>NZ_RQPJ01000024.1:0-642 GCF_003957295.1 Arenibacter aquaticus
ACAAGGTATTGGTTACGGATGCAGTGGGTACTGTGGCCTGGGTAGATAGGTCCAGCTTTGATGCCATTGCGGATCAAGTAACGATTACTGGTGTAGGTACTGCTGCGGATCCCTTTAAGGTAGAGGACCTTTCCATAGTAACGGCCAAACTGGCCGATAAGGCGGTGACCACCGTGAAATTAGGTGACGATGCTGTTACCAATGCAAAATTGGCCGATGATGCGGTACAGACAGAAAACATATTGAACGGAACCATTCTTACAGAGGACATGGCTTCGGGAGGAAACGATAAGGTATTGGTTACGGATGCAGTGGGTACTGTGGCCTGGATAGATAGGTCCAGCTTTGATGCCATTGCCGACCAGGTAACGATTACCGGTGTAGGAACTGCTGCGGATCCTTTCAAGGTAGAGGATCTTTCCATAGTTACGGCCAAACTGGCCGATGGGGCGGTGACCACCGTGAAATTAGGTGACGATGCTGTTACCAATGCAAAATTGGCCGATGATGCGGTACAGACTGAAAATATACTAAGTGGTGGTAACGATAAAGTTTTGGTTACCGATGCAGTGGGTACTGTGGCCTGGGTAGACAGGTCCAGCTTTGATGCCATTGCGGACCAGATAACGATTACCGGTGTAG
>NZ_RQPJ01000024.1:652-1689 GCF_003957295.1 Arenibacter aquaticus
TCTTTCCATAGTTACGGCCAAACTGGCCGATGGGGCGGTGACCACCGTGAAATTAGGTGACGATGCTGTTACCAATGCAAAATTGGCCGACGATGCGGTTCAGACAGAAAATATACTAAGTGGAGGAAATGACAAGGTATTGGTTACCGATGCAGTAGGTACTGTAGTATGGGTAGACAGGTCTAGTTTTGCTATTTTGGCAGATCAGGTAACTATTACCGGTTTAGGTACTGCTGCGGACCCCTTTAAAGTAGAGGACCTTTCCATTGTGAATTCCAAACTAGGTGCGGATGCGGTTACCAATTCTAAAATTGCGGATGATGCAGTGCAACTGGAAAACATCGCTGATGGTACGGCTTCAGGCCAAGTAATGCAATGGGATGGGACAGACTGGATTTTAATAGATTTAGGTTCCGTGACAGTTACGGAGGTTGACGGTGTAATTGGAAACGAAATCCTAAATGCAACGGATGCTACCTTGGTGCGCTCCGGGACAGGTACAAATGCAGACCCCTTTACTTTGGATGTAGCGACAGATGGTATTACCAATTCAGAATTGGCGGACAACGCGGTACAGGCAGAAAATATACTAAGTGGAGGAAACGATAAGGTATTGGTTACCGATGCAGTGGGAACAGTGGAGTGGATCGACAAGTCGAGCTTCGCCGCCATTGCCGACCAAGTAACAATTACAGGTGTAGGTACTGCCGCTGACCCTTTTAAGGTAGAGGACCTTTCCATCGTGACAGCCAAACTAGGTGCCGATGCGGTTACCAATGCAAAATTGGCCGACGACGCGGTACAGACAGAAAATATACTAAGTGGTGGAAACGACAAAGTATTGGTTACCGATGCAGTGGGAACAGTGGAGTGGATCGACAAGTCGAGCTTCGCCGCCATTGCCGACCAAGTAACAATTACAGGTGTAGGTACTGCTGCTGATCCTTTCAAGGTAGAGGACCTTTCCATCGTGACAGCCAAACTAGGTGCCGATGCGGTTACCAATGCAAAATTGGCCGACGACGCGGTACAGACAG
>NZ_RQPJ01000024.1:1729-77245 GCF_003957295.1 Arenibacter aquaticus
AGCGGACCAAGTAACGATTACAGGTATAGGTACTGCTGCGGATCCTTTCAAGGTAGAGGATCTTTCCATAGTAACGGCCAAACTAGGTGCGGATGCGGTTACCAACTCCAAAATTGCGGATGATGCAGTGCAATTGGAAAATATTGCTGATGGTACGGCTTCAGGCCAGGTAATGCAATGGGACGGAACTGAATGGACCCTTGTGGATTTGGGTTCTGTAACCGTTACTGAAAATGATGGGGTCATAGGAAATGAGGTTACAAACGCAACTGATGGCACCTTGGTGCGCTCTGGAGCAGGAACAACGGGTAGTCCTTATACTTTGGGTGTTGCTACAGCTGGGATTACAGCAAATGAATTGGCCGATGATGCGGTAACTGCCGCTAAGATCAATTCGGATGTGGCTGGTAGTGGATTGGTACAGAACGTTACCACTGGAGCTTTGGAAGTTGATGGAACGGCGATTTCCGGTGATGGGGATATTACGTCTTCAGATCTAACTGTAGGGGGCGATTCCAATGCCCTATTGGGGGACGTTACTCTCGAAATATCGGCAGGAGCCGTGGGAACAACCGAATTAGGTGCCGATGCGGTTACCAATGCAAAATTGGCGGACGACGCGGTACAGACAGAAAATATACTAAGTGGAGGAAACGATAAGGTATTGGTTACCGATGCAGTGGGAACAGTGGAGTGGATCGACAAGTCGAGCTTCGCCGCCATAGCGGACCAAGTAACGATTACAGGTGTAGGTACTGCTGCGGATCCCTTTAAGGTAGAGGACCTTTCCATCGTGACAGCCAAACTAGGTGCCGATGCGGTTACCAATTCAAAATTGGCCGACGACGCGGTACAGACAGAAAATATACTAAGTGGAGGTAACGACAAGGTGTTGGTTACCGATGCAGTAGGTGCAGTGGAGTGGATCGACAAGTCGAGCTTCGCCGCCATTGCGGACCAGATAACGATTACCGGTGTAGGTACTGCTGCGGATCCTTTCAAGGTAGAGGATCTTTCCATAGTAACGGCCAAACTGGCTGATGGTGCGGTTACCACCGTGAAATTGGGTGCCGATGCGGTTACCAATGCAAAATTGGCGGACGACGCGGTACAGACAGAAAATATACTAAGTGGAGGAAACGATAAGGTATTGGTTACTGATGCAGTAGGTACGGTAGAATGGATAGATAAGTCCATGTTGGATACGGACAATCAAGGAATTAGTAGTTCCGTTGTTAGTGCAAACGAATCGGTAAATATTGCCTTGGAACGAGGAGGTAGCACTACTATCGATATTCGCGATGCAGATGATGATCCTAATAATGAAATAGAATTACCAGTGGGGGGAACAGGCGGTCAAGTTCTTTCTACTGATGGGTCAGGAACATATTCTTGGGTTGACCCTGATACAGGTCCACAAGGTCCGGCAGGTCCCCAAGGTCCTCCTGGAAGTGATGGAGCCCAAGGTCCAGCAGGTCCCCAAGGTCCAGCTGGAGCGGATGGTGCTGACGGGGCAACCGGAGCAACGGGAGCCAAAGGAGATAAAGGTGATACAGGAGCCCAGGGTCCAGCAGGTTCGGATGGTGCCGATGGAGCGGATGGTGCTGACGGAGCAACAGGAGCAACAGGAGCAACGGGAGCTACAGGGGCAACGGGAGCCAAAGGAGATACAGGAGCCCAAGGTCCAACAGGAGCCCAAGGTCCAGCAGGTTCGGATGGTGCCGATGGTGCTGACGGAGCAACAGGAGCAACGGGAGCTACAGGAGCAACGGGAGCTACAGGAGCAACGGGAGCCCAGGGTCCAACAGGAGCCCAAGGTCCAGCAGGTTCAGATGGTGCCGATGGTGCTGACGGGGCAACGGGAGCCACAGGAGCCACAGGGGCAACAGGAGCCAAAGGAGATAAAGGTGATACAGGAGCCCAAGGTCCAGCAGGTGCCGATGGTGCCGATGGTGCCGATGGTGCTGACGGGGCAACAGGAGCAACCGGGGCAACGGGAGCCAAAGGAGATAAAGGTGATACGGGAGCCCAGGGTCCAACAGGAGCCCAAGGTCCAACAGGAGCGGATGGTGCCGATGGAGCGGATGGTGCTGACGGAGCAACAGGAGCAACGGGAGCCACAGGAGCAACGGGAGCCACAGGAGCAACGGGAGCTACAGGGGCAACGGGAGCCAAAGGAGATAAAGGTGATACAGGAGCCCAAGGTCCAACAGGAGCCCAAGGTCCAACAGGAGCGGATGGTGCCGATGGAGCGGATGGTGCTGACGGGGCAACAGGAGCAACCGGAGCAACGGGAGCCAAAGGAGATAAAGGTGATACGGGAGCCCAAGGTCCAACAGGAGCCCAAGGTCCAGCAGGTTCGGATGGTGCCGATGGTGCCGATGGTGCTGACGGAGCCACAGGGGCAACGGGAGCCAAAGGAGATAAAGGAGATAAAGGTGATACAGGAGCCCAGGGTCCAACAGGAGCCCAAGGTCCAGTAGGTTCGGATGGTGCCGATGGTGCCGATGGTGCTGACGGAGCCACAGGGGCAACGGGAGCCAAAGGAGATAAAGGAGATAAGGGTGATACAGGAGCCCAGGGTCCAACAGGAGCCCAAGGTCCAGCAGGTTCGGATGGAGCGGATGGTGCTGACGGAGCAACAGGAGCAACCGGAGCTACAGGGGCAACGGGAGCCAAAGGAGATAAAGGTGATACGGGAGCCCAGGGTCCAACAGGAGTCCAAGGTCCAGCAGGTTCGGATGGAGCCGATGGAGCCGATGGTGCTGACGGAGCAACAGGAGCAACAGGAGCAACGGGAGCCACAGGGGCAACGGGAGCCAAAGGAGATAAAGGTGATACAGGAGCCCAGGGTCCAGCAGGTTCGGATGGTGCCGATGGTGCTGACGGGGCAACAGGAGCTACAGGAGCAACGGGAGCCACAGGGGCAACGGGAGCCAAAGGAGATAAGGGTGATACGGGAGCCCAGGGTCCAGCAGGTCCCCAAGGTCCAGCAGGAGCTGATGGTGCCGATGGTGCCGATGGAGCGGATGGTGCTGACGGAGCAACAGGAGCAACGGGAGCAACCGGGGCAACGGGAGCCAAAGGAGACAAAGGTGATACGGGAGCCCAGGGTCCAACAGGAGCCCAAGGTCCAGCAGGTTCGGATGGTGCCGATGGAGCGGATGGTGCTGACGGGGCAACAGGAGCAACGGGAGCAACAGGAGCAACGGGAGCCACAGGGGCAACCGGAGCCACGGGAGCCAAAGGAGATAAAGGTGATACAGGAGCCCAAGGTCCAGCAGGTTCGGATGGCGCCGATGGTGCTGACGGAGCAACAGGAGCAACGGGAGCTACAGGGGCAACGGGAGCCAAAGGAGATAAAGGTGATACAGGAGCCCAGGGTCCAACAGGAGCCCAAGGTCCAGCAGGTTCAGATGGCGCCGATGGTGCTGACGGAGCAACAGGAGCAACGGGAGCTACAGGGGCAACGGGAGCCAAAGGAGATAAAGGTGATACAGGAGCCCAGGGTCCAACAGGAGCCCAAGGTCCAGCAGGTTCGGATGGTGCCGATGGAGCGGATGGTGCTGACGGAGCAACAGGAGCCACAGGGGCAACGGGAGCAACGGGAGCCAAAGGAGATAAAGGAGATAAAGGTGATACAGGAGCCCAAGGTCCTGCAGGAGCTGATGGTGCCGATGGAGCGGATGGTGCTGACGGGGCAACAGGAGCAACGGGAGCTACAGGTCCAACAGGAGCCAAAGGAGATAAAGGTGATACAGGAGCCCAAGGTCCACAGGGTCCAGCAGGTCCAGCAGGTTCGGATGGTATAGATGGAGCTGTAGGTCCGCAAGGACCAGCCGGTCCAACGGGGGCACAAGGTCCAACCGGAGCTACAGGGGCACAGGGTCCAGCAGGAGATCCTGCTAGTGATGACCAAACCTTGAGTATTAGCGGGGATGAATTGACCATCTCTGGTGGAAATATGGTAACACTACCAACAGCAGACGGAACAGAAACGATAGTAAATGCGGGTAACGATATTAGTGTAACTGGTAATGGTAGTAGTGCTACTCCTTATGTAATTGCAAATACCCGACCAAATATATTTTATCCTCCTTCCATTGCTGTGGATGCCTCAACAACGGGTACAGGAAGAACTATTGACCTGCATGCACAATATACGGCTCAATTTGGATCGCCAATGGTGGCCAGTAATTTAGCACCTGGGGCTATACCAACCTATGCTAATACAGATCTATACTATTATGTCACCTATTATGACAATACTGTATTCAGCAATGTAAGTGTAGATGAATTTGGGGTCATGACTTATGATGTTATAGCAACACCAACAGATTACAATTCATTGATTAACGTGGTATTTGTAGTAAAATAATTATATATAACCAATAAGGTATATCAGGAGTTTGAAGCCAATACATATATATAGATTTCTTTTTGTTACCCTTGTAACCATATTTTTTGGTGTAGAAAGGGCCAGTGCACAGTTTTTGCTACAGGCGCCCAATAGCACCGATGAACATAATTACAAATGGTACGAGGCTTCTGATACCACTACGGTATTGGGGACAGATTTCTTTTATGAAGCGACCGCTTCAGGTATCTATTTCGCAACCTATGACGGAACCCTTTGCGGGTCAAATGCAACTGGTTATTTTATTGTTACAGACTGCAAAAGTCCCGACAACGAAGTAACACTGGACATATCCAACAATGTAAGTCCCAGTACCGCTATAAGTTGGTCGCCAGCTGTTGGCGGAGATCAATTAAGACCCACGGTTATTGCTACAGAGAGTGTAGTGCGTTATACTGCTACGGTCACTAAGGCCGGAAATTCTTTCGACCTTCCCAACTTTACGGTGGTTTGTTTGCAACAATCCAGTGTATTGGTCGATGATTTTATTACTGTAAATGAAGATTCATCCGTGGTAGTGCCCATTTTTGATAATGACAGCGGTTTGCCCACAGATGGTATTTTAACAACCTCCAATCCCTTCAATGGCAATGTTCTAGTGGATGATAATGGTACGCCAAATAATCCGTCGGATGATGTGGTTACATATGTGCCCAATCCAAACTTTAATGGATCAAGTACCTTTACCTATACCATTTGTAATGCATTGGGTGATTGTAGTACGGCTACAGTTAATGTTGAAGTGATTCCAATTGTGGATGCCTTTGATGATTCTGTGGCTACTTTAGAGAATACGCCCGTAGATATAGATTTCTTAATGAACGACAATGATGTCCCTATTCAAGGAACCATTACTACTACAAGTCCCTCCAATGGCAATGTTGTAGTTGACAATAATGGAACTGTAAACGACTTAAGGGATGATATACTAACCTATACCCCAAATAATGGTTATGTAGGAAGTGATATGTTTACGTATACTATATGTGATAACCAATCCAATTGCAGTACGGCCAATATCAATATTTTGGTAAACCCAATGGGAATTGTGGATATAGATAGTGATGATGACGGCATATTGGATAGTTTTGAAGATCTTAATTTGGACAATGATAACGATCCGGTAACTGATGCGACAGATTCAGATGGGGATGGTATTCCTGATTATTTGGATATAGACAGTGATAACGATGGTATTCCTGATAATGTGGAAGCTCAAACAACTTTAGGTTATATCGCCCCATCAGCTGTGGATGCCAACAATAACGGTCTGGATGATGCCTATGAGAGCAATGGGAATATAGGACTATTTCCAATAGATACAGATGGAGACAGTCTTCCCGATTATTTGGATGATGATAGTGATAATGATAATGTTCCGGATAATATTGAAGGGCATGACCATGATCACGACGGTATTCCCGATGTGCTGCTCATTGGTTCGGATAAGGATAATGATGGCTTGGATGATGGCTATGAGGGCAATACGGCAATTGATGTAGATGTTAATGATGAGATTAATGATCCGTACAATGATCTTCCCAATACGGATATTGATGACGAGGTGGACTATAGGGATGCGGATGACGATGATGATGGGATACTTACAGTGGACGAGGACAGCAATACCGATGGTAACTACGCTAATGATGACTTTGATGCGGACGGAACACCGGACTATTTAGATTCCGATTTGATTGTGCTAGACGAGGAATTGGAGGTGTTTAATGTTATAACCCCTAATAATGATGGTATTCACGATGTATTAACCATTAAGGGTATAGAAAACTATCCTAATAACACTATAAAGATATATAATCGTTGGGGAGTATTGGTATATGCAACCAAAGCCTATAACAATGACTCCAATTACTTTGACGGAACTTCTGAGGGTAGGGTAACCGTTGAAAAGGACAATCAATTACCGGTAGGGACTTATTTCTATATATTGGAATATACGCCCTCATCAGTCGGAAAGATGACTACCCTTACAGGTTATATTTATATAAACAGATAACGGATGCCAAAATTTAAAAAAAATATATCAGGATCCCACTTATTGTCAATATGGTTGTTTATTGTATTCGTCTTGTCCGGTCTTTCTTTAAGATCACAACAAGATGCACAATATACTCAGTATATGTATAATACCATGAGTGTAAACCCTGCATATGCTGGCTCTCGTGGACATATTAGTATAGCTGCCCTGCATAGATCGCAATGGGTTGGTTTGGACGGGGCACCTACAACTCAAACCTTAAATTTGCACTCACCCATTAGTTATAAGGGGGTAGGACTTGGGATTTCTATTGTAAACGACAAAATTGGTCCCACTTCGGAAACCTATTTTGATGGTGATTTCTCATATACTATCTACACCTCCCAAGAAGGTAGATTGAGCTTTGGGCTTAAGGCAAGTGCACATTTGTTGGATATACGGTTTTCCGAGTTAAATCAGGATTATTCAAGTCCGGGAGGACCAGACCCAACACTTCAGCAGGACGTGGACAATAAATTTTCACCTAATATTGGTGCAGGTATTTATTACCATACACAGAAGTTCTATGCTGGATTATCTGTACCCCGTTTTCTGCAGACCACGCATTTTGATGGAGAGTCCTTATCAACTGCTAGGGAGCAGATGAATTTGTATTTAATTACTGGGTATGTTTTTGATTTGAATACAAATTTAAAGTTCAAACCTGCTATATTGACCAAAATGGTGCAAGGGGCGCCTCTTCAGGTAGACGCATCAGCCAATTTTATGCTCAATGACAAGTTTATTGTTGGAGCGGCCTATCGCTGGGATGCAGCTTTAAGTGCCATGGTAGGCTTTCACATCTCCAATTCATTTCTTATAGGCATGGCTTATGATAAGGAGACCACAGAATTGGGCCAGGCTACATTTAATGACGGTTCCTTTGAAATTATTTTGAGGTACGACTTCATAAAAGAGCTTGGAAACCTAAAATCGCCACGATTTTTTTAGTCCACCTTATTACTTTAAATTTTCTTTTTTAAGGTACTTGTTGGGAGAATTACGGTTTCTGGGTAATATTTATTCCTATCAAGTCACTGAAAAATGTAGTGTACACTCCCGCGGCAGTACCTGGCAGTTTCAAGTTTTGGGTGTGGCGGTGTAGGGGAGTACTTTCCAAGACCTGAGCATTTATGAAAAAAGACACCTTCGTATCAGTATTAAGAGTATGCTGCAATTTATTTTTCCAAAATTTATAACTAGCTTGTTTAAATTGGCGTAGAATTACGGGTATAGCAGTAATTATAAATCTGTTCGCATAGTATATAATATTTTAAGCTCCTTAGTCCGTAATATTGTTGAAAGGTTTTATTTTTACAACATGGAAGAGGAAAAGGTAATATTAGTAAATCAGAATGATGAACAGATAGGGACAATGCCCAAAATGGAAGCTCATGAAAAGGCGCTTTTACATAGGGCGTTTTCGGTATTTGTAATGAACGATAAAGGAGAAACTATGGTTCAACAAAGAGCGGGACACAAATATCATTCCCCTCTATTGTGGACAAATACATGCTGTAGCCATCAACGGGAAGGGGAGAGTAATATTCAGGCTGGAAAAAGAAGATTGCAGGAAGAGATGGGCTTTGTAACCGAATTAAAGGAATTGTTTTCCTTTGTCTATAAAGCCCCATTTGACAATGGTCTTACAGAACATGAATACGACCATGTTATGATGGGGCATTATAACGGGGAACCTAAAATTAATCCGGAGGAAGTTGCATCATGGAAATGGATGAAGCCATTGGATATTAAGGATGACATGCTTAAGTCCCCAGAAAAATACACAGCCTGGTTTAAAATTATATTTAACAAATTTTACAATCATATTTCCCAATACGATTCAGCCCTGTAGATGGACTTATTGATAATAGTTATTTTTATTCTTTAGTTAAGCGACTCACAGTAAAATGAAATTTTAAAACATGGGGTTTTAAATCAATACTAGGTTGTTACATAAATAAAGACGAACTGATTAAGAAATATTTTAAGGCTAATGATTATTGACTGTTAAAATAATTACGGATTAAATGTAACCTCAAAATCAATAAAATAACAGGAATGAAAGTAAAGGTTAGTAGAAAGGCACACTTTAACGCAGCGCACAGGTTGTATAAGCCCGAATGGAGTTTTGAAAAAAATGACTCGGTTTTTGGTTTGTGCAATAACCCCAATTTTCACGGTCATAATTATGAATTAGTGGTAAGTGTTAGTGGTGAAATAGATGAGGAGACAGGTTTTGTTATAGATATGAAAGAGCTTAAAGATCTGATAAAGGAAAAAGTGGAAACCGAATTGGATCACAAAAATTTAAACGTTGAGATAGAATGGTTTAAATCGGTAAATCCTACAGCAGAAAATATTGCTGTATATATATGGAATAGATTAAGGCCTTATATTGCGCCAACAAAGGAATTGGAAGTGGTACTTTACGAAACCCCAAGAAACTTTGTAACTTATTCCGGATAAATAATGTAATTAAGGTAATTGTTTAATGCATGATCTAGTTAACATATCTAGAATCCTTGCATTATTACAATTTAAAATTAGAATACAAACCAACAATACATAGAAAACATGAACTTATACCCTTTAAAGTTTAATCCCATTTTAAAAGAGCGCCTGTGGGGCGGAACAAAATTAAAAGATGTTTTGGGCAAGCCAATTGAAAGTGATATTACTGGCGAAAGTTGGGAGTTGTCCGCTGTGGAAGGTGATGTTTCCACAGTGGCCAATGGAGAACTTGCGGGTACTTCCCTGCAACAATTGATCAATGATTATCCAGAGGAATTATTGGGAAAAAGTGTTTTTGAGCGATTTGGGAAGGATTTCCCTATACTTATAAAGTTTATAGATGCCAAGCAAGATTTGTCCATACAGCTTCATCCGAACGATGAATTGGCCAAAAAGCGCCATAATTCTTTCGGAAAAACAGAGATGTGGTATATAATGGACGCCGATCCAGGAGCGGAGTTGATTGTAGGTTTTAATAAAGATGTAACCAAGGAGGAATATGCCAAAAGCATTGAAGAGGATACTCTTTTGGACTTGCTGAACTATGAAGAGGTAAAGGAAGGGGATACCTTCTTTATTAATACCGGTAAGATGCATGCCATTGGTGCAGGTGTTCTTTTGGCAGAAATCCAACAGACATCTGATATAACCTATAGGGTTTTTGACTTTAATAGAAGGGATAAGAACGGAAATATGAGAGAGTTACATACCGACCTTGCTTTGGATGCTTTGGATTATACCAAAAAGGATGATTTTAAGGTAAAATATGCCAACCAGAAAAATGGTATCAATAATATGGTGTCCTGTCCTTATTTCAATACTAATTTTATGGAACTGACCAAGGATTTAAACTTGGAACTGGATTTAAGGGATTCCTTTACAATCTATATGTGTGTTGGAGGATCGGCTACTATCAGCAATGAATTTGGTGCTACTTCTATTAAAAATGGAGAGACCGTATTGGTGCCTGCCAAATCTAAAAGTGTTAATATTAGTACAACGAGTGCCAAACTTTTAGAGGTTACAATCTGAAATTGATTACTTTTGCAAAAAAATAATAGTAATGGCAAGTATAAGAGATTTAAAAAAAGACATTAATTACGTTTTAGGAGATATTATTGAAGCGGTATATGTAGTGGAGGCTTCAGGAAATAAAGACAATTCAAAGGAAGCGAATGCTGTAATAGATAGTGCTATAGAAACCTTTGATGATTTAATCGCAAAAGTGAACCTTAAATCTGTAGATAACAGACAGGCTCATTTGAAATCGGTTAGGGCTGAATTGGAAACAAAGGCTAATTCATTGATAGAGCAATTGAATAAGCTAGGGTAGTTGATACCAAGGAAAAACAATAAAAAAAAGCATCCGAATTCGGATGCTTTTTTTTATTCTTTCTTTAATTCCGAAATATGTTCCTTTAATTCTTTTCCGTATTTGGAGTTGGCCACCTCGGCGGAAAGGGAATTGTTTATAGAATCCAAATATTTTATATTGGCGTCCGCAACTTCTTTAACCGCTATATAGGGTGCTACATAAGAGTCTGTATTGTTCAATGCAAAATTGAGTGCGAACAAATAACCCCTTTTTACATTTCTATCGCTAAGGTTTTGAATGGAATCCCATGCTGCTGGATTATTTTGGATCTCAGGTTCCAGCCCCGTCCTTATATACTCCAAATTTTTGGTATTGAACTTAGACATTACTTTTTGGTACTCCATTAACTTCTCATGGCTTTTAGATCCCTCAACTTTGGCATTAAGATCAAAGGTGTTCCAAGAGGTGTTAATGGTAATATTTCCGGGCTCTCCAAAAAAAGTGATGCGGTCATTAATATTGTTGTTGTCCTCTTTGTCCAGATAGAGATAAAAAATTTCGGGACTTTGTACTTCCGTGGTAAAGGAAAAATTTCCATCGCCCTCTACTATTAATGAATCAATTGTAACTAAGGTGGTGTCTGCAATATGCTGCAGGTATAAAGTTCCTTTTTTCAAACCTTTCACATTTCCACTAACGGTCATGGTGTTTTCTGAACTCCCGGCACAGGAGGTCAACAGAGCTGCCAGTAGGGCGACGATCAATAAATTCTTCATAGTATTATTTTTGAAGCGCAAATATCATTAAAGTTTATCTAATTTTAAACTTTTGAGGCAATTTCCATAAGAATTGTACAGAGTATAGCTCCCCCTGTCCCGACCACGTAACCAAATACTGCCAATAAAACGCCTACTGAGGTCAGGGCCGGATGAAATTCAGCTGCCACAACGGGAGCGGAGGCCGCTCCTCCCACATTGGCCTGACTCCCTACAGCCAAGAAAAAATAAGGGGCTTTAATTATCTTGGCAACCAGAATAAGCAGGCCGGCATGAATGCTAATCCAAACAAATCCAATAGCAATTAAACCAGGATTTTCCAATACCTTACTTAGATCCATCTTCATACCAATTGTGGCCACTAGGATATAAATGAATACACTGCCTAGTTTACTGGCCCCTGCACCTTCATAGTTTTTGGCCTTGGTAAAAGATAGGCTAATTCCAACCATGGTAGCTAGGACTACCATCCAAAAGAAACTGGAACCTAAAAAGGATAGAAAACTTTTGTTGTCACTGACACTTTCATAGTTCTTGGTTAAGAAAGCGCTGATATGGTCTCCTAAAAAATGGGCAATACCAACTCCTGTAAAGGCAAAAAAGAGCATCATCATATAATCCTTGGAACTCGGTACCCTAGTTATCTTTTCTGAGAATGCAGCAACTTTAATTCGTAATTCCTCAATAGCCGAAGTATCAGATTTAAGCCAGCGGTCTATACCATTGGTTTTGCCCACACCTAATAATATTATGGCCATCCAAACATTGGCCACAACAATATCTACCAACACCATTCCCCCATATTTGTCCGGGTTGTATTGATATATTTCCAACATGGCAGCTTGGTTGGCACCACCACCTATCCAACTACCTGCAATAGTTGACAGACCACGCCATACCGCATCAAAATCATTGCCGCCAACTGTTTCCGGGGAGAAAATGGAAATTAACAAAATAGCCAATGGCCCCCCAATAATAATACCTACAGAACCTGTTAGGAACATGATCAATGCTTTGGACCCCAAATTGGATATGGCCTTGAGGTCTATACTTAAAGTCATTAAGATTAATGCTGCGGGAAGCAGATACCTACTGGCCATAAAATATAGGTTAGAGGTTTCGTCCGCTATTAATCCACTACTGGCCAAGATGGATGGTAATACATAGCACATTAAGACTGCGGGGACTATATTATAGAATTTTTTCCAAAAACCTGTTTTTATGGAAGAGGTGTAAAATATAAATCCCAGACAAAGGGTGAGTAGTCCAAATACAACTGTATCGTTGGCAATTATAGGTTCGTTCATAAATGTTTGTTCAATTGCTTATCGGCTGGGCCAAATATAATTAAATTAAAATATGATTTTTTAAGAATTGGGCCACTCCATCTTTGGTGTTTTCCAATGTAATTGCCTTGGCTATCTGTTTTACTTCTTCCCTAGCGTTGCCAACGGCAATTCCCAGGCCAACGTTTTGCAGCATTTCCATATCGTTATAGTTGTCCCCAAAGGCTATGACTTCATTAAGACTTTCATGTTCTTGTAACAATAGTTTTATGGCTGTTAGTTTTGAGACCGTTTTTGGTGCAATCTCAATCAGGGTGTCATTGGACCGATAGAGGTTCAAGGTTTCTGAAAATTTATTTTGAAGTAAGGGCAAAAGACTGTCTGTGTTTTCTTTGTTCCCCATCAGCATAATCTTGTGGGCTCCCATTTTTCTCTTTGTCCAGTCGGCTATGGTTTCTCCAGTGTTCCTGTAGAGGGGAAGGGTCTTTGTATACTTTATTTCCTTTTGTACCCGTTCAGAATCTGTTTGCACATACCATTCCCTATTGGAATACAACCCAAGCTCAATGCCTACCTTGTCTGCCATGTCATAAATAGAAGTTATTTGTTCCATGTTAATGTAAGTAGAGAACAGCTCTTCGGCCCCATGTAGAACCAAGGCCCCATTATAGCAAATAATAGGTTCATTTTCTATCCCGAGATTTTTTTGAATATAGGTCATGGATTGGGGCATCCTAGCAGAAACCAATATAATTCTCAGGTGTTCCTTTATCCTATTTATTTCGGAAATGGTGAAATCGGAGACGTTATCCTTGTATGTTAATAAGGTGCCATCCAAATCGGAACAAAGTATTTTGTAATCCATAAGTAGATATGTGGGGTTTAATTTTTAAATGTATTAAGGGGCAAAGATAAAGTTTAAGACCAAAATTTATCCTAAGTTGTAATGTTAAGTGGCAAATGAAAATAAATGCAGGACATAAAATGATTTCTATTGTGGGATTAAAATGTAAACTGACTAGGTTTTGTTTTTCCCAGTTCTAAAATCCCTAGTTTTCTTTTTGTTGGGATTCTTAAAAAGCCTCTTAAAAAAACCGTCCCTTTTAACGGGATCACAGTTTAACTTACTACGTACATTGGAACTGGGCGATTTAAACCTAGCTTGGGTAATATGGTTAAAGGATTTGTCTGCATTTAGCTTCTGCATCCAAATGCCAAATAGGGGCAGGGCTGCATTGGCGCCCTGGCCCAAACGGGTACTGTTAAAACCAATTTCATGGTTATCCAAGCCTACCCAACTTATGTTTAATAATTTGGGGGTTAAGGCTACAAACCAAGCATCTTTATTGTTTTGGGTGGTCCCGGTCTTTCCGGCGATATCATTTTTAAGGCCATAGGTAGAACGCAATCTGGCGGCCGTACCACTGTTCACAGTGGCTTTCATCAATTCTATCATGATAGCCGCATTTTCTTCGGAAAAAGCTCTTCTTGTAGCTTGTTTGGGTTTAAAGGTTACTAGGATAGAGTCTTTTTCATTGGTAATACTTTCTATTAAATAAGGAGTAACCGGTCTGCCGTTGTTTAAATAACTGGCATAGGCTCCTGCAAGTTCATTTATTCTTATTTCGGCCGTTCCCAAGGCCAGGGAGGGCAACTGTGGCATAGGTGAGCGAATGCCCATTTTTCGTGCCTGTTCAATTACGTTGGGTATACCTGTTTTTTCAAGGACCTTGACTGCTACGGTATTAACCGAATTGCTCAGGGCCTCTTCCATGGAATAATTAAGATAGGCCTCATTCTTTTTTCCAGAATTGCTAGGCGACCATCCCTCCATATTTTCATACTCCACTTCTTGCGCAGAAAAGTAGGTGCAGGGACTTATCCCATTTTCTAGGGCAGCCGTGTAGACAATTGGCTTAAAAGCAGAACCTAGTTGTCTTTGACTCTGGGAAATATGGTCATATTTAAAATATTTATAATTGATGCCTCCTATCCAGGTCTTAACCGCACCCGTATTAGGGTCAAGGGATAATGATCCTGTATTGAGAAATTTTAGGTAATGGATAAGACTGTCTATGGTACTGGCCGATT
This sequence comes from Arenibacter aquaticus, assembly GCF_003957295.1. GTDB lineage: Bacteria > Bacteroidota > Bacteroidia > Flavobacteriales > Flavobacteriaceae > Arenibacter > Arenibacter aquaticus. The sequence continues at coordinate 16,167 of NZ_RQPJ01000024.1, forward strand.
GTATTTTTTCCTGATCCCATCCCCCTAGTAAAATTTCTTTTTTTACACTCATGGAATCAATTGCCTGTTTTTTACTAAGTCCGGCACTGATCCATTTATTATAAGTAGAGGAATTTTGGATGGTTTTTTTAATCAGTTTTTTGTCCTTTATCCAAGGAGCCCTTGCACCATAGCTTTTTTCAAAATCGTTTTGCAGTTTTTTCATATGCTGCTTCATGGCTTCTTCTGCCAAAAGTTGCATTTTGCTGTCAAGAGTGGTATATATTTTTAGACCAGAGGTGTATAGATTGTATTCCTTCCCTTTTTTTCGTTCTTCTTTGACCCATGTTAATAATTGCTTTCTAACCTCTTCCCTAAAATAAGGGGCAACCCCTTCATTGTGATCGTAGGTCCTATAGTCTAGTTGTAATGGAATGGCAATAATACTATCTAGTTCTTGGCCAGTGAGATAGTTATTGGCTTTCATGGAATTCAGTACCAGATTACGTCTGTTGAAGCTTTTTTTTGGAAATATCCGAGGGTTGTAACTATAGGTTGCCTTTAGCATACCCACCAAGGTGGCACTTTCTTCCAGGCTTAATAGCTGCGCGGGTTTGTTAAAGAACTTTAGGGACGCACTTTCTATACCAAAGGTATTGTCACCAAAGGACACGGTATTAAGGTATAATGTTATTATTTCTTCTTTGGAATAGAGTTCCTCCAACCTGCTGGCTATGATCATTTCCTTTAGTTTGGAAATGGCCAGATGCAATTTTCCGGATTTTTCCCTAGGGTAAAGATTCTTTGCAAGTTGTTGGCTAATTGTACTGCCACCACCAGAGGACCTGTCCTGCATTAATATGGTTTTAAATGCAACTCTAAGCAAGCTCTTGTAATCTATTCCAGAATGATCATAAAACCGCTCGTCTTCAATGGCTACCAACGCTTCAATTAAGTTTTGGGGTATTTGTGTATATTCAATAGGCTGTCTGTCAAAAAGAAAATACTTTCCAATTAAAACACTATCCGCGGAATAAACCTCGGAAGCTCTTTGATATTTAAAATTACCAAGGGTTTCTTTAGTGGGAATTTTGCCCCAAGCCCCTAAATAGATACTTAGTATAAACAAAAGCAATAAGGCACCTACTACCGCAAGGACCTTTAGTCCCAACTTAAGATATTTATTCTTGATTTTTTTGGGCATGGATTTTAAATTTTTGTAGCTGCAATATTAAATTAATAAATTAAATAAGGACATACATTAACAATACCTTAAACCGCAATATGTTATTTTTGGCGATAGTTAATATAAGACTAAGATTTTACATGGATGTGTCCCATCACATAGGATGCTAACACAAAGAAGGTCTGTGAGTCATTGGAAATAGATTTGTAAAAACCATTAAATAAATAAATGAAAAAGTTAGTATTTCTTTGCTTGTTTTTTGTTCAAATGGCTCAAGGCAATGAGCTGGAATGGTCCCAAACAGGCCATAGGACAGTTGGGGAGGTTGCCCAACAGCATATAAAGACAAGGACCAAGAAGGCATTAAATAAGCTTTTACATGGGCAGAGTCTAGCTCTGATATCCACTTTCGCAGATGATATTAAGGCGGATAGGAAATATACAAACTTCGATCCTTGGCACTATGTAAATTATCCATCCGATAAAAAGTATACCGAGGTTACGCCTAGTAAGAATGGCGATGTGGTGAACGGGATAGAAAAATGTATTGAAATCATAAAGAACAGGAATAGCCTAAAAGAGGACAAAGTATTTTATTTGAAAATGCTGGTCCATCTTATTGGTGATCTGCATCAACCTATGCATGTGGGAAGGTTTGAAGATAAGGGAGGGAACGATATTCAATTGCAATGGTTTGGCAGGGGTACCAACCTGCATAAACTGTGGGATTCCAATATGATAAACCAGTACGGTATGAGCTACACAGAATTGGCCAATAATATGACAGTACTTACCAAAAAGCAAATTGAGTATATTCAAAAAGGAGATGTATATGATTGGGTGGAAGAATCCCAGGAGCTGGCCAATGAAATATATGACTCTGTAGAAGCTGGTGAAAAACTTGGATATGCGTATAGTTATAAATATTGGAGAACTGTAGCCCAACAACTACAAAAAGGAGGACTTAGGTTGGCTAAGGTTTTGGATGATCTTTTTTCGTAGGTCATTCTGTAAAGTTTGTATTGTTCTTTAAATCAGTGCGTTATGATGTTGTATTTTTGTCCATAATCGAAAAAAACATCGCTTTTGACCAATTTTTATATTATTTGGCAAAGAAATTGAGTTTATAATATTGAAGTTGGATGTGAGGAGACTAACGTAAATGCCTGGGATGTTAGGGGCAGTGTCCAACAGGGATCTTGAAGGCATAAAAAAATCGGTTTTCGTAACCGATTTTTTTATGCAATAACTCTATAGGTAATGTTAATGCGCTCTTTTATGGGTTTGGTAGTTTTGGGAATTTGATGGTGCCAAAAGTGTTGTGTTTCACCTTGCATTAGGAGTAAACTTCCATGTTCCAATAATAATTTGTATTTCAGTTCTTTTTTTTCTTTGTGTTTTAGATGAAAATAGCGCTCTTGTCCAAGTGTTATGGAGGCAATGCTAGGGTTATTTCCCAATTCCCTTTCGTCATCTGCATGCCAACCATTACTGTCTTGGCCGTTCCTGTATAAGTTTAGCAGACAACAGTTAAAGCGGATGCCGGTTTCATCTTCTAATTTATCCTTTAATTCCAACAATTCCGTAGAAAACCTGTTAGGGTACATGGTAATATTGGAATAGGAATAAGGCTTGTTGCTGTCCCCAAACAAAGCAGTTAGCCTAGGTTGGGGATAAGTTTTGCCAAATACAGTAATATAATCCTGTCTCCACTTCGTGGATTCCCGAAGTCTTTTAAAGTAATACGCTGCTTTGGCGCTCTCTAAAAAATTGGGATAATAAACAATGTCACTATTGGGGAGTTGCAGAACTGTTTTTTCGGCAAATAATTTGCTCATGATTGCAATACGCTTTTCAGCTGATTTCTATACTCAGAGGGGTTTTGTCCCGTAAAGGCCTTAAATGACTTATTGAAATGCGAAAAATTGTTAAATCCACTTTCAAAACAGACCTCTGTAATACTGATTGGTTTTTCTGCCAACAATTTGGAGGCATGTACCAGTCTACACTCATTTACAAACTGAACAAATGTTTTGTTGGTTATCTTCTTGAAATATCGACAAAAAGAGGGTACCGTCATACTTACCAAATGTGAGATTTCCTCCAAAGTGATTTCTTCCCTAAAGTTGGTCTTAACATAATTAAAGACAATATTGATTCGGTCATTATCCTTAACTTCTGTTTGTAACGAGAAGCCTTGAGCATTCAATACTTGGTACTCTTTGGAACTTCCCAGTTCATTTAAAATATTTAAAATGGACAACAAACGCTGAAAATCTGTTTGATATTCCATGATTTCTATTTTTTCACCAATCTTTTTCTTAGTGCTACCATTAAAGGCCACTCCTCCTTGTGCTATTTCAAAAAGATTCTGGATTTTTTTCATTTCCGGAATATTAAAAAAATCGTTGCCCAGGAAATCCTGTTTCATTTGCACAACGGTTTCATTCTTATTACCTGTTAGTAGGTCGGTAAATCCGCAATGTGGCAGATTGGAGCCAATTAAAATTAAATCGCCATCTGTATAATAGGAAACGTGGCTTCCTATTTGTCGCTTCCCAGAGCCTCCGTTTACATAGACCAGTTCAATTTCGGGGTGATAATGCCACACCCCATTCTTGTTGGGTCTATGTTCATCAAACTGCTGGTAAGTATAAGAATGCCCAAAATCGGGTTCTATAACTTCGAATGTAGGTTTAGGTATCATTACTAATGAATTCTAATTAGGGATTATAAAGATAATATAGCCATTTAATGCATTTGTGTGCAAATTTACCTTAAATATGTTGAAAATTACCGTGTTAACAATTGCTTAACATTAGCTGATGTTAATATAGAATAGAAACTGGAGAATTCTGGAGTAGTGGGGGAGGGTAAACCACTGTAGATTTGCCATATCAATGATTTATTAATATTAAATCCTAAATGTTATGAAAGCAATTTTAAAATTAACAGCAATCGCAGGTTTGTTACTAACTAGTACCGTAGCCATGGCGAACGATCCAGGAATGTACTTAACACCACTAAAAAAAGCCAAGAGCTTTATACTTAAGTTAGACAATCAGACAGCGTCTTCTACCTTGACCATGACTGATATGGAAGATCATCAGATATTTGTTGAGACTATTAAAGGTAAAGGAGAGTATTCTAAGAAATTTGATTTATCAAAATTGGAAGAAGGACTTTACTTTGTAAAAATGGAATCTTCTTTTAAGGTTGTAGAGTATACTCTTGATGTAACCGAATTTGATGTAGAGGTGGTTTCCAGTGAAGAGACAATAAAGCCATACTTTAGACAAGATGGAGGAATGCTTTATGTTAACTATCTTAACGAAAAGCTTAGTCCAATTGTGATAAAAGTCGTTGACGGTCAAAACAGAGTTATCTTCAACCAGGATTTGGGTAGTTCCTTTGTGGTTGGAAAGGCTTTTAACTTTAAAAAGGCACTTAAGGACAGCTATACTGTTACTATCAGCGAAGGAAGTAACACGTATATAAAAACATTCTCTGTTAACTAGTCGGTTAAAGTAATTCAGAGTTTAATTTAGAGTTATGTTTAATACAGAGGGGCCAATTGGCCCCTCTGTTATTTTTTGGATAAAGCGTACTTTAATAGTCGCTCTCTCTTGTATTCCGGTAAGGCCAGATTATCAATGGCTTTCTGAAGGGAGATGGGATCCTTTTCTTTGGCCAGTATGAGGTTAAAGCATTCCCTGATACTTAGCGTATTGGCCGACATTTCCTTTAACACCAGCGCATCTCCTTTTGTTGCCCAGCCTTCCTCTAAAATTCGCACATAGGTGCCAGGGTATCCATAATCTATAAATTGCTTTATTATTTTGGCATCCCCAAAACGAACCCCAAGCTTATAACAGGGCTCCCTTGGTTGGGAAACCTGGACCACAGCACTACCAATGGCATAGATATCCCCAATTCTAATTTGGGACTCATCCAGGCCCTGTACGGTAAGATTTTCTCCGAACATTCCCCAGTCCCAATCTAATTTTGGATATAGTTTTTTCCAGTAGGGGTAGTGCTCTGAGCTAAAAAGGTAACAAGCCTTATGTACTCCCCCATGGTGTTTACGGTCTATTACGGAATCATTTTGCACATCTGTCTTTCCTAAGAATAGCGGGTTGGGGGTAGGGTATTTATAAATTCCCGTCAACTCCTTTTTTCCGTTATGCAGAAAGCTGGTAGCTTTTCCTATATTGGTAGCGATAACCTTCATCTGTTTGTGTTTTCTATTTTTAAGGAGCCATTGCCTTTGCCAAGGGCAACCATTTGTGAAAAATATTTCTGTTTGTAAGGAGAAATACTTTGTTATACCACAGCATAAAGATAGCAAACAAAGGATAGATAATAAGGGGCAATGGTTAGTTTTAAACTGAGTAACCTAGCTTTCACTTATATCCAAGTTTTGGATAAGCATAGGTCCACCGCATAAAACAAAGGTGATAGGGGTAAAATAACCTTGGGGAGGTTTATAATCCCCAATAGGAATACACCCAGTACATAAGTAGAAACTGCAGGGGAATTCTAAGGACAAGTATCCATTTTGGCAATCCTGCGGCTTCCTTTTCTCCTTTTAACATATTAATATGGACCAAAAGAAAAACGGTTAGCATTAGAATTATGCCTACAATTGATACATTCTTGGTGTAAGGAAAACAAAGTCCTATTCCCAATAGGATCTCTGCCAAACCGCTAATAAGAACCAAAACTTTATGGTAAGGTAGGTAGCGCGGCATAATCCTCAAGTATGTTTTCGGAAAAACAAAATGCATCACTCCGGCAATTACGTAAATTGAACCTAATAGGTAAAGGTGCCAAGGGTATTCCATTTGGTAAAGGTATAAATAAAAAAAAGCTGAACTACACTAGGTAATTCAGCTTCTACTTATTTAGGATTCAAGACCGTTTTACTTCACCATTTCATAACTCCTTTTTATGAACTTGGTAAGTTCTTCACCTTTAAGCAAGCCTTTGGACAATCGAGCCAAATCCAAGGATTGGCTAATTAGTCGCTCTTTCTTTTTGGCCGTCTTGGTATTCAGGATCTCTGTTACCAATTCATGGTTGGTGTTAACCACTAAATTGTACATCTCGGGCATATTGCCCATCCCAAACATACCGCCACCACCTGTTTGCTGCATTTCCTTCATTCGGCGCATAAACTCGGGCTCGGTAATAATGAATGGGGAGGCGTTGCTGTCCATCGCTTCCAATTGTATGGTATAGCTCTTACTGTCTATAGTTTTTTCAATATCAGTTTTTAAGCTTTCTTTTTCTTCGTCCGAAAGTTTGGAGATCTGAGTGTCCTCTTTCTTGATCAGATTATCAAGGTGGTCAGCATCAACACGGGCAAAGGACAACTTTTCTTTGGAGGTTTCCAGTTTTTGCATTAGGTGAGATACTATTGGGGAATCTAGTAACAATACTTCATATCCTTTGGCTTTGGCCGCCTCAATATAACTGTGTTGTTCTTCCTTATTGGAAGCATATAGAACCACTAATTTGTCATCCTTGTCGGTTTGATTTGCTTTTATTTTCTCCTGTAATTCCTCAAAAGTGTAAAAGCTGCCGTCTACGGTAGGATACAGTGCAAATTTGTCGGCCTTTTCAAAGAATTTGTCTTCTGAAAGCATACCGTATTCAATAACGATTTTGATATCGTTCCATTTAGCCTCAAAATCTTCCCTATTGTTTTTGAAAAGGGAGCTTAGTTTGTCGGCAACCTTTCGCGTAATGTAGCTTGATATTTTCTTAACAGCTCCATCTGCCTGTAAATAGGAACGGGAAACGTTTAACGGAATGTCCGGTGAATCTATAACCCCTCTTAACATGGTTAAAAATTCTGGAACAATACCTTCTACATTGTCCGTTACAAAAACTTGATTTTGGTACAGTTGAATCCTATCTTTCTGGGCACTTAGATCGTTGGTCAGTTTTGGGAAATATAGGATTCCTGTTAAGTTAAAGGGGTAATCCACATTTAGATGTATGTGAAATAAAGGTTCCTCAAACTGCATTGGGTAAAGTTCCCTGTAAAACCCTTTGTAATCCTCTTCTTTTAGTTCTGTTGGCTGCTTGGTCCAAGCAGGAACAGGATTGTTTATGATATTGTCTACTTCCTGAGTAGGTGCCGGATCTTCTTCCTTTGCCCCTTCAGGTTTTGGAAGCGTTTCGGTCTTTGTCCCAAATTTGATGGGCACGGGCATAAATTTGTTATACTTGCTTAGGAGGTTCCCAATTTTGGCTTCTTCCAAAAATTCTGTGGAATCGTCAGCTATATGAAGGATGATTTCTGAACCTCTAGATTCCTTATCGGCCTTTTTAAGAGTAAAATTGGGAGAACCATCACAAATCCAGTGGGCTGCAGGTTCGTCCTTATAGCTTTTGGTTATGATCTCAACTTTTTCTGCTACCATAAAGGCAGAGTAGAACCCTAGACCAAAATGACCTATGATACCGGAATCTTTTGCCGAATCCTTGTATTTGTCAAGGAATTCTTCGGCTCCGGAAAAGGCAATTTCATTGATGTATTTCTGTACTTCCTCTTCGGTCATACCTACACCTTGGTCAATAATATGGATTTTCTTTCCTTCTTTGTCCACCTTTACCTCAATAATTGGATTGCCATATTCTACTTTGGCTTCTCCAATAGTAGTGAGGTGCTTTAGTTTTAAGGTAGCATCTGTTGCATTGGAGATTAGCTCCCTTAAAAAGATCTCATGATCGCTGTATAGGAATTTTTTTATTAGCGGAAATATGTTCTCTACGGAAACATTAATCTTGCCTGTGGCCATACTTCTAATATTTTTAAGTTTTACAATTTACCATAGTCAAAAAAAATACCATTGTTTGGGAATGTGACAAACTGACATTATTTAGTGTAAGGGTATCGGAGTCATAATGTCATCCTGTAAATTAATGGTTTGGCCTAGGTTTTGGCAATTTATATGGATTTTTATCCGTTTATTTTTGTGTATCTTGGGTAAAAGTTTAATTATTTCTCATACATTAGATTTCAAAGAAAACCTATTGGGGATGATTCTCCGCTAATCAAAATGAAGCAGAAAATGTTTAATTCAAAAATATCAGGTCTCGGGTATTACGTTCCCGAAAATGTTGTTACCAATGACGATCTATCAAAAATAATGGATACCAATGACGCATGGATACAGGAGCGTACCGGTATAAAAGAGAGAAGACATGTGGTGCAAGGAGATGGGGATACCACAACTACCATGGGGGTAAAGGCTGCTAAAATTGCTATAGAACGCTCAGGGATTGATAAAGATGACGTCGACTTTATAATCTTTGCAACCTTGAGTCCGGATTATTATTTTCCTGGCCCCGGTGTTTTGGTACAACGGGATCTAGGAATAAAAACTGTAGGGGCCCTGGATGTTAGGAACCAGTGCTCGGGATTTGTTTATGCCCTTTCTGTAGCCGATCAATATGTAAAGACCGGAATGTATAAAAATGTCCTGGTAATAGGATCCGAACTGCATTCCCATGGTTTGGATATGACAACTAGGGGCAGGGGGGTATCCGTGATATTTGGTGATGGTGCCGGAGCAGCCATCGTATGCCGGGAAGAGAGTTCGGACAAGGGAATACTTTCCACTCATTTGCATTCCGAAGGGGAGCATGCCGAGGAATTGGCTCTAATAGCCCCGGGAATGGGCAAGCGCTGGGTAACCGATATTTTGAAAGACAATGATCCAGAGGATGCTTCTTATCTGCCCCATATGAATGGACAATTTGTCTTTAAGAATGCCGTAGTACGCTTTAGTGAAGTGATTATAGAAGGATTAAAGGCCAATAATTTAGAGGCAAAGGATATAGATATGCTGGTACCCCACCAAGCCAATTTGAGGATATCCCAGTTTATACAAAAAAAGTTTGGTCTAGGCGATGATCAAGTATTTAACAATATAATGAATTATGGTAATACTACTGCTGCTTCCATACCTATTGCATTGACAGAAGCTTGGGAGCAAGGTAAGATCAAATCTGGTGATTTGGTGGTTTTGGCAGCCTTTGGCAGTGGCTTTACTTGGGGAAGTGTTATAATTAGATGGTAAGGGATTAGATGTACTTAAAAAACAAAACCCGGAACAAATGTTCCGGGTTTCTTTCATTGATAAACTATACTAAACACTAACCATTAACTATAAATATATAGCGCTATCAATGACCAATTTCTTGTATCAACTGTATAGATGATATGGTATAATTGTACATACAAAGAACCCTAGTTGGGACCTTTATGTGTAGGTAACCAAAATAAATTTTAAAACATTGATGTAATGCGGCTATAGGACTGGGGGAACTATGCCTGACACAAATAAAAGGTTTATTCTTAAATAATCAAAATATACGAGTCTTTAGTTTCTGTTAATTAACTTAATATTCACTGTGTTTGTGCACGGTTATAGAGGTTATGAAGATTGATTTTCTGTTCTAATTAGGTCTATATAATATAAAAAAATAATTTAACGTACTAATAATCAACACTTTGGTTTTATGTTTTAAATTTATTGCTATTTACTAATGCTAGTTGTTCAGAAGTGTGGGATCTATTTTAGACCCTGTTTTTAGCTGGGTAATAGTTCTTGGATAAAAGGGCATTTCTATCGATAAAAGGTGTTTAAGGCTGCGCGCTTAAGACTTCATAATTTTACTGGCCATGGTTTGTTGCTTGTCTTTAGGTCTTGTTCTTATAAGCCAAAGTCCAAAGAAGGTTATAATCCCATTTATGGGGAGCAACTCATAGCCCACTTGGTATCCACCTAAGTGCTCTGTTGGAATATTGGCTATAAGTAGGGTCAAGGCCACCGAGGATAATGCTGTTATCCATGAATAATGGTCTTTTATCTTGTGTTGGGTGAAGATGCCAAAGGTGAAAAGCCCTAACAGAGGGCCATAGGTGTAGGTGGCTACCGTAAGGAGTCCGTCTATTACATTTTTGTCCAGTACATGCTTAAAGCCCACAACAACTGTGATGAGTAAAAGGCCCATTCCCAAGTGTGTTTTCTTGCGAACCGACTTACGGGTTCTCTCTGGTTTTTTATTAATATTTAAAAAGTCTAGGCAAAAGGATGTGGTTAAGGAAGTTAGTGAGCTGTCTGCACTACTATATGCCGCAGCAATGAGTCCCAGTACAAAAGTTATGGCTACTGTGGTCTCCAGGCCACTATTGATAGCAATTTCTGGAAAAAGAAGATCGGCCTTGGCGGTGCCGTCTATTGTCGGGAGGCTTATGTTGGCCTTTTTGGCATATATGAAAAGCAGAGCTCCTAAAAGTAAAAAAAAGAAGTTTACCAGAATAAGGACCAAACTAAAGGTAATCATATTCTTTTGTGCTTCCTTAAGATTTCTACAGCTGAGGTTTTTTTGCATCATTTCTTGATCAAGGCCGGTCATACAGATGGTGATGAACATGCCTCCAATAAAGGATTTTAGGAAGTGCGACTTGCTGTAGAAATTGTCTGTAAACAACACTTTATTGTATGTGGTTAATTCTTCGGATTTTAAAAATTCAGTAAAGCTCCATCCTAGTTCCCTGTTGATGTAATAAATAGACAATCCAACGGCGAGTAGCATAAAAAAGGTTTGTAAGGTATCTGTCCAAACAATGGTCTTTATACCCCCCTTGTTGGTGTATATCCAGATTAGGAGTATAGATAGACAGACCGTAATTTCAAAGGGTACATTCCAGGCGTCAAATACAAATTGTTGTAAAACTATGGTCACTAGAAATAATCTAAAGGAAGCTCCCAATACCCGAGAGATAAAAAAGAAAAAAGCTCCTGTTCTGTAGCTAACCTTTCCAAATCTATTTTCTAAGTATTCATATATAGAAGTAAGGTTCATGGAGTAGTATATGGGTAGTAAGATATAGGCTATAACGAGGTAACCTGCGAAATACCCCAGTACTACCTGCAAATAGCTAAATTGGGACCCGCCCACCCACCCCGGAACAGAAATAAAGGTTACGCCGGACAAAGAGGCCCCTATCATACCAAAGGCTACCAGATACCAGGGAGATTGCCTTCCTGCCCTGAAAAAGTCGGCGTTGGAATCATTTTTTCCCGTATAATGGGAAATAAACAATAGCATTAAAAAATAGCAGAGGATTAGGATTACTATTAATGTCGGGGTCATTCTTATAAATTAGTCCGGAAAAGTACAAAAATCCCTAATCAATATAGTGATGCAAGGGCATTGGGCGGGAAGCTGGGCCTAGATGATTGCTAATTAACTTTAACATTGAATCGCTATATAACGGTATAAAATTGTAATTTTGTGGATATGGAATTTTCTTCAAAATTATTGGAAAATGCGGTTTATGAGATGTCGCAGCTACCGGGTATTGGCAAACGCACGGCCTTGCGGTTGGTGTTGCATCTCCTAAAACAACCAAAGGAGCAGACTTCAAGGTTGGCCGACGCTCTCGTGGGACTAAAAAACAAAGTCAAATTTTGTAAGAGTTGTCATAATATTTCCGATACCGAACTCTGCGAGATATGTTCAAACCCTAGGAGGGATGAAAGTATTGTATGCGTGGTAGAAGACATAAGGGATGTAATGGCCATAGAAAACACCTCTCAGTTCAAAGGGTTGTACCATGTGCTTGGTGGAAAAATTTCACCTATGGAAGGGGTTGGCCCACAAGATTTAACTATAAAGCCTTTGGTAGACAAGGCTAAGGAGGGAAAAATAAAAGAACTTGTTTTTGCGTTAAGTTCTACCATGGAAGGGGATACTACAAATTTCTATATTTACAAGCAATTGGAGGATTTGGATATAAAAACATCTACCATTGCCAGGGGGATTGCCGTTGGGGACGAATTGGAGTATGCCGATGAGGTTACCTTGGGAAGAAGTATTCTTAATAGGATACCTTTTGAGAATTCATTAAAAGCGTAAATTGCATTGCTGTAAATAATGAATAAAAACCAAAAATATGGATATTTATTTGTTATTTTTGCAAAATATTAATCATAATAAGTGTTTTAAGTGTAGATATGTCAAAATTTGAATTAAAATTACCCCAGATGGGCGAGAGTGTTGCTGAGGCTACACTTACCTCCTGGCTTAAGGAAGTTGGTGATACCATTGAGATGGATGAGGCTGTTTTTGAAATTGCCACTGATAAGGTAGATTCTGAGGTGCCCAGTGAGGTTGATGGTGTTTTGGTGGAAAAATTATTCAATATAGATGATGTTGTCAAGGTAGGTGAGACGGTTGCTATTATAGAGGTCAATGGAGCGGATGTAGCCCAGGACAGCATTGTGCAGGCCAATGTAGCTTCTGCTTCTGATGTTCCCGCACAAGAGGCGGCCCAGGAATTGGAGGTGGCGGTAAAGGAGGTGAAGGATGCTGTTGCTGCTCCCGTATCGGATTACAGTGGTACGGATAGGTTTTATTCGCCCTTGGTAAAAAATATAGCCAAACAGGAGGGGATTTCCGTGGCTGAGCTCGATACTATTACGGGCACTGGAAGTGAAGGAAGGGTAACAAAGAATGATATTCTGGATTATATTGCCAATGGCAAGAGCGGTGGCGCTATGTCTATTTCCGAAAAAGTGGAAATGCCCAAAGAGTCGCCCATAGCCAAAATTGGTGGAGACGATGGTATAGTTGGTAATAAGCAGGAAGAAGAAAAGGTAGGGGAAGTGCAGCAACGCCCCAGTAATGGTGATGAGCACATTCCATTGACCCGTATGGGAAAATTAATAGCCCACCACATGAATGCCAGTCTGGCTACTTCTGCCCATGTGCAGAGCTTTATAGAGGTAGATGTGACCAATGTGGTGAATTGGAGAAAAAAGGTGAAGGATGCCTTTGAAAAAAGGGAAGGGGAGAAGCTTACCTTTACGCCTATCTTTATGGAAGCGGTAGCTGTTGCCTTAAAGAAATACCCAATGATAAATATATCACTGGAAGGGGATACGGTTATAAAGAAAAAGAATATAAATATAGGGATGGCAGCAGCATTGCCCGATGGGAACTTAATTGTTCCGGTGATTAAAAATGCCGATCAATTGAATCTGGTAGGAATGGCCAAGGCTGTGAACGATTTGGCCAAAAGATCTAGAAGCAATTCCCTAAAACCAGATGAGGTTAAGGATGGTACCTATACGGTGACCAATGTAGGTACCTTCGGGAGTGTATTTGGGACCCCGATTATAAATCAGCCTCAAGTGGGGATACTGGCCTTAGGGGCTATTCGCAAGCAGCCTTCTGTTATAGAGACCAATGAGGGCGATTTTATCGCTATAAGAAGCAAAATGTACCTGTCGCACAGCTATGATCACAGAGTGGTCAACGGAGCTTTGGGGGGAATGTTTGTAAAGGCCGTGGCAGATTATTTGGAAGCTTGGGACATTAATAGGGAGGTATAGCACCTGGTAGGTCACTGACTTTGTTTAAGTTTTCTATACATGTAAAGCCCTTTGTATTGTGTTTTATAAACACAATACAAAGGGTTTTGGTTATATAGTGGGTGTGCTTTCGGGATTGTTATAATCATCCTTTATATTTGGTTTAAATAACCAAAAACCAAAATGTAATGAAACATCCGAAAAGGATGGTGGGAACAATAAGACTTGTAGTTTTATTGTTGTTTCCATTGTCGTTGTTGGCTCAGAATGAACCCCTTAAATTGTTTACGAGCTGTAATTGTGATAAAAATTATATTCGGCAAGAGCTTAATTTTACCAGCCATGTGCGCGATAAGGCCTTGGCCAATGTAACCTTGTTTGTTTATGATATTATTAATGGGAGTGGAGGCCGTACCTATAACTTGGAATTTGAGGGTTATGGGCAATATGAGGGAATTTCAAAGAAGCTCAGTTATGAATCAAGGGCGGGCATGACCTCGGATGATGTTAGAAAGGGATTGCTTAACCGTATAAAAACAGGTTTACTGAGTTATGTGTTGCAATCCGATCTGGCGGACAAAGTGGTGTACTCCATTTCCAATCAGGGGCTAGCCGAGCAGTTGGATATTGATTTTGATGACCCTTGGAACAATTGGATTTTTGAGCTTAGGGGGTCTTTGGCTTTGGATAAGGAATCCAGTAGAAATGAGTTTGAATATGAATTGGGTTTTGAAAGTGATCGGGTTACTGAGAAATGGCGTATACGTACCGATGTTCAGGTAAATAAGTTTACTAGTAATTTTGAGAACAACGGAGAAAAATTTAGTAGTAGTAAAGAAAAGTACCTGGGTAATGGAAGCGTTGTTCATAGCTTGTCCGACCATTGGTCTGCAGGTATTTTTGGGGGAGCAAGATTTGATACCTATTCCAATATAGACCTTAGAGTGGATCTTAGGCCGGCAATTGAGTACAATATATTTCCTTACAGGGAAGTGCTAAGGCGCGAAATTGTTTTTGCATATAAGATAGGGTATTTATATAATGACTACATAGAGACTACGATATATGGGAAGGACAAAGAGTCTATATTTAATCATTCCCTTAATGTGCAGGTCAGATTTAGACAGCCATGGGGCAATGTATCTTCGGTTCTTTCCGCATCTAGTTTTTTGAACGATTGGCGTAAAAACCGAATGCGGATGAACAGTTGGTTGTCCGTTAGGGTATTAAAAGGGCTGGCAGTAAGGTTTTCAGGGGATGTAAAATTTATAAAAGATCAGATAAACCTACCGGCCGGTTCCGCATCTTTGGAGGATGTTCTCTTGCAACAAAAACAGATAGCCACAAATTATGAGATGGGCTTTGGTGTTGGATTGAGTTATACATTCGGGTCGGCTTTTAACAATATAATCAATACCAGATTGTAGTGGTGAAAAGTTTTGCAGGTTGGTGTGGTATTAAGAGATGGTGGGGGTGGTGCTCTTTCTAGGGGAAATGCTATTGCTAGTGAAGAATATAGTATGTTATTATTTTCTCTTTACCTTCCGTATATCCTATATTTGCACAAAACAACCTACAATATGCAGCTAAAGCTTACAAGACCGATATGTTTTTTTGACTTGGAAACTACGGGCACCAATGTGGCCAAGGATAGGATAGTTGAAATAGCTATTTTAAAAGTATATCCCAACGGAAACAAGGAGAGTAAAACGTGGTTGGTGAATCCTGAAATGCAAATTCCCGAGGAAGTGGTGGCCATTCATGGAATTTCCAATGAGAAAGTGGCCAATGAACCAACCTTTAAGCAACTTTCCAGAGAGATATATAACATGATAAAGGACAGTGATTTGGGTGGTTATAATTCGGATCGTTTTGATATTCCACTTCTGGCAGAGGAAATGCTTCGTGCAGAAATCGATTTTGATATGAAAAATACGGTATCTGTAGATGTGCAGACTATTTTTCATAAAATGGAAAAAAGGACATTGGAGGCTGCCTATAAGTTTTATTGTGACAAGAACCTTGTGGACGCCCACAGTGCGGAGGCAGATACTATTGCCACTTATGAGGTGCTTTTGTCCCAATTGGACCGCTATCCGGAATTGGAGAATAATGTAAAGAAGCTATCCGAATTCACAACAAGAAAACAGTCGGTAGATTTTGCTGGTTTTATTGGCTTGAATAAAGACGGGGAGGAGATTTTTTCTTTTGGAAAGCACAAGGGGAAAAAAGTCCATGATGTCTTGGAGAAGGAACCTGGTTACTTTGGTTGGATATTGAACGCTGATTTCCCTCTTTATACAAAAAAGGTCCTCACTCAAATTAAATTAAGCAAATTGAACAATAAGTTGGGTTAGGTCAAGCAAAATAAAAATATACTTTAATTATAAGGTTGAGGGTGTGGTGAGAGGGTTTTGATATTAGCAATTTCCCGGCCCCATAAGAGTTATTGAATCATGAAGATAGTTTGTGTAGGACGTAATTATGCGGAACATATAAAGGAATTGGACAATGAAAGGCCTTTGGATCCAGTGTTGTTTATTAAGCCAGATTCTGCGGTACTGCCCAAGGAACAGGATTTTTACTTGCCAGAGTTTTCCTCTGAGGTGCACTATGAAGTGGAAGTGTTGGTGAAAATTAAAAAAGTTGGCAAATATATAGATGAGAAATTTGCTCATACCTATTATGATGAAATTGGTCTCGGTATAGATTTTACTGCAAGGGACTTACAATCCAAATTAAAGGAAAAGGGCTTGCCTTGGGAAAAGGCAAAAGGTTTTGATGGCTCGGCGGTAATTGGAAAATGGTTGCCGAAAACCAAATTTAAGGACTTAAATAATATAAACTTTAATCTAAAGAAGAACGATAGCTTGGTTCAACAAGGAAATACCGGTTTAATGCTTTGGGGTATAGATGAGATCATATCCTATGTTTCAAGGTTTTTTACTCTAAAAAAAGGTGATGTTATTTTTACGGGTACACCTGCGGGGGTTGGTAAAATTAACGCAAATGACTATCTTTCCGGTACTTTGGAGAATGAACAAATGTTCTCGCTAAAAATTAAATAGATGATCTATAATCTTGACAAGATAAATGAGATGGCGGATGGCGATGAGGAATTCATTAAATCTGTCGTAGCGGTCTTTTTGGAAGAGGTACCGCAAGACTTGGAGGAGCTGGAGAGGGCATTGGAAGTTAAGAATTACGAAAGTGTATATAAGTTGGCGCATAAGATAAAGCCCAATGTGGATTTGTTGGGTATGGAACAAACCAGGGCCGTTGCCCTCCAAATTGAGACCTTGGGCAAAAAGGAGGAGAATAAGGAGGAGATACACCGTTTGGTGCCCTTGTTAAAAAAAGATGTGCATCAGGTGGTTTCTGAACTGAAAAATGACTTTAAGATTTAATGTTTGCCGAAATTATAACCATTGGTGATGAAATCCTCATTGGCCAAATAATTGATACCAATTCTGCTTTTATTGCGCAGGAACTTAATAAAATAGGGGTTTCTGTATATCAAATCACCTCTGTTCAAGATGAGAGACTTCATATAAAAGAGGCGCTTAGGGAGGCGGAGGCGAGAGCCGATGTCATAATCATGACCGGAGGTTTAGGGCCAACTAAAGATGATATCACCAAACATACCCTTTGTGAGTACTTTAATGATACCCTTGTGGAAAGTAAGGAGGTGTTGACTCATGTAGAGGGTATTTTTAAGAAGCATCTAGGGGTTCCTTTACTGCAGGTAAATAAAAACCAGGCCTTGGTACTATCCAAGGCAGAGGTTCTTCACAACGAGTTTGGTACTGCGCCCGGAATGTGGGTTAAAAGAGAGGGAAAAGTATTTATTTCTCTGCCAGGGGTGCCCTTTGAGATGAAAAACTTGATTGGCAAAACGGTAATTCCTAGAATTATAAATGAATTTAAACGTCCCTATATAGTTCATAAGACTATTATTACCTATGGTATTGGGGAAAGTGCCCTTGCGGATAAATTATCTTCTATAGAAGACAATCTTCCTGCCGCAGTGAAATTGGCTTATCTTCCTAGTTTGGGATCTGTTAGGTTGCGGCTTACCGGAAAGGGTAGTAGTAGTGAGGAGGTAAATGCCTTGGTCAATGCCGAGGCGGTAAAAATTAGGAAGGCGCTGGGAGATCTTATTTATGGAGATGAAGGCGATGAGCCAGTTGAGGTGGTAATAGCCAAATTACTTACCAAAAAAGGGTATACCTTGGGAACGGCCGAAAGCTGTACTGGGGGTAGGATTGCTCAGCAGATTACCAAAATACCCGGTGCATCGGCTTATTTTAAGGGTAGTGTGGTTAGTTATGCCACACAGACCAAAATAGATGTACTAAATGTTTCCCCGGAGACCATAGATAGGTTTTCTGTAGTAAGTGCAGAGGTGGCTGTTGAGATGGCCACTAACTTAAAGAACCTGTTGAAAACGGATTTTGCCATAGCCACAACTGGCAACGCAGGGCCCACAAAAGGTGACTCAGATGCAGAGGTTGGAACGGTGTTTATTGCCGTAGTATCACCAAATGCCACTGTTGTGGAAAGGTTTCTTATGGGGAGTCAGCGTGAGAGGATTGTGCAAAAGGCTGTAAATAAGGCGTTTGAAATGCTTCAAAAAGAAATTTTAAAATTCTGACAAAGAATTTTGCCGGTGACATAAAATTAATTTAAATTTGCACCCTGTTTATAACAAAATAAAAGTAGAGAGATGTCAAAAGTTTGTGATGTTACTGGAAAGAGAGCCATGTTTGGGAACAATGTTTCCTTCTCGATTAATAAAACCAGAAGAAGATTTGATGTAAATCTTTCTAAAAAGCGTTTCTATATTCCAGAAGAAGACCGTTGGGTAACCTTAAAGGTATCCGCTAAGGCTTTAAAGAGTATAAATAAAAAAGGAATCTCCGTTGTTTTGAAAGAAGCAAAGGAAAAAGGATTGATTAAGTAATCCTGAAATACTAAGATAATAATGGCAAAGAAAGGTAACAGAATTCAGGTTATTTTGGAATGTACGGAGCATAAGGAATCTGGCATGCCAGGTACTTCTAGGTACATAACCACAAAAAACAAAAAGAACACTCCAGATAGGATGGAAATTAAGAAGTTTAATCCTATCTTGAAGAGAATGACAGTTCATAAAGAAATTAAATAATAGGTCATGGCAAAGAAAACGGTAGCGAGTTTACAAACAAGTTCAAAGAGATTGACAAAGGCCATTAAGATGGTTAAGTCACCTAAAACCGGAGCATATACATTTATGGAGTCTGTAATGAGCCCAGAAATGGTCAAAGACTGGTTGAATAAAAAATAATAACCTAAATATATTGGTTATAAAGCTGCTTTCTTTTGAGAGTGGCTTTTTTATTTTTATATCTTTGATAAAAAGGAATTTGTCGCAAATATGAGTCTATTTAAAAAAATATTTTCTACGCAAAAAAAGGAGTCTTTGGACAAGGGTTTGGAGAAGACCAAGACCAATTTTTTGTCGAAACTAAGTAAAGCTGTTGTTGGAAAATCAAAGGTAGACGATGATGTATTGGATAATCTGGAAGAGGTGTTGGTGTCCTCTGATGTTGGTGTAAATACCACCTTGAAGATTATCGATCGGATCGAAGCCAGGGTGTCCAAGGATAAGTATTTGGGGGTCCAGGAACTTAATGTCATATTAAGGGAGGAGATTGCCGGTCTTTTATCTGAAACCAATACGGGAAATGAAACGGAATTTAGTGTGTCCTTATCACGGAAGCCTTATGTGATCATGGTTGTTGGGGTAAATGGAGTTGGCAAGACTACCACTATAGGAAAGTTGGCCTATCAATTTAAAAAGCAAGGGTTAAAGGTGGTGCTTGGTGCAGCAGATACTTTTAGGGCCGCGGCCATTGATCAATTGCAGGTTTGGGCAGATCGTGTGGATGTTCCCATTGTAAAACAAAATATGGGCAGTGATCCTGCCTCTGTAGCTTTTGATACCCTGAGCTCTGCGGTTAAACAAGATGCGGACGTGGTTATTATTGATACGGCCGGGAGGTTGCACAATAAGGTTAATTTAATGAACGAGTTGACCAAGGTGAAGCGTGTAATGCAAAAGGTGGTGGAAGGTACTCCGGACGAAGTCCTTTTGGTCTTGGACGGCTCTACTGGTCAGAACGCCTTTGAGCAAGCTAAACAGTTTACTAAGGCTACCGAAGTTACTTCTTTGGCGGTTACCAAATTGGACGGGACTGCAAAAGGAGGGGTGGTAATAGGTATTTCCGATCAATTTCAGATTCCAGTGAAGTATATTGGGGTTGGAGAAGGTATAGAGGACCTTCAGGTTTTTAATAAGTTGGAATTTGTAGATTCTTTTTTTAGTAATAAGGAATGAGGTTGATCCGCCGATTGCTTGTGGCAGTAGTTCTAGTGTTGTTATTGGCAACGGTGGTCTATTTCTGTGGCCCGGAGGTAAAGAGGCCAAATTTAACCATGGAGTTGCCCAAAGTGGCAACGGACCTAAATACTCTTCAACATAATCTTTACGGGCGGGAAGAAGCCAATACCAAAATTAAGGCGGATAATGATTCACGGATAATCTGGTATGATTCCCTTCCTACAGTAACAGAATATTCCATATTATACCTTCATGGCTGGTCTGCCAGTCATGAGGAGGGAGCTCCCTTGCATAGGGAATTGGGGCAACGATATGGAGCCAATGTGTATTTACCTAGATTGAAAGGCCATGGCCTTGAAGAGGATAATGCCATGCTTGATTTAACTGCCGAGGATTATTTTGAATCGGCCAAGGAGGCTTTGGCGATAGCAAAACAAATTGGGAAAAAGGTGATCATTATGGGAACTTCAACTGGAGGTACCCTGGCTTTGTATTTGGCTCATGCGAACAAAGACATTGCTGCACTTTTACTGTATTCGCCCAATGTGGAAATTTATGATCCTACTGCTCCCTTGTTGTCTGGGCCTTGGGGTTTGCAGATAGTGCGAACTGTGATGGATGGCGACTTTTATCTGTCGGAGGCCGATTCACTTAAAAAGCGCTATTGGACTACGAGATATCGGGTAGAGGCATTGGTTCAGCTTCAGGCTTTATTGGATGAAACAATGGAGAAAGAGGTTTTTCAGCAGGTTCACCAACCTACATTTTTGGGCTATTATTACAAAAATGAAGAGGAACAAGATAGGGTGGTGTCTGTTCCTGCCATGTTGGACATGTACGATCAATTGGGGGTAAAGGATAGTTTGAAGCGAAAAGTAGCCTTTCCCAATGTAGGCAACCATGTTATGACATCCTATATTACCTCAAAAGACATTGAATCTGTAAAAACTGAGACCATTAGATTTTTGGAAAATGTCATCAAGCTGCAGCCCTTGGAGTGAGGCGGCTCATTTTTGTATTAGTTGATTACTTCGTTGATTTTTTGCCACAATTCCGTGTCAAAGGAGGAGGGGCCCAATTCTTCTTCATTGGCAGAATCGCCTAGCCTTACAATAACCAATCCTTTGCTGGGTACCACATAGAGTTTTTGGTCAAAAGCTCCTAAACCGGCTATAAGATCGTCCGGGGCATCCGGTATCAGTTTTCCGGTATATAGGTCCTCGGTTCCAGGAAGTTTATAACTGCTTTTTCCATTTAGCCACCAGAGGTAACCGTAGGATTTATTTAGATTTTGCGAGGTGTTGGTCATGGCTTCAAAATAGGCTGGATCTTTCAATATTATGGAGTCGTTCCAAATTCCTTTATTGAGGTTTAACAGCCCAAAACGTGCCATACTCCGAGCATTACTAAAATAAAGGTTTAGGTAGCCGGTCTTTATCCAAGACCCTTGCATTCCAATTCTATCGCGAACCTTGTCATTAAAATAGTCCTTAAAATCTTTGTTTACCGCAGCACTGATTATGTTGTCCAAAAGGGTGTACGTGGCATTGTGATAATACCAAAAGGTGCTGGGGTCATTCTTGTAGATGAGACACTCCTTATCTGTGCAAAAATTGTTTTCAACCGTATAATCCAGTCCCGTGGTCATGCTAAGGTGGTTTTTAACGGTAATCATCTCTTCTTGTTCCGGCTCTAGGGAAGACCAGCCTTTTCCCAAATAGTCCGATGAAGCTTTTTCTATAGATATCAAGTTTTCCTGTTGTGCAACACCTACCGTAAAGGCGGTAAGGGTTTTTGCGGCGGAGTTCCATGAGTGGTTTTTGTTGGCCGTAAAATCTCCAAAATACTGTTCCATTGCTATTTTCCCGTCCTTGAGCAATAAAAAGGCATCGGTGTTATTGGATTCCAGGAAGTTATAGAGAGCTAGTTCTGCGTCAGAATTCCAGCCCAATTCTTCTATAGTGGAGGTTTCCCACTCCTCTGAATGCAAGGGGGGAAAGTAGAGATCTTGCTCCTTTGGCGTTTGTGGCTGATCATCACTACTTTTGGAGCATCCCATTATACAGTAGATAATGAATATACTGGAAATTAGAAAACTAGCTTTCATTAGGCGTTGTTGCTTAAATTTCAAAAGGTTATAATGGATTAACGGAAAAAAATAAAAAAAGATATATCATTACATTCTTTTTTCAAGTTGTACTTTTGCACTTTATTTAGAAAATATGCGTACAAAGTCACTTAAGAAGAATAGGATTAATGTAGTAACCTTGGGGTGTTCCAAAAATGTATACGATTCAGAGGTGTTGATGGGGCAATTACGGGCAAACGATAAAGAGGTGGTGCATGAGGAAGAAGGGAATGTTGTAGTGATAAATACCTGTGGGTTTATTGCCAATGCCAAGGAGGAGAGTGTAAACACAATATTGGATTACGTTCAAAAGAAAGAAGCCGGTGAAGTTGATAAAGTTTTTGTTACTGGCTGTTTAAGTGAGCGCTATAAGCCAGATCTGCAGAAGGAAATACCAGATGTGGATGAGTATTTTGGTACCAGCGAACTGCCCAATCTGTTAAAGGCATTGGGGGCCGACTATAAGCATGAACTTATAGGGGAACGGTTAACTACAACACCTAAGAATTATGCTTACTTAAAAATTGCCGAAGGCTGCGATAGGCCGTGCTCTTTTTGTGCTATCCCAATTATGCGAGGGAAACATAGGAGTACACCTATAGAGGATCTGGTAGAGGAAGCTAACAAATTGGCGGCAAAAGGGGTGAAGGAGCTGATCCTTATTGCGCAGGATCTAACCTACTACGGTCTGGATTTATATAAAAAAAGAAATTTAGCGCAATTATTGGAGGAACTGGTAAAAGTAGACGGTATTGAATGGATAAGGTTGCATTATGCCTTTCCTACTGGTTTTCCTATGGATGTTCTGGAAGTGATGAAAAGGGAGCCTAAGGTGTGTAATTACCTTGATATTCCATTGCAGCATATATCGGACGCTATTTTAAAAAGTATGCGCAGGGGTACTACACAGGCCAAAACAACCCAGTTGTTGCGCGATTTTAGGGCAGCTGTACCAGAAATGACCATTAGGACCACCTTGATAGTTGGTTACCCTGGGGAGACAGAGGAAGATTTTCAAACCCTAAAAACCTGGGTGGAAGAAATGCGTTTTGAACGTCTTGGTTGTTTTACCTATAGCCATGAAGAAAATACACATGCCTATCAATTAAACGATGATGTTCCAGAAGAGGTGAAGCAACAAAGAGCCTCCGAAATTATGGAACTGCAATCCCAGATTTCTTGGGAATTAAACCAAGAAAAGGTGGGGGAAACGCTACGCTGTATAATAGACCGTAAAGAAGGCAAATATTTTGTCGGGCGATCGGAATTTGACTCTCCTGACGTGGATAATGAAGTTTTGGTGGATGCCGCCAAGCATTATTTAAAGGTTGGGGAATTTGTAGATCTTAAGATTTATGAAGCGGCAGATTTTGACCTTTACGGCGAGCCGGTGTAGTGATTTGGGGGATAGGGTAAGTCATTTGTGATTTAGGTTTACCATAAATGATGGAATGGCCTGAACTGTTAAGTCTTTTGTGGGTACTTAACCTATTCTTATCTATAGGCTATGTCTGCTTTCTATGGTACATTCTTCATAAATTTTCATATTTTTAGAGGATCAACTAACTAAAATTATGAATCGTAGAAAATTTATTGCCGGTGCTGCCATGTCTGGTATTACCACTGTTTCATTTGCCAATACTTTTGTTGCAGAGTCTTCCAAGAAGGAAAAAAGATATCAAAATGGACAAAGTCCGTGGCCTATATGTTTGGATACGGCTACCATTAGGCCGGTTAAAGGTTTGGAAAAAAAGGTGGATATTGCCATTTCGGCCGGCTACGATGCCATAGAACCTTGGGATAGTGATCTAGCGGAGTATGAAAAGAATGGGGGTAACCTTAAGGAGTTGGGGCAAAAAATTAAGGACGCCGGTTTGTTTGTTCCCAGTATGATAGGTCTGTGGGGGTGTATTCCCAAGAACGAAGAGGATTTTCAAAAATCTTTACCAGCAACCAAAAACAGGATGAGGATGGCCTCGGAGATAGGCTGTACCTATGTTCAGGCGATTCCCAATGAGGTAGGTGATAACTATGACCTTCCTTTTGTGGCTTCGTGTTACCGAAGGTTGTTGGAAATGGGAATAAAGGAGTATAACGTAATTCCGGCACTGGTCTTTGTAAAGATGTTTCCTTTAAAGACTATGGGTCAGGCAGCTGCGGTTGCCTTGGATGCCAATCATCCCCAAGCTAAAATTATTCCAGATGTATATCATATGTATATATCGGAAGGAGGGTTTGAGGGTATTGAACGTTTGAGTGGTGATTTCTTTGCTATATTTCAGTTTAATGATGCGCCTAACGGTATGGACATTAGAGATATGAAAGATAAGCATAGGGTGTTCCCGGGAGATGGAATATTGCCGCTGCCCCAAATATTAAAGGATCTAAAGAGTACGGGATTTAAGGGTTGCATATCCTTGGAGCTTTACAATCCTGAATACCATAAACGGGATTTATTGGAGGTAGCCAAAACCGGATTGCAAAAAACCTTAGATGTTATTAAGTTGGCCGGAGTGTAAATGCAAGCCTGACTGGATTTCGGGTAGCTACGATCCTATTTCTAAGGTGTGCTAGATGTTTACAAATTCAAATTCGGCAAGGGGAAGATTACGGAGGTCTATGTCTGTTTCATTGAGGGTGATGCCATGTTCTAGATAGGCCTTTAGGTTCGTTAGCCAAAATGTCCACCCATTGCTACAACCAAAATAGATGTTCACTTTGCTTTTGTCATCTGTGGGTATGTTGTATTGTTTTAGGGTAAGCAGTACATATTCTTCCTGCAGTTCCATGGATATGGTTACACTACAGTTGTTGGCAAAAGTAAATTCTAGAAAATCCTTTCCATTGGCAGCTAGGATTTTGCCTTCTTCCTGTCCATTCCAATTGTGCCATTCCCAAATATAGGAATCACCTTTGGCAATCTGTTCCGTGGGGGATTTTGTGTTGCCGGTAGGAGTGAGGTAGGTGGCTTTTTTTAAAAACCATTTACTTATGCCTTGGGCAGTGGTCCAGCACCAATAAAGTTTTTGTAGGTCACTTTTGATATATATTTTTTTGGTAAAGGAATCAAACATGGGCCTAGTCATAATTAATGTTTTTGTGTGCGTTCCAAATGGTATATTTCTCGTCCCAATTGAGCCAAAAAAGGAAGCCCAATATCCTGGTATTCGTACTGGTTGTCATTAAGTATGCCGTTGGCATTTACCAATAGCGTTGCAGTAAGCAGAAATTCTACCTTGTTTGTGGGGTCCTTTATATAAGCGCAATCCGTCAATGTGCCATAGGCGCTTCCTGCCTTGTTGTAAATTTTTAGCTTTTTGGGAATAGTGTCCTTGGTATCCCTGTACATAAAGAATTTGCAATAGCCGTCATAGTAATCAACAGGGTCATATCCAAGATCTTTTGGAAGGGTGCACATGGCGTTTAAAAGAAATTGGTGTTGATTTTTTTTAAGGCGGAATCGCTTTTCTTTGGGAAAAGCTTCAGGAAAAATAAGTCGCTTCAGTACCTCATGTTGTGTGTTAATAGGGTAATAATTTTTTAGACTGAAATTAAAGGCTTCATTTATCAGCTCCTTATTTTCATAGAAAGCCTTGCCTTTTTTTATTTTCTTTAGTTTTAATGGTTTTGCTATGGTGTTGGTACTGTATTTCAGAGGGGTTACTGTGCTGTCGTTTAAATAAATTACCAGCGGAACGGTAGTAACCTCGTCTGAATTTAAAGCGGATAGTCTGTGCGAAATTCTTGCCGGACCAATATCCCTGCTTTTTAGCTCTTCGTTTATTCTATCCTGTCCCAGAAACTCAAAGAGTCGGTTATTGGCTTCATTATCACTAACAGCAAAAATCTTGGAAATTTCATTGGCAAAGGTGGTCTCTAGGGAATCACCCTCAATATAGAATCGGGAATAAAGGTCAACAGAGTCCAGTTCGTTCAATTTTTCCAAGCTCAGTATAGCGGTAAGGAGTTTTACGGTGCTGGCCGGGTAAAAGTAGTTGCTGTCGTTAACCTGGTAGTGGTAATCGGTGAATGTTATGCTGTCATGGTCCCGGTTAATTTGGGTGTATTTAATTTGAAGTTCATATTGGGCTACGCTATCCATTACCTTTTTTATGCTGGGGTGTTGGGAAGATAGGGCCATTGCCAAGAAATCTTGGGGTACTTTTGGGCTGGAACAAGCTAAAAGCAATATAGTTAGTACGGTAATAAATACAATAGCTTTTCCGCTCATAGGGTTGGTTTGTTGCGTTATGAATGGTCTGTAGGAACGTAAACTTCTCCACGGTGGGGCTTTAAGGCATCCCTTACGGGTATCATTTCCGATTCGTTCACCACAAGAAATGCGATGGCGTGCATTGCATTTATGGCAACATTGCCGGTTATGTTCTTATGTAGCTTTTGGGCTTGGATATATTCTTCAAGGTGAATCTTATGGTGCTTGGCCGTATTTGCAGCCGATTCTCCCCTAAAATCCCATATTAATTTTATCATTCTTTCCTTCATTCTATAAAATTAACAATAAAAGAAATAGGTTAAGGGGCAATACAATGGTAAAATGGATAATAGTACCAATAAAAACTGAGAACTTGCATAATGCTGCTTTATTGCTAAATTTGCCCCATGGATTCTTGTAAAATAAAACTAGTGAATATCACTGGATACCTTGCCTGTACAATACTGTTCTTTACCATTGTTTCCTGTGACACTTTTTTTAAAAAGAAGGAGGATAAAATTCCAATAGCTAGGGTTGGGGAGTCTTTTTTGTACAAAGAAGATCTGCAGGCCTTATTGTTGGCAAATATGTCCAAGGCCGATAGTGCTTCCTTGGTGAATAATTATATCAACACTTGGGCCTATAAGCAGTTGTTGCTTTCCAAGGCGAAAATTAATCTGCCTGAAGATCAGTTGGAACTCTTCGAGGAATTGGTCTCCAATTACAGGACCGATCTATATACCGGGGCCTATAAGGAGGCATTGGTACTTCAATCGCACGATACCTTAATAAGTGATACACAGTTACAAGAATTTTACGAGCGCGAAAAGGAAAATTTTAGGCTAAAGGAGCGTATTATGCAACTTAGGTTTGTAGAATTGCCTACGCAGTATATGGATAAGGATTTAATAGCTAATAAGTTAAGGGATTTTAAGGAGGAAGATAAAAGTTATCTTGATTCTATCAGCGTACAGTTTAAAAAGGTAAATTTTAACGATTCTATTTGGGTAAGTATGTATAGGGTTATGGAAGAGATTCCTCCCTTAACCATTGAAAATCAAGAGAAGTACTTAAAAAAATCACAATTTTTTGAATTACAGGACTCTTTAGGGGTATATTTGGCCAAGGTAAATGATATCTTGGAAATCAATGATATTGCGCCTCTTTCATATATTGAGCCTACTATTAAACAACTTCTTTTAAACAGAAGGAAGTTGGATTATATGAAAAAATTGGAAGTAGAATTAATGGATGAAGCAATTAAAGAAAAAGAATTTGAAATTTATGAAGAAGTTAATTAAAGCGGGAATATCCCTTTCCATTTTGTTGTTTACTGGGGCAATGGCTGCTCAGGAAACGGAAACTATTCCTGATACTCAAGTAGAGCCCAAGGAGGTGGCCGTTGAGGAATCTACGGTAAATAAGAATGATACTGTCAATAACTTTAAGAAGATTAAATTGGATGGTATAGCGGCCGTGGTGGGCGATTATGTAATTCTAGAATCGGATATTGAAAAAACGTTGATCGACCTTAAAAGTCAGGGTGCCTCCACGGCAGATGTTACCAGATGTGGACTCTTGGGGAAGCTAATGGAGGATCGTCTGTATGCACACCAGGCAGTGCAGGATAGTATTTTGGTTTCGGACGATGAGGTAAACGCCCAAGGAGACCGCCAATTGCAGCAATTGGTGTCCCAAATAGGGTCTATGGAGAAAGTGCTGGATTACTATAAGAAGGATGACGAGGCCAGTTTTAGGGAGGAACTCTACAAGATCAATAAGCTTAGAATGCTTTCTGAGAAAATGCAGAATCAGATCATTTCGGAAATAGAGATTACCCCTGAGGAGGTTAGGCAGTTTTTTAATAAGATCCCTGAAGATGAAAGACCTGTTTTTGGAGCTGAACTGGAAATAGCACAGATAGTAAAGGAACCCAAGGCATCCGATGAGGAAAAACAGCGGGTCATAGATAAATTGAACACCATAAAGGCCGATGTGGAAGAAAACGATGCCAGCTTTAGTGTGAAAGCTATATTGTATTCCCAAGATCCTGGGTCCAAATCCAAAGGTGGTTTTTATAGCATGACACGGGAAACCCCATTTGTAAAAGAGTTTAAGGATGTAGCATTTAGTTTAAGGGAAGGGGAAATTTCCGATCCGTTCGAGACGAGCTTTGGTTTCCATATTATTTATGTAGAAAAAATACGTGGACAAGAACTGGATCTTAGACATATTTTGATTACTCCGGAGATATCCCAAAAGGAATTGGATAACGCAAGAAAGGAACTGGATAGTATTAGGCAGGCCGTGTTGGACGGTAAATTTTCCTTTGCTGCTGCAGCCCTTAATTTTTCTGATGAAAAGGAGACCAAGTTTGATGGTGGGTTGTTAAGAAACCCAGCGGATTATAGTTCCCGTTTTGAGCTTACCAAGATGGAGCCTTCCTTATATAATCAGGTAAGGGATATAAAAGACAATGAGATTTCCAAACCCATTTTGGAGAATGATCCAAGGGGAGGTGGTCCAAAGTACAAGATCATGAAGATTACGAATCGCTACGATGAGCATGTAGCCGATTTTGCAAAGGATTATATAAAAATACAAGAGTTGGCCTTAAGGGAAAAACAATACAACGCCATTAAGAAATGGATGGACGAGCATATTAAGGATACCTATGTGAGTGTCAATTCTGGCAACAAAGATTGCGATTTTGCGAATAATTGGTTAAAAGAGTAATTGCATGTCAGACGTAGTGGCCATTAAAAGTCTGGTAGGAAAGAACAAGATACTTAAACAGGAAATAGCCAAGGTAATCATAGGGCAGGAAGAGGTAATAGATCAAGTGCTTCTTTCTATCTATACCGGGGGGCATTCTTTATTGATCGGTGTTCCCGGTCTGGCAAAGACCCTAATGGTAAACACTATCGCCTCGGCTTTGGGATTGGGCTTTAAAAGAATACAGTTTACCCCGGATTTAATGCCAAGCGATATACTGGGCAGTGAGGTACTGGATCAAAATAGGAACTTTAAGTTTATAAAAGGACCTATTTTTTCCAATATAATCCTTGCCGATGAAATAAACCGTACCCCGCCCAAGACTCAGGCAGCCTTATTGGAGGCCATGCAGGAAAGGGCCGTCACCATAGCGGGCAGTCAATATAAGTTGGATAGACCGTATTTTGTTTTGGCAACCCAGAATCCCATAGAACAGGAGGGGACCTATCCATTGCCCGAAGCTCAATTGGATCGTTTTATGTTTGCCATAGAATTAAAGTATCCCTCCATAGCGGAAGAGATACAGGTGGTAAAAGAAACCACATCGGACGCCAAACCAACTATAAAGTCCTTGTTTACACCTCAGGAAATTTTGGATATCCAGCATTTGGTAAGAAGGATCCCTGTACCGGATAATGTGGTGGAGTATGCGGTGAAATTGGTGAATAGTACTAGGCCCAATCAGCCAGAGGCATCGGATTTTGTAAAACAGTTCGTAGATTGGGGGGCAGGCCCTAGGGCTTCACAGAATTTAATTTTGGCCGCAAAGGCCAACGCGGCCTTAAATGAAAAATTCTCTCCGGATATTGAAGATGTCAAGTCGGTATCTATTGGCATACTAAGACATCGAATCATAAAAAACTACAAGGCCGAGGCAGAAGGGATTAGTGAGGAGGATATTATCCGCAAGCTGTTATAGCAATGATGATGGGGTTATAAAATTAGTTGTTTTGCCTAGCAATAATTATTAAAATTTGTTGCATTTCCTTTCCTATAACGACATTGTTGTTTTTAATCGCTCAAAATTGGATTATTCTTAGTTGAAAAGTTTTAAAAACGTAAGGTATTTTCTTAATTTTGGTGAATTACTTTAACTTAAACTATTTTATATAATGGCATTCGATATTGACATGATTAAACAGGTGTATGCTAATATGACGGAGCGTGTGGATAAGGCACGTGAAATTGTTGGCAAACCCCTCACGCTTTCAGAAAAAATTCTGTATTCACACCTTTGGGACGGTAACCCTAGTAAGGCGTTTACTAGAGGTAAGGATTATGTTGATTTTGCACCGGATCGAATTGCCTGTCAAGATGCAACCGCTCAAATGGCATTATTACAGTTTATGCAGGCTGGTAAGCCTAAGGTGGCGGTACCAACAACCGTTCATTGTGACCACCTTATACAGGCTAAAAGTGGTGCTACGGCCGATTTAAAAGTGGCCAATACTACCAGTGCTGAGGTGTTTAACTTTTTGGAATCGGTATCCAATAAATATGGAATCGGATTTTGGAAGCCAGGTGCGGGAATTATTCACCAAGTAGTTCTTGAAAATTACGCTTTTCCTGGAGGGATGATGATAGGAACGGATTCGCATACCGTAAATGCCGGGGGACTGGGAATGGTCGCCATAGGTGTTGGGGGTGCCGATGCTGTGGATGTTATGGCCGGAATGGCTTGGGAACTTAAATTTCCAAAATTGATAGGCGTAAAATTGACCGGTAGTATTTCTGGTTGGACATCAGCAAAGGATGTTATTTTGAAAGTTGCGGGAATACTTACTGTTAAAGGGGGTACCGGGGCTATCATAGAATATTTTGGGGAAGGGGCCAAAAACCTTTCCTGTACAGGTAAAGGTACTATCTGTAATATGGGTGCTGAAGTAGGGGCTACCACTTCTACTTTTGGCTATGATGAATCCATGGAAAGATATCTAAGGGCCACCGATAGAAATGACGTAGCGGATGCGGCCAATGAAGTTAAGGATTACTTAACGGCCGATGCAGAGGTGTACGCCAATCCCGAAAAATATTTTGATGAAATTATAGAAATTGACCTTAGTACGTTAAGGCCACATTTAAACGGTCCTTTTACTCCAGATTTGGCTACACCTGTAGGTGAGTTGGGAGATAAGGCCAAAACCAACGGGTGGCCTTTAAAGGTAGATTGGGGACTTATAGGTTCATGTACCAATTCCTCATATGAGGATTTAACACGTGCAGCTTCCATTGCACAGCAGGCAGTGGATAAAAAGATTAAACCTAAATCCGATTTCGGTATCAACCCAGGATCGGAACAGATTAGATATACAGCTGAACGTGACGGCTTATTGGATATATTTGAAAACTTGGGAGCAACGGTATTTACAAATGCCTGTGGACCATGTATAGGACAATGGGATAGAAGTGATCTTAAAGGAGAGGAAAAGAATACCATAGTTCATTCTTTTAACCGAAACTTCTCCAAGAGGGCAGATGGTAATCCCAATACCCATGCATTTGTTGGTTCGCCAGAAATGGTAGCTGCTATTGCTATATCCGGTAGATTGGATTTTGATCCCATGAACGATACCTTGATCAACGAAGATGGTCAAGAAGTGAAATTGGACGAGCCTTTGGGTATAGAATTGCCTACTAAAGGATTTGAAGTGGAAGACGCTGGTTATCTAGCGCCTATGGAAGACGGTTCAGGAGTAGAGGTTAAGGTAAATTCAGAATCGGAGCGTTTACAATTACTGGAGCCTTTTGTGCCTATTCAGCCAGAAAACCTGCAAGGAGCCAAATTATTGATCAAGGCTTTCGGGAAATGTACTACAGACCATATTTCCATGGCCGGACCTTGGTTGCGTTTTAGGGGACACTTGGATAATATTGCCAACAATACCTTGATTGGGGCCGTTAACGCCTTTAATAAGAAAACGAATTTTGTTAAGAATCAGCTAACAGGAGAATACATGGGAGTGCCCGATGCTCAAAGGGCATACAAAGCTGCAGGTATTAAAACGGTAGTTGTAGGAGACCATAACTATGGTGAAGGTTCTTCTAGAGAGCATGCAGCTATGCAGCCTAGACACTTGGGTGTTGCTGTGGTAATAGTGAAATCTTTTGCCCGTATCCATGAAACAAACCTTAAAAAACAGGGTATGTTGGGTCTTACATTCGCCAATGAAAGCGACTATGACCTAATACAGGAGGACGATACCTTTAACTTTGTAGACATAAAAGATTTTGCCCCTGAAAAGCAAATTACATTAGAATTGGTACATGCCGATGGTAGTAAGGATACTATTATGCTAAACCATACCTATAACCAATCCCAAATTGATTGGTTTAAGGAAGGTTCTGCACTCAACGTTATTAAGAGGGAGAACGCAGCCTAATTGATTGTTACAAATACTTAATAAAAACTCCTGATAATCATCAGGAGTTTTTTAGTTTTGACCAAAGGATAAATTAAATGAAAATTCGAAAAAAAACTGTTTTGAATATTGCCGTAATGGCTTTAATTCTATCTTTTTTTGTAACGCCTTTGGGCGACTATAGTAAGGTTCTATTAAATAAGTGGTTTTCTTTTTCCCCGGAAGTGACCAAGGAAATAAACCGAGGTCAAATTGGTAGTTACGATTGGAAACTAAAAGATGAAAACTGGGATTTTTTCAATTTTAATAGGTCCAAAGGTCGGGTTGTATTTATTAATTTCTGGAGGTCATGGAATATACAGAGCGTTGCGGAGGTGGCAAGTATCCAAAAGTTTTATGATACCTATAAGGGTAAGATCGATTTTTATATTATTACCAATGAAGAAAGGGAGCCTGTAGAGAAGTTTATGGCCGATCACGGTTTTAGCTTTCCCGTAACGTATTCTATTGTGGGAGATCCCATGCCGGTAGATGGTTCCAAACCACCTTGTTCTTACCTGCTGGACAAAGAAGGTAAGATAGTTATTAGCAAGGACGGGGTTGCCGCTTGGGACAACGATAAAACCTATGGTATTGTAGAGTCGCTTTTAAAAATGTAGTAGTATATTGGTATAAACCGGTCTTGTTCCTATCTGTGTATAAGGAGTGCTGGGGGAGTGTTATATTGGGAAACAGTAATGAATGTATGATGAAGGAACGTTTTAAGAAGCTGTCAAAGGATCAAATATTTAATTTAGTGCTGATAGGTGCCCTGGCGCTATATCTTTTTACCCCTTTGGGTTTTTATGTAAAAGTCTATGTAAATCGAATTTTTGCGTTTAATCCTACTCCGGTGGAAGAAAGACAGCGGGAACATATTGCTAGTTATGACTGGACATTAAGGGATTTAGAGAACAATGATTTTCAGTTTGAAACGGTAAAGGGAAAAGTAGTTTTCATTAATTTTTGGGCAACCTGGTGTCCTCCTTGTGTTGCCGAAATGCCGGCGATGCAAGATCTGTATGATGCTTATGGGGATAAGGTGGAATTTTTGTTCGTTGCGGAGGATCAGCAAAAAAGGGTAGAGGCATTCTTAGATAAAAAGGACTATACCTTGCCTGTTTATTATGAAATGTCTACTACGCCTAAACAGCTTTTCTCCAAGAGTATACCGGCCACCTACATCATAGATAGGGAAGGTGAAATTGTTGTGGCGAAGACAGGTGCTGCAGATTGGAATAGCAGGGAAATAAGGAAATTATTGGATAGCCTGTTAAGCCAATAACACAAGGTAGTCCAAGGCTATTTTTGGTTTTTGGTGAAATATTTAAAGGGAACAATAAGCATTCCAAAGCACTCTCCATCTTCTTTCCCCAAATGTTTATGGTGCATTTTATGTGCTCTTCTAACACCTCTGGCATACCAATTATTTGCATTTCGGAATATTTTGAAGCGTTGGTGAATAAATATATCATGTACCAAAAAATAGGCTATACCATAGGCTAAGATACCGAATCCCAACGGCCATCCGTACCAAAATTCGGTTTGTGATCCCAGCCAGAAAAAGGTAATACTTACCGCAGCGTAGAACAGGAAAAAGGCGTCATTGCGCTCAAACCATGAGTCATGGTCCTTTTTATGGTGGTCCTTATGTAGGTTCCATAGGAAGCCGTGCATAATGTATTTATGGGTAAACCAGGCCATAAATTCCATAAAGCAGAATGTAGCGATGAATATTAGGAGCCATATTAAGATGTTCATTCTAGACCAGTTTTAATTTATAGTTAATATACGATTTTACCAATAAACGCAACTTTTGTAAGTTGGATACCCTTATTCTGGTGTTTTTGATCTCTGATGAAGGGGTGCGCTGCAGCTTCAGCAGTAGCTTATAGTAATATTTGTAGGCTGTATAAACACCAAACTTGGCCTCCTTGGGTAGCTTTATTATGCCGGAATATCCTAAGGCAAAGTCGGCCCTGATCTCATTTACAATTTTGCTTTTGGCCTCTTCGTTAAGTCGGTTTAGGTTGGTGTTGGGGAAATAGGTCCGGTTTAGATCCTCGTAATCGGTTTTTAGGTCTCTCAGGAAGTTTACTTTTTGAAAAGCCGACCCCAGGGCCATGGCCGATGGTTTTAAGGTTTCATATAATTGTATATCTCCTTTTACAAAAACTTTTAAACACATTAATCCCACTACATCCGCAGAGCCGTAAATGTATTTTTGGTATTCCATATCACTTAGTTGAACCTTCTTTTCCAGGTCCATACGCATACTGCTCATAAAGGATTGAACCAAGTGTAAGGGGATATTGTACTTGTGATACGTATGTTGAAATGAATTTAAAATGGGGTTAAGGCTTATTTTTTGATCTATGGACAGCATTAGATCCTCTTCAAATTTGTTTAATAGGTGCAATTTGTCATAATCGTGAAAACTATCTACTATTTCATCTGCAAAACGAACAAAACCATAGATGTTATAGATATCGCCCCTTATGGAGGAATCCAACATTTTGGTAGCCAGGGAAAAGGAAGTACTGTAATGTTCTGTCACCAGCTTACTGCAATCTATGGACACCTTATCAAAAATAGCTTTCATAATTAAGGAGTTTGGTGTTTATCGATTAGTTCTGAAACCAATTTACCCGATATGAGAGCTGGTGGTACGCCAGGT
Source organism: Arenibacter aquaticus (assembly GCF_003957295.1). GTDB lineage: Bacteria > Bacteroidota > Bacteroidia > Flavobacteriales > Flavobacteriaceae > Arenibacter > Arenibacter aquaticus. Next base: position 51,303 of record NZ_RQPJ01000024.1, read on the forward strand.
CCTGGAACGGTAAGTTGGCCGGTAAAATAGAGGTTGTCAACTTTTTTACTTTTTAGTTTGGGCCTAAGAAAAGCCGTTTGCAATAAGGTGTTGGCCATCCCGTAAGCATTTCCTTTATAGGAATTGTATTGTTCTATAAAATCTCTCACACAAAAATCTTCCTTGAATAAGATAGCATTTTCTACTTTTTGTTTGGTTAATTTTTCAAATCTTTTTGTAATAATATGAAAATATTGGTCCCTGAGCTCACTGGTATCTTTTAGATTGGGGGCAATGGGAATCAGAAAAAAACCTGTTTCGCAACCATCTGGAGCCATACTAGCATCAGTAATGGAAGGGAAGTTTGCGTAAAAAAGAGGATTTTCTGGCCATTGTGGGCGGTCGTAGATGTCCTGGGCATGTTGCTCAAAACTAGTGTCGAAAAACAAATTATGATGGGATACGTTTTTAAGCTTTTTATTAAAGCCTACATAAAATAGTAAGGACGATGGTGCAAAGGTTTTTTTATCCCAGTAAGCCTCCGAATACTGGCGATATTCTGTATCTAACAGGGTTTCTGAATGGTGGTAATCAGCTCCGCTTAATACAATATCCGCAGCTATAGTGGTTTCTCCAATTGTAATACCCGTGGCTTTCCCCTTGTCTACCTCTATTTTTGTAACATTCTGTTGGGTGTTTATGGATACTCCCAATTCCAGTGCCAGGTTTTTCATTGCCATAATAACCTGGTACATACCGCCTTTGGGGTGCCAAGTGCCCAGTCCAAAATCGGCAAAATTCATAAAACTATAAAAGGAGGGGGTTTTGCTTGGTTTGGCACCTAGGAATAGAACTGGGAATTCCAAGGTGGATATTAATTTTTGGTTTTTAAATTTCTTTCGGACTTCATGACTAATAGATTTAAAAAATTGGTCCAAACGAACTATGGTATCCCTGCTTACCAATTCCAGGGGAGATACCCCTGGCCGTAAAACTATTTTGTGAATAGCAATGCGATAGTTGTCCTGTGCCTTGGCTATGAACTTTCTCAATGGTTTGGAGCTACCTTGTTCTATTCGTTCAAATTCATCACAAATTTTGTCCATACAATCACCTATAGTGATAACATCATCCGTAAAGAATATTTTATAGGCTGGGTCCAGTTTGTCCAGTTGGTAAAAATCGGACACCCTTTTTTCAAAGTCATTAAAAAACCGTTCAAATATATCGGGCATCCAGTACCAGCTTGGTCCCATGTCAAAGGTAAATCCATCTTTGGTAAATTGACGGGCCCTACCACCAACCGTTTGGTTTTTTTCATAGATGTGTACCTCATAGCCCATTTTAGCTAAATAGCAGGATGCTGATAGGGAAGAAAACCCTGACCCTATAATAATTACTTTTTTGCCCATTGTGTATTAATCTGTTGGTAGTACCATAGAATTTCAATACTCTGATCAAGTATGAAAATAATGTTTATTTTTTTAAAAAATTAACCCAATCGGTTAATTATAATAAATGAGTGTAGGGGGGCTAAGGCTTTAGCTTTAGAATAGTGGGATGGTTTTTCAAGACAGTAGTTTATACAGTAAGTACCATTAGTCTTGACCCAATAGAAACTATTTAAAACAAAAAAAGTTAAGTACGAGACTTAACTTTTTTGTGACCGGGCTGGGGCTCGAACCCAGGACCCTCTCCTTAAAAGGGAGATGCTCTACCAACTGAGCTACCCGGTCATAATGGGCAACAGCCATATTGCTGATTGCGGGTGCAAATATATAATCATTTTTTTGTTTCACAAGGCTTTTTTTAAATCCTTGAAAAAACTCTTGGAAATGAACTGTTCCTAAAAAAAACCGCCAACTTTTTCAGTTGGCGGTATTAGGTGCCCACGACTAGATTCGAACTAGCACGTCCTTGCGAACACCACCCCCTCAAGGTGGCGTGTCTACCAATTTCACCACGTGGGCCATTCGGTATTTTTACTCCATGATGAGAAAAACCTTTAAATAGTTTCTAAATTTACGTATTTCAAAACTATTTAAAACAAAAAAAGTTAAGCGCAAGACTTAACTTTTTTGTGACCGGGCTGGGGCTCGAACCCAGGACCCTCTCCTTAAAAGGGAGATGCTCTACCAACTGAGCTACCAGGTCATAATGTGTAGCAGACAATAGCTGTTTGCGGGTGCAAATATAAAATCATTTGTTTGTTTTACAAGGGCTTTTTTGGATTTTTTTATTTTTTTTTGAAATACGCCCAAATTAGACCATTTTTACAAAAAAAAAGACGTGAAAATTGTTTTGGTAGGGTACATGGGTAGTGGTAAAAGCACTATAGGGAAATTGTTGGCTAAGGATTTGAAATCTAGTTTTTTAGACTTGGATGATGTTATTGAGCAAAGGCTTGGGGACTCTATTTCCAATGTGTTTAAGGCTAAGGGAGAACTCTTTTTTAGAAGAAAGGAGCACGAATATTTAAATGCTCTTTTAATGGATCAAAGGCAGTTTATTTTGTCCACCGGAGGGGGCACTCCCTGTTATTCGGGAAATATGGAGACTATGTTAAACTTGGCAGATCATGTAATTTATCTAAAACTAAGCATTCCTGGGTTGGTAAAAAGACTTTTGAAGGAAAAGGAGCATAGACCATTGATCAGGGACATAGAAGACAAAGAACTTCCAGAATTTATTGGGAAGCATTTGTTTGAACGCAATAACTTTTATCTAAAGGCCAATAAAGTTATAGAATGTGATAATAAGGATCCCAATACAATAGTAGACGAAATAAAGGAATTACTCCGTTAGGTGAACAGAATCATTTTTGGATTCAAAGGTAACCTTAATGTGTTCTCTTAAGGAGGTGGAAAGGGAAATTCCTTTGTAATCTGCCTTTACCGGATATTTTTTATGGTTCCTGTTAACCAATACAGCAGTTTTAAGTTGTTTAAGGGGAACCCGTAGAAAATGATGTACTCCGTATATAAGGGTGGTTCCGGAATTTAGGACATCATCAACCAAGACCACAGACTTGTTGGTGTACTCAGATTCTGGGAGAGAGGTGCTTACACCACTGGATAGGGGATTGGATTTATCCATGGAGACCTTGCATAAAATAACCTCGGCTTCGGTAATTTTTTTAAGTACGGACTGGATTTTCTTTGCAAAATTTAACCCCCCACTTTCAATACCGGCGATGATAATCTCTGCTTCGTCTACATTGGCCTCATAGATCTGGTAGGCAATGCGCTTTATTTTATGCTGTATTTCCTCATGGGAAAGAATTCTGTTGGACATAGTGGTTCTTATTTAGGTTCAAATATAAAAAAGAGTTCTTTACCAGCTCTGGGTTTTATGGAATTGTAAGCGGTTTTAAGAAGCTTTATGTTAAAGTGCTTTTCAAAAAGGGCAATGTATTCTTCTGTACTGCCCCCAAAAGGAGGTCCCGATTTGGATAGTGGGAAATTAAAAAGTAGACCAACCAATTTGCCCTGCGGTTTAAGCAGAGTTTTCATTTTTAGGACATATTTTGGTCTTAATTGCGGACTAAGGGCACAGAAAAAGGTCTGTTCCAAAATAAGGTCAAAGTCACCTATGTTCAAGTCAAAAAAGTCTCCCTCTAACAGTCTTTCCTCAGGGAAGTTTGGCAGCTTGGCCCTTATCGCTTCCAAAGGAGGTCTGGCAATATCTATGATGTAGGTATTGGTGAAACCCTTTTCTGTCAAATACATCAGTTCGTGGGCATTACCGGCACCTGGGATCAAAATCTTTAGATTCTTATCCGTCAATTGATCAATGTAGTGCTTCAAAGGGGGAGAAACATAACCAATGTCCCAGCCCATATCACCTTGTATGTATTTGTTTTCCCAGAATTCCCTATTCAGTTTCTTCATCCAAGTAATCGTCTATGTCCCTTCGGTCTTTTTTTGTAGGTCTTCCGGTACCTTTTTTTCTGTAGTAGTCTTTAGAAAACTTCAATAGTTCGTTATGCTCAAAAGCTTCTTTTGGGGTAATGTCCTTCCTATATATATCCACTAACTTGGCACCCACCCTGCTTTCTGGAATGTCCAAAACTGTAAATTCATAATTAATCTGGTTCTTTCTCACAATTACTTTGTCCACGGGGTATACCTCCCTAGATGGTTTTACTACCTGCCCATTAATTCTTACATGGCCCTTTTTACAGGCCTCTGTCGCTATATTTCTGGTTTTAAAATAGCGTGTGCTCCATAAGTATTTGTCTATTCGCATAAACTATTGAAATTCTTTGTTAACGTCTTCTACAAAAATAGTTGAAAATTGTATCTTGCGGCCTTTAAATAAGAAATCTATGGAACCGTAATGGTTAAACCAATCAACCTGCGCTTGTGGAAGATTGTTTTGATGATCAAAGGTTTTATAGGAGGTTTAAAGGACAATAATACGATACTGATGAATATAAAAGGAATTGTTTTGCTAGGTTTAATTTTTGTGGCTATCTGGTCTTGTAAGAAAGATGATGATAATGATATTGAAATAGTGCCACCAAGATTGCTAAGCGAGGTTGCCGTTGAGGACGATGCTGAGATTCAAGCTTATTTAAAAACGCACTTTTATAACTACGAAGATTTTGAAGAACCTATTGCGGAAGATTTTGATTTAAGGATAAAGATTGATACCATAGCGGGTGAAAATGCCGATAAAAGATCGCTTTTTGAGGATGCCAAGACAGAGGTGATATATTTATCTTCCAGTGACTTGGGCTTGGATGCTGAGGAAGTAGATGTGCCACATACCTTGTATTATGTTGTGGCCAGGGAGGGAGTTGGTGGAAATCCAACGCCTGTAGATTCTGTATACCTTAAGTATCAAGGTACGCGATTGGACGGGGGAGTGTTTGACAGTAGATTAGGTTCGCCGGTTTGGTTTGATATGCAGGGATCAGGTGTATCTGGTAATTCTGGAGTGATAACAGGGTTTAAAAAGGGTATGCCAAAATTTAAAGCAGGTGGAGAGGTCGTAGAAAATGAAGATGGTACCTTTAGCGTTAATGGTAGTGGAGTAGGTTTAATATTTATGCCATCCGGAATCGCTTATTTTAGTGGTAGTGCGCCGGGGCAGACCTATGCGCCATTAATATTTGAAGTAAACCTTTTGGCTATCAATACCACAGATCATGATAGGGACGGCGTAGATACTATATCTGAGGATTTGGATAAGGATGGTAACCTTTTTAATGATGATACCGATGAAGATGGTATCCCAAATTATCTGGATACGGATGATGATGGCGATGGGGTTCTTACTGAAGACGAATTGGGAGATGCTAATAATGACGGGGTTCCCGATTATCTGGATGAAAATATTTGAAGCTGAAAAAGATCAGGTCTTTAAATAAAAAATGCCCCCGCAGATGCAGGGGCATTTTTTGTATAGTTCAAAATGATTTTTTATAACTTTAAGGAGGCACTCAAAATCAATTGATCTGGCCTGGTGTCAATGCGGTCGTTGGAAAAAGCGCCTTCCACAACCGTAACCTCATTTTCACTAAAACCTCTTTCGTATCGTAAATCGATTCCGAAGTTGCCAAAAGAAAGTCCAGCACCAATATTAAGGCCTACGGTAAAATCATTTTCAACATCCCCTATGGTGATGCCGTCATAATCCGTATCCAAAATATACTGAAAAGCAGGTCCTGCAAAAACCTTCAATGGGCCAATAACATTGATGCCCAAAAGAACAGGAAGGTCCAGTTTGCTCATATCCAAACTATTGTTTTCATAGTCCGATTTTGTTTTGGTATAAATTAATTCTGGGCGCAAGTAAACTTTTTGCCCTACCTGGCCAAAGATACCCAAATGGTAGCCTACATTGCCTTTGGGGTCCTTGTAGGCTTGTTCGGTAGATTCAAAATAATCACCGGTTCCACCATAATTTAGTCCACCCTTGATACCAAATCCAGAGCCTTTTTGTGCCTGGGCCGTAAGCCCCATTAAAGCGACAGCTGCAAATAAAATTGTTTTCTTGATCATAATGTCTTCTTTTTTAAATTAGAATACATTGTGCAATACTATGCACAATTCCTTTATTGATTTAACCTAAAAAGAAAATTTCTTGACACGAAAAAGGGTCAATTGGGTAAAACACAAAAAAAACAGCTGGGCATATCGATCCTCATAACCGATATACGCAACTGTTTAAAGTGTACTATACGCTATATTGTTCACTGTGTTCCGTGTTAAGGGCAATCATCTTTCCGAAGGGAAATTTGATTTACTTTCTCTTTAACACACTCAAAACGGCTTTCTCTATAGCTTTATTGTTCAATCCGTATTTATCCATTAATTGTTCCGGGGTGCCACTTTCTCCAAAAGTATCCTTGGTAGCAACAAACTCTTGCGGCGTAGGATGCGTGGTAGCAAGGAATCCGGCAATACTCTCACCTAGACCGCCCAAATAATTATGTTCTTCCGCAGTAACGATACAGCCTGTTTTTTTAACAGATTTTAACACAGCTTCCCCGTCCAAAGGTTTAATGGTGTGTATGTTGATTACCTCGGCAGATATACCTTCTTTCTCCAAGTTCTCGGCGGCAATTAAGGCTTGCCATACCAAGTGACCTGTAGCTACGATAGTAACATCTGTACCTTCGTTAAGCATTAAAGCTTTTCCTATTTCAAATTTTTGGTCCACTGGAGTGAAGTTGGCTACTTTGGGACGTCCAAATCTAAGATAAACGGGGCCTTGATGCTCTGCAATGGCAATAGTGGCAGCTTTGGTCTGGTTGTAGTCACAAGGATTAATTACGGTCATCCCTGGCAACATTTTCATTAATCCAAGATCTTCCAAGATCTGGTGTGTAGCGCCATCCTCTCCAAGGGTAATCCCCGCATGGGAGGCACAAATTTTTACGTTTTTATCAGAATAGGCAATAGATTGTCTAATTTGGTCGTAAACCCTACCGGTGGAGAAGTTTGCAAATGTTCCGGTAAAAGGAATTTTACCTCCAATGGTGAGTCCGGCAGCTATACCCATCATGTTGGCCTCTGCAATTCCGACCTGAAAGAAACGTTCAGGGTTTTCATCAATAAAATCCTGCATTTTAAGGGAGCCCACCAAATCGGCACAGAGTGCTACTACATTCGGATTGGTTCTTCCTAATTCGGTCAGTCCCGCTCCAAAGCCACTTCGCGTATCATTTTTACCTTGATCTATATATTTTTTCATTTGTACTTTCTTTTTTTGTTTGTTAGAAAATGATAGGGATTAGTAGTCTCCAGCGGTTTCGGGATTCTGGGCCAAGGCCGTTTCCAGTTGTTCATCGTTGGGGGCTTTTCCGTGCCAAGCGTGGGTATACATCATAAAATCTACTCCGTGACCCATTATGGTGTGTAAAAGAACACAGACAGGTTTACCTTTTCCGGTCCTTTCCTTGGCTTCTTTCATTCCGTTGATGATGGCTTCAAGGTTGTTCCCTTCTTGGATTTCCAGTACATCCCAGCCAAAGGCTTCAAATTTCTTCTTAAGGTCGCCCATTGGCAATACGTCATCCGTAGAACCATCAATCTGCTGTCCGTTGTAATCCACGGTGGCAATTAGATTGTCCACTTTTTTACCGGCAGCATACATTATAGCTTCCCAATTTTGTCCTTCTTGCAATTCACCATCGCCGTGAAGGGTATAAACTAATTTGGGGTCATTGTTAAGTTTTTTTGCCTGCGCCGCGCCCAAGGCAACGGACAAGCCCTGCCCCAATGATCCGGAGGCAATACGTACCCCTGGCAAGCCTTCATGGGTGGTAGGGTGTCCCTGTAGTCGGGAATCTATTAACCTAAAAGTATTTAACTCCTCAATGGGAAAATAACCCTTTCTCGCCAAAACACTATAGAAGACAGGAGATATGTGGCCGTTGGACAAAAAGAATAAATCTTCATCCTTGCCGTCCATGTCAAATCCGTCCTTGAGCTCCATTATCTCATTGTAAAGAGCAACAAAAAATTCAGTACAGCCTAAAGAGCCTCCTGGGTGTCCCGAGTTAACCTTATGGACCATTCTTAGAATGTCTCTGCGGACCTGAACGGTCAAATCTTGTAATTCTTGAAGTTTTGGCATTTTTTCTATCTTTTTAAAACTTTCCAAAAGTAATCGCTATCTTTTGGGTATACAAGTCGTAGTTATTATATTTTATTAACTATGAGCGCCAATAACATAACTTTATTTTTTTGTTAGGGATTTAATGGCTCTGAGTTGATTATATTTGCGGCTTTAAATACATCTTTTTTGAAATTTACATTACAGCATTCAGATACGAGGACCAAAGCCAGGGCGGCAGAACTAATTACGGACCATGGTAAGATAGAAACGCCCATTTTTATGCCCGTAGGCACCGTAGCATCGGTAAAAGGGGTACATCAAAAAGAGCTGAGGGAAGAAGTGAACCCGGATATCATTTTGGGGAATACCTATCATTTATATCTGAGGCCTAAAACAGAAATTTTGAAAAAAGCCGGCGGACTCCATAAATTTATGGGGTGGGACCGGAATATATTGACCGATAGTGGTGGGTATCAGGTGTATTCGCTTTCCAATAACCGAAAGATCAAAGAGGAAGGCGTCAAGTTTAAGTCGCACATAGATGGTTCCTATCATGTTTTTACACCAGAGAACGTTATGGAGATCCAGCGTACTATCGGAGCCGATATCATTATGGCGTTTGACGAATGTACGCCTTACCCCTGTGATTATAAATACGCCAAAAGGTCTATGCATATGACCCACAGATGGTTGGATCGCTGTATAGCCCATTTGGAGAAAACTCCCTTTACCTATGATTACGCCCAAACTTTTTTCCCAATTGTGCAGGGTTCTACTTATAAGGACTTAAGAAGGCAATCTGCCGAATATATAGCCGGAGTGGGAGCAGAGGGTAATGCTATTGGAGGGCTTTCGGTAGGGGAGCCGGCAGAGGAGATGTACGGGATGACCGAGGTAGTCTGTGAGATTCTGCCCGAAGATAAACCCCGATATCTTATGGGTGTAGGTACCCCTATCAATATATTGGAGAATATTGCCTTGGGAATAGATATGTTTGATTGTGTGATGCCTACCAGGAACGCCAGAAATGGTATGCTGTTTACCGCCCATGGGACCATAAATATAAAAAATAAAAAGTGGGAGGATGATTTTTCGCCCCTAGACGAAATGGGTACTACTTTTGTGGATAAGGAGTATTCCAAGGCGTATTTACGGCATTTGTTCGCGGCCAACGAGTATTTGGGCAAACAAATAGCTACCATTCACAACCTGGGATTTTATATGTGGTTGGTTCGCGAAGCTAGAAAACATATTTTAGCGGGGGATTTCCATGAGTGGAAGTCTGTAATGGTAAAACAAATGGATAAACGATTATAGGTGCTAAGCATAATAGACAAATACATATTAAAGCGCTATCTGGCAACTTTTTTTGTGATGTTGCTGCTATTTATCCCAATTGGGATTATGGCCAATTTGGCAGAACAAATTGGGAAAATGATAGACAACGAAGTGCCATTTGCGGAAATCGCTATCTATTATATGAATTTTACCCTAGTGATAGGAAACCTGCTCTTTCCTATTTTTCTCTTTTTATCGGTAATTTTCTTTACTTCCAAACTTGCCAATAATACTGAAATTGTAGCCATTCTAAGTTCTGGGGTTTCCTACGGAAGATTTTTGCGCCCCTATTTGATTGGAGCCTCTATTATTGCCCTTATCATGTTTTTCATGAGCATGTTTATTGTTCCTCCCGCAAGTGTGGGGTACAATGAGTTTAAGTATAAGTATTTAAAGAAGGGAAAGAAGGATAGGGTTACCACAAACATCTTCAATCAATTAAACGAAAATGACTACCTCTATGTAAGTAGCTTTGATCCGGCAAGGCAGATAGGCTATAATTTTACTATGGAACGCTTTAATGAGGAGAACACCTTGGACTTTAAGATTTCAGCGGCCAACATTAGATGGGTAGATAAGGATTCTGTGTATAGGCTTACCTCATATGTGAAAAGGAAATTGGTAGGCAACGAGGAGGTTGTAGAGACTAAGCGTAGGCTAGACACCATTTTTGATTTTAAAATTGATGATCTAACCCCGGTATCCTATATAGCGGAAACTAAGAATATGTTTGAGTTGGATAAGTTTATCGCAGCGCAAAAAAGAAAGGGTGCTTCCAATATTAACAGTTATATTCTGGTGAAATACAAGCGATGGGCCCTGCCTATTGCTGCTTTTATCTTGACCATAATTGCCGTTGCCGTTTCTTCTGTAAAACGACGTGGGGGCATGGGGGTTAACTTGGCATTTGGAATAGGGGTGGCATTTATTTATATCTTTTTTGATAAGGTATTTGGAACCCTGGCCGAACAATCTGGTTTTTCCCCTTTATGGGCCGTTATTATCCCAAATGTAATGTTTGGAGCCATAGCCTTTTACCTACTTCAGAATGCCAAGCGCTAAGTTTAGGAATTACCTTCATCTACATTTTATAGTCTTTATATGGGGCTTTACAGCGGTTCTGGGAAAGTTGATTAGTATAGAGGCCCTTCCCTTGGTTTGGTACCGTATGGGTATGGCTTCCTTGATTATTCTGGTCTATATCCTAATTCGATATAAATCGCTTAGGGTAACGCCCAAAATCCTGTCTACATTACTGATCGCCGGAATAGTGGTGGCATTGCATTGGGTCACATTTTTTATGGCCATAAAAATCTCCAATGTTTCAGTTGCCTTGGCCACTATGTCTACTGGGGCTTTATTTACCGCTTTGATAGAGCCTTTTTGGTATGGTCGTAAAATGGTTGGATATGAATTGGTTTTTGGGGTAGCGGTAATACTTGGCCTTGCTATTATGTTTAATCTGGAAGCGGATTATACTGCAGGTATACTGCTTGCCTTGCTTTCGGCCTTATTGGCTTCCATTTTTTCCTTGATCAATGGCAAATTGATCCAAAAAGAGAATCCAGCTGTCATATCCTTTTATGAACTGGGGAGTGGGGTTTTGTTCTTGTCGCTCTATCTGTGGATGGATCAAGGATTTGATCAAGAATTCTTTCAGCTCTCACTAATCGATTGGTTTTATATATTTATTTTGGCCTCTGTTTGTACCGCATATGCGTTTATTGTCTCAGTGAAGGTGATGAAATATATTGCGCCATATACGGTAATGCTTACAAATAATTTGGAACCGGTCTATGCTATTGTTTTGGCTTTTATTATATTAGGGGATAGTGAGAAAATGAGCCCGCTTTTTTACCTAGGAGCATTGCTTATTTTAACTACGGTTATAGCCAATGGTATTTTGAAAAATAGAAAAAAATTAAAAAAAACGACTAATGGGTTACCTTTCCATTAAAGTTTTATATTTGCCTGTTGAAAAGAACTAAACCTGTAAACTTATGGAGTATTTAGATTTTGAACTTCCAATTAAAGAGCTAGAAGAGCAATTGGATAAGTGCATGATAATTGGGGAAGAAAGTGACGTGGACGTTTCTGAGACATGTAAACAAATTGAAAAAAAGCTGGCGGATACCCGCAAAGAAATATATAAAAACCTAACGGCCTGGCAAAGGGTACAATTATCAAGACATCCAAATAGGCCTTATACCTTAGATTACATTAACGCCATTTGTGGAGATACTTTTTTGGAGCTACATGGGGACCGCAATGTGAAGGATGACAAGGCAATGATAGGGGGTCTTGGGAAAATTGGTGACCAGAGCTATATGTTTGTGGGACAGCAAAAAGGTTACAATACCAAGACCAGACAGTACCGTAATTTTGGTATGGCCAATCCTGAGGGCTACAGAAAGGCACTTCGACTAATGAAATCGGCAGAAAAGTTTGGGATACCCGTTGTGTGTTTTATAGATACTCCGGGAGCCTACCCAGGGATTGAAGCAGAAGAAAGAGGTCAAGGAGAGGCAATAGCAAGGAATATTTTGGAAATGACCAGATTAAAAGTTCCTGTTATTGTTGTGATCATAGGGGAAGGAGCCTCTGGTGGAGCCTTGGGAATAGGTGTAGGGGATAAGGTTCTAATGTTGGAAAACACATGGTACTCGGTAATTTCGCCCGAATCCTGCTCTTCCATACTTTGGAGAAGTTGGGAATATAAGGAACAGGCGGCCGAAGCTTTAAAACTTACGGCGACCGATATGAAAAAAATGAAGCTTATTGATGAGATTGTGCGTGAACCTGCGGGAGGGGCACATGCCAATCGTGAGAAGACTTTCGAAATCGTAAAAAATAAAATTTCATCACATTTTGAGGAATTAAAAAAGTTATCACCAAAAGAGTTGGTGGAGAATAGAATGGATAAATATGCAAATATGGGGGTCTTTAACGGATAACATCCCTTTTTGTCAAGGTGAAAAAATCTGGAGTAGAAATTCTCCAGATTTTTTTTGCTTATAAACATATTTCGTAACTTATCAACAGGCAAATTGTTGAACAACTGTTAATATCCTAAATCTTATTTTAATTCTTATTTGTATAATTTAGCACTCATGGAAAAAACGAACCCAGTTATTGGTCATCGGATTGACAAGTCCACCATAATCAACCTTGAGAAGGGTAAGATACCACCTCAAGCCGTTGATTTAGAGGAAGTTGTGCTTGGAGCGATGATGATAGACAAGAAAGGGGTCGATGAGGTAATAGATATTCTGCATCCGGATGTATTCTATAAGGAGGCCCATAAGCATATCTATGAAGCCGTTTTTAAGCTGTTCGAAAATTCAGAACCAGTGGATTTATTAACGGTTTCCTCCCAATTAAAAAAAGATGGGCGCCTAGAAGGCGTTGGTGGCGATTTTTACCTTATTAAACTTACCCAAAAAGTGGCTTCATCTGCCCATATTGAATTCCATGCCCGTATAATCCTGCAGAAGTTTATTCAGCGTAGTCTAATCAAGATTTCAAATGAAATTATTGAGGAGGCCTATGATGAGGCAACAGATGTTTTTGATCTGTTGGACACGGCAGAATCCAAATTGTACGATGTAACCCAAGGTAACCTTAAGCGTTCCGCGGAAACAGCACAGAACTTGGTAATCCAGGCCAAGAAAAAAATTGAGGAAATATCAGGTAAAGAAGGCTTGAGTGGGATTCCCTCTGGGTTTGATAAATTGGATAAGTTAACCTCAGGTTGGCAACCCAGTGATTTAATTATTGTAGCGGCTAGGCCGGGTATGGGTAAAACGGCCCTTACCCTTTCCATGGCAAGGAATATTGCCGTCAACTCTGGTTACGGGGTGGCTTTCTTTTCCTTGGAGATGTCCTCTGTACAGTTAATTACCAGGCTGATTTCCTCTGAAACTGGTTTGTCTTCAGAAAAACTAAGGACGGGGAAATTGGAGAAACATGAATGGGAACAGTTGAACGTAAAGGTGAAAGCCTTGGAGTCTGCACCCCTGTTTATTGATGATACCCCATCCCTATCTATTTTTGACCTTAGAGCGAAAGCTAGACGTTTGGCATCCCAGCACGGTATAAAAATGATCATTATTGATTATTTGCAGCTAATGACCGCAGGGGGGACTCAAAAAGGAGGTAACCGTGAACAAGAAATATCTACCATCTCAAGGAACTTAAAAGCACTGGCAAAAGAATTGAATGTACCGGTAATCGCACTTTCACAGTTGTCAAGGGCTGTTGAGACCAGGGGAGGGAGTAAACGACCTGTACTGTCCGATTTACGGGAATCCGGAGCAATTGAACAGGATGCGGATATTGTATCCTTTATCTATAGGCCAGAATACTATAAGATTGATGAATGGGATGATGAGGAACGATCGCCAACTGCAGGTCAGGGAGAGTTTATTGTGGCCAAGCATAGAAATGGTGGTTTGGAAAATATTAGACTTAAGTTCGTTGGACATTTAGGTAAGTTTGATAATTTGGACGATTTTGATTCCCCGTTTGAATTTCAATCCAAAATGAATGCAGACGAGGACAACCCATTTGTTACCAAAAACCTTCCCAATGCCAATGAAGCCTTTGGAAGTTCCATGAACAACGATGGTCCCCAGGATGACAACGATGTGCCTTTTTAAGTGTATCAAAGCATGATGGTACTGAGGTTTAAATCCTTTGGCTCAAATCTTGCAAGGTGTATTGTAACAGTAAAATCTAGAATTGAGTAATACGGAACAAAATAAAAACCCCTTTAAAAGCCTATTTTCAGGTGCGCTTCTTTCTGTTCTATTTCTATTGATCTTTGGTACCTCATACGCTTCCAGTATTCTCATACCCATGGATGCGGAAAGTCAAAAAAACCATTTAAAGGCCTACGGAATCACTTATTGGGTGTTGTCCCATAAACAAAAAGTACAGTGGTTATTGAATTATAGAGGCGGTTCCTTTTTGCTGCCCGATGGGGAGAATATTCGAAAAGAATGTCAGATACGCGGCGTCTCCTTTGAGGTAGTTTCCGATTCACAGGCCCTCAGTATTTTAGATGAAATAGCAAGTCCCTCACAAAATCAAGAAGCTGTTATTTTGGAAAAGGCACCAAAAATAGCCGTATACTCCCCAAAGGAAAATTCTCCTTGGGACGATGCGGTAACCATGGTACTTACCTATGCCGAAATTCCCTATGACCAAGTGTACGATGAGGAAGTATTGGACGACAAATTGGTACTCTATGATTGGCTGCACTTGCACCATGAGGATTTTACTGGGCAATATGGGAAATTCTACGGGGCTTATAGGGTTGCTCCTTGGTATATAGAAGGCAAACAAAATGCCGAGGCCCTGGCTGCTAAATTGGGATTTGATAAGGTTTCTGAAGAAAAACGTGCCGTGGCACTTAAAATTAGAAATTATGTGATTGGGGGAGGTTTTATGTTTGCGATGTGCTCCGCCACCGATAGTTTTGATATAGCCTTGGCTGCAGATGGAGTGGATATTTGTGAACCTATGTTTGACGGTGACCCCTCCGAGGCCAATTATCAGGCAAAATTGGATTACAGTAAAACCTTCGCATTTACAAATTTTATATTGGAACGTAACCCGTTGAGGTACGAATTCTCATCCATAGATATGACCAATAAACGCGCTAATGTTCCCAAAGAATCGGATTATTTTTCATTGATGGACTTTTCTGCCAAATGGGATCCGGTGCCTACCATGTTATGCCAGAACCATACGGCATTGGTCAAGGGTTTTATGGGGCAGACCACAGCTTTTGCCAAGGAGGAGATTAAACCCACTGTTTTGGTACTTGGTGAAAATAAGATAAATGGGGAAGCCCGGTATATTCATGGAATTAAAGGTAAAGGTTTCTTTACGTTTTATGGAGGACATGACCCTGAGGACTATCAGCACAGGGTAGGGGATCCCAAGACAGAACTGGAACTGCACCCTACTTCGCCTGGTTATAGGCTTATTCTTAACAATGTACTATTCCCAGCTGCCCAGAAAAAGAAACAGAAAACCTAACAAGCCAACAAGCTGGTTCTACTTCACTTTAATTAATTCCACTGTTACAGATTTTGGGGATAGCTAAGATTAGCTGTCAATAAGTACTGTACAGTTGAGTAGTAAAAAGAACTATAGAATCTACTTAAGAAATGATGTGGTTGATTTGCGGTTATAATTTAAAACCGTTAACGACCCATGGTGCCGAAAACGGTTTTAAAATAGTTATTAGGGTACTGGTTTAGGATACGCCAAAATAGATAACAATTATTCTTATACTCTAGAAAGCCTTCCTTTTAAAAGTAATAGGGGTAATCCTGTTCAAAATTAGATCCCCCTATCACTTCATCGCCAAATAGGGATGTAGGGCTACTAGTGGTCAGGAATAATTGAAGTGTTTAAAACACCCCAATAAAGTGACTACCTTCCGCGTTCACCAACTGGGCGCCTTTGGTTACTTCTCCTGTTTCTGTATCTATGATGTATATGTTTCCGTTTTGTCCTACCGGGGCTTGGGTTACATATATTTCTGTTCCATCCACTACAAAGCCTTGGTACTGGAATAAGTAGAAATC
This sequence comes from Arenibacter aquaticus, assembly GCF_003957295.1. Lineage (GTDB taxonomy): Bacteria > Bacteroidota > Bacteroidia > Flavobacteriales > Flavobacteriaceae > Arenibacter > Arenibacter aquaticus. The sequence continues at coordinate 67,289 of NZ_RQPJ01000024.1, forward strand.
CGGGTCATAAGGAATAGCATCGATCTTAGTGGCAGTTTTGGAATTAAGATCAACTAGGGCAAAAAAACCTTGAGCCCCTGCCAATCCTTCTTCTGAACCTTCATGGCGGTAAGCCAATATAGCTTTTCCGTTTGCTGCTGGCCTCCAAGCCAATATATACGCACCTTCTACACCTAAAGCATCATCTAGGTTAAAATCATACGAATCATCATATTCGTTATCGGCATCAATCTTTAAGATGTGGGAACCTTCAGGATCACCCTGGTTGGCTTGGTAAACGCTTCCATCATATAAAAAAGCGTTGATACTACGATATCCATTGGTGTTTCCATTCCCTACGGTAGATGTAATCACCGACGGATTTAATAATGAAGGGTAATCCAGTACAATGGTTTTAGAACCTAAAATCTCATAATCACCACTGTCACTTTCTACAGTACTTGGGTCCACTTTGCTTACACGGGCACCGATGTACAGTTTATCTCCAGTCGCATTTAAAACGGGCATATCAATTCTAGAGATATAGTAACCAGCTGCGGATTCTTCTTCACTTAAGGTAATAACATGCTCTTGAAAGTTATTGATTTGAGAATCTACCAAGTCTAAGGTAACAACGCCTATAGTAGAATTGGTATATAGGTAGGTGTCGTCAGTTACGTCATCAGGTGTGTCGTTATCATCAACCTGGTGTTCAGTGGATACGTAAACCGCAGCACCGGTTTTATCGCCATCAAATAACTTAATCCAACGTGGAGCGGTTCCTACATATGGAGCTATACTTATTTCAGAACCTGTTTGAACAAAGGATCCTCCACCTTCTACTGTATATTTGGTATAGTTGCCACCAGTATCCCCAGCATAGCTAATATTGAAAACAGTATGCCCATCTTCAGAAGCCTGTAATCTGGCTGTTCTATTGGAAGGGGCTACAAAGCCGTTGTTAAAAGGGTCTATTTGAACCGTTGGATCTTTAGCATCTTCACTGGTTACGGAATAAATTAATGTGCCACCGTTTCCATCACCAGGGCTATCTCCCATTTTGGCTCCTGCAACCGTTATCCATCTGGAATCCACTCCACTTCCCGCATCTCCATCAGTATCCGGGGCAATTGGTTCATCATCGTTACTACAAGAGGTTGTTAGACCTATTGTGAGTAAAATAACTACTATTTTAAAATTTAAAAAGCTCTGTTTCATATCTCTGTTATGTTTAAGTGATTAAAAATTATTTATTGTGTAATTCAGTTTTAAGTAAAAAGCTCTTCCGGGTTTTTGTACAGATAGGTTGTCATAAATGGCCTGATCAAAAATATTTTTGACGTCTAAACTGACTACAAAATTCCTTTTTGGAAATGTATAGCTCAACCCAAAGTCATGTGATAACTGTTCTGGAATAAAAAATTCTTCCTCTCCTGTAGTATTGGTGCCCGCTGCGAATTTGAAGGCAAATTCATCAGTATAGTAAGTGTTGTAGAATAGGTTTATTGTTGATTTAGTTTGAATGAAGTCTTTAACGGAATACCGTAAACCACCGTTCATCGTAAAAAGCGGTACGTTGGGAACATTGGTTTCAATACCAGAATTTACCGTGGTTAGGCTCATGCGGGTTATGTTGAAATTAAAACCAAAATTAGTATTGTACGTATAAAGGAATTCTGCTTCAATTCCTTTGGATTCGGCAGTATTGCCTAGATTGGTATATTGTACAAACTCATCACTTTCCCTAAGCCCATCAGCATTGACGGGCAATCCAATTCTGTTTTCAATATTTCTTGCAAAGAAATTGGAGGCTAGCGTAAATCCGTGTTTATTCAGATTGAATTTGCCAAGCCTAAAACCAATGTTTAAATTGTTGCTGGTTTCTGGTTGAATAGTTAGGTTGGGAAGTAAATTATCGCCAGCATCCCCAAAAACTTCGTTTTCACTTGGTAAACGAATGGCCTTTTCTGCAGAGGTTAATAGGGTAACGGTGGGAAGTAGGATATAGGAAGCTGCAAAACCATACCCAGTGTAATCTTTATCACTTCGGTAAACTTCGTTTATTACTTGGGTATTATCATCGTTGAATACGGGTTGTGTGTTAAGTACTTTTTGGATATAATGTTTTCCAAAAGCATTTATTTTGAACTTATTGTCAAAGGCATTGAGTTCGTAGCTTAGGGAAACAATGTTTTTGTATAAATCACTGGTTTGTTGAAAAGTGTTTTCTAATAACGATACCATTTCGTCACTATCTTCCCTATCTACGCCACTATATACATGGTTTAATAGGATCTTATGGTTGTGGTTTATTTTATAGGACAGACCTGAACGAATAGATGATACATTTCTAACTATTTTGGCGAGGGTTGGTCCATTTTCGCTCTGAGATCCCCAAGTATACTCGTGGTATTCCCCATCAAAACCAACCAATCTCTTTCCGGCCCAGGTATATGCCTGTGCAACTGTGTCGTTAATAGTTCTATTGCGTTTGCCGTATACACCGCTTATATTTAGGTCAAGTCCTTGAGTAAAAAGGTCTTTTTTTTGATACGCTATATTGCCCAGCAAGGCATCTGACTCTAAAAAACGGCCGTTATAAGGAGATATGGTAACGAAAGTACCGTGCTGTACTTCATTGTACTCGTCGGAAGCGGTAACACCTACTAAAAATTGGTCGGCCCAATTAACATTGGTAAATCCAATTTGTGCCATGCCACCAGCAGACCGGTAAGCATCGTTGAATCTTCTGGCTACAATAGGAGTTTGTACCCCGTTTGGTGCAATGTCAACTATAGTTCTGCCCCAAATTTTATAATCATTGTCGGAGTAATTGTGAAAGGCCGATGCCTTTATGGTGAACCCCGATTTTATAAGTCTGTAGGTACCATTAAAATTCGTTTGAAATGTATTAAACGATCCATACGAAGCCGAAGCGGAAAGGTTATTCTTGCTGCCCTTGTGAAGTACAATATTTATAGCACCACCAACAGCATCACTGGATAAATGTGCAGGTACCACTCCTTTGTATACTTCAATATTCTTGATCATTGAAGGGGGAATACTGTTAAGGCTAAAGGATGAACCGTATATAGAAATGGGAATACCATCTATAAAAAGGCTGACAGATCTCCCGGATAACCCATTTAAGCTGTATTGGACGTTAGAGCCCAAACCTCCATTCTGACGTATCTTTACACCTACTGTAGCGTTTAATAATTCATTGGTTTGGATACTTCTAAGACCAGCTTCTTTGGTGTCTATGGAGTTTACGGCATACCCCTTTGTCTCAAGAGCCGTTTTTTCCGTTTTTCCACTTACGGTTACCTCGTCCAGGTTTTCTAAGGATTCTTTTAGCGTGAAATCAATTTTAATGTCATTGTGGTTTTTATTTACGTCAATGGTCATAGAGCGGCTACCGTAACCTAGAAAGGAAACCAAGACCCTGTGGTTTCCGGAAGGCAACTTATTAATGGTGTAAACCCCTTTATCGTTTGTTAGTACACCAAGCTTTAAGTTTTCTATTAATACACTGGCATAGGCCAAAGGATTCCCTGTGGCATCCCGTACCGTACCTGTTAGTGTCCCTAATGTTTCTTGGCCTTGCACGTACAAGCCTAGAACCAAAAAAATAATATTGATGAGTCTTTTCATTAAATAGTTTGTTATTTTTATTAAGATTTATTCTAAATAAATAACTTTGCAAATCTAAATTTTGTTTTACATTGGAAATAACGAGAAAGGAATTATTAGTAACGAATAAAGAAGTAAAGGCTTACGGATCTGGTAATTTCAGGGGGTGTGGTTCTACCGATGGAGAAGCCGATTATATCGTACTGCAAAAATCTAGCAGTATCTTCATTTCTGATAAGTTGAAGGGTGGGGCAGAAGGTTGGCAAGAAGAAATAAGGATGGATAATGCCCTGATTTTAATACGAAAATTGACTTTGCAAGATGATTATTTAGAGGAGATTAAAGTACAGGGTTCCTACGTTGGGATTCATTTTGTTTTGGAAGGTTCTTATGAATACACACTTATGGGGGGCGCCTTAAGGAAGGGTATTTATTCTGGCTCATATACTATTCATCCATGGTCTAAAGACCTTATAGGCCTAAAGCTTAGTGGTGAAAAAGTTGTAGCCTTGGAAGTATTTTTTCAAGAAGGTTTCTTGGAGGAATTGTTGGGGAAGGAATATAATGTGAATAGTAATGGGTTACCAGAAAGTATAGCCAAATCCCTTTCTAATAAAACCAAACCCATTACAATGAGATTGCAATGGATGATTGGAGAAATTTTGGATTGTGATTTAAGTAGCCATGCTAAGGCCAACTACTTGGAATCTAAAATACGTTTGTTGCTTATCGATTTATTTCTAGGGCAAGAAACACAAAGTAAGACCGAAAAGGAAGTGCTATTATCGGCAATTGATTATGAAGCTATTGAAAATTTGGCTCACTACATAGAGACCCACCTTAAGAATCCATTGACCATTAAGGAATTGTCCGCAATTGTTGGTTACAATACCACAAAGTTAAAAAGCCACTTTAAACAGGTCTATGGCACTACAATTTTTAAATATATTACGCAATTGCGCATGGAAAAGGCTAAAACATTGATACGTGCAGATAACTATACTGTTGCCCAAGCTGCCTATGAGGTAGGCTATTCCAACCCACAACATTTTACAGTGGCATTTAAGAAAACAATGGGGTGTTTACCGAGCTCATTATTGGGAACAAATCAATAACTTTCAACTATGGTCATCTGTTGGATAGCATGGCTTCCAAGATTTTTTCTACCCCAAAATTATCATTACTTTCCGTTTGATAGTTGGCTACTTCTTTTACGTTGGGGTGGGCATTCGCCATGGCAAAACTATAATCACCAAGGGCTAGCATTTCCAAGTCATTATTGTAATCACCAAAAACCATGGTCTCTTGTTGGCTAATGCCGTATTTTTCCTGAATATGGCGCAGTGCATGCCCTTTGTGGGCGTTCATATGGGAAATATCTAGCCAATTTTCACCGGACACCTTTACCTTTAGTTGGGACTCCAAATGTTTAACCAGGGGATAAATGTACTTCTCTGAACTTTCAAAATGGTAGATAGCTATTTTTAATACCTCGCCATCAAATCTAGCAATATCGTTTAATACGCTGAACTGGGAGTAGTATTCCTTTAGCTTGTTTAAAAAAGCATCAGAATTCCCGTTTATATAGGCATTGTTTTTACCGCACAACACCGGATGGATCCCCTCAACCTCCTTCAAAAGTTTAATGGTTTCCTTAATGGTACCTTGATCCAAAGGGGTGGCCAGTAATTCTATGTTCTGTTTTTTTACAAAGGCCCCGTTTTCGGCAACCACAATAATATCGTCCTTAATGGTTTCCAATTTATCTACAATACTGTTGTACTGTCTCCCACTTGCAGCAACAAACTTGATGTCCCTTTTTTTTAACTCTTGGAACAATTGGAAGAATTTGGTACTAACCTGATGGTCAGAATTTAGTAAGGTCCCATCCATATCGGTGACCACCATTTTAACTTTTGATAAATCCATTGAAATATATTAAGCTGCAAAGGTATTTGATATTGTTTTAAAAGATGGCCTTGTTTTATAAAGTTTCACATTTATTAATATATTGCGAAATTCAAAGCGTTATAGATCAGGTGCCATATGAAGTTTTATCAAAATGAATTGCGATTGGAGCCTTACCCAAGGGGTTTCCATATTATTACCCATCACATTGTGGCAAGTGCGTCCCAATTGGGAAAAATTAATAATGGAATGCTGCAGGTATTTATAAAGCACACCTCGGCCAGCCTAACCATCAATGAAAATGCTGATCCCACCGTACGGGACGATTTTGAAAGCCATATAAATGTAATGGTCCCGGAGAATGCGCCCTATTATCTACATGATTATGAGGGATCGGACGATATGCCGGCCCATATAAAATCTTCCTTGATGGGGGCTTCAGTAATGATTCCCATTAGTAATGGCAAATTAAATTTAGGGATATGGCAAGGAATCTATTTGTGCGAACATCGTAATTATGCCAGTGGTAGGAATTTGGTGTTGAGTTACTTTGGGGTATAGGGATTCTATTAAATTTTGCGTAAATTACAGTATAAGTAGATAAAAGTGAGAGGTTATGGCAACAAAAGACACTATACTGAATAAGATACAAATACTGATAACCAATAATTTTGATAGTCCGGAGGCTGCCTATAATTTCTTTGATAAGGATGGTGATGGGAAGCTTAAGAAAAGGGAGATTGTAGAATTGCTTAAAAAGGCAGAAATAAGTGGATTTATCAGGGGTATTGTCTCTTCCAAGTTAATAGAGGGTTATGATAGTTCCGGTGATGAACTAATAGATTGGGAAGAATTTAAGTCGGCTGTCAATAAGATTAAAGAGACTTAAGGAGGGGGCTTGCCTAAGGAGAAAATGTCCTTGGGGAGAATGAAAATTTGGGGTATAAAAAAACCTGCTCCAAATGGAACAGGTTTTATAAGCGAGATAAGTTTATTAATTTATTTTACTTTGTCTACAATAGCCTTAAAAGCTTCTGGGTGGTTCATTGCCAAATCTGCCAATACCTTTCGGTTTAGCTCTATGTTATTGGCTTTAACCTTGCCCATAAACTGGGAATAGGACATACCGTGCAATCTGGCACCTGCATTGATACGGGTAATCCATAAGGAACGGAAATTTCTCTTCTTGTTTCTACGGTCTCTGTAAGCATATAACATTGCTTTTTCAACCGCATTTTTAGCTACTGTCCAAACGTTTTTACGTCTTCCAAAGTAACCTTTGGCTTGCTTCATTACCTTTTTTCTTCTGGCTCTTGAAGCAACTGAATTTACTGATCTTGGCATAATTTTAATTGTTTTTTGTAGTAGGCGGTCGATAACCGACACTTTTAATATTTGCATCGTAGCATCTACAGTTACAATTGCAAATATTTTGGCCCAACTCCAGGGTTAATAATTACCGATAGAACGATTACTTTAAACGTAATTGTTCTTTAATACTGTTAACGTCCGCCTCATGAACTAATCCAGAGTGGGTTAACGCTAGCTTACGCTTTTTAGACTTCTTCGTTAGAATGTGGCTTTTATAGGCGTGCTTTCTTTTAATTTTACCGGTACCTGTAAGCTTAAATCGCTTTTTGGCACTGGATTTCGTCTTCTGTTTAGGCATTTTCTTCCTATTTATTAATTTATCTCGCTTACTATCTTGGTGCTAAGCAAGCTTAGCATATTATTTAAATTCAATTAACCTAAACCTGGAATAGGGCCTGGGTTACTTTTTGGTTTTGGGCGCAATGAACATGGTCATACGCTTTCCTTCCAATTTTGGCATTTGTTCCACTTTGCCTAGATCTTCCAATTCAGATGCCAGTCTAAGCAAAAGAATCTCTCCTTGATCTTTATAAACAATAGACCTACCCTTAAAAAACACATAAGCTTTAAGCTTGGCGCCATCCTTTAAGAATTTTTCGGCGTGTTTTTTCTTGAACTCGTAATCATGGTCATCGGTCTGTGGACCAAATCTAATTTCCTTTACGATTACTTTAGTAGCTTTGGCCTTCATGACCTTTTCACGCTTCTTTTGCTCGTAAAGAAATTTCTTGTAATCTATTATCTTACACACTGGAGGATCTGCTTTAGGAGAAATCTCTACTAAATCCAATTCCAGTTCTTCCGCTTTTGCCAAGGCCTCACGGGTGCTGTAAATACCTACTTCCACATTGTCGCCAACCAACCTAACCTTGGGCGATGAAATTTTTTCATTGATGTTGTGCGGGTTTTTGTTTTCCCTCCTAGGTTGGGGCCTAAATCTTTTTCTAATTGCTATGACGTATACTTTTTAGTTAAACTTTTTTTAAAACGACTTTAAGGTACTGTTTATTTCATTTAATACCAAGTCGGCAAAGGAATTTACGGTGATTGTACCTAAATCTTCCCCTCCATGCCTCCTTACAGAAATAGTTTCTTCCTTTTCTTCGTTCTCACCTACGATCAGCATAAATGGTATTTTGTTCATCTCTGCTTCACGTATTTTTTTGCCAACCGTTTCATTTCGGTTGTCAATCAGCGCGCGAATGTCGTTATTTTCTAAGGAATTTAAAACTTTTTCGGCATATATTTCATGTTTTTCGCTGACAGGGAGGATAATAGCCTGCTCTGGCATCAGCCAAAGTGGGAAATTACCGCCGGTGTGTTCCAGTAATAATGCAATGAATCTTTCCATACTTCCAAAGGGAGCCCGGTGTATCATTACCGGTCTGTGCAACTCATTGTCGCTTCCTTTATAAGTAAGGTCAAAACGCTCAGGTAGGTTGTAATCTACCTGAATGGTTCCCAATTGCCAGTTTCTTCCCAGTGCATCCTTTATCATAAAGTCCAGTTTAGGACCATAAAAAGCTGCTTCTCCGCTTTCTATGATAAAATCCAATCCTTTTTCCTTGGCCGCATCAATGATGGCATTTTCGGCTTTTTCCCAATTTTCAACAGAACCTATATATTTATCTGGGTTGTCCAGATCCCTAACAGAGACTTGTGCCGTGAAATTTTCAAACCCTAAAGAACCTAATACATATAAAGTAAGGTCTATTACGTTCTTAAATTCGCTAGCCAATTGGTCAGGAGTACAGAATATATGGGCGTCATCTTGTGTAAACCCCCTTACCCTGGTTAAGCCGTGCAGTTCTCCACTCTGCTCGTAGCGGTAAACCGTTCCAAATTCGGCATAACGCTTTGGGAGTTCCCGGTAACTAAAAGGTTTGGTATTGTATATTTCACAGTGATGCGGACAGTTCATAGGTTTTAATAGGAACTCCTCATCTTCTTTTGGTGTTTTTATGGGCTGAAAGCTGTCTTCCCCATATTTGGCATAATGGCCAGAAGTTACATAAAGTTCCTTTTGTCCTATATGTGGGGTGGCAACCATTTCATATCCGGCCTTCTTTTGTGCTTTTTTTAGAAATTGTTCAAGTCTTTCCCGTAATGCGGCCCCTTTTGGCAGCCACAATGGAAGTCCTTGACCCACTTTCTGGGAAAAGGTAAATAGTTCCAATTCCTTTCCCAGTTTTCTGTGATCCCTTTTTTTGGCCTCTTCCAAAAGCTCTAAATACTGGGTCAGTTCCTTTTGTTTGGGGAAGGATATACCATAAACCCTTGTTAATTGGTTGTTTTTTTCATCACCTCTCCAGTAGGCTCCGGCCACACTTAATATTTTAATGGCCTTTATGATTCCGGTGTTGGGAATGTGTCCACCTCTACAAAGGTCGGTGAAGCTATCATGATCACAGAAGGTGATGGTGCCATCCTCTAAATTCTCTATAAGCTCTACCTTATATTGGTTGCCTTGTGATTTATATAACTCCAAGGCTTCAGACTTGCTGACAGAGCGCATTTTGAAGTCGTGTTTCCCTCTTGCTATTTCCAACGCTCTTTTTTCAATCGTCGGAAAGTCCTTTTCGGAAATGCTGCCTTCGGCCAGATCCACATCATAATAAAAGCCGTTTTCAATAGCGGGGCCTATGGTCAATTTTATACCTGGGTATAATTCTTCCAAGGCCTGTGCCACCACATGCGAGCTGGAATGCCAAAAAGCGGTCTTTCCTTCTTTGTCCTTCCAACTATATAGGACTAGGGATCCGTCTTCTTGTAAAGGGGTTACCGTTTCAATGGTGGTTCCATTGAATTTTGCCGATATAATATTTCGTGCCAGTCCTTCACTGATACTTTTTGCTACCGCTATAGGAGTTGTTCCCTTGGCATATTCCCTAATGCTACCGTCTGGTAAAGTTATATTGATCATATTTTTTTTACATAATAAGGCTGCAAAGATAACATCTAGTATTTATGTTGGCAATATATATAGGAATCATTTTGTTTTTGGGTTTTATAAGGTATATAAAGGTATGTAGCGTTTGTTCTTGGGGCGGTTCGGGGTGGTGTGGC
>NZ_RQPJ01000009.1 GCF_003957295.1 Arenibacter aquaticus
TCACCCATACGTCCCAGTTAAGGTTGGTGCCAGGGTCCAGTACAGCACTGGCACTGGCAGTATAGTCTGTTGGAACCGGAGCAGTTCCATCCTGTACGAAGGCATAGGTATACCCTCCGTTACCGCCTGTTGCGTTGACGGTCACCTGTGCACCGATGTTACAGTTGGCATTGATATTATTTGTTTCTACCAGATTCAGCATTGCATCGGGAGAACCAATAGTAATCGTATTGGAAGTAGCTGGACAGAATGGGGCATCGGTTGCGGTAAGGACCACATAGAAGTTCCCTGCGGACAATCCGGGTATACTCAAGACACCAGGAGCCACGCCTGTATTGGTTATCGAAGTTGTTGTTCCATCACTGTTGAATACCTCAAAAGAATAGTTTCCGGTATAATCGGTCACATTAATTTCCATGACCCCATCATTGTCCCCATAACAGCTCACCGGTGTAATGGCGGTTGCCGTTACTTCTATAAGGTCGTATGGTGCAACTGTATAGGGAGCCGTGGTAAAGTAACATCCTGTTACATTATCGGTCACCCTAAAGGTATAGTCCCCTACTTGGCTTAGTTGATAAGTAGCAGTATTTCCTGCCACAGAGGTTTGTGTACCATTGGGGCTACCAACCGGCAATAATTCAAAGGTAAAATCGCCCGATCCTCCGCTTACTGTTAGGAGTACTTCCTCCTCATTGGCACAGCTTATCGCAGTTTGTTGTGTCACGCTCACATCGGTGATGGTAGGTAATGGGTTTATGGTTTGGGTTGGTAATGTAAACGTACAACCATTGTTGTCTTTTATGCTTATATCATAATTGCCTGCAGTGGTTACTGTATAAGTAAATACCTCGCCAGCTGTGGGTTGATAAGCACTACCATTCACGCTAAAGGAATAGTTTGGTGTTCCTGTACCAGTAGTTATGGTAATTTCAATGGATGCGGTTTCAACACCATTATCCATGTTACAGGCAAAATCGGTTACATTGGTAATATTGGCTGTTAAGGCCTGTGGTTCATCAATGGTAATGCTCTGAATGTCCGAGCAGCCTCTATCGGAATTCACAGTAATGTTGTAGGTACCTTGGCTCAAACCTGTGAACATTGTATTGTTCTGCGTTGTTGGTGGATTGGTACCGTCGTCCAATGTAAAGGTGTAGGGCGGGTTGTCATTGGAGGCGTCCAGTAAAATTTCAATGGAACCGTCGGCCCCACCGTTACAGGATACATCTTCCTTGCTATAGGTAAATACCACCGGTGTAGCCATTTCCAGGGAAACTGGCACTTGTGCGTCACAGGCAGATCCGGATGTATCGTAGACCATGGCGGTATAGTTGCCCGGGGCCATTCCGTTGAAAACGTTGGAAGCCTGACGGGTGCCGCCTGTCATACTGTTATTGGAAGCGTCCAATAGATCGTATTCGTAATTTCCTGCACCTGCCCCACCACTTGCGGTAATGGTGATCACTCCGTCGTTTGCGGCACATGATGGTTGTGCAGTGGCCACAGCCGATGCTGACAATGGAGGCAGAATATCGATAGTATCTGTTATGGTACAACCGTTTGCGTCCCTTACCGTTACGGTATAGGTTCCTGCTTCGGAAACTGTAAAGGTACCGCTAGTCTGGAAACCGTTTCCGATGCTGAACTGTAAAGGTGCCACACCTGTAGCGGTAGCTGTAAAGTTATATTCGTCTCCCATTGAGCTACACTGGTCATCTGCATAGGCCGGCAGGCTAACCGTCGGCATTGGATCTTCAACAATGATCACATCTATCATATGGGTACAGTCCATTGCATCTTTCACCCATACGTCCCAGTTAAGGTTGGTGCCAGGGTCCAGTACAGCACTGGCACTGGCAGTATAGTCTGTTGGAACCGGAGCAGTTCC
>NZ_RQPJ01000010.1 GCF_003957295.1 Arenibacter aquaticus
CAAAGGAGATACAGGAGCTCAAGGTGATCAAGGAATTCAGGGTGAAAAAGGTGAAACCGGAGCTACTGGTGAGAAAGGTGAAACCGGAGCCACTGGAGCAACGGGTGCAACTGGAGAGAAAGGTGAGACCGGAGCTACTGGAGCAACTGGAGAAAAAGGTGAAACTGGAGCTCAAGGTGAGCAAGGAATCCAAGGTGACAAAGGAGATACAGGAGCCCAAGGTATCCAAGGTATCCAAGGTGAAAAAGGAGATACAGGTGCAACGGGTGCAACCGGAGAAAAAGGTGAGACCGGAGCTACTGGAGAGAAAGGTGACAAGGGAGATCAAGGAATCCAAGGTGAAAAAGGTGATAAGGGAGTTCAGGGTGAGAAAGGTGACAAAGGGGATACTGGAGCCCAAGGTATTCAAGGTGAAACTGGAGCAACTGGAGCACAAGGAATCCAAGGCGAGAAAGGTGACAAAGGAGATACAGGTGCTACTGGAGCCAAAGGCGATAAAGGAGACACTGGTGCTACAGGTGCTACTGGTGCCCAAGGCCCTATAGGTATTGGTTTAATTGGGCCAAAAGGTGATACGGGTGCTCAGGGAGAACAAGGAATCCAAGGTGACAAAGGAGATACAGGAGCTACTGGAGCTAAAGGCGATAAAGGAGACACTGGTGCTACAGGTGCTCAGGGTGAGCAAGGAATCCAAGGTGAGAAAGGCAATACTGGTGCTACAGGTGCTACAGGTGCAACCGGAGAAAAAGGTGATACCGGTGCTCAGGGTGACAAAGGTGATACTGGAGCTCAAGGAGAACAAGGTATCCAAGGAGAGACTGGTGCGACCGGAGAAAAAGGTGACAAGGGTGACACTGGTGCTACAGGTGAGAAAGGTGATAAAGGAGATACTGGTGCAACGGGTGCTACTGGAGAGAAAGGTGACAAAGGAGATACAGGAGCCCAAGGTGAGCAAGGTATTCAAGGTGAAACCGGAGCAACCGGAGCTACTGGAGCAACTGGAGAAAAAGGTGAAACTGGAGCTCAAGGTGAGCAAGGTATCCAAGGTCTAAAAGGAGATACCGGAGCTACTGGAGCCAAAGGAGATCAAGGTATCCAAGGTGAAAAAGGTGACAAAGGTGAAACCGGAGCTACTGGAGCCAAAGGAGATCAAGGTATTCAAGGAGAAACCGGTGCTACAGGTGCTACTGGAGCCACTGGTGAAAAAGGTGATACTGGAGAGAAGGGTGATACCGGAGCTACTGGTGCCAAAGGAGATCAAGGTATTCAAGGTGAGAAAGGTGATAAAGGAGATACTGGTGCAACGGGTGCTCAAGGAGAACAAGGAGTTCAGGGTGAGAAAGGTGAGACCGGAGCTACTGGAGCAACTGGAGAAAAAGGTGAAACTGGAGCTACTGGAGCAACGGGTGCTACTGGTGCTAAAGGTGCAACCGGAGAAAAAGGTGATACCGGAGCCAAAGGAGACCAAGGTATCCAAGGAGAGACTGGAGCCACTGGAGCCAAAGGAGATCAAGGTATCCAAGGTGAGAAAGGTGATACTGGAGATACTGGTGCAACGGGTGCAACTGGAGAGAAAGGTGATACCGGAGCTACTGGAGCCAAAGGCGACAAGGGTGACACTGGAGCTACTGGTGCTACAGGTGCAACCGGAGAAAAAGGTGATACCGGTGCTACTGGAGCTACTGGTGCTAAAGGTGAGAAAGGTGATACTGGAGCTCAAGGAGAACAAGGTATCCAAGGAGAGACTGGTGCGACCGGAGCTCAAGGATTAAAAGGAGAGACTGGAGCTACTGGTGCCAAAGGAGATCAAGGTATCCAAGGAGAGACTGGAGCTACTGGAGAGAAAGGAGATCAAGGTGAACAAGGTATTCAAGGTGAGACCGGAGCTACGGGAGCAACGGGTGCTACTGGAGAGAAAGGTGATACTGGTGCTACTGGTGCTAAAGGAGATACAGGAGCCCAAGGTATCCAAGGTGAGACTGGAGCTACTGGAGAAAAAGGAGACAAAGGAGATACGGGAGCCCAAGGAATCCAAGGTGAGAAAGGTGACACCGGAGCTACTGGAGCAACGGGTGCAACCGGAGCTACTGGTGCCCAAGGCCCTATAGGTATCGGTTTAATTGGGACAAAAGGTGATACGGGTGCTCAGGGAGAACAAGGTATCCAAGGTGAGAAAGGTGATACTGGAGCCACTGGCGAGAAAGGCGAGAAAGGTGACACTGGAGCTCAGGGAGAACAAGGTATTCAAGGTGAGACTGGCGCTACAGGTGCTACAGGTGCGACCGGAGCTCAAGGAGAACAAGGTATTCAAGGTGAAACCGGAGCAACTGGAGAGAAAGGTGACAAAGGAGATACTGGAGCCACTGGCGAAAAAGGCGAAACTGGAGCCACTGGAGCCAAAGGTGACAAGGGTGACACTGGAGCTCAGGGAGTTCAGGGTGAGAAAGGTGACACTGGCGCTACTGGAGCTACTGGTGCGACCGGCGCTCAAGGAGAACAAGGTATTCAAGGAGAAACCGGTGCTACAGGTGCTACTGGAGCCACTGGTGAAAAAGGTGAAACTGGAGCTACTGGTGCTACTGGTGCTACAGGTGCAACCGGAGAAAAAGGTGATACCGGAGCTACTGGTGCTACTGGTGCTACAGGTGCAACCGGAGAAAAAGGTGATACCGGAGCTACTGGTGCCAAAGGAGATCAAGGTATCCAGGGTATCCAAGGCGAGAAAGGAGATACCGGAGCCCAAGGAGAACAAGGTATCCAAGGTGAAACCGGTGCAACAGGTGCAACCGGAGTCAAAGGAGATACAGGAGCTCAAGGTGATCAAGGAATTCAGGGTGAAAAAGGTGAAACCGGAGCTACTGGTGAGAAAGGTGAAACCGGA
>NZ_RQPJ01000001.1 GCF_003957295.1 Arenibacter aquaticus
GCAGGGATGTTTATCGTCGTGCTCGCCAAGGTATAGTCATCACCACCGCCAGTGGCCGTACCACTGGGGGTAAGGGTCACCGAGCTCGGAGCCACTATCAACCCGTCGACCAAAAGGGTCGGGATACCAGATCCGGCATCCTCAGCACCGGAACCCGTCGCAGAAGAAAAGGTAACCGTAGCCTGCCCATATCCACTTGCCCCAACTAGCATCAGGACCATCAGGGGCACAAGGCGTTTGATTGCTTTTTCAATTAGACAATTGGAAAGAATTCTATATAGTGTAATTATTTTCATAGCCGGTCTATCTCTAAAACTTAAAATTTGTCCAAAAAAGACTACCTCATCCGTAAAAAATGGGATACCAATATTAAGAAAAAATAGCCCAGAAGCCTAACAATAGGGGTTAAATATCTATATATCAGATAAACTGCAACAATCAAAAAAGGAATTAATCCCAATGAACTTTATCCGCTAAAAACACCACAATAATTCCCCTTGTACAAGCCCTTGATCCACTTTCCCAAACCAAGACATAAAAAAAGTCCCACCATATGGCGGGACTTTTTTATATTTTAGACATATAAACCCTTATAAACAGGACTATACACACTACTCTTAAGAAAGAATGGCCGAGCTGGTCTCCGCTTCTTTATGAATTTTCTTCACCAAGCCCTGTAAAACTTTTCCAGGCCCTACTTCTGTAAACAAAGTGGCACCATCCGCTACCATCTGCTGTACACTTTGGGTCCATTTTACCGGAGCCGTTAATTGTGCTATTAAATTTGCCTTTATGGCCTCAGGATCGGTTACGGCCGTAGTAGGCACGTTTTGGTATATGGCACAGCTAGGGGGACTAAAGTCCGTAGCTTCTATGGCCGCTGCCAATTCTTCCCTTGCAGGCTCCATCAAGGGAGAGTGGAATGCCCCACCTACAGGCAGTACCAATGCCCTACGCGCACCTGCTTCCTTTAACTTTTCACAGGCGGTATTTATGGCCTCTACCTCTCCGGAAATTACCAATTGCCCTGGACAGTTATAGTTTGCCGGTACCACAATGCCTTCAATTTCACTACAAACTTTTTCTACCACGCTATCTTCCAGACCCAAAACAGCCGCCATGGTACTGGGCTGCAGCTCACAGGCTTTTTGCATGGCTTTGGCCCTCTGCGATACCAATTTTAATCCGTCTTCAAAATTCAAGACTCCGTTGGCCACCAAAGCCGAAAATTCGCCCAAGGAATGCCCTGCTACCATATCGGGCTTAAAATCTTCACCCATGACCTTGCTCATAATTACCGAATGCAAGAATATAGCGGGTTGGGTTACTTTGGTTTCTTTTAGGTCCTCAGCCGTCCCCTCAAACATTAAATCGGTTATGGCGAACCCTAAAATATCATTGGCCTTTTCAAACAATTCTTGGGCCTCGGGATACTTTTCATAAAGATCCAACCCCATTCCTACAAATTGCGCACCTTGACCAGGAAAAACATATGCTTTCATCCGTTCTATTATTTAATTTATCTGTTAGCTACCAACATCCAGGTAGTTGAAAATTGCCATGGAAGCCCGCCCTATATTTAAACAAGGAGCTTGGCTATATCCCGGCTCAATTCATTCGTTTATTTTCTTTTTTTACTACTAGACAAAAATAGGATAATTTTTTTCGAAAAATATGCCCCCTACGTACCAGAAGTACCTCTACTCTTCCGCATCCAATACCTCAGCCTTGCAGTTCCGCAACCCTATTGCGCATACATCCTATTCCTCAGACATTTACTCCTTAAACCAACTGGAATAGGTAATATAGTTTTCGGCTATTCGATCTATTTCCCCCTTACTCAATTCCTCACTGATATCCTTTAATTTTTTTGCCGGCATTCCCGCAAAAATGGTTCCGGAGGGTACGTGGGTCCCCTTTGTTAGCACGGCCCCGGCCGCAATAATACTATTGCTTTCCACCACACAGTCATCCATTATAATACTTCCCATTCCTACCAATACATTGTCATGAATGGTGCATCCGTGTACCAGAGCATTATGCCCAATGGACACCTTATTACCTATGGTAGTAGGTGATTTTTTATAGGTACAATGTACCACTGCCCCATCTTGAACGTTGACCTTATTGCCCATTTTAATGTAGTGCACGTCGCCACGGAGCACCGCATTGAACCATATACTGCACTGATCTCCCATGGTTACGTCACCAACAATCGTGGCATTCTCCGCAATATAACAATCTTCCCCTATCTGAGGGGATTTCCCCTTCACCGCTTTTATCATATTGTATTATTTATCACTTGTGCTTTTCATCATCTATATTATATACCTTAGCCTACAGGAGGGGAGGTAGCTTTAAAAACCCCTATACCCTTCCCCTATTTTTTTGCAAATCTATTCAAAATACGACAACAAATCCTTCTTTTTAGAGGCCGATACCATTATTTCCTGTCCATTGGATAGCACCACGCTGCCTCCTTTACCCCGTTTGTATTGCTGTACTTCGTTGACATTTACCAAATAGGACTTATGTATGCGTGCAAAGGTATAGTCCGTCAAAGCTTCCTCAAAATACTTTAAGGTTTTACTGACCAGTATTTTTTGGTTCTGCAAAAATATTTCGGTGTAGTTATCATCGGCCTTACAATAAAGAATATCGGCCACATTCAAAACCTGGAAACCATCTTGCTGTGGCAGGGTAATCTTGCCATCTACCTTATTCAATTTTGGCTTTAGAATACGGTCTTGCAACTCCACTTCCTTTTGTCTTATTTGAATGACGTATTCTACCGCTTTTATAAGCTCATCTATATTTATGGGTTTCATAAGATAGTAGGCGGCGTGATTATTGAGGGCATCCATGGCATATTCATTGTAGGCCGTTACAAAAACAGTCTCAAATGTCCGCTCCGGCATTTGATCTAGCAGATCAAAGGCATTTCCAAACGGCATTTCTACGTCCAAAAACACCAAATCGGGCTTTTTGGACCGGATCAAGGCATCTGCTTCCTTGATGCTCCCTGCCTCGCCCACCAAATGCACTGCAGGACAATATTTGTCCAAATAATTGCGGAGAATCTCCCTGCTGTTCACCTCATCTTCTACCAGTATAGCGCTTAACGTCATTCCTACGGTTTATGCTTTAATATTATGAGTCACTTTTTTAAGGTAACAACCACCTTGGTACCCGTTCCGTTCAATTCTAGATCCGATATGGCAACATCCAGCTTATTGCCGTGCATTTGGTTTAGTATGGCTATTCTTTTTTTAATATTCCCCATACCCTTGGAATTTTGCCTCTTCTGGTTTTGGGTTTTTAATTCCCGGGATTTTTTACGGCCAATACCATTGTCTTCTATGGTAATCTGCAGGGCATCGGCTGCTATTTTTTTTAGGGCTATCCTTAAAAAGCCCTTTTCTTCCCTGTATCGCAAACCATGCCAAATTGCATTTTCTATATAGGGCTGCAGCAACATTGGCGGAATTTTAAAATCCGCTATGGGAATCTCCTTATCAACAAGGATTTGATAGCTGAACTTATCGGAAAAACGGGAATGCTCCAATTTTGTATACAGTTCCAACAACTCCAACTCCTTGGTCATGGGAATAAAATCTTCCTCGGAATTTTCCAATACCGACCGCATAAGGGCAGAAAAATCACTTAAATATCTGTTGGCGCTTCGTTCATCATTCTTGGCAATAAAGCTGTTTACGGAATTCAGGGCATTGAAAATAAAATGCGGATTCATTTGCGACCTTAAGGATTTAAGGGCCAATAGATTATTTGCCAACTTTTGTTGTTTATTGCTTCTGTAAAAGAAATAGGTGGCCACCCCCATTAACAACAAGCCAAAAATTAAAGAATAGATAATCCAATTTTGGCGTTTTACACTTTCGGACACCAACTGTTGTTGGGTCAAGGCCAGATTGTATTTGCTTTGGGAAAGTTCCCGTTCCTGCTCCAGCCCCAATATTCTGCTTTGCGCGGCTGCTATTTCCCTGTTTAAACGGGCGGCAGTGGAAATCTCCTGTTCTTTTCTCACATACAAGGTATCTACTAGGGACACATATTCCTGATAGGTCTCCAATGCCTTGTTAAAATCGCCCTTATACTTATACACCTCGGACAATTTTCTTGTGGCATCCTTCTGTACCAACAGATCATCATCCACATCTGCATCCTTAATACTCTCTTCCAGGTATGGTATGGCCTCATCATATTTATCTTGGGCTATATAGGCATTGGCTATTTTATAATTTATACGCTGGGCGGAAATAGAATCCTTGACCAAGGCATATGCTGTTGGGGGCTCCATATCCTTTTGTACTTTTTTTAAATCCTCCAAGCTCTTTTTCCTCAGGGCTATTTCCTGTCCATATTGATTTTTACGATTGTAAAAGTCGGCCACTTTTTCCTTTTCTTGGGCCGCTCGTTGCGGGGCTTGCTGGGTTGCCAATTTAAGCGAATTGCCAAAATATACATCAGCCTCGTGCAACCTATCCTCTTTGGCGTAGGCCTCCGCTATCTTGGAGTTAAGGTCTACCGTCTTTGTAGAAATCTGGTTCTTTTCGGCCACTTTAAGCCCTTCGTTGTAATAAGCCACGGCCTTATCTACCTCAGCAAGCCCCACATATACATCACCTAAGGTCTCATTAAGCTCTACCCTATGATAGGGAAGCAATCTAGGCATCTCCAATAGGGGAGAAAGTATTTTCTCCGCCTCCTTAAATTCCTTGTTCTGCACCAAGGCCTTCCCCAACAACAGCCTTATCTTTGGGCTGGACTTGGCCTGTACCGCATCCTTAAAACTGGATATCGCCAAGTCATATTGTTTGTGATAAAGGTAAACCTCTCCCAAGGCAGCATAGGATTGGGACAGTTCTTCCTGCTTTTTTAACGACCCTAAGCTGGAAATGGATTGGGCAATAAAATCTATACTCTTGCCAATATTCCTCTTCTTATAATAATTTGCCGAATCTATATAACTCCGGTGTAGGGCAACACTGTCCTGTGCAAGGCCCTCTACCATGGCAAAAGCAAATAATAAGAATATGTAAAAACCTCTGTACATTAACTTTTATAATTGGGATAAACTTAAATGATTTAAACCATACTAAAAAATAGACACTTTTAAACATCTGCCATCCCAAGCTACTGCTCTACACCTATACGAATTGATACAGCCGTTTGCCTCACCCAAACAACCCGTTTACTCAATACCGGTTTTTTGAAAAAAAGTTTGCTCCTACATTTAAACCTCAACACGGCAACATAGCCAAAACAAGCCACTAAAGTTGAAGTAAAATCTAAACATATCACTATGAAAAATTTAAGCAAAGTATTTACCACAGTAGCAGTATCACTAATTATAGGAAGCAGCTACGGCTCCCTACATCCTGTAAAAAACAACTTAGTCACCTCCATTGAACAGTTAAACAGCAATCACAAGCCCAACCCCAACGGCAACACCGTTAAAATAGCTCTTTTGTTAGACACCAGTAATAGTATGGATGGCCTAATAAACCAGGCAAAATCCCAGCTCTGGGACATAGTAAACAAATTTACCCATGCCAAATGTGGTAACGATTTGGGACCGCGATTACAAATAGCGCTGTATCAATATGGAAACGACCATCTGGCGGCAAAAGAGGGGTATATTCAACAGGTATTGGGATTTAGCAGTGATCTGGACGAGATTTCGGAAAAACTATTCTCCCTTTCCACCAATGGAGGGGAAGAATACTGCGGACAGGTGATACAAACCTCCTTAAGGCAATTGGATTGGGGCAACAATCCAGACCATTTAAAAATGATATTTATTGCCGGAAACGAACCATTTACCCAAGGCAAGATCCATTATAAGGATGCCGTGGCCAATGCCAAGGAAAAGGATGTGATCATTAACACCATTTTTTGCGGTAACTATGAACAAGGTATCAACAGCCATTGGAAAGATGGCGCCCAACTATCGGGCGGAGATTATATGGCCATAGACCACAACCGGGAAGTGGTGCATATAAAAACGCCCTATGACAATATAATTATACAGCTAAACAACAAACTTAACAAGACCTATGTTTCATACGGGGCACAGGGCGCCTCTAAACTGCAACAACAAGCTGTCCAAGACAGCAATGCCATGGAGATGGAAGAAGTAGTAGCGGTAAAGAGAGCGGTCAGCAAATCGTCCAGAATGTACTCCAATTCCTCCTGGGACCTGGTAGATGCCTCCAAGGAAGACGATTTTGAACTGGGCAACATTGGAAAAGAGCAGCTCCCTCCAATCTTACGAGGAAAATCCAAGGTTGAAATAAAGTCTTATATCGCAGAAAAAAATGCAGAGCGAATTGCCATTCAAAAGGAAATTCAAGCCCTAAACAAAAAACGGGAAGCCTATATCACTGCAAAGCGTAAAGACAGTGGGAAAGGTGAATTGGAAAACGCCATGATAGGGGCTATCATGAAACAGGCGGAGCGCAAAAACTATCGTTGGGATTAATATCGGATCGGTATTGCCATAATGCTAAAATCAGAAAAATGATTAGAGCAACAAATTATATAAGGCCGGGATGATAATTGAATCATTCCCAAAGGTTGTGTGTGTGTGTGTGTGTGGATTTATAGAAATTGAAAATAGGCCGGTTCTTGTTTCTTCAACCTAATAACTCAGAAAAATCATTGTCCGGTCTATCTTCTTCCTTGCTGTAGCTATAATGGTCGTTAAGTATTATTGAAGCCCTGGAAATAAGGTAGGCAATGGGATAGGTCCGTGAAATCACTGGATTTTGAGAACCACTTGAATAAAGTAAAAGAATAATTTCTACATAAGGCAACCCGATCAGTCGCAAATAATATGGGCAACAATAGGAAAACCCAACAATTAGCCATTATCCGTATAATTAAAACAGAGCACAGTCTTTGGCCTACAAAGAACTGAAGATTGTGTTCTTTATTCCGCTTAGCTGGCGAACGCCAGCCTAGAAATAGCCTATGGTCATTAATAATTTACAGCGGGACATTTACAGTCGTACCGCTTTTCGGGCTGCCCGAAGTCGTACCCCAGTGTAATTTGGTGGAATCCCCCATTATCAAATCTTATATCCCCCATCTGGTAGGAATAGTTATAAGAGACCAGAAAGTTTTTATAGTTAACCCCTACAATTGGTGTAATAAGCTGCAAGCGTTGTTCGCCAAAATTACTGGATGTCTGATATTGGGCTCCATCAAAACTTCTTCTATAGGAAATACCTCCCCACACCGTTCCAAAATCTACGCTTTTATAGACCTTGGCATTAATATCGACTGCTTTTTCCCTGGTAAATTCGGTATATTGAAACAGCACAGAAGGTTCCACTTGCCATTCTCCCCTACCAAAAACATAACCTGAGGATACCAGGTATTTGCGCAAATTGGTAGATTCAACGGCCGAATACAAATCCCTGCCCCTACCCAGTAGGTTATGGATTGCGGCATGTGCATAGAACTCCCTAAAATTATAGGACATCCCCAAATCCATATTAAAATAGCTAACACTGTTCCGGGATCCCGTAACCAAGGGATCTGGTATTATGGACACAAATTCGGACTCGTCCAAATTACTCTGCTGTATTCCTGCGCTTAATCCAAAAGAAAGTTGGTTTAGACTTCTATAATCCCCACCCAATCTCAGGTGATGGGCATATGTAAGTTTAAGGCCCGTTTGGGAGTGATACCCATTGGCATCATTAAAAAAAATGGCACCAAAGCCATTGTTTTCCCCTGCCCTAAAATGAGCATTCAAGGTTTGTAAGTTAGGGGCATCATCTGCGCTAAACCATTGTTGTCTTATTGTGGCCCTAATCTTCCCTCCTTCACCTATACCGGCCATTGATGGGTATACCAAATAGTAGTTATCCGCCAAATAATCAAAATATACCGGGACGCCTTCCTGTGCCATGGATTGAAATCCCATCGCAACGAACGAAAGTAAGATCAATAAGTTTTGTTTCATTAAGATGAGGGGTGAATTAATAACATCGTCCAAATATAAGTTATAACGGCCGAAATACTACATTATTATATTTACCGTAACTTAGAAATCCTTCGTACTTTTGTAAAAAATATTCAAATGAAGGAGTTTATAATTACCGTGGTACCCACGAACAATCCGGCGATATTAAAGTTTGAAACCAATCATTTCATAACAAAGAACAACAATTACGAGTTTAAGAACATAGACGAGGCCAAAAATTCACCTTTGGCCCAGCAACTATTCTACCTTCCCTTTATAAAGACTGTGTACATCTCAGGTAATTTTATTGGGCTGGAACGCTTTAATATTGTGGAATGGGACGATGTAAAGGACAGTGTGGCCCAGCAACTGGTAGATTACCTAAATGCCGGGGAGCCAGTAGTAGTAGAGGATGAAAACCAGAAAAAAGTCCCTGTTACGGTTTACGCGGAAGTAACCCCCAATCCGTCGGTAATGAAATTCGTTGTCAATAAAAAAATTGTTCCGTCTACTTTCGAATTCAAGAATATAGACGAAGCCAAGGAGTCGCAATTGGCCAAGGAGCTGTTTATGCTGCCCTTTGTAAAGGAAGTTTTTATAGACGAAAACTATGTTTCCATTAATAAGTACGACGTTGCGGAATGGGATGCCATTACCATGGAGGTACGTGAAAAGATCAGGGATTTTATTGCAGATGGCAAGGAAGTGGTTTCATCTGGCAGCCTTCAACAACAAAAAGAGGCAGCCCCAAAAGCCCAATTGGAAGACAGCAACTTGGACGACACTTCCAAGGAAATTATTGATATTTTGGAAGAATACGTTAAACCGGCCGTTGCCAGTGATGGCGGCAATATTCTTTTTAAATCCTACGAAGAAGACACTAAAACCGTAAATGTTATTCTGCAGGGCGCCTGTAGTGGCTGTCCGTCCTCTACCTTTACCTTAAAAAATGGCATTGAGACCATGCTTAAAAACATGATGGGGGAAAGGGTTCAGCAGGTTGTTGCCTTAAACGGTTGATTTACACTGCTTCCACTCTTTATTTTGTGTTTTATTCGTTAACTTTAAGAGAATCTAAAAATTATACACTATGTCAGTCTTAAAAGTTATCGAAGTAATGGCCAATTCCGAAAAAAGTTGGGAAGATGCCGCCAAAAAAGCAGTTGAACATGCCTCAAAATCTGTAAAGAACATACGATCTGTATATGTTAACGAGCAAAGTGCAACGGTGAAGGATGGCAAATTGGATGATTATCGCGTAAACGTCAAAATCACTTTTGAAGTGAATTAATTTTTTTAGCATTTCCATCAATAAGCGCCAAAAAAAGGCGCTTTTTTTGTATTGTCCAATTTATAAATTACATCTGGCCCAGTATCGGCATGGCCCTGGCCAGATTAACATTTGTTTAGTGTTTATAACTTGACAAAGGATTGGTTTTTTTATTGATTTGCAAAAAATTGAAACTACATGAATATACTTACAGATTACGAAGATAACCTTGAAAAAGCCCAAGCTTGGGCCTGGGAAATACTACCCAGTTTGGTCACCTCCATTGTAACCGCGGTACTAACGCTGATCGTTGGACTTTGGATTATCAAATTCATCAACAAGATGGTTAAAAGGTTTTTCCAAAAAGCGGACTATGACGAATCCTTGGAATCTTTTCTACAGAGTTTTATCAGCATAGCGCTAAAGATTATGCTATTTGTTTTGGTCATTACCCAATTAGGGGTACAATCCTCTTCCTTGGTAGCCATCATTGGTGCCGCTGGTCTTGCCATTGGTCTGGCACTACAGGGGTCTTTGGCCAATTTTGCCGGGGGCGTCCTTATCTTGGTCTTTAAACCTTTTAAGGTAGGCGATTTTATTTCTGCCCAGGGCGTAGACGGTACCGTTAAGGAGATTACCATCTTTACCACCAAGTTAAGCACTTTTGGGAATCAAATTGCCATTGTGCCCAATGGACAACTCTCCAACAACAACATCATTAATTACAATGCCCAAGACACCAGAAGGGACAAAATTACCGTGGGCATAGGATATGATTCCGATATAAAACTGGCCAAGGATATACTGTTAAAGATATGTGCCGAAAACGAACACATCCTAAAAGATCCAGCTCCAGAAGTGTATGTAGCAGAATTGGCAGACAGCTCGGTAAACCTATCTCTTAGGTTCTGGGCCAAGAACGATGTATTCTGGGCAGCACATTTCCACGTTATGGAAGAATTAAAACATAGATTTGATGCAGCCGGATTGGAAATACCATTTCCACAACGGGTCATTCACCAAGGGGATTCCTAGGATTTTTTCCCAGGCATTATAAAATCCTTTAGATAATACGGTTCAAAGTAGGCTACATTTTCAAATGTGCCTGCTTTGTACTTTTTATGGGATATGGTACCCAATTCCCTGGCTGTTGGTACTGCAGCTATAAAACTAAAATTGGGGTGCTCCAAGGTTCCCTTACATTTCTCTGCACCGTCCCCTATCAACAATACCTTTCCCTTAGCTGTATATTCCTTAAAACTATCGGGCGTAATGATTTCTGCCCTGGTCTCCCTTAAACATTTCCCATCGGAAGAGAAAATGGTAGCATAGACTTCCATCCTACGGGCATCCAAAACAGGGATAACAAAATCATAACCCTGCCCATAGCCTTGTACGGCCAAACTCTCCAAGGTAGGCACCGCTATCAACGGCAGATCCAATGAAAAGCAAAGCCCCTTGGCCGCAGACACCCCTATACGTAAACCGGTATAGGACCCAGGGCCCTTACTCACGGCAATAGCGGAAATATCCTTAAAAGTCAGGGATGCCTCCTTCAAAGCCTGCTCTATAAAAATGTGTAATTGTTCTGAATGCGAATAGTTGGGACTGTTGTCTTCCTTTAAGACCACTAACTCCCCATCCTTGGCAATACTTACCGAACAATTGGTAGTTGCCGTTTCTAAATTTAATATCATAGCCATAATAGGCTGCAAATATAACCTAATCCAACGTTATGGGTAAACCAAAATAGAACTCCAAAACCTTTACCCTAAATATATAGTCATATTTGGTCCTGATCAATTCTGCTTCCGCATTGTCTACCCTGGACTGTGCCTGACTAAAATCGAAGGCATTCATTAGGCCCACTTCAAATCGTTCCTTTGAGTAATTATAGGCCAACCTTCTGGCATCCAAAGTTTTTTGAGCGGCTTCATAGGCCTTGGAAAAGCTCTTGACATCCACATAGGCCTGATTAATATTGTTTTCCAAGTCCAATTTATCCTGTTCCAACTGCAACCTGGACCTGTCTACCCCAATTTTAGCCCGTTTTATATTGTTTTTAACACTAAAGCCGTTAAAAACCGGAATATTCAACTGTAAACCATAGGCAATACCGTCTGTTAAATACAACTGGTCTGTAAAAGGAATCCTTTCCAAGGTTGCCGGGTTCCTAAATTCACTGGAATATTGGGTGCCATAATTAAAAAATGCCCCTAATGTAGGATACGCGGCTCCTTTGGCAATCTGTAGGTCTTTCATGGCAAGTTCTACGTTGGACATGGAAAACTTAATATCGTTCCTAAAGCTAAGGGCCTTGTTAAATATGGTCTTGGGGGACTGTTCCAAAATATTGGATGGTGAAATATTAAAATCCTCTTCCGCAATATCAAAATTTTCATAATCTGTTATCTGCAGTAGTTGTGCCAAATTTATTCTAGCAAGCAGCACCTGGTTTTCCCCGTTTACAATCTGTTGTTCCTGATTGGCAGCCGTGGCCTGAATCTCTAACAGATCACCCTTGGGAACCACTCCGGCTGCCACCAGTTCCTCGGTCCGTGTCAAGTCCTGTTCGGTCACGGCATATTGTGCCCTAAACACTTTAAGGGATTCCTTATTGGAGGCCACTTGTAGGTAGGCATTGGCAACGGCAAGCATTATATCGTCCTTTAGGTTGTCCAAACGGTATTGGTTGGCCAGGGCATTTAACTTGGCCCTATTTAATCTATGGATGTTTCTTAGCCCATCAAAAAGATTCACGGACGACCCAAATCCACCAGAAGCCGTAGTGACCGTTCCGCTGACCTGTTGGTTACGGGACTGATCCAAGACCAGGCCCGAGTTACCGGATATCCTGGCATTCATATTAAAATTGGGCAGCATATCACCAATGGCATCGGATTTATCAATTTGGGCATTTTCCAAATCGAGCTCGTATTGCGCTATGGTGAGGTTGTTTTCAACTGCATAGTATACGCATTCTTCCAAGGTCCATTTTTTTTCCTGTGCGGTCATAGACCCCAGGCAGAAAATAAAAAATCCTATTATCCCCTTTAATTTCATGTATTGATCTTTTCTGATTGCTATTCCCTTCTTAATTATCTTCTGCCGTATCCTCTTCGTCTTCGTCCCCTTTCTTTATGGGTTCGGTCTTATTCCAGACCTTCACCTTATCCTCTTGGGTAATTCCGGAAACGATTTCCACGTTAACCCCATCAGATATTCCGACTTCCACATCCTTGCGCTCAAATTTCTGTTCTTCAACGGGACCAACGGCTACCTCCACATAAGGCTTATCGGTTTTTCTATCAAATTGCAATAAGGCTTCGGGTATTACCAGCACGCTGTCTTTCCTTTCCAGCACAAGTGAAGCATTGGCGCTATAGCCTGCCCGGATCAAAAAATCGTCCTCCACGGTTACATCTCCCTCTATCTTAAACTGTACGGCCCCGGATTCCTCAATACCCTTTGGAGCGATAAAGCGCAGGGTTGCATCAAATTTCTTGTCGTTTATGGCTCCTAAGCTTATTTCTAGAGGCATACCCAGCTTTAATTTCCCAACTTCCCCCTCATCTACCTTGCCTTCAAAAATCATAATACTTAGGTCGGCTATGGTGGCAATAGTGGTTCCATCATTAAAATTGTTACTTTGAATAACCTGATCCCCTTCCTTTACCGGTATCTCCAAAATGGTCCCTGATACGGTTGCCCTGATATTGGTATTGGCGGTAGCAGAGCCTCCAGCAGAACCTACCCTAATAATCTGATAATCCGATCGTGCATTCTGCAGTTCCAATTTGGCCTGATCGTAACGCAGTTGTTGGGTATTGAAATCTTGGCTAGATATAACCCCTTTATCAAACAACACCTTGTTCCTATCATATTCCGTTTTGGTATTGTTCAGGGCTATTTCGGCATTGCGCACCCTCCCTTTGGCCTGGTTTAGTGACTGTTCATTGGGAACCACCTTTATTTTTGCTATAAGGTCGCCAGCTTTTACCATATCGCCCTCCTTAAGAAAAATCTCATCTATAATCCCGGAGATCTGCGGCTTTATCTCCACTTCATCCTCGGGTACTACTTTTCCGGTGGCTACGGTCTTCTTTTCCACATTGGCCTTAAACGGATTATTTGTCTCATAGGTAATGGCCGATTTACTGTTGGATTTTATAAAAAATGCGGCGGCCCATAATGCGCCCAGCACCAATATTCCAATTAAGATGTATTTTAGAACTTTATTCATTTTTGATTGTATTTAATTGCCTGATATAGTTTGGTTTATTTTATTCTTCCCTAAGGGCATCTATAGGTTTTATACTTACAGCACGCTGTGCCGGGATTAATCCTATCAAGGTTCCCAGAACCACCATTATGGCCAAGGCCCCCAATACATAAGGAATTGGGACTGTTGGATTGGCATAGGGGAAATCCAACTCCGCAGTCATTTTATTAATGATACTTAGAACCCCCGCTCCCAATATAATGCCCATGACCCCGGCTATCATGGTCAGGAAAACCGATTCCAAAATAATAAGGGAACGCACCTCCCTAGGGGTAGCTCCCAGGGCCCGTCTAACCCCCAATTCCTTGGTTCTTTCCTTTACCGATATAAGAAGGATATTTCCTATCCCGATTACTCCGGCCAAAATAGTGGCCACTCCAACAATGAGCGACATAAAGGTAAGTCCCTTTGCGAAGCCCACAATCCTATTAAAGATCTCCCCCAAATTAAAAGAGCCTATGGCCCGTTCGTCCTTGGGGTTTACATTGTGTATATTCTTTAAAACCGCCTTTACATTTTCCTCTACCTTTATAACATCTGCGTCATCATAGGCCGCTATGGCAAACCAGCCCACGTTCTCTCCGGTATTGTACAATTTCTTAAATGTGCTAAAGGGTATATAGATATCCGAATCGCTTTCAAATCCACCTCCGGGTGTAAATTTATGGACGCCCACCACCTGAAAGAATACATTGTCTATCCTAACATAGCTTCCAATAGGGTTTTCATCGCTCTCAAATAACTCCTTCTGGGTGCGCTCCCCTATTACACAGATCTTTCGGGCCAGGTCTATATCCTCATCATTTATAAACCTTCCACCATCGTATATTTTTTTGGTAGCTATTTTTGTAGAAATGGGATAATCGCCGTAAACGGCATAGCTGCCGGACTTACCTCCCCTAATCGTCTGTGCCGGACTACCTCCAAAAACACCTTTTACATTCCTTGGGGCAATAAACTCTATCTCCGGAATCCTATTTTTTAAAATGGATGCATCCTTTAATTTAAGTTGCAGCTGTCTACCTGTCTTAAAACCTTTATAGGGCATGCTGGTACTCTGTGCCCAGGCAAACATACTGTTCATAGCTACGTTTTCAAATTGCTTTTCAAACCCATTGTCCAGCCCTTTGGCTGCTCCGGACAATACAATATAGATAAAGATGCCCCATAACACTCCAATCACGGTAATAATGGTCCTGGTCCTATTCTTACCAATAGAACCAAAGATTTCCTGCCAAGTATTGCTATCAAATAAAAATCGCATATTATTCGTCTCTTAAGGCTTCAATTGGTTTTATATCAGCTGCCCGTTTCGCCGGTATATAGCCTGCTATGGCCCCAAAAAGAATTAAAACCAAAGTTGCACTAACGGCCATCACCATATCAATATAAGGGTTGGTAATAAAGTAATCTTTAAGTTTCTCCCCTAAGGACCCCAGTACGGCGACCCCTATCATCATTCCCACAAAACCTGAGATAGTGGTAATAAATACCGATTCCAAAAGAATGGAGCTTATAACTGATTTAGGGGTAGCACCCAAGGCTTTTCTAACACCCAATTCCTTGGTACGCTCCTTGACCACAAATACCATGATATTGCTTATTCCAATAATCCCGGCTATGATGGTCCCAAAGGCCACCAGTCCCACTATAAGCTGTAAGACCCTTGCAAATTGTTGATTCTGTTTTAATTGGTCCGCTACGTTACGTATAAAGATTCCGTTCTGATCCTCTGGACTGATATACTTTTTCTCTTTAAAAAAACGCTCCAAGCTCCTGTCCAAAGCCATGGCGCCCGCATAGCCAATCTCTGGCTTAAACCCAACGATGATCTGATTAATTTTATCGGTATTTTTTTCAATAAGCTGTCTGGTAGTATACGGCATGTATATCAATCGCTCCTCATTGTCCCCGCCATCATCCTGAAAAACCCCTACAACCATAAATGCACTGCCCGAAATGTCTATGTACTTGCCAATAGCGTCCTCTCCCTGAAAAAGGTCTTTCTCTACCAGTCTACCAATGACCACGTATTTGGTCTTATTGCGCATGTCCTCCTCATTTAAATACCTCCCTTTCATCATTATGGTTTTTTCAGCATATTGATGGGCAGGTCCTACAGCCCTACTGGTATAATTATTGGATTCGTTTTTATACTTAACTAGTCCACTTCTTGTAATCCTAGGGGTAGTATATTCCACGAACATGGCCAGGTTCTTTTCAATATCCTCCAGGTCACTGTTTTCAAACTCTATGACCCTGTTGGATTTATAGCCTTTATAGGGAATGGTAGTTCTACCGGGAAAGATATAAAGCACATTGGTGGCATCGTCTCCAAAGAACTCGTTAAAGGTATTCACCAGACCGTTTCCCATCCCAAATAGGACCACAAAGATCAAAATACCCAAAGACACCGTAAAACCCGAAAGAAAGGTACGAAGCTTATTCTTCTGAATAGTTTTAAAAATCTCTTTCCAATTATCCCTACTAAACATACTGGGAAGCTCTAACCTGGGTTACTTTTTTATCCTCCACAATTACTCCATCCTTTAGGTGCACTATTCTTTTACACATATCGGCTATATCCGGTTCATGGGTAACTATAAGAATGGTATTGCCGGCATCGTTTATTTTTTGGATAAGATCCATGACTTCGTAAGAAGTTTTACTGTCCAAGGCCCCTGTGGGCTCATCTGCCAATAAGACCTTGGGCTCTGCCGCCATGGCCCTTGCAATGGCCACCCGCTGCTTTTGCCCACCAGACAGCTCACTGGGCAAATGGTCTGCCCATTCCCGCAAGCCCACCTGCTCCAAATACTTTAAAGCCTTTTCTTGTCGCTCCTTCCTTCCTACTTTCTGATAATACAACGGAAGTGCCACATTCTCCATGGCACTTTTGTAATTGATAAGGTTAAAGGACTGAAATACGAATCCCAAAAACTTGTTCCTGTATTGCGCAGCCTTGGTCTCATTAAGATTTTTAATGGGCACCCCATCCAAGGTATATGAGCCTTCATCCAAAACGTCCAGCATACCAAGAATATTTAAGAGGGTAGACTTACCGGAACCCGAAGATCCCATTATGGCCACAAGCTCTCCATCTCCAACAGAAAAATTAATACCTTTTAATACATGAAGGGAATTACTCCCCATTTTATATGACTTGTGAAGATTCTTAATTTCAATCATTTTTAGTTGAATTAGAGATGTTTAGCTGCAAATTACGAGTATAAGACTAATAACCGCTATAGTTGTTACATCAAAAATGTAAAAACTATGTTAAAAATATACAATCAACACAAAGGATCCTTGTCACCTACCTCTCTTGTTCCATTATAGAGTACAGTAAAACCGTGGAGCAGTGTAAATATCCTTGGTCTGGAAAAAGCAGAGATTTAGTCAAAACTTATTTTGTAATGACTTACCAAGTGCTGTTTGCAGCAGACAGGAAACGAGCTTCAAGAGAAATGTTTCCCTACAAAAGAAAGCGTGAAAATAAAAGCTACTAGGCTTTCATCTTTTTATAAATGAAGAAAAAAAGACCAGCTACCAACAGGTAGGGTACGGCCATTAGATACATAATGCCATTGTTGATACCTTCGGCGGCGGCTTCACTTCCTTCGCTTTCCAATACCGCTCGGCACATAGCACATTGTGCCGCTACAACCTCTGGCAACAACAACATTAACAGGATCAAAACCATTATAGGCAATTTGGTTCTGCCCCCTGTAAATCCTCTTAAAAAATAGTAGTTATCAGTGCGCATAATATGGAGAAATCATTAAATAAACCACTACCCCGGTAATGGCAACATATAACCATAGGGGAAAGGTAATCTTTGCCAATTTTCTATGGGCCTCAAAATTCTTAAGATATGCCTTGGCATAGGTACGCAATACCAATGGGATTATTACTATAGACAGTAGAATATGCGATATCAAAATAAAGAAGTATACATATCTTACTATTCCCTCACCGCCATAAGAGGTAGATTCGGAGGTCATATGATAAGCCACATACATTACCAGAAAAGCCAGAGATAAGGCTATGCAAGCGGTCATAATATTCTGATGCCATACCAGTTTACCCTTTTTTGCGGCCAATACGGCCCCTACCAACAAAATAGCAGTAAGACCGTTTATGGATGCATAGATGGGAGGCAAGAATGACAACGGCTCAACATTGGGCAGTTTTACCCCAAATAGTAGGGCTACTACTACAGGTATTACTATAGACACCGCATTAATAATCTTATTAAACTTCTTCTCTTTTAGTGCAATTGAATCCATTATTCTTCCAACAATTTTTTAATATCCTCCTTGAGGATCGATATCTGCTCTTGCTCCCCATGGTCGTTTTCTCCCTCTTCTTGGGTTATGGTGCCACGGTAATATACTATAGGGTTTCCAAACTTATCTACCCTTGATCTTATATACCCATCCTTATCTATCAATGCAAACAGCCCGGCATGTTCAAAACCTCCAGCGGCTTCTGGTACTTGTGCTGCAAAAATATTAAATCCGGAATTGGCAAGGGCATAGAGATCTGTTAATTCGCCCGTCATTAAATGCCAATCCATATTGGTTATGCCATATTTTTCAGCATAGGCCTTTAATACTGCCGGGGTATCATGTTCAGGGTTTATGGTAAAAGAAGCCACCCCAAAGTCCTCAAACTCCTTTAGTTCGTCCTGTAGCTGTACCAAATTCTTGTTCATAATGGGACAAATGGTAGGACAGGTAGTAAAAAAGAATTCTACCACGTATACTTTTCCCAAATAGTCCTCATTACTGATCAACAAGCTATCCTGGTTTATAAATGCGAAAGGAGGCACCTTACGTTTTTCTCCATTAATCTCAACAAAGGCCAATTTAGCATTGGAATCCTTTACGTTCATTCTATCTGATTGGACTATGGTACCGCTCTGTACACGGTCTATAATTTTAGGAATAAAAATAATACCGAAAACCAAGATTACGAGAGAAACCCAGACGTAGCTATATTTGTTCTTTTGCATTATTTTTCCCTTTGTGCGGTATTTTTTTTCAGCGCCATTCTGTACTCGGCCAATATAATTTTTATATCGTCCTCCATCTTATTGTTTAAATCGGCCACAGAGGAGGTGTCAAAGCCGTATTTTACACCTTCATCCTCATCGTCGTCCCTTCCCCTTAAAATGCGTTCCTTGTCAATTATAAAAACATAAGGGGTCCCTAAATTGGCGTCCAAGGACAAGTTGGTTCCCAAACTATTAAAAAGCCCCTTGATCTGATCCTCTTCCCCAAAAACAAAATTCCATTTGGACACATCGGACAATTGCCCCAATTGGGCCTTTAGATCGTCAACACTTTGCTCTGTTCCCTTTGGCATTACCATTACAAATTGGAAATCCTTGAACTGACCAAACCGCTTGTAGATTTTTTGATTTAAATTAAAGGCATTGCCCTTTTTATTGGAAACATCACTACCCAAAAACCCTAGTACGGTTATCTTATCGGCCAGGGCTACATTACTGTCAGCAAAATCGATTTCAGAAACATCATGGGTCAACATGGCCAACTTCCCAAAATTGGTGATACCCGAAGCAAAGAATAGGTACACCACTATAGGCATTATAAATAAGGTAACGAGTACAATTGTCTTCTTCATCCTCTATTAATTAACCCTATTGGTCCCGGTGCAATCCAAACAACTTGGACCCAAGCAAAACAGGAACAATTTCGGCTGCTGCAAAAATAAAAAAGACGGTTGTTAAACCGTCTTTTTAAGTTGTTAATTATTCGTTAGAAGTTCCATTTAATAAAACCGTCCCTATACACTTGGTAGATATAATCTGCTTCAAAAAGCAATATAAATATCAGATAGGCAACCAAGAAAATGGGCGTCCATACAATGGACCTACGAAGTGAACTTTTTTCATCCCTCAGGTGCATAAAATCCCAAGCAATATAATAGGCCTTTACCAAGGTTAGAATAATAAAGATCCAATTCAATATTTTCATACCCAAGAAGTAGGAATGGGTCAAAGAAACAGGCTTCAATATACCCAAGACCACCTCTACTATGGTAACCAAAGTAAGGAAAATTAATACACCCCATATTTTTTGGGTGTTGGACTTAAACTTCAACAGCCCTCTAAATATTTCGAGTTTATGATCGTGTGCCATTTTATAAAGTATTTTTTGTAAGTTTTATTTTTAGGATAAATTAAGTTGCAAACGCTTATTACACCAGGTAGAAGAAGGTAAATACAAATACCCAAACCAAATCTACAAAGTGCCAGTACAAACCAACCTTTTCTACCATTTCATAATGTCCTCTTCTCTCATAGGTACCAAGGATAACATTAAAGAAAATAATACAGTTGATCACCACCCCTGAAAAAACGTGGAATCCGTGGAATCCTGTAATAAAGAAAAAGAAATCGGCGAACAACCTACTTCCGTATTCATTGCGCACCAGATTTGCCCCTTCAACGACCAACCTAGCATCTTTTAACTTGGCCAAGGTCTCTTCTCTTGACAATACCGTCTTATGACCTTCTACCACCTTCTCTGTTCGAATAAGCACGTTGGAGTTGGACTTAACACCCGCCAAAACCTCGTTCAAAGAATAGCTTGGCAAGGCTTCTCCCTCATAGTACCATACACCATTTTTCTTTTCATGGTCCACTCTCTCACTTGGAATGGTAGCAGCAAAATCCCTCAAAGCCATACGCTCCCCGGAATTGGCGTCTACAAATTGTAGTATACGTCCACCTTTGGTTTCAATAGCACCATAATCCCCTTTGATAAAGGTAGCCCATTCCCAAGCCTGTGAACCTACGAATATAGCTCCCCCAATAATGGTAAGGAACATATACCAGATCACCTTTGTCTTCTGTAATTTATGACCGGCATCAACAGCCAATACCATTGTCACCGAAGACATAATAAGCACAAAGGTCATGAATGCCACGTAATACATAGGGAAATTCCCATGAAAGAAAGGTACGTGGGTAAAAACCTCATCGGCTATTGGCCATGTTTCGATAAATTTAAATCTTGAAAAACCGTAAGCAGCCAGAAAGCCCGAAAATGTTAAAGCATCGGAGACAATAAAAAACCACATCATCATCTTCCCGTAACTGGCACCCAATGGCTGGTTTCCACCACCCCAAACGTTTTCTTCTGTACCCGTAGTAACCGTAGAATCCATATAAAAATTATAGCGTTAATAAAATTTTCACAAATTTACATTTTTTTCGGCTAAACAAAATTTTTGCCTTTTAAAAATGGCAAAAAAAACACATTCTAAATAAGCGCCCTTCGCATAGCCCCTAATTACCAACACAATAGCCAATAATTAGTTTACGAAATACATAAATAGAATTAGATAAACCCATAGAATATCCAAAAAATGCCAAAAAGTAGCCCCCAATTCCAATCCCAACATCTCTTGAGAGCTGTATTTCTTAGCCAAATGATTCCTTAGCACCACCAACAAAGATATAAGTCCGGCTGCAACATGAACAATATGAACAGCGGCTATAAGAAAAACATAAGACATTTTAATATTACTGGTAGGACCTGTAAAGTAATAACCTCTGGCCACCATCTGTGAAAACCCATTAAACTGCAAGAGCACAAACACCACCCCCAAAGCCAGAGTCAACAACAACCAATAGGTACACTTGGTCCTATCATCCTTTTTTATGGCCTTTTTGGCCATGATATAGGAAATACTACTAATGATAATAACAATAGTACTGAACACAAACGAAGAAGGAAGTGAAAGGTCCTTTACCCAATCTTCCCTGGAGCTACTAACAATATAGGCACTGGTCCACCCAGCAAAGCCCATCAATAAGCTAATAATCCCAAACCAGAGCATCATTTTCTTAGCCCTATCATTCTTCTCTTTCCCTGTACCTTGTGTTAAGTCCATCCTAATTATATAAATTTATCTACTACGTAAACCACCTGCATCAAGGTGATATAACTTACACTTGCCAACATTAGTTTTCTTGCCGATGCATTATCCCTTTTTTCATAAAGACGAAATGCAAATAACAACATCACCAAACCCATTAAAAATATGACCCCTGCCGCTACCACGGATAACTGCAGCCTGCCCGTAAAACCAAAAACAGGAATTATGGAAATCAACATCATCCAAATGGTGTACATAATAATCTGCAAAGCGGTGCCTTTGTCTTTCTTTCCGGTAGGAAGCATTTTAAAGCCTCCTTTTTTGTAATCGTCATCCAACATCCAACCTAAGGCCCAAAAATGGGGAAATTGCCAAAAAAACTGTATCATAAACAAGGTTCCAGGCTCAATCCCAAAATTATCGGTAGCAGCCACCCACCCCAACATAAAGGGAATAGCACCCGGAAATGCCCCTACAAAAACCGCCAAGGGAGTAACCGTCTTTAAAGGCGTATATACACTGGTATACAAAAAGATGGATATAGCCCCGAACATTGCTGTTTTGGGGTTAAGAAAATAAAGGGCCACAATGCCGAGAAGGGTCAACAAAACCGCTATGGTCATGGCCATGGCAACCGACATTCTTCCAGAAGGTATAGGTCTATTCCTAGTACGGTTCATTAAAGCGTCCAAGTCCTTTTCTATAACCTGGTTATAGGCATTGGAGGCCCCCACCATACAGTAACCACCAAAAGCCAACAATAGAACCGACACCAAATTGATTTCAACGGCACCCAGAAAATATCCGGCTATGGACGAAAAAACCACACTTACAGCAAGCCTTGCCTTAGTAATCTCTTTAAAATCAGCGAAATACAAAGATAATGCTGTGTTTTTCACCGAACTAACCGCCATTTTCATTTACTTTTTTTAAAGGGACCGCAAAGATACACCGCATTAGAATTTTTTGCAACCAAATAATCATGTTTATGCTTATTGCTGCTTCTTTACACTTTGAAAACCAGGCCATACTTGAGCAAACCTCCTTGCCGCAAGAGCTTACAAACACTTACACCACTTACCAAAACCAGGAAAAATACCACCCTTACCCTTCACTTTTGGGCAAAAAAAATCCCGAGCCTTGGCTCGGGATCTCAATATAATAAGCTTTATACTATTGCAACTTAAAGGTAATTGGAATACTAAAGGGAACACGTACCGGTCTACCTCTCTGCTTTCCTGGAGTCATTTTAGGCAATTTACTAATAATCCTAGCAGCCTCTTTCTCCAAGTTCTTATCCGGACCTCTCATCCTTACATTACCAATACTACCATCTTTCTGAATAACGAACATGATATTAACCCTTCCCTGAACTCCCATTTCCTGGGCAATTTCTGGGTATCTAAAGTTTTTACCTATATGCTTCTGCATCATACGGTTAAAACACTCCCTAAGTTTATTTTTAGGCTCGTTTTCACAACCTGGGAAAATTGGAACATCTTCAATAACGGCAAATGGTACATCAACGTCCTCTTCAACTTCTTCCACTTCAATTTCCTCCACTTCAATTATCTCTTCTTCCTGACTGGTTTCAGTAGACTCGATAACCGTCTCCTCTACTTCTTCCTCATCCTCAACAACCTCAATAATTTCAGGTGCGGCTGGTGGCGGTGGTGGTGGTGGAGTTTTTATCTGCTCTGTCATAGGAACTTCCTCATCCAAGGTGTCCTCCACATTCATGGTATAATCAAAATTGTTATCGTCGTCATATGTTTTCCATTCGAAAGCCACATACGTCAACAGCATCACCAATGCAAGACCAATAACGAAATAAAGCCCGCTATTTCTTGATAAATCCGCCTTAGGATTCTTTTTAAGTTCCATAGTTCTTCTTTTTTAATGTTCGCTAATTTATATATTTATTTTATCTGTTTAAAATTTTTTGTTAAAAAATATACAAATAAATTTCAACAGTTCAAAGGATCCAAAATATCAATTACACTCCTAAATGCGGGCATCCAAATACCTTATCACGGCTGTTTTACTACAACCTCTCCGCAAAACACTTAAGTAACAAGGGATTACCAACTTCCTTATAAAAACGGACCCCAAAATACTTAAAAAAAATGTTACTTGTCCCACTTCAAGGAAGTATTTCCCGAGAAAATATACTTCACCGCATAGGCCCCAACAAAAGCGCCAGCACTATTGGCCAAAAAATCCAATATATCAGGTTCCCTGTGGGCCGTGGCAACACCTTGTAATACCTCAATAACCATACCATAAATCACAGCGGTCAGTATCGAAACAAAAACCGCCCTTTTAAGGGTTGTTTTTTTAGATTTTAACTCCCTATACCCCAAGCAGCCCAAAAAGGTAAATACAAAATAAAAGGTAAAGTGCACCGCCTTATCCACATGTGGAATATCTACAGACGGCAGACTATCTCCTTTAAAC
This sequence comes from Arenibacter aquaticus, assembly GCF_003957295.1. Classification (GTDB taxonomy): domain Bacteria; phylum Bacteroidota; class Bacteroidia; order Flavobacteriales; family Flavobacteriaceae; genus Arenibacter; species Arenibacter aquaticus. Next base: position 23,914 of record NZ_RQPJ01000001.1, read on the forward strand.
GAAAATAAGCTGAGCAGTGTAATGAACACCGTCCAGCTTATAAACAATATTGTAAAAAGGTAATTTTTAAGCACCAACCAGCTCTTTGTAGTCAGCATCGTTGAGCAAGCTATCCAATTCCGAGGAATCGCCAATCTTAATTTTTATAATCCACCCTTCACCATAAGGGTCTGTGTTTACTTTTTCCGGTTCATCCTCAAGAGATTCATTAAAGGCAACTATTTCACCGCTTAAAGGAAGAAACAGATCGGAAACGGTCTTAACAGCCTCCACGGTTCCAAAAACCTCATCCTTGTCCAAGGTTTCATCCAAGGTTTCAACTTCCACATAGACAATATCACCCAATTCGCCCTGTGCAAAATCAGTGATGCCCACTATGGCGGTATCCCCTTCAACTTTAACCCACTCGTGGTCTTTGGTGTATTTTAAATCTGCAGGTATATTCATTATTTTTCTTTATTAAGCAAGCAAATGTATAAGATTATCTCTTGTAAATCAAAAATCTCATTTAAACTTTTTACTAACCAGCTAACTTTTTTTTCGGCTATGACATGACCTGTATACCCCCCGCCTTAATTTCCAAAGTTGTACCGCAAGGTAAAACCTGTATTGATAGAAGTCTGCGGAAATGCTGTGGAAACGGCAAATTTGGAAAAGGAATGGTCGTAAAAGAACAGGGCATTAAGACTCTTGCTCAGAGCGTAATCGGCCACAAATTTCATGGAGATCAAATTTTGTCCAGAGGTTATTTGATTGTTATCAATGTCCAGATTACGAATAATAGTTATATTGTCCCTTAGGGTTACATCCGCTTTTAGATTCAAATCGCCTTTTAAACGTTGCTTCTGCCCTCCAATATTGGTGACAAACTTTACGTCCTTAAATCTATACCCCAGACCTACCGTATATTCCTTGCCGTTGATCTCTGTTAACAAACTATTGTCAAAACTCAAGGACAACGCCCTATCTGTTCGTATCTCCGCCAATACACTCAAGGAGTTTTTCATTTCAAAATCTACTTTGACCAGCGGATTAAATTGGTCTGTAAGCACCACATTGTTCATAATGTTTACTGGCAGAAAATCATCATTTTCGGTATTTATTGGCTCTCTACCCTCGTTTTCCAATTGGGTCCGTGTTAAGTTTGTCTGAAAAGAGTTGATACTATAGGCTGATCTATAACCATGGCTAACGGAGAAACGTTTAAATTTTTTCTTAAACCAAGGGTTCCTCATTAAACCGGTATACTTAATGTTCCAATTGGGAATAGGAACATCCCTAAAGGCGTCCAAGCTTACTTTATTGGGGTCTTGTCCCGTATACGCAGCAAAAAATGCGGGAAGCAGCACATCCTGACTGGTTTTTCCATAGCGTTCCGGGAATCCATCGTCATCCACCTCACCTGTATCGTGGTTTCTTTCGGCTACGATCCTATTGGCAATAGTAATCCTATTTTGTTTGAAGGTTTCAAAACTGGAAGAATCAAATTCGTCACTTCTACCAAAGGCCGTGCCTATCATTAAAGTAGAAATACTAAAGTTGCCATAATTGTTGCCTAGGAGATTCACATAATCAAATACGTCGTTCCCCATATCGGACACATTAAAATTCTCTTGATAGCTCTCGGAATATTGTCTATCCGCCACTAAATCTATAGTAAGGTCTCGGGTAGGCTGGGCCGTGGCCGTAATATTCAACTGCTTATTGGTATTCTCTATGTACTGCTGATTAAATTCCGGGAAGGTGGTCAACCAACCGTTCCTTGCCGCCTCAAAGCGTACATCGGCCTGACTACCAAATACAAAGCCTATGGTTGGCTTTGCCGTACCAATAAACCCAACAGATCTGGTATAGCCCGGCAACACCTTACCACTATTCTGGCTATAGGTAACATTAATTCGCTTTACCATTGTAAGCACATCTATAAATGCATTGATCCCAGCCGAAGCTCCTTTGCTTGCCGCATTGCCCGCTTCCCGGGAAGAAGGATTACCGCCCTTATCCAAACGAGCAGGTCTCCTGTTGGTTGTTTTGGCATCCTTTCTGCCCAAACCAAGAAAGTCATAGAACCTCTGCATGGTCAAGGAAGTTGTTAAATTGTGGGTATTGGCATTCTGAACCGTATTGATATCCTCTCCGGCCACCTCGTTTAAGGCATCCCCACCTCTTTGCCAGTCAAAATTACTGGTATAGGTGTACTGGGCATTGATAAAATCCAAGGCCGGTATCTTATTAAACGGCAACTCATAATTTAACTGCATTTCTTGGGAATGCCTATTGGGCTCACCCAGATCAAAAAATCCGTCCCAAAGACCTAGGGCTTGGTTTATATCCGAATCCGAATTCCCTTCTTCTTCAAAATAGTTCCTGACTATATTGTTGTTGGAGGCCGTTAGGCTTAAGCGCAATGACTTGGTTAAACTGTAATTAATTGCATATTGCCAATTAAACAGGTAATTTCTTTGTTGCAAAAATGGCAGATCCAATTTCTCCACACCCGGCTCAAAAACATCCCTAAACTTTTGTTGGTTAAAAGAACGGTTAATATTGGATTGCAGGGAAATACTGGCCGGCAATACATTTAAATTCAAATCCTTTAACCACTTTAAATACTTGCCGGTAAAAAGGGAATCTTTTTTGGCAAAGGGTTCCAGGGTGGCCGGTTTAAAGTTGTGGTTGTACACAAAGCCGGTCACCACATTCTGCTCCTTTAGTTCGTCTATTTCAAAATCCCTATGGTCAACTTCGTTATAAGAATAGTTAAAGGTAAAGTTCTCTATGTCATAGAAATTGGCGTCGGCCTCCTCGCTCCTATCCTTTCTTACCCCAATAAAGTTTACACTGGTCCTTTTGGTATAGTCTTCTGCCTGTTGCTTAATGGCCTCGGCATCCTCTGCTGTTTCCGCTGCCGCAATACGATCTTCCAATTTTAGGTCTTCATATACGGGATCAAATTCCGGAGTAATCATCTGTTCGGAAATACCATAGTTGAACGGCAACTGCAAGCCCCATTTTTCCGGAAACAACTGTCCAATATTCACATTGGTTACCACATCATAGGAAACGGCATCTTCCCTGGCCCGTTCATTGGGCATCTGATCTATGGCCCCAAAGCCAGAAGTACTTTTACTACCGGTAGCCGAAACATTGGCAAAATCTGCCATATTCATATCCATGGCCGCGATGGCTGCCCATCCTCCATTGTTATCCAATCCTGAAAGTCGTAATTCATTAAACCATACCTCGCCCCTCGCAGGAAGGTTATCATCATTTTTAACCCCTACCATCATACTGCGTATACTACCAAGGGATGGATTACCGCGAATTCCGATACGTATTTTACCTAAGGTCCGTGGGTCAAACTCATTTACCTGCACCACTTCCCCATTGTCTATTTCATAATAATTAACCGTGCTCAGGGTTTGGGCTGAAATTCCTGCCGATTTAACCTTGGACAAATCATCCAAGGAAATATCCAACTCGTTTACATCTGGCCAAATTTCGCTTTCCGAACTTGTCCCATAAGGAGTAAACTGTAGGGGCAACTCTATTTGATAATAGTTTTGTGAGAAATCTGAACCTATCCTTATAAAGCCCACCAATGGGGTTTCTCCGTCAGCATAATCCGATTCCACAATCTCCTCGGCATGCATAAACATTTTTAGGCTTTTATACTGCCGTACATCAATGTTCAAATTCTTGAACACCCCTCTAGCATCCCTGGGTTCCAAATTTTCCACAACAAAGGACAAGGATTGTTCATTTTGACGAATAATGGTATTGTTATTATTCAACCTTTCGCGTTCTACCCCTGGAGGCAGCACATAAGGAATTGGGGTTCTGGCAGCATTTTCTTCTATATTTACTGCATTCACATCCACCAAGGTACCATCATCCGATGGATCAGAATCCACATCGGGTTCCAAAGAATTGGTATAAGTACGCCAATCACCACGCACCAGGTCCAAGGTTGCAAAACGTAGCACCACATTACTAGAGAACCCTGTAAGGTACATCCTCATAAAACTAATGGACCTAAAATCGCTTATACCTCCTATGGCATCGGTAAAATCACTTAGGGGTATCTTGTACTGAATCCAACGTTCGTTCAAGGTGTTTCCGTTAGGCAGGGATCTTGTTACCCCTTCCTTGATATCCGTAACGTATTTATCGTTAATGGTAGTCCCAGGCTTTATCCGTATACGGTATTCATAGTAGCTATTTACCGTATTCATGGTTCCGTCCCTGTCTATATCCTCCACATCTGGCAGGGTGGTAGACCCCCTGTTGCTGTCGCTCACTTCTACGGGGGAGTTACCATCCGGGTTATTGTAATTTAAATAACGTTCCAGAATACTCCCCTCCTTATTCAGGAAATATTCATAATTGTCCAATGCAGGATCCTCGGCCGGACCGTTATAGGTAATTCCTCCCTCAAAAGTATAAGTAGCTTCATCTGCATCGGTAAGGCCGTCAAAACCTATATCCTGCACTCCCCTGTTGTTTTGGTCAGCATCAAAGGCATAAACCAAGGATTGGGTAGCGGGCACTTTACCCCAGCCAGTTTTATAGGTAAGATCACTGGAAATAGGATCTACCGGCAAGCCGTTTTCATATTGCTTCCTACCGTCGGGCAATATATCTTCAGAGATATTCCCTAGGTTGATTACCAGATCCCCTGGACTGGTAGACACTCCATCCACATAGGGATCCAACACCCAGAATTGAACGTATTCTACATTGGACTGTTCAAAATCGGTACTGCTCAAAGATCGCATAATCCCAGCCCATTTATCCTGTGGCTGCTCGCTCACAAAATCGGGATTGGCATTGTAAGGTCCTTTCATATCCGGATAATAGGCTATATCCAAGGTGTTTTGTGCCAATGTCTGCCCTTGTGCCACATCTTGGTTAAAAACATCCTGTATATATATCCTTCTGGTTTCATTGGTAGAAATATCATCATCGCTCAAGGATGTTGGCCGTTGATTGGAATAAAATATGGGATCTACCGTATACCAGGCCATTTTTGCCCTTCCAAATCCAGATTCCACATTATTGATATCGGTAACAAATTCCACTGGCGGACTGGCCATGGACCAACCTAGGAACGACCGTATATCAATGAGTGACTGAGCCCCCTCAAAATCGTCCAAATAAGTAGTTGTCTCTCCCTCAAAATCGGCATTACTTGGTGAACCCGGTATTAAATAGGCTACTTCTCCCCTTACCGATAAATTGGATGGAACATCGGTATCTATATTGGGCAGCTTGTTCACTAAGCGCGTAAGAAAGGGTACTTCGGTAGAGAAATTACTATTTAAACCAAAGATGGTATTGTTTACAGGTTCTATTCCGTAATTGGATTTCTGGGTCAAGGGTTTTTCGTTGAGATTCAACAAAGTACCTCCCAGCACAAAATTCTCATTGAACTGATGTTCTACATTTACCCCTGTAAACCGTCTTGTTTGCTGCCCAAAGACCGCATTGTTTTCTACAGATATATTGATAGGGGTATTGGAAGCTTCCAAACTGGGGTCCAAAATTTGCACCGTACCAGCCTGATAGTTCACCGTGTAGTCTATTCCTTCCTGCAATTGGCGACCTCCAGCGGTAACCCTTACCGATCCTTGGGGTACATTAAAGGCCCCAATAGGGATCCCATTGGTTCCCTGGGATTTGTACGATCCCTTTAAAATAAATTTATTTTTGTCCGCATCCTGTTGGGCCGCTGCCGTAGGCAAGGCGTACATATTTCTAAAAACATACTTCTGTTGATTGGCGTTATAACCTTGATCGTCATCCACATCATAGGTACCACCACCTAAGAGATCAAATAGATATTCACCAAAAGGCTCTACCTTGGTGAAAATTATGCTTCCCGTTTGGGAGTCGATAGTTATACCTTCCACAAAATCGAAAAATCCATCTCCGCCACTCTGAAGGTCGTTATATGCATTTAGCCTATCCAAATTAAACACATCTAGCAGAATCCTATCTTCCAAGGGCTCCGGGGTGGTGGGCCAGCCAGACCCTGCTCCGGATTCTACCGGAGTAATATAGTTTCTGGGAGTGGTCTCGGCATATAAAATATTTAGTTTGAAATCTTCCTGACTTAATTGATAAGCACCGGTAGCATAAATATTTTTCATCATCAAATCCCATATAGGATCTACAACATTGGTGATATTACTTTTTAACAGTTTAAGTATAAGGGTGTTGTTGTTCACGGGAATTTCGGCCCCGGCCGATACGGTAGTGGCATCCAAGCCTCCATTGGCAAATTCCCCAACCTGATATACCTCTCCGTTAAAAGTATATTGAAAAGCCACCCCAAGTACCTCATCATTACTTAGCCTTTGATTCAGGGAGATATACCCCAATTGGGTATTATAGCTATAATCCCGACCTTCCTCCAGCTTTCTGGCGTTTTCCAAAATGGCGTAATCAAAGCCTTGGTTCACAGTATAACCCGGAATATTAAAACCGCTTTGTACCGTAGCAATATCCCGTACATTGTCATTGAGCACCCCTCCGGCCCCAATTAACAAGGGGTCGTAGTCATTGGCACTGTTTCTAGGCAAATTACCCGCCGATGAAGGATTAAAAAAGCCGGCAGGATCTCCATTGTTTTCACCTATACGGGTTCTATCCTGTCTTACCTCACCCAAATCCTGGATGGCTACTACGTTTCTAACATTCAGTGTTTGCTGGCTTCTATTGGTAACCCACACTTCCAATCTGGTAATTTGCACCTGACTCCTAATGTAGGGGTAGCTTTCCAAGGCGGCATCATAATTGTCCCTAAAATAATGGGCCAGGAAAAAGTGTTTATCCTCATCGTAGTCTTGTGCCCTGAGCTCAAAATCGTTCACCGTTCCTCCGCCTTGAGCCACCACGGTATTATTCTGAGACCGTTGCTCGGAGAACACGGCGGTCACCGTAGTTTTCCCAAACTGCAGTTGTGTTTTTATCCCAAAGAGACTTTGGGCACCGGTAATCAAAGAACTGTTTAGTGGCATACTCACATTTCCCACTTCAATTTTCTGAAGAATATCATCCTCAGAAGGGGTATAATCCAATTTCACCAAATTCTGAAAATCGAAGGTCGCCTCTGTATCGTAGTTGGCAGTAACCTGTAGGCGTTCACCTATTTTACCCAACATACTGAGGCTAATTCTCTGGTCAAAATCAAAGGAAAGGTTGGTACGGTTTCTTGGGGACAGGGAAGGATTGTCATTTTTTTGCCAGATTACCCCTAAATCCATAGCCACGGAACCTTGTGGAATGACCTCAATGGTATTGCCTCCAAATACGCTTTCAAAGAAGCTGTTGTCTACATAAAAATTGGGGAGCAGATTTTTTCGGGCTTCCTCACTTCCTTGCTTTTTACCGATAAATGCATCTATTTTCTCCTTAAAATAGCTTTTCATCCCCTCTTTGCGCACCAGTTCATAATATTGTTCCGGTGTTAGAATGATAGGGTAATCAATATCAAAATCACCAACACTAACCGTATATACATACCTGTCCATATTAGGGTCATAGGTATATTTGGAAACAATACTATCAGGGTTTTCCATCACCAATTTCCCCAATGCAACCCCGGTTTTCACGGAATCCAATTCCTGCTCATTAGTCTGCTGTCCTTCTGTATCCTGGGCCAAGGAAGTATTGGTTGCACCCAAAAAAACAAAGAATAGAACGGTAAGCTTAAATAATGATTTAAGATAAAATTTTGCCCCTTTTTTCAAACTTGCTATAAATTTTTAAGCGCAAATTTAATAATGTCCTCTACGCTTAGTCCAGGGTCTTGGCCAACAATTTTGTCCACAACTTTTTCAGCTTGTTTGCGGACAAATCCAAGAACCTCTAATGCAGATAACGCTTCATCTTTATTTGTATTGTTCGATTGGACGGAAAGTTCATCAATATCGTAAACTTTCAAAACTTTATCTTTTAAATCTAGAATAACACGCTGTGCCGTTTTGGCTCCTATACCTTTGATTCCTTGAATGGTGGGCACATCACCGCTGGCAATGGCGTCCCTAACCTGGGCAGGGGAAAGGGAAGACAACATTGTCCTTGCCGTACTGGAACCTATTCCGGAAACAGACAATAGCAGTCTGAATATTTCCCGTTCCGATTTTTCGGCAAATCCAAAAAGGGTATGGGAATCTTCCTTTACCTGCAGATGTGTAAATAATTGTATATTTTCCGAATCACCAATCTTAGCAAATGTATTTAAGGAAATATTGACAAAATACCCCACTCCCGCGCATTCTATAATAATATGGGTTGGATTTTTTTCAACGAGTTTTCCTCTTAGATGGGTAATCATTCTATATTACAGATTTCTGGTTAATGGTTTTGGCTATTTGTTGTTCTACAAGTCTACCTATGGACCTATTTTTTAGACTTCGCCAATTTTCGTTTTTCCCTTTCCTGGGCATCAATGACTGCAACTGCGGTCATATTCACCATTTCATCTACGCTTGCCCCAAGTTGTAATATATGCACAGATCGCCTAAGCCCCACCATAATTGGTCCGATGGAATCGGCCTGATTCAACTCTTTAAGCAACTTATAGGTGATATTGGCCGCTTCAAGATTAGGAAAAATTAGGGTATTTACCTTTTTACCTGCCAATTTAGAAAAGGGAAATTTCCCTTGATGTAAGTCTTTGTTGAGGGCAAAATCAATTTGCAATTCCCCATCCACTACCAAATCCGGTTTAGTAGCGTGCAGAATTTTCACCGCTTCCCTCACTTTGGTAGCATGCCCATGTGAGGAAGAACCAAAGTTGGCATAAGACAATAGGGCCATAACGGGACTAAAGCCAAAAGTAGCTGCCACGTTGGCCGTCATTTTGGCGATCTCGGCAATTTCCTCTGCGTTAGGATCTATATTTATGGAGGTATCTGCCAAAAACAGGGGACCTCTATCTGTAATCATAATATTTACCGTGGATACTTTTTTAACGTTTGACGCTCTTCCTATTACCTCAAAAACAGGCTTCACCACTGTAGGATAGGCTCTGGAATAGCCAGAGATCATACCATCGGCATCCCCTTCCAGTACCATCATAGCCGCAAAATAATTGCGCTCCTTCATTTTGGCCCTGGCACCAAACAAAGTAACTCCGCTACGCTGTCTATTTTCAAAATATCTATTGGCGTAGTGATTTCTTTTTTCGTTGGTTTCATCGGCATGGGAATCTATCACCATAATATCGGCATCAAATTCCAACTCCTCCATCAATTCGGAAATTACCGCCTTATTCCCCAAAAGAATAGGAATTGCTATCCCTTCCTCATAGGCAATCTGGGCCGCTTTGAGCACATCTAAATGATCGGCCTCGGCATACACAATCTTCTTGGGGTTCATTCTTGCCCTATCATGGAGTAGACGAACAATCTTGTTGTCGTTTCCAGAGCGCTGAAGCAGTTCTTCACGGTATTTATCCCAGTCTTCTATGGGCATTTTGGCCACGCCACTTTCCATGGCCGCCTTGGCTACAGCAGGTGGAATTTCGGCAATAAGTCTAGGATCAAATGGTTTCGGAATTATATAATCCTTGCCAAAGGCCAACCTAGTCTGCCCGTATGCAATATTTACCTGTTCCGGTACCGGCTCCTTGGTAAGTTCTGCCAAGGCTACAACAGCGGCCATTTTCATGGCCTCATTTATTTTGGTTGCCCTTACATCAAGAGCACCCCTGAAAATAAAGGGAAATCCAAGAACATTGTTCACCTGGTTAGGATGATCGGACCTTCCGGTGGCCATGATGATATCCTTTCTGGTTTTAATGGCCAAATTATAATCTATTTCCGGATTGGGGTTGGCCATGGCAAAAACAATAGGGTCCTTGGCCATGGACAGCAACATTTCCGGAGAAACAATATCGGCTATAGAAAGACCAATAAACACATCGGCATCTTTCATAGCTTCTTCCAAGGTGTTTATTTTTCTATCGGTAGCAAACTCCAGCTTCTCAGCAGACAAATTATCGCGATCGCTACGGATTACCCCTTTGCTATCCAGCATTACTATATTCTTATCACTGGCCCCGAACGCCTTGTAGAGTCGCGTACAGGATACAGCGGCCGCACCGGCTCCACTGACAACAATACGGACATCCTCAATTTTTTTCTCGGTGATGATCAAGGCATTTAACAGGGCGGCCGCAGAAATAATGGCCGTTCCATGCTGATCATCGTGCATAACCGGTATATCCAACTCCTCTTTTAAGCGCCTTTCTATTTCAAAGGCTTCCGGAGCTTTTATATCCTCAAGGTTTATCCCTCCAAATGTGGGGGCAATAGTCTTTACAGTTTCTATAAATTTATCAACATCGTTGGTATCCAGCTCTATATCCAAACCGTCAATATCAGCAAATATCTTGAACAATAGACACTTCCCTTCCATCACTGGCTTGGAAGCTTCCGGACCAATATCTCCCAAGCCCAATACTGCGGTCCCGTTAGAGATAACCGCTACTATATTTCCCTTGGAAGTATATTTATATACATTGTCCTTATCTTTCGCAATTTCCAAACAGGGCTCGGCAACTCCTGGCGAATATGCCAGTCCCAAATCCCTTTGAGTAGCATAAGGCTTGGTTGGAACTATTTTTATTTTTCCCGGTTGGGGCTTGGCATGGTACACCAAGGCCTCACGTCTGGTCTTTTGCTTGCTCATCTTCTATAGTTTAAAAAAACAAAGTTAACAGTATTCTTTAAAATAATAGGATTAAAAAAAGGAAACTCCACAGATTTAAACCAGATAAAAAAACCAGTTTACCCCTACCCTTTCCTGGTAGTTTAGGGAATTACAAAAATACCCCTACCAACAAAGCGGTGATTACCAAAAGGATAATGGCCAAGATCCTATAATTCCTGTACCAAGGACTCTCTCTAAGTTCTTCGGTTTCCTGTGCAAACAATTTTTTCCTGTAGGTATACTCCGCTACCTTTTGTTGATCCGGAGGGCTACTGCCCAAACTTACCAGAACATGAACAAGGATACTTATTACAAATAACAGGTTGGCCTTGGCCAGGAAGTGAATCCCATTTAAGTAGGGAACAATATCATAGGTCATGGACAATATCATAAATATGGCAAAGGCGCCACCTGCCAATAGGCTTACAAAAGCCCCGGTACCGTTGGCCCTTTTCCAGAACAGCCCCAACAAAAAGACCGATACAACAGGTGGACTGGTAAAGGCTATGACCAATTGTAGATAACCCCAGAGCGAATCGCTTACCCTTTCTATAAACGGCACCCATGCCGACGCCAGTACTACTAGGACCAAAGTGGAAATCTGCCCTGCCCGTACCAATTGCCGACTTGTCATTTGGGGTCTTATCTGTTTTATAAAATCCATGGTAATCAGCGTGGAGGCCGAATTAAAAGTTGCGGACACCGAGGACATCATGGCCGCCATAAGACCAGCCACTACCAATCCCAAAATACCAGTTGGCAATAAATTGAACAGTAATACCGGGTAAGTAAGGTTGGGACAATCTGCCAAACGGGCACATATACTTCCATTTGGGAGCAGGTAGTTAAGTGTTGAGATATCCAAGGTATTGTACAGCAACATGGCCAATACCCCTGGTACGATCATAATAAAGATTACCGGAAGTTTTAATAGTCCGGCAAAAAGCGCTCCCCACCTACCATGGTCCAGATTCTTGGCACCCAAAACCCTTTGTACCATAAATTGATTGTTGGCCCAAAAATAAAACCCCAATAACGGAACCCCCGTTAGCAGGCCCCACCAGGGCATAAATTCGTCATTATTGGGCCGCAAAAGACTAAATACCTCTTGGGAATTGCCGGGAATATACTTCCCCTCCAGTGCCCTATCTCCAAAACTCACCTCCCCAGAGGCCAACATGGAATCCAAACCTTTCATCATGGCATTCCATCCGCCCCCTAATTCGGTAAAGGCAAAATAGGTTAGCAGACAGGAACCTATAACGAGTAAAATTGCCTGGATCACCTCGGTCTGAATAACCGAATTTAACCCTCCCGGAATAGTATAGGCCGCAGCGGCCACTGCCAGCATAATGATAATCATTGTTGAGCTAATATCAGGGAACAATAATTTAAGTACTATACTCCCAACGTACAGCGCAGCGGCCGTATCTACCATTACGTTGCCTATGATAGTGATAAAGGAAAAATAATAGCGGGAACGCCTGTCATAGCGCCTTTCTATAAATTCCGGCATGGTGTACACCCCGGAACGCAGATAAAATGGCAAGAAAAAAATGGCAAAGAAAATTAACACCACTACTGCGAACCATTCATAGTTATATACATTGATATTGGTCTGAAAGGCATCCGAAGCCAAACCAACCAAAGTGGAGCTAGAGATGTTTGCCGAAAAAAGAGCTATGCCAACTATTGGCCATGTCATGGTCCTCCCGCCCAAAAAGTAATCCTCTGATGAATCTCTTTTAGACTTTGATATGCCATACCATATAATTCCGAAGAGATAGACCAGGATTACCAGAATATCCAAGGTGCCCAAGGTGTTCATAAAAAAATATTAAACAGTATATGTTACACTACGATCGGGGGAAACTATCAGGGTTAAAAAATTAATTCCAATACAACAACTAATGTAAGATTTTTAATCGTTGGTCATTAAACTTAAAAAGAAAAAATGCCCTATTGGAGTAAAAAACAACACCAACTTAACACCGGCCAATAGGAGCAAATAATTAAAACGTATTTCGCTACAATGCTTGGGACCTCTATTTTAGGAATTCAATATTTCTTTTTAGACCGGAAAACTTGGTTCGTTTTACTGCGGACTTCTGGAAGACTTTTTTAAAAACATCCTCGGTAATTTCTTCCCAGTCCTTCTTGGTCATGGACAAAAGTTCTGGATGGGGATTAAAAAGGGGTTCATTATGTGGCTTGGAAAAACGATTCCATGGGCACACATCTTGGCAAACGTCACAACCAAACATCCAGTCGTCCATTTTGCCTTGGAATTCCGAGGGAATTTCATTTTTTAATTCGATGGTAAGGTAGGAGATACATTTACTGCCATCCACAACGTAGGGTTCTACTATGGCCTGGGTGGGGCAGGCATCCAAACAGGCCGTACAGGTTCCGCAATGGTCCGTTACCGGATGGTCATACTCCAGTTCCAAATCCACGATCAATTCGGCTATAAAATAAAATGACCCCTGTTTTTGGGTCAATAAATTACTGTGCTTCCCTATCCACCCTAGTCCGCTTTTGGCTGCCCAAGCCTTGTCCAACACCGGAGCCGAATCTACAAAGGCCCGTCCGTTGACCTCTCCAATTTCTTGGGTTATAAACTGCTGAAGTAACTTTAACTTTGATTTTATGACATGATGATAATCATGCCCATAGGCGTATTTAGAGAGTTTGTAACTTTCTGTCTCTTGTTGTTGTTCGGGATAATAATTGAGTAGGACGGAAATAACGGATTTTGCATCATCTACCAACAATCTGGGATCCAAACGCTTGTCAAAATAGTTTGCCATATATCCCATTTCCCCATTCATGTTCTTATTGAGCCATTTTTCCAAACGGGGCGCCTCTTCCTCCAAAAAATTAGCTTGGGAGATGCCACATGACAAAAAACCTAGGCGTTTTGCTTCTGCCTTAATAAGTTGGGTATGTTCCGCTACTCGCTTCAAAATATATTATCGTTCTTTAAATTGTAAAGGTACACACTTTGGCTTAAGGGAAATTAGCGGATTTACCTCTATTGTTTTTAACGAGGTGTATATTTTGTATTTCCTAACAATTTCTGCCAGCGCGATAATCATTTCATACATAGCAAAATTATTGCCAACGCACATACGGGGGCCAGCGCCAAAAGGATAATAGTACTCGGCGTAATCCTTTCTGTCCAAAGTACTAAAACGGTCGGGAAGAAATTCTGCCGGTCTTTCCCAAAAATTAGGGTGCCTGTGCAATTCATACATAGACATCAATACCATGGTTCCCTTGGGAAGCGACAGCTCATGAAAGGTATCATCTTGGGTAGCAATCCTATCTATTACATAAACCGGCGGGTACAACCTCATTGATTCTTCCAAGCATTGCCTAACCAAATGCAGCTTCATAAGTTTTTGCATTAGATCAGCTCCTGACTGCTCCAGATCCACCCCAACAACCTCTTCATATAACTGCTCCTGAATTTCCGGATGTTGCGCAAGTAAGAGCAAGGTAAAACTAAGGGCATTGGCGGTTGTTTCATGGCCAGCAGTAAACAGAATCAACAATTCATCTATAAGTTGCCTGTCGGGCATTGAGGACCCATCTTCATAGCGCGCTTCCAGAAGCATATTCAAAAGATCACCCCCTTTACCACCAGAGCCCCTTCTTTCCTCTATTATCTGCAATAGCAATCCCCTAGCCTTAGCCGCCATGTTCAAATGCCTATCAATACTCCCATTGAGTTGGTACCACCACCTTAAATATGGCTGCCTCATCTCTTTGATCAACATCTGCTGGTTAGCTTCCGTGATCTGTTGTAATTCTTCCATTCCCGCTCCTATATTGGAGCTACTAAAGAGAGACTTTGCTACCACTTGAAAAGCAAGATCCCCCAAAAGCGAAAAAAAATCTTTTTCCTTATTGGGTTCAATACGTGCCAATTCGGTTAAAATAGTCCTGCGCACCACCTCCATTAAAGTTTGGAGTTCCTTCTTGTGAAAAGCCGGCTGCACCATTCTCCTGTGCTTACGCCAGTGCTCCCCATTGGAGGTCAATAGCCCATGACCTATATATTTTGCCAAGTCTACCGTCTGCAAGGGTGACTTCTGATATATTCTATGTTGCTTTTGTAAAATGTGCTTAATTAAGCTTGGATTCCGGGTAAAAAGTATTGTCTCCTTGGTAGACAGTTCTACCTTAAAGAAATCGCCATGCAACTCAAAATTTTCATGGTGAAAGGGCAGCGGGTTTTTAAGAATTCTCCTGGCATTCCTGAGCACCTGAAACCTAGACACCAATTTTAAATTGTTCATGCTTATGAAGTCAATACTGTTCGGGAAACACTCTAGCTGCTAGAGGGATGGGCAGTTAAAAAAGCCCCCCTTGTATGTTCCCTTTTATTCTTCCCAGGTGTTTATAGGCCAATTCCGTAACCTCCCGGCCCCTAGGGGTTCTCATTATAAACCCTTGTTGTATTAAAAAGGGCTCATACACTTCCTCTATGGTCTCGGCGCTTTCGGATACGGCGGTAGCCAAAGTAGTAATCCCTACGGGACCACCTTTAAACTTATCTATAATGGTCGTCAAAATCTTATTATCCATTTCGTCCAGTCCATGGGCATCCACATTCAATGCCTTTAGGCCAAACCTAGAAATTTCCAAATCAATATTCCCATTCCCCTTTATCTGGGCAAAATCCCGAACACGTCTTAACAGGGCGTTACAGATCCTAGGGGTTCCCCTACTCCTACCGGCTATTTCAATGGCCGCTTCCTGGGAGATGGGCGTCTTCAGGATTTCTGCACTTCGTTCCACAATGGTAGATAGCAACTCGGTAGAATAATATTGCAACCTGCTCTGTATCCCAAATCGCGCCCGCATTGGGGCCGTTAGCAGACCGGAACGGGTGGTAGCCCCAATTAAAGTAAAGGGATTAAGGTTTATTTGTACAGATCGGGCATTGGGACCCGATTCTATCATAATATCTATTTTATAGTCTTCCATTGCGGAGTAGAGGTACTCCTCCACTATAGGGCTAAGCCTATGGATCTCATCAATAAATAGTACGTCCCGCTCATCCAAATTGGTCAGGAGCCCCGCTAAATCACCGGGTTTATCCAATACGGGACCTGAAGTCATTTTAATACCCACCCCCAATTCATTGGCCAATATATGCGCCAAGGTAGTCTTCCCTAGTCCGGGAGGCCCGTGGAAAAGCGTATGGTCCAAGGCCTCACCCCTTAAATTGGCCGCCTGTACAAATATCTTTAGGTTTTCCAGCACTTGTTCCTGCCCTGTAAAATCATCAAAAGAAATGGGCCGTAAAGCCCTTTCTATTTCAAATTCTTCATTGGAAAAATTACTCGCCGTGGGATCTAGGTTCTCGTTCATACACCAACAAAGATAATGCAAATTAGCGTAGTTTTTCCATGAAAACACAGATTAGAAACCCATGGGTCCTCACCAATTAAATACCTTGATATACCAAAACTTATAGTTAAAAAATGTAAATTCATTTCATGATACAGACCAATTACCCTCCCAGCATATTACAGTACCTACCCTTCTTTTTCGTGATTTGGTCAGACGACCTGCTGTCTACCTCCGAAATTGCTGTGGTAAAAAGAACCATAGAAGAAGACCAAAACCTAAAGGAAATGGAACGAGAAACACTGCATAGCTGGCTCAACAGGGAAAAGCCCCCAAAGGCCAACGTAATCAAATCCTGGCAACGCAGCATTTCCAACTCAGGCATAAAATTGATTGAAAGTGACGCACATCCCTTGACCTCGTTTAGTAGAAAATTGATTTCAGCTTATGATGCCAACGCAAGCTTCAATGACGGCTTGACCGCCATAGAAACCAATTTGGGAATACAACCCAATCATTACCACCATCTGTTTGAGGTGGAAGTGGTTAGCAAAAAGACATCTGATTATTACCAGGCACAGGAAATAGACAGCATACTAAAAGGCAGGTATTCCAAGGAAATAGATGGCTTTAGAAATTTTTTGGACGACCCTATTTATGAGTGGAGCATCATTCACGACAAGGAAAAATTTAGACAAAAGGTGCTTTCACAACTAAAGCATTTGTCCCAACATGGGTATGGCGCCATTGCCTATCCCGAAGCCTATGGAGGTAAAAACGCCATGCCACTGTATGCCCATATTTTTGAGAACCTTCTCTACGCAGACGGAAGCCTTACCGTAAAGTTTGGGGTGCAATTTGGGCTTTTTGGCGGCAGTATACAAAAACTGGGCAGCCAGAAACACCATGATCGCTATTTAAAAGACATTGGCGAGGGCCACCTTTTGGGTTGCTTTGCCATGACCGAAACAGGGCACGGTTCCAACGTAAGAGGCATTAACACCACGGCAACTTACAATTTGGAAGAGGACAGTATAACCATACACACCCCAGGAAAAGATGACAACAAGGAATATATAGGCAATGCCCTTCACGGTACCATGGCCACCGTATTCGCCCAGCTTATAGTAAAAGGCAAAAACCATGGGGTACATGCCATTTTGGTCCCCATCCGGGACCATGAAAATAAACTGATGCCCGGTGTCCGCATAGAGGATAACGGTTACAAATTAGGTCTTAACGGTGTGGATAATGGTAAAATATGGTTCAACCAAGTGGTAGTACCTAGGGAAAATCTATTGAACAAATACGGTGATATACTAGCCGATGGCACCTATAATTCTGATATTAAAAACCCCAATAAGCGTTTTTTTACCATGTTGGGCACTTTGGTGGGCGGTAGAATCTGTGTCGCCAAAGGAGCATTGAGCGGAGCCAATATGGCCCTTAGCATTGCTGTAAAATACGCGCTGCAAAGAAGGCAGTTCAATGACAATCTAAAATCCCAGGAAGATTTGATAATGGACTATCCTTCCCATCAACTTAGACTAACCCCTCCCATAGCCAAATCCTATGTTTATAAGGCCACTTTAGACAATTTAATGAAGGCTTACAGCGATTCTGGCATAACAGACAAGAGAAAGATTGAAACCCAGGCAGCAGCCTTAAAAGCCATCATAACATGGTTCGCCAATGACACCATACAAGAATGTAGGGAAGCTTGTGGAGGCAAAGGCTACCTACAAGAAAATAGGATTGCCGACCTAAAGGCGGATGTGGATATCTTTACCACTTTTGAAGGCGACAATACCGTACTCCTGCAATTGGCAGCCAAGGGTATACTATCAGATTTCAATTCAGAATTCAACAGCTCTGGTTTTTCTGCGGTACTAAAACACCTGAGCTCCCAGATACGGGACAAACTGGTTACCATTAACCCCATATACGCCAACAAAGTAGATAAGGAGCACCTGTACAACCCAAAATTTCACCAACACGCCTTTGATTATAGGACCAGAAGACTTACCTATTCGGTGGCCATGCGAATCAGGAGTTACATAAAAAAAGGTATCCCTACCTACCAAGCCTTTCTAAAGGTACAGACCCATCTACTGGTCTTGGGAAAAGCCTATAGTTGTGAATTGGCATATAAAACCTTTTACGAGTACACCCTTGGTATAGAAGATGTAAAGTACAGGGAGCTTTTTCAAAAACTGGGCTGTCTATTTGCCCTAGATGAAATAAAACAGGACGCTTCTTGGTATTTGGAACAAGGATATATAGGCGGAACAAAATTCAAAGCCATACGGCAGCGAGTAGAACGCCTTTGTACGGAATTAAGGCCCCACCTTAAAAGTCTGGTAGAGGGATATGGGATTCCGGAACATTGCTTAACGGCCCCTATAAGTGATTAATTTTTTCTTTTATAAAGTTCCGAAGTATCCAAAAATTGGAGAAGGCTAATTTTGCCATCCCCATACATATAGGTCTTGGCCGAACCTTCGGAATTAAGCTGTAGTTCATTGGTACACCAAACTTCCACCGAGGCATTACCCTCTAGCGATGCCTCCACTAAATTGGCTTCCAATCGTTTTGCCTTTAGGTCTGCATTATCAAATAAATTAATGCCCAAGTTTTCTGTAATCCCTTCCAAATCGGCATCCGAATTCTGCGTCATTACCACTTCTGCGGTTTTGATTACCCCGTACAATCCCAATTTGGCCTTACCCATTAAACTTATATTTAAGGAATCACTGTCTATCTTAAAATCACCCCTACTATTACCTTCCATAGCAATGTACATCACCTCTGTATTAACGTCCATATCAACTTCTGCCGAACCAAAGGTACTAACTTGCAACATATCGGTTACAAAGCCATCCTTAGCAACCAATTTGCCTTCATAAACACTCACTTCATTCAACCGATTAAAGTTGACAGTTATATCCAATTTCTTTTTACCAGTAACCTTATAGTATGAACCAATGATCAAGATTTCATCCTCTACTTTAAAATTTAGTATATCTATTAAATTATCATCAGCCTCTATGGTATAACCCTCTACAGAGGAAGACTGAAGTGTAATCTCAAGATCATCATTCAATTGTATAGCATTAAATGGAGGGAGGGTCTCCTTTACCTCCACCACATTCCTGTTTCCTTTGATTTTAGGTTTACGTTGGGAATAACCTATACAACAAACCGCCAGTAGAAAAAATAATAGACTATGTTTCACCTGTATCGCTTTAAATGAAAAAAGAATTATTAAGCATGTAACACACTACCCCCATATTCCAACACCTTGTAAAAAGCATGCTTTATGTAAATGGAAGGTACAAAAAAAGTCCATCTTAGCGATGGACTTTTTAATATTGTTAAATTCTAATGTCTAATGCTGTAATTCCTCTTCCCCATCCTTCAAGGGAACTGTTTGGGCTACAAAGTCCTGCCCAGGAATAATATATTCACCATTCTCATCCGTTTTACTATAATCATAAGCCCAACGGTGTACTTCAGGGATAGCACCAGGCCAGTTACCATGGATGTGCTCTACAGGAGTAGTCCACTCCAAACTTGTTGCATTCCAAGGATTCTGCTCTGCTTTCTTACCATAGAACATACTTCTTATAAAGTTAAAGGCAAATATCAATTGAGTAAAGGCCGCAACAATAGCGAACATTGTCATTAATACTTGTATATCCGTTAGGTCATCAAACATTGGGAAAGCGGTATTCTCGTAATATCTACGTGGTACCCCGGCCATTCCCACAAAATGCATAGGGAAGAAAACACCGTAGGAACATACTGCAGTAATCCAAAAATGAACGTAACCCAGATTCTTATTCATCATTCTACCGAACATCTTAGGGAACCAATGGTAGATACCTGCAAACATTCCGTAAAGAGCAGATATACCCATTACCAAATGGAAGTGTGCTACAACAAAATAGGTATCGTGCACATTAATATCCAAGGTACTATCCCCCAAAATAATTCCGGTTAAACCACCAGATATGAAGGTAGAAACCATACCTATGGAAAATAACATTCCAGGGTTAAGCTGTAGGTTACCTTTCCAAAGAGTGGTAATCCAGTTAAATGCCTTTACCGCTGAAGGTATTGCAATCAATAAGGTAGTAAAGGTAAATACAGATCCAAGGAATGGGTTCATTCCAGAAATAAACATATGGTGTCCCCAAACAATGGTAGATAAAAAGGCAATAGCCAATATAGAAGCGATCATCGCCCTATACCCAAAAATAGGCTTACGTGCATTTACTGCCATAATCTCGGATACCATACCCATTGCAGGTAGGATTACAATATATACTTCCGGGTGACCTAAAAACCAAAATAAGTGTTCGTACAATACCGGAGATCCACCTTGAAAGTGCAGTACTTCTCCTTGGATAAAAATATCCGACAGGAAGAATGAAGTACCAAAACTTCTATCCATTATCAACAACAATGCTGCTGATAAAAGCACTGGGAAAGAGATAACACCAATAACAGCCGTTACAAAAAGTGCCCATATAGTCAAAGGCAATCTAGTCATGGACATCCCTTTTGTACGAAGGTTCAATACGGTAACAATATAATTCAGGGATCCCAACAATGACTGCGCTATAAACAAGGCCATAGAAACCAACCAAAGGGTCATACCCATACCCGATCCCGGTTGTGCCATAGGAAGGGCACTAAGCGGTGGGTATACCGTCCAACCTGCAGCTGCCGGTCCTGATTCCACAAAAAGGGAAATAAGCATAATAACACAGGAAAGGAAGAATATCCAGTAGGATACCATATTTAAGAATCCGGAAGCCATGTCCCTGGCCCCGATCTGAAGTGGAATCAATAAGTTACTAAAGGTACCACTTAACCCAGCCGTAAGTACAAAGAATACCATTATGGTACCATGAATGGTAACCAAAGCTAAGTACACATCAGCGTCCATCACCCCTCCTGGGGCCCATTTACCCAAGATAGCCTCAAAAACTGGAAAGGACTCTCCTGGCCACGCCAATTGCATCCTAAACAATATTGACATCATAATACCAATGGCCCCCATTATTAAACCAGTAATGAGATACTGCTTGGAGATCATCTTATGATCCTGACTAAAAATATACTTGGTCACAAAGGTCTCCTTGTGATGATGTCCGTGGTCATCTGAATGGTCTTCTACGTGTGCGTGAGCTGTTACAGACATAGTTGTATTTTTATAAATTTTTTAATTATTATTTTAAAGAATAAATTATTGTGCAGAAGCCATGGAACTACCAAAGGTCTTTTGACTAGCGATCCACTTGTTATATTCCTCCTCAGTTTCTACAATAATTTTCATTTGCATGTTATAATGGGATTTCCCACATATCTTGTTACACAACAACACATAGTCAAACTCCCAAGGATCCTTGTTCTCCACACCATTGGCAGCTTGTTCTGCCCTTATCCTATTGATTCGTTTTACCTTATCAACAACATCTGGATTTTGTCTCATTTCCGCTGTGGTAATGGTTGGGGTAAAGGAAAACTGTGTAATCATACCAGGAACACAGTTCATTTGCGCCCTAAAGTGGGGCATGTAAGCAGAATGCAATACATCCTGTGAACGCATTTTAAAGTTCACCTTACGTCCTACTGGCAAATGAAGCTCTTTAACAATAATATCATCTGCCGCATTTGGATCTGCCTGATCCAACCCTAAGATATTGGCATTTTCTATATCGATCATTCTTACATTGGCATCACCCAAAACATTATCGTCACCAGCATATCTTGCTGTCCAGTTAAATTGTTGGGCATAAAGCTCTATGGTCAACGGGTCATCTTCCTCATTGATATCCATTATATTGGTCCAAGCATATAGCCCCCATAGTATTAGACCTGCCAATACGATTACAGGTATAATGGTCCAAATAAACTCCAAGCGATCATTATCTGCATAGAACAAGGCTTTCTTGCCCTTTTCTCCACGGTATTTAAAAGCAAAGTAGTGCAATAAAAACTGGGTCAAGGTCTGAACGATAAAGATGATCACAAAAGACAGTGCCATCAAGGAATCGTAACCCCCACCATGTTCTGAAGCAGCCTCGGGCAATAATACCTTTGAATATTTCCAGAAACTAAAAATGGTGATTCCATAAAGGAAAATCAGAAAGGCGAACATTAAATACCCATTGTACTTATTATCCGTTTCACTTGCTACTTCTGTGTTGTTGGCCTTGATCTGTGACAATTCGAATATCTTGGTCATTTGCCAGATAGCAATTGCCACTAATACTAAAACAACTATGGTCAAAAATGGAGTCATCGTATGATTTGAAATTATACTTATATACTAATTACTAATAATGAAAATGCTTGCTCTCTTCTATAAACGGATTGCGTTTAGGTTGTAACGGCGCTTTTGTAAGGGCTGTAAACACCACAAATATAAACAAGCCGGCAAAGAACAAAATAGATCCGATTTCCGGAATACCAATATACCATTGATCACCAACCGTAGCAGGCATAATAGCGTTAAAAATATCCAGATAATGGCCAGCTAAAATTACTACACCTGCCATTACCACAAACCAATTTACCCTTTTAAAATCACTGTTCATAAGCAACAACAAAGGAAATACAAAGTTCATGGCTATCATACCAAAAAATGGCAAGTTAAAATCCGCGATCCTAGTAACGTAATAAGTTACTTCCTCAGGGATATTGGAATACCAGATCAGCATAAATTGGGAGAACCATAAATAAGTCCAAAAGATACTGATACCAAACATAAACTTAGCTAAATCGTGGATATGGCTATCATTAACATCCTTAAGGTATCCTCTAGATTTAAGGTAAATAGTTACCATGGCAATTACGGTAATACCCGATACAAACATACTAGCGAAGATATACCATCCAAACAAGGTACTAAACCAGTGTGGATCTACACTCATAATCCAATCCCAGGACATAATGGATTCAGAGATAAGATAGAATACCAAAAAGGCTGCAGATATCCTGAAATTTAATTTAAAGTTTGAATCGTCATTTGATTCATCCTGAGCAATGGATAATTTTCTGGAATACTCCCTATATAAAATCCAACCTCCAAGGAAAATAGCCGCTCTGATCAAAAAGAAAACAGGGTTTAGATAACCAGATTTACCTTGTAATAGGTGATCATGGGCAACCACCTCGGGATCCATCCACACAAATAAATGGTTCATGTGTGCCACGGATAATGCCAAGATCACAAATACGATTATACCACCGGGCACCAAATAAGCCGTAATACCCTCCATTACCCTAAAAAGCAATGGCGACCAACCGGCTTGGGCCGCTCTTTGAATGGCGTAAAATGCCAACACACCCAATGCTATCATCATAAAGAAAAAAGCTGCAACATATAATGCTGCCCAGGGCTTGTTCTGCAATTGGTGCAATAAATGCTCATCATGAGATGCATCATGTGCATCCCCATGAGCCTGTTCTTCACCATGACCCTTTGCAACCGCATGGGCATCACCATGTCCGTCATCATGGGACGCAACTATGGCTTTTGCCTCTTCTACAGTACTTGGCGCAGCCATAAAACCAATACCAATTCCCAAAACGCCTACAGCCATTAAAATGAAGGAAGCAATTTTTAATCTATTTGAAAAAGTGTACATATTGCTAAAATCTAGGTCTTATTTTGTTAAATCTTGTTTTAATTTCATCACGTACTCTGCAACTTTCCATCTTTCTTCGGTATCCAACTGCCCCGCATAGGATCCCATGGAGTTTAGGCCATAATAAATGGCGTGATAGGTAGTCCCTACTGTAATATTCCTTGCCACATCGGCATAACTGGGAACACCCAATATTTTTTCCCTCTTTACCAAATTTCCTTGGCCATCACCCTTTGATCCGTGACATATTGCACAGTATATATCATACAACTCCTTACCTTCGGCCAAATTGGCTTCTCGCTGCAAGGA
The DNA here is from genome assembly GCF_003957295.1 of Arenibacter aquaticus. Taxonomy (GTDB): domain Bacteria; phylum Bacteroidota; class Bacteroidia; order Flavobacteriales; family Flavobacteriaceae; genus Arenibacter; species Arenibacter aquaticus. The sequence continues at coordinate 47,967 of NZ_RQPJ01000001.1, forward strand.
ATCCAACGGGCTTGGGTTAAGCCTAGCCTCTTCCTTACCTTCAATGGTATTTTCTATATTATAGGGTATCCATCCCCTTGCAATGGTATTTTCTGCCGGTAAACCAGCTTCCATTCCATTAGGAAGGAATTCCACTTTCTGATAGGCTTCGTAACCTACGGATTTGTACATATTGGGCATGTACTGATAGTTTCTGCTATTTTTGTTTGCACAAGAAGCAACTAATAATACCAAACCGAATAAGACTCCTATTTTGCTAAAACTGTTCATAATATCTATGACTACTTTTCTGTAATATTAATTTCGACTGCTCCTGTATCCGATAACAAATCCTTTAATTCCTCTTCGTTACCATGAATTGCTATTTCCATAAGAAAATGATCATCAGTCGTTCTAACATCTGGATTCTCAGCCTCTTTAAACGGCCACAACCTACTTCTTAAATAAAAAGTAATAACCATTAAATGCGCTGCAAAAAACACGGTTAGCTCAAACATAATCGGTACAAAGGCCGGCATATTCTCAAGGTAACTAAAACTTGGCTTACCACCTATGTCCTGAGGCCAATCTTCTATCATAATAAAATTCATCATTAGGATAGCTACCGATAAACCAACACAACCATAAAGGAAGGATGTAATTGCTATTCTTGTTGGAGCCAATCCCATAGCCTTATCCAAACCGTGAACGGGGAAAGGACAATAAACTTCCTCTATATGATGTTTGGCTGCCTTAACTTTTTTAACAGCATGCATTAGCACATCGTCATCATTATAAAACGCATGTATAACTTTCGACGCCATAATTATTTCTTATTGTTTAAAATAGTTGCTTGTCCTGCCCAATCGTCTCTTTGTGCCCTTCCAGGGAATGATTCAGTGATAGAATCCAACAAATCATATTCCTTTTGGGTCATACGACCTACCTGTTCAAATGTATAAATCCCGATCTGATTAAGGGTTGCCTCCATTTGAGGCCCAATACCTTTTATTTTCTTTAGGTCATCTGCCTCCTGTTTGGTAGGATCAAAAGTACCTATAGCACTTAACAGCTCGTCAACCCCAACTTTATCCCCAGTTGTAGGTACCACTTCACCCATAAGCACGTCATCGGTTATTGGTTCTTTCTCCTGCACTACAACCTTGGATTTGGAAATCTCATACAAAGGCTTTCCGGCATCACGTAATTTCTTATACTTTTCACCAGAGGATTTTAGAATAGATTTTACTTCGGCCTGTGCTATTACCGGGAAGGTTCTAGCATACAATAAGAACAGTACAAAGAAGAAACCTATTGTTCCAATAAAGATCCCAATATCTACAAATGTTGGTGAAAACATTGTCCAAGAAGATGGCAAGTAATCACGGTGCAAAGAGGTAACGATAATTACGAAACGCTCAAACCACATCCCTATGTTCACCACTATGGATATAAAGAAGGAGAACATAATACTAGTTCTAAGCTTCTTGAACCACATGAACTGAGGAGAGAAAACGTTACAGGTCATCATTGCCCAGTAAGCCCACCAGTAAGGTCCGGTAGCCCTGTTTAAGAAGGCATACTGTTCGTATTCCACACCAGAGTACCATGCCATGAACAATTCCGTAATATAGGCACAACCTACTATAGAACCTGTTAACATGATTACGATGTTCATCAATTCTATATGCTGAATAGTAATATAAGCCTCCAAATGACACACCTTCCTCATTATGATCAACAGGGTATTCACCATGGCGAATCCTGAGAATATAGCCCCAGCAACAAAGTAGGGAGGGAATATGGTGGTATGCCAACCTGGTATTACCGAGGTAGCAAAGTCAAATGATACAATAGTATGCACTGAAAGTACCAATGGCGTAGCCAAACCGGCCAATACCAAGGACACCTCCTCAAAACGTTGCCAATCCTTGGCACGTCCTGTCCAACCAAAACTTATTAAGCTGTAAATTTTCTTCTGAAAAGGTCTTACGGCCCTATCGCGGATCATGGCAAAATCGGGCAACAACCCTGTCCACCAGAATACCAAGGACACAGAAAGATAAGTAGAGATCGCAAATACATCCCACAACAAGGGCGAGTTAAAGTTAACCCATAAGGACCCAAATTGGTTTGGAATAGGCAATACCCAATAAGCCAACCAAGGACGACCCATGTGAATAATTGGAAACAATCCAGCCTGAACAACAGAGAAAATTGTCATCGCCTCTGCAGAACGGTTAATTGCCATTCTCCATTTCTGTCTGAACAATAAAAGTACCGCCGAGATCAAGGTTCCGGCATGACCGATACCTACCCACCAAACGAAGTTGGTAATATCCCAGGCCCAGCCTACTGTTTTATTCAATCCCCAAGTACCGATACCCGTAGATACCGTATAGATTATACAACCAACACCCCAGAGGAATGCCGCTAATGCAATGGAAAATACAATCCACCAATGCTTATTGGCCTTCCCTTCAACCGGAGCAGCGATATCTACGGTTACATCGTGATATCCTTTATCTCCAAGAACTAAGGGTTTTCGTATAGGTGCTTCGTAATGCGACGCCATAATTTAATGTATAGTTACGTTCCTTTAATTTTGATTAAGCTTCGTTTGTATTTCTAACTTTTACGTGGTAGAATACATTTGGTTTGGTCCCAATATGCTCCAACAAATGATACATACGGTTACTCTCCTTTAATTCTGCCACTTCACTTTCGGCATCATTAACATCTCCAAACACCATGGCACCACTGCTACAAGCCGCAGAACATGCCGTCTGGAATTCTCCATCCTTCACTAGTCTACCATCGCGTTTGGCATCCAAAATGGTCTTCTGTGTTTTCTGGATACACATAGAACATTTCTCCATTACCCCTCTAGATCTAACCGTAACATCTGGATTGATAACCATTTTACCCAGGTCATTGTTCATGTGATAATCAAACTCATCGTTTTCATTATACAAGAACCAGTTAAACCTTCTCACTTTATACGGACAGTTGTTGGCACAGTATCTAGTACCCACACATCTGTTGTATGCCATATGGTTCTGCCCTTGACGTCCGTGCGAAGTAGCAGCAACAGGACAAACCGTCTCACATGGAGCATGGTTACAGTGCTGGCACATCACAGGCTGGAAGGCTACTTGAGGATTAGCAGAAGGATCTTCCATCTCACCAAATCCACCTAAAGAACCTTTATCGCCAAACAGGCCATCAAACTCTTCTTTCTTGGTATCGTCCTGCTCAAAGGTTTCTTCGGAAGAATAATATCTATCTATACGCAACCAGTGCATATCCCTAGATTTCCTCACTTCGGCCTTACCTACAACAGGTACATTATTTTCTGCATGACATGCAATAACACATGCCCCACAACCAGTACAGGCATTTAAATCTATAGACAGATTAAAATGATGCCCTATACTACGATCAAAACTGTCCCACAAATCTACAGAAGTAGCAGGAACCTCTTGATGATCCAAAGAAACCACAGGAACCACATTCCACTCCTTGGCATCCTTTGTATTAAATATCTCTAGGGTAGTTTCTTTAATAATATCACCCCTACCCATTAAGGTCTTATGCAACTGCACACAGGCAAACTCATGCATTCCTCCAGTCTTCTCAATACTCACTGACTGAACATTGGAGAAATCCTTATAAAGGGTATAAGCATTGACCCCTGTCTGCATTTCACTTTTCATACCTACGGCCTTACCATAGCCAAAGGACAATCCTATTGAGCCTGGAGCCTGACCTGGCTGAATAATAACAGGCACACCATCCAGAGCCACACCATCTACAGTTAGCTTTACATAGCTACCGTCCAAACCGCCATCAGCAACGTTCTCATTGATCAATCCCAATTTCTCGGCATCGGCTTTGGAAACTGTTACATAGTTATCCCAAGAAACCCTAGTGATAGGATCAGGGAATTCTTGCAACCAAGGGTTGCTAGCCTGCTGACCATCACCCATTCCCACTTTGGAATATAGGGTCAATTCCATTCCACTGGCAGTAGCACCGGACAAAGCCTTAACCGCAGAAGCCAAAGGAACCACAGTTGACACTACCTCCTCATCAGAAACAGCTGCTTCCGCAACATCCTCTTCGCTAGAATCGCTCTTCACATAAACACCGTCATGCAAAGCCTGATTCCAATCCCCACCCGCCAAAATACCAGCAGACCAAGTTTCTTTTATATAGTCATAATAAGACTTATCACTACCCATCCATTGCAACAAGGCTCCTTGAAGCTGTCTTGTATCAAACAACTCCTTAATAGTAGGCTGCATTAGACTATAGTGACCTTTTTTCAATTGTGCATCGCCCCAAGACTCCAAATAGTGATTTGCAGCACCAACATATTGAACCACCTCGGTAGTCTCATTTCTATTGGCAGAGAAGGCAAGGGTTAAATCAACACTCTTCACCCCTTCCACAAAATCGGAGGCATTAGGCAACGAATAGACTGGATTTACCCCATCCATCAACAAGGCACCCACCTTACCGGCTTTCATTTCTGCCAACAAGCCGTTAACCGCAGCTACATTTCCTTGTCTCACATATTTTGGAGCAGTAGGCTCAAAAGCCTCACTGGCCAACATCTCATTAATAGCCAAGACCAAGGTCTGGGCATTTATATCATCTATTCCGGTAACAACTACCGACTTGGATTTATTTTTCAACACTTGAGAAGCCAAACTATCCAAGGAAGCCTTAGCTGCCTCAGGAAGATCACCCCCTACTGAAGTACCATTGAGTTTACCGTAGAAATATGCCAAAGCAACTTTTTGTTGCGACGGGGTCAACGGAACCCTTTTATCTGCATTGGCACCAGTCAAGGACATATTGGCCTCAAACTGCACATGCTTGGACATTTTTCCGTTTTTCGGAATCCTACCCTTGGCATAATCGGAATCATATCCACCTCCTTGCCAATCTCCCAAGAAATCAGCACCGAAAGAAACAATTATTTCCGCATTGCCAAAGTTATAATCTGCCAATGCCCTCTCACCATACTTAGCTTCGAATGCCGATAAGGCAGCGTCTTCAGAAATAGCATCATAGGTAATATGATCTACATTTCCATAAACCTCCTTAAATTCGGATATCAATCTAGTAGCAGATGGACTGGCATAGGTCTGCGTAAGCAACGCAATTTTTTTCCCCGAATTTTTAAGAGCAGCCAACTTTGCTTTTACCGCAACATCCAAGTCGCTCCAAGCAATTGGCTCACCATTAAAAGTAGGCCCCTGCAAACGGGTACTGTCATACAGGGACAAAACCGAAGCCTGCACCCTAGCATTGGCACTACCACCAATTTTTGCATCGGTATTATTTTCTATTTTAATTGGTCTCCCTTCGCGAGTTTTTACCAAAATACTGGCAAAATCAAAACCGTTGGCTATAGTGGTGGCATAAAAATTAGCTACCCCAGGAATAATATTATCCGGTTTCACCACGTAAGGTATAGACTTTACAACCGGACCTTGACAGGCTGCCAATGAAGCGGCCGCTGTACTAAATCCGACATATTTAAGAAAATCCCTTCTGTTGGTCGAAGATGCCGCCAATGTTTCCTTATCACCCAAGAAATCATCCACAGGAATCTCTTGAACAAATTCATTTTGTCTTAGCGTCTCAACAATGGAATCGTTGGGATTTAACTCCGCCTCGCTTTTCCAGTATTTTTTGTTTGATGACATATGATATATCTGAAATTATCTTCTAATTAGTATGATTAATAGTGACACTTACCACATTCCAATCCGCCCATTTGAGCAGCCGTAAGTTTTTCTACCCCATATTTCTGGGAAAGTTCGGCATGAATCTTTTCGTAATACTCATTGCCCTCCACCTTAACATTGGTCTCGCGGTGACAATTAATACACCACCCCATAGTTAAAGGAGAATACTGATACATGATTTCCATCTCCTCAACAGGACCATGACAAGTCTGACACTCAACACCTGCAACAGAAACGTGCTGGGAGTGGTTAAAATAAGCAAAGTCGGGCAGGTTATGGATTCTCACCCATTCCACAGGACTAGACTCGCCCGTATACCTCTGATTTTCCTCATCCCAACCTACGGCATCATACAGCTTCTTGATCTCGTTAGTATAGAATTCATTGGTATAACCATTGGCCAAATCTTCTTTGCTAGGCCCTTCAGGATTACCCTTATATTCATAAATAGACTTGTGACAGTTCATACAAACATTCAAGGAAGGAATACCCGAAGTCTTGGACACCCTTGCCGAAGAATGACAATACTTACATTCTATCCCATTATCACCGGCGTGAATCTTGTGCGAGTAATGTATTGGCTGAATAGGAGCATACCCCTGATCAACACCTACCTGCATCATCCATCCATAAGCAAAATAAGCACTGCCCAACAAAAGAAAGATAGCAAAGACCAACACCAAGAACTGATTCTGGGCAAAAGCCTTCCAAATCGGCGTTCTTTTCTCGGCCAATTCCTTTTCCAGAATTACCCCATTGGCCTCGGCAATACGTCTCAAGGTCTTGTTCACCAAGATCAACATAACCACCAACAAAGCAAAAACCAAAGCCAAAGCTCCCAAGATCACCTCATTGGATATACCGGAAGAATCACCCCCACCAGCAACAGCATCCGCAGCAGCCGGAGCAGCTTTAGGAACTACAGGAGGAGCATCCGTATAAGCCAATATATTATCTATATCCTCATTGGAAAGCAAAGGAAACGGTGTCATTGCCGCCTGATTGTACTCATTGTAAATCTTAAGGGCATCTGCATCCCCGGATTTGATCAAAGCTGGACTGTTCTTGATCCACTGATACAACCACTCCTTGTCGTATTTTTCCGTAACCCCTGCCAATGCGGGACCGGTCATTTTCTTGTTCAACGAGTGACACGCGGCACAGTTCTGATTAAACAGCTGTTTACCTTTTGCAGCATCGCCCCCACCCGATGGAGCAGCAGTTTCCTGCGCTAAAAGCGAATTTGAAAGCAGTAATGCTACTACCAGACTGACACCTAAAACTTTAGAAATTAGATTGCGGTATGGAACCTTTTTCATATTAAAAATATTTCTATCGAAAGTTTGGCATGATATTTATATATACAAAATAACTAATTGTTTGGCCATGCTCAAATTGATGGCAAAAATACACATTACACTTTATTTGCGAAATGTTAAGTTATTTATAATTTCTAATTTATACTAATTCTAAATAATAATAAAATCTCTTGATTGATTCTGAATAATTTACATTTGCAAAGTCTTAATTTCATAACAAAAAACACCTATGAAAACCATATCATTTATTGTTCTTTTGGCCTGTTCAGCCTCCTTTTGCCATGCCCAACAAGGAAATATCAACATTCAACAGGACGAAAAAATTGGCGAATTGCTATCCATCTATAAGAAGGTAAATGCAAACAGCAACCATTACCGCATCCAAGTGGGATTTGGAAGTTTTCAGGAAGCAGAAAAATTAAAAGCGGACGTGGACCAGGATTTTCCCAATTGGCCATCCAAAATAGATTTTGAATCCCCCAGTTACCGTGTTAGGGTAGGGCAATTCAAGACCCAACTGGAAGGAGAGCGGAACCTGATAGAGGTTCGAAAAAAATACCCGAGTGCAATGCTCCTAAAACCAGAAAAAACGACCAATTAGGTCGTTTTTTCTTTTCTATATAATAGTAAATAGGTATTCTGGACTATTTCAATTTCTTCTTAACAGCCACTTCCTGGAATGCCTCTACAATATCCAACTCTTGTATGTCATTGTAGTTCTTAACCTGCAATCCACAGTCATACCCTTTGGACACCTCTTTAACATCATCCTTAAACCTCTTAAGCGAAGCAAGTTCTCCGGTATAGATAACCACACCATCCCTAATTAGCCTAATACTAGAGTTCCTATAGATCTTACCACTGGTCACCATACAACCTGCAATGGTTCCCACTTTAGAGATCTTAAAGGTCTCCCTTATCTCAGCTGTACCGGTAATCTCTTCCTTCATCTCTGGCGAAAGCATACCCTCCATAGCATCCTTAAGATCGTTTATGGCATCATAGATAATAGAGTACATTCTAATATCTATTTCTTCTTTTTCAGCCACTTGTCTTGCGTTGCCCATAGGCCTCACATTAAATCCTATGATAACTGCATCGGAAGCAGAAGCCAACAACACGTCAGATTCTGTAATAGGACCAACGGCCTTATGTATAATATTTACTTGAATTTCATCAGTAGATAGCTTCTGGAACGAATCGGTCAACGCCTCAACAGAACCATCCACATCACCCTTAAGGATAATATTAAGCTCTTTAAAGTCGCCCAGTGCAATTCGCCTTCCAATCTCATCAAGAGTAATATGACGTTGCGTCCTAACCGATTGCTCACGCAGCAATTGAGATCGCTTGGTAGCAATTTGCTTAGCTTCCCGCTCATCCTCAAGTACATTGAACTTATCCCCTGCTTGTGGCGCACCGTCCAATCCTAAAATAGAAATTGGTCTGGAAGGCCCTACCTCTTTAACGCTGTTACCGCGCTCATCGTGCATAGCCTTAATTTTACCACTACAGGTACCGGCCAATACATAGTCCCCAATTTTCAAGGTCCCGGCCTGAACAAGTATGGTAGAGACATATCCTCTTCCCTTGTCCAAAAAGGCTTCAACCACCGTACCATTCGCCAGTTTATCAGGATTGGCCTTCAATTCTAGAAGCTCTGCCTCCAAGAGTACTTTTTCCAACAACTCTTTAACACCAAGTCCTGTCTTGGCCGAAATATCATGGGACTGAATTTTTCCTCCCCAATCCTCAACCAATAAATTCATTTGGGCAAGCCCTTCTTTAATTTTATCGGGATTGGCCGTTGGCTTATCTATTTTGTTTATTGCAAATACTATTGGCACACCAGCTGCCTGGGCGTGACTAATAGCTTCCTTGGTCTGTGGCATTATATCGTCGTCCGCAGCAACTACAATAATAGCAATATCTGTTACCTGCGCCCCACGAGCACGCATTGCGGTAAAGGCCTCGTGACCCGGAGTATCCAAGAAGGATATCATTTGTCCGTTTTCCAAGGTAACCCCATATGCCCCAATGTGCTGTGTAATACCACCGCTCTCTCCGGCAATTACATTCTCTTTCCTAATATAATCCAGCAAAGAAGTCTTACCGTGGTCTACGTGACCCATCACGGTAACAATTGGCGCTCTTGGCTCCAAATCTTCCGGAGCGTCCACTTCCTCCACAATACTTTCTTCAAGGTCGGCCGTAACAAACTCCACTTCATAACCAAATTCATCTGCCACTATGGACAAGGTTTCCGCATCCAATCGTTGGTTCATGGTTACCATGATACCAAGCGACATACAGGCCGATATAATTTTGGTAGTAGGAACATCCATCATTGTTGCCACCTCACTGGCGGTAACAAATTCGGTCACCTTTAATATTTTACTATCCAGTTCTTGTTGTTCAAGATCCTTCTCGGTCTGTTGGCGATGTTGATCACGTTTATCACGTCTATACTTGGCCCCTTTTCCTTTTTTGGATTTACCCTGTAATTTCTCCAAGGTCTCCCTTACCTGCTTTTGCACATCTTCCTCGGTTGGCTCAACCTTGGCAGTGGGTGTAAAACGTTGTCCAGGACCTCTTCTTTGTCCAGGTCCCCTGCCCCTTGGGCCAGCCGACCTACCGGAACTATCCGATCCAGGCTTGCTAACAATTCTTTTTCTTCTCTTCTTTTTATCGGAAGAATCCCCAGTTTTGGGAGCTTCTTTCTTTTTCTTGGGCTTTTCAAATTTGGTAAGATCAATCTTATCCCCCATGATTTTTGGCCCTGAGAGTTTCTGGTATTTGGTTGTTATAACCTCACCTTCTCCGGTCTGACCTTCTTCCTTGGGAGCTTCTTCCTTAGCAGGTTCATCTTTTTTGACCTCTTCCTTGGCCTGAACCTTAACTTCCTCCTTCTTAACACTATCCTCTTTGGGAGCCTCTTCCTCTTTAGCTTTTGGACTTTCCTTTTGCTCAGGAGCTTTTACAGCTTCCTTCTCAATAGGTTTCTCAACAGCCTCTTTCTCCTGAACAGGCTCTACAGCCTTTTCAACCTCTTTGGCAGGGACCTCTTCCTCCTTTTTCTCAGGAGCTTTTGGCGCAGCTTTTTTACCGCCGTCCAAATCTATCTTCCCAACCGTCTTAGGTCCAGAAAGCTCTACCCTGGCCTTTATTACATTCTCCTTTTCGGCACGTCTCTCCCTTGCAAGTTTTTTCTCTTCCTGCTCCTGCTCCAATTGTAAACGAATAGCCTCTTTCTCTTTTCGTTTCTCCTCACCCACCTCTTTGGACGCAACTTTCTTGCTCATGTCCGTTTGGAACTCGTCCAATAGAACTTGATATACCTCATTGGATATTTTAGTGGTAGGCCTTGCCTCTATCTCATGTCCCTTGGACCCGAGGAAATCTACCGCCCGGTCCAATGAAATATTAAGTTCCCTTAGGACTTTATTAAGCCTTATCGTTGCATTATCTGCCATAAAAAAATAATTCCTATTCTTGTAATTTACTGCTAATATATAGTTTAATCTTCTAATTCTTCTTTAAGAATTCGCACAACCTCCAAAATTGTTTCCTCTTCAAGATCGGTTCTTTTTACCAAATCATCCACATCCTGCTCCAAAACACTTCTAGCGGTATCCATACCTATCTTCTTGAATTCCTCAATGATCCAAGCTTCAATTTCATCGGAGAACTCAGTAAGTTCCACATCTTCCTCCACACCTTCACGGAACACATCTATCTCATACCCTGTAAGTTGACCCGCCAATCTAATGTTGTGACCTCCACGACCAATAGCCTTTGAAACCTCCTCTGGCCTCAAGTACACTTGGGCGGTCATTTTTTCATCATTTAGTTTCACTGAAGAAACCCTTGCCGGACTCAATGCCCTGGTCACCAACAACTGTGGGTTACCGGTCCAATTGATCACATCAATATTTTCATTCCCCAATTCACGAACTATACCATGAATCCTGGAACCTTTCATTCCTACACAGGCCCCTACCGGATCAATTCTGTCATCATAGGAATCAACGGCCACCTTAGCCTTTTCCCCTGGAATCCTAACAGCTTTCTTAATGGTAATTAAACCATCAAAAACTTCCGGTATCTCCTGAAAGAACAATTGCTCCAAAAACAATGGAGAACTTCTGGACATAATAATAGTAGGCTTATTACCTTTGAGTTCCACACTTTCAATTATACCGCGAACATTATCACCCTTTCTAAAGAAGTCCGACGGAATCTGCTTGTCCTTAGGTAAAATTATCTCATTCCCCTCATCATCCAAAAGTATAATGGCCTTATGCCTAATATGGTGCACCTCTGCCGTATATATCTCCCCTTCAAGATCCTTAAATTGCTTGTATATCGTAGTATTATCGTGCTCGTGGATCTTAGAGATCAAATTTTGCCTTAAGGCCAAAATAGCCCTTCTTCCAAGATCAATAAGCTTAACCTCTTCTGACACATCCTCGCCTACCTCAAAATCTGGCTCTATCTTCCTGGCCTCGGAAAGAGAAATCTCCTCATTGGGATCTTCCACTTCTCCATCTTCCACTACAACCCTATTTCTCCATATCTCCAAATCCCCCTTATCCGGGTTGATAATAATATCGAAATTATCATCGGACCCAAACTTCTTCTTTAACGCGTTTCTAAAAACATCCTCCAAGATCGCCATTAGCGTTACCCTATCTATGAATTTATCATCCTTAAATTCCGAGAAGGATTCGATTAGCGCAATATTTTCCATTTTTGAACTACAATTAAAATTTTAATACAACTTTAGCTTCTTTTATATCAGAAATTGCGATAGTTTGCTTTTTCTGAACCGTAATTTTCCCTTTTCCCACGGGTTTGGGTTCCCTAACTTTCCATTCCAAGGTAATATCGCTTTCAGAGGCCTCGGTCAACTTACCCTCAAACTCATCTTCCTGAGTTTTAACTTCCAGCTTCCTACCTATGTTTTTACTATACTGCCTAGGCAATTTTAAGGGAGAGGCAGCACCTGCAGAAGCAACTTCCAAAGCAAAATCCTCTTCTTCCCTATCCAAGTTGTGCTCTATTGCCCGACTAATATTCATACAGTCCTGCAAGGTAACACCATTATCACCGTCCAGAATAACCTTTATCTTATTGTCCGCAGACACAGAGAAGTCCAATAAAAATAGGGATTGATCCTCCTTTAAAGCCTCTTCAAGAAGAGCAGTAACTTTTTCCTTCAACATACACTTCGGTTTTATTTACAGCGGCCCTTTCCAGACACCAACATACTCCACCTTAGCAAAACCGTGTGGGATATTGGCTTTGAAAAAAATGTAAAGCCGTTTTTTACCCTGCCTCAATTAAAGTATAGTAATAAAAGAGGGGACAAATTGTCCCCTCATGAATACTTTATATTCTTTCAGCACCGCAAATATACATATTTTTTACATCAAACAATAATCTAAGTTATTTATTCTAAAAAAGATACCCTCCAACAGCCCTGTAAAGTTAGGTTTACAATAGTGAACAATTCAATAAAACATCCCAGAATTTGCGCTTAAATCATTTTTTTTCATACGTGGTAAGATCCTTAGGCTTAATCCCCTTTACCTAAAACACAATTATACAAGATTGCTAGTATCAGAAATTCGTAGCAAACCTTTAAATTCACCACCTTTCTTTCATTTTTAACAATCAAACATTCAAATAACCATCAAGACAAACTAACTACTTCTCAATCCAAGACTTAACATTAAAATACGTGCCCACTATTTCGCTTTTCCAATGATCGTTTGGGTTGGTACGAGAATAAACTACCAGCAAAATATCTGGAGCTACTTCCGCAATGGAAACATAATTACCACAATCCGGGGGATAAAGATCGTTGTAGAATGGTATAATAGGCCCCCAGGTATCACTCCCATCTTTATTGAACATAATCCAATTGCCGGGCCGCCCATAGGCCAAGGCCGTAATTCCATTTTCCATCAGAGTTGTATCTGGCCAAACACCATGGGAAGTTATAGGATCCGGGACACTCCAGTTTTTACCACCATCAACGGAAACGGATTTATAAATAGGCGTTTGTTGCCCAAAGCTGAAAGGCATTTTATTATCCCAATTGTTGTTATTAAAGCTACCCAACGAAGCTTGGTAGCTTGCACCCGACCTCATAAAGCAGCTGATTTTTCCATCGGGAAGAACCAGCAGGGATGCCTCATTAAAACCTTCTCCCCTATTATCTTCGGACATATCAAAGGCCACCGTTGATAGGTAATACCAAGTCTTACCTTTATCCGAGGATTTTAGAACAATGTTGCGAAATTTATGTTCAATGGTATTCCTGACGCCACTTCTGAGATACATACTCATAAGAAGGCTCCCATCATTAAGTCCAACAATATTACGGCATAAAACCCCCGACCAATCCGTAAACCTTTTAGGTAAATAGATCCTAGCAGGATCACTTACCCTAGTTAATCCATTATCCTTTGAACGAAAAAAATTAGCTTCCAAAACCCCTTCTTCATCCGTCTTTTGTAAAGAAATTTCCGGTCTTCCAGCGCTAGTTGAACCTCCCGACTTATTATCCGATTGAAACATAACCACCTCCCCTTCGGGCCCAGGAAACTGGTAGGTAGAATTTTCCAGAATATAGGGAACCTGCCGCCACGTCCTTCCTCCGTCACTGGAGCGCCTGTCAAAAACCTGAATATCCCCATTATTAAATTTAAAAACACTGCCAGCAGGGCAGAAAAATTCTTGTTCCGGAACAATCACATGGGTTTCCCCTCTTATCACCTTAATCCCTGGAACATAACTCACCCTTGACTTGACCTTCTCAAAATCAGCATTAAAATTAGAAGGCGATTTAATTAGAGCGCCAGGCTGTTCTTTTTGATGTTTCTGAGCCATAGCCATTGTAGCAGACAAATAAATTACGGCCAAAATCAGGAAAGTACCAAGCCTTGAAAAGTTGTGTAAATTCATAAGGTCACTGATTATTTATATTTGTTAGTTATTTTTTTTATGTAATAAAATACTTAATACCAAAGTCTTTTGCTAGAATTTAGACACTGGTTCAATTACCATAACTCTTAGCACACTATCCATCGTGAAAACGAAAAAATAGTTCCATGCCAACCTACACATAATCAACTTTTCTTTTGTTAAGCCTGGCACCATCAAAACCACTTAAAGCCATTCAGAAAACTAAATCCTAAACACTTAACTAAGCAAATTCTTTAATTTAAACGATTAAGCTAATAAAAAAAGGATTTCCTCAAATAATTTGGTTTAAAACGGAAATATAACATGAAACGCTGCATATAGCAACTTTCACTGGTTTTTTATTGAAATTATGTGCACGCGATGGATACGTGTATAATTATGGATCCAGCACAAAAGTTGGTTGCAACTTAAAAAATATAGAATAGAATTTTACACACAATACAAAGTATCCAAAAAAGAAAAATCCCGACACTTTCGTATCGGGATTTAAAATCAACCCTTTGGTTGGCCTACTAGGACTCGAACCTAGAACGACTGGACCAAAACCAGCTGTGTTGCCAATTACACCATAGGCCAGTGCCTTAATTGAGCGTGCAAATTTAAAACAAAGTTTTATATGCACAAATATTTTTTGATCATATTCTAAAAAAAAGAAAAAATAATTTTGACAAGACCTTTTACAACTCCCCTAACTACCTATTTACCAATGGAGTTTAAATAAACTTGGATACAGTTATTTTTTTTTAGCCTAACCCACCAAACAAGACCTAAAGCCCCCAAGTTGTTAAAGGTTTATCAAATAAATATCCCCATATCTATTATAATTAGTAAATTCGTCCCTTCGGATAAACAACTGACCGCATGTTTTTAAAAAATTTTAAAAAATGGGACACCATCACAGGATGGTTTGTTTTTTTTATAGCCCTTATTGTCTACGGAATAACGGTTGAACCCACCAGTAGTTTTTGGGATGCTGGAGAATATATTGCCACCTCTGCCAAACTACAGGTAGGACACCCTCCAGGGGCACCTTTACTACAAATGATCGGTGCTTTTTTCGCCATGTTTGCATTGGAACCGGAGCAAGTGGCAAGAATGGTAAACCTTCTTTCCGGTGTTTCCAGTGCCTTCACCATTCTTTTTATGTTCTGGACCATCACCAACCTTACTAAAAAATTAATAACCAAGGACACCGCTTTTACCAACAGCAAGGCTATGGCCGTATTGGGCAGTGGACTGGTAGGCTCCTTAGCCTTTACTTTTTCGGACAGTTTTTGGTTCAACGCCACCGAAACAGAAGTTTACGCCATGGCCAGTCTTATCATGTCGCTCTTACTGTGGCTTGGACTTAAGTGGGTAGACGACCTGGAGTCGCCCCGAGGCAACAAATGGATTGTACTTATTTCCTTTGTAGTGGGACTAACCTTTGGGATCCAATTCATGGGGTTTTTGGCCATTCCCACCATAGGCCTACTCTATTATTTTAAAACCTACAAAACCACCACCATAAAGAATTTCCTATTGGCCAATATAGCCGTTGTGGCCATATTGATGTTGGTCTATAAATTTTCATTGACCTACGTCCTTAAGCTTTTTGGATGGAGCGAGGTATTTTTTATCAACACCATTGGGCTTCCCTTTAATTCAGGGACAATCATAATGGGACTTATTTTTGTAGGCGCCTTTTATTGGGGCTTGCGCTACACCCGCAAAAACAACTACACAACGGCAAACACCATAGTTTTGTGTTTAATGTTTTTGTTCTTAGGCTTTTCTTCCTGGCTAATGCTCCCCATTAGGGCCAATGCCGATGTAGTAATCAACGAAAATGACCCTGCAGACGCCAGATCCCTTTTGGCCTACTACAACAGGGAACAATACCCTGGTGTGGACAGTCCGGTATACGGAGCGTATTACTCCAACGCCTTTGCCCCGGCCGGGGAAGAAATGGACGAGAAGCCTAAATATGAAAAAGACCTTAAAACTGGAAAGTACGTTATAGTTAACCATTACAAGGATGCCTTACAGGGACCCAACCCAAAACACGTTGGTATACTTCCCAGAATGTGGAGCGAACAAAATGCCGAAAACTATATGAAGTATTTTGATCCACTAACCTTTAGGATCAAATCGGATTACCTGGGCAACAATGAATTGCGACAAGCGGTAAATCAATTCAAGGACGGTTATGCCAAAGGGGAAATAGACACTGCCCAATACATGAGGTTCCTAAGGGAGTTTTCGGAATACATTGAGGTAGAACCCCCTACAGTTTTACAAAATATTAAATACATGTTCGAATTTCAATTTGGATATATGTATTGGCGCTATTTTATGTGGAACTTTACAGGAAAGCAGGATGACATACAAGGACGATATGACAATCACGGAAATTGGTTGAGCGGCCTTAACTTCATAGACAGTGCACGATTGGGAAGCCAGGAAAACCTCCCAAGCGACATCAAGAACAACAAGGGCAGAAACACCTATTTCTTCCTGCCCTTACTATTGGGTATTATTGGTCTTATTTTTCAGATCAGCAAAAATCCAAAACAGTTTTGGGCCCTATTCGTCTTTTTTCTGTTTACCGGGATCGCCATACAATTTTACACCAATCCGGCCATATTCCAACCAAGGGAACGCGACTATTCCCTGGTAGGCTCCTTTTATGTTTTTGGTATTTGGATAGGTTTGGGCGTATATGCACTTTTTGACGAGTTCCAAAAACTTATAAACCCTAAGGTATTGGCTCCGGCCTTAACTATTTTATGCCTATTGGCCGTTCCTGGCGTTATGGCATTGCAGAATTGGGACGACCATGACCGCTCCAATAGGTATACCGCCAACTCAACCGCCAAAGCATATTTGGAATCTACCCAGAAAGACGCTGGCGCCATTCTTTTTACCATAGGTGACAATGACACCTTCCCATTGTGGTACGCCCAGGAGATTGAAGGCTACAGAACCGATGTAAGGGTGGTAAACACCAGTCTCTTTGCTACCGATTGGTACATAGACCAAATGAAAAAGAAAGCCTATGAAAGCGAGCCTATCCCCTCACAGCTGACCCATAACGAATACAAGTGGGGGTCCAGGGATGCCATCTACTTTAATCAATTAACAGACAGCAGATGGAACATTAAGGATTTTATGAACTGGGTTGGTAGCGACAAAGAGCAGACCAAATTCCGCAACATTTTACAAAAACAGGGAGCCGACCTGAGTCAGTATTCAGAGAGCAACTTGGATGTAGTGTACTACCCTACCAATAAAATAAGGGTACCCGTAAACAAGAAAAATGTTTTGGAGAGCGGTTTGGTAAAGGCCAAGGATTCGGCCTTGATCGTAGATTATATAGATATTGACCTCCCCAAGAGCGCCCTTCCTAAGAACCGCATCATGATGTTGGACATCCTGGCCAACAACGACTGGAAACGTCCCATTTATTTTTCCGGAGGAAGCTTTGACCCTGGGGAATACATATGGATGAAGGACTACCTACAATTAGACGGCCTTGTATACAAATTGGTACCTATTAAAACAACAAACCAAAGTGCATACGAAATGGGCAGGATAGATTCCGATCTTATGTATGACATTGTTAAAAAATGGAACTGGGGCAACTCCGGGAGCCCAGACATCTACCACGATCCCCAAACCCGTACCCAGGCATTATCTTTCAGGGGCAATTTGGCCCGACTTACTGAGACACTGATCAGTGAAAACAAGATAGAAAAGGCAAAGGACATCATCAATATTGCCATGAAAAACATGCCGGTAGAGCATTTTGGTTATTACGCCTTTGTTGAACCTTTTGTGGACGGCTATTATAAAGTTGGGGAAACCGAAAAGGCCAGAAATCTATTTCAAAAACTAAAAAAGATATATCAGGAACGATTGGATTATTTTGCCAACCTGCCCTTTGATGAGCAACGACTCTTTTTAGACGAAATTATTCCGGACCTAGAGGCCTACAGCAGAAATATAGATATATTGATTACCAATCAGGACAAGGAAAATGCCGAAAAAGAGACCTTAATATTCAATGAATATATTGACAAGTTTGAGCGATTCTACCGCAACGATCCCATGGAAGGCCTTATGCCACCAAATTCCGATCCGGACTTAATAGACTCTACCTCCATGGATGCTATCCCAGAGGAAGTAAAGGACAGTATTGCTGTCCCGGAGTAAACAACACAAAAAAAACCGAGGTCTAGACCTCGGTTTTTTTAATTTTATAATGGCTTAAATATACTCGTTAAGAATACCTATCAGTGTATTGGCATCCTGCTCTCCGCTCTGCCTCCACACCATTTCACCTTTTTTGTATATCATCAGGGTAGGCAAGCCCTTCACCCTAAGTGCCTGTGAAAGCTCCTTATTCTTATCCACATCAATCTTAATAACCTTGCCCTTATCCCCCAAGGCAGCAGCCACATCCCTAAGTACGGGGTGCATAGCCGTGGATTGCTCATTCCACTCTGCATAAAAATCCAACAGCACAGGAACGTTTATATCAATTAATTCACCAAATTTAGACATATAGTATACTTTGGGTTATAAACCAAAAATAAGAAAAAATGTTAAAAAACAACCAGCGCCATCACTTTTTAGCCCCCACAGCCATCAAAATCAGACTAAAGTGCGCTTTTTCAGGGTTATGACCGTAATTTCGGGCCATATACCTACCCGACCCGGGTAGCCCAAATAGCCAAATCCACGGTTAACATTGATCATCTGCCCAAGCTCCTCATATACACCCGCCCAATACTTGTACCTCCATTTGACCGGACTCCATTTTACCCAGCCAGGTATCTCTATGCCAAATTGCATGCCATGGGTATGTCCGCTCAAGGTTAGATGGTAGTGGTAATCGTCCTTTAAGACTTCATCTTCCCAATGTGAAGGATCATGGCTCATCAAAATTTTAAAATCGCCCTTATTTATATCTGCAACAGCCTTTTTAAGGTCCCCGGCCTTTTTAAAGCCTCCCCTACCCCAATTTTCCACTCCAATCAAGGCAATTTTATCACTACCTTTTTGCAAATACCTGCTTTCGTTAAGCAATAGGTCAAAGCCCATTTCCCTTTGTAGCTCTTTTAGATCCTTTAGGTTCTTACTTTTTGCTTCCGCGGTCTCCCAGTCTACATAATCCCCGTAATCATGATTGCCCAAAACCGAATACTTGCCATCCTTGGCCTCCAGAGTTGAAAAAAGGTCTTTCCAAGGATACATTTCCTCTGCCTTGTTGTTTACCATATCCCCGGTAAACAGCAATATGTCACTCTTCTGCTCGTTAATTAGGTTTATAGCGTATTCAATCTTCTCCCTATTGTCAAAGCTGCCACTGTGCACATCGGAAATTTGGGTTATACGATACCCATTAAAGCTATCCGGAAGATCATCAAACTCCAATTCGTACTTTAGGACCTTAAAGTTATATTTTCCTTTTATCATCCCGTACAACAATGCCGAAAATGGCAACGCCGCAATGCCCATGGCAATAGCACTTAAAAACCTACGTCTCTCTGGAAGACTAAACTCCTTTGTCTCCCCAAACAGCTTTTGGTACCCACCGGCAAGGAACCTAAAGATGTCCTCGGAAAATAGAAAAATTATAGTGATGGATTTAAAAGCAAGCATGGCCAATAATAGACCAAACGCATAACTCTTTGAAACGCTAAGCACCCTACCAGGGGTTTCACCCATTGTAAATTGATAAATAAAATTCCCCAGCACCAAGAGCGACATCAACATAAAAAAGTAATACACCCACGGATAACGGGTCAAGGTGCGAAGTGCCTGCAAGGTATATATCCCTAGGACAAAATAAATCACCACAAAAATAATCCAACGTAACATTCCTTAAAATTTTGAGGTAAAGATATTGGTTTCCAAAGCAATTGCTCACATTTTAATTTTCTTTAACGATACGCACCACTTCCCGAATGGTATCAATGCTGCTTACCCCAACTTCATCTTCCCGCAAAAAGTGGGCCGTATTCATGGGTACTTTTGGGGTATGGTCCAAAGTCTTATGAAATTGAATCCCGGATAAATGCACCGCACCAAAACCCTTCTCCTTAAACTGAAACACATAGGTATCCCGTATTCCCCCTCCCGGCATTATAGTACAGCGGTCAGATTTCTGCAACAATTGGTACAACAGGGACAAACCAAGGGGAGAGGACTGTTCTTGCCCAGAACTTAGTATGGTATCTACACCCAACTCTTCCAACTGACTTAAGACAGCCAAAGGCTCTTTAACCCAATCAAAAGCCCTATGGAAGGTAAAATCCATGGGACTGGCCAGTGCTATCAACTCCTTGGTCCTTTCAACATCCAAGCTAAAATCTTTATGAAGTAGTCCGGAGACAACCCCATTAAACCCCAGTTCGGCACAAATAGCCACATCATTCTTCATGACCTCAAATTCCAAGTCGGTATAGGTGAAATCGCCACTTCTGGGCCTTATCAGCACATTAACGGGAATAGAAATGTACTCCTTTATCATTTTTAACATCCCAAAAGAGGGGGTTACCCCTCCCACAGCCAGCTCTGCACAAAGCTCAATTCGGTCAGCTCCAGCCTTTTGGGCATTTACCGCAGATTCTAAAGAATTGGCACACACTTCTACAATCATATTTCTTATATTTAGAGCCTTAAAAATAAACAACAACACCCTATGAAAAGAAGAAACTTCCTTAAAAATTCTACCCTTAGCACCGCGGGAATTATATCTGCCCCTCTTATTGCCTCATGCCAGGAAACCAAAAAGGACGTTACCCCTATTGCACCTACTTCGGAAAGCATTAAGCCCATTGTCATATGCACCTGGAATTTTAAAAATGCAACGGCAAAGGCCTGGGAAGTATTAAAAAAAGGAGGCTCCTCACTAGATGCCGTTGAACAGGGCGTTATGGTAGAAGAGGCAGACCTGGGCAATGAAACTGTGGGTAATGGAGGTAGACCGGACAGGGATGGCAATGTTACCTTGGACGCCTGCATCATGGACAAGGATGGTAATTGTGGCGCGGTACTATGCATGGAAAATATAGCCCACCCCATATCTGTAGCCAGAAAAGTCATGGAAGATACCCCCCATGTAATGTTGGCCGGAAAGGGAGCGGAACAATTTGCTTATGAAAAAGGGTTCCCTAAAACAAATTTACTTACAGAAAAGGCTAAAAAAGATTGGCTGGAATGGAAAAAGAAATCCAAGTACGAGACCATCATCAATATAGAGAACCACGATACTATTGGCATGCTTGCCATAGATAAGGATGGGGACATAGCAGGAGCTTGTACCACCAGCGGCATGGCTTACAAGATGGCCGGTAGGGTTGGGGACTCCCCAATTATAGGGGCCGGATTATTTGTTGACAATGAGATTGGCGCAGCAACGGCCACAGGTGTGGGTGAGGAAGTAGTTAGGACCGTTGGAAGCTTTTTAATAGTAGAGCTTATGCGACAAGGCAAATCACCTCAGGAGGCATGTGAGGAAGGAGTAAGAAGAATCATGAAAAAAAACAAGGACAGGCGGGATTTCCAGATAGGGTTTATTGCCATCAACAAAAAAGGAGAAACTGGCGGATACTGTATTCACCCTGGCTTTAGCTACAGCAGCTATTCCGAAGCAGGGCAGCACAACAATACCACCGAAACCTTTTTAAAATCCTAAATTAAAATTAACCGCATCCATATCACACAAGAACCATAACCCATGGCAGAACAAAAAAGACTTTTTCTACTTGATGCCTACGCTCTGATATTCCGGGGCTACTATGCACTGATTAAAAACCCCAGAATAAATTCAAAGGGAATGGATACTTCTGCCATTCTAGGGTTTACCAATTCGCTTTTGGATGTGATAAGAAGGGAAAAACCGGATCACCTGGCCGTTTGTTTTGACAAAGGCGGAAGTGTGGAACGCACCGAAATATTCGCAGAATACAAGGCAAATAGGGATGCCACCCCGGATGCCATAAAAATAGCGGTACCTTATATACAGAATATATTAAAGGCCATGCATATTCCCGTGGTTGAATTGGAAGGCTGGGAAGCCGATGATATAATAGGAACTTTGGCCAAGCAGGCAGAAAAGGAAGACTACAAAGTATACATGGTAACCCCTGACAAGGATTTTGGGCAGCTGGTATCAGAAAATATTTTCATGTACCGCCCTGCCAGAATGGGCAATGGCATTGAAATATGGGGCATTCCGGAGGTGCAAAAGCGTTTTGGGGTAGAACACCCTGAGCAGGTCATAGACTACCTTGGAATGATGGGCGATGCCAGCGACAATATTCCAGGCCTACCGGGAGTAGGGGATAAAACTGCCAAAAAGTTTATTGAACAATTTGGATCCCTTGAGAATTTACTTGCCAATACAGATCAGCTAAAAGGCAAGATGAAGGAAAAGGTAGAGAACAATGCCGAGTTGGGACTGCTATCCAAAAAACTGGCAACCATAGACACAAACTGTGATGTAACCTTCAACGCCACGGATTATGAGATGTCCATGCCAGACGGTGAAAAAGTACAGGAGATTTTTGAAGAGTTGGAATTTAGAAGACTAAAGGACCAGTTCATTAAACTATTCTCATCTGATTCTGACACCCAAGGAGAGGAAGGCAAAAAAACGTCCAAAGACCAAAAAAAGAGTAGCTCTGAGGCAGGTAGCGGTCAATTTTCCCTGTTTGGGGGAGATGGAACGTCTACTGGAGGCAACATAAAAGAAGTTTCCAGCAGAAAAAACATATCCGAGGTGCCCCATGTCTACCAAAGTGTACAGCCTGGTATGGCCATGAAGTTGTTCATTAACAATCTAATGAAACAAAGCTCTGTTTGTTTCGATACGGAAACAACCGGACTAAATCCGCTTACGGCAGAATTGGTTGGGATAGCCTTTAGCTGGGAAGCCGGAAAAGGCTTCTATATTCCCTTTCCCGAAGATAGGGACAAAGCACAGGAAATCATAGAACAGCTAAGACCTTTTTTTGAAGCCGAGGAGATTGAAAAAATTGGTCAGAATTTAAAATATGACATCAAGGTATTGCACAAATACAAAGTTGCCATAAAAGGCAAATGCTTTGACACCATGCTGGCCCATTACCTTATTAACCCCGATATGAGGCATAATATGGATGTCCTGGCGGAGACCTATTTAAACTACACCCCCATTTCCATTACGGAACTCATCGGCAAAAAAGGGAAGAACCAGCTATCCATGAGGGAGGTCCCCCTGGAAAAACAAACCGAATATGCAGTAGAAGATGCGGACATCACCTTTCAACTGGCACAGCATTTTGGACCGGAACTAAAAGAAGCAAAGACCGAGCAGTTGTTCAACGAAATAGAGATCCCCTTATTACATGTTTTGGCAGACATGGAGCAGGAAGGAATAAACTTGGACAAGGCTTTTTTAAATTCGCTTTCCCAGGATTTGGACAACGATATTAAAGCGCTTGAAGCCAAAATATTTGAGGAGGCCGGGGAAGAATTCAATATAGCCTCCCCAAAACAATTGGGTGAAATACTATTCAACAAAATGAAGCTGGTAGACAAACCCAAAAAGACCAAAACCGGTCAGTACTCCACTGCCGAAGATGTCCTTTCCTACCTTGCCAAGGACCATGAAATTATTCAAAACGTACTGGATTTTAGAGGATTAAGCAAACTAAAGAGCACTTATATAGATGCCCTGCCCGAACAAATTGAAGCCTCAACCGGAAGGGTACACACAGATTATATGCAGACCGTCGCCGCCACAGGAAGGTTAAGTAGCAATAATCCAAACCTTCAAAACATACCTATACGTACAGAAAGGGGAAGACAGGTACGTAAGGCTTTTATCCCAAGAAATGAGGATTATATTTTATTGGCCGCGGATTACTCACAGATTGAGTTACGGGTCATTGCCGCCTTGAGCCAAGAGACCACCATGATAGAAGCTTTTAAGAACGGAGAGGACATTCATGCCTCAACAGCATCCAAAGTTTTCAACATTCCATTGGAAGAGGTCAGCAGGGAACAACGCAGTAATGCCAAGACGGTCAATTTCGGCATCATATATGGTGTTTCGGCCTTCGGCCTCAGTAATCAGACCGACCTGTCGCGAGCCGAAGCCAAAGAACTAATTGACACCTATTACAAAACCTACCCCAAACTCCGCAATTATATAAGCGAACAAATAGAATTTGCCCGTGAAAACGGCTATGTACAAACGGTCTTGGGAAGACGAAGATATCTAAAGGACATCAACGGAAGTAATGCCATTGTACGGGGAGCCGCGGAAAGAAATGCGGTAAATGCCCCTATTCAAGGAAGTGCAGCCGACATTATAAAAATTGCCATGATCAACATCCATCAAAAATTAAAAGAAGGCAACTACAAAAGTAAGATGTTATTACAGGTACATGATGAATTGGTTTTTGACGTATACAAACCGGAATTGGAGTCTTTACAAACCATGATCAAATCTGAAATGGAAAATGCCTACAAACTGGAAGTTCCTTTGGACGTGGAAATAGGGATAGGCCAAAACTGGCTGGAAGCCCATTAATACAATACGGCAACATACATTAAAAAAACGGGCCTCATATATGCCATGAAGCCCGTTTTTGCATAACATTGATTTTTTACATTCTTTTAAAAACAAGTTGGCCGCCCGCCTCTACTTCCAGTACATCCAGATCTGCAGCATCCACCATCATCACATCACCATCAATGCTCACCTCCATAGTTAGGGTCTGCCCATCATCATCCACATAAGAAAGCACCCCCTCCTCATAGGAATACACTGTAGTCTCGGTATCTTTTTCTGCAGGACAAGGGAATCCCAATCCATCAGAACTAAAAGTCAATTCTAAATAGGCCAAGGAATTATCTATGACAACATTTAAATCCTCCTTAAAATTAAAGGTAAGTACATAGCAATCCTTGGCTGTTAAATAATCTAACAGGTCCTTGGCATTTTTCTCGTCATCACTGGCCGTGTCATAATTAATCCTAAGCTCATAAGCCTGCCATACCCCAATGATGTTTTCCGCTTTGGGCTCCGCATCCCCACTGTCATTTGAACAAGAAAAAAACAAAGAAGCGGACAAAAAAAGTAATACTAATTTATATTTCATGGTATAAGTCAAATTGGTTATTAAAAGCCCTAACGTTCTATAAAACAAAAAAGTATCAGACAATTCCAAAGAATTAAAAAATAATCTCCAGACTAAAAATAGTAGACTTATCCCCACAATATAAAAATAAGGAATAGCTCCCTTAAAAACACACTGGAATCCGACTTTCTTGCACGGAATGCACTCACAAAGAAGTCGCTACAAGGCTTATATTTGAAAAAACTATAAAATAATAAGAAACAACCATTTGGAATTCAACTTAATAATTGTACATTTGCAGCCCGTTAAACGGGATTGAAGTGTTTAATAAATAAATATATTAGTGTGGATACATTAAGCTACAAGACGATTTCGGCCAATAAGGCGACCGTTGACAAACAATGGTTACTAGTTGATGCTGAAGGAGAAACATTGGGCCGTCTTGCTTCTAAAGTAGCGAAGTTACTTAGAGGGAAGTACAAGCCTAGTTTTACACCACATGTTGATTGTGGGGATAATGTTGTTATTATCAATGCAGAAAAAATCAACCTGACCGGTAAGAAATGGGATTCCAAAACCTACATTCGCCATACCGGTTATCCAGGAGGCCAGCGGTTTACAACTGCTAAAGAAATGTTGGCTAAGAATCCAGCGCGTATTGTTGAGAAATCGATAAAAGGCATGTTGCCCAAGAACAAACTTGGAGCAGATCTTTTTCGCAATCTTAAGGTATATGCTGGCGCAGCCCACAATCAAGAAGCACAAAAACCAACAGCAATTAACTTAAACGATTTTAGGTAATGGAGATGATTCATAAAATTGGTAGAAGAAAAACTGCAGTTGCAAGAGTTTATGTTACCGAAGGAAGTGGTAACATTACCATTAACAAAAGGGACTTGAGCAACTATTTTCCTACAGCAACGTTACAGTACAAAGTAAAGCAACCATTTGCTTTGACCAGCAACGAAGACAACTTTGATGTAAAGGTCAATGTATATGGCGGAGGTATTACAGGACAGGCTGAAGCAGTACGTTTGGCTTTATCCAGGGCATTATGTGAAATGGATGCCGAGAACAGATTGGTTCTTAAGCCAGAAGGGTTGCTAACAAGAGACCCAAGAATGGTTGAGCGTAAGAAATTCGGTCAGAAGAAAGCTCGTAAGAAATTCCAGTTCTCTAAACGTTAATATCACATTAACAAAACCAATATCGGGTTGCAGCATTATTCTGATCAGGTATCAGAATAATTATAGCAGTTCGGTAAATTTTTAAACTGTTCATTGAAAACCCTTGTCATAGGGTAAGTAATATTTTTTTGATTTTGCACACTGGGCTTTTCCCTTTTCGAAAACCCAAGCTGTACACAATCGGAATCAATTAGTTTAGCATCTAAATAGTAAAGGCTGCCAACAGGCTACCACTTTATTATTGCTAATTCAAAGGAACGTAAACTAAAAAATAAAATGGCAAACAAAACTGAAGTAAAAGACCTTTTAGAGGCAGGTGTACATTTTGGACACCTTACCAGAAAATGGAATCCCAATATGGCTCCCTACATCTACATGGAGCGTAACGGAATCCACGTTATCAATCTTTACAAAACTGTTGCAAAATTAAACGAGACCAATGAGGCTCTTAAAAAAATAGCAGCATCCGGCAGAAAAATACTTTTCGTAGCCACTAAAAAACAAGCTAAGGACATCGTTGCTGAAAAAGCAGGAAATGTTAATATGCCCTACATCACAGAAAGATGGCCAGGTGGTATGTTGACCAACTTTGTTACTATCCGTAAAGCCGTTAAGAAAATGGCTTCGATAGACCGAATGAAGAAAGACGGTACCTTTAACACCCTATCCAAAAAAGAACGTTTACAAGTAGATCGTTTGCGCTCCAAACTAGAAAAGAACTTAGGTTCCATTTCTGACATGACTCGCCTACCTGCTGCTTTGTTCATAGTGGACACCATGCGTGAGCACATTGCGGTTAAGGAAGCCCAAAAATTGAACATTCCAATTTTTGCTATGGTAGATACCAACTCTGACCCTAGACCAATTGACTATATTGTTCCTTCCAACGATGATGCCTCTAAATCCATAGAGATCATCATGAGCTCTGTAACAGAAGCTATTGCTGAAGGTTTGGCAGAACGTAAATCTGAAAAACAAAGCGACAAGGAAGGTAAAGAAGAAGCTAAGCCTAAAGAAAAGAAGGCAGCTCCAGCTACTGAAGCCAAGGAAAAAGCTCCTAAAAAAGAAGCCACAGCTTCCGATGACCTTACTAAAATAGAAGGTATTGGTCCTAAAATTGCCGAAATATTTCAAGAGGCAGGAATTAACACCTATGCTGGATTAGCCGAAAAATCAGAGGACGACCTTAAAGGAATTCTTTCTGAATCTGGACCTAGCTACGCTTCCAAAAATCCTGCATCATGGCCAAAGCAAGCCAAAATGGCTGCGGATGGAAAATGGGAAGAACTACAAGAATGGCAAGATAGCGTTAAGGGAGGAGTAGAATAATCCCTTTGCAGAACACATAATATAAATTTAACATTAACCAAAATTGGAATTATTCATTAATTCTAATTTTGGTTAAAATTAAAACAACATAAAATGGCTAAAATTACCGCCGCTGAGGTAAACAAATTAAGAAAAACAACTGGTGCTGGCATGATGGATTGCAAGAATGCATTGGTTGAAGCTGAAGGAAATCTTGAAAAAGCAATTGAAATCCTACGTAAAAAAGGACAAAAGGTTGCTGCCAAAAGAGCCGACAGAGAATCTTCTGAAGGAGCTGCCATCGCAAAAGTGAGTGCAGATAACACTACAGGAGTTATTATCTCTTTGAACTGTGAAACTGATTTCGTTGCCAAAAACGATTCTTTTGTTTCTTTGGCCAACGATTTGGCCGATCTTGCCCTTCAATATGATGCTAAGGAAGATTTCTTGCAAGCTGATTTTAACGGAATTTCAGTTCAAGACAAACTTACTGAGCAAACTGGAGTAATTGGCGAGAAAATTGAAATTGGTGGATTTAGCAAACTTTCAGCTCCTTTCGTTGGATCATACATCCACGCAGGAAATAAAATTGCTACTTTGGTAGGACTTTCTGCTGCTGTTGAGGGCGCCGAAACTGCTGCTAAGGATGTTGCCATGCAGGCTGCCGCAATGAACCCAGTTGCCTTGAACGAGGAAGGTGTTGACCAATCCATTATAGACAAGGAAATTGAAATTGCCAAAGATCAATTGCGTCAGGAAGGAAAACCTGAAGCAATGTTGGACAACATTACCAAAGGAAAAATAAAACGTTTCTACAAAGACAACACCTTGGTAAACCAAGATTTTATCAAAGACAGCAAACAAAGTGTAGCACAATACGTTAAATCTATAGATTCCAGTTTGGAGGTTACCGGATTTAAAAGAGTTGCTTTGGGATAAGACCACCGCAATAAGCATACAACAAAACCCGCCACTACATAAGTAATGGCGGGTTTTTTATTTAAACAAAAAATTCCTTGAATAAAATACCGTGCCCTAAACACTAATTACACATTTTGCTATTATAGCTGCTGAAACAGCATACAACCATAACTCATCGCCTCTTGGAGAAAATAAAAAAGCACCACCAAAAGGACAGTGCTTTAAATTCATAATCTTACACATTACAGAAGCTACCCCAACAACTTAGTTTTTTAACCAAGCCTCACGAAGTTGTAATTGCTTCTCAGAAGCCCCTGGAATGGGCACAAGTTTTGTTACCTTCATCGTAGGATTACCTACTTTTCCCTCTAGTTGTATTTCCTCCCCTTCTCTTTCTACCAACATCTTAATTTCCCTATCGGCCGGCCATCCTAAACTAAGTCCAATAATAGGTCTTATGCTTTCCAAGCTGATAGCTGTACCATCTATACGTTTTATAACATCTCCACCTTTGGCCCCCAAGTCATTAAAAAAAGAATTTAAGGCAATCCCCTTTCTAATAAATATAGTATTGTCATTAGCGGGGTCTACATCAATAAATGGTATTTCCCCATTAAAGAAATAACCGGTAGACTCCTCCACTTCCGTTGGCTTTAACCCTACCTTTTCCCAATATGCCTCATAGTCTATTGGCCTATCCCCAATGACATGTGTATCAAAGAAATCCCTTAGCCCAGGAAAGGTCATTTCCACAATCTCATCAATCAGGTTATCGTCCTCAAAAGGTTTGGACTCCCCATATTTCCCGGAAAGTTCCTTCATTAACCACAAAACACCCTTTTCGCCATTACTCCAATCCCTGAGGGTTATATCCAAGGCCATATTTATAAGCGCCCCTTTCTCGTACACATTGGCATAGTTCTCCTTAAAGGGCTCTTCCAAAATATTCTTGCTCATCAGCGTAAAGGACATCTCATCATCATATGCTTTTGAATTAGAAACCTTCTCCATTAGTCGCTTATAAAATTCCTCCTCATCAATGAGTCCTTGTTGTATCTGAAAAAGGTTCGCAAAATACTCGGTAGTCCCTTCATACATCCACAAATGCTTGGACATTTTAGGATTGTTAAAATCAAAATATTGAATCTCTTCAGAGTGCACGGTCAAAGGGGTTACAATGTGAAAAAATTCATGCGATACAATATCTACCATAGCCTGTTCCAACCTTTCCTTGGGCATCTGCTCTGGCATTACCACTACCGTAGAGGTATGGTGTTCCAAGGCACCAAATCCGGATGCATCTGTATCCTCCAAGGTAGAGAGATACAACAGTATGGTGTAATGTTTGGTACTATTGATAGGGCCCAAAAACTCCTTCTGCGCACGCATCATTTTCTCCATGCTCCCCTTTAAACTGGTAGCCGTATAGTGTCCGTTTGGGGAATACACACTTAGGGTAACGCTAATATCGTTAACCTGAAAGTTCTCGGTACTGGGCCTAGCATACAAAATTGGATTATCTATAACTTCAAAATATCTACTTGCCACAAAAACATCGGTCTGCGGCGATTTAATATCCTGTATACCCCTTTGCAAGGAAGTAGAGGGTTCCAAACTATCCGGAGCGGTAATTTCCAATGTATAGGGTCGTTCCTTCAACCCTTCAAAATAACCAACAAAACCGTGAAGGTTTAGCATAAAATTGTTCCCTTTTAGAATATTGGTACCGGATGGAGAAAACACCTTGTCAGCAACCTCATTTTCCGTATCATAGGTATCATTGACCCAATAACTCACCTTATCCAATTCCTTAGCGTTCCCTATCTTCCAGGTATTATCGTCCAATTTTTCAAAGGGCAATTCCCCTCCCTTATAATCAATAGCTTTGAAGCCTTCAATGTACTTACCATAGTTATCTGAACTATAGGTACCTGGTACCGTCTTGGGAATAAAGAATAAAATATCCGAATTGGCAAAAGCGCCAGGATCCACCACAACCTTCACCTTATCGTCCACCACCTGCACCAGATCCAATTTGGCCACTATATTAGCCTGTTCTGCCTGTACAACTGATTTGGAGGATCCGCAACCGTGTAAGACCAAAATGGCTGCCCCAAAAAGCAAAATCTTTTTAAATACACTAAAACTGTTTGTCATTGTTAATTCATTTTTGTTTTTAAAACATAATTGGATACCAGGCCCAAAGCCGGTATAATATATACTTCTAGATTGCATTAGCCATTTGAAAATAAGCCATATGCCCTTAAACCAGTACAAGATCATAAAATAAATTTAAGCCTCCATAGCTATTATGAAATAATTAAGGTTACATGAATAGGCCAAACCAAAGTGCTTCATAAATATTTTTGATTATTTTTGCTGGGAATTAATCAATGTCAACATGCAATACAAAAGAATACTTTTAAAACTCAGTGGCGAAGCCTTGATGGGTGAAAAACAGTACGGAATAGATCCCAAACGACTTTCCGAATATGCAGAGGAAATCAAGGAAGTAGTAGACAAGGGTATAGAAGTTGCTATTGTAATTGGAGGTGGTAATATTTTCCGGGGCTTGGCAGGTGCCAGCAACGGAATGGACAGAGTTCAGGGAGACCATATGGGTATGTTGGCAACGGTGATTAACGGACTGGCCCTACAGAGTGCATTGGAATTGCAAGGGGTACAGACCCGATTGCAATCGGCCATTAAAATAAACGAAGTGGCAGAGCCTTTTATTAGACGTAGGGCAATGCGACATTTAGAAAAAGGTAGAGTGGTCATCTTTGGGGGGGGAACAGGAAACCCTTATTTCACCACAGACTCGGCGGCCGTATTGCGCGCTATTGAGATTGAAGCCGATGTAATCCTAAAAGGTACTAGGGTAGATGGTATATACACTTCCGACCCCGAAAAGGATAAAACGGCCACCAAATTCGACACCATCTCTTTTACAGATGTCCTCAACAAGGGATTAAAAGTAATGGACACTACCGCCTTTACCTTAAGTCAAGAAAACGAATTGCCCATTGTTGTTTTCGATATGAACAAAAAAGGAAACCTCATGAAATTGCTTTCTGGAGAAAATATAGGAACGGTAGTAAATTTATAATTTGGCACTATTTGTGATTGATCAAACTAAATAATTAGCATATGGACGATGAAATTAAATTTATACTGGACACTACCAAAGAAGGAATGGATAGCGCCATAGCCCATTTGGAAAAAATGTTGGTTAAAATTAGGGCCGGAAAAGCAAGCCCTGTTATGCTCTCCAGTGTTATGGTAGAATATTATGGTTCGCCAACACCTCTTGCTCAGGTAGCAAATGTAAACACCCCGGATGCCAGGACCATATCCGTGCAACCTTGGGAAAAGAATATGCTACAAGAAATAGAAAAAGCCATTATGAACGCCAACTTGGGTTTTAACCCCATGAACAATGGTGATTTTGTAATTATTAACGTACCGCCATTAACGGAGGAGCGCAGAAGGGACCTGGCAAAACAAGCCAAAGCTGAAGCAGAAGATGCCAAGATAGGCGTGCGTAACGCCAGGCAGGAAGCCAATAAAGAAATCCGCGGCCTGGATGTATCCGAGGACCTCCAAAAGAATGCAGAGGCAGATGTGCAGGCATTGACAGACAAATACATAAAAAAAATAGACGCCATTTTTGAGGTTAAAGAGGCCGAAATCATGAAAGTCTAACAGCAGAACCTAAAAAATAGAAAGAGCGACCTCATTGGTCGCTCTTTCTATTTAGGACCAAACTACTACAAGCTATTATTTAAAGCTAGCTTCCTAGGAACAATAACAATCATTCTATACCTTTGCGCTCGAATTAATTTTAGATCCAACAGACCCAATATCACAAGAATAGGTTATTGGAACGAACAGATCGTGTGCCGAAAATGGCAATTTAAATAAGAGGTTTCACTAAATGGTTGCAAAACTTACGCAAGGTTTTTGGGCAAAAGTAGCCCGGATAATACTTAGGAACAGAATTCTAATTCTATTAATTTTAGCAATCACAACCTTCTTTATGTCCATGCAATGGGACAATATGAGGTTTTCCAATTCCCAGGCCAACCTATTACCGGACCATCATCCGGTAAACATGGAATACCAAGCCTTTTTGGAGCAATTTGGGGAAGAGGGAAATGTAATTGTCATGGCCGTTAAGGACAGTAGCCTCTACACCCCTGAAAAGTTTAATCGCTGGAACAAACTCAGCAAACAATTAGGCGCCTTCCCTGAAGTAGATTTTGTTTTATCTACAGACAACCTACAAGAACTTGTAAAAGATACCATAAAGCAGGAATTTGTAATGCAGCCTTTTCTGAAAAAGGCCCCTGAAACCAAGAAGGAAGTGGACAGTGTAACCCACCACCTCTTTAACGATCTACCTTTTTACGACAATCTTATCTACAACAGAAAGTCAAATATCATACGCAGTGTTATATACCTGGATAAGGATATTGTAAACACCTCGGTTAGGAAAGACTTTATATTGGGAGATTTAACCACCTTGGTAGCAAACTTTGAAAAGGAAACTGGACTTGATGTTAGAATTTCAGGAATGCCCTACATCAGGACCATGAATTCCCAGAATATTATTGATGAAATTGGAAAATTTATTCTTGCGGCCCTTGGGGTCACCTCCCTAATTTTCTTTTTCTTCTTTAGAAGTTTTAGAGCCACTATTATATCTATGTTCGTGGTAATTATTGGAGTGATGTGGGCGTTTGGCATACTAGGCTTGCTACAATATGAAATTACCGTATTAACTGCCTTGATCCCTCCTTTAATCATCGTGATCGGGATTCCCAATTGCATCTTCCTGATCAATAAATATCAACAGGAGGTAAAAAAACACGGTAACCAAGCGCTATCCCTGCAAAGGGTAATTTCCAAAATAGGTAACGCCACTCTTATGACCAACGTTACAACAGCATCGGGATTTGCTACTTTCATTATAACGGACAGTAAGCTACTAAAGGAATTTGGTATTGTAGCCTCTATCAATATCATCGGGATTTTTGTGCTTTCCCTATTGATCATTCCCATTATTTACAGCTTTATGTCGCTCCCCAAGGACAAACATCTAAAACACTTGAACACCAAGTGGATTGAGACCTTTGTTAGTTGGATGGAAAGAATAGTAAGGGAAAGAAGAATATCGGTTTACATTGTATCCATAATGCTATTGGTAGCCAGTATCATTGGCATTTATCAGATAGATATTTCAGGGAGCCCTATAGAAGACATGCCAAAAAAGGCCGAATTCTTTAAAGATATACGTTTTTTTGAAGAAGAGTTTGATGGCATCATGCCCGTAGAAATTGTGGTAGACACCAAAAGGCCCAAGGGGGTATTAAAGCCTTCTACCCTAAAGAAAATGGACGAATTGGGAACGGTCATCAATGATATTCCGGAACTCTCAAGACCAGTATCTGTAGTAGACTTGGTTAAATATTCCAAGCAGGCCTTTTACAGTGGCATCCCCAAATATTACCAATTACCAACCTCCCAAGAAAACACTTTCATTATGGACGTTGCCCGTAAATCTGCGGACAACGGCAATATGTTGAGCAGTTTTGTGGACAGTACCGGACAGGTAGCCCGTGTAACTACCTATATGAAGGATGTAAAAACATCCAGAATGGAAAATATAGAACTGAAATTAGAAGAGCATATAGCCAAAATTTTTCCAGCAGACCGTTATGAGGTTTCCATGACAGGCAGTGCCCTACTATTTTTAAAGGGCACCAAGTACTTGGTTAAAAACCTAATTTTATCACTTGCCTTGGCCATAGGCCTTATTGCCTTGTTTATGGCCTATCTATTCCGTTCTTTTAGAATGATAATTATCTCTTTGATTCCCAATCTATTGCCCCTAGTGATTACAGCGGGTGTCATGGGCTTTGTTGGGGTCCCCATAAAACCTTCGACCATCCTTGTTTTTAGTATTGCCTTTGGCATATCGGTAGATGACACCATACACTTCTTGGCCAAATACAGGCAAGAACTTACCGTAAACCAGTGGAAGATTAAAAAATCGGTCTATGCTGCACTGCGGGAAACTGGGGTGAGTATGTTCTACACCTCCATCGTTTTATTCTTTGGCTTTTCGGTATTTGTAATATCCAATTTTGGGGGCACTGTGGCCTTAGGGGCCCTGGTTTCCGCCACCTTGTTGTTCGCCATGCTGGCCAACCTTATTTTATTGCCTTCATTGCTCCTCTCATTAGAAAGAAGCATTGCCAATAAACAGGTATTAAAAGAACCACAAATAGACATACTTCCAAAAGAAGTGCTCAACAATATAGACAAGGACAAATAATATAAGCCCAAAATAAAAATATCACTGTATTTACTGTATTACAGCCAATTCATATTTTTGCAAAATGGCTATCTTTGCCACTTAATTTAGAAGAAATTCAAATGAACACATTTAGCGTAAAAGAGCTACTATCTACCAATCATTTACATCAAGAGGTTGTTGTAAATGGCTGGGTGAAAACCTACCGAAGCAATAGATTTATTGCTTTAAACGATGGTTCTACCATAAATAACATCCAATGCGTGGTAAATTTTGAGGATTTTGATGAAAATCTACTCAAACAAATAAACACCGGAGCGGCATTAAAGGTCAGCGGAACCTTGGTTGAAAGTCAAGGCAGGGGACAAAAGGTAGAAATTCAAGTTAAGGAAATAGCGGTTCACGGTGGGGCAGACCCAGAGGTCTACCCAATCCAACCTAAAAAGCACTCGTTGGAATTTCTTAGGGAAAAGGCACATTTACGTGTGCGCACCAATACTTTTTCGGCAATAATGAGGGTACGCTCTACACTCTCTTTTGCCGTACACCAATATTTTCAAAAGAACGGCTTCTTCTACGTGCACACCCCCATTGTTACGGGATCGGATGCCGAAGGGGCAGGAGAAATGTTCAGGGTATCCACTTTGGATGCCAAGAATCCACCATTGACACAAGAGGGCGAAATAGATTACAAGGAAGACTTCTTTGGCAAGGAAACCAATTTAACGGTTTCCGGGCAGCTGGAAGCGGAAACCTATGCCATGGGATTGGGAAAAGTGTATACTTTTGGACCTACATTTAGGGCAGAAAACTCCAACACCTCCAGACATTTGGCAGAATTTTGGATGATAGAACCCGAGGTAGCCTTTAACGATCTGGATGCCAATATGGACTTGGCAGAAGACTTTATCAAGTACGTAATAAACTACACTCTTGAGAATTGCAAGGAAGACCTTGAATTCCTAGAGCAGCGACTTATAGCTGAAGAAAAGACAAAACCACAGGCAGAACGAAGTGCGATGCCTTTAATTGAGAAACTTAAGTTTGTCTCGGAGAACACCTTTAAAAGGGTAAGCTATACCGAAGCAATAGATATCCTAAGAAAATCCAAACCCAACAAAAAGAAACAATTTAAGTATATTATAGACGAATGGGGTGCCGATCTACAGAGCGAGCACGAGCGATATCTGGTTGAAAAACACTTTAAATGTCCTGTCATATTGTTTGACTACCCTGCCAAGATAAAGGCCTTTTACATGCGATTAAATGAAGACGGGAAAACGGTTAGGGCCATGGACATTCTCTTCCCGGGGATTGGTGAAATAGTAGGGGGCTCACAACGTGAAGAGCGCTTAGACGTACTAATGGAGAAGATCAAGGCGTTGGATATAGACGAAAAAGAATTGTGGTGGTACCTGGATCTTAGAAAGTTTGGAACGGCCGTTCATAGCGGATTTGGCCTTGGCTTTGAAAGATTGGTATTATTTGCCACCGGTATGGGCAATATAAGGGATGTAATACCCTTTCCAAGAACCCCTCAGAATGCAGAATTCTAATCATTATTTGGTAACTTTATAGAACCGATTACGAACCTATATGCTGAAACAACATCTACAGTTTAAATTATCGCAGAAATTATCTCCACAACAGATACAGTTGATGAAGTTGATTCAGTTGCCTACGCAGGCATTTGAGCAACGTCTTAAACAGGAACTTGAGGAAAACCCTGCCTTGGAAACTGGAAAAGATGAATTGGAGCCCCAGCAGGACGAGTTTGAGGATCTATATGACAATGAAACGGATAGCGAGAGTATCAACGCCGAAGACATCAATATAGACGACTACCTAAGTGACGATGAAATTCCGGATTATCGCACCCAGGCCAACAACTATAGCGCCGATGACGACGAGAAAAGTGTACCATATGCCGCTGGTATTTCCTTTAACCAATATCTTATAAATCAACTCAACACGGTATATCTCAATGCCGATGAATGGGCAATTGCCGAATTTTTGGTAGGCAGCGTGGACGAGAGCGGCTACATAAGAAGGCCGCTTACAGACATTATGGACGACCTGGCCTTTACCCAAAACATATATACCGATGAGGAAACCATTGAAAAAGTACTAAAGGTTGTACAAGAATTGGACCCGGCAGGTGTTGGCGCAAGATCCTTGGAAGAATGTTTGCTTATCCAACTTAGAAGAAAAGAGCTGACTCCCAGTATTGAATTGGCCATTGGCCTATTGGAAAAATCCTTTGAGCAATTTACCAAGAAGCATTATAAAAAACTGCTTCAGAAACACAATATTACCGAGGAGCAATTAAAGGATGCCATAACAGAGATTGAACGTTTAAACCCAAAACCGGGAGGATCCTATTCTGGAAACAATAGAATTGTTGAGCATGTGGTGCCCGACTTCTCGATCCGGATTACGGATGGGGAATTGGAGCTAACGCTTAACGGTAGAAATGCCCCCGAACTACATGTATCCAGAGAATACAATAACATGCTGGAAGGCTACAAAAACTCCAAGGACAAATCCAAGTCCCAGAAGGACACCGTAATGTTTATAAAGCAAAAGCTAGATGCTGCCAAGTGGTTTATAGATGCCATTAGGCAAAGACAGCAGACCCTTTATATTACCATGAACGAGATAATGCAGTACCAAAAAGAGTACTTTTTAACAGGTGATGAACGCAAATTACGCCCCATGATCCTAAAAGATATTGCCGATAGGATCAATATGGATGTCTCTACCGTTTCCAGGGTAGCCAACAGTAAATACGTAGACACCCCATATGGCACTAAATTAATAAAGGACTACTTCTCCGAATCCATGAAAAACGATCAAGGAGAAGACGTATCTACCAAGGAAATAAAAAAGATTTTGGAAACGGTAATCGGGCAAGAAGAAAAGAAAAAACCCCTTACCGATGATAAATTGGCCGCAATACTGAAAGAAAAGGGATACCCAATTGCCAGGCGTACCGTCGCAAAATACAGGGAACAGTTAGATATTCCCGTGGCCAGGCTGAGAAAACAAATTTAATGCGACTATTCCTAAGGCTTATTTCTTACCTCTTACACCCGCTTTTTATTCCCTTTGCAGGAACCATCACTTATTTCCTAATTACCCCTAAATACACTCCATTAGCTGTACAAAGTGGCAATATATTGCCCATTTTTATCCTTACTATTATTATTCCTATAATCTGTTTTTTAATATTGAGGAACTTGGGTATAATGCGGTCTATTTTCGTTCCCAACATAAAGGAAAGAAAGTACACCCTTTACATAAGTATGGGCCTACTATTAATGGTTTTACTAAAGGTAATTCCCAACAATTTCACTATTGAGCTCCACTACTATTTTCTGGGACTACTTGCAGCTACGTTTAGCGCCCTTGTGCTGCTTTTCTTTAACTTTAAATGTAGTATGCACCTCTTGGGCATGGGAAGCCTTTTAATGTACCTTATAAGCCTTAGTATCCACTTTGAGGTAAACATTACCATTGCAATAAGTATTGCAACTCTTCTAAGTGGTCTTGCGGCTACCTCCAGACTCTACCTAAATGCGCATAGTAAAGCCGAGGTTATTATCGGCTTTTTAATTGGGCTTCTTACCCAACTCTTCACCTTAAAGTTTTGGTTATAGGATATAAAAAATTAGTCCAACCCTTAGCGGCTTTAACCGCAAAGGATCTCCCAACTCATCCACCACACCATCGTTAAACAAGGTGCTTAAAGCGTAGTAAAAGTGGATATTGAAGGTATTGTAGCCCACATCCAAGGTAAGACCGTACTGAAAGCTCCGCACATCGCTATTGACAAAGGAATATTTAGTTGAACTAGAGACAAATTTGGAGCGACCATCAAACACATACCCCATTTTTAGACCGGAATAAATACGCCAAAACTTGTATTCCTCCGGGGTAGAATTACGCCACCTTAACTGTACAGGTACCTCCAATACATGGGTAGTTACCTTACTCCTCTTAAAATCGGCACTTTCATCCAGAACAGCATAGGTTATTTGATTAGTTTGCTCAACAGCCTTCAAATTGGTATAGTAAGAATTGACACCATAACCCAACCCAATACCCAGCGCAATGGTTCTGAACACATCCAGGGGAATATCCTTTATAAACCCAGCCTGAAGTCCGTAGGAAAGGTTGCGTTGTGAGACTTCACTGGGGAGGTCCATGATAAAGTTATAGGTAACCCCTGTATAAAATTGATCTTCAAAATATCTAGAATCCCCATCTGCCCTGCCAGTGAGCACTTGACCCGTTGCACAAATACAATTGAATCCGATTACAATCAAAATTAAAGGATACCTCATAACCATTAAAGGTAAAAAATTAAACACAAAAAAAACGCTTCAAATATATGCATTTGAAGCGTTTTAATTCTCTAAACCTTTGTTACTAACTATTGTAAATTTCTGAAAGCATCACCTTCATAGGTGGTATAATTGACTTTCAAGGCATTTACCTTTCTAAGTTCTTGTTTAATATCGGAGATAATACCCATATTGGCATCTTTGTCTACCTTTAAAGCGGTAGTCAATACATTTTGCAATTCTTGGGGTTTTTTAGCCCTTTCCATCAAAATATAGTCACCAACTTCGGATGCATCTGCAAATTTATCGTTCAATTGAATTTTAGATTCCGTACCGAAGACTTTTTCATATTCTTTGGTAGGTTTTCCAACGTAGATATAGATTACCCTATCTTTCTTCTCCAACTTCTTGATTTCAGAAGCGTTGGGCAATACATTTTCAACCTTCAACGAACTATCCTTCATTACCGTAACCGTCATAAAGAAGAATAAAAGCATAAAAACGATATCAGGCAAGGATGCAGTGTTCACCGCTGGTACTGCCGCATCTTTTTTCTTATTAAATTTTGACATAGTATTTTGTTTTTAACTTCTAAATTAGTTTGAAGTAGTTTCGGCCTCTGAAAGCTTCTGAGGAAACAACTCCTGTATCCTTTTCACCTTTTCCTTAAGATCTTCGCGAACATGATCCGGAGTTTCTGGATTAAGGTATTCAGCTTCCATTTCGGTGAAATCTTTCTTGTACAAACGCTGTGCCTCCCTGTTACGCAGGTCGTTATACGCCCCAACCAATTCGTTCTGCACAGTTATATAGGTCCCGTACTTAGTCTCCCTATCGTTCTTAAGGGATATAATAGCCTTTGCAGGACTATCTGATGAAGACGGATCTCTTTTCCCTTTACAGTAGCTACAGTAATCTGGGCTACCAGAAGGAGCTCCTCCGTTATCCAAAAAGGCTTTTGCCTTTTCCCTTAAATCCTGAATATTTGTCAATTCCTCATCTGCCAATAGTTGCCCATCCCGGTTAATACTGACCTGAAAAATATTCTTTTGCTTGATAATTACATCGGTATCGGGCGGCTCAATTGGTGGCAACATACGATCTAATCCTGCATCTGTTTCAATAGTGGTAGTCACTAGGAAAAAGATAAGCAATAAGAAGGCTATGTCTGCCATAGAACCCGCATTTACCTCTGGTGGTGCTCCTCTTTTTGGCATAACTCTTTAATTTTTTATTTACTAATCATTTTCTTAAGACCAGACCACAACATTGCAGCTACTGCTACTATGGTAAGGATAAAGAAGACATTTAATCCCATCCCAATGGTTTTGACCGTATCCTCTGTGGTAGGAATACCTTTTCTGGCCATCTCATCCAAATCAACGTCCGTACCGGTCGCCATGGCATAAGAGATAACAACAACTACCAGAAGACCACCTATGGCAAATATAGCCTTTTTAAGCCCTCCTTTGGAAGTAATTAAATTCATTAAACCAAAAAGAACAGTCGCCGCTACAGCTATCCCCAACAACACATAGGTGATAATAAACATAAAGTTCATGGACCCATTGTTGATGGCTTCCGTTGCAGGAACATCCGCACTAGGAAGCTGAAACCACAGTATGGCCCCAATTACCCCCAGTACTATTAATATAATTTTAACTATTTTATGCATGATACTTTAAGTATTTAGTGTACGACTTATTTTTTGTGATCTGCCAACATATCAATCAAAGAGATTGACGAATCTTCCATATCATTAACAATACTGTCAATTTTTGCAATGATATAATTGTAGAAAATCTGAAGGATAATCGCAGTAATAAGACCAAATACCGTTGTTAAAAGTGCAACCTGGATATCACCTGCAATAAGTGAAGCACTCAAGTTACCAACCGCTGCAATTTTCTGGAAGGCCTGGATCATACCAATTACCGTACCCA
Source organism: Arenibacter aquaticus (assembly GCF_003957295.1). GTDB lineage: Bacteria > Bacteroidota > Bacteroidia > Flavobacteriales > Flavobacteriaceae > Arenibacter > Arenibacter aquaticus. The sequence continues at coordinate 89,161 of NZ_RQPJ01000001.1, forward strand.
TGAAACCAAGCATAGGCGCAATGGCAATAAACAAGGACAACCAAGATACGTTTTTCTCCAATTGACCCATTTGAACACCACCGTAAGCAACTACTGCTTTTTCAGCGGACTCGATGCTATCTCCAGCTCTTTCCAATCCTTGGTAGTAAATAGACGCAACAGGTCCTTTTGTATTTCTACAAACTTCCTTGGCAGCCTCAACACCTCCGGAAGCCAAGGCATCCTCTACTTGCTGTTGCAATTTTGTTGTATTGGTCGTAGCAAGGTTTAAATAAATAATCCTTTCAATAGCTACCGCCAATCCTAAGATCAAACACAAAAGAACAATACCCATAAATCCGGCACCCCCTTGTATAAATTGCTCCTTAAGAACTTGGGTAAAACCTTTTTCCGCTGCTGGAGCTGCGTCTTGCAAAATGGCTGCAGCTGCAACAACTTTTGCACTTACTGTATTTGTACCTGCCACAAATAACCCAGCTGTTGCTAGGATAGAGAATAATCTTTTCATTTCTTTCAAACTTAAATTTAGTTAGTTAATAGGGTTAAAGATAAAAAAATTTCACAATATAAAAATTAACAGCAGAGAGGAAGGGATTCGAACCCTCGATACCCTTTTGGGGTATACACACTTTCCAGGCGTGCGCCTTCGACCACTCGGCCACCTCTCTAGTTGTTTCTTAACGGGCAGCCAAATAACAAAAAAAATATTAGTTAAAGAAATTTCAACTGTTATTTTTATTGCATTTCACCTCTTAAAGATGTTTCATATATGGTTTTGAACAACTTAGGAGAAACATTATTTCCAAGCAAATACATCAACTTGGTTATTGCAGCCTCAGTTGTAATATCCTTTCCATTAATCACTTGTAAGTTTTGAAGGTGTTTACTGGTCTCATAACGCCCCATTAAGACACTCCCTCCAGAACATTGTGTAACGTTTACGATAAAAATATTTTTATCCATTGCTTTTTTTAGCTCGGATACAAACCAATCATCCGTTGGTGCGTTTCCAGAACCATAGGTCTCCAAAACCACTGCCTTTAAGTTAGGTGAATTTAAAACACTGTGCAACACAGATTGGGTAAAACCAGGAAATAGTTTCAAAATAACCACATTTTGATCCATTTCCTTATGAACTTTAAGTTTCTTGGCCTCATTGGGCCTAAAAAGATACTCCCCAAACACCTTTAGATGCACCCCTGATTCAATCAAGGGCGGATAATTAAGGGACGCAAAAGCCTGAAAATGCTCTGCATTGATTTTTGTAGTTCTATTGGCCCTGTACAATTTATATTCAAAATACAGACAAACCTCCCTCACCACCGGCTTATTATTCTTTTGCAAAGCTGCTATTTGAACCGAAGTAATTAAATTCTCCTTGGCATCTGTCCTAAGATCACCTATAGGCAATTGTGAGCCGGTAAAAACTACCGGTTTCTGTAAATTTTCCAGCATAAAACTCAAGGCCGAGGAGGTATAGCTCAAGGTATCACTCCCGTGAAGTACCACAAAACCGTCATGGCTGTCATAATGATCCTCAATTATGCTGGCAATGTTCACCCAATTGTCAACATTCATATCGGACGAATCTATAGGGGTATCAAACGATACACTATCTATATCACAATCCAATTGATAAAGCTCAGGAATGTTCTTTTGAAGCTTCCCAAAATCGAACGCCTTTAAGGCCCCGGATTCGTAATCCTTGACCATACCTATGGTCCCCCCTGTATAAATAAGAAGAATTTTGCTTTTCTTCACTGTACGTGCATTTATTACATATAAATAGGGCTGCCCAACCCGAACGACCCAAATAGCAGACAACGGCTAAACACCAAATATTTCCTTGGAGTTTGCGGTAGTAATGGCCGCCACCTCCTCCTTTTCCAGCCCATATAGGGCAGACATTTTATTGAGCACCTCAACCACATAAGAGCTTTCGTTCCGTTTACCTCTATAAGGTGTTGGGGCCAAATAGGGCGAATCGGTTTCCAAAACCATATGTTTTATATCCAATTCACTTAAAAAAGTATCAATTTTACCATTTTTAAAGGTAAGAACACCCCCAATTCCCAGTTTCATATTATAGGAAATTGCCCTTCGGGCCTGTTCCAAGGTACCGGTAAAACAGTGAAAAATACCGTAGAGCCCCTCTCCTTTTTCCTCCTCCAGAATTTCAAATATTTCATTAAAGCCATCCCTACAATGGATAACTATTGGATAGGAATACTTCTTGGCCAATTGTATTTGACGTTTAAAAGCCAGCTGTTGCTCCTTTAGAAATGTCTTGTCCCAATACAGGTCGATTCCAATTTCACCAACCGCATAAAATTTTCTGGATGCCAGCATCTGCTCCACATGCTGCAGTTCCTCCTCATAATTTTCCTTTACATGGGTAGGGTGCAGCCCCATCATCAAAAAAACATTATCCGGATAAAAATTCTCCAATTCCAACATAGCATTGGTATAAGTAGAATCAATGGCAGGAACAAAAAAGCGTTTCACCCCTAATTCCATGGCCCTTTCAACAACCGCAGTGCGGTCCCCATCAAAAGCTTCACTATATAAATGGGTATGTGTATCAGTTATCAACATAGAACAAAAATAGGATTATCTTTGACAAAAAAAGCACAAATGACCAGTCTTAAAAAATTTCTAAGCAAAAAAAACTACATTGCCATTCCACTGGTCCTTACGGCGACCAATCACTTTGAAATTACCGCAACCATCAATGGAATAAAAGGAAGGTTTATCCTGGACACCGGGGCATCAAACACCTGCATAGGACTTGATAAAATTGAATTTTTCAAGCTTAATTCCAAGGACTCCAAGATAAAAGCGGCTGGAGCGGGCGCTACCGAAATGCTCACCAAATTATCTACCAAAAACAGGATAGAACTGGGAGCATGGCATACAAAAAAGCAAAAAATTGTTCTTTTTGACCTGGTACACGTCAATCAGGCCCTTACCTCCCACAACGCGCTGCCCGTAGACGGTATAATTGGCGCCGACGTTCTAAAAAAGGGCAAGGCTATTATTGATTACAAAAAAGCACGGCTTTACATAAAACAATAAGACCTGCCAGAATAAAACATCCAGCAGGTCTTGAACCGTATACTCATTAACTTAGGCTACTTACATCTCCAAAGCCTTCTTCACATTGTTATCCATCAATAGTTCTTCCGGATTTTCCAAGGCTTCCTTAATAGCAACAAGGAACCCAACAGATTCCTTTCCATCTATTATTCTATGGTCATAGGACAATGCCACGTACATAATAGGTGCTATAGCAATGGCCCCATCCCTGGCAATTGGCCTTTCTACTATATTGTGCATCCCCAATATAGCACTTTGGGGAGGGTTGATAATTGGTGTAGACAACATAGAACCAAACACCCCTCCATTGGTAATGGTAAAGGTTCCACCCGTCATTTCATCTACCGTTATCTCTCCTTCACGCGCTCTTATTGCCAACCTTTTTACTTCAGATTCCACTCCTCTAAAACTTAAGTTTTCCGCATTTCTGATCACGGGAACCATAAGTCCTTTGGGTCCGGATACCGCTATACTGATATCACAAAAATCATAGGTGATCATTTCTTTCCCGTCTATCATGGAATTAACGGAAGGAAATAACTGCAAGGCCCTTATAACCGCTTTGGTAAAGAAGGACATAAATCCTAAACCTACACCGTGCTTGTTTTTAAAATCTTCTTTGTACTCACTTCTCAAGGCAAAAATAGCCGACATGTCCACTTCGTTAAAGGTAGTAAGCATGGCCGTCTCATTTTTGGCCGCCACCAATCTTTCGGCAACCTTACGGCGCAGCATGGACAACTTGGTCCTGCTCTCGCCTCTGGATCCACCAGTAGGGGTACCCATGGAAGGAACAGCCTTAACGGCATCTTCCTTGGTTATCCTGCCATCCTTGCCGGTGCCTTTTATTGCGGAAGGATCCAATTCCCTTTCAGCAATAATCTTTTTTGCTGCAGGTGACGCAGTACCGGTGGCATAGGAGGTTTTTTCGGATTTTGTCTCGGCTGGTTTTTCCGCCGCCTTGGTTTCAGGTTTTTTCTCTTCCGATTTTTCTTCAGACTTGGCTGCTCCTTCAGGCTTGGATGCACTCGTATCTATTAAACACACCACTGCACCCACGGCAACGGCATCCCCTACTTCGGCCTTTAAGGTTATAATTCCACTCTCCTCAGCAGGCAGTTCCAAGGTAGCCTTGTCCGAATCCACTTCTGCTATTGCCTGATCTTTCTCCACATAATCCCCATCACTCACCAACCATTCTGCAATCTCTACTTCTGTAATGGATTCCCCTGGAGAAGGGACTTTCATTTCTAAAATCATGTTTTATAATTTTAATTTGTGTTTTGTCTAAACTCTATTTTTTTTATCTATCCTTTTAAAGATGCCACCCCGCACTGTCTATTTCAATTCTTGGAGCTATCCTTTTGTTCCTCCAATAGGGCATCAGGGTTCCTACCCATATTATTTTTGCTTATATCAAAAACATAGTCGATTACCTGCTGATGGCGGCGTTTGGACCTAACCGCGCTACCTGCTGAGGGAGAGGCATAAAATCTTCTTGAGGCCACCCTTAGTTTATGCGCTTCACTAAAGTGCATTGTTAAGTGCCCCCAAGCGCCCATGTTCCTAGGCTCCTCTTGGGCCCACACCATGTCCTCTGCATTTTTATACTTCTCCATTATGGCCTTCATTTGTCTTGTAGGCATAGGGAAGAGCTGCTCTACACGCACCAAGGCAACATCCTCTCTATTATTTTCCTCTTTAAAGGCCAACAAATCGTAATAAAACTTACCGGTACAGAACACCAAACTCTTGATTTTGGCTACCTTGGCAGTTGCATCATCTATCACCTCTTGGAAGCCTCCTTCTGCAAATTCCTCTACCGTGGATACGGCCCTTGGATGCCTCAGCAAACTTTTGGGTGTAAATACTATTAAAGGCTTTCTAAAGTTTACCTTCATTTGCCTTCTCAATAAATGGAACATATTGGCCGGTGTGGTTACATCGGCAATATACATATTGTCCCTAGCACACAGTTGTAGATAGCGCTCCATTCTGGCAGAGGAATGCTCCGCGCCCTGCCCTTCGTAACCATGGGGCAACAACATTACCAATCCGTTCTGCAATTTCCATTTATCTTCCGCTGCAGAAATATATTGATCTATCATGATCTGGGCACCATTACTAAAATCCCCAAATTGTGCTTCCCAAATAGTTAGGGTATTGGGACTTGCCATGGCGTAACCATAGTCGAACCCTACCACCCCGTATTCAGACAAGAGAGAATTGTAAATCTGAAACCTACCCTGATCTTCGGACAGGTGGTTCAACAACATTACTTCCTCTTCACTTTCCTCCACTTTCATAACTGCATGGCGGTGTGAAAATGTTCCTCTTTCCACGTCTTGACCAGACATGCGCACGCCATAACCTTCTTCCAATAAAGTACCGTACGCCAGTAACTCACCCATGGCCCAATCCAACGAATTGTTTTCAAAATACATGGCCTTGCGATCCTTGACCAACTTCTCTACCTTACGCAAGAATTTCTTGTTCTTAGGCAGTTCTGTAAGTACTTTGGCTATTTTATCAAGCTTCTTTTTATCATATTTGGTATCCACGGGATCCATCATCTCCCACTCCCGAACATGGGTAAACCCACTCCACTCGTCGGCCATAAAAGGCGTAATAATGGTCTTGTCCTCTTTTCTGGAATCTTCCAATTCCTCCTCCAAGGTAGCCTTGTATTCCCGCTCCAGCCCTTTTACATAATCTTCATCTATCACCCCCTCTTCAATAAGCTTCTGTGCATAGATATCCCTTGGATTTTTATGTTTAGCTATGGCCTTGTACAATTTTGGTTGCGTAAAGCGAGGTTCATCCCCTTCGTTATGACCATATTTCCTGTATCCCAACAAGTCCAAAAACACATCACGCTTAAAACGCATGCGGAACTCCAAGGCAAAAAGTGCGGCATGGACCACAGCTTCCGGATCGTCCGCATTGATGTGGAGCACCGGGCTCAAGGTCACTTTTGCCACATCTGTACAGTAGGTAGAACTACGGGCATCCAAATAATTGGTTGTAAAACCTATTTGGTTGTTTACCACGATATGGATGGTACCATTGGTCTTATACCCATCCAAATTGGCCATTTGCACCACTTCATATACCAAACCTTGCCCAGCAATAGCTGCATCACCGTGTACCACAATAGGTAGCACCTTGGAGAAATCCTCTCCATAATGCGTATCCTGCTTGGCTCTGGCTATACCTTCCACAACTGCTCCAACAGTCTCCAAATGAGACGGATTGGGCGCTATGTTCATTATAATCTTCTTACCATTATCCGTTTTCCTTCCTGAGGTCCACCCCAAATGGTATTTAACATCTCCATCAAAAATCTCTTGTTCATAATCCTTGCCGTCAAACTCGCTAAAAATATCCTTGGCCTTCTTGCCAAAAATATTGGTCAGCACGTTTAGCCTTCCCCTATGGGCCATACCCATAACAAATTGCTCCACGCCCATTTCAGCAGCCTGTTCCACAACGGCATCCAAGGCCGGTATCAACGACTCATTCCCTTCCAAGGAAAAACGCTTTTGCCCCACATATTTGGTATGCAAAAACCCTTCAAACGAAACAGCTTCGTTTAATTTTTTTAAGATATGCTTCTTTCTATCAGCATTAAATTTTGGATGGTTGTCATTAACATTCAACCAATTCTGGATCCACCCTACCCGTTCCGGGTTTCTGATATACATATATTCCACACCAATGGCATCACAATATATACTGGTAAGGTGGCTTATGATCTGCCTCAACGAGCTGGGACCTATACCCAAAATCTCCCCTGCAGTGAATACCGTATCCATATCCTCTTCCCCCAAACCAAAATTTTCCAAAGCCAAGGTTGGAAAATACTGTCTTCTTTCACGTACCGGATTGGTTTTGGTAAACAGGTGACCTCTAGTCCTATAACCATCTATTAAACGAACCACCTGAAATTCTTTCTGTAGGGTCTGGGGCACCTCTACTTCCTGTCCACCAGCTACGGGCAAACTTGCCATCTGGGTCCCTTCCAAAAATTCTTCCATGGAATTTTCCATGCCAAAATCAAATCCTTGAAAAAAAGCCCTCCAACTTGGCTCAACACTATCGGGATTAATTAAATACTTATCGTATAATTCTGCGAAATAAGAAGTATGCGCAGCGTTTAAAAAGGAATATTTATCCATGAAAAAATATCTCTGTCTTTTGAACAAAATTTATTCAAAAATACAACATTTAGCATATCTAGGCTTATCTTAGTCACGAATAATGGAAAAATATTACAATAATTATGATAATTGCCCATTCCTTAAAAAAAAAGTTGGTTTTGAGTGTTTTTATGACAGCTTTGTGCTGCTTCGGTTTTGCGCAAACAACTCTTTCCAATCAAAACTTTTGGAAGAATGTGCGTTTTGGTGGTAATATAGGCCTCGGATTTGGCAATGACTCCTTTAATGCATCGGTCTCTCCCAACGCCATTTACCAGGCAAATGAATATGTAGGGCTTGGAGCCGGACTCAATTTTAATTATGCCAAATTCCGCAATGCAAAATTTGCAGCTTATGGAGGCAGTCTTATATCCCTGATCAACCCAATTCGCGCCTTACAACTTTCAGCCGAGTTAGAACAGCTAAGGGTAGAACGTATACTAGAGCTGGACGGCGGGAATGTAGAAGAAAACTATTGGTCACCTGCCCTGTTCCTCGGAATTGGATATGGCAATAAAAATGTTACCGTGGGCATACGCTATGATGTTTTGTACAACGATGAAAAAAGCATCTATGCAGACGCCCTAATGCCATTTGTAAGGGTTTATTTCTAATCTAGGAACCATACTCCTGCCTAAACCACACTTTTTGCCACTCCCTTTTTAAAATTTCAAATGTAACCTGCTCCGAAATCTCCACTACATCCGTAGCTTCAATTGATTTTACCACCTTCTCCGGAACATCAACAATATACAGCAGATTAAGGTAATCAGAGAATTTTTCCATAATTAAATAGTACACCTTCTCCAATACCCTTGTTTTTAATTCCACAGGGGTTATGCCAGGTGTAAAATCAACATACACATTGGCAAACACAAAATCTTTCTGTAGTTGGCTCACTAGATTCTGATAAAGGTCTTTATCCTCGGCATATTTGAGCAAGGCCGAGCTATTGGAGAAGTTTTTTACCATATCCTATTTACGGGATTAAATTTAAAATGGTTTTTTAACTCATCAAAAAACCTATTTTTTTTTAAATGGTAGCAACTAGGGCCTGTTTTATTTTGAACCACAGTATTAAATAACTACTAATTCCCTCTCTTCGCTACCTTGAACATTAAAGGTCTCCTACTATCAAATTGGTCTCCCCATCCACTAAAAATACATGGCAACAATCAGCCCCCACCGTATAATTGGCATCCAACACCTGCTTATCGTCTAAATATCCCTTAAAGTTAATCTCAATTTGCCTATTCCTATAGGTATTGGAATACTTATCACTGAATAAAGGATAGACCCCATTTTTAGCCATCAATTCAATCTCATTATCGGACCAGTCTGCGGTGATATCTGTTTCATTTGGCAATATCACCACGGAAAACATATCCAAGGCAACGGCATTACCCTCCCTATCCTTCACGTTTACCGTAATAGTTCTATATTCTTGGGTACAAGCTATATCAGCACAATCGGGTTGATCTTCTACGTCACTATCATTGCAATTAGATACAAGCAAAACAATTAATAGGCCAATCAAATATTTCATTTTTCTCCTTTTTTTTTAGGATACAAAAACACCGGAGTGGTTGCTTGGACCATAAACCAATTGCCCAAAAAACAACCAAAAGAAGGTACTTTGCGGAAGACCTTGGAAAAGGCTTTCCTTTATGCTACAGTAATGAAGGAGCAAGTCCCCTATTAATATTGCCCTGAGTAGAATTTTAATTTACTTCCGTATTTTTTGCTCCCAAAGCCAAGCCGATTTCATAGCCTCATCCAAGGTAGATTCCGCCTTCCATCCCAGCACTTCGTTAGCCTTGGTGGTATCTGCAAAGGCCGATGTAATATCTCCTGGCCTACGATCTACTATTTTATAATTCAATTTCTCTCCAGATACCTTTTCAAAACTCTTGATGACTTCAAGAACCGAACTTCCTTTACCGGTCCCAACGTTAAACACCTCATAATTTTCCTGGTTCTTACTCCCCAGCAGACGTTCTAAGGCAACCACATGTGCCTTGGCAAGGTCCACTACATGAATATAATCTCTAATACAAGTACCATCTTGTGTTGGGTAATCGCCACCAAAAACAGAAAGTTGCTCCCTTATCCCAATTCCCGTTTGGGTAATAAAAGGAACTAGATTTTGTGGCACACCTATGGGCAATTCCCCAATTTCGGCACTTGGATGCGCCCCCATGGGATTAAAGTATCGCAGCGCTATGGCATTTATTCCCGGTGTAACATTACAGGTGTCCCTTATTATCTCTTCCCCCATTTGCTTGGTATTGCCATAGGGCGATTCTGCCACTTTTACGGGCGCTGTTTCCGTAATGGGCATTTTATCGGCTTGCCCATATACAGTACAGGAGGAACTAAAAATAAAACTGGCCCTACTTTTTTGGGAGAGTTCCTTAAGAAGGTACACCAAAGTTCCTATATTATTCTCGTAGTACAACAAGGGTTTTTCTACACTCTCACCCACTGCCTTGGAGGCCGCAAAATGTATAACCCCAGCAATATCCTGATGTCTTTTAAAGAAGTCCTCCACCTTGGACCTTTCCTTAAGGTCCAGTTTTTCAAAAACCGGCCGTTTCCCAGTTATGGCCACAATGCCATCCAAAACCTTTTCGGAAGAATTGGACAAATCATCTATAATTACGACTTCAAAGCCTTTGTTTTGTAATTCTACCGTGGTATGGGAACCTATAAATCCCAAACCTCCTGTTACCAATATTTTCATGAATTGATCTTTACTTTTTATGTTGGTCAAATATTATCTTGTTATTGATTTGAAAACCGAAAGTTCCTTAGCTTGATAAGGGTTTGTTTACAAACTGATTAACGGTTTCTGTGATAAAGGTAATTTGCTCATCGTCCAATTCGGTATGCATGGGCAACGAAATTACCTCCTTGACCAATTGATTGGTTATAGGAAAGTCCTTTTCCTGATAACGCTCATCCTGATAGGCCTTTTGTTTATGCAGTGGTATGGGATAGTACACCCCACACGGAATTTGTTTTTCTCCTAGATGCTTTACCAATGCGTCTCGCTGACCATTAAGGATGCGCAAGGTATACTGATGAAACACATGACAATCACAGTTTTCGCATATCTCCAAACAGCCATTGGCCATTTTGGGCACCATAATATTTTTGTTCCCTTCAAAGGCCTCGGTGTAACTCCTTGCCGCCTCCCTTCTTCTGGCATTGTAATCATCCAATCGGGATAATTTTGATCGCAGTACCGCTGCCTGAATAGAATCCAATCTGGAGTTTACCCCAACCACATCATGATGATAGCGTTCGTACATACCGTGGTTTACGATCCCCCTAAGGGTATGGGCCAAATCGTCATCATTGGTAAAAATAGCCCCGCCATCTCCATAACATCCTAAATTCTTTGATGGAAAGAAGGAGGTAGCGGCCACATGCCCCATGGTACCAGCCTTCTGTTTTTTTCCGTTTTGAAATGTATAATCGGCACCAATAGCCTGGGCATTGTCTTCAATGACATATAAGTTATGTCTCTTTGCGATATCCAGCACTGCCTCCATATTGGCACATTGACCAAAAAGGTGGACCGGAACAATAGCCTTGGTCTTAGGTGTAATGGCCTTCTCCAAGGCAAGGGGGTCTATATTAAAACTATTGGGATCTACATCTACCAGTACCGGCGTCAATTGCAATAGCGCAATTACCTCTACTGTTGCCGCAAAGGTAAAATTGGCCGTAATTACCTCATCCCCTGGTTTAAGGCCAAGTCCCATCATGGCAATCTGAAGTGCATCCGTACCATTTGCACAGGGAATCACGTGTTTAACCCCCAAATAATCCTCCAACTCCTTTTGAAATGCATGTACTTCCGGACCGTTTACAAAAGCAGCGGTTTCCAATACATTGGCTATAGACGCGTTTACCTCATCCTTTATTTCCTCGTATTGACCATTAAGGTCAACCATTTGAATTTTTTTCATTGATTATATCTTAGATTCCAAACCAAGTTTGGCGCAAACAATATTACAAAAATATGGATTGGCAGCCAATGTAATTAATAGAAAGAAGTGTAATTTAGCCCCAAACCATAGTGAAGTGTTTACGATATACAATTTTGCAGTACGGCTAACCTCATTTTTCCTAAGAATACTTAGTTTGTTCCTTCCAAAGATCAAGCTTTTCACCGAGGGCAGAAAAGAAGTATTCCCTTATTTACAGGAGAATATTGCAGACGGTGATCAAATTATTTGGGTCCATACCGCTTCCTTGGGAGAATTTGAACAAGGCCTGCCCATTATAGAAAAACTAAGGCGTCACTATCCCAATTATCGTATACTGGTCAGCTTTTTTTCCCCATCGGGCTACGAAATCAAAAAAAATACAGCTTCAGCAGATCTCATATGTTATCTGCCCTTGGATAGCACTAAAAATGCAAAACGGTTTCTGAAATTAGTGGACCCTAAACTCGTTGTTTTCGTTAAATATGAAATATGGCCCAATTATTTAAGGCTGTTGTCAGCTAAAAAGACCCCTACCTTATTAATCTCCTCCATTTTTAAAAAAAACCAGATATACTTTAAATCTTATGGCGGTTTTATGCGGAAGGCCTTAGAATCTTTCACCCATATCTTTGTTCAGGATTCCCAGTCTGTTCAACTGTTGAAAAATATAGATATAGAGAATACAACAATTAGTGGAGACACCCGATTTGACCGGGTTATGGAAATCCTGGAAAGGGATAATAGCCTAGACTTCATGCAAAGATTTAAAAACCAATCGCGCATCATGGTAGCCGGAAGCACCTGGCCAGAAGATGAGGAGGTCATAGTTCCCTACATAAATTCCGATGACACCTCCTTAAAGTTTGTCCTTGCCCCCCACAATATAAAATCTGAGCATATTGCCAAACTCAAGTCGACCATCAACAAAAAAACAATCCTATATTCCGAAATAAGAGACAACGATTTGGCTGATTATAAGGTATTGATAGTGGATACCATTGGCATATTGACCAAAATCTATAGCTATGCGGACATCTCCTATGTAGGAGGCGGGTTTGCCACCGGATTACACAACACCTTGGAGCCTTCGGTACATGGGATTCCCGTTATTATAGGCCCAAAATACCAAGGTTTTAAGGAAGCGGAAGACTTGGTAGCCCTAGGGGGAATTTTAGTAGTAGGGTCCAAATCTGAATTTAAGACCGTGTGCCATCAACTGGAAAATGATGTTTCCTTTCTACAAAAAACCGGTAATATCAACAGCAGCTATGTCTCTAAAAATAAAGGAGCTAGCATCCAAATCATTGAATACATTCGTACATTACTGTAGACCCCAATGTTACGATTATGCTATATCCCAGAATTACACACCTAATTAGTTTAGGTGTTTTGCTCTTTTTGTGTTTTTGCTGTAGGGAGCCCTTAGACAAACAGCCCCAGAATACTACCCCTGAATCTACTCCTTCTTTAGAATCCCAGGACAAGAACAAGAGCTTGGCACCACAAAAGAATGTTCCAGATTCCAACAACAGCCGCAACAAGAACAAGTACCGGAACAAATCCCGCACCATGGACAGCTTAAGGGTAAAAATAGCGGTTTTGTAACCAAGACTTTGAGGTATACGGACACCACCATTAAAGAAAACCGACCCAAATTCAGCTATTCTATATTAGAAATTTACAATCTTACCGCATAAAGTTGCTTTTTTTGTTAGATTTACAAAAAACAACACACTTTATCATGAATACCAAAATTCTACGAATTTCATTAATTGCTGCACTGGCAGGTTTTCTATTTGGTTTTGATACCGTAGTTATTTCCGGTGCGGAAAAAAAACTTCAGATATTGTGGAACACTACCGAGGCCTTTCACGGAACCGTGGTAATTGGAATGGCTTTATTTGGAACAGTCATAGGAGCCTTGTTGGGAGGTATCCCTACCAACAAAATTGGCAGGAAAAACACTTTGATCTGGATAGGAATATTGTATTCTATATCGGCCATTGGCTCTGCTCTCTGCAATGATCCGGTTTCTTTTGGAATTTTTAGGTTTGTAGGAGGGTTGGGTGTTGGTGCCTCTACGGTAGCCGCCCCAGCCTATATTTCCGAAATTGCGCCGGCCAAGGACAGAGGAAGGTTGGTTGGGCTCTATCAGTTTATGCTCGTTTTTGGTATCATGGTGGCCTTTATGTCCAACTTTGCCCTTAGTGGCATTGGTGAAAATGATTGGCGATGGATGGTAGGTGTAGAGGCAATTCCAGCTATACTCTATACTTTGTTTGTGGTTACGGTACCAAAAAGTCCAAGATGGCTTATGACCAAAAACCGAACAGAAGAAGCCAAAAAAATACTGTTCACCATAAACCCCAATATATCCAACGAAGAATTAAAAGCAGAGTTGGCCTATGGTGAGGAAAAAGGTACAGCATCAGAGAGCATCTTTATGAAAAAATATCGCTTTCCGTTAACCTTGGCATTTTTAATTGCATTCTTCAATCAGTTCTCGGGCATCAACGCCTTTTTATATTATGCACCCCGTATCTTTGAAGCTGCGGGTCTAGGTGAAAGCACTGCACTGCTCAGCAGCATTGGGATAGGTATCACCAATCTTATTTTTACCTTTTTGGGTATATTTTTAATAGACCGCTTAGGGCGCAAGCAACTTATGTATTTTGGATCTTTTGGCTATATCATATCGCTATCTTTGGTAGCAGCCGCCTTTATTTTAAATTGGGAAGGCATGGCAGTCCCTATTTTTCTATTCCTCTTTATAGCCTCCCATGCCATAGGGCAAGGAGCGGTTATCTGGGTTTTTATTTCTGAGATATTCCCCAATCACCTAAGAGGTTCAGGGCAAGCTTTTGGCAGCTCTGTACATTGGGTCTTGGCTTGGATCATACCTTCTTCTATTCCATCACTTTTTGCCTGGATAGGCCCTGGACCGGTATTTGGCTTTTTCGCCTTTATGATGGTCTTACAACTTCTCTTTGTTATGTTCCTAATGCCAGAAACAAAGGGGATCTCACTTGAGGCACTCAGTAAAAAGTTAAGTAAACAAGGGACCCCCTCCAATTGATTATCAGCATTTTATCGAAAATTTTAACAGTACAACGGATAAGTATACGATAATAGGCACTTGATTAAGATTTGCCGTATAAACTGGTGATAATATGCGGATTATTCATTAAATTGTATAAAAATCTTAGTATTATGGAAAATGTTACTTTTGGTACAAGGGTCCTTAATGGATTCCTCAGCTTAATGGTGGTTGTATTGGTCGCCATTTTATTGGCCGTGGTAGTATGCCTAATTTTGGCCGCGTTCGGCTTCTTTTAATTTACAACCTTCTTTGATGGGCCTTTCCCATTCCCGTTATATGATACCAATATAGCCGGAGTTTCTTATTTTGAAATCCAAACCTCCAAAAGGAGAAAATAATAGGTCCTTATAGAAAATACTACAGACGCTATTAGGTGATTAATTTCTCTCCAAATAGGTCCAATATTGGTTTTCCTTTCCCATCCGGGGTGGTATAAAACGGCCTACCTTCAATAGTATAGTTTGTTTCCGGATGGATGCCCAAAGCATGGTAAACAGACTGGTGCACTTCATCAATCACTACTGGGTTTTCTATAGAGGAACACGGTCTTTCATCGGCTGTTTTCCCGTAGACCAATCCCTTTTTTACGCCACCGCCCCACATAAGAATAGAGCTCCCATCGGTAAAATGTCTATGCATGCCATAGAACTTTTCATCTTCTATAATATCCGGTTGATCTACCTGATCTTTTACCGGCTCTCCAGGCCGCCCTTCCATAATGGCATCCCTACTAAATTCGCTGGCCAAGATTATCAGTGTCCTATCCAAATGGCCAGACTCATCCAGATCTTTAATCAACTGTGCAATGGGCCTATCTATCAATTCCTTCATTTTTGCGGCACGGGTGTGACCATTTTCATGGGTATCCCAACCCAAGAAGGGTTCATACTCCGTGGAAACACTAATAAACCTACCGCCGTTCATAGCCAATCTTTTGGCGAGCAGGCACCCCAATCCAAATCTACCCGTATTATAGGTATCATATACCTCCTTGGGTTCTTGGGAGAGGTCGAACACTTTGGCTTCGGGAGAATTTAAAAGACGGTAGGACTGTTCCATGGAACGCATCAGGGATTCTCTTTGATAGTCACTGCCCCCTTCCATCAACGCGCTCTTATTGGCCAACTCCTTATACAGTTTATAGCGGGCCTCAAACCTTTTTAGCGACATTCCCTGCGGGGGCCTAACACTGTCCAGGCCGCTGGAAGGATCGGGAATTAAAAACGGACCGTATTCGGTACCTAGGAAGCCTGCGGAATGAAAGGCCTTTAACTCTTCAGCCTCTCCTACTGTGAATCGCTGCCCCATGGCTATAAATGGAGGTATGACGGGATTGTTGGGACCCAGCTCCTTGGCGATCCACGCCCCAATGTGTGGCGCCTGTACAGACTGAGGAGGCTCATAACAGGTATGCCAATGATACTGATGACGTGTATGAAGGATATGCCCAAGATCTGCCGACTTATAGGAGCGGATGATGGCACCTTTGTCCATAACACTGCCAATGGATTCCAATCCCTTGGAGAAGTGAAGACCGTCTACTGCGGTTGGCACCTTGGGAAAAGTACTCAATACCCTTTTGCTTTCCACCCCCTTGGAGTAAGGCACATAGGCTTTTGGGTCAAAAGTTTCCGTATGGGCCATACCCCCTGCCATCCATAAAAGTATAACCGTATCAGCTTTGGAAGCCAAAGAATGATCGTTACTACAAGAACTTAAAAAACTGGCCATGGGAATACTGGTAGTTGCAGCAGCCACACTTGCCGCTGCCATTTTTTTGACAAAATCCCTACGGGAGGCCCCATTAATACTATCCTTGTTCATATTCATCAATATATAAATTGAAATTCCGGCAAGACCATCACTGACCAAAATAGGTCTTGCAATGCCTCTTCCTTTTTACTGGTCTGCAATGTACTGAGCAATATTTCCCTTTCCTTGGGCGTTGGACTACGGCCCAAGGTTTTTTGATATAGATCCACTACTATTTCCTTATTCTGACTACCATATTTAGCAAGCCAATCTGCTGCCCCCTCTTTGAGTACCCCATTAAAATACTCTCCATTGGTCAACTCTAGCGCCTGCAATAAAGTGGCTTGTTCGTCCCTGGAGGTAGCCACGTTCTCCCTACTTGGCCTTCCCATGGCCTTCATAAAAGGATGTTGTTTTACGAGGCTGGCCCTGGCAAATTTCTCTTTATGGCTTCCGAAAGTAAAGTTCACCAATTTATCCCAGTTGTTGGATCCATAATTTCTCACTTTCTTCCAGCCATCAGGATCATAATCCAATGCCATCCATCCCTCCTCAGGCAAATTATGGGTACTCAACCAAGATGTATTGGAATTTATCATAGTTTCCTCCCCATCCTTATAACGAACTTTCATAGCGAAAAGGATCCCTGCCGGATTGGCGATAGCCCCTTCATTAATACCTTCTATGGCGATTACATTTTTACCCGCAACAAGCATCTGGGTAACAGCAACCCTATCCACTTTTCTCCAGTCTGTTCCTTTGGAAACTTCTTTTCCATTTACATATAAGGTATAGGAATGATCAACCGAAATAAGAGCTGTAGCCTCTTCTACCTCTTTTTTTGCCAAGGTAAATACATGGCGAAAAAACCGTTTCCCTGGCTCGGGCAGTACATCACGGTCATATTTCATTTCCCTGTGCCATATTCTGGATGTTGGCAAGTCTTCGTTTTTTGGATCATAGGCTACACCATAATACATTGGGGCTATAACCTGGCTTACGGCATCAGAGAATTGCTCAGCGCTGAGACGTCTCAATAAGGGGCCATTAAAGACATAACCGTTCTTTATCCCTTCGGCCGTAGCCAACCTGGTAGATCTTAACTGATAGGTCTTGGACGTTACTATCATTTTTATCAAATGTTTGATATCATAACCTGAGTCCACGAAATCTGCCGCCAACCAATCCAGCAAATCTGCATTCCAAGGCTCATTGTCCATTTCATCTACCGGCTCTATGATCCCCCTGCCCATGAATCGCTTCCAAAACCTATTGGTAAGGGTTCTGTACAACCTCCCATTTTCTGGCTTCACCATTACCTGGGATAAGAGGGATAACCTTTCTTCAAGATTATCGGCATCTACCGAGCCCAATTCGGGGTACAGAAAGTTTACCTTGGCCATCTTCCCTATGGGCATATCGCAACGATTGAGCTCCAAAATAGAATCGGCAAAAACAGAAGCAAAACCATAGGACTGCTCTAAAGTAAGATTACTTACAAAACTATTATGACAGGAAGCACATTTAACATTGACCCCCAATAGGGACTGACCTATATTCTGTGCAGCCTGCATTTCTGTTCGCTGACTGGCATTGACCAAGCCACGCCATTTTATACCTTTTATAAAGCCTTCGGATTCGGGAGTGGGGTTTACCAATTCCTTTACCATTGAATCATAGGATTTATTGGCCTCCAATGACTTGTACAGCCAATCTGTAATTTGCTTCCGCCCCCCCGTAATGAATCCTGTTCCGCTGTAATCATTCCGCAATAAATCATTCCAAAAACTCATCCAGTGCTGAGTATAGTTATGGGTATCCTCCAACAGGTGATCTACCAACTTGGCTCTTTTATCTCTATCGGTACTAGCTATAAATTCTTCTATATCTTCTGGTTGTGGCAGTAAGCCTATGATATCCAAATAGGCCCGTCTTATAAAAATCCTATCGTCAATTAGATCTGGCCATTCTGCCTTATTTTCCTCAAAATAGGCATCCATTATTTTGTCAACAGGATGAATCTCGTCACTATGGCTTGGCAATATAGGTTTGGAAAGTGCCAGCGGGGCCTCAGGAAAAATTTTCAAAGCCCTATCGGACCAGTGTGCCCCATTTTTGATCCATAGGCCAATAAGCTCTATTTCACTTTTTTTCAGGACCTTGCCCTTTTTTGGCATTACCTCATCATGATTGGAAGGAAGGCTGATCCTTCTAAAGAGTTCACTTTCACTTAGATTCCCGGCAACAATTACAGGGCCTGATTTACCACCTTTGAAGACCCCTTCCTTATTGTCCAATATCAACTCCCCTTTTTGTTTGTTCTCACTGTGACACTGATAACAGTTATGCGCTAAGATGGCCCGTACCCCCAGATTAAGGTCTTCTTGCTGTTTTTCCGATAATGAATCATGCTGTTGCAGTTCCGACAACAACAAAACCAGCTCGGCATTGTCATAAGCATCCTCGTTATGGGGCAAAACACTGGTTAAATAATCCTCCCCATGGGTAAGGCTGGCACCAAAATGCCCGGTAACCGCTAAAAAGATTACAGTTAGGGTAATCCCTAGTCTGTAATAAGCATAATTAAAAAGCTTACCATTTAGGGTGTTATATAGTAATATCCAGGAAATTGTGGCCAGGAGCGCAGTGGCAATACCCACATTCTGATGCAGTAGAACAAGTTCTCCCTGATAGTCGTCATGGGAACGAAGCAACCAGCCCAATATAGCAGATAGGATAGCAAAGATACTCCCCAGGGCTACCATCCAATTAATGCCCTCCCTTAAACCTTGGCGCTTTCCCCCTATGGTCAATAACTCCAAAAAGTAGGCAACCACTAATAGACCTATTGGGAAGTGCACCACCATTGGGTGCAATCGGCCTAAAAACTGAAATATCCAGTCCCACGAATTTATATCCATAGCTGCAATTTAATATTTTTTTATTAACCCCATCAAACTGTGACACCTATGTAATGGCAATCCGTAACATGGCAAATAAAAAGTACTCAACTGGCTTCAGCAAGGTGATGAAAAAAAAGGTCTAGGACCTGTAGGAACAATTCATAAATGTTTAATGGAAATTAAGTTAATTCCAAAACTATGGCAAAAACCAGCAGTGAATTTTACTTGTGGATAAGGTGTAGTACAACCTAAAGGCAGGACTATTGAGTAGAAAAGTGTTCTAATAGAAGTAATGTAGGACTATACTGAGAGTCTCTCTGGGAACAGTGACAGTAAAAGACCATTTTGTAATGGGCTATATGTTATTTTTGGGCAGCTTTCATACTATCCACTTCCTTTCTGAAGCGCAATATCATTAAACTATCCAACTGCCCGCCTATGCTATCTCGCATGATGGACCAATTGTCCGAATTCATTTCTCCGGCATATCTCATTATTTTGTTAAATCTTGACACATTGAACCGATTGGCTTTCCAGGCCGCTGCGGTACTCTCCTTGTGCTTCAGGTCCTGCAGATAAATTCCTACTACAAAACCAACCACTACGATCCCCAATACCACTAACCAACGAGCCGTTGTTTTAGACATTCTTACAATTTTAAATTAAATAATATACCATCCATTACAGGATACTATATTTACGATAGGAACAGTACTCTTGGACCCCATTGTTAAGAACTATTATTGCCGCAATTAAATGGACCCTTGACGTATTTAAACAAATTTCGACAAAATAAGTACAAAAACAATGAGTGCAAAAGCACCACTAAACGTCAACATAAGGTCTATAAAATTAAATTTCCGTTTCATCTTTTTACAATTTACCGCTTTTCCATTATAACGGATACCAAACAGCTGCTTACCTAAACTTATAATCTTAGGTCTTGGGACAATATTTCCTAAAATTGCGCTATCCTTGGCAAGCAACAGATTTAATTAAAATTACTTTAGTTGGCGCAACATTCAAAATATCACCGTTCAACTTTATCAAACCTTGGATAAAATGTAGTATTGGAAACAAAAACGGACGGGTATAAGGGCCCGTCCGTTAAAAATAAGTTATGTAGATTGCGGTATGGCCTTAAGACCGAATACAAATTAATTGTCCTTTGTTGGCTATCTGGACCATACCCCTTAAAGGTGTTTAATCCTCGTTACTGGGTTTACCTATAGTGGCCAAAATACCTCCATCTACGTATAGAATATGTCCATTGACAAAATCACTGGCTTTGGAAGCTAGGAATATGGCCGCCCCTGCCAAGTCGTCCGGGTCTCCCCATTTGGCCGCTGGTGTTCTATTAATAATGAAGTCGTTAAACGGATGGCCATCAACGCGTATGGGAGCGGTTTGGGAAGTTGCAAAATAACCAGGCCCAATTCCGTTGATCTGGATATTGTGTTTAGCCCATTCCGTGGCCATATTTTGGGTCAACATTTTAAGCCCTCCCTTGGCAGCCGCATAAGCTCCAACGGTATTTCTACCCAACTCGCTCATCATGGAGCAAATATTTATAATTTTCCCCTGTTTTCTTTCTATCATGCTTTTAACCACCTGCTTGGAAACAATAAAGGGACTCACAAGATCCACATCCAAAACCTCCTTAAAATCCGCTACCTCCATTTCTTCAAGAGGCGTACGTTTTATTATGCCGGCATTGTTTACCAAAATATCTATAGGCCCCACCTTGGTATATATATCGTTCACCGCCTGACGCACTTCCAATTCGCTAGTTACATCAAACTGAAAACCAACAGCTTTGATACCCTCTGCCTCGTAAATCTTAACGGCATCGTCTACTTTTTTCTTGGATGAATTCCCATTTACAACAATGGTTGCACCGGCTTTCCCCAGTCCTTTGGCCATGGCCATACCCAAGCCATGTGTGCTCCCGGTTACCAAAGCTACTTTTCCCTGTAAGTTAAATAATGCTGTACTCATTTTATCTAAGTTCTGTGATTTTTGCTACGTCCATATCCCCATAGTCCAGGTTTTCCCCGGCCATTCCCCATATAAAAGTATAGTTGGATGTACCTGACCCACAATGTATGGACCATGGTGGGGATATAACGGCTTCGTGATTCTGCATCCATATATGTCTGGTTTCTTGCGGTTGCCCCATAAAATGGCAAACAGATTGTCCTTCTGGTACATCTAAATAAAAATAAACTTCCATTCGGCGATCGTGGACATGTGCAGGCATAGTATTCCAAACACTTCCTGCCTTCAATTCTGTCATCCCCATTTGCAACTGACAGGTATCTACAATTCCCCCAATGATCATTTGGTTTACGGTTCTGTGATTGGCGGTTTCCAAGGACCCTAATTCCAATTTATTGGCATCCTGTAAGCTCACTTTTTTAGTAGGAAAGTTCTTGTGGGCCGGAGCCGAATTTATATAATATTGAGCAGGTTGGGCTTCATCTTCGCTTTTAAAGATTACTTCCTTTGCCCCCATCCCAATATAGAGCGCATCCTTGTGCCCCATGGAATAGGTAGTACCATCCACCTCAACGGATCCGTTCTGACCTACATTTATGATTCCCATTTCCCTTCTTTCCAGAAAGTATTCGGCCTTTAACGGATCTATTGTTTCTAGTTTCAACGGTTTCCCCGGAACTGCCGAACCGGCAATGTAACGATCATAATGGGTATAGGTAAGGTTAATTTTCCCTTTCTCCATTAAATTGGATATCAAGAATTCATCCCGCAAAGCGGTGGTGTCATACTTTTTTACGGCTTCCGGGCTGGAAGCATATCTGGTTTCATACGAAGTTGCCATAGCTACTATTTTAGTTTAAATTTCTAGATTACTGTATAAGATATTAATTTTCCGGTATCAATTGGTACACTTCCAATATGGACAGGTCATGAAATTAGTCTTAAAGGCAATTCCCAAAGTGTTCCAAAAACATTTTAGACGACTACCGCAAAATATTCCATAAAAGTAACAAAAATTATACAATCGATTACATTAAAAGATATATTGACATCACAGCGATGTATTCTGAGCATATAATCAAGATTACAAACCGAATAATTGACTCATAACAAAACCTATAAGAGTATGGTTTATCAAAAGAATCCGCCTCAGGTTCTGAGACGGATTCTTATTGTTATGAGCTCCAATATATTCATAGGGCACCGTTATATTAAAAGGGAACAGCAGGGCTTTCCCTTTTTTATCAATACCCGGTTACCTCTTTATTTATGGGCTTCAAATCTTCCCCTTGCACTCCCTGCCACACTTTTATCATTCTTGGGTTACTACTGGGTTTATAGTGTACCGAAATAGCATGCCACCCTTTTTTAAGAGCCACGGTACCATATCGTTTTCTTGGTCCGTGGTAACCACCATTGTCTACCGTTAAGGCTCCGTCCAAATAGACCATACTGCCACCGTCTGCTTGGGATTCAAAAACGTAAATGGCATCTTTTTCGGCCTTAAAGAAGCCCTCGTATATCACGGAAAAATTTGTTTCCTCTTTTAATTCCCCTAATTCTATCCCATCCACTGATGTCCAATTTGCGGTTGTGGGCGTCTTGATCTCCTCTACCTTTTTATATTTTCCTTTGGGCACCCATCTTTTTAATCCACTGTTTTCTGGAGAAACATCCAAGGCCTCAACAAAATCCTTTTTAACAATTTTGGTCGATTTTAGATCGTTAAATATGTCATCGCGATAGGCACGGGCTTTAATTGTACCCGTATCCTTTACCACAATTGGGCTCTTATACCTCAAAGAATTTTTATTGGGAACACTACCATCCAGGGTATAAAAAATTTCCACGCCCTCCATGGGATAGGCCAAATTTAGTTTAACCGATGTACTGTCTACCATGGCAATTTCCCTTTGCAACCCCTCTACCGCCGGTATGTAGTAATGGACATCCAATACATCCAAACGATCATATTGCTTTTGCACACTCCCGTTGAAGGATTCAAAATCCTTAGCCTCCTTGGCAACCCATCCCGTTTCCGCTACGGCAAACATTCTGGGGAAAGCCTGATATTGCAATCTCTTAAAATTGGGAATCCACTCGGACCAAAGGTTGGCCTGTAACCCTAGGATATGTTCTTCCTGTTCCGGGCTAAAGCTTTCAGGTACGGGTTCATAGTTATAAACCCTTTCCAATTTATTCCCCTCGTTCAAATAATCAAAATAATAGGCTGCTGTAGTAGTTACCACAATATCGTTTCCATTCTGGGCCGCTATTTGTGGTGCCTTAGGCGCCCAGTTTCTCCACCACATCATAGAAGCGCCTTTTGTTAAGCCCCCACGTACAATCTCGTCCCATCCCATGAGCTGCTTTCCTTGGGATTGCAGGTAATGCTCAATATCCCTGTTAAAATGGGATTGCAGCTCGTGCTCATCCTTGAGTCCGTTTTCCTGAATTACCTTCTGACAATGGGGACATTGCTCCCACGATTTAATATTTACCTCATCCCCACCAATGTGCACATATTTGGAAGGAAAAAGGTCTACCACTTCGGACAATATGTTTTTCATAAATTCGTAAGTGGTTTCCTTTCCCAAACAGGCTGGATAGGTAAAAACAGTATCCCAACCAGATTCTTCGTTACAAGATAGAAATGGGTAATTGTCTATAGCAGATTTAAAATGCCCGGGCATATCAATTTCCGGGATCACGGTTATACATCTGTCCTCTGCATAGGCCACAATTTCCTTTATTTGCTCTTGGGTATAAAAGCCTCCATACTTACGTTCACCATCAATTTCCCTAAAGTTGGATTCATCAATCTTATACAATTCATTTTCTACTGCCCGTGTATTGCATATAGTATCTTGGTTATTCGGAATTCTCCAGGCTCCTTTTGCTGTCAATAGGGGATATTTCTTAATCTCCAATCGCCATCCCTGATCATCTGTTAAATGCATATGATAGGTATTCAGCTTGTATAGGGCCATATAATCCAAGAAGGCCTTTACCTCATCCATCTTAAAAAAATGCCTACTAAAATCCATATGCATTCCTCTCCATTGAAAACGGGGTTCATCTTCTACCTCAGCACAAGGAACAAACCATTCAGTGTCAACAACCTCTTGACTTTCTATAGCCGCTGGCAATAATTGCCTAAGGGTTTGAACGGCATTAAAAAAACCGCTTTCCCCAGACGCCGTAACAAGGATTTTATTGGGATTCACGCTAAGGTTATAGGCTCCCTTTTTTAATCCCTCTACAGACTCAAATACCACGCCTTCCTCTAATTTCTCCCTGGATATTTCCAGGTCATAATCCGCCGCTTTATTAAATAGGCCCAGCAAATAGTTGGCGGCTTTTTGTTGACTTTGATCGTCCAAACTGATCACAGTATTGGCATTGAACTCAAAAGAGCTATCCTTTAACTGAAAACTGGACGGCTTTGGTAACAGAGAGATATCGTCGGCACTAAATGATGGTCTCTTACTTGAGCAGGACGCTATAACCATAGCAACCCACAATAACGTTATATACTTTTTCATTTCTTTTAATTTTTTCGGCAGGCAAACTGGTTCACCTAATACTCCAATTGCCCAGCGCACTGATATTACCTATCTGATATTGAGTTTTATAATCCCATCTATTTCTGTATCAAAATCCTCTCCTGGGTACAAAAAGACACCTTCCCTTACTTGCTTGAACTTTATTTTGGATGTACCGTCAAAGGCCGCGGCGGAAATAATTTTCTCATTTAATTCCGGAATAAAAATATACGGCTCCTGGGTAGGCTTCAATACATGCACATAGAGTACCTTATCCTTTTGGGTTATGGTGCCCCATGGTTGCGGTTTTATAACATTGCCCCTAGAGCCATATATGCTTTCCCCGTATTTTGCGGTCCATTGCCCTACTTCTTTCAAGGTCTCCACAAATTCTGACTGAATCTCCCCGTTGGGCATGGGCCCCACATTTAATAATAAATTTCCATTTCTTCCGGCGGCGTTCACCAAAAAATGAATCAGCTGTTTGGTAGTTTTAAACTTTTTATCATTAAGGTTGAACCCCCAGGATTTTGCCATGGTAGCACAGGATTCAAGGGGCAACTGACTTACCTTGACCCCAGCACTGTAGCCTCCTTTGTTCTCTCCTGGCAAGTCGCGTTCAAAGGTTTGGATGTCTTCCCCTGGAATGGGCTGAAGATGATGGTTATTGGCAATCAAGGTAGTTGGACTCAATTCGTGGATCAAGGAATAGATTTCGTTATAATGCCAATTGGCTTTTTTCCTATCCCAATGTCCGTCAAACCATATGACTCCAATTTCCCCATAATTGGTAAGCAATTCGGTCAACTGCGTCTTCATAAACGTTATATAGCTGTCCCAGTCCGTATCAACAGGATAGCCGTCTACTATTTTCTTTCCAAAACCGTAATCTTCCCTGGCCCAATCCAATAGTGAATAGTAAAAGTTTAACGTTATGCCCTCCTTTTTACATTCCGCTGCAAGTTCCTTTAGGGGATCTTTTCCATAAGGGGTGCCATCTACAATATTGTAGGGGGATGCTTCCGTATTAAACATACTAAAACTATCATGGTGCCTAGTGGTGATGGTAATATATTTCATACCTGCCGACTTGGCAATCTGCACCCATTCCTTGGCATCAAAATCCTGAGGATTAAAGAACTTCGTTAGCTTTTTATATGTCTTGTAGGGTATTTTTTGTTGATACATGACCCACTCCCCGTCTCCTAATACACTATAAATACCCCAATGAATGAACATCCCAAACCTCATATCCTGGAATGCTGCACGCTGTTCCAAATTTCCCTGTGTTGGTATATATTCCGGCATTGGATAGGAATACTGTTGTGCCTTCCCCGTCATGGCCATCAAACTGAACAAACATATTATTATCACCCTTTTCATCATAACCCTTTACGTATTAAATTCTTTTATTTTATTTTTAATTGATTGAACCTATGACCGGATCAGGTCCCATTTCCATTTCCAACACCCCGCCTGCCGTTATTTCCTGATGTGTAATCCAAAACCTATCCAAAGGCTTTCCATTTAAGGTCATAGATTGTATGTAGATATTTTCTTTGGAATTGTTGTTGGCCACAATTTTAAATTGCCCGCCGGAGTAATAATCGGGATCTAATAGTATTTCCACTTCATTGAAAACTGGGCTGGTAATTTGGTATTTGTTATCCCCGGGACTAATAGGGTGAATTCCAATTGAGGCCAGTACGTACCAGGCCGACATTTGCCCTACATCCTCATTGCCACATAGCCCGTATGCATCTGTACCATAGGCATCCCTACATATCTTCCTGGTATATTTTTGGGTAAGGTGTGGTGCCCCCGCAGTGTTTAGCATAAATGGCACATGGTGCACCGGCTCATTGGGATGATTGTAATAGTTGTTCCACAGAAAATCTTCCGGGGTATTTTCAAAAAAGGCTATCAGCTCTTTCCTATAGGCCTCTTCCCCTCCCATCAATTTCTTGAGTCCGTCAATATCGTGGGGAACAAACCAACCTTGTTGGTAAGGATTGCTCTCAATACACCCTTGGCCATGGACGGTCTTCCCCTTCCATTCCAACCAATTCCCAAGGCTGTCCTTGGCTCGGAACCAATTTACCTCATCATTCCAAATATTCTTGTAGGCCTTACTTTTTTCCAAGTACTCTTGTGCTATTTCAACTTTCCCCAAAGCATTGGCCATAGTACCCAAAGCCCAGTCTGAATACGCGTATTCCAAGGTTTTGGAAATATGGTTATGGGAATATCCCAACTCCCCATTTCCGGTATTATCTACCGTATTTTTAGAATAATTAAAGGCCTTTTCAATATCATAATTGCGAATCCCCTTACTATAGGCATCCACAATGACCGATACTGCCGGATTTCCCAACATACATCCTGAATAGGAATTGAGCATTTCCCAACGGGGCAAGTATTCCCTGCCACTTAGCTCTGCCATCTGCAGCAATGAATTAATTTCATCGTTTACCAGCACAGGGTTAATAATGGTCTGTAGTGGAAATTGTGAGCGGAATACATCCCAACCACTAAATATTGTCCTATAGGTAAAATTGGAGGTTTTGTGAATTTTCTTATCGGCACCAATATAGTTTCCGTTGACATCCGAAAAGGTTCTGGGGTCTATCATAGTATGGTAGAGGGCGGTATAAAAAATAGTTTTTTCATCCTCTGTCCCTCCAGAAACCATTACATTCTTAATAGCCTTGTTCCAACTATCCCCAGCCTGCTCACGAGTCCTATCAAAATCCCAATGGGCTATATCGTGTTCCAAGTTTTCCTTGGCACCGGCTACGCTAACAAAAGAAATACCACTCTTTACCAAAACTTGCTCTCCTTCCCTTGTACTAAAATTGGAATAGAATCCTAAATGCTTGCCCTGCATTTCATTTTTGGATGGAAATAATTTAGCATTCTTCACCGCCAATTGGTAGTCATCCTGTCTAATAAATCGCATTTTCCTGGGTACGTCCGGGATATCGGCACTCCAAATACCATAATCCTTTAACGGCTTACTAAATTGACAATAAAAGTACACTACATAATCTGCATTCCCCGCACCGGCACCCCAGCCCCCACCTTCGGGCGGACATTTCATCCAGCCTTCAATGGTATTTTCATTCACTACTTTTATATACTGTTCGGTAGAGGTACCCCCTACCCTGCGCGAAAGATCTATTTGGATCCTGGAACTATCGTTTTCAGGAAAGGTAAACCTTATAATACCGGCCCTTGGAGCTGCCGTAAGTTCTGCCTTAACCTTATAGTCGTCCAAGGTCACGGCATAATAGCCGGCTTTGGTCTCTTCGGTTTCATGGGAAAAACGGGAACGGTATCCATCCTCAGGATTCTCTGGTACCCCACGGTTTGTCCTTAATTCACCGGTAGTTGGCGTTACCAAAAAATTCCCAAGATCACCAAACCAGCCTACCCCACTCATATGGGTAAAACTAAAGCCCTCCAACGTCTTGTGTTCATAAGAGTAGCCAGAACCGTTATCACCTCCCGTAAAAGTATCCGGACTAAGCTGCACCAACCCAAAAGGGGTAGCGGCCCCAGGGAAGGTCTTACCAAACCCATGGGCATCCTTGGTTTTTTTCCCATAGGTGATGGCCCCGATAATGGGATTAATATAATCTACAGGTTCCGGTTCCGAAGGCCTACTTTCCTTGGAAGAGGAACAAGAAAACACCCAGATAGCTAGCAGGGCAAAGCCAATATTTCTAAGTACCAATTTTATCTTTTCCGTTTTCATATAATCTACATCTTTTTATTATGGGACTTGGGATAAATACTATTTGCCAACTTTAAATATATCGACTGGAACATCATTATCCTGCAATTTGCCTTCGGTAGTCCTTCCGTTGTCCACTATTTCCTTTAATCTATTGGTCAGTTTCTTTACTACCCTAGGATGTTGGGCATAGACATTATTGGTTTCCCCTTCATCCTTTATCATATTGTAAAGCTGTATTTGGGGAAGCCCTATTTCCCTGGCCTTTTTGTCATTGGGGGCTGTCCACCCTCCTGATCCCGGGGTGAATTCCAATTTCCATTTTCTATTACGTATAGAAAACTTACCGTTTATGGAATGGTGCACCACATATTCATAATCGCTTTTAGCCTTTTTATTGGTAAGCAAGGGAAGTATACTATAAGAGTCCTCAGCAGCCTCTTCCGGGATAGTTATTCCCGTGATATCTGCGCAAGTGGCCATTAAACTGGTAAGACAAATGAGCTCGTCATTGTTTGTATTGGCTTCTATTTTTCCCGGCCATTTCACGATAAAGGGGATTCTATGGCCTCCTTCCCATATATCGGACTTATATCCCCGTAAATGTGCACTTGGATAATGACCAAACTCCTTCTCCAGTTTTCCTGCTTTTGCCACAGGAGCCGAAGAACCGTTATCACTGGTAAAGAACACCAGGGTATTTTCTGCAATTCCATTTTGCTCAAGAGCCTCCATAACCTGACCTACCACATCATCGGTTTCCATAACAAAATCGGCATAGGCTCCCATACCACTTTTTCCCTGCCATTTTTCAGAAGGAACCACAGGGCTATGTGGAGAATTAAGGGCCAGATACAAAAAGAACGGTTCTTTTTTAGTGGCTTCGGCAGCTATATAATCGGTAGCATGATTACTTAAAAATTGCAACATTTTTATAGGAGGCATTTTATCAACAACCTTATCATCCTTAATGACCGTTTTCATGACTCTTGAGTGATGAAATCCAACATAGGAATTAAAGCCACGTGTAATTGGACCATCAGGAACTATAGCTCCAATTGGCGGGCCTATTACTTTCTTATCCTCGTATATTTCATAAGGCTCTCCTTTTTCATTCACAAATTTAAATCCAAGGTGCCATTTCCCAATTGCAGCAGTATTATACCCATATTTCTTAAGCATTTCAGGAACTGTTAGTTGATTTTCGGATATCAATGGATCCAATTCATCGCCTCCACTTAAAACCCCTTTTTGCAATCTTGATCGCCATGCATAACGGCCGGTAAGCACACCGTATCGTGAAGGGGTACATACCGAGGAGCCAGAGTGGGCATCGGTAAACACCATTCCTGCCTTAGCTATTTTGTCTATTTGGGGAGTGGGGATCTTACCGTTTTCACGATTTAGAACCTGAACGTCTCCATACCCAAGGTCATCGCAAATAATATATACAATATTGGGACGATCCTGAGCCTTAACAGAAGCCAGGATGAGCATAAAGAAGATGTAGAATTTTGAAAATTTCATAGTATTATTTTAATCTAATTACTGTTATCTTCCCCAATAGCTTTCCTTCCTTATTAAAAAGTCCGGCTTTTATGGGGGTTTTGGGGGCTGCTATAAAATTACCCTCATACTTTATGGAAGATACGGTGGGGTCTTCCCCTCCGGTGGTATAAAATATATCATACCCTACTGTTTCTGTATTTAAATACACATGAGCTTCACCTTTCAACTGATCCAGAGCGTATGAGGCATACACCGTAAACATACTATTGGCATAATTTACCTCCTCTTGATCCAGTCTTTTAAAGTGCCATTCTTCCAAGGCGGTCTGAAACCGCTTCCAGTCCTTAACATTGGGTTGGCTCCATGACACCTCTGCACTGGCAAGGGCACGCGGATACAACATATATTCGCAATGTTCTTGAGTGGGGGTAAACTCGCCCCACAAACAGGCCTCATTACCTAGCACCCTATTCACTTCTTCGGGAGTCAATTGCTCCGGAATGGGCTCATGCCCGTATACTTTGGACAGGGGCAATACCACTTTAGGGCCTTCGGGCTCCATAAAAGTGGGCCCTTGAACCTGACTGAGGTACATGTACTTATAGGATGTCATTATGGTAGGATAGCCATCTTGGGGGGCAGTTATCTGTGGGTTGTGGTCTCCTCTTCTCCACGCCATAATGGTTGCTCCAGGGGCTCCTTGACCACTTAAAATCTCATCCCAACCAATCATGGTCTTATTTTGGGCCTTTACTATTTTATGCACCTTTTGTATAAAATAACTCTGCAGTTCCTCTTCGTCCTTTAAGTTGTTTTCTGATTTTACCCCTTGACAATACGGACATTTTTTCCAGTTGGATTTATTGCACTCATCACCCCCTATATGTAGGTATTTTGAAGGAAACAGAGCGGCAACCTCCTCTATTACCCCTTCTAAAAATTCGTAGGTAGAGTCCTTACCGGCGCAGACCGCATTATCCGGCGCTTTGCCGCCTACGGCGACTTCAAAATTTGCATCTGGTTCATCATAACAAAATAAATGTGGATACGAAGCTACCAAAGCCTTGCTATGTCCAGGTACATCTATCTCTGGGATAACCTCTACATTGCGCACTTTGGCATAGGCAATAACTTCCTTAATGTCTTCCTGGGTATAAAATCCACCTACCGTTTTGGGTTCCTCAGCAGTTGCTTTCTCGCGCTGCCACCAGCTCACCCCAGTTCTATCGGCCCGCCAAGCTCCTTTTTCAGTAAGGTTTGGATACTTTTTAATCTCGATCCGCCACCCCTGGTCGTCGGTTAAATGCCAGTGGAATTTATTCACCTTATAGGAGGAAAGTACATCTATGTGTTTTAAGATAAATTCTTTGGGTTGAAAATGTCTGGAAACATCCAACATTATACCACGCCAAGCAAATCTAGGATTATCCTTAACCGTCATGGCAGGCAGCTTTACCGTTCCTGGGTTTTCCAAGGGAAAGGTTTGACGCAAGGTCTGAAAACCATTAAAGAGTCCACCATAATCCTTGGCGGTCACCACAATGGATGCTGGTTGTACCTCTAGCAAATAGCCCTCATCCTTTACAGATACCCTTTTATCCAATTTAAATTGTATATGCTTTTCTCCTTTTTCTGGGTTTCGGTAAGAGTAAGTAAGGTTCAGCCCCAGGTCGTCATGGAATTTTTCGGCTAAATATGGTATAAGAACTCCCCGAAACTTTTTGGGGACCACTACTTTTGTATTCTTATCCAAAATAAATACTTCCTCTGAAAAGGAAACCGACTCCGGTTGAGGAACAAAATGATACGCTTGGGCCACCACTTGATGGTTAAACCCAAGTATTAAAAAAAACAGTATATAAGTGAAATATTTAGACATGTAACTATTGATTTAGTTGTTCTAGGATTACTTTAGCCACTTTCTTTCCCTGTGCTGTTGTCCCCAATTTATTATAGTGCACGTTACCGGGTTTTACCATCCATTCTTCATGATTGGGAAGGGTGTGGCCATATAGGTCATTTATGATTATAGAAGGATAGTCCTTTAAAACTTCCAAAGCGGCTTGGTTGTATTTTTTGGCATCTCCCGCATAACGCCCCTTTGCCTTGTCGGGAACTGGGGTGGTGGTGGCGAAAATCAATTTTGTTTTGGGAAACTTTTCTTGCAAGTATTCACAAATATCCCCTATGTTTTCTTGATAAGTGGGCACCGTGGAAACGATCTTTCCATTTTCTTTATCCATTCCTTTTTCGCTCAGGTACTTTATATCATGTAGCCCTACATTAAAATGAATTACATCCCATTCAAAATCCCAACCTCCTTTTAAATGAGGCTTAAACATGGTATGCTCCATTTTTTCCATTTTAGGGATCAAGTCGTGACTAGAAATACCATTGCTGAAAATCCTAAAAACCGAGGCTTTCCCCGCCAGTTCTTCCCTGACCGTGGTTGTATATCCTATGGAGATCGAGTCGCCGTATAACAACACATTGGGCACTCCCTTCTTTGGGTGCACATAGGAGAATATTGGACCGTCATGTGCCCGTAACCCTGACCAGGCCGTTTCGGTTATATTTTTATTGGTTCCGCAAGAATATACCTGCGGCAGCAAGGCTATACCAACACCGCCTGCACAGGCTTTTTTTAAGAAATCCAGACGTTTCATGTTACGATTTTAATTTACGATGAAGTGCTATCTTCATTTATTAGATTAGCTTATTGTTTTAAAGACCGGGTGATCCTTTATGTAGCTCGTAGAGAAATTAAGATCACATTAAATTATCTATTGGCCACGCTCTCTCAATTAACCCCCTATTGGTACCTCATATTGTCCGTTTTTAATTCGGCATCAAATTCATCCATCATCTTGATCAGCTTTTGCACTATTTTGGGGTGGGCCTCGGCCAGGTTTTGGCTTTCGGAAACATCTTCGGCCAGGTTGTAAAGTTCTATCCCCTCTTCTGTCCACCTCAATTTCCAATCGCCTTTCCTAACTGCTTCAAGAGTAGATTCCTTGAAATAGAAGAACCCGTCTTTTTTATGTGGGGAAGCCTTTTTCTTTCCCGCCAACAAGGGCCAAATATTTTTTCCGTCCACTATTTCCTCGGGCATATCACTATTGGTCAAATGAGCGATGGTAGGCAATAAATCTATGGTAGAGGCTACCTCGGAACAAACGGTCCCTGCAGGAATGGCTCCCTTCCATTGGGCTATCATAGGAACCCGCATTCCGCCTTCGTAGGTCTGGAATTTATACCCTCGAAGAGGCAAGGCAGATCCGCCATGTCCATTTTTAAGATTCCATGGACCATTATCCGATGTAAAGATCACCAGTGTATTTTCATCCAATTTCAAGGCTTCCAAGGTCTCTAAAATCTTACCCATACTCCAATCAATTTCTTGGATCACATCACCATAAAGACCACGTTTACTTTTTCCTTTAAATTCCGCTGAGGCATATAATGGAACATGAGGCATGGAATGCGCCAGATATAAGAAGAAGGGGTCTTCTTTATTCTCATTGATAAACTCCAAAGCCTTTTTTGTATAGCGCTGTGTCAAGGTGGATTGATCTACAGGGTATTCAATAATTTCATTTTGTTCTGTTAATGGCACTAGGCCTCCTCTCCATTTTTTTTGTCTCAAACTATCAATGGTCATACCTTCCCTAAACAAAACCTTTTCTGAAACTTTTGCTTTCGGATATACAGACATATCGTTACTATATGGAATCCCATAATACATATCAAAACCCTGTGCAGTTGGCATATATTCCTCCTTATCCCCTAAATGCCATTTTCCTATACAAGCCGTGGCATAGTTTTGGGTTTTCAGCATATCGGCTATCGTCAATTCCTCAGTTGGCAATCCTCCTGGAAGGTTTGGCCATAATACCACGGGCACCCCGACTCTAGTTGGATAAGAGCCGGTTAAAAGTGCTGCCCGTGAGGGGGAACATACTGGTGAAGCCGAATAGAAATCGGTAAACTTTATACCCTTTTCCGCCATCTTATCAAGGTTGGGGGTCTTAATTAATGGCGAACCAAAAACGCCAACATCCTGATACCCTTGATCGTCGGTAAAGACAATGACAATGTTTGGTTTGGAATTTTTATTCTGAGCAATCAATGCTGTTTTACAACTTAAAAATGCCGTAATAATAAACGCTACTAGTTTTATTCTTTGCATGATATGGTTCTATTTTTGGTTTAACAAACCGTCAAAATGATAGGTTTCACCAACCTCAGTTTCAAATTGAATAGTTTTATCGTTGTATTTTAATACACATGGCATGCCACTTTTTGAAAGTACCGAAACGCTTTTTAATTGGCCTTCTTCCCAAGAAAAGGACAATTCAAAGCCACCCCTGGCCACAATACCGGAAACATCTCCTTCTGGCAGGGCGTCCGGTAAGGCCGGCAAAAGTTCAATTTTATCTAAATGGCTTTGTAAGATCATTTCCATAATACCGGAAGCGCCTCCAAAATTTCCATCAATTTGAAATGGCGGGTGTGCATCAAACAGGTTGGGGTAAGAGCCCCCTCCTACCTTACCATCTGGCCTTTCGGCCGGACTCAGAAGTTTATGCAATAACTTGTATGCATGGTCGCCATCCCTAAATCTAGACCAAAAATTTATTTTCCAGGCCAAACTCCAGCCTGTGCCATTATCACCTCGGTATTCCAAAGATTGCTTTGCCGCCTTCATTAAATCTGGCGTGACTTCCCAATTAATTTCATTCCCGGGGTGAACCGCCCACAAGTGTGAAACATGGCGGTGGTGATTTTCCGGATCATCCTTATCTTCCAACCACTCCTGTAATTGTCCATGTTTCCCTATTTGGTTTGGGGCAATTATAGCAATCATTGGTTTTAAGGAGGAAGCAAATTCCTGATCTGTATTTAAAATTCCTGAAGCTGCAATAGTACTTTTGAACAATGCCCTGATTAGCTGATGGTCCATGGTTGGACCTGCAACCAAACCACCTATTTCCGGTGAGTTTGAGGGTGAACTAATTAAATAACCCGTATTGGGATCTTCGTACAAAAACTGACTATAAAACAAGGCTGCACTGCGTATTAACGGGTACTTCTCTTGCAAAAAGTCTTTATCTAGGCTGTACAGATAATGCTCCCAAATGTGGGTACTTAACCAAGCAGCCCCACCCAACCAAATACCGTGGTGCGATGCATTTACCGGTGCTGCGCCACGCCAGATATCAATATTATGGTGTGCAATCCAACCCTCGGCATTATAGTGTGCTTTGGCCACTTTGGCCCCCGTAACAGAAAGGTCCTCAATTAAATCGAACAAGGGTTCATGGCATTCGCTTAAATTGTACATTTCTACCGGCCAGTAGTTCATTTCCAAATTAATGTTAGTGGTGTAACTACTGAACCATGGCGGTGTTAATTTATCATTCCAAATACCTTGAAGTGTTGCCGGCATTGTTCCTGGGCGACTGCTGGAAATGGTTAAATAACGCGCATATTCTACGTACAAGGCCAACAGTTGTGGGTCATTTGGATCGCTGCTAAAATCGGAAATACGTTGATCGGTCGGATTTTTGGATTTTCCATTATCCCCAAAACTAATTTGGAAACGGTTGTACAAGGATTGGTAATCCGAAATATGCTTTTCTTTTACCGCTTCATAACCAGTGTTTGAAACCGTTGCCAAGGTTTTGGGCACTATTTTTTCAGGTTCACCGGAAACGTCTTCAAAATCAACGTAATTCGTAGCCGCCGTTAAATAGATGCTGGCATTGGATGCTTGGGTAATATGAAGTTTACCATCAACATGGGAAATAGTTCCGTTGGTTTTGATTTTTAAGGTTGAAACACCTCTTAAAGCACCGCCTTTTACCTTGACCACCAAGGTTTGCGAATCATTTGAAGAAGTAACCGCTTTATCTTCATGGATTGCATCTAACCACAAATCAAAATTAAGGGCTTTGGCCTTACTGGAAGTTAAGTTAACCGCAATAATCTGATCTGGAAAACTGGACAATACTTCTCGTTTGTATTCCACACCATCAACGGTATAGGATACCGTACCAATGGCATTGTTCAAATCAAGTTCGCGCTTGTAATCAGAGTAGTTATCATGGTTTTTAAAATCGATATACATATCGCCAAAGGGCTGATAATGCACCTGTTTTATAGGCTCGCTCATAAACTCTTGCTGTGCCAATTTTTGGGCCTGCATTTGTTTACCTTCTGTTAGCAATTGCCGTATTTTATCTAAATACCCCCCAGCATCTTTATTGGAGTAATCATGGGGTTGCCCACGCCAAAGGGTTTCCTCATTAAATTGAATATGTTCTTGGGACACCCCTCCGTATATCATGGCTCCAAGACTTCCATTTCCAACGGGCAAAGCTTCTGTCCACTTTTTAGCAGGTTCGTTGTACTGAAGTTTAATCACCTCTTTTTGTTCTATTGCTTCGCCCGGGTTTCCACAACAGTAAAGCATTAGACAAAGTAAGATTATAGACGCATGTTGTATCCTCATTTTATAATATTTTATACCTACATATCTTCTGAAGATGAATAAACATCTTCAGACCAATCTTCTAATTTTTTTAGCATGGATTTAACCAGTTTTGGATGCTCGCTCCCTACATTATTGCTTTCACCTATGTCTGTATTTAGATTAAACAACAATGGTTCTACATCCTTTTTAGGCAGAATAAGTTTCCAATTTCCTTGTCGTATAGCTTTTCTTCCCGCATATCCCCAAAACAAATCTCTTTCCGGCATAGGTTTAGATTGAAAAAGATTATCCTTTACGCTGATGCCATCCAAATCTTCTGGGATTTCTGCTCCAACAACATCCATAATCGTTGGAAATAAATCCATAGTTAGAATAGTCTCATTATTAATTTGATTTGGTCCAATGGTTCCTGGGTACCGGGCCATAGCGGCCACACGGTGTCCCCCTTCCCACAAGGTGGATTTATATCCTCTTAAAGGTCCATTGCTCCCCACTCTACTAGATGCTCCGTTATCCGAACAGAAGAACACCAAAGTGTTCTTATCAATATTTAGTTCTTTTAGGGTTTTCATCACTTCTCCAATGCCTTCATCCATCACCTCAACCATTTCCTTATAAAGGATGTTAAGCTCTTCTTTGGACTTTTTTTTCATGGGATTGGATCTATTTCCCCCATCTACATAACGTTCTACTGGAGATTTACGTCCTTGAAATGGGCCGTGAGGCGCTTCATGTGGAATGTATAGTAAGAAAGGTTCGTCTTTATGGCGTTTTATAAAATCTACCGAGTGTTGTGTAATTAAGTCTGTAGAATATCCTTTTTCGTTTTTAATCTTATCGCCTACCCACCAATCTTCATAACCTTCTTGATCTATATGGGAATGGTAATCCACATTACCGGAAACGTAACCAATGTACTCATCAAAACCTTGATTGATGGGGTTAAATTCAGTTTTGTAACCAACGTGCCATTTACCAAACATCCCGGTGACATACCCAGCTTGTTTAATAGCCTCAGCAAATGTTATTTCGCCAGTAGCCAAACCTTTATCGCGATGGTGCTTGGCCGTTACTACACCATCTATACCAACGCGTTGTTGATATTTACCCGTTAAAAGGGCTGCTCTTGTAGGGCTACAAACAGGTCCATTGGCATGAAAATCAGTAAATCTAATTCCCTCTGCAGCCATTTTATCCAAGTTAGGAGTATTGATCATCGTGCTGCCATAGGAAGTTAAATCACCATACCCCATATCATCGGCCATGATAATGATGATATTTGGCTTTCCTGTTTGGGCGGAACAACTTAATGATATTACTGCCAAAAGGAAAGTGCTAAGAAGTCTATTAAAATTTATTATCATAATTTTTAATTAAATCAATCGTTCCAGTGCTTTTGAATAATTTCAAGTACTTCTGGATTATCGGCATCGGTATCGCCAAGCATTTTACGCTGTTTAAGAATTTCATCCTTCATTTCAGAAATAATATCCTGATACTCCGAATCGGCATATGCATTATGGAGTTCATTGGGATCCTTTTCCAAGTCGAAAAATTCCCAGTATTTATCGGGTTGCTCCTCTTCACTGTATTCATTCACCTTAAGTCCGTTTCCATAATAGAAGGCAAGCTTGTAGCGCTCTCCCCTAATCCCAAAATGGCCTGGACGATCTTTGCTGTGGTCCCAGTACCTATAGTAACCATGCTTGCGCCAATCTGCGGGAGTATTTCCCTTTAGGTTCTCACGAAAACTATGGCCTTGCATGGTTTCAGGATAATCTATGCCCGCATAATCGGCAAAGAGGGCCGAAAAATCGGCATTTTCAATGATATCGGCATTTCTGGTACCTGCGGGAATCTCTTTTGGATACCGTATTACGAAGGGCATGTGAATAGATTCCTCATAAATTAAACGCTTGTCGAACCAACCGTGTTCTCCCAGAAAATACCCTTGGTCTGCCGTATAAATAACAATGGTGTTTTCCGCTAAACCAGATTCGTCCAAATAATCCAACAGTCTGCCAATATTATCATCAACGGCAGCTCCACAGCGCATAAAATCCTTAACAAACTTCTGATAGGTTTTCATTCGGGCCTCATCTTCGCTTAAGCCATCTACCGAGAAAGGCAATTCTGGATAGGCCATATAGTCTTTACGTAGTTCCGGATTGGCAGTAGCCTTTAGATAACGTTTTTGCAGATTGTCTATAGATTGACCTTTGAAAACACGCCCGGTAGTTTCAGCTCCTCGGTCGTAGAAGGAATCGGGCACAGGAATTTCCTCATCGCGATATAGATGACTAAAGCGTTCCGGGTAGTCATAGGGTTCATGGGTGGCCTTAAAATGGCACATGGCCATAAAGGGTTTGGATTTGTCCCTGTTTTCAATCCATTCCATGGTTTTATCGGCAATGATATCGGTACTGAAACCTTGCACCACCTTGCCACCACCGTAGTAGTCTTCCCAATTGTCCGCGGTTTTCAATCTTGGGTTCCAATAATCCCCCTGCCCAGGTAGTACGGCATAATAATCAAATCCTGCGGGTTCTTGTTTTAAATGCCATTTACCAATTACGGAAGTGGCATAGCCTCCCTTTTGCAGCTCTTTGGCAATATTGTTGTGGTTTGGGGACAAGCCTGCTCCCAAGGTGGTAACCCCATTAACGTGACTGTATTGCCCGGTAAGGATGGTTGCCCTACTGGGAGTACAAATGGAATTGGAAACCAAGCAATTCTCTAAAACACATCCCTCGGCCGCCAACCGTTTTATATTGGGATTGTGCACATAATCCTTTAAGACCCCCCCATAAATCCCCCAAGCCTGTGCCGTATGGTCATCAGACATAATAAAGAGAATGTTGGGTCTTTCGTTTTTACCCTCCGTTTTTACCGTGGTTTTGTCCTTACAGCCGGTATTGGCCATAAGCAGCACTGCTGTGAGCAGTACAAAAGAGCTTTTAATTTTCATCTTGATATATTTTAGAACTCAATATTCTTAAAATTTGCCTTTAAAACCAAGGGATAACTTCTTCCATTTACTACCGGAATAGTAATCCTTAAATTATCGTTGGCTTGCTTAAAAATTATTTTTCTACCATCATATAACTGCGTTAGGCTTTTAAGCTTTCCCGGGTTAACATCACTCGATTTCCCTAAAGAAGGAATAACCAATTCGCCTTTTGAAGGATTCATGACCACAATGTAAAAATCATCGCCTTTAGTGGTGTAGCGCACCTCATCATTGGCAAAAAGCGG
This sequence comes from Arenibacter aquaticus, assembly GCF_003957295.1. GTDB lineage: Bacteria > Bacteroidota > Bacteroidia > Flavobacteriales > Flavobacteriaceae > Arenibacter > Arenibacter aquaticus. The sequence goes on from NZ_RQPJ01000001.1 coordinate 128,748, forward strand.
TGTTGCCGTTGTACGTTGATTAAAATGTTCTCCCTTCTTTTGAGCAGCAACAGCATTTCTAAGTTCTCCCTCAACGGTTTCTACATGCTCGCCCCGAACACTTTTTCCATCTCCAAAAACCTTCCATGGTCGGGTCCCATAAATAGCTTCACCATTAATTTTCAACCAATCGCCTACAATTATTACGCTCTTTTTAATTTCGTAGGGAATGGTCCCATCAGGGTTTAATTCCATGCTTAAAAGTAAGTTTCCATTTTTACTAACGGCCTCTATTAGCATTTCCAAAATTGTACGTGCATTATGGGTTAAATGACGATCTGTTTTATAAAACCAATCGGTAAACGTTATTTCAGATTGCCATGGGTATTCCCTTAAAGTATTGCTCCCCCCGGATTCTACCTCATTGACCGTACCTTTTGCCTTTCTTTTTAAAAGCATTACGGCATCAATACTTCCGTTTTCTTTCAGGCTATTGTTGTAAAGTTTGCGGGTCACTTCCTTACCATAATCCCCATAAGTAAAGTTAAAACCATCGTTATACAACAAATCTGGTTTATACTTTGTCACCAGTTCCAGATGACGTTTTAGCCAGCTTTTCTTTATGTCCTCAATAATTTCTGGTGTGCGATCTTCCGGTGCGGGACCATATAAATCTTTAGGATCCAATCCTTCCCACCATTTGCCCTTACCGTCTGCCTTGGTTAAACGTCCGTCATAAGGCACACCGGCTTTTTCCCCTTCATTATCCGAGCCAAAAGCGGGTTTCCACCAGTTTAAAAAACGATCGTCATGGCTGGTAACCCCAAATTTTAAATCGGCTTTACGTGTTGCCGCTTCAAACTCGCCAATGATGTCTTTTTTAGGACCAACATTTACTGAATTCCAAGGATGATGTGAAGATTCGAATAAATCAAAATGATCATGATGGTTCGCCAAAGCCACTATATATTTGGCCCCGTTTTCCTTTGAAAAATTAATAAGTGCTTCAGCATCAAAATTTTCGGCCTTCCATTGATTAATGACGTCTTTAAAACCGAATTCTGATGGGTGTCCGTAGGTTTGCAAATGATATGGATTGGCCATTTTCCCAAACTTCTGTCGCCCTACATCCTTCATATACATATGACGGGCATACCAGCCACCACCTTGTTCCGGCACACTTTGTGGTCCCCAATGGAACCATATTCCGAACTTGGCATCCCTAAACCATTCTGGACAACTGTATTGTTCTGCCAATTGGTCCCAGCTTAATTCCTTGCTATTGTCCTGAGCATACCCTGTAGTGCATACACAGCAAAGTGTTACCAATAGTATTAAAGGTGCAACTAATTTATTGATATACAATTTCATCATTTTCCTACTCCTTTTTATTTACATCCACCTCCCCGTACAAGCCAAACATATCCTTATTTAGATTAGCCGGATCTCCAGTTTCTTTGATGAGGGATCTTAGGGACGTTTTTAGGTCATTATAAATCCCGTTGTTCTCTTCCGTGTCAATTAAATTGTTAAGTTCCCAAGGGTCATTTTTAAGGTTAAACAGTTGCTCCGTTAGTCTTCCGTCCTTGCTGCTAACAATTAATTTATAGTCGCCTTTGCGTACTGCCCTATGTGCACCGCGTTCTTTTGGCTTGTTATCTCCGGGCCATGCATTATATGCAAAATGCATTACCTCCCTAACTTTTTCTTGTTCTCCCATGAGTACTGGGGTCAGGTCCTTGGTCTGTACCGAGGAGGGTATTTCCAGATCTGTAAGCCCACATAAGGTGGGGAAGACATCGTGTAAGTATGCAAAAGCATCTTTCTTTTTGTTCTTGGGAATCCCCGGTCCGCCAAAGATCAATGGTACTTTTATACTATGTTCATATACACTTTGCTTGCCCAATAGGCCGTGTTGCCCAACTGCAAGGCCATTATCCCCAGAAAAAACGATTATGGTATTCTCTGCCTCACCTGATTTTTCCAAGGCTTCCAATATCCGTACAATTTGTGCATCCGTAGCCGAGATCATGGCATAATAGTCGGAGATGTGTTGTCTTATTTCTTTTTCCGTTCTTGGAAAGGCCGCCAATTTCTCATCCCTGATCTTCATATCCGCTATTGGGAAGGGATGGCCATCCATAAAATTTTCCGGCAAGGTTATATTTTCTTGCGGGTATAGTTCATGGAACTCTTGTGGAGCCGTTCTGGGGTCATGTGGAGCGGTAAAGGACACATACATTAGAAATGGTTGGTCTGCCTGATACTTTTCTATATAATCTATGGCTGCGTCAGCAAACAATTCACTAGAAAATTTTTCTTTGTCAGCATAGGGCTTGGACCATCCGGTATTTGTACTAAAATCCTTTACTTTGGTACCAAAATGTTTGGTCATGCCGCCCATATATACAGCCTTCCCTACCTCAAATCCGCGTTCTACCCAATCTTTGCCATTGTGCTGTTTGCCTGTGGCGAAAGTGGTATATCCATTAGCCCTAAAATATTCTGGAAAGGTTAGTTTATTGGACTTCCCTCTAAGGCTATCTGGAACAGAAAATTGTGCATATACATTGGGTTCTAGATTAAAATAGTGGCGCCCGGTCATTAGCATGGCCCTACTGGGCGAACACACTGCCCCATGGGGTGCCCCTAAAATATAAGCATTGGTAAAGGTGGTCCCCGCTGCCATTAAACCATCCATTCCCGGGGTAAGCACCTCATCCATACCCAAGGCCCCAAGGGTACTATACCTTTGGTCATCTGTAAAAAGAAATAATATATTGGGCCTGTCTTTCTTACTATGGGAAGCATTTTTACATCCAATAGCCAATATAGCCATTACCACAAGAAAGTATTTTGCTATAACTAGAATCCTAATTTGTTTGCCTTCGGTTCTTTTTAACATCTTTCATAGATTTTTAAAATCCAACTCCTTAGATAGTAAGACTTTTACCCATTTCTATCTACCGCCAGTGTTTTCATCAATAAATACCTTATAAATATTCTTAATTAAAAGATTAAAAAAAAGGGAGGAACCACCTCCCTTTTCAATCTAACTAAACTAACCTAGAGGAACATCCCCTATTTTTTTTAGGCTTCTTAGTGGTAACCGTAGAAATTACCAGCCTGGATTTTGTTCTATGTTTGGATTTGCGTCCAGAATATTCTGATGAATAGGCAATAGGTAGAATTTATCATTCCAGGCCCTACTATAGGAATCACCATCTGCCTTATATTTGGGTCCTACCAAATCTCCAGGTAATATGGTGCTTTCTGGAATACCGTACACCTGTCCTATTACTTGGTCTCCCAATTTGTAACGCCAAATATCGAACCAACGCTGTGGCCCCTCTCCGGCAAATTCATATCTTCTTTCCAATAAAATAGCATCTATCATTTGATTTCCAGTTGTACCTCTGGAAACATTAGGCAAACCTATATCCGCATATTTAGGCATTCCTACCCTTTCGCGTACCTTATCCAAATAAGTTAAAGCACCAGCATTATCCCCTATACCGGCCAATGCCTCTGCATACATTAGCAGTACTTCTGAATAACGGATGATTTTGTAATCAGCATCACCTTGGTCCATGGCATCCAAGGTATAGTCTATATACTTTTTAAAGCTATACCCTGTTGGATTGGAGGTACCAGTAATATTATCAGTGTTTGGCGAAATATTCGGGTGTGGCTGATAGACATAAATATCTGAATCACTACTCTTCGCCGGCAATTCATCTCCTGGAAGTACTGCACTCACGGCCAATCTTGGATCTCTGTTCTCCCATGGACTGGCAGGATTATAGGAAACATCATCCTTAGGAAACAGGCCGTTAATGGTTTGTACCTCTTCTATAAAATCTGCTGTATAACCTGCTCTACTTTGGTTATTGCCGTATGATGCAGCCGACCCCCTCCAAGAACCTTTCTGAGCCAGGTTTCTGGCCAATTCATGGGTTCTTGTTCCAGGTACATAAATATTTGCCAAAATGGTTTCTGTTGAAACCAAGTCACTAGCTGAAGTAAACTGCTCCGAAAAACCTTCAATACCCGGTGCCAAGGAATACACCCCACTATCAATAATCTCCTTACATGCATCTGCAGCCCCTGTATATAAAGAAGTTGGATCCGAATGCCATCCCAAAGCGTTTAAATAAGCCCTTGCCTTTAGTGCCAATGCGGCCCCCTTAGTAATACGGCCGGCATTTTGAGCAGAGTAGGTCTCCGGTAGTATATTTGCAATTTCATCCAATTCCTGGATCACAAAATTAAACACTTCCAACCTGGGTGTTCTACTAAGGTATACATCTGCATCAATTACTTCTGTTACCAGAGGAACATCCCCATAGGCCAATACCATGCCTTCATACAAAAAGGCTCTAAAGAAACGGGCTTCTGCCCCAAATCGTTCCCTATTATCTTCATTGACAAATGAAGCATTAGGTAGAGCCTCCAAGAAATAATTTATATCAGCAAGGGCATCATACCTATAAAATGCATCCAAAACATTATTTGTTGTTGTCCAATTATAATCAGAACCTTGTCTAGCTGCACCGTTGTTGATACCTCTATGAATAGCATCATCTGTCCAGAAATAAGGTACTATACCCAGTGTATTATTACCATTATTATCAATATTAGGAATTGGTAAATAGGTGTACAATTGGTTTAAAGCATAACTTAAATCGGTCTCTGAAACAAAAACTGTTGTAGAGGTCAGCTGGTCCAAATCTTCCACTTCTAAAAAATCACTGCATGAAAAAAAGGTCATACAGGATAGTATTGCTGTTATTATTTTGGTGTTTTTCATTTTTTATATTTTTTGTAGTTACATATTACCTTCGGTGAGGATTGTGCTAAATGCCATTATTTAAAATCTAACATTTAGCCCTAACGAGGTAGTCATAGGCAATGGGTAATCCAATAGCCCCACACCTAGTTCAGGATCCCAACCATAATCATATGCTGGGCTGTTGGTCCAAATGGTGCCTACGTTCTCTAGAGAAAGAACAAGGTTTAACTTGTCTACAAACGATATCCTATCAAGTAGTTTTTTACCAAAATCATACGATAAAGTAACATTCTGCAACTTTATGTACTCATTATCTTGAATAAAATGGGTTACTCCGGAGGTATAACCTTGTATACCTGTACCTTGAGGTGTTGGGAAAAGTGCATTGGGGTTATCTGGACTCCAGTAGTCCAACTGAAAACTATAGGCATTTCCGGATCCCAAAAATGGTTCGTGGGCATCTGCTCCCGACCACCATTGGTTATTATCCAAGGCACCATAAAATCTAGCCGAAAGGGTCAAACCTTTGTACTGCAGCCCTAGATTTAATCCGAAGTTTAAATTTACTGCGCTATTTTTATCAATAATCACACGGTCATCGGCAGTAATGGCCCCATCTCCAGTGTCCATTACTCCATCGCCATCTGTATCAATTGTTGGTTGGTCTATATATTTAAAACCTCCAACATAAGCACCACCAACATTGCTTTGATCAATTACGGTAGTACCATCGGCCCCTACATAACCGTCTATTTCATCTTGGCTATCAAAAAAGCCATCTGTTACGTACCCCAATCTATCACTTATGCTTTGACCTACCGCAAAGTCAATGGTTTCATTACCTGCCACATCCGTGATTTCATTATCATAATCAGAAATATTTGCCGACACCCAATAATTTACATCTCCTATTTTGTTTTTGTGGGTAGCACTAAATTCCCATCCCCAACTTCTTGCAGAATATAGGTTGGCAGGTACACTACCAAATCCAAATTCGGTTGGAGTCACAACGAAATCCAATATATCTTCCCTATTACTATTAAAATATTCTGCAGAGAACTGCAACTTTCCTTTCCATATGGAAGCATCAAGCCCTAAGTTTAGAGTTGTTGCCGTTTCCCATTTTAGATCTTGACTTGAAGTAGATCCCAATACCAAGCTGGGTGCTATTTCTCCCCCTATTGGATAGCCGGAAACATTTAAATTGACTAACTGTATTGAGCTTGCCCCTACCCCAGAGTCATCACCAGAAACACCGTATGAAGCTCTTAGTTTAAATTGATCTACAAATTCCACATTACTAAAGAATGGCTCTTTGGCCACGTTCCATCCAACACTTACCGCAGGAAAGAATCCGTATCTATTGTTGTCCAAAAAGAAAGAACTACCATCTACCCTGAAAGAGGCCTCCATTAGATAGCGGCTTTTATAATCATATGTTACACGACCAAAGTAAGATAAAGTTGTTTCGTTACCCCCTCTTGAAGAAGTTGTTCCCAAACCACCGCCTATAGTTGGATCCGCTATTTCACCCAAGGACAAATCAATAACATTGTCTAAAAGAAATCCGGTCCTACCGGCCCTAAACATCTCATACTCTCCCGTCTCACTCTGAAAACCCAATAAGACTCCTAAAGAATGAACATCACTGTCCAGATTATAATTTAAAGTAGACAAAGTTCTAAAGTTGTAGTTACCCTCAGAGGTAAGGGTTAATGATCTAGCTTCAGGACTGCCATATACATAAGTTCTGTTGGCCGAATCCGGGTTAGTATATGAATCAGGGTCTGTAAAATCAAACGTTACATAATCGTACACATTGGTCCAATTCCTTGTATTTTGATTTTCCTTTATAATTGAAACACGCTCTTCGAACACCAAATTCTTGAACGGCTTAATTTTTGCATATAGCTGTAGATTTATCGCATCTTTATCAACCTCATTAAAACTACCTGAAGCTGCTTGAGCCACGGGGTTCACCTCGCCCGGATTACCTTTATCTACCCATAAACCGTCTACCGAAGTAACTGGATAGAATGGTAAGCCCCTAACATTAGCACTACCGGCAATTGGCACCGAAGTAGTTTTTCTATTACTGATAAGGGCATTGATCCCCGTTGTTAACCAATCCGTAACATCGGTATCAACCTTAATCCTAAGGTTAAGTCTCTTAAACTCATCAGATCCCAAGGAGAGCCCCTCTTGATCAAGGTAGCCTGCTCCAATTAAATAACCTGTTTTTTCCGAACCTCCCACAATTGACAAGTTATGTGACTGCTGAACGGCCAAATCCTTATATAGGGCATCGGCCCAATTGGTATCTGGATAAAAATTTTCACGTGCCAATTGAAGCACGTCTTCCCCAAATATTTCATTGCCTTCACCTGCTGCAACATTAGAGAATTCCATCAATTCCATAGAATTTAGTAGACCTGGTAATCTAGAGGGGGTCTGAATGGAATTACTCATATTATATGCAACCGAGACCTTTTCATTTCTGGAAGTATTTTTGGTAGTAACCAATAACACCCCATTGGCACCTCTAGCCCCATAGACAGCAACAGCTGCTGCATCCTTCAACACACTCACACTTTCAATGGACTGTGGGTTAATATCCGTAAGCGACCCTTCAAAGCCATCAATAATAACCAAAAGGCTAGCATTGTTAAGTGTACTTGTACCTCGTATGGACAAATTTGGTGTAGCACCTGGACTACCGCTCCCAAACGACCCCTTCAGACCAGGGACAGCGCCGAGCAATGCACCTTGAACCGACGTAACCGGTCGCTCCTCAATATTTAACTGTTCATTGGTCACCTGTGCAACGGCACTGATTACCTTACTGGATTTTTGGGTGCCAAACCCTACAACTACCACTTCATCCAAACCAGCAGCGCTTTCTTCCAATGTTATATTTAATTGGGATTGACCCGCTAGGGAAACCTCCTTGGTAGAAAAACCCAAATAGGAAACCACCAAAACAGCATTCTGGTCTTTTACTGCAAGGTCAAAATTACCGTCAAAATCTGTTTGCGTCCCATTACTTGTCCCTTTTTCCACAATACTGGCACCTGGCAAGGGCATTCCCTCGGTATCTATTATGGTTCCCGAAACCTGAAACTGGACAACCTTGGGGGTTACCACCGACTGTGTAGTGGGTTGAATGGCTTTAGACGCCTTAAGCACAACCTGTCTGTCTATAATTTTATAATCGACCTTACTATTGAAAAACAACGATTTTAAAACTTTTCCTAAAGGCTGTTGCTTAACTTGAATATCAACTTCCCTATTTAAATTTAGCTCTCCCTTACTGTAAAAGAACTTAAATTCCGAAATGGACTCTATTTCGTTGATCACCTCCAAAACCGAAGCTTTGCTCATATTCAAGGTAATTTTCGTCTTTTGGGCATAGCCCAATCCCGCCTGTAATTGGAGAATTGTTGTAAATAAAAATAAGAGGGATAGTTTCATCTTTAAATTGAGTTGTGGAAATAAATACTTCCAACCTTCAGGAGTGTTCCTTGGTTTTTTCATAATTTTGAATTGATTTTAGTTATTTAGCGACTTTGATCATTTTAGAAATCGGGAGGTGCTGCAACACTTTCCGATTTTTTTTATTCCTTAAATATTATATCATAGGCAAGTTTCTTCTGATTTTAATAATTAATATTTGGTTGATATATTTTAACACCCACTTTTAATTAGCTTCCGTAATTGTTATCTTATCCCCTTCCACCACATAATTAAAAGGCGTGTGCTCCTGACAGATCTTTAAAATTTGGTCCAAGGATTCTTTTCCGAAAGTACCTGTAAACTTTTTATGGTTCAAGTCAGCAAAGCGGTTATCGATTTCCACATTAAAATGTCGCTCCAATTCTTTGACCATTATATAGAATGGATCATCAACGAACAACAACTTGCCATCCTTCCAGGAAACATACTTTTCCACATTCACCTCGGCCACCTCTATTACATCATTCTCATAAACAGCGCGCTGACCGGGCTCTATAAACATATGAACATCGGTCTTGTCACCTTTAGCCATAAAAACATCTACACTACCTTCAACCAATACCGTTGAGGTATTGTTTTCGTTCTTATAACTAGAGACATTAAACTCCGTTCCGTGCACCCGGGTATTCATATCTTGGGTCATAACCGTAAAGGGACGGGATTTATCCTTTTGAACAGAAAAATAAGCCTCCCCATCCAAATACACATCCCTGGGAGTATCCTTTAAAAAATTAACCGGATAACGCAGTTTGGAACCCGAATTTAAAAACACATAGGTCCCATCAGAAAGTTTAATTTCAAACTTTTTACCATAGGGAACAGAGAGTTCGTTGTATTCCAATACCTCAGAATTAGTATTCTTTTCCTCATAATGTAATACGTTCTGCTCTTGCTTTACCACTACATTACCATCAGAATTGGCTACCACCTTGGAAGAAGTTTCGTCCAAAACTTTAACGGTACCATCCTCTAACTGCAGGGTTATTTGTGGGGTATCGCCAATTGGGTTAGTTCCTGACACATTGTACGCCCCTAATAAATAAAGACCAATACCACTGAACAACAGCCCTAGGAATACGGCCGCTACACCATAATACCAACGCTTTGCCGTCCTTCTCTTTATTTTAATTTCCTTGACCACATCTGCCCTCTTCTCTATGATATTTCTCCACATGGCATCAAAATCTTCCCGAGACAGTTTATCCTCCTCAAAATCCATCAACATCACCAATCTTTTGGCCTTGTCCAAGTCTTCTTTTCTTTCAGGGTAATCTGCCAACCAATTTTCCCAAAATAAATTGGTCATGGCATCTGGATCCTTTACCCATTTTAGGAAATATTCATCCTTTATTAAATCTTCTATGTCGTAGTTGATGTATTTCATTCTCTTCTAAAAAAACAAAGCAGAATAGGCTACTTTACTATATAGAGAGAGTGAATATTGATTTTACTTAAAAAAAACTTAATTTTTTTTCACGAATCCGTATAAAATTAAGACCCGCATCTCCAAAACAGCATATATTACTCTGTTTTACAATGTTTTACAAGATATTAAGAAGTATAAAAAAACGCTTCAGCTAGCTGTTAAAAATAAGAAAGAGAATTAGAAAGATTAAAAAAACCCCTCCCAGCTGTTGTCTTAGAAGTTTTATGGTATGGGCCATTAAATTGTAAACACCTTTTTTATCCATATCCATTATTTCGGAGATCTCATCATACCCAAGATTCCCGTAATATTTAAGATGAATAATTTCCCGCTGTTTGCTATTGAGCTTTTTCAAGGTCTTCATCAACACTTTTCTATCTTCGTCAAAGCGTTGTTTTTCTATCAGGTTGATCTCTGCCGAAGGAGTAGCCTCCTTGACCATTTCGGCCTTCATTACGGAAACAAACCGATGTCTTTGCTTGGAAGCCCTCGCAATTAATTTACGTCTAAGGCTTTTAAAAAGATAGGCCTTAATAGATCTAACAGAACTCAGCTTGTTCTTTGAGTCCCATAGTTCTATAAATAAATCCTGAATACAATCCTTGACCAACTCACTGTCCTTGACCAATTTCATACCATAGCCGTAGAGAACATCTGCATGGCCACTGTAAATAGACGCGAATGCTGCTTCGTCACCTGCCTTAAACCGTTCCCATAGCTGCAAATCCGAAACTTCAAGTGCTACCTCCCTTGGTGGGTACAGGTTCACTTTTTTAGTTTCCGTATGAGTTTTCTGGCTATGTAAAGAATTGGAATCCAAGGGGTAATTTTCTGATTCGACATTTGTCGATTGGGTTAAAATTACAATAAAAATTTACAATAAAATAACCTAAAACTAAGGTTTCAAAAACTAGAAATAACATAACCCTCTAACTACCAGTGTATACAATCCATTACATTAATTGATACAGTGCGTATATTTTAACATTCAAAATTAAACTCCAACACCAACTTCCTTCTTCCGAATAAGAAATATTTATAAATTTCCCCTCCTAGTTTTGTTTACTATCTATATTCATCCTAATTCTAATTAGATGTCTTTTTTCATCTGAAAACTCACTTCTTCCATGCAACATTGTTTTATTATTTATAAAGATTAAATCTTTAGGTTCTAAATAAAACTCTTGTATATATCTATTGTTAAGAATTACTTCTTTCAAAACTCTATAAGCTTCAATTTGTGCAGTAGAACATTTGGCTTCTTTGTGCTCTAAAGCTTTTTCAAAGGTATCTACTCTAAAACGAATTTCATTTTCACTTAATATTGGACCATAGTTGAATTCAACCTTATTTTCTTTATGTTTTTTAAACGCATTGGGAACTATAAATGGATAATCTGTCGAAGAAAGTATTTCTAATATTTCCTTATTATTCTCTAATTCTGCAAGTGATTTTAATATATTTTTTAAACTTAAAAGAGACGAAACCCCACCTCCACATTGCGCTTTTTTCAAGGTCAACAAACCAAAATAATCTTCGGGATAAAAACTATATTGACTATCCGTATGCAGTTCTGCTTCATGACTGTGTTCTGAATATGTCTTTACAAAACTCTTAGAGTTAAAATTTGATTTAATATCCCAAATAATTTTATTATTGCCATCATGAGAAATTGGCGTTCCCACTAATTCAGATAATTCAAGAAATTTTTGACCAGCATCTTCAACATTTTCTGGGTCCACATTAAAATTCTGAATAACTATGTACCCTACAGAATCAAGCTCTTTTTTTATTAGGACTGCTAAATCAATATAATTTAAATTTGAATCTCTATAATCTAAATAATTGATATTTTGTTTTAAAGTTTTGGCCATATTACTAAAGTCGATATAATTTGAGATATAAAAATTCTTTAATTATTTGACAAGGTGAATAATTCGCTTCCTTACCATACAAAAAGCTTTTTTTCAGATAGTTTAATTTTATCTTTCTATCTTTTATAAGGTGAGAAACAAAGTAGGACAAGTATAAATTGGAAGCACTTTTATTTATTTCTAAATTGGATTTTTTCGTTTTATAATGGTTCAATAAATATTGCAACCCATCAATGGCCAGCTTGGTTTTTGCTTCTAAAGAAATAGGACTAAAAATACCCTGGTTATGCTTTCTATACACTGCCGGCTTAACATCATATATATACTTTGCAGCACCAAATTCGGCCAACTTTCCTCTTAAAATAAAATCACCACATACAATATTTTTCATATCCTCATCAAACAAGTTGACAAGGTTATGCCTGTACAAAAGTGATGCAGTATGTATCCAAACTTTTAACAAATCCTCTGCCTTAATTGTTCTATCACGCCTGTAATTAAAAACATGGTGTTCTTTTGATGTTTCTTGGTCTATAACTTTTGTATTATGAAAACAGGCTACAAACTGTTCATTGTTCTCCAAAAATTCGACTCTTTTTTGGAGTGATTTTTCATCCATCAGATAGTCATCTCCCTCAATAGTTGTTATGTATTTGCCCTTGGCTGAAAAATTAGCATAAACACTATTAAAGGTTCCAGAAGGCTTTCCGTTAATTGGAATATTGTTCGCTCTTGAATTTAACAAAAGCCTAATTCTATGTGGATTCTTTTCAGCGTATTTCTTACAAATTTCTCTAGTGCCATCAGATGATTCATCCTCAGCAATTAATATTTCAAAATCAAAATTTGTTTTCTGTTTTAATAATGAATCCAGACAGGTTGATATATACTTTGCATGATTGTATGTTACTACCTTAATAGTAGCCAAAGGCTCTTTTCCTGCGCGTTTATTTACATATTCTAGAACAGGATTTTTTTCATAAACTGTTTTGAACGTCTTAAAATCCATATTAAAATTTAAAAATTTTAGGAAATAATTTTTTATCGGAATAATTAGGGTTTCCGTCTGAATCTTTTTCACAGATTTGATCGTAGCCAATAACTATAAGATCTCCATTATCCTTAAATGCTTTTTGGTATTCATTTGATTTATCTTGAAAATGCATCGCCAAAGCCATACGATTCGTATTACTTACATTCGGATAACTAGCGTGAATGGTATTACAATTGTGAAAACTTACCTGCCCTTTCCTTAAAACCATTGGCGATTTAATATGATTGGATTTGTTTTTTGATAAATAATTTTCAAATAAGCTAAGATCTTGATTGTTAAATGAGTAAAATGATTTTAATTCTTTTTCATCCTTCCATTGATTACTTTGGTCAATATACAAAAGCGGTCCCATATCCATAGTAACGTCTTGTAGAGGAATCCAAGCTGTTACCATGTTTTGTGAGGTACAAGTTGGCCAATAAGCTTTATCTGAATGCCATCCAACAGCTCCCTCTTTTTTTGCATTTGCAGGACATTTGTTTATCAAAGAATCTGCAAACAACCTAATTTCATCTGTGCGAGCTAATTTTGCAGCAGTTGCCGATATTAGCTGATGAAAACCTAAGGCCTGCAACTCCCTTTTTTGCAGCGTTACAAATTCATTATTTCTAATCACCACTGTATCGTCCAAATCATCATTTGCAATCCCAGTGAATTCAGAAAAATCATAATCTCTTAAACCATTGTAAAAATCTTTTGCACCCTTTATAGCCTTGTCTATAATTTCTTCAGGCAGTAAAAAATTACCCACAAACCAACCTTTTTTCTCATATTCCAAAACCTGATCTTCCGTTGGCAACATTTCCATTTCTCTTGCCGATATTTTTCTTATGTGCATTTTCCCTATTGTATGAAATTCGCAATTTTACCCATATCCCTAATCTCTTCATCTAGAATTAAAGCGGTTGCCTTTCTATGATCAACTTTATTAGTAACCGGATGAGATGAAGTTCTAAAATCTCCAAATCCGAAATAATGATCATCAAAAAACAAGGCTGTCCCGGTTACAAAATCATTAAAAACTTCGCCACCTATTGCTCCTTTGATTGTTTTTTGAGGAATCCATTTTTGCAAAACAAAATCTTTCAAATCGGCACTTTCAAAAATGGCAACCCATTCCCTTATAGGAGTTACCAATCCTGCATAAATTTTCTGACTTTTACCTAAAGCCCTGTGCTTTATAATCCATTCGTTTTTATTTTCTTTGGCCTTTATCCAGATATCTGCGGCTTCATCTGCAGTATAAGTGGGAACATAAAACCTCTCAAAAAACGATATTTCTTCATGTGTTAAAACCTTATTTTGTAATTCCTTTTTACCTAAGACAGAAAAAAATCTTTTATCGTGTATCAAAAACACCGTTCTAAAATCATTTATAAGGTTAGCCGAGATTAGTTTCAATAAGGTATCTTTGGAAAAGGATAAAATTTCATCAAAGGAAAGCTCACTTACAACCCATGCCTTTTCTAATTTATCAAAATTCTGATCTATTTCCGTATACAAAACTTCGTTAACTACTAGACCCGTTCTTTTTAGTATATCTGTATATAATTTAGACTCGTTCCGCTCATCCTCTCCTTTTAAAATACAAATCGAAGTTGCTTCTTTTAAGTATTCATTTAGATGTTTATAAATAGGTGAATACTGATCTTTTATTTTTATATTCTGCAAACTTTTGGGCATAGTTTCTCTTGCCACAGCATCCATTAAGCCAGATAAAAACACCCCATTTAAAGCAAAACGACAGGTGATTTCTATTAGTTTTACTTGATTATTGGTATCGTAAACAAAATCTGTTCTATACGTCCCTATTTTGTATTCTTTTTGATTAAAAACATCCAATACTTTTTCAACTTCTACACTTACTGGCATTAAATTTTTATAATTCTTATAACCTATTACAAACTCCTTTATAAGTTTGTACATGATTTTTTGAAGTTTAACAAAATCTGCATTATGAGCAGCACTGATTACAATAGGTTCCTCAAAAATCCATTGCTGATAATAATCCTTTTTACTTTTGATAAATTCTTCAACTGATTTCTCTAAAGTCATCACTATATTAAGCTATAGTTTTTAATCATCTTCTTTGTACCATCTTTCCCATTATGCATCAACACATCAATAATGGAGAGGTGTGGTGCAAACTCCACATCAAACTGATTGTATGAATATTCTTTTGTATGGATAAAAAAAAGTGAGAGATTATTTTTCTTAAAATAGGCTTTATCGTAAAGTTCAATTCCACCTACAGCATTAATATACGTATGTGCTTTTTGCTGCTTACATATTTCAACAATTCTTAAAGATTTAACTTCGTTTTTATTTTCTTCATTTAACAAACCAACTTCAAGATTTAAAAACTCTTCATTTTTATATTTTATTTTGGTTTTAAGATCTAAATATTTACAAATTTCGTTGATAATAGTACTGTTGTAATCGTGTAGCGAGCTTGTATCTATCTGTATACAATTCTCAATTAGCGGATAAACCTCATTAAAATACCCTGCCTTTTTATAGTTAAAATAAATCATCTTTAACAACGGTCTTTTCCAACTGGAACCATTTATTTCAATTTGGCTTATATTTTTATGAGAACATTTTTTAATTACTGGAATTCTAATCTCAACAGGCAGTTTTCGTCCTTTATCTAAAATTCTATTTTTGGTAATCCATGATTTTTTTCGAAACGCTACATGCTCATATAAAATAAATTCATCAGATGCATCTATCAACTGAAAATATCCTATATAAGGAAAAAAATAAGCTTGCATTATTCCTATTTTCATGCTTAATTAGGTTTTAAAATAAGTTTACATAAACCTTTTACCTCCACTAAAGATTTACTTTTAAACAAAAAGGCTAAAATTAAATAGGAAACCAAGGTAAAAACAATCCCAATAATTAATTGAACCATTATGTGTAGACTGTCTGATTGTGAAAGTGCATAAGTACCTAAAAAATAAGACACACTGGCAAATAGCACAGTTGGAAACATATCCGACAGCTGATCCAACGTACCGTATTGTATCAATTTTTTTCCGTAGTATGTATTCACAAATAAACCTAAAATAGAACTGCCTATAATAGCATATAACAATCCAAAAATTCCCCAAAAATACCCAATAGCTAATGAAACACAAACTAGTAGTACTTTAATTACCTCTAGTTTTAAATACAAATCTGTTCGGTTAAAAATCTTAAAAATATTTAAATTGCATACATGTATCGGAATTAGGGTTCCTGAGATTGCCAATAACTGAAAATACGGAACTGCCGGTAGCCATTGTGCGGTAAACAATAATAGAAACATAGGTTTAGCCACAACTATTAACACAACCATAAACGGAGTAAAAACAAAAAAAATACTCCTTAATATTTTGGCATAAAGCCTACCTACTTTTTCTCTATCGTCCTGAATTTTTGAAAGTAATGGAAATGTTACACTAGAGACAACAGTACTCAATAAATTAACAGGGTAATTTCTAAAACTTTTTGAATGGTTAAAATAACCCAAAGATTTTATGGAAAAATGTTTTCCGATAATAAAAGAATATACTTCCCGCATTGCAGCATCCATTATGGAAGAAATCATTAGTTTGTAACCAAAATTTAAATGCTTTTTCAGTACTTTAAAAGAAAATCCTAATTCTGGTGTCCAACTAGAAAATATCCAATAAAAAAGTACTTTAAAAACCAGGGTTGACAATTGCATGTATACCAAACTCCATACTCCTTTGCCTAAATATGCACTTGCTAAACCAACAACAGCACCAGTTATTACGGCAGGTATGTTAAACGCTGTTATTTTCTTGAAAGACATCTCCTTCAGAAAAATGCTATACTGGATATAATAAAAAGCAGAAATAATAAAACTAAGCCCATAAACCCTAATTAAGGGAACTATAATATCATTATTAAAATATTTAGATATATACGGAGCTGTAAAAAATAAAATAGGATACAGTAAAAGGCTAAGAATTAAGTTCCCATAAAAAACAGCATTGTAATCTGAGGAAGTGGATTTATTATCCCTAACAATAGAATTTCCCATTCCTCCCTCAATAATAGCATTTCCTAAACTTATAAAAATTGTAATTATCCCCAAAAGCCCAAAGTCATTTGGAGTTAAAATACGTGCAAGCACAATTGTTACAATAAAGGTAATCCCCTTTAAGAGTACATTATCTACAAAGGACCATACCAGTCCCTTTTTTAACAAGTTTTGTAGTACGCTCACTCTTTATAGCTAATAACGGCAGTGGCTTTAATAGAGTTGCATATTATTTGCCCTATTCTTTCCACTACTTCAAGAGCTAACTCATTATACAAGGGAAGACAGAGTACTCTCCTAGAAACGTCTTCAGCAATAGGAAGCTTCACATTCACTACATAAGGCAAAGACTCTGAAAGTAGCGGATAAAAATATCTTCTGGGAATTATATTTTCTTTTAAAAGTGATTCAACACAATCTTCCAATTCTATTTCAGAATTAAAAATAACCGGGTAATAAGCGTATGAAATAGTTGCATTATATGCCCACGACTGTTTTTTTATAGAGTCTCCTAAAATACTGTCATAATGAAGACTTATCTTTTTTCTGTTTTCCCAATTTTCTTTTACATATTTAAGGTTAACCAACCCCATAGCCGCATGAAACTCCGAATTTTTTCCGTTAATTCCCAAATTAGCAAAAGAAACGGCACTCTTAAAACCAAAGTTAATCATCAGTCTTAATTCCTTTAATAGTTTTTTGTCTTTGGTAACAATAAACCCTCCTTCTGTTGTGTGGTAAATTTTTGTGGCGTGTGTACTACAAATAGAAATATCCCCAAATTCAAAAATTGACTTACCTTTAATTTTTACTCCAAAAGCATGCGCTCCATCATAAATAACTTTAAGCTTGTGTTTTTTGGCAATTTTTTCAATTTCAACAACATCACAAGGATTTCCAAAAACATGTGTGGCAACAATAGCAACTGTCCTTGCTGTAATGGCTGCTTCTATTTTTGAAGCATCGATATTTAACGTTTCAGAATCAATATCTACAAAAACTGGTTTATTATTCTCCCAAACAATACTGCTCGTTGTTGCTACAAAGGAGAAGGGAGTAGTAATGATTTCTCCTTCAAGGCAAAGTGCTTTTATTGCCAACTGCAAGGCCATAGTGCCATTTACAACAAATAATAAATTAGAAACTGCTAATTCTTTTAGTAATTCTCTTTCCAATCTTTCTACCAAAGGGCCAGAATTGGTAAGCCATTGTGATTCCCAAATAATGGAAATCATCTTTTCATATTCTTCCTTCGGAGGGAGAAAGGGTTTTGTTATTGGAATCATTAATTAATGATTATTTATTTAAACTATATAAATTAAGGAATATAAGGAGCCTGCCGTCATAACATTTACTTAAAACCAGAAAAATAACACATGTTCTAGTATTTCAATTTACACTAGAGGATTATTTTAATACCTTCTTCGCTTGCAAACACTCTCTTTTTTCCCGACAATTTTAACAAACTTTTTCCTTTACTACTTTTATGTCGTATTAGCTAATTTTCTCAAAAGGTATTTTACAAACAATTGTAAGTTGCTATACTTCAGTATTAACACAAGCTTTTAGGTTACAATTGTCTATAAAATCATTATCTCAAACCCAAAAAAATTCTAAAACCTTCATTCTATACAGCATTAATGTGGTAAACTAAACCCAAACCTATAGCGACATTTATATTATATGGATCTACAAGAACCGTATCACCAATTTTACCGCTTAATAAAATACCTTATTGAGGACTTGCTAAAAAAAACACTCCTTTTAAAAAAGATAATTTAAATTTATAGTCTTTCCGACGTAAATGATTATTTAACCCCTTGTGAAGAATACACAAATTCAGGCTGAAGAGAAATAGTACCGTTTACCTTATATGTATATGTAACACCAAAAATTACCCTTATTTTTTCCTTTTCCTTCAAAATTATGTAACCCACTAAAGTTTACGCCTGTTTTTACTCCAAATTTTAATCCTGTGTATTGATAGTACAAGATAATAATTGTAATAAAAATTCTTATTCCTTTATTACACCCTAAAAATCGGACACAAAGATATCTGAATTAATTAAACTTAAGCTCCTATTTAATATGTTTTTTGACTTACAAGGACTTAAGGTATTATCGCAAAATTTGCTTTTTTTGTGTTGAAAAACTAGACAGATATACCAGCCTTATGACGCCTCTAAATTGGCGCTTGTAATCCCTGGACAGGCTGTAGGCCTTCAATACTATTGCAAATACGATATCACTCAATTAATAGGTCAATCCTGAACTATTTAATCAATAGGAGCAACAACGCATCGGCAGAATCATTCAAGGCCAAAATCAAGGCATTTAGAGCACAGTTCAGGGGCGTTAGAAACACAGAATTCTTCCTGTTTAGGTTGACTCAGTTATTTGCATAAATATTCAAAAACCCAGATTTTGGACTTCACCCCTTCTCGTCTCTCCCCCAAACCTAAACTTTCACCCACAAAAAAAGCTCCTCATTGCTGAAGAGCTTTTACTCTGTACAGGCGGAGAGACTCGAACTCTCACACCTTGCGGCACTAGATCCTAAGTCTAGCGTGTCTACCAATTCCACCACGCCTGCATTGACTCCGATTATTATCGGGATGCAAATATAAAGTAATTTTTCAATTTTAAAATACTTAACCAATAAAAAGTTTTTTTTGGTAAATTTAACCTCTATATAAACCACTTTATGCAAGAGATATCAGAATACCTCGACAAGAACAAAGATCGTTTTATCAATGAACTGATCCAACTCCTAAAAATACCCTCAGTTAGTGCCGATCCCGCTTATTCCCAAGATGTTATAAATGCATCCGAAGCTATTAAGACCGCTCTTTTGGAAGCGGGTTGCGAGACGGCAGAAATTTGCGAGACCAAAGGATACCCCATTGTATTTGCAGAAAAAATAATTGATCCCGAGCTACCTACAGTTTTAGTTTACGGACATTATGACGTACAACCGGCAGATCCTATAGACCTTTGGGACTCACCTCCTTTTGAACCCCAAATAAAAACTACAGATATCCACCCCGAAGGGGCCATCTTTGCAAGGGGTGCCTGCGATGACAAGGGACAAATGTACATGCACGTAAAGGCAATGGAATTTATGGTAAAAACCAACCAATTGCCCTGCAACGTCAAATTCATGATAGAAGGGGAAGAAGAAGTCGGCAGTGAAAATTTAGGTCAATTTGTTGCCGACAACAGGGAAAAACTGGCCAACGATATTATCCTAATTTCAGATACTGGAATGATTGCCAAAAACGTTCCTTCCATAACAACAGGGCTTCGTGGCCTGAGCTATGTGGAAGTAGAGGTTACAGGCCCCAATAGGGACCTACACTCCGGACTTTATGGTGGTGCTGTGGCCAATCCTATAAATATTCTCACAAAAATGATAGCCTCCCTGCACGATGAAAACAATCATATTACCATCCCAGGCTTCTATGACAAGGTGGAAGAACTCTCCAAAGAAGAGCGTGCCCAAATGGCAAAAGCGCCATTCAATCTTGAAGAATACAAAAAAGCCCTGGATATCAATGCAGTATACGGCGAAAAAGGATATACCACCAACGAACGCAATTCCATAAGGCCCACCTTGGATGTCAACGGAATATGGGGCGGATATACGGGAGCAGGAGCAAAGACCGTCATTGCCAGTAAAGCCTATGCCAAGATCTCCATGCGCCTTGTGCCCCATCAGGACTGGAAAGAAATAACAGAGCTCTTCAAGACCCACTTTGAAAAACTGGCCCCAGAGGGAGTAACCGTCAAAGTTACCCCACATCATGGCGGACAAGGCTATGTGACCCCCATAGACAATAACGGTTATAAGGCCGCCTCCAAAGCCTACGAAACAACCTTTGGAAAAACTCCCATACCCCAACGCAGCGGGGGCAGCATCCCCATCGTTTCCCTTTTTGAGAACGAATTAAAAAGCAAGACCATCCTCATGGGATTTGGTCTGGATAGCGACGCCATACATTCGCCCAACGAACATTTTGGCATCTGGAACTACCTTAAAGGAATAGAGACCATCCCCTACTTTTACCAAAATTTTGTGGAGCTCTCCAAATAAGTTAAAAGTGGAGTGGGGACCCATCTGCCCTACTCCACCTCTCTTTTCTTTAAAACACCCGGTTCCTGTTCTAGTCATAAACCTATTACAACTTCAAATTTGGGCGTTCCCCTAGCGGGTCGCTCTTTCCGCTGTATCTTTTTTGGCTAACACCATGGTCCACAGTTATCTATACCTACAAGGTTTTGGAAACCTTGAAGGATTCAAGCCAAAAAAGGATGCCGCTGCAATAGCTAACGCAAAATCAACTCTTAAACCCACCTTATTGGACAGATGATGAAACCTACAAGGTTAAAAAAACCTTGCAGGATTAGGGGCAGGAAAGAAGACGGGGCAGGCAGAAAGCCCAAGCCAACACTGATTGACCAATGTACTCAACATTGCAAAATCAACTCTTGAACCCACCTTATTGGACAGATGATGAAACCTACAAGGTTAAAAAAACCTTGCAGGACCAGAGGCGGGAAAGAAGACGGGGCAGGCAGAAAGCCCAAGCCATAAATGATTGACCAATTTACTCCACATTGCAAAATCAACTCATGAACCCAACAAAAAAAGACAAATGACCATACCTACAAGGTTAAAAAAAACCTTGCGGGATTAGGGGCGGGAAAAAAGACGGGGCCGGCAGAAAGCCCTAGCCAACACTGATTGCCCAATTTGCTCAACATTGCAAAATCAACTCTTGAACCCAACCAAAAAAGACAGATGACCATACCTACAAGGTTTAAAAAAAACCTTGCAGGACCAGAGGCGGGAAAGAAGACGGGGCGGGTAGAGAGCAAAGCCATAAATGACCGACCAATGTACTCAACAATGCATAATCAACTCATTAACCCAACAAAGAAAGTCAGATGACCATACCTACAAGGTTAGAAAAACCTTGCAGGATTAGGGGGAAAACCAACCGCAACTGTCCGTCTTATCCAAAAACCGGACATGCGGTTAATTCCCCCACATCCGGCCCCATAAGGCCAGTAGGAGTCGCTTTCCATCACTTCTGCGCCTAGGGGTTTCTTCCACCTTCAATTGCCCTTGATCCCATTGCAAATTATAGCTAAAAGCAAACTGCTCTTCACGGGCATCCAAACTCATCAATCCAAATCGCAGGTCGTTAAAAAACAACTGCCCTTTTTTTTCCGTTATGGTAAACCAGCCTTCGGTAATATTTATGAGCCGCAACACCTTTTCATTCCCGGCCATATCCCCCAACAACCCATGGTTTTTAGGGTACCTGCTAAACTGTACCGGTTCATCATCAAAAAAAGAGTAGTTTCCAATGAGGTATGCGTCCCCGGCATCAACATTGG
Organism: Arenibacter aquaticus; assembly: GCF_003957295.1. Classification (GTDB taxonomy): domain Bacteria; phylum Bacteroidota; class Bacteroidia; order Flavobacteriales; family Flavobacteriaceae; genus Arenibacter; species Arenibacter aquaticus. The sequence continues at coordinate 150,843 of NZ_RQPJ01000001.1, forward strand.
CAGACCATAGAATAGTATTAAAGGGAGAGGGTCTAACATCCATCTCGTGATAAACTATTCCTTGTGCATCCAGACTATCCGTAATCTTTTTAAAAGCAAATCCCTTTAGTACCAAAGTGAGTCCCAAATAAGCACTACTAACTATCAGCCCAAGTGTATTATAGCGCCTACGCATTGGGGAGTTGCGCTTTTGCCTTACGGCCATTGTAAGAAACATCAAAAACGGCAGGGTGTATAAGGGATCTATAACAAAAATGTTCTGAAAAGCCAGCCTTAGGTCAAAAGGCCAAAACAACTGGGTCCCCCAAGTGGTAAAGGCATCCAATATGGGATGGGTAAAGAGTCCCCAGAACATTAACCAAGACCAGTCCTTCCACGTGGCTGGTCCATTCCGTTCCAATTTAAAGATCAACAACCCTAAAATTGGTGCAAATAGTACCGAAAAGAAAATAGAATGGCTAAGGCCACGGTGCCATTCTATGGCCGTTACTGTATCCGTAAGGTAGTTGGCCAAAACATCCAAATCCGGTATGGTGCCTGCAATAGCCCCGTAGAGCATAGCTTTATTTCCTACTTTCTTACCTAAAACCGCCTCGCCTACGGCAGCACCAAGCACTATTTGTGTTAGAGAATCCATTGTTTTAATTCTTAAAAGGCCATAGCCAATATTCACTTCAGGTTTCGCAGATATCTTTACCCCCCTACAGTCTTCACGGAACACTATTCCACTATTTCCATTTTTTTCAACAAGAAAGAAGCATTCATATTTTTACAGATTCCCGGTTTAAAGGTATAATCAAAATGAAGTTCATTATTGATGATCTCGGCATCAAAATAGTAATTTTTAACCTGTGGCAATTCTTTGGAAGCTTCGCAGAGACTTAAATCGTGCGTAGCAATAATTCCGGTCGATTTGGAAGCTACCAGTCGCTCTACAAACTTGCGCGAACCTATGGCCTTATCCATACTATTGGTCCCTTTTAGAATCTCATCCAATACAATAAAATAACCACCATTCCCAATCTGATCTACAATATATTTAAGTCGCTTTAATTCCGAAAAGAAATAGGATTCATCATCGGTAAGGGAGTCCGTGGTCCGCATACTGGTAATCAATTTTATAGGACCATATTCCGCTGCCGAGGCACAAACTGGAAGGCCCATATTGGCCATAACAATCTGAAGGGACACCGTCCTTAAAAATGTACTTTTTCCGGCCATATTGGCTCCGGTCACAATAAAAAACTCCTCTCGCAGTAAATTGATATCATTGGTAACCGCTTTCTGGGGATCCAATAAAGGATGTGATGCCTCACTTGCCTTGAGAACAACATCGCCTTCTACAAGTTTTGGAAAGACATAATTGGGATGGTTATGGGCAAAATTCCCCAAACTATTGTACACATCAAAAAAGGCGATGGCCTTAAACCAATTTTCAACCTTGGCCCCATGCCTGTCTATCCACTGTTCTATTCTATGTGCTTGCCGCAGGTCCCATAAAAAGAATCCGTTTCCCAGTAAAGCAAAAAACATATTGTTCCGTTGATCCAAGGCGCTCAGTATTTCCGAAAATTCCTTTAAGATCTGTGATGCCTTTTCTGTCGTGGACACAACACTATTCCTTTTTTCCTTTAAAAGATCTGAAGTAAATGTCTCCTCCTCTATTTTTAATATCAACTTTTGATATTGCCGAAAAGTGCTTTGTACCCTATTGGCATCCGATGCCAATTTGGAAGTGTTTTTTAGGTAATAACCACTTAGCAACAAACCCACCAAAAGAATTACTATAATGGGAAATCCAGGTAGTAAACCCAGTAAATATCCCCCAATAAGAATCACGGAAAGAAGGGAAAATATATAAGATATTATCCGCATGGCCTTAGGAACATAAGATGTATACCCTTTAAGCCAAGACACTATGGTCTTTGTACCTACATCCGTTTTTACCAAGAATGCTATTGCTGAAAACTGCTGTCTCCAGTCGGGCATTTTGGCCAATTCCGCAACAGCCTCCTGTTTGGAAGCAATATTATCTATATTGTTGGATAAGAGCATTTCTACCAACAGTTCACTGCCCTGGGGCAAGGCGGTACGGTTGCTGTACTGATAAAAGGAACCTTTCCCAAAAAGATCTATGTCCTGTGCAAAAAAGTGCGAAGGATCCTTATACTCCAATCCGTCGGGAAGCTGATGGAATTTGCGCTCCAGAACCTGAATCTCGGTTTGGTTTAATTTTATAAGTGCCAATAATTTATCCCTCTGATACAATAAATCTGTATGCTTTGAAATCAGATAAAGAAATATGGCAATTGCCACAATAATTACTGTAAAGACCAATTTGGCCTCACCAAAAAGAAAGTAGACCATGGCTGCCGCAGCAAAAAAAACTAGCAACCTTATACTACTGGATACAACAAGCCTTTGTTTTACCTTGCCCAGCTGCTCTTTATAGGTTTCAATTCTATTTTGATAAAAAGATGTAAGACTATCCATTTAGGAATTTCAAAAGTTTCTTAGATTCTGTTGTATTATGATAAGGAATTGAGCTCGGCCCGGAGTTTTTTGGTTAGGCCTGCAACCACTAATTCATAGGAATGGTCTATCAACTCCCGTACCAAAACAGGGGGCAGGGCCTCCAAATACAAGGTATTCCAATGCACTTTGCTCATATGGTATCCACCTACAATCTTACCATCAAAGGTTTCCCGAAGTTCTATAGCCCTTTCCGGATCACATTTTAAATTGGCCTGGGACGGAATCTTTTCCAGAGGTACCAAGGCAAACATTTTACCCATAACCTTAAAGACCAAGGTAGCCGCATCAAAAGGAAATTCTTCGGTAACGCCCTTTTTGCCAATACAATGCTCCCTAAACTCCTCAATGTTCATAGCTACTAAATTATATGTCCCTGATAATATACAAGTAGTTCAAGGTTGTTATACCACCCAAAATGCAACACTTCTAAATCATCAATATTATTGCAAATAGCGCTATAGGCCTATCCCAAAAAAAACAGTGGTTAATATTATCCCTGTATTGTCCTAGCCTACTTCTTAGATGTAATTCCGCAACCCTACTTTACCATAAGGGAGCCGCTCTCCCTAGATCAACAAAATACTATATTAAATCCCAATGGAATCGTACACGATTACCTTGGTCCATAAAGAGCTGGATTCTGCCACAAACAAGTTATGGGCTTCTTCTGTTTGGTATTTTGCCTGAGCATCTGCCGATTCAAAGGATACTACCAAGGAATAGGTAAAGGACCCGTCCACCACATCACGAGTAGCTTTGGGGGGCACTCCCACAAAATTTGTTTTGGCATATTTGGAGTCGCGCATAAATTTCAATAGCGATGTCTCAAAAGCCTTCCTGTCCTCCACACTATCCGGATTCTTTAGCCAAAAATAAACGGTGTGCACAAAATTGGAATCAAAGTTCTTCATGTTTTCTTTGTTTTGACCGTAACAGCCTACGGTCATTGTTAAAAATATTACTGTATAAACTATAGTTTTCATTTAAGTGTCTGTTTGTATGTTTAGCCTATGCTATTTGATATAAGCTTGGTGTTTTCCCTGCTAAAATAACAAACATTTAAACAATATGGACCTGAGGAATAAAAGGTTACTACACATCTAAAAATTGCTTCTTTCGATTGCTCATTTCCAAAGCGGTATAATCTAACTTCCAACCAATGGTCTCCACAATTTTTTCTATTAAAAGAATAGCCTCCAAAGCCTCTTTATTGGCGGTATCCATCAAACCACTTTCCGGAATCTTTTCCTGTATATGTTGCCTTGCCTCGGCATTTAATTTGGTTAGATCCGCCGGGGTAAAGGCATTGAACAGCCCATTCTGAATATCATAAAATTGTAATTCTGGAGAAATAGACAAAATTTCCGGTTGTGGAAAATTGGTGAGGATAATTTTTTTCTTGTCATTATCGGCATGCAACTGAACTTTTTTCAGATCAAACCCAATATGAGCCTTGGCATTGATCACTATCAAGGCCTTCTTTTTACTGCTGACCAGGCTCAAAAAGCGTTCTTTGGTATTTTCATAGCGGTAAATCTCGGCAAAATCGCCCTCAACCGTAATCAACTTACAAACACTTTTTATCTTGTCCAATAATATATCGGATTGATGTTCGGTCAATTCCCGTTTCTTTTTCTTTCTAAAAAAGGAAAATACCCAATACATGGCAATAGCCCCCAGTATAAGGCCTGAAAAAAGTTCCAATATATCACTCATTTGTTCTGCCTATTTCTCCTAAATGGGTGTATTTAAACCCCTTGTTATATTTAAGTCCGTAACCCAAGACCCTATCCAAGGAAGCATGGGAAAACAGGATTACCCCTATTAATTGTAGCAAAGGTAAGGAAAGATAGACCCCAATAAAATAGATAGCTATTGCCAACCCTTTATGATGGAACAAATTATACCCCATAGCACCTGCCTTGTCTCCCATAAGATACCCCAGCATACCAATATCTGGTGCCAAGATTAAACCGGCAAACCACCACCAGCTATAATCCAACAAACTAAAAAGATATACGCCCAAAAGCAGCATCAAAAATTCTTCCAACTTTATAAGTATGCGCATGGCAGAAATAATATTATTCTTCAATCTTATACAGCACCGGTCTACTAGGCGTGGCATCGTTCTCAAAGGAGGCCAATTGAAGGTTTAGAAAATACTTACCGTCTTTTATGGAATTAGCCACATAAACAAACTCGGTTATAGTGGCATGCAGGCGACGTTTGCCATGGAAGTTCCAAAAGGTTTTATGGGCCATCAAGGCTCCTTCATCCTTTTCCTTATCCACAGAAGGAAGGTCTACCAATAAATGTTCTATTCCCTTATCCACCAACAATTGAGCAGCATCCTCCAACAAATAAGGAGGATTGGTTTTGGCGTATTGCCGGGTCATCTTCTCCTTTAGATTGGGAATGGTCCTAATAATTACCGCCTCCCTTTTTTTATTGCCCAAGGCATACTGTAATTGCTTTTTGGAAATCACAAAATCGTCCTTTATTTTCTCTGGGGCTATGGTAATGACCTCTGCCATAAAAAAATACTTGGTCAGACTTTTGTTGACCGAATAGAATTCCTTGCTAATATGCCCTACACATTCGGTGTGGGTACCATGGGCATGGGGGTTAAAATAAATGTTGTTAAAATTGACGGAAGCCCCTTCGGTAACCTTACCCACAAAGTCGCCCTCGCTATGGGGCTCAATTTTTGGTGGCCCTACATACCAAGCATTTACATTGGAGTCCTTGCCTGTTATAGGAATGGAAATATCCAAAGGCTTAGTAAGATCTATTTTGTAGTTTTTAGTATTGTGCTTTATAATTGTTTTCATATATGCTGAACTTGTTTCAGTATCTCTTATTGTTTTATTAGTTATTCAAATCGTTGCCTTAAAACTATCAATTCCGGAATCATTTCCTTTATCACATTCCATTTCCCGTCATTATGCCATTTTTTTATCTGCTTTATGCTTTTAAAGGCATTTCCAATCATCTTAAATTCTTCAAAATAAACAAAAATTTTAAGTTGATATTTCTTTGTAAAAACTTAAGCCAGACCTAGACCAAAAAGCCTTAGTGGTTTAACAGCATTTTTAGTCGCCCCGATATCATAAAAGGTATAAACCTCAGGGCAAGCCCCGAACCTAATAAGAGTAATCAAACCAAGGGTCGAGGTAATGTACTTAGATCCCGCCGAAAAAGGCGGGATTAATTCAACTCAAAATTTTCTGTGCGTTTCACCAACTTATCAAAATTAAGTTTCACTAATAAATTTCTTGTTGAATTACCAAGGATATAGAAATATCCTTTTGTCATAAAAAGAGCTTTGATCATGAGATCATGATCAGGACAAGTTAACCAAAAATAAATCGGCTGCAATCCCATCGCTTAGAAACTTGCCTTTTTTCGACACCAATATATGATCCTTCTCTATATAAAGTAGTCCGTCTTCTAATTTTTTTTGGGCCTGTTCCATCAAATAAGCATAAAACTCCTGTCCAAACTCGGTTTTTATTCGCTCTATGGATACACCCCAAATGGTCCGCAAGCCGGTCATCACATATTCGTTATAACGGTCGGTTTTGGACAACACCTCTGTTTCCGATGGCAGTTCGTTCTGGCCTATTGCTCTTAAGTACTTACTGTTGTTGCCAACATTCCACCCCCTCCTAAAACCGTCGTAGGAATGGGCAGACGGACCTATACCCAGATATTTCTTTCCTTGCCAATAGGCAGTGTTATTACGGGAAAAATAGCCCGATTTTCCAAAATTTGAAATTTCATAGTTCACAAATTCCGCTTTCTCCAATTTCTGGACAAGGATATAAAAATGAGCTTCCGCCAATTCATCATCCACTGGGGGCACCAATCCTTTATCTATAAATACTTTTAAAGCCGTTTTAGGTTCTACGGTAAGGGCATAGCTGGAAATGTGGGGCACTCCAAAGGCCAAGGCCTTTTCTATATTGGATATCCAACGCTCATTGGTCATGCCGGGGATGCCATAAATTAGATCAATGGAAATATTATCAAAATATTTCTTCGCTAGTACAATACAATCCTCCGCTTCTTGGGCATTGTGCGCCCTGTTCATCATTTTTAAATCCTCCTCAAAAAAAGATTGAATCCCAATACTCAGCCTATTAATTGGTGATCTGCCCAATTCTTCTATTTTCTCTTTGGAGAGATCATCGGGGTTGGCCTCCAAGGTTATTTCGGGCTCCCTTACCACATTATAGTTACGGTTAATTGCCTCAATTATCTGGTCTATTTCGGCCGTATCCAATACTGATGGCGTTCCCCCGCCAAAGTATATAGTTTGCACCAACTCCTCCTTAAACTCGTCCTTCCGAAGCTCCAACTCCTTAATCAGTGCCAATACCATAGCCTCCTTCTTCCCCATATTGGTGGAAAAATGAAAATCGCAATAGTGACAAGCCTGCTTGCAAAAAGGAATATGTATGTAGATGCCGCTCATTTTTTTTGGTGGTCAGTGGTCAGTGGTCAGTGGTCAGTGGTCAGTGGTCAGTGGTCAGTAAAATTAAACTATTTGGAACCAAACTTCTCAGGGTTATTAATCATAAAATAGATTAGTCTCCCTATTTCTTGACTTTCACTTACCATCTCATCAAATATTTCCTTGCTTATATATTGACATTCCATTGCATATTCCATCCATACTTGGGTTTCTAAATTCTCAGCATCGCTATCTGTTAGTTTATTGATAAAATATTTTGGATAAAGTCTCTTTGCATAAGCTTCGGCAATATTTGCCGAAACACTTCTGGAAGATCTTCTTATTTGATCGGTCAAGGAATATCTTTCTTCTCTCGGAAATGTTTTTGAAATTTCAAAAATCTTCATCGCCAAAGCAAAAGATTTTTTATACGCCAATAAGTCCTGAAACCTCATAACTACTGATTACTGTTCAATACATCAATAATAAATCTTCGAAATAATTAGCAAAAAGATCCGACCAAAATTTTCACGATTCGCTATTACCTTACTATTTACTTATTACTGATTACTGTTCACTAAATCCGTCAATCTTCACTTTTTTACCCTACCAACATTTTGTTTTACAAAAGCATCCCAGCCGCTATAACTTTTGCCTACTTCTATTCGGCCTTCGTTATAAAAATGACATACGGCTGCGGCAAGGCCATCTGTACTGTCCAGGTTTTTGGGGAGCGACTTTAATCCCAAGACACTTTGCAGCATTTTGGCTACCTGCTCCTTACTGGCATTCCCGTTACCGGTAATGGCCATTTTAATTTTTTTGGGCAGGTATTCGGTAATTGGGATTTCACGGGATAGTCCCGCGGCCATGGCCACGCCCTGTGCCCTGCCCAACTTGAGCATGGACTGCACATTCTTACCGAAAAATGGTGCTTCTATGGCTATTTCGTCCGGGTGGTAGGTGTCGATTAGTTCTATGGTGCGCTCAAAAATGAGCTTTAGCTTGGTATAGGGGTCATTGTATTTCTGAAGTAGGAGCTCGTTCATTTGAACAAACTCCATTTTCTTGTTCACCACCTTAATGAGTCCAAAGCCCATAATGGTAGTTCCGGGATCTATCCCCAATATTATCTTTTCGTTTGCCAATGAAGGAATTATTTTAGGTTTATACCGTTGTTTATTTCGAATTCACAATAATGGGAATCCTAAATTTTGAGGATACGGGCACCCCTCGCTTTAGCGCTGGTGACAAGGGAGGCAGTCCTTTTAGGCTCTGTGTAATGATACTGCGAAATCCAGGGATCTGATTTTCGATCTCCTCGTTGCGCTGCACTTCCAAGACCGATATTTCACCCATATGATCTACCAAAAAATCTACGTAAATGGTGGTATTGATATTGGACACCAACTGAAACTCAAAGTCCTCCAATGTTGCCACGTATTGTGTTAATAGGGTATTTTGAAAACAATCCAATTGCCCTGCCTTGTCCAACATTTCATCGCAGTTATCAAATAGTGGATAACGATCTACCTCATTAAAATTTATATTGCGCATTTCCTCATTTACCAATTCTTGGGTTCTTTCCTCTTTGGAAGTAAACCAGTCGCAAGAGGTAAAAAGACAAAAACAAGCCAAAACCGCAACTTTCCTCATGTATGCCAGATTCTGGGCGAAAATTACAATTTTTTGATCAATTTAATGGATGTATGCTTCAATTTCCTCCAGTATAGACTTATCTTATAGGCTACTATTTTAATGAAATTTCCTTTGGAATAGTACAGTGGTAATCTTTTAGATAGAAATGTCAGTGTTTACTTATTGGTAATATGGTATTTCTGTTGATCCGAAACAACAAGTATAGTAGTAGGCAATCCTTTGTAGCGAAACGTTCAGACTTTCTACGTAGGCACGAGCGTGACGCCTGTCTGCCGACCGAAGCAGGCTCGCGCCAGCAATGGAATTTTTAAGTTTTAGATATAGCCGGCCAAGTTCATATGTTGCCAATTCTTGGGATTCATTTTTCTGGACTATATTTTCATACTGTAACATTGCCTTCTCGTAATTTCCAATGGCATTGTAGGCCCTGGCAATCTGCAATTTAGATTTTGGACTTGCCACCTTTGCATATTCATTTATAGCCGTGGTGTAATTTCCTATAGCATACAGGCTATCGGCTACCGAAATGTCCGATAATTGTGCTTCGGCATTAGCTAACACTAGCACAAAAACAATTGGAAATATTGTTTTCATTAATTTATCGTGATTTAAAAGGAATCCGAATCATGAAAGGCACCTGGGCTTTTTTCCCCTTGTGTTCCCCTGGGGTCATCTGGGGCAACAAAGAAATTATACGGGCAGCCTCATCTTCCAAAAGTTTATTAGGTCTACCACGCATTTGAACATTGCCTATGTTTCCATCTTCCAGAATAGTAAAATGCACATATACACGCCCCTGAGCGCCCTTTTCCTGTGGTCCTTCAGGATATCTAAAATTCTTTCCAACATGATTTACCATCATGATTTTAAAACAAGCCCTTTTATCTTCTGCATCCTCACAACCGGGAAAAACGGGCACCTTTTCTACCTCTACAAAAGGAACACCTCCAACATTATTTTCGACAGGCATCGCGAGCTCCTCCCTTAGCTCAGAAGTATCTTCGTCTGTCAATTTAAATGTTATTGGGATTGAAAAAGGCACTTGAACTTTTTTTCCTTTGTGCTTCCCCGGAATCATTTTGGGCAACAAAGAAATAATTCGGGCTGCCTCATCTTCCAAAAGTTTATTGGGCCCACGCATCCGAACATTGCCTATGTTTCCATCTTCCTGAATAGTGAACATCAAATTTACCCGCCCTTCAATACCCTTTTCATGGGCTTCTTTAGGATACCTGAAATTTTTGCTAATGTGTTTCTGTAACTTTTGATTAAAACAGGCTCTCATATCCCCTGCATCCTAGCAACCAGGGAAGACTGGAACTTTATCTATAATAGCGAAGGCCACATCCACAGTGCCATCACCATTCTCCTTTGTACCAAATTCATCTCGTCCCTGCAGTTTAAATGTGATTGAGGTGGAATACGCTACTCGCACTTTTTTTCCTTTATGTTCCCCAGGGGCCATTTGTGGTAGCAAAGAAATAATACGTGCCGCCTCACCTTCTAAAATTTTATCAGGTCCACGCATTCGAACATTGCCAATACTTCCGTCTTTTAGAATAACGAACATAATATTCACCCTCCCTTGTATCCCTTTTTCCTGAGCTTCTTGGGGGTATCTAAAATTCTTACTTATATGCTTTTGCATTTGTTGTTGAAAACAGGCCCTTTTATTATCCGCGTCTTCGCAACCGGGAATGATTGGAACCTTTTCTACCTGAGAAAAAGGAACATCAACATCGCCTTGATTAGGATTACTAAGTTGAGGCATTTTGGTTTTTTTTATTAACTGTGCATCGCCAGTAGCTTGTTCTTCCTCAGAAATTCCATTTTCTTGGGCCTCTAAGGAAGTATACACCAACATTCCTACTACCAACGGCACCAACAATAGATACTTTAACTGCCAAATTCTCTTTGATTTTGATTTTTGCAACATGACGATTCGTTTTTTGACCTGTCCCTAGTTACCACAGCAGTAATTTGCATTTCCTTATTCCACAAGAATTCCTGATAAAAAACAACATCTTGGGGCATTATATTTTTTTAAAGGCTCTACCTTTACCCAATACAATGCCAATAATACATAAAGGCATAGGCACCTATATGATGCACCCTGTTCCATTAAAAAAGGTCTCCCGTTTTAGCAACAGATCGTAGACGATCAAAAATAATGCCTGAATTTCAATTCATTCTCTGATATACTGTATCACCCTCTAAAGTTCTTTGCTGTTACTGTAGTTTAAAAGTAATTGGCAGGGTATATGTCACCCGCACCTTTTCTCCTTTGTTTTCCCCAGCTGTCATCTGGGGCAACAAAGAAATAATGCGGGCTACCTCATCTTCCAAAAGTTTATTAGGCCCGCGCATCCGAACATTGCCTACGTTTCCGTCTTCCTGAATGGTGAACATCACATTTACCCGTCCTTGAATACCCTTTTCTTGGGCTTTCTCAGGGTACCTAAAGTTCTTCCCTATATGTTTTCGTATCTTATTACTGAAACATGTCCTAGAATCCTCTACACCCGCACATCCAGGAAAAACCGGGGCTTTTTCAATTGAGGAAAACAAGACTTCGCCTTTAGTTAGAGGCATAGGGACTTCCACAACTAGTTCTTCTGGTATAAACTTTATACTACTTGGGGCATCCGAATATCCTACTATGACCATCTCCTCTAACATTTCTATTTTTTCTGATAGATTTCCTTTGACATTTACTTCCTCTGGCATTTCTTTTAATTCAAATATTTTATTTCCGGAATTGGCTTCAGTTTCACAAGATGTATAAACCATAATTCCGATTAATGTTGGCACTAACAATAAATACTTTAACTGCCAAACTCTCTTTGATTTTGATTTTTGTAACATGACGATTCGTTTTTTGATTAATGATGATTTAAAAAATTGATTGATGAATGAAATATGTTGGGTCTGGAAGACCTGTGACAACAGCAATTGATACTGCTCCGCCTTATGGGTCTTGGCCACTTTTGCATCGGCGATGAACTCGTGCAATTCGGAAACCCTATTTTGATATACATAGACCAGGGGATTGAACCAGCCTACAATGCGCATCAGCTCAAAGAACAACAGATCCCAAGAATGTCGTTGTTCTATATGCACCAGCTCGTGCTGAATGATGCTTTTATGTTCCTTTTCCAACACCTGGTCCCCTAAGAAAATGGACCTGAAAAAAGAAAAGGCCATATTACTGTTTCTAACCACTACCCTGGTGAAGTCCTTAAAATAACGGATTTCTCCTTGGCGTTTTAGTCGGTTTATCTGGTATAGTTTATATGTGAACAATAGCGCAGCAATGACCACCCCCACATAAAACACAACCTCTGTTGCCGAAAGATCAAAAGAAGAAGCGTTTTCCGGAGCAACAACCACCCCTTCCGACATGTCCATGCCCCATAAATATTCAGGATACACAAAATACTCAGAAGATACCGCGGTCTTAAAAGCTTCTATCTTTAACCAGGGCAGTATTAAGGAAAGTACAAATGTCCCGATCAGGTACACCCTATTCCACTGAAAAAAGGTCTCCCGTTTTAGAAACAGATCGTAAATGATCAAAAACATTAGCTGGAATGCAATGCATTCTAATATATACTGTATCATTCCTTCTCTTTTTTAATGTCCTTGAGGATAGATTCCAATTCCGATAGGCTCATATCATTCTTTTTCATAAAGAAGGATACCATACTTTTAAAAGAACCCTGGAAATAGCCGTCCACCAATTTGTTAATGGACTGGTTTCCATAATCCGATTTCTTGATCAACGGAAAATATAAATAGCCCCTGCCCTCCTTCTCATGGCCCACAAACCCCTTGCTTTCCAAAATACGGACAATGGTAGAGACCGTATTATAGGCCGGTTTGGGTTCTGGAAGTACGTCAATAATGGCTGCCACGTTGCATTTCTGCAACTGCCATAATACCTGCATTACCTCCTCCTCTGCTTTGGTTAACTGCTTCATTTAACTAAATTTTTAGTTGAACACTATAACAAATATAACTAAATATTTAGTTTAAACTAATGTTTTAGTTCAAAAATTAGATTTGAGGCTATTGATGGCGTCCAGCTCTTACTCGAATTTTTGCAAGCTGAATTCTAAATAGGCACGAGCGTGACGCCTGTCTGCCGACCGAGGCAGGCTCACGCCAGCGACGGACACGAGCGCAACGCCTGTCTGCCGACTGTGGCAGGCTCCCGCTAGCGACAGGGGTGACTACTCCCGTCCTTTTCCGATCCATGTAACAAATCATCCCTATCTTCGTCTAACAGGAAACCTAAAAAAACCTATGGATATTGTTTTACTGATTATAGGATTTGCCCTAATGTTCATTGGAATATTGGGTAGTTTTCTTCCGGTACTTCCGGGTACTCCAATAAGCTGGGTAGGCCTACTCCTACTCTACCTTACCAAAGCAATTCCGGACGATTGGACCTTTTTGGGCATTACCTTGGCCGTCGCCTTATTGGTCTTTGCCCTGGACTACATCATCCCAGTCTGGGGGACCAAAAAATTTGGAGGAAGCAGATGGGGAATGGTCGGTACCACAATAGGTCTTTTAATAGCCCTATTCTTTCCTATTCTTGGCTTTATAGGTATCATCGTATGGCCTTTTTTAGGTGCTTTGGCTGGAGAAATGATCAACAAGGCCGATCAAAAAAAGGCCCTAAAGGCCGCTTTTGGTTCTTTTCTAGGTTTTATAACCGGAACCTTCCTTAAATTTCTGGTAACGGTTATCTATTTGGGGATATTTATATACAAAGCATGGGAATACAAGTCGGACTTATTTCCCTTTTTTAATTAAGCAATACCACTACATCCAGGTAACTTTATCCTTCCAGGGCCCTTTTTCTACTTCTGGGATATCCTCATCATAATGGCCCATATAGAAAAACCCAAGACACACCTCCCCCATTTTCAATTCAAAAAAATCATCCATGTGTTTTATAAGCCCGGGTGAACTCCAATAACAGCCAATACCCATTTCTGTACAACAAAGCCACATATTTTGTACAGCCATAGCTGTTGCTGCTACCTCTTCCCATTCCGGTACACTTAACTGTGGATCTCTCTGCATGCAAATAGCTATTACAGCCCCCGCCTTTTGAGGGTTTTGTATTAACTTTTCTACCTTAAATTGTTTGGGCTTAGGTTCTGTCTCCATATACTTTAAGGAAAGAAACAAGCCAAGCTTTTCCTGGGACTCACCCTGTAACACTTTAAAACGCCATGGTTCGGTCTTCTTATGGGTAGGTGCGTAATTCGCTGCCTCCAATACCTTTTCTATAGCCTCCTTACTAACAGGCTTGTTGTTATATTGTGTCGGAAAAACAGAGCGTCTCTTTTTTATTATATCAAAAATCATATCTTTTCTTCATTTAGTGATTACAAACTAAACCAATTATTTACCCAACTTAGAACGGTTTAACAGCAAATTAATACAATGCCGTAAGGCAGGATTCCTATTATCTTCTTTCCAAACTACCGACAGGATGGCCCTTTGAGGAATATTCCTTAGTTCTATAAACTTTACCTTCATCTGAAAGCCGTATTGTAATGAGGTTGGCACAATGGCTATACCCAAATTATTCTCTACCAGCTTAAAAATAGTCTGGGCGTGAACAGATTTATGGGATACCTTGGGCGTAAAACCAGCATCCTCACATATACTCATTACCGTATCATAATATAAGGGACTATAGTCTTGAGCGAACAAAATAAAATTCTCTTCTGCCAACTGCCCAACGTCCTTAAATTCCCTGGTCAACATGGGATATAATTCTGGCAAGACAACAGAAAAGGTATCGGTATATACCGGCTGAATATTCACCCCATCCGGCACCCTTGCCATACGCACAAAACCCATATCCAGTTTATCCCTCATTATGGCATTCATTTGGGCCGTATTGGACAGCTCCTCCAAGCTGGACTTTATCCCCGGGAAATTTTCCTTCAATCCAATCAAAAGGTCCGGAATCACTTCTTGCATGGCCGAACCTAAAAATCCAATCCGTACCTCTCCAAAATTACCATCACTAATATGTTTTAACTGCTTTTTGGTAACGTCCAAATGGTTTAGAATAAATTCCATTTCACCTTTTAGGTATTCCCCAGCCGCCGTCAAGGCCACTTTCTTTTTGCTCCTAACAAACAGTTTAACATCCAATATTTCCTCCATTTGCTTTATTTGCCTACTTAAGCCAGGCTGTGAAATACACAACTTTTCGGCAGCTTTCCGGTAATGTAACTCCTCAGCCACAGCTAAGAAATAATTAAAATGTCGGAGTTCTAATTGATAACCCATAGTTATTAGGTATATATATAAATGGTATTGGCGATTATCAAACTTAATCAATAATTTTATAATGCAAAAAATTAGCACATGGCAACTTCAAAAAAAACATTTTTTTTCGGGGAAGACCACTTAAAGGCCGGACTAGCTATAGAAATTGCCAAGGGAACGATAAAAGGACAAATCTCTGCAAAAGCTAGGAAAAGAATTAGGGCAAGTTACAAGGCCGTGGCACAAATTGTAGAGAAGGGCAAACCTGTTTACGGAATCAATACCGGATTTGGTCCCTTATGCACTACCAAGATCTCCAAATCCGAAACCAAAATATTACAGTCCAACATCCTTAAAAGCCACAGTGTTGGTGTTGGCCCTCCCGTTGAAACGGATATCGCCAAACTAATGCTTATCCTAAAGGTACATTCCCTAGCCAAAGGCTATTCGGGCATAGCGGAAGCTACCTTGGACCGCATAGTATGGCATATTAACAACGATGCCATACCAGTGGTTCCTTCCCAAGGATCGGTAGGGGCATCAGGGGACCTCGCCCCCTTATCCCACTTATTTTTACCCTTAATTGGTTTAGGTAAAGTCCGATATGTTAAAAAAGTCATTTCAACAGCACAACTATATAAAATTTATGGCCTAAAACCCTTGGAACTGGGACCCAAAGAGGGACTGGCTCTAATTAATGGTACTCAGTTCATAGCAGCTCATGCGGTAAAAGTATTGGACAGGATGAAGGCCTGTCTTGACCAAGCCGATATTATTGGCGCCATGATGATAGAAGGATTACAGGGCAGTGTGAAACCCTTTTTTAAGGAATTACACCAACTTAGACCCTTTAAAGGCAGTATTCATGTAGCTACTAGAATCCGTTTTCTATTGGAAGGTTCCGAAATTATGGAGGACCATATTGACTGTGAAAAAGTACAGGACCCCTATTCCCTAAGATGCATCCCCCAAGTGCACGGCGCTTCCAGAAATGCCTGGTTACACCTAAAGGAATTATTGGAGGTAGAATTAAACTCGGTCACGGACAACCCTATCATTATTGATGAGGAATTAACTATAAGCGGAGGGAATTTTCACGGTCAACCTTTGGCCATGGCCTTGGACTATGCTTGTCTGGCTGCTTCGGAGTTGGGAAATATTTCGGACCGACGTATTTATTTGGCCTTGGAAGGAAACAGTCCGGGAGTACCCAAATTATTGATGGAAGAAACCGGGATCAATTCGGGCTATATGATACTGCAATATACCACTGCAGCCTTGGCCAGTGAAAACAAGGGACTGTGCTTCCCGTCCAGTGCAGACAGCATCCCTACTTCCTTAGGACAGGAAGACCATGTAAGTATGGGGTCTATAAGTGGCAGAAAAGCCCAGAAAGTCTTGGAAAACGTAGAAAAAATACTGGCCATAGAACTCCTGACCGCAGCACAGGCATTTGAATTTAGAAAACCCATGAAATCTGGCCTGTTGTTGGACAAAGTCCATAAAATGGTCCGTAAAAATGTAGCCTTTGCAGAAAAGGACAGGGTTTTCTCCGATGATATTGAAAAGGGCATTGATATGATTAAAAAGCGGACTATAATACGAACCGTACAGCAGGCTATACAACGCCATAAATTGAAAATTGACAGTCCGTACGAAGACCATTTTGGAGCGTATTAGCCCATAGTTAGGTTACAAAAAATAGACAAAAAAAATGAAAAAGTATAGGCTAATTGGCCCTTTTAAACAAATCGTAACAATGGCAGGATTGCCCCAAAAAGGGGCCATATCCGATGAACAACTCAGTCTGTTTGAAAAAGCAGGCATTATTACAGAGGATGAAAACATTTATGCCGTGGGACCTTATGCTGAAATGGAAACAGCGGCAAGAGCCCTCAATGCACAGACCATATCTATCCCGTCCAATATGGTATGCCTTCCAGGCTTCATTGATTCCCATACCCATATTTGTTTTAGTGGCAGTCGGGCCAAGGACTATGCCCTGCGGAATTCAGGTAAGACCTACCTTGAGATTGCCAAGGCCGGTGGCGGTATATGGGACACGGTCACCCAGACAAGAAAAGCCACCAAAGCCTCACTAATAGAAGGCATCAAAAAAAGAGCGAGCGCACATCTTTCCAGAGGTGTAACGACCATTGAGGTAAAAAGCGGCTATGGACTGTCTATAACCGAGGAGTTAAAAATGCTCAGGGCCATTGCTTATGCCAATACGGAATGTGAAGCAGATTTAATATCTACCTGCCTGGCAGCCCATACGATCCCAAAAGATTACCATGGTTCTGCAAACGATTATCTATTGGAAATTAGCTCGGAATTATTTCCCATTTTAAAAAAAGAAAACCTCAGCACCAGGATCGATGCTTTTTTGGAAGAAGGCGCCTTTTCCCCAACCATGATTGCGCCTTATTTTAATAAGGCCAAAGAAATGGGATTTCATATTACCGTGCATGCAGATCAATTTTCAACTGCAGGTAGTGCCACAGCAGTGCAATACGGAGCCATTAGTGCAGATCACCTAGAGGCAAGTACAGAAAAGGAAATTGAACTTTTAGCAAACAGTAGCACTGTGGCCACTGCCCTTCCCGGGGCCTCCATAGGGCTGGGCTGCAACTTTGCCCCTGCACGCAAATTATTGGACGCGGGAGCTACATTGGCCATTGCAAGTGATTGGAACCCGGGATCGGCACCCATGGGAAACCTACTTACCCAAGCGGCTATACTGGGAACCTTTGAAAAGCTCACCAATACAGAAGTATTGGCCGGCATAAGTTATAGAGCAGCAACAGCCTTAGGCCTTAAAGACCGAGGCAAAATTAAAGCCGGATTGCTGGCGGACTTCATCGCATTCCCAACAAGCGATTATAATGAAATACTCTACCATCAAGGTATGCTTACCCCCAGTATGGTCTGGAAAAGAGGAAAATTAGTGACCAATAAAGCTATTTAAAGAAAAAATACCATGAAGACAGCTAGCTTTAAAGCCCAAATATTACAAGGTATTCCCAAGGAACTACCCATAAAAAAAGAACTTTCCTCGGATGTCAACAGGGCTCCCAAACGTAAGGACATCCTTAGTTTGGAGGAGAAAAAACTGGCTATTCGAAATGCCCTGAGGTATTTCCCCGAAAAATGGCACCCTATCTTGGCCAAAGAGTTTGCAGAAGAACTCAATACATATGGCAGGATATATATGCACCGTTTTAAACCAGACTATCCTATTTATGCCCGCCATATTAACGAGTATCCGGCAAAAACCACAGAGGCAGCCTGTATTATGTTGATGATACAGAACAATTTGGATCCTAAGGTAGCCCAACACCCAGAAGAACTTATTACCTATGGCGGTAATGGTTCTGTTTTTCAAAATTGGGCACAGTACCTACTTACCATGAAGTATTTGGCCACTATGACCCATGAGCAAACCCTGCACATCTATTCTGGCCATCCCATGGGACTTTTTCCGTCCTCCATAGATGCGCCTAGGGTTGTGGTTACCAACGGAATGATGATCCCCAATTATTCCAAACCGGACCATTGGGAAAAGTATAATGCCCTTGGGGTTACCCAATACGGACAAATGACAGCCGGCTCCTATATGTATATAGGTCCCCAGGGAATAGTTCATGGCACCACCATAACCGTCTTAAATGCGTTTAGAAAAGTGTTGAAAAAAGAAGAATCCCCTGCCGGCAAAATATTCCTCACCTCTGGATTGGGAGGTATGAGTGGTGCCCAGCCCAAGGCCGGTACTATTGTTGGCTGCATTACCATCTGTGCCGAAGTAAATGAGCTAGCCGCCAAGAAAAGACACCAGCAAGGCTGGGTTAACGAACTGATTAACGACTTGGACAAACTTGCTCTGCGCACCAAACAGGCCATACAACAAAAGGAAGTAGTTTCCCTTGCCTATATTGGTAACATTGTTGAAGTATGGGAAAAATTTGATCAAGAAAATATTACTGTTCACCTAGGTTCTGACCAAACCTCATTGCACAATCCTTGGTCTGGGGGCTATTATCCGGTAGGTCTCACTTTTGAGGAATCTAACCAACTTATGAGTACAGATCCGGAGGCATTTAAACAAAAGGTACAGGCATCTTTAAGGAGACAGGTTGCCGCCATTAACAAACATACCGCCAAAGGGACCTACTTTTTTGACTATGGCAATGCTTTTTTATTGGAAGCCGCCAGGGCAGGTGCCGATATCCTATCTGCGGATGGCAGCTCCTTTACCTACCCCTCTTATGTACAGGATATTTTAGGGCCACTGTGCTTTGACCTAGGATTTGGTCCCTTTAGATGGGTCTGTACCTCTGGAGACCCTAAAGATCTGGAAAAAACCGACGCCATAGCCTTGCAGCTTATGGAAGAGATGCTTAACCGTTCCCCTACTGAAATTAAACAGCAAATGCTAGACAATATCCAATGGATAAAACGTGCTGCGGCCAACAATTTAGTGGTTGGTTCACAAGCCCGTATTTTATATGCTGATGCCGAAGGAAGACTAGAAATTGCCAAAGCTTTCAATAAAGCTGTAGAAAGCGGTGAAGTAAAAGCTCCAATTGTCCTTGGAAGGGACCACCATGATGTTGGCGGAACCGATTCCCCTTATAGAGAAACCAGCAACATTTACGATGGAAGCCAATTTACTGCTGACATGGCCATACACAATGTAATAGGGGACAGCTTTAGAGGTGCCACTTGGGTTTCTATCCACAACGGTGGTGGTGTAGGTTGGGGCGAGGTTATAAACGGTGGTTTTGGTTTGGTTTTAGACGGTAGTCTGGAGGCAGAAAATAGACTAAAAAACATGCTGCCCTATGATGTAAACAACGGCATATCCCGCAGAAGCTGGGCCAGGAACAAACAGGCTTTGTTTGCCATTAAACGCGAAATGGAACGAACTCCTAGATTAAAAGTCACACTTCCGCATTTAGTGCAGGACGAGCTATTGGAAAACATATTTTCACAGCAATAAAACGCTTTGTGTGCCCCAAAAGAAAATACTTCGCAGGATGGGAGGTGTGTCCGACCCAATACAGAGTAAAAACTGATAAGTACAAATGTCAGACAAAATTTTATTAATCCCCCCAAAAGTGCTACTTTTAGGTATCAAAATCAACCAAAATATTTTTTCATGAATATCAACTAAAGGATTGATCCTACATTTTATTTGGAACAACTATTTAATAACCAACCATATTAAAAAATGACCCCCTGTCCAATTTGTAGTAGCCCCAAAACCAAATTACAATTCAAACTAATTTTTAATGTACACCACTGCTCCCATTGTGGCTTTCAATTTTGTCCGGATGCCAAGTTTAACAAATCACTTGAATCCGATTTAAATGAGGACACTAGGGAAAGGGCCTTGCTAAACCTTAGAAAAGAAAACTTTCAACGGATCATTAATTCCCTTAAACAGCACAGGAACAGCGCCAACACCCAAGGTCTTGAGGTAGGCCCAGGGTACGGCTGGTTTTTAGAGGTATGCAAGGACCACCAGATAGATTGCGAAGGTATTGAACCCGAAACACGTTTTAATGAGCTTTACAAACAAAAAGGTCTTAGGGTATTCAATGGCTTTTTCCCTCAAGACCTACCACAAAATTCTGATTACGATTTTATTGCTTATAATGATGTTCTGGAACATTTGCCAGACCTCAAGGGTATCATGAGTTCCAATTACAGGCTTCTTAAAAATCAAGGTCTGCTCATCGTAAATTTACCTATTCAAAGTGGAGTAATCTACTTCATCTCTAAACTGGCCTACCATTTTGGAGTAAAATCCCTTATGAATAGAATGTGGCAATTTAATTTTCACAGTCCACATTTGAGCTATTTCACTAAGCGCACCTTACGGTCATTTGCCGAGGAAAGTAATTTTGAGCCGATAGAATCCTTTCCTATGAAAACAATTAATATATCGGAAATTTCAGATCGAATCAATCAAGACAAGCAACAGGGAACTATCATGGGCATGGCCGCAAAAATTGGCGTTTTTTTATTATTTCCATTTTTAAGTCTATTCCCGGACACCTATTGTTTTGTATTTAAAAAACGTGAATAACAAAAACACCACATTTTGGCAAGGTTCAAAAGGGCAATAGTTATGCTAAAATATCGTTACATAATAAATTTGACGTGAGTTCGATTTAAAACATAGTGAAAAATCTTAACACGGATTATTTAAGTTTAATGTTTCTGTTCTCGTGGACTATACATTAACACTAAAAAATTTACCGAATTCACTTCAATTTAGTTTGTTTAAATTGTAGCAGGGTTGTCGCTTTCCGTAATACATTATTCAGATAGCGATTGTCCAAAAACTATAAATTCACCAAACTCGATGATTACATTATTTACTAAATTTACGACTACCATCTACCGATTCACCGGATATAAAGGTGATAATACGAACGCTTTCAACAATCCCATTTTCATCTTACTGAGTGTTATTCTGGTGCTGACCATGTTGTTGGCCTATTCCAATCATTTTTCCAACGGATTTCAATTTGACGACAATCACACTATTGAAAACAACAAGGCAATACAGAACATAGATATATCTGCCTTTTTTAAAGATCCGGCTACCTTTAGCACACTTCCTTCCAACCGCTCGTACAGGCCGTATACCACCTTGGAAAATGCTATTGACTATCAACTGGCGGATGGTCTGCATACTGAGGCATTTCATATCCATATTTTTATATTTTTCCTTTTTACCTGTGCAGTACTCTGTCTTTTTGTTAAAAAACTTCTAGACCAATTGGAGTTTTCCAAAAACAATCAGTTTTGGGGATTATTGGTAGCGGCTTCCTTTGGACTGCTCTGTGCCAATGCAGAAACCGTGAATTACATCATTCAACGATCGGAAATTGTAGCTGGCTTTTATGTGCTATTGGGTTTTGTAGCATTTTTAAGTGGCGGGATATGGCGAAAATGGCACCTATATCTTATATTTCCCTTTATAGGCTTCTTTGCCAAGGAAATGGCCTTGGTTTTTTCTCCCTTGTTGTTCCTATACTTTTTAATTTTTGAGGAAGAGGTAAATCTGTTGCAATTCTACAGGAAAGAGGAGTTTAAAAAGTGTATCCGCTCCTTTGCAAAGGTGTTTCCTTCTTTTATATTGACCTTGGCCTTTTTAATATTTTACTTTTCCATGTTACCGGACACATTTGCTCCAGGTGGTGTTGATCGTTACAATTACCTTATAACACAGCCTTTGGTAATGTGCCACTACATACTAACTTATTTTATACCTTATAACCTTTCTGCCGATACGGATTGGGTAGCATTTGAATCTATTTTGGATTACAGGGCCATAACGGGCATTGTAATGATAGCACTTTTGATATTTATTGCCCTTAGAGCCTCCAAGAAAAAAGAAACCAAATTGTTTTCTTTTGGGGTATTATGGTTCTTTATTTCACTTTTACCATCCTCTTCGGTACTCCCCTTTGCCGAAATTTTAAACGATCACCGCAGTTTTATCCCCTATATGGGACTCACCATAGCGTTTGTTTTTGGCGTACATTACCTTCTAAAAAACTATTCCCCAAAACTATTGGTTCAACAAAATGGCCAGTTGGCCATGATACTTGTAATATCTGTATTCCTTCTTGGCAATGCATATGGCGTATACCAACGCAACAAGGTATGGAAAGACGAACTTAGCCTATGGAAGGATGTGACCATAAAAAGCCCTAAAAACGGTCGTGGGCATATGAACTATGGCCTTGCCCTGATGGCTCAAGGAGATTACACCAATGCGGAGCTATCTTTTAACAAAGCCTTGGAATTAACCCCCTACTATTCCAGCATATACACCAATCTGGGCATCCTTAAAAATGCCACGGGCGACAAGGAAAGCGCTGATAAGTATTTTAAAAAATCCTTATCCCTTAATGACTCCAACCATAAAACCAAATACTTTTACGGACGAAATTTATTTAGGAACGACCGATTTAAGGAGGCGGTAGATCAATTTAAACAGGTTAACCAAACGGTACCCAATTACATTGACACTCATCAATATATATTAAAATCTTACCACCATATGGAAGATTGGGCACAACTTCGAAATTTTAGCGAGGAAATATTGAAATCATGGCCAAAGGACAGCACTGCCACAAAATACCTGGATATTGCCGTAAATAAAAAATCTGTTCTGCAGGTCATTGAGGAAGAAGTGGCCAACGCCCCCAGCCCGGAAAAATACCTTGATTTAAGTTTTAAATATTACAATGAAGGGGATTATGAAGGCTGCATAAGAGCGGCAGAAAAGGCCAAGGACCTAAAACCAGACTACCCTGATGCCTATAACAATATTGGTATTGCCCATTACCATTTATTTAATTACGATTTGGCCATTGAGGCATACAATAAGGCCTTGGAGTTAAACCCCTCCTACCAACTTGCGAAAAACAATTTAAATAATGCCATTAAACGAAAAAACAGATTGGCCACCGTAACAATAAATTTATCCAAGACCCAACTATCCGATCATTTTGTAAATATTAGTTTTGAATATTATCAGGAAGAAAAGTACAAAGAGTGTATCGCCGCTGCACAAAAGTCTATCTCAATCCTTCCCAATGCCAGTGCCTACAACAATATTTGTTCTTCTTATAACCAACTTCAAAAATATCAAAGGGCCGTGGACGCCTGTGAGGAAGCATTAAAACTGGACCCTACTTCCCGATTGGCAAAAGGCAATTTAAACTATGCCCGGGAACAACAAGAAGGCAAATAACCCAACCTAAATTTCAAGGCAAACATGGAAACACAAAACTTCACTACACATAAAATAGCAGTTGTTATCCCCTATTTTAATGCGTCCAAAGAAATAGTACGGGTCATTTCCAAGTTGCCGGACTACCTGCACAGTATTATCATTGTAGACGACCAAAGTCCCGCCCCCCTACCCAAGGAGGAAATTGAGAAACTAATAAACCCAAAAACGAAGGTTTCCTTTTTACAGAACGAAGTAAACCTAGGAGTAGGCAGTGCAACCAAAAGAGGGTTTAAAGAGGCTCTTAAAATTGGGTCGCATCTTATCATCAAGATCGATGCCGATGACCAGATGGATCTAAAATACCTTCCAGATTTACTGAATCCCTTACTTTTAAATAAATGTGATGTAACCAAAGGCAACAGATTTAAGGACTTAAAAGCCCTGAGATCTATGCCCATCGTTCGTAGAATTGGCAATTTAGGATTATCCTTTCTTATTAAGGCCGCTACAGGATATTGGCATAATTTTGATCCTACCAATGGCTTCTTAGCCCTTAGAGCCGAGGTTTTGAAAAAGCTGGATTTTTCAAAACTCTCCAACCGCTATTATTTTGAAACATCGCTCCTGGCCCAACTTTATTTTGAAAAAGCCAACATAAATGATATTCCCATGCCAGCTATCTACGGGGATGAGAAATCCAATATGAAAATATGGAAAATGCCTTTCGTTTTTGGGGCCAGATTAACCAACACTTTTGTAAAACGGATCATAAAGGAATATTTTTTATACGATTTTAATATTGGATCGGTGTATCTCTTGTTTGGTTTTCCTCTTTTTATGTTCGGGCTTATATTTGGTATTTGGGAATGGATATATTATGCCAAAATAAACACCTTTGCCCCTACAGGAACCATTATGATCATTACCCTATCCATTATTTTGGGTTTCCAACTTATTCTGCAAGCCATACAATACGATATTATCAATGCACCGAAACCCAAAAAGTAAGGTATTGGAATATTTGCTAATTTCACCTAGATGTTGATCAACGTCCATATGATATTATTCATTGGGCATTTAACCTCCTAAACACTGTAATATGTCCAACTATCGTAAAACAGACCCCGGACTTTGGACCGGAAGAAAATCGGACTCCCAACTTTATCTTCATGAAAAGGTACAGTGTTTGGATTTTGGGAAAATGGAATTTTCCTCCCTTCGGGGTGATAATTTTGCGTTACTGGGATATGCCAGTGACCAAGGGGTCATAAGAAACCAAGGTAGAAAAGGAGCTTCCAAGGGTCCGGATTCCATACGTCAACAACTGGCAAAAATGCCACATCATTTAAATGACGGAACCTTGTTATGGGACATTGGGAACATTCACTGTGAGGACGGGAATATGGAAAAAGCCCAGGGTGTACTGGGCAAAATAGTGACTTCAATATTACATCAAGGATGGTTTCCCATGCTACTGGGAGGCGGACACGATATTGCCTATGGCCATTACCTTGGTATAAAAAGTTACTTGAACGCCCAAGGCAAGAACCAAACTCTGGGCATCATCAACTTTGACGCCCATTTTGACCTCCGGTCTACCGAACATGCCAATACGTCCGGCACCCCTTTTTATCAAATTGCAAGGGACTGCAAAATGGAAAATAATCCGTTTAAATATATGTGCCTGGGAATTAGGAAGGATTCCAATTCCAAAACCCTTTTTCACAGGGCAAGGGACCTAGGTGTCCCCTATATAGAAAAAAAACATTTTAACCTGCTTCACCTTAATAATATCAGGTATAAATTGGAGCGATTTATTGGTGAAGTCGATGTGA
Source organism: Arenibacter aquaticus (assembly GCF_003957295.1). GTDB lineage: Bacteria > Bacteroidota > Bacteroidia > Flavobacteriales > Flavobacteriaceae > Arenibacter > Arenibacter aquaticus. The sequence goes on from NZ_RQPJ01000001.1 coordinate 176,386, forward strand.
TATACACTACAATTGACTTGGACGGATTTTCCTCGGCATACGCAGCAGGGGTCAGTGCAGCATCCCCAATGGGGTTCTCTCCCGAAATGGTTCTAGAATGTCTGGAAATTGTTATAGATTCCAAAAAATTGATAAGTATGGATATCGCCGAAATGAATCCCACCTATGATCAGGATCATCAAACTGCAAAATTAGCGGCCTCTCTAATTCATTATGTAATGCACAACAAAACATAAACAACTATGTTGGAAGAAGGTTCTATTCTTCTAACCAGGAGCGGTAATATTTTCCGTCATCTATATCCAAAGCCGCCTTTGTTAATTGCAGTGGCCTAAAGGTATCGATCATCACGGCCAGTTCTTCCGTTTTAGACTTTCCTATACTAGCCTCGTAGGTTCCGGGGTGCGGACCATGGGGAATTCCTGCCGGATGTAAGGAAATATACCCCTTGTCTATATTTTTTCTGCTCATAAAGTCCCCATCCACATAATAAAGTACCTCATCAGAGTCTATATTGGAATGGTTGTATGGTGCCGGAATGGCATCAGGGTGATAGTCGTACAATCTGGGCACAAAGGAACACACCACAAAGGCCCTCGTTTCAAAGGTCTGGTGAACTGGTGGCGGCTGATGTACCCTTCCTGTAATAGGTTCAAAATTATGTATGGAAAATCCGTATGGATAATTATACCCATCCCAGCCCACCACATCAAAAGGGTGTGAAGCATAGACCAAATGGTGCAACTGACCTTGCTTTTTTACTTTGATCAAGAATTCGCCCTTCTCATCGTAAGTCCTTAAATTCTGCGGCAACTTAAAGTCGCGCTCACAAAAAGGGGAATGCTCCAAATGCTGTCCAAACCAATTCCTATAACGCTTTGGGGTATATATTGGATGATAGGATTCCACTACCAACAGCCTATTGTCCTTATCGTTAAATTTAATCTGATAAATCATTCCGCGGGGAATTAACAGGTAATCCCCATATTGAAAATCAATTTCGCCCAACATGGTCTTTAAGACCCCACTGCCTTTATGAATAAACAGCAGTTCATCTGCATCCGCATTCTTGTAAAAATAATCGGTCATGGATCTCTTGGGTGCCCCAACCGATATATGGACGTCCGAATTGAACACCAGCACATTTCTGCTTTCCAAAAAATCATTCCTGGTCGGCACTTCCAAGCCTTTTAGAAGCCTAGATTTAATATTATGTGACACTATGGCCTTAGGGCTGGCATCAAAGGCCTTTCCCACTTCTTTTACCATGGTAGGCCTATGCAAATGGTACATCAGGGAAGACATCCCTTCAAAGCCAATGGTACCAAAAAGCTGCTCGTAGTGAAGGGTTCCATCCTTTTTCCTAAAAACAGTATGTCTTTTAGATGGAATTTCACCTAATTTATGATACAAAGGCATTGGATGTAGATATTAGAAGTTCCTTATTAAATGTACAATAAAATGGGGATTAAAAGAAATCTAAAAAAAGCATTGTGCAAAACAACAGCAGTAAACTAGCTATGGGCAAGCTTTGAAGCAACTTATTCTAGAATTAGACTAGAGTGCCTTAGCATAAATGTCTCGATTATCGAGTAAAAACAAAAAAAGCCTCCCATATTGGAAAGCCTTTCATCGGTTCATGCCGACCCAATTTCCATTGGAAATAGTCGACATTTACAACCTTGCCTCAATTTGCATTGAGACACAACACAACAGGACAAAGATAATAAAGGTTTTTAGATTATTGCGGTTTGACCGACCTTATTTGATCATTAAGTTTCTTACTGGCTCTACAAGGGTTTAAGCACAAAATTAAATCCGGATTCCTCTAAATTCTTATACTTATCATGATCAAACTTATATAAAAAAGCCCCTTTTTTGGAAGTAGTCTTGTCCTTTTCATCCAATTTAATCAATAACCCAAATGACAACAACTTCTTTCTAAAATTACGATCATCCAATTTTCTTTGGCAAATAGCCTCATACAAGGATTGAAGCTGGGGAATGGTAAATTTTTTGGGAAGCAATTCAAAACCAATAGGGGCCCTGGTCGTTTTTTGCCTTAAGCGGTCCAAGGCATCGGTAACCATAACATTATGGTCCAGTACCAAATTGGGAATTTCATCTATGGCAAACCATTTTGCTCCGTGCCTTTCCACTTGTTCCTTATCGTAGTCGTTAATTCTGATCAAGGCGTATTGTGCTACAGAGATACATCTGGCACCGGTATCCCTGTCTACATCACTATAAACCTTTAACTCTTCCAAAAAAATGTTTTCCAAGCCGGTAAATTCCAACAACACCCTACGCGCTGCATCGGTAACACTCTCCTCTTCATCTACAAAACTTCCAATTAGTGACCACTCTCCCTTAAAAGGATCTATTCTTCTCCTAAAAACCAATAACTTTAATATCCCTTTATCAAAACCAAACACACAACAATCTGTCGCCACCAGTATTTTTGGTTGTTCGGTATAAGTTCGTTTTTTCTCCAAGGCCAGTTTTTCTCTAATGATCTACGAAAATATCAAAAAATATACTTCATTACCCCATAGGTGCCCTTTTTAAGGTGGCTGAGCATTTTATTTGACCTAAAAGTAACCTAAAACCAAAAACATGTTTCCAACAATGAACTTTCTTACCGGAGCAGGTTTTAACAGTAGTTTTAGCACTCATTTAACAACAATAACCCTTAATTATAAATATCTTATAATAAAAAAAATGAAAAATATAGCTATGTTATGGGTCATAGCAACCACGGCAGTTTTAGTATTGCTGAGCGTTATGGCCAGCTTAAATTTCCCTTTTAATTGGGTATTTTACCTAACGGTAATAGGGCAGGCAATGCTCATTTATACGGTATATAGGGTACTTACCGATGATTATGACACAAAAAAGACATTTGATGATTTCTACGAAGACCACCCCATAGACAGCAGTAATGTTTAATTTGAGGTAGATACCTCTTTTACCCTTTTACTGCTAGGTGGAGTCCCCATTCCCAACTCCTGTATTACCAATAAAGGTATCCGGGTATGAAAGGCCAAGCGTTTCACCACTGGCTCACGGGTCATTTTTTCCACATAACTATGCTGATAGTTAAGCATGGCCAATAAGTGTATATCCAATTCCTCTGCAAATACTTCCAAGGTTTTGGAAACCGAATTTAGTTCTGTAACCGTATGCACATAATGTTCTACCCCACTAAGGTATTTCCGTAACATATTGAGGTTAAACTGCTGCACCTCTGTAAGCGCCTTGATCTGGTATTGAACATGTACAATCCTAATGGCGGCCCTAAAAGATCTGGCCATATCCAACAAAGGCCGTAATTCTGAACTGGTATAAAACCGGTTAAAATCGGTTGCAAAAGCTATTTCTGCTGGTGCCTGGTAGTCAAAATGCTGTGGTACAGCCAATACAGGGCAATTTCTTATAGATTTTATAATCCTTACGGTGTTGCTACCCATAAAAACCTCATCGAGACCAGAAGCCCCTTTTGTACCGGTAACCACTAAATCTATCCGAACCGACTCTATTATATTCTTTATCTCTTCTACCAATAAATTAAAAGAAGATATGGTAATAAACCTGTGTTTGGGGTTTTGGTATTCATTTTCCAAACGCTCTACCAACATACCCAACCCTTTTTCGGAATTGGATTTCACCACATCCTCACAAGCTTTCCCAACCGCAGCAGTTGCCATAAACCTACTATGGGCAATGGTTGGAGTATAGGTGTTAAGTAAATAGAATTCACATTCTTCCTCCTTATAAAGTGAGATTGCATATTTAACTGCATTATATGCATTGGGAGAAAAATCGGTTGGTAACAATATCTTTTTCAAACTATTCCAATTTAAATGTGATATGCCCTATTAGGCTAAAATTATGGGGTAAAATTATAGGAAGTCCAAAGACTGTACTATGACATATATCAGCTTTTAAAAAAGTGCTGGAACCTAATAAATTAAAGTGCTAAAATATACATATACCGTTATGGCCAACACAGGATCAAAGGGCCAAGTAAAAGATAATAGAAATGCATTTCCAACAATATTAATGGCCTTTCGCCATCTCTATGAGTCGTTTCTCATCATAAATACCGATCATTTTCCCCGATGTCTTTATAAGTCCAAGCTTCTTAAAATCGGAAATAATCCTAATGGCCGATTCCGTTGCAGTACCTACCACATTGGCAATATCCTCCCTTGATAAGGTAAGGGACAAATAGCCTTCTTTATCCTCACCAAAATTGTCCCTTAAATAAATAAACGCTTCGGCCACCCTTTGCTTAACGGTCTTTTGGGACATATTTACAATTACATCGTCTGCCTCTTTCAAATCATGTGCCATATGCCTAAGTACTTCCACAGCAAAATCGGGATTACTGCTCAAGGTCTCCTCTATGATATCCTTGGGGATGAAACATACCTCCATATCCTTTACCGCAACCGCACTTAGATTGGATGTTTCCTGGGCAATCACCGAACGTTGTCCCAGGACGGCTCCTTGGGTAGCCAATTTTACAATCTGGTCCTTTCCATTGGGACTTAGCTTGGACAATTTAGAAACTCCGTCCCGCACACAATATACACCATTCAACTTCTCCCCTTCACTAAAAATGGCTTCCCCTTTTTTAACAAACTTGGTAATTTTAGTATCCGATACTTTCTTCAACTCTGCTTTGCTCATTGCCCGCAATGAGTTAAATTGACGAATTATACAGTTTTCACATCTACCCATAACATATTATTTACCTAAGAAAGCAAAGTTACCCCTAATCCCTGGCAGGAAAACTGACAATTGTCATGTTTTGACATGGCAATACTGCTCATCTTTGCAGCAGGTATAAAGCAAATATTCTATGGATAAGACAAGCTGCTATCATTGTGGTGACGATTGTGGAAACAACCCTATAAGCCACAATGAGAAAAACTTTTGTTGTGTAGGATGTAAAACCGTTTATGAGATATTTGCCAACAATGATCTGTCCTATTATTATGACCTACAGTCTGCAGCGGGCAGCACACCCAAAGAAATTGAAGGAAAATACAATTTTTTGGAATCTGCCGATATCGTTGAAAAGCTTATTGAATTCAACGATAATGGAATCCAGATCATTAACCTCTATATTCCTCACATTCATTGTAGCTCCTGTATATGGATATTGGAAAACCTGAACAAGCTAAACCATGGAATTACCACTTCCCAGGTAGACTTCCCTAAAAAAACGGTGAGAATAACATTCAATTCCGAACAAACATCACTTAAGGACTTGGTACTCTTAATGAGCAAGATTGGATATGAACCCTATATCTCCTTGGACGACTATAACAAAAAAGAAAAAAAAGTAGACAGAAGTCTAACCTACAAACTAGGTGTTGCCGGCTTTGCCTTTGGCAATGTAATGTTCCTTTCCTTCCCTGAGTATTTTGAGGTGGGAGAATTTTGGCTAGAACAATTTAAAGGGGTCTTTAGATGGCTGATGTTTGCTTTTTCCTTGCCTGTAGTATTTTATGCCGCACAGGATTATTTTGTTTCGGCCTACAAGGGGCTGCGATCCAAATTTCTGAATATTGATATCCCTATTGCCCTAGGTATTGCGGTGCTATTTCTACGCAGTACCTTGGATATTACATTTGACTGGGGAACCGGTTTTTTTGACAGCCTCACCGGCTTGGTCTTCTTTTTATTGCTGGGCAAGTTCTTTCAGCAGAAAACCTATTCCTATCTGTCTTTTGAACGCGACTATAAATCCTACTTCCCTATTGCCGTTACCCGAATTACCAAGGACAATACAGAAGAAAGCATCCAGGTGTACGACCTAAAGAGTGGGGACAGACTGCTTATCCGAAATGGGGAGTTGATTCCGGTAGATGCCATTTTAATAAACGGAAATGCCAGAATAGACTATAGTTTTGTTACCGGGGAATCTGAAGCAGTGGACAAAAAATCCGGAGACAAGGTCTATGCCGGCGGTAGGCAAATAAGTAGTGCTATAGAAATTGAAGTTTTAAAATCGGTCTCCCAGAGTTACCTTACCCAGCTATGGAGCAATGCCGTATTCCAAAAGGACAAATCGGGCAGCTTTCAAACCTTGACCGATAGTATTGGCAAACGTTTTACCATTGGCGTATTGACCATTGCCTTTGTCTCTGCCTTTATTTGGCTGATCATAGACCCCAGCAAGACCATTAATGTTTTTACGGCAGTACTTATTATTGCATGCCCCTGTGCCATAGCCTTGGCTGCCCCTTTTACCTTGGGCAATATGCTGCGGATTTTTGGACGCCACAAATTTTACCTTCGGGATACCCAGACCATTGAGCAACTGGCACAAATAGACACTGCTATTTTTGATAAGACCGGAACTATTACCACCGCCGAAAAGGGCCATGTTTATTATGAAGGCCTTAAACTGAGCGAGGAGGAAGAGTCCTTGCTAAAAAACACCTTACGTTCCTCTAACCATCCATTGAGCCGAAAACTGTACGATATTTTATCAGAACACAATATTGTGCCCTTGGACAGCTATGAAGAACATTTGGGCGAAGGAATAATGGGCGCTACCAAATCGGACAAGATAAAGATAGGATCTGCTACTTTCGTTGGCAAACCCCAAATAAAAAATGGCGATAACACCTCGGTGCACTTTAGCGCCAATGACCAATACAAGGGGTGCTATATTTTTCAGAACAACTACAGGGATGGGGTTTCCGAAATTTTTAGCAACATGGCCCAAGACTTGGAATTGGCCATACTCTCCGGGGACAATGCCGGAGAAGAAAAAACGCTGAACAAACTGCTTCCCAAGGGAACGCCCTTACACTTTAACCAAAAACCAGAGGGCAAACTCCAATTTATTAGAACCTTACAGGAGCAAAATAAAAAAGTAATGATGGTTGGCGACGGTCTAAATGATGCGGGAGCCTTGGCACAAAGCAATGTAGGCATTGCCATTTCCGAAAATGTAAATGTCTTTTCCCCTGCCTGTGATGCTATTTTGGATGCAAAAAATTTCACATCCCTTTATCATTATATTATAGCCTCCAGAAAAGCCATTAAGATTATAAAATTAAGCTTTATTCTCTCCTTACTGTACAATGTAATAGGCTTGTATTTTGCCGTAACGGGACAGTTAGAGCCTGTTATCGCTGCCATATTAATGCCCTTGAGCTCCATAAGCATTGTGCTGTTCACCACCATTGCTACCAATATTTTGGGAAGGAAACTGGCAAAACAATAAGTTATCCAATAAAACTGGAAAAAAGTGTTGATACATTCACTTACAAACAGAAAAAAGCAACTGCTCCAATTAAGGAACAGTTGCTTTTTTATGCATTCCTGATCTTTTTTATTTTAAGGTTCCCCTTATTTCTGTTGCTCCAAATAAGCCACCAATGAAGCCATTTCCTCGTAGCTCAAGGCGTTTACCAGACCAGAAGGCATCATAGATGTCTCCAATTCCTTTCTCTCTGCAATATCCGACTTCTTTAGCTGGGTTGCTATACCCGCAATATTTCTTATGGTTAGGTCTGAGGCCGATTCCTGGGTTACAAACCCTACATAGTTGTCCCCGCCTTTTGTCTGAATCTGTACGGTTGAAAACCCTTGGGAAATAGAAGCATTGGGTTTCAATATAGATTCTGCAATCTGCTCCCGGTTCATAATAGAGCCAACTTGCCCCATGAACGGCCCTTTCATAACCTCGGACGTGCTTACACTGTGGCAGGTAAAACAGGCCTGGGACTTAAACAATTCCTTCCCTTTTTTAGGGTCTCCTTTAATGTTCTTAAGGGCAATCATAACATCCTCTATGGATGCCTCCCCGATCTGACCTTTTTTATTTTTTATTTTTTCCAAATCCATTACAGGGGTATCTTCCTTGGGGGCTGCAACCTCAAAAGTTCCAAACTCATCAATCTGTAAACGGTATTTGCTATTTAATTCAGCAAACCTATCCTTATCATCTGCAGCAGCCTTTTCCCATTCTTCCATAAAAAAGGAACGGATTACCGGAGTATGCTCCCATTCAACTGTTTTATAATAGGGACCATGGGTATCCGGCCGTGTACTCCACCACCAAGAGGTATCATATGGTGCCTCTTGGTAATAAATCCTTGCCAAGGTATTTACAATCTTATCTTTAAACCCGCTGTCCTTTGTGTTCTTATAAGCGTTCACCAATCCGTCCACTACTTTTGGACTATGCATGTAACGCATGGCCCATAGTGCCATATCTTTATTCCCTGAATTCAACGCTTCCAGACAGGCCTCTACTGCATTTAGCCTTACCAGCGCTTTGACTGCCAGGTGAGGAATAACAATATCGGCATTTGGCTTGGCATGGGGACCTTCTGTTCCCATGGCCGGCGCTTTAAATGAGCTGGGAACAGGAATATCCAGCAAGGCATTGGCCACATCCTTTTTACCCAATCTTCCCAGGCCTACTATGGCTGCAGCCCTAACCCTATCAGAATCGGATTCCAAGGCCTTAATAAAGGGCTCTGTGGGCACCTGGTCCACAGCACCCAAACGGTCTGCCAAGGCCCTTAGGGCAAATTCCTGAACCGCTGTATCTTGGGTCAAGGCTATTAATGGATCTATTCCCTCTTCCCCTGTAAGTTGGGCATAGGTAAAAATACCGGCTGCCCTAACCTCTAACGGCAAGGAAGCGTCCTGCGCCAAATCCAACACCTTATCGGCGCCCTTGCCCCTTCTTATCAATTCGTATTGGGCACTTAAACGCGATTTTGCATTTCCAGATTTTAAGAGCTCCACCACACTACTGGTCCAATAAATGTCCTCCACATTTGGAAACGGCTCGTAGTTAAAGTTCTCTGGGGTAACCCGCACCACGTATCCTTTGTCCGGGCTTCCCGAATAGCCTGCACCGTCCCAAGCGGAAAGGTACATGGCGCCGGCAGCATCCACATCTACATCGGTAATTTGTGGCAATTGGATAAATTCTTCCTCATCCTGGGTAAAACTGGCTTTGTTCTTGGTTAACCTATGAAAGTATAGGTAGCTGCGGCCCCAATCTGCCATCAAGGGTACATTATTGTATTTTTCTGGCCAACGGCTATCGTTCATATAAAGCGCCCCGGTACCGGATCCCCCACCTACGTCTACGAGTGCAGGTAGGATTTCTTCGGTAAAATGTTTGAACAATACAGGATACCCGTATTCCCCGGATTGTATCTGATGTGCAAACCTAATGTTCCAACCTCCACCGTCATTGGTATTTCCACGGGTAAAAATGTTCATATAAGGATCTATGGCAACATCGTATATATTCCTTAACCCGTGCGTATACACTTCCATTTCGGTACCATTGGGCCTTACTCGAAGCACACCTCCACCAAGCATGGTCAATTTGGTCCCTTCACGATCCGTGGCATTGTGAAATCCGAAATCTCCCACTGCTATATAAATCCAACCATCTATCCCCATTTGTATCCCATTGGTGGCGTGGTCCGTACCCCTTTCCTGAAGGTATTTGGAATTACTCAGATTCTGAATCAGGACTTTGGCCGGGCCATCGGCCACCCCATCATTGTCCATATCCTCAAAAACGACCAAGTCCATATTATGGGCCTTTCCTGTCTCTTCGGAAAAGGTGGTATGCAATACATACACTTGATTTCCAATAGCCAAAATCCCCCTTGGGTTATTTACTTCGGCAAACTTGGTATGGGAATCCATGATACCATCGTGGTTACAATCTACCAAACGCTGTATAGAACCTTTGCCCATTTCCTTTCCGAGCGACCCCATCATATCTACTCCAACAAAGACCTCACCGGTTGCAGATACGGCCATACAGGCCGGACTAGGTGTAAGATCAGGACCGGCAAAACCTGTAATATTTAAATCTTCGGGCCAATTAAGTACCTGCTTCAACGAATCGGATGCCGGATAATTTATTGCCTCGGTATTGGGCGTGCAAGGAATTTTATCCTGTTTACATCCAATAGCCATTAACCCTGAGATAAAAATAAACCCTAATTTTCTAAACATTTTCTATTTTATTAACAATTAACAACACTAGCCATGAACAAAACCCACAACCTTTTAAAGGGTTTTGCAATAAAGCAGTCGCAAAACTAAAAATCTTTCCCAGATAATCTTACTTAAATTCAATTTTTAAGAGGTAAAAAAAATAGAAAAAAGTTGCTTCCTTATAGACACCCCTTTTTTATCTACCACAAACAGGCAAAGTTTTACGGAGATCCAAGAAATCAAACCTTTATCAAAAATACTAGCCAGAAAAAACTGTATAAAAATATTAGTACAGGACATTTCATTGGCACAATAAAATTTGAAAGCTGACAAATGTCATATTTTTCTTAAATCACCATGTTTAGTTTTACCCCGAAATTCAGGTAGGTATGAGTGTAATTTATTTATTGCTAACATTAAGTATTATTGTAGCCGTGGTCTTTTTTGCGGCTTTTATTATGGCTATTAAAAATGGACAGTATGATGATTCATACACCCCCTCCGTTCGTATGCTCTTTGAGGATGAATTGGTTAAAAAAACCAACGAAGAGACAGAAAAAGATATCTAACCAAATAAGTGAAAGTCAAAAATTGTAATTATGGAAGTACAACAGTTTTATTACGATAACAAAATCGTAAAAAAATTCCTTTATGCTACTATGTTTTGGGGAATTGTGGGAATGTCGGTGGGCCTACTGCTTGCCTTTATGTTTCTATTCCCTAACTTAACCGATGGCATATCCTGGTTAAGTTTTGGGCGTTTAAGGCCCTTGCATACCAATGCGGTAATTTTCGCCTTTGTGGGGAACGCCATCTTTGCAGGTGTTTATTATTCTACCCAACGGTTACTAAAGGCCAGAATGTTCAGTGATGCCCTTAGTAATTTCAACTTTTGGGGCTGGCAGGCCATTATTGTTGCTGCAGCCATTACCTTACCTTTGGGCTATACCTCCTCCAAGGAATACGCAGAATTGGAATGGCCCATAGATTTGGCCATTGCCGTTGTATGGGTTGCCTTTGGCTGGAACCTTATAGGCACCATGTTTAAAAGACGGCAGCGCCATTTATATGTTGCCATATGGTTTTATTTGGCCACATTTGTAACGGTAGCTGTACTGCATATCTTTAACAGTCTCTCCCTTCCCGTTAGTGCCCTAAAGAGTTACTCGGTCTACGCAGGGGTCCAAGATGCTCTGGTGCAGTGGTGGTACGGACACAATGCTGTTGCCTTTTTCTTGACCACTCCATTCTTGGGGTTAATGTATTACTTTGTCCCCAAGGCCGCCAACAGGCCTGTTTATTCCTATAGATTGTCCATAGTACACTTTTGGTCCCTGATCTTTATATATATCTGGGCCGGACCACACCACTTACTGTATTCTACTTTACCGGAATGGGCACAGAATTTAGGCGTAGCCTTTTCTATCATGTTAATTGCCCCGTCTTGGGGTGGTATGATCAATGGACTATTGACCCTTCGTGGTGCCTGGGACAAGGTTAGAACAGATCCGGTTTTAAAATTTATGGTAGTTGCCATAACTGGTTATGGCATGGCTACTTTTGAAGGGCCGATGCTTTCGCTTAAAAACGTAAATGCCATTGCCCATTTTAGCGACTGGATCATTGCACACGTACACGTTGGTGCCTTGGCCTGGAACGGATTTTTGACCTTCGGGATGATCTATTGGTTGGTTCCAAAAATGTTCAAAACCAGAATACATTCCCTCCCCATGGCCAATTTCCATTTCTGGATAGGAACTCTAGGTATAATATTATATGCCCTTCCCATGTATGTTGCCGGATTTACCCAAGCCCTTATGTGGAAAGAATTTAATCCCGATGGAACCTTGGCCTACGGTAACTTCTTGGAAACAGTTAACGAAATTATCCCAATGTACTGGATGCGGGCCATTGGCGGAACCATGTATATCATTGGAGCCATCGTTATGATCTACAATGTGGTGGTCACCATTAAACAGGGCACAAAGGTACAGGACGAATTGGCCGAAGCTCCGGCATTGGCACGTGTTTCCAGGAAAAGGACTGCTGGCGAGACCTTCCATACCTGGTTGGAACGCAAGCCCATACAATTGACAATACTAGCTACAATAGCCATTCTAATAGGAGGGGCCATACAGATTATACCTACCATTTTGGTTAAATCCAACATCCCCACCATAACCAGTGTTAAACCCTATACCCCATTGGAATTGGAGGGAAGGGATCTATATATCCGAGAAGGCTGCGTTGGCTGTCACTCCCAAATGGTAAGGCCGTTTAGAAGTGAGGTGGAGCGATATGGCGAGTACTCCAAAGCGGGGGAATATGTTTACGACCATCCATTCCTTTGGGGCAGTAAACGTACAGGTCCCGATCTATTAAGGGTTGGTGGTAAATATTCGGACAATTGGCACCTGAACCATATGTACGACCCGCAGAGCACCTCTTCCGGATCTATTATGCCTTCTTATTCCTGGTTGGTCCGCAATAAGCACGACAGAAGCAACATAGAGACTAAAATGGAAACCATGGTTACTTTGGGAGTACCCTATAGCGATGAGGACATTGCCAATGCCAAACAGTCTATGGAGCAGCAGGCCGCACAGATTGAAAAAAATCTATATTCGGACCCCGATTTTGCCAAGACCTACGAAGAAGACAAGAAATATGCCGCAGAAAATGGACAGGAATTTGTTGAAATGAAGGATAGGGAAATTGTTGCCATGATTGCTTATCTACAGCGTTTGGGAACAGATATCAAAATTAAGGAAACAGACGAAATAATCTCACAAAACCAATAAATCATGCTAAAATTCGTAAAAGGTTATATGGAGAATATAGAGGGCGTAGCCACCTATCCCATGATATCATTGCTAATATTCTTTGTTTTTTTTACCGTCCTTTTCTGGTGGGTATTTACCGCCTCCAAAGAGCATATCCAAGAAGTTAGCCAACTCCCATTAGAATCAGATAACCCAACTAAAGAAAATTTATTATGAAAAACATAACACCTTGGTGGATAAGAGTCCCCATTATCTTCTTCCTGATCTTCGGATTAATGGAGTACTTTATTGACTCCGGGGAACAACCGGCCATTATAGAATATCCTATTGTTGCACTCTTTTTGGTATTGGTCCTATTTATTTTGATAGCAATAGAATTGATCCTTAAATCTGTGGAAAACGTCATGTTCCAAACGCTTCCTCCCGAAGCCAAGGAGCGCTATGAATTGTCCAAATCAAAACAATGGGAATGGAAATGGGGCAAGGAGACCTGGAAAAAACTAACTGGCAACAAACCCATTGAAGAGGAGAATGAGATTATCCTGGACCATAATTACGACGGTATACGGGAGTTAGACAACAACCTTCCGCCTTGGTGGGTGTACATGTTCTATGCCACCATTGTTTTTGGAATAATATACCTTGCCCGTTTTCATGTTTTTGATGGCTATACACAGGATATGGAATATGAGCAAGAAGTAGCCGAGGCCCAAATAGCAATTGAAGCGTATAAAAAAACAGCCAAGGGATTAGTAGATGCCAATACCGTGGAACTGCTTACCGATGCCACGGACATCAAGGCGGGTGAAGCTATCTTTACCTCTAGCTGCGTGGCCTGTCATATGGCAGATGGCGGTGGTGGGATAGGCCCCAATCTTACAGATGAATACTGGATACTTGGGGGAGGTATTAAAAATGTGTTCCACACCATTTCTGAAGGTGGTAGGGATGGTAAGGGAATGATAGCTTGGAAGCAAACCCTTAAACCTGCGCAAATAGCACAAGTAGCCAGCTATATCCTTACTGAGATTAACGGGACTACTCCTGCCAATCCAAAAGCCCCGGAAGGCGATATCTGGACAGCGGAAGCAGCACCTTGATCTTAGCTTAAACACACACACCATAACCCCAGCGAACCAATTAAAGAATGGCACAGGACCAGGAACATTTTAGGGATTCCATAGGAACCATAAACGAGGAAGGCAAAAGAGCTTGGGTATTCCCAAAAAAACCCAGTGGAAAGTTTTATGAGTACCGCAAATATGTGAGCTATTTTCTTTTGGCCTTTCTATTTCTAGCTCCTTTTGTAAAGGTCAACGGCAACCAATTTTTAATGTTCAATGTACTGGAACGGCGTTTCAATATATTTGGATTTCCATTTTGGCCACAAGACTTTCATTTATTTGTGATATCCATGATTATAGGGGTCATTTTCATTGCCCTGTTTACAGTAGCCTTTGGCCGCATTTTCTGTGGATGGATGTGTCCACAGACCATATTTATGGAAATGGTCTTTAGAAGGATCGAATTTTGGATAGACGGTGACCGTGGGGCACAAATACGATTGGACAAACAACCCTGGAACGCCGATAAAATTAGAAAAAGGACCTTAAAATGGAGTATTTTCTTTGTAGTTTCATTTTTGATAGCCAACGTTTTTTTGGCCTATCTGATAGGAAGCGATCGATTAATACAATACATTACCGAGGGTCCCTTACAACATGTAAGCACCATAGTTTCGCTCTTGATCTTTACGGCCGTATTCTATTTCGTATTCGCTTGGTTCAGGGAACAGGTTTGTATCATTGCTTGCCCCTATGGAAGGATGCAAGGGGTTTTACTAGACAACAAATCCATTGTGGTAGCCTATGACCATAAAAGGGGCGAGGCCGAAAAGGGCAGAAAGAAATTTAGAAAAGGGGAAGATAGACAAGCCTTGGGGCATGGAGACTGCATAGATTGTTTTCAGTGTGTAAACGTTTGCCCAACAGGTATAGACATAAGAAATGGCACCCAATTGGAATGTATCAACTGCACAGCCTGTATTGATGAATGTGATACCATTATGGAAAAGGTAAACCTACCCAAAGGCCTTATCCGATATGCCAGTGAGGACAATATAGAGAAGAAATCCAAATTTACATTTACCCCTAGACTTAAAGGGTACACTGCGGTATTGGTTATTCTTACTGGAATACTGGTTGGCATGTTGTTCTTGAGAAATGAGGTAGAAGCCAATATTTTGCGATTGCCAGGACAATTGTACGAACATAAGGAAGGTAATATTATCAGCAATGTGTTTACCTATAAACTGGTTAACAAAACCACCCAGGATATCCCGGAGGTAAGCTTTAAGTTGCTATCCCACAAAGGGACCATTTCCTTGGTACGGCATGAGAAATTTCTAGTCCCCGCCCAAGAAATGGCAGAAGGCACATTATTTATAGAAATCAATAATTCGGCTTTGCAGGGAGATAAGAACAAATTGAGCATCGGTGTTTATAGCGGAGATAAATTAATTGAAACGGCCACTGCCAGATTTTTGGCACCACGAAGCTATAGGTGATATACCTGATAGGGAATAATATAAAATTAACAATCACCATATTCATCCCAACAGCAACGGGATGAATGACAAATAAAATATGTTATGAAAATTAATTGGGGAACCGGAATAGTACTGGCATTTATAGGGTTTATAAGTTTTATACTATTCTTTGTAGTGAGAATGAGCATGGACCACAAGGCCAATCATGACCTCGTCACAGAGAATTACTATAAGGCCGAACTGGGATACCAAACAGAAATAGATGCAGAGAACAACGCCCTTGCGAAAGAGGCGGAACTTTCTATAAACAAAACCCCCGACGGCTTGATTCTGCAGTTTCCAAAAAATTTGGATTTTAAAGAAATCAAAGGCTCAGTGTCCCTTTACAGGCCATCTAATAAGCACTTGGATTTTGACTTACCCATAAGTCTTTCCCAAGACTATTTGCTCATACCTGACAATCGCTTGTTGGATGGTCGCTGGGACATTAAAGTATCCTGGGAGTACAAAGGGGAAGCATACCTTTTTAAGGAAAAAACAACCTATTACAAAAACTAAAAAAGTCTAAGGCCTTAAGCTTAATAAATATAAACTATGTTGTTATCTGCCGTAATAATAGGTCTAATGGGAAGTTTCCACTGTATTGGGATGTGCGGCCCCATTGCCTTTATGTTGCCGGTAGACCACCACAAACCCACAAAAAAACTATTACAGGTTTTTTTGTACCATCTAGGTCGACTTACCTCCTACGGTATCATAGGCCTAATTTTTGGTTTTTTGGGGAAAGGTCTTTATGTGTTTGGACTTCAGCAGAAACTTTCCATTATCATTGGCCTGCTTATGATAACCCTTATCCTTATACCCCATAAGACATTTAGCCAATACAACCTTTCCAAACCCATTTATTCCTTACTGTCCGCCATAAAAAACCGATTGGGAAAGGAATTAAAAAAGAAGACCCCTGATACCTTTTTAACCATAGGCTTACTTAACGGGCTATTGCCCTGCGGACTGGTATATATGGCAATTTTTGGAAGTATGGCCACGGCCAATCCCTGGACAGGAGCCTTGTACATGGCTTTGTTTGGCGTTGGAACCATTCCCTTGATGACCACGGCGGTTTATTTTAGCAGCTTATTAAAAGGTGGCGCCAAGAAAACGGTGCAGCGATTAATTCCTATAATCGTAGTCATCATTGGCCTTCTCTTTATATTAAGAGGTCTGGGATTGGGCATTCCCTATATTTCCCCAGAGCCCGTCATGGATGTGGTATCTAGCCAAATAGATTGCCACTAACGCCCTCTAATGGCTGTAAATCAGATTTGTAGTACTTGTAAAAATAGTGTAATTTTCTAGTGCCCTGCCAACTGTAGTTACACCTATGGGTTTAAAACTACCATTGAAAAGGAACAACCATACCTAAAAACAGCTACACATGAGACACCATTTACTTATCTGCTTTCTTATTTTCAATGCTAGCTTTTTATTTTCCCAAGGGGAAAAAAACATAATAGTCTTTGGGGCCCATCCGGATGATTGTGATATTGACACCGGTGGTACGGCCATTTTACTGTCAAAAATGGGGCATAATGTAAAGTTTGTATCCCTGACCAATGGTGACGCCGGGCATTATGCCAAGGGCGGAGGTGAACTCGCCAAGATAAGGATTGCAGAGGCCAAGGAAGCTGGCAAAAGATTTGGGGTGGAATATACGGTATTGGACAACCATGATGGGGAATTGATGCCTACCTTGGAAAATCGTCTAAAGGTGATACGTGAGATTAGAAAGTGGAATGCCGATGTAGTCATTGCCCCAAGACCCAATGACTACCATCCGGATCACAGATATACCGGAATTTTGGTGCAAGACGCGGCCTATATGGTCATAGTCCCCAATGTGGCCCCTGAAGTACCAGCTCTCAAAAAAAATCCAGTTTTCCTATACTCTGAAGATGGCTTTCAAAAACCCAGCTCTTTTCAACCGGATATCGCCATAATTATCGATGCTGTTTTTAATCAAAAAATATACGCCATGTCAGCTCATAAATCACAGTTCTTTGAATGGCTTCCCTGGACCGCGGGCAATTTGGAAAAAGTGCCCAAGGGCGAAAAGGACAGGTTGGAAATGTTGGCCAACTGGAGGTCCAAATCTCCCAATGAAGCCTTATTGGAATGTGCCAAAAAATGGTATGGCACTAAAGCCTACAACGCCAAACATATAGAGGGGTTTGAAATATGCGAGTACGGCAAACAACCTACCGATGAAGAAATAAAGAGGCTATTTCCAATGTTGAAAAAATAGTAATGATCATACTTTTATGGATGTTGGACTAGTCCAGTATCTTTTTTGCATTTTCATAATAGATCTTTTTCAATGTTTCATCACTTAGCCCCAAGCCATTAAAAGACCAATGGTAAGAGGACATCCCCTTTTCATAAAAATGCTCATCTTCAGTTTCCAATACACGAAAGGTAAGTTCATACATTTCGGGAGAGGTACCCATATCTGTACCATAAACCAGCTTATCTCGATATTTTTCGTAAAAGCGTTTGCTGTAGCGTGGAACGGCAGCTGTCTCCGCATATCGGGCAGATATATCCGCATACAGATTTTTATAGGTAGCAAGAAGCCTCCCCACTATTTCCAGATCATGGCTACAATTAGCAAAGTGACAGGCTATAAAAGTAGTATTAGGGTGTTCACGAACCGCATTTTCCAGGCTGGCAATTAGTTGTTCATGGTTCAACAACCCCTCCTTTTCAATATCTATTCGCCATTTAAATGCGTTCATCAATCCGTCATTATGAACATCCATAGGGAGGTACATCCACATAGGATCGGCCACATGAATACTTACTGGCATCCCCAATTCCCCACATTTCTCCCAAACTAGCGCCATCCTGGGATCATCGGCATGCATTCCCGGTGCCGGTATGGGTTTGGAATAGGCAAAACCCAATCCTTTATCGCCCAATTCACCTACCCCCTTGGCTCCCTTATTAAAACATCTTACCAATTCCTTTACGGCTCTTTTGCCCCAATCCGGTTCATCATATCCCGTGTAATCCAAACCACACCACAGCTCAAAACGGTCACCATAGCGGGAATATACCTCAACGATACTGTCAAAAGTCCTGCCCGTACTATAGGTGAGAATTACGGTCTTGCTTATTCCAAACTTATCCATGGTCCGTACCCATTCCTCCAACTCCGGGGCCGACTTTGGGTAAGGGTGTGAATGAAAATCCACAACCGGATATTTTGCTTTTTCAATCTTAGTCTTTGGAGTATTATATATGGATACAGGATCGTAATCCTTTAACAACATGTCTTCTTGTGCCATGAGGGTATGGGAAAGAAAAACTATGGACAAAACCAAGCCAAGGTTCCAATTCATATTGATTTTTTTTTAGACAATAGCACAGTTAACAGCTTGCACCACCCTTAAATATAGCTATTTAAGTCCAGCTATTCAAAAATCATCTATGTATAAAGAACCTTATATCTTAAAAGTAATTACTGGTATTTTGGAATGGTTTGCCACATCTTCCCCTATACTGCCCATTAAAAAATGAGTTAGACCCTTTCTACCATGGGTAGGCATACCAATAAGATCGGCATTTCTACCCTCTCCAAAACTTATGATGCCCTGTTCAACACTGTAGTCGTTAAAAATCTCCACTTCCAAACTGACCTTTGCCAAATGTAAGAACTTATTAATTCGCTTAAAGGCATCCGTGGTGCTTAAAAAATTATCACCAGGTGTGTTCACATATACCAATATCATTTCAGCATCCAGCTTATCTGCCAGAACCTTGGCCCTTTGAAAGGCTTCCAGGTTTTCTTCCCTAAAATCGCAGGCAAAAATAAATCGTTGTACTTCAAAACCTGGAATCTCATCCTTTATGACCAAAACGGGCACATTGGCATTCCTCACCATTTTTTCCGCATTGGAACCTACAAATATTTCTTTAATACCATCTGTCCCATGAGATCCCATTACAATCAGATCGGCGTTGTGCTTTTCAACAATGGCATTGACCTCACTAAACACCTTATGGTGCTTTACTATAGGGGTAACGTTGATAGCTTTCAAATATGGCTTATCCAAAAATTCAGCAAACCTCTTTTCGGCCAGTTTTACCATAAAAACGGCCTGTTCATAGTGGACCTGTTCATTGACCGAGATTAGTGCTTCGGACAATTCCAACATATGCAAAACATAAATTTCGGATTTATATTTTTTTGCAATGGAAGCCGCAGTTTTTAATGCTATTTCTGATTGTTCCGAGAAGTCTACAGGTACAATAATCTTTTTCATCTTATAAATTTTAAGGGTTTATGTTTATGCAAGGCAATGAAGGCCTATAAGAACTTTTCCCAATATGGCCATATCCAAGAATACAGGCAGAGGATCTCCCTAAATGGTCATGGAAAAGAGTCTGGTATTAGGGGCTTTTCGATGTAGACACAAATCAAATGCCATACAAATATTACGTACAAAGGGCCTACCCTTCTTGGTTACCTCAATGCCATTTGAGTCTATAAGGAGCAAACCGTCCATTTCCAATTCATATAATTTAGCCTTTACCTCGTCCAGCTCCTTAAACCTTTCACTCCCATCCTTCCAACTCGTCTTAAACTGGCACATTAAATTTAATATATGTCGACGTATAATTTTATCTTCTTCCGTAAGAATATGTCCTCTATAGATAGGAATGATGTTATTTTCAATTAAATGGGCATACTCCTCCAAACTTTTTACGTTCTGCGCAAAACTATTCCAACTATCGCTTATACTGGACACTCCCAAACCTACCATTACCTGGGTCTTGGAAGCCGTATACCCCATAAAATTCCGATGTAGACTACCACTTTCCATGGCTTTATAAAGTGAATCCGTTTTAAGCGAAAAATGATCCATTCCTATTTCCGAATAACCTACTTCTTTCAATAATTCCTTACCCATCTCATATTGTCTTCGTTTGTCCGTTGGCGTAGGCAAATCAGAATCCTTATACCCTCTTTGACCATTGCCTTTTAACCAGGGCACATGGGCATAGCTATAAAAAGCGAGCCGGTCTGGCATTAATTCCTTGGTCTTTAAAATAGTCTGGGACACATCTTCCAAAGTCTGAAAAGGCAGTCCAAAAATAATATCATGACCTACAGAGGTATACCCTATCTCGCGTGCCCATTGGGTCACGTTTTTTACATTCTCAAAGGGCTGTAGTCTGTGAATGGCCAACTGAACCTTTTTATTGTAGTCCTGTACCCCGTAGCTAACCCGTCTAAACCCAACTTCATAAAGAACTTGTAGATGTTCTTTGGTGGTATTGTTGGGGTGGCCTTCAAAGCTAAACTCATAATCTTCTGCCCTAGTTGCTGTTTTAAAAATTCCATTGATGAGTCGGGTTAAATTTTCCGGAGAAAAAAAAGTAGGTGTTCCCCCGCCTAGGTGCAACTCCTTTACCCTAGGTTTGGCAGCAAACAAATCACAATACAGTTTCCATTCCTTTAGAAGGTTGGTGATATACGGATTCTCTACCTCGTGTCTTTTGGTTATTCTTTTGTGACAGCCGCAGAACGTGCACAAACTTTCACAAAAGGGCAAATGAATATACAGACTAATTCCTTCTGTATCGTTACTAGCTTTAAAGCTGTCTACAAGAGTGCTTTTCCATTGTTTACCCGAAAAAGTCTGTAAGTTCCAATAGGGAACTGTAGGATAACTGGTATATCTAGGGCCTGGAATGTTATATTTCTGAACCAAGTTGGTCATAAAAGAATAAATTTTAGATTGCTACAAAAATACCATGGTGCACCCTCCTAAAATATGACACTTGTCAGGTTTTAAAGCACCCCTATTCATTAGGTATCCATAACATCATATATTTCCAAGGTAAGATCTACAATTGAACTTTCACGTAAAGCTGTCTATCCTGCAAAAAATAGTACCTAAATAAACTTTAAAATTAAATAACCCCTTATACCAATGCTTTTATCATAAAAACTATATTTTTGTAAACCTAAAAACTACCGATTATGACATTACTTTTAATGGCAGCCGGAAGCGGAAGCCGATATGGAAAGCTTAAACAATTTGATGATTTGGGTCCTAAAGAAGAATTTCTTATGGAGTTCAGTATTTACGATGCCTTAAATAATGGTTTTGACCATATTGTTGCCATTACTAAAAAAGATAATGTAGAATTCCTAAAGGAACACTTATCCAGCAGATTGCCCAAAAACATCAAACTAGACGTTTTGGCCCAAGAAATAAACGACCTTCCAGAGGGTGTAAGCTTCAAGGGGGAAAGAATAAAACCATGGGGTACGGCACACGCTGTTTGGACTGCCAGAAACGTAATTAAAAACGCCTTTGCCATTATTAATGCCGATGATTATTACGGCAAAAGTGCTTTTGAAAGCGCTGCTAATTTTATTAGGAACAATAGAGATCAACCTACGTTTGGGCTCATTGCCTACACCCTAAAAAATACCTTGTCCGAACACGGCTCTGTTTCAAGGGGGGTATGTAAGTCCGAAAATGGAAAATTGACCTCTATTAACGAGCACACCAAAATAGAAAAGCAAACAAACACTATTACCGACTTGGATTCGGGCACCAACTTTAGTGGTGAGGAATTGGTGAGTATGAATTTCTGGGTCTGCCAACCTACCATCTTCCCGTTTATAACAGAATACCTGAAGGAATTTATCAGTGACGAAAACAACATCCCCAAAGGTGAAATATACCTTCCTTTTGCCATTAAGGAAATGGTTGCGGCCAATTTAATAGATGTGGATGTTATACCTTCCGAAAGCCAATGGTTTGGGGTAACCTATGCCAGCGATAAAGATGTTGCAGTTTCCGAACTACAGCGCATGACAGACAATGGTGAATACCGTTCCCCACTTTGGGATAATGATTAGAACTGCTAGTTTATGACCGATGATAAAAGCGTTGAGCTCAATGCACTACTGCAAAACTTTAAAATAGACAAGAAGTCATATCAATTTCAAGGAATAAATCAAGGTTATATCAACGATACCTACTTGGTATTGGACAATACTACACCATTGTATATTCTTCAGCGCATTAACCACAACGTATTTATGGATGTGGAAGGTTTAATGGGCAATATTGAGAATGCCTTTGAGTATTTGCAAGACCCGGAATACACTCCTATAGAGCTATTAAAAACCAATGGGGACAAGCCCTATTACAAACTGGATGGCAATGGCTATTGGCGCTTAATGACCTACATTAACAATACCACAGCCTATGACAATGCCCAAGATACAAGGATGGCATTCCAAGCTGGGAAGGTAGTAGGAAAATTTCATCAACTTTTGGCACATGCCTCTTTGGAGAATTATGTAGATACCATACCTCAATTTCACGATTTGTCCCTTCGGAAAAATCAATTTGAAGAATCCCTTTTATCGGCTTCAGAAGAAAAATTGGAAACCTCCAAAACAGCCATCAATTTTGCCAAGGAGACCTTGGAGAAACTAGAAATACTCAACAATGCAGTATTGCCAGTAAGGGTTTGTCACAACGATACCAAATTAAACAATATCCTTTTCTCCAAAGAAAACAGCAAAGCACTTTGCCTTATAGATTTGGACACTATAATGAAAGGGTATTTCTATTTTGATTTTGGGGATGCCATTAGAACCGTGGCCAATACTGCGGCTGAAGATGAGCAGGACCACGAAAAGATCACTTTTGAAAAGCCTTTGTTCGAGGCCTTTGTTGATGGTCTGGAAAGCAATGGTGCCTTTTTGACCAAAGAAGAAATAGATCTTTTGGCTTGGGGGGCGGTATTTATGCCTTTTATACATGGATTAAGGGCTTTAACCGACTACCTGAACAACAATATCTATTACAAGGTATCTTACGAAAATCAAAACTTGGACCGTTGCCTTAGCTTATTTGATTTTACCAAGAAAGCGCTGCAGAAAGTAGATTATATGACCACAGTAGTACAGCAGAGGCTCACCCCTGTTGCTTAAGCAGTGGCAGGGCCTCCTAAACCTTTTTGGTGGAATCGCGCACTATTAAGCTAGTCTTAATAACCTTTGTAGTACAGTCTTGTGGGGCTCTTTCCTCAATTCTATCTATAAGTATTTTCGCCGCCGTTTCACCAATATAGGTACCGTGCTGACTCACCGCCGTGAGAGCAGGTGTTACATAGCGCGATAAGGTGCCATTGGTAAATCCAACCACAGAAATATCTTCGGGCACCCTATACCCCCTTGCTTTTATTAGTTTAAGGACTTCAACGGCCGTAATTTCATCCAAAGCCATAATACCGTCCATAGAATTATAGTTCAACAAAAAAGTAATAAGGATCTCCAGATCGTCATTTTTCCCTATTCTAAGTATTAGTTTATCGTCATAGGGAATCCCGGCCTCTTCCAAGGCTTTTTTATATCCTGCTACCCTTAACCCCCCAACACTGCTATGATCTATACCAGTGACCACTGCCACGGCCTTGCACCCTATGTTGAGCAAATACTTGGTAGTTTTGTATCCGGCCTCAAAATCGTCCACTATAACCTTATCACATAAAATATCATCCGCAACCCTATCGAACATAACCAAGGGTACCTGTTCATCCAATATATTTTGAAAATGCCCCAGTTCCCCTTTAAACTGGGTTTCCTCTGCCATGGATACTATGAGTCCGTCCACAGTTCCTCCGCCCAAAAATTCCAGCGTTGCCACCTCCTTATCATAGGATTCATCACTGATACAGCTAAGTAAATTATAGCCGTTTTCATTGGCTATTTTCTCTATCCCGGAAAATACTTGGGTAAAAAAATAATTTAAGATGTTGGGAACTACTACCCCAATGGTTTTGGTCTTCCTTTGCAACAGGCTTAGGGCAACTTTATTGGGCCTATACTTATTGTCTTTGGCGAACTTCTGAATTTTGATCTTTAGCTCCTCACTTATTTCATGGCTATCATTGATAGCCTTGGATACGGTGGATACGGAAACACTAAAGTGCTGGGCAATTTCTTTTAAAGTTATTTTCTTCATAGGTATCTATTTTACCCAATTAGAGGCAACATCGTATCGGATAGAACAAAGCAGGCCACATTCCTGTTCCTATTCGGACAGGGATATGGCCTGCTGGCAAAATCCTTTGGCCCTCTAACAATAGAAGTCCGTAAGTTAAAAATATTTTTTGTGCTATGATACCATCACGGTCATTTTATAAGCACTAAATATATTGGTTGATGATATTCTCGAATAGCTCCTGTTTCCCACTCTGAAGTTTCAACTCCCCGTTTTCCTGTGCTATTTTATACAGATCCTCCAAATTGAGTTTTCCGTTCTCAAAGTCTTTCCCCCTACCGGAGTCAAAAGAACTATATCTCTCCTGTACCATTTTTTCATAAGCAGAGGACGATATAATCTTGTCGGCCGTTAGCAAGGCTCTGGCAAAGGTATCGGCTCCTCCAATATGGGCATGGAAAACATCGTCCATATCGGTAGAGTTTCTTCTAATTTTGGCGTCAAAATTCACACCTCCTCCTTGGAGTCCGCCAGCTTTTAGGAATACCAACATGGCTTCAGTGGTCTCTTGGATGTTATTTGGAAACTGGTCTGTATCCCATCCATTTTGATAATCCCCCCTATTGGCATCAATACTACCTAGCATACCGGCTTTGGCCGCTACGGCCAATTCATGTTGAAAAGTGTGCTGTGCCAAGGTAGCGTGATTTACTTCTATATTAATTTTAAAATCTTTTTCCAGACCGTATTCACGCAAAAACCCAATGGCTGTTGCCGTATCAAAATCATACTGGTGTTTAGTAGGCTCCATAGGCTTGGGCTCTATAAAGAATGTCCCTTTAAACCCTTGTCCTCTGGCGTAATCCCTGGCCGTGGCCAAAAATTGAGCCATATGATCCAATTCTCTCCCCATATCGGTATTCAACAGGGACATATAGCCTTCACGTCCTCCCCAGAACACGTAATTCTCCCCATCTAGGGCCATAGTGGCATCCAAAGCCAATTTAATTTGACCGCCTGCACGGGCCAACACATTAAAATCAGGATTGGTAGCCGCACCATTCATATATCGGGGATTGGAGAAGCAATTGGCCGTTCCCCAAAGCAATTTAATACCAGATTCGGCCTTCTTTTCCTTAATGTAGTCGGTTATAGTGGCAAGGCGCTTTTCCGACTCGGCAAAAGAACCTGCTTCCTGTACAAGATCAAAATCGTGAAAACAAAAATAATCAAAGCCCATTTTGCTGATGAACTCAAAAGCCGCATCGGCCTTATCCTTGGCCGCCTGAATTGGGTCCGAAGCTTGGTCCCACTCAAAATTTTGGGTACCGGGCCCAAAAGGATCTGATCCCTGTCCACAGAAAGTATGCCAGTAGGCAATGGCAAACTTAAAATGCTCCCGCATTGTTTTACCTGCCACCACCTGATCTGGATTATAGTATTTAAAGGCTAGCGGGTTATCCGATTCCTTTCCCTCAAATTTAATTTCTCCAATACCCTTGAAGTATTCTTTGTCTCCTATTAAAGCCATTTGTTTATTATGTTTAATTTATAGTTAGTTCCAATTCTTTTTTCCAATTTTCATATGCCCTTAGATAGCTTTCCTTATCCCCTAAGGGTTTAAAGGTCTTTACATGATCATTGTTCGTTATATATGCTCCAAATTTTTCAAAACCGCCCTCATATATCCCTGCGGCGCGAGCCGCACCAATAGCCCCTGTAGTATTGTAAATTTCAATGTCCTGGGACATAAGTGTTGCAATGGTATTGGCAAAAATATCGGACCTAAACAGGTTGTCATTTCCAGCACGCATAACATCAATACCAATACCATCGGATTTTAATATTTCCATCCCATATACAAAGGAAAAAGCGATCCCTTCCAAGGCAGCCCTACAAATATGGGTCTTGTTATGGTTGTTAAGGTTTACATTTACCAATCTAGTCCCAATATCCTTATTGTTCAACATGCGTTCCGCTCCATTACCAAAAGGAATAAGGCAAACCCCATCCGAGCCAACGGAAATTTCCGAAGCCAAATTGTTCATTTCCTCATAGGAGCCAACGTCCAAATTGTTCAATAGCCACCTATACTGGATTCCCGCCCCATTTATATTCAACAATTTTCCAATTCTTGGGGTCTGTTTGGTGTAGTTGACATGTGCAAAATTATTCACCCTTGTACTCTCCTTGCCCGATAAGGTTTTGGTTACCGCATAGACCACACCGGAGGTACCTCCAGTAGCAGCCACTTCCCCCGGATTAAAAACATTAAGCGCCAGTGCATTGTTGGGCTGATCCCCAGCCCTATAAAATATAGGGGTACCAACGGCCAAGCCACTTTCTTCTGCTCCCTGGACATCAACCTTGGACTGTAAGCCAAAGGTTTCCACCAGTTCAGGAATAAAAGACTTGGAAATACCGTAATGATCCAAGAGTAAATCTGCAACCGAATCCTGTTTAAAATCCCAAAGTATACCCTCTGACAAACCCGATATAGTGGTATTCATAAGCTGTGAAAAACGATAGGCCACATAATCTCCCGGTAACATCATAGTCTTTGCCTTGTTATATACCTCTGGTTCGTTCTCCTTGACCCATTTTAATTTTGAGGCGGTAAAATTGGCAGGTGAATTTAGTAAATGTGACTTGCACTCCTCCTCACCAATGGCGTAATAAGCCTCGTTTCCTATTTCCACAGCCCTACTATCGCACCAGATAATGGACTTCCTTACGGGTTCTCCTTCCTTATCCAATAAGACCAGGCCATGCATCTGATAGGCAATGCCTATACCCACAATTTGGTTTTGGTCTATATCAAATTTTTCTTTAATCTTTTTTATTCCGTTGCAGACATGTTTCCACCAATCCTTGGGGTCCTGTTCTGCCCAACCATTTTTTACGGCCAGCATTTCCATTTCCGTTTCCGGCTCTTGCACAACCCCTACACTTTTTCCGGTAGCCACTTCTACCAAGGCAACTTTTATTGAGGAGCTGCCAATATCCAATCCCAAATAATACATATATCACAATTTTTTAGAGGATATATTTCCAATATAAAAATCCTGGAAGATCCAATCAAATATATTAAAATACCTATGACAGACCGTAATATAAGTTCCGTAACAATAAAAGGAATAGCATACCCCCCTAATAAGAAGCAACAGCAAAAACCACACAATTACCTAATAACCAATTGTTTACGTATTAAAAAATAATGGTAAGGCGGTGTTCGAAAAGGTTTTCGTAAAATATTGTGGGGTTAGTCTGCACCATGGTTGAAAATCAGTGTCTAGAAACAGCTGTTGTAACAATAAGTTATTCCTTTTTCTTGCCTACCAATCCCTTGGTAAACTCGTTCAGCGTTTCCACTTTCTCCTCAAAGTCACCTTTTATGGTCTTTCGGAATTCGTTTAAGTTCTGTACCAGATCATCTATATTCTCTGGAATTACGTCCTCAAAAAATTGCCTCAGACGTTTAGCGGTGGTGGGCGATTTTCCATTGGTAGAAATGGCCACTTTAACATTACCCTTGGTAACTATGCCGCCCATATAAAAATCACAAAAGGGAGGATTGTCGGCTACGTTGACCAGAATTTGTTGCTCACGACAGTCCTGATAAACCTGCTCATTAACGCTGACCTGGTCCGTGGTGGCAATTACCATATGACGCCCTTGCAGGTAGGACTTATTATAGCTGTCCTTGGTAATTTTTACATTGTGTTTTTTGGCCAAGGCCAAGGTCTCCTCCAAAAATTGTGGCGCAACCATCTCTACCTGTGCATGGGGACTGGATTTTAACATAAAGGTGAGCTTTTCCAAACCAACGTTACCCCCTCCCACGATGAGAATATTTAGCTGTGAAACCTTTAAAAAAACAGGATATAATTCATTCCTTTCCATATGTGCCTTATTCTTTTTTTATTCCATCCTTAATTTAGGTGCTCCATCCATGCCAATAGCTTGCCTGTTACTGCACCAATACCCTTCAAAGATAAGGTACAAAATTGTAGCCATACTTCAATTAGGACCAAATTCGTCACCATGGCCCCTGTTTTTCGCATTGAAATGAATTTCCATCCATAATTTTAGCACTTAGGTCAAATGCGTTAATTTTGCTCCTCAAAACTCAAACTAATAGAACACGAAAAATGAGGCGTATTTCTGCGTCAAATTGATCACAATTAACTCAACATGATTAAAACTATCAGCAAACGAAATCAAATTTTATCGTTATTTCTTCTTATTACTTGGGTAATAAGCAGTCAGGAACCTGTAGACTATGTAAGCCCCTTAATGGGAACGGATTCCAAACCCAGTATGAGCAATGGCAATACCTATCCAGCTATAGCCATGCCCTGGGGCATGAATTTCTGGACTCCACAAACGGGAAAAATGGGAGATGGTTGGGCCTATACCTATGCAGCCGATAAACTAAGGGGGTTTAAGCAGACCCACCAACCCTCACCATGGATGAACGATTATGGACAATTTGCCATAATGCCCATCACTGGCAAATTGCGCTTCAATGAAGACGAGAGAGCCAGTTGGTTCAGCCACAAATCCGAGGTAGCAAAACCCTATTATTACAGTGTTTACCTGGCAGATCACGACATTACCACCGAAATTACCCCTACCGAGCGAGCAGCTATGTTCCGATTTACTTTTCCTGAAAGTGATAGCACCCATGTGGTACTAGATGCCTTGGACAAGGGTTCTTACATAAAAATAATTCCGGAAGAGCGAAAGATCATAGGCTACACCACCAAGAACAGTGGTGGAGTACCCGATAATTTCAAAAATTATTTTGTTGTGATTTTCGACAAAGAATTTGATGCTTCCAATGCCTTCGACGGGAAACAACTTATCCATAAACAGGAGATAAAATCTGATCATACCGGGGCCATTGTAAGTTTTAGCACAAAAAAAGGTGAGGTGGTCACGGCCAAAGTAGCTTCTTCCTTTATCAGCATAGCACAGGCGGAACTAAATTTGAAAGAACTGGGCACTGATAGTTTTGACACCGTAAAAGAAAAGGGGCGCGATGCATGGAACCGTGAACTGGGTAGAATTAAAATTGAGGGAGGAACCATAGATCAATTTAGGACCTTTTACTCTTGCCTTTACCGCTCCCTTTTGTTTCCCCGAAAGTTCTTTGAGTACGATCTAAATGGAAATGTACTGCACTATAGCCCCTATAATGGGGAGGTACTGCCAGGTTATATGTTTACCGATACGGGTTTTTGGGATACTTTTAGGGCCTTGTTTCCCTTCCTTAACCTAATGTATCCTGAACTCAATGCTCAAATTCAGGAAGGACTGGCCAATGCTTATAAAGAAGGTGGATGGCTGCCCGAATGGGGAAGTCCGGGATTGCGAAATGTTATGGTGGGCAACAATTCTGCCTCGGTGGTGGCAGACGCCTATCTAAAAAGTGGCAAAAGCCATGAATATGACATAGAGACCTTATATAAGGCACTTATCCATGGTGCCAACAATGCAGGACCCCTGACCGCTGTAGGTAGGGCCGGTGCCAATTACTACAACAAATTGGGATATGTGCCCTATGATGTGGGCATCAATGAAAATGCCGCTAGAACCTTGGAATATGCCTATGATGATTTTACTATTTATCAACTTGCTAAGGCCTTGAACAAACCAAAAAAGGACATCAAATTATATAAAAAAAGAAGTCTCAATTACAAAAATCTATTTGACCCGGAAACCAAATTAATGCGCGGAAAAAATGAAAATGGGGAATTTATGGAACCTTTTAACCCCTTTAAATGGGGAGATGCCTTTACAGAAGGAAATAGCTGGCACTATACATGGTCTGTTTTTCACGATATAGAGGGACTTGCCAATCTTATGGGTGGCCATGAGGCCTTTGCCGCCAAATTGGACGAGGTCTTTTCCCTTCCCCCAATTTTTGACGAGAGTTATTACGGCTTTATAATCCACGAAATACGTGAAATGCAAGTAGCCAATATGGGGCAATACGCCCATGGCAACCAACCCATACAACACATGCCCTACCTCTACAATTATGCCGGACAACCTTGGAAAACACAATATTGGGTGAGGGAAACCATGAATCGCATGTATACTCCTGCCCCGGACGGCTATTGCGGGGATGAGGATAACGGACAGACTTCTGCATGGTATGTATTCTCGGCCTTGGGGTTCTATCCTGTTTGCCCAGGAACGGACCAATATGTACTAGGTACGCCCCTATTTCAAAAAACCACCCTAAGTCTGGAAAATGGCAAGGAAATTGTCATTAGCGCTCCCAATAACAGTGACAGCAATAAATATGTACAGGAGCTAAAGGTAAACGGCAAACCGTATTCCAAGAATTGGTTAAGCCATCAGGAGTTGATGAAAGGTGCGGTTTTACATTTTGAGATGACACAAACTCCCAATAAAAATAGGGGTACCAATACGGCAGATTTCCCCTATTCGCTATCTACGGAATAAGGAACACCTTATTTAATCAATTTTAAATAATGTCTATTTTACCTAGCCTTGTCGGCTGGTGAGAATAGACATTATTTACCTTAAACTAACCCCTATCTACCATATATGGCATCTATTCCAATGCAAAAACGGCAGTACCGCAACATCATATGATGCATGGTACTGCCGTTTTATAATCCAAGCCTTGGCCTAGGAAGGCAAAAGAACTTTTACACCCTCACCTGTCCTTCGCCAAAAACGTAGTATTTATTGGTCACCAATTGTTCCAAGCCCAATGGTCCTCTATGGTGCAATTTGTCTGTACTAATGGCCAGCTCGGCTCCAACCCCCATTTGTCCTCCGTCTGTAAAACGGGTGGAGGCATTATGGTATACAGCGGCACTGTCTACCTGGTCCATAAATTCCAATGCCAACTCATTGTTCCGCGTCATGATGGTGGCCGAATGCCCTCCGGAATAGGTATTTATCTTTTGCACGGCATCATTTAGGTCCTCTGCAGCACCTACAACGCACTTCATGGCAAGAAACTCTTCGTACCAAATGGCATCGTCTTCAATGACTGGGCAATTGGTCAATACTTTGGCAACCTTGTTGTCTACCAAAACAGAGACTCCCTTATCCTCAAGGATACTTTGCAGTTCCTTTAACTTGGCCGGATAGTCGTCTATATTAACATCAACCAAAATTTTATCCAATGCGTTACAAGCCGAAATTTTATCGGTCTTGGCATTAAGAATAACTTCTAGGCTCTGTGCCCAATCCGCATCTTTGGCAACATATAGGAAATTATTCCCACGACCACTGACCAAAACGGCACATTTGGCATGTTCCTTAACAAAAGCGATGAGGCGTTCCCCTCCTCGCGGAACGATCAGGTCTAATTTTTCTGTTGGATTTCTCAAAAACTCCTGTGTTTCCTGCCTATTCATATGCATAAGCCTTATCCAACTGTTATCCAGATTGTTTTCCTCAAGGGCCTGATGCCAGCAAGATTCCAGGACAAGGTTACTGTGTATGGCTTCCTTTCCTCCTTTTAACAATATCTTGTTATTGGCCTTGAAGGCCAAAACGGCTGCTTCTATGGTTACATCCGGTCTAGATTCATAAATGATCATTATGGTACCAAATGGGGCTGTCTTATTTTCAATTTTAAGCCCGTTTTCCAAAGCCTTGTTAGACTTTATCTTGCCCACAGGGTCTTCTTGCACCATAACCTCTTGAATAGAGGCTATCATCCCGTCTACCTTTTTCTCATCTACTATGAGTCGATCATACATGGCACGATCCTCCTTATCAAAAAGGTCGAGATCTTTTTTATTGGCTGCTATAATCTCAGCTTTTCTGCTATCCAATATACTCATCATGGATTGCAGTACTTTATTTTTTGTTTCTGTATTTAATAACTTCATTCGTTTCTTTTTTTGTTCTGCGCTTTACACCGTAATCATGGTACCTACGCTCTTACCTTCCACAATGTCCAATATAACCCGTTTTCTTTTTCCGTTGGCAATAAAGGTGGGGATATTTTTGGAAGCAGTTTGTTTGGCAATATTTAATTTAGAGCCCATTCCACCTCTACCTTCGGCTTCCCCTTTGTCTATGGTCTTAATATACTTTTCCACATTCTGGTCTACGCTTACGTTCTTTATCACTTCGGTATCCTTATCTTCTGGATGCCCGGTATAGAGTCCGTCCGTATCGGTCAAGATAATCAATTTATCGGCCTGGGTCAGTTCTGCAACCAGACTGGCCAACTCATCATTATCAGAGAACATGGACTGGGTCAGGGAAACGGCATCATCTTCGTTGGCAATAGGTACTACGCCCTCGGCCAAAAGTCCTTCATAACAGTTTACCATATTATCACGATGACTACCCGGGTTAAAGTCGCGCTTAGTGGCCAATACCTGTGCACATTTCATTCCGTAATCCTGAAATATATTATAGTAGTGGCGCATCATCCTGGGCTGACCAATAGCTGAAAACACTTGTCTTCTTGTGGCCTTATCTTCAATATGACACTCTCCCATCACTTCCATCCCGGCAATCACCGATCCGGAGGAGACAAGAACTGACATGATGTTTCGTTCGTACAATTCGGCTATTTGTTGTACCAAATGATCAAGTACAGGTTTTACTATCCTGTTGTCCTTGTTGGTCATCACATTAGTACCTACTTTTATAACTACTCTTTGTTTATACATGTCCTATTTTTCTTTACCTAATTCAACAGCTCTGTTAAATGCGGAGTAGGCTGCTTCTTTTATCAGCTCCTTTACATTATTATCCTCCATGGAATCCAAAGCGGCCCTAGTGGTCCCTCCTTTGGAAGCCACTCTGTCCATCCAGGAATTTGGCGAAAGATCGGATTGGTTAAATAGGTCTACCGCCCCTTCAAAGGTTTTGCTTACCAAAACCTTACTGTCATTGGAAGAGAAGCCCATTTTTAGAGCTGCTTCCATCATACTTTGCATAAAATAGAATACATAGGCCGGTCCACTGCCCGAAATCCCTGTAGAGGCATCGATAAACTTTTCGGAGCTTACCAAAATAGACCTTCCTGTTGTATCCAATAAATTCTCTATAGTCAATAATTCTATCCTAGACACCTCATCGGAGGCCGTGTAGGAAGTAACCCCCTTGCCTATTTGCGCTGGCAAGTTTGGCATGGCCCTTACCACTTTTGGGATTCCTAGGCCATCTTGCATGGTTTTTATAGTTACCCCCGCCATGATGGAAATAATAATTTGACCATCGTTGACAAGGCTCCTCATCTTTTTAAATAGTTCCTCGCTGTGATAAGGCTTTACAGCAATAAAAACTAAATCTGCCTTTGGCAGGCAATCTTCTAAATTTTCATGTACCTCAAAATGTGAAATCTTTTTTAAAGACGTTGTTTTTTCATGGGAACTATCCAGAATCATTAAATTTCTTTTTTTAAGAAGTTTTGATTTTGACATAGACTCCGCATAGGTTAATCCCATGTTACCCGCCCCAATTACTAATACTTTCATGTAAAATTTTTAGTTAAACTTAATTTACGCTCCATAATGCTCAAAAATGATGCAAAATGCAAGATTTAACTATAGAGTTTAACTGTTACTATTGCTTTAACATAGGCAAAACCTATACAGCCCCTAAAAGCACCGGTATACCTAAGATACGAAAAAATGCAACAGGTTAAACATAAATAGGAAATACGCCCTAGAGAAGCCCAGACCAATACCACACTGACAAATAATTAATTATCAACCTTTAAGATCCCTTTCTGGCAGACAGACTGCCATAATTGGGAAGGGGTTCCCATAGACCATAAAGAATTTTAGTCGTGTTCCGCCTATCTACAGGAACAAACCTAATAGATGCTGGATTATAGCTCCAAAGCGGTATCTTTCCTTAATGTAAAAAGTAAATTTTTAACATGACTGCGTCCTCGTTAAACTCATTGGACACCCCATGGGGGATAGAGCCATCAAAATAAAGCAAATCACCCTTTTCCAATGTCACCTGATCCTTTTTCAACAAGTAATTCACTTTACCATTTAAAACATAGATCAATTCATTGGCATTGGTAGAAATTGGTTTGCGATAGGTAGCCGGGGCCACACTAACTATATACACCCTAATACTGCTGCTATCGGAAGAAGGACTGGACAACAAGTGGGTATATTCCAGATTAACGGAATCTTCCCTTTCTTCTTTGGTTCCTGTACCATTTTTAACAACAATATAATCGCCAGTAACATTGGATGACAAATCCAGCTCTGACAGATCTATGCTTAAAGTCTGCATTATTTTTAATAGCACGGGCAGGGATGGTGTGGTCCTAAGATTTTCAATTTTAGAAATCAATCCGGCACTTACCCCAGTTCTTTTTGCCACTTGTTGTAATGTCAGGTCCCTTTTTTGGCGCGCCAATTTTAATTGTCTACCAATATTAATAAGTATGTCGTCCATGTTGTTGAAATTGGTCCATTGCGCACCACAAATACATTTGTTGATGCTATAAAAGCAAAAATAAACAAATATTCCTGTGTTAAACCAATATCAAAAAGGAAGTTGTGGCCAAAACATTATACAAATCATGTACAACTACTTCGCTATAGTACCTATATGTTTCCCTATGGGATGGTCTGCCTTAAAATTAAGACCCAATAATTTTGCTGCTGTTTGTGCTATTTGATCCTGATAGATTTGCCCCTGAGACTTCACCTCACCTAGAGGGGCTATCCCCGGTCCTAGGGCCGTTAACCAGGTCTCATCACAATGGGGAGCTGAAGTACCGTGGGAAGTCCACTTATCACCAATACCCCTACCATGGTCCGGGTAGACCAATATGGCAGTTTTATCTTTGTAAAATGGATCTGTTTGGATCATTTGCCATAGACTACTTATCATAGCATCTATAAAATGGGCCGCATCAAGGTATTTATTATAATCCCCGGAATGTCCGTAGTTATCCGGATCTGCAAAGTCTATATGTACTACCTTGGGTCGACTAGCCTGCATATAGGCCTTGGTCATGGCAAAAGTTAAGGCATCCGGTCTACATTCCCCAAAATATTCGGGTACATAGTGTTGAATTTCATTGGCCAGCACTTGGGCTTTGGTCAATTTTTTTCCTTTTACATCCTCACCCGGCAAATTTACCAACATCCCATTGCGATCCCGGTTTAAAATTCTGCCCAAGGCATCCCAGGAAGCAAAGGTTGCCACCTTTCCTTCATATCCTTTCTGAGCATTAATAAACTCCAATACATTTATATTTGGATTGTTGGGATAGGAATTGGAGTTTATCTTAGGGTCGTAATAACCACATAAGGTCTCGCTTCTACCCGGATAGGAAAACCAATATTCATTTCTAAGGCTTACCTTATTTCCATACTGTCGGTTTCCATAAAGCTGTCCTTCTTGTTCTATGGCACTCCATAAAAACGGCATTAATTTTTTACGTCTTTCCTGCTCTGTGGATGCCCAATACTTCTTGTCTTTCATCAGTAGGGAATCTGCCCCTTGAAACACCTCTTGCCACCGCAAGCCATCTACAGATATTAATATAAGGTTCTGTGCCTTTTCCCTTTGGGCAAAAATATTAATGGAAAACAATAAAATGGGAAGTAGAATTTTATAATTAGTCATGTTTTAAGTGTATTTAATTTAACTGAAAGACTGTTAGCACCCCAGCATGATCTGAAGGAAACATAATAGGGTGATAATTGATTACCTTGGATTCTATGGGATTCAAATCCCGACCTTTGTAATAAATATAATCTATACGGTCTCGCAACCCATATTTATCCGATGAGGTCGCTGCCCTAGGGGTCCAGGTAAAGCCTGGGTCCAATAGTGGGTTTAGGTGCAGCTGTCTATAGCTGTCTGCAAAACCAGCTTCTTCCATTTCCTTACTCACGGGCCATTCTACCACTTTTCCATAATGAATATCCTTGGTTTCCTTGGTCCAATCCAGATGTGAACCAATATTAAAATCCCCTACCATTATTATGGGGGAATCGTCCGATTTTCTTAGGTAGGACGATATCTCGCTTAAAATGTCCTTTATTTCTCCGTGACGGGTATCGGCTTCATCCCTTATCAATGCTTTGGGGTTCATTTTATTTTCTACGATGTTCTTGCCATAATCGGGCAAATAATGCAACCAGGTATCAAAAAAAACAAGTTCTTTACCGGGTCCTATCCCAAGTTTTGCCCCCCCAAAATTAAAAGGTCTAAAGGCGGTTATGGTCTCGGTAATGGGATATCGGCTCATGATGGACAGGTTAGAACTTATCAGGTAAAAATAGTAACCCAGTGAATCTGCTATAATTTCACCGGATCCATAGGTTTCCACGAGTCCTATGATATCGGCATTGGTAGATTTTATGGTCTCCACAACACGCTGTACCCCTACCTCTTTTCCATATCGATGTCCCCCATGCCATATGTTCCAGGTCAATACCTTGAGGTGTTTAGGGTTAAAGCTTATATCTTCCTGAACCTTATTGGGAAAATACTGGGCATATTGATCCTTTACCTCTTGTGGGTCTAGTTCTGTCTCCCATACTTTTATATCATCCAAAAAACCATTGAAGGCATTCCATTGCCCATAGGACCCGTATTCCCATTTTTCATCGGTACCACCTATGACTGTTGCCATTTCAGATTCCAGCTCCTTAAGTCCCGGGATATTATAAATGGCTACGTTCTTACCATCAAAATATATCCAAAGTTCTTTTTTTTCCCGATCGATTCCAAAGGCTATCTGATGCCAGTCGCCATCATTGATCCCCTGTCTTTCCGCTGTTGGCCTGTAATCATAGCTACTCTTCCCGTCACTCACATTCAGTGCCCAAGCTCCATTTTCCTGGGAATATATCTGCCAACCTTTTGCAGATAGATCTCCAGCTTTTTTGTTTCCCATTATCACCGTCCCCATTTTGGCATTGGGCAGGGTTTTTACCCATATCTGAACCCCAAAGGAGGCTTTCTCCGAAAGGGTGGGAAAACCACTTTTATCTAGCTTCAAAGGTCTTCTTAAAGAAGCATTTGCCGATAGGTCCAATGCCTTGCCAGACAGACCTTCAACAAATTGGGATTGTTGAAGGTCTACCATATACATTGCATCATCCCTGGAAATTATTTTTTCCTCAAAATCATGCTCGTCAAAATTCATCTGAAAGACCACTTGCTGGCACATGGCCAAATGGGATACCAAAAAAGCAATTAGAATGGGAATGAACGTTGAAGATTTACCAAACACCTCAAAGGAACCGTTTAACAAGGGCATTAATGTAGACTTATTCAATGCCCTTTTAGTACCATGGGCCAACTTATAAAAAAATTGTTTCATTTTTTAGGGTTAATTTTTTACTATTAGATTTAAACTTTACTCTTAAAACCAACACTCCTGTCACTTATGGATGCCGAGAGCCTTGGGGCATCAGGGTGGCCTTTTTCCATTGGTGTAGGTTTTACAAACTGACTTTGCCTCCCTTCTATGGAAATTTGGCCAGAGGGATCAATTGACAGAAAGGCAAAAACAGAATCTTTGTACATGGCCTTACTACCATCCGAGCCGTAACCGTCCCCAACATAGAAATAGGAAGCACTGTTCATTTGAAAGTAATGTACATTATTTATATAACTATGGTCATCTACATGATGATGACCACAGAAACAAGCAATTACCTTTTGATAATCGGTTCTATTATTGGCATCATTGATTACTTTTCTAACCGCAAACCTACTTGGTGAGGACCAGCCATCCCAAATCTCATCAAAAGCCTGGTGGGAAATAATAATAGTCTGCTTGTCGGTTTTTTCCAAATCCTGTTTTAACCATTCTATTTGTTCAGGGTTGACCAAGCTTCTGTTTTGTTGATCAATATAGAAATTGGCATGTCCATAATCCTTATACTCTCCATCTTTCAGAATATAATTCCCGTCCATTACCACAAAATGAAAATCGCCCTTATCAAAAGAGTAATAGTTCTTTTCCATACCGAAGAACTCCATGGCTTCTTTTTTGCTCACCTTATCCATATCATGGTTTCCCAACACATGATATTTTTCCCCTTTGTAAGAATTCCAAAGGTCCATACATTCTTGGGCTTCTTTGGTGGCGTAGCAGAAATCCCCACCCTGAATAATAAAATCCAGTTTACGGGATGAAGCTTCTTTTATAAAGACGTCTAAACGATCTAGGGCATCGGAGCAATATCCGTGGTGCACATCGGTAATAAATCCAATTTTAACTTCTTTCTTTGTAGATAGCTTGTCCTTGGGCGTAAAGGCAAAGGAACTACTGGTTCCTAGTCCCATCGCCATAGCCCCCTTGCCAAGGTTGGCAATAAATTTACGGCGAGCGTTGTTCTTTTCTTGTTTCATTATGATATAGTTGATTATCCACTTACTTTATTGGATCTGGCTGCAGCACATTTGTTGAGCCATTCCTCTTCAAAAGGGTCAATTTTGCCAAATCTAGAGATATGGAATTCCGAAAAATCGAAGGGATTCACCCTATCTGCAGCCATTTCTGCTATTCCAAGCCCTACTCCACCTGCCACCGAAATTCCAGCCCCACAGCAGCCTGATGCCACAAGGAAGCCTTTGGTTCCCGGCACCTCTCCTACCACCAATTGGGAGTCTGGCGTG
This sequence comes from Arenibacter aquaticus, assembly GCF_003957295.1. Classification (GTDB taxonomy): domain Bacteria; phylum Bacteroidota; class Bacteroidia; order Flavobacteriales; family Flavobacteriaceae; genus Arenibacter; species Arenibacter aquaticus. Next base: position 215,385 of record NZ_RQPJ01000001.1, read on the forward strand.
TAGCCCGAAAACCCGGCCACATAATATTTGATGCCGATATCATAGAATCCCGGAAAAAAACGCGCCAGACGCTCCCCATTTTCCAATAGGTCGTTCATTCCCTCATCCGCACTAAAAACGAAATCCGAAATATCTTTTGGAACATCCTTTGGTGAGGCTACCAATGATTTCCCTTCCCGTATCCCGAAAAGTAAACTTCCGCCTTCTGGACGGGCATATGCTTGGGCATCCGGCAACAACACCATTGGCGAGTCTGTTGGAAAATTCTCGTCGCGTTCGGTAATCCAATATTGACTTCGCACAGGGGCCATGGGGACTCCCGCACCTATTTCCCGTGCCAGTATAGGGGCCCATATACCCGCTGCATCCACTACCTTGCTGGCATGTATTTCTCCCTCGCTCGTCTTCACCCCTATCACTGTACCGGCCTTATTCAATAAGCCAAGCACCTCAACACCTTGATTTATTTCAGCTCCATGCTTCCTGGCGCATCTGGCAAAAAACGTCCCCAACATATAGGGGTCGCAAAAGGCTTCATTGGGAACATACCCAATTTTAATGGCCTCTTTCAATTCTAACCATGGAGCTTTCTTTTTTGCCTCCTCCTTGCTGATATAATAGGCTTCCTGTTGGTATTCCTTGGCGATTTCCATTAGCTTTTCCAAGTCCTTAACCTTGGCTTCACTTGCCGCTACATGCATCATGCCCACCACCTTAAAATCCAAGGTTTCCCCCAGTTCCTTCTCCATTTCCTTGGCCACCTTAAAAGTTTCCATAGTTAGCGGGATGTAGGAGCGCTTGGACCTTACCATAGTCATAAGGGCCGCCGCCCTACTTGTAGCTGCGTTGTTTAGCTCATTACGCTCCAAAAGTACTACTTGCTTATCTGGGTTGTTTTTGCTGTAATAATAAGCTATGGCACAACCAAATATGCCCCCTCCGATTATGACCAGATCAGTCTTTTTTATCAAATTAATCTTCATTTAGCTTCTATTTTCCAAATTAATCTATGCCTTATCTCAAATGTACCATTAAAATATTTCTATGTTCATTAAGGGTATCTTATAGTTACTGGGTATCAAATATGGACATCGGCACTTCCCCGGTCCATGAAAGCGGAACATTCTTACAGCCAAAAAGGTAAGCAATGGTCATGGCTGTATTGACCGAATTATTAGGTTCTTTTAAAATTTGCCCCCTTCTTATCCCTGGTCCTGTTATGGCCCAAGGCACTTCCAATTCCTGAGGTGTTATACCCCCATGCCCTTTTTCCGGCAGACCTCCATGGTCCGTAAAGAACATAAAATGAGTATCCTTATAAAGACCTTCACCCTTTAATTTTTGTATAAACCTACCAATGTATTCATCAACTTCCTCTATAGATGTTATATATTCCGGGGACATCCAGCCAAAATTATGGCCAGCATGATCGGTATGTACAGAATAAAGAAAAACCATGGTTGGATCCAACTTGTTCTTTAGTATAAAATCAAAGGCTTTTGAATAATTCTTTTGATATTGATCATTCCCTTCAAAACCAACTTCATCAAAATAGTTTTTGTTGAATGAATTAATGAGTTGGGCCCAATTGTAATAAAAGGCCGTTTTTACATTTGGCAGACTCTCTTTTAAAACTTTAAAGATTGAAGGATAGTACCCCTGCTTATCCGTATCTATTGCAGGAAGCACTATTTTATCCAATTCCCAGCCATTACTTAATACTCCATGTTGTTCTGGCCCACTTCCGGTAAGATGGGAAGTCCAATTAGGTAAAGTCACGGATGGCATAACATTCCTAGTGGTCAAGGACAATATCCCATCTGCCATTAAGGCGTCCAGATTGGGATGTTTTGCCTTCATATAACCATCAACACTAATACCATCCAAACCAATGGCAACAACCCTTTTCGTTAATTTTTCATCTTTAGGGACTTCTTGGATATTTTTACAGCCGAAGATGAGACCAATAAAAATGGATGAAAACAATAAATAATACTTCTTCATTTTGGTTGATTTTAATCAATTCATATTAATTTCACAATTCTTTGGCATCTATTGGCCAAGCAATTTTACTAACGTCTAACAAATAAGATAGTCACTGCACTGAAAACACACATAACCGCAGCAATCACAAAAACAATATTCTGCTCTTTGGTCACATCTACCATATAACCAATAAATGGCTCTCCCGCACCAGCAAAAGTAGAAGCAAAGGCGTTCATCACCCCAGCTCCTGTCCCAGATCTCTCTACCCCCAATAAATCCGGACTCAATGGCCAAAAACAGGATCGTGGACCATAAACTAAAAAGCCGGCAGCAAACATCAATAATGATCCCTCTATCAAATTTCTTTGGGGAACCAGATAAATTAATAAAACCACAAAGCCAGCCATCAACATGGATATGGCAATAGGTTTGGATCGATTTGAATTGAATACCCTATCGGATAGTTGTCCAAAGAAAATTGCTCCTAGAGCCATCCCTCCGGGAAGTGCCAATGCAATATATAAATTGGCAGCTCCATTTAACTCGGTCCCCAAGTAATAAAGCGGCACCCATACCAAGAGACCATACCGTGCCATATTCTGGAATCCCATTGAGATACATGCCAAAATGAATCTTTTATTTTTTAGTACATTTTTATATCGTTCCAGTGAAGTTTCTCCATCTTTGGGGACCATGATTTTTGAATCTTCTTTGATTGGCGTGAAACCCATATCTTCAGGTTTGTCACGAACCACAAAATAGAAAATGGTGCAGCCCAAAAATAATAATAGTACAGGCAGCCTAAAAAGCCATCTCCAATCCAGTCCGTAAACATCCAAGAGAATGATAGACAACAGATAAATAAGAATGGAGGAACATCCTGCTGCAAAAACATAAAACCCAAAGGCTTTGCCCCTTTCTCTAGCTCCCCACCAATTAGCCAATAAACGGCTACCTGGAGCCCATCCCAACGATTGACCGAAACCATTTAATGCCCAAAAAACCACTACCATCCAATATGTCGTAGCATAACTTGTAGCCCAATTCATAAGAACAGACAACATAGCCCCCAAGACTATCATGCGACGGGATCCAAATTTGTCGGCTAAATTGCCATTAAAAAATTGACCTATACCATAAGCCCAAAGCATAGCCGCCCCAGCCCATCCGATGTACTGTTTGGCTACATTGAACTCCAATGAAATTCCTTGAATAGCCCAACCAAAATTCTGTCGTCCCGTATAGAAAAATAGATAACAGAACATTACCGCAAGGAGAGTCCTCCACTGATACTTTCTGAAATCCTGATTAGTATTACTGTTAATAATCATTTATAATAGCGGTTTTAAAGAGGCATAACCTTTCCCTGAAAAACTTGAAATTCGAACTTAAAATGTTTAACATTTAACGTTATATATAAAGATTTGACACCGAAGGATATGGTTATTAAATACCCAAGCGTTATTAAAAACTTTGGAAGCGCAAATTGAGCTCATAATAGTTGAAAACAAATCAAGCAACCTTTTGCAAACGGCATTAGTACCTGTTGTCTATGATTCCCAAATTATAAACCAACACCATATGCTATATTCTATTCCGAACTCTGCTGATTCCATTTTAAGGCCGCCAGTCCCCCTCCTACGAAGGACATTATTACGAAAAAGTAAAAAAGACTGTTCCAACCGTAATATTCATTTATGGCAACCACAATAAAACCCGAAAACATTTGTCCAATAGACCCCATTCCGTTTATAATCCCAGCTGCCATCGCAGCCCCCTTGGTGCCCCCAACATCCATTGATCCGGCTGTACAAATTAGGGAATCAGGGCCATAGGTTGCTATCCCTATAATTGCAATACTTATGACCGTCGCTATTTTTCCATAAGGAACCATATAGGGGTGGGCCAAACAGGCCAGCCCAAGGCCTATCATCATAATGGATACAGTGCTAAAGCGATTGGATGCAAAAATTTTATCCGAACTATAGCCCGCAATGATCACTCCAAAAAACCCTATAAGCTCATAAACCGAGGACATATATCCTGCATCGCTCACACCATAATGAAGCGCCTTCTCCAAATAGATAGGTAGCCAAAAAAGGAAGGCATAGCGGGTCATTTTTAGGATCATATAACAACTGGAATAGATCCATAGGGAACTATTTCTAAGCAAGGCTCCCAATATCTTAAGCTTTTCTACTTTTGCGCCACCGGCAAACTGATACTTACTCTCCACTAGTTTGGGCAGGCCAACCTCTTGGGGGTCATTCCTGGTAAACAACAAATAGAGCATAGCGATTATAAACAGTATCAATGAAGGAAAAATAAACCCCCTTTTCCACCCCAATCCTGAAAGGAATTCCATGTCAAAGGCCGCATAGGTAGCAAAAATAGTGGCCAAAAAACCGCCAGTAACATAGCAACTGGACCACCAGGACATCACCACTCCACGTTCTGTTCGTCTAAACCAAGGCGTCATATTTTTAATGAGACCACTCCAGCCGGTAGATTGACCATAACCATTGGCAGCTATTAAAAACACGATTACCCCTGTAGAGAAAGTCAAGCCCAAAAATAAATTTCCTATGGCAGCCAGTAACAAACCAAAAGTAACTACTTTTCTAGGCCCAAAAGTATCTGAGAGGTAGCCATTAACAAATTGCCCAATGGTATATACAAGACTGTACACAAAAATTATAGAAGCATAATCAGTATTATTTAGTCCCAAATCGGACTCCATGGAACTCCAGGTAACCGAGAGGTTCTTTCTGCCGAAGTAAAAACCAGCATACGCCAACCAGGTGAGCACAAATATTCTTTTTCTCCAATATTTCTGTTCTGCTGTTAATCCCATGAGCGGTATTATTACATAATTCTATTAAATCTTAAGAAGTAGTGGCCCTAACCACAGTAAAATAGCAATAGGTATAGCCTAGTACAACAAATCCAGTGCAATTTACCATACAAGTCAAAAATCATCATTATACCTTAATGGAAGCATAAACATCTAGACTAAAAAAGGAGCTGTCTGAATAGACAAGCCCCTTTAATTTATGCTTTAGCGTAACCAATTTTAACCAGGTATTCTTTTAAAATTTTCAAGAAATTCTCCATATCGGTATAGTCTATCTGTCCAATATTGGAGATCCTAAAGGTATCGTAGTCATTAACCTTGCCAGGATAGATGGTAAATCCTCTTTCAAAGAAATAATCGTGCATTTCCTCAAAATTGTATTTTTCGGTTTTGGGTTCAATAATAGAGGTAATGATTTTGGAGTGGTATTCCTTGTCTATCAGATATTCCAATCCCAATTCTTCCAGACCTTTAAGCAGTGTTTCCCATGATTTTCCATAGCGGGAATAGCGCTTTTCCACGGTTTCTTCCTTGGTCTCAATGATAGCCTGTTTAAGCGCATAGAAAGTCTGTACGGGAGGGGTAAATCTGGTTTGATGTGTTTTTTCAAAATAGGCATACTGCGCATAGAGGTTTAAATAGAGATTGCGCATAGGAATGGACGCTGTTGAAAGCAACGCTTTTTTGTTACAAATGGCAAAACCTATTCCGGCCATTCCTTGAATATTCTTATTGGAACTGGCCGCCAAATAGTGGATATTCATATCTTTCATATTTACGGGAATAGCGGCAAAACCACTCATGGAGTCTACTATAAAGCTAATTCCATAGGTATCACACAACTTGCCCACGGCTGTAATATCGTTCAATAATCCAGTAGTTGTTTCATGGTGTATCATGGCCAAATGGGTAAGCCCCTTTTCGGCCTTTATTACCTCTTCCAAGGCATTCAGGTCTATTGGGGCTATGGAGGAAGATTCAAATACCACGGTATCCAGTTTATAGATTGCAGTGATTTGGCACATACGTTTTCCATAGGCGCCGTTATCAATTATCAGGATACGGCCGTTCTCCGGCACCACCGAACTTAGAATTGCCTCCACTGTTGCCGTACCCGAACCCCCGAACATTACGGTAGTATATTCTTTTAGGTCTCCAACAAATTTGGTTATTTCGGTAGCGCAGAATTCCATTAGGTCGCCAAACTCTTTTTCCCTTGGACAAATATCGGTGACTACCTGTGCCAATTTGACGGAATCTGTTGTGGTTGCCGGACCTGGATTCAACAACACATTTCTTTTTATTTGCATTTGTTATTTTTTTCTATTCTTGAATTCTTTTCAACTAGGCAATATCCCAAGGCAGGGAATAGGTCTTTACATAGGTATAGCCCTTCATGGTTTCTATTACCCCTTCCTTATAGCCCAATCCGGAGTCTTTTACCCCACCAAAGGGCGTCCATTCCAAGCGGTAGCTAGGCGCTTCATTTACGTTTACCGTACCGGTATCCAGTTCGGTAATGACTCTTTGTATGGAGGGCCAGTGGTTGCTCACCACCCCTCCTGACAATCCATATGGCGTGTCATTGGCGATATCAATGGCCTCGTCCAAGCTCTTAAACCTAATAATAGGGGCTACGGGACCAAAAGTCTCTTTTGCTACCACTTCGTGGGCATTTTGCACATGGTCCAAAACCGTTGGGGCGTAGAGCGCACCATCTCTTTTATGACCGGCCAAGAGCACTGCACCATTGTCTATTGCGTCCTGCACCCTGGATTCCATTTCCTTGGCCGAATCTTCGCTAATAACGGTTCCCATATCATTATCTGGATTATAAGGATCACCGCATTTCAAGGCTTTTACCCTATCGGCAAGTTTAGCGGCATAGGTGTCCGCAATGCTTTCATGAACCAATATTCGCCGTATGGCGGTACAGCGCTGGGCTGAATTTTTAAAAGTACCTGCCATGGTTACTTCTACGGCCTCATCTATATCGGCATCATCCAAAATTAATAAGGCAGAGCTACCCCCAAGTTCCAGAACAAGTTTTTTATAGCCCGCCTTTGAGGCGATGATCTTTCCTATTTTACTTCCCCCTGTAAAGGACACCATAGTAATTTCTGGATGTACGGTCATCATTTCTGCCGTGGCTTCTATATCGGCACCATTGACTACGTTCAACATATTCGGTGGCAGACCACAGTCCAAGGCCAACTGTGCAAAATAGTAGGCAGACAAGGGTGTTTTTTCCGATGGCTTTAAAACTACCGTATTGTTGGTTGCTATTGCCGGTGCTATCTTGTGAACCACTTGATTCATAGGGTGATTAAAAGGTGTTATACAACTAATTAGTCCCAAGGGCACCCTTGTAGTATAGATTCTTCTTGGTTTGCCATTTTTGGACACGTCACACGGGAACACCTGGGAATCGTCATCCAAGGCCTTCATGGCCGAGAATCGCAGCACATCCGAAACCCGACTTGCTTCATACCTACTATCCTTTAAACAAAGTCCGGTCTCATCGGTGATCATATTACTCACCTCATCTACCCTTTCCTCCAATGCACTGGCTATTTTGTTCAGTATTTCATAGCGCTCGTACCTAGTGAGGTTAATTTTAGTCTTCTTGGTATCTACCAAAACCTTGTCCAAACTATTGGTATCAATAGATGATACCCTGCCTACCTGTTTCTTGGTATAAGGATTGTATATATTGATCCATTCCCCGCTCTTTACCTGTTTTCCATTAATTATACTTCCAAATTCGATCATAGTATTAATTTAAAGGGGGGTTAGTTAGAAAATCCGTTACTTAAAAAATGGAACAAATCAAAGTTCCTACTGTTCCCTGAAGCCAATTTCTCACTGAATTCAGCGTTTAATTTCTTGTTGAATATCATGGGTACCTCTTGGCAGTGTTCCCCGCCATGTGATCGCAGCCCTTCCTTAACCTTATCCAACTCGTGCCAGTCCGGTGTTCTGCCTATGGTGGTAGAAGAATCGGCCAATACCACCAAATCTCCTATCCTATCCGCTGGCAATTCGTATTCTTCCACAGCCTCGGCATTGGTAAGCACTTTTTCAATTCCGTCCAAGCTTAACAGATAATCCTTGGCCGCCCCCAATTGTGATTTATCTTCCAAATACAAGGTACCATATCCACCCAATGCACCATGATGCACCACGTAGGGATCTGTAATGGGCAAGATTACCCTGGTCTTAATATCCTGGGCATCCAAAAGCTGCTCTATAAACTGTACTTTGGGACTACCGTCCGGATTGGTCTTGGCCTGCATGCCATGATCGGCCGTTACCCCAATAATGGCCCCCAATTTATCTAGCTCTCCCAACCAAAAATCTATTTTCGACAAGAAATCATTGGCATCCGGACTTCCTGGAGCATATTTATGCTGCACAAAGTCTGTTGTGGTTAAATACATGACATCAAAATGCTGGCGCTTTAATAATTTGGCACCGGCTTCAATACAATAAACAGAAATATAGGGATCATAAATTCCAGGTCTTTCCTTACCCATTAAGCCTTGCTCCACATCCGCTATCCCATTCTCCTCCAAGGTAGCTTGGTTGGCAAATTCTGCCGAAAAGCAAATACCATCCAGATTATGGGCCAACATTTTACGCAATTTGTCCTTGGCAGTAACAACCGCTACTTTTCTATTGTTTTTACTTAGTTCGGACAATATGGTAGGCACCTTCAGATATTTAGGATCATTCATCATTACCTCTTCCTGCAACTCGGTATCCCAATAGAAATTCCCACAAATTCCATTTACCTTAGGTGTTACCCCCGTAACAATGGCCATGTTATTGGGATTAGTAAAGGATGGGATTACACTTTTAACCATTCCTACAGATCCTTCCTTTATAAACCGCTGTAAATTGGGCATTACGTCCTTGGCCGCTTCATAATATGGATAAGAGGTTCCATCCATACAAACTCCTATGATGGTCTGTTTTTGTTTTGGATAATTTCTATTGTTGATGTTCATGTTTTAGAATATAAAAAAGGTTGTTAATCAATTTTGCACTAAAGTACAAAACTTTTACATATATGAAAATTGTTGTGGTTAAATTTATCGCTAATCACAGCTAAATTCCAGTAGTGAATTCCCTTCAAGTCCCCAATTGGGATCTATAGGCACACATAAATGGTTTAAGGCGGTTACCGCAAGGTCTACAGTTCGGGGTGTGTTGTCAAAATTATGTTCCACTTCCATTGAAGCCACGGTTGCGTCCTGCCAAATTCCGTCTTTTAATCTTCCATTGGCCCTGACCGGCCCCAAATCCTTTATATCCTGACCTTGACCTTCCGTAATTTTCCAATGTCCTTTTACAAAAGCATACTTAGGGTGTGAAGCATCCAGCACCTTACATTGCCATAAATCTATTTCCTCATCGTCCAACAAGGTATTAAATACTCGGACCTCTGCTATATACCCATGTAAATTGTACTTCAAATTCCCATCGCCCCCAATAGTAAATGGAAAGTCGTTGTCTATATTTTCTATTTTAGAGATATCTGCACTATTTTCCAACTCTCCGTCCATATATACCTTTAGCAGGCCATCACGATCAAAAGTAGCACTTAGGGTATGCCATTCATTATCATCCAAAGTACTGGCCTCAACATCCACCCTTTTACTTCCATCACCCACATTTACCTTAAATTTCTTATTTCTGGGATTAAAAGAAAAAACGTAACCAGGCATAAGTCCGTTGTCCCAATTCTTTTTCGCCAGGATGGCCACATCACCCGGATGGAGAGAACGTACTCTACACTCAATTGAAAAGTCATTGGAGGCACCAAAGTTGAACGCCGGATTGTTAGGCACCTCAATGGAGGCATTGGCATCAAAAAACAGTTCATCACTACTTCCAAGGCAATTGCTTACCGGTTGCCTAACAACCTCCACCGTAGTTTTGGCTATTTCCTTTTTGGGTACGGTATCCCCACTTACGATTACAAATATGGTTCGCTCCTCATCGGTATCTCCTCCATGACTGGTCCCAATCCCCCCATGATCCGTACTTACCAAAATAACCCAATCCTCATTTTCATAATTGGATCGCGACTTCATTGCCTGGACTACCTCTCCAATGGCCTTATCAACAGTCTCAATAGCTTGTAAATACGCAGGATTATCAGGACCAAAACCCGATCTATGCCCTGCATGATCAACATCATCAAAGTGGACAAACAAGGCTGTTAACCCTTCCTCCTTCAGCTCATCAATAGCCTTAAGCTTGGTATTCTCACTAGAATCCTCAGTATTTACTGTCTTGTAGAGGCGCTGACCCATTTGATCGTTTATTGGATGCCATTGGCTCACAGAAACCGTTTTATAATTGGTACTAAACGCTTCTATCCGCTTAAAAAAATGGGGATATTCGGTATAGTTAGAACCAGAAAATGAATTATCAACAACCCCATGTTTATCTTCCCATACCCCGGTAAGCATGGAGGACCAGCTTGGACCACTTATGGTTATCCCCGTATTTCTTGCGTCCAGAGAGTACGTTCCATTGGCCATTAAGGCGTCCAAACTTGGGGTATTGGCGGTGGTAATACCATCTGGCCTACAGCCGTCAATGCCTATAATAAGCAACTTGGGCTTTTTTCCACTCCCTACCTTTCCTGCTTCTTTTTCCTTTTCCTCTGAAGCACAAGCCCCAACTAAAGATATAGCAAAACTTATAGCTAAAAATACTATAATCTTGGGACGACAATATGTATAAATTGTAAACATAAAATTAAATTAATAAGCCCGGTCCAACTCTCAAGAACCGGGCTTCGTTGAAAAAAACTAACTCAAAAAAACTCAACTTTTATTCCGTATAAAGTGTTTCAACCTCTTCCGCGGTGAGGGCATAATCAAAGATCATAGAATTGGCCACTATCCCCTGAAACCAATTACCGTAATTGCCGGTACCGTCTTGGGCAAGTCTAATGGGCAGGTTACTATTCATATCCCCTAAGGCCGACATATTGGCATTGCCTACTTCTTCCCCATCCTGATAGACTGTGGCATGGCCATTCCGATCAAAGGTCACAGTAAGCAAATGCCATTCGCCGTCACCAATGGATCCCCCGTTAACGTCAATTCTATTGCCATTTCCATCTCCGGCATTTAACTTCCAGGAACCGCCTAAATAAGCAAAAATAAACCCCTTGTTACCGCCGCTCCCCCAGTCCTTATCTCCAATAATGGAGGGATCGCTATTGCTGGCCAAAGTTTTTACCCAAGTAGCAATTGAAAAATCCCCGGTATGTCTAAAAGCAAGCTCACTGTCCTCAAGGGTGGCGTAATCATCAACTCCATCAAAATCAAAAGCATACCTCCCATCCTCACTCCTGGCATTGACACCACCAGTACCGGCAACCGCAATGTTAAGTGTATTTCCATCCTGTTTTAACAATTGCGCCCCTGTTTTTACGGCAGAAACAGCTGATACCTGTTGCGGGGACAAGACATAGTCATAGATAGAAATTTCTCCAATTTTTCCTTGAAAAAACTGCCCATAAGCTCCAGTTCCATCCTGACCTATACGAAGTGGGTTACCACTGTCTGTTTCGCCAATTCCGGCCATGCTCACGGATGCCACCGAGGCTCCATCCTGATACAGTGTCATGTTGCCATCCCGATCAAATGTAGTCACTATATAATGCCACTCTCCGTCATTAAAGCCCCCATCATAATTTGTATCTGCCTTGGTGATTCCGTCGGAGGTGGCTACCCTCCAATTGTTACCCCTAAAGGCAATGGTCAGTCCAGGATTGGAAGAACTACCCCAATCTTGATCTCCAATCATTACTGGATCACTATCGGTAGAGGTTGTATTTACCCAAAAACCTATGGAATAATCACTGTTATGTCTAAACCCTAGTTCGGGAACATCCAATATCTCTACTTGATCGTCAACACCATCAAACTCAACTACAGCACCATATGCCGGATCAGTAATACGTGAAGAAACCTTTTCATCAATAACCAAAGGAGTAGTCTCCCCAGTACTTTTCCTTAAATAAACAAAGGTATCCACTACCGCATTGGGGTCGAAAAACTTCACTTTTTTCACTTCAAAATTAACGGCCCCTATGGCGCCGTCCCCATATAAAATATCAAACTTCAAGGTCATCTTATCGCCTATTTCCACTAGACCCAGCTCTTGTAGGCCAGTCACAAAACTAGTGGACTTAAATTTTTCGCCGTAGGGCTCAAATGTTGTAAGGGTTCCCAATACGGATAAGTCTTTACCGGAAAGCACTTTTATTTCAGAAGGCATTTTGGAAGTCACTACGGACAAATCTATAGACTGCCCCTCGGAATAGGACTCCTTTAGTAGTGGGTTGTACGTTAGCTCTGCCAATTCCTCTTGGGTGTATTCTTCCCCTGTTAAAGGATTTAGGTGGTATACATAAAATTCAAAATCCTCCAAATATCTCTCATCCGCCCAACCATCGCCTCGGTCTACCGTACATCCTTGCAAAAATGTGAGGACTGTCCCTAGAAAACAAAGGACAATAATTCTTAAACTGCTTGATCTATATATTTTTTTCATCCTTGTAAATTTTTACCGTTTTTAGTCCTTAAGCAACCATATTAGTTGATCCCTATCATCTACTTCGGCACCAAATTGTGCCCTTAGGGCCGCCCTGTAGTTTTCCTTATTATCCGAATCTTCCGAAGAAGGATAGGTCCATCGTACAGGGTACTTGGTTATACTATTTTCTTCCGAAAAAATATAGGTGGGCACTCCAGTCCTTCTCGTTGTAAAAAATGACTCCTGATTGGAGTTTTCGGCAAAAGCCAAGTATTTTTGCTCCAGGATTCTGGTCAGCCCTGCTTCCCCGGTGATGTAGGGCTGCTTTGTTGTTAAATATTCAGAAATATCAGCAGGATCAACCCCGTAAAATTCCATGGATGCCGCAACCCCATTTTCATAATGTACCTCTGCATTGGCATTGGTCCAGCCTCTATTTGCTGCTTCCGCCAGGTGCAGCTCCTGCTCCCAATAGCTTATAAAAATTCCTGGTTGCCCAACATAGTTCCAATATTTATTGAAATGCGGAAAGGAGAAATCCCCATCCAATTTTTTGGATGAATTCTCAGTACCGTTGGCAGAAATATCTGCGCCGGCATATGAATTAAAGTCGGCCCTAACTACTGCCTCATCGGGATTGGCATCCAGTGCATCCTTTGTAGGGTCCGCCACCTGCATCAATCTTGGATCTTCAAATTCCTTTAGTATATCTATATAGGTACTGGCATATACAACAGCATCCCTGTACACAGCTTGGTCTGGATTATAAGTCTGTCTAAAACCGTCGGCATTGGAGTATTCCATTTGGGCATTATCAGCTAGACCGGTAAGCAACGGATATTTGTCCGGATTGTTTACAATGTTGGCAAAACGGCCTTTTAGGTCAACATCCGTATCGTTCTCCTTCTTGCTCAATGAAATCAAAATTCTAATGGTATACGCATTGATCAATTTCTGCCATTGCTTTAAATCGCCATTGTAAAAGAGGTCTCCCTCTAAAATCACACCCGGATTACTTACAATAAAATCTCCCAATTCCTCATTGGCTTCATCCAACCAATTGAGGCATTGTATATAAATAGATTTCTGGGAATCATACTTTGGTGTCGGGTTTTCCGCCCCTTGCACTGCTTCACTAAAAGGAATATCCCCCATTCTTCTAGTCATTTCAACAAAAGTAAAGGCCCTTAAGAATTTCCCCAGTATGGCATATTCCCCTGCCCCAACAGCAACAGCTTCCTCAATCATTTTATCAATGTTCCTCAAATCCCCATAGGAAAAAGAACCTCCAAAACCACTATTAAAATTTGGAGAGTTAACATTATCGGTTGCAATCCACAAGTGATATTGCATTCTTACATAGGTATCCCTAAAGGAAGATTCAACCCCTGGTGTCAACTGTGTAAATATAAGGCTAGGAGGAACCGAATTTGGTTGATTGGGGTTTTCCCGCAAATCATCATACTTTAAACAGCTTATTGCGATAGAAGTCACCCACAGCAACAGTATAGTTTTCAAGAATATATTTTTCATCTTTGGTAGTTTTAGAATTGAAAGTTGATGTTAAATCCATAGGATCTTTGAGAAGGCAATTGCAAATTAGTATCACCAGTACTCACGGTATAGGTATCCAGATCTCCAAAAGTGTCATCTTTGGTCCAATACAATAGGTTTCTACCAATTAGGGATATGGATGCCGAATTCATAAATGTTTTATCCAATAGGCTGGACGGCAATACATAGGTCAAGGACACCTCCCTTAATTTTGCAAAGGTCTTTTCAATTAACACGTTTTGCCATGCTGCCTTATAACCACCTGCCCAAGTTTGATAATCCACCTTGTAGGTACTGGGCTCAAAAACCCTGGTATCGGTCAATATATTGCCATCTGGATCATAGGTGGCTTCCCCTGATACAAGGGCAAGACCTGGAATCTGCATGGTTCTCGCATCTGTACCGTTTACATAAGCTATATTGGACAACTCCCTTTCCGGGTGTATGGCATCTGGGTGACCACCAGCCCTCCATAGGTCCCTCTCATATCGGTCATAGGTGACACCACCAAAACGTCCGTCTATTAAAAAATTCAAGGATAAGTTTTTATAGGTAAGAGAATTGTTCACACTTGCCGTAAAATCGGGTTGGGTATTACCTTGGTTCACCGGGAAGTCGGTTACCTTTGGCAGTCCGCTAGATTGAATTATTAATTGCCCATCCGGTGCCCTTTCCCATTCAGAATACCAATAATCCCCAATAAGGGCTCCTACTTTAGTTCTCCCCTCATTCTCCTGTGGCGTCCCGTCTGGCAATGGAGGCAAAGAGGTTAGGTATTCTTTGGATTTATCAAAATTGACAATCATGGACCAATTAAAATTATCTGTCCTAAAGGGAATGGCATTGATACTGAAATCCATTCCCCTACGCTCCGTGGTCCTCCCGTTTAACCTAATTCCATCATAACCTGAAGCCGAGGAGAAAGGCTGTGTAAAAATTTGTGGTCCAAACTCATTTTCATAATAGGAAAAATCTATCCCAAAGCGACTTCCGAACAACTTTGTTTCAAAGCCGTATTCAAAGGAATTGGTAAAGGACGGCTTAAGATTTGGGTTTTCTAAAGTTCCTGGAAAACTGGCAGTTGGTAAGTCCCTATACCTACCAGTACTATAGGAATTAGTGGCATCATAGATACCTAAGTCTCCCCCAACCTGAGCATAGGCCGACCTAATTTTAAGGTAACTAATGGGTTCTGGAAAATCTATCATATCACTTAATACGGCACTTACATAAACCGAGGGATAGAAAAAGGTATCGTTGGCCTCTGGTAGCGTAGAGGATTTGTCAACCCTGCCTGTCATCCCAAAAAACAACTGGTTGTTATAGGAAAAATCCAAGGAGGTATAGGCACTATAAACCCCTTTGTACTCCTTACTACTGGAAGGGGTTACTTGGTCTACAGAATTGTCCAAGGTAAAAACTTCAGGGATTATCAGTTGTGTGGTACTTGCGCTTTCATTTTCTATGCGGAGATAGCGCTGATTAGCCCCCAGGGTTCCGTTTAATTGTACCTCATCGTCAAAAAAGCTATCATTGTAGGAAAGTAGAAAGTCGGTATTATTTTCAAAATACCGTGTTGCATTATATCTAAACCTACCTCCCCTATCCGGAATATCATAATTATAAATATCCATGGATATTTCTTCGTTATTGGTTAAGGAATAAGAGTTTAGGGTTGATCTGAGGGATCCGCTAAATTTATCCGAAAGTTTAAAATTGGCTTTGAGATAGGTCAGAATATCATTTTTTGTCCAAGGTTTTTTCCAATAATGGGACAAAATATACGGATTGTTATATCTCCAATTCTCCACAAAGTTCTGTTTTATACCCACTTTTCCTGGCAACCAAATATTATCCCCATCAAAATTGCGGACATCAAAATTAGCACCGCCCCATATGCTTAAAAGATAGATGGGCGAAGTAGGCCCATATGTTCCCCTAATCCTATTATCAGAGTATTGGTAGTTATATTGAAGCGATCCATCTATATTTATGGCATCCGATAGAATTAAATTCCCCCTCAACCTAAAGGTATTGATATCTAGGCGCTGTCCGGGTGTGGAGGCTTTTGCATACTTATAGGAATTGGAAATCACAAAACTTCCCCTATCGGAATTGGATTGCACACTTATATTGTTGGAAGTCACCATTCCCAATTCCATAAAGTTTTTCAGGTTATCTTCTCCCCGGGAAATCCATGGAGTTGGAATACGCTCCCCAGTTTCCGGATCAATAGGTGAATCGAACTGCTTAATAAGGCGCCCATCAAATTTTGGTCCCCAGACAGAGTAGTCAAAATCGTTTACACCTCCCCCACCTGCAGCTCCGGTTCCAAACTCATATCTACCAGTATTTCCGGGTCCGTATTGAGTTTGACCATGCGGGATTCTAAGAAAGCTGCCCTGAAAGGTAGTGGAAGAGTTAAAGGAAATTACCGTTCCTTCAATCCCCCTACCAGATTTCATAGTGATTTGAATTGCCCCGTTGGCTCCCAAGGAACCATATAAGGCAGAAGCCGCTGCCCCCTTTAGGACTGTTATGTTCTCAATATCATCCGACGCCAGATTCCAAAAATCACTATTTGGTTGCGGCACTCCGTCCACTACTATCAACGGTTTTTCACCTCTTAAATAAATTTGCGGATCGGAAAAAAAATCGGAACCATTGGTCGTTACGGTAACTCCGGCAATCTTACCTGTTAAGGACTCCACAACATTGGGGGCAACTGCTTTTTGCAAAGATGCTCCCTTTACCTCCTGAGTAGCATATCCCACCCGTCTTTTTTCCTTTTTTATACCCAAGGCAGTTACCACCACCTCTTCCAGGGCATTGCCCGCAGTTAAGATGATATTAAGCTCCCTTTCCTGGCCTATAACCACTTCCTTAGTCTCAAAACCTACATAGGACACTACCAAAACCTCGCCTGTAGCTACCTCTATAATAAAATTCCCATCAAAATCTGCCACAACACCATTGGTAGTCCCCTTTACCATTACCGAAGCACCGGACAAAGGAACCCCCTCCCCATCCACTACGGTACCGCTTACCCGGTCTTGCAGCCCCACCTTTGACAGAATAGGGTCTCCCTTGGTTTTTACACCATCAAAATACACGGTATTCCCAGATAGTACATGGGCCATTCCCATTGAGCATAACAGCCCAAATAATTTAATTCTTCGTTTGTTCATTGTTGGTTTATTTAGTTAATAAATTAAAAACTAATTTTACTAATAGTTAAATTTATGTACCCAATGTATAAATAAATTTCATATAAGTCACATTTGTTGACAAATAAATAGATAAAATTTTACTTAAAGTTAAATTTATTGACATGTAATTATTAAGATTGGGTTAAGGAGGGGAGAAAAAAATGGCAAGGATTAGGACCGCCAAGGCTGCCTAAAATGTAGGGGATCACTATACAGCTTAAGCCCTAAAATCTAATTAATACAGGGCCAAATGAAGAAAATTAAACAGCCATTACCATAGAAATCTGTAGTACATCACAACAAAAAAAATCCCCTATTTCATTCAGAAATAAGGGATCTCAAAAAGTTTTACTGTTAAGCTATTACTCAATTAGGCCAAATGCACGTGGCAACCATAGGGATAGCTCAGGGATATAGGTTAGCATTAGCAGTACCGCTGTCATTACTGCCAAGAGCGGCAATAGTGGTTTAATAACTTTTGTTACCGGCACCTTGGCCACACCACTTCCTACAAAGAGCAGGGTACCCACCGGAGGGGTACATACCCCAATACATAAATTTAGTACGATGACCATTCCAAATTGAACTGGATGCATTCCCATAGCCATGACCACCGGCAAAAATATAGGGGTAAAAATCAATACGGCCGGTGTCATATCCATAAAGGTGCCCACCACGAGCAGTGTAATATTGATAAATAGCAATACTATCAATGGATTTTTAACAGATTCCAAGAGGAAGCCTGTTAAGGATTGGGGAATAGATTCAAAGGAAAACAACCATGACATGGCCATGGAGGTAGAAATCAAAAACATTACTATGGCAGTGGTTTTGGCAGAGCGCAATAGGATGGACCTAAAGTCTGAAAATTTTAATTCTTTATTAATAAAACCAAGCAAAACCGCATATACTACCGCAATGGCCGCAGCTTCAGTAGCCGTAAAAATTCCGGCAACAATACCACCTACCACAATTACCAATAGGGTAAGACTTAAAATTGCCCTTTTAAAATCATGGAACAATTTCTTAAAACTCACCCGTTCTTCCTTGGGAAGACCTTTTTTCCTAGCGTAGAAATAGACCATGGCCATAATGGCCAAGCCCACCAATATTCCCGGTATATACCCGGCAATAAACAGTGCAGCTACCGATGCGGTACCTCCACTGGCCAAGGCAAAGATGATTAAAACGTTACTGGGTGGAATTAGCAGTCCGGTTGTAGAAGAACTAATATTAACGGCTGCACTAAACTCTCTTGGGTAGCCATCTTTTGCCATCTTTTCTGTTAAGGTACTTCCTATTGCCGAGGCTGCTGCGATGGCAGATCCGGAAATGGCCCCGAACAACATGGCCGAAATAATATTAACATAGGCCAGCCCCCCGGGAAGACTCCCTATGAGCGATTTGGCAAAATCTATTAACCTATTGGCTATACCTCCCCGGTTCATAATCTCTCCGGCCAGAATAAAGAAAGGTATGGCCAAAAGGGCAAAGTTATCAATTCCCGTGGTCATTCTTTGACTCACCGTCGTGGTAGCGGGCATATAGGCAATGTTGATCAGAAGTGTTAAGGTGGTAGATATCCCAATGGAATAGGCCACGGGTACCCCATAGGCCAACAAGCCCATAAAGCTAATAAACAATACTAGTATACTTATGGTTTCAATACTCATTTCTGGTTGGCGTTAAAAGTTATTTTGATATGATAAATAGAAAAGAAAATAATCAATAGACCACATATGGGAACTATGGCATATACATAACCCAATGGCAATTGTAGGGCTGGGGATAATTGCCCCAATTTTAGGGTGGTGTATACGAGGTTACCTCCTCCTATCACCATGATTACCAAGGCAAAAACAGCCATCAGCAGCTGTATGACCCTATTTCTTCTAATTTGCTTATCGGCCGAAAGTTTGGACAGCAAAAAATCCATGGAAAGATGGCCTTCCTTTTGCCCGTTAATATACGCGGCCCCCAATACAGTTAACCATATCAAGGCAAATCTGGCAAACTCCTCTGTAAAGGAACTGGATTGCCCTACTACGTATCTGGATACTACCTGCCAAACCACATCAAGCACCAATAAACTGAAAATTAGCACTAACAACCCTTCTATGGCCTTATTTAATATTTTATATGTTGTTTGCATTATTGATTATTGATTTCATCGATTATCTCTTTCATTACGGGATCTTTCTTTAATTCCTCCAAAATAGGCTTTGTTTTTTCCACGAAAAGACTTTTATCCGGATTGTAGATCTCAACGTTGGCCTTTTCTATAATCTCCAAGCCCTCCTCTACTGTTTCCTGCCAATATTTTTTCTGTTTCTCCACACTTTCATCGGCTGCTGCCTGTAGCCATTCCTTTTCCGTATCGTTCAAGGTATCCCAAAATTTAGTCCCTACCACTACTACATCTGGCACCATACTGTGTTCGTCCACGGTATAGTATTTACATATTTCGTAATGGTTTGAGGTCACAAATGAAGGGATATTGTTCTCTGCGCCATCCACTACACGTTGCTGTAGGGCTGTATACAACTCCCCATAGGCCATGGGCGTTGCCGATCCTCCTAACCGATTAACCATGTTAACCGCCATTTGGTCGTTCATAACCCTAATCTTTTTGCCATTTAAATCTTTTGGAGTTTTTATAAAGCCGTCCAAGGTATAGAAACTCCTACTCCCTGCGTCATAAAAACAAAGACCGCGAAGCAAATATTCACTACCGCCTTCCAACAGTTCTTTTCCTACTTTACCTTCCAATACCGAAAACATATGTTCGCTGTCCCTAAACAAATACGGGACTCCCAGCACTCTATATTCCGGAGCGAAACTGGACATTGATGCGGCACTTACCTTGGTCATGGCCACACTGCCTATTTGAAGCAATTCCAACACCTCCCTTTCTGTGCCCAATTGCCCATCAGGAAATATTTTTATCTGCAGTTTGCCGCCCGACTTTTCATTTAAAGCCTCCTGCATCGCTAGAATCCCCTTGTGAACGGGATGTGTAATAGGTAAGGAATGGGCAAAGAACAAGGTTTTATGACTTGTTATTTCGGAACAAGAATATAATCCAAAACACGCCAAAACACCAATCGCAATAACTAATTTTTTCCCTAGGGTTCTGTACAGCTGCATATTCAATTTTTTACTTTGTCGTTAACGTTAACGATTATAACCTTAAAATATATTTCCAAAAAACTTTAAATATAGTCTTTTTTTAAAATTTCACAACAATTCATAACAAATATGGTCACATTACTGCGTTTTATTCAACTAAAAGCTCCGCTTATTATACTTTTACCACTCTAGCTACAATAGCATTTCCCTGATTCCCTGTTCCAACCCATAGAGTTCCGCCATTCCTTTGGCCCTCCCAACAAGAGAATAACCAGGATAAAAGTCGGCCATTCTTTTTTTATCTTCCAATAGCACATGTCCGTGATCGGGACGTATGGGGATAGCCACTAGTCCCTTGGCTGTTTTATGCCTTCTAATTTGTTCACGAACCACTTCCAACATTACTTTAGCCATAGGAATGGATCCATCCAAATGGGCGGCTTCATAAAAGCTACCATCCGCTTGCCGACAAACGTTTCTCAAATGCAAAAAATGGATATCCTGACCAAAATCACGTAGCATTTTTAGTAAATCATTGGAGGCAACTGCACCTAAGGATCCGGAGCAAAACGTTAAACCATTGGAAGGAGAAGGAGCACAATCCAATATAAATTTTAGATCTTCATATGTAGAAGCGATGCGGGGAATCCCAAATACTGGAAAAGGCGGGTCATCTGGGTGCAAGGCCATTTTTAATCCTAATTTTTCTGCCTCTGGAATAACCGACTTTAAGAAATAAGCAAGGTTAGCACGTAATTCGGTTTTGTCTATTTTGCTCACCTCTTCCAAGGTTGCCTTAAAATCGTTAATAGCTATGAGGTCTTTGGAACCGGGCATTCCCGCTAAAATCGCATTATTTAGTTGTTCACGCCCATGGCTATCCAGGGCATCGTAAAAATCACGTGCCATCTTTACCCTTGGCTCTCCATAGACTTCCAGGGCATTTTCCAGTTCCAGAACAAACAAATCAAAGGCTGCAATGGCAAGAGGGTTATATAAGAGGCTTACAGCACCTGTGGGCAGTACATAATTTAAATCGGTTCGGGTCCAATCTATCAATTGCATAAAATTGTAACAGACCACCTTAATGCCGTGCCCTGCCAAATTTTTTAGGGTCTCTATATAGTTTTGAATATACAGGTCCCGTTCTGGCAATCCATATTTTATGGCCTTGTGTATATTTACACTCTCCACAACAGACCACTCAAGTCCGTTATCTTCAATCTCCTTATTTAGTATGCCGATTTGTTCTGAGGTCCATATTTCCCCAATAGGCACCTGGTGACAGGCTGTTACAACACCCTCTACGCCCAGCTCTTTAATCTCTTTTAGGGATACACCAAAATTGGGTCCGAACCAACGCAGTGTTTTCTTTAAAAACTGCATTGCTACACTCCGGAGAATGAACTAAACCCACCATCTATCTCATAAATGCTTCCGGTTACAAAAGAAGAAGCATCACTAAGAAGGTAGTGGACCATTCCGTTAAGTTCCGAGGCATCGCCAAAACGCGCCATTGGCGTATTGCCAATAATCTTTTCTCCCCTATCCGTAAATGAACCGTCTTCATTGGTTAGCAACCTTCTATTTTGGTTTCCGATAAAAAAACCTGGCGCTATGGCATTCACCCTAACCTTATCGCTAAATTTAGAAGCCAATTCGTTCGCCATCCACTTGGTAAAAATATCCACCGCTGCTTTTGCCATGGAATAGCCCAACACCCTTGAAATTGTTTGCTTGGCCGCCATGGATGAAATATTGACTATGGAACCATATCCCTGTTTAGCCATGATCTCACTAAGAACGATAGTTGGCACTACAGTACCGAACAGATTGATATCTACCACCTTTTGGGTATCGCCCAGTTCTATGTCATAAATGGTCTGATCTGGTTTTAGGGTAGCCCCGGGAATATTACCTCCGGCCAGATTGATTAGTCCGTCCAATTTTTCATACTTGGAGGTAATGGTATCTTTTAAATCATTCAGTTGCTTCTGATCCATAACATCCAGTACAAACAAGCTAGCGCTATTGTCGCGAATACCGTTTAACTCCTTGCACTTGGCCTCTAGTTTATCCAATGACCTTCCCAACAATAGTACGTTGGCGCCATTTTCTACAAGATAGTTGGCTATAGACCCCCCTAGGGTACCTGTTGCACCCGATAGGGCATATAGTTTATTTTCAATTGAAAAAAGTTGACTCATCTATATTAAGTTTTATTACTATAATTCCACAAAATCCAAATATAATATAAGGAAATAACATTACGTATCAATAACCAGATTAACCATAGGTCAACAATTGCAATCGATTGCAAAAATGCTATAACCTATAATGTTTACTACTAGGTTCTACGTACAGCCCTTACTCCATTTCTTTGGCCATCTTATAGCCCTCAATGGTTGTATAATATTTAGCAATCATATTGGGCACCTCCCAATTTGGCAATTTGCCCTCTTCCAAGTATTTCAAATAATTTTGGGTTACTTGGGCAAAATGTGCCTCATGACCAATTTTAAATTGGTCGGGTATATTAATTTTCCAAACATTATCCCCCACTTTTTCAGCAGTAGTTCCGGGATACATTGGATTTATGGTATTTTGGACCACATTGCCCAGAACAGCATCAAAATTCTCTGTGCCTTTGTTCTCAATATAAAGCGTTGGCTTATAGTTTTCCTCTTTACCTTGTTTTATGATCAGGTCGCTTTTTGTCCCCCTCATAATACTATAGTGGGTATCACCAGTACCTTCAGGAGCTTGATAGTTCCAAATAACCGATACTTTGGCATATTTTCCTTTAATTTTATATACCATTTCCCCATTGCAATATACTTTCAGCTTATTGTCCTCTATATCCTTTTTAAGGTAGTCCGGGAAACTGTCCAGACCGGTAACTTTCTTAAATTCTTCCAAGGTCAATACAGTTGGCCAACGCTTGGCCGCTACCATCTCTATATCCGTTCTATTGATAATTTGATCTGGAAAAAGTTCCCATTGCACCAAATCTACCAAATGGGTAGTAACATCCACTATACCCTCTCCTTCTTCGTTTACATCAAAGAACCATGCCGGTCTAACCAAGGGCTGACCCGAAACGTACTTAAAAAAGTGATGAACACTTTCCTTGCTTATGGCCGGGTTCACCCTGCTGCCATCTTCCAATTCCCCAAAAACCATGGGGAGCATGGAGAATTGCTTTTGCATCGCGGTGGTAACCTCAAAGCGTTCGGTCATGATATCATAGATCATAACACCTTTTTCCTTGGCAATCTTAAAGGCCTGTTCCAGTTTTTGGAAGCCTTCCGGATTAATCACCAATGGCTTGTCTGCATATACATTTAGTCCGGCCTTCACCGCAGCCAGGATATAATCTATCTTTTTAGAGTTCTTTCCTGCCACCACCATGACATTCCCTGGCTTTTGGGCTATCATTTTCTCCAAATAGTCGTCTCCAAAATAAGTATTTACCTTCCAATGGGTTGGGGCTTCAGACCTAGAGTTATAGGATTTGATCTTACTTAGAAAATCCTGTACTTCCGGGCCTTGCGGTGCAAAAACATAAATAGTGGAATCTACCCCATTGTACATAGTTTTCTGTACCAAGGCAGCATGAAAATGCCCCGGATCCAAGGTCATTAGTTTCACCATATTGGTTGAATTTTCTTCCGTTTTTTTTACGTTTTCTTTTTTTTGACCACATCCCAGACACAAAAGCATCAGGAGGGTCCACACACTATATTTCATAGGCTGTATTTTAATAATAGAATATTCCCCTCCTTTGATATTGGACACTACCACCTATCCTAGAAAGGGAATTCTTCACGGTAAATATATCAATTTTTGCTTAGGCCTTCACATAGTCGGTACCATAAGGCTTTCTCTGCTCACGGTGCAACATTGCGTTGGCCTCGTCATCATTGACAAACATTTCCTTGTCATTGTCCCATTCCAATTTTCTATCAAACTGCATGGCAATATCACTGATCAGGCAGGTTACACAGGCTTTATGCCCTTTTTCTATTGGCGATATTGGCGCCTTTCTAGTTTTTATACAATCTAACCAGTTCCCGTGTTGATCATCTATTTTTTCCAAATGGATTTCGTTCTCTCCGATTACCGATTCCAAAATCTTTGGATCGGAGGCATTTAGGGCTTTGCTGCTCTTCTCCTTATCTACCGGATCGGAGGCTGATGCCGTATAGGCTCCACGGGAAACAAAAATCCACCCATCTTCCCCTATATATTTTATTCCGTTGGGATAGCCACCGCTAGTATAAACGGTTATACCATTGTCATATTGATGCTTTACAAAGAAATCTCCGTGCACATTCCACAAGCCCGATTTTGGGAATTCGGCCAAGGCTTCCACGGAAGTAGGACCTGTTAATTCGGTATCCATACCCCAAGCAGCGGAATCGTAGTGATGCTGTCCCCAACCTGTAATCATACCAGCACCATAGCTCCTTAAACGAAGCCAGCCCGGACGGCTATAGCCTTGTTGTGGGTGCACTCCTATTTCGGTATAGGGCACATCTGGGGTAGACCCCAACCACATATCAAAGTTAAGGTTACTGGGAACTGGCATTGGGGCCGCTTCCGGTCCGGCAGGATCTCCTGGAAGACCAATTTTTACGGTATGTATTTTACCAATCCTTCCGTTCCTTACCAATTCTGCTGCAATTCTAAATTGTGGCATGGCCCTTTGCTGGGTACCTACCTGTAGGATGACTCCAGTTTTCTGGACGGCATCACGCAACTGCTGCCCTTCCCTAACCGTAAGGGAGGTTGGCTTTTGCAGGTAGATATCCTTACCGGCCAAGGCCGCTTCCATTGCGGGCTGGGAGTGCCAGTGGTCCGGGGTACTGATCACTACGGCGTCTATATCCTTATTCATCAACATTTCACGGTAGTCACCATAGACCTTGGTATCCATATAGTTACTCTTTCCCGTTTTTTGTTGATAATACTTGTCTACCAAAACCTTGGCATCTGCTGCCCGGTTGGCATCCACGTCACAGACGCCCACATAACGGGTCTGGTCAAAACGGATGGTATCGTGAATATCGTGCGACCTCGCAATTCGTCCACAACCAATTTGTCCGATATTTATTTTATTGCTAGGTGCGTTCTTCCCAAAAACACTGGCAGGGACAATGGTTGGAAATCCAACAACCGCCGCCGTGGTCATCAAGGAATTATTAATAAACTTTCTTCTTTTCATGTTACTGTTTTTGTAAATATATATTAAATTTTATTTTGTTGATATTATAGGAGCATCCGCATATGCTTTCCAATACCCCTCTGCTTCCTCTGGAGAAAGTTCCCCTTCAAAAACCACCATACGGTATTTTAGGCGATAGTCTTTATTTGACTCAATATTCCATTCTTTATGGCGAATAGGGCAAAATTCAAAGAACATATCCCCCCTGCCTCCATTG
Organism: Arenibacter aquaticus; assembly: GCF_003957295.1. GTDB lineage: Bacteria > Bacteroidota > Bacteroidia > Flavobacteriales > Flavobacteriaceae > Arenibacter > Arenibacter aquaticus. The sequence continues at coordinate 241,124 of NZ_RQPJ01000001.1, forward strand.
GCATCCATGGGCCAAATACGCATGGGCTCTGGGTGAGCTCTATTCTCTGGATAACTAAGAAACAATATCCCGTTTGTACCCTCTCCTGATGATGCCTCTCCTGTTACCATGCACCAACGCGCATTGGTACCATCTGCCGAGAGCCTGTCTTTCCCTTCTGAAGTGAGCACGGTGCAATTATCCTTTTTCCAACGTTCTGTAAAACGCATGCCAAGGCCGCCGCCATAGCGATAGGCCTCCAATAGAATACCAGACTCCAAGGGCGTATTAAACGTACTGATATAATCTACCATATATCTATCTGAACGCCCCAGGTCCCACAGCTTTACCTCCAAATTTTCATTTAGGGCTATTTGCTTATCCTGGGAAGCTTTTAGGTTAATATGTTCTTGATGCGCACTGAAACCTGCGAAGACAGGCCCAGAGAAGGTGTCGTTAAACTTATTGAAAAGTACGGTGCCTTGGCCTTCAACCAAGTTCCAAAAATCTATCCGCTCCCCATCTATCCTGGTATGGGTCCATGGGCCCCAAATTCCATAATGATGATAATGGTCCGGAGGTTGAATACGGGTCAAAGTATCTCCCGCTGGTGACAGCAAGGGATGAATATAAGCTGATTTTCTAAAAATGGAATCTACCCCCTTGGGAGGATAGCTCATCCCATACCTGTAGGTAAGCACGGGAACACCCCCTATGGACAAGTGTAGGTCCCCTTTGTTTTGGCTTGTTGAAACTCCCGCATCGGCTTGCGTATTGGCTGCTACCCTCCCAAATGTGTAGTTCACCGAACGCTGTGGCATATGAACAAACCAGAGCCTTTTTTTGTCATTATCTACCTGAAACGGAATCTGCTCCCCTTCATTACCAAGGACAAATTCACTAAGGTCTCCTATTTTCTCCAGCCCAATAGTTTCCAAGTTGACGGAGACCGGAGCAGCTTGTAAAACAGCAGTCCTCCCCTCTATTGTAAAACTATAGGATTCCGCTTCCTTGCAAGAAAACATCAAGGACATCAAAACACCAAAAAAGAATATATATTTCATTTAAATAGATTGAAAGAGTGGAATTTACAAAATCGCTGATTGGGTTCGTTAAAAAATTTCAGGTATGTTGGTCAGGGGCGGCTGATTATTTTCCGTACCAGGATAACCCTCATTCTGGTTTATTACTCCCCCGGTATTGGAATCGATAGCTCCTTGGGGTATAGGCCATAAAACATGATGTGGACTCATAGTGTATTCATCACCATGCCTGGTAAAAGCATTTTTATTGTAAAAATCCGTCGTTTCCATTATCCTATCATAAAAGAAGTTATCCTGGCTAAAGTTATCCATGCTATACACCTTTCCATTATATGCTGCCTTGCCTGTTTTGGCAAAAAGGAAGGAGATTCTATTTAATTCGGCTTTTCTAGGCTCCTCATAATAAAGTTCCCTTGCCCTTTCATCCAGGATTGTAGCAATATTCACTTCGGTTACATCAGCGGCACCGGCCCTATTTCTTACCGCATTGATATCGGCTGCTGCCAGACCTGTTTGTCCTTGCCAAAAATAAGCTTCGGCCCTTAAAAGATAGGTCTCGGCCAATCTATATACATACCAGTCCGAATGACCTCCCTGAGGCTTTAATCGTTCTGGATCATCAATAGCGAACTTGTACTGCGGCCATCCATAGTAATTTCTAATAGTGTCGTTGCACAGAATATTTAAGCCATCATCCGTATACAACTGCAGGTTCTTTCCATAATAGGGATCTCCCTGCCCCACCAAAGCGGCATTATTATAAACAATATCCTCCATGTCTATCCAGTTTCCCGGGGCATGTCTTAAATCGTTTTCATCTTTCCAAATGTGTTTGGTACTATAGGAGGTACCTCTGCACCTACCAATTCCCCTACCGTATTTCTGTATTAATCCAAAGGAATCATTGGGGTCATCAAAGGTACCCCTGTTACCTGCTGGAGTATTAAAACCGGACCACCAGAGGGGAACTGCATTTCTTTGAACGCTGGTACCCCCAGCAAGATCACCTTCAACATCCAAACGGTCTATCACCAATAAAAGGGCCTCGGTATTGGCCGGTAAGCTTTTATTTTCTGCCTGATGCAAGTCCCAAATCACATTTTTGGAAGCGTCATTCACGTCAACACCAAAACGATCTGTCATTAATTTATGTACTCCCCCGTCAATAACAGCCGATGCTGAGGCAACGGCATCATCAAAATCGCCCAAAGCCAAATTTACCTTTGTCAATAAATGATTTACGGCTCCCTTATTAACCTCACCTTTGTCCATCACATCGGGAACCCATTGGGCCGCAAACTCCAGATTTCTCTTTAACTCCTGCAAAATACTCTCTCTGGTATTGCTGTAAAAATCCAATTTAGGTTGTGTGGCCTCCCCTGGAATAAAAGGAACATCCCCAAAACATTGGGTTAGATTATAATACCGATAGGCCCTGTGAAAATATGCCGTCCCCAGTATTTCGTTTCTTACCGCTTCTGAAGGATAGGTAGCATCATCTATTCTGGTGATCACCGTATTGGCATATTTAATCCCTTTAAAGCCTTCGTACCAATACCAACCAATCCTATTGGTGTTTACGCTGTTTAGGTTTTTGTCGGGAAGAATCAATAGATTGAGATCTTGAGCTGGGCCCGACTTATCCGTTGTTCCTTCCACGGCTACTTCCGAAAAAATATTCTGGGTAATAATTGGTGCACCGTCCCCATACCATTCATATCTCATATTTCTAAGGTTGGTGATATTTGCAGCCCGCATTCCATCTTCATCTATAAAGGTGTTTTCCGGTGCATAAAAGGAAAGCGGATTGGGCTCCAAAAAGTCTTCTGAACAACTAGACAGTCCCAGAACGGCCAACAAAGCCGCGATTATATGGTGGGTTTTATTTTTATATAATTTCATAATTTCAATGTTATATATTAAAATTTTTACAATGTAATATTTAGACCAAGCGTAACTGTTCGGGGGGTAGGACCGCTATTTTCTGGATCCCAAAAATCCCATTCTTTGGTCCACACAGCAGCATTCTTGATGTTTCCCGATATTCTTAAAGAGGAAATTTTAAACTTTTCCGTTAGGCTCTTAGGCAAGGTATACCCCAAGGAAACATTCTGAAGTCTAATGAAGGATTTGTCCACATATACATTATAGCTTGCCGATCCATTGCTAGAAAATAACCTAGCCGCATTGTCAATTTGGTTATCCACTGTCCAATACGGCAGAACATAAGAGCTTGTCCTATCTCCAAATCCTTGGTTCTTGGCCTGATTAAACGTGCCCTCGTGCCCCCAATAGGAGTACATCATAAATGAAAAATCCCAATTTTGGAACAGCTCAAACTGGTTCCTCAGGGTCCATCTAAACCGAGGGGAGGAATACCCTAGAAATTGCTTGTCCTCATTGGTATACAAGTTATCATTATTAACGTCTACAACCCTAAAATCACCTGGCTGAACGCCATAGACCGCCGCTTCATCAGCTTCATCCGTAGTATAAACGCCATCTGTCTTTAATCCAAAATAGCGGTCGGTAGACTGCCCTATGAACCATCCATTGGAAATATCATCGGCTTCACGCTGACCTATAACATTTCCTTCATCATCCAGAACATCTTCCATATCCCCATACAAATGCAATATCTTATTCCTATTTAAGGAAAAGTTGAAGGAGGTATCCCATTTAAAATTGTGGGCATTGATATTTTTGGTGTTCAAGGTAAACTCAAACCCTTTGTTTTCCACTTCGCCAAGATTGTCCAGAATACTATTAAAACCTATAATATCGGGCAAGGACCTACTCACCAATAAGTCTTTGGTAACCGCCTTATAAAATTCCACCGATCCAGAGATCTTATTGTTAAAAAAGCCAAAATCCAATCCAACGTTATTGGCAACTGTCCGCTCCCATTTTAGGTTAGGGTTAGACATAGTGTTTACGTATAGCTGGGAAACAATATAAACATTGTTTGCATTGTCTACTAGTTGGTATTTCCCTGTGTTTAAATCTGAAAGTGCAGCATAGCGCCCAATATCCCTATTCCCATTTTCACCTTTGGAATATCTAAGCTTTAAGAAATTTAGCCAGCTTACATCATTTAAAAAACTTTCCTCAGATAGTATCCACCCCAAGGCAAAGGACGGAAAAGTCGCCCTTGGGTTATTCACCCCAAAGGCCGAATAGCCATCGCGACGAATAGAAGAGGTCAACAAATATTTATCCTTGTAGGAATAATTAATCCTTCCCATTAAAGCATCTCCGGTACTGTATTGGTCATTACTGGATATTTCGGGCAATATCCCTGCCGCCATATTATGATACCCTAGGTTGTCATTTGGATCGAAGCCTTTGTTGGACATTGTATTGTCCCAAGATTGATATTTTTCTGCATTGATCAATAAGGTTAAATCCAAATTATGATGGTCCTCAATTGTGGTACTATACTTAAATATATTATCCAATTGCCACTCGTATGATTTAAAATTTCTCCTACTGGCATCCCCTCCAAAGGACTGCCATTCCGGATGGTCACTGGAACGGTGATTAAAACTATTCAGGAAGGTATACCTGTTGGTGAAATTCACCCTATAGGTTATACCCAGAGGCAACTTTACATTGGCGTAAAGATTGGCATTTAAGGTATTATACTTCACCATACGGTCGGTAAATTCCATAGGCAGATACGGATTTCTGGCCCCTGCACCGGAATCATCCTGTGGACTCAACCTAAGTGTTGTTCCATCTTCTTCATAAAAAGAGCCCCATGGGGAATTCTGCGTAATCCTTTGCTCTACAGGAACGGAACCTTCATCCCTTTCTGCAAATTGGGTATTAAGACCTACTGTAATAAAATCCGTAACATCAGCCTCTAGATTCAACCTACTTCTAATAGTTGTAAACTCATCCCCAATTACGACTCCTTCATTTTCTGTTGAGCCAATGGACCAATAGTACTTTAGAACGTCCGAACTTCCAGAAAGACTTAAATTATAATCCTGCCTAACCCCGGTCTGATATGTTAGGTCATACCAATCAATAGATTTACCTTCCATATAGTTCTGAATTTCAATGGGCTGCAAATTCAATCTTCTTAACCAAACCTCCACAGGATCCCCGGACGAACCATCATAGGCCAACCAATCTTCTACGGATACATTCGTTAGGCTTCTGGGATCCGAATACTCCTCAGGAGAAAAGCCTACATTGGTACTTTGCGCAACGTCCTTTCTCCAGTTCACAAAGCCATCTGGCCCATAAACGGGCTGATCTTTGCTCAGTGACGTAAAGCCAATATTGGAGCTAAAATTAATGGATGGCTTTCCCCCACTCCCTTTTTTGGTAGTTATGGTAATTACCCCATTGGCCGCCCTGGCTCCAAAAACTGCCGCCGAACTGGCATCTTTCAATACACTTACCGACTCAATATCAATAGGGTTTATGTCTGATATATCACCGTTATATATGGTACCGTCCAAGACTATCAATGGGCTACTTCCCGCGGTGAGGGTGGTATTTCCCCTTACCTGAAATCCACTTGTTCCCTTTGCCGAGGTACTGAATCCAACGGATAGTCCAGCAATATTACCACGAAGCATGTCGGAAACATCATTGGGCTTCTCTATTTCCAATTCCTCAGAAGAAATCTGACTAACAGCACCGGTTAAATCAGATTTTTTTGTTGTCCCATACCCTACCACTACCACTTCGTCCAAGGCAGATGCATCTTCCAACATTTCCACATTTATTATTGGATCGTCCCCTACGGTTACCCTAACGGTCTTCATACCAATAAAGGAAAACTCCACAACGTCTCCCTTATTTGCCGTAATACTATAATTACCGTCAAAATCAGTCTGGGTACCGTTGATTGTACCGGCAACTACAATATTGACACCGGGAACAGGCACCCCACTGCCATCCAAAACAGTACCACTTACTTGCTGTTGCGGCACCACAAGCGTACCCACCGTATTGATCTCATCCCTTGTATTTTCAAAATTTGCCTGCACTGAAGAGAGTAGCAGTGTACTCATTAGCACATGCACCACCTTCTTTGACCTCAATGGCTTTTTCTTTTTAAAAACCCATTTCAATTGTTTTTGTTTCATACTATTTAGTTTGGTTAGTTATATCATAGAAAAAATCACCTCCAATGCACTTAAACTACTACAGTTGCTACACTTCGCAGCTTGGCTACTGGGCCCCATTTAGGGAACAGAATCACCTTAGGTGGGGATATTTTCTACAATTAATTTCCCCAAATCTATATAATTGCATTTTATTACGCAACCGATTGCGTAAAAAAATATCACGCTAAATATTATTTACATACTATTTAGACAATAAAACAGCCCGATATCTACGAATAATGTATTTTTTGTACAACAATAAATAAAACATAACCCAGTAAATCATTTTATTGCGTATTATTGCATAAGCAATTACAAGCAGGAAGATGGACAAAAAGATAACAATCTACGATTTGGCCAAAGCGCTGGGGGTTTCGGCAGGCACTGTAAGCCGTAGCTTAAACAACCATCGATCCATTAGTGACAAGACCAAGCAAAGAGTCATTGCCAAGGCCAACGAACTGGGGTACCAAACCAATAAATTTGCCGTAAACCTCAGCACTCAAAAGTCCAACACCATAGGCGTTATAGTTCCTAAACTAAACTCCATCTTTATGTCGGATGTTTTGGCAGGAATAGAAAAGACCGTAAATGAGGCTGGATACAACCTCATTATTAGTCAGTCTTTGGAAATGATGGAAAAGGAAAAACTAAATGCCAAGACATTGTATAACAGTGGAGTGGATGCCCTATTGGTATCCCTTGCCTACGACACCAATGACTTTGATCACTTTGCTTACTATATTAGACACAACATACCTCTTATCTTTTTAGATAGGGTACACAACCTCCCCAATTGTTCCACTATAATAATCAACAACAAGCAGGCCGGCTTTGAAGCAACCGAACACCTAATAGAACAGGGGTGCAAAAACTTGCTCTGCATTAGTGGCAACCTGAAAAGAAATGTATATTCCGAACGGCTAATGGGCTTTAAGGAGGCCCTTGCCAAACACCAAATGAAATTTAAAAAATCGAATTGCCTAGAGACCGAACTGGACCCCAATGATGTGCCAAAGGTGATAAATTATATAAAAAACCAAAAACAAGCTATAGACGGACTCTTCGTAGCCAGTGACACCTTTGCGGCCCATTGCATTAAAGCTCTAAAAAAAGAACATTTCAGAATACCTGAAGACATTAAAATAATAGGTTTTAACAACGACCCTATTTCCGAACTGGTCACGCCTCCCTTAAGTACCATTAACTATCCCGGTTACGAAATGGGCGTACTGGCCGGACAAAGTGTAATTAGCCAACTAAACGGAAGTTTAGACTTGCAGCCCGCCAATTCCATTACCTTGAGACATCAATTAATTATTAGAGAATCTACACATATTTAAATTTAAGCAACACATGAAAAAAATCCTTTTTACCAGTTTAGCCCTCATCTTTGTCGGTACCACCTTAGCACAAAATATAGAACAGTTTGATGTTAACGACAAATGGCTTGCCAAAATAGAAACTTTGGCCCCCTCTACCACAAGAGTTAAGGCCGACACCAAAAAGGTTATGGTCTTTTCCCAACATACCGGCTTTTACCATTGGACCATTCCCCACAATGTGGAAATGCTAAAAATCCTGGGCGAAAAAACTGGAGCATTTGAGGTTACCATAGCGTATGATGTAGACAGTTTTAGCAAGAAAAACCTAAAGCAATACGATGCCGTTATCCTAAACAATTCCAATCCGGCCGGCCCCAAAAGGGATCTCTTTTGGGACTTATTGCAAAAAAATTCCAACCTCAGTGATGAGGCCATAAGCAAGCTTGCCGCCCAATACGAGAACAACCTTATGAACTATGTGGCCAAGGGCGGTGGATTAATGATCCTCCACGGCGCCATTACGGTACAAAACAACTCTACCGAATTTAGTAAAATGACAGGCGGCAGTTTTGACTACCACCCCAAGCAACAAAAAATGCACCTAAAGGAAGTAAATAAAGACCACCCTATGGTACAAGCCTTTAATGGCAATGGTTATACACATGTTGATGAACCTTATTTTTTTAAGAATGCTTATTTTGATTACAACTTTAGGCCCCTATTGTACATAGAGGCCGATAAATTGGAAGGCTTGCGCAAAGAAGTAGATCAAAACACCATTTATGTATCCTGGATAAAAAGGCATGGTAAAGGCCGGGTTTTTTATAGCTCCCCTTCCCATAATGCCCAAAGCATGGACCAAGCAGCACTATTGCAGTTCTTTTTAGATGGTATGCAATACGTTGTAGGGGACTTAAAATGCGATGATAGCCCTATAGGAAATCCCTGATCCACAGCACTTCATCTCTACAAAACATAAAAAATGCGCACCTTAAACGGGTGCGCATTTTTTATGTTACCAATTCCCTAAGGACGACTTAAAAGTCTATCATTTATTTATTAAAATCGAAATAATTTTTGGCATTGTAATAAGAAATATCGGCTACTATCTTCCCCAACCATTTTTCATCGGCAGGCAATTCCCCATTTACCACGTCATTACCTATAAGGTTACATAAAATCCTCCTAAAATATTCATGTCTAGGAAAAGACAAAAAGCTTCGGGAATCGGTCAACATTCCAACGAAGCAACTTAAAAGTCCCATGTTGGAAAGCGCATTCATTTGCTTTTCCATACCGTCTTTTTGATCTAAGAACCACCATCCGGAACCAAATTGCACTTTTCCCTTTACACTACCATCATTAAAATTACCCACCATGGTAGCTATCACTTCATTGTCGGCCGGGTTTAGGTTGTAAATTATAGTCTTGGCCAATTGATCTGTACCGTCCAATTCGTTTAAAAAGCCACTTAATGCCCTAGCCTGGGAAAAATCCCCAATAGAATCAAACCCCGTATCAGGGCCCAGTACGGACAATAACCTTTTGTTGTTATCACGGATGGCCCCAATATGAAACTGTTGCACCCAGCCTCTTTTATGATATGCCCTTCCCAAAAACAGTAACACTTGCGATTTAAAGTATTGAACCTCCTCATTGGAAAGTGCCTTGCCTTCCCTCACCTTTTTAAACAGCTCGGCCGCTACATAGGTCCCTTCCTTGAAGTAATACAGTTGCTCCAGGCCATGGTCTGCCAATCTACATCCCTGATCATGAAAAAAATCCATTCTATTTTCCAAAGCCGATAAAAGATCGTCGTAACTTTCTATACTCAACTTAGCCGCATTCCCTAATTCTTCCAAATAGGAAACATAGGAAGCCCCTAAGTCTATGGCAAATGCCTTATCTGGTCTAAAGGTTGGAAAAACCTTTGGCGAGTCGCCCTTTTCCTTTATGCTTTTATGAAAGGCCAGGGTATCTGTTGGCTGATCGGTGGTGCACAATGATTCTACATTCTGTTGCTGCAACAGTCCTATGGTACTATGCGATTTCCCTTGCAGTATTGCCGTTGTCTTTTCATAAATTTCCTCTGCATTGTCCGGCCCTAAAAGCTCCTGAATACCAAAATAGCGCTGCAACTCAAGATGCGTCCAATGGTAGAGCGGATTCCTTACGGTATAGGGAACGGTTTCTGCCCATTTTAAGAACTTCTCCTTATCCGATGCATTTCCGGTAATGTACTTCTCATTTACACCCAACGCACGCATGGCCCTCCATTTGTAATGATCCCCGGCCAGCCATACTTGACTGATGTTTTCAAAAACCCGATTTCCGTCAATCTCCTCTGGAGGCAGGTGATTGTGATAATCTATAATTGGTAAGTTTTTGGAATAATTATGATATAAAATTTTAGAAAATTCGCTCTGCAACAAGAAATCTTCATTTATAAAAGTCTTCATCTTTCTACCGGGTTTGAATTTTTAATGATTAACTATTTATTAGAACAGACCACTGCCAGCAAATAAAATTATTTCCCTAAGGTTTGGTATAGTTCTTCTTCCGTATACCCTATACCAGCTTTAGGTTTAGCATTTCGGAGTTCTTTGATTTTTTCGGGCTTCAGCCCTTTTGGCTTAACGGAAAAAGCATTGGTAACATATGAAATAATATCCGATATATCCTTGTCGGTAATATCAGTATTATACATTAACCCGGGCATTTGATGGTTTTTATCATAGATTTCACCATTAATCAGCAGGGGACCTTTTAGACCGTGGAGAATTATTAAACCTAATTGCTCCAAATGGGTAGATATATATTCGGACCCCACCAATGGCGGTGCCAATCCGTTAATACCTTCCCCGCTGGAGGAATGGCATGAGGCACAAATCTGACGAAATAGAACGGCTCCATTGGTTCTGGAATCGGCCCTTGCAATTCTAGTGGAATAAATATAATTCTGTTTATCGTTTTCTTTACGGGAAACGGTCTCTGCCAATAAATTATCAAGATCGGAATCCTGCAAATTGGCCAACTTACCCATTCCGGATTTCAAGGCTGGCATCACCTCTTCGGCCCCACTCACAATGGCCTCCTGATATATTTTTTTATCACTGTATTTTTGGGACAACTCATAAATAACCGGAAAGAATACATCCTGGTCATACTGAGCCCATACCCCCAAAGTGGTTGATAGATAAAGATCCATCATAGGCTGATTCCTATCCACGGCCTCTTTAAAGATCTGCTCTGCCTTGGAAACGTTTTGGGCCGATGCAAACCCTTCCATAAGAACAAGGGCATGTGAAGCCACATTTGGCCTACCATTTTTAACCATATCCCCCAACATATCAAACTCCAGCTCATCTAATCCTTCAAGTACATACAGTGCGTGTATTTGGGACAAGGGGCTGTCATTATCCCCAAGCATATTCTTTAATTGCGGCAAGGCCTCCACATCCTTATTGTGAATCAAAATTTGTTGGGCACGATCTCTAATCCAACCATTGGTATCCTTTAAAGCCGCCACTAATTGGGATGTTGAAAAAGTCTCCAGATCAGGAATAGTTTTAGCGGCCTGACCTTTAGCACTAACCCTTAGTATCCTTCCATAATTTTGAATAGTATCCAATTTTTTCTGGGCCGATATTTTTTTCAGATAAGGACTTAAAAATGCGTAATGCTGAATTACACCACGGTGCATATCCACAACATACATATTCCCATCCGGTCCGTTTGAAAGGTTTACCGGCCTAAAGCCTTCGTCCGTAGAGGCCAGAAATTCCTTACCCTCCCAAGCCTGCTTGGCCACTACTCTATCTGCTTCAAAAGAGAGTACGTTCCTTTTTACCAGATTAACTTCCGGCACACAGACAAATACATTCTGATCATAACCTTCAGGAAACGTTCCGCCCCTATACACCAGAGGACCACAGGCGGCCGTTACATTACGCAACAAACTATCTTGGTCCAAAACCCCTTTTTCATACCCCCTGTTTACCGATGCTGCGTGCAAGGGATAAACCCGCTGATCCTTGGTTAACCTTTCATCCACTCCCACCTTGGGTACAAAAAACTTATTCCTGGTAAGCCTATTGGGCAGTACGTGATCTCCCAGCAACTGGGTAGAATTATTATTGTAGTATAGTCGCCCAAAATTATCGTGTGAAATACCCCATTGCCCCCTTTGGGTAGTAGGTTCTTTTTTCCAAACTCCGTTTTTTCGCTGATATCTATAATTGGACTTGGCATTGTAAATCCAATTATCCACATTCATCATTAAACCATTTGGCTGATGTTCCGGATTCCCTACTACAGCGTACAAAGAATCTACCAGCACCCGGTTTACGGGCTTATCATCCTTAATTTCCACAAACCAAAGATTGGGTGATTCCGCATATAACAAGCCCCCGTAGACCAATGCCAAGGCCCTTGGCATAACCAAACTATCCAGAAAGGTTTTGGCATGATCCATAACCCCATCTTGGTCCAAATCCTCCAATATCTTGATGGACCCACTGGGCAAATCCTCATCGTCACCTTCCAAATTAACCATAAATCCGGTCATTTCGGCAACCCAAATACGTCCTTTGGAATCAAAATCAATTGCCACGGGAGCTGTCAATAATGGTTCGGAGGCTACAACATCTAAAGAGAAGCCCTCCTCCAAGGTATAATCGTCAAGTGAAATTTCTGGCTCATCATAGGAAGTTTTACAGGATGCAATGAACAACAGAAGGACAATACTTAAAAGTAATCTCATGAATTAAAAAATTTAGCACATCTAACCTCCAACAGGCCCTCAGCATATAACCAGCCTCTTAACTCTTGGATGGTCCACTCAAAATAGTAAAATGCACCAATAATGGACTTATTTTTTCGCAGGCACTAAAATAACGCAGTGCAACCTAAAATACTAATGGATTATAATAAATTTGACATAATATAGCTTGATTACCAGAACAATCTTACGATTTTAACTAAAATCACACTATTTGCACCCTAATAGCCTTCAGAAGTGAAAACCCCTCCAACTGTATGGTTAAATTCTGTATCACAAGGCTGCAAAACAACTGTAGAGCATATTTTACGATTGGACGTAAATTATACTTCTATACTGCTCAACAATTCGCTTATTCTGCCTTCGGTCAAGGGTTTTGCGATAAAATCAGCGACAATATCATAGTCTTTGGCGCGTTCCATATCCCTGGAATCAATTGAAGAACTCAAAATATACAGGCGTATATTCTCTAGCCCGGACAGTTTACCAAAGGCTTCCAAGAACTCCCAGCCATCCATAATAGGCATGTTCAAATCCAAAAAAATAACTTCGGGTAACTCCGCTTCAGACTCCAGAAGCTTTACAATTGTTTCCAGTGCCTCCTTTCCGTTCTGAAAAACAACAATATTGGATGCGAAACCACATTTTTTCAGAAGTACTTTAGAACCAAAAACAAAAATTGGGTCGTCATCTATAATAAAGGTGGTATTGATTTTCATATAATTAAAAAGATTCTATAATTCTTGATCCAATACCTTACCTTTTGTACATTCATTTTTTACGCATCTAAGGTAATTGATACGCAAGGATTTTACCAATACATATTTGTCTATATGTAATATTTTATGAACTCCCATTTTCTAAAAAGACATTTTATTATATTTGATTAAATTTATTTTGCGATCAAAAAGTAGGTGGTAAAGGTAGTTCCTTTATTTAATTCGCTTTCCACCATTATACTGCCGCCCATGGCTTCAATCTGATTCTTACTAATAAACAGCCCAATTCCCCTTGCTTCCGGATGACTATGAAAAGTTTTATACATACCAAAAACTTTAGAACCGTGTCTATCCAAATCCAATCCCAAACCATTATCTTCAATACTTAGATAAGCAAAACTACCTTTTAATCCGCCTAATACCTTTATTTCCAAATTTCGGTCTGGCGACCTATACTTTATGGCATTGGTAACCAGATTCAGAATAATACTCTCCAAATAGGCGTGTACGGCCAAAACATTGATATCGGAATCGATATTCACTTCAACCTTGGCATTGGTTTTATTTACCAGGGATTGAACCGTATTTAATGCCTTTTGAACGTTGGCCAATAAATTTTGGGAGGTCAAGGTAGAACTCACCTTGGAATTTATTTCAACAATTTCATTTAGCTGAAAGATTGTCTCGTTCATATTATCCGAAACAGCTTTTATATTTCGATAATAATCATTTTTAAGCAAGCTGGGGTTATCCTGTAGTGCCAAATCCAGTAACATGCTAATATTACTGGTATGGGACCTTAGGTTATGGGAAACGATATGTGCAAAATTTATCAATCTGTTGTTGTGTTCGGTAAGATTCTCGGTCAATTGTTTTTTATCGGAAATATCCTGCACTTGTGCCACCAAATGGGTATAGACTCCAGCGTCATTTTGAACAGCTGCTATACCGGAATTAACCCAGACGTAATCCCCTGACTTATGCACACAGCGCTGCTCCATTTTAAACACTCCTTTTTCCCCCCTTTGAATATCATCCAACATCTGACGAACACTGTCCTTATCCGTCGGATGTACCAAATCTATAATTGATTTCTGAAGAATCTCCTTTTCATCATAACCCAGTATATCGCAAATCCTGGGATTCGCTTTTTTCAACCTGCCGTCAAGATCAATTACCAGCATCCCTATTGCCGCATGTTTAAAAGACCTCCTAAACTCCTCTTCTTTGATAGCCAATTCTTTTGTTGCCCTTGTCTTCTCATCAATATCCTGGAAAAAACCGTACAATCTGGCACACTTCCCATCCTCCATAACGGGAATACCAATGGTCCTGGACCAAAACACTTTATTGGTTGTGCTAACAACCTGAAGTTCAAGATCAAAGCCTTCTCCTTTTTCCACGGCACGTTCTATGGCTTCAACAAAGGTTTCCCGTTGTTGGCCAGATGCAAAAAAGGTGTAAACCTCCTCCAGAGTGGGTACAAAATCGTCTTGAACTTCCGCCATTTTTTTGATTGTTGGGCTCCAATAAACCGTATTGCCTGTCAAATCCAGTTCCCATATCCCAATATTCACGGCATCATTTATTCGCTGCATTAGGTCCACATTGTGGGCCAATAGCATTTCATTTTCCTTGCGCTCGGTGATATCCTGTATCTGGGCCACAAAATGAATGATATCACCTTGATCATTGTTAATAGCAGACATGCATACGTTGGCCCAGATTACAGATCCATTCTTATGAATAAACCTATGGTCTAGCTTTATATACTTATGTTTACCTAAAAACAGCTCCTCTATTAGCTTTCTATTCACTTTTAGATCGTTGGGCTCTGCTATTTTCTCAAGGTTCATCTGCTGCAGTTCTTCCTCGCTATAGCCAAAGATCCCACTTAAACTGTCATTTGCCTGTAATAGTTTATTCTCTTTGTTTATCAGGGCCATCCCAATCGCAGAGTGATTAAAGGTCTGCCTAAACTGCTCCTCCCTTATCTTTATTTGCAGTTGTACCTTTTTTATTTGATCTACATCCTGTATAAGTCCAAAAAGGCTTATACACTCTCCCTTTTTATGCTCTGAAACCCCTATAACCCTCACCCATTTTACTCGGCTACTACTGCTCTTGATGCGCAGTTCTTCATCAAACTCCATAGGTTGCTTTAAAGCCTGATCAATTATAGCCTGAAAACGATTCCGATCCTCTCCTTCCAAATAAAATTCCAATCCACCTTCCAAAGTTGGAACATAGTCTTGGGGCACTTCATGGATTTCATTTACTGCTTTATTCCAAAAAATGGTATTGTTCAGTGGATCCAATTCCCAATAGCCAATTTTTGCCGCCTCACCAGATCGCTCAAAAAGATCCTTGTATTTTTTAAGTAATAGTTCGTTCGTTTTTCTTTTCGTAATATCATAGTGGATACCTGAAACTATATGGGGAAGACCTTCGGAATTATATTTGGTGATTTCACCTCTGCTCAGCATCCAGACCCAGTGTCCATCTTTATGGCGCATCCTAAATTCAACCTCATAAACACCTAGATTGCCCACATGATCCTGAAGTGAACGTTCTATAATAGGTACATCATCCGGGTGCACAAGACCCAAAAACGCCTCATAATTGATAGGCTCCAATTCCTCCAAGGTATAGCCTACCATACCTGCCCACCGCTCATTACATACAACTTCCCCTGTAATAAGATTACCTTCCCATATTCCAATCTTGGCCCCTTTTACAACATTTTTAAAATACTCTTTCCTTCTTCTTATCTCTAGCTCTAAGGATTTGTATTTATGAATGTTGTAAGCCACACCCAATATCCGCAAAGGGCCTTCCAACCCATCCATAACCAAGAACCCCTTTAGGTTATACCATATTGGATCATTGTTTTTGGGGATCAGCCTTAGCTCCACATTAACATTGGTTACAACAGAAGCCCCGTTAAGGTCCTTATAAGAGTTTTGTAGTATTTCCCGGTCGGGTCCATACACCAGTGTTAAAAAATCAACGGTCATGCCTCCACCTACTTCTTGGGCATACCCCAAAGACTTGGCCAGGTTGTTGTTGATACTACCTTTCTCAGGATTCCTTAAATCACAACACCACAAGCCATCCAGAACATATTGCTCCAAATAGCTAAAAATACCACTTTCGTCATTTAACAATTGACCAAAGTCTTTTTGAAATGTACCATTATTGTATTTTGGCATCCCCCCTTTTTTTTATTACAACAATTAGTCTTAAATACTACCGTAAATTACATAATTTTCATACATGTTTACAGCATTTTAAATCCTACACATGCATTTGTCTGACTATTCATTATTGGTTGTCTACTTCTTTATAAGGAAGAGGGGGGAATACCTAGTAGATCAAATATATTTCCCTATTACCTATACATAGGGATCCTATTGCCATACTATTACTGCCCCTAATATAATCAAAGTAATAGTTAACCGGTCTATAGACCTTGGATTATTTCTACAATCACACCACACAAAGCCTTGTAATGGAACATGTTCCAACGAAAAACTTAATTGCCACCTACAATACAAGGGCTGGAAAGCAAATTACCTACCGTAAAAAAAATCAGGAAAAATTATACAAAACATACCGCTGCATGCCAAACAAGTAAAAACCCCAAAGTACGTGCTGCACTTTGGGGTTTCTATATGTAGACAACCTAAAAATTACCGTTATTAGGTGATTAGGCCGAATTCCTACTGGCATTAATATTACCGTACAATGAGCGTATAACTATTTTCTCATACAACTCCTTAAATTCGGTATCCTTACTCATTTTTTGTAAGGCATATTGCTGTATTACCAACAAGGGAAGTACAATATTTTCCCTTATTTTCACAGATTCCCTTGACACCGACTCTTTTTCCATCAGTATTTCCGAATCGGAAATTAACAGTAACATTTCTTTGGAAAGCAGATACTCCTCATGAAGAATATTCCAGAATTCCTTGTATTCCTTATCCTCTTTCATGTAACTGGTAAGTTCAAAATAACATTTGGCCAAGGACATCATACTATTAAGCATCAGCGCCTTGAACAAAGGAACCTCATTGAACATTTCTTTCAATTCTTCCATTTTCCCCTGATCCTTTAGGGTTTTGATGGCCGTACCTATTCCAAAATAACCAGGTACATTTTGCTTTAACTGGCTCCAAGACCCCACAAATGAAATAGCCCTTAAATCTGTAAGTTCCAATTTTTTCTTCTTCCCTCTCTTGCCCGGTCTACTACCAATATTTGCTTTCTGGTAGTACTTTAAGGTACTCTTATCTTCCAAATAAGGTATAAACCGCTCATGGTTCTTTAAGGCATCATATTTGGCAAAGCTCAGATCGGAAAGTTCCTCCATTAACTGCCTTGATTCCTTGGAAATTATATTTTCCTTCCCGAAAATATTATTGGAAAGTCCGGCTGTAAGCAGTTGTTCGCAATTATGTATAAACTGCTCCTTGGTGCCATAGGTACTGGTTATGGTCTGCCCCTGAATGGTAAGTTGAATTTCATTGTTGGCAATATCCTTTGTTTGGGCGGCATAGAACCTATGGGTTTTTCCTCCTCCACGTGCTGGTGGCCCACCTCGACCATCAAAGAATATAGCCTTTATTTCTGCTTGTTCACAAACTGCGGATAAGGTTTCCTTGGTCTTAAAGATTTCCCAGTTGGCCTTAACATAACCACCGTCCTTGGTACCATCAGAGAATCCCAACATTATAGTATGTTTTCTATCCCGCTGCTCCAAATGGGTCATATATTCTGGTATACTGAACAATTCCTCCATGGTATTTTCAGAGCTTTCCATACCTTTCATGGTCTCGAACAAAGGAATAATATCAAAAGTAATTTTATCGGAATCCCAACCACACCATCTAAATAGACCAAAAACAAAGAGTACGGAGAAAACATCTTCAGAATTACTGATTACATAACGGTTACATCCTTCCTCGCCATTTTTTTCTTGAATACCTCTCAATTGAAGTATGTTCTGAATGGTTTCTTTAACTATATCCTCGCCATAGTTCTGCGCTCTAAGATCTATGTCCTTGTGCAAGAGAATATCTACTAACTCCTCTTTACTTAATTCCTCTAGACTTTCCGATATAAGCCCTTGCTCCCTTAGTACGGTCTGCACCACTTGTTTGTGCACACTGTGGTCCTGCCTAATATCCAAAGTGGCAAAGTGGGTCTTAAAGATTTTAACCTTGTCTATAATATGATCCAAATCCTTTAAATACAACTTGTGGTACTTTTCAATTAAAATTGACCTAGTTTCCAAAAGTGGTCCAATAATATCTTCATAAGGCAAAACCTTATTGGCATCGAACATGGAAGTATACAAGCGATCCCTAAG
This sequence comes from Arenibacter aquaticus, assembly GCF_003957295.1. Classification (GTDB taxonomy): domain Bacteria; phylum Bacteroidota; class Bacteroidia; order Flavobacteriales; family Flavobacteriaceae; genus Arenibacter; species Arenibacter aquaticus. Next base: position 259,470 of record NZ_RQPJ01000001.1, read on the forward strand.
CTTTACTATAATATCCTGAACCTCGCGGAAAGTCAATTTTTGTTGTAGCCCCTTTACATCATGATAGTAGCACTTCATTAGGGTTATCCGCAGTTCATCTGCTACATCCTTTGTAATATCAGAGGTTACAAAAGGGTTTCCATCCCTATCCCCACCGGGCCAAAAGCCCAACTTCATAATATTGTGGTTATTGAACTCCACATCCCCAATATTATCCTTTATATAAGCATAAAGATCCCCTACAGCATCATAATATACATTTCTAAGAATGTATATGATATTCTTGGCCTCATCCAAAGGAGTTGGCTTTTTTGCATTGATCAGGGAAGTTAGCCCCAATTGTTGCAATACTATATCTATATCGTTTATCTTATCTTCCAAAATAAGGTTTCTAAGATTGCTGATGATATCTAGTACAGCAGGAGTATAAAATTGTGTAGGATGGGCCGTTAAAACTATCCTGGCACTAAAGGTTGATAATTTTTCCGATATCTGATCCCAACTTTTATTTTTGTCAACCAACTGAAAATAGTCACGGATACTCAAAGAACTACTATGCTTCTGGAGTCTAGGAAAAGCAGCGTCCTCAACACTGTCATACAGTACCACCTGTCTTTCTACATACTGTATAATACGGAACATAAAATCTATCCTTTCCCTTTCCGAATCAATATTGGCGTAATTTTGAAAAAAGGCATCCAATATTTCCTGGGGATTCTTACCAGACTTCAGTCCCTTGTCGGCCTGATGAAGCAACAAAGGAATAAGCATTCCTACATTTTCAATGTTACGGTACGGCAAATTAAGGAATAGACTATTATAAATATTAAATTTATTGTGTACCGATTTCTTAAACTCGTCTAACCTTTCTGATTGTTGCATATCCATCTTCTTTTTTACATTAACATTAGCAGGACTACTAAATATAGCTGCATAAATTTCAAGCTATAAAGTTCGTCATATTTTTATATTTAAAAGAAGAATTAATGCCCAAACAACAAATTTTATTGGCGACACCTCATAATCAACAAGGTTCACAACAATAATTTCTCAAAATAGGTTCGGTATTTTACATTTACAACATAATAATTAGCAAAAAAGTAATTTTTTCATTTTCATATAGTGTTCTCGTAAAAGAGCCTTGTTGTCTTAACAGGGCTCTTTTTAGTTTTTGGGAGTTTATACCAAATTTCGCCTAACAAGACACCAAAAGCCATTTTACATCCAAACCTATTCCGGATAGCAACAAAGCCATTCTCCATATTTATATTGCGGATTTTAAATTTTGGTGTTGTTATATTTCCATTATATTTATAAATCCTTTATGGTATTTACCAAAACTTAATTATTTCTTTAATTATGGATACAAACCATTTTACCTACATTTCAAGTTCCAAGTACCCCTAGCTACAAAAACCAAAAAGAAGGTCCCATTTCCTTTGCTTAAAAATCCCCCAGTTTAATAAGTAAAAAAAAAGACCATGAACAACCTAACCATCAAACTATTACTTTTCTTCTTTTTTTGTACCATCATTCCCTTGCGCGCTACTGAAGGACAAAACAAATCCATAGACTCTTACCTTAAATCTATCCGAAATCTTATTGAGGTCAAAGATCGTTACAAAGAAGAATTTTTGGATATAGAATACCTGCTGGCCAAAAAGGAGCAAGCGGAAGGCAACGAAAAAATATTGGTACTGCTTAAATTATTTACCGCATATATCTATAAATCCGATGATGCGGCCAATACCTACAATGAACAAGCATTGGAGCTCTCAGAAAAAATAGGGTTCACCCAAGGCATACTTTCCGCAAAATACAATAAAGCCTACCACTTGTTTGTAAAAGGACATTTTGATGCTTCCATGAAAATGGTGCAGGAGATAGAGAACTTAATAGTGGCTGGAAGTTTCCAGAATGTGTATGGCGACATTGCCACCTTGAAATCCGATATATATACTGAAAGGGGGGAGTATGACAAAGCCTTGGAGGTTGGCTTACAACTTTTGGACCATGCCGAGAAAACAAAGAGCGACTACCTATTGATGAAGGCCAATGCCGCCTTATCCCACTACTACCTAAGAATTGAACAGTTTTCAAAATCCCTACACTATTGTCTTCAGGGCCTGCATTATATTTTAAAGCTGAAGAAGACAGAATACATCTACCCTAAGATAGATGAAATTGCAAAAATGACCGCCCAACTAAACGACCCACAAGGAGCCTTGGAAGTCTATTCATTTTTTCTGGATATTGAAAAGAAACTTCCTCCGGCCGGCAGCTACATACTTGCTTCTGTTCACAGTAATATAGCCAACATATATATGTCTATTGGGGAGAATAAAAAGGCACTCAACCATATATCTACCGCCCTAGAGATTAATTATAAAAACAACTATAGGTTTAGAATCCCCCGGGCCCTAACTATCAAAGCCAAACTTTATCTACAACAGCATGACACCACCCAGGCTATTTTAACCTATGAAAAAAGTATTGAAGCTGCAGAGGACATAAATGCCTTTGACGTGGTAAAGCGCAACAGTTACATACTAGGGCAATTGTACCAACAAACCAATGAACCTCTAAAGTCCAATGATTACAAGAATCTATATAAAACCATAAGCGACTCCCTATTTACCAATGAACAGGAACAAAAAATCTTAATTCTAGAAACCAAAAGAAAGGTCAAGGAGGTACTACAAAAGAAAAAAATATTGGAATTGGAGAATAAGGCCCAAAGAGCACAGTTTAGAGGTTTTATCATTGCCCTGCTTTTTCTAATGGCAATAAGTTGTATTGCTGTTTTCTCATATCTAAAAGTGCGAAAAAAAAATAGACTGCTATTATGTAGAACCATAGATCTTGCCGAAATACAATTAAGGCTGAGCGAAAAACTTAATGGATATGAGCAAGATAGTAGCAATTGGTCCGTTGAGCGAAAAAAACGCGATGCCCCAAAGGCCCAGCCCAGACTTGACGAAGAAATTAAGAACATAATCCTGACTAAATTGGAAAAATTGGAAAAAAAATCCTTTTTTCTGGACCCTAATTGCAACTTGCACCTGTTGGCCGAACAGCTAAAAACCAACCCAAAATATCTTTCACAAGTCATCAATCAAGAGAAAAAATCCAATTTCAACAATTATATAAACGAGTTACGGATAAACTATCTATTGCCAAAACTATTAAAGGATATTGATTACAGGAACAATAAATTAAGTTATATAGCCGTCTCCCTGGGCTTTAACAACCTAAATACCTTTAACGCCGCCTTTAAGAAAAGACTGGGTATTTTACCATCCAACTTTATAAATGAGCTGAACAACAATATTGAGGTCAAGAGCAAGGCAATAGAACGGGTAAATCAACTAAAGAAAATCGTCTAATCAAGGTCTACGCTCCATATACATTCTAAAAAACAAAGAATACTGCTCAGACTAAGGGGATCTATAAGAAATAGGCTTGGCCAAACTACCTATTATCACAAAAAAAGCAGTACCCCCTTTAGGGATACTGCTTAATAAAACTCCAAACTAATTATTAACTAAAAACTAATTACCAAAGTTTTTGATCACCGCGAATATTTTTGGCGTTTTCCATTAGTTATATCCCGGATTTTGTGGTGTTAAACTTGGATTGTTGATCATTTCCTGCTCTGGAAGGGGAAACAATAAGTGTTTTTCTTGTAAAGCCTGGTCGGAACTAAGGTTAATATGACCCACAAAATCGTCAAAACCACCTGTTTCACTGTTCAGCACCTTTCTAAGGCGCACCATATCGAACCATGTAATTTGTTCGTAGCACAGCTCATGCCATCTTTCTTTCCAAACGGCCTCACGTAAAGATTCTTGGGTAAATTCCCCAAGCGTGGGTGTAGTTAGTTGCGCCCTGTCCCGTATCCTTGTCAAAGCATCAACGGCATCTTGGGTTGGACCTGTGGCCTCATTGGAAGCTTCCGCATAAATGAGCAATACTTCCGCAAACCTTATTATAGGCATATTAAGATTGTCCTTTGCCGTTCCCGGAACGCCTTGGGTACCATTGGCCGTCACATTAAAATGTTTAAAGATATAAGGGGCACCCAAATCAAAAAGCTCTCCGTCCCCATTGGTATAGTAACTGGTATAGAACCACCCTTCTCGATCTACGGTTCTTTGGTCGCCCGCTTCAAAAGAGTTATAAAATTCTATCTCGGGTACGGTACTACCTGTTCCCGAAGGTCCACGGTAGGTAACCGGCTGAAAATTCGGGAACATATTCCCCATAGGATTACCGGCCACCTCATCGTTGTATTGCAAACTAAAAATATGCTCTACGGTGTTTCCAAGGCTTTCGTCGTGGATCTCTCCATAGGTATCAAACAAATCTATAGGGCCAGCATTGTCTATTACCTCCTTGGCCTTACTGGCCGCATCGGCATATCGTGCTGTTTCGTTCAAAGGATTTCCGGCCATGGTAAGATACACCTTGGCCAAGAGAGATTTTACAGCCGATTGGGATACCCGTCCACTCTCATCGGTCCAGGATAGTCCTGCACTTTCCGCAGCCGTTAAATCGGCCACAATTTGATCGTACACCGCTTTTAGTGGACTCCGAGATGGGAAAAAATCCTCGGAAGTAGCACTTTGTGGAAGGGTAATCAGCGGCACATCGCCCCACAATCTAACGGCATAAAAATACGCCCAGGCACGCAAGAATCTGGCTTCACCCAAGATTTGGTTCTTTTGGCCCTCATCCATATCAATATCCGGTACATTCTCCAGCACTAAATTGGCGTTGGCTATTACCTTATACACCCCTCGCCACCAGTTTCTGACATGCAGGGTATTGGCATCGTACGATAGGGAGTACAAGTTGTTTAAATCCGAGTTCTGCGCCGTCTGTGTCGTGGAGGTTCCCGTAGGAGCTTCCAATAATTGCCAGTTGGAAGAAAAAATACCGGCACCATTACCAACAAACCTAGCATCGGCATAAACTGCGGCAATGGCCGATTCTGCTTGCTTGGCGGTAGTGTAAAAACTATCCGGTGTAAGATTGGATGGATCCGATTCATCCAAAAAATCAGAACAACCTACCATAGACACCAGTAAGAGCGCACAGAGGTAGAACTTGCCTATATATTTAATTATATCAATTTTCATAATATTATTTTTTAAAATTTATTAATTACAGACCAACTTGGAGACCCAGTACAAAGGTTGTCGATTTTGGATATTCATGCCATTTCATTCCCTGTGAGAAAACGTTATTGCTTTCACCTCCTCGGATAGGAGTTACCTCGGGGTCACCCAGCAGTTCGTCATCTACCAATAAAAAGAAGTTTTGCGCCGAGGCATATAATCTCAATTTGTTTAAATGCATCCTTTCAATTAAGTTTTGGCCAAAGGTATATCCCAACATAATGTTTCTACCCCTTACAAAGGAACCGTCCTTTACCCAATGTGAATCCACATTTGTAACATATCCGGCCCGTGTATCCCGTACCTGGGCGATCATGGTATCTTGATTATCCGGAGTCCAGGCGTCCAAGACTGTAGTATAACTATTGGCAAGTGCCTGACGGTCTTCACTGGAGTGAAGGTTCATATCCATAACATCATTACCCCAGGAATATTGAAGTTCCAAGGTAAAATCCAAATTCTTATAGGACACATAATTTGTTAGTGTCCCCCATGCGGTTGGGTAACCGTTTCCAATAATAGACCTATCTTCATCATTAATGATATAATCCCCGTTAAAATCCTTGTACTTAATATCACCGGGCAAAATGGTAAGTCCGTTTCTATAACTTACGAACTTGGCGGCTTCAGCGGCCTCATCGGTTCCCCATGTGCCCAAGCGGGTAAGTCCCCAGAAAGCACCTACAGGTTCACCTACTCTAATTATACTGGTTTCATTAGTTATACCAGGTCCGCCTACCCCAAAAATATCTGAAGGGGTGGCCAGGGAAAGTACCTTGTTCCTATTCATGGAAATATTAAAGGTGGTGTTCCAGCTAAGGTCGGCAGTAACAATATTTTTGGTAGAAAGCCCCAATTCAACACCTTGGTTCTGCATAGACCCTACATTTCGTCTTATGGTAGCATATCCACTAGACTGGGGAACAGGGGCATCCAAAAGCATATCGGTGGTCTTCCTATAATAATAATCAGCTTCCATACTAATTCTATTATCAAATAGGCCCAGCTCAAAACCAATGTCGTATTGGGCTGTCTTTTCCCATTTCAAATCCGGGTTTGCCAACCTGTTCAATCCTGTTCCTCCCACACGGCTTTCGTTCCATATAGCAGCATAATTGGAGCTTAACAAGGACAATGAAGAATAAGGTGGTATTTCCGAGTTACCTGTTACCCCATAACTTGTTCTAAGTTTTAAGTTAGAGATCAGCGTGTTGTCCACAAGAAAGTCTTCGTCCGAAATCCTCCAGGCAACCGCCGCTGAGGGGAAGAAGGAAAACTTATTATTGTCCCCAAATTTCGACGAACCATCTGCCCTGCCCGTAACGGTAAATAGATACTTGCCATAGAGATTATAATTTAATCGCCCAAAATAGGAATTCAGTGCTTCCCTATCCGCAAAAGATTGTACAGCTATATTATCCGATCCTGCACCCAAATTGTTATATTTAAAATAATCAGTAGGGAAGTTCCTGGAATCTGCGTTGACAAAAAATTGATTGGATTGCTGCCAAGATACCCCCAACAAGGCGGTAAATGAATTGTTTTCATTGATTTCCTTGTTATAGGTCAGGTAGTTTTCAATTGACCAAAAGGTCTGCTTTTCGTTGCTTGCTTGGGCCCTGGCTACCGCATTATTATCCAACACGCTATTTCTAAATTCATTGTTCTCTTGGGTAAGGACATTTGCCCCTATAACAGTTCTCATTTCCAATTCCTTGGTAAGGTTAAGATTGGTATAGAAGCTTCCAGTGGTAGTTTGCGTATTTAATATATACTCATTATTTTCCAGCCAATTCACAGAATTACGGGTACCCTCCGCGTAGGGATAGTCCCTGTTATTGGCATATAGCCCTTCCAATGGACCTCCTGTGTGTAAAGGACCAGGGTAAAAAGGATAATCCTCCACCATTCTACGTGGTACTTGGTCATTGGTGTCTGCCAAGTTCTCGGTTTGATTGTTATAACTCAAAGAGCCCCCGATCTTTAACCAAGTTTTGATTTGATCATCAATTGAAAAACGTCCTGAATATCGCTTTAAATATGTATTCTTCAAAAGGCCTTGGGCATCCCTTATACCCAAGGAAACGGCATAAGTGGTTCTTTCATTACCCCCAGAGAATCCCAATTGGTGGTTTTGCGACAATTTGTGCTGCACCACTTCTTTGGACCAATCCGTATCATAGATTGCTTTACCATCACTATCAAACAGATAAGCCACATTGGGATTAGCTCTTTTCAGTCTAGGCTCGTACTGGGCATAATTTCCGGCAGCCCACCCTTCTGGATCAAATTTCTGGGTGTTTTCCCAAGAGAGTTGCTCTATCATAGCATACTGTTCCGCGTTTAGTACCTTGGCCCTATTGGGACCAAATTGGTTTACACTATATTCAACATCATAGGTAACCCTTCCCTGCCCTGCACGACCTCTTTTAGTAGTCACCAAAATAACACCGTTTGCACCACGGGCTCCATATATGGCCGTTGAAGAGGCATCTTTCAAGACCTCGATGGAAACAACATCATTAGGGTTTAAATAATCTATTGCCGAACTAAAATTTGCTTGGTTACCTTGAGGTAACTGTACCCCGTCTATAACGTAGAGTGGGTTGTTGGAAGAATTTATAGAACTAAACCCCCTTACCCTAATATTGGATTTACCACCTGGACGCCCCGAATTGGTATTTACCTGAACACCTGCAATTTTTCCCGATAAGGCCTGATTAAGCGAAGTTGCCGGACGTTCCTGTAGCTGATCGGCATCTACCTGCCCCACGGCACCCGTTAAATCCGATTTTCGTTGACTACCATAGCCAATTAACACTACCTCTTCCAATTCACTGGCATCCTCTTCCAATTGTGCATTTACTACCGTTCTCCCATTTAAAGGAATCTCTAAAGTCTTATAACCTATATAACTAAATACCAAGGTGGCATTGCTATCCACATTGTCCAATGTGTAGTTGCCATCAAAATCTGTTTGCGTTCCATTGGTAGTTCCCTTTACCAATACGTTAGCTCCAGGCAAGGCTCCGGATGCATCCGAAACACTTCCAGTAACTGTCTGTGCCCCTGCTAGCCCGAAACATAAAAATGTTCCAAAAAGCAAAAGACATCTAATTAGTGTAATCTTCATAAATTGTTAAATTTTAGTTAGTTAAATTAGTTTAACCCAAGCTGAAAAACGAGTAAAATACAGGCTGTTAACAGCTATAGGCAACAAGAGTTAAATATATCATAAGCAATACTCGAAACTGAATATTGCTAAAGAAAGCACTCTAAAATTCATGAATTTTAGAGTGCTTTCCTACAAATATTGTGATATTGTCAAACTCTTCCTTTAAGAAACACTCACATTTACTTTAAAAGAAATTCCACAATGAGGATCCTTTTTCAATTATAACTAGGCAAAGGAAGCGCCCATTCCTAAATAACGTACAATATAAAAATGGAATATAGGTTTGTGGTAGCTATTACACAACCCATCTATTATCCATCATAGAGCCCCCCCCCTTTTATTAAAAAGAAAATAAGTACCTTGAATCCCAGTAACCTAAAAATGTAATTGTTATTAGCTACAAGCATTTTCCCAACCAGATCGTCAAATGCCCAAATCCTGTATCTACTGTATGGATAGATCTAAATGTACTATGCTGTAAAATTGACTAAAACCTGTTATTATGAAAACCAAGGTATCCCAGGAACAGGGTGACAACAACGCCACTGTAAATAGAAAAAATTACCATGAAAATTTGGATAAGGAAACCAAATACTGGATAGGGGAAGATGCCAAATATTTTTTACATCAGGCCCTGTCAACGCCGGTTATGAATGTTCTCGCCAAGACCTCTGCTGCCTATATAGAAGATTTAAATGGCAAAAAATACCTTGATTTACACGGCAATGGGGTTCACAATGCAGGATTCAACAACCACAAAGTAGTTGCTGCGGTAAAGGCCCAGATGGATGCAAGCCTAGCCTTTACCCCACGCCGATACACTAATCTCCCAGCCATAAAGCTGGCAAAAAAATTGGTAGAGATAACACCCAACGGATTGGACAGGGTACTATTTTGCCCAGGTGGTTCCCAAGCCATAGAAATGGCAGTAATGCTGGCCAAACAGGTCACGGGTAAGTGGAAGACCATTTCCTATTGGGATTCCTATCACGGTACAGGGTTCCAAGCCTCCAGTATTGGTGGGGAAGAACATTTTACAGTAGGACAAGGCCCTATGGTACCCGGGGCTTTCCATGTAGAATTCCCAAATTATTACCGAAATCCATGGGGGTATTCAGATCAAGAGGCCATTAACGAGGAATACTTGCGCCAGATTAAAAATATCCTCCGTCGCAATCCGGATGTAGCGGCGATTATAGCCGAACCCATTTCGGCCACTCCCGTAATTCCCTCCCACGGATATTGGCAGCAGGTACAGCAGCTTTGCGAACAATATAATATATTGCTAATTTTTGATGAGATTATTGAAGGGTTTGGCCGTACGGGCAAAATGTTTGCCTCGGAACACTTTGTAAGCCCGGACATATTGGTTTTGGGGAAATCCTTGGGAGGTGGTCTGGTTCCTTTTGCCGGTATAGTGACCAAAGAGAAATACAATACGCTGCAACACCGGTCCATTGGACATTTTACGCACGAAAAAAATCCCCTATGCTGCGCTGCGGGATTGGCAGAAATAGAATTCATAGAAGAAAACCATCTAGTAGAAAATGCTGAAAAACTAGGGAATTATCTAATGGACCGCTTAATGGAACTCATGGATATCTATCCAATAATTGGAAATATTGCCGGTAAGGGATTCCATATTGGCGTTGATCTAGTAACCGATAGATCTACTAAGGAAAGAGCCGTAGATGCTGCGGAAAAAATTATGTACCATTGTTTGGAACAAGGGGTTGCCTTTAAAATTATAGAAGGGAACATTATTACCATGAGACCTTCCTTGATACTTAGCAAAGACGATTGCGACCTTATCGTCAGCAGCTTAAAAAGTGCATTTGAGGCCATTAAAGTCTAAACCTTTACCCCCAAAAGAAACTATCTTATCAACAGATATACCTTAACCAGGCCATTATTTCCTGGGTATGGAGTTGGTAATTGCTAATCTCTGGAGCCAATCCTATATGTTCATTTAAAGACAAGGTAAATTTCTTCACTTCATCCACAGATCCAAACGCACCATTATTGACCAATTTTTCCGACAAAAAAGAACCTATCAACGCCATATTGGAAGGATTGAACTCTGGATGGTACTGTACCCCAAAAAAGGATGTATTTTTATAATCAAATGTCATGGCCTGTACCTTGGAATGTGCATTACTGGCCAATATACTGGCATTTTCCGGTGTTTTCACAACCTCATCATAATGAATGCACAGGGAAGTAAAGGCCGTTTTTCGGTGTGAAGTCAACGAGCTTTTCCTTCCCAACCCAGTTAGCTCTATTGGCTTGGAAATTCCAAATTCCAAACCGTTATCGCTAAGGGCCACCTTACCTCCGGCCACTACCGTAGCTACCTGCATTCCCCAACAACTACCATAAAGTGGCACACCACTCATGAATACTTCATCTGCAAATTGCAATTGTCTATTAACATCTGGAATATCAGCGGTAACACTTAGTGAACTACCTGTCCATAACACACCATCATACTCCTTTAATTGGGCAATTGTTGGCAACCCTTTAGTTCCATCAGCTGGAAAGGCAAACGCCGTTTCTGCCTCTGGAACCATACCTTTAATCATTTCCTGAAACATCAAGTGATAGGGTTGTATGCCGAAACCACCCCTTAGGTGACGCGTTTGTTCATTATTGCCTTCTACGATTAATAACCTCACGCTTACAGTTCTTTTATATCTCCATTCACCGCAGCCCTAAAAAGTTGCTCCAAATCCCTTGCATTTACAGTTTTGGCATTGGATGGTGTTGAGGGATCCTTATAGGCCATTTTGCCAATTTCCGCTGCCTTGTCTTCCGTGATACCAATCTCCTTAAGGGTATGGGGTATGGCCAGTTCCTTTCGCAAGGCCAGTATATATGCTATCACCGCATCCGTTCCTTGATCTTTAAGTCCCAATACAGTACTTAAATACACCATTCTTTCTTCAATGGCGGATTTATTTTGATGTAAGGCATAGGGCAGAATAATGGCATTCAATAATCCGTGCTGTTTGTTATATATGGCCCCCAATTGATGGGCAACTGAATGCACGGATCCCAACCCTTTTTGAAAGGCAGTAGCTCCCATGGCGGCCGCAACCAACATCTGACCCCTTGCTTCCAAATTTTTTCCGTCCTTCACTGCAACGGGCAGGTATTTAGCTATAATGCGTATGGCTTCAATGGCTATACCTTCGGCCATGGGGTGATAGCCCGGGGCACAGTATGCTTCAATAGCATGTACCATGGCATCGACCCCGGTCCATGCCGTAATACTAGGGGGCAATCCTATGGTCAATTCAGGGTCCAATATTACTATGCCAGGTAGCATTTTAGGGTGAAAAATGATTTTTTTACTATGTAGATTTTCATCCAATATCACCGATGCCCTACCTACCTCAGACCCTGTCCCAGCTGTTGTGGGGATAGCTATTATTGGTGCAATTCCGGCTAGGTTGGCATGCGTCCAATTGTCTCCCACATCTTCAAAATCCCAAAGCGACTTGCTTTGTCCGGACATAAAGGCGATGGTCTTGGCGGCATCAATGGCAGACCCCCCTCCAAAGGCTATTACCCCATCGTGTTTGTTTTCGTTAAAATGCCTTACTCCATTTTCTACATTGTCTCCGGTAGGGTTCCCCTGCACATCGCTATAAACCGTAAAACTAAGCTGTTCTTTCCTTAAAACATTTAAGGTTTTCTCAACAATATCCAACTTTACAAGACCTTCATCAGTTATAAATAGCGGGTTCCTTATCCCCAATTCCTTACACGCCTGTACCAATTCGTTAATTCTACCATTTCCAAACCAGACTGCGGTTGGATAATTCCAATTTGTATTTGCCAATAGCATTAGTTCTTTTTTTTAATGTTCAGTAAATTCAATTTTAACTTCCTATTCCCCTTTTCTAAAATTAAAGGACTTTACCCTGCTCACATGTTCGTAACCTATTTTGGACAGGGTAACACCTTTTCCGGAATTCTTGACCCCTGTCCACGCCAGGGCAGGATCCAAGTAATCACAGCGATTCATAAATACGGTTCCCGTCTCAATTTGTCTGGCCAACTCAGTGGCCCGGTCCATATCATCAGTCCATAGTGAAGCGGTTAACCCATATTGTGAGTCGTTCATCAAAGAAATGGCCTCCTCATCATTCGCCACCCTCATAATCCCAACAACAGGTCCAAAACTCTCCTGTGTCATAACCTTCATACTGTGGTCTACGCCTACCAATACGTGGGGCGACAGATAGGGCGTTCCCTTTTTGGAAGCCTTGAACAAGTCTTCCGCGATCAAGGATCTTGCACCTTTGGCAAGCGCCTGCTGTATTTGTTTTCTAACATAATTGGCCGCATCGGTCTTCACCATTGGGCCTAAATTGATCCCTGCATTCAAAGGGTTTCCCAATTGGTATTGCTTAGTTGACTCCACAAATCCGTCTACAAACTTATCATATAAGGATTCGTGCACATAGATTCTTTCAATACCACAACAGGATTGACCGCTGTTAAAGAAGGCCCCATCTACCAAACTCTCTATACTCATTTCCAGATTGGCGTTGGCCATTACATAGGCTGGGTCTTTTCCTCCCAATTCCAAACCACAGGGTATAAATTTATTGGTCAATGAATTTTGAACTGCAATTCCGCCCTGTACCGATCCTGTAAAAAATACCCCGTCCATGCGGGTATCTGATATCAATTGGGCAGTATTTTTATGATTGAGGTGCAATATTTGAAACACTCCCTGCGGCAACCCGGCCTTAGCAGCAGCCTGGGCATAGCGTTCTGCAACCAAGGGCGTCTGAAAAGAATGCTTTAAGATCACCACATTTCCCGCCATTAATGCAGGAACAATGGCATTTACCGACGTTAAAAAGGGGTAGTTCCAAGGGCTTAACACACCTACAACGCCAATGGGCACACGTTCTACCCATCTCTTATCTTGGCTTTCATTGGCTACACTTTGGCCCGCGAGAGCTTCTTCGGCTATGCCGATCATATAATGGGCACGGTCTGCAAAACCCGCAATCTCCCCCGGGGACTGACTTAAAGGTCTACCCATTTGCCAGGTAATCTCCTTGGCAATCCCCTCTTTATCCTCTACCACGGCATCCACAAAGGAGGTGATATATTTAGCGCGTTCCTGTATGCTTAGGCTAGACCAGGGGGCAAAGGCCGACTTTGCCCTTATTAAGGCCTGATCTATGTCCTTGGGACCATGTTCCTCTGCACTGTAATAAATGGAACCGTCTATAGGTGAAATGGTATTTATCATTGTCTATATTATTTCAAAATAACGTTTTAATTGCCAATCGGTAATCGCTGCCAGTTGTTGTTGGTCTTCCCAAATTCTGGTATAGGCATAGTGATCAACAAATTTATCACCGAACAGATCTCTGGCAATATCCGATTTTTTAAACTTTTCTGCTGCTTGGGTCAGCGTCCTGGGCAACTGAAGTTCTTCAGGAAAATCCATATCATAGGCATTTCCCACTACATCCTTGGTAGGTTCTATTTTGTTTTCTATGCCCCATATTCCAGAACCAATGGCTGCCGCCAAGGCCAAGTGTGGGTTAATATCTGCTGCTGACACCCTATATTCCACTCTTTGCGATTTTTGGGAACCTGGAATGGCCCGTAAGGCACATGTCCTATTATCCACTCCCCAAGAGGCATCGGTTGGTGCCCAGAACCCTGGAATGAGTCGGGTGTAGCTATTGCAGGTTGAAGCAACCATTGCCAATAGTTCTGGCATTAATTTTTGTTGACCTCCAATAAACCATCTCATGATATTGGACATCCCATCCTTTTTGTCCCCATCATAAAAGGCAGAGGAACCGTCCTTATATTGCAGGGATATATGAATATGTCCAGACTGCCCCGGGTAGTCTGCGGACCATTTGGCCATAAAACTGGCCATTAAATTGCGTTGTTGCGCCCAGACTTTAATGAAATTTTTGAACAGGGCCCCATTGTCGGCCGCCCTTAGTGCCCCTGAATACTCCAAGGCACCTTCCAGCACTCCCGCTCCAGTTTCTGTATGCAGCCCCTCCAAGGGCATATCCATTTCCCGGGCCAGCCCCATTATCTCATGGTAATAGTTGGCATGGGTAGAATTACGCAAAATAGAATACCCAAAATTCCCAGGGGTCATGGGCTCCAATTGGTTATAATTCTTGTCCCGTATAGATTTTGGGGTTTCGTTAAACAGAAAAAACTCAAATTCAAAAGCTGCAGTTGCATCAAATCCCAAGCTCCCCAACCTATCCAAGGTCTTTTTAAGCAGGGATCTGGGGCATACCGCCGCCGCATCACTCTTGGAAAAATCAACCAGAAAAATAACCGATTTATAATCCTCTGTGGGCAACAACCGCATACTACTTGCATCTATAGCAGCATCGGCATCGGTAAAACCATCGGCCCAACCGGTAAAAGAATCTTTGTCATATAACACATCATTGGAATCCCAACCAAATATCACATTGCAAAATCCAAACCCCTTGTCCAAGGCAGAAAGGAACTTTTTGGCATTTACATATTTACCGCGAAGAACACCATCAATATCAACCACGGCCAACTTTATATTTTCAATTTGATGTTCCTTGATATATTCTGTAACCGAGTTGACGTTCCATTTTGATTCTTCCATTATTTGTGGTTTTATTTTTTTGGTTATTGGCCTAATATTCAATTTAATAAAAAGTGATATCCAGTTCCCTTTAAAACAACTTCCATAAAAATAATGCTTCATGAGGATCAAGCAGCATTATTTTCAGTTTTTTGCCTGGGCTTTTTCTGCTTCATGCTCCAGGGCAAATTCCTCTTCCGGAGAGAGGATCAATCTATGCCTTCCCTTTAATCCAAAGTAGACCAAACCAATGATCAAATAGCCTATGGATATAAATACTGCCGTTCTGTACGACTGGTCCTGCAGTTGGAAATAAATGATAACACTGGCCAGAAATATGGTAGTCCAAGCTCCAAATTTCCCAAGTGGACTAACATAGGGTCTCTCCAATTCTGGCTTATCCTTCCTCAGCATTAAAAAAGATCCACATTGTAAAATATAGGACAGCATGGCACTAAAAACGGCAATGTTCAATAAAGCTCCCCCCACAAAGACCTCGCTTTCCTCACCAGCCAGGAATTTTGTGACCATTAACACGGCAAAACCTATTAGCGATCCTAGGACAAGGGCTGTATAGGGTGTTTTTCTTTTACTATGGGTCAGGGATAGTATAACAGGAAAATATCCTGCTCTGGACAGGGAATAAATTTGTCTTCCGAAGGCAAAAATGATTGTATGGAAGGAGGCCAACAACCCAATGGAAGCTACCAAAGCCAGAAGCTTGGCAATATTATCCCCAAACAATACCTTATATCCATCCAGCAATGGTTCCCCGGACTGTGATAACGCATAGGAGCCCAAAGGTATGGAGGCATTAAGCCATAGAATTAAAAATGCCGATATAATCAAGGTAATAATACCATAGGTCAACCCCTTGGGCATATCTTTTTTGGGATCTACCGATTCCTCTGCGGCCAAGGGCAATTGCTCTATGGCCAAGAACAGCCAAACCGCAAATGGCATAGCCTTTAGGGCTCCTTCCCAACCCATTGGAAATAGTGAACCTCCCCCGCCGTTCAGGTATTCTGCCTTGCCATCGGCTCCGGCTTTTATATCCAAGGCAAAGGTGGTAAAATCCACACTTCCTATAGAGGAGACCCAAAAAATGGCCAAACATCCCAAGGCCAAAAAAGTAAGTGTAACGGTAAAACGAAAGGATAGTTCCACTCCAATGATATTCAATATGGTAAAAATGGTATAAAATCCAAACCACCATAAAGGCAACGCCTCTGGTGAGGTACCAAAAATACCTTGCATATAGTTACTCAGAAAAAACACAATGACTGCAGGGGTAAGAATAAACTCCAAGTTCTCTACCAGCCCCGTAAAAAAACCGCCCCAAGGCCCCATAGCCGAACGCGCAAATGAATAAGCACCACCGGTATGTGGCAAAGCGGGTGACATTTCCGCAACACTCTGGGTAAGCCCTACATACATAATAGCAACAATACATGTAGCCATAAACATACCGCCCCAACCCCCAGAAGCCAAGCCTAGGTTCCATCCGGAGAAATGCCCTGATATAACAGCTCCAACCCCCAAGGCCCATAAGGACCATACCCCTGCATGGCGTTTAAGTTCCCTGGATTCAAAATAGGATTTATCCATTTTCTTGTACTTCACGCCTTTGCTCATATCGGTTATGTTGGTTATTGGTTGGACTATGTTGTTGACTAATATACAATGAATTGAAAAAAATAACCCTTTAAAAACCGAACATATATTCCATATATTTAATCAAAAAACCATAGAAAATTACCTTTTCTATGGTTTTAATAATGATTGACCATATAGACTAAAAAATTCTTAAAACAGCTATGTTTTCAACCTTAAATAATAGGAGGTTCACAACTTTATTTCATCAATACATATCGGTCTTTTTTCCTTTAAGGATTTTATGGCAGCCAACCCTATTTGCAAAGAGTATAGGCCATCTTTACCATCAACGGGCACGGCTTCTTCTTTTACCAGGCTCCGTACATAGTCCGCCATTTCTATTTTATATGCTTCCGCATATCTTTCCAAGAAAAAATGCAAGGGCAATGCCCCGTGTATTCCTTGGCCGTTATATAACCTGTGGGAATCCGAGAAGTTATTATCTGCCTGTGCCATGCCCTTGGAGCCAAAGACTTCTATTCTTTGGTCATACCCATAGGCCGCTTCCCTACTATTGTCTATAACAGCCATGGTTCCATCGGTATAGGTAAGGGTTACCACTGCGGTATCTATGTCCCCTGCCTTCCCTATGGCCTCATCTACCAGTACTGCCCCCTTGGCATAGACCTCCTCTACTTCTTTTCCTACCACAAAGCGGGCCATGTCAAAATCGTGAATGGTCATATCCAAAAACAGCCCCCCGGACTTTTCTATATAACCAATTGGTGGAGCCCCAGGGTCGCGACTGGTAATTTTAACCAAATGCGGCTTCCCTATGGCCCCCTCCCCAACAAGGTCCCGGACTTTTTTAAATTCTTTATCGAACCTGCGATTGAACCCCAACATAAGCTTTGTATTGGTATCTTCAACCACTTTTAAAACCTCTACCACCCGTTGCATGGACAGATCCAACGGTTTTTCACAAAAAACATGCTTTCCGGCCTTTGCGGCCATTTCCACATAATCGGCATGGGTGTTGGTAGGGGAGCAGATTACAACAGAATCGAATTCGACACTATTCAGCAGTTCCCCGTAGGTACTGGTGATATAGGGTATATTTCTTTCCCTTGCATACTCCTGACAATCTTCCATGGGATCCATTACAGCAACTACTTCCACTTGGTCCATTTGAAGAAGGTTGTTTAGGTGAATCTTTCCTATCCTTCCCAAACCTGCTACGGCGAATTTAACTTTTGTCATTGTTCTATATTTCTTTAATATCGTTTCCTGATAGTCTTATTAACTAAAGCCCCAGGGATTTTATATAATCCCTATTGGCCTGTGCACATACTTTAGGATTGCCCATCCCTGGCAATATGTCCTGCTCCACTACGATCCAATCCTTGTATCCCATTTGCTCCAGCAGTTTTACTACACCCTGAAAATTAACAGCACCCTTTCCCAATTCGCAGAACACTCCCCGCTTAAGAGCGTCAAAATAATCCCCATTGGCCTCGCGCGATGCCCTGGCAGCCTGGGGGCTATAATCCTTGAAGTGAACATGCCATATTCTAACCCCGTACTTTTTCAGGGCTTCCAGTGGGTCTCCCCCACCAAAGGCATAGTGCCCCATATCCAAACACAACCCTAATAACTGGGGATTGGTCAAGGCCATTAGTTTATCTATCTCCTCTGGGGTTTCCACATAGCCGGCACAATGATGGTGGAAAACCGTACGCAGGCCATAAGCCTCCTTAACAGCCATGGCAATCCTTTCGGCAGCTGCGGCATACACTTGCCATTGTTCACCCGAAAGGCCCATGCTAGCCGTGATCCTTCCAGCATTTTTTGTACGTTCCACAACGGTGCCGTTGTCATCTGCCAATACAATAAATGCATCCTTATACCCTGCGTTGTACATAAGTTCTGCCACTTTTAGGGCTGCGATTACGCCTACTTCATGATTGTCGGGATTTGCCAAGGCAACAGGCACAAAGGCACCCAATAAGGCCAGCTCTCTCTTGTCCAGTTCAGCTTTCAGCAGCTCAGGAGTAGTAGGCATATAGCCCCAATCTCCCAATTCTGTTCCTATATATCCAGTTTCCCTGATTTCGTCCAACACCTGTTCAAAACCAATTTCTTCCGGTTTTTCTGCCAGGTCAAATTCCAAGGCCCCCCATGAACATGGGGCATTTGCGATTTTCATCATGCTATACCGATTAAAATTTTCTGGACCATATATTAGGCCATCTTTCTATGACCACCTTGGTCTGCGTAAAAAATTCTATAGCGTGTTTTCCCTGTCCGTGGAGATCTCCAAAAAAGCTATCCTTCCATCCGCTGAACGGGAATTGTGCCATTGGTGCGGCCACCCCTATATTAATTCCTATGTTTCCTGCGTCGGCCTCATTTCTAAACCTTCTGGCATTGGCACCACTACCTGTGAACAAACAGGCCATATTGCCATAATTGCCACTATTGACAAACTTTAAGGCTTCGTTTATATTCTTCATGGATATCAGGCTCATCACTGGACCAAAAATCTCGGTCGCAATAAGTTCCTTATCCAAGGCCACGTCTTCCAATATGGTTGGGTTTAGAAAGTTTCCCTTCTCATAGCCCGAAATGGAGGCATTTCGGCCATCTAAAAGCACTTTAGCCCCTTCGTCAACGCCTTTTTGGATGAGTCCCGTAATCCTAGATTTGCTTTCCGGAGTAATTACCGGCCCCATATTAACGTTCTTATCCAAGCCATATCCAGTAGTCCGGGCCTTCACGGTCTCATACAGCGCATCTTTAACCTGTCTTTTTTGATCATCCACGGTAATAATCGTAGAGGCTGCCAGACAACGCTGGCCAGCACAGCCGTATACGGAATCGGCTATTATTTTTGTCGACATTTCTATATCGGCATCGGGCAGTACCACCACAGGGTTTTTAGCCCCCCCTTGGGCCTGTACCCGCTTACCGTTTGCAGTGCCTTTGGAATAAATATACCTGGCAACCGGAGTACTCCCAACAAAGCTAACAGCCTTGATTTCCGGATGCTCTAAAATAGCGTCTACAGTATCTTTGCCACCGTGTACCAAGCTCACCAATCCTTTGGGCATATCCAATTGATCCAAAAACTCAAAAATCTTCATCATGGTCATGGGAACTTTCTCAGACGGCTTCACCACAAAGGCATTCCCGGTTGCTATGGCATAAGGCAAAAACCAAAAAACAATCATACTGGGGAAGTTGAAAGGGGTAATACAGGCCGCAACCCCTACCGGCTGCCTGATCATCATTTCATCTATGCCCGAAGCAATATCCTCAATTACATCACCACCCATTAGCATAGGTGTGCCACAGGCTACTTCTATATTTTCTATGGCTCTTTGGATTTCTCCAATGGACTCTCCATAGGTTTTTCCGGATTCGTTGGTAATAATCTCGGCCAATTCCTCCCTATTGGTTTCCATCAAAGTTTTTAATCGGTATAATACCTGCACCCTTTTTAATACGGGAACATTTCGCCATTCCTTATAAGCCTTAGAAGCCGCACCCACGGCCTTATCTACATCCTTTTGGGTGTCATTGCCATATGGCACCTTTGCCAAAACCTCCTGAGTAGCAGGGTTTACAACATCTATGGACTCTTTAGCAACACTAGAGGTCCAAACTCCATCGATATAATTTTTTAATAATTCCATTTTGTATAGTATTAAATGTTATTGTTCCTTATTGCCATGTTAGTTATTGTTCCATAACAAGGCATAAATAATTATGGTTATAGCACACAATCCAATAGACATTGGAATGGTGTATTTCCATGATTTGAGATTAACGGCCCCCACATCGGTAATTTCGTACATATTCTGATTGGGGTAGAAATAGGAGACCGAATACATTATGGCCACGTTTAGCAAAAACTCTATACCCCATAGATGCACAAAGTGAATGCCGTGACTGGTATAGCCCCAGGTCATAAAAACATAAAAGCAAAGTCCAAATATGAGGGCTACCTTGGCACCCATGGCCGATATTTTTTTCATAAAGAAACCTGCCAACAGAATAGAGGCTATGGGAATAAAAAATATCCCATTGAGCTCTTGCAACAATTGATACAGCCCATCTGAGGCATTTGCCACCATTGGGGCCGCAAAAATGGCGGTTATCGCAAGAATGGCAGAGGTTACCTTCCCTATCCTTACCAGTTTTATATCGCTCACATTTTTAGCTATATGCTTTTTATAGATATCTACACTAAACAAGGTGGCCACCGAGTTAAGCACAGAGTTAAAAGTACTAAGAACGGCCCCCATGATAACGGCAGCAAAAAATCCGATCAACCACACTGGCAGAACTTTTTTTACAAGTTGGGGGTATACCGTGTCTTGCTGATCAAAATAAGTGTCCTGAAAATAATAGTAGCAGATAACACCTGGGAGTACAATCACAAGGGGTATCAATATTTTAAACAGACCCGTTATCAATAATCCCTTTTGTGCTTCCTTAAGGTTTTTTGCCCCCAAGGCGCGTTGGATTATGGTTTGGTTCATTCCCCAGAAATAAAGTTGATTGATTATCAAACCCGTAAAGAGGACCTCTATGGGCAATACGGAATCCCTTGCCCCAACCACATTGAATTTCTCTGGAGCATAGTTATATACTTTTACCAGTCCGTCTACAACATTGTTGTCCCCTATGGCCATCAATGCCAGTATAGGTATCAACAATCCTCCCAGCAACAGTCCAAAACCATTAATGGTATCGGACAATGCCACTGCTTTTAACCCTCCAAAAATGGCATAAATAGATCCAATGGTCCCTATTATGACCACGGTTACCCATAGGCCTTCGGTCTTATCTACGCCTAGGATTTCCGAAACCCCAAAAAGACTTTCTATACCTATTGCCCCAGAGTATAGCACAATGGGAAGCAGGGTCACTACAAAGGAAAATATTAGTATGGCCGCCACCATTGTCCTAGTAACCCCATCGAACCTATTTTCCAAAAATTGGGGTATGGTAGTAAGCCCCATTTTCAGGTATTTGGGCACAAAGAAAATGGCCGCAATGACCAAGGCGATAGAGGAGGTAACCTCCCAGGCAATGACAATAAAACCATTGACATAGGAATTACCGTTCATTCCTATAAGATGTTCAGAAGAAATATTGGTCAACAACATGGAACCCGCAATCACCATTCCCGACAAACTTCTACCTCCTAAAAAATAACCATCGGTAGAGGCTAAATTAGTCTTTCGCAGACTATACCATGTAAAAAAAGCGACCCCTCCGGTAAAGAGGACAAAGGAAGTTAGTATAATGATCAAATTGGTATTCATAGTATGGCTTGGTTATGGTCTATAGATAATATTTCTGTGTCTTCTTGTTTTCCTTATAAGTTTCCAAAGATTCCTTTACTGCATTTTTTTCTGACACTTCGGCTACTGCCACGTCCCACCATGCAAATCCCGGTACTGCCTTCTTACGGTCTACCTCTATATATATTACAGTGGTTTTATCTATCGTCTTTGCCTTTCTCAATGCGGCGTTCAATTCCTGAACGTTGGCAGCCTTGATTACATGGGCCCCCATACTTGTAGCATTGGCTGCATAATCTATAGGCAACACTCCCCCGTCCAATTGGTTCGTTTCCTCATTTCTATATCGATAATACGTCCCAAAGCCTTCGCTTCCGAGGGAACTGGACAAACTTCCGATACTGGAATAACCGTCATTGTTTAACAAAATAATGGTCATTTTCTGCTTTTCTTGAATCGATGTTACAATCTCTTGGGACATCATAAGGTAACTGCCATCGCCCACCATAACATATATTTCGGCATCTGGACGGGCCATTTTTGCGCCCAGACCACCGGCAATTTCATAGCCCATGCAGGAATATCCGTATTCCAGATGGAAGCCTTTAGGGTTTTGGGTACGCCATAATTTATGAAGATCTCCCGGTAGACTCCCGGCAGCACAAAGAACTATATCTTCTGGGCTGGAAAAGGAATTTACAGCACCTATAACCTCTCCCTGAAAAGCGGGCGTGTCATTTTTTTCCGCATAGATATCATCCACAAATTGGTCCCAGCTCTTATTAAAATTTTCTACTTTTTCACGGTACCCCTTACTCACTTCAAAACCGACCAGTTCCTGGTCCAAGACTTCCAAAATGGCCTTGGCATCACCTACCAAAGGAAGTGCTCCGTGTTTAAAGGAATCGAACTCCGTAATATTAATATTGATAAAGCGCACATTGGGGTCCTGAAAAGCAGACTTGGAAATGGTGGTAAAATCACTATATCTTGTTCCAATTCCAATGACCAGGTCGGCCTCTTTGGCAACCGCTATTGCACCTGGTGTTCCTGTTACCCCGGCAGCACCCAGATTCTGTGGTTCATTGTAATCCAATGTCCCCTTGCCTGCAAAGGTTTCTGCTAGGGGAATACCGCTCCTATTGACAATTTTTTTCAACACAGCCGATGCACCACTGTAAATAGCCCCTCCTCCTGCTATGATCATGGGTTTTTTGCTTTCCTTGATCTGCGCAATGGCCCTGGACAAAAGTGTTTTATCGGGCATGGTCCTGCCTATATGCCATACTCGTTTTACAAACATTTCTGCAGGGAAATCAAATGCCTCGGCCTGCACGTCCTGCGGTATGGACAGGGTAACCGTCCCGGTTTCGGCCTGTGAGGTAAGTACCCTCATTACCTCAGGTAAGGAGGTTATCAGCTGTTCTGGCCTATTGATCCTATCCCAGTATTTGGAAACCGGCTTAAAACAATCGTTAACGGATACGTCCTGACTTAGATTGGACTCCAACTGTTGCAGTACCGGCGCCACTTGCCTTGTAGCAAAAATATCGCCGGGAATTAAAAGGACTGGAATCCTATTGATAGTTGCCGCTGCGGCAGCGGTAAGCATATTGGTAGCTCCCGGACCTATAGACGATGTACACACAAAGGTTTGCAACCTGTTCTTTACTTTTGCAAAGGCTGCTGCCGTGTGTACCATGCCCTGTTCATTTCTAGCCACATAGTATGGGAAGTCCAAATGTTGATGTAAGGCCTGCCCTATACCTGCTACATTCCCGTGGCCTAAAATTCCAAGGCAGCCGGCAAAAAATTTGTTTTCCACCCCATCGCGCTCTACATACTGATTTTTTAAATATTCAATGGTAGCCTGGGCCACCGTAAGTCTTTTTGTCTTCATGGTTTTATATTTAAAATCCCCCCTTTTCGTGTATAAATTTTAAAGATTCCTCTAGGGTTGGCATAAAGTTGGCGCAACCCTTTTTAGTCACCACCTGTGCTCCACTGGCATTCCCCATTCGGCATGCTTTTTTTAAATCCCAACCTTGTAGTATACCATATAGAAACCCGCTGGCAAAGGCATCACCGGCGCCCAGCACATTTAAAACCGATACCGGGAAGCCGGGAACATCTTCCCTGGAACCGTCCTTTTGATAAATACTGGCACCTTTTTCACCACGTTTTACAATGAGTATCTCTATGCCGGAAGAAAGGAGTTGTTTAATGGATTCGTCTATATCCCCCTTAATTTCAGGGGCGGAAATCTGCTGTTCCTTTATAGTAACTTGGGAAGCATCTATAAGAGTGGCCGCCAAAATTTCCTCTTCGGTCCCAATGGCTATTTTCACCCTGGGCAAAATGGCCCTGACGGTTAAACCAAAGGCCCTATAATCATGCCATTGGTCTGCCCTAAAATCCAAATCCAGAACTACATCAACATTATTTCTATTGGCAATTTCCGTGGCATAAAAAGTGGCGCTTCTAGTAGGTTCTACATTTAGCGCGGTACCGTTGATCAATAAAATCCTATAGTCCGCAATATTGGCAGAGTCCACATCATCAATATCTACTTGACTATCGGCGGCATTATCCCTATAATAAACCAAGGGGAATTTATCTGGAGGTTCTATCCCTAGAACCACGGCACTACTCCTGGTACCATATTTAACCGGGATAGTATGGGTGTTTACACCTTCACCGTTCAAAAAGTTGAGAATAAATTCTCCCACTTTGTCATTACCTACCGCGGTCAACAAACTTGCATTGACCCCCAATCGGGCACAGCCAACGGCTATATTTAAAGGAGATCCGCCAACAAAGGCATCAAAACCCTGGATGTCATTAAAGGGCGATCCTACATTTTGGGAATAAAGATCTATTGATGATCTTCCAAAGGTAATTACATCAAACTTTTTTTCGTCCATGATATTATTGTTTGTTCATTTCGGCCGTTACCAACGGCAATCTTGCATCCTTTGAGGTCCATGAATCATAGATCCATTCGTGATCCGGATCTGTGGTATTGGCCAGGCATTGGTCCGTTCCGGCCAAGAAGTTTAGATAATAACAATGAAAACCGTGTTCGGCCACTACAGGGTGGAACCCTTTGGGGATAAGTACTACATCGTTATGTTTGGGCCTGGCAATTTCATCCAAAGACCTATCCTTGGTATAGACTTGTTGAATGGCGTAGGCTCCCGGCTTTTGAAATTTGTAGAAATAGGTCTCTTCCTGTATAGGTTCCAAAACGGTACCTTTTTCATCTACTATGCGTTCATCATGCTTATGGGCAGGAAATGAACTCCAATTCCCAGAAGGCGTATAGACTTCCCGCACCACTATTTTACTACAGCCAAAACCTGGTGGCACCAGGTCGTTAAACTGTCGGGTAGCATTATCACCACCAAAAATAACCACGGGCGTATCCTCTGGAGTCACGAATTTTGCCGGGAAATCTTCCGTTACCTTGCACCAACCATATGCAATATCCAAGGTATCGCTCATTGCCGTTAAAGTGAATTTGCTATTTCGCGACAGATAAAGGGTGTGGGCCACCCCACTAAAAACATCCTTTCTGCCATTTTTTGTTTCCCAGTTTCCCTTATCGCTTTCCACCTTAAAATTGCCACTTAATAGCACAATGACCATCTCGTTATCCTGGGTATGGTGTTCCCAGCTTTCACCTTTGGTCATTAATCTTGCCTCAAAATTGAGGTATTCCCAGTTGGCCTTTGTAGGTGTAATTTGATGATATATCCCTGTCTTGGATTTTGGTTTTATCTGCAAATGTGAATTATGTTCCATAATTTTTAATTTTAAAATTTCATGTCGCTTACTGTCCCGGTAGCACCCAAGAGATTGAACTTCTCCAGCATAAATTTTTCGTACTCCTTCATATAGGTCTTCCCTGGAATTACAGGATCGAACAACTCTGGAGCATCCCTAAAAAACTCCCTGTGCACTCTGGTCCACAATAGTCTGGTATCTGTGGCTATATTGATCTTACACACCCCATAGGCAATGGATTTTACAATTTCGTCCGGAGAAACTCCCGAAGCCCCTTCGCGTAAAGTGCCACCCGCCTTATTAATCCTTTTTATTTCCTGCTCATTTACGGCAGATCCCCCATGCAGTACAATGGGGTATTGGGGCAATCTGCGCTGGATATCTTCCAGAATTTGAAACTGTATACCTTCTCCTCCAGAAAATTTATAGGCTCCGTGACTAGTGCCCACCGCCACTGCCAAACTATCGCACCCAGTTAGTTCTACAAATTCCTCTACTTCAGACGGCTGGGTGTATTTTGCCAATTTTTCATCTATGGATATATCGTCTTCCACTCCACTGAGCACCCCCAATTCTGCTTCAACAACGATTCCCTTTTTATGGGCCTCCTTAACAACAGCCTTGGTTCTTTTAACGTTATCGGCAAAATTGTCATGGGAGGCATCAATCATAATAGAGTTATAATCATTGGACAATATAGCGTCAAAGGCATGCTCCTCGTTCCCGTGATCCATATGAACGGAATAGACCGCTTTGGGATAAATCTTGGCGGCTGCGTTGATCATGGATATGAGCATTTCTGGATGTGCATAATCCCTGGCAGCCGGAGTAATTTGAACAATGAAAGGTGCATTGGCCCTTTCTCCCGCGCAAAAAAGCCCAAGAACCTGTTCCATGGTAAAAACATTGACAGCCGGTATGGCAAACTTGCCATAACAATGCCCAAATAATATTTTAGGTGAAATCTGCATGTAAAATTTTAATATAACTATAAATAGCCTTAATCTTTTACACAAATAACAATAAATAATTGGTGTTTTGAAGAATTTCGCATTAAAAGTGCATGCAAAGGTTTGCATTGCCAAAAGACTGTCTTAGTCCTCCGATACCAACTTATTCTCTTTGGAAGATGCTCTTATTACCAACTCTGGTTTAAAAACCTCTTTTCTATATTCCGGTGGGGTATTCGGATTTTTTAAATGACTTAATAAAATCCTTGCCGAAAGCATTCCCATACTATACACTGGTTGCCAAACGGTAGATAAGGCCGGGGTAATAAAAGCGGAATGCGGTTCATCATCAAATCCAACAATGGAGATCTGCCCTGGAATTTGCAATCCCAACTCTTTGGCCGTGTGCATTGCGGATATGGCAAGATTATCACTATAGGCAAAAATTGCATCGGGCAGCTCATTGTTGTTCAGGAGTTCTTTAGTGGCCAATTCTACCTCTTCATGGGAAAACCCGGAAACGTGAACAACGTATTGGTCATTCACTGCCACCTTGTTTTTATGAAGAGCATCCAAATAACCCTGCAGCCTGTGTTCTGTAGTACTTAAATTTAAGGGACCTCCTAAATGGGCTATACGGTTACAACCTATACCGATTAAGTATTCCACCGCCTGAAAGGCCCCAAAATAATCATCTACCAATACCTTGTCGGCCTCCAATCCCGGACAATCCCGGTCAAATACCACAATGGGAATACCACTTTTTTGAAGTTTTTTAAAGTGATCAAAGTTTTTGGTTTCCGAGGAAGGCGACACCAAGACCCCATCTATCTGGATTTTGGACAACCTCTTAACAATGGTCAACTCTTCCTCGTAGGATTCATTGGACAGGCAAATCATAATATTGTATTCGGAATGAACGATTACGTCCTGAACCCCGGTAATAATTGCTGAAAAAAAATGGCCTGTTATTTCGGGGACGATTACCCCAATGGTGTTGGATTTTTTCTGAAGTAGATTTAACGCCAAAAGATTGGGCTGATAGTCCAATTTTTCAGCCAGGGCTTTTACAGCCTCCTTGGTTTCCTTTTTTATGGCCGGATGATCGTTTAGGGCCCTGGACACGGTAGACGGAGCTATATTGAGTTCACGTGCAATATCTTTAATGGTAACACGTCCCTTTTTCATATAAAGTCTCTATTTACTATCCCTACTTGCCTAATCATATTCACATTGATAATAAAATGCAGCTCTGTAGGCTGCACCAATTAAAAGTACGATGGAATTGAACATTGAAGACAAAATACAACAAAAATACTTAATGAACCCCTAAAGGTAGGCACATGGAAAATAAAACGGCAAGTTTATTGGAAGTAGTTTTATTCTGATTGGAGTGTAGCAACATATTTTTCCAAGATGTAAGAAACCATAGCATTCCAAAAAGAATAAAGGCGGACATTTACGTCCGCCTTTAACAAAAATTAATTTAAACTAATTGTTAATAACCCTGATTCTGCTCTAAAAAACCATCAATTCCCGAAGCGGCATCAACAGCACTTTGCGGAATAGGGAACAATCTGTGATTTACATCGGAATCGGTCTTCTCTGTCCAAGAGTCCTCGTATTTCCCAAATCTAATTTGGTCTCCACGTCTAAAGCCTTCCCAGTAGAGTTCAAATCCCCGCTCGCGGAACATTATCTCCAAATCTATCGCTTCCAATGCTTCCGGAGTTTGATCCGGACGGGCCGTTCTTGAGGCCCGTAGTGTATTTACATCAACAAGAGCTCCTCCTGCATCATCACTTCTTAATTTGGCTTCCGCCCTCATTAAGTACACCTCTGCCAAACGCATCAACACCAAATCCACGCTACTAAAATTGTTACCGTTTGGTGAAGTTCGGCTAAACTGGTACTTGGAACATCTGTATCCTGTATGATGCAACGCACCTTCATTGGTAAAGTCAACGTTTAGTGTATGGCTTACATATTCCGGCCCATTTCCTCTTTTGTTTTTAACAGGGTAAATTCTAACTCCGGTTTCACAAGTTAAAAATGCCCCATCATCTCCTTTTCTAGGTCCCCAAAGGGTGCCACGTAGAATTCCCCGGTCTATCTCAAATTCGTTCGGCTCTACACAGTAATAGCTGTTTTCGGTTTCGGTAGCGAGCACCTGCTCGCGGCCTTCAAAATCTGCCAGTTGAGCATCAGGAACAATAATATTCTTTTGATAAAACCTGGCATCTGCATCAGCGGGGTCAACTTCCCCGTAGGCATCTACCCATGTTTGATAAAAGTCTGATGTAACTGCGGGTCCGTCGGTACCATCTGCACTAGGATATTCAGGTCTTGGGAACAAGGATCCTGAGATAGACCAATAGGCCCATCGGCTATGCTCCCTGTTTAGCACACCACGTTGGTCCAAAGCAAAAATAAGCTCTGGGTTGCTATTGTTGTCGTCGTTGAACAGATCAAAATATTCTGGAGACAAAGAGAACGCACCGGAATTAATGATGTTGTCCGTATACTGTATAACCAAGCCCATGTCTTCCTGAGTAAAGTTTGGTGTACCATAGGGGTCACGATAAACAGCGGCATTTAGGTACAACCTTGCCAGAAAGCCCCATACTGCAGCCTGTGTTATCCTACCGGGGCCTCTGCTGCTATTAATGACATCCACAACAGATAGCAGCTCACTTTCAATGTAATCAATGGCATCTTGGCGCCGGAGCACTTCAGAAAGCTGGTCCGATGATTCCTTCTTAAGGACAAGCCCCCAACTATCCAACATTAACATATTTAAATATGCCCTTAGGGCCTTCATTTCATATAACGCCTCGGCAGCTTCGGCGTTCCCCTCATCTGCTAATGGAGTCAACACCTCAATGGCTGCCAAGGTTCTGGAGATATTGGTTGTTAGCTGGTTCCAGCCAGCACCTACCAAATCGTTTGTTGGGGTGATATTATGCTGGTGCGTGGCCATGAACTTACCACCGTCAAACCAGTCGGTTCCCCCTCGAAAAGGAAGAATTGCCTCATCGGAGGCGATAAGTTGCAATCCATAATAATTAGTATGCCTCCAAACCCAGGAAACAAATCCATAAGCTGGTGCAATGGCTCCGCTAACGGCTTCTGACTGGCCTCCAAATTCGGCTTCATCCAGTCTTTCTTCTTCCAGGTCCGTACAGTTAAAGTTAAACAGCGCACAGACCACAAGTGCTATAATTAAAAATCTATTTTTCATTTTTGACACAATTTTTTGATTAAAAGGATACGTTTAAGCCAAAGAGGATTGTTCTTGGGCTAGGATAGGTAAAACGGTCTATTCCGAACGTTTGAATACCATCAATGTCTGCATTGGTATTTACTTCTGGATCAAAGCCCGAATAGTCGGTTATCACAAATAGGTTTTGACCGGTTATGTTAAAACGGATGCCGTTTACCAAATCTCCCAATCCCAAATCTTGCGGATTCAAGGAATATCCCAAAGTGGCATTGTTCAAGCGTAAATAACTCCCATCTTCCAAGTATCTTGTAGAGACTTCATTGGAATTGCTATTGCTCTCGTTGGGAAATTCTGCTGCAAAGGGTGTAGTGTTCAGATTTCTACTGAGCTGCCCCCTTGTGAACAATGACATGGCGGTGTGGTTGTATATCTTATTCCCGGACACGCCATTAAAATTTAATCCTAGATCAAAGTTCTTGTAATTTAAATTCATGTAAAAGGCATAAATCAAATCGGGCAATGCACTGCCGACCACAAACCGGTCATTGTCCAAGGATTCACCATCCGGAACAACATCCCTAAATTCGTTTAATCCGTCTGCACCTATTCCAATAAAGTCTTTCATGAAGAAAGCACCAATGGGTTCATTATTAATGTAGCCATTGATGGTAGCACCTGTCTGGCCTGCTCCCGAGGCCGCACCCGTGGTTATCACCTCAAATTGGGAGTCGACTACTTTATTATCAGTGTATGCAAAGTTTCCACCAATATTATATGTAAAATCCTCACTGAAACTTCCATTATAATCCAACGTAAATTCAACCCCGGTATTCTTAATTTCCATGTCCGGAATATTGGTCCATATTTTTTCGGTGGGTTGTATAGGGTCTATCCTGTTGGCAAATAGTACCACATCACTGGCAACTTTATTAAAATAATCCAAAGAACCTGTCAATTGATTTTTGAACAATCCAAAATCCAAGCCAATATTGGTTTGTGTTGAAACCTCCCATTTAAGGTCTGGATATGCCGTACGCACGGGTACCGTCCCAAAGGGATAATCATCTAAGGTCGCTTCGTTTCCTCCAATGGGGTAGGTATCATTTTCGGTCTTTGAGTCCACATAACTAGCTAAACTCACCTTGCTTGGAATACCATCTTGGTTACCTGTTTGCCCCCAGCTTGCCCTTAATTTTAGATTGCTGAACACTTCACTATCGGCCATAAAGTCTTCCTTGCTAATATTCCAGCCCAATGCCACTGACGGGAAATACCCATATTTGTTGTTTTCACCAAATCTAGAAGAACCATCGGCCCGTAACGTTGCCGTTAACAGATACTTGTCCTGAAACCCATAATTCATCCTACCAAAAAATGATTGTTGCTCATTTTTATATGCTACAGAATTCAATGTCGTGGGACGCACCTCGGTACTTATCTGATCCTGATATCGCGGTTCAATGCCGTTAAGGGCAAATCCTTCCAATTGAAACTGCTTCTGTTTATAAATTGTCTCTTGATAGGAGTGACCTGCCAGTAGTGTCACATTGTGGTCACCAGTGCTAAATGTATAGGTTAAAGTATTTTCCACCAAAGTATTGCTATTGGTAATGGTTCTGGTATCCAACTCACCAAATTCTTCACCTTCCAGCAAGGCAAAAGGCTCGCTCTGTATATCTCGATCGGTAGCAGAATAATCTACCCCTAAGTTTACTTTATAAGTAAGACCGTCAATAATTTCAAAAGAGGGCGCAATGTTTGCAAGAATCCTATGGTTATTGGCTTCATCTGTGTACAGCCGATTGCGCTGAATAGGATTTAACCGCTGCTCCAATAAGGTTGGCTCACCATTAGTGAATACTGGAATAGTGGGGTTCAACTGCAGCATATCGGTCACTATGGCCGATATATTGGGTCTTTCATTCGTGGTCTTTGCGGCGGTAAGATTGAATTCCACATTCAAACGTCCATCCATGGCCTTTTGGGTTAAATTCACCCTGCCCGAGTATCTTTTTAAATAACTATTGTTATAGATACCTTCTTGGTCATCTACACCACCGGACACATAATAAGAGAACTTACCTGCGGTACTACCACTCATAGAGAGATTCACCCTTTTTGAAATACCCGTCCTGGTCAATTCATCTTCCCAATTGGTATTGGCTCCCCCGTCAATTAAAGTACCCCCAACTGCAGGCACTTGTTGTCTAAATTCATTGGCAGAGAAAACATCCATTCCGTTCGCCAAGGATGACATGGCCGTAGATACCGATAAATTCATTTCCGTTTTTCCTGTTTTCCCTCTTTTGGTGGTAATTGCAATTACCCCATTGGCAGCCCGTGCCCCGTAGATTGCCGCGGCGGATGCATCCTTTAGGACATCTATCGAGGCAATGTCTTGGGGGTTGATAAAGTTCAGAGGGTTTGAGGCCACCCCGGTTGGACTGTTGTCTATAACAAACCCATCCACTACAAAAAGTGGCGTGGTACCGGATCTAAGACTTCCTACCCCACGAATAATGATATTCTGTGCTGCCCCAGGTTCCCCACTAACAGAGGTAACATTAACGCCCGACACCTTACCTTGTAATAACTGTCCAGGGTTGGTAACCACACCTTGATTAAAGCTTTCGCTCTTTAATGAACCGATTGCACCGGTTACATCAGATTTCTTTTGCGTTCCATAACCCACAACGACCACCTCATCCAACAATGAGGAGTCTTCCTCTAACGATATGCTTACATTGCTTTGACCGTTGAGAGGAATGTCTTTGGAGGCATACCCTAAAAAGGATACGGCTAGAATTGCATTTACATCAGACACTTGCAGGGTGAAATTACCTTCAAAATCTGTCGTAGTTCCATTGTTTGTTCCTTTTTCAAGAACTGTTGCTCCGGGCAAGGGTATATTCTGTTCATCGGACACCGTACCGGTAACCGTTGTCTGTGCCCATGATGTCATTGATAGGCCTATCATAAAGACCAGTATCAAAATTTGATTTTTCTTCATATTTAGTTGTTTTAATTAGTTTTGTCATAACTAAATTAACACTTTATTAAGAATATCGGAATTATTGTGTCTTTTTATTGAATGCAAAGGTTTGCATAGAAGAATGGCGTACAAGACAGCCAAGAACCAGATTATGAACTACATCCACTTTGAAGGAGCAATAAACCTTCCCTAGGGAAGAAACCAAATCCCGACCAAAATGCCAAGCCAACGCCAACTAAGTATTCTTTTGGACTCCAACACCAAAACTTGGAATTAAGTCACGACACCTACGCACGATTATTACACAATAATTAACCGACCCCACTTTCTAAAGGTTAAGGTTATTAGGGACCAAAACTAGATAAATAGAACCTTCAAAGTCTGACTGATCTTACGATTTTACATTTACTTAACTATTTAATAATGAGATTTCTAAATTAAAAAGCCCCACAACTATTATGCAAAAGTCAGCCTTCTAAAAAGATGTTTGCTACTAAATAACTTATTGCCAAAATTTTAGATTATTGTAATTCGCATTTAGGATCATGCGGCAAACCATTTTAAATGGCAAGGCGTGTTGGCAGCTTATATTGGGCCCCATAACATTTCCTAAATACTGGGATAAAATAAACTTAGCAATAAATAGTATATTAGAAGTAGTTGTACACAACAAAAGGCTGCCAACTAGCTCCTAGCGAAGTAGTATATTATGGTAGATTTATAAATAACGGCAAACTACCGCATCATTCTGTAGCTAACTACATAGATGAAAAGGCGATTTTTTTTTTAGAAGTCGAACGTATAAAGAACTCCCAGAGTAAGGGTAGACCAAGTTCTATCATCCAGGTCTATTCCGGTATATGAAAAATTTACTTCGGTCTGGGCGCCCATTAAGTATCCAATGGCAGGCCTGTAGTACAATCCACCATCATTTTGATCATTGATACCTATTGCCTGACCTACATCGGCACCGAAAGAAAACGAGTTAGAGGTCCATACCCTTATAGATCCCGCAACGGGCACAAACTGTATGTTGGGCAAATCGGCAGAAAAAAGTTCCCTATCGTACTTTTCGGGAAAACCGTTGACAAAACCTGTCATGATCCCAAGATCAACCACCTCACTTACCCCCCATCTATAGCCCAGGTCCAATCCGGCAACTATACTTAATTCCTCGCTAAATTCCTCCAGAGGCAATCCGCCGTGAATTCCGAGTTTCATACCTTTTTGGGCGAACAGGCCCATTCCTAGCAAGATAAATACGATGGTGACAATTTTGGTTTTCATGAATGTTGGTTATTAATTGGCAGGCCTAAAACTATCATTTTCCAGAAAACAGACCACATTTTTGTTGTAAAAGAGGCCAAAAGGGTTGTAGAAAGATCATTTTAGAGCATGCACTACTTCTTTTAAAAAAAGATTCCTGTTCCATACAAAAGACAAACAAATAGATCATATAGATCCATTTTGTTTTCTAGAGCACCAAAACCCAACCAATACATAAACACCATAAGATACTTTTTTAACCTCAAATACCACAAAAAATAGTATATAGATAAAAAAATACATTACAATGTTAAAATTCATTTTTTAATATGCATTATGTATAACATAATAACAAATATTATATATCTTGCCCAACATCTAACCAATGATAACCCAAACACTCAATTATTTATGAAACAATTTAAGCAGCGTTTTGGAAGTGGGGCTACCCATAAATCCAAACACATGAAAACAACTAGCAGATCAATCTATTTGATCCTCAATCTATTCCTGCTCCTAGGAAGCGCACCCCTATTTGCGCAGCAAATGGATATCAAAGGAACTATTACAGACAGGTCTGGGCAACCCCTCCCGGGCGCAAACGTACTGGTTAAAGGAACTACCAATGGTACGCAGAGCGATTTTGACGGAAATTACACCATTAAGGCACAAACAGGAGATGTCCTAATTTTTAGCTACCTCGGCTTCACATCACAGAATGTCACCCTTGGAACTGAAAGCACTATAAACGTGACCCTTTTGGAAGACGCCGCCCTATTGGATGAGGTGGTTGTTACCGGTTACGGCTCGCAAACCAGGGCTACCCTTACCACATCGGTATCCAAATTGGACACCCAGGTTCTGGAGAGCTCCACCAGATCTAACGCAGCTACAGCCCTACAGGGCTCCATTGCAGGTCTACGGGTAACCAATACTACCGGGCAGCCAGGCGCCACACCACAAATTGTATTGCGCGGGGGAACAAATTTTGACGGCAGCGGATCACCCCTTATTTTGGTAGACGGTATTCCCAGCTCCTTTTACGCCCTTAACTCGGACGACATAGAGTCCATTGAAGTGCTCAAGGATGCCGCAGCCACCGCTATTTACGGTGCTAGATCTGCCAATGGGGTTATATTAGTAACCACCAAATCAGGGAAAGTAGGCAAATCCTCTATTAATTACAGATACAAGTACAGTATAAACGAAGAACGAAACGATCAGAAGTACATTGGTGCGGCCGATTTCATAAACTACAACAGGCAATCCATTGCTTGGTTTAGGGAAGCCATTAACAATCCAGGCTCTTTTGGGGCCTTTTTGGACGGGGCCAATAGTATGGGGACAGGCGGAAATACTACGGATTCTCCATTTACGACCCAGTTATTAACTACTGACAATCAATATTTATTAAACCAACCGGGCTGGAACAGCATTCCGGACATATTAAATCCAAGTCAGGAAATTTTGTTCTACAACAACACCACTGTAGGCGATAGGATTTATCAGGACAGCGCTTCAAAGGATCATTACCTATCCTTTGACGGCGGCAACGAAAAAGGGACCTACTATTTAGGTTTAGGCCTATTGGACAATGACGGCCTAATCTTGGGGTCCGGGTTTAAAAGGTATTCCGGCAAATTTTCGGGATCCTATAAAATATCGGACAGGATAAAAGTGAACAGTAACATTCTCTATTCCCACTCCAACCTTAGTTTGAGTCCGTTAGGGAGCGACAACACCGTATTCAGGAGATTCCAAAGTCAGGCCCCTACCTCCAGAACATATGACAACAACCCTGATGGCACTTTTTCGGACCAATATGCCGTGGGACAAAACCAAGGGTTTGGCAACCCCTTATACTACCAGGATAAATTTGTCAGAAAAAATTTAGAACAAAGATTATCGGCCTCGGTTGGCTTTGACTGGAACCTTATAGACCATCTTAAGCTTTCCGTGGATGGCAGTCACTTTGCCATAAACAATCATGACGAAAGCTTTAACAAGGCCTACAGGACAGGCAGCACCAGTGGACCCTTGCGAACCGCCCGTGAAGCCTCTATTGGCTTGGAAAGAACCCTAAGAAACCAATTAACAGGAACTTTGAACTACATCAATAATTTTGGTTCCCATAATATAAATGCCTTGGTGGGTGCCGAATACTATAAAGATAACTACTACACCACTGCTGCAGGAACGAGAAATTCGCCCACCGACTTGATCCAGACATTGAATGCTGGTGCAGAAGCCGATGGCATACCGTCCAGTTTTGAAACCGAATATGTAATCACCTCAGCATTTGGAAGGCTATTGTACGACTATAACAACACCTATCTTTTTGGATTTACGTTTAGAAATGATGGTTCATCCAGATTGGGCAATAATAAATTTGATTTCTTCCCTGGGGTGTCCTTTGGCTGGAACCTTCACAACGAAAGCTTCTTTACAAACTCCAATTTAGGTAAAACAATTACCAGAATAAAACCCAGGCTTAGTTACGGGGTAAACGGAAACCAAGAGGTGCTGAGCAACTATGGTGTATTTGGGGCCTATGGCAGCCAAGGGGTATATAATGGTCAAACGGGTTATGCCAATTCTGGCCTACCTACCTTGGACCTACAATGGGAAAAGTCGACCACCTTCAACGCTGGCTTGGACATCTCCTTCTTTAACGACCGTCTTTCAGTTATTACCGACCTGTATTCCAGGGATATAAAAGACAAGTTGGCCAACCTTACCCTGCCCTTCTACACAGGATTTAGCAGCATCTTGACCAACAACGGTACTATCAGGAACAAAGGTTTTGAACTACAGCTTAATGGCGACATTATAAGAAACGAGGACCTCACTTGGAACTTGGGCGCAACCGTCAGCACAAACAGAAATTATGTGCAGAAGCTTCCAGAAAATGCCAATGATCTTAACAGGCAAGACGGACAATTGATCTGGAATTCCAAAACAGGGGAAGAAGAATGGGTAGGTGGCCTGCAAGAGGGACAGCGAGTAGGCAACGATCTGGTCATTGCCTATGAGCAAGAAGGTATCTACGCCAATCAAGCAGAGGCCGATGCCGATAGCAATATCCAGGATGACTTTTTACCAGGTGACAAGAATGTACATTTCGCCGGTGATGTGAAATGGAAAGACCAAAATAACGATGGGGTAATCAACAGCCTCGACAGAAAGGTTATTGGACGCACCACCCCAGATTTCTTAGGAGGTATAACCACAAGCTTGCGATACAAAAACTTTAACCTTTTTGTAAAAACAGACTTTGCCACCGGGCATTTGGTATGGAACCATATTAGAAACAAAGGATATGCACAGACACAGGGTAACTTAAACCAACCTACAGAGGTATTGGATTCCTGGACCCCCAACAATACCGACACCGATTGGCCACGTTTTGTATTTGTAAATGGAACCAAGAATGTATGGAGAGGTAATGAGGGTGCCAGCTCAGGCGACAGCAATAGCCTTTTAAATGCGGGAAACAGCCAATTCTGGGAAAAAGGAGATTATTTGGCCCTTAGGGAAGTAACCTTTGGTTATGATATCCCTACCGCATACTTCAACAATAAGATTCAACGACTGAATCTTTTTGTGACAGCTAGCAACCTGCATTACTTTAAGGGCTATACCGGTGAAACACCTGAAGTTGGCGGGGTACAATACGGAGCTTTCCCCCTACCAAAAACAATCACCATTGGACTAAACCTAACTTTTTAAAATTAAAGGAACATGAAGAATTACATCTATATATTAATATTGACATTTGCCTTGGCAGCCTGTGAGAGCGAGTTGGATTTAACGAGTCCTAGCGAATTGACCACAGCTGGTTTTTGGGACACGGAAGAGGGTGCCAGAACGGCCCACACCGGGCTATACGCCAACCTACGCTCATCTGCTTCCACTCTATGGCTTCTGGGTGAGATAAGAAGTGATATTTGGGGAGGTCGCACATTTGAATCGCCTTCCAATGAATCTTTGATACGATCGGACATCACCGTTGCCTCTGCCCCTTTTGGTGGTTGGGCCGGACTATACACCAGAATTCACCGTATAAACGACTTTCTGGTGAACACCCCCAATGTAAGTTTTGTTAAGGATGCGGATAAAAACCATATTCTGGCACAGGCCTATGGCTTAAGGGCGTTCTACTACTATACATTACTAAAAACCTGGGGCGGAGTACCAATTATCTTGGAACCAATAGAAGAAGTAGACCCGGCCAGCCTAAGTAAACCACGAGCTACAGAAGCAGAGGTAATGGCACAAATAAAAGCGGATATTGAAGCCTCCCTAAGCACTTTTGGCTCGGACAACAGCTATTGGGAAGACAATAGAAATTTCTGGTCAAAGGCAGCCACCTTAGCCCTAAAAGGCGATGTTTACATCTGGTCTGGCAATGTTATGGGCGGAGGTCCTGCTGATTTTGAAGCTGCCAAATCCGCATTGCAGCAAATAGCTTCCCTAGGAGTAAACCTAGAACCCAGTATCTCCAATCTATGGGGTGTAGAAAATGAAGGGAATAGTGAATTCATTTTCGCCATGCAGTACAAACAAGATGAGGCATCCAATTTTTACAACAGTCATACCGGAAGAAGCACGGAAATAAACCCCACTTATAATGACGACGGCAATTCCATGAGCAATTTCATCATTGCTGGTGCCAACCGCTACGGACCATCCGAAAAAACACTCCTATTGTTGGACGATAATGCCGACAGTCGTAAGGATGCCACCTACATCCATCTTTATGAGGATGACAATGGTGGACTGGGTTACCCCTCCTATACTGAATCTGCTTATTTTGGTGCCGTTCTCAATAAGTTCCTGGGACAAGTAGTTGGTTCTGAGCGAATTTTTGAAAATGATGTACCTGTTTATAGATACGCAGATGTTATCCTATTATTGGCCGAAGCCAAAAACCTATTGAACGAGGATCCCTCTGAGGAAATAAACCAAATTCGCGAAAGGGCCTATGGAGAAAACTACGATCCGTTAGTCCATGGATATGTCAATGACTCACAAACAGAAAACACCAATGCCATCCTAACAGAGCGTTACAAAGAATTTATTGGAGAAGGAAAACGATGGTGGGACCTTAGAAGGGCCGGAGCTAGCTTTGTTTTCAACAATGTAAGCTTTCTGAGCCCAGGCGATGAATACAAACTGTTACTGCCCATTACCACAGATATGATTGGGCGCAACCCTTCCTTGGAACAAACACCCGGGTACAACTAAAATATTGATTAGAGTTAGTTTAAATTGTGTTTGATTAAAAAAAGGGTTCCAGTTACACCGGAACCCTTTTTAAAACTACACAAAACTAAGGACCTAACGCTAAATTAACACCAAAACATCCTTAAAATAGGATTTGACAACAATAGAGAGCAATTAACCCGCTCTATCAATACAAATTTGTATTTTGTAATACATAATAAAAATCAACTATATGAACGGACTTATTGCCGCCACCTATGCCCCTATGCACAAGGATACCTCCTTAAATTTGGATGTGATTCCCAATTACGGCCGCTTTTTAAAAAACAATAAAGTAAACGGGGCCTTTGTAAACGGTTCTACCGGTGACTTTGCCTCCTTGACACTGCAAGAAAGAAAAGAACTCATAACCGCCTGGTCACAAAACAAACCCAAGAATTTTTTCCTGGTAGACCACGTAGGCCATTCCAGTTTAAAAATAGCCATGGAACTGGCCAAAAACTCCAGTGACAAGGCAGATGCCATTGCAGCCCTGGCCCCTTACTATTTTAGACTGGGCAACATAAATAAATTAGTGGAATACTGCAAGGAAATAGCCGCCTGCGCACCCAATACCCCCTTTTACTACTATCATATTCCCGTTCTTACAGGGGCAAATTTTTCCATGCAGCAGTTCCTAGAATTGGCAACTCCCCAAATTCCAAATTTGGCGGGCATCAAATTCACCAATAATGATCTAATTGATTACAAATACTGTAAAGACTTTGATAATGGCTCACAAAATATCCTGTTCGGATTTGATGAAATTTTTCTCTCCAGCCTTCCTTTCGGTGCAAATGGATGGGTAGGAAGCACTTACAACCATTTAGCTCCCTTATATCACGGTATTTTGGAAGCCTTTAACAACAATGACCATGTATTGGCCGCCCAACTTCAGGAAAAATCCATGAAGTTTGTTGACATTCTCAATGCCAAAGGAGGCTTTAACGGTGCTGCAAAATCCTTTATGCAAATATTGGGCATAGATTGCGGACCAAGTAGGTTTCCCCACACAAGCCTTAACAACATTGAATTGGAAGAGGCCAAAAAGGAATTGACCACACTTGGTATCATGGGCTTCGCAAGTAAGCTCCCTGCAAGCCACATCACAAAATAATAATACCCATCTCGCAAATCCATTAGTTAAATTGAACAAAAATAAAAACTACTCTAAATGAAACCCCAAAGTGCGTTGTACAAAGACTCCTTATTGAACAATGTGATTCCCTTTTGGGAAAAACACTCCCTAGATATAGAAAACGGCGGTTATTTCACCTGTTTGGACAGCAAAGGAAAGGTTTATGACACAGATAAGTTTATGTGGCTACAAGGAAGGCAGGCTTGGATGTTTGCCAGCCTGTACAACCAAGTGGAGCAGAAGGAAAAATGGTTGCAAATTGCAAAAAGCGGGGTAGACTTTATAAGGGACAAAGGGATGGATGCCCATGGCAATGTATATTTCTCCTTAACAGCAGACGGTAAACCATTGGTACAGCCCTATAATATTTTCTCTGATTGCTTTGCCGCTATGGCATTTGGACAATACGCCTTGGCAGCCAATGATATAAAATACAAAGACTTAGCCAAGAAAACATACCTCAATATCTTAAAGAGAAGGGACAACCCGAAAGGCTTGTATGAAAAAACCACCTCCCAAAGACCCTTAAAAAGTTTTGCCCTTCCTATGATTCTTTCCAATTTGGTATTGGAGCTGGAAGACATTTTAAAGCCTGAAGAAGTGGAACAAACCATCGATTTTTCGATAAAAGAGGTGATGGAGGTGTTTTTGGACAAAAAATCAGGGATAATATATGAGTTTGTTAAACCAGATGGCAGTTTAGAGGACAGTTTTAATGGCCGCTTGTTAAACCCTGGCCATGGTATAGAGGCTATGTGGTTTATGATCGATATCGCGCTAAGAAGAAAAGACAAGGAGTTGATACATAAAGCTGTGAAGACCATTATCAATATTCTGGATTACAGCTGGGACCATGAATTTGGAGGTATCCTCTATTTTATGGATTCCAAGGGACAGCCGCCCCAACAGCTGGAATGGGACCAGAAGCTGTGGTGGGTACATTTGGAAACATTGGTGGCCTTGGCAAAGGCCTACGAACAGATACAGGACCCAGAAATTGCCCAGTGGTACACCAAGGTCCACGATTATAGTTGGAGACATTTCGCCGACCCGGAAAACGGTGAGTGGTACGGGTATTTAAATAGAAGAGGCGAGGTGCTACTGGACCTAAAAGGAGGAAAATGGAAGGGGTGCTTCCACGTTCCTAGGGCCATGTTACAATGCTGGAGAGCCTTTGAAAAAATGGAAAACAACAATATCATAAATACTTAATTTTACAGATACCTAATAATGCTAAAGATGAAACATATTTTTATAACACTGTTATTTGCGGCCTTAAGCTGCACAGCACAACATGAAAAATTTAAGTTTGCGGATGGGGTTATTGCCCATCAGGACCTGTTCAATACTTCAATGAATCCGGATGTGTCCTGTTATCGTATCCCTGCTTTGGCTACCGCTCCCAATGGCGATCTAATTGCCGCCATTGACGAACGGGTTCCTTCCTGCGGCGATTTAAAATGGAGCAAGGACATCAACATAGTTATAAGACGTAGCAGCAATAACGGTAAAACCTGGTCCGAAATAGAAAAAATTGTAGACTTCCCATTAGGGCAATCCGCTTCTGACCCCTCTATGATCGTAGACAAGTTAAGCAATGAAATTTTCCTTTTCTATAACTATATGGATCTAGACAAGGAAAAAGATGTTTACTATTTACATATGACAAAAAGTGCTGACAATGGTAAAACCTGGAGCGAGCCAGTGGACATCACCCCGCAAATAACCAAGGAGGAATGGCACAAGGATTTTAAGTTTATAACCTCTGGCCGTGGCATTCAGACACAAAATGGCACTCTACTACACTGCATGGTAAATCTGAATAACGGCTTACATGTATTTGGCAGTAAGGACCATGGAAAAACTTGGTTCTTTATAGATACGCCTGTAAGTCCCGCCGACGAATCCAAAATAGTAGAACTGGCCAATGGGGATTGGATGATCAATGCCAGGGCCAACAAAACAGGAATGCGATATATACACCTATCCAAGGATGAGGGAAAGACCTGGGAAACAAATGCCGCACCCAATTTAATAGATCCGGGATGCAACGCCAGCATTATCCGATACACCTCTATTGAGGATGGTTATAAGAAAAACAGATTGCTGTTCTCCAATGCCAAAAGTGAAAAAGGACGTGTTAACATGACGGTTAGAATTAGTTATGATGAAGGCAAAACCTGGTCCGAAGGCAAAACCATCTACAAAGGAGAATCGGCCTATTCTTCCAT
This sequence comes from Arenibacter aquaticus, assembly GCF_003957295.1. Lineage (GTDB taxonomy): Bacteria > Bacteroidota > Bacteroidia > Flavobacteriales > Flavobacteriaceae > Arenibacter > Arenibacter aquaticus. The sequence goes on from NZ_RQPJ01000001.1 coordinate 302,212, forward strand.
GACCATCATGGAAAACGGGGATATCGGACTGTTTTTTGAACAGGATGATTACCAAAAAAACCCATTTGTAAGCTTTTCCTTAAAATGGCTGACCGATGGCAAGGACAAATACAAAAAACCTGGAAAAAAGAAAAAATAAGGGTATACCAACAGAGGGAAATTCTTCCCCGGTTTTTAGCCTTTGGACAAATCGCCCAATTAGATTTAAAAAAAATAGATACATTTATGGGAAGAAAAATAGCTAGCGCCCAAGAATAGGCGTAGCCCAAAAACCAGCATCTTATGTCCACCATAAAAGATTTGGCCAATTATGACCATCCGGTTTCCAAAATGTTCCCCGTACCCGCAACCCGAGATGAATGGGAGCAATACAGACTAACGGAAGATCAATTGGCCCATTATCGCGAGTTTGGATATGTATCGGGAATAAAGATGTTGGAGGAATGGCAGGTAGACTTATTAAATCGGGAATTGGAGGAAATAATGGATCCCAAACATCCTGCTCATCAATTGTTCTATGAATTCCACAGTAATGAATCCCAAGACCCCAATTCGGTCTTGTTCCACTCCTTAGGACATTGGCGCATAAGTCCGGGCTTCCATGATATTTTGTGGAATCCGGCATTTACCATGGCCGCCTATCAATTGTTGGAAAACCAACCCGTAAGATTCTGGCACGACCAATTGTTCTGCAAACCTGCCCTTCATGGTGGAGTGGTAGCCTGGCATCAGGATTACTCCTATTGGACCCGGACCATTGCCATGCAACACCTTACTTGTTGGACAGCCTTGGACGAGGCAACAACCGAAAATGGATGCCTACACTATATCCCCAAAAGTCATAAGTGGGGCCTGTTGGATGCTCCCTCATTGGCCGGGAATATGGAGGGCCTTATGCCATATCTCAACACAGAACAAAAGAAGGGGTTTAAGCCCGTCCCCATTGACTTAAAAAAAGGATATGCCACCTTTCACCACCCCTTAATGGTTCATGGTTCTTATGAAAATAAATCCAATAAAAGCAGAAGGGCCTTTGTTCTCAACGTATTTGCAGATGGCACCATCAGCAATACGGACGAGGAGCTACTGGCCGGTGTCCCTAAAATCCCAAAAGGCGAAAAAATGCAAGGAAAATTCTTCCCTCTACTATATAAATAGGTTGATTAACCCTATTTCTTGGGACTGTTAAAAACATGGTCAAAATGTGGTTCCAAATGACGGCGCATAGCATTCCTATAGGTCTCTGGAGTACCTACCTTTAAATTATCCATAAGCATTCTATGGGTCACAAACTGCCCAGAGGAATATTGATATTCGGTATTGTTCCTCCTAGCTTCCTGCAGGTATTCATACTCAAAAACAGGCAACAATAGTCGCTGAAATCGCTGAACGGTGGGGTTATTGGACATCTGATACAATTTTCCATGAAATGCAATTTCCCTATCCAGGGAAAAGCGATTCTTTTCATAACTGTTTTCTTCTTCCAAGCTTACAATTTCCTCCAATTCATCCAAATCCTTTTGTGTTTTATGTTCAAAAAGAAAATCGGCAATCCCCATTTCCAAAATGAGTCGGAGTTCAAATAAATTCCTTATAATATCATCTCCCAAAAGTGTGGGGTCCAGAATACGTTCAAAATTCTTTATTATATCCGGTTGGGTCAAAATCATACCCCTGTGTTTCTTGGAATCCACAATCCCCAAAGTCCGCAACCGTAACATGGCTTCCCTAACCACCGTTCTACTCACACCAAATGCTTCGGAAAATTCCAATTCTTTGGGAATGGCATCACCAGGTTGTAAATTATTTTCTTTTAAAAACTTTAGGATTCGTATTTCGGCCTTATCAACCAATGATAAGTTTTCCAATGGTTCCAACTTATTCAATTTACTCATGTGTCATTAAGGTTATAGTTACTGTGCCAACCAACACTATTCTTTTCTTAGGCTACTCAATTTTGTGTAATTTAAGACAATATTACAATTAATTTATGTTTAACACCTAAACTTGTTTTATGTGTTACATATATTGCCGATCTGAACAGCTAGCCTGATGCACCAACAGTTTAAATACCAATTATGGTCAACACTAACTATTTTTTTCACTGGGACTAGCATTTCGGGTCGTAAATGATCAACCCTTTTAAAAACACCACAAAATGAGCAAACAAACTACATTAGGTCCAAGGCCATATGTTTTGGGCGAAACCAACTGGAAGACGGTACGGGAACAAACGTACACTGTGGCCATCTTGCCCTGGGGAGCAACAGAGGCCCATAACTATCACCTACCCTACGGTACCGATAACATATTGGCAGAAAATGCTGCCATTGCATCTGCAGAAAAGGCATGGAACAAAGGAGCCAAGGTTATTGTACTGCCCAATATTCCCTTTGGCGTAAATACAGGGCAGATGGATGTTGAACTATGCATAAACATGAATCCCAGTACACAACTGGCCCTATTAAAAGATATAGTTCAGGTACTGGACACCCATAATATCCACAAATTGGTTATTGTAAACGGACACGGTGGCAATAATTTTAAACCCATTATCCGGGAACTTAGTATCATATATCCCAAGGTTTTTGCGTGTGCCTTAAACTGGTGGCAAGCATCTAGACCTAAGGATTTCTTTGAGGAACCCGGAGACCATGCAGGTGAATTGGAAACTGCCGTTACAATGTACTTAACACCCACTTTAGTATTGCCTTTGGAACTGGCCGGCGATGGCAATGCCCTAAATTATAAAATTAAAGGTTTACGGGAGGGGTGGGTTACCGCCCAGCGCAAATGGACGGCCGTAACACAGGATACAGGGGTTGGAAATCCTAAAAAGGCCACAGCCAAAAATGGGAAAGACTTTTTTATATCGGCCACAGATGCCATTGCCGAATTTATGATGGAAATGCACGCTGTAAACATAGAAGACATGTACGAATAACGACATGTACACCTTGTATATCAGCAAACAACTATGTTAAAAAAGTAAGACATCAATCAATATGTATTACATAATACATAAAATTAAGTATCTTGCGATACGATAATTAATTTCCATCCAATGAGTGCATCCAAGAGCATTATAATCTTAGTCTTAACCTTACTTTCCAGTTTACCGGCTCTGGCCAAAGACAGTTTAAACCTCACTACCTCACAGCTACCGGATCTTCCCGCACCAACAGCTAATACAAAATCCATTGGTTTTGCCGGAATGTTTGGAGGCATGGAAGACGGGGCGCTCATTGCTGCCGGTGGCGCCAATTTTCCAGAGGCCCTACCTTGGAAAGGAGGACAAAAAACTTGGAGCGATCAAATATATTATCTTAGGGATAATCTGTGGCATATATCCTCTACAACCTTACCTCGGCCCTTGGCTTATGGCGCATCGGTAACAACTCCTGATGGCATAGTATGCATTGGAGGAAACAACGCCCAGCGTAGCAGCAAGGATGTATTCTTGTTGGATTTCGACCCTGTCACAACTAATATTCGCATTGTAGATTACCCAGCCCTCCCCCACCCCTTATCCCATACCACTGCCGTTCTACATGAAGACCATATATACGTTGTAGGTGGAATATCCCAAGGAAATAGCACCAATTATTTTTTTAGATTGGACCTCAAAACAAAATCTGCCTGGGAACGCCTCCCTGACTTTCCCGGCTCCCCAAGGGCCTTGCATACGGCTGTTATCCAAGAAGCTTCGGAGGCCAAAAAAATATTTGTTATTGGCGGCAGAAATGAAAAGCCGGGAAAAGTTTCTGAAACCCCTACCAATTACCTGTCGTATAATCTAAAAACCAACAGCTGGACATTGGAAGATGACATTCGCATAGGTCAGGACACCATAGTACTAATGGGCGCATCTGCTCAGGCAAAAGGGTCCATGCATATCTTGGTCTACGGTGGCTCCAATGAAAAACCATTTACACAACTTGAGGAATATGGTCTTAGCATAGAAAAGGAAAAGAACGACTCCATAAAAAAGAAGTTGATCTTGGAGCGTAATAAACTTTTGGACGAACATCCCGGTTTTAGCAAGAATATTATTGCCTACAATACCATCACTAAGCAATGGTTTACACACCAAGCCCTTGATCAGCCTATCCCCGTTACCGCCCTTTCTCTTCATGATGAAGAGGATTTTATAATTGTTTCTGGAGAGGTTTCTCCGGGCATCCGCACACCTGGCATCCTTAAATTTCGCAATGTGGAGGCCGCCCATCCCTTTGGCTTAATAAATTATGGTGTATTGGCAGCCTACTTAGCCGTTTCTGTGCTTATTGGCCTATACTTTTCAAGGAAACAACGTTCCACAGAGGATTACTTTACAGGGGGGGGACGCATCCCTTGGTGGGCTTCTGGTTTAAGTGTATTTGGAACACTCTTAAGTGCCATTACATTTATGGCCATTCCAGCCAAGGCCTTTATTACAGACTGGTCTTATTTTATGTTAAACATGACCGCCATACTAATAACCCCGGTTATCGCCTATTTGTTTATCCCCTATTTTGCCAGGCTAAACATCACTACAGCCTATGAATTTCTGGAGAACAGGTTTAATTACGCGGCAAGGGCACTGGGCAGTTTATCCTTTATACTTTTCCAATTGGGAAGGATAGGGATAGTATTGTTATTGCCATCGCTGGCTATTTCCATAGTTACGGCAATCCCCGTGGAAGCCTGTATTCTTATAATGGGCGTATTATGCATTATTTACACCGCATTTGGCGGAATTGAGGCAGTGGTTTGGACCGATGTATTGCAGGTTGTAGTACTAATGGGAGGCAGTATATTGGCCGTGTTTTGGATTCTCTTCCACACGGAATCATCCTTTGGCGAAATGATAACTCACGCTTCGGACATGAATAAGTTTAACATCATGAATACGGATTTCAATTTTACCGATTCTACCTTTTGGGTGGTCTTTATTGGTGGTTTGGCATCTGCTTTAGTGACCCAAGGTACAGATCAGACCATTGTACAGCGTTATTTAACCAGTAGAAATGTAAAGGATTCCCAGAAAACAGTTTTCACCAATGCCTTTTTAACCCTGCCGGCAACCATAATATTTTTCGGAATTGGCACACTTCTTTTTATGTTTTATACCGAGATGCCAGGTAGACTATCCCCCGCTATAAGCAATAACGATTCCATCTTTCCTTGGTACATAGTAAAAGAACTTCCTACAGGTATATCCGGCCTTTTGATAGCAGGTATATTTTCTGCTGCCATGTCCAGTATTAGTAGTAGTTTAAATTCTGTTTCAACGGCATTCTGTAGTGATTTTTACAAACATTTTAGTCCTGGTATATCAGATTTAAGGCTACTCCGTATTGCAAGGCTGGCCACGATAGTCACGGGAATCGTGGGTGTTTTGTTTGCACTATGGATGGCGAACTCCAATATTAAATCCCTTTGGGATGAATTTTATAGATATTTAGGCTTGTTCACCGGAGGTTTGGGCGGCATGTTCCTTTTGGGAATGCTTACCAAAAGAGCTAATGCGGCGGGTACTTTGACCGGTTTTGTTGCAAGTGGTTTTTTAATCTATTACATCAGTAACTACACGGAGATAAACTTTTTAATGTATGCCTTTTTTGGATTGGTATCCTGCTACCTTTTAGGGTATTTATTTAGCTTTGTGTTTGGGTCACAACGACCAATAGCCACAAAGAACTAAAACCGACTTTTATATTTAAATACCCTATTCTGCTTAGATCTTGTGGTCACTGCCCGTGGTTTTATTTGGAAAGCAGTTGTAGTTCACTCGTTCTGCTGAAATCCTCCTTTTTTAATTTCCACCGTCTGTGGCTCCATAACCACAATTCCGGTGCATAATGAATGGCCTGCTCCAAGAGTTTGGCATATTTTTCCAAAATCCCATAATTGTTCCTGCTATTTATATGGTCGTCTATTATGTAAAACTCCAATTCGTAATAACCTCTTCGCAACTTTCTAAAAAAAGGGAACAACACCACCTGATCTGTTTTCTTGGCAATCTTATCGGCTCCAATAAAAAAGGCAGTATCCTGATTGAGAAAATGGCACCAATACTTGCTGCTGATTTTGGTCGGACTCTGATCTCCGATCATGCAATTCAGAGTAAGTACCTTATTTCGATGATTTTCAATTATAGTCCTATACCCTTTGTCCGACTCCACACAATTCACACCAAAACGTTCCCTCATTATTCTGAACAACCCATCAAAGTAATTATTTTTGATAGGTTTATAAAATGTATTGGAGCTATAGGGAAACATCAAAGGTAAAAACACCAACCATTCCCAATTACCTTGATGGGCGGTGTACAGAAGAATACTACGTTGTTCTTCAACATATTTCTGGATCAACTCAGGATTCTTAATCCGTAATCGCTTTTTTATAGTCTTCTCCCGTATCGTTAATCGCTTAAAGGATTCTAGCACTATATCGCACAAATGTCTGTAAAAATCCTTGGCAATTTGCTCTATTTCAGATTCGCTCTTTACAGGAAAAGCGTTACGTAGGTTGGTGTATACTACTTTTCTACGATACCCTATTACATAATACAACAGTACGTACAAAACATCCGACATCCAATACAACAACCACATTGGAAGTACGGAAACCAAGTAAAATGGTATAAATTTAACTCTAGATAGATACTTCATTATATATCCACATAAGTTCCTTAAATAAAGACCCCGCGCACAAACACATTATGGTCTCTCCATTAAAAAGCCCTAAAACTAAATTTCTGGCCTCCCACTGATGCATCTGCCATAAGACCCGCCTTGGGCAAAACAAAAACGGCCACGCCATCCTTGTATTTTGCATTAAGGGCGATCCCGGATTTGAGGGCTACGGCAGACACCTCTGCCGCAAAGCTAAAATTGCCCTCTTTAAATTCGTTCAGTGCCTTATCATCCTCAAAAAATATCACTTCAATTATTGCCTGACCCCCGGCCTGTAAGCCTATATTCAATTTTTTAAGTCCCGCAACCCCTATAAGCGTGCCATCTTCATATACGGCACCGTTCCCCGAGGCTCCTCCTACTACAAATCCTCCCTTGCCCACATTGGGAAAAATGACATAACCCGCCGACTCATCAAACAACTTCTGTAGACCGGAATGGGCCATTATCAAAGTTTTCTTTGCCTCTGTTGCATCATTCACAATCTTTTTGTCCTTTTTGGTCTGCGAAGTGGCTACATCCGTAACCAATAATGCAAAAACTATGGTAATTAATTTTATTATTTTCATTTTAATATGATTTAGTACTATTTGTACCTCAAAATTATAAATACTTACACATCAGTAGAAAGTTTGCAGTAGCAAGAATTTGCAAACACCTTAACAGACATCTAAGTTAATCATTTACAATGAATTACATATCTACAACATCTATAACAACCTGACTCCCCAATAAATTTTCATTATTAGGAAAAGACAAATAAATTACGGCCCAAAGTGACCCACATCATTTACAATGCTGTTCCGTTTATGTAATTTTATTGTCATTGATATCCTGACCCACCCGCTTACCTTGCAGTAGCCTCCCTGCACTGGTTTAAACATAATACGGAAGCTTTTTAGAGGATATGTCCAGCTACAGATTAAAATGACCTAAATATCATATAGAATTTAAAAATAAAACATCATGAACACCCAAAACAAAAAAAGCCACTATATGAAATGGCTAGACCCTGGACAAATGCACAGGGCCAGCGTACAGTGGATGTCCGAATTAAAATTTACCCGTGACGAACAGTTATTCTTGAACGACCTAGTAAAAGAGTACACCCTACCCCTTACGGACTCGGAAATTTTTGGTGAGAGCCAAGATATTATAGGAGCTATCCTGAGCGCTGAAAAAGAGGTAGTTCTGTTACTTAAAAAGGTACAGGCCCATGAAAATAAACTGCAGGTTATGTTGGACAATGTGGACCAACTGCAACAGGAGAAAGCTTATATAGCATCCCATTGGAAAATACAGTCAGAAATAAACGATTACCTAACCGGGTATAGAACGGTAAAAGCCAAACTTTTTAAACTGGTTTCCATGGTGATGAAAAAGGATAAAAATAAATACTTACTTCATTAAGCTGCCACATCCAGTCTTTAGCTATTTCCAAGGTACAGAAATAAGTATGGCCACATCCCAGTACCCCCTTTACCCCAATTGCATTCCTTTCTTTTTTATAACAGGGGTTGCAGCCACCTTTTTGGGCCTCAAAAGTATATTTCATAATACCTGCCCCTAATCTTTTCCCTTCTTTTAGAACTGTTCCTTACATTGTTCCCACTCCCTTACATATGCCCTTATCCTAGCTTCCCAATTACCTCTAACACAGTATTCAAAATGGACAAACTAAAAATTAACAAAGTTTGGGTCTGAATTGTAATTTAATTAAGAGTTTTTGGAACAGGCTTTGTGTGTAAAATAACCACTAAAGATCTTTCTGATCCTTAGACAAGTTGAAATAAATTAATACTATGGAAATTATAACCCAAATTGAAAAGCTCATAGATAACAACCCTTATATATCTATCGTATTTTGTCTGCTTATTGCCTTGGTACTAATTACCTACAAAGTAGTTAAGGGAGGAAAAGCATAACATAAGTCTTCATACTGTTAACCCAGACCTCGAATTATTGGTCCCGGCAGCATATCCTAACCCCTGCCCACACCTCTGTTCTTCTTCCCCATTAAGCGGTTTAGGTTTTAGCCCCGCAATTAATTCGGGAGAAGATACTTTGTGGACACATCATGGATTCAATCATTGCGGGGTTTTAACAATTTTTATGATGGTTTTCAATAATATTTAAGAAAGAAAAAAAGCAACCTTTAGCCCTTACCATATCTATGATGTACGAACGTAATTAATACTTAAAACTTTAAATAAATACAATTTATGGACCTATTATCCTCAATTTTGCAACTTATAGAGCGTAATCCTTTTATATCCATCACATTATGTCTTTTAATAGCATTGGGTCTGATCACCTATGAAATAGTTAGAAAAAAATCCTTTAAATAAAAGGTTCAGTGTAATTCTCCGCTAGGGTGAAGAATTAAGCTATTAGCCTTTAATTCATAAGTTTTAAACAAAGTATTCGTAGTAGCGTTATAATGAAATCTACTAAAAGGTACCTTTTAGCCCTATGGTTCCCACCCCCATTTGCAGTTTCCAACTAATTTGGTCTTTAGAATTGCTTGGATACCTTTCCTTATCCAGGTATTTATCAATAGAATCTACCACTACCATACTTACAGCCACACTCAGGGCCACATCGGTTAGCCAGTGTGCCCCCGACCATAACCTGCTTACGGGAGAAACGAGTCCCAAAGCATAAAATCCGCCTTTGGCCCAGGGATTTTTAAACTGCTTGCCTATGGCATAGAAGGTTGTAAAGGCCAAAATAGTATGTCCCGATGGAAAACTGTGATACGCAGCCTCACTACTAAAAGGTTTAAATTTTGCTTTTCCTACATTGGCGATAGGCCTGGCGCGACCTACAAATGTTTTGCTCACCGTTTGTAACATCCCAACAGTTGAAGCGGCAGAAATAAGGAGCACCCCCGTTTTTCGCCATTTTTCATTCTTGGTAAGTAGCCCCACCAAATACACCCCCCCGTTGATGGAGTAGTTATAAAGCGGTTTCCCCAGGTAATAGCCCGTTTCTTTAAGCACTCCCGGAATGTGCTCTTCCTGGCCCTGAAACCAATTAGAGCTTTCTTCATCAAAACTATAAAGGGCAGCGGTGCCTAAAACTATGCCCGCTGCTGTTACAAGGTCCTTTTTTTTCCAGTGAAAAGGCCTGGAGTAAGCATGTTTTAACCCTCCAAATGCACTTAATCCGTCATAGCCCAGCATCTGCCATGTACTCAGTGTATCCTTTGTTGAAGCCTGTGCCTTTAAATGGCTCAAGCCCAAAGAAAAAAATAGAAAAACTATTACAATGGTACACCTTAAATTTAAATTCATGGAAATCAAATATTGTTCGGTCCAAAATTAACCAACTCAATTCAACTTATAAAGGCACTTCCGAATAAAGATCCTAATATCCCTGCCAATCCTGATCACATGTCCGAAAAACTGTATAACACCCTAATTATAGTATCGGAAACACCAAAGGAACTTAACATTTTAATTGGAGAACATATTCAACCATTTTTTGGCATTTCCATAATAAATCTTGTCTACCACTGATTTGGGTAATTTTAGTCCCCGGAACTCCTGGTTTACCCTATCGCTGTTCATGAGGTCATCGGTCACAAAAAATTGCCAGTCCAATAACCAGGTATCGTGCATATCCTTCTTTAAATGTGTAGTCTCAGCTTTCCCATTGTCCGATAGGTCTGTAGCATAGAGAATACGGTCTTGGTATTTTATAAAGAAATCCCTAACCTTATCCCTGTCCTCTATGGTCTGTGAAAATACCTGTCCTATACGCGCTGCAAGATCTACCGCCATATTTGGAAATTTATCCAATCGTTTTGCCAATTCGTCCACACTCCACTCCAAACTACCCATATGGGCTCCTATAAATATTAAATTCGGGTTCCTTTCCAGCATTCTATCCCTTGCCGCGATCTGATCCTCATAGGATGGCAATTCCGGGTGTTTGTACATGTGATATTGGGGATGCTCCTCAAAATAAACCCTGTCATTATTTACCGACATTTCCTCCAAAGGCAGCCAACAATTTTTTGGTTCCCCAAGATGTCCTACTACGGGAATCTTCCTTTTGGTCAAGAATTTAAAGATAGTATCCAGTTTTGGGTCATCAACCATTACCAATTGTCCGGTAGAATCTCTAAAGACCATCCCCACATTTTTCCAAATTTTAACTGCTATAGCTCCCTCGTTAATATTCTTATCCAACCAAGACAAGGTGTTGTTTAACCAATTGGGGTGGTCCCACTCCTCAATGGAAAATGTTGTAGCAAATTCATAATCGTCTGGATGCCTTGTTTTTTGTTCCAGTCGGTACCTATACTCCTCTTCCAAAAATTCCTTCCCCTTGGAAAGGTCCACCACAATATTCAACAATTTAAAATTATCATTTTGCGCCTGTTGTACAAAGGCATCCCTATTGGTGGACACATGAATATGTGTATCAATTTTGGGAACCTTATCGTAATCCCCTTTTTCGTAGAACACTTCCTCATCTCCGCAAGAAAGCAAGAGTATAACACCCAAACAACTTACAAGTTTTTCCATGGCTTTTATTTAGTGGTTATCCCTAACAATTTATAATATTAATTGGAGCAAAGGTAAATTTGTAACCAATTTTTGCATTTTCCATACCCTAAATCCATATAAGTTACAAGCCGTCTATTCCTTACTAAAGACAGTTTTCTTATACATCCATTCCCAATCCGTTTAAATAAAATTCCATTAGCTCTACATACTTCACTACCTCCTCCAGAGCTTTTGTTTTGTCCTCCTTCCCAACAGCACTTCTAGCCCTAAGACTATTGACCTTTGCCCGTACATTTGCCCTGTAGCCCTTAAAATAGTCAAATAGCATTTTTTCCCTTTCGTTTCGTATAATTGGAAACAGGCTGTTATACTGCGTTATGAAGCTCTTGGAAAGATCACTTCTATCCAGGGCGTCCAGATCCATACACAAAAATGCCACCTCGTTCAGTAGATCAATATGTCTGTAGTCATCATTAAATTCAATACAATCAAAAGGTTGCGGCTCAGGGAGTAGAAATATATTACGACAGTGCAGGTCCCCGTGGCAATCTCTATAAAACCCTGATTGCAACCTTGCTTCCATTAGGGGCTTATAACTTTTTAAAAAAGCATTGGACAGTTTTATGGCCCAATCAATTACCTCTCCCATTTTATCATCGATATTTTGGGAAAGAAATTCCTTTTCCGCTTCCAAGTCGTTGAATTTATTGGCAACATCCAATACATTTTTGTCCTTTATAATAACAGCTCCCTTATGGAAGTCTACTATGATACCTGCAAGCTTCTGCATATCGGCTACTCTCACCTTATTTCCCAAAACCAGAATATCCATTTGTTTTTGCGGGTCCATCTTTATCATTTTTACCGCATAGTCTATTACCTTCCCCTCACTGCTTCCCAATGCATAAGTACCCTTATACTCCCTAATAGGCAGCACCCCCAAATATATCCCGTTAGAGAAGCGCTTGTTCAATTCAATCTCCCGCAGACAAAAATGCTTTCGCTTGGAAAGGGTAGAAAAATCCAAAAATGAATATTTAATAGGTTTCTTTATCTTATATACAAATTGGTCTCCCAATATGACCCATGAAATATGGGTTTCAAGCAGTTTCCGCTCCAAGCTATCGTCTGGAAAACCTCCTTGCACAATAAGTTTAGAAATCTGTTCCTTTGTCATCCTTAATATAATTTATAGCGCCTTCTAGCATGGAGTCTATGTTATGGTTGGTAGATTGTAAGAGCAAACACGGATGAAGGACATCTTCCCACTGTTCCTTAATTAGTAGATATACTCTAATATCTGCCTCACTAAAAGGCCTTGTTTTCTTTAACCTTTCCCTTGTTACCATTTCATCTGCCCACACTTGAATAAAAAAAAGTTTTGCCCCTGCTGCCAAGTTTCTGAATTCATCCCTAGTTTCTTTTTTATGGAAGGTGGCGTCCAACACCAGGTCCTTTCTCTGGGTAATGGATTCTTGCATTCTGGTCCGCATAGCCTTATATACCCTCTCTTTTTCGAAGGTGGAATAGGTTCGCTTTGCAAACATTAGCTTACGAAGTTGATCACTACTGCAATAATCGGCCCCTAGGGATTTTGCCAACCTTTCAGCAAAGTAGCTTTTACCAGAACCGGGCAGGCCCATAACCATTACTATATTGGCCTTATTATCCAATTTATAATACTTTAGTATGCGTAGCGCCCTTAACGTATTCCATCTACTGGGCTCTCTTGCCCTTTCCATTTCAAAATGGGTCTGGCCAGGATGCTTGGCCTGCAGATTCCACCTACCATCCTTTTTCCGCTTTTGCAACAGCAGTTTTATAGCCGGCTGCATTCTAGGATCCCATTCTGACCTGGAATATTGGAAAAAATCCAAGGCACTCAATACATCATAGTGCCATCTTCTTGGGTATGAAAATCTACAGAAATTTAAATCAATGATCTCCCCTGATCTATCGGAAATGAACAACTGATGCGTTAGTACAAATTCCTTTGCTGAGGCTATGGATTTTTTTACCTCATCCAACCGATAGGTGTAGCCATTCCTGACATATTCCGTCATGCCTTCCAAGACTGACAAGGTACTGTGCAGGGAACTGTGCACGGCCCCGGACCGATTGGACCTGCAGTTAAAACCGCCATCGCCCATCCATTCATTCAAAAGTGCATCTATTACCGAATCCAATTTGGAGCCATTTGCCTTAAAATAACTGGCATAATTTAAAAACATCCCGTTCACACAAACATCGCTTTTTTTGGAAATGGGGTAAATACCCCCGTCTGCCGCCTTGCACTCCCTTAAGACTTTGGCTATGGTTTCCTGTATTGACTTGGTGTTTGTTGCGATGCCCAGATTGCGAAGGTCTAACAGGGTATAATGTGTAGACGTCCACTTGGGCCTGTAAAAACCTTGTCCCCAGTGACCGTCCGCATTGCGTTTTGCCAAAAATTGCGCCCCCCAACCTTCATGGACTATGCGTTGTTGTAGCCCTTTGTTTTCTATTCCCAGTAAATCCCTATACACCTGATATTGAATAGATACATCTCCTTTTAACAACCATTGTATAATTCCAACGTAGTCCATTTTTTTAATTGAATATGGTTTAAGCTTACCACTTTATTTCCCTCCTTAATTTATCCATGGTAAGCAACCTGATTCTGATAGTACATGGGAGGTTAAGACCCAAATAGTCATATACTAACCCATTAGACCCTATTTATACAATTTACTAATCTTGGAATTAATAGACGGTATTCCCTCTTTTTGCAGTAGGGGTATAAGATCATCAAGTTCTTTTTTAAGGTATTTATGCAGTCTGGAAATGTCATACAAAGCCTGCAATGCATTTACCCTTACAACTTTACTGTCCTGTGGATTCATAACCCATGACTTTAATATGCCCCAAACCCTTTCAAGTTCTTTCCCGGCAAGCGATAATCTGCTGATCAAGGTGGCCAGATGCCATTTAAACTCCTTATTCTTGGCAGATATTAAAAATTGCATCAATTCGTTGGCATGCCCATACAAATATTCTGGGTGGCCAATAGTAATTTTCTCTATGGCATCAACGGCTCTCATTACAATTAAGCGGTTGTCCCAATGCAAGAGCGAAAAGAGTAGATCAAAATCCGCTTGGCATCTTATCTGCGGTATTAGATCTGCTACGGAACCCACAGATCTTAAATCACCTCCTTTTAAGTATTTTAGAATTTCTTCCAAAGCTGTATGGTCAGCCATTTTCTTCTATGGTTTCAGTATTGTTGTTTTTCACCCTCCGCTCATCCTTGAGAGCCCAGTAAATACCCTTTACATCCTCTACCCAGACATCATACATAAAGATCAGTGTAATTTCCTCTACCGTTTCCAGAACGCCTATAATAACCATTGCAATAAACAACCAATTTACTGGATCAAAGAACAAGGACCATAAAATAAACATTGCCTGTATAACAGCGGAAGACTTTGCCATATAGGTATGGAATGCTGTTGCCTTGCCATATTTTTTTAGGGCTATCAACATTTGCACAATGTACGGGGCAAAGGCAATAAGTATTAAGAACAGGTTTTCCCTTATAAAATCATTGGTAAACACCCACAGCCCAATAAGGCCTAGGGCAAAGGTTAGTTGGTCTCCAAACGAATCCAACTGTGACCCTCTGGCACTGGTAATTTTTAGTTTTCTGGCAAGGAAGCCGTCAATAGCGTCTGTACTATAACTTAGGAGTAAAAACCAAGCAAACCACTGCTGTTCCCCTAACCATAGGAACAACAGTAATAGCGGTACTGCCAGTATCCGGTAGAACGAGAACCAATCGGCGATGTTATAGCTCTTAAACGCAAACATGGTAGTTGGGGTCACTTAGCATTAATGCAAAAAGCGACCCACCTAAATATAATACATCAGCTTTAACCCGGAAATGACAAAAGTCATACCCAAATAGGAAGAAAACTGACCCTTGTCATTTTCAAAAACCAAGACATGACTTATATTTATTAACAACCCTAAAAGGGTTAAAACAACGCCTCTCCCTGCTGTCCCGGACAAATACGGATTAGCGTAAAATCCCGCACTGTAAGTGCATTGGGGAAGGTGTTTCTATTTCTACAACACAGCTATTTAGGACATTATTAGTTTTAAAATTATTTGTATAACCAAAAATTGACAGAAGATAAAACAAAGCAAACCACCCTAGATAGTTAATTGCAGTACTATGGCCAACTTGGATAAGCCATTGTTCCATTTGTATAATGACATAGCATTAATCCTAATACTATTACAATGAGCAGATCCAACTACACCCCTATAGAGATTAACCTTAACGGACTTAACCTTAAAGGTAATTTAGCGTTGACGGAAAATGCAATTGGTATGGTCATTTTTTCCCATGGAAGCGGGAGTAGCCGCTTAAGTCCAAGAAACAACTTTGTAGCTGGGATTCTTCAGGAAAAAAAACTATCAACCCTCCTGTTCGATCTATTGACCGAAGAGGAAGATATGAGCTACCAAAATCGCTTTAACATAGATATGATCACCCTACGCCTTATAGACGTAACCCATTGGGTACAGCAACAGAAGGAACTAGCAGGTTTACCCTTGGGATATTTTGGCGCTAGCACTGGAGCGGCCTCTGCCTTGCGAGCTGCTGCCTTTTATGGTCAAGATATTAAGGCGGTAGTATCAAGAGGGGGACGGCCAGATCTTATCCTAAGTGAACTGCATAAGGTAATTTCCCCAACCCTACTCATTGTTGGCGGTAGGGACCATGCGGTTGTGGAAATGAACGAAGAAGCCTATCAACATTTAAACTGTACAAAAAAACTGGAAATTGTGGCGAAGTCCACCCATTTATTTGAGGAACCGGGAAAATTGGAAGAGGTGGCACGTTTATCTTCCAATTGGTTCACCAGGCATTTCAAAACATAAGAAGATTTTTCCAATGAACATCATTTCGGCCTACCCCAATAGCCCCCCCTTGAACTCGAAATTCAATTGACCCTTCCAAATGCGGGAATTATGATAAGTATATAGGCTATGGTGCCTAAAATGTAAAAAAAACATGCAAACTGATCTAGGTCATTTCGAACGCCAAAGTAAGCCCGTATATTAGCGGTATTAACAACAACATAGTTCTTTGAATTTAGCAAAATAGATCAGGTTTTAATAAAAACAAGGATCTTTAAAAGTAAGAAGTGGTTACGGATACCCTTTTATACCATTTGAATTCTGAAAGGATTTAGCAATAAGTTCTGGAAAGGGTCAGTGTAAGTGGCAATTGGGTCAAAATAACAACTTCTAGGAAACCAGGACATTTCGGTGTCCCGGTTTCTTTTTTAAAACTTGACATGAATACGTTTCTAAGCAGTAATGCCTTAGAAGCCATATATAGGTAAATGGGGATGCTCTATACACTGTTAAAGCCTATGAAGAATATACCATGGTAAATTTTTCTAGTTGGTTTATGACAGACCATAGATTCTCATAATACCTAACTCAAAGGACTGGAGCATCCAAGTGCCCCAGTCCTTTTTATAATATTTGGTAATTGGCTGCAAACCCCACAAAATGTTAACGGCCGCAAGGTTCCAGTTGTTTTGTCCCATATCGTCCCCTATATCATTTTAGACATTAAATGACTCAAGGATAGATCGGATTAAAAATGTTTTGGAATCTTCCAAGGAAACAGGAGACCTAATCGGTCTCCTGTTTTCATTTATATAGGATTTACCCAACAACTACAACAGGGCCAAATGGAAGATGGTTACCACGCCTGGTATAGCCGTACAACTTTTCACCATTAACACCATGGGCTTGCTGGCAGTAATTCCCATTGATACCAATAATATTCTTGTAGCTGTGTACACAAAGCGCTTCATGGGTATTCTTATGCCCATACCGTTAGGGCTTTCTTTCTTGAAAGAAAAAATTAAAGATCCGATACTTCTCCTGATCAAACTTTTGCAAAAAAACGTCTTTATTCCGAGCAAGTCCATCCTCCATAAGATAACTGAAGGGTTCCGTAATCTCAAAACTCCTGAACACCTCTTTGGAAATAGCCAAAATGGGCAACACCAGTATCATACCCGCAATACCCCACATTATACCTCCAATAAAAAGTCCCAGTATAATGAACAACGGATTAATTCTGATACTCTGACCCATGATATTTGGGGAAATTAAATTACCCTCAATCTGTTGCACTAGGATATAGAGTCCAACCACGGCAAAAGGCTGCCACAAGGTCTCGGACACCATTAGCATATAAAAGAATGGCAATAGTCCGCCTATAGAGGTCCCCACATAGGGGACGATCTCAAAAAATCCGGCTAAAAACCCCCAAAAAAATGGATAGGGAACCCCAATTAGCCACAATCCGGAACCAATTAGCAAGCCAAGGACTATAATTACCAAGCCCTGTCCAATCATATACCGCTTGGTCAAGTTTTGTAATTTACCCAACAGCTGCTCTAAGGCTTCCCTATTTTGCTCCTGAACCTGAACCAATATAAAATTCTTTATTGAACTTCGGTACAACAATAAGAAATAGGTAATTAAGGCTATTAATACCATATTGACCAATACGTTAGTGGTAGATTGCAGGCTATCGCCCACCAGATCCATAGATATATCAGATGCTGCCAGCACCCGCTCAGAAACCCAAGTGGAAGTGGCCTCTGCATCCAAATTAAATTTTTGATCGGTCCAATCCGTTATAGACTCCACTACCTTATTTAACCTTTCCCTAAAAGATGGCAGGCCACTAAACAATATCCTAGTTTGGTTAAAAAAGAAAAAAAGTAATAAAAACAAGGGGGTTACGGCCAAAATATAGGCCGTAAATATGGCCAATATCCTATTGCCTACTATCCGTTCAAAAAAGGCGGCAATAGGCTTTAACATCAGGGCAAAAAAAAACTGAATACCAGTGGAATTATAATCACCTTGGCTAAAATAAGTATCCATATTAGCGCAGTAAAAGTGAAAACAAAATAAAAAACATTTGCTAGGTTGATCGTATACTTGACCATAGGTGGTTTTGGTATTATTAATTTATAATAGTCTAAATCTCTCCTTTACCTTAAACAGTACTTTCTGGATTATTGCCTCTGGGACCTCCATTATTTCAGAAATCTCGGTGGTGTCCTGATCGCCAAAGACCATCAACTCTATAACGGTTTTACTTTTTGGGGGTACGCTATAGTACAATTGCCCCAACAACCGTCTTTTTTCCTCAGAAATTAGAACGTCTTCGTGAAGATCTAGCTGTCCTATCAATTTTTGCTCCAGAGCCTTATCCAATAATATAGGCGTAGTCCAGCCTCTTTTCTGACTGTATGATATATCATCCAGCTCCTCTTTCAAAATCAAATCCCCTTCCGCATCAGTAGTCAACTCTTCGTCCAAGGCCCTTAATTCTTCTTTTAAAAGAGAATGGGTATTTACGTCATCCGGAACTTCCATTCTTCTTTTTTCGAGAATTTTCCCAATCGCTTTTTTAAAAAGCGCCCTTCTAAGTTTACTTTCCTCCTCTTCTTCGGAATAAGCTTCAAAGGTTTCCAAGAATATCTCATCCAACAATTCTTCAGGATCATAAAACCCCCTATCAAGCAGGGCCTGACATTCAGCGGCCTTAAGACTTCCTATCAAAAATTGTTTCACCTCGGGAATAAAGTCCGAAAGCCTTTTGTAAAACGCTCCAAAATTATTTTCCTCCTTATGCTTCTGTAGTGATTTGGCCGTCATCTGTTTCCTGTTTAAAGGTTAAAACAACCCGTTCATACCCCTTTTAAAATCCACTGCCAATAAAGCTAAAATGAAATTATGGAAATACATATGACATGTGTCAGTATTAACGGAAAGATTTGGTTTGCCCCATCCTTTTAGTTTTTATAAAGTGGCCTTTACATAGGATAATTGATGGTTTCCCTCCCTAAAACTCAATAACGGAATCTCTGTTTTGGTCTCCATTCTTTTTACCAGATCCCGGTGTAACCATTGCTCTGCCCAGCCTCCTTTATCCCGTTCCAACATAACTACAAGGTTTGCCTTTAAGTCCCCAAGAGTATGTTGAAGCGTCTCAAAGACCTTGTCCGAAAAGATAAGTTTATAAGATATGTTAGGATAGGATACTTTCTTTTGTATGCGTTCTTTAAGCAGATTCATTCGATTGTCCCCTACATGCGCTACATCCCTAGATACATGCACTACTATTATTTTGGCGCCGAACGGCTCTGCCATTTCTGCCAGTCTCCGAATTGCATAGACATCCCCGTCTTCAAAATCACTGGCATAGACAATAGTTTGAAGCGTTTCATACCCTATTTCAGAAGGGATTGCCAATACGGGACAAGGAGCCTTATTTATAAGTAGTTTTGTAGTGCTTCCCACTATAAAATCCCTTAGGGGGTTATCTCCAGTTATTCCTACCACAATAAAATAGGCCCGCCAATCCATTGCCTTGGAAATTATCCCTTTTACAACCGATTTACCGCTGATTGGCTCTATAAGAATATTCCGTGATCTCCATTGGGGCCCCAAATGCTCCGAACAGAAATTTTCCAAGCGCTCGTAATAATGTTCAAGAGCCTTTTCCTCTGACATGGGAGCAAGTTCATTGCCTCCTTGCAAACCCAACAGCTCTGGGTGTTGGAACACATAGGTTACTACCAAACGAGCTTTCATTGTCTTGCTTATATGATAGGCATACAGCAATGCCGGAATAGCGTTGGGAGAACAGTCTGTAGCATAAAGAAGCGTTTTCATGGTATTTATTTTTCTATTTATTCTGGAAAATAAACCATTACGCCCAGTCATTTTAATGCGCCTGGGACGGTTTACTGAGAACTGATCTATTATGTCCATTGGGCATTTAACCATACCCTTTAAAAGCCTCCCAACAAATAGTGGCACCCGGTCATAGCGAGCTCATTTTCTATTTGCTGCTGACTCAGCTAACAAGGCACATTCATGACGCCGCTACCATTTGATGGCAATAGTCGGCTGCATAACAGCAGTCCTAAAAAACTGCGTAGTTCATTTTACATCATGGCCATAACTTTTGTTAAAAGTATTGTGACCATTCCGGGATAATTACCTAATCTCAACTGGCAAGTATCAATACAATGATGTATGTAAGAAAGAGCATAAAGGCCCAAAGTAATTTTCTGGTTTCCATTGGTTACGATGTTTACTACTGAAGATTAAAGCAATAGTCCGAAACCTAAAATGATATAGGTCATTCTTACTGTGGGGATATTGGAATAACTTTATAATATGGTGTGCATGCAGCATGCTATATATTTTTATAGATGTAGAAATGAAGGATCAATCGGATAAAGACGCTACTAATGACCCCAAGCAGGATGGAAACCCCAAGCCCCCGTTTGGTGGTTATGGTATAAGTTGGTTCTATATTATGCTGTTTACTTTTATGGGCGTGTTCTACCTCATGAACAATGCCTCCATTTATATTAGGGAAATAAGTTGGTCAGAATTTGAGGAAAACATGCTATCCCAGCAGGATGTTGAAAAAATTGTTGTCGTTAACAAAGAGATAGCTGAAATCTATATTAAACAAAATCGACTCAGTGACCCTAAGTACAGGGAAGGTCCAAGTAGCACCCTTAGCGGCACCGGCCCCCATTTTAGAATGACTATTGGGTCTGTGGATAGTTTTGAGAACAAGCTACAGCAGGCCCAGCAAGATTTCCTTACAGAGGAGATGGTTGATATACAGTACCAAAACCGTACCAGCTGGATCAATGTCTTAGGTTGGCTCTTACCTTTTGGATTAATTATCCTATTCTGGATATTTATGCTCCGAAGAATGGGAGGGGGAAGTTCTAGTGGCGGTTCCTTGTTCAATTTTGGGAAATCTACTGCCAAGCTTATGGAGAAAGGCACTACAATTTCTGTCACCTTTAAGGATATTGCTGGATTAAAAGAGGCAAAGACCGAGGTCATGGAAGTTGTGGACTTCCTAAAAAACCCTGAAAGATACACAGCTCTGGGTGCCAAAATTCCAAAGGGGGTTATGTTGGCAGGGCCACCGGGAACCGGAAAAACCCTTATGGCCAGAGCCGTGGCCGGGGAGGCTCAAGTACCTTTTTTCTCCATGTCCGGATCAGAATTTGTAGAGATGTTTGTAGGCGTAGGTGCCTCACGGGTACGTGATCTTTTTAAACGGGCCAAAGAAAAAGCACCAAGCATTATTTTTATTGATGAAATAGATGCCGTGGGCCGGTCTCGCGGAAAAGTAAATGCCTTTCAAGCCAATGACGAAAGGGAAAGTACCCTTAACCAATTGCTGACAGAATTGGACGGCTTTGGCCCCAATACCGGTGTAATAGTTTTGGCCGCCACCAATAGGCCCGATGTATTGGACAAGGCCTTATTACGCCCTGGCCGCTTTGACCGCCATATTTATCTGGAACTACCTACCCAAGAAGAGCGCATTGCCATATTTAAGGTACATATGCGGCCCTTAAAATTGGCCAAAACCGTGAATGTTGAAAACCTGGCCAAAATGAGCCCAGGTTTCTCCGGTGCGGACATTGCCAACCTTTGTAACGAGGCGGCACTAATAGCCGCGCGCAAGAAAAAGACACAGGTGGGACATGTAGATTTTATGCAGGCCAGGGATCGGGTTATTGGAGGGATAGAAAGAAAAAGTAAGATCATCTCCCCAAAAGAAAAGAATATTGTAGCATACCACGAAGCCGGACATGCGGTTGTAAGTTGGCACCTTGAAAATGTAGATTCATTGGTAAAGGTCTCAATCATTCCCAGGGGCAAATCTTTAGGATCTGCCTGGTACCTGCCAGAGGAAAGACAAATAGTGACCAAATCCCAATTTATGGACCAAATATGTGCCTCCCTTGGAGGGCGCGCGGCCGAGGAAATTATATTCAACGAGGCCTCATCAGGAGCCTTGGACGATTTGGAAAAGGTAACAAAACAAGCCTATACCATGGTGGCCTATTACGGGCTGGACAATGAAATAGGACCCATTAGTTTTTATGACTCTACAGGGCAAAATGACCGACTAATAGGAAAACCCTATAGTGAAGATATGGCAAGGAAAATTGATAAGGAAGTACAGGCCTTGGTGACCGTTGCCTATGAGAAAACCAAAAACATTTTACTGGATCACAAGGACCAATTGGAAAACCTTGCCCAACTACTATTACAAAAAGAGGTGGTAGACTTGGAAGATCTGGAAAGTATACTGGGCAAAAGAGGGCTGGCACTACTGGACAAGAGTTCGGAAAAGTAGAACAAAGAGACCCCTCCTAAAAATGCCTGTACAACTTCCTATAGGTTTCCTAAGCTGTAATACCTGTAAATTCCTTCTTGCATAGTTATTATCCGCTCAAATTTTTTACAGTTGCAATTAATCTGTAAGCCTTGTTGTAGTAGATTTTCAAATTGGCTTAAGGTAGGTGACACATGGGTCCGACTAAGTATGCGGTCATTTTCCCATTGCGGTCTTATTAGATCAATGGAATCCAATTTTAATAGCGCCTTGGCCTTTTCTGCCTTGGTTATGTTAAGCAAACCATTTCTTTTGATGCTTAAGACACCTACCTCCCAAGAATCCGCCTTTAGTTTTGTATTTAAAAGTAGGTGACCTTTATAGGTCCTAAGCAGATTTTGGGGTTCATCAATTACAAACAAAGTATCCGTTAGTACCACCCTACATAGGATGGTATCCTTGTGCATTCTAACCGGAAAATGATATGACCTATCCTTGACCATAAGACTGCCATTTTCTAAATGAAAATTGGGACAAGACCTAATTTCATCCATGGTAGTTTTTATCAAGAACTCTTTCCTTTTTATTAGAGCGCGGTCGTTTATATATACTAGGGCACTATCTAACTGACACCAAAATATACCTTTGTATTCCATGGGCATAATAGCCAACGTTCTGCCATCAACGGGCTGTGGTTCGGTAAATGAAACTGGCGGTTGACAAGAAGTAAAAATAACCACACAGAAAAGGAAAAGTAATAACTTTGTACGGCACATTCCATAAGGATTAGGTTCATAAAAAACACCTCTCACCTAGGTAGCTTAAAGCTATAAGTTATTCCCCTTTTATAAAATGATCTATATCAGTTTAAACCATACCAAACCCAAGGCGAGAACCGTGGACAAAGGTGCTTTCTGGAGTGGCGCATAAAGTTTTTGGTCCCAATCACTTTTTCTAATTTAGGTTTTATAACCCGTCTACATTTAATTTATGATCATTCCGTCCTCCATCTGTATAATTCGGTCCGTACGCTTGGCAAAATCCTCATCGTGTGTTACCACAAGAAGGGACAGTCCCTTTTCTTCCTTTAGGCGTTTGAAAATACCAAAAACATTTTCCGAGTTATAGCTATCCAGATTTCCCGTAGGCTCATCACCCATTAATATACTGGGGTTATTTATTAATGCCCTGGCAATGGCCACACGCTGCTTTTCGCCGCCAGAAATTCTTGAGGCTCGCTGGTGGGCCAAAGTCTCAATATTCAACATTTTTAGCTTTTCCATGGCATCATGTTCAATTTCCGCGTGGGATTTTATAGCCAGTTTTTTAGCGGGCAACATCACATTTTCCAATACGCTGAACTCGGACAACAAATAGTGGAACTGAAATACAAAACCAATATGCTTGTTCCGTATTCTAGAAAGGTCCTGTGATTTTTGTCCGGTAACCAATTCATTGTTCAGGTATAGTTCACCACTATAATCCGTATCCATGGTAGAAAGAATGTACAGCAAGGTAGACTTCCCCGATCCGGATTTCCCCATAATGGAAGCAAACTCCCCTTTCTTAACCCCTAAAGAAATGTCCTTGAGTACATGGAACTTCACAGGCTTTTGAAAGTATTTGTTAATGTTTTTGGTCTCTAAAACTAATTCCATAAGCATTTATTAAGTACCGCGAATAATACGTACAGGATCTATACGTCTGGCTTTGCTCGCCGGTAACCAACCCGCTACAAATGTGGAAAGAAGGGCAAAACTAATCCCAATAACATAATACCAAATATTGTAATTTATAGGATAGGTTGTTATAGTGGGCAGCGCCTCGGTCTCAAAGGCAACATTATCTATCATCCTAGAAAGCACATAGCCTACAATTAAGCCCAAAATACCTCCAACTGCTCCTATTATCATAGCTTGACTCATAAATATCAATTGTACATCCCTTCCTGAAAATCCGGTTGCTTTCAGAATAGCAATATCCTTCATCTTTTCATAAATAAGCATGTTCAGTATATTATAGATACCAAAGCCTGCAACTATCAATAGGGTTATGGATACTGCATAGGTGATCAGGTTCCGGATATTGGAACCTGTCTCGAACTGGGCATTGGCCTCATTTATATCCGTAGCCGTTATATTAAATTGTTTCTCCAGGACATTGGCCATGGTAGGAGCGTCCTCTATAGTGAGCAGTTTTACATTTATATCGGTAATGTAATTATTGGCTTCCCCTAAAATACGTTGAACAGTTTTAAGGTTCGCAAAACTTTGAATATTGTCTATATCAGCAATTCCACTTTGGTAAATACCCACTATTTTCAAAGGAAAAACATCTCCTTTCACCGTACTCACCTGCACCCGATCTCCAGGGGCAAGCGACATTTTTCCTGCCAAACCCGACCCCAGTAGAATTCCGTTTTCCGTGTTTTTCAGATCCTCTGCAGTCCCCTTTACAATATAATCACGCAAATTGTATAGTCGCGCTTCTTCCATAACATCTACCCCAACGAGGTTGCCTCCAAGTTCTATGGAACCCGACAAATAGAAAATCTGTGCCCGCAGCTGTGGTGTTGCCCCCTTTACTTTTTCATCAGATTTTAGGTAATTTAAAATAGGTAGGGCGTTGTGTATTTTTGTCTGACTCTGCTTTGGTTTTACGGAACGTACCACATTAATGGCATCCTCAAAATCTTTATATAGGGCTACTGGTTGTTCTTGGCTGGGCTCAATTTCGTTATAAAGGTGAATATGCGGGGTTTGATTAAGGATAAGACTGTCTAGCATTTCATTGAGACCGGTCATAAAACTGACCAAGGTAATATAGGCCCCTATACCAAAGGTTACCCCAAGAGAGGCCGTGACCGTAGATTTCATCTTGGTCAGCAGATGGGTCCTTGCTATATTCAATATCACCTTCCAATTAATCATTCCTCGGGTTTTAGAAGTTGGGTACTTTCATCTATACCCTTTAGAATTTCTACCCGGTCCAAGTTTTGCAATCCCACCATTACATCAACTGCGCCATCCTGGGTCAACACCTGATTGCCATTGAACAAAAATTCTTTAGGAATGGTCAGTGCAGCCTCCTTTTCCGAGATAATTATATTTCCTTCTCCGGAAAGACCGGGATATAGCGTTTTGGGTGCCTGTTCAAATACAGCCTCCACCATAAATGTCTGGGAGCGCTCGTCCTTACGGGGGTAGATCTTGCTGATTTTTGCCACAAATACTTCCTGTGGATAGGCATCCATAGTAATAAGGGCCTTTTGTCCCAACTCCAGTTTTACGATGTCTACCTCATCTACCAAAAGCTCAATGACAAAAACCGTACTACTACCAACAGATGCCAGGGGTTCCAAAGTGGTAACAATTTCCCCAGGCTCCTTAAATAGCGCATATACCGTACCATTGATTTTACTGGTTACGGTAAAATCCTCGGAATTGATCTGTGAGGCATTGTAATTATTTTTTGCCTGCCTTAGTTGCGTTTCAAGCTCTTTCTTGGTGCGACTATAGTTTGCTTTTAATAGGTTTAACTTGTTTTTGGCCAGTTCATAAGCCAATAAACGATTATCATACTCTACCTTGGAGCCTATTTTTTGTTCCCACAGCCTTTTCTGCCTATAATAGTTAACAGAGTCATTGTAAAATGTAAGATCGGCTGCGTGTATTTCGTCTTTCAAACTTCTAAGGACGGCGGCACTGCCGCTATAGTTTTCTTGGGCCAACTCTAAAGCAAGTCTGGCGTTTGCAGTATTAAGCTTGGGCGCATTATTGTTTATATGCACTAGGGCCTCTCCTTTATGAACCTTATCGCCCTCCGCTACCAAGTTTTTATCAAGGATCCCGGCCACAACCGCATAGGCCTTGTACAAACTATCTGGCTGAATGGTAGCAGATGCATAAACCGATTCGGTAAGCTTGGTCTTTAGAGGGAAGGTTCTCTGCCCTTGTTCACTACAGTAGATTAATGTAAAACCCAAGGCAAATAATAAAAAATATCGCATAATCAGTCTATTAGCAATCTCCAAAATAAAGGGAATTCCCACTATAAGAAAATGAGAAAAATCATAATTGATAAGATAATAAGGAGAAAGTTTAAACGGACTGATGAAAATCATTTCACGATATCTTTTATTATAATTTCTTTAAAGAACGATTAAATCGTTTCCATTAATAAAACAGAAGATGGAATGGGGCCAAACAGCAAAGTGATACTTTCTTCTCCCTTGTCTTTTAAAGAGCCCCTGCTTTAATTGAAAGAAGGTTCAATCTCCTTTTCTCACAGGCATTTGGATCTTGACCCTTGTTGGGTAACGGGAGTTTGCCTCTTCTTTCCCTATTTGAACCAAGTAGGTGATATAAAATTGGACCACGACCAAATAAAATAAATCTAAAAATCGATATATATGTTTACGGATAGAAAAGAAGCAGGAGATCAATTGGCAGATAAACTGCTTGGGTATAAAGGTCAGGATGTTGTAGTTATGGCCATACCCAGAGGGGGGCTTCCCTTGGGCGAGATCATTGCCAAAACATTGGAAGCTCCTTTGGAAGTAGCACTTTCCAAGAAAATTGGCCATCCCTTTAATAAGGAATATGCAATTGGGGCCGTAAGTTTAAAAAGCAGGGTTCTTAGTGATAACATCGATGTTGAAAACAGTTATATTGAAGAGGAAACCATCCGAATTAGAAAAAAACTGGAGAAGCACCATAATATGTTTTACACCAACCGTGAGCCCAGTTCCCTTGAGGGAAGAACGGTTATTATTGTAGATGATGGCATTGCTACGGGCAACACCATACTGGCCACGGTAGAACTGGTAGGTCATCAACAACCCAAGGCTATTATTGTGGCCATTCCTGTAGCTCCCAGTTCTGCCATTAGAAAATTAAAGCACCATCCCAATGTGGATGAAGTTGTCTGCTTAGAAGTACCTTACGATTTCCGTGCTGTAGGACAGTATTACCAACACTTCCCACAGGTGAGTGATGCAAAAGCTATTAAGACAATGCAGCAAACAGCCAAAGAAAAACAGTAAATATACCCATGCCTTTATCATCCTGGATCCCAGAATTATCTACCTACCTTTCCTCAATGTGCTATTGATTTTTGGACATGCATAAGCATAAAAAAAAGGACACTGACCACAAATTATTTAAAAATCTGTTTTCGCAGTACCCTTTTCCCATGCGCAATTGTTTGTTATGGATATTAAAACAATTTAATCATCAAAATTGCCCATTTCATCGGTTTTCACCCTTATGGTCTTGTCCCCGTTTTCCAAAGTTAATTTATACATCTTATTAGAACCCGTTTTATCATTATAGCTTACCTTATAGATGTCTTTACTGATGACCCACCCCGGGAATCTATTGGCCACAGCAAGCTTAACCGACTTTGGAATGTTGATGTCCTTGAACCGTTCTATGGTTCGGATCAGATTGCCATCGCTGTCATATGCCGCAAGTATCTTACCTTCTGGAATGTAAAACGTAATGTTGTACTGGGCAAAATCATCCGAGTAATACTCGGAACTCGTGGGGTCATATTCCGCCACCTTGCGCTCTAGCATTTGTACGGGAATAGAGGCCACTTCTTCTGAATTTACATCGTTGAGGTATTTGTAGTTGGTAGCAACCACCGTGACTTCAGATAATTCCTCTGTTTTTATATCCTGGGCGTAAACTGGTATTACAAGCCCAAGAAACAATAATCCTAATATTATTTTCTTCATGACAATTAATTTTAGTTAATAATTAGTGCTCAAAATCATTTGTAAAATTTTACTCCCGCTAAGTTATTGGGATCATGAAGCCCAGACAATGATCTGTATCAGCCGTATAATTATATGTCTAGAGACTAATAGAAAAAAAAGGACACTGACCGATGTCATTTTTTTGTTTTCCCCAACTACATAGCTTTGAAATATATTGGGATCCAATTTGGCGCCATGTCGTCAACAACATCACTAAACCAACAAAAAAATAAATATCTATGTTCAAAGATTTAAATACAGAGGCTTGTAAGCATTTGTTGGACGCTAATTATATTGGCCGTATAGGTTATATCAGTAAGAATAACGCGGATATTATTCCCATTACCTACTATTACGATGCCGATCAACATAGCATTATCTCCTATTCTGGGGAAGGTTTTAAGATTGATGCCATGCGTAAAAACGAATCGGTTTCTTTTCAAGTAGATGAAATTGAGTCGGTAAACCAATGGAAATCGGTTTTACTCTACGGTACATTTGAAGAGCTGAGCGGTTCGGACGCAAAACGACTGCTCCACAAGTTTTCCGAGGGGGTAAAAAAGAATATTTCAAAAAAGGAGAATGCCAGCCCCAAATTTATTGGAGAATTCTCCAGTAAGCTCAGCGCCATAGGCAGTCCCGTAGTATACCGTATTAATATATCCGGGATGACCGGCAAACAAAGAATTTAAAATGGATTTACCCAATTTGGTATTATTATTTTGCCTTGTTGGGCATATTTTATAAGAACTCCTACTGCTGCATCCTTATGACAAAGGTCATTTGCTATCTGTCTTAAGCCCACTACATTAGATAACTGTAATCTGAAATGCTTAGGAGATG
The DNA here is from genome assembly GCF_003957295.1 of Arenibacter aquaticus. GTDB lineage: Bacteria > Bacteroidota > Bacteroidia > Flavobacteriales > Flavobacteriaceae > Arenibacter > Arenibacter aquaticus. The sequence goes on from NZ_RQPJ01000001.1 coordinate 331,267, forward strand.
AAAGATCACATTAAGAGATTTGACAGTATTGGTATCCAAGATATTCCTGCGGTGGGCGGGAAAAATGCCTCCTTGGGAGAAATGTACAACCAGCTCACCCAAAAGGGGGTCAGGATCCCAAATGGTTTCGCTACCACATCAAAGGCGTTTTGGCAATTTTTAGATCAAAATAAAATACGGGAAACCCTAAAGAACATTCTTGCCGGCCTAGATAGGAAAACGTATTCCAATTTGGACCTTATTGGAGAACGGGCCCGTAACTGTATATTAGAGAGCGCACTTTCCCCTTCCTTTGCCAAATCGGTTCGCAAGGCCTATAAAAGCTTGTGCGGAAAAGAAGATAGGGCGGTAGCCGTTAGAAGCAGTGCCACTGCCGAAGACCTTCCGGATGCCAGTTTTGCCGGACAGCATGATACCTTTTTAAACATTTTGGGTGGGGACAATGTTCTTGATGCCATTAAAAAATGTTTTGCTTCCCTCTATACGGACCGCGCCATTAAATACAGGGAAGACAAAGGGTTTCTACATGAAGATGTTGCCCTGTCTGTTGGTGTGCAGTTAATGGTTCGCTCCGACAAGGGGTGTAGCGGGGTAGGATTTACCATAGAACCCGAATCCGGCTTTGAGAATGTTATATTACTCTCAGGTGTTTGGGGACTGGGCGAAAATATTGTTCAGGGAACGGTAAACCCCGATGAATTTTATGTCTTTAAGCCTAGCCTCCGAAATAACAGCCATCCTATAATCCAGAAAAGACTGGGTGATAAGCAGCAAACCATGGTCTACGCCTTGGCGGAAGAAGAGGCTAGCACGATTAATACGGACACTCCCTTTAGCAAACAGGAACAGTACGTATTGTCCGATGAGGAAATCAATACCCTTGGCAATTGGGCATTGTTAATAGAGGAGCATTACCAAAAACCTATGGATATAGAATGGGCCAAAGACGGATTGAGCAATGAACTCTTTATTACACAGGCGCGACCAGAGACGGTGCACCATACTAAAAACAAAAATATCCATATAGCATACCAACTTCAGGATAAAGGGGAAGTACTGGTTTCGGGAAATGCCGTTGGGCACAAAATTAAGGTAGGACAAGCGGTTCTATTAAATTCTCCAAAAGATGCCAAAGGCCTAACCTTAGATACTATCATTCTAACCGATTGTATTACCCCGGATTGGGATCCACTACTAAAACAGGTTGGCGGGTTTATCACCAACAAAGGAGGAAGAACAAGTCATGCTGCCATTGTAGCCCGGGAACTAGGCGTGCCTGCCATTGTAGGTTGTGGCAATGCCACCCAGATGGTGGCCCATGGTGAGCAAATCACCCTTTCCTGTGCGGAAGGAAAAACAGGCTTTGTATATAGCGGGAGGCTGGCATACATAGAACAGGAAATAGACTTCTCCAGCATTCATCTGCCCAAGACCGAGGCCAAATTAATCTTGGCCGACCCTGAAAACGCCTTTCAACTATCATTTTATCCCAACAACGGAGTAGGATTGCTAAGAATGGAATTTATTATTACACACAGGGTGAAAATACATCCAATGGCCTTGGTGAAATTCAAGGAGATAAAAGATGTTGACAGCAAAAAGGAAATTGAGGCACTAACCAAAAACTACTCGGATAAACCCTCCTATTTTGTAGATCAGTTATCCCAGGGCATAGCAACCATTGCTGCGGCCTTCTATCCCAAAGAGGTTATAGTTCGCCTTAGTGATTTTAAGACAAATGAATATGCCAACCTTTTAGGGGGAAAGGATTTTGAGCCCAAGGAAGAAAATCCGATGTTGGGATTTAGAGGGGCTTCCAGATACTATAACGAACGCTACAAAGAAGGCTTTGCTTTGGAGTGCGCGGCCATAAAAAGGGTACGCGAAACCATGGGACTAACCAACCTAAAGGTAATGGTGCCCTTTTGCAGAACGCTGGAAGAAGGACAAAAGGTCATTGACATAATGGAAGAAAATGGTCTAAAAAGAGGTGATAACGGACTTGAGGTATATACCATGGTAGAGATTCCCAGTAATGTGATCCTGGCCGAGGAATTTGCCGAAATATTTGATGGTTTTTCCATAGGCTCCAACGATCTTACACAATTGAGCCTGGGAATAGATAGGGATTCTGAGATAATGGGCCATTTGTTTGATGAAAATGACAAGGCTGTTAAACGCATCGTATCCATGGCTATACACTCTGCCAACCGTACCAAAACAAAAATTGGTCTTTGCGGTCAGGCGCCTAGCGACTTCCCAGAATTTGCCCAGTTTTTGGTAGATGAAGGAATAGACAGTATTTCCTTTAATCCCGATTCCCTCTTACAGGGCATTGAAAATATTAATAAAGCCGAAAAACGAAACATAACATTTGGAATGGCCAAAAGCAGTAATTAAAACCATTTGCCATAAAATACAATCCGTAGCATTTGTGCCAATACCAAGGAGGCCAAAGCAAATAAAAGACTTAATTCTAACTGAACTACAGTGAGTGTTCCCAAAGTGAGTGCCGTTGCAATGGGAGTTATGAAGTAGGCACCAAAAGTAATGCCCAGGGACACTATTATGGCTCCCCATACCCAAATATTGGTAGTAACTTCATTTACAAAGAAAGATTCCCCAAGTCTGGGCATATTAAAAACGTTTAATAATTGGGCCATTACCAAGGTATAAAATGCCATATTATTGATTGTATTGGACGAAAGCTGCAAAATAAGGTTTGCATAAACCACCATCCCCAGAACACCAAGGCTAATACACAGTCCGTACAATATGGTGAGGTGCCAACCCCTTTTATCCAATATAGGCGCCTTGGGGTTTTTGGGAGATTGTAACATAATATCCTTTTCTCCTTTGCCCAGCCCCAAGGCCAATGCAGGAAAAACGTCTGTCACCAGGTTCAGGAATAGGATCTGTAGAGGCAACAAGGGAGAGGGCAAATTCATTAAGGCCGCTATACCCACCGATAGTATTTCTGCCAAATTGCAAGACAACAAATACACCACAAACTGACGTATATTCTGAAAAACCACCCTCCCTTGACGGATTGCCATTTCAATGGCCGTAAACTTATCGTTTTTTAAGATTACATCTGCCACCTCTCTGGCGGCTTCGGTTCCCCTGATCCCCATGGCAATACCAATGTCGGCCTTCTTCAAAGCGGGAACGTCATTAATACCGTCACCTATCATACCTACTATATGGTTGTGCCGCTGATAATAGGTTACCAGATCCAACTTCTGTTCTGGGGTTACCCTTGCAAATACCGATGCCGTCAGTAACCTATTGTTCATTTTCCCATACTCCCCCTTCGACAATTGAAGGTCTTTTCCCTGCATGACCATATGGGGAGTTGCATTCTTATCTAACAACCCCACCTCTTCGGCAATTTTACTGGCCGTACCAGGGTGATCCCCGGTAATCATCACCATCTTTATACCGGCTTTTTTATATACCGCTATTGTTGATTTAACATCTTCACGGGCAGGATCTATAAATCCAATTATCCCTAAGAAACTTAGTTCCTTTACCATGCTCTCCTTTGTAGGGAGAGTACTTACTTCCTTACAGGCAAAGGCCAAAGTACGGAGGCCTTTGGCTGCCATATTATCTACCTTGTTACGCCAATCCCCCTTGTCTACAAAGGGTTTTTCGCTTTTACCATCCATAACAAGATTACAATATGGTGCCACGCTCACATACGCTCCTTTAACAAAAACCAAGAATTTGCCTTGGTGTCTATGTGCCGTAGCCATAAGCTTATTTTTTGCATCAAAGGGCAGCTCCAGTTCTTCCGGATAGGATTTTTTTATCATTGCGGTGTCATAACCCATGTGAACTGCAAAATGCATCAAGGCCAGTTCTATGGAGTCCCCTTCACTATCTGCCCCCGTTGTACTCGCATTATTGCATAACACCGCGGTCAAAATCATTTTATTAAATATGGGATTACTCTTTAAACCATTGTAGAAAGCTGTCTCTTTGTGGTATAGGTCTTCCTCTCCAATTTTGCCAAATTGCATGCTATGTACCGTCATCCTATCCTCCGTTAAGGTGCCTGTCTTATCGGTACAGATAATATTGGTTGCCCCTAGGGTCTGTACCGCCTCCAGTTTTTTAATAATAACCTGTTTTTTGGACAATCGCATCATCCCCTGGGCCAAGGCGATGGTCGCTACAATAGGCAGACCTTCCGGAATGGCAGCTACTGCCAAGGCCACCCCGGTCTCTATCATGAGAAATAGGTTCTTGCCCCTAATATAGCCTGTTACCACAATTAACCCGGCTAGAAGGAGGGTAAGCCAAATTAACCATATACTAAGTTGATTTAGTTTTTTTTCCAATGGCGCACGTTCCTTGTGGGCCTCTACGCCCATTTGTTGAATAATCCCCAGTTGGGTGTATTTACCTGTGCTTGTAACTATGGCCTTCCCTCTTCCGGCTACCACCATAGTGCCCCTAAAAATCATATTGGTCCGATCGCCAATTGGGGTATTTTCGGTCAGTGCTTGGATTTGTTTTGCTATGGGGACACTTTCGCCTGTTAAGGCCGATTCTTTTACGGTTAAACTTTCTACCGCTATTAAGCGGGCATCAGCAGCTATCATATCCCCTGCTTCCAAAATTATAAGATCTCCCGGCACCACCTGGGCAGCCCTTATGCGCATCGGGTTTCCAGAACGTTTTACAACTACCATCGTCTGTCCCATCTTACGAAGCGCTTCCAGGGAACGCACGGCCTGCAACTCCATAAAAAAACCAATCGCAACGGAAATTAATATGACTATTACAATAGCAAAACCCTCCAAGGGATCGCTAAACAAAAAGGCAAGTACGGCCGCAGCCATTAGGATATAAATTATAGGATCCAGGAATTGATCCAGGAAGATGCGCCACCACTTTTTCGGAGCCTGTTGCGGAATTTGATTTGCCCCATATTCCTGTAGTCGTAGCAAGGCCTCCTTCTTACTTAAACCGTGGTCAATATCTCCCCCCAGTTGCTCCACTAGATCTGCTATAGAAAGTGAGAAAGGTTTTTTAATCATCTTGAAAATTAATTAGTATACATAGGGTAAAGATTCGTAAAACAATAGTGCTTCCAATTTGTTTCCCCTTTTGGGCCTATCATCAAGAGTCATTTTTCCTTAGGCCAACCTATATAATTCCAGTTCACTGTCCATATTTGAGCAGTATGGCCAACTGCCCAGCATGGTGATTGGTATGGGAAACAATTCTTCCAAAAGCTTCAGCCTTGGTCTTAGTGCCAAATTCCTTTGTTGTCACCAAAGATTCCCAATCTGCATCGGTCTGTTGTTCCACAATATCCTTGAGTGTCTTAAAGGAATGGTCCACATAAGCCTTAAGCTCCTCTAAATTATTCCACTCCCCGGTATCTGTTTTGGCAATGACCGTTTTGGCAATGACCCGTACGTTAGGAGCCCCAAAAATATTTTTGGCAAATAATAATTCTACATCCCCTATGTGCCGAAGCAAAAAACCTACGCTGTTTACCGCCGGTGGGAGTCGCTTCCCAAGATCGTTTTCCAAAATATTGGTGAGTTGATAGGTTAATCGGGTCCTAGCCTCTGTCCATAACTCCAAGAGCAATGCTGTTTTTGTTTTCATGAATACGTAAATCTGTTTCCGAAGTGATTGAGCGGCATATACTGGCCCTATACATATGCCCCGCCAATTGGTTGCATTTTATTTAACTATTTAGTAGGCCAATTAATGATAATGATTCCCTAATACCTGGTTTTGATACATTCCAGACAAGGTGCAAGGAGCCCTGTGAACAAATTTTAGACCCAAAGTTTACAGCTTTAAGTGGCTGCAAAATCATTTTAGAAGCTTGGATTGGTGAAGATCATACTTTTAAGATCTTTGGGCAGCCCGTCACGTATATCTTGCATTTCACCTCTGGAAATATACTTTCTTAGATAGATAAAGGTGGTGTTCACATAGCGCTCAGCTATTTCGTCGTTATACTCAAAGTCGTTTACTTCCGCAGGCCAATCGTGTGCCCGGACCAAATCCAAGAAATCTGCCATACGTTTTACCTTAGGTTTTTCTTTTTTAAGGCTCCAGCCGTTTACATAGACCCCTTTTAGGAACATAGGAAGTTGGGCGATGAATTGCAGGGATTCCGCAATTGGAATAATATCCCTTAAGGCATACAAGGTGGCGGTAAAAATGCGCCCGGCTTTATTGGGATCGTTTGCCATATCCATTTCCCTGGAATATTCCTTTAAAAAGGTATTTCCTTCTGTTGCGTACTGATTAAAATTTAATGCCATAGTTTCTAAGTGATATGTTTACCAAAGTTTACAATTCAAAGCTTAAAACCAAATGATTTAAGTCATATCAAGAAAGGAATGATAGCTCTACTTTTGGAATAAATCATTAAAACACCATAATATGACAGTAAATATTCAATACTTGCACATGCCAACAAGTGAATCGCTTAGTGAAATAGTCACCAACAACTTAGACAAGTTGGCACATAAATATCCTTTTTTGATCAGGGCCGATGTATTTTTTAAATTGGGCAATAGTTCCAATCCAAACCATAAAGTTTGCGAAATACAGCTAAGTGCACCGGGTCCTAGAATTTTTGCTAGGTCTAACGAGGACAATTTTGAAAAAGCAGCAGCCGAAACCGTAAGGGATCTGGAAAAGCAACTTAAAAAGCGAAAAGAAAAAATGGGGAACAAAAAACCTGTCTAATTTAAACTTCCAATTTTAAATAAGGTTTCATCCTTAAACCCAACAATACCAATATCCTTAAAAATTCCGTCGATAAAAAAAGGGTATTGGTATATTGAATTGCCCATCTAATATATTTCATTTCATACTGTTTGCCTTTGGGTGGATATTTGGTTCCAAATTCCATTAGAAAGCTAAAAGTCTATGAAAAAGTATATTATTTTGGCAAGCATTTTTTTAGTCCATTTTGTTCAGGCCCAGCAGTCCATAGATTCGGACAAAAAGATCTGGACCTTGGAAGCATGTATTGCCTATGCCATAGAGAACAACATTAGTGTAAAACAAGCCCAACTGTCCAAGAACAGGACCGAGGCCAATTACTTGGCCACAAAATCCTTGAGGTTGCCCAATTTAACCGGCTCGGCTTCCCAAAATTTCACCAACGGGAACTCCATCGACCCCATCACGAGCGATTTTGTTTCCCAGCAGATCAATTCTACCAGTCTGGGATTAACCTCCCAACTAACCCTTTTCCAAGGGAACCAGATCAACAATCAGATAAAACAGGGAAAGCTCCTTCTAGATCAATATGCACTTTATGAGGAAGAGGCCAAGAACAACATAACTTTGAGTATTACCGAAAGTTATATTCAATTACTATATTCAAAAGAGAATATTCTAATTGCCGAAAATAACCTTGAGGTATCACAAAAGGAGGAAGAGCGTGCCAAGGCCAGATTGGATGCCGGTTCTATCGCCATTAAAGAGTATACGGACGCACAATCGCAAACCGCAACAAACCAATATGTACTCATAAATGCCAAAAACGATTATGCGCTTCAGCTTTTGTCATTAAAACAGCTATTGGAACTGCCCCCCAACACCCATTTTGAGATTGCGGATCAGGAGGACATAATCCTTGACCTAGTGCCGGATCTAAACGAAGTGTATTCCGAAGCTCTGAAAAACCTCCCGGAAATAAACGCTAGCAAGTTAAATGTTTCCCTGTCCGAAAAGGACTTGGATATTGCCAAAGGTGGTTACCTCCCTACCCTTTCCCTTATAGGAAGTTTAGGTTCTGGATATACATCTACCCAGGATTATAATTTCTCGGATCAATTGGACCTCAACTTTAATCAAAGATTGGGAATATCCTTGAACGTACCCATTTTTAATAGAAACAAGACCAAATCTGAGGTACAGGCCGCAAAAATAAATATTGATATCGCCAAATTGGAACTGGCACAGGAAGAAAAGGACCTATATCAAAAAATAGAGACCGCCTGGCAGAATGCCGTTACGGCCCAGAGTGAAATGGAAGCTGCGGATATGGCCAGAAATGCGGCAAAGGAATCCTTTAGGCTGGCACAAAAACAATATGAATTGGGGGCTCTGAGCACCACCGACCTGATCGTAAGCCAGAACACCTATACCAATACGGAACAGAATTATATACAGGCCAAATACCTAAGCCTTTTGTACAACCAATTGCTTCAATTTTATCAAGGAAACGACATTAAAATCTAATCAAATGAAAATCAAGAAAAAAATTATACTGGGCAGCCTTGTACTGATATTACTTGCTTTTGCAGCCTACAGTTTTATGAAAGAAGACAATAATGGCCTAGTAGAAGTCAAATCAATCACGGCCAAAAAAGGGGAAGTCACCACTATGGTAACTGCAACCGGAACCATAGAACCTATAACACAGGTTGAAGTGGGTACACAGGTCTCTGGTGTGGTAGAAAAAATATATGTAGACTACAACAGTGTAGTCACCGAAGGCCAGCTCATTGCGGAATTGGATAAGACCAATCTACGTGCTACCTTGAGTCAGGCACAGGCAGCTTATGATAATGCCCTAAGCCAAAAAAACTATATGAAGGTCATTTTCGACCGACAAAAAACGCTATACGAAAATCAAGTGATCAGTAAATCCGATTACGATGATGCACTGTATAATTATGAAACAGCGAAGGGTACGGTAACCCAACGTTTATCCGATTTGGAAAGGGCAAGGACCAATTTAAGTTATGCCAATATCTATTCGCCCATTGATGGGGTGGTCCTTTCCAGAGCCATAGACGAAGGCCAAACCGTGGCAGCAAGCTTTAGCACGCCCACCCTGTTTACCATTGCACAGGATTTAAAAGAGATGCAGGTGGAAGCAGATGTTGATGAAGCCGATATTGGCGGAGTGAAGGATGGCCAAAGGGTAACTTTTACCGTGGATGCTTATTTAGGGGAAACCTTTGAAGGCACCGTTACCCAAATACGCCTAGATCCAACGGTGACCTCAAATGTAGTTACCTATACGGTGGTCATAAAAGCAGACAATCCAGATCTAAAGCTAAAACCTGGACTAACGGCTACCATTTCAATATATACCTTGGAACTGAAAGATGTGTTGACCGCCGAAGCCAAGGCCATTAATTTTAAACCCTCTCCCCCTGTGATGATGGCATATAACGAACAACAAAACCTATCCATTGAACCTCCAAAAGGTAGGCCAAGACCAGAGGAAGATCAAGGAACAACCGTTTGGGTCCTTGAGGCAGACGGGGGCATTTCCCCTAAAAAGGTCACCTTGGGTGCCAGTGATGGGGTAAACGTTCAGATCCTGGATGGCATTGAGGAAGGCGACAAATTGGTGTACAGCCTAAAAACACAAAGCAACCAAAAAATGCAAGGGCCGGAAGGCGCAGATGAAAGTCCGTTTATGCCAAAACGACCGGGAAAAAAATAAACCTAATCAGCTATGAACAAGGAAATCATTAGAATAAAGGATTTAAAGCGGCAGTTTACTATGGGCAATGAAATTGTCCAGGCCTTAAAAGGTGTGTCGTTCACCATTGAAGAGGGCGAATTTGTAACTATAATGGGATCTAGTGGATCTGGAAAAAGTACATTGCTCAACATCTTGGGATGTTTGGACCAACCTACTTCCGGAACCTATGAAATTGATGGCCTAAAAGTAAAGGATTTAGCTAAGAATGAGCTAGCTACCATTCGCAACGAAAAAATTGGATTTATCTTTCAATCCTACAACCTTCTTGCCAGGACATCTGCCATTGAAAATGTAGAACTGCCCCTTTTATACAACAGCAAGGTGTCTACAGAGGAGCGCAGGGAACGTGCTGTTAGGGCGCTGGAGATGGTAGGTTTGGCAGATAGATTGCAGCATACCCCATCCCAACTCTCAGGGGGACAGCAGCAGCGGGTGGCCATTGCACGTTCTTTGGTCAACAATCCGGTGATGATCCTGGCGGATGAAGCTACGGGAAATTTGGATACCCGTACCTCTTATGAAATTATGTCCTTGTTCCAAGAGTTGAACGAACAGGGGATTACCATCACCTTTGTAACACACGAACCCGATATTGCGACCTTTAGCAGCCGTACCATTGTTCTACAGGACGGGAATATCATTAAGGATTATCCCAATACCAAGGTACAATCAGCTGCAACGGAATTAGCGCAACTACCCATCGAAAATCATTAATTATGAGACTACTGAATCTGTTTAAAATTGCCTTTAAGGCTATTGTACTTAATAAAATGAGAACCTTGCTTACCATGTTGGGTATCATCATTGGTGTAGCCTCTGTCATTGCCATGCTTGCCATTGGGGAAGGCTCCAAGGAAAGTATTCGCAGTACCATATCCAGTATGGGCTCCAATATGATTACCGTTATCCCAGGTTCCGATGTGCGGGGAGGAGTGAGACAAGATCGCAGTGCCATGGAAACTCTAACGCTTAGCGACTTTAAGGTAATTGAGCAGCAAGCTTCCCTACTCTCCTACATTACGCCATTGGTCAATGGTGGGGGACAGGTAATAAACGGTTCCAATAACTGGCCTTCCACAATTTATGGGGTTAACCCCGACTATTTGAACATAAAAGTTTTAGACCTGCAAAGTGGAAGTATGTTTACTGATGCCGAAGTACAATCGGCCTCCAAGGTTGCCTTATTGGGACAAACCGTTGTTGACAATATTTTTCCCAATGGGGAAGACCCTGTAGGTAAAATGATCCGCTTTAATAGTATACCCTTCAAGGTAATCGGGGTCTTGGAAGAAAAAGGGGAAAACACCTTTGGCCAAGATCAGGACGATGTGGTAATTGCCCCCTACACCACGGTTCAAAAACGTATTTTGGCCATAGACCATATCAATCAGATCATGGCATCGGCCATTAGTGAAGAGGATGCCCCGGATGCCGTTAACGAGGTGAGTGCTATTTTACGCTCTCAACACAAAATCGCCGATGAACAAGAAGATGATTTTTATGTGCGTTCTATGGAAGAGCTAATCTCCACCTTTAGCTCTACCAGTGAAATGCTCACTATTCTTTTGGTTGCAGTTGCCGGTATTTCCCTATTAATTGGAGGTATAGGTATTATGAATATAATGTATGTATCCGTCAAGGAACGAACCAAAGAAATTGGCCTTCGTATGGCCGTTGGGGGGAAAGGTTCCGATATATTGATGCAATTCTTGATCGAAGCCATATTAATTAGCATAACAGGCGGACTACTGGGCGTAATCTTAGGGCTTGGTTCCACTGTTTTTATTGAGAAATTCTTACATTGGCCAACGAGTGTAGCGCTCTATTCTATTGTTATATCATTTGCTGTTTGTGCCATCACGGGAATATTCTTTGGATGGTACCCGGCAAGAAAGGCGGCTGCACTGGATCCTATTACAGCTTTGAGATATGAATAAATTATACATCAATGGATTTAACTAGAAAAAAAAACATCTACCCCTTGTTACATGTTTTGGCATGGCTAATCTTGATAAGTATGCCCTATTTATTGACACAAGGCCAAAACCAAGGGGAATATGTGGTTCCTAAAACGCTCATTCATATCTGGGTCCCGCTATTTTTCTATGCTTTTATTTTTTATTCCAACTACATCTATTTTATTGATAGGCTATTATTTGATAGAAGAACCGTCCTCTTTTTTGTCATCAATGCGATAATCATAGCTGTTTTTGTTTGGGCCAACCACGAACTAAAAAGATATCTAACAGACATATTAATCCCAAGTGACAATCTTCCGAACCGACCTCCTAGAAAAATTTTCCTGTACCTGGATTTCTTTGCATCCTTAGTACCTCTGGCATTTGCCATAGCACTGAAAACAACAGAAAGATGGGTAAAGACCGAGGCCGAACGCAAGGAGGCAAAAAATGTTAAACTACAATCCGAGATCCAACATTTAAAATACCAATTACAGCCCCACTTTTTTTTCAATGCGCTGAACACAATTTATTCGCTGGTAGACATCCATCCGGAAAGTGCCAAGAATACCATACATAGCTTGGGAAAACTTATGCGTTATCTGCTGTACGATACCGAGACCGAAAAAGTCCCCTTACAAAAGGAAATAGATTTTATGACCCAGTATATAGAACTGATGAAGCTCCGATTTTCCGATAAAATAACCATATCCTATTCTTTTCCCAAGGTATCGGAAAACATTAGCGTGGTACCACTACTATTTATTACCTTGGTAGAGAATGCTTTTAAACACGGCATCCCCGCAAGCAAGAAGGCTTCTTTGTCTTTTAAACTGGAGGTTATGGATACCTTTTTGGTCTTTACCGCTGTAAACCCCAATTTACCAAAAAACAATAGTGACAAGAGTGGCTCCGGTATAGGTTTGGAAAATCTAGGAAAAAGACTGCAATTATTATATCCCAACCGACATAGCTTTACCTATAAGGTCAAAGATGAAACCTTTACTGCTGTATTAACACTTGAAATGTAACATTTATGAAATCCAATAAAATAAGCTGTATAGTGGTGGATGATGAGCCTATGGCGTTGCAACTCATAGAATCCTACGTCTTAAAAACTCCTTTTCTAGATCTAAAGACCAAATGCGATAGTGCCATTGAAGCATTGGCCTATTTGGAAAAGGAACCTGTAGATTTAATTTTTTTGGATATCCAAATGCCCGACCTGACCGGCATTGGCTTATCCAAGCTTATTCCCAAAAGTACCAGGGTTGTCTTTACAACCGCTTTCAGCGAGTATGCTTTGGAAGGGTTTAAAGTAGAGGCCTTGGATTACTTGCTAAAACCATTCAACTACGAGGAGTTCCTAAGAGCCGCCACCAAGGCCAAAGAGTGGTTTTCCCTTGTTAAGGGGAGTACTCCCAACATGCATTTCAAAGATAAAAAATTCCTGTTCGTCAAATCCGAATACAAACAATTGAAGATTAAGCTAGATGAGGTGCTATATTTTGAAGGCCTAAAAGATTATATAAAAATATGGCTAAAAAGCCAACCAAAGGCCATCTTAACGCTAATGAGCCTTAAAAGCTTGGAGGAAGAACTGCCAAAGGATAAATTTATGCGTATACATCGCTCCTTTATTGTTTCGCTAAATGCCATTGACGCTGTAGAACGCAGTCAGATCATCATCAACGACCGGCGCATTACTGTTTCAGAGAACTATAAACCCGGTTTTCTCGACTATATTTCAAGGAATAGCTTGGAATAACAAATAGCCCCCAGAGTGTTCTAACCTGAGGGCTATTTTCAAAATTATCCCTATCTATTATTCCTCAATAATACCTACCACCTCATAGGCCCTGGTCCCGTCTACCTGGATCTTTTCGTAAAGCACGTTGTTTGATTCGTACAATAAATCCCCATCAATCTCTACCTTTTCGGCATTGTCCGGCAATTCATAGACTATGGTACCCACTTCAGGGTACACTACTTCATATTGGTCCCCTGCCCTTAGGTAGAAGATACCATCAAACCAAAAGTAGTTTCTTCCCGCATAGACAACAGTCCTAAAGCCAGTGGGAAGAACTTTTATACGCAATCCGGGTCTGGGAGCAACATTAATATATCGTCCGCCATAATACCTATAAAACTTGTTATTTACATAGTGGTATCTCACCCCCCTATTATTAACCACCACCTTGTTCCTTGGTAGGGTCCTAACGGTGACCACCTTTCTTTTAGGCTTTTTATAAACCACTTTGGTCCTTGGAACTTTTACAACCTTGGTTACTTTCACTTTCTTTACTCTTCTTTGGGCATTTACTTCGTTTACAGAAGCTGTTGTCAAGAACAAGCCCATAACGATTATTGCTATTCTTCTCATAGTAAAAGGTTTTTAATTATAATAACTTATTTCCCTTTTGACTCCTCCGCTGCACTTTGGTTTAATTGCTTAGTTGTACTGTCATTTGTTTACAAGAGTAAAAACCAGAGGTTTCCTTTAATTTATAACCCGCTTTTTAAACCATAGGTCCTCCAAACTAAAATTCAGCGTTAGGGTATGATAATTCTCTTTGACCAATACATTTTGGATTTGTCCAGAGGCTCCGTAGGAGTAGGATAGATTAAGCATGGAATTGTTTCCCCTTCCAATAGGCACCCCAATTCCGGCAGTGATATTATAGCCTTCAATTTTAGTGTTATTTATATTAAGATAACCCGTATCATAATTAAAACCGGCCCTATATCTAATCCGTTGTGCATACTTATAACTTGTTGGGTTTCTAACAAATTCCAATCCCATGGCATAGATATCCTGATCTTGGTATACTCCCAAATGCTCTTCCTGCTCTGTATTGTCCCAAAAGTTCTTTTTATAGTCTGCATTCAGGGTAAAGGATTTAAGGATTTTGGCACTTAGACCCAACCCGAACTCCAAAGGCAGTTTAAAATCGTCTACCGAATCACTTTCCTCATCTTCCACGGTAATTTCCACACCATCAATACTCTTAACCACAGAACGTCTAAGACTACCTTTTAAACTGGTAGGAAATTGCACTGTACTCCCAAGGGTAACCTTTTTGCCAAGGTCTAATTGCATCCCCAGACCAAAACGGCCACCACTGTAATTGGTGTCTTCCTCAGCGGAAAAGGCACTGCTATCCAGGTAGAAATATTCTTCTTCCTCAATATTCCCGAACAAGACAGAAAAACTGGCGCCTAATCTTAGGTAATCTGTAAGGCCATACCCTAGGTTGAGCTTAAAATCACTTAAGCCGCCAATTCCGTTTATATTACTCTCAAAAGACTCTTCCGACCCCTCAATATTGGTGTTGACCCCAACCAAAGAGTACCCCACATCACTATAGGGTGTTAGGGCAATACCTGCCCCCAATCTTTCGGCGATACGAAAGGCAAGCGATAAATTGGAAAAATTAACTGTGGATTTTGTCTCCTCGTTTATACTGTTGCTATAACTGTTGTACTTTCCTATAATCCCAATATCGTAAAAGAAGGAATTTGGGGGGGTCAAGGCAAAATTGGCCGGGTTTAGGTTATTGATCTCGGTTTCGGATCGTAAACCTATGCCCGAGTAACCCATACCATTGGTCCTCCCTATACTGGCCTGATTTATAACCCCTAGACCATAGAGGGAATAGGGTGAACTGGTAAGCCCTTCGGACTGGGCCAACACTGTAGAAGTGGACCATAACATAGTGCCTAAGGCGAAAAAAAGTAATTTATTCATCTTCATCATATATTGCATAAGTAAGTTCTAACTTTGTTCCTTTGTTTCCACTATTTCCATAGAGTACAAACCTATCCACGGTACTGTTGTAATTTGCGGGCAAAAGAATAATGGCTTCATCCGATTCCCTATCCGTAGTCAATATTCCCTCTATATAGGTGCTTAAAGGGACCTCATAATAGATATCGTTAAATTCTTCATTGTCCCGGTTCAAGATCGCTTGCACCCCTGTAGCATCGGTGGCCAACAATTGTTGGGTCAGGTCGTTGTTCCCGTCCACAATAAACAGCGACAATGTATCCCTAAGGGCCAGTTCGTCAGTATAGGACCTTTCTACAGGTCTTATTTTAAGAGAGGCATTCAATAGGGTGCCCTGTCCTGGAATATCAAAGAGTGTTTTTAAGTTTGGGAAGTTTATTTTGGTAGCGTACCCTATACCTGATTGTATATAACTTTGGTTGTCCGAAATAGAACTATTCACCGTCGTTTTCTTATCAGTAAGGGTTTGGAGATACTCATTGGTTTCAACCACCGACATCTTATTAAAAAAAGGAACCGGACTACTAATAGTGTTTACCGTAAAATCCGTGGTATACTGTACCCTTTCATTCTGTTCGGAGATGCTATAATACATCCGCATTACACTGCTTGTATATGAGAAACCAATTATGGCCCCGTTGTCATCTACATCGGGCTGAATGCTTAGGCCAGGAAAATAGGTCTTAAACTCTTCCTGGAAGGTAATTTGCTTTTGCTGAAACTGATCAAACAGATCCATCCCCAAGGAATCACTCAGTTTAACATAGATAGAATCTGTCCCAACAGGCCTGGGGGTAAAGGTTAAACTCCCCAAGTCTTCCTCGTAATAACCGCTCTTACTTGTATTGTAAAAGTTACTACCATCCTCCGGCTCTAAAATCTCGCTCAGTTGTTTTATGTGGATAGTATTTCCCTGAAGGGTATCATTGTAGTAATAGTTGTCATATTTTAGGATAAAGCCTATACTATCGTATTCCGCTTCGGAGTCTATAAAATAACTGGAGGGCGACAGTTCAAAATAACTGGAACTTTCTACCGTCCCAAAAACTGGGTCGCTGTATTTTCCAATCAGCAATCGCGTAGCTTGTGAGGTTACAAGACTATCAAATTTCATGGTGTAGGTTTCCACCGCCATGGTATCTATCATCACTGCACGAATATTACTGTTGGTAAAGGTCTCGCCGGCTACAAAATCGGATGTATTTATCTCATCTGTACTACACGAAACTACTAGGGCCAGCAGCCCTAAAAGTCCAAGGAATTGTTTCATCTGTTTATTGTTTAAGGCCAAAAGTAACGGCCTTTGCCCACCTCAGAAACCCCAATAGACGAATCCCCGAACTTATAAGACCAAGAAGCCAATTTTGGCTACTAATACCGCTCTCCCATTGATAGATGAAATACCCTTTTTCATATGTTAAATAGGGGGCTTTATCTATTTAAGTTTCAAACACCGTGTTCCCTGTCTAGTTTTGACAAAAAAATTAACGGATGAAATATATTAACAATATGAAGGGAACGGTATACCGCTTTAAAATGTTGACCATGGCAAGTGCCTCACTATGCCTAATGGCCAGTTGTTCTAGCGATGACGACGATGACGAATTGGGAAACTGGACAGACAAATCGGTCTTTGATGGTAGTCCGCGTAGTAGCAGTGCCTATTTTACCATTGGAAACATTGGCTATAGTGGAGTAGGTTATGACGGGGACGATTACCTCACCTCATTTTGGGCCTATGACATGGACGGCGATTATTGGTCACAAAAAGCCGATTTCCCCGGTGCGGCCCGAAATGCGGCCGTGGGCTTTGCCATAGATAACAAAGGGTATATTGGTTCTGGTTATGATGGCCTGGACGAACTGTCTGATTTTTATTCCTACGACCCAAGCAGCAATACCTGGACTGCAATAGCCGAATTCCCATCTACGCCCAGGCGCAGTGCACTGGCATTTGGCATCAACGGTTATGGTTATTTTGGAACCGGATTTGACGGCGACAACGACCGAAAAGATTTTTGGAAATACGACCCCAATACCGACTCTTGGTCCGAACTAGTAGGTTTTGGTGGGGACAAAAGAAGGTCGGCCACCACCTTTACCATTGGTGACAAGGTATATATGGGAACTGGCGTATCCAACGGAATATACTTGGATGACTTTTGGGTATTTGACTCCGCTACAGAAAGCTGGACACAGCTATTGGATCTGGACGAGGAAGACGATTATTCCATTGTAAGAAGTAACGCGGTTGGATTTACCCTTAACGACTACGGCTATATAGCCACTGGAACCTCGGGAGGAACCCTGCAATCGGTTTGGGAATATGACCCTAGTAACGATACTTGGGAGGCCAAAACAAGCTTTGAACGGACCTCTAGACAGGATGCCGTAGTGTTCTCCAATAATGTAAGGGCCTTTATAGGACTAGGACGTACAGGAAGTCTGTACTTGGACGATTTGGAAGAATTCTTCCCCTATGACGAATACGACGACGAAGATTAGATTTATTTGATAGTGTTAGTTTAGTTTGATTAGCAAAGGGGCTATGCTGAAGATGGCATAGCCCCTTTTAAATAAAAAATGATGAAACGTACTTTAGCATACATGGCCCTTTTAGTCTTGTCAGGCACATTGGTCTTTGGAATCACTAAAATATGGAATACAGAAAAGGATCCTAAAGTTTCACTGTATTCCCAAACATTCCCTATTGGTGACGGCTTTGGATATGAAATAGCCTTGCAGGACAAAGTACTAATTAGGCAAGAATATATACCGATACTCGAAGGCAAAAAGCCCTTTGCGACTTCTTTGGATGCCCAGCGAACGGCAGACAAGGTGATATCCAAACTAATGAAAAAAGAGAGTCCAATTCTAAGTGTAAAAGAACTAAAGGAATTGCAAATCCCGGATTTCAATTAAAAAATATTGAATGGCCCTAAATAAAAAAAATATTCCACAGTGGCTGGTCCATGCCCTTTTATGGCTAACCATCTCCAGTCTATTATTTTTCCCGTTCCTAAGTGGGGCCAGAACCATTCCCAACAACCTATTGCTAAAGTTATTTTTAGCTATAGTTATCTTTTACCTGAACTATTATTACCTAGTTACAAAATTATTGCTAAAAGACCGGCTATGGGCCTATATTGCCCTGTCTGTATTGCTGCTTTTGGGTGCAGGTCTTTTTTCCAGTATTGCGTTACATAGTCTACCACCAGGTGGGGTGCCCAGAAGGGGGGGTGGCATGAGACCCCCAAGGGAAGATGACTTTTGGGCTTTCCGTTATTCCATGCTCACCATGTCCACCACTTTTGTTTTTGCCGTTCCCTACATATTTGGCACCATGGTAAAGGTTTATACGGAATGGCAAAAAAACGAAGACCTTAGAAAATTGGTGGAAAAGGAAAAGATACAGTCCGAGCTTAACTTCTTAAAGACCCAGATTAATCCACACTTCCTTTTTAATTCGTTAAATACTATATACTCCCTATCTGTAAAAAAATCTGCGGACACCTCGGAAGCCATTATAAATTTGTCAGAGCTTATGCGCTACATGCTGTACGAAGCCGATAAAAAATTGGTCCCCTTAGCCAAGGAACTGGAATATATAAAAAGTTATGTTGCCCTACAGCGACTGCGATTGGCAAATAGCGAAAATGTTACCCTTAAAATATCTGGTGAAGAGAAAGGGAAGGTAATCCCTCCCCTGCTGTTTATTTCCTTTATTGAAAATGCATTTAAATACGGCACGGATTACAATGGAAAATCCGATGTTAAAATAAACCTTTCCATAAGAAATGAGTCTATACAACTATATGTGAAGAACATCATTGGTTCTTTTAAGGCAAAATCCAATAGTAGCGGAGTAGGTCTTGAGAATGTAAAGAACAGGCTAAACTACCTATATCCTGATGCACATGTATTGAATATCATAGATGACGGTAAGACCTACACGGTAGATTTAACCCTAAACTTAAAAAACCATGAATTGCATAATCATTGACGATGAGCCACTGGCTATAGATGTATTGGCGGACTACTGCAAAAAATTGGATTTTACGGAAGTCGTAGGAACCTATACCAATCCCCTGGATGCCATATCTGCCATTAAGGAAAAAAATGTGGACCTCATTTTTTGCGATATAGAAATGCCGCAAATAAGTGGACTGGAATTTATAAGTGCCTTGGAAAATCGGCCACTATTTATTTTCACCACGGCCTATACGCAGTATGCGGTAGAGGGCTTTGAACTAAATGCGGTAGACTATCTGGTGAAGCCCATCCCATACCATAGATTTATAAAAGCAGTTTCCAGAACAAAAGAAATTTTATCACAAAAAGAAAAACCTGTTATGACTAATATTTTCCCATCCTTCGGCAGTGGCACAGATGCCCAAAAATTTATTTTTGTGAAGTCTGAACACGAAAACATTAAACTGGAATTGGACGACATCCAATACATTCAAGGGCTTAAGGACTACCTTAAAATACATATAACTGGTACAAATAAGACCATCTTAACACTTCTTAGCTTTAAGGACCTCATGAACAAGCTTCCTCAAAACCAATTTATTAGGGTTCACAAATCCTTTGTGGTGAACATAAATTTCATAAAGACCGTTCAGCGCAACAGAATTGTAATCAATGATATCCGTATCCCTATTGGGGAAAGTCACAAGTCCCAATTTTATGCCATTTTAGGACTTTGATAAATCATTGCTAGTTAAAATAAAAAAGTAACCATTCAAATTCCAACAACCTACTGTGTTCTATTGCAGGTCAGGAGCCAAAGCGAGAATATAAAAAAGGCAAAAATGTTTGAAACCCACTAACCTAATAGTGATGTTTTTCCCGTATGAATAAAATTTTAAAAAAAATACACCTTACTCCCATATCGTTCCAAAATACAATATTTTAAAACCAACTAAACGCATCTTACATATAAAATAGTTCTGACCTTTCGCACATATTACCTAATACTAATAATTAAACGTTTTGAGTTACTCTTCCTTTAAAAGAGTAAGAATTTGTGGCTCTTTTATATTTTCATTTTGCAAAAACATCTTTACGCTATTGGAAATAAATCTATTCTCCGATCGTAACAACTCAGCTATTTTAAAATAAATATCAGAGGTGAGTTTTTGTTTTCCTAAAACTAGTAGTGCTTTTTTCAGAACCTGTCCATTTAAATCCCCCAAATTCTCTACCAGTCCCATGGTAACGGAGGTCTTTAAAGCATCACAATCCGCAATTTTTTCGATGACTCTAATCTGTATATTATAATTTTCATGCACCAAGGTCTCCATTAATCTTTGTTGAACATTATCTGAATCCAGTTCGTTTACATTAATGGCATTCAAGGCCTTTTCTACGATTATATAATTATCGTCCTTCATTAATTCAAACACC
The DNA here is from genome assembly GCF_003957295.1 of Arenibacter aquaticus. Taxonomy (GTDB): domain Bacteria; phylum Bacteroidota; class Bacteroidia; order Flavobacteriales; family Flavobacteriaceae; genus Arenibacter; species Arenibacter aquaticus. The sequence continues at coordinate 351,917 of NZ_RQPJ01000001.1, forward strand.
TGCTCTTTAAGTTCAGTTGTAAATTCAACATAGCCATCAATACGCTCCAATGCCCAAATTTTATCGACAAGCACCGGGCTTTTCAGTATTTTTAATACCAAAGCCGGTGATAAATCATCAATAGTGAGGTCTTGTACTTTTCGTTTCATTGGTCCGTTAATCTCATGCCATAGTTTATAGGTAGTATATGCCGCCCCATTAATTACATAAGGCGCCAAGTTCTGTGGTGTTGCAGAAGCAATACCATCAATATCGTCCAAACCATGGCTGTTTGCATCTACTGTGAGCTGATTGTAATCAATGGATGCCAAGGGTGTGCTTTCATTGGCCAATATGCCATTTAATTTTTCATACTCCTCGGTAGTAAAAGGATCATGGTCGGTCTTACTTAAAAACTCGCCTTCTGGCAACTCAAAGCCCAGATATCGCCCTGTTACGTTCCAGTACAACCTAATAGTAAGCGGCCTACATTTGTTATCAAAACACACCGGGGTAAATAATTCCCTGTAAAAATAAATTGGAAACCCTTCTTTTGATGACACCTTATATAATATAGCTGTATCTGAAATTGAATCCTCCACGGCCACTGAATATTCTAGTGTACTATATGGCTCCATCAAAATAGTCCGTGGTTGGAAATATTTAATTTTTTCCATGTTTACAAAAGAGAGTACCACAAAGGCCAAGGTAATTTTCGCATATCGCCAGCTTTTCCAAAGTCTATGAAGTATGGGCATTGCCTTTTTTTGAACCTGACGAAACATATAGATTAAGTCGTTATAGGTAATATTCCTCCATGTTCCCTTATTAACTTCTTTACATCTTCAACAGGGACTTGCAGTGGTGAGACCCCTTGTTTATTTGCCAAAACGGCTGCAGCTGCGGCCGCTTGACCCATTCCCATAGAGGATGCCTGTACACGAAGGGCGGAATTGGCCATCCTGTCGCTGCTAACACATCGTCCTGCCACAAGAAAATTTTTGCTCTTCTTAGGAATGAGGGCCCGCAGCGGAATACTGGCTACCACATCTGGCTCTAAGAATTCCTGATAAATGGTTTTTCCTTCCCTATGTAGGTCAATGGGATAAAAGGAATTGGAAATAGCATCTTCAAAAACCTTTCCTTTTAAATAGTCTTCATGACTTATTTTGTACTCCCCGTCTATTCTATAGGTTTCCCTTACGGCGGTCTCTGTCTTTAGATCAAGAATCCTCAAATTTTCACAACCTGGAAAAGTCCTTAATTTTCGTATTAAATTCAATAAAGTGGACCTACCATCCCTGTTGGCCATCGTATGGGATTCGGAACTGCTTGAATCAGCTTCTGGAACATATACATATCCATATGGCACAAATGTATTTTCAGCACTGGTTCTCAATTGATTTTTAACCATGTTCTGTCTAAGGACATGATGGTATTGTTTCGGAATTTTTGTTAGGTCCAATGCCTTATAATCGTATCCCCCTATTTGGAAAATCAGGGAACCAGGTTGGGTTTCTGTTTCCCTAAGCACATCAAAGCCGGCCATAGAGGTAATAGAGGCATTACCTGTACAATCTATTATTTGATTACAAGTTATTTGTGTAATAATACCTTTACCCATTGTGTGTACCACCCACTCCCCATTTACGAATTTTACACTAGTTGGCGCCTCATAATAACGGATACCTACCCCTGCCTCTATGCATTTTTCTTCTGCCAGCAGTGTATACAAAAAGCCATTTATGGACACTTGATGCTTCCAGTGACGGTCTGGGGGAATTGAAAAGTCCGGTAATTTATCCCCATTCAACTTTACGCAATCCGTGACCAACTCCCAGCCAATTCCACCAATGATCTGTTTGCCCCAGGCATGAAATATCCCGGGAAAAGTAACACCGCCGGTAGTCATGGTTCCCCCAAGTTGACTACCGCTCTCTATCAATATTGTTCTGGCTCCCGCCCTTCCGGCCTGAATAGCGGCAATAGTTCCGGCCGTACCACCCCCAACTATGAGTACGTCGGTTTTTAATGATTTACCAATAACCTTATAAGGCTCTTTTAGGACTTCTGCATTTAAGACTGCAGGGGTCATTGCTCCTACCGAGGCAAGTCCTATGGCTTTAAGAACGGATCTTCTTTCTACTTTTCCCATATTTAAATGAATCTCATTAATTATAGTTTTGCCCCATTGATCACAGAATTCGCTTTACCTGGCTTCCTCCAACTACTTAAGGGTAAGTAGTAAAAAAAGTACATTCTTCGGTAACAATGCTTAAAATTAGGTCCCCTCCCAGTCAGGACTCAGTACTAATTCTTGCCCAGTTGCTGTAACACAGTATGTAATTTATTTATATTATCCCTATTTGGTATACTCCTGTTATCGGGAAAGCCTGTATGTAAAATACCTCCATCCACTTCATACAATAGAACACCACCTACTCTTTCGTCTTTCTCTATACTATTTAAAAAATCATATTCCACCCCATCCCCCTGCGTAAAATAATTATGGACCCATACACGCTTACCATTATCATACGCGTAGGTTTTAATGCTATCTCCCATCCCTGGCCTGTAATCGCCATGATAATAATCCTTTATGGTTACCTCATCTACCAAATCTACTGCCTTTTTCCAATTCAGAGCTATTTTGGGCATTGCCCAGAAACCCAATTCATTAAAATCATCCAACAATCTAGGCTGCTCATGGGCATGGCGCAAATGGATCTGCATCTTTTTACCGGATCTATGAAGCGTCTCTGCCGCTTTTTCAAGGAATGATAAAAAGTATTCCCCCCTTATTTTCATTATTTTCAATGGATCGGCCGCAGTCTTGAGTATATCAATGTCATATTTTTCCTTATAACGTTTTACAATGGGCTCATTATACCCATAGTTAACGTAATCGCTTACCATCCCAGAGTGGTTTTGAAGACGAAAATCGATTCCGTCATATCCCATTTCCACAGCGCGTTCTACTTGTTCCAGCCAGTATTCCCGTACTTCGGGATACGCTTCACAAGGGGTGCCCCCCATATAATTTCGTTTGCCTTTTGCAATGCCGTATAGCGGACTGCTCACCCAACCGTCTCCCCAGTGACCTGTTCCTTGAAATTGAAATTCAAAGCCCCAATCCATAAACAGTTTTAAAGCTTCCTTGTTCTTAACAGGCCGTTTCTCCAGCCCCCATGCTCTTTCTTCAGGAGATTTACTTGCTTCCTCAGGACTCATAGGGCTTCTAGAATGTATCCCCGTGGTGATGGGTATCTCCCCAGAACGGGTATACGCCTTTATCATTGAAAAGGGAATGGTAAACAAATTTTTATTGTGATCCAGACTTATTGCCCAATAATTATAATTTTCAGGAAGACTAAAATTTGTAATGGTTAAAATTAAAAAACGCTTGGGCTCCTCTGCTATTAGAAAGCCGTTGGCATCCCTTACCTCGCGTAACTCAATATTTGATTTTACTTCAATATTTCCACTGTACTTAATGTACTTTCCATTTGTTTTGCTATACCATAGGGTAATTTTTGGAACCTGAAATTCTGAATCCTTTAATCCGTTAAATTCAAAATATTTGTCATAGGAAACCTTTTGTTTAAAGGAGTCCATGCTAAAAGCTATTTCCAATGATTTGATGGGTTCATTCAACCTGTTAAGAATTGTCTCTGATTGAGGTTTTCTTTTTACTCTTAGGTTTGGGTTGTCGGATATCAAATTATCAAAATGAATGTGTTGTCCGCCAATAGTTTCAATCTGTTTCCTACTAAGGGGGGCCTTGGCAGCGTGGGGAATAGTGAACCCAGTCCCGGATTCATAAGGTTTTATAATGGCCCAAGCTTCCATGCCAAGTCTTTTAGCTTCGGACATATATATGTAATTAGGATCTCCCAGGGCCAATATAGATGCCAAGGTGCTATTTCCTGTACCTTTATCAGTAGGCATTACTGAAATTGTTGGATCGGAGAAGGCTGGGTATCCAGGTTGACATAATACAAAATAGACCCTAGTAAAACCTAAATTTTTTAAAAAGACCATTTCTTCCCGCACCTTTTTATAGTCGTGAAAACCTCTGAGTTGCGGCATAATATCGACCACAGGGGCAAACATTGTCCCTGCTTTTGTGGGTAATGGCAGTTCATTGATTGAATGGTCCGAATTTTTTGAAGCTATTGGACCGTGCCTAGTTTGTGAAATTAGTCCTGTTGTAAATAACAGTAAAATTGACAAGGAAATAGTTAATTTCATTATTACAGGATTTTATTAAATATAAAAAGAACTGGACTATTTACCGCATTGGGTTTCAGTTCTTCGGATCGTTAGTTCTTTTAGAACCTTCTATAGGATTGCTCTTATTGAAATTTACCGGTCCCTAGACAGAACTGGGCACTCCAATTGGGCAAAATTAGACTATCCTAATCTCCCTTGGATGATAGTAAATTTTGACAAAGCTTCTAATTTAGTCTTAAAAATAAAATATCCACCCCTATTATCCAGATATCCTCGATTTTAGGAGCAGATATTTTATTTGCATTTTTTAACTACCTGTTCCAACCAGGATTTTGCTCCATTTTTACATCCTTATTTCTATCGATGGCACTCTGTGGTATAGGCCACAAGTTATAATCAAAGTTTAGGGTCAGGGCCACATGTGGATGTAGGGCATATTCCTTGATACGATCTGTAGCAACAGTACCTCCCATTCGCAAAAGGGTATTCCATCTGCTTTCCTCAACAAATAGTTCCCTTGCCCTTTCATCCAGGATATAGTCTATATCAATATCGTCTGCAGTTGCCAATATATCACACTGGGCACGGGATCTGATTAAATTTATGTCATTTGCTGCCAATTGATTTTCCCCTTTTCGGTGATAGGCTTCTGCCCTAAGTAAAATAGTCTCAGGCAAACGAAGGGCATATTTATCCCTAAAGATATTACTTCTATTTTCCCCTTGGTCCAAACCATCAAACTTATCGGTATTCAATTTATAAAAAATAGGGAAAATCCAGCCACGTCCTTCATTGGTTTCATCTATTACATCTTGAGGTACTTGTTGACCTGCAAGTTCTGGGTAGTTAACGGGATCGTTATAAAATATTTTCCGACTAATATTATGTTCTGCATTTCTCTGATCACCAGCGGACACGCTTTCGTCCCATAGAATATCCTGGGTCAATGGCGAAGGCGCATAAAAAGCCACACCTCTACCACCGGCATCATCCCCTACACCGTCAAACCCTTCAATGGCCCTATATACGGGTGCAAAGTATCTGGGATAGTTTATCACCGACTGTCCGTCCTCTTGAATATAGGCATCAAAATCTACTTGAAAGGTCCAAATACTTTCCCTGTTTCCATCGGAATAATTTATGTTGCCGTTTCTAAACAGATCCCACCATACGTCTGCACCACCTGTCACCGTATTTTCCTCATCCACTCTGGCTCCAAATCGTTCTGTCATCAAGGAATAGGTACCTCCATCAATTACATCGGAGGCGTATTTTATGGCCTGATCATAAGCCGATTCATTTGATGTTTCAATTCCCAGAGCGAGATAAAATTCACTAAGATAATGTTGGGCAACACCTTTAACCAACCTACCTCCTTGTGTAGTTGTTTCCGGTAGATCATCTACAATAGCCTCCAATTCATCTATGGCAAATCCGTAGGTCTCCTCACGGGTACTCCTAACATAATCAAACCGAGGTTCCTTTGCTACTTCCGTTACAATTGGAACACCTCCAAAAAGCTCCCCAAGCATTCCATGGGCATACCCTCTAAAAAACCGGGCCTGTGCAATTAAATAAGCTTTCTTATCTTCGGATTCAAAAGAAATTCCTTCCTCTTCAATTGCAGACAGCGCTGTATTGGCCGTGGCAATTAATTCATAATAGAAATCATAGACATTTCTAAAGTTAGAGCTTTCAGCGTTTATCTTACTGTAGTCACTAAACGTATTGGATATCCTGAACTCTGGCACATCCAAAACATCGGTACCCACTCCCTGAATTTGAGCATTGGTCAATTCAAAATTTCGCAAGCGGGAATACATAGTTATAATTACCTGGTCCAATTGTGTGTCGGATGAAAAAATATTATTGGTAGTGTAGAATGTTTTGGGTTCTTCATTTAAGAACGCTTCGTCATCACACCCTATAGTAGTTGCAAGCAACACCAATAGAGTAAAAACTTTTACAATTATATTATTGATTTTCATTTGATCTTTTTTTATCTATTAGAAACTTAATTTCATACCCAAGGTGTATATGGTAGGTACCGGCTGAGTATTATCGTCCGGTCTTATTCCCGCTTCAGGATCACCTCCTCCAAACCAGTTGGTAAAGGTATATTGGTTTTTAATGCTGGTATAAAGCTCCATCGAATTTAAACCGATAGCGTTTAAGGTCTCCTTTGGCAACTTATAGGACAAGTTAATATCCTGTATCTTGACAAAACCACGGGACTGTAGTCCTAGATAACGATTGCTATAGGCATCTGCCCGTAGATATTTTTCACTCTTGTTTTCAGGTGTCCACCAGTCATGGTCTATTTCATTGGTTGCGTATCTATCCTTAAAGGAATTGTGCAACTGGTTTTCCCTCATATAAAAATTATCCTTGCCTCCACCGAAAATACCGGAAACCATAACATACAAACTAAAGTTCTTGTACTCTACCGTATTGGATAAGCTAAGTCTAAAATTTTCTTTTCTGTAACCTAATATTTTTCTATCATAATCTGCAGAGATGATGCCATCAGGCACCCCATCGGGCCCACTTAAATCCTTGAACATAGGGTCGCCAGGTTCTGCTCCTACATTTTCAATGTATTCCGTGTCATCTTCTTGGACAACACCTACATATTCGTAACCGTAAATAGCGCCCAACGACTTTCCAATAAAGAGACTGTTGGCAATATCGTCATCTTCTTTTCCATCCCCATCGTTATCATCTCCGTACAAGCTAACAATTTTGTTTCGGTTTTGCCAGAAGGTTAGTCCGGATGACCATTTTAAATTTTGATTAGAAATGTTCACCGTACGTAAACTAATCTCGACACCCTTATTGTCTACCTGTCCTAAACTGGAAAATATAGAACTAAATCCGGTCATGATGGGTATCTGTCTGGAAAATATCTGATCGGATGTTTCGGAGAAATAAAAATCAAGATCTAGGAACACCCTATTATCAAACCAGGTAGATTGGAAGCCACCGTTAAATGCCGTGGTAGTTTCCCAACCAAGACTAGGGCTTCCCAAATTACTTTGCTCAACACCGTACAATATGGATGATGGCGCATCACCAAATTCATAACGAATACCTCCATCGTTTCCACTTGCCACTCTGGCCAGCGTCTGATAGGGATCAAGTCCCTGATTACCGTTTTTACCGTAAGAAGCTTTGATCTTTAGATAGTCCAAACTCTCAAACCCACTTAGGAAATCCTCTTCTGTGGCAGTCCAGGCCACCCCAAGAGAACGGAAATCACCCCATTTCTGATCTTCTCCAAAAACGGAAGCTCCGTCCCTACGCATGGTACCCGTTAAATGGTACTTGTCCTTATAGGCATATGCCAATCGGCCAACATATCCAATATTGGCTTTCTCTACCACATTCAGATTTGTCTTTTGAACAGCAGCTTTGTGGATTCCATCAACTCCAAGTAATGTATTCCCATTTACCGAATAGTCACTACCAGTGGCACTGACCAGCTTGCTGTATGAATAATCACGAGTGGCAACCAATGTAGCATCCAAATAATGATCGCCCAATAATTTTTTATAATTCAATATATGATCCATGACATAGGTATAACTATTTGTTCGATTGTTATACCCATTTGCTTGTGACAATCTTTTGGACAATTCACCTGCGGAATATCTATCTATATATGGAACCGTAGTGGCCTCTCCTATGTAATAATCCTCATAAACAAATCTGTCGCGTTGGTTGTGATTAGCATTGATCGAAAAATTAAAGCGATACGTTAACCCATCTATTTTGGGAACGTCTACCAATGCATAAGCACTTAGCCTATAGAAATTCCTTTTATCTATATCATCTATAGTTCCATCTGTACCCCATAAAGGATTGGGAACAGATTGGCCGGTAGGGTATCTTTCCAATAAGGTACCCGTATTGGATCCTGGATTAACGGGCATGCCCTCATACCTATATGGATACGCCCATGGTTGCTGCATGTAAGCATTATTACCCAAGCTTGCCCGGACCCCTGAATAATCGTTGTTATTGTATGTTCCGTCTATGCCTACTTTTAACCAGTCGGTAACATCGGCATCCAACTTTGTCCGTATTGAGACCCGTTGAAAATCGTCACCTACTATAGCACCTTCATTGCTGGTGTATCCACCTGAAAAATAGTAGTTTATCTTATCCGATCTACCCGATACCGCTATTTGGTGATTTTGATTGAACCCATCCCGTGAAATAAGATCCATCCAATTGGTATCTACCTCCTTTTGCTCCCACAATGTGGTAGCATACGCCGCATCAAAAACAATTTCCTCAGGTGAATTGATGGATGGAGTCTGAGCTATATACTTCTCGGTCCAACGATCCCTATCCATCATGTCAAATTTATTTTGCCAAGTATTCACCCCTATAGAAGTATTATATGTGATAATAGGCTTATCCGACTTCCCCTTTTTAGTTGTAATAACGATTACCCCATTGGCTGCCCTAGATCCATATACTGCCGCGGCCGAGGCATCCTTTAGAACGTCTATGGTAGAAATATCATCGGTGTTGATATCCGTCATGCTTCCAAGAAATATAATTCCATCCAGAACAATTAACGGACTATTTGATCCATTGATTGAATTTTGTCCACGTACCAAAATATTCGGGGTGGTCCCTGGGGAGTTTTGGACACCCACATTAACACCCGAGACATTTCCCTTTAGCACCTGCAAGGCATTGGTATTAGCCGACAGCGCAATAGGGGAGTCTTCCAGATCAACGGTACTGACAGCTCCCGAAATATCCTTTCTTCTTGCCGTACCATACCCCACTACAACAACCTCATCTAATTGGGCTGAATCTTCCTGCAGTATAATTTGCAATTGAGATTGCCCATTAATAGCTACTTCTTGGCTGGAAAATCCAATATAAGAAACAACCAATACCGCATTAAGATCGGCTACCGTTAAAGAAAAATTTCCGTCAAAATCCGCCTGCGTACCATTGGTAGTTCCTTTTTCTACAATACTTGCCCCAGGCAAGGGATTGTTTTGACCATCTACAACCGTACCAGATATGCTTACGGTTTGCACCAGCCCCTTATAATTCCTAGCTTCAATTTCAAAAGTATCCAACGACCTTGCATTTAAGCTAATTGAACATAGTATTAGAGCCAATATGGATCCTCTGACCGGCATTTCTTTTTTCAAAAAAAATGAAAAAAGGCTTAACAACTTTTTAAATCCTGTTTGTTTCATAGAGTTATGTTAGTTTTGGTTTTCTACAAGCCTGTTAAAAATAATTTAACATTTACTTATCATAAATTTTTCATAAAACTACAATACGCATTAATTAGCAGTATCCTGTACTGTCCTGCCCCAGAGGCTACATACTTGGCATATTGGTAATTTAAATGTTAAAAATTGTTCAATTCCAAATTTTACAAAGCGTAATTTTTCCTAATTGAAAATCACACACATGTCTGGTCTAGAGTCTACAAGGGAGTAGCCGACGGATATCTTGTTGCAATGTTAAATATTGACCAAGGCCATTTACGTGTAGTTTAAATAAAAGTTGGTATGTATGGATAATGTTATTCAATCTAGCCGTTCTGGATGATGAACAGGTGTATCGCCATACCGGTCCATGAAGGACACCATTATTTAAAAGTATATTAATCCGGTACCTGTGGACAGGGTTAAAGGAGACAAAAACATTAAGTTTAACTCCATTAAATTATATAAATAGGTCTTTAATTAACGATAAAGGTTGAGGCCTTGAATATATAAAAACACCCAAGGCCCCAACCCCATTAATATGCTAAACCCAATAGATCATCATTAAAAAAACCTATTGAAGTATGAAGAAAAAACTACCTTAAATTAAATAAGTTCATGCCCTGAAACCAAGAAGTAATAGGTTTTGGACAACTTTGCCTTTCAATTATCCACTGTATACCCTAATTCCTTCTTTAATTGCAAAGCCATGATCTGGGTCCTATTCTTTAGTTTTTTGGCCTGGGTCAACAGGTTTTCCGTTTGCAGCAGTCTATCTACTATTGCGTTCTGATATTCCTTGCTATTGAGTAAGCTGTAATAATTGGACATTTTTCCAAAATCCCTAAGATTATTGTATTTAGGATTATCCCTTGGCAGCATATCTACAAGGGCCAGATGCTTTTCCACTTCTGGTTGTAAGTGATTAACCACTATTTCGTTGATCTTTGCGTCTGTTATCTTAAATTCCTCAATGTTTGTAGGGTAATTGGCGATAAGATTTTTTAGTGAATCGCTTTCAATAATTTCAAACTTCGAGGTACTAATAATAGAGTTCAAGGCTCCATCCAGCAATACCATTGGCGAGTAATTAATGTGTACTATGGTATCCTTGGCCCCAGGCGTAATTTGTTCCGGGGCCAAGCCTACATAGTTTAAGGTAGCTTCCAATCTCTTAACATTACTGGCGTACTTATCTATGCCCGTATTAAGAACGTTCAAATTTGTGTTCAACTCTTCATAGAGGCTGTGATAAATTTTCGCCTCTACTATACGGTTTTTCCTGATTTCATTTAAATCATTGATTTTCCATGCGATCAGGATACCAATGACAATGAGGAATATTTCCCCAAAGGCATATAACAGATAACTTTTGAATTTACCGGAAACTATCAAACTTCGCCGAATTTTAGCAAATAAGCGCATATCAACTACTCCAATTTTAAGGCTTTTATGTCTGTAATGAGTTGGGCTACAGACGACCTGTTCAATCCATTATATATTCCTCTAATATGTTTGTTCTTATCTATAAGCAAGAAGTTTTCGGTATGTAGAAAGTCGTTTATATCTTTTGGCTCCCCCAAATCATTCTCAACAAAATATTGATTTCTTCCGAGATCGTAAATTTCCGTTCTATCCCCTGTAACCAAATGCCATTTATTATCCATTACCCCGTTTTTTACGGCATAGTTTTTAAGCACGGGAACAGAATCTATAGAAGGAGTTACGGAATGTGACAGTAATAACACTTCGGGGTCATCCTTAAATGCCTCTTGCACCTTTACCATATTCCCCGTCATCTTTAAGCATATACCTGGACAGGTGGTAAAGAAGAAATCCGCTATATATATTTTGTCCTCAAAAGTCTTTTGGGTTATGCTATCCCCCAGCTGATTCACCAGATTAAAATCGGTGATTTTATGAAAATCCTCCTCTTCCTTGGTATTGGGTGTCAACCAATGTGGCGTAAAGGATTCGTCACTGTAGTAGGGCAGATACGCTACCCTACTTGTCTCTTCCACTTTAATATCCTCCTTCTTCAGCTTTTGCTTGCAACTAGCCAGAGTCATTAACAATCCACCTAAAACCAATCCAATATTCCTAACTCCTAATAACAACTTCATCTTCTAATTTATAACATGAATTGGCCCTGAGCATTCCAAAAATGCGTCCGTTTTTGGCCTCATAATTAACATATAACTTTCCGTTGGGCAACCATGCCTTTTGCAATCCTTCCTCTTTCCCTGCTACCAATTGCCTTACTTTGGACAATTGTCCGGTAGCATACCATTGTTTCTCCTCCCCATCTTTTAATCCCTTTACGTAATGGGATTCTTCCGCTAGCACACCATTTTCCCACCAACTTCTATACACCCCTACCAATTTATTTTGATGATAGGTAGATTCTATCCTAAGCACCCCTTTTTCGGACCATCTTCTTGCCACACCTTCCCTTTTTCCATTTAAAAAACCCAAGCGTTCAGCCAAGGTACCATTGGAGTGGAATTTCACGGAATAGCCATTGTATGGCTGGTTCTTGTAATACCATTTGCCTTCATTTTGGTTAAGGATCAAATCCTGCTTGGGCACCTCAACACTGTCTATTACAATTGCTTTTTTCACCTCCCTTTTAACAGCAGTGGCTTCTTTACAATTTAACAGCAATAATGCCGTCACCAATAATAGGAGTAATGCACGCATAGTTTCTTTTTAGTATCCTTGATATGGTCCGGCAAAAGCTATATAAGATCCGGTGGTTGAATACAGTTCGTTAATAATGTGGTAGTGATATTCTTCCTCTCCATCGGTATATTGGGTTGCCGTGGTGTGTCCGCCAGAAGCGTCCAAATCTGTTGGGTAGGTACCGGTGGAAGTACACTTTCTTCCGTAGAGAAAAACCCCGTCCAACAAGATACCTACTAAATTGGAATCATCATCAGTGAACGCCTTGGGTTCCAAGTGATAATGGTATACCCCTGGGCCTATATGGGCACCGGTCCAATCCAAACTTGCCGCTGCTTGGTCCAAGGCTCCGCCTCCTTCCTGATCGTTAAATATGGAGGAACCGCTCACGGCTATACCTATCGTATTTAGCTGTGTTGCTACGGTAATTCCTGTTAAGTTGGGCGTGGCATCTACCCTAATAGTAGTAGCATTGTTGTTACTAGACATTATACTAGGGGTACGATCTACATCGGGCTCCTCCTTATACAGGTCATTTCCCTCTCCCCAATAAACCGTTTCATGATTGGGTAATCCGGTGGTTTCAATAACCACTTCGGAACCGTCTAGATAAATAGTTGTGGCATCGGAATTAAATGCCGAAAAAGCAGCATGCAATTCGGTTACAACCTCTTCTTCGGCTTCAACATCGTTTGCACTATCTGCACTACAGGCTATTAGCGTGGTCAAAAGCAAGGCCACTCCCATACCTATTGCGACAATACTTTTTTTGATTTTTAATTCATTTTTCATCTTTATTAATTTAGGGTAATTATGTTATATTTTTTTTCTGTGTTTATGTCATAACAAAACTCGTTAATCAACTAATAACAAAATCTTCAAATCCATGAACTGCCCACTCTTTTAAGTCAATAATGGGTATTGATCGGTAAACCAATTTTAAGCCCAATGGCTTTAGGCTATTTTACGGGTTTGATCATTTTATAAATAACCAATACTGCCAGTACTATTACAACACATGAAAGAATAAAGGCCCACCAGAGGTTGGGTTCATTACCCGTTAACTTGAATTGGTCCCATATATTTTTCCATAATTCCATTGGCTATATTTCTTTGTTAGATTGTAATTCGATTAATTTTTTTTTATAATCCGGTGTATTAATAGCAGCTATCTAGCAACCATTAAAAAAAGGCCACAGCCATAAACCTTAAGTGGTTTTCATTGGATCTCCTGTTATCGGCTGCCATTTTATTGTTTTTAAACATAGACGAGGGCGAGTATTGATAGATTCCCTAAATCCCCGTTGGTCATACCCAAAAATTAAAATCAGCGGACTATGGTAAGAGGCTCTTTTTTAGACTTATTGGGCTTATTAATTAAATAACCAATCCCTAATACAGTCAGCCCCAAAACCAATATAGCCACAACACCCAATAATACCATACCCGCACCGGAAGCAACAAGACCTGCCTCATTTTTGCCCACTTCCACAAACTCCTTCCCGTTGACTGCCAGTGAAAGGGTATGGTCATTCTCATTATTTAAAACAAAGTGTTCTTTTTTATACCCTTCCTTCAACAAAAAAAGGGTACTCTTATTTCTATGTATGTCTTTAAATGTGCTGTTTTTAACCAAGACCGAGTGTATGTCCGAGGTAATGCCCGAGACCTGGAATAACACCCTAGTTTCATGACCTAGTTTCACGGCCCCATTTTCTAAAGAAATAGCCTCCCCTCCATTAAAACTAACATGCAGGTTGCTCTTTAAATGCTCTAACACCATTTGTTGGAACTCCTCAGGGGTTTTATAAGGCGTTTCGGCAAAATTAGTCCGTATCTCTTGTTGAAAAGCGGTAAGGGATGCACTTATCTGCAACACCCAACTGTTATTCCCTTTTACGTCCTTTAGGCTTGGGAGCATTTTCCAATTCCTCCTTGGTGATAAAGCCATCTTCATCCGCATCTATTTTGTCGAAGTCATTTTTTATGGGGCCTTTGATCTCCTTTTTAGAAAGTTTACCGTCCTCGTCCTTATCCATTTGCTCAAAAATTTCGTCAACGGATGGCGGCTCTTTTTGTCCTTGTCCGCCCTGAGGCTGTTGTGCGCTTACATTAGTGCCAAAAAATACGGTGACAACTGCTGTTAATACTGCTGATTTTAAGATCATTTTTTTCATTGTTATTGTTTTTAGAATTCATTATTTGGACTACAAAGATGGAGTATGGTTGAATACCAATTGCCTACTTTCAGCGAACCAATGGAGGTTTTAAGCCAAACTGGCAGTAACAGCTGCGAACTTCAAATTGAGGAGGGTGCGGATGGCCCATTTTTGCATTCCCATGAAAATTAATTGCTTTAATTTGTACCATGGACAGAACAAAACGATATCTTTTTCACGTTGCATTGTGGCTAGCCGTTTGGCTTATGGCCTGGTTACTAATGACCGATGATGTGCAATTTATAAGGAAAAATATACCTACTTTTCTATTACAAATTGTAGTCATTGCCGTTCTTATCTATTACACGGCACCGGCACTTTTATTCAAAAAAAAGTATACCTCCTTTATAATGATCTCCCTGGTGGTGATTGTTACCTTCGCAGCTATTAATTCTGAACCTTTTAAGGGTATAATTACAGGCCAACCACCACGTCTTGGAGGTCCACCTCCCGCAATGAGACCAAGGGTGCCTCCCCAGTTTTTGATCCACTTTTTAATATTGTCCATTGCCTATGTACTGGCAACTTTTGTTGAGACATTTTTGTTTGCCCAAAAGAAGGAAGAAGAAACCATCAGAAACAAAAATGAAAATTTACAGACCGAACTAAAACTACTGAAGTCCCAGATCAACCCACATTTTTTGTTTAATTCCTTAAACAATATTTATGCGCTTTCGGTTACCAATTCGGACAAGACCCAACAGGGTATCAGCACCCTATCCAATATGTTGCGCTATGTTTTGTACGAGTGTGAACAAGCTTATGTACCTATAGGAAAGGAGGTAAATTATATAAAGGACTATTTGGCCATGTATGTTTTAAAAAGCAGTAAAACCTATCCTATACACTCAGAATTTCAAATAAAAAACGAGGCTGTTCAGGTAGCACCCATGCTATTCATCCCCTTTGTTGAAAATGCCCTAAAACACGGTAATTTAGAAAAGATATCAGAAGCTTTTTTAAAAATAACTATCTTTTCGGATGACAAAAAAATCGATTTTGCAATAGAAAACAGCATTCCCAAAGAGCCTGTAGAGAAAGATAAAATAGGAGGAATAGGCCTGGAAAACGTTAAGAAGAGATTGGAAATTTTATATCCAAAAAGGCATACCTTAAAAATCAATAAAGATTTAACTACTTTTAAAGTTCAACTACACATAGATCTCAATGGGAACCATTAAATGTTTAATTGTGGACGATGAGGAACTAGCACGCAGCCTCCTTAAAACCTATGTTGCCAAAGTGAATTATTTGGAATTGGTGGCCGATTTTGAAAACCCCTTGGACGCCATAAAAGTGCTCAAAGAACAAAAAATAGATCTCCTTCTACTGGACATCCAAATGCCCGAAATAAAGGGTACGGATTTTGCTAAAATGATTCCGGCCGAAACACAAGTGATCTTTACTACGGCATACTCTGAATATGCCTTGGAGGGCTTTGAACTGAGCGTCTTGGATTACCTTTTAAAGCCTATAACCTTTGAACGGTTCCTACAGGCCGTAAACAAGCTAAAAACAAAAACCGATAAGGAAGAAGTAGAAGATTCCATTGTGGTCAAGTCTGGTTACGACTTGCATAAACTCAACTACGACAATATACTCTTTATTGAAAGTGATAGTGAATACGTGGTCTACCACACCACACACGGAAAGATCATGAGCAATCAGAGCCTAACGGCTTTAGAGAAAAAGCTGCCGGCCCCAATTTTTATGAGGGTACACAGGTCCTATATCGTTAACAAAAACAAGGTAAATGCCCTAAAGGGGAAAGATTTGACCATTGAAAAAGAAATTATCCCCGTTAGTGCCAGGTATTTTGATCTGGTAAAAAAGAACATTTTTTAGTGGTATACACAAGCCTTAATGTAAGGCAATCAGGGTGTTTGCACATTTTCCAAAAGGATCCTATTATATCGTATAAGGCACCATTAGGGCGTTATCAAATTTAAATAGCGTCCCATCCAATAGGGTAAAAGCCAGTAAACAGGCTCTTTTTCCTGGGAAGGATCTCCACTAACGGCCAAATAAGGATTCTGATCCCAGCGGGTAGTTCGGTACTCACTGGGCGGACGCAAAGTTGTTTGTAATTCCTCCAATATTGGCTGCCTAACCACTTTTAAATCTTCCCGCTTTCCATTATCTATATACCAATCTACCAAATCCAAAGGAGCATCCTTTAGAAAGGCAATTGAGTTGTCCAATTCATCGGATCCACCTTTTAAAAAGTTATAGGTAAAATTGACTAGTGGGCTATTGGCTTTTTTATGCTTGTTGAACCACTGCTCCATATGGTCTTGATATTCCCTCTTCAACACGGGGTCATCCTCATAACTAATGAGTACCGGGTACATGTAAAGGGACAGGAAAATATCAAAATAAGTCTCCCACGCCGGGTTGGTATGATGCAACATTTTTGCATTTTCCAGGTAGCCTTCTTCCTTTATCAATTTCAAATATTCACTTTGGTACTTTTCCTTTTTGGTAATCTGATAGGCAAATTTTAGAAAAGCAAGTAGCTCTAAAGAGTTTAAGGCCTTTTCTGGCGCCCAATCTGGATCATGGTTAAGGATGGCCGGAGACCAAACGCCCCATTTGGTAGGCGTGCCATCAACATCTACAAGATTAAAGTTGTTCCTGATCAAATGATCCATAATCTTACTGAAGTGATCTGCTATCCTACCTTTTTCCTTAGCATCGGCTACTAAATTATAATAGCAATAGTAGCCAAATAGATGCCCAGAAATTTCATCGCTACTGGTATCACCTTTCCACTTCCAATTACCATCCTTGGAAACATGCCAGCGTTTTTCCACCGGTTTATGCCTAGGGTTTTCTATAAGTTCCTCCGCCAATTCGCGCTCCGAATATGTGCGGTTCATATCATGGGAATGTTCCCAGGAGACAGGAATTATTGTTCTTGCAAAAAAACCATCCTCCCCGGTCACTTCCCTTAAAAAATGTAAAAATTCGAAGGCCTTTTTGGCCCGCTCCTTTGCCTGCTGGTCGTGGGTGGCCGCATATCTAAAAGATTCCATCGCCAAATAATTGGAGGTATACTCTCCATCATTATCATCGTCATCCGGTTGTATTGTTGTGGTGTCCCCTGGCACTACTAGTTTGGATCGTGCTATGATCCAAGGTTCCCGCACATGTCTTCGTATCAATTTATCATAAAAATAATCGGCCTTATCCGCAAGTGTCATTTCCCTTACCTTAATAGCGCTTACGCCATTGGCCGTAGCAATCCATGCATTACCCTGTGTGTCGAAAGCGATATCCCTCACCTGATCCGAAACCAACCATCGCCTTCCCAATCTCACAGAGTAGGATGTTTCTCCCGGTGTAAATCTTGTTAACCCGTATTGGGTGCCTATCCACATCCTACCATCGGGCCCTTTGGCCACAGCATTTACATTTGCATTGGGTATACCATCCCTAGGTTTTTTCTCTCCTATTTTCCCTGTTTGATCCCTAATGGACACCCCACCCAAACCTCCGATCCATAAATTGCCTCTTTGATCCAAATCCAAGCCGGACACATAAGCACTTATCAAATCGTTATTCCCTTGATATACTGTAGTTCTTTCAGCATTACAATGGTACAATCCCACATCCGTACCTATCCAAAGACCCCCATTTTTATCAGAGAGTGCGGCGCGAATACTTCTGGCCGTTTTATATTTCATTTTCTGCCATGCACTATCTTTATAAAGCCATATTCCATATGGACCCATGGCATAAACACCCTCCTTAGACAATACCAATTTGGCTATGGGCGGCTTAAGGCCTTCCATTTTCTGAATGACACCAGACCTACTCCTGTACACCCCGTTCCAAGTGGCCATCCATATATCCCGGCCCAAATGCACCGCCACATCATAAGCCGGACCTTGATTGTCACCGCTAATTACAATCTTCCATTCCCTGGAACCAACTCTTTTTTGATAGATACCATTTTTGGTGGCAATCCAAACTTCACCACTTAAAGTGGGACATATGGCTCTAACATTGTTGGCATCCTCATTGGAATCCGAAATATGATAACCCACATGGTATTCCTGATGAAAAGGCCTGTCCGAATAGGTTATTTTTTTATTATCCAAGGATTCGTACGAATGGTCTAAGTGTTGTCCCCATGATAAAAATGGCACTATAATGAGAAATTGCAATAAATTTTTCATTTTTGGTGGCTACTTGGTTTGGTTCTTAAAGTTAAGCCATGTCTGGCACATACGCCAAAAACGAGGTTAATTCTCAGGTGTAACCCTACCATATCGTACAAACCACTAAACACCTGATAAGAAACATATTAGGATTCACCCCCTTAGTATAGAATTAATACCCCGCAGACATTTTGTCCAGCAGATACTAAACTATTTTATCTCCTTGGAAGCAGCGGCATTTACAAAGAGTACATTCCCTATGTCCCCATAACCTTCAAAGGCCTGTACCCCCAAATGCTCAACAGTCTTTTCAATGAAACCAACTATTGTTAAATCGGCATCCTTGGATTTTTGGTTAATGATGTTCTTAATACTCATAGCCGATTTTTGGGTAATAAATTCGATGTTCTTTGGTGAAATGGGCAATTGTCCCGTTTGGATAAGGAGAAAAAGCCGCTCCCGCTCCTCCTCAATGGTATCTTCGGGAAAAATAGCATGTATGTTAATGGTTGCCTCCTTCCAATCCGGGTGCCCCAATAATATATAGGCAAGCAAAATCATAAGGTTGGCATTTTCAAAGTCATATGGGGAGATCCAGAGGTGGATCTGTCTTTTCAATCCAAATCCCCGCTCGGAACTGGCCAGAATAATAAGGTCGAAATCAACAGATTTTATGAGCCCAAGGTTATCTACTATGTCCAACAAATTATCCGGGTGGTTTTTGTGAAACTCAAACAAGAGCAAGTTGTTTTCCTTACCGGCAATTCCGGGCAGCTGAATACTCTGTGCCACGGTAGAGGTAAAGGAAGGGGAAACCATGGTATCTATAAACACATTGCTATGGCTAACGTCGGCCATGGCTATCAATTGCTTTTTACAGCGGGCGGCTTCAAGGTTGGATTCTTTGGACAAATAGCCCTTTATGTAGTGGATATAGGTCCCAAACCCATGGCGATAGGCTATCCACCGTAACAATTGAAATGCCGAAAATCTGGTAAAACTATCCTCCGAAATAGCGATGGTGGAAGGTCTCCAGCTCTGGGTTTGCTCCTTTTCCGACTTTTGAAGGAAAACCTGCATCTGTCTGCTGAGCTGGAAAATTACCCCTTGAAAGATAACCGCTAGGTTTCTTTTGTCCTGGTTGTTGCTCACCACCCAAACGAACAAGATCAATATTAAAACAATGGCCAATAGGGCATAGACGGCATTCATAAAAAACATTAGGGCAAAGCAACTAAGTGCCCCAAATAGGGAGACGTACCAACGCGATTTAAATTTGGGCCTGTAAGAAGGATCGGCAGCAAAATGGTTCAAAAAGGAAATCAGGCAAAGCGACCCATAGGTTACCATAAAAAACATGGAAATAATCTGGGCCACACTATCCAAGGCACCCATAAGAATGAACAA
Source organism: Arenibacter aquaticus (assembly GCF_003957295.1). Classification (GTDB taxonomy): domain Bacteria; phylum Bacteroidota; class Bacteroidia; order Flavobacteriales; family Flavobacteriaceae; genus Arenibacter; species Arenibacter aquaticus. The sequence continues at coordinate 371,846 of NZ_RQPJ01000001.1, forward strand.
TCCCGCTATGACTATAGTGATCACGGAAGCATTATAAGGTTCATCTTTTTTCCCTTTACCCTTAGACAGCCACTGGTTGAATCTTGGTGTAGGAAAAATACCGTCCCTCGCAATGGCTTGTAGGGTCCGTGGTGCTACCATAATGCTGCCCAATGCCGAAGAAATGGTTGCCGCTGCCAAACCAAGCGGAATAATCCACCAGCCTTGCCAGGCAATGTCTGCCATAATTAAACCGGAAGTATCTGCTAATTCATGGGGTGGCGCCGATACGGTGAGTTTCCAGGCAATTAAAAAATACATCAGCATTCCACAGAGTGTGGCGGCCAAGGTTCCCAATGGGATAGATTTCCCGGGGTCTTTAAGGTCGCCAGACAGGCCTACCCCAGCAGTCATACCCGTAAAAGCAGGAAATATTATAGAAAAAACAATAAAGAAAGCTATAGCATCGGGAATCCCACCCCCATCTTTATTGTCAGTTTGTTGTTCCTCTTCCGGGACTTGCCCATTTTGGACTGTAGCCCCCTCTCCATTGCTGTCCTCCAATGGCGATGTATCCGTTTTAAAAGCATCGGGATTCTCACGAACATCGCTTATACTCAAAAAAGGATCAAATTGCTGTGTCTTACTATATTCCGTGGTCCCAATAAAAAATGCAAATAGGGAAATGGCAAGAACCGTTACTACAGAATAAAGCAGTTTCACTCCCAGATCGGCACCTTTGGTGAGCATCACATAGGTTAATAATAGCAGACCTGGAATGCCTATGGTCTGTTTCTGTCTCAGCAACCATACCAACCAATCGGGCATGGGCATGGAAACAATGAGGCTTTCAAAGAAAATTGTAAAGGCCTCTGAAAAGGCCATAACGTAGAAAGCCACACTTATGGCTTGGGACAGGTATAAGGCTATCCCAATGGTAGAACCAATTACCAGACCAAAGGAACGGGAAATAATGTAGTACTCCCCTCCACCTTCCACCTTTTGGTTGGTTGCAATTTCGGCTATGGCCATGGCAGTGGGTATGGTAACGGCATGGCCTATTAGAATAATGGCAACAGCTCCCATGAACCCCACCTGCCCTACAGCAAATCCAAATCGCAAAAACATAATAGCCCCCAAAATGGTGGCTATGGCCGTAAAAAAAACGGGGGCAGTTCCAAAGGTCTGTTCTTTATTTACAAAGTTCTGCTGCATCTATACGTGTATTGAATTACCTTATTGACTCAACTACCATTTGTTGCCCATAGCCAGATATCAGGCTACCTCTCATTGGAATCCCAAACCATTGAAAAAACAAAAAAGCATAATATTAACTGCCCTAAATCAATTGCCAGTAAGCATTCCAGCTATTTCTTTCATCTACCAACAAGATACGAAAAGAGTATTCTTTTTTCGCTTTTATAGACTAACAAATGTGTGCTCAGAACCAAGTCCTTTTTAACCGTATAAAAAATCACCCTCCTTAGATAGACCAAATTTGAATCATAAATAGGACACAATAAAGAGAGGTCCCTAATTTTCTTGATGGTCTTCCCTCACCTACCAGCCCAGAAGAGGTAAAAATTAGGCTTCGTTCAGAAAAAATATTTATCTATTGCGGAAAACCGTAAGGTATAATCTAGTTGTAGGGTTAGGTTTGCCGAAAAAAGCAGATAACAATTGGGATTGAAAGCCTTCCTTTGATATAAAAGGATTTTTTGGCCAGCTTGCTGAAACGGTATTCGGGGGAACAACCAATTTGGCAGGCTAGGCCTTAAATAATGAGCTTTTTATTGCTATGGGCATTTAGGCGACCACCTAAGAAGCTGTAGATCATAGTTTTTTACCTAAAAGGCTGTTTGGTGAACGGATGTAGGCTGCCCAATTGGATTTCCCCCAACAGTTGGACAACAATTTTTAGCTGTTGGGATAGTCATTGCCAAAGGACCTCCAATCTCTTTATTTTTTTAACTTTGGCCGCATGGAAAATATAACCCAGATCCCGGCTAGTTTTATAGAGCAAAATACCAACTTCCCCAACCTTATCAATGCGCTAAGGGAGGCATTTATGGACCAGGACACCTTGGTACCCATGAGACATCATCACGATTTTCCCAATCCTGAGGTAAAGGAAGATTCCACCTTGTTATTAATGCCGGCATGGAAGCCCGGAAAACAGGCGGGGGTAAAAATTGCAACGGTAAGTCCTAAAAACGGACAGTTTAATCTACCGGCCATTCAGGGCACCTATATTTATTTGGATGCACTAAAGGGTGGCATCCTTGGCCTTTTGGAGGCAAAAAGTTTAACGGTAAAAAGAACTGCCGCCGCCTCCGCTTTGGCATCACAATATTTATCAAGGGAAGATTCCAGTTCCCTATTAATGATAGGTACGGGAGCCCTTGCCCCCAATTTAATAATGGCCCATGCCAGTGTACGCCCCTTAAAAACGGTTTATATTTGGGGCAGGGATTATACCAAGGCCAAAAATCTCTGTGAAGAACTAAAGAATGCCCCTTTCCAAGTACAGCCCATTGAAGCGATTGAGGATAAGATTATGGACGTGGATATTATTTCCTCTGCCACCTTATCCAAAACGCCGCTTGTTTTGGGGAAATATCTACGTCCCGGTCAACATGTGGATTTAGTTGGGGCCTACAAAAAAGATATGCGGGAAGCAGATGATGAAACAGTTAAAAAAGCAGCGGTGTATGTTGACACCTATCAAGGAGGCCTAAAAGAAAGTGGGGACATTCTTATTCCCTTAAAAAGTGGGGTTTTAAAGGAGACTGATATTCATGCCGATTTGTTTGAACTCGCATCCCAAAAGAAAACGGGCAGGACAAGTGAGTCGGAAATTACGATGTTTAAGTCGGTAGGACATGCCTTGGAAGACTTGGCGGCCGCCACATATTATTATAATATGTTTAAGGAGAACTTTTAAGGCCAGAAGAAAGAGATGCCACTGTACTCTTTAATTAGATTAATTCTGTAATTAGAATTTACATAGTAAAGGTTGTTGTGATTAGTTTATTAGGGATGGTTCTTTGATAAAGGAATATCCACCTATACACTAACGCTAGCTCCCCGATCAACTGTTCAATATTGGGATATGGCCCCTTATCCATACTTTAAATCAAGAACCGTTATATTGTAAGCTATTAAATTATTTAGCTCCTAGCTGGATATTATGAAAACCCTACTTTAAAGTATTCATCCACCAAGCCTTGCTTTAGAAATTAAAGTTGGGGTTTAGTACATTTCAATTAAGAAATAAAAACTGAAATAACCAGATAAAGACAAGAGAATCACATAACTGGGTTTCGCAAATCCATGATTCATTTTATCATCTTTTCTAAGTTTAACCCAAGTATTTAACGATGCCAATATTACTATAGGGGTCAATAGGTTGGTATTAAAAAAATAATTAAAGTGCCCTACCTTAATAACATAAACTATTCAACAAACTACCAAATAGATAAAAATAATATCGCCCAAATCCAAAAAATAAATCCTGCCCAACCCATATAGGCCGAGCAGGAAATACCAATTAACAACTAACTCTAATGTTGACACAATATCCTAGTTCGCCTTCAACTATCTAGGACATTTAAAAAAATTACTTATTCCCAGCCAGGGTTTTGTATAACGGCTCCATCGGTCAAAACAATTTGTTCTGTTGGTATAGCCGATAAATAATCCCTGTTAGGGTTAAATCCATATCCATCTGGGATAGCGTTGATATAAGGATCAATATATCCTTCCTCATTTACAAGGATAGAACTTCCAATTAGATCGGCAAATTCATCTTCCATGTCGCTACCAATAATTTTAAAACCTTGAAGTCTTTTACCAATGATCAGGTGATCTGCTTTCCAACGCATAAGATCGTTAAAACGTTTACCTTCCAAGGCCAACTCTACTCTTCGCTCCCTTCTAATCTCATTAATAAGGTCGCTTAGCTCAGGGAATGCTTTATTTGGGTCCGCAACTGGGGCAAGGGTTAGTGGTGGCATACCAACACGAGCGCGCAGCAAATTGATGGATTTATCCAAATCGCCCTGCGTTAAAGTACCCAATTCAGCCTTAGCTTCAGCAAAGTTTAAAAGTACTTCCGCATAACGGTAAATAATTGCTCCAATTGTACTTTCTGTTCTTTGCCCCTCATCGGTACTACCACCTTTGTAAATTTGGTATCCAGTGGTGGAAACCACCTCATTGTTATCCCTAAAAGTAGGGTATTCAAAGAAAATATCTGGATTTCCAGCTCTTTCTGTGATGAGGTCCCCAGGCGTTGCGATGGTCTGTGCCAACCTAGGATCCCTATCTTCAACAATAGTAGTAAGGCTACTTTCCTGACTTGGACTGTAAAGTGGACTAACAGCTATTGGCTGTCCGTCGATACTCAAGTAGGAGTCTACCAAGGACTTTGTAACTCCGGTACCAGCACCACTTTGTGGAATATAGTGACCAACCCTGTGGTCTACCCCTTCGGAGGTGTCATACTTTTTCCAGAACATTACTTCGGAAACCCCGGAATAATCTACCTTAGTGAAAAGACTCCAGTAGGTATCTAACTCACCGCTGTTATAAAGGGAGTAGTTGCCTTCATCCATCAATGTTTCGGCAGCGTCCGCAGCCATTTGCAAAAATTTGGCACTCTCATTGGAAGGAGCCGCAAAGGCAGTCCCTTCGTGGTATTTCTCCCATGTACCCTCGTAAAGTGCTACGTTGGATTTTAAAGCTAGAGCGATTCCTCTATGCACTCTAAAAGGTTCTGTAGCTGATTTAGGCTTCAGTTTCGCTATGGCATTATCTAAGTCCTCGATAATTTTGGTAGCCAGTTCGTTCCTGGGAACTCTTGGCGATTTCAACTCTGGTGAGTCGGTATTTAACACCTTATCGATATAGGGAACCCCTCCAAATTTTTGCAACAATTCAAAATAGAACATTGCTCTAAAAAAGTATGCCTCCCCATTATAGGCCTCAATAACGTCTTCAGGACCTTCCGCCGTTTCACTATTTTCCAAATAGTAATTTACACTTCTAATTCTACCGTAATTGGTATTCCAGGTACCATCGGAAGTTGGAGCCGTATTATTGCTTCCAACAAATCTGGTATTGATACTAACTTGGGCTAGGTTATCACTATTGTTATCAAATTCGAAGATTCCGCCGTTCCAGCCGCTGTGTACTGGAAAGGTAGTATAGAACTGATTAAGGAACAACGCTAAATCATTAGGTGTTTTCCAATATTGCTCCGGAGAGATCTCGTCTTCCGGAAGCTTATCCAACAAGTCATCGCTACAGGATACGGCAAAGACCGCGAGCAGCAAAAATGTAATGTATCTTATGTTTTTCATATGTATTGTAATATTTAAAATTGTATGTTCAGACCCACGGAGTATGATTTCTGCAAAGGATAGATTTTCCCGTTGCCCCAGTATCCTCCGGTAGCCTCAGGATCAAAAATTCCAGAAATTTCGGATAGGGTAATCAAGTTTTCCCCGGTCATGAAAATTCTCAACTTCTTTAAACCAAGATTTTCAAGGACATTGGATTGGAAGTTATACCCAAGGCTAACATTCTTAAGGCGGAAATATGCTGCATTCTGCATATACCTGGTCTGTGTCTGCTGGTTTCTCCAAGTAGACCTAAAAGTAGGTCTTGGGAAAAAACCATCAGGATTATCTTCAGACCAATAGTCAAGATGCTCCTTCATACCTGCAGACTGCCATAGGTTGCCAACAGCACCGAAGGTATATGGACCACCTGTCCAAAGATCCCTTTTGGCAACCCCTTGCCAAAGCATAGAGAAATCGAATCCTTTATAATCCAAGCCTGCATTAAATCCAAAACTATATCTAGGAGTAGAGTTTCCAATTACCTTACGGTCACCAGGATTATCGGTAGTAGAATCCCCGTAATCTATACTTCCGTCTCCATTTTGATCCTTATACTGAACGTCTCCAGGGTACCAAACACCTCCATAAATTGGCGTTTGATCTGGACCGTTATCAATTTCATCTTGACTCTGATATAAACCTACGGTCTCAAAGCCCCAGATTTCTCCGAGTTTCTGACCAACTCTATAGGTATTAAGCAAGTTGTTTGGGTTGGAGTATTCGGTTACGGTAGTTACCGCATCAGAAAGCACTAATCCTACATTATAATTAACCTCACCTATCATATCCCTCCAAGAAACATTAAAGTCGAATCCTTTGGTTTCCAGGTTGGCATTGTTAGACTGTGGAGCAGAAGTTCCCAATACAGCAGGAAGTCGCTCTGCAGGTCCAAACATATCTTCCGTAGTTCTTACGAAATACTCAAAAGATAACTGCAAACGGTTTGTGAAAGCCGCTATATCTACCCCATAGTTGTCCGTACTAACGGTTTCCCAGGTAATATCTGGACTGATAATTCCAGGTGTCAGGGTGTAATTAGGTCTTCCATTGTTACCCAACCACCATAGGTTGGTTCTTACTGGCATACGGCCAATGTACAAGTAGTTGGATACGTTTTGATTTCCGATACTACCAGTGGAGTAACGCAACTTAAACATTCCAATCTGATCTATACCCCAGAAGTTCTCTTTGGCAATGTTATATCCAGCGGAGACAGAAGGGAAGAAATCCCATCTATTGTCTGGAGCAAAACGAGAGGAAGCATCATAACGCCCATTAACCTCAAAAAGATATTTTTCCTTATAGTTATAGGCAAATCTACCAAAGTACCCCTGGGTTGCAAAAGAACCTGCAGAGTCATTCACGTGGTCTTCACCCACTGCTGTAGAAATAGAGGGCACACCATCTGTAATAAGATCGTTCTTAGCACTGTAAATACTAGTGAACTCCGTATCTTCTTGCTGATATCCTACCAATCCCGAGAAATTATGCGCCTCATTCACGGATTTTTCATAGGATACCACCAAGTTGGGAGACAAATAAGTCCTTTCACTAGAGTATCTGGAAAAGCTATTATTGTTTCTTATAAAACGCTCTCTACCATCGGGTTCTATCACAGATACCCTGGCAGAATGATTGCTATTGTTAAAGTGCTTGGTTCTGTACAGCAAACTTGGTTTTATTTTCAAATCCTTAATAGGCTCAATAATCAAATTAATAGATCCATCCAAACTTTGATCAATTCCGGTATAACGACCACCATCCAATAAAAATGGAATTTCTGAACCATCACTATAATCACCATTAGGCATAACCACGCCATTAACCGGCCATCTTCTGGCTATGTTGTGCAAGTACAACCCACGGTCATAACTTGGCCTATCGGTCTCTGCACGTGCCAATCTTAGATTGGCAGCAAAGCTCAACCAATCGTTCACCTTACTGGACACTTTAGAGTTAAAGGTATAACGTTGGTAAGAATCGTCCCCGTAATTCATAATACCAGGGGCATCCAAGATAGACCCGGATACGTTGTAATTAACACTTTTTTGCTTTCCTGAGAAACTAATATTATGCTGCTGACGGTGAACAACACCCTTGTACATCTCCTTAAACCAATTAGTATTGGCATTAGACCCAGAATATTGTTGCCAGCGGGTCCCATCCGCGTTGGGAACCGTTACAGGCGTGTTTTCAGGATCTGCCAAATAGTCTTGAATACGACCCATTACTTCATCGGAAAAAACAGCTCCACTACCACCATTGGTAGCAGCCAAATTAAAGTAATTGGCAAATTCCAAGGAGTTCATCATGTCTGGTGTATTAAGCGGAGAAGAATAAATAAAGTTATTGGAATAGGTAAAAGTATTACCATCCAATGCTTCTCCACTTTTAGTCTTAACGATTATAACTCCAAAAGCGGCCCTAGATCCATAAATGGCAGACGAGGCAGCATCTTTAAGAACGGATATATCCTCTATATCATTGGGGTTAATATTGTTAAGATCATTGGGGTTATCCAACGGAATATCATCTACTATAACCAATGGAGCCCCGGTACCTTGAAGATTCCCTACCCCACGAATACTAATATTCATATTAGCACCTGGTTCCCCACCAGAGTTACCAACGGTCAAGGAAAGTCCCGGAGCGGCTCCTTGTAAGGCCTGCATTACGTTGTTAACCGGACGGCTCTCCAAGGTTTCCCCAGAAACCGTACTAACGGAACCGGTTAAATTCTCCTTTTTCTGGGTTCCGTACCCTACTAAAACTACCTCACCAAGCTCCTCGGCCTGAGAAGCCAGGCTTACGTTTAATTGGGTTCTTCCATTAACGGCAAGCTCTGTTGTAGCATATCCCAAATAGTTAACCACAAGAGAAGCACTTTTATCCACTTTAATCTCAAAGATCCCATCAAAATCACTCACCACTCCCTTGGTAGTCCCTTTTTCTACAACACTGGCACCCGGAATGGGATCCCCTGTTTCCGCATCGGTTACCGTACCCTTTACGGTAATCGTTGACTGCTGTGCAAATAAGTGCGCTTGCACCAAAAATAAGCAGCAATACATTAAAATTTTTTTCATTTGAATTGTTTAGGTTAATTAATTAGTTAAATGAATTCAACTTCTTAAACAAGTGTATAAAAAGCCAAGTTTCAGTTTGCCAAATTAGCTATTGTTAAATGTTTCTTAAATTTAAAGGGGTATAAATTTAGGTTACAAGGAGTTACAAATAGGTTACATATTTTCCCTAAGAACAGTACGAAATATTATGATTACATCCCATTTACTAGGCCAATAGCCTATTATTTCATTTATTTGCCACACATTCAATATGGTTAACATATGAACAATTTAAAGTTAACAGGGTTTCTCTTTTTCCTCTGGATACAAATTTTTGGATATGCCCAAGAAAGAATTCTCCCTTTCCAAAGTATTTCTTTTAAGGATGGCCTTTCCGATAATAGGATTGGTGCAATTTTACAGGATAGTGCGGGCTTTATGTGGTTATCCACACAGTTAGGTATTGATAAATATGATGGCCAAGAAGTAAAAACATATTTTCTTCCCAATGAAAACAACCAAGTAAATTCATTAGTTCAAGACAAACGAGGTAGGATATGGGTTACGACCACTGGAGGTTTGTTTTATTTTAATATAGAATGTGATCAATTTAAGCGCTACACCTCTTCGGATCCCTACATTAACAATATCTTGGAGGGGTACATTCCCAATGCACTGGCATTGGACTCCGGTGCCCTTTGGTGCTCTACCACCAACAGTGAAATCATCGTCTTATTTCCGTACGAGGAGAAAGCCGACGAGGTAATCAAAATGCCCAAAGCGACAGTTGACAAAGCTGCTATCAGTACTACCGATCTTTTACAGGATAAAAACGGGATTATTTGGGTAGGGACCAGTAATGGTGGTATATACGCCTATAAGAATTCCAAATTCATCAAGGCAAATTTTCAAGGTAATAATGCCCACATCAACTCACTATCCATGGACCAATCTGGTCTCTTATGGATTGGAACCAATGGCAATGGCCTATTTAGCTACCATCCTAAAACCCAAACAACCCAACATTATTCCACCCGGGAATGGGATATAGCCAAGCGCATATCAAATAATTATGTTATTGACGTAATGGTAGACAGGGACAACAATATATGGATAGGTACGGATGGAGGCGGACTAATCCTATATGAATCCAAGAACAACCGTTTCTTTACTTTTAAACAAAGCCCCTACACCAAGTACCCTATTGCGGACAATTCCATATTGAGCATCCACCAAGGAATAGATAATCTAATTTGGGTGGGTACGGTACACGGTGGGGCCAGTTATTTTAAATACTATGCCTCTGTAAGTCATATTCCAGGCCCCGATTTAGCATTTGACCAGATAGATGAACAAAGCTCTCAAATTTTAGAGGCAGACAATGGCGACCTATGGGTATCGGCCGGCAGAAATGGACTGCGAAGATACAATCCAAAAAGCGGGAAAGTCTCTGTCTTTAAGGACGACCCATCCCTGCAAGACGACCTTAACGGCAATAACGTGGTCTCACTGCTTCAGGATAACCGCAGTAGAATATGGATTGGGACCAACAATGGAGGGTTAAATATCTATGACCCCAACAAGAAAAGCTTTTTAGAGGCCCAGGATCGATTTAACAACATGGCCATATTTGCCATGGAGCAAGATGTGTATGGAAATGTCTGGGTAGGCAGCAATACCGGCATTAGAATATACAATGCCAATTTAAAAATTATCAACCATTTTAATTTAGATAATACCCCCAATCTTAATTCTAACTTCATTACCAGTTTATACAAAGATATTAAGGGCGATATGTGGGTAGGCACCAATTTAGGATTAAACGTTTTCAAGAAAGATACCGTGCTCTCTTACATTTCCGATAAAAGCGATCCCAACTCCCTTAGCAGTAACCGAATTAGAGCCATCACTGAAGACGACGATCTCTCTGTACTTATTGGTACTTATGGCCATGGATTGATGAGGTATCACAGAACCAAGGATGCATTTACCAGGATTGGCAAGAAAGATGGATTGGAAGCCAGTATTATTGGTGGGATATTTCTGGATAAGGACAAAAACGTATGGTGCAGCACCAACTTAGGACTTAGCAAGATATCTCAGGATGGTAGCATAGATAACTTTGGAATACATCATGGAATCCAGGCCTATAGTGGAGGGAGTGCCATTATCAACAAGGACAACTACATAATAATGGGAGGAAGACTAGGGCTCACCTATTTTAACCCATCCGGGTTTAAAAAAAGTAATCCTGACACCCATAAGGTATTTTTCACTTCAGTAGATGTTATAGGCAAAAAAGGAAGCAGAGAAATTAACATTACCTCCAACAAAAATAAAACCATAACCTTAAACCCAGAGGACAATCTTTTATCTATCTATTTTTCAAGCTCGGATTACTGGAGCCCACAAAACAATTACGCCTATAAGTTGCTGGGATTAAACAACGAATGGCATTCCATTGGAAGCCAACAAGCACTAACTTTTTCCAATTTAAACCCAGGCAACTACACCCTACAGGTTACCAATGCGGATAATTTTTCCTTAACTAGCAAATCATTGGCTTCTATCCATATTACTGTACTTCCATCCTTTTGGCAAAAATTCTGGGTAAAGGTACTAGTTGTTTTATTGGGTTTCCTCTTGGTATTGCTTTTTATCAGGATGCGCTTATCATCCGTAAAAAAACAACGGGAACAATTACAGTTACTGGTAGCTTCAAAAACCAAGGAAGTAAAGGCCCAGGAGGAAAAGGCCTACCAAAGTGAAATTGCCCTTTTGAAGATAGAAAAGAAACATCAGAAGTTAAGCCAAAAGAAGCTGATGGAAGAGCTCAATTTTAAAACGGAGGAACTTACCAATTACACCTTGAGAACTGTTCACAAAAACAACCTTTTAACCCAAATAAAGGACAATTTGCTCAATGAGACCAAAGCAAGCAATCCTAATAAAAGCAATTTAAAGAAGATTATCGGACTTATAGACGACAGTTTAATGCTGGATGAAGATTGGGAAAACTTTTATCACCTTTTTAATCAGATTCACACCACCTTTATAAAGAGTCTAAAAGATTACTGCCCTCAGCTCAGCGATAGGGAAATTAGATTATGCGCTCTAATCAAGCTCAACTTTAAATCCCAACACATTGCCACGCTCTTTGGCATTTCATTGAGTTCGGTTAAAGTGGCACGGCACAGGCTTCGAAAAAAATTAAAAATAAAGGAAAGTGAAAATTTTGAAGATTTTTTTGAATCTTTAATAAGCCAATGATCATATAGGCCATGATCCAAGGACTTATTTTGTAAGGCGGATTTCATAATTGGAATACACTATCCCATAGTTTGTACTTTTCCCTTTTTTTTACATCGCCCAAATCCATAGCATCATCCAAACCGAATCTGGATTTGACAGCAAATCATCGCTATGACAAAAAATACCCCAAAAAAGCCTTCTACAGACCTACTAGGCCCTAAGGCTGGTTTAGATATAAAACCCGTCATAGCTTAAAATGAACCATAGGACACTGCCCCCTTTAAACGTTTTTTTGCTAAATTAGAAGCATAGGCAGACACACAACACTTTGAGCAGAGCTTACCAATAAATAGGCAGACAAGTGTACATAGGTGTCCGATAGCCATTATTTACCATGGCTCAAAGGCCAAGATAGTAATTACCCATGTGCATGACCTTCTTTAAAAATCTAACAAAAATGTATAGAATTCCTTTTGGGGCTATATACAAAATTGCCTTGTCCTTAATTTGTTTTGTCTTTACCACCTCGGGAACAATAAACGCCCAAAAGCTCCCGCTACCTTTGCCAGGAAAAAATGCCATTTCGGGCAGTGCTTTTAAGAACAGGATTGAAAATCTCAGCCTAGAAGAAAGGGAAGAGGAAATATTCCAGCAAATAATCAACGGCAATATACCGTCCTTTATACGAGGCTTGGTTCCCATTACCTTTTCCAGTTCCATCAACAATGTTAACTATACAGTGACCTACCATGTAATTCCCGATTATCTGGCCGTTGGTTCGGACTCCGATTATTTTATCATCCCCATGACCCCTAATATGGCACAAAAAATTGCGAACGCCATCCATTTTACACTTCCTACAAAAAAAATGGTAGATCAAATTTGGAGCAACGCCTCGGTAAAACTGGCTCCCTCCCCTATTCCTCCCAGTCCAAAAATGACTACTGTTCCGGTTATGTGGGAACATAATACCAGATTAAAAGAGCAAAGAAAAAAAGCTCTTAAACAAGCCCCTTTGGGAGCTTTGGTGGCCGGACACAAAAAAGATGTTATCATCTCTAACAAAATCCACGAAAACTCCTCCAAACCAGTTGTCATATACGGCTGGCATTACCAAAATGGCACTCCTATCCAACCAGTCTATGCTGGTCATAGTGATACGTATGCCGATTACAGTCACGGAATCCGTTTGGTACAGGACAGTGTCTTGATCAACAATCAAGTCGACCTCATTTCAAATATACTTCAAGATGATGATAAATGTACTTTGTTTAGTGATGAAGGAGTAATAGCGAAACCGTTTTATCCATTAAAGTGAATAAAGACATGAATTTACGATATTTCAATTTCTTAAATTGAGACTCGAGACTACTTATTGAATAATTATCTAAAACCTATCAATATTAGGCTCCCCTAAACTCTTTATGCACGCTAAAAAAATTCATTAGTAAAGATAGGGATAGTATTCCGTGCGCGGTGCCTTTACCTTATACTGGGATTGAAGAAAAGTAACCAGGTCAATAAGCTCTTGTACTGTCATAATTTCATTGTACACCCTCATCTTTGAGATTCCCGAATTGGTGGTTTCATTGGTATTTTTGCGCATATAGCGTCTTGCAATCTTGTGGGTAGGGTTAATTACTGAGGTAACCAATTCCCCGTATGATTTCTGCTTGGTCGATACACCGCCCAGTTCTATTTTGAGCGTATCGGCACCACCTTCCCATTCAATTCCGGCAATGCTATGACATTCATTGCAGGACAAACTCTTATAGGTCGTCTTTCCCCTTTCAACATCACCTTCTGGCAAACCAAATCCTTGTGCCTGCTCATTGCAACTGCTTAGGGACACAGCAACACTCAACCATAAGGAGAGCATCAGATATTTAGACCATTTCCACAATCTGTAATATGTATTTTCTCCAGACATAAATGTTCTTTTTAATTATTAAATGCTGTTCAATTATAATAATATCCAAGAACAAAGCTAAAGATGAAGAACGACGAGACAAATGACCTAAATCATTACGGTCATATAATAATCAAATACCCAGAAAATGAACTTGATCCCACAACAATTGGTCATGATCCCGGACTTGCACCCTATAGATATCGCCCATGCTAGGCACACACAAAAAAAGCCCTCAACTTGCGTTGAAGGCTTTTAGCGGTCCGGACGGGACTCGAACCCGCGACCCCCTGCGTGACAGGCAGGTATTCTAACCAACTGAACTACCGAACCGTGGCGTTTAGCGAGTGCAAATATACACTCCTTATTTAATTGCGCAAACATTTTTTGCAAAAAAAATTCAAGTTTTTACATAAATTTTTGTCGCTCTACCATAAAGGTGTTCATTATCAAGGCAAAACGCTCTTTTACATCCACCTCCACATATTTAATTTTATACTGGGCACATTTTAATCTGAGTGCACTAAAGTAATCTGCAACTTCCTTTTCATAGGCTTCTTTAACAGCATCGGCATAAAGATCTATATGTTTACCGGTCTCAACATCCAAAAAGCGTTTTGGGGTATTCTCAAAATTAAAGTTGAATTCGGTTTCCTTGTCCATAACATGAAAGAGGATTACTTCGTGCTTGTTATACTTTAAATGCTGGAGCGCATCAAACAATTTCCCGTCGTCTTCAGAAGCCTGGAACATATCCGTAAACAGGACAATTAAACTTCTTCGTTTAATCTTCTCCGCAATCTGGTGCAAATAGGTATAGGTCTCCGTCTGCTGCGCAGGTTTTTTTTCCAGACTGATCTCATTTAATTTGGCCAATAACATCTGATGGTGCCTTTCACTGCTTTTTTCGGAAGTATAGTAATGGTACTGATCCGAGTAGACACTCAATCCCACAGCATCCCGCTGCCTTTTAAGAATGTTCATTAACGCTGCAATGGCCAACACCCCAAAGCCAATTTTATTTAGCTTATCCAGGCTTAGCTCGCCCACCTGCGGATAGTACATAGAAGCCGAATTATCCAAAATCATATGGCAGCGCAAATTGGTCTCCTCCTCATAGCGCTTGGTATACAATTTATCGGTCTTGGCAAACAATTTCCAATCTATATGTTTGGTGCTCTCTCCCTTATTATAAATCTTATGTTCTGCAAATTCAGCTGAAAAACCGTGAAAGGGACTCTTGTGGATTCCACTGATAAAACCCTCTACCACCTGATTCGCCAAAAGTTCCAAGTTTTGAAACAAGGCTGCCTTATGTAATTCTGACTGTAGGTTCATACTGCTAAGATAACGAAGATATGGCCTGCATTATAAACAGAAGGTATAAAACCGTTCACTGGCAAACTGCAATTACCCCTATTAAAAACAGAGCATAAAAAAATCCCGCCTGTTTCGCGGGATTTTTTTATGTGTTATCCATTTTACTGGACAATGGTTAAACGCCTACAACAGGGCATCTATAGCATCGGTATAAACCTTTTTAGGGGATACACCCACCTGTCTGTTTACTATTTCCCCATCCTTGAAAACCAAAACAGTGGGGATATTTCTAACACCGTATTTAGCGGCAAATTCTTGGTTGGCGTCTACATCCACCTTACCAACAACGGCTTTACCGTCATACTCGCTGCTCACCTCTTCAATGATAGGACCTACCATTCTACAAGGACCACACCAAGCTGCCCAAAAATCCACTACTACCGGTTTATCACTTTTTAAAACTACCTCATCAAAGGTAGCATCTGTTATTTCTAATGCCATGTTCTATTTTTTTTAAATATTATACAAATTTAGACAAATAATTTGCCTTTTCCTTACTATGGTTGTATTCGTTTTAGTTATGGTAATATTGACAATTCCTATTCTACCTTAATAACGGGGTCATGGCCCTTATATTATTTAACATCCCATAACCGTCAATTTAACTTATATAGCACGTCTTGCTTATTCAGCTCTAGGAGCAATTCACTGGATATATGGATCTTTTGCTTTCTACTGGTCATATTTACCTTTATCTGTTCCTCCATCTCATATACCACAAAGCTAAGAGGATGGTTGCCTTGATGTGAGACCAAAGTGTCCTTCAACTCCAGAATATTCTCTTCCCTTAACTGGGCAATGTCTAACTTAATCGTGAGTTTTTTGGCAAAGGTTTCCATAACATCTTGCAGCATCATGATCATATTAAACTGCATTCTTGGATCTCCCTTTTTACCGGTATCCCGATTTACCCATCCTTCACGTACAAACACCTTGACATATGCGAACGAATTGATCATTAGGAAATGACGATATTTCAGATACTCTTCCCCAAACATTCTAAACTCAAAAGAATCGGTATAATCCTCCATGGTGAACATGGCCCAACCCTTGCCATTTTTTGAAACCCTATGCTGCACATCGGTAATTACCCCAGCAAATGAAACTTCCCTGTTTACTATTGCCTCCAGATCGTTTAAATTGGAAAGACTGGCATTACAAAAGGCCTTTATTTCTGCATTAAAATCGTCCAATGGATGTCCGGAAATATAAATCCCCACCACTTCCTTTTCCCGGCGTAGCTTCTCCATGGTTCCCCATTCCTCACAGGGTGGCACCACCGGCTCTGGTATCTGCACTTCACTGGCTTCCCCAAATAAACTCACTTGTGAGGAGTTTTCGTTCTCTTGAAATTTGGCACCGTATTTCATGGCCTTTTCCAAGAATGTTATTCCATCGCCTTCCTCATAAAAATATTGCGCCCTATGGGTATCCCCAAAAGAATCGAAACCACCGGCTACCGCCAAGTTCTCAAAGGCCTTTTTATTGGCCGCCCTCAGGTCTATTCGCTTGGCCAGGTCAAAAACAGATTTAAAAGGACCACCTTCCTTTCTATTCTCCACAATGGTTTCTACGGCACCTCGGCCTACACCTTTAACGGCTCCCATGCCAAAACGTACCGCACCGGCATCGTTAACAGCAAACTTGTAATAGGATTCATTAACATCTGGCCCCAAAACGTCCAACCCCATCCGCTTACACTCCTCCATAAAGAAGGTTACCTGTTTTATATCGTTCATGTTATTGGACAGTACCGCAGCCATATATTCAGCTGGGTAATGGGCCTTACAATAAGCGGTCTGGTAGGCAATCCACGCATAGCAGGTAGAGTGCGACTTGTTAAATGCGTAGGCCGCAAAGGCCTCCCAATCCTTCCAGATCTTCTCTAACTTATCTACTGCATGTCCTTTTTTGGAAGCCTGTTCAATAAACTTCGGCTTCATCTTATCCAGAACATGCTTCTGTTTTTTACCCATTGCCTTACGCAGTACATCGGCCTCACCCTTTGTAAAATCTGCCAGCTTTTGGGACAGGAGCATCACCTGCTCCTGGTAAACCGTAATACCGTAGGTTTCCGCCAAATACTCTTCACAGGCTTCCAGGTCATAAACAATCTCTTCCGTACCGTGTTTACGGGCAATAAAACTGGGTATGTACTCCATGGGGCCAGGCCTATACAAGGCGTTCATGGCAATCAAATCGGCAAAAACCGTAGGCTTTAGGGACCTCATATGTTTCTGCATCCCCGGAGATTCATATTGGAACACCCCAACCGTTTCCCCACGCTGGAA
The DNA here is from genome assembly GCF_003957295.1 of Arenibacter aquaticus. Taxonomy (GTDB): domain Bacteria; phylum Bacteroidota; class Bacteroidia; order Flavobacteriales; family Flavobacteriaceae; genus Arenibacter; species Arenibacter aquaticus. The sequence continues at coordinate 389,127 of NZ_RQPJ01000001.1, forward strand.
CAGCTCATAGGTCTTTTGATCATCCAATGGAAAATTCTCCGGATCCAATTCCACCCCGTGTTTGGCCTTTACAATTTTTACCGTATCCTTGATAAGGGTCAGGGTTTTTAAGCCCAAGAAATCCATTTTTAGCAGACCTGCACTCTCCACCACCGAGTTATCAAACTGGGTACAGTACATATCGGAATCCTTGGCCAAGGCCACCGGGACAAACTTGGTAATATCATCGGGGGTAATGATTACCCCACAGGCATGGATACCCGTATTCCTAACCGACCCCTCCAATACATAGGCCTGGTTAAGGGTTTCCGATTCCAGATCGTCCCCTTCAGAAATAGCCAACAGCTCGTTAATCTTCGCAATCTCCTCGCTATTGAATTTTTCCTTTAGTTTTTTTTCATCGACCCCAATAATTTTTTTAAGCTTGGACATATTGGGAATCAGCTTTGCCATACGATCCGCATCGCCCAATGGCAGATCCAATGCCCTTGCGGTATCCCGGATAGAGGATTTTGCCGCCATGGTTCCATAGGTGATGATCTGGGCCACCTGGTTGGCGCCATATTTATCTATTACATAGTCCATCACACGCCCACGACCCTCATCGTCAAAATCAATATCAATATCGGGCATGGACACCCGGTCCGGATTTAAAAAACGCTCAAAAAGGAGGTCGTACTTAATGGGATCCAGATTGGTTATCCATAAACAATAGGCAACGGCAGAACCAGCAGCAGACCCACGACCGGGGCCCACGGACACATCCATTTCACGTGCCGCCCTAATAAAATCTTCCACAATCAAAAAGTAACCAGGATAACCTGTCTTCTCTATTACCTTGAGCTCAAAATCCAATCGCTCATCTATTTCCGGGGTTATCTCACCATATCTTTTTTTGGCGCCCTCATAGGTAATATGGCGCAGGTATTTATTTTCCCCTCGTTTACCGCCATCTAGTTTATCCTCCTCAAACCGGAATTCCTCTGGAATATCAAAGGCCGGCAACAGTACATCACGGGCCAAGGTAAAGGTTTCTACCTTGTCTATTACCTCCTGTATATTGGTAATGGCCTCCGGAATATCTTTAAAGAGCTCCTTCATCTCCTCCGAGGACTTAAAGTAATACTCCTGGTTGGGCAAACCATATCTGTATCCACGACCACGACCAATTGGCGTAGCCTGTTTTTCCCCATCCTTAACACATAGCAAAATATCGTGTGCATGGGCATCTGCCTTTTCTTGGTAATAAGTATTGTTGGTAGCCACCAACTTTACATTGTGTTTTTCGGCAAACTTGAGCAACACCTGATTTACGCGGTCTTCATCTTCCTGGCCGTGCCTCATGATCTCTATGTACAGATCATCGCCAAAAGTCTCCTTCCACCAAATCAGGGCTTCCTCTGCCTGATTTTCCCCAACGTTCAACACCTTACTGGGCACTTCACCATAGAGGTTGCCGGTAAGTACAATAATATCTTCCTTGTATTGCTCAATAACCTTTTTATCGATCCGGGGAACATAGTATTTTCCGTCCACAAAGGCTATAGAGGACATCTTGGCCAGGTTTAGATACCCTCTTTTGTTCTTGGCCAACATTACTATTTGATACCCATTGTCTTTTTGGGACTTATTGGTGTGATCCTCGCACACCTGAAATTCACAACCAATAATAGGAGTAATCTCCACCTCCGGTTCGGGAAGTTCCTCCAAAGGCTCCTGCCCTTCTTCCAGGGTTCCATTTTTGGTAGCCTCATAGCGTTTTAGGTTCTCCTCATTTCTGGCCACCACGCCTTTATTGTGGTTAATGACCCCATTTACAAAATGAAAGGCCCCCATCATATTGGCGTGATCCGTCATGGCAACTGCCGGCATTTTAGCCTTAGCTGTAGCCGAAATCAAGGCAGGGATACTCATGGTAGACTGCAGAATGGAAAACTGCGTATGGTTGTGCAGGTGGGCAAAATTCGCCGTTTCCAGGGTCGCCAAATTTTCCTTGATCTCTTCCTTGGAAATACCTCCGGTATCCTTCTCCCAAAGGGCATCGGCTATTTTTTTGGAGGCTTTTTTTAGGTTGATATGTTTTAAACCGATCAGCTGTATCTCCTGGGGATTGGCTTCGGAAAAGTTTTTAAAGTAATCCGGACCAACATCCAACTGTTCTGCAGTATACTCCTTTCTACGTACCAGTTCCAAGAAACAACGCGTAGTTGCCTCCACATCTGCCGTTGCATTGTGCGCCTCCCCAAATGGTTCCCCAAACAGGTATTGGTGCAGTTCCGTTAAGGTTGGCAACTTAAACTTACCTCCCCGGCCTCCGGGAATCTGGCACAATTGGGCCGTATGCTCTGTACAGGTATCCAGAACCGGCAACTCCTGCAGGCTATTTTCCACCTCATATCGATGGAATTCCGCCCCCATTATATTAAGGTCGAAACCAACATTTTGGCCCACCACAAATTTTGTCTTGGACAGGGCAGCATTGAATTTCTCCAACACCTCCCCTATGGGAACCCCATCCTGCTGTGCCAATTCGGTAGAGATCCCGTGAATCTGTTCGGCATCATAGGGAATATTAAAACCATCTGGCTGCACCAAATAGTCCTGACTCTCTATCACCCTTCCCATATCGTCATGCAACTGCCAGGCGATTTGAATGCAACGTGGCCAGTTGTCCGTATCCGTATAGGGGGCATCCCAACGTTTTGGCAATCCTGTGGTTTCCGTATCAAAAATAAGGTACATAGCGCGGCTTTAAGTGATGGGGTTTAAAGTTGTAAAAATAAAGAAATACAGCTTAGAGGAAAAGAGCATTTATCAGGAGTTATCAACGTAGCCAGTATTTAAATCCAGACCCGCAATAAGCGCTAGACACCACAGTTTTACATCACTATATGGATAAGAGAGCAGGAATATTTGGCAAAAATTAAATTTTAGTACAATTATTTGATTACCACATAAAAAGAAATATTATATTTGCACCCGCTTAGGAATAACCTAGCAGAAAAATTGAATTAATAATCCAGGGTCGGGCACCCTACAAATTAATGTGATATGCCAGTAAAAATTAGATTACAAAGACACGGAAAAAAAGGAAAACCCTTTTATTGGGTAGTAGCTGCGGATTCTCGCGCTAAAAGAGATGGTAAATTTCTAGAAAAGCTAGGTACCTATAACCCAAACACCAACCCTGCAACTATTGAATTGGATCTAGACAGTTCTGTAAAATGGTTACAGAATGGAGCACAACCTACCGATACTGCCAAAAGAATCCTATCTTACAAAGGAGTACTTTTAAAGCATCACTTGTTGGGCGGTGTACGTAAAGGCGCCTTGACCGAAGAGCAGGTTGAAGAAAAATTCAACGCTTGGTTGGAAGAAAAAGGCAAATTAGTTAGTTCTAAGGTAGAAGGCTTGGCAAAAGCAGATGCCGATGCTAAGGCTAAAGCCCTTGCTGCAGAGAAAGAGATAAACGAAAAACGTAAGGCAGCCGCAGCAGCAGCTGAGGCACCTGCCGAAGAGGAAGTCGCTCCAGAAGCAGCAGCTGAAGAAACTACCGAAGCTGCAGAAGCCACGGAAGAGACTAAAGAAACAGAATAGCGATTTAGAAACGATGACAAAGGAAGAATGCTTCTACCTCGGTAAAATCGTTTCCAAACACAGCTTTAAGGGGGAGGTCCTAATAAAATTGGATACCGATGAACCCGAATTATACGAGAAAATGGAATCAGTATTTGTTTCACTGGGAAACAATCTGGTTCCATTTTTTATTGAAAAAAGTAGACTGCACAAATCCAGTTTACTACGGGTAAAATTTGAGGAAGTTTCCAATGAATCGGATGCGGATAAGGTAATGGGCTCCGAAATATATCTACCTCTTTCATTTCTACCCAAATTAAAAGGCAATAAGTTTTATTACCACGAAATTATTGGCTTTACCTTACAGGACAAGGTCCATGGCGACATTGGCATCATACAAAGTGTTAACGACACTACTTCACAAGCTCTTTTTGAAGTTGAAAAAGGGGACAAACAATTGCTCATCCCTGTGAACGACCAAATTATCACCAAGGTAGACCGTGACAACAAAACTATTTTTGTGGAAACCCCCGAGGGTCTAGTAGACCTCTATTTAGCCTAAAGTATCACTTTTGCGGCTTGCAGCATACCATTGAATTCCATTCCCCTTATCGTCCATGCCCTGTGCCGAGCATCTAAATAAGTAGTTGTACAACAATTGCACTTTTACCAATCCCTTTACTATACTTTTAAATAGTCCCCATAAGATTTTTGGCAGATAACATTTCAAAATACTATTTTAGTCGTTTAATTTCTGTGCAACATCTGTACGATAAATACCCAATGCCATGTTAAGAATTTTACCCTTAGTCTATCTTGCCCTCACCTTGTTTTCCTGTGCCGAAAAGAAGGAAAAAAAAGACGCAAAATCCCCTCCCAATGTAATACTTATTTTTACGGATGACCAAGGTTATGAGGATATTGGGGCAAACGGCTCGCCCAATATAGAGACCCCCAATCTGGACCAGATGGCAAAGGAAGGAATTAGACTAACCAGCTTTTATTCTGCACAGCCTATTTGCTCTGCATCCAGAGCTGGTATATTAACAGGTTGCTACCCTAACCGAATTGGCATACACAATGCCTTAGGGCCTGGTAGCCCAATAGGCATAAACGCCTCCGAGATGACCATTGCCGAAATGCTACAGAACACAGGCTATAAAACTGCCATCTTTGGAAAATGGCATTTAGGCGACAGCCCCAAGTTTTTGCCTACCCGTCATGGATTTGATGAATTCTTCGGAATTCCATACTCCAACGATATGTGGCCCTACCACCCCCAACAGGGAACAGTTTTTAACTTTGGCCCTTTGCCCCTTTATGAAAATGAAAAGGTACTGGATACCCTAACGGACCAAACACAACTTACTACCCAGATTACCGAAAGAAGCGTTGATTTTATCAACAGAAACAAAAACAACCCTTTCTTTTTGTATGTGCCCCACCCACAACCACATGTTCCCCTTTTTGTATCCGACAAATTCAAGGGAAAATCCAAAAGAGGACTGTACGGCGACGTAATTATGGAAATCGACTGGTCTGTGGGAGAAATACTCAAAGCCCTAAAAACAAACGGACTTGAAGAAAACACCTTGGTAATTTTTACTTCGGACAATGGACCATGGCTTTCCTATGGTAACCATGCAGGAAGCGCTTTGCCTTTTAGGGAAGGAAAAGGAACCGCTTGGGAAGGGGCACAACGGGAACCTTTTGTATTGCGCTACCCTAAAGAAATAAAGGCTGGAAGAACAATAGACGTACCCGTTATGGCAATAGATATTTTGCCTACCATTGCCGAAGTTACCGGTGCCCGCTTGCCCAATTTAACCATAGACGGCAAAAGTGCCTGGCCTGTTTTTAGGGGTGAAAGCAATGAGAGTCCCCAAGAGGCCTATTTCTTTTACTACAGGGTAAATGAACTTATGGGTGTGCGCTATGGAAAATGGAAAATGTACTTTCCGCACCGCTACAGGACTATGGAAGGACAAGAACCCGGGAAGGACGGACTCCCCGGCCAATATAAAATGATAGACATGGAGGAGATAGAACTCTATGACGTAAGCACGGATGTTAGCGAGACTAAAAACGTAGCAGAAGAATACCCAGAAGTAGTGGACAAGATCAAGGTACTGGCCAATAATATGCGACAGGAACTGGGCGATTCCCTGCTGGATTTGGAAGGCACCAACAACAGAGAGCCGGGAAGGGTAGATTAAGACCCATAAGTTCCACGCACATTAAACCATTAAAACAATATTGGTATCTGCTAAATAAACAGCAAGCCAAGGGATTCCCTATAAATAGTAAATGCCAAGCATTATGAGCAAGCCATTCGTTTTTAAACAATTTACCGTACACCAAGATCATTGCGCTATGAAAATTGGCACCGATGGGGTCTTGCTGGGGGCCTGGACCTCACTAAAGGGCATGCCCGATTCTATTTTGGACATTGGAGCCGGAACCGGCGTCATTGCCCTAATGTTGGCCCAGCGAAGTGGAGCCAGCAGCATTGAGGGCATAGAAATAGACGAGGCTGCTTATGAACAATGTGTGGACAATTTTGAAAACTCCCCTTGGGGAGATCGATTATTCTGTTACCACGCGGGATTGGATGAACTTACAGAGGATATAGAGGAGCAATATGACCTTATTGTTTCCAACCCTCCCTTCTATTCCGAAATAGTTTCTAGTGGCAACGATTCCAGGGATATGGCAAGACAGAATAGATCCTTGCCCTTTGAAGAACTTATATTGGGTGTTTCCCAACTATTGGCGGAAAATGGCAGCTTTTCTACCATTATCCCCTACAAGGAAGAAGATACATTTTTACAATTGGCCCGCCAGAGCAATCTGTTTCCAAAACGTATCACCAGGGTAAAAGGAAATCTACAATCCGATATAAAGCGAAGCCTTTTGGAGCTACAGTTTGGAGAAACGGAGGCAGCGGTAAATCAGCTTATTATTGAGGAGGGAAGACATCGCTACACACCGGAATATATTGATCTGACCAAAGACTATTATTTAAAAATGTAACATCTATACTTTCTGGTGTTATAATTTTCACAAATCGACTATTTGTTTATTTTTGTTACAAAAGTTATTTGTATGCGACCAGATTTGTTTGAAGCACCCGACTATTACAACTTAGACGATTTATTGACCGAAGAGCATAAACTGGTCCGCGATGCTGCCCGGCAATGGGTAAAGCGGGACATATCGCCCATCATTGAAGAGTATGCCCAAAAGGCCGAGTTTCCAAAACAGATTATAAAGGGTTTGTCCGAAATTGGGGCATTGGGGCCTTATATTCCTGTAGAATATGGGGGTGCAGGTTTAGATCAGATCAGCTACGGACTCATCATGCAGGAGATAGAACGTGGCGATAGTGGTGTCCGATCTACCGCCTCGGTACAGTCTTCCCTGGTCATGTACCCAATTTTCGCCTATGGGAACGAATCCCAACGCAAAAAATACCTTCCCCAATTGGCCTCGGGAGAATTAATGGGTTGCTTTGGACTAACGGAGCCCAACCACGGGTCCAATCCCGGTGGGATGGAAACCAAGTTTAAGGACATGGGCGACCATTATCTTTTAAACGGGGCCAAATTGTGGATCTCCAATTCCCCTTTTGCCGACCTGGCTATTGTTTGGGCCAAGAATGAAAAGGGGCGCATACACGGGCTAATCGTGGAACGGGGCATGGAGGGATTTTCCACACCTGAAACCCACAACAAATGGTCGTTACGGGCTTCAGCCACCGGAGAACTCATCTTTGACAACGTAAAAGTCCCAAAAGAAAACCTCTTGCCCGGAAAAAATGGACTTAGTGCCCCCTTAGGTTGTTTGGATTCTGCCCGCTACGGTATAGCCTGGGGTGCCATAGGAGCGGCTATGGATTGCTATGACACGGCCTTGCGCTATGCCAAGGAACGTATTCAATTTGGAAAACCTATTGCTGCCACCCAATTGCAACAAAAAAAATTGGCCGAAATGATTACCGAAATTACCAAGGCACAATTATTGGCCTTCAGACTGGGGCAACTTAAAAACCAGGGTAGGGCCACCTCTGCCCAAATATCCATGGCCAAACGCAACAACGTGGAAATGGCCATTAAAATAGCTAGGGAAGCCAGACAGGTATTGGGCGGCATGGGCATTAGCGGGGAATATAGCATTATGCGCCATATGATGAACCTGGAAAGTGTTATCACCTATGAAGGCACTCATGACATACACCTGCTGATCACCGGTGCCGATATTACCGGTTTGCCCGCTTTTCAGTAGTTTTTGAATTCCTTCCTTCCGTTCTAGGATAAATATTTAATAGGTGACCTATATTACCTCTGTCTACCACTGTATTTAAGGAATTAAACCAAAAGTTTCCCACTTAGGAATTTATCCCAATTTTCGCTCTGGTAATTCCCAACACACATGCAAATTCCAGAAGGGTCGATAAATACATAACAAGCGGTAAAGCAAAACATAAAAGAAAACAAATGTTATTTAGAGATATTTTGCTAAACCGATAATTGTAAGTATCTTAACTAAGATATTTACATTTTTTACCTATAAATATCATTTTATTAACAATGAAGTAACCATGAAAGCCCAGGTTTTAATTTCCTTGCGGTACGCTTAATAAAGTAAATAGTACTTCTTAAAATGACCAATACCAATCCTGACCACAATACTTTAATTAATCAGCTCGTCTCCGAAAATGAGGAGGCATACGAGTTGTTGGTAGGGTTATTTTACAAGAAACTATTGGTTTATGCCTACAGCCTTTGCAGTGATTATCCCCAAGCACAGGATATTGTTCAAAACGTATTCTTGAGGGTATGGGAGCGAAGGGGGAACCTAATGGTGAAACAGTCGCTCTCCGGCCTTCTTCACAGGGCAGTTTACAATGAATTTATAGATACTGTACGCAAAAACAAACCCACCTATCCTTTGGATGAACTATATTGGAGCAGCTTGAACAACGTTGTAGATGAAGCCAATAAACAATTGCTGGAAGAAAAAATTAACTTGGTAAAAAGGGAAGTGGAGCATCTACCTTCAAAATGTAAGCAGGTATTCTTATTGAGCAAGAGAGACGGCCTTACCAATGTTGAAATAGCGACCTACCTAAACGTATCCATAAAAACCGTAGAATATCAAATTGCACATGCTTATAAGGCAATTAGAAAAGGAGCAGAGGTGAAAATTAAAAAATTGGTCCTAATGTTCTTCTCTATGGTCAAATCGGTTTAATCCTAGGTCAATTCTACTTCTCCTACTGTCTAAAAAGAAGATTGCACCCTACACTTAGAATGCATCTGAACCAAGAATTACTATATTAACCAATAGTTCTTCCCATCCACAAGAATATTTATTAAAAAAACCAGACCTGTACGCGCAGGGCATACAAGTCTGGAATAATATCTAGAACGACTTGACTTTGTATTATTTCAGTAGCCACATTAGCGACCATTGATCATTCACGGGAGGCTGCAATCTACTAGTCGCCTCTGTTAGGTTATCTTCATTAAAGGGGTCGGACAGGATTTGTCTTTTAGGTATATCTTGACCATTAGCACCCTCAATAACATTCTTTTCCAATTCTGGCAAACCTGTCCTTCTCCAGTCGAACCAGGCTTCAGCTGTCAACCACCCTGCAATCCATTTTTGATGCATTATAGGTTCCATCTTATTTGCTGCATTGGTGTAAATTGATTCGGCATTGGCCATATAGGCAGCCTTATCAAAAGCAACCAAAGAATTGCTGTCTTCATCGTATATGGCGGAGCTGGCACCATCAGCAATTTGCCATCGGTCAAAAGACTTTTCAATTCCACTAAGGTAGTAATCCATTGGATTGCCACCAATCCAACCCCGTTCACTTGCCTCCGCCAAAATAAATTGAGTTTCGGCGGCACTCATAAATATAGTAGCCGACAATTCATTGGCATTTTCGGAATATATATTGGTCAAATAAGAGATATGAGGGTTGGATGAATCCCCTAAATATATATCCGGATCCAAGGCGGAAATATCGGAGCGTACATCGGTAACCGTATTTCCCATGTTGTAATCATTAGGTGCGCTTAGGGCGACCCCAAGTCCAACGAACAAGGAAGTATTAACATCATTTGTCAAATCTGAATCGGCATTTCTAGTAGCAATATCCACTGTAGTGTAACGTCTTACCCGTCCATCAACAATATCCACATAGTCAGTGGAACTAGGGAAAATCTGAACATCTACCGGTCTTATCCAAGTAGTTAATCTTGGATCTTTTAATTCGATTAGATCCTTAACAATGGTAGCAGAAGGTTTTCTACGATAGAATTCTGATCTAAAAGTATACGAAAGCGGTCCCCCAGGAAAGCTGTTGTCCGAAGCGGAACCTATCCATTTTACCGCAGCATTATCACTAACAGCGGTCATAATAGGGTTATCAGTAGGATTGTTGACTATAGACGCTATCTCCGCTGCCGGGTCCAGGCCCGAAAGTGTTTTTTGTGATAAACGCATACAATATCGCAAGCGTAGTGAATTGGCAAATTTACGCCACTTCTGACCATCTCCTTGAAAAACCACGTCTGCACTAGACGCAGCACCTATGGTACCTACACCCTTTAACATATCATTGGCCGTTGACAAATCAGATAATATGCCCAAGAAAACATCTTCCTGTGCATCGTATTTCGGTACAAAGGCATCACCCCTCTCCTCACCATTAATGGCTTCCGAGTATGGGATATCACCAAATGTTGAAGTCAAAAACCCATAGGTATACGACTTCATAATGAGGGATACCGCCTGATAATACTTTTTTTCATCACCTTCCTTCTCCGTTTCCGCACGGTCATATATATATTGACTATTGGTTAGGATTGGGAAGAAACTATTAAAATTTTTGGTATCCCAAACAAAATAAAAACTATAGAAGTCAACATTATCACGTTGAAGGTATTGGCTACCAGCACTTACCTCTCTTCCTTTGTAATTGGTATTAGCATCATTTTTAGCTGTTGAGGTTAGGACATTGGTAAGAACGAAGCTAATATCTATCTTATTCTCCGGAAGGGTATTGGAGCTTATATTGGTCTCGTCCAGCGAATCACTACAAGAACACACGGCCAGCACACCCAATGAAAGGATGGACCATTTTAAAGTTTTATATATCTTTTTCATTGTTTTCTCTATTTAAAATGTCAAATTAATTGTAAATCCTACGGGGGCCACCCATGGGAGGGCGTTCCATTTTTCTTTTCCTATATCGTAAGAACCCTTATTCTGATAATAAGCAAGTTCAGGATCTATACCAATATCAGCTGCATTCCACAACATGATATTCTTTGTGAAAATTGAAAATGAAACCCTTTGGGCCGAAATCTTAGAGGCAAATGAATTAGGCAAATCATAGGTAAGCGTAATATTCCTTAACTTAATAAAAGAGAGGTCATACATAAAGGAAGAGCCCACATCCCATAGGCCACCACCCGGTTCCACAACTTTATAAGCATCGAACAACACAGTTCCAGGAGCACCAAAGTTTTCGGTATAGGTGCCATCACCATTATCTATTACTCCAGGCCAGAAAGATCCATTATTAAATCCGTTGTACTCAAAACCACCAGTTTGTGCATCCCTACCCCCTATCCAAACGTTATCGGCTTGATATATTTCAGGGTTGGACTTTATTTCATTCGCAAGTGCAGTTCTATCTCCGTTAAAAGAATTGGAGCCCAAAACTCCACTATAGGTACCGGCATCACCTTGCCATTTATCAATCCAACCAGAACGTGCTGTTCGCTTCATGGTCTCGGAGTAGAAATTCCCCCCTTGCCTCCAATCTATATTGGCGGACAAGGTTAAATTCTTATACTTTACAGAAGTATTCATTCCCATGATGAAGTCATTGGTGCTCTTACCCACCTTTGGCTTAAGTGCATCATCTTTTTGAAATGTGAGACCACCATTATTGTTTAATATGGGCCAGCCTTCGTATTCACCTTCTTCCACCCTTAACACACTGGTAGAATATAGGTCGCCAATAATACCACCAACAAAGGTCTGCTGTTTTAAACTTCCCGCGTTACCTACACTAATCCTATCAATACCATCAACCAATTCCACCAATCTACTTTCCTGTTTGGTAAAATTGAACCCTAAATTCCATTCAAAATCAGCCATACGTACCGGCACCGTATTCAAAGCCAATTCTATCCCAGTGTTTTGGACGTTGCCCGCATTAATTGTTGCGCTACTAAAACCGGACATAGGTGATGTTGTTACCCCAATAATTTGATTCCTATTTTGTGTCCTGTACCAAGTACCATCAAATACAACCCTATTGCCAAAGAAACCTAGATCGGCCCCAACTTCATAAGAAGTGGCTATTTCTGGCTTAAGCTCAGTGTTGGGCAAACTCCCAGGTACGGAATATTGAATGGTATTACCCCAAAATGTTTGATTCAATATTGGATTTATTGTATACGGATCGGTATCCTTTCCAACTTCTGCCCAACCGGTCCGCAATTTTACCAAGGAAACCCAACTGGGCATCTTGGTCATTTCCGAAACCAACATACTTAGGGAGGCCGAAGGATAGAAATAAGATCTATTTTCTTTTGGAAGGGTACTGGACCAATCGTTACGGGCCGTTAAATCCAGGTAAACCATTTCCTTGAAACTTAAGGATGCCAATCCGTACAGACTGTAAATTTCCTTTTCAAACACGCCCGAGTTATAACCCAGCCCTGGCCTAGCCACATTGGACAGGGTATATAGGCCTGGCAATGTAAGAACATCACCTCCTCCATAAAGACTTGTATTTCTACTATTTAAATAGTTACCACCCACAGAAGGGTTGATTCTAAAATCACCTACTTTTTTATCATAAGAAATTAAGAAATCTATGTTGGCCTCCCTTTCATCCAGCTTGGTTTGTTCGTATGCCCCAAATGGTTTTACGGCAGAACTACCAAATCCGTCATAAGACCAAGGGTAAATGGACTCAATCTTCTCGTTATTGGCGCTATAAGCTACACGACCCATGGCTGTTAACCCAGGTAAAATATCAATATCCAATCGCATATTTCCAAAGCCACGGATCTGATCCAAGGTTCTGTCCCTTTCATAGGCAGAGAACCATGGGTTATTAGGAAGAGCCCCAGCTCTTCTTTGTTGCGCACCCTCTACTTCCCAATAATCCTTAAGATCATTGATATTCACATGCGGCGGGTTGGCGAAAATATCCATATATATATCATCATTTCCGTTGTTCGTTAAGGGCAAATTATCCGATGAAGGTTTGGAAATAGTAATATTGGCAGTGAGTTTTACCTTGTCGGTTATCTTATAGCTAGTAGCCAACGAAAACCCAATTCTTTTCAACTCCATTCCAGGGGTAATTCCATCACTTTTCATGTGATTAATGGACAGGTTAAAACTACCTCGATCATAATTGCCACTTACACTGGCATCGGTCTGGGTGGATAGCCCTGTTTGAAAGAAATCCTGTAAACTATTATCATACATCACTAGAGGTTGGGGCTGCCCATCAGTATTCCATTGTACTACCTCAACACCTGCTCTTGGGCCATACCAATACTGCCAAGACGATTCGTTAAACTGGCCCTTTTGACCAGTGGTGAAATCATTTTGTAAATCAAAATAATTATAGGGTACGCTCAGCGTTGTGCTCTGTGTGAATGAGACCCCGATTCCTTTTTTAGCGCCCTCACCAGAATTAGTAGTAATAAGAATTACCCCGTTACCGGCCCTTGAACCATAAAGGGCAGCAGCACTTGCTCCTTTTAGAACCGAAATACTGGCTACATCCAATGAGCTTATATCGCGCATCGCGGCCGTATTACCAACAGGAGAACCGTCAATAACAAGCAGGGGCTCGTTGTTACTGGTCAAAGAAGTCTGACCTCTAATAATCACATTCATTTCAGCATTAATATCACCCCCCATTTCGTTTATTTGCACGCCCGACATTTTACCGGAAAGTCCACTCAACACATTGGTATTGGGCTGTTGATTCAATGCTTCGGCTTCCACTACCGCTACGGCATATCCCAAAGCCTTTTTTTCCCGTTTCATACCCAAGGCCGTAACCACGACCTCGTCCATTTTTTCAGCGGCATAATCCAATAGCACCTCTATGGAAGTTTGATTGCCTACAACCACTTCCTTGGTTTCCATACCAATGTAGGAAACAACAAGAACGGCCTGTGCATTAGGAACACTAATAGTGAAATTTCCGTCAAAATCGGAAACAACCCCTTTGGAGGTTCCTTTTAAAACGATGTTTGCTCCAGGTAATACCTCACCATCAACATCTTTTACAGTACCGGATATTTCAATTTGTTGTGCAGCAATATCGAATTCTTCCAATTCGTTACTAATAATATCTGTACCAAAAAGTGTGGGCTCGGCAGCTTCATGAACGTGTGCACTAACATTTAATAGGGCACAGTATAACAGCGAGATAGTCAGTGTGATTTTTAAATTGTTGATAGGAAGGCAGGACCGCCTACTCCTAACGTTAAAAAGGGTTTTCATAATTTAGAATTGATTATTTGATGGGTATTTAGTTACTCTTAATTGAAAAGTGTTCGCGCATTTTCCAATTGTTATAATGTGTTGCTGTTCATTTGGTTTATTTCATATGTTTTTCAGTTTATAGTTTTAGTAGCATGTAATTTTAAGCACTCGGGTAGGCTGTTGTTCCTTCTGTTGCAATAACCATGTAATGGATTACACATGATTAGCTTCACAGGCCTAAATTTCCCGCTATAATATTAAGTCTTTAACCTTATACAGGCTTTATCGATTAAGCATCTTTAGATTACTATAATGTTAAGAATAAACGCTATACAACCCAATCGCTTTATCGATTAAGCAATTATAGTAATAAAATTTTAATTTTTTAAACAATAGACCCTAAAATAATTAATGTATCCCTAAACATTTAGCTTTCTTATTTGTTTTTCCGTAAAAACAAACCAGGCCAGGATACAAAACGTATCCAAGCCCGGCCCAACCAATTAATATAAATAAAACTACCTTACTGTAGCAACCACATTTTAGACCACTGATCGTTTTCAGCAGGCTGCAATTTACCTATGGCCTGCAACATATTCTCTTCATTATAAGGATCATCATAATAAAACCTAACAGGTATTTCTTGTCCCTTGGTCCCTGCTATAACGTTGACCCTTAAATTTGGAAGGCCTGTTCTACGCCAATCAAACCATGATTCTGGAGTAAGCCATTGGGAAATCCATTTTTGGTGCATAATAGGCTCCAATTTATCTGTGGCATCATTAAAGATCTGTTCTGCCTGCGCCATATATAACCCTTCATCATAAGGAATAAGGATGTTATTTTCCTTATCATACACCGCAGAGGGATCCCCGTCCGTAATTCCATACTGTCCCATTGACAATAGAATGCCGCTATTATAATAATCCAATGCGCTATTGGATATCCACCCTCTCACACTTGCCTCGGCCAAAATAAATTGTACCTCGGCAGCATTCATCAGCACTGCCTTAACCAATGGGTTGGCATCCTCGGCATACATTTCAGTTAGATACGAAGCATGGGGGTTGGATGCTGCAGCGAGATAAACACTTTCATCTAGAGACGCAATTACCTCATTGGCATTGATACCATCTGCAAATTTGTGAAATTGGTTAGGATCCGTCAAGGCAACTGGCAAACCAACAAAAAGGGAGGTATTCACATCGTTCTCCTTATTCCCATCATTATTTATTGCGTCTACATCTACAGTGGTATATCGTTTTAAGACGCCATCTTCCTGTACAATTTCATCGGTGGTTCCCTCAAAAATTTGAACATCTACCGGTCGCACCCAACTCGTTAATCTTGGATCGTCCAAGGCCGTTAAATCATCCACAATAGTAGCTGATGGTTTTCTACGATAAAATTCAGAGCGGTTACTACTTCTTAAGGGGCCTCCGTACCAACTGTTGTCGCTATTGGTCCCAACAAATCCGATGGCCGCATTATCGTCATTGTCTTCTAAAATAGGATACTCTGCACTATTTCCTACTATAGCTGAAATTTCCGCGGCTGGATCAATATCCAACCCTCCCTTTTCTGATAAACGCATATAATACCTAAGGCGTAAGGAGTTGGCCAGTTTACGCCACTTTAAGGCATCTCCGTGATATATAAGGTCAGCATCTGCAACTTCTTGTATGACCCCAGCTCCTGTAAGAAGGGTATTTGCTTGTGCCAAATTGTTTAGTATTCCCTTAAAAATAGTCAGCTGATCATCATATACAGGTTTAAAGAATTCGTCCCCCCCATTTTCTGCTTGTAGGGCATTCGTATAAGGCAAATCACCAAAAAGAGACGTTAACATCCCATACCAATAAGATTTCATGATAAGGGCCACCCCCTGATAGTAGTCTTTTACCACACCTGTTTTTTCCACCTCTGCCCTATCGAAGATGTATTTACTATCCTTCAATGGCTCGTAATAGCTTGCATAACTGGAAGCCTGCCAGTTAAAATTAAATCGGTCGTAACTTGTAAAATCACGTTGCAAGTATTGGGTGGCAGCACTAATCTCTGACGCACTCATATTAAGTTCAGAAGTCATGGTTGCCGATTGGGACAAAATACCTGTAAGTACAAATTTTATATCTATCTCTGTATCCGGCAAACTATTGGGGCTTACATTTATTTCCTCCAAAGATTCAGTGCAGGATGTAGCAAAAAGTACCACCATGGGCAGTAACAGTGCAATTATATTATTCTTAATTCTAGTCATCTTTATTATTTTTTAGAAACTCATGTTTAGTCTAAGGCCTACTGGAGCGGTCCATGGGGCCACGTTCCATTCTTCAAAACCTTGGGCGCCTTGATCATAGGCTAGTTCTGGGTCTATTCCGATTCCTGCTTTGGTCCAAAGCATAATGTTTTTGGCATAAACGGAAATAGCCACATTATCGGCTGAAATAAACTTGGCCCATTTGGCAGGTAGGGCATAGGTCATGGTAACGTCCCTTAACTTTACAAAGGAAGCGTCGTACAAGAATGCATAACCAGTTCTCCAGAAACTACCACTAGACTCTACTACCCTATAGGCATCAAATAATATAGTGCC
The DNA here is from genome assembly GCF_003957295.1 of Arenibacter aquaticus. Classification (GTDB taxonomy): domain Bacteria; phylum Bacteroidota; class Bacteroidia; order Flavobacteriales; family Flavobacteriaceae; genus Arenibacter; species Arenibacter aquaticus. The sequence goes on from NZ_RQPJ01000001.1 coordinate 405,841, forward strand.
TTCATCCCCAAAGTTTTCGGTATAGGTGCCATCGCCATTGTCTATTACACCTGGAAAGAAAGCTCCGTTGTAATTCCCGTTAAATTCAAATCCACCTAATTCCTGATTTCTTCCTCCAACCCAGACATCATTGTCACGGTATATAGGGTTATTTTTAATTTCATTGGCCAATGCTGCCCTATCCCCAAAAGAATTAGCGTCCAAGATTCCAGAATAGGTACTGGAGCTGACCCCATTTTGCCAGTCCTCAATTTTTCCGGAACGAGCCATTCTCTTCATGGATTCTGAGTAGAAATCACCACCTTGTCTCCAATCGAAACTAGCAGAGAGGGTGAAGTTTTTATACCTAATGGAAGTGTTCATCCCCACAGCGAAATCGTTGTTAAAATTCCCCATCTTAACTTGGTTTTCCCGAGTTCTATCAACTTCCCATCTACCATTGGAATCCAATATGTTCCATCCCGCATACTCACCTTCCTCTACCTTTTTTATATAAGGGGAATACATGTCTCCAATGATGCCACCTACTTTTGTATGGGCACCACCATCTGTACCTCCTCCAAACCTAACAAGATCAATACCGTCTACCAATTCCACCAATTTACTTTCCTGTGTGGTGAAATTAAAGTTCATGTTCCATTCAAAATCTTCCGTTCTAACAGGAACCATATTCAATCCAAATTCTACTCCGTAATTTTCTACATTTCCAGCATTAATGGTGGTACTGGTATACCCCGTAAGGGGAGAGACATTCACATTTAAAATTTGGTTTTTGTTTTGGGTCTTGTAATAGGTTGCCTCCAGCCCCAATCTACCTTTAAAAAAGCCTAAATCAGCACCTACCTCATAAGAAGTAGCTATTTCCGGTTTTAGCTTGGTATTTGGCATACTGCTTGGAAGCGAATAGGTAAAATCATCTCCCCAAAATCCCTGGGTCAAAGTTGGGTGTATTAAATAAGGTTCCGTATCCTTTCCTACCTGAGCCCATCCAGAACGGATTTTAAGTAATGAAACCCAAGATGGCATTTCTAGCATTTCAGAAACCAGAACACTTCCCGAAGCGGAGGGGTAAAAGTAAGAACTGTTCTCCTTAGGAAGGGTACTGGACCAATCGTTACGAGCCGTTAAATCCAGGAAAAGCATATTTTTATAACTCAAAGTAGCCAATCCATAAACACTATATACCGCCTTTTTAAAAGTTCCACTACTGTATTCCAAACCTCCTCTGCTTACATTGGATAGTGTAAACAGGCCAGGGAGCACTAAATTGTCACCACCGGAATTATAGGTGTTTACCTCACTGTTCAATATATTTCCACCTACAGAAGGAGTTATTCTGAAATCCCCAATTTTTTTATCATAGGCAAACAAAACATCCACATTGGTTTCCTTAGAATTACTAAGATCTAGGTTATACGCCCCTGTTGGTTTGGTGGTGCCACCACCAAATCCTTGAAAAGACCATGGTTTTAGCGTTTCCTGTTTATTGTAATTACCACTATAGGCCACACGGGCCATAGCATTAAAATTTGAGGTAATTTCCCAGTCCAGCTTAATATTTCCAAATCCACTTAGTTTGTCAAATTTGTTTTTCCGTTCATTGGCGGAGAACCAAGGGTTGTTGTAACCTTCCGTAACCTTTCGCTGTTCAACGTTTGGTGTTTCCCAATAGTCTCCCTTTAGGTCATTGATATTTATATGTGGCGCAATATTGAACAGATCAAAATATTGATTGTCCCCACTTAGATATCGAACTGGATTATTATCTGAATTGGGGTTGGAAATATCAATGTTAGTAGAAACGGTTACATTATCCGTTAATCTATACGCCGTATTCAGTCGGACCCCAAGCTTTTGAAGTTCGGTTCCAGGGGAGTAGCCTTCCCCCTTTAAATGGGATATTGCCAATCTAAAGTTACCCTTGTCATAATTCCCACTTATACTGGCATCATTTATAGTGGTCACACCTGTTCTAAAGTATTCTTTTTGGGGGTCATCATAAAACTTTAATGGTACTGCCTCACCATTGCTATTCCATTGTATTGCAGAGCCTCCCTCTTCAGGACCGTACCAGTGCTGCCATGTGGCCTCATCAAAAATACCTCTTTGCCCGTTGGTAAATCTATCTTGAGTTTCAAAATATTTATAGGGCGTATTTAAAGTGATTGTAGAGGAGACTGACACACCAATCCCTTTTTTAAGACCCTCTCCAGATTTAGTAGTTACTAGGATTACACCGTTACCTGCTCTGGATCCGTATAGGGCAGCTGCACTTGCTCCTTTAAGTATAGATACGCTGGCAATGTTCATAGCGCTTATATTACCCAAAACAGCAGTACTCCCAACAGGTGAACCATCTACAACAACCAAAGGCTCATCATTTCCAGACAAAGAAGTCCTACCCCTTATATACACATAGGTTTCTGCATTTAAGTCGTTTCCGGCCCTTCTAATATCCAAACCAGAAACCCTACTACTTAACCCCCCCAAGGCATTTTCTTGGGGCACCAAGTTCATTTCCTCGCCATCAACTTCTCCTACAGCGTATCCCAAGGCTCTTTTTTCCCGCTTCATTCCCAAAGCCGTAACCACTACTTCGTCCATTTTTTGCGCAGAAGGGTTCATCACAACATCTAGATTAGTGTTGTTCCCCACAACAACCTCTTTGGTCTGCATCCCTATATAGGAGAAGACCAGCACGCTTTGCGGATTGGGTACAGCAATACTAAAATAGCCATCAAAATCGGTCACTACCCCTTTGGCGGTCCCCTTTATAACCACATTAGCACCCGCTAAAATCATTCCATCGCTATCCTTTACGGTACCCTGAACTTGGGTCTGTTCCAATTTTTCTACTTTTGGGGAGCTACTTTTAAGAGGTTTGTCTTTGTTTATTTTTAAGATTATATGTTTGTCCAACACTTCATAGGACACATTTGTATTCAGGAAAAGCCTATTTAATATATGTTTCACCTTTTCCTTGGAAACCTTTATGGTAACAAGTTTATTAATGTCCACATCCTTTAAATTGTACAGAAACTTAAACTCTGTATTGGATTCTATCACGTTTAGCACCTTTTCTATAGGGACCTCTTTAAGATCCAGGCTTATACGCGTGTTTTGCGCATAATTATTGGCCCTAATATTAAACAGGGCAATGAACAGCAAAAGGGTGGTTAATTTCATTTTTAAGCTCAATTCCGGAGGACACAGAAGCCTACTCCTAATTTTAAGAAGGATTTTCATATTTTTGTATAGATTATTTTGATGAGTATTTATTTGCTCATTGGTATTTAGCTGGGAGATGTTCGCGCATCTTCCAGTTTTTTTTAAAACTCGATTTTTGGTTTATTTCGTTTAATTCATATAATGATCGGATTTTAGTTTATTGTTATTTTATCATTTTCAATCATATAGGTAAACCTATAGCTTGTTCTAAAGGAAGCAAAGATTTGCTCCATTAGCTCATCCTTATCAAAACTGGCGCTAAAATATTGTTCGCCCAGTTCCTTATTATTGTTTACAATCCTGACATTGTAAGCGCGTTCCAATTTTTTAACGATATTTTTAAACTGCATACTTCTGAATACCAGTTTCCCTGTTTTCCAGCTGGTGTAAAGAGTGGTATCCACTTCATCCAAAGTTATGTTACCGTTGCTATACACCCCCCTAAAACCGGGCTTCATAATAGTGGCCGTCTCCGCACGGTAAACCTCCTTGTTGTACAGCCCAACCGAGCCTTCGACCAAAACTGCGGTAACATCATTATCCTCAGGGTAGGAAGAAAGATTAAATTCGGTCCCCAGAACACGCACCCTTAAGTCCCCTACATTGACAACAAACGGACTGGCACTGTCTTTTTCTACCTTAAAATAGGCCTCCCCTTCCAGACTTATTTCCCTTGTCTTTCCCGGCAAGAAGCTTACTGGATATTTTATGGAAGAACCAGAATTTAGGAATACGGTGCTGCCATCGGCCAATTCCAATTCAAACTGCTTCCCATTGGGGATATTAAGTTGATTATATACCAGTTCTTCTGATTCCTGTCCACTACCATAACTAAGGGTATTCCCCTTCTGAACCCCCACCTCATTTCCTTTGGCATCGGTTATCTTGCGTTTGCCCTCTTCATCAATGACCATTATGTTGCCATTTTCCAATTGAAGGGTTATCTGATTGGGATCTATAAATTGCTGTTGTTCATTATGGCTGAAGTTTTGATAGTACAGATAAGCCAGCCCAAGAACAACCAAAAAAACCGCCACAAGCTTAAACAGTATCCTATTTTTCAACCTAGGAGCTGGAGCGTCTTTTTTTCCAATTTCACGAAACAAGCGATCTTTCCCCGGCCTATCATCTATCTCATTAAGCCCTGTATTAATAGCATGGTGCAACAAAACATATTCCTTGAAAAGCTTTTCATTGGAAGGGTCTTTTACCCACTCTCCCAAGTCTTTCAATTCTTTTTCGCTTGCTGTATTGGCGAGGTATCTTTGAATACCCTTTTCTATATCGGATGGTATCATTTCGTCGATTATATAAGTTATGACGAAAGCTTTTTAGACTACCCTAGGTTTTTTAGAAAAAAAATAGATTTTTAATTTGCTTTTAAAACAAAGCAGGAAGAAGACACAAATTAAACAGCATATCTCACTTTTTCAATTAGCAGTACAGGGGACAATCTTAAGATAAATACCACAGAAAGCATTTAAAAGCAATGGCAAACGCAATTCACCGCAGAGCATAGCCCAAGCGCTATAATGCTTAGGCCTTATCTTAAAAACTTACTTTCTTTTCCTAGGCTTTCTTACCAGACTATCTGCGGGGTAATTGGCCTTTAAATAGGCCATTTGATTTTTGGCCCACGCCATTATTTTCTCTTGTTGCTCTTTGGAAAGATCAGCTTCTGGATGCAAGCCAAAATAGGTATAGGAAGGTATGGGCATTTCTTGTTCTTCTACCATTTCCACAATTTCCTCAAACTTGTGGTTTTGAACCGCCAAAGGCAGCTGGGTAAAATTTGAAAAGTTCAGATGTCGCTTGCCATCCGTTACATGGTTATTTAGCCACCAGGCCACGGGTTGTATATTGGAATACCAAGGGTATTCCGTTTTATTTGAATGACAATCATTGCAGGACACTTCCAGCAAATGGCCTACATCTTGGGGAACCTTATATTTGTTGGAAAGCGCAAATGTATTATCATTGGAATTGTTCTTCGCTGGTTTTACAAATTGAATAAGAAGCAGTACAACGCCCAGGCCTATTACTATTTTTTTTAGCATATTGAGTATGTATTTTTGTTGTTACCTAAAGTCTTCCTCATTTCCTTAATAGGTTGCCACAACTAATATAGCAAATTATAGACAGGTAATTTACAAAGAGCCACCAAGGAGACTATATGTCCCTTTGTCCAGAAATGCCACTAGTCAAGTTTTTTTAAAAAAAATGATGTACGCCTAAATCCCCTTACAGTTTATACAATGCTAAAGTTTTTCTAACCTATTGATTATCTTCTATTAACACAACAAGCCACTATTTAGTCCTATTTTTGGACCGACCTGACAAAGGAGACGTTCTTATAATATGATTTGAGTTAGCTATTCCAAACCGATGTTCTCATCGGTTTTTTTGTTTACCCCTTAACATAGCACCACTTGCAAAAAGAGCCTACCTCCCTGAAAAACAACACCTTTCCAACTAGCAAACTTTGTACTTAACCTTTTAAGAATTTACTATACCATTTCCCTGATAGTTTTACCGTCCTTTTCTGACTGGAAAAGTCAACGTACACCAGTCCAAATCTTGGGTAATACCCTTCTGCCCATTCAAAATTATCGGTAAATGTCCAGACAAAGTAACCGTCCACCCTACAACCTTCCTGCTTGGCCCTGTGAATTTGCCTTATATACGATTGCAGATAGTGCAGTCTATCGGTATCGACTATCTTCCCTTGCCGATATACATCCTCAAAAGCAGCTCCATTTTCGGTAATAATAATCTTACCTATTGCCTTATAGCTGTTGAATTTCTTTATCATATTATAAATACTGGCCGGATAAACCTCCCAATCCATCAGGGTGGTTTTTACCTTTCGTTTGGAGGCTTTTACAATTTTGGCCCTTAGGTATGGAACAAAATAGGAGTGTTTTACCTTTTCGCGGGTATAATTTTGCAAACCGATAAAATCGAAATTGAACACTGACCGCTCCAGGTCTCCGGGCAATATATATTCTTGCATACGTTTTAATACCGGCACTGAATCCATGGGGTAGCCCATACCCAGCAATGGCTCTATAAAAAGTCGGTTAAGCATGGCATCTGCCTTTTCTGCTGCCCTATGGTCCTTGGCCGTGTTGCGGTACGGACTAATCTGGGAGCAGGAAAAAGTGGTTCCAATATTGGCCCCTGCCACCCACTTACGGAGTATCCTACCACCAGCAGCCTGACAAAGTACGGCATGGTGCACGGCGGGCAAAAAATTGCCCAATCCCTTTTTACCGGGGGCATGTACTCCCAAAAAATAACCGGCCCCGGTAAAGACCATGGGCTCATTTAGCACCATCCAGTTTTTTACCCTATCCCCAAAACTATTGGCACAAACCCTTGCATATTCTTCAAACCATTCCACGATCTTCCTGTTGGCCCAGCCCCCTTTTTTCTCTAGGGCAAGGGGCAGGTCCCAGTGGTATAAGGTTACCCAGGGTTCAATACCGCACTCCAAGCAAAAATCAATGACCTTGTCATAAAACTCCACTCCCAAGGCATTCAATTCCCCGGTTCCATTGGGCAGTAATCTGGTCCATGACAGGGAAAACCTAAAGTGGCCAATATTCATCCTCTTCATTAAAAGGATATCCTCTTTGTACCTATTGTAGAAATCACATGCCTCCTCGGCGTGCTGATCCTTATAAGTGTTCCCTTTTTTGGCCGTAAACTCGTCCCAAATACTTGTTCCCTTATTGTGCAGATTATGTGCCCCTTCTATCTGAAAGGCCGCGGTAGACACCCCCCATACAAATTCCTCTCCAAAGTCGGCCGCTTGTAATTCAAATTGATCCTGTTTAGCAGGCATACTAAGGTAGCTATTTTAAAGTAAGACTTGCCTCTTCCAGAATCTGCTCTATGATCCTCTCTGTCTGATCCTGGTAGTCCACTTCTATTATCCTATCATTCTCCAGCCACTCCCTTATTTTTCCCAAGTGCTTGCTCTTTAACGACTTTATTACAGGAACCCCCATTTCCTTTAGGGCCGCTGCATTGCATTGCTGCTCATATTGCCCTTTCATAGGGATCACCATCAATTTCTTTTTAAGGTACAAGGCCTCGGCCGGGGTTTCAAAGCCCGCACCGCAGAGTACTCCCTTTGCCCTGGCCATGCTATCTACAAATGCCTCATTGGTAATGGGCCTTATACTGATATTCTTTCCTACGAATTCATTTGCGTTATGTTTGGAAAAAACCTCCCATTTTATATGGCTAAGTTCTGAAAGCACTTTTAATATTCTTCCATCGCTATAGGAGGGCAGGTATACGGTATAATGTTCTTCTGTGCCAATCTTGGCCATTCTAATATCTTGCCTAATGATAGGGGAAAAGATCCTATTGTCATATGGTTTAAAATGAAGGCCGTATGCCGTGGTAGTAGGGGCATAATTTTTTAGGATAAACTTCCCCATTCTATCACTTTTCTTAGGTTTTGGGGCTAAGGCAGAAAGTACTGCCGCTTGGTGACTGAACCCTATGCACGGTTTGTTCTGCATTTTACAGGCCCAGGCCGTTACGGGCTCAAAATCGTTCAGGACCAGATCGTAATCCTTGGTGGGGATAGACCGTATTTCCTGCTGCAATCTTGTGGCGTTGGCTTTTAGGTAGGTACGCCACAGATTAACATTGCCTTGTTTTCCAAAAATAAAACTCAACCCTTTTAATCGGTATTTAACGGGATGCGGAATCTCTATATCTGCCTGTATCCCGCTGACCAGGATATCCAATTTTACGTCTTTTTTTTGCAGTGCGGGTATAACATCCCTTGCCCTACTTAAATGCCCATTGCCAGTCCCCTGAATGGCATAAAGTATCTTCATAGTATTTATTTTAATGTAGGTAAATTTGGTGAAAAATTTATTTATCACCTACCGAGGCCAATAATTGAAACTCCTCTACCAAATTTTTAAAAAGCTGGTTTTTATCCAGGATATCTTCAGTCGTCTCATACTGGCTATCGTCCTTGTCTATGACTGCCACGTCATCCATATAGTGATACAACCTCCATGCTCCCTTATTAAACTCCAAACTAGTTAAATTCTCTATCCAATCCCCAGAATTTAGATAGGTCACCTTACCCTTATCTGTGGTAATTTCCTTTATTTCGGGTTGGTGAATATGTCCACAAACCACATAATCGTATACATTGTCTATGGCAATATCGGCAGCGATCTGTTCAAAATCGTTTATGAACTTAACGGCCGACTTAACACTGTTCTTAATTTTTTTTGACATGGAAACCGGGCCTTTCCCCATCTTTTTACTAAAATAATTAATAGCCCTGTTGAGCAAAATCAACATGTCATAACCTGTGGCCCCCAATTTTGCAATCCATTTGGAATGTTGCATGGTTAAATCAAAAACATCTCCATGAAACATCCAGGCCTTCTTCCCGTTCACTTCCAGAACCACTTTGTTCACAATACTAAAAGAGCCCAATTGAAAACCCAGGAATTTCCGTAGCATCTCATCGTGGTTCCCTACTACATAATGCACTTTAACCCCATCGGCAACCCACTTCATAATTATCTTGACCACCTTCATATGCGATTTTGGCCAATAGCGTTTGCTAAATTGCCAGATATCTATGATATCACCATTTAAGACCACTTCTTTTGGCTTAATGGATTTTAGATATTTCACTAATTCTTTTGCATGACATCCGTAGGTACCCAAGTGTACATCGGACAACACCACTAATTCTACGGGTCTTTTTTTCATAGGGCAGCGTTGGTTTGGTTTGTTGGTATTTTGATTGTATAGCTAATATGATAGACAGCCAATCCAAGCATCCATAGCCTAGCTGGCAAAGGGAGGTTTATAGCAACATTAATTCTCATGCATGGAAAATCAGAATACTTTCAAAGGTTGTAATTTCCAATGGATTAGGCTACAGGCTGGACTTTAAACTTAGGTTAGCGCAAGGTTAACATTCTGTTCATGGGAATACATGGCCTACTCCTGGCCAACAGGACATTAGGAAGCCTAGGGAGCACTAAGGGAAAGGGGCCGGGTATTATTTGTGTGGGACAAAAAATTAAGGATTACCCATATAATAGCCCTTAACATTACAGCAAAGAATACGATTGGGAACTTGGGCCTAGACCTTTACAAGGTATTTGGATAAATTTTGTCTAAGTTTATCAAAGGAAATAGGTTTGGTAAAATAATCGGTCATCCCCACCTCTTTGGCCACCTGAATGGTTTCCTTGGTCACATCGGCAGAAAAACCAATGATTACAATATCCTTATTGGTTTTTCGTATTTCAACGGTGGCTTCAAAGCCGTCCATTTCCGGCATATGGATATCCATAAATACTAGGTCATAGTCGTTATCCCTGACTGCCTCAACGGCTTTTTTTCCATCGCCTACCCAGTATGATGTAACACCAAAGGTGTCTAGGGTCTTTTTAAGCACCACTACATTCACCTTATTATCGTCAACAATCAAAACCTTGAAACCGCTAAGATCTATAGCATTGTTGGCTATTTCTTTTTCTTCCGGTTCTACTTCGGTTATAGGGAATTTAAGACTGATCTTAAATTCTGAACCTTTATTTTCTGTGCTTTCCACTTCAATATGGCCTTCCAACAGCTCTATCAACAGATAGGTAATATAGAGTCCCAATCCACTGCCTTCATGTCTTTTTGTTATCCCGCTATCTATCTGCGTAAAGCGGTCAAAAATGGATTTCAATTTGTTTTTGGGTATCCCTATTCCCGTATCCTTCACCCCAATTTCTACCTTAAGTGAGTTGCCTTGCACAGCTTCATCGTAGCTCACTTCTATACCGCCCTGCTCAGTAAATTTCAGGGCATTCCGCAATAGGTTGGTCAGGATCTGACCAAATTTGCCCATATCACCAATTACATGGGTCTTGCTTTGCGAATGAAAATCCAACCTTGCATAGAGCCCCTTATCCTCAATACTGGGCTTATAAATACTAATTATATTTTCCAATTCCTGTGAAGGGCAGAAAACGTCCTTTTTAAAACCTATACGCCCGGACTCTATTTTGTCTATTTCCAAAATATCATTGACCAGCAGCAACAATTTTTTTGAGGAAACGTCCATAAGGGACAGGTACTCCATAAGGGAGCTATCCAATTTGGACTCTTTTAAAACTTCTATAAAGCCCATGATAGCGTTTAACGGGGTTCTAATTTCGTGGCTCATATTGGAGACGAATTCCGTTTTTGCCTTGGAAGCCTTTTCGGCCTTTATACGCTCTTTTTTGAGGCTCACATTTGCGTCCCTCAGTTTAAAATTCAACTCCCTAAAACGGCTGTTTTCCTTTCTGGAAGCCTGGTAAAAATATATCAGGGAGCTTGTAAGCAGGGACAATACCAACCCGAAAGCAAAAAATATCATCATAGTCTGCTTTTTCTCGGAATACATATCAACCACACTGGGAGCCATGGAAAAGGTCCACACCTGATCATCCAGATCATCTACCGAATAGGATTGTGTATAGACCAGATTGTCCTCTATACTATTGGGGCTAGGGGTGTTATAGGAGTAGAATACCCGCCCCATATCATCGGTCAATTCTATGGCGTACATATCCATCCCGGACATCAAGTGGTCAAAGGTAGAGGTGAAATCTATTCCTGCCGTAACGGTGCCCTGAAAAGCCCCATCGTAATACACCGGCACATCCAACAAAAATGCCTCACCTTTTTGGGTCAACTTTGTCCAGGACGTTATATTGGTTGATGAATCCCTTACATGCCCCAACCATTCATCGCGTCTAGGATGCTTGGAAAGATCCAGGCCAATGGCCTCCTCATTGCCTTCCATTGGGGTAATTCTTTGGATTACCATGCTACTATCAATCCACTCAACGAATTTAAAGGATTTATTCTGTCTTAAAATAAGTTTTACTTCATCTTCCCAATGCTCAAAATAAGCTCCTTTGGTCATTTGAATCCGCCTCATTAAATTCTCCAAGGCCACTATACTGCTCTGTCCGGTGTATATAAACTCCTTGTATCTTAAGAATCCAGTATGACTTATTTCTTCCCTAAGAGCGTTCTTTTGTTCCCGTAAGGCGTTGTTCCACAATATGGAAACAACGGTCATTAAAATAACAAAAACGACAATAGGGAATATTAATTCCCTTTTAGAAAATTTAATGGACATCTTGCGGTTTAACTATAACAGTATAAGTTTAGTGGGCACTGTGACACTCTTCTATTTGCCCAAAGATATCACAATTAATAAAAAATTGCACTACAAGGCCGGCAGTAATACAGGGGTAGGCCAATTTTCTATACTTTTATACAACGTGCCGTGCAGGCTTTTATTCTTAACTCTTACAATCATCCCCATACGGAAAGGACATTTATTTTGGCTTAAAACGGAAAAAACAGGTACCTTAAAAACAACTACCTTTTAGGGGTTAGACCAGACCGATATAGGATTGGTGTTGGAACAGAAACACTTTCTGCCCAATCTAAAACCCATGGCCAACTATTAACCTGTTAAGGCCATACACGGGGTTTCTTCCAAAATAATTACAAGATTTTTTAATCCTACTTTACCAAAAAATTTATCTTTGCCTTAAATAAAAATTAAGAATATGTCATATGTTGATTTATACAGTAGTGGCGCGCACAGAAGAAATTTGGCGCATTTTGCTGCCATTGCTACCCTCGCCGCTGTTGACGGTGAAATAAACGAGGAAGAAAGAGTTCTATTGGACCGCTTTGCCAATAAATTGGATATTACGGCAGATGAGTATAAGGAGGTTATGGAGTCTGACAATAAATATCCCATTAACCCACCGGCCAGCTCTGAAGAGCGACTTCAAAGACTTTTTGATCTCTTCCGTATCATCTTTGTAGATCACATTATAGACAAGGAAGAGCGTGCACTCATTACAAAATACGCTATAGGTTTGGGTTACCGATCTGAGAGTGCCAATTTGATCATTAAGAGATCTATAGAAATTTTTAGTGGACAAATAGCATTTGAAGACTACCTATACCTTCTTAAACATTAGGAGTCATAAAAGAAAAAGATAAAAAAAGGAGCCTTATGCTCCTTTTTTTTATTCCTGCACAGCCATAAATTCCTCCGCTTTTTCCACCATTTTTCTACTTCCGCAAAAGAAGGGCACCCTTTGGTGCAGGGCTGTGGGAACCACGTCCATAATAGAAGAATACCCGTTACTGGCCTTGCCATTGGCCTGTTCGGCTATAAATGCCATGGGATTACATTCGTACAACAGCCTTAGTTTTCCTTCGGCAGCCACGCTGCTCTTGGGGTAGATATAAATCCCTCCCTTGATCATATTTCTATGAAAATCCGAAACCAAGGACCCTATATATCTTGAGGTATAGGGCCTATCTCCCTCTTCTTGTTGACAGTATTTGATATAATTTTTTACCCCTTGTGGAAAATGTACATAATTCCCCTCGTTCAAGGAGTATATCCTACCTGTTTCGGGAAACTGCATTTGGGGATGGGAAAGATAGAAGGTTCCCAACGCCGGATTTAAGGTAAAACCGTTTACCCCGTCACCCGTGGTATACACTAGCATGGTAGAAGTTCCGTAAACCACATACCCCGCCGCAATTTGATTCCGCCCGGGCTGCAAAAAATCTTCGAGCTGCACTGGCGTACCTATAGGGGTTACCCGCCTGTATATAGAAAAGATAGTCCCTACCGATACATTTACATCTATATTGGAAGAACCATCCAGAGGATCTATCAGCACCACATACTTATTTTGATTCTGATTGTCATTACTGTTGACACTGATAAAATCATCTTCCTCCTCAGAGGCAATTCCACACACTATTTCCCTATTCTTTAAGGTCTGTATAAATTTTTCATTGGCCAAAACATCAAGCTTTTGTTGGTCTTCCCCTTGGATATTGGTATCCCCAGCCTCTCCAATAATATCTACAAGACCGGCTTTATTTACTTCGTGGTTCACTACTTTTGCCGCCAATCTGATGGCGTTGATCAGTTTGGACAATTCCCCTGAAGAGTATTGGAAGGATGCTTGGTTTTCTATTATGAATTCCCCCAGGGTGGTGTTTTTTCTATTCATAGCGAAAGCTTTGTTGATTTGAGCACAAATATCGGTTAATTTGTGAAACTACAACGTTTTCGTAATAATTTGATTTTTTAAATTTATAACTTAGTGTTTTATTTGTAACAATTATGAAGTACAGTATTCGCGATGCCCAGGCCAGTGATATGGCACAGGTACATAAGCTGATTAAGGAGTTGGCCGTTTTTGAGAAAGAAGCAGATGCCGTAGAGGTAACTGTAGACGATTTAATAAGGGACGGTTTTGGAAGCAATAAACTGTTCCATTGTTATTTGGCCGAGGTTGATGACGAAGTAGTGGGCATGGCCTTGTTATACCCACGCTACTCTACTTGGAAAGGCCCTATTATTCACTTGGAGGACCTAATTGTAACAGCGTCCATGAGAGGAAGTGGATTGGGTGCAGCGCTATTGACCAAGGTTGTAGAGTACGGACAGCAGCTTGGGGTAAAACGGATTAGTTGGGAAGTTCTGGACTGGAACGATCCGGCGATTGCTTTTTACGAAAGTAAAGGGGCCAATGTCCTAAGGGATTGGAACGTAGTTCATTTGGACGAAAAAGGAATTCAAAAATTTTTAAATAAGATATGAGGGTTTTTAAATTTGGAGGAGCGTCTGTAAGGGATGCAAAAAGCATAAAGAACGTTGTTAATGTTCTACAGGAGGTTGGTCACCAAAATACGCTTTTGGTAGTCTCTGCCATGGGAAAAACAACCAACGCCATGGAAAATATAGTAGACGCCTATTTTACCGATAAATCGCTTTTACCTTCCGCTATACAGGAAGTTATAGATTATCACCAGGCCATTCTACAGGATTTGTTCCCCAGCAGCAACCATGCTGTTTACGAAAGTGTAAAAATCCTTTTTGACGAAGTACAGGGTTTTTTAACCTGGAACAAATCACCTAAATATGGATTTGTCTATGACCAGGTGGTAGGTTATGGCGAATTGATCTCCACCACTATTTTAAGTGCCTATTTAAATGAGATTGGCATTCAAAATCAATGGTTGGACGTACGCTCACTGATAAAGACCAGTGATAATTACCGGGACGCCAAAGTAAATTGGGACAAAACCCAGCAGAATGTCACCCAAAAAGTAGACAAGAGCAAACTTAATATCACCCAGGGCTTCTTGGGCAGTGACGACAACAACTTTACCACCACCTTGGGCAGGGAAGGATCGGATTACACCGCAGCCATTTTGGCCTATTGCCTCAATGCGGATGAAGTAACCATATGGAAGGATGTTCCTGGGGTATTAAACGCCGATCCAAGATATTTTGAGAAGACAGAACTGCTCAATAACATTTCGTATCGCGAAGCCATAGAACTAGCTTTCTACGGAGCCTCGGTAATACACCCCAAAACATTGCAGCCTTTACAAAGAAAGGAGATTCCCTTGCACGTAAAATCCTTTATCAACCCAAAGGACAAGGGTACAACTGTAGGCAAGGGCGTGGGCATTGAACCTAAGGTTCCCTGTTTCATTGTAAAGAAAAACCAAGTGCTTATGAAGCTCTCTTCCCTAGATTTTTCCTTTATCGTAGAGGACAGCATTAGCGAGTTATTTAAAATGTTGCACGACCATAGGATGAAGGTAGATCTGATCCAAAATTCTGCCATTAGTTTTTCGGTCTGTGTAGACAATAAGTTTGGAAAGCTGGAAGAATTGCTAAACCTTTTAAAAAGCAGGTTTAAGGTGGTACACCACGAAGGGGTATCCCTGTACACCATTAGGCATTTTGACACCGAAGCCATTACATCCCTGCAAAAAGGGAAAGATGTTTTATTGGAACAACGCGGCAAGGAAACGGTGCAATTGGTGGTAAAATAAGACTTTGATACTATTTGTTGGCATATTTATATACGGATAGCTGTAGCGATTTCCCTATCTTAGTGGCGACCAAATATACCAACGCATGGGTTTAGTGACCGCAAAGGAGGTAGCCAAGGCTATTAACCTTGATAAATACGGTTTTCTGGGAACGTTTATTGGATGGTTGCTGATGAAGCTAACCAAAATATCCAGTATAAATCGCTTTTACGACGATCATAAGCACCTTAAAGGGGTGGATTTTTTGGATGCCATTTTAGCGCATTACCAAATAAAATTTGAGATCCCGGAAGAGGACTTTAAGCGCTTGCCCAAAGAGGGCTCCTATATAACCATATCCAATCACCCGCTTGGGGGCATAGACGGCGTGCTGCTCTTGAAACTAATGTTGCACCAAAGGTCCGACTTTAAGATCATAGCCAACTTTCTCCTTCACAGGATAGAACCCATATCCCCTTATATTCTCCCGGTAAACCCTTTTGAGAACCACAAGGATGCAAAAAGCAGTATTGCAGGTTTTAAGAGTGCCATGAAACACCTACAGCTGGGCCAGCCTTTGGGCATCTTCCCAGCCGGCGAGGTCTCTACCTATAGGGATGGGAAACTAATAGTGGACAAACCCTGGGAAGAAGCTGCCTTAAAATTGATACGAAAGGCAGAAGTACCGGTGGTCCCCATCTATTTTCACGCTAAGAACAGTAGGCTGTTCTACCGTTTATCCAAAATCAGCGATGTCTTCCGCACCGCCAAGCTACCCTCCGAGGTAACTACCCAAAAAAATAGGACCATAAAGGTAAGGATAGGACAGCCCATATCGGTAAAAACACAGAACGAACAGGAGAATTTGGCCGAATTTACGGAGCTACTGAGACGCAAAACCTACATCCTGTCCAATGCCTATGAGAAGGGAAGCTTTTTGGGACATATTCCCAGTAGTTTAAAAATCCCCAAAGCCCCAAGAAAGATTGCATCGGCCGTACGTACCGAGGTAATACAGGAAGAGATAGAACGGCTAAGGGAAAAAGACTGTAGATTGCTACAAAGCAAGAATTACGAGGTGTTCTTGGCCAAGGCAGTTGATATGCCTTTTATTCTTAAAGAAATAGGACGGCAGCGCGAGGTAACCTTTAGGGCCATAGGCGAGGGTACCAACAACGCCATAGACCTTGATAAGTTTGATAATTACTATCGTCATCTCTTTCTATGGGACGACACCTTAAAATGTATTGTTGGAGCCTATAGAATGGGTATGGGTTCCGAGATATTTGAAGAATACGGAATAGACGGATTTTATTTACAGGACCTTTTCCGCTTTGAACCGGAACTCCACCCCATGATGAAGTCGTCCATTGAAATGGGAAGGGCCTATATCATTAAGGAATACCAACAAAAACCCATGCCGCTGTTTCTGTTATGGAAGGGCATAGTACATACCACCCTGCGATTCCCGGATCACAAATATTTAATAGGAGGGGTTAGTATAAGCAACCAATTTTCCAAATTTTCAAAATCGCTCATGATAGAGTTTATGAAAAGTAATTATTGGGATCCCTATGTGGCACAGTACATAAGGCCCAAGAAGGAATTTAAGGTTAAATTAAAAGATGCCGACAAGGAATTTATTTTTGATGAAACCAAGGCCGACCTCAACAAGTTTGACAAACTCATAGAAGAAGTGGAACCCGGCAGTCTTCGTCTTCCTGTACTGATAAAAAAGTACATAAAACAAAATGCCAAAGTGGTAGCCTTTAATGTGGACCCCTTATTTAACAATTCTGTGGACGGCTTAATGTACATTAAAATTGCAGACCTCCCAGAAAGCACCGTAAAGCCTGTTATGGAAGAGTTTCAGGCCGAATTGGAGCGCAAATTGGCTGAAGGCCAAGAGGAACAAGAACCGGAATAATACCCCTAAGGAACAACGGCATGTCCAGGAAGTAGCCGCGACATTACCAAAAAATTAATCCATACCCACCAAGGTACTTCTACGTTCAAACAGTAGGTTGTCTATCCATAGGTTGTTGCGTTTACCAATGCGTTCCCGCTTGCCTATATAACGGAACCCCACTTTTTTGTGCAGGGCTATACTCCCTTTGTTTTCGGGAAAAATTCCCGACTGCAGTGTCCAAAATCCGGCTTTTTCACTTTCAAGGATCAAGCTTTCCATAAGGGCCTTCCCTACCCCCATTTTTGTAAACCTGCTCCCTACGTAAACGCTTACTTCTGCCACTCCCCCATAAACGCACCTGCCAGACACTGGAGAAAGTGCGGCCCAGCCCATGACAAGGCCGCCATTTGTGGCCACCAACCTTCCCACCTGCAAATGATTGGCATCCCACACCTTATAGTCCGGCACTTCCTTTTCAAAGGTGGCAACACCGGTATCCATGCCCTCCTGATATATTTGGGCAACAAACGGCCAATCTTCTTTATGCATTCTTCGTATATCCATAACTAGATCTAAAACAAAATAGCCCCTATTCAACTACTAAATAGCCCATAGGGTTGTTTTTATTTTTAAACACTCCAAAACGGCATTAACCACCCACAAATTTCGTGACTTCTATAGGGAAACAGCGCAAAATACTTTCAAAACCGTCAGATAGAGCGATTTTTCAAAGTGAAACGAAAAAAATTATATCGCAACCATGCTTTTGATTAAAAAACACCCCGATTCCCACATACTTCCCAGTCCAAAATAACCACAAGCTACCTAGCTGCTCTTTAATGCACTCCCCTTAGATCTCCCACTCCTTGGCAGCATAGTCCTGACCCCAATACATCGTAATATTACGATTGAATATTGTAAAAATAAAGTCGGACACCGGGGCACCGACCTTATATTTATCTTAGAACCAGGGTTTCCTTCCGGCCTGATAGGTGTTATAAAATTCCTCGTCGGACTTGGTCAAATACAGTATTCCCTCTATAAGACCAATCACCCACATTAGGGAGGCTCCTATACCACAGGTTATGGCACCAATTACTATGGTAATGGCCAACATAATTATACCCTCCTTGGTATATCCCAAAATAAATTTATGCACCCCAAATCCACCAAAAACAATGGCCAGTACACCTGCCAAAATTTTCTTGTTGTCGCCACTGGCACTTGCCAGGCCTTCTTTAAATTCATTGGCAGTTTTCTTGGCTTCCTCACCAAAATCCTTTGCAGTTTCTTTGGATTCTTTGGCAAATTCCTTGGCCGAATCCTTGGCGTCCTTGGTAAATTCCTTTGCGGAGTCCTTGGCGTCTTTTGCTGTGCCTTCAGCCTTGTCTCCCAGATCTTTATTTTCTTCTGACATGGTTATTTTTTAGTTGATTAATAATTGTATTAAATGTAATAATTATTTCCCAATCAAAGAAACGCCTTATCCTTGGGCTCCCATAATTCCAATTTATTCCCGTCCGGGTCTAGGATCCAACCAAACTTCCCATATTCATACTCCTCCACCTCCCCTACTATGGTTACCCCTTCCTTTTTTAGCGCTTTAAGCAATTCCTCCAAATTCTCCACTCTAAAATTCATCATAAAGGATGAGGTACTGGGTTTAAAATAAGAGGTATCCTCTTGCATGGGGCTCCATTGGGTAGAACAATCATTTCCCTCTTTGTCTTGCCACCAAAAGGTGCAGCCATATTGGTCCGTATCCAAGCCCAAATGTTTGTTGTACCAATTCTTTATCTTATCTGGATCCTTGGTTTTAAAGAAAAATCCACCAAGCCCGGTGACTCTTTTTTTCATCGTTTTCTTTTAGTTTTCACCACCGTTTCATAAGTGGATATCCAATCTGCTACGCTAATCTTGGAGGCAAGTTGTCCTATAAGCTCATAGGGAACCTTGCTTAGATTCTTAAAGCGTATGCAGCTTTTCCCCATATCCAGCTTGTTCTTGCAGTGCTTGGGGTATTCGGCCAAGAACCAATCCATGACCGAGGGATCACTGTATATCCCCATATGGTAGACAGCTACAAAGTTTTTCTGTGAAGCCAGGTTCATAAACGGCAAGGGCAGTTTGGGATCGCAATGGTAGCCTTCCGGATAAAGGGAATGGGGCACCACATAGCCCAACATTCCGTAGTTGATACACTCTTCAAAACCCTTGGGAAGGTTTTTCAAAATAACCTTCCTTAATTTTTCTACAACCTCCTTGCGCTCCTCTGGGAGTTCCTGTAAATATTGTTCTACTGTAGTGGCTGTAGACTGCATGGCGTTATGGTTTTAGCTTAGGACCAACAAGCTATTGGCAATCCGGAAAAATAAATGGATTCTTGTGGTCCTGCTATCTAAAGTACAAAAAACAGCCTAATCCCAAAAGATATTTGAGAGATAGAAATAAAGATAATAAGCCTTCCTCCTTAATAAGAAAGCAACTTTAGAATACTAAATACGTAGAAGAACAGTTCTTATTGACAAAACTTTTCCCTGACCTTATCCACTACGGTCTGGGCCAATTTTACTTTACTTTCCACGGTCCAGCCGGCCACATGCGGAGATAATATTACATTTTCTGCCTTGATCAGGTAGTTAAAAGCCTCTGGCAATTGGGAATCACCAAACATATCCTCAAAGGATTTCTTCTCATATTCCAAAACATCCAATCCGGCTCCCAGGACTTTTCCCTCTTTCATGGCGGCAACCAGATCTTCCGTTACCACACATTTGCCCCTAGCGGTATTTATTAACCACAACGGGTTATTAAAGCCTTCCAAGAATTCCGCTTTGATCATATTCATGGTAGTTTCGGTCTGTGGTACATGTAGGCTAAGCACTTGGCTTTTTTGTTTTAGCTCCATAATACCTACCTGTCTGGCATTGGCATCGCCAACCCCTCCAACAATGTCATAACAGATCACTTCCACATCAAAACCTTGGAGTTTTTTGGCGAAGGCCTTGCCCATATTTCCGTAGCCAATGATCCCTACCGTCTTACCATCCAGTTCCAGTCCTCTATTGCCTTCGCGGTCCCATTTGCCATTTCTAACCTCTTTGTCTGCCTTATTAAGTTTATTGAAAAGCGAGAGTATCATTCCCAGGGCATGTTCGCCAACGGCATTCCTATTGCCTTCGGGGGCGGCTGCAAGAAAGATCCCCAACTGCTTGGCATAATCGGTATCTATATTCTCCAAACCTGCTCCCAAACGCCCAATAAACTTTAGATTGGTAGCCTTGTCCAAAAAGGCTTTGTCTATGGTAAACCTACTGCGTATAATGATCCCGTCATACCCACTGATCTTTTTTTCCACTTCCTCTTTACTGGAACTATAGTCTTCATGGTTCTGGAATCCCAACTCCTTAAATTGCTCAATGATCAAAGGATGGTTAACATCTAAATGCAGTACTTTCATAAAACTGGTATTATGCGGCAAATATACAAGTCCGTCCAACGACTTGAAACAACTATGCCGACTATTTTTTGTTATTTGGCCCTGGAAAGCACTAAGGCTTTGCGTTGGAATTGGTATAAAAATAAGCCTTTATTGGTTTAATCCATTTCCTAGGACATAAAACGGGTTGGCATCCTGCACTAGGGATTGCAGCAGGCTACCGTGTAGCGCGTAAAGCCCGCCACCGACAGCGGCGGTAGAGTGCCCTAAATACCCAGAATAACCTTGGCGATGGAAAAATAGATCAAAATCCCGAAAATATCATTGCTGGTGGTAATAAAAGGGCCGGTAGCAATGGCGGGATCTATGCCCCTTTTATGGAGAAAAAGTGGAATAAAGGTACCTATAATGCCCGCTACCACCGTTACGCTGACCAGGGAAATGGATATGGCCAGGGAGGTAAGGAAGCTACCCTTCCAGATCCAGGTAAAGAACAATAGTATTGATGCCAGTACCACGCCGTTGAGCAGGGCCAGTAGCATTTCTTTTATGAGGCGGCCGGTGATGCTCCCTTTTAGGTCGTCATTGGCCAGTCCCTGTACCATGATAGCGCTGGATTGCACCCCCACATTACCGGCCATTGCCGCAATAAGGGGCGTAAAGAAAAACAGCACGCCGTACTGGCTCATCATGGTCTCGAACCCTCCCATAATGGCGGCCGCTCCCACGCCTCCCAACAATCCTAGGAACAGCCACGGCAAGCGGGCCCTAGTAAGGTCCCATATACTGTCATCTGCCTCCACATCCTGGGATATACCTGCTGCCAATTGGTAATCCTTTTCCGCTTCCTCCTTAATAACGTCTACAATATCGTCTATGGTAATACGGCCTACCAACCTGCCTATCTCATCTACCACCGGAATGGCCTCCAAGTCATATTTAGACATGATCCTGGCCACTTCCTCTGGCTTTTCATTTACATTTACGGCATCTACCTTGGGAATATACACCTCGCTGATATGGGTCTTGGTAGAGGTGGTAAGCAAATCTTTTAGGGACAGTCGCCCTTTAAGCTTGCCTTCATCGTCTATAACATAAATGGAGTGCACCCTGGTAACGTTCTCTGCCTGGGCCCTCATTTCCTTAACACAGGTGAGCACGTTCCAATTCTCATTTACCTTTACCAGCTCCTTTGCCATGAGTCCCCCTGCAGAATTCTCATCATAGCGCAGCAGGTCAACAATATCCTTGGCATGCTCCCTATCTTCCAATTCAGAAATAACCTCCTGGACCATTTCTTTGGGAAGCTCTCCAATAATATCGGCCGCATCATCGGTATCCAGTTCGTCCAACTCCCCGGCAATTTCCTTTGCCGAGAGATTTCCCAAAATGGCCTCCCGCACATCCTCGTCCAGTTCGGTAAGGGTGTCCGATGTTTTTTCGCTATCTATAAGCTTGATCAGATAGGTAGCACTGTCCTCATCCAATTCGTTGATAATCTCCGCAACATCGGCATAATGCACCTCAGCCAACATAGCTGCCAAGGTAGCATCTTGTTGGTTTTCTATCAGCAGCTCTATCTCTGCCAATAATTCTTCGGTGAGTTTAAATGGTATCATTAGCAATCTTCTGGGTCAACGAAATGAAGTCCGCAACGCTCAATTGTTCCGGACGCAGGCCAAATATAGCATCTTCTTTGAGAACATCTGAAAGATTAAAGGTTTTTAAACTGTTACGAATGGTCTTTCTACGCTGGTTAAAAGCGGCCTTGACCACCTTTTTAAACAGTACTTCATCCACATCCAGGGTATAGGATTCCTTTCTGGTGAGCCGCAACACTCCTGAATGCACCTTTGGCGGCGGATCAAATACCTTGGGCGATACCGTAAACAAGTATTCGGCATCATAAAAGGCCTGTACCAATACCGAGAGTATGCCATAAGCCTTACTGCCTTCCTTTTCACAAATCCTTTCGGCCACCTCTTTTTGGAACATCCCGGTAAATTCCGGGATTTGGTTCTTAAACTCCAACATCTTAAAGACGATCTGGGTAGATATATTGTAGGGGAAGTTCCCGGTTATGGCAAATTGCTCCTCCCCAAACAGGTTCCACAAGTCATACTTTAGAAAATCGGCTTCCAGTACCTTAAACTCGCCTTTGCGATGCATTAGATCATTGTACTCCAAGGGAAAACTGTGATTGAGGTAGATAATAGATTCCTCATCCAGGTCCATGGCCACAAGATCTATGTCCTTTTCCAATAGGTATTTGGTAAGCACCCCTGTACCTGGCCCAATTTCTATTACGTTACGGTACCCTTTTAGGGACAAGGTATCCCCTATTTGTTTTGCAACGGACTCGTCCTTTAAAAAGTGCTGGCCCAAATGCTTTTTGGCCTTTACGGGACTCTCTTCCTGCCAGGGCTTGTTGGATTTGTCCTTTTTAGAATAATATGATTTTTTATTTTTCTTGCTCATACTGTTATCCAATAAAGAAATGGATTAATGTTCACTTACAATGGCCAACTCTGTTCTAAAATCGACAAATTTCCCGGCAAAGAGGTCCATCACTTTTTTATGGAGTCGGTCTGCATCCTCCTCGTAATACTTCTGCAGGGCTTCCTTGGAATCTGCGGTGTACTGCACGGAATAGGTGAGGCCGCCCATCTCCTCTTCTACCAATACCTGTGTCATTAAGGCCTTGGTAAATTTTCCGGTATCCAACATCTCCGGAATATGGGTCTTCTTCATCCAAGCCAACCATTCTTCCTTTATTGATTCTTCTATATTTATGGTAACATTATAGATATACATATCTTTGTTTTGGCACCCTTAGCGGGCAATTGAACATTATTTAATGGGCCATATGGCCCTGGCTATTAGTTGATACTATCTCCCCTTAGCTGCCTAAAATTCCTCCTGGCCTGTGGAAAATAGTAGCTATCCTGGTAATTATAAATGATTTTCTCATAATGGGCCTTGGCCTTATCGGGCTGGTCCAGCACATTTCGATATAGTTCTGCCAAGGCAAAATTGGCATCGTCGGCCAAAATATCATGGGGGTAGAAGGTCACTATTTTAAGATAGTTGAACTCGGCTTTTTCATAATCCTTTAATTGGGTCAGGATTTCGGCCTGTTTTAGCAATGCCTCATCCTCTATTTTCTCTCCTTTGTGATTTTGAAGAATATCTTCCAAAAGCCCTACCGCCTCTTTTTTCTTGTTTTGATAGGCCAGGAAATCGGCTCGCGCATATTTCTTTAGTGCCGTTTGTGTGGAGTCTTCCAGGGAATTATCTGAAATTAACAGACTCAGTTGCATGGCATCATTGGCAATTAATTGGGAGGTAGACCCCCTAAGGACCTTCAATTGGGTTAAGGCCCAATCAAAATCGCCCTTATAAAAACTGGTCTGCGCCACTTTAAAGCGGGCTTCCTGCCCCAGCACATCGTTCTTTAGGTCTTTCTGTATTTGGGAAAAATAAATCAAGGCCTGGTTAAACCGCTGGTCATACACCAGTATATCGGCCAAGGTACTTTTAATATAAGACTTCCCATAATTGTTCAGGGGTAGCTGCAGACACTTCTGCAGTATTTCAATGCCCGGTTGGGGATTGTCCATATTAAAGGTCAGAAATTTGGCATATGCAATGGGCAATTGCAGGGTTTCCATGTCATAGCCATGGATTGCCATAAGGTCTTTAAAGGTATTGCCCACATTTTCCAATATCTTTTTGTCCGGGTCCTGCAGATCTATTTGGATAAGGTTTAGTTTGGCGTCCAATACAATTACCTCATCGGCACTGTTCTGGGCAATATACCCATAAATATCCCTGGCAGTGGACAGGTCCTTGTTATCCAATGTTATTTTCCCCAGTCCCTGTAACCGCTGCAGGGCCATTTCCCCACCACGCTTATAAATTGCCTTTTCTTGATTAAAGGCGCTTTTGTACTGCTTTTGCTGCACAAAAAGCCAACTCAACAATTGGTTCCAAAGGACATCCGGTTTTTTTTGGGCGTTTTGCAGAACCACTTTTTTGAATTTTACATTGTTGGGATTGTCTGGTTCCGAGCCAATAAAATCACTTATATTCCTAAGCACATTGGCCTGGGACGCCTTGCCATCACTAATAAGGTTTAGGTAGGATTGGTACATGCGTTCTATATCTCCCTGCTCCCCATAAATCCTGGCCTTTTGAAAATTATAATCCAACCTTGGATTTTTTTCCATGGCAATACTAAAGGCTTGTAGGGCGTAGTTTAAGAGCGTATATTTTTGAAACCTTAAGCCCATGCCATAGCCGTAATTGGGATTCTCCTCTATTTTGGCCAGTGCCTGCTCATAATATTCACTTGCTTTTTGGGGCTGTTCCTGTAGGGTATGGTTATACCCCAATTCTATAAGTATGGTGGGATAGGCGTTTCTTTGGTTTAATAGTTTTAATAGTATGGCTTCAGATTTATCATACTGTTCCAATTGCTGATAGCAGGCGACCAAGCCTTCCACATAATCGGTCCGCATTGGGTTTTTGGCCACCAATTTCTCATAGAAGACTACGGCCTTGTCAAAATCGCCATCCTCAAAATACTGTTTTGCCAAGAAATCTTCTTGGGAAACCAGGGATTGGCTACAAAGGCAGATAAAAATGAAAAGAAATAGTCGCAATGGGGTCTTTTTTTCAAAGATACACAGAATGTAGAAAGTGGACGTTAAGGCTATGATAAAGAATTGGCCCATGGCCCGGAAAACACCAATTACACAATCTTAGGTTGTTAAAAACCTATAATATGGTGAACCGCGCCATGGGCCATAGCAGCTATGCCAGGATTCCGCAAACAGCATCTGGCACTCTTATTGTTCTACTGGCCTTAGTCTATCTTACTAAAACCGGTATAGGGAACAAGGACTTCCGGTATTTGTATACCGTCCCCGGTCTGATAATTTTCCAATATTCCGGCCAACACCCTGGGCAGTGCCAAGGAGCTCCCGTTTAGGGTATGTGCCAGCTGACTCTTTCCGTTTTCGTCCTTATAGCGCAGCTTTAAACGATTGGCCTGATAGGTTTCAAAATTGGATACAGAGCTTATTTCCAACCAGCGGTCCTGGGCTGTAGAGAACACCTCAAAGTCATAGGTAAGTGCTGCCGTAAATCCTAAATCTCCCCCACAGAGTCGCAATATCCTAAAGGGCAGTTTTAGTTCACGAAGGATATCCTTTATATGGCCAACCATGCCATCCAAGGCCTCATAGGATTTCTCCGGGTGCTCTACCCGTACTATTTCCACCTTATCAAATTGATGCAAACGGTTAAGCCCCCTTACATGGGCGCCGTAACTACCGGCTTCCCTTCTAAAACAAGGGGTATAGCCCGTATGACGGATTGGAAAATCGGTTTCACTTAGGATTACATCCCTATAAATATTGGTTACGGGCACTTCTGCGGTAGGGATCAAGTAAAGGTCATCCTCACCAATATGGTACATTTGCCCCTCCTTATCGGGCAATTGTCCCGTACCATATCCCGAGGCCTCATTTACCAAATGTGGCACTTGTATCTCTTGGTATCCCGCCTGGGTGTTCTTGTCCAAGAAGTAGGAGATCAAGGCCCTTTGCAGTCGGGCTCCTTTGCCCTTGTAGACCGGAAAGCCTGCACCCGTTATTTTTGCCCCCAGTTCAAAATCTATAATATCATATTTTTTTGCCAGCTCCCAGTGGGGCAGCGCCCCCTCCTTTAAGGCAGGGATATCCCCTTCCTTAAAGACCACCTCATTGTCCTCTTCCGTACTCCCTGCCGGAACGGAAGGATGTGGAACATTGGGGATCTGGTACAATAGGTTTTGCAACTCCGTTGCGGCAGCAGTTAGGCTTTCGTTCAATTCCTTGGATTCCTCTTTTAGCTTAGCTGTCTTTTCTTTTAGAACATTGGCTTCGGCAGCCTTGCCACTTTTATACAGCTTTCCTATTTCCTTGGACAGGCTATTGGACTCTGCCAAGGTGTTATCCAAAGAGCTTTGTAGGGATCGTCTTTTTTCATCCAATTGAAGTACGTTTTCAATAAGTGGAACCGCATCCAAATTCCGCTTTTTTAAAGCCTCTATTATCTGATCTTTATCTTCTCGAATAGCCTGTAATTGCAACATTTTTCAAATTTTAATGTTGCAAATTTAATCTAATCTTCGGATTTTAAACCTAAATTTGAAACAGATATGACCCATAATATTTCAATACATGGTTTTTGAACATATTGCCCTAAACGTAGAAGACACCCATAGCGTTAAAAATTGGTATGTTTCCCATTTAGGCCTAAAAGTCGCAAGGGAACAATTAACACCTCCATTTATGACATTTTTGGAAGATTCTTCCGGGCGTGTAATTCTGGAACTATACCATAGACCCGATGAAAAAATCACCAAATTTACATCCCAACACCCACTCACCTTTCATATGGCCTTTGTCTCTACCAATGCAGAACAAGACAAAATACGGCTACTAGGGCAGGGTGCCAGTTTTATAGAGGAAGTAAACACAGCAGACGGAAGCCATTTAATAATGCTCCGTGACCCTTGGGGCATGCCACTGCAGCTATGCCAAAGGGCGAATCCATTTTAATTTAATCTCCCGCTTGCAGCGGAGAGGGCAGTATCCATTCACTATGGCCAAAATACCCCCATGGCACCTGGGCCATATCCACCTCCGGGTCTATAAATTGATGGTGGGGCTTACCGTTTACACTTACCCTAGCGTTAACAAAAACGGAGATATCCTCTCCTTTCTCCGCATATTCCCTTTTTAAACGTTGGGCAAACTGCCACATAAAATCCGGATAGGCCTTTAGTTTATTCTTTTGCCTTTTGGTAAGATAGTCCTCCAAATTTACCAGGTACCAATTGCCGGTGGTATTGTTTTTAATCTTAAAAGAGGTAAGCCCACTGCGGCTGCGCAACATCATTCGCCAGCTCAATCTATGGCCTTCCTCGGTCCACAGCACATCACCCTTTATAAAATAATGTCTTATGGGCAGTACCAACTGTATTAAAAAATAAATCCCCACCACCCCAAGGACCAACTTTTTATGGGGAGGTATTAACACCTCACTCACAAGATACGGCTTCTTTTTCCTAAAAAATATCTTCCGTATGGTCTCCGGATCATAGAAGAACACCATAAATGCCAAGGCCAGATAAGGGAATATACCAATCTGGAAAACTATGGAATTGAACATATGAAAGAATACAGCGGCCATAAATGCCCACTTTCTGGACTTTTTCCAAAGCATGGCCGGTACTATCAACAGATCGAACAGAATTCCCGAGACCCCCACAATCATATGTACCGCAGGCTGTTGCAACAGTGCTCCAATAAGCGGGTAGCCCTGCTTCCTTTTAAACAGGATCTCTATAATACTAAAATCCAACCAATCCCCGTATAGCTTGGCTACGGAGGCATAGGTATACACTATGAACAACTGCATTACAATGCCCCATTTAATATAGGCCGGCATATGATTGGTCTTTATGCCGGGGTCTAGTCTGGCATCCAGGGAACAATTCCTATGGGCCGGCAGAAAAGACATGATCAACGCAATGAGCAGCAAGAGGTAATAATGATTGTTATAGGAGGTTTTTTGCATGAGGTAGACTGCGGCCCACATTAGGGTAAAGGCCAGGGTGGCAAATCGGTATTTATACCCAAGGGCAATGCAGATACCCAGGGTGCCCATAACCAAAAAATAGATGTACATGCCATTTCCCGGCAAGGGCTGCAACCATTCAAAACCAATAAAGGTAAAGGTAAAACTGGGTTCAATCAGGGTGCGTCTCACCCATCCGGTAAGGATGGCCCCGTAGCATTCCAGGCTAACGAGAATCCCAAAAAAAATCCGAAATATCAGCAGTGGGCTATTATCGATTTGCTTAAAAAGAAATCGATCCCACATTTACTCGGAGATTATGGAGAGGGAGGTCACCCTATCCTTTTTTAACTGTGCCTGAAGGGCCTCAACGGAATCAAACTTGTGTTCATCCCGGATGCGGTCTATAATATCTATCTGTATCTTTTTATCGTACAGATCCTGATCAAAGTCGAAGAAATTGATCTCAATGCTTTTGGCTGTACCTTCCACGGTAGGGTTGTACCCAATATTCATCATACCAAAGACCTTGTTGCCATCTATATGGCTACTCACTACATAGACCCCGTTCTTAGGGATTAGCTTGTATTCCTCCGGTATGTGCAAATTGGCGGTAGGAAAGTCTAACTTACGCCCCAGTCCTTTGCCCCTTATTACTGTTCCGGTAAGCATATACCGGTATCCCAAATAGGAGTTGGCGGTCTTTATATCGCCTTCCCCCAAGGCCTTTCTAATCTTAGTGGAACTTACCGAGACATCGTCTATTTCCTGTGCCGATATTTCCTCCACCTCAAAATCCAGGGCATTGCCAAAAGCGATCAGGTCGTTTATATTGGCATTCCTATTTCTTCCAAACCTATGGTCATATCCAATAATGATCTTTTTTGTCTTTAGGTCGTTTACCAGGATATCCCTAACAAATTCGGTTGCGGACAAACGGGAAAACTCCTGGGTAAAGGGGTGTATTATTAAAATATCTATCCCAATTTCCTTCAAAATAGACACCTTCTCATCTATGGTATTCAAAAGCTTTATGGAGACATCTTTTTGCAACACCATTCTGGGGTGTGGAAAAAAAGTTAGCACTGTAGATTTCAATTCTAACAGTTTGGCATTATTTATGAGCCTTTCCAATATTTTACGATGACCTATATGCACCCCGTCAAAAGTGCCAATGGTAATGGCAGTAGGGTGCGCTTTGTCGTAATTGGAGATGCTTTGAACTGTTATCACAAAATGGAATAATAAAAAAACTTATCTTTGAGTTGGTACAAAAAACCCTTTTGATGGTTGTAAAATTACGTCTTGTTTTTTCAATATCCATATTTTTTCTCAGCTATTACGGATTTGGACAAACTAACTACTGGCAAAAAAGCAACCAAAGGAGCAGTAATGCGGCCAGGCAAATAGCAAAACTGGAGATTGGAAACGGCCAGACCTTCACCTTACAGAAGGAAAAATTTACAAAAGAGCTACAAGACGCCCAAGTCCGTAAAGGCAAAAACATAATCAGCCTCCCCGATGAGAACGGCACCTTAATTCCCTTTGTGATAAAGGAGGCCTCGGTGCTGGCCCCAGAACTGGCGCAAAAATACCCCCAGATAAAATCGTACGTAGGCCAAGCCGTCAACAATAGCAAGGACAGGGTGCGCTTTAGTGTTTCCCAAAAGGGCATACAGAGCATGATTGTTTACGGGGACCATAAAAATGCCACCTTTATGCAGAAGGTATCCAATTCGGACAACGAATATGTGGTATACAATAGGCAGGATGCCCTTATGATGAATACCAATTTCATCTGTGAGACCTCTTCGCGTATTGAAAAAGAGAAGGGGCCCACCGCCTTAAAATTGCTGGACGGACAGGTATTGCGAAAATTTAGGGTAGCCATTTCCGCCACCGGGGAGTATACGGAATACCACGGCGGTACCGTTGCCGATGCCCTTGCGGCCATTAATGCCACCATTACACGGGTCAACGAAGTATTTGAAACCGACCTGGGGATAAGCCTGGAGCTTGTTGCCAATACGGACGAGGTCATCTACACCGACAAGGATACCGATCCTTACGGCTCCAACCTAAACTCTGAAGCACAAAGCACCCTAAATACCGTTATAGGCGCAGAAAATTACGATGTTGGCCACTTGTTCCAAAACGATGAAAATGGAGGAAACGCCGGTTATATTGCCTCGGTATGTATAGACACCCGAAAGGGAAGCGCCTACTCCTCTGCCCTGGTACCACAGGGCGATATTTTTGACCTGGATTTTGTAGCTCATGAAATGGGCCATCAGTTTGGGGCCAACCACACCTGGTCCTTTGAGTCCGAAGGCACCCTGGTACAGGCAGAACCCGGCAGTGGCACCACCATAATGGGATATGCGGGCATCTCTGGCAGTGAAAATGTTGCCCTTAACGGAGACGACTACTTTCACTATTACAGTATTTTCCAAATTCTGGAATATGTTAAGACCACCAGCTGTGCCCAGGAAATACCCCTGCTGAACAGCCCACCTGAAATTGTACCCACGGGGAACTTTATCATCCCTAAATCTACTGCCTTTCGCCTAACGGGCACGGCCTCTGATGCGGACGAAGAGGATATTCTTACCTACAATTGGGAGCAGATAGACGATGGGATCGTTACCCACAATACCTTTGGCCCTACCAATCTCAGCGGCGCCAATTTTAGATCTTTAAAACCCACGGTAAAACCTAGCAGATATTTCCCCCGGCTCTCCAGTATAGTGGCCGGCAACCTTACCCAGACCAACCCCAACATCAATACCACCTGGGAGACCGTTTCCGATGTGGAGCGGGAATTGGATTTTGCCCTTACGGTCAGGGACAACTCCCTTGGCGGGGGACAGGTAGCCTCAGATCTGGTAAAAGTAAAGGTAATAGACAATGCGGGCCCGTTTACGGTGAGCTCCCAATCTACCAATGTATCCTATGTGGCCGGAACCAGACAGCAGGTGGTTTGGGATGTGGCAGAAACCAACCACGCCCCCATAAACACCCAGACTGTAGATATTTATTTTTCGGCCAATGGCGGGGCTTCCTTCCCTATTGTATTGGCAGATAGCGTGCCCAATGACGGCCAACAGGACATTCTTATCCCCGGCTTTGCCACTCCCACCGCCCGTATCATGGTGAGAGCCCATGACAATATATTTCTAGCGGTAAATACAAGCGATTTTACGGTCACCTCTTCTGATATGGTCCTCAATTTTCCCCAATTGGAATACGAGGTCTGCCAGGGCAGTGATCTAATCGCCCCCTTTACCTATCAAACCTTTAATGGCTTTGAGGAGGAAGCTACCTTTTCCGCTTCTGGAATGCCAGCCGGACTCACCGCCAGCTTTTCGCCTGCCGCTACCACAGTGAACGATACGGTGGTAAACATCACCTTTTCCAACACGGCAGCGGTGAGTTCAGGTAATTATCCCATTACTATTATGGCCACGGCCGATACCATTGTTAAACAAGTGGATATAGACCTCAGGATTTTGGACACCAGCTTTAGCGATGTGGTACTGCAACTCCCTGCCGATGGATCTGGCAGTGCCAATATTGCCACGGACCTGGAATGGGAATCCAACCCCTCCTACACCTCTTTTGATGTAGAGATTGCGGACGATCCCGGGTTTAGCAATATCATAGAAACCGCCACCGTGCTCTTTAACACCTACCTCACCAGTAGCTTGGAGGAAGAAACTACTTACTATTGGCGGGTAAAACCAAAAAACAGTTGTGGGGAGGGCACTTTTGGCCCTGCCTTTAGTTTTACCACCCTGGAACTAAATTGTGCCACGGAAACCGCTAGTGACCTGCCGCTTACCATCCCCTCTGTGGGAACCCCTACCATTACCTCTACCATTACCATGTTGAACGACCTTCCCATTTCGGATGTAAACGTAAACCTGGATATAGACCATTCCTATTTGGCAGATTTGGAAATAGCCCTTATTTCCCCTGCCGGGACAAGGGTAATCCTGGTCTCCAATTCCTGCGGTGGCAATCCGGATATATTGGCCACATTTGATGATGACGGCAATAGCTTTATTTGCGGAAGCGGTCCGGCCATATTGGGCACCGTAAGGCCCTTGGGCTCCCTGGCGGCCTTTAATGGGGAATCTACCCTTGGGGATTGGACCCTGGAAGTAAAGGACATAGCCTCATCGGACGGGGGAACCCTAAATGCCTTTTCCATAGACATATGCGTGGAAGGCAATTTTAGGCTGGACGAGGACAAGGACGGGGTGTTTGACGACGGTGACGACCTCTGCCTAAATACCCCAATGGGTGTACAGGTAGACCTCAACGGCTGCCCGGTATACATTCTTCCGCCCAGCAACTTCCAAGTAGAGATAAACAGCGAATCCTGTAGCAATAAAAATGACGGGAACATACGAATAGTGGCCGATCTAAATATGGACTATGAGGTAAGCCTCATTGGCCCTGGGGTGAATTCCACTTCCAGCTTTACCAATTTTTATTACGAGGAAAACCTCAACGCCGGCAACTATGAAATATGCATCACCGGTACCGATGATGACATCGTATACGAAACCTATTGCTTTGAAGTCGTTATCAACGAACCCCCACCCCTATCGGTCACCGCCAAACTCACTGCCGATGGCACACAGGCAATGCTGACCCTGGACGGGGGAACGGACTATAACATAGAATTGAACGGTATAGTTACCCAAACCAAAGCATCAACCGTGGTGCTGGACCTAAAAAAGGGCGTAAACCAATTAAAAGTGTACACCAACCTATCCTGTCAGGGCAGTTATGAGGAACAATTTATTTTGGCAGATCAACCCATTGTATACCCCAACCCCTTTGTAGACCAACTAGAGGTGTTATTAAAGCAGGGGCCTGAGGATATCAATGTCAAAATCTTTAATTTTGCGGGACAATTGATCCGCTCCAAAGATTATAAGCTCCAAAATGATGGGATCAGCATTGCATTACCGGGACTGCCTTCCGGAATGTACATCCTTAAATTAAGGGGAGAAGGCGTACAAAGCAGTTTTAAGATCATAAAAGAATAGAGGGATGAAACCAATAGCCATCATATTATGTTTTTTGGCCTTAGTGGGTTGCGGAGGAAAAAGCTCCCCCAAGCCACCTACATCGGCACTGTTGGTCTTCCCCGAAAAGAACTCGGAATGCACTACTGGCCAGGATATTAATGGCAGCAATACCTCCTTGGTAGAATTTAGGTGGCAGGCATCGGAACATACAGAATCTTATCAACTAAGGGCCACCAATATAAATACCAATACCACCCAGACCATAGTGGTTACCGGTACATCGGCAAGTTTGCCTTTAGAGAAGGGCGATGCCTTTTCCTGGTACATTATCTCCAAGAACGACGATGTTTCGGAAACGGCCCGCAGTGAAACCTGGTTGTTCTACAATGCCGGGTCAGAGACCACCTATGCCCCTTTTCCGGCCGAGGTGATAGCACCCAAAACGGGAGCCACCGTAACCAAGGACATTAACAATGAGGTAGCGTTAAATTGGGAGGGAGCGGATATAGACAATGACTTGGAGGGCTATGAGGTATATTTCTCCACAGAAAATCCGCCTACCACTTTAATAGCCACCTTGACCAATGGCACCTCGGATATAACGGTAAGCGTAGAGTCGGACACCGTTTACTACTGGCGTGTACTTACCCGGGATTTGGAAGGCAATACGGCCACCAACCAAGTATCCCAATTTAAAGTGCGTTAAAGAGCGGCCTAGCTACCGTTAAACTGGTTCATGGTCCTGTTTACACCGGCCAGTACAAAAGAGCGCACCAGCTCATCGGTTTTCTTAAAACGTTCGGGCAGGGCATCCTTTTCCTCTTCGTTCCATTCGCCCAAGACGTAGTCTATCTGTCTTCCTTTTCCAAAATCGGCCCCAACACCAAAGCGCAATCTGTTGTATTTGGTAGTTTGCAGTACCTGCTGTATGTCCTTTAGGCCATTATGCCCCCCATCACTACCCTTGGCTTTTAAGCGCAAGGTACCAAAGGGAAGGTTAATATCATCTGTAATGACCAATACGTTCTCTAAAGGAATATTCTCCTTGTCCATCCAATACTTAAGCGCCTTTCCGCTTCTGTTCATATAGGTAGAGGGCTTAAGACATAGAATGCTCCTCCCCTTTACCTTAAAGGTAGCCAGGTCCCCAAGTTTGGCGGTCTCAAAGGTGAAATCTTCCTGTTGGGCCAGGGAATCCAACACTTTAAAACCAATATTATGCCGGGTTTCGGCATACTCCTGCCCAATATTACCGAGTCCTACGATCAGAAATTTTTTCATGGTGTCTTTTTCGTCCAACCATGTCCTATTCAAATTAAAAAGTGATTTTAAGATGTGGAACATAGTACAGTTTTAAGAAAGCTATAAAAATACAAAAGCATCCCGCTGTAGCGGGATGCCCTTATCTAAAATTTCAAAAAATTTATTCGTTACCTTCAGCAGCTGCATCGGCAGTAGCTTCGGCTCCTTCTTCTTCTTCATCGTCGTCATCGGTCAAGATAGCGTTACGTGCAGCTTTAACCTGTACCACAACCGTAGTGTCCGGGTGAAGAATAGTAAACTCATCTTTCAACAATGAGGCAACGGAAATATTTCCTCCGATTTTCAATTTAGAAATATCAACATCAAAGAAATCTGGCAGGTTGTCTGGCAAGGCCTTGATAGCCAATTTTCTTTTTCTAAACAACAATCTACCACCATTTCTAACCCCAGGAGAGTTTCCTATCAACCTTACAGGGATATTCATGGTAACCTCTTTGTCCTTGAACAATTGATAGAAATCTATGTGCAGAATGCTATCGGTTACAGGGTGAAATTGGATATCCTGTAGTACGGCATCAATCTTGTCCCCACCATCCAATTCAATCACAACAGTGTGTGCGTTTGGAGTGTAAACCAAGTCTTTGAACGCTAGTTCTTCCGCTGAAAAGTGCAATGGTTTTTCCCCTCCGTAAATAACGCAAGGAACCTTTCCAGCATTACGCAAGGCCTTTGTTGCTTTTTTGCCCACGCTTTCTCTTTCTGATCCTTTAATTGTAATTGACTTCATTATATATATTAATAATTAATAATTCTATTGGTTTACCTACATTAGAAACTTGGAACTAATGGAGGTATTGTGATGCACCCTGTGCATTACATCTGCAAACAATTCTGCACAGCTTATGACCCTTACCTTCTTGCTTTCCTTTTTAAGGGGAATGGAATCGGTAACAATAAGCTCGGACAGGTTGGAGTTTTCTATGCGCTCATAGGCATCCCCGGAGAG
This sequence comes from Arenibacter aquaticus, assembly GCF_003957295.1. Taxonomy (GTDB): domain Bacteria; phylum Bacteroidota; class Bacteroidia; order Flavobacteriales; family Flavobacteriaceae; genus Arenibacter; species Arenibacter aquaticus. The sequence goes on from NZ_RQPJ01000001.1 coordinate 441,276, forward strand.
CAGTGCGTGCGTGCATATGGCCCTAACGCTCAAAGCACCCTTGGCCATCATTAGGTCGGCTGCCTTGGTAAGTGTTCCTGCGGTATCTACCATATCATCAACCAGGACCACATTTTTACCCTGCACATCGCCAATAAGTTCCATATGGGAAATTACGTTGGCCTGTGCCCTTTGCTTGTAACAGATCACTACGTCACAGCTTAGTGCCTTGGAATAGGCATAAGCCCTTTTAGACCCTCCCATATCAGGAGAGGCTATGGTTAAATCCTTTAGATTAAGGCTGTCCAAATACGGTAGGAACAAGGTAGAGGCAAACAAATGGTCTACCGGTTTTTCAAAGAACCCTTGTATCTGGTCTGCGTGCAGATCCATGGTAATGATACGGGTTGCTCCGGCGGCCTCCAACATTTTGGCTACCAATTTGGCCGCAATGGGCACCCTTGGCTTGTCTTTTCTATCCTGTCTTGCCCATCCAAAGTAAGGCATTACTGCGGTAATGTGTCTTGCTGAGGCCCTTTTGGCGGCATCTAACATCAACAACATTTCCATAAGGTTTTCAGAACTGGGATTGGTAGATCCTATTATAAAAACCCGCATACCCCTTATAGATTCTTCAAAAGATGGTTGAAATTCCCCATCACTATATCTTGAAAAAATCACATTACCTAAACTGGATCCAAAGGACTCGGCTATTTTTTCGGATAGCTTGGCACTTTGGGTACAGGTGAAGATTTTGGGCTCCGGCACTTGGTAGGACATTGTTAAGGTCTTGTTTTTTAGTTTATTGGCACTCCTATTTCTAAGGAGGTGCAAATTTAGACATTTATTTGGGTTGCTAAAGTATAATTCTTGATATTTTTTTGCGGATATAAAGAAAAATTTATTTAGTTTTGCACTCGCAATCAAAGTCAGTGTTTTTAAAACGGCTGATTAAATTGAAATATTGGCGAAAGCAATTTGCTCGAGTGCCTGCCTGCGGTAGGCAGGGCGGAACTGGTAGACCTGTCTGCCGACAGGCAGGCCTGACTACCGACAGGCAGGCGCGCTTAAGTTGAAATTTTGAAAAATGGTTTGGATTTATGCCATATCTAGTTTGACTTCTAACTATATTTATGTGGGAATGACCACAGATTTAGAAGCGCGGATAGAACGGCATAATAAAGGAAGAGAAAAAACGACCAGACCTTATGCTCCCTTTAAACTGATTTATACCGAACAGCGGGAAAATTGGAAAGAAGGTAGAAAAAGAGAAAAATATTGGAAATCAGGTGTTGGAAAAGAACAACTGAGAAAATTGAAATATAAAAAATAGTAGTTTGCTCGAGTGGCGGAACTGGTAGACGCGCTGGATTCAAAATCCAGTTCCTTTGGAGTGTGGGTTCGATTCCCACCTCGAGTACAACAAAAACCCTGTAGATCTTATGATTTACAGGGTTTTTTGGTTTTATAGGTTTTTAGGCCGATGGTGGATGGGCAGCCCGTAGTTTGAAGACTGACATAGTAAGCACGAGTGTGACACCTGCCCGTCCTCTAGGCGGGCTCGTGCCCTAGGTCAGTAAGCACGAGCGTGACGCTCGCGCTAGCGGAGATAGTTACACAAGAAAATATTAGCTCTAAGGAATTGGACTAGTGCTTTTCATAGGATACAGTGTTGTGCGCTTTTTTTCTTATTCAGTTGGATTTAATGTTACACTATACAAGCACCTTGTAATTGCTTCACGGATATCATCAGCTTCAGTTTCTCCTCGGCCTTCAGCCGTACATGATGAAATCAATGAACTTGTACCATAGTCTACAAATTGAATTGTGACTTCTATCGTATAACTGCCTAACCCCGTACTTCTTTGACCGCTTTCCCCATAATTAATGACAAGAGTTTCATTTGCTATTTCATCCTTTAATTCTGGTATCAGAATAAACCCTTCTTTGGCCATAATTCCTGAAATAACATCTCTAGGGTTTACACTTTTACTAGTTGAATAATATTGTCCATTTATTGAGGCACCTGAGCTAGAAGTCAGACTTTTTGTTTGAGAAATGTAAATGTATTTGTAATCACGTATCTCTCCATTTTTAGTGGTGGTTACAGGCTTAAGTGGTGCACAACTAACAAGCCAAACGCAAGAAATTATAGTTACAATTATTCGATTTAATTTCATCTATTTATTATTTGATTCATTTTGAACGCGTTTTTTCTAAATGCGCACAACGCTTGGGCTAAGCGTAGTGCGGAGGCAAGGAAACTTTTCGTTTCCGTCTAAGCACGAAGCTAAAGCTTATTGTTTAGTTTTATTTTTTCTTGTCTAAAGCTAAATCCATAAGATTTAGCGACACCATAAATAAACACAGACCTTTCCGTTTTATCCTAAAGTCCGCATTAGTTTTAGGCTTTGTTAGGCATTGGCTTTTACACTCAACTTTTTATTGAATAATTCCATATGTTTTGTTTCATCATCCATTAGTTCAGTTAATTTGTCAATTGCCTCTGTCGAAAAATAGACCTTACTTCTATTAGAAACCAAATCCATAGTTTCAGTCCAAATGTATTGACTTTCAGAAGCGATAACTGTACCTTCAGGTGGGTTAACTACTTTAAAATTAGGGTCATTTACCCAACCTAAATGATAAATTGCTCGTTTTAGTTGTGAATTAGTAAACTTAAATTTGGATTTCTTTTTGACCTCTTGGTCAAGACTATTAAGGATTATATGTTCTCTATTTGTTTGAATTTCTCCTACTATTTTATAAATAGGCTTACCCTCATTAGTTGTTATTTTGCCAATATCACCAGCTGAAATTGCATTTAAAATAACATTGAAAACTCCATTTTGAGTTTCGTCAATTTCAATTTCACTTCCTGATAGGATCCTATCCTTACTATTAAATCCATAGATTTTGTGTTGTGCTGGATTTATTATCAACACTTCTCTTGGATTTATATCAACCATTTCTGGTAAAAGTTTAGACCAAATCTCCATAAATTCTTTACTCTTTTCATTCGCTTTAATCTGCAAAAATCTATTAAAATCGGAGGTATTTTTATTAGCGTGTTCGTTTTTGCTTGAAGCTCGATAGTAAATTGCACCCTTAACAATTTTAAATTCGGGAAAATCTTTTACCGGTATTAAAACTTGATTGTTCTTTTCAATTATTAGTGAGTAAAATTTTCTAGTACTAATTTGAAACATTTGCAAGTCAATTGAGACACCAACTTTGGCAATACTTTCAAATTTTTGTGTAATCTCGTTAAGGTCAATTTGTTTTAAAACATCAAGATTTTGTTGGTCAAGACCAACATCTACGTGCGTGCCATCAGATTTTTCATCAATTCCTAAAAGTAAAATTCCACCGTCAGAATTTGAAAAAGATAGAATATCTTTCGCAAAGTTTAGCAGAAAATTTTCTAACCCTGTTTTAGATGTGGCTATATTTAACTTTAACTTATAGTCAATCGAATTATTTTCTTTAGGAAATCGTCCATTGTCTTTTAAGTCCGTAATTATTTCCTGTACTTTTTCGTTTAAATCTTTTAAGTTCATAGTCTTTACGGATGCATCTAAAATATTAACTTTAAGGAACTGCACTAGTGCTTTTCATAGGACGCGTTGTTGCCCACAGTTATTCTAATGTTCTATCAATACTTTATCTTCTTCACTTAGTAATTCAGTCAATAAATCAAAACTTTTAGTAGGAAACCTTGATAAATCAGCTTTAAAAAATAATAATAGTAATTTATTCAAAGAGTAGATGTTTTTGGTGTAGTTGGTTTTCCAAATATTAAAGTCTCTAATTTTGAACGAATTAGTTTTTCTGGAATCAAGTTCGCATTGAAAAAATATTGGAGATTCACCGTGAATATGTTTTGAGAACTTCTTCCAATTTTGAGTTATTCTAGTTAGAAGTGGAGATATGTCAGATTCAAAATTAGGATGTTTATTAATATATTCCATTATTTTATCGTGCTTTAATACAAACTCGCCATTTTTCCATTGATTAAATTCAATAGGATGATGGATGAAATAAATTAGTTGTAATGTAAGTTCTATACTGCTTCTTAGATGCATATGAGCTGAGCGATACAATCCAATTAGAGAAAGAAAAAATGATGAGTTTACATCTTCAAATATTTCATCAATTAATAAGTCATATTCTGTTAAACCTAAGTTGTGAAAAGCAATTTTATAGTTCTTAGGAACCACAGTAGCACGATATATTTCGTGTAAATCGTTATCGTTAATATTTACAATTGACTCATCCCAAAATTCTTTAAAGTCATTAAAATATAAAGGTATGTCAGCTTTTGCCTTTTCTAATATAGCCTTTCTCATAAATTACTTAATATTTCGGCCCACTTAGCAAAAGATTCAATTTTTGATAGTTCTTTATTGTCTATTTTTTGATTCTCCATATGCATTATTTCGTTTCTGATTTTATTAACTGCATATTTCACTTTGTCTTTTAATCCAGGTCTTTTTTGAATTCGTCCTATAATTCTTTGAATTGTTAAAGCTCTTGATTCTTTTTGGTCTTTAAATCCTAACTCTAGTTCTGAATTTGTAAAATCTATTAAGTCTTTAATTCTTGGAAAAACCTTTTTGTCTTCAAGGAATGATTTAATTAGTTCAAGTTTATCTTCAAAACTTATTTTATTTGCAAATTTTAAATCTCTAGACTTTTGAATTTTCTCAAAGGTTTTTAAGTTTTTAATGAAGATTTTCAAAGACGAAGTATCCAAGCCTTTTTTTTCTAAATCAGAGAATTCTTTTAATGTATTCTCTAGTAAAATTATTTTATTTGAAATATCCATTTTTAGTCTTCTAGAGTTATTATTAATTCTTCTGCAAAATTTTTATAAGCTATAATCCCATTTTCGTTTGGATTAATAAGAGTAGCAGGTTTATTGTATTTAGCAGCTTCACTTATTTTTGTTGTAAACGGAATTACAGTTTGAAAAGTATAAATTCCTAATTCTGTGGAACAAGTTCTTCTAATACTATCTAAATGATGATTATGGTCTTTTGTATTTCTTTTTTGAGTGAAAAGAATACCAAGAATTTCTACAGTGCATCCTGGTAATTTTCTTTTTAATTGATTCACTCTGTTTATTAATAACGGTAAACCTATTGCAGCATAGAATTCAGGTGAAACAGGTACAATTATATGGTCACTAACAACTAATGCGTTCTGTGGTGCAATTGTTAAATTTGGTGGACAATCTATTAATACAAAATCATAGTCAGTAGTTAATTTTTCAATTTGTCTACTTAATATATTTTCTCTTCCCGGTTCTGAACTTAAATCTATATCTAAAAATGTTAATTCAATGTGAGATGGTATTAAATCAAGGTTTTCGATTTCGCATACATTTTCGATAATAGCATCCTTTATGTCATATTCTGCATCTCTAGATGAAAGTCCTTTATTCATTCCTAATACATCTGCAATTGTAGCCGTATCTTTTATTCTTCCCCATTCATCTAATCCTATTAGAGAGAAAGTTGAATTTGTTTGTGGGTCAATATCTATTATTAATACTTTTTTCCCGTGTTCTGTTGCTAATATTGTTCCAAGTTCAACAACGCTGGTGGTTTTTCCAACGCCTCCTTTCATATTTATAAATGATAGTATTTTCATATTTTAATTTTCTCTTAATTGTGGGCAACATATGTATAAAGTAACTTGTAACCACACAGCTACCTTAAACAGTTACGCTATTGTACTATTTATCCTTTACTTTCCTAAAATTTTCTGTGGTGTACAGCGGGGGGAATACTACAAACAGAAGTGTCTTTCTAACCTTCTAAGTTAGCAAATATTAGGTTGCATATTCAGCATATCGCTTAAGTACGAAAAAATCCGTTGTATTGCAAGAGTTGCTGTTGGCAAATACCTGATAAAAATGATGTAGTAAAATATCCGGCCAAAAAGTTGGGAAACTGGGTAGGAAGAGTTGAGCGCAAAGTCCGGAGACTTTGCACAACGGGGTTTGTGAGCACGAGCCCGCCTAAAGGACGGGCAGGCGTGACGCACGCGCTAGCGGGGAATTAAGGACAATGATTCTTCCCAGAGGCTTTGCGCAGCATACTTTGTGCAGCCGTGGTTGTTATTTTTTTAAAAATAAACCGCTTCAAATACCGCTAATGGCGCTCTTCTGCCTACATTTAGTTTTAAGACATCTCCATTTATAGTGTAGTTGTCCGCCATCTTAAAAACTTTTAAAAACGCACTTTCATTATTATTACCATCTAGGCAGGCTTTCATAGTTACCGCCAGATTTTCATTAAACCTAATTCTATTACCTTCTTCCAATTTGTAGCTGCCGTTAAAGTGGTTACAACCCGCAAAACCCGTAATAGTATGGTCGCTTTTTAAAATGAAGTATTGCTCCCTTTCTTGATTATCTGCCATCTCCACTTCTTTGCCCATAAGGGTGGTTAGTTTCCAATACTTATTGACGATTTTATTATCGCTCATTTCATAAAATATGGCAGAGGATTGTCCGTTACTAAGGTTTAACTTTCCATTTTCTATAGTGAAACTATTGGTCCCGGATAACAGCTGCAACAGTTGTCCTTCCAACTCCATTTCTTTTGCACCACAAGCCATTCGCGTTGTGCCCAATTGGCTAAACGCAATCTGATTATCACTTTCAATGACATAGGTTCCCATTAAACGATTACATCCAACGAAACCAGATACTTTGCCGTTTTCCGATAGATCTAGATAAATAGGTCGGTTACTACTGGTCTTATTTTCTCCAAAAGCGCTTAATTCCCATTTTTTATTCATGGATGTATTAATGGATTGTTTGTTCTTCATGTGTGCTCCGCAACTTGCTAAAAAAAATGCTACTATTATAGTTGTTATATACTTCATATTTATAGTTATTTATTTAAATCCGTGGATCCGTTTTTAGTAGGGATGTATTCTTTCTTGTCCAATGAAAAAGAGCTCCCTTTTATTGGTAAATTATTCTAGTTTTTAAAGACTGTTTTTCCTTCTTTTGTCAGTTCGTGCTGCACTCCCTTTCCCCTTAATTCATACTGCTCGTTTTTATACCAAATACCCGAAGCGGCCTTTTCCGCTACCGAATTAATTTGTTCCCCTCCATTAAGATACACCTTGGCAATGCCTACCCTGTTGTTGAAAGTAATGTCCAGGGTCTGACCGTTCTTATCCTTAAGCTCAGTTCTTACTATATCATTATTCACCTTATGGTTAACCTCTAATTCCTGTGAGCCTGTGTTTTCTTGGCTGGGTGCTTCCTTGCAAGATATCAACCCCAATGCAGCAAGCCATGTAATGCTTAGAACTATTTTTTTCATTTTTTGTGATGGCAATTTATCTTTTTTGGCTTTGAGTTAAATACACATTCAAACTCAGTGCCAACTACTACGAATTCCGCTTTTTTTTACCAAAATTTTTAATTGGAATATTATAACTACCAGGTACTGTTTTAGTTACCCACAACTACCATATAGGCGCCAAGTAACCCGGCCCAAAGTTGGGAGACTTTATGTAGCGGTTAGTAAGAACTAGGGTGGCACCTGTCTAACGGACGGATTGGTAATAGGTTCAGATAATCCTAGGTTTGTTAGCACCAGCGTGACACCTGCCCGTCCTCCAGGCGGGGTAGCGCTAGCGGGGGTAGCACCCTAGGTTAATAAGCACGAGCGTGACGCTCGCGCTAGCGGGGGTTAGTTCTTCGGTTTCTCCAGTATAAAGCACAACGTTTAGTATAAAATGCGTTTTAATGCATTTTTACATAGTGTTGTACACTGGCTTTGTTCATTTCCATTATTGACAAATACCTGTTCTCAATTGATGTTTCCAATTTTCCGATAACATTAAAACCTAATTGCGAATAGAACTTTTCAGCATTAGGGTCAGCATGTAGAATAACCCTCTCAAAATCGATCATTAGAATTCGTTTGAAAAAATCAATCATTAAATTTTTTCCAATTCCTTTGCCAATAGAAATTGGCGCAACAAATAGGTTATCTAGTTTTAAATCTGAGTAATTTGATTTAAAAAAGGAATAATAGCCAATAATCTTATTTTCCTTAACCAATTTATACACCTCTTTTTCAAGGATATAATCTTCAGTAATCGTTAGGTCATTTTTCCAATCTTCTATTTGCTGCTTGCTATAATCCCAATATGACTTTGAGATAATAGTTAGTTCTGTCAATTCTTTTGCGTCTTCTATTATAGCTTTCTCAATTTCCATTTTTTGCTTGTGTACAAGGATCGTAAATGACTACTTGCCCTCCATATACCTTTAATTAATAAATTACAAACAAAGTGGCACCGCTACACATTTTGACACCTAGCAACCCCTATAATTTTCTGTGCTGTACGGCAGTATGGAATACTACAAATAGCAGTGTTTTTCAAACCTTCTAAGTTAGCAAATTTTAGTCCGATTTCATTTTCATCTATTCAAATGTAAAAGATTACTCGCTTGCCATCTTTATTTTATACAAAAGCAGTCGGCTTGGATTGGGCCAAGGTTTTTGGCGAGGCTGGTCCCGGTTGCTATTGAGGGCTTCCCATTTAAGAACATATCTGAAGTTTTTGTCATTCACAGGTCCAATATCTTTACTGGTTTTAACCTGTAAACCAGGAAAATCCCCTTCAATTTCCAGAGTTGTATCAAAGGGTTCGGGCTTCAACACCTTCCCTATATTTTTAAATTTATTGTCCAACAAAATAGTGCCATTTCCATATTTGGTGTGCCAGTAATCAACTTCGTAATGGCCATCCTTTCTTTTTTTGAAACCTTTGAAACTAAATTCCACATCAATACTTCCGCGGCCCGAAAACTCCCAGCGATAATCCCAATTGGTCAGTTGCTTATGCATCCATTTTTCATCCTCTATGTGTGCTGCGTATATCTGAAGGTTTCCAGCAGAATCATATTTATGATAAACAAATACGGGCTGGTTATTTTCATCCAAACAAAGTTTGGCTCCCAGATTAATGATTCCTCCTTTTACAGGGATTGGATCAACAATCAAAGATTTGTTATCCAAAGTGGCAGGCAAATCAATTTTTCCACCAAAGGCATCAAACCAGTTTTTTAAATCCGGGCTTTTCATGTACGATAGATCATGATTTGTCTCACAATCAGGCGTATCTCGCCAAACCCAATAAACATGATACCAGCCGTCCTCCAAAACAGTTGGCTGTCTTTGGTAAGCATTCATTAATCCTTGTCCGTCCGTTAAGGGTACATCCAGCATTCTGGACCAAGATTTGTTTTCGCAGGAATAGATATTGTAAATCTCCTTACCATTTCCACTACTGCCATCTCTATAATGAAAAAGTAACTCCCCATCCTTTGTAAGCATAAAATTAGGATACGTACATTTTTTCTCATTGGTCCCAATCAATTCCATTTCCTGAACGAGTGTAGAAATGTCGTGGGGCTTTTTGCTCTTGAAATAAGTTATTGGATGTACATGCATGTTCCCGGATAAATGAATAAATCCATCTTTATCTACTCCAATGGTAACATAATTGTGACTGTCCCAATCCAAAACGGTACTGGTCCCCGCTGTAGTTTCGCGTCTGGTTGGAGGCATTGTAAACAGTTCAAAGTTTTCATCGCCGAGATTTCTTTGTCCCACTACCATGTTTCGGTTTGCATTATAGTAGGCAATATATTGCCTGTTTCCATGGGTATAGAGGCTAAAACCAACAGGGTGGCCTGCCCAAACACTATCAATTTCAATGATTTGTTCGATGGACTCGGTTTTGTGGGTTTCATCAATTACGATGCGTGGAGTAGATTGCTTTGGGGTGCAGGCAAAAAGAGTTAACACACCAATGACAAGAATTATTTGTAATCCCTTCATAATTTAAGTTTATTCCTTAATAAATTTCCAGTTTGCGGCCCCTTCAATTACCATTAATAGGATGGATATGAATTTGATACGCTATGCCGTACAACCTACGAATCGCAACCCCTTCCTATTCCTTTAATTCATACATTCTAAATACCCGGGACCCCAATACCTTTTGGCACTCAATAATCCTCAGAATTTCCCTATTAATCTCTGATGTACGGCCGGAGGAATACTACAGACAAAAGTATTCTTCCAACCTTCTAATTTAACAAATATTAGTATACCAATTAGGTACCAAAAAAACACCTTAAACCACAGACTTGCTCTATGCCAAATAATTACCAAAAAGAATAAATTTAAAATAGTAACTCAAAGTCGGGAAACATTGTGCAGCGGTAGTAAGCACCAGCGTGACAGCTGCCCGTCCTCTAGGCGGCTTGCGCTAGCGGGGACATACACGTGTAATAATTTTAAAATTAATACGTGTTATAGCAATATTTTGTAACTTTGTGAGCAGCAATTCATAAACTCACTATTATGAACACGAAATTAACATTAACAATAGAAAGGGAAATAATTGAAAGGGCAAAAAAATATGCGAAGGAAAAAAATCGCAGTTTGTCGGATATCATTGAGAACTATTTGAAAATTCTTACCAAAGAAGAACAAAACCATAAAAGCAAAAAACTTAATCCCGTAGTAGAATCGCTAAAAGGTTCTTTTAAAATGCCAAAAAATATGGACTACAAAAAGGAACTTAAAGATAGATTGGAAAAAAAATATTTATAAATGGATCACGTTCTAATCGATACGGATGTATTGCTCGATTTCTTTTTTGATAGAAAACCGTTTTCCGAATTTTCAGCAGAAATCTTAAATCTTTGTGCTGAAAAGGAAATAAAGGGGTATACCACAGCTGTGATTATTTCCAATGTCTATTATTTGCTTAGAAAAACGGCTAAACACGATATTATAGTTGAAAAGATAAAACAACTTTTAAATTTAATAGAAATCGTAAAAATGGATAAAAATGCTGTTTTACAAGCGTTGAACTCTGATTTTAAAGATTTTGAAGATGCTTTGCAAAATTTTTCCGCTATAGAAAATGGGCAAATAAAAATTATTTTAACAAGGAACCTAAAGGATTTCAAAAAAAGTGAGTTGGCTATTTTGACACCGGAAACCTATTTAAAAGGAAAAGCAAGCGGTTAAGGTGACTTGTGAAATATACCATAAACCAATATAAAAACAACTTACTACAGGCATAACTATTATTCAGCATAAGAACAATGCGCCCTGATTAAATTTTATTTAAGGCTTATCCGGCCTAACGCTATAAAATGGAATCCGGATCCATGCGCGGTTAAGTTCCGCTAAGATTTGTGCAGAGTGATTCTGCGCCTTCAAATCAATAAAAAAATGCCCCATAGGTTTGCTTATTTCAATAGAAAAAACCTAAAAAACCATAATCACATATTAAATTTATGCTACAGCTAAGGCATTCCGTCGCACTCCTAATACCATCACCAAAAATGCCCAACAAAATGAGGTTCAAATCGTTTTTGAATGTTACCACCTAGAGTACAACAAAAACCCTATAGATCTTATGATTTACAGGCTTTCTAGTTTTATATGTTTTTAGGCCGATGGCAGTTTGGAACAACCCAAAGTAAGGAGACTGGCAGGACGGGCACAAATTCAGGAGACTTTGTGCAACGACAGTAAGCATAAGTGTGACACCTGCCCGTTCTCTAGGCGGCTCGCGCTAGCGGGGATTCTTCTCAGCTTGTAAATTGAAGGAACTAAAACCGGCCTATTTTCAATTTCGTTCTAAATCAAGTGGTTTCCACGTTGGATAATGGAAGCCGTCCAAAGAGCATTTCACCCAAGTGAAAGCGGCCTGGACGGTGCGGCAGTGGAAAGTGCGTGGATTTATAGAAATTTAAAATAAGCCTAGCGTTTTTTGGTTCGTTTTTTGGGCGATGCAAAAAATGAACAGAACATAAAACCTAGGATAGTTTATTCTATTTATGCAATCTACACACACCTTTTGAGATTGATCCATAGTAAGAACAAGCGTGAAACCTGCCCGTCTTAGGTAGCACGAGCGTGACCCTCGCGCTAGCGGAGGAATACAAAGTAGGGGGACTGGCATAGTAAGCACCAGCGTGACAGCTGCCCGTTCTATAGGCGGCTTGCGCTAGCAGATACCTATTACATTTCCACCATAACACCCTATCACTAAAGCCACTAACATTTCAGATTATATCCAATGGCCAAATAATATTAAAAATTACTTTGTCACTATTTATATGGACTCTATATTTGCCCTTATTTTAAATAAATCTAAATAAGAATAGAATGAAAATAATGGCCTGGGCAGCAGCCCTTTTGCTCTCTTTTAATGCCTTTTCACAAGCCAGTATAAAAGGTAAAATTACCGATGAAGCCAATAACCCACTTAGCGGCGCAACTGTATTTATAGAGGAACTTAAGAAGGGAACCATGACCGATCTAAATGGTAACTACCACCTTACAGAGCTGGGAGTAGGATCCTGGACCCTAAGCATTAGAATGTTGGGCTATGAAACACAAAGCAAAACAATTACCTTACAACACAACACATCCTTGACGTATGATGCGGTTTTAAAGGAAGATTTGAGCAACTTGGATGAAGTTGTGGTTTCTGCAAGCCGACATTCGGAATACCTGTCCGAAATTCCTGCCTCGGTGACTGTTGTAGGCCTAGCTAAATTAGAGGAATTTACACCCGCTACCTCCAACATTAGTGAAATATTGGAATTCACTGTCCCTGGTCTAGCGGTCTCTACCGGCACCTTCTCCAATTGGGGACAAACCCTAAGAGGACGTTCTCTTTTGGTCATGGTTGATGGTATTCCACAATCTACCCCTTTAAGGAATGGCCAATTGGGGATTAAATCGGTAAATCCCAATGACATTAGCCGTGTAGAGGTAATTAAAGGGGCCACCTCTATCTTTGGAAACGGGGGCAATGGTGGTTTTATTAACTATATCACCAAAAATCCCACTTCCAATGAAAAAATTGAGGGCACTACCAATCTATGGGGATCAACCAATTTAGCAAAAACCAATGACGCATTGGGCTGGGGCATACATCAGTCCCTCAAGGGCAATCTAAATAGATTCAGCTATTACATAAGCGGTAGTCTGGAACAGACCGGTAATAAATACGATGCAGACGGAATTCCCCTACTGCCAACATACGGCTTTGACAACACCGATATCTATAGCAGCTTTGGAAAATTGGAATATGTACTGTCAGATAGGCAAAAACTTACCCTTAGTGGCAATGTCTACCATTCCGCCCAGGATAGCCCCTTTATTCCGGTAGCTGCCGAGGTAGAAGTTTATAATGAAGATGGAGATTATAACATTGTTCCTGCCTATGGTACAGAAGGCAGTATTGCCGGACAAGAACCTACTGGAACCACCTTGATAAATGGGCAACTAAAATATAGTCTCAGCAATATCTTCCAAGGAACCACCAATTTTGAAACAGACCTATATTACCAAAATACTGAAAACGTCTTTTTCTATTCGGACAAATTTGAAAACGGCGGACAATCTGTAATCAATGCCGAAAAATTTGGGATCAGACCTAACTTTCACACCCAATTTGCCCCTTTTAACCAAACAAGCATATCCTTGACCTATGGTATGGATTTTTTAAAGGACAAAACCAATCAAGGGCTTTTGGATGGCAGATTGTGGGTACCTAATATTGAACTCATCAACTGGGCTCCCTACGCACAGTCTACCATGAAATTCAATGACCAATGGGTCCTTAAGGCTGGGCTGCGCTATGACGGTATGAATATGGATATCGTAGATTATAATACCCTTCCCTATTCCGCCAAAAGCGATGGCAATTTTAGTCCTTCCGTAGCCGTGGAAGGAGGCAAACTTAATTTCAACAATTTCGCCTTTAATGTAGGGCTACGGTATATAGAACACCAAGAATTTGCCCCATATGTAAGTTATTCCCAAGGCTTTTCCATTGCCGATCTAGGCTCTGTACTGAGGTCTGCGGTGGCCGAAAGCATAAATGATATACAGCTGGAACCTGCCGTTACCAATAACTATGAATTTGGATTTATATCCAAGTTCAACAACTGGCAACTAGAGGCTGTGGGCTATTACAGTACTTCCAACCTGGGCACAGGGGTGGTATTTGTAGATGAGATCAATACCTTTGTACCTTCCAAACAACCACAGCGTATTTATGGTGGCGAGGTATCCTTGGACTATTTTAGTTGGAACAGGAAGTGGCAAATTGGAACCTCATATTCCTATGTGGAAGGGCTAACACATGCTGTAGGTGACGAAAACAACCTAACCTATTTGGGTGGTGATGTTATAGCCGCCCCAAAATGGACCACCTATATTAACTGGCAACCCACAGAAAAAATAAATACATCTCTTAGAATGACCAATCTGGGCGATAGAAACCGATTTGACCCCTATCTGGACAGCAATGATACCTGGGCCTATAGTCATACACAGTTTCCTGTAAGTGGCTATACCCTACTGAATCTTTCCGTAGCCTATCAAATAAAATCGGACCTATCCCTTACCATGGCGGTAAACAATTTACTTAATGAACACTATCTGCCTGCACGTTCGCAATGGGCGGCCCCTCTAAAAACCTTTACGGCAGCAGGGGAAGGAGCCAATGCAAAACTAGGGCTTAGGTACAATTTTTAAATCACAGGACCCATGTTTGACAACCGTCATTCATGGGTCTTTTTTAAACTATAGTTTTTTTGATTGCTTTTAATAGGTTTATAAGGAATTTACACCTTTGGTTAGGGCTGTCTTGCGGCCTGATCGCTTCCATATCGGGATTGACAGGTTCGCTATATATTTGGCAACCAGAACTAAGCGCAATGCTCAACCCAGAGCTATTGACCATAGAGCCTATGAAAACTTTTGATGAAAATAGCCTCTACATGTCAGCCTACAAGCTGGTAGAACAACATAGGGACAGTCTGGCCAAAATAAACCTGCCCTATAGGGAGCAACAAACTATTTCCCTGGTATTTAAAAATGGCGAGACGCTTTATTACCACCCCTTTTCTACCGAGTTTTTGGGTGAAAAATCGGCTTCCATTAAGTTTTTTGAGGATTTATTGAATTTTCACCGCACTTTGGGCATCCCCAAAATAGGAAAATATATTACTGGCAGCAGTACGCTCTTATTCTTCCTACTATTACTTAGCTCTGGCGCTTATTTGTGGTGGAAAACCTATAGCAACAATCTTATCAATGGCTTTAAAATAAAATGGAGGGCCAAGAAAAAGAAATTACATTATGACCTGCACAAGGTGATAGGAGTTGTTTTTTTTATCCCACTAATGGTCATAGCTTTTACGGGTGCTTATTTTACCTATAATACCTACTATAAATCGGCCCTGAGCATATTTGATGCTTCCCAAAAAAACATACCGGACCAACGAGCTCAGACCAATGGCCACGCCACAAACTATCAAGATTATTTGCGCAATCCGGACACGGACTACGACCTACGTGCCCTTATCCTTCCCAAAAATGAAGCAGACAACTATCATTTTCGCTATATAAAAGAAAGATTTATTACTACTGGGACAAGAAAAACCAAGGAACTAAAGCTAGGGCCAGAAGGCAGAATTACCAGCCTAACGGATTATAAAACCGACCCCAACAGCAACCGCATTGCCGCACAATTCTACCCTGTTCATATAGGGGAAATAGCAGGAATATGGGGAAGGATACTGGTTTTTATTTCGGGATTAATCCCAGTAACCCTATTTATAACCGGCCTTAGGTTGTATTTGTTAAAAGGGAAAAAATGATTCTAGATCTAAGTGCAGTAAATTTTTCTGAACTATTTTGCTCCCTTCGTCCCCCACTTCACTAAAACAGCCAATCACTGCTATAGGATTGAAAAGCGATTAAAGGAACAATTCCTTATTATAGGATATAACATTGGTTTTGGCTTATCCAATATTCCTTACCCCCTATTTAAAAAGTCTAACTGCCCCAAGTCGATCTATATGGGGCAGTTAGACTTTAGGCGGCATACCGCTTACATCCTTTTCATATATAAGCTCCTATTTTTCATAGGCTCCAGAAGAGTAGGTAAGCTCATAACTGTGGGTGTAGACCTCAAAGACAATTCCAAAAGGATCCTCCACATAGCACATGCTATAGGGCTTCTCATTGGGGTAATACTTTCTAATGGGCATTCTTTGCTTCCCGCCATGGGCCACTATCTTGGCAACAAGCTCCTCTATATTGGGATCCTGTATACAAAAATGGAATAGGCCTGTATTGAACGGATTAAACTCCGGCGCTTCCTTTACCCCTTGAGGAAAAGTAAACAATTCTATCCCAATGCCATCTGAGGTAGCCATATGGGCAATTTCAAATTCTTCCCAATCTTCGCCAAAAACATCAATACACATTTGGCCAATGGCCGTTTCCCTTTCCTTTTTTACCGTAGAAGGCTCCATAATTACATACCATCCCATAACCTCCGAATAGAATTTTACGGCCTCTTTAATATTGGGAACGGTAAGTCCGATATGTGAAAAGGACTTTGGATAAGTTTCATTCGTTTTCATTGTTTCTGTTTTAGACTGCAAAAATACCCTATATTTGCCTTATTGGCAATAACTTACCCAAAAGTAGTATAGTTACCAAAAGAAGTATTATATGGATTATCAACTAGTTAAGTTATGCCCGACTCAAAAAAATTAACTGACAAGGACTTATTTATCAATATAAAATAGCATTACAGACAAGTTTATTTTTAAGAAAGCCCCTAAGGTAGAATACAACTATGAGCAAAACCAATTGCCCCCTACACCACACCATGAACCTCATTGGCACCAAATGGAAACCTTTGGTCCTATTTCATTTATTGGAGCGTCCACTACGCTCGGGCATATTACAAAAGAAAATTCCGGAAATATCCAATAAGATGTTTACCCAAACCGTCAGGGAATTGGAAAAAGACCAACTCCTTGCCCGGAAAGTCTTCCCGGTGGTTCCCCCCAAGGTAGAATACAGCCTTACCGTAAAGGGCAAATCCTTGGAGCCTATTCTAAGGGGTATGGATGAATGGGGAGCGAAGTATCAGGTCAGTGAACAGTAAACAGTTATAAGTAAACAGTTGTTAGTGAGGTGTAAGCAGTGTAAGCCTGTCTAGCTCCATAGGAATGGACAGGCGTAGCGGTATACTCCATAAACCCTTACTGAGGCTTTATAGTAGGTGCTCCCTTTAAGTACCCCAATTCTTTTAAGAACAGGTCAGTGTTGTACATGCAGAGGTTAAAATATTTGTCTCCGTTGCCCTTTCTAAAAAAACTACCGTTAAAAAAGCCATGGCCTACGTTTTCCACGGCTACCAGCTTGCACTGATTGCCGGCCTTTTTCATTAGACTTGTAAAACGTTCGGCATTTTCAAAGGGCACAGTGGTATCTTCTCTCCCATGAAAGTTAAGCATGGGGGGCAGTTGCTCCCTTACCAAATGGGCAGGGGATATTTCGGTCTCACGCCCCTTTACCTTTGCCGCTCCATACCCCTTTTCCGTGGTATCAAAAACAGGATTGTAGCCTACCACTGCATTGGGAACCGAACTTATTGCCAGGTTTTCATTAGGGTTCTCATGCCCTTCCACCAATGCCGTACAAAGGGCCACATGGCCGCCAGCAGATCCTCCGCTGGCTACAATTTTATTGGGGTCCACATGTAGCGATTTGGCATGTTGCCGTACCCAACGAATGGCCGACTTCCCATCTTCCACACAGTCAAAGGGCGTAGTACCATGCACAGTTTTAATGCGATATTCCGCGCTTATGGCCAAAATACCTCTGGAAGCCAAGTATTCGCTTTGTTGATAAAACTGTTGAGGACGTCCCCCAT
The DNA here is from genome assembly GCF_003957295.1 of Arenibacter aquaticus. GTDB lineage: Bacteria > Bacteroidota > Bacteroidia > Flavobacteriales > Flavobacteriaceae > Arenibacter > Arenibacter aquaticus. The sequence goes on from NZ_RQPJ01000001.1 coordinate 459,075, forward strand.
TCCAGCCCCCGCCAAAGAAAAAGACTATGGCAGCCGTAGGCTCAACAGATTTCATGGGCTTGAACACATGTAGGTAAAGGCTGTCGCCATTGACTACCTTATAAAGTAGTTTTTCATCCGGTTCAGGGGTATTGGCCCTGCTGTTAAAGGATAGGGCCAGCAATGAAATGAACAGTAGAAAGACCTTTTGAATTCGCATTATTTCTGTTTTAAATTATATTATAAATTATGTGCCTATTATCTTGAAACCAACACCCAACGCCACTTCCTTGTTGGTGCTAACCATCCGTGCATTTAACCGCATTTTCCGCCAAGGCAAAGCCCCTAAACAAACGAATAGGGACCAAAAATAACAATTTACAGCTAGTAAGGTTGCAATTATATCTTAAATATGGGGAGCATATAGCCTACTGGCACAACCACCTCTCACTTTTCCATAAACTAAATTTATATTAGAGCGCAAGAAGTTGAAGCCCTAGCACAAAAAGAAACATTATATATTGAGGCCGGTCCGCCTTGGCAGATCCTGATCCCTAAAAGAATATCTTCCAAAAAAAGCTTTGTACTGTTGCTACTGTGCTCCTAAGTAATATAGAATTCTTAATATTGCGCACTGTAACAAGTGGGGTACAATCCCGATTTTAAACAATCTGCAACCATATAGCTGCGTTATAAGCTATAACTTGGCCCAAAAAAAGAAAAGAGTAAAATGAAAAATTATTGGCACTGCATCCTTATCCTTGCCACAGTCATTGGAAGTCTATCTATAAGCTATGCCCAAGAGGAGTTTACCACCTTTACCGAGCCCTTCATAAGTCTAAAATACAATGCAACAAGGAACTACACCGCTCAATTTCAGTTTGGCAACCGCAACTACTTGTATCAGAACAACAACTATGACTATAAGGTGCAGCTCTTGGATCTGACCCATATTTCGGCTTTAAAAGTTGGGACTGCCTCAAAGCTGGGGATGGGCGCCCGCTATAGGCTTGGGGATCCATTTAATAATAATGCGGAAAACGAGATAAGGTTAATACAACTATACAAGTGGCGTTTTGCAAAAGCCTCTTCCCTTCAGCACCAAATACAATTGGAAGAGCGATTTCTAGCCGATATTACCAAATTTAGAATGCGATACGCCCTACAGTTTACGCTGCCTTTTCAGAACCAATCCGTATCCAGGCCAGATTATTTAAAAATATACACCGAACCCTTATGGCAGTTATCCCCGGAGCACAAACCGGACTTGGAACAGCGATTGGGCAGTGGGCTGGGGTGGACTATAATGCCCGATGCAACCCTAGATATGGGGCTGCAATATAGACTTAAGAACTACCTTAACAATACAGGGCACCAACTATTTGCTATTTTAGGGTTTACGGTCTTGATATAGGACCAAAACACCTAGGAACAAATACCCTCAAAGAGAATAGGGCTTCCCTTCAGGCCAATGGCGCTATAAGGACTATAACTCGTTCTCATACCATTCCGCAGTGGGAAACTCCTGTATTAGGTCTTTAAGGCCATCCCTGGACAAGGGCTTCACCAAATAGCCGGACAGGGTGCTTATTTCCTTGGCACGCTCTACATCTTGCTGACTGTTTGAAGAAGTAAGGAGGTAAATATTGATTTCCTTCTTTAAATCACTTTTCAAGGATTTGTATTCATTTAGAAACTCCCAGCCATCCATAAAGGGCATGTTCAAATCCAAAAGAATAATATCCGGAAGCTTATTTGCTGCGTCCAGATTCTCCTTTAGGCATTCAATCCCTTTCTCCCCATCTGTAAAAAACTGAATTTTTATTTCCGGATTAATTTCTTGGATGGTATTCTTCATGATAAATTGAAAAATCTCATCGTCGTCGATTAAGAAAAAATGTAACTCATTCATAGTTGTCAAATGTTATTTTAAATGTTGTTCCTTGCCCTAATTCACTACTAACTGCAATACTGGCCCCTAAGGATTCTAGCTGGGTTTTTACCAGAAATAACCCCATGCCCTTTCCCGAAAGATTGCGATGTAATCTTTTGTATAATTTAAATATGTCTGTTCCGTGCCGCTTAAGGTCTATACCCACCCCATTATCAGTAAAAAACAGCACCTTTTGGCCATTTTCTATTTGTGTCTTAATACTTATGGAGGGCTTTTTCCCCATATCCCTATATTTTATGGCATTGGAGATAAGGTTTTGAATAACACTCTGAAGGTATATTCGGGAGAATTTTACCTCTTGCCATCCACTATAATCGGTTTTAATATCCATGGTTTCCCCATCCAAGGTTTCCATAAACAGATTTAAGGTAGCATTGACCAGAGGTTCCAAAGCTATATTTTCTGTTTTCACCTTATCATCGTTCAGAATTCTTACGTACACAAGGAGATCGTCCACTAAAGTATTAATGGCCTGGGTAACACTCTGCAGCTTTGGGAAATAGCTTTTTGCCTCTTCGTAATCTTTGGCTTCTACAAGCATGGACACCAGGGCAGAAACACTGGTGGTGGGGGCCCTTAAATTATGGGCCACAATATTATTGTATTCAAGGAGTTGTGTATTTCTCAGCGCTAACTTATTGTGGGTATTCTCCAAAATGTTTTTTTTCTTTTTCAGCTCCATGTTCACCTCTTCCAAGGACTCCAGGTATCTCTTTTTATAAATTTCAGCCTTCGTTTCTATAAGCGACAAATACAGCAGTGTAAAAATGCCAAGGATATTGATAAGCAATAAGATATAGATTTCCTTCTTTAGATCTACGTTCAATAACTTGGACTCTATATGGTTTAGCAATAGCCAATGATTGTTGGTCCTAATGTTGGCCAGCTGATATTGAAAAATTGGTATTTGGGACAGTTCTTTCTTAAAATCCAATTCAGATTTAATCCACAAGTCCCCATCACGGTATAGAAAGGTTGATTCCTCCTGGTTTAGGGAATCCCATAAGGCCGGATGTTCTTCATAGAAGGTGGTGTTTTCTACATCGGGAATCAGATGTGAAAATTCTTTACTACTATCATTACTGGCCAAATAATTACCGGCGCGGTCCAATAACATAAAAGGGTACTGATTCTCCCTTTTTAACATATCTAGGAGTTTGCTAGCACTAAAATTAATGACCACAATCCCCAATTTTGTACCGTTGCCATCCAATATGGGAGATACCCCCCTTATCATAGGTTGATAAGGAACCTCCAACACCCCATTCTCCAAGTTAAGATTTAGAGGTGATAAATAAATCTGATTTTTGCCCAGGTCACGGGTCTCCAAATAATAATTCCTGTCCGACTTATCTTGCAATGTTGGGCTCTTTACCACCTTACCGTCCCTCTCCCTATTTAACCTAAAGACCTCCTGGCCTTCCAAATCAATTAGCCTGAACTGACTGTAGCTGTCCATCCCTATTACAAAGTCTCCTATTTCCTTTTCCAAATGGGCATTGGATTCCGGATTAAAATCGGTTTTACTAAAATGGTATTGCTCCCAGTAGTAGAGATTGGCAATCATTGGCTTTATAAGCTCGGTGACCAATTGCTTTTTGTTGGCAAGCTCTTTCTGCTGTAAGGTGATAAGCTTATCATTGTTCCTACTATAAATCCATACCGCAGCCAAAATACTTAGGACAAGAATTGGGAGGTAATACTTGCAAAATCTTAAAAACAATTTTTTAAGCAAATTAAATGCAATTAATGGTTAAAAAATGTACTCAATAAAAGCACTGTTATGTAGGCATAATATGCTGAGGGGGAAGTTAAAACCGGCTTCCGAATACATAAACCGGTTCCCAAATATAACTAAAATAAGATGTCGATAACTATTTTAACATCTAAAATTTACTAAGAAAAACCCTACAAAAAATAAGTTAAATTCTCAAAAATCAGACACTTAGGCTAGTTAAGCGCTCCTTACACCTTGGAGGCTATAGCAATTACCAGCCCGATATGGCAACGGTCTAAAGCGAAAGCGTACTGAAAGAAATCATAATATAGACCACAATAATTACCACTATTACAGAGGCCATTATATCCCAAAAGTTATAACTGGATTTGTTTTCTTTCTTCTGATGCGCTGTTACCGTACCAAAGGTGAGTCCGGCCAATTGTTGGGCGCTAGGTGCCGGATAAAACATGCTTACTATAACGGCAATGGCCACACAAAGTGCAAAGTAATAGGCCGCAAATACCAACCAGTTGATATCTGCCAGTGCATATAGAAAACTATCTTCGGAAAAACTGGATTTTAAAATTTCCAAGCTCAGTTTGGAAAAGCCAATGATCAATCCGCCTACCAGGGTGGCAATGGCCCCATTGGCATTGATACGTTTATAAAAAATTCCCAGAAGGAATACGGCGGTAATGGGCGGGGAAATATAGGCCTGTACATTCTGTAGGTATTCGTATAGTCCGTCTGATAGTCGGGTAATTACCGGTATCCACAACAGCCCTAGGCCCACCACAAAAAAGGTGGCCGTTCTTCCTGTTTTCACCAATTCCTCTTCGGGTTTATTGGGTTTCAGCTTTTTATAGATATCCAGGGTAAAAAGGGTAGAGCAGGAATTGAATACCGAGGCCAGGGAACTCATCAAGGCCGCCAATAGTCCGGCCGCTACCAGGCCACGCAGTCCCGAGGGCAATAGATTGCTCATCAACACCGGAAAAGCTTCATCTGGACTGCTCCAATCCAACTTCCCCTGCATCTTAAGGCCCAAGGCAACCACCCCAGGTATAAGAAAAAGAAAAACGGGCATCAGTTTTAACAGGGCACCAAAGATACTGCCCCTCCTTCCCGCCTTGATACTTTTGGCAGTAAGCACCCGTTGCACAATAACCTGATCTGTACACCAATACCAAATACCTACAATGGTACTGGTAAGGAATAAAGGCAACCAAGGATAATCGGGATCTGAATTGGGGCGCCACATATTAAAATAATCTACCCCAATGGTTTCCTTTAAGGCTCCCCAGCCCCCTACTTCTTCCAGTCCCATAAAACTCAATATCCCTGCACCCATGACCAGTACAATGGCCTGTATGGTCTCTGTATAGACCACGGCCCGCATACCTCCCAAAATGGTATATAATCCGGTTAAAGCCACCGTGGCAACTGCCCCTATCCAAAACGGGATTCCCAATAAGGCGGAAACCACCACTCCACCCGCATAAATGGTTACGGATACCTTGGTGAGGATATAGGCAATCAAAGAGACTAGGGAGAGTACCCATCTAGAGCGGGCATCGAAACGCTTTTCCAAGAATTCCGGCATGGTAAACACCCCACTTCTTGCATAAAAAGGAAGAAAAACCCAGCCCAACATCAGCACTATCCAGGCATGCAATTCATAGATCAACAAGGGCATCTTGTCACCTGCCCCATTGCCCGCCAAGCCAACCACATGTTCAGAACCTATATTGGAAGCAAAAATGGAAGCCCCTACCATGAACCAACCTATATTACGGCCCGCCAGAAAGTAGTCTTCCGTATTTTTTTGTTTTTGTTTTATTACCCACCAGGCCACTCCTAGCAACACCACAAAATAAGCGGAAATAACCACCCAGTCCAATATGTCCAATCCCTTCATAATTTAACTAACAATTTGCTCTGTAAGGGAAGCTGCTCAACACGTTTCCATGCACTACGCCACTTCCAATACGGTTTGGTTGTGCTAATAAGGTATTCTTAGTTTTCTTGTTTAAATCTGAATGCTGCTGTGCCCCTATAGCCTGTATTGCGCAAAACGAACAAGGATCCGGCCAAAGGCTGATCTGCAAGTTCCTTTTCACTGAGTCCCTTCCGGGCCGAGGTGACATAAAGGTCCTTAAAATCGGCCCCGCCAAAGGCACAGGAGGTAACTTGGGAAACCGGCATGCTGACCGACAATAATTTTTTCCCTGTTCCGGGGTCATAGCGGGCTACCTGCCATCCACCCCAATGGGCAACCCAAAGCATCCCCTCATCATCAATGGTCATCCCGTCCGGAAAGCCGTCTGCCTCGGCAATGTCAATGACCGTTCTTTTATTGCTCAAGCTCCCACTTTCATGGTCATAGTCATAACCTACCACCTTTCGGGTGGGAGAGTCTATAAAGTACATCATTTTTCTATCAAGGCTCCACGCCAAGCCATTGGAAACACAAATATCAGATTCTTTTTTCGTCACGTTTAGGGAAGCATCCAGGGTATATAGACTGCCCGAACTACTATCCTCGGCTATGGGCATGGTACCTGCCCAAAACCTACCAGCAGGATCGCATTTCCCATCGTTGAACCTGTTCAAGGGCAAGTGCGTTTCCGGATCAATGATCATTTCCAGTTCTGCCGTTTTAGGATGAATCTTTCCAAAACCACTTTTCAAAGCAGCTATATAATCCCCTTTGTCCGTAAGGGCCATAGCTCCTATCATTTGACCCAACGATAGGGTGTTGAGCGACTTTTTTTGCGGGGACCATTCATGGATATGCCCACTCAGGATATCTACCCAACATATTAAATTCCTTGAATCGTCCCATAAAGGGCCTTCTCCCAATCTACTTTTTAACTCACAGACAACTTCTGGATGTATCGTTTGTATCATTGTTATAATTTATACCCCATGGGGCATTTTACTTCTTTTTATCAATTCATTTTTTATATGGAGACGGACTTACGGAGGTCCAGCCCCCGTCAACCACCACACTCTGCCCAGTAATATGCCTGGCATTTTCCGAAACCAAAAACAATACGGTTTTTGCTATATCATTGACCGATGCCGGCCTGCCCATGGGCGTAATACTTTCCCAGGTCCCCAAGTAATCCTTGTCCTTTAAGGTACGCTCGGTCAAGGTAGCTCCCGGCGCAACGGTATTTACATTTATTTTATAGGGCGATAGCTCTATCACCAGATTCTTGGCCAGCATTTCCAAGGCGGCTTTGCTCATCCCATAGGCAGCTAAATTCTCGTGTGCCTGATGCCCCGTTACCGAAGACATAAATAGAATAGATCCGCCACTTGCCTGCTCTTTCATTTGATTGGCCGCAGCTTGGGCCAAAAAAAAGCTTCCCCCTAGATTTACTTTCATCACTTCAAAAAAAGATTCTGCGGTATAGGTTAAAAAGTCACCAAAAAGGGTGATTCCTGCATTGGCCACTACCACATCCAATTTTCCAAACTTGGCAACTGCCGTATCTACCATCTGTTGTATTACCGCCATCTCGCTGGAATCCCCGGAAACACCGGTACATTCACCGTTTTCATCCATCATTCCCTCTACGGCTTCGCAAACCAAGCTGGCATCCAGGTCATTTAATACCACCTTGGCTCCCTGCTGAACCAATTGCTTACAAATTTCCAGGCCAATACCTTGTCCCGCACCCGTAACAATAGCCACTTTGTCTTTATAATCCATGATTCTCTGCTAATATTAATGGGAATCCCTGCTCACTTCACTACCCGACTTACCGCGTAGAAAGTCCATATCGGCCCCCAAATGTGCCTGCTGTACATGGTTAACATATAAATTTACATACCCCCTGTCCACTATTGGTGGTGGCAGTTCCTTATCTTTCTTCCGCTGGTCCAGTTCTTCCTGACTTACTGCCAGTGTGAGGCTACGGTTGTGAACATCAAGTGTAATGATATCGCCATCTTGGATGACCGAAAAATTACCCCCCATGGCCGCTTCTGGAGATACATGGAGCACTACCGTACCAAAGCCGGTACCACTCATACGGCCATCGGAAATACGCACCATGTCCTTCACCCCTTTTTCCAAGAGCTTTTTGGGAAGCCCCATATTCCCCACTTCGGGCATCCCGGGATACCCCCTTGGCCCAACATTTTTGAGCACTAGCACACAGCTTTCGTCCACCTCCAGTTCGTCTGTATCTATTCTGGCCTTATAATCCTCAATATTTTCAAAAACTACGGCCTTACCGGTATGCTTCATTAAATGGGCACTGGCGGCAGAGGGCTTTATAACCGCTCCGTTTTCGGCAAGATTGCCGCTTAATATGGCCAAACCTGTTGCATCATTAAAAGGATGATCAACACTACCTATTACATCCCTATCATAATTCTGGGCCTTTTGGTAGTTTTCCGCAACGGTCTTACCGTTTACAGTTATTGCATCGTTATGTAAAATACCGTTAAGCTCCTTTAAAACAGCAGGCAGTCCTCCGGCATAAAACAAATCTTCCATAAAGTGTTTTCCCGAAGGTTGCAGATTGGCAATTAAGGGGATATTGGACGAAAGTTTATTAAAATCCTCCAATTTTAAGGATACCCCTATACGCCCGGCAATGGCCAAAAGATGTATTACAAAATTGGTAGATCCGCCTATGGCCGCATTCACTTTTATGGCATTTTCAAAGGCCTTCCGGGTTAAAATATCGGACAGCTTTAAATCTTCCTTTACCATTTCCACTATTCGCAGTCCACTCAACTGGGCCAACACTTTTCTTCGGGCATCGGCAGCGGGGATGGCAGCATTTTCGGGTAGGCTTAACCCTAAGGCCTCTACCATACAGGCCATGGAGGAAGCGGTACCCATAACGGCACAATGCCCGTCACTACGGCACATGGCCGCCTCAATATTCCTAAGCTCCGCATGCTCCAACTTGCCTTCCCTTACATCATCATGGTAGCGCCAAATATCACTGGTACCAATATTTCTACCCCTGTATTTCCCGGTCAACATTGGCCCACCGGACACTACTATGGTAGGGATATCCACACTACAGGCACCCATGACCAGGGAAGGGGTGGTCTTATCGCAACCACATAACAGCACCACCCCATCCAAGGGATTGGCCCGTATGCTTTCCTCAACATCCATACTGGCAAGGTTTCTATAGAGCATGGCCGTTGGTTTCATAATGGTTTCACCCAAGGACATCACCGGGAATTCTACAGGAAATCCCCCTGCTTCCCAAATGCCTTTTTTAACAGATTCTGCCAGCTCTCTGAAGTGACCATTGCAAGGCGTAAGCTCGGACCAGGTATTACAGATGCCAATTACCGGTTTATTGTTAAATTCATAATCGGGAATTCCCTGATTCTTCATCCAGGCCCTATAAATAAATCCGTCCTTACCGGTACGGCCAAACCAGTCACTGCTGCGCAACTTTTTCTTGTCACCTTTTTCCATTGGTTATTTATGCTTGTTTACGAATCCGTTTTGATAGATCCCAATTGGTTTATGTATTAAAACAAAATTTCCGCATCCTTGTTTTTTTAGGAACTAATCGGCCTTTTTCTGTTTGCAGGCATGAATATCGTGAACTTTTCCGAAATAAAAAGACCCTTTGTTGAGGAATTTACAATTCAGCCCCTCTCTTCTTATGGATTTATACATTCTATAAATCCACGCACTTTCCACAGCAACACTGTCCAGGCCGCTTTCACTTGAGTGAAATGCTCTTAGGACACCTGCCTGCCGGCGAGGCAGGGCTTTCTTCTTCCAGAGTGGAAACCACTTGATTTAGGACGAAATTGAAAATAGGCCGTTAAGCTCAATAAGGGGCTTTTATTTCCAGTTTAGCGACTGCCCCCCCTGAAAACTGTTTACTTATTTCTGTTCACATTTAATTTGTCCAATGTCACCGCGACAGCGACCTTTTTCAGGTCGACGAGAGGTCTCACTCTTTTATTTTGTGTGGTTATGCGGTTATGAGAAGTCGTCGGTTCGAGTGCTACGTCAGTTCTAGTGACGGACCGATAGGTAGGTTGTATCGAGAACTGGTTTCTTATTCCCCCGTCTGCTTCTCGATACATTTTTTCTACTCTTTGTTGCGAAAAAACACTCGAAGTGACGGCAAAGAAGTTAAGGAGTGATGAAGTTAGGACATTAGGAGTCAGTTTCCAATGGTAAGTGCTCCTTCCCTTGGATAAGCCTGTCCCGCGATTTCCGCGGGAGGACGGAAGGGATTCAAATGTGTACATCCCGGAATACCGAATACTGTTCTCTACGCACTGGCCACTGCCCTCACCGCAAACTACTGTGTCACCTCGACAGAGACCTTTTTCAGGTCAACGAGAGGTCTCACTTTTCATGTTTTGTGGATACGTCAGGAGTGCTTCTCGATACAATTTTATTATGCTCCGCTCATAAAATCACCTACCTGCCGGTAGGCAGGCTAGAAGGGACGGTACCGACATGTGATATAAACCACAGCATAGTTGACGCTTCACTAAGTCTCCTGGCTTAGCGTTCACACATACCCTAAACAAAAAAAATGAGGCACCCTGGGGTACCTCATTTTTTTAATGCATTGTTCTGGGGAAAAGCCCCGCTTGTTTTTAAAACACAAACCTTAAGAACAGCTCATTGGTATTCTTGGCGCTGGCCAGTTCATTTCTGGTACTTACCTCATAGGCAAAGCCAAGGGTAAGTCGCTTATGAATGCTCAGGTTTACCAAGCCGGCAAAGGCAGAATCGGTTCTATAGCTGGCCCCCAGTTCAAAATCGTTGTTAAAGGAGAGCATGGTATTGAAATCTACCGATAGTGGCGCCCCGCTCACCTGCCGCATCATGGCAGAGGGTTTCAGCATAAGGTTGCCGTTGTTCCCCAATGGCAGATCATAGCCCACCGTAGCGTATAGGTGTGGCTTGGCCACAGTGGCCGTTGCCGTACCGTTGCTGTTCTCTGCCCTGTCCGTGCTCAGCATCCTGGGCATGGCCAAGGAAAGGAACAGCGCCTCCCTTTTAAAAAGGATCCCCGCCCCAATATTGGGGTTAAAATCTGAGATGGACGATATACTGGGGTCCGACTGAATATTATAGGTTTCCAGCCCGGCCGTGTTTACCGAATAGGTATTTCCGCCCGCCTTGAGCCCGAGGTAGAGTTCCGACTTTTCGGACAACTGTAGTTTATAGGAGTAGTCGATACCAATAAAGGTCTGGCTCTCTATAAAGGTCTTGTCGTTCATCACGGACACCCCAAGGCCGGTCTTTTTTCCTAGTCGCGTACCAAAGGAGACCACCATGGTCCTTGGCGCCTCTTCCACTCCCGTCCATTGTTGACGGAAGCTGGAAGTGATCGCCGTCTCCTCCCCCAAGGAGACAAAAGCCGGGTTATAGGCATTCATATGGTAGCGGTAATTGGTCAATAGCCCTTCCTGCTGTGCACTTAACACCCCAAAGATGAGGAAGAGTGCTATGGTTACTATGTTCTTTATATTCTGCATGGTATTTTATTGTATTTCTTATGTATTGTGATTATTGTTTGGCCAAAAATATCCATCCGTCCATATCAACACGGCCGTCCCCTTCAAGGTCTACTTGGTAGAAGTAAGACCCACCATCAGGAAGTTTGCTGCTGAGATTCTTGTAATGTCCGTCCCAATCGTTTTGGTAGTTCTTGGCAGAGAAAACCTCTTTGCCCCAGTTGTTGAAGACCCGCACTATGGAGTTGGGATAATTCTCTATGTTATAGATAGTCCAGGTATCGTTTACCCCATCGCCATTGGGCGTAAAAGCTTGGGAAACGTTCAGCTCTATGGTATCACAAACATCCCCAAGGCCATCACCGTCCCTGTCTTCCTGACCAGGGTTGGCCACGTTAGGACAGTTGTCCAAGGAATCCTGGATTCCATCGCCATCGGCATCCTTCTGCACCTCGGCACAGCCGTTGACATCCACGGCCAAACCAGACGGAGTGTTGGGGCATTCGTCCTTACTATCGGCAATACCATCTGCATCGCTGTCTTTTTGGCTATCTGAACATCCGTTGGCATCCACGGCCTCGTCTTCAGGAGAATCCGGACATTGGTCATCGGCATCATTTACCCCGTCAAAATCACTGTCCTTCTGACTATCGGAACAGCCTTCGGCATCCACAGCTTCCCCAGTAGGAGTATTGGGACAAAAATCCATATCGTCGTTCACCCCGTCATTATCACTATCCTTTTGGGAATCCGAACATCCGTTGGCATCTACCGTTTCCCCTAAAGGCGTATTGGGACAAAGATCTTCATCGTTTACAATACCATCGGCATCGGCATCCTTTTGACTATCGGAACATCCGTTAGCATCAGCAGTTTCTCCTGTCGGGGTATTGGCGCATAAATCCAAGGCATCGTTTACCCCATCATTATCACTGTCCTTCTGACTATCCGAACAACCGTTGGCATCAGCGGTTTCCCCTACTGGTGTATTGTCACATCTATCAATGGCATCTGGAATACTATCACCATCATCATCGGTATCCGCATTGTCTCCAGTGCCGTCCCCATCGGTATCCGTATCCTCGTTTTCATCCAATGGGAAGGTATCTTCTGTATCAGGGGTGCCATCATTGTCATCATCTTCATCAGCATTGTCCCCTGTACCATCCCCATCGGTATCGGTATCCTCATTGGGATCCAGCGGAAAAGCATCTTCCACATCAGGGGTGCCATCATTGTCAGCATCTTCATCGGCATTGTCCCCAGTACCATCGCCGTCTGTATCCGTATCCTCGTTCTCATCCAATGGGAAGGCATCTTCACTATCCGGGGTGCCATCATTGTCATCATCCTCATCGGCATTGTCCCCTGTGCCATCCCCATCGGTATCCGTATCCTCATTGGGATCCAGTGGAAAAGCATCTTCCGTATCAGGGGTGCCATCATTGTCAGCATCTTCATCGGCATTGTCGCCCGTACCATCCCCATCGGTATCCGTATCCTCGTTCTCATCCAATGGGAAGGCATCGTCACTATCCGGGGTGCCATCATTGTCATCATCCTCATCGGCATTGTCCCCAGTACCATCACCGTCTGTATCCGTATCCTCCTTTTCATCGAATGGGAAGGCATCTTCCGTATCAGGAGTGCCATCATTGTCATCATCTTCATCGGCATTGTCGCCCGTACCATCCCCATCGGTATCGGTATCCTCCTTTTCATCGAATGGGAAGGCATCTTCACTATCAGGGGTGCCATCATTGTCATCATCCTCATCGGCATTGTCCCCTGTGCCATCACCGTCTGTATCCGTATCCTCATTTTCATCGAATGGGAAGGCATCTTCCGTATCAGGGGTGCCGTCATTGTCATCATCTTCGTCGGCATTGTCCCCAGTACCATCGCCGTCTGTATCCGTATCCTCCTTTTCATCCAACGGAAAAGCATCTTCCGTATCAGGGGTGCCGTCATTGTCATCATCTTCATCGGCATTGTCCCCAGTACCATCCCCATCGGTATCCGTATCCTCGTTTTCATCAAACGGGAAGGCGTCTTCCGTATCCGGGGTGCCGTCATTGTCATCATCTTCATCGGCATTGTCCCCAGTACCATCGCCGTCTGTATCCGTATCCTCCTTTTCATCCAATGGAAAAGCATCTTCCGTATCAGGGGTGCCGTCATTGTCATCATCTTCGTCGGCATTGTCCCCAGTACCATCGCCGTCTGTATCCGTATCCTCCTTTTCATCGAATGGGAAGGCATCTTCCGTATCAGGGGTGCCGTCATTGTCATCATCTTCATCGGCATTGTCGCCCGTACCATCCCCATCGGTATCCGTATCCTCCTTTTCATCCAACGGGAAGGCGTCTTCCGTATCCGGGGTGCCATCGTTGTCATCATCTTCGTCGGCATTGTCCCCAGTACCATCCCCATCGGTATCCGTATCTTCCTTTTCATCCAATGGAAAAGCATCTTCCGTATCAGGGGTGCCGTCATTGTCATCATCGGGGTCACAGACATCGCCGAGCTCATCGGAATCGGTATCCAACTGATCGCTATTGGATACGGAAACACAATTATCGTCCATGTCCAATATTCCATCTCCGTCTTCATCGTAGGCCGCGCAATCCTTACCGTTATCTATAACATCCCACCCATAGTTATCTATTAGGCTTTGACGATCATCCTCGCCCAAGCAATAGGTTATACTACCTCCGAATTCAACACCATGTTTTAGACTTTGAGAACTCCACGAATTGAGCAGTTTATCATAATTTTTCGTGGAAAGTCCGGCGTCTTGGAACATACTGGACATATCCGCGACACTTGCTACGTTCCAAGAACCAAGATCCTGATCGAAGCTTGACGCCCTATTGAACATTGAATTCATATCACTTACTTGCCCTACATCCCAGGAAGAAATATTTTGATTGAAGCTCCTAGTCGCATAAAAAATTCTGCCCATATTCGTTACATTGGACACATCCCAACCACTGATATCCTGATTAAAGTTAGTTGCAGTAGAAAACATGGAGTTCATATTCTCTACCTGACCAACATTCCAGCTACCAATATCTTGGTTAAAGGAAGCTGCCCAATAAAACATATACCCCATGTCCACAACCTGACCAACATTCCAAGAACCAATATCTTGATTAAATGCTCTGGCATTATTAAACATGCCCGACATACTGGTAACGTTCTCCACGTTCCAACCTCCAATATCTTGATTAAAGGCGTATGCCCGTGTAAACATGTATGCCATATTGGTCACATTCGTTACGTCCCAACCACTTATATCCTGATTAAAGGATCCGGCAGAATAGAACATGGTACTCATATTGGTAACGTTCCTTACGTCCCAACCACCAATATCTTGATTAAATGCACTGGCATTAAAGAACAGACCTCTCATATTGGAAACATTTGCCACATTCCAATTGCCCAAATTTTGGTTAAAAGAATTGGCACCATTGAACATCTCCTGCATATCCGTCACATTGGATACATCCCAACTTCCAAGGTCCTGGTTAAATATAGTGGCTCCCCTAAACATATAAGCCATATTGCTCACATTGCTTACGTCCCAACCACTTATATCCTGATTAAAGGATGACGCCTCTAAAAACATAGCTCTCATGTTGGTCACCTGAGAAAGATTAGGTACATCAGTCGCATTGATTACCATATTTGAACAATAATAAAAACAATTCTCCATGGAACCCCAGACCTGGTCTCCCCATTGTTCTACAGTTAGTAGTTTTTGATTGTCCCCACCGTTAGTAAATTTAAGATGTGGAAAATCGCCGCTGATACTTACAGTATAGGTGCCAGGGCTGGCATAGGTATGGGTGGCATCACCGGTATATACCGTAGTATCGGTAGAGCCATCTCCCCAGTCTACCGTATAGGCAAAGGTTCCGTCCCCCGTAGGGATTTCAATGCTATTGGCATCGGTCTTTCCGGGGTTGTCGGTTTTCCAGGTGGTAATAAAAGGAGGTGGGCAGTCTTCTCCAGCATCGGAAATGGTCCAGCCAAAATCATTGATGATCTTTTGGCGGGCAATAGCTCCATTACAATAGTTGCTATTGCCGGCATGAAATACCACCCCATTCTTCAAAGTCAGAGTACTCCAGCCGTTTAACAGCGAATCATAGTTATCTTTAGATATACCCGCACCTTGGAACATTTTTTCCATATTGGTCACCTCACTTACGTTCCAATTACCAATATCCTGATTAAAGGCTTCAGCACCATTAAACATTGAGGTCATCGCGATTACATTGGACACATCCCAACCGCCTATATCCATGTTAAAATTGGATGCATTCTGGAACATACCGTTCATCAATAATACCTTTGATACATTCCAGTTGCCAATATCAATGTTAAAATCTTTGGCTGAGATGAACATATAGACCATATCGGTTACATTACTAACATCCCAGTTACCTATATCCTGATTAAAAAATCTTGCCTCACCGAACATTCCTCGCATATTGGTAACATTTCCCACATTCCAACTACCGATATCTTGATTAAACTCATCAGAACGATTAAACATATAAGACATATCGGTCACCTTGGACACATCCCATAAACCAATATCTTGGTTAAAGGCATAGGCGTAATTAAACATATAACTCATGTTAATGACATTCCCAACATCCCAATCACCAATATCCTGGTTAAAATCCCTTGTATATTGAAACATAAAGCGCATATCAGTAACATTACCTACATTCCAAGAGCCAATATCTTGGTTAAACACAGTTGCCCTATTGAACATATATCTCATATCCGTAACATTACTCACATCCCAAGGGCCAATGTCTTGGTTAAAGGCAGCTGCTCTATTGAACATATAAGCCATGTTCGTCACATTGGAAACATCCCAATTGCTTATATCCCCATTAAAGGAAGGTGCTACATAAAACATATGCGACATGTCTGTAACCTGGGATACATCCCAACCGCCAATATCCTGATTAAAGATGGGTGTATCATAGAACATATATGACATATTAGTCACATTGGAAACATCCCAGTCACTAATATTATCCCCATTAAAGGAAGATGCCTCGTAAAACATTTTGGACATATTTGTTACTTGAGAAAGAATAGGCGTATCAGAAGCATTGATCACCACATTCTTACATTTGTAAAAACTTTCCCGCATTGATCCCCAGACCTGGTCTCCCCATTGCTCTACCGAAAGTAATTTTTCATTATCTCTTCCGTAATTAAATCTCAGATGTGGGTAATCCCCGCTAATGCTCACGGTGTAGGTGCCAGGGCTGGCATAGGTATGGGAGGCATCACCGGTATATACCGTAGTATCGGTAGAGCCATCTCCCCAGTCTACCGTATAGGCAAAGGTTCCGTCGCCGGTGGGGATTTCAATGCTGTTGGCATCGGTCTTTCCAGGGTTGTCGGTTTTCCAGGTGGTGATAAAGGGTCTTTGGGGGCAATTTTCCCCAGCATCGGTGATGGACCAGCTATACGTGTCAATTAAGTTTTGTCTCGCTGTAGCAGAAAGACAGTATACACCTGAACCCCCATTAAAGTTAACATTTGTTGGTATTTGTGTTTCCCCGGCATCGGTATTTAGGGTGTTCCAGCCAATTAGGGTGTTGTCATAATTTGTCAAAGAAAGTTGGGATCCAGAAAACATACCATACATGTTTGAGACGCTACTAATATCCCAATCTCCAAGGTTTTGGTCAAAATCAGTAGCACCATAAAACATATACCCGACGTTGGTTACCTTGCTTACATCCCACCCTGTAATGTCACCATTGAATTTAGGTGCCGAATAGAACATGGAACTCATATCAGTAACACTGCCTACATTCCAACCCACTATGTCTTGGTTGAAAACTTCTGCACTAGAAAACATAGAATTCATATCGGTCACATTACTTACATCCCAACCACCTATGTCACCATCAAATTTAGTTGCCATATTGAACATGGAACGCATGTCGGTAACATTGCCCACATTCCAATTACCTAGGTCTTGATTGAAAACTTCTGCTCTAAAAAACATAGAACTCATATCGATCACATTACTTACATTCCAATTACCTAAGTCTTGGTTGAAAACTTCTGCACTAGAAAACATAGAACTCATATTGGTCACATTGCTTACATCCCAACCACCTATGTCTTGGTTAAAAGAAGAGGCGCCCAAGAACATAGTATCCATATACGTTACCTTGCTCACGTCCCAACCACCTATATCTTGGTTGAATAATTTTGCATGAACAAACATTTCTGACATATTGGTTACATTACTAACATCCCAATTTCCAATTGACTGATCAAAATTAAAAGCATAGTAGAACATTTCAGCCATGTTGGTTACATTACTCACATCCCAACCACTAATGTCCCCATTAAAATTTTGCGCATCATTGAAGGCCTGGGACATATCGGTTACTAATGATGTGTTTGCCGTATCCGTAGAATTATCAACAAGGTTTGTACACCCCTTAAAACTAGCTTGCATGGATTGCCATTGTTGGCTGCCCCATTGCTCAATTGACAGTAATTTTTTACTATCACTACTGTTATCGGTTACCCATGTGAAGTTACCACCATTAAAAGGATCATCAGGATGCCCGGGACCAAAAGGATCACCAGGACCAAAGGGATCATCATTCACTTGACGGAGCGTTTCAATATTATTAAAGAAGATATGAGGAAAAACGCCAGATATGGTTACTGTATAAGTGCCCTTTGTGGTATAATGGTGGGTAGCATCTCCCGTGACACCAGTTGATGTTGAACCATCTCCCCAATCTACCATATAGTTATAGGTATAGGCTGGATTGGTTGGGATGGTAATTGCATAATCGTTAGATTCGTAATTATTACTTGCATTGGCTATTCCCGGATTATCTGTTTTCCAAGTGGTGATAAACTCGTCTTGGGCCATGGTACTGCCAAAACTGAAGCAGCACAGGAGCAAGAGCATAAACTTGAAGGTAATTTTCATTAGATTAGATTAGATTAGGTTAATTTTTAATACTTGTAATTGGACAATGGATGCCAACCTATTATTGTGGCGGTAAAATTTTTAATAGTAGTTTTTATACATAGGGAACATTTAAAATTTGTTAACACGTTATTTCTTACTTAGAATTGAAAAATAGATGGGACAAGAACCCTGTTGAGACGTCTTTATTGCATTAAATTCCTACAACTTGGTGTCCAAATTAAATCTCGACACCAGGTTTTTTGACTACGACAAAAAATTATGGACAATAGCCCGTTCACTAGTTATTGTTGTTCAATTACTTAGCGTGGTACAATGGAAATTTACCTATTGGCACACCTTTTATCGAAAAAAATGTGGTTTGAACAATTTTTTTTGTGCGGGCACTAAAATATTAAGGAGACTTTCTAATAAAATGAAGTTGATTGAGGGTGAAAAATGGTTGAGAAAAAACTTCAATCTCTTAGAATTATCATGGCTTGGGTAGCCGTCGGTTGAAGTGAAATGGAGCAGGTCATTTTGTATCGAAAACGGATTTGGCACCCTCCCTGGGCTTATTCCAATAACCCCAAAAATGTGCCGTGACCAAGACCTGAATATGTGCTACTTCCCGTAGTCTGGCAGAGGGACTCCCTTACATTAAATTGAAGGAGCCCATGAGGAGGTTAGATGATTATATGGTATTATTTGCCAACTTTTCTACGTTGTTCAAACTCACTGGGGCTATACTTGGTAGCCGATTTAAATACCTTACTAAAAGAACTTCTATTGGCAAATCCACAGGTCCATGCCAGGGATTCCATGGTGTTGCTGTCCAAAAAACCTGTTTCTATCAACTCTTTGGCATGCTCCATGCGCAGATTGTTCTTATAGGCCGTAAAGCTTTGCCCATAGTATTGTTTTATAAAATAGGATAAATGATGCGATGGAATATTGAGTTCACTAGCACATTTGGTAACGGTAAAATCTTGATTTAAATAACCCTTTTTCTTATTTAGCTCTTCTAATTTCCTTTTTATTTCCGGTTCCTCCAATCCATATTTTAGCTCTGTTCCAGTACCGGTCCCTATAGCGTCCTTTTGCAAAGACTTAACCGATTTGGGAAATCCGCGGAGGATGGTAGGAAAGTAGATGGGAATGACCCCAATAGAGAACATAATCAAATACAGTATTATGGGCACCATGGACCCCCCTTCAAAAATGTTGATCCCAAGCATATTCTCAAAGGCATAAAAAATGGCAAAAACAGCGAATAAGGTTAAACCGAACCAAAAAACCAATAACCATTTGTTCAAAATAACCTTTAATCCGTCCCCTGTGCCCACCTTGATAAAATGCAACAATTTGGGCAATACAATCAATAGGGCACCAAATTGCCATAGATGGCGCATTAGCATGTGCTGATCCAGGTCTAAGAGCCAATAGCTTACATGTAGTCTATTTTTGGGGTCGGTCATGGCATTATGTAACATTTCTGTATATACCTCACTTGGTTGCAGATAAATGTATACCACATCTATTATACTTAAAGCACAGGGCAGAAACAGTATGAGGTATCTTTTCTTCCATTTAAATTCATCTGCTATAATAGTTTCAAAATAGAAGTAAATGGGCACGGCAAATAGATTATAAGGTATAAGTGGCCATAAGAAAAACCAGGTGCATATTGCCAAATACCCTCCGTCTATAATGTAGGCCTGTAAGGCATAAACGGAAAGCAAAAAGTAAAAGCTGCCCAAAAACATAGTGGCCTTGGGCTGGGTAGACTTTTTTAAGAACAACAAGGTGGTTAGAACAAAACCAAAAATGGAGGCTAATAATAAGATATTATACAAACTGAAATGATTTTAAAAGTTTTGACACCTGTTGTTTAATTGGAAGGGGTATTTTATTAATCCTATATAACAACCATCTGCACTGATACCGGCAACCTCAATATACCAATAACACCCATGGCCCTGCCCCGGAATAGTAACCCAGCGTTGATCACAGATGTGAAAACATAGTACATGCCACCCTCACAACCCTATTACGACCCTTAATCACTTATAAAGTAGACATCCATACACCTGGCAACTTCTACTAAAAGGCCCATCCTTAATTTAGCCCTCCAAAAACCCCATCCGCTGGCAAATTAAAAGAAAGAATAATAGTATTCCAACAATAATAAGGTTGATTTTTATCAGTCTTTATACCCAACTATCAGCAAGTTGGCTTAAAGGTTTAACATTGAACTATATAGACAGAAAAAAAATTGGCCTTTACCATTAGCTTTAAAAACCAGTACTCTAATTAATGGAACCATCAGTGCTTTATAGTCCAGCTTACACCTTATTGGGTCTATCCCTGGCATAGTGCCAGTTAGCCCTGCAACATTAAATTTTTCCCAAATTTTGTGCAAAGTACGATCAGGGGTTATATTTGTAAAAAAATTACGGTTGACAAAATCTACTATGTTACAACTGTTCGAACAGTCTCCCCAATTGGGAAAACTGCAGGATACCCTAGCCCATTTTCAAGAAAATACTGCTAACAACACCAAAAGAAAGACCCAACTTAAAGGGTTGGTTGGCTCCTCACTTTCCTTTGTTATTGCCGAAACTTTTCAAAAGGCAGAAACACCTTTACTTTTCATTTTAAATGACAAGGAAGAGGCCGCCTATTACCTAAACGATTTGGAGCAGCTTATTGGCGATAACGATGTGCTGTTTTACCCGGGAAGTTATAGAAGGCCCTATCAGATAGAGGAAACGGACAATGCCAATGTGCTCTTACGTGCAGAGGTCCTTAACCGTATCAACTCCAGAAAAAAGCCCGCCATTATTGTGACCTATGCGGATGCCCTTTTTGAAAAAGTGGTGACACGAAAGGAACTCCAAAAAAACACCTTAAAAATTAGGTTGGACGACACCCTTTCGCTCGACTTTCTAAATGAGGTATTGTTCGAGTACAAGTTTAAGCGGGTCGATTTTGTTACCGAACCTGGCGAATTCTCCGTGCGTGGAGGTATAATGGATGTATTTTCCTTTTCCCATGACCAGCCATATAGGATAGAATTTTTTGGCGATGAGGTAGAGAGTATAAGGACCTTTGACGTGGAAACGCAGCTGTCTACAGACAAGGTAAAGAAGATTACCATTATCCCCAACGTAGAAAATAAGTTTTTGGACGAAAACCGGGAAAGCTTCTTAAAATACATAGCTCCCAACACCCTGATTTTTGGCAAAAACCTGGATATGCTCTACGCCAAGCTAGATACACTCTATGAAAAGGCAGAGGAAGCCTTCTCCAAACTTTCCAAGGAGATAAAGCATGCGCAACCACAGGAGCTGTTTGTAAAATCGGACTTCTTAGATAAGCAGTTGGATAATTTTAGCTTGGTAGAGATAGATGGCAGCAGCAAGGACAAGGGCGATTCCCTCCCCATTGTATTCAACACCCGGCCACAACCTTCCTTTAATAAGAAGTTTGACCTGTTGATAGAAGACCTGAACAGCAATCACGCCAAGGGTTTTACCAATTATCTATTTTGTGCCACCGATCAGCAGGCCAAAAGGTTCCACGATATTTTTGATGAAGTGGACAAGGAAGTCCACTATAAGACCATTGTTCTTCCCCTATACCAAGGTTTTCTGGACAACGATCTAAAGATTGCCTGCTATACAGACCATCAGATCTTTGAGCGTTACCTAAAATTCCATATCAAAAATGGATACGCCAAAAAACAGGCCATCACCCTTAAAGACCTTAACAAACTGGAAATTGGGGATTATGTTACCCATATAGACCACGGAATAGGCAAATTTGGGGGACTACAAAAAATAGATGTCGAGGGCAAAAAACAGGAGGCCATAAAACTGATGTACGGTGAACGGGATATTCTGTACGTAAGCATACATGCGCTTCACAAAATCTCCAAGTTCAATGGCAAGGATGGGGCGCCGCCAAAGATTTACAAATTGGGCTCCGGAGCCTGGAAAAAAATAAAGGACAAAGCCAAGTCCCGTGTCAAGAAAATAGCCTTTGACCTTATTCAGCTATACGCCAAGCGCCGACTGGAAAAAGGCTTTCAGTACGGGCCGGACAGCTATTTACAGCACGAACTGGAAGCTTCCTTTATCTATGAGGATACCCCAGATCAAAGCAAGTCTACCGAAGACATTAAAAAGGACATGGAAAGCGAAAGGCCTATGGACCGACTCGTTTGTGGGGATGTAGGTTTTGGAAAAACGGAAGTGGCCATCAGGGCGGCCTTTAAAGCCGTGGACAACGGAAAACAGGTAGCGGTACTGGTACCTACCACCATTTTGGCCTTTCAGCATTACCGCACCTTCTCCGAGCGCTTAAAGGAGATGCCGGTCACCGTAGATTATGTAAACCGCTTTAGAACAGCCAAAGAAAAAAGGGAGACCTTGGAGAATTTGGAGGCCGGAAAGGTAGATATCATTATAGGCACCCATCAATTGGTGAACAAAAATGTAAAGTTCAAGGATCTGGGCCTATTGGTTGTGGACGAAGAACAAAAATTTGGGGTATCGGTAAAGGACAAATTAAAATCCATTAAAGAAAATGTGGACGTCCTTACCCTTACGGCAACGCCCATCCCCAGAACACTTCAATTTAGTCTAATGGCAGCCAGGGATCTATCGGTCATCAATACCGCACCCCCCAACCGCTACCCCATTGAAAGTGAGGTGATACGTTTTAGCGAGGAAACCATTAGGGACGCCATTACTTATGAGATACAAAGGGGCGGACAAGTATATTTTATCCACAACAGGATAGAGAATATCAAGGAGGTTGCCGGGATGATACAACGACTGGTGCCCGACGCCAAAATTGGTATTGGCCACGGACAAATGGATGGCAAAAAATTGGAAACGCTGATGCTGGCGTTTATGAACGGGGAATTTGACGTATTGGTGTCCACCACCATTGTGGAAAGCGGACTGGATGTCACCAATGCCAACACCATTTTCATAAACAATGCCAATAATTTTGGCCTTAGTGACCTGCACCAGATGCGAGGACGTGTGGGACGGAGCAACAAAAAGGCCTTCTGTTATTTTATTACCCCATCCTATGATAACATGACCAATGATGCCCGCAAACGTATACAAGCACTGGAACAGTTTACCGATTTGGGCAGCGGATTTAATATTGCCATGAAAGATCTGGAGATCAGGGGTGCCGGCGATCTATTGGGAGGCGAACAAAGTGGCTTTATCAATGAAATAGGTTTTGATGCCTATCAAAAAATATTGGCCGAGGCCATAGACGAACTAAAGGAGAACGAATTTAAGGAATTGTACGAGGAAGTTGGCGGTAAACCAAAGGTCTTTGTTAAAGAAACCCAAATTGATTCCGATTTTGAATTGCTTTTTCCGGACGATTATATAAGTAATATTACCGAACGCCTAAACCTTTATACCGAACTCAACCAAGTATCAGACGAGAATGGTTTGCAAAAGTATGAGGCGCAATTAATAGATAGGTTTGGAGAACTGCCCACCGAAGCCGAAGACTTATTGAACTCGGTACGTATTAAATGGATTGCCAACAGCATTGGATTGGAGAAAATAGTCATGAAAAAAGGGAAGATGATAGGCTATTTTATATCGGACCAGCAATCGGATTTTTATCAGAGCAGCACCTTTACGGCAGTATTGCAATTTGTACAATCCCATCCAAAATTGGCCAAATTAAAAGAAAAGCAAACCCGGAACGGACTACGGCTATTATTGGTGTTTGAGCATATAAACTCTCTGGACAAAGCCTATAAAGCTATTCTGCCGTTTAACGCACTGTTAGCAAAAAACGGACAAACCGTATCTTAAAAACATCTTTTGATGATGCCTAAAAAATACACCTTTTTATTGATTGCCTGCTGTTTTGGTTTATTCCTGCATGCACAGCAACAGATACTGGGAACAATGACTCCCGCAGAAGACTACAAATGGCTTATAGCCTACCAATTGGGGCCCGGGTACCAGAATTATGTTGCCGATTCGGCCGTAAAAGATGGCAATTTCACCATAAACATTCCAGAAAATGCCAAGACCGGAGTCTACAGATTGGTCTACGCCATTCCGCAGGACGAATTTTATTTTGATGTAATCTATAATGGTGCGGAAGACATAAAGTTGTCTTTTAGCACCGAGGAGGGCCTAAGGTTTCACAATTCTGAAGAAAACATACTTTACAATAATTATTTTGCGGCAGTTAATGAACTGGAAAGTGAAATTATCCAATTTTACTCCACCCCCAATACCAACCCAAGCATTCTAAGCAATATCCACAAGGAGCTGGACCAACTCCAGAAGGAGTACGAAACAAGATCCAAAGGACTCATAAGCGGACATTTTATAACTGCCAACAAACCCTATATTCCCTCTTCTCATGAAAATATAGAGACCTATGTACAACACAAAAAGGAACATTATTTTGACGCCCTGGACTTTAGTGACCCTGTTTTACAAGGTTCCGCATTCTTGACCGATAAAGCCGTGAATTATGTTTTTACGGCCCTTCCGTACCGCAAAATGTCCGCAGAAGAATTAGAAAAGGAAATGCAGGCCAATATTGCAAGGCTGGGCAGAATATTACAGCCACATGACCCCCAGTTTAAAACAGCTTTATTAGGTACCATATGGAATCAACTAACCCAGAACAACTACAATAGCACGGCCGATTACTTATATAAAAATTACCTGAAGACCTTGGCCGAGGAAACCAATGACACGGAATTGCTGAACAGCATAGCCACCTACAATCGGCTACGCCCCGGGGCCCAAGCCCCAGAAATTACTTGGAAGGATAAAGGTGAAACCAAAAAACTCAGCGACTTGGCAGCTGCCAACAACTATCTCATTGTTTTCTGGAGCAGCACCTGCTCCCATTGCCTGCAACAATTGCCCGAACTACACAAAAGGATAAAAGATATACCCAATATAACGGTCCTGGCCATAGGATTGGAAGATGATGGGGAAAACTGGGAAATGGAATCTGCAAAATTACCGGGATTTACCCATGGCATTGCGCTGGGAAAATGGGAAAGTCCGTATACCACTTTGTACGACATCCACCAAACCCCTACCTACTATATCCTGGACAAGGACAAGCGTATAATTGCCAAACCCGAAGATTACAAGGAAGCCGTGGCACTATTGAAAAAAAATCAATAACTGCTTTTTGGTCAATACCAAAACATAAATAGAGTAGACTACTGCATCGGCAAATTACGGGCTTATCACAGTAACCAATTGATACCTTGGTACATTATAAAATTAACACCTTATAAAGTCTTAAGATCCTTAATGGTCTTAAATGCCACATCTACCTGTTCATCGTTTACTATAATGGTAAATTCATTGGTAGTGGATATTACCTCGTATAGTACAATTCCTTCCCAAGCCAAACGCTGAAAAATAAAATAATAGATCCCTGGAACTGAAACGTTCTCTGCCGGTAATTTTACCGTGATAGAAGAAAGGTTCTCTGCTTTTTGAGTACACTTTTCGTTTTTGAACAGCTCCTCAACCGCAGATTCCAAAATATTACTGACAACAATATTGAGTTCGTTCACCCCTCTAGAGGAGGTGTAAAAAACATCTTTGTTCCTGTTTACCTCCTTTAACAAAACAGTCTGGGTCTCCAATATGGATTCGGAAACCAAGAAGGTAAAATCGGTCAATGAGGACCGCACGGTAATCTCCCCAATATTTTTTAAAACTTTAATAATTTTGTGGGTAGCACGGAACTCCAAATCATCGGAAAGTCTCTTTAGTGCCATTACAATTGCACCGTTACGGATATCCTTGCCCAACTCGCCCTCAATTTCCGGTTTTACGATCCTGGAAAGCGATGTTAAGTTAATAATTCCTTGAGCTAGAGCACTTTGCAAAAACGGCTTCTTCTTAATGTAGTCTTCTACTACCGACGAAATAGTCTTCATTTTCTTAAACTTTTGGTAAAAATAACAAATTGTTACAAATAAAACAAATAATTAAAAGTGATAAAATGCATTTTCCAAATGTTCAATGGTATAATCGTCCCCATTTCTATGTACCGTAATGATATCAAATCGCACTTCTACATCAAGATCCTTACTCACCACATAATGGTCTGTAGCCATGACCAATAGTTTAATTTTTTTTTCGGTAACCGTATCGGCGATAGCCAAAATTGAATCCGAACTTCTGGACTTAACTTCTACAATAGCCAAAATATCGTCCTTTTTAGCGATAATATCTATTTCCGCCTTGCGGTACCTATAATTCCTATGCGCTATCCTGTAGCCATTTTTAACCAAATAATCGGTTGCCAATTGTTCCCCCTTTTTACCAAATTCATTATGATCTCCCATATGATTCAAATTGTAATTGCCAAAAAATGTGCATTTTATCGAAAATTGCACCTTGTCGTCGTCCAAATTTCCTTGAACCACGTATTTTGTTATGGATTCTATCGAAAATTTGCCTTTAAAAATACTTTCGGTATAAAATATACGTTAAAATTAGACCCCTTACCACTAACCTAAGCAAATGCGGAATAAATTATGGAATATTTCATAAACTGTAATACTTCTAGTTTGGCACCTTATACTTCCCCCTTAGATAAAGCAAGGGTGCAACATTTATACAGAAGATTGGGTTTCAGTGCTTCCGTGCAGACTATAGATCAGGCCATTGGTCAAACAGCGAGCAATTTGGTAGACAGCCTTATCACCGAAGCACAGAGTATGCCACCATTGGCAGCGCCCACTTGGGCAGACTGGAACAACAGCAATTACCCCGAAGATGACGACCAACGCGGACAGATAATAAGGGCACAACAAGAAGAATTTAAGTTGGCCTATACCAATAGTTTACTTGCCAACAACCTTAGGGATAGGCTTAGTTTTTTTTGGAGCAATCATTTTGTAACCGAACTGGACGTATATAATTGTAATTCCTTTCTTTACCATTACATAAACTGCTTGCAACGCAACGCCATTGGCAATTTTAAAACCTTTGTCAGTGAAATAGGCCTAAGCAGTGCCATGCTTTATTATTTGGATGGAGTTTACAACAATGGCAACAACCCCAATGAGAATTATGCCCGAGAACTTTATGAGCTGTTTACCCTAGGGGAAGGTAACGGTTATACCGAAGAGGATATCATAGAGACCGCCAAAGCCCTATCGGGCTATGTAGAAAGAGGGGAAATTGGCTGTGAACAAGTGTTATTTGATGCCTCCAAGTTTAATACAGAGAACAAAACCATATTTGGAAGGACTGGAAACTGGGGGTATGACGATGTCATAGACATACTTTTTGAAGAAAGGGCCAATGAAATAGGCTATTTTATATGCAAAAGGCTGTATGAATATTTTGTACACCCAGACTCTACGGATGAGGCCAACAACGCAAAGACAATTATAGATGGTCTAACTGCCACCTTTATCAGCAATAATTTTGAACTGGCCCCGGTATTGAGTCAACTTTTTAAGAGTCAACATTTTTTCGACGACGAAGCCATAGGCGTTATTATTAAAAGTCCGTTCGACCTATATCTACATACCATAAACGAAACAGGATTTGCCTATAACGATACCACCATAGGTAGTGCCATAAATTACAGTGGAATGCTTGGGCAAGAACTATTTGACCCTGTTGATGTTGCCGGATGGCAGCGTAACAGAAGTTGGATAAACACCAATTTCCTAATTGGACGTTGGCTCACCATGGAGACCATTTTGGACGGCTTCTTTCAGGACCAGCCCGAACAGTTCAGGACACTGGCCATGGATGCCGTTGGCCCCGCCTACAGCAATACCAGTAATCCAGAGATTGTAGTACAGGCCATTGTAGATAAAATTACCCCAAAAGGTATGTTTACCCAACAGGACTTTGACAATGCCATGTCGGCCTTCAAAATAGAGGATGTTCCAGAAGACTATTACGGTCCGGACTATATTCCTGGCGGACAGTCATTATGGATACTAAGTGTTAGCCAAGAGGTACCCTCACAGGTACACCTTCTTTTAAGACACCTTTCCAGACAACCCGAATATCAACTTAAATAAAACCGACCATTATGTGCGATACCCATCATAAATCACCCCATAAAGGCAAAGACCATGAGGGTCATGATCTGGAACATAAAAAGTGGAGTAGACGCTCCTTTATTCAGGCACTAGGTATTGCCGGTTCGGGATCCATGATGCTGGGCAGCAACTTTCTCACGGCCTCTGCACCCTCCCCTTTGACCTCGGCAATAGCGATGGCGGAAACAGACAATATTCTAATTTTAATTCGTTTGTCGGGTGGTAATGACGGCCTAAGCACCATTATCCCCATAGAACAATACGATGTCTATGCCAATGCACGCCCCAATATTTATCTTCCAGAAAGTAAGATTTTGAGGTTAACCGATGAGTTTGGGGTGCCTACCTATATGAAGTCTTTGGAACCCATGTGGGGCGAAGGCCAATTTAAAGCCGTTCATGGCGTAGGGTACGAAGGCCAAAGCCTATCCCATTTTACGGGTTCGGATATCTTTGCCAATACCGACCTAAGCACTACCGGTTTTAGTGGCCGGGACACAGGATGGATGGGCAGACATTTTGAACACCTCTATCCCGATTATCTATCGGACTTTCCCGGCAGCAGGCCAGAAGGTCCTGCCGCCATCCAGGTAGGTAATTACGGAAGTTTGGTCTTTGAGGGAGAGGAGACCAACTACGCCTATGTCACCAATAATATAGACCAGTTGGAGCAGATAGCCGAAACCGGATTACAATATTCTTTGGACGAGTCCCTTTTTGACAGTTGTATGTACAGCGATCAGATAAAGTTTCTACGGGGCGTATCAAACGTAACCAATGAATACGCAGGCAAAATACATGAGGCCTATATGCGTGGGGCCAATCAAATAGAGTATCAGGACAATGGTTTTGCCAGGCAATTGGCATTATTGGCCAGATTAATAAAAGGTAATTTGGGCACCAAGGTGTACATGATCAGTTTAGGTGGTTTTGACACCCATGGCAATCAACCCTTGGTACACGAGCGACTTATGACGCAGCTTTCCATAGCCGTAGACAATTTCTATGACGACCTGGCCTTTACCCAGCAGGATGACAAGGTATTAAGCATGACTTTCTCTGAATTTGGAAGGCGGATCTATGAAAACGGATCCAACGGAACCGACCATGGCAAGGCCGCTCCCACCCTATTTTTTGGGTCCGGATTAAACGGAAGTGCCTTTGTGGGAGAACATCCCTCCTTGGACGAACCCAATAGCAGGGGCAACCTGGAATACACCATGGATTTTAGAAACCTCTATGCCACTGTACTGGCAGAATGGTTGTGTGTAGACATTCCCCTAGTGGAGCAGCATATTATGGACGGCTATAAATATACCCCGGTAAACCTCGGCTTTAATTGTAGCGGCGTAGACTTCCCCGAAATCACCTATAGTGATGGACAGCCTACTCCCCCATCTCCTACCGAACCAACAGAAGATCCAAGTCCGGAATTGGTAAATGCCATAGTGCACAAGCCTTATTACCCCACGGACAAAACACCACACATCTATTTGGAAATGCCTTTTACAGCCCATGTAGATATACAGATCTTTAATATAATGGGGCAATACCTAGGGTCTGTATTCAATGAAATAATGTTGGAAGGCTCAACAGAAATAAACGTACGGGAGCGATTAAAAACCTATTTGGCCTCCGGAAAATATATCTATAGAATTCAAGTTCAGGATCAAAAACTTAGCAAGTCTATTATGGTAGCATAAATTCACCCCTACTTACTATGCGAGAAGGCCTTCGTACGCTCTGAATTCTTTTCAGGGTAGCGAAGGCTTATTTTTTGCGGGAATGCCTCGCCTCCTCGTAAAAATCTTTATTTTTGCAGCCTAATTCACAAATAATGTCGCAAAACCAAGAGAATCCTGCCAGATATACCATTACCGCTGCACTGCCATATACCAATGGTCCCATCCATATTGGGCATTTGGCCGGAGTATATGTGCCTGCGGACATCTATGCCAGGTTCTTAAGATTAAAAGGAAAAGATGTGGCCTTTGTCTGTGGAAGTGATGAGCACGGTGTTGCCATATCCATGAAGGCCAAAAAGGAAGGCGTAAGCCCACAGGACGTCATTGACAAATACCATGGCATCATAAAAAAATCCTTTAAGGAATTTGGAATAACCTTCAACAATTACTCCCGTACTTCGGCCGAAGTCCACCATAAAACCGCCTCCGATTTCTTCGTAAATCTATATGAAAAGGGCGACTTTATTGAGGAGACCACGGCTCAATTGTACGATGAGGAAGCACAGCAATTCTTAGCAGATCGCTTTGTTATAGGGACCTGTCCAAAATGCGGTAATGAGGAAGCCTACGGGGATCAATGTGAAAATTGTGGATCTTCCTTAAACGCCACGGACCTGATTAATCCAAAATCTACCATATCCGGGGCCGTACCCACCCTAAAGGAAACCAAACACTGGTTTTTACCGTTGGACAGGTATGAAGACTTTCTAAAAGAATGGATCTTGGAAGGGCATAAAAATGATTGGAAACCCAACGTATACGGCCAATGCAAATCTTGGATAGACGACGGTCTTAAGCCCAGGGCAGTAACCCGTGACTTGGATTGGGGAATCCCAGTCCCCGTAGAAGGTGGCCAGGGCAAGGTGCTTTATGTTTGGTTTGATGCCCCTATAGGATATATTTCCTCTACCAAGGAATGGGCCGCCAGGGAAGGTAAGGACTGGGAGCCCTATTGGAAATCCAAGGACACCAAAATGGTCCACTTTATTGGCAAGGACAATATTGTTTTCCACTGTATTATTTTTCCCAGCATGTTAAAGGCACATGGCGATTTTATACTGCCCGAAAATGTTCCTGCCAATGAATTCCTAAACTTGGAAGGCAACAAACTGTCCACTTCCAAAAATTGGGCGGTATGGCTGCATGAATATCTGGAAGATTTCCCAGGTATGCAGGATGTTCTTAGGTACACCCTTACCGCCAATGCCCCGGAAACCAAGGATAACGACTTTACCTGGAAGGATTTTCAGGCCAGGAACAACAACGAATTGGTTGCCATATACGGTAATTTCATTAACAGGGTGGTGGTACTTACCAATAAATATTATAAAGGTATTGTTCCACAACCTGGCCAGTACAGTGAGGTAGATGTGGAAACCTTGGCCGAACTTAAAAAATACCCAGAGATCATAGGCAGCTCTATAGAGAGATATCGTTTCCGTGAAGCTGGACAGGAGGTCATGAATTTGGCCCGACTGGGAAATAAATACCTAGCGGACGAAGAGCCTTGGAAAGTAATAAAGCAGGACGAAGAAAGGGTAAAGACCATTATGTTCGTTGCCCTTCAGATTGCATCGGCCTTGGCCGTGTTGAGTGAACCCTTTTTGCCGTTCACTTCCAATAAACTGAAGCAAATCCTAAACATCTCCCCTAGTGGAACTCAGGGCTCACTGGCATGGAACCATATTGCGGAAAAAGAAATCTTACTCCCTGTTGCACACCAAATAAATGCTGCCGAATTATTGTTCAGTAAAATTGAGGACGATACCATACAGGCGCAATTAGACAAATTACAAGCTACCAAAAAAACAAACGAAAGCATGAACAAAGCAGTAAGTCCACAAAAAGACATCATAAGTTTTGATGATTTTTCCAAACTGGATATGAGGGTGGGCACCATTATGGAAGCTGAAAAAATGCCCAAGGCCAAAAAACTATTGGTCCTAAAAGTAGATACCGGCTTGGACGTAAGGACTATTGTATCAGGAATTGCAGAGCACTTTTCTCCAGAGGATATAGTAGGCAAAAAGGTTACGGTATTGGTGAATTTGGCTCCAAGGGCCCTGCGTGGAGTAGAAAGCGAAGGCATGATCCTTATGACCGAAAATGCAGAAGGAAAACTGGTTTTTGTAAATCCGGATGAGGATGGCGTAAAAAGTGGAGAGACCATAAACTAGGTTTCTCCATTATGGCTATTGAAAAACAGTAAGCATAGGCCCAACAAGGCCCCGCTGCGCAGCTGAACAGAGAAACCCATATAATCCCCATACAATCCATGAACCTAATCTCTTTCATTACCAAGCACAGTCAATTACCTGTAAAAGGCGTAGAGAATACGGTTGCCCTTTTAAACGAGGACTGTACAGTACCCTTTATCTCCAGATACCGAAAGGAACGTACCGGAAACTTGGACGAGGTGCAGATTGCTGCCATTGTAAACTTTAAAGCTCAGTTTGAAGCGCTGGAGAAACGGAAATCGGCCATCCTAAAGGCCATAACCGAACAAGACGCTTTAAGTGCGGAATTAAAGAGTAAGATTGAAGCTGCCGGAGACCTTACCACCTTGGAAGACCTCTACCTCCCATATAAAAAGAAAAGAAAGACCAAGGCCGAGACAGCCATTAAAAACGGACTGCAACCTTTGGCCAAGATTATCTTCGGGCAGCGGAACGATGAAATTGACTATGAGGCCTCAAAATACCTTAACGATGCGGTTCCCAATGAGGACGATGCCTTGGAAGGTGCCCGACATATTATTTCTGAATGGATCAACGAACGCAGTGATATCCGAAATTTAATTAGAAGGCAACTGGAGCGATTTGCCATGATTACTACCAAGGTAGTATCTACCAAAAAAGAAGAGGAAAAAGCACAGAAATTCAGGGATTATTTTGATTGGAGCGAGTCGTTGAGCCGTTGTCCCTCGCACCGATTGTTGGCCATACTACGGGCCGAAAACGAAGGCTTTATTCGGGTTAAAATAGAAATTGATGATGACAAGGCCCTCAACAACATAGAGAATAGGCTTATCAAAGCCAATAATGCCACCACCCCACACCTACAATTGGCCATTCAGGATGCTTACAAACGATTGCTTTACCCATCACTTTCCAAGGAAATATTGAGGTCTGCCAAAGAAAAGGCAGATGAATCGGCTATACAAGTTTTCTCCAAAAACCTTAAACAACTCTTGTTGGGCTCACCCTTGGGCGAGAAAAGAATATTGGCTATAGACCCCGGATTTAGAACAGGATGTAAGCTGGTCTGCCTTAGTGCACAAGGTGAACTGCAGCACAATGAGACAATTTATCCTCACCCACCACAAAACGATAGCAAAGGGGCCATAAAAAAAATTAGCTCCTTGGCAGATGCCTATAAAATAGAGGCCATTGCCATAGGGAACGGTACTGCCTCCAGGGAAACGGAGCAACTCATAAAACGCATACAGTTTAAGAACCCTATAGAAGTTTTTGTGGTAAGCGAGGCCGGAGCCTCTATTTATTCTGCCTCCAAGATAGCCAGGGAAGAATTTCCTAATTACGATGTTACCGTTAGAGGGGCCGTATCAATTGGAAGGCGACTGGCAGATCCCTTGGCGGAACTGGTAAAAATAGATGCGAAATCGATCGGAGTTGGGCAGTACCAACATGATGTAGACCAAAATCAGCTCAAAAATTCCTTGGATACCGTAGTGGAAAGTTGTGTAAATACCGTAGGGGTCAATATTAATACCGCCAGTATACCCTTGCTGAGCTATGTTTCCGGGATTGGACCCAAACTGGCAGAGAACATTGTAGCCTATAGGAATGAAAATGGTGCCTTTGGCAGTAGGACTGAAATAAAAAAAGTAGCCCGATTGGGAAATAAGGCCTTTGAGCAAGGCGCCGCCTTTCTGCGCATTAAAAATGCAAAAAATCCCTTGGACGATTCAGCGGTACACCCTGAAAGCTACCCAATTGTGCAAAAAATGGTCAAGGACCAAGGCTTGGCATTATCAGAAATAATTGGCAATAAGGAAGTCTTAAAAAAAATAGACCTAAATAAATACTGTACAGAAAGTGTAGGCCTTCCTACCCTGGAAGATATTATAAAGGAGTTGGAGAAACCTGGATTGGACGTTCGTGAAAAAGCCAAGGTATTTACCTTTAACCAAAATATTAGGACCATCAACGATCTCAGTGCCGGACAGCTGTTACCTGGAATTGTTAACAATATCACCAATTTTGGCTGCTTTGTAGATATAGGGATAAAAGAAAGTGGCCTGATCCATATCTCCAATCTGTCGGACAGCTTTGTAAAAGATGTAAACGAACACGTAAGCCTTCATCAACAAATAATAGTAAAGGTGCTGGAAGTGGACATTCCAAGAAAACGTATACAACTGGCATTGCACAAATAAGTCCTAACTGGACAGCTAGCTGCAAAAGGGATATAAATATTCGTAACTTTAGTTAAAAATATAAAGTTATGTTATCCAAAAAATTAGAAAAAGCCTTAAATGAGCAAGTACGTATAGAAGCAGAGTCTTCACAGGTTTATTTATCCATGGCCTCATGGGCAGAAGGAAAGGGACTGGAAGGGATTGCACAATTTATGTACAACCAATCGGACGAGGAACGTCTGCACATGCTAAAACTGGTGAAGTATATCAATGAACGAGGCGGACATGCCCAAGTTTCTGCCCTGAATGCCCCTAAAACCGACTTTGAGACTTTTCAGAAAATGTTCCACGAATTATTGGAACACGAGGTATTTGTATCAAAGAGTATTAACGATCTGGTACATGTAACCTTGGAGGAAAAGGACTATGCCACCCATAATTTCTTACAGTGGTATGTGGCCGAACAAATTGAAGAAGAGGCACTGGCCAGAACTATTTTGGACAAAATAAACCTTATTGGAAACGACAAGGGAGGCCTATACCTATTTGATCGTGACATACAGCAGATTACGGCCAACAGTGTTGCCATTACTCCAAAATAGCTAAAGAAGCACTACTAAACATTACCAAGGGCGTAAAAAGGATTACCGCTAGGTATTGGGTTCCCAAAGCAATTAACCCCGCCATTCAGGCGGGGTTCCTATTATTGGATATTATATTTGGACTTCAATTAAAGCCCTGTTGATCAATGGAATAATTTTAACATTTAATCTTATTTAGATTGAATTAAAATAAATACTTTTGTCCGGTCTAGTTTTCATATCCATGGGCAAAAAGAAAAAAGAGGAAAAAAAAGAGAAAAAGAAGCTTAAGAAAGCTTTAAAAAAGGAGCGGAAACTTGCCCTTATGGCCATGGCTCCCAAGGGCTGCAAGCCAAAATGTTGCGATAAATACAAGAAATCCGAATCCAAAAGATGCAAGCGCTGTCCTTGTTTTGATTTGATGAAGAAGGTTGCATAATACTTCCCCTTTCCCAACCCTCTCGGTCATTGTTAACGGGACTGGTGAAAACCAGACCAAGTGAAGCAATCTCTCTCATTCTGACCATAAACAACAGATTGCGTCGTCACATACGTTCCTCGCAATGACGTAACACCTTGTTGCCATCACTTATATTTCACCTAATACCCTGCATCCGTCATTGCGAACGGGACTGGTGAAAAGCAGGCCAAGTGAAGCAATCTCTCTCATTCTGACCATAGACCACAGATTGCTTCTTTACTCCGCCTACCTTATAGCCCTTAGCGGCCATCCCTTACTGCTTTCCCAACATCAACAACTCATTACATCTTATTTCGGTAATGTAGCGCTTATCCCCTTCCTTGGTCTCATAGGACCGTGTCATTAGCTTGCCTTCAATGGCCACCTCCTTACCCTTATTGAGGTAATTCTCTACAATCTCCGCGGTCTTGCCCCAGGCCACCACATTGTGCCACTGCGTATCCGTTACCTTTTCTCCCTTGGCGTTCTTATAAGTCTCATTGGTAGCTACCGCAAATTTCGCCAATTTACTACCCCCGTCCAGGTTAATGATTTCTGGATCATTCCCCAAGTTTCCAATCAACTGTACTCTGTTTCTAAGTGCGTTCATAATACATAATTTTTAAATCCCGAATCCGCTTCGGGAATGGTTAAACAGTTAATGATTTTTTGATGAAGCAAACTTAGAAACCCCAGCAAATGTTACTCGGTTGGAAAGTATTTAATTTCGTTTGTAATCATTTGTAGTCGTTTGTAATTATGTTTGACGACCTCGCAAACAACAATCCCAAATGATTATAGCATCTGCAAAACGGTTAAAATAAAACGCCCCCCAATTTTAATTAATTAAGAAAAAACACTAATAGGGCGACTACCATTATTCCAATAATTGAAGACTATATACCGGGGAGTATTGCGCCAATTTGCCAAGAAACAAAGAACATAAAGCACTTATATTTACGGAAACTCCTTAATTTGTGCAGTAAAACAAAACAATGGACACCCTTTTAATCATCTTAAAAGCGCTAATTGCCCTGGAGCACCTGTACATATTATATATGGAAATGTTCGCTTGGGAAACCCTTGGCAAAAAGACATTTAAAAAAGCCCTGCCCGATCACCTGTTTAAGCCTACCAAGGCCATGGCCGCCAATCAAGGCCTTTACAATGGTTTTCTAGCAGCTGGCCTCATATGGGCCCTTTTTATCCAAGACACAAATTGGAACGCCTACATCTCAATTTTCTTTTTAAGCTGTATTGCTATAGCTGGGATCTATGGCGCCCTGACCGCCAGTAAAAAAATATTTATGGTCCAAGCTCTGCCGGCCATAATAACCCTCCTACTTCAATTTTACATATCCCTTTGACTTTCATAATTGAAAATTCTTTTTTAATTTATGCTGGTGCTGGCAAAAATGTCCGCTGCCTATTTAGTTTAAAAACCCAGACATTCATATTCCGATGCCCCATCCTTTTATCTTAGACCAAACTTTTAAGGGACAGAACTATTCCCTTAACCGCCTAGCCAAGGCAGAATATGAGAATTGTACTTTTGAATCCTGTTCTTTCTTAAAATCGGACCTATCCAACATAAGCTTTCTGGAGTGTGAGTTTGTAGACTGTGACCTCAGCAATGCCAACCTAAAACAAACAACATTAAAAGAAATCTACTTTAAACGCTGTAAATTGTTGGGGCTTCAATTTAACCAGTGTAATGACTTTTTCCTCTCCCTCCGTTTTGAGGATTGCACCCTTGACTTTTCTTCTTTTTATAAACTAAAACTAAAAAACACCCCATTTAGGAATTGCAAAATGGTCTCTGTAGACTTTACCCAAACCGATCTTAGCTCGGCCATATTTCAAAACTGCAATTTAAAAAATGCCCTATTCCACAATTCCGTTCTGGAGAAAGCCGACTTTAGAACGGCCTACAATTATTCATTGGACCCTGAAAAAAACAAAATTAACAAGGCCAAATTTTCAGAAAAAGGTGTGATAGGATTACTTGCGAAGTATAACATTCGTATAGAATAAAAATCAGGAAATATTATTATTCGTTTGTAATTGGATAATTCCGTAAATTGTTGGTTATTAATATTTTCCTATTCCGCTTGTCGTGGCAGCATTTATCCAATTCTTTATTTTTCACACCAGCCTGAAGGCCCATTGCCTCCTATCTCCCATTTTTCTGTCCCCTATTAATTTATCAGTAGCAGGAACCATATATAGGACCTTCAATAACCCAAGACCATCCTACTTAACCGCCAATATTTTTCAAAAATTACCTTTTACAGAATGATTTTAAACAAAATACACCATATCGCCATAATATGCTCTGATTACCAAAGGTCCAAAACCTTTTATATAGAGCAGCTAGGACTGCAACCTATTCATGAAGTGTATAGGGAAGAAAGAGGTTCCCATAAATTGGACCTGGCCCTGAACGGGGATTATATCATTGAGCTTTTTTCCTTTCCCGATCCGCCGCCACGCACAAGTAGACCCGAAGCCACCGGATTAAGGCATTTGGCTTTTGAAGTAGACGATCTGGAGAACAACATACAGCAATTGGCAATAAATGGCATAGAGGCAGAACCCATACGTACAGATCCCGTTACCAATAAAAAGTTCACCTTTATTTTTGACCCGGACCAATTGCCCATAGAACTTTATGAAAAATAAAACACTAGGCATGCACTAGAAACCTATCCCCTATATACAGGTATTGAACCAAACAAATCGCAATTAAAATGGATAAAAAATGCTTGGAATGCGGAAATAAGATAGTGGGCAGGATAGACAAAAAGTTCTGTTCTGACTACTGCAGAAATTCCTATAACAACAAATTGAACAAAGACAGTAAAAACCTCCTTAGAAACATCAACAACCGTTTACGAAAAAACTACAGGATACTGGACAGCTTTGCGCTACATGAGGGCAAAACCAAAACCACCAAGACGCGATTACTGGACAAAGGTTTCGATTTTGAATACCTCACCAACCTCTACACCACCAAAAAAGGGACTACCTATTATTTTGTATACGACCTTGGCTACCTCCCCTTGGACAATGACTATTATATGATCGTAAAACGGGAATAATAGTGTACGGCAAAACCACAGATATCCCTATCCACTCCCTCCGTAGTACAAGAGGAGTAGCCAATGGATTTTCATCCTAGTATAATTTTGATTATAGTTTTCTCAATGCCCTATTGTAGTGTAAGGACATTCTATTTCCAATTATGACCACTTAATTTAAGGGCAGCTATAACAATATCCTTTCGGCTTATCTGACCTACCAAAATACCATTTTTCATAACCGGAAGCCTTCTCCTATTGTGTTTATCAAAAATGCCTGCAGCGTCAAATATGGAAATATCATGTGGCACAGTCTCCACTTCCCTAGTCATAAAACGTTCTACACTCTTATCCAGTATTGGTTGATTAAAATAACGGCTTTCAGAAATTTGCTTCATACAGTCGGCCTCGGAAATAATCCCTACCAAGAAACCATTGTTGTCCAAGACAGGCCCTCCGGAAATATGATACTTGGCCAATTGCTCCATAACCGTTAAAATGGATTGATCCGGACTAAATGTTACCAATTTTTTGGTCATATAGTCCTCTACTAAAATGGGAGCATCAAATTCTTTTTTTACGGTCTTGCGAACTCCCTGAAAACTCTTTATTCCCATATTATTATTTTTTAGGTTAATCTGAAAGATACTTTTTTTTAATTAATTGAACAACTATTTAAGACTTATTCAGCTATATTCGTAATTTATGATATATTTTCTTATGTATTTTGTAATATAAAAATATTCGCCCCAGCTATCACTTTATCCTTTGGGAAGCACTTTGAGGTAATA
This sequence comes from Arenibacter aquaticus, assembly GCF_003957295.1. Classification (GTDB taxonomy): domain Bacteria; phylum Bacteroidota; class Bacteroidia; order Flavobacteriales; family Flavobacteriaceae; genus Arenibacter; species Arenibacter aquaticus. The sequence goes on from NZ_RQPJ01000001.1 coordinate 498,332, forward strand.
CAGGGATAATTTCTTACTTTTAAGTTTTAACCATTACTATGAAGCGATATTCTTCTATCATCTCCCTACTTCTTATCCTTTTGGCAATTTATTGGAGTTTTAGGTCGTCCATGCCCGGCTACAGTCCGGATGCCAGCTTGGAGGCCTCCCAGTTCTCAACAGACAGGGCACTGGTACATGTAAAAAACATGTCACAAAAACCTCATGCCGTTGGCTTTCCTGCCCACAGTGAGGTACGGGAATATGTAGTTTCCGAATTAAATAAGATGGGACTCACAACCAGTCTTCAAGAGGGATATACAGCTGGGGACTGGGCCAATTTTAGCAAGGCTACCAATATTTTGGCTAGAATAAAGGGAACACAAAAGGGAAAGGCATTGCTTCTGCTCTCCCATTATGACAGTAGCCCGCATTCCTCCTTGGGCGCCAGTGATGCGGCCAGCGGGGTTGCAACCATTCTGGAAGGGCTTCGTGCGTTTTTATCCCATAACAAGGCTCCCAAAAACGATATTATTATCCTAATTTCAGATGCTGAGGAATTAGGCCTTAACGGGGCCGACTTGTTTGTAAACAATCACCCTTGGGCCAAAGATGTAGGTATGGTCCTAAATTTTGAAGCTAGGGGCAGCGGAGGGCCTTCCTATATGCTATTGGAAACCAATAGGGGCAATAGCAGGGTCATCCAGGAATTTATAAAGGCCAACCCAGACTATCCCGCAGCAAATTCACTTGTATATAGCGTCTATAAAATGTTGCCCAATGATACGGACCTCACCGTATTTAGGGAAGATCTGGATATAGAGGGACTTAATTTTGCCTTTATTGATGACCATTACGACTACCATACACAACGCGATAATTACGAACGTTTGGACAGAAATACCCTTGCCCATCAGGGCAGTTATTTAATGCCCTTACTGAATCACTTTAGCGAAAGCGACCTTACCGATCTAAAAAGTTTAAACGATTCCATTTATTTCAACATTCCCTTTTTTAAGTTGATATCCTACCCCTTTGATTGGATTTTCCCTATGTTGGTGCTGGCTATTATCCTATTTCTTCTACTACTGATAAAAGGTTTAAAAAATAGCTCCTTGGCTTTCAAGGAGATCGCTATTGGCTTCCTTCCTATGTTCTTTATCCTACTGGTAAACGGACTCATAGGTTATTTTGGCTGGCCCATGTTAAAAAAACTATACCCCCAATATCTGGACATGTTACATGGCTTTACCTATAACGGCTATGCCTATATAGCAGCTTTCGTACTTTTTTCTATCAGTATCGGTTTCTGGGCCTATCACAAGTGTAGCCATATTAAAACCCAAAACCTCTTGGTGGCCCCAGCGATCCTGTGGCTGGTGCTATGCAGCTTAATAGCCATTTATTTAAAAGGGGCAAGTTTCTTTATTATTCCCATTTTTGCCTTGCTAGCCTCACTTTTGATACTCACCCATCAAAAATCGCCCAGTCCGTACCTTTTCGTATTTTTAGCATTACCGGCTATTTGGATCTATTCCCCATTGATAAAAATGTTTCCTGTAGGACTTGGTCTTAAAATGATGATTACCGCTACCCTTCTAACCTCCTTGACCTTTTTATTGCTACTTCCCATTATAGGCCCTATAAAAAATAAAAATAGATTGGCTTTGTTGGCCTTTGTTCTCTGCGCCGGCTTTATGCTGTCTGCCCATATCAACTCGGGTTTCACCAAGGACAAAGCAAAACCAAGTAGCCTGGTCTATATATTGGATGCCGATGAAAAGAAGGCCAAATGGGCCACCTATGACCAGGTACTCTATCCTTGGACCTCCCAATACATAGACAAGAACAAAACCAAACCAGATGTCCTGAACAAGGAAACCATTAGCAGTAAATATGCCTCCAGATTTAGCTATACGACTGAGGCCCCCTTAAAGAACATTCTACCTCCAACGGTAGAAACTATAAGGGACACCATCATAGGAGATAAGCACCTAATTACAATACGCCTAACCCCACAACGACCAATAAACCGACTGGATATTTTTACCAACGATGTAAACGTGCTGAAGGCCAGCATAAACAACATAGAACTGTCCCCTTATTTCTTAGAGAACAGATCCAGTACTAAACTGGTATCCCATTTCGTAAGCAATAACGATTCTACGCTGTTGGAATGTACCATTCCCAAAGGGGACGAATTGGTGCTGAGTATATACGAATCTTCCAATGACCTTTTGGAGCATCCCTTATTTTCTGTCCCGGACCGTCCTGAAGACAACATACCAATGCCATTTGTATTAAATGACGCTATTATAGTTACCAAAAAAATTAAGTTTTGATCAAGACCATAGGCATATTGGGTTGTGGATGGCTAGGTTTTCCTCTGGCCACTGCCTTATTGGAGCAGCAATACCACATACATGGAAGTAGCACCTCCGAAGAAAAATTGAATACCTTGGAAAAGTCAGGTATAACCCCTTTCTATATTGAACTTTCAGAAAATGGGATAAAAGGCGACATAGATGGCTTTTTGAAGCAACTGGACGTGCTTGTTATCAACGTCCCTCCCAGATTGCGGAAAGCACCTAAGGAAAGCTACACCACAAAAATTCGGCTCTTACATACCGCAATAAAGAAAACCCCACTTAAACGAATAATCTTTGTAAGTAGCACGTCTGTATATGGAAATATTGATGCAGTATTAAATGAGGAAAGTCCGGCCAAGCCCAGTTCCGAGTCTGGAAAACAACTATTGGCATCCGAGAACATTTTCTATGAGGACCGGGCACTCCATACCACTATCATACGCTTTGCGGGACTAATTGGCCCCAATAGACATCCCGTTACTTATCTTGCAGGAAAGAGTGATCTTAAAAATGGCGAGGCCCCCATTAACCTAATACATTTAGACGATTGTATTGGCATCATCAAACAGCTCATAAAGGACAATTTTATGCATGGGATCATCAATGCGGTATATCCCTATCATCCCTCTAAACAAGATTACTACACCGCTGAAGCTATTAAAAGAGGGCTCCCACCCCCCAATTACAACCTAAATACCAGTGCATTAGGTAATAAAATCATTGAAAGTATTTACTTAAATGTTAAAAACTACCGTTTTATGACCTCTATTGTGAGTTAATACACCACACTTTTTAGCACTTTCACAACAAAGACCCCTTGTTTTTGTTAAATTACATCGTTGATTATTAACGTTTTATCGATTAGAACGTACCTTTATAAAAACGAAATAAATCAATAATCATGGAAAATTCAGGTCTAAAAAGAAGAGTAATCTCGGAAATTAAAAATCTAATTTCCAATAGTTGCTCCAAAAACAAACAGTCCCAAAAATTTCAAAATTTACATGTTACCCTGCTAAAAAAACATTACAATGCTACGGACGTGTCCATTGACTACCATAGGAAGCGGGTAGTAATGGATATTGTAATGGATGACAACTGTTATGACCCCAAAACAATGAATGATTCCTTACCCGTATTAAGGGCCAATTTACTATTTAACAACTTAAAAGAATTTCTCTATTCCTGTTTGGACAAGGACAATAGAAGTATTGCCTTCTACACCAAACTACTAAGGAAGTATAAGAACAATCATACAGAATTAAGTTTGACCTAAAAGCTAGAAGACCTACTGTGATAAAAAAAGGATGCCTTAGGCGTCCTTTTTTATTGCCTATCAAAGGTTTAAGAACATACTTGCTAAATGGATAGAAATAATTTATTAGTTTTGGCTCAGCAAAAAAATATGATAATGAAAAAAATTATTCTGGCAGTGATACTTGTAGCGGGATTTACTGCCAAGGCCCAAACAAAAAGCGAACTCCTTAAACACTATGAGGCCTATTACGATCAGATGAGGCTACAGGGCGACATTAACGGTGTTATAAGCGCTATAACCCATCTTAATTTACTTGACCCCAGTAAAGAGCGGAAAGACACCCTGGCGTACATTTACACCACGGACAACCAACATTTACAAGCTCTCAATACCATTGGAATAGAAAAAAACGAGTCGGATTCCGATTTGGGGGTACAGGTAAAGGCCATTTCCTTAAAGGCCTTGAACCAACCTAAAAGGGCCTTGGAGCAATTTGAAATCCTTTACAAAAGAACACCCAATGCATACCTAGCTTACGAACTGGCAGATTTAAAGATTCAGACAGGTGACAATGACGGGGCGGCGGCCAATATTGAATATGGTATTGCCAATGCCAAAGACGATATGAAATATGCCTTTTACGAAAGGCAGCAACCCTATGAGGTATCCTTAAAAGCAGCTTTGATCCACCTAAAGGCCCTGGTAGAATTTAACAAGGACCAAAACAATATAGACCAGGCACTGGCCACTATTGACGAAGCCTTAAAAATAGACCCCAACTTTAATTTGGCAAGTCTAAGCAGGCAGGCACTTCAATCCAGAAAAGACAAAAAGGCGAATGCGGAAGCAACTGAACAACCCAAGGAATAACAATACAACTGTCATCCCCTAACGATAAAAACCACTGCTCTGTAGTGGTTTTTTTTATTCCAGGTGTCTAGATAGCGTATTCTTGCAGCCCATAGCTTAGGAGGATTGGGATTTTAAATATAAAAGGCAATAAAGAAACTAAAGCATTCACCGCCTAGTTGGTAGATATTAGGGAGGTATCCAAAACACTGTTCACCAATACATTGAATTGGCTTCTATATGCATTATAAGCTTGGATCATTTCCATGGTAGAAGACTTTACCCCTTCCCTATATTCCAGGTTGCCCTTGGTTTTAAGGACAAATGTTTTAAAGACTTTTTGTCTGCTTTTTATTTGGGGCTTATCAAAGGTTTCAGGATAATCAGATGCCTCCAATGCCTTTTGTTTTTCTATTAAATCCTCTATAACCAGTACCAAGTCTTCCCTATTGTCCACATTATAAAGCGTCATAAAGGCATTTTCCAGATCATTGAATTCTTTCCAATCCTTGAGGATAGTGGCGGCCTTGTTATTTACGGCAGATGGTTTAGGCAGGGAATCCATACTAAAGAACGCTGCAGCCGTTTCTTTAGGCGCGTTGGATGTTTTCCTTTCATTGCAGGAAGACAACAGTAAACACACCATGCCATAAAACAATATTTTTCCCATGGGACGAAGTTACAAATTTTAATAAAAGCTATCTTTATAGGACTTTTATTTAACTACATTTTAATGCACGGACCCATATTGATATTAGGCGCATGCGGGCAAATTGGCACGGAACTTACCCTGGCCTTAAGGGAACGTTTTGGCAACAACCGGGTGATAGCCTCTGATATCAGGGAAGGCAGTGAGCTCTTAATGTCCTCAGGGCCGTTTGAGCTCTTGGACGCAACCCAGTACGAGGCTATGGAAAAAATGGCAGTTAAATATAATATTGAAGAGGCATACCTAATGGCTGCCATGTTGAGCGCCAAAGCCGAAAAATTTCCCGATCGCGCCTGGCATCTAAATATAAATTCGCTTTTCAACCTGCTTAATTTGGCCAGGGTCAAAAAAGTTAAGAAGATTTTCTGGCCATCCAGCATCGCCGTATTTGGCCCAAAAACGCCTAAGGATTGCACCCCACAAACTACCATTATGGACCCCACAACGGTTTACGGCATAAGTAAGCAAACCGGTGAACGCTGGTGCTCCTATTACTTTGAAAAACATGGGGTAGATATTAGAAGCCTTAGGTATCCCGGACTTATTAGCTGGCGTACCCCACCCGGTGGCGGCACAACAGATTACGCCATAGATATCTTCCACAATGCCATTAGGGGCAAGGAATACACTTGTTTTCTTAAAGAAGACACCAAGTTACCAATGATGTATATGGATGATGCCATTAGGGCTACCATAAGCATTATGGAATGTGACCCTCATAAAATCCGGGAGCGATCTTCCTACAATATAGCAGCCATGAGCTTTACTCCTACCGAACTGGCACAAACCATTGAAGGCCACATCCCAGATTTTAAAATAAAATATAAGCCCGACTTCAGGCAGGCCATTGCAGATTCATGGCCCAACAGCATAGACGATTCCATGGCTCGGGAAGACTGGGGCTGGCAGTATCATTACGATCTAAAAAAAACCACAGAGGAAATGCTGGTCAACCTCAGAAGCTAGACGCGCCAGCACCACTATTCATCTTAGCCTACCAATGGGCTGGGACCCCCCTTACTTTATCCGTTAAATTTTATTTTACTTTCTATGGCCCTGATCATGATATTCGCAATATCCTTTCCAGTGGCATTCTCTATCCCTTCCAGTCCCGGGGACGAATTTACCTCCAAGAGCAGAGGCCCTTTATTGGAACGAATGATATCTACCCCTGCCACGGCAAGATTCAATACCTTGGCTGCCTTTACCGCCAACTTTCTTTCTTCAGCGGATATTTTTATGATGGATGCCTTACCCCCCTGGTGCAGGTTGGCCCTAAATTCACCTTTTTCGGCTTGGCGCTGAATAGAGGCCACCACCTTGCCATTCACTACAAAACAGCGTATATCCTGTCCGTTGGCCTCTTTTATGAACTCTTGTACCAGTATATTGGTCTGTACACTCTTAAAAGCATTTATAACACTTTCTGCTGCCTTATTGGTTTCTGCCAACACCACTCCTTTGCCCTGGGTACTTTCCAGCAGCTTTATAATCAACGGGGCTCCATTCACCATACGTATCAGGTCTTTGGTATCCATTGGGGATTTGGCGAAGCCAGTTATGGGAATGTGGATGTCATTTTTGGAAAAAAGCTGAGAGGCAAATAATTTGTCCCTGGACTGGGTTATGGCCTCGGCCGAGTTTAAACAGTACACCCCTAGATTGTCAAATTGCCTGATAAGAGCACATCCATAAAAAGTAATTGCCGGTTTTATCCTTGGAATTATGGCATCGAATTCATTTAAAATATTACCTCCCCTGTAGCGGATCTCAGGTGAATTGGCATCCAATTTCATATAGGCGTGCTCAACGTTCAGAAATACCATCTCATGGCCCAGGGCCTCACCTGCTTCCATAATCCTCTTATTACTGTACAATAAGGGGTTACTGGCCAAAAGGGCAATTTTTAAGCCTGTCTTTTCCTTAAAATGGGAAGCGTATTTATCCAAAATCTCCTGGGCACTGAAATCCTGTAGATTAAAACTAACTGCCGGATTTACAATAAACCGATCGTTTAATGCCTCCCTGCCCAGAAGCATACGGTATTCCATGGTATCCCTATTGGCCAAGGTAAGCTCTATGTTGAACCTATGGCTGCCCACCTTTACCGGTGTCTTTATTACAAACCGTTCCTCCGATATACCAGAAGAACTCTTTACCGTCCTACGGTCTACGAGTCTTGCGTTGCACGTCACATTGATACCCCTGTTATCCTGCAAGGGGTTAACTTCAAATTTCACCCATTCTTGGGCACCTTTGGTGTAAACTTTTATATTATTTGCCTGAATAGAGGAGGTCTTTGCCCCGGAGTCTACCCTTGCCTTTACAGCCGGTATCTCCAGTTCTTCAAAAACACACCACTCTTCACTTCCAATTATGTGCAGCTTCTTATAATCACCATTTTGATCTTCCATGTGTTCCAAATCTTTACCAAGAAAATTCCTGGCCCCACTGGATATAAAACCAATGGAATTTTATTGTTATAATATTTTCTTCACCAGGCCCGTCCCAAAAGTCGTGAATAGGTTTTATAAATAGATTTAACCGCCCCATTCTTAACCATTTGTTCATTTTTGCATCACTCAAATGCAGGCTACGGGCTTTGCCAACACTACATCTGTCAGCACAGTATCCATCTCATGAATACCTATAGCATACAATGGAACACTAAGGAACAAAGACCAATCTAGGGCCACTAAACCAAGGCACTGTGCACCATGGTTTAGCGGAGCCAGCTGTAGTCAATGCATCTACCTTGTAGGTTATTCATAAGGTTGAATGTGGCCTTGGAAGTCAATCGCCAGGCCCATCTTCCTCGGTAATACAGGGGACATGGCAGTTGTAAACAAAGAGGCTGCCCAAAACATTGTCTTAGTCCTCATCGGCCTCTACCCCTGTGATATCCACATCAGGAATGGCCGCCGGATCATCATCGTCATAATCTTCATAGTCATCCTCGTCATAATTGGCCATGGTCTTTTCCAGTTTGGCACTTATTTTCACCAAATACTTGGTATCCTCAGTAGTTACTTCCACGGCCTCTATCCTTTCTCCTTGGGCATTTTTAAAGGAGATAATATTAAGGTCGTCATAACCATCAGGATATTTCTCCACCAATAGTTTTAAAACTTCGGGGGTAAGTTTTTTAAAATCGACTATTACTCTTTTTAAATTGTCCATAATCTACATGTCTAATAGGTAAGCAAAAATTAAGGGCGCAACAATGGTTGCATCACTTTCTATAATAAATTTTGGGGTGTTTATATCCAATTTGCCCCAAGTTATTTTTTCGTTTGGCACGGCCCCTGAATAGGAACCATAGCTAGTTGTGGAATCGCTTATCTGGCAAAAATAACTCCAGAATGGCGTATTGGTCCGTTCCAGATCTTGGTACAACATTGGCACTACACAGATTGGAAAATCGCCTGCAATCCCGCCCCCTATTTGGAAGAATCCAATGCCTTTTTCGGAGTTGGCAGTATACCAATCGGCCAAAAAGGTCATGTATTCTATCCCAGATTTCATGGTACTGGCCTTTAACTCTCCTTTTACCACGTAAGAGGCAAAAATATTTCCCATGGTACTATCTTCCCATCCCGGGCATACTATAGGCAAGTTTTTTTCGGCCGCGGCATACATCCAGGAATCCTTAAGGTCTATCTCATAGTACTCCTCCAACACTCCGGAAAGCAACAGCTTGTACATATATTCATGTGGTAAATACCGCTCCCCTGCTGCTTCGGCCTCTTTCCATATTTTAAATATATGCTCTTGCAGCCTTCTAAAAGCCTCATCTTCCGGGATGCAGGTATCCGTTACCCTATTTAGGCCTTTCTCCAGCAAATCCCACTCATCTTGAGGGGTAAGATCCCTGTAATGGGGAACCCGTTTATAATGTGAGTGGGCCACTAGGTTCATAATATCCTCTTCCAGATTGGCTCCGGTACAGGACACTATATGAACCTTATCCTGACGGATCATCTCGGCAAATATTTTGCCCAGTTCTGCCGTACTCATGGCGCCTGCCAAGGAGACCAACATCTTGGAACCTTGGGCCAGCTGATCTTCATATCCCTTGGCAGCATCCACTAGGGCTGCCGCATTGAAGTGAAGATAATATTTTTCTATAAAATTGGAGATTTCTCCCTTTGTCTTAGTCATCTTCGAATTTTAAATTGTTATTGACTCCCTTTTTGGAATCCACATCATAGGTGTTGTCGTATTCATCGTCTACGGCCTCACCCAAAAATTTATAACTCAACATCTTGTAATACAATTTTGCTGCTAGGAAATCAGAAGACTTATCCACCTCATTAGGACATAGTTCAACGATATCAAAGCCCACCACATTTTTATCTTGGAACACCTGCTTAAGAAACTCCAGTATTTCATAATAAAATAGTCCACCTGGTTCCGGGGTCCCTGTAGAAGGCATTATGGACGGATCCAGTGCATCCAGGTCCAAAGTAATAAAAACATTGTCCGTCATAAGGTCTACCACCTTATCCGTCCAGTAGTCATCCGCTACCATATCATGGGCGAAGAATGTTTTTTCATCATCCATAAAGGTTTTCTCAATAGCATCCATACTGCGGATGCCTACCTGGATAAGATTGGTAGTCTGACTGGCCTCATGTACGGCACAGGCATGATTAAAATTTGAACCGTCATAGGATTTCCTTAGGTCGGCATGGGCATCTATATGCAATACCGTAAGATTATCAAAACACTCGTTAAAAGCCCTGATGGTACCAATGGAAATAGAATGCTCCCCACCAAATACCGTTACAAACTTATTTTTCTTAATATACTCCTTGGTCGTCTTATGAACCGCATTTACCATAGCTTCTGGAGAACTGTCCTCCTCAATGGCATCGGCCAAAAATACACCCTGCTGATACACCTCCGTATCGGTTTCAATGTCATAGAGTTCCATATTTTCCGATGCTTTTAAAAAAGCCTCCGGACCTTTGTCAGCACCTTTACCCCAGGTACTGGTTCCATCATAGGGCACAGGTATTAAAACTACCTTTGCCTTTTCCAATTGCGCAAACTCGTCTGGTATGCCAGCGTAATTGTTAGTTGTGTTCATTTTTATAAAAGTTTATTGGTTTTTATAGCTTAGATTTAATCAGTTTCCCGTCGCTCTCCTTTTCCGAATCTTTATCCTTGGCTTTCATTTCGTATCCTAGAATCTTTAGGAGGTCCTCTGCCTTCTGTTGTTCACTGAATAGTTTGGTGGTTATATTTCCGTTTTCGTTCTTATCTATCAAAATATGCTTGGGATGGGGTATCAGGCAATGCTGCAAACCTCCATACCCCCCAATAGTCTCCTGATAAGCCCCGGTATTAAAAAATCCAATGTACAATGGCTTATCCCTTTTATACTTGGGCAAATAGATGGCGTTCATGTTTTGCTCACTGTTGTAATAGTCATCGCTGTCACAGGTGAGCCCGCCCAGTAATACACGCTCGTACTCATCATTCCACCTATTAATGGCCAACATAATAAAACGCTTATTAATGGCCCAGGTATCTGGCAAGGTGGTAATAAATGACGAGTCGATCATATTCCACTTTTCCCGGTCGTTCTGCTGCTTCTGATAAAGTATTTCATAAATGGCACCGCCACTCTCCCCTACGGTAAAGCTTCCGAATTCTGTAAATATATTTGGCACTGCAACATCTGCTTCCTGACAGGCTATATTGATTTGGTTGATGATCTCATCTATCATATACTGATAATTATATTCAAAAGCCAAAGAATTTTTAATGGGAAATCCGCCCCCAATATTAAGACTATCCAAGGAGGGACATATTTTTTTCAGTCTAACGTACACTTTTAAACACTTGACCAATTCGTTCCAATAATAGGCATTGTCACGAATTCCGGTGTTGATAAAAAAGTGGAGCATTTTTAATTCCACCTTATCATTATCCCTAATTTGATTCTCATAAAAAGGCACGATATTTTTGTACCCGATCCCCAGACGGGAGGTATAAAACTCAAATTTGGGCTCTTCCTCGGACGCAATTCTAATCCCTACCTTAAAGGTATCGTCAATAACATCGGACAACAAATCTATTTCCTCATAATTATCTATGATGGGAATGCAGTTTTGGTGACCGCTATTTATTAAATTGGCAATATTGGAAATGTATTGATCCCTTTTAAATCCGTTACAAATAACGTAGGTATTGTCCTTTATCTGCCCCTTTTCCTTTAACTGCTCCACAATATTGATGTCAAAGGCAGAAGAGGTTTCTATATGAATGTCATTTTTTAGGGCCTCATGTAATACCGGCTTAAAATGGGAACTCTTGGTACAATAACAATAATGATATTTTCCCTTATAGTTATTCTTCTCCATGGCTATTCCAAACCATTCCTTAGCCTTGTTGATATTTTCGGATATTTTGGGTAAATAGGTAAACTTTAAAGGGCTACCGTATTGTTCTACCAAATCCATAAGCGGAATACCATGAAACCTCAAGTGCTCGCCATCCAATGAGAATTCCTCTTGGGGAAAATAGTAGGTTTGATCTATTAGATTAATATATTTTGTGTTCATTTAATTAAATCTATGTATGTAAATAAATAAATAGGTTGACCAATTGCAAATAATACCAGAATTTTATACGGTACGCTATACAATTATTTGCTTACGGGTAGTAGGAATAAAAAAATAGTCGTGCTGACTACGTACGAGAGTAGAAAAATTAGCAATCCCAAGTAAATTACGGCCTTTTGTCCTGTTAAATTTGAACAAACCGAAACGTTCTGTTTCCAGAAACCAAAATACAAAAATATGGTTCATTGTACCCAGCTAAAAGCTATTGCCCAATTAAAATAAATGCTTAATTTCAAGTGGCAAATGAAAACAAAAAAAATGAAAAAACAAGGGTTTTAAAAAATTTTACAATATGCTAATAAAGAAATTAAGGAACCCTAAAAAATTAACTAAAAAACAACCTTAATCCATTGATTTTTAACCTTTTCTTGACTATTTTTATCTAAAAATCCACTATCGATGAAATCAAAAAAATATAGATTCCTTACCGTTCAGGTCCTATGGATCTCTTTTACGGCATTTGTCACGGCCCAGATACCTTCAAATGTGTACCAATTTGAAGAAAAAAGCGAGGTAGGCAAGCTCATACATGAGATTAAAATAGACGAAGATTATTTTGTGCATTCGGTCTATAAAAAGTCGCCCGCAGAATTTATTAAGACCGTTGGTGGATTCTACACCCTGTCCAACAATGTACTGAAGGTGGATCTGGAATTCAATTCCGACTACAAAAAGGATGGCACCAAAAGTTTAAACATACCCTACCGGATGAAAGATGGCCAATTGATCTTGGACAAAGATGAACCCATGCACTTTAAATCCGTGGGTACTGAGCCACAGGATTTGGATGGAAAATGGCTGTTTAGCGGAAGGGTAACGGACAAGGGGGAAGAGCGCCGAGACACTTCCAGGCCCCGGAAAACAATGAAATTTTTACTAAACGGGCATTTCCAATGGATTGCCTACAATACGGAGTCCTTAGATTTTATGGGAACCGGAGGTGGCACTTTTGAAGCCAATGATGGAAAATACACAGAGAATATAGCCTATTTCTCCAAAGATAATTCTAGGGTAGGCGCTTCCCTATCCTTTAATTACGATATAAAGGGCACGGATTGGCACCATAGTGGCAAAAGCAGTAAAGGGGCTCCCTTAAACGAAATATGGACCAAAAGGGAATACAAATAATATTTTATCATGGTTTGACCAGCCTCTAAACAAAAAGGCCAAGGCACTTGGCAGGATACAACCTCCCTAAAGCCTTGGCCATTTCCACCACAAACAGACTATAAAAAAACTAAGCCACCTGTTCCCTGTGTAAAGAGGGGACAATGGTGTTGGCAATAGCTGCATTCCACTTTTCTGCCCTACGCAGTTCGTAGTCTTCTAAATAAACATCCTCCAAATCATAAAAATTCAATAGCTTATCTGGCTTACCCGTATCAAAAAAAGCTATCCTCAGATCCAATTTCTCCAAGACCACTTCCTTGCCATGAGCGTTGCGTACTACTTTGTCTTTCTTTATAATTTCGGATTTGTCAACAGCAGCAAGATCTATTATTTCTGTCGCTACCACCCCGTCAAATACTTTTAAAAAAACAAGGGTATTGCACTCCGTGTCCAGACCTATAAAAGAATTGCCCCAATTTTCCTCTAAATTGAATTTCAGGTTGAATTCTTTCTTTAAACTATCTGCTTTCTTTCTTAGCATTTTAGCTTCTCCCTTTCCGGAATAGTTTAGAATTAAAAAAGGTATTACGGTGACCAGCACCAAAAGGACTGATAATAAAGGCATTGATATATTCATTTTAATTTCTTTTTATTGTTTAGTACTACAAGACCGTTTCCCTGCCCAAGTTCAATGCAGGGCACAGATCATTTTAAAAAATTTGTCATTACACCTCAACCCATTCTCCCAATAAAGAGAGTTCTGATGGTTTTAAATAAATGGCGTAATGCAACCACTAGACCTTCATTTGTACAAAGCAAGAGAAAGGAATAGCGGAATCGTTTCCTTGTAGCAAGAGTTATAAAAAAGTATGAAAGGGATATATCATGGTAAGGCTGTCCAGACTTGGAGTAATACGGACAGGCTGAACCACAAACCCAGCAGCATTGTCCCAAATAGCAATAAGTGTAGTTACCGTCTTGGGAAAACCTGAATTAAAATTTGGGCGTAGTTCATTTACCGAAGGCAATTGATAATTACCCTCCGCCATGATCATGTCATGGGCTAAAGTTTGGCCTTCATAGTTTAAATGATGATCTGGCAGAATTTCTCCGGGAAGCTCAACCTTGGTTTCTGGCTCCGTATGGAGGCTCGCCAAGGATATTTGGCCTATACCTAAGAACAGTATAAGGACAAAAACCCTAAAGATAAGCAAGTGCCTGGTTTTCTTCATGCCACAAAGATATACACAGATTCTCTTAATAAGCTGTTAAATTATCCAAGAATTAAATACTATTAAGTTCAAGGCAAAAAGTTGTGCAATTGGCACTTAACTAGAAAAACCTATTCCACATTTCATGTTTTGTTCATTTTTTGCATGGCCCAAATACAGAGCCTTAGCTGCACCGAATCTTGATTTGGCAGCACATCATAGATTTCATGAATATCCATAAAAATCAATAGACTAGCACCATGAATAAAAAACGAACAAGGCCCAAAAATCATTGTCTGGGTTTCATAACCTTTAAACTTTGACTTCGAAGTCCATTGAAAGGTCTATCTTCTTCCGTAGGGAAGATGGCTTGGCCGTTAAGAATTAATGAAGCCTTGGAAATAATTTAGGCCATGGCATAGGTCCATAAAATTGGTGGATTTTAGGGACCACATAGCGAAGAAGTGTCTTTTCTTTTCTTTCGTTTTATTCATTGCTTGTCTATTTTTAATAAGGTATTTATGAACCGTCCGTGACGGTTTCTTTGGACAAGCAAAGAAATCGAAGATTAACGAAAACCTTAAAAAACTATAGAGACTACTTGAGTAAAATGAAAGAAGCTCCAAGAGAACTAACAATCAAAATTACAGTAGCTCTTGTATATCTGTTACAAATCGCCTCCAATATCGGATTTGCCCCCCGTTTTCTTCAACAACTTAATATTCTGAATTTCTATTCCTTTGTCAATAGGCTTTAGCATATCGTACATATTAAGTGCCACAATACTGGCGCCGTGCATGGCCTCTACTTCCACCCCGGTCTTGTATATGGTCTTTACTGTAATGAGCACCGTTATTTGCAAACCGTTTATGCTGTAAGAAATATCTGTATATTCCACTGGCATGGGATGGCAGTCGGGCAACAGATCGGCCGTCTTTTTTACCCCTAACAAACCAGCTGCCTTGCTCATTGCAAACACATCCCCTTTGGGCACCTCATTGTTTTTTATGGCCTTAATGGTATCTTCAGAACTTACTTGTACAATAGCTTGGGCAACTGCCGTTCGCAATGTTGCTTTCTTATGGGTAATATCTACCATCTCTATTTATTTACTTTCCATTGATAGGAATCATCCTTAAAAACTTCCTTTCCAAAAATAGGAACCTGACTCTTTATTTCCTCCACCACATGATGCAGTGCTTCAAAAACCTCTTTTCTGTGGGGCGAGGATACAAAAACAAACAAACAGATCTCTCCTGCGCCCACCTTCCCAAGACTGTGATAAATATGCATACAGCTAAGGTTAAACTTATTAAAGGTAGCCTCCCTGATCTCGTGGAATTTTAAATTGGCCATTTCCTCATAGGCCGTATATTCTATAGCCGCAACCTCCTGCCCATCAATTATATCGGCCCTCACCTGGCCCAAAAAAATATCATGGGCCCCAATACTGGTCTTGGACTGGTGTTTTGCAATGGATTTGGCAATAAAGTCGGGCGTAATCGCCCCCGGTACAAATACGTTTTTGATCTTGTTCTTCTCCATGTTCAATACTTTGGCACTAAGGTAAAGAAGATTCAGGAATTTATGGTTACCAGTCCAATTGGATGCCCCTTATTGGCCATACATTTGGAATTTGGCTGGTCATACGTTGTAGTGTATCCTTTGAGTCCTGGTTAAGAATCCTACATTAAAACCAATTCCCTAACCTTAGCAATAGCCACCTTGACATGTGTTTTAAATTCTCTTAGGTCGATGGCCAATTGGCTCCATGGTACTTTCCAGCCATTCCTTTAAGCAACATTAAGGGATTATTTGGATCATTCACTGAAAACCTGTACCCGTTCACTTAAAGTTGGCATATGGTATTGATCAAATGCCAACATTTGTAGCCAACTCTAAAAGTTCCGATGGCAGATAAAAACTCCTGCTGTGTCAATTTTGGTTCACCCCAGGCTTAATGCCTATTTAAACGGTCGTATTATGAATTTACAGACTACACATATTATAAAGGACTACGACAATATTTCCTTGTTGGAGATGAACAACGTTTCCTTGATGAAGAGAACCGATACTAAATTCATAATTCACCAAAAGGAACTGATCCCACTTTTAATAAATATTAGAGATCGCTACAGGATTCTTGAAATAGATGGGCATAGGATGATGACCTATTCTTCCTTGTATTTTGATACGCCGTCCAAAAAATTCTATCATGACCATCATAATGGTAAGGTAAACAGGACTAAGATCAGAATACGCAAGTATGTAGAATCCGCTCGTTGTTATCTGGAGGTAAAACAAAAAGATGGCACAGGGAGGACCAATAAGACCAGGGTCCCTATCCCTGATTTTGAGACCAATCTATCCGACGAGTCTTTGAATTTTATCGAGCAAGTAACACAAAAATCATTTGAACTGGAACCTATTATTTGGAACAATTTCAATAGAATCACATTGGTCCACAAAACAGCACAAGAACGATTGACCATAGACTTCAACCTTATGTTCAAATTCCAAGATTCAACCAAGACCTACGATAACTTGGTGATAATAGAAGTAAAACAGCAACGCTTTAGCAGAACTTCCCCAGTTGTACACCAATTAAAGAAAAAACAGATAAACCCTTATAGCCTAAGTAAATATTGCATAGGGATGATAAGTATGTATCATGACCTCAAGTACAATCGTTTCAAAGAAAA
The DNA here is from genome assembly GCF_003957295.1 of Arenibacter aquaticus. Taxonomy (GTDB): domain Bacteria; phylum Bacteroidota; class Bacteroidia; order Flavobacteriales; family Flavobacteriaceae; genus Arenibacter; species Arenibacter aquaticus. The sequence goes on from NZ_RQPJ01000001.1 coordinate 515,151, forward strand.
AATAATAAAAATCAATAAACTCACAGCTTAGCCAATGGAATTTTTAGAGATCCCCTTATTCGATGATGACTTTTTTAAGATGATGTTTCGTTTTATTATTAACATGATATTCTTAACCACCATCATCCGTTTTATTTACTACCCTTCCTCAAAACGAAAGGACTATGTGTTCACCTACTACCTCATAAGCATAATTGTATTTTTCCTATGTTTTACCCTTAAAAAATACGAGCTGGACATTGGAATGGCACTGGGATTGTTTGCCATCTTCGGGATAATCCGTTATCGCACGGACGCCATCGACATTAAGGAAATGACCTATCTGTTCGTGGTCATTGGAGTATCGGTAATTAACTCCTTAGCCAATAAAAAAATGAGCTATGCCGAAATAATAGCAGCCAACACCCTCATTATTACAGTACTGTACACCATAGAAAGGTACTGGGCATTAAAACAGGAAGAATCCAAATCTGTGGTATACGAAAATATAGAAAATATAAAACCCGAAAATTACCATATACTAAAAAGTGATTTGGAAAATAGAACGGGACTGCAAATCAATAAAATTACTATCGGAAAGGTCGATTTCTTAAAGGATACTGCCGAAATAACCATCTTTTATTTTAACAACAACATATAAATCAAAAGTGTGAAAACTATGGAATTGAACAAGATAAGATATACAGTTTATATAATATTGTTGGCCACAACATTTGGCTTCGCCCAAAGCGATGATAATTCTGATCTGGAAAGTTGGAACACCCTGAGTTTGGAATATGAACCGAATAAAAAATGGTCATTTGGCCTGGAAGAGCAATTGCGTTTGGACCAAAACATGTCAGAAATTAGCGAATACTTCACACAACTGGAAACCAAATATGCCCTTACCAAAAAATTTGATGTAGGCCTTGGCATAAGATATATAAGGGAAAATGACAATGAAGGCAATGTTCAAGGGTACGAAAACCATTTTAGGATTAATGTAGATGCTTATTACAAGCATAAAATAAATGACCTAAAGTTTAAATATAGACTGCGATACCAGAACAAAAACGAACTAGGCATTGGCACTTCGGAGGGTGATTTTGCCAAACAATACCTTAGGCTGAAAGCCGCTGTTGAATACGATTTCAAGAACTGGAAATTGGATCCAAAATTTTCAGCCGAATTCTTTAACCGTTTTAAAAATGGCGATGTAGATCAGTACAATAAGTACAGATTAACCGTTGGCACTGATTACAAAATAAAAAACTTTGGCAAACTTGGGCTCCAGTATAGGTATGAAAAAGGCATAGATGTAGACATACCCCAAACCACGCATATTATTGGATTGAAATATACTTACACAATAAAAAACAAGAAAAAGTGATAGTGCCTACTTATTCACCGCTGCTGATATATCTTCCCAATAATAATCTGTTTTAAAAGCCAGACCTCCATAATTTGCCCAGAAGATTGTTCCATTAAGAATCACAGACAGCATTGTTCCGCAGAAATGGGACTCTTTGAACACTAAGCCCTCATACTAAACCAAACCTCAACTACGGCATTCCCTATTAATTATTTAGCTTTTGGTTAAAAAAACAAAAAACGGCCTTATTAAGACCGTTCTTCGCTAACACTTGCAAAATTCCCGGGCTTGTGCAACGGTCACCAAACGTGACTGCCACCCTTCTTTTTACTATCTGCTACAATTTAATTTTTATACCACCATTGACTACAAAACCATCCACAGGGGCGTAAATATCCCTAAATGTGGGATCGGTGATGGTGCCGGTATAAATGGTATCAAACTTGGTTTGTCTAACGTCTGTAAGGTTTTCAAAATTGATAAAAATCGAGAAATTATCCCATAGTTTTTCTACCATAAAACCCATCAGCCAATACTGTTTTCCCGTGGCACCATCATTTAGCTCTTGCGGACTAAAATAATAAGCCTCCAGACCCATTTTTAGTTTCTCTTCAACCTCATACATCAAAACATTGTTTAAGCGGTGTTTTGCCACAAGGGGGTAGGTTGTGGAAGTACCGTTGTAATGCTCGTTTACATCTGCATAGGTGTAGCCCACAAACAGTTTAAGATCCCCGTAGGTGATTTTAGAATTGGCTTCAACTCCTTTGGTATCTATATAGCCATTGGGCTGCTGAAACTCATAGGTGTTGTTGCTGTTGGAAGCAAGCACCAAAGGATCATTGACCTGTGTATAAAAGAATAACGCATTGATGGTAAAGATAGATTTATCTGAAAGCGCTGTTTTATAATTAATGTCAAGATTGCCACCAACGGACTCTTCCGCATTGGTATTGGCTACATCTAATGGCAGCACATTTTCAAATTGAATTTTTTCGGCGTCTTCCGTAAAAACAGTTGGTGATTTATAACCAAGCCCTCCGCCGATTCGCATACTGAATTTCTCGTTAAATTTATACAATCCGGAAATACGTGGTAACAGAAAAAAGCCGTATTCGTTCTGATAATCGCCCCTAAGCCCCGATTCCAGAATAAATTTATCCGAGATATTCCATGTGTTCTGAACAAAAGCACCTATCGTAGTATAATTGTAATCAACGGCCTCTTCTTGGGCTACATTACTTTGGGTGAATTTATCGGTCCATAAATTCAATCCCCCGATCCATTCGGTTTTTTCACCTATATGATTGTAATTGGCTTCACTAAAAGAGGCCAATTGAACACCTGAAAATTCAAAATCAGGAATTTCAATATTTCTATCGTAGTAACTCACACTATTTTTAAATGAGAATTTAGAATTTTCATCCACAATACGGTCAAAACCCAACTGAGTACTTAAACGGTCCGTATTATTTTTCTCGTAGTAGGAATTTACACTGTCACCATTGCCCTCTATATAGTCTATATCACCACCAATACGCTCTTCTACCGTATTGTTTAAACCAAGATATACGGTGGTCTTGTCATTGGGATAAAAATAGAATTTAGGGTTTATGGTATACCGATTAAATTTGGGAATGGCCGTTAGACCTATATCGGCAGGGTCATACGGAGTTCCCAAATTGTAGGAGGCAAAAACGGTTGTCCCCACTTTATCGAATTTTTGTGAATAGTACCCGCTTACATCCAATCCCAAAGCGGATGTCCCGTTTAAAACAAAACTTATTTCGCGCTCTTCTTTAGGCATTTTTGATATAAGGTTTACAAGCCCTGAAATGGCACCACCCCCGTAAAGTGTAGAAGATGCCCCTTTAATAACCTCAACCTGTTGTAAATCCAAGGGAGCAATTTGCATTAAACTTAAGCCACCGGAAAAACCTGAATACAAGGGGAATCCGTCTCGTAAAATTTGCGTGTATTTTCCATCAAGGCCCTGTATCCGAATAGAAGAATTATAACTGGTAGCCGATGTTTGTTGTGTTTGAATACCAGTGCTTTCATTTAACAACATTCTAATATCGCCGGGTTTCATATTGCCTTTCTCCTCCAGCTCCTCTCCGGCAATTGTTTCTACCCGTGTAGCGATGTTTTCAATGGTACGACTGCTTCGGGTTGATGAAATTACCACCTCTTCCAAATGTTCCCCTTTGCTGTTAAGAAGTATAACAATTGGTTCTGTTGAGGCAAGTGGAAAATTGAATGTCTCTTTTCGGGTTTCGTACCCTATATAGCTAAAAACGATTATTTGTTCTCCATCCGGAATGTTCTTCAATTCAATATTACCGTCTATGTCGGCAATAACGCCATTGGTGGTTCCTTGCACTACGGCTGTTGCGCCTATTAATGGTTCTTGGGTCTCGCTGTCTTTAATGATTGTGTTAAGTGTATTCTGACCGAATACCGCTGTTATATTGATCACTGCAATACACAGCATGATAATTTTTTTCATTACTGTTTAAATTCGTTAATGTTATTGAAATATGTAACGGTGCCTAGCACCTTAAGAAATAGCCTCTGCCATGGGCACAAAACATTAACCTATTTTGGGAGGTTGCCAAATTGCCATATGAAATTCCGAAAGAAATGTGCGGTTGTAGGTAGCCACTAGATTTGGCAATAAAACGGTTTGTGGAGTCAAAGAAAAACTTACCATCGGAAATGTGAAACCCACACAGTTTCCACAGGTATAAAATGGGGAACAAGACCCTTGATGTTCACTGTCCTGATGCTGTTCCCCGTGATGGCTATCTACCAATTCCAATTGGCAAGTATCACCGTCACTACAATAGCTGTCTTGGCAGCAAGGTCTTATGGCCAGCCCAACAATATAAACGGCAAGTAAAAATGATACCAATTTCACGCTGTCAAAGATACTATCTTATTGGTAATTTTTGTAGCCTGGAAATAGAATGTTTTAATGCCTTTTCCAATACCTAAGCTATCACATAGCCAAGATACATAGTTATATTAGAACATTTTGGTGATCTAAGCACTTTGTTGAAGGTTATACCTTAGTTTCTAAGAAATAAATCACAATCACTAATTCTCCTTGTCCTTCTTCTTTTTCTTTCTCCAGAGGATATAAAAGATAATCATTAGAACGGGCAGGACTATGTACATAACAACATCAAATGTGTTGGTAAGATCAATAGGGGAATTGTCATCCGGGTTCCTAGTGCCTATTGGTAATTGTAACAATAAAGGATATAATATGTTTAACATTTTTTGAAGGGCTCTTATGCAATTTATAAAATTAAATAGGATGTCTACTTTGGTTTCCTTTTATCTACCTGGCTTCCACTCCCATGTTGACTTATAGAAGCGGAACAGTATTTTGTTTAGGCCTGCAACTAACAAAAAAGAGTTCCTATTGCCATGCCGGGTAAATGCTGTAGAATTCATAATACAAGGCAGTAAAACGAAACAGCTATTTTTTGGAAGAAGGCCAGTTCATTATTTCCTGTTGTACCTGCTCCGATGTTTGCTTTCTTCTTTTGGCCAGATTGGCAATTAAGGTTTCCAAGCTGTTTTTATCATAACTGGTATCCATATCGCTTAGTTCTGGAAAATTAGCAAGATAATCATCCCGTACGGCCAACCACTGCTTTTCCAAATGAGTATCAAATTTTGAAGTTTCAACACCTCCGTTGTCCACCGGTTTCCCTATTTCATCATTTGAATGTTCTTTGGGGCTTCTTACCTCATTAAGTCCACGGTTTTGTTGAACCCTATTATCCAGGCCGTTAGAATTGGGGTTCCTTTCTTTATTCTTATTTTTAGTTATCATTTATGTGTAATTTTAAAATTAACATATAATAAAATTAGCAAAGTAAATAGTAGCAGCTTTGCTCTAACTATTTAATAATTAACCTGATAAAAATCTGGTTTACACAAAAACTGAAACAGATCATTGGTTGAAGCTGATTTCTTAGAAAGGTGAATTTGTTAAATAGCTCGCATCCAATTACAAGATTTTAATAAACCTTAACTATACTGTTGTAGCCTTTTCCATATAATTCTGGATCAACAAAAACATATAAACAGGCATCCTATTTAAACTAAATGCGTTGCGTTTAAATGTTTTAATACGGGACGTCATTTTTTTTGAACGCAATACCATCCGGCTATCCAATCATTATAGCATATGTGGAATCCATGTATCACCTAAAAGAACCGTATAATTACTTTCCGCCATTACCTCCGAAAATAGAACTTGAAATCCAAAAGGTTCTGAGACAAGCCATTGAGTCAACACCAGTACTGGCTGCGTTACGGGGTTTACCCGCTTCGAGATAGTCCTATACCGTTTTTATTGGTTTAATAAACTGGCTCTTCAATTGTTTTTGTTATTATTAATTCAGCTGTGTAATCCGAAACAAAAGCATCAATATGGTTTTTATCGATGCCTGGAACACAGATAATATGAGCAATGTTGTCTTCGGTTGCCAACTGATATTTAGAACATATTTTAGCGGATGGTTTATCAAAAACAATGGTCAAAGCCTTGGGGTTTCGCCTAACATTTACTCCAAGTCCTTTTAATTTTTCTTCAGCGTAATCGGCTATTTCAATGGCATTTTCAACTCTTTTAGCCAAGCCTTTTTTGCCGTGCTTTTGAATAAAACTCCATAAAAACAAAGGTGTTAACCCATTTCTAGACCCGGTTATTGTGGTGTCCAATGTACCAACATAGGAGACCGAATTTACAATTCGGTTTCTATGTTTTCTCTTAACCAAAACTATTCCACAGGGAATTGGACTACCAATGAATTTATGCCCGGAAATAGCTATGCTATCAACTCCTTCCGAAAAATCGAATTTTGGTTTTGGTTCAATAAATGGTGCTATACAACCCAAAAATGCCGCATCACAATGAATGTAATAATCTTTAATAGAATATTTGCGAATTGTTTCTTTTATGCGATCCAAGTCATCAATGCCCTCTTTCATAGTAGTTCCTATGTTAAGAAAAAATATAGCAGGTCTATGCCTATTCATAGATAATAAAGTTTCTAGGTCTTCATAGTCCATTTCACCGTTATCTTGGCTTCTAACCACAATGTTATCAATATTTAAAAGATGTAGATTCTTTTTTACACTATAATGAGAGGCTTCACTATAGTATACTATCGGATTGCGAAAACTTTCTCTTGCCAAGTACAGCCCATAAAGATTTCCTTCCGTTCCTCCATTGGTTACATAACCCCATGTTTTTTCCATGTCAGAGGACAAAATATCCGCAAAAAAAGCGACCACTTCTTTTTCAATATTCTTCGTGTGGAACAGAAGAGTTGAGGGGGACTCTGGGTCGCCAATATTGTTTAGGCATACATTTAGAAAAGGTGCGAATTGTCTATAATCAAAATCTTTGGCCAGCGGATAGCCCAAAAATTCTTTAGAGCTATCACTTATTTTGCCAAAAACTTCTTCTATCAACTTCATATTTTTTTGTTTTAAAGAACTGTAAAATTATATTTATTAAATCGATTTGAACTAAACATTGCGTATATTTGGTTTTTAAAACTGCTAAAACACAAATTATTAGTTTTATGTTATGCTCTATAAATATCCTTGAATGGAAAATAGATTAATAAACTATGGAAAAACTAGATGAAATAGATTTAAGATTACTTGCAGAACTTGAAAAAGACTGCAAACAACCAATTAAAGAACTTTCCGAAAAGTTAAATCTTTCGATTACTCCAATTCGTGAAAGAATAAAAAAGCTGGAAGCTCAAGGGGTCATTGATAAATATGTCGCCGTTGTAAATCCTATTGCATTGGGAAAAGGACTTACGGTTTACTGTACTGTGACCCTAACAAAGCATCAAGAAAAATATTTTAAAGAATTTGAGGAATTTGTTTCCACCCTAAGTGAAGTAGAGGAAATTATCTATGTAACTGGAGGTCATGACTATTTATTAAAGGTGGTCCTGGGCAATATGAATGATTTTGAAAATTTCATAGTCCGAAAAATTTCTCGTTTAGATATTATTTCAAATATTCAAAGTTCATTTGTGATTCATCAAATAAATAAGAGGTTATCTTTCCAATAAATGGATTAGAGCGTTTCAGCTATGACCTATTGCTGGCACGAACGTAACTTTTCCAGAATCAGGGCAAGTCATTTACAGATTTTGTGATTGGGTCATACTTTAGTACATATCACCTAGAGAACATGAAAAGTATTATGTTAAGGCAGCCACTTAAATCCCAAATGCCTATTTCAATTTTTTTCCTTTTTCCGTCTTACTGCACACCTCTGGTTTTTCCACACCAGGAATCACTTCGACTCCGCCTACCTACCGCAGGCAGGCTCAGCACAGGCTTCGATTCAAAGGCTGGCGCCTTTCGTGCTGTGCACGACTGGTTCGTAGCCTCACCAGGAATCACTTCGACAACGCTCAGCACAGGCTTCGATTCACAGGCTGACGCCTTTCGTGCTGTGCACGACTGGTTCGTAGCCTCACCAGGAATCGAACCTGGATCTAAAGTTTAGGAAACTTCTATTCTATCCGTTGAACTATGAGGCTATTGGCAGTTAATTGCTTTAAACTGCGGCTGCAAAAATAAAATTTATTTCATAAAAACAATCAATACTTCAAGGATTGTTTTCGAATATCTACTTCAGTTTATATATTTCATCACAATAAACAGCAGGCCTATGCATAATTATCTTTTTTTAGCAACAATTTTATCGTATTCCTATAAAACACCCCTATTTGTTAAAAATGTGCAATCATAACAACTATATGAAGTTATTTTTTTACATTGCTTGCTTAAACGTTTAAATTTATTTTAAATCCAACAAAAGCAAGCATATAATGAACAACCGGAAATATACCATTGGGGTCGACTTCGGCACAGATTCCGTAAGGACCATACTAATAGATTGTAGCAATGGACATATCCTAGCTCAGGCCGTTGCCCCCTATAAACGATGGAGTCAGGGAATGTACTGCAACCCATCGGCAAATCAGTTTAGGCAGCACCCGTTGGATTATATAGAAGGGATTCAGCAAACCATTAAAGATATTACAGCACCCCTTTCCAAGGAAATTATAAATGGTATTGCGGCCATTTCAATAGCTACTACTGGTTCTACCCCAGTGGCGGTTAACAAGGAGGCTGTTCCCTTGGCATTGGTACCAGGTTTTGAGAACAATCCCAACGCCATGTTCATCCTTTGGAAAGACCATACCGCAATAGCAGAAGCCCGTGAAATAAACCAACTGGCGCACAGTGGAACGGGCCAAGACTACACCAAATACAGTGGGGGCGAATACTCATCTGAGTGGTTCTGGGCAAAGATCCTACATACCCTACGGGCAGACGCTGCCGTTAGGGAAGCCGCCTATTCCTGGGTAGAACACTGCGACTGGATTCCGGCCTTGCTCACTGGAAACACCAACCCTTTGACCCTAAAAAGAAGCAGGTGCGCGGCAGGACATAAGGCTATGTGGCACGCCGATTGGAACGGATTGCCCCCTGAAGAATTCTGGACAAACTTAGACCCTTTACTATCCGGCTTGAGGGACAGACTGTATACAGACACCCATACTTCCGATCAAATCGCAGGGACCCTTTCCAAGGAATGGTCAGATATCCTTGGCCTGCCACAAGAGGTAATTATAGGTACCGGATCTATAGACGCACATATAGGGGCCATTGGTGGCGCTATAAAACCATACCAAATGGTAAAGGTCATAGGAACCTCTACCTGTGATATGATCGTTGCCCCATCAGATGAGATTGGCAACAAATCTGTTCGCGGCATCTGCGGCCAAGTAGATGGTTCCATCCTTCCCAATATGATAGGACTCGAGGCAGGCCAATCGGCCTTTGGTGATCTCTATGCCTGGTACAGGGATATCCTGCTATGGCCAGCGCAAGAAATAGTAGATAAAAGCGAACTGCTGGACGAACATACCAAGGCTGTCCTCATAGAAGAAATGCCCCATAAACTGTTATTACAATTAAGTGAAGCTGCAAGCGAAATAGAAATTCAGGAATCTGCTCCCGTGGCACTGGATTGGATGAACGGTAGGAGAACCCCTAACTCCAATCAGAACCTTAAAGGGGCCATACAGGGGTTAACCTTGGGCACAACAGCCCCCCACATATTTAGGGCCTTGGTAGAAGCCACCGCATTTGGCTCCAAAAAAATTATAGACCAGTTTCTTCAGGAAGGGGTACGCATTGATGGAGTGATCGCAATTGGAGGAGTGGCCCAAAAGTCGGCATTTGTAATGCAGATTCTGGCCGATGTTCTAAACTTCCCAATAAGGGTTATTAAATCGGAACAGACCTGTGCACTGGGTGCTACCATGGCAGCCGCCGTAGTGGCAGGCATACATAATTCTTTTTTGGATGCCCAGAACGCAATGGGCAGCGGCTTTCAAAAAGAGTACTTCCCCAATCCCGAAAATGTAAAAAAGTATACCGCCCTATACTCCAAGTATTCAGAATTGGCCCATTTCATAGAGAAACAAGAATTGGGAAAAGCCACCTCAACCAACACTTAGTAAAATACAATTAAAGAAACATATAATAACCAAACAAAAATTAGAGAAAATGCAAAATAATCACAACCACCTAGGAGCCATACCAAAAGTAGGGATCAGACCTGTAATAGATGCCCGTTTGGGCGGAATTAGGGAGTCCTTGGAAGAAACTACCATGGCCATGGCCCAAAGGGTAGCCAATTTTCTTTCCACAAACCTTAAAAACTACAATGGCACCGCTGTAGAATGTGTCATTGCAGACAGCACTATAGGGAGGGTTCCAGAAGCACAACAATGTGAGGAAAAATTTCTTAGGGAAGGTGTTGGGCTGTCTATCACCGTAACTTCTTGCTGGTGTTACGGGACCGAGACCATAGATATGAACCCCACCCGTCCAAAGGCAATTTGGGGGTTTAATGGTACAGAAAGGCCAGGGGCCGTTTACCTGGCTGCAGCCTTGGCGGGACATGCCCAAAAGGGAGTACCAGCCTTTAGCATCTATGGCAAAGAGGTGCAGGAAAGCGATGATACGAACATCCCGGAAGACGTTAAAAAGCGCTTATTACAATTTACCAAGGCTGGCTTGGCAGTAGCCATGATGAACGGTAAATCCTACCTATCTATTGGAGCTGTTTCCATGGGAATAGCCGGATCTATAGTTGATGAAAACTTCTTTCAAAATTACTTGGGAATGCGCAATGAATACGTAGATATGAGCGAGGTAAACCGCAGGATGCAACTGGGCATTTATGACCATGAAGAGTTTGAAAAAGCCCTAGAATGGACCAAGGCACATTGCAAGGAAGGCAAAAATTACAATGCCAAGGACCTACAAAAATCCAGGGAGCGTATGGATGAGGAATGGGAGACCGTAATAAAAATGACCTTGATTTCCAGAGATATTATGATAGGCAACCCAAAATTGGCAGCACAGGGCTTTGGCGAAGAAGCCTTGGGACACGGTGCCATCGCAGCAGGTTTCCAAGGACAACGCCAGTGGAACGACTATATGCCCAACGGTGATTTTATGGAGGCCATATTAAACTCTTCCTTTGACTGGAACGGAATACGCCCCCCCTATATGATGGCCACGGAAAATGACAGCCTTAACGGCATCTCCATGTTGTTTGGCTACTTATTGACCAATCAGGCGCAGATGTTTTCCGATGTGCGGACCTATTGGAGCCCATCTTCTGTGGAAAGGGTTACCGGCCACAAATTACAGGGCAAGGCCGCCAATGGCATTATTCACTTGATCAATTCCGGCTCTTCAACACTGGACGGTACGGGGCAACAGCAAATAAACGGACAACCCGCCATGAAACCCTATTGGGAGATATCCGAGGCCGAGGCCGAAAAATGCCTGGAAGCTACAGATTGGCCACCCGCCATGTACGAATATTTTGGCGGTGGAGGATACTCCTCCCACTTTGTTACCAAAGGCGAAATGCCTGTAACCATGTGTAGGATCAATTTGGTAAAAGGATTGGGACCCGTAATGCAAATTGTAGAAGGGTGGACAGTAGAGCTGCCCGATGCGGTACACCAAACATTGGACGAAAGAACCAATCCTACCTGGCCCACCACTTGGTTTGCACCTAGACTAAACAATAGTGAGGCCTTTAAGGACGTCTACAGCGTTATGAACAATTGGGGGGCCAACCACGGTGCCTTCAGTTATGGACATTTTGGTGACGAAATCATAACACTTTGTTCCATGCTAAGAATACCCGTAAACATGCACAATGTAGAGCCCGAAAAAATATTTAGACCCAAAGATTGGACCTCTTTTGGAATGGACCAGGAGGCAGCCGATTATAGAGCGTGTAAAAATTACGGACCCCTCTATTAAAAAAGAAGGGTGGACGGAAATAGTCGGAAGAAACAACCGGATTTTATGACTTGAAAAATAGGAGCATACCCTCTAAATAAATACAACATGAAAATCAATTTCAGCCTAATCCTAATGCTAATGTCAATATTCCTGACAGCAAATTTCTATGGTCAAAAACTCCAGAAAAAGGTTAAGCATGTAAAAGTATATTATGAAGAGGGCATGTTTGGCGGTTGGCCGGCCAACCATGGGGTATGGAATTGGGGCGATGAGATCCTGGTAGGTTTTTCAAAGGGCCAATACAAGGATTTGGGTCCCGATCGTCATAATTTTGATAAAGAAAATCCGGAACTCCATGTACTTGCCCGCAGTCTTGACGGGGGAGAAACTTGGAAGCTGGAAGATCCAGGCGCCAGGGAAGGAGACCTTGTAGTTCCCGATAACGGAAGTTATCACGGCCTTATTAGAAAAGATATAAAGGCCCCTGAGCCTATTCCAGCCCAACAAATTAATTTCACCCACCCCAATCTGGCCTTTACGGTGCGCATGACAGACCACAATGGTGCAGAATCGCGCATATGGCATTCCTATGACAGAGGAAAGGACTGGATCGGCCCATTTACTCTTCCCAATTTTGGAACGCCCGGTATAGGAGCCAGGACCGACTATATCATTGACGGTAAAAATGAATGTATGCTATTTCTTACTGCCGCCAAAGACAATAGGAAGGAAGGCCGTGTGATGTGCGTAAAAACCACCGATGGTGGCATAAACTGGAAATTTGTATCATGGATAGGAGCGGAACCGGATGGATTTTCCATTATGCCCGCTTCAGTTAGAATATCGGACACAGAAATATTGGTCACTACACGCAGAAGGGAGGCATCCCGTAGATTTATTGATGCCTACTTGTCTAAGGACAATGGAGCAACTTGGAGCCCTTTGCCCAACCCGGTAGAAAATTGTGGTCAGGGAAATCCCCCAGCCATGGTTAAAATGAAAGATGGAAGAATATGTTTGATCTATGGATACAGGGCCTTGGAGGAGGATATCAAAAACAAGCGGGACAAGAGTGAGATCAGGGCTAAAATCAGTGCAGACAACGGAAGGACCTGGAGCCAGGATTATGTGCTGCGCGATGATGGCTCCGGCAAAGACCTGGGCTACCCAAGGGTGGTGCAGCGGGCAGACGGCAAAATTGTGGCCCTCTATTATTTTATGGACAAACAAACCGGTCCCGAACGCTATATTGCCGCTACTATTTGGGATCCTCCAACCAATTAAACAGATAACAGGACCACAGCTTTCAATTATCCATTTTCAATTGAATTACAAAACACAAACAACTATGAAACGTATCATTTATTTACTTCCAGTTTTGACTTTTATGGTTTTTTCCTGCAAGAACAAAACAGAGAAAACTGTAACCACAGAAGAAACCAAAAATGGCAACGACATTACCGGTAATTTTACCCTACCTCCCTTGTCCCAACCCGGGCAAGGCGCTTACCTCAGTGGGGAGCTTATCTACCCATTGGACAACAAACCCACTCCTGAATGCCATGCCTCTACCATAGTGGAGACCCCTTCCGGTCTTGTTAGTGCTTTTTTTGCCGGTACCCATGAGAAAAATCCCGATGTGGGGATCCGGGTATCGCGAATGGTGGATGGCAAATGGACCTGGCCAGAAGAAGTGGTGAATGGCGTACAGAACGACACCTTGCGGTATCCGTTGTGGAATCCCGTGCTATTTCAGCCAAAGCAAGGGCCCCTGATGTTGTTTTATAAGGAAGGGCCCGATCCAAGAACCTGGTGGGGAATGCTAATTACTTCGCCCGATGACGGAAAAACATGGTCCAAGCCAGAAAAAATGGGAACAGATGAAAAAATTGGACATTTATTGGGCCCCGTAAAAAACAAACCGATTCAGTTGGAAGACGGAACAATCATTAGCCCTACAAGTACAGAAATTAAATTGGAAGATGGCGATGTGGATTGGATGGTCCACTTTGAAATAAGCAAGGACAATGGCAAGACTTGGGAAGTGGTAGGGCCAATAAACGACGGAAAGGAATTTGACGCCATACAGCCCAGTATCCTCACCTATCCCGATGGGAAAATGCAGGTATTGTGCAGAACAAGACAAAATGTAATTTCCCAAAGTTGGTCCGAGGATCAGGGACGGACCTGGAGTAAAATGACAGCCACCGAACTTCCAAACCCCAATTCAGGAACAGATGCCGTGACCCTAAAAGACAACAGACAATTACTTATATACAATCACACCACCAAAGAGGGTGAAGAGCCCAAGGGAAGAAACATGCTAAACCTGGCCATATCAAATGACGGCATCAATTGGAAACCGGTAATGACCTTGGAAAATAAACCCGCCAGAGCAGGCTATTCCTATCCAGCCATCATCCAGACCAAGGATGGCATGGTGCACATTACCTATACCTATTTACGACAATCGGTAAAACACGTGGTCATAGATCCTAAGAAACTTTAAATCCACGGCGGAAAAAGGATGATTGGACCAAAACGGGAACAAATATGACTATCAAAAAATCAATATGAAATGAGCTATAACAATTCTTGACACCAGCCAAGATGTTCAAGGGCGAATTCCAGCTGACCTATGATAAACTATAATTTTAAACAGATGAAAAACTTAAAGGGTTTAATAAAATTGTATTTCACTGCAGCTAATTTGGCGTTGTTTACCGTTACCCTCATCTTCTTAGGTTGCAAAGAAAATAAAACCAATGACTACCCAGATCCCGTGACCAATCCAGAATCCAAATTGATGTTGGATGGCGATTGGTTCCAAGACCCCCATGAAATTAATTTTGACAACCTTCCCAAAATCCCTGTTGCGCATACCGTGGTAAGCGATGTTACCCCAGATGGAGTAAACCAACACAATTACTTAGCATTCTATGACGATCAGTATTGGCTTATGTGGAGCGACGGCCCTGGAGTTGAAGATAGAGTGGGCCAAGTAGTAAAGTATTCCACCAGCACGGATGGTCTGCAATGGGACAAACCAAAATTCCTAACCATTTATCCCGAAGGTTCAGGGCCGGAATCCCCGCATTACAACACTAGGACAGACCAGGGCCTCAGATGGATTTCCAGAGGGTTTTGGGAGTACGGAGGTGAATTTCTGGCTTTGGCCTCATTGGACGAGGCTGCAGGATTTTTTGGTCCATCCCTAAGCCTACATGCCTTTAGGTGGAAGAAGGAATCCAAATCATGGGAGTACCACGGAGTGGTTATGGAAAATGCGATCAATAATTTTCCGCCCAAGAAATTGCCTACTGGCGAATGGTTAATGTCACGTAGGTCTTATGACTATGCTGAAAAAGGTGTCGATTTTATGGTAGGGGCTGAAGACAATTTTGACCAATGGGAAGTCTACCCAGTTTTTGGATCAAGTACGCATCTGGAAGCGGAGGAACCCTATTGGTGGATCTTACCCGATAATAAAAATTTAATGGCACTATTTAGGGACAATCGCAAAAGCGGGTTTTTGTATCGCTCCTTTTCAACGGACAATGGCCGTAGCTGGAGTTCACCGGTACAAACCAACTTTCCGGATGCCCGATCCAAATTTCACGGCCTACAATTGCAGGATGGAAGATATGTCCTGGTCTCCAATTCCAATTATAAAAAGAGGGATCCTTTAACCTTGGCTTTAAGTGACGATGGTATGGTCTTCACAAAAATGGGCTATCTGGTAGGAGGAAGGCACATTGACTACCCTCATGTATTGGAGCACGACGGACATTTATTGATAGCCTTTGCAGGGGATGCCAAACAAAAAATAGAAGTGCTGAAAGTTAAGGTTTCGGATTTGGACAAAATTACAATGGACTAGATATAGAAGTTGAATAGCCTAAGAAAGGGAATTATTGAAATTTAAACATCATTATCGGAAAACACCATATACCCAATTAAAATGACACCTATTTTTAAAAAATTTCCATCTTTTCTACTTTTTATTTTTTTCACCTATCAAGCTTTAGGTCAAGTAGATATTGACAAATTAAATGTGGTATTTATACTTGCGGATGACTTCGCGCAATAACCGCAATGCCCAGTTACCTATCTTTAAGCCATTATTTACACCAAATAATGGGTAAATTAAGACCAAAACCTATTATTCCCCTCATCTATGCTCGCCTACAAGGTCAGATTTAATAACAGAAAAATTTCAATTATAAACACTTATAACAATTAACCAAAATGAAAAAAATCATATTAATTCTAATTTATTTTTTTAGCAGTATTTCCTTAACTGCCCAGCAATACGACGATTCCAAGGTGCCAGGAAAAGTCGTGGCCTATAGCCCTGCATCTTCAGGTAAATATATTGGCTCCCCTAGCTTGGCGATTCTACCAAATGGAAACTATGTTGCTTCTCATGATTTTTTTGGACCTGAGTCCAATGAACATGTGCGCGCAACATCTAAGATTTACACCTCTAAGAACAGAGGGAAATCCTGGGTCCAAATAGCAGAAATTGATGGTGCATTTTGGTCTAAATTATTTGTGAGACAGGGGAAACTTTGGTTCTTAGGTACGGATAGACATCATGGAAATACGCTTGTTAGACTATCAGAAGATGGCGGAAAATCCTGGACGAATCCTACTAATGGCACTAATGGGCTAATCTTAGAAGGGGAATATCACTGTGCTCCTATGCCAATAATTGAACACAACGGACGAATTTGGAGAGCTATGGAAAGTGCAATGGGCCCAATAAAAAAATGGGGGAAAAGATATGGGGCATTTATGCTTTCAGCTCCTGTTGATGCCGATTTATTGAATGCGGATAGTTGGACTTCCAGTAACATTCTATATTATGATTCAACCTACCTTGATGGGAATTTTGGCGGCTGGCTAGAAGGTAATGCTGTGGTTGATAAGGATGGACAAATGTGGGATATATTGCGTGTTGATGACCGATCCACATTAGAGGAAAAAGCAGCGAGAGTTAAAATTAGTGCTGATGGTACTTTGGCAACATTTGATCCTAAGACAGGTTTTATAGCGTTTCCCGGTGGCAGTAAAAAATTCACAATCCGATACGATGAAGCAACTGAACTATACTGGACCATAGCGAACGTGATTCCCGAAGAGATCAAGAGGGATATTAATGGTAAAAATCCCGCCAGTATCAGAAATACACAGGCATTATATTCTTCTCCAGATCTAGTTAATTGGACGCAAAGGAAAGTGCTTTTGCAACATCCCGACATCGTAAAGCATGGATTTCAATACGTTGATTGGAAATTTGATGGTAAAGACATCATATTTTTATCGAGAACAGCATACGACGATGGAGTTGGTGGGGCCAGAAATAACCATGATGCAAATTTCCTAACCTTTCATCGTATTAAGAAATTCAGAAAACATTTATAATCTATTGTTTTATGACATTATGTAAAGGTACAATGGGGAAATACATTCTGATAATTTTATGTGTTTGTTGTTATGCTTCAAAAACACATGGACAGTCAAAAAAGCCTAATATTTTGTTCATCTATACCGATGATCAGGCATATTGGACATTGGGCGCCTCTGGGAATAACCAGGCTTTTACACCGCATCTTGATCTCTTAGCAAAACAGAGTGCTTTTTTTGAAAATGCATATGTCACCACACCTGTATGCAGTCCATCAAGAGTCTCTCTTATGACAGGCCAGTATGCATCAGAATATGGAATTTTGGATTTTATCCCTCAGCCGGGCCACAGATTGTATGACCCTAAGAAACCACAGGGACTAGACCCAAACAGTATCACTTTCCCTGAAGTACTTTCATTAGCGGGCTATAAAACAGGCTTAATAGGGAAATGGCATCTGGGCGACTGGACAGAACCCGGGGCTGACCAACATTTTCATCCAACTAATCAAGGGTATGAATATTTTATGGGTATTACCGGTGGAGGTGAGTCGCCTATAGATCCCAATTTGGAAGAAAATGGCGTTATCAGAAAAATGAAAGGATTAACAGTAGATATTTTGACCGATAGAGCCTTGCAATTTTTGGAGAATAATAAAGAAAATCCTTTTCTACTTAGTGTTCACTATAGATCGCCTCATGCTAAATGGTTACCGGTAGCTGATGAGGATTGGGCTCCCTATGGGGACCAGGATATGAAAGTCCCTCATCCTAATTATCCTGATCTGGACATAGTTAAAGTCAAAACCAAAATGAAAGAGTATATGGCTAGTTCCTCTGGAGTAGACAGAAATGTAGGTAAGCTACTTAGGCAACTAGAGGATTTGGGCTTATCCGTTAACACGATAGTGATATTCACTTCTGACCATGGTTATAATATGGGGCATAATGGAATTGAGCACAAGGGCAATGGGTATTGGATCACGAAGCAGGACCACCCCGCAACTGAGAACCTGGCTGCCAATTCCAGACCAAATCTATATGACCAGTCGCTTCATGTTCCTGTAATAATCCGTTGGCCCGGTGTTATTGAACCTGGATTACGAGTAAAGGAAACATTTACTAATATGGATTGGTAT
The DNA here is from genome assembly GCF_003957295.1 of Arenibacter aquaticus. Taxonomy (GTDB): domain Bacteria; phylum Bacteroidota; class Bacteroidia; order Flavobacteriales; family Flavobacteriaceae; genus Arenibacter; species Arenibacter aquaticus. The sequence goes on from NZ_RQPJ01000001.1 coordinate 533,448, forward strand.
CCAACTGTGCTGGAAATGGCAGGAGCCAATATCCCTGAAAACAAAGTTTTGAGGGGAAGAAGTATTGTTCCTATTCTGAAAGGACAAAAACTTAAAAATTGGGACAACGATCTGTATACAGAATATAGTATGATCAATTATAGTAACGCTTTGATGCGTTCATATCGCACAGCCGAATGGAAGTTGGTTAAAGACTTTAAGGATCCAACAAGGGATGAACTTTACCATCTTGCAAAAGATCCAGATGAACGAATTAATTTAATCGAGCAAAATTCGATTGAAGTCAATAGAGTTATAACTGATTTGACTGATAAAATCTATAAAAAAATGGAAGAGATTGGAGACCCTTTATTGGGATCCATTCAAAGACCTTAACCTAATAAATATGAAAATCTTATTAATTTAATTGTAGTATTAAGCTTATTTGCTTTATTCCCGAGTTCCAATATTAGTACTTCCAATTCATTGAGGAACTCCCTGCTAAAGGGTTTTGAAATTGTTGGGTCTAACAATCCAAACATTACGCTTTTTTAGGTTTAGGTCTCTGGGCATGGCAATTACCTCACTAAGCTATCTATATGCAGGAAGACACATTGGCTACCCGAATATATTGGAGCACGAGGGACATTTATTGGTAGCTTTTGCCACAGATCCCAAACAGAAAATTAAAGAGGTGAAAATTAAGATTACGGATTTGGATAATTTGCAAAGAATTCGCACAAAGAACACAACAAATCTTTATTATCAATTATCTATTTTTAACCCACATTCCTTAACGATTAGACGGTAATAGCTGAACAGAAATAAAATTAACGCAAAATAAAGTTGTTTTTTTAAAAAATAATATTTAATATAGCTTAATCGATAAAGCAAATAACTATACCAAGGTCACAGAATTTCTTTGACCACATACAATTTGCGTAATATAACTAAACCAATCAACAAAAACCATATTCATTTTAACAATGAAACTCCAAAAGCAAACTAAAATAGAACAATTATTTAAAAAAAACTATCGTGTTTATTGTTTGCTTTCGTACAGTTATGTATCCCAATGGGAAATTGCCGAAGACATTGTCCAGGATGTCTTTGTAAAAGTATTGACTAAGGAGGACAACAAAGTACTTCTAAACATTAATGCCTATGTTTGGAGGGCTATAAAAAACAATAGCATTAAATATATTTCGCGTACCAAAAAAATTGAATCCTTAGATGAAAACTGTTTGTCCATACCCTTGGAGGAAGAGCCTTTAAAACAAGAAACAAATCGGGCTTCCATACTACAAGAGTCAATAAATAATTTACCGCTTAGATGCAAGAGCGTTTTTGAACTTTGTGCATTGGACGGGTATAAATACAGTATTGCAGCGGACCAGTTGGGTATTTCAGTGAACACTGTAAAAACCCAGATGAAAAAGGCCTATAAAATCTTAAGATCCGATTTAAAAAACTATTATTTATTTTTTCTTTTCTTATTCGAAAATTAGATAAATCCATCTATTACTATTTTTTTCGTTCTAACGTCACCCTATTTCCTTATTTCGGATTCTATTATTAGGCAGTCATAATAAATAATCTGACAACGCATAAGAAAAACAATGGAAATAGGCCACATACTTGTAAAGAAGCTTGATGAAACACTTTCTGTAGAAGAACAGAAAGTGTTTGATAATTGGATCCATCAATCTGATAATCATAGATTTATGTTTTTACGTTTAAAAATATTCTACAATAATGGCTATGATATTTCAAAAGTAGATGACCCCGATATAAAAGTACACCGATCAAAAATTTAATTCAAAAAATTGAACACCATTACTAATTATTCCCTCCCCTTATAAAACTGATTCTACATTTACATTTACTTTTTCTTAATTAAACATCACCCTATTTGTTTTTTTTGGCTCTTAACTATAAGAGACCAATATAATTTAGTCTTTATCCAAAAAAGCTAATATGGAAATTGCCCAACTACTTGTAAAGAAGCTCAATAAAACTATCTCTGTTGAAGAACAGAAGTATTTTGATAATTGGATAAAAAAATCTAATGAAAATAGAAATCTTTTTTTACGACTTCAGTCACTGCATAATGACGGAAAAATAATATCTAAAGTAGATGACATTGATATTGATTCAGCTTGGAACGATGTATTAAAGGTTTCTAAAATAAAAAAATTAGGTTCACAAAGACTTAAACTCATCCAATTATATAAGTATGCTGCCATTTTTATAGGACTTTTCTTTGCAGCTATATGGTACTGGCAAACAGCCCTTCAAAAGTCTGTGGAACTTATCAATGCAGATTCCATAACCTTGCAGTTGGATAATGGAGAAATTCAGCAAATATCTACCGAAAAGATTCAAACTATAACCAATAGTGCTGGAAAAATTCTCGGCATACAAAATGGCACCCAACTTAATTATCTTAACAATTCCGAAATTAACAAGCTCTCGTTTAATGTGTTAACTGTACCCAATGGTAAAACATTTAAACTCATACTTTCGGACAGCACCACAGTATACTTAAACGCCGGCTCCTCTTTAAAATATCCAGCAAAATTTATCAAGGGCCAAAACAGACAGGTATTCTTGACCGGCGAAGGCTACTTTGATGTTCATAAGGATAAAGAGCATCCCTTTATAGTCACAAATGGACAAATGGATGTAAGGGTATTGGGAACAAAATTCAATATTTCGGCCTATCCAGAAGACAAAGAAATAAACACTGTTTTGGTTGAAGGGTCTGTTAGTCTCTACAATAATGAGAACGAATATAATACCGAAACATCCAGTCTATTGAAGCCAAACCACCAAGCTTCTTGGAATCGATCAAATGATAATGTTACTATTAAAACCGTGGATACCGATATCTATACCAGCTGGATCAATGGTAAATTGGTAATCAAAAAAATGCCTTTTAAGAATATAATCCAAAAATTGGAACGCCATTATAAGGTTACCATAAACAATACTTACGAACAACTGGATAACCTAGATTTCACTGCAACATTCGACATAGAATCCATTGATGATGTGCTCGCTACATTTGCACTAGAAACACCCTTTGAGTACACCAAAATAGAAAACCACATTGAAATATATCAACCTAAAAAAGAAAACGAAGCGCCTATGGAATAACTTATAATATTTAATCAATTAAATACTGTTGATATCCATAAAAAAATCGGAAAATGTTGCACCATTTCCCGATTAGCGATAATCAACTATTACTAGTCAACTAAAAACATTACAAAATTATGGAAAAAAATAATAGGGTAGGCTATACTAGGCCTTATTCGTTCAATCTTAGTTTAGCCATGAAACTAACGACCATCCTTTTAATCCTTTCAATCTTTACCGTACAGGCCAACTCCTATTCCCAAAAGACCAAGTTGACCTTAAATTTGGAAAGGGTACCTATGCAAAAGGTATTTGAAGAAATAGAATCACTCACCGATTTTAAATTTTTATACGATAATAAAAAAATTGATGCAGAAAAATTAGTTTCTGTAAAAGTCAAACACAGAACGATTTCCGAGATTCTTGATAATCTGTTTAAGGACACTTCAATTTACTATTTGGTTAGACACAAACAAATAGTATTAAAAATACACCCTACTGCAATCCCTGCAAAAAGCAAGGAAGAAAGTGTGATTATAGAAGAACTAAAATTGCCGCAGAATATTGTTAAAGGAACCATCACTGATGATAAAGGGCAACCCTTGCCGGGGGCCAACATTGTTGAAAAAGGAACCACAAATGGTGTTACCGCAGATTTTAATGGTAGTTTCTCTATAACTCTTACAGAAGAATCGCCAATATTGATTATTTCGTACATTGGTTTTTCGACACAAGAGATAGCTGTTGATGGCCAGACCGAACTTTATATAAGTCTGAAGGAAGATTCAGCAAGTTTGGATGAAGTAGTTGTTATTGGGTATGGAACACAATCAAAGCGAAATGTAACCGGGTCAATATCTAAAGTTGATATGGAAACGACCGAGAACCTCCCTATTACAAATATAACTCAGTCTGTTCGTGGACGTGTTGCTGGAGTGCAATTTACTGACAATGGCAGACCTGGGCAGAATGGGACAATGCTAATAAGGGGACCATTATCCTTAAGCGGTGATAATAGCCCCTTAATAATATTGGATGGAATATTTTTTAATGGCAGCATGGCTGATGTTAACCCCAATGATATTGAGTCTTTGGAAATATTAAAGGATGCGAGCGCAACTGCTATTTATGGCTCACGCGCAGCCAATGGTGTAATTCTTATTACGTCAAAAAAAGGGATTACAGACAAACCAACAATAAGAATAAACCATTTTTCAGGAATTTCTGAATGGAGCAAAAAAGTACAATTACTTACTCCTGAACGGTACATACAAAAAACATTGGATGCAAGAACCCAGTTCGGACGAGAGGGCGATCCTGATAAAATTACTGAGTATCTAACCTTTTCTGAGGCTGAGAATTATAGGAATGGTGTAATTACCGACCCTTGGGATGAAATTTCTCAATTCTCAAATATTAATTCTGTAGATTTAAATTTGTCAGGAAAAACAGACCTAACAAATTATTTTCTTTCATTCGCTGCTATCAACGAAAAGGGATTGATTTTAAATGATAATCAAAAACGTATATCAGCTAGAGTTAACATTGAGAATAAAGTTACTGATTGGCTCACGATTGGCACAAACGCAACATTTGTTAAAAGGGATCTTTCTGGAAATCCTGCGGATCCCGACACGGCATATCATGCTTCCCCATTTGGAACCTGGTATCATGAAAATGGTGAACCTAAAATGCAAGGTTACGTTGATGAGGACAACTTATTTTCAAATGCGGTTTGGACTGCCACAAAGACAGAAAACGAAGAAATTTACCATAATCTTTTTGCTAACTTCTATGGTATAATTGACATTCCCTTCATAAAAGGACTAAAGTATAGGTTTAATTATTCACCAAATTATAGATGGCAGCACAATTACAATTTTGTCCCTATAAATACAAATATTGATTCCAACACTTCTAGTGCTCGAAAATTCAATCGTCAAGATTTTGATTGGGTTGTAGAGAACATACTCACTTATAACAAACAAATAAATGAAAATCATGGTTTTGACATTACATTGTTATATGGCAGGAACCATTTTGGTTGGGAATCAACCACTGCCAAAGCAGTTCAACTTTCTATGGATTTTTCAGGATGGAACAATTTAGCAGTAGGAAATGTCCTTACTAACGAGTCAAGTGCCAGTGCAACCGATGGTATTTCATCAATGGTTCGTCTAAATTACCGATTAAAGAATAAATATTTATTGACGTTAACTGCCCGTCGTGACGCATCTTCGGTATTTGCTGCCAACAATAAATACTCAACTTTCCCTTCGGGCGCATTTGCATGGATAGTTTCAGATGAACCTTTTATGAAAAATATTTCGTTTGTGGATAATGTAAAATTCAGGGTTTCTCACGGTTCAGTGGGTAACCAGGCAATAAATCCATACCAATCTTTGACAATGGTTTCTAGCAGCCCTTTATATGTTTTCGGCAACAGTGGGAGTTCCTCCATTGGATCAATCCCGAATAACTTGGGTAATCCCGACCTGAAATGGGAAACAACATACTCGAGCAACATCGGTATGGATTTTGAACTTTTTAAAGGAAGACTAAGTGGAGCCATAGAATATTATGATATGAAAACTGAAGATCTACTGGTAAGACGGTCATTGCCTTTTGCATCAGGTTATAGATCTGTCCTTGCTAACTTGGGAGCCACAACCAATAAAGGGGTTGAAGTTACATTGAACACCCAAAATGTTAAAAACACCAATTTTGAATGGAATAGTAACCTAGTATTTTCAACTAATAAGAATAGAATAGAACATTTATACCGGTCAGATGTAGATGGAGATGGTAAAGAGGACGATGATATTGGAAATGGATGGCTGATAGGTCAACCCATAAATATTGCCTATGACTTTGTATTCGACGGAATTTATCAGGAGGGAGAAGAACTACCTCCAGGCCATCAGCCAGGTTATGCAAAATTCAAGGATCTAAACGGAGATGGATCAGTAGATCCTGCTAATGACCGAACTGTTTTAGGACAAACAGGAGAACCCAAAGTTCGTTTAGGGATTGGCAACACATTTCGATACAAAAATATATCACTTTCATTCTTTGTTAATTCAATGTTAGGTTGGTTATCTGAATTCCCTGGGTATAGACCTGCATATAGATTCGGTACGTTACGGCCATGGAATTTTTTTGATTCCCAGTGGTGGACACCTGAAAATAGATCTAATGAGAGACCTTCTTTTACGTATGATAACCCCCTTGGACATGAATTTCATGAAAGTCGAGATTTTGTAAGGCTACAAGACGTTTCCCTTAGTTATGATTTTGAATCTAATACTCTTAAAAAGAGTGGGATACAGAATTTGAGATTATATCTAAGTGGGAGAAACTTAATTACGTTAACAAAGTGGCCTGGAACCGATCCCGAGACCGGAGGATTACATAATGAATTTCCCGTTCCCCGTACCGTATCGGTAGGGTTCAATATAGAATTTTAATAAAAAAGATGAGAATCATGAAAGATAAAATATACAAATTGAGAAGGAATAATATAGTAAGAGCAACAATAGCATTTGTTTTTATTGCTTTGATTGCTTCGTGCGATGACAGCATTCTTGAAGAAAACCCCTTAAGCGAGGTTTCTTTGGATGTTTTATTTAGCAACGAGGCAGGATTTGATAACTACATCGTATCTCTCCATGAAGCTGCAAGACAAGAACATACCCGTTATAATAGGGTGGCGTGGCATGCTTCACAGTGGACTGGTACGGATGTGGGGATAGCTGGAAGTTCCTTCGAGACGCAATGGGAGGAATATGGTACATATTTAACACCTACTAGGGATATTGTGGTAGATACATGGAGCTGGTGTTATCGAATTTTACTAATCCGTGCAAATACCATAATAACGTATGCCGAAAAACCCGAAAGTGCGAATTTATTTGAATCAGAAGCTGAAAAAAATGCAATCGTAGCCGAAGCCAAATTTTTCAGGGCATACGGACATAACCTACTGGCTAATTTATACGGGGGTATCCCTATAATGGACACCTTAAATCTAGTACCGAAGAACGATTTTACCCGTAACACGCGCAAAGAAGTATATGAACACTGCAAAAAAGATTTAGAGTTTGCATCACAATGGTTGCCGGAAACAGTGTCGGGGGACAAAGATGGAAGGATTGTCAAGGCAGCTGCAGACCATCTTTTAACAGAAATATACATTAGTCTTGGTGAATATGATAATGCCATTACCAGTGCTTCACGGGTAATTGATTCCGGACTCTATGAGTTGATGACGGAACGATTTGGAGTAAATATGGACCAACCTGGCGATGTATTCTCCGACCTTTTTATACAAGGTAATCAAAACAGGAGTTCCGGGAATAAGGAATCCATTTATGTGTGGCAATTTGAAGACGGAATAGCCGGTGGTGGTGAAAATTTGTTACATAGGATTTGGGGTCCATTTTATATTCGCCTATCGGATCCCGATGGTGTATCAGGAATGATACTTGCTGATAGCTTGTCCAGGGGGGTTGCATTTACTCGGCCTACAAATTATGTACTATATGATATATGGAAAGATAATTGGGATAACGATTTAAGGAACTCGGAGTACAACATTAAGAGAAAGTATTGGTATAATAATCCTAATTCCAACTACTATGGCCAATTAGTTGAAGAAAGGACTGAAGCAGTTGATACTTTACAAAACATTTACCCCACAATCCGGAAAATTGAAGGAGAAAGGTTATCAACAGCTTCCCAGCCTAATGGTCGATCAGCAAAAGACATGATTGTTTATAGATTGGCAGAGACTTATTTACTAAGGGCCGAAGCATATTTGAATAAGGGAGATAAGATTAATGCCGCTGAAGACATTAATATGGTAAGATCAAGATCAAATGCAAAACCTGTATCTTCCAGTGATGTTACTATAGATTATATACTCGACGAACGCGCAAGGGAGTTAATTGCGGAAGAACCTCGAAGAAGGACACTCGTCAGAATGGGAAAATTGGTGGAAAGGGTAAGGAAATATTCAGATTTCGAATCATCTCGTACTAGTATTCAAGACTATCACGAACTTTGGCCCATTCCCCAAGTAGAAATCGACGCAAATTTTGGAGCAGAATTAGAGCAAAATCCAGGTTATTGAAATTATCCACGAAAACAATTTAAATGTTAATTATGACATTAACTTCCTTTTCAAAACTAGTTGTAGTTTTAGCTCTAGGGGTATCTTCCTTTCATTCGTACTCCCAATCTGCTGAAAAACCAAATGTGCTGTTTATCACGATTGATGATATGAATGACTGGACTTCGGTATTCAATAAAAGCAATCCTATTAAAACTCCCAATATCGCTAAACTGGCTGAACGCGGCGCATTTTTTACTCATGCCTATGTTTCATCACCAGCATGTAACCCCTCCCGGGCATCAGTAATGACGGGAACTCGGCCACATAAAACGGGAATTTATGGTAACAAATCGGACTGGCGAAATACGCTGCCCGCATCCAAAACCATTCAACGCTATTTTAGAGATAATGGCTATTTTGTTTGTGGTTCTGGAAAAGTTTTTCATCATTTTAACGACTGGGCATATCATGATAATGCTTCGTTTAATGAGTTTTTGATGATGGCTATCAATGAACCCTACCCGGACCAGAAATTAAACGGCTTGGAAGAATATGGCTCAAAAAATCTCGACTGGGGTGCTTGGCCCGATGATATCAGCAAAACGGCAGACTACCGTACAGCAGAGTATGCTATTCAAAAACTTGAGCAAAATTTCGATCAACCGTTTTTTCTCAATGTGGGTATTTATAAACCCCATTCCCCGTTCTTTGCCCCACAGGAGTATTTTGATCGTTACCCTTCTGAAATACAAATGCCGGTGCTTTTGCCTGATGACAGGAAAGACCTACCGGATGGGGCCAACGAGTTGTTGAAACCCTCGGACCATTTTTGGAGCGGTATGGTTAAGGCACTGGAAAAAGATCCAGATGCTTACAAGAATTATGTCCGGTCCTACCAGGCTTGTGCTTCGTTTGCTGATGATATGATCGGGAAAATCATCGACGCACTTGATAAAAGTCCTCATAAGGAAAATACAATTATCATATTGTGGTCAGATCATGGTTTTCATTTAGGTGAAAAAGAACATTTCGAGAAATTTGCATTGTGGGAGAAAACCACTCACATTCCTTTTATTGTGATTGCTCCCGGAGTCACTAAGCCGCATATGGTGATTGATAAACCAGTGGATATGGCTTCTATTTACCCAACATTGGCAGAATTATGCGGATTGAAAATTCCCTCAGATACGGATGGTATCAGTCTAGTGCCGTTATTGAAAAATCCGGATATTAAAATTCCACCGGCTTTAATGACATATATGAAAGGAAACCATGCAGTTAGAACGGAAAGGTGGCGATACATACAGTATTCAGACGGAACAGAAGAATTGTACGACCACTCGAATGATCCAAATGAATGGTTTAATGTAGCGGGAAAAGAAAAAAATGCAGCGGTCATTGAAAAACTAAAAAAATACATTCCAAATAAAAATGCTGATCAGGTACCAGATTTGGAGGTAACGCATTAGGTTTTAAAAATAGGCAAGACAACAAGCAAGGATGTCTAGTTTTTATTTTAATCCTTACCTGCTAACCTTTTTTGAACTTAAAGATTAAAGAATTTATAAAGGGTAAAAACAAAATATTTCACCCAATAATATTTAAATCAATCGCATATGTCAAATAAATCAAAAATAATAATACTATTATTAATACTCATTTATGGTCATTCATTTTCGCAGAGCATTGATTACAAAGGAGATGTCACCGATGTAAGGTTAATTCGTTCACTTGAGGAAACGAATGCTGCAAAATTAGCTATCCCACATATTGTTCAGTGGAAACCCAATCATTTGATTGTGGCCTATGAGGAAGTTTTGCATGGTAAGACTGACATGGCCAGTATTGCTTCCGTTGTTTCGACTGATGACGGATCTACATGGCAAACACCTAATTATATATTCGACAAAAATGAAAAGTTTGGCAATATGCAATTTGCTTACGCAAATCCAATATTATTTAAGCCGGAGGGGCAAGACATATTATGGTGTTTTGCCATGAGGAATCCTTTATATCAACCAAATAGTGAAGAATCGTATCTTGTAGCTGCTTATAGTGGAGATGGAGGAAGGTCATGGTACAATGTTGAACCAATCATGGGATATTCCGGTTCGTTGGTTCTCGCCGGCAATATTATTACTGTTAAAGAAAATGGTGAGACAGTTTATTTGCTGCCGGCACATAGAAATTCGTTAGATAACGGGCCGGTAGGTGGTGCTCGTGTACATTTCGTTCTCAAGAGCAAAAATCTTATAGAGTGGGATATCGCAGGTTTTGTACCCCAACCAGACGATGTTTGGGTACATGAGGGTCATATAGCTCAAGGTGAGACAGATGGGGAACTTACTATGGTAATGCGTACATCCACAATGCAGGGAAACAAAGCTTTAAATAACCCAAGAGCATGGTCAACTACGAGTTTAGACAACGGGAGAACTTGGAGTTTTCCTAAAGAAGAGCCAAAATTATATAATGCAGTTTCTGAAGCTGCCTTTGGAAAAACGGCTAACGGTACCTACTATTATATTTATAATGACGGTCCAAAGTCGAGCCGTATGACATTGAAATATAAAACTAAACGATTCAACCAAGAATGGACTGGCGAAAAAATATTCTTCGATGCAGGAATTAAAAATTCTTACCCATCAGTTATTGAAGTAAATCCAGGGGATTTGAGAATCGTATGGGATAGCGGAACCCATGACCAAAGTAGAACAAAAATACATTTTGGTAAATTAAAAGTTGAGTGAAATATATCCAAGATAAAGACTAAAACGGTTAATTGAACATATTATTTCTAAAGTTGTACATATATTTCTTTTTGGCAACTATAACTGAATTTTAAAACCTGAGAGCTTAGCTTGATATTAAACGTTAAAGTGACATTTAATCAAAATAGAATTAAACGAATATGATTTATTAATTTTTTGAGTTAGTTGGTTTAGTTAGGAAGGAAGCCTCGGGAGTGGTAGTTACTCCTGAGGTAATCCTCTAACAAACAACCAGAATAGTTTAGAGTAAAGTGGCTCAGATAGCTTTGCCTTGTTTTTATTCACGATGTGTTGGCACATGAAATGGTTACTATTAAATTCGGAAGGATGGTGAAAATAGAGGTTTATATACCTAGATTAATTAAGATGAAAGATTTCACTATCTATTTTATAGACTAGAAGTAGTATGAATATGCTCTGTGCCATGTTATGGGTTTTATTTATAAAAAGAAAATTGAACCAGTATTTATAATTGAGTTTGGGCGTACTGAATAGAATGAAGGAGTGTTAATTGGAGATTGAAATATATTCCCATTTTTTTTACCGCTATTGTCATTAACTACTAAAAAAACAATAACGATTAATTAGCATTACATAAATCATGAAAACCACTACTTTTTTAATCATTTTAATAATCTCAGCTATGACAAATTCTTGTTCCAGCTCATTAACAAAAAATCCAAAAAATTGGAATGACAAAGAACTCTCACAATGGTTTCATGCTGGGGAATGGAAGTCAGGGTGGGATATTTCCCCCAATAAGTCAATAAATAAAAAGGAATTGGCCATACAATTTTTTAAGAATAAGGAACGCTGGAAACAAGCTTTTGAGTTCTTGGCAAGCAATGATTTAGAAAAACTTAGTATTGGGAGGTACGACTTGGATGGGGATAATTTGTTTGTAAAAGTGGAAGAATATGAAACCAAAGACGAAAACGATGCCCGTTTTGAGGCACATAAAAAATATGTCGACATCCAATATTTGGTATTCGGTGAAGAGAGAATTGGAATTTCACAATTGAAAAATACAACAGAACTTATTCCCTATGACAATTTGAAAGATATCTCATTTTTTACTGCCAAGTATAATAATTATCAGATTGCTTCACCTTCAACATTTTTCATTTTTTTTCCCGAAGATGCCCATCGTCCCTGTGTGAAAACAGGCAAAAAAAGTAAAGTTCGGAAAGTTGTTGTAAAAGTAAGAATAAATTAATGTTGGGTACTTTAACCAAGTAAAATTGGGTTGGCCCCATTGGAGTTATTTTGAGTCTACAGAAAAAATCTAAAAAGGTAGATGTGATTGGAATCCTTTATCAAAACCTAGATAGAAATATGAACCTAAAGAATATGAAAAATCTTAATATTTATAGCACATATTTTATCGTATTTGCACTATTCTCATGTTCAAATTCTAAAACTTCCACATTAAAAAAAGATGCCAAATCAAAAGACTTTGAAATGGTTGCATATAACAATCCAGAACTATCAACCGACTTAGGTGTAGGATTATGGGCTTGGCCATTGCCCATGGATTATGATAATGATGGCGATATGGACCTAATTGTTTCTTGTCCTGATACGCCGTTCAATGGCACGTATTTTTTTGAAAACACCTCCAATGGCACTACAAAAATGCCAATTTTTGAAGCACCGAAGAAAATTGGGCAGGGTATGAAAAACCTTCAAGTTTTTTCAACTGCCAAAAACACTAGGGTGTTAGGACGGGGAATTGAGTATTTAAATTTTAAAGACAGTATTTTCTCAAATCCAAAAAAATTATTCCCAAACGATCAATTGGAAAAAGGCCATCAAAAACTTAGGTTTAGCCAATGGACATATGTAGATTATGAAAATGATGGTGACCTGGATCTATTGGTAGGCATTGATGACTGGAGCGATTACGGTTGGGACAATGCATTTGACAGCAATGGCAAATGGACTAATGGCCCGCTTCATGGACATGTTTACCTTCTGGAAAATATTAATGGAAAATATGTCGAAAAAGGTAAAATCGAAGCAGATGGGAAACCAATTGACGTGTATGGGGCTCCTTCTCCTAACATGTATGATTTTGACGGAGATGCTGATCTAGATTTAATATGTGGAGAATTCTTGGACCGTTTAACTTGGTTTGAAAATACCGGGACAAGGGAAAAGCCCTTTTTTGCCAAAGGACGGTTTTTAACCAATCAGGAAGGCATAATTAAAATGGACCTGGAAATGATTATCCCATCGGCCGTGGACTGGGACAAAGATGGAGACATGGACCTTATAGTAGGAGATGAAGATGGTAGGGTTGCCTTTATTGAGAATACGGGTGTTGAACAAAATAACATGCCGGTGTTTAAGTCGCCAAAATACTTCCAACAAAAGTCCCAACATGTGAAATTTGGTGCTTTAGCAACTCCGAATAGCGTGGATTGGGACGACGATGGAGACGAGGATCTAATAGTTGGAAACTCGGCCGGTTATATTGGTTTCATTGAAAACCTTGGTGGATTAAGCAATCCCCAATGGGCTAATCCCATGAGATTAAGAAATACCCTAGGCAATGAGATACGATACTTAGCGGGTGATAGCGGATCTATCCAAGGTCCTGCAGAAAAAAAGTGGGGCTACACAACACTTTCCGTGTCGGATTGGGACGGAGATGGATTAAAGGATATCATAGTAAATTCCATTTGGGGCAAAATAGAATGGCACAAAAATATTGGTAAAAAAGGTAATCCAGAATTGTTGCCTGCACAACCTGTTGCAGTAGATTGGCAATCAAGTGATATTCCCAAACCAGAGTGGAACTGGTGGAGTCCTTCAAAGACAGAATTAGCCACACAATGGCGCACCACACCTTATACTATCGATTGGAATCAAGATGGTTTAATGGATTTGGTCATGTTGGACCATGAAGGTTTTTTAGCTTTATACGAGCGCTATCGGACTCGAGAAAATGGCTTAATGCTTAAACCAGGACAACGTATTTTTTGGGGTCTCGATGTATCGGAATACGATAATAAGAACAACCCTCTAAACACGGCTTCTGGCCCCTTAAGGTTAAATTCCGGTAAATATGGCAAAAGTGGAAGGCGAAAGTTAACCTTTGTGGATTGGGATCAAGATGGCGACCTCGATTTAATTGTAAACAGCAAAAATGCAGCATGGTTTGAAAACCTTGGTACAGAAAAGGGAAAGGTACTAATGAAGTTCAAGGGCGACTTATCCGAACAAAAACTTGCTGGCCATACAACTTCCCCTACTATAGTTGATTGGGACAAGAATGGTGTTCCAGATTTACTTCTGGGCGCAGAGGACGGTTTTTTATATCATCTAAAAAACACATTAAAATGAATCCTATAGGATTGTGGTCCGTAATGCTAACAACATTCAATGATAACAATTCAATAGCCATCGATAAAATTATAAATAACAAAACCGATTGATCAAACAAAAAACTAGACCTTATCCCAACTGCGCTGGGTGATTAAAAAAATATTAACAATTGTAGACAATCATATCGGGAAGTAACGAAGGCGCTCTTTTAAAATAAAATTACACCTACCTGAGACAATCGGTAAAACATATCGTTATAGACCCAAATAAACTTTAACTAAAAAAAATCAAAATGACACAAAAACTAAAAGGAATAATTCCACCTTTATTGACCCCTTTAACCGATGATTTCAATTTGGATGTATTGGCTTTACATAGATTAATTGAACATTTGGTACAAGGCGGAGTACATGGGGTATTCATCTTAGGAACTACGGGAGAAGCCACAGGCCTAAAGTACGATGTAAGACAAGAAATTATAAAGGAAACCTGTAGTGCTGCAAAAGATAGAATTCCTGTAATGGTAGGTATCACCGATACATCAGTGGGTGAAAGCCTTAAACTAGCCAATTTTGCCAAAGAACATGGAGCAAAGGCTGTGGTTGCAGCACCACCCTACTATTTTAATTTAGGTCAGCAAGAATTGTCGGAGTATTATGAGGATTTGGCAACCTGTCTACCCCTACCCTTGTACCTCTATAATATGCCTGGGTTGACCAAGGTGCATATAGACGCCAATACAGCAATAAAGCTTTCTAAAAACCCCAATATAATAGGGCTGAAAGACAGCTCTGCAAATACAGTTTATTTCCAATCTCTCATTCACGGTATTCAAAGAGAAGATTTTGGACTTTTTGTAGGTCCCGAAGAAATTACAGCTGAAACTGTTCTTATGGGCGGTGACGGTGGTGTCAACGGTGGGGCCAACCTATTCCCACGATTATACGTTGAATTGTATCAAGCTTCGTTGAGCAGGGATTTCCCAAGAATGGTGCAATTACAAAAGCAGGTTATGGAAGTAGCCAGAATGCTTTACAATATTGGTAAATATGGCTCAAGCTATCTCAAGGGACTAAAAGGGGCTGCTTCACTACTGGGATTATGCAATCCTTATCTTGCACCTCCTTTCAAACACTTCAAGGAAGCTGAAATGGAAACCATTTCCAAAAACCTGGATACTATTAAAATCAATATGGAAAAAATTGGGCTTTCCGGCAATACGGAACATTATGTCTAGGATCCTCACCACCTTCTTTAAATCCACCCCTTTCTTTTGATATTTCAAAATAATTAATTATCATTGCTTAATCGATAAAGCAGAGGGCTAAAATAACCAATGATACTTATTTTTCCAGATCAATAAAGCTAGGCCATTGGTTCCTTTATCGGATTTTACGTTAAACCAACATTTAAGTAAGGGGAATGCCCTACTTTTAAAAAATATACCACAATACCTAAATAACCAGTTACCATGAACAGTTTAGATTTAATCGTATTTTTTATTTACATAGGGGGAATAGCCCTTTTTGGAGGTTCTTTTTTTAAAAAGAACCGTACTTCCTCTTCCTATACCGTAGGTAACAAGGATATTCCGGGTTGGGTAGTTACCATGTCTATCTTTGCTACCTTTGTGAGTAGTATTAGTTACTTGGCACTCCCAGGTAATGCCTACCAATCCAATTGGAATGCCTTGGCATTTAGTCTCTCCCTACCCATTGCATCGGTCATCGCGGTTAAGTATTTTGTACCTCTCTACAGGAAAATCAACAGTCCGTCTGCCTACACCTATATGGAACAACGCTTTGGCGCTTGGGCACGTATTTATGTTTCCCTTTGTTATCTTCTAACCCAATTAATGAGGATAGGGACCATCCTATACCTATTGGCGCTTACCTTAAATGCTATAGTAGGCTGGGATATGGTTACCATAATTGTTTTTACGGGACTGGTCGTGGCCATTTATTCCATGTTGGGCGGTATTACTGCGGTTCTTTGGACAGATGCCATTCAGGGCATTATATTGATTGCTGGGGCCATCGTTTGTGTTGGGTTTATAATGTTTAACATGCCGGAAGGCCCAGGACAGGTTTTCTCCATAGCTGCTGACAACGATAAATTTGGATTGGGAAGCTTTGATCTTAAGCTTACCGAACCCACTTTTTGGGTAGTTTTGGTATACGGGGTATTCATCAACCTACAGAATTATGGTATAGATCAAAACTACGTACAACGGTATATGGCCTCTAAATCAGATAAGGAAGCTAGAAAATCGGCTTTGATAGGCGGATTGATCTATCTCCCCATATCTGCTATATTCCTCTTTATTGGTACCGCCCTTTTCGCTTATTATCAGTCGGCCGCCACCCTACCAGAGGCATTACAGGACATTAACAAAAGTGATAGTGTATTCCCATATTTTATTGTAAACGCCCTGCCTGCCGGAATGACCGGTCTATTGATTGCCTCTATCTTCGCAGCGGGCATGAGTACTATTTCCACGAGCTTTAATAGTTCTGCTACGGTGTTTTTGACCGACTATTACAACAAATACTTTAAAAAGACCGCATCGGACAAGGAAGGTATGCGCGTACTTTATATTTCATCGGCCATCATAAGTGTTATTGGAATTATTATTGCCATAGCCATGATAAACGTTAAAAGTGCCCTGGATGCATGGTGGAAACTCTCCTCAATTTTTAGCGGGGGCATGTTAGGCCTGCTACTATTGGGCTTGTTCTCTAAAACCAAAAACATCAAAGGGGCCCTTATAGGGGTATTGGTTGGGATTCTGGTAATTATCTGGATGAGTCTATCGGGAACCCTTTTTGGAGAAGATTCCCTCGGGGCTTCCTTTCATACCTATTTAACCATAGTATTTGGTACTGTCGCCATATTTATTGTGGGCTTCCTTGTTTCAATTGCAAATAAAAAGACCGATGAAGTATATCAGGTATAATCAATATTTTAAGTAAAAAACGAATGTCTTGTACTATAGTTGGTTTTCAGCAATTGTGTATTAAAGAATGTTTACCGTCTATTTTAAATAGCATTTAAGCCTTTTGGCCAAGCACTAGAATGGAAGAGCCATTACCACCACTTTCATTTGTTTAATATTTAGTAATTTTGCCTTCTGGGCATCTTTGACCATAAAGAACACTAACGTATAGATTATCAAATCATTACGTGTATTTTAAAGTATTTCATTCACATAAGGGTAAAACAATAATGAAACCTAAAACTTCCTTAAAAGATATCGCTAAAATTGTGGGAGTCTCCATTCCCCTGGTTTCTTATGTATTAAGTAACAAAGGGAAGGAGAATAGGGTTTCTGAAAAAACAGCCAAGAGGATCAGGGAGGTTGCCAAAGAATTAAACTATCATCCCAATTGGAATGCCAGGAGTCTTAAAACCAATAAAACAAGGACCATTGGGGTAATCGTGGCCGATATTTCCAATCCCTTTTTTTCCAATTTGGCCCGAAATATTGAAGATGAGGCTTTCTCCCAGGACTATACCGTAATATTTGGATCCTCTGATGAAAATGTAGAAAAGTTCAGCAAGGTGCTGGATTTTCTTAAAATGAGGCAGGTAGACGGCTTTATTATTGCCGCGCCGGAAGGATCCAAGGAAATTATTTCCGACCTCAGCAAATTGGGTATCCCCTTCGTATTGATCGATAGGTTTTTCAAAGACCTAAAAACCAACTATGTTACCGTAGACAATTTTAAGGCATCCATGCAGGCCACTAATTATTTGTTAAAAAAAGGCAACAAGAAGATTGGGGCCGTGCTATACGACTCTAGTTTGCACCATTACCAAGAAAGACATCAGGGCTATCTAGAGGCCCTTAAACAAGCAGGGGTGCCCATAGATAAGAGCTGCATAAAAAAAATAGATCACAACTCCTTAAAAACAGAAATGAAAAGGGTGGTAAAAGAACTAGTTGCTGATGCTGGGGCAGATGCCATCTATTTTCATACCAACACTTTGGCAGAGGAGGGTTTAACGCAAATGCTAGCTTTGGACAGGAAGATCCTAAAAAAGGTGGATGTTGTGGTATTTGACCAAAATTCATCCTACAATTTCTTGGAAGACCCTATCCCCTATCTGCATCAACCTATAAAGGAAATTGGTCAAAAAGCATTGCGTATCCTCATAGAACAGATCAAGGAACCAGACCAAGAGCTGGAACAAATATCTTTTGCTACCAGATTGGAGAACAATAGCTTGAAACCCTAATTCAATGAGCGCTCCAATGGCCACTGGGCCTATTAAATTGTCATATGTCTTTTAAAAATAAATGAAAGGATAACTTGCAAAAGTTATTTGTTAATTATGACTAGTAAGAATATGCTATCCTAAGTTGGTTCTTAGTTCCGAAAACCTAATACTGTAAGTCACTATCCGCTATTCCATTCCCTCTAAGAAGGCTTCAAAGTCTGTTCATTTGCCCATCTTCTCCCGTACTTGAGCAGGCATGCCCGTTTTGAATTATTGAAACCTTGGGAAAAATTTAGGTCATGGCATCGATCAAAAAAACCATAGTGAAAAGGGGTTTTTGTTCCTGCATGCGGTAAGCAGGTTTGTTTACTCATGTCTCGTTATTTTCCTAAATATGAATTCATGAACCTCCTGCGTCGATTTCACTTCAAAATGATAATTCCTACATAAAGGAAACACTATCTTTTCCAACAAATTATATCAAGAATTTAAAAATCCTATCAGTAATATTCTCATTGAACGCCCGAACAAAGACTTAAAAATTAATTGAATTGCAATCAACTGATCACCCAGTATAATTGAAGTCAATGCTGCTGTCTCCTAGAGTCCACCTATTACAGGCAGACTCAATAAGACAACATTAACTTACATTACTCGGCATCCAATATCTTAAATAAGGTGATTAGGGAAGTCCTTTACCTCTTCACAGCAAATCTGTTCCATGACCTGTTGTAATTCTGTTTTTAACAGTGAAATGGTATGGTCACCACCTTTGGCGCCCAAGGCTGCCACCCCGTACATAAAGGAACGTCCCATAAAGGTAAATTCTGCCCCACTGGCCATAGTTCTGGCAATATCCGGACCACCTCTTAAGCCACTGTCCATCATTACCTTGATTTGATCTCCATATTTTTCAGCGATTCTTGCCAAAGGTTTAATAGTAGATTCCCCAGCATCCAACTGCCTACCTCCGTGATTGGAGACTATTATACCGTCTAGCCCCAACCTAATGGCACTCTCAGCATCGGCTTCGTTGGCAACCCCTTTGATTACCAATTTTCCTTTCCACATATCCCTGATGGGCTTAATCTTTTCTTCATTCAATCGGCCTGAAAAAGTCTTGTCCATAAACTTTCCAAGTTGCGCCAAATCCAAGCCCTTGGGCATATAGGGTTTTAACGTTTCAAAATTAGGCTGCCCGTGCCTTAGGGTCTGCATGGCCCAGTTGGGCTTGCCCAATATCTGAAGAATATTCTTAACGGACATTTTTGGTGGCATGGCCAAACCGTTCCTAATATCCCTAGGACGGAAACCAAAGGTGGGCACATCGGCGAGAATTACCAATACCGGGCATTCAGCAGCCTCCGCCCTTTTAATTATATCGTCCCTAACACTGTCCTCAGTGGGATGGTAGAGCTGAAACCAAGCCTTCCCCTCCGTAATTTCACTAATCCTCTCTATACTGCTAGTGGTAACAGTACTAAGAATAAAGGGAATATTGTGTTCAAAGGCAGATTTTGCCAATATTTCAGGGGCATTGGGCCACATTAGTCCCTGCAGACCTACAGGTGCTATCCCAAAGGGAGCATCATAGACATGTCCGAACAATTCTGTCTTCATACTAGAGCCAGTATGCTTACTTAAATAATAAGGCAATAGCTCTACTTCCCTAATTTCGGAGGTATTCTTATGTAGGTTTACATCTTCATTGCACCCTCCGTCCAAATATTCAAAGGCAAACTTGGGTATCCTTTGTTTTGCCCTATTCCTTAAATCATCAACAGAAGGATACTTGGTGTTGATCTTAATTTCCTTTTTGTTTTGCTGCATGGCTGCCATGGTCTTAATTATACTTATCTATTATTTTTTCCCTCTATTACACCTCCCCATATCTGCGGAGTTGGTAGTGGAACTTCTTACTCCTTTATCTCAATTTCATTTATGGGCACTCCCAAAATCTCTTTGGACAAAACATCCAAATGCTTTACATCTCCTATAAAATGATAGGTCTGATGCCTATGGGTATCGCGCTCCCCAGATTTTAATGCCAGGGCCGGAGAGGAACTTTCCAGCTCATAAAACGGGCCCAGTTGTCCCCCATCTTCCAAGGGGCCATCATTATAAGCATTTACCGCATCCCCTTTAAAAGGTTGCTCCTGTATTTCCCATAATGAATTTACATAGTCCGTTCTTCCTTCGGGCAAGCTAAATTTGGCTATTGTAAGTACTTTGTTTTTAGCATCATAACTACCCAATACCGGCAGGGCCCGCTCAGGGGAAATCCCAATTTTACCACGCGACTGTCCGTCTGCTTTAAAAAACAATACGCTATCCATTACCTTTAAACGGTCTTGTGAAACCTTCCCAAAGTAGTCATCTGTCACCTTCTTGCCCAACTCGGACCTGCTTCCTTTCTTAAAAGGAATTGTAATAGTGGTCTCATCAGAGGAGTTCAACATACTCAATATCCAAATAGAGGGCATGCCGGTCTCTTTGGTCCAGTCTTGGCTCCCAATATTGGTTATGCTGTTTTCTGAGGCAAACCCTACCATGCTTACCCCATCAGGGATTAGAACCCCCAACTCCTCTGATGCCTGGTCTTTCCCTATAAGTGAAATGGTTCTTTGCACCAATAGGTTAAAAATGGTACCGGAGTAATTCTCCAACTTCATTTCCCTCTCAAATCGGGCCTCCTCTTTTGTACTGCCTACTAGGGAAAATGGCTCTGTATCCAATTCCTTGGGTACATACCAATCCTGGAATTCAAACCGGGCACCCTTTTTAAAATAAAGGGAAAACTGCCCTCCTTCGGGGCCCAGCCAAAATCGCTCCTCACCACCGGTAGGGTTAAAATGCTCTTTGCTTTCTCCGGAAGCGATTAAATCGTAATTTATCCAACCAAAACTCTGTCCGTCATCGCCCCCTGCCGTACTGGTCATAACACGGCCCTGAAGTTCCGGGGAAACCAATACACTGGACACACCATTTTCCAGAACTACCAAATCCTTGTAATGCCCGGACAAAAAAGCCTTATCATAGCCAAAAGAACCTTTCTTATAAACAACCTTCTGTTCTGTCTCCGAACCTTTGGGCTGCCCCTTGTCCGTTTTACAGCCCACTAGGGAAAGTGCCATAAAAAGTACTATAAAGGAATTGTGGATCCTTATATTCCGTAAACTAACGCTACACTTTTCCATTATATATCGTTTTTGGTTTACCCCTTTATACATTAAAGCTGAAAAACCTTTTCCATTAGCATCCACTTCTCACCTGGTTTTGCAAATGGAAGTGGCTTTTGGTAATTAAGCATCAATTCTTCCCATTTCTCGTTCTCTGGGTATTTTGCATCAATTTCGGCCTTTTTCTCAAAAGAAAAATTATCATCAACATACATGATCATAAAGAGTCTGTTCCTTACCCTATATATCGCCATATCCTGAATTCCTGATTCCTTAAGGCTTTGGAGTACTTCTGGCCATACCTCTTTGTGATAATCATCATACGCTTTTATTAACTCCGGATCATCTTTAAGATCCAATGCCAAACAATGTCTTTTCATTTTTATTAATATTTGGTTACTATTTGTGGTTAACTATTAAGATTGTAATTCGTATTTCTTAAATACACGCAGTCCGTACCAGGCGATATAAACAAAGCAGGCCAAGGGCAGGATAAAAGAAAAATTAACTTCAGGAACTCCCATGATCTGTATATCGTTTACGGCATTTCCTCCGGCATCTATGATCATACCTTGTAATTTTGGCATTAGCGCTCCTCCTACAATGGCCATCACAAGGCCTGCAGCCCCAATTTTAGATTCTTCCTCATTGAGTCCGTTTAAAGCGATACCATAAATTGTTGGGAACATTAGCGACATAAAAAAAGTAATCCCTACTAGGCAGTACAGTCCTATCATACCCTCTATATAAATAGTACCCAAACAACAAAGAACTGCAAAAATGGCGAAGTACATCAGCAACTTCCCTGGGCTCATAAACCTTAGCATATAGGTACCTATGGCCCTACCCACAAGAAATAGTATAAAAGCAGCAAATTGATAGGTGGCAGCATCCTCACTAGACATCCCAATGGCTTCGGCATACTGATAAATATACGTCCAGCACATGATTTGGGCACCTACATAAAAAATCTGGGCCACAACACCCAGCACATATTTCTTGTTCTTGAACAAGCCACTAAAGGTATCCCCTAAGCTGGGTATGCCTCCTTCATCCCTGGCCTGTGGCATCTTGCTTATGACAATCAAAACAAAAACAGCAAGTATAACCAGTCCCAAAATTACATAGGGATCCCTAATTACCATTAGGTCGGTAGTCCTGATAAGCGCTTTTTTTGTCTCTGCCAGTGCGGAATAATTCTCAATATCGTCCGACTGTAATTTTTTGAGTACAAATTGTTGGGCCACCAACAAACCAAGTAAAAGTCCGACCGGATTAAAGGCTTGGGCCAAATTAAGACGTTGGGTGGCCGTTTCCGGGGAACCCATGGCCAAAATATAAGGATTGGCCGTTGTTTCCAAGAAAGCCAGTCCGAAGGTAAGCACATAAAGCCCCAAACAGAAAAACCAAAACTGTTCCGTAATAGCGGCAGGATAAAACAATAAGGCTCCCCCCGCGTAGAGGGCCAAACCAATTAACACACCCACCTTATAGGAGTACTTACGTACAAATAGGGCTGCTGGCAAGGCCATACAGAAATAGCCCCCGTAAAATGCCATTTGCACCCAGGCTGCCTGAGAATTGGATAGCTCCAAAACTTTTTTAAAGGCCTGTACCATAGGATCGGTAACGGCATTTGCAAAGCCCCAAAGGGCAAATAGAGAGGTAATTAAAATAAATGGAATAAGTACCTTTTTGGATACTACTGCTTGTGAATGGTCTTTCATTTTATTGTTGATTATTGATTTTTTACTGAATGATATGTTTATAGGGTTTGATTAAGAAATTGAGCGATCAAGGTGTGTATACCCTCCATCTACAAAGAGTAATTGCCCTGTTGTGTGACTGGATTTTTCTGATAGCAGAAAGGCAACGGTATTGGCAATTTCCCTTGCCGTTGTCATGCGTTGACCCAATGGGATTTTATCGGTTATACTCTTCAATTTTGCTTCCGGGTCATCAAAGGTTTTTATCCACCGGTCATATAAAGGGGTATAACATTCGGCCACTATAACGGCATTGACCCTAATATTATACGGTAGCAATTCCAATGCCCATTCTCGGGTAACGGCATTTCGCCCTCCATTGGCCGCGGCGTAACCCGATGTACCTCCCTGTCCGGTCACAGAGGTCTTGGATCCTATATTTACAATGGCACCTTTATTTTTTTTAAGCTCCGGTAAGGCGTAATGGGCCATTAAATAATAATGGGTGAGGTTGCGGTTTATAGATCGCAGGAATTCCTCGTAATTCCCATTCTCCAATCCAACCCCATCATTAATCCCAGCATTGTTGACCACTCCGTCTATTCTTCCAAACTTTTTAATGGCACTTTCAACAGCCAATCTACATTGCTCGGGATCGGTAAGTTCTGCCGTAGCAAAAGAGGCTTTGCCACCACTTTTCTCTATGGCTGCCACCACCTCGAGCATACTTTTTCTATCTCT
This sequence comes from Arenibacter aquaticus, assembly GCF_003957295.1. GTDB lineage: Bacteria > Bacteroidota > Bacteroidia > Flavobacteriales > Flavobacteriaceae > Arenibacter > Arenibacter aquaticus. Next base: position 557,629 of record NZ_RQPJ01000001.1, read on the forward strand.
TCCCACCACCACGGGAATAGCGCCTTCCTCTGCCAAAACCGTGCTGATTCCATGTCCAATGCCTTTGGAACCTCCAGTTACCAATATTACCTTATCCTTAAGTTGTAAATCCATGATATTACTTTAATTATTTTTTTACTCAACATAAAAGGCACTCAGATTTTTGATCTGTGCAACCCCATCCGAAGCCATTATTTTAATCCGCAATCTACTTAATTTTACCTTATCAAATTGCGCTATTCTCTTATTACCTATACTCTTCCCTTTTGTTAGAGTCTGCCAACGCCCCTCTCTAAAACCTTCGATCTGATATTCCCTAATACGCTCCCCTTTAGCAATATCCTCCTGCACTATCACATGATTTATGTCTGTGGGCTCTTTAAAGCGCAATTCAACCTTATTGCCCTCACCGGCCGTACTGGCCACAGGGTTGGAAAATCTTCTTTTTATCTCCATACCCCATTCCTTTAATCGTTGCACATCGGGTTCTGGTAAGAGTCCGTCCGGATCCGGGGTAAGCCCCATGATCAGGGTGGCATTCCTCCCCACCGATTTATAGTACATCTCCATTAAATTTTTCACGGGAAATATATGGGCCTCATCGCCTGGTTCCCAAAACCACTCATGGCGACCATTATAACCTCTTAACGGGGCATCGGCCATTGCAGGTACCCAAAATTTACCATTTACGTCCCCTTCCTTTAACAATTGGAAATTATTCTTGGCTATATTCTTTTTGGCACTCTCCCCGGCCCCGGTAGCCCTATACGGGAAGGTAGACCAATTGGGGTAGGCCACGGTTCCGGATTCGGATCCGCCCCATCGGGCTTCTGCCAATTGTCCATTGTGATAAAACAAGCAATTGGGCTGATATTGACGTACAATTGGCAATACGTCCGGAGCTCCATTTTTGGGATGGTCTGCACCGCCATCGAACCAAATTTCAAATAACTCCCCGTAATTGGTGCAAATTTCCTTGACCATTGCCTCTACCATCTTATTGTACCATTCTTGACGGTTTTCCTTAAATGCGCCCTCTCCATTCACCTTAAAATCATGCACCCCTAGAAATGAATTCCACCTAATCCCCAGATAGATTCCTGGTTTAACACCATACTTTCTACAAGAAGCCACAAAATCTGCCACCACATCCCCTTTTCCGTCTTTCCAGTCCAAGGCCTTAACACTGTACGGATTTACCTTAGATTGAAACAAAGCAAATCCCGTCTCATGGGTGGCCGTTATAATAGCAAACTTGGCTCCGGCTGCTTTGGCAGCCTTTACCCATTGGTCTGTATCCAGTTTTGTTGGGTTAAAAATCTGATAGTCCTCCACTGGATCTATCCTATTATTTCCCTGCCCATATTTAATCCCGTCAAATACGTGAAGATCATAGTGAAAGACCACCCCTAGCTCTGCCTCCTGCCATGCCAATTGCCTCTTATTGGGCAAGGGGACTTTATTTTCGGCTATTGGAATAAATACATTATAGGAATCATTGCCCTTCTTAACGGCTACGGACAATACTTTGGGTATGCCATCCTCTTGGTAAACGAAGGGTCGTTCCATCCTATCCGGCTCCAGGGTTGTCCCATCTTCCATTAAAATTTCTTTATTCTTGAGAACAAATTCATTGGCTTTTTCCCAGTCGGTTCCGTTTTTTGAGGTCACAAGACCTATATAGTTATGAGCATGAAAAACGCCATAAAATCTGTCCCTATTTTTATCGTACCAAACCGACATATCTTCGGTATCCAAATAATCTATTACCGGTTTCTCTTGAATTTCAAAGGGTCCGTCCGGATGTTGGGAAACGCCCACCGCTTGGTTCCTTATAAACCGCGTTTCATTGGGCTTATCGCCTTTTACAATCAAATAGTATTTACCATCCTTGCCCCTGTCTACTGCCGGATTTACGGTAAGCGTTGTAATGGGTCCTGACGGCTCAACCAATGGCATATCCGTTCTGGACCATGGTCCGTTTAGGCTATTGGCCACGGCCACTCCTGTACGCTGGTTGGGACGTAAAGTTTTCCAATTGGGATGAGTATATCCGGTATGGGCAATTTCCATCAAATCCTCCTCTGTATAATCCTCCCCGCCCATATTGGTGGCTATATAATACAAATAGTACTTGCCCTCAAAATACTTTATTTTTGGGTTATGGGCCGTAATGGCATCCCAGAATCCCTTGCCCCTGCCTTTTAATACCGTTTCTTGGTATTTCCAAGGTCCCAACGGGCTTTTGGCGGTAGCATGGGCTATTTCCGAATGGGTAAGCCAGCCATGGAAACTGTATTCTTTTTTCCATCGGGAGTAAAAGAGATGGTATTTATTATTTCTTTCCTTAATGATGGAACCTCCCCAATTGTAGTATCCCTCCGTTTTAAAAACATGCTGTTGGGACACAGCCTTAAAATTATCAAACAAATACAAATCGTCCTCCCCTATTTGGGCATGGGCAACGAGTAGACTAAAGCAAAAGAGGAAGAAAAATCTTTGTTTCATTTCCATATTACATATTATAAGAATTCAACACCTCATCAGGATAGGGAATTTGCTCGCCGGTATCTTTCCTTGCCGGTATCTGCGCCTCCACTTTTCGCAAATAGTCCGATAGTATTTTTGCCAATTCCCATGCTTTTGCCGGCTGCTCGTTCATCAAATTCTTGGTCTCCCCTATATCTTCCTTAATATTGAACAATTCCATACTGCTATCCTTGTAATAGTAGATCAATTTCCAATCCCCCAGCCTAGTACTACTAGAAGCTCCTATTCCCGGCCCTGAAGGACCCCACTCGTTGGGGTAATGCCAAAACAAGGGCCTTTTGTCATCATTGCTTTTCCCGGAAAGCAGCGGCAAAAAACTAACCCCGTCCAATTGCTGTACCGTTTTATGATCTTTAATGCCGGCCATTTCCAAAATGGAAGGGTAAAAATCCTCTATTATCAGTTGTTGATCGGTCACCGAACCGGGTTTGGTTATACCGGGCCATTTCACTAGCATAGGCTCCCTAACTCCCCCTTCATGGGCAGAGCCCTTACCACTACTAAGTGGTTTGTTATGGGTATGCCTTTCCCCTCCCCTGGCCACTGCACTTAGTCCTCCATTATCGGACATAAAAAGGATAATGGTATTGTCCGAAATCTTTTTGTCATCCAGATAATCCAAGACATCGCCCAAACTCTTATCCATTCCCTCTACTAAGGAGGCATACTTGGCTTCCGTGGAATCCATACCTTTGTCATAGTATTTCTGCACAAATCGCTCATCGGCCATTATAGGCGTATGAACCGCGTAATGTGCCATGTACAAAAAGAAGGGCTTCCTCTTTTCCAAGGCTGAATCCATTGCCAATTTAGCCTCTTGGGTAATGGCTTCGGTCAGAAATATATCCTTACCGTGATATTTTTCCAATCCAGGTACCGCCCATACTTTTCTTTTTTCCAAACCATTGCCAAAATTTTCGCTGCCCAGATAACTCCCGGGTGCCCCTGCCGCGTGACCGGCAATATTTACTTCAAAACCTAGGTTGATCGGGTCGGCCCCAGGGGTACCTATAGCACCAAAATGAGCCTTTCCGGCATGAATGGTGTAAAAGCCCGCCTCTTTCAATAGCTGTGGCAAGGGGGTGGCATGTACCGACTTATCTATACCTGCGACCGGACTCAATCCGTTTACGTTCCACTCCGGAAAGGCAAGGGTCTTGTGATTGGTTTCCATGGGCTGTAGCCTATCCTTGTATAGGGTCCAATTGGTTACCCTGTGGCGCGCCGCATTCATTCCTGTCATAAGACTTACCCGTGTGGGCGAACAAACAGCGGTAGCGTATGCTTGGGTAAATTTCATCCCCTCCTTTGCCAAACGCTCCATATTTGGGGTCTGATAAAGGTCGTTATAAGTAGTTCTTTGTGTCCAAAAAGGAACCGAGGTATCTTGCCATCCCATGTCATCCACAAAAAACAATACTATGTTTGGGGGAGTGGACGGCCCGTCATTCTTGGGCCCCTCCTTTTCTTTACAGCCAGTAAACAACAAGGCCAGAAATGCCAACCTCAACATAATATTTTTCATAGTTGTACCTTTATTCATGGGTTAATTTAATTACTCTCTATTACTGCTCCATCCTCGCGGTAGAGATCTACCTCTCCATCTAGTAAAACGGCCAATACCGTCATGTTTTCATCCAGTACATGGTCCGGTACTTTTATATAGTTTATTCCTGGATAGTGGCTCCAGAACACTTTGCCTATGACCTGGTGCGATAACTTGGTCCCCTCACCAACGACCCATATGCGATTGATCCTATTTTTTAGTCCGCGTACAACCACTTCTCCATTGGGATTGCCCTTTACAAAAAGATAGAGGATCTTCTTGTCTTTGGACAGGGTAGTAGGGCCGTAGAAATGCTCTTTCGGTATTCCGGAGCGGGTTCCGTAGATGGCTTCCTTGTGTTTATTGGTCCAACGTCCCAGCCCTTCCAGCACCGCTACCTGTTCCTCAGGAATACTACCATCGCCCTTTGGACCTATATCAAGTAAAAGATTGCCTCCATTTCCAATTACATCGGCAAAAATGCCAATGACTTGATCGGTTGTCTTATAGTTGTGATCATTTTTTTGATACCCCCAAGAGTCGTTCATGGTAAGACACAACTCCCAGTACTTGTTCTCAGGTCTAGTGATGGGCATTCCTTGTTCCGGAGTGGCGTAATCCCCCTGATCATTTAATCGGGAATTAAGAATTGTATTGGGGTTCCTATCCAAGAGCATCTCCCTTACTTTAGGAGCTTGCCACTCTTGAGAACTGTGTTCCCAATCCCCATCAAACCAATATAGGTCTGGGTTATATCTGTCTGAAAGCTCCTTTAACTGGCCTTGGTAATATTTTAAATATTTGTTCCATCTTTTGGGTTCATCAGCCGCCTTGTACCTAACGGAGTCCCTGGTAAAATGCGTATAGTCTGCATAGGACCAATCTGGTAATGAAAAATAGATTCCTACCTTTAATTTTCGTTGGCGTAAGGCCGATACAAAGGGGCTTAGCACATCCTGCTTGGCAGCTGCCGCTTCCACGGCATTAAAATCCCCATACTTAGTATCCCATAGGGCAAATCCGTCATGGTGCTTTGAAGTAATTACGGAATATTTGGCTCCGCTGCGTTCTATTAAATCTGCCCAAGCCTGTGGATCATATTTTTTAGCCGTGAATCCCTTGGTCTGCTTTAAATAATCCTCATGTGAGATATAACCATTGTAAAAAGACCAAGATTCATCTATACCATTAACGGCATACAGCCCCCAATGGATAAACACACCCAATTTGGCATCTTTGAACCATTGCATTTTCTGTTCATTGTGCATAATGCTGTCCGCCGGCTGATCTTGGGCCAGACTTACGGAGATGGTCAAAAGAAAAATTGAGGTAAGCAGTTTTTTCATGTAGATAAATATGTATTAATTAAAAATAATGTTTGCATCCAGGTGTTAATCAACTTTTTCCAATTTGGCATTCAGCCAGGTCTTTTGGTCCTTTTTCAAGTGTATCTCGGTATTGATATCCCCATACACCAATGGTACCTCTGTATCGTTTTTAGCCAGCAACCCTACTTTTTCCAAATTACCGTCCTTCCATTCCAAATCCACGGTTATATTTCCACGGGCAACCAAACCATTGATGGCTCCAGACCCCCAGTTTGCCGGTAAGGCAGGCAACAGCCTAAGAAAACCTTCATGTGACTGTAGCAAAAGCTCAGCCACCCCTGCGGTATACCCAAAATTACCGTCTATTTGAAATGGAGGATGCTCATCAAATAAATTATCCGCTATGGAAATCTGCATCAATTTATTGATATTCTCTTGTGCAGATTTGGCATCCAGTAACCGGGCATTGAAGTTGATCATCCAAGCCCTGCTCCATCCTGTTCCGGCTCCCCCGTGCTGCAGTCGGAAATCGATCGTCTTTTGAGCTGCAGCAAGAGCTTCCTTGTCCTTGGAGGTTATGGCATCACCTGGGTGCAAAGCGTAAAGATGTGACATATGCCGATGTCCTTTTTCCGGTTCTTCATAGTCCTGGTTCCACTCCAAGATCCTACCATCCTTCCCAATAAGAACTCCCGGATAAAGATCTTCCAATTTAGTGTTCACCTCCTTAACAAAGCCATCATTTATCCCCAAAACTTTGGCAGCCTCCAAGGTATTTTCAAAAACTTCAGCTATAATCTGATGTCCCATGGCAGCCCCAAAGGACATGGCCGCCGGATTTCCGTCTGCCGACAAATAGGAGTTTTCGGGCGACATTTCTGGATAGGAGATCCATTTCCCACTATTTTCGTCCTTCTGAAGCCAGTCCAAATAGAACTCGCTTATTGATTTTAAATAGGGATAGGCACGCTCTTGTAGAAACAACTTGTCATGGGTAAACCTATAATGTTCCCAATAGTGCTGTGCCAACCACCCGCCACCATGGATCCAAGCCCCCCAATAGGGCATATCGGCACGCATCCATGGCGCAGCCCACAGATCCGTAGCGTGATGCATTACGGCTCCACGATCAATACCGTATTGTTCCTTTGCAGTAATTTTTCCCCGTTCCAGCAAACGGTCCCCAAAATCGAATAGAGGCATATGAAGTTCAGAGAGGTTGGCCACTTCCGCTGGCCAATAATTCATTTGCAGGTTGATATTAAGATGATAATCCGCATTCCAGGGAGCCTCAATATGCTGATTCCAAATACCCTGAAGATTGGCCGGATTGGTACCTGGCCGGGAAGAGGATATCAACAAATAACGGCCGTATTGAAATAATTTTACTGCCAAATCAGCATCCTCATCACCATCTTTTATTCTTTTTAATCTAGCATCTGTAGGAAGGGAGTCCAATTCATTGCCTCCTAGCTCAAAGGAAACCCGGTCATACAAGGCGGAATAATCCGCAATATGTTTTTCCAAAATTCCAGAAAAGCTTTGACCTTCCAGGCTTTTTAAACTTTTGTCATTTTTGGCAACATAATCATCCGAATAATAGGAAGTATTACATACAATATAAATTGTGGCCTCCTTGACTCCCTCCAAGGATAGGGACCCATTCACGGCCCTGACTTGACCAGTTGCATTTACAACCTTTAGCCTGGTCTCAAATTTAACGCCATAATCTATCTCCAATGGTTGGGCATCTTTTTTTCCTCCATATTGGGTTACCATTCCCATCATACTGATCTCCGAATCAGAGGGGTTGGAGGTGGTTATAGTTTTATGACCGTGATCTTCCGGACGGTCCAACCTTAGATCAAAATCCATTCCTCCTTTGGCCGTTGTGCTCAAATTAATTACCAGAACGTCGTCTACTTTGGAAGCAAAAACTTTTTCGGAATAATTATCACCCTTACTGGTATAATCAACTTCTACCAAGGCATTGTTTAAGTCCAATGATCTTTTGTAATCTTCAACCTTTTTATCTTCTTTAAAATCGATAAATAAGTCTCCCATTGTCTGATGCGACCTTATCACGGTCTTATAAGAAAACCTGTCCATGTATTGGGCATCAACCTCATGGGCCTTGCCTTCTCTCAATAATGCCCTAAAATGCTCCAGATCCTCCACACTGCCCCTGGAATTGCCCCAATCCGGACCTCCGGGCCACATAGAATCTTCATTGAGCTGTATCCGTTCGTTTTGTGGGTCGCCAAAGACCATAGCCCCCAAGCGGCCATTACCTACAGGCAAGGCCTCCATCCATTTGCTGGCTGGTTGTGCATACCATAGCTCATTGGATATCCGTGTCCTTTGTTGTTGCTGACAACCAAAAAATGTTAGTCCAAGAAGTGCTATTATAAATATCCTGACCTGCTTCATTTCCAAATTTTTATTGCTGTTTTAACTCCCAATCATCTGTTCTAAAAGCGGATACCGGCAAACCTTCCACATTGTATAGATTTGGCAGGGCACCATTGGTAAAGGCAAACCTAACCGCTACTGGTTTTTTAACCTTGGAGGAGGAAACCACCACCGTACTACCACTAATTTTGGCCTTAGCAGGGTAAAATACCTGATCTTCTCCTGCAATATAAAATTCGCGCAATTCCTTTCCCTCTTTCATTAATCCCTTGTCGGCATGATTAAATTGAAGTACTATTTTTTTATTCTTTATTTCCATGGACTCGTAGACTGGTCCTGAATATTGCAGCCCCTCTTTTCCATAAGTTTTACCCAAGGCCCATAGCCCCAATCGATGCCCTACATCTTGCTTGTTCGTAGGGTGTATATTTTCTAAATTCCCAATGTCATTGGTGACTACCATACCCGTGTTGGCTACATTTTTCATAGTATACAACTGCGCGTCCCTGACATGGGCCGCATCGGTACCAAAGGGATCGTCATATTTATACGGGGCTATCTGCACAAAATAGAAGGGCAGATCCTTGCCCCATTCTTCTCGCCATGATTTGATCATTAAGGGAAAAGACGTAAAATAAGATTTAGGATTCACTCTGTTAGACTCTCCTTGGTACCAAATAAAACCGGCTATATCAAATTTGGTTATTGGGTGTATCATGGCATTATAGGCCAGACCAGCATTAGTAGGCCACCAGGCAACTTCGTTGAGTTTTTTAGCAGCTTCTTTTAATTCCACATTTTCGGTAATCAATTCTTTTTTCAACCAGACTTCCACTGGCGTACCTCCCCAACTGGAATTAATAACACCTACAGGGACTTTTAAGTTTTGGTGTAATTCCCTACCAAAAAAATAAGCCACAGAACTAAACTTCTTCATGGTTTCAGGTGTACAGACCTCCCATTTTCCTTTTAGTTGATCCTGGGGAGTATCGGATATCTGCTGTGCTACTTGAAAAAAGCGTATCTCTGGATAGTTTGCATTTTCTATTTCCTCTTCAACATTATCCAATCCATTTTTTGGGGTCCACTGCATATTACTTTGCCCAGATCCCAACCAAACTTCACCAATAAGAACATTTTTGAGCTCCAATTTTTCGTGACCTTCCACCACCACGGTATAGGTGCCTCCGGCCTTGGGTGTTGGCAATTGTAGGGACCATACCCCTTGAAAAGCCTTGGTGGTCACTTTTTCATTGTTCCAAGTCCCATAAACTGTAATCTCCTCACTGGTAGCGGTAGTCCACCCCCAAATGGTAACATCTGATTCTTGTTGCAGCACCATATTATCGGAAAGTATGGAAGGAAGCCAAATTTCTCCATAAGAATTGACAACGGACAGAAAGAGCAATAATCCCAATAATTTTTTCATCTAAATAAATTTTATAGTTTTTAAGCCTCAAAGCATTTTATAGGCACACCCTTTTGCCGTTGGATCTTACTTTGTTTTAAATTCCCAACTAACTTTTTTGTTGTAGCTATAAGGCTTGCCCTTTTCAGGACGGCCTATAGTACCTCTTAGATTTCCTTTTTTGTCCTTTTTCACTTTAATATCGACCATTGAATATTGGCCCTTTTCAAAATCAAAGCTTAAGCCATCGTCATCATATAGGATATATTCACCCTCCTTGTGCCCATAGTGACGGATAATCAAATCTACTTTCTCTCCCAATTCTGGAGCCTGTCTTTGAACAGGTCTCATGGGAATTATTCCGCCATCCCTAACATACAAAGGTATTTTTTCCAATCCCGGTCTTACGGTAATCACTTCATTTTCGCCAACGAAACTGCCATCGTAAAAATCGAACCACTTTCCTTGTGGTAGGATAACTTTCCGTTCTTTTTCCCCTTCAAACATGGGGGCCACCAAAATATTGTCGCCCATCATGTACTGATCTTTAATTTCACTTTTAACTGCCAGCTTATAGGGATTGTTGGTAGAGTCCAGTTTACCTTCGGACTTATTACCATCATAAGAAAAGCCTTCTACCAGATTCATGGCCCTAAAGGGAGGCAAGCCTTTAAAATGATATTGTGAAAAGGTGGTATAGATATACGGCAATAATTGCATCCTTAAATTGGCCACGTCCCTAACGGCCTCTTCCACTTCGGGAAAGGACCAGGGCTTGGTACCGTCTGCCCATGCATTGAGCATGGCCATTGGCGAAAAACAAACCGATTGCATTCTACGCAACCATTCCTCGGCAGTTTTGGAAGCCCGTACCTCAGGGGTCCATAATACCCCAATAAAGCTACTGTTTACCAAGGCTGTTATAAAATCTTTATGACTGTAGTAATCGTTATAAAGTACGTAGGGCAGTGCACTGGCACCTGCATTGGAAGCCCTTACCAGACCGTAGGTTCTCTGATTCCTTTCCTTAAACCATTTTGAGGTCATATCCTGGACCAACAAGCCATAGACCTGCCTCATTTGTTCCCCGCTATAACCTGAAGGAAAGGTAGCAACATCTGGCCATAACCATGAATCATAACCGTCAACCTCATCTATTTTATAACCGCTGACCCCTATGTTTAAATGGTTTTCCACAAAATGATCTTTTAAGATATCACGTGTTTCCTGAAGCATCAAATCGGGAACAATCCCGTTCCAAACGGTATGGGACCCTGAAAGGTCCTTTATTTTGGGATATAATGACCCTACTGGAGATACATAGGGATTAAACCATAAATTGGTACGGATTCCCTGACCAAGCAGTTCTTGGTTAAATTTTTTCGGATCTGGAAACCTTGTTTTGTCCCATTCAAAGGTACAGGGATAGGACATACTGTGCCATCCCGGTTCTACCCCAATAAAATCCAATGGAAAATTGTGATCTTCAAATTCTTTGGCTTCCCTTATAATATCGTACTGACTATATAGCGTAGGGACTCTCTGGGTAAATCCCAGTCCCCATTTTGGAGGAAGATAACCCCCGCCATTAAATAAATTATAGCGCTGTACTGCTTCCATGGGCGAAGATCCCCCAAACACATAAATATCGGTTCCTTTGGCCGGTACTAGGATTTCAACGGCATCGGAATAAGGTTGGGCCTGCCATTGCCTATCGGTATTCCTATCGCGTAGTACGGGCTTGTCATCAGCATTTACCCGGACAGCTGTCCCGGCATAAACGGTAATATACCTTGCCGCATCAATTAGCACTCCATACCCTTTGGAGGAAACATAGAACGGAACAGGGGCATGGGTACGCCCATTATCCCTGCCACCATAATGATCCACATGCAATTGCATTATGCGCCCTCTTTGGTGTACCGTCTTAAAATTGAGCCCCAAACCATAGATTTGCTCTTCCCGTGATAAAGGGAATTGCAAATAGGTCTTCCCGTCAATGAGCTTGGTTTTAATCTTAGCCTTATCTATTGGGAAATTTGCCAAAGGCAATTGACGAAGAGCTTCCTCTTTGGGCTTCACATCAACTGCCTTTAACAAACTAATATCCTCTGGTTGGCCAACACTGCTTTTCCAAATTCCATTTTCTATTTCAACCCATTCCAATTCCTGACCATATCCTGTATGGATATATAAGGTGGATATAAGGCACAAAATAATTACATGGAATTTAAAATTCATGTTGCTGGCAACTTTAAATTTGATTTAACTATTTACCGCTGTAGGCCTTTGCAGTTTGCTTGGAGCTCCCCAATCCTTCGATCCCCAATTCTACTACATCACCTGCTTTTAAATATTTAGGTGGATTAAAACCTAATCCCACCCCAAATGGTGTACCAGTAGAGATAATATCCCCTGGCAACAAGGTCATGAACTGACTGATATAACTTACTACCTCTTGTACGTTAAAAATAAAATCGGAGGTTGAGCTATCCTGTACCGTTTCCCCATTTAGTTTTAACCAAAGGTGAAGGTTATTGGGGTCTTTTATTTCTTCTTTTGTAGCAATAAAAGGTCCTACAGGAGCAAAAGTATCACAACTCTTTCCCTTTACCCATTGTCCTTCACGTTCTATCTGGAAAGCCCTTTCACTATAATCATTGTGCAAAACATATCCGGCAACATGATCCAAGGCATCTTCCTCACTTACATAAGAGGCCTTTTTTCCTATAACTACCGCCAATTCCACTTCCCAATCGGTCTTCTCACTTCCCTTAGGAATAACAACATCGTCATTGGGACCAACAATGGCAGAGGTTGCCTTAAAGAACAATACCGGTTCCTTAGGAACGGCCATACCACTTTCCGCCGCATGTTTGGCGTAGTTAAGCCCTACGCATACTATTTTTGACGGTCGTACCAAAGGTGCTCCCAACCTTACGCTATCGTTCACAACAGGACAACTGTCTTCATTTTCTGCAAGCCATTTTTTTAGTTGCTCCAATCCGTCCGTTCCAAAAAAATCTTCATCGTAATCCCTGCCAAAGCCAGATACATCCAAGCGGGAACCATTTTCTAATTGAACACCCGGTTTTTCCTTACCTATTTCGCCAAATCGTATTAATTTCATGATTTTATATTTAATTATTGCTTATTTATTGATTGTTTATTTTACTAGAGACGGCCTTTCTATAATTAGAATCCAAGGCTACGCCTGTCCTCATTATGGAATTGGACTGATAAAATCCTCCAAATTAACGAATTTTTAAATTAACCCATCAATTATTGAACACTTCCAATTGTTTCCAGAGTTTGCTGCCATATCCTTCCGGATCGTTCTTTTGCTTTTCCCCTACGGTACTCCTTCCATTTTCAATATAGGAAACCATTAATCTGGTAAGATCACTTTCTACTTCATGGAACTGACCGTATAGATTATGTTCTTCTTTGGGATCCTTACTCAGGTCATACAATTGAAACTTTGGCAGATCGGCAATCTTTTTTGAATTTGGTTTGGGAGCGCTCCAACCGCCGGAGCCCGGGCAAAAGATCATTTTCCAATTCCCTTTCCTTATAGCGAAACTCCCATTTATGGAGTGATGCACCGTTGCTTCCCGCTTATACTCTTCTGTCTTGGAATCTGTCAACAGGGGTAAAAAGGAAAAACTATCTTCCCCTTCGTCATCCGCCAATTCAACATCCACTATATCTGCACAGGTTGCCAACAGATCTGTGGTACATATGGTCCTGTCCGATTGGCTACCCGCCTTAATCTTGGCAGGCCATTTCACCATAAAAGGAACCCTATGCCCTCCTTCAAATATATCGGCCTTGTGACCCCTAAAAATACCATTTGGGTTATGGCCTTTGGACTTCATATCAACAATATTGGCTGCTGGGGAACAACCATTATCACTGGTAAAGATTATCATGGTATTCTCTTCTATACCTGCTTCCTTTACAACGGCCAACAACTGTCCCATATAGTCATCTATCATCATCATAAAATCGCCATAAGGATTTAGATTACTTTTCCCTTGCCATTCTTCTGTTGGGAGGATAGGGGTGTGTGGGGACGGCAAGGGTAGATATAGAAAGAAGGGTGATTTGCCCTTGGACTTTTCTTTTATATAACTAAAGGATTTTCTAAAGAAGTTGGGCGTAACATCATCAAAAACAAAATCATCGGCGGTAGGGCCTTTTCGCCACCAACCGTATTTATCCTTACTTTCGGTAACTGTATCCGGTACCATTGTGGGCATTTCATTTTCCACATATACATAGGGCGCCATATCCAAGGACCCACAATGTCCGTAAGAATACTTAAAACCAAGGGTTTTTGGCGAATTCTTGACTTTTTTGGAAAAATCTATATTCTCAAAATCCTTTGCATTCCAACCTTCGCCAGAATCCTTGCTCGGATCTTTTAGGGCCCAATCCCACCCCAAATGCCATTTGCCAATAAATGCGGTTTCGTAGCCTTCCTTTTTAAGCAAGGAAGCTACAGTAGTCCTACCTTTCGGGATTAAGGCTTTGGATTTACCGGTAAGCACAGAACTTTTTAGCGGACTCCTCCAATTGTATCTTCCGGTAATAATCCCATATCGGGTAGGCGTACAGACCGCCGAAGAGGTATGGGCGTCCGTGAATATCATTCCGGCCGCTCCCAAGGCATCCAAATTAGGTGTTTTTATTTTCCCTCCAGGGTTGTAAATGGAAATATCACCATAACCCAGATCATCGGCCAAAACATAAATAATATTGGGGCGTTTTTCCTTTACCTCAGCTTCTTTGAAACCAAATGAATACAATCCGCCTACAATTATAATGGCACTTAAAACAAACGCATACCTTCCCTTCATTTCGCTATCCTTTTTATTTTTTTGTTATTACTGTAACCTGCTTTTCTTTTTGGTTCCTAACAACAACCAAGTTTAATTTTCCCTTCCAATTATTATTTTGATAGGATTTAATTAAATCCTCCACGGTATTTACCTCCTTACCTTCGGAAGCTATAATAACATCGCCCAATTGAAGCGGAGAATTCCCAATAATACTAGGGGTCTCCAAAGACACCAACAATACACCCGCAGTCTTATTTAAGCCTGAAGCCGACCTTTCGGCCATAGTGGTAATGCTTTTTAACTCTGCCCCCAGCCATTTAAACACAAGGTCCTCCCCATTTTTATTACCAAAAAACAAAGGTGGAATAGAAGGTGTCTTTGCTTTGGTCCTTAGACTGCTATTGGTTACACCAAAGCTGTCCATGTCAATATTCTTAAAGCCGATCTTAGTGGCGGCTGAGCCTTTTTTAACCGTATAGTCCCCAGATTCCGCATCTACGAACATTGCATCACCAAAAACACTATGGAGATCCACTCCTTTTTTCTGGGTCTGCAACAGGGTTTCCTCATCGGGAAAAAGGTTATAATCCACTTCCTTACCCCAGTCCTGCAACCTAATATCCTTATGTTGGGTAAATACTATATTCTGCCTAAAAACGTCCCCACTATTCTTGAACCATACATGGGGATGAAAGCCATTATTGATCATAATATTGTTTTCCACGGTACGATAAAAACCTTCACGCAGTTTAATCCCTCCGTTTAAACACACATTGTTGTAAATGTGATAATTGGAGGAACCATCATCCAGGTCTATATCCCAACCGTGGTCGCAACGAAACCTATTATTTCTAATAACAGTGGTATGTATGGCATCCCATTTGGGCATATCGGGGTCTTCTGCGACCAGCTTTTCCAATTCCCCTCTATTGGGGTGCCAGAATCTATCCCTGCCCCAAGAATTAAAAGCACCGTGATCTCCAGATTCCAAGACCGTACTAAATACGTCATTGTATTCAATAATATGTCCCCCCCAGGTGCCATCACCTATATTAATGCCAGCTCTGGGCACCTCATAAATACTGTTATGGCTTACCGTAATATCCATAGCCATGGCAATCTGCACCCCTGCCGTTTGTTTTTCTACCCTTCCTATGCGATATATCAGGTTGTTGTCGGCTATGGAGTTGCTGGGGTATTTATTTGATTTTGGTCCGCGAACGGTATCCATTTCCGCCAAGGGGACAAATTCCCCATATTGAAAGGCGGGTGATCTCACAGCTTCGGGACTTCCTACAAAACTAATACCCGATGCCCCACAGTCATGAATATGGTTGTCCGCTATGGTTACCTCCCTATTAAAATTGCTGACCAATATTGCATTGCCACCCAAATTGGTGAGTTCACAATTCCTGATACTAACTTTTTGTGTGCCTTCCAGCAAAATGGCAGCCCCTCTATAAAGGGTCCAATCACTTCTTAACAATGGCTCATACTCTTCCATAAAAGTACGTTGGGCATGCTCAAAACGAATTCCGCTTATTTCAACATCTTTGACCGGACTTTGCTCCGTTCCCACTACTTCCAACAAATGTTTTTGATTCACCCCTTCCAATTGGGCTGTTTTCATATCCATTCCAGGACTTGGCCAGTAGAACAATTTGTTATCGGCATCCAAAAACCACTCTCCCGGAGCGTCCAATTCCTCAAACACATTTTCTACCATACGGTACTTTGGGTGCATTTTTGAAGGGCGATTGTTCTGGTGACCACCAGACAAAAGGAGTTCGCCCTGCTCATCAACTCCTGTGGCCACATAATGAAACCCACCCCATTCACCGCGGTGCATGGCATGCACTATGGCCCCTACAGGCTTGGCCCAGGTTTTTACTCTTTCTGCAGAAATAGCATCTGCGGCGTGGCCTTGCCAGTGCCCCGCATCCTCATCATAATTGGGATAACGGGCTAAAATTTGCTGTTCCCCGTTTACAAAAAGCTGATCAAAATTACGGCCCTTCGGCAATTGGGCCACCAAGATATGATCGTTATATTTCTTCCATTGGGCCTGCAACACAAAAGATCCCTTTACCACAGTCTGTGAAGACCCTTCCCCCAGCAACTTTAAGGGTCCCAATTCCGGTTTAATCCTTATTGGCTTACTTATCCTATGCTCACCTTCCTCCAAATGAATGTTGATATTATTTTTGCGCCCCTCATTTCTAAGATCGGCCAAGGCTTGGAATGCTTCCTCTATAGAGCCAAAAACCAGTTCCTTATCCCCATAATCCGAATTACCAATATTAGAGGTAACGTATATATCAGAAACCTTAGAACCACAGCCTATTAACAATAGGGCCGTCAATATGTTAAGAAGTACTTTTTTCATTTTCAATGTTGTAGTTATCAATAACCTGTACCGCCTATTATTCCACTAAAAAATCCAACTCGGCAATGGCGGCTGTTTTTCCATTCCCGGCAATCTCTTTGGATTCCACCCTCACATATCTTGTGTTCACTGTTTGGCGGAACATATGGGTCCTGGTCGTGGGATCATTGATTAAATTCCCAAATCGGAAATCACCTATTGGCGACCAATTTTTTCCATTGGGACTAGCTAAGACTATACCCGCCTCAATCATACCCTCCGAAGTATCGGTTTGAGGGGTATAGGCAAAACCTTTAATAGTATATTCCTTCCCTAGATCTATAGTTATAAAATGATTTTTTCCCTTTGCTTTAGAGCTCCAGTAGGTATTGGCATCGCCATCAAAGGCATTTTGGGAAACATGCTCGCCCATCACACTATCTTCCCCAGCGGCTTTCCAGTCTCTCTTAACAATTCCGAACATTTGCGATGCAATACTGCCCAATTTCCCATTCACTTCCGCCACTGCCTTCACTTCTCCAGAAGAAATTACGAAAGGCCTATCATAGGTGGCCGAGGCAGCTGTTGGCTCACTGCCATCTGTAGTATACCTAATGCTGTATCCAGCATTTATATTTCCGGCAATATCTTCCCCATGGGGCTTCCACCCAAAAGTATCTTTTTTGGGCATAATGCTAACTTCTCCATCAACCGACCTTTCAATGCTAAGTTGAGGAGGCCTTGAGGCATAAAAATGTGCCGATATTTTGGCTATCGCAGGATAAAAACGGGATTCCAAAATTCTTATACGTACTTTTTTGGCTGTTACTTCCGGAAAACGCAAAATACGCTTATAACCAATATTGGTAGCCGAAGCAATTTCTTGCCAAGCATTATCTACCCAAATATCCAAGGCGTGTTTTTCCACGCGTTCACCATGGGTCCCTATAGCCTCCTGTATGGCCAATCTATTAAAGGTAATTGGCTTGGGGGCCTCAAGAACAATTTCATTGGTATCATCACCTAAAAGCTTAAAAGTACTTAGGTCATTGTCCAATACTTCTTTTGGGCCCTGTGCAGTAGATAACAAGTTAGCCTTATAGGTCTCGTTAATACGTTTACCTACATCTTGCAATACCGATACATCTGTAGGTGAAAATTTACCTTCCCTATTAGGGGGAATATTCAACAGAAACGTAGAATTTCCGCCTACGGACCGCTCATAGATATCAAATACATCATCTGCACTACGCACTTTTTGGTCTTCATCATCCCTATAAAACCAACCCTCACGAATAGAGGTATTTGTCTCTGCCTGTTGATAATGTAGATACTTTCCTTCATATAAATCTTCCCTACTTCCAAGCGATTCGTTTGTTAAGTCGGGAAAACTATTCATTTCCATTGGGTTTTCGGTATATGGAATTACATTCCATTCCGTATCCCTAGTTTGTCCAGCTTCATTGCCACACCATCTAATATCCTCTTTCCCGAAGATGACCGCTTTTGGGGCCAATGCCTTAATAAGTTTCTTCCATGCCAGATAATTATAGGTTTGCCCGCCCTTTCTTTTCGGATGTGCGCCATCAAACCATACTTCGTGGATGGGTCCATACTCCGTTAACAACTCAAACAATTGGTTTAGGAAATACTCGTTGTAGTCGTCAACTCTAAAGGTAAAGGTGGTTTTATTCTCAAATGGCCTACCTTCTATAGCTCTTGGAATGGTCCGCTCCGTATACTCGCTTAAATTTCCATACAACCCCTCCTTATTCTCTATCTGATATAAATCTGCCGGAGATAGATAGACTCCCAACTTAAGGCCATATTTTTTACAGGATTCGGACAATTCCTTTAGCACATCGCCTTTACCATCCTTAAAAGGTGAGGACATTACCCCATGTTGGGTGTACCTGCTCTGCCACAGTACAAAGCCGTCATGATGCTTAGCTGTAAAAATCACCATTTTCATTCCCGCATCCTTCATGGCACTACACCATTGATCTGTATCCAAGTTTTGAAGGTCAAATATTTTGGGATCTTCCATACCATTGCCCCACTCCATCCTTGTGAAAGTATTGGGGCCAAAGTGGATAAAAGCAATGAACTCGTTCTTTAGGGCATCCAATTGGTTGTCGGTAGGAACCACATGGGCAGCTTTTAGCAATATGGTATCCTTGGTATCGGCCTCATCCACAACAATGGTATTGTCTACGGGCATCACCAAGGCATTGGGCTCCGTCTTATGTGAACATGCAACAACAAGCGCAGTTAAAGCTAGGCAACAAAATATTTTACTCATCAAGCAATGGTTACTTTTTAAAATCACACCCATCCCTAGGAAAAGGATTGGAATATGGCTCCCAGCTTCACACTTAGGAACCATATTCTTTATAACTAAATGGGCAAATGTCTAAATTAAACTTATCCGTTCAATTTAATATACCCC
This sequence comes from Arenibacter aquaticus, assembly GCF_003957295.1. Classification (GTDB taxonomy): domain Bacteria; phylum Bacteroidota; class Bacteroidia; order Flavobacteriales; family Flavobacteriaceae; genus Arenibacter; species Arenibacter aquaticus. Next base: position 576,531 of record NZ_RQPJ01000001.1, read on the forward strand.
CCATCAATAGGAAAATCGGTACCCGTTATAAATGAGGCTTCATCCGAACAAAGGTAAACTGCCAAATTAGCCACCTCTTCAGGTTTCCCCATTCTGCCAATAGGCTGGGATTTGGAGAGTTTATCAAACATTTCGGCCTCTTTACCAGGGTAATTGGCCTTAATAAACCCATCTACAAACGGAGTGTGGATCCTAGCCGGGGAAATGGTATTACAGCGAATACCATATTCCATATAATCCTTGGCCACAGAGTAGCTCATAGTGAGCACAGCCCCTTTTGACATGGAGTATGCAAAACGGTCCGTTATACCTACCGATGAAGCAATGGAGGCCATATTCAAGATCATCCCTCCTTTTTCCTTCATTTTTGTTATTACGGCATGCATACAATTATACACCCCTTTTACATTTACATTGTAGATACGGTCCATATCTTCTACACCCGTGCCTTCCAAATTCCCCACATGGGCAATTCCGGCATTGTTCACCAAAATATCTATGTACTGCTTTTCCGCAATACCGTTAATAATTTCGGCTACCTGCCCATTATTGGAGACATCGCAGGCGTGAAAAGTAACCTTTCCGCCATTGGATGAAATCTCCTTTGCCACGCGCTCTCCATTTTCGGCATTAAATTCCAAAATGTGCACATCAGCACCTTGTTTTGCAAAGGCCTTTGAAATAGCCTCACCAATACCGCTAGCGCCACCGGTGATTATTGCTGTTTTATTTTCTAAACTAAAAAGTGACATATTATTGCTATGATTGTTTTTTACTACTGTTTTAATGGACTATTCCTTCATTAAGGCATCCTCTTGCCAAACAACCCCATTTGGGAAACTGTAATCTTCCAAGGATTTCTCTTTCATGGTAATACTGTAACCTGGCATGGATGGAGGCATATAAGCACCATTCTTTATTACCACCGGATCGTAAAAATGCTCGTGCAAATGATCTACGAATTCAATGATACGATCTTCCAAGGAACCACTTATTGCTATGTAATCAATCATGGAAAGGTGTTGCACGTACTCACAAAGTCCAACTCCGCCTGCATGTGGACAAACAGGAATATTAAATTTTGCCGCCATTAACAAGATGGCCAAAATTTCATTTACCCCACCAACTCTGCAGCTATCAATCTGACAAATACCGATGGCATCGGCCTGCATCAACTGCTTAAAGACAACCCTATTCTGGCAATGTTCACCAGTTGCCACTTTTACGGGAGCGACAGCCTTGGCAATTTTGGCATGCCCCAAAATGTCGTCCGGACTGGTTGGCTCCTCTATCCACCATGGATCAAACTTTTTAAGTTCAGCCATATTGGCTATTGCCTCATCCACATCCCATTTTTGATTGGCATCCATCATCAGTCTTAAATCGCTTCCGATCTCTTCCCTAATTATGGCTGCACGTCGCATATCGTCTTGTAGATCGGAACCTACTTTTATTTTCATGTGCTTAAAGCCGGCCTCTTTTGCCTCCTTGCACAATCTCCTCATTTTATCATCAGGATATCCCAACCAACCTGCAGAGGTAGTGTATGCCGGATAACCATCTTTTAGTAATTTATCTATACGCTGCTGTTTGGTAGCTGTCTTTTCCTTTAGCATAGCCAAGGCTTCCTCTGGAGTAACGGCGTCCGTAATATATGTGAAGTCTACACAGGACACCAATTCTTCCGGGGTCATATCGGCCAAAAGTTTCCAAAGTGGCTTTTTTTCCACCTTGGCATATAGGTCCCAAACCGCATTCACCACAGCACCGGTAGCCAAATGTATTACTCCCTTCTCAGGCCCAAGCCAACGCAATTGACTGTCGCCAGTAATCATCTTCCAAAAAGCACCCATATTGGCGGTAAAACTCTCCAAGGATTTTCCTTTCACCAAAGGAGCCAGAGAATTAATTGCCGCTGCGCACAACTCATTGCCCCTACCAATGGTAAAGGTAAGACCGTGTCCTTCCAAACCATCTGGATGGTCTGTTTTTAAAATAACATAGGCCGCGGAATAATCCGGGTCTGGATTCATTGCATCTGATCCGTCCAAGGATCTACTGGTTGGAAATCGGACATCCTTAACCAGAACATCCGTAATTATAGTTTTACTGTCCATCTAAAGTTATATTATTCGCACAAAATTACATCTTAACCAAGTTTATTTCCACCACTAGAAACTCCAATACCGATACTTTTTTAACCCTATTTGAAAAATAAGCTATTTTTGGGTATGAAGCTTAATATACTCTGAAGGGGACATTCCGGTGATGGACTTAAAATGTCTATTGAAATTAGAAATATTGTTAAAGCCAGATTCATAACAGACCGGTGTAATATTGTTACCGTTCTCAATCAACAATTTGCAGGCATATCCTATCCGGATCTCATTTAAATAGCGGGTAAAGGTTTTTCTGTGGATCCGCTTAAAGAACCTACTGAAGGCGGAGGGGTTCATTTTAGCAATTTCGGCCACATCCTTGGAACCAATAGGCTGGTTAAAGTTCTTAAAAACAAACTCATATATCTCATCCAATCCTTTATTATCAGTCTTATTAAAAGAGTTTAAAAACCCAGGACTGGAAAGCAATTGGTATTCCTCATGATTGGCCAATTGGTACAAGACTTCCACAAAGCGAATGGTTTTTTCAAAGGGATCAAAATCTTGCAATGCCATAATTTTACCAATTACTTTGGGATCCATATTGGAAAACTTGATGCCCTGCCTGGCCCTTTTTATCATTTGCTGAATAGGCTTCATTTCTATGGCATTTAGAAAATCTACCCCCAAAAAGTCCTCCTTGAAATGAATGGCTATGGCTTCTGACATTAGCTTGGAATCGGGCTCAAAATAAATTTCATCATTAAGCCACATATGGGGAAGGTTCTTACCTATCAACACCAAATCCCCTTCCGAGAATTTCTCTATCCCATCTCCAATAAAACGGGTACCACTACTTTCAACAATATATACCAATTCCAATTCTGGATGATAATGCCAAATTTTAAGAAAATGGGGGTAGCTATTCTGGGTAACGGTAAACGAACTGTTTTTTAGACTCGCCCTATTCAGAAGATGTAGCTTCATAAGAATTATAAAGAAAAATTAAGACTCAGTTTTAAAACATTAAATATACACCTTTTTTTAAAAGGTTTTAATATTGGCAAAAAAAGTATTGTTATAGGTTAATTCTTTGGTTGAATTGTAAGAAAAAAGAAGTTATTTTCGGGCAGCAATTTTTGCGGACCTATTTGTAATACTAAAAAAATAGACCTAATTTTTCTCGCTCAAATTTTCAATTTGCTAATTTCTTTGAACATGTCAGGACAATCTTTAGCGTTTTTATTGGCTTCATTGAAAAAAGGAAATAGGGCCGCGTTTGAAGCCATATTCGACCTTTATGAGAAAAGGTTGTATTACTTTGTGTTCTCTATAACCAAATCCGAATATGCCACAGAGGAAATTCTGCAGGAAGTATTTATAAAAATATGGACAAAAAAGGAAACCATAGACCTTGACCGTTCCTTTGAGTCCTTTATTTTCACCATTGCCAAAAATTTAACCTACAATTACCTTAGAAATATTGCCAATCAACAATCGCTAAAAGAAGAATATTGGAAAAACATTACCTCATTAAACGAGGAAACCAAAGATTCCATAATCCTAGCGGAATACGAGGATATTGTAAATGACATCCTTCAACAGATACCTACCCAAAAGCGCAGTATCTATATTTTATCCAAGCAACAAGGAAAAAGTAATAAAGAAATTGCTGATCTTTTGGGAATCACCCAAAAAACGGTAAAAAACCACCTTTGGAAGACCCTTCAAATTATTAGGACCCAACTGGAACCACATATTACCGATAGCGTTTACGCAAGCCTTCTTGGCTTATTTCTTTTTTACTAAGACCCTCCATATTCATGTAATTCGCAAAAAATATAGCTCCCATTTGGGACTTTTACATTTTTAGCGTGTATTAATTATACGACCCATAATATTTTAATTAATCAACCCTAATAGTTGAACAGCAAAAATCTAACATATAGGCTTTTCCAAAAGTTGGCGGATAATACCATTTCCAAAGAGGAATTTGATAAGCTTATGGAACTTATTAAAGTTAGGGAAACCAATAACATTTCAGATGCGGCTTGGGCGGCACAATGGAAAAAGATTAAATCTTCAAAATATTTTATTAGGGAGCGACACGATTTGGATTCAAAGGTTTTATTTCAAAAAATCCTCAATAAAATTGAACCCCTGGAAAACCTACAAAAAGCCAAGAAAAAAAAGATATTGGCCCCTAAGGTATATTGGACGGGTATTGCCGCCTGTTTCCTTATTATTGCTGGCATTTTTACATTTTATAAAAAGAATACCGTACCCCAACCAGGCTTAACCAACCCCATAGAACAGCATTTGGACGCCAATGCCATAACCCTTCAACTGGACAATGGCAATATTGAGACCATTTCTGAAAGTGGTGAGCGAAAAATTACTTCTCCAACGGGGGGTCTTCTTGCTTCACAGCAGGGGAACACCTTGGAATACAAAGGCAATAAGGCCCAGGAAAAATTGGTGTACAACACCTTAAACATCCCTTTTGGAAAGCAGTTTGAGCTGCTTTTATCCGATGGGACACAGGTTACCTTAAACTCGGGAAGTTCCTTGCGATACCCTGTGAATTTCATAGCAGGCAAAGACAGGAAAGTATACTTAAAAGGGGAAGCCTTTTTTGATGTTGCCAAGGATGCCTCCCACCCCTTTATTGTAAATGCAGATCAGATCAACATACGTGTATTGGGCACACAGTTCAACCTTTCCTTTTATCCGGAAGATGAAGATATCAGCACCGTGTTGGTTGAAGGCTCTGTTGCCCTTTACAAGGAAGGGGCCGATATGAAAAAAAACACCACTACCCAACTCGTCCCAGGTCAGCAAGCTGCCTTTAACAAAAGTAAGAACGAAATGTCCGTGAATCAGGTAGACACCCATAACCATACGGCTTGGAAGGACGGCTACCTTCTTTTTAAGGCTTCTCCTTTTTACAGAATAAGGTCAAAATTGGAACGCCATTTCAACATAAGTATAGAAGACAAAACCCAGCTTTTGCACAATCAGGTCTATACGGCCACATTTAGAAACGAAACTATTGAAGAAATCCTTGAGGCTTTTAAGGAAGATACTCCTTTCCAATACAAAAGGGAAGGATCCAAAATAACGATACTAGACAACAACAATGCTAATTTAAAGAAAGATGCCTATGAAAAGTAAATAGAAATACGAGCGCTAGAAAAGTCACTTTTACAAAAAAACCGGAAAATGTTGGCGCATTTCCCGGCATAATAAAGTGATGTAAACAAACAAAATGTTCAATCACCAAACACATTACAAAAGTATGAAAAAATTCAACCTAGTCCGGCCTCTCCATGCGGATTGGCTAAGCAAACATCATTTAAAGATGAAACTAACAACACTATTACTTATAGTTTCTCTATTTAAAATTCAGGCCAACACTTACGGACAGAACACTAAAATCTCACTCAACCTTAAAAACGTAACCGTTGAAAAGGTGTTTAAGGAAATAGAATCCCTATCCGATTTTAGGTTTTTGTACAATCACGAAAAGGTAAATTTAAATAGAACAGTTTCCGTAACCGCAAGGAAGCAACCTATCTCCAATATATTGGATGGGATTTTTGAAGCAACAGATGTGTACTTCACCGTAAAGAACAAGCAGATTATTTTAAAAACGGGAAAACCAATCCAACCTATTTCCCCTATCAAGGAGGAGGTAGAGCAACACACTGTAAGTGGTACCATTACCGATATGGATGGCGCTCCCCTACCTGGGGCAAACATAGTGGAGAAAGGTACCACCAATGGGGTTACGGCCGATTTTGACGGGAATTTCTCCCTTGATGTAGCCAATGAAAATGCAACCTTGGTGGTATCCTACATCGGATTCGCCTCCAAGGAAGTACCACTTAACGGACAATCCTCTATTTCCATCAGTTTGGAAGAAAGCGCTGCCGGACTGGATGAGGTGGTATTGATAGGGTATGGTACCCAGAAAAAAAGTGACCTTACCGGTGCAGTGGGCTCCGTTAAGGCCGAAGAACTTGCAGAGAGACCTGCTGCCTCTTTAAACCAGGCCATGGCAGGTAAGGTTGCCGGTGTAAACGTAACTTCCGGATCTGGAAGACCAGGTGGTAGAACCGTAGTACGTATCCGAGGAAATACCTCGGTTAGTATTGCCAATACACCGCTATATGTAATTGACGGTGTTATCCTTAATGCGGCCAGTTTACCCAACGGGAGTACCCCAATAGATTATTTGAACCCCAATGACATAGAATCCATTGAGGTTTTAAAAGATGCTTCTGCAACTGCCATCTATGGAGCAAGAGGTGCCAATGGTGTAATACTGGTGTCTACCAAAAAAGGAACAACAACTGGTGAGACCCATCTTAACTACGATGTGGATTTTAGTCTAGGAACCTTGCCCAAAAAGCTCGATCTTTTAAATGCTGAAGAATTCCTTCTTGTTGAGGAAATAGCGTACGCCAATGCTGAAAAATTTGACCCGGACGGCTGGGCAGGAGGCAGGTACACAGATCCTAGATTAAAAAGAACAGACCCTAGGCTTTTTGATGCCGATGGCAAGCCGCTTTATGATACGGATTGGCAGGATGAAGCCATTAGGGATGCAATTACCCAAAATCACCAACTTTCTTTTACAGGTGGTAACCAAAAATCAAATTTTGGACTGTTTATGGGTTTCAGGGATGAAGAAGGCCTTATCGTAGAATCATGGCTAAAGCGTTATTCCGGGAGATTTACCCTGGACACAGAGGTTACCGATTGGTTAAAAGTTGGAGGTACCTTGAGCTATAACGACCAAAATGAAAAACAAGTAGACCAACTTGGTGGTGGTGGTATCACCACAATGCGACAAGTTTTTGAGGCACTGCCTATTATACCAGTGCGCTATGAGGACGGTACTTGGGGGTCCAATATTCACTATCCAGGAATGGAAGGTGGCGGTAGCCCAGTGGCCGTAGCCAACGACCGTAGGTATTTCCTTAAGACCCAAACAGTTCTTGGTAACTTCTATAGCAATATTGAATTCAATGATAACCTACAATTGAGAACTACACTAGGTACCAATATCATTAACCAAAGAAACGATTACTACGGAGGCAAGGACCTAAGATATATAGCCATGCCCGATGGTGCCGCATATGTGGATAACTCCCGTTACAATTCATGGCAGTTTGAAAACTATTTGACCTATATGAAGGATTTTGACAGCAACAATTCCCTGACGGCCATGGCCGGACTTTCCTGGCAGCATGTAGATCAATTTAGTTCACGCGCATCCACACGTGGGTTTACCGATGACTTTTACGGTTTTAACAACCTTGGTGCCGGCTCTAACCCTCAGACGCCAACTTCTAGCAAAACCGCTTATGGACTAAACTCTTATTTTGGGCGTGTCAACTATAACTACATGAACAAATATTTGTTGACCCTTACAGGTAGGGCCGACGGTTCGTCTAAATTTGGGCCGGAAAATCAGTTTGCCTTTTTCCCATCCGCAGCATTGGCATGGAGAGCTTCTGAAGAAGATTTTCTTTCGCAGAGCGAAACCATCTCCAATCTTAAAATTAGAGCTAGTTACGGTGCCACCGGTAACTCAGAATTACCAGCTTATCAAGCTTTGGCAGGTTTAACCAATGGTTCGGTAATTTTTGATGGCGCCCGTTCCGCCTACACAGTCCCAGGCCGTATGTCCAACCCTGATTTAAAATGGGAAAAAACGGAACAGGTAGATGCCGGACTGGAATTGGGCCTTTTCAATAATCGTATCGGGTTGGAAGTTGATGTATATCGCAAGTTAACTTCCGATATGCTTCTTAATGCTCCAGTTCCCTCTTCAAGTGGTTTTTCCAATGTTTTTAGAAACGTTGGTAGCATGGAAAACAAGGGTATTGAAATTAATTTGCATACTGTAAATTTTGATAATGAACTATTTGGATGGAATAGTAACTTCAATATTTCTATTAATAAAAACGAAGTAACTGCTCTTTCAGGAGGTTCCGATATTTTCCTAGGATCCACATTGATCCGTGTTGGTGAACCAGTAAGTACTTTCTTCGGTTATATTGATGAGGGCACATGGAACACAGATGAAGCCGCTGAGGCCGCCATCTATGATAGATTGCCAGGTGACATAAAATACCGTGACCTTAACAATGATGGGGCCATTAATAGTGATGACCGGGCCATTATAGGCAAAGGTATCCCAGACGGCTTCGGAACTTTTTCCAACACCTTTAGATATGGCAATTTTGAGCTATTGGTAGACCTACAGTTCCAATATGGCAATAGTGTAATGTACCGTGACGAACACTCAGCGGAAGACCGTCAGACAATTGCCAACAGCTTCGCGACCGTATTAAATGCGTGGACTCCGGACAATCAGGATACCGATATTGCCCAAATAAGACCAATTGCGGCAGGATACGATACAAATAACGATTCTGGAAAATTAAAGGATGCTTCCTTTTTAAGAGGTAGAAATTTAATGCTATCCTATGTATTCAAACCTGAATTGGTAGAGCGCTTACATTTAAATCGCCTAAGGGTATACACTTCGGTGCAGAACTTTTTTGTATCAACCAAATATCCAGGGTATGACCCAGAAAGTTCAAATGGTGGCGGTGCCTTCGATCAAGGATTCTCCCTTTACGATTATCCAAGACCTCGCACCTTTATGATCGGATTAAATGTTGGACTATAATCATATAAAAGATAAAAAAATGAAAATCTACAAAAACTTTATAAGAGCTATAGCCGTCGTAACAGCAATTACAAGCATAACGGCCTGTAGTAACTTTTTGGATGAAGAAGATGAATCCAACTTTACAACGGACACCTACTTTACCACGGCAGCACATGCCGAGAGTGCCGTAAACGGAATATATGAACCGTTGATTTCAATTACCAATAGTGGTTTTGGTGGAGGTACATGGATGATGCTCGAATTTGCAACGGGCTTGGCCAACACCTCTTTGGGACAGGCAACCAATATTTACTTGGTAAAGGATTTGATCAATAATTCGGATAATGGATATGGAAATAACTTCTGGAACGAATATTATACCGGTATCGCCAGAGCCAACTTGGCCATTGAAAAAATCCCTGAAATAAATATGGATGAAACTTTAAAGCAGAATTATTTGGCCGAAGCGAAGTTTTTTAGAGCTTACTACTATTTTGGTTTGGTTCGTATGTTCGGCAACATTCCTATCATAACCAGTTCGGTCGATTTAAGCTCGGAGCAATTATACCCTGAACAAGCTTCCCCTGAAGCTGTGTACGACTTAATTGTTAGCGACCTTACAGAAGCCGAAAGCGCTGACATAGATTGGAGAGTTGGTTCTGGAAGAGTATCTATGGGTGCAATTAAAACCTTACTGGCCGATGTATATTTGACTATGGCAGGCTACCCGCTCCAAAAAACAGAGAATTACGCGCTTGCTGCCGCCAAGGCTAAAGAAGTTATAGATTCTGAGGAGTTTGGACTGTTTGACACTTATGACGAGTTACATGACCCTGCCACCAAGAACACAGGAGAATACATCTTTATGACCCAATTCGCGGCTGGTATCCAATCAGGCAACTGGCAGCCAGGGATTTTACCCTATAACTTGGGAATTTCGGCCTATTCAGCCCAAACTGGAGGTATCTTTTCCACTAATGAATTTGCCGACTCCTATGAAGATGGAGATAAAAGGGCAGAAGAAAAGCAATTCTTTTTTACCAGCTATTCCTTGGAGGCCGATCGCAACAGCAGCGTAAACCTAGGTGCACCTTACATCTACAAACATTTTGATATTGAAGCAAATGAAGGGAGCGCCCAATCAGACTTGAACTGGTGCCTTTATCGCTATGCCGATGTATTGTTGATGTATGCCGAGGCAGCGAACGAAGCTGAAGGCGGACCTACAACTGAGGCATATGATGCTGTGAACGAGATCAGGCAACGTGCCGAACTGGTAGATTTGAGCGGTCTTTCACAAGAGGCCTTTAGAGAGGCGGTACGCATAGAGCGTATCCATGAGTTGAGTTTTGAAAACAAGACTTGGTATGACATGGCCAGATGGAGAAAAGCGTATAACCCAGAGACCAATGCATTGGAAGATTTTGTGGGACATAACTTCTCTTACCTACCCAATAAGGCGTTAACAGAAAGGGAACTATTGTTTCCCATCCCAACATCTGAAATGCAGAACAACCCTAATTTAGTACAAAATACTGGTTACTAGACAAGGATCTTGCATAAGTTTTGCCACTACCTTAACTCTTGTCCTTGGAGCAAAACCAAACCAGCGCTAAGGTAGTAAGATTAAAAAAGGACAGTGATACCTACCACACAAATGGGTCGTATCCTGTCCTTTTTCTTATAATACCCTAGTAGGGAATAGCGCAGCCATTAATCCAACTTTGAGGAATATCTGAAAAAATAAGGTAGCAATCCATAGATACAAAGACTCATATATCACATAAATGAACCATATTCCAATTATTTTTAACCCATATGCAAAATAAGTATCATAATTGATCACTAAATTGGTAGCCTATGGGGACTAAGCTATCTATCTTGCATAAGATTTCTTTTATGATATTCATAGTTGAAATAAATAGTTGAGTTTTTTAAATATTAGGTGCAGGTTGAGTTCTGTTGTATAGGCCTAATAAAAGTTGAGTTAGTTTTGAAAAATCCGGAACCAATTAGGTCTCCGGATTTTTTTTATGCTTTATGGCAATATCTTTTTTATTCTTCTAGAGAACGTATATAAGACCTTGGGGTGTAACCCGTAAATTTCTTAAAAGTGGTTGCAAAATATTGTGAGGAGCCAAATCCAAGATCAAAGGCCACTTGGGTAACGGTCCTCCGTTGAAGCAAATCCAGTTTTGCTTGTTCAATTTTTAAGCGGTTTACATATTCTTTTGGGGGCATCCCGGATTCTGCCTTAAACCAGGCCTTAAAATATCCAGTGGACATGGAAACCAATCCGGCCAACTCATCCACATAAATAATCCTATGCAAATGCTGCCTTATATAGTCATTTATGGTCTTTAGCCTAGTGGATGCCGCTTTAGGACTACTATCCTTTGACAATAATAACGTTTCCAGCAGCAATTGGGTAATCAATTGATCTACTACTAGGCGGGATAACACGGAAGGCTCTTTGGCCAATTGCAGCGCCAGTTTTCCCAGGATTAATTTTAGCTGAAATGCTCCGGCAAAAATACACTCGGATTTCTCTAGAAGCCCGTTCAATATAAAATCTGATTGCTCCTTTTCCAAATTACACAATCTTCCCTTGCCATGGTCTACCAAAATCTGAATCCAGAACAATTCTCCCTTATCTTCAGGGTAATTCCCTGTACTGTGCAATACATCTGGGCCCACAATAAAAATATCATTGCCCTTGAGTTCAAATAAGCGTTCCCCAACCATATAAGTTTGTCTACCGCTCATAGAAAAGCACAGTTCCACTGCTCCTTGATGTAGGTGTTCCGTTAGCCCGGGTTTAACTTCCCTATATTTATAGTGACCAAAAGACAATCCCCTGCTTACCCCATAATCCTGTAAATTAAAAACCTTTCTCTCTTCCATTACACCAATCCGTAAAATGTATAAAAAAGTAATATAGTACAAATTTGAAAGACTTATACACCTATTAATCGCATATTTGGAAACAACAAACCAGATTTATTTATGGAGAGCAAGCGTATAGCATTTAACAAAAAAGGGTTTATTAGCCTCGATGCCCTACTTTCCGTTGAGGAAGTAGAAACAATTAGGGACATCTATGACCAATTGCTTCAGGACAAAGAAAAAACCGGCCATCTGCGCAGTGATCTGGCCGGGGGCAAGAAGGAGGACTCCAAAAAAGTGGAGCGTATTACCCAAATTATGAGGCCTAGCACGATAATCACTGAACTATTAAAAACCGGCGCCTATAAAAAGGCCCTATATTGGGCCAAGGAACTCCTTGGCGAGGATATGGAAATGGATTTTGATATGATGATCAACAAGGCACCACATACCAACACCCCAACTCCTTGGCACCAGGATGCCGCCTATTGGATTGCCATGCCCGATAAAAGATCAGCGAGCTGCTGGATAGCCTTGGACAATGTATTTGAAGAAAATGGTTGTATGTGGTTTATCCCCAAAAAGGAAGAACAACCACTTTTAGCACATAAAAACCTGCCCCATGGAGGTGCCCTCTATTGTGAAACCGATACAGCGGAAGCCGTAAGTGTTCCCTTGGAACCGGGCGGATGTACCTTTCATGATGGCCACACCCTACACTTTAGCCGTGGGAACACAACCAACAGTCAACGGCGGGCATTGATCTTAAATTTTAGACCCAAAAAAATGATCGATTATGAAAGGGAGCAGGGAGTGGACCATACAGGGGAAAGAAAGCAAAGAAACCAATGATATCACCATGCAACTTAAATTTGTTTACCCCAGATGGGGAAGCTCGGATATACCCTGGTCCGCTTTTTTGAATAAGATAAAAAATACCGGTTATCAGGGAGTGGAAATAGACCTTCCTATGGACAGAATTAAAAAAAATGAGATCTGTTCCATGCTAAAGGATCTGGAACTGGATTTCGTGGGTCAGCATTGGGAAACCAAGGAAGTAGATTTCACCAAGCATCAAGAACAGTACAAAAGGCATTTGTACAACCTAGTGGAAGCCACTCCCCTTTTTGTGAATTCGCACACGGGGATGGACTTTTTCTCCAATGCTGAAAATGCCAATCTTATTGAAACAGCCCATGAAATAGAATTGGAAACGGGAGTACCCATAACCCATGAAACCCATAGGTCGCGCTTCGCATTTGCTGCCCATGTCTGTCTTCCCTACCTGGAGGAATATCCCTTCTTAAAACTTACCGCCGATCTCTCCCATTGGTGTTGCGTTGCGGAATCTATGCTGGAGAACCAAACAACAGCAGTGCAGAAAGCTATTGCACATACCTATCATATCCATGCCAGGGTAGGCTCGGCACAAAGTCCGCAGGTAATAGACCCTAGGGACGGGAATTATAAAGCTGAGTTGGATTTGTTTACCCAATGGTGGGGTTTAATGATAAAAAATGCAGAGACTAACAACCGCTCCCATATTACCATCACCCCAGAATATGGCCCGCCACCCTATGCCCTTTACAAACCCCACACCCTAAACCTGCAAGGGGATCAGTGGGAAATAAATAGTTTTATAAGAGAAAAAATTTTAGAGAGCAGTAGTACTGACTCATCAAAATAAAAAGTGTCTGGTTGCCCATTACCATGATTAAAAATACCCAACACTAATTACTACTAATAATGAATGCAAAAATAGTATCATTTTTTGATAAAATATCACTACCCTAACTAGCTAAAATACTTTTTCTATCGACTATTAGAGGTTGCCTGTTTGTTCATAAACGTTGTTTGTCGATATATTTTTCCTATTTAACAAATAGTTAAGAATTTTAATAGAACATACGCGGACGAAACCCGCGTAAAATCTAACTAAACTAACATAAATCGTATGAACAAGAAGATTAATTTCTTTTTAATGGCTTTTGCTATGCTATGTTTTAATGCAGCCATGGCACAAAGCAAGACAGTATCTGGCTCCGTAACGGATGCCAATGATGGTAGCCCGTTACCGGGAGTAAGTATTGTGGTGCAAGGCACTACAAATGGAACACAAACCGATTTTGATGGCAATTACAGTATTGAGGCCTCCCTGGGCGAGGTCCTGGTTTTCTCCTACATTGGAATGAAATCCCAGACTGTGACAATAGGTAATTTGAACACTATTGATGTTGCCATGGCGGAGGATGCCAGTCAATTGGATGAGGTTGTTGTAACGGCCTTGGGTATTAAGCGCGAGGAGCGCGCCTTAGGCTATGCGGTCTCTGAGATAAAAGGGGATGAAATTGCCCAAACCGTACAGATCAACCCCGTTAACTCCTTACAGGGTAAAACCGCCGGGGTTCAAATAAGTACAACTTCCGGAGGAACTTTTGGGGGTACTAGGATAACTGTAAGAGGAAATTCTACCTTTGACCAGAATACCCAGCCCATATTTGTTGTAGACGGAGTAATTATGGACAACGACATCAGTGGTCAAAGCGGTGCTGACTGGGGTAACCAACTAAAAAACCTAAACCCAGATGATTTTGAATCCTTTTCCATTTTAAAAGGTGCTGCGGCTTCTGCCCTATACGGATCACGAGCCATTAATGGCGTGGTAATCGTTACCACCAAATCCGGTCAAAAGCGCAAGGGCCTTGGCGTCAGCATTAATCAGACCGTAGGTGTAAGAACGGTCTATGACTCTCCTGATTTTCAGAACCAATACGGATCTGGTCTAACTGCAGGAGGTTTTAGTTTTGTTACCAACGGTCCCAATACCAGAACCAGGGACGACGCCCATGACACCAGTCAATTTTTCACTTACGACCTGGATACAGGCCTACCTTCTATGGCCTTTGACTCCTACGAAGAGCATGCGGCCAGTTGGGGACCTCGCTTTGACGGACAGGAAATTATAGATTATGATGGCTCTAGGGCTACTTGGACAGCCCAGCCAGATAACTACAAGGATTATTTTGACACCGGATTTGTAAGAAACACCAATGTGGCCATTGATGGTGGAAGTGAAACTGGCAGCTTCCGACTTTCATTCTCAAACTTCTCCGAATCTGGAGTGGAATTGAGAAACGACTTTGACAAAAACTCCATTAGCTTTAAAGGGGCGCATGATTTAATAAAAGACAAATTAACCGTTAGTGCAGCTATGCACTATACCCGCTCCAAGGCCAAAAACCCTTTACAGCCAGGCGGACTTTCTCATTGGTTTCATGATGGCTTCCCAAGAAATTATGACGTAAACAAATGGAAAGACAACTACTTGGATGTAGATGGTGGGGTACCACATCCCTATGGCAACAACTATAACTACACCAGAATGAGTAGGATTTGGGCCCATGCACTTGAGGATGATAATACCCGTACCGAAGGCTCCTTTATTTCCAACATCAATTTAAACTATAAAATTTCCGACCATATTTCGGCTACTCTGGAAGGCAACGTAAACCAATACACCTACAATCAGGAAACTAAGACTTTTGCCGATAATAGAGACCGACTTAATGGTTCCTACTATTTTGGAAATGGGGAAAAATTTCAACATAGCTTCTCTGCCAAAATGTTCTTTGACAAACAGATCAATGAGGACATAAAAATGGACCTTTTGTTAGGAGGTGAATTATGGACCTCCAAAGAACAGAGTCAGTATGCCAATACAACTGGAGGATTTAAGATTCGCGATTTCTATGCCTTGGCCAACTCCAAGGATGCTATTAATGCCGATGGTGGTATAGGCCCAAGAAAAAAAATAAATTCGGTCTATGCCTTCTTAAACACTAGCTATAAAAGAGACCTTTATTTGAGCGTTACCGCTAGAAATGACTGGTCTTCCGCCTTGGTATACCCCAATGGCGATGGAAACAATTCCTATTTTTATCCCTCTGCCAGTTTGGGGTGGGTAAGTTCAGAAACCTTTGAACTCCCTGATTTCATTTCCTTTGCCAAACTTAGGGCCTCTTACGCCATTGTTGGGAATGATACTGACCCCTATAGCTTAAGCACAGGGTTTGTAGCGGATAATTTTAGCGCAAATCCAGATTTGAACATGTTTAGGTTTGAAGACAACACTGCCGTCTCTATCGACCTAAAACCAGAAAAGAAATATTCGTTTGAAACAGGACTGGACATTAGATTCTTGAACAACCGCATTGGATTGGATGTTGCCTACTATAAAGACAATACCAAAAACCAGATTATTCCCTTACAAGTACCCTCCGAATCTGGAATAGAAAATCAGCTTATCAATGCCGGTAATTTACAGAATCAAGGGGTTGAGGCTGCCTTGAATCTAAAATTAGTGGACAATCCTGATTTTGGTTGGGACCTAGGTGCCAATTACACCCACAACAGGGATAAGATTATTGAACTGGCTCCAGGAATAAATGAATTTAGACTTTTTGGCAACCCTGATGATTCCAATTCGGCAACCGCATCCTATGCCTATGTAGGTGGTAATTACGGAGATTTGGTTACTAGAAGAGGTTACGATTATTATGATGGCTCCAACACCAATAACCACGGTATTCCGGTATTGGCCAATAGAAATGGCTGGTCTGTAGCCTACCCTATAGGAATACAGAATAAGGATTCCCTCTACGTTATGGGGAATATGCAGGCCGATTGGTATGGCGGCATGAATACTTCCTTAAGGTATAAGCGCTTACGTCTTAGTGCAATTGTAGATGCCAAATTTGGAGGTGAGATTTACTCAGCAGATGCCCGCTACGGCCTGCATCAGGGTGTTCTACAAAGCTCGTTGCCCAACAGGGATGCCTCCCAAGGTGGTATCACTTGGACCAGTGAAGGCCAGGGACAAAACTTCTATGGTAAAACATATGAGGACGGATACATTCCCAATGGTGTATTTCCAGATGGAACAACAGTTACCTCAGGGCCAGCAGATAATAGAACAAGTGTAGATGTTGGGGGCATGACCTACCAACAGGCATACGACCAAGGTCTTGTAGAACCAACGCACTGGTCCGGATATGTATATCGTTGGACTTCGGCCAGTACGGGAACCCCTATAACCGGGGTATACACCTCTAGTTGGGTAGCTCTTAGGGAAATAACGCTGACATATGATGTACCAACGGCCGTATTGGACAAACTATTTGTTAAAAGCGCCTCTATGGCTTTAACAGGACGGGATTTAGGGTACCTATACAATTCCTTGCCAGACAATATTAATCCTACTTTAAGTAGCAATGCTGCGGCGAATCCCTTACAGCAAAAGTCATCGCCATACATTAGATCTATTTCTTTTTCGTTAAAACTCAATTTCTAATCCAGAAAATTTCAAACATGAAAAAAGTATTATATATAATAATTGGCCTGGTACTATTTACCGGCTGCGACGATGATTTCGCAGAAATTAATACGAATCCCGACATAGGGGTGCCACCACCTGAAACTTTCTTCACCTATGTACAAAAGGAAATGGTAACCTATAAGAACGGCGGCGAATGGTATCATGAAAACCATCAAAAAATGACCTGGGCACAATACCTTGTTCAAGGGAAGGCCAATGATAGCGATATCAACACTATTTTACCCGGTAGTAAATACAGTAGCTTCTATGTGAAAATATTGAACCATTTAACAGAGATGAGACTGCAAATTTCAGAGCTGTCCGATGAAGAACAAAAGTTCTATCAAAAAATGGTAGCGGCATCCGATGTAATGCAGGCCTTTTTTGCCCTAAGGGTTACGGATCAATATGGGGATATCCCCTACTCTGAGGCCGCCATTGGTCGTAGGGAAGGTAAATTAGACCCTAATTACGACAAACAGGAGGCTGTACTAAACCAACTACTGGATGAATTGGACGCTGCTATTGCCAAAATGGACGAAAATATTGATAGCAATTATGATTTTTCTTCCAATGACATTGTATACCAAGGGGATGTTACCAAATGGATAAAATGTGCCAATGCGGTGAAGTTGAGAATTGCTACACGCCTTTTAAGCCAGAACGAGTCCAAAGCCTCGGAAATTATCAATAGTGTAGTTTCCGATGGAAGGTTATTTGAAAGCGAGGACGACCAATTTACCTTTGATTTAGGAGGAACCTACCGTGGAGCTCCAGGTGCCGGTTTTGAATGGAAAGGTGTAATGTGGGCGGCAGAACCCATGGTAGAATTTATGAAAACAACGGCCGATCCTAGGTTGAGAATATTCTATGAACCCAATGGATACACTCAAGAAACTATTGATGCCTTTGCCGATCCCTCAGAAATATCACCCGCTGTAGATATAGACAACGACAATGAGGTACTGTATACCACTGCCGATGGAGAGGATATTTTGGGTTATCGCTTTATAGGGCTACCAGCCTATAGAAACAACCCCAATATAGGTGTACCAGATTACTATTTGTACGCCGACCAACCCAATACGGTAGGATCCAATGCTACTATGTTGTCCAAATACAACAGAAGACTACTTCAGGAATGCAATTTTCGCTATGGCGGATTACCTCAGCCCGAAGGCAATTATGTAGATGTAATGATATCCTATTCCGAAGTATGCTTAATGATGTCTGAATTTATCTTAAAAGGATACATCTCGGGCGATGCCTCCGACTGGTACAGAAAAGGTATGGAATCATCATTGAGAACCTATAATATGCTAGGTGAAAAGCAGGACTTGATTATGCGCGTAGCCAATAAGGAGTATCCCTATTTACCTATAAGCGAAGATGAAATAACCAACTATTTGGACAATTCTTCCTTAGCACTGAACGGAACAGATGACCTTGAAAAGGTGTACATACAACAATTCTTGAATTTTTACCGCCTCCCAGAGGAGGGATGGATTCTCTCCATGCGTACAGGATATCCACAATATGGTTCTTCCTTATTGGCAAGATCTGCAACAGATGATCCAGAAATACCATTCCCAAGGAGAATCCCTTCACCGGAACCTGGTGACCTAAATGTTGCCAAATGGCTACAGGCCAATGAAGACCAAGGGTTTACAAGCCCTAGGGATGAAACACCCAGTGTTCTTAATTCACAACGCCTTTGGTGGGACCAAAACAATCCCACTATAGGTAGTGGTGGAAATTAAATAATAATAAAAATCCCCCATCCAAATGGTTGGCCGACACTGTTGGTCAACCATTTTTTAGATATAAAAACCCGCTAAACACATTCCTTGACAAGGTAAAAGCTTGCGCAAATTGCACTTTCGCGGCATGACGTATTCTAGAAACATAGCTATATTAGCCCTACCTTTAAAACCACTAAACAACAGATTACCCCCCTAATAATGAAATACTTACTAAAAACACAACTCCCTTTACTTCTTTTGATTGGTATGGTTATCAATGGCCAACAATCACAAGAAGGCCATCTTCTCCTTTCCCAATTGGAGATAGAAAATACCGACCAACCTTGGTGGCCGGCCACTAAGAACAAAGCTATTACCAATGCCCCCATAAAGATTGCCGGCAATCCCTATAAACACGGTATTGGCACCCTGTCTGGCAGTAGACTTTTCTTTTTCCTGGACGGTAGAAGCTCAGATTTTAAATGCCATGTTGGGATCCAGGACAAACAAGACCCAGCAGAAAACGTCCAATTTAATGTCCTCAGTGATGGTTCTAAATTATTCTACACCCAACAGCAGGGCGAAAAAACCTTTGTGGGTATAGCCAACACAAAAAATAATATTGGTAAGGGCAGTGTTAGATTCATCATAAAAGGCGATGGAAAAACCCTGTGGAAAAGCAAAAAAATTACTGGGGGCCAGAAACCACAGCCGGTTAAAATAGACCTTAGCGGCATTCAAGTTTTGGAATTAAGCGTTGAGGACAACGGCGACGGTATTTCAGGGGACCATGCAATATGGGCCCAACCCACCGTTACATATACCAGTTTTAAACCACAACTGGTAGATGCCAATTATCTAAACAAACTAAAAACTGTTGATAAAAATTTCACCAATAAGATCAAGCCCCTAGTGCAGGAGCTCCCCATGGGCCAGGGCGAATATGTGCAGGGAACTAAGGCCGATTGGTTGGTAAATGACATAAACCTGCCCTCCAAGGTCTATCAACAGGCCAATGGTAAGGAAATTGTAATTTCCAATGGCTTGGTCAGTAGAACTTTCCGACTCACCCCAAATTGTGCAACGGTGGGTTTTACCAACCTAACAACAGCTGAGACCTTACTTAGAGGGGTTGGCCCTGAAGCAACCATCACCCTAGATGGTGATGAGTATGTGGTAGGTGGCTTGGACGGACAAATTGAGTACGGCTATATGAAAGAAGAATGGCTGGAGCAGATGTGGAGTCCGCCCAATTCCTTTCAACTCAGCAATTTCACAGTTGGCACCATAAAAAAACGTATAAATTGGCCCAATAAAAGATGGTCCTCCCAACCCAAGGGCCCCATAAAAGGAAAGCATATTGGTTTTGATTATACACATCCAAAATACCCTGACCTAGCGGTAACCGTTCACTACGAAATTTATGATGGAATTCCATTGATAAGCAAATGGATAACACTTAAAAACAACGGACAAAAAGCGGTTGTATTAAACAGTTTTAAAAGTGAAATCCTGGCCATGGTGGAGGCGGAAAGCGCCGTTGAAAAACAAAAGGGTTGGGAGACGCCCAACATTCATGTTGAAAGCGATTACGCTTTTCATTCCATGTCCATGAAAAATGCCAATAAAGTAGTGCATTGGGAAAAAGATCCACGCTACACCTCACAGGCCAGTTACCTATTATCTACCCCCTGTTTGTTGGAGTGCAAATTGCCTATTGGCCCTAATAAAACCCTTGATGCAAATGGAACTTTCCAATCCTTTCGGGTATGGGAGATGCCCTTTGACAGCCATGACAAACAACGCAAGGCCCTGTATACAAATGCCATGTATGCCAAAATTGCACCTTGGGTAACAGAAAATCCGTTGTTCTTACATTTAACCACCACCGACGATGACAAAGTTAAGGCTGCCATTGACCAATGTGCAGAAACCGGCTATGAAATGGTGATTTTAAGTTTTGGTAGCGGCCTTAACATGGAAGACCTGTCCAAAAGCAATATAGAGAAGTTTAAGGCCCTTGCAGATTATGCCCATTCCAAGGGCATAGAACTTGGCGGATATTCCCTTTTATCCAGTAGGTGGATCAGTGAAGAGGTAGACGTAATTAATCCTGAAACCGGAAAGAGGGGCGGCGTAATACACGGCAGCTCGCCCTGCCTTAACAGTCAATGGGGAATAGATTATTTTGAAAAATTAAGGACCTTCTTTAGTAAAACAGGTTTCGATTTGTTGGAACATGACGGCTCCTACCCAGGACAACTATGCGCCTCCACCTCGCATATAGGACACAAAGGACTTGAAGATTCCCAATGGAAATCTTGGAAACGAATAACCGATTTTTACAAATGGTGCAATGAAAATGGTATTTCTTTAAACATCCCGGATTGGTATTATCTAAGTGGAAGCACCAAAAATGGGATTGGTTATCGTGAAGTAAATTGGTCCTTACCTAGGGAACGACAATTGGTTCTTGGCAGGCAAAATATGTACGATGGCACTTATGACCGACTCCCCAGTATGAGTTGGACATTTGTTCCACTTACAGAATATCATGGCGGGGGTGCTGCGGCAACCATAGAACCTTTGGACACCCATTTGGGGGCTTATAAGGCCCATATGATCCAAAATTATGGCATGGGACTACAGGCCTGCTACAGAGGGCCGCGATTGTACGATACGGAAAAAACAAAAGCCACCGTTATAGAGGTTGTAGCCTGGTACAAAAAATACCGAGATATCTTGAATTCGCCCATTATCCATTTAAAAAGAGCCAATGGCCGGGAGATTGATGGAATAATGCATATAAATCCAGCATTACAAGAAAAGGGATTGGCTCTATTCTTTAACCCCACCAATAAAACCCTCACCCAGACCATTAACCTGCCGCTTTACTATACCGGACACAGTAAAAAGGTGCAGATAAGTGAGAAAGACAAAGAGAAGGTAGAATATGAACTGGCCAGGGATTACTTGGTGGAGTTGGAAGTGCAAATTCCCCCCAATGACAGTACTTGGTTTGTAATTTATTAAACATAAAAACAGGACTTATGAAAACCAAAACCGTATATCTATTAACTATTTTTTTCAGTTTATGGAGTTGTGTATCGGAACGGGAATTTCAGGAATTGGACGCCATTCCCAATTTCAAGCTCCATTTCAATCAACTGGCCTCCTCTTGGGACGAAGCCGTACCTTTGGGCAATGCCACCATTGGGGCCCTGGTATGGCAAAGGGAGGGCAAACTCCGATTTTCTTTGGACAGAGCCGATCTGTGGGACCTCCGGCCAATGGAAAACCTGGACTTTAAAAAATACGGGTTTAATTGGGTAAAGGAACAATGGGAAAAAGACAGCTATCAAAAAGTCCAAGAACGCTATGACGTTCCCTATGACCAATTACCGGCACCCTCCAAAATTCCCGGGGCAGCCCTGGAGTTTGACATCAGCGGACTAGGGACAGTAGAATCGGTAGAATTAGACATAGCCACCGCCATTTGCACCGTAAAATGGGAGAATGGCGCCCAGCTAAAAACCTTTGTACATGCCACAGAACCAATAGGATGGTATAGCTTTGAAAATATAAGCAGCGATCTTACCCCTATTATAATTCCACCAGCCTATGTTTCCCTTCAGCAGGCTACGGATAACGACCCAGTAACCGGACAGGACCTAAGGCGGCTGGAATATGACGGAGGCCGGGTTACCCATAAAGACAACTCTATCACCTACGATCAACCCGGATGGTCCGATTTTAAATTCCAGGTACACACCCAATGGAATCCCAGCCCTACAGGGCTAAAAGGCAGTTGGAGTATTAGTTCCAAGACTTCGGAAGGAAAAACCCAAGAATCAGCAAAACAGTTGGTAACGGAATCCCTCCGCCAGGGCATTGTTCCCGCACTGCAAAGTCACAAGGATTGGTGGACTGCTTTTTGGAAGCAATCCACCATAAGCGTACCAGATCCCATATTGCAGAACCAATGGTATATGGAAATATATAAATTGGGCTCGGCAGCTAGAAAAGGAGCACCCCCAATTTCCCTGCAAAGTGTTTGGACGGCCGACAATGGAAAGCTACCCCCTTGGAAAGGGGATTATCATCACGACCTCAATACGCAACTTAGCTATTGGCCCACCTATTCTGGAAATCATCTAGATTTGGAACAGGGGTTTATAGACTGGCTGATACAGAACAAACCCACCTTTAAAAAGTATACCAAGGAATTCTATGGTACTAACGGACTTAACGTACCAGGGGTAACCACCTTGAACGGAGACCCAATGGGCGGCTGGATCCAATATTCCTTTGGCCCAACCGTAGGGGCTTGGCTGGGGCAGCATTTTTATCTGCATTGGCGCTATTCCATGGATCGCGATTTTTTAAAGAATGAGGCTTATCCGTGGATCAAGGAGGTTGCCATCCATTTTAACGAATTGAATGTTTTGGGTGAGGATGGCAAACGAAAACTCCCCTTGAGCTCCAGCCCTGAAATACACAATAATTCCCGTGAGGCCTGGTTTGGCGATATGACCAATTTTGATCTGGCATTGATTAAATGGACCTATTCCCATGCGGCAGAGCTGGCCTTGGAACTTGGACTTAAGAAAGAAGCAGACCTATGGGAAGCTGCCTTAAAAGAATGGCCAGACTATGCCGTGGATAAAACCGGGCTAATGTTTTCCCCCAGTCTGCCCTATAATGAATCGCACCGCCACTTCTCCCATTTAATGGCCATACATCCCTTAGGTTTAATAGACGCCTCAAACAGCTCCAAGGATAAAGAGCTCATAGATAAAACCATTGCCAATTTGGACGCAACCGGTACAAGTCAATGGGTAGGATATTCCTTTAGCTGGCTGGCCAATGTCAAAGCTAGGGCCTTTGACGGTGAAGGAGCCGCAAAAGCCTTATCCGATTTTGCCACTTCCTTTGTGCTGCCCAATAGTTTTCATGTCAACGGTGATCAATCCGGAACAGGTAAATCCAATTTCACCTATAGGCCCTTCACCCTGGAGGGTAATTTTGCCTTCGCCTCAGGACTACAGGAAATGCTTATACAAAGCCATACTGGAACCGTACATCTTTTTCCAGCCATCCCCAAAGAATGGGAAAATGTAGGGTTTGGTCAATTACGCACAGAAGGTGCCTTTCTAGTATCGGCACAAAAAGAAGAAGGTATAGTTAAATGGGTAAAGATATATGCCGAAAAAGGTGGGGAAATCCGACTGAAAAATCCATTTCAAAACAAAGATATATTCCATGACGATACTATAACCCATAGCTGGGATGCCGACACACTGATCATACAAACCCATCCTGGGCAAGAAATAAACCTTAGCCCCTAAGATCAATGTAATGGGATGATGATAAGGATAAAAATAGTTATTGTAATTTGTACCTAGATTGGATAATAACCACATTTTGTAAACACCAAACCCAGTATGCGAACAACCAGCTTTCTAAAAATAATCGTCCCAATTTTTATCTTTATATGGAATAACCCTTGTACAGCACAGCAATCAAAGGACATCTATGTTTCACCATTGGGTTCCGACAGCAATTCTGGAACGAAGGGCAGCCCCTATAAAACCCTATATAAGGTCATTGAGCGTTTGGGATCCTTGGAGGCCTATAATCAAAATAAGATTATAGTATGGTTACAGGATGGCACCTATAGGATTAGGAAACCCATAACCATAGACCTCAACATAAAGCACCATAAGGTACCGGTTGAATTTAAGTCGGTCCCAGGTTCAAAACCTATTATTTCCGGATCGGAAACCATAAACAACTGGACGTACCAGGGAGAGGGCGTGTGGGTCTCCACGCTTCCCGAACATTTAGGCCATTTCCGCGAGCTATTTGTACAGGGCAAGCGTTCTATTAGAGCCAGGCATCCAAACAAAGGATACAATAGAGTGCAAAAGGTTGGGGCCGACAGGCGAACCAATTTTACTTATAATCCCAGTGATTTTCCCCTCCCCAATAATCCGGAACAAGTAGAACTTGTTGTATTGCACGATTGGTCCATCACCCGAATCCCGGTAAGTGACATAGCCGTGGAGAGTCGCACTATTAGCGCGGTGGATTGGATAGGGGCCAAAGGTTTGGATTTCTTTAATCTTGATCATTGGGAACCTAATCCACGTTATTACCTTGAAAATGCACTCGAATTTTTGGATGTGGAATATGAATGGTATTTGGATAATGTAGCCTCCAAAATTTATTTAAAATTACCAAGGGACTCGGATCCTTCACAACTTACCATAGAGGTGCCCTTGGCAGAATCCTTATTGCTTGTGGAGGGAAGCGAAAAGCATCCCATTTCCAATATAAGTTTCGAAGGGATTCAATTTAAACATTGCAGGTATAACCTCCCCAATAAAATCTATGCAGGGATCCAGGCTACCCATTTTGACACCCAGCGAGGAAAAAAAGAATGGGCGGTAGTGCCAGCTGCCGTACAGACCAGCTGGGCCAACAATATTTCATTTACCAACTGTGAATTTACCTCTTTAGGGGGAGGGGGCATATGGCTAGGAACCGGAAGTAAGAATTGCAGCATCAAAAACAGCAGTTTATGGGATATTTCCGGGAATGGCATAATGATAGGTGAAGGACGGGACAGATTGGTTAACGGGAAACCGTGGTGGAAAATAGCAACGGAACAAGCTGCTCTAGGTAACAGGGTGCAAGACTGTAAAATATGGGATTGCGGGCTACAATTTTACGGTGCGGTGGGCATATGGTGTGGACTCACTGCAGAAACCGAACTAAGGTACAATGAAATTTACAATCTGCCCTATACCGGGATTTCCATAGGTTGGATGTGGAGCCCCGAAGCTACCCCCTGCCGGGACAATATTATAGCAAACAACCATATTCATCATGTAATGCAAAAGCTTAGTGACGGAGGAGGTATTTATATGCTGGGCCTACAGCCGGGAAGTAAATTGCTCAACAACCATATTCATGATATTTCTGTCAATGCGGGCAGGGCGGAAAGCAATGGGATGTTTCTGGATGAAGGCACCAAAGATGTTCTGGTCAAAGGCAACCTTATCTATAATATTGCCAAGTCTCCCTTACGTTTTCACAGGGCTTCAACCAACATGGTAAAAAACAATCATCTATTTACAAATGGCAGCACCCCTGGCGTTGCCTATAACAATACCCTACCAGAAAATATCCATCAGGAAGGAAACCGTGAAATTAGCACGGATGACCCCAATTATAAAGTTGCCTTAAAAAAAGCGGTATCCAAACACACCCCTACCCCTAAGAAACCATAACAAAACCAGGGTCTTAGCATGTAAAACATAGTCCATAACCCTTGCATATAGGCGAATATTATGTTGGTTTATACATAACTTTTAACGTTATTTATATACCAATAGTAAACCAAAAAAAAAACCAAACTCCTAAGAACCACATAATGCCAAAAGTAAAACAGCTGTTCTTTAACCCCTTTATGCTTTTCCTTGGACTTAGTTCCCTCGCACAACAACCTGAAAACCACAACAATCCAGAGTCAAAAATGAAATGAATTAAGGGCTAGAAAAAGCAAATAGCTTACAAAACTCTGGATGAGGATGGGAGCTGGTTTATTTACACACGAAATTAAAATAATATAAGGTTATGAAAACAATAAAAAATGGCATCGCTGCCAATCCCGATAGAAGAAAGTTTTTAGGCACGGCATTACTGGGAAGCAGCGCCCTGGCCTTAGCCCCTCATTTTGCTTTCGCCAACATACCTGCAGTGGATAAAAAGGTCAGGATCGGTATTGTTGGAGGAAGGTTTGGTGCCAGTTTTTATTTCCATGAACACCCCAATTGCATTGTAGAAGCAGTAAGTGATTTACGTGCCGATCGCCGTGACCGTCTTATGAAGGTATATGCCTGCAAAAAAAGTTATGAATCCTTGGATAAATTGCTGAAGGACCCCAAAATCGAAGCCGTTTTTATTGCCACTCCAGCCCCAGACCATGCTGCCCATGTTTTGGCAAGCCTAAACGCAGGAAAGCATGTTTTGTGTGCTGTACCGGCAGCCTGGACCTTGGAGGAATGTTATGAATTAAGAGAGGCGGTGAACCGCACTGGACTTACTTATATGATGGCCGAAACCAGCGTTTATAGACAGGCTACCATATCGGTTAAAAAGTTTTATAAGGAAGGAGCTTTCGGGAAGGTGTTCAGTGCCGCAGCCGAATATAATCATCCAGGACTGGAGGAACTATATTTTGAGGATGGCAAGGCCACTTGGAGACATGGGGTGCCACCTATGTTATATCCTACACATTGTACTTCTTTCTTAATTTCCGTAACAGGGGAACGGCTAACCCAAGTTACCGCTATGGGTTGGGGGGATGACAGTCCATTATTGCAAAACAATCCATACAATAACCCTTTCTGGAACGAAACAGCCTTTTTCAAGACCAACAAAGGAACACCTTTTCGTGTAGAAGTGAACTGGAAAGGAGCTCTACGTGAAGTTGAAAGGGGAGAATGGCGAGGTGATAAAATGAGTTTTTATATGTCTGAGCATGGAGGAGGGGATTCCACTCTGGTATGGGCTTCCAACGAAATTGGAAAGGATGACGCAGGTTTTAAAAACAAAAAAAGTAGGGTAGAAAAATATGATCAGCCTCTTTGGTGGAAGACCGATATGTTACCTGCAGCACTTAGACATGGTAGTGGACATGATGGTTCCCATTCGTTTATAACCCATGAGTTTATTGATGCTATTGTAAACAACCGCGACCCAGAAATCAATATTCATGAATCCTTGGCTTATACGGCACCAGGGATTGTTGCGCATAAATCTGCCTTAAAGGGAGGTGAATCTATGAATATCCCTAGTTTTGACTAGTATACACAAGCCATAATAATCTTAAAGCATAAGATATAATCGGCCAACATCATTAATGACAAATCAATAAACGGATTATATTATGATCAAGCCTAATTATTTTGTTTATGTCAAAATTCTTATTAATCTGTAAAAGAAGAATTTATAAATACCAAATGCTTTCATTTTACTCAAGTGGGCTTTAATGCTTTTTATCGGTTTTAGTGAATCTTCGATTTAGCTACGCTGAATCTTCGATTTTCCCCATAAGGTGAAATGACTGTGGAGGTCACTTCGACAGAGTCCCTTTTTTGGGACGACGAGAAGTCGCACATATAATGGTTTTGGTCACGGCACATTTTTTGGGTTATTGGAAGAAGCAGAGAGGGAGTACCAAAGCCGTTCTCGATACAAAATGGCATACGCCATTTCACTCGAACCGACGGCTACACAAACCATCATAACCTTTAGAGTAAGAGCTCCTTCCCCTGATCAGGTCTATCCCGCTTTTTCCGCGGGAGGACAAGGTGGATCTTCAGAAATCGGCTGAGGAAACGGAAGGGGTGCAGCCTATTGATACGGAAATAGGTCTATTTAAAGAAGTCTATCATACATATTTACATTTACTCAATAGTTTACAATTCGTATGAAATGACTGGGGGAGTCACTTCAACAGCGTCCCTTTTTAGGACTACGAGAAGTCGCACATATAATGGTTTTGTTCACGGCATATTTTTTAATCGATTATATCAGTAACCCTATTCACACTTTTAATGTTTCGGAATAGCTACTTAGGTGATCTAGTTCAAGACATTTCTATTTTACGGGTATTGGTGAAACTGCATAATAGCTAGTTGTGTGATTTCTCCCTCTGGTCGAAATGACAGCCGTAGTCACTTCTACAGATTCCCTTTTAGGACTCCCGATGATTATTGGGAGAGAAGTCGCACAGACCTGGCTGCAACTTCCTGTATGATAAAATTGTTGATGGTTTTCCAAAAGGTAAATCAAGGACATAAGGTATTTTAACATTTGTATTGCATACAATCATTGCCGTCTCCTTCGCTAGAACGCAGGATCCTCCTTCCCTTAACCAAGGGAAGGAGCCTAATCCTGAAAGAATGCCTCCATTAGCATATTTGGCATTCCAACAAAAACACAAACCACTCTTAATCAATTGCTTATAAAACTTTAAATAACTATTAAATATCAATATGATATATTTAATAACCTAAAAGCATCAATAATAGATACCTTTTAACAGAAAAGTCGATTTTAAAAACTCATTTTTAGGCTATAATAAGCTTGAAAAACATTAAACCTTCTTGTTCCACTATATTTTCTATCTTTAACCGTATCAACCTATTCAAAATTAAAAATGAAACCATTTATTTTCCTTATCACCCTATTTCTCTCTATGACCACTTACGCCCAAAACACTGTACTCCCACTTTGGCCCAACAACATACCCAACTCTATCAAAACAGATGAAAAAGAGGAAGTTGTTAGTAAGGACATTGTACGGATAGCCAAGGTTCAGGTTCCGCAGATAGAAGTATATCTACCTGCAAAAAAAATAGCTACCGGCCAGGCCGTTTTAATTTTCCCCGGAGGTGGCTATGGCATTCTGGCCTATGATTGGGAAGGGATCGACTTTGCAAAATTACTGAACGCAAAGGGTATTGCAGGAATTGTGGTTAAATACAGACTGCCCAATTCCAAATCGGTAACCGAAAAACACAAGGTGCCTTTACAAGATGCGCAACGTGCCATTAGAACGGTAAGGCAGAATGCAGCGGAATGGAATATTGATTCCAACAACATTGGAATAATAGGCTTTTCGGCAGGCGGGCATTTGGCTTCTACCCTGGGAACACATTATAATGAGGAGGTATATGCCAAACAGGATGCTATAGACCAACTTAGTGCCAGACCAGATTTTATGACCCTGGCCTATCCCGTTATTACAATGGGGGACTTAAATACCCATGGTGGTTCCAGAAAGAACTTACTGGGTGAAAACCCTTCCCAAAAAATGCTGGATCATTTTTCCAACGAATTACAGGTTACTGCCGATACCCCACCCACATTTTTGGTACATGCCTCTGATGATCAAGGAGTACCGGTAGAAAATAGCCTTCTATTCTATACTGCTTTGTTAAAACATAAAGTGCCCGCAGCCATGCATATCTATCCCTCTGGAGGACACGGATTTGCCCTAGGATTACAGGATTCCCATTTGGCTACATGGACCGATCAATGGATAGGTTGGATGAATAGCCTATAAACACCCCAAGTAAGGAATTTTAGTGCGCATATATAACAGCGTGTAGTAAATAGTAAGGAATTATCTAATAAGCGACAATTATAACAGGCCTTTATATCACGGCTTTATAAAAAACCATCATTTTTAACGCTAAAACATCCGGGAATGAAGAAGTGGATTTTAATTATGGGGTTGATGTTTTCAAGTCTTATAACTGCTCAAAAATGGGAAACCAATTGGCAGGCCGCAGCTACATTGGCCAAGCAAAATCAACAAAATATTCTGCTGGTTTTTTCGGGTTCCGATTGGTGTGCCCCCTGTATTAAATTGGATAAGAGCATTTGGCAATCCCCTGAATTTATAGATTACGCCAAAAACCATTGGACCATGCTCAGAGCAGATTTCCCCAGAAAGAAAGCGAATCAACTCCCGGATGAGCAAAGGAATACAAACGCCCAACTTGCAGATAAGTACAATAAAAATGGCTATTTCCCACTGGTATTGCTACTGGACCCCAACGGCCAAGTATTGGGCCAAACCGGTTATAAAAATATTTCCGTAAAGGAATATATTGCACTGTTAAAATCGTTCGAAGGTTGAAAAACCCACTATTGATAGCAATTATTTTTTTAATCCCAAGTTTCGTTCTTGCGCAGGAGATAGCACATAGACGAACCACAAAACTAATGGGGAGTAGGTTTGATTTTACCATAGTTGCAAAGGACCAAGTTACTGCTGATTCCTATATAGATATGGCCATCCAAGAAATCAACAGGATTGAAACGTTGATTTCCTCATGGATTCCTAGCTCACAGACCTCAGATATTAATCTAAATGCCGGGATTAAACCTGTTAGGGTTGATCAAGAATTACTAGAACTTATTGAGCGGTGCATCACCGTCTCCAGAATAACGGACGGTGCCTTTGATATCACCTATGCCTCCATAGACAAGGTATGGAAATATGACGATAGTATGACCCAAATACCTTCTAAAGGAGCTATACAAAATTCCGTTGCCAAGATAGGTTACCAGCACATTGTGCTGGATAAGAAGGCACAGACCGTATTTTTAAAACAAAAAGGTATGAGAATAGGTTTCGGGGCCATTGGCAAAGGATTTGCCGCAGATAAGGTGAGAAGTATGCTAAAAGCCGAAGGTGTTAAATCAGGAATTATCAATGCCTCGGGCGACCTCACCACTTGGGGGAAACAACCCGATGGAACGGATTGGATGGTTGGCATTACCAACCCCCTAAACAAAGACAATATATTCTCCTGGTTCCCGGTAGTCAACGCGGCAGTTGCCACCTCTGGCAATTACGAAAAATACGTCACCTTCAACGGGGTGAAATACAGCCATATTATTGATCCACGGACCGGTTATCCCTCCACAGGCATACTAAGTGTCACTATTTTTGCCCCTAGTGCGGAATTGTGCGATGCCCTGGCGACTTCTGTTTTTATTACTGGAACGGAAACGGGCCTTAACACCATAAACCAAATTAAAGGAGTGGAATGTATTGTTATAGATGATAAAAATCAGATCCACACTTCCAAAAACATTGAACTTAACAAAACCCAATAGCTTATGCGACAATTAATTATACTCATTATGGCCGTTTTATCACTATCCTCTTGTGTTGCGGTAAGGGAATATGACAAGGTATACCTGAACGATGAAGAAATGAGCTTGACATCCAAAAGCTTGGAGCGGTTTGAAACCAATTTTCATATATATAGGGAGGCAGCTGCCGGGGCCAACGGCGGAAAAACAGGGGGTGGATGTGGTTGTAATTAAAATAAACATGAAGAGAATAGGTTTTATATTGGTTTTTGGATTGATTTCATTGGCAGGATTTTCCCAAGGAAACAATCAGGAATATGTTAAGAA
The DNA here is from genome assembly GCF_003957295.1 of Arenibacter aquaticus. Classification (GTDB taxonomy): domain Bacteria; phylum Bacteroidota; class Bacteroidia; order Flavobacteriales; family Flavobacteriaceae; genus Arenibacter; species Arenibacter aquaticus. The sequence continues at coordinate 608,331 of NZ_RQPJ01000001.1, forward strand.
AGTTTTGGAAACCCCCGAAGTGGAGCTTCTCTATAGCTATTATTCCCAGGACGGGGACAATGCGGCCGTAAGCGGAGGGGAGGGTACAGAAAAACTTACCGATATGACCCCTACCATTATAGTGAGCATCCCTGTAGGAGAGGACAATACCCTTACTTTGGATGCAGGAATATCTGCCTATACCTCGGCCTCATCGAGCAATGTAAACCCTTTTGACGGTAGCAAAACTGCTAGTCCATGGATAGAATCATCAGGAGCTTCAAGAAGTGATGCCCTCACCTATGTTCACCCCACCTTTACCCATAGTTCCAAAGACCGGAACAACATCCTTAGTGCCAATATTGCTGTGTCTGCAGAATACGATTACTTTTCCTTGGGCTTCGGAGGAGGATATACCCACCTCATGAACCAAAAAAATACAGAACTAGGCATTAGTGGGCAAGTATATCTGGACACCTATAAGCCCCAATACCCCATAGAACTTCGCGAGGGCTTTTTTGACAATCGAATTACCGGATCAGGTACTTATTCGCCCCTATTTAATGAGTTTAACGACCTCAATAGAAACTCCTATTCCCTATCCCTAAATTTTTCCCAGGTTATCACTAAACGCTTCCAGGCATCCCTTTCCTTGGATCTGGTATTACAGCAAGGCCTACTGTCTACCCCGCACCAAAGAGTCTATCTGCAGGATAGGGGCGACTTCTTTATAGAGGACTTTCAGTTGGCAGACAACGTGGAAATAGTACCCACAAGCAGATTTAAATTGCCCATTGGTGGCAGGCTGTCCTACTTCCTCAATGACCTAATGATTCTTCGCACTTATTTTAGGTATTACTATGACGATTGGGGCATTACTGCATACACCGGAAGTTTGGAAATCCCTATAAAGATATCGGACAAATTTACGGTGTATCCTATGTACCGCTATTATACGCAGTCGGCTGCCGATTATTTTTACGCCAAGGAAACGGCATTATCCACCTACGAATATTATACGTCTGACTATGACTTGTCCGAATTTAATAGCAACCAATACGGTTTTGGCATTACCTATAAGGATATTTTTACCCAATCCAAGGTATGGAAATTCGGTCTAAAAAGCATTAGTTTTAGGTTTAACCAATACGAGAGAACTACCGGATTAAGTGCCAGTATATTTGAACTGGGTGCCAAGTTTGTGATGGATTAAGTTTATAGGATTGACGGTAACAATTTTGAATAATCCCTATTAATCATACTACAATGTCTCCTAGAGCCTACCGATAGGCATGGGCAGTTGAGAGGTTATGGGTTGTTGTATGTTCAGGTTGTGGTCTCGTCTCCGCTTGACCTGACAAACCTCGACTTCACTATTAGAATAGCATTATTTAATTTATAGAAGATACTGAACAACCCGTTAAACTTTCATAAAATCTTCGGCCAAAATTTTTCTAAGATAAAAAATGAGTTCCTCGGCATTCCCTTGGCTAAAGACCATAGGAGGTTTTATTTTAAGAACATTGTGGTCTGGCCCATCTGTACTCATTAGGATACCGTGCTCTTTTATGCGGTTGGCCAAATAAGTAGTCTGTTCTGCCAAAGGCTCCATTTTTTCATTCACCAGCTCTATCCCCAAGAAAAGACCTTGACCCCTAACGTCCCCAATAATTGGGAAATCCAATGCCAAGGAAATTAGCTCCTTCTTCAAAAAAGTCCCTACTGCCAAGGCGTGGGCTTGTAACTTTTCACGCTTCACCACCCTCAATACCTCGGTCCCTATGGCACAGGATACCGGATTACCACCAAAGGTGTTAAAATACTCCATGCCGTTGGCAAATTTTTTCGCCACTTCAGGGGTGCAAACCACCGCGGCCAAAGGATGTCCGTTACCCAGTGGTTTACCTATGGTTACAATATCTGGCACCACCTTATGAAGCTGAAAGCCCCAAAATGTTTTGCCCATTCGGCCGCAGCCCACCTGCACCTCATCGGAAATGCATAAGCCTCCTGCCGTCCTAACATACTCATATGCCGCTGCCAAAAAACCTTCAGGCAACTCTATCTGTCCGCCGCAACTAATAATGGGCTCAATGATGAACCCCCCTAATCCTCTTCCCTTGGCATGTATATTGTCTATCTGTTTTTTAACCTCCCCAGCATATGGTGCCCCTGCATCTTCCCCTCTATATTTTCCCCTGAACGCATCGGGCAGTGGAAAAATATGGGTGTGCTCCGGAGCTCCCTGTCCGCCCTTGCCATCAAACTTATACGAACTAATATCGATACACATATTGGTATTACCATGATAGCCCACCTCCGAGGCAATTATATCCTTTTCCCCAGTGGCTGCTTTCACCATCCGTATTGCCAACTCATTGGCCTCACTACCCGAATTCACAAAATGAAAAACACTTAATTGTGGCGGCAAGGTCTCTAACAGCTCCCTGGCCAAGGCATTGATATTTTCATGCAGGTAGCGACTATTGGTATTGATCAATGCCATTTGCTGCTGTCCGGCCTCTACTACAGCAGCATGTTCATGTCCTACATGGGCCACATTGTTTACCGTATCCAAATATTTCCTACCGTACTGATCCATTAGGTACTGTCCTGCACCCCTAACCATTTTAATAGGCACTTTATATTGCAGGCTCAGCCCCTTGCCCAAGTGTTGTTTTCTAAAAGCGATAATTTCCTCATTGCTCACTGTGTGCTTCCCTAATAAGCCCTTTGCCTTAAACAGTAAATTGGGATCTGGACAAAGGCTCTTCCACACCTTTAATTGATTAAAATACCCTACTCCAGGAAAATCAGTCCTATAATCGAGCATGGATAGCATAACCTGAAAATGCAGATGTGGCACCCAATTACCGTTATCGGGCCAATCTCCCAATACCCCAATAAGGTCGCCGGCCTTTAAACGGGCACCTAACTTATGCCGGGTGGCACTGTCCACCGATAAGTGTCCGTAAAGCGTATAGAATTCCAATCCATCCTCCTGATGGCGCAAAATTACCAGTCCGCCGTACTCCTTATCCCCCGCGTCTTTTACAGCGGTAACTACCTCCCCTTCAAAAAGGGCATGCACCGGGGTAGCCGCTGGCAACCAAAAATCGACACCCAAATGAATACTCCTACTCTCACGCCCCTGGTTGCCTATTTTATCATAAGAAGAGGTGATATAAATGGGCCTAGGCTCCATATATCCTCCAGCCAATAATTTATTGGGGTGTTCCCCTTGAAGTGCATTAAGCTTGTACTGAAAAAAATCCAAGTTGTTAAAATCCTTTGCATGGCCTAACCAACTACTGGAAACACTTAAATCTACCCTTTGAACCTCATTAAGCCCAATACTGGGGAAGAGCTTTCCAATAGAAATGCTTTGCCTTTGGGACCAAAGCTTAAATTTTTTCTCAGCGGGATGGGCCGTAAAACCACAGGCTGCCCTAAAACTATAATGTGCAAAATCTGCGTTTATATCCTTCCATTTCCGCAATAACTCCCAGGCAGGTTTTTCACTGATCAACAGATAGCTATTGTCTGGCTCCTCCTTTTTATTAATGGCCGACTTGGTTACCGATATCACCAAACGCATAGCAATAGCCATATAGAGGTATTCCAATTCCCTTTCCTGCAAGGGAAATACCTTGTGATACCCGCTTACAATGGGCAGTGCAGCCTCCAAGGGGTCATTGTGCCCCATGATGGCATAGGCACAGGCAATGGCCACATCATTAATGATCTGGGTATATACGGCATCCCCAAAATCTATAACCGACACCACACTGGGTTTTATCAGGTCTTGGGAAACAATTATATTGTTATCATTGGCATCATTGTGCACTACGGCCTTCCTTAAACCAGAATATTGGGGCTGTGCCTGGATGAATTCTTGCTGAAAAAATGAAATAATCTCTTTCTGCCAAACCTTAAAAAGCTGTAAATGGTCAAGGGTCCAACTGGCTTGGGCAATATCCCAATCCAAGCCGCGGTCTGCCATTGGATGCTGAAAACCCAGCAGTGCCTTGGTCAATTGTCCGCAATACTCCCCCAAACCATATCGCAAATCCTCCAACTGTGGATTTACATCACTCCAAATCCTCCCACTAATCCAAGACAAGAGTCTCACCATCCTTGTCTGTCCACTACGGTCCTCAAATTGGGAAATGGAATTTCCTTCTTTATCCGGGATGGTTAAAGGGGAGCTAATGCCTTTGGCGTGTATGGCGACATATTGCAATAGATGCTGTTGGAAATCAAGGTACTCCTTGTTCTCATCAGGGCGCGATATTTTTAGAATATAGGCTTCGCCATTTGTCCCGCTTATCTTAAAATTAAAATCGATTTCCCCAGGGAGCTTTTTGGCGCTACCTTGAACATTATAGTTCTCCAGGGCAATGGTTACAGCCTCATCTGCTGTGATCTGAATCCTTTTGTAATCCATAAAACTCATTCTTTTACGCCTATAGATACTTTGAAAAATAAGCTCGCTACCAAAATAAGGATATTATGTTTATCAGCTCTATACAAGGAACAAGAAGCAATGGTCCAAGGCCTGCCTAACACCCCCAAAAGGAAAGTTAGAACAATCCAACTTATTGCTTGCATTCCAATATTAATTGGATTTCGCAATCCTATAAATAATAGGCTCCAATTTACAATACAGCAGCATAACAAGTCATTTCATAAAAAAGCCGAAGACCTCGTTCCTCCTAAAGACCACACTTTTTATTTAGTCATTATTCCATCCCCAGCACCACAGCCCTTTCCTACCCAGTTATTTCTAAACTCGCCTTGCGGGCGACCCAATTCTTAAAAAGAAAAATTTACGACTAAACAATTAATCTATAAGATTACACAGGTAATTGGCAAAATTCTATGTATTATTTTAAAAACCAATCAATAATTTTGAATAATCATTAATAAAATGAAATACTGACTATGCTATAATTTACTTCAGCAGTATAAAAATAACCACATGAAATCATTGCTGTTTCCGGTTGGGTTTATGCAGTATACAAATAAAATAGTAGCCATAATGATCACTGGAGTTATAGCTGATGATATTCAAGCGCCGCTACCGGAAACTACAGACACAGAGAACCGTGACCGGATTAGAGAGGCTTGTGGCTTGGCATAAACAGGATAAAGCATTAAACAACAATAAACCCATGAATTGGACTCGCAGAAAATTTTTAAATGCCGGAATAATGACCACCTTAGGTGGTGTTTGGTTAAGTAGCGGCTTTGAAAAACTATCTTTTTTTACAACTGAAAACAAGTTGCCGGGAGGATTTTGGCCCGTAATGATGACTCCCTATAAGGAGGACCTGACCATTGATTATGACGGGCTAAAGCGATTAATTAGGTGGTATGAAGATTCTGGTGCCACAGGCCTGTTTGCCAATTGTGGTTCAAGTGAAATGTACGACCTCAATAATCAAGAACGTATAGCACTGACCAAGTTTGTGGTAGAGAACAGCAAACTCCCTGTTGTATCTACAGGAACCTTTTCTGACCAAATAGGGGAAAATATAGATTTTATAAAAAAAATCCATGCTACGGGAGTGCAGGCGGTTGTACTTATACCATCGGTAATGGTCCGTAAAGATGAAAACAATATGGCTTTACTGCATTCTTTTGAAAACATCATGAAAGAGACCGGGGATATCCCTCTGGGCATTTATGAATGTCCATCACCCTATAAGCGATTAATAGGTCCGGATATATTGGATCAACTACAAAAAACCGGTCGCTTCCTATACTTTAAAGATACCACCTGCGACGCGGAGTTGGTGGCCCAAAAAATAGCCATAGCCTCCAATTCCGATTTAGGAATATACAATGCCCACTCGCCAGATGTATTACATTCCATAAGACATGGTGGGGCAGGTATGTCCTGTATAGCAGGCAACTTTTATCCGGAACTCTTCTCTTATCTCTGGCGTAACGGTCGCCACAAAGAAGCATCCGCATCCGTAAAAAAAGTGAACGATTTTATACTTTCCAACAAATCGGTCATCGGGAAAAAATACGCCATCGGAGCCAAATATTTTATGAACTTAAGAGGCCTTGACCTAAGGGTAAACAGCCGAAAAAATGTTTCTGCCTTGGACGATGGGGATAAAGCGCGTTTAGATACCCTTTGGAAAGGGCTTACTGCCTTGGGCAAGGAGGTTGACATAGATATAGTGAACTACAATTGAGTAGATTCCATTCCCTAATCATTTAAGTGAGTTACTGTTATTGTCTGTAAAGGCATTATCGGCAACCATCCTACAGTAGGTACTCTTATTTTAAGAATTTTTGAAATCGATTTAAGAAAATCTTAAGATGGTCATTTTCTGGAGATTTGCTATTTTTAGCCCGTAAAAATAATTAAACAATTAAAAAATACCAGTAAAACTATGAAATCAACATTTATCTTACTTTCTTTTTTATTGTCGGTAGGTCTGGCACAAGCCAACAACGACCCAATTTTGGAGGATATAAAAGTGGGATCCGAATTGGTAATTGGTGCCCCATCTTCCAATTCCTACATGCACATTAAATTACCAAGAAAAAATTTCATCATTAAAAAAGGCGGAATTGCAAATTACAAGAGCATCACAAAAAAGACTGTGGTTATTTCTGAGATGAATGAATTGCCAGACGGTACCGTTGAAGTATACCTAAAACGTAAAAATGGCAAATTGTTCTTCAACAGCCACAGACGCATTAAGGCAGAACTAAAACAAGCCTTAACCGCTGAAGAACTGATAAAGCGCTAATGATGTAAACGTTTTAAACCAATCCCAATCCGGACTTTCCGGAGTTGTGGAATATTCTTAAAAGAGAGCCGCTTGTAATTTAGCGGCTCTTTTATTTTTTTAAAGGGGAAACCTACTAATAAGATTTAAAATTGTTATACAAATTGAAAGATCCTTGAACTACCATCGGCCCATTATCCCTCAATTCAACAAACAGTTACAGTTAATACGTCGCTGTAAAACCGTTATTCCCAAAACAACAACACTGAACCAAAACAAACCCAAAGAATACTTGAAAATTGATTATATTGCCCATAGTGCTTCCCTGCTATCCCATTTTAACAATGCCATAGCCCAAGGTTGCACTACCATTACGTAAACCGAGATAAAAACCAACCATGCCCATTGCCAATAGAATACCTTCCAGAGTACTTTCGCTGATTTGTCTATTATTTATAAATGTTGCCCTTGCCCAGAACCAAGCCATACCCCTATGGCCAGAGGGTGCCCCTGGAGCCATTGAAAATACCGATTACATAGAAGAATATGCTTATGATGCCCTAGGAGCGCTCAGGGGAATTAGTAAAATATCCCAGCCTACCCTAACCCCTTTTCTGGCAGATACTGCCCTTAGCAAGGGTACGGCAGTAATCATATGTCCTGGCGGCGGATATTCACATTTGGCCATCAATAAGGAGGGATATAAGGTTGCAAAGTGGTTCAATACCCTTGGCATATCGGCCTTTGTACTAAAATACCGTATGCCTACAGATCTTACAATGGACGATAAAACCATAGGCCCCTTACAGGACGTACAGGAAGCCATTCGCATGGTACGTCGAAATTCAGAAAAATGGCATATTTCTGCCGATAAAATTGGGGTTATGGGCTTTTCGGCCGGGGGGCATTTGGCCTCCACCCTGTCTACACATTACGATGACAAAACCTATATCCCAAAAGACCAAACCTCAGCCAAACCAGATTTTTCCATACTTGTTTATCCGGTAATATCAATGTTGGAAGGAACCACCCATAACGGTTCCAAGAAAAATTTACTGGGAGAGAATCCTTCCCAAAAATCCATTAACAAATATTCCAATGCCAAACAGGTAACCCACTCAACACCTCCGGCCTTTTTGGTGCATGCGACTGATGACAAAGCGGTTCCCGTAGAAAACAGTATAGAATATTACTTGGCCTTAAAACAGCACAAGGTTTCCGCAGAAATGCATGTATATGAAAAAGGGGGACATGGTTTTGGCCTGGGTGTTTTTGGGACCCATGCCCATTGGCCCGAAGACTTAAAACAATGGTTGTTGGCCAATAAACTTATACATGATGACGAGGTGTACCTATTTTCTTTTTTTAAAGGCAATGGGGAAGACGGACTCCATCTGGCCTATAGCGAGGATGGCTACACTTGGGAAGCTCTAAAGAACAACGGCTCCTTTTTAACACCAAAGGTGGGCAAGGACAAATTAATGCGTGACCCCTGTATTATTAAGGGCGGTGACGGACGCTACCATATGGTATGGACCGTAAGTTGGACGGATAAGGGGATTGGTTATGCCTCCTCCAAAGACCTCATCAACTGGTCCCCTCAACAATTTATTCCGGTCATGGGGCATGAAAAGAACGCCAGGAATACTTGGGCCCCGGAAATCACCTACGACCCAAGCAACCAACAATATATGATTTATTGGGCCAGTACCATTGAAGGTCGGTTTACTGAAACAAAGAGCACAAAAGAAAATAAATACAGCCACCGAATGTATTATACCCTTACTAGCGATTTTAAAGAGTTTACGGATACCCAACTGCTTTATAATCCCGGCTTTAATGTTATAGACTCCAGCATAAAGAAAGTAGGGGACCGCTATATTATGTTCCTAAAGGATGAAACCCTGGAACCAGCGGAAAAAAATATAAAAATAGCCTTTAGCGATGCACTAAGCGGACCCTATTCTGAAGCTAGTGTCCCCATTACGGGCGATTATTGGGCGGAAGGTCCCACCGCCATAAAGATCAACGGAAAATGGGTGGTGTATTTTGACAAATATGTTGATAAGCAATTTGGTGCCGTCTCCTCTGGAGATCTAAAAAACTGGACCGATATATCAGAGCAAATAACATTCCCAAAGGGAACAAGACATGGAACGGTAATAAAGGTTCCCAGAGAAGTATTAGATGGTTTAAAAGCAGTAAAGTGATAGGTGAACATTGTATAAAACATTGCCCCCAATAATCTTCCATTGGACCATACGGCCAATCTACGTATATAGCTGCTGCTATTGGTACTTTTAGTAACCATGGACAAACTTCAATTATGGACTCCACTAGCTGTGCGGAAGGTAATTAAGGGCACTGGTCGTTATATATTTCTCAAAGACGACTGCCTAATTTCCAGCTTTGGGGTTAGGACCACTTCCTTTACAATTTTTTCCTTCCCCTTCTGCTCCAGCTGTTCCAGGAACACCCTGGCCGCCTTTTTTCCCATCTCCAAAGGGGACTGATCTACAGAGCTAATGGACTGCTCCATAAACTGTGTAAAAGGTTCATTACTAAACCCCACCACACACACTTGGTCCGGAATCTTGACCCCTTTGCTTTTTATATATTTTATGGCCCCCAGTGCACCGTGATCGGTTGCAGAGAAAATGGCATCGGGCGGCGGATCTAACTTCATCAGCTTTTCTGCAGCTTCCTTACCCGCCTCAAAATCGCTCTCCAATTCTATTATATACTGCTCATTAAACTCCAAGCCGTTCTTTTTCAGTGCTTTTCTATACCCTTCAAATCTATTCTTGTATACATCCAAGGAACGGTTTAAAGCGAGATGCGCAATTCTCTTACATCCCTGCTCTATTAGGTGCTGCGTAGCCTCAAACCCTCCTAGAAAGTCATCAATACATACCGAACTAGCGCCAACCACATTCTTTTTTCTATCGAAAAAAATTAGGGGTACGTTCTTCTTAAGGACCTGCTTAAAATGTTCCTCCCCTTCGGAATCTGTTGCCAAGGACATCAGAATGCCATCTACCTGTGCATTCAATAAATTCTGTACCGTTTCCTTCTCCCTTTTGGCCTCATCATGGGTCTGACATATAATAACATGGTACCCCATGGGATATAACTCCTCTTCTATGCCCCGGATGATAGTGGAGAAAAAATTACGATTTATATAAGGTACTATAACCCCCACGTTCATACTCTTACCACTCTTTAAGGCCAATGCCAATCTATTTTGCTCATAGTTCATTTCAGCCGCCGTCTTTACAACAAGTTCCTTGGTTGCCTGGCTCACCCTAGGGTTATCGTTCAGAGCCCGCGAAACCGTAGCGGCGGTAATATTCAACTTTTTGGCAATATCGTATATGGTGGTTTTTTTGCCCATTCTATTTGTATTTCAAAGTATTTGGTGAAAATAACGATTTTTAGGGTGTTTTTTTTTAATATCCGTTAGCGAACGGCTTTTTTACGATATATATTTTCAAAAACAAACCGCTACCATGTCTATTGGAGAGTGTTTCTCACTTCTCTTCTATGGAGCTATAATTCTGAAAAGAAGGTGCTGCCCAGCTACCCTACTAAATTTGTAAAACCATATTCCCAAATAGGAATGAAATGTTATCTTTAAGGCTTTTTCAAACCAATTGAAACCAATTTTTATGAAGTACAACATTACCAAACCCCAACTACCAGTATTTATAATTGTTTTATTGGGATTGCTTGGCACCCAATGCAAGGAGAATTCCAAAAAGAAAGCATCTGCCCCGGTAAATGATACGGCCATTGTGGTTCCGGAAGGTTTTTCGGTGCAAGTCGTGGCCAAGGATCTGGGCAATTTACGACATATGTCGGTCTCCAAGACCGGGGATATTTATATAAACCGTTCCAAATTAAAGGATGAAAAAGGCTTGGTATGGTTGCAGGACAAGGACCAGGACGGCAGCATTGACGACCAAAAATTCTTTGGTCCCCATCCCGGTACCGGGGTATTGGTCCATAACGGATACCTCTATACCTCCTCCAATTCTGCCATTTACCGTTATGCCTTAAACGATAAGGACGAAGTTATTGATATAGACAAGCCCGAGCTTATAGTGGAAGGCCTGGCGGACAAAGGTAGGGATAATGCCAAATCGTTTGTGATGGACAAGGACAACAATATCTATGTTACCATAGGTTCTTGGAGCGATACCTGCAGGCAGGACGACAGTGGGGAGGGTATGATGCCCTGTACCATATTGGATTCTGCCGGGGGCATTTGGCAGTACAAGGCCAACAAACTCAACCAATCCTTTGCCAATGGCAAGCGTTATGCCACTGGGGTAAAGAATGCCGTAGCCACGGCTTGGAACCAAAAAACCAATTCCCTGTTTGCTGCAGTGCATGGTCGTGGTGCTTTCCATGATGCCTTTCCGGAATTTTTTACCGCCAAACAGAGTGCTGAGCTACCTGCTGAGACCCTCTACGAAATTAAGGAGGGGGACGATGCCGGTTGGCCCTATATTTATTACGATCAGTTTAAAAACCAAAAAATGTTGGCCCCTGAATACGGTGGGGATGGAAAAATCACTGCAGGTGAAGAGGCCATTGATCCCCTTATGGCATTCCCTGCACATTTAGCGCCTAACGACCTCTTGTTCTATACCGGAACCATGTTTCCCGAAAAATATAGAAATGGGGCCTTTATTGCCTTCCATGGGCAATCACCAGAGCTAAAAAAAGGATATTTTATAGCCTTTGTTCCCTTTAAGGATGGGAAGCCATCAGGCGACTGGGAGATATTTGCCGATAACTTTTCGGGAATAGACTTGGCCAACCCCAGTGGCCCCATAAAGTATAGACCTTGTGGATTGGCACAAGGCCCCGATGGAGCACTTTATGTATGTGAGGACCTCAACGGCACCGTTTTTAAGATAAGTTATTAGGACCAGAAAATAAGGCCTTATTTGTTGGATCTATCCTAAAAAAGATAGACCAACGCTTTACAAAGTTTTAAGCCGACTGCTGTGGTAAACCAACAGTCGGCTTTTTAATTTCCTATACCAAAATCAAGGTCGCATTACCCTTTCATAGGCCATCTGATACAAATCGGTTAGTTCCCTATTGGGATTCTTAATACGGATGGTCTCCAAATAGGCCAATAATTCTTCGCGTTTGTTGTGGTGGTGCGCATCCAATAGGATATCTTCGATAGTGTTGCTCATATTTATAGTTTTAAGTTTGTTGCTATTGTTGATATTCCATAATACCACTTGGCCTTGAGCCGGTCCAATTCCTATATCACCACAATCCAATTCAGCACAAGCCTATGCCTTACCTACTTCCTTATTTTTCCACTTCGCTTGGCTTTTGAATTTCCTCGCTCCTATTTTTAGTCTAAGCTATTCGCCGTGTTACGCAAACGATTTCGTAAACTAATCTTACTATTAGTTCCTTACAAAAGTCCGCCATTAAATGCAGCTACACAACCTCAAAACGCCTAAATGACGATATTTTTTATGCCTAAAACATAAAAAAATAAAGTAAAATGAGCTTTTTGTATTGATGGGTTTTAGATAGTGGGGATTAATAAGTAAAAAGTAGTTGTTGTGCGTTAAGTTCAGCAAAACTTTTACCAAACCCCATGGGGTCTTTTGCAGAAAACGCTTAGTGCTGCTTTTGCCTTTTTAGAATTTTAACAATTCTATTGTTTATAATCTCAGACAGGTTCCAATTGTACAGTTTGGAATCGGTGGTGCTATAAAAGGCTATTACCACCGCATCCAGTTCCTTGTCATATTCTGCGAAGCTTTGGTATCCCGGGACCCAACCGCCGTGTTCATACTCATAAATAGAATCATAAATTTCCCGTTCACCCTGTTTAAATACAGATCCATTGTTCAATGCCCTAAGAAATGCACCTGTATCTTCTGCTGTGGCCAACATACCGTGATCGTCTGTCTTTAAATCATAGGGATGTCCTACATGATAGCCGCTCATTACATGGTCTAAATTCACTTCACCCAATGAACCATAGGTATGGTCAAGGTGTAATGGTCTTAGAATTTCTTCCTGTATAAATTGAAAATTCCCATACCCTAGGGTATTATCCATTATTTTATTGATCAACAGGTAATTGGTATTGCAGTATTCATAATCTTCACTTGGCTCAAAGTTGGCCGGTTTGTCCAGGATCAATGCCAGGCTTTCTTCATAGGTCTGTGTAGGTGCGGCCCAAAAATTGTAGGCATCCGTAAAATTGGGAATGCCACTTCTATGTTGTAACATCAATCGCAGGGTAATTTTATCGGCGTTCTCTATTCTTCCTTTTAACTCCGGCAGATAATGAGCCAAGGACTTATCCAAATCCAAGCGTTTATCGGCAACCAATTTGGTAACCGCCACCGCATCATATAGCTTGCTGATACTGGCCAGCTTAAATAGGGCCTTGGGCCTAGCAGGTATCTTGGTTTCCCTATTATGCCACCCGGCAGCATAATGCTGTGGGGGATTACCCGCTAGGTCTACATAGACAATCATTCCGTCGAACCCATGGTCTATAGCCTCATCCAACTGTTCTTGCACCGTATCCGGTAGAGGAAGTATCCATGCCTTTACCAAAAGCCAGGGTACAAAGTACAGGGAGGCTATGGATGCGACAATCAATGTTATACCAAATATTTGTCTTGCTTTACTCTTGGCCATATAAGCTTAGGTAGGAGGTTTTCTTAAATGTGGTGCTTCTAAGATTGCTAATGGCTAGTAGCTTCTCAGAACCGTTTTATTTATAGGATCTAAATATAAGAATAGTTAGCGTTATTTTTCGGCATCTGCCAACTTCTTGGTGTCCACATACTGCTGAAAGGCCAAAATTTTCCCCTCGTCGTTAAGTGTCCATAAATGTGCTGCCTGTGCATTATAAGCCTTAGAGGTTTCCTTTACTTTGGCATCATAGCGAAGGGTAGCCAGCACCATATTATTGTCCATACCGTGAATGGCAACATCCTTTACTGTAAAATAATCGTGCCTAGACCCAAGTCGCGCAAAAACGCCCTCTAATATGGCGTCTGGGCCAATATAGGGATTCCCATCTGCAAGGGAATTACTTTCCGCTTCCTTCCATTCAATTTTTGGGTGCATTAATCCCAGAACGGTGGGTATATCACCGGTTGAAAAGGCCTTGTACAAATTGTCGATAATCTCAGTGTTTTGATTTGTTTCCATGATATAGTTAGTATTTAATTATCAGCATTAATACTGTTATTAGGCAACCCCATTACATTGGAAATATACCTGCCTATTTTCTATGCAGCATTTTCTAATACCCATGAATAGGGCAAGACATAAGGCAATAATAAAATGTGTGGGTGTACAGCGGAGGGAATGCTACAACCAAGGGTTTGTTTGCACCTTTCTAAGATAGGGAAAATTAGGAATACTACAACAGCCGTACAACACTTAGTCTAAGTCTTTAGATACTATGTTGTTTCCAGTAGCTATTGTTATAGCAGGAGCAAGTTGCTTGCATGACTGGATAGGTGGGTTGGCGCCAGCGCAGCTTTTCATAAGAGGTATTGTTGGTAATAGTTATTTAATTATTCCGTGTGTTAATTTTATATCTTTAATTTCATAAACATTGGTTTTAAAACATTCTAATTTTTCAGGGTTAAATATTGCGATGTTATAACCTACCGAATTCAATGAACTTTGGTATTCCACACCGTCAAAGCCCAAAGATTTAATAAATTCCGATATATATTGAGTAGGAATATAGTCTAAAAGTTTGTCACATTTTCTAATTGGCAAAGAAAGTTCCTTTTGCAATGTTTGAATGAAAGGAATATAAATTAAATAATTTTCTATTTCCTCTATCTCTGACCAATAAATTGGATCGTCTTTTGGATTTCGAAGATTTAATATTTTGATGTCTTCAGTAAGTTTGAACTCGCCAACCGTAACATAGTCAAACAGTGAAGCTCTTGTCTCGTACATTGACGTCTCAAGACTATCAGCAACGTATAAGTAAGAAATCCCTTTTGGGTTCGCTCTACCACTTGAAGCGAGTTCGATTGGTGGATTTCCCATCTTTTCACATGGGAAACCATTTTCATCCGATACTCGACATCTAAAGAAAATCCTTCCTTTTTTGATATTTCTGTAAAAACTTTCGTGTAGAAAAAATGTTTCTAACTTCTTTAAATCAATTGTATTCTGAATGTGGTAGCGATTTACGAATTTTATCTCCTCTTTAAATTCATTCCAGACATTATGAATATTATCTGCTTGTGTTTCTAGAAATGGCCTGCGTTTTAAAGAAACATTACTATCGAATATTGGTTGGAAAGTATCAATTTCATCTTCAAAAATGGCTTTCAATAGTTCAATAGGACTTACAACAATTTCACTTATTACATTAAAATCTTCTTTTAATGATTTTGAAATTTTCGAATCTGAACTTTCATCTGGATTATAAAGAGAAAGTATATTTCTAAAAAAAGGTGATAACTCTCTAGCTGAATAAATAGAAGTGTTTACTGTGCTACAAAAATCACAAGTTCCAGTTCTATCATCACCATTTATAATGCTAATTAGATATGAACTAGTAAAGCATTTAACACAACAATTCATAATTAAATATTGTTGATTACTAATTCAATGTGATTCATTATGGATAATTTTTTCAATGTACCTAAACCTGGAAAATGACCTCTTTGTTGCAAATCTCTAAACACATTTATAGCGGAAGTATTTAGATTATTTTGGTCGCACCAAATAACTAATTTGTTAATCGCTTCTGAAAATTTACCACCAATATCAGAAACATCTTCATTCGAATCAGATACAAAATGTTTTACTTTGATTCTATCGTTGTCTAAATAACTTAAATGAATGGCAACAGCTCTTGGTAAGAATCCGGATTCCGAATAGTTGTCTCCTATTGTTAGGAAATCTGAAAAGCCTACAAAACCGTCTTGTTGATAAAACCTGTACTCATTCGAAAAATCACTTTCTTGGTTTAAATAGTCCGCATTCCTTGATAACTCTTCAAAGTAGTCGTCTAGACTGACTAAAGTCGCAGGGTCAAATTCACGATAGTATCTTCGACTTGTTTTTGAAAAGTATATTAAGTTGTATGAGATATTTAGTTGATTATGCAATAATTCAATATTATGATTACTTATTTCAGTATTATGAATTAAAGTTATTCCGTTATAGTTTATTTCTAATCCATTCAAAAACTGAATTAGAGGCTGAATGTTGCTTTCTGTTTTTGGGTGAATAATAACTGCTAATTGATAATTATTATAGTCATTTGGTAAAGAAGAACTAATGATTTCAATTATCTCACCGTATTGATTCTTTAAGTCTCCAACTCTTGGATTAATGATAATATTGAAATTGGCATTTCTGTTAGCTAATTCAACAAGTGTTGTACTCAAAGTACTTGAAGATTTTACAGGTTCAATTACCGGTGAAATTTTCTCTAAATCATTTGGGAATAGAGCGCATAATTCTCTTAAAGCAATTAACTCAAATTGCTTACCTCTTAAATACGGGAAATACATATTTTGCTATTTTTATTAAGAAATGAGTTTAATTCCTCATATTCATTTTCGGAAAAATCCAAAGTATAACAAATATGTTTTAAGCTTTCAGGAATAGATTCTTCTTTGATTATTTTTGGATTAGAAATATTTCTTGATTTAAGCTTATTTATTACCAATTTCTGAAATATTGATACCTCTATTTTTTTAGCAAGATTTAAACATTCTCTAAAAATCAAAGTATTAGAAACTTTAGGTATGAATTTGAAATGCTCTTGAATTAATTCAAGATATTCTTGTTTCCTTAAAGTCTTAAACAATGTCTCGTGACTAAAAGTTGATGAATTATTTTTAGCCTCTCTCACAGTTTTTAAGGCATTTCTTGAAGTTAACTCAATAATCCCAATTGTAGAATTTTCATAAAGCTCAATTAATTTATTAATGTGTTTTGAACTTGTCACTATGTATATTTTATCTGCAAACTTGCAATAATCTAAAACTTGCTTATCTATTTTTTCAAGATTATCAAGTTCCGTTTTTATTTCATAAACTCTTGCTTCTCCATTTAATAGAACAAAATCAGCAATTGACTTGCCAATGTTGAATTCATTCAATGCAATTGTATTTTTTAAACTGTACTTTTTTAGAAGTAATTTGTTTGTGAGTATATTTTTATAGACGTATTCGTTTTTATAATTTTTTAAAAGTGATTTGTAAATAAAATTGATAGCATCTAGATTGGTCGTGGCATCTGTAACTGTAGTATATTGTTTTAATTTGTAAAATGTTGAATAATAGTCTCCTTTTCGCACAATCTTTTTAAAATTAGAAGGCGAAATGATTTGTGATAAACTACGAATTTTACTTATGTCAGTTGCTATTTCCATCCAAAAACAAATCTACAAAATTTAAATTATTGTTTTTTAAACCCGAATGTTACTTCAGAGTGAATCATAATTATTGCCAACTCACCTATAAAATAACTCCCACCTATATTTTCATATAGCTAGCGCAAATAGTTACTGTTACGTACTATTAATTCTATGTTTTTATAAAATGTTTGTGGGTGTACAGTGGAGGGAATTCTACAACCAAGTTTTTGTTTACTCTCTTCTAAGATAAAGAAAATTGGGAATTCTACAACCTCCTAAAACATAAAGCCTAACCTTTCCTATTTTCTATTTAAATAATGATTAATATGCTGTATGAGAAGATGAGCTTTTTTCTCCAGAAACTCCCCCTTTTCATGCATAATGTTCGAAAGACTTGAACTCGTCTGTAAAACAGAAATGAGCTCCGGATCATTCAAATAGTTATCATAGCTAAAGGGAACTCTCTTTGTGTAAGGCCATTCCGAATAACTTTCCAGATAAAAATTCTTAGTTAGGTACGGTTTGATTATTGTTTGGACTATGTCCACTCGTTCTTTTTCATACTTTCTAAAATAGGGGTAGTCCCGGTTATAGAAATTCGTAATTCTAATCCGAAGGGAATCATTTCTTATCAGGTCTATTCCTTTTGACTCCAGCAAGCTATATCCACTTTCTTTAGAATCCAAGTGCGGAAACATTTCTGAAATTCTTAAATAAGCAGCAATACTATCTTGAAATGAAGCTTTGGAACGTATATGGGCAATGACTATGGAGTCGGCATGCATCACAACCTTATCACTATAGAGCTCGTCCTCTATCTGCACCAGATCATCTTCCAGGTTATCCAAAATTTCAATCAAAATACTTCTTTCCAAATCGCTCCTTTGGTTTTTAATGTTTTTATTATTGATTTGGACCGCAATTAAAATTCCAATTACCACAAGGACAATCTCACCAATAGCATAAAGTACATACTTGCTGAATCTGTTTTCAGCCATCAAGCTTTGACGAATTTTACGAAAGAATTTAAGCATCAGAGGTTGGTTTCCCTAAAGATATGATATTTAATTAATTGCAATTCGGTAAATATGAAGCACAGCGGTTTGTATGCCGCGAAGCATACAGGACATGAATATACTCCTTGCCCTGCATTGTTATTTTTTAGCCCTAACATCCATTTATTATGTAATAGGCAAGCTTGCAAACCATGCTGCAATGGAATCCCACAACGGAAAGCTAACTTGAAAGAAAATTAGATAGTGAAATATCATAAACAGCACTAAAAGAATGGGAAAAACCCATCGTCCGCTGCTTTGTTTTTTTTCAATAATGATGAGCGAAATAATCAGCCCGTACATTATGGCAACCGTAATTCCCAATCCAAGCATAAAATCAGGCTCTGGCAATAAGGTGAGAATAATAAAACGTCCCAAAGTTGGCTCTATAAATACAATTCCAGTGGCAATCATGGCACGTGCATGAATTTGCATATTTTTTGTGTTCGCTATGGCTATAACAAACATAAGTCCGATAATAACCAAATCCTTTAACTGCAGCCATAAACTAGCCCCTAGGCCTTCTGTAACTTCACCTCCAATATTATGATGCTTTAGTAAAATAACCGATGCGAAGAACAAGGGTAAGATGATAAAACTCAATTTCCCAGTTTGCTTATGGATAGCGAATTTCTTATTTCGGATAAGTATTGGCTGTAAAACTAATAGTGCTATCCATAGAGATGACATTGCAAAATGGAAATGAAAATAGTTATTGAAGTTAGCCGTACCATCAAAGAATTTTGAAAAATAGGTAGGCCAAAAACCTAAAAAAGCCAGAGCAAATAATCCAATGGCAAAATATCCGGCTTTATCGAAATTGATCTTTTTTGCGATAGATTCTTTCATTTTTATTGGTCTTTATTGGTTAGTTATAACGCTATTTGGTTTGCTGCTTTCAGGTATTCTTTTCAGTCGTTTTTACACATAATGTTCGGTATTATGTATTTTTATACGGGATGGGGCAGTATGAGGTACAACGTGGATATACAGCATCTACACCCTATAGTGCCAAATAGCTATTATTATCAGCTATTAACAGGCAGCAGCAAGCTATGTTTATTATAAAATCTTGTGGGTGAACAGTGGGGGGAATGCTACAACCAAATGTAGTTTAAGCTTCTAAGATAAAGAATTTTGGGAATACTACAGCCCCCTAAAACAGAAAGTCTACCCTTCCCTATTGTTGAGAATAGCATTTGTTATGGTACAAGTCGGTTACTCGTTTATACCCAAGGAATTGATTGGGTATAATGAGACTCCACGGGTTAGTTCATTTTATATTTCTCCCTGTATTCTGTGGGACTGATGCCTTCTTTCTTTTTAAACAATCTTGAGAAATAGGGCGGATATTCAAAACCCAATTCATAAGCTACCTCAGAAATAGTTTTCTTGGGATCCAACAAGATATTCTTGGCTTCGTCTATTAAGTATAATTGCAAGTGCTCAGTAGATGTTTTTCCGGTTTCTTTTTTCAACGTATCGCTTAAATAACGTTGGGAAACCGAAAGCTTCTCCGCAATTTGTTCGATGCTGGGAATTCCATTTTCCTGCAATTTCCCTGAATCAAAGTAAACTTCCAATTGCCTATTAAACCGCCCCAGCAAATCGTTTGAAAGCTCTTTGCGATTTAAAAACTGTCTTTCATAAAAGCGGTTGGCATATTTTAAAAGGGTGCTAAGCTGAGAAATAATAATTTCTTTGCTAAACTCATCCTGATTGTTTTGGTATTCTATGTCGATATTTTCCACGATAGACTCAATCTGCTTTTCTTCTTTGGGAGAAAGGTGTAGAGCTTCATTGGCAGAGTATGAAAAGAAACCATACTTCTTAATCTGATTTGCCAACTCCGATCCTTTCAAAAAATCTTCATGAAAGTTGATTGAAAAGCCTTTTTGCTCAAAAACTATGTTATCCTCCCACTGCAATACCTGTCTTGGTGCAATGAAAAACAATGTACCATTGGTAAAATCGTATTTGGTACGGCCATAGTTTAGATCACCCTTTACTATTTTTTTAAAACTTATGGAATAGCAATCATTGGTTATTGGAGGCGAGCTCTCCTTAGGGCAGGGCAGAAAACCTTCACCCATGGCAGTAAACACACTAAGCATGGGATGTTCTGGCCTAGGAAGCTCCAAATATTCTAAATATGAGGATAAAGTTTTAAAGTGCTGCATCTTAGTTTTTCAATTCTTGTTCTGCCTGCAATAACTGCTTGTTATAGTCTTCAATGCGGGCGTGGGCCAAGCCATCAATGAGCAAAATTACCACCAACATGGCAATAATTTTAATCATACTGGCGCGCCAGATGGGCGTATTAACAAATATAATGATAAGGGAACAGACCGCTATGATTATAGGAATAGCTTTAAAAACAATTGTTTTGTATTCCTTTAAGGTAGCTTCAGCTCGTTCAACCTCTGATGTAACAAAGACCAGAGCATCGGTATTATAGGCGGTTTCAAACTGTGAAACTCTAGTTTTATTGGTAAAAAATAAACCAAGACCAATTATTGTAAGCAAAACACCCGCGACTAAGACAGGTATGATGTAGGCTTTGGCCATTTCGGTTTTACCCAATTGCCAAAACCCAAGACTTGCTATCATAAATGCCACTCCGAAAAGAATGAAAAATGGGGTTGAAAAAAGTTCTGCTTTTGCCCAATCGGTGGCTGCTTTTAAAATATCCATATCTAAGGTTTTTAAAGGTTTTCCATTTTAAAACTTCCATTCCAAACCGGTGGACTTTTCTGATATTTCCCACAATTTCCCTGCCACAACTTTGTCCTTTGCATGTGGTTCCAGTTTACATTCTCCAACAGCACCCGTCCAATAATTTCTTCCTGTAGGACCATAAAAACCACCCTGATCCAAATCTTTTTCAATGGCACACATCAATTCTGGATATGCACCCTTTTTGGCCGATTGTACCATTGGAGACAACTTCATGAGTTGCCATATGAACCGTGTCATTAAACTACCACTGGTTTTTATAAGAGAAGTTGCTGAAGCCCCAGGGTGACATGCATAAACCTTTACATGGGTCTTACCAGCCTTTTTTAATCGATCCTGCAATTCATATACAGTCATTATCTGTGCTAACTTGCTCTGACTGTAGGCATCATTTGCATTGTAGTTCATGTCCCAGTTCATATCATTAAATTTGATGGTTTTGAGACCCATTTTATAGCCTTCACTGCCTACCACCACAATACGCCCCTCAGATTTCTCAATCAACGGAAAAAGCAGCGCTTGTAGGGTAAAATGCCCATAGTGGTTTACGCCGAGCTGACTTTCAAAGCCATCAACAGTAAGCTTCTGATAGGGCACCTGGGCAATAGCAGCGTTACAAATCAATGCATCAATACAATTCACTTTCCCAAGTACCGCTGCTGCCGCTTTTTTCACAGAAGCCTGTTCTGCCAAGTCCATTTGTATGAATGATACATCTATATTACTACCCATTTCATGTTTCAAAGTAGCAATGGTGTCCTCGGATTTTTTAGGATTCCGATTTAGCATCACCACTTTTGCTCCTTTGAACAGCAATATTTTAGATGCCTCAAGCCCTGTTCCACTGGTAGCACCCGTTATCACGAACGTTTTCCCGCTTAAATCATTTATTCTATCGGGTGTCCACCCTTGTTTTCCAAATTGGTTCTTAATACTCATCCCTGTCTTGATTTTGTTGGGACAAAGATCAGTACATTATCGCCTTATAGCCTTATACACATTTTCAAAAGGTGTATACTTTTTGGTTTTTTCAAATAATACACAACATAGCTATAAAGCATCTCCTCTCTATAGTGCCAATTAGCCATAATTATCAGCTATTAACAGGCAGTAGCAAGCTATGTTTATTATAAAATCTTGTGGGCGTACATCGGAGGGAATACTACAACCAAGGGTTTGTATGCTCCCTTCTAAGATAAGGAAAATTGGCAATACCAAAACTTGCTGTACGATACAAAGTAGAGCCGTTCCTTAGCTTTGTGGCGCCGATATCTGGCCTGTACCTTTGAATTATGGATGAATAATACAGGCTGCTATATATTAATTAGGTGTTCTTATGGCACGAGCAAGATGCCTGCCTGACGGGATAGGCAGGCTCGCGCCAGCGAGGGGATAACCAGGCTTACGGCAGCGGGCCATTGTTGTTCTGAACTATAACACCCCTTTACAGAAGGGTAAACTTCATGGTATTCATTAATTTCCAGCTACCACGTATTTTGGAAGACTTATTTAATATGATCAGAAATTTTTTATCATTGCTACTGCATACCAAGGTAATGTTCCCTCTTTCTATGTCCACCTTGGGATCGGGATTAGCTTTGTATTCCACTTTCTCTAAAGCCATATCTTCCCACTTAACACCAAACGAACTTCCTCTTTTAATTACTTTTCTAAAATTCTCGGTTGCTTTCATTTTAAAATTTGCAATTATGGTATCAGCCTCTGGAATATTTTCGTTTGGCTGTGCAGCTTTGATTATTGGAATTAGATAAAGAATATCGTCCTTAGAAGGCAAACCCTTTAAGAATTTTTGTTCGTTCTGTTTTTTTAGTGCTTTAAATACAGTAGCTACAATTTTGGTTTTCTTGAAGTTTTCTTGTGTAAAAGCAGTATGGTATACAAGGAAGGAAACTACAAAAAATAGGATATGTACGCGGTTTTTCATTTGTCAAGTATAGGGCATTTACCTAATTAAAACTATATTTTCCCCAAAATTATACCCTTGTTGATGTGCTATTAAATAAAGTGTTTTTTGAAATGTCCCGCCATTACTATTTATTAGTTTTAGGGAAGTGGACAACTAATTATTACCGGAACCGTTGTTGTTTGTATTGTTTAACTCAACTTGCTATGCAGTTTTCAATTCGCCACGATGTGTTTAGTCGGTTTTTTCCACCAAAAAATAATATGCGGTGGTTTCCATCAGTATCTTTTTGTCTTGCTTCTTTCCAATACAATACTATCCTAGGATGTATTATAATTGGCAATGAAGTATTCATTTCAATCTTTCCTTTTTAATGTATAGCTATTTCACCACCAACATCTTTCTCAATGGCATTAGGTATTTAGTTTTGACGGGTAATTTATTATTAAGGTCTTGCAACGCCATAATTGAGCTTTGAAAGGATAGCCATTCATTGTCCCTTGGACCTTGACCAAGGCTTGCGTCCCAAAGTAGAATGCTGAACTAGGCCAAACAACATATGAATGCCCTATATAAATCAACTTGCGCCTATATTTCCTTATAGCTATCACAGTTTGCAGTAAGCAATGATCATTTTAAAATTTTAAAACAACCCTAAATAAGGCTTTGCTATGACTTATAAGCTAGTTGGCATACGATCCTTGTGCATAGGACGATACAATACTACTGCCCGGTGTTTTACAATTTTGAGGGAAATCATGAAAATAAAGACATTTGGGCAAACCATTTTCAAAACTTATCTGTACCCAACCTTCTCCAGATTTTCCAAAAAACTGATAGGTATAATTTGCCTTGGCTACCAATGGCTGACCTTGTGAATCTTTTTTAAGAACAGTAAGTCCTGAAATGCTCTGAGGAACATATTTGTTCATGGCCCAGGTTTTGGCCTGATTGGCAACAAGGTCGTCCACAAGTTTATTAAGGTTTTGAACTCCTTTGGGACCTCCACTGTTTTTCATGGCTGAATACTTACTTTCCGCTTTCATGCGGATAGCTGTTTGGTTAAGTGCATATCGCTTTAAATTTTCTTCAAAACGCTTTATGCCCGCACTGTTACATGAATTAAGCGTAAATATCTGTGCCATGTCATTTTTTAACCCATTTAATTTGTGAACCCTATCCATTGAATTGCCAATGGCGTTTGGGTCCGTCATTTCGGCAAAAGCTTTTTGCAAGGCGTCGTTGGATTGTAGTTTTTCTACGGATAACTTTGCATTGTACAAATCTGGACGAGCAAACAATTTGGAACCTTGCCAAATCCATTTGACACAAGTACGGCTCACTACGTCACCATATAAATCTTTTTCAACGTATTCACGAGCACAAACCAAATCCATAATCTCCACCTTGTTTTCGGGCAAGTACTGCTTGCATTGTCGGGCATAAGCCCTTAAATATTGTTCAAAAATTGAAAGAAATTCAACATCCTCACGATTAACCTTGATATGCTCAAAATGTCCGCGAAATACAAAATCATAAAATTCGGCATAATACAACCCTTCAGTATTGAACTCTAGAGACTGCGATTGCATAACCGATGCTTTGGTATCCCTTACCGTAAAGGAAGAAACGATAATAAACACAAGAACTAGGTTAAAAACCAATATAGGATTTCTGAACTTCATATAGAGAGAGATTGTTTTAGCTAGTTGTAAAAGACTGACAATAAGACCAATATACAAATAATTGTTTATTGAGGCATTGTTGTACAGCTATCAAATTTCTCGTCAAAAATTAATCAGCAAAACAAGGTTTTGTTTCCATGTTTTTCTCTTAAGCTTTGGTACCACGGTTTGGCCATAGGTAGAATGGGCGCATAGCCCATATTATGGTTTAACCCTTGTTAGGCGCGTATATTCTTTTCTCCTTAAATACTTATTTCCCTTGTGCCCTTTTAATATCTACCTGCCCATATTTATATACTTTATCATGAATCTTAGGTGGTGCAGAATTTACTATTTGATTGTTTTTTATTTCAGCTCCCCTAGGAAGTGCTGCATCATCACTGTGTATTTCCTGCAACCAAGGAAATCGTTCGCTCCATGGTGGTTGATTAATGGGAACTGCGTTTAAACGAGGCCATAAGGACAATTCACGATCCATTAAATGGTGCTTAAACCAATCATCATATCCTCTAGCATCATACACAATTGATGCTTTCGGACAATTACTTATCGTATTGTTATTAATTAGATTATAACGTCCACCACCTATTAATATCCCAGAAGGGCTATCGGCAATCTGATTGTTAATCACACTTATTCCTGAGGCCAAATCATCTAAATAAATGGCCCAGTTATGATGGTGACTTGCCTTTCCCAACTCACTGATTATATTTTCCCGAATCACGGTTCCTCCCATAGTCCAGTCCCTACCGCAATAAATAGCTCCAGCATCCGAAGTATTTAAACACACTTTTCTTATTTCATTTTGAGCAATCAAATGATCATTCCCGGAAAATAGAATCGCGTTATGAGGGGCAAAACTAATGTTGTTTCTTTTTACTATATGCCCAACACCGTTCAATTTAACGGCGGGTGCATAGGTTTTAACATGCCTTGCAAAATAACTAATGGAACAGTTTTCCACGAAATGGGCAGCCTTTGTTAACGAATTCTTATCCCCACCTATAAGTGAAATCCCGGTGTTTCCTAAATATTTAAGAGTACTGTTTCTAACTCCACAATTAGATCCGTCAGTTATCGCTATAGCAGACCTACCTAATCCATACATCTCACACCGTTTTATCTCTACAGATTTAGAATTGGAAATATTTACGGCTAAATTGTTATGATACCTAAAATTTATATTTTCAATTTTTACTTGATTACAATCTTGTATGTTCAAAAGGGTGAAATCTTGATAAGCAATTTGAATCGATTCTACTTTCTCATTAGAAAAAGAATGGATAAAACGGATTGTTCCTGTTTTGGGGTTGTAATAATATTCATTTTCAATATCAACATATTCAGGTTGATTTAAAGCGTAAAAGAGCCCCCCGGACGGAGATCCCATTCCATAATTGTGTGGGGCTGCCAATTTGATCTCACCAGAGATGGGGTCTATGGAGTCGACCCGAATAATTTCGTCGGCCCATTTATAACTCCAGTATCCGTTGAGAAACAAGGGAAGTTCTTTGTTGTAATTTTTTATAAGATTTGCTGATAGAAATTTCGCAGGTAATTGCTTTGTTTCCTTATTTTTTGGCTTTCTACCAGCCCTAATTATTGAATCTGCTTTTATGAATCCTTCGTTTGGGTAACGGGATATGGATAATGGAACGCCAGCAATATAGATTTCTGGCCACCCGGCATAACCCTTAAATGAATCTGGCCAAGGTGACATAATTAACTTTGGGCTAGTATACTCATACATTCCAATTGCTTCATCCAGGCATGTCAAGTTTTTTATTGGCACTTCCATGCTAGAGGTTATTATTACTCCATTTGGCGTATCACCTTTGATAACAAGATTATTTACCCCTGAGAGAAGTAATGGTTTGTGTATTACGTATTTTCCATCGGGGATCACTAAAACCAAATCCTTGTTTTTTATGGACAAATCAATCATGTTTTGCAAACTTTGTTGCTGTTTACATGAAAAAAGGCATAATCCGATAATGGCAATTAGTGTTATTTTAAATAAATGGATTCTCTTTATTGGTATCATTTTTCTAAAGAATTTTATCATTGGTTTAGGTTGGTCATAATGTA
This sequence comes from Arenibacter aquaticus, assembly GCF_003957295.1. GTDB lineage: Bacteria > Bacteroidota > Bacteroidia > Flavobacteriales > Flavobacteriaceae > Arenibacter > Arenibacter aquaticus. The sequence continues at coordinate 634,955 of NZ_RQPJ01000001.1, forward strand.
GCACAATGTTCTATCTATGCGCCTTGTCCCGAAGGGCCTTGCGTATAGGGTTGGTTGTAACTTCGTGCTTTTTAATTTTCAAGTATGTTCATTAATTTCTGATTTAGATACAGTTTTTCTTTTCCAACTCTTACAGATTTTAGAAATCCTTTTTCCTCTAAAGCCATGAGGTAGTTTCCAACTGTTTTTGGTGTGCCTAGTTCAATATCAATTAGGTTTTGTCTTTTGGTATAAGGGAGTTTGAAGATGACTTCAACTAAATCTTTGGAATATACTTTTGGTAGTTTTTCTTTAATTTCTTGGCCAGTTGCCTCCATAAGCTGAATGATAGATTCTAATCTTTCAAGACCATTTATTGCTGTTGATTCTACCATCTCTAACATATAGAGGATAAATTTTGACCAATCATTCTTTTCGGTAACTGCCATTAGTCCTGTGTAGTATTGGTCTTTATGACTAATAATGTATTCACTCAAGAATAATGCAGGTATATCAAGTAATTTTTCGAGTTTCAATTGTAGTAATAAAAGGATTCTACCTGTTCTACCATTACCATCTGAAAATGGATGTATGGCTTCAAACTGGTAATGTGATATAGCCATTTTAATAAGTGGATCTAATGAACTGTTTTCATTTATGAAAGCTTCTAGGTTAGCCATTTTTTCTCGAATGATTTGCTCTCCTGAAGGTGGGGTGTAAATAACTTCTCCTTTTGTATTGGATAGAATTGTGCCAGGTGTAGTTCGTATACCCGCAGTATTTTGCTTAATACATTGAACAAGTTCAATACACAGATTAGTCGTAATAAAAGGCTTACTCTCCAGTCTTTTAAAGCCAAGCCATAAAGCTTCTTTGTAGCTAATAACTTCCTTTGTAGCAGGATTATCTAATTTTTTATCTGCTACAACAGCTTGATACAAGTCGTCATTTGTTGTTATGATGTTCTCAATTTCAGAACTAGCTTTCGCTTCTTGTAAGTGAAGCGTATCAAGAAATAGACTAGGGTTTGGTAGATTTCTTATTGCACCATTTAATTGAGCCAAGGCTCTACTTGCCTTTATTGTTTTGATTAGAATTTCCTTCGTTTCCAGGTCTTCTTTAGGAGGAAGTAAAGGAAGATCATTATATGGTTGAGATTTATTGAAGCTGTTCATAACGAGAGTAACTTTTAAACCTAAATCCTGTTCAAGGGTAAAAATACTAATTATTTACTCTCGTTTTGATTTGAACGGTAATTTTTACTCCCGTTTTTTGGCATAAAGCACAATATAGCCATAAAGTACCCCCCCCACTATAGTTCCATATAGCTATGGTAAGTAGGTACAATTAACCATATGATTATTATTAAATCTTTGTGGATGTACAGTGGGGGAATTCCACAACCAAACATATATTTTCACTATTCCAAGATATGGAAAATTGGCAATTAGGATTATACTTGAACTAGTTTTATTACAATGGACTCCCCTCTTCCCTATCGGGTAACATTTTTTTAGTGCCTCTAAATAGAAATAGGTATATGGCCTTGCTTCTTTTGGCACGAGCAAGATGCCTGCCTGACGGGATAGGCAGGCTCGCGCCAGTGAGGTTAAGGTACTTGCGCCGCGGGGGCGATGCTGTTTAGATACTGCTTGAAGCGATTAGGTTTTTAACTCCTACTTAGTTCCGATAATTTTAACACAGTTTTCCAATTCCTTGTTGTGGCACCAACTTTTAAATGTTTTTCAAAAAAGTTATTCGTCAATTTTGATTGGTGATATTTACCTGCACAAAATATAAATACGTCTTTGTTGTCAATTTTGAATTTGTCGGGTCCGTAATCGTAGGCCAGAGTCCTTTCAATGTTTTCTTTATTGGGTTTTTCTTTCAAAAAAGTCAAGTGCAAATGATTAATATCAACATCTTTATCCAAGAAAGGACTGTTGCTAATTGTGGTTTCAAGTTCTTTTCCGGTTCTAACAATTATGGGAACATCAAATCCAAATATTTCGGTAATCGCTTTTTCAAGGTCGTTTTCCAATTCAGCGTTTTTCCTATCCGAATTGAAAATTAGATTTCCACTCTGAATGTATGTTTTTACATTTTCCAGTCCCAATTTCCCGCACAGTGATTTTAAATCGGCCATTAGGATTTTCCGTTTTCCTCCGACATTTATTCCTCTTAAAATTGCGATTTTTTTATTCATGTGGAGAGTTCTGTTTTAACTACTGTCAACTTACAAATAAGGCAACCCCTCAACATAGTGCCATATAGCCATCGCAAACAACTATTAATAGGCAGCAATAGCTTTGGCTTATTATAATACTATGGTGGGTTTACAGCAGAAGTAATACTGCCACCAAGGGTTTGTTTGCTCCGTTCTAAGATATGGAAAATTGGCAATTAGGATTATACCTGAACTAGTTTTATTACAATGGACTCTTCACTTCCCTATCGGGCAACATTTTTTTAGTGCCTCAAAAAAGGAAATAGCTATATGGCCCTGCTTCTTTTGGCACGAGCAAGATGCCTGCCTGACGGGATAGGCAGGCTGGCGCCAGCGAGAAGAAAGGAAACTTTTCTTTTCCGTCTGCCGACGCAACTAAAGCTTATTGTTTTGCTTATTCTTTTTTTGTTCCAGAGCTAAATTTGAACATTTTGCTGAAGCGTAATATTCTATTTAGCGACTTTATAAATATACACAGACCTTTCAACCTGCCACGCTACAGGCGTGGTTAAGTCCTAAAGTCCGCTTTACTTTTAGGTTTTGTTGTAGTCGTTTTTTAAAAATTAATTGAGAGTCCAATTCCGTTTCCGTTTCCTATAATTTTAAATTCATAATATGAAGTCAAATTCAATGATGAGTTGTATAATTCCACAGCTTGTTTTGCGTTTTTATTTGCACCTGAAGAAAATGGAATTGCGATTGCTATAAGACCAGCTCCAACTCCTGCTAAAGTCCAGTTTGCATCTCCACCGCCAATAGCAGTTCCAATTGGCCAACCAACTAAAAATCCACCAGCTCCGCCAAAAATTGATGCCATGGTGTTATTCGATTGAGCTTTTTTAATTAAATCAAAAGCTTGTTGATTTGACTCCATTGTTTTTACCAAATCTTTCATTTTCATTAGTGTTCCGTTTTGAGTGTATTTGTATCCACCAAATACTTTTTCCATTTCAATTTGTTGAGCATTACAAAAAGTCAATGTTGTTAAAGCAAAAGTTAGGGTTAAAATCGTTTTTTTCATTTTCTAAAATTTATTTTGGTTTAGATTAAGTACAACTTACACATAAAGCACCCCCCTCTATAGTTCCCTATAGCCATCGTAAACAACTATTAATAGGCAGCATTAGCTTTGCTTATTATAATACTATGGCGGGTTTACAGCAGAGGTAATACTGCCACCAAGGGTTTGTTTGCTCCGTTCTAAGATATGGAAAAATGACAATTAGGATTATACCTGAACTAGTTTTATTACAATAGACTCTTCTCTTCCCTATCGGGTAACATTTTTTTAGTGCCTCTAAAATGAAATAGGTACATGGCCCTGCTTCTTTTGGCACGAGTAAGATGCCTGCCTGACGGGATAGGCAGGCTCGCGCCAGCGGGGGGAGCGGAGGCGGATTAAGTTCACCTATTCATCAAATAACAAGATATTGAATTAAACCAATAGCGGTTCGAGTTTACACCCAAACCGCTATTGGTTATATAGATTGTTGTGCGTTCGTTTTACTTCTGTTTAGTTTGGGGAATTTAGACCGAGTTTATTCCCTTCCGTGTCCAAAAACAAAGCAAAAAATCCACTTTCATCTGCGTGAGCGGTTTTTGGTACAATGATTGTTCCGCCATTTTTTTCAACTTTATCCAGTATAGTTTGAAGATTGTCTCCGCCATTTAGATATATAGTAGATCCATCTGCTGAAGGTTTGTAGCCTTCTCCTTTCATTATAACTCCAGTCACTATTTGTTCTTTGTACGGAAATATTCCCATTTCCATTCCTGGCATTTCCATTCTCTCAATGTTAATGTCCAAAATGGCTTGATAGAAATTGACTGCTCGGGAAATATCTATTGCTGGAATTTCAAAAAGGGAAATAAAACTGTTCATATCATTCATGTTTTTTTTAATTGGTAAATCTTGCTTTTCTGTTTGTGAATTGGGTTTGTGCTGATTGTTGCAAGCCATAAAACCAAAGACAATAGGAATACTGGCCAATAGTATAAATCTTTTCATTTATATTGATTAAATTGATGCTACAATATTATCACCAACAGATGAATTGAAATTGTAAGAATGCGACACTGGGTTTACTTGTAAAAAGTAGCAGAAAGAGTTAAATTTTCACTTCCCAAAAACTCCTTTGGGTTGGTGCCCGTAAATTCTTTAAAGTCTTTAATGAAATGGGCTTGGTCATAATATTCGCTTTCGTAAGCAATATTAGTTAAGCTTTTTTTCTCTTTGTTAAGTAGCATTTTTAATGCTGTTTGCAGGCGAATGACTTTGCCCAACTGTTTTGGACTCACTCCAATTTGGTTTGCAAACTTTCTCTCAAGTTGCCTTCTTTTGGACAAGTCTTCTTTAAGAATGGTTTTTATCGATTCATTTCCTTTGGTTAACAAAAGCGCATTAACAGTTGATTTTACTATATTCTCAACAAACGATTTATTGTTTAATCTTGCTAAGAGAAATTTTTCTATTATTTCTATTCTTTCTTTAATGTCTCTCGCCTGAATTATTTTCTGTTCTAGTTCCTTGGCGGATTTTTCTTCAAACAATAATTCTATTGGTGTTTCTTTATTTGCTAAATTTTTAATTGGTTCTGATATAAAATTGGCAAATCCGTACGGATAGAATCGGATGGCGAATGTATTCACATAGCCTGTAGGTTCAATATAAAATGGTTCAATTGTTTGCCCAAGTACCATTGCACGGGGCTGAAGGATGAATTCATCCCCTATAGTATATCGTTTAATATCATCGCCAAGAATAAAAGCCATCTCAATACAGCCATCAGGAACAATCCGTTGTCTTTGCGAATAATTATCAGCAGGAACTTCTAAAGTCCAATAACAGCTAACAAGCGATTCTAAATCTGGATGAGGCTGAAATGTCTGATAATTCATTAATAGCTCATTTTTTTCAGTGACACACAACATAGGCATAAAGTAACTCCCTACTATATTTCCAAATGGCTACTTCTACGTACTATAAACCAAGTTATTGTTATAAAATTTCCGTGGAGTTCAGCAGGAGGCATACCATCACCCAGACCTGGTGAACAAGCTTCTAAGATAAAGAATATTGGCAACTTTACAACCACCGTACAAAACAAGATTTAAGTCTATCTCCTACTTACCATTAGTAGCTCTTGTTATGGCAGGAGCAAGGTGCCAGTGCAAGTGGTGTAACTGAAAAAAATACCGTAGTATTCGATTGCACTATCATAGGTTACAATATGTCGAAAACAATTAGTGCCTTAAAAATTAAACTCTAATTTAGCCCTTCAGATAAAGACAAAAAGTCTTTGAAGCTCTTCAGTATGTTTAAAAGATACATATATTTAATTATTGCCATACTCGTTTTTATAGCTTGTAATCAAGAAAATGACATTACTACCACCGAAACTGAAGTGGATACCCAGGTCTCAAGAGAAGATATTCAGGGAACCTGGTATGTTTATGCTGGCGAATTTATGGACAACTTTGTTGAAACGACGCCTAATTTTCCGGATTGTGGATTTGATCATATCGTTTTTTCCGAGAGTGGTGTTTATAAAGAAGTTTTATACAATAAATCTGATTGTATTCCAAGTACGACTTTGGGCAATTGGAAAATTGAAAACGGAGTAATAATAGTGTCGAGTACAACTGGAGAAAAGGTAGAGTTTCCAGTAATTGAGTCCGAGCCTTCTCAATTGATCATCAATTTTAGATATGATATTGACAATGATGGAAATCAAGATAATTTTAAAGCCTTTTTAAGGCCATACGACCCAATTCCCAACAATCACACAGCCAAGTCTTTTGTAAGGGATTTAAACCAGCCAACGCTGCTGAAATTTGACTGGAAGCAGAATACTGACAATAGTTCCTTTAGCAGTTATAAGATTTACCGCTCCCAAGAAGGAGTTTGTACAAAAGAAGACGCAGAACTTGTCGCTGAAATTAATGACATTTCCAAAACTACATTTACAGATTATAGTCCACCCCGAACCCAAGGTAATTTATGCTATTTTTTGAGGGTATATTCAAATGGTATTTTGGTGGGCGAAAGCAATCTGCTTAGTGAAAATCCGAGAGAATTAGTTATTCCAAATTCAGTCATTCTAAAATCTCCTAGTGTAGAAGGGGAACATATCCTATTGGAGTGGGACAAATACAGCATTCCTTATTTTTCTCATTACGAAATAGTATATGCTAATTCAGACGCCAGCAATATGCTATTTCATGAAGAAGATAGTATCTCTTTAATTGATGTTATTGAAGAAACCCGCTTTCTTGACACGGACCCACCCTATTTGGAGAATCCTTTTTTTGCCATAAACGCTTACAATATATTTGGCAGCAAAATTGTTTCCAACTATGAACAAGTCTCTTTTAGAAGAAAGGATATGGTTGGTTCCATTAGTATTGAACATATAGAGATAGACACGGAAGAACCTATTGTATACTTATATGGTCGGAGTAAGATTCCCGATTGGGCCAATTATGACTTAAATGCAGTGTTAAGATATAACTATGCTACAGGATTAGTAGAATCATTTACCAGTGAAAATACCAGCTTTTCTTATAGAATTCCGTTTAAAAAACCCATTAATTTTCCAGAAGGAAGAGAATTAATTGTTAATAGCGGCAACAATATGCATTTTCATGATCCAAACTCGCTTATAGAGAATTCTTCTTTTGACTCCTTCTACCTATATGAAGAATTTAATTTGTCTATTATTGTTGATTTTTTATATACAAAGAATGGTTTTATAGTGGTAGTGGATAATGATAATATATTTGTTTTCCAAAGAGATGGAGAAGAGTTAATTCTTCTGGACAAGCAAATTCATTACACCACTCATCATGGAGATTCTAATTACAGGATGCTTGCTGTGAATGATAATGAAATTCTTATTGGTCATAAGGCTGAACAGGAAAGTATCCTCCTTACAATTGATGAAAAAGGACAGATCCAAAATAAGAAAGTAGTTTCTTTACCCTTAGATTCCAATTATATTCCTGTTTACAAGAATGTCTCTTTTTATAGTGACTCAGCCAACTCTTTGATAAATTATGGCCAAAGAACGTTGTATTCAACCCTTACTTTTCAGATAGAAGCACAAATGCCCCAAAATCTTTTTGCTCTAGGATTAAGTAAAGATTCAAAATACATTTTTGCTTCTTCCAATAACCCAGATTGGTATGGAAGTGATGTGAAAACTGAGTTTTTAAAGCGGGAAGTTCTTTTGTTTGATACTGAAACAAGTCAAAGTATATCTATAAAAACCAAAGGGTATCCCATTAGGATATTTGAAAACAATCTTGGCGAGATTTTCTCCATATCAATACCTGAAAATCAAGTGATAACGCAGTTTGATGTTTTTGTAGAGAAAATTGAAACTCCCTAATCTATTCTACCTCAACACCTCCGTCTTTATTTATGGGCAAGCAGGTTTGTCATTTGGAATCTGTGTTAACGACCAGCAATGGATTTTTTAAATACACTACCCAGGTATTGAGTAAGCTGCGCCTATTTTCCCTTATATCAATCGTAAATAGCACTTAATAGGCAGCAATAACCTATTGGTAATTAGCAATATATTGTGGGAGCACAGTGGGAGGAATACTACAAGCACTCTACAACACAAAGTAGAGCCGTTCCTTAGCTCTGTGGACCCGATATCTGCCCTATACCTTTGAATTATGGAAGAATAATACAGGCTGCCATATGTTAATTAGGTGTTCTTATGGCACGAGCAAGATGCCTGCCTGACGGGATAGGCAGGCTCGCGCCAGCGAGGGGGCCTGTCGGATTAGGCAGGCCGGCGCCAAGGCGTTTTATTTCGCGATAGGCTGTACCGCCAAAAGAAGACCTAGTTATTGTACGCTCGTATTTTAAACTTACTCCATTGTAATCTCTCCACTAATTAGTTGACTCTTCTGCTGGCGAATTTGAGTTGGCAATGTCTCTGAACAACTTCCATTTACCATCTTCTTTCTTCCAAAGAATAATATATTTTTCTTCTGCAACCGTATCATCGTTCACATAAACAGTCACTTCACCCTCTTCTGCCAACAAATCTTCGGTGCCAAAAACTTCTTTAGTTTCAAGGTTTATTCTTGTTACTCCAGAATTAATAATACCTGAAAATAGTTTTTGAATATTTTCTCTTCCAGTTACAGAAGGTGCTCCTGCAAACATTACTTTGGCATCTGCAGTGTATGAATTTGCTATCCCAATAGAATCTCCCTTTGCCAGAAAAGTCATAAATTTCTTGTTGGCTTCTTCAATTTCAGCTTTGGCGGTCGTTAGATTAAATTCGGTTACCGGTGGTTCCTTTTCTTTGGGCTGTTCCTTACAACTTTGAAATCCAAATACAAAAATGCAAACTGTTAGCAGTACAGCCATTTCGTTTAATAATCCTGATATTTTTTTCATAATATTGGTTAGTTATTAATTGCCTACTTTGTTCGGTTTTCGGCCTTCCCGTTTTGTTTATCAATAGCGTTGGCAAATGTGACGCACAACCTAAGTATAAAAGAACTACACCTACATGTTACCGTAAATAGCTATTATGAATAGGTATCCATACGCTTTGTTATAATAAAATTTTTGTGGAAGTACAGCGGGGGGAATACTACAACCAAGTGTTTGTTTGCTCCCTTCTAATATAATGAATATTAGCAATACTACAACCACCGTACAACACAAAGTTTACCCCCGCCCTAGGCTCAGGAATTCCTAAAACAGACTAATAATTCAGGCTGCTATATGTTAATTAGATGTTCTTATGGCACGAGCAAGATGCTAGCGCCAGCAAGAGGAGACTTCATTAATGAAAAGCTGTTTGGCAGTGATTAGCTGGGGTAAGGCCACTTCCCCAAGCCGAATTCCAAAAACCATTAATTTTTTGCTGCCTTGAATTTACTGGACTGATAAAAAATAATTTTTAGCAAAAAAAGAATAAACTGAATGATTCCGCATATTGGCAATATCAACATATAAAGCCATAAAATTGCGCCAGGACCATTTTCATTCCACATATTACCTCCTGAACCGGTAGCAAGGTAGGCATAAGCCAATGGAAACAGGAACAATGAAGTATTGGCAATAAGAATAAAATTCAGAATATTTCTTCTTGTCCTATTATTGTCCTTAAGAATAAACAGAAAAATAGTTGAAATAGGTAAAATCAAAAATATCAGTAATATCAATATATTTTCCATGCTCTTTCTTTTGCTCCTGAGGGTTAGTGTATGAAAGCTAGCCAATTATAAATGCTATCCTTTCATTTTGGAACAGACTCCAAATATAGCAAAACGGATTTGGTGCTTCAGCAAAGCCACTAATATTTCCAAAAAATCTTAGTTGCCATATTTTCTTTTTTAACCAATATTTTAATCATAGTGGTGGTCCTACAAACTCCTGTCCGTGTTTTGCTGAAATTTCTGCCATTTCTTCCAATGTTAAGGCTCCCTCTTTAGAGCGTTTATAAAATTCCCGAAACATTTCTTCAATGGTCTTGGCTGGGGAGAAAATGTAACGCAGTCTTGCACTTGTATCACCTACATTTTTAAATGCGTGTACTGTTCCTTTGGGAATAAAGGCTACATCCCCTGGCTTAAATTCAAACATTTCACCTCCTACTTCTGCGATAAATTTTCCTTCCAAAAAGAAAAATGTTTCGTCTTGATGGTGGTGAATATGCCTTCCTGGACCTACTCCTGGTTCAACAATATCTTCAAAAATTGCTTGGATTCCGTTGGTATGCTTTCCGGAAAGGAGTATTTTCAAAGTAATAGCATTGGGAAAAATCAGTGTTTCGGCCAAATTGTATACACTATGTATTGGAACTGCATTTTTCATCTTCCATGATTTATTGGTTAAATTTTCTATTCGGAACGGTGGAGGGAACACTACAACCAGGGGGTTGTTTCCTCCTTTCTAAGATAAGGAATATTGGCAATACCACAGCCACCGTACAACACTGGATTTAAGTGTATATTTCCTAGGTTATTATCAGTAGATCTTGTTGTGGATGGGGCAGGATGCCCCCCTGAAGGTATAGTAAGGCCGGCGCCAGCAGGGGTACTTATGGCAGGAGCAAGATGCCTGCCTGACGGGATAGGCAGGCTCGCGCCAGCGGGGGCGACAGTAGGGGACATGAATGCCCTTCCAAAGCATAAAAAACCCAGCACGGTGGCTGGGTTTCTTATTAAAAGAAGCCTTATAAGTTTATTCCTTAGTAAAATAAAAGCGTTCTGTGGTGCGGGGCAATTGACCGTCATTAAACTCAAATCGCAGTTCCGCGGAATAGTCACCATCGGGCATTAAATAAATTTTTGTGGTGGCATAGTTTCTTTGGTGGTAATTGTGCACTCCTTCTACCAAAGTTTTACTACTATTAATGGTTACCCATAGGTCCCCACACTCATCTGTATCATCCCCGTATTCATGCAATTGGGAATAGTATACGGCCCCATCTGCATCATAAATGGTAATTTGGGCACTACTGGGGGTCCAAGAATACTCTTCCCAATAACCTAAAAAGTCACCTAGAAAAGTAAGTTGGGTGTAATTTAAGCATTGGGAGCTGTCTGCCAGTCTAACATCTACAGACCTAATGTAGGGTTTTGAATTAATAATTTTTAGCCTTAACAATCCTTCGTCACCAGAAACCAGTTTACCAGTTATAAAGTTAACATAGGCGTGATAGTTCATCAAATATTGATAGGTATCCCCTATCTGCAGCCCTACGAAGGTCTTTTTGTCCGTCTCCCTTGGATCCTGCCCAAGAAAATCTTCTGGGATGGTAAATCGCAGGGAATCTGCAACCTTGGTCGTTGCCATGGCCAAACTGTCTGTCCTCTCCTCATTCACCAAATAAAGGGCTACATTGTCAAATTCCGAAAGACCTTCAGCATGGATGGTAATTTCCTGATTAGTATGGGCAAAAAGTAAGGTTGGCGAAGTATAGCCCGGCTCCTTATCCAACAATAATTTATTATAATCTATGGTTACCGCCTTGGTGGTAAGGTAATAGGTATCGGATTCTTTTGTACTACTGTTGTTGGAAATTTGCACCTTATACTCATAGGTGGTAGCCCTTTCCAAATTGGTCAATTCTACCCTACTCCCCTCAAAAGGTAACTCCTGGAAAGTACCCCCCGTATTTTTTTTCCTATACAAAAAAGTACGGTTATCAAAGGAAAACGAACCGTAAAAAATAATATTTGCAGAGGTATAGGTTATACTATTTGTTTCCGGCTGAAAATCGTTGAATACCAGTTCTGGCTCGGGATCCTCTGAACTGCAGGCAAGTAAAAGCATACCCATGCTTGCCACAAGGGCCATTTTAGTTAGTGCTTTAAGCATAATTATTCAATTTAAGATTTACGTTTTTTGAAGCTATAATGAATCAAGTTGCAAACATATACATTTTAACAAGAAAAATCTTTAATGAAAGGAGGTGGTTAAGGGAGGTCAAAAAGTAAAAAGGGCACCCGAGTCTATTTAATTATCCATTGTCCCTTGCCTATGTACCCAGACCAGTATAGGATGGGAGCAATTACTCCCAATTAGGCAAACAAAAGCTTCCTCATAGCTCCTTCAGTTTATTGGACAAATTTTAGCTGCTGCAACCTTACTTGAAATACTCTGGGCAAGTTTATCTTTCGTTATGACCTTTTCCTTCCAATATTTTAGGAATGGACTTTTCTATTCTGGAAACACGGGTTTTAGATTGCTTGGCCTGTGAAAAATACAATAAATACCCGCGTTGCCGGCCGGGGGTCAAACTTTTAAACGCGGATTGCAGTTGGGGATCATTTTCCAATGCCTGCTTAAACTCATCTACCATTTTAAATTGTGACGTCTTTTTCAATTTCACTTTCAGCCCCGCTTTTTCCACTTCAATAGCCTCAAAGACATAGGCTTTTATAATCGACTTTAGACTGGTAATTTCTGAGGGCTTGGTAAATCTAATTTGCCTTGCCGATTGTACATTTTCTGTTTGTTGCACTAAAATATTGTGGCCGTCATGCAATAGCGCCCCTTTGTGAAATAGCAAGGCACAATAATCTTTAAATCCATGTATAAGCACTACGTTCTTTTCTTGATATGTATAGCAAGGGTGCATCCATTTAAAATCTTCTGTTAGTCCGCAATCAAGACATATTTCCCGGAGCAACTTTGTTTCTTCTTTCCAGTTTTTTATCTGTTCTAAATAATTATCTACTTTCTCCATTTCTCAAAATTCTATAGAGGTTATTTATTGGTTCTTAGGGCTATTGCCCCACTATACTCCGCTTTGGGGGCTTGCCTTTGTCAAGACCCTTTTTACAAACCGCTGAATACCGCTACCCTTGTTCCCAAACCATTGCCACTTTCCCTTTGGTACGCATGGCTTCAATATACTTTATAGCCTCGGGTATTTGGGTATAGGGGTAGGTTTTCCCAACGTAAGCTTTAACTTTCCCACTCTCTATCAAGGATGCCAATGTCTCCAAATCCGTTCTATTGGCTTCTGCAGTAAACTGCTTTAAAGGAAATTTACTAAAAGTATTTTGTAAAAGCACCCTTATCATATGACCTATGGTAGTAAAGCCTACCATAACCCCACGGTCTCCCATACGCATATAATCGTTGTGGGTGAGATTACCGTGGCTATCTATGATGAGGCTGTACCTACCCATGTGTTTATGGATATCAATCCTATCATAGGCTATAACCTCATCGGCACCCAAGGACCTAACAAAATCCACATTCTTAGTGGAACATACCCCAGTTACCTCAGCGCCATAGGCCTTTGCAATTTGAACTGCAAAATGGCCTACACCTCCTGAGGAACCATTGATCAAAACCGATTCCCCTTCTTTGAGTTGTCCGTTTGTAATGAGGGCCTGTAAAGCGGTTAGTCCGGCTACTGGTACGCTTGCCATTTCCGGAAAACTGGCATTTCTGGGCATAATACCACATACCTCTGCCGGGACACAGACATATTGTGCAAAGGCGGCACCCAGTGTTTCTCCAAATACCCGGTCACCAATTCGCAACCGGTCTACATTGTTCCCCACTTCCTCCACAACACCTGCGAAGTCGGCCCCAAGAATTTTTTCTTTTGGATAGAACAGCCCAAAAGAGAAACGTGCAAAAAAAGGCTTCCCCCTAAGAATATGCCAGTCTGCGGGATTGGCGGAATTGGCCAAAACCTTGACCAAAATATGGCCATCTTTTAAACTAGGCTTTTCTACCTCTTCCAATTGAAGTAATTCTGGCCCACCATATTTTGATCTCGTAAAGGCTTTCATTTCATATCATTTTACTGCTAAAAATATCCAACAAAATTGGCCCATTGTTAGAAGCGATAAAAAGTAAGGTTTTGTACATTCCAATACATTTTTAGATGATATGCTACCATGCCTAAGCTATCAACAGTGCGTGAAAAAACTAATGCACCCAATCCGTCTTGCCCATTACATATACTTTTGCCTGCCCGTACAAATCAGACACATGTTCGACTATATTATTCTGGTGGGGGAGTGGGCCGGTTATATTTTTTATTCTAAGCACAAAGACGTAAAGTTTCTACAACTACTTAAAAATAAGTAAAAGTTAAAACATAACACTATGACCAGATTACTCTTACGTTTTGTTAGACACCCGCTTTCTGCTAGTAGTCCTGAACCAAAACTTCAGTTGGAATATGTAAAGTGGTATTAAGTTTTCTTATCATATCCAAAGTTAGTTTACGCTTTTTACTTAAAATCTCACTTACACGGCTCTTATAACCTACGACCTCTGCCAAGTCTTTTTGCTTCATTCCCATTTGTTCCATTCGGAATTTAATGGCCTCAATAGGATCTGGCATTCCAATAGGAAAATTCTCGTTTTCATATTGGTCGATTAAAATCGATAAAATTTCGAGTTCGTCTCCTTCTTCACTACCCTTTTCGGCATCGAATATCTGTTCTAGACGCTTAATTGCGTTCTGATAGTCCTTTTCGTTTCTTATAGGTGCTATTTTCATTTTATATTTCGTTTGCATTAATTTTATCATACTCAGCATGTGTCCCAACAAAGCGAATCCAACAGATCTGGTATTCAAAATTGAACTTTGCTATTAACCGATATCTATTGCCCTTTATGTTAAAAACAATTCGATTGTCCTTTAGTATGCTTGCGCTTGGATATTCAATTTTTAGCTCGTTCAAGTTTTTAAATTCAGATTTTTCAGTTTCCCTATACCATGCGGTCAATTGTTGTTCACTATCCTCGTGCTTGGTCCAAAATTCCCTTATAGTTCTTTTCGCTATTACTCTCAAAACGAGTTCTTTAGAGCAAATATACAAAAAGTTACCAAATCGGTAACATTACCTCTAACTTTGGACACAGCTCCCTAGCATCGAGTTGTACAGGAGCAGGGAGTTTTATTAAAAGAGAATAGTGGCTTTTTCTAGATTGCCTTCCCCTGGCGACTATCTGGTTTTCGTGAACACAGCGGGCAATTTGATGAATTTTTATGAAACGGAGGCCCACCTCTTTGAGCTGTCGCAAAATCTTTATATAGATTAGGATACAGAAAACCTGGAAATAGAACAGCTGTTCAATGACGCGGACCTCAGTATGGGAAAGGAGAAATTTTGAATGGGGAAAACCGACTTATATAAGTATATCTTCTTTTAAATCTCAATTTTCTTTTTAAGAAAATCTCCCCACTTTTCCCAGCTGAAATAGCTACTTGGGTGTTTGATAAATATCAGCTTTATTTCTTTATTGTCATCAAGTTTAAGGTTCCCGGTTCTTGGATATGATGAACCAATTCTTGAATCTTCCTTTTCAATGTCTAGAAAAGTTATATTAAGGGATGGTTTAGGTTTCAGTACGTTGTAGTGGTTAGTAGATTCTACCCCTAAGAACAAACAAATGTCAGGTTTTAAAATGGATACAACTCCATCGAAAACTTCCCACCCTTTTATAAAATCTTGAGCATCGGGCCTAGCATTATTATATCTAGATGATAAAGCTCTTTGTATGAACACATAATACGAGCTATTACTCCATTATTCCATTTATGTTCATTTTCTACATTTTTACTTTGAAAAATTGATCGTTCTAAATTCCTTAAAACATTAGCATTAACTATCCCATCCGAAAGAAAATGAAGTCCTCTCTAATTAATAAAATTTCTTGTAAAATCTGGGTTTTTTAAATACTCAATAGATTCTTGATCATCCTCTTCTTTATCCCATTCATAATGACTTTCACCTATTATTAATACTTTGGGTGCAGAGGTATTGTTTAAATAATTTTCTCCTATCCAGGGAGTCCATTTTAATTCATCTATTTTATTAAACTCCAAATCCAAACTTTTATCGAAGTGATATTCCATGTTTTATTTTATTATAGTTTCCTTTTTTAGGGAAGCCTACCTATTGACCAAACCAAATGTAACATAGCAATTCGTTTTTAGCCTGTTAACAACGGTTTGTATAAAATAGTAGCCGATTTTGAAGCACTAAACTTTCGGTTAAACACATACTTTGATAAAAGCCTAAAGCCTTAAGTTTATTACTGTTTCGCCTGCTTTTCATAGGAGGCATTGTTTGGCAACTTACTTTTGTGTTCTGCTATTAACTCTTTTTAAATTCACTTGATGTTTTCACTTTTAATTGCTTTCCTCTTTTTTCATACCCCAAATTGTCTCAAATGGTGGTCAGTATGCTTATAGTCCAAATATCCTATTTGCTCTTTTGTCATCTTTCCAAAAAAAGTATGAATAAAATCGGGATTTGAAAAATGTTCAAATTCTCTGATTAAATCAATCCATTTCTCTTTTTGAACTGATACATTTCCGTTGCTTTCTGTTACTTTAAGTTCATCTAAAGTTCCCATATTTTGCTTCAATGGTCTTTCATCTTTTATCATACTTTTCAAAGCCATTTTCCCAAATATTTTTCCAATAAATGCTTGTTTATATATTGGATTGTTCTTCCCTAATAACCATTCATCATAAAGAGTGCAATGTTTCAGCATTTGTGAAACATTCATTTTGCCCCAATTGGCAGCACTATTTTCATGTAGTAATTCAATTCGGGCAATCAAGCCGTTTCTGGTGGTTTTGTCAAAAATTGTTTTCATTCCGTAATAATAAGTTTGATCCCAATAATCTTTTAAGGCTAACCTTAAACCGGCAATTTAATTCTCAATTCCATTTTTACAGTAGTCCTTTAGCTAGAAATGTCGTTTTTTTAGCTTGTAGGCAACATCTCGTATTAGAATAGTTGCGGGTTTACCTGCGAGGAATTTCCGTCTTGCCACGCTTTTTAGAGTGGAGGAAAATTAGATAAAACAAACAACAACTTATAATAAAACACAAAAGAGCAGTTAATTTTATAAGTTGTTGTAGCACGTATTTATTTCCTAGTGTTTTTTATAAGGGACTCTATTTGGTTTAACCATAATATGCTATCAAAGTGAATATTACAATTCTCCTATTGGTACAGGATCGGAAAAATCACAAGGGACTTCAATGGTTTTATCAGGAAGAGGGCCGTATGGTCCATATCCCCCGTATAGGGTCTGTGTTTTAGTGCAATCATCTTTAGAGCAACTAAATGCTAACATTAGTATAGCACAAAAAAGTACTTTTTTAAACATTTTTGGGAATTATTTGTTTTATGAATTGTTTTGTTGACTATTACATTAAGCCTCTATGTAAACGATCGAATCCTTCTTAAGTTAACATTTCAATAGTTTTTTTATCAATTAGGTTCTGATTTTTCCCGTACTTTTTAAAATTCAGATTCGGCAAAATTTATATATATCCATTTTGCTGATATTTTATTCTGTCAGTATAATTTTGGTTAGTGTAATTAAAAAAAGGGGCAATTTTTTCCATTTATGGTAGGCAATTCCGTTTTTCCGCTTTTGTTCGATTCTAATCACGAACAGTTTTGAAATTTCCAAAAATTAAAGAAGTAAGTAAAAGTCCGATTCCAATTCCGATAAAAGAACCCTTTGTAAAATCAGGTAATTCAAAATATTGAGATGCAATTTGTGAAGTTGCAATTGCAAGTATTCCAATTGATAATAAAATTAAAGCTTTTCTTTTTGTTATTCTTTTCATTTAATCTAGATTTTAAATAATTAGTATCTCAATTTAAGCATTTGTTATATTGAGTTATTGAATAGAGCGAAGTTTTGTCAAATTGTTGCCAACATACATACAAAGTAACCCGCACCTATATTCCCATATAGCAAGCGTAACTCCTTACTAATACGTACTATTAGACCCATGATTACTATAAATTTTTGTGGGTGTACAGTGGGGGGAATACTACAACCAAGTGTTGATTACAGCCCACTAATATAAAAAATATTGGTTCTCTATTCAATTTAAAGGTCAAAGAAGAAAAACAATTGTTGCAACCCCTTTGGCAAATGATGGTTAAGCGGCAATGGTCACTAGGCTTTATACTCTATTTAGGGTTAACTTTTATGATACACAAGCTTGGGGACCCTACTAACAACGACCTATTTTAAAGACCTCCAGTCTAACCGCAATTATTAAATGACCCAAAGTTTGATATATCAGGGGCGGATCGGTATAAAAAGCACCGTTATTATTAGCTTTTACGAGTTGTGTTTATAATATTGTTCATTTCCTGGTAATGATCTGTGTCAACCCCAAATTTTTCCCCATTTTCTATAACAAAATCCACTAAAATATTCTTTTCGGTATTGCTGTTTCGGTTCTCAAAATCTAACTGTAAGGATGTTTTGGATTTATACGGAAACTTGGAAAGCATAGCCAAGGACGCTTCTATATCTTCTTTGGTTAAGGTTACCTTGTGCTTACTGGCCAACTCTTGGACCTCTATCATCATTTTTTTAAGTTTGGCCATATGTATGGAATCTTCGGCCAATTCCCCTAAGCTAATATGGAGTGCAGTGCTCATTGTGGACAATGGTGAAACAAACAGGTATTTTTTCCATAATATTTCCTGAATGTCCTTGGTGTAAGTTACATCTAAACCACCTTTGGCCAATATGTCCCCAACCCATCCAAAATCATGGTTGTCATTGTTCCCAAAAAATATTTTTCCAGGTCCGCCCATATGTTTTACTATGCCCGGTTCCTCAATGTTTGAAACAATATAAATACAACCCTCCAATATTTTTGTACTGTCGTGATCTATGTTCTTCTCAATTATATTCTTTGCGTTTACCCCATTTTGCAATGGGATTATAATGGTATCGTCTTTAAGGCAATCTTGATAGTCACTAATGGCAGTACCCAATGCATAGGATTTTGTAGCAATTATTAGTATATCCAGTAATCCAATTTCATCAGGCTTATCGGAAACTAAATAAGGCCTGGAATTAATGGTTTTATCAGCTGCAATTAAGGTAAGTCCATTGTTAACAATAGCCTCCTTTGTTTCATTGCGACAAATAAAGAATATTTGGGTATTTTCATCATTTTCATAATGCTTCGTAAGTTTTGCACCAATAAAACTTCCTACACCACCCATTCCCAATATTCCTATTTTCATACCTATATGATTTTATTTGTATATCCCCACTTTTAAATGATACTGTCTCTTTGAAATGCCATATCTGAACCAAGCCCTGTTGTTTGCAGAAAAAGGTAGTCAGCAGTTTCCCATATGCCTAAATGGCCTTCCTAAAGATAATGGACTTATTTAGTTTCTTGCAATCTTTACCTGACATCCAATAGCCTTTGTAAAGTTGGGATTTGGCTTTTCGTCATTTTCCAAGGATTCAATTGCATTAACAACATATTTTACTTTTACGTTTTCTGCAGATCGGGCATTATCATCTATGGTGCCTATATACTGTACCTTGCGCTCATGGTCCAACAAAAATACGTGAGGTGTTCTTAACGCACCGTATTGCGGAGCTATTTTTTGTCCTTCATCTGCCAAATACACAAATGGAAACTCCTTTTCTTCTGCCCTTTTCTGCATTGCTTTAAAGCCCTCCCTTGTGTTGGAGTCGCTTACATTTGGATTGATGGCAATTACAGAATATCCTTTTGGTGCATACTCATTATGCAAGGCAATTAATCGGTCCTCATACATTTTGGCGAAAGGGCATTCATTACAAGTAAAAACTACTATATATCCTTTGGCTTTTTCTATATCGGACAAGGAGAACATATTTCCGTCTACATTTTTCAGTTTAAAATCGGTTGCGACATCCCCAATTTTATAACCTCCAACTTCTTCCAAGGTCTTTGTTTGGACAGGACTATGTCCGCCACCGCCACGGGGTGGTCCTTTTCTTTCCTGGGCGGCAGCACCTAGAGTTATAAGAAAGCTGCCCGCTGTAAGTATTGCTGTATACAGTATATGATGAATTCTCATAATTATTTGTTTTTTATAGTTTTCTTTATTTCATTTTCTAAATCCTCAATATTCTCAAAAGCACGTTCGTGATAAGAGCGATTTTCATTATTGAATATGATGGTAAAGGGTATTGCCCCTGACCACTTGGGGTCTATCTTGTCTATCCAACTATTGGCATCGGGGTCATCCAACAATACAACTTCTGATGTAATCCCCTTTTTCTTTAAAAAAGGCTTTAGCGTAGAATCAATATTTTCGGGAAAATCAAGACTTACCAGCAGAATTTCCACATTTGGATTATTGGCTTCATACTGCTTAAGTATAGGTAACTCTTTTACACAAGGAGCGCACCACATCGCCCAAAAATTAACTATATGGACTTTATCGGAATTGGTATATAAAAGTGGCTTTAAGGATTCAAAATTGTAAACGGGGATCTCTTGATTCCTTGACAAATGGGATGATTCCTTTTCTGGGTTCACTGTAATAAATCCATAGCATAGGGGTAGTAAGCAAACAGCCAAAAGAAAGATACATTTTTGTAACTTCATTTTAAAGGGTCATTTTATTATTTTTTAGACTATAAAGTATAGCAAAGGTTTAATTAACCTTAATTGCACCAAACTCTTTCCTCTTCAAATGTGGCATGCCCAGCCTTGAACTTTTCCATTGTTGTTGGATATGGATACAGGCCCATACCTGTATTGACAGGATGTAATCACAAAATGTTGATGGTCCTTAAAAGTGTTCCGTTGCCGGCCGCCCCCATTTACTTTATAAAATACACTTTTTTAATTTTATTGTTTTCTATGTGGTATATAGCCACGGCTTCTTTAATCCTATTGCCAAATTGCACACGTTCCTGGTCTATTACTATATTCCCCTTAGCAATTCTGGCCACCAATTCACAGTGTAAATTGGGTGTATTTTGGAACATCTTGGAGTATCTGTCCCTCATAATTTCTTTCCCCTTGTATCGCAATTTATCTGGATAGGTATACACCTCAACGTCGTCTGCATAGGGTTCCAAAAAGGCATCTATATTCCTTAGGTTATAGCCGTTTAATTGTCGCTGTGCCAGATGGGAAGGGCTATCGGGCAGAATTTCATCTGGATTAAACACTGTGCCGTTATTGATCACCGTATGGAGATCCATAAGGTTTTCTATATCCTCAATTGGATTGGAATTCAATAGAATAAGGTTGGCCTGCTTGCCAACGCCAATGCTCCCAAATTCATTTTCCTTGCCCAAGACCTTAGCACCGTTAAGGGTAGAGGCTTTTATTAGCTGCCAATTTCCCATACCATTTTTACTCATGGCCCGTAATTCTGCCCAATAGGATGAAGCGTGAAGTGTCCCAATATTTCCGGCATCGGTACCTGTGGCAATATCAACATCGGCATCGGAAAGTTTCTTTAGATTGGCCATCATAATCCTGTCCCTACGGTCTAGTCGGTCTTTATTGGCCTGGGAATTTGAGCGCTTTTTATAGCTGCTGACCAATAGGGTATCTGGCAAATGTTTTAGATCTAACAGGGTCCCCAATTGAAAGGGATCTGCCTTTAGCAGGTCCTCATGGCCAAGTTCTTCCTTTTGCCCAAAAGTATTGCTGTATCCCAGATGTACGGTTAAGGTAGGACAAAGGATGGTATTGTTTTTTTTAAGCAATTGCACAAAACTATCCGCTATCTCTTCATCCACTACACTGTGCACCAAATAATCGGCTCCACTTTCCACGGCCAATTGTGCGGTAATCCGTTGGGTGGCGTGTACGGCAACTTTTAAGTTGTTGCTATGGGCTTCGTTGATTATAGCCTTGATGATTGGCAAATTTTTACGCGCACTTTCTTCCACTGCCAACCCATCCCTGGCCGCTATATACCATATCTTAATAAAATCTGGGCGGTACGGAAGTTGTTCCTGCACCATTTTTACTGCTTCTTCCCTGGTCCTTACCAAACTAAAAGGCGCATCCTTTTCCAAATCCTTAAAGGCCGAGGGTTCATAGGTGGTCAACAAAGGCCCTGTCATATAAACCGATGGTGTATCTGCCCTACCCTTAAATTGATCCCTTTTTTCAAGAAAATTATAAGTGGCCCCAACATCTATCACATTGGTAATACCGTTTTGCAAATACCGCAACAGCACTTCTTCCATATTTTGAAGCGCATGGGCCATTTCTTTGTGATAAGGTCTCTCCTTTCGTAGATCAATGGCATCTGGACGGGTATAGAGTCCGCCATTCTGAAAAAAATGAATATGGGCATCGGTCAATCCGGGAAATAGGAACTTACCACTTCCATCCAGCACCTTGGCATTTTCAGGAATCTTAACTTTTGTACTTTTCTTAATGTCCTTAATCTTATTATTGTCAATTACCACCGTCTGATTGGGAAGCAGTCTTTGCCGTTCCACATCCCCAACGCTTACATTGGTAATATACGTTTGGCCCAGGAGGGAAAAAGAAGTGGATAGTAAAGCGTAAACGAATAAAATTTTATGGGTCATTTTATATTTGATTATTGTATTTATAGTACACTTTTTAATATTGCTCTTTACTTGCCCCGATACCTAATTACTACCGTATGGCTTCTGCGTGTTCATTAAAATATCGCTCCCCTTGGTTCAGCCCTTTCATCACCACAAGAATACAACCCAAAGCCTTAGGTAGATCATAAACCGTATTTTTTTACAACATCTTCATTGGACCAATTATAATCTGGCTTAGAATTGAAATTTTCAAGCTTATTTTTTCAATTGTCTCAGGCCATTCCAAAAAATAATAAGCTAGGAATTACGGTCCAACAAATTTATATTTGTTTCTCTTCAGCAACAAAAGGGATTAGACCGTAGTCTTCTGCAAAATTAAAACATGGGAAATAAAAAGAATTGTAAGCAAGCCTCTTTACTACTATTGTTGGGCATTATTATTTTTAGCCTTTCGGTCCCAAGCTGTCTATATTCCCAAAAGTTTGAAAGGTTCTCCAACCAACAGGGATTTAACCAGAATACCATTAATTCCATAGCACAGGACAGATATGGGTTTTTATGGTTTGGCACACCAAACGGACTCATTAGGCACGATGGTTATGAATTTATAACCTACACCACCCAAACTGCGGGCAATGGAAGCATTCTTAGCAACGATATTAAACAATTGTATAATGATAAAGAGGGGTTATTATGGATAGGTACCAGCCTAGGGCTTAATGTTTATGTTCCATCCCTAGAAAAATTTCTCACAGTTCCCCTAGACAGTAGGCTTAGCATAAGCGGGATTGGTTCCGGTGCGGATGGTAAAATCTGGTTTTCCGGTGAAAACAAACTTTATGCATGCCAACTTACGGATGTACAGAATGGCGTATTCCAGGTTTCCCATAACCTCCTGGAATCGTACCCTGAGGTTCCCTATCTAAACGATTTCAGCTTTAGGGACAAAAATTCATTGCTACTGGCTACCTCCAAGGGACTCTGGGACCTATCCCTAGGAACCGAGCTTCCTGGAAAGCATTTGGAGATAAAGGCCTTGACCAAATTCAAGGCTTTGGAAGAGGAAGTTGTTACCTCGCTTATAAACAGGAACAACATCTATTGGATAGGGACCAATAAAGGGCTTTACAAGGCATCTCTAGAGGGAGATAAGGCACATATTATCACTAATTTTAATACGAATAATAAATTTAATCCCGCAAACTCCAACATTGCAGTAGATGTAATTTTTGAAGACCATAACAATAGTGTATGGATAGGCACAACCGATAACGGTCTCTATAAATATTTGGAAGAGGAGGACAATTTTCAACACTATGCCTATGACCCCCGAAATTCCTTTGGCATAAGTAGTCAAAATATCAATGCCCTTTTTCAGGATGATTTTAATGTACTTTGGGTGGGCACGGCCCAAGGGGGAATAAATAAGCTGGATCTTACCCAAAAACAATTTAGAAACTACTCCAACAACCCCTATGATCCGCAGTCTTTGACCGATAATTTACTTACAGCAATTCTTGAAGACAGCAATGGAAGGTTATGGTTGTCCGGTTATACCACTCCCCTTTTTAGAAGTACCACTGCCGTAAATGCTGAGACCTCCAACTCACTTAAGTTTGAAAACCTGGACAATAGATTTCCTATTTCCGACATGGATATTGTTCGGAGCATTTATGAGGATAAAAAAGGGTACTTATGGTTTGGGGCAGACCAGTGCCTGATAGTGTATAACCCCAAAAATGATCAATTTAAAAAGGTAGAATTGACAAAGGATGGCATACCTCTTTTAAACAACGGAATTAGAAGTATTTGTCAACTAACAGAAAATGAAATGCTGCTATTGGGAAGCCATCTCACTGTAGTACGCAATCCATGGTCCGAAATTGACAGCAATAAAAATCCAAAGTTAGTGGTTAAATCGGCTATGCCCATGGAAAATGAAATTGGCCATACTTTCCTAAAGTCCAGCGATGGTTCATGGTGGATTGGAACCAAAAAAGGGTTGATCCACGCTGCTTATAATGGAAGTGAAATTAAGGTGCTGCATACTTATACAGACAGCCAGGAGGACAAAATAAGATTAAGTTATGAGAATGTATTCTCGCTATATGAGGATAATTCAGATAATATCTGGGTAGGTACCTTTGGTGGCGGGTTAAACAAAATGTCCTTGGACAGTTCGGGAAAACCTAATAAAATCTCCTTTTTGCGCAAAAATGATGTGTTACCGGACGACGCCATCTATGGTATATTGCCAGATGGGAACAACTTTTTATGGCTGAGCTCCGATATGGGGCTACTGCGATTGCACCTAAGAGACAACAGCATAGATGTATTTGATGTATACGATGGCCTCCCACATAACAATTTTAGGCAAGGGGCCTTTTATAAGGGCAGGTCGGGATATTATTATTTTGGCGGATTAAATGGGCTAACAATTTTTAAGCCCGAGGAAATTAAATTAAATCACCAACCCCCCAAAGTACTAATTACCAACCTTCTTATAAATAACGAGCGGGTACAAATAGGCGAAAAACTTAACAATAAGCTAATACTAGAGAGATCTATTTCAGAGACAAAAGGGATAGCCGTAAGCCAAAAAGAGCAATTTATTGCCTTTGAGCTGGCCGTGGAGCATACCTCTACCCCTGCCAAAAATAAGGTGGCCTATAAGCTGGAAGGCTTTAATGAAGATTGGGTAGTTGTAAATGAAGGCAAGACTACGGTTACCTATACAAACCTACCGGCCAGAGGTTACAAATTTAAGGTACGGGCGGCCAACGGCGATGGCATTTGGAGTACCAAGACCAAAACATTGGACCTTAAAATATTGCCCCCTTGGTACCGCACATGGTGGAGCTATCTTATTTTTACATTGCTTACAGTGAGTATTGGCATTGGAGTAGTAGTTTATTTCTCGCAACATGAGAAATTAAAGCAACGCCTAAAATTTGAAGAATTGGACAAAGAAAGGGTGCGCACAATCAACAAGGGCAAATTTGAATATTTCACCAATATGTCACATGAATTTAGAACACCCTTGACATTGATTGCCGGTCCTTTGGAACGCTTACTTAGCCGAAATACTGACCCGGAAAACAACAAATATTTAGCGATCATCCAGAAAAATACGAAACGACTTCTAAGTCTGGCAGATCAATTGATCAGCTTTCAACAGGCAGAACAGGGGCGATTGAAATTAAATTTAAGGAAGGAAACCTTAGGTGCTTTTATTGCCCCTACCATTGAGACATTTGAAAATTACGCCATTGAAAAAGACATCAATTTTACCCACAAAGTAAGTTCCCCGGACGAAGAAATAATAATCGATGTAGAAAAAACCGAACGTATTATCTTCAATCTACTTTCCAATTCTTTTAAGAACACCCCTCCCTTTGGCACTATCGGCATCGAATTAAAAATTGAATATACTTCAGGAGAAAAGATAATCCTCATAGATGTTGTAGACAGTGGAAAGGGCATTCCGGAAGAGGATTTAGAAAACATTTTTGAAAGATTCTATCAATTGGGAAATAGGACCAATAAGGTAAGCGGTGGCGGGATAGGCCTGTCTTTTTGCAAATCTCTTGTAAACTTGCTCAATGGTGAAATTGCTGCTCAAAGTACACCCGGGGTAGAAACCCGCTTTTCGGTCATACTCCCTTCCCAATCCCTAAAAACATACAATGCGCAGGAAATTGATATTTCCAAAAAATCTTTTGTGGACGACTGGATTCCTTTGTCCTCTAAAATTACTGATGGGAACAGGGCTATAGCACAGGACAATGGCAGTAAAAAGAAGTATTCCATCCTACTGGTGGAAAACGAAGTGGATGTACAGACTTTTTTAAAGGGCACCTTATCTGATAAATATAATATTGAAGTAGCGAACAATGGGATAGAGGGGCTGGAAAAAATAAGAAATAAAGAACCTGACCTGGTCATTAGCGATGTAATGATGCCAGAGATGGACGGATTTGAAATGTGCGAGAAGATAAAGTCGGACCCAGAACTCAGTCATATTCACGTGCTGCTCCTAACCGCTTTGAACGAGAACGAGGATATGATAAAAGGACTGCAGTTTGGAGCCGATGAGTACCTAGGCAAGCCCTTTTCCTTAAAACACCTTGAGCTAAGGGTAGAAAAATTGATCCGGACCAAGGAACGGTTACGGGAATATTTCTCAAGGAATAGTAAGCTCCCCAAGAATGCCAGTGGAATTTCAACCCGGGACAAGGAATTTTTGAGCAACATTATTGCCATAATGGAAAAAAACATTTCCGATTCCAATTTTGGGGTGGAAGAGCTCGCCAAAGAAATAGGACTTAGCACCTCACACTTTTATAGACGCCTTAAACAGCTTACCGGACAGTCCCCCAATGTCTATTTAAGAAATTTTAGATTACAAAGGGCAGCCGAGCTTCTAGGGGATAATGAGGGCCTTAATGTTTCCGAGGTGATGTATAAGATAGGTATCGAGTCCAATTCCTATTTCTCCACCGCTTTTAAAAAACTACACGGGGTTTCCCCTTCCGAATTTATCAAGATCAATTAACCAGGAACACACAAGGCCTAACATATATCCCGCTTATTGATGGCTGTTTTTTGGATATTGGTTTACCCATGTAGTCCCTATTGATATTTAAAGGTTATCGTGAATCTTCGGTGTCTTTGCTTGTCCAAAATCTTCGAACTAATGAGTTTCAGGATTATCGATTAGCTAAAAGAAGATTTTACAGACCGATGTCCGGGCTTAAATTATTTCCAATGCTTCAATAATTCTCAACGGCCATGCCATCCCCACTACAAAAGAAGATAGACCACACTACAGACTTTGAAGTCTATGTTTAACAGTACTCTATAACTTACAATGATTTGTCTACACCCTAAAGGGGTACGGAACTAAGAAACGGCCTATTTTCAATTTCGTCCTAAATCAAGTGGTTTCCACATATGGAAAAAAGAAGCCGTCCAAAGAGCATTTCACCCCAGTGAAAGCGGCCTGGACGGTGCGGCTGTGGAAAGTGCGTGGATTTATAGAAATTTAAAATCAGCCTAGCATTTTTTGGTTCGTTTTTTGGGCGATGCAAAAAATGAACAGAACATGAAATCTAGGATAATTTATTCTATTCATGCAAACCACACAAAACCTTTAGATTGCCCCTATATTATTTGTTTTAAATAAGCCCAAGGTATACTATACAGGTTGATTGGTTGAAATAAGCAAAGGATTGGTTGAAAAGAGAAGGTATTCTCCCTTATCTGTCTTTAGCTTTGACCTCATAAAACCTGCTGGCCATGAGGAAGGGCCGTAGTTTTCAAAAGAGTATTAAGCAACAATGTGGTATTTGGATTATATGTTCCTATTAAAGAAAAAAAACTTTGAGAAAAGCAATGTATTGGGTTGCCTTCTCTTGTTCCTGACTATTTGCAGTACTGCGCAAGAACAATTGCACACTTTAAATGGGCCCATTATAAATCCCCAAGAGAAGACAGGTCCCCTCTGGATAAAAAACAAACTCATCAAAGAAGGGGTATTTATTGCCCCCAGTTATAGCTTTACCAATGATTATGATGAACACAAGCAGTTTCCTAACATAAAGGGATTGTTTTTTAAGGGGCTGCCCTATAATGGAAAACAGACGAAGGTTTTTTGTTGGTACGGGCTGCCCAATGGACTTCTAGCCGGTGAGAAAAGGCCTGCCGTGGTATTGGTTCATGGTGGGGGCGGTACCGCTTTCCCGGAATGGGTCAAGAAATGGACAGACAAGGGATATATTGCTATGGCAGTAGCCTTGGAAGGACAGGTCCCCGGAGAAAGAGTTGAACATAATACCGGAGAAAAATTGTGGCCTGGCCATGAATATTCCGGGCCACGAAGAATAGGATTTTTTGAGGATGTGGTTACTAAAAAGTTGGAGGACCAATGGTTTTACCACGCTGTTGCCGATGTTATACTGGCCAGTAGTTTGCTAAAGAGTTTCCCTGAGGTGGATGCCCAGAGCATAGGAATTAGTGGTATTTCCTGGGGTGGCATTCTTACCAATGTAATTACCGGCATTGATAATAGATATGCCTTTGCCATACCGGTCTATGGCTGTGGGTTCTTACAGGAAACCCCCCATTACAAAAAGCTCCTAGCCGGTTTAACAACAGAACAGCAACAGTTCTACCTTCAAAATTGGGAACCTTCACTGTATCTATCACTGCAAGAACAGCCTAGCTTATTCGTAAACGGCACCAATGATTTTCATTTCACTATGAACAGCTTTACCAAAACATATAAAGCTTCCAAAAATGAAAAGTACCTCTACATTGAGCATAATATGAAACACGGGCATAGACCGGGTTGGGAACCGGAAGAAATATATGCCTTTGCCGATTATATTGTAAAAAATGGCAAGCGCCCCCTTGTCCCCAAATTTAAGGGACTTAGAAAAAAAGACCAACTGGTATATGAGTGCGATGAAAAGGCAACAGAAGCCTATCTTTATACCACTACAGATACTGCAGATTGGGGCCGCGATAACTATACATGGCAGCAAACAAGCATGGATTTTTCCAAAACAGGGAGGATAATTTCGGCAAAATTGCCCAGCAACACTCAGGCCTATTTTGTTAACATCAGGGATTCAGAAGGGATGATGTATAGTTCTCCCATGCGAATGGTCAACAAAAAATAAAAAACAAGAACTTCAAATTAAAACAATTAGGGGACTAATTAAACTAGCATAAATCTTTAAATAATAGCACACAATGAATTTTAAAATTGGGAAAAGGCAATTTATATGGCTATTGATGGCACTTATAATGCAAGCAAATACCATATTGGCACAGGAAAAACAAACAGAAAAGACGATGGATGAAATGTGGGGCGAACAGAACACCTTGGGCGCAGATGCACCCGCTTCCAGGACAGCCCTGTTTGATGACGGCAACTACGCCATGTTCATCCATTGGGGTATTTACTCCAATATTGCCAATAAATGGAAAGACAGTACGTATTACGGTATTAGTGAGTGGATCATGAACCCAAGGAGGGCCAATATTCCAGTAGATGAATATATGGCGGAAGCCAAAAACTTTGACCCGGTTAATTTTGATGCCAAGGCAATTGCACAGTTGGCAAAGGATGCCGGTATGAAATATATAGTCGTTACCAGCAAGCACCATGACGGCTTTGCCATGTACAACTCCAAAAGCAATGATTTTAATATTGTTAAGGCCACCCCCTTTGCCAGGGACCCTATGAAAGAACTGGCCAAAGCCTGTAAGGAAATGGGACTTGGATTCGGCTTTTACTATTCACACAATCAGGACTGGACCTTCCCCGGCGGCAACGGTGGCCCTAAAGTCAATAAAAAAGGCAAGGCAGTAGGCTTTGATTATTACTTCAAGAAAAAATGCCTGCCCCAGGTAAAGGAAATCGTGACCGAATATGGGGATATTGCCATGGTCTGGTTTGATACCCCTGGAAATATGGAGAAAAAATATGTCGCAGAATTGGTAGATGTGGTACGTAAGCACCAACCCAATGCCATGATTTCTGGAAGGGCCGGCCACGGCTTGGGCGACTACAAATCGCTAGGCGACATGAACATTCCAGTTGCCAATATAGGGGGGCTATGGGAAACCGTAGATGTTACCAATGATTCTTGGGGATATGCTTGGTACGATCAGAATTGGAAGAGCCCCAAACGGATCTTAAAAAGTATAATCTCTACCGTGGCGCGGGGAGGCACCTATATGTTAAATGTAGGACCGGCCCCTGACGGCAGTATTCCAATGGAGGCACAGGAATCCTTAAGGGCCTCTGGAGCATGGATCAACAAATACCCTCAGGTAGTATATAAGACCGAGGCTTCTCCCTGGGGGCGCAAATTGCCCTGGGGAGATGTTACCATAGCCTCAGATGGCAAGTTGAACCTCAGTGTATATAAATGGCCATTGGATGGCAAATTATGGCTTCCAGGCCTAAAAAATAATATTATCTTCGCAAAGCTCTGGGTAAACGGAGAGCCATTGACTTTGGAAACAGCCAAGGAAGGGGATTGGACGGCCATAAGCCTTCCCGCCCAAAGACCGGAAAAATTGATTTCCGTTATTGAGCTTGAGGTAGAAGGTGGTCCAGAGGTAGATTCAAGACTTAGTTTAGACCCTGTTTTTGCCACAGCACTGCCAGTTGATTTTGCCACCGCCAAAGCCTGTAACATCAAAGAGAAACGGTGGATGGAAAAATTTGGGGAGTGGAAACACATTAAACAGGCCCAAGATTGGACAGATAAGGGAAAGGTAAGCTGGACGGTAATGGTGAAGGAGCCCGGCTACTATCAAACAGAACTGAATTATGCAGGCTCTGGCCGCCTAGTCTGGAAAATCAGCTCGGACAAAGGAAACTTAGTTCAGAATCAGCAGAATTCATCGGAGGTCTATAACTATTATGAGATGGGGCTATTAAAATTTGAAACAGCGGGAGAACATACCATAACAGTTAGCTTGGTAGATGGCAATAGAAAAAGAGCCAGCCTTAAAGAAATACGTTTGACCCCCGAAGGAAGTATGGAATAAAAACGATAATTTATAACAATGACAAAAAAGCCGTTCCTCTTAACCTTATTAGTAGTGCTACTATTTAACACAGTAGCTACGTATTCCCAAGAATTAAAACCGTCCAATTTGTTCGGCAATAATATGGTATTGCAACGGGGCATGGCCGTCCCCGTTTGGGGTGTTGCGTCGCCCAAGGAAAAGGTAACGGTAAAATTTGCCGGTCAGACCAGATCCACAAAGGCGGGAAAAGACGGAAAATGGATGGTAAAATTGAAGCCTTTAAAAGCCTCCAAGACCCCTAGGAAAATGACTATTAGCGGAAATACCGAAATAGTACTTTCCAATGTGGTAGTGGGTGAGGTATGGATATGTTCAGGGCAATCCAACATGCAATATGCAGTTGACAATGCACCGAAAGTCAAAGCACTACTGCCCACAGCTAAAAATATAAGAAGTTTTGAGGTAAAAAGAACGGTTTCCTTTGAAGAAGAAGACAATGTTATTGGTAATTGGGAAGGCGTACCCCCAAGCAGTGCCGTAGCCTTTGGCTTTGCATACTTCCTTGAAAAAGCGGAAGATATCCCCGTAGGGATATTACACGCCTCATGGGGCAGCTCGTCCCTGGAAGCCTGGATGCCCAGGGATATGGTCAAGGACTATCCATATTTTAAAGCTATTATGGACGACTTGGATGCCGATACCGAAACCAGAAATAGAATCAATTCCACCCTTTCCAATGGTGAGAGCTGGTCTACCAAAGAGGATATTTTTATGAGGAGGCAACCCAATATTCTATATAATGCCATGATGAAGCCTTTGGCCCCCTATGCATGCAGGGGCTTGGTATGGTACCAAGGGGAACGCAATACCCGTTACTTTTCCGGGGTACCCGAGGTTACAGAAGACACTTGGTTCCATAGGGTAATAGGGATGAAAGAATATGGGGATGTCCTTAAATCATGGATAAAACGCTATAGAAAGGAATGGAACAATAATAGCATGCATTTCTCCATTGTTATGCTTCCGGGATATGGCAAGGGAACGGCAATAAAGCCAAGTATAGACCCCAAAAGTCCCACCGCACTATCATGGGCTTGGATGCGGGAATCGCAAATGAAGGTATTGGACCTTCCCCATACCTCTGTTGTCAATACCATTGACCTAGGGGATGAAAAAAACATACATCCAAAGGATAAACTTCCTATTGGCATTAGGCTGGCACTAGCCGCGGAAAAACATACCCTTAATAAGGAAATTGTTGCGGAAGGCCCCACATTAAAAAAAGTAGAAAAGCTAAATAAGCAGTTGGCCGTTCATTTTAACCATGCCCAAGGTTTAAAAACTATAGATCATAAAGCCCCCAGGGGATTTTGGGTTGCGGACGAATCCATGCAATGGAAGCCGGCAGAGGCAAAACTACAAGGAGAAACCGTGATTCTCTCCAATAGCAGTATAACAAACCCGCTCTATGTTAGATATGCCTTCGCCGGAAAACCGGACGTAAACTTGGTGAATGGCGCCAATCTACCTGCATATCCTTTTAGAACGGATAACCAAATTCCCGTTGTTGAATAAAATATAATTAAAAGAGATGAGATATCAACCAAAACATATACTTGGCGTTTTACTACTACTGATTTCTATGAACTCCATGGCTCAAAGCCGTCAAAAACCCAATATTGTTATAATTTATACCGACGACCAAGGTTATGGGGATGTAGCCGCCCTTAACCCCGATGCCAAATTTAAGACTCCCAACATGGACATATTGGCCAAGGAGGGAATCATCTTTACGGATGGACATAGTAGTGATGCCGTATGTACACCCTCCCGATACTCCTTACTTACCGGTAGATACAGCTGGAGGACTTCCTTAAAAAAGGGGGTTCTTGGAGCCGATGGTCCCTGTTTGATTGAACAGGATAGGATGACCATTGCCTCCTTGCTACAGCAGAATGGTTACAATACGGCCATGGTTGGCAAATGGCATCTACAAATGGAATTTGAAGGCAGTTTGGGACAGGGCCGTGACTGGTCCAAACCCTTTACCGATGGCCCTACCGAAAAGGGCTTTGATTACTTTTTTGGTATTCCTGCCTCTATGAACTATGGTATACTTACCTATTTGGAAAACGATAGGGTATTGGATCCCCCTTTGTTATGGACAAAAAAGAAACCTGCTACCAATCCCAGAACATTTAGCGATACAATTAGGCCACAGCCCTATAGAATGACCCCTCCTTATGAAAAGGAAGGCGGAAGAGGCTGGGTAGAGGTAGCCCCCACCTTCAATGACGAGCTGGTACTGGAAACCTTGGCCAATAAGGCAGTGGAGTATATAAACGAATCGGCCCAAGAAGCAAAAAACGGCAAGCCTTTCTTTTTATACCTGCCATTGAACAGTCCACATTTGCCACATAGTACCCACCCAGATTTTCAGGGCCGTAGCAACTGTGGCAATTACGGGGATTTTATGGAAGAAACAGACTATAGGGTAGGCCAAGTGCTGAATGCCCTAAAGGCCAATGGCATTGATGACAACACCTTGGTGATCTTTTCTTCGGATAACGGGGCGGAAACCAACTATGTGTACCAACGGGATGTATACGGACATTACAGCAGCTTACATTTTAAGGGTGGTAAGCGCGATATCTATGAAGGAGGGCACCGCGTTCCCTTCCTAATGAGGTGGCCGGCGCAGATCAAGGCAGGATTACAATCCGATGTCCCCGTATGCCAAACCGATTATCTGGCGACCATTGCGGATATTATTGGTGTTGATCTGCCCGATAATGCAGGGGAAGACAGTTATAGCCTATTGCCCATTTTAAAAGGGGACGAGCAGAAAGGTGATGCGAGAGGTCCGGTAATCCACCATTCGGTAACTGGCCACTTTGCCATACGCGATGGCAAATGGAAATTGAACATGCTACGCGGTTCTGGAGGCTCCTTGGAACCTAGATTTATTAAACCTAAAGATGGGGAAGCCGAATTGGAACTTTATAATATTGAGGAAGACCCATCTGAGACTACCAACCTCTATTTTAAACACCCTGATGTGGTGAAAAAACTCAGTAAAAAGATATCTAAAATAATTACCAACGGAAGAACAACCCCTGGTAGGCCACAGGCATATGTTAAAGAAAATTGGGACCTTCCCAAATGGGTTAAAATGTAGGTATTGATGTGCTTTCTTCCTAACTGATTGAAATAAGAAAGAAAAAGAGCGATATGAGAAAGCCTCTTTTGAGGTTTGGCCTTAGGTTTGTCTAAGGAACGCTTTTGCTATCTCTAAGGGTCAACCAGCAGTTCCGATGTAAGAACAGATACCTTAAAATTTAATTTAAAAGATGAAGATGAGATCAATAATCTTGTTCTTTTGCTCCCTATTTCTCCTATCCTGTGGCAGCAAAAAAGAGACTAAAAAGGAAGCTGTTTCCACGGAGGAAACCCAACCGAATATCATATTTATTTTTGCCGATGATTGGGGCTATGGCGATTTGGGCGTTCACGGAAGTACTTTCTGTAAAACACCCCATTTGGATAAAATGGCTTCCGAGGGCATCGATTTTCAGAACTTCTCAGTGGTGAACCCGGTTTGTTCCCCCAGCCGGGTGGGGGTAATGACAGGACAATATCCAGCACGTCATAGTGTACACGGACATTTTGCCTCTGTTGCATCCCATATAAAAAGAAATATGCCCGATTGGTTGAACCCAGAAGCACCTTTACTCCCCAAAATGTTAAAGAAAGCAGGTTATACAACTGCCCATTTTGGTAAATGGCATTTATCCAACACCCATGTAAAAGATGCCCCTTCTCCTTTGGAATACGGCTATGATGAATATGGGGCGTTTAATTTGCCAAGCAGATTATATCAAATGCAGGCAGATTCTACCCTGTACAAAACCATTGATTTTGCCAAACGGAACAAGGACAAACCATTTTTTATAAATGCATGGATCCATGCCACCCATACCCCACATTACCCCAAGGAAAAGTATATGCAGCAATTTGCACATTTAAACGAACAGGAACAGGTATATGCTGCAGTAGTAGCCGAATATGACGCCCGTATTGGGGAATTATTTGCTGCCCTAGAGGAGCTTGGAATAGATGACAATACCTTGGTTGTTTTCTCCTCCGACAATGGTCCCGAAATAACGGGCAAGAATAAAATAACAAAGGATAATTCTACCGGGCCCGGTTTGGGAACCTACTATTCTGTTGGAGAAACTGGCGGACTCAAAGGTCGTAAGCGCGCACTCTTCGCTGGTGGCATTCGCATTCCTTTTTTGGTACGTTGGCCAGCTAAAGTACCTGCCGGAGTGGTAGATAAAACTACCGAATTGGCCGCGGTAGACCTACTGCCCACATTTTTGGAATTGGCAGGGACCAACCATCCCCAAGCCTACCAACCGGATGGCGTAAGCATTGCCTCCGCTATTATGGGAAAACCCTTTAACCGGCAAAAGCCTATCTTCTGGGACTGGCGTTTTTCCAGTGACCGACCTGGTTTTTGGCCCAGTGCCGCCGTACAAGAGGCTAATTGGAAACTATTGACCAACCAAGAGATGGGTAGAACAGAACTGTACAATATTGCCACAGATTGGGCAGAACAGAAAGACCTATCTGCGGAAAACCCGGAAAAGGTCCAGGAATTAATGGAGAAACTCAGGGATTTTCAGGAAACCCTGCCCAAATCCGCGCCAGAGAACAGCTTTTCAAAGGAGAGGGCGATTCTTGACAGTGAAATATAAAAAGGTATGGGGCCTTGCACCAAAAGTGCGAGCCCCCATATCGTTATTAAATTAAATTCCCTTTAATTCATTTCGAAGCGCTCTAGGTAAACATATCCTTTTTTACCCTTTATAGAGATACCCCAGCCCGGAATTTCCATGGCCTTATTCCCATCTTCCAAATGCGGGCGATAAAGGCCTGGAGCAATTGGAATTTTCTTTAGGTTTTCCTCCATTGGGGAAAAATTTATTCCGTCCTTGGCCCAGTGTATGGTTTTACTTATTGATGCCAAAGAGGCTACTCCCCCATTATGGTTCCAGATCAACACCTCATGTCCTTTATCTACCAAGGGTTTTGGGTGTTTTTTATAAGTCCCCTCAGGCTGGTCGGCTATGGCGACCCCCATTTTTGTGCGTCCCGGTCCCTTTTTTCCATGTATAATGGACCTTCCCTTATAATACAGCCATATTTTTTGATCCCTTACCAACAAACTGGCATCATCTATACGGTAACTATCAAAATCCTCAGGTACCTCACTTACTTCCAAAATAGGATTGTTTTTTACCCTAACAAAAGGACCGTCCGGGCTATCGGCAACTGCCAGGCCAATGGCAGTAAAATCGTTGGTTGAATTGTTTTCAAACTCTTTGTTTGCTTTACCGGGAGTTGGCTGTACAGCCGTATAGTACAAATAATATTTTCCTTTATGGGCCAATATATTGGGGGTAAAAACCGAATGGCTGTCAAATTCACCTTCCTGTCCAACATCCAAGGCCATGCCCTGCTCTTCCCAGGTATGCCCTTCATCTTTTGAGGTTGCATACCAAATGGTTGCCCAATAACCAGCGGTGGTTGGTCTATCCATTCTGGAATACCACACATAATAGGTGTCCCCTACTTTAATGATATCACTGTTGTCCCGACGGTTGTACAAACTATCTATCCCAATGCCAGGAATCTCCTGATAGGTAAATTTTGTAGGCGTATCGGCTACTTCTGCAGCAATGACCTCCTCTTTTGGTTTCTCTTCACTTTTAGACTTACAGCTCAGCATGAACAACAATGCCATAGCGCTACAAATAGGGAATAGATACCAGGTTTTTCCAATTGATCTTTTCATTCGTTTTTAATGTTTAATTGCAATTTTTCTAATATATAATACTCTTTTGTTTTCTCAGCTTTTTCGCCTTCCGCCAATCCTCTTTCCTCCATTTCCGGCCTTTACTTTACTATGTCCAAGCCTATTAAACCTTTTGCAAGGGAGGTATTTAACGGCAATAGCTACCGCAGACCTACTTTTCAAAAGCAACCACCACTCTGTCCAGGATTGGTTTTGATTCGTTTTCTGTGTTATCCGCTACTTTCACTTCAAATTGGAAGCCGTAGCCTTCCGGAAGCCCTGAAAGATTAAGCGTAGCAGGAATTTTTTCAATCTGTTTGGCAAAACCTTCCATATAATCATATTGTTCCTTTACCACCTGCCACTCGCTCCACCGGTCAACAGCCCCATCGTTAGTGGTATCCACTCCTACCCGTACCTCAACGGTTTCTACCCAAGGGCCATCACTAATGTAGTCTGTGTTCATTTGCGTGATCAAATGAAACTTGCCCTCGGCAAATATAATATCAGGGTCTGGGTGTCCTTGGCCAATATTTCCACAGAAAGTAAATGGTTTATTTATATCGTCCGAGGTAAACCAAGCAGCACTCATACTTCCTCTTCCGTGTCCGCCAGCCGGATCAAAATCGGCAAATAAATAGTACTGTCCCCCAATAGATATGGACGCCCAGTCACCATATGCATTTTGCTCAGGTTCATGAATTTCATATTTGGCAAAAGCACGTGTTTCCCCTGCTTTGACCTTATGTTGGGGAACATCTACCTCAGCCTTTTTCCCTGGGAATCTATCAGGATCTTCGGCATGCCAATGCGGATGTACATATTCTGCAAATTTCCCTGTAGGTTTGGTGCGCTCATCCACAGGTGGATCCAAGATCTTAAAATCCTTGATTCCGTCTTTGCTTACGGCATGAACCGCCAAAGGAGAATCCCAAGCATGCGCAGATGCATCAATAGGGGACCAATCTTCTACAATTAAATGAAAATTACCCTCTAGATCCCTAATTACTGCACAGTCCGAACCATGTGTAGGGTCGTTAAAAGCCATCCCCATATTCTTTCCTGGTTCACCATCGGTTAAATCCTCATCAATATAAAGATGTGGATCTTGATCGTTTGGAAAATCATAGTACAAATACAGCTTACCATCTACATATTCCGCCGTAGTTACCCATTTTGAAAACTTTTCGGATACAGGCCCATGATGCACCCAGTTAACCATATCCTTGCTTTGCCAGGCATGATATCCACCTTTAGTGGGTTTAAGCCCTCCTGGGGCATCATATTGGTTTTTAAATGGTGTTGTCAATAACGGTATATCAAACCCTTTCAGCGTTGCCTCCTCCGCCTTGAACACACCTTCTTTCTGACTTTTACTTTTGCCATATCTCCCAAACATCCAATAGTTGCCTTCGCCTAACTGCAAGGCTACCGGTGCATCACCAAGATTGGAAGGCCCCACATTGGGAACCGGTTTCCAATTTAACCAGTCGGGCGACTGCGTTAAGGCAATAGATTTCAGCGTTTGCTTTTTATCAAACTTTTTTAGGGCACTCCTAAAAGTTGCCAGGCTGTCTGTGGGTTGTAGTTTGCCATCAGCAATATTCATATTCGTTTGTTGGGCCATCTCCGCTTTCCAGTCCTCCTGGGAATCTATAACCCATTCCCCTGAGGTATTTAAGGCCGATCTCTTTTTATTGGTACAACCAATAATCAGGGATATTAGGATTACCGCTACTAAAAATTGTCTGTTTTTTACCATATTTTACCCATTAAATAATTTGTACACTATTCTAAAATTCCAAGGTTGATGCCGGTGGAAGCGGCACACTATTGTTTTTGCGCCAAGTCATAAGTTCATCCAGCAACTGTGAAACTATTTCAGGATTGTTTTCCGCCAAATTATGGGACTCTTTTAAATCCTTATCCAGGTTGTACAATTCCGCTTTACCATCGTTTAAAAACTGGATCAGCTTCCATTCGTCCTTTCTGATTATGGAACAGGGCGGATTTTTATAGGTACTGGCCACATGCCAAAAAAGTGCCCGCTCATTAAATGAAGTGTTATTCAATAAAGGCACTATACTTTCCCCATCAAGTTTGCCGTCATAATCCTTTATCTGGGCCAACTCCAAAAATGTAGGAAAATAATCCATTCCGCAAATGGGCGTTTCTGAAACCCTGGGTTCAATATGGTTTTTCCAATTTACAAAAGCAGGCACTCGCAACCCCCCTTCGTAAATGGTGCCTTTGGCTCCACGCAAGTTGTTGGTGCCGCTTTGCAAACCATTATATCCGTTATCGGAAGTGAATATCACAATGGTATTTTCCCTTAACCCCTCCTTATCCAAATAATCAAAAATGCGCTTTACATTTTCATCTATGGCGGCTATCATGGTAGCGTAGCCCGCAATTTCTTCACGGTTATTTTCTCCTTGACCTGTTTTGGGATCTGAAGCCTTACCCATATATTTCTGAAACAAATCTTGGTCTCTTGGAACCGTAGGCCGGTGCGGTGCATAATAATGAAGGTTCACAAAAAAGTGTTTCTTTTTGTTGCGTTTTATAAAATTGATAGCCTCATCGGTAAGCCGATCGGTCAACCATTCATCATCTTCTTTGTCACCAATGAACGGGTTTTTAAAAGGGGCCCTATAGCCACCGCTCTCAGATTTATAGCCTTGGGTATACCCACGGGCAGGATCGCCCCACCAAGTACCTCCTACGTTCTCATGAAACCCCTTTCCCAATGGATAGTATTTTTGAATATCAATGGTTAAGTGGTCTGCCAACCAATCCAAACTACCGTTGGCCGGTTGCTTTAAGGGTTTTTCAAATGGAAAATCGGCCTCTTCTTTTGGGTTGGGGCCAACCACATGCCATTTACCCAAGTGAATGGATTGGTAACCGGCTTTTTTTAATGGTTCGGCATACATCTTATGTTCCAGGCCAACTGTCCAACGCGAAAATATGTTGTGTTGATTATCCCCTCTTTCCAGTACGGGTACATTGTATATTCCCGTTCTAAAGGACTGTTTACCTGTTAACAATGCCGCTCGTGAAGGGGAACAGGTTGGGTACATATAGGCATTGTTAAAAACAAGGCTTTCCGCTGCCAGCTGATCCAAGTTGGGGGTTTCAAACCATTTGCTGCCCATAAAGCCCACATCTTGCCACCCCAGGTCATCTGCCATGATAAAAATGATATTTGGTCTTTTTTCCTGCTCACAGGAAGACAATATCAAAGAGCAAAGAAGAAAACCTATCGCCTTTTTAATTGTTCCCATCCAAATCTACCTTTTTAGTTCCCTTCAACGCCTTATTGGCATCTGTTTGTATAACATTGGGTGCGTGTTGTTCACTAGTGGTTGCGATTTCAAAAGACCAGGCATGTTCACTTTTTCCCAAGTCTGCAGGGGGAAAAATTTTCAAGCCTGCGGGCGTCATGCTCCATTTAACCACAGCCTCGGATCCTAGAAGTTTAACCGACTCCACTTCATTATCGGTCCATCCTTTTGTTCCCTCAATTACTATGGATTCCTCTGGTTTTTCCAAGGCAATCGCAAAAAGCTTTGTTCCCTTGGTAGTAAAGGCAAGATTTCCTGTTTCCTGCTGATTTACCTTCCAATAGCGGGTTCCATAAATTGCCTCCCCGTTTATTCCCAACCACTTGCCCATTTCTTGCAATCGCTCTATTTGCTCCTCTGGGATGGTCCCGTCTGCCTTGGGTCCGATATTCACCAAGAAATTACCATTTCTTGACACTACCTCTACCATCTCCCTAATCACATCTTCAACAGTCTTGTAGGTATCGTTCTCCAAATAACCGAAGGAAGTGCCAAAGGTGGTACAGCTTTGCCATTTTGGGCCAATTACTTCTAGCTTTAGGTTATCCTTTTCCAAACAGCCTACCCCATCGGGCCAGTTTCTATTGGCTCCTTTGTTATTCACATAAACTTCCTGTCCCCTTTGTGCTCCGTTATTCATAAAATCGGTGATCATAAGGCGACACTGGTCATAAAAATACTTTATAACAGGCTTAAATTCCTGGGGATCTTTACGAGTATCGTTCCCATCACGGGTAAAAATAGGAATATCGTCTACCCACAGCATATCGGGTTGATATTTCTCTTGAATTTCTTTCCACCTCGCCACATATTCATCCACGGCCTCCTTGCTAAAGCCAAATGGGCCATAAAGCGATTCCGCTTGTGGAAC
Source organism: Arenibacter aquaticus (assembly GCF_003957295.1). Classification (GTDB taxonomy): domain Bacteria; phylum Bacteroidota; class Bacteroidia; order Flavobacteriales; family Flavobacteriaceae; genus Arenibacter; species Arenibacter aquaticus. The sequence goes on from NZ_RQPJ01000001.1 coordinate 675,635, forward strand.
TCGCTTAATTTCCTCTAGGATATCGGGCCTTGCTTCGGCATCTACCACGTATTTTTTGGTGGTAAAAAAGCTCGTATGCCTTTCCCTGTGGTAGGAAGGTGCATATTTAAGCCCATGCTTATGAACTGCCTCTCCCAAATCGCCTACAATATCCCTTTTGGGCCCCATGTCCATTGCATTCCAAGGCGTAAGGTCCGAATCCCAATTTGCCCAACCGTCATGATGCTCTGCCGTAAGGACCACATACTTTGCGCCTACTTCAGCAAAGAGTTTTGCCCAATCGTCAGGATTCCAATTTTCAGCTTTGAACTCGGGAATAATATCCTTGTAACCAAACTCCGGAGGCACAGCGCCCCAGCGCTCTCTTAGATACTTATAATAATATGTTGAGTCTTCGTAAATCAACTTTGGCACATGTTCCGCATATCCTCTACCCCCTTTGCGGTGACCGATGACACTATAAGGGCCCCAATGAATAAAGATCCCTATTTTCCCGTCATTGAACCAGTCGGGTACCGGCATTTTTTGAAGGGATTCCCAGCTACCGTCATAGGGCTCTATTACAGCTGAATTTTTCTTTTTGGGCGAATTACAAGCCCCTAACAAAAAGGCTATGGCAATAATTAACATTGGTTTATTTAATCCCATTTTTTTTATTTCATTTTCCGAATTGTATAATACAACGCATAGACCAGACATTAAAATTAGTCTTTGGGCCTAAAGGTTGCTAAAACAGCTTCCATTTCTTTTACCACTTCCGGAAACTGGTTGTATACATTGGTGGTTTGATATTTGTCTTCTTCTAAATTATATAATTGTGCAATTTGGGCATCCTCTTTTAGTTGTCCTTTCTCCATATCACTATTGGTACCCCCTACATAAGCTACTCCAGGAGCACCTCCCCATGCATGATGCTGAGGTTTATAACCCCTAAAGCCTCCACTCCCCTGAGCTGGAATATACATCCATTTTCCTTTTCTCAGTGACAAGTGTTTCTGACTTCTTGGTGCCAACAATAATTCTTTTCTAATGGGTTCTTTAGGGTTGCCTACCAAGGCCGGTAACACATTTACACCATCCAAATCATCAATATCTTTTGAATTTTGTTTGGTTAGGGCCATAAAAGTAGCCAACATATCTACATTACAGATCAACTGATCGGATACACTACCGGCTTCAATTTTCCCTGGCCATTTGGCAATGAAAGGTACACGGTGGCCACCTTCCCACACACCAAACTTAAAGCCCAGAAGGTCTCCGTTTATTTTGTGACCCGCCTTTACGGCATTACGCCCCCCTAAATTCAACATAGCCCCATTGTCACTGGTAAAAATAACTAAAGTATTTTCGGCAACTCCTTGTTTTTCCAGTGTAGAAGTTACCTGTCCCACCATCCAATCCAGCTCCTGAATAAAATCGCCATAAAGATCGGCATCACTTTTTCCTTGAAAATTTTTTCCAGGAGTAAATGGGTGATGAATATGGGTGGTGGCCAGGTATAAAAAGAAAGGACTTTTCTTCTCTTTGGTTGTTTTCTCTGTAATCCAATCCACAGCCTTTCCTGCCAATACTGTTCCCACCGTATAATCATTGTACAGCTTATGGGCTTTTACAGCACCTTTAAACATATTGGCCGTGCGTTGGGAAGCTTCTGGTGGTATAGGAGTAATTGGTGTAACCTCTTTTTCCTTCCCTCTTCCTACATACACCAAAGGGTCGTTTGGATCCTCGCCCACTACACGGTCATTTTCTACATATACATATGGGGGTGCACTATTTACCACTGGAATACCGTAATAATAGTCAAATCCTAAATCGTTGGGTCCAGGGCGCAATGGCTTATCCCAAGTGTTTTCCCCTTCTCCAAACCCTAAATGCCATTTCCCTAAAGCAGCTGTTGCGTAACCACTCTTTTTAAACACATCGGCAAGTGTAAATTGCTCAGGGTTTATCAATAATTCCGACGTAACGGGTGAAGGCCCCCACAATCCCTTTCCGTTATTTGCCCGCACTGGATATTGCCCCGTAAGCAAGGCATAACGGGATGGGGTACATACTGCTGAGGCAGAATGTGCATCGGTAAATATTTTACCTTCGCTCGCCAGTTTGTCTATATGTGGGGTTTTTACTTTTGTTGCTCCATAACAACCAACATCACCATAGCCCAAATCATCTACCAAAATGTACACTACATTGGGCATATCTTGGGCCTGCATTTTTAAGGCCCCAATACAACATACAAGAATAAGGGCAACACTTAGTTTTAAAGTCATAGTTTGACTGTTTTTTAATCTGAGATTCATATTTCCACTTTTTATAAATTCACATTTGATATGTTCTGCCTTATCATTTTTAATCTCTTTCATAGTTGGTGGTTACATTAATTAAAACGCAACACCGTTGTGCTACTACTAAGGTGCCAATTATTACTATTCTTTTGTATCCGGAACCTCAGCTTCTCCGAATATCAATTCCTTCCCGTCCTCGGTAATCAATCCCTGATCCTTTCTGGCCAGTTGGGCCACCTTAATAGGATCAATCATAGTGTGAAGTTTTGCTTTAAACTCTTTTAGTTTTTCGGCATATGACGGATTAAGTGCAAGGTCATTTAGTTCTTTCGGGTCTTCCTCCATATCAAACAAGCTGGGTCTGTTGCGCTCGTAGTAGATATACTTGTATTTCTTGTTTGCAAGCATATACCAAGCTCCCGGAAATCCAACCCCATGCCATTCCGAGAATATGTCCCGATCCGGAGCTGCCTCTTTTCCCTCCAAAACAGGCAGCAGGCTTACCCCTGACAGCTGGGAATCGTTATGGGAAATCCCTACCATATCCATGATCGTTGGATACATATCTACTAAAGTGACGGGGGCATCTACCTTCAAACCAGGTTGTACACCTGGGCCAGTGATAATCAACGGAACAGCTACTGAGCCTTCCATAGGGGTATGTTTGTCACCCATCAATCCATGTTCCCCTAGATTATCACCGTGATCTGAGGTAAAGATGATAAACGTATTGTCATAAGTCCCATCTTTTTTAAGTTTGGCGATAAGTTCTCCTACCATATCATCAAGGCAGGTTATCATCCCGTAATAGGCTCTGAGTGCATTTTTAAACTTCTCCTCATCCGGAGGCACATCCAAACCGTCCCACTTTTGAAAATGCTGCAGGGCAGGATGTATATCCTTGTTAGGGAACTTTGCGTCATGGGGCATGGGGATCTCCACATCCGCATACATGTCATAATATTTTTGTGGTAGCGTCATAGGCCAGTGGGGCATGAGAAGTCCCACATGCAGCATCCAAGGCTTCTTGTCGTTTTCTCTATTTTCCAGAAACCTTAAGGCATGATTAATGGTTGGACGGTCAACGGCGTATTGTCCAAATTTATGGGAACCTCTCGTATAAGGGTCGGCCTTATAATCCTTAATATCAAATGTGTTCACCCTAAGATGTCCTTTGGCCAAGCGAGGTCGGTCAGGTAAAAACCGTGCGTCCGGGCCTATAGTCTTTCTTTCCGGTCTTTTGGCAGAATGCCACTCCTCTGTAAAACCCAGTTTGTCATATAATCCAGGTGAATCCATTTTGCCGTAATGGGCCGTATGATAACCACTTTCTGTAAGTTTGGTGGCCCAGGTAACTTCATCCGTTGGCCAGGCTTTTGCGTTATACCAACTTTCTATTTGGTTAACGTACTTACCAAACATGTATGCGGCCCGGCTAGGAGCACATACCGGGCTTGCAACATAGGTCCTTGTAAAATGGGCCCCTTTAGCTGCAAGGGCATCAAGGTTGGGTGTTTTTATCACCGGATTCCCTCGAAACCCCGAAATCGCCGGATGTTGCTCATCGGTACAAATAAACAGTACGTTTGGTTTATCTTGGGCAAACAAGCTTGACAAACCACAATATAAAAGTGAAACAACACTTATTAAAAGCGTTAATTTTCGACAAAATTTTATTTTATAAAACATCCCATTAATCGTTTATTGTTTACTCTTTTCCTTCACAGGAATAATATCATTTGGTGTAAAATAGGGCTCTGTTCCCAAGGGGCCTGCATTTATTCCTCTTGTCTCCAAATGACCTATATCCTCCTTTGCCCAATCCAATAGTTTTACCAGTTCGGTAACAACCTCTGGGTTATCGGCAGAAACATCGGTGGTCTCCCCTAAGTCGTTTTCCAAATCATACAACATGTATTTTGAAAATAAAACGCGGTCTTCGGGCGCAGAGTGAATGGGCCATTTCTTATAGACGATAGAGGTAGAATGGGGCTGATGGGGCAAATGTAATTTCCATTTTCCTTTTCTAACAGCTCGTAATACATGGTGCTGATAATAGAAAAAAGGTCGGTCTAAGTCAGTTCTTTCTCCATGGATAATATCTGAAATATCCAATCCATCTATTACCCTATCCTTGGGGATTGCTGCTCCTGCAATTTGGGCCAAGGTTGGTAGCATATCTAGGGTAGCCGTTACCAAATCTGACGTTTTACCAGCCGGCACTTTTCCAGGCGCCCTAATTATAAAGGGTACCCTAAGTCCGCCTTCCCAGGCAGAGGTTTTGGCTCCCCTAAGGGGCTGGGCATGGCCACCATGGTCTTTCTTGATCCACCACGGTCCATTGTCACTGGTAAAAATTACATAGGTGTTGTTATCCAGCCCTGTTTCCTTAAGCTTGGCCAAGATCCTTCCAACATTAAAATCTATTTCTTCAATGACATCGCCATAAAAGCCACCTTCCGACTTCCCTTTAAAGGCATCTGAAACCGCCAATTTAGTGTGCGGCATGGTATGTGCCAGATATAAGAAAAATGGCTGTTCACTACTCTTTTCAATAAAATTGATAGCCTCATCCGTATACCTTTTTGTAAGGGTGGACATATCAGTATTCTTTTCAATCAACTGATTGTTTCTCAATAAATGTACTCTGGAATCGTTGCTTGTTGGTGTAAAAAAAGACATATCAAATCCCTGGTGCATTGGAAGTAGATTGGGGTTGAATTGCTCTGGATTGTGCCCAGCCAGGTCCCATTTCCCGATCATTCCAGTTTTATAACCAACAGGTTTTAGGACCTCGGCAATGGTAATTTCACTCAGGGATAGTTTGGGGTGTGGCACGTCTCCATTGTCGTTTCGTGCATTGCGCATAGGGTAACAGCCTGTCATTAATGCCGCTCGGGATGGCCCACAGACAGTTTGGGCATAAAAGTTGGTAAACTTCATCCCTTCAGACGCCATTTTGTCCAAATGTGGGGTCTTGATGTTTGGCGACCCAAAACAGCCCACATCGCTGTATCCTTGATCATCGGTGAAGATGATTATGAAGTTTGGCTTATTGGCAGGATCTTGCTTTTTAAAATTGCACGAACCCATTAATAAAACAAGGCAGCCTAAAAATATAAGTTGTTTACTCATTATATTCAATGTTCATTTGTTTGTGAACTTGTTAAGGTTAATGCCTTTGGATGTTCAACATGCCCTGAAGGACGCGCATTTTTGGTTACTTCCGTATCAAATTCTTGCATTGCATTTTTTAGTTGTGCAACAATATCAGGATATTGATCTTTTAAATTGTTCTTCTCTGCAATATCATCCTTAAGGTTATAGAGTGCCTCTTCCCCATTTATGATCCTGAGCTTCCAATCTTTCCACCTAACCGCTTCCAAAACTCCCCAATGGGAATAAAAAAAGTATTCATGCGGACTTTCTGCACCACCCAGAAGCACGGACATGACATCCTTCCCATCAATAATACGGTCTTCGGGCATTTTTGCTCCAATCAAGTTAGCAAAAGTGGGAAGCACATCCATAGTGGTAAGAAGTTCATCAATTTCAACCCCTGCTTTAATCTTACCGGGCCAGCGAATCACGGTAGGCATACGCATGCCTCCTTCCAAGGTTTGCCCCTTATGCCCCCTCAATGGTTTTGTAGATCCCCTTCTATTAGCTGATCCGTTATCACTTGTAAATAATACAATCGTATTTTCATCGATACCCTGTTCTTTTAGGGCCGAAAGAATTTCTCCTACCGACCAGTCGATCTCATAAATAGCCGTTGAATAAAGATCTGGTGAAGCCTTTTGACCATTGACCAATTCTTGTGCATATGCTTCTTTAATTTCTGATGATGCTGCCAAGGGCCCATGAGGAATGGGATGTGGCACATAAAGAAAGAAGTTCTCATCCTTATGATTTTTTATAAACTTCACCGCCCGTTCCGTAATGCTTCTGGTTAAATAATTGGGATCGGGATCCAGGGCTATGACTTCTTCCCCTTCTAAAAGAGGTAGGGATGGAAATTTAAAAAATTCCTGTCTAGGGTGACTAGGAGTAATATCGTGACTGTATGGCAAGCCAAAAAACTCTTCAAACCCTTGTCTGGTTGGTAAAAACTCCGGCTGATCCCCCAAATGCCACTTCCCAAACATCCCAGTTCTGTAACCCACAGATTGGGCGATTTCTGCGAGGGTAATTTCATCTGGGTTCAAACCATTTCCATCGGCAGCCAAACAAACCGGGAACCGTTTTCCCGCAGGTACATTTGGCAGCTCCACCGCCAAACTGGAGGGCGGTTCCATGTTTAGCCTTCTTGGGTAACAACCCGTCATAAGGGCTGCTCGTGACGGCGTACACAAAGGGGCCGCCACGTAGAAACTGCTGAGCTTAGCGCCTTCCGCGGCCATTTTATCAATATTGGGGGTGTAGACATGTTCACCACCAAAACAACTAAGGTCTCCATAGCCTTGATCGTCCGTAAAGATGATAATGAAATTTGGCTTTACTTCCTTGGACGGGTTTTGGGCATTGGATCCGCAACCCAAAAGGAAGCTCAAGGGTAGAGAGATGATGATTGGTAGAACGAAAATTTTCATTCTTTTTTTTGAAAAAAATATGTACTTGTTACCCATGGTTTGTTGGTCTAAAATAATACTATTAATTCCCTTATAACACTCATAAATTAGCTATTGCTACGCATAAATTGTACATATCTCGGGCTCATAAAATTCAACAACTGGAATTCTTTCCCAAAGTGAGAAATCTACATCACAGAAAGAATTAGGTGTTATTTAGTTGGCCGTATCCACATACAATGTCCGCCTCCTGGCGCCATTACGGCCTTAATAACATCCCCTTTCCTTACTTTGCCCTTCCTTACCTGGTAAGCTTCTGGATTGGTCTTGCAATGGGTTTCCTTGGTGTCTTCGTAAAAGGTGATATCGTATTCCTGATCCGTCTCCAAAAAGTCCAGATCAATGTCCAGAGTTCCCCCTTCTTGGTTGTACACACTTCCTATAAACCATTCTTTACCGTGGCGCCTGGCCGTAGTAATATATTCGCCTATTTTGGAATGTAGCACCTGGCTCTCGTCCCATTTCCCAACAGGCAATTTTTGAATAAATTCGAACAGATCGGTCTTGGCCGCATATGCTTCCGGGGCATCCGGGATACAGACCAAACCACTGAAAATAACCAATGTTCGGGCGGCTTCAGAAGCTACTGTCGAAAAATAAGTATTTGTTTCCCGTGGGCCTTTTTGCCTTAGGCCATTGTTGATTCCGATCAAATCAAAGTTGCCGTTGTTCATATCCAAAGGACCGGTAATGGCATTTATCAGTGCCATTTTGATGAATGATTCTGGGGTAAAGGCCCGACGTGAATCTTGTTGGGCATGACAATATTCGCGGGTAATGGCATTGGGGTAGGTACGTCTTATTCCCGTAAAAGGTACCGGACTGTCATGGAAGTCGATCAGTAAGTTACTGGCTGCACTTTGCTTTATGGCCTCCCTGGTAAAATCCACATTGTTACCCATAAAACCATATTTAATGCCCTTCATCCCCAAAGACTGGTAATAGGGAAAAAGTTCCTCATCGCCGTATTCTCCGTGCCTCCTATCATAATACAACATTAGATCTACCTCCCTTTCTTCGGCATAATCAATTACTTTTTGTAGGTCCAGTTTATCCGAAAGCTCAAAATGTCCCTTGGTAACTTCCTTATACCAAGAATCATCAATAAGGAAATAATCGATTCCTCTTTCTGCGGCAAAGTCGATAAAACGGAAATAGCTTTCGGTATTGATGCCATACTCAAAACCATCGGGAGCAGTGTACCCATGAACACGCCAGTCCCACAAGGTCTTTCCAGGCTTTATCCAATCTGTAGTATCAAGTTTGGATGGAGTTGCCAAATTGATAGGTACTGTGTTCACCACAAGATCCCCAGCGGATTTCCCGAAAAGAATAACCCGCCAGGGACTGGTCCATTCCTTTTCATTCAATTCTACTTTGTTTACGGACAATATTTTTCCTTCCGCACCTGCTATATCCAGCTGCATAGGGTCTATACTCTTGGCCACATAAAGGTCCGACTCCAATAGTGCCATATAGGATTGGTTTGGCGATTCAACCACCAACGGGACGCTTATTTTCCTTTTTTTATCGCTTTTCTTTAGTAAATAATCCGTTAATCCTTTAAAATCCACGGGACCCAAGGGCTCACTTTCACCTGCGGGCGTAAAAAAATTACTTCCTTGGGGAATGCTATATGTGCATTTAAAAATGGCTTCCTTTGGCTTATCGCCTTCATGGAGGACAAATCTAAATGCGACTCCTTCATTATAGGCCCTGGCCAGCAATTTACCGGATACTCCATCGATATTTAGATCCAATTGAAGTTCTTTATAATGGTCCCGGATGCTGCTTTGCTGCCCCCAAACCGGACTCCAACTATCATCGTTTTCACTTTCGGAAGCCTCCAAAATGGTTACTGAGGCGTTTGGAAATATTTCCAGTTCCGAAGTCCCTATACTTTGCAAGTCTCCCGAATGTACCCAATAATTCAACTTATCATCAACAAGTTCTATAGCAAGCGAACGATTACCGTCTGGCGAAGTTAGGTGGAAACTATTCAGCGGTTTTTGGCAGGACACCAAAACTGTCAACAGGGCAATAAAAAAGAACATTCTCCGCATTATCATATAAATTTTAAATTTTGCTTATATATTTTTAATCTTTGGTCGCCATACTGCCCCACCAGTTGTTATTGGGATCAAAATCATTGGATAGCATCTCCATCCGTTGTTTTTCCAAAGCAGGCATTTTTTCATATTCCATTTTGTGCAAAAACTCCTTGGCCTTCTCTTCTGAATATTCTGGGTCGGGATTTGCGTATTTGGCCCCCACCTCTTTTAGATAGTCGAACAACTCCTTGTTCAGCTCTTCTACCTTATCAGGATAGGCTGTCGCAACATCCGTTGTCTCACTAAGGTCTTTAGACAGGTTATAGAGTTCTTTTCTTCCGTCCTCATAGTAATGAATAAGCTTCCAGTTGCCTCGGCGAATAATTGAAGAAGGCTCTCCCCCTTGGTTGCCGTAATGCGGAAAATGCCAGATAAGGGCGCGCTCTGCCGGCGTTTCCCCTTTAAATAAAGGAAGAAGGCTAATGCCGTCATTGTGTTCCCCAGGCAGTTTTTCGGCACCTGCCAACTCTAAAAATGTGGGATAAAAATCCGTTCCAGATACAGGATAATCAATCTTCTCACCTCCTTTGGAGAGACCGGGAACTTTAATAAAATAGGGTTCCCTGATACCGCCCTCAAACTGGTACCCTTTGCCCGCTCGCAGGGGTTTATTACTGGTAGAGAAATTATCCCCGGCAGCTACCCCTCCATTATCGGAGGTAAACACTACAATGGTATTTTCCTCCAATCCCAAATCATCAAGGGCCGAAAGTACCTGCCCAACGGCATCATCCATTTGTTCTACCAAACCGGCATATATGGGGTTGTCCTGTACTTGGCGAATGGGCAAAAATTTCCCCATGCTATAGGCACTTTCCGCTATTCCCTGTTCTACAGCCTTATCCCGATATTTCTTCCATTTTTCCTGTGTGGTCTGGATTGGCGAATGCACCGCATAAAAGGACAGGTAAGCAAAAAAAGGTTTTCCGGTTTTCTGCGGATTATTTTCCTGTATAAAATTTACGGTTTCCTTGGCAAGGCGGTGCGAAAGGTTCTCCCCTTCTTTCAGGTTTTCCAAATTGGGGTTTTGGTAGGGTGAAAAATAACCTCCCCTTGGCCCTCCTGAAGTCCAGCCGCCAACGTTGATATCAAATCCGTGATCTTCGGGCCAAGAACCCTTATCCCCTAAGTGCCATTTCCCTGCAAAAAAAGTTTTATACCCATGCTGTTTCAATGCTTCGGGCATGGTAATGTAATCCTTGGGCAGGTTGTGGGTATAATCGGCAGGAAGCAGTTTTGTAAAGCGATTCCTTTTTCGCCATGCCTCACCGGAAGGAGACCCTATATGTACGGTAATATTATGCCTGGCAGTAAATTTACCGGACATTATACTGGCCCTTGAAGGGCTACACACCCTACTTGCAGCATAGCCGTTGGTAAAAATAGTTCCTTGATCTGCTATACGGTCTATGTTTGGTGTTTCATAATAGGTGCTGCCCATACAACTAAGATCGGTATAGCCCAAATCATCGGCAAGGATGAAAACAATATTGGGCCGACTCTCACTTTCCTGCTTTTGACAGGAAACAGAGAATACCAAAAGAAAGGATAGAATGGATATATAAAACTTAAGCATGGACTTGTATGATTGTTAGTAAAAATTTAGTTGACAATGCCATCAATTTGTGTCCACCCCTCCATGCCATCATTTTTCTGCTTGGTTCCAGGAGTACTTCTGCCATCTAGAATTATCTTTTTTAGGGCCGACTTAAGTTCGGCTGCTTTCTCTGGGTGTTGGGCTATCAAATTTTTTGTCTCCCCAATATCAGTTGCCAAATTATATAGCTGCATAGAGGGCAAATCAAGATTTTCCTTTTTTATATCCTGTGGCCTTGGGTAGCTCCACCCGCCGGAACCGGGACAAATACTTAATTTCCAAGAGCCCTGCCTGATGGCAAAAGATCCATTTATGGAATGATGAACGGTATATTCACGAATCTCCTCATCTTTTTCTCCTTTTATAAGGGACAGCATGCTATAGCTGTCCTCTGCCTCGGCATCCTTAATTTTGTACCCTGTTAATTCCGCGCAAGTGGCAAAAAAGTCGGTAGTACAGATAATTTTGTCCGTACTGGCATTTTTTGGAGCTTTATTAGGCCATTCTACAATAAAGGGAACATGGTGCCCGCCTTCGAAAATATCGGCCTTGGTTCCCCTAAAAGTATAGCTGGGATCATGATCTACTTTGGCTAACTCCTCAAAATCGGCTTTGGGCGAACAGCCGTTGTCACTGGTAAACACCAAAAGGGTATTTTCCGATATGCCCTGTTTTTTAAGGGCTGCCCTTATTTGGCCTACCACATCATCTACCTGCATTACAAAATCGCCGTACATATTGGTATTGCTTTTACCCAAAAATTCAGTGGTGGGCAAAATAGGTGTGTGGGGAGCGGGCAATGGAAAATATAAGAAGAAGGGCGCTTTTCCCTTCGCCTTTTCATCTATATACTCAACGGCCTTATCCGTCAAATCCTGCAGCACGTTGGCGTGTACAAAATCGTCCGAAGTTGGTCCTTTTCGCCATATCCCTTTTTCATCGACCGAAACGGTAGACTTGGTGGGCACCATGGTAGGCATATCGTTCTCCACGTATACATAGGGTGCCATATCCAATGAACCACAAAAACCAAAGGAGTAGTCGAACCCATGGGTAGCTGGCCCATTTTCGACCGGAGCAGCAAAATTCACCTTTGGATTCCCATTTAGTTTATTATGCTGTAAGTTAGGATTCTTATCCTGCATATCCCAATCCCAGCCAAGGTGCCATTTGCCCACGTAAGCCGTAGTATAACCCTGTGTTTTTAGCATTTCGGCAACTGTGGTACGTTCCTGTTTTATCAAGGATTTTGAATAGCCGCTTAATACAAAACTCTTTAAGGAGGTTCTCCAATTATATCGCCCCGTCAATATACCATAGCGGGTAGGGGTACATACTGCCGATGAGGTATGGGCATCTGTAAACTTAACACCATTGGCTGCCATAGCGTCCAAGTTAGGGGTGGCAATTTTCCCTTCAGGGTTAAAGGCCTTGACATCGCCATACCCCAGGTCATCTGCAAGGATGTAGATAATGTTAGGGGATGGTGTTGCCGTTTTCACCGATGTTTTCTTATTCCTCTGGGCATGGCAGGAGAATAGGGACAAGGCAAACAGTATTGTTATAAAATTGAGTACTCTTAACATTGGTCAAAATTTTAATGTTGAATAGTTCATATTGACGATATATTTCTTCTAAAAATCATTTTTTAAAATTAGCATATGAATAGGGAAGTTGCCACCATAAAAACGACCTCTTGCGGTACGTTTTTTGCTTAAACTATAAGTTTCAATCCTCTTTTTGATAAATTTTTCATGGCATTAAAAAAATCACGCTATATGGAAATATAGCCAATGACATCTAGGTAACACCAAAGCTTGAGTAGCCGATGAGCAACTTAACGGCTTATAGGTACAAAAAGGGCAGATTTTGTAAATCTGCCCTTTTAAAAATTAAACTATCCACTTATAATAAAATTATCGCAACCTAGATTTTAGCATGTTATGGCACCCCTACCTACAAAAAATTTGACTAGGTCCTTTTGGATGCATGATTATGAATCTAAATCATAAGGGCCATACTAAAGTTCAAATCCGGGGTTTTGGATTAAAGCATCATTATTTTCAATATCCTCCACAGGAATAGGTAAATAATAATCTTGTGGCTTAAATAGACGCACAACGGCTTCTGTACTAGTTTTTCTTGTAATTGAGTACGTATCAGCTGCAACATCCCAAGTAAATTGAACCCCAGTATATTGCTGATTTAAGAAATCGCCGGCTATTCTCCAACGTTTTAAATCCCAATAGCGATGTCTCTCAAATGCTAATTCCAGTTTACGTTCATTCACTATATCGTCAAAGCTTATTGTACTTAACAATGGCATTCCAGCTCTTTCCCTAATTGCATTTACAGCATCCAAAGCATTATCTGTTTGTCCTAAAGCAAATGCGGCCTCGGCATAGTTTAAATAAATCTCTGCCAATCTCATTATCATAAGCGGGTTATTACTTTGAAGAGAAGCTACGATAGGTGTTGCTGTGTTTGCTAATTTATAGGCTGCTATTGCGGATTGAATTCGGTTTTGACGTGGGGATGATGTAGGTACGCCAGCATCAGCGGCGGCGACAGCATCCGTTACTGCCTCATGAAAATATGCAGGTGCCCCAGCATAAACCATTCCGGGATAACCTACAGAGGCCTTAAATCTTGGATCTCTGGCATCAAACAATTCCTTTAGATCATAAAATGTATCAGGCCCTAAATTATCTTCTAAAGTTCCCGATCCATCGGGTAGTAATTCTCCATCAGTTCCATCTTTATAATCAAACCAAGTAATAGTTTCAAAATATACATTTTCAGCTGCTCCCCAGTTAGCATGATCGGGGAGTGCTCTAGGCAAAGTATGCGTATCAAAACTATTGGTAATTCCTCCTTGACCGCTAAATTGCTGGAACATTATGCTCTCAGTATCATTAGCACTTCCTATATCGTCAAAAATTTCACGATATTCAGATGTTGTAGCGCCCGGTCTTAACTGGTAAGAGCCGGTACCAAAAGGTGCCGGCATTAGAAGCTTTGAAGCTTCCAATGATTGCGTATAATAGTTGTCTGCGTTAGAGGCACTAATACCTACCAAGCCATCCTTTTTCATAGGAAGCAAGGCATCAAACTCTGCGATACTACCCGCATATAAAGCAGCACGGCTCTTAAAGGCAATGGCCGCATCCACATTTGGTTCCCAACCACCCACGGGCTTATCCTGTAATAGTTCTATTGCCTTATTGAAATCACTTATAACTTGATCGTATGTTTCTTTTTCAGTACTTCTTGGAACTTTAAGTAAGTCTGGATCCAAACTTACATCTTGCACTTCTAAAATAATTGGTACACCACCATAACGTTTTACCATTTGGAAATACATAATCGCCCTGGAAAAGTAAGCTTGTCCCAAACGCTGTTCACGATATTCCGTGGTTAATCCGCTATTTTCATCAGATAATCGCGCTATGGCCTCGTTGACAACACGCATTAGCTGCCATCTCCAATAAGCCATGACATGATTTGTATTGCTACCATTTACACTACCGCCTACATCTGAATAGCCGTTTGCAGTGCCCCTAAATCGTCCTTCAGCCCCAAGACTGGTTTCCGCATAAAGCTCATTGTTTACCCTACCATAATTTGGTTGGTACACCACGTCTATTCTATTGAATACATCTGCCATATAGGCATCCACTAAATTGGCATCATCCCACACTACATTTGCTGAGATCACATCCAATCTTGTTGCATCTAAAGGGTCTTGACAAGCCAAATTGGCCAACAAGGAAACTATAACTAAAATCTTTATTTTTCTCATTTTTTATTTTTTAGAAACTTACGTTTAAACCAAGAGTATATTGACGTTGTGCGGGGTAATTATTAACACCCCCGGTTTCAGGATCCCAAGGAAATACACCTAATTTATCAAAGGTTAAAATATTGGTTCCACTTACCGATAACCTGACATTACTAATACCGGATTTCTCTAATATTTCTTTTGGCAAAGAATAACCAACAACAATGTTCTTTAAGCGTAAGTAACCAGAATCCATAAAGTATTTATCCAGTGTCAAACTATTGGTAGGACCTGTTAAGTCTCTAGGAAATTCCGCCCCTACACCATTATTTTCGGCTGTCCATAAATTATCTACAATGTATTGGTATGGTGTGGCAGTACCACTATTCTGCACAAAAATACCCCTTTGTTGACCACTAAAGTTCTGGTTAAAATTGGAAGCCCCCTGCCAAAACATGGTAAAATCCCAATTCTTATAGTTAAGCTCGGTATTAAAACCATATAAAATCTCAGGTACTGTATTACGGCCTATTAGTATACGGTCATCCTGATCAATTTTGCCATCATTATTGGTATCCTTTATTTTAATATCACCCGCTCTTAGATTAGGACTTTGACCATTAAAATAATCTATGGTTAAATTATCAATTTCCTCCTGGGTAAAGAAGCCGTCAAAAGCATAACCAAAAGTTCTATTTAGCCAATTGCCACTTAGTTTATTTATGCGCTCTCTGTCCTCAGTAATAAATTCTTCTGGGTCACTAAAGTTTTTTACCCATTTTTCCCTTGACCATGAGGCATTTGCAGAAAATTTATAATTAAAATCTTCCACACCTCCTCTAAAATTTAATGCTGCCTCAAAGCCTCTATTGTCTCTTTCCTCAATGTTTTCATATGGCAATACTGCTCCGGATGTATTAACGATTACAACTCCAGGATCCAAAGCCAACAATTGACTTCTTTTTCTGTAAAACGCATCAACTTCCAATCCCAACCTATTATTCATAAATCGCATTTCCAAACCTGCGTTGTATAAATCACTTAGCTGCCAAGTAATACGGGGGTTAGGAATACCTAGGGTACGTATTACAGATTGGTAATCTCCATTAAAAACATATCCGTTTTCGCCTCTTAACTGTTCAAAACCATCAATATAGTCATAGGTATTGGACCCATCATTTCCTAAGCGAGAATAAGACCCTCTTAATTTTAACAAGTTAATTGACTTTGAGTTTTTTAAGAAATCCTCCTTAGACAATACCCACCCAGCAGATACTCCTGGAAAGAATCCAGTCCTGGAATTTTCTGGAAAGAATGATGATTTATCTTGCCTAAAAGATAACTCCAATAGGTATTTGCTTGCATAGTCATAATTTAAACGCCCAACAATACCTGTTCTCCCCAACTCTGATCCTCCTCCGGACACCGTGGCGAAATCTGGATTGTTAGCAAATAAAAAGGGAGTTGCACTAGACAATAAATCATTTCCGTTGGCACTGTAATCCCTCGTTTGCTCACTAATACTTTCAAAAAGAAGAAGTGCACTTAAGTTATGTTCCCCAAAACTTCTATTATAATTTGCGCTTATGTTGGTAGTTAAGCGTTCAAATCTATAGGTTTGCTCACTCAAAGTAGTTTGCTCTCTACCAACTTGGCTTTTATAACCGGTATCTGTTAAGTACCACAACTCATATGGCTTTGATAAAATACTACGAAATCTATAAACTTGTAAATAACCAGCTCTTCCTGTAAAACTCAACCCTTCTATTGCAGGAACTTTATACGTTAATTCTGCCGAAGCATTAATATTATCTGTTCTGGTATCATCATAACCCGCTATATCCCGTCTAGTAGCTGAGAGCGGACTACGCGGATTATCTATATTGGCTCCAGGCACTTTATCCGGATCTGGCAAAGAACTAGGAAAAGCTGGGTTGGACCATCCAATGGAAAATAAATCACTGGACTCAAAAGATCTATCCGAACTTCTCAATTCTCGCCTCCATCCCAATTGAGCAGCAGCTGAAAGATTGTCTGAAATCTCAAAATCCAAGTTCATAGAGCCATTATAACGTTCATAGCCGAAATCCCCTGAAGCCCATATTGTCTTTTGATCTAAAAAGCCTATTGAGGTAAAGTATTTTATTTTTTCACTACCTCCCCTCACATTTAAATTGTGCTGGGCCTGTGGTGCAAAACGATTGGTAATTACATCAAACCAATCTGTACCAGGATCCCCAGCTTCCAGCAATGCCAATCTTTCACTGGTAATATTATCAACAACTCCATCATTACTACCATCCCTATGCTGCATAACAGCTTTCAAGTAACCTTGGTAATCTGCAAACTCAGGGTAACTAGTAAAATCAGCAAGTGAATATGTGGTATTATAAGTAACCACAGGCTTTCCCAATTTACCTCTTTTAGTAGTAACCAAAATAACACCTGCACCGGCCCTAACTCCGTAAACCGCTGCTGCCGCATCTTTTAAAACAGATATCGATTCTATTTCGTTTGGATCTAGTTGTGAGAAGTCGCGTTGAAAGCCATCAACAATAACTAAGGGGCTTTCTCCCTGATTACCCCCAGAACCATTGGCTCCAAAACCTCTAATATTTATTGTAGAACCATCGGCTCCGGGACGCCCTTGCCCTAGGCTCAGGTTTAACCCGGGTAATCTTCCTTGAAGGTTTTGTTGTAGATTAGGAGAGGGCGTTACCGTAACGTCCTCGGACTGAACGGTGGCCACAGACCCGGTAACAGTCTCTTTCTTCTGAGTACCATAACCCACAACTACAACTTCTTCCAATCCGGCTGCAGATTCCTCCAGGACAATAGTTATTGAAGCTTGTCCGTTAAGCGGCACTTCTTTTGAAGCAAATCCGATATACGAAACAACCAATATGGCATTTTCGCTTTCCAATTGAATTGAAAAATTCCCGTCAAAATCGGCCGTCACCCCATTGGATGTTCCTTTTTCCACAATATTGGCACCCGGCAAGGGCTGTCCTTCCTGATCAGTAACTGTACCTGTAACTAGGTATTGTTGCTGTTGCAGCGAAATTTCTGCGGTAGGCTCGGCATTGCTATACCGTTCACGGATCACAATACGATTCTTTCTGGACAGCTCAAACTCAACAGCGCTCTTGGATAAGCTCTGTCTTAAAAGCTCATCTACCCCAATCTCTCCTTTTTTCAATTGTACTTCAGGAGCGTTCGCAAACAGATTGTCTGGATATAAAAAACGATACTTGGTCTGGTTTTGAATAATATCAAAAACCTCATCTACAAAGACTACCTTATCGGCCTCTATGGTTACTTTCTCCTGGGAGAATGATGTTTCTGTAGTTATCCCAAAAACGGTTGTACACAATAGAAAAATAAAGGTTTTCATCATCATAATTAGCACCCGCATCCGGACAAACGACCGGGACTTGATTAATTTAATTTTCATAAATTTACATGGTATTGGTTAGACATTGGTTTAAATAATACAGTCTAAAGGGACGAAGTTGATGCACCGCTAAATGTTCTCCTTCGCTCCCTTTTATTAAAAATTATTTTTATTTTAAGAGTATTGTTTTATTAATTATTTCATAGTCCTTTATGACCTTGAAATTCTTTATAGTATTTAATATATCCTCTATATTCTGATCTTTATCCAGCACTCCGTTAAACCCCGCTTTTTCCAAGTCAGGATTTTCAAAAACCACATCCATATCATACCAGCGCGACAGCACCGTCATAATTTCCCCTAGCGGCTTTCTTCTAAAACTAAAAACGCCGTCTTTCCAAGAAATCTCATTATAAACGTTTACAGAAGCAATGTCCATGCTGTTATCATTAAGATTTAGGTTCGCCTGTTGTGAGGGTAGCAGTTCGCGTTTTCCATTTGTGGTACTAACCACAACCTTGCCTTCTACCAGGGTGGTATATATATTAATATCCCCTTTATAGGCCTTCATATTAAATTCGGTTCCTAACACCTCTATTTCTTGGGATTGATTGGAAACCACAAATTTTGAACCTTCATGCTCCGTACTAGGGGAAACGGCGAAGTAACCTTCACCGTAAACCAGTTCTACCTCACGGGTTTTCCCTTTTTTGAAGTACACTGGATATTTAAGTTGGGATTCGGAATTTAACCAAACTTCTGTCCCATCTGACAATACTAGATGAAACTGCCCCCCTCTTGGTATAGTTAAAAAGTTATAGACCTCTTTTTCACTATTGCTACTGTCTTCTCTGTAGACAATTTTCTCACCAGAACTATGAACATTTTGTGTTTCATAGGCGTTCCCTTTTCCCAAGACAATTTGAGAGCCATCTTCCAAGGTTAAGGTAGCCTTATCAGAACCTACAACTATATTATTGCTTATTATTCTTGGTTTGGTTTCAATGGTCTTGGAGAAAATACTATCCTTGAAAAAATAGCTTGTACATAATAAAACAGATACAACCGCTGCAGCGGAATAACTAATAATATTACGTGTTTTTTTTATTCTAAAAGTCCTTTTTTCTTCATCCATTAAATCCTGCAACTTACTTTTTAATTTATTGGCGTCGAATTGTCTCATTTGGTAATCAATGGCATAATTAGTTTGGACATAGTCGTTGAATAATTTTTCGTTTTCATCATCCCGCAACCATTCATCTAAGGTATCCAACTCATCTGCCGAGGCTTGATGGGTCAGGAATTTGGTAATTAGGTCCATTGATATATTATGGTTCATTAGAAACGTACTATTTACAATTAATACGTATAGATTTTACATAACCCTAACTTTTTTGATGGTTTTTTTTTACTTTGCCCAAAATAACCGCCAATTATTACCAAATTACCATATGCCCAACAACTATTTAAACACCCCCCAGTTTATTGAAGCATTGAAAGCTGGTGATCCCAAAGCGTATACGTTTCTAGTAGATACCTACCACCATAAGCTTTGTATTTATGCCTACAGCCTTATAAATAACCAGAAGGCCGCTGAGGACATTGTGCAAAACGTTTTTATCCGTACCTGGAAAAAACGAAACGGATTAAAGCCCGATTTTGAAATCAGAAGCTTTCTTTATAAGTCGGTTTACAATGAATTTATAGATGAATATCGCAAACAGAAATTAGTAGTTCCCTTAGAGAAAAAATATATTGATGCGCTTACTACTATGATGGAAAATGAAGATGAACATGCCTTAGAGCGCAAAATAAAACTTGTAAAACGGTCCATACAGGACCTACCCCCAAAGTGCAAGGAAATCTTTATGTTAAGTAAACAAGACGGACTCACCAATTTAGAGATTGCCGAATATAAACAGTTATCCATTAAATCGGTAGAGGCCCATATTACCAAGGCTTTTTCCATTCTCAGACAATCCATTGGCGAAGAAATGCATCAGGTTCTATTCCTAATGTTCAGATCATTAAAAAGTGATACGCCTGCTTTTGGGGGAGAATAAAGCATAACCTATTCACTCTTGCTATATCCAATATCCAATAATACGTGGTGGTTATTCATAATCGCTGCCAGATTTTTTGTGCTCCCTTAAATAATCAGACGGTGAACAGTTCATAATTAAGCGGAACTGCCTATTAAAATTGGAAATGCTATTAAACCCGGATTCATAACACACAGTAGTAATACTACACTCCCCTCCCAATAGTAATTTACAGGCATACCCAATTCTAATCCCGGTTACATAACGCGTAAAGCTTGTGCCCTTGGAACGTTTAAAGAATCTACTAAAGGCAGAAGGATTCATATGGGCAATGCGCGCTGCTTCCTTAAGGGTTATAGTTTTGTAAAAATTTTTAAAGATATAGGCATGTACATTGTCCAAATGCTTGTTTTGTGATAATACATAGGTGTTTAAAAAGCCTTGGCTCGCCAATAATTTATAACTCTTGTGCCTAGACAGCTTATCCAATATGGTTAAAAACGCAACGGTCTTATTAAAACCCTCCAACTTCAACATATCCCTAGCCTCCTGTATTAGTTCCTTGTCTATATCAAAAAACTTTATTCCATTTTTAGCTCTTTCAAACAGACTATGGATATGCTGCATTTCCGGGGTTTCAAAAAATTTACTTCCCAAATAATCCCTTTTAAAATGCATTACATAGGCTTTTGCGGATAGGTTGGGATTGGATTGAAAGTAGTCCTCATCGCTCAGCCACATATGCGGTAAAATTTCGCCCAGCAATACAATCTCCCCTTCATGGAATTTTTCACTGGAATCGCCCACAAAACAAGTTCCCTCACTTTTTAATACCACCACCAGTTCCAGTTCGGGATGATAGTGCCATATTTTTAGAAAATAGGGATACTTCTTCACCTTGGTGGTAAAGGAGCTGTTGTTAAAATTACTTCTATCGGCAAATTGGAGTTTCATGACTTATAAAATCCCTATAAACATAATACTAAAAATCCACATAATCCCTACAAACCAATTCACGAGCAAAAAAAGTACTACAACTAGTCATATTATAGGTTGGTAAGCTGTTCAAATTGGCGAAAATTTGTAGTGAAATAATTTTTTTATCGCTTTACGCAAACGATTTCGTAAAAAGAACAACAGCTAAATTAGACCTATGAGCAATGCAAAAAAGTACATCCAGAAGTTAAGTGAGGTAGGTATAGATGATTTACCCAGGGTAGGCGGCAAGAACGCTTCCCTTGGGGAAATGATTCAACATCTTACGGCCCAAAATATCAAAGTCCCTAATGGCTTTGCCATCACAGTGGATGCCTTTGATGCTTTTATTGATGAAAACCATTTAAAGGAAAAGATAAACGCCGCTTTGGAAGGGTTGGATACCACGGATATTATTCAGTTGCGCAAGACTGGTTCCCACATTCGCAAACTGATTTCCAATGGTAAATTTCCTGTTTCTGTTGAAAAAGCCATCTTGGAATGCTACTATGCCCTATCTGCAGAATACAATCAGGAAGCTACGGATATTGCTGTACGTTCCTCTGCCACTGCAGAAGATTTGCCAGATGCCTCGTTTGCCGGTCAACAATCCACTTATTTGAATATCCGTGGGGGAGAAATGCTCTTAACAGCCATAAGAAGTTGCTTTGCCTCCCTTTACACAGATAGGGCTATTTCCTATCGTTCTTCCCGTGGTTACGATCATTTTATCATTAAACTGTCGGTTTGTGTGCAAAAAATGGTGCGTTCCGATCTGGGCTCCTCCGGCGTAGCTTTTTCCTTGGATACAGAAAGCGGGTTCAAAGATGTAGTGCTTATCAACGGTGCCTATGGCCTAGGGGAACTGGTAGTTGGTGGTGAAATCTCCCCGGATGAATTCTTGGTTTTCAAACCCACACTACAAAAAGGGTTTAACGCCATAATAGATAAAAAACTGGGCAAAAAAACACATAAAATGGTCTATGGCAATAAGCCCTTTGAGACTGTTAAACAGGTTCCGGTTGATAAAAAAATACAGGATACCTTTTGCCTAAAGGACACCCAAATTTTGCAATTGGCACAATGGGTACAAAAAATAGAAAACTACTATAGTACCCTAAGAGGAACTTGGTGCCCTATGGACATAGAATGGGCCATAGACGGACTCACCAATGAACTATACATAGTGCAGGCAAGACCGGAGACCATTCACTCACAGGAGCAAACAGCCAGTATTAAGGAATATGAAATTGAAGGGGAAGGCTGCTTGAAAAAAAAGCTTATTCTAGAAGGGGTTGCCGTAGGTGATAAGATTGGCAATGGCAAGGTACATCGTATCTTTTCTTTGGACGGAAGGGATGGTAGTGCCGACGAGACCGATTTTAAGGAGGGGGATATTTTGGTTACCGAAATGACCGATCCGGACTGGGAACCCCTTATGAAAAAAGCCGCGGCCATCATTACCGAAAAAGGGGGAAGAACCTGTCATGCCGCTATTGTGGCACGTGAGATTGGTGTTCCCGCTATTGTGGGCGCGGCCACGGCCACTAGCCTACTCCAAAACGGACAGGATATCACGGTTTCCTGTGCCGAGGGCAATGTTGGAAAGGTATATGAAGGGAAAATTAAATACAAATTGCACGAGACTGCATACACCGCATTCCCCAAGACCAAAACACCAGTGTTGATGAATATAGGTTCTCCGGAACTAGCCTTCCAATACAGAAAGATCCCCAATGCAGGGGTTGGCCTCGCAAGGGAAGAATTTATAATAAATAATTACATAAAGGTACATCCATTGGCATTGCTAAAGCACAAGGAGCTCAATGATTCGGCGCTTTCCAATTCTATTGCAGACCTGATTAAAGGCTATGAATCGGAAGAGGCTTTCTTTATACATAAATTGGCACAAGGAATTGGGAAAATAGGTGCTGCCTTCTACCCCAACAGGGTAATCACCAGATTGTCCGATTTTAAGACCAATGAATATTACAATCTCTTGGGCGGGAACCATTTTGAGCCCAAGGAAGAAAACCCCATGATTGGATGGAGAGGAGCCTCACGCTATTATTCCGAGACTTTTAAAGAGGCCTTCGTCTTGGAGTGCAAAGCACTTAAAATGGTAAGGGACCAATTTGGTTTGGAAAATATTACGGTAATGATTCCTTTTTGTAGGACCCCGCAGGAACTCAGCAAGGTATTGCAGATCATGGAAGAAAACGGACTTAAGCGAGGGGAACGTGGTCTGGAAATCTATTTGATGGCAGAATTGCCCTCCAATGTAATCCTGGCCCATGAATTTGCACCTATGATAGATGGCTTTTCAATAGGGTCCAATGACCTTACCCAACTCGTACTAGGGCTGGACAGGGACTCCAGTTTGGTTGCCCATTTGTACGACGAGCGCAATTGTGCCGTAAAAAGCATGATTAAAATGTTGATTACAACAGCAAAGCAACATAAGACCAAGGTGGGAATCTGTGGTCAAGGTCCGTCCGACTTTCCAGATTTCTCCCAATTCTTGATAGAAGAGGGTATAGATACGGTTTCGGTAACACCGGATTCCATGCTAAAGACATTAAAGGTAATTCACGAAATAGAAAATTAAAATATGAGCCATACCATAGAGGACATATTGTACGATGCCCATAAAAAAGGTAAACGAGAAGAGTTGTTGCACTATTTGGAAACCGTTCGTCAAAAGAATCCTGGAAAGGAACTGGCAGATCTATATCAAATGGCCCATGACAGGATAGTAGGACCCTAAAGATGCTAGGTGTTATGGGTGTTACAAATGTGTAACAGTGAATAGATAAAACAGGCTTCGCAGCAATGCGGAGCCTTTGTTTGTGGTAGATTCACTTTTTGTGCAAAAAAAAGAAGTACTTGACCTACTAGGAATCAAGAAACAGTTTTGGGGTCCACGCTATGCTTCAGAATATCCCACTACCAACTATCTACAACATAGATTTTTTTAAAATCTGTGCCCAACAATATTTGACCTAACCCATAGGTCTACTGTTCAATTCCCAATTTCGCATGCAAGTAAAACAAGAGACCTCAAGAGGTAACTATTCCGAGTTTTTATTACTTGGAACATTCACATCATTGATAATAAAAGATTCAGAAACTTATAACAGTGAAAATCATCCGACTATTTTCATAACCTGCTCCCTATAACTTCTGCCAACCGGAATTTTTATTGATCCAATTCCTATCTGATGGCTTTCAATAATTTCCATATGTCTTTTTGAAACGATATAGGACTTGTGCACCCGAATAAACTCCTCGGTACTTAACAGCTCAAAAATATCTTTCATATTTTGTCTGGATAGTATTTTCTTGGTTTTGGTATGAAACGTTAAGTAGTTCCCTTCTTTCTCCAAGTACAAAATATCTTTGGTGTTGATCTTATAAAGTTGTGGCCCACTTTTAATATATATGGTTTTATCCCGCTCTATCTCCTTTGGCGGGTTGCTTCTTAGGGTGATCTCTGGGAAAATTAAATTTTGGGCTTTAGCAACCGCTTTTAAAAAGCGTTCAAGGCTTATGGGTTTTAATAAATAATCAACATTATTATAATCATAACTCTCCAAGGCGTATTCCGAATAAGCCGTGGTAAAAATCACTTTGGGTTTTTGTTCCAATATATTCAGGAATTCCATCCCTGTTAATTTTGGCATATTAATGTCCAAAAAAAGAAGGTCTACTTTATTTTGTTGTAAATAACCAATGGCTTTTACCGGGTCTCTAAAACTAGCCATCACCTCTACTATATCCGTTTCTTCAGCGTAGCGTTGCAAAACCTGAATAGCCTTGGGTTCATCATCTATTATTATAGCTTTTATACTATCCATGTGTATCAATATTCAATTCTACCGCAAACCTATCGGCTGTTTCTAAGATCTCCAGGGTATGTGAATGGGGATAAATTAAATCTAAACGTCTTTTAACATTCGCCAATCCAATACCGGATGCACTATCGGAAACACCATTATTGGCAAACGTTTTATTCACCACCTTAAAGCGGATATTCCCGTTTGTAACATCTACCATCATATTTATTATGGAACTTTCGTTTATATTAAACCCGTGTTTAAACGCATTCTCCACAAAAGGCAATAAAATCATAGGTGCAATCTTTACTTGGCTTAGACTTCCTTTTTTATCAAAATTGATTACAAAATCATTCTCATCATATCGCAACTTCTGAATTTCTATAAAACTTTCAATGTAATCAACTTCTTTTTTTAATGACACAAAGGACGAATTACTCTCGTATATCATATACCGCATTAGATTGGACAATTCGCTTATTCCGGTAGTAATTTCATCAATCTTATGTTTTTGGGAGATGGAGAATAAATTATTTAAGGTATTGAAAAGAAAATGTGGATTGATCTGCGCCTTTAAGAAATTTAATTCCGTCTTAAGTTTTTCCTGGGAAATCTCATTCCTAAGTTTCTCATTTTTAAACCACTCCAACGTAAATGCATAGGCGAAGGATATCACCGTATAAAATACAAAAAGAGCCATATGTAAACCAAAGGATGGAAACAAGAAAACTTCCTTTCTTATATCTTCCGAATAGCTAATGTATTTATTTAAAACAATACTTAATCCTATCGATAAAAAAAATGTAACCCCAATTTTCAAAAGATATGACCTGGTATTTTTATCTCGGAAATAGGATTTTAAAAACAGCATAGTATTGGTGTAAAATACCAAAGCACATAGTGTAACGGTAATCGCTGTCGCCAAGGTGAATCTATGGTCAAAAGTTATGAGGATTTTTTCTTCCAAGCCGTTAATTTCCTCTTCAATAATTTCAACGGTGGATACCCCAAATATTCTGGTAACCACATAATAACTAAGGGTCCAGAAGAGAATATGTAAAATTACGATGAAAACTTTTCGAAGCATGAGTCATTCGTTTATCTATAAAATTAGCATTTATAGTGAATATGACTTCAACTGTTTTACAAACAACATCTATTGAACCATAAACAACCTGCATTGGAAATTTGAGGTCAAATAACAATCAGCCGTTATTTAGGCCCTTTTACCCTCATTACATAACAAACATTTTAAAAGTTTTAGAAGTGTTCTTAATCTTGTAATGAGCAAGACATTCCAAATCCATTGGAATCCCTTATCGGTCTACCGTGCTATTTCAACTTAAAAAATCTATAAATCCTGCAGTATGAAAAATACAATCCTCTTAATCCTTTGCATTACAGTAAGCTTTCTTTGTAACGGTCAGCAAAACGTTGGAACCACATTGGACGAGTATCTAAATAGAGCGGAATCCTTAGGTTTTTCTGGAGCAGTAATGCTATATAAAGATGGTGAAACCCTATTAAATAAAGGGTATGGCTATGCCGATAGGGGGAACAAGAAAAAAAACACCGCCTATTCGGTTTTTTCCACCGGTTCCCTAACCAAACAGTTTACCGCAGCTGCTATTATGAAATTGGAAATGATGGGCAAATTAAAAACTACGGACAAATTATCAGTTCATTTTGCACAGGTTCCTCAAGACAAGGTCGATATTAACCTCCACCATCTACTTACCCATACTTCTGGATTAAAAGGGGCTATTGGAGGTGATTTTAATTGGATTTCCAAGGAAGACTACCTTAAACAAGCCTTAAATTCAGATTTAAAATTTAATCCCGGAGAGAATTTCAACTATTCCAATGTTGGCTATTCCTTACTGGCAATAATTATTGAAAAGCTAAGCGGAGTTGATTATGAAGAATTCCTAAACACCCATCTTTTCACTCCTGCGGGGATGGATAAGACAGGATATAGCCTTCCCAAATGGGATAAATCCAATTTTGTTCACATCTATAATGGCAACAAAAACAATGGTTCCACCGAACGTTTTACAAAACCTACTTGGCATCTAAAAGGCAATGGAGGCATTTTATCTACGACCTCAGATATGGTTAAATGGATAAAAGCATTGAAAACCGAAGAAATACTTTCAAATAAGGCAAAAGAAAAAATGTGGACACCTTACAAGAACGATTATGGTTATGGATGGGACGTATTGGATGATGGTGCATTAAGACAACACGATGGTGGCAGTACTATAGGATTGTCGGCCGAATTGCGATGGTTTGTACAAGACAATATAATAACCATGCTCTTTACCAATGCCACCATCAATGGAAAATTGGGCTTTACAGTAGTACGGGGCGATATAGAAGCACTGGCAATGGGTGAGAAAATCCCCCTACCACCAAAGTTTAAAACTGTAGAAGCGAATACCAAAAACTTGTCAGGGACCTACCAACTTCCCTCCGGTCAGCATTTCAAAATAAAAGACAATTCTGGAACCATTGCACTAATGGTAGATAATCAGGAACTATTGGATATAATCTCAGACCCGGAAAATTACGGCCCTGATAGTCCGGCTATGCAGTTAAACGAAAAATTTCATAACGCCTTTGACAAAGCCTTCAAAGAGAATGACTATAGCGGTTTCTCCTTTACCCAAGCCTCAAAAATATTGGAAAGAGAGATTAAAAATGAGATAAAAATGGAAGGCTTCCAAAATCCGAAATATAAAGTAGTAAAATCATTCTTGTCCCAAAACAATAAAAATGCCTATGTAACGCAAGTGGCATTGAGTGACGACCCAGATTTTGATGATGAATGCTTAATTTTAAGCTTAATAACCGAAAACGGTCACTTTGCGGGTCTAGGAGCTAATTTTGATGTGATTGGTCCCATAGAGTTATCGCTCTACCCAATAGGGGAAAATAAATTGCAGGCTTACAATCTAGATCGTAAAATGGGGGCACTCCTATCCATAACCCCTCAAAAGGATCACTACCTCTTAAAGGTAAACAATACGGAAATACCGAATGTTAAGAAAGTAAAGTAACCCTCCAAACTAATGTTATAGTTATAGCTACCGAATTACTATATAACCCAAAAATCCCTGAACGAAGAGTTTAAAGTATCATAAAAACCAAAACGATGAATGTAAAGTCCACCCTTTTACTATTAATTTTGGTATTCCCAATATTCTCCAGCTCCCAAGATGTAACCATAACAGGCAAGGTAGTAGATAGTAACAATGCTCCGCTGGAATTTGTGAATGCCTTACTACTCAAAGCCGACAGCACTTTTATAATTGGAGCAGTTACTGATATAAATGGTGTCTTTATATTGAGTAGCTCCCAAATATCAGCTACCCATCTAAAACTGCAATCCTTGGGATATAAAGAGGTAGTTAGGCCCATAGGCACGGCTACTTCTACTATTGACTTGGGAATCATTACTCTGAAAAACAATGAACTTGTATTGGACGAAGTGGTGATTACAGCAGAAAAGCCCCTAATAGAGAGGCGTACGGATATGCTAGTCGTTAATGTTAGCAATAGTATTTTAGCTACTGGTAGTAACGGGCTGGAAATTTTAGAAAGATCTCCAGGCCTTTTTATAGAAGCCAATGGTATATCGCTTCGGGGTAGAACAGGTGTAAATGTCCAAATAAACGGAATGCAACAGCGATTATCTGCTTCCGATCTAAACAATTACTTACAATCAATTCCCTCAACACAAATAGAAAGAATTGAAATCATAAATAACCCTTCGGCCGCTTTTGATGCTGAAGGTTCTGCTGGTGTGGTAAACATTGTCCTAAAAAGAAACGGCAATTTAGGAACCAACGGTAGTGCAAACACAACGTATGGCCAAGGAGTTTACCATAGGACATCAGAAGGCCTGTCCTTAAATTATAGAGATTCGAAAACGTCCCTTTATTTAGGACTTAACCATAATTTTGACCAGCGTTACAACCGATTATTTACAATGAGAAGGTTCTCTGAGAATGGGAACGTGAAACAAACATATGATCAGGACTCCAAATCCAAAACACCTACCCATGCCTACCTCGCAAATATAGGGATGGATTTCAGTATTGGGGAACGTTCTAAAATTGGTGCCGATCTTACCACCAATTGGTCCAAAGCCGACCAGGATGCCAATGGAAATTCTGTAATTTTTGATGACAAAAACATTCAAACCGGCTCATTTATGACCGCAACAGATTCAAAAGACAATCGCGTTAATTTTGCAGTAAATGCGCATTATAAAACCAATTTGAAAGATGATAAGGGAAACTTTATCCTTAACACGGATTATGCAACCTACAATACTGATGCCGTTCAAAAATTCATCACCAATAGTACAGAAAATGAAACTTCTGAAATTTTAACTGGAAAGATAGATGGAAGCCTAGATCTTTTAGTATTAAAAGTTGACCTGAATTTAATGAAAAATAAGATTGGAGATTTGTCATTCGGACTAAAATCCAGTTTTGTGACCAACAAAAATGATTTAGATTATTTTGATGTAGTTGCAGGCAGTACAACACCTAATGAAATTTATAGTAACCAATTTGAATATCAAGAAAATATAAATGCAACTTATATAAATTGGAAACTGTCCAAAGACCAATGGACTTACCAGTTGGGGCTACGGACTGAACTCACCAATATTGAAGGTAAACAAATAGATGCTGACATCAATTTTAAGCGGGATTATATTCAACTCTTCCCAAACATTTTTTTAGAGTATAAACCTTCTGAAAAAAACACATTCGGCTTTAATGCAAGCCGAAGGGTTAACAGGCCTAATTATAATCAATTAAGCCCGTTTAGGACATTTGTAGATATTACCACATCTAGAGTTGGCAATCCTGAATTAATACCGGAAATCGCAAGTAACATAGAATTGATCTACAATTATGACAACTGGTTGGATTTCAGTTTAAGCTTCAGTAATACATCAGACAGAATTATACCAGTACTGATTCAGGATGATGAAAACCAATCAACTTCAGTTCAGCTGGTAAATATCGATGATTACAATTATGTAGGATTAAATACGAGTATAACCCTGAAGCCTCTTAAATCGATTACAAGTAGATGGGATCTGGAGTTTTTCTATAATGAATTTTTTGGGGATGTTAGCGGATTTAATCTAAGCGAGAAAGGTTCTGCGTTTAGAATAAGGTCATATAATACCTATAAGTTTGGTAACGATTGGTCTACCGAACTCAATGGATTTTACCAACCCCTATACAATTTCGGAATAACTAGTTTTTATTCACGATGGAAAATAGATTTCGGCGTTCAAAAATCAATATTCAATGGCAATGGAAAAGTGAAATTTGCAATTACTGATATATTTTGGAAATACTATCCAAGAGGATTTACAGACTTTGGAAATATCAATGAAGATTTTAGCAGTGTTCGTGATAGCAGGATTGCTACGCTTTCCTTTTCATACAACTTTGGCAACAGCAAAGTGAGGGTCAATAAAAATAAAGGAGGCGCAGTAGAGGAAAAAAGCCGAACTTAAATAGTTACAAGAATTAAAAATGCAACCTTACTACGCAATGATATGAAAGAAACCTTTTTAGTAATTATTACTCTTTTAATATTTGGATGTAAGCAAGAAAATATACTTGATGGAAAGCGTGTTTTAAATCAATCAATAATTGAGCACGACTCATTGAATCGATGGAGTAGAAACAATTTTTTTATACATATCCAAGAACCGAGGATTGCTAATCCTCATCGGTATTCTATTTTGGAATTAAACAATTCTTCCAACTCTTTTAAGCTATCAAGAAACAGAGATCAGTATATTTCCGAACATATAATAGACAGTAGCGGAAATAGTTTTGTGTTGTTGGACGGTAATATAGTAACTGACACCGTATTGATTGATAAATATGGATTGGATGCATTTAGAAATATCGGCTATAAGAATTTCTATAAATTACTTTATGGTCTGCCCATGTCGCTTAAAGATTCTTACAAGGAAATTATAAATACATCAGTAAGCATTTTTAATGAAGAGGAATGTTATAAAATAGAAATGGAACTAAAAGATACTGTGATATCGAAAAATTGGATTCTATATATATCAAAATCAAATATGAGGATAAAGGGAGTAGAGATTATTTTCCCAGAAAAACCAGATGAGGGAGAGAGAATTTACTTTGATGAAATTATAATTATAAATGGAATTAAAATCCCACGAATAAGACATTGGCACCTGTTAAACGACAACTCTTACTCTGGAACAGATTTGATTATTAAAGAATTATCAGATTAAATCGATAACCAACGGCAGGTTTCGGTATATTATGTTTGTCCTCCTTTACAATAAAAAATCGTTTTACGGAACTTACACATACCGAAATTTTACCCAAGAACATTGCGCCTGGACCCTGTCCGATTTTAGTAGTGCTCGGAACATGATCGTAAAGCAAAAATCGGATAGGGTGTATATGCTTACGTTAATTTAGAACAATATCTTCTTATATCCATAGGCTTTCTAAGACACTGTAAGGGGTTCAACTATCACAATACACCTCGATGCCCGGGATCAACAAATATACCCGTAGAGAACTGTTTACGTCTTCCTGAGTAGGTAATTCGACAGTATAAAGGACATACATCCTTTGAATTTTCTTTGGACCTGTTCATGAAGAACAGGATCTTTATATTTTCCTGATTCATTCCCTGTAGTTTAAATTAAACAATGGGCAAACATCCGGAGTTGTAATGGGATACCTAAAGATTTTTATAGGGTACCGAATAGTGTACCTTTTTAGGGGTGAATATACACCCTAAAACAATCTTGGCGAAAGTATTTAGGAATTGGATATTCTTATGGAAAGCCCCATAAAAAAGACTCTAAACAAAAAAATCCAACCTAAACAAATAGATTGGTTTTCTATAAAAAGCTCCCCCTCTTGGGCTCCCTTCGCCTCCGCTCAGGGTAAACTTCTCGCTCAAAACGGGTAAAAAATAAAAAAGCCCTGGTTTGCGTCCCGGGGCTTCCTTTAAATGACGTATATCCTTACCGAAGTTTGGCCGCTTCTTTGAGCTTAAACAGTTCATCCGAGGTATTGCACATATTCAGTTCCAACCTCGCATTGGAAATCAATTCATCGCCGTTGAAGATATTAAAGGCCGCCACTTCCTTTTCTTCTCCGTTAATGACCATAAAATGCCTAAACTCCTTAGTATCATGATTGAATACGAACCCCACATCCCCAATTTTATCCGTAAGCTCTGCCACACAGGCCTCAATATTGTCTTTTAAACGCTCCAACTCATCCATAGAGGGTAATTTATCCAGTAGCTGTTGGGCGTCAAAACGGATGCCATCTGCTTCGGCAATGTACTGTACGTTCTCGGCAGCCTCATTAAGTTGGGACACTTGGGTACTACTAAGGATAGTGGCGTTGATATTTACGGTGCGTTTAGCATCGCTTGTTTGGGTACATTTAGGCACCCCCAGGATTTTCTTATTCCCATGCGTAATGGTAACGGTGGTACTCTTATCTATCTTGTTGAGGCCTGCAAGGTTGCGC
Organism: Arenibacter aquaticus; assembly: GCF_003957295.1. Lineage (GTDB taxonomy): Bacteria > Bacteroidota > Bacteroidia > Flavobacteriales > Flavobacteriaceae > Arenibacter > Arenibacter aquaticus. The sequence continues at coordinate 707,864 of NZ_RQPJ01000001.1, forward strand.
AGGGCCGCTTCCAGCTCAGTTCTGGTCTGGGCAGTGTCATTGGATTCATCCACCGCATCTTTTAATCGGTCCAGGGCATCCTGATAGGGTTTCACCAATCCATTTACTTTGGAGGAGATATTATCGCTGCACAGTGCACGATTATTTTCATCAAGAATCTTATCGGCCTGTTCACGGCCACTTTTAATTCCAGCGGCTACTGCATCGTCTATCGCTTCCTTTGCGTCGTCTATAATGGTTGGCAAGGCGGCCCGCAGCCCTCGTAGGCTCAACTCAAATTCATATGTTTCATTGGCTTTTTTTACATCCTCCAACGCTTTTTCGGTGGTCTCAATCGCCATATCAATTTGCCCGGTGACGGTTTCAGAAATACCATCGGCAAAGTTTGTCGGCTGGCTGGCAATACAGCTGGTCTCTTCTTTGGTAAATACCATAGAAGCACCCCAGATTTCATCCTCAATGGTAACTGCACCATTCAGGTTTAAGGAATCGTTGGTTGCCGTCATGGATCCCTCCAGCGCCTGTGTCCCCGAAGGCATTTCTATTTCGTACCTCCCTGACAGACCTATGTCAAAAATACCGGTCTGGTCTGCGTACCCATAGGTATGCAGATGCCCATTTGGCTTTACCGGGATAAAATCGGGCCACCATGAGAGATCCGGGTCCACCAGACCATTGACAAAGGCTTTTGCCAAAATTGTGCCATCCGTAACCGCTTCGGCGACAACAGCCGTACTTCCTGCCCCTATGGGAAAACCAAAGGATATAAAAGAAGTAATATCCAACGAAAAATCAATCGTTCCATTGATTCCGGAACGGTAGTCATAGGATATTTCAGATTCCAGGGGATCGGAAAGAAAAAGGTCTCCCCCAAACTCCTTGTATTCATATAGCAGGCCGCTGGCCTCAAATACGCCCCAGAATGAGAAGGTGCCTCCCCTAACCCTTTTGGCATCGAAGGACACAAGGTTCTCAACAGGCATAGTAGGCTCATAGAGAAGGTTGGCGTTTTTTGAAAGCCCGAAACTCGCCGACATTAAGCTACTTCCGTCTCCCCCATCACTACCCGTACTACCGTTGCCGTCATTGCCACTGTCACCACCAAGCCCACTATCTTTACCCTGGGAAAAGAAAAACATAGGGTCCGAGTAATCTGCTATATATGTAATATGCCCTCCAACGGGTGGTGAAATAGACAAAGGTTTGGTCGCATCCTCATCGTCATTGGCACCCAAGCTTAGCTCAAAGGAGGCCGCAATGGCAAATACCCAGTAGGAACGATCCTCTTTCAGTATAATTTCAAAATCCCTATTGTCATTTAGGAATTTCCCTGAAAAATAGCCAATATCTGCACGTATGGGGTCGGCAAATTCAAAATAGTTGGACGGAGAGGGAATCTCCACAGATCCGCTGACGCTCCTTAAGGTTCCATCTTCATTGAAGCGCATGTCCAGTGCTGCCTCGGTAAAGACCACAGTTTCGTCAGATGTGGTTTCCATGGTCAGTTTTCCTTCTACGATATAGCCATCGTCTGTTTCAGTTACCTTACCTTCCGGATTGAAATCTTCCTTGGAGATATGGGAATCGGTATTCCCCGTGTTGCCAGTGTTGTCGGCATTACAGGCATCGGGACATTGTGCAGGGTTGTCACAGGGGTTTTCATTACAGATATCAACGGCGTCAGGTTCTACGTAGCGTTCCTCTTCCTTACTGCAGGCTAACACCGTTATTACAAGCAGCACTGTTAAAAGTTGTTTGATTAAGATGACTGAAGTTCTCATGGTGAATTGTTTTGTGGTTAATCTTCTTTGATGTTCTGTGAAACCTGCCCGGAAAAAGTCTGTTGCCATTTAGCCGGGCAAGACCACAAAACTGATTTGTCAATTTTTTGTTTTGACATCACAAACCTAAGTCACTCATTATTAGAATAAAAAAACAGTGGGGGTACAAAAAGGGTACAAGTCCAAAAACTTTCAATAATCGGCTTATAAATACCAAACCGGGATGCCTTAAAGGGACATAATGGTATGATCCAAGGAATCGGTACGGGACAAATCCATCTTTTTCCGCAGTCGCTGCCTGGCTTTTTTGACCCCTTGGGAAGAAATATTAAGAATATTGGCGATTTCTTTAGAAGACAGGTTCATTCTAATGAGGGCCATCATCCGTAGGTCTGTACGTGAAATATTCGGGTATTTTCGGGCGGCATTGCTGGCAAAATCTTTATGTACTGCCTCAAAGTATTGGGTAAAATTCTCCCAATTCCTATCGTCCTGCTGGTCTAGATTAATGGTTTGGATAAGCTGGTGGTAGGCCTTATTGTTGTGTTCTGTGGCTTTTAACACCCTGGCTTTTTGTTTTAGATTTTCCAAGACCTCATTCTTTTTGGCCAAATGTAGGGCATGGGTGGTGAGTTCTTTTTTCTTGAAGGCCAGCTCGGCCTTTACCCGCTCTCGTTCCAGACGGTTGCGCTTCATTTTTTGTCGAAGCCCATAGAGACCAATTAAGGATAAGAGAAGCAATACGGCCATCAGGAATTTTTGAAGGTTGCTGATTTGGGCTTTTTGCTCTAAAACCGTTATTTCCTTTTCCTTCAATGCTATTTGTTGCTCCTTATTCTGGGTTTCGTATATCATGCGCAGTTCTTCAATTTGTTTAGACTTGGCTATGTCATAAATTGAATCGCTGACTTGTTTGTATTTTTGGTAGTCCTCAAATGCCCTGTCATACGCTTTGAGTTGGGCATAGGCCATTGAACGATTATAATAGCCTATTCTTAGGTTTTCTTTAGCAAGAATGCCATTGGCCAAAACAATCGCCTTATTAAAGTATTCAATAGCCTTAGCTGGAATCTCCATTCTTGTATAGACCGCACCAAGATCGTTCAGGGCTTCCACCGTCTTGTTAAGGTTCCCTCCTCCATCTAGAATTTCAAGACTTTGGTTTAGATGAAAGATCGCTTTATCAAATTCATTTATCTCCATGTAATTTTTACCCAAATTTCCGAGAGCCGTGGCCTCCAGGTCGGTAATTTTCATCTCACGTGACAGGGAAAGGCTAGCTTTAAGTAACTCGATAGCCTTTGGATAGTCTTTCATGTAATGGTAGGTATTTCCCATATCATTCAAAGCCTGGGCCTGATAATACCGGTCGTTGTGTGCAATGTATATGTCCAACGCTTCTTGGTTGTATTTTATGGATTGCCCATAATTTTCCAAATAGAATTCTATGGTAGCCAAATGGTTAAGTGCATCGGCCTTTCGGATGGGTTCATCCAATAGCTCAAAAATACGGAGCGCCTTTAGGGTTTCCTGGAGTGCAATGTTCCGATTCCCCATAAAGGTATTTATAGTGCCTTTAAAATCATAGGATAATGCAAGACCTGACGAATCATTGAGCTTCTGGAGGTATATATCTATGTTATTATCCAGAATTTGCAAGGCTTTCGTATAATTAGTCTTTTCATATTCCAGGATGGCCAGGCCGTGATTTACGAGCACCTGCCCCTTTAAATCGCCCAGCTGTTCATATTCATAAAGTGATTTGCTATAGTAGTAGTAGGCCGAATCTTGCTTTTCGTAATTGTTATAATATACCCCCAAATGGTACAAGGCCAGGGCAAACCCTTTTCTGTGGCCAAGTTTTTTAGACAGCAGTTTTTCTTCTCTGGCATACTTCAGTGCTGCCTCCGAATCATTATATAAAACGGTATTATATAGGTTGGAGAGCGTTTTTACTTTTAAGGTGTCATTAGCTTGCGACCGGTATACGCGCAAAAGACTATCCATTTTCTGGTTATGCTGCCCATACAGGTGAGAAAATAAGCAAAAGCCAAAAAAACTAAGTACCGCAATGAATAATTTCATGGTAGTTGGTTTACCATAAAAATAAGCAATTATGACCAACCTTTTTGGTAAAAGAAGGTGACTAGGCTTTGGCACAGGCTTCTCGCCCGAGATTTTAAAAATGAAAAGAGCCACATGTTTGAGTGGCTTTCGTTGTTCTTGCTCCCGCTCTAGGACTCCCTTGGACTCCGCTCAGGGTACACTTCTCGCCAAAAACGGGTAAAAAATAAAAGAGCCACACTTTCGTGCAGCTCTTTTATTTTTTGCTCCCCCTCTTGGGCTCGAACCAAGGACCCTCTGATTAACAGTCAGATGCTCTAACCAACTGAGCTAAGGAGGAGTGTATATTGTATAAATTTCTTTAAGAACGTCTCTTATAACTTCCCGATTTTTTTCGGGCGGCGTTAACGATCTGTGTATTACTATCGCCTAAGCGGGTGCAAATATAAATGATTTTTCAAATACGCCAAATAAAATTCACTGATTTACACCTATTTTTTTAAAAAAATATTTTTCTGCTATAGGAACCTTTTAACAATATTCCAGATATCGTTACCAAACACTACCAGCATTAGCCCCATAAGTATAACAAAACCAATTATTTGACCGGTTTCCAATACCTTCTCGCTTGGTTTTCTGCCCGAAATTATTTCATATAACAAAAACATCACGTGTCCACCGTCCAGTGCCGGAATTGGAAGAATATTTAAAAAGGCCAACCAAACCGAGAACATGGCCATAAAAGACCAAAAGAACGTCCAATCCCATGTAACAGGCATCATTTCTACAATCCCGATAGGCCCTTTTACTTGCTTATAGGCTCCTGTCTTGGTATTAAAGATTACCTTAAACTGCCTTATTTGGTCTGTTAACACCTGTATGGTACGCTTATAGCCCGCAGGAATAGCTTCAAAAAATCCGTAGTCGTCCGTAACCCAAAGGTCTTCTATGTCCGGATACACCCCTATTTTACCTTCCTTGGGAACCGTTAACGGTATGGTCTCCAAAGAGCCGTCCCTTTTAACTTCCAAAGAAAGTTGTTTACTGGGGGAAGATTTTATAATAGTGGTAAACTCGTCCCAAAAAGTAACGGGACTTCCGTTTATGGCCACAATTTCATCTCCCGCCATAATTCCGGCCCTCTTTGCTGCAGAAGTATCTATAACCTTGGAAATAACAGCTTTTGATCTGTAGCCCAAGAAATTTTTGCCCTGTGTAGCAAAGACTGTTTCCTTGCCTTCATCGGAAAGAGGTACGGTTATTTCCTGACCATCCCTTTTCACGGTAACCTCATCTCCCAGGATGATATCCAATACGGCCTGATTGAATTTCCTGGTCTTTTTATCGTCTACCTGTAGAATTTGATCACCAGTCCTTAACCCCAGCTGCTCCCCAATAGAATCTACTAGGATACCATATTTTAAATTATCGGACGGAATATAAGTGTCCCCATTGTTGAACAACAGCATGGTATAGATTACCCAGGCCAATAAAAAGTTAACAATGACCCCACCTGTCATGATGATCAATCGCTGCCATGCCGGTTTGGAACGAAACTCCCAAGGCTGTGGCTCCTGCTTCATTTGCTCGGTGTCCATGCTCTCATCTATCATTCCGGATATTTTTACATAGCCGCCCAAGGGCAACCATCCAATACCGTACTCCGTGTCACCTATCTTCTTTTTAAAAAGCGAGAACTTAACATCAAAAAACAAATAAAATTTCTCCACCTTGGTCTTAAAATATTTGGCGGGAAGAAAATGGCCCATTTCATGTAGGATAACCAAAATGGATATGATAAGTACAAACTGTACAATCTGTATTGCTAGCGTCATTAACTATTTTTTTAATCTTTAAAAACGCACAAAAGTACATTATTACATGGTCTTAAAAAAAAAACTATTCCCCACCAGGTTCTTTTTAAGAAAGATTTAGTAGCAAACCCCCTATACAAACTTGAAAAATAAGGGTATCTACCCTACCTTTGCCAAAAAACTATGCGCTCGTTTTTTGCCAAATTTAAATTCTTCGGCATTGTCCTGTTTATAATTTCTGCCGTGATCGTTGCGCTATTCTACAATGCGCTGCAACCCAAAAAAATATTGCCCATTTACCAACCGGCCATGGTGAATTTTGAATTGGTGGACAGTACCTTGCAGCACGTAAAAAAATACCATACCATAGCCGATTTCTCCTTGACAAATCAAAACGGGAAAACGGTAACCCAGGAAGACTACAAGGATAAAATATATGTGGCCGATTTCTTTTTTACTACCTGCCCCACCATTTGCCCCATTATGACCAAGAACATGGCCAGCCTGCAAGAGAAAATTCTTGATGACCAAGAGGTTATGCTCCTCTCCCATTCGGTAACCCCGGAAATCGACTCCGTACCCCAATTAAAAAAATACGCCCTGGAAAAAGGCGTACGGGACAGCAAATGGAATTTGGTGACAGGCGACAAAAAACAGATCTATGAACTGGCCAGAAAGTCATATTTGGCCGTTAAGACCGATGGCGATGGAGGAAAATACGATATGATACACACCGAAAATTTTATTTTGGTAGACAAAGAAAGGAGAATAAGGGGCTTTTATGACGGTACCAAACCCGAAGAAATGGAGGTATTGCTAGAGGATCTGGAAACCCTAAAATCGTCCTACGCCAAGTAAGTAATGTGCTAAAAAAACCTGTAATACAATGCCTTAAAGGACATGCAACCCATACTTGTAGGCACAAGTGGACTGCATAGTATAGCATATAAAGTGCAACGTAACATCTGCCGCTTTTCCCAAAAACAATCAAAGGGCCCAACTTTTTATATTTTTACCCTAATTCCTCATCTTTTTCTTTTATTTTTGTGCTTAATTAAAATCAATCTAAATAAAAATTGACCACTACGGTAGCACATTTAAAACGAGGGCAAAAAGGCATCATCAAAGAGTTTGCCGACGGGATACTTCCTATAAAACTGTTGGAAATGGGTTGCCTGCCGGGCAATGAAATAGAATTGGTACAGGTGGCTCCCTTAAAAGACCCCATATACATTAATGTTAATGGTACGCATATCGCCATTAGGCGCGCCATGGCCTCATTAATAGAATTAGATATCATTGAAGATTCCCCACTATGAGCAAACAGATAAAGGTTGCGCTTATAGGCAATCCCAATACTGGAAAAACCTCGGTTTTCAATCAACTTACCGGACTTAAGCAAAAAGTAGGCAACTACCCAGGTATTACCGTAGAAAAAAAGGAGGGTATCTGCAAATTGCCACGAGGGGTAAAAGCCCATATCTTGGATTTGCCGGGCACCTATAGCCTAAATACCACCTCCTTGGACGAAAGTGTGGTGGTAGAGCTTTTGCTGAACAAAAATGACAAGGATTATCCGGATGTGGCCGTAGTGATCAGCGACGTGGAAAACCTAAAAAGGAACCTACTGCTCTTTACCCAGATAAAAGACCTGAGAATACCGGTTATTCTGGTCATCAATATGGCCGACAGAATGTCCAGGACAGGCATATCATTGGACATTAGCCTTTTGGAGGAAAAACTGGACACCAAGATAGCCTTGGTAAGTACCAGAAAAGGCACTGGAATTGAACGCATCAAGGAATTGATAACCGATTATAAGAATCTTTCCATATCCCCAAATATTGATAGTACGGTAATTGCTCCTGAGTATTTTGACAAACTAAAGGCAACCTTTCCCAATGAGGATCTATATAAACTTTGGTTGGTGATTACCCAGGATGTAAATTTTATGCCCATAAAAAGGAATCCTATCAGCATTCCATCCTCTTTTGATACCAAATCCAAATCGGAGTTAAAACGATTACAGCAAAAAGAAACCATTCTACGCTATCAATTTATTAATGGGATCCTAAAACAGGCCTATAAGGTAGACCTTAATGTTGCCAAGGGCCTCAGGGCCACCCTGGACAAGGTATTGACCCATAAAATATTTGGATACGCCATCTTTTTTATCATCCTGCTCACCATCTTTCAAGCCATCTATGATTGGAGCAGCTACCCAATGGATTTTATTGATGAACTATTTGCATCGGCCAGTGAATGGGTCAAGGACAGTCTGCCACCAGGGGTATTTACCAATCTTATTGCAGAAGGCATCCTTGCCGGAATTGGGGGTATTGTGATCTTTATTCCTCAAATTGCCTTCCTGTTCCTGTTTATTGCCCTCTTGGAAGAATCGGGATACATGAGCCGTGTGGTATTTTTAATGGACAAACTAATGCGCCCCTTTGGGTTAAGCGGTAAGAGTGTGGTGCCCCTAATTTCCGGTACCGCCTGTGCCATCCCGGCCATAATGGCCACCAGGACCATAGAAAACTGGAAAGAGCGGCTCATTACCATATTGGTTACCCCCTTCACCACCTGCTCGGCCAGATTGCCGGTGTATTTAATCATTATTGCCCTGGTGATCCCAGAGGGTAGAGTTTTTGGTTTAAGCTACCAAGCTCTTACCCTAATGCTTCTATACCTCCTTGGCTTTGGTGCGGCCATATTATCGGCCATGATCCTTAACAAGATCATGAACATCAAAAGCAAGACCTTTTTTGTAATGGAAATGCCCAACTATAAACTGCCTTTGATTAAAAATGTGGTCTATACCGTTTGGGAAAAAACAAAAAGCTTTGTCCTGGGAGCAGGGAAAATTATTCTGGCCATCTCCATAATCCTTTGGTTTTTGGGCTCCAACGGATTTTCCGATGATTTTACCAATGCCGAAACCATTGTTAAAAACCGAATTGAGAACCAAGGGTATACTGATTTTCACAAATCCAACATAGAAAACAGCTTGCAATCCTATAGCATCGCCCTAAAGGATAGTATAGACAAGAAAGTGTATACAATAGGACAGGCATCCATAATAGATTCCCTTAGAACAAAGGAAACAAGCCTGCAAAAAAAGGCCGAAAACGAGGAAATAGCCAGTTACAAATTGGAAAACTCCTATATGGGCTATATGGGCAAGGCTATAGAACCCATTGTACGCCCCTTAGGTTACGATTGGAAAATTGGCATCGCCGTACTTACTTCCTTTGCCGCAAGAGAGGTCTTTGTAGGTACCTTGGCCACTATTTATAGCGTAGGAAGTGACGAGGAAGAAACCATAAAAAATAGAATGGCTGCCGAGGTGGATCCCAAGACCAGAAAGCCTTTATTTAACATGGCCTCGGGAATATCGCTATTGCTGTTCTATGCCTTTGCCATGCAATGTATGAGTACCTTGGCCATTGTAAAACGCGAGACCAATACATGGAAATGGCCAGCGGCACAACTAGTATTTATGAGTCTTTTTGCGTATATTGTTGCATTGATAGCCTATCAGATCCTTAAATAACCACCGTACCTAAAAAGTATTTTTAAAAAAAATAAGGTATAAACATGGATATTCTACAACACCTATTGGTCTATATAACCGTGGCCCTGGCCGTTGGCTATTTGGTCAACAAATTTTTGATTCCCAAATCCCTCTTTTCCGGAAAAAAACGTAACAACAAAGCTTGTGGTGATGGCAACTGTGGTTGTCACTAAGAACTGCTGTTCAAATTTGACTGCCCAAGAAGCCGATTATTGTTTTTACAGCATTTTTGAACCTCAAAATTTACACCAAAAACCAGGGTAGGCCTCTAGCGCTTATTTGGGCGTTCCCTCCTTCGTCGGGCGGGCCCTTCACTATATCCCTTGCGTTGCGGCGGGGATGCCGCTGCGGTCCCTAACGCAAGACAAAAAATCCAACACATCAATTCTTTAATAGTATAGCGCTCCCATTAGCAAATACATCTAGGACAGCCTCAATAAACAACTTTAAATACCTACTATAAGGATACTAACAAATAATCTAAAAATAATTTTGAACAAAGGAATAGAGTAACATTCCCCAGCCTGTTACCAATAACAGCCCACCTATTGGGGTAATAGGCCCCAAGAACTTCCATTTTTTTCCACGGGCAGCACTAAGTACCAATCCGTAGATACTAAAAGAAAATAGGAATACCCCTATAATTAAACAATAGACCATATTGCGCTCCAAAGAAGTTTCCATATTAAGATTAAATCCCAATACCAGAAGCAATACCGCATGGTACATCTGATACTTTACCCCCGTTTCAAAACTTTTAAGCTGTTCCCCATCCAAGCTTTTTTTCAGGGCATGGGCCCCGAACGCTCCAAAAATCACTGCCAAAAGTCCGTATAATGAACCCGCTAAATGTGCTATAAGTACCATAAAAATTCTTTTAATTAAAACGTATGCCGCAATCCCTAATTGAACTCCATCTTTAAATCCATGTCCCTATCCATATTAAAGGCACATTCCTTATAACTAGGAGGCCCAAAAGTCTTAATCTTGGCATTTGAAAACGCAATGGACTCCTTTGGGATACCCAACCAGTTGGTGTCCAACTTATCATTGGCATTCTCATCGTGAAATATGGCTACGGCATATTCCCCATTGGGCAGATCCGTGATGGTAAATTGGGTAGATTCCTTATGGGCGGCAACCCGCTCTGCCTTAAATACATCATCGAACTTTAAAAAGCCCTCGGCCTGGTTATAGATGGCGATATTGATAGTACCACTGGAAGATTTCACCCCTTGTATTTCAATAGAAAGACTATTTTGGGACATGCCCCAGAAAGGGATCAGCCACATTAAACACCAAGCATACTTAATCATTAAGCGGAGGGATTAAAGTTTATTAGTTATTTTTTAGGTGGATGTATTTTATCCGATAAAAATTGATACATGGATGCCGTCTCGGTACTATCGGAAAAGTTCAGGAACAACTTCAAAGAGTCCTGATACACCAATCTTATTTTGGACTGGGAAAGCTTATCTACATAGACATAGACCTTGTTCTGACCAATACTATCCTCTTTAAAGACCCCTTTCTCCCTTTCCTTTACAGAAAACCCGTTGATGCGCTCCATACCGGGAATTTTTTCCACCATTTCAATACTGTCCATATCGGCATAGGGTATATTGCGATAGTAGATCCCGGATAAAATCTGCAGATCGTTCTGTTCTGCCTTTACCCAATTTTTATAATGGGCAGTAAAAGCCAAGGAAACTAGTATGAGGGTCAATACAATTAGCAAGTTCAACAACCAATGTCTTTTTTTTGTGCCGGTCATAGGGTTATTCTTTTTATTGCTTGTTATCTAGGACCAATTTACGTTAAAACGGGCAAAAAAGATGTTTGTTTCTTGGATAGCTTTCAAAAACATAGGGCAATGCCATCAACCGAGTCCTACATCCAGGGTCATCATAATTATAAAACCACCTATAAAGCCCATGGTGGCAATATCTGTATACTTATCCTGCTGTGTCTCGGGAATTACTTCTTCCACCACTACAAAAATCATGGCCCCAGCTGCAAATGAAAGCGCATATGGTAAAATAGGCTGAAAGGTAAGTACGGCCCAAGCTCCCAACACGGCCGCTATAGGCTCTACCAAGGCCGAAGCCTGACCATAGGCAAAACTCATTCTTCTACTTAGCCCCTGCCTTCTCAACGGCATGGCCACGGCAAAACCTTCAGGAAAATTTTGCAGTCCAATACCCAAGGCCAAGGCTACCGCACCACCAATACTAGCCCCTTCAAAACCAGCAGCGACACCTCCAAACAGTACCCCAACGGCCAGTCCCTCCGGTATGTTGTGTAAGGTTATGGCCAGTGTTAACAAGGTTGTCTTATGCCATGGCGTCTTAATTCCCTCCTTTTCATTTTCCTTAAAATTTATATGCAAATGTGGCAATACCTTGTCCAGCCCAAAAAGGAACAAGGCACCCAATAAAAATCCCACTGCCGCCGGTATAACCTTTACAAACCCCTCTCCCGGGCTCATTTCAATTCCCGGTGCCAATAGACTCCAAAAACTGGCAGCTACCATTACTCCTCCGGTAAAACCCAACATACCATCCAATACCGCACGGTTCATAGTCTTAAAGAAAAAAACCAGGCCAGCCCCCAAAGCCGTTAATCCCCAGGTAAACAAGGTGGCATAAAATGCCGCCAAAATAGGGTTGATAGATTCAAAATAATTAATAATTCCTTCCATATTCTTATGCAATTAAACTCTTAAAAACTCATGTTTTAAACGGGTACCATTTTAAAAAAAGACCGTTTTCACTTTCCAAAATAACTGGATACTGATAGCAGGAAACAGCCGCCCATATTTGTTCATTTACCCTATATCACTATCCTTTTAAACCATTATCATTACTCCACATTAATATAAAGGTTGGAGGCAATAACATTTGAAATTTGCATTTTTCTACCCTCTATCTCAATATTCAAGGACCCATCAAATTCCTCTATTTCCAAAACCTTTATCCTATTCCCCAAGGCAATACCATTTTTGTCCAGAAACTTCAAGAATGTTGTGGATGAATCCTTTACCCCTACACATAAGCCAGCGGTATTGACCGGGACTTCACTTAACAACTTCCTATCCCTCTCCTTAAAACTTCCGTTTTTGTCCGGTATGGGATCGCCATGTGGGTCAAATTTTGGATACGCCAATAAGCGGTCCAAGCTGTCTATAAGCTTATCGCTTTTAATATGCTCCAACTGCTCGGCTACTTCGTGGACCTCATCCCAGGAAAAATCCAGTTTTTCTACCAAAAAAACTTCCCATAGACGATGCTTTCTAATGATTCCCAAGGCCGTTTTAGTCCCTAAAGAAGTTAAGGAAACCCCTTGGTATCGCTTATAATTTACCAGACCCTTCTCTGAAAGTCGCTTTATCATGTCGGTAACCGAAGAAGGCTTGGTTTCCATGATTTCAGCTATGGCATTCGTGGACACATCACGGGTACCTTTATTCCCTAAATGAAATATGGTTTTGATGTAGTTTTCCTCCGAACGCGTCATGAAATACATATTTCCGCAAAAATACATTTTTATTTATAAAAACAAATTTTTAGGCTCGACTAAATTCTAGTTTTAAATCGATTCAAAACACCTAGTTACTAAGCTTTTCACTGCCCCTAACCCATCTCCCTTCCTTAACAAATAAACTAATAATGGACGCTATTTTGACTGATGGAATACTATCAACCATGCAAGCAGAGCCCATACCAGCACCAACAAAGGAAACTCCCTCCTTACATATAAACTTACACTCAAAAAAGACCATTCGGTATCAGAAGGTATTGTAGTAACCCAAGTAGGACCAATTGCCAGAACCACAACATCAATATACACTTCATCTTTTCTACAGACAGATTTCGTACTTTTGAATTTAAACAATAAAGGCGTAATGCCTTTGTTACCTCAACATGGGATAACGCGCATGCTTACATATGACTATATTATTATTGGTGCCGGGGCCTCTGGTTTAATGCTGGCCGATGCGCTTGGGAAGGACCCTTATTTTTCCGATAGATCTATTTTATTACTGGATAAATCCCAAAATAGAACTAACGATCGCACCTGGTGTTTTTGGGAAATGGGCAAGGGTGAATTTGACGACCTCATATACAAAAGCTGGGACCACATCCATGTTTCAGATAAAACCTACTCCAAAAAAACACCTATAGCCCCCTATAAATATAAAATGCTGAGGGCAACAGAATTCTATCATGACCTTGACAGCAAGATTAAGAAATACGCCAACATCAGTTTTTTAGAAGGGTCTGTCACGGCTTTGGAGGACAAGGGTACGGCAGTTTTGGTGCAAACAAATACGGACACCTATAAAGGCAAGCAAGTATTCAGCAGCATCTTCAACTACAAAGAGCTGATAAATCAAAAAAAATATCCCGTTTTACAACAGCATTTTATAGGGTGGTTTGTAAAAACACCACAGCCGACATTTGATGCGGATCAGGCCACTTTTATGGACTTTTCCATTCCCCAAAAGGGCAATACCCGCTTTATGTACGTATTGCCCTTTTCAAAAACGGAGGCCTTGGTAGAATACACCTTATTTTCCGAACATCCCCTACCCGTTTCCGAATACGAAGCCGCCATAGCCGATTACCTTTTAACAAAAATGGATTGCCATGATTATGAAATAATCCACAAAGAAAGTGGCAATATCCCTATGAGCTGTTATAATTTCAACACTAAAAACAGCAAAAACATACTGCACATAGGTATTGCGGGGGGCTGGGCAAAACCAAGTTCGGGCTATACCTTTAAGCGGACGCGGCAAAAAATCCGCCAACTGATCCCTTTTTTAAAATCTGGCCTTCCCCTTAATAATTTTGCCAAAAAGAATCGTTTTTGGTTTTATGACCTACTATTATTGGATATTCTTCAACGGGACAATAGTAAGGGCCACCTAATATTTGGTACCTTGTTTAAAAATCGCGACCCACAAAGCATTTTTAAATTTCTGGATGAAAAGAGCTCCCTAATAGAAGACATAAAGGTTATTGCGGCCTGCCCCAAGAAAGAATTTATCTTGGCCTTACTACGCCGGGTATTTTCTTTTTAACAAGCAATGTTTTCTAATATAGAAATATACACGTATATTATGTAGTTATTTAAAACCAAACAACCCCTATGCAAACCAAAACCGCATCAAAAATTGCATTGGCCATATTGTCCATTGGCCTATATGCTGTATCCTGTGACCAAAAACCAAAGAAACCACAAGAACCCTTATTGGTCATAAAGGAAGATTCCACTACCGCAGCAAACCGATTTAAGGAGATTAGGGAAAATGTGCCAGCACAAGTTGCAGAAGGCCTAAGCCTGTCCTTATGGGCCTCTGACTCATTGGCCCCTGACCCTGTTGCCATGTCCGTAGACGATCATGGAAACATATATCTGACCAGAACAAACCGTCAAAAGAACTCCGAATTTGATATCAGGGGATTTAGGCATTGGATGACACCTTCCATTGCATTGCAATCCGTTGAAGATAGAAAGAACTTTTTACACACCACCTTTGCCACCGAAAAAAGTGAGGAAAACCAGTGGTTAAAAGATTTGAACAACGACAGCATTCACGATTGGAGGGACCTTACCGTTCAAAAAGAGGAAATATGGAAACTACAGGATAAAAATGGCAATGGCTACGCCGATGTTGCCACTAGAATACTGAACGATTTTAATGAGGAAGTATCCGATGTAGCCGGAGCCCTGCTGGTAAGGCAAAACGATATGTTTGTGGGTATTGCCCCTGATATGTGGAGGATAACCGACGAGGACGGGGATGGTATTATGACCAACAAGACCTCTATCTCCCATGGCTATGGGGTACATATTGGGTTTGGTGGCCATGGCATGTCTGGCGCCATTGAAGGTCCCGATGGAAAAATATACTGGGGTATTGGCGATATTGGAGCCAATATTACTACTGCGGACGGCACCCATCATAAATATCCAAACCAAGGGGTCATAGTAAGGGCCAATCCCGATGGCAGCGATTTTGAGATCTTTGCCGCCGGTGTGCGCAACACCCACGAATTTGTCTTTGACAAATACGGAAACCTAATCACGGCCGATAACGACGGTGACCACCGTGGGGAAAGTGAACGATTGGTATATATTGTAGAAGGTTCCGATGCCGGATGGCGCTCCAATTGGCAATATGGCAAGTATACCGATCCAAAAAACAATGGCTATAATGTATGGATGGACGAAAAGCTTTTTGTACCACGTTGGGAAAACCAAGCCGCCTATATTATTCCTCCTTTAATGAACTTCCACAATGGCCCTACCGGTATGGCCTACAACCCAGGTACCGCCTTGGGAAAAGAATGGAGGGATAAATTTTTCTTGGTAGAGTTTGTAGGAAACCCCAGTAGATCGCACATATGGAGTTTTGACCTTAAACCTAAGGGAGCCTCCTTTGAGTTGAATAAAGAACAGGATATCCTCAGCGGCATTCTCCCTACCGGAATCCGTTTTGCTCCGGATGGCGCCCTATACATAGCCGACTGGATAAACGGCTGGGATACCAAAAACTTTGGGCGCGTTTGGAAATTGGATGTTACCGAGAGTAAAAACAACCTAAAATCCGAAAGAGCGGAAACAGAGCGATTAATGACGTTGGATTATTCCGATCAAAACACCAATGAGCTGTTACAACTATTGGCCTATCCCGATATGCGTATTCGCCAAAAAGCCCAGTTTGAATTGGCAAATAGGAACAACAAAGGCTATAAGACCCTAAGCAAGGCCATTGAGCCCGGTGGGAATCAATTGGCCAGAATTCACGGCATATGGGGCATTGGCCAATTGGCAAGAAAAAAATTGGACAGGGCAGAAACCTTAATGCCACTCCTAGAGGATAGTGATCCCGAAATTGTAGCACAGGCCACTAAAATCCTTGGCGATGTAAAGTATACCAAGGCAGGGCCCAAACTAATTGCCCTGCTAGCCCATGAACATGCCCGCGTGCGTTTCTTTGCCGCCCAAGCCCTAGGCAGGATAAAGGACAGCAATGCAGTTCTGCCCTTGATAAAAATGTTGGAAGACAATAATGATGAGGATATTTATCTAAGGCATGCCGCAGTCTTGGCCTTATCCCGAATAGGGGAAACCGAACCCATTATTGCCTTGGCAGACAGTGAAAATAGAAGCTTACGAATTGCCGCAGTACTGGTCTTAAGACGACTTCAGAATGAACATATCGTCAAGTTTTTATCAGATAGTGACGAGTATATTGTAACCGAGGCCGCAAGGGCCATAAATGACGACTGGTCTATTGAAAGTGCATTGCCCGCCCTAGCCTCCTTGCTGCAGCAGGAAAAATTTACCTCAGAGCCTTTATTGCGTAGAAGTATCAATGCTGCCCTTAGGGTAGGTGGTGAGAAAGAACTGGATCTATTGATCAATTTCGCCCAAAGAACTACTGTTCCCAATGCCCTCAGAGGCGAAGCCCTGGCTACCATTGGCACATGGGCCGCCCCCTCTGTTTTGGACAGGGTAGACGGTCGTTTTAGAGGGGAAGTACACAGGGACACCAATGTGGTGAGAAACAAGATTGAAAAATATATCCCCAACTTTTTAAAGGATAGGGATCCGGATATTTTAGAGGCCGCAGCCCTTACCCTGACCTCCCTAAAAATGGATGGTTACAATTCCCAACTGGCCAATATTATGAAACGCCATGCCTCCCCTAAGGTGCGTTCTGCAATGCTAAAAGCACTGGGAGAATTACAATACGACCATATTGAAGAGGCTATGAAAATAGGAATGCAGGACAAGGACAGAAATGTCCGTACCGTAGCTGTGGGATTGGTGACCCAGGTAGATATCCCAAAAGAAAGTTTACCTAGTACTGTAGAACCTATTTTTAAAAGCGGATCCATTAATGAGCAACAAAAAATGCTGAGCGTACTGGGCGAAATGCCCCTAGAAAAGAGTCAGGACGTTTTAAGCTCCTTAATAAACCAAGGAATTAACAACAAGCTTTCCAATGCAGTTATACTGGATCTAACGGAGGCCATAGAAGCTACAGGATCAGAGACGCTCATTGCCCAACTAGGGAAGCTAAAATCTACCGGTGACGGCTTGGATGCCTATGCCGAAACCTTAGATGGTGGAAACAGAAGGGAGGGCTATAGATACTTTAATAACAACTCTACAGGACAGTGTGTTCGCTGCCACTCCGTTAACGGAGGTGGGGGCACCGTGGGACCCGCCTTGGACAATATTGGCAATATCTTGAGCCGGGAGCAATTATTGGAAGCCCTGATAAACCCCAGTGCACGTTTGTCCCCGGGATACGGAATGGTAACCGTCACCTTAAAGGACGGACAGCAGGTGACAGGAATATTGGAAGAGGAGACCCAAGATGAACTAATACTAAAAACCTCCGATGCCGAACCCATGGAGATTGCCTTGTCCCGTATTGGGAAAAGACAGAATATGGCCTCGGGAATGCCCCCTATGGGCAGCCTAATGTCCAAACGCGAAATACGTGATGTAATAGAATATTTGGCCAGCTTAAAGAAATAGGCAATATGCCCTTAACAACAAAATGGCCCCACTTCACAGGAAATGGGGCCATTTTTATTAGTGCTAGGACCAATTATACATCCCTTTTCATTAAAGATGTCCCAAATTGCCTTAACACCTCCTTTTTACTTGGTTCTAGATTAAGCTTATCCAGAAAATTAAATGCCTTTTCCGTATAGTCCTCTATTGCTTTTAGCGATTGGGTCACCGCCCCGGTATCATGAAACAAATCCTTTACCGTTTTTATCTTATCGCTTGGGTCAGTGGGCTTAAGTGAAAACAAATGCTCCAGTTCCTGTGCTTGGATGGGCGACCCCATTTCCAAAGCTTTAAGATATAGATAGGTCTTTTTGTTTTCTATTATATCCCCTCCTAACTGTTTTCCAAAACGCTTTGGATCCCCAAAAGCATCCAAATAATCGTCTTGTAACTGAAAGGCTATCCCCAGATGCTTGCCAAACTCATAGATCAGCTCCTGTACTTCCACACTTTCTTCCGCTATAATGGCCCCCATTTTCATGGCAGCAGCTACCAAAACCGCCGTTTTATATTTAATCATAAGCAGGTATTCCGGTATGGTAACATCATCCCTGTCCTCAAAATCCACATCGTATTGCTGCCCTTCGCATACCTGCAGAGCAGTCTGACTAAACAACTGCAACAACTGCTTAAATATGACAGGGGGATAAGACTCAAAAAGTTGATAACTGTATATAAGCATGGCATCCCCGGACAAAATACCGGTATTAAGGTTCCATTTTTTATGCAAAGTCTCCTTGCCCCTTCTCAAGGGTGCCTCATCCATTATATCATCATGTACCAAAGAAAAATTATGGAAAACCTCTATCGCTAAAGCAGCATCCAAAGCCTTTTTATGATCGGCCCCAAAAATATCGGCGGTCATTAAGGTCAAGACAGGTCTTAAACGCTTCCCCCCCAAGTTTAGGATATAGGAAATGGGCTTATATAGATTTGCAGGCTCCTTCACCGGGGTCTTAGCCTCTAAATGGGCCATAAAATCGGCCCTGTATTGTTCAATGCTACGCATAATGGCAATTTTCTTTCAAAAATACATTAAAACCACCCACTTGACATAATCAAATAAAGTGAATGTAAAAAAGGTAGTTGTAATTCAATTTGTTAAGAAATGGAAAAACCTAAGAAACTTTTTTGGTTTCTAAAGTTTCCACGCCTATCTTTGCCCCCTCTATGAAGGAAAAAATTTTAGATAAGGCAGCTGATATGTTTTTAAACTACGGTTTTAAAAGCGTAACCATGGATGATTTAGCCAATGAAATGGGAATTTCCAAGAAAACGATTTACACTCATTTTGAAAATAAGACCAAGTTGGTCCAAGAATCTACTCTTAGCATATTCAACAAAATCAACGCAGGAATAAACATCATATGTGCAAATGGCAAAAATCCTATTGAAGAGTTGTACGATATTAAAAAATTCGTCATTTCACATCTAAAGGATGAGAAGTCGTCCCCCCAATACCAATTGCAAAAATACTACCCCAAGATCTTTCACAACCTTAAGGAAAAACACTACGAACTTATGAAAGAATGTACTGTAAACAATATAAAAAGGGGATTGGAACTCGACATTTACAGAAAAAACTTAAACGTGGAATTTATATCCCGTATTTATATTTCTGGGGTAGCCAGTATTAAGGACAATCGCTTATTTCCCGAAGGAACTTTCCCCGTAAAAGACTTACAGGATTATTTTCTAGAATATCATTTGCGTGGAATTGTAACACCAAAAGGAAGAAAGATACTAAATAATATAATTAATTCAACCCAAGAGTAAAAACTAAAGAAATCGACATCAACACATAACTTCAACTTATGAAAAACTATCTCTTAGCTCTAATGTGGCTACTCACAACTACCTGGACCTTTGCACAGGAGGAAACCTATAATTTTACTTTGGAGGAAGCAATAGACTTTGCCTTGGAAAACAATTACGGGGCCATTAATGCAGACCGCGACCTATTGGATGCCAGAAAACAAAAATGGGAAACAATAGCCACCGGACTTCCCCAAATAGACGGAGCCGTAAGTTATCAAAACCAGTTAAAACAACCTGTTTCCCTTTTGCCCGCCGAGTTGGCCGGTGGGGAAGCCGGAACCTTCATCCCAGTGGTTTTTGGCCAACCCCAGACCATGAATGCCACGGCAACCTTAAAGCAACAAATATTTGACGGATCATACATAGTGGGAATTCAAGCCGCCAAAACCTTTATTGCCTACAGCAACAACAATAAGGAAAAGACCCAATTGGAAGTACGCAAATCGGTCGTTGAAGCCTATGGCAATGTATTGCTATCCCAGGAGAGCGTCGCCATCTTGGAAAAAAATAAGGCCAATCTGGAAAAAAATCTGTTTGAAACCCAAAAGCTATACGAAAACGGACTTGGGGACGAGGAAAGTGTGGAACAACTTCAGATTACCCTGTCCTCTGTAGACAACCAGTTAAAAAACTCATTGCGTCTACAGACCATTACGCTCCAAATGTTAAATCTTATTATGGGCTTGGACATTGATGCCCCTACAAAACTAAAGGAGAATCTTAGCGACTTGGCACAGGAACAAATAAGGTTGGACCTGTTGGAAGAAGACCTCATATTGGACAAGAATATAGACTTTAAGATTGTAACCAACCTGAACCAACAACGTGAACTGGAGCTTAAGCTACAGAAAAGTATGGCCCTTCCTACTTTAAACGCCTTTGTAAACTACGGCAGCACTTCCTATAGCGATAAATTTAATTTTTTGGGAGGCGAGCCAGACTGGTTTGATTCTTCTGTATTGGGGCTGGACCTACATATCCCTATATTTAGCTCCTTTGGCAGGAGTGCCAAGACCGCAAGGGCAAAAATTGCCTTGGAAAAGGCCAGAACCCAATTATCCGAAACGGAACAAAACATAAGATTACAACACAAAACCGCCAAGAGCAATTATCTATTTTCTATTGAGGAATACCAAACCGCCAGTGAAAACCTGGCCTTGGCAGAACGTATAGAGCACAAAAATCAAATTAAATACACAGAAGGTCTTGCCAGCAGTTTTGAATTGAGGCAGGCCCAGACCCAGCTTTATACCGCACAGCAGGAATACCTTCAATCCATGATAGAGGTCATCAATAAAAAAACAGAATTGGAAACCGTACTTAACAACAAAAACTAACAAAACATCAACCTATACATCATGAAAAAAATATTTCACATAGTAGCACTGGGAACCCTAATCGTGTCTTGTGGGGGAAATAATCAGCAATCAACAGATAATCTTATCCCAAGTGGCGACCTCAAGGCCCTCCGAGCCAAAAAAAGCGAACTCTCCCAAAAACAAAGGGTATTGGAATCGGAAATTAAAAAATTGGATTCTGCCATTGGCTCATTGTCCGGACAGGAAAACCTTCCTTTGGTCACCACCATTGTAGCCAATCCCCAGAAATTTGACCATTATCTGGACCTACAGGGCGACGTACAGACTAAGCAAAATGTATTGATCTATCCAGAAATGCAAGGGGTACTTAAAAAAGTCTATGTCAAGGACGGTCAAAAAGTAAACAAGGGGCAGCTATTGGCCACTATAGATGACGGTGGATTAAGCAGTCAGGTAGCGCAATTAAAAACACAGGCCCAATTGGCCAAAACCACCTTTGAACGCCAAAAAAGACTTTGGGAACAAAAAATTGGCTCCGAAATCCAGTATTTACAGGCAAAGACCAATTACGAAGCCATAGAGAGCAATGTTAAACAGATGCAGAGCCAGTTGGGGAAGTCTAGCATCCGCGCCCCCTTTTCCGGAATTATAGATGATGTTATTAAAGACCAAGGAACAGTAGTTTCCCCAGGACCGGGATCCGAAATTTTCAGAATAGTGAACCTCTCCGATATGTATATAGACGTAGAAGTACCGGAAACCTATTTGGGCAGTATTAAAAACGGCAAGGAGGCCAAGGTATATTTCCCCGTACTGGGAGACAGTGTAAAGACCACTATTAGGCAAACCGGAAATTTTATCAACCCCGGCAATAGATCTTTCACCGTAGAGATCCCTGTTCCCAATAAAAACGGCAACATTAAACCAAATTTAAGTGCCAGGGTTCAGCTAAACGACTATACCAGTGAAAATGCCATTCTAGTCCCACAGAGTATTGTATCTGAAAATGCCGAAGGGGAACAATATGTCTATAAGGCCGAAGAGCTAAATGACAATAATGAAGCGGTGGCTAAAAAGATTATCATATCTACAGGCAAGACACAAGATGGATTTGTAGAGATTGTATCGGGAATAGAAGATGGCAATCATATTATTAAAGAAGGAGCCAGAAGCGTAAAAGATGGCCAAAAGGTGAAAATTCTAAACTAATAGGTCCATGAGCAAACTACAAAAAAACGCAGACAAAGAATTTAGTTTATCGTCTTGGGCCATAGACAACCCTTCGGTAATCTATGTAATGATAGGAATTTTTCTATGGATCGGATTTTCCGCCTATTTTGCCATGCCTAGGGAAGACTTTCCAGAGATCATAGAAACCAAAATCTATATAAGTACCCCTTACCCGGGGAACACCGCTGAGGATATAGAACGGCTAATTACGGACCCCTTGGAGGACGAGCTTAAGAACATCAGCAACGTTGTAGAAATCATTTCTACCTCCCAAGAGGATTACTCCATCATTACGGTAGAATTTGATGAGGAGATAAGTGTTGAGTCGGCCAAGCAAAAGGTAAAGGATGAGGTAGATAGTGAAAAGGCCAGTGAGGATTGGCCTACCTTTAATGGGGCTAAAGTGGAACCCAATGTTTTTGACCTAAATTTTTCCGAGGAGGTCCCTATTATGAACGTAAACTTTACGGGCGACTATCCTGTGGAAAAACTAAAGGAATATGCAGAATATTTGCAGGACGAAATAGAAAACCTTCCTGAGGTTAAAAAAGCCGACATAAGGGGTGCCCAGGAAAAGGAGGTAGAAGTTGCAGTGGATGTCTACAAAATGATGGCCGCCAAGGTAAGCTTTGACGATGTAATGCAGGCTATAGGCAATGGCAATATGACCATGTCCGCAGGGAACTTAAAAGTAGGCGGACAACGACGAACCATTAGAATATTGGGCGAAGTTGAAGATCCTGCACAACTAAACGACTTTGTTGTGAAATCGGACAACGGCGCCGTATACCTAAAAGATATTGCCCATATAAGTTTTGAAGAGAAGGACAAGACCACTTATGCTCGGGAATTTGGGGAAAGCGTGGTGATGCTGGACGTAAAAAAACGGGCAGGCCAAAACTCCATTTCGGCTGCAGATAAGATCAGGGAATTGGTAAAGACCACCAAGGAAAATTATTTTCCTCCCGATCTGCACATATCCATAGCCAACGACTCCTCTGCCAGGACACTTAACCAGGTAGACGATCTAGTGAACAATATAATTTTTGGAATTATTTTGGTTGTCAGCGTGCTGATGTTCTTTTTAGGTTTCCGCAATGCGCTATTTGTTGGTTTTGCCATACCCATGTCCATGTTTATGTCTTTTATGATCCTGTCTTGGCTGGGTTACACCCTAAATACCATGATCTTGTTCGGTATGATCATGGGGCTGGGAATGTTGGTAGATAATGGTATTGTTGTAGTAGAAAACGTGTATCGTTTAATGGATGAGGGCATGCCGCGTATAGAAGCTGCTAAAAAAGGTATTGGGGAAATTGCATTTCCCATTATCATTTCAACAGCCACCACGGTTGCAGCCTTCGTTCCGCTAGGACTCTGGCCAGGTATATTTGGGCAGTTCATGATCTACTTCCCAATCACCTTGTCCGTTGTGCTGGGATCGTCCCTGTTCGTGGCCATCTTTATGAACTCCATGCTGGTATCCAACTTTATGGATACCGATGAAAAGGAACTGACCGTTAAGCAGCTGGTCCGTATAAGTGTAATTATGGGCGGACTGGGCTTACTGATCCTTTTCCTGGGTGGTGCAATAAGAGGATTGGGTACGGTAATGATCGTAACAGCGGCCATGTTTTGGATCTATAAATACGCTCTAAAAAAATGGGCCATCCGCTTTCAAAAGAACACCATGACCCGCTTTGAAAACTGGTACGAAAAAAGACTGGTACACGCCCTGAAAGGCAAAAACGTTTACTGGTATTTTGGGATTACCGCTATGCTACTGGTTGTTGTATTTATGCTCTTTGGGATGTCTGTGGGTAGCGGAAGGACCAAAATAGAATTCTTCCCGGACAATAAACCCAATGAAATATATGTCTATATAGAATATCCGGAGGGAACGGCCATAGAAAAAACAAATGCCATCACCTTGGATATTGAGAAAAGGGTCTATGCCATCATCAATGATGAGGAATATATGGACAATGGCGAAAACTTTATGATGACCTCTGCCGTTTCCCAAGTAGGGGAAGGCGCCGGCAACCCGTTGACAGATGGAGGCTCCTCGGCAGAAATGCCACATAGGGGCAAGGTTACCGTTAACTTTAGTGAATACAAGTACAGGAAAGGAAAGAACACCGAAGACATCCGAGCCAAGGTCCAAGCCGGTTTAAGTGGTATTTATCCAGGGGTGGCCATCTCTGTAGAAAAAGATGCCAATGGCCCGCCAGCGGGTTACCCCATTAATATAGAATTGGAAGGGAAGGACTACGACCAACTTATTAATACGGCCGAGGACATTAGAAACTTTATCAATACCAAAAATATAGCTGGTATTGAAGAACTAAAGATTGATGTTAACAAGAGTAAGCCTTCCATGCAAGTGGTAGTAGACCGTAAAAAAGCCGGGGAACTGGGAGTGGCGGTAGGCCAGGTAGGAAACCAGCTTAGAAGGGCGTTATTTGGGGAAAAAGCCGGGATATATAAGGAAGATGGAGAAGATTACGATATTAATGTACGCTTTAGTGAGGATTTAAGGTACAATAAAAGTGCTCTTTTTAATCAGAATATCATCTTTAGGGATCAGTCTAGCGGTCAAATAAAGGAAATCCCTGTCTCTGCCGTAGCTACAGAACGTAATACCTCTGGATTTAGTGCCATAAAGCACCGGGACAACAAACGAGTGGTAACAGTTTACTCTGGTCTGCAACCAGGGTTTACCGACGCCGCCGCCATCGTTGCCGAAATACAGAATGAGATGGAAGAATTTAAAAACCTTCCCCCAGATATAAAAATAGACTACACGGGGCAAATAGAGGAGCAAAACAAACAGATGCTCTTCCTAGTAGGGGCATTTTTTACCGGATTGGGACTTATTATGCTGATATTGATATTTCAATTTGGCGGAATATCCAAACCTCTGATTATAATGATCGCCATTTTCCTAAGCTTCATAGGAGTGTTTGGAGGCTTAATGATCACAGGTTGGTCCTTTGTTATTATGATGACCATGATGGGTATTATTTCCTTGGCCGGTATTGTAGTAAACAACGGGGTGGTACTGTTGGATTACACCCAGATCCTTATAGACCGTAAAAAGGTAAAACTGGGAATGGATGAAAAGGCATTGCTATCCAAGGAAGATGCCACTGCGGCCATCGTTAAGGGTGGAAAGGCCAGGCTGAGGCCGGTAATCCTAACAGCTATAACCACTGTATTGGGGCTAATTCCCTTGGCGATAGGTCTCAACATCGATTTCTTTGCCCTATTCTCGGAATTCAACCCGCACATATACATGGGAGGGGACAATGTTATTTTCTGGGGACCTCTGGCCTGGACGGTAATCTTTGGGTTAATTGTGGCCACCTTCCTTACCTTGATCATTGTACCGGTATTGTTCAACATTGTATACCGCATTAAGATTGCTCTTAGAGGTACTAAACAGGGAACGGACAATAAACCCGAAACCGCTCAAGTAGCCTCTTAATGGCTATCCGCTAGAGGTAAATCCAGCGGGAAAGAAAAACAAAAAAGCGGGCGTTTAAACTTAGTTTAAACGCCCGCTTTTTGCTATCTGCAAACCTTTGGTTACTGACTATTATTCAACCAATACATTTTATTATATGGTTGCAAGAATATTAGGAAAAGGAAGAATTTTGGATATCGACAACCCTATCTGGTCAAAAAACAAAAAACCCGACGTGTTAGGCCGGGTTTTTATACAATAAGTTGTACCGCTATTTATTAACAGCTAACTGTTTTTCACTGCTCCATTGGGTAACGTTGGCAATCTTACTATCTACGAAATCTACTTCCTTAAGCTTTTTTGCTTCCCAGAAGAACCATTTTCCAGATTTCTTACCGTTAACATATTCACCCATGGCAACTTTTTTCCCATCTTCATCAAACATTTTCCATTCCCCGTGCAGCTTTCCGTTTAAAAACTGCCCTTGTTGGGAAACTTCTCCATTGTCATGGAAATAGGTGGCCTTTAACAACTCTCCATCTTGCTGGAAAACGGGTTTTACTTCCTGAGCATTGATTACTACTGAAAATATAAGTGCAAAAATTAATGTTATTCCTTTCATGCTATTTGGGATTTTAAGTTTATGTATATGCTATCTAACGAAATAAAGATAGAGATATTTTACGAAAAATATACAATTACTTAACATTAAATTTACATTGAAGCGCCAACCCCTTGTTTTTTAACTTATTACAAAATAAACAAACTCCCCAAAATGGGGAGTTTGTTTATTTTGATGGATGATTAGGAAATATTCAGCGTTGTGTTATTGGCCTTCATTCTGAGGAATAGGAAACTGGGTAACCCTATTATCCCCTGCTCTATCTAATACAAGCTCATCCAATTTATTGAATCTTCTTAAATCTATCCAGCGATGCCCCTCTGCAAATAAAGAATATCTTCTTTCATACAAAAGCCTATCCTCATCTACAGTACCGGGAAGAACAGGATCAAGTCCTGCAGCATCTCTCACTACGTTGATCGCCATTTCAGCTTCACCGGGATTATCTACCATATTCGCTTCTGCATACAACAAAATAAGCTCCTCATTCCTAATTATCGCAACAGGATCCGTGCTAGATTCATAAATATATACATCATGCGTTCCAGGGGTCAATCCAGCGATATTAAGTGGTCCGTCGGTTCTCAAGACTGCTTTATCCAATCGGCTATCTCCTGCCTCTGCGGAATTAACAAAATCCGGATGAGCAATTCTCGCATTGGCTCCAGTAGAGTTTAAAGCAAAAAATAATTGATTCAATTCATCCGATCCTGCCGCAGAAAACCTATGATAAGCTCCCAAATACATATCACCCGCGAAATCCATAAAGGATTCATCCAAAGCACTTAAAACAAGAGAATAATTCCCTTGATAGGCAGCCGCTCGAGCCGTTATGGCCCTATTGAATTCTAAATAGGATACCCCCATGGTATTTGGGGAAACATCACCTCCGGCAGCCAAATCAGTTGCAGCGCTATTCAGTAATCCTATTATGGTTGTAAGAGCGGAATCATAACCCTCGAAGCTTCCTAAATTATCAGGATCGGCCACATCAGTGCGTATTCCATTTTGATACAACATATTGAGCACTGTCAACAATTGATGTGCCTTAATGGTGTTTGCAAACCCCCTAATCGCCGCCTTTTCAGTATCCGAAAAATCCGTTGTCGTATTCTCCAATCCTTCCAACAAAAGATTACATTCCTTGACTACGGCATAACGAGCTGCATAGGGAGTTGTCAGATAAAAGGCGTTGTCATCCAAAACACCCGTCATAAGGTCACCAGTCCATCTGGGGTCAGAGCTCTGATGCCTCCAATAGTCCCGTCCAACTACTGAAATAACATCTTCTTGAGTATTTAAACGATCTCTCATATCGGCCAATATACCAGATACCACCTGAGGAAGTTCCGGTCTGGATACTCCTTCCGAAATAGATACCGTTTCCGGTCCGTTTAAATCTTTCCCATCTTCAATTGTACAACCAAAAACCAGCAATCCGATCAAGGTCATAAATAGAACTTCTAATTTATTTGTGATATTCATATTATTTTTTTTAAATGTTATAGTCCAATTGACAAGTGAAACATAAATCTTTTGGACGATGGAAATGGTGCCACTTCAATTCCTATCCCTGCAGCTGCTGAACCAAAATTCGAAACCTCCGGATCATAACTGTTGTAATCAAAAATATTGATGATATTTTGTCCTGAAAGTCCAATTTTTACATTGGAAACATTTCCTTTAAAAAGTTCTTGAAGGGTATTTTCTGAAAGATTGTAGTACAACCCTACTTCCCTTAATTTTAAATACGAAGCATCTTCCACAAAGGGCCCGGCAAAACCAGAACCAAATGCACTTTTTCTGTAATCTCCATTGTTCAAAGTACCTGAAGGGTCTAGAGTCATCTCATCGTAATCGGCACTTGTGTTGCCAAAATCAGAAAGCAACCTACTAAGGTTTACATTGTCACCGCCCTTTTTCCAATGCCATAAAAAAGATAAAGTGAAATCTTTGTATTTGAAATTATTATTGAATGACATTTGAAAATCCGGCTCGGCGTCTCCTAAGGCTACCACATTACCATCTTCATCATTCCCTACAATTTGAGTAGCACTCTTCCCCTCTTCTATTCTAAACGTACCCAGACCCGTACCAAAACCTTGTGTGTCAAATGAAGCAACTGTTAATTTAGTAATCTCAGATTTGTTCTTAAACCAACTAATCCCGGAATCCCAAGAAAAGCCCTCCGAGTCAAAGGCATTAACATTTATTCCTATTTCTGCTCCCTTATTTTCCAAAGCACCAGCATTCGCCCAACGGAAAGTATAGCCTGAAGAGGGTTCGTTATCCGCCTGAAGAATAAGGTCTTCCACTTTCTTGTTATACCAAGTAAACTCCAGGGTAACTTTATTGTTCAAAAACCCTGCATCCAAACCAAGTTCCAATTCTTTTTGTCTTTCCGGTTGTATGGACGGATCCCCAAGTGTCGAAGGGGTAATTATCCCAACATTACCATTAATCAAAGAGTTTATATAAGTAGTAAAAAGCGCCCCATTTGGTGCGAAGTTGCCCGCCTCCCCATAAGCCGCACGCAACTTAATCTGATTTACCTGCTCCAAATTCCAGAAGTCGAAATTGTGAATATTTACTGCTGCAGAAACCTTAGGGTAATAAAATAGCTTATTGGCATCACCATTGTTTGAGGATTTATCTCCCCTTATCCCCAGCGTCCCTACTATTTTATCTTGAAAGTTCACCTCTTCTTGAACAAAAAATCCTGCATCTTCCTGTTCCAACCTAAATTGATCTACCTTAACATTGGCCGCTTGATCTACATTCTGTTCAGAGGCTATTAAACCAGTGGAGGTTACCCTAACCGTATTTTGGGAAAATTGCTCATTGGTTACACCTGCCTGTGTGGTAAAGCTAAGTTCATTATCGGTACGGAAATTATGTACTAGAAAACCTGAAAAATTGGCATCGGTGTTTTGAGTAGTACCATCAGATGACAAACCGTCCACCCCTCCTACAGCCGGACTCATAAACTGTAATTCCCGAGGAAAAAAAACCGTGGTTTTAAGAGTGTAGGTATCCAATCCAGCCTTTAAAATCATCTTTAAACTTTGATTTTCATTACTGAACAAATTCACATCCAAGGATCCACCAGCGATTAAACGGCTAACCGATTCATTGTTCGTCATAACATCACGAGTATGAATCTGATTGGATGAATTAGCTGGATGATCGGGATAATTACCGTCGGCATCTGGCAACAAATAGTCCCAAGGTCTTGTAAACAACAAGGAAACACCTATAGTTGTATTGGAATTATCATTATTGAAGAATCCCCTATCTGCACTGGACTCCAAATAATTTCCAGTTAGGGACAATTTAATATCATCTGTTATCCTGTGATCAACATTTAATCTCAGTGATTGTTTGGTTGCTCCAGTCCTTTTTACAATACCATCTTCTTCATTATTGGTGAAACTGCCATAAAAAGAGGTTTTATCAGACCCTCCAGAAATACTTAAATTAGTATTGGTAATAAATCCCTTTTCCCCATATATTTCCTTCTCATAATCACGTAGTCTACCTGCAGATTCAGCTGCAGTATACAGAGCACCTTCACCATAAACACTCTCTGCCAATGCAGAGGTCCAATTTCTTTGACCTAACAGGTTTACTGCTTCATTAAATCCTATGGCTTGGGAAAAATTAATTTTTGTTTTCCCTGCTTTCCCTTTTTTGGTTGTAATAATGATTACACCAGCGGCCGCCCTAGAACCGTAAATCGCTGAGGCCGAAGCACCTTTCAATATTTCAATGTTTTGAATATCGTCCGGATTAATATCAGCAATCCTATTTGATGCATTGTCCTGTGAATCGGTCGAGGAGGCACCACCACCAGCGGCGTTGGAAATCTCATTTAAACCACCAGCAAAAATACTGTTGTTATTCACGTAGACCCCATCTATAATATATAATGGCTGACCCTGTCCATTAATAGAGGTTACCCCCCTTAATTTTACCGACATTCCACCTCCAGGGGCTCCGGAGGCCGCTGTAATTTGCGCTCCTGCAAATTTACCGGCCAGAGCTCCATCTAAGGTTTGAGGCGGGGTTCTTCCCGTTAATTCATCTGCTGATACCGAGGCAACTGCATTGGCAGAATTACTACGTTTAACCGATGTTGCCAGTCCTGTTACCACTACCTCCTCCAAACCAGTTGCCGATTCCTGTAAGGCCACATCCATGGTACTGGCAGTAGTCACTTGTAATTCCTTGGACGCATATCCAAGAGAAGAAAAAACCAATGTGACCGGGAAATCCGTTATGGACAGTTCGTAATTACCATCAAAATCCGAAGTGGTGCCAATAGTAGTCCCCTTTACCACCACATTGACCCCGGGTAATGCATCCCCAAGTCCAGCGTCAGTTACCTTTCCATTAACAACTCCCTGCGCCAATAGCATCAAAGGAGCCATCAAAAAAAATAACAAAATGTTCTTCTTAATAAGTTTTTGTTTCATATCAGTGCTTTTTGTTAGATATATGTACCAATTTAGTTAATTTTTGTTAAAATTCTTAAAACAACACCTTTAATAACTAAATATTCCTAAAATCATTTTTTAATTTTCCGATGGTGATATTTTTTCAGCTTACCCTATTACTTCTTACATTTGTCCACTCATAGATCAAATAAAAAAATGTATAGAAGTCATAATTGTGGTGAATTGCGCGAAACCCACCAACAGACAGAGGTAACCTTATCTGGATGGGTACAAACGGTTAGGGATAAAGGTTTTGTGATCTGGGCAGACTTACGCGATAGATACGGTATAACCCAACTTATTTTTGACGAGGAACGCTCCTCCAAAGAAATAATGGAAATTGCCAGAAGTTTAGGCAGGGAGTTTGTCATTCAGGTTCATGGAACTGTAATTGAACGTGCCTCCAAAAATCCAAATATCCCTACGGGAAATGTGGAAGTATTGGTTTCTGACCTTAAAATTCTAAATAAATCCATTGTCCCTCCCTTTACCATAGAGGACCAAACAGATGGCGGGGAGGACATACGTATGAAATACCGTTACTTGGACATTCGTAGAAATCCGGTAAAGAACAACCTGATCTTTAGGCACAAGGTAACCATGGAGGTCAGGAAACACCTTTCCGACCAAGGCTTTATTGAAGTTGAAACCCCCTATCTTATAAAATCGACACCCGAAGGGGCACGTGATTTTGTGGTTCCCAGCAGAATGAACGAAGGCCAATTTTACGCCTTGCCACAATCGCCGCAAACCTTTAAGCAATTATTGATGGTAGGCGGTATGGACAAATACTTCCAGATCGTAAAATGTTTTAGGGACGAAGACCTGCGGGCCGACAGACAGCCAGAATTCACCCAAATAGACTGCGAGATGGCCTTCGTGGAACAAGAGGATATCCTAAATATATTTGAAGGGCTTACAAGACACCTACTTAAAGAAATAAGAGGCGTTGCTATCGACGAATTTCCTAGAATGACCTTTGACGAGGCCATGAAGCGCTATGGAAACGACAAACCGGATATCCGATTTGGCATGGAGTTCGGAGAACTTAACGCCGTTGCCCAGCACAAAGATTTTGGCATCTTCAACGAAGCCCAATTAGTTGTGGGTATTGCCATCCCCGGTGGAGCTTCCTATACAAGGAAGGAAATAGACGGATTAGTAAACTGGGTACGCAGGCCACAGGTTGGTGCCAAAGGAATGGTCTATGCCAAATACAATGAAGACGGCACTTTTAAATCTTCTGTAGACAAGTTTTACGATCAGGAAGACCTTGCCAAGTGGGCAGAGGCAACAGGCGCCAAACCAGGGGACCTGATATGCGTACTTTCAGGGGACACCAATAAAACCAGGGCGCAGCTAAGTGCTCTTAGGATGGAAATGGCAGAACGATTGGGGCTGCGTAAAAAGGACGAATTTGCCCCACTATGGGTAATAGACTTCCCACTACTGGAATTGGATGAGGAAACAGGACATTACCATGCCATGCACCACCCTTTTACCGCACCCAAACCCGGACAAATGGAATTGCTGGATACAGATCCAGGGGCCGTAAAGGCCAATGCGTATGACCTGGTACTGAACGGTAATGAAATTGGTGGTGGATCTATACGTATCCACGACAAACAAATACAAGCTACCATGTTCAAACACCTTGGGTTTAGCCCGGAAGAGGCCAAGGCCCAGTTCGGATTTTTAATGGATGCCTTTCAATATGGTGCTCCACCACATGGAGGCCTGGCATTTGGACTGGACAGACTGGTAGCCATTCTGGGGGGACAGGAAACTATTAGGGACTTTATAGCCTTCCCTAAAAACAACAGTGGTCGCGATGTCATGATAGACGCCCCCGCCCCTTTGGATGACACACAATTACAGGAACTACACCTAAAATTGGATTTATAATCTTATCTTTAAAATCCTGCTATCCCATTACATAGCAGGATTTTTTTCATTAATATGGCGGCACTAAAAAAATCTTGGCTGAACAGTTTTTTGGTTTGGCGCGCAAAACATATTTCCCAAAGACAATTTACGTACCTGCTTAGTATTTTGGTAGGTTTCACCTCTGGTATGGGCGCCGTGATCCTTAAAAACCTTACCCATTTTTTTCAGCACCTTTTAGAAGGTAATCTAGTTAGATACTATCACAATGCCTTTTATTTTGTCTTTCCCATTATAGGCCTAACCATTGTTTTCCTCATTATAAAATATATTATCCGTAACAAGGTTAGCCATGGGATACCATCTACCCTTTTCGCTATTTCCAAAAAAAAGGGGCTTATGCGAAAATATCAGATGTTCGGTTCCATTCTAACGGCTCCCATAACTGTAGGATTTGGTGGCTCTGTAGGATTGGAGGGACCTACTGTGGCAACAGGGGCGGCCATTAGCTCCAATATTGCAAGAATGCTCCATGTAAACCAAACCACAAGGAACCTGCTTATTGGCTGTGCCGCAGCAGGTGCCATGTCCTCCATATTCAAGGCCCCTATAGCGGCCATTATTTTTGCCATTGAAGTCTTTAGCCTAGACCTTACCATTGCCTCCATGTTGCCCTTGCTATTAGCCTCCCTGTCGGGAATAATAACCTCCTATTTTTTCTTCGGGAGTGATGTACTTTTGCCTTTTACGATCGAAGATGAATTTATTATATCAGATGTTCCTTTCTTTATCATTTTAGGGATATTTGCCGGATTGACATCTATATATTTCACGGAAGTTTATGAACGGGTCCAAAAAATATTCGACAAAATAGAATCAGGTGTAAAAAGATTGCTTTACGGCGGTATTGCAATAGGCATCCTGGTATATCTTGTACCCCCACTGTACGGTGAAGGATTCGATGTTATCAATAACCTTATATTAGGCAGCCCGGAAAAGGTGCTGGAAAACAACATTTTTCATTTAGACCTGAGTGAATCCTGGGTGGTTATTGGCCTTCTGGCAGGGTTGGTCTTCTTTAAGATTATCGCTTGTGCCCTAACCTTTGGTGCTGGAGGAGTTGGCGGAATCTTTGCCCCAACCCTTTTTATGGGGAGCATCATGGGCAATTGCATAGCTAAAATAATTAATGCCCTTGGAATACTCCCTAATCAAATTTCTGAAAGTAATTTTACCCTGGTAGGTATGGCCGGTCTTATGGCAGGTGTGCTCCACGCCCCACTTACGGCAATTTTCCTAATTGCAGAGGTAACGGGAGGATATGAATTATTTGTCCCGCTTATGATCACCTCAGCCATCTCCTTTTCCATTACCAAATACGTACACCCCCATTCTGTCTACAATATGGAATTGGGCAGAAAAGGAGAACTTATTACCCACAACAAGGACCACGCCGTTTTAACCTTGATGGATATAGACAAGGTTATTGAAGATAACTTTGCACCTATATTTCCTGAAATGAATCTGGGCGATATAGTACGCCAAGCGGTAGTGAAATCCAACAGAAACATATTCCCTGTAATAGACAAAGATGACAGCACCCTCCTGGGGATTATTTTATTGGACGACATTCGCCCTATTATGTTCGACCAAAAACTATACAAGGAGGTGATGGCAAGTGACATCATGAATGCCCCTCCGGATGTTATTGAAATGGACAAGGATAAAATGACCAACATTATGGAAAAGTTTCAAAGCAGCGGCGCATGGAATCTTCCGGTTATAAAAAATGAGAAATACATCGGCTTTATTTCCAAGTCCAAGTTGCTAACGGCCTATAGAAGAAAATTAATAACTTTAACCCCATAAACCCCTTGCGGTTATGAAATATATTATCAGCCTAATTCTTATAGCATCCATTATTTCCATTATATACGGCTTTAGTATTAAGGAGGAAGATTTGATTTTGGCCAACAAATGCATCGGTTTTGGCACCGTTGGTATTTTTTTGCTGGCCATGCCATTATTCCTAATAAAAGTGAGCAAAGGCAAGAAAATGAAGGACTATATGCTTAATGAAGAGAACATCAGAAAAATGCAGGGCAAAGACAAAGAAACTACTGATAATCAATAAATTTGATAAGTTTTTAATTCGATTATATTCAATTTTAAGCAAAAAAACATAAATTAGTAATCTAAACGATTATTATTTTAATTTCATTGAAATGACTGGAACAGTAAAATTTTTTAATGAATCCAAGGGATATGGATTCATTACCAACGACGACACAGGAAAAGACATTTTTGTTCATGCAACGGCATTAAACGGAACTGAGCTTAACGAAGGTGACAAAGTAGAATACGAAGAAGAAGAAGGGCGCAAGGGAATAGTTGCTGCACAAGTGCAAGTAATAGGCTAATAAGATTTTATTTTGAAAAACATGTAAACCCTTGGTCCATATCAGGGGTTTTTTCTTTTTGTCAACCCAAGTATCTTATGCACTTCACCTTTCCATAACAAAAACGAAACCATCCGCTCCGTTGCCTTGGCTCCCAAGATTTTGATCCACCACCATTTTGGAGTCAAAGAAAGTAACTCCACCAAATTCCACATCGTTTACCCTTATATAGGAGCTACCATTTTCAACATGAACAGAATACCTATAGCTAGCTGTATCCAAACCCGTATACAAAGCATTTGAAAGGGCATTATTGATCACCGCAAGGCTTTGCTGCTCAAGGTCAAACTCCCATATTATGGATCCTTTTTCAAAATCCTGGTCCATGCCCGCAAATCCGCCACTAATGTTGAGCAGATACCATGTCCCTTTCAGAGGTTCATCTTCCACAGGGGTATCAGTATCCGCACAGCCTGTCAACAACATGGACAACATCATACAATAAATAAATCCTTGTTTTTTCATTAGAATAAAGGCCTTTGTAACCCCATAATAAGATTTTAAATACTATAAATGGTTGCGCTATGAAAGGACACTTTGGTAGATACTTAGTTTAAATTACGCTTCTGGATAAAGAATTGCTTTAAAAGATTGGAAGCCTCCTCTTCCAGGACCCCACTCACCACCTTTGTCTTGGGATGTAATGTTGTTCCCATGGCCCTAAACCCTCTTTCCACATCACTGGCTCCATATACAATCTTGGGTATTTGGCTCCAATACAGGGCTCCCGCACACATCTGGCAAGGCTCTAAGGTGACGTACAGGGTACATTGATGTAGGTATTTCCCTCCTAGGAAATTGGCCGCTGCGGTTATGGCCTGCATTTCGGCATGGGCCGTTACATCATTTAAACACTCCGTTAAATTATGCGCCCTGGCTATAATCCTATTTTCTACCGCAATGATGGCACCAACGGGAACTTCACCTTTATCAAAGGCAATTTCCGCCTCCTGAAGGGCTTTCTTCATAAAATAGGTGTCATCAAAAGGGTTGATCATAAGAAATGTATAACGCCACAATAGTAATCAATATTCAGAAAGGCGCAAAAAATAAAGTCCAGATTAAGACAACCTTCCAAGAATCAAAAAAAATATAAAAAAATACAACAAAGGATACCATAACTTATAGGTAAGCAATGTCTAAATACATTAGTTTTGTGTAACTTTTTACATATGCCCAAGGGAATTCTACCACATATTAATAATCCAAAGGATATAAGATCCTTGCAACTGCCACAGTTGACCCAACTAGCAAAGGAACTCCGGGAGTTCATCATAGATATTGTTTCTACCAAGGAAGGACATTTAGGAGCAAGTCTGGGGGTTGTAGAACTGACCATTGCGCTCCATTATGTTTTTAATACACCACAGGATAAACTTATTTGGGATGTAGGACATCAGGCCTATGGACATAAGATCCTTACCGGACGAAGGGACATTTTCCACACCAACCGACAATTACATGGCATCAGCGGCTTTCCCAAGCGGGCAGAGAGCGAGTATGATGATTTTGGCACGGGACATAGCTCCACCTCCATTTCTGCCATTCTAGGCATGGCATTGGCCTCTAAGCTAAAAGGGGAAACCCACAGACAGCATATAGCGGTCATTGGTGATGCCTCCATTGCCAGTGGCATGGCCTTTGAAGGGCTCAATCACGCTGGGGATACCAATGCCAATATCCTAATAATCCTCAATGACAATGCCATAGGAATAGACCCTAGTGTAGGAGCCCTAAAAAAGTACCTCACCAATGTAAAAAAAGGAACCGCCAAGGATGAGAATATTTTTGAGTGCCTAAACTTTAGCTACAGCGGCCCTTTGAACGGACATGATATTGAAGCCCTGACCAAGGAATTAAATAGACTTAGGCGTATTGAAGGCCCCAAGTTATTGCACATCATAACCACCAAAGGCAAGGGCCTAAAAAAGGCCGAGGAAAACCAGGTGGTTTATCATGCTCCGGGAAAATTCAATAAGATAACCGGGGATCTGTTGCCGAAAACGGCCCTTAACCAGCCTCCAAAATATCAGGATGTATTTGGCCATTCACTGGTAGAATTGGCCAAGAAAAACGTAAACATCGTTGGAATAACCCCAGCCATGCCCACAGGCAGCTCCCTAAAATATATGATGCAGCAAATTCCCGACAGGGCTTTTGATGTTGGAATTGCCGAGCAGCACGCGGTTACCATGGCCGGTGCAATGGCCGCGGAAGGACTCATACCATATTGCAATATCTATTCTACCTTTCTACAACGGGCCTATGACCAAATAATACACGATGTGGCCCTGCAGTGCTTACCCGTAATATTTTGCTTGGACCGCGCAGGAATTGTGGGGCAGGATGGTGCTACCCACCATGGAATATATGACATGGCTTATTTACGTTGTATACCAAATCTTATTATTTTTGCCCCTATGAACGAGGTTGAGCTAAGAAACATCATGTACACGGCCCAACTGGGGCTAACACAGCCCATCGCCATTAGATACCCTAGGGGAAGGGGAGTAATGGTGCAGTGGCGACAAAAATTTAGTAAAATACCAATAGGAATTTCCCAAGAATTAAAAAAAGGTACGGAAATTGCTGTGCTATCAATCGGTCATATAGGTAATATGGTCAGTCATTTATTGGAAGAGCTTGGCGACAGTCACAAAATTGGGCATTATAATATGCGCTTCGTAAAACCTTTGGACACTGTTATGTTGCGCAAAATCCTGTCTACCTATAAACAGGTCATCACCATTGAAGACGGTTGCAAAATAGGTGGGTTTGGAAGTGCTATTTTGGAATATGCCAACGAGATCCATAGCTTTGTGCCTATTAAAATTTTTGGCATCGAAGACATTTTTATGGAACACGGCACGGTCGGGGAACTTCAAAAAATGGCAAAAATAGATCAAATGACCCTTAAAAATTATATTAACAACCTTTTGAATCCTGAAAAGTATGTGCGGTAAAATCTTCCTTGTTGCCCTAGTGTTTCTAAATATCAATTTTTTATTTGCCCAAGACACTATCCCCTCCCCACAAGAACCGGATACCACCAAAGTAGATTCCATGCAAGTAGACTCCATGCGAATAGACACTATAGTGATCCGAACACTACAGGATAAGATAAAGTATATTCCCAGGGGAGCAGATCTCACCAACCCAGTGGTATCCTTTAAACGTACCAAGCCCTTGGAAAAAAAATACAGGCGCTTTAGAATACCTTCCTTTTGGGATAAGGAAAACAAACTGGGATTTAATTTTAGTGAAGTAGCCTTTGTTAACTGGAATGCAGGGGGAAATAATTCCATCTCCGGTTTGGTCAGTGCAAAATTTGTGCGGAATTACAAATTCAGGTATGTGCAACTTAACAACAATTTGGATATACGGTACGGACTCAATGCCCAAGAAGGGTTTAAATTGAGAAAATCCGATGACGCATTGCGCTTTTCCTCAACCTTTGCCTTTAGAAGGGATACTATTAGCAACTGGTATTATTCTGCCAGTGCCGAATTTAGGACGCAGTTCTCCAACGGATATAAATACCCCAATAGGGATAAACCCATTTCTAGGTTTATGGCACCGGGATACGCCCTTTTGGGTGCTGGTACCTCCTATATCCCTGAAGGAAAAAAGTTGAACCTCCGCCTAGCTCCGCTTACCTTTAAATCTACCTTTGTCCTAGACCAGACTTTGGCCAATAGTGGGGCCTTTGGTGTTCAAAAGGCGCTCGTGGACGAGGATGGCAACATTATTAAGGAAGGCGAGAATGTTTATCTGGAATTTGGTTTTCTGGTCACCAATTCTTGGGAAAGCAAGATATATAAAAACATGAATCTAGAACATAGGATACAGCTCTACTCGGACTACGTCAAAAATTTTGGAAATATAGATATAGACTGGGAGCTTAACCTGGACCTCACCGTGAACAAGTATGTAAAAACCTCCATAGGAACCCATGTGATCTACGATCATGACATTATTTTTGACGAGGTAAAGGCCGCAGATGGCACCATAACCACCCCCGGAAAACGGAAAGTACAGTTTAAACAATTGCTGGGAGTGGGACTCACCTATGATTTCTAGCCAACCCAGCAAGGGAAGTGCCTACCTTTTGGTGGCTAAAAGACAAAAAAAAAGACCTTTTAAGATTGCTCTTAAGAGGTCTTTCTTTTTAGCCAAAATTCAATAAACCATTAAAGTTGCTTTCCCATTATTTTATTATGGATATGCACAGCCGCGCTGTCCGAAAGACTGGCTACATAGCAACAGGTATTCAATATAATGGAATATACAGACCCAGCTGTTTCCCTATATTGTTCCGGCAAAGTAGAAATCATTAATCGGTCATAATTGGAGCTACTACTTTCCCTTTTATTAATCAAGGCAGTAGTATAGACATCCAATATGTCCGAAATGATCTTATAACCTGCAATTTCCTTTTCTATTACCTCTTGGGATTGATATACCTTTTCTACGCTCAATTGAATAATATCCTCTATCTGGGCCTTGAACTTGCTTTTGTCCATCAAGGCCACGTTAAACTCTCCATTTAAAATTTCCTGTTCGTGAGCGATAAAAATAGAAATGGCATCGGAAATCAAGGTATTTATGGCAAGGGCCCTTAGATAGCTTAAGCGATCTTCCATAAAGTTCAGCTCATTGTACTTTTTAATATTGATGCTATCTTTCACCAGTTTAATAAGGTATTCCAAGGCGTAATCTTCAGAGATAAGGCCTAGGTTGATGCCATCCTCAAAATCGATAATGGTATAACAAATATCATCTGCTGCTTCCACCAAATAAGTGAGCGGGTGCCGGCAAAACGCCATATCACCATCTTTTCCGGTAGGGCTCAGCCCCAATTCCTTGGCCACTTCCTTAAAGGAATCCAAGTTTTGCTGAAAAACACCAAATTTTTTGTCGGCTATGCGCTTGGTCGGTTTTTTGGGCAAGGATTCCTTTGGGTATTTCATAAATGCCCCCAAAGTGGCATAACTTAAGCGCAACCCGCCCTCTACCCCTTTTCGGGTTTCGGTCAATAATTTATATCCATTGGCATTTCCCTCAAAATCTATGATGTCCTGATATTGCTTTTGGGTCAATATATTTTCAAACCTTCTGCCTTTTCCCGATTTAAAATATTCCCCAATGGCTTTCTCCCCACTGTGACCAAAAGGAGGATTACCTATATCATGGGCCAAGGCGGCAGCGGCAACAATGGCCCCAAAATCATTAAAACGATACCCATGCACTTCTTTGAGGTAGGGATGTCTTTCCAAAATTTTCTTTCCGGCAATCCTTCCCAGGCTCCTACCTACCACCGATACCTCAAGGCTATGGGTAAGCCGGGTATGTACAAAATCGGTTTTAGATAAGGGTATCACCTGGGTTTTATCCTGCAAGCTCCTAAAAGCTGCCGAAAATATAACCCGGTCATAGTCCACCTCAAACCCCAAACGGGTTTCATCTTGTTCCTTCCTTATTCTTTTATGGGTGTCGCCAAAGCGTTTTAATGAGAGTAATTGTTCCCAATTCATATCGTAAAATTAGTGGGCGCAAGATACATTTTTAGAAATGCAACACATAATAAAACCATTGGCACCTACCTACAAATCCCGACTTTAGATCGTTAATTTTAACATTTACTTAATCTTTAGGTTACACTTGGGTTACGACAATTCACCATCTTAGCAACTGTCTTAAGACAAATTTGATTTCATTTTAGATATTAGTTTTTGTCGACTATTAATGTGAAGTCTAAAGCTGCCTTTGGCCAAGGCAGCTTTTATGATTTAAAACAAAGTTGTTACTGGGTTAACATTCACTTAACATTCATGTTGGTTCTTTGTCATCGACAAAAACTAATAATGATATCATGAAAATGCAATGTTTGGCACTAGCGCTAGCTATGTGTTCATTATTCAGCAGCTATGCCCAGGAGTCAAATGCTCCTGAATTTGGCAAGGGTCTTTTTAACTTAATGGGAAAAGACAGCACATGGAGCGCAAAGATTGCCGCGAGAATGCAATTATTGAGCAGTTCTAACTGGACAGAAAATGCCAATGGAAATTTTACAGATCCGCATTTTAATACCTTGGTTAGGCGGGCGAGGTTAAAATTTGATGGATTTGCCTATTCACCAAAACTCACCTACAAAATAGAATTGGGACTATCTAACCGAGACATATCGGGAGCGTCACAATACACTAGCAATGCCCCCAGATATATATTGGACGCGGTTGTAATGTGGAATTTTTATCAGAACTTTCAAGTATGGGTAGGGCAAACCAAACTTCCTGGTAATATGGAGCGTGTTATTTCCTCCGGGAACCTTCAAATGGTAGATCGCTCAATGCTAAACAGTCAATTCACTTTGGACAGGGGAATGGGCCTACAACTTAGACACCATACCAACTTAACGGACAGCTTTTTAATAAGGGAAATAATTGCCGTTTCACAGGGAGAGGGCAGAAACATCACCACCGGAAACCTGGGCGGACACCAATACACAGGACGCTTGGAATTATTGCCCTTTGGAAAATTTCTTGGCAAAGGGGAATACAGTGGGAGCGACCTAAAGAGGGAGAAATCGCCAAAATTAATGTTGGCAGCAACCTATAACCTTAACCGTAACGCCGTAAAGACCAGAGGTAACCAGGGAAGCTATATGGTTACCGATATTGGTTTTCACAAGACCAATATCAATACCCTCTTCCTAGATGCTATGTTTAAATACGACGGCTACTCTTTTATGGCCGAATACGCCCATAGGGATGCGGACGATCCCTTAGCCGTTAACGCCGATGGCTCCCTTACCGGGGATGTAGTGCAGGTAGGCAGTGGTTTAAATCTCCAGACCGGCTATTTATTTAGAAACAACTGGGAAGTATCTGGGCGCTATACCCGCATAGGGCTAGACAAAAATATTACAGGAGAAAACCTGGAACAACAATACACCTTGGGACTGTCAAAATTCATTGTAGGACATAAATTAAAGGTTCAATCGGATATCAGTTATCTATCCGTTGAAGAAGGATTCAATGAATTCATGTTCAGATTACAAATGGAGGTTCATTTTTAACTAAAAAAATAACCTTAAGATAACGTTGCGCACAAACGGACAATTGATATTTGCAAACTATTTTTACTTAGACTATGGACAATTTATATTTATTAATGATTATTGCACTGGCTTTTTTAGCTGTTGCAGATTTGGTGGTTGGTGTTAGTAATGACGCTGTAAACTTCTTAAATTCGGCAATTGGATCCAAAGCCATATCCTTTAGGACCATAATGATCGTCGCCAGTATTGGAATAGCCGTTGGGGCCATATTTTCCAGTGGTATGATGGAGGTTGCCAGGAAAGGAATCTTCCATCCAGGCGAATTTATGTTCAGCGAGATCATGATTATTTTTATGGCCGTTATGATAACGGATATTTTGTTGCTCGACTTTTTCAATACGGTGGGAATGCCTACCTCTACTACCGTATCCATTGTATTTGAACTTTTGGGTGCCTCGGTAGCCATGTCGCTTATAAAAATAGCCGGTGAAGGCGGGAATTATGTAGATATATACAACTATATCAATACCTCCAAAGCCACAGAGATCATCTTGGGCATCTTACTCTCGGTAGTTATCGCATTTTCTGTCGGGGCCTTTGTACAATACCTATCGCGCCTAATGCTCTCTTTTAATTTTAGAAAAAAAGCCAAATCACTAGGCGCCATATTCGGGGGCGTAGCCTTAACGGCCATAACGTATTTTATACTGATAAAAGGCCTAAAGGGCGCCACTTTTGTTAGTGCTGATCTATTGGACTTTATCAAAGGCAATACAATGCTGATTGTCCTTGGCAGTTTTGCTGTTTGGACGGTAATCGCCTATATCATTGCCACAGTATTAAAATTTGATGTCTACAAACTAATTATCATAGTGGGAACCTTTGCGCTTGCATTGGCTTTTGCCGGAAACGACCTGGTTAACTTTATTGGGGTGCCTATTGCTGCCTGGCAGTCTTTTGAGGCTTGGCAAGCTTCTGGCTTACCGGCATCTGAATTTAGTATGAACGTACTTGCAGCCAAAGTACCAACGCCAACCCTGCTGTTGTTTCTTGCCGGAATGGTGATGGTTCTTACACTATGGTTCTCTAAAAAAGCGAGATACGTAACCCAAACGGAAATCAACCTTTCCCGTGAAGGCGAATCCAAGGAGAGATTTCAACCTAACTTCCTGTCCAGGGGAATTGTAAGGGGAGCCATACTGCTTTCTACATTTACAACATCCATTATCCCAAAGTCGCTACAGGAAAAAATAGATGAGAACTTTAAAAAACCCTCTATTCCACTATCCAAGGACAAGACTTTTGAACTACCTGCTTTTGATATGGTTCGTGCGGCAGTAAACCTTATGGTTGCCGGGGTACTTATTTCAATTGCCACGTCATACAAACTACCACTATCCACTACTTACGTAACCTTTATGGTAGCAATGGGCTCCTCTTTGGCCGATAGGGCCTGGGGTGCTGAAAGTGCTGTCTATAGGGTTGCCGGAGTACTAAATGTAATTGGGGGCTGGTTCTTTACCGCTTTTATAGCATTTATTTCTGCCGCCATAATTGTTTACCTTATAAACATTCACGTGCCTTCTATGGTGGCCATTCTATTATTGATCGCCGTGTTATTATTGGCAAGAAATTATATCTCGCACAATAAAAAATCCAAAGAAATAAGAGCCGAAGATAGCCTAAGAAAGGCTGAAAGCAGCTCTATCCAAGGTGTAATCGAGGAAAGTGCGGACAACATCTCCAACGTTGCCAAAAGGAGCAATAAAATCTACACGAACATTATAGACGGATTGGCCAAACAAGACCTGGAACTTCTTAAAAAGAACAAAAAGGGTGTTGTTAAACTTTCCAATGAGGTAGATGAATTAAGGGACCATATCTTTTATTTTATAAAGAATTTAGATGAGGCCAGTGTGGGCGCCAGTAATTTCTACATCAATATCCTTGGTTACCTACAGGATATGGCGCAGTCTTTGGAATACCTCACCAAAATAAGCCATAAGCACATTAACAACAACCATAAAAAATTAAAATACAATCAGATAAAAGAACTGAAGGAAATAGACCTTA
Source organism: Arenibacter aquaticus (assembly GCF_003957295.1). Lineage (GTDB taxonomy): Bacteria > Bacteroidota > Bacteroidia > Flavobacteriales > Flavobacteriaceae > Arenibacter > Arenibacter aquaticus. The sequence goes on from NZ_RQPJ01000001.1 coordinate 752,125, forward strand.
AGCTTGAGAAATTATTAAGCGAAACCAAAGTAGCCTTTGAAACAAGGTCATTTGAACAGATAGGGGTAATATTTGGAAGCAAACAAGAATTGCTGGACCTGGTGTCCCAAAAAATTGAGACCCAGATCGCGAGAACCCGTACCGAGGAATCCAGTCCAAAAAATACCACCCTGTATTTCACTTTTCTTCTGGAGACCAAAGATTTTATCAATGCCACAATGAACCTTTTAGAGCTGTATTACCAAGAGCACGATAGCTCTGTTAAACCGGCCAAACTAGAACTTCATTAATCCAATTACCTCAAGTGAGTAGCCGTTGGGGCAGAAAAGGGAAAATAGTGAATACGATTCCCTTGGTGTAAAAGCTGCTTCTCACTTAGTAGGTAAAGCATAAAAGATTACAAGTTAGCAAAACACCTAATCCGGTTGTTTGTTTGAGTTATTAGGTTGTATCCAAGGGACTTTTTTAATTAAAGCCACAGTACAACTTGACCCAAACAGCAACCGGATTACCTTTTTAAGGTGTCCCTTAAGCAGCAGCACATACCTGGGATCTACCAAACCCAAGGATTGTAAATAATTAAAGTTTTATTGGCCCAATGCCCTGTTACTGCCTTGGCAGCCATGAGGCCTTTTAAAGATTTCTGAAGAAACCATTCCAGAATAAACACCCTAAAGACCTTTTCATAAAAAAAAGGCCTCGAATAACCTTAAAACACCTAGAAAAGGGAATATAGTACGCAATGCGCAACAGAACTGCAAAATGGCACTTAAAACCTGTTTACTATCTGTAAAAATTCATTTCATCCATATACTTCCAAACAGATTCTGGTAGCAAAGGCCTTATGTTCTTTCCCAATTTATGCTGGCTTCTGATAAAGGTGGATGAAATTTCCATTATGGGTGCAGACACCCTGCTGATCTTTGGATGACCTTTAAATTGATGTTGCACCTCTCCCTCAGAGATCCTTGGATAAACGTAAATACTATGATTTTCCAAAATTACCTCATGGTTCTTCCACTTATGGAACCCCTTTAAATTGTCTTCCCCCATAATCAAACTAAATTCATGGCCCTTCTCAAATTTTTCCTGTAAATGCACTAGGGTATTTACCGTATAGTTGGGCTGAGGAAGCTCAAATTCTATTTTACTGGGCTTTAATTTGGGGTATTCCTTAACAGCTTCATATACCAGCTGATAGCGATGATGGTTATCCAAGAGCGATTTTTTGGTCTTAAACGGACTCTGTGGGGTGACCACGAACCATACCTCGTCCAGATCAGAGAATTCTACCATGTGATTGGCAATTACCAAATGCCCAATATGAATGGGATTAAATGTGCCAAAGTAAAGTCCTATTTTCTTGTTCAAAGCAGCTACTATTCCGTATTTCTATTCATTCAACTCTTCCGTAAAAAGTCCCTAAAAAAAGGCCAATCTGAAGATATTGCTTTATTGCCCATCGGCTACCTTGGCACCCACAAAATCGGCAACCAATTTATGCGCCTCTTTCAATGCGGTCTCCAAGTCATAATTCTTAATGATACTATCAAATTGAGGGGCAGTTGCCAATTCTACGGAAGCCTTGGCAATCCTCATGTTTATCTTATCCTCAGATTCCGTACTACGTTTTTTTAGTCTGATCTTTAGCTCATCTATACTTGGGGGCTTTACAAAAACTGCCAGGGTTTGCTCTGGAAATTTCTTCTTAATCCTAAGTCCACCAGCTACATCAATGTCAAATATCACATTTTTACCCTCTGCCCAGAGTCGGTCTACCTCAGTCTTTAAGGTACCATAGAAATTATCCCTATAGACCTCTTCCCACTCCAAAAAATCGTCCTGCTTTATATGGTTTTTAAACTCGGACAGGCTCATAAAATAATAGTGCTCTCCATGCTTTTCCTTTCCTCTCCGTGGTCTGGAGGTAGCAGAAATGGAAAAGGCCAAATTGAGTTCCGGCTGTTGCAGCAAATGTTTTACTATAGTTGTTTTTCCACTGCCAGATGGGGCCGAAAAAATAATTAGTTTTCCTCCTTGCATTATAAGACGTTAAGCATTTGTTCCTTAATTTTTTCCAACTCGTCCTTCATTTGCACCACCAGCTGCTGCATGGGTGCATAATTGGCCTTGGAGCCAATGGTATTTATCTCCCTCCCTATTTCCTGACAAATGAACCCCAGCTTTTTTCCATTGGAGTCATCCGTTTTTAGGGTTGCAGCAAAATAATCCAAATGGTTTAACAAGCGCACCTTTTCCTCGGTAATATCATACTTCTCCAAATAGTAGATAAGTTCCTGCTCAAACCGATTGGAATCCAAATCGGTCTTTAGATCTGCCACCGCCTTTTCCAAACGTTCCCTAACGGTAGCCAGTCTTTCCTGGTCCATTGATGACACCTTATCCAGCAATACCTTTAAAGCCTCTATACGGCCCTGGAAATCCGCCTCCAAAACCTTCCCTTCCTCTGTTCTAAAGGTATTGATCTCCTTAAGCGCCTCCACCAAGGCTTCCTTAATGGCAGCAAACTCTTCCTCATCTATATCTTCCCGCTCGGTCTTCATGGTATCGGGCATACGCATGGCAATCTCCAACAGGGCCATTTGATCCCCAGAGGCTATACTGCCCAACTGTTCCATATATTGTCGCACTACAGCTTCATTGACCTCGGACGAAGCTTCTGCTCCCGTATTTTCAATATATAAACCAAAATCTACCTTCCCCCTTACCAGAGAGCTGGCTATGGTCTTGCGCATCTCCAATTCCTTTTCCCTATAGGCAGATGGAATCCTTGCATTTAAATCGAGATTTTTACTATTTAGCGATTTAATCTCAATGGTAATTTTCTTGGAAGGACGTTGTATTACATTCTTCCCAAAGCCTGTCATTGATTGGATCATATATTGATTTTAGATTTTGGCAAAGGTAAATAAAATTGAGGTTTGAATTCTTTTATAGCTTTAAACTACCAAAACTCTTATAAACAGCTCCTAATACATGTTATAAAAACCTCTTTAATGTCATAACTTGCCTTTATTTAAAGGCTTTCCATTTTTGTCGAAATGAATTTCCAATTGCCGTTCACACCAAAATATACCCAGAAATATGGCAACAACTAAGAAAAAAGTGGAAATACCCATAGACCAAAGGGGAGCAATGAAATGGGCAATTATACCAACTATAAAAGATGATACACCAACCCACAACATCATTTTGGCCCCAATAAGATTGCCAAAATCCCACGTTTCCTGGTTCCGCATACTTCTACGTGTTCTATAGCCATAGAAAAGATTGATGCTCTTGGGTGGATGTATTTTATAGATCCAGGAAAGAATGGATAAAACCAGACCGGGTGCTGCTGCCGACAAGAAAAACGCCCACTCCACCTAAAGCTCCCTTACCCAGATATTCCTATAGCTCACCCTACTATTATCCCCGTGATCTTGAAGCTTTAAGGGGCCCTTACCATGGGCAGGATTCTTTGGCCAGCCAATATAGGCCGTTGTGCCCTTAATTTCAACATGATCCTGTACCAGGATTCCATTGTGTAGGACCGTTACAGTCCCTGATTTTATCTTTTGTCCGGCCTCATTAAATTCCGGTGCGTGGTAAATAATATCATAACTGTTCCATTCACCTGTTGGCACGGAGGCCATAGCTAATGGTACGTGCTGCTTATAAATAGATGCCACCTGACCGTTAACATAGGTATCGTTATCATTGTTATCCAACACCTGCACCTCATACAATCCATTCAGGAATACCCCGCTATTACCGCGACTCTGGCCCTTGCCCTGTATCTCTTTGGGCGACTTCCACTCCAAATGCAGTTGTATGCTCCCAAAATTCTGAACGGTCTGTATATCTCCGGTTTTGTTACTTACGGTCATACTGCCATCATCATTAACAATCCATTTGGCTGCCGTACTGTCCCTAGAGCTAATCCAATTGTCCAAATTATCCCCGTTAAACAACACAATGGCATCACTGGGCGGCTTACTAAAAGATACATTGGGTTTCACTACTGGGGGTACCGGTTTATAATATTCGGTTTCCTCGGGGGTGGTAGGTTCCTCTCCCGTATACTCTTCATGTACTATAACCCCATCGGCAGCAGCCGGTCCTGCGGTTGCTTCCAGAGGGTCTACGGCCACCTTTTCCTTACAGGCCAATGCCAAAATTAATAGGAAAGGGATATATCCTAGTTTCTTCACCATAGTATGATTATATAATGGATCAATCCAATACTTTTATCTTAATATTCCTATAAGATACTATATCGCCATGGTCTTGTAGGCCTAATTTTCCAGTTTTGTACTTACCAAAATGCTCAGAGCCCTTGAATTTGGATTTCGCTATCATAGCTTCCCATTCCTCACCATGTACGGGGAATGATGCCACTTCCGTTCCGTTCAGCACTACATTTCCCTGATTGGTATTGTGGTCAACGGTAATAACACAGGTATTCCATTCACCAACCGGCTTGGTAACGTCCTCACTCGGAGCAACCATGTCATAAAGGGCGCCCGCCTGATGGGTGGTTCCATTTTTGGCATCCGGATGTTTTTCATTGTCCAACACCTGGATTTCCGGTCCGGAATGGTAAGCCTCCTTAAGGCTTTCTATTTCCTTTACGCCCCAAAATATACCACTATTGCCACCCTCCGAGATCTTCCAATCTACAGATAGAACAAAATTGGTGAATTCCTCTTTGGTCACTAAGTTGTATTTCTCCCCCTTCTTACGTTCTTTGGGCGGGTAAAAAACCATAGCGCCATCCTCTATTTTCCAAGCCTCTCCAACACCGTCTTCCTTGTAACGTTTCCAGGCATCAAAATTGGTCCCATCAAAAAGCACCTTCCATTCACCTTCTGCCGCGGCAGTTGGTGGTGGTGGTGGAGTTCCTTTTTCGGAATTTGCCATGGGATCAGAGTCTACCTCCATACTCTTTTTATCGGTTTTATCCTTACAGCCTACGATCAGCATAGCGATCAAGGCCGTATAAAGTAAATTTTTCATTTTTCTTTGTTTATGATTTAACAGTATTATAGCCCCAGTATCTTTTTCAATACGGTCTTATCTATTTCGGCACCGGCAAAATCATCAAAGGTTTTTTCCGTGGCTTCAATAATATGGTCCTGTATAAATTTGGCTCCTTCTCTAGCCCCTTGCTCCGGACTTTTTATGCAACACTCCCATTCCATAACAGCCCAAACATCACAACCATACTGGGTTAGCTTAGAGAAAATAGTCTTAAAGTCGATTTGTCCATCACCAAGGGAACGATATCTACCTGCGCGATCGCCCCAATCATTGTATCCTCCAAAGGCACCCTTTTTCCCGGTTGGATTAAATTCGGAATCCTTTACGTGGAACGATTTAATAAATTCGTGATAGTGATCAATATAGGCAATATAATCCAATTGTTGCAGCACAAAATGGCTGGGGTCATACAAGATATTTACTCGCTTATGGTTACCGGTGGCGGCCAAAAAACGTTCAAAAGTATCGCCGTCGTGCAGGTCCTCGCCAGGATGTATTTCATAACATACATCCACACCTTCCTTATCATAATGGTTTAGGATGGGCAGCCATCTATTTGCCAATTCCTCAAATCCCATTTCTACCAATCCTGCAGGTCTCTGTGGCCAAGGGTGGGCGGTATGCCACAAAAGGGAACCGGAAAAGGTGGCGTGTGCGGACAAGCCAAGCCTTCTACTCGCCGTTGCCGCCTTTTTAACCACGTCTACCGCCCATTCTGTACGTGCCTTGGGATTATTCTTTACCTTGTCAGGTGCAAAATTGTCGAACATTAGGTCATATGCGGGGTGCACCGCTACCAATTGCCCCTGAAGATGGGTAGACAATTCGGTAATCTCCAGTCCGTAAGAATTAATTTTCCCTTTCAGTTCATCGCAATACGTCTGACTCTCTGCGGCTTTATCCAAGTCGATTAGAAAATCTACCCAAGTAGGTATTTGTATTCCTTTGTATCCTAAATCGGATGCCCATTTACACAATCCATCCAACGAATTGAATGGTGCTTTTTCATCTACAAATTGCGCCAAAAATACGGCTGGCCCCTTAATTGTTTTCATTTATTTCTGTTTATTATTTTAAATTGTTCTCCGGACAAAGGCAACACCCCAAAGGAAGTTCCCTTACACCTATCTAAATAGTTTTAGTTGTTTCCCAAAAAGTCAAATTACTCATCCTTTAAAGCTCCTTACCTCTTTAAATACCCCATTTTATAGAGACAGCACCCCATTTGCACAGGGCTTTATAATAATTTTGTACCAGCCCCACTACCTGCTGTATTGGATTTGATATAATTAATAATTAAACCCTATATTTAGACTGTAATTTTGAATTACACACTTGTTTTAATGTGAAGTTATAAATATAGGAATTACAATAGAATTATCAGAATAATAAGCCATGAATCAATCTGCCAAAATGTAAGGAATTTAGATCAAACCATTAATCCTTAAAATATATTGCCCCCCAAAATCGTTATAACATTTATTAGACTTATAGAGCACAGTATATCGATTAAAGACAGTTAATTCCATGTTGTTAAAAAACCATATAAACCCAAGCCTTCATAAAGCCCCAATTCACGGACATGGGGTCTTGTCATTACTTTACACGAATGTCTTGTTCACCCAGCGTCCTAACCCAAAAAAAACAGCCAAATATGCTGTAGAAACAATAAAATCAAGCAAACTTTCTTAATGGAAAACAGCACAGCCAGAAATATGTGGGGCGATTTTTTAGATGCCCACTTAGAATACGCCTTTGTGGAAGCTCCCAAGGTGATGCATTTTTTTGACAATGAAAAGGACGCCAATCACTCCTTGGACCTAGTAATTAACAAAACCAAAAAAGCTATGTCCCAGTCCCTTCTGGGTCTTCAGAACAGAAACGAACCTTTACCAAAAATTGGATCGTTCATTGTCCTAACAGATTGGGAGGGCACCGCCAAATGCATTGTAAAAACCACTTCGGTAAAGCTAAAGCCCTTGTTTAGTATTGATGGGGATTATGCCCAATTGGAAGGGGAGGGCGACAAGAGCCTAGACCAGTGGAAAAATATATATTGGAATTACTTTGCCCGTGAACTAGCTACTTTTAAGCGCGTTCCCAAGGAGAGTATGATTGTGGTCTGTGTAACTTTTGAAAAAGTATACGGCTAAGCCATAGCTACCTCAGAAAACTAAGAAGGGCCACAATTTGTGGCCCTTTTCTATTTTGGAAGATGAATTTCTATTTTAAATCCACCCAAACATTTCCTTTTTTATTGGATTCAACAGAACTCTCAATAAAGTCGAGTCCACGTACCCCGTCCATCATAGTAGGGAATTCGCCATCATTGTATTCCTCTCCCCTAATGGCTCTGGCAACCCCAAGGTAGATGTTGGCCATGGAGTCAAAAATACCCTCTGGGTGTCCTGGAGGCAATTTGGTACCATCCAAAGACAAATCCGAGTTATAGGCATGACCAGGCTTGTAAACCTGAGCTGGCTTGTCATCGCTAAGTACATAGAGGTAGTTGGGGTTTTCCTGTTCCCAACGCAATCCAGCCTTTTCACCATAGATGGCAATGCTTAAACCGTTTTCCTCACCTGTAGCGACCTGACTTGCCCTTACCAATCCCTTAACGTGTTTGTCCATACGGATCAATACCGTACCATCAACATCCATCTGGTTATCCTCGTACAGATAGTTGAAATCGGCCAATATAGATTTGATCTTTAATCCGGTGGTATATTCTATCATATTAAATGCATGCACCCCAATATCGCCCATACAAGAGCTAATTCCGGCTTTTTTGGGATCCAATCTCCAAACGGTAGAACGTTTGGCCTTGTCATGGATTATGGTATTGATCCATCCTTGATAGTATTGCGCATCTACCTTGTGTATTTTACCCAATGCCCCGGCCTTGATCATCTCTCTCATTTGCCTGACCATTGGATAACCCGTATAAGTGTGCGTTACGGCAAAAACGGTCTTGGCCTTTTCCAAGGTGTCCTGCAATATTACAGCTTCTTCATAGGTGGTGGTCATAGGTTTTTCACAGATAACGTGAAATCCGTTTTCCAACAGTTTCTTCGCCATTGGAAAATGCAAAAAATTAGGTGTAAGGACTGAACACACCTGTATCCGCTCTTCTTTTGGAAGTTTTAATTCCTCTTCCACCAAAGTGTCAAAGTCCTTATAAATTCTGTTGGTTGGGATATCTATCTCCTTTGCAAAGGCTACATTGGCCTCAAAATCAGGGTTAAAGACAGCCCCTACAATTTCATAGTTATCATTGATCTGGGATGCCACCCTGTGCAATACCCCAATAAGGGAGTCTCCTCCACCCCCTAAAATTCCTAATTTAATTTTTTTACCCATAATATATTTATTCCTAATTACTTTTATATTCTACTTGAACGTTTTTAAAAAACAAGGTAAACAAGGCCATGACCCCTAGTGCAAAAATAGCTGGAAAACTCCAAATATCAACCCAGCTATGTTCCCCTTCACGCACCAAATAACTATCCGTAATCTCACCGGCCACCCAAAATCCTATCAACATACCTACCCCGTAGGTTGCCAGGGTAATTAATCCCTGAGCCGCACTTTTATATTTAGCACCTGCTTTGGAATCGGTATAAATTTGCCCGGACACAAAGAAAAAGTCATAACAGATTCCGTGCAAGGCAATCCCTATAATCAGCATAAATGCCTTGTCGTCCGCATTTCCATATGCAAAAAGCAAATATCGTACTGTCCATGCCAACATTCCGGCAATTAGGGTTCTCTTAAAGCCAAATCTCTTAAAAAAAAAGGGCAATAGCAACAGAAATAACACTTCGGATCCCTGACCAATGGTCATTATACCCGTAGGGTTGTCCATCCCTATTTCTGACAAAAACGGATTGGCATTCTGATAATAAAAAGCCAAGGGTATACAGATAAGAATTGATGAAATAAAGAAAACGAAAAAATTCCTATCCCGTAAAAGCTTTAAGGCATCCAATCCCAAAATACTGGAAACGGACACTTTTTCATCCTTCCCTACCTTTGGCGGTGTTTTGGGAAGGAAAAAACTAAAAACACCCAATATAGCCGAAGCAATGGCCACCATTAAAAAGGTATTTTTTAATAAACCTTCCTGCCTTGACACCTCTGAGTCCCAAAGAAACACATAGCTAATGATCAGCCCAGCCACAATCCAACCAATAGTTCCAAAAACCCTTACAAAAGAAAATTCCTTGGCCGGATTTTTCATTTGACTGAAGGCTATGGAATTCACCAGCGCCAAGGTGGGCATGTACAGTATCATATACCCCAGCACATACGGATAAAAACCAGCGAAGTCTATCGCAGCGTACATCTGGTACATGAGCAAGGCGCCAATAAGGTGCAAAACCCCCAAGATGCGCTCTGCGTTAAAAAACCGGTCCGCTATCAATCCTATTATAAAAGGGGCTATAATGGCCCCCCAGGATTGGGTAGAATACGCCATGGCCGTTTCCGCACCACTGGCTTTTAGATTATGGCCCAAAAACGTACCCAAGGTAACAAACCAACCTCCCCAAATAAAAAATTCGAGAAACATCATCAAGGAGAGTTGAAGTTTGGTGTTTACCTTCACGGCTGGCGGTTCTATTTATCTTTTATAAAAGGTATAATCCAACATAGGCGGCTCAATGGCATTGTTTCTTAGATCGACCGAAATTTGCCCCCTGTGATGGGTTGAATGATTTATGATATGGAAAAGCATATCGGTTATGGTGTTGGAAAACAACCTTCCCTTGGTATTTTCGTAATCCAAACGCGCATCAAAATTATCTGCATTGGTAATAATCTCAAAGGAGCTTCTTTGATTTTCATAATGCACCTCTCCCCAGTCCTTTAAAGGGTGAATCTGAAAAACGCCGTATTCTATCTCTTTATCAAGAATACGGGCGTTCCATATATGATGGGCGTTTAAAATATGACTAAATAGCGTAATGGTCCTGTCCGGAACATGCTCCAGCTTATGACACTCTTCAATCAATTTTTTATTGCAATAAAAGTTGTAATCGAAAAGTTGATTAAAAAAAGCCTTCATAGCAAATCCCGTACAATTAGTTTATTTCCTTAGCTGCCTTTAACAAGAGATTTTTGGTGGCAAGAATCCCTGCTTCCTCTCCTAGCTCGTGCCCTTCATATTCCACACCAATATAGCCGGTATACCCAGCGTCCTTCACTATCTTTAGTATTCTTGGATAATCCAATTTTGTTTCGTAGCCCTGGGCATCAAAATTGTAGGATTTGGCACTTACCGCCAAGGCATGGGGCATCAGCTCACTAATACCTTTATATATATCGTATTCATTGGCACATCCATCCTTACTTCTTTCTATACAGAAATTTCCAAAATCGGGCAAGGTACCGCAATTCTTCATATTCACCTTGGTCATAACCTCTGCCAGCATAGCGGCGTTGGAAGACAATCCGCCGTGGTTTTCAACCAAGACCTCTATATTCTTTTCCTTGGCATAGGTGGCCAATTGGGTTAAGCCATCAACAGAACTGGCCACCCATTCTTCGGGCACTTTGCTTCCGGAGAGGTTTACCCTAATGGCATGGCATCCCATGGCAGCAGCAGCATCTACCCACTTATAATGGTTTTCTACCGCTTCTTTTCTTTTTGCATCATCGGTTGTAGCAAGATCACCTTGACCATCAATCATGATCAATACATTTTCCATACCGTGCTTCTTGCTTTCCGCATTACATTTCTCCACAAAGGCAGCCATTGCTTCCTCGGAGAAATTGGCAGCCCTTAATTCGTCATAATACAAGCCACTCACATATTCCAAACCGGAAAAACCCCATTCTTTGGCTTTCTCGGCAAAGGTATAGGGGTCCACTCCCTCTTCCCTTACCATTCTATGCATAGACCATTGCGCCAGGGACAATTTAAAAAAGGGCTCCTCGGATTTTACGGCCACTTCCGTAACCTCCTTGTTGTCCGACTTATCCTTGGGAGCTTCCTTACAGGAAAAAACACCCAATGCCAATACAACCAAACCTACCTTTAATCCCGTTAATTTTAAATTTTTACCTTTCATTTTCATTAAATATTATTAAACCAATTAATTACCAACAACTAAAACGTTATAGTGCTGAAGTATTAGGAAATATAAGGTTTAAATGTAGAAAATTAATTTTATATTTAATAAATTTATTAAATAAACAATTTTATAAATGAGCAAGTTTTATTACAACGAAGAGCAGGATTCTTATGATGCAATTGTCGTAGGTACCGGAATTAGTGGGGGGTGGGCAGCCAAGGAATTGTGCGAAAAAGGATTAAAAACCTTGGTTTTGGAACGCGGAAGGATGGTTAAGCACATTGAGGACTATGAGACGGCCAACATGGACCCGTGGGACTTTCCCAATGCCGGTAAGCCCACCAGGGAGGATATTGAAAAACAGCCCAAACAGAATAGAACGGGCTATACTACGAACGCTGCCAGTAAAATGTGGTTTGTCAACGATTTAAAGCACCCATACAATGAAATACGAAGGTTTGATTGGATGAGGGGATACCACTTAGGTGGGCGCTCCCTGCAATGGGGGCGACAAAGCTATAGATGGAGCGATATTGACTTCACGGCCAACAAAAGGGATGGCATTGCAGTGGATTGGCCCGTTCGCTATAAAGATATTGCACCATGGTATTCCAAGGTAGAGAACTACATTGGCGTTAGTGGGGAGGCACTTAACCTACCGCAGTTGCCGGACAGTGATTTTTTGCCGGCCATGGAAATGAACTGTGTGGAGGAACATTTTAAAAATAAAGTAACAGAGGGGTTTGACGGACGTGCCGTTACCATTGGTAGGGTTGCACATATAACTGGGACCAAAAATTTTGACGGACGTACCAAATGTCAGTACAGAAATCGCTGTATCAGAGGATGTCCTTTCGGCGGGTACTTTAGTAGTTTGTCCTCTACCCTGCCCGCGGCAGAAGCCACAGGCAATATGACCTTACGGCCAGACTCCATTGTTCACGAAGTGATATACGACCCGGACACAAAAAAGGCTACCGGGGTAAAGGTAATTGATAGGGTAACCAAGGAAACCCACGAATTTAAAGCCAAGGTTATCTTCTTATGTGCTTCGGCCATAGCTTCGACCGCTATTTTAATGCAATCCAAATCCGATCGTTTCCCCAATGGTATGGGTAATGACTCCGATCAATTGGGCCGCAATATAATGGACCATCATTTAGGAGTGGGTGCCTCTGGTAAATTTGATGGCTTTGAAGACAAATATTACAAAGGAAGACGCCCCAACGGGATATATATTCCAAGGTTTAGAAACCTAGGAGGGGATACGGACAGAAAGGATTACCTGCGTGGATTCGGATATCAAGGAGGAGCCAGCAGAGGGAATTGGGAAGAGACCGTTGCCGAGCTCTCTTACGGAAAAGACCTAAAAGACAGTATACTTCAACCAGGTGGATGGAGAATGGGAATTGGCGGCTTTGGCGAGGTACTCCCCTATGAAGACAATAGAATGACTTTGGATTACGACAAATTGGACGATTGGGGGCTGCCTACGGTAACTTTTGATGCCGATTTACAGGAAAACGAGTTCAAAATGCGTAAAGACATGCAGGAATCTGCTGTAGAAATGCTGGAAAAAGCAGGATTTAGGGATGTTAAGGGACACGACGGACCTACTGGTCTAGGTTTGGGCATCCACGAAATGGGTACTGCCAGAATGGGGCGCAACAGAAAGACCTCTGTCCTTAACGGGAACAACCAATTGCACGATGTGCCCAACGTTTATGTAACAGATGGAGCCTTTATGACCTCAGCCAGTTGCGTAAACCCATCACTCACTTATATGGCATTCACTGCCAGGGCCGCAGACCACGCGGTAAAAGAACTTAAAAAAGGAAATATATAATGGACAGAAGAAAAGCACTTAAAAGCATGGGCTTGGCACTGGGATATACGGTAGCCACCCCAACACTGATCAGCATAGTACAAAGTTGTAAGCAGGATGCGGCCATTACATGGACACCAGATTTTTTATCCCCAACAGAAGGTTCAATGCTTACCCAGCTGGTAGATATAATTCTTCCAAAAACCGACACCCCATCTGCTTCCGAGGTACAGGTACACATCTTTATAGACCGTTTTGCCGATCAAGTAATGAAAAAAGAACAGCAGGACCTTTTTAAAATGACCATGGGTAAATTTCTGGACAAGGCCCTACAGGATTCCGGCAAAAAAGAGATTGCAGATCTTGGCCCGGAACATCTGGAACCGGTACTGTCTGCCGCCCTAAAAATCTCTAAAGAAGATGAAGCCAAAAAATTTAAGGTCATCAATGCCTATACCGAATCCGTAAAAGCGGGGGAAACGGCAAGCCTTGATGATGAGGTATCCAGATTTGCCTTCGCCAACAACCTAAGAGGGCTGACCATTTTAGCATATAAGTCTTCTGAATATGTAGGCGAAAATGTATTGTCTTACCTACCGGTGCCAGGCGAATACATTGCATGTGGCGACCTTCAGGAATTGACCGGAGGCAAGGCGTGGTCACTATAAATTACAACAAAGGTAAAATTGACTAAAAAGCCAGAACAACTGGATAACCATTGTTATTTAGTTGTTTTGGCGTTATTTAATAATAGAATTCCAACCATATACTAAAAAATGAAAAGAAGAGATTTTATTCAAAAAACCGCCTTGGGAAGTAGCGCCGTAACCTTAGGTGGCAGCTTAGCCTACGGAGCCCAGCCCAATTTAGAGGCGAAACATTCTTTTAACTTGAAATATGCCCCACATTTTGGCATGTTCAAAAACCTGGCAGGAAACGACTTAATTGACCAGATCAACTTTATGGCCGACCAAGGGTTTACGGCTTTTGAAGACAATGGCATGATGAAAAGGGACGTGGCCACCCAAACCAAAATTGGAGAAGCCTTGGCCAAGCATAATATGACCATGGGCGTCTTTGTAATAGACAAAGGCGGTAATATGGCCAACACCTTAGCAGCAGGTAAACAAGAATATATAGATATATTTCTGGACGGCTGTAGAAGGGCCGTGGAAGTGGCCAAACGAGTCAATGCCAAATGGATGACCGTAGTGCCGGGCGGATTTGAAAGAAAGCTACCAATAGGCGTTCAGGATGGCAATGTTATTGAAGCGCTAAAAAGAGGCGCCGAGATTTTGGAACCCCACGGCTTAACAATGGTCCTTGAGCCTTTATCGGATTCCCCAGATCTCTATTTGCAGAATTCAGACCAAACCTATATGATCTGTAAAGCGGTAGGCAGTCCTTCCTGTAAAATATTGTTCGACATCTACCATATGCAAAAAACCGAAGGGCACCTAATACACAATATGGACCTAACGTGGGATGAAATAGACTACATACAAATAGGGGACAATCCAGGCAGAAAAGAACCCACCACTGGAGAGATCAATTATAAAAATGTTTTCAAATATATCCATGAAAAAGGATTTAAGGGCGTATTGGGTATGGAACACGGCAATTCCAAACCTAACAAAGAAGGAGAGTTGGCAGTTATTAATGCGTATAAGAGCGTAGACAACTTCCTATAACCCTACAAAAAAAAGTTAAAAATCAACGATTTAACGTTGTATTTAGAAAGTTTCCATTTTGTTCATTCGTCAAAGCAATGAAATGGAAACTTATTTTTATGTTATAGGCCTATACTGTATACTCTTCATAATAGGCAGGTTGCTATGCCATCACCATTTTAAAAAGTGACAATGGTTGAATGGACTGTATTCTTATGGCCATAGTCCAGATTCCCTTTATGCCCGTATATAAAATATAAAGAACATTGAGCTTAGGGTATAAAAATGGACAATCATATTACCATATTGACGATTTACGGCATTGCCATTATTTGTGCCCTGGTATTAAAACCCTACATATTTAACAGATAGGCACCCAATTAACCAATATAATAGGGTAGAAAGCCCCTAAAACACCTATACACCAAAAACAACAGACCCCCCAAGGAATTCCTTGGGGGGTCTGTTGTTATAACAAATAACCACTCCTATAGAGCGTTTAGGAGCCGCACATTAAACAATCATCATCTGCCTGACCCTCTTTAGCTCGGGCTATTAATTCCTTCATCTCAGCCGCTGTCATTGGCTGCACATCCACATCCTTATTATCAGCAGCAACTGCCTCTACCTTTATTGACTTGGCCACCTCAGGTGTACCCAATCCAATTTCCACTTCCTTGGCAACAGGCTCATCCTTCTTGCTGTTGTCCAGGGTAAATTTAATGGCGTCTGCAGCAGCCTTGGTCCTTAAATAATACATACCGGTCTTAAGTCCGCTTTTCCATGCGTAAAAGTGCATGGAAGTTAGTTTGGAGTAATTGGCATTCTCCATAAACAAGTTAAGGGACTGACTTTGATCAATGAAATACCCTCGTTGCCTGGACATATCTATAATATCCTTCATACTAAGTTCCCAAACCGTTTTGTACAATTCCTTGATCTCGTCCGGGATATTCTGAATATGTTGTACAGACCCATTGGCCCTCATTAATTCCTGTTTCATATTCTCATTCCACAGTCCTAGGTTAACCAAATCTTCCAACAAATGTTTGTTTACCACAATAAACTCCCCAGATAGCACCCTACGGGTATAAATATTGGAGGTATAGGGTTCAAAACATTCGTTGTTCCCCAGGATTTGTGATGTGGAGGCGGTTGGCATTGGAGCTACCAATAAGGAATTACGAACTCCATTCTTTTTAACCTCTTTGCGCAATTTACCCCAGTCCCATCTTCCGGACAATTCCTCATCCTTAACTCCCCAAAGATTGTGCTGGAACTCTCCTTTTGATATAGGTGAACCTTCATAGGTAGAGTAAACGCCTTCCTCTTTGGCCATCTCCATAGAAGCGGTAACGGCAGCATAATACAAAGTCTCAAATATCTCTTGGTTAAGCGCCTTTGCCGCATCGCTGGTAAAAGGCATTCTCAACATTATAAAGGCATCTGCAAGGCCCTGCACTCCCAATCCAATTGGTCTATGTCGCATATTGGAATTTTCGGCCTCTTTAATGGGGTAATAATTACGATCTATTACCCTGTTCAAGTTTTTGGTCACACGCTTGGTAACCTTGAACAATTCCTTATGATCAAATTCCCCGTTCTTTATGAACATTGGCAATGCAATGGATGCTAAATTACATACCGCCACCTCATCGGGGGAGGTATATTCCAATATCTCTGTACAAAGGTTGGAAGAGCGAATAGTCCCCAAATTCTTTTGGTTACTCTTTCTATTGGCCGCATCCTTGTACAACATATAAGGTGTGCCGGTCTCTATTTGGGACTCTAAAATCTTCTCCCATAAATCCCGTGCCTTAACCGTCTTACGCCCTCTGTTTTCTGCCTCATATTTTGTATATAATTTTTCAAAATCCTCACTGTGCTGCGTAAAAAGATCAGGACATTCATTAGGACACATCAGTGTCCAATTTTCGTTAGACTCCACCCTTTTCATAAACAAATCGGGTACCCACATAGCATAGAAGAGGTCCCTGGCCCTCATTTCCTCTTTCCCGTGGTTTTTCTTTAAATCCAAAAATTCAAAGATATCGGCATGCCATGGCTCCACGTAGATGGCAAAACTACCCTTACGCTTTCCACCTCCCTGATCTACGTAACGCGCCGTGTCATTAAAAACCTGTAGCATGGGCACAATACCGTTGGAGGTTCCGTTGGTACCGGCGATATAGGAGCCTGTAGCCCTAACATTATGAATGGAAAGACCTATCCCCCCGGCAGATTGGGAAATCTTGGCCGTTTGCTTCAATGTATCGTATATACCATCTATACTATCGTCTTTCATGGCCAATAAAAAACAGGACGACATCTGGGGTTTTGGCGTACCAGAATTGAACAGTGTAGGCGTAGCGTGTGTAAAATATTTTTTAGACATCAACTCATAGGTTTCCAAGGCGGCATCCAAATCGTTCAAATGAATCCCTACGGAAACTCTCATAAGCATATGCTGTGGGCGTTCGGCAATTTTCCCATTAAGTTTTAGAAGATAAGAACGCTCCAATGTTTTAAACCCAAAATAATCGTAGCCAAAATCCCGGTTATAAATAATAGTCGAATCCAATTTTACGGCGTTCTCCGAAATCACCTTATATACCTCATCGGACAGTAAAGGTGCTTTTTTGCCAGTCCTTGGGTTTACGTATTCATAGAGATCCTTCATGGTTTCCGAAAAGGATTTCTTGGTGTTCTTATGTAGGTTGGAAACAGAAATACGTGCCGCCAATTTTGCATAGTCCGGGTGTGTAGTGGTCATAGTAGCTGCAATCTCTGCTGCCAAATTATCCAATTCAGACGTGGTCACTCCGTCATAAAGACCCTCAATTACCCGCATGGCAACCTTTAATGGGTCAACCAAATCGTTAAGTCCATAACATAATTTTCGTACTCTGGCCGTGATCTTGTCGAACATCATCAGCTCTTTTCTGCCGTCTCTTTTTACTACATACATGTCGCTACAATTTTAAAAATGATACATAAGTTTGGGTTAGGGGGCGATATGTTAAAATTTTTAACATATCAAATTCATTGCTTAAAAATCCCCTTATAACCCAAAGGGGATTTAAACCAAAGGCTCTATAGGTTAAAAATCGGCATCGAAGCTGATTTTTTGTGAGTCATCGTCCTTATCCTTGTTCATTACCCCTGCTTTTTGATATTCGGCAACCCTTTTTTCAAAGAAATTGGTTTTGCCCTGTAGGGATATCATATCCATGAAGTCGAACGGATTGGTAGAGTTGTACACTTTATCACACTCCAGCTCCACCAACAAACGGTCCGTAACAAACTCTAGGTACTGCGTCATCAATTTAGAATTCATTCCAATCAAACTAGCAGGAAGTGATTCTGTTATAAATTCCCTTTCTATATTCAAGGCATCCACCAAAATCTCGGTTATACGTGCCTTTGGTACTTTATTTACCAAGTGGTTATTGTGCAGATGCACGGCATAATCACAATGCATACCCTCATCCCTGGATATCAATTCATTGGAAAAGGTAAGTCCGGGCATCAATCCTCTTTTCTTTAACCAAAATATGGAACAAAATGCCCCGGAAAAGAAAATACCCTCTACTGCGGCAAAGGCAATAAGTCGTTCCGCAAAACTAGGCGACTCTATCCATTTTAAGGCCCACTCGGCCTTTTTCTTAATGGCAGGAAAGTTTTCTATTGCATTAAAAAGTAGGTCTTTTTCCTTTTCGTCCTTAACATAGGTATCTATTAAAAGGGAATAGGTTTCGGAATGAATGTTTTCCATCATTATCTGAAACCCATAAAAGAATTTTGCCTCCGCATATTGTACTTCACTAACAAAATTCTCTGCCAAGTTTTCATTGACAATTCCGTCAGAAGCCGCAAAAAAGGCCAGTATATGCTTTATAAAATAACGCTCGTCACTATTTAATTTATTATTCCAATCGTTTAGATCGGTATGCAGGTCTATTTCCTCTGCCGTCCAAAAACTCGCCTCGCATTTCTTGTACCAGTCCCATAAATCATGATGTTTAATAGGAAAGATAACAAATCGGTTAAGGTTTTCTTGCAGGATCGGCTCAATGGCTGCTGACATATCTTTTGTATTTATAAAATTTTTAAAACTAAGGCGAAATATAGCCCTCGGTAGGGAATAACAAAGATTGCAAAATAGCCCCAATAACTAAAGCCCTTTCTTTATATTTAATACAAAGTTTTTAACACAGAATGTTGAAATGTGGACTCACAAGTGATGTTCATTAACTTTAGCGCACGCGGCCACTTTTGTAAAATATTTATTGAAAAAAAATAAACCAAAAAGTATATAAAAAACATACTTTTTGGTTTAGTATTTTCACACCCTGGTCTACACATTAAAAAAGGCAAAAAGGGCATCCAAAGTTCACTCTTGCAGCAATCCCATAAGCATATGGAAAATTAGAGCGATAGCGCCATTAAAATCATAATGATGGATATGGCGAGCATTGCCAAAAAAACCAAGGTAATCCCGTTAACATTTTTAGTATTCATAATAGTGGAGTTTGAGTTAATTTAATTTGTTGTTTCCCGTAAAGACACCCAATCGCAAATGCCATTCCCTTTCATCTTTCCCGGGCCATAATTATAAAGGGCCATCCAAAAAGCTAACAATCCCAAGCTTGTGGAACCTTTTGAAGCAGGATACCAAATCTATGACAAGCCCAGTAAAGAACATATCTCATATGTAACAATCTTTGCAATAAATGTAACATTGACCGGAAGTCTATTTATTTGTGGACTGGAAATACTCCGTTGGGGTTTTCTGATAAACATCCTTAAAGCATTTAATAAAATAGGACGGCGTATTAAAACCTACGGCATAAGCAATTTCGCTAACGGAGGCATCTGATGTTTTAAGGATTTGAAGGGCTTGTTTTAAGCGTTGCGACCTAATAAAGGCCGTTGTAGAAAGTCCCGTATAGGCCAAGAGTTTCCTATGTAGCTGCATACGGCTCATGTCCAATTTTCGGCAGAACACCTCTGCATTGAACTGGGGATCCGACAGATTTTCATCCAGTACCATTTCCAGTTTGCCAAGGAAGGCCTCATCCGTTGGCGAAACGGCAATATCCTTGGCCTCAATAACGAGTTCCTGACTATATCTATTGCGCAATAGTTTTCTTAGGCCTATTAAATTTTCCACCCTTGTCTGAAGGATACGCAACTTAAAGGGCTTGGTAATAAAGTCGTCCGCTCCGGATTCAAGCCCCTGCAATTCCAGTTCTTCCCCTATACCTGCGGTTAAAAGAACAATAGGTATATGACTGGTACGCTCATCGGTCTTTAACTTATTGCAAAGTTCGATTCCCCCGCAAATAGGCATACGCACGTCTGATATAATAAGGTCTGGCACTACCTCCAAGGCCGTTGCCATACCTTCCTCCCCGTTTTTAGCCTCCAGTATCCGGTATTTTCCAGCCCAAACCGATTTTAAGAACTCCCTCACCTCTTCATGATCCTCCACAATAAGCAGTAGTGGCGCTTCACTTAAGGGCACCAAAACACTGGGCAACTCTTTGGCAACCACACCCCCTTCCTCAACCTTTTGCCCCGTACCAAAAATGGATCCCCCCATTCCCGACTCCACTTCCACCAGATCAATATCCTCAAAATCCTCTTTAGACATTGGAAGCACAACCTTAAAATGGATAATGCCCCCCTCTTCCATTTCAACCACAATGCTTCCCTGATACAAACTTACCAACTCCTGAACCAGGGACAAACCAATACCTGCCCCTTCCGAATATTCATTTTGCTGATAAAAGCGGGTAAACAACCTATCCAAATCAACCTGGGAAAAATCCTCAACAGAATTCCGAACACTCAAATGCAATTTTCCCTGTTTATTGTGTGCAGAAAAACGGCACACCCCGCTCTCATTGACATATTTAAAGGCATTGGAGAGGAGGTTGGTAATTATTTTCTCCAGGGCATCCTCGTCAAACCAGGCATTGGGGATGCGGTCTATTTCTATTTCATAATCCACTCTTTTAACGGTTGCCCTGTATTTAAAGGTTGCCACCAACATACCTAAAAATAGGCCCAGATCTCCTTTAGCTATTTTCAGTTTTAAATTACCTTTTTCCAGCCTCGCCAAATGAAGCAACTGATCCACCAAAGCGATCAAACGGTTAATATTACGTTTGATCATAGAGAAATTGGCAAAATCCATTTTAGACAGTCCGCCCTGCCCCAGTTTTACATCTACCGGTCCGGCTATTAAACTCAAAGGTGTTCTAAATTCATGGGAAATATCTGTATACAACTTGGACTTAAAGTCGTTAAGCCGTTTAAACCGTTCGGTCTCCTCTACCTTTAACCGCAAGTTCAGCTGTAGGCGCCATTGCCAAATAAGGTACCTATATATGCCGTACAGCAGTAAAATAAAAATTACTATGTATGCAAATTTGGCAAAAGGGGTCAGGTACCAGGGAGACAAAATAGAAAAGGAATAGGATACCGGCTCCGGATTCCACTGTCCGTCATAATTACTGCTCTTAACCTGAAACTGATAATTACCAGGGGGCAAGCTGGTGTATCGTGCAAAATTCTGGTTTCCAGAAAAAACCCAATCGGTATCAAAATTAACTAGTTTATATTGATATTGGTTCTTGGTGGGGAGGGCATATTGCAAACTGGAAAAGGTGAAAGAAATAGTGTTCTGCCCAGCCTGCAATTTTTGACCTTCCAACATGGGAAACGGCTTGTTAAACACATCAAAGCCCGTGATTGCCGTTTTAGGCAAAACGGAACTCTTTTTCAATTGATTGGGCTTAAACCAGTAAAACCCCTCCAAGCCCCCAAAATAAAGATTTCCTTTCTTATCCTTAAAATAGGCACCTGTATTAAACTCGGTCGCCAGGCCTTCATAATTATTGTAATTGGTTATAGTAGGGGTATTCCCAATGGTATCATTGGGAACAAACTTTGTTATTCCCTTGTTGGAACTCAACCAAAGATTACCCCTATCATCGGGCAGTATTCCGTAAATTACATCATTGGCAAGACCGTCCTTAACACTAAAACCATAAAATTGATCCTTAGCAATATCATAGGCATTGAGGCCTTTCCCATTGGTACCTATCCAAAGTATACCCTTGGGCGAATAGTAAAGTGATTTTATGGCGTTAGAGGATAACGAATTTCCATTTTCCCCATATAGATATGACTTAAACAACTGGGTTGACCTATTAAAAAAAACAACACCCCGATTCTCTGTTCCAATCCACAAATTGCCTTTGTCATCAGATGTAATTACCCTAATATTATTACTGGAAATCCCCTGCTTGTTATCCGGGGTATGTTTAAAGCGATTTAGTACCCCTTTCTTTTTATCAAATTGGACCAAGCCCTGATCACGGGTGCCTATCCACACCTTCCCCCTGTCATCCTTATAAATACACCAAATGGTATTTCCTGGAAAACGACTTTTATCCTCAGCAGAAAAGTGGGTAATATTACCTGAGGCGTCCATAATGTTTAAACCACCTTGCTGTGTCCCAATCCATAAATCCCCATCCTCATCCGGCAAGAGGCTCATGACCCGATCCGAAGAAATAGTATTGGCCCTGCCACGGTCCGTTCTAAAAGTTTTCCAACTGTCCGATTCCGGTGTATAACGGGTAAGCCCTTTTCCCGATGTACCTATCCAGATCCTATTGTCGTTGTCCACCGCAATAGATCGCACCACATCAATACTTACATCCTGAGGCGTTTGGTAATCGGTAAACGAATTAAACTTTTCCAAATATTCGTCATAGTAACTCAACCCGGCCCCATCCGTACCAAACCATAAGGTTCCAGTGTAATCCTCATATATACAGAGAATATCATTATAGTGCACTGCAGTTGGATTGTGTTTTTCAGATCCAAAATGGCTTATGTTATACTTTTCAAAATCTACCAGGTATAGCCCAGCTCCATAGGTGGCTACCCATAGCCTTTGCTTGGTATCCATGTAAAGGTCCGTAATATTTAAATCTACCGGCAAGTTACCCTTAAAGGGCAAATCATTTAATCGCCATAAAACGGATTCACTGGTAGTCCTATAGAATAGCCCATTCCCAAAGGTCGCAATCCACTCCCTATCCTGACTATCAAAAACTACATCGCTGTAATTGGCATGGATTATTCTGCCCTGTACATCTTGGAACTTCTTGGGGTAACGGATATTGGTATGAGCATTGAATTCCACAATATATTTGTCCATAGTCAATAAAAGGACCCCACTTGGATTTTGGGTGATACTGTAAACAGCACCCCTTATCTCTGGATTAGACACTCTCAACACCGCCTTTTCCTCCCCCGCCTTTTTTTCATAAAGATCTCCAGAATAGGTTCCTATCCATAAATTAAAATCCCCGTCCATGAATATGGAGCTAGCATCCCCAACACCTTGTAAAGGCACAAAATTATTGGTAGCCCTATCTAATTTATAGGGCCTCCTATCCATTGGGATAATCCAAACATCTCCCCTTCTATCTGTGTAGACCTTGCCCAAATAGCTAAAATTGGATCGGGTAATATCTACAAAGGCATAGGGGTGTATAGTGAATTTTCTACCGTCGTATTGGTTTAGACCATCCTGGGTAGCCACCCATAGATAACCAATACTATCCTGGGCCACTGATATGGCACTGTTTTGTGAAAGTCCGTCATGTACGGAGAGCTGCCTAAATTTAATTTGATTTTGGGCATAAAGAAATAACTGGCCGTTAAAGTAAATGGCCAGCAGGAACATTTTTACGATCTGTTCTTTTAATTTTCCATTGCCCACAGTTCTTCCATTGCCATATTATACGATATAACAATATAAGGTTTATCCGAGAAGAAATCAATGAAAATTATTTATAGGGTAAAAAATAAGGTAATTCTAGGGGCTTGTGCTTACATCCAGACCTTAATTGGCCAGGGCCCAAACGCTTTAAAAATACTGCCAAACTGTGCGATCCCTATGATGAAGTGAGACTTTGAATTACAAGAACCGGAACCACATTCTTAGGTAGTTCCCCCGAAACCTAAATACTATGAGAAATCCGAATCCTACAAGTTGATTGTGTTTTTCAATGTTACAACTACATCTTGGGATTGTTTTACAACAATGACATGTTTAACTAAAACATACCTTGAGGATCGCACTTTATTTGACAGAACTTTAAATGTTTATAATATTATTTATTTTCATGGATACAGCCTGTACTCCCTGCTAAAATCCACAATATGCAAAATTATCAATAACCCCTGCTAACTTTTACCTTATACCCCTCCAAGGTCCTATTGGCATCCGCCTTATGCTCCACTAAATCATTTTTAACAGTATCCCCGCCCTGCTTGTCGGTTATTACCGCTATGGCCAGAACCAAAACTAAAACGATAAAAAAAACAATACATTTATTCATCACTTAGATTTTTGCACTATGCATTAAACATCCTCTAATGAGGGGAATTTATTAACAAACCAAATGTATAAGAAATGAAAGGGTGCTGAGGCCCCAATTGTGTAAATGGTCCTATTTTCTGTATGAATGACAGTTGGAATTTTAAACCAAAACCATTCCACCCTTCCCTAATTCCCATAATTTATTAAATAGGTCCAATTTTAAACCATTTCCCACCAGTCATACTCGAATCATTTCCATTGACACAAAAATATGGATGCATACTGGCAATATTTTTATTTTTGACTATCTTTCTTTTTACTATGATAGAAGCAGTTTTAGTTGACGATGAAATTAAAGCCTTACAGAGTCTGTCTTGGGAGCTGACCAACTTTAGTGACGAAATTAAGGTTGTAGCTTCTTTTACAGATCCTATTGAGGCCTTACAATACTTGGAACGCAATCCCCCAGATTGCCTGTTCTTGGATATTGAAATGCCTACTATGGACGGATTCCAATTTATACAGAAAATAAAAACCAAGGAATTTCCTGTGGTAATTACCACTGCTTATAACCAATACGCCATAAAAGCCCTAAAGAACGAGGCTATAGATTACCTTTTAAAACCTATAGACACCGATGATTTAAATGCTACCCTTGCCAAAATAAAAAAATTTAACAGCAAGAATTATACGGCAGAAAAATTGGAGAAAATCTTATTGAAATTCAATTCAGATTCCCTTCAAAAAAAGATTACCATTAATACGGACGGAAAGCTATTGTTTTTGCAAAGCGAGGAAATCCTTTTTGCGGAATCCGATGGTAATTACAGTACTCTTTTTCTAAGTGATGGGCAAAAAATACTACTTACCAAGAAATTAAAGGAAGTAAATCAATTGTTGCCCAAGGATACTTTCTTCAGAATCCATAATTCCTATATCATAAACCTCAATAAGATAAAGGAGTTCCTTAAAACTGACGGTTACGTTATTCTACAGTCCAACCACAAAATCCCTGTTTCAAGACAGAAAAAATCAGACTTTTTGGATTTAATATAAGCGATGATATGAAGTTTCCCTCCTTAGTATATTTGCTTTTTGAGCTTCATAGGCCTGTAAAACTAAGGGGCTCATTTTTTTTTTCCTTCCTATTCGCCCTAACTACTTACCAGGCTGTTTCCCAACAAGTTCCCGAAACTTTTAAGAGAGTAACAGACAGTCTAATAAAAGCAGCTCCAATAACCTACCGGGAATTGGCTTCCGTATTGGGCAACAACAAAGGCGACACCATTTATATGCGGTATTTTGCCAATGAGGCCAGTAGAAACCAGTATTTAATAGGGCAATCCTATGCCTACAACCATTTAGGGAGAAAATATCGTGATATCTCCCAATTTTCCAAAGCCGTAGCACTACACGAAAAGGCACTACAGGCAGCATTGGCGGCCAACAACCTGGAATTTAGGGTTCTTAGCCTTAATATGTTGGGCGTAGTCTACAGGAGAAGTGATGCCATTAAAATAGCCCTAGACTATCATCAGGAGGCCTTGGAGCTGGCGGAGACCGTGCAGAACCCTTCAATTGACCTAAAAACCAGTGTAGATGTTTCCTTAAATAGTATTGGGAACCTTTATCTAATCCTAAAGCAATACGATATAGCCATTGCCCAATTTAAAAAGGCCATGGCCTCGGCCAAGGAGATGGGCAATAAGCTGGGCCTGGCCATCAACTACCAGAATATTGGCGAGTGCCTTGAACACAAGGGGGAATTGGAGGAAGCCCTGCACTACTACAGAACCTCACTGGAATACAACAACGAAATAAATAGCGACAAGGGTAGGGTTATATGTAAAAATAGTATTTCCCAGATCTACATAAAACAAAATAAATTAAAGGAAGCCCTGGAAATTTTAGAGCCCAACCTTTTGGCAGCAGAATCTATGGGCGACATGTCTATTATTGCCGCCATCAACATTAATATGGGATGGGTCTTAATGGAGTTAAAACAATACCCAGACTCGGAAAAGTACCTGAACCGCGGACTGGAAATGTCCATCAAACACCATTTCCCCAGTTATATTGCGCAGGCTTACGGTTTCCTTTCCAAACTCTCTGCAAACAAAGGGGACTACAAAAAGGCCTTGGATTATTACAAATTGGCAGAGCGCTATAATGAGGAAATCAATAGTGAGGTTAACCGGAGGTACATCAACGATTTGATCATAAAATACGAAACGGAAAAGAAAACCAATCAAATTGAAGCGCTGGCAAGGGAAAATGAATTTATGAACCTTCGATTGCGCAAAAAAACCAACACCTTGATCATAGGTGCCCTAGGGATGGCGCTTTTGACCTTTATCCTGTATATCCTTTATCGGCAGAAAGAGCTCAAGAACGAAAAACAGATCCTTACCTTGGAGCAGAGCATGTTGCGAAGCCAAATGAACCCACACTTTTTGTTCAACTCGCTCAACTCTATCAAACTCTACATCATTAACAACGAAAAAAAGAATGCCGTTCACTATCTCAATAAATTTTCCAAATTGGTGCGTAAAATCCTGGAAGCCTCCTCCTTAAAGGAAATATCTTTGGCCGATGAACTGGAAACCATTGAGTTATACATGAACATAGAAAACATTAGATTCTCCAACGAGATCAATTTTACGATAGATGTAGAGGATGACATAGACCAACACACGGTGAAGATCCCCTCATTGATCTTACAGCCTTTTTTGGAAAACGCCTTGTGGCATGGGCTCTCCTCCAAGGACGGTGAAAAAAACGTCCATCTTCATGTAAGCAGGGAAAATGAGCAATTTATAATGATCAGCATATCGGACAATGGGGTAGGTCGCGCTGCTTCCGAGAGGATAAAGCAAAGCAAGATCTTAAAAAGAAAATCTATTGGAATAGATATCACCAAAGAAAGATTGGCCAATTTCTCTAAAGACTTCGAGAACTCTTTCCAAGTTGAAATTATTGACCTTTACGATGCCGACAAGGTTTCATTGGGCACCAAGGTAGTATTACATATCCCTACTTACTAGCCTGGTAGTCTTTGGCGGTCTGCTCCAGCTCCGCATACCATTTTTTTCCAAATTTCCGGATCAAAGCCTCTTTTACAAACTTATAAATAGGCACCTTAAGCTCCTCTCCCAAAGAGCAGGCCGCGTCACAAATTTCCCATTTATGATAATTTACCGCAGTAAGCTCTGAATATTCCCGTACGCGTATAGGGTATAAATGACAGGATACCGGTTTCTTCCATTTGGTTGCCCCTTGATTATAGGCCTCTTCCAAGCCACATTTGGCGGTTCCATTCTCGGCAAACACTACATAGGCACATTCACTGCCATTTACCAAGGGCGTTTCCCACTCCCCGTCCTCTCCTTTTATAAAGGCGCCCTGCTTTTCTATTTCCGCTACTCCTTCCGGTCTTAAGAAAGGTTTAACCTTACTATATATATCTACCAACACCTGGGTTTCCCCATCTTCCAAAGGTGCCCCGGCCTCGCCTTCCACACAACAAGCCCCCTTGCAGGCATTAATATTACAAACGAAATCGTTCTCTATAATTTCCTCCGATACAATTGTTTTTCCAAGTTGGAACATACTCTTTTATTAGGCTGCAAATATAATTCTTTAGACGGATATATTTTCCTTTAATTAAATCCAAAACCCCTTTATTAAACGTAAATTTGCCGGGTGTTTGTAGTCCAAACACTTTTCACAATCAACAGAATTTAAGTTTTTGATGGAATTCAATTTTAATTTTCGGGAAATAATTACGGCGAGCATGGTCTTATTTGCCGTTATAGACATCATAGGGAGCATCCCCATTGTTATCTCGTTAAGAAACAAGGTAGGCCACATCCAGTCTGGAAAAGCCTCCTTTGTTTCGGCCTGTATAATGGTCGCCTTCTTGTTTGTTGGGGAAGAAATACTGAACTTAATTGGTATAGATGTAAATTCCTTTGCCGTCGCGGGGGCTTTTGTAATTTTCTTTATGGCCATAGAAATGGTCTTGGGCATTACCTTATACCGGGACGACCAACCGGAAAGCGCCTCCATAGTTCCCATTGCCTTTCCACTCATTGCAGGCGCAGGTACGGTGACCACCCTGCTCTCACTAAGAGCGGAATACTATGTAGAGAATATCATTGTAGCCATTATAATAAATGTTATTTTTGTATACATTGTTCTAAAATCCTCTAGTAGAATAGAGCGGCTTTTGGGCAAAAACGGACTTAATGTAATTCGGAAAATATTTGGAGTTATTCTATTGGCCATAGCGGTAAAATTGTTTGCCTCGAATATCAACCAGTTATTTTAGGTGTTAATTGAAAAATTATTGGAATGAACAGAATTGTAATAATAATACTAATTGTATTGGGATTGGCGCTTATCGCCTACAATGTAACCCTTGTAGATTTTAACGAGCCTTTTAAGGGCAATAGCATCATAGCACTTATAGGAATTGTAGCATCATTGTGTGCCATACTACTGTTACTCATCTACAGCAGCTCAAAGAAAATTCAGAAAAAAGTAGAGGAAGATTAGTTCCTGGCTTCAATTTTTTCGGCCTCCTGTTGCCGTATGGCAGGACTGTCCAATTCCAAGACCTTTTTCAGCATATCATCTCCCGCACTCTTGATCTTGGCATAGGAATTGGGATCAAAAAGCTGTTCTGCCAAGGTGGCCTTAATGTATAATTTTAACTTATCCTCAAAGGCGTAGAAGTCCATCTTTATACTCCTTTCCAAACAGTAGTCCACAAAGATTTCGAAGAGAATGTCGTCTACCCTAAAATTTGAAATAAACTCCTCCTTGGTATAACCTTTATACTGCGCCCTGTTCCCGTCCAAGTGTTCAAAGACAAAATAAGACAAGAAGCCTAAGCTTTCCATGCTTTCCACCGCCTCGGATTCATTGGACCCAATAGGAACAAAAACATCTGGAATAATGCCACCTCCACCATATACTACCTTGCCTTTTGGGGTTTTAAATTTCAAGGAATCGGCCACTTTAATACTGTCTACCGAGATAAGCTCCCCACTGTGGTAGCGCTCCATAAACTTCTGATAGTAATCCTTGTTCCCTTTGTCATAGGATTTCTGAATAGAGCGTCCCGTGGGTGTATAATATCTAGAGACCGTTAAACGCACAGCCGACCCGTCTCCCAGGTCCATTTCCCGCTGCACCAGACCCTTACCAAAGGATCGGCGACCTATTATGGTACCCAAATCATTATCTTGCAAGGAACCGGCTATTATCTCACTGGCTGAAGCCGAGCGTTCATTGATGAGTACATACACCGGTTTGTCCTCAAAACTGCCTTTTTTTGTAGCAAAGACCTTATCTATTTTTCCCTTTTTATTTTTTGTGAACAAAATAAGCTTTCCATCGCCAAGAAATTCATCGGCCATCTGTTCTGCTATCCCAAGATAGCCGCCCGGGTTATCCCTTAGATCCAAGGTTAATTTTTTTGCTCCCTGTGCCTCCAATTTTCTCAAGGCAGCCTTAAACTCCTTATAGGTTGATTCCGCAAAGCGGTTAACCTTAATATACCCCATGTCCTTTGTAAGCATATAATACGCCTCTACACTTTTAATGGGCACCACATCCCGTTTTACATTCACGGTAAAGGTTTTTTGGTCATCCTTACGGAACACTTTTAGTTTTACTGGAGACCCCTTTTCCCCTTTTAGCTTTTGAATCACCACATCATTTGGAATATTTTCTCCGTACAAAGTATCATTGTCCGCCATTAAAATACGATCCCCAGGCTGAAGTCCTTTTAAAAAACTTGGCCCGTTCTCAATAGTTCTTATTACGGAAATGGTATCGCGGTACATATAAAAATTAACACCTATCCCCACAAAATCGCCCTTCATGTTCTCCGACACCCTATCCATTTCCTTCTTGGGTATATAAACGGAATGAGGGTCTAATTTTTCCAAAATATTGTTTACGGTAACATCTACTATACTGTCCGTATTAATTTCATCAACATACTCGTAGTCTATATAATCTATTAACCTATTAAGCTTGTCTTTTTTGGAGTTTGTAGTAAATAGCTTTTCCGGGGAGTCGTTAAAATGCAGTTTCCCACCCACAAAAATGCCCAACGACAATGCCATTGCTATTATGGTTGGCCATAAGTAGGAATTCTTATTTCTCATTTTTCCCAGATATCTTATTAAACATTTACAATTACGGGCATATGCACCAATTCCACTCCAGCTTTTTCAAGAAACTGAAGCCCCGAACTATCCTTGTAGGCTGTTTGATACACCACACGTTTTATGCCAGACTGGTGAATTAACTTGCTACATTCCTTGCAAGGCGATAAAGTGATGTACAAAGTTGCTCCCTCACAGGATTGGGTAGAGGAGGCTACCTTGGAAATAGCGTTGGCTTCTGCATGCAGTACATACCATTTTGTATAGCCCTCTTCGTCCTCACAAATATTCTCAAAACCGGTAGGTGTTCCATTGTATCCATCAGAAATGATCATTCTATCCTTTACTATGATGGCCCCAACCTGTTTTCTGTGACAGAAGGACAACTTGCCCCATTCGTTTGCCATTCGCAAATAAGCCTTATCGTATTTTTCCTGTTTTAATTCCTTCATCCTAAATTTTCCGTTTTATGGATTGCCAACGAAACCAAAAGGCAACATATTACCTTAGCTCCGATTCTCCTTACAAAGGTAATTTAACTTTTTAAGGAAAATATTTGTTGGCAGGGTTTAAAACCAAACTTTAACACCACTAAGGTAGTGGCTACCAACAAGTACTGCAATTCAAAAAGGTTAAGGTTTAGCCAAACCCTACCAAGGAAACGTTGTAATCAACATAGGTATTGTGATACAAAGTATAATAATGGACATAAATTGGATAAACGGCGGCTGTTTTATCTTAAATACTGCCCCACTAAAGTAGGTTAGGCACAGTACCACCAACAGAATCAAGATTTGGGAAAATTCTATTCCGGTCGCAAACCCGATCAAGGGCACTATTTTCTCTTCTTCCCCAGCCATCAACATTTTAAAGTAATTAGAGAATCCAAAGCCATGGACAAGCCCAAAAAACCCGGTAGCGATAAGGTAGGCCTGCATATTCTTTTTTTCGGTTACCCTTTTGGCATTGAAAACATTGTGGATGGCCGTAAAAAAAATAGTGATCGGTATTAAAAATTCTATTATTCCCGCATCAACAACCACTAGCTCATAAACCGATAGGCCAAGTGAAAAACAATGGGCTACGGTAAAAACAGTAGCCAAAATCAATACTTTCTTCCAACTTTTAAAAGTAAAGGGAATGGCCAAGGCCGCCAAAAATAAAATATGATCGTAGGCATCAAGATCCAGAACGTGTTCCAATCCCAGCTGTATATAAAACCAAAAATTATCCATTTGTTATATCAATTATTGACTGTTCATATTATTGTTGTGCCAAGACTATAGACCTCTTTCCTGTTGGATTATCTCATATGCCTTCTGAACTTCCTTAAACTTCTCCTCAGCACCTTTTTTTATGGCTTCGTTTTCTGTATTGACCCTATCCGGGTGGTACTTTTTAGCCATATTCCTATAGGCTTTTTTTACCTGATCGTCTGTTGCCGATTTTTCTATTTCCAAAATTTTATAGGCGTTGTTTGCCGACTTGATAAACATGGCCTTAATACTTTCAAAATCAATTTGGCTTACCCTAAAAAATCCTGCAATTTCTGAAATCTTATTTATTTCGGCGGGACGTAGACTGCCATCTGCTTGTGCAATACCAAACAAGAAGTGCAATAGCTGCAGACGTACCTCGTATCGGGTACGTTGATTTAAATAGGTACAAATACGTTCTGCGGATATTTCCCTTTTTTTCACCACCTCGTTAAAAGTCCTAAAAATGGCATTGGCCTTATCCTTACCATAGGTACTTACAAAATAGCGCCTAACATAGTCCATTTCATTCTGACTGACCGAGCCATCGGCCTTTATAACGATAGAACACAGGGACAACAGGTTAAGCTCAAAATCGGCCGGTGATACGTTTTGTTGGGTAATATCCCTAAACATGGATCCTGCCCCTCCACTTCCAGAGCTTTTTAAATTATCAAAAAAACTCCCTATAATAAAACCCAGTATAGCCCCTGGGAACCTAAAGGTATAATACCCAAGTATTGCGGCAAACCATTTAATCATCTGACATATAAATTTTGGCAAAGATATAATTTTAGCTTACAACGGAAGGTCTAATGAAAAGTTAAGGTATTCCATTTTAATGTTCCAAAATGGTTATCTTTGAGCACTTTAATAATAATCGAATAAAAATATATATTATGTATCCTGCGGAATTAGTAAAACCAATGAGACAGGACTTGGCAGTTGCCGGGTTTGAAGAATTATTTACCGCCGATGAGGTTGAAGCTGCCCTTGGCAAAGAAGGAACTACCTTGGTAGTGGTAAACTCTGTATGTGGTTGTGCTGCCGCCAATGCACGGCCTGCCGCCAAAATGAGCTTACAGAACGCCAAAAAACCATCAAATTTGGTCACCGTTTTTGCGGGCGTGGATACCGAAGCTGTAAATGCAGCCAGAAACGCTATGATCCCCTTCCCTCCTTCCTCGCCAAGTATGGCCCTGTTCAAAGATGGAGAGTTGGTACATATGATAGAGCGTCACCACATAGAAGGCCGTCCTGCAGAAGTTATTGCAGAGAATTTAATGGAGGCTTATAACGAATTTTGCTAGGTCTTTTTTAGGACTAATAAATTCTGAAAATATTCTTGAATAAAAACCGTTCTGCAATAGAGCGGTTTTTTATTTTTGTAGCATGCAAAAAGCACTAGCATATCCCTTGTCTGCCTTATATCTACTGTTATTTGGGCTCACCTTGCTATTGTTCCACCCCCTACAATGGATATGCTTTAATTGGTTTGGTTATGAGGCCCACAGGAAAAGCGTGGCCCTATTAAATCTTTCCCTAATGCGATGCACCCATGTACTTGGCACTCGATATTCCTTTAAAAACCAACAACAGATCCCAACCAACAAGCCCGCTATCTTTGTGCTTAACCATCAAAGTATGCACGACATCCCGCCCATTATTTGGTATATGCGAAAACACCATCCCAAATTTGTGAGCAAGATAGAATTGGGCAAGGGTATTCCAAGCGTGTCCTACAATCTAAGACATGGCGGTTCTGTACTAATAAATAGAAAGGACAGTAGGCAGTCCTTGACCGAAATTGCCAAATTGGGCACCTATATTGAAAAGCATAATAGAACCGCCGTTATATTCCCTGAAGGTACCCGATCCAAGACAGGGGATCCTAAAAAATTCCACACCACAGGTTTAAAAGTACTTATAAAAAAGGCTCCCTCGGCCCTAATAGTGCCCATTAGCATTAACAATTCATGGAAAATGTTAAAATACGGCAAATTCCCCTTTGGACTGGGAAACCATATCACTTTTGAAGTCCACCCCCCTATAACGTCCCATGGAGACATAAACCAGCTATTGGAGGAAGTAGAGAAAACTGTAACCCAAGCCATAATTCCCTCTGCATGACAAATACCAAGATCATTGAAGAAACAATCCGCTTTGTAAAAGAAACACTGAAAGGGGCAGAAGGCGGACACGATTGGTTTCATATTCAACGTGTTTTTAATAATACCCTTCTTATTGCGAAAGACGAAAAGGTGGATGTTCTTGTAGTTAGCCTAGCCGCCTTACTGCATGATATTGCAGATGCCAAATTCTACGATGGCGACGAGACCGTTGGACCTAAAATGGCGGCAGACTTCCTAAGCACCCTACAGGTAGAAAAACAGCTAATAGAGCATGTAGTTCAAATTATTGAAAATATCTCTTTTAAATCCAGTTTGGATTCCAAAAAGCGCTTTAGCTCCCAAGAGCTAAAAGTGGTTCAGGATGCAGATCGCTTGGATGCTATTGGCGCTATAGGCATTGCAAGGGCCTTCAACTATGGCGGGTACAAAAACAGGGAACTGTACAACCCGGACATCCCCCCCAATTTAAAAATGACCAAGGAGGAGTACAAAAAATCCAAGGCACCAAGCCTGAATCATTTTTATGAAAAACTGCTGCTCTTAAAAGATAAGATGAACACCGATTCTGGCAAAAAACTAGCCGAAAAACGACATCAGTTTATGCTGGAATACTTAGAGCAATTCTTTAAGGAATGGAATGGCAATGCCTAAGGTACAGCCACTATACCTATTAGTATAATTTATAACCTATTAAGTATCATCAATAACTCAAGAAGGGTTTTGCCGTAGTTTGAAAACGATACAATTACCGGCATTCCCCATCCACATTACAGGAATCGCCTTCGGCTACATCTGTTTTCTCCTTGGTATCAGTAGACTTTTCCCAAGCCTTTTCCAGACTCTCCAGAAACACTTCAGTGGGCTGTGCACCTGAAATACCATAGGTATTATCCAACACAAAAAAGGGAACCCCGTTTATACCCAAATTCCGAGCCTCCAGTTGATCTTGGCGAACCTCATAGGTATAATCATCGGATAGTAACATACTGCGTACCGCTTTGCTATCTAAACCAACTTCAGCCCCCAAATTGGCCAATACCTCCACATCATCAATGTTTTTCCCATCTGTTAAATGGGCCTGCAACAAGACCTCTTTCATTTCCGGGGCCTTGTTCTTACTTTCTGCATATTTAATAAGCCTATGACCGTTGAGGGAATTGGCCACTACCACATCAGCAAATTTGAGATCCAACCCAACATCCTTACCCATACCCGCTGCATGTTGGAACATTTCCAATGCCTGTTCCTCTCCTATACCCTTGGAACTACAAAAGTGCTCCAGGGCCTTTATATTGACTTGCGTCTTTAGATTGGGGTCCAGTTCAAAACTCTTCCAGCTAATAGTAACCCTATCCTTATGTTCAAAGCCTTTTAGAGCTTCCTCAAATTTTCTTTTCCCTATATAACAGAAGGGACAACGTATGTCTGACCAGATTTTTATTTCCATATTATTCATGCTTAAGGTACAAATGTACTTATTGGTATTGTTTTGTTAGTCTTCAATTAGACAAAGTTCGGAACAAATCCTTACAACAACTATTATATACTTTTGGAATACCAACCATTTACTAAAACAGCCTTAACTGATTATCCTTTTTTTCACCATATAAATCTGCATTTAATTCGGGAAAAGATTTTCCCTTAAAAAATTTTAGTCGCGCCAAATGCACCATATCATGCACCTGTTTTGCAATGATTCCCTCCCCCTTGTTGCGTATACCAAATCTACTATCGTTTAAACTACCGCCGTGACAGTCCGCAATTTGCTGCAATACTTTATCGGCCTTATTTGGCATTGCCTTCCGTATCCAATCCTCAAAAATTTTACCTATGGCCCCATTTAACCTAACCAGGGTAAACCCAAAAGAAAGCGCCCCATTTTCGGAAACGGCTTTGGCCAAATTAAATATTTCATGACTGTTAATCCCCGGAATAATGGGGGCCAACATAGCATTTACCGGAATGTTGTTATCAGATAGTACACGAATGGTCTTTAATCTCTTCTTTATGGTGGTTGTCCTGGGTTCCAGTACCCTTCTAGTATCTTCGGACAAAGAAGTAACAGATACATTTACGCCAATTAAGTTATCTTTCGCCAGCTTTACCAGTATATCCAAATCCCGCAATACCAATGCGTTTTTGGTGATGATCCCAACTGGATGCCTATATTTCAGAAACACCTCCAAGCAGGCGCGGGTTATTTCATATTCGCGCTCTGCCGGTTGATAACAATCCGTATTTCCCGACAGTACGATGGTGGAAGCCTTCCAACTTTTACTTTTTAGTTTGGCTTCCAAAAGGGCTGGAGCGTCTTTTTTAATCAGTATTTTACGTTCAAAATCAAGTCCGGCCCCATAACCCCAATACTCGTGACTATTACGTGCATAACAGTAGATACACCCATGCTCACAGCCCTGATAAGGATTCAGGGAATAGGACATACCCACATCCGGGCTGTTCACTTTGTTGACGATAGACTTTGGAAATATGGATATATATTGAGTCTTATTATTGTCTGCCTCTTCCCCGGAAACGCGACAAAACTCCAAAAAATCATCCCTCATTTCATTGGAGAATTTTAGAAAACTATTTTGGGTGTTGTGCTGGGCACCACGGCCTTTTATAAAGCGATCTGACTTCAAATTATTGGATTTTATCCAAAAATATGGAATTTTTCCAACACCCTCAAGGTGATTTATTATTGAAAGAAAAGAATGTTTGAAATTAACAATCTAAGAACATAGGAATAATTACAAATTAAAAAGTAACTCCCAATCAACGAAAGCACCACTCACTTTAATGCGCCAACATTTCACTATTGCAGACAACATAACCCTTTAACTGAATAGGCTTTAATGGGTGCCCAGATATCACATCTACCGTAATGCAATTATAAGACAAACCCAAAAATGCGCCTTCACGCTTTGGATTTAAAAATTAAGAATATGGGGATTTAAAAAAATGAAACCCAAGTTATTATCAGGGTGTTAGTAGGTATCACTATGGTTATACGGTGTTAATAGAAAAAAATTATTGTATTATTGTTTCTACTTTATTCGCTTTGGCATTT
This sequence comes from Arenibacter aquaticus, assembly GCF_003957295.1. Taxonomy (GTDB): domain Bacteria; phylum Bacteroidota; class Bacteroidia; order Flavobacteriales; family Flavobacteriaceae; genus Arenibacter; species Arenibacter aquaticus. Next base: position 788,783 of record NZ_RQPJ01000001.1, read on the forward strand.
CGCGCTAAGAGTGATGACGCTTTCCACATTTTGGAGCAATAAACATACAGCTATTAAAAAATCCACACCAAGCTTGGCAATCATCCTTTTTATAGTATTTAGCTATAGTTGCAACGCCCAGAAAAAAAGAGATTTGGAAGATGGCACTGATTTTACCATAGAAGAGGCACAGGCCATTATTGACAAATACAACTTATTGGAGGGAAGCATAATATTACATCCAAGAGATTCCACAATGTCTTCCCTGAAGGGCACAGATCCTAAATTGGCCAAATACCTTTCACAACCGCCTTTGATGCCCATGACCAAGGCTGAATTTGAAAAACAAGTTGCCGCAATGGCCGCCTATCAACAATCAGAAGAGGGACAGATCGCTAAAAAAATTGGAGACTTCTTTAGAAAACATAAAACAACGCAACCTACCGGCGAACAACTGGATAGTTTATACTTGGCAATAGATAAGGAATACGGAACAGATTATTGGAAAAACATAAGAGGTCCCTTGCCCCCAGGCGCAAAGCGTTACTCAAGTGTGGGCAACAAGAACATGACCCAAGAACTTTAAACCAATAGAGGACTTTATAAAAATACAGGGCCATCTAAGGTGTTCCAATGTCCACTTTTACCAATTGCTTTTTGTTACCTCTTTTAGCGTAGTACAAAAGGCTATTGTTCTCTTGGTCCTTCAAAGGCATGGAAACCATTAAAGGGAGTCGGGCTTCACGGTCATCTATTACTTTTTCGTAGCTGATTCTCCCTTCTTCGTCCAAGCGTATCATAAAAACATTTCGGTTCCTGCTAAGACCTTGCTTAAAAATCAGCCTTTCGCCACTCAACAATTGCGGATTCTCCGCGGCCGTACTTATAAGATAATAGGTATTATCCCCACGGGCAAAAGAGCTATATGAAGTATATGCGGCATCTCCTTGGGTAACCTCCGACTTATTTATGTTTCTGGCCCATATAATATCCCCATTCTTGTTTAATTTGGCACTTACAATATCATTGTAGTGAAACCTTTCTATTTTTACCCTAGAGCCAGTAGGATCCTGCTGTACACTGGAGGTCACAAAATATTCCTCGGCATTGAAAAGAATGTCATTGTCATCTGTAATGCTTACATTCTTAAACACTAGATTTTTAATCTCGGTTCCCTCTCCCCTACCAAACTTATCATCCATAAACTGCTGTGAGAAGGGGTTATATTTCTTTTCTTTAATTGCCAAGGAGTTTTTATCCAATTCAAAATAGGCCAAGCCATTATACCTATTGTCCTTTCTATCTGCATAAAAGCCAACACAAACCAATTTATTATCGATCAGAATAGGTTTCAAGGCCTCTGAAAATCTCCCCGGATCGTCAAAGGTCTGTGTTGTGCCACTATTATTGGAAATTTTCAACAGTTCGTATTGAAATTTACGATCGGTTACAGCAAAACGTTTCTTTTTATAAAAGGCCTTTCCTACCAAATACACCTGTTCTAGATTCTTGGAAGTCACAACATTTTCCCAGGCATAATTCTTTTCTTCTATCTGATCGGAAAAATCATATTCAGCCAACTTGTTCAAACCGCTGTTAAACAAATAAATAAAATGTCTTTCATCACGTCCTTTTTTAAAGTGGGTGCTAATAACGAAGGCCGACTTATTCTCGTTGAAAAAGGTGGCTGTGGTAAAGCCAGATGAAAAATTTCTTCTATAGTAATTATGGGCCGTAGGACTAGTAACCTCTTCAGAGGGAATGGAAAGAATTGTTTTGGTCACAAAATTGAAATTTCCAATAGGACTACTGTGTACCACGTAGTCATAAGATCCCTTGCTTGCAACATATTTTAAGAGCAGCAGATGCAATTGACCGTTTTTCACAAAGGCGTTTACAAAATCTACCCCCTTCATTTTGTAATTATACTCCCCAATTAATTCCAGATCCTTATTGTAATGTTCAATAAAATAGCCCTTGGGTTTTAGTATAATTCCCGTATAGTAGGACCTTACCAGAATGGAACCTCCCATGCCGTCATCAGAAATCTCCAAGAGGTTGGAATACTTATACCTATCGTTATATTTCTCTCCAAAGCTATATTTTATGGGCATTTCCTGAGCATTTGTCAAGAAGATAAAAGACGTGAAGAATACAAGTGACCCAAGAATTTTCCTAAGATTCATAACAAGATATTTAATCAAGGGTTAAGCTCCGGGGAAGTCGGCCTTACGTTTTTCAAGGAAGGCCTCTGTGCCTTCCTTAAAATCAGCGGTTCCAAAGCAGCTGCCAAAAGCCTCTATTTCTGTCTTAAACCCATTAATGCTATTGTTAAAACCAGCATTTACCGCTTTTATTGCGTAGCCGATTGCAACTGGGGAGTTTTTCGATATCCTGCTTGCCAACTTTTCACAAAGATCCAACAAATGTTCTTGTTCCACCACTTGGTTTACCAGTCCGTATTCCAAAGCCCTAGCGGCGTCTATCATCCCAGCGGTAAGAATCATTTCCATGGCTCTGCCCCTACCAATAAGTTGTGGTAGGCGCTGAGTACCTCCATAACCAGGTATAACCCCCAAGGAAACCTCGGGCAAGCCCATTCTAGCGTTGTGGCTGGCTACCCTAAAATGACATGACATGGCCAATTCCAGTCCACCTCCCAAGGCAAAACCGTTCACGGCCGCAATGACCGGTTTACTTAAATTCTCTACAAAATCGAACAATTTCCGCTGGCCTTCAAGCGCTAATCTCTCCCCTTCCTCTTGCGAAAAATTAGAAAATTCAGAAATATCGGCCCCTGCCACAAAGGCCTTTTCTCCACTACCGGTCAATACAATTACCTTGGTGTCCCCATCCTCTTCCAAGACCTTAAATACCTGGTGCAATTCCTCTATGGTAGCACTATTTAACGCGTTTAGTTTGGATGGCCTATTTATGGTAATCAAGGATACCTTTGAATCCGTTTCCACCAATAAATTTTGATATTGCATTGTTTTATAATTTAGTTGTTAGTCCTTTTAAATTCTCATGAAAACCACTTAGACAATTACAGCCTTAGTGAAAATATATTGATCTGCCTAGTCCTTTGCCAAGGGAAAATGCACCGTAAAAACCGTCCCCTTATCTTCTTGGGATACAAATTGAATACTACCGTTATAGGTTTCCACAATATTTTTAACCATTCCCAGGCCTAGGCCCATTCCACTGGTCTTAGTAGTAAATTTGGGCTCAAACACTTTTTCTTTGGACTCCATAGGTATTCCTACCCCATTATCCCCTACGGTAATCTTAACATAATCCCCGTCCTTGTTAACCGTCACCAACACACTGGGCTCCTCTAGCCCAGCAATGGCCTGGGTAGCATTCTTAACCAAGTTGGTCACCACTCGAATGAGCTGTGTACGGTCTAATTTAGCTATTATCTCCTCCTCATCCGAAGAAAACTGGATATAGTTTTCATCAAATATATCAACCGCCATTTTTACGATCTTCACCACATTCAGTGTTTCGTTCTGCTGGGCAGGCATTTTAGCAAAGTTGGAAAAAGCCGAAGCTATGCTACTCATAGTGTCTATTTGCTGAATCAAGGTCTTGGAGTATTCAGACACCTTTTTCTTTATATCCGGGTCATTGGGATCAAACTTCCTTTCAAAGTTTTGAACACTCAATCTCATTGGTGTGAGTGGATTCTTTATCTCATGGGCCACTTGTTTGGCCATCTCACGCCATGCCTGCTCCCGCTCTCCTTTGGCCAGTTTGGCCGCACTAATTTCCAACTCATCAATCATTTCATTATAAGAGGTGATCAACTTCCCAATTTCCTCACTGGGATTTTCTATGATTATTTTCTCATTCCTCTTGGTCAGGTCAGTCTGATCCAACCTATCGGAAATAGTCTGCAAAGACCTGGTAATATACTTCGAAATTAAATATGCCAACCCAATAGCCAATAGCATCAGTAGGAGGTACGCTCCGGTAAGCCTTAATAAGATTTCCTTTAACTCCTTGTCATTAAAGGAATTATCCTCAAAATAAGGGAGATTCAATATCCCTACATGTTTAAATCTCCTATCATTAATATAAGTATAAGAAGCCTGATAATGGTACCCTGCAGCCGACTTTTGCTCCACGTATCGCTTTGTGGGCGTGCTAGCCAATTTGTTCAACACCTCTGCATCCAAACAGGTAGATATTGAATCTATTTCAAATTTGGGCCTGGAGCTCTTAATGAGCTGGCCCTGCAAGTCATATATGTTAAAATTAATATTCTGAACCAAGGCAATCTCATAGATCTCATCCTTAAAAATATGCCCTAAATTTTCCGTAGTGACCGGATAAGTAGTTTTTTGCAGCACCAGATCAATACTCTGCTTTATCTGCTCTTCCTTACGCTCCATTCGTTCAGCATGGTAATCCCTATTTTGCTCACTGTATTGATAAATGGTAACCGAAGCAATAAGAATAAAGGCAACGATCACCCAAAAGATCATGGAAACAAAAATTCGGGAACGCAATGAAATATTCGTCAGCAATTGAAATTAATTTTTATAATAAAGGTAGCAATTATCAAGCCAAAACAAATCAACAATACATTGAAGTAAACTTAGGCATCCGGGTTTTTATCACGGATCCGTTTATAGAGTTTAATGCCCAACATTAACAATACGCCCAAGCCTACAATCCCCACAACACCAAAAATCCAATTAAAGGTTCCTTTTAAAATCACCAAAAAAACCACGGCAAACAGTATTAAGGTGGCCCCTTCATTCCATATGCGCATAAATTTTGAAGTATATCTTACCTCATCCCGCTGTAATTGTTTAAAGATCTGATGATTTTTTAGGTGATAGGCAATTAGTAAGAGTACAAAGACAAGCTTAATGTGCATCCATGGTTGCTGTAACCATGCAGGATACAATATCAACAACCAAATAGCAAAGAAGGTTGCCAAAACAGCGGAGGGCCAGGTAATAATAAACCATAGGCGCTTGGTCATCAGCTTTAACTGACGGGTTAGTATTTCCTTCTCCGGGGAGGATTTTTGATTGGCCTCAATATGATAGATAAACAATCGCGGTATATAAAACAATCCCGCAAACCAGGTAACCACAAAAATAAGGTGCAAGGATTTAATATAATTGTAATAATCGGTCATAAGTAGACAATTGTACGGTAAAGATAGTAGACGCATTAATATAAAACTAATCTTTGGCCCCCAAGCGCTTTTCATCTTTATAAACAATGTCTCATATACCGAAGCAATACTTAAGCCCCCGGGTTTTTCCTTCATATTTCACCCACAATTCCTTAACCCCAATAAGGAAGGGCAGCAGCAATGAAATTTTGAACTGTGCAAGGGACTATATTTATAACATGTACGGGATTCCCTATAAAGTTCCGTAATTTAGGTACATGCAAAAAAAATTATCCATTATAAACCTAATATCAGTGATTTTGGTCATTGCCGTTAATTATGCATCACAAGCCCTGAAAATTAACGATACCACTATTGGGGAAACAAGTCAGCGGTATACCAATCTTTTTACCCCTGCCAGTTATGCATTTGCTATTTGGGGCCTTATCTTTTTAGGCTTAATGGCCTATGCCCTTTATCAAATAAAAGTTGTTGTATTTGACAGGAAAGAACTGGCGTATATAGAACAGACCGGGTATTGGTTTGCCATTGCCAATGTGCTAAATGCCCTATGGGTCATTGTTTTTGCCTATGATTACATGGGCCTAACGGTTGTTATTATTGCGGGAATACTATTCTCCCTTCTCAAAATTATTATCAACACCAACATGGAACGGTGGGATGCCCCCAAAGAAATAATAGCCTTTTCCTGGTGGCCCATATGTCTTTACGGCGGATGGATTACCGTAGCCACCATTGCCAATGTTGCCCTTTATCTCACCAAAATAGGTTGGAAGGGCGGATATTTAACCGAACTACAATGGACCATTGTACTTATTGTCGTTGCCACGCTGATAAACCTGGTCATCATTTACAAAAGAAACATGCGCGAATTTGCAGCTGTTGGTGTCTGGGCACTGTTCGCAATTTATATTAGGCACCAAAACAGTTTGGAAATCTTGGCAAATACCGCATTGGCGTGTAGTGCAATTCTTTTGTCCGTAATATTGTTCCACGGATACAGAAATAGAAAATCCAACCCCTTTTTTAAGTTTTTTAATTAGTAATAAACCGCTTGTTTACCTATTGCTTTCATATTGACTGCCTAGGCTTGGTGTTCTACCAAAGTGGTTTGTATCTCTTTCCTCAAGAAAAAACCTGTAACCAGGGTAGCTAGGACATCTGCGATGGGAAAGGAAATCCACACCCCTAGTTCCCCTAGGTAATTTGGCAAAATTAATATAAGTGGTATAAAAAAGAAGCCTTGCCGGCTCAAGGTCAGCAATAGTGCGGGTACGGCTTTTCCGATAGCTTGAAAGTAAGCTGCACCGATCAATTGAACGGCTATTATGGGAGTTGCCGCAAATACCAAGCGCATGGCAGAGGGGGTGTGTTCCAACACAAAAGCATTCATGGCGAGTTCATGGGACGACATATCGGGGCGGTCACTTAAAAACAGTGCCGCGATGCCTTCCGGAAAGATCATTAACCCTATAAATACAATAAATGCCAGACCTGCAGCATACCGGATGGCGGTATTAATGGATTCTCGTACTCTTTGGTATTTTTTTGCACCATAGTTAAAACCTGCAATAGGCAAAAAGCCTTGGGTGACGCCAAAAACAGGGAAGAGCGCAAACATGAGCATCCTACCAATAATGGCATAGACAGCAATCATAGCTTCACCACCTAAGCCAAAGAGGATATTGTTCATCAACAAATAAATTAGGCTGATTACTGCTTGCCTGGACAAGGTTACGAAGCCCAAAGCACCTATTTCCCTTAATATAGCTCCATCCAGTCCAAAATGGGACCAATTGAGCTTTAATTCGGAATTTTTGGATAGAAAAAAATACAGTATATAGGCAAAACACAGAAAATATCCAATAGTGGTAGCCCAGGCAGCACCTTCCATACCCCAATCCAGAAGATAGATAAAGATATAATCCATTAAGAGATTACCAACCGAAGGAATTATCATGGCATTCATGGCAAACCTTGGTTTCCCCTCTGCCCGGATTACGGTATTGCCCATCATACAAAGCGCCAAAAAGGGCACTCCGTACAATACAATGATATAGTAAATCTTTGCCGAGGCAAATATCTCACCCTTTCCACCGAAAATTGGAATAAGACTGTCTACATAATACAGTCCCAGTATTACCATGGAAATGGTGACCAAAAGCGTTAAGGCTATTTGATTTCCGAAGGTCTTTAAGGCTTTTTGTTTGTTACCTTCCCCTAATGCCCGGGAAATAATGCTAGAACCACCAATACCTATGGCCATTCCCAGGGCAGCAATAAAAAAAGACACTGGCAGTACTACATTTATGGCAGCAATGGCAATAGATCCTATCCAGTTCCCAACGAAGATAGAATCGACCAGTACGTTCAGGGACATGACCAATATACCTATAGCAGCCGGTACCGCCTGCTTAACAAGTAATTTACCTATTGGCTCACTGCCCAGTTGTTCTGCAGAAACCCTTGCCATTATACTGGAAGTGTTTCCTTAAGCTCCCAGTCTTTTATCCACTTCACCATTACATCTACCCAATCTTGGTTGTCGTTAAGACAAGGTATGTGCTTATAATCTTCCCCACCGGCTTCCTGGAACTGATGCTTCCCTTCCATGGCAATCTCCTCCAAGGTTTCCAAACAATCCGCCACAAAGGCCGGCGTAATGACAGCCAAGCGCTTAATACCTTCTTTTGGAAAACGCTCAAACTCATAATCGGTATACGGCTTTAGCCAAGGGTCATTGGGGAGCCTGGACTGAAAGGACAGACTCACCTTATCATTGGAAAGGCCAAGATTTTCCTTTACTTTTTCGGTCATCTCATAACACTGATGGCGATAACAGGTATGATGTGCCACCGAATTGGTCTTACAACAGTTGCTATCTATCTTGCAATGGAATTTTGTGGGGTCGGACTTCTTTATATGCCTTTCCGGAATACCATGGTAAGAAAACAAAATATGATCGTACTTAAAATCCTTGAGCCCCTCAGCTATGCTTTTGGAAAGAACATCTATATAGTCCTCGTTCTTATAGAAGGCAGGAAGTGTGGTAATGGCCATATCTGGAAAAAACTCATCCTTGACCTGCATGGCCTTGACCACTACAGTTTCAAAGGAGGACATAGCGTAGTGAGGGTACAATGGCACCAACAACACCTCATCCACACCTTTTGCATGAAGTTCCTGCATTGCTTTCTTGATGGTCATACTCCCATACCGCATTCCTAAGGCAACGGGGATTTGGGTCTTCTGCTTCACCTTTTGGCTAAAACGTTCCGATATAACAATGAGGGGAGAGCCTTCTTCCCACCATATTTTCCGGTAGGCCTCGGCCGATTTTTTAGGTCTTGTCCGCAAAATAATCCCCCTAACTATAATGTTTCTCAACCATAAAGGCACATCTATCACCCTTTCATCCATTAAAAACTCGTCCAAATACGGCTTTACATCCTTAGGTGTGGGACTATCAGGGGAACCTAGGTTTACCAACAAAACTCCTTTCATCTTACTATTTTAAACTGTTACTTTCCAGACAAAAATAACATTTGCACAGGAACTATAATTTAATTCCCATAATTTGTTTTTCTATACGGCCATAGATAATTCCAATTGATAGGCTTTATTGAATGTCCAAGTCAATTAAATACCGAAAAGTATAATAGTTGAATTGAAAACCTAACTACAATAGCCATTAAGAAGTGTTCTGGAATGTTTACTACAAAATTTCCAACAACGATAAAACCTATACCGATTAGGGTTCATATATTAACTGGTTTTTAGTATGTTACAAAACCTAAAACTGCAACTAAATGGAAAATATTCTGAAAAATGTAGACAATGAAACATTGATATATGCCTCGGCAACCTTTGTTCTTTTGGCCGTACTGTATATCCTCATCACCTACACCCTGCGAAAATTGGGAAGGAATCCAAAATACCTAATCCCAAAAGATGCCATGAAAAGGGTTATGAATCCGTTATTAATATTGTTCCTGTCCTTATTGATCCGATCAAAATCTATACATTCCCTCTTACTTTTAAGCGATTTTAGCCCTACCATCACTAAAATAAGCACCATATTGATCATATTTTCTATCACTTGGCTTATAATAGTGGCACTAAAAATTACCAAGAAGCTAATTGTGCATAATTATGACGTGGAGGCTTCGGACAATTTAAGAGCGAGAAAGATATACACCCAATTCAATATCTTGGAGCGCATTTTTATATTCCTCATTATAATTTTGGCCCTTGGGGCCGCCTTAATGAGTTTTGAAAGTATACGGGAAGTTGGGATAAGTGTCTTTGCCTCTGCCGGGGTAGCCGGTATTATAATAGGATTCTCTGCCCAAAAACTCATAGGTACCATTTTAGCCGGAATACAGATTGCCATCACCCAGCCCATAAAATTTGACGACGTTGTGGTGGTTGAGGGGGAATGGGGGCGTATAGAAGAAATAACCTTGACCTATGTGGTTGTCAATATTTGGGATAAAAGGCGACTTATAGTGCCTACCACTTATTTTATAGAGACCCCTTTTCAGAATTGGACAAAAACCTCGTCCGACATATTGGGAACCGTCTATCTCCATACAGATTATCGGGTTCCTTTTAAGGAGCTCAGGGAAGAATTAACCCGCATCTTAAAGGATACCCATCTTTGGGACGGCAAGGTAAACGTGCTACAGGTCACAGACTCCAAGCCACAGAGCGTGGAAATAAGGGCTCTTATGAGCGCAGTGGACTCCCCCACCGCTTGGGACCTGCGTGTGCTGGTCAGGGAAAAATTAATTAGCTTTTTACAACAAAATTATCCGGAGAGTTTAGCCCACTCCCGTGTTTACATTGCCCAAGGCACTGAGGTTAAGAACAATATAAAAGAAGACAAAAACAACTAATACAAACGGTATAATTATTGATGGGTTAATACAAATAAAAAGTTAATTATGTACTAAGCTTTTATTTCTATAAAAATTATAGGCATTTTTAACGCTTAATTTACAGATTGGTATGCGCGTATTTTTGGGTTTTATTCTCTTCTTCATAACCCAGGGTTCTTTTTCACAGGAAAAGCATAGTCTTTTATGGGAAATTTCCGGAAATCATTTGAACAAGACATCCTATTTGTACGGGACCATGCACGTTAGCCAAAAGATAGCTTTCAGATTGGACGACGTATTCTATGACGCCCTTTACCAAAGTGAAGTGGTAGCATTGGAATCGGACCCGGACAAATGGCTGGACGATTATGACAAAATTCAAAAACCCGGCATGGGCCTCAAGACAGGTTTTATCACCAAGGGGTTTTACGTACACCCATTTTCCTTTAAAAACCCTTCCAAAGAAATACTGGCCGCCTATTTGTCCTTGGATGACCAATTGGTAAACAACATTCTTTACCGCACCAATAAAACCTCTCAAAACTTTGAGGAAGAGACCTATCTGGATATGTTTATATACCAGGCCGGGAAAAAATTCCACAAACCCATTGTGGCCTTGGAAGACTTGGAAGAATCCACTGCCCTTGTTGGCAAGGCCAATATGAACGCCATGAAGCCCAAACCGGATGAATGGTTACAAAAAAAGATGCAATCCCAAGATGTAATGTCCCTACTACAGGACGCCTATAGGGAACGCAACATCAATTTGATAGACTCCTTGGACCAGGCCATGTATACCGATCATTATTTAAAAAACATGCTCTATGCGCGGAACAGGAATATGGTTGCCAGACTAGACTCTCTAATAGGCATAAAAAAAGTCTTTGCCGGTATAGGCGCCGCCCACTTACCCGGAAAAAATGGGGTTATCGAATTATTGCGAAATAAGGGGTATACCGTTAAACCCTTAACCTCCAGGTATTCCTATAAGGGAAAAGCGCTAAAAGACTCCTTGGAAAGCAGGATCCTGATCAATCAATATGACCAGCGGACTCCAGACGACGAGCTTTTCAGCATAGCCCTGCCCAATAAGCTCTACCCCATAGCAGAATACAAGAACACCACCTACGTTTCACCGGACCTTGCCAATGGGAGTTATGTGATGGTCAACAGGATCCCCACCTTTTCCTATTTAAAAAAGGACCACACCTACACCTTGGACGACATAGACAAACTTTTGTTTGAGAATATTCCCGGTACCATCCTAGAAAAATCGAGATTGAAAAACTCCCGTTATCCCGGAATGGACATTAGGAACCAATTAAAAAATGGGGATTTTCAACGCTATCAAATTTATATAACCCCTTTGGAGATCCTACTATTTAAAATGAGCGGAAAAGGGGATTTTGTACCCCGGCACTCCGACACTATTTTTAATAGCATCAGTTTTAGGGAGCCAATAAAAAAACGAACGGTACTTTTTTCAAAATTCCGGGATTTTAAGGTCGAGATGCCGTCCAACTACAGTTTTACCAACCAAAAAAGGAAGGGAAATAGGTTGATCCAGGCGGTTGACCCTGAAACCTCATCCTACTATTTTCTCAAAAAGGCTACCCTTAATGATTTTAATTTTATAGAGCAAGATAGCTTTGAGTTAAAGCAAATCCAGCACAGAATCTACGAGGACCTCAAGTTAAAACCCGAGTACGGATCCATAGACGGCCATAGCCTAAAATCCTCCGCACAGTTTGGATCCAATGTCAACCAAAGACTTTACCTAAAGACTATAATAGATGCAAATAATTACTACCTATTGGGAAGTGTTACCCAGGACAGCTCCCTGTCCGAAGAATATTTTGACTCCTTTACCCTGCAGCAACCTCAATATACCAATGAGTTTAAAAAAATTAGGGATACCGCCATGTTCTTCTCCACTATTAGCCCCATTAGTCCTCCAAAATTTGTAGAAAACAGCATCAACTATTACGAGCGTCACAAAAAACCTAAACCGTATAGCGCTTATACCAAGAAGTCGGTTTACCAGCACCATGATAACCAAGCCATTTTGGTCACGGTCAACAAGGCCCATGATTTCCTAATGTTTCCCAATATCGATTCGGTATGGGCACTTAGGAAAAAATTGTACTCCCAAAAAAACTTTCATATTAGCAGGGAGCAGATTCCACAATACAACAACAAGTACCATGAAATTAATTTAACATTGACCGATACGGCCAGTACCAGGGGAATCCTTATAAAAAATATTGTGAAAGGCGGACTCTTGTACGAGGTCAAGGCAATTGTGGATACCTTAACACAGCCAAATAGGTTTGTTGCGGAGTTTTTCCAAAACTTCACTCCCTCGGATACCCTTATAGGTTCTTCCATACTAGCGGATAAGACACCACAATTCTTTAAGGCCATTCGCCAAAACGATAGTATATTGCTAGATGGCTATCCCTTTGTGAAGTTTTATAAAAAACACGCAGATTCCTTAAAATACTATATTGGGACCTACGCTTTTAAAGACAATCAAAGATACTTACGATCCTACCTCATAGAAAAATTGGCCCAACTAAAAGGAGTAGACCCTACAGCCTTCTTTGAAGCCTATTACACAAAGTCCTATAACAACTCCAAGGCCCAAACCAAAATATTACAGGCCATTGCCAAGAAGAAGGACGAGGCTTCCGCAGAATTGCTCCTACGCCTTATGCAAACCGACCTGCCCCTGGTTTCGAGCAAACAGGAAATAAACAATATATTTCAACCCTATCTGGACAGCCTGCCCCTTGCCAAAAAATTATATCCCGAAATATTGGATTATAGTGCCATAGAGGAATACAAATCGCCCATCTTCTCCATGTTGGCAAAGCTAATGTCCCGTGGTCTGGTAAAGCCCAAGAGCTACAAAAAATATAAAAACCAAATACTGAACGACGCCAAGATTCAACTAAAAAGACAATTAAGTTTGGCCCAGGACCTGCTATCACAAAAAGAATCGCCAAGAACGAAAAACAACAATTACGATATCTTGGAAAACTATGCCATACTTCTTTATCCCTATATTGAAGAAGGTGAAGTGGCCGCATTTTTCAGAAGACTCTCCTTGGTAGAAGACCCCAACATACAAATGTCCTATATTGCCTTACTTGCCAAACATCAAGGAAATCACGGAAGAGGAACAAACAACATACCAAAAGGTTTAATCTCTAAATTAAGCGAAGATCCCAGTACCCGCCTTACACTTTTCAACAAATTAAAAAAGAATGGTAGATTGCACATTTTTCCGGCCCAATACCGAAGTCAAAAATCCATAGCCGAAGCAATACTTTTCAAACAGCTAGAATTAAATAAAGAACAATACACAATAGAATTCGTCAATGACCAAAAAATGTACTATCCCAGTACAGATTACAAAGGATATATGTTCAAGGTAAAGGACAAGGACAGCTATGGAAACAATGGAAAAATGTACTTATTGGTATTTCGTAATTCAAGAAATATTCAAACACGGCCATTCTATATAAACAAAGGATTTAATATAACGGACATTAGTACTGATGAGGAGATCATAAAATTAACTACCGAAGAGTATAATTTAAGGAACAGACCACGGGCCATTGTGAACGACCCTTCTTCCTATGCGGGTTTTATGCATTAAGAAGAACAACTCAGTTGCAACCCAAAGACTGTGATCACAATCATTGAACAAATTAAGAATATATGCGTGTTACAGATCCTTGAACATTTTTAATACCAAATAGTATAAATAAACTTATATATATTTATATTTTAGATATTTATAAAAAAAATTTAAACCAACACTTTAAACAGATCGTCATGAAACAATGGTCGTTACTTTTAATTATTGTCTTTATTCTACAATTGGGATTTGCCCAAAATATAATTTGCCCCATTCAGGACCGGGAGGCATTTTCTGCCAGAATGGAAGCCATCTCCCCATTGGAAGGAGCCGCAATAGGTGATAATATGGTGGCCATAGGTAAGATGTTTATGGGCACCCCCTATGTGGCCAAAACCTTGGAAATAGGCGCAACAGAATCCCTGGTAATTAATCTGCGCCAATTGGATTGCACCACCTTTGTGGAGAACGTCCTGGCCTTTAACCTAATGCTACTGCAGCATAAAACCGATTTTGAATCCTTCACCCATTTTATGGAAACCATACGGTATAAAAATGGAAAATTGGATGGGTATGCCTCCCGCTTACATTATTTTTCCGAATGGATCGCCAACAATGAAAAAAAGGGGCTCATAAGAAATATCACCTCAGAAATAGGCGGTGTGGAGACCAACAAAGAAATCAATTTTATGAGCACACATAGGGACCTTTATCCCTTTCTTAAAAATGAGGACAACTTTAGAAAAATTCAAGCCTCGGAAAAATTTCTAAACCATAAATCGCTCTGTATTTTGCCACAGGACCAGATCGAGGCCAATGAACATTTGATTCGGTCTGGCGACATTATTGCACTGACCACCTCTATTAACGGGCTAGACATAACACACACTGGAATAGCAAGCAGGGAGGCAGATGGTAGAATTCATTTATTGCATGCTTCCACAGGGTCTATGGAAGTGGAAGTCTCACAATTGCCATTATCCGATTACCTAAAGGGCATTAAAAGCAATACGGGAATTATGGTTGCACGCCCCTTATAATCATGACATATAGTGCCCTACCCCTATTGATCTTTATACTGAAATACATTAAAGGGCTTCGCTGCCCCCTTAATCTTTAGTACTACAATACCATGCCCTGGAACCTCCCTAGTAATGTTTTCGGTAGTAGCAGTACCGTAATCCTTTTTTTTCCAAATATCCCTAAGGGTGTAACCTGCTGAGGAATTGATCCCTATACTGGAAAGATCAAAGGAAATAACCGAAGGCTGTTCCGATCTGTTTAGCAGCCCCACTACCACTTCACCACTCATAGTAGACACCATAGGTCTGGCCCATACCTCCAGGTCGCCCTTGTCCGTAATTCGCCTGGCCTGATAGACAAAAGGACTTTGGTTAATGGCTATCATCTCCCTGTTGGAAACAATTTGATAGGTTTCCTGAGACATATTTGTTAAATCATTCCCTAACAAAAGAGGCGATTGCATTAGACACCACATTGAAAAATGGGTTCTATCCTCTTCTTCCGTCATACCCCTTCCAACTTGCAACATATCCATATCGTTGTAATGACCCAGGGAGCTATACTTCCAAAGATCCGCATTCAAATCTACAATATGCAGTATAGACTCAAATTTGTTTGATATATCACCGGAAATTCTCCAGGAATCAGCTACTTGTGTCACCCATTTTCCCGGAAACTTCCATCTACATACGTTATACACCACATTGGGATTGATACTCTTAATCATCCTTCCTATTTCAGTATACCGTGTCTCCTCGTCCAATCCCAACCATTCCCCTCCGCACCAATCTACTTTTATAAAGTCATATTTCCACTCTTTAAGGTAAAGGGTCAAATCCATTTGGTCATGGCCATAAAGCCCCATTCCAGAACCTATGGTATCCTTATCCCAAAAGGAAGCACAGGTATTGATTCCGGCATCGGAATAAATTCCCGCCTTTAAACCCTTGGAATGAATATAGTCCGCCAAGGATTTCATACCTGATGGAAACCGCCGCTTATGAACCTTTAAACGCCCAATACTATCCCTTCCCCCATAAAATCCGTCATCAATATTAATAAAGGAATAACCAACATCCTTTAAGCCCGTTGCCACCATAGCGTCGGCTTGGGATTTAATTATTTCTTCATTGATATTCACCCTATAATTGTTCCAACTCGCCCATCCCATAATGGGAGCCTCCTGCCTATTCTGCACACTTTCCAGCGCAATATTTTCCAGAGATGGATTTTTGGAGGCCGAATCTTCCTTTACATTACAACACAACATTAATAGGCCCAGTAGTGATGTCACGGTGTTTTTAAATAGTCTAATTTTCATTATTCTTGAGTATTGATTGTAATTTTTTGCCCACTTTTCGGTAACCTTTTGCATTGGGGTGCAAACCATCCGAAAACAAACTGGCATCTATTTTCTTATCCTTGCCCAATAACACGCCACCGATATCTGCATAATCCACATTTTTAGAGGTCGCCAGTGTAGCCATTCTCCTATTTAAATTACGCATACGATCCTCCTTATCTACCCTTGGAAACAAACCCAATAATAACAACCTTGCCTTAGGCTGTCTTACTTTCACGGCATTGATCACCATTTCCAATCCACTGAGAATCTCTTCATCCGTATTTAAATGTTCGTTGTTGGTGCCAATCATCAGCACTATTTGCTCCGCGTCAAAGCCATCCAGTTCATCGTGATATATTCTCCAGAGTACGTTTTCCACTCTATCCCAACCAAAACCAAAATTACGAACCTGAAGCCCTTCCAAATTCTTCTTCCAAGAATCGGCCCCATTACGCAAGGGGGCTTCAGGTGATCCTCCCCAATAATGGGTTATACTATTTCCGAAAAAACAGATGCGAGGGGCTTTTTCCCGATTCATTTTCAACAATTCCTGATGACGTTTTTCCCAGTGGTACAATCCCGGCTCCCTAGCTTGGGTTACCGGTATGGTTGTGGATGTAGTCCCAATAGGCTCATTTATTACATGCCGAATCTTTTTTTCATAGGCGACCGCATATTCCATCATTCCCAAATCCGTAGGGTGGGTGCCATCTACAAAACTCTCCATGGACAGATTCAGCTCTTCCTTGGTCAACAAATGAACACCCCTTACTCCACCGGCCCGTAATTGAGCAAAGGCCTCCTTGGCTATTCTATTAAGATCTGTATAGGTTTTATGACGCTGCGCATCCACAGTGGCATCCGAATATCCATCATGTTCTACGACTAAAATGGGGGTAGTGGGACGCTTTGTTCTTATTTGTTTCACAGCAGACATAATAAGCTGTCGCACGTCGTTCAACGAACGATCTTTGGTGGCCCCCAGGTTAGGCAAACAATCCAGCACATATACTTTGGCGTCTATCTGGGCAATATACGCTATCAGTTCTTTCTCCAATCGCCCATTTCCACTAAAAGCCAAATTAACAAGTGGCCTATCCAATTTACGGCCCAGAATAGAGGTCCATGCCATACCAGGACGGGAGGCACAGGCACCCTGGGCTATAGAAGTCCCATATACCACTATGGGTTTTTCCTGCCTTAAAGGCAGTGGATCCAACACAGCATCTTTAGGCACTCCAATTTGCAACCATTCCACTTCGTTATACAACGGCAGATACAATTGAAACTCCCTGCCCATTTCATGAAACTTATCCTTTGGGTCGATATTGGCATAATGATATTGTATGGTATCGGAAAAGGAATACTTCCCCCTATGCCACAACCAACTCCCCTCACTTGTCTTTGCATAGAGATCCAACCCGCTAACCCCAGTTGCCGGCATATGGGGCATAGCATGCCTGCCTTTCACTTTATACCGTACCTTAATAATTTGGGCATCCGTACTAAACCTTATAGAAAGTCCAGCCGAATGTTTGGACAGATTCCAAACGGCAGGGCGCACCACTTCTTTGGCATGCTCTGGCAACCTATGATAAAAAGAAGATACCTGACCTGGCCACGCCTGCCCCTCTACTACCATTTCGTCCGTGTTTGCCGGGTTCCACCAAATCATTTCTGTACCCTCTTGGGCATAATTCAACTGAAAAACCAGTATCAAAATACCCATAAACCAATTTGTTCCCATATCCTACTATTTTATTTTCTAATCCTAATTGGCACCCAAACCTCTTCTTCGGAATTAGGGTCGTTGCGCCTATACCTTTCCCCCATAACCTCAAAATGCTCCCTATTATCCAGCTCATATCTTGATTTAGGCAACCAATTCCCAAAAATAAACTGAGCAGTTTGTGAAAAGGAATTTGGTAAGCCTTTGTGTACAAATACTGCATACATACCTCCTAGCAAGGTATAGGCTTCCATACCATGCGGAACCTCAGCAGCATCCTTCACCTCAACAGCTGCCCACTTTACAAATTCCGTTTCCGCATTAAATTGGGAAAAGCTCGGCCGCCCTTCATAGATCTGCATGCAGATCAAATTAGTTGAAATGGGAGATAGTACTTCCTTTCTTCTCGACATAAATGCTCCCCAAAGTTCCCCAGTACGGTCTTGTGACAAGGACATTGGCAGATATATACCCACCAATTTCTTTTCAGCAACCACTTCTATACGCGGTTCCCTACCAACATTCCCTTTTTGGGTACCTTGCTGTCTCATCATTGCCTTGTTTTTATTGCGGTACAAAAATTAATTTTGACAGGCTAAATATAAAGGGATTATTACAAACTATTCACAATAACATGGGCCATTCCAACACTACAACCCTCAAAATCCCGATTGGGATCCAAAGCCCTTTCCCATTTAAAGAAAACAGAAGAAATACAATAATAACCGACCCGTTTCCATATACTACACCCGCCTCTTAGGCCAGGATATTCCATATACGAAAGTACCTAGCAAGCGCCCTGCCCAACATAACCACTATATGGTATTAAATAGCCTATTTGGACTTACCGTTAGCCGAATCACAACAAACCAACTGGTCTGTTGTGGCGGATTAGCCAGTGCAAAATTAAGACTTCCCTGCATTTGGTCGACCTTAGTTGCCGTAGCTCCCATTTTAAAAGGTTTTTGAAATAGGCCCAAATACAAAGAACCAACCGATTGGTTGGTTCTTTGTATTTGGGCCTGCTGCACCACAACATATAATTCCCCGAACAAACAGGTCTCCTTTAATTCACGGAAATTAGGGATACTTCAAATATAAGCACCGATCCTCCTGGTATACCATTGTAGTCCCAGCTTCCGTATCCCAAATGGGAAGGCACCAATAGTATTCCATTACCGCCCTCCTTAAAATACGTTATTCCTTCAGTCCAGCCTTTTATAACTTGATTAAGTCCAAAGGTAATTCCTTCCGAATCACTTTGATCAAATACAGATCCATTAAGGAAATATCCTTTATAGGCCACGGTAACATTGGAAGTGGCTTCTGCCTGAGCCCCTGTTCCTTCCTCTTCAATTACATAGTAAAGACCGGAATCACTACGTAGGGCCTCTAAATTGTTCTCTGCTACATAGGCCTGTATATCTGCTTCATTTTTGGCCGTATAATCTATATTCTCCTGCGTTTTTTTTTCGGTTTCGCAGGATACAAATAAGACCAAGGCAATTGCAAATAGCGTATTCTTCATCATGATATTTTTTTGGGCTAATATAGCAAATTACCCCAATGAAGCAACGCCAATTTAGGAAAACCGAACACTATTTTCCCTACTAAAACAAAACGCCCATAAAATGCCATAACAGCATCATATGGGCGTATTTTT
Source organism: Arenibacter aquaticus (assembly GCF_003957295.1). Lineage (GTDB taxonomy): Bacteria > Bacteroidota > Bacteroidia > Flavobacteriales > Flavobacteriaceae > Arenibacter > Arenibacter aquaticus. The sequence continues at coordinate 808,203 of NZ_RQPJ01000001.1, forward strand.
GACTTACTTTTATACCTATACCACAAAACCCGGCCTATAGTTCCTAGTTACAAACTGATTGGCCTCCTCTAGGTTGGTAATACGCATGTTTTCCCCATCCCAAAGCAATTTCTTGCGGGCAAAGAATTCCATTTTTCCTTTTTCATTTTCCCGTTGCAATAGATAGCTTCGTATTGCCAGGTTACCCATAAGCACTGTTTCGGTCATAGGTCCGGCATAATCAAAGGAAGAGGTAAGGCCTAGGTGCTCCTCACTTCCAAAGCCAGCTTTACAAGCGTCTATCCACTTGCGATGATGTCCGTATTCCGGTTCGTCATTTGGTTCCACTTCGGGACCAAAATCGGTACTTCCGTCATTCAGGTATAATTTGGGCATAAGGGCCGAACTGTCATTGATATTGGTTGAGATGATACCTTTTTCCCCGATCATAAGCACCCCATTCTGACTTCCAGAGCCACCTATATCATGATCTGCAGGGATAATATCCGGGTGCGCGGGCCTAATTCCGCCATCGCTCCAGCTCATTTCAATTGGAGAACCACTCTTTTCCGTTGCACCAAAATGCAGTGTAATAAATGAGGAGGCCGGACAGCCTTCAGGGTGATAATCGGCATTCCACATACCACTATAAACCGCCCCTACACTACACTCCGCATCTGTAGGGTATTTTAATCCGAGCGTCCTAAACGGAATATCTATAAGGTGACACCCAACATCACCTAAAGCCCCAGTACCATATTCCCACCAACCTCTCCAGCTAAATGGGTGTATATTGGGGGTATAGGGCTTGTATTCGGAGGGTCCCAACCATAGGTCCCAATCCAGGTCTTTGGGTTTGGCAGTAGGGTCTGGTTTTGGGAATGCGCCTCCTTGTGGCCATACAGGCCTATTGGTCCAGACCTGTACCTTGGAAATTTTCCCCAGTACACCGGAATCTACCCATTTCTGTACCATTCCCAATAGTGGATTGGAACCTCCTTGATTCCCCATTTGGGTAACAATCTTTTTACTCCTGGCCATTTCTGTAAGCACCCTAGCCTCTCTAATATTGTGGGTCATTGGCTTTTGTACATACACATGGACTCCGCGCTCCATAGCATATTTGGCAGCAGGGCCATGAACGTGATCCGGGGTGGAAATGGTCACTGCATCAATGCCTTTTTCTTTGTCCAACATCTTCCTAAAATCAGCATAAAGCTTTGCCTTTGGGAAGCGCTCAACAGATTTGGAGGCAGAGCCGGAAAAATCCACATCACATAAAGCCACAACCTTTTCCCTACCCCCTACGGAAGCGTTTCTAATATCACTGGCCCCTTTTCCTCCTGCACCAATAGCGGCAATATTCAATCGGTCACTGGGAGCCGTATATCCCACACCTCCCAATACATGTCTAGGTACAAAAAAGATGGAGGAGGCCATGGCACCTTTCTTAATAAATGATCTGCGTGAACCGACAGATTTGGCTGATTTTGGTTTTTTCATAATTATTGATTGTTACATTTTTACTTTATACTATATAGCCGCCTAAAACATTCCCTTATGGCATTGCTGGGCTAAACTAGCTAGACACCATATAATGAAGGTCTTAAGGACAAACAATATATAACATATTTACAAGGATATTCTCTGAGATTTTCTCAAATACTACTACAATTTTAACCCTCGGGAGAGACCCGGGGCCATTGGCCATAATAGCAAATCAAAATATGCCACTAGTTTGGATTTCCTCCTTTTATTGGGCTATTGGGCTAATATAAAATTCAATTAAAATAAAAATCAATTGTTTGGCCATTTACAATTCAGTACAATTGGAAGAATATATTGTAGCTAAAACACTGTAACCTTTACAAACGATACGATTAGCTAATAGTGAAGTTTAAAACCGTCCATAACTGGAACAAGCTACGCATAAAAATACCCTTCAATCAATCCAATTAACTATAGAAATGTAAAATTATGACCATTGGTTAGAGTCAAAAAAAAACCCACGGCTAGATTGGGTTACCCGTTAAAGGACAACAATGGTCACCAAGCCCCCAATAACAATTTTTGGCAAGCTTTTGCTGGGTCTAACAGACCACAGCTCCATGAAAATAAACATGTTATTCAACCTATTTTTGGCCGCTTAGGTAAACCCTAATCCTTTTTAACCACAGCCTCTGGCCGCAAGACATAAATACGACTTTCCTTTTCCTTAAACCCAAGACTTTTATAAAGGTTAATAGCCTCAATACGTTTATCAGCGCTAAAAAGAAGTATTTCGGACAGTCCTTTTTTCTTTCCTATTTCCACTATTTTCTCCATTAATCTCCTTCCTATTCCCTGTCCCCTATGAGCAACATCCACTACCACATCTTCTACCCATCCTTTTTTACCCGATACTACGGTATAAGTGCACATCAAGGCCATTCCCAACACCTTATCCCCCTCTCTGCAATACACAAGGGAAATTGGGTTATCCGGATCCATAACCTGACTTAGATCTACCTGCTTAATATTGGAGTTTAACTGCCGGAACAAACCGGCCAGCTGTTCCTCTATATTTGAATTTATGTCCGAAGACTGTAATAGGGCAATTTTCATTGGTTATAATGTTTATTTATTTTTAAATCCATCCTTTAAAGCAAATGGCCTTCCAGCAATTACATTAGTCTTTGTCTACTTTTTGGTAAACCCTTACATAATCTACAGTAAAAACATCTGGAAAAACGGTCTTAAGGATTTCTTCTTTTTTTCCTGGATATTCCATACTTAGAATTAGATACTGTTCTATATTGGATACGCCCGAGGCCACCTCATAATATTTCAGTCCGTCTACATAAAAAATATACTTGTCCGGAAACCACTCCAGGGCAAAGGTATGAAACCCTTGGCTTACTCCTCTGCGGTAACTCTGCATCCCATGTGTGGTCTGCTGATTGGGTCCGTATGCCCAATGCACATTGTGGGAAACAATATCAGTACCAAGCTTTTTAAAGAATTCCATCACATCTATTTCCGCGCCGTATTTAGCAGGGTCCCCACCTTTGCCCACTTGGGGGGACTGCAACCAAAAAGCCGCCCAGACACCCGGTGATCGTTGTAGTTTGGCCCTACATTCATAATATCCGTACTTGGACATAAATTTACCTTGGGTGCCCACGGCACTACCCAGCAAACTATCTCCCTTTTTTAATGCATATAGCTTTAAATACCCATTTTCCACCTTTACCGCTTCTTCAGAAACATAGGCTATGGCCCTAGGTCCAATTCCCCTCACGCTCCATTTGGTGGTATCCAAGGCTTTACCCTTAAACTGATCTTCCCACACCAAGCGATACCCCTTCTTTTCAGGGTTGAAACGCTTTTTGGACATGGGTCCCTGGGCAGGGCGTTGTGCCCAACCCACCCCCATCACAAAAAACAATGCGGCGCACAGTAAATAAATTTTCATCCTAAAATGGTTCTTATTCGTTTAATTACCACAGCTCCTTTACTACCTAAAACCCACAGAAAGAGCAGGCATATGGCAATCCACATACCTCCCACTACAAATAATAAAAAGCTATTTTAAATCATTAGGGAGAACAGGGCAATATACAACATGTTAATAGTCGTTTTCTCACATATTTTACCAAAATCTGCCATAATATTGACCCTAGTTTATCCACCTCTTCCTTAACCAAACATTATACATTTTTTTTATTATCGCTTAGCATAATAGACAGAAAGGAATTGCTATCTTTCTGATGATTAACCAGTTTAGTTCAAATTCCCTGTTGAACAACCTTTAAAAGCATAAAATAATTCTACCAACCATAACATTATGAAAACAAGTATATCCTTTTTTGCCATTGCACTCCTACTCTTCGGATCCTGCAAAGACACTCCAAAAAGCCAGAACACTACAGATACAGTCCATACCACTACCCTGGACTCTGTGCCCTTTCCTAAGAAGTTGACCCATTTTACAACACCAGAAATAGCACCATTATTTACGGGCGGAGGAAAAGATAGCTGGGATCAAAAAATTAGGGAACGTGGTTTTATTTTAAAGGAAGACGGCACTTATCATATGTGGTATACAGGATTTGGTCCTGATAGCAAGGCCCTTGCTCTAGGCTATGCCACATCCCCGGACGGTATCATCTGGACCCCCTACCCAGACAACCCCATATTTAAAGAAAGCTGGACAGAGGATATGATGGTAATAAAAGTGAACGGCACCTATCATATGTTTGCCGAGGGGGAAAACGATGTAGCCCATAGGCTCAGCTCGACCGACAGGATCAATTGGACAGATCACGGTTCGTTGGACATACGCAAGGCAGATGGAACCCCACTAAGCGAAGGCCCCTATGGGACCCCTACCGCCTGGAAAGAGAACGATACCTGGTACCTTTTCTATGAACGTAACGATCTAGGCATTTGGCTTGCCACCTCAAAAGATTTGAATGTTTGGACCAATGTACAGGATGAGCCCGTATTGGCCATGGGACCTGAAGCGTACGATAAATATGGACTTGCGGTGAACCAGATAATTAAGCATAATGGATGGTACTACGCCTATTATCACGGTACGGCCTATGAGGATTGGAGTGAATGGTCTACCAATGTAGCCGCCTCCAAAGACCTCCTGCATTGGAAAAAATATCCCAAAAACCCCATAATGGAAGAGAATAGATCCAGTGGCATTCTTGTCCCCGAAGGGAATAATTATAGACTTTACACCATGCACGACAAAGTGGAAGTACATTATCCTATGAATCCCGAACAAAACTAAGGATTTATACCACCTAGTTGGTTTAGGTTGCCAACAAGGTGTCTACAGCCTTATAAGCAACAGACCATATAACCTAAATTATCGTCAAAAGGCTTTTAGAGAACCCTGAGCCACGTATTTAAACCCAAAAAAAAGACCATTGAGTCTGTTTTAAGCAGCACCGTTGGTCAATAATATTACTATTCAGGATCCCCGCTTGTTTAGACCTGAAAACAACTGCATGACCTTAGCCATACAAAAAGTGATATTACCCTGGGTTTTATACTCGATCAAGATCCCTAAAAAATAAAAATCAAAAAAAAAGCCCTGCGAGGTTTTTAACAAAAAGTCGCGTTGAAATAATCTACGGCACTTTTCGTATCAATAAAACCTTGCAGGACTACAGGTAAAGGTTGGTGGTTATTAAAAATGCAAAGTATTGGACTTTGCCGGTTATTGTTTAAGGCGCAGAATTACTGCCTTCCTAAACAATATTCGATTCCTCCGACCAAATGTTGCCGGAAATTAAGATCGTCATAAGAAGCCTCGGTATGTCCCAATCCCGTGTAAAAAGCACGGCCACCATCATATTCATGATACCAGGCAATAGGGTGATTATCCCCATTCTTACCCCCTTCATAGGAGCTCTCGTCCAACTTCATAATAACATTGAGGTCGGGATTAATATTCTTATAGTTATACCATTCATCAAAATGGGTCCATATATCTGCTAAATGCTTTGTAGCTGGATGGTTGTGGTCTACCACATTTATGGTAGCCGTTTGTTGTTTGGGATGACTAAGGAAATAAGCCCCTACCAATTTACCGTACCAAGGCCATTCATATTCAGTGTCCGCCGCTGCATGTACCCCCATAAAACTGCCTCCGTTCTGTATATATTTTTCAAAGGCCGCTTGCTGGTCATCCCCCAATACATCCATGGTGGTGCTCAAAAACACTACCAACTTAAATTTCTTAAGATTCTCGCTGTTAAACTGAAGGGAATCCTCAGTATGTGTAATTTCAAAATTGTGGGCCGCCCCTAATTTTACAAAGGTAGCAACGCCTTTTTCAATGGATTTATGCCTAAATCCATTGGTCTTGGAAAAAACCAATACCTGATCTTGGGAGAAACTACTTGGAGGATTAATTCTGGCCGGCACCTTCACCTCCGTGTCATGCAGGGTAGGATTTAAGGTTACTTCCTCTTGAATTTTACTACTACCACACCCTATTGCCATAAGCAATACAAGTAATACAATAGTACATTTATATAAGCGCATATAAAGATATTCGTTTTTTAATCAAGCCCTAAATATCGAAATTTTAAGACAAGAATGCACATCTTTTGCAATTTTTTCTGTAATTACCTACAGTTTTCACAATAAACCCCCTTCTTGTTAGAAATAAAAATACCCGAAACAGTCCTTTTCCTTAACACTTTCAGGCCCATTCACCTACTACCAATACAAGGGCTATAAATCTTTAAGTCAACATGGACCAATAAGCTAATCATATAAAAAAATGTACAGCAGCCGTTTGGCCAACAAAAGAGATGATTGTGAAAGGTAGAGCACAGCAAAATATGCCAAAAAAGAGAGCAAACCAGTATTATCCACCCCAGACGCTTAGAGCGGGCAACTATCCGTTGGCCAAGGACATAAGATATTTCTTGGGAGTGGTACTATATTTTTTCTTAAAGGCCGCAATAAAATGACTAGAAGTACTGTAGCCCACTTTTAAGCCAACCTCATTAACGTTATGCTTACCCGATTCCAGCATTTTTCGGGCGTATTCCATTTTATAATCAAACAAAAAGCTATATACCGAGTCACCGTAGATCTGCTTAAAGCCTTCCTTTAGTTTTTTTAAACTCAGCCCTATTTCATCTGACAATTCCTGTAAACTGGGCGGCTCTGCCATGCGGGAAATAACAATTTCCTTGGCCCTTCGTATTCGTTTAACATTGTCCTCATCTACCAAAAAAGGACACTGCTCCACATCTGCATCCTGACTCTTATTAAAATAAAGGGAAATAAGCTCATATACCTTTCCTTTAATATATAGTCCCTTAATGGACCGGTGCAGGTTGTAATTCATAACCTGACTCAATACCACAGCAATGGCCGGTGAAACAGCCTCTTGGGAGTAATACTTCTTGTCCTTGTTTTCTGCGCTAAGAAAGGGAATATAGTTGGCCTCCTTGGAAAATAGGGAATGAAATTTACGGATCGTCATCACCACCGAGACCATCCAAGAATTTGTGTTCAGGATCAAGTTTAACGGCAGATCAACTTGAGTGTTATATAAAAGAAGTGAATTCTCCTCACTAACCTCCAGGGCATACCGGCCTTCATTGAAAATAAACTTGGCATCTCCTTTTAAACAGAAATGAAACTGTATATAGGAACTGTCTATTTCACGCGTAACCTTCTGATTGTAAATACTGTCGTTCTGAATCTTCAACACATAGAACCCATCTTCTATCAACACTTCCTCAAAAGAACCTTGAGCGATATTTTCTTCCTCCATAAATACCAATTTTCAAATTCTACTATTTAGAAACATTCTAAATTAGGCGCGACAAAATATTCGCCAACACTGCTAAAATAGACTATTTACGGGGTTTTAACATAAAATACAACGTTAAAAAACCACAAGCGTTACTAATTGTTCCTCTAGCGTTATTTTTATAGCATCTATGCTACTATTTTTGTTGCGCTCTTAAGGGTACCTATGAAAGATTACCATATTTCCAAACATAGTTCGTTTTACACCATTGGCCTTAATTATAAAAAGGCCGATGCCGAGGTGCGTGGAAAATTCAGCTTGGACGATCATGCTATGGACCGTTTGTTGGACCAGGCCAAACATATAGGCATAGATGGCCTTTTGGTTACCTCTACCTGTAATAGAACCGAACTACACGGCTTTGCCCAACATCCATTTCAACTCATAAAACTACTCTGTGACAATACACAGGGCAGTCTGGAAGAGTTTCAGGAAGTGGCCTATGTACACAAAAACAATGATGCCATAAACCATCTCTTTAGAATGGGCACTGGATTGGACAGTCAGATTTTGGGCGATTTTGAAATTATTAGCCAACTCCGCCAAAGTTTTAGCAGGTCTAAAAAGCACAATATAGCTACACCATTCTTGGAGCGACTATGTAATTCAGTAATACAAGCCAGTAAGCGTATAAAAAACGAAACAAATATTTCATCCGGAGCCACTTCGGTGGCATTTGCCTCCGTGCAATACATCATCAATACAATCCCCGATATTTCCGATAAGAATATACTCTTGTTCGGTACTGGGAAAATTGGCCGTAATACCTGTGAAAATCTTATAAAACATACCAAGAACTCACATATCACCCTTATAAACCGCACCAAGGACAAGGCCGAAAAAATAGCGGGAAAATTTAATTTGATCGTAAAAGATTACGGGGACCTACAAACCGAAATACGCAATACCGATGTGCTTATCGTAGCCACCGGCGCCCAATCCCCTACCATATCCAAAGAGCTTATCTACACCAAGAAACCATTGTTGGTTTTGGACCTGTCCATTCCCAAGAATGTTTCGGACAATTTAAGTGAACTGGAAAACGTAACCCTGATACATCTGGATCATTTATCACAAATGACCGATGATACCCTGGAAAAAAGAAGACAATCCATCCCACAGGCAGAAGCCATTATAGAAGAAGTTAAAGACGATTTTATAAAGTGGTTGGAAACCAGAAAATTTGCTCCTGTAATCAAGGCTTTAAAGAAAAAATTAAAGACTATGAAAGATGAGGAATTGGATTTTCAAAGCAAGAAAATTTCCGATTTCAATTCCACTCAGGCCGATATTATCTCCGAACGCATTATCCAGAAGATTACCAAACAATTTGCCAACCACCTCAAGGATACAGAAATAGATTCCGACACCAGTCTAGAACTCATTCAACGCGTTTTTCAATTAGAACTGGAGCCTAAATGAGCAAAACAATACGAATTGGCACCCGAGATAGCCAGTTAGCACTATGGCAAGCACATACCGTGCAAACGCAATTGGAATCCCTGGGCTATGACACCCAAATCATTTCAGTAAAATCTACCGGTGACCTTTTGCTGGACAAGCCCCTGTACGAACTGGGCATTACTGGAATTTTCACCAAGACCCTGGATATAGCAATGATCAATGGCCAAGTGGACATTGCTGTACATTCCATGAAGGATGTACCCACAAAACTGCCCAAAGGCATGTTACAGAGTGCAGTACTACCACGTGCCAATACCCAGGACATCCTTGTACATAAAAATTTGGATTTTCTAGAAACCCACGGCACTATCGCCACCGGAAGCCTAAGAAGACAGGCCCAGTGGCTACATAAATACCCTGACCATAAAGTTGTAGACCTAAGGGGAAATGTAAATACCCGACTCCAAAAACTAGCCGATAATCCATGGGATGGGGCCATTTTTGCCAAGGCCGGTCTGGAGCGTATACAGGTTCTGCCCCAAAATCACATAGACCTGGACTGGATGATACCTGCACCTGCACAAGGGGCCATGGTGGTCGTAAGTATGGAAAACGACCCCTACTCCACGGAGGCAGTTAGAAAACTCAATGATAAAACAACGGAAATCAGCACCCACGTGGAAAGGGAATTTTTACAGGTGCTGGAAGGAGGTTGCACGGCACCCATTGGAGCAATAGCTACCATTGACAAAGACAGCCTAAGTTTTGAGGGCGTATTACTATCCCTTGACGGGAAACAGAAGTTAGTTGTCAAGAAATCTATTGCTTCTAAGCAATATAAAGGTTTCGGAAGGTCTTGTGCCCAAGAAATATTGACCAACGGTGGCTCGGAAATGATGGTGGAGATAAAAAAGGAATTGGCATGATCCCGCTTGGGAACAAGAAACCATAGTAGCATGAGCATACGCCTTCTCTCCACAAAAATCCTTACCCCCAGTCAAAAGGCCATCCTCAGCAACAGTTCAATTTTAGTGGATAATTATGATGCCATACAGATATCGTATATACCCATCAAAATAGACCCTGCTTATAAGAATCTCATTTTTACCAGCCAGCATGCGGTAAAGGCTTTTCTACAGAACTACCCCAAAACAGCCTACAACCACCAAGACCTTAAAGCCTATTGCGTAGGTGAAAAAACTAAGGCATTGGTTTCGGATCAGGGTATTCAAGTCGTGGAAATGACCCATTACGGTGCACAGTTGGCCCAAAGATTAGTGGACAAACACCCCGAAAAAACATTTTTATTTTTGTGCAGCGATAAGCGCAGGGATGATATCCCTAACCTTTTAACAAAACACAAAGTAGCATTTAAGGAACAGATAGCATATCAAAATACCCCAAATCCCCTTACCTTTGCTGCCGATTATAAGGGCATACTCTTCTTTAGCCCCAGTGGCTTGGAAAGTTTTATGACCAATAACCGTATCGGAAACAGTGTTGCTATTTGTATTGGCACAACCACCGCAGCGGAAGCCAAAAAACACAGTAAAAATGTTATCACGGCCAACAATCCAACCGTAGAAAGCGTATTGGAAAAGGCAGTGGAACATTTTAAAACACAAACAAATTAACAGCGTATGTTACAAGGGAGCTACCCATTTGCATCCATAAGGATAACAAGCAGCACCTAAAAAAGTAACATTCAAAAAACCAAATATTAAAAAGCCTAACAACCGTACAGTATGAGCATAAAAAACGACTTATTTTTAAGAGCATTAAAAGGGGAAACAGTAGAGCGCCCACCAGTTTGGATGATGCGCCAGGCAGGTCGCTATTTACCAGAATTTATGGCCATACGTGAAAAGTACGACTTCTTTACACGCTGTAGGACCCCGGAATTGGCCAGTGAAATAACCGTACAACCCATTCGCCGATACGGTATGGACGCCGCTATTTTGTTCAGTGATATCTTGGTAATTCCCCAAGCCATGAACATAGAGGTAGAGATGAAACCTAATTTCGGACCTTATTTACCCAACCCTGTACGGGACCAAAAAGGCGTAGATGAGGTTATTGTCCCAGATGTCAATGTGGAATTGGATTACGTTATGCAAGCCATTAAGGCCACCAAGGAATTATTGAATAACGATATTCCGCTAATCGGTTTTGCCGGTTCACCATGGACCATTCTATGTTATGTAGTACAGGGCCAAGGAAGCAAGACCTTTGACAAGGCCAAAGAATTTTGTTTCACCCAACCCATAGCAGCCCACCAACTTCTTCAAAAAATAACAGATACCACCATTGCCTACCTAAAGGCCAAGGTAAAAGCGGGTGTCAACGCCGTACAGGTGTTCGATTCTTGGGGAGGAATGTTATCTCCAACAGATTATCAGGAATTTTCCTTTCAATACATTCAACAGATAATAGACGCCCTAAAAGAAGAAGCCCCAGTCATAGTTTTTGGAAAGGGATGCTGGTTTGCTCTGGGCGATATGGCCAAATCCGGCGCTGCCGCCCTAGGAGTGGACTGGACCTGTACCGCACGTAACGCCCGCTACCTTAGTGGTGGCAATATCACTCTGCAAGGTAATTTTGATCCCGCCAGATTGCTATCCCCGCCAGCAGAAATAAAGAAAATGGTCACCCAAATGATTACCGACTTTGGAAAGGACAAATACGTGGTCAACCTAGGTCATGGCATTTTGCCCAATGTCCCCCTAGACCACGCCAAAGCCTTTATAGATGCCGTAAAAGAGTACGGTCAATAAACAGTTAATAGTAGGGCGTATCCCTTTTATCCTCTTAACAGGGGTAAAAGGGTCGCGCTTTCCGTTATATCTTTTATTTTTAAAGAACGATATAGGCTTTTAGGACGTATTCTCTTTCATAAAGGTCCAAAAAACCAGAGCATAAAAATAAAAGGATGTCACTACAATCGCTTACGCAAAAACAATGATATGATAAAGCATATTATAAGCGGTATTAAAGCCTATTTTGGCAGCTTTAAACTCATTTCCCAACTGGGTCTTTGGAAGTATTTTTGGGTTCCCATTCTGCTCAGTATCCTTATCGCCGCCCTGATATTTTCCATAGCCTATTCCCTATCCGACAATATAGGAAACATGCTATCCCAGTGGTGGACTTGGGATTGGGGGCAACAAACCGTTTATCTCATTAGTGAAATATTTGGTGGAATAATAATCCTAATATTGGGATTTATACTTTACAAACATATGGTTATGGCGTTCTCAGCTCCCTTTATGGGACCCGTTTCCGAAAAAATAGAGGCCCACTTCACCGGAAGAAATCCTCAAGAACATAAACATACTTCTTTTGCCAATCAACTCTGGCGAGGAATACGTATCAATGTCAGGAACCTTTTAATGGAAATTCTACTGACCATTCCCATAATTCTAATTGGCCTCATCCCTATAGTTGGACTGTTATCTACCTTCCTCCTTTTTCTGGTTCAGAGCTACTATGCCGGTTTTGGAAACATGGATTATACACTGGAAAGACACTATTCCTATAAGGAAAGTATTAGGTTTGTTAAAAGCAATAAGGGAATAGCCATAGGCAATGGCATTGTATTTATGCTTTTCCTCTTTATACCGGTTGTTGGTGTCATCTTGGTCTTGCCCTTATCGGTAACGGCCGCCACGGTCAAAACGGTGGAGCATTTGAAATTGGAAAAAGAATTTGACTAACCCCAAGACCTGCAAGGTCAGAAAAACAACAAGACCTGCGAGGTTTCCAAAACCTTGTAGGTCTAGGAACATGAAACAAAAAACTTAACTCAAGGGTTGGAGCAAAACATACAAGGTGGCAAAAACAGGGAGACCTGCGAGGTTTCCAAAACCTTGTAGGTCTAGAAACAGAAAAAATGACGAAAGGGTTTGAGCAAAACCTACAAGGTGCCAGAGACCTTGCAGGTTAGGTGACAACAGGGAGACCTGCGAAGTTTCAAAAACCCTGTGGGTCTAGAGACGCCAAACAAAAAAAACAAAAAAGATGAAACTGCAAAAACTCGAAACGGACAGATATTATCATATTTACAACCGAGGAATAAACGGTGCTCTTATCTTTAGGTCCAAGGAAAACAAAACCTATTTCCTAAAACTGATGAACAAATATTTGTCTCACAAGGTTTCTATTCTTGCCTTTTGTTTAATGGGCAACCATTACCATATGGCGGTCCAGGTCATTGAGGAAGAAAAAATAGTTACTCAATCATTTTCCAATCTTTTCAATGCCTACGCCAAAGCTTTCAATAAAATGTACAATAGAACAGGTAGTCTTTTTGAAAAACATTATAGAAGAGTACTAGTTCAAGACACCAATTATTTAAGGAATTTAATTACCTATATAAATACAAATCCAGCATATCATGGCGTAAATAAAGACTATAAGACATTCGAGTTTTCTTCTTATCGCTCCACAGTTTGTCAAGATAGCAATGAAGATTTAGTCCCAATTGCAAAAGAAGAAGTGATAAACCTTTTCGGAGATACAGAGAATTTTGAATATTTGCATGAACAAAAAAGAAAATTAGATATAAACAGATTGGATTTGGAGTGACAACGCCTGCGAAATTCTAATAATCATGGGCCCTGCGAGGTTTCCAAAAACCTTGTAGGTCTAGGAACATGAAACAAAAAAATGACTCAAGGGTTGGAGCAAAACCTACATGGTACCGA
>NZ_RQPJ01000002.1:0-938038 GCF_003957295.1 Arenibacter aquaticus
GAACTCGTTTACTCTTTTTTCTCGTTCGCTCTGTTTCCCAAAGCGGCTGCAAATGTACAACCTTTTTTTAACCTGCCAAGCTTTTTTTTGAAAAAAAATGTTTTTTCTTTTTTACCTGGACAAGCGGGACAACATCTCAATGAACACGGTGCCTCTAGCACCTCGCCGCCCTACTTCGCAATTGCTCCGTTAGCGGGGTGCAAATCTACCACCCTTTTTTAAATCCACAAGCGTTTTTTGAAACTTTTTTCGCTTTTTTTTCGCAACAAAACACAACCCTTTAAGTAACAATACATTATGTCTTAAAAAAATCACCACAAATATCTAGCCTAGAATAACAAGATAAGAAATGCTGCAAAAAACATGCACATCATGCCAATCAACAAACCTTTATTGGACATATTAAACAAAAAACACCACCTATATATATTATTGTCCTTTTATAGATACTGCACAACAGGCATAACCAGCAATTACAGCTACCACAACACAAGGCTCTCCCCCTAGACAAAAGAACAATAAGGGCATCCATACAACTAAGCAGTTGGGATAGCGCAGAACCTAGCCAGAGCAAGAAGAGAATCCTCCCCAAAATACTAACTAAAAAAAATGATATCAGGAAAAGAAATTCCACACCAAACCAAATCGTATCACGAAATCCCTATATGGATAGTTGGGTGCAGAATAAAAGTTGTTTTCGGTAAACGCTGAGTTAAAGTGCTCGGCCTTGAGGAATATCCTTGTTTGCTGAACACGGGCATTGATAAAGAAATCCAACATTGGGAATCCACCCAATTCTTCCTGGGATTGGGAATAGAACTCCCCCAAGACCGGATTATAGGCATCTGCCTTATATGCCGTAAAATATTTAAAAGTTACCCCGGTTTGCAGGTACATTGCCTTCTTAAACACAAAGCTGGAAAAATACAAGGTATTCCTAGTTACCAATTCCGGAACATGCAACACATCATTGGTCTGTGAAACATTTTGGTACATAACCGTATTGTTCAGCGCAAAACCTTTCCATTTAAATTCCTTGGCGTATTTAATCTTTATTAAATCTATGGCATTACCCTCCTGGAAGGGTTTAATAAATGCCTGCTCACTCCCCTCCTCTATGGTTGCACTGGGATCGGAAGCAAAATAGGTATAGTTATCCAAAGAAGTATACTTGGCCATTACATCACCTAGGACACTAGACTCAAGGTTAAATTGAAAACCAATGTTGTTCTGCTTATTAAAATCATCCGTATGTTGCCAATTATAATTTTGGTAATCACTTTGATATAATAAAAAATTAAAATCCGGCATTCTTGAAGACGAGTGAACGGAAAACTTAAGCTTGTTGTTCTTATTAATATCATAACTTGCAAAAGCATCCAACAAGCTTCCGGATAAATCCCCGGAGACATTGGCCTGGGCTGATCCGTTTAATTGAAACCCTCCAATTTTCTTCACGTATTTAGCCCCCACGGCAATCTCCTCCCCGCTCAATTGACTTTGGATCAATTGGGTTTCGGTCTGCAGAACCGAGTTAAAGAAATAATTATAGTGATAGTGATTTATATGACCGGTAAGCACACCCAAGGTTTTATTGGCAAATTGTGCACTCAGCTGATTAAAGGTAGTCTTTAGACTGGATTTATCACTAATTGCCGTCTCAAAGCTATCTCCAAAATAATCGTTTTGCCCACTTTGCTTGTACTGGTAATATTTGGTCTCATAACTAAAATCGTGCCCCAAGGTCAGCGAGGTCGTTCTTGCTTGGCCCGTATCGCGTTTTTTACCAAACAAGACATACCTATGATCCATATAATAACGTTTTCCCAATACGCGGTTAGTAGCATCCGAAAAAAGAACATCTATCCTGGAACGATCCGTAAATTCTGAATCCCCTGATTCAAACTGCAACTCCTTATTGGCAAGTCCGCCATTTTCTTCTGACTCCATATTCTGAGCCGCAATATGCGCCCGTAAACTATACCTCTCATCTTTGGTCTGGTAGTTGGAGGTTAGCTTAAAGTTTCCAGACTCAGCTTCATTATATTGATATTTCCCCAGAGACCTAAACCCTTTATATCCCAGCGAAAAGTTTAACCTTCGAGAGGTATTAAAAGCCAGAAGGGCATCTAAAAGCTGCCCTTGTTCAAAGGTTGTTTTAAACATTAGATCGGACATGGGGGTTGCCACATTGTAATATTTTACATCCCGCGCCTCCATGTAATTATAATGTTTAGCACTGGCCCCTATTTTGGGATACATATCCCGTTGATCAAAATTGACCCCCAGTTTATTGTAGGGTTGGCCCACATTGGCAAAAGGCATTAGCTCAAAATCATCCCTTCTTAAAAAGTTGTATTTATATTCCTTCTGTATAGAAATAGTGGTATCCAAAAAGGTGGTGTCCCGCTCATACCCAATAATCTTATAATCTTTAATGGTAATCTCCTGGGTGGCAACCTCTCTATTTTTCTTAGGTGGTATATTTTTAGTTGGGCGATCCACCTCTGAATCATCCCCATCCCTTGATGGAGGAATAGGGTTATCTTGGGCATTAATGGCTTGACTAAAAAACACTATTAAAAGTGTCACTATATATCTCATGCTACAAACTTACATTGACAAAGTTAATTTTTTTGTCCTTAATGAAATGTGAAAGTTTCAAAAACTAAAAAATGACCTTACCGCTGAAGCCACAAGAATCCCCGTAAACGAACATCTCCCTAACAAATGAACGACCCATGACACAGTAACCCCTCTTAGTTCCACAAAAAAAACCTGCAGGTTCCCCTACAGGTTCGCATTAAAGAAATTAAACTTGCTCTAGTTCAAGTCCCAGAACAACTGTGTTTCTGCTTCATCCCCACCTATAGCAGAGGAGGCAGAACTATAATTATCCCCGTTCAGGGACTGCTCAATAATTGGATAAGTATATCTATTTGGAAACCCGGAAACAGCCTCTACCGGAGTGGCCATAAGTGGATAATCCAATAATCTAATGGAAGTCCAAGCCTCTAATCCCCTATTAAAAAGAGCAATCCATTTCTGTGTTCCAATCACTTCTTTCCAAGGCATATCGGCAGTGCTGGCCAATATAGCCAAATCATAATCCACAGTAGGTTCTGCCAAATATGCCGCAGCCTCGGCTTCAGTACCTCCCCAGTCCAAAATGGAAGCTGTAATAGCGGCATCATAATGTTCTTTGGCAGTCCCTCCAACCTCAAATGATCTTGCTCTTGCCTCTGCCAATAAAAATCGTACTTCGGCATAGTCCAAGATTATTCCAGGAAAGGTAGCCTCCTCTATTTCGGCAGATACATGGGTATGTGAAGCGTAACTAGCAGTATTTCCAATTTCCCCTCCAAAATACACCACTTGTTCCACTGTAGGATCTGCATCCACGTTGGGAGCAAAATAATATTTCATCCTAGGGTCTGTAACCGTAACAGATCCCGGTACTACGCTTCGATCATCATCTTCATTGATCTCCCCATCCTCATTGGAATCTTCCAAGTACTCATAACTTCTGGGCTGCATAATATCTATAATAGTTGTTGCCGCAACAAAATCCTTTCTTCCACTTAAAACCAAATTATCATGTATAGGATTTGTATTGGGATCCGAACCTAAATATTCATACGAGGCATTATCCTCATTACCGGTAAACACCCCTGTATCCACAGCACTCTCTACCGTACTTTTGGCAAAGGCAGGATCTACATCAGATAAAAGTATACCCATTCTCAATTTTAAGGAAGCAGCAAATTTTTTCCATTTTACTACGTCACCTCCATAAATCCGATCGGCATCACCAAAACTTCCTGTACCCTCGTCCAAGGCGCCTATTGCAGTGGTTAACCTTGCCACCAAATCCTTATAGATTGTTTCCCCATCATCGTAAACAGGAAGTAGATTATCTATATCCAAAGCCTCTGAATAGGGAACATCTCCAAAAGTTTCCACCAAAAGAGCATAAGTATAGATATTCAAAATCTCAATAACTACAAGCTTATTCGGCTTTAAAGCTTCCAGTTCAGGAGTGCTGTAAGTGGTTGCCTCAATGACATTCTTAGCTTCATCCAAATCCTTTAAAACATCCTTATACAATACACTCCAATGTTTTTCAGGAATGGTTCTAGTAACCTGATCATAGTTACTTTCGTCCGTATAAGTGGTTTCTTGTAAATACTGGGCCCAAAGTTTAGTATTGTTGTTGTTCACATTAAGATCAACCACTTGGTCCACCAAGTTTTTCTGGGCTCCGGTAAACAAACTTTCACCCGGTACAGCCAATGGATCCTTGATATTCTCGTTCAGACTTTCCAAATCACTGGAACAAGAAGCAAAAATCACGGCGGTAATTAATATTGCTAATTTTTTCATATTTATTTTTTTTAAAATTGTAATTTAAGATTGACTCCAAAATCCCTTGTAGTGGGCAACGACCCAACAGAATACCCTTGCAGGTTACCAGCAGACAAACCTCCTTCCGGATCCTCATGTGGAATATTTTTGTTAATTATCCATAAGTTAGATCCAATAACACTTAAACTGGCATTGGTCAAAAAGGTATCGGCCAATAATTTACCGGGAAAGTTATAGACAAGTGCCACTTCACGTAATTTCACGTAGCTGGCGTCATAAACAAATGCACTGTCTGGCAAACCTCTTCTATACCCGAAAGCCCCAAATCTGTCGGCCCTTATCCTAGCCGTGTTTGTAGCACCATCTGGATTTACACCTTCGTTGATAAAACCACCACCATCAGCCAAGGAATTCCTGACGGGGTTACCCAAGTCATTAATAAATACGGTCTCCTCATACAGACCGGTTGCACGACCATAATATTGGTCCAATGAAAATATACTTCCTCCTTGTTGAATATCGATCAAAAAGCTCAAGGAAAAATTTTTGTAGTTGAACTTATTGGATATACCCATTAACCAATCCGGGTTGGTGTCTCCGATAGTCTGATCTGAAGTAGAGGTTTTAATATATTGCCCGTCCGAGGGGTCAACCACTCGCTCTCCATTTAAATATGTATAGTCTGTTCCGTAGATAAGTCCATAAGGCTTACCAACTTCCGCATTGATGGTTACCCCTCCTTGAAAATCTCCCAATTGCAAGGTTTGTATTCCATCTTCCAATGACACCACCTCATTTTTGTTTTTGGTCCAGTTAACACTTGCTGTCCAATTAAAGTCCTCCGTTCTTACCGGATTCCCGGAAATAGAAAGCTCTATACCCTTGTTTTCAATTTCTCCTGCATTAAGAATTTTTTTCTCAAAACCAGTTGCTCTTGACACAGGCACGCCAAAAATTTGATCAACGGAATTGGTTTGATAATAAGCCAAATCAAAACTCAATCTATTTCGCAAGAATTTCATCTCCAATCCTAGCTCAATGCTCTCCGTTCTTTCAGGCTTTAATTCTGGATTCTTTTTTTGATTATCCACAGAAGTACTTGGCGCCCCTGGCGGAATGTTTACATTATAGGTATCATACAGAAAGTCGAACGGCGCACTATTACCTACTTCTGCATAGTTGGCTCTCAATTTACCAAAAGAGACAAAATCAGCATTTAAAAGATTGGTAAACACAAAACTGGCAGCTATGGATGGATAATAAAAAGTACTATTGTCCTCTGGCAAGGTGGAAGAGTGGTCCCTTCTTAGCGTAGCATCAAGATAAAGCATACTTCTATATCCCAGGGATGCACTTGCATAAACCCCATCTACTCCAATTTTTTCATCCCTTTCAACAGGTAACGAAAGCGGACCGGTACTGTTTTGCAGTGAATAAAGCCTAGGAACACTCAGCCCACCACTTGTAGCCGAGTAAATAGATTGAAAATCATTCCTTCTAATATTGGTTCCTAAAATTGCCTTTAAATTAAAATCATCGGATAAGTCTTTTTGAAAATTAAAAAAGAAATCATAATTAGTCTCAGTAACATCCAGATTTCTTCTTCCGTAACCGGAGTCTACATTCCCCCTATTACCTGCGCTATCAGGAATACCAAAGCTTGTTGGAACACTACCATTGGCCCTTCTTTCCTCTTGCAATTCAGAATAGGTATCAGTAGCCACCCTTGCGGTAAAGTTCAGCCAGTCCGCAAACTCATAATTTAATGAAACATTACCTATAAATCTATTCCTACCGTCGTTTTGATAATTCTCGTAACGGGTCCAATATGGGTTATCCCAAAAAATAGGTGCCGAACCAGCATCACTGGTTGCCGGATTCCAGGTAACATTTCTTTTGGTTGCAAAATAAATTTCTTCCAGGTCTTTTATATCCACATTGGTTTGCCACCATTGCTTAAAATTACTGATAATATTATCATTATAACCCGTAGAATTACGACCCAATGCTTTGGTATTTATATAATTGGCATATCCAGTAATGGTTAAACGATCGGTCAACTTAAATGAGCCGCTCATTGAGAAATTATGCTTTTTAATGGAACTGTTCGGCATTAATCCACTTTGATCAAATCGAGTATAGTTCAATCTAAACGATCCATCATCCTCATAAGATCTCGCAAAAGAAACCGAATTAGTAGTTGTTATGGGCGTTTCAAAAAAAGTTATTGGTCCGTTTTTGGCATTTACCCAAGGGGTAGCTGTTCTGTAGTTTGGCGAATCCGGATCAAAAGAATCCCATTGATATACCATTAAATTGGAATCAAAGGGTGCGCCATAGGAAGCATCTTCCGTATATACCACTACCTGATCGTCATTGCCGTCTCCTGTAATATCTTCCTCATACCAGAATCCACCAGGCCCATCATAATAAGCCCCATAACCAGCGCCGTATTGATCTTGATACTTAGCAAAGGTACTTTTGTCTATAGAACCAATCGTGATCCCAGAATTAACGGTTATTCCTATTCCGGCAGCGTCCTTACCTTTTTTGGTAGTAATCATAATAACCCCATTGGCAGCTCTGGAACCATAAAGAGCAGAAGCAGCCGCTCCTTTTAACACGTTTACCGACTCAATATCTTCAGGATTAATATCGGAGGCAGTATTACCATAATCATAATAGTTACCACTTGCCTCGCCTTGATACTCTGAATTGGAATTCGTATTGCTTATAGGCACACCATCAACAACGAACAACGCTTGGTTACTCCCGGTCAAGGAGGCATTACCCCTAATAACCACATTGGTAGACCCCCCCATGTTATTGTTTTTTCTAATCTGAATACCAGCGGCCTTTCCAGAAAGTGCATTTACAAAGTTACCGCTCTTCACCGTGTTCAATTCCTCCCCTTGAACCTCCTGCGTTGCATATCCCAAGGATTTTTTATCCCGGGAAATACCCAAAGCGGTTACTACCACTTCTTCCAATGCTTCGGCATCCTCCTCCATAACTACATCAATAGTAGACGTTAAGCCAATTACCTTTGAGATACTTTTCTGTCCAATATAACTGAACACCAGTGTCTGTCCTTCTGATCCCGTGATGGTATAATTACCATCAAAATCGGTTTGTGTACCATTTGTAGTCCCCTCCACCACAATGTTTACACCTGGTAGTGGCATCCCCATTTGGTCTGTAACCGCACCTTTGATCGTCTTTTCCTGTGCATAGGAAAAACTCATGAACAACCCCAAAACCGGGGCTAAAATCCAAGTTAGCTTTGATTTCATATAGTTAATTTTTATGAATTAGTTAATCACAAACTTGTAAAAAAAATGTTAAAAATCCTAAATTTTATCACATAATATTATTTTTTTGTACCACTAATAACCGTAAGGTCATTGGATATTATCAAATTTTTGCGTATTGAGCCACCTATTTCCTATTCGATAAACTCTAATAAAAATCAATACAGTTTTAAGTGCTATTTCCCTCAGCCAGCATTCCACACCACAACTTATCTAATAGTGTGGGCGCTCCCCACTTTCTACTAGCCTTAAAAAAGCTTCTTTCTTATTTAAGAAAAACTGATAAGAGTAAACTTCCTTACTCTTTACCTCATAATTTGTACGCAACAACCAATCATCGCCATTAAATATTTCTAAATTTGACAAACTCTTAGGAAAGAGTAGGAATAGTGTACCAAAAATAGTCAGGACGGTCTGTTGTATAATTAGTGATTGTTGTTCTGACGACAAAAGAGTGTCCAAAATGTTAAAAGCCTATTACAAAACCCATCTTGAAGCAGGTACGGACGAGGCCGGTAGAGGCTGTTTGGCCGGACCTGTAACTGCGGCTGCAGTTATTTTGCCCAAGGATTATAGCAATGACATGCTAAATGACTCCAAAATTTTGACCGAGATTAAACGCAATAACCTAAAACCCATTATAGAAACTGATGCTGCCACTTTTGGGATTGCCCAAGTATTCCCTGAAGAAATTGACGATATTAATATCCTCAACGCCTCTTTTTTGGCAATGCACAGGGCTTTGGACCAGTTGACCACAACCCCAGAGTATATAATAGTGGACGGCAATAGATTTAATCCCTACCCAAATATACCGCATACCTGCATTGTAAAAGGTGATGGAAAATATTTGAGTATTGCGGCAGCCTCGGTACTCGCCAAAACGTACAGAGATGCCTATATGGAAAAAATTCACCTAGAATATCCAATGTACAACTGGAAAAAAAACAAAGGTTATCCCACCAAGGAACACAGGGAAGCCATAAGGCAATACGGTATTACCAAATACCATCGTAAAAGTTTTAAGCAATTGCCAGACCAACTAAAACTAGACATTTAAAAATATTAAATTTGCTGAAAGTTTTATTTATGAAATATAGATTACTCCTAGTATTTTCTTTATTCATTTTTACAATAGGGTGCGAAGAACAAGGCACCACCACCGACCCACTACTCCATTATGTTCCCCGGAATAGCTCCATAATCATAAAAATAAATGACAAGCCCTCCTTTTCTAGCGAACTGGAGAATAGCGACCTACTAAAAACACTATCCTCTACAACAACGTATAATGCCGTTTTGGGCAAACTAAAGTCGCTACAATACATACACCCCTCTGGAGAAAGTATATTGGCCTTCGTTGAATTGGGGAAGGAGAATTTTGAGCTGCTCTTGGTTGCAGAAAACACTAATGACCTTTTCCAAATATCCGAGGAGCCCAATGTTGTGGTTGAAAGCATAAACTACGAAGGAAAAAGCTTTGATAAATACAATATAAATAATACCAACTTCTTCTCTACCGTAATAGACAACAAAATTATAGTGGGGTCCTCACAAATATTGATTGAAAACCTAATAAGAAACAACAAGGAGCTTAATGTGGCGGAGCCCCTAACCAAGCTCTACCAAATAGCCAGTAGTCAAAGTAGTGCCAACATTTTTATAAATGCCAATAAAAGCAATTCACTACTTCACCACATCTTAGCCGATGCCTTTAAGGTGAAAATTTCTAAATTTACCGATTGGATATCCATGGATTTTAATACCAACAAGGACCATTTAAAACTTAATGGAATAAGTATGGCCCAAGACTCTATTATGAGTTTTGGAAGTCTTTTCAAAAACAACCACGCCCTAACCCCTAGGACTCCAAATATAGCGCCAATGGGGGCCGATGCCATACTGGCCTACACTTTTGACGACTATGAAGCCTTTGCCCAAAATCAAAAAAAATATTTGGACAGATCAACTGTGTTGGATGCAACCTTTAAAGCCGTAGAGGAAGTTGGCCATGTCTTTTTGAACAATGACAAAGCCGTAATACTTCATACATATGGCTCTGAGGATATTCTTAATTTTTTGGACAGCATTAAAAAATCATCCCAGGAATATCAAGGCAATGAAATTATAGCCCTAAGTGAATCGGATTTTTTAGACATGTACTTCACCCCATTGATAAACGGTTACAAGGCTAATTATTATACCATCATAGAAGACGCTTTTGTGTTTGCCAATACTACGGAGACCCTTAAAACCATTATAGGCAATTTTAAAAATGCTTCTACCTTTGAGAAGACCTCCACCTACAATACTGCAAAGGCACAGTTGGCGGATGAGTCCTCCATACTGTTTGTTTCCAAGGCCGAGGGAATTGAATACTTTTTAAATGAGTATTTTAAAGAGGACTTAAGAAAGGATATTAAGATCAAAGATCTTGACGAATATTCTTTTGCCAGCCAATGGGTTGCCGATGATAATTTTCATCATACCAACATTCTTTTTCAAAAAATTGCCCATGAGACCACACTCAATAAAACCATACCGTATTTTACACTACAACTAGAAACGGAAATTGCATCCCTACCCCAGTTTGTAAAAAACCACAGAACCAACAAAGACGAAATTGTAGTTCAAGATAATGACAACAATCTTTATTTAATCTCTACTGACGGCAAAATTATATGGAAGAAAGAATTGAAAGGCAGAATACAAGGACGAATAGAACAGGTAGATCTTTACAAAAATGGCAAACTGCAATTAGCCTTCACAACCAACAACCAATTTTTGATATTGGATCGAAATGGCAAGGAAGTACTGCCTTTCAACCTCACTTTTGATGGCGGCAATTTAAATCCCCTTGCTGTTTTTGATTACGACCGGAAAAAAGACTACCGCTTTGTTGTGACCCAAGGGAACAAAGTGTTCATGTACAATCGTCAAGGGCAGATCGTAAAGGGCTTTAAATACACTAAGGCAGAGCAGCCCATCATTGGAACACCTAAGCACTTTAGGGTAGGAAGAAAAGATTATCTAGTGATGAAACTGGAAAGTGGTGAACTAAAAATACTATCAAGAACCGGGGACGTGCGCGTACAAGTACCCAATAAGATTGATTTTTCCGATAACGAAGTACTCCTTCATAAAAACAAATTCACAGTAACCGACACCAAAGGGCGACTATACCAAATTGATCAAAAAGGAAAATTGACCACTGCCAATCTAGACTTGCTCCCCGATCACGGCTTGGATGCCACCACCAATACCTTGACAGTGATGAACGACAACGTACTAACCATTAGAAGCAAGAAAGTAGAATTGGAACTTGGAGTGTATTCCAAGCCCCGAATTTTCTACTTAAACGATAAGATCTATGTTAGTGTAACAGATATTCAAAGTCAAAAAATATACCTTTTTGATAGTCAAGCTAAGTCTATTTCCAACTTCCCAGTGCCAGGGAATTCACTTATTGACCTTAGCGATATGGATAGAGACCACAAATTGGAACTGGTAGCCAAAGACCAAGATAACGCCATTATTGTTTATAAGATCAACTAACTTTAGAATCTAGCTTTAACACTACTATAAGGTATAGGTTTTTATAATTTTAGAAACTCCAGAGTGGCCGCGTAAAGACCATACACCAGCCCTAATATGCCTAAAACAAACTATTTGTTGGTTTTATAACGATTTGTGATAATATCTTCGAGAGACAACTAAGTAGTCACCGGGGCCATTAATACAATAAACCAAGCCACTTATACACCTGTATAACGATAAACCCCTATTTTTTTTATTTTTAGTATAGGGTTAGTCTACAATAAGTTATAGACACACCCTATAAGGCAACACTAAAAATAAAGATTATGAATCGCTTCAAAATTTTCCCCAAAACACTTCTATCCTTTCTATTCATATTTACATTCTCAACTACAGTTCAAGGACAAATTTTAAAAAAATTGGGAAAACGGGCCCAAAGAGCTGCGGAACGCACCATTGAAAGGCGTGTAGACAAAGAAACTACCGAAAAAACGGACCAGGCCCTGGACAGCATCTTGGAGCCAGGCAGCAAGGGTCCTTCCACCAATCCGCAGGTTGGAGATCCGCTACCTCCATCAGGACAGGGAAATCCTGGGGTTAGCAGTGGTAATAGCGAAGGGACGTTCCCTACTAGTGGTGAAAAAACCATTGAGGTATATAGCAAGTTTGATTATGTACCAGGTGACAAACCCCTTTTTTATGATGATTTCTCCAATGATTTCATTGGCGATTTTCCATCCAAATGGAATACCAATGGAGGTGGGGAGGTAGTATCAACGAATAATTCTGAAGTTAAGTGGCTGGAATTAATTTCTGGATACAACATTTATTTTATTCCAGACGTCCCTAAACTTCCGGAGGATTACACCATTGAATTTGACATCATGGCATTGGGCCTGGACAGACAAACTTCCTCCACTGCAAAGCTAAGGATAGCCCTGAGTGATGACAACAAATTTAAGAATGGCGCTAACTTTGTTCACGCATCCATACCTTTCTGCCAATATTCCCCTATAGGCATTACCATGTCCAACCATATAAACAACAAAAGGGAAATTTACAGTGTGGTCCGGGCCGATCTTAGAGATGAAATAATGGCTGGCCCGCACATATCCATAGCAGTCAACAAACAGCGCTTTAGACTATGGGTCAATGAAGAAAAACATATAGACATCCCAAGGATCGTTCCCCAAGGAGGTATTCTGAGCACTTTAAAATTCAATATGAATAATTTTAAGGACGGTAAGGAGCGTGTATTTATAAGCAACCTTAAAGTAGCGGAAGGAGGACTGGACCTACGCCGTACACTTATTTCTGAAGGGGAAGTATCTACCAACGGTATCCTATTTCATTCCGGTTCTGCAAATCTACAGCCCCAATCCATGGGCATTATTCGGCAAATTTCCCAAGTACTTCAACAAGAAAACAGCATGAATCTTTTAATAATAGGACATACAGATTCGGACGGACAAGAAGACACCAATCTAACCTTGTCCCAAAAACGCGCCTTAGCGGTAAAAGAGGCTTTGGTGAGTGTATACGGTATAGATGGCGGTAGGCTACAGACAGATGGTAAAGGTGAAACGGAACCTGTAGGTGACAATACTACCCCTGATGGCAAAGCACAGAATAGAAGAGTGGTTTTTAAAAAGATATAAGTACTAATAATAATTTTATAGAGAACACATGAACTACCTAAAAAATAACCTAAGAAACTTCGCAATACTTTTAGTTTTTAACCTCTCCGGAGCATCCTTTGCCCAAATGTGCGATACCTTTTTCCCCATGAGGGAAGGCGTGCGTATGGAATATACTCTCCATAACAAAAAAGGAAAAGTTGAAGGCTCCCAATGGCAAGAATTCAGAAACGTACAGAAAACGGCCAACGGAACGGAAGCAGAAATCCATATGGGATTTATGGACGACAAGGGAAAAAATCCGTACGAAATGACCTATAACATGACCTGTGATGGCAATATTATCCGTATCGATTTCAAATCCCTACTATCAACGCAAATGATGGAGCAGTACAGTGAAATGGAAGCGGAAATCACCGGTACGGATATCGAGTTGCCAACACAACTAAAACCGGGCATGGAACTACCTGATGCCGGCGTAAGCATGAAAATTAATATGGGGGCTATGAACATGAAAATGGAGGTGGAGATGACCAACAGGAAAGTTGAGAAGAAAGAAACTATTACCGTCCCAGCAGGCACTTTTGATTGTTATGTGATCTACAGTGACAATCGCTCTAAGATGATGATGGTAGACAAAAATTACCCGAATCGTAGCTGGATTTCGGAAGGGGTGGGCACCGTAAAGACCGAATCCTACAATGGAAAAGGAAAACTTTTGAATTCCACAGTACTCAGTGCTATAAAGGACTAAATCTTGGTCTTTGCAAATAACCGATTCCTAGATTGCAATAAAGAAAATACCAAGTGCCGATTTCTTTTTGGGGTTATGCTTCAAGCATTAAGGCTCCAAAACCATACAGCCTTCAACGGAATTGTCCTGGATACCTAGATGACACTTCATGGGGTGCCCGAAAAATCCACCCTTAGATCCATTTACAGGTGACCTAGAATAAAACTGGGTATAGGATAAGGTTATTTACCTCTAATAAATTCTTGGGTTAATAAGGCCTATCCTGCGTTAACATTTCAGCCTCAAAAAGATGTGAAAAGTGTTTCAACAATTTTTCCTTAACCTCATCCATGGACACCTCTTTCTTCCCTAATTCCACATTCAATGACGTCACGGCTTTCCCCTTAATGCCGCAGGGGATCATCAGGTCAAAATAACCCAAATCGGCATTTACGTTTAAGGCAAAGCCATGCATGGTTACCCATCGACTGGCCCGTACACCCATGGCACAAATCTTTCTAGCAAAAGGGGTCCCTACATCCAACCATACCCCGGTCTCGCCTTTGGAACGTTCCCCTTTTAAACCATAGTCCGCCAAGGTTAAAATAACCATTTCCTCTAAAAACCTCAGGTATTTGTGGATATCGGTAAAAAAATTATCCAAGTCCAAAATGGGATACCCCACAATCTGGCCCGGTCCGTGATAGGTAATATCCCCTCCCCTATTGATCTTATAAAAGGTAGCTCCTTTTTTTTCCAAGAAATCCTGATCTACCAAAAGATTGTCCATATCCCCACTTTTCCCCAAGGTGTACACATGGGGGTGTTCTACAAACAAAAAATGATTGGGGGTTTCCAGTTGGGATCCCTCCCTTCTGTTCCTTATTTTCAGATCCAAAATAGATTGAAACAATTCCTCTTGGTAGTCCCAAGTTTCCTTATAGTCCCGCTGTCCTAGATCTTCTAAGAGAATCCTTTTGTTCATCTTGCAAAGATACAAACTCCACCCGTAAACCAAGTACCCGGAAGCCTAATTTGGATTATTAAGAATGACCAATGCGGCAATCACTCCAGGGACCCATCCACATAGCGTTAGCAAAAAAACAATAACAAAGGAACCACAACCTTTGCCCAAAACAGCCAAAGGCGGGAAAATTATGGCCAATAAGACCCTAAAACAGCCCATTCTTTTACATATTTAATAGTCCATCTATTAATTAGACCCAATTAGAGGTAGATTGTTACAGGTAAATTCAAATAATTGATACGCCCTCACTTTAAAGCCAGATTATTGTTGTTACCATTATATATTATGTGTTGATAGATTAAGCCAGAGTACCTATATTTGCAGCCTTAATTTATAAGTATTATGCAGCTTTCGGAACAAGAAGTAATTAGAAGGGAAAAACTAAATAAATTACGGGAGATGGGGATAGACCCTTATCCCGCCGCTCTTTACCCTGTAGATAGCACTTCTAAAAATGCCAAGGAAAATTATGTGGAAGGTAAAAAGGTTACCCTTTCCGGAAGACTAATGTCCAGAAGAATACAAGGTAAGGCGTCTTTTGCTGAACTACAGGACAGTGAAGGCCGCATTCAGGTTTATTTTAACAGGGACGAAATTTGTACCGGGGAAGATAAGACCTTGTACAACGATGTTTATAAGAAATTGTTGGACATAGGTGATATTATAGGTGTAGAAGGAGAACTTTTCACCACCCAAGTAGGGGAAAAAACCGTAATGGTGAAGAATTTCACCATTTTAAGTAAATCCTTACGCCCTTTACCCCTGCCAAAAGTGGATGCCGACGGAAAGGTATATGACGAGTTTAATGACCCGGAATTGCGTTACCGCCAGCGTTATGTGGATCTAGTGGTTAATCCGGATGTGAAAAAGAATTTTATTAAACGGACCAAGGTAACCAATAGCATACGCCAATTTTTTAACGATGCCGGTTATTTGGAAGTGGAAACCCCTATTTTACAGCCCATCCCAGGTGGAGCTGCTGCAAGGCCGTTTATTACGCACCACAATGCCCTAAACATGCCTTTATATTTAAGGATAGCCAATGAGTTATACCTTAAAAGATTAATCGTTGGTGGCTTTGATGGCGTTTACGAATTTGCCAAGGATTTTAGAAACGAAGGCATGGACCGTACCCATAACCCGGAGTTTACCGTAATGGAACTTTATGTAGCCTATAAGGATTACAACTGGATGATGGACATGACCGAAAGGCTCCTGGAAAAGGTTGCCATTGATTCCAACGGTACTTCAAAAGTTACCGTAGGGGAGAACGAAATTGAGTTCAAGGCCCCTTACCCTAGAATCCCCATTTTAGAAGCCATAAAGACCCACACAGGGTTTGATGTGGCCGGGATGGATGAAGTGGAACTTAGGGAAGTTGCTAAAAAATTACATATAGAGGTTGATGAAAGCATGGGTGTTGGAAAGCTCATAGACGAGATTTTTGGTGAGAAATGTGAACACCATTACGTGCAGCCTACCTTCATTATAGATTACCCAAAAGAAATGAGTCCACTTACCAAGGAACATCGAAGCAATCCGGATTTAACGGAACGTTTTGAACTAATGGTCAATGGCAAGGAATTGGCCAATGCCTATTCTGAGTTGAACGACCCCATTGATCAGCGCGAAAGGTTTGAAGACCAACTTAAACTTTCTGCAAAAGGTGACGACGAGGCCATGTTCATTGATCAAGATTTTTTAAGGGCTTTGGAATATGGTATGCCGCCTACCAGTGGTATAGGGATCGGAATTGATCGCTTGGTGATGCTATTGACCAATAACGCTTCCATACAGGAAGTCTTGTTCTTCCCCCAAATGCGTCCGGAAAAGAAACAACTGGAGTTAAGCGAGGAAGAAAAAGTAATAATGGAATTATTAAAACCAGAAGGAAAGTGGCCATTGGCCGACCTTAAGGCCAAAGCTGGACTAAGTGGCAAAAAATG
The DNA here is from genome assembly GCF_003957295.1 of Arenibacter aquaticus. GTDB lineage: Bacteria > Bacteroidota > Bacteroidia > Flavobacteriales > Flavobacteriaceae > Arenibacter > Arenibacter aquaticus. Next base: position 16,557 of record NZ_RQPJ01000002.1, read on the forward strand.
GGATAAATCCATGAAGGCACTAGCCAAACATGAACTAATAAAAGTGGTTGCCGAAGAAGATATTAAAATGGTGGTGTTGAATAAGTAATAGAGGACTAGGGTAAGTTTCTCTATGGACTGTATCCGAATCAATTAAAAACGCCTGCCAATATAGCCCTATAGGCCAGGATTTGCAGGCGTTTTATTTTTTATCGGCTTTCTTTCTAATCAGTTACCACCTCAAAGCCATTACAATTCATTAACAGCTACCTCATTGCCTAAATAATCATAAAATACAACCTTATCTTCCTCTCCGTATAGAAATAAAGTCCGACTGGATTGAGACAGATAGGAAGAGCCATAATAGAACTCTTGTAGGCGTATTTTCCCGTCCTTATAAGTAATAATAGCCTTTGCTACATTTGGCAAAACATCCATAAAAGTGCCTTTAGTAGGTTGGACTTCTGACACGTACACTTTTGGCCCATTGGAATTCCTGCCAAACAGATATGCCTGACGGTCATTAACCTTAATTGAAACTGCCCCCCTATTATCCCCGTTCAACCATAGTCCACTTTCCCTTGAAGGAACACTCTTAAAGTGGCCCTTTCCATCCCCTTTTAAAAATACCCCTTTAGAGGCATCGTGACGTCCAACTCCAACTTCTGTCCCGTAATTATTTCCGGATAACAGCACATCCAAATATCCATCCCTATCATAATCATTGATAAGAATACCGTACACCGGGGCTATTTGTGCCTGCATGGGAAGACTTTTGATTTCAAATTTACCATTACCATTATTTTGGAGGTAGACAGAAGCAAATAAAAATGCCTTAGCAATATAAGAACTAGCTTTCTCCTGATTAGACAACACATCCGCCATGGTAGCATGGGCATAACTGTCATAATCAGGAAATTTTTTCTTCATCTGTGGAATCTGTTTAATGAGGTCATCCCTTGAATGAACAGGATATTCATTACCATTATTATATGATGACATAATTGGATCTAAACTGCCATTATTGTCGTAATCCATGGCATAAACAGTTAATGGCTCGTTGGCGGAAACGCTATATTTTGTATTCAAACCTATGTTACCCAAAATATAGTCCATATCCCCATCATTGTCAAAATCACCGCCATTTATACTGTTCCACCATCCAGAAGTATAGGTTAATCCAATTTTTCCCGAACTATTCACAAGCTTCGCATTTTGGTTTTCAAAGAATTGGATTGCCATAAATTCACCTACAACTATTAGATCTGTATCTCCATCCAAATCATAATCCGTCCAAAGCGCATCGGTGACCATTCCCACCTTTCTTATAGATGGCGCCAATTTATTGGTGGCATCCGTAAATTTTCCATTGTTGTTCTCCAGCAAATAACTATTGGGCGGCAATGGATACTTTAGGGGTGTTAATCGACCACCTATAAAGAGGTCAAGATCACCGTCCTTATCAAAATCCGCAGCCCTCACGCAAGACCCACTGGCCACAATTTTTGGCAATGCCTGTTTATCCAAGCTAAAGTTTCCTTGTCCATCATTGGCATACAATCTATCCTGATAATATTCCGACCCCTCATAAAACTCATTGCTTCCACTAGTAACGTATAGATCTTGATCACCATCCCCGTCATAATCAAAAAACAATACACCGGTATCTTCCTCATATTTTTCATTTTCATTGGGGGTCAACAATTCTTTTCTAAAGGTACCATCGGCCGTACCGTAAAAAAGCGTTCCACTACTATTGTATCCTCCTCCAACAAAAAAATCATCCCTACCGTCGTTGTTAATATCTCCAACTGCCAACCCAGGTCCTTGATTGGAATGCTTATGAGGGAGTAAAAACTGTCTGTTAAAATCATAGTACACCTTGTCCTCATGTAGATGATCCAACTTTAAATTGGTGCTAATCTCTCTAAACAAACTACTATTTCCTACGGTATTCTTGGAAGCTAAGTCCTCAGAAGCCTCGTCTCTACTTATGGTAATTTCCCGATCTGGTAGTGGATTGAGTACTTTACCCACTGCACCATCGGGCCAACTCACAAGAATACTATCTATCATTTCCGTATCACCCAATCCAAAATGCACTATCTTGTCCACAGATGATTGATACCCCCTTGTTAAGGCCTGTCTTACTGTTTGCTGTTTACCCTTCTGAAACAAACTTACCTGTGTTCCCAAACCTATTGGGTTTAAACTATCGCCTTTTAAATGAATATTCAAGTAGTGATTCTCCAAAACAACATTGGATTTATTTTCAAATAAGAAAGCAGCCTCGTTAATATTGTTCACCACTATATCCAGATCACCATCATTATCCAAATCTGCATAGGCCGCACCATTGGACAGGGATGGTATTTGAAGGCCCCATTTCTCCGTAACATCCTCAAAACTTAAATCTCCCCGGTTCTTGAACAAAAAATTTGACAGTTTTATGGAAGGCATTTCCCTTGCCTTCTGTTTTAAAACGTAATCAAGGCTATCCTTTGAGACATTGGCCGACAAGGATCCGGTGTAGTTAATAAAATCTAGGTCCGTAATATCTCTTAAATACCCATTGGTTACATAAAGATCTTTAAAACCATCGTTGTCAAAATCGGCAAAAAGCGGTGCCCAACTCCAATCCGTTGCATCTATATTAAGCAATTGTCCAACTTCTGAAAATGACGGATGACCATTTAAGGAGGTTCCATTATTTATTTGAAGGGTATTCCTCATGTATTGAGGCATATATCCCTGCTGCAAGGTGCGCTCAAATAAGTCAAAATTTAATGGACCAGACATTTTTTTTTCATGAAAATTGTCTCTGGGGCGCATATCCATGGTAACAATATCCTCCAATCCATCATTGTTAAAATCGGCAATATCGTTACCCATGCTAAAATGACTCACATGATCTAAATAGGTTTTAGACATTTCTTCAAATGTCCCATCTTTTTTATTGATGTAGAGGTAGTCATTGGATATAAAATCATTGGTAACCAAAATATCTTCCCATCCATCTCCATTTACATCGGCAATGCCAAGGCCAAGACCGAGGCCATCGTAAACGATACCAGCTTGTTTACCAACCTCGGTAAAGCGTATCCTTTTACCCCTAGATTCCTCATTGCGATATAACTTATCATTGGCTGGGCCAGTACCGTCTTTTACTAGAGGTCTTACATTATTAGGATCGCGTATTTCATTGGTATGATTAAGCAAGTACATATCCAGATCACCGTCTTTGTCATAATCAAAAAAGGCTGCCTGAGTGGAATAGCCTGTGTCCGCAATGCCATAGGTTTCGGCCTGTTCCTCAAATTTTAGATTTCCCTGATTAACATACAAAAGGTTCTTGCGTTTATCCTTATTGAAATTCCCGGACCTACACACATAAATATCCAACAGTCCGTCATGATTAACATCCACCATTGTAACACCAGTAGACCATCCTGGAATAACGATTCCTGCACTGTCTGAAATATCTTCAAAATTAAGCCCCCCCTTGTTCAGATACAGCCGATCGCCAACCATATTCCCACTAAAGTAGATGTCTGGCAAACCATCATTGTTAATATCTCCTATGGCTACCCCACCTCCATTGTACACATAAAAAAAATCGACCATATTAAACTTATCATTTTCCTCAATATGATTGTTAAAGGAAATGCTGGTAATAGTAGCCGGCACCAATTCAAATAATGGTTTTTGCGTTGTTTCCTTTTCATCTCCAGCCTTTTTATCCACACAGGACGATAATTGAATGAACAAGAAAGGCAATAAGGCTATTTTAACTAACTTTAGCATCATTAAAAATTAAGGATTCTCCTATTAATATTACCATTTAATAATCAAAAAACCTGTCGGTGAGGACAGGTTTTTCTAAAAAATCTCAACTAACTCAAAAAAAACTACTGATATTGAGGATTTTGGGTAACATTGGGGTTACCTAACACCTCGTTTAACGGTATGGGTAGCACGTAATCCTTAGCCTTAAGCGTACGGTCCACATCATAAGTATCTATAAATTCTTGGATATAATCGCCCAAATAGTCCGGCGAACCTCCGAAAGTACTTTTTCTTTTAAGTTCTGGATAAACCTCACACTCCATCGCAAACTCCAATACCCTTTCATTTACAATAGCATCCCTTAAAGCCTCTTGACTAAGCCCTGAAAGAGGAGTTAGTCCCGCTCTATCCCGCACCAAATTTATACCCAAATAAGGGTCTCCGGTACCACTCTCGTTGGCCGCCTCCGAATGGCCCAATAACACATCGGCATATCGCAGATATACTATATTTTTCTCGGTTAGGTTTGCATTGGATATGCCCATTTCTGTGTATTTAGCTGACCAACCATTACCAAAAATAAGTTCATCTGGATTATTGGGATCAGCATCTGCAGAAACCATTCCTCCAAAACGACTTAAATTATACGATGCATCGGCACTCCATTTAACAACTGGTCTTTCACCACTACTATTTGGCCCTACCCTAGTTGTAGGATACTCACTAATAAAAGTACCCGCAATTCTCTTGTCATTTGGATCATATTTTTCCCTGAATGCCTGAGTAGAATTAATCCAATGCCATCCTACGCCTCCAAGATCATTGGGAAGATCTCCTGGAATAAAGTGCTGATGATAGTTCTGGTTTTCACTGGCATTGGCCGAGGCGGAGACTTGTGCTTCAAAAATACGTGCACCTGAATTTTCTTCGGCTACGGCGAAATTTTGGGAAAAATCATCAAAAAGTACCATGCCACTCTCGTTCATAATGGTTTCTGCCGTTACTCGGGCCTCATCCCATTTTTCATCCTGTAGATAAGCTTTCACCAATAAGGCCAACGCAGCCCATTTAGTGGCCCTACCAATATTTCCAGAATCGTAGGATTCCGGTAATAGGGAAGCTGCCATATTTAAATCGGCTTCAATTAAATCCAATGCCAACCTTTTTCCATTTTCATTGGAAGGAAGGTCTTTATCACTCTCGGTCTTTTCCGTGGTTACAGGTATATTGTCAAAATATCGAACCAAGTTATAATAGTAAAAGCCCCTTAAAAACATGGCTTCCGCCTTTACCCTGTCTATCAAGGCGGTATTGGGCGCCCCGTCCGCCTTAAGTTGATCTGCCTTTTGGATAAGAGCATTGGCCCTATTGATATTTTCATATGATATCCGCCAGTAGGCCGCTATGTAATCATCACCCGGGTTTACATTTCCATTCTGAAAATCCAAGGGTCCCTTTTCCCAACCAACTTGATATCCAACAAGACATTCGAACACAAATCGATCGTAATAATGGTTAAACCAATCACTTCCATAACCAATCCCGTCATAAACCGCATTGACTCCAAGCTCCAACTGCTCTGCTGTGGCAAAGAAATTATCCTGAGTGGTAAAGTCGGGATTCTCATCTAAATCCGAACACCCCACAAGCGCTATTGCCAAGGCAAAAAAGAAGAGGAGCCGATTATACCTATTACTTATATATGTCTTCATAATATACTTTTTTTCTTTTAATTAATATACTAAAATTCTAGGTTAACTCCTACAGTTACTGTTCTAGAACGGGGGTAGGCGTCATAGTCATCCCCTCTGTTCAAATTATTCTGCCCTCTATTGTTCACCTCAGGATCAAAGCCACTATAGTCCGTTATGGTAAAAAGGTTTTGAGCACTTACAAAAACCCGGGCCTTACTAATGTACTTTTGGATATTGGGAACAGTATATCCTAAGGAGATATTCTGTAGCCTTATAAAGGACCCATCTTCAATAAAATAATCGGAATCCCTATAAGAATTTGCAAAATCCCTGTTCCCATCTATTACAGGTCTTGAAGCGCTTGTATTGGACGGTGTCCAAGAATCAGTCAATATATTTGCAAGCTGATTTATTTTCTGCACCCCATCTCCTATTTCCGAAGCCTGTAGGTTTCTTACATCAAAACCTTGCGACCCCCTAAAGAAAATACCCATGTCAAAGTTCTTGTAATTTAAGGTCGAATTTAGGCCCCATGTAAAATCGGGATTGGGATCTCCCGTAATTACATAATCATCCGGGGTAATTTCCCCATCACCATTCACATCCCTATATTGTGGATACCCAGGCTTATCACCAGATCTAGAAGGATTACTTGCGATTTCCTCCTCAGATTGAAATATACCGATGTAATCATAACCTTTCCAAACACCAATAGGATTACCTGCTTCTACCCAACTGCCGTCAACACCTAGGTGACCACTGGTAGAGCTAGAGAAAAATGGGGTGCTATCCCCAAGATCTAGGAGTTTATTTCGCAAAATGGAAATATTTCCTGAAACGTTCCATTTAAAATCATCACTGTTAATTACATAACCATCCAGACCAACTTCAAATCCTCTGTTTTCCAATGAACCAGAATTTTTCAGGATAGATTCGAAGCCTAAACTACTGGGGATGGTCACAAAAAGTAATAAATCTTCTGTTTGATTGTAGAAATAGTCCAAGGTTAGGTTTAACCTGTCATTAAAGAAGGAAGCATCCAAACCAATATTGGTCATGGTGGTAGATTCCCACTTTAGGTCTGGATTTCCCAATCTGCCATCTGCAAGTCCCAAAACCAAACCACCATTGAACACGTAATTGTATTCGTTAAGGTTGGCCAAGGAATTATAAACGGGAATTTCAGAGTTACCCGTTAATCCCCAACTACCTCTTAACTTAAGATTGTTTATACTTTCGGATAATTGGGAATCCTCAAAGAATCCTTCGTTGGCAATATTCCAACCTAATGCAACTGATGGGAAATTTGCCCACTTATTTTCCTTACCAAATCTGGATGATCCATCCCTTCTAAAGGTAACAGTGGCCAAATACCTCCTATCATAGTTATAGTTCACTCTTCCCAACAAGGATTCCAACAACCATTCCCTTCTATTAGAAAAAGGTGTTAGTATATCCGGTCCTCCCTGCAGTGTAGCCTGGTCAACAGATGCTGCAGTTATACCCCTTGTGGTGGTACTCGTATATTTATTAACTTCTTTTTGAAAGGTATACCCAACAACGGCATCAATGGAATGCTTCTCGCCAATTTGCTTATTATAGGTAAGAATATTCTCATTCAAGAAATTGGAAGAATTTCTACTTGCCAAGGTAAGCTCTCCGGCATTATCCCTACCCAACCTTGTGTTGACGGAAGGAAAGAAACTGGTACGATTTACATTAAGGATATCGGCCCCAATACTAGTCTTAGCCTTTAAGCCTTCCAATATATTAAAGGTAAAACCAGTATTACCCAAAATTCTCGTAGTAATATCCTGATCAGTGGCAAATTCCAATTCCTGCAAAGGATTTATAGAAAAACGTCCGTCGTAAGAAGCCAAGGCAAAGGTTCCGTCCTCATTGCGCACGGGAACGGTAGGATCTAGCCCCAAAGCCGTGATAATAATACCGCCTGGACCTCCACGATCTGTAGGGGCATTATTGGACTCCGTACGGTTAATTGCCCAACTGGAGCTTATATTAAGGAAATCGTTCAAGGCATTGTTGTCTAAATTAAGCCTAATACCATACCGCTGGAAATCGGTATTTTTAACAATACCGTCATTCTCGTGATAATTTCCTGTCAAGGCATAACGAGAGTTCTCGTTTCCTCCAGAAAAAGTAAGTTGATGATTTTGAATGATTCCAACCCTTGTAACTTCGTCCAACCAGTTGGTCCCCTCTCCAAAAGCATCTATCTCCTCTTGTGAATATATAGGCGCACCTCCTTGACTGGTTTCAAGTGTATTTAAATAGGTCGCGAATTCAGAACCGTTTAAAACGTCTATGGAATTGGTAATTGTCTGAGTGGAATAGGACCCTTCATAACTAATTTTTGCCTTTCCTTCCTTTCCTCGTTTTGTTGTAATAAGAACCACCCCATTGGATCCCCTTGAACCATATATTGAAGTCGCCGAAGCATCTTTCAACACTTCAATGGATTGTATGTCATTTGGATTTATAGAGGAAAGTGCATTGGAAGCCCTTCTATTACCCCCAGCACCATAGGCATCGTTGTCCGGGTAAATTGGAAAACCATCTATTACATAAAGAGGTTCACTCCCACTATTGATGGAGTTTGAACCACGAATTCGAACAGATACCCCCCCACCTGGAGCGGCAGACGCCTGGGTAACCTGTACACCTGGTGCCCTGGCCTGAATAGCCTGATCTACGGATGTAACCGGAAGTTCCTTAAACGAGTCCCCATCAATAGAGGAGACTGACCCTGTAAGATCACTTTTCTTAACGGTACCATATCCCACAATCACCACCTCGTCCAAGGCTTGGGATTGTGGCTCAAGAGTCACATTTATGACGCTACGTCCATTAATAGCAACCTCCTGGGACGCAAAACCTAAAGAGGAAAAGACCAAGATGTCAACCCCTTCGGGAATATTCAATTCGTAATTCCCATCAAAGTCCGTGATTACACCAGACGTTCCGGCTATTACGTTTACCCCAGGCAGCGGGGTGTTGGTTTCTCCATCGGTGACCGTTCCAGAAACTGTATCCTGTGCCACCGCGGCAAAACCAATTAAGAAAAAGGCCACGAATAAATATCCGCGCCTTAAATACAATGATTTGAGCAAAGTGTACTTCATTTGAGTTGGTTTTTAGTTGTTAGTTAAATTTAGGTTTACCAGTAACCTATACTGTAAATAAAGAATGTTGAAAAGTAGAGAACCTTAAAATAGAATTGGACTTCTACACAATTTGGAACAATAGTAATAGGTTTTGTCAATTTTATAAATGGACAATTTTATTTTGATATGGATTATTTTATTATTAATTGCGAATATATCAATTATAGACTGCCCATCTTAACAAAATACCACTACACCTCACTATAAAATACCATTTTAATACACCCGTAAAAAAGACTGAGTACCCTTTGTGGTCATTTAAACCTATTTTTAAATTAAATGTCTTGGCTTTTTTTAGAACCGGATGCACTATTATTGTTTTATTTTATTGAAAAAGTACCCTCTTGGCAAAAGCGTACAAAATGTTGATCGGGTTAGTATTTCCTTGTAAATAGTATAAAACCCAGACGGATTTTCAGCCATTCTGTTTAGACTTGTAAGCCTTTGGGGAAACACCGATGTACTTTTTAAAAAGTCGAGAAAAGTATAGTGGATCTTCAAAACCCATTTTAAAGGAAATTTCTTTGACACTTAAATCCGTATAATTAAGATACTCACAAGCTTTTTGGGCTTTTTTTAAATTGAAGAAATGAATAAGGGAATATCCCGTTCTTTTTTTAAAAAGGTTGAAAAGATAGGATGATGAATAATTAAACTCTTTGGCAATATCATCCGATTTTAGTGATCTATCCAGATTTTCACTCAAAAAATCTATAATATTATCTACAAGGTCATTCCGGTCATTCACTTGAAGTGATCGGTCAATTTCTAAATAAACAAAAGAAGTTAAAAAGTTCAATCCCAAAATATTCGCATATTCCAGCCTTGGCATTACGTAATTGCTACTTAGAATATGGAATATTTGATTAAACTGTTCAATCCGACTGCTATCGAATGGCACAATTTCATATCTATTAAGATTGGACCGGTATCTATCAACTAGACTTTGGGCAATAATCCCGTCAAAGTGCATCCAATATATACTCCATGGATTAAGTTCATCGGCCCTATATTTATGCGCAGTTTTTTTAGGTATTATATAGAAGCGATTCGGAAGAACAAGGATTTGTTTACCAGAAATTGTCAACTCCCCCTGTCCTTCCGTACAATATATTAAGATAAATTCATCGGCACCTTTTTTCCGTATTCTGTGATGAAAACTGGCTTTTGGATAATACCCTATATCCGTTATATAGAAATTTTTCGTGATGATATTCGTTTTCAGCCCCGTTTTTATACTTTCAGGAAGAACAATCATCTTCTGCCCCATAAACCCATCTTTTATAGTATAATTATCCATGTTTTAATATAGTTTGTCTATGTTCTCGCCTTTCGAAAATAACTAATATTGAAAATCAAAGACACTGATACACAAAATTACTATTAAAACTTAATTAATGTAGGTATAAATTGGATTATTATGTTTTTTGGACAAAAAACATAACATTAAATAAATGTCCATTATATAAATTAACATCCATGCTTTCATAAAGCATTTACAAGAATGTAAAAATCTAAATGGACAGTGGAAATAAAAAATGGAACCCAACAAACGACAAGTATGAAAACAAAAATCGGAAAATCTTAGCTTTGAAATTACCAAAGAGCATGAGTAGCTTTAAACTACTGACCCTATGCTTCCTGTCAAAAGATTTATTGGTCTAGGTTTCACCCAGTTCATACCTAGTCTCCTTATCATTAAACAAGGAAAATTGTAAATAGTGACTCAACATTTAACAACCCCCAATCTGGAGTAAAATCCTAGTTATTGATTATAGGGATAAATAATATGAAATTAAAAAATTTATTAAAACTAACTTTACCCCTTATACTTGCAACCTTAACAAGCTGCAAGGGTAAGAAGTTGATCGACCATAGTAAAAATCCTAATATAGTCTTTATTCTTGCTGATGATCTAGGGGCTCATGATTTGAGTTACGCTGGCAGTGAATATTATGAAACACCAAATATAGACGCCATCGCAAAGGAAGGCGTCAACTTCACTCAAGGTTATGCGGCCGCCCAGGTCTGTAGTCCGTCCAGAGCCAGTATTATGACCGGACAAAATACGGCACGTCATGGAATAACGGATTGGATTGGGGCAACAACAGGGGAAAAATGGGGCCAAACACACAATACCAAAGTATTGCCACCAGAATATGTACATGCTATACCTGAAAACAGCATTACCTTGGCCAAAGCGCTAAAAGCGGGGGGATACAGAACCTTTTTTGCAGGAAAATGGCATTTGGGAGATGAACCCTATTCCCCGGAAAATAACGGCTTTGAAATTAATAAGGGCGGATGGGAAGTTGGCACTCCAAAAGGTGGATACTACGCCCCATGGAAAAACCCAAAACTGGATTACAAGTACGAAGGGGAAAACCTAACAATGAGATTGGCAGAGGAAACAGCCAATTTTATTTCAGAAAGCAAAGATGAGCCATTTTTCGCCTTTCTTTCTTTTTATGCGGTACACGGCCCCATAGAAACCACTGAGGAAAAGTGGAAAAAGTACCGAGATAAAGCGGAAGCTCAAGGTATTCCCGATAAGGGCTATAAAATGGAACGTATCTTGCCGATACGTACGGTACAGGACAACCCAATTTATGCCGGTCTAATTGAAACTATGGATGACGCAGTGGGAGTAGTACTAACCAGCCTAAAGGAACTTGGCCTAGATGAAAATACCATTGTAATATTTACATCGGATAATGGTGGTGTGGCTAGCGGAGATGCATTTTCAACCACAAACTTTCCGCTGAGGGGAGGTAAAGGCTATCAATGGGAAGGAGGCATCAGGGAACCTTACCTAATCAAAGCCCCTATGTTAAAAAATAGTCCAAAGTCAATTGACTACCCTGTTTCCGGAATTGATTTTTATCCCACCCTATTAGATCTTGCAGGTATTGAGAAGCCCCAAAACCAATTGTTGGACGGAATAAGCTTAGTGCCGCTACTGAAAGGGGAAACCATTGGTAAAAGACCATTGTTTTGGCACTATCCACATTACGGAAATCAGGGTGGCGAACCGGTTAGCATTATTAGAAAGGAAGACTGGAAACTCATACATTATTGGGAAGACGGACGTGATGAACTTTACAATTTATCAGTCGATCCCGGAGAAAAGAAAGATGTACACAGCAGTAACAAATTGTTGGCCCAAAGTTTAAGAAACGAACTTGACACCTATTTAAAAGAAGTTGGGGCCAATCTTCCTTCCAAACACCACAATTACGATGCCACTGCAGCCAAAGCACTTTATGCAAAACGAAAAGCTGAGATGCTTCCAAAATTGGAAGAACAACGCAAAGATTTTTTAACAAAGGATTTTCAACCTAACGAGAATTGGTACGATAGTAAGTTAACTAAAGATTGATTGAACATGAAAACAAGTAACTTATCCCTAAACTAAAGAATTATGGAAAGTGCAAAATTTAATTTTCCTTATTTACTCTTTTTAGCATTGGTATCTGCCATGGGAGGGTTCTTATTTGGATATGATTGGGTAGTTATAGGAGGGGCAAAACCTTTTTACGAGCTTTATTTTGGCATTAGCGCTATGCCAACCCTGCAAGGTTGGGCCATGAGCAGCGCTTTGATTGGGTGTATTTTTGGAGCCGTACTATCTGGATTTGTTGCAGACCGTTTTGGTCGTAAAATACCCTTAATACTCTCGGCAGCACTTTTTACTATATCTGCATTTGGTACTGGATATGTAGATAATTTTACACTGTTTATAGTTTATAGACTCATAGGCGGATTGGGTATTGGCCTCGCTTCTACCCTATCCCCAATGTACATAGCGGAGATTGCGCCCGCCAAATACAGAGGCCAGTTTGTGGCCATCAATCAACTAACCTTGGTCATCGGTATCTTGGCCGCCCAAGTTGCCAATTACTTTATCGCAGAAGCTATCCCCAATGGCAGTACTCCAGAGGTTATTTTAAATTCTTGGAATGGGCAAATCGGCTGGCGCTGGATGTTTTGGGCAGAGCTGCTTCCCGCAGTGCTCTTTTTTGCACTAATGTTCATTGTTCCAAAAAGTCCTAGATTTCTAGTGAAAATGAATAATAATTCGGCAGCACAAAAGGTATTATCTAAAATTGGTGGAGTACAATATGCAGAGCAGGAGTTAAAAAACATAAGCCTAACCCTAAAGGCGAGCAGTGCCAATAAAATTAGTTTTTCCGATTTCAAAAGTCCTAAGGTAAAACCCATAGTGTTAATAGGAATTGTACTGGCCATATTTCAGCAATGGTGCGGTATCAATATTATCTTTAATTATGCCGAAGAAATTTTCACGGCCGCGGGATATAGTGTTGGGGATATGCTATTTAACATCGTGATCACGGGCAGTGTTAATTTAATCTTTACCATTGTTGCCATGAGAACCGTTGATACATGGGGACGCCGAAAATTAATGCTGTTGGGCTCTATGGGGCTGGGAATAGTATATGCCGTTTTAGGAGCGGCTTACTATATGGAGTTTACTGGTTGGCCAGTATTGCTTTTAGTGATTGCCGCTATAGCCATTTACGCCATGTCATTGGCACCAATAACATGGGTGGTATTGTCCGAGATATTTCCTAACCGTTTAAGGGGTGTGGCCATGTCCATAGCCACCTTTTCCCTATGGGTAGCTTCTTTTATACTTGTGTTTACCTTTCCCATTATGAACAGTACTCTTGGCTCTTATGGAACTTTTTGGGCCTATAGTGTAATATGTGTAGTAGGTTTCATATTTATTAAAATGAAATTACCCGAAACCAAAGGGAAGAGCTTGGAAGAGATAGAAACCGAACTAACAAAAGCAAAATGAAAACACATTACATCCTTTTTCTGCTGATCGTAATCAACTCCCCAAGATCTAGCGCACAAATTATTGAGGATTCAGTTACTTACTTGAACCCAATAAAAACCGAACTGCAAAAAAAATGGCCAGCCAACAGAACTATCAACCTAGTTTTTCATGGGCATTCCGTGCCATCGGGTTATTTTAAAACACCTCATGTAAGCACCCTGGATTCCTACCCTTACTTGACCCTGAAAAACGTTAAAGACATATACCCCCATGCCGTAGTCAATTCCATAACCACTTCTATTGGCGGGGAACAGTCCGTACAAGGGGCTAGACGCTTCAAAGAGGATGTCCTAAGCCATAGACCAGATGTACTTTTTATAGATTACGCCCTAAACGATCGAGGAATTAGCCTAAAAAGTGCCAAGGAGGCCTGGGAGAAAATGATTCAGGAAGCAATAGCCTATGGGACCAAGGTCATTTTATTGACCCCTACTCCAGATCTAAATGAAGACATTCAATCCCCTAATTCCCCATTGGCTAAGCATAGTGTTCAGATCAGGCAATTGGCCAAGAAGTATAAAATAGGATTGGTAGATAGTTATAGGTTGTTCCAGGAAATAGCCAAAACAGAAGAATTAAATACCTATATGGCCCAAAGCAATCACATCAACAAAAAAGGCCATCAGGTGGTTGCCAAGGCCATATTGGATCTTTTTAATTCAGAATCAAAATAATTATCCTAATAACACAAAAAATGAAATTCAAACTTTTAATTCTACCTATTATATTTCTAGTATTTTCTTCCTGTGAGCAAGAGCAAAGTCAAGAAATAGATCTATCCGGGGAGTGGCAATTTCAAATTGATTCATTGGACCAAGGAGTAAAGGAACAATGGTACACCAAAAAATTAATAGAAAGCGTTCAATTACCCGGCTCCATGGCCGAAAATGGCAAAGGCAACGATATAACTGTAGACACACATTGGACAGGCAATATGTGGAACGATAGCCTGTGGTACAAAGATCCAAAATATGCCAAATACCGGCAGCCTGGCAACATCAAAGTATCATTTTGGTTAAGCCCCGAAAAAGTGTATACCGGGCCCGCGTGGTACCAGAGGAAAGTTAGCATTCCCAAATCTTGGAACACCCAGCACATCAATCTACATTTGGAACGTGCTCATTGGGAAACTACCGTTTGGATCGATCAACAAAAGATAGGAACGCAAAATAGCCTAGGAACTCCACACGATTACAATTTAGGGGACTATTTGACTCCTGGCGAACACACCATTACCATACGAGTGGACAATAGGGTAAAAGACATTGACCCTGGTGTTGATGCTCACAGTATTTCAGACAATACCCAGACCAACTGGAACGGTATTGTTGGTGACATTAAATTGACCGCCACATCGTCTATTAACTTTCAAAACATAAAAATCTTCCCAAATGTGGCCCGCAAAATGGTTACCGTTAAGGGGGAACTGAGAAATTATTCAGGGAGTGCCCAAGAGTGTAAAATTATTCTGCAAGCCCGCGAAGTGAACGGCTCGCAAAAGAATTTACCAGAAACAATCAAGAAGATTGATATCGATTCCGAGGGGCGGTTTGAAATAGAGTATCCAATGGGCCATTCTCCTCTACTCTGGGATGAATTCAATCCTAACTTGTACACCATGCAGTTGCGACTGGAATCAAAACTAGGGATTAATCAAAAAAAGGTCACCTTTGGAATGCGTGATTTTAAAGTTGATGGTAAGCACTTTTCCATGAATGGCCGTCCTGTCTTCCTGCGCGGAACCTTGGAATGTTCCATATTTCCATTGACTGGGTATCCGCCCACCAATGTGGAGGAGTGGAAGCGCATTCTAAAAACTATCAAGAATTATGGATTAAACCATATGCGATTTCATTCCTATTGCCCACCAGAGGCTGCTTTTGAGGCCGCTGATGAAATGGGCGTCTATATTCAGGTAGAAGCTTCGGCCTGGGCCAACATCGGTGATGAAAAACCAATAGACCAATGGATTTACAAGGAGGCCGAGGCTATCATAAATGCTTATGGCAATCACCCATCCTTTGTAATGATGGCATATGGCAACGAGCCTTCCGGGGATAACCACGCGGCATACCTAAAAGATTTTGTGGAGCATTTTAAGAATATGGATAACCGCAGGTTATATACCAGTGGGGCTGGCTGGCCTTTATTGGATAATTTGGATTATTACAATCATAAAGGGCCCCGCATCCAAGGATGGGCACAAGAACTTAATAGTATAATCAATGCGGAACCACCACAGACGGAGTTCGATTATGATCAATTAATCCAAGAAACGCCAATGCCTTATGTAAGTCATGAAATGGGCCAATGGTGTGCGTACCCCAATTTCAAGGAAATGTCAAAATACACTGGGGTCTTAAAACCTAAAAACTTTGAGATATTTAAAGAGACCTTGGAAGATAATCACCTGGGGCACTTGGCAGATAGCCTATTGCTGGCCTCGGGTAAATTACAAGTACTTTGCTATAAGGCCGATATTGAAGCCGCCCTACGTACCAAGGAAATGGCAGGTTTTCAGTTATTGGATCTCCATGATTTTCCTGGTCAAGGCACAGCGCTTGTTGGTGTTTTGGACGCCTTTTGGGAAGAAAAAGGATATGTAACAGCCGATGAGTTCCGGGAATTTAATTCCGAAACAGTGCCGTTGGCCAGACTTGCCAAACGCATATTTTTGAACAACGAAACTCTAAAAACCAACATTGAAGTTGCCCATTACGGAGCAACACCATTGAACGATATCACCCCAACCTGGGAACTATCCGATAAAAATGGCGTTTTATATGCCAAAGGGGAATTTACTAAAACAAACATCCCTATAGGAAACGGATTTAATTTGGGCGAAATTTCGGTGGATTTGAACAAATCCGATCGTGCCCAAAAATTGGTGTTGACCGTTCGCGTTGGGGAGCACAAAAACAGTTGGGACTTATGGGTATATCCGGCCCAAAACAAACCTATTGCGAAGGTGGACCAAATTATGGTAGTTCAAAAATTTGATGAACGTACCATCAACCATCTGAAAAATGGAGGCAATATACTTCTAAACATCACCAAAGGCGATATAGCGCCCAAAAAAGGTGGCGATATTGGTGTGGGCTTCTCCAGTATTTTTTGGAACACCTCATGGACCAATGGCCAAAAACCACATACCCTGGGAATTCTTACTAATCCTGAACATCCTGCCTTATCAGAATTCCCAACCGAATATCACAGTAATTGGCAATGGTGGGACGCTATGTCCCATTCCAATGCCATTGTATTGGACGACTTTACTCCAGATCTAGTACCTATTGTACGTATTGTAGACGATTGGTTTGAGAATCGCAGAACAGCCTTGCTTTTTGAAGTAAAGGTAGGAAAGGGCAAATTATTGGTATCCGGTATTGATTTGCACTCAGATCTAGCGCAAAGACCAGAAGCCCGTCAGTTATTATATAGTTTAAAAAAATATATGAGCAGTGACCAATTCGATCCAGCGATCACAATGGAGTCTGATGATATAAAAAGTTTGTTCACTTATTAAAAAGATGTTTTAATGATTCGACACTTTGTGTCGAACTAAATGAAATGCAGATATGAGTACAGTAAAAGCCTGGGGAGAGAAAGTAGTAATTCCTACCTACGAAGTGGGGGAACCTGAAAAATATCCCGTTTTTTTGGAGAAACGTGTATATCAGGCCAGTAGTGGATCTGTTTATCCACATCCAGTGGTTGAACAGATTAGTGACGAAAAAATAGATAAAGAATGGGATGCGGTCTTTCTGGAAAACGACTACATCAAGATAATGGTACTACCAGCCTTGGGTGGTAGAATCCAGATGGCTTATGACAAAATACGAGAACGTCATTTTGTCTATTACAACCATGTTATAAAACCTGCATTGGTAGGCCTTACCGGGCCTTGGATCTCCGGTGGTATTGAATTCAATTGGCCACAGCACCATCGCCCCAGCACCTATGATCCCGTAGACTTTTCCATTGAGGAAAATGAAGATGGGAGCAAAACGGTCTGGGTTAGTGAAGTGGAACGCATGTTCCGCACCAAGGGTATGGCCGGTTTCACCTTACACCCGGACAAGGCCTATTTGGAAATAAAAGGTCAACTATATAACCGCACTCCGCATCCGCAAACGTTTTTATGGTGGGCAAACCCCGCTGTTGCAGTCAATGACCATTACCAATCTGTTTTTCCGCCAGATGTAAATGCCGTATTTGACCATGGAAAAAGGGATGTTTCCGAATTCCCAATTGCCAAAGGGGAATACTACAAGGTAGATTACTCCCCTGGCACCGATATTTCCCGATATAAAAATATTCCGGTACCCACATCCTATATGGCCATCACTTCCGAATATGATTTTGTAGGGGGGTATGAAAACGATACAAAAGGCGGGTTGTTGCATATTGCCGACCACCATGTATCCCCAGGTAAAAAGCAATGGACTTGGGGCAACGGTGATTTTGGACAAGCTTGGGATCGAAATCTTACCGATGCGGATGGACCCTACATAGAATTGATGTGCGGTGTATATACTGATAACCAACCCGATTTTTCATGGCTTCACCCCTACGAGGAAAAGAGCTTTAAACAGTATTTCATGCCCTATTACAATGTGGGCGTAGTCAAGAATGCTACCAAGGAAGCTCTGTTGAACCTTGAATTGGAAGCAGGACAGGTAACCATTAAAATTTATGTGACTTCTGTTTACCCAGACTGCACGGTGCACTTATCACATGCCAAAACGGAGATATTGGATAAAAAAGTAAGCCTAAGTCCAAAAGACGGGTTTGAACAAACCATATCTGTGGATAAGGCCGTGTATAAAGATCTAACAGCAACCCTAAAGGATCAAAATGGCCACGTCTTGGTATCATGGTCCCCAAAGGATTATTCCAATCAAGAAATTCCGGAACCTGCCAAGGCAGCAAAACAGCCTGGTGAGATTAAAAGTATAGAACAACTATACCTGAGAGGGCTGCATCTAGAACAGTATAGGCACGCTACCTATGACCCTACGGCATACTACTTGGAGGCATTATCAAGGGAGCCCAATGACGTACGAAATAACAATGCAATGGGACTTTGGAACCTAAAACGAGGACAATTCAACAAAGCAATCCCCTATTTTGACAAGGCTATTGCAACCCTAACAAAACACAACCCGAATCCATATGATGGCGAACCCTATTTCAACAAAGGGCTTGCCCTAAAGTATTTGGGTGAAAACAACAAAGCGTACGATGCTTTCTATAAAGCTTGCTGGAATGCTGCTTGGCAGGATGCCGGTTATTTTCATCTTGCCCAAATAGATTGTGAACGAGGAAATTTCACAAAAGCTTTGGAATTGACAGACAAGGCATTGATTAAAAACTGGCACAATCACAAAGCACGCCATCTAAAGACCATATTACTAAGAAAAATGAACAGAAGGGATGAAGCTAAGCAGTGTATTGCTGATTCCTTGGCCATTGATGGATTCAATTTTGGGGTGTTATATGAAAAATATTTGTTGAGCGGAGACATGGAAGATTTAGCCTCTTTCAAGGAATTGTTGCGAAACTATGTACACAATTACATCGAATTTTCATTGGATTATGCCCAAGCAGGACGCTATGAGGAAGCCATTTCCCTAATGAAGATCTTTACCGACGGGCAAGAACAATCATACCCAATGGCAGTTTACTGCCTGGGATGGTATTATGAACGAAATAACGACCTTTCAGCAGCAAAACAACAGTACGATTTAGCACAAAGGATGCCGTCCGATTACTGTTTCCCCAATCGCTTGGAGGAAGTGGTCGTCTTAAAAGCAGCCATGGCTTTAAATCCAGAAGATTCAAAAGCTCCATATTATCTAGGTAATTTCTGGTACGCCTGTAGACAGTACGGCAATGCTGAAGAGTGTTGGGAAAAATCCTTGGAACTTGATAGCAAAAACCCTATCTGTCAGCGCAACCTAGCCCTTTTATATTACAATAAGAAAGACCAAAAAAAGTTGGCCCGAGATATTTTGGAACAGGCATTTGAGTTGGACTCCAATAATGCACGCTTGCTAATGGAATTGGATCAACTATATAAAAAAATAAACGTTTCGGAGAATGAGCGCCTTGAGCTTCTGGAAAAGAATATCGATTTGACCAACTCCCGAGACGATCTTTATTTGGAACGCATTGCTCTGTATAATTATAAAGGCAACTTTGAGAAGGCCTTGTCAATACTGAATCAAAGACAGTTTCATCCTTGGGAAGGCGGAGAAGGCAAAGTTCCCTTTCAGTATATTACCATTCATACAGAATTAGCTAAAAAAATGCTACTATCTGGGAGTACCAAGAAAGCCATAGAGCACTTAGAAGCGGCCCAGATGTATCCTATTAATTTGGGGGAGGGAAAATTGTTCGGATCTCAGGAAAATGATATTTTCTATTGGTTGGGATGTGTATATGAAAAACTTGGCGAAGCACAAAAAGCGAAAGAAAACTGGGAAATAGCGTCCCAAGGGCTAAGTGACCCCAGTCCAGCATTATTTTATAACGACCAACAACCTGACAAAATATTTTACCAAGGACTTGCCCTAAGGAAATTGGGAAGAAACGAAGAAGCAGAACATCGGTTCAAAAATTTGATTTCGTACGGCAAGGAGCATATAAATGACAACGTTAAATTGGATTATTTTGCCGTATCCCTACCAGACCTATTGATCTGGGACGAAGATTTGAATGTGCGGAACAAAATACATTGTAAGTATTTAATAGGTCTTGGAGAATTGGGACTAGGAAATACCGAAAAAGCTATTTCTGCTTTTACAAAGGTCATGAACGAAGACAATTATCATTTGCCAGCATTTATCCATTTAAAAATGGCCGAAACATGGAATCAGCAATATCAAGATTTATAAAAAATGAGAAAATTATATAAATTATCCTTATATACTATTGTCCTACTGCTTCATGGTATGCTAATTGGGCAAAAAACAAATCAGATTTCTCTAGCCGGAAATTGGAGCGTAAAATTGGACTCATTGGATAAAGGCTCACATGAAAATTGGGCGTCCCAAAATTTTGAGGGTTTAACCATAAAATTGCCGGGCACTCTGGACGACGCTGGCATAGGACACCGTAACACCCTTAAACCAGCCCTTAACAATTACGTTCTTTCCAACCTCACAAGAAAACATCAATACATTGGAAAAGCATGGTACCAAAAGGAAATTAATATCCCCAAATCCTGGAAGAAAAAAGAAGTAAAACTGACCCTTGAACGGGTGATATGGGAATCCCAGGTTTTTGTAGACGGTAAATTAGCAGGGAGATCAGAAAGCCTTGTTGGAGCCCATGAATACAATTTAACCTCCTTTTTGTCTCCCGGGAAGCACTTACTTACTATAGTTATAGACAATTCTAACAAATATCCCTTTATAAATGTTGCAGGTAGTAAATATCCAGACCCGATAAACCAGGACATGGCCCACGGCTATACCAACCATACCCAGATTAAATGGAACGGTATTATTGGCAATATACTGCTAGAAGCATCCACATACAATACACCTGAAAACCTACAAATTTTCCCGGATGTTGAAAATAAAATACTAATGGTAAGCTTTGAACAGGCCAAGCCAGTGTCAAAAAAAATAATATTTGAACTTTCTGATCAAGATGGAAAAATTATTTATACCGAAATTGTCAATAATGCCATAATTCAAGGGAATCTTGTCTCTTTTAAAATTGATAAGCCAGAAAAACTTGAATTCTGGGACGAATTCCACCCTGTACTATACCAGGCCAAGGTTATAAGCCAGGGGCAAGACATTCAAACTAAGTTTGGTTATAGAAAAGTAGAAAATACCAATGGTGTTCTTAGTCTTAATGATGAGCGTATTTTTCTTCGTGGTAATTTGGAATGTGTCATTTTTCCGTTGACGGGATATCCGCCCATGGAAAAATGGGGCTGGACCAAACTTATTGAACAGGCCAAAAATTACGGGCTCAACCATCTTAGGTTTCACTCCTGGTGCCCTCCCAAAGCAGCTTTTGAAGCCGCCGATGAAGCTGGCTTCTATTTTCAAGTAGAACTACCACATTGGAGCCTTAAAGTTGGTGAGGACGAAAATACAACCCTATTTTTAAGAAATGAAGCAGCAAAGATTTTAAATGATTACGGAAATCATCCTTCATTTATTTTAATGGCCCTGGGCAACGAGTTGCAAGGCGACATAGGACTGCTAAACCGCATGACAGCTGAACTAAAGAAAAAAGACAGCAGGCATTTATACGCTACTACTTCCTTTTCCTTTCAAAAACCCACAGGAACAAGGCCAGAAAAGGAGGATGAATTTTTTATCGCCCAATGGACGGACAAGGGTTGGATTAGAGGACAGGGTATATTTAACGACAAACCCCCTCATTTTAATGCCGACTACTCTGCCAATAGCGATCATATTCAAGTTCCTTTGATCTCCCATGAAATTGGGCAGTATTCAGTTTACCCGGACTTGACCGAAATACCGGATTACAGCGGTGTTTTGGAGCCATTGAATTTCCTTGCCGTTAGGAACGCCCTGCAAAAAAAGGGAATGTTGGATCTTGCGGGTGACTTTACTCAAGCCTCTGGCAAACTGGCGGCCATGCTTTACAAAGAAGAAATAGAAAGGGCATTGAAAACCAACAGTTTTGATGGTTTTCAATTGTTACAATTACAAGATTTTCCTGGACAAGGAACTGCCCTAGTAGGTTTGCTCAATGCTTTTTGGGAATCTAAAGGAATCATATCTCCAGAGGAATTTAGAAAATTCAATAGCCCCTTAGTACCCCTAATTAGATATGAAAAGGCGATTTACGTTGAAGGAGAAAACTTCTTGGCAAGTATAGAAGTGGCCAATTATCTGAAAAAATTAGAGAATCAAACCATTGAATGGCAAATAAACAATGAAGAAGGTAACGTTCTATTCAAAGGTGCCATCAACAATTTAGACTTGACTATTGGCAACAACATGGAGTTGGGAAAAATAGCTATTCCCATCAAAATTGAAAAGGCCCAGGAATGGAATATTGAGATTAAACTCAAGGGAACAGCATACCAAAACAGTTGGCCAATTTGGGTGTATCCATCTTCAAAATTACTCCATCCAAAGAATATTATAATCACCTCCTCCTTTGAGGAAGCTAAAAAAGCTTTGGGCAAAGGGAAAAAAGTATTCCTTAACCCCGACCTAAAACAACTAAAAGGAAATGACGGAAGATTTACACCCGTCTTTTGGAGCCCCGTTCATTTCCCCGATCAACCAGGGACCATGGGACTCTTAATAGATAATGAACATAAGGCATTGCAAGATTTCCCTACTCAATCCTATACCCAATGGCAATGGTGGGATCTCTGCATCAATTCAAAAGCATCGCCTATAGATACCTTACCCGTGAAGCCCATTGTACGGGTCGTAGATAATTTTGTAACCAACAAACATTTGGCAAATATTTTTGAGGTCAAGATTGGCAATGGAAAACTTTTATTTTCTTCAATGGACCTCCATTCAGATTTGGAAAATAGACCAGCAGCACGCCAACTAAGACAAAGTCTATTAAACTATATGGAGAGTGAAGCCTTCGATCCAGTTTCGACTATAACTGCCAACCAACTAGAAACGTTGAAATTAGAGTAAAAGACAATGTAGGCTGTAGAATAAAGGTTAAAATATTTATAAGTAAATAGGATTTTTACTTATTAGGTCTTAATTTAATTATAATGGCCTGCAATAATAGGCAATAGTGCTGGATAAGCACTGTAACAAAAGTAAAATCGACAGTATGGACAGTTTTGTTTAAGAAACAAGCCCCACTCTAAAGCAATATACGATATAAAGTAAGTTTTATTAAAAACTGGGATAGCCAGATTTCATATTCAACCAAAACTACTTATTTCCAACAATAATGTAGCATTTTACATATAAACAGCAAAACTGTCCATAGTTTTTTATAATTATTCTTATTATTATTGATCTTTTATTAAGAAAAACAAAAAAACATGAAAAATAAAGCATATTTATTCCTGTTGATTTTGGGAGCACTTGTGCTTATTGTTTCCGTTTGGAACCTTCTCAAACCTTCGGACACCGTAGATTTTAGTGCCGATATAAAACCCATCTTAAACAAAAACTGTATCACCTGCCATGGAGGGGTTAAGAAGAGTGGTGGGTTTAGCCTATTATTTGAAGAGGAAGCCTTTGCTAATACCGAATCCGGGCAACCTGCCATAATACCGGGCAATGCCGCCAAAAGTCCGTTTATACAGCGATTGACCGAGAAGGACCCGGAATTGCGCATGCCCTATAAAAAACCACAACTTTCCAAGGAAGAAATTGCACTACTCACAAAGTGGGTAAACCAAGGTGCCAAATGGGGCAAACACTGGGCTTATTCTTTGCCCGAAAAAGTAGCTATTCCGGAAGCCGTTCAATCCGCAGGTCTTGCCTCGGACGATTCTGACGGATTTATCAAAAATGATATCGATCATTTTATCTTAAGAACACTTGAGCAGCACGACCTACAACCCAGTCCCACTGCAACACCAAATGTATTGGCCAGAAGGCTCTCTATGGACCTCACGGGATTGCCTACGGACAGGAATCTTTTTGAGAATTTTACCGCAGGCAACATATCCTATGAAAATATGGTAGACACCCTGTTATCCAGAAATTCCTATGGTGAAAAATGGGCCAGCTGGTGGTTGGACCAAGCTCGGTATGCCGACACCAAAGGATATGAAAAGGATTTGGGAAGGACCATGTGGCAATATCGCGACTGGGTCATAAGGGCCCTGAACAATGACATGCCCTATGACCAATTTACCATTGAACAATTGGCAGGCGACCTTTTGCCCAACCCTTCTGCCGATCAATTGATCGCCACGGCATTTCATAGAAATACGATGAACAATGACGAAGGCGGTACAGATGATGAAGAGTTTAGGGTAGCATCCGTAATAGATAGGGTAAACACCACATTTGAGGTATGGCAGAGCACAACCATTGGCTGCGTACAATGCCACAGCCACACCTATGACCCTTTTAAGAATAAAGAGTACTATAACCTTATGGCCTTCTTTAACAATACCAGGGACGAAGACACTTCCGAGGATGAGCCCAACCTTAAGTTCTATGATGAAGTTCAGCAGGAAGAAAAGGATAAAATTTATGAATGGATTTCCAAGCATGAGAGTAAGAATGTTGCGGAAGCCTATAACAATTTTCTTAAATATACCGAACCGGTCTACCATGCCCATTTGGCCACGGACTACACCAACGGAAATTTGGCAGACACCAAATGGTTAGCCCTGCGCGACAATGGTTCCTGTTACCTTAAGAACGTATATACACAAGGGGCCGACTATATGTACCTTAAATATTCCTCGGGTATAGATGGTACCAAGGTCACTATTAGAAAGGACAATGCAAAAGGTGAAATACTGGCCCAGTTTACCACCAATAAAACCAAGGGAAGGGAAATACAAAAGTTCCCCTTCAAAAAAAGTACGGAAAAATTAAATCTGTACATTGAGGCCAATAACGACAAGATTTCCCCAAAAAGTCCTACCAGTTATATTTCTTGGTTTGCGTTCCTTCCTGAAATAAAGGCCGATAAAAATTATGAATATCCACAGATTGATGACAGTTTTATGAAACTGTTGAACGTCAATACCCCTACACTACCGATCATCATAGAAAATCCGGACTTCCAAAAGAGGACTACCCAAGTTTTTGAACGAGGAAATTGGCTAATGAAAACCGATACCGTACAACCAGGGACACCAAGTAGTCTTAATCCATGGAACGATGCCTGGCCAAAAAACAGATTGGGCCTTTCAAAATGGATCGTTAGCAAGGAAAATCCATTAACGGCCCGCACCTTGGTAAATAGGGTATGGCATCAAATATTTGGCAGGGGAATCGTAGCCTCCCTAGAGGACTTGGGATCCCAATCCGATCCGCCATCGCATCCAGAATTACTGGATTGGCTGGCCTTGCGATTAATGAACGAGCACAATTGGAGCATAAAGGCCTTGATAAAGGATATTGTTATGTCTGGCACCTACAGACAGAGTTCCAAGAACAACGCAGAATTATACAATTTGGACCCTGAAAACAAGCTGTATGCCAGAGGCCCCAGAATAAGGCTTAGTGCGGAACAGATACGGGATCAGGCATTGGCCGTTTCTGGACTGTTGAGCAACAAAATGTATGGCCCAAGTGTAATGCCACCACAACCCGATGGTATTTGGCAAACCGTTTACAACGGTGGAAATTGGGTTGAAAGCAAAGGAGAGGACAAATACAGGAAAGCACTTTACACCTATTTAAAAAGAACGAGCCCCTATCCATCATTCTTAACTTTTGATGCCGGCAGTAGGGAAGTATCTACGGTGAGGAGGACAGTGACCAACACCCCTTTACAGGCGCTGGTAACCCTAAACGATCCCGTATACTTGGAAACGGCATACCATTTGGCCAAATATATGAAACAGGACCTAGATGTGGATACCAGTATAAAAAAAGGCTATAAGAAAGCGGTACTCATGGATATCAGCGAAGAAAAATTGAAGGTATTAAAGGAATTGTACACCAATTCGGTGAGCGATTTTAAATCTGAACCGGACAATATTAAGGAGTTTGTACCTTATGATACCAATGTAGGACCGGAGTTGGCGGCATTGACCGTAGTAGCCAATGCTATCATGAATTTGGATGAGTTTTTAACAAAATCATAGCGATGAACAGTTTAGACCGATTAATAAAAGAAAAGCTACAGCGGGACATACAGGCAAAGACCCGCCGACATTTTATAAAGGATTGTGTGGCCGGTATGGGCGGATTGGCCCTAGGGTCCTTATTCATGGGCTGTAATTCATTTGTAGGCGATAACAAAAAGGGCAAGATCGCCCTTACCGAAAGGGACATCAACCCCTTGGCTTCCATGGCCCCTCCCTTTCCTGCCAAGGTAAAATCGGTTATATACCTGCATATGGCCGGTGCTCCTTCACAATTGGAAATGTTTGATTACAAGCCTACCTTGCAAAAATTGAACAACCAGGCCTGTCCACAATCCCTCTTGGAAGGTAAAAAATTTGCTTTCATTAGGGGCGTACCCAAACTGCTGGGACCACAGGCAGAATTTAAGCAACATGGGGAGTCTGGCAATTGGGTCTCTAACTTCTTGCCCCATTTTTCCAAGGTTGTGGATGAAGTAGCTTTTTTAAAAGCTGTCAACACTGACCAGTTCAACCACGGGCCCGCACAGCTGTTTATGCATACGGGAAGCCCCAGATTGGGCAGGCCCAGTATAGGTTCATGGGTCACCTATGGCCTAGGTTCGGAAAATCAGAATTTACCGGGTTTTGTGGTACTTACCTCAGGAGGTAAAACACCCGATGCCGGTAAGAGTGTATGGGGAAGTGGTTTTTTGCCCTCCGTGTACCAAGGAGTGCAATGCCGATCAAAAGGAGATCCTGTACTTTATATTGAAGACCCCAAAGGCATTAGCCGTAATCTTAAAAAAAGTACCATTGATGCCATAAACAACATCAATAAGAAAGAATTCAACGAATATTCAGACCCGGAAATACTGGCTAGGATCAATCAGTATGAAATGGCTTACAGAATGCAAACGGCAGTCCCAGAGGTAATGAACATCAATAACGAACCGGAACATATAAAGGAAATGTACGGGGTAAAGCCGGGGAAGGAATCTTTTGCCAATAATTGCCTTTTGGCCAGAAAACTTGTCGAGGACGGAGTACGTTTTGTCCAGTTGTTCGATTGGGGCTGGGACAGCCACGGAACCGGCCATGATACGGCAGTTGACCTAGGGCTAAGAAACAAATGTACCGAAATAGACCGCCCTATGTCCGCCCTGCTCTTGGACCTAAAACAAAGAGGGCTGTTGGATGAAACCTTGATTGTATGGGGTGGCGAATTTGGCCGTACCCCCATGCAGGAAAACAGGGAAGGACAGGAAATGGCCTATAAGGGAAGGGATCACCATGGGGATGCCTTTACCATGTGGATGGCCGGTGGTGGTATTAAAAAAGGTGCCAGCCATGGCCTTACCGACGAGATAGGATTTTCGGCCCTGGAAGGACAGGTTTCGGTGCATGACGTACATGCCACAATTTTACATCTTTTGGGCTTTGACCACGAACAGTTCACCTACGACTTCCAAGGAAGACCTTTCCGTCTTACCGATGTGGAAGGACATGTAATTCATGACATACTTGCCTAAAATACAACCAACCAAACCATGCGAATACTACTATTACTTTTTGGATCTATATTACTCTCCTATGGACAGGAAAAAGTCCTGTTCTTTCAAACTGATTGGGGCAATCAATTGTCTTGGAACGACTTCTGTGAAAGGGCAAAAACCTCTGGTTATGACGGTCTGGAAATATGGCTGCCCTCGGGTCCTGATGATCAAAAAGCCTTAAAGGCCGCTTTAAAAAAACACGGGCTACTACTAAACCTTCTTCATGGCACCCACAAAGGACTGCCATTCCAAGAGAGTCTGGAACTATACAAAAAGGGGTTGGAGGCCTTAATGCTGTGGAAACCCGTGCTGATCAATTCCCAAACAGGAAGCGATTTCTTTTCCTTAGAGGAAAACAAGGCATTTATCGAGGTTGCCAATACCCTTAGTTCCCAATACAACATTCCCGTGTACCACGAAACCCACCGTGGCCGTTTTAGTTATAATCTACCGGACACCAACACCTATTTAAATCTTATTCCCGACCTAAAACTTACCTTGGACATTAGCCATTGGATGGTTGTCCATGAATCGCTTTTGGAAGGAAAAGATGCGTTGCTCTCCACTGTCAAGGATAGGTCGCACCATATCCATGCCCGTATAGGCCATGCCGAGGGGCCACAGGTAAACGACCCCCGAGCACCGGAATGGAATAAGGCCCTGGAAAGGCACTTGGGTATCTGGGAGGAAGTAATCCGAAACAACTGGAAAAAACACAAAGGCGTTTTCACGGTCACTACAGAATTTGGCCCTGCCGATTATATGCCCACCCTACCCTATACACGCATCCCGGTAACCGACCAATGGCAAGCAAATGTTTATATGATGGAACGTTTAAAGAAACGCCTAAAACTGAATAAATAGTTGATCAATGGAAGTAATTCAGCAATTAATAGGGCGCTTGCATCCCCTTGTAGTCCATTTGCCAATTGGTTTTATCATTACAGGATTGTTGCTACAGTGGTATGACCGTAAGAACCATGAATGGTCCAAAATAATCACCATGGTCTTTTTATGGGGATTTATTTCCGCAACCATAGCCAGTGTAAGTGGGTATTTATTATACAAAGGGGAAGGTTATTCCTTTGATACGGTGAAATATCATTTGTGGTTTGGAATTGCTACGGCAATTTTCTCTTTGCTCATGTATTTTAGGTTATTGCCGCCCACCAAAATGGACTTTATTAAACGAATGCCAGTAGTACTAATGTCGTTCTTGCTGCTCTTCCTAATTTCCTTTACCGGGCACCTGGGTGGAAATATCACCCATGGATCGGATTATCTTTTGGAGCCCTTGCCCAACAACATAAAAACCTTTTTGGGGCTAGGCCCGGAACTGTATGAAATGCCAACCCTAGACGAAGAAAACTGGGAGGAGGCAGAGCTTTATACCGATGTGATCCAACCCATTTTGAACAACAAATGTGTAAGTTGCCACAATGCAAAAAAGGAAAAGGGCCAACTGCAGTTGGAGGAAGAAAATGGAATCCTTAAAGGGGGAGAAAACGGTGCCATTATAGAAACCAATGACCCAGAAAACAGTTCTTTGTACTCAAGGTTGATACTACCTTTGGAGCATGAAGATCACATGCCTCCAAAAGACAAGACCCAGCTTACCCAAGATGAGATAGCCGTGATAAAAGCTTGGATAGCCCACAGCAACCCCTTTGACAAAAAAATTGGGGAACTTGGACTAAAAAAGAATTTGTTCCAAGCCTTTTTCCCAAAGGCAGAGGACCAAACCTACCCCGATGTGGAGGTTGCCAAAATTGCCAAGGATACCATTTCAGCACTTAAGAAAATAGGGTTACATGTAGAGCCAATTAGTGAAAACAATAATTTCATTAAGGTATCCTGTATAAATAAACCTACTTTTTCGGATTCGGATTTTGATTTGCTACTCCCTATCAAGGACCAGATAGTATCCCTTGACCTGGGTGAGACTCAAATAAGTGATGCTATTTTTGAAAAATTGGGATCCTTGCCACACCTTACCTTTTTAAAGTTGGACAATAGCGATATTACGGGAAGGAATATTGAAAGCTTGGAAGGTTTGGAATATTTAAAAAGCATCAACCTGGTTGGCACCAATTTCCAAGAAACCCATCTGCCAAAATTAAAAAAGTTCAAAACTTTACAGACAGTGTATTTGTACAACACCCCAATCCAAAAACCGCAAAAGGTTGAAAAACGAAAGCCCGGCGAACTGTTTTTTGACTATGGGGGCTATGACCTACCGGCTATAGCTACCGATTCTATTGTCTATTAAGTAAACACGGAGACCAAACATTTATACCGCCCCCCCTTCTTAAGGGTGGGCCTATCGTATAATGTATTCCATAAACAACCGCTCCATTGTTATGATCAAGTAGGGAGCACAAAATTGGCAGTTATCATTTTCATTTTAATAACTACCTAAAATATCTTAGCTTAGGTACCCATAAACCTAAGGCATGGACATTAGCAAAAAAGTAGGTCTCCTACTAGGCCCAATTTTCTTTTTTCTTTTAATTAATTTACCAACTGCCCTTATATCGGAAAAAGCCGATGCCGTAATTGCTGTAGCTTTATGGATGGTAATTTGGTGGATTACCGAGGCTGTGTCCATTTCCGTGACTGCCCTCTTGCCACTAATACTGTTTCCTACTTTGGGTATAATGCCCATAAACCAGGTAGGAGCCAATTACGGAAGCCCTATCATATTTCTTTTCTTTGGCGGTTTTGTCATGGCCTTGGCACTAGAAAAGGTAAATCTACACAAAAGGATTGCCCTGAATATCATAAAAATTACGGGAACCACCCCCAATAAAGTGATACTTGGCTTTATGATCGCTACAGCTTCCTTAAGTATGTGGATCAGTAATACCGCCAGTACGGTAGTGATGCTGCCCATTGCCTTATCTGTCATTGGGTTATTGGTCAATGATGCCGATGGTTTTACCAAGCATGACCGCAATTTTGCCTTAAATGTTATGTTGGGGATTGCCTTCTCTGCCAATGCCGGGGGTATAGCCACCGTCATTGGAACCCCTCCCAATTCTATCCTCATTGGCCTATTGGAAAACGAATACCACATTGAAATCTCTTTTTTAAAATGGATGGCAATCGGATTGCCATTCTCCATTATTATGGTTGCCATAAGTTACCTAGTACTGGTAAAGTGGCTATTCCCCAATAAGCAGCTAAAATTCACTGGATCCAAACAAATAATCCAGGAAGAATTGCAAAAATTAGGCCCCACCAGTAGGCGGGAGAAAATGGTACTTATCATATTTGGAATTACCGTCTTCCTATGGATCTTTAGGACCCTTATTAACAGTATATTTCCTCAATTGGGACTATCTGATACCATAATAAGTATGGTAGCGGCCGTAGCGCTCTTCTCTATCCCTTTCAACCTAAAAAAAGGAGATTTTATTTTACGATGGAAGGATACCGAAAAACTCGCTTGGGGCATTCTGGTATTATTTGGTGGCGGACTGGCTCTTGCAGAAGGAATGTCTTCCAGTGGTATTGTAGATATGGTAGCCAACGCAATACAGAACAGTGAGATTAGCATCCTCTTTACCGTAACCCTTTTGGTAATCTTGATGCTTTTTATGACAGAATTAATGAGCAATGTTGCATTGGTGGCAGTACTTGCCCCCGTGGTAGCAGGGATAGCCATAGGTCTGGAAATCCCCGTATTGTATCTATTAATACCGGTAACCATGGCCAGTAGTTGTGCCTTTATGCTCCCAATGGCCACCCCGCCCAACGCTATTGTTTTTGCCAGTGGATATGTAAAAGTGTATCAAATGGCTAGAATAGGCATTCTTCTCAACCTAATTTCGGTTGCTTTATTGGTCTTGATGTATCTATTTGTGATTCCCCTAATATTCTAAATGGCCTACCTCAAATTTAAATGATAATAAAAAAGTAAGGCCCTGCATTTTGTATGCAGTGGCCTTACCAATTGCCAATTCAAATATTTCTTAAAAAGAAAATTCCCTAACATATAGACGATTACAAAACAAAATTGTTACATAATCTTGATAATTATCCTCTTTTGCTCAAAAAAAAATAAGCAAGCTCACGTAGAAACAAATAAAATCGTTAAAAAAACAACAAAAACCCAATTGTCCTTTTGTATTTCCGCATCTTACTTTTTTTTTGGTTCTTTGAAAGAATTCATGCATTCATCTAAATAAATTCAAATATGATTAATAACTTACTAACAAAAGCGTTGCTCGCATTTTTGTTTTTGGGTTGCTTCCCTACTGCCGAAGCACAGATCTTTAAAAAGAAAAAAACAGAATCTGAACAGACCAACTCCAAAGATAAATCCAAAAAAGGGGGAATAGAACCCTATGAAAAAGTCATAACCAAAGAGGCCAAAACAGATAATGGCTTGTTTAATATCCATGTGGTAGACGACAAACAATATTACGAAATACCCGATTCCCTGTTCAACAAAGAAATGTTGATGGTCAGCAGAATTGCCAAGACTGCAACCGGTATTGGCTTTGGGGGCGGAAAAATAAACACCAAGGTTCTCCGCTGGGAAAAGAAACCCAAGCAGGTTTTACTAAGGGTGGTAAGCCATGACATTGTGGCCTCTGATTCCCTGCCCGTTCATGAAGCGGTAGTAAATTCCAATTTTGAACCTGTACTTTATTCCTTTGATATTAAGGCATTTAAAAAAGACTCTTTGAATCCGGCTACCGTCATTCAAATCAATGAGCTTTTTGAAAAGGACGTAAATGCATTGGGCATGCCAGATTATTACAGAAAAAAATACAAGGTTTCCCGTTTGGACGCCGCTAGAAGCTATATAGATACCCTAAAGAGCTTTCCCTTAAATATAGAGGCAAGACATGTAAAGACCTACCTTGCCGGAAACCCTCCATCCAATGGTAGTATAGGATCTATCTCTATAGAAATCAATAATTCCATGATTCTACTTCCCAATAAACCTATGAAACGACGTTATTTTGACGAACGGGTAGGATGGTTTGCACGTGGCCAAGTAGATTATGGCCTTGATGCCCAGGAAAGCAAGACGGTTCGCTATCTAGACCGATGGCGATTGGAAGTAAAGGATGAGGATATTGAGAAATTCAATAATGGGGAGCTCGTAGAGCCCAAGAAACCCATAGTATATTATGTTGATAGGGCCACCCCAAAAGAATGGGTTCCCTTTATAAAACAAGGTATAGAGGATTGGCAGGTTGCCTTTGAAGCTGCTGGGTTTAAAAATGCCATAATAGCCAAAGACCCGCCAACACCCGAAGAAGACCCGGACTGGTCCCCCGAAGATGTACGCTATTCCGTTGTACGTTATTTGGCCTCCCCAATCCCAAATGCCAATGGCCCACATGTAAGCGATCCCCGAAGTGGTGAGATATTGGAATCTGATATTAATTGGTACCACAATGTGATGACACTATTAAGGAACTGGTATTTTGTACAAACCGCTGCCATTAATCCAGATGCCAGAGGCGTAGCATTTAAAAAGGAAGTCATGGGGCGTCTAATTCGCTTTGTATCCTCACATGAGGTAGGACACACACTTGGACTACCACATAATATGGGAAGTAGTGTAGCCTATCCAGTAGATTCGCTCCGGTCGGCCTCTTTTACCAAAAAATATGGTACCGCTCCCTCTATAATGGACTATGCACGCTTTAACTATATTGCCCAGCCAGGCGATGAGGGCGTAGCGCTAATGCCAGAAATTGGGGTGTACGACAAATATGCCATAAATTGGGGGTACCGACCAATATTGAACAAAACCGATAAGGAAGAAAAGCAAATCCTGGATAAATGGATCCTGGAACATGCCGGAGACCCACTTTACCGTTTTGGACATCAGCAAGTAGGCGATGTGGTAGACCCTAGCTCGCAGACAGAGGATTTGGGTGATGATGCCATCAAGGCCAGCGCATATGGAATAAAAAACCTGAAACGAATAGTACCTAACCTTATTGAATGGACAGCCGAGCCCGGTAAGAACTACGATGACCTAAACACCCTTTACGGACAGGTGATTTCCCAATTCAATAGGTACATGGGACATGTAAGCAATAATATTGGTGGGGTATACGAACACTACAAGACCTACGACCAAGACGGACCTGTTTATACACCGGTGAGCAAGGAACATCAAAAAAATTGCCTTCTATTTGTACAGGAGCAATTGTTCACAACTCCGGAATGGCTTATAGATCAAGATATATTTAACAAGATTGAATACTCTGGCGGCGTGGAACGTATTAGAAGTCTCCAAGTAAAAACACTGAACAATATATTAAGTCTTGGCAAACTGGCCAGATTAATTGAAAACCAAACTGCCAACGGCAAGCAAGCCTACTCCCTTTTAAGTATGATGGGCGACCTTAGACAGGGTCTTTGGTCTGAGGTTAGAAGCGGAAAAAGCATAGACACCTACCGAAGAAACCTTCAAAAAGCCCATATAGAAAGGCTAGCTTATTTGATGACCGCCAATAATGAAGGGAAGAAACCAGAATCTGGTGGATATCAAAAATCGACCCCCGTAAATATTGGTCAATCAGACATACGATCCGTTGCCAGGGCCGAGCTGAACATCCTTAAAAGGGATATTAAAAATGGCATTGGCAGAACATCCGATAAAATGAGCAAATATCATTTGCAGGATGCCGTGGTACGTATTGATGCCATTTTAGACCCTGACAATAATTAAGAATTAGTGGTAAACTGTTACCACAAAAAAGCCTTGTTCTTTAGTCTTTCTAAAAGAACAAGGCTTTTTTTATATACCAAAATTGTAGTTTCAATTTCCCAAAAATACCGTTAAACGGACGCATTTTATCGATTAAGTACAAATTTTAACATTTTTTATTCATGATTGTTTAGTGTTTTTCCTACATTTAACCCAAGAACAACACCCCGGAATCATGTCTTATAAAATTAAAAGCCTCCTCTATTTTATTTGTTTTGTTGCCTCTGCCGTTCTATACCATACTTTGGAAATGGAATCTGAGCAGAAAGAATCGGCGGAAATACTTCAATTGGAAACCGCTCCATTGGAAAATGATCAAACCATTGCGGAGTTAAAAGAAATACTGGAATAGCTGTAATTTTTATGGAACGTTTTTGTTCCTACCACAACTTTTGGACATTTTACAACCTTATTATGTCTGTTTCACAACATTCATTTACTACAAGTCAGTAGTTTGTATATCTTAGGGACATCTTTAAAGCCCAAATCTATGTCCTACAAAATAAAAAGTCTACTATATTTTATTTGTTTTTTAGTATCCATATTAGTTTACAACAACCTATCTGAGGATACAGTAACCGAAGAAGAATTATTAACCACGGAACCTTCAAAGGCCAATGTGGAATCGCTTGCCCACCATACGGATGGCGAACTTATTAGCGTACAATAAAAGATAAACACTGAATTGCTTAAAAAAGGCTGATGTACCTAGGTATATCAGCCTTTTTTTCATGAAAACTTCTTTAATACCCTACCCCTTCTCCTCCCATATTCCGGACTCCCAATACTAATTCCCTGCCCAGATCATAATTGTTAAATTCCCGCCAAAAAATAACCCCAGTTAAACCATAGGTTCTTATAGCCGTCCTATATACAAAATCGATAAAAATAAATATTATGAGAAAATTAGTAGTACTATTTGCTGTAATGGTTGGAGTAGTTGCCACAGCACAAAGACGTGGTCACGAAAAAGGGGAACCCGGAAACATGAAAGACTTGACCCTTGAACAAATGGCCACTCTGCAAACGAAGCGTATGACATTAGCCTTGGATCTCACGGATTCCCAACAGAAGCAAATTCAAAGTGTTAATCTAGAGAATGCTGCCCACAGAATGGAGAAAATGGATGAAATGAAGGAAAGAAGGGAAAGTGGAGAACGCAAAAAATTAAGCACTGAGGAGCGTTACTCCATGCAAATAGCTATGTTGGACAGGCAGATAGCGCAAAAAGCAAAAATGAAGCAAATTTTAAATAAGGATCAATATGCCAAATGGGAAAAATTGAAACTTGGGGAAGGCAAAAGAAAAGGAAAGAGAACGGAAGGCCGCAGGGAAAGAGGCAAGAGAAAATAATTAGATTTACATGCGTTGATATAAGAAGCTGAAAAAGCGGTGACACCACTTTTTCAGCCTCTTTAATTTAAGCTTTTAGATCCTTGGCAATATTGGATAATGCTGCTATGGTATCATCCAAATCCTGATAACTCAGAGCATCGTTCAGGAAGTAGCTCTCAAACGCACTTGGCGGAAGGTAAACACCTTCTTTCAACATGCCATGAAAATACTTTTTAAACGTATTGTTGTTCCCTTTGGCCGATGTTTCAAAGTCCACAACGGCTTCGTCCGTAAAATGCACGGAAATCATGGAACCAAATCTGTTCATCTGGAAAGGAATATTGTTATCTTTCAGAACCTGAGCCAAACCTTCGCCCAAATATTTTGTCTTATCGGCAAGGCTACTAAAAATTTCAGGCCTATTGTTGAGTTCGGTCAACATTGCCAAACCTGCACTCATCGCCAACGGATTTCCACTTAAGGTCCCTGCTTGATATACTGGTCCGTCCGGAGCCAAATGACCCATAATCTCATCCCTTGCAGCGAAGGCGCCCACGGGCAATCCACCTCCTATGACCTTACCAAAGGTTACAATATCCGCATCAATCCCCAAAACCTCTTGGGCGCCACCCTTGGCCAGCCTAAATCCGGTCATAACCTCATCAAAAATCAGCAAAATACCCTCTTGGGTACACAGCTCCCTCAGTCCTTTAATAAACCTTTCATCAGGAATAATACAGCCCATATTACCGGCTATCGGTTCTATGATAACGGCGGCAATACCCCCTTTGTTGGCTGCAGTCAAAGCCTTTACACTTTCCAAATTATTATACTGCGCCAATAAGGTATCCTTGGCCGTACCTTGTGTAACACCGGGACTATTTGGGCTTCCAAAAGTAACCGCCCCACTACCGGCTTGGATCAAAAAAGAATCGGAATGGCCGTGGTAACAGCCGGCAAATTTAATAATCTTATCCCTTCCCGTGAATCCCCTGGCCAAGCGCACCGCACTCATACAGGCTTCTGTTCCACTATTTACAAATCTGATCTTATCTATATTGGGAACCATGGACACCGCCAATTCTGCCAATTGGGTCTCTATTTCTGTGGGCATTCCAAAAGAGGTTCCCTTCTTTGCCTTTTCAATAACAGCATTGATTACAGGCTCGTAGGCATGACCTAAGATCAATGGACCCCATGAAGCAATGTAATCTATTAATTTGTTACCGTCCTCATCATATAGATATGCTCCTTTGGCTTCCTTAACAAATATAGGGTTGCCCCCAACGGCTTTAAACGCCCGAACAGGCGAATTTACACCCCCGGGAATATAACGCTGCGCCTCAGCAAACAAGGCGCTGCTTCTCTTATAAATCATAAACTATTTAATTTTCTCAGATTTTACGGTCAATTTTTGACCTATGGCCAAATTGCTATTTGGCATTTTATTCAATTTCATTAGTTCCGGAATGGAAACAAAATAACGTTTGGAGATAGAATAAAGGGTATCCCCTTTTTGCACTACATGAATTTTATAGTCGTACTCTTTAGGCTCTTTCTTTACAATTTTCCCTGTGCCCAGCACTTTCTTGTCGTACTCATCCAACTGATAACGATCTATTAGGGCCAACAATTTCTGCGGATATTTCCTATCGGTTGCATAGCCAGCCTTCCTTAATCCATAGGCCCAGCCCTTATAATCATCGTGGTCCAGATTAAATAAAAAAGCGTAACGCGCCCTGGAGGTAAGAAAGATACTGTGGTCCCTAAAGGAATACATGGGATGATTGTATTTCCTAAAACACTCACCCTTTGCATCGTCGTCGTGAAAATCATAGTCACCCCCCCAATCCGTATGGCATTTTATCCCAAAATGATTATTGGTCTTAGAGCTTAGCTCTCCTCTTCCGGCCCCACTTTCCAAGATGCCCTGGGCAAGGGTAATACTGGCCGGAATGCCATAGGCCTGCATTTCAAACATGGCAATATCGGCAAAGGTATCTATATACTCCTCTACACTATTTACGCTAAATCTTTTAAATTTACCTGTATCCTCCGGTAAGGCGTATTCCCCTTCATCCTTGGTCCCACTGCTAGTATGAGATTGTGACTTATTAGTAGCAACCGTTGTTCTTTGCTTTGGTTTTTTAGCATATGTAGTTCTCTTTTTTACACCACAGCTAAATAGGAACATTCCTAAAATTGTTGTTACGGCAATTCTTTTTATCATACTTTTATTAATGGTAGATTCTTCTTTTTTAAGACCAAATTCATTCCTTCAACTCCTTGTAAACCTCCTGTGTGTACTGCCAATATTTTAGTTCCGGGAGCAAAATAATCCTGCTTCACCAAGTCTAAAATACCATATAACAGCTTTCCCGTATAAACGGGATCGGTAGGAATATTGGTCATTTCCTTAAAATGATTTATAAAGTCTATTAACTCCTTGGAGACCTTGGCATATCCCCCAAAATGATAATTCAGGTTCAATTCCCAGTTTTCCTTGGCCACAAAATTACAAATATCTTTTTTTAGAAAATCACCTTTCAGTGAAGGAAACCCTATAACTTGTTGATTCTCTTGTGAAGCATTAATAATACCCGCTATGGTACCACCGGTCCCCACACTGCTACAAATAACATTAAAATCCTTATCCTCCCTGCTCAAAATTTCCTCACACCCTTTTATGGCCAAGGCATTGGTACCCCCTTCGGGAACCAAATAAAATGGTCCTTCCTCCACTTGTAACGCTTCCAAATATGAAATATTGGACCGCTGCTTATAGAGGCTTCTATTAACAAACCTAAATTCCATACCATGCTCATGTGCTTTGGCCAGGGTAGGGTTTAGCCTCCAACTTTCAATTAGCTCCTCGCCCCTTATAACTCCAATGGTACGTAATCCATATTTTTTTCCAGCATAGGCCGTAGCCGCAATATGATTGGAAAATGCTCCTCCAAAGGTTAATAATGTATGCTGATTTTGTTCCTGTGCCGCAAGGATATTGTACTTCAATTTACGATACTTATTGCCAGATATAAAGGGATGTATCAGGTCTTCCCGCTTAACGAAAAGGGTAAGCTGCTTTTCTTTTAGAATAGGAAGATGTACTTCTTGATTAATTCCTTGCACTCTTATGCGTTTTAGCCCCAAAGATATTTAATAAAGCTAAAAGGCCTTCTCTGCTGAAGATAATATAAATTGGATTCACAATGATAGGCCTCACGTTCAAAGCTAATATTTCTATACGCTTTATAGGCGTCAAAGTATATCAGGAACCTAATAATTCCTTCCAGGATATAGAGAAGATAAAAAGGGACAATAAGCAATTCCCGCTGTTGCTTGAGGTGAATCCGCTCATGATTTATTAGAATAGCATCCTTCCTAAGCGAAGCACTCTTTAGTATGATGAATGGCCAAAGTGAAAGCCCAACGTAGTTCTTGTAAAAAAAATGTTTAAAAACTAAAATCATATCAACGCTATTCCGTTACTTTAAATATATAACCTCGATTTCAAAAGTTGTACCATAATCGACTTACTACCAACATAATAGGTTTAAGAGCATCATTTACAGCCATTTCACATAAAAAATAACACAATAATGCCAATAGCGAAAGAAGATTGGCACAAATCCTATAAATTTACACAAATGAAAAAAATAATACCAATAGAGAAGGGTGATTATTATCTTTCCCGAGAAGGCTACAAGGTTTTCACACAACAATATCACCTAAAAAGAGGATATTGTTGTGAAAGTGGATGCAAACATTGCCCTTATGGCTATAACAGTAAAACTAATCACCGACGCCAAGACTAAAGTGTTCGGCATGATTTTTGAGACTAAATAATAGGAATATTAGTACTAATTCAAAAAAAATAGCTATGAAAAAAATTAGATTTTTAGTCGTTCCGGTAATGGTATTGCTTTTCTTAAGTTCTTGTACCTCGGTTCGTGTATTATCGGATTATGATAAGGACGCCAATTTTAATTCGTTCAAAACTTATGCATTCTACAAGACTGGTATAGATAAGGCACAAATATCCGATTTGGACAAGAAAAGAATCCTGCACGCCATAGACAACGAGATGAACTCTAGAGGCTTTGTAAAATCCGAGAATCCAGATATTTTATTAAGCATCTTTACCAAAGAAAGGCAACAGGTAGATGTATACAGCAACTATTGGGGAGCTGGATTCTATGGCTGGGGCTGGCATCCTTTTTACTGGGGAAATCCGTATCCCGGGAACAATGTAAGCACAAGGACCGAAGGTTCTTTATATATTGATGTAATCGACGCCAAAAACAAGGAATTGGTGTGGCAAGGTAGAGGGGTTGGCACCTTAAACAATATTAGAAACATTGAAAAAAAGGAAGAACGAATCAAGGAATTTGTTTCTGAAATTTTAAAAGCCTATCCTCCAGGAACAGCTTTAAATTAAACACCCTTTTGACATAAGACCTCCTCGTGGCCAATACAGTTAGGAGTTCATAGCATATTTAAGATATACATTCTCTGTTGACGCATTGCCCAACTTAAATGTTTGTACTTATACATAGGACAATTTAGATTAAAATCCCCCAAGAAATCCCCTATCACTTTTTCGGTAGGGGATTTTTTTTTGTTGTTCTTGGCAAAAAGAAGTCCGTCTCTTTCCCAGAACAAGCGTCATATCCTAGTTGCCTAAACATGTTGAACAATACCAAATAGCGGAACCAGGACATCAAAAATAGACCCTATCCTACGATAAGAATGTACAAGATTTGTTTACCACTTCTACCCGTTTCATAATTAATGATACCCCTTGGGGAACATAGAGGCATTTTGTATCTTTAATAATGTGAGTATGATGATACTAAATGTCAATAAATTGGGTAGAACAAGGTTATTTGAGCAAGAAAGGCAACCTCAAACAGTAGTAATGGGAAGCTTGAGACAACTGAATAAAAACCACTCTTCTACACCTTAAACAACAGAAGCCTTAACATTTACAGACCCGTCTTCTGTCTATTGAATTATCTTTTAAATAAAATCCATACTAAACAAACCGAGATGACTTTTAAGAGCAACTACATATTGGATAGGCTTCCCAAACACCTGAAGCAATATATTAAACCTCAGAATTATGAGGACTATACTTCCATAGACCAGGCAGTATGGCGCTATGTAATGCGAAAGAATGTAGATTACCTCAGCAAAGCGGCACACAAAAGCTACATGGATGGCCTAATAAAGACAGGAATTTCTATAGATTACATTCCCAATATGTACGGCATGAACCGTATTCTAAAGGAAATAGGTTGGGCAGCCGTAGCCGTAGACGGCTTTATACCCCCCTCAGCTTTTATGGAATTCCAGGCCTACAATGTACTGGTTATTGCATCGGACATTAGACAATTGGACCATATAGAATATACACCTGCACCAGACATCATCCATGAAGGAGCTGGGCATGCGCCTATCATCGCCAATCCAGAATACGCAGAATATTTAAGGCGGTTTGGAGAAATAGGCTCTAAAGCCATATCCAGTGCCAAGGACTATGAACTATATGAGGCAGTAAGACATTTGTCCATTATAAAAGAAGCGGAAGGCACCCCCCAAGACCTTATAGATAAGGCCCAAAAGAAGATTGAGGCATTACAGGAAGATATGGGAGAACCCAGTGAGATGGCCCTTATAAGAAACCTACATTGGTGGACGGTGGAATACGGCCTTATAGGCAGCCTGGACAAACCTAAAATATACGGCGCTGGCTTATTATCCTCAATTGGTGAAAGTGCATGGTGTATGAGCAACAAGGTTCTTAAATTACCCTATTCCATCAAGGCGGCACATACCTCCTTTGATATTACGCAACCACAACCACAACTTTTTGTTACCCCAGATTTTGCTTACCTCAGTCAGGTATTGGAGGAATTTGCAAATACCATGGCCTTGCGAAAAGGTGGCCTTAGCGGCTTACAAAAACTAATCAACTCCAAGGAATTGGGCACGGTAGAACTTAGCACGGGCCTACAAATATCCGGGCACCTAAGCCATGTAATTGACTATGAGGGCAAGCCCATTTACCTACAAACCAACGGAAACACTGCCCTTTCATACAGGGAAAAGGAGTTAATAGGCCACGGCACCCAACAACACCCCAATGGATTTGGCTCTCCCATAGGCAAACTAAAAGGCATCAATTTGGCCATTGAGGATATGAGCCCTCGCGATTTGCAGGCATATAACATTTATGAGGGAGAGGCTGTTTCCCTAGAATTTGTTGGCAACATCAAGGTTCAAGGAAAAATCATTACCGGGACCAGGAACCTAAAAGGGGAAATTATCCTTATTACACTGGCCAACTGTACGGTAAGCCACCATGATACTATACTCTTTAACTCGGATCAAGGTCTTTATCATATGGCCGTTGGGGAACAGGTAGTATCCGTATTTAACGGTCCGGCAGATTTAAGAAGTTTTGACCTGGTAACCCACCAGCTTAGTGAACCCACCATTAAAGCCACTAAAACCAAGGAAAAACAGCAATTGGAACAATTGTACCAACAGGTCAGGGATTTTAGGGAAGGCACCAATACTACCATATCCAGAAACAAGGTGTTCCGTGAACTTAAAACCCATTTCCCTCAAGACTGGCTGTTGGCTATTGAGCTATATGAATTGGCAAAAATCAATGGGGATGAAAGATTTTCAGAAGCTCTAATACTACACTTGGAAAGTGTAAAACAGCACAAACCAAAAGTTGGAAATTTAATTGATGATGGCCTAGAACTGGTGAATAAAAGCTTGGTAAGCTAACTGCCAATAAACTTTCAAGGGGAATCACTATATTTATGATCCGACCATAAACAAACCAAAATGAAACGCCTTATAAGTTTTAGCTTCATCATTTTCATGTTATCCATGAGTATCGTACAATCCCAAACCGTCTATGACGAAAGCAAGGTCCCTAATTTTAAGGTACCCGATGCGTTATTGACATTTAAAGGGAAAAAAATCAATTCCGTTAAAAAATGGGAAAAAGTAAGAAGACCGGAATTACTGCATTATTTTAAAAACAAGGTGTACGGCAGGATACCAAAAACCCTCGAGATAGACTCCTATACCGTTTTAGAAGAGGATAGCAATGCCCTGAATGGCAAGGCCAAACGAAAACAGATAGCTCTCAGTTTTAAGCACAACAACAAATCCCTTAGTTTTACCATCCTCCTCTATCTACCTAAAGAGGAACAAAATCCCCCATTATTTTTGGGATATAACTTTTACGGAAATCACACCATTACCAATGACGAGGCTGTCTTAATTTCAACGGCTTGGACCCGTAACAACGAATCCTTTGGCATTAAAAATAATAGCTTGGACGAGGCATCCAGAGGCAAGAGAACCCATCGCTGGGCCATTGAAAAAATTCTGAAAGCAGGCTATGGCCTAGCTACCATTTATTATGGGGAGGTAGACCCGGACACAAACGATTTCTCAGACGGCATCCATTCCCTTTTGTACAACAAAAACCAAACCCAGCCAAAACCGGACGAATGGGGCAGTATTGCTGCATGGAGCTGGGGAATGTCCAGGGCATTGGACTATTTTGAAAAAGACAAGGATGTCAATGCAAACAAGGTCATTGCTTTTGGCCATTCCCGTTTGGGAAAAACATCTTTATGGGCTGGAGCCACAGATCAGCGATTTGCAGGGGTTATCTCTAACAATTCCGGATGTGGGGGCGCCGCCCTCTCCAAGCGTAAATTTGGGGAGACCATCGAGAAAATAAACCATTCCTTTCCGCACTGGTTCTGTGATAATTTTAAGCAATTTAATAATAACGAGGAAGCCCTGGTAGTGGACCAACACCAATTATTAAGCCTTATTGCCCCACGACCCCTATATGTGGCCAGCGCAGAAGAAGATCAATGGGCAGATCCCAAAGGAGAATTTCTTTCTGCCTACTATGCGTCTCCGGTGTGGGATCTGTATAATAAACAAGGCATAGAGCACATGCAAATGCCCAAGGTCAATGAACCTATCCACAGCACGGTTTCATATCACATCCGCAGCGGTAAACACGATGTTACCGATTATGATTGGGAAAATTATATAAAATGGGCAGATACCTTTGTAAAGTAAGTAAGGACAGCCGTGTCTAATCCAAAAACCGAAAGGCATCCAAATTATCTATGTTCCTATCACCATACACCAATGTCCAACCCATGGAATTGGTAATCAACAAAAATTTGGAAAGTTCACTCAACAACCGGTTTTCTGCATTGGATCTAAGGGAAGACGACTCTACCTTTTTCAGAAGGGAGGCATTAACATTATGCTTAATCTTGTTATAGTCATCGGCATTGAACTGATTTAAAAAATCCGAACTTACATCGTAATACTCAAAATCCGGGTTTATTTTTATTTCGGGCTTTGGAATGTTCAGGATTCTCAATGTTTTGGTTTTCTCGTCCATTTCAAACTCAATCAGGCTTAGGTCATAGGCCACGGTCACTTCTGCATTAACCACCACCAATGCTTTTTTATCGGCCGTTAGCAAGGGTCCGAATAATTGTTGGGAGTCCTTGTAATTGTACACTTCTGCAAAATGACCTTCGGAAACTATAAGTTTGGAAACCTTTTTTATCTGCTCTTGGATGAGCATGGAATTTTCTTTAAGTATCGACTGTTCTTCCCTCCTTTCTATACAAGAACGATAAATGAACAGTACGGCCAGGGTAAGGACTACCCCTATCAGTATTTTCTTCATGCACTAAAATTTCATATAAGGATACTGCTTCTGAAGGTACGCAATTTTTTGGTCAAGCTTCCTTAAGAATTGCCGGTGCTTGTCCGATTCCGGATTAAAAGGCCTATGGTTCAATCCGTTTTGCACAGCTG
The DNA here is from genome assembly GCF_003957295.1 of Arenibacter aquaticus. GTDB lineage: Bacteria > Bacteroidota > Bacteroidia > Flavobacteriales > Flavobacteriaceae > Arenibacter > Arenibacter aquaticus. Next base: position 61,326 of record NZ_RQPJ01000002.1, read on the forward strand.
CCACCTTATCCATTTGGGGCAATACCTCCTTGGCTACCCATACCGATATAAACTTCTCCCAAATATAATCAATGGCCAATGAATTGGGGTGTACCATATCCCTATCGTAATAGCGATAATCCCGCAATTCGTCCATCATAATCTCATATGCCGGAAAATAGGATGCCTGGGGCAATTTGCCCAGCACCTCATGGACAGCGCTAATTAAATTGGCCTTACTACGCTGATTTTCCACAAATCCATCTTTTAAGTGGCGTACGGGAGAAACAGTAAGGATAACCTTAACCCCGGGAACCCTGCTCTGTAGCAAAGAAATAGTATCCAACAAAGCGTTGGCTATAGAAGAAGTGTCCAGCAATATTTTCTCAAAATTCTTCTGGGGCACTTTATGACAATTGGCAATAATACAGTTGGTTTGTTTATACTTGTAAGCCCAAGCCGTCCCCAGAGTAATTATTACATGGGTTACCCCGTTAAGGCAATCAGTCGTACTGCTCGAAGCATTTTCTATGGCCTGCAAGGTTTCGGTTTTTTCCGATCTACTTAGGTCTGAATGCACATCCAATGCTTGCCATTTTTCATTGGAAAACACCAAATGTTCTTCTGGAAATTCAGTTCCGGAGACCACTTTTTTGGCAACCTTATGTATAGCCGTTGCTTGGTAGAGGATCCCAAATGGGTTTACGAGCGATTGAAACTTATAATGCTGAAACCTATCCCCAATATTCTCCGCAAAACAGGAGCCCAACAAAAGTAATTTACTATGGTAATCTATTTTGGGACCTTCTTCAGATAAAGGTATTTGGGTCTGTAACTTCATCATCTTCTCAATTTCTTTGATATATTCGTTTGCCGTTGAACTATAAAGCTACTGTATCACCATATTGTTTAGTTGATACAGTGCCATATCATTTAAAATTGGATACCGCATCCCAATATTCTACATACTTCCCAATAACAGGGACAGTCTAGCCAAGATAACTCTTTGCATTTTCCAAGGCTTCCATTATCCCGGCAGGGTTCTTACCGCCGGCAGTAGCAAAAAATGGCTGACCGCCACCTCCACCTTGGATAAATTTCCCCAATTCCCTAACTATGGTCCCGGCATTTAACTTTCTGTCACCCACCAATTCCTTGGAAATATAACAAGACAAAATAGCCTTTCCGTCCTTTTCTGAGGCAAAAAGCAAAAACAGGTCATCCCTATTTTGGCCCATGTCAAAGCATATATCCTTTATTCCTTGGGCATCCAAATCTACCTTCTTGGCCAAATATTGGATTCCGTTCACTTCTGTAAGTTCCTTCAACAGTTCTCCCTTAACATTTTTGGCCTTTTCCTTAAGGAGGTTTTCTACCTCTTTCTTCAATCGCACATTCTCTTCTTGCAAGGAGGCCACGGCTTTTACTGGTTCTTTGGCATTGTTCAATAATTCTTTTATCTCCAATAGGGTATTGTTGCTCTCTGCATAGAAATCCTTTACCGCATCCGAGGTTATGGCTTCTATCCTCCTGATCCCAGAGGCCACGGCTCCTTCCGATCTAATCTTAAAATGCCAGATATCGGCGGTGTTCTGTACATGGGTACCCCCACAAAGTTCAATAGATTGCCCAAAACGGACAGTTCTCACCGTATCCCCGTATTTTTCCCCGAACAGGGCCATAGCCCCTTCTTCCAAGGCCTTTTCCATAGGCACGTTGCGCTGTTCTTCCAAGGGCAGGCCATTACTGATCCTGGCATTTACAAAACTTTCAATCTGTTGCAGCTCGTCTACACTTACTTTGGCAAAGTGCGAAAAATCAAATCGCAGGTACTTGGAATGCACCGCTGAACCTTTCTGCTCTACATGTTCTCCCAATACTTCCCGTAAAGCCTGATGCAATAAATGCGTAGCGGTGTGGTTGCTAGCCGTTCTTTTGCGTTGTTTCTGATCTACTACTGCCTTAAATTTCTCCTCTAGGTGAGTGGGCAATTCCTTGGCAAAATGCACTATTTCATTATTCTCTCTCTTCGTATCAAGAATATAGAAAACATTACCATTAGAGGCCTCCAAATATCCTTTATCACCTACTTGCCCCCCACCTTCAGGGTAAAATGGCGTTAGGTTAAATACTAATTGATATTGCTCACCTTCCTTTTTGGAAGTTACTTTTCTAAACTTTACAATTTTTACGGTGGTTTCTAAATTGTCATAGCCTACAAACTCCTGTTGAAGGTCGTCTGCCAATACCACCCAGTCTTCTTTGGACACCTCGGATGCCGATCTAGAGCGATTTTTTTGCTCCTGCATAGCCTTTTCAAATCCAGCCTCATCCAATACATATCCCCTTTCCCCCAAAATTAGAGCGGTAAGATCTATAGGAAATCCAAAGGTATCATAAAGCTCAAATGCCTTTCTACCGTCAATCTTTTTATCCTTACTCCCCGAAACTATATTATCTAGCAATAGTAACCCTTGGTCCAAGGTCTTTAAAAAGGAATGCTCTTCCTCCTTTACTACATTTTCTATTAGCTGACGTTGGTCCTTAATTTCTGGAAAGGCTTTCCCCATAGTATCGGACAGTACTTTTACCAAACGGAACATAAAGGGTTCCTTGGTGTCCAAAAAAGTAAACCCATAGCGGATGGCCCTTCTCAATATTCTTCGGATCACGTAACCTGCACCAGTATTACTGGGCAATTGTCCGTCTGCAATAGAAAAGGAAACCGCCCTAATATGATCTGCTATGACCCTAATGGCGATATTTATTTGCTCATCCTTCCCATAATCGGAATTGGTTATGGTCTCTATTTCCCGGATCAAGGGGGTAAAGACATCGGTATCGTAATTACTTTGCACGCCTTGCAGCACCATACAAAGTCGCTCAAAACCCATACCGGTATCAACGTGTTTTGCCGGAAGGGCTTCTAGTTCCCCATTGGCCTTTCGGTTGTATTGCATAAAGACCAAATTCCATATTTCCACCACCTGTGGATGATCTTGATTTACCAAAGACGCTCCAGAAACTTTGGCTTTTTCCGAAGCAGAACGAATATCCACATGTATTTCTGAACAGGGACCACAAGGTCCTTGATCGCCCATTTCCCAAAAATTATCCTTTTTGTTCCCAAACAAGATCCTGTCCTTGTCCACAATTTTACTCCATAGTTTCAAGGCCTCCGAGTCCTGTTCCAGTTTATCGGGGTCCGTGCTACCCTCAAAAACGGTAACATACAAACTATCCTTGTCTATTTTACATACTTCGGTCAAAAACTCCCAGGCCCATGAAATAGCTTCCTCCTTAAAATAATCCCCAAAGCTCCAATTGCCCAACATTTCAAACATGGTATGATGGTAGGTATCCTTCCCCACTTCTTCCAAATCGTTATGCTTACCACTTACCCGCAAGCATTTCTGGGAATCGGTTACCCTGGTATGTTTGGGTACTGAGTTTCCAAGAAAAAACTCCTTGAATTGATTCATTCCTGCATTGGTAAACATCAAGGTAGGATCGTCCTTGATCACCATAGGTGCGGAAGGAACAATTTTATGTGATTTTTCCTTAAAAAATTCTAAAAACTTGGTTCTAATTTCTTGGGATTTCATGTATATTGGTAAGCTTTTTATATATTTAACAGTTGGCAGAAAGCATTTTACTTAATTGCCAATTAACTATATTTGTAACCACAAAAATAGGATAAATTAGATACATGTCTAAGGTAAAATATTATTACGACCCTGACACTCTATCTTATCGCAAGATAGAACCCAAAAAATCCAGAAAATACCGGAATATTTCCTTGTTTTTTCTTGGATCGTTTCTCTCTGGCTTTTTGGGACTTATTTTGCTCCTAAACACAAACTTGGTCAACACCCCCAGGGAATTATCTTTGGCGAGGGAGGTAAAGAACTATGAGCTTCAATTTGAGCTGTTGAGCAAGAAAATGGAGCAGATAGAACAGGTATTGGCCAATATTGAAGATCGGGACAATAATATATATAGATTATACTTTGAAGCCAATCCCATTCCGGAAGAACAACGAAGAGCTGGTTTTGGAGGGGTAAACAGGTATAAATCCTTGGAGGGCTTTAATAATTCCGAAATGATAATTGCCACTACCAAACGGCTCGATATCATACAAAAACAAATGGTCATACAGTCCAAATCCTTGGATGAAATTACCAAACTAGCAGAGGAGAAAGAAAAATTATTGGCGGCCATACCAGCTATACAGCCCATAAAAAATGAAGACCTTACACGTATGGCCTCTGGATATGGCTGGCGTTCGGACCCTTTTACCAAAGCCAGAAAAATGCACTGGGGAATGGATTTCACCTCACCCAAGGGAACACCGGTATACGCCTCAGGGGATGGCAAAGTTATTAGAGCGGACAATAATTCATCCGGGTACGGAAAACATATTAGAATAGACCACGGTTATGGCTACCTTAGCCTATACGGTCACCTCAGCCAATACAACGTTAAGAGAAACCAAAAGGTAAAAAGGGGAGATCTCATTGGCTTTGTGGGCAATACGGGGCGCTCAGAGGCCCCACACCTACACTATGAAGTATGGAAGGATGATCAGCGAATTAACCCTATCAACTTCTACTACGGCAGTTTGTCTGCCGAAGAGTTTGAAAATATGTTGAAATACGCAAATCAAGAAAATCAATCCCTGGATTAATGCATATAGATCTCCCGGAAAAAAGGTATTATGGTATTGGTGAGGTGGCCGATGCTTTTGATGTAAACGCCTCCCTTATCCGTTTTTGGGAGAAAGAATTTGACGTATTAAAACCAAAAAAAAATGCAAAGGGCAATAGAAAATTCACGCCTCAGGACATTAAAAACCTTCAATTGATCTACCACCTGGTCAAAGAGCGCGGTTTTACTTTGGAAGGTGCCAAAATACATCTCAAGGAAGACAAATTAAAAACCCTATCTACCTTTGACGTAATACAAAAACTTGAAAAGGTAAAGGCAGAGCTTATCAAAATAAAGAACCAACTATAAATAACACTAAATTCACCGATCATGAAAAAATGGTTAATTCCAGTAATAATTCTTGCAGTTTTAGGAATAGGTTTGTACCAATGGGCTGTTGGTTTCAACAATACCGCCATTAAACTTAAAGAGACCTCTACCCAGGCATGGGCCAATGTAGAAAGCGCCTACCAGAGGCGAAACGATCTTATTGGCAACCTTGTTAAGACGGTTCAAGGTGCAGCGGATTTTGAAAAAGGAACCCTTACCGCTGTGATAGAGGCCAGGGCCAAAGCCACTTCGGTCAGCATAGACCCTAGCAATATTACCCCTGAGCAACTGGCGCAATTCAATGAGGTACAAGGCGGACTTAGCGGTGCCCTGAAAAGTCTTTTGGTAACCGTAGAGCGTTACCCTGACCTCAAGGCCAATCAAAACTTCCTGGAACTACAAGCACAATTGGAAGGCACTGAAAACAGAATTAATATAGAACGAAATCGCTTTAACGAAAGCGTCTTACCCTATAACAATCACATAAAAACCTTCCCAAACGCTGTTTTGGCTGGTTTATTTAATTTTGACGAATTAGCCTACTTCAAATCGGAAGCCGGGGCGGAGCAGGCTCCAGACGTGAATTTCGAATTCAACTAAAACAAGATGTCCAAGGTAGAAGATTTTTTAACGCCCCATGAGGAACAGGAAATTGTTGAAGCCATAGTTGAAGCGGAAAAAAATACTTCCGGGGAAATAAGGGTACATATTGAACCTATGTCCAATAAACCCCATTTTGAACGTGCCCAAGAAGTATTCCACTATTTAAAAATGGACAATACCAAGGAAGAAAACGGGGTATTGATCTACATTGCCGTACATGACAAGAAGTTTGTGATTTATGGTGATAAGGGAATAAACCGGGTAGTACCCGATAATTTTTGGGACAATACCAAAACTATTCTAGAAAATCATTTTAAGAAAGGAAATTTTAAACAAGGTATCATAGAAGGTATACTCATGGCCGGCAAAGAATTGGAGGCCCATTTCCCATGGCAACATAATAACACCAACGAATTAAGCAATGAAGTATCTAAAGGGTAGTCTCTTATTCCTGGTATTATGCAGCTTCTCCATAACTGTTGCCCAATTTAAAATTCCCGAAAAACCAAAACTTCAGGATCAAACCAGTGTTTATGATTATATAAACCTCCTTTCTGCCGAACAAAAAACTAGCCTGGAACAAAAATTGATCCGTTATTCGGACAGCACTTCTACACAGATCGTAACGGCCATTATCTCCTCTACCCAAGGAGAAAACATCAACTTCCTAGGTGCAAACTGGGGACATGCCTGGGGAATAGGACAAGCCAAGGAGGACAACGGCATTTTAATCTTGTTGGCAAGGGATGACCGTAAAATTGCCATCAATACAGGCTATGGCATTGAACCACTATTGACCGATGCACTATCCAAACGGATTATAGAAACCGTCATTATACCGGAATTCAAGAAGGGTAACTATTACGACGGACTTAACCAAGGAGCGGATGCAATTTTTAAGGTGCTCAATGGAGAATTCAAGGAGGACCGCAGTTTTGACAAAAGTCCTGGTTTTCCATTACAGACCTTACTCCCATTCATCATATTTATAATAATTCTCATTATACTTTCCAATAAGGGAAGAAGAGGTGGCGGCAAGGGAGGCAATCGCAGGGGTGTAGATCTTTGGGATATTATTGTACTCAGCAATATGGGCCGTGGCGGCTATAGATCAGGTTCTTCTGGCGGAGGCTTCGGAGGAGGCGGAGGTTTCGGAGGAGGCTTTGGCGGCGGTGGCTTTGGCGGTGGCGGTGCTTCCGGGGGTTGGTAGTTTTTATATTTACCAGTGTAATAATGGATCAATGTAACAATTTATTAATTTGAGGATTAGCTAATTTGGAAATGTATTAATGCAGTAATGAGTCAATTTACAAATGTGCTAATGTAATGATGTATCAATAGGTTAATTTTCCCAAGACATAACTGGGACCCTAAATCCTACATAGCTAAAACGGGATGGTAGCTGAAATCAGAAACAAACCGGAGACTTTAAAATACGATCATCGACTAAGCAAATACCTCTTAGACCACGTTATTAATTATAATAACGTCTTCCCCTTGAACCCGTATTAGGTTTTTTACCACCAAACTGATCAAATTTATAGGTAAAGCTCGCCATAAAATACTGCTGTAGTACGGTACCCTGATAGTCCTGAATAAAATCTTCCCCAGTTGTCCTTCTAGTATTAATATTCTGATCCAATAGATCATAGGCCAAGACCTTTAAGGTACCTTTATCCTGCATTAATTGAAGACCTAGGCTCATATTCCAAAAAAGGGCATCCTTTTTATACCCCGGCCCCACATTACCATTATAAGTATACCTTAGATCATTGCCCCAAATTAAATTATTGGGCCAGAACGAGGTTAACCTAAGGCTGGCATTTTGGGAAGTATATTCTATATCCTCTATATTATCTAAATTGTACTTAGTGTTATTAAACGTTATACCATAGCCAGGTTCTATTTCCAAAAGCTCCTTGTAATTATAGGTAGTGGAGAAGAAGGGCGACACGTCAAAAGTCTTTGCCTTAAGCTCCACCCCGTTGGTAAAACTCACCTGTCTCCCGTAGTTTAATCTTGGTCTTAGGTTAAATTTAAGGGTAAAAAGACTATCTTTTTTAATCTGCTTGGAAAAACCAATACCTCCATACCCCCTGTAATTACCATCTATATTGGTATAGCGTGTGGTCCTTAAAAAATTCTCATCGGTGGTAGAAATCGCAGAAACCTTATCTTTTTGTATGTCAAGTCCTGTATATATAAATACCCCACTGCGTTCCTTCCAATTATAATTGCTATAATTCAAATCCACTCCGTGATTTACACTGGGCAACAAATTAGGGTTACCAATTACCACATTTAAGGGATTATTTACATTGGGTACAGGCTGCAACTGATTTACCGAAGGAATACTAAGCCCAGAATTATACCTCAGGTACAAGCGCCTGTTCTTGCCCATGGTATATCTTATACGACTTCTGAACAATAAATTTTTATACGAATTGGAAAAGGAAGTTCCCTGAAGGAAATCCTCATTTTTAAGATCGGTAAGCACATAGGAGGCATTTACCCTTAGGTTCAATTTATCACCATTGTGCCGTAGGCCGATAAAAGGTGATTGCTGAATATTACCAAAATTAAAATCGGAACTCAAGCTTTCATTGAATTGGGTATAACCATTGCTGTCCTCATCATAGTCCATCACATCTTTGGCGTTGTCCCTTTGGTCATTTTTATATTCATAGCCAACATCCAGGAACAATTTAGTAGTTAACGGATGCCTATAGCGCGCCTCCAATTCATAGGAATTCCTCCTATTATTGATGTCGGACAACTGATTTACCTCCTCCACACTGGGATCATCACCAAATACTTCTCTAGTTGAGTTAAGGTTGGAAGTACTTCTGTTCTGGGAATTGTCATTGGAAAAAGAGAAGCTGATCAATTTCCCTATGGTGTCCAACTTTTTCATAATCCCCATACGATTGGAAAAATTCCGCTGAAAACCATCGTTCACCGTAGTACGATCGTTTGTATTGATAAGGTCCCCAGTCTCATCCATGGAGACTGTACTGTTTCTATTTATAGAATTGGTCCTATTAACACTAAGAGAGGGCTGCACCGTAACGCGAAGGGTTTTATCCACATCGTACTCAATATTTGCCGCCCCGCGGTTAGAATTGGTAGACCCATCAAAATTAGATTCGTTTTCTGTAAAATACCTGCTATCTGGCAGGATATTTTCCCTGGATGTTTTTTGGTCATTATAGGAATCACTATATCCAAAAAAGTAATTGGCATCTATCTCATACACTCCTTTTTCAGAATTGGCATAGCTGGCCCCTAGGTTGGAAGAGGTGGTAATTCCATTGCCAAAATTGTTGATCAGTCCAGATTCCTGTGCCCCGGAATAGCCTCCACTGGTATTGCCCACCATGTCATAAATTTCATCAAAGGAAAACCCAGAGTTATTTATATTATTGGAACTACCTATAAAACTCAACCTCTTTTTATTATTAAAGTAGTTGAGCAGGGCATTTACCTGATACCTTTCATCCGTACCGTATCCGGCCGCCAATCTTCCCAAATAGCCTTTATTCTTATCCTCTTTTATAGTTAAATTAATGGTCTTACTCTCTCCGTCCCCGGCCTCACCGGAAAACTCCTGTTCTTTGGTCTTGGTATCGGAAATTTGAATTTTATCAATAATATCCTTGGGCAAACTTTTGGTGGCCACCTTGGGATCGTTACTAAAAAATACCTGACCGTTAACCAATACCTGGTCCACCTCTTTACCGTTTACCGTAATTTTGCCATCGCTGTCAACTTCTACGCCCGGCAGTTTTTTAAGTACATCCTCTACAGATGCATCTGGCTTGGTTTTAAAAGAATCCGCATTAAATTCCAGTGTATCCTTTTTTATGGTAATTGGAACCCTGTCCCCTACAATCAATACCCCTTCCAACTCCTCTGCCATTTCTTCCAATTGCACTTGACCAAGGTTCACGTTTTTTTTAAGCGAAACGTTCATCACCAACGGCTTATATCCGTTGTAGCTAAAAATTACGTTAACTTCCTTGAGACCAGTTTCGCCTTCCAATTCAAAAGCCCCCTTCTGATCTGATATGGTGTAGGACACCAAAGTACTGTCCTTTAAGGACTCGGCATAAATTGTAGAGGCCTCCAAGGGCTCCTTGGTAGTGGCATCAATGATTTTTCCGCTTAAACTAAAGTCTTGGGAATAGGATACAATAGAAAATAAAAATAGGATAGAAAATAGAATTTTCGTCATTTGGTTAGTGTGTCTAGTGTTTTGATACAATGGTAAGTGTTCAAAAATATATCAACAGATACCAACACCCCAAATGGTTAACAGAACTTTAAGACCCTAATGACCAGAATATTCCCAAGGCCAATTTCCCATCCTATTTCTTTCTCATAAATACTGTTACCGGAACTCCACTAAAATCAAAATGCTCCCTAAGCTTATTCTCCAAAAAGCGCTTATAGGGCTCCCTTACATATTGCGGTAGATTACAAAAGAAGGCAAACTGCGGATATGGCGTGGGCAGTTGGGTACAGAATTTTATCTTAACGTATTTATCCTTATAGGCCGGTGGAGGATAATTTTCAATTATGGGCAGCATAATATCGTTGAGCTTCCTAGTTACCACCTTTCTAGACCTATTTTCATAGACTTGGACTGCCGTTTCAATAGCTTTATAGATACGTTGTTTTGTTAAGACCGAAACAAAAAGAATAGGCACATCGGTAAAGGGAGCAATAGCCTCCTTTATCTTTTGTGTGTATTGTTTAATGCTATTGGTTTCCTTTTCCGTTACCAAATCCCATTTATTTACCAATATTACGATGCCTTTATTGTTTCGTTGTGCCAGCCAAAAAATATTTTCTACCTGACCGTCAAAACCACGGGTAGCATCCAACATTAATATACAAACATCCGAATGCTCTATGGCCCTAACAGATCGCATAACGGAATAAAACTCCAAGTCTTCCCGCACTTTGGACTTACGACGGATACCGGCAGTATCTACCAAATTAAATTCGAATCCAAATCTGTTGTATTTGGTATCTATACTATCCCTAGTGGTACCTGCCACATCGGTAACAATATATCGCTCCTCCCCAATAAGGGCATTTATAAAAGAAGACTTACCTGCATTGGGTCTCCCCACGACGGCAAAACGCGGCAAATTATCTTCTTCCTTTTCTTTTTCCGGCAATACTTTTACCAAATCATCGAGTAAATCGCCGGTACCGCTACCATTAATACTGGCTATGGTATAATAGTTACCAAGGCCCAAGGAATAAAATTCCACCGCATCTTCAGCCCTTTTGTTATTATCCACTTTATTGACTACCAGGAATATGGGCTTATCTACCCTGCGCAATAGCTTGGCAACATCCTCGTCCATACCAGTGACTCCAGATTCCACGTCTACCATAAAGATTATGGCATCGGCCTCCTCTATGGCCAGCTCTACCTGTCGGTCTATTTCTTTCTCAAATACATCATCACTCCCCAACACATACCCTCCGGTATCTATTACGGAAAACTCCACTCCGTTCCAATCACTCTTCCCGTAATGACGGTCGCGGGTAACACCGCTCACGGCATCTACAATGGCCTCTCTTCTTTGGATAAGTCGATTAAAAAATGTTGATTTTCCAACATTAGGTCTTCCCACTATGGCTACAATAGCACTCATACTTTTAATTTGATGCAAAAGTACTATTTATATCCGAAGAAAAAGCAGTATCTTTTATCCTTATTATCAGCAGCATAGTTTGAAAGCCCTACCAAATGACATTGTTTTACGGCCCAGGTTCCAAATAAGGGCAGAGGGCCCCGCAGAATCCCTGTTGGTATTGTTTAAAAATGCTGACGCCCCTCCTTTTATTGTTAAGATTTCCGACCATCACATTTTTATAAAATTCAACCCATCAACATCCCACTTTTGGTCCCCTCAATTACAACTGGAAATCGTGGACAATGAAGGCAGTAACAGCAGCACTATCTACGGTTTATTTGGCCCCAATCCTACCCTATGGACTTTTTTTATGTTTGTCCATTTTATGGTAGCCACCCTTTTTATCATTTTTGGGGTTTGGGCCTATTCCAACAGTGCCTTGGACAAGCCAATTGGCCTACAAATTGGTTTAATGGTTTTTATGGTCCTAACTTGGATTGCCCTATACATCTTTGGAAGATTGGGCAAAAAAAAGGGCAAACCCCAAATGCACCAATTGCATGAGTTTATGATGCAATATGTCAGGGTTGATAACCAGATATAGGTAGGAAGCTACTGAAATAGAAAGCAGCTTAACTTCATGTGGATTTTTAATGTGTCTCGGTAGTACTTAAAACCACACCTAATTCCTATTTCCACCTTTCATTTCTTTTGCTTGCCCAAAGAAACTTACATAGGAGGTTCATGAATGTCTTATGATAAAACAGACAGGCAATTAATAAAGAAAACAAAGATAAAGGTGCCTTATCCGAGGATTTTTTTTCCACAACTAGGTGAAAAAACCATATCCAAAACTCCACCTCGCTTGGTGCCTTCGCTTCTGTTTTGGAGTTTAGGAATACTATTCTCCAGATAAGGTTTATAGCTGCGCTGACACCAAACGTTATAAAACACCATTTTAATCTATTGCCATAAGATTTTACTCATTGACCGAAACTTTCAACCAAAGGCTGGAGACAATAAGAATTAAAAACTAACATTTGCGCATTATTTAGGTTTCTATATACCTTACTGCAGACAAATACCCTAATGAAGTAAAGAAAGGCTCCTTCCTCTATTAAGGGAATAAGGATTCTCCGGCAAACGACGGAGGAGACGGAAGTGGGCAACTGCTGATAGCTGGCAGCAAGGCTAGATGCTAGAAATAATAAAAATCCCTGAGCATAAAAGATGCCCAGAGATTAATTTCAGTAAATATTTTTATATACTATTTTATTTCGTAGATCGCCACGGTATTGGAAACCTCATTGGTAATAATCAATAAATGTTCTCCAGTTGGACTATCCGTTTTTGAAATAGCCAATAAGCCTTCCGGGGCAACATCCACCTCATCAAACAACCAAGTTACATATTCCGGACTGTTTGGATTGCTAATGTCGTACACCAAAACTCCTCCGCTACGTTCCAAACCAACGAACAACAAGGTGGCATTACCCACTTTTAAGGTAACAACAGACTCGGGCTCCGCCCCTTTATCATCACTACGGCCGTCGGCCTCCCCTTCATCGGCATTAAAATAAGCAGGATTCACCTCCAAGGTCTTTTTTCCAATCCCATCGGCACTATCATAAATCAAATCACCTGAGGTAGACCAAATGGAAAAAGACCTTCCTCCGTAAGCATATATTTCATCAAAATCACCATCGCCGTCTGTATCTCCATTGGCGGTGGTAATTTTTAACCTTCCTAAATTTTCATCCATCTGCAAATCGGCGGCATTTGGAAATACTGATGGGTCCAGGATTACATCCTTAACCCTTTCCTCTTCGGAATATCCGTCGTAATCCCTGGAATCGCCCTCATTTGCCGAGATGATATAAGCCGTACCGTTAAGCTCTGTATAAGCAATGGCATCTGGCATATACAAACCAGAAACTGGCCAATTCTGAAAGTTACCTGCCATATCGTCCCTATCACTGGCATCTATCTTATTACTAGGCTGAGAGTAATCTTTTACCCCAAGACCAAACACACTGCTTATGGTCATTGACTTTAAATCTACCACGGCCATCCCGTTATTTTCCTGTAAGGAAACATAGGCATACTTACTATCCTCTGAAACCGCAATATACTCGGGTTCCACATCTTGGGCAAAATTTGCATTTGGTCCAAATACCCTAAAACCATTTCCCACAGAGGCTTCAGTAAATGCGGTAAAATACAGGGTGTTAATTTCGTTTCCATCTACCTCAATTACAGAAACCGACCCCTCTGGGTCTACAGTATAATCATCATTGGGCTCCCCCTCATTGGCAGAAACAATATACTTGCCATTTGGGCTAAAGGTAACCATATCGGGCAAAGCCCCAACATTATAGGTATTGATCAATGTCTGTGTTGCGGTATCGTAGGTTTGAACGCTACCATCCATTTGCTTATTGGTATTTTCAACGGCAACTGCCAATACCCCATCATGAACATCCACACTGTTGGGTGTCCCGGTCAAAGGTATAGGACTTAATGTAAGTGGAGTGCCCGGTACTGATATGTCCCAAACAGAGACTTCATCTTCCACGGGATTTACAATAAATAATTTCTTACTTTCTGGATCATAAGCGCTAATCTCGGCAAAACCTTCCTCCCCGGTCCCATTGGAGAAACCGCCTATTTTTGAAAAAGTTAATTGTGAGACATCCACATATTCATCGTCGCCCGCATGGCCAACATGATCTTTAATACAAGAGGTGAACAACATTCCAACTACTACTAATGCTAAGAGTGATTTTTTCATTTTCTATGGTTGTTTATTTAATAAACCAAAGATGAAAACCACTTATAAGCTAAGCGTAAATAAAAGAATAACTAATTGTTAAAAGAAACCAATCCGTTTAATACTTCAATGGTCAGCCACACAACAGTCCTATGACACAAATAACAGATTGCCGCACCATGACGCCAAAGTCCAAAGCAGACGCTCCCAAGGATGGAAAAGCAGAAGCACGACTCCTAGCCAAATAAACGGCAGGGCCGGGATAGTAGTCCCAAGTTATAGAGTAAACAGATTATCCTTTTACAAGTTGATAAAATTCTCTTGGTCCTGAAAAAGACCAAGGCTACCCCTGGTTGTACCCAAAGCGTTTTAGCTGATTGGGATCACTTCTCCAGTTTTTGTTGACTTTCACATAAAGCTCCAAGTGCACCTGTTTATCGAAGAATTTTTCCAGATCTTTACGGGCTTCCACCCCTACTCTTTTTAAGGCGCTTCCTTTATGGCCAATAATGATCCCCTTTTGGGAGTCGCGTTCCACCATAATAACAGATCGCATGCGGATAATTTCCTCATCCTCAAAAAATTCTTCCGTGGAGATTTCTACGGAATACGGAATTTCTTTTTTGTAGAATTGTAATATTTTCTCCCTGATGGTTTCATTTACAAAAAAGCGTTCCGGCTTATCGGTCAATTGATCTTTGGGATAATAGGGAGGGGCTTCGGGAAGCAACTCCAAAATACGCAAAAACACTTCCTTTACGTTAAAGTTCTGAAGGGCCGATATAGGATGGATCTCGGCCTTAGGCAACATTTCCTGCCAATACTGTACCTGTTCTTCCAATATGCCCTGTTCGGAAACATCAATCTTGTTCAATAAAAGCAACACTGGAATATCGCTGTTTTTGATCTTTTCAAAAAAACGTTCGTCCTTTAATGCCTTTTCCCCTATTTCTACCATATAGACCAGCACATCAGCGTCTTCAAAAGCCGATTTCACAAAATCCATCATAGAGGATTGCAATTCATAGGCAGGCTTAATAATCCCGGGGGTATCTGATAGTACCACCTGAAAATCCTCTCCGTTGACGATCCCCAAAATACGGTGACGGGTAGTCTGTGCCTTGGAAGTAATTATGGATAATTTTTCTCCAACAAAGGCATTCATCAATGTGGACTTCCCTACATTGGGATTTCCTATAATATTTACAAAACCAGCTTTATGCGCCATCTTCCCTATTTAACTTTTACAATTGCAAAGGTAAAGGAATACTTTCACCTAAATCAGCATTAGCCCTAAAATTACGTAAAGGAGCAGTGTAAGCAGGCCTCCGATCATGGCATAGGGCAATTGGGTGTTAATATGGTCTATATGGTCACTGGCCGAAGCCATAGAGGATATAATTGAAGTATCCGAAATAGGAGAACAATGATCACCAAAAATTCCACCCCCAAGGGTAGCCGCCACTACCAAGGCCAAGGGCGCACTGTGGATTTCTGCCATGGGAATGGCTATGGCCATCATAATGGCAAAAGTACCCCAGGAAGTTCCGGTAGAAAATGCAATAAACGAACTAATAATGAATATAATAGCCGGTAAAAATGCGGGCGACAACCATTCTTTGGACCAATTGGCCACAAATTGCCCTGTTCCCAACTCATTACAGGCATCTCCAATAGCAAAGGCCAGTAGCATTAACAGGGCCAAAGGCATTAATTCACTAATCCCTTTTAAAGTAAGATCTATCATTTCCTTAGTCTTCATAATTTTTTGGGACCTATACAGAACCATGGCAACCAAAATTGCCGTAAGCACCGAATATAACACTGATGAAGAGCCCGATCCCTCCCCTATTGCCTTAAAGATATGATCTCCAAAAGAGGTGGCACCCTCTACCGCATCCCAGCCAGTATAGGCCAAATTGATGGGCATCATGAATACCATGGTTGCCAGGGGCACTATCATATTATAAGCTTTGGCCTGGATTCCTGCTTTGGGCTCAAAGGAAGTTACCTCACTGGACAGCATAGGCTTGGCCGTATCATTCAGCAATTTCCCAGTTTCCCTAGTGCGCTTTTCGGCCTTGGCCATGGGACCAATATCCTTTTTACCAATGATTACCCCAAAACCAATTAGTATGGCCAGTATGGGGTAAAAATTATAAGCCATTGAAGAAATCATAGTGCCAAAAGGGTTGTCTATACCCTGTGTAAGTAATAGCCCCATAATAAAAGCACCCCAAGCGTTAAAGGGAATTAGGATAGAAGAGGGCGCCGAACTGGAATCGGCGATATAGGCCAGCTTTTCCCTGGGAATTTTTAATTTATCAAAAACTGGCCGATATAGGGTTCCCACTGTAAGTGAACTGATACTGGTTTCCACAAAAAGCAAAATCCCGGTAAGCATGGCCATAAGTTGCACCACTACCCTGCTATACCCACTTTGTTTTTTTTCAAAATAAAGGATCACCTTGTTGATCTGATTAATAAAACCCTCTACCCCTTTGGAGTATTGAATAAAAAGCAGCAAAGCCCCTACCAGTGCACTGAACATTATGGTTCTGGTATTGCCCGGGGACTTAAAAACGTTTACCAAGCCTTCTATGGCAGCCAAGGTACCGGTGAGAAAATTAAAATCGTTGATGATCACCCAAGAGAACCAAATACCAAAAAGAAGGGCTATATATACTTGTTTGGTCCTGAGGGCCAATACTATGGCAATAACAGGGGGCAAAATGGAGAGAAAACCGTAATTATCCATATCTGATAGGAAGCATTAAATTTAGACTGTGGTATATTAAAAATTTACAAAATAGGAAGATTTTAGACAAGGTAGCCTACTGGGACGCATTTTTTAATACAACTCATCGTTATGGTATTCCTGTTTGAGGTAATATTCGCTCGCCAAGTTTAACTTTCCAAATAAATAGTCGGGGTGTTCCGCAAGAATCCACTTATTGATCTCGCACATCTAAGTTTCGTTCAGTTGGCCGTACAGTACGGATAAATAGTTTTTCAACTACGGATTATTGGGATAGCGCTCTATAGCGTCCAGCAATTTTTGCATAAACACTATAATTGGTTATGATCCTTTTACTCCAAAGCCAATGCAGGCATCGCTTTTTCGTAAAATAAAAAAACCAGCTATTTCTAGCTGGTTTTCTTTGTAGCGGGAACTGGACTCGAACCAGTGACCTTCGGGTTATGAGTTTTTGATACTATAATATCAATTTAACTTAAAAACGCTATAAATCAATGTTTTATATATGATTTAATATATTTTGACAGCAAATAACATCAAACAAAACCAACAAATGTTGTACCTATGTTGTACCTAAAATGATTATCTTTATAATCCAAAAGTAATTATTATGGCAACAGTAAGAGTGGTTTTAAGAAAAAAGAAAAATAAAGCCGGAAGGTTTCCTATTGCTATTCGCATAACTAAAGACCGTAAAAGTTCTTACTTAAATACAGGTCAATATATAGATGAAAAATTTTGGGACGAGAAAAACCGCAATGTTAGGAAATCGCACCCTAATTCAAAGATGCTGAATAATTTTATTTCAACCAAGGTTGCAGAAGCCAACGATAAGGTTTTGAAATCTGAAATGAATCCAGAGTATCAAACCGTATCGGATATTAAAACGAAAATTATTGCTACAAAGGGACTTGATTTTTTTGCCGTAGCTGAAATGCACCTTCAAAACTTAAAAAACAGAAATAAACATCATCAGTATGACACTGAACTTGGGCGAATAAAAAAGTTCAAGGAATTTCTTGATAAAGATATTCTTCCGTTCAACAAACTGAATTCAACAGTTCTTAAAAAGTTTGAAACTTTCCTGCTTCACAAGAAAAAACTTGCGCCCAGAACAGTCGTGAATTATTTAATCCTTATTAGAACGATATTCAATCTTGCAATTTCTGAATCAATTGCAGATAGAGGATTATATCCATTTGGAAAGGGTAAAATGACAATCAAAATCCCAGAGGCTCAAAAAATAGGATTTAGCGCTGATGAAATACAAAAGTTAGAGAATGCAGAGGGTTTAACTGAAGCCCAACAGAAAGCCGTTCACATATGGCTTGTCAGTTTTTACTTTGCTGGAATACGCGTTGGCGATGTTTTAAAATTAAAGTGGTCAGATTTTAATGATGGGCGCCTACTCTACCGAATGAACAAAAACAGTAAACTGGTTTCACTCAAAATTCCTGATAAAGCCATCGAGATTTTCAATCATTACAAGGAAAACTCAAATTATAATGGCCTCGTGTTTCCTCAACTGAAAGGTGTAAATCTAAATAACACCGAGGAAGTATCAAAAAGAACCCAATCCATTACCCGCAATTTGAACAGACGATTAAAAATTGCAGCAAAAAGCCTCGGAATACAGAAAAATATAAGTATGCATATTGCTCGGCATAGCTTTGGAAATATTTCTGGTGACAAAATCCCGATACAGATGTTGCAAAAATTATATCGCCACTCTTCTGTAACTACAACGATAAGATACCAAGCAAACTTTATCCACAAAGATGCCGATGATGCGTTGGACAGTGTAGTAAACTTTTAAGCAGAATGTTTACCAGCTGTGAACATCTTCCATAATAATTTTAACATTTTAGAATTTCATTCTTCTACCTTTATAAGCTAAAATTTTTGCTTATGGTTTTAAAGGTCAAATGGGTAGATTTCAAAAGTCAAATCGATAAATATATAATTGAGGGCGAAGATCTGGTTGAAAAATATAAATCTTCAAGAACTGAAGAAGAATTTGCCGAGTTAAAAGCTTCAAAGCAGTCTTGGGAAAATGATGTGATAGAATTTGTAAAAAAATCCTTCGAACCAGAACACCTTAATTTCGCTTATGAATTCAAAGCCCAGAGAGGCTATAATCTGGGAATGAAGTTAGGCATTGACCAAAAAATTAAAAATGTCATCCAAGCTCTAAAAGATGAAATCAATGGCCTCGAATATTACCTGAAAATACTCTTCATTTCTGATGTTATAATTCGTGCTGATGAAATTGACTTGGAAGAGCGACAAAACCTTGATACAGAAGGCAAGCTCGACCTTATTCTATCCAAACTTTACGACCTGTATGATGATAGAAAATACCATTCCATTAAATGGATTCTTGAAGGTAATGGCGTGAACTTAAATAATCACGGTGAAGATTGGGATTATGCCAAAATGCTTGAAAACAGAAATCTTATTGATACCATTACCACAAAGGATACTGGTGCCAGGCTTACATTAGAAGGAAAATATGCTATAGAGCAGGCAAGAAAAGCCCAAGTAACAGACTATTCAAAAATTAGTAGTTCTGAAGAAGAGCTGAAAGCACTTATAGAAAGTGTTCTAAAAGAAGTCAAGAAATTGGGAATTGGCCAACAAATCATCTTTGATGAATTTGATGAGCTAAGGGATGATATTCCGAAGCTGAGTAAAAAATCTTTCGGTCAACTATTAAAATCTAAGTTGTATGATTTGGTAACTGCCAAAGCCTTAGATAAAGCATTAGCCAGCGAAATATTCAAAGAATTTACAAATCAGGTATTGCCATTTTAATCTATGAAGTTATTTGCAAGATTCAGGAACAAACTCAAAAAACTATTTCAGAAAAATAAACAACCTGAATATGAGGTAACGCAATTTGTGTTTTCGGACAGACAGCGTATTGATGATAAATCGACTATTTCCTTTTTCTTAAACAATCCTAAGCCAGATGTTAGCGTAACACGAACTTTTGAGAGCGAAGATGCGACCGTTAATTGGCTTATGGACAATAACGATTTTCGAAAAATGCTATTTGAAAACTTATTTCCCGCATCCAATTCTGTAAAATACCATTGCGGTATTAAAGAGCCCGTCACAGTTCCTAATAAAATGCCTGGCGATATTGACATTCTTCTTTTTGAAGATGGGAAACCAGAAAATACCATTGGTATAGAATGTAAAATTGTAAAGTCAGAATCTTCAGAGAATAAACCACCAAAAATAAATAAGGTAAACAGCGTACAGAAAAAAGGGACTCAACAAGCTAATGGATATGGTGAAATTGGTTTTAGTAGGGTCTATCTTATGGTTATACTACTGGACGATGGGCGCCATTATAAAAACCCGAATGTAATGTTTAGAAGTACACCGACTGAATGGTTGGATGAACTTTATGGATTTGATTGGGACAGCCGGTTAGATAGTGATATAGGTATCATCTATACACACGTAAATCAATTTACTTCAAACCATATTAATCAGACCAAGGGCTTAGGACTACGTGTTGAACGTAAAGCTGTAACTAAACAACAAGATGAAGGTCTAACCGAAAAAATACAAAGCCTTACTTGACACGCGAGGGTACTTGCAGAATATGCGGCAAATTTGGCAAACTAACGTTCGAGCACGTTCCGCCTCAGAGTGCATTCAACACTAACCCCGTATTTTTTCAGAAATCAGTACATCTTCACGATAAGAAAAGTCCCTTGTATGGAAAGCGAATTCGCAGTAATCAAGGCGCTGGCGGCTATTATCTTTGCAAATCCTGCAACAACTTAACAGGCAGTTACTACGGCGAAAGCTATAAGAAGTTTGCATATATGGGAATGATGGCGCTGACAAATCGAATTTGGGCATCTAAGGTTATAACTTTTGAATACGCCATTCAACCTCTCAACATCCTAAAGCAAGCATTGTCAATGTTTATGTCGATTGATACAAGTGACCAACTTCTAAATTTAGAAGGGCTATCAAAATTTCTATTGGATAAAGATTCCCAGGCATTACCAGAAAAAATAAGAGTTTTTGTATATCATACTGCTACAAAACAAGTCAGAAATGGTTGGGGAATGGCAAGAACGGAAAAAGGATTTCACACTCTTGGTGAGATTACCTATCCGCCATTTGGTTTGGTTTATGCTTTAGATTCTGAACCTACCCGTGATGATTTTTTTGAAATTACGGATTTTAAAAATTATGTTTTCAATCAAACTGTTCAGGCGAGATTGACCATACCTTTTTTGACGCCTAAAACATATATACCAGGTGTTTATATATAATTCTGTTCAAATTCATAATCGCAAAAATTGACTACTTTGTACGTGATTAAAACATAACCGATAATAGATGTCAATACCAATAGTACTCGATAAATCAACATTTCAAGGACTCAACTATGAAGATATAATTGAACTTCACAAATATTATATCGTGAATGTTACACCCTTGTTGGTTTCAGAGATTTTGGGCAATCTTGCGAAAGAGGAAGAAGATGATAGAAAACTACCTAAAGACCAAGTTACGGACTTAGCTAAAAAAATGTTTCCGTACAATGCTTATGTAAATATGAATTACAAAGTACTGGTCGAAAAATCTCTAACTGGCGAATTTACAACTGCTGATAACAGACCGTTTTTAGAAGCTAAAAAATCAATAAATACACCTACCAAAAAGGGGATGACTTTTGAGGAAACGGAAGAAGAACTTTCTATAAAACGATGGAAAAAAGGCGAGTTTGACACAATGGATGAAATCATAGCTGATGTATGGCGCACCGAATCCAAAGATGAAAGTGTAGTAAAAACATTCAAAACCAAATTCGACCATCTCAAAGACATTAAAATAAAAGGCCATAAAGCTTCTAATGAAGAAAAGTTTCTTAATCTGAAAGAACGACTGCGCGAACGCCTTTATGTTGAAATTGAACCAATAGACACATTAAACCTCGTAATGGATTATTTTGAGATAAATCCAGATTTGCGCACTACGATTGAATCCAGATGGAAAAATGAATCACATCCGGATTTAAAAAGTATGGCAGACTATGCAATGTATTGTTACGAAATAGTCTGCTTATATTTTATAGGAATCAATAATTCTTTGTTTGGTGAGCGATTGACAAATCTTTTGGATTTAGAATACTTGTTTTATGCACCGTTTGCGAGAGTATTTAGTACTCACGACAAATTTTTAAGAAGGTTGTTTTTTGCTGTTGAGCCAAAAGACGTCTTTTTTATCACGTTACCAAATCTAAAAGAGGATTTCAAAAAGTTTAAAGCGTTGAATAAAGATGGTGAGGTATTTGATGAGCCACCCGTTAAAGACTCAGAAACGTATCGAATTTGGGATAGTGTATTTGATATGAGACTTACGCGAAGACTTAAACCTTCAGCCGACGAACTAAAAAGAAAAGAAGCCGAGTTAGAAGAAATACTAAATATTGCCAAAACTGGTAAAGAAGGAAAATTTGAAGGGGAAGCAGATTTTGTGGTCAAAGAAATGTTTATGTCGCCAGATGACCCTTGTCCTTGTAAAAGTGGTAAAGCTTTCAAAGATTGTCACTTAGCTGAAACTAAAAAATAAGATGAAATAGTTGAGTATAATACTTTGCAACACAGTTGCAGCAAAATTCTGTTATCTTTGTAACGTGAAATTTTTAGCAATCATATTATCCTTTTACTTCTTGGCACTTAATACTGTGCCTTGCAGCGACTCGGCGAATAATGAAAGTGATTCCCAAGTTGTTACGGTAATCGACTTTGATGGCGAACACGACCAAGATTGCGAGTTATGCTCGCCTTTCTGCCAATGTCATTGCTGCCACGTTCACACCATAAATTTTGGGCTTGTTGCTTTTGAACCGTTACAGCCTGCAATTCCACACGAATTTTTTGCCCATTTTGATAATCTCGGCAAAGATATTCCCCTTTCCCTTTTACAACCCCCACAGGTATAATTCAGTTTTCATAGGATAGCTATATCCTGTTTTGACGTGTCTTTATTTAGCATTTGTCAATATAGTGCGTTGCATTTCTGCATTGCGCTCACAGAGAATTTAAACTGAATTAACACCCTTATCTATGATTAATAAAATCATTGATTTTTCAATCAATAACAAATTTATTATTGGTCTGCTCACGCTTGCATTAATTGGTGCTGGCATTTACAGTATGACCCAAGTTCCTATTGATGCCGTGCCAGATATTACCAATAATCAGGTACAGGTCATTACACAATCGCCCAATTTGGGAACAGAGGATATTGAGCAATTTGTAACCTATCCTGTCGAGGTGGCAATGAGCAACCTGCCCAATGTCAAGGAAATACGTTCGGTTTCCCGCTTCGGACTTTCCGTTGTAACGATTGTCTTCGACGACAATGTAGGAACCTATTTGCCCAGACAGCTTGTTGCAGAAAAACTGACAGAAGTACAGGAACAAATCCCGATGGGTTTTGGCAAGCCGGCAATGGGTCCTATTTCAACGGGATTGGGCGAAATCTACCAATATACCCTTGAAGTCGATGATGAGCACCAAGGCGAATATTCTGCAACGGAACTGAGAACGATTCAGGACTGGATAGTCCGCAGACAAATGGCAATGGTTACCGGCGTTGTGGAAGTCAATGCTTTTGGCGGAAATAAAAAACAATACGAAGTAGCCGTTGACCCTGACGAACTTCGCGCCATCGGAATTACAATATCTGAAGTGTTTTCGGCTTTGGAAAACAATAATCAGAATACGGGCGGTGCCTATATCGAGCGAAACCATCAAGCTAATTTTATCCGTGGCGAAGGACTTGCCAGAACCGTTTCGGATATCGAAAATATGGTCGTAAAAACGGTCAATGGTATTCCCATTAAAATAAAGGATGTAGGGAATGTGAGTATAGGAAGTGCCGTGCGCTATGGTGCGCTGACCAAAGATGGTAAGGGTGAAGCCGTAGGCGGAATGATTTTAATGCTCAAAGGCGCAAATTCAAACGAAGTCATCGAAAACGTAACCCAACGGATGGAACAAATACAGCAATCCCTTCCAGGTGGGGTAACTATAAAACCTTTCCTCGACCGAAGCGAATTAATTGCCGAAACTACGGGAACAGTGACCGGAAACCTTTTGGAAGGTGGCCTCATAGTAATCTTTGTTTTGGTTTTGCTCTTAGGGAATTGGCGTGGTGGTCTTATCGTTGCATCCACTATTCCCCTATCGCTATTGTTTGCGTTCATACTTATGAACGTCTTTGACGTGTGGGCAAACCTGATGAGTTTGGGGGCGATTGACTTCGGAATCATCGTGGACGGTGCGGTCATTATTGTGGAAAGCACTGTATTCCTGATGTACTCTTATGTAGTCAAAAAGAAAGCTGTGAGTTCTGAAACACGAGATGAAATCGCAGCGAAGTCATCTAAAAAGATGATGAATGCCGCTTTCTTTGGCCAGCTTATCATTCTAATTGTTTTCCTGCCAATTTTAGCTTTGGAAGGTGTCGAAGGTAAGATGTTTCAGCCTATGGCATTGACCTTCATCTTTGCTATGATTGGCGCAATGTTGCTGTGCTTGACTTATGTTCCAATGATTTCGGCATTATTCCTTAGACCACCAAAATCAGAAAAAAAGTCTTACGGCGATAATTTTGTCTATTGGATTGAAAGAAAATACGAACCGCTGTTGACCAAATCGCTCACTAAAGGGAAGATGGTTATAGGTATCGCTATTGCTCTTTTTGCAGTTGCCATATTTGCCTTTACCAGAATGGGCGGCGAGTTTATCCCACAGTTGGATGAAGGCGATATTGCCTTTCACGCTATTCTGAAACCGGGTAGTTCTCTTACTGAAACCATTGAGACCACGACAAAAATCGAGCGTATTGTAAAGGCAGAATTTCCAGAAGTAGAAACTATCATCAGCCGTATCGGTGTGGCCGATGTGCCTACCGACCCTATGCCAATGGATATTGCAGATGTTTTCGTCATTTTAAAACCAAGTGATGAATGGACATCTGCCGAGAGCAAAGATGAATTGGTGGAAAAAATGAAGGAAGCCATAAGCATAGTTCCCGGTGTCAATTATGAATTTACCCAACCCATAGAAATGCGTTTTAATGAATTGCTTACAGGTGTACGTGAAGATGTTGCTATCAAACTGTTTGGGGAAGATTTAGATGTTCTGGCAAGCAAAGCGGAAGAAATGGGTAAAATTATTGCGACCGTTCCAGGTGTTGCCGATATGAAAGTAGAGGCTACAGACGGTCTGCCACAAATTACCATCGACTACAACCGCAATAAACTGGCACAATACGGTCTGGAAATCAACCAACTCAATAGTGTGGTACAGGCTGCTTTCGCAGGTGGTAAGGCAGGTGTGATTTTCGAAGGTGAAAAGCGATTTGACTTGGTAGTAAGACTGCAAAAAGAAAATAGGGAAAGCATTGCCGATATCCAAAACCTATTTATCAATTTGCCCAATGGTTCACAAATTCCGCTAAGGGAAATTGCGAATGTGAG
The DNA here is from genome assembly GCF_003957295.1 of Arenibacter aquaticus. Taxonomy (GTDB): domain Bacteria; phylum Bacteroidota; class Bacteroidia; order Flavobacteriales; family Flavobacteriaceae; genus Arenibacter; species Arenibacter aquaticus. Next base: position 86,651 of record NZ_RQPJ01000002.1, read on the forward strand.
CTACGAACCCGGCCCGATGCAAATAAGCCGGGACAATACAAACAGACGAACGTATGTAGGTATCAATATTCGTGACCGTGATGTTAAATCGGTAGTCGAAGAAATTCAGGATAAATTGGAAACCCAATTTGAGCTACCCGCAGGCTATTACATTCGTTATGGTGGTGCTTTTGAAAACCTTGAACGTGCCAGCAATAAGTTACAGACCGTTGTCCCAATTGCTTTATTGCTCATTTTCATTCTGATTTATTTCGCCCTAAAATCCTTTCCCCAAACCTTGATGATTTATCTGGCCATCCCGATGGCGACCATTGGCGGTGTGTTTGCCCTGTGGCTAAGGGATATGCCGTTTAGCATTTCCGCAGGGGTAGGTTTTATCGTGCTCTTTGGTGTGGCGGTACTGAATGGATTGGTAATGATTAGCGGTCTAAATGAATTGAAGGAAGAAGGTGTGACCAATTTAAAAGACCGCATAGTGGAAGGCACAAAACGAAGGATCCGCCCTATTATGCTTACTGCCTTAACCGATATTCTTGGTTTCCTGCCTATGGCCATTTCAGCATCCGCAGGGGCTGAAGTGCAACGACCCTTGGCAACCGTGGTCATTGGTGGATTGCTAACTTCAACGCTCTTAACACTTTTTATCCTTCCTATTTTTTATCAGTGGGTCGAGAAACGTTCGGAACGTAAGATGAGATTCAATCCAAAATTTGTTACGGCAACTGCGGTAATCTGCTCGCTGTTCTCATCCTCTTTCGTTGAGGCACAACAGGTGCAGCAGAATAATCCCCTGCCGGTAATATCATTGGAAAAAGCGGTAGCAATTTCTAAGGAAAACTATCCGCTCTTGAAAACGAAACAGTTGGAAATTCAAAGGCAAACTGCTCTTAAAGGCACAGCTTACGATTTTGGAAACACCCAAGTGTTTACGGGTGGCGAGGAAATATCGGATGGTCAGGGTATTTATACATTGGTTGGTTTAGGGCAACAGAATATCAACTTATTCGGCATAGGTGCGAAAAAGCGACTGCAAAAGCAACGTATCGCTTTGGCCGAAACCGCTCTTGACCTTTCTGAACTTCAAGTAGAACAGGAAGTTAAAAAGGCGTGGTCGCAAGCTTATCAGCAACGGCAGAAATTTGAACTGTACAGAGAGCTGGATTCTATCTATTCACAATTTGAAAAAGCCATTGCGCTCAATTATGAGGTGGAAGCCATTTCACGATTGGAATATTCATCAGCGACCAATCAAGCTTTGCAAATCAGCAATAAATTGCAACAGGCTGAAAGCGATTATTACATTGCCCTACAAAAACTCAACTTATGGCTGGTCTCGGACATTTTCTATACTGTTCCCAAATCGCTTGACGAAAGTGAAGTTGCCGTATTGGGCATACCCGCAACAGTAGAAAATCATCCCGAACTGAAGCTTTCGCAAAAGCAAATTGATGAAGCTGAGGCAAATTATGATGCAGCCCGTTCTGACTTGCTTCCTAAGTTTAATCTTCAGGGCGGACTTCAAAGAGTGAACGGCAATAGCGGGTTTTACAGCTATCAAGCTGGTATTTCCATTCCTTTATTTTCTGGAACGGAACGTAGCCAAGCGAAGGCCGCTAAAATCGATAGCGAAATCGCAAGGACTAATGCTGATTATACACAACGCCAATTGCAATCTGAATATCAGCAGGCGGTACAATCCTATCAAAAATGGGAAGCATCCTGGCAATTTTATAGGGATAAAGCCTTGCCGCTTGCTGAAGAGCAACGCAAAGGTGCGCTGCTTGCCTACAAGGAAGGCGCGGTGGACTATGCAGCGTTCACGCAAATCATACGGGATGCCATAAATACCGAAATGGATGCGCTGGACGCGCTCGACAATTATCTAAAATCAGTTTTCGAACTACAATATTTCAAACAATAATGAAAAATCTATCTAAATATACAAACATAGGATTATTGACGATACTCTTAGCGTTGACCTCTTGTGGTGATTCTAAATCAGAATCAGCTGAAAATAATGAGGGAAATCCTGTAACGGAAGAAGCCCACACAGAAGGCGATGCTGAAGAAGTGATGCTTACTGCAAAACAGTTTGATGCATTACAAATGGAAATCGACACCTTACAAATGCGAAATATGAGCGGGTATGTGGAAGCGAATGGCCAGTTGGAAGTCCCACCACAAAACGAAGCAACCATCACAACGGTTGTAGGTGCAAACGTAGTTTCTATAGAAGTTATAGAAGGTGATAAGGTCAATAAAGGGCAAACAGTCGCTTACCTCTCGCATCCCAACATTATCCAAAAACAGACCGACTACCTGAACGCGTATAGCAACAGTCAATTTTTAAAGAAGGAATTTGAACGACAAAAAACCCTCTACGATGCAGGTGTAGGAAGCGGTGCTAATTTTCAAAAGGCAGAAGCCGAATACCAAGCATCCCGAAGTATGGCAAATGGTCTTGAAGCCCAACTGCAACAGCTAAATGTTAGTGCATCGGGCGTAAGAAACGGAACGATTTACCAGCGTGTTGCACTGCGAAGTCCCATAGAAGGATTTGTACAAAAGGTAGAGGTCAAAACAGGGCAGTATGTAGAACCGCAGACAGACCTAATGGAAATCGTGGACACACATCACGTTCACGCAGATTTGATGGTCTTTGAAAAGGATGTCTATAAGGTTAAAGAAGGTCAGAAAGTGACGTTCAATGTTCAATCCATTCCAGGGAAGGAACTTACTGCTGAAATCTATTCCGTAGGAAAGACTTTTGAGCAGAACCCGAAAGCAATACACGTGCACGCAGAAATTGAGAACAAGGAAGGCAACCTGATACCCGGAATGTACATCCAAGGGCGCATACAAACGGACAACAATAAGACGTTGGCGATACCCGAAAGTGCCATAGCCGCTGATGGTAACCGATTTTTTGTGTTTTTAGTTGAAAAGGAAGGTGATGACTGGTCTTTTACACCTAATGAAGTAACAAAAGGGGCTCAAGATGGTGAATGGATTCCCATTGATTTTCTAACAGAACAAAAATCGAATGTGAAGTATGCTTTTAACAATGCTTACTATTTAATGGCAGAAATGAAAAAAGGCGAAGCGGAACATAGCCACTAATCGTATGGAAAACGAGAGAAAACAAAATTTAAAGGAAGCACGCACACTTCAAATCTGGAATGTCATCTATGATGTCATCGAAGTGGTTGTATCGCTTATCGCAGGATTTACAGCAAACAGCTCGGCTTTGATAGGTTGGGGTCTTGATAGCACCATCGAGGTGATAAGTGCCGGAACATTGGGCTGGCGGTTGCACGGCGAAATCAAAGGCATTGATGAAAGGCGTGTAGAGAAAAGAAAAATGATAACGCTCTACGTCATTGCGATATCCTTTGCGCTTATCTGTGCCTTCATATCCTATGATTCCATATCAAAACTGATTAGTCAAGAAACGGCTTCCTGGTCCACGATTGGCATTGTGATACTTATGGTATCATTGGTTGTAAATCCCATTTTGATTTACTACAAAAGGAACTATGGAAATAAACTGGATAGTCCCGCGCTGTTAGCGGATGCCAAGGACACTTTTATCTGCCTGTACCAAACCGTGGTAGTCCTATTGGGTCTGCTGCTCGTGAAATGGTTGGGCTGGTGGTGGGCCGACCCTGTTGCGGCATTATTAATTGTCCCCTATGCGGCAAAAGAAGGCTGGGAAGCCTTTACCAAAGCAAAAAACATTAAAAAGAATCTTGATAAATAATGAAAGAAATAGAAAAAACATTGGAAAACAAAAGTGTGCGTCCTACGGCTATGCGCATTTTGATTTATAAGTATATGGCCGAGAAAGAAATTGCTGTTGCATTAACAGACATTGAGAACGCTTTCGCGAAAGCGGACAGAACTACGCTCTATCGAACCTTAAAAACTTTTGAAGAAAAAGGAATCGTGCACCAAATAGACGATGGCACTAATATTTCAAAATATGCGCTTTGTGAACCTGGGTGCAATTGTGAAATCGAACAAGATTTACACCTGCATTTTCATTGCAACAACTGCGATGAAACCGTATGTCTTACAGAACATAAGATACCGCAGGTTAATCTACCAGATGGATATGTGGCTGAGGATGCTAACTTGGTTATAAAAGGTATTTGCGAAAAGTGTAGCGGGCAATAAATGCACTTCCGTTGCACGGTTTAAACCTGTACTTTGAACGCTGAAAAATAAGAACTTATGATACAGTTTATAGATACGAATAAAGAGAGCCTGATTGCCGCAAAGCTTTCGGGTAAATTGAACGAAGAAAATTTAAAGACCATTCACAAACAAATCCATCGAATCATCGACAAGGGTCACAAAGTGGACTTCTATTTTGAAATGGAAGATTTTGAAGGCTATACTATTGAAGGGTTTTGGGAAGACATCAAGACTGATGTAGCCCATATCAAGGATTACGGGAAAATAGCATTCGTGGGAAATGAAAAATGGCAGGAATGGGCAGCAAAGGCAACCGACTTCTTCACAAGCTCGGAAGTAAAATACTTCGATTTAAAAGATAAAGAACAATCAAAAATTTGGATCTCAAAATAGATGAAAAAGAAAAAAGTAAATTTACGCGACATAGACCCTAAAGAACATAAGGGCGAGCACAGCCACGATGACGGACACAATCACAGCAGTCCGGAAGAATTGTCCAACTTCAGAACTTATTTGCCTGCCATTTTCAGCTTTGTGATGCTGATCGCTGGTATTGCCATTGATTATTTTGATGCCTTTCCCTTCTTTAAAGGTTGGATTCGCATAGTCTGGTATACTGTGGCTTATATTCCGGTGGGATTTCCTGTCATACGGGAAGGTTGGAACAGCATCTTAAAAGGCGACTTCTTCACGGAATTTTTCTTGATGTCCATTGCCACTTTGGGGGCATTTGCCATAGGCGAATATCCCGAAGGTGTGGCCGTAATGCTCTTTTATGCTGTGGGCGAGCTGTTTCAAAACGCAGCTGTAAATCGAGCCAAAAGAAACATTAAAGCACTACTCGACGTGCGCCCTAACGAAGCATTGGTCTATCGTGATGATGATTTTGTCTCTGTCAATCCTGAAACCGTCGAGATTGGCGAGAAAATTCAGGTACGCGTGGGCGAAAAAGTACCACTCGATGGTATTTTACTATCAGATAAAGGGTCGTTTAATACCGCAGCGTTAACGGGCGAAAGCAAGCCCGATACGATTGCAAAAGGCGAAAAGGTTTTTGCGGGAAGCATCAATCTCGATGGTGTCATCGAAGTTGAAACCACCAAAGAATTTAAGGACAGTTCCATTGCCCGTATTCTGGATATGGTGCAAAATGCTACTGCCCGCAAATCAAAGACTGAATTGTTTATCAGAAAGTTTGCAAGGATTTACACACCTATCGTTGTATTTCTGGCTATTGGTCTGACTTTTCTTCCTTATTTCTTTATTGATGATTACGTGTTTCGTGATTGGTTGTACAGAGCATTAATTTTCTTAGTTATTTCCTGTCCCTGTGCATTGGTTATTTCCATTCCTTTGGGCTATTTCGGTGGTCTGGGTGCAGCATCACGTAACGGTATTTTATTCAAGGGCGCATCCTTTTTGGATGCGATGACCAAAGTAAATACCGTGGTAATGGACAAAACGGGAACTGTTACCAAAGGGGTCTTTAAGATTAAGGAAGTGGTCAATAATTCCGCTTTCGCGGAAGCAGAATTTATGCAATACCTAATGGCAATGGAAGAGCAATCCACCCATCCCATTGCAAAAGCAATACTGGAATATAAAGCTGACGGTGCCGACTTGGAAGCAACCGAAGTTTCCGAAGTCGCTGGAAAGGGCTTAAAAGGAACTGTCAACGGAAAAACCGTTTTGGTCGGTAACAAAGCACTAATGACTTCGAACAGTATCGAAGTTCCCTCTGAAACCGATAGCATTGTAGAATCCATAGTAATGGTTGCCATTGAAGGAAAGTTTGCAGGTTATGTAACCATTGCCGATGAACTGAAAGAAGATGCCCACCAAGCTATTAAGCAAATAAGGGAAGCTGGAATTTCAAAAATCATAATGCTTTCGGGCGATAAAGATTCCATTACGCAACAGGTTTCCAAAGAATTAAATATTGATTGGGCAAAAGGTGGCCTACTACCGGAAGATAAGCTGAACGAGGTAGAAGAACTCAAAAAACAACCTGAAACGAAAGTAGCCTTTATAGGCGATGGTATAAATGATGCGCCTGTGTTGGCAGCAAGTGGTGTAGGTATCGCAATGGGTGGCTTGGGTAGTGATGTTGCCATTGAGACGGCGGATGTTATCATCCAAACCGACCAACCAAGTAAAATTGCCAGGGCAATTAAAATTGGGCGTTCTACCCGAAAAATTGTTTGGCAAAATATTGGCTTGGCATTTGGGGTGAAAGTAATTGTGCTTATTCTTGGTGCAGGTGGTCTTGCCACAATGTGGGAAGCGGTGTTTGCCGATGTGGGTGTGGCGTTGCTTGCTATTTTAAATGCGGTTCGGTTGCAACGGATGAAATGGCAATCATAATGTTTCAAAGTTCTCATAAGGTTGCTGCTAAAGATTTACCGATAAAAATCCGCTATCTTTATAGGTCACAACACGTCCTATTTTATGATACATATTCTTACAACAGGTGGCACCATTGAGGGACTGGATTATGTAGATGGTCAAGGTATTGCCCAATCAAATATCAGTATTCAGGGCTTTCTTGACAAAGCCAATATTGGTTTTGATTACACCATAGAAAGTGTTTTCAAAAAAGATAGCAGAGCCATAACGGATGATGACCGAGAGCAGTTGGTTTGCAAGATTAAGGAATCAACTGCGACTAAGATTTTAATAACACACGGTACTTTCACAATGGAAGATACCGCAAAATATATAGGAAGGCTCAATCTGAAAAAAACCATTGTTCTGGTCGGGTCTTTCATTTTAGGCTCATCTGAGAACACAGATGCACCATTTAATTTAGGATATGCAATCAGCTCGCTACAGCTTCTAAAACCGGATGTTTATATTGCTATGAACGGACAAATTTTTCTTTGGAACAATGTTTCAAAAAATTTAGAAACCAACAAATTTGAGCGCAATGAGTAGGAATATAAATGTTTGGGACATCAATACATTGGACAACGTTCTTCTATCTTTTAGTAGATACGTTCATTGTGTTGCTTACCCTTTATTTTTCAAGAAAGAAAACTCGCAGTAGTCTGAGGCGATTTCTTTATCTCGGAATTTTATTTATTGCCTATAATGCCACTGGCGGGTTTCTACCCGTAGAAAACTTCCCTGGACCTTTTATCCTTCAATACATCATCACTTACGGTGTGGCCATTGCGCTTTGCGTTTATATTGTTTACTACCTTTATAAAGAGTATGATATCGTAGTATTAAAGTTCAACTCATCCATTAGAAATCTCGCTATACTGGCAAGCGTTAGCTTTGTAGTTTTATTTTTGATTCCCTATTTTCTGACAGAATCACTGAAATCGGCACGTTTTCTTTTTACCATTCCCATTTCTATAATAGCCTTTATTTTTCTGTTTATTTTTTACCGCAGAATTGCAAATCCCAGCAACCCAAATACCTTTATAGTAAGGCGAAACAAGCTGTCGATGGTTAGTGTGGCAAGCATAGCCTTATTACCCATTTGTACGGTTATAGGCGACTACCAATGGATAACTTTTACAGTAATGAACTTGGCTTTTTTTGCGATAACCGCTATTGAAGCAGATAGGTATTTATACTTTATAGAAAACAATAATCGAATGTATGAGGTATTCGCCCTAAAGAAAAAACAACGGGATGAATCTGTAGAACGCAAAATCATCTATGAAGATTTAACCCGAAGGGAAATCGAGGTAGCCTTGTCAATTCTGAGCAATTTGAGCTATAGAAATATTGCCAAAGATTTATTCATCGCTGAAAGTACCGTATCGAAACACGCATCCAATATCTTCAAAAAGACAGGCGTAAAGAATAGGCGTGAATTTTTAAAGCGATTCAGGAAGAAAAAGTAAGCAAATTCAATTCTTTACAAAACCCACTATTGGCAATGCCTCACAAGTTATCCGTAGAAAAATACGGACTATTCCGTAATTATATACGGTACGTTTTCCTTGTAAAAATCCCAAGGTAAAGTTACTTTAGATAGAGTTCCCTAAAATACATCAATGAATCACAAATTTTATGAAGCGTGACTTTCATTTATACCATTTTGCAGGACTATGACATCATTTAACCAACCTTATCAACTAAATCCCATTTCTATGGTTTACATCATTAAAGTTCCTGCTTATGAACTCACAATTGCTATCTCAAAAACTTTTAAAGGATCTGGATGAAATCAAAATTCAGAATGGAAACATTATAGAAAGTGCCTACCTTTCCATAAAGGCCTGTCGCAAACTACTGAGCGCCTACAAAAAAGAAATAATTAAAACGAAATTTAAGACAGTTCAAGATGAGATAAATTTCTTCAAGAACACAAAGCAGATTCCACTCATTAAACTCATCTACTTTTCTGAAATACATTCATTTGAGATTCAACTTCCCAAAGGCGATAAGGATGCTCAACTAAAATCGATAAAGAAAAAAATCAATAAAATAAATCGATTCTTCCTTTACAATATTGACTTTGGACGTTATGTGAATTCTGGGGCTACCCATTTTGACAAAGAGTATTACACACGGGATTATCTGGAAGCCTTTCATATCACAACATCCAAATTCTACTTCCAAGACCCTGAATTTTGTACACCAAGAGATATGCTTTTGGGTAAATACAAGGCGTACGATTATTTAGTGACCTATTTTGATGAAAAGAAAGATAGGGTTCGCAAAGGATTAAACGGAAAACACAAGAGCATCAAACCAATGGAAAAAATTGATTGGCCATTTTCAAATACGGATTACGTAGAATTGCTCTATGCACTATGTTCAAAAGGATTGGGAAAACAAAACAATCAAGGCATTATGCAGGTTTCAAAAAAGTTGGAACAACTATTTAATATTGAACCAAAGGACATCTACAAAACCTATCAGGACATTAAAAACAGGAAAAACAGCCGAACACTTTTTCTCGACGAACTTTCTACATCACTACTCATTGAAATGGATAAAAGCGAGGAATAGACCTTCATTTCCCTCTATAAATAGTACACTTTAAACTGTTAAAAAATGACCGTAGTACGGTTGACCTACGGTAATCGAGTTCCGCATCAATTTACCATAAATTTTAGAGTGATTTGATAGCATCATTTCATAAAAATTATCTCAAAACAGTATAAAACACACCAAATTTCAAGATGTTAAATTTTGACCGTACTACGGTCGTACTGGGGAATAAAATCCAATAAACCTATTCAAATTTGTAGAACGAAAGTCAAATTAGGTCAGGGACTATCAATTAAAAGTATGAACCCAGATAGTCCCTTTCTATTAAAACCGTTCTATTATGCCGACAAGTATTATTACCACAGACGACCTTCGGGAATTCAAAATGGAATTGCTCGATGACATCAAAAAACTACTTACCAGACAAGCCAGCGGGAAACTAAAAAAATACCTCAAATCTTCAGAGGTTATGGATTTGCTTCAAGTGAGTCCGGGCACTTTGCAAAACCTACGCATCAATGGCACATTACCATACACGAAGGTTGGTGGCATTATTTATTACGATACAGAGGAAATACAAAAAGTGATGGATGCCAACCGTGTGCACCACGGTCTAAATTCTTAAGCGATGAACTATATAAAGCTACTTAATGCGGCTTTTGAAAAGTTCTATTTTGATGACCGCCTAAATCCTACCCATATCAGTTTGTATATGGCGCTGTTCCAAGAATGGAACAGCTCTCGGTTTATGGATGAATTCTATGTAAACCGTAGGGAACTGATGCGCGTTGCCAAGATTGGTTCAAAATCAACATACCATAGATGTATTGTGGAATTAGATTCTTGGCAGTACCTATCCTACTTTCCTTCCAACAATCCCTACAAGGGCAGCAAAATCAAGATGGCCATTATTGGGACAAGTGATGAACCAGTTGTGGGACAGTACAATCCCATTTTAGAACAGCTTGCGGAACAGTACCATCCCAGAGGTGTACCGCTTGAGGGACACCACCATCCCAAAAACGGACAGGTTGTGTACCAACACCGTCCCATAGATGGACAAGCATTGGTATCTAATACAAACAATATCAAACAAGAAAACAATATAAAACAGCCAAAGGGCAGGCAGGCTGTTATTTTATTTTTTGAAGAAAAAGATTTTGATGCTGATGAAGCAAAAAAATTCTACGAGCATTATGCCGACCGGGAATGGAAAACAAGCGACGGAAAACCGATACGTGATTGGCGCTCATTGGCCACAAACTGGATGGATAGAACTGAGCTTTTCGAAGAAGAAAACAAACCAAACAAAAAAGAAGTGTCCCAAATCAAGGACAACTTGCGAACCACTAAAAACAAGGACTATGGACAACCCCTCTAAAATTATCGAAGGTGGCGTGGAATATTCGCTGGGAAAATTTGATGGTAAAAGTGTGCTCTACGACTTTCCTAAAATTCTGATTTACTTGAATGCCAAAGGCAAACTATTGTTCGGAAAAAAATTTAGGATTTACGATGAGGACAAGGATATTCTACTGAAGCTCTGTTCTTACTTCATCAAGGACAAGGAAAATTGTAATACCTACGGAATTGATATTGACAAAGGTATTTTACTTTCTGGACCAGTAGGTTGTGGGAAAACCAGTTTGATGAAATTGCTACGACATTTAGTTCCCTTGCAACGCCCGTATGAAATGATTCCGTGCCGTAACGTAACATTCAGCTTTAACCATCTTGGTTTTAAAACGGTTGAGGAATATGGCAACACCAAATTCTATTGTTTTGATGATTTAGGCGTAGAACCATCTGGAAGATTTTATGGCAAGGATCTCAATGTGATGGGCGAAGTACTCTTGTCTCGGTACGAACTTTATCTCGATACCAAACGCAAAATCAAGACACACGCCACTACCAATCTCAACGCCGAAGAACTGGAAGAACGCTATGGTAATCGCGTCCGTAGCCGGATGCGGGAACTCTTTAATTTGATTGCATTTGATAAAGGGGCTGGGGATAAGAGGAAGTAGCTCAATTTCTGAAAGACTTATATAGCAGAATCACTTCTGAGATGAATTGTAACACAATATCCTTTAAGCTCTTTGTTAACTCTAAAAATAGTTCTTTCATAGTTTTAATGTTTTTGAAAGGTTTGTAATATGGCCAATGCAATAGGTTGGATGCTATTGGAATCTGAAATAAATTTGCCCTCATCCTTATTACTCAAAAACCCCAATTCCAAAAGAAGCGAGGGACAATCATCAATAGTTTCCCGAAGCACTTGAAAGTTGGCAAACTTTACCCCTCTACTTTCATATCCCAATTCTTTATTGAGTGCAGCTTGCATTTGAAAAGCAAGCCAAGTAGCATCATCTGAATATACAGATGTTGCACCTTCCACATAAACTTCCACGCCTCTTGCATTTGGATTATCCGAATGGTTGCAATGCAAGGACACGAATAAATCAGCTTTTAGGACCTTGGCCAGTTTCGATCTATCCGATAATGAAATAAGTGTATCGGTGTACCTGGTCAAATAAATGTCCAAAGGCTTTTCAGCTGTACTATTAAGCTTCAAGATGGCATTTGCAATATTGAGCGCAACATCCTTTTCTTGGATTCCATTAATACCTATTGCGCCCGAATCTTTTCCACCGTGTCCGACGTCAATTACAATTCGTTTTTGGATTGCAGTTTCCTGACCAAAAATGATACATATTTTTAGAAGCAAAAAGACAAAACTGACGTTTTTGAGGACTTTTTTCATTTTCAATTTTCGAGTTATCAACAACTTCACTTCAAAATTTCATAAAATTTGATGCCAAATAATAGCAACGGAATTCAAACAAAACCAAATAATATTTTATTCACAAATATTTGATTTTCAGTTATTTATATTCAAATATATGTAAATTTCCCATAACGAAAACAACACAAAAATTTAAACTGTTACGTTATGAAAAAATCACTCTATTTAGCATCCTTTCTTTCGCTCTTATCCACTTCGCTATTTGCTCAAATTGGTGGCATTGAAGATTCCGTTAACGATGTGGGCGATACTATAAGAACCGTATTTCCCATTTTACTTGGTGTCATCTTTCTTGTTGGTTTCCTCTTTAATGCAGGACACTTCTTTGGCGAAAATGCTGACCTTAAAAAAGGGATTACCAGAGTACTCGTATTCGTTTTGATTGCCGGTGCAGTAGTCGGCATCTTCACTTACCTCATAGGAATTGTTGTGTAAATGAAGCGGTTCGAGGTCTATAAAAACATCAGGAAACGGGCGGTCATTTTTGGGCTGCCCATTTCCCTGTTTGCCTTAATGATGGTTTCCATTCTCGTATCCCTTTTGGTCATTATTTTCTCTTTCAGCTTCGGGATAATTATTGGCGTACTGGTTTTTAATGCTGGACTCTATGTGGCATTGACAAGAATAACCCATAACCCTCAGCTATTTCAAATTGCCAACGCATTCCCTAAAATCGTCAGCAACAAAAGAAATTCAGGTTTCGACTATGAATAAGATTAACCTTTCTAAATATCAACCCATTGCAGATATCCAGGACAATATCGTGTTTGCCAATAATGGCAATGTCGTTCTGTGCTATGAAGGGAATCTACCCGAAATTTATTCGTTGTCCGAAAAGGATTTTGAGGATATGCACGGTGCTTGGTTTCAGGCTCTGAAATCATTGCCCGTGGGGACTGTGGTTCATAAACAGGATATCTACCTGAAGAAATCTTATTCTTCAGAACAGCTTCCGAATAAAACTTTTTTAGAGAAAGTAACGCACGAGCATTTCAAAGGGCGAGGACACATTGAGCATAAATGCTATCTGTTTTTCATCCTGACCAAGAACAAAGCACTTAACAATTCAAAATACGTCAATCCCTTTAGGAAAGTTTCAAAAGGAATCGTGCAAGAACTGAATGACAACGTTAAGGGCTTTGTCAATTCGGTAAGTGATTCTGTTTCCTTCATTAATAATAGCCGAAAGATGGAATTCATTTCGCTTAACGCGAAAGAGATTCAGCAACTCACAAATGGCTATTTCAATGGTTTCAACGAAGGCTTTGATACCGACATCATCTTAGATAAAAAAAGCGTCAATATTGGCGAAAACCATTTTGATGCCCTGGCCATCAATAGCGAACTGTGCTTTGGCGAAAGTGTACAGAGTAGCAAGACCAATGAGAAATTCACATCTGACGATTTTGTGTTTCATCAAGGGTTTATTGATGGCTTAGGGCTTACGCTTAACGAGAACCATATTGTCAACCAAATACTATATCTCGATGACAAACAGAAGTGGCGTAAGCTTCTGGATAAGAAAATTGAAGAACTGAATAAAAGTTCCAATTTCGGGTCGCAGAACAAAGTGGTACTGGGTAAAATTCAGCACATCCTGGACCAAATTAATGCCGATGATAATGCCAGAATCATTCGTGGTCATCTCAATATTGTGTATTGGTCTAAAGATGCCAATGCGCTCGATAAGATTACCTCAAAAATCAAAACCGAGTTCAAGGAACTGGATATCATCCCTTACTATCCAAGAGGCGAAGAACGAAAAAACTATATCCTAAATAGTTACTGCTGTTTTTCATCCAATTTCTCGAATAACGATTTATATGTTACCGACTTAAAGCACGCCCTGTGCCTGTTCATAAATAACACGAACTACAAGTCCGATGCTACTGGCATCATCTTCAACGACCGTGAGCATAACATTCCCGTGCTGAAGGATGTTTGGGACGAGCGCAAGAAGCGCATCAAAGCTCGGAACTTCGCCATCTTTGCACCAACAGGTGAAGGCAAATCCTTTTTGGCCAATAATATATTGCGCCAATACTTTGAAAGTGGCGTTCGTCTGGTCATTATCGATTTGGGTGGTTCTTACACTAAGTTTGCCAAACTCTACCCAGAAAAGTATACCGTATTGCGGTATGAAAGCGGAAAGAATCTTGGAATCAACCCATTCTACATAAGTAATACAAATGACCTGACACCAGAACGTTTGGAAGACTTGTCGGTTTTCCTTTTTGAGCTGTTCGCGTCGGATTTGAAAGTAACCAAAGCACAATCGGTCTCGGTCAAAAAGATATTGCGCCATTATTATGACAGCACTTCAGAAAACCACTCTTTAGATGGTTTCTACAGCTTTATAGAAAGGAACCAGAAAGACCTTCTGAGCACCCTTAAAATCCATCCCGACTATTTCAATGTTACGAGCTTCTTGCACGTGATGTCCGAATATGTCGGCGATGGTCTATATAGTTTTCTATTCGAGGTCAGCGAAGACCAGACTTATAAAATTGAGGACAAAAGATTGATTGTTTTTGAACTTGATGAAGTCAAGGACAATAAGGAAATCCTATCCGTGATGTTGAAGTTGATTAAGTCCGCCATCCAAAGAACTATTTGGAAAAACAGAGCTGAAAAAGGCATCATCCTATTTGACGAGTTTGCCAAGCAACTGAAGTTTGACAATGTATTGGAAAGTGTGGAATTCTATTACCAAGCCATTCGTAAACAAAACGGTGCGATTGGTATTATTCTACAATCCATCAATCAGCTTCCCAATAATTCTACTTCAGCAAGCATACTCGAAAACACACAGGTCATCTACAGTCTAAATAATGAAAAAGGCTATGATGAACTGGTCAAACGGCTGAACCTTTCAAGCCACGACCTGAATCAATTAAAATCCATCAAGAACAACCTTACCGGACCACGGAAATACACCGAAATGTTCATCAAGATCGGTAGAGAAAGTAACATTTTCCGTCTCGAAGTTCCGAAGGAAGTCTATGCCGCTTACCTCACAGACGGTAAGGAAAATGAGGAAATAATGAAGCTCTACAACGAGCATCAGGATATGCAAAAAGCAATCATTCAATTCACATCTAAAACATAAAATTATGAAGACAAAAATCAAAACAATGTTATTCGGGCTAATCTTAGCGGTTGCCCTTTTAATGCCGAAAGATGCTTCCTCTCAGGGAATGCCGGTTTATGACAATACCAACTTTATCAGCTTGGTAAAGCAACTTTTGGAATCGGGCAAACAGACGGCAGAAATGATAAAGTCCGTAAAGTTCTTGAAGGATGCCAAAGAAGCTATTGAAAAAGTATCGAGTGTTGTCCAACAGCTTAGGGCGGTTGAGGAAATCGCACAGAACAATCAACGCCTTATCAATGTAATGCAAAATGATCTTCAGGATATTCTGAATTCGCCCTATATCAAACCCGAGGAAATTGACAGGGTTGTGGCCTCATTTGAAACCATTGTCCAAAATTCACTGGACACGGTTGATTTTATAGACGAAGTCCTCTCAAGCGATTACCTAAAAATGAGCGATGCCGAACGTGCCGAAATACTGAAAGCAAAGGAACTGGAATCCAAACAAATGGTTTCCAATATCACTACAAAAACAAAACGTTATCGTGATATTATTTCTTTCAGAAAAATGCAGGATAAAGTCAATAACCGAGAAACAGAATATTAACAATGACAGCGACCATCATTTTAGGAATTGGGTTGGAATACATCGATGCGGTTTTCCAAACGATACAGGCCAGCGACTTTTCGCAATATACCATTGCCGGAATGAAAACGCTTGCCGTCCTATTCTTTTTGGTCAACATCCTTAAAAAATACAATGAAGGCATTGCAGACAAGGACGGTTACACTTGGGGATTGAGTCCGGGCGAACTGGCCAGGAACTTCGCCATTGTCCTTTTAGTCATATTTTCAACGCAGGTGTTAGGATTCTTTGATGGGATATTGGTAGCCATCGAGGGACAATATAGGGGCACGGCACCTGCTTTACTTCCATTGCAAATGCAGGATATTCCATTAGAGGAAGATGTAAGCCTATTTGATGCCGCAAGTTCCGCAATGACGCTTTTGTATGAGGCGTTGGTAACGCCACTTTACGGTTTCAAGATATTGGCCTTCATCCTAAGTACCATCCTCTGGATATTGGATTTGTTCATCTATCCGCTATTCTTGGCAGAGCGTTTTTTCCTTTTGGGAATAATGCAGGCATTCTTCCCATTGGTCATTAGCCTTGCGGTTTTTGAAAAATTCCGTTCGCTTGCTTATACCTTCTTTAAGTTGTACGCCGCCGTTTATATGCTCGTGCCAGCGTTTTTTCTGGTCAATGTGTTTATCAATGCCATCTATACGGAAATCAACACCAATTTCTGGGTCAATCTCTTCGGAACCGATACAGGTCAAGGCTTTTTTGCGCCTGTGGTTCAATTAGGATCTGTTGGCTTTATCGTGTTTCTGAAATTCAAATTGTACAAACGTGCCACATCCTTTACGCTCAGACTGTTTACTGCCTAAGGCAGATTAAAAATAAAATTATGAAAACACCATATAAGAATATTTACAACGTCCTAAAACTGAATCGGTTTATCGTTTTGGCAGTCGTTGTCTGTGCGCTGCTGTCCAGTACCTTTTCAGTTTGGATGGTATTCAACACCAATCAAAAGGCACTCAATAGTGCATTTGCCATCAATACTGATGGCAGCATCATTCCGCTGAAGCTCGTTACCCAAAAAGAAAATTTCAGGGTGGAAGCTTTGGCGCATCTGGAATTGTTTCACAACTACTTCTATAATATCGATGCCAGCAATTATGAACGGAACTTGGAAAAGGCGCTTTGGTTGGGCAATAGTTCTGTGGACAATCTGTACCGTCAGAAAAAGGCTGATGGCGTTTATAACAGATTGCTTCAGTATTCCTTGGTTCAAAAAGTTTTAATTATTGATTCTCAAATCGAGGAACAAAACGGAACCTATGTATTTAAAACCGTTACGGTATTTGAAATAAATAGAGGCTCAATTATTGACACCTACGAATTGGTTTCCAGCGGAAACCTCATAACGGTTGACCGGAACTTTCCAAACAATCCACACGGATTGTTGATTACAAACTATTTCGAGAACACCTTAAAAAAATTAAACGATGAAGGTAGAAAAAAATAAAATCGTCTTTTCAGCAGTCTTAGCTGTGATTTTTATTTTCCTGATTTCCTATTCCGCTCTAGTGATGGGCGATGATGAGAGTGAAAATGAAAATCTTGAACAGACCTTAGTTCCAGAATTGGAAGAAAATCAGCAAGAGTACGAGTCTAAGCTAGATGCTATTAACGACCTAAAGGAAGTGCGTGAAACCAATGCACCAAGTATCTATGATGAAAAACTAATTGATTCCTTGGGCTTTTACGACCCAGATTTACCGGAACGTGAAAAAGAACGCATCGTTGACAGTATCTATGATGCTGGCAAGATTAAGTATTCCGAAAAGCGGTATCAAAATTTAGGGCAAAGGCGAGCTGTTCAACAAACAGTACCAAAGGTGGATTCCGCTGAAGTTAAAAGAGAACAAAAGATTGAAGCTAAGGAACTGGGCTTGGAACATCAACTATTCTTTGCCGCTGCGCCCAAACCCAATGAAGTTTCAATTATCGGCAATACAGACGAAACGATTTATGTAGTCGTGGATGGCGACCAAATTGTTCAGGCAAATACCCGATTACGGATGCGCCTTACCAAAGCTGCTACCATAAATGGCAAACTGATGCCAAAGAACACACCGATTTTTGGGTTTATCAGCTTTCAACCCAATCGTGCATTGATTGAGATTGAAAACATAAAGCACCATCCCACCAAACTCAAAGCATTCGATTTGCAAGACGGTAGCGAGGGCATCTATGTTGAGAACAACTTTAGGGAAGAAGCTACGAGAGAGGTGCTCGATGATGTTATCGGTGATATAAATATCACGAGTGTCCCACAAGTTGGCGGACTTACACAAGTATTCAGGCGTTCTAACCGAAGGGTTAAAGTAACCGTACTGAACAATTACAGATTAATTCTAAAACCCAAGTTATGAAAGTGACAATTTCCATATTAACCGTATTTATTTTCGCTTTCGCGAAAGCGCAAACAACTATAAAATTAGATACCATATATGCCAACGATACCAAGAATGTTGCACTATTCTTTCCAGAACCTATTCGGCAAGGCATAACTGGTTCAGATAATTTTGTCTTTACCTACAATCGTGAAAAAGAACAGTATTTCGGCCTATTGCAAGCCAAGCCAGGAAAGGAAAGTAATTTGCTGGTAGTCAACCGAAATGGTTCGATTTTTTCGTATATTGTAAGGTATAAAAAACAGCTTTCTAAGCTCAATTATTTCATTCCGGCATCCAATAGTATCGGGAATGAAAAACCGATTGTGACTGATTCAATTCTTGCTGAATCCTCTGAAGAGCGTGTAGATAACAGAACCTATTATTACCAAAAATTCTGCTCGTATCTTCTCAATAGAAAACAGCGCATAGGTCGAATCAAAAAGCGAAATGAGGGCATTGTATTAAGTGTTGAGAATATCGTTTTTGATAAAGAAGAGCTGTACTTCGTTATCCAGATTGAGAATAATTCCACCTTGGATTACGATTTGAATTTCTTGAATCTTTCGATTGAAACACGACAGAAAGGAAAAAGAAAATCGCTACAACGTTTGTATCAAGAGCCGATTTATAAACATAATCTGCCTTCAAAAATTGTAGAAGGCCAAACGGCACGGTTCGTTTATGTGTTGCCCAAGTTTTCATTATCCAATGACCGTAGGGCAATTTTAGAACTGAATGAAAAGGATGGCGAACGGAATATTGAAATGAAACTATCGCACAGATATATTAATAACCCAAAATAATACTGTTATGAAAAAAATTGTTGTTTTCTCGCTCGTAGTACTGTTTCTTTCTTGTGGTGATTCCACAACTAATGTTTCAGGACCAAGTGCTACAGCCCAAGTTGTTATTGAAAGCTTTTATGAAAAGGATGAAGAAACCTTAAAAGCCAACTCGACACCGCAGGCATATTCAAACTATATGAATACCATAAATATGTTTAATGCTACGGTAAAAGATGACTCAAACTTTACGGTTTTGCAGGATACGATTATGGGTGACGTGGCTTGGGTAAAATATACCACAGCTTACGACAAAACGCCTGGTGTTTTTAAACTGGTTAAACAGGATGGCAAATGGTTGGCAGATGCGAGAGGTTCAAAGGATAAATCGCCTTTTTGATGAAATTTGTTTTTTAGTTTTTCGGTAACTTTATTTCCCAATAACCTTGCGTGCCACCTTGACGAATTAGGACGCCCTTGTTTTTTATAGCTGTTATATGTTTTCCAACAGCAGATTCATTGATACTTAACGCTTCGGCTATTTCATTGTAGGTTATAGATGGATTTGCAGCAATAAGTTTAACAACTTCTTTTTGTCTTTTAGTAAGTGCATCTATAGCATCTATTACACCACCTGTTACACCACCTATTGCACCACCTTTTTGACCACCTACTTGACCACCTTCTTCAACAGCAGTTTCTTTGGCCATAAATGTCATTCTAAGAAAGTTATCTGAAAAATTAAAGCTCTCTTTGCCATAGTGTTCCAAAATACGAGGGATGCCAGAACCTAATTGTTCCACCAGTTCCAAATCCTTAAAAATTCGCATCAGTTCTTTATTCCGTGGGACTGAAAAGCCTTCGAAAAATTCTTGCTTGCTCAAACCTTCGGGCACCTTCACGGTAGTTCAGAAATGCAATTACCTCTTTTTCAAGTCCATCGGACAGTTCTCGTTTGAATTCTATGCGGTTTGTTTCTGGCATTCTAGTAAAAAAATAAATTTAAAATCCTATTGGCATCTATTGTGACATCACATTTTTTTCTAAAATCAAATTTAGAAATGAAGTCGGTTGCAAGAAATAATTTGGATTTTCCTCTAACTTTTCTTTAATAAGGATAAGACCTCCATTTGTGTACGATTCCATTGTTTTAAGAATTAATTTGATTGCTTGATCTTCATCAAGCTCACCTTTCTCTAGATCTACCAAGCTTATATTGGTTTTTGCAATAAGTGCAATAAATATATTCTCTTGTAGATTCGTAAAATCCTTACGTGTGGAAATTGTTGTTTTACTTCCCCAGTGCTGAATATGATGGCTAAAGTCTGTTTTCTTTTCCTTATCAGGAATGGGACTATATTCATCGTTATAGAGACCTAAAAAAAAGGCATAGGTGTACAGCTCGTAGTTAGTACTGAAATGCTTCCCCAGATTAATTTTCTTTTCCCCCTCCGCTCCAAACTTTTGAGAGAGTGAAGCAAACAAATCTTTATGCACCTCACTGTATTTTGGAATTTTAGTTTTCCATTTTTCAAATAAATTATTCATATCATAATGTTATTACCTGCGAGTTAATTGTCTTCAAATTATTTGGATCAAACGGTCTTTCTAGTTTTACCCAAAAAGCTTTATCTCGTCTAATGCTCTCAAATTCGTTTTTGATTGATAGTGTTTTTGACGCTTTGTCGGTGTGAAGGAAATCTTTAATGAGCAAGATTTTCTGGTTATCGGTTTCAAAAATTAAATTCAAGAACTGTGCAGTTTTATTTTCACCAAATGACGATGTTGGCGCATCAAAGATCATTGGAAAATTTTCTTCTTTTGTCTCTGTGGCTAATTCTGAAATAGCAAAAAGAATTGAGATATGCATTGATGTCAGCAAGGATTGATTTGGCTTATAAAAAACTCTTTCATCTTCTTGCAACTCAACTTCAACAATAGTACGATTTACCTTATTTCGCCTTATAAACACAATTGTACCAGTGAAAGCATCAATGTTAATTTTCTTGAAAAAGCTATTAGACTTTGTTTGTAGCTTTTCAATAAACTCATCAAACTTTTTCTCTTTGGTATCCAAAAAAATAGTTTCAATATCTCGTAATATATTTCTCGTTTTAATCAAAAATGAATTTGCTGAATCAGTATCAATTTTGTCTTTTTCCTCTTTTTTTGTTTTTAATTGGGCCTCAATTTTCTGGTATTCTGATGTATATCTAAGTTGATCTTCATTCTTGTTTTTTAAGTCCTTTTGCCAAGCATTATAATTTTTAAGTACATCTATTAATTTTTCCTCTGCAATGCTAGAATTACCCAAAATTCTCTCTCTTTCTAATTTTTCCTTTTCTAACTGCTCATTAAGATCTTCAATCTCCCTTTTTCTATCGTCATTAAACTCAAAGAGTTCTTTAATTCTAGTTCTTATTGATCGTAGATTTTTCAAATTGTCTTCGTGGCTAATACTCAAATTTTCAAGCCTATTCGTATAGTTTAGCTTGAAAAGAGGCTCATCTTCTTCATCTTCAGTTTCATCGACAACTTGACTCTCTAGATATTTCTTAAGTCTTTCCATCATAAATTCATAAGCATCAGAACCTTTTTTTGCTTCACGATTACATACTTTACATATTTCATCATTAAGCATTTCTTCCATATGTGATTTTGAAGGTACACCGGTAGGAAGTGGAACCGCATTATTAAGTAAATCTGCCTTTGCCTTTTTCTCGCCAAGTTTAATTCCCTTTTCTTTGTCAAAATCAGATTGAAGTTCTCTACGTTTTTTGCTGTGCTCGGATATTTTTTTAGCAAATTCTTTGTGGAATGGTTCGAAATTTACAAGAATCCAATTTTCATCAAACAGGGATGTTGTGTAATTTTCGTCAATTCTTCCATTAAGAAAAGAAATTTTTTGTTCAATCTCTTTAATCCTTTTATTTAAAGTTTCTAAAGCATCTGCGTTTTTAACGTGACTTTCTGCTAATTGCAAATTCCCTTCAATTTTCCTTATTTCCTCATCTGTAGAGTTTAAGTGAACTTCGTATTTATCCTTCTCTTTTTGAAGAAGCAAAATTTCTCCCTCAAGCCTGTTGTATAGGTTTGCATTTTTCTTGTCAAGCTTTGCTGAATCTTCTACTGCCTTTTCAGCTTTCTCTCTAAGAAAAGAACCTTTCTCTGAATATTTATCATAGTGTTTTGCCTCTGAAAATAAGTTGATAAGGTTGACCAATGCATTATCGCTTTCAAAAATGTTCAAATCAGCTTCACCCTTGAACATAGAATATTTTCGAATTTGAAAAGGAAACACCCTATCAAGAAGAGCTGTGCCATCGACTTGACTACGCTCACCTGAACTATTTTCTTCAATACCTTCAATCATAAAGCTTGAAGTCGTACATTGGTTTTCTTTTTCCTTTAAAGCTACAAAGGATCTGGTTATTATTTTACTATCGCCATACTGTTCAACAGTCATTGAGACCCTAACCCTAAAGCTTTCACCAATTTCAGTTTCACTTAACTTTTTGGCCGAAACAAGTAATTCTAAATCTTCATTCTCACCATTGAACAGCCAATCGACAGCTTCAAAAAATTTCGTTTTCCCTTCACCGTTTTCACCGAGAATAATATTCAAACCTTCCGACAACAGAAAAGTATTGGTGTCGTAGTAACATAGATAATTGTCTATTTGTATTTTTCTGATAATCATAAGGCCTCGTTTAGAAATTGTGTGACTTGATTCCTTAGAACTGAGTCAGTAACTGGTGACGTACCATCTAATCCTTCTACTATCAAGGCAATTGCTTTAATAACTGCTTTGTCAGAAGATAGTGCTTCTCTTACTGTAGATGGTAAATCAGTTTTGTCAAATTCATATTTAGATTCAAGTAAGTGGTGCGTCAAAAAACTTTTAAGTATAGTATCTTTTCTTGCCATAAGAGTAATTTTATAAATCGTTAAGGTTCAAACTATAATAGTCCAAAATATTCTTCAATGTTTCATAAGTGTCAGACTTATTCATAGCGAGATTAGCGAAGTCAACAACTCTCTCCAGTTCTTTCCTTACCAATCCTTTTTCCATCTCAAAAGTATTTTCTTCCGAGCCAACCTCTGGGACTACTACTAGATCGTGAATTGTTGCGTGGGTTTTATCATCGTGCAAGCGTAAAACTCTTCCTCTGCGTTGAATGAACTGTCTTGGGTTTCCCGTACTAGCGCAAAATACTGCCAACTCGGAACGAGGGACATCTACACCTTCGTCTAAACACTTCATTGATGTTAATACGTGAACATTCCCAGATTCAAAATTCTTCAATATGTTTTCGCGATTAATCGAGTTAGAAGTGAATTGCTTGACCATAATAGAGTCGTCCGTTCGGCTCACAGCTTTAGTATATTCATTTATCAATCTATTTTCATCTTCCGTTTCAGTACTAAAATCCACATTTTCAAAATTTGATTCCACGCCCTCTGGCACATACACCAATGTATATTTTAAATCCTTGCGCTTATCATATTCATTGCTTAGTATATTTTTAAAAGCTTCAAGTTTATTTGCCGCTTTATGAATGATGCGTTTTCTTTGAAGAAGCAACCTCTCGATTTCTGGACTGCTTTTAAACGCACCCGTTTCTTTATCAAACATTCCCATTCTTAATAATTGCAAGGATAATTTTCTATACTCCTCTAATTCCCGATCCGTGAGTTTAACCACGTGTGGGTAATACGTATAGCTGCATAACCATCCTATTTTTAAAGCTTCTTCCATAGAATATGAAACTATGTAAGGCGGTTTGTCATTGAAAAATTCTTGAATGGCTGTATTTCCAAGTTCGTCGAATTTTCTGTGCGGTGTAGCGGACAATCCTATTCTCTTTTCTAAATGTATTTCTGGTAAAATCTTTAAGAGTCCTTGTGAACCTAGATTATGAGTCTCATCTGCAATTAAGATAGTGTCAGTAGGAAGTTGAGTAAAATAACTCTGAAATTTCTTTCTTGGTAAGGAAGCATAAGTAACGATGACAATAAATGATGCATCAATAAGTTTTGACGCTGTGTTAAAGAAAGCAAGATTATTGTCCCAATTTTCCTTAGAACTTACAGTAATGATATTTTTGAAGTTAAACTTGGCACATTCTTTTTTCCATTGCTCTACTAGTGCAGTTGTGGGTACAGTTATAATGGCTCTATAAATGTTTGTTGCTTTATATTCGTTCAATAAGCAGTTAAGAGAGGTAATTGTTTTTCCCGTCCCTGTCGCCATTGCGAAAATCCCTTTGTAATTATTGCCAACCCATTCTTTATATGCATTAATTTGATATTCTCTAGGGCCTTCCTTATAAGGAAATTTAGGCGATCTGCGAATGAGGTCAATTTCATTGAAAAGTTTGGTAATCGTTTTTCTTAATTTTGGGTTTGAAATTAGGCTTCGTTTCTTTTTTAAGAGTTTTTCTTCTTGAACAAGTAGTTCATTAATATCTTTTTTGCCGAACTTATCTTTAAGTACAACTTCTATTTCATCTACAGGAATATATTCTACATCTTCATCTTTTTCAGAAAAATAAGCATCAATCAGTTTCCGTTGTTTTTTTATTAACGTGTTTGATCGTCCATTTTCCCAACTTAGAAAAGCTTCTAGCTCCTCTAAATTTTCTGATAATCCATACAGTGTAAAATTGCAGGATGCCTTATAGGCAACTGAGTCTTGTCCATCACTAAAAACTCCCGATTTATAATGGGCTATTCCTTTTCCATTTTTCGGCTTAATCACTTTGATTTCAATTCGTTTTTCAAAAATGAGATAAGTTAAACACTCAAAAAAGTGCGTATCATACTCATCCAGAACTTTACCTAAGGAAACGACATCCATTAAATCAAAAACCTTTCCGTGAGGTTCATTACTGGCCTTTGTAATCGCCTCTTTGTCTTTTGAAGAGAGCAAGTGGTTTATAACCATTTTCATTTTACCTCCTTTACTTATAAAAGTGGCAAAGCCAACGGAAAGCAAGTTTATAGCAGAAGAACTGAAGTAACCTAGTAATAAATTAAATTCTTTACTATTGGCTAATCCATCTAGATAAAATTGTAAAGGTTCATTTTCAGAACCTGTTTTATAGTCTCGATCTTTTGACCAATCGCAATCTTTAAGCATATTATTATTGAGGTTCAGTTAGCTTTTTTATTTTTTCCACAACAAGTTTGACATCCTCAATTGTATTATATTTTCCAAGTGAAAAACGTAACGAAGCGAGTGCGTCATCATCAATAAGCCCCATTGATTTGAGCACGTGAGAAGGTTCAAAAACAGCTGATGAACAAGCTGATCCATTCGATACTGCAATGTTCTTCATTCTACCAATTAGTACATTGGCATCTTGACCTTTAAAACAAATATTAGTTGTATTATAAATTCTTTTAGTTAGATCACCATTCAGTGATGTATTTGGGATTTTTAACAATTCATATTCCAATGTGTTTCTTAAATCAGAAATGATTTTGCGATTCCTTTTCATTTCTTGGCTAGAGATTTCACAGGCTTTCGCTAAAGCAATAATCCCAGGAACATTTAGTGTTCCACTTCTAAGACCAATTTCGTGACCACCACCGTGTGTTTGGGATGTGAGATTCACTCTCTTATCGCTTTTTCTTACAAACAGAGCACCGACACCTTTTGGGGCATACATCTTGTGTCCGCTAAAACAGAGTAGGTCTATACCTAAATCCCGAACATCAACTTCAATTTTACCCACCGCTTGTGTAGCATCTGTCATAAATAAAGCTCCTTTCTCGTGAGCTATCTCCGCAATTTTTTTGACAGGTTGAATTACTCCTGTTTCGTTATTGACAAACATAACCGAAACAAGAATTGTATCCGTCCTTATGGATTCTTCTAAAAGATCTAAGGATAGTAGTCCATTTTCTTTTACAGGTAGAAAAGTTACCTCGAACCCTTTTCTTTCTAAATCTTTGCAAGTGTCCAGAACTGCTTTATGTTCAGTCGAGACGGTAATGATGTGGTTGCCTTTAATTTTATAACTTTCTGCTACTCCTTTAATCGCAAGGTTGACTGCTTCTGTTGCACCACTAGTGAAGATTATTTCACTGGATTCTGAATTTATAAAATGAGCAACTTGGCTCCTAGCCTGCGTTACACTTTCATTTATGATTTGACCAAAATGATGGGTGCTGCTTGAGTTACCAAAACTATTCTTTAAAAAGGGTAGCATTGCATCTAATACCCTTGAATCAATTGGCGTAGTTGAATTGTAGTCTAAATATGATATGTTGTGTTTTTGAGTCAATCAGATTTCTTGTAAAACGTTATCTAAATCTTGTTCATATGAAATTTTAGAAGCATATCCTTCTTTCAGCCTTTGTAACTCATTTCCTTGAATTAATTCTCTATTATATAGGTAAATCAATAGCAAATAGGTCAACGAAGTAGAATTCATCAACATTCTTTTTGCAATAGGGTTCCAAACAACATAATGCCAAGGTTTACTATCGATGTTAAAATTGATGTCATTAAACCTCTCTAAAATCTCATCAAATGATTTTTCTTCTCTTTTATAGATTGTTAAGCACGCTTTGATAAATGGTATTAAGCCAATTGGACGGAAAAGAAGATTTCCTCCTGTTTCACTATTTCTAAAAGGCGCGGCAGCATTCGCTTCTAGGTTTAGGTAGTCCGATATAAATGAAAGATTATTTTTAAATGCATCCCAATATTGAATGCAAAAGGATTTAAACTCTTCTATTTCTTCGTCTGATGGTCTAAATTTGAGATATTCAGCAACCTTACTTTTAGTTGGTTTTTTATTGAATTTGTTTTGAAAATAAACATTAAACAGCTCAACATTAGCTTGATACAAAGTTATTATAGATGTTATGGCTTCTTTGTTGCTATTAGGTATGGCCTTTTGTTTTGCATAAACCACTCTTTTGTCGGTAAATAAATCATACTCTTCTAGCATATATCTAGTTACTATTGCTACAGAGTCGTCTTCGTCTAACGCAATAATATCATCCAATTTCACTGGTTTTGCATATCGATTCAAAGTTGTAAATAACCTTCGTGTTCGTTGTTTTCCTTCCGGATCATTTTTATGACCAATAAAAATTGCAGCTATTTGGTGAGTCTTGAATTCAGGGTTCTCTTTTAAGGCTGCTTTAATACCTTCTACTCGATGTTGACCATCAACTGGAAAAATTTTATGATTACTTGGAAAATCTAGCAAGCCCATTTTATAGGTTTCCATATCATCATATTTAAACTCAATTTCCTGCCAATCGGGATAATCGTCGTAAACTGCTAACACAAGGGAATTGAAAAAGACAGAAGGTTGATTGAGAATATAACTTTTAATGCTCAAAAAATTATTCGTAATACTTCTTTGAATCAAATCTTTAAGGGAATCTGATTTATGCAATTGCTCATCAATTTTTGAGACGTACTTACTCACTTGTTCAAAAGTCAAGGTGGTTACATAATAATCCCAATCTCCTATTTTCGATTTTAGTGCAGGTATTTTCATTATTGGAATGCTTTTATTGCCTGTTTAACTTCGGTATCAGGAATTTCAGTATTCATAGGTAAGAGTAACGAGTTTATGAATTGATTTTCAATACTAATCACATCCTCGTTGTCGTCTAACGGAAAATAAGCTAAATACAAATCATTCTTCCAATAATTGAACATTCTGGTTAGTTTTGGCCTTTCGTTGTTCTTACTATATTTCTGAAAATATTCTTTCACTCGTTTTCTAAGGTTTTGATTTTCTGTTATTTGCGCTCTTCCAACATATAGGGGATATTCAGTTATTCCTGAAATTATATTACATTTTACATAAAACATATAAAGTCCACCTTTATCATTTGGAACATCAAGAACACCACCATCAAAATCATCTGCATTTTCATTCAAGTACTTTAATTTTATCCAATTCTCAAATTTCAAGTCAAAATCAGCGCAAGTAAATTTCTTCCACAGCTCTCCGTGAAGTTTGTACTCGACTTTTCTTAACTCTACTTCTTCTCCTAAGGAAAATGCGCTGCCTGTCATAGTGCTAAAAACATATTATCTAGATGAAACAAGCTGCACATCCTTCATCCTGGTCATCTCCCAAAATATCTACTAAATAGGGGGATTTCACTTTGGATTTTCTTTCCATCCTTTTGATATATTCCTCTTTGATTTTTTCTATCCTTTCAGGCTGTATTAATTCTTCTAAACTTTCGTTTTGTCCCCACGTATAACCATCTTTCTCATACTCCATTGCCTTTCTATATAGTTCAGGGTGTTGTTCATATAACCAAACCCATTCTATTTTTTGTTGGAAAAAGCAAAAGAAACATCCTGACCGACTTCTTGCATATTCGCCTTTTTTGCCATTAACTTCAAATTCAATCTTATTATAATAGGCAGGTACACCAACACCGCTTTCTTCTAATATTCTAAAAATATCTGCTTTAACCAATATTTCGTCGTTCTCTAAAAGCGGAAACGCTTCTTGTTTGGCTAAAGGATAATCTGTTGTTTTCAAAAAATCGAAAACTAGGTGATTAAAGGCTTTAACATTTGAATCCAACAAAGTGTTAAGTTTCTGATCAAGCGTAAAGTCAGGGGTTACTCGCCTGGACAAAACCTGATGCACTTTTACTTGATTTTGGCCAAAATCTGTATTTTTCAACATCGGAACTAGTTGCTCTATATTTTGGTTAGAAAGCATCTTTGTCACTACATCCTTACTCCATATATTCTTACGAAAAGGGAATATAGATTGAATGTTGTTTTTGGTAGAAATATAACCCTCCCTCTCTTCATCCCCCCTGATGCCTACATATGAAACCACTGGATCGTCACCAACATAGTTTTCAAAAGGGGCTAACTTCAATTTTTTAGTACACCAACGCGCATTAGAAGAAGGCAAAAATCCTCCATACATTTTTAAAAAATGGTCGAATGGGTCCTCTGAACTTTTTTCTGCTCCTTGTAACAGATTAATTTTTATCCCGAGATATACTTCTAAATTTCTAATTAATTGGTACGTTTCTTCCAATTCCTTTCCTGTGTCGCAAGAGTAAAATTCTAGCTCTATGGATGGATATTTGGTCTTGACGTAAATTGCTAGGGCAGCACTGTCTTTTCCTCCTGATATACCTAATACGTGTCTTATTTTGCTCATTTTAATAATTCTTTCAACAGATTCAATACTGCTGCTATATTCGAAGTATTGTCTTCGCCAAGTTTATTTTTTAACTCCTCTTTCAATTGCTCAATCTCTTTGCTCTTACTTTTAGGCATCCTGACTACCTTGGGGTCAATTTTACTGAAGAACGAATCAATTTTAACGCCAATTACTTCCTCTTTACTCTCATCTATATTAGTTTCGGAAATTTTCGTCAAACTATCTAAATCTAAAATCATTGACTTAAACTTCTCATATAGTAAAACTTCATCTTCATCGGAAAATCTTTCAAGGGTTTTTCCCATTATTGACTGTCCTATAGAATTTAACCAAGCCTTTTTGTCATCTAATGGCGAGTCAAGGCGTTGAATGAATGATTTTTGATTATTTAAAAGCATATGCTTTTTTAAACCTGAAAATCGTTTTTGAAGATATTCTCTATATTCCTCAAACTCAATTTTCTCACCAACAAACTCATTTATAATGAACTCCTCGAATCTATTAAGAAGACCGTCATAGGCTGTTCTTAACTCTTTAACTGCATTTTGAAGATTTACCGTGTAATTTTGAAGTTTTGACTTGTCTTTTTGCAAAGTGTTTAGAGTAATTCCTAAAGCACCAGGAAAGGCTTCAAAGAAAGTTATCTCAGGATCTTTACTATTCGCAATGGCTTTACGTATCTTCTTTGCCGAAGAAGATAATCTCTTGGTGTTTTTACTGTATTCCGGTAATTGTTTGTAGAAAACAATGAATGGCTTAATAGTTTCGATAAAAGATTCGTTATCAAACCTTTCTTGAGTACTAATATTTAGAAAAGTTCGGTAGCTATTGAAAATATCCAACTTTACACCTTCTATATCAAAGGATTTTATTGAATATTTGTCTGGGTATTTGGCAATTAACTCAAGATTTTCTTCGGAAAGATCTGGTATATAGCTATCATCGTTAAAAATTGCAAAATCATCTCGTTTTAGAAAGAGAAAAGTAGGAATCCAAAAGTCAATAAATCCTTGTTTAAGTTTAAATGGTCTTTTACCGAGCATATCGACCAATTCGGAAATTTTGAGTTGTTCAGATTTGGCGCTTTCTAAAAAGTCTTCGGAAGCTCTCCATAGTTTATTGAACGAAGAGTTTTCATCGACTTGCACAACACCTGTTTTGTTTTCTCTTATCGGTGATATTCCATTTTCTTTTAAAAGTGAAAGATAAATGGTTTTTTCCGGCGGAAATTTAGAATCTTCAAAACCTAAGTTATCCTGATCCCAGCAATTCGTTAAAGCCCTAAAATAGTTTCTTTTGGCTGTATGAATAGATGAAGAAATTTTATGCTTATTAACCAATTCATTTTTAAAGAGAGGCGTTGCGCCATAGACCAAACTGCAAATTTGAGAAAGTAGTTTGTTAAAGTCCTTTTTATCGGCAATAGTTTTTTCCTCGCCGTTGAAGTACCATTTAACGTCTTTGCCTCCTGAATATATACTGTCCGTTATATAGTGGTTAAGCAATCTTATTTGTGATTCTACAATGTTTTCAAGCTCCCTCTTTGCAACCTTATCATCTTTGTTTTCTTCTATTACTTTCTGAATTTTTTCAATCTCAAATAACAAGTTTTTTATCTCGCCAGAATTATTGAAAAAACAGTAAATTATAGCTTCTTCTTGAAGCTTAGATTTATTTTTAACATCATTTTCTTTCAGCTTATTATTAAAAACAAGATTTACAAAACCATCAACTTCTCCCAAGGGTATTTCTTGAATAGGGTAATCTGAAATAACAAACTCAAAATATCTTGGGGTGCCAGTTGTAAAAGAATACTGCTTTGCGAATACAGGACTAAAATGGAAATGCTTGTTTAAAAGCGTGGTTATGTCGACCACTTCTGAAATTTTATTTCCTGCTTCAATCAGTGCATTTTGAATATCCAAATCCGTCCCCTCGAACAAAATAAATCTTTTCGAATGCTCACGATAACGTATAATATTCTTCGTTTCTAGATTTTGAATCAAGGTTTTTGAATCCGTTATGCCACAGGCAATTTTCAAGTAATCAATTAAAAAATTAAAATCTAAAATTGACCCGCTAGCCGAAAAGATGTTCAAAAGCCCTATAACTTTAACGGTCTTGATATAATTGTTTATGTCGAAATCAAATGCTCTTTCTACTTCTTCAATTGCAGAACGGATAGAGCCCCAAGAAGAAAAGTCTGGGTTATACCTTGATATTAGAAATGAATAAAAATTAAAATTCAAATAGTCATAAACATTTGACAAATTGTAAAATGGATTTTCACGTTTATCAAATTTTGATAGACCGGTATGGTCTGAGGATTCAAGAAAGGAAAATAATGATCTTTCGTTTTGACCATATCTTTGTAGAGAAAGTGTCAGAATGTTTGCTGAAAGAATATCCAAAGGATATAACTTTGAAGCAATATCCTTGAGGAAATCCTTATTGAAGTTGAAAGCTTTCGTTTTGGTTGTCAACGTCAAGCACTTCTCAATATCTTTAACCGATGAATCGGTATCGAATTTTTCAACAAGATATTCTGATGCTAAAAACAACAATTGTTCAACTGGCTCATTAAAAGTGATTTCACGAAAACGACCTTTAATCTTAGTCCATTCTTGTTGTTGTGTTTTACTTAGCGAATAAGCATAGGATTCTAAACTTTGGTGAACTGTAGTAATAAGAACAATATTGTGTTCTGGATTGTTACAAAATTCAGCAAGTTGTTGAACAAAATACAATTCCCTCTCGGGATTATTTCTAGTAGCATATTCCAAAAATTTCCCGAACTCATCAATCAAAATAAATAAGACCTTATTTTGATCACCTAATGAATGATATCTATTGAATATTTCAGAAAGAATATTTTCTTGCTGATTTTTTCGAGGCGCAACATCAAATACGTCTTCAAATCGTTCTATGATAGACGAGTAAGTGCCAATTATTTTAACAAAATCTATATTAGGATTACTAATAAAATTAGGGTCAAAATAACGTCTTTCTCCTTTTATACTTTGTTCAAACGCTAAAAGAAAAGATGACTTCCCTGTACCATAAGTTCCCACTATATTAAAAGAACGAATACCTTTTTTAAAATCATTAACTACCTGGCTAACAACTTGTTTTGCATTTGGTGTTGGGATATAATTAAAATCCCTGTCAGTATCTCTAATGATATTAACTGATGTCGTGAAATTATTTGCCATAATATTTATCTAATACCTTGAATGCTTCAACCTTATTTTTGAACTGCAACTCTTTTATTCCCGCTTGATCTGTAAAAGTTATTCCATTAAATTCACTAACTATTTCGGAAATTTTATTCATCAAACCCAAACGATTCAGTGCAAAAATTGAACCTGGGCTATTGATATTAAACTCTAAGGAATTTAAACTGATGGAATCTCCATAATCTGCATTTTCTAGAATTGCATACAGAACAACGTATTCAGAGAGGTTATCTCTTTCGCTGTTCTCGATATAAAATTGTTCATCTTTTCCTTTTCCTGCTGTGCTCAGCAGTTCGATTTCTGATAGTATTCCTGAAAAGCTATCTTCTATATTCTTTCCTCTAGATTCATTTTTATACAAATTCGTAAAGACATTAAAATCTTTAGCGACAGTATTTTCATTGAAATTCAAATCATTATCACTTTCAGCAATCCTCTTCAAATAATTAACATATGTTTCTTTGTTAAAGAAAAGTTTTTCTTTTCTGAACTCATTGAAAATAATGCTATATATAGAAGCAAATCCAGTTTTTACTAGATTAAAGTGTAAAAGCCATAAACTTGCTTCATCTTCTAAAAATGGGTCATAGCCAATATCATCGTCAAAAAGTCTCTTTCCAAATTCCGTCGGCAAATCATTATTATCCACAATGTTGAATGCCTTTAGCCAAAAACGAATTGAAGAAACCATATTTTTACCAACTCCAAGCTGAACAACTGCGTCTTCATCGTTAAAGTTTCTATTCTCAATTACGTAATCGTAACCTTTTTTCAACCACAGCTGTCGACACTGAAAAGAATCGTGTCCTGAAAAAGTATATTTTGTATTTTGTAAACCCAAATTATTATATTCGTTTTGTATTGGCTATTGGCCATATGATTTTGATCTGATTACCCAGTAAATTCAAAAAAAGCCAGAAACCCTTAGTTTTCTAGCTAATTTATATCTTCAAACCATTAAAATCTTGTACTCATTTGATTGATTGGCTTAGGTAAATTTCATACCGTTGAATCTGAAACTCTAACTAAAATCAATCCATTCAATGAATTTTTATCCCGATAATAAAAGAATTTTGAAGTGTTAAATTTAACTTAAATTACAAATCTGTAAAGCTACAAAGAATCGATTCTGTTACCAAGTTTTTAAGGTTCAACTTTGACCAAAAAATATACTTCTTATTGAAATAAATCTAAAAATATTTTGGAATAGGTTAGTAAGCCTATAATCTACTTATTAAATAAGTATATCAGGAATTTTTAAATATCGACCGCACTTCTGCATAAACCCGCTCAAAATTTGCATTCATATCTGCACTTGAATATTGCTTGGCTTCTTTTGGTAGTTGCCTGTTGATTTTAGGTAGTTTGAATTGCACTTTCTTATCCTTCCCATCCGCATAGGTAATGAATTCGCCCTGCTTCAATCTAAAAAACACATCTGCTCTTATCTTTGGAATTTCCTTTTCGCCTGTTGTAATCCTTGTGTCAAAATCCAGATTATGTCCTCGACTTATACTTTTTGTAGGATCCTTGATAATTTCGAAAAAGCGTTCGTAATATTTGGCGGTGTCCGGGTCGTTGACCTTTCCGAAAAACTGGTAGGATAAATTGCTTAATATGGCTTTACTGGCTTTATCGCCATACATCATATCGTTTTGGATTTTGTCCTGCATTACGTAAATCGTAGCAATGTCATAACTTCTAAGAGTTGCTGGAATACGGTGCATATTTAACAATCGGATGGTTGGCGCTTCTTCCATCAGCAGAAAAGATGGTTTTGAACTACGCACACTCATCTGTTTTGTGATGGTGTGGATAATGGTAGCAATAACAGGCGAATATGATGTTTCAAATTTCGGGTTATTGACTATTGAAATGACCGCTGGATTTTCCTCATTATTTATATTGAGTGGCACTTCATCTGCGGATAACGCCATAAAAATGCGTTGTGTACTAATTCGCTTTAGCGCATTGGCCAGCGTGCTTTTGACACCTGCTGTCTGTCTGTCGGAATCCTTTCCACTTACAAAAGCATCTGCCATCGCCCTTGATGTCGTATTGGTTTCCAAAAATTGGATAAGACTGTCCGTGTCCAGATATTGGTAGATGGCAATTAAATGTGGAAGTGTGCAGAATTGTGGATAGGTGGTTTTCAGTTTCCAAATCAATCCGCCAATCAAACCCTCAGCTGCATCATTGAAAAATTTTGTCGTGCCGGTCGTACCACTTTCTCTTTGCTCTAATAGGTTCTCGATTAACACCCTTGACACTTCGTTTACGCTTTCCTCATTCTCTAAATAGCGTGGTGCAATAGGATTTACCCTGTGGATGATTTTGTCGAAGGAAATAACTTTAAACGGGATATCACTATCTCTGAAAAGCGGGTACGCCATTTCGGTCAGTTCAAAATCCTTATAGTCGTGGATAATTCCACAAAACCCTTCTTTCCGGAAGTGTTTCAAAAATCCATAGACAACGCTTTCGGTCTTTCCGCTTCCGGCAGAACCGATGATGGATGCACCACGTTTGATGTTGTCCAGTTTGAAATTGCCCTTGGTAGTCGAAAAGTTGACCCGATATTTGCTATCGCCATTTGTCGGTTTGTCAGTTTTATGCAGGAACACATACATTCCTATGTTAATTAATATGAGAGGGCAAACCAGATAGAGAGAAATCAGATTCAGTCGGTTTCCCTCGTCAAAATAAAACACCATCGCACCAAGCACGAGAAAATTGATGATAAAAGCATACCGACTTATCCGAAAAACTGCATAGAAAATACAACTGGTCAGACTAATAATTGAAAGTGTCGTTATGAAATTGTCTATCTGCATAACTATTAGATTCCTATGGAACTTGATTTGATGGCTATTTCAGCACCACGTCTTAACCGTTTAAGAACCCGAAGTGCAATCTGTGTTTGACTAACTGGAATATTTGGCACTATCGGCAATCCTGTTTTTGCTATCATTTTAAAAGCCAAGGCTTTTTCGTTAGCTGGTAGTTTCATCAAAGCAGCGAAATAGAGATTGGGATTTTTTACAAAATCCTTTCGGGCTTTGTAGGTCTCAGCAAAGTTTCGTTTATAGCCAAAAGTCTTATCAAAAGTTTTTTCTGCATTCTTAAAGAATTTATCTCGGTCAAAACCACGTTTCACGGTTTCCCCATTCAACTTCACGTCGGATGCTCTGTATTTGCTTCCTGGCGATAAACTGAATCTGTTGGACGCATCCTTACGGCTCACGATAATATGAATGTGACTTTGGTTTCCATCTTTTGCCATTCCTTGGACTATCCGTTTTCCGTTTAGTTGGTGTGGTGCTTGTCCTTCTAATTTGGTAATTTCTCTTTTCATTTTTTTAATATTTCCTTCAGCTCTTCCTGCTTCAATATTTCGGATATCCGTTTTTAGCTGCAATATTTTTGTAGCGAAAGGTTGGTTTTCTTTTATCTGAAAATCTGTTCCCTTAAAGGTGCGTTGATGTTCAATTTTCGCATAATATTTTATATCATCTATGTTAACCGGTCGCCCTTTGATTTCCCTATTGAAGGATGCCACATAATCCTTCATCAGCTCGCGAGTATATTTCTTTAAATCTTCGCTATTGTTCTGAAGGTTTCGCAATTCATATTTTGAAGGACTGACGGTAATTGAGTAAAATCTCGGTTCGTGTTTTTCCAATTTTGCGGTATTCCCATCGATTTCCCTAATGACTTCCTCAGCAGAAATCTCATCGCCGTATTGATTGAAAAAATGTTCCATATCCTGCTGTTCCAAACCTTGATTTTCTTTCTCTAAATACCCGACAAAATCTGCCGAACTTTTGGAAAAATTACCGCCCATTTTTTGAGGTGTTATTATGATATACATAGCTGAAAAAATTATAGTTCGTTCTTAATGTTCCGCCTTTCGCGGAAGCGTACTTCTTTCTTTTCTTCGGCGTATTTCTTTTCAACTATCAATGGCTTTTTGTTGGGTTCGTCCATCACAAAAAGGGATTGCAACATTGCCACCGTAGGCTTGGTTTGGGTTTTTTCTACATCACGCATTATGGCGATGACCGCATTGATTCTTTTCAAGAGCTTGGCTTCAATAGTTCTACCTGTAGGACCAAATTTTTCTCGTGGGGAAATCTCGTTATAGAGAAAGAAATCAAGGATGTTTTCCATCGCTTCGGTGTGCGTTTTAAAGTGCATTTTGGAAAATTCCTGAAACCGCTTGGCAGTTTTTCGTTTGAACCTGATAGTGATGAATGAATCCATTTCCTTTCGCTTTTTTTAAAGATTTGACGTAAATCCATCCCTGTTTACTGGTGTTTCAAGACCATTTGACGCAAATTGCTGGAATTTTTAAATCCTGATTGTTTTTAACTAATTAAAAATCAATGGATTAAAACGAAGATAGAATATGTAACGCGGCGCAGCCCGTTACCCTCTTGCTATTCCTTTTCGTCACGCGCAAGCGTGACAAAAATCCATACAATCCGGCTAAAAAGCCAATTGCCATTTTCAGGGAAAATGATTTTCCGATATGTTATTTTTCGATGTGTAAGGCTATCGGCGAAAGTCGAAAAGTGGATAACCTTACTTTAATTTGAATGCTGAATTTCAGCAAAATAAAGATAGTGATTTTTTCTTGATGTAGGTTTAATTACATACAAAAACACCTCTAAAATTTTAGAGGTGCTTGGTTCAATTTTGCTGAAAACTATATATTGAAAACGTAGGTATAGGAATATAAATTACGAAGTGCTTCCTCTTCAATCAACGTTTCAAAACAGCCATAATTTTCTTTTACGTATTTGCGAATGCTATCCCCAAATTTTCGTTTCACATCTTCTTTGGACGTTTCCAAAAGTCGGTTTTGAGCTTCCTCGCTCAAGTCTGTAAAATTGAGATATACCATAGCGATAGATTTTAATATTCACTTGGTAACATCAGCGTATCATTTACAAAAAACAACCGCAGTTCATCGAGCGGAAAATCGGTGGCACGATAGCCGTGTTTTTCTAAAATGTTATCGTTGCCATCGCTGTAAATGATTTCGGCTTCATAACCCGAATAATCCTGTTTTTCCTCGGGCAACCTTTTAAAGTCGATTGTGATAAATTCGCTTCGGTTCATCAGACTTTTTGCAATTACGGAAGTATCCGTAATGAGCCAAAAACATTCTGCTACTTCCGATAGATATTTCAACCCGTCTGTAAATCGTGTTTTCAATAGAGGGATTTGATAGAACATTTCTGTTCCCGTAAAATAATGCAACCGCTCTTTTATTTCGTTAACTTGTGCTTTCATTGTGATTTCTGTTTTATGGAATTAATAATGAAAAAGAGGGCGCAACTTCTCACGGGAACGCCCTCTTTAATTTTAAGATTACTTATCGCTTTTACTTCCAAGCAAAAGGATTTCATCGGCTACCACTTCGGTAACATAGCGTTGGTTTCCATCGTCGGTGGTGTAGGTTCGGGTCTTTAGTTTTCCCGTTATTCCTACTTCTTTGCCTTTTTCGACATATTTCTCGACGATTTCTGCGGTCTTGCCCCAAGCAACAACGGTATGCCAGTTGGTGTCCGTTTGCTTTTCGCCTTTGCTGTCTTTGTAATACTCGTTTGTAGCGAGTGAGAAGCGGGCTACTTTCTTACCGCTTTCAAGGTTCGTGATTGTTGGCTCCCCGCCAACGTTTCCAATCAACTGTACGTGATTTCTAATAGTACTCATAACTAAATGGTTTTAAATGCCCTTTACAGGCTTGATTAATATTTCCCTTTTCAATTCAGATTAAATTTTAAGGGGTGTTTGTTCTTTTCTTTCGTGCATCGCACAATGGATAGAGTGGGTTTTGTCAAGACTTTTAGGGAATAAATCAGGTGTGTTTGCGACGTAGTAATCCCGCCTTATTTTGCGGGATTCAAGGAAGTAGATACCTTATTTTTCACTAAAACTTTGTACAGTCTTGACAAGTTCCATAAGGGCATTAGCAATTCTTTTGAATCCGGTTACGATTTGAGCGTACCGACAGTTAAGCGAAATGAGTAGCTGGGTTTAATGTAGAATTGGTTATGTCGTGCCTGTTTTTCGATGCCCCGAAAAACAACAAAGGCTTTATCCATTATAAACCCCTTAAAATGTGTAAGACAGCGGTTCGGTTTTTAGGGATTTTCGAGTGAGGGCTCAAGAAGACCGCGCCGAAAATCCTGTTAAGAAAACCGAAGTGATGGCTTTCCGATGAGAAAAGCGGACTCTATTCACAATTTTGGCTCGGGAATGTAGTGTTCCTTCCCAGAGCAGCGGGAAGGGTTAACGGAATGGAAAGCTGAAATTGGGGATTGTGTCCAAGATATTTGTAGTGAAGCTCTTTTCCCGGAATGAAGTGGTTGCCTGCTTTTTTCGGCAGGTAAGCGTGGAATGTAGGGGAATGTGCTGAGTGGGAAAGTAAATGCTTGTGATATATTTAGTCATCCAGTTTAAGGTACTGGACAAACCGTTATTTAATTTATGCCATAGCATAGACTTCATCAAACAGCTTTTTATCCAACCGTTCTTGTTGGCCGAAGCTTTTCTTTAATACATTATGAAGTACAGAATTGAATGCATTGTAACCCAGCCAAAGATTTGGTTCTTCATTGAGCAACAAGGCTTCGTAGTTCAATATCTCAATGACTTCACGAGACTTTTTTGAAGGGTCGCTGTTCTTGTCGCTACATTCGTATCTGAAGAGTTTGGTTTTGTCGAGAATGGCTTTCACAAACTCTTGTGTGTCGATGATTTTAAATTCCTTCATCTTATCGAATTTCTTAGTAATGGTATAGAATTCATTATCCAGAAATTTATCGAACAGATTATTCAGCCTTGGCATTATAAGATGCGTGTTGTTTTTACTGTGCTTTATCGAAAACTCAATTTCCGCCTGAGAAACGTGTAAGCCATTGGAACATATTTCTCTATAAAACCCGAAGTGGCCAGAGGTCTTTTCACTACCGTCATACGAGTTCTTGAACCGAAGCATCGGCAGTATCAAATCCTTATCGTTCTTGACCGTAAACTGGCTTTTATCGTCGATGATAAAGTCAGTTATAAATGACCTGTCATTTTTATTGATGGTGCGCTTGTGAAAGTTCAGTTGGGCATCGGTCAGCATTTCCTCAGCTTTCTTGAAGAACAGTTGATTTGGAATGTGGCCATAGCTGTTCGATACCACATTAACGATTTTGCCATTCGAAATTATGGCATTTTCAAGCCCTCGTCGGGATTCCATCTGTGTCAGACTCTTTAAGGATTTCATTTCTGATGGAACGAAGATTTCATCCTGTTGCAAATTTTGTAAATACATAGCTTTTGAATTTTAGGTTAAACATTTTGTAATAGCAGAGAGTAGTACATCGGATGCTTTTCTCTGTAATAAGCCAAATGGCTTTCAGCACTTTCAATGGTGTAGTTTTCTTTACTCGATTGATAATGTATTTCAGCCTCTTGTGGTGAAATTTTAGGTGTTTCGGATACTCGTTTCATAATGATATATTTTGATTAAACAATATTTGAGCAGTACCCAAACGAAAGCTAAAATCACAGCTCAAAAGGAAACGGAATAAATAAGCGTAGGGTAAAGCGATGGCTTTATGCCGTAGTCTTTTGATGGGTGTATTTTACGAGTTTACCTTTGCGCCAACTATTGATTGATAACCCCTTCCTGATAAATACATTTTTTAAGCATTATCATAAAAAAGAAGAAGGACCAGCACGAATGCCGACCCTTCTTCAAACAACAAAAGTTAATCGTTGAGTTCTTGAATTTTCTTTTCAAGAACTGTGATGCGCTCTTTTAAACGTTCTTCACGTTTCTCTCGTTTTTCGGCATATTCTCTTCCAATGCTGGCAATCTTGGTTTTGTAATATCCTTGTATCGCATTGTAGAATGAAATATTCGTCAAATTATTTATGTGATTGCTTTCGCCAAAATGCACTTGCTTGGTAAGCATATAGCGTATCAGCTTGTGAAAGGTTTCCTTTTTAAATTTCTTCTTGAAATTCTCAACCATTTCAACTTTGGTCATCTTTGACGTGTCGCCCAAGAACTTTGAGAAATACTTTTGTTGGCTCAAATAATCTACATTATTTTCAAAAAGCGATATCGAGAATGCCACCATTTCGTCTGTGGAAAGTGTCTTCTTCGTATCGATGTATTTGGTCTCACGAATCATCTGAACAACTTCCTCAAACTGCTTGTTGTTCTCGATGTGCTTTTTACGAATTTCTCTTTCGTTGATTTTGATGATTTGTTCTTCAGGTGTACAATCCGCCATTTTTCTGTTGGCCAATGGTGCTGAATATTTCGTGGATTCATCCTTTGAGTTCTCAACGACCTTGACAAAAACTTCATTGTTTTGGTAAGTCTCAGGATGAAAAACGATACCATTTACAAATCCATTGTCCGAAGCTGAATTGTAATTTTTCAATTCTTCTTCATACTTCTCAATGGCTTCCTTAAGCTCAGCATTCAATTCGTCTTCAGAATAATCGTAATGTTGATATTCTATTTTGATGGCTTCTATTGTCGGCTTAATTGGATTTTCAATGATTTCAACATCATCCAGCAGATAGACCTTCAAGCCACTTTTTTCCAACTGCGAAATAACAAGCTGGTTGTTTTCGTCATCTGCCCAGTACTGTCGTATTTCAGGAATCAGAAGTATATTCTCTTTCTTGGAATTTTCAATCAAGTTCGAGAATGATTTTGTTTTCTTCGTTTCAAAACAAGCTGCTTTAGTACAGACCATTTTATCCTCGCCAAACAGATTACCTTGATTGGCCGCATTGAACGGACATTCTATACAAGACCCAGCTTTTGGCACTAATTTCTTATCAGCTACATCGAAAGATGCTTTTTCCAAATCATAGGTCTGGTCTTTAATCATTCTGTTGATTTGATGTGCATTAAAATCTTCGCCCATCGTTTCCAACATCATTTGTTGTTCCTCTGGTTCAAAAAGTGCGACACCTACACCTAGCGAAATTGTCATTTCGCCGTTGCGGACAAAGTGCTTAAAGCCTTCTATCAAACCTGCCAATTTTAGGCGTTGCCTGATAAAGTTGTCCGTTCTGCCCAGTCGCTTTGCAATTTCGGTAGGTGCATATTTCTCGCTTAGGTAAGCAATCGCCTCAGCTTCTTCGGTAGGCTCAACATCCTGTCGTTGTAGATTCTCGATGATTTGAACTTCCAAAACGTCATTATTCTTGTAAGTTCTCTCGATACAGGGTATGGTCTTTTTTCCTGCCAGTTTGCTTGCACGATATCGGCGTTCGCCCATCACGATGACATAATGACCATTTAGTTGCCTTACCGTGATTGGCTGCAATACACCGTGCTCTTTGATACTTTCTGAAAGTTGGTTCAACAACTTTTCATCAAAAGTCTTTCTAGGTTGGTCCGGGTCAGGCTTGATTTTGGCCAATGGTAAGTTCTGAATTTGAAGTACGGATGATTTCTTTCCATTCACTTCTTTTTTGGCAATTGCTTTTGCTCTACTGCGCTTCTTTGTGGTACTCGCTTTTGTTGTCATAATACTCAAATTTTTGATTAAACAATATTTGAGCAGAAACCAAACGGAAGATAAAATCTTGGCTCAAAAGGAAACGGAATAAATGAGTAGTGGAAGAAGCGTTGGCTTTATGCCGTAGTCTTTTGATGGAAGTATTTTACGAGTTTACCTTGCGGGTATATTGTATGATAATAAACCCCTCTCTATCGAAAGGGGTTATAAAAAAATTGAAAAGTATCTTAAAGGTTTTCGGTATTTAGCTTTTTAGAAGGCTAAAAATAAAATTACTCAATTTCCTCAATCACACTGCCACAAGTAAGCATCGCATCGCCATAATAAGGATTGCGGATTTCTTCTTCCGTGCTCAGCCAAACCGCGCCTTTATTATTATTTGCCATTGGGCATTTTTGAACGTACAGCATCGCATCGGTTCCATTTACACTCATCGCAATGGGCACCATATTTTCATTTAATATCACGAAATGGTCGCGTTGATTTTCCAGGTTGTCGTTCGCTGCAATGGCATCGAGCATTTCGATACTTTTCTTAATATGTGATTGTTCCATACTACCGAGACTTTTAATATCTGCGGATTTTAAGGATACTGATGTCGCTTTCGCGAAAGCGGAAACCAGATTTGCATCGCTCGCTACCAAAGCATCTTTCATCTGTAAATAAGGCTTGAGCGCTTGTTTAAATTGCCTTTGAAAATTCTCTGAAAATTCCATTTCCATTTCAGACATTGGCATCATAGCATCCTCTTTCTTTCCTTGATTCATCATAGAATTTTTCCCTTGTAGCTGTGCTGCTGCGTCTACTGTGAAAGTTCCATTAGTTACAATCTCATCGCCTTTTTGTAAGCCCTCTGTTATAGCATAATTTTCGCCATTACGATTTCCGATGGTTACTTCACGCATTTCAAAAACGGGTTCGTTGGGATTGGTTTTTATATAGACCAATGAGCGTTCGCCTGTCCACATTACGGCACTTGCAGGAACTGTTATCACTTCGTTAGTCATCATCATTTCCCCTTTGAGTTTACCCGTTACAAACATTCCTGGTTTAAAGAGGTCATCTGTGTTTTTTAGTGTTGCTCTTACGGTAACCGTTCTCGTTGCATTATTAAGTATAGGGTCAATAAATGAAACCGTGGCGTCAAATTCTTTATTGGCGTAGGCATTGGTTACTACCTTTATTTTCTGACCTACTTTTAAATCTGAAATTTGATTTTCATAGGCATCAAATTCTGCCCAAACCGAATTCAAATTGCTCACTTTCAAAATAGGCTGACCTTGTTTTACATAGTCGCCTTCACGTGCCATCACTTCTGAAACCGTTCCTGAAACGGTGGCATATACAGGAAAATTATCGCGCACGTTTCCAGAGGATTCTATTGCATCAATTTGGTTATCGGAAAGCTTCCAATTTTTCAATTTGTTTCGCACTGCCTTGTACAGTTCAGGTTGCGATTCTTTTAATGAAGCTGTTGTGAGCAATTCTTGCTGTGCAGCGACCAAATTTGGCGCATAAATGGTAGCCAATGTTTGACCACGATTTACTTTTTGGCCTTCATAATTGACATTCAAACGTTCGATACGCCCATCAAAATAGCTTGCTTGTACGGCATTGTTTTCTTCGTTGGTGGCGATTTTGCCCGAAAGCGAAATTATTCCATCATCTTCTGACATAGTGCCATTACCCACAATAGTAGTTTGAATGTTGGCCAGCGCCATTGCATTATCTGTCATTTTAATCTCATTCATTGCAAGGCCATCAGCACCAGATTCAGCAGGTATCAAGTCCATTCCACATATAGGGCAGTCGCCTGGTTCAGGTTGCATAATCTGTGGGTGCATTGAGCAGGTCCACATTTGGTTTGCAGATTCGCCAGAATGGTCGTGGGTATCTGACATTTCAGTAACGTCCTTGTTTGCATTTGCTTCGCTACCGGAATTGCCAAAAATGAGCCAACCCGCCAGTAGTCCCACGATTACTGCAATTGCTATATATAAAATGTTCTTGTTCATACTATTTTTCGTTTTGTAACCTATCAATCATTTGCTTCATTTCTTCAATTTCCTTTCGTTGTGCTTTGATGATATCTTCGGCTAATTTTTTTACTTCTGGGTCTTTGATGTCTGCACGCTCGCTTGTTAAAATTGCTATGGAATGATGCGGTATCATTGCTTTCATCCAAAGCACATCGCCTACAGTTGATTTTTGGTCACGTACCAGTCCCAACGCACCTACAAATAGAACGATACTTCCCAAAACAATGGCGATATTCTTCTTTTTATTTTGATAC
The DNA here is from genome assembly GCF_003957295.1 of Arenibacter aquaticus. Lineage (GTDB taxonomy): Bacteria > Bacteroidota > Bacteroidia > Flavobacteriales > Flavobacteriaceae > Arenibacter > Arenibacter aquaticus. Next base: position 130,771 of record NZ_RQPJ01000002.1, read on the forward strand.
ATCCCACGCATTGCTACAAACATTATAATGGCCATTGCCGCAATCCCTAAGCAGACCATATAAAAGCGAGTTAGACTGAACCATACGTGGTCCCACTCATAAGTGTTCAGGTACATTGTGATGTACATAGCTACGAAGGACGCTGCGAGCATTCCTACAAATTTTGTGTATTGATTTTTCTTTTTGTGTTCATTTGAATTTTCCATAATAGTCGGTTTTTTGTTACTTATTTACGTTTGTTTTTAATCAATTTTCTCACAGTAGGTGAACTTGTGTACCAAAGTAGAAATCCACTAAACACCGTTATCAAGCCTAAAAGCGAAAAAGCCCTTAGCACAATTGTATTAAAATTGTCTCGACCTTGATAGTCCATAGTGTGCGTCATCCAAAGAAAATCGAACCAACGCCAATCGCGATGACGTACGGTTTGAAAAGCTCCATTCTCAATCGCCACGTAGGCTTTTAAATTTTCATCGGTTTTATATGAAATCTCATAAGCCGGTAATGGTCTTCCACGGTACTCGTGGTGGTCGCCTACAGATTCAATCCGTTGTATTTGGTCAAATTCTAAATCGGCCAACATATAGCGTTCTGCTACTTTGATTGCTTCTTGTTCTGTGAGCTCGTCTTTCTTTGTTCCTGTAAGTGCATTATAAAGCACAGTCTCATTAATCCAATAATAGGGCTCATCCGCTATTTCAAGTAATTCTAATGATTGAATCGGTTCCTGAATATTTAGTTGAGAACTTCCCAGTAAATCTGAAAATGCAGTTTGTTCAGGAATCTCTTTTTTGAAATGGTCGCCGTGAATCTCATCAATATCTGTCCAGCTGAAATACATTCCACTAATCGTCCACATCAAGAACTGAATACCTAAAAAGATACCCAGATAGCGATGCGCTTTTCTTATTTTAAGTGCTGTTTTTCTTTTGACCATTTTATTTTACTTCAAAAGGAAATTCAACAAGAACCTTTTCCCAACTCAAGCTAATTGTTCCTGAATCATTGGTAGTCTTTGTTACCTTGTATTCTAAATGTTCCTTGATTTCTTCGGAAATTTTTGGGGTTACTTTAAATCTCATCACATCATCTTTCTCATTATATTCATCTTTACCGTGCTGGTTCCAGTTGGAATTAAAAATAATTGTCCATTCCTCTTGATTCGGAATAACAAAGAACCCGTATTTCCCTGCCTTCAACTCTTTACCATCAATGGTCAAATCCTTATTGGTTTCTATCCAAGTGGCCATATGTGCGCCCGCTTGCCAAACGGTATTATAAGGAAGTAAACCGCCAAAAATGATACGTTTACGAACTCCTGGGGATGAATAATCAATATGAATATGCGCATCGCCCACCATCGCCATTGCGCTTGTATGCGGACTCAATGATTTTTTTTTATTAGGTTCTGCACTTGTTGAATTTTGCTCTGTTCTGTCGGTAATTGGCACTTCTTGAGCTTCCTTTGAAGCTTCTTTACAAGAAGCTAAAAGGATAATACATAATAGAATGATACTTTTTTTCATTATATAGGATGGTTTAGTTAATTGATTTTGTTCTGAGCCTAAGTGCGTTTGCTATTACTGAAACTGAACTAAAACTCATTGCCAGCGCCGCAATCATAGGCGATAACAGAATTCCGAAAAATGGGAATAATACACCTGCCGCAATCGGTACACCCAGCGTGTTGTATATCATAGCAAAAAATAGATTTTGTTTTATGTTACGCATAACTTTGTGGCTAAGGTTTCTTGCTTTTACGATACCGTGCAAATCGCCCTTTACCAAGGTTATCATAGCGCTTTCTATAGCGACATCAGTTCCTGTGCCCATTGCAATACCCACATCACTTTTTGCCAGTGCTGGTGCATCATTGATACCATCGCCTGCCATTGCGACTACTTTGCCTTGCTGTTGTAGTTTTTTAACCTCATCCAGTTTGTTTTCAGGTAACATTCCTGCTTTGAAGTCAGCGAGATTGAGTTCGCTCGCCACAGCTTGGGCGGTGTCGTGATTATCTCCTGTGAGCATTATTACTTCGATGCCTTTGTCCTGTAATTCTTTGATTGCCTTAGCACTCGTTTCTTTTATTTTATCGCCTATGACCACGTAGCCTGAAACTTCGCCATCAATGGATAAGTAGGAAACCGTTTTTCCCTGTTTCTGAAAGGATTGTGCTTCGGTTTCCATTTCAGGTGATAGCTTGGCATTTGCATACTCCATCATTTTGGCATTTCCCAAATCGAGCTTCTTGCCATCAACTGTTCCTTCTACGCCTTTTCCGGTTACTGCGCTAAAGTTTTCGGTTTTTGATATTTCGACCTTCTGCTCCTTTCCATATTTCACGGTGGCTTCGGCAAGTGGATGCTCGCTGGAACTGTTTAGGGATGCGATAAGATGTAGAATTTCGCTTTCGCGAAAGCGAGATTCATCAAACGACCCAATTTTCTCAACCGTTGGTTTCCCTTCCGTAATGGTTCCTGTTTTATCAACGATAAGGGTGTCCACTTTGTCCATTTTCTCTAAGGCTTCGGCATTCTTAATTAGGACACCATTTTGGGCACCTTTACCAACACCTACCATAACGGACATCGGTGTTGCCAATCCCAATGCACAAGGACAGGCTATAATCAATACGGCAATGGCATTTACAAGAGCAAATACATAAACTGGTTCTGGTCCCCAAATCGCCCAGACAATGAAAGTGATGACCGCAATGATAACCACGACAGGCACGAAATAGCCTGAAACCGTATCTGCCAATTTCTGAATAGGGGCACGACTGCGACTGGCATCGTTTACCATATGTATGATTTGGGAAAGCAAGGTGTCGCTACCTACTTTTTCGGCTTCCATCAAGAAAGATTGATTCCCATTAATGGTACCGCTACTTACTTTATCATCTACAGATTTATTGACTGGAATCGGTTCTCCTGAAATCATTGACTCATCTACGGTAGTTTCGCCTTCGGTAATTTTGCCATCCACAGGGATTTTATCTCCTGGCTTTACTCGTAGGATATCTCCTTTTTCAATCTGGTCGATGGAAACTTCTTCTTCGTTTCCATCCACTACGCGTACTGCTTTGTTAGGTGCAAGCTTTAATAATTCTTTCACTGCTGAATTGGTTTTACTATGTGCACGGGCTTCTAAAACTTGACCCATCAATACCAATGTGAGGATAACCGTAGCGGCTTCAAAATACACGTGAACCGCACCGGATTCTGTTTTAAATTGTTCCGGAAAAAAGTCTGGAAACAACATCCCAAAAACACTAAAGAGCCAAGCCACGCCCGCACCTATACCGATTAAGGTGAACATATTGAGATTCCAGGTTTTAATACTTCGATAAGCACGTTCAAAGAACATCCAAGTGGCATAAAACACCACAGGAATGGAAAGCCCAAATTGAATCCAGTTCCACCATTTCTGCTCCATTACATCATAAAGTGGATTGTTGGGAATCATCTCGCTCATAGCGATTATGAAAATAGGAAGCGTAAAGGCTACTGCTATCCAAAATTTCTTAATCAGCTTATTATATGTTTTTTCTTCGGCAGATAAATCAGGTTCCATCGGCACCAAATCCATACCACAAATAGGGCAACTACCAGATTCATCCTTAATGACTTCTGGGTGCATTGGGCACGTCCATTGCTCTGAAGTCGTTGCTGACAAATTTTGCTCTTCGACTAAATCCATTCCGCAGACAGGGCAGTCTCCCGGCTTGTTATAAGTTTTATCGCCTTCGCAATGCATTGGGCAGTAAAAGGTGCCAGTTCCTTTGCCTTTAGGTTTTTGCTTTTTCGTGTAAGCGGAATCATCTTTATGATGATGCTCGCCTGGTTTGTGAATACTGTACGTACCGCCATCTTCTTTCAATGCTTTCTGAAATGTTTCGATGGGAATATGAGATTCCATTTCAATAGTAGCCTCTTCTTTTTCTAAATTAACCGAAGCATTGGTCACACCTTTCACTTTAGAAAGTGTTTGCTCAACGTGATTTCGGCAACCGTTGCAGGTCATTCCTTGTATTTGATAGGTGTGTTTCATTTTTATTGAATTATGAATTTTATAATCAAACCTCCTGCAAGCCATACATAACAAATGAATGCTGCATATTTTAAGATGGTTTCCAGCAATTGGCTTTTTGGTGCCATCTCGCTCATAGAATGCTCAACGTCTTTTTTCTTGTAAAAGCCCAAGTAAATCAGGAAAGCGGATATAGCAAGAAAGGCAATGTTCAAAAAGAAGGTGTAGTCAATCTTAAAATGTTCTTTATCCTGAATTTTTACCTGCGATGGGTCTGGCAGTATACTAAGCAAGTCGAAACTATAGTGTAGTGCCAGTGATGTACCAATCAAAGCCGTAAACAGCAGGAATAATATGAACAATGACATCTTCCATCCGTAGTATTTTGCATTGATTCGCAATACGGGAAAAACGACCAAATCGCTAAAAATAAATGCCATAACCCCTGCAAAACTTACGCCCTTACCAAAGAGTAAAGCTGCCAAAGGAATATTACCCATTGAACCGATAAACGTCAAAAACGCAGCAACAGGTCCGACTACGATATGTTCCAGAATTTCGAAAAAAGTAAACTCTGTATTGCCTTGACCACTATTGATAAACAAGGTCTGAAAAAAGGAATCGGGAACGAATGCCGCTACGATTCCAGCGATGGTAAAGCCTACGGTTACGTCCTTCCAGACCATCTGCCATTCCATCTTATATTTTTTAGCCACACGCGCCCAGCTCTCTTCCTTTTTAATCTGTTTTTTCCAATCCTTGGAATCGTCCATCGCATCATCGTCTTCGCTCTCAAGATTTTTTCTTGCTTTCTCAATGAGCTTTTTAGGATTGATAATGCGTATTAGAATCCAGCAAATGAGGATTAGCAATATGCCACCTACATACTCGCCCACAACAAATTGCCATCCCAGAAAAATGGAAATGATGATTCCCAGTTCTATAACCAAATTTGTAGATGCCAGTAGATACGCTATGGAAGATGAAAAACTTGCTCCTTTCTTGAAGATGGATTTAGTTCCTGCCAGCGCGGCAAAGCTGCACGAGCTACTTATAAAGCCAAAAAATGTACCCAAGAGCATACTTTTGCCTTCCTTTTCTCCCATTGCTTTTTGCATCCGCTTTTCGGTTACAAAAATCTGTATCATACTACTGATGATGTAACCCAATATGAACGCCCATAATGCCATCCAGAAGAATCCAGTGGTGGTATAGGCTGCTTCGCCCCATTGTTTTAAAAAATCATTCATACCTCTTAATATTTGTGCCTGAAATGGGAAGGGGTTCTAACTAACCAACCATCAATGAAAAAATTCCCTTCCCGTATCAGGACTTTACTCTAAGTCATCTTTTAAAGTTTTCATATAGTTCAATACTGCTTCCTTTTCCTCTTTTGAAAAAATAGCATCCCTATGAATAAGCGTGTAGCTATCTAAGGGCATCTCGCCGTTTTCTATCTGCTTAATGATAGAGCGCAGTTTACTGTTCTTTCTTCTGTTTGAATAGTTGGCCCATTCGTTAAAATTCAATTCTTCTTTTCCTTCTTTAATATGGTCTTCCAAAAACCAAGCAACAGGTTGCACCTTATTGTACCAAGGGTACTTTGTATTGTTGCTATGGCAATCATAGCAGGAAACCTGCAACGATTTCTCGACCGTTGCAGGCACTATATTGACAAGCATAAAATCCGTTTGCGGTACGGCCTCACTCTTGTTATAATCCATCGGAAACAACTGAATGACCACAAACGCAATTAATGCTATCCACGCTATGATTTTTAAAACTTTCAATTAGTTTATTTCTCGTTGTACTTTGCCACATTTCAACATTTGACTACCGAAATATGGATTTCTAATTTCTTCATTCATACTCAGCCAAGCTCCGCCTTCGTTATTATTGTACATAGGGCAGAACTGCTCATAGAGTTTTTTATCGGTTCCGGTAATGGCTACCATATCGGTAACGTCTTTGCTCAACGTCTTAAAATGCTCGCGTTGATGCTTGATATCGCTCTCTCCAATATGCTCTGCGTGTTCTGTGGCATCTTCAATTATGTCTTTTAATTCAGTTTGTTCATTATCGGAATAGTTGGATACATCAAAAGCTTTTAGTGATTTCGCTAATGTGTTACCAAGCTCCTTCGCTTTGCCATTGTCATCGCTTACAAGCGCATCTTTTAAGTTGAAATAATCATTCAGGATTGCTTCTGCTTTTGCATCTTGGTTGTCACTCATCGCCATATCGTCCTTGTCATCCATAGATTCTTGGTGCATCTCATTGCTCATCGGCGCAGCAGCCTCTTCTTTGTTTCCGTCTTTACAGGAAACTGTTAAAATCATTGTGGCAGCCAGTGCCATTGTACTCATTGTTCTTTTTACTGTTTTCATTTTGTATTGTATTTAGGTTAATAATTATTTTTTTAAAATCTAACTGATAGTCCACCACCTGCACCGAAACGGTTGTCATAACTCCCCATTAATGAGAAGTTTCTACCAAGGACATATTCAAGTCCTACCTGCCAAGTGGTCTCTTCTTCAAAATCCTGACCTTCTGGTAATTTACCATCCCAGCCAAAATCCATTTGGTATTCATACTCGCCATAGATTCCCAAGCGTGGGAAAATCATAAAGCCCGTACTAAAAGCAATTTGAGGACGTAATTTGCTATCTATCCTAAAATCTGAATTAATTAGCATTGGCATCAGCCATCTAACACCAGCGATTGCTGTGGTATTGATTTCTTTAAGGCTATCTTCTCCCTCGTTCTCCACATTAACACCACCAAAGACACGGAAATAATCATTGAGGTAGCGTTCATAGGTAAACTCAGCTTCCAGATTTTTGTTCCAGCCATATTCGCCCCTTACGGCAAACTGATTTCGGATATTGGTGGCAGTCGCATACAGTTCCGTCATATGGCTTGCGCCTGTGATTTCGCCCCACGTAAATATGTGGTCTGCTTCATTTGTGAGATTGGTTAACGGATAACCTTCTAAGCGGTCATCTCGTGGTGTATCATAGCTAAAAACCCTTGCCATACCACTCATCATATGGTATAAAATGTGGCAATGAAAAAACCAATCTCCAGATTCATCGGCTGCAAATTCAAAAACCACCTTTTGCATTGGCGCTACGTTTACTGTATGCTTTAAAGGCGAGTACTCGCCATTTTCATTCAGTACCCTAAAGAAGTGCCCGTGCAGGTGCATTGGGTGGTGCATCATCGTAAGGTTGTTGAGTGTGACACGAACCACTTCGCCTTGTTTGATTTTTATCTTATCGGTTTCAGAAAGGGGAACACCATTTATAGACCAGACATAGCGGTTCATATTTCCGGTAAGGTTGAAGAGCATTTCTTTTACTGGTTTATCATTTTCAAACTCAGTTTTTTCGGGCGACTTTAGATAATTGTAATTGAATTCTGGGTTACCGCCAGTTTTCATATTGTCGCCCACGACTTTATCTTTAGGTATCATATAGCCCATTTTCATTGCTCCCATTTCCTCATCTTTACCCTTCGACATCTGCATCTTATCGTGATTCATTTTACCGTGGTCCATTTGGGCAGAATCTTTCTTCATATCCATTCCATCCATCTTCATCTTATCATCTTTCATTGACATTCCGTCCATCTGCATACCGCCCATATCCATCTTGTATTTTTCCATCACTTGAATGGAATCGTTTTTAGAAGGATTGAATTTTGAAGCTGGCGCACCCATTTTCATTCCCATAGACATCATCTGTTTCATACTTTTTATAAGGTTTGGTTCTGGAATGCTCGGTGCTTCGAGTGTTGAACCAGTACCTATATATGCTGAAGCTTCGCCTGAACCATCTTGTGCAGTAGCTCTCACTTGAAGTTTACCATTTTCGGGAACCGTAACAATGAAATCATAGGTTTCTGCTACGCCAATCAAGGTTTTATTGTGGGCGACAGGAACCACGTCAAGGCCATCTGCTGAAACGAGCATAGGATCTTCTCCGCCAAAAGTCAACCAGAAATAAGAGGCTGCGGCAGCATTAACAAATCGTAAGCGCACACGTTCTCCAGCTTGGAAATCGGGATAATTTTGCTCAGAGCCACCATTGATGAAGAATTTATCGTAGTAGTTGTCTGAAATTGCCATATCAGGCATACGTTGCCAAGCCATTTTTAACTTTGCGCCTACTGCATTTTGAGCAATTAATTTATCGAGACTTTGTACTTGACCTTTTTTAATCAAGTACCATTCGTTTCCTCGTTTAAGATTTTTTAGTTGGGATTGTGGATTCTCGTCCACCCAATCGGATAACACCAAAACCAAATCTTTGTCATATTCCAAATCAGTTTCTTTTGGATTGATTTGGATGGAACCATAAACACCACGCTGCTCCTGAAGCCCTGTGTGAGAATGATACCAATATGTACCGGATTGTTTTAGCGCAAACTTGTATTGAAGGGTTTCGCCTGGTTTTATAGGCGGTGTTGTGAGATAAGGAACACCATCAAAAAAGTTGGGCAGTATCAAGCCGTGCCAATGTACCGATGTTTCTTCATCCATTTTATTGGTCACATTGATAATGGCAAATTCTCCTTCATTAAATTCAAGATTTGGGCCAGGAATACCACCATTAATGGTCATCGCTTGCACATCTTTGCCTGTGAAATTGACCGTCTCGTAAGTAATGGTTAGGTCGTAGACGCGCTCTGGCCAATTGTCCACATTTTCTTCGGACTCATTTGCAATTAACTGTGCATTTGCTCCCATTGAAATTAAAAGCATTGCGATCAGTAGTATCCTAATTTTCATAAATAATCGTTTTTTAAATTTTAAGGTAGCCCTTCCCTTTCGAGAAGGGCAATGAACTTCTTAAGCCAAATATGCCTCACAAGCCTCAGCACATTTTCTACAAGCTTCTGCACAATCTTGACAGTGTTTGTGGTCGTGTCCTCCGCACTCGTCGGCACAAGCGTTACAAACTTTTTGACAGTAGCGTACCAAATCATCTACATCTTCAAATTTGGTTGCCAACACCTGAGCCAAAGTGCTACATACTTCTGCACAGACACGGTCTGTGCGAATGCAGTTGACCATCATTTTTACATTTTCTTCTTCTAAGCAGGCATCTGCACAATAGTTGCAATGGTTGATACAATTGCCAAGGGCGCTAATTAATTCTGAGTTTCTCATCATTTTTTATTTTTAATTAAACATTTAATTTCCAAGGGAAATTACTGCTGAAAATCAATGTTTTGTGTTATAATTTTGGTTCATATCTATACAATCTTGTCTAAAGGATTTCTAAAATTTTTCTGTCCATCCCTATAATCGCTCAGGCTCATTCCTGTCTCACTTTTAAATTGTTTACTTAGATGATTCACGTTGCTGTAATCGAGCAATTGACTTATTTCTGTGAAATTATAATCAGGTGTTTGGATAAGTTCCTTGACCTTTTCTATCTTCAGTTTGATAAAATATTTTTCAATAGTGATGCCCTCGGTAATGGAAAACACTTTGCTGATTTTCGAATAGTCCCTTTGTAATTTATCCGCAAGAAAATCGGATAACTTTCCTTCAATCTCAAGGGGCGTTACATTCAATAACTTTATCAATTCAATTTTAACTTGCTCGGTTAATTTATCTTCGGTAGAAGTGATGAGTGCAAATCCATTTCTTTCTAAAATTTCGTTAAGTATGTTCAGTTGTTCTTTTTCATTCATATCCAATCGAAGCCTTCCCAACTCAATATCCAACAGACTAATATTTGCCTTATACAATTCATCTTTTAAGACCTTGATGCAACGGTCGCAAACCATATTTTTTATGTAAAAATCTTTTACCATTGCTATTGAATTAAATAATTGATTATGGATTGTTGCACGTAATACATCTGAACCGATTCTATCTGATTAATCTGAAATTTTAATTGCAATTCCTGTATATCGAGCACATCGTTGAAATCTATCGTTCCCGTTTCATAATTCTTGATTAGAATTTGCTCGGCATCTTTGGCCTGCTTTAAATTCTTTGCTTGGGTATTAAATTTAATTCGGGCCTGATTGCGTTGAGATATCGCTTTCGCGAAAGCGGATTCCAAAACATTCAATCGTTGTGATTTCTGCGTCTCAATTTCCTGTTGGCGTAGTTCATTTTGCCTTGAAATTGACTTGTACCTATTATTAAAAATTGGAATAGAAACCGAAACCATAGGCATCAATACATCTTTTCCATTGTCTATAGGGTTCATATCGGTACGCTCGCTTACCGGTAGATAATCCACACCAAAGCCAACCATAGGTAGGCTCTCGCGTTGATTGAGCAATTCTGATTGTGCTACGGATTCGTACAATTTATCGTATTTGAGCAGTTCGGGATTGAGCGATAGTGCGTCTGTTCCGTATGTGGGGTCATCCTCTGGAATTTCCATCGTTGCAACTATTTCAACCGTGCTATTTTCATCCCGATTGAGAAGATTATTGAAGGTTGTTTGTTCTGCGCCAAATTCCTCTTCCAATACCTCTCTTTGCTGCTGTAATTCATTTTGACGAATCTGTAATCGCAATACATCTACCGCAGATGCCTTTCCTACTTCTACCGAAGTCAGTGCAAGACGCTCATAAGTTTTTAATAGTTGGATGTTCTCGTCGAGTACCTTTTGCTTTGCTCTTGTTTCATACAACCTGTAATAGGATTGCGCTACTGAAAGCGCCAATTTTCGTTTGGCGATTGTGATTTCCACGTATTCAGCTTCGGCCATTGAAGTCGCATAATTTTCACGTGCGGTAACGGTACCAAACCAGGGCAACATCTGTTTTACGCCTATCCGTGCTCGTTGTGCGCCCACCCTTGTTTCTGGCTCACTTACAAAATAGCCTGCGCTTACTTCAGTATTGGGTAACCAGTTTGCTTCATTGACCTTTTCTTCGGCAATATTGTAGCGCAATTCAAAAGCCTGAATCTCTGGATTATTATTTTCTGCTTCATCAATATAGGATTGTAATTGTTGCGCTTTCGCGAAAGCGGAAACAAACAAAAGACAGATTATGATTTTTATATTTTTCATTTGTTTGCTCTTTTAAGTTGGTATTCTTTTTTCCAGCTATATAATACTGGTAAGAGGAAATAGGATGTGACGTCGATTATCATTCCGCCAAAAATGGGGATGGCCATCGGTATCATAATGTCGCTTCCTTTTCCTGTAGATGTGAGTACTGGCAACAATGCCAAAACTGTGGTCACGGTGGTCATCAAGCAAGGACGTATTCTTTTTCCTGCGGCTTCTAATGTGGCGAGACGTATGCCTTTTTTACTGTCTGGCTCGTTGCTTTTAAATGATTGGTCTAAATAGGTTGCCATTACAACACCATCATCAGTCGCAATACCGAAAAGGGCAATAAAACCGACCCAAACGGCCACACTTAAATTGATGGTTTTCATATTGAACAAGTCCCGTAGGTTCTCTCCAAAAAAGCTGAAATTGAAAAACCAATCCTGACCGTATAACCATATCATTATAAAACCACCTGCAAAGGCTACAGCGATGGCAGTAAAAACCATTAGCGACGTAGAAACCGACCTGAACTGGAAATACAAAATCAAGAAAATGACCAGCAAGCAAAGTGGCACAACTACCGATAACGTTTTTTCTGCTCGCAATTGATTTTCGTATGTTCCTGTAAATCGGTAACTGATTCCTTGTGGCACGACCAAATCGCCATTATCGATTTTCTGTTGAATGAGCGCTTGTGCATTTTCCACCACATCGACTTCGGCAAAGCCATCGAGCTTATCAAACAGCACAAACCCAATCAAGAAGGTGTCTTCACTTTTAATGACCTGTGGGCCTTGCTCGTAACGAATATCGACCAGTTCGCCCAAAGGAACCGGACTTCCAGTTGACACAGGAACATAGATACTTTTTAAGTCTTCTGGATTTGCACGCAGCTCACGTGGATAGCGTACACGCACACCATAGCGCTCACGTCCTTCTACTGTTTGGGTAAGTGGCATACCGCCCACAGCTACTTGAAGAACTTCCTGAACATCCATAATAGAGATTCCGTAGCGTGCCAGCTGGTCTCGTTTAATATCAATCAGCAAATAAGGTTTACCCACTATGCGGTCTGCAAAAACGGCTTGTTCTTTAACACCTTCGGCTTTTTTTAGAATGTCTTCCAGTTGTAGTCCAAAGTTTTCTATGGTTTTTAAATCTGGCCCTTTCACTTTTATTCCCATAGGTGCGCGCATTCCCGTTTGTAGCATCACGAGTCGCGTCTCGATGGGTTGTAGCTTGGGCGCAGAAGTCACGCCTGGGAATTTGGTCACTTTTACGATTTCATTCCAAATGTCATCTGGACTACTGATTTCTGGTCGCCAGTTTCGATAATATTCCCCATCGTTATCTTTAATCAAATCATTGCGTGTTGCACTTGTTTTGAGTTGTGACGCTTCATAATTTGCATCATCATCGATTTCATTATTGGGGTTAATAATGAACTTGTCATTTTTCAGCACAAATAGACCATCGTCGTTTACACGGTAGCGTTGTCTCTCGCCATTTTCATTTCGCATATATTCAGACTTGTACTGAATTACATTTTCATACATCGAGAGTGGCGCAGGGTCGAGAGCAGATTCTGTTCTACCCGCTTTTCCTACTACCGTTTCAATTTCAGGAATGCTCGCCACAGCCATATCCAGTTGTTGTAGCACCCGTTTATTTTCTTCCACACCGGCGTGCGGTAAGGATGTAGGCATTAATAAGAATGAACCTTCATTAAGTGCTGGCATAAATTCCTTTCCCGTGTTTCGCATTATGACCACACCTAAAATCAGCACCGTGGTTGGAATGATTAAAAACAGGTATCGGTTTTGAAGTGCCCAACGCAAAATGCTGTCATAGTATCTTCGGAAAACTGTAAACACACCAAGCAGTCCAAAGCAGATAATCGCTACAAAAATCAAATTCATTAGAATGCTGCGGTCAAAACCAAGTGGTCGCCAGTATTCGGCGAGTAGGAAAACAATAGCAACACAGGAAATAATAATATGGATGAGATTAGCTCGTTTTTCTGTAATTCTATCCCTTACGCTCAAAAGCGCAACAACACCGTAGGCAATCAAAATGAGACCAAGCCAATAGCCATAAAAGATGGCTGTGATACCAAGGACAATGAGAACACCATTAATAATGTACTTTGAGCGTTCCATTAGGTTACTTTTCTTAAAAAGAAACGCGGCAAAAGGCGGTATTAAAAACAGCGCGATTACAAGCGATGCAGCAAGTGCCATTGTTTTTGTAAAGGCGAGTGGTCTGAATAGTTTTCCCTCAGCACCTATCATTGTAAACACAGGTAGAAAACTGATAATCGTTGTGAGAACTGCGGTCAAAATTGCACCAGAAACTTCCGCAGTTGCGTTGTAGATAATTTCGTTTGTGGTGTATTCTATTCCGCTTTCGCGAAAGCGTAATTTTTTATCTTCCAGATGCCTAATCATATTCTCGGCGAGTATGACGCCCACGTCAACCATTGTACCGATAGCAATGGCAATTCCTGACAAGGCAACAATGTTAGCATCTACATTAAAGAGCTTCATTGTTATGAAAACCATTAAAACGGCAACAGGCAACAGACCAGAGATTAGAATGGATGCACGTAGGTTAAACACCATTACAATGATGACCAAAATGGTTATCAGGATTTCAAGTGTAAGGGCTTCATTGAGCGTGTGAAGTGTTTCCTGAATAAGTTGCGTGCGGTCGTAAAAGGGAACGATAGTCACTTGTGAAGTACGACCATCTGCCAAGGTTTTTGTGGGTAGTCCAGATGATAATTCAGCTATTTGGTCTTTTACATTATTGATGACTTCCAATGGGTTAGCACCATAACGAGCTACCACGACTCCGCCAACCACTTCGGCACCTTCTTTATCTAAAATACCGCGGCGGGTCTGTGGTCCCAAATGAACATTAGCGATGTCTTTGATTCGTATAGAAGTAAAATTTTCAGAAGCGACTACTGCATTTTCAATATCTGCAACAGATTTTACATACCCTAAACCACGAACAAGGTATTCGGCTTGATTAATTTCCAAAGTCTGCGCACCGATGTCTTGATTACTTTCCTTGACAGCTTTTACAATATCGGTCAAGCCGATGTTGTATTGTCGCATTTTTTCAGGGTCAACATCCACTTGGTATTCTTGGACGTAACCACCGATTGATGCTACTTCAGAAACACCGCTTGCCGAAGACAGACCATATTTTACGTAGTAATCCTGTATGCTTCGTAATTCCTGTAGATCCCAACCGCCAGTTACGTTGCCATCTTTATCACGACCTTCCAGCGTGTACCAAAAAATTTGACCTAATCCCGTAGCATCCGGACCCAATGCAGGGTTTACACCATCGGGCAATAAGTTTGCGGGAAGGGAATTGAGTTTTTCGAGAATACGGCTACGTGACCAATAGAATTCTACATCTTCTTCAAAAATGATATAGATACTTGAAAAACCGAACATTGAAGAGCTTCGGATGGTCTTGACCCCAGGAATTCCCAACAATGAAGTTGTAAGTGGATAGGTAATCTGGTCTTCGATATCCTGCGGTGAACGCCCTTGCCACTTTGTGAAAACGATTTGCTGGTTTTCGCCGATGTCTGGAATGGCATCAACCGCTACAGGATCAGTTGGTAAAATGCTTGTTTCCCAATTGAAGGGTGCATTGACAATGCCCCAACCTACGAATAGGGCGAGTAGTATAACGGCAACAAGTTTATTTTCTATGAGAAATTTTATGCTCTTATTTAGCATACGATATGATTATTAGATATTTGAAATTGTGCAAAGTAGAAAATACTGTACACGAGATTTAGCCCACTACAGCGTAACTGTTGGGCTTTGTTTCAAAAGTCTAATAAATCAAATTAAAAAAGTCTGGTGCAACACTTGCACATCCCGTTTGACAAAGGGGGGCGGGTAATCGATGAAAGGAACATCGTTAGATTCAATTCCTTCAAAAAGACTTAAATACGAATATGTAAATGAGGCAACAAAGAATTGTTGCTCTAAGGTAAGTTGATCAAATGAAACTTTTAAATCATCCTTTCCTTCTTTAACGACTTGCTTATCCGTACAACACGTTTTTTCTGAAAGGGTTGGGTTCTCACAACTGGTAGTAGCCTGAGCTTTTTCCATTCCACAAGTTTTCACTTTCTGAACGAATGAAAAATCTACCAAAGAATCTCCGCAATAATGCATATCAATAGTAAATGACATCGTAGTCATAAGAACTACGGCTGCCATAAAAATTGCCATTGATTTGTGAATAAATTGCTTCATTTAAATGCAAAATTACAAAAATTTAACAATTATTATTAAGATTAACATTTATTTGTTTTGCTAATGTAGGGCAAGAAAACGCTTTTATTCTTTATTAGAAGCTATAAATGCTATGGAAATAAGGCATAAAAAATGTTCTTTATATTCATTTGATACCGTATAGTATCATTATGAATTAGGGACTGGAAAACTGTAAAATGTTGTACCTATGTTGTACCCAAGGCATAAAAAAAGGCTTCCGATTTCTCGAAAGCCTTACTCTGCTTAGTAGCGGGAACTGGACTCGAACCAGTGACCTTCGGGTTATGAGCCCGACGAGCTACCTACTGCTCTATCCCGCGATGTGCGTTTCCAAAAAATTCAACTTGGCTGCAAACCCTCAGTTCATAATGCTGACTGAATTATTTCGGACTGCAAAGATACATGCTTTTTACGATTTCCCAAATCTATTTCAAGAAATTAAATAAATATATGTAATAAGTATGATAAAAAAGTTGATTTCGTTCCAATAGGTCCAAACTCCCACTCATTTGATTCAATTCTTATATTACTAGAGATCATGTTATTGCATATTTTTTTTGAAATTATATGGCTGTTCAACTAAAGAAAACCATCATGAAAATAAAACAGTTTAAATACGAGCCTTTAGCGCATTATTCCTATGCCTTGGTCAGTGAGGGAAAAATGGCCATTATTGACCCAGAGCGCAACCCCATGCAGTATTATGCTTTTGCCAAGGCAAATAAAGCCGAGATAATTGCAGTAATAGAGACCCATCCGCATGCCGACTTTGTAAGTTCGCATTTGCAAATCCATCAAGAAACAGGGGCTACCATTTACAACAGTGAAAAATTGGGAGCAGATTATCCGTACAAACCTTTTGATGAAGGGGATAGCCTTACTATTGGCAAAGCCACATTAAGCGCCCTTAACACCCCCGGTCATTCGCCAGACAGTATTACCATAGTTGCTACAGAAGAAAATGAGACCGTATTGTTTACGGGCGACACCTTGCTCATTGGTGATGTAGGCCGACCAGACCTACGTGAAAAAGCCGGCAATATGAAGGCTAAACGCCAAGAATTGGCCGAAGCCATGTATCATACCGTACAGCATAAATTTAATAAATTGCCCGATGAGGCCATCGTGTATCCCGCTCATGGGGCCGGTTCTCTATGTGGAAAGAGTCAGTCCGATGCCAGCAGTAGTACCCTAGGAAATGAGCGCAGGGACAATTGGGCATTTCAGGAGCAAACCCAAGAACAATTTGTAAATGAACTGTTGGACAGTCAACCCTTTATTCCTTCTTATTTTGGGTATAATGTCGATTTAAATAAGCAGGGAGCAGCAGGGCTTCGCAATGCTATGGCCAAAGTGCCATTTAAATTAAATAGCACCACGAAAGGATTGATAGTGGATGTGCGGCAGGAATCCGATTTCAAAAAAGGACACCTAGAAGGAAGTATCAACATTCAGGCCTCCGCTGAAGATGCCCCTTTTGAAACATGGTTGGGTGCCATCATAAAACCTGAGGAAAATTTTAGCTTGGTCATAGAGGCCCCGGAAGATTTAGAAACGATCCTGCACCGCGTAAGCAAAATTGGATACGAAAAGCAACTGCAGCTGGTTTTGACCCTTCCCGAAAATGAGCTGGTTAAAACCCCGGCATTGGATTTGGAAGATTTTAAAAACAACCCTGACCACTATACCATCGTAGACATTCGCAACAAGAGCGAGGTGGATGAGGGCAAAATCTTTGACAATGCATTGACACACCCTTTAAATGATTTGCGGGAAACGGTAGCTAAAATCCCGTCTGCCAAGCCTATTGTGGTACACTGTGGCGGTGGGTATCGCAGTGCGGCCGGAAGCAGCATTCTTGAAAGCCAATTGGATGGCGCTACCGTATTTGATCTGAGTGATGATGTGACCAAATTTAAGTAATGAGCTAAAAAACAACCTGTTGCCACACAATGATTGTGGTGACCCGGTTAAACAGCAGAGGAAAATATACTGCAAAAGGTTCTTCCCTATGAAGGCCGGAATACACAAAAGCACTAGTTACTTCCCTTACATTCTTTCGTATGGCCAATGGGTATCTACCCCTTGACTACGAATAAGACCTTGGAACTTGCGGACTGCAGCGGTGTCTTGGTATATCTCTTGTGGACTTCTACCTGTTTCCATTAAAAAGGGAACAAACATACCTATGGCCTCCCCTATGCTCCATTCTACAGGATGAAGTCGGTAACAGCCATTGGTAAGGTGGGTAGTGCCAATATTTTTGCTCACTGGAAATATATTTTCCATACGTTGTGGAATTAATGCGCCCAAGGGTATTTGAAAGGGAAGGGAAGAAAAATCGATATAATTGTCTCCGCCACTACTGGGGTGCAGGTCTATATGATAATACCCTATACCAACACTATCCTCAAAGTTTTGGGCATGGGCTTCCGATTCAGGTACACCCTGGATACTTGCCCTTTGGGTTCTTCCCACATGGTGTTCGGTGATTCTAAACAATGGCTTTATTCTCCTGGACTCCCGTATATAGGGATACTTTGCCAATCCGTCTGTCGTCCCCATTACATCATGTCTTAATCTAATTCCCGGCCAGCCTTTTCCTCCATCGGCCCTTGGTGCTTCTGTTTGCAACCAGTACAATAAAGACAGACTTAATTGCTTGGCCCTACTAACATGATGTTTTAGTTCCTTCTCACCAACATCCACTATATTCCCTAAAAAATAATCGTTTTGGGGGTAATTTACCAAGGTAATATCTCCTGTTAGAAAACCCTCTTCAAAATTATCCTTGGCCAATATTCTACGATAAATCCACAGGTTCAATACATCCTTCATGGGATTTCCCCTGGGATCAAAACCTAAGTTCTTGGGCGCTAGTGTGCGGGGATTGGAGTAGTTAAGCTCCAACAATTTTCCTGCCCAAGGCGATTTCATTTCAGGTCTATAGTTGCGCCAAAATCCATATTCCTCGGGTCTTTCTATAGTCCAATCCTCATTGGGTCTGTAATCCATAGCAAAGCAGACCGTAAAGGCCTGATTATTGGTTGGGTCGGCTATTGCCGCGGCGTGCAACTCCCCTGTATCCGATTTAGCTTCAGCTCCGGTAACATACTCGGCCCCGGTTAAGGGCAGTAAATCGCCCAATTCCGTAGCATCTGCAAAATAGGGGGCCACCAAATTCCTGGTCTCCCCTGTGGAAAGGTTTTTAACTCTAACCGATTGAACCTTGTTCCCCTGGGTTGAGGCGTCCACGGCCACCGTTTCTTTTAAAAGGACCAGTTTCCCGGCACTGATATAGGGGTCGAACATGGTTTCCAACACCCGTAATGAAATTTTTGGCTCATGGCTAATTTCCGAAACACTGGCATTACCGGGATTAAACCTTTCTTTTTTTGCCAGCTCCGCCTTTAAAGGGTAGTTATTGCGATAATAGGCCCTTACTTTCTTTCTAAATTCCCGATATAAGGCCGTAGCTCCTATGTCGTTGATCCATTTATGCTCATCTGGCGGCACCCCTTGCTGCGTTAATTGTCCCCCTATCCAATCTGTTTCCTCGGTCATAATAACGGTGAGACCATTGCGAAGTGCCCCCAAGGCAGTGGCACAGCCACCAGTTCCGCCGCCAATTATTACAAGATCTGCCTTTATGGTCCGCTCCCCTATATGAATTGTATTTACTTTTCCGGTATTAGTTTTACCATGGGAGGCATAAATAGGGTTTAATAGCAGCAACCCACTACCTGCGGCCAAATTCCCAAAAAAATTTCTTCTTTTCATAAGTATTATATTATAATAACAGCCAACTTGTAATAGGATGGACGGATACCGGTATCAACAGAAAACTAAACGATCTATAATTAATTTAAAACTATCCAAGATCAATTAATACAATTGCCTACTGCTTCATTTCAGAGCGAACCGATTTTAACCAAGAGGTATGCAATTGCAATAGTTGGTTCAACTTTTTTGGATTGGATTTAGCCAAATTGTTTTTTTCACTAATATCGTTTTCCAAATTGACCAAGTACAGTTTATCTAAATCTACTTTCTTCCCTTTGCCTGTAGGTTCCCTTACATTTCCTATAAGTTTCCAAGGACCTTTCCGTACTGCCCACTGGGCCAATTTGTCATCATAATCACCTAACTGCCAATGCACCTCCTCATGAAGGGATTCCTTTTTGTTATCAAGAATAATGGGCATAAGACTTTTCCCGTCCAAATTATCGGACACTTTGGAATTGGTCAATTCTGCTAGGGTAGGAAACCAATCCATTTCCATACTAAGCTGATCCCTAACTTCATTTGCGGGGATTACTCCTGGATAGCGAATAATGGCCGGCACACGGATTCCTCCTTCAAAAAGACTGAATTTGCTTCCCCTATAGGGTCCTGCATTACCACCACCCCAAAAGGCCCTTTCCTCTAGTGAATGTCCATGATCGGATTGAAAAACAACTATAGTATTATTCGCTATACCCATTTCGTCCAAATAATCCAGTACTTGGCCAATTTTTTCATCGGTATTGGACACAAAGGCGGCATATTCTTTTCTAGGTGTTGGAAGATCCTTGTAATATTCCAACCACTTTGTAGTTCCTTGGTAGGGATAATGCGGTGCATTAAATGCCCAATATATAAAAAACGGCCTGTCCTGTCTGTGGTTGATTACCTGCTTGACTTCTTCCACCATAAGATCGGAAAAATGTTGGCCATCATAATAAACCTCTTCTGCATTTCTATACAAGTCGTGCTTGTTTGGACCGGCCCAATAAAAGGTATGGGAATAATTATCGATACACCCCCGCTGATGACCAAAGAAATAATCGAACCCCTGTCCATTGGGCAAGTTTTGTTTCCTATGCCCAAGATGCCATTTACCAATTAAAGCGGTGTAGTATCCTTGGGGTTTAAGCATCTCTGCCATAGTAATCTGTTCTGTGGGCAGGCCGTATTCTCCACTCATTTCAGCGTGTTCCGGTATAGGGACATTGCCTTCCAGACCGGCACGTAAATTGGTCTTACCGGTCATAAGGGCAGCGCGTGATGGCGAACAGACCGGCGCTCCTGCATAGAATTGGGTAAACCTTACCCCCTCATTGGCCAACCTATCCATATTTGGAGTGTACAGATCCGTTGCCCCGTAAGAATTAAGATCTATGGAACCTTGATCATCGGTCATAATAACAATGACGTTGGGCAGACTTTTTTCGGGGGTTTGGGAAAAAACCCCTTGGTAAAAAATTAGAAAAAGCAATGGCAATTCAAAACCTATAGATTTTTTAATTACGCTCATTTGGTGGTTTTGGTTATTTTAATTTTTAGCTGATGCATAAAGATTGTAAAAAATAAATAAAATTCTATAAAGAAATTAAGGATTTCTTATGGTGTTCATTACCTGTTTAAATAATCTGGAAATTGGTTAGTAAAAAAAAGGGTTCCTGTACATTAGGAACCCTTTTTCAACAACTAACATAATTGTAAAATGTCTGTTATTTACATACATAATCTAATATCCATCGTTCTGGGTTAGACTTGGATTACGTTCAATCTCTGTCTGTGGAATAGGAAATCGAACACGAAAATCTTCAGCGGACTTACCTCTTTCATTTGCAGACTCAATAAATTTACCGTGTCTTATTAAATCTTGTCTCCTTAAGGCCTCTGTATGGAATTCCCTTCCTCTTTCATCCAGAATAAAGTCCCTAAATGCTTCTTTAGTAGAAAAATCATCAACAACAAAAGTGTCTACCCCTGCAGCATCCCTTACCAAATTTAAGAGATCTACAGACACTTGATTTGGCCCATTAAGCTCATTTAAAGCCTCAGCTCTAGATAAAAGTATGTCTGCATATCGTAAAAAAGGAAAATCATCGGATGCTCTACTGATATCTTGATTTGGGTATTCTGGAAATTTTAAACTTCGGGCATCATCTTCTCCGAGTATAATAGTTTCTCCATCTCCATTTACAAACTCAAATAGAAATGCGTCCAATCTTTCGTCTTCAGGTTCAAAAAGTTCAAGAAATTCTGATCTAATTTTAAATTCTGCCGCGAATATCGCTCTTGGAGGATATTGCCATTGATAGCCTCTTGGAACCACATGACTCAACCAACCGTTACCTGTAACATCGTTTGGAGTATCGGACATGTTGGCAACAAAAATAAATTCGTTATCACGCTGATTTTCAGGACTAAACAATTCAATTCTATTTCCATCCGTAAAAAGGTCGTACACGCCAAGATCCATCACATCCAAGGCAGTATCAGCTGCCTCATTCCATTTTTTATTCATCATATAAAATTTTGACAGGATCCCAAGTGCAGCTCCTTTTGTAGGTCTTCCATATTGATTTCTCGGAGGGCTCACAGGAAGAATATCGCTGACAGCGATAAGTTCATTTTCTATAAAAGAAACCATTTCTTCTTCCGTGGCACGTGCAGGACGATCCGTTACGGCTGTTTCACTTGAGACAATTAATGGAACTGGTCCAAAGAAGTCATACAATAAATAATAGGAAAAGGCTCTTAAAAATCTAGCTTCCGCCAACACTTCCTGTTTCCTAGTTTCGTCCATCTCAACATCAGGAACATTATCCAACACTACATTTGCATTGTAAATTGTTCTATACCGACGTTCCCAAGAGGACTGCAAATAACTATGAGAGGACGTCCAAATAAACTCCTCCATAAGCTCATTGGCCGCAAAAATACCTCCATTCCTCTCTATATGTATATCTGTATTAACCTCATTTAGAGTAATTGCGTCACGGGTTATGTCACTGTATCTTAATTCTCCATAGACTGAATTAAGCAGCACTTCCACATCTTCTGCATTCGTCAAAAAATCGTTCGGACTTAAGGTAGTATATGTTTTTTCATCCAACCCATCTTCGCATCCTACCAAAGCTAGCCACACGAAAACAAATGAAAGGAGTGTACAAAAATTTAATATTTTTTTCATCTTTTAAAATTTTACGTTGATTCCTAGTGAATAAATGGTTGCAAGAGGATATGCATTATAGTCGATTCTTACATTGGACGTTCCCAACGCGTTTACGTTTGGATTAAATCCTTTATAATTAGTAAACATTGCCAAGTTCTGGCCCGAAACATACACTAATAATGAAGAAATATTATTCATTTTTAAATTAGGAAAAGAATAACCTAACCTAACATTCTT
Organism: Arenibacter aquaticus; assembly: GCF_003957295.1. Lineage (GTDB taxonomy): Bacteria > Bacteroidota > Bacteroidia > Flavobacteriales > Flavobacteriaceae > Arenibacter > Arenibacter aquaticus. The sequence continues at coordinate 153,330 of NZ_RQPJ01000002.1, forward strand.
CAATTGAACAAAAGACGCATCTTCCACTATTCTGCTGTTAAAATCAAAAGTTCGGGATGGACTAATAAATGATGGGGTAACATTTGATGGATTTTCTGGCGTCCATCTGTCCAAAACATAGCGTTGTCTATTCCTTAAATTATCAATCGGATTTTCAGAATCGATGTTGGTGAAATTTGCCAATTCAAAACCTAACTTACCTTCCATAAAGACATCCAATGAAATTCCTTTATAGCTAAAACTATTGTTAAGTCCGAAGGTAAAATCTGGGAATGGATCTCCCAATACGGTTCTATCCTTGTCATCAATTACCCCATCCTCATTAATATCCTTAAATTTTCTACTGCCAGGAGCGGCATTTGCCTGGCTAGGATTATTATCTATTTCGTCTTGAGATTGAAAAACCCCGTCAAAAACATATCCGTAATACGAATTGATAGGCTGCCCTACCTCAAGTAAGGTAAATTCTTGAATAAACCTTGTGCCCCCTTGTAATATCCTAGGCAGTTCCCCCAGATTTAACACCTCATTACGTACCGTGGCCATATTAAAGTCCGTTGTCCAAGAGAATTCATCCACAAAATTATTAGATGACACATTAAACTCAACGCCACTATTCTTAGTATCACCAACATTTTGTAAAGAGCTAGAAAAACCTGTTGTAGTTGGCACGGGCAATTCAAGCAATAAATCCCTTGTCTTATTATGAAAATACTCTAACGAACCGGAAATGCGCCCATTAAGAATCCCAAAATCCAACCCAAAATTAAGTGATTCTGTAGTCTCCCATTTAAGGTTTGGATTCGCCAATTGAATGGGTGCAATGGATTGAAATTCTTGACCATCCATAACAGCGATTGGTCCACTTCCCAACAAAACTAAAGATCTTGCGTTGTTAATTTCCTGGTTTCCACTTAATCCATAACTAGCCCTTAGCTTTAAATTAGAAACGAGGCTTTCATTAGAATAAAACGATTCATTGGAAACATTCCAACCAAAAGCAGCCGATGGAAAGTAGGCTACCTTGTTATTTTCCCCAAACCTTGAAGAACCATCTGCCCTCAATGAGCCGGTTAACAGGTATCTGTTGTCATAATTATAATTCAACCTACCGAAACCAGATATAATTGTATTCTCATTCCTCGAAGACCCTACGATATTTTGACTCGTATCTCCAGCCCCAAGATTATTGGAACCAAAAGAAGAACTTGGGAAATTTTGTGCCGACGCTCTAAAACTAGAATTTTCAAATTTTTGATACGAATAGCCCAATAGTGCATTAAACCTATGTTTATCGCTGAATGTTTTGCTATACTCATTGATAAATTCGAAAAGGTAGCTATTGTTTTCTGTAGAACTTCTTGTGGCCCTGCCTTCAAAAAGAAGGCCTCTTTGTGTCTCCTTGTTTAACACCTCATCATATTCAGTGATCATATGATCATACCCCAAATTTACTCTTGACTTGAAATCCTTGGTAATTTGATAATCAATGAATGTATTGCCAAACATACGTGTGCTCTTTGAAAATTGTTCAATTGTCCTCGCTTGTGCCACAGAATTACTCAAATCCTGTAAGCTAAAAGCATAGTCACCGTTGTCATCATAAATTGGCATCGTAGGAGGCAATTGAATGGCCGTGGCAATTACACCAGCATCCCTGTTTGTACCTGTCCCGGAGGGCACGCGATCTTCCGTAAGTAAACTATTGCTAAAGTTTATACCTACCTTTAATTTATCCCCTATAGAATGGGTTAAGTTTACCCTTCCCGTTATTCTCTCAAAACCAGAATCTATAACAATTCCATCCTGATCAAAATAATTTAGAGACAAATAAAATTGTGTATCAGCTGAACCTCCGGAAAATGAAAGGCGATGTTCCTGCATAGGAGCTGTGCGCAAAATTTCATCCTGCCAATTAGTCCCCGCCCCTATAGTATTTATATAATCTTGACTAAACGGAGCCTCATCTCCACGGTCCAGACTTAGGGCATTGTAAAATGCCATGTATTCACTGGTTGTCATTAAATCCAAGGTTTTGGATGCCTGCTGAAGTCCAGTTGTTAAATTATAATTTATCTCTAGAGCCGTATCCTTCCTACCTTGTTTTGTAGTAATAAGCACTACACCATTGGACCCTCGTGCTCCATATATTGCAGTAGCTGAAGCATCTTTTAAAACTTCAATTGATTGCACATCTGCTGGGTTTAATGAGCTACCTGGGTTTGCTCCAGGTAGACCATCTATTACATATAAGGGTTCATTGCCAGCGGTAATTGAATTTGTCCCTCTAATTCTAATTGAAAAGGCGCCCCCCGGTTCGGCACTGGTTTGAGTAACCTGTACACCTGCAATTCTACCTTGAATTATCTCATCAATCGATGCCTGCGAATCCGTATTTAAATCTTCTCCCTTTACTGAACTAACGGCACCCGTTAAATCGCTCTTTTTTACTGTACCATAACCAATTACTACAACTTCCTCCAATCCGGCAGCACTTTCCTCCAATACAATTTTTATGTTCTCCTTTCCTTCAACGGCAATCTCCTTAGTAGCAAATCCTAAATAAGAAACCACTAGAATAGCATTTTCATCACTTAAAGAAATAGTAAAATTTCCATCAAAATCGGCAATTACCCCGTTTGAAGTTCCTTTTTCTAAAATGCTAGCCCCAGATAATGGCTGTCCATTGGAGTCTTGTACTACCCCATTAATTTCTGTTTGAAGCTTAGATTGTTCCACCATCGTATCTAAAGTCTCGTAGCTCGCAATTTTGCTGCCTACTTTTAATTCCGAAGCGTAATTTCCACTCGGAAAAGCAACCATAGCACTTAGCAAGAGTGTTAACGGCGGTTTCAGGACCTTGTCAAATTTAAACTTCCGGGGTAATTCTTGCTTAAGCATGTTTTTTTTCGTCATTCCGTAAAGTGTTTAATGTTAATCTATATTCCATTTTTGTCTAATTATTTATTAGCATCTAAGCGAATACTCAGGATTAATGAATTACCATTTTCCCTATATGGCCGGTTATATCGTGGATTTTTTTTGTGGTTCTTTTAGGAAGAAAGGAATTTAACCTTCATAATTTGAAAAGGAACAGGCAGATTTAACTTCAAGTCCCTATTCTAGATATTGAAGATTTAAGTCTTAAAAATCCATTATTAAATAGTGAGGGTAAATTTAATTTTTATTGAGGGCTTTTAGGATTCTATAATTAGCACAATCATATACAATATTAACAAATGGTTAAGTTTAGGTTATGAGAAAAATAAACATGTACGGAATTGAGCGTTGATAAAAAGTCATGCTAAATAAAATCATAAAAATGAAACAGGTCATTGATTCCCTTCCCCCAAAATGCCGGGAAATTATCATTATGAATAAACTTCAAGGGGTAAAGTATAAGGATATTGCGGAACATAGGGGGATTTCGGTAAAAACCGTGGAATCTCAAATGCGAATCGCTTTCAACAAGATAAGGGAAGCCTTTAAGGAAGACTATGCCCTTATGTTTTTAATGTTCGGTTAAACTGTATTAGCTTCTTTTTCTGCATAGGCTTTAGACAGACCATCTATAATTTCAACTTACCTTTTCCCTTCTAGCAACGGTAACTAAATAAAAAGGCTTCCTTTAATGTAAACACTTTTTGTATTTTGGAGGGATGAAAATAACATTTCGTCTTCCTCTCCTATTGGTCCTAGCTACCAATTGTTGCCTAGCCGTTGCCTTCCATAAAAATGTGAAATTAATTAAGGATATCCCACTTTCCCCTTCTCTAGTACAAACTACAGATTCATTAGAGCTGATTAAAAAACAGATTGGTGGTTATGCAAAGAAGAAGGACTACAAAAATGCTATTATTCTTTCCAAAAAATTACTTCAGAGAGCGCAACAGCAATTAGACAGCAACTATATTTCCAATGCCCATTGGCGACAGGGCTATTACTTTAAAAAAATGGATCTATTGGATTCCGCCTACTTCTATTATGATAAATCCTATGCCATCAATTTAAAATTAAAGGATAGCATTGCAGCCGGGGACCGACTTATGGATATGGCCAATATTCAAAAAAGCCTAGGGGATTACAACGGCGGCATGATTACGGCCACCGAGGGTTTAAAATATTTAGAAGGTTCCATGGAAGTGGAATCTATCAGCGGACTGTATCAAACCATTTCGGTTTGTCAAAAAGAACTGGGTCACTATGATGAGGCCCTACGTTGGAGCAACAAAATTTTCGACCTTTTAAAAAAACACTCCACCGCTAACATCACCATGGCAAATCTCTATGTTCTAAAAAATACCAGGGCCAATATCCTGGCTCTGCTTGAAAAATACCCAAAAAGCTTTGACATTTTAAAAAGCATTGCCCAGGACACCCAGAATAGTGACCCCACTCAATATGCACGGGCCATTTGTAATTTGGGCCATTATAAGTGGATGCAAAACCCAAATAACCCTGAAAGCGAGTCCCTCTTACTAAACTCCTTACAAATACGACAAGATCTTAATACGGCAACAGGTCTCATCTCCAGCAATGTGCACTTGGCGGAATACTATTTTGAGACCAACAAGTCCAAGGCTTTGGACTACGCAGCACAAGCACTTGATAATTCGATTAAAATAAATAATTCAGTCGCCATTTTGGAATCCTTGGATCTCCTGCTGCCCCTTAAAAAAGCCTTGGGCCAAGATGTTTCCGATGAGGCCATTTTATATTCCAAGGTGCAGAATAACCTAGAAAAAACGAAACAGACCGTACGGGCCATATATGCAGCTACAAAATATGACAACGACAACTTGGAAAAAAAGAACCTTACCCTACTGGCCCAAGTGGCCATAAAAGAAAAACAAAATATACTGGCCTTATCCACTGCGCTTATTTTAATGATCCTCATCGTCTTTGTAATATATTTTAAGAACCAACAGAAAAAAAGGGAACGGTTGGAAACGGCCTATAAAACCGAGCTACGCCTATCCAAAAAATTACATGACGAACTAGGGAACGATATTTTCTATCTTATGACCCAGCTACAAAAAGAAAATCCGAATATCACAGATACACAAGACACCCAAATCTTGGAAGGCTTGGATCATATATATAAAAGGGTAAGGGATATTTCCAAAGAATATACTGCCATTGATACCGGAAAAAACTATGGCAAGGAATTTTTTACCCTGTTAAATTCCTATGGCAACCATAAAACCAAAATAATAACCAAAGAATTGCCCCCTGACTTTTGGGAGGATGTAACTGCAGAAGCCAAAATAGAAATCTATAGGGTTCTACAGGAGTTACTGGTAAATATGAAAAAACATAGCCAGGCTACCTTAGTGGCTATCAGCTGTAGCAAAAATCAGAAACAGCTCTCTATTAAGTATGTAGACAATGGGGTAGGTTTTTCCAAAAAGGAACATCATTTAGGAAACGGACTTAAGAATGCGGAAAACCGCATGAAAGGTATAAAAGGAAATATTACTTTAGATTCTAAACCGAACAAAGGGGTTACTGCTATCATAACCTTTGCTATGTAATAAATGATATGAATTTTAATAGGATATTCGTTTCCGAAGATATAGACAGTAATAATCTTGGGGTCATCACCATGCTGGAAGCTGCAGGACACTGCAATATTGGACATTCCCAATACTGTGACGAGGCATATTTAAAACTTAAAAAAGCCGTTGTGCAAAGAGAATCATATGACCTATTGATAACGGATCTGTCCTTTGAAAACCCTAGGAGCAAAGTAAATATTGAGAACGGTCAAGAGCTTATTTCGGCCACCAAGGCAATCCAACCAACAATTAAAGTGATTGTTTTTTCGGTGGAAGATGACCCTGGCACCATTAAAACCTTATTTGAGGATCAAAATATTGATGGTTATGTCTGTAAGGGATTAAACGGACTCAAGGAACTTAAGAATAGTATAGAGGCGGTTGCCAATGACCTAACTTATACCTGTCCCATTGCAACCGAGGCCCTTAACCACAGGAACACTTTGGCATTAAATGAATATGACCAACGGCTGCTGACCCTCTTGGCCAAGGGCCATAAACAGAACGAGATCAGCAGGCTATTGAAAGGAGAAGGGATTTCTCCCAATAGCATACGATCAGTGGAGGCCAATATAAGTAAGCTTAAGGATTATTTTGATGCCTCCAACACCACCCAGTTGGTATACTTGGCCACCAGTATGGGACTTATTTAAATACCCTATCACGATACGGATTCCTGCCAAAGAAGTCTCCTCACCCGCTGCCAGGGTGAGCCCACTATAGTCTGAAGACAAGCATCACCTTTCTATAGGGTATACAAGCGGATACCCCCAAACCATTTGATTCCTACAAAGGATGGTCTCCAATTTATAGCGTATTCAAAAACTGGTTCAGATTAGTCTCCTTATCCAGTCCCAAGTTCTTCTTAAGGCGGTATTTGGATTTTAGGATAATATCTGTCAACACATTTAAGGTGGCTGCAATTTCTTTGGTGTTCAGTTTCATTCGCAAAAAGGCAGTTAGGCGTATCTTCTTTTCCGAAACATTTGATGTTAGGGTCTTCTGTTTTTGATCAAAGTCGTTATGCACTTCCATAAAATAGGTTTTAAATAACCACTTCACGAAATCTCCCAACTACCTGAACCACACTCAAATCGAGCCGGGCCTACCCTTCAAAGTCACATTTCCATAGTGCAATTTAATCCAAAATGCTATCTTTAAATTTTTATTTTTAATCTAGGCGCTTAACCTTATTGAACAAGCAGCACTTCTTATGAAAAATCGCATCCTTTTTGCCCTATTATCACTTATTTGCTACACCTCCTTCTGCCAGGAAAAGAAAGAAACCAAAAAAGAAAAATGGGAAGTTTCCAATCCTGCACTACCCTATAAAACCGTTACCATTACCACGGATGAAGGCTCGTGGATGAGCCTTGACGTGAGTCCAGATGGCAAGCAGATTGTTTTTGATATGCTGGGCGATATTTATACCCTGCCCATCAGTGGAGGCACCGCCACTCTAATACGGGGGGGACATGCTTTTGAGGTACAGCCCAGGTACAGCCCTGATGGCAAGCACATTAGCTTTACCAGCGATGCCGGTGGGGGCGATAATATTTGGATTATGAATACCGACGGTACGGAAGCCAGGCAAATTACCAAAGAAGATTTTAGATTGGTAAACAATGCTGTATGGTCTGTAGATGGAAACTATATTTATTGTCGCAAACACTTTACTGCCACACGTTCTTTGGGCGCTGGTGAAATTTGGATGTATCACAAATCGGGCGGAAAGGGCATACAACTAACCAAAAAGAAAAACGACCAACAAGACGTTGGGGAACCTTGGGCATCGCCAGATGGTAAATATGTGTACTACAGTGAGGATGTTTATCCTGGAGGCTCCTTTGAATACAACAAGGACCCCAATAGTCAGATCTATGCCATAAAACGTTATAATCTGGAAAATGGGAAAACCGAAAAGGTAACCGGGGGCCCTGGTGGGGCCATTCGCCCCGTTATTTCCCACAATGGTGAGATCATGGCCTTTGTTAAACGGGTAAGGGAAAAAACCGTGCTATATCTGCACGACCTCAACACTGGTAGGGAATGGCCTATATACGACAAACTCAGTAAAGACCAACAAGAGGCATGGGCCATTTTTGGACCCTATACCGGCTTCAACTTTACACCAGACGATAAACATATTATTATCTGGGTAGAGGGGAAAATCAAAAAAATTGATATCAATTCCTTAAGCACTACAGACATCCCTTTTGAGGCTTCTGCAGAGCATAAAATTGTTAACGCCCTAAAATTTAAGAATAACCCAGCACCGGATAGCTTCACCGCAAAGGCTGTTCGCCACGCGGTTACCTCCCCTGATGGTAAAACTTTAATATTCAACGCTGCTGGTTATTTGTGGAAGAAATCACTGCCCAATGGAAAACCTACTCGACTAACTAATGGAACCGATCTAGAATTTGAGCCCTCCTTTTCCAAAGACGGCAAATATCTGGTATACGTAAGCTGGAACGATAAAAATATGGGTGCCATACAACGATTAGACCTAACCTCTTATAAAAACAAACCTGTTAAACTCACCTCGGAAAAAGCCATTTACAGAGAACCTTCATTTTCGCCCTTGGATAACAACCTTATTGTATACCGTGAAGAGAGCGGAAATGGACATCAGGGTTATGTACATACAAAAGAGGCCGGGATATATACCTTGAAAGTAAAATATTCCAGAAAAGCAGGCTACAGCTCCACAAAAAAATTGCTAAGCAAGGAGGGCGAATTTCCTGCCTTTAACAAGGATGCCAGTAGGGTCTATTACCAAACTGGAGGATACCTTTTTGGAAAACTGACCAAAACCTTAAAATCGGTCAACCTGGATGGTAAGGAGCCTAGGGAACTGGTAAAGTCCAAATATGCCCAACGACTGATTCCCAGCCCAGACGACAACTGGGTTGCCTTTACCAATTTATACAAGGTGTATATTGCAGCCCTGCCCAAAACGGGGAACACCATTGCATTGGATGGTAAGGCCACCAATGTACCAGTGGCCCAAGTGGCTCGCGATGCCGGAATTAATCTACACTGGTCCAACGATAGTAAAAAAATTAACTGGACCTTAGGCGATGCCTATTTTAGCACACCTATCAATCAACGTTTCTCCTTTTTGGAAGGCGCTCCGGATAGCATTCCTGAGATAGATACCTTGGGCCTTAAAATTGATCTTGACCTTAAATCGGACAAGCCAAAAGGAAATATTGCCTTTACAGGAGCCAGGATCATTACCATGGATGGAGACAAAGTTCTGGAGAATGCCACCATTTTGATCCAGGACAACAAAATTGCCGGTATTGGTTCCGAGGATGCTGTAAGCATACCCGACGATGCCAAAGTATACGATATGAACGGGAAGACCATAATGCCCGGATTAGTAGATGTCCATGCCCACCTAGGCCATTTTAGATTTGGTATCAGTCCGCAAAAACACTGGCAATATTACACCAACTTGGCCTATGGGGTCACCACCACCCACGATCCTTCTGCCAATACCGAGATGGTATTCTCCCAATCGGAAATGGTAAAGACCGGAACAATGGTGGGACCTAGAATTTTTTCCACTGGGATAATCCTATATGGAGCAGATGGAGATTTTAAGGCCACTGTAAACAATTTAGAAGACGCCCGTTCGGCCATTAATAGGACCAAGGCGTTTGGGGCTTTTTCCGTTAAAAGTTACAATCAACCTAGACGGGACCAAAGACAGCAAATTATTAAAGCCGCCCACGAAAAGCAAATAGAAGTAGTACCGGAAGGGGGATCCACCTTTTTCCACAACCTCTCCATGATCTTGGACGGACATACAGGAATTGAGCACAATATCCCTGTTGCCAATTTACATAAGGACGTTGTGCAATTGTGGGCAGCCAGCAAAACAGGATACACCCCAACCTTGATTGTTAATTACGGCGGATTGAACGGAGAATACTATTGGTACCAGACTACCAATGTGTGGGAAGACAAAAAACTCCTTAAGTATACCCCTAGAGGTATTATAGACTCCCGATCCAGGCACCGCACCATGGCTCCAATGAAAGAATATGAAAATGGTCATATCCTGGTCTCCAAAAGTGGCAAGAAATTGGCAGACGCCGGAGTAAAGGTAAACTTAGGTGCACATGGACAAATACAAGGTATTGGAGCCCATTGGGAACTCTGGATGCTGGCCCAAGGGGGAATGAGCAATATGGAGGCCCTAAGAGCCGCCACTATTAACGGGGCCAATTATCTGGGAATGGAAGATCAGCTGGGCTCCCTGGAAGTTGGAAAATTGGCCGACCTAATTGTTTTGGACAAAAATCCTTTGGAGGATATCCAAAATTCCAATTCGGTTAGCTATACCATGATCAATGGAAGATTATATGACACTGAAACCATGAACGAGATTGGAAACTATGACAACCCTAGAAGTGAATTCTATTGGGAAATGAACGAATACGCCCCCGGGTTCGACTGGCATGGGGAAACCCGTACGGGGTGCTCCTGTGAAACGAGTCATTAATTTAGGAGTTCATAGAAAATAGATGACACTAGGAACCCCTTGGTTGTATAGTGCCACTTATAGACTGGCCTTACCGACTTTTCTGCCATTAGCTGAGAAGACGGTAGGGATTAGTTACCCGCCTCTTAAAAAGTCAATAGATCTTAAAAATCAGCTCATGCAGAAGTGAGTGGAGAAATCATAGATTCAGCACAACTATAAAAAAGGTTAACGAATATATTTTTAATAGAAATGAATGGGTTAAATGGAACAAATAGCTCAAACCAAACATAAATTGTATTCCCAATACTATTCGATTGATCCTATTCAGCCTGATCATGAGGTACATAAACCACTTTACCGGCATCTATGTCAAAAACTGGAATCCCAACTACAGTTGAGTCCACCAGTATGCTTGATTCGCCCTTTAAATAATTCAAGGAGCCCCCAAGATCAGGATGTTTTTTTCTAAGCGCATCATATTCAGGGTTTACACATGCTTCACCCCAGATTCCCAACATAAATTTTAGGCCTGCTTCAGGCTCACCATACTGCCCTTGGTCATCGGTATCAAGAATCCATTGCTGCAACACGGAGCGGTAATTTTCCAATACTGTTAAATATTTCGGATTGTCAGCCAAATTATTCAATTCAAAGGGATCGGTCTTCAGATCGTACAGTTCTTCGGAGGGGCGTTCCGCCAACATAAATTGGTCCTGCACTGGGTTAAGCTTGTTTTCTGCTTGTAATTGCTTCATTACCTTAACAAAGGGCACCCCATCGTAATCCATATAGGTTGGCTGGGTATAGGGTCTGTCCGTCATAAAATTACGAATATACTTGTACTCTTTGGAACGTACCGATCTAATACGATCTATGGTAAAATCACATCGATCCCGGGTAGAGACGACATATTCCCGTGCGGCCATAGTATGGTCCAAAAAATTTTTGCCCTCCATATAATCAGGGATAGGAATACCCGCCAGACCCAGGGCAGTGGTTCCCAAGTCCAGACCGGCGATAAGATCGGTATTGACACTTCCAGGTATAAAAATATTGTGATCCTTCCTAAAATCGGCAATGATCAAGGGCACCTGCAGCCCCCCGTCATAAAGAAACTGTTTATTTCGTGTTAGACGCATCCCGTGGTCCGAAAAGAAAAAAACAACGGTATTGTTAAGCAAATTATTTTGTTTTAGTTCTTTTATGATACCTCCAACTTTGTCATCCGTAATTTGAATGGCATCCAAGTGATTGGCATATTCCTCAAGGATAACAGGATGATTGGGCAAATAAGGTGGCAGTTCTATTCTAGATCTATCTACAGGATGAACGACATTATTTTTGAATTTGGAATTAAAAATCTCCTTGCCCCCGTATAATTGAATTTGACCAAAAAATGGCTGTTTTCTTGGCAGGTCTGCTAGCAGTAATCGCACCCCGCCTTTACCATATAAGGGATGATAGGAATAATCCTGGTCATACAGCTCCCTCCTATCATACATAAAATTATAGTCGTCCTTCCCATTGTTAAAGGTAAAATAGCCTTCCTCTTTAAACAGTTCCGGGACAGTCTTTATATTCCCTGGTAAATATATTGCTCCTTCCGCATTGCGGGAACTATGATGGTTATGAGCCCCAATAGTAGTAGACATCATCCCGGTAATAACACTAGATCTACTGGCAGAACAGACCGGAGCAGGCATAATTACATTGGTAAACAAGACACCCTTCATGGCCAAGCTATCTATATGTGGGGTAGCAACAACCGAATTCCCATAGCAGCCCATTAGTGGGGCAGTATCCTCTAAATATATCCACAGAATATTGGGTTTATCGCCAATGCCTAATCCTTCTTTTTTATTGGTGGTTCTATCTTTACAGGAAAAAAGTAATGCAATAGAAAATACAATCAGCAACAAGTATTTATTCATCATAATAGCGGTATGGTCTATTTATTGTTCATGTTGGAAACATTTTACCATTTATCCCACGCAAAGGAAAACTGCCCAATGCACTGGGCCTGCCGCCCTTACTAAAAAGAAAAAATCGATTTCCAACATATCACTAAGGTACGGAAATCTGTATTAGGAATTGAGCTCAATATCCCAGTTGCCAATTCACACAAGGACTTTGTGCAATTGTGGGCAGCCGGCAAAACGGGATACACCCCTACCTTAATTGCTAATTACGGCGTATAGATTAGGAAATGGAAGATTATAAGACATGGAAATCTTGAACGAGATTGGGAATTATTATTAACCTGGTACAACAACCTCTTGTTAACTTTTTTACCCTTCCTTTAAAAAAGCTTTAAGGTGCCATCTATTGAAGAGCCCTAATAGAAAAACAACTGATTTACCCGCAATGTGCTTTCCGTATTGGGCTGCCCAACTACCTTATAGTATTTTGCGGTTGACTCCGGGAACTTTACAGAGATATCTTTAAGCTTATCCATGTTAAGCTCGGTGGCAAGGTTCAACTTTTTTAATAAAGTCCAATTTTCCTTATTATTGGAAGACCAAATTTCAACATACTTCAATGATGATTTCTTAGCTCTTCTAGGAATACCACAACTTAGGACCACTTCCTTAATTTTGGGATTTGACTTACTAAAATCGGCAATGGCTATGAGAGGCTTACTATTGAAAGAAGCATAAAATTTCGAATAATAATAAGTATTGGCGTCATATTTGGCACCGTCGTTCAATATTCTTGCTGCCTCCCCGGTGTAAGAACTTAAAATTCCGGGATGCACCACTTCCAGTCCGTCGGGAACAAGGCCTTTATCATAAAATATAAAGGTTGAAACCTCACTTGGCAGCCAATTATCCTTATAAGCTATTGCCCTTACTGTTTTAGATCTTTCTCCCTGCAAATCCATAGTAATTTCTGATTTATAAAGTTCAGATTTTTCATTGGGTTCGGTTTCATCCAAGGTATATCTAATACTAACTCCATTCATTTTATGCCCTAATGAAATACGGTCTCCGGATTTAATTATATTCCTCTCCCCTATTAAGGTTGGTGGTGTCAGGTTCATTTTTTCTTCCGGGTCTGGAATATACCCCTCATTTATGGTTGCGCTGGGCAATTCCTTAACCAATTGCGAAATATCGGCGTCGGACATTTGGGTGTTCCAGACGAACAACTCCTTCAAACTTTTAATCTCCTTTAAATACTTTAGAGCGGCTATATCAACCGAGGTACCTGCCAAAGAAAGTGACTGTAATTTGGTGTTGGCCACAAGAGCGGCCAAAGCCTCATTGGTAACCTCTGTAAAATTCAATACTAAATGCTCTAAATTTTTAAGCTCCCCAACAAATTTTAGGCTATTGTCATCCAGAGGCAAATTCGCGAGATTTAGGTATATCACCTGCTCCTTAATTTTAGCCAAATCGGTCAAAAATTCAGCTTTGTAACTACTTCTGCCATAAATGGTGACTTCAATAGCCGGCGAAGTGGGGGATTTTTGAACTACCGTCCTATAGGGGTTATTTAGATCATCTATAAGTTTAGTGTCCACAAAATCAAACGTATATGCCTCTTTTTCACTATCCCCTTTAAGCCAATTTTCAGCTACGAGTTGTTTTAAACGGTCTTCATTCTTTAATAGGGCATACGAAATTTCAGTATCCGCACCATGGGCAATCCAGCTTTCTATAAGCTCAATTTCCCTACTGGTTAATTGCAATTTACCTTCTGGAGGCATGTGCTCTTCATGTTCCAACGGTAGTGCTACGCGCTGCAGCAACAGACTTTCTTCAGGATTATGTGCCAACCAAACCTCACCATTCTCTCCGCCCCTAGTTATGGATTCAGCATTTGTTAGGTCCAACTCCCCCTTGCTTTTCTGTGGATTGTGACAACTGGTGCACTTTTTTTCTAAAATAGGTGCAACATAGGCTGTATATATTGGCGTATTTTCATCCATTTTTTTAACCGCTGCACTGGTTATGGGTTCCATTAAAAAATGACTTCCATGTGTTAGCCCGGCCCCAAAATGTCCACCAAAAACCACTCCCACAAAGCTGGTGTACAACAAGATTTGGTACACTTTTTTGTGTAGATACGTCAAAACCATTGCATACACCGCAAAACTGATCCCTATTCCAATCCATTTATGCAAGGTCATGAGTTCGGACTCATACCCTTCCAGGGAGAGCAATAGGCCCATTATTGTTGCCAGTACGGTTGTAAAAGCAGTTAGCAATAATAAAAAGTAATTGATCTTTTCAAAGGAGGTGGTATCTATTTGTTTTCTAAAGAGGTTTAGCAGTACCATAAGCGCAATAAAGGCTACTGGAAAATGTAACAGCAACGGATGCATTCTGCCTAGCGGCTGTAACCAAAATGGAATTTCCAAATAACTTTCAAAAACCACTAAAAAGGCTAAAAAAATATGCAGAAAGAACAGTGTGTTCAAAAAGAAGGGAACGGATTTTTTCATGCTTTTATGCCAAAATATCATTTACTACATGGCCATGTACATCGGTCAGGCGAAACCTTCTGCCCAAGTGTTTATAGGTCAACTTCTCATGATCTAGGCCCATTAAATGCATAATGGTGGCATGTAAGTCATGAATGTGTACCGGATTTTCGGTAATATTATAGCCCAATTCGTCGGTTTTGCCATAGGAGATGCCCGATTTTACACCGCCTCCGGCCATAAAAATACTAAAGCATCTAGGATGATGGTCCCTTCCATAATTATCCTTGGTCAATTTACCTTGACAGTAATTTGTTCTGCCAAATTCCCCGCTCCAAATGACAAGCGTTTCATCTAATAACCCCCTTTGTTTTAAGTCGGTAATCAATGCTGCCGAAGCCATATCCACATCTTTGGCCTGACCTTGCATTTCACCCACCAAATTTGAATGCTGATCCCAACCTTGGTGATATAATTGTACAAAACGAACCCCGGACTCCGACAACTTTCGGGCCAACAAGCAATTTGCGGCATAGGTGCCGGGAACCATGCAATCCGGGCCATACATTTTTTTTATATGGTCAGGTTCTTTGGACACGTCGGTAATTTCAGGTACGGCGGTCTGCATTCTATATGCCATTTCATACTGTTTTATTTTTGCCGGGATTTCTGGATCTCCAAACTCCTCATACCCCAGCTGGTTCAAGGAAGCTAAATGATCCAACATGGTACGGCGGGTTTTGCTATCCATCCCATTGGGATTATTCAGATATAAAATAGGGTCTTCACTGGCACTTAATTGTACTCCCTGATGTGAACTATCCAAAAAGCCGTTGGACCATAATTTTGAATATACACCTTGTCCGTTACCTTTTCCTTTTGACAACAATACGCAATAGGCAGGTAAGTTTTTATTTTCACTACCCAGACCATAGCTGAACCAAGAACCTATGCTGGGCCTGTTACCTACCTGTGCACCCGTTTGCATAAATGTCAAGGCGGGATCGTGGTTAATCGCATCGGTATGCATACTTTTTATGACACAGATATCATCGGTAATCTTGGCAATGTTCGGAAACAGATCACTCACCCAGGTCCCTGCGTTGCCATATTGCTTAAACCCGAACTTTGACCCTACCAAGGGAAATGATTTTTGGCCTGCAGTCATACCCGTCAACTTCTGGTCTCCTCGTACGGAGGGAGGCAGGTCTTGTCCGAACATATCATTCAACTTTGGTTTATAGTCAAAACTTTCCAATTGGGAAGGAGCTCCATTCTGAACCAACAGTATAATCCTCTTTGCCTTGGCGGCAAAATGTTTTAAACCTAAGGGCAATTGGTTTTCTGCAACTTTTTTCCCAGATAACAAATCTGGCATTAACAATGATCCCAAAGCCACACCTCCAAATCCCAATGCCATTTTACCTAAAAAATGCCTACGGTTAGTATTTAGATGGTGTTCAAATATTTCCTTTTCCATTGGTGTCGTATTTTTTGAAGGTGGTTAACTTTTTACTATAGTTTCTTCCAGATTATATATCGTATGAATAATTTGCATTAGGGCGGCTACCTTTACGACATCCCTATTTTTAGAGGCCGGAAATTCCCCGACATCAATAAATGCTTTGGCCCGTTCCGTTTCTTTCATGAACGCAGATTCTTGATCGTTGTAGTAGCTCAACAACATTTCCTTTTCTTGGGGCTTAATGGTCCTACCGACTATTGTGTTAAATGCCTTTTCAATTTTTGCGGAAACCGAGTTATCCTCTTGCATTAATTTTTCGGAAAACACTCGTGCTGACTCTAAAATAGTAGGATCATTTAGGGTTATCAAAGCTTGCAAGGGAGTCATGGTAGATTGCCTTTGTACCTCGCACTGATCACGTGTAGCAGCATCAAAAGTAAGCTGCACTGGAGGTAAAGTAGTACGCTTTATAAGAATATATATACCTCTTCGGTACAGATCCTTACCGTGATCCTGTACATAATTGGCCAGTACCCCTCTGCCCGAACTGGCAGCTTCCCACAATCCGTCTGGCTGGTACACTTTAACACTTCGTCCACCTATTTCAGGATTTAGCAAGCCACTGGTTGCCAAAGCATGGTCTCTTACCATTTCCGCATTAAATCGCAAGCGCGACATTCTTGACAAATATTTATTCTCTGGGTCGATAGCCAGTTTATCCTTACTTATAACCGATGATTGCTTATATGTGGCAGACATGACAATTTTCTTGATCATGTGTTTCATGTCCCAGCCGTTCTCCATAAAATCTGCCGACAACCAATTTAACAAATGAACATTGGTAGGCAAATCCCCTTGCATGCCAAAATCACCAGATGACTTTACGATTCCTGCCCCAAAAATCTCTTGCCACATACGATTTACAAATACCCTGCTGGTCAATGGATTTTTTGCATCGAACAACCACTTTGTCAAACCCAATCGGTTACGCTCATAACTGCTATCATCGAATTCCAGAACCGATTTCGGTGTGTTAGCCCTTACTTCCTCGCCAACATCGTCATATACGCCTCTATTTAAAATATGTGTGGTTCTAACATCCGGCCTTTCTTCAATGACCATGACGTCAACATCCTCTTCTTCCTTTTTATTAATAAATGGAAGTTCCTTCTCAACAACCTCATCGCTAATGGTTATAAAAGGTGCCTCTGCCAACACTTCACCCTTGTTTTGTCTAGGCGGCATCCTATCGAAGAATGCAAAAGTGCTGAAATAATCCTTCTGCGATATGGGATCGTATTTATGGTCGTGACACTTAGCACATTCCAAGGTCAGCCCCAAAAAGGCCTTTCCGAATGTATTGGTTCTATCGGTAACGTTTTCCACCCTAAATTCTTCTTCGATTATTCCCGCTTCTTGGTTAATTTTATGATTTCTATTGAACCCTGTAGCCAAAATTGTCTCCATATTCTTCTGGGGAACCAGATCGCCGGCCAATTGGTAGGTAACAAATTTCTCATAGCTGTAATTTTCATTAAAGGCGTAAATCACCCAATCTCTCCAAGGCCACATGGTTCTTAATTGATCGTTTTGAAACCCGTGGGAATCAGCGTACCTGGCAACATCCAACCAGTGGCTAGCCATCTTTTCACCATAATGATCGCTGGCCAATAGCTCGTCGACAATTTTTTCATAGGCATTGGCAGCATCATCCTGGATAAATCTTTTCTGCATTTCGGGTGATGGAGGAAGTCCTGTAATATCCAAGGAAACTCTTTTTAACAGTCGCTCTTTATCTGCCTTTTGATTCGGAGTCAACCCTATATCTTCTAATTTTTGTAGAATAAAATAATCAATTTCATTATTTGCCCAATCTGCATTTTTCAACTCGGGCAGCTTAGGCTTGTCTACTGCCATAAAGGCCCAATGCGGTTCATAGGAGGCCCCTTGTTCTATCCACTTTTTTAAAATTTTTATTTCGTAGGAAGACAATTTTAAATTGGAATCCAAAGGAGGCATAAGCTCGGTACTGTCTTTTGCCGTTATTTTTTGATAGAGCACCGACTTTTCTAAATTATTGGGAACTATGGCGAATTCGTTTTTCCTGTCCTTGAGGGCCTTATATGCGCCTTCAGGAGTGTCTAACCGCAAATCTTCGGCTCTTTTATTTACATCTGGCCCATGGCAGGCAAAACATTTATCGGATAGTATGGGACGAACATCAAAATTATAGTCCACTACCTCGGGAATTTTTTTCGATGGAATTGCTGCATATTCACCTTTTTGTTTGCAAGAGGTGAATACAGTGCACAAAAGAAGAAAAAGAAGGTATATTACTTTATTTTTCATACGGATAATACGCTTAATGATGCAATGACATAAACAAAACATGTGTAAATATACTTGCTGCGTACCCATCACATGTAGATTAATTGTGCAATTAGGTGCATTTTTTGAATACCCAACCTACTATTTCTATTTTTTGGAAAAATAGGAAGATGGCGGACACCCAAACTCCTTTCTAAATACACGGCTGAAATAACGATTGTCATTGTATCCCACTTTGAAGGCTATTTCTTTAATGCTTAATTGTCCTTCTTTCAACAGCTGCATCGCCTTTGATAATTTATAAGTATTGACATACTCAATAATGGTCTTACCTGTCAGTGCCTGAATTTTTCTATATAGTTGTGAACGTCCTATGGCCAATTCCTGACATAAAAGGTCGATTGAAAACTCTGTATTGTCTATTTGTTGGTCAATAACATCATTGATCTTAACCAAATAATTATCTAAAGTAGTAGGTGTATCGGACACTAAAGATTCTTTTTGATATTTTTTAACCAACTGCCTTCTACTCTTCAATCTATTTTGGATCTTTAGCTTTATTTCGGATAAACTGAAAGGTTTCTGGATATAATCTTCCGCTCCGGTTTCCAACCCTTTCAATACATTCTCCAATCCTGTTTTTGCCGTCAAAAATATCAATGGTATATGGGAAGTCAGTTCGTTGGTCTTTAGTTGGTTGGCTACCTGAATTCCATCCAACTTAGACATCATGATGTCACTGATGATAAGATCAGGTATGCTTTCGACTGCCATTTTAAAACCTTGCTCACCGTTTTCCGCTTGCAGGATCTTATAATCATCTTCGAGTTCCAGACACAAATAGCTTCTTATATCCTCATTATCCTCAATGATAAGCACTACCGTTTTCCCATCCTCCTTATTTTTGGTCGATTCCAAAGTAGGGGTTACATCAATGCCATGGTCCTTATACCCTATCGGAATGCTAACTTTAAAGAGAGAGCCTTTATCCTCTTCACTCTTTAGTTGGATATTTCCGCCATGAAGTTTTACTAGCTCTGATATTAATGATAAACCTATTCCCGTGCTATACCCCTTGTTTGGAGTTTCATCTAACTGATAATACCTTTCAAAAACTTTTTCTTGATATTTTTTGGGAATGCCCATGCCGTTGTCTACTACCTCTATATTTAAATAACCTTTTGAAACCCTAGCTTGCGAATCAACATCAACACAGGAATAAGCCACGTTTAATTCTATTTTTCCATTCTTAGGGGTAAACTTAAATGCATTGGAAATTAAATTGGAAATTATTTTCTCCAAGATATCCGAATCAAAATAAACACCATAATTCACATTAGGCTGCTTGCAACTAAACTCAATACCCTTCTCTTTTGACCAATACGCATAGGCATCATGAATGTTGTTACATATAGACAAGTCATTCTGCAGCTTCACCTTTAATTTTTGATCACTTTCCAGTTTTCTAAAATCCAATATTTGATTTACCAGTTCCAACAAACGATTGCTATTTCTATGCATCATGCGCAAAATTTTAGAATCTGGGGCCACACCATATTTAGTGTATTGATCCAAAGGAGAGGCAATCAAGGTCAACGGGGTTCTTAGTTCATGGGAGATATTGGTAAAAAATCGCAATTTCATCTGTGCCAATTCTTCAAATTGATATACCCGTTCCTTTTCCAATGCAAACTTATTCTTTATTCTTTCCCGTTTAATTATTCGCAATAAGACAAGCGTCAGAAGAAGGATTAATAAGCTTACAAAAATAAACTTAACCCAGAATAGCTCCCAAAACGGAGGTTTTACTACTATATTTAAATGGGTAATTTTGGTGTCCCATATCCCATCCTCATTGCTAGCTTTTAGTAAAAACTTATAATTCCCAGAAGGTAAATTTGTATATGTTGCCTTTGTTCCGTTGGCTATGGTCCATGACGTATCAAAGCCCTCTAATTTATAGGAGTACTGACATCTTTGGGTATTTACATATTGGATTGCCTGAAACTCTAATTCAATTTTTTTATCCGTATGCTCCAAATACAGATTATCTTCAACTTCTATACTTCGCTTTATATAGGAACTATTGGGTTGCACTAATTCATTATTTACCCAAAGCTTGGCAATATAAACCGCCGGTACATTTTTCTTGGGCTCCACCTTTTTGGGGTCAAAAACCATTAAACCTTTGTTAGTGGAAAAAACTAAATGGCCATTGTCCAACATGCAACTGGAGAGACCAATTTTGTGAGATATTAATCCATCCTGACTATTTAGTATTCTAATTTCATTATCGGTGTAATTGAACTTTATTAAACCATTTGGAGTGCCTACCCATAAATTGCCATCCATATCTTGTTGAATGGAATTTATGATCTTATCCTTTATAATATCATGGTTAAGCTGCGTAAAAACATTGTTTGCCCGGTCAAAACTACATAAACCAGAATTGGTCCCCACCCAAAGAACATGATCATTATCTTCAAAAATTGTGTTTATAAAATTATTGTTGATGGTCTGCGTGTTTCCTATTTGATGGCGGTAATGTGTAAATTCTTGGGTTTCAGGCAGATATTTTTTAAGGCCGTCTCCATCGGTACCTATCCATAACTGTCCTTCCGAATCCTCAAAAACAATATTACCCCTATGAAAATAGCCTATTCCTTCAGGTTTATTGGGGTCACAATCAAAATAGGTAGTGGTATTGGTTTTGGGATCAAAAACCCTTGCGCCCAATACTTCCCCTGTCCATATATACCCTTCCGAGCTTTCCATGGCATCAAACAATTCACCAGGTTCACGGGGATACTTTTGCAATAGCTCACCAGATGGGGTAAACTTATATATATCATTCCTGTCCACTACCCAAACATTTTGGCCATTAAATGAGGTTATATGGGTCCGATTTATAAACCCTTTTAAAATCCTTAGTAGTTTGTGATTTTTTTTGTCGAATATCTTGATTTTCCCTCCTTGAAAAACCCAATAATTCTCCTCGGTCTTAAAAATTTTCACATCTGTTCTAGGTTCCAGAAAATAGTCGAATATTACAGGAGATTTTTTTACCAGAAAAAAATCTCCGTTCTGATCCAAAACCCAAGATTCATTTGACAGCTTGTTATGGAATACCTTTACTAGATTAAATCCATTATCTACAAATCTATCATTCAAGGAGATGTGTTCCTTTAATTCAAAATCCGAATCCACCAGGGCAATCTGATCCTTTTCCAGCAACCAACAATGTCCGCCAAAATCCTTTTTTATATAATTGGCCCTTTCAAATAAAAAATTGAAGTTTTGAAAGTCATTGGAGCTATCCAAAGTATAAAGCTTAGTATTGGATAGGATCAATTCTTCATAGTACTCTAAATTTGGATAATAATGTGCGGCACCCCCTGACTTTTGGGACAGCCTTTTGAACTTTTCCGTCTTGGGGTCAAAAATATTCAACCCTATCCAAGTTCCTACATACAGTACATCTGCTGGTCCTTCCTCAATTGCTAGTACATTGTTGTGACTAATACTTAAAGAATCATTTACCTCATGTGCATAATTTTTAAAAGTACCTTTTTCCCTATCCATTCGGTTCAATCCACCCCCATCGGTTCCCACATAAAATTCCTTTCCCGAAGTTTCAAAAATGACCCTTACCTCATTAAAACTTAAACTTTTCGGATCCGTTTCATTATGAATAAATCTTTGAAAGCGATCATATTCGCGATCATATTTTAATAGGCCACCCCCATAAGTCCCAACCCACAGCGTACCATCAGTGTCTTCGTACAAACAAGAAATATGATTATCCGTGATACTGGTTGCCTCATTTTCATTTTTTATGTAATTCTTAAAGTTGCCCCCATCATATCTCCACAATCCATTTGTCGTAGCAATCCATACAAAGCCATATGCATCTTCCAAAATATCAGTGGCATTGGTTTCTATTGGTAGTTTAAATCGTGTTATCTCATAGGTAGTTGATGGTTCTTGAGCAACAGATAAAACTGTTCCGATGAACCAAAAACAGAAAAAGACCAAGGGATAATAAAGTTGTTTATTAAACATTTTATAAAAATAGAAACAATTCAATACAAATTTTGAATCATTGGTGAACGCACTCGAAAAATCGCGGTGTTCATTAATTTCGGCTCTGTTCCTACCTATAATCTTATAGATTCCTGAAAAATTGCAAAGCGGAAGATAAAAATTATATCAGAATAGTGACCGAAAAACTGGGCACTAAAGTGGAAACCGTACTTTTTATTCTTTTTAATTTTAAAAAGCAAAAAGGCTGATCTTCATTGGATTTCCCATCAAGCCAATAACATTAAATATTAATCTCACAAATCCCATTGAATTTGATTTATGGAAATGGTTTTACACCCGAGATTCAAATTAGGCCAACTAGTAAAAAAAGGAACTCATGGTGCATTACTACCCAGTACAACCAAGGTATTAAGATAACGCTAAGTCAAATTCCATTATTTGATATTTGGCAAAAAAAATGTACACAAAATTCATTAACAAGAATATTATTTCGCTATCAACGTTATTGTGTCCCCTTTTTCTGTTTCGATAAAATACTCATAAAAGACTGGAACATCTATTTGAGGCAATTGTGTTTTCTTATGATCCAGAAATGGTCCTACATCCATTGGACACAATAAATCATTGGGTGTCTTTTCCTTCATCATATGCCCTCCCTTAATATCTAAGGCTACTGAACTTCTTATGGGCAGTACTCCGCTTTTATTGGCAACAATTTTCGCCTCCTTTATTGAATTACTTTTCCAAGTTATGCCTACTTCGAAATCACCACGCGCTTTTAGACCCGTAGCGGTCCCTTGTTTCCATTTAGTAGGTAAAGCAGGAAGTAAGTGAACAAAGCCATCATGAGTTTGTAGGAGCATTTCAGCAATACCCGCCGTAGCACCAAAATTACCATCAATCTGAAATGGTGGATGTGCGTCAAACATATTTGGATAACTGCCAGAGCCCTTAAATTTGGGATCATTCTCTTTAACTAGATTTATTAATTTTGACATAATTTCCAAAGACTTATCACCATCGTAAAGTCGGGCCCACATATTTACTTTCCATCCCATGGACCAACCAGTGGCCTGATCCCCTCTTCTTATCAATACTTGCTTTACAGCCTTTGTCAAATCTGGACTAGTTGTCGGAGTAATTTGATTTCCTGGATGGAAAGGATACAAATGAGAAATATGTCGATGGTGAATTTCCTTATCTTCAAAGTCGAACTGCCATTCTTGAAGCTGTGCATATTTCCCTATTTGATAAGGTAACAATCTATTTTGTTTTTCAATTATTTCATTCTTCAATTCAGTATCATCAATGCCCAAAATGTCCAAGGATTTCAAATAGCGGTTAAAGCTCTCCTTTATTAAAGCCATATCCATCGTTGGTCCTGGACTTAAAGTTGAGCTTTCTCCTTCCCCATATAAAAAACTTTGTTCAGGCGAATGACCTACAGGCGTCACCAAAAAACCGTCTTTATTGGGAACCAGCCAATCTTTGTAAAAAAGTACTGCTCCCTTAAGTAATGGGTAGGCTTCATCCCTAAGAAATTCCTCATTACCCGTGAAAAGATAATGTTCCCAAAAATGGCTAACCAGCCAACCCGAAGCTACTGGCCAAAATGAGCAGGCACAGGAATCGACAGGCCCAGAATTCCGCCAAATGGACATATTATGGTTGGCCAACCATCCAGAATTACCATACATTGAGCGTGCCATTTTTGCCCCATTTTCCGACAACTCCTTTACAGATGTGAAAAATGGTTGATGGCATTCCGAGAGATTTGTGACCTCCGCAGGCCAGTAGTTCATTTCCATATTAATATTCATTGTATATGCACTGGCCCATGGCGGTATAAGTTTATCATTCCAAATCCCCTGTAAATTAAGTGGCTGTCCTCCAGGCCTTGAACCCGAAATCATTAAATAGCGCCCGTACTGAAAAAATAGTGCTACGAGATTTTCATCACCTCCTCTTTGTAGCGCATGATCCGTTCGTCAGTGGAAAGACTTAACCGTTTCCCGACTTTGTTTATTTCAATATCGACTCGATCAAACAGAGAAGTGTAGTCCGCAATATGACGTTCTTTAATTTTCTCATAATTGGAATTCAGCACCCCTTTAAGATATGACTTAACCCGTTGTCCAGGCAATTCTATACTAATAGGGCTTTCGTCGAAAGCAGTAAAACTTGTAGCCGATGTAAGCTTTATGACCATTTCATCGACATTCGTAAACGTTAACTTCCCATCGATGTATACTACTTCTCCGCCCTCATGATCAACCATTAATCGAGATTGAAAGTACATACCTAACCCATCTACCTCATCATGGTATAGAATCTGTTTGGCAATAGGTTTTCTAGTACGATCCTTATTATATATTTCTGGATATTTATGCTCGTCCTGATAGTTTTCCACGTGTTCAAGGGTTCTTCTCAGTGCAAATCCAGGTACCTGTGCATTAAGACAAAGTTCATTATTTGAGCCACCAACTTCCATTGTAGGTTCGTGAATCGTGGAGAAAGATATCGCTCCGCTCATTTTGTCCGGTCCTTTGGATGAAAGCTTAATAACAAAAATGTGATCAGGATAACTGGCAAAAACTTCCCTTTCGTATTTAGTTTTACCAATGGCATACGACACTTTATGTACGGCATTGGAAATATCCAATACTCTTTTGTAATTGGAGACCTTTCCGGTATGTAGCATATCTATCCAGAGATCACTCATGGGCTGGTACAAATCCTGCGGGCGACCCAACCATTTTTTTTGAACCATTTCCTGACCCTCGGCATATTTACCTTGATCAAACAATGCCATAATTTCATTATAGTCCGCGCGAATATTAAAATTTTCATATTTCCTGTGCGGATCACCACTGTACAGTGTTGACTCGTTGAGTTGAATTCTCTCCTTATAGGGATCGCCAAAGAACATTCCTCCCATATACCCATTCCCTATGGGTAAGGCCTCCGTCCATACCTCGGCAGGTTTATCATACTGAAGGATGTATGAATTGGTTTGCCCAAATACATTATAAACAAAGAGCAAATAAGCTATAATTCCAATTGTTTTTTTCATAATATCAAATTGCCTATTTTACTTTCCTATTTATGATTAACTATACGTACGTCTGCCCGTCTACTTTCAGGAAATACTTTTAGCCCCTCTATTTTACCGTCTTTGAATATTCCTTCAACAGTAGTATTTTTCGGTGCATGCAACTTAAAATTCACATCCCAAGTTTTTGGCCAAGCCGGAAACAACAGTATTTCGTTTCCAAAACATTGCATCAACATTTCCTGTAGTCCGATCATACCAGAACCTCCCCAATTGTGATCAGGAACCCAGTCATGTCCAGGGCCCCAGAATGTTGGATATCGACGATCTGAATTTTTCAATTTCTTTGCATTATAATCTGCCGCAGCATCGGTCATTCCCATCCTAGCAAATTGAATACCGTCCTGATGCCAGCTAATAATATTTCCTTTTCGGAAGGCAGGAGCTAAATCATAAGAGTTTTGGAATGATTCTAGCTCCGTATCACCAATCTTAAACTGATTAAAAGGAAACAGCGGGTAGAATTGTGGTAGTTCTTGGTTTGACTCATTTATCCAGCTTTCCGCTGGCTTAATTGTTCGTATACCATTGACCTCTTCAAATGCGTAATTGGGAATGCGGTTTAAATATTCCCGATAGTATTCTTTTCTTTTTGAAGGGAGTAATTTTTCGCTTAAGGTCAGCATGTTGGTCAAGCATGCCTTAAGACCCGAAAGTACGTCAACAGGGTTTTTTGCCCCGCGATACGATTCACAAGAAGTAGAAGGAAAAATTACAAGTTTTCCGTTTTTATCCAATTCTTTAGCGTTACGCATTTTTTGTCGTCCACGGTAGTGTTCATCAAAAAAGATTAAAGACTTTTCAATGAAAGGCATATACCTTGTTATATCGGCTCCAGTAAATCGGTGATATTCCAATATTATATAGGCATGTTCAATCTGCGACTCCCAATGGTAGGCTATGGACCCATTTGCCATGACCCCTTTTTCTACAGGGTCATTATATGCTTTAGCTCCATTTGCTCGAGGGTCGCCAAAAGGAATTTCCTCCCCGCGTATCCTGTAATTTTGATCATTCTGCCATCCCCAGCCATCTCCAAAGGCTATTCCTGGAACACTCGTATATTCACAATAAACTGCCCCTTCATGGCCAAAATGTTCCTTTACACGTGCAGTAGCACCTGGCAGTCCTTTTAGGTACAGTTCAAACTGAGGCAATATCGCATCAAAATCACCCGATTTAAGCATTGGCCAATAAAGCAATCTCTGGTTTTGTGCCGTAAACACGGATCCGCCCCATTGACGCCAATCGGGACCGTGCGCTTTTTCTTCATTCACCAGACCAGAATCAAAAGTTAGATTACCACCGTTAAATTTTGTTGGGTATTCGCCAAAAGCATTTCCCCCCAGCTGGTAACGGAACAATTGATAGTTACGTCCAATTTGCCAAATGGAATCGTTGGGATTCGAATTTTCAGGTTGGATCACAATATAACTTCGATTCCAGAAATCGTTCCACCACAATACCGAATTCTCAAATGATTTCTGATGGTCAACTTTAGAAGATTCAACCGTATTTAAAAGCTTGGCTTTCCATTCGGAAACTGTTTCAGCTTGTGCAATGTGTGTTGCAATACTAATTTTATGTTTCCTTTTTGCGGTGTTACTTTTTATTCCCCAAGATTTAAAAGGAGTATTCTGATATTTTCCAACCCTAGTTCCATTTGCAATAAAGCCCTCGCCAAATAACAATCCTCCAAATGTTCGATTTTTTAGGTCATCTTTTATTTCATCGGTATATTCCTCCAATCCCTGAAGTTTTACATATGCCTCAGGTATAGGTTTCATGACCGGGTTGCGGTGATAAAATAAAATTCCATCAGTCCATTGTTCAAAAATGTCTTTAGTCCTGATAACTTTTCCGGGATAACCTTCAAGGCCAAATGCTCCGAAGCGTTCCTTTCCAAACGTTAATTCTTTATCTTCTGTTCGCCAACTTTCGTATTCAACAGTGGCATTTATTTTTTGATTTGATTCTACATCTATGTGTACGATTGGTCGAAATACATCGACCCATAATTTAATTTTAACATTTAGACTGTTTGGAACAACCTTTTTCTTTGATTCAATCTCAATAAATCCGTCGACTAATTCTAGCTCTTGCTTGAAGCTATTTTCTCCAACCAATGGGTTTGGATTCAATTTTACACGGAAGCGGCCCATTTTTAAAAACTCTCCGATTTCACTAAAGCTACCACTGCGCTGTACATAAAGTAGGACCTCACCGTTTTCTACCCAAACGTTACACCCAATATCACCACCACCCAATGGCATTGATTCAGAACTATTTTTACTTGGCTCTTGCCAAACAATATTGTATAAATCAGGTAGTTGTTGTTGTGATTGGGAAAAGACTTTACTCAGACTAATCAGTAAAAAATAGAGTATTTTTATTTTATAAAAATTCATCGCATATTTACTTTTATTTAAAAAAAAGGACTGGCGTTAAATCCAGTCCCCTTTTTCCAACTAACTCAAAACAACTCTTATTACTTTTTTCTAGAATAGTTATAATCAAGGTACTTATAGGCCTAATGTTCTATAGTTCAGTTCAGATATTATTATGCCCTAATATGTTAATACCCTGGGTTTTGTTGTAAATTAGGGTTAACATCCATTTCAGATTGTGGAAATGGCCATAAATAGTGTTTTGTAGGATTAAATACGCGTGGAGTACCACTATTAGGTTCAACCAACGTATTGATATAGGTCTCTGCCAATTTCCATCTTCTAATATCACTGTATCTCAACCCCTCCATTGCGAACTCAACCCTCCTTTCGTTCCAAATTCGAGCCCTCATTTCGTCTTTAGATAACCCATCTGGAAGGGGTGGCATACCAATTCCTGTTCTTCCACGTACAGCATTTACTGCATCATACACTTCAGTCGTAGGGCCGCTGATTTCGTTTGTCGCTTCAGCGAAATTCAGCAAGACCTCTGCATATCTTAACAATATCCAGTCATGTTCACTTCTGGTGGCATAATCCACCGGTAGTGCTTCCACATCAGCACCTTTGGTTGGCATATACCCAGTGACAGAAGGATTGTTATAGGCGTAAGGTAAAATTTCTCCTGAGGCTTTAACGGCTGGGTCATCAAATGGTTTTAAGGTGTATTCCAACCTTGGATCCCGGTTTAACTTATAATTGGCAGGGTCGTACAGTGGAGATTCACTAATCGATAGGCCATCTGTGCATTCGAATGCATCCCTGAGTTCCTCTCTAGGGTTCCAAACTCCATGCCATTCAATTCTAATATCCTGTTGGTTGGAATTGTCAGGGTTTAGATATCTAGTTGAAAACATTATTTCCGGATTGGCATCCTGCCCATATACCAAGAACATATTCTGGAAATCATCCGATAGACTAAATTTTCCCTCAGTCATTACTTGATTTGCCGCAGCTGCTGCACCTGACCAATCACCTTGATATAGCAGCACCCTCGATTTTAGTGCCAATGCAGAACCTTTTACCGCGTGTCCTGCACTGCTGTAATCCGTATTGGGCAGATTAGTGATAGCTAGATCTAAATCCGCAATAACCTGGGCAATAACCTCCTCTTTTGAACTCTGAGCCACCTTAGCCTCCCCAATATTTTCAAGCGTTTCTGTATATAATGGCACTCCCCCGTAATAGTCGGTCAATGTAAAATAAAACAACGCCCTTAAAAATAGTACCTCTGCCTTATAAACATCTATTGTACTGGTAGGGATTGGAGTGTTATCAATGTTGGCCAAGAAAAAATTACATGATGCTATACCTCTGTAACAATCATTATAGACAGATGAAATTAGTCCCCCTGAGGTGGATTCTACTAAGCCTAAAGCCATGTTTTGGGCATTGCCACTTCCATTACTTGCCTCTCCAGCAAGAACATCTAAACTCATCTTACTCTCGAAATTGAATGTAGAATTATTTAGGCGTGCATAACAACCGGCAAGGGCCATGTCGGCATCATTCTTGGTATTCCAGAATGTAGAGCTTGAAATTTCAGTCAACGGATTTTTATCCAATAAGTCTTTTTCACATGAAAGTGTAAAAAGTGCCAATAGGACAATGGTGAAAGTGATAACCTTGTCCATTTTTATGTATATCTTCATAATAATATATTTTAAGATTATATTTTCAATTTAACTCCCATAGTGTATGTCGTGAGCTGAGGGTAGGCCGTAAACCAGCCGGTATTGGCCTTTTCAGGATCTGATCCCGGCCATTGCGTGATGGTAAATAAATTGTCGCCGGACATGTAAATATTAATACCCTGAAGTCCTATTGTTTTGCATATATCGGTGGGGATATTATATCCGATAGACAAGTTCTTAAGTCTGAAATAGGATGAATCCAATAACCAATAGGTGTTAGGTGTTCCAGTGACCGGTCCGTATCCAGTAACGAACATGGCAGGATGTGAATTTGTAGATCCTTCCCCTGTCCATCTATTTTTTACGAAATCAAGTGTCGGTGGCGATCCTTGCATGTACGGCGTAAGACCCCATGCCAATGTCTGGACGTGTGCCTTGGACCCCTCGACTCCTTGGAAAAACAGCGACAAATCAAAGTTTTTCCAACTAAGGTCTAGTGTGCCACCATAAAAGAACTTGGGATAGGCTCCATCCACCACGACCCTGTCATCGGCATTTATGGTGCCATCACCGTTTGCATCCTTGAATTTCAGGTCTCCCGGTTTTGGGTTGAACGGATGAACGGCAGCTGCATCTATTTCCGTCTGGTTTTGAAATATTCCGTCGAATTCGATCAAATAATGGGAATTAAACGGAAGACCTACCTGAGTAGTGGTATTTCCATAAGTCGGGGACAAAATCTCCAACACTTCATTCTTGTAACTGGAATAATTGACACTAGTACTGTAGGAAAAATCACCAAAACTTTTCTGGCTACCCACGACAAGATCGATTCCCGTGTTCTTCATTTTGCCAAAGTTCACTGTGGGTGCAGATAAGCCAATACTTGCCGGTACCGGAATCTGATAAAGGATATCATCGGTAATTTTGTCATACCAGTCGAACGTAAAGCTAAACAAGCCATTGAGCATGCTAAAATCAACTCCCAAATCGGTCATTGTAGTTGTTTCCCATTTAAGACTTTTATCCACCATGCGGCTTTGTATTACACCTGGTTCCGAGTTTATAAACGGGTAGGAAGTGGTTGACAATACTTCTTGATAAGGATAAAGTCCAACATTTTGGTTTCCCAATTGTCCCCAGGAAGCCCGGAGTTTTAAATTGCCCAACCAATCCACTTTGTCCATAAACGCTTCTTCTGAAATCCTCCATCCAGCTGATAAGGAAGGAAAGAAACCCCATCGTGTATCCGGTGAAATTCTCGAAGTACCGTCGTATCTGGCATTGGCCTCGAGCAAGTATTTACCCTGATAATCATAATTAATTCTCCCAAAATATGACTGTATTGCCCACTCCGTTGCACCACCACCGGTAGATTGACCATTGGTAGCACCGGCATCCAATTCTTTCAGATCGTTGGTCGGAAAATTAATTCTCTGCCCTCTAAGATATCTATCCTTAAATCCTTCTTGGTTATATCCTGCCAAGACACTGAAGTTGTTATCGTTTAAGGATTTGGTATAATTTAGGGTTGAATAAAAGGTAGACAACTTACTGGTGGTCCATCTATCCTCCACCCCTAACCTCCAAGTAGCATTGTTGTGGGCATATGAACCGTCTTTAAAGTAATAGTTGTCTACGGCATGCTCATGATTCTTATACTGATTATTGTCAATGGTAAGGGCATATTTGGAATTCCAAGTCAGGTTATTGGTAAGATTAACCTCACTATAGAACTGGGGCAGTACATTGTACCGGGTCTCCGTCATTAGACCACTTGCATCTTGAGCGTCAGGGTTTCTAACAGTCCATTCGGCAATATCGGCACTGTAACGGGCTACATATCCAGTACTTCCATCCGGCAAAGTCATCGTAGGTGTATAATTTGGTCCTGCTCCGTAAATGGCAAGAATTTGGTAGTCCACATTATTGTCCCAGTTACTTCTGGTTATGTCCTTATTTACAAACTGAATGTCGCCCCCGATCTTGATCCAGTCATTCAATCTGGAGTCTACCGTAACACGGCCGTTAAATTTTTGATACTCATAATTACTTGTGATACCTGGTTGGTCCAGATATCCAAGGGAAGCACTGAAAACCGTTTTTTCGTTTCCCCCACTGATACGAAAAGACTGGTTATGTGCAATGGCGGTATTGAAAGTATGGTCGATCCAATTGAAATTGGGATAATTTACAGGATCGTTAGGGTTGTTTCTGAACCCATCTATTTCCGCCTGGGTGAAATGTGGGGCTTGACCGTTCCTAATCCTTGCTTCGTTCCAAAATTGCATATAGTCTGCAGAATTGTACAATAAGTCCGGCAATCTACTAGCGCTCTGCGCCTGAATATTGCCGTGATAGTCAATTACAAGGCTACCTGCTTTACCTTGCTTTGTAGTAATAAGAATAACCCCATTGGCAGCTCTGGCTCCATAAATGGCACTGGAAGCGGCATCCTTTAAAACAGAAACCGATTCTATGTCGTTCGGGTCAAGGTTGGTCATATCACCGCTTATACCATTTATAAGCACCAATGGACTACTTCCCGCTCCACTAAATGTACCTATTCCCCTTATCCGCAGAGTATTTCCTTCATCTCCAGGTTTACCGGAAGACGATGAAACTTGTAGACCAGGAACTCTCCCCTGCAATAAGTTTTCTACATTCGCTGCCGGTCTCTTTATAAGTTCGTCAGAACTTACCGTAGCTACAGAACCCGTAAGGTTTTCCTTTTTTTGCGTACCGTATCCCACCACGACGACTTCATCCAAACCAGCGGCATCCTCTTTTAATACTGCCGTGACATTACTTCGGCCATTGAGTGATATTTCCTGTTTAGTAAAGCCTATGTACGAAATGATAAGCGTAGCATTGGCTTCCTGTACTTGTATTGAAAATTTTCCATCAAAATCAGCGGTAACCCCATTGCTGGTCCCTTTTTCAACAATGTTGGCTCCTGGTAGGGGCATCCCCTCATTATCCATTATGGTTCCACTCACCTGAAATTGTAATTTCTTATCCAAGATCTCAACTAAATTATTTACAGAGGAATCAACTGGACTTTTTTTCACTACAATAGTGGAACCATCTGTAAATTTATATGTAAAACTTATGGGAGAAAGACATTTATCCAAAAGATCACCAGCTTTGATAACTCCTTTTTTAAGGTCTATATCTGGAGCAATCTTAATGAGATCATGTCTATATACAAACTTATAATCCGTTTGTTTATTGATTAGCCGAAAGACCTGTTTAACGTTCAAGGTGACATCTGAATCGACAATAATCTCTGCATTTTGGCCTACCCCACTGATGGGGGTGAGTGCAAATGAAATCGAGCAAAAGAGAAAAATAATGGATTTCATAAAAAAGCGTAAAAGGACTTTACCCAACGGGCAAGGTGGTCGGTTGGTTAATTTAATTTTCATAAATTTGTAATGGTTTAGTTAAACATTGTTTTAATTGATCTACTGGGAAAAAGGCTATTGCTGTGGAAGGTGCTGGCCTTTTCCTTTTCTTATTTAATACTAATTGTTTTATTGTTTATTTCAAATTTTATCTGACCCTCGCTGGTGGCCTCAATAAGCTTGAGTATATCCTCTACGGTTTCGGTTCTTTCCAATATTCCAGTAAAGACAAAACTCTTGTGCTTGGCATTTTCATAAACAACTTCGGTATCATACCATCTGGACAAATCCGTCATTATTTCTCCTAAAGGTTTTTCATTAAAACTAAACAATCCGTTTACCCATGCAATTTCTTGGGAAACATCAATTTCTTGAATATCCATGTTATCACTACCACGACTAATCCTGGCCTGTTGATTTGGCCGCAAGGTTTTACTTTGCTCTCCCTTTTTTATATTAATTTTCCCTTCTACCAAGGTGGTGGAAATTAGCTCCTCATTATTATAGGCCCTCACATTAAATTCGGTACCCAATACATTTATTTCCTGGGATTTGGTCAACACATGAAAGGCAGCTCCCTTGTGCTCCTCACTGGGTGAAACCTTAAAATAAGCTTCCCCGTAGATTAGTTCCACGTTACGCGTAAGACCGTCCTTAAATGCTACCGGATATTTTAATTTGGATTCTGAATTTAACCAAACCTCGGTCCCATCCGATAATTTAACGAAAAACTGCCCTCCCCTAGGAATAGTGAGGTAATTGTACATCTGCTCTTTTACATCGGTTTCATTTTGTTCTTTATCAACATATATTAATTCTTCACCATTACTGCTAGCCTTAGCAGTTTGAATTTTTTTCCCTTTTTCCAAAGCTACCTCATTACCATTTTCAAGGGTCAGAATGGCCTTATCAGTACCCGCTACAATTAAATTAGATTGTTTTTCAGGTTCAGACACTTTCACTGGCCTATTATCATACAAAAGGTAAAAAGCCATGCCAAGCAACAGCATAATGGAAGCCGCTACCGCTATTTTCTTAGATAGGTACACCCTTCTTGTCTGTTCGCCCTTTTTCAACCTAGTTTTAATAGTCTCCTTGGCCTTATTAACATCATATTCTGTCATGGAAAGTGTACTTAGGTATTGTGTTTTAACAAAATTATTAAAGACTTGAATTCTTTGTTCATTCTTAATAAAAGTTTCCAATTTTTCCAACTCGGAATAATTTGATTCTTGATTTAAAAACTTAACGATTATTTTTTCTATTTCGGCCATTTAATTTTTTACACTTATGTACCTAATACGTTCAAATTTTTAATACCCCTCTATTTTTTTATGATTATTTTGAATTTTTTACTAATATTATCTTCTAATAATGATAATAACGCATTTAAAATGAACAGCAAAAGAAGCTTATTCCTGGCCAAAAGGTTAATTTTAGGTGATGAAAAAGCCTATGACCTGCTAATGGATTCTTATTACCAGAATTTGTGTACCTATGCCCAATCCTTGTGCCACGACCATAGTATGGCCGAAGATATTGTTCAAAATGTATTCGTCACTATTTGGACCAATAGAAAAAATATAAATCCTAAATTATCCGTAAAAAGTTATTTATACAAATCGGTCTATAACGAGTTTATTAACCAATATCGTAAAAATAAACCTGTAATATACTTGGAGAAAAAATATTTTGAAGCCATAGATCTGGTGGCAGATATAGAACCTGAAGAATTGGATGGTCTAATTAACTTAATGAATGCCGAAATTGAAAATTTACCTTCCAAATGCAGGGAGATATTTTTAATGAATAAAAAAGAAGGGCTTACCCATACCGAAATCTCCGAATACTTGAATATTTCCATAAAAACCGTGGAGGGCCATATTACACGAGCCTTCAAGATCCTTACCGAAAAGCTCGGTTCCAAGGTGGAAGCCGTACTTTTTATTCTTTTTAGTTTCAAGAAAGAAAAACAACGGCCTTATTTAGGCTGAAAAAATGCCTCCGCAGGAATAGTCCCTTTCTCTATACCAGGACCGTGCCATTCCAATTTTAGGGATGGTTTTCCTTTTGGTCCTGGGGTATAATATAATCGATATGGATGCAGGCCAGCCTTAAGTTTAATATCTCCGCTTTTGGGTGCGTTTCTAAAGTATTCATAGTCGGCATCAACAACTGCAACATCATGGATCCTAAGAAATGCTGCCGAATTGGCCGAGACGTAAAAGGTATAGTCCCCATCAACTGGAACACTTATGTAGCCCTCCAGAAGCATAGCCCCCGATTTGAGACTGTGCTGTATCACCGCGCTCAACTCCTTTTCCTCTCCAGAATTGGATTCCTTGAGGTTGCTTACTTGTGGCACCCATGAAAAATTGCCTTGATATGTCCTCCATTTTATACCCCTTTCCATTTCCCGCTCAGTAACTGCAGGAATAAGGGCGTCATCGTAGGGTCGTAAAGCCGTATTGTTTGGCGTACGCGAACGTAGAACCTTATCCTTCATCTGCTGCTGTAAGGGAGCCAATTTTGGGTCCTTGGCCAGATTCTGCGTCTGTTGGGGATCTTTTACCACATCATAAATTTCAAAATCATCGTCCTGGGACCTAATATCGTAACGCAAGCCAACATAATCTTCTAAACGTACCATCTGCATTTGGTTGCGACGGCGCCCTTGGTGCCCCGGAATAAAATCAGCGTATTCCGGTGTTTTGCCTGGCTGATAGTATTCAATATAGATATTACTATTGGGCTGTTTGCCTTTTCCCAGTAAGGAAGGCAATAGGGATACCCCGTCCGATACTGCCGGTGCGGGAAGTCCGGCCATCTGAGCAAAGGTCGGCATCCAGTCATAGGAAATACTAGGGGTTTCAATCTGGCTCCCTGCCGGGATTTTCCCTGGCCATATTGCCAATGTTGGCATACGCACTCCACCTTCCAAACAATCGCGCTTTATGCCATCAAAAGGCCCAAAACTCTTAAAAAAGCTAGGTGATATAGGTTCATTGGTTATATACGATTCCTTGGACGGACCGTTGTCCGAAGTAAATACCACCATGGTATTTTCATCAATTTCCAAATCTTTGAGCAGTTGCAGTATATCGCCCACGGCATCGTCTATCCGCCTGGTATCAGTTGCATAACGTTTGTAGACCTCAGGCCATGCCAATTGGGCAGTTGCTAGATCCCCATCATGGTTATAAGTTGCATTGGCATAATCTGGATGCATCCAAGAATCCACCTTTCCAGAAGCGGTATTGATCATATGCCCTGGCTCTCCCAACCATTGTAGTCCGCCATGCAATCCACCTCCCTCAGGGTAGGCCTGGGTAGGCAATTCTAGAACGGCATGGGGGGTATCATAGGCCAGATACATAAAAAAGGGCTTATCGCCATCGTCTCCTTTCTTAAAATCGACAATCCATTTCTTCGCAGCCGCCGTAAACAAGTCGGTAGTATAACATTTATCAAGGTCTTCGGCAATATTGGTCCTGTTTTCATACACTTCTTTCTTACCTCTATAAACCCCTTCTTTAGGATAGTGCTCATGACCATCACCATGACGTATATAACCCAAATAGTAATCAAAACCTCGATTAAGTGGGTGGGCAGTCCAATTGGGTGCCTTACCTCCTTTTCCCTGTAAGCCCCATTTTCCAATGGCCGCTGTGGTATAGCCTGCAGTTTGCAATACAGACCCTAAGGTGTGGTTATTATCCAAGGCCTTGTCGAACTGATTGTCCCTGATATTGGCATGACCCTGACTACGCCCCAACAACAGTGAGGCCCGGGATGGGGCACAGACTGGTGCGGCAGAATAATGCTGTGACATCAGGGCACCTTCCGCTGCCATTTGATCCAGATTGGGAGTATACGCTCGCGGGTGGACAGAACCTTTTTCCATAGCCCTCATATTTTGAAACAATACACCAAGGTCCCCATACCCCAGATCATCTGTAAGGATAAAAATGATATTGGGCTTTTTGTTAACATCATCACCCATCGGTTTATTATTAGTTTGGGCAATTAATGAATTAAAGGCACCTACCAATATAAGGGCAAGCATACTTTTTGTGATCATTATTTTATAAATCATAAAGTGTTATTTTCTTATCTGATTAAAAATGGGTAGGTCAAATTAAGATTAATCCTTTGAATGGAAAACAAATGTAGTTACCGATTTACCCAAGACCTGTATCTTACCATTAGGTATTTGACCGTCGGACATTTTATGAAGATTATGGGATTCATTGGTAACATAAGTCCGGACTTCATTAATAAATGGCTTATCTATATTTAATTTTAAATCCTTAGCCTTTTCCCCTTGGTTTACTGCAACCAACACCAAACTTTTGTCCGTATTTATATAGGCCGATAACAATACTCCATCTTTCAGGTTTTCCACCGTATTAAAATTGTCATAGGTGACCAAGACCCTTTTGGCTCCTGGCCTTATAAACCTGGAATAATTTCCCAATGCCCAAAGTAATTTGGTGCCATAGAAGTTTCCGTCCTCACTATCCTTATCCACATAAATTAGTCCGTCTTTAAAATCGTACGGGCTCATTGCCAACCACCAATGCCAAGCACTGGCATTGGCAATAGTAAGGTCGGCATGAATGAGACGGGCCACGTAAAGTGCCGTGGACATACCTAGATCCCTACCTTTTCCCCTGATCTCCTCATTGTTCTCCAAAATACAGTATTCGCTCATCCAATATTCCAAGGAAGGATATTCAGCTAGTTTTTGTGCAATCCGCTGCCTTTTATTTTTGAGTTTTGAAATATCCCAGGTAGTAAAGTAACTGTGTGCTGCTATTTTTGGGGCCAAGGATTTTAAATCCCCTAAATAATTAGGGCTTTCAGGACTAAAGAATGTAGTAATCTGGTTGCTCCTATTCCGATACTTTTCTTTTTCCCCAGTTATATAGTCTATTTGGCCCGCTTCAGTTATTTCTATTTTTGAATCTATTTTTTGCTTAAGAAACACAGAATCGATCACCCTAGTAGCATTGGCCAATTCATCATTGTTCCAGGGAGACCCCTCCTGTCCGCCTTTCCATTCCCACTGGGGTTCGTTAAACGGACTTATATACTTAAATTGGATTGCTAAACTGTCTTTAAAATGTTTTAGCACCGTAGCTAGAAATTTGGCATAATCCACATAGTTGTCCTTGGATAAATTTGCGGCCAAGCCATCAGTAGAATGTGCCTTATGGTTTGTTGTCAACTGTATGGGCGGACTATTGACAAATGCAATGAATTGATTCACCCCTTGTTTCTTTGCCGCTTGTAGGAACCATTGTTGCCCAGCCTGCTTTTGCCAATCATAACTTCCGTCATTCTGTAAAAAGCCTTCGGCCCGCCTCCACGGATCTTTTATACCACTTTCTTCTCCTTGAGACGTACTCCCTGCCCCTATATTAAAACGCCAAGCCGACAATCCAATTCCCTTGGGAGAACCGTTGGCATCGCGTTCCATACTAAATAACCACCTGGCCATTTGGCTCTTTTTTTCATTGGACCATAAGCCCGTATATTCGGCCGCCCATGCATCCGAGGCTGCAAAATTATGAATGGTCTGAAACTCCTTATCCGTAAAAATATCGACCTCTACCAGCCCCTTTTCCTGCGAAAGCGCAAAGCAAGAAGTTAGTAAAGTACAGGCCAACATGAAACCGAAATGCAAATTCCTATTTTTTGGAAGTATCGTAAGCTTTAAAAATTTACCTATTTTCATTATGCTTCTATCGCCAATTATTTAAACTGAAATTCCTCTGAGTATGTTCTACTATTATTTAATTGCTTTATAAGCGCCTTGGCCTTTTTGGGCTGGTCATCTATAATATTCCTAGTTTCACTAGGTTCTTCCTCTATATTATACAGCTCATAGTTCCCCGCTTTATTAACATTATATCTAATTAATTTCCATTTCCCTGACCGCAGCGCCTGTCTACCTCCCCGTTCATGAAATTCCCAATACAAATAGTCATGTTTAGGTTGCTTCTTTTTACCCAGAAGCGTGGGTAAAAAAGATATCCCGTCCAAATCACTATTCAGTTCAACACCTAATAAGTCGGCCATAGTAGGCAAAACATCCCAAAAAGCCGAAATATGGTCGGTTTTAGTATCTTTTTCAATTACACCAGGCCAACTGGCAATCATGGGTACTCTGATTCCCCCTTCGTACAAATCGCGTTTATAGCCCCTGTATATACCATTACTATCAAAATAGTCAGGGTCTGCACCCCCTTCTTTATGAGGGCCGTTATCTGATGTAAATATGATTATGGTATTATCTGTTAATCCCAGTTGCTCTACCTTTTGCATAATTTCTCCTACTTGATCGTCCAAAAGGTTTACCATGGCAACAAAGGCAGCATGCGGAAATTCTTGGGACCCATAAGGGCCTTTTCTGTATTTGGGCCCATCATCAACTCCCTTGTACGGACTTTCCGGATCAAAGGCTCCTATATATTTTTCCATATATTCCCTAGGGGCAAACAGTTCGGCATGGGGCACGATAGACGGATAATAAAGAAAAAAGGGATTGTCTTTATTTTTATCTATAAACTGTAGCGCCTTCCTATGGATAAGGTCAGGGGCATATTCCCCGGTTCCTCTTCCCGTGTTTCCTTCTAAAATCACTTTCTGGTCATCCTCCCATAAAAAGTAAGGATAGTAATTATGGGCCAAAGATTGATTGTTATACCCATAAAAATGGTCAAAACCTTGCTTTAAAGGATCTCCTTCAGATCCAACCTTCCCCATTCCCCATTTTCCGAAGGCAGCTGTAGCATATCCATTTTCCTTTAACACCTCTGCCAAGGTAACACTCTGGGCAGGCAGTGGCACCTTCTTATTACCCCTTATTGGGGTATGCCCTGTGTGCTGTCCTGTCATCAATGCAGAACGGGAAGGGGCACAGACGGTAGACCCGGAATAATGTTGGGTAAATACCTTACCCTGTTTGGCCAATTTATCTATGTTTGGTGTTGAAAATTTCTTTTGGCCATAACAACTTAAATCACCGTAGCCCAAATCGTCGGCAAGGATATAGATAATATTGGGCTTTTGCTTGCCTACTGCCAGGCCATCCAAATCCTGTGCATGTCCCCCCGAGGTAAAAAGAAGAATAACCAACAGGAATCGCATATTTTTAACAAGGATTTTGCACAACCTAATACTGTTTTGGTTTGTTTTTATCATGTAACTTATCTTTTAAACAACTAATATATTCAATATTACCTCTTATTTTTTATAGATACCGTAAATTCTAAGTGAGCGTATTTTGTACTGGTAATCAATACTTCGGCCCCATTTTATATCCCCGTTTTTAAATACCTCTATCCAAATTGATAGTTCATATAAAATAAAAGGGGCTACCAAAAAATGGCGCCCCTTTTAGCAACTAAAAAAACTAACTTACTAACACTATATCCAACTTACTATTTTACGTTTAGGTAGGTACCCTGATCAAAAGTAAATACCTCTGAGGGGGTCCTAGCTTCTTCAAGTATATTTTTCATCTCCTCTACTACTTTGGGGTAATCTTTGGCAAGGTTGTTCTCTTCTCCTAGATCGGTATCCAGATCATAGAGTTCTATTGGTGAATCTGAAGAACCAAATACATTGTATTTTACTGCCTTCCAATTCCCTTTTCGGATGGCCTGTCTACCCCCTTTCTCATGAAACTCCCAATACAAATATTCATGTTCTTCTTGATCTTTTTCCTTGCCCAAGAGGGTAGGCAAAAAGGAAACACCATCCAAAGACTGGGGCACTTCCAAATTGGCAATATTGGAAATAGTTGGAAAAACATCCCAAAATGCCGAAACATGATCTGTTCTGG
The DNA here is from genome assembly GCF_003957295.1 of Arenibacter aquaticus. Taxonomy (GTDB): domain Bacteria; phylum Bacteroidota; class Bacteroidia; order Flavobacteriales; family Flavobacteriaceae; genus Arenibacter; species Arenibacter aquaticus. Next base: position 194,101 of record NZ_RQPJ01000002.1, read on the forward strand.
TATTTGGCTTTATTTGTCCTGGCCATTTCACAATTAAAGGAACGCGTATACCTCCTTCATAAAGGTCGCGTTTGGTGCCTTTGAAAGGACCATTGCTGTTAAAATACTCCGGATCGGCTCCACCTTCCATATGTGGGCCATTGTCCGAGGTAAACATCACAATGGTGTTATCTGCTATTCCCAGTTTTTCCAATTTAGCCATAATCTCACCCACTTGGTTGTCCAGGATGTGGATCATAGAAACAAAGGCGGCATGGGTTTCTTTCTGGGATTCATAGGGCCCTTTTCTATATTCCGGACCGTCATCTACACCCTTATAAGCTTTTTCTGGAGGGAATTTGCCCCTGTATTTTTTTAATATTTCCTCCGGGGCTGCCAGTTCCGCATGTGGGATAATGGAAGCAACGTAAAGGAAAAATGGATTATCCTTGTTAAACTCTATAAAGTCCAAGGTCTTTTCATGAATTAGTTGGGGCGCATATACGCCTTTATTCTTTCCTGAATTTTCCTCCAACACCAAGGAGTCCTTATTGGCCCATAGGTGTCGCGGATAGTAATTATGCCCTAACCGTTGGCAATTGTATCCAAAAAAGGTATCAAAGCCTTGGTTAATTGGGTCTCCTTCGGAACCGGGGTAACCCAAACCCCATTTACCAAAAGCACCAGTAACATAACCCGCCTTTTTCATGGCCTCTGCCATGGTAAAGGTATTGTCCGGAATAGGATACTGCCCTTCCGGTTGAATTTCTTTATTGCCACGGACAAAAGTATGTCCAGTGTGCATTCCGGTCAATAGTGCGGACCTGGACGGAGCACATACTGTACTGCCGGAATAATGTTGGGTAAAAAGCATGCCTTCCCTTGCCAACTTATCTATGTTGGGTGTGGTAAATTTTTGCTGACCATAGGCACTTAGGTCACCATAGCCCAAATCATCGGCTAGAATATAAATGATATTAGGTTTATCTACCTTATTGAAGGTGGGTTCCTCCCCTGATGTAGTAGGAATTTCCCCCTTGTTTTTACAGGAGGACAATACACTGATCATGAATAAAAAGGAAACTAAATAAGAGAATTGTCTCATAATTGGTAGGTATAAAAAATACCATGGGACAAGAAAATCATGTCCCATGGTGGTTACTTTATGTTGTATTATCTGTACCCGTTATTGGTAGGGTCGGACTCCAATAAATTTGGATTTAATTCCAACTGATTCTGTGGAATGGGCAACAATACGTGATATGGCTGAATGTTGGCAGCCGGATTGTTCCATGCCCTGTGTTCAACAGTTTTCACCCTATCCAACAATATACCCCATCTAATTAGATCCATTCGTCGGTGTCCCTCGGCACTTAGCTCAAACTTTCTCTCCTCGTACATAGCCTCTCTAAACTCTCCTTGAGACATTCCGCTCCAAGGCTGATCTGGCTCAAAAGCTCGTTCCCTTACCTTATTCACATAAAAATAAGCATTATCTGGTCCGTTCAATTCATTTTCGGCCTCAGCAGCCATCAAATAAACATCTGCCAAACGGAAAACGATATAGTTTTCGGGGTGATTTCCTCGCAAAGAGTTTTCCTGATCCAGATTCCAATTCTTCCTAAAGTATGGAAAAGATAATTTCCAGCCTAAATATTCGGTAACAATGGTAGCATCATAGCGCAAATCGCCATCTTGCCAATTCTCCCTTAAGGCAAATTCTGGCAAAGGAACTGACCAACCATAACCGGTCATATCTTCATTTCTGTCACGCAAAAGGCCTTGAAATATATTAACCTTGGAACCAGAAACCCCGTTTACCACGGTATCCTTATTACGATCTGCAGGTTCGTCCCTGATACGGGGGTTGTAATCATCTGTTCTTGTTGTAGATAATTCACCTACTAAATCTGCCTCAAAATCGATTACAAAAATATGCTCATTGTTGTACTGTGCACCTGGATCGGACTGATCAAATACATCGGCATAATTATCCAAAAGTGAATGAGGACTTTGATCGATAACAATATCACATTCAGCCTTGGCCAATGCCCACTCTTTATCAAAAAGGTGGTATTTAGCCTTAAGGGTCGCAGCAGCCCATTTGGTAGCCCTACCCAAGTTGTTACCCGAATATGAAGTAGGCAATAGATCAAAGGCGCGCGCCAGATCCGTCTTCATAGCGCTTCTAATTTCCGCTTTAGGCGTTCTCCCAAGTGTGGACCTTTCTGGCACTGGTAATTGCTCGGTATAAAATGGAACGTCGCCCCAAAGATTGGTTAAATGATAATAGGCCAAAGCCCTTAAAAACAAAAGCTCTCCCACTCTTTGATCCCTAGCATCTTGCGATAAGCTTTCATTACCTTCAATATTGGTAATAAACTCGGTGGTATTGTTTACCACGCGATATAGGTAAATCCAGGTACCATTGCCATCTGCCGTACCTTCTTGAATAAGATAATTGTGTATAGATCCATTTACGTTTCTATTGGCCGCCTGTATATCGGCTCCGCTTGTGTAATAATTGTCCAGACCGCGTTGTGCGTAAAGGTTGTTGTTATGAAATAACCTGTAGACACCGTTAACGGCCAGCTCGGCTTCCTTATCATTGGTAAAAAAGGCCTCCGGTGTTATCTCATCCCTTAGATCTTCTTCCAGAAACTTGTCACAAGAGCTCAAAACAAGTAAGCCCATGAGTAGCATTAAAAATTTGCTCGTTATATTAGTTTTCATATCTATTTTTTTTAAAATTCTACTTTTACACCTAGGGTTATGGTTTTAGCATATGGATATTGACCAGATGCAAAACCTTGGGAAACAGAACCAAGTCCGCTACCTGCAGTAAAAGCATTTACTTCCGGATCTCCCAAAGTAAAATCTGACCATAGGAAAAGATTTGTTCCGGTAACATAAACATTCATTGCACTAAACACATTCCCCAGCCCTTTGGCTTCCATAGGTATGTTGTAGTTAAAAGTCATTGTTTTTAATCTTAAATAGGAGCCGTCTTCAATATTTAAGCTACTATTAGGGTTAAACAGACTATTGGATGGACCAGCCCTTGGTATATCAGAGGTTTCATTTACCCCGGCTATCCAACGTTCCATTACTATAGGATCCACATTTTGTTCTCCCCTACCGTAATAGGCCGTCTGGGTTCTAGTATTAAAAATTTCAGCTCCATAGCTACCATGGAAAAATACATCCAAGGAAAGGTTTTTATAGGTAAAGGTATTTCTAAATCCTCCATAAAAATCCGGTATTGGACTACCAAGTACCTGAAAGTCTTCGTCATTGATATTAGAATCGCCATTTACATCCTCAAATCTAGGACCACCAATAAAGGACACTCCTTCTCTACCGTCGGCGATAATCTCTTCGGCAGTCTTATAGGTCCCCAAATATTTCGCCCCAACAAAAGTTGGCATCGCCTCCCCAACAATTAACCTAGCAGAATTACCCCCTTGATTTCCCGTTGATTGTAGTGAAATATATTCCTGATCATCCAGTTCCAATATCTCACTTTTGTTAGAGGATATACTAAGATTGGACTCCCAAGTAAAGTTATCATTCTGTATGTTGATGGTATTAAGACCAAATTCAAAGCCTCTGTTCTCTACAGAACCTAAATTCTGCAATTGGGTGGTTGAATTGGCTCCTACCTGACCAGATAAAGCCACTGCCAAAAGAAGATCCTCGGTTGTCTTTTTGTAATAATCGGCCTCAAAAGATATTCTATTGTTCCAAAATCCGAGTTCCAGACCAAGGTCCATTTGCTTGGTGGTTTCCCAAGTTAATCCACTACTGGGCACTTGTCCAACCAATACTCCATTCACCGAAGTACCATTGAATACGGTGGTTGTGTTGGCATATGTGGCAATGGAATTGTAAGCTGCAACACCTTGTTCCCCAACAATACCATAACTACCTCTAATTTTAAACCTATTTATTACATTGGAATCTATCATAAAATCCTCCTCATCAACATTCCAAGCTGCACCTACAGAAGGGAAAAAAGCATACTTATTGCCTTCCTCAAATACTGAGGAACCATCATATCTTCCTACCAAGGTAAGCAAGTATTTACTTTTATAGCCGTAATTTACCCTACCAAGAAAAGAGGTCAAGGTTCGCTGACCGTAACCCGAGCCAACCTTTGCAGTTTCCGAATCCCCAAGAGCCAAATTATTAAACTGCACTACATCGTTAGGGAAATTATCTGCTTCTGCAAACGTACTTTCATTATTATCCTTTTGCCAGGTAAATCCACCCAACAATTTTAGAGAGTGATCACCCAAATCTACGTTATAGTTCAGGGTGTTCTCGTTTAGGATACTTTTGGAAAAATTGGTGTTGATCCTACCATAACCTCCATTCACACGTTCGGGTAATATACCCGGCAAATAGTTGTTTTGCTTAACATAATTTAGCTGGGCACCAAATGTAGATTTAAAGGATAGGTTTTTAGCTATTTCATACTCTGCATACGCATTGGTTATGATTTGGGTCACCAAGTCATGATCTACTCGTAATTGTATGTCAGCTTCCGGGTTTCGCTCTAGGCCGGCACTAATAGGGTTTTCAAAAGAAAAACTTCCATCTTCCAAATAAACTGGTCTAATAGGTAAAACACTGGAAACAATATTCCCGTAATTTACCTTATTGTTTTCTACTTTATAATGCGTTAGGTTTGTTCTGATTCCTGTCTTAAACCTATCGGAAATTTTTACATCCACATTGGTCCTAAAGTTTACCCTTTCCAGACCAGACCCCCTTAACAACCCTTTCTGATTGTAATAGTTACCTGAAATAAAATAATTAGCATTTTCAGAATTTCCGGTAATGGACAAATCCGTATTGGAGATCGTTCCTGGCTGCTCTACTAAATCCAACCAATCTGTTGTAGTGGTATTTTCGGGATCCAACACCAACGGCAATGTAGTATCTGTAAATCCAAAACCATCAGGTCCAGGTACAAACTGATAGGATTCATTTTTATAATCGATAAAATCCTGTCCCCCCAGAATATTGATCCGGTTGGCCGTTTCCTGCATACTTTGGTAATGATTGATGGCAATTACCGGCTTTCCTGCCGCCATTCCCTTACCATTTTTTGTTGTAATCAAGATAACACCGGAGGCCCCCCTAGTTCCGTAAATAGATAGGGCGGTAGCATCCTTCAGAATTTCAACCGATTCAATATCGTTGACATTAATGGTATTAAGGTTAAAACCAGTACCGGCAATAAAGCCATCTACAACATATAAGGGGTCATTGTTTCCATTAATGGAACTGTTACCCCTAATACGAATAGTAGCACCCGTACCCGGTGTTCCGTTATTGGAAGTAACCTCTACCCCGGTAGCACGACCTTGTAAGGCCTGATCTACCCTGGCTACTGGTTGGTTTTCCAAAACATCCGATTTAACAGAGGATACAGAAGAAACCAAATCCTTTTTAGTAGAAGTACCGTAGCCTATAACTACAACCTCATCTAAAAGTGATACATCTTCCTGTAGCACCACATCTATAGTAGTGGAAGCGCCTACCGTAACATTTTGAGCAATAAAGCCCAAATAACTAAATTCCAAAACTGCCCCCTGAGCAGCCTTTATGGAATAATTCCCGTCAAAATCAGCCACAGTTCCTGTAGCGGTTCCCTGTACCAAAACGTTCACCCCTGGAAGAGGCTGGCCAGTTTCATCCGTCACAGTTCCGCTAACAACTTGCTGCGCTTGTAGCGACACCATACTGAAAAACAGCAGTAGCAATAAAATTCTCTTTAATTTCATATTGGTTTTTATTGGTTAACATTAAACCCGATTTTTCTTTAACAATCGGCATTGTGTAAATGTATAATGGAGTCGAAAATTATAAATCTCGATTAGGTGTCAAAATGTTGCATTCCCTTGTATTACAGGCGTAAATAAACTATTTTGCAACATTTAAACCCCTAATAATAGACATAAGCACCCCTCAATTAGAGCTTTCGCCGCTTATTTTTAACACTTATTAACAATATTACTGGCATTATGCATACCCAAAGACACTTAATTGCTCCTTTTAATTGCAATTTTTTCCCAGGTAGTGGCAATTATGCTCAGAACAAGCCATACTCTATGAAGCAGATACCTTTATTCTTCCTAGCCCTACTACTATCTTTAGGGTGCATGGCCCAAGAGAAAAGTGCATATCTTCAAAAACTGAACATAGAAGGCATCCCTTTCAACAAAAAGACCAATGTTATATTTGAAGACCACCTAGGCTTTCTATGGTTGGGAACAGATAGTGGGCTATACCGATATGACGGTCATACACTAATTGAAAACCAATACGATGTTTTTGACGAGCATTCCATTCCCAACAACAGTATAAACTCCCTTGTGGAAGACAATCTTGGAAATCTATGGATAGGCAGTGAAAGTTATTTAATATGGTACAATAGAAAAACAAACCAATTTAAGGGCTTCTACAAAAACAATACCTCCAAATTATTGGGAAAATCATCGGATGGTACAATATGGGCCAATTTAAGGAACACCGGGATTGTAAAAATAATTCCCAACCAAAAGGCAGAGAACCTTACATTTATTACGGAATTCAATTATAAGCAAGAAAATAAAATTTGGACCAATGATAAACAGGTAAATCATTTAGAGGAAGATCTATTTGGTAGATTATGGTTTGCCACACCCAATGGCATACTCGTTTTAGGTCCCGATAATAAATTAATTGAAAGCGGATTCCCAAAAGCTACAGAAGCGCTTATCAAAACCAATAACAACAGTTTTATTGCAAGAACTGATCAAGGTATATATGTTCTTGGCTATGGGCAGGACAACTATGAATTGGAAGTCTTGGAAAGCTATACCACTTTTCCAATTAACAAAACCAAAAACACTGCGTTAACGGCATTGGCAAAAGAAAAGGAATCCCCTATCTTATGGATTGGAACACAGTCTGGAGTAATTAAGGGAAGTCGCAAAAACAACCAATACTCCTTTCAACACATAAACAACTCCAACAACCCTTATGGGTCTCTAGGGGTTCGCATCAACTCCTTGACCATTGATAAATTCAATAATCTTTGGTTGGCCACCAACAAGGGGGTAAAAAAGTATACCGGTAGAACTTCAATATTCCAATTTACTCCGTTGGACAAGGAGTTGACCAATTTCTTTCCCCAATCGCTACTAAAAGAAAACAGCCACAAGTTCTTATTGTCTATTAATGGGAAAGGGCTTTATCGCTTTAACAAATCCCTGAACACCAACAAACTACTACTGCCTACCCAAGAACTTTCAACCGTTGTCAGGAAAGACTATGAAAAAAAAGAACTCTTAGTGGGCCTTGGCCCATACCTTTTAAAAACCACAAATTATCTGCCTAACAGGAGTTCCTTTAAAACGGATACCCTTGAACAATACTCAAAGGACATAAAAGATATTATTCCCATTAACAAAAATGAAACTTGGGTAGGACTTTGGGGCGGGGGCATCGACATTGTAAATACCGAGGCAGCCCTGTCTAATTTTAAACAAAAGATAATCTCGCTACTATTAGGTAAAAACGTATCGGTAATGCTATTGGACCGTATGCAAAACATTTGGGTAGGAACCAGAGGAGACGGACTATATAAAATAGACCTGATCAATGAAGAGATAAAAACATTTATCCCTTCTATAGATCACGGCCTTTCTTCCAATGCCATATTAAGTTTGTTGGAAACGGGACAAGGTAACATATGGATTGGGACAAGAGGTGGAGGTTTAAATTTTTATAATGCCCAAGACCAGTCCATAACATCCTATGGCAAAAATGAGGGCTTACAATCTACCACTATTGCAGGTATAGAGCAGGACAAGGACGGGTATTTATGGTTAAGTACACGTGCGGGCATTTCACGCTTCAATATAGACGATAAAAAGTTCGTGAATTTTGGAATGGAAGACGGTCTTGCCGAAAGTCATTTCATATTCAATTCCCACACCAAAGATGATAAAGGCGTCTTATATTTCGGTTGCCCAGGTGGATTTTATAGCCTTAACGCAAATAACTACCAGAAATCCAAGCTTTTACCCAACACCATCATCACTAAATTCCATGTTCTTAGCAATGGATCAAAAAATTCAAATTTAAAAGACATATCAACCTCCCTGGCACTACAAGAAGACACCAAAGAGTTGGAATTACCTTATAACAACAATAATATTGCCATAGAATTCTCCTCATTGGATTTTACGGCCCCCAATAAAAACAAATACGCTTATAAGTTGGAAGGAATCAATGACTTTTGGAACCGCACCACTGCCTCCAACAGAAATGCCAATTATAATGACCTTCCTCCGGGAAAATACACTTTTAAGGTAAGAAGCAGTAACAGTGATGGCGTATGGAATACCACCCCAGCCTCATTTAGCTTTATAATTACCCCTCCTTATTGGAAAAGCAATTTGGCTTATCTAATTTACTTTATACTATTGACTATTTGTATATACATTACCTATCTACTGGTACAAAGGTGGTATAAACTGAAAAAGAATTTAGTTACCGAAACAATCAGCCGAGAAAAAGACAATGAAATAAACCGAATGAAAATGGTCTTTTTTACGGACATTTCCCATGAATTACGTACTCCTTTGGCCTTAATTCTAGGAACCATTGAAAAAGTAGTAAAAGAAAAAAAATTCACTCTAAGTCCGTTAACCTCCCAACGTATCTACAATAACACCTTAAGGATGCACAGGCTGATCAACCAAATAATGGACATTAGAAAATTTGACGAGGGCAAGCTCAAATTAAATATTTCAAAAAATGATATCGTAAAGGACATCAATACAATAAAGAGTGCCTTTAACGACTTTGCACGGATTTACGAAATAAAATATGATTTCAAATGCGAAAAACAAGAAATAAAAGGTTGGTACGATGTAGATATTTTAGAAAAAATACTATTTAACCTTTTATCCAACGCCTTTAAATACACTCCTAAAAAAGGGGAAATCAACGTTACGCTACAATTGGCCAACACCCATGATCTTTACTCTATTGTAAAGCTAAGAGGAAAAGGGAAATACATTAAATGTAGCGTACGCGACAATGGTATTGGAATACCTAAAAGTGATTTGCCCAACATTTTTGATCGATATTATCAGGCGACCAAAGCATATAGCAATCAAATACCAGGTACCGGAATTGGCATGGAACTAGTTCAAAAACTTGTAGAAAGACATCATGGTGCTATAAGGGTTGAAAGTGAAGAAGGTGTATTCACCGAGTTTACGTTTTTTCTTCCTGTCAATAAAAATGCCTTTGATAAAAATGAAAGGATTGATACTGGAAAACCACTGACCAGAAATTTCATTCACAATTCCGAATACCAGGTCATTGAGGAAGTCTCTTCAGAATTTGAAGCAAAGACAAACTCAAATAACGACGGTAAACCCAAGGTGTTATTGGTTGAGGACAACAATGACCTCAGGTTAATGCTAAAGCAGGAGTTAATCAATGATTTCTACGTTATAGAAGCCTCCAATGGCCAAGAGGGCTACAATTCAATTATAGAAGAAAGACCTCAATTGGTTATTTGTGATATTCTTATGCCTGTTGAAGACGGTATTTCAATGCTAAAACGGGTCAAAGAAAATAATGACATAAACACCATCCCCATTTTTATGTTGACCGCTAAAAATTCGGAGGACACAAAAATTGAATGTTTAAGTCTAGGGGCGGCAGATTACATAGAGAAGCCTTTTAGTATAGAATTTGTAAAATGGAAGGTTAAAAACACCCTTCTAACCAGAAAAGAACTCAAAGCAAAATATAGCAAAATCATTACCTCGGCACCTTCTAATATTGAGGTGGAGTCCAATGATGAAAAGTTTATAAAAAAACTGATCCAAATTATTGAGGATTCCATGGATGATAATTTACTGAGTGTAGAGTACCTGGCTTCGGAGGTGGGTATGAGCAGGGCCAACCTGTATAGAAAAGTACAGGCCATTGTAAGTGATACTCCCGTTAACTTTATTAAACAAATACGGCTTAAAAGGGCTGCCCAATTACTACAGAAAAACAATATGTATATTTCGGAAGTAGCCTATATGTGTGGTTTCAACAATCAGAAATACTTTAGTAAATGCTTTAGTAAGGAATATGGTAAAAGTCCCACGGAATACGCTAAACAATTTTCTGCCGAGAAAGTGGAACATCCGTCTTAAAACAAATTTTAAACTCAAAAGAAAAATGGAAATATATTGTCCCATATAACTATGCTGCCCTATTTTTGACACATAACCCATTTGGAGATTCCATTAATCTTATGAAACATACAAAACACTTCCTCTTTATTATTATTGCAACCATATTGGTGACAATCTTTCAATCTTGTAAAGCTCCCAAGGACAAACAAGCAGACAAGCCGCTCCCCAATATTGTACTGATAAATGTTGACGATCTAGGATGGAAAGATCTGGGCTTTATGGGAAGTGAATATTATGAAACACCCAATCTGGATATTTTGGCCAAAGAAGGGATGATATTTTACAATGCCTACGCGGGGGCAGCCAATTGTGCCCCTAGCAGGGCCTGCCTCCTTTCCGGGCTCAACACCCCGAGGCATGGTGTATATACTGTTAGTCCATCGGACAGGGGCAACCCCAAAACCAGAAAACTGGTACCCATAAAAAACACCAAGCATCTTAATGACAGCCTCTACACACTTCCACAAATGTTAAAGTCGGCCGGATATGTTACCGGAAGTTTTGGGAAATGGCATGTTGGAAATGACCCCAAAAAACAAGGCATAGATATAAATGTAGGTGGGAGTGACAGAGGTAATCCCGGATCGGGGGGGTACTTTTCCCCTTATAAAATAGATAATATTACCAATGGTCCCAAAGGAGAGTATTTAACAGACCGACTTACCCAGGAGGCCATTTCATTTATAGAAAAACAAAAGGATACCACCTTTTTCCTATATCTACCTTTCTACACCGTACATACTCCGATTATGGGAAAGGAGGAACTAATTGCCAAATACAAGGACAAAAAGGGGTCCAACGGGCAAAACAGACCGGACTATGCTGCTATGGTAGCTTCCATGGATGAAAATGTGGGCAAACTGCTAACTGCCATTAAAGAAACCGGACTGGAAAAAAACACCATGGTGATTTTTACCTCCGACAATGGTGGCATTAGGGCCATTTCCGAACAGAACCCTCTGCGTGCTGGAAAAGGTTCTTACTATGAAGGCGGAATCCGCGTACCCATGCTTGTTAAGTGGCCTGGAAAGATACAGCCCAATTCACGCTCCATGGACCGTGTGGTTAATTTGGATATTTACCCCACCCTCCAACAAATTGTAAATCCCCCAAAAAAAGCCCCACTATTGGATGGAAAAGACCTTACTCCGATTTTCAACAAGCAAGCTGCCGCTCAAAGGGATCTGTTTTTTCACTTCCCCGTATACCTTCAGAAATATAGCGGCATAGAAGACGGGGGCAGGGACCCCCTGTTCCGGACCCGTCCAGGCTCTGTTATCATTTCGGGCGATTGGAAACTTCACGAGTATTTTGAGGATGGGGCATTGGAATTATACAACTTAAAATCTGACCCAGGTGAAGCTAATAATATTACCGAACAAAATCCGGATAAGACCAAGGAACTACATGACAAACTAATAGCATGGCGAAATAAAATGAATGCTCCGGTGCCAACCGTAAAAAACCGTGAATACGATGCCACCTTTGAACAAACTAGGATCATGCAGCAAGGTAAGGAGGAATAACAAACGGCAGCTAAGCCTTAAACCACTATTACAGCACTCCTAAATTCATTGGGCCGTAATTTTATGTTGGGAGAAAGAATCGCGAAATATGGGCATGTATTTATAGGCACTGGCTACGAGAATAACTACCAAGCCATTTTTGCCTACTACTTGTGAGAGCCTATCAGTGGCCTGCGCATAACCAGTTGCCGTATCTATGTCCTGAGAGTTTACACCAGCCTTTTCCAATCCTTCTTTAAGCAGTTTGGCTAATTCACCAGGGGCACGACCCCGGGCATAGTGCTCCAACTCATAACAAATAAAATGGTCAAAATGGGAGCAAAGAATTTCACCAAGCTCTGTATAGTGCCATGCAGGACGGTTGCCCGGTGTAGTGTACATACAAACCCTTGACCCTGAAAACTGTATTTGCATTAAATCAAGACTTTGTACCAAAGCCTTACAGGAAGGTACGGAAGCTATTGTATCTAAAAGTATGGTTTGTGCATACCCCTCTATAAAGTTTAAGTGCCCAGGAGAATCTTTCATCGAATTTTTAAAGGTCTGTAGGGCTCTACCGATTGTTTTAAAAGAGATGCCCATCCCTTCTGCCATGGCCGCTGCCGCCAAGGCATTGGCTATATTTTGAAAAAACACACCATTTCCGGCAGCGGGCAAATCACTCAAATAAATAATAGTTAGCTTTTTATCCTTCTCCCAGCGTTCCAGACGCTTAGCATTACCTGGTCCATTCAGGACATAGGCTATACCTCCCCTTTCTATGTGATTCTTAACAAATAAATTATCGGCTTTCAAAGAAAATAAAATAAGGCGGTGAACGGGATAGCTATTTATCATTCCGGTGCAGAGAACATCATCTGCATTGAGTACCACAGCATCGCGAGCAGCATTGATAACCCGTTGCTTTAGGCTTGCCATCTGTTCCAGGGTCTCAATACCATCTATCCCAATTTGCTCACGGCCTACGTTCAAAAGTGCCGCTACATTGCATTGGTCCCTATACAGCCCTAGCTTCAACAATCCTCCACGTGCCGTCTCCAACACAGCTGCTGTTATGGAAGGATGGGACAATAAAATACGCGCCCCGTTATAATCGGCATAGTCATATCTGTTAAGGTACTCCCCATTGACCACTACCCCATCCGTTGACGTATACCCCACAATGTGGCCAGCCTGGGAAAGTATATGTGCCAGCATTCTGGTAGTTGTAGTTTTTCCCTTAGTTCCAGTTACCATGGCAATAGGTATCCTTCGCCCAAATACCCGCCTTAAAGGAACTAAAGCATATTTACGCAGTACAAACCTTATTAACCGTAAATACGGGACAAGTTTGCGCCACATTGCCATCTTAACACTCTTTATATGCTTCAATACTGCTGTGATAGTCTATTTAGGTATTATTGTCAAGATAAATAAAATAGGTCTATTAAAATATGCCAAACTAATACCTCTCTACAGAGTGGCCCTTAGCATTTCTTTGACCAATGGATGCTTTCTGTATCCCCCATATCCTACCTCGGACATGGTAAGGTTGGTATTGTGATTGCCTTCAAGAACTATTGGTCCATATGGAGTTATAGCGATGTCCCATCCCATAAGCTTGTTGGGATACATTAGACTCATATCCAGTGCCAATTGCCTGGACTCTGCATAAAATGGTATGCTAAAACCATTAAAAACATAGTTGGAATCAGGGTGACTTTGATACTCTTTTCCTCCGAAAGTCATTTGAGAAAATCCCTTTCCAATAAGACATTCATTCCTATCATCTATTGAAACACAAAACCCACCTTTACTCCTATTGTCCACAACATTGCCTCCTTGTCCAAAACGCATTACAGCTCCCAGCAAATGTGGTATGTTATCTTCGCCCATATATACATCAAACCTCAAAGTGTTAATGCTATTTTCATAAATTTTGTTAATATCATGGTGTTGCACCAAACACTCTTGGTATATGAAGGAGCCATCAAGGATTATTGCCCCTATTTCTTCTATTTGCCTGTATAGATGCTGTTTCTCCAACATATATATTCCTTTCCCTCCCTTATCCCGTATACTCTTAGCAAATAATTTTGTAACCTGAAAATGCTGAAACAATCCCTGAAAGAACTCCAATAAATCCGAAGTCGTGGTAATGAGCTGTTTTTGTTTATTCTTATAAAAATTTGAAGCAGAATTGTAACCGTATAAGCGCGGTGCCGGTAGTCCATTGGATTCACATAAAAGTGCAAACAGCAATTTATTCTCTACCACATCCACATAGAATGGGTTTTGAATTTTATCGGAACAATAAAGTTTTGTCAATTCTGCGGTACTAATATAATCCCTGTAATTTTTAAACTTGGTCCGATAGAGGAATCTGCTAAAATAATGCACTGGCAGTTTTCTTTGTTCTATCCACAACAGTAGGAATTCCTTGGCTATTTGCGTTGATTTTTTCTTCTGGGTGTCCGCTATAACAGACTTTATCCCCGACACAACCCTTTTTATCATAGTTTACATTCATTATCAGCCTTTTAAAGCTCTTCCTAAGATAACAAATGTCTTTTTATTTTAAGGAAACTATACTCTTTTTACCCATTTCACCTCCCATAACCTACCCAAAACCCTTCAGATTGACAGCTTATGACCTGGCCTTTTTTATTTTCCTTTCAGAGAATGTTTCCACTAGGTCCAATGTATGATATAAGAAAATAGCAGGTTATAAAACCTGCCCATTTTACAAAACATGTGGTATTCCGTACTTTCTATCCATTACTTTTTGGATTGTTCAATGTATTTATCATCAAGTTCCTTAGAGTCTTTGTATTTAACCCTTAGTGCGGCCAGTTCTTTCTTAAGCTTTGCTACAACATCTGCATAATCTGGATCATCATACACATTGTTCATCTCCTTGGGATCTTTTATACGGTCATACAATTCCCATTCGTCCACGTCATAATAAAAGTGGGCCAGTTTGTATTCCTTGGTCACAATACCGTAATGGCGTTTAACCATATGTACACTGGGATATTCGTAATAGTGATAATAAACGGCATCCCTGTTCCATTCATCAGCCTGCCCCTTCAATAAGGGCATAAGGCTTTCTCCCTGCATATCATCTGGAGCCTTGATCTGGGCGGCTTCCAAAAAGGTCTGGGCAAAGTCTAGGTTTTGCACCATCTCCTCCTCGGTTGTACCCGGTTTTATTTCATTGGGCCAACGGATCAACAATGGCGTTTTAAAGGATTCGTCATAGATAAAACGCTTGTCGAACCAACCGTGCTCCCCTAAATAGAATCCCTGATCTGAGGTATAGACCACTATGGTATTCTCTGCCAAGCCGTTGTTGTCCAAATAATCCAGCACCCGTCCCACATTATCGTCAACAGAGGAAATACTTCCCAAATAGTCCTGCATATAGCGCTGGTATTTCCAAATCATTTTTTCCTTGTCGGTCATAGTAGGCCATTTTTCTCTAAAATCTTGGTTTATGGCATCAATTATAGGTTTGTACTGACTCTTTTGTTCTTCGTTTCCTCGATTGAATTCGTTATTCACATCGGCTTGGGAACCTTCAACAACAGGCTGCACGTCTCCCATAGCTTCCAAGGTTGCGGGCCATATCTTGCTGTCATGGCTATATTGCATATGGTGCAAAAGGTTCATTTCGGCCGTTTTGGCCGCAGTACCCCTGTTGGAATAATCGTCAAATAAAGTTTCTGGTAGCGGAAAAGTTTTTTGGGTATACTCCTTAAACTTGTCGGCTCTTGGCCACCACGGTCTGTGTGGGGCTTTGTGCAGATACATCAGGAGGAATGGCTTACTGGGGTCTCTTTTCTTATCCAACCATTCAAGACTCATATCGGTAATAATATCGGTAACGTATCCGGTGATGGTGGTATCTCCTTTTTGGGTGATAAAATCCGGATTTATATAATGTCCCTGCCCTGGCAGAATCATAAAGTCGTCCACTCCCTTGGGGTTGTTCCCAAAGTGCAATTTCCCGAACATGGCCGTTTGGTAGCCAGCTTTCTGAAAAAGTTGCGGAAAGGTAACCTGGGTAGTGTCGAACGGATTGTGATTGTCTATTTTCCCATTAATGTGGGTGTGTTTCCCCGTAAGAATAGTAGCTCTGGATGGGGCACAAATGGAGTTGGTGACGCTAGCGTTAGTGAATACTATCCCCTCCTTGGCCAGGCGATCTATATTTGGAGTATTAATTAAATGATCACTATAGGCACTAATAGCCTGATAGGCATGATCATCGGACATAATAAACAGTATGTTCGGTTTCTTGGGTTTTTGTTCCTTCTTTTCTGAACAGCTTTGGAACAAAAAAAGACCCAAGGCAACAAGGGAAAATAATGGTAGTGATTTCATAAGTTTGGTTAAATTAATAATACTCTTATTAAAGAGAATCAATAAATATAAAGGGTTTAGGGATAAACATCAAAAAATTATGCTACATAGGAAGAGGTACCTTCCTGGATAAGTTTAACTTTTCTACATGCTAAACAGAAATCCACAGGTTTAGGCCGCTTCCAATTTAAACATTGCTTTAATCCTACAAAGGGTTCACGCGCAAAAGTATGGTTGATTTTGGATCCATAACCAATTCCAATTGGCTTGAAGAATCGGTCAATATTTCATTTTTTATTGGGTCTATAATCTGTGCCTTAAACGGAAAAGTGATATTTTTTTTCCCTCCTTTTATGGTATGTATGCCCATCCAGTTTCTGCCTATATAGAATACATCCTGAGTCTCAATATACCGGTGCACTCCTGCTCCTTCCCATAGTTCCCCTAATTCCGAAGCAGTCCATTTTAGTTTTCCTTCTAGAAACAATTGATCTCTATTTGGGCGGAATATATTGGTTCCTTTTCCGTTCGTCCACAGCACCGTAACCCCTTGTTTGGTCAACCTTTGTATCCTCGTTTCCTCTTCTGAATGAAGTTCCAATAATCCCAGCAGCCACACTAGCTTGTATTGGGAAGTCGACATACGTTCCAAATCTGTCCTGAGAAAGAGATCGTAAGAATTTCCGGTTTTTGCCAACGGATAACGATTGGAGATGAGATTCTCTGTAAGATGGCCGTAGGTTGGGTCCCAAAAGGAGAGTTCTTCATCTACTATTACCCCCACTTGAGATTTCATTTTTTCACCCGATGAGGGTGGAAACCTAGTGTACAATTGCTGTGTTTTATCTAAAACGTTCAATAACTCAGGATCACTGAACCACCCACCCCACATATCAAACCACCAACCTCCATATCCATAAGCCAACATTCTTGCCGTATTTTTCCATAAAAAGGATACTGAGGTTTTCAGGTCCTCCGGCCCCAACCACACTCCGTTCTCATACTGTCCGGGAGGCGCTATACCATTTGAACGATCTTTTAACAAGGTGGTAATAGAAGTTCGGGTATCGTTTTCAGTAAGCCATAATTTGCCGTGCAACTGTACTGAATTGACGGCCGCCATCGGCGGCCAGTCTTCCCCTATCACACGATTATAGGAATTGGGACTAGACAAATAATCCAAATCTGGGCAATCTAACAATTTGGCCAAGGCCCCGTGTCCACGCCTTGGGTCTCCCACAAAATAATGGTACCCATAAAAGGCACCTGTTAAAAGATTGCCATGACTCTTTTGTTTCACAATTTTACTGAAATAGGCAATATTGTCTACCATGACCTCTGCCTGGAAGCGATAGGTGTCAATATAGTGCTGTTCTTGGTCAAGATTACGCCATTCCTTACTTTTTGCATGCTCATCGATATTTGCTAGCAGCGCATTTTCAAAAGAGACCGATATGTTATTCCATGCCTTTTGCAGGGCCTCTTTATTCCCATATCTACCTTTTAACCACTGCCTAAACGCCTTTAATCTGTCCGGATTTTGGTCCTGATATTGTTTGGGGTGATAAAACCATTCCTCTGTAAAGCCACTGGCCACATGGATTCCCGCCAAATACTCAGCATATCGTGAACCTAAAAGCCAGTCCAAACAATCACCCAATACTTCCCCAGTCTTATTCCGCCATATTTCCGATGCAAAGCATTGACGAAAAGTACTGCCATTTGGCAGATGGGCGGAAGCTTCCGGATACAATGAGGTCCACCATTGTGGTGGGTCCAAATAAAACCGGATAATTACTTTGGCCTTGGGGTCCGATTGTATGATTTTTTCAAAATCCTTAATAAGGTCAGTAAAATCATATTTACCTTCCCCCAACCAAATGGGAGTTCTAAAAGGACCTATACCTGAAATGGTATTGATTCCACCCTCTCCTAGATAAGCCGGGATGTTATAAATATGGATACCGGTCGCCGCTATTTCCTTATAATATTCTTCCTCCCCCAAATAAGACATATAGGCATAAGGAGGATAAATTTCGCCGTCAATAACAAGGGTAGGACTTCCAGTATCCAATCGTATTTCGGCCTTGGACTGTGCTTCTCCCGACTCAAGCCCTATTAACAGCAACACAACTATGGAAATGAAGTTCATAAAATAACTGCCCTTTATACTTTCATAAAAACAATATGATGAGTATGTATCCAACATTAATAAAACTTTAAAAATCAGTATCATAAACCGTAAAGCTCCGAATAGCACCCTTGTTGGCAACACTGGTATATGACAATCGTAGTTTAGTTGTCCTTATGCTATCAAAAATCTGTATTCGCTTTCTCCCTATACTTTGACCATTGGCAATGCCCAACCATTCCCCATTAATATAGGCTTCCACATTGTAGTCCTTAATGAATTGTCCCTGCCGTAGGTCCTCCTCCAGTACCAATAGCCTTATAGATTTTTTCTTGGGAAGATGCATATAAATTTCTCCTTCCTGATGGTCATTCGTAAATTCGGCCGTGCCAATGGGATCCGCATAAACCTTATCTATAGTCATTCCCAATTCCTTAAGCATATCTACTTCCTTTTGCGGAATTAATCCTGTTGTATCCGGTGTCATATTAATTAAGATATTGGCACCTCTACCAATGGTTTGGAGATAGACCTTTTTTAAATAATCCATATCCCGTAAAGTACCGTCGGAATTAGAGGTCCAAAACCATTTCTCCCTAGGATGTATATTGGCTTCGGCAGGTATATAGCCAGCAGTTTGTGGTCCCACCCAATGAGAAAATCCCTCACCCTGCTCCAATATATTCCACAGTGGATATGCTGCCCAACCCTGCTCGCTCCCTGACCAGCGCACATCTGGTTTTGTGCCTCCCATCACCACGGCATTGGGCTGCAAATGTTCCACCATAGTTCTAATGGCATCACCATAAGCGGTACCTAAGGGCTTCATGGTTTTGGGATCCATTACATCCCATCCAAACGGATCATAGGCTCCATCAAACCAAACATAGGAGATATCGCCATAACCCGTCAATAATTCCCGTAGTTGCTCCAGAAATACGGGGTAGTATTGGTGTATGTCACCTACCAGTTTTCTTTCCCCTTGGGGATCAGGTGTACTGCTAACCCCAAAATGCTTATCCCCTCCTGAAATATATAATCCAACTTTGATATCATATTTTCGGCAGGCCTTTACAAATTCGGAAACCACATCCCCTTTGCCTTCCTTCCATGGCGATTGTTTAACAGAGTATTCTGTGGTCTTTGTAGGCCACAAACAGTAACCATTATGATGTTTGGCCGTAAGAACAATATGCTTGGCTCCAAAGGATTTGGCAGTTTTTACCCATTGTTCTGCATTTAATTGAGACGGATTAAATACATCTGCAGCAGGTACACTCATAAAATCCGATTCAATGTAAGTAGCCGGACCAAAGTGGATAAAAGCCCCCATTTGTCTTTCCTGAAAGGCCAATTGCTGGGGAGTTGGTGTTCTGCTAATCGCCGATAATGAAACCGCACCATACTCAGCAGTATCTTGAGGGGCCGTTAGTACCGGAGCCCAATCTCCTTGGTGCTCAGGAGGCTTCACTTTTACTCCATTGGTGTTTTTAAAAAAATGTTCAAACAATTGTTGGGGCGTCCCATCATAGGTTGCCCATTGTAAATCTCCGGCAGTCGTTTGGTCGCTTCCCGTAAAATAAAGTATAGTCCGTCCGTTATAGTAACACAGTTCCACATCGGAAGCGTTACTCTCACTTATTGAAAGATCAATTAACGGAATGTTCTTATGGGCTGTATCAAATGTTATAAAGGGTCTGTCCACATCTGCGTCTTCCCAATGCAGTAAATCCTTGGAACGCGTAATCCGGGTTTCATAACCTGGGTTTAAAGCCTCCAAATAAAGGGTATAATACCATCCTCCTTCATAATATAATGCAGGTCCGCCCACATATTTATCTGTACCATAGATAGCGTTGGGAATGGCTTCCCAATTAATCAGGTCGGTCGATTTCATATATCTAAACGTAAACGGCTTCCAATGTTTATCGTTAGTCTCATAGAGTAGGATAAATTCACTTTTGCCCCGACAAACAGCCGTATTAAAGAAAAACTCATTTTTGCCCGCTCTGAGTATCACTTGGGGTTTGGTCCAAGTCTTTAGGTCAGAGGTGCTGGTCATGCTGATCTCTGTAATCTGCCGCCAAGGTTTCCCCTCACCATAGTCGCCCGCAAAAACATACACCCGATCGTTCCAAACCAGAGCGGTTCCGAATCCGTGGTTTTTTAGTGGTACGGAAATTATTTTATCGGATTTAACATCCCTTATACGCACCTCATCCTCATGAAAATAATCTCCTGGCTTGGCTCTTTTTACATCCCAAAACCGTTGATTGTTTTCCAATAAATACAGTTTATCCTCAAAAACAAATGGGGAGGTTTCCACCAATGGCGAACCCAGTCGACCCTTCTTTTCAATTGGATTTTCAAAGGCAGTTTGAGCGCTTAAAGCTTCCCCAATTAAGACCATTAAAACACCCAAAAAAAGATTCTTAGACCACACAATACCACCGCAATTTTAGAGAAAAAATAAAACTAAGGATAAAACCAGCCTAAGTCTACATAGAATTAACCTTATACCTATATATTTTTACCCATAGACTGCTAATCTGCTGTCCTCTAAAGCTAAACAAATAGCACTTAAATTACTTCTCAAAATAGAAAAAGCCGTTTTACATTCCTGTAAAACGGCTTTTCAATGGTAATAAAGTAATCCTCGTCGGAACTATTGTTTATCCCATCCCCCTCCTAAGGCCTTGTACATTGCTACTTTCGCCAACATTTGGTCCTTTTTGGTTTCAATAAGTTCCACACTGGATTCCAGTGCTTCCCGTTGTGTCAGTAACACTTCCAAATAATCTGCCCTGGCCGATTGAAAAAGGCGTAAGGAAATATCAATGGACTCATTAAGTGCTTCAACCTGTGCAGTTTCCAAATCATAACTCTTGTTAAGATTATCAATATTGGACAACTGATTGGCCACCTCTATATAAGCATTTAACACAGCCATTTCATACTCGTACACCGCTTGTATTTGTCTAGCATTTGCATTATTGTATTGTGCCTTAATAGCGCTCCTATTGATTAAAGGGGCCACTACGTCACCTACAACATTATACAACACAGATTCTGGGGTTGAAGTCAGGAATCTAGGCTTAAAGGCCTCTAATCCCACACCGGCCTTAATACCCAAGGAAGGATAGAAATTGGCCTTGGCAACCTTAACATTCAACTTCGCCGCTGCCAACTCGTATTCGGCTTGCCTTATATCTGGGCGGTTTTGGAGTAATTGGGAGGGTATTCCAGCATTAATTGAATCCATCGTTTTCTCAACAAAACCTTCAGAATCCCTTAGGATATGCTGTGGTGATCTCCCAATCAAGAAATTGATCTTGTTTTCGGTCTCCAGAATCTCTTGCTGTAATTCATACTTCTGACTTTGATTCTTAAGTACCTCAGCCTGAAACCTACGTACGGCCAGCTCTGTTGCCTTTGCGGCTTTTTTCTGGAGCTTTACCATGGCTAGGGCGTTTTGTTGAAGGGAAAGATTTTGTTCTATAATGGCCAATTGATTGTCCAAGGCAACCAACTCATAGTATGAATTGGCCACCTCCGAGACCAAATTGGTCACCATAAAATTCTTACCTTCTACAGTAGAAAGATATTCAAAAACCGCTGCCTTTTTAGCATTTCGCAGCTTTTTCCAAACATCCACCTCCCACGAAGCGAAAGCTCCTACCATATAATTAGGCAAAGGCTCAGGGAATTCCTCTCCTTCCCTAACGTCCAAATGCTCTTCCACAGCTCCGTTTCTGGTATACTCCCCAACTTTTTCAAGCTCGGCTCCTGTCTGTATGTTAACAGAAGGCAGATATTCCCCTTTTCTGGCCCCTATTTCATTCTTGGCCATATCTACCCGCTGCATGATAATATTCAGTTCTTGATTATTGATCAAGGCGGCGTCTATAAGTGCCGCGAGATTAGGTTCAGAGAAATAGTCCTTCCACTGGATCGTTCCAGTATTTAAGGTGTCTGAAGAGCCATTTTTATATTGATCCGGTAAATTGGCGTTCTCCTCCTGTATTGCTCTTGTTGGCACGCATGAATATAAGACCACGATTGAGACTAAGCCAACCAAAATTGATTTCTTATTCCTAAATATATTTGCTGTTTCCTTATTCATTTCCTTGTCTTTTGGTTAGTTTTTTCAGCAGTTTCGTTATCTCACGTAGTTTTGCCTTGGTTTTACTTTCCCCTTCACTCGTTCTCATTAATTCTTCCGAGAAAGGTTCGGTAAACTCATCCTTGATAAGGCTTCTGCCCTCAGCCATTTTACCAAAAAAGTAATACAAACCCGGAATAACCAAGACCCCAAAAATGGTTCCTATCAACATACCTCCCAATGCTGATCCACCTATGGTCCTGTTTCCAATAGCCCCAGCTCCTGTAGCTACAACCAAGGGAATTAACCCGGCGATAAAAGCAAAAGATGTCATAAGTATTGGTCTGAACCTTGCTTTAGAACCTTCAATGGCCGCTTCCAAAACGGTTGCACCCTGTCTATGTTTTTGTACCGCAAATTCAACGATAAGCACGGCATTTTTACCCAGCAGTCCTACCAACATAATGACCCCTATCTGGGCATAAACATCATTTGCCAGCCCCATCATCTTCAACAATGCGAAGGAACCAAAAACCCCAACGGGCAAGGAAAGTATAACTGCAAATGGCAGTAAAAAACTCTCATACTGTGCAGCAAGTACGAAGTAGACGAAAATCAATACAACAATAAAAATGTAGAGCGATTCACTACCTCTATTGGCCTCATCATACGACAGCCCTTCCCAAGCAATGTCATAGCCTCTAGGGAGCGACTCTTCGGCTACTTCCTTTATGGCATTAATGGCATCGCCACTGGTGAACCCTGCAGCTGGAAGCCCCCTGATGGCAGCTGAATTATATAAATTATAACGGGTTACCTCATTGGGACCCAATTGTTTTTCAAGGCTCATAAAGGCTGAGTAGGGAACCATATCTCCTTCCTCATTTTTCACAAAAAGCTTGTCCAGATCGGTAGGCAAGGCCCTATACTCTGGAGCTGCCTGGGTATACACTTTGAAAAATCTACCAAAACGAATAAACCCTTGCTCATAGGTACTCCCTATTAAAATATTCAGGTTTTCCATAGCCTTTCCAATGGTAACCCCTTTTTGCATGGCAATTTTGTTGTTGATCTTCAATTTATATTGTGGATAATTCGCAGAAAAGAAGGTAAACAGCCCGGTTAATTCCTTGCGTTTGGACAGGGCTTCCATAAATTCATTATTAATACGTTCAAATTCATGATAATCCGTACCATTGGTCTTATCCAACAAACGCATAGCAAAACCACCCGAGGAACCAAATCCAGGTACTGCTGGCGGTTCAAAGTATTCTATTACTGCCCCCAGATCCTTGGTTTTCTCTTCCAACTCTTCCATGATTTCATGAACAGCATGATGCCTTTCGGACCAAGGTTTTAAATTGATTAAACAGGTACCTGCATTGGAACCACGACCTTCAGTCATAATTTCATAACCGGCCAAAGACGAAACGGATTCCACTCCCTCTGTTTCCTCACAGATTTTTTGCAATTTTCTGGCCACTTCGTTGGTACGCTCCAGGGTGGCACCCGGAGGGGTCTGAATAATGGCATATATCATCCCCTGATCTTCGTTGGGAATAAATCCTGCCGGTAGCACTTGATTAGTTAAGAATATTCCGGCACAAAAAGCTATTAATATTCCAAAAGTAACAATCCTTCTAGCCACAATTTTGTTTAAGAGCCCTACATAGCTTCCCGTTAGTTTTTCAAAACCTTTGTTAAACCAATCAATAAACCTATCTATTGGTGACCTTCTTTTAGGTTTACCGTGATTGCTTTTCAACATCATGGCACAGAGTACAGGTGTAAGGGTCAAGGCCACAACGGCTGAAATCACAATAGATCCGGCCATGGTAATTGAGAATTGTCTATAGAATACCCCTACTGGCCCTGTCATAAAAGAAATAGGGATAAATACGGACACCATGACCAGTGTAATGGCTATAATAGCTCCCCCAATTTCCTGCAGTACTGCTGCAGATGCCTTATAGGGTGTTAGCTTCTCCTCTTCCATTTTTACATGGACGGCCTCTACCACTACAATGGCATTATCTACCACAATACCAATCGCCAATACCAGAGCAAATAGGGTTATGAGGTTGATGGAGAGTCCAAAAATCTGCATTACAAAAAAAGCACCTATCAGGGACACTGGTACTGCTATGATAGGGATTAATGTTGAACGCCAATCACCTAAAAACAGGAAGACCACTATGGCCACCAAAATAAAAGCATCCCTCAACGTATGTAATACCTGCTCTATAGAGGCATCCAAGAAGTTGGAGACATCATAACTGATCTGAAACTCTATTCCTGGAGGCAGTTCGGCTTCAAGCTCTTTCAGCTTATCTTTTACGGACAAAATCACATCACTACCATTACTTCCAAAGGTTTGCTTTAAAACAATAGAGGCAGAAGGCTGTCCATCCAAGTTGGAATAGATATCGAAGAATTCACTACCCAATTCCACATCGGCTATATCTCCCAGCTTTAAAATTTCCCCTTCCTCATTGGCCTTAATAATAATATCCTTATACTCCTGGGGCTCGTCATATCTGTCTTGATAAGTAAGCACATACTCTAAGGCTTGTGACGTTTTTCCAGAACTCCTCCCCAACCTTCCTGGTCTGGCAAGGATACTCTGGTCTTCCATAGCTTCCAAAACTTCTTCTGCCGATACATTATAGGCACGCATACGGTCTGGCTTTAACCATACCCTCATGGCATACTTACGGCTCCCTAAAATCTGGGCACTGGCAATACCTTTGATCCTTTGAATTTCCGGAACCACCTTGGTGTAGGCATAGTTGTACAGGAACTTCTCATCATTGTTCTTCTCCTTACTAAAAAGGTTTACGTACATCAACATACTGGGCTGTACAGGGGTTATCACCACCCCTTCACGTTGCACCAATTCTGGAAGTAAGGGCATTACTTGGTCTACCCTTGTCTTAACCCGGACTACCGCCTGGTTGGGGTCTGTACCGGGTTCAAAAATAACCCTAAGGGTACCCTCTCCCGCACTAGTAGCGTCAGAAGCTATATACCGCATTCCTTGAACCCCATTGATAGCTGTTTCCAATGGTATAAGGGTGGATTTTACCAAAACATCGGCACTGGACCCTGGGTAGGCAATAAAAATATTAACGGTAGTTGGGGCAATCTGTGGAAACTGGGAAATGGGCAATTGCTTAATAGCCAGCAAACCAGTAAATACGATAATTACCGAAATGACAATAGCCAATACCGGTCTATGTATAAATTTTTTAAACATGTTTGTCTAGATTAAGTATTAATTATTCCGCATAAAGCGCCAAATGTGACAAGACAGCATCAGGCTCCTGAAACTCGGTGTGAATCTTGTCCTGGTCCTTTACCTTTCTAATTCCTTCCAA
This sequence comes from Arenibacter aquaticus, assembly GCF_003957295.1. GTDB lineage: Bacteria > Bacteroidota > Bacteroidia > Flavobacteriales > Flavobacteriaceae > Arenibacter > Arenibacter aquaticus. The sequence goes on from NZ_RQPJ01000002.1 coordinate 219,822, forward strand.
CAATATTTTATCACTTTCGGACAAACCATTTTCCACAATAAAAAGATTGGGCAATTCAGCACCTACGGTAATCTCTTGCTGTTGTACTACATTGTTATTATCTACTACAAAAACATATTTTTTATCCAAAATCTGAAAGGTGGCTTTTTGGGGAATGACCAAAACATCCTCAAAGGGAATCCTCATAAGAATACTTCCCGTTTCGCCATGTCTCAGAATACCATCAGGATTAGGAAAGGTAGCACGGAAAGGAATATTTCCAGTTTCACTGTTAAATTCCCCTTCAATGGTCTCTACAATACCTGTTTGACCGAAGCGCTTGTTATTGGCCATTAAAAGGCCGACCTCTTTTTTTGTGCTGTTGTCTACGTTGGTAATATAATCCAAGTATTCTGCCTCTGGCACATTAAAATATACCCACATCTGGCTGTTGTCGGACAAAGTGGTCAACAATTCCCCTTCATCCAATAGACTACCTTCCCTTACGTGTAGGTGATCCATGATGCCATTAAATGGTGCCTTGATATTAGTAAAGCCCAGATGGGTCTTGGCAAGCAATACTTCTGCCTTGGCCTTTTCATAACCGGCCTTTGCCATGGCCAGCTCATTTTCGGACACCACATTGCCATCGGCTAGGAGCTTTGTATTCTGGAATTCGATTTTGGCAACTTGAGCCTCGGCCTCGGCCTTTTGAAGTTCAGCCTCGTATATATTGGGCATAATTTGGAACATTTTCTGACCTTTTTTAACGGTTTGCCCCTCATCTACCGAAATATGTTGTAAATACCCCTTTTCCAGTGCCCGGACCTCTATATTCCGAATGGAGTGTATTTGGCAGACATAGTCTTTGATTATAGCCGTATCCTTTTTAACCGGACTGGTTATTAGGTACTTGGTTTCCTCATGTTTTTCATGTTTTTTGTTGTTGCAGCTTAATTGGCTCAATAGTATAAACGCGCCAATAATCATGGGAGTTTTCCTCATAATGATGTTATTTAAGAAAATTTAATTGGTTTTTTAACAAATGAATCTGCTTGCAAGTCCAATTGAAAGATTCAAGGGCTTACATGATTCGAAATAAAAATTAAAATGTAATAAGAGTGTTCATTGGCCCTTGAGGTTAAAGACCAATCCATGGAATTCTATATTCTAAAAACCTGGAATTTAATATGCCGCTTACAAGGGTAAGCAAAAGCATGGGGTTTAAAATAAATGGAACTGTTTTCTATTCCACTTAAAAAATATCCTGACATTTGGGCATAAAAAACGGCGGTTAGCAAACCCCCGTAAATTTTATTTTGAGTTAAGGAAAAAAGCACTTTATTACTAACTTTTTCCTCCTCTTCCGCCTCAGCAACTTCTGCTATTATCGGTTGTTGAACTTCAAACAGATGGGTATTGTCGAATACTTTGATGGGCAACCCTTCAGCCATCTCACAATCGGAATTCCCTGAAGCTGTGAAATTTGATATGGGGCTGTATGGGTCTAATATCGGGAGTGTGTCCGCATAAACACTATTGAATCCATTTACTAAAAGGATACAAAGAAGAAATAAATATTTTTTAAATGCCCGATTCATACGGGCATCAAAACTAGACCTTGGCCTCGACACGCACAAGTAGTAGTTGTTAAAATTAATTAAAATACCTGTTGTAACCCTTACTTTTATCAAACCCTTTCTACGAGTACCTCCAAATATTGTTTTATCTAAAATTGTTGTCCATCTATTGCTAAATGCGCATTGCAATACCCTTATGACCAGCACCATAGGCTGGATAATTCATTTAATCCAAGGTATCCAACTTATTAAGAGGCAATAAAATAGTGAATTGCGACCCGCCATTAGGAATGGACTTCATGGAAATATGACCATGATGAAATTCCACTATCTTTTTGCAATAGGCAAGACCAATTCCTTTACCACTATCCGGGTGGAACTTCTGCAACAACCCAAAAACTCTTCCTTCTGCATTGGGTGGGAATCCACTAGAATTGTCTTTTATCCGTATTTGGATAAAATGGGTAAACTTGTACGCATCCTCAACAACCTGGTAAAAATTATCCTTAATAATGTCTGCAGTTATGTTGATGGATAGAGGCTCTTCTTGGCTACGGAACTTATAGGAGTTAAACATCAACTCCCCTAATACCCATGTAAGCCTAGGAATGTCCCCATAGACCTCCACAGCCCTCAGGCCACTTAAATCAGGTGCAATCCCGGGATTATTGAGCTTAATTAAAGCCGAGTGGATCATGGCCGACAAATTACCTGTAGTACTTTCATTTATCCTATCCTCTAGGGAATGATAACGCTGCAATCTGGCCATTAATTCCTGGGCGTATTCAGATAGATCCAGTAGTTTGTGCAAATATGACCTTAGCTTTGGATCAAAACCTTCATTTTCCGTTCTTCCCTCAAGTAGTCCGGCAAAAAGATGGATCTTCCGCAGTGGTTCCTGCAAATCATGGGATAGGATTTTACCAAACTCCTCCTGCTCTTGGTTAACACGCCTAAGATCCCTTAATTGTTGTTCATTCACTTCCTGCTGTTTTTCCAGCTTTAATTTCATTTTGAGAAGTAACTCGTTATCCAACAAAGCTTTTTCTGCAGTACGTTTGGCTTCTATAATTCCCTTTTCGTATTTATTCCTTTTGGCCATATGAAGACCAACCGCTTGTATGGTCTGCCTACCATCACTGTTCACCAGCACCATATTCATAAGTACCGGATATTCCTTACCCCCTTTGGAAGATACGGACAGGAACATTTCATCTACCTTATTTTGCATCATCAACATGGGGAGAAAATGGGTTTTATAAAAGATTTTGCTCCCTGGCGTCAACAGGTCTTCAAAACGCAACTTGCCTATAAGCTCGGAAGATTCGTATCCCAAATAATCCAGCATCCTTTGATTTACCTGGGTAAGCAGCCCATCAACTGGAAAAGAAAAAAGAAAACAGGGGAGATTTTGGTTCAAAATATCTGAGGGTGTTAGGTATTGGTTTATTTTAGGCAATCTTGGGTTTCAAGATATTCCTGAATACATTTAATGGTTTCATCCGGATGGCTCATATGGGGACAGTGACCAGTGGCCTCCATATAACTTATTTCACTTTCCTTAAGTTCACGGTGCACATATTGACCAACTTCCTTGGAAGCAATATCGTCTTCAGCACATTGAAGGATTAGGCTTGGCACCAACACCTTTTTCAGGTCTGCCCGATTATCCGAGAAAAAAGTGACACGGGCAAAATTCGCTGTAATTTCCTTATCCATAGAACAAAAACTAGTTTCCAATTCCTTGGTAAGCTCTGGTTTGTCTGAATTTTTCATAACTACCGGAGCCAAAAAACTGGCCCAGCCCACATAATTATTGTCCATCACATCCATTAGATCTTCCAAATCCTTTTCCTCAAAGCCTCCATAATATCCAGGTTTGTTAATATAACATGGAGAGGGACAAACTAAAACAAGGGATTTAAAAAGATGGGGCTCCCTTATGGAGGCCAACATTCCAATCATAGAACTTACCGAATGGGCAACAAGTATTACATCCTTTAGCTTTAGTTCTTGGCATATTTCAATAATATCCAAAGCATACCCCTCTAGCGAACCGTAGCGTGCCTCGGCATATTTGCCAATGTCCGATTTTCCGCAGCCCACATAATCAAAAAGTACAATTTGGTACTCTTTCTCAAATGCCGGAGTTATATACCTCCACATACCCTGGTCACAGCCAAAACCGTGCGCAAACATAATTACTTCAGGTCCATTTCCGAAAATTTGAACGTTATTTCGCTTTAGTACATCCATAGTTTTGAGTTTGCCTAAAGATATATGAAAAGGACCAAGAATCAATTCAAAGATTATAAAAGTGTAAGGAGAAACTACACAACCTTGTACCCTAATCATATCCCGTGCAAAAAAATTATTCCCAACTAGTACAAAGGCAATATCCTCTCCTTCTTAAGCCTATATCCCAATTCCCCTACTTACCAAAAAATTAATAGCTACATTTTCACTATATTCAAAAACTATAATTTAAATGTGTTAAAGGAAAATTTAACCAAAAAGCAGGGGGTATGGAGGTAATAAGCGACCCAAAAGTTAAGACAGTATTTAATAACTATCCCACAGTTGTGCGCAAACAACTAAACAATTTAAGGAAGTTGGTCCTGGAAACGGCAGCCGAGATAGAGGAAGTTAAAAAGTTGGAAGAAACGCTTAAATGGGGAGAACCCAGTTACCTCACCAAATATGGGAGCACAATAAGAATGGATTGGAAAGAAAAAAATCCAGATCAGTTTGCCATCTATTTTAAATGCACTTCAAAATTGGTCCCAACATTTAAAACTATTTATGGGGACAAATTTAATTTTGAAGGCAATAGAGCCATTGTTTTTAAACTTCAGGATAAGATACCCGAAGCTGAATTAAAACATTGTATTTCCCTAGCCTTGACCTATCATAAGGTAAAACATATGCCGCTATTGGGGGCGTAAAAAGGAATTAATCTCTATAAGTGTGTGTACATGTGCGTAGATTGTATAAACAGCACCAACTATCCCACAGCTGGTGCTGTCTTCAATTTTTGCTAAACCCAAATATGGTGCATTCATAAAGTTTAATGCACATAAATTTAAACTTTAATAATTTTCACTAATACCATTTTAAATTTTCCACAAAAAAACACTGACCAGGTAGATACACCCAGTCAATGTTCATATACAATTCATTTATGTTTCTAATTTAGAGACCTATAGATCTTTTTTAAACATTTTCAGGAACTTCAAATCCTTCCCTATAGTTACGGGTAAGCATTTTGTCGGCTTCCTGATCATTTACAAAGGTTTCGGACTTTGGATTAAATGTTAAAACACGATCCAATCTATAGGCAATGTTTCCAAGGTGTGCCAATCCAGAAGATAGGTGAGCGGTTTCAACCGGCCCGTTCAATATACTTTTGTCATGTTTACGTACAGCCTCTATAAAATTGGCAAAGTGCCCATCTGTACCTCCTGCTCCCCTGTCCATACCGGATGCCGCTTTTCCTCCATCGTCACCAGACTTACCAGGTGTTCTATCCTTACCTAGATAGGTTTTATACTTGTCGTAACCATCTACGACTAGAATACCTTTATCGCCATAGAAAATATTTCCAACGGTAGCGCCATCTTCGGTGTTGGTACACCAAGGACGGACTTCGAACTGAATAATTTTGCCCTCATCCGGGTACTTATATACAGAGGTAAGAACTTCTGGTACCTCCTTACAATCGTCCCAAAGGAACTTACCTCCCATGGAAGTTATTTTAGAAGGAAGCCCAACATCCAATCCCCACATACAAAGATCGGTTTCATGGATACCCTGATTCCCCACATCGCCATTACCGTAATCCCAATGCCAATGCCAATTATAATGCACAAGGTTTCTAGTAAACGGACGTTTTGGTGCTGGGCCTGTCCATAAATCGTAATCTATACCTTTGGGAACGGGAGAAAACCCTTGATCACCTATATCCCCTCTCCAACGAAAGACTAGTCCGCGTGCCATATATACACGACCTATATAGCCATCGCGCATTAATTCTATGGCCTCGTTAATGGCCGGGGAACTTCTTAGCTGTACCCCATGCTGTACAATTCGATCATATTTATGTGCTGCCTCCACCATCTTACGACCTTCCCAAATATTGTGGGATCCCGGTTTTTCCACATATACATCCTTACCGGCCTGGCAAGCCCATATTACTGATAATGCGTGCCAGTGATTGGGCGAGGCTATACTTACCACATCTATATCTTTGTTATCCATGACCCTTCTTAGGTCTTGTTCCAGCGCCACGTCCTTGTTATAGGTTTCCTTAAAAGATTTTTGCCGCTCTTTTAAGAGGTTCATATCAGGGTCACAGAGTGTGGCCACCCTAACATTATTTTGGACCATTAAACTCTTAATGTGGCTTTTACCACGTCCGTTTACACCTAAAACTGCAGCGTTGATACGGTCGTTAGCACCAAACACTTGTGATGAGACTATTGTTGGCGCCGCAATTATACCGGAACTGGCCACAGCCGTTTTCTTTAAAAAAGATCTTCGGGTTGATTTCATTTGCTTATATATTTAAAATGACTTAAAATTCTGCAGACAAATACGAACTATTTGGCATCTCCAACTTAAAATAAATCACTCATCATTGTTTAAAATACAGCCATACCATACAGATTTAAAAGGTGCTGCCTAGTCCAATATAAAGCGTTTGTTAACAGCAAGGAGCAGATTAAAACACCCCACAGATAACAACCGCCATATTTTTTACCTAGGAAAGTTAACAATTTTTTATCAAGTTCGTTAACGTTAACGTTAAATATTTTGGTTTTCCTTAAAATGCAGGCCAATAAAACACCAACTATCATAATTACCTACATACAGATTATAATTAATACCATAGGCCTAAAATGGTAATAAGATTCCAATTAAAAGGGTTCTATAATTCCGGTTCAGGACAATTGAACAAACGACATAACCATTTCCGATTACTTAAAAATTGTTATCTTAGTCTACAACACCTATTACCAAAGCTTGGACAAGATTAATCACCCCATTTTACGGACTTGGCCATCCTTTGATTTACCCTATAAGCCATGGAAGAGGAAAAAACACCAATGGTAGAAACCCAGATGATGATAAGAAAACCTGTATCCACAGTTTTCAATGCCTTCATTGACCCCACTATTACCACAAAATTCTGGTTCAGCAAGTCTGACGGAAAACTAACACAAGGCAAAACCGTTACCTGGGAATGGGAGATGTACAATATTTCAACCAAGGTCTTTATCAAAGCGATTATTCCCAACCAACTAATTTCAATGGAATGGGGCAATCCAACCACAACAGTGGACTACGAGTTTACCAAATTGGGAGCGAACACCACCTATGTTATCATTAAGAATTATGGCTTTCAACAAAAGGGGGCCGACCTTATAGAGGCTATCAAGGATAACACAGGTGGATTTACAACAGTTCTAGACGGATTAAAGGCTTATCTGGAACATAATATAGTTCTAAACTTAATAGCCGACAAATATCCAGCTAAGGGGAATTAATTTGAAAATCTTAGAAATGATCTATATGGCAACCTAGTAGCAAGAAAAGGAATTAACAAAAGACCAACAACAAACTATTTGGGAAATTAAAAGATTCGTTATCTTAGTACCATATGGACGTAGCACGCTAACCACAATGCTAATTAACCTTTGCCATCCTTGTTTATAGATGAACGAACCGACACGACAGGAATTAGAGAATGAAATTGCCAAGCTGAAGGAACAAAACGAAAAACTGCGCGCGCATATAGCAACACAAAACCAAGAAGAAATAAAAGACTTGGCTTATCCGGAAAGTGAAGAATTAGAGCATTATACCCACACCGTTCTCAACAACATGGGCGACGCTGTATTTCTAAAGGATGACCAAAGTAGGTTATTGTTCGTCAACGATGCTTTTTGTGAAATGTTCAATCTGCCCAAAACTGAAGTTCTTGGTAAAACCTTAGCAGAAAAAGTTCCAATTGAAGAACGTGAAAGTTTTTTAAGTATAGACAAAAAGGTATTGGAAGATGGTATTGAAAATACCAATGAAGAAACCTTAACGTTAAACGGAGAAAATTCGCGAAATATATCTACTCGAAAATCACGCTATATAGACCAAAAAGGCAATAAGTTCCTTGTTGGCGTAATCCGTGATATTACCGACCAGAAAAGATCGGAATTGATACTAAAGGAAAATGAATCCCGATTAAGAGAGCTCAACGCTACAAAAGATAAACTATTCTCTATTATTGCCCACGACCTAAGGAGTCCGTTCAACAATATAATTTTGTTAAGCGAACTATTGACCAAAGAGGCAAAAATACGGGAAATCCCTAAATCCGAGCAATTCCTAAACCTTATACATACAACTGCCCAAAACACTATTGTTTTATTGGACAATTTATTTAACTGGGCAAAATCCCAAAATGGAGAGTTAAAATTTAAATCCGAGAAAACTAATATAGCCACTGTTATAAGCGAGGTATTGGAACTATCAAGCGCCATAGCAAAAACCAAAAATATAACCCTTAAGCCAACCAACCTTGAAGAGGTGGAAATTTATTCGGACGAGAAAATAATTAAAACTGTCCTACGCAATCTCATTTCCAACGCCATAAAATATTCAAATCCTGGCGACGATATTACCGTTTTCGCCGTTTCAAATAAAGACCATGTAAAAATTACCGTTTCCGACAATGGGGTTGGGATAGACGAGACAACACGGAAAAAACTTTTCCGAATATCTACCAATGTATCATCCCCTGGGACGGCAAAAGAAAAAGGCTCTGGATTTGGCTTAATTCTTTGCAAGGAATTTGTAGAAAAACTAGGTGGTAACATATGGGTAGAAAGCGAAAAAGGCAAGGGCAGTGATTTCATATTCACCTTGCCTTTCGAAAACAAATCCTAAGCATTTTCTAACCCATTCCAAGCACTATATTGGCTCTCTTAGAGCAACAACCAAACTATTGTTGTCAGGGCGCAGCAACTTATTTGAAGGTTTTACGATGACCATAAATTGCTTTAACAGCACCTTTCCCTTCCCCCGCTTACATGGTAATAAGGCCTATATATTTACTCGCTATGGACTGCGGATTTACTAGTATCCAATTTCCAAGCCCTAAAAAACCCCTAAGCGCTTTGGTTCCTCCTAAATTAAAACCTTAAGTAATTACAAAACACCTAAGAACGCTACTTACAGTAGAGATAATAGTCAAGAAAAAAATTACTCCATTAATCGTACTGACACAAATAAGCGGTTTGGCCCACAGATTTCACCTTAAATGAAGTATTGGCCCCCACTTTAAAAAACGCACCCGTTTTATAAGATTTCCATTCCGTTTCACCTGGTAATAATGCTATGAGTTCACCCTCAACCACGTTCATGGTCTCTTTGGCAGAGGTATTAAATTCATATTCCCCAGGCTCCATTACCCCAATGGTAGATTTTCCGGTTGCTGAGATGTAACCTAGCGATTTTACCGTTCCATCAAAATATTCGTTACTAGAAATCATAGTGTAGTCTTTTTTAGATAGGCCGCAAATATATAGAAAGGATGTCTTGTCTGGTCATGGGCCCCATATTTTATATCCAAAAAATATTTCAATATTCCATACCCTTATGATCCAAACAGCTTTTAATAAAATACCACCTTTAACTTCTTATAAGCTATTATACCCATAAACCTTATGCACTAATATTTATTCTTTTAAAAAATAATGAAAAGACATTTTCTCTTTTTAAGCTCCAATTTTTATGGTAAAGCATATGTCATTAACACTCTCTACATTCTGGTTTAAACATTTGCTTTTCACTATATACATTCGTACTTTGTTAAATTAAATACTCCCTCCTACCTGTTAAAAGATCCCCCTAAGAATAGGTTTGATTATAGCTTGGCGTGCCATTTTTTTCCTGAAATGCCTGCTAAATCTTAACAGTATGTACATAAAAAAAACAAAACTATGAAAGCACTTCAACCCATCTTTAAAAGCCACGGAAATGAGTTTAAGATATTCATTATCACAGCCTTCATACTGCACAGTTGCGGACCGGACAAAAAACCCAAATCGGAAGAGAAATTAGTTGTCAAAAAGGACAACATTGTCCAAATCACAACAACTGCAATGGACTTTATAAGCCCCGATACCATTCCCTATGGTTGGAATACATTTAATTATCAAAATAAATCTTCTGAAACACATTTCTTTTTACTGGACAAATACCCCGAAGGCAAGACGATCCAAGACACAAAAAATGAGGTCTTTCCTCCCTTTGACAAGGGAATGAATTTAATTAATGAAGGAAAAACGGAAGCGGGTTATGCAGAATTCAACAATCTTCCTGCCTGGTTTTTTGAAGTAGTCTTTTCAGGGGGATCTGGCCTGGTCTCCCCAAAGAAGAACAGTACTACCACTGTTAAATTGGAACCTGGATACTACATTATGGAATGTTACGTAAAAATGCCCAATGGAAAATTTCATTCCTCGATGGGCATGGCCAAACCAATCATAGTATCCAACCAAAAAAGTAGCACTTCACCTCCTAACGCCACTACAAAAATTACCATTTCCAGTAGTGAAGGTATTAACTATAATGGCCCAATTAACAAAGGCCAACAAGTATTTTCCGTAGAATTTAAAGACCAAATTACACATGAAAATTTTGTAGGGCATGATGTAAATTTGGTTAAATTAGCGGACACCACCAACCTTGAGGCTCTTGAACAATGGATGAATTGGGCAGATCCAAAAGGACTTATCACCCCAGCGCCGGAAGGAGTTACTTTTTTGGGAGGCGTTAATGACTGTCCAACTGGCAGCACTGGCTATTTTACAGTGAATCTGGAACCGGGCAATTACGCCTTTATCTCGGAAGTCCCCAATACAGTGCAAAAAGGCATGTTAAAAACATTTTCGGTTCAAGAATAAAACTACCTATTTGTTTTTATGAAAACATTACTATGGCTTCCCCTGCTTTTATTAAGCATACAATCTGTTGCACAAACCAAGGTTATACTTGATACGGATATTGACTCGGATGTAGATGATGTACAGGCCTTGACCATGCTACATGCCTACGCAAAACAAGGCATTATAGACCTAATTGGGGTAATTGTTACCAGTTCGGATAGTTTCTCTTATAAATGTGCCAATGCCATTAACACCTTTTACGACTCAGCGGAAATACCTATCGGTTTTTTGAAACAACAAAAGAATCTTAGTAATTTTTCCAAATACACTAGGCAGATCAGTGCCGAATTTCCACATGCGATCAAGACCATTGATGAAACTACCGAGGCTGCTGTGCTATATCGAAAACTCCTATCCCAGAGTGAAGATAATAGTGTTATCATAGTAACAATTGGACATTTAAGCAGTCTTCAAAATTTGTTGAAATCTGAAGCGGACAGTATATCGCCCCTCAGCGGAAAGCAACTGGTGAACAAAAAAGTAAAAAAATGGCTCTGTATGGGAGGTACCTATCCAAAAGGTCTGGAAGCCAACTTTTATCGTCCAGATCCAGTCTCCACAGTATATTGCCTTGATAATTGGGAAAAGGAAGTTATTTTTTGCGGTTGGGAATTGGGAAATAAAATTATTACCGGGGGAGATTACTTAAAGTCAGCATTACAATCCAACAACCCGGTTTACCGCAGTTATGAGCTATACAATAATTTTAAGGGAAGACCGGCATGGGATCAGGCTGCCGTACTGCTTTTGGACCCCAATACTACTTCTAAATTTTTCAATATCAATACCAATGGCTATGTTTCTGTACAACAAGATGGCAGTAATAAATGGCATTGGAAAAAGAGCAAAAAAGGTAAAAAACACGCCTTTATATCCATTAAGGAAAATGTTGATCCGGAGACCGTTGCCAAAACTATGGACGATCTTATTCTGCAACTAGAGTCCAATTAAAAAAAACCTCTTCAATAAAAGCTAATGACAAGCATATCAATTAGGTGGAATTTAAGACAAAGATCCTTTAAAACATTAAACAGTTTTACACCAATTGTTTTGATTGGGACTTTACAGGTTACGGTCCTACTTATACCGCTATTTCCAATAGTGAATTGGGCGGAGGTTTTTAAAAGACCGAAGACACCATTATAAATGGCACCTTGATAATTTTACATCACAGTCAGCTGGATGCAATAAAAAACAAAATTATGGAAGCGGAAGGAAAAATCACCAAAGATATTTTTTCCTTCCCAAGGGGGCCTAGGTTCCATTTTACAGATCCTTCCGGGAACGAGCTTGCTGTTTGGTAAGACCAGTAGTAATCTATCATCATAATTCTTACTCTATCCCATTCCAATCTAGGGATTCTTTACAGATATCGCTTACCAATCTTGCTAATCCCCCAAAGTTTTCGCATATTTAAGTATGGGATTCTTCATTGGAAAACCATACCATTCATTATTATACCAAATAAAACCCGCTCAGCAGTAAATATGGATGCAGGAGGCATTAAAATATCGCGTATAACCAACAAAACCACTTCTAATGCAAGGGATGGTTATTATGCCGTTTTTTGGATCCATAACGGAGTAAAATCACTTGAAATTGACAAAGTTCCCTACAAAAACGTGTCAAATTCAATTTTTTTTCTGCATCCAAGTATCGATTGGAAATTAATAAAGGACAATACAACCTCATCCTCGGGGTATATTTTGTATTTGTCCCAGGACATCTTGGACAATCCATTGTTGAGCAAACTTCACATTAATGAAATTAGGCTTTTTGCGTCGGATGCCATCCCCAAAATAAACCTTTCCCCTGGGATTGAAAAAAGGATTCAGTCTATTTTGGAAATGTTGGACGAGCTGATAGGGTCTGAACTTAACCATAAGGACGATGCCATTATCTCCTTATTGAACACCATTTTTGTCTACTGTGATGGACAGTGCAATATCAAATCGGTCATATCGGAAAATAACGCAAAAAAGACACTCGTCTATAAATTTAAAAAACTGGTAGACCAGCGCTTTGCCGTAAACCACAAGGTTAGCGACTATGCAGAAATGCTTAATGTCTCGGACAATTATTTAAATGAATGCATAAAAGAAACCATTGGTGTTAACGCAAAGGCCGTTATTACCGAAAAGCGCATAATGAGCTCCCGTCACGAATTAAAATTTACGGACAAAACCATAAAGGAAATTTGTTATGAGCTTGGCTTTTCCTCCCCGGATTACTTCAGCTATTTTTTTAAAAAGCACACCGGAATTACCCCATCCATGCTCAGAGAAAACTAAAAGCTGTAAAATCTAAGGATATACCCAGTTTTTCACATTCCCATTCTTTAGGTATTAGCCTAATTTGCTAATTCTAAAAACAATATTATGGACAGGAAAAAATTTATAAGAGCTTCTGGAATAGGTTTGGGCATAATGATGATGCCTGGCATGGTACAATGTCAGTCGGCCGCCGCCAATGATTATTCCTTAAAAACAGAACCCAAGATTATCAAGGACGAGGAAGGAAATGTTTTAAATGTAATTGGGGATATACAAACCCATAAACTAGTGGGTAGCGAAACGGGAAACCAAATAGTGGAATGGGTAGATAATGTAGAGCCTGGAGTGGGCATACCTCCACATATTCACACCCGTGAAGATGAAATATTTAGGGTCATTAAGGGACAAGTAGAAATAATGATAGATGGAGAAACCACGGTCTTAAATGAGGGCGATGTGGCATTTGCTCCCAAAAACATCCCACATTCTTGGAAGGTAGTTGGAACCGAAAAGGCCAAAATGATCACCTCCGCTTTCCCCGCTGGGATAGAATTTATGTTTCAAGAACTGGCCGAACTGCCAGAGGGCCCTCCAGATTTTGAAAAAGTAGCAGCAATATGTGCAAAGCAAGGTATTAGCTTTGTGTAGATTTCATCAATACATTTAATATAAAGCCTTCCCATTTTCAGGGAAGGCTTTTTTGTTCAGTATTTTAATGTCCTATAGCTAAAACTATATTTGGGAAATGAATTAGGATGGCCTTATCTTTATAATTATTGGAACAGATAAAGCGGTCATTAACAACACCCTTTGTTATACAAAAAATATTGCATGGGATTTTATCAATTTAAAAGAAAACAGGAAATCAATGCCACTTTGGAACAGGTATGGGAGTTTATTGCCAACCCCGCCAATCTAAAAAAAATAACCCCAGATTATATGGGTTTTGATATTACCTCCAAAGACATACCCTCCAAAATGTATCCTGGCATGATCATTAGCTACAAGGTCTCTCCCTTGCTGGGCATTAAAACCACCTGGGTAACAGAAATTACACACCTAAAGGAAAATAGCTATTTTGTGGATGAGCAAAGGGTTGGTCCCTATAAAATTTGGCACCATCAGCATATAATAGAATCCACCCCAAACGGAACCTTAATGACAGACATAGTTAGCTACCAGCCTCCACTGGGCGTTTTGGGAAGTATAGCCAATAACCTGATTATAAAAGGAAAACTCAACGAGATATTTAATTATAGAACCAAAGCTTTAAAGAAAATATTCTGATGCCAACAAATAAATACACGCAAAAAGCCTTTATGATAAATAGCTCTTCTTTTTAGTTTTACATTAGTTTAACGCTACTATATGAACAAAAAGTCTATCATAAAAATTAAAGGAGGGAAAGTAGGAATGATCGGCTATGGAATGCTAACCTCTTTGGAGAGTATTCAAGATATTCTTAATAGTCCATACCATGGTGCCATATATCAGGTACATTTGGAAGGCTTCCAAAGAGCCTGGAATTTCGCATGTCCCAACAACGACCCTATACTACAAGATGACTACTTGGAGTATGAGTCGTTCTTTATTAAAAACAACCAACACATACCCTTTGAGAAAACTATCTTTTTAAACATTATAGAAAATAAGGCGGTACAACTAAACTGCAGCCTATTTTTTGTAAGTCCTCAGGAATTGGCAGTATTTGATGATTTTGAGCTAGGGTATAAAAGGATAGATGTCACCCATCAAATTTCAGAATACCAATTTGAAAATGGAAAGGTTTATGCCTATAAGGCTTTACCGACGTATGAGCTTAACGCCTTAGCGGATATCGATAAATGCATCATCGATCAAAATTATTTGGATTTAGTACATTCCTCCTATGATGCACTTGGGATTGAATCCCGAAAAGAATTTGACCATACCACCGTACCTCCAAATCCTAAATTAGTGGCTCCTGTTGTTCATAGGAAGATCAGGAGATAAATAAATTTTTTGTTTTGAAAAATGAATATGCAGGGCAGGAAAACTTGACCCCATGCATCTGATTGTAACTATAACAAACTCCTATTACTTGAGTACATCTTTCCCAAGCCATAATGTCACTGTTTTCCTTAAATGCAACATATATACGGTGTAGCTACATTGCTATAAGAATGAAATACAGCTCCTTTACGCTACTTGTTTTTTATCTATAATTTTCTACCATCCAAAAGATTGATGATTCGCGAACCAAAGGTTGCATTTTTTTCTGAATGGGTTACCTGAATTATGGTAACACCATCTTCATTTAATTGCTTAAAAAGTTCCATGATCTCTTCCCCTTGTTTAGAGTTTAAATTCCCTGTTGGTTCATCGGCCAAAATAAGTTTTGGAGAAGAAATTAATGCCCTTGCAACACCTACCAATTGTTGTTGTCCGCCGCTTAACTGTGTAGGAAACAAATCTTTCTTTCCTACTAAATTAAATCGGTCCAAGGTATCGGCCACTAAGGATTTCCGTTCCGAGTTGCGCACTTTTTTATAAAGCAGGGGCATTTCCAGATTTTCCTGAACGGTAAGATCGTCCAGCAAGTGGTAGGATTGAAAAACAAAGCCTATATATTGTTTGTACAAATTGGCACGGTGTTTTTCTTTTAGGGTATGAACAGGCTCATCCATAAAACAGTATTTCCCCTCATCAAAATTGTCCAACATGCCAATGACATTGAGCAAGGTAGATTTCCCCGAACCGGAGGGTCCCATAACCGAAATAAACTCTCCTTCCTCCACGGTAAGATTTATATCCTTTAACAGGAAGACACGTTGCCCACCTGAGTTTACCCATTTAAAAATGTTGTTTAATTGTAGCAGCATATTGTAATTTATTTAGTTGATGTCACCCCCCCTTACTCCTGATCTGTAATATTCACTCTGTACGCAAACTTTTAACAGGGTTCGAATTCGCCGCTTTAATGGCTTGAAAACTTACGGTAATAACAGTTACCATCATGGCACCGAAAACGGCCAAGGCGAAAATCCACCATTCAAGAAGCATGTGATAAGGGTAATCCTGCAACCAACCGTTCATTACATAATAGGCAATAGGTATTGCTATAAAACAAGAGATGATGACCAGTTTAAGGAAATCCTTTGACAGCATACCCCAAACGTTGAACACGGTTGCCCCCAACACTTTCCGTACCCCAATTTCTTTGGTGCGCTGCTCTGCAACAAAGGAGGTTAGCCCAAATAAACCTAGACAACTGATTAATATGGCCAGAGCAGTAAAAATTCCGGATAGTGTGCCAATCCGTTCCTCTGAGGCAAATTTTGCCCCGTATTCGCTATCCACGAAATCATACTCAAAAGGAAGATCTGGAAAGTGTTCTTTGAATACCCCTTCTATGATGGCAATATTCTGACTGGCACTTTGATTAGGATTCAATCGTAAATTATAGAAACTGGAATTACCATGTTTGTCAAAAACATAAATCCCTTGTTTAACTGGTTCATAAGGTGATTGTGTGATCATATCTTCCACTACCCCAATAATTTTCAGTGGAGGTTCTCCCCCATCATCATTGTCATCCCTTAAAAACTTACCAACAGGATCCTTGATACCCATATATTTTACGGCAGTCCGATTTAACAAAACGGCGTTGGAATCGGAAGCGAACTCTCTGGAAAAATCACGGCCTTCTACAATTTTCATCCCCAAAGACTTGGCGTATTCCGGAGTTACATCGGTCCATGCCAAATCTTCCTGAAAACCTTCGGGCTTGCCTTCCCAATCAAATCCACTACGATTGGACCAGATCTCAGTGGTTGGGCTACTGGAAGCCGACATTTCAATTACAGCGTTCGTGCTTAGAAACTCACTGCGCATTAAATCATATTTACCTTCAAAATCTTGACTGAAAGTAGGTATTTGAATCAATCCCTCCTTATTATACCCAATAGGACGGTTTTTAGCATGATTGATCTGTTGCATAACGATTATGGTACCTATTATGAAAGCCACTGAAACCGTAAATTGTAGTACCACCAATATTTTTCTTGGCAATCCGGCATACTTCCCAGCTTTAAATGTTCCCTTTAAAACATCAACAGGTTTGAAAGAGGATAAATACAATGCAGGATAACTACCCGATACCAAGGCAGTAAACACTATAAAGACCAGCGAGCTCAACCAAAAAATGCCATTTTCCCATGGAAAGGAAATCTCCTTTTTGGAAAGGTCATTAAATCCGTTTAAGCACAGCAGTACAATTACTATGGCCACTACAAAAGCAAATAGGACCACTATAAAAGATTCACTCAAAAATTGATTGATCAATTGATTTCTTCGTGAACCTATGGATTTTCTTATCCCAACTTCTTTCGCCCTTTTTTCCGATCTTGCCGTGCTCAGGTTCATAAAATTAATACAGGCCAAAAGCAATACGAACACCCCAATTATTCCGAAGAGCCATACATATTTTATTCTCCCTCCAGACTGCTTTCCGTTTTCGAAATTACCACGTAGGTACCAATCTTTCATAGGGAAGAGAAATATTTGTGGGTTGTACTCAGCCGTATCTTCATTCAGGTTTTTCTTCACATTTAATATGGCCTTGGTAACCCTATCCATGGTGGTATTGTTGGTAATCTCAACGAACATCTGAAATGAGTTGTTTCCCCATTGATCCTCAGCATTTTTCATCCATTCTTGGGTCGCGATCATTTTGTCCCAAGACATTAGGAACTCTGCATCGTGAAAAGAGTTATTAAATGGAATATCCTCATATACCGCAGTCACCATTACATCATATTGATTGTTAACCTGTAAGGTCTTGCCAATGGGTTCCTCGGCTCCAAAAAGTGCATGGGCGACCGATTCGGACAGCATTACTGAGTTTAGCTCCCGCAAGCCGTCTTTCTCCCCTTTCAGTATCTTTAAATTCAACATTTCCGGAGCCTCCCGCTGCATGAAGTTACCTGTTTGGGAAATGCTTTTGCCCTTGTACTTTAAGTATCTAGATATGTTCCATGATGACATGACCAGATGTTTGAAGTTATCTGCATAACCATCTCTTAAAGCCTTTTCTAAGGGTCTAGGGATAGCTGGACCTGTACTCGTATTTCCATTAAAAGTCTGTGATTGAAAAACCTGGGCAATCTTCTCCTTTTTGGAAAAATAATTGTTGTGAGACAGCTCGTCCTGGATCCATAGACCTATGATAAGGGTTACGGCCATACCCATGGCCAGTCCACCTACATTTATGGCAGTATATCCCTTATTGTTCCACAGGTTCCTCCAGGCGATTTTTAGATAATTCTTAAACATGTTGTTCAATATTTGATTTGATTGATGATATGCGTTTCATTTCCTATCTATTCACAGTTCCCAAAAACTGCCAATTGTTCCGTGTTTATTACTAGTTGATATATTGCTATATGCTTACTTTTTAATTCCCACTGCCCTCAACTCATTGTTAATGGCTAATTGTTTACTGCCAATTGTACACTGTTTACTGTCTCACTCTGTTCGCAAACTTTTCACTGGGTTCACTATCGCAGCTTTTATACTCTGATAGCTAACCGTAAGTATTGCTATGGTTAGTGCAATTAATGCTGCCGTGGCCAACACCCACCAACTAATTTCCATCCGATATGTAAAATCCTCTAGCCACCTGTTCATTAGGTACCATCCTATGGGTAGGGCAACAGCAATGGCGATACCTACCATTTTTAAAAAGTCGGTAGTTAGACGATAGGTTATTTGGCCAACACTTGCCCCCAATACTTTTCGAATGCCAATCTCCTTGGTACGCTTTTGGGCATTAAAGGCTGCTAGGCCAAACAGCCCCAGGCATGCTATTAAAATAGACAGTAAAGTAAATGTCATAAAAATGCTCCCTAATTGCTGTTCAGCCTTATAGGTAGTGTTAAAGGAGTCTTCCATAAATCGATAGCTAAATGGTTGCCCCGGAGCCACTTTGCTCCAAATCCCTTCAATACTTGTAATAGCGTTCATAAAATCACCTGCTTCAAGTTTCACCGCTAAAGCACCCGTAGACCTACCCAAGGTCATGCTCAAGGCGCCAATATTTTCCCGAAGCGATTCATAATTAAAATTTTTGACGACACCGATAATCGTGAAATAATTAGAAGTACCATTTTCGAAATTGCGGATAATTCGCATCCCCAAAGCCTCTTCGGGCTGCACGCCCAAAATGGCAGCGGCCGATTCGTTGATCAACATAGCGGTGGAGTCTGTAGCAAACTGTGAGTCAAAATTCCTTCCCTCTATGATCTCCATGTTTAAAGTGGGGATGTAATTATGATCAATATTCCATATCTGCATGTTGATGGAGTTTTCTGCCGTTGCACCACCTTCTTTAAAAAAGGAAGTGTTACTTCGGCTAGATGGAGTAGGTAAAAAACTGCTCAATGTGGCATTTTCTACTTGGCCCAGTTTTGCAACTTCTTCCTTAAAAGCAGTAGTTTTTTCTCCCAAAGTATATACATCTTCAACTATCAAAACCTGATCTTTTGTAAAACCCAAATCCTTACTTTGAATAAACTTCAATTGCATAAAGACCACCAAAGTACTTACAATTAAGAACACTGAAATAGCAAATTGGAATACAACTAGGAAACTTCTAATATTACCGCCACCAGTACTAGTTGAGCCAGCCCCCTTAAGCACTTTAACGGGTACAAAACGGGACATGAAAAAAGCAGGATACATCCCTGATAAAAAAGCCAAAACTGCAGCTCCAAATAATAAAGCCGTCCAAAAAAATGGATCGGTAAATGGAATTGAAATTGACTTGCCGGATAGCGCATTAAAGTAAGGTGTTGCCAATGCTGCTAAACCCAAGGCAAACAATAGGGAGATAAAGGAAATTAAACCTGATTCCGTTAAAAATTGTCTTATCAAGGCAGATTTGTCCGACCCCAAAGTCTTACGAATACCCACTTCTTTTGCCCTTTTAAGGGATTGTGCCGTTGATAGGTTCATAAAATTAACGCTGGCCAATATGATTAGGAACAAGCCTATAAAAGATAAAATGTAGACATTTTGAATACTGCTATTTTGACTGAGTTCGTAATCCCTGTCAGAATAGAGGTGTATATCTTTCAGGGGCGTGGTGCTAAAATTCAGATAATTACCAGAGGCTACCAATTGCTCTTCTGTAGCACCGGGCAAGAAAGTCTGTACATAAGGCATTATATATGTACCAAGCATAGACTGTAATGGCTCCTGAAAATCTGCAATGTCGGATTCGGGGTTCAGTTTAATAAAAGTAAAGAAATTATGACTTGTCCATTCTTGATTTTTTGCCTCTTCACTCCCGGCCATCGACATAAAAACATTGTGATTTCTAAGGAATGACCGTTTTGACATATCCTCTATTACTCCTGTTACGGTATAGGTATCGGTATTGTTCAACAATAACTTTTGACCTAACGCGTCTTTTAATCCAAAATGTTTTAGTGCGGCTGTTCTGGTCAGTACTAAGGTATTGGGTTCTTTTAGGGCAGTTCTTACATCCCCTTCCAAAAGATCCAGCCCGAACATCTCAAAGAAGGTAGCATCCACAAAGGTGGAACCTTGTTCTTTTACGTTTGCTTCCGCATTACTCTTTCTAAGAAGCATACTGCCTAAATCCCTAAATCTTGTGGTTAGTTCCACCTGTGAAAAATCGCGTTCCATGGCGGCAGCCATAGGTGCTGAAACTTCTGCGGATTTACTCTCGGTACCTCCAAATTTAATATCGGCATCAATTCTATAAATACGTTCTGCATCCTTAAACATCGTATCAAAATTCACCTCATCATAGATGTACAACGAAATAAGCAAACCACCGGCCATACCAATGGCCAGACCGATAGTATTCAGGAAGGTAAAAAAAGGTTGCCTTTTGAGACTTCTCCAAGCTATTTTGACGTGATTTTTAAACATGATTAGTGTTTTTTTGGCACTGAAAATTATTCAGTACTTATTTATATTGATGAATAAACTCCTTCCGCCAATTAACCTGCAAGGTTTCCTAAACTTGGTGCGCCTGACCCCCGCCCTAACCGGCAAGGTTTCCAAAACCTTATAGGTTTTCATCAACAGGCAACATTCCTTCCCGTCCAGACCCAAGACCTACAAGGAGGTCCACCGAAATGGCGGACAACACCTTGCAGGTCTATCTCATGCCCCCCACTGCCCTATTATGGCTTTCGGTGGCAATTTGTCCATCAAAAAGGTTTACCACACGGTGTGCATAGTGCGAATCCCTGTCCGAGTGCGTGACCATTACAATGGTAGTTCCCTCTTGGTTCAACTCTGTCAACAGTTTCATTACCTCTATCCCATTTTTGGAATCCAGATTTCCGGTGGGCTCATCTGCTAAAATCAATTTTGGATTGGTAACAACGGCCCTCGAAATAGCGACTCGCTGTTGCTGCCCCCCTGAAAGTTGCTGGGGAAAATGTTTCTCCCGGTGCGCTATCTTCATCCGTTCCAATACGGCCATTACCTTTTGCTTGCGCTCACTCTTGTTCATTTTAAGATAGATCAACGGTAATTCTACATTTTCATAGACCGTGAGTTCGTCTATCAGATTAAAACTTTGAAAGACAAAGCCCAAATTGCCCTTGCGCAATTGGGTACGCTGATTCTCCTTTAAATGTCCCACCTCATGGCCTGCAAATTGGTAACTCCCCGAGCTTGGGTTGTCCAGCATACCTATTATGTTCAACAAGGTAGATTTCCCGCAGCCAGAAGGTCCCATAATGGCAACAAATTCCCCATCTTGAACTTTGAGGCTAACATTGTTCAGTGCCAAAGTTTCTACCTCTTCGGTCCTAAAGCTTTTTTTAAGATTCTGTATTTGTATCATTCTAAAAGGATTATGCGTTATATAGTTGACGTCCTTAACGGCCCATTTGTGACAGTTTCGGCTAAGTATTTTTTAAATTTATTTTAAAATTATACGATCGGCCTCACCAAAATGGTCATAATTGGAGGTAATAATTTTTTCCCCATTTTCCAGTCCCTCCAATACTTCGTAGTATCTGGAGTTTTGTTTTCCAATCCTTATATTTCGTTTTAAGGCCTGATTGCTGTCCGGATCCACAACAAAAATCCATTGTCCCCCGGTGCTTTGAAAAAAGCTCCCCTTGGGCAATAGTAAGGCATCACTGGATTCACCCAATTGTAGTTTTATATTATAGCTTTGACCCGCACGAATATTTTTGGGCTTATTCCCTGTAAAAACCAAATCTACCTTAAACTTGCCATTTCGCACTTCGGGATATACCTTTCGTAACCTCAGGGTATACTCTGTTCCATTCCGTTCAAAAGTGGCATTTAAGTCGCGCTTCACTCGATCTATATAATGCTCATCTATATCCGCCTCTACCTTATAGTCTGTAAGCACATTGACCTGCCCAATACGTTCACCTTGGCCTATATTCTGCCCTATTTCGGCATCCAAAAAACCCAATTGTCCATTTGCAGGCGCCCTTACGTTTAAATGGTCCAGACGTTCGTATACCATGGTCAATGTCTTGCGCATACGCTCCAAATCGGTATCCAAACCTGCCAATGAGGTACTGCGCATTTCATCGTCATGTTCGGTCTGCAGTTTAACTATGTCATATTGCTTTTTGGAAAGCTCATAGTTTTCTTTTGAAATTAGATACGCTTCCCTCGATATTAATTCGTCATCGAACAATTCTTGGTTTTGTTCAAAATTTCGCTTCAGTTTGGTGAGTTCGTACTGCGCATTGGCCAATGACTTTCTGCCTTCCACCTGTCTGGAGTCGAAAGTTAGTTTCGTAGACCTAAGATCGTTCTGTTTTAAGGCCAAATTACTTTCACTATTCAAAATTTGTTCGTAAAGGCCTATGTTCTCCAATTTTAGAATGATATCCCCTTGTTTTACCATGGCCCCTTCTTCAATCAATTTTTCAGTAACCCTCCCGCCTTCGTAGGCATCCATATAAATAGTAGCAATAGGCGCCACCGTCCCATTAATGGTGATGTAATCATCGAATTTGCCCTGGATTACCTCCGAAATTGACAATTTGTCTTTTTCAGTCCTAAAGGTACTTCCCCCACTTCCGGTTATCATTTTCCAACCTACAAAGAGCAGTAATATACCAAGAGCTATGTACCCATAGTGTTTTGGTCGAAGTCCTTTCTTTTTTTCTAATTGTATATCCATTTTAATTGATGCTTTTTA
The DNA here is from genome assembly GCF_003957295.1 of Arenibacter aquaticus. GTDB lineage: Bacteria > Bacteroidota > Bacteroidia > Flavobacteriales > Flavobacteriaceae > Arenibacter > Arenibacter aquaticus. Next base: position 242,872 of record NZ_RQPJ01000002.1, read on the forward strand.
TGTTAAAAATAGGCAGGCCTTGGTAAAATGACAGCGTATTCTGGTTGATTTGAAGTAGTTGTTTTACCTGTAAATTTTTGTTTTGTGAGGTAGCGAACATGGATTTGGCAAGGTTTAGTTCCATTATAGTTAACAAGCCTTTTTCATATTTCTTTTGTGCCACTCCAAAAGCCTGTTCTTGCGCCAGAATTTGTTTTTCACTTTGAATGAGTTCTACCTGTAGCGCCTTCTCTTCCTGTACCAATTGTTGTATGGCCTTAAATATTTCCTGCTCTTGTATTTCCAAGTTATTCTGCTCCCTTTTCAAAGCAATCTTTTGTTGTTTTATGTTAGATCGGGTAGACCAGGCATTGAAAATTGGAACACTAAGTGAAAAACCAACAAATCTGGAGGCGTTATCCCTTATCTGAGTTTTGAATGGAATAGTAACACCTAGGGTATCCCTGGTAGTTTCATAGTATCCGGTGCCGTAGCCCGTAGTAAAAGAGAGTGAGGGGTAAAGCTTTCCCTTTGCAATGCCTACTTCTTTTTGGGCTGCCTCAATTCTATATTTTTGTGCTTTGAGCAGGGGGACAAAATCCTTTGCCTTTTGGTAGATACTATCAGTGTCATTTTTAGTTTCTATAATGGTATTGGTAGCTACTGGATTTAATTGAATGGTATTGGTGTTTACCAAATTCATTTCCTGTATCAGGCTAAGCTTGGCCGCCTGTAATTGGTTTTCGCTCTGAGTAACACCCAATTGATCCGAAAATAATATGGATTCTGCCTCATATAGATCGGCGCCGGCTTTCAGCCCCAGTTCAATTTGTTTCTTGGCCAATTTAAAGTTCGCTTCCGAGATGGACAATTGCTCCTTGGAGATTGCCAAGAGACCTTCGTAATACTGAATATCATGATAAGCAGTCATGACTCTAAGTGCCAATAAAAAACGCTGTTGTTGTGCCGTTTCTTGGGTTGCCTTAAACACAAGCTTTCTTGCTTTGATCGTATTGATCTTTTGGAATCCTTGAAAAAGATCAATAGAGGCATTAAGGGCATAACCATTGGAGAAAAAATCGGTATCTACTATATCATTGGTATATGGGTCCGTAGATCTACCATATCTAATATTATAATCGGCGAAACCGTTTACCCTTGGAAGCATATCCCTTATGGCCTGATTATAAATCTCCTTCCCAGAATTTTCTTGATATTGATAATCACGCAGTGTAAGATTATGCTCCAAAGCATAAGAGATGCAATTATCCAAGGTCCAGTTCTCTTGTGCTTGGAGATACATGCTGATTAACATCAATAGAAAAAATAATTTTCCTTTCTTAAAACCCATAATACACTTACATTTAAAAAAGTCAATGACAGGATACCTAAAACCCTTATGACTCTTAGTTGTAGTCTAAGTTCGTGCCACTATTGTATCTTATTGGTTTTCAGTTATATAAGAATTACATACTATATTTGAGGTATTTAAACGTAAAATATTTGTACAATAAGTGTCCAATATTTTGACACTTTGCATGTTTTAAAAAGTCTGTTTTGTAGTTTTAAATTTCCAATAATGACAGAATTATGGTAGATGCCAAGATCCTTGTAGTAGACGACAATAAAAGTGTCCTGAGCGCTTTGGAAATACTATTGCAATTTGAGTATTCCAACATTAACACCATTTCCAATCCAAATAGGATATCGTCCTTTCCTGATTTGGATAAAATTGATGTGGTGCTCCTGGATATGAATTTTTCGGCCGGTGTAAATTCGGGTAACGAGGGTTTGTTCTGGCTAAAAGAAATCAAAAAAAAAGCTCCAATGACCGTGGTTATAATGATGACTGCCTATGGCGCCGTTGAATTGGCAGTCCAGGCTTTAAAGGAAGGAGCATCGGACTTCATTTTAAAACCTTGGAACAACGACAAGTTTTTGGCTACTGTAAAGGCCGCCTACATGCTTCGAAATTCTCAAAAGGAAATAAATCAACTTAAACAAAAGGAAAGTAAACTAAAACAGGTCATTAATCAGGACAAGAATTATATTATTGGTAATTCAAAGGCCTTGAGCACCGTTTTAACCCTAACCAATAAGGTTGCCAAAACCGATGTAAATGTTCTGATTACGGGTGAAAATGGCACTGGAAAGGAACTCATTGCCCGTCAGTTGCACAAAATGTCCCCTAGACAAAATGAGGTTTTTATTGCTGTGGATATGGGCTCAATTTCAGAAAATTTGTTTGAAAGCGAGTTGTTCGGCCACCTAAGAGGATCTTTTACCGATGCCAAGGAGGATAGAATTGGTAAATTTGAAGCAGCCAATGGAGGCACACTGTTTCTGGATGAAATAGGAAACCTTTCCTTGCAAATGCAATCTAAATTGCTTTCGGCCATTCAGAATAAGGTTATAGTGCGAGTGGGCTCCAATGTGTCCATTCCGGTAGATATTCGCTTGGTTTGCGCTACCAATTGTAATTTGGAACAAATGGTATCAGATGGGCTGTTTAGGGAAGATCTATTATATCGAATTAACACCATACATATAGAGGTACCTCCCTTACGGGACAGAGGGAATGATATTTTGATACTGGCAGATTTCTATTTAAAGAAATTTAGCTCTAAATATGCCAAGCACGGACTTCGAATAAACGATATTGCAGAGGAAAAATTAAAGCAATATTCTTGGCCGGGCAATGTACGGGAATTGCAACATACCATGGAAAGGGCAGTGATCTTGTGTGAAGGAAATATTCTGAAACCTACTGATTTTATATTGAATACTAAGTCGTCCACGACCTTAGAACTAGGGCCAAAGACCTTGGAGGAAATGGAAGAGATTATGATCCAAAACGCTCTGCACAATAATGATGGAAATTACAGTGCCGCTGCCGCACAATTGGGAATATCCAGGCAAACCCTTTATAACAAAATTAAAAAGCAGGATAATAATGCTGAGTAAGAATTTTTATTTCCAGACCATAGGCAGGGTAATCTTTATTGCCGTTACAGCCTTATTGTTTGCTTTTCTAATGGTTTGGAATAATTATGTTTATTCGTTTTTAATGCTAATTGTCCTTGTATTCCAAGCGTACTATTTAATTAGATATGTAAATGAGACCAATAGAAAAATAGCCTATTTCTTTGATGCCATTAAAAACGAGGATTTCACCCTTAGGTTTCCTGAAAAATTGAGTATCAAGTCCCTAGAAGAGCTTAATCACAGCCTCAATATGCTCAATGAAATGATTCAGAGGATACACTTGAAAAATCAGACCCAAGAAAGGTTTTATCAAGAAATTTTAAAACAGGCGGACATAGGCATTCTGGCGATCAATGACAAAGGACATATTCTATTTGCCAATCCCAGACTGGAGCTTATGTTGAATTATACTCCTCTTAATCACATAAAGCAATTAGCCCAAATTGATGAAGACCTATATCATCTATTTAGTAAATTAAGGCCGTTTGAACGCCGAGTGTTCCCATTGACCAATGAACGCGAAAAAATTGACTTGGCAATTAAATCCTCTTCTTTTAATTTGGATGGACAAGAATTGTTATTGGTAGTTATACAAGATATACATCAAGAATTGGACGAAAAAGAAACGGAATCATGGACCCGACTTATCAGGGTGTTGACACACGAGATTATGAATTCTATTACACCCATAACTTCTATTTCCGATTCCATTTTAAAATATCACGAAAAGGGAGGAACATTGGCCAAAAGCGACTTTGAATATAAAAAAAAGATGGAAACAACCATCAAAGGTTTGGAGGTAATAAAAGATCAAGGTGCTAATTTAATGGGTTTTGTACAATCTTATAGAAGCTTTTTAAACGTTCCGGTTCCGGACAAGAAAATTATTCGGGCAATTAACATTTTGGAAAAGGTTAAATTACTCGTTGGACAAAATCAGGAGTTTTCAAATACTTCCATTGAACTGGATTTGGAAATCCAAGACTTAGAGCTATTTATTGATGAAAAACAAATAACCCAGGTTCTGATCAATTTGTGCAAAAATGCATTACAATCACTCTCCAATCGCAAGAATAGTTACATTAAATTGATAGCAGGAATTAATACCGAAGGGCAAAAATATATTGAAGTAAAAGACAATGGCCCCGGGATACCCCCTGAATTGATCAATGAGATATTTGTTCCTTTTTTTACTACTAAAAATTCAGGTACAGGTGTGGGGCTTAGTCTTTCCAAACAGATTTTACGTATGCATGGAGGTGGTTTAAAGGTGAACTCGGTGCCCAATGAGAATACGACCTTTACCTTGCTATTTTAAGTTGGCACCATCCGTACATACCATATTTTTAATTACACAGTATACTATTGATACTTACAAAGACAAATATATTAGCTCTTAACGGTTAAACATTATGTCATAAGAACCTACGCCAAAAACTCTAGAGCCAACCAGGCCATTAATCCTCCTCCTGTCTCCAACGCAGATTCATCTATGTCAAAGGTTGGGGTATGTAATCCGGAAGTAATTCCCTTTTCCAAATTCCCTACGCCCAATAAGTAAAAACAGGCCGGGTTATTTTGGGAATAGTAGGCAAAATCCTCTGCTGCCATCCATAAATCCAGGTCAACTACATTATCCTCTCCTAAAAATAATATAGCATCCTGTTTCACAGAATTGGTGAGGGCCACGTCATTCTTTAGGTGTGGATATCCTCTTGGAATATCAACTATGCATTCTGCTCCCATGCCTTCCGCGATGGATTTGACCAATTTTGTAAGTTTTTCTATGGCTTCTGTTCTCCAAACTTCATCATAAGTCCTAAAAGTACCTTCAATAGTTACCTTGTCCGGAATAACGTTATTGGCACCATCCCCAATAATACGGCCAAAAGATAATACACTAGGTGTTTTAGGCGATGCCATTCTACTAACCAACTGTTGTGCGGCAATGATAATATGGGAAGCAATTAGAATGGGATCTATACATTCTTCCGGAACTGCGGCGTGCCCACCCTTTCCGATTACGGTAATATGAATTTCATCCATACTGGCCATAAACAATCCAGGTTTAAAACCTACTTTCCCTGCGGGAAGGTTTGGCATTACATGCTGACCCAAATGGGGAATAGGGCCCAAGGCCTTATAAGAGTCCTCCTTCATTACCATAGTAGCTCCTCCTGGCATGACTTCCTCCCCTGGTTGAAATAGTAATTCTACCGTACCCGAGAACTCATTTTTAAGCTCATATAGTATTTTAGCGGCCAACAATAAAGAAGTCATATGTACATCATGTCCGCAGGCATGCATAACCCCATTGTTTTTGGAAATGTAATCTACCGTATTTTCCTCTTGAATAGGAAGGGCGTCCATATCTGCCCTTAAAAGGATGGTTTTATCTTTTTCGGTTCCATGAATAGTAGCCAACAAACCAGTTTCTGCCACTGTTTGTATATGCTCTATGCCAATTTTCCTAAGCTGCTGCCGTATATATTTACTGGTCTGGTGTTCGTTAAAAGATAGTTCTGGATGCTGGTGTAGATGTCTTCTAACTTGAACAAAATCCGTGGAAAAGGCTTTTGCCAGCTGTTTTATTTTCTCCTTGATTTCCATTTTACTTCTATATGTTCACAATATTACAACTTAAATGCCTGCCCTGTAAATCACCCCTTCCGTCCCAATCCACTCAGCCGTGGATTGGTCCACCTTCCCCTGCTAGGGGAAGGAACTTTTTATTCTTTTTTATCATTAAAATTATCCCTTATTTCTTGTAAAACGCTGGGCAGATTTTCACAAAACCATTTTATTCATAAAACGGATCACCGTGTATCCCTTGTCATTCAGAAATGTTGTTCTTTTATCGTCATTTTCAGTTGAGATTGCATTATTGTGCATCTCTCCGTCCAATTCAATTATCAAGTTCTCTTGTGCACAATAAAAATCCGTAATATAGTTTCCAATACTGTGTTGTCTCCTAAATTTTCTTCCATCCAATTTTTTGCCTTTCAATTCATTCCAAAGAAACGCTTCGGCAGAAGTCAGACTGTTGCGGAACTGTATTCTTATACTTTTAGTCTCTGGTTTATTACGTATTCTCTTCTGTTTCATGTTATTTAAAAACCAACTACATTGCTCCTTCCATTGATAAGGGAAGGTGGGTTTTGAACCTTTTTCAGGGACAAAAGTCGGAAGGAATCAGACTCTGAACTCCAATTAACCTTACAAAAATCACCCCTTTCGTTCCACTTCACTTGAGGTGAAGTGGAACATCTTCCTTGCTAGGTGAAGGGCCCTATTCTTTTCTTAATTATTATTTTATGTCAATCTTCAATCACATAATTTAAAAATCCGGAACTATTCCACTGCCGGTAGCCGTCAGGAATATCCTCTACCATAAAGACCTCCAACCCATCAGCCTTACTTACCACTCTTTTTCCGTCTTCTACTCCCAAGACACTTAATGCAGAGGCATATGCATCTGCCATGGTTCCATTAGGGGCAATGGTGGTCACCTGTATATTATTGCTTAAAGCCCTGCCGTTTCGTGGGTCTATTATATGGGAGTACCTTATATTGTCTATCACAACATATTGATATAAATCCCCTGAGGTGGCCACAGCCCTATTTTTCAACTTTATTTTTTGGAAGACCTCCTTGCCATTTTCATCATAATAACTAAATCCCAAAACCCAATAGTCCTTATCCGGTGGTGCATCGCTAACGGTAATATCACCGCCCATGTCCACCAAAGCCGCAATTACCCCATTGTTTTTTAAGATTTTAATGGCCTCATCGGCTGCAAAGCCCTTACCAATACCCCCTACATCCAATTGCATACCGTTCTTAGTTAGTTTCACCACATTTTTTGAAGGCAATTGCAGGTTTTCACTGCCAGTTTTTACCATAGCAGTGCGTATTTCATTAAGGGCAGGAAGCTCTCTGTTATCCCTTGCCGTTCGCCATAGTCCAATTAAGGGTCCCAATGTAACATCAAAGGCCCCTTTGGTCTCTTTTGAAAAGTTGGCAGACTGCTTCAATATATAAAAGAGATCATTGCTAACGGCTACATTCGTAAACGGAGTATTACTTAAAATGTTGATTTCACTATCGGGAATATAATTACTTAGCCTGCTATTTAGCTCATCAATTCTATTGAAAACCAATTGCGCCACTGAATCTGCTTTTGCTTTATTTTCATCATAAAACACCAGACCTATTTGAGTCCCCATTTGCCGATGTGAATATTGAAACCTTTTTTGAGCCGTTAAGCACATATTAAAAGCAAAAAGAAATAAGAGAATAGGGAAAGGGCTGGTTTTGATCATATTGGCTCTGGTAAATCCTTTCACGAATTTACTGTAAACTATCCAGACTAGTGGCCTGCTTTATAAATGCATCTTTTAGTTCCGGATCTATCCCACGTACAATATGCACATTGGGCAGTGCCTCTTTAAGCTCAGAAAGTCCGCTATCTGTAATTTGGGTTTCCCATATATACAAACTTTTTAGACTACTAAAGCCTTTTAAAACAGTTACACTTTCATCTGTAATAGCCGTTTCATAAGCCTTTATGACCCGTAATTTGGAAAGCGTCTTCAACTTATCAATTCCCAAATCCGTTATAGGGGTCCGGTCAATCTCCAACCATTCTAAATTTTGACATTGGCCCACCGCAGCCAATTCTTCTTCCCCTATTGGAATACCACTCATATCCAACTCAACAATGTTATTGGCTATCCTTTGCAATCGGGTAATATTTTTGGAACTATAATTAGGGGGTAAAAATACGGAAACACTCAAGGCCTGGGAATTACCGCTTATTCGTCTAATGGTAACGTAATCGGAGGCCAGATTTAGCAGGGTAGTATCAGCTACCTTGGGAAGTTTGGCCCATTTATTTTCCGCTCCTTGGTCCATCATTTTTCTTACTAGGCCCACCAATGGATCCGTATTGTCCAAATGCTCCAGTCTTAAGGTATCAGAGGCCCCCAAGGTTATCCAACGCTCCAATATCCGTATCTCATCTTGGGACAAGGGCTTCTTCCCTTCCGGGGGCATATGCTCCTCATTCTCCATGGGCAGGTGAAGTCGCCTTATAAGTTCACTATTTTCTGGGTCCCCAACCACAATAGAGGGCCCACTTTCCCCGCCTTCTATGAGTGCCCCCAAACTGTTCATCTCCAATTCCCCTTTTTTCTTATTAGGATTGTGGCATGCAATACAATTTTTGTCCATTATCCTGTGTACAACATGCTCATATATCAAGGGATTTTCGGGTATTTTTTCCGTTTTATTACTATTGGGCAAAGCCAAAAAATCTTCCCCATGGGTAATCATTCCCCCATAATGCCCCGTTAATCCTATTAAGACAATAACAACCAACTGTATGCCCCTTACCAAATAAGTTTGTTGCAAATGATTGGTGCTTATCCAATACCATAATACTGCCAACAATGCAACCCCGGCCCCCATCCATTGATGCCAAAAAAGGAGATCCGCTTTAGGAGCCGATTCCGTACCCAAAAAAAACCCGGTAATAGCAGTAATCAAAGCGGACAGCGTGGCAATGGTCAATAATAATCTGGGTACAATTTGATTCAGCAGGCCAATACCTGCTGCCATCAACAACAGTACTATAGGAAAATGTAAGACCAATGGGTGCAAGCGTCCCAACCAAGCAACCATACTAGGCAAGTCTAAAAAGGATTCGAAAACAAGACAAAAAATTAAAAATACCGTTAGGCCAAAAATAACATAATCGACCCTTGGGGAACTGTTCTTTTTAATCATATACTAGGTTATAATATCTTTTATTACATTACCGGCAACATCAGTAAGCCTAAAGCGACGTCCCTGGTATTTGTATGTTAATTGTTCATGATCAAGACCCAGATTATTCATAATGGTGGCATGAAAATCATTGATATGAACTGGATTTTTTACAATATTATAACCAAATTCATCGGTTTCCCCAAAAGTAATTCCCGGTTTTATTCCTCCACCTGCCATCCATATACTGAATGCCCTGGGATGATGGTCCCTACCATAATTTTTAGGGTCAAAATTTCCTTGACAATAGTTGGTCCTGCCAAATTCGCCGCCCCAGATTACAAGTGTATCCTCTAACATTCCCCGCTGTTTAAGATCTAGGATCAGGGCTGCCGAGGCCTGATCCACATCTTTTGCCTGGCCTGCCATCTCATTAGGTAAATTTCCGTGCTGGTCCCAACCTTGATGGTACAATTGAATAAAACGTACACCGTTTTCTGCAAGCCTACGGGCCTGTAAACAATTGGCGGCATAAGTTCCCGGGACCTGTGAGTCTTCGCCGTACAATTTTATAATGGATTCCGGTTCCTTTTTTATGTCCATTACATCCGGTACTGACATTTGCATCCTATAGGCCATCTCGTATTGTGCAATCCTGGATTCTATTTCATCATCACCTGTTTCTATATGGTGTAGTTTATTAAGGGAAGAAACATGGTCCAACAAATGACGTTTATCGGAACGTGAAATTCCGTCAGGATCGTTTAAATATAGTACTGGGTCCTTCCCAGACCTTAATAATACCCCTTGGTGCTTGGAGTCCAAAAATCCACTGGACCACAGTTTGGAATAAAGGCCTTGGCTATTGCCTTTTCCCCTAGAGGTAAGCACTACAAAAGAGGGTAAATTTTGATTTTCACTACCTAGTCCATAACTCATCCAAGATCCCATACTGGGCCTTCCTGATTGTTGACTACCAGTCTGAAAAAAGGTAATGGCCGGATCGTGGTTAATGGCCTCGGTATGCATACTTTTTACTATACAGATGTCGTCTGCAATTTTCGCTATATGTGGAAAAAATTCACTTACCCAGGCTCCGCTTTTTCCGTGTTGGGCAAACTTGGCTGCCGAAGGCATCAAAGGAAATTTATCCTGCCCTGCGGTCATTCCGGTAAGACGCTGGCCATTCCGGACGGAGTCTGGCAGGTCTTCTCCCATCCTTTTGGCCAAGGTTGGTTTGTAATCAAAAGATTCCAATTGTGATGGAGCCCCTGATTGAAACAAATAAATGACCCTTTTAGCCTTAGGGGCAAAATGCGGGATACCCAATGGCTGACTCGCCAAAGGTTTGGGACCGCCTTTGAAGAGGTCCGGAATCAACAATGACCCCAAAGCCAAGGAACCGATCCCAACACTAAGCTGGGAGAAGAAGTGCCTACGGTTTACTTTAAGCGGATTTTCGGATTTTGATTTGTCTTCTTCCATGATCGTTATTCTTTTGTTATTGTTTCATCAAGATTATATATCACCTGTGCCGTTAACATCAGCGCAGCTGTTTTAACCGGATCTGTTTCCATATTTTTGTATTCTCCTTGGGCTATCAATTTTTCTGCATTACCCTCTTCCTTTAAAAACTTGTCCAAGGCATCGGAATAATAGTTCTCCAAGACCTTAAGCTCCTCATCTTTGGGGTTCCGGATCAGTATCCTTTGAAAAACGGTGGTAACCCATTGATTGGGAGGCTGTATTTCAGCAATCACATTCTGGGCCAATACCCTGGCCGCTTCCAACATTTGAACGTCATTTTGAAGGGCCAATGCCTGTAATGGTGTATTGGTCTTCTGTCTTCTAACCTCACAAATATCCCTATTAGGGGCATCAAAAATGGACATACTGGGCGGGGGCAATGTCCTTTTCCAAAGGGTGTACAGGGAACGCCTGTACAACTTATCGCCCTCATCGGCTACATAGGTGGTCAGCACCCCTCTATTGCCACCTGCATTGGTCTCCTCCCATAGCCCTGGAGGCTGGTAAGGTTTTACACTGGGCCCTCCTATTTCTTTGTTCAACAAACCACTGGTGGCCAAAATATAATCGCGAATAATCTCCCCACTCATTCTAAATCTAGGAGCCCTGGACAGCCATCTATTCTCGGGGTCTGCTTTTTTCACTTCTTCTGTTGCCACGGAACTTTGCTGATAGGTTGCCGATAGCATTATTTTTTTTAATAGATATTTTATATCCCAATTATGCTCAACAAAATCCCTTGCAAGCCAGTCCAGCAATTGCGGATGGGTCGGCAAGCTTCCCTGTACCCCAAAATCCTCAGCAGTCTCTACCAGCCCTTTACCGAACAACATGCCCCAAATCCTATTTACAAAAACCCTAGAGGTAAGCGGATTGTCCTCATCAGTCACCCATTTGGCCAATCCCAACCTATTTTTGGGCAGGTTCTCGGAAAAAGGCAGGATAATATCCGGGGTGCCGGGGGCTACTTCCTCTCCCGGGCTATCATAGGCACCACGATTAAATATATAGGTCTTTCTTGGCATAGAATCGTTCATTACCATTACCTTGACCTCCTCTCCTTCAGGCTTATTTATAAATGACAATACCCCAGCAGTTTCCTCATCGGATATTTCAATATAGGGAGCATCCGCAAAATATTTCTGCCGCGCGGCTTGTACGGCATCCATCCGCAATCCTTTTTCATTTACATTGTTAAAAAAGGAATATATCTCAAAATAATCCCTCTGGGACAATTGATCATATTTGTGATCGTGACATTTGGCGCATTCCAATGTCAACCCTAAAATGCCTTTTCCCAAGGTGTTGGTACGGTCCGAGACGTAGTAGGAGTGGTACTCCTCCTGTATAACCCCACCTTCCTGGGTTATAGGATGGTTTCTGTTGAATCCCGTAGCCAAGATCTGCTCCATACCCGCATTGGGCATGAGATCACCTGCCAATTGCAAGGTCAAAAACTCATCATAGGGCAGATTATTATTAAAGGCATGGATAACCCAGTCGCGCCAAGGCCACATACTTCTATAACTGTCATCCTGATACCCGTGTGAATCCGCATACCTGGCCACGTCCAACCAGACCTGTGTCATCCGTTCCCCATAGGCGGGCGAAGCCAGAAATTCATCTATCGCCTGCTCCAGGATATCCTCGGAGGAATTGGAAAGAAACAGCCTTACCTGCGCTGCATTGGGTGGTAGGCCTGTTAAATCCAAACTCATTCTTCTAATCAACGTATGGTCATCCGCCTTTGAGGAAGGAGATAGGCCATTCTCTTCCAGTTTTTCCAAAATAAAGGCATCAATTTCATTCTCCCCCCAATTGGTTGCTTCATTTTGTGGAAGATCGGCCTTTTTGGGGGGTATAAAAGCCCAGTGCTTTTCAAATTTAGCCCCTTGCTCTATCCATTTTTTAAGCAATTTTTTTTCGTATGAATTTAATTTTAGTTGTGAATCTGGAGGGGGCATAATTTGTTTGGGGTCATCAGAAACTACTTGTTGATACAACAGACTACGGTTAGGCTTTCCAGCCACGATGGCAAATTTCCCAGGGTTCTCCGGCAACTCTGAAAATGCCGCCTGCTCATCATCCAATCGCAAACCTGCCTTTCTTTTGTTGGCATCAGGTCCATGACAGGTATAGCAATTATCGGATAGTATGGGTTTTATATGAAAATTATAATCCACAACATCCGGTAGCTTCTGGCTAACATATTCATCGTCCACTGCTTTAAAAAGTCCCGATTTAAAGGCAAACAGCAGGGCGATCAAGCCAGTCAATATTAAAAGAACTATAGCTTTTATTTTCATCAGGGAACTGTAATTATTGCGGTAAAATACAGCGTATAAGCCTTAACACAGATGACCAATATCCAAAAGGCAGCCTACATCTACTTTTACCTATATTATATTATTTTTCCTAAATTAACAACATATTTTTAAAAAACCATCTAAAATTTTCCCAATTAACCAAAGTGGACTACAATTACACAAAAACCTAAAACAAGAAGTTTATTACAGTGCCGTTGCAGCTTACATTCCCAATATAATGGTAGGTCCTTCTCCATAGGCCTGAAAATTTGCCACTTGATCTTCGGTGATAGTCGTCCCCCATACATAAACCCTTTCCAATGCCTTCATTTTAGCAAAAATGTCAAAACTTGAGGCCGTAATTTGTGTTTGATATAAATTGAGTCCGGTTAAACTTTCGTTTGAAGCAATATACCCCACACCTGCATCTGTAATTGGATTTTTTTCTACCTCCAATTTCTGAAGATTCTTGAACTGGCCAATGGTTTCCATATGCCTGTCCTGAACAAAATTGTCCTTTAGGGACAGCCATAAAATATTGTTTTTTATAGGAAGTAACTTCTGCAGTTTTACATCCAGTCCATCACCCTTTTCACTACTTACGGATTTTGATGGGAGAACAATTTCATATACATTGGCACCATACACCAATTCCCTTACTTTAAAGCCAGCAGCTACAATATCTTTTAATACCTCTGTGCCAACCTCATCAACAATGGGCATGGCAATGCCACTTTTACCGGTTTTATCCTCCAGCCCCAGCATTAGGGATGCAATGCTTATAATCTCTTCCGGGGCTTCCAAATCGGCCATGGCAACCTTAAAATCGGCATTCCCCTTTTCTATCCAGAATGACAAAATGGACTTTTCTTCCTCTGTCAAGGGAGTCTTCCCTTCTGGAGGCATAAAATCATCATGGTGCGGATCTAACATAGTGCGCCGAATCAATTCCGATTTTTGTGCATTTCCAGCAATTAGGGCATCCCCATTTTTACCTCCGCGCATAATAGCAGTTGAATCCTGTAAGGACAGTCCTCCCTTTTTCTTACTGGAATTATGACATCCAATACATTTGTCATCCAGAATTGGATTTACCAAATAGTCATATACGGTAGCTTCTCCCAAGTGTTCTATAGACGGTAATACTACCTTTTCCGTTCTTCCAAAAGGGGCATATTTCACCAAGTAATCACTACCATGGGTTAAATTGCCTCCATAGTGTCCAGTTACACTTACCAATACCACTACCAAGGTCAGTGCTGCTATTTTAGATTTTAAAACGTTGAATTTTCCAATATCGATCTTACCCGAGCGTATGGCCCACGCAAAAAACGTCACTATTGTTGTTACTGTTCCAAACCAAAAATGGGTATCCAAGGTACTCACGTCATAGTCTCCGCTCAAGGAAAGCATATAACCCAGAACCGATGCAACTGCGGCGCTTATGGCCCCCGCCAACAAGGCAAATTCAATGGCCATGGAATGCGCGGAATGTTTTTTCCAATGGCTGTATAGTTCCAAAATAAAGGCAAAGAATAAAAAACCAATAGGCAAATGCACCACAAGTGGGTGAAATCTACCTATGAACAAAACAAAATCTGGCACACTACTTTCCATCCTTATTTTTTAATTTCCATTAATCTTTAAATAGAACCCTAAACCCTTTCCAATTTTATAGGTGCCGTGTTATAAGCATTCCATTGACAGACATATAAATTCTTGTCTGGATCCACAAAAACGTCATGACCATGGTTAAAAATAGGGGTTTGGGCATTGCGCATGGTCTGAAGTTCCCCGTTGATATAATTAGGTTCCTCTCCCCCCGGATTGGAAACCACCTTATTTTTTCCATCCAAAATGGTTACAAAACCAGTATCCCGCACCCATTTTTTACCATCTCTGGTTTCCGACCAACATACTCCCGAATAAATATTATCACCATCCAAAACAGCACGACAGACAAAAGCCCCCGGCAAATTCAAGGTCTTAATATATATTCCGTCAAGAGTGAAAAATTTGAAAGCATTTTCCGTTCTAGAAGTTACGATCAATACCGGGTTTTTACTATCTCTATAATCTACCGCCACTCCATGGGCATTCATCAAATTATAATTTTCATCGGCATTGTTTTTACCTCCCCATTTCCTAATAAATTCGCCTTTGTGGTTGAATTGAAGAATATAGTCCGAACCATAACCATCGGCCACATAGATATCCCCATTGGGCCCAACAGCAGTTTCAGTGGGCATATAAGCCTCCCCTTCCGCATATACCCCAATAGTTAATGGATGTGGCAGCGGAAAAATGAGTCGGCCGTCAATAGTTGTCTTAAAAACCTGACCAGCCTGTTTGTGGTACTTTCCCGTTTTATCTACATAATACCCACAATCTGCGATATATAGGACGTCTTCACCTCCTTCGTTATGTAAGGTTAGACCATGTCCTCCCGGATACCCAGTACCCCAATGATCCAATAGTTTTCCAGATTTGTCGAAGACCAAAATATTATTGGCGGTATGATCACCGATCATCAATAATCTACCCTTACTGTCCATTTGCATTTCATGACAGTTTAGAATAGGGTTATGGGCCGTGGATATTTTTGCCCAATCTCTATGTACTTTATATCTGTACTCCCCATGCCCCACAATATTTTCTTTTTGGCCTTCTTTTCCAAGAATATGGAATCCAAACGACGGGGTCGCTGCCAATGCAGACCCCACCAAAGTAGTGGTGCTTATAAATTTCCTTCTAGAATTGTTCATCATGTTGGTTTAATACTATAATAATATTTTTTAGGTCAGTATATCCTTAACCACATCGCCATGCACATCTGTAAGCCTAAAGCGCCGCCCTTGATGTTTATAGGTTAACCGCTCATGATCTATACCAAAAAGATGAAGCAAGGTAGCTTGAAAATCATGTGTGTGCACGGGATCTTTTACAATATTATAACTAAAGTCATCGGTCTCGCCGTAGGTAAATCCAGGTTTGACCCCGGCTCCTGCCATAAACATGGTAAAAGCTTTGGGGTGATGGTCCCGACCATAATTGGTATCCGTAAGCTGTCCTTGGGAGTAAACGGTACGACCAAATTCACCTCCCCACACAACTAGCGTATCCTCTAGCATGCCCCGTTGTTTTAAATCTTTGATCAGGGCAGCCGTTCCCTGGTCCGTATTCTTGCTCTGATGCCTTACCCCTCCTGGGCAATTGCCATGCTGATCCCACCCTTGGTGATATAGCTGAACAAATTTCACATCTTTCTCCAGTAACTTTCTTGCCATTAGGCAGTTGGCCGCATACGTTCCGGGGTTCCTACTGTCTGGACCGTACATATCAAATATATAATCCGGTTCATCTGATATATCTGTAACTTCCGGTACCGAAGTTTGCATTCTATAGGCCATTTCATATTGTGATATCCTGGCATTGATCTCGGGATCACCATACGCATCATGGGCAATTCCGTTCAGTTTGTTCAGATAATCCAACATTTTTCTTCTATCATGGCCGTCATAGTTCTCCGGGTCGCTTAGATATAATACCGGATCTTTCCCTGAGCGAAATTGCACCCCTTGGTGTTCGGTTGGCAGAAACCCATTGCCCCATAACCTGGAATACAATGGCTGCCCTGATCCATTCTTGGACACTAGGGCTATAAAGGTGGGCAAATTATCATTGTCCGACCCCAGACCGTAACTAAGCCATGACCCTATTGATGGCCTCCCTGGCTGTTGACTCCCCGTCTGAAAAAAGGTTATTGCCGGATCATGGTTAATAGCATCGGTGTGCATGCTTTTTATAAAACACAGGTCATCTACCACCTCTGACAAATAGGGCATGGCATCACTCACCCAGGCTCTGGATTCGCCATATTGTTTAAAGTTTAAAATGGATGCCGCAATAGGGAAGGCCGTTTGATCGGCACTCATCCCGGTTAACCGTTGTCCTGCCCTAACCGAATCGGGCAAGTCTTGGCCATACATATCGGTTAGTTTGGGTTTGTAATCAAAGAGATCTATTTGGGAGGGGCCTCCGCTCTGAAAAAGATATACGATGCGTTTGGCCTTAGGTAAATGATGGGGCAGTCCCAATTTGTTTTTGGTGAAGGCCGTGATGGCTTGTTCTGGGTGCGACAGAGGGTTTACGGCACTCCATAACTTTTCTGTATTCAACAAAGAACCCAAGGCAAGGGCTCCGATTCCCATTGTTGTTTTTTTAAAGAATTCTCGCCTATCCAGTTGCTTTTCAACAGCTTGTAGGTCCTTGTTATTAGACCTTAACTTATCATGATGATCACACATAACCAACTAATTGTTTTAACTATCCTTTATTTGTATACTACCTTTTTGTTATAAAAAAATCAGAATTCATGATAGTATTCGCCACTACTGCATTGGCTGCCACCAAAGCCTTATCATCGTTTCTATCCAATTTAAACTCTCCGGTATTTAACCAACCTTGTGCTTTACTTAGGTTGGCAGAGAATTTTTTATATTCTTCATCCCTAAGATCTACCAACAATTGCAGCTCCTTCTCTTGAATTTTCCTTCCCGTAAGTTGCCTAAAGACCTGGGAAACAGCAATTCTTGAATTTTTCTCCCTGCTCATTCTCTTGCCCAGAACCCTGGAAGCCTCAATATAGGTAGGGTCATTTAGCAGCACCAAGGCCTGGAGCGGGGTATTTGTTTCCTGTCTTTGGATGGTACATACGTCACGTGCAGGGGCATCAAACGTGGCCAAGGTAGGGTGTGGTACGGAGCGTTTCCAAATAGTGTACATACTTCGGCGATACAGCTTGTCCCCTGAATCTTCCCGGTAGGTCGCATTATTTACCCTCCATAGTCCCTCTGGCTGATATGGGCTTACACTTTCCCCTCCAATAGTCTTATTTAGCAAACCGGAAGCGGCCAAGGCATTATCCCGTAACATTTCTCCTGTTAACCTTTTTGCCGGACCTCTTGCCAGTAATCTATTGGCTATATCACGCTCCATGAGTTCCTCACTTGCAGCCGACGATTGTTGATAGGTATGGGACATTACAATCATTTTCTGTAATGCTTTAATATCCCATCCAGATTCCCTAAATTTTATGGATAGCCAATCCAGCAGTTTTGGATGACTGGGCATTTCGCCTTGATTCCCAAAATCTTCCGAGGTCTTTACCAGGCCGTATCCAAAATAATGCTGCCAAAATCGGTTTACCGCCACTCTAGCGGTTAAGGGATGGTCTTCATGAAACAACCACTTGGCAAACCCCAAACGGTTTTTAGGATAGTCACCGGGCATTGGCAAAATGGCTTCCGGGGTATTGGGAAACACCTCCTCTGTTCTGGCGTTGTACACCCCACGATCCAAAATATAGGCCTGTACCGATTGGGCCGTCTCCTCCATAACCATCACTTCCTTTACTTTTTCAATGCTGTCTACATAACTCTTGCGCAATTCTGCCAATTGGCGGCGATCTGCCTTGGCCTTTTTGGACACGGCCTTCGTATAATACTCTTTCAACACTTTCCTATCAGCAGGCGAAAGTTCTGTGACTAACTTATTCGTTAACCGTACAGCATCCTCATGCCCGGCAAGCTGCATAATCTCCAATGAAGACAAATCCCTTTCATAAACCCTGATCTCGTCTATTACGGCCCCCTTAATTCCCTTGCCACGCAATCTGGCCCCCAATTGTAATCCGGGTTCATTGTTGTTCCTAAACAGAATATCTTTATAAAGGTTGTCTGTTTGCACCAGGGTCTCCATCTCCTTACCATTTACAAACAGCTTATAACCTTCCGCGGTACTGGAACCATCATAGGTAATGGTCAAGTGTACCCATTGGTCACGAGGAAATTCGGTTTTTGAAACCTCCACAATAGCATTATTGGGGGCCGTATGCGCCATCATGAGTTCCAATTTGTTGTCTACAATCTTTAAATGATATCCCCGCCAATTATAGAGAATGGCCCCGTCACCCTTGTGAAAAATATTACCCTGGGAAATATCGGCAGGAATATTGGCCCAAAGGCTTACACTAAAAGCATCACTTCTCCCAAATACTCCTGTTTTCCTCAGGTCTAACCAAGTATCCCCATCTAGCAAAACCCCTTTTCCCTGCTTCCCTACGGAAAGGCTTATTTTCTGACCTTCGGTCCCCTCCCGCTTCATGGTGCCATTATTACGGGCGTCTACCAAATTCCTTAGACTTGTGTCGTTTAAGTTGTAATAGGCAGTTAACCCATCAACAGGACTATTCTTTGGTATGGATTGGTAGGCCTTTTTCGAAATCCATTGATCAAAATTTGCAGCCACTTCATTGTGCTCCAAAGCTTTGATTTCCGCTTCCTTCCCTTTAATCAATTCCTCCATATAAGCTAGAACCTGATCTTCCTCTTCAGTGGTCAACATCAAGGTAGGTACGGGCGTGGCATCGTTCCAGGAAATCTGTCCGGACTCGTTTACATTGTTGAAAAAACTGGTCAATTCGTAGAAATTCTTATGCGAAATGGGGTCATATTTATGATCGTGACATCTGGCACATGCCACCGTAAGCCCCATAAAGGCCTGCCCAACTGTACTAGCGCGGTCCACAGCGTATTCTACCAAAAACTCTTCGTTCACAATACCTCCTTCCATATTTTGTGGATGGATCCGATTAAAGGCCGTGGCCAAAATCATTTCCCTGGAAGGATTATCCATAAGGTCTCCTGCCAATTGCCAGCTAACAAATTGCTCATAGGACATATTATTGTTAAACGCCTCAATCACCCAATCTCTCCAGGGCGACATGTCACGATACCGGTCTACACTATATCCGTGTGTATCGGCGAAGCGAGAAAGGTCCATCCAATCCAAAGCCATTTGTTCCCCATAGTGGGGAGAAGCCAACAATTTATCAACTTGCTTTTCATAAGCATTGGGGGAGCTATCCTGCAAAAAGGCATCCATTTCTTCCAAGGAAGGTGGCAATCCAGTTAAATCCAAGTACAGTCGCCTCAACAACAATTCCTTGTTCGCCCTGGGTGAAAACTGCAAACTATCCTGCTCTAAACGGGAGAGGACAAAATTATCTATTGGATTAATCAGCATGCTATCATCCTTCACCTTAGGCACCTCATAGGCCATTGGTTTAATAAAAGCCCAATGGTCTTTGTATTCCGCGCCATCTTCTATCCATTTTATCAAAACCGCCTTTTCATAATCGGATAGGGACAGATGGGAGTCCGGTTCCGGCATAATGTATTTTGGATCTTCGGTAATAATTCTGTGAAATACCTCGCTTTTATTAAGGTTGCCCGGTACAATAGCAAAGGTTCCTGGTGATTCCGTAGACTCCTTAAAGGCCAACCCAGGACTGTGTAATTGCAAGCCGCCCTTTATCTTTGCATTGTCCGGCCCATGACAAATAAAACATTTATCGGACAAAATAGGTTTTACGTGCAGGTTAAAATCTATTTCCTTAGGCAATTTTTCATATTCTAGGGTTACCAGCTCAGGGAGCTCTGGCCCACCACAGGAAATAATGGATAAAAAACCAATACAAAGCAACAAATTCTTAAAAATTGTCATAGCAAAACAATCATTTAGCAAATTATCAAAGTTAAAATTTAAGTATCCATAAAAGTATATCCAAATCAGCTTAAGTATAACACATTTCCGACATTTTTAATTGACCAATAAAAATTATTCCTTTACACCTTAAAAATACAGTCATTTTATCCCTATATTAGGCAAGATGGCCTTAAATACACACTCTGTTCTAAATCCGACAAATATCTTAAGACCATGTCTAAAACACTGCAATCCTTAAAATTGGCCCTTCTAAATGTTGGGTACGCCAAATTAGGCCCTTTATGGGACTATGATGATGTAATCAGTCCGTTCTTCCGAATGTACTATATAACTGCTGGAAAGGCCATGATATACCACAGCAATGAAACCATTAAACTAAAACCCGGCCACATATACCTTATCCCCAGCTATACTTTTGGCAGATACAAATGTGATGACTACCATGAACAGTACTACATAAGTTGTTTGGAAGAATTAAAAAATGGTTACTCCATTTTTAATTACGGCAGCTTTAGCTATGAGGCAAAAGCGAACTCCATGGACCTTTATTACTTTAAACGCCTATTGGAATTAAACCCCAATAGGCAGTTGGAGAACGACAACCCCAAAGTTTATGACAATAGGCCATCCATAATGGATTTTGAAAAGAGAAATGAAGATTTAAGCCTTTCTGAATATTTGGAAACCCATGCGATATTAAGAATATTACTCTCTAGGTTCGTAGCAGGTACCAATGCACAAAGAGGCAAGAGCAATATAAAAAAAGAATTTGGGATGGTTCTTAATTATATCCACTCTAACCTACACAAACATTTAACGGTAAAGCAATTGGCCGCCTTTTGTCATTTAAATACCGACCACTTCTCTAGGGTATTCAATGAAAATTTTGGGATGCGCCCCAATAAATACATACAATCCAAACGTATTGAAAGAGCACAATTACTATTGCTTTCCACAAACAATTCCCTAAAGCAAATTGCCGAAAAGGTAGGACTGGAGAACCTTTCCTACTTTACAAGAACATTTAAGAATCATACGGGCAAGACACCCGGAAAATTTAGGGAGGAACAACTTAAAGGAAATAGCTGATTCAAGAGAGTAGCTATTATAAACAGCATAACCTTATGCCGGGAAACATGGTTCCTTCATAAGGTTATAAGTGTTAATATAGGGGTTTAAGCGAAAGCTATAAAATACCCCATACAATTCTATTTCTTGGCAAAAACCAAATCAAAGTTTACCGTAACATCATCACCAACAATAATTTGGCCAAACATGGCCGTTGGTGGCACCATATTAAAATCCTGTAATACAATTCCCTTAGTACCTTTAAATGAGTAACTACCTTCTTCTTTTTGCAATTGGGATGTTATCTCAACCACCTTGCCCACACCGGCTATGGTAAGCAGTCCTTTAAGATTAAGGGTGTTAACCGCTTCTGGAACTTCCTTTACCTCCTGTAGCTTAAAAGATACCTCCGGATGCTCTTCCTTCTTTAAGGCTGCGTGCATTTTTTTATCCATGGCCGCACCGCGTTCACTATTAATATTTGCCACATCAACCTGAAACAATAGTTCTTTAATTACTTCTCCTGTAACTTCCATACTTCCCTTTATGGAATTGGCCTCTACCGTCCAATCATGGATAGTTGAGCTGCCATTTATCTTAAGGGTGCTTTCACTGGTCAAGGAAAAAGATTCTTGCGCATGACCCACAAAAACCATAAATAACACTACTAATATAAAAAGTCTATTTTGCATACAATTGGTTTACTATTGTTGTATTGATGAAAATCTATATCTATTCGTCCAAAACAGTTTGCCAGAACAATTTCTGTTCTTCTTCGGTTGGCTGCTCTTTGGGGCTTACCAATCTAAACCCAATAAAATTAGAATCTGTGTTCCACCAAAAGCTTTTTGGAATTTGCGGATCCCTCTTTTGAAGTTTTAAACTTGACGCCACCCTGGCAGAAGATCTTAAAACGTCAGCATCATCATCCCAAGACCCCCCTCTGATAACACGTGGATGAATTACCGTGGGCTGTACCCAAGGGTTTTTGGATTCTGTCATGGCATAGGCATTTTCCTTGTATTCATCCAATGTCCATTCCGCAACATTTCCGTGCATATCGTAAAGTCCCCACGGATTGGGAAGTTTGGTACCCACCTTGGCATATTGATTATTGGAATTCTTATAATACACCGCATAGTCATCTATCTTAGAAACATCATCCCCAAAAGAATAAGCCGTATTGGTTCCAGCCTTGGCCGCATACTCCCATTCTGCCTCCGTTGGCAGTCTATAGAATCTTCCCGTAACTGTACTCAACCATTTGCAGAAAACCAGTGCAGAGTAAGCAGACATACTAATGGCGGGGTACCCTACTTTCCCCATACCATAGGAAGGGTCCTCATATGGTGGACTAGGCCTTGTAATGGCATCTATTGCACTTAGTTTATCTGATTCCAAGTTCTGGAACATATTCTTATTTTGCTTAAAAAACAACTCAAAAGCCTCCCATCCCAGTTCGTATTTCCCCATATAAAAAGCATCTAGCTCTACGTTTTTAACAGGCCCTTCATGTGCTTTCCTATTGGCTTGGGATTCCGGACTGCCCATCATAAAACTGCCTTCGGGAATCAACACCATATCAAAAGTGATATCGGTAGCGGGGATGTTCTCTGTAAATTCTTTGACTGAGTCTGTTGCTGCCTCCGTTTTTTCGGGAACAGCAGCTACTGGTTGTACCGTTTTACAGGATTCAAGAAAAGCAATTAAAAAAACAAAAAGGAAAAGGTTAAAAAAAGATAGATTTGAAAATCTATTGGTAACGTTATGCATTTTAAACATTAGTTTTAGTTGATCGCATAAAAATATTATTAATTATTTAAACTTTGCAACCCAAAGTTCATTTTATACCAAATAACTTAACATTTGTAAGGTTTAATCCCTAATAACAGCCATATAATTTCGTAATATTGACTACTCAAAAAACAACATGATCATGAAAACAAAAATCATCTTCACACTATTGATTAGCCTTGTTTCTGTTAGCCTGTCCTATGGACAACTAAAAAAGGTGACCACAGTGGAAGGCATTACGGAGTACAAAATGGACAACGGGCTAAAAGTACTTTTGTTTCCGGATAATTCCTCACAAACAATTACGGTAAACATTACCTACTTGGTAGGATCAAGACATGAAGGCTATGGGGAAAAGGGAATGGCCCATTTACTGGAACACATGGTCTTTAAGGGCACGCCAAACCACCCTAACATTCCGAAAGAATTAAGTTCACATGGCGCCAGACCAAATGGCACCACCTGGTACGACAGAACCAACTATTTTGAGACTTTTAACGCCACGGACGACAATCTGGAATGGGCCTTGGATCTGGAAGCAGATCGAATGGTAAATTCCTATATCGCCAAAAAAGATTTGGAATCCGAATTTAGTGTGGTGCGGAACGAATTTGAGAGTGGCGAAAACGACCCATCACGGGTACTCATGCAAAAAGTAATAAGTGCCGGATATATTTGGCACAACTACGGTAATTCCACTATAGGGAACCGATCGGATATAGAAAGGGTGCCCATAGAGAACCTCAAGGCTTTTTACAAAAAATTCTACAGACCGGACAATGCGGTATTAATGGTTACCGGTAAGTTTGATGAAGACAAAACCCTGGCCCTGATTGAAAAGAAGTTTGGGATCCTGGAAAAACCAAGTGTTCCATTAAGTGATTCCTATACCAAAGAACCCGCCCAGGATGGTGAAAAGACCGTACACCTTAGTAGGGTGGGCGATTTACAATTGGTATCCGCCATGTACCATACCCCTGCGGGATCGCATGAAGATTACGCAGCCATGGCAATTGTGGAAAATGCCTTAACCGACGAACCTTCGGGCCGACTTTACAAAGCCCTGATAGAAAACCAAAAGGCATCCTCTATTTGGTCCTTTTCACCATTCACAAAGGAACCTGGGTTTTTATACATCAATGTAGACGTGCCTTCGGACAAAGATGCCAATGAGGTAGAGAAAACACTTAAGCAAACCTTGGACGACATCAAAAACCAACCTATTACCCAAGAAGAACTGGATCGGGCAAAGGCAAACCTCTTAAAACAGATAGATCAAATTTTTAGAAACTCGGCCTATCTGGGCACTTACATGAGCGAATTCATTGGTGCGGGCGATTGGCGATTGGCTTTTATACAGAGGGATAGAATTGAAAATATGACCCTGGAACAAGTAAATAAAAGTGCTAAGAAATACCTGATCGCTACCAATAGAACTATTGGAAGATTTAAACCCACCAAACAACCCGAAAGAGTAGAAATAGATCACACACAAGACCTGGAAGCCTTGGTATCCAATTATACAGGCAAGAAGGATATGGGTACTGGTGAGGCCTTTGACGTTAGCTATGATGCCATACAATCTAGACTGGATACCGGTGAACTCTCCAACGGCATTGCCTTTGGTATTATTGAAAAAAACAATAGGGGCAAAACGGTAAGAGTAAGTTTTAGCACCAGGAACGGCAATGCTAAATCTCTTACCGATAAAGGGGTAGTCCCTTCGTTTACCGCAAGCATGCTAAACAAGGGCACCACCTCCAAAACCAGGCAACAAATAGAGGATGAGCTGAGCAAGTTAAAGTCTTCCATATCCTTTAGGGCCAGTAATGGAAATCTCTATGCTACGGTAGTATCCACTGAGGAAAATTTGATGCCCAGCCTGACACTGATGTCCGAAATGCTAAAAAATCCAGCTTTTGAGGAGTCAGAATTGGAAAAATTAAAAACAGAATCCCTGGCCTATTTGGAGAGCAATAAGACCGAACCTCAGTTCCTGGCCACAAAAAGAATGTCTGTCATAAACAATGTACACCCAAAAGGACACCCATTGTACAACATGACGGTTGAAGAGGAAGAAGCTGCAATTAAAGCGGTGACCATTGAGGACATAAAGAAATTCCACAAAAACTTTTACGGTCTGGGCAGATCCATATTGGTGGGTATAGGGGATTTACCCTCCACAGAGGTCAAAGGTTTTATGACCAAAGAATTTACCAAATACCGCAGCAAAAACCGTTACGAGCGACTAAAAAATCCGCATGTAGCATCCAAAGATATACATGAGGACATACTAACCCCTGACAAGAAAAACGCTATGACATTTGGTAACCTCAACATAAAAATAAGCCAAGACCATGAGGACTATGCTGCCCTTAGTATTGGCGCCACCATTTTAGGTGGAGGTTTTTTAAATTCGAGGATAGCAGATAGATTGAGGCAAAAAGATGGTGTTAGTTATGGCGCAGGAGCTGGGTTCCGAGCAGATTTTGATGCCCAAGACCAAAATTCCTCTATGTACCTCTATGCAATTTATGCCCCGGAAAACTATGACAAAGTTCAACTTGGCTTCCAAGAAGAGATAGATCGTTTTATTAAGGAGGGAATAACGCAGGACGAGTTAAAGGACGCAGTAAATGGTTGGATACAGGAAGAAAATGTATCCCGTGCCAAGGATGCCGAATTGGCAAACATGATAAACAACAATATCTTTTACGGTCGCAGTATGGATTTCCAAAAATCCCTTGAAGAACAAGTGAAGAGCTTAACGGTAAGCGATGTTAACAAAGCTATTCAAAAATACATAAAGCCTTATAAAATCTGGACAGTGGTAAACGCCGGAGATTTTAAAAAATAAGAAGAAAAAGCTTTAACCTACTAAAAAGAAACAGTCCAAAAACTAAAGTTTTTGGACTGTTTCTTTTTAGACACCCTTTAAAACTGCTACCTTATTGACCAATTTCCGAAGCCTCAAACGACATTAATTCGCCATTTCCAAAAACGGGAGTAACAGCAATGGGATTACAACAAACTTCACAATCCTCAACATAGGTCTGTTTACTTACAGATGGATCCAATAACATGGATATCTCTTCCCAACAATAGGGACATTGAAAAAAGTGCTCGTACATGACTCTAGTGCTCTTCTAAAAATTAAGCTTAAGATAATTCCCTTAAAAAAAAGGAATTACCATCCATTAAAATGACACCTCCAATAATTGCCCTGTTAATTGTAGTAGTTGCAGTTCGGCCAATTTGGCGTCATACTTGGCCAAATTTTTATTGGTCTGGGCATTTAAGAGGTTAATCTGTGCCTGTCTGAATTCTATAGATGTAATTCTACCCAACTGGAACTGCTCTTTGGAACGCTCAAAATTATTCTGATTGGTTATTACATTCTGTTCCTGAATCTTAAATATCTGCAATCTATTTTCATAGATTTCCAAGGCGTTTAAAATATCCCTATCCACCTCAAGGGATACCTGCTCCTTTAACAACTCTTGGTTTTCATAAGCTATTTTAGAATTCTTGACCCTTACAGCAGTTCCTCCTCCATCAAACAAATTCCAAGTAAGACTGGCTCCCAAGGCAAAGTTTAAACTGTTCCTGTTGCTACCTGGTATAATCTGGCCAGGTATAAAGGAGGTAGCCGCACTCTGGTTTAAATTCCACCCGTAGGAACCACTTAGCCCCAAGCTGGGAAGGTATCCTGACCTGTTCACTTTAATATCGTACTCATTAATAGCCAAATTCCGTTCTGTTTGAAGTATGGCAACATTATACTCCTTGGCACGAGCTATATATTCCTCTATTTGTAATCGAGGTATAAAAGACACCAAGGTGTCTACAGCGTACCTTTCATTTAAATTCTGACTTAGGACTACATTTAAATCGCGTTTGGCATTGACCAAATTCTGCTGTACATTCATTAAACTGATGCTGTCGTTGGTAACATCCACTTGGGCATTTAAGATATCCAATTTTGTATTCTGTCCATATTCAAAGGAATATTCTGCTCTTTTAATTCGGTCCTTGGAAATCTGCAATGCTTGTCGCAATACATTTTCATTCTCACTCAGTCTTGCTACTTCATAGTAAACACTAAACAACTGCAGAATGGTATTCTCTATGGTTTCCCTAGCCTGTAGCTCCGTTAAATGATATTGTTCCTTTAAGCGCTTATAATTATAAAGTCGACCAAACCCATCAAAAAGGGTATAGTTTAAGCTTAGACCGGCGTTATAAGATTGGGACTCCGCATCATTTATCTCCAAATCTGGTCTTGGAATCCCTTCTGAATCAAATTGACCCGGATATTCTGTATTACTGTTCAATTCATTATAATTAGCACCGGCCGAACCGCTAAGGCTGGGCAAATACCCAGAGTTCAATAAACCACTGTTATTTTCGGCTATGGCCAACTGGTTCATGGCTACCTTAATTCCAAAGTTGTTTTCCAATGCAAGGGAAACGGCCTCATCTTTGGACAATAGTTTTTCCTGTGCCTTTGCACCACTACATACAGAAAATAAGAAAGTGGCTATTAAATAGGTATATCTCATTATTTCTTTTCTTCCAATTTGTTGGCCATTACATTTTCACCCTCCACGGGTGCTGTAATTTCTTGTAGGTGCCCGTTGTTTTTATGTCTTTCAAAGCCCTGCATATGGCGCTCTTCAACTTGTTCCTTTATAGCCCTTTCTACCTCTTCCTTGCTTACTTCTTTTCCGGTTGCCAACCATTTGCTCCCTACTTTAATCTTATTGCTAAATGCAAGCAGCAAAGGCAACATCAACAAAGTCAGCAAGGTTGCATATCCAATTCCATAAGCAATGGAGATAGCCATAGGCTTTAAAAATTGTGCCTGCCTGCTTTTCTCCAATAGTAAAGGTGCCAATCCGGCAATTGTGGTAATTGAAGTTAAAAATATGGCCCTAAACCTGGAACGACCGGCCTCATATATTGCGTCATCAAATTTCATCCCCTCCCTCAGATTACCATTAAACTTCCCTATAAGGACCAGCCCGTCGTTCACCATAATCCCGATCAGGGCAATAATACCCAACATTGACAAGACATTAATTGGAAAATCATGGATCCAATGTCCCCAAGATACCGCCGTAATACTAAAAGGCACCAAAACGATCAACATAAGTGGTTGACTAAAGCTTCTAAAAGTAAAGGCAATGGTAATATAAATCAACATTAAAACAGAAAGGCCAACAAACTTTAAGGACCCAAATAGTTTATTGGTTTCCCTATTCTGCCCTTCATAAGAGGCTGTCACCGTTGGATATTTAGAATGTATTTCTGGCATTATTACGGTCCTAATTTCATTCATTATATCGGTAGCACTAGTGGTCTTATCATCTTTAATATCTGCCGAGACCTGAATTTCACGCTGTCCTTCCAAATGGTTTATGGCCACATCCCCTCTTTCTATAACATAGGTCGCAATCTCTTTTAAGGGCACCTTACTACCGTTGGGCGCACTGATCCTCATATCGTCCAAATCATTTATGGACGATCTATCCGTTCTATCGTAGCGCACCCAAACACGAATTTCATCCTGACCCCGTTGAAAGCGCTGTGCTTGGGAACCAAAGAACCCGGCCCTGACCTGGTTCATAACACTTCTAAGGTCTAGCCCCATTAAATAGGCATTCTCTTTAAGTTCCAAGCGTATCTCCTTAATTCCTGCAGGATCATTATCGGCCACATCCTTGAGCAGGGCATTATTTTCCAATATGGTCTTAAGTTCTTTCTTGGCGGCCTTCAACTCCCCTATATTATTACCCAACAAGGACACAGAAATAGGGCTTCCCCCAAAATTGCCCCCAGAACCGTAAATAAGACTTTCTACCCCTACCACGGGTCCAACCAACTCTTGCAGCCTATTTGTAATTAAATCGGACCGTATTGCGTCTGGTCGTTCCTCACCAGGCAAGAGGTTTATATCCAAGGAAGCCGTAGAGGAACCTGGCCCAACCTTCCTGATCATATTTTCAAAAAGTTGCTTACCCGTTCCCTTTAAATACTTCTCTGTAAGCTCCTTGTCTACTATCTTGGCTTTTTCCTCTATTAGGCTAATAATGGAATCGGTCACCCTTTCATGGGTGCCGTTGGGCATTAATAGATCTACGGACACCCTATCACTGGCTACCCTGGGAAAGAAGGAGGTTCTAATAATGCCCCCTCCAATGGAACCGAAGCTCAAAAATAGCAACATCACGAACACCGAAAACATCAGGATCTTATACTTAAGCGAGAAACGCAATAATGGACCATATAGCCTATCACGCATCCAATTCATAAAGTTATCGCCCCATTCATTAATGATCCTCAATTTGGCAAACAACCCTGCAACCCCAGTTTTAGGTTTTTTATCCAGGGGCTGAAGCGCTTTGGAATGAGCAAGGTGAGCAGGCAATATAATCAAAGCCTCTACCAAGGACACCACTAGGGTAAGAATTACGATTACCGAAACCTCCCCAAAAAACTCTCCTATCCTACTGTCTAAAAACAGAAATATGGAAAATGCCAGGATGGTAGTTATAATGGCCGAGATAATAGGAGGCATTACCTCCATGACCCCATCTACTGCAGCTTGGATGGGAGGCTTTCCCTTCTCATAATTCTGATAGATATTTTCTGCAATCACAATACCATCATCTACCAAGATACCTATAACGATAATCATCCCGAAAAGAGACAAAACATTGATGGTTACATCAAAGAATCCTGCAAAAACGAACATCCCCAAAAATGCCACTGGCAGTCCAAAAGCCACCCAAAAAGCTAATCTGGTATTTAGGAAGAGTGAAAGAAACACAAGCACTAGGATCATCCCCATAATAGCATTTTCTGTCAGTAATTGCGTTCGCTGGGTAAGGGTTACGGATTGGTCGCTGACTACGCTCAATTGAACGTTGTTATGCTTCTGGTTATACTCTTCTATATATGCCTTGACCTTTTCAGAAGAGGTTATTAAATCTTCAGTATTGGTACTCGTTATAGCTATATTTACAGCGAGGTTTCCATTAAAATACGTAGCATTGGGGGTTTCCGAAAATCTATCCCGGATATCGGCAACATCTTTGAGTCGCACGGTTTGTCCGGAAGAATTTGCCCTTACGATTAAATTGGACAGCTCCTTTCCATAGTATGACCTATTATTGGCCCTAATAAGAAACTCTTCGGCATTGGTCTTGATATTACCACCGGTAACTAAAATATTGGCATTGGAGACAGCCTGGGCCACATCATCAAATGAAACATTGTATGCCAACAGGCTATTTTCATTTACGGCAATCTCTATTTCCTCATCGGGATATCCGGTTACATTGATTTGGGAGATGCCCTCCATGGCCCTGATATCATTCTCTACCTGCCTACCAATATGCTTTAGGGCCGTCAAGGTGATATTTTCACCACTTATGGCAAAACTAATGGTCTGTCTTACCGTCTCCAATTTGGAGACCACCAAAGGCTCCATTCCTGATGGAAAAGAAGGCACTCTATCTACTGCATTCTTAACCTCCAACAACATAAAATCTATATCCCTCCCCTTCTCTATCTCTACATTTATAACACCGCTGTTCTCCCTTGAATTGGAAGTAACCCTATCTACCCCCTCAAGGCCTTTCAAATTATCCTCAATTTTAAGAACTATACCCTCTTCCACCTCTTGTGGGGAAGCACCGGGATAGGTTACGTTTATGGTTATATTCTTGGAATCGGTTAATGGGAAAAATGAAGATTTTAGGGATAAGGCCCCTACAACACCAAAAACAAGAAAAGCTACAATTACAACATTTACTGCAACATGATACTTTATAAAATAGGCTATAACATTTCTCATTGGTCCTCTTTGTTGGTTTCTTGATCCTTATACACTTTAACCAACATTCCCGAATAGGCCCCCATTACAGGTTTGGATACAATGGACAGTCCTTCTGGCACATTCTTGAGCACCACTTTTTCATCTGAAAAATAAACTGGATTAACCGGTACCAAGTCCAAAACAGAGTCCCTGACTACAAAGATCTCTCCGTTCTCGGTAAGCAAACTCCGGTTTACCTCTATGGCGTTCGTTTCCTCCTTAGCCTTCAGATAGGCCTCCAAGTACATTCCTTCGCGCAGATTTGGATTATTGACCTCTATATAGGCATTTATAGTCTGTGAGCCTAGATCTACCCGTCCGTTTATCCGGGTAACCGTACCTTCATAGGTTTTAGCCTCATCTATACTCCTTAACTCTACTACTTCACCAACCTTTAACAAATCACTATATGATTTGCTTATGGCCACTTCCAGCTCATAGGAACTGGTATTTATAAACTCCCCTAATTTCTGCCCAGATCGTACCAAGCTGCCCTCTGTGACCAAAGCCTCGGTCAACACTCCATTAAAAGGGGCCCTTATGGTATATTTGGAGAGCCGCTGCTCCATATTCTTAAGGTTGTAATAATTGCTTAAAATCCCCCGGCCAGAAATAAAGTACTTCTCCTTTTCGGAAGCCATTTCCGGAAGGTCCGGAACACTTTCCTCCAAATCAAAATTAGCCAGATAGCGCTGCCACTTACCGTAAACCTCCGGATAATCCAATCGTAAATCGGGCATTATAGAGGTTATAAGATTATATAAATTACTCTTGGCAGACTGAACGCTGGCATAATATTCAGCCGGATCAATTTGTATAAGTACCTCACCCTTCCTGTATTCCTGTCCGGGTTTAAACAACTTTTTGCCCGGCCTAAAGATTCCTTGGACCTCGGCATATAGCTCTACCCTCCTTTTGGCAACAAGATTACCATTGGCAGGAACCACTATTGGCACATTGCCATTTTTTACCTTTTCGACAAAAACGGTCTTTATCACCTTTTCCGGGCGTGGCCTTGGGGTCTTCTTACTGTCGATAATTTTTTTAGCGCCAAAAAAAGACCCTATGATCAATAGGACCCCCAAAACGGACAATATAATTTTTCTAGAATTCATATGTTGGGTAGCAAGCTGGTTTGATTACAAAACTATCTATAAGTTTAAGCGCACTTTGTTAAATGTATCTTAAAGTTACACATAAGCCACAATACAAAAAAAAGGGAATGTACAATACATTCCCTTTTACCAAACCAACTTAGATTTAAGTATATTCTACTCTTCTATTTCATCTTCAAATTTTGTGTCGGCCATTCTGGTCCTTATTACATCAAAATCCCTGTATTTATTCTCTTTTTTCTCTTCTACCTTATCATAATCAAAAACAAGGAACTGACCAGAATTCAATTGACCCATATTATCAAATGAAAAAATGTTGTTATTCTGAATTTGCAAAATCTGCAAACTTGCCAATTGACCAAATTCTTTCGGAATTTCCCCACCAAGTTCGTTATTGGCCAACACCAATTCTTTTAGTTGTCCCAATTTACCTAGTTCTCCCGGAATGGCCCCATATAACTTATTTTCAAAAAGTCCTAGGCTTTCCAACTGGGAAAGCTCACCCAAAGAATTGGGTATACGGCCAGTTAAATTATTGCTAGACAAATTAAGTTCTTTCAATTTTTGCATATTCCCAAGGCTCTCAGGGATTCGTCCGCTAAGGAAATTATTAAAAGCCGTTAACTTCACCAATGCCTGTAAATTTCCTAGTTCTGAAGGTATCTCTCCTTCCAACCTATTCATTTCCAACTGTAGAACCTCCAACTTTTTTAATTCGGCGATGCTTTTTGGAATCTCCCCCCCAATAACATTAAAAGCAAGGTTTAAATGTACCAAATGCTTCAACCCACCTATTTCCTCAGGCAGGCTACCTACCAAATTATTCCTAAAAAGATTAATTTCCACTACATGGCCTTTCTTAATCGTAACTCCATGCCAAGTAGATATATCCGCGTTTAAATCCCAAGTATTGTTCCAATTTTCACCTCCAGTGCTATGATACAGGGACAACAATACATTTTTTTCGCTTTTTGGAACCACAGCATATAAGGCTGATCCAAAAATCATGCAACATACAACAATAGCCAATGAGCAGCTTGCTTGTAACTTTTTAATTTTCATGCTTCTATCTTTATTATTCCATATTATCTTCAAACCTTGTCTCAGCAGTTCTGATATCCTTTTCACTAGGCAAATTTTTTACATCAAAATTTCTAAAACCGCTTTCTCCGTCATAATCAAAAAGTGCAAAGTTTTCCGCACTATTTACCTGTCTTAAAGAATGTTTATCAAAACTGTTCTTTTGCAGCTGCACCAGCTCCAAATTAGGAAGTTTTAAAATCTCCTCAGGAAAATGGCCTATAAAATTATTTTCAGCCAAAACCAACATTTTTAAATTGGTTAACCTATCCAAATTTTTAGGTATCACGCCCCCTAAATTATTATCGCCCATTTCAAGACGCTCTAAGTTTTTCAAATTACCAATGGCATTTGGAACACTTCCGCTTAAACCGTTATTTGAAAGCAAGAGCACCCTGAGTGTTTTAATTTTGCCCAAACTCTCTGGCAGTTCTCCTGTAAGACTATTATCGAACAGATCCAGTACCACAAGTCTTTGCAACTCCCCAATGTTTTCCGGGATACCACCGGATATCTTGTTTTTTCCAAGTCTTAAAACAACCAAACTCTTTAAGGAGGCAACAGCTTCTGGCAGGGTTCCACTAATTTTATTAAGCGCAAGGTTCAAAACCCGTAAATGCTTTAGATCTCCCATAGATGAAGGCAGACTACCTTTGAGGTTATTCCCCATTAAATCTATAGAAACCACCTTATCCCCCTCTACGGTAACTCCTTCCCAGTTGGCAACAGGAGCACTAAGGTTCCAGCTTTTGAACCAAGAACCACCTTGGGTACTGGTATATATGTCTATAAGTGCATTTTTTTCCTGATCTGATATTTGACCGGATAAAACTTGCGCTACAAAAACAAACAGCACTAAGATGCCTTTTTTCATCATTTTGTACATTGCCCCATAAGAGACTTAAAGAATTACCTTACAAAATAAGATTATAGTAAGGTAAACCGCAAAAAAACTCGACAAAATACCCCAGTATCTACTGTTTTTGTGGTGTAGGTACTAAAAGTTGTGGTGTACGAAGCGTATAATAAAGGTCCAATTTAACTATGAAGCAAATTCTTCCAACTCCAAGGTGATTTTTTCCCAGGATTTCATAAGGGTTTCCAGCTCTTTTTTCTTGTTCTGATACATGTCAAAAAAATTGGGCTCCGCTATGGTCTTATCATAATTCATTAGCAAATCCTGATCAATCCGCGCAATTTCCTTTTCTAATTTGGCGATATTATTTTCAGTGTTGCTGAGCTTATTTTTGAGGGATTTTATCTTTTTTTGATCCTCAAAAACTACATGCTTTTCCTGGGGTTTGTCTTTCTTCTGTGACGGGACATTTTTCTTCTCAATGGCCCTGAAATCCTCCACCTTACGTTGTTCCAAATAGAAATCAATATCCCCCAGATACTCCTTAATTTTACCATCCCTGAACTCATATACCTTATTGGTAAGCCCTTGAAGGAAATCCCTATCGTGACTCACTAGAATTAGCGTGCCGTCAAAATTTTGCAAAGCTTGCTTAAGGACGTTTTTGGATTTGATATCCAAATGGTTGGTTGGCTCATCCATTACCAAAACATTAAAAGGCTGTAAAAGCATTTTAGCCAAGGCCAAACGGTTTCTTTCCCCTCCCGAAAGGACTTTCACATACTTATCCACCTCATCTCCCCTAAACAGGAAGGAGCCCAAAATATCCCTCACCTTGCTCCTATTCTTTTCATTGGCAGCATCAATCATGGTGTCCAATATAGTCTTATTACCATCCAGGTATTCCGCCTGGTTCTGGGCAAAATACCCTATCTGCACATTATGACCTAACTTTAGGATACCCTTATGGTCCAGCTCGCCGACCATGATTTTTGCCAAGGTAGATTTACCCTGGCCATTTTGACCGACAAAGGCAGTTTTGGAATCCCTTTCAATTAAAAGGTCTATTCCTTTGAGCACATGGTTGTCCCCATAACTCTTTTCCAAGCTTTCCATTTCCGCTACCACCTTTCCAGGAGTAACCGAGACCTGAAACCTTAAATTCATCACACTATTATCATCTTCATCCACCTCAATACGCTCCATCTTATCGAGCTTTTTTATAAGGGATTGGGCCATAGAGGCCTTGGTAGATTTTGCCCTGAATTTCTCTATTAGTCGCTCTGCCTGTTGTATTTCCTTCTCTTGGTTCTTTTGAGCGTTCAACTGTTGTTGCTTGATCTCATTTCGAAGCACCAAATATTGGGTGTAGGGCTTATTATAATCGTAGATCCTACCAAGGGAAATCTCAATGGTACGATTGGTTACATTATCCAAAAACATCTTGTCGTGAGACACTATCATCACCCCTCCGCTATAGTTTTTTAGAAAATTTTCCAACCAAATAATAGATTCTATGTCCAAGTGGTTGGTTGGCTCATCAAGCAAAAGCACGTCATTACTCTGTAACAAAAGTTTTGCCAATTCTATCCGCATCCTCCATCCTCCGGAAAAAGTTTCGGTTTTACGATCAAAATCCTCCCGTTTAAAACCAAGACCCAACAATACCTTTTCTGTTTCACCCTGGTAATTATAGCCCCCTAGAATTTCGTAATGATGTGTAACATCGTTCAAATCAATGATGAGCTGATTATACCCTTCACTTTCGTAGTCTGTACGTTCTGCCAACTGATGGTTTATCTCATCCAACCTTAGCTCTAACCCTTTAATTTCCTCAAAGGCCTGTTGGGCCTCTTCCAGCACGGTCCTGCCCAAATCAAAATCGATGTCCTGGCGCAAGAAGCCCATCTTAAGATCCTTATCACTAGCTATAGTCCCAGAATCTATAGGCATGTCCTTGGCCAAGATCTTTAAAAGGGTAGATTTTCCCGCCCCATTTTTCCCAATAAGACCAACACGATCCCCGGAGTTTAATCTAAAGGATATTTCTTCAAATAAATATTCTCCTCCAAAGGAAACAGAAAGATTGTGAATATTGAGCATAATATGTGACTATTGTTACAAGGATTAATTAAGTAAAAATGTACTTTTACATAAACTTTTGCAAATGTTAAAAAAAGGAAGCAAACTCTACAGTATTTTAACAGGAACTTGTCCTAAATGCCAAGAAGAGAGTATGTACAAAGACAAGAACCCTTATCATTTGGGAAATATATTTAAGATGAACGAGCGTTGCTCCTGTTGTGGAACCAAATACAAAATTGAGCCCTCCTTTTTTTATGGAGCTATGTACGTAAGTTATGGGGTTGGGGTTGCCTTTGCCGTTGGCACTTTCATTATTGCCTTTTTAATGTTCAAGGCAACGTTGATCCAATCATTTATTGCCATAATTGCCACCTTGATCGTTTTTATGCCGTTTATTATTAGGGTTTCCAGAAACATCTGGATCAATTTCTTTATTAAATACGACCCCAAAGCAGCCAAGGTTAATTCCTAAAGTGCTTATCAGTAAAACGCGCTAGGTCCATTTCTGGATCCAAAGCTTGTTTGTTTTCTATAAAATCATACAACTTCTCAGATACCGTTGGGGCTATTATAACCCCTCTGGAACCAAGCCCGTTCAACAAATACATATTGCCATGATCCGGGTGCCTTCCTACTAGCGGCTTTCTATCGCTGACCGTAGGCCTTATTCCGGCCACATGGTTTACCACTTTATAGGCACAATTTAAAAAACTATCCAGTTTTTCCAATAACTCCTTCTTTGATTCCTGGGTAGGCAGGTTTGTTTTATCCTTCCATTTATAGGTGGCCCCTATCCTGTAAAGGTCATCTCCTAAAGGAATAATAAAGACCGAAGATTTTATAACATTTTCTTCTTTTAATGCCGGAGCCTCTATGGTTAGCAATTCCCCTTTGGTACCATTGAGCGGTAAATAATTGAAATAGGGATTATTTTTCATTCCAAATCCCGTTGCGAAGACGATTTTTTTTGCCCTTACTCCCTTGTATTCTACATATTCGCTACTTAGCTCCAGAGCTTCATAATGAAGCGTATCCTGAACTAACAAATCCCGCTCTTGCAGGTAGGTCTTGTAGTGAGACAATAAAGTAGCCGTATCTACCCTTCCTGTATATAAAACTTCTCCGTAACCAAATGGCGATTGAATATGAGGATTGTTATAAGTACTGATCTTGGGAGCCAAAAAATATCCCAAGCTGGCTTTATCCCTTGCTTCAAACCATAGATTTTGTTCGTTTATATTGGCAAAACGCCTTAGAATTGGGATTTTATGGTCCAATTTAATCTGCAATTTTTGTTCCAGACCTTTGTAAAAAGGTATAGCCACCTCAAGCTGCTCCTTGGCATTCCAAGCCAAGGTAAACCTTTTTAGGATCACTGGATTGTACAAGCCTCCAGCCACCACCGATGATGTTTGGGAGTCATCGCTAATTACCTTATACGACTTGTTGTTCTGTTCCAATACTTCACAAAAAGAAATTCCGGCCAAGCCCAAGCCTACGATTATATAATCTACCATGCCGTAAAAGTAGAGAAGGATTTTTAAATCCCCGTACAATTTAAGGCTTTAATCATTTACTTGCCCTGAGGTCTCTTACAATGTAGGTCCGCACCACCATTGAAATTATAGTTGTTAAAAAAAGCTACTATAAATAAGAAGCGCCACATCAAATGATGTAGCGCATATTCTTACAATTGAATTGGAATTTTATTTTGGCTAGTAAGCCCACATATCCTGTTCCCTATCTCTGATAGTTTCCTTAATACGTTTGGCCTCCAACAACTGGAACAAGGCATTGTCCGCTATATAATCTTTCACTTCTCGATCTCCGTGAACATTGTCCTCTTTATAAATGGTAGCATTGAACCTTCTTGCATTCAACAACATATCAAAAGATATTGGCTGTGCCGAATTACGTTGGTTAAACACCTTTGCGTCATGCAATATTTGCCTGGCACTGGGATACCAAACCCAAAACAAAGGAACCTTTGCCTCGGCCAAATCCATAGACTCATCATCAATAAAGTTTACATCCGGAGCAACCGGGGCAATACCCAACAATCGGTATTTTAGCTCTCCCTGTCTTTTGTCGAAATACCAGATACCTTTAATCAGGTACTCCTCCAGATCCGCAGCGGTAATACTTCTTTTATTAATATATTCTGGAGAAATAGGTTCTCCGGCATTATATTGCTCGTATCCGTAGTCTGTAGTATCTACTTTTTGCAATGTAGCCTCCAAATCACTGAATTTTCTTTTTTCAGTAAAATAAGAATCCACATACACATCTGTTAGATTACCGTTTTTTATATTCTTGATCAACACATCGTACAAGGACCTTCTATCTGGACCTATATCAATGGTATCAAGCGGATAATACAAAGGAAAATTAACACGCTCGTCCAAGTCTATTACCTCCCAAACAGTTTTGGACCAGAGAATATCCCTATCGTCCACATAACCATAAGGCAAAGGGGCGTCATTATCCTTCGCGATCTGTGCCTCGGTCTTTTTCCCTATCTCTTCCGGTTTCTTGGCATTTAAGATATTTGCCTGAGCGGAAATAGATAGCGGCAAAAGAACAACCGCTCCCATTACTAAAACATTTTTCCAATTCATTTGTTTACTAATTTTTTATTTGTACTCAACCTGACTGCTTTCAGGAGGAATCGACTATGGCAGATAAGGTGTATCTGCCATGACGATGTCCTAATATAATTCTTATTAGTTTGTTATCTCCACAACAACCGGAGATACCTTTTTAAGCTTATAGCTTTTGTTGTTTGTTATGTAGGCTTCAATATCAAATATCTGAACTGCATCCCCACGTTTGGCTCTTTTTAGGGCCGATTTTGCCCTGGCATCCAATTTGTTACCTTTAACACTTACCGTTGGCTGTCCTGGCACTTTTAATTTAAAACCGCTAACCGCAAGGTTAAGATCAAAATCAAAGTCTTCCAATAAAGCTCCGATGGTAGAGATAGCCAAGTTATTTTTACCCATTTTGGCACTTCCGGATTCACCTCTTACAGAGCCTGAAGGTCTTGGAATATCCTTAATCCTAAATTCGGAAGAAGTTTTAATCATTTGACCATCTGGCAACTTACCGGAAGCAGTAATGGAAACTGTTCTTCCCTTCCCTGGATTCATTGTGTATTTACTACCACTCTGTTTTTTAAGTCCAACTGCAGACGCACTAACATTATTGTCTGGAATACCTGGTATGGAAATCGTAATTGGGTTAGCCACCCCACGATATACGACGTTCATTTTGTCTGCGGAAATTACCGCCGCATTAGGCTTTGTAATGGTTGCAAAAGACTGGGAAACCTTAACAGGTATTTCCTCTCCATCCTGCATAAAGATAAGCTCTCCTTCAATCTTATGATCTCCGGCACTACCGGCATTCACCGTTAGCCTAACTTTTCCATCTTCGATAACATAATCTGAACCTTCGTTCAATTTTCTACCATCTAGGGTCAAATTAACCTGATTAGGCTTGGTACTGTCATCCTTACGACCCAAAACGATATTACCGGAAAACTTTTCACCGGCATAAAAGGCCGACTTTTCCTGCTCTAATAAAGTTGTGTAGTTGGTCATGGAAACCTCACTGCTCAACTGTCCTTGCAACATGGCTTTCAAAGCATCTTCCTCAGTAGCCTTTACATCTGCCTGAAGCGAAGTAATCTTAGTTAATGAGGCTACCAAAGGATAACCTTCAAAGTTATAGTTTAACCAATCCTGTTTGGTACCATCCCTTTTTTCTACCTTACCGTTTTCGTCCCCGGTTTCAAATCTAGTTTGCACGGACGACTTAACAGAAGCTAATTCTTCGGGCATAACGGCAGTGATCTGATTGCGATAGTTTATCAATCTATCCAAAAATTCCTTTCCATCGGCACCAAGTTGGTCACCTTGAAAAAATCGTTGATCCAAATAATCGGTCTTGTCCATTACTTGGTAATCCTTAGGATCCTCAACATCTGCCATCATCTCCTTCTTAAGGTTTTCCAGGTAGTTGTAATACTCCAAGGACAACTCTTTTATCTTTTTGGCATCTTCCAAAAGCGGACCAAATTTCTCTTTGTTTTCTGATGCTTTTGTTTCCAAACCACTTAGGAAAGCCATATTGTTTTCCGTGGTTTTTATATTAGAAGCTTCTAACTTTTCGTTCATAAGACCGAATGCCGATAGAACTTCTTTTCCCATATTTAAGGCCAACATCGCGATGAAGATCAAATACATTAGATTGATCATCTTCTGACGTGGTGTTGCTTTTCCTCCTGCCATTTTTCTAATTAGTTTTAATTAATAATTGATTTGGGTTTGGTTATGGTATTATTGATTACCACTAATTAGTTTTTGTTCATTGCGGATAACATACCGCCATAGACCCCGTTCAAGGAAGAAAGATTGGTGGCCAAAGATTCCATCTGCTCTTTAAGCGCACTGGAATTCTGTACTACTTCCTCATTAATTGAAGCCTGTCTGCTTGCGCTTTCCAACTGCACTTTGTACAAGCTGTTCAAAGATTCCATCTGGGCTGCGGCCTGTACCATTTCATCTGAATACTTCTTGGTAGACTCCATAGCGTCAACAGTTGGTGCAATACCTTTGGCAGCACCTTCAAAGTTTCTAATGCTAGACCCAAGGCTTTCCATAAGATTGGCATCCACACCAGCTTCTTTTAACAAATCGTCCAATTTTTTGGATAAGGAAGTTTCTGTCTCTTTAACTTCTGCAACAGCATTTTTTCTTTCGGCAGACGCTCCGCCATTCAATTCTGGGTACACCAATGACCAATCGTACTCGTCATCCACTGGTTCAAATGCACTAATAGCAAAAATTAATGCTTCGGTGATAAGTCCAATTGCCAAAAGCAATCCACCTGTAAGCGGACCAAATTGCCAGTGAAGGATCTTAAACAATGCACCTATAATTACTACAGATGCACCTAGGCCATAGGCCATATTAAATAATTTTTTTGTTGATTTTGACTGTGCCATAATTTTTAATTTAAATAAG
Source organism: Arenibacter aquaticus (assembly GCF_003957295.1). Taxonomy (GTDB): domain Bacteria; phylum Bacteroidota; class Bacteroidia; order Flavobacteriales; family Flavobacteriaceae; genus Arenibacter; species Arenibacter aquaticus. Next base: position 283,911 of record NZ_RQPJ01000002.1, read on the forward strand.
AAATGTTAATAATAAGTATTTGGTATAACGTTTGATTTTATATTAAACTCTTTGTTCTTTAATTTAGTTGGTAGAATCTTCCTCGCCCATATAATCCTGAACGGTTCTAAATCCTATATAACTTCTTGCAGAATCTTGGTATTCATAATCCCTGGTACTTACCTGTAAGAAATAAGCAACATCCTTCCAAGATCCTCCCCTGATGACTTTTCTGGCATTCTGTGTAGATTCCGCATTGGGGTTCATAGTGGACACATATTCATATGAATTTGGGTCATAACTACTATTTGTCCATTCAGAAACGTTACCTGCCATATTGTACAGGTTATAATCATTGGGCTCATAGGCTTTGGCCTCTACGGTATACAATGCCTGATCTGCCGCATAATCCCCACGCTGAGGCTTAAAGTTGGCCATAAAACAACCTGTGTCACTAATAACATAAGGTCCTCCCCAAGGGTAGGTACCTCCTTCTATACCACCCCGGGCAGCGTATTCCCACTCTGCTTCCGTGGGCAATCTAAAGCGGTTAACAAATTGTTTGCCCCTACTTTTTTGATCGTCGTTCTTAAACTTTGTCCTCCAATTACAAAAAGCCTGGGCCTGTTTCCAAGAAACCCCCACAACAGGATAATCACTATAGGCATCATGCCAAAAGTAATCGTTGTGCATAGGCTCATTATAAGAGTAGGAGAAATCCTTTATCCATACAGTAGTATCTGGATATATATTCAACTCTTCCTGTTTTATAAAATCTTTTCTACTGCCCTTTTTAGCTCTTGCAGCAGCTTCAATATCCATCCAGGTGTACTTATATTTTAATTTGGAAACATCTATATGACGTTGCCCATTATAAGACTCTTCCTCAGAAATATACATAGAATCTACCATGATTTCGGTATAGTACTCGTCCGGATATTTGGACACATCCCAAATTAGTTCAACTCTCTTGTTCAACGCCCTTCCTTCATAGCCAGTTTCACCAAGCCCGGAATAGTTGTTTAGCATATACTTATCATAAGCAGACAATCTTGTAGTATCGGCATCCTTAAAGGCATATTCCCCTATACCACCATCATCGGGCCCTAGGCCCAATTCATCTGCCAATATTGCCAATTTTGTCCTGGTAACAGAATCCTTTACCCATTCTACAAACTGGCGATATTCGCTATTTGTAATTTCGGTATCGTCCATATAAAAAGATCGAACAGTAACAGTCTTTGTCGGGGCATTTAGAATCTTTGCCTGATCTTCCTCACTTTTACCCATTATGAATGCTCCTCTGGGAATCAATTCCATACCATAAGGTTTTTCGGGATACCATTTTTTTCCTTGAGCTCCGACCAGCTCCCCTTTTGTTTTGGACCCACAACTTGAGAGTAAAAAAACAAATGCTATAGATGACAACAATAGCTTCTTCATACGTTAGGTTAAATTTCAATTATGATTATAAATGCAAACACAAGTATTATTCTCTAAAACTTATTTTTAAATAATTTATTGTATAAAATTTGTTTTATACCTTAAAAAATATTATTTCAATTAAAACCCTTTTTATAGGCTTTAAACCAGCGCTCAGGAATATTTTGATTACATGCATCCAAATAATCAAGTTCTGTGCAAGGTAATAACGCCGGTGAATTTGTTTTAGTATGTGAAGTTAAAATAGATGGTACCTCTACCCACCATCTTTCGGAAAGATGGCTTTTATAAAAAATGAGCGATTCATCTTCAGTAGGCACGGTATACTTGGTGAAGTCGTTACTATTACTATCTGGTATTTCCTGAATCCTAAAATTAAGACCCTCAATAAAATACCATATTATTTGTGCAATAAGTTGAAAGGACTGGTTGTGATTTTCTGCCTCGTATATTCCAAATACCGATACATTATCGCTTATACCGGCATATCTGGCAATGGCACAAATTTCCCTACCGGTAAATCCGTTAGGTGAAAAATTCTTGGAATACCCTATGTCTGCCGATCGTATGGCACGGGCATCCAAACTAACCAAATGGGCATTCCTCAATACTGGTTCCGCCAAAGTTATATCCGAAATCAGCTCTCCCAACCTATAGGAATCAAAAAATAGGCGCTCCATGAGGTCCATTTCCTCCTGGGAATTAAAATAACTTTGGTAGCCTATATTGGAAAAGTTGAAAAGATTGTTAGGCTTATCTGTGATGATCTTGCTCATATAGGAATGGGAAGAAATAATATCCTCATCCATCCCAAAGTCGAACCTGCTATCTATGGACACCAAATTCACCATATTTTTAAGCCCGTCAAAGGCCCTATACGTAGCATATGTAATATCCTGGGTAGCCCCAATGACAATAGGAATTATGTTCTCTTCCAATAAACCCGCAACAATTTCCTTGACCACAAAGTAGGTATCCTCAACAGATTCGCCCTCTTCAATATCACCTAGATCCACAATGGAGGAATTCCAATTCCCCATCATCAGATTATAGAGTTGCAGTCTGATTTCTGAAATATCCAGGCGCTCCGGCTTTTTTTCAAAGGCGTTCCTGGATTCGTTTACCCCCAGTATGGCTACACTGACATTCGCCAACACTGGCAGTCCATGCCTTTCCGTATGCATGTAAACGTGTTTTCCCAACGCCTGGGCCGGCAACAGTTCGCAGTGGGCCAATACCCTATCACTCACGGGTACTAAAAAATCGAATGCCATATTATTTTTTAGCCTTAGGTTTTGCCTTTGTTTTTTTCTTTGGTGTTTTTTTCTCAATTAATTCCTTGGCCTCCTTCAGGGAAATCTTGGTAGCGTCAACATCCTTTGAAACCTCTACCTTAATTTTACCCTTTATGATGGAGTGCCTCCCCCACCTTGCCTTTTCAATCCTAATACCCTCTTCTGGCCACTCCTGGATCAATTTATCAATTTCCTTTTGTTTCTTTATCTCAATGATCTCTTCAATATTCTCCTGGGTCAGGTTATCAAAATCATATTTCTTGCTCACATTGATGAACATCCCGTCCCATTTAATAAACGGACCAAAACGCCCCACTCCCTTGGTAACATCCTTACCCTCGTAGGTTGTTATGGGAGCATCTGCTTTTTGTTTTGCCTTTATAAGCTCTATAGCCCTATCCATACCTATTTCCATGGCATTCTCATCTTTACCCAAGGAAATAAATTTCTTGCCAAACCTTATATAAGGTCCAAACCTCCCTACATTGGCCTCTACTTCCTCTCCCTCATATTCACCCAATTTCCTAGGCAATTTAAACAGGTCCATAGCTTCCTCATAGGTAATGCTGTTCAGGGACTGATCTGGCAGTAGACTGGCAAACAAGGGCTTTTCCTCGTCGTCTACAGTACCCACTTGCACCATAGGACCAAAACGGCCCAATCTTACCGAAACCTGCCTACCGGATTTGGGGTCTGTCCCCAAAATACGCTCGCCACTGGCCCTGTCAGCGTTGGCCTCAACATCCACTACCCTGGGATGAAAGTCTCCATAAAAATCCTTCAGCACTTTTTGCCAATCCTCATCCCCTGAGGCAATTTCATCAAAATCTTCTTCTACCTTAGCTGTAAAATGGTAATCCAATATAGTCGCAAAATGATTCACCAAAAAATCGGTAACGATCATACCGATATCCGTTGGGACCATTTTTCCTTTATCAGATCCAACATTTTCTGTCAAATTTTTAGCGGTAAGCGAATCTGATTCCAAAAGAAGCTGAACATATTTCCTTTCTGTTCCCTCTATGGTTCCCTTCTCCACGTAACCTCTATTTTGTATAGTGGATATGGTAGGGGCGTAGGTAGATGGTCTTCCTATACCCAATTCCTCCAGTTTTTTTACCAAAGATGCCTCTGTAAACCTATATGGGGGCCTACTAAATCGCTCTGTAGCGGTAATATAGTTATTACTTAGTTGCTCCCCTTCTTTCATTGACGGCAACATCCCTTCCTGCTCTTCATTTATATCCTCCTCATCTGTTCCTTCCAGATACACTTTAAGGAAACCATCAAATTTTATCACCTCCCCATTGGCGGTAAACACCTCCTTATGGGTATTGGTCTTGATCTTTACATTGGTACGCTCCAATTGGGCATCACTCATTTGCGATGCCAAGGTACGCTTCCATATTAATTCGTATAACTTGGACTGGTCCCTATCCAAGGAGGGCGACTGGTTGGTCATATCTGTTGGACGAATGGCCTCATGCGCCTCTTGGGCCCCTTTGGTCTTCCCCGTAAAATTCCTAACCTTGCTATACTCCTTGCCGTAATTACCAATAATGGCTTCCTTGGCAGCGTCTATTGCGTCCTTGGAAAGGTTTATACTATCGGTCCTCATATAAGTAATAAGTCCCGCCTCGTACAAACGCTGGGCCACTTGCATAGTCCTAGATACCGAAAAATATAATTTTCTGGCAGCTTCCTGCTGTAAGGTTGATGTGGTAAATGGCGCGGCAGGTGATTTCTTGGCGGGTTTCTTATCCAGATTTGCCACCGAAAAATTGGCGCCAATATTTTGTTTTAAAAAATCCTCAGCCTCTTTCTGACTGGCATAGGTCTTATTAAGTTTCGCCGTAAAAACACTCCCTTCATTGGTTTTAAATTCGGCCGAAATCCTAAATGCAGCCTCCGGGGTGAAAGCTTTTATATCCCGCTCCCGCTCTACAATTAATCGCACTGCTACAGATTGAACCCTACCTGCAGACAATCCTGGTTTAATTTTTTTCCACAATACGGGAGACAATTCATAGCCCACCAATCTATCTAACACCCGTCTAGCCTGCTGGGCATTGACAAGATCATAGTTAATTTCCCTAGGATTTTCTATAGCATTCTGAATGGCCGATTTAGTAATGGAGTTAAATACAATCCGCTTGGTCTTGTTTTTATCAAGTTTTAACTCCTCTGCCAAGTGCCAGGATATAGCCTCCCCCTCGCGGTCCTCATCACTGGCCAGCCATATGGTCTCTGCCTTTTTGGCCAAATCCCTGAGCTTCTTCACCAGCGCCTTCTTGTCTTTATCCACAATATATTTAGGGGCAAAATCATTGTCTACATCCACCCCCAATTCTTTGGAGGGCAAATCGGCAATATGCCCAAAACTGGACTCCACCTTAAATTCCTTCCCTAAAAATTTTTCTATTGTTTTTGCTTTAGCAGGGGACTCTACGATTACTAAATTCTTCGCCATTAACTAGTTTTTGGTGACACAAAAGTATATCAATTTTTTTTATTTAGGGGATTATCCTTGATATCACCATAAAAAAACACCCCTGATCAAGGGGGTGTTTTACGCTATTCCATAACTTTTACTTTAATTTAAAAGTACTTATAAGCTTTATTTTATTCTCTAAGTATTCATATTGGTAGATTACCCCTGCTCCTATCATCAGTAAATTTTCTTCCATAGGAATCACATCAAATGTATCAATGTCCTTAAAATGATTCAATGGCACCAATTCCTCTACATTGGTCTTATCGTACACTTTTAAGCCAGAGGCACCATCACAGACAAAGAGTTTCTCATCCTTGACCCCAAGACCGTATGGCCCTTCCATAGGGTAGGTCTTTACTAGAAAGGGATTGGACATATCGGAAATATTCACTATAAAGAGTCCGCTTTCCGTTGCCCCGCACATATTTCCTCCTCTCAATGTCACAAAGGCATAGTCACCATCTACCACTACAGGATCACAGGCCGTACCGTGTTCAAACTCACCAATCAAACTGGGGACGGCCGGCGAAGAAATATCATAAATATACATGCCGCGCATACTCCCCAAAAACAAATGCTCTCCCCTATTAAATATGGTTTCTATATCAAAACCGGCATAGACATCCTCCAAATCCTTGGGGTTCTCCAGGTCCTCTATATTAAAGACATTAATATTATGACTGTCCACAGCATACAGATAATCATTTACGATCATAAATCGCGCCAAGGACCCACCTTTACCGGTAGGGGCCGAATTATCAATAGCATTGACAACCATCATATCAAACTCCCTGGAAAACTGCACTTCCACCTCTTCTATCTCCCTTCTTTCCATTACAGTTTCCCATCCCAGAACAACTTCGTTTCCATAATCTATGTCCTGCCACTCATAGATTTCGGCCTCAAATGGAAAGACCACATTATCCCTAAGGACATTCTCCAAACGGTTCACCTGTTTTATATTGTTCATATCGGAAATATCCAAAACAACCAAATCGGTAATGCTATCGGCATAGAGATAGTCGCCCTTTACGGATATATCCACATTGCCCGGAATTTTTATAAAGGCTATTTTCTTGGGAGCCTTCGGATCTTTATTGTCCAAAACGTGCACCCCCCTATACTTGTCGTTTACAAAAATGTAATCGGCATAAACGTATATTTTGCCCGACTCCCCCATAGGTACGGGGGCAACAATATCAATACTGTCCTTAAATTCGGCCATGCTCATTGTAATAGGCCTAGCTACCAAATATTCGGCATATTTACCGTTATCTTCATCGTCACAGGAAACCAACACAAAGGCCCCCAACAACATAATAAGAATAAGTGTAGTTCTCATATATAGCAATGGTTATGTTTAATTATGAGATACTTAACAAGCCTTAAAGTTGCGTATATATTTGAGAAATATTTAACTGTCAATATGTCATATTTTCTGAGATAATGCTATCTTTGCAAACTCACTAAAGATGACAATGAATGCAGAATAAAATGGAGAAGACTATAGATGAATCCGTTCAAGGAACCGCCATTACCATTGCCGAAAAAGAAAACAGCAACAGAAAATTATACATTGAGAGTTATGGCTGCGCCATGAATTTTTCCGACAGTGAAATTGTTGCCTCCATTTTATCCAATGAAGGCTTTAATACTACCAAGGAGCTAGAGGATGCCGATTTGGTATTGGTGAACACCTGCTCTATAAGGGAAAAGGCGGAACTGACCATAAGAAAGCGATTGGAAAAATTCAACGCCGTAAAGAAGCAAAGGCCCCACATGAAGGTTGGTGTGCTTGGCTGTATGGCAGAAAGGCTAAAAACAAAATTACTTGAAGAGGAAAAAATAGTGGATATGGTAGTAGGCCCTGACGCCTACAAAGACCTCCCCAACCTTATACAGGAGGTTGATGACGGCCGAAACGCCGTAAATGTCATCCTATCCAAGGAAGAAACCTATGGGGATATAGCACCTGTGCGCCTTAACTCAAACAAAGTTACTGCCTTTGTATCCATTACCCGTGGCTGCGACAACATGTGCACCTTCTGCGTAGTTCCCTTTACCCGGGGACGTGAACGAAGCAGGGACCCACAATCTATAGTAGAGGAAGTGAACCAACTTGCCGAAAAGGGATATAAAGAAATTACCCTTTTAGGACAAAATGTAGACAGCTATCTGTGGTATGGCGGGGGGCTAAAGAAAGACTTTATCAAGGCCACCGATATGCAGAAGGCAACGGCGGTAGATTTCGCCCAACTTTTGGAAATGGTAGCTCTGGCACAACCAAAAATGCGCATTAGGTTTTCCACCTCCAACCCTCAGGACATGACATTGGACGTAGTTAGGGCCGTAGCAAAACACAGGAATATCTGTAATTACATCCACCTGCCCATACAAAGTGGCAGCAATAGGGTCTTAAAGGAAATGAACAGATTGCACACTAGGGAAGAATACCTGGAGCTGGTTAAGAATATAAAGGAGATTATCCCCGACTGTTCCATCTCCCAGGATATGATATGTGGTTTCCCCACCGAAACAGAGGAGGACCACCAAGACACTCTGTCTTTAATGCAGGAGATAAAGTACGATTACGGATACATGTATGCCTATTCCGAAAGGCCCGGTACGGCTGCAGCCAGGAACCTAAAAGACGATGTTCCACAAGAGGTTAAAAACAGAAGGCTTACCGAGGTCATTGCGCTTCAAAGAAAACACAGTCTTCTTAGAAGTCAGGAACAATTAGGAAAGACAGTGGAAGTATTAATAGAAGGCACCTCCAAAAAATCCGAATCGGATTGGATGGGAAGAAACTCCCAAAGCTTTGTGGTAGTATTCCCAAAAGAGGGTTACAAAATAGGTGATTTTGTAAATGTAAAAATAACGGATTGCACATCGGGAACACTTATAGGACAACCGTTGGGGCTCTCCGACAACAACTAATAAAATGGAATCGATTCAATCTATAAAACAACGTTTTGAAATCATTGGCAACGATGTAAAACTCAATCGGGCCATTGAAAAAGCCATACAAGTGGCCCCAACGGACATTTCCGTTTTGGTCACCGGGGAAAGCGGAGTAGGAAAAGAAGCCTTTCCCAAAATAATCCACTCACTTTCGCATAGAAAACACGCCAAATATATAGCCGTTAACTGCGGTGCAATCCCCGAAGGCACTATAGACAGTGAACTTTTTGGACATGAAAAAGGCGCTTTTACGGGGGCTACCACTACAAGAAGCGGGTATTTTGAAGTAGCAGACGGCGGTACTATTTTTCTGGACGAGGTAGGGGAACTGCCCCTTACCACCCAGGTACGTCTATTACGGGTACTGGAAAATGGGGAATTTTTAAAGGTAGGATCTTCCCAGGTTCAAAAAACAGATGTACGTATCGTTGCGGCCACCAATGTTAATATGTTCGAGGCCATAAAAAAAGAAAAATTTAGAGAAGACCTCTATTACCGTTTAAGTACCGTAGAAATTAATATCCCACCGCTTAGGGACCGCAAAGACGACATTCACCTGTTGTTTAGGAAATTCGCCTCCGATTTTGGCCAGAAATACAAAATGCCCACCATCCGACTGGAAGATGACGCCATTCAATTATTGTTAAAATACAGATGGCCCGGCAACGTACGTCAGCTTAGAAACATAGCGGAACAGGTCTCTGTACTGGAAGAAAGCAGGCTAATATCATTAAATACCCTAAACAGCTATCTTCCCAACTCTGGCAATACCAATTTACCGGCTATTGTAGGCAGCGAAAAAAAGGAAAGCGACTTCAGCAATGAAAGGGAAATATTGTACAAGGTGCTTTTTGACATGAAAGGCGATTTGAACGATTTAAAAAAATTAACCCTAGAACTGCTCAAAAACAACGATACCGAAAAAGTACAGGAAGAAAATGAGAATCTAATTCGCAAAATTTACGGGGACGAAGAGGAGGAATACTCCGAGCCCCAAGAAAGTCAGGCCAAAATTTTACAGCTCCCAGAGCCCTATATAGAAAAACCCATAAGCAAACCTGCACAGGGAGACAAGTATCATTTTGCCGAAGAAATACAAGAAGAAGAAACTCTATCTTTACAGGACAAGGAAATAGAACTCATAAAAAAATCACTGGAAAGAAATAAAGGAAAAAGAAAAGCAGCCTCGGCAGAATTGGGGATTTCTGAACGCACCCTTTACCGCAAAATAAAACAATACGACCTGTAATCGGTATTAAAAATTAAAATTAATGATAAAGCGTAAATATCTTTTAATAATGCTTGTGATAACGACAAGCATTTCCGGTTGTGGCATATACAACTTTACTGGTGGTGACGTAGGTACCGCCAAGACCTTTCAGGTCAATTATTTTCAAAACTATGCTGCCCAAAACCCGGGATCTACCTTTGAACCTGGAATGGACCGGGATTTTACCTTGGCCTTGCAAGATTTAATAATGAACCAGACCAGTCTGGATCTTGTAAAATCTAACGGGGATTTATTGTACGAGGGCGAAATTGTAGAATACAGAATATCCCCCATGTCGGCCACCGCCCAACAAACTGCTGCGCAGAACAGGCTGAGCATTGGGGTAAACGTAAGGTTTTACAACAACACCAAGGAAGACGTAGACTTTGAACAGCGCTTCTCCTTCTTTTATGATTACCCGGCCACATCCCTTTTATCCAGCGTAAAGGACGAGGCACATCAGGTAATCTTTGAACGGATCACCCAAGACATATTTAATAAATCATTGGCAGACTGGTAACATATGAACGTAGAGGACTTTACATATCTCTTGCAGAACCCGGACAAGGTGGTATCTCCTGTACAGACCAACCAATTGGAGGATGTACTGGCAGAATACCCATATTTCCAGGCCGCAAGGGCCATGCACCTAAAAGGGCTAAAAAACCTCAATAGCTTTAAATACAACAATGCCCTAAAAGTAGCGGCCGCCTATACTACGGACAGGGACATCCTTTTTGATTTTATTACCTCCAAGGACTTTTTACAAAATACCATAGCCGACTCCATTTTAGGCAAAACAGTCTCCTTGCACGACACCCCCATTATTTCGGAAGAGGTGGTCTCTGAATTTAAAAAGGAAAGCGCACTTATAGAAGATTCTACAGATGAACCCTTGCCCAGGACAGCAAAAGATGCCGACGATATCTTGGACCCCTCACTGTTTTCATCCAAAGATCCGGAAATAGACAAATCGATTACCGAGGATAAAAAAAAAGCAGAAGAAGAACTTGAAATAGGGAAGCCGCTTACCTTTACTAAAAAGGAAAAATATTCCTTCGCCGAATGGCTACAGCTGACTTCACAAAAACCACCTGAGCCACAACCCAAGATAAAACCTGACAAAACCACTAAGAATAAAAAGAACACTCCTACAACCGGGGAAGACAAGGAAAAGAAGAAAAAATTTGAGCTCATTGACAAGTTCATAGAATCCAATCCAAAGATCGTACCCAAGGAGAGCACAACCAAAGTAGCCATAAAGGAGTCTTTAACCTTTGACAAAAAAGAATTAATGACGGTTACCTTGGCCAAAGTTTATTTAGAGCAAAAGAAATACAAAAAGGCCATTCAGGCTTACAAAATTTTAAGTTTGAAATATCCAGAAAAAAGTAGTTTCTTTGCAGACCGAATTAAAGCGGTAGAAAAGATTCAACAGGAAAATAAATAAATAATGAATACAACATTTACAATATTCTTGGTACTGATCATCTTAGTTTGCATCTTATTAATGCTAGTGATCATGGTTCAAAACCCAAAAGGTGGCGGATTATCCTCTTCCTTTGGAGGAGGCGGCAACCAAGTGGTGGGAGGCGTTAAAAAAACGGGGGACTTTTTAGACAAAAGTACCTGGACCTTGGCAACCTTATTGGTTGTTTTAATCCTACTTTCCAACGTGGCATTAAAAGGAAGCTTTAGTGATGCCGATTCAAAATTGCTCAACGGGGAGCCAATAGAGACAACGACACCTGATGCCTTGCCAGAAACACCAATTACCACTCCTGCCACCAACGAAGGCAGCAACACGGACAGTGTTCAATAGCACAAGAAAAACATATTTTACATAGCAAAAATGCCAGCTTAAGTGACAAGCTGGCATTTTTGTTTTACAATGTGTCAGTTTTACGGTAATGGCATAATTTCTGCCTAGGATAATGAAACTTAAAAACATAAAATCTAAATAATATGGCTAAAGTTAGCATTAAACCATTAGCGGATAGAGTTCTTATAGAACCTATGGCTGCCGAAACAAAGACTGCTTCAGGTCTTTACATTCCAGATACCGCAAAAGAAAAACCACAAAAAGGTAAGGTAGTTGCCGTTGGTCCCGGAACCAAGGACGAACAGGTTACTGTTAAAGTAGGTGACACGGTTCTTTATGGCAAATATGCCGGAACCGAGTTAAAACTTGAAGGCACTGAATACCTTATGATGCGCGAAAGCGACATCCTAGCAATTATATAACATTGCACCCATTCCCGACCCTTCGGGAAAAACCAAAAAAACAAACTAAAAAGTATAACTAATTTCATTCCCTAATTTTTTGAATAGGAATGATTAATGAAATTAAATCATGGCAAAAGATATAAAATTTGATATCGATGCAAGAGACGGCCTCAAGAGAGGTGTTGACGCATTGGCAAATGCAGTAAAAGTAACCTTGGGCCCCAAGGGTAGAAATGTTATTATCAGCAAATCCTTTGGCGCACCAAACATCACAAAAGATGGTGTTACCGTAGCCAAGGAAATAGAATTGGCAGACGCTCTTGAAAACATGGGAGCACAAATGGTAAAAGAGGTAGCCTCCAAAACCAACGATTTGGCAGGTGACGGTACCACTACCGCTACCGTTCTTGCCCAAGCCATTGTTAAAGAAGGCCTTAAGAACGTTGCTGCCGGCGCCAATCCTATGGACCTTAAGAGAGGTATAGACAAGGCGGTTGAAGCACTTGTAGAAGACTTGGCCAAGCAGACTAAAAAAGTTGGTGATTCTTCTGAAAAAATAAAACAAGTTGCAGCTATTTCCTCCAACAATGACGAAACTATTGGTGAGTTAATCGCCCAGGCTTTTGGTAAAGTTGGAAAAGAGGGAGTAATAACCGTTGAGGAAGCCAAAGGAACCGATACCTATGTTGACGTTGTTGAAGGTATGCAATTTGACAGAGGATATCTATCCCCTTACTTTGTTACCGATTCAGAAAAAATGACTGCTGACCTAGAGAACCCTTACATATTATTATATGATAAGAAAATCTCTGCCATGAAGGATTTACTACCTGTATTGGAGCCAGTTGCACAATCTGGAAAGCCACTTTTGATCATTGCCGAAGATGTTGATGGAGAGGCATTGGCTACATTGGTAGTGAACAAACTTAGAGGTTCCCTAAAAATTGCAGCTGTAAAGGCACCAGGTTTTGGTGACAGAAGAAAAGCAATGCTAGAGGATATCGCCATCCTAACTGGAGGTACAGTAATTGCCGAGGAGAGAGGATTTACAATGGAAAATGCCACCTTGGACATGCTTGGTACTTGTGAAAAGATTTCCATAGACAAGGACAATACTACCATAGTTAACGGCTCAGGCGATGCCAAAACCATTAAGACTAGGGTAAACCAGATTAAATCCCAAATAGAATCTACTACTTCTGACTACGATAAGGAAAAACTACAGGAGCGCTTGGCCAAATTAGCTGGTGGTGTTGCCGTACTTTATGTAGGAGCTGCCTCTGAGGTAGAAATGAAGGAAAAGAAAGACAGGGTAGAAGATGCTCTTCACGCTACCAGAGCAGCTGTTGAAGAAGGTATTGTTGCCGGTGGAGGTGTAGCCTTGGTTAGAGCCAAATCAGTATTGGCAAAGATAAAGGCCGAAAACACAGACGAAGAAACAGGTGTTCAGATAGTAGCTAGAGCCATAGAAGCTCCATTGAGAACCATTGTTGCAAATGCTGGCGGAGAAGGTTCCGTTGTAGTTGCCAAGGTACTTGAAGGAAAAGGCGATTATGGTTACGACGCCAAGTCTGAAAAATATGTTGAAATGATCAAGGCAGGTATCATCGACCCTAAAAAAGTAACAAGAATTGCATTGGAAAATGCTGCTTCTGTTGCAGGGATGATCTTAACCACAGAATGCGCCCTGACAGACATCAAGGAAGACACTCCTGCCGCAGCACCTCCAATGGGTGGTGGCGGAATGCCAGGAATGATGTAAACATTTCTCTTTACAACACCAAAAAACCGCATTTGGACTTTCAAATGCGGTTTTTTCATTTTTAATCTTCTCCAGAATAACCCTTAAGACCAATCATATGTATTCCGAGAAATTTATCGGCCTACAACATTGGACAAGGACACAACCTTTAAGCTTGCCTCTTAATGATGCTGCCCGTCATCCGAATTATCCTCCCTATACTTACAACAAGGATGAACAGACTCATATGCCTCTTCAGTAGCTTTAAGCTCTTTGGTGTCATGTCCTACCCCAACAATAGCTGTTTTTATCTTCATAGAATTGGTTTTTCGCTCATCTATTATCAAAGACAATTGATGTGTAGGAATATCCCAAAGGGCATATTTTACCCCTTTTACCCCTAGTGCAGCCTCCTCTATTCGCTCTTTACACATTACACATTTACCATTGACCCCAAAACTGATCTTTTTGTTTTTGTTTTTGTTTTGGGCATAGGAGCCTGCGGTTATAAAAACCAACACCAATGTTAACATTAAATTTCTCATATCTGTACGCTTTAAATTGAACAATAATTATTTAATAAAATTATAATTTATACCTGAACCCTGCATAGAACATCCTCCCCATTATAGGTGCATGAATAATAGTAGTATCAAAATTGGTTCCAAATGGATCCTCTGCTCCCAATACAGGATTATCCTGAGTGTAATCGTTAAGGTTTTCACCCCCTATATACACTTCAAACGAGTCTGAAAACACCCTGGTAATCTGGGCAATCATAACGCTATGTGAGGGCGAATATTCCGCCAACCTATATTCCACAGGGTTACTTAGAGTACTGGGCAAACGCTGTTCCCCCAAAGAGTGTACCGTATAGTCCATTCGCCAAAGCGCTCCCCTGTCGTTGGGCTCGGAATTATAACCTAGGTTGGCAAAAAAACGATGTTGCGCCTGCAATGGTTTTTGCAAGTACCCGCTCTTGTAATCGGTGGCAACATCATAATATTTGTAGGCGGTCCTTAATTCCACATTCTTTAGAATTTTGTGACCTATTTCGAACTGAAAACTCTTGGCCAGACTTTTACCCTCCAAATTATAGAATGATACCTCCTGTGGATTCTCCCAATCTACCACCACTTGATTGATAAAATTGGTGACATAATAATCCAAACTTATACTGCCCGGTCTATTGAAAAGTCTAAAACCCTGTAAAAAACTGCCCCCAAAATTCCAAGCATCTTCCGGCTCCAAACCATATATACTACCCTGGTCCCCAAGCACCTTTATTTGTCTTGAAGATGCGAATAATTGCTGATTTTCGGCAAAGATATTAGCTGCCCTTCGGCCCCTACCAACAGACGCCCTTAAACTTGCCCTTTCCCAGGGCATATACCTAACATGCAGCCTAGGGGTTACAAAGGTGCCCAGATTATTATGGGTATCAACCCTTAGTCCGGCGGTTAAACTCCATTCTTTTAAATTGTCATAACTATACTCAAAAAAAGCACCCACAGATTTATCAATCCTGGCATAATCTGTAGCACCCACCATTTCGGCATACCCATCGTAACCAAAGGTGAGGCCTGTTTTAAATTTGCTCTTGGTATCGCCAATAATGGAATTGAACATTAAATTTGAATAAACGCTTTCATGGTCAATATTATATTGGTTTAAACCAAAATAGGAGTCCTGCTTATGAATATTATAAGCCGTCTGAAAACCAAAACTCTGAAAAGGCAATTCTGGAAACACGTAACCCAATTTCCAAGAGGAGTCAAATCGCCTACTATTTATCTCACTTCCCCACGAATTGGTGGTAAACCTGTCGGTTTCTGGATCAAAATTTGTTTGCCCCATTTGTTTTTCATCACTCAAAAAACGCAGGTTTATAAAACTCACCCATCCCGTATTGGGGTTTTGATATTGCCACCTATTCATTACATTAAGCTGATTGGCCAAAGGCGCATCCAAAAAGCCATCCCCATTATCATCTTCTTTGATATTTCTTTGGTTTCCATGAAGGTAGAGTCCAGTACTCCACTTATCCGTCAGTTTGGTGTTCATATGGGTATTTAGTTCCAACCTGCCATTCTCATTGGCGTACCCATTAACAAATAAATCCTTGTCCGTTAAAGGTTTTACCAATTCCGTATTTATTTGGCCCGATATACTCTCATAACCATTCACCACACTTCCTGCCCCTTTGGTTATTTGTATGCTCTCTACCCAGGTTCCGGGAGTAAACGTAAGACCGTATACTTGGGAAGCCCCTCTAACCATAGGAATATTCTCCTGGGTTATTAGCAGATAAGGACTGGTAAGGCCAAGCATTTGAATTTGTTTGGTTCCACTAAGGGCATCCGAGAAATTTACATCAATGGCCGGATTGGTCTCAAAGCTCTCGGACAAATTACAACATGCCGCCTTCAACAACTCTGCACTATTTACGGTCACCACATTCTGAGGGCTAAAATAGGACTTCTGCAAGGCATCCCTTTTTTTCTGAACAACCACCTCATTTAAGGCATTGGAGGGCTGCAACCAATGCTCTACCACCTTCGGGCTTTCTACAAGCAGCGTATCAGTTTCGTAGCCCACATAACTAATTACGAGTTTGTTATATTCCGGTTTAAAGGGTATTGCAAATGAGCCGTCCTCAGCTGTTATGGTTCCAGTTTGGGAGTTTAACCAATATACATTGGCGCCGGGAAGTCCTGATTCTGTATCGGCTTCTTTAACGGTTCCGCTAATTTTTTCTTGGCAAAGACCTAAAACAGGTAGCCAGAATAACATAATTTTAATGATTTTTTTCAATTGATTCTTTTTTTATAAAATATTCGCTTAAGACTAAAACACATAAGCAACGCCCCCAGCCAAAAAACTAGAAAACGCAAGCGCCTAAACAAAAAAAAATCAAATAAGAAATACCTGGTCCAAGATATATATATCCCTGACCAAAATAGGAGGCGGATAACCGCTAGGCGGAACTAGCCGCTCTGCATTAACCTCAAATAAGTGTAGATAATAGGTAGCATCTGCAACCCAAAAGACCTGTTGGCCCAGATCAAAATCGTAATGGGGTATTCTGAGGTTGTCCGTACCTTCTATAGAAATAGTTTCATCTTTACAACAAGTATCGGAATTGTCCTCTTTTACAACAATGTCCCCAACCCAATCCACTTCCATTCCACAGCTATCAGCCTCGTGAAAAAAGGCTATATCTACCAATGAACCAAAACAATAATGCTTCTCTATGGTCCAGGAAACCGTAGAGGCCAGCATTAAAAATGCCAAGGCAAGCGCACATATTTTATGAAGAATAGATTTCATGGACGCAAAAATAATCAAAAGTTTATACTCACTATCCCCGCAAAGTACATTAACTTAATTTTAGGTTAAAAATTGTTTCATAAATGGGAATACATAAAAATTAATCCTTTTCAAACCCCTGGAAAATGGAATTAGCTTTATTTTTGTCAAAAATTACAATATGCTTACTGTATTAAGACCAAAGATCTCCTCCATCACCAATGCTCCTGAAAAAAACCAAAGCGAAAAACTGCAGGCCATCTGTGATTTACTTAAGGCAGAGGTGGATTATTACGACTGGGTTGGATTTTATTTTAAAAATGGGGATAAGGAAGAGTTAAAATTAGGCCCTTATGCCGGAGCTCCTACAGATCATACCATAATCCCTTTCGGAAAAGGGATTTGCGGACAGGTTGCCGTTTCCAATGAAAATTTTGTAGTGCCCGATGTCCAAGCCCAAGACAACTACATCGCATGCAGCATAAGTGTTAAGTCCGAAATTGTAGTCCCCCTTTTTAAGGACGGTAAAAACATTGGGCAAATAGACATTGACTCCAACACCCCTGACCCATTTTCCGAGGAGGATGAACGGTTTTTGGAATACGTGAACCAAGAAGTCTCCAAAATTCTTTAAAACTTTAGGCTGATTGTTGATAATAGTGGTGATTATTAAGTACAAAAAAATTACTTTTGTGTCCTTATAATCCATAACAACAATCACAACAAAATGAGTACCACTAAAAAAGCTTCATCAGCCTTAATATCTGTATTTCACAAAGATGGCCTAGAGCCCTTGGTAAAAAAGTTTAATGAATTGGGAATTACCATCTATTCTACCGGTGGTACCGAAACATTCATAAAGGATTTAGGAATTGATGTAGTTCCCGTGGAGGACGTTACCAGTTACCCATCTATTTTAGGGGGGCGTGTAAAAACCTTACACCCCAAAGTTTTCGGGGGCATATTGAACCGTCAGGAGAACGAAAAGGACCAAGAACAATTGAAGGAATACGACATTCCGCAGCTAGATATTGTTATTGTGGATCTATATCCTTTTGAAAAAACAGTAGCCAGTGGTGCTTCAGAACAAGACATAATAGAAAAAATAGACATAGGAGGTATTTCCCTAATACGTGCCGCTGCCAAGAATTACAAGGACACCCTTTGTGTTTCTTCCATGACCGACTACGACGAAGTATTGGAGCTTATTACCAAGGGGAATGGAAGCACTACCTTGGAAGACCGCAGACGTTTTGCTACCAAATCCTTCAATATTTCCTCCCATTACGATTCTGCCATTTTTAATTACTTTAATCAAAACCAGGAAGAGGCAGCGCTTAAGATCAGTGAAACCAGTGGACAAGTATTGCGTTACGGGGAAAACCCACATCAAAAAGGATTTTTCTATGGAGATTTTGATGCCATGTTCCAAAAACTGCATGGAAAGGAACTTTCCTATAACAACCTATTGGATGTGGACGCTGCGGTAAACCTTATCCTAGAATTTAAAAACGATGAGCCTACCTTCGCCATACTTAAACATAATAATGCCTGTGGCCTAGCTACAAGACCTAGCATTCACCAGGCTTACGTAGATGCCTTGGCCGGGGATCCGGTTTCTGCTTTTGGGGGCATATTGATCAGTAATGTGGAAATAGACAAACCTACTGCCGAAGAAATACACAAGTTATTCTGTGAGGTGGTCATTGCGCCAAGCTATACAGACGAAGCTTTGGAAATTTTAAAGGGCAAGAAAAACAGGATAATTCTGGTACAGAATGATATCGACTTGCCAAAAACCACTGTCCGATCTTGCTTAAATGGTGTTTTGGTACAGGACAAGGACGAGAAGACCGATGCTTTAGCAGACCTCTCCAATGCTACCAACAATAAACCTACCGAAAGGGAATTGGAAGATTTGATCTTTGCCTCCAAATTATGCAAACACACCAAAAGTAATACTATAGTTTTGGCCAAAAACAAACAATTATGTGCTAGCGGAACAGGGCAAACATCCCGTGTTGACGCCCTAAACCAAGCTATCCACAAGGCCAAATCATTTGACTTTGATTTAAACGGGGCCGTTTTGGCCAGTGATGCTTTCTTCCCATTTCCAGATTGTGTGGAAATAGCACATAAAAGTGGTATCACCAGTGTTATTCAACCGGGCGGTTCTATTAAGGATCAATTAAGTGTAGATTATTGTAACGAAAATGATATTGCCATGGTAATGACCGGCACACGTCATTTTAAACATTAATTTTATTACTTTTAACAATCAAACTGACAATTTAACCGAAACCAGATAACACAAATGGGATTTTTTGATTTCTTAACCGAGGAGATTGCAATAGATTTAGGTACTGCCAATACCCTCATCATTCACAACGACAAAGTGGTGGTAGACAGTCCATCTATTGTGGCCAGGGACAGAATAAGTGGAAAAATCATTGCCGTAGGCAAGGAGGCCAACATGATGCAAGGAAAGACCCATGAAAACATAAAAACCATCCGACCTCTAAAGGATGGTGTTATTGCGGATTTTGATGCTTCAGAAAAGATGATCAACATGTTCATCAAGAACATCCCCGCCTTAAAGAAAAAGTGGTTTCCACCGGCTTTAAGAATGGTTATCTGTATACCCTCCGGAATTACGGAAGTTGAAATGAGGGCGGTAAAAGAATCGGCCGAACGTGTAAACGGAAAAGAAGTATATCTAATCCACGAGCCTATGGCTGCGGCCATAGGTATTGGATTGGATATTATGCAGCCAAAAGGTAATATGATTGTTGATATAGGAGGTGGTACTACCGAAATTGCCGTTATAGCCTTGGGTGGTATTGTCTGTGACAAATCGGTGAAGATTGCAGGTGACGTTTTCACCAATGACATCATCTATTACATGCGAACACAGCACAACCTTTATGTTGGGGAGAGCACAGCAGAGAATATTAAAATAACAATTGGTTCAGCTACCGAGGATTTACAAAGTCCACCAGACGAAATGTCCGTACAGGGACGGGACCTGCTAACGGGAAAACCTAAGCAGGTATCCATTTCCTATAGGGAAATAGCCAAGGCCTTGGACAAGTCCATCCTAAGGGTAGAGGATGCTGTAATGGAAACCCTATCACAAACACCCCCAGAACTGGCAGCAGACATCTACAATACAGGGATATACCTAGCTGGTGGAGGTTCTATGCTTAGAGGATTGGACAGGCGATTATCTCAAAAAACAGACTTGCCGGTTTACATAGCAGAGGATCCTTTAAGAGCAGTTGTTAGAGGAACCGGTATTGCCTTGAAAAATTTGGAGCGCTACAAGAGCATCTTAATAAAATAGTCTTTGGGAAGCACAATTACCTTGGTTGTGAAATAGCAACAAACATTAAACAGGCTTTTATTTCATAATGGGTATCCATTTATTGAGCCATTAAAAACAATACAAGTGAATGCAGCAGATCATCAACTTTATATTACGGTATAAAAATTTCTTGCTATATCTTGTCTTGCTGGCTATTTCATTGGCGCTTACCATACAATCCCATTCCTATCACCAATCTAAATTTTTTAACTCCTCCAACTGGTTAACGGGAAACGTCTATAAAACCACTAGCAATATTACCACCTATTTTGGCCTTGGGGAGGAAAACAAAAAATTGGTGGAAGAAAATAAAAGATTGCGAACAATTTTATTCAACCAAAAGACAAAGGACACTATTACGATTGACACCACTAATATCCACTACAAGGTCATTGCCTCCCAAGTGATCAAGAACAGTTATGGCCTACCCCGCAACTACATCACCATTAACAAAGGCAGTAAACACGGCGTTGAACCCGATATGGGTGTTATCACAGACCATGGCATTCTAGGAATAATAGAAAACACTTCCAAAAATTTTGCAACGGTCCAAAGCATACTCAATACACGGTCTAGAATAAACGCCAAGATCAAGAACACCAACCACTATGGTTCACTGGTCTGGAATCAAAAAGATTTCAACACTGTACAGCTAACGGACATAGAGCGTTTGGTTCCCGTTAAAATTGGCGATACCGTAGTCACTGGGGCAAGCTCCAGTATTTTTCCCGAAAATATCCCCATAGGGACCATTAAAAGTTTTGATCTGATAAATACCCAAAATGCCTATAGCATAGACATTAAACTGTTTAACGACATGTCATCTATAAAGAGTATTTATGTTATTGACAACATCCAAAGGGAAGAAATAAAACAATTAGAAGCCAAAACCTATAATGATCCGCAATAGTTACTTTATTAATGTGATAAGATTTGTACTATTGATATTGGTACAGGTACTTATTTTTAATAAGCTCAATTTTTTTGGATATATCAACCCTATGGTGTATATTCTCTTCCTCTACTGGTACCCGATCAAGAAAAAAAGACCGGCATTTTTGCTTAGCAGCTTCCTATTGGGCTTTATGGTAGACCTTTTTTCGGACACCCTTGCCTTACATGCTGCCGCTACGGTGACCATTGCCTATTTACGGCCCACCATTATGCGATTTTGTTTTGGTGTAAACTACGAATTTCAAAGTTTTAAACTAACCAATACCACTAGCGCACAACAATTTACGTTTTTAGCGTTATTAATAACAATACATCATTTGGTATTCTTTACCGTAGAAATTTTCAGTTTTGCAAATACACTGTTAATTTTGAAAAAAACGATGTTTTTTAGCTTGGCCACATTAATTTTGTGCCTATTGTTGAGTTCACTTTTTAGTGTAAAAAAAGAATGAGAAAACTTCTATTGTCGTCCATTATATTATTGGTTGGATTAACTTTTATCGGCAGATTGTCATATCTACAGATATTTAGTTTTTCCCCTAACCAAATATTGGAGGATCCGGCCATAAAAGCGGTTTACGACTATCCGGAGAGAGGTTATATCTACGACAGAAATGGCAAGCTTTTGGTAGCCAATCAACCTGCCTATGACGTTATGGTCATCCCTAGGGAAGTAAAGCCATTGGACACGCTGGAATTTTGTAAACTTCTAGGGATTGACAAAGAGAAATTTATTTCCCAATTAAAAAAAGCAAGGATATACTCCCCTAGATTACCCTCTGTATTGGTACCACAACTTTCAAAAGAGGACTACGGGAGGCTTCAAGAAAAAATGAGGAGATTTGAAGGTTTTTACATCCAAAAAAGGTCCTTGCGCTATTATGACACAAACAGTGGAGCCAATGTATTGGGCTATATCAGTGAGGTAAATGAATGGGATTTGGAAAGAAACCCATCCTATGCCGCAGGAGAGTTAAAAGGAACCACAGGTATAGAAAAGGAATACGAATCTATCTTAAGGGGACGCAAAGGGGTAAAGTACATTCAAAAGGACCGTTTTAACAGGGATATAGGCCCTTATAAGGACGGTGCCCTGGACACCCTCCCTGAACAGGGAAAACAAATTACCGTCACCCTGGATAAAACACTTCAGGAGTACGGGGAAAAACTAATGGTAGGAAAACACGGTGGTGTGGTAGCCATTGAGCCTGCCTCTGGGGAAATCCTCGCCCTAATTTCCGGTCCCACCTACGATCCTGCGCTATTGGTTGGTAGGGAAAGGTCCAAGAATTATAGTAAATTGCACTATGACACCATTGCCAAACCCACCTTTGACCGGTCTATTTTGGCCTCCCAATCGCCCGGATCCCCATTTAAAACCCTAAATGCCCTAGTAGCACTTCAGGAGGGAGCCGTAACTCCAGAAACCACTATTAAGTGCTACAACGGATTTTACGTAGGAAGAAGAAAAAGAGGTTGTCATTGTGGTGGCGGCAACAGAGACCTTAATTCGGGCATATACCTCTCTTGCAACGCCTATTTTGCAGGGGCATTCAGAAAAATATACGACCTATTCCCCACCTCGGCAGAAGGTATGGATGTATGGGAAAAACATATGAAGAGTTTTGGTCTGGGTTCTTATTTGGGCTATGACTTACCTACCGGCAGACCTGGAAGAATTCCCAACAAAGAATACTATAACAGGATATACGGTAGCAAAAGATGGTCCTCTTCCACCATCATATCCAATTCCATTGGCCAAGGAGAGGTAGAGGTTACCCCAATCCAATTGGCCAATATGACTGCGGCTATTGCCAACAGAGGACATTATTTCACACCCCATGTCATAAAAAAAATAGGGGGTGAGGATATCAGTATCCCTAAATTCACAGAAGCCAAGCATACCTCAATAGACAAAAAATATTTTGAACCTGTAATAGAAGGAATGGCCAACGTATATCACAAGGGAACGGCCAGGTGGTTACAGATCAAGGATATTGAGATTGCAGGAAAAACGGGAACCGTAGAAAATTTTACCAGGATCAATGGCGTACGTACCCAACTTACGGATAATTCCGTATTTGTGGCCTTTGCCCCGGTAGACAATCCCCAAATTGCCATTGCGGTATATATAGAAAATGGATACTATGGATCTCGTTATGCCGGTCATATTGCCACATTGATGATCGAAAAATACCTAAAAGGGGAAATTACCCGTGCAGATTTGGAAAAAAGAATGCTGGAAAAAACTTTGGAAGATGAATATGCCAAACCCTATAGCGGAGAACCTTTTAAAATAAACGAGCGTGTCTGGTAAAAGTGTTCTTAAACGATTGGACTGGTTTAGTGTTCTGCTTTACATCTGCCTGGTCTTTATTGGTTGGATCAACATCTATTCCAGCACCTTTACCGATGAGGCTACATCTATATTTGATTTTGCGTCCCTTTATGGTAAGCAGCTTTTTTTTATAGGAACCAGTGCCGTGGCCATTGTGATCATCCTAGCCCTGGAAGCGAATTTCTACGAGCGCTTTTCCAGTCTTTTCTATATTATATCCATAGTCCTATTATTGGGATTATTTGTGTTTGGAAAGACCATCGCCGGGGCCACTTCATGGTACAATTTGGGTTTCTTTAATTTACAGCCCTCAGAATTTGCCAAAGTAGCTACAGCACTAGCTCTGGCCAAATACTTAAGTGATATACAAACCGACATAAAACGTCAAAAAGATCAAATGATCGCACTTTTGATTATTTTGCTCCCCGCATTTTTGATCATTCCCCAGCCCGACCCTGGAAGCGCACTGGTCTTTTTTGCTTTAATATTCGTTATTTTCAGGGAGGGACTACCCTTGTATTATTTGGGAATAGGCAGTATGATTGTATTGATATTTATTCTCACCCTAAAGTTTGGAACCATTTGGGTTGCTATAATCCTTGGATTGTTGCTGGCCCTCTTTCTATTATTTAAAAAACCGTCCTTTAAGGTACCCATCATTCCGGTCTCGCTTATCTATATTGCCATCATATTGTTTTCCCTATCCGTGAATTTTGTCTTTAATTCGGTTTTCGAACAACGCCATAGGGACCGTTTTGGGCTTTGGCTAAGACTTGAAAAAGATCCCAAAAAATTGGAAGAGATTAGAAAAACCATAGGGTATAACACCTATCAATCCGAAAAGGCCATTGAATCTGGTGGTTTTTCTGGCAAAGGGTTTTTGGAAGGCACACGTACCAAAGGGGATTTTGTACCGGAACAACATACCGATTATATTTTTACAACGGTTGGAGAAGAGTGGGGTTTTCTTGGCACAGCTACCGTAGTAATTCTTTTTACCCTGCTGCTTTTAAGACTAATTCATTTATCCGAACGCCAAAAGAACCACTTTAGCCGCATGTACGGCTATGGGGTCATATCTATTTTGTTCGTGCACTACTTTATCAATATTGGAATGGTTATCGGAGTACTGCCCACCATAGGAATACCACTGCCCTTTTTCAGCTATGGCGGATCGGGCTTATTGTTCTTTTCGGCCCTATTGTTTATTTTCCTTAAATTGGATGCCAACAGATTAAATGAGCTTACCTAAAATTTCCAACCCTTAACACTTTTTGACCGCTCAAGGGCATCTTCATAATCATCGGGCAAAGCATGGAAAAAATCGATTCCGGTCAGGGCCTCCACCTCATCCACGGAAACTACAAATTGCTCTAAATTCCCATCAACCTCTTTATGGGGAAAAAGAAAGGCGATTAGTTTTAGATTCTTTCCATCTCCTCTGGCAATAATTTTATAATAAAATTTGGGCACGGCCACTTCTTCCTCCCCAATGGTAGGTAGCCCCTCTTCCAACACCCCCGCCGTAACCACCGTCAGCGGACCCCATTTCTTAGCCCAATACCTTATTTTTTGTTCCAAACGATTCCAAATTCCGGCGTTAAAATCACGCTTTTGCGGACTAATATTACTGGTATAAAAAGTTTCATTGTAGGCAAACTCGGAAAATCTGCGATCCCCGGCCGGGCATAGGTGCCCCCTATTATAACCCGATCCCCTATAATTTTTCCAATCCGCAGATTTAGTAGTAACCCATGGATCTTCAATAAATAATGGCCTCGTCCTGTCATCACGTGTTAAGTGAGATTTCTCCAAAATATAAATTACCCATTCCGCCTGTTCAAAGGCTTCATGATAAGACAAAGCGTAAAAATTATGTTGAACAATCTCCCCGGTAGTGGATGTTGGCCATAAAAATTCATGGATATCGGTCTTATGCCCCACCTGTGCGGGTGAGGAGTAGCTTGCAGGGGTGTAAAAGTTATCGAATACCCAAAATAACACCACACAAACCAGTAACAGCGTAGTATAAATAAGCCTATTTTTCCTATATTTATTCATGTTATAAATATAACGCAAAACTGCCTTCCACAACCCAATCATTTGTAAGCTTGGGTACGGTTTTCCGACCTATGGTTTGTAGGGATTATTAAAAAGGGTAGTTTCAAGTTTACCGATAGCACCCTAGTCCAAACAAAAAATACTATATATACCAAGAAAGAAAATGCAACTATGTTAACATGGAAAGATATCATTCATTTCAGCACCACTAAAAATCCTACCCCTGACAAACGGGTGGAAAAAACTGAAGAGGAATGGAGCGCTTTATTAACTCCGGAGCAATTTAGGATTACGCGAAAAAAAGGAACGGAGGCACCTCACAGCGGGGCACTTTGTAGCAGTCATGAAGCTGGTAAATATAGCTGCATATGTTGCAATACCCCCTTGTTTGATTCCACCATAAAATTTGAATCCGGAAGTGGCTGGCCCAGCTTTACACAACCCATAAAGGAAAATGCGATAAAATACCACAGGGACACTTCTTTTGGCATGATAAGGGTAGAGGTGCTTTGCAACAGTTGTGATGCCCATTTGGGCCATGTCTTTCCCGACGGCCCTGAACCCAGCGGTCTGCGCTATTGCATCAATTCCGAATCTATGCAAATAATTAAAGAAAGTATATCTAATGAAAAATAAAAAATTGGAAACCGCCACAGTCGGCGGTGGTTGTTTTTGGTGCGTGGAAGCCGTCTTTCAGGAGGTGGAAGGGGTAGAACAGGTAGTTTCTGGTTATAGTGGTGGAAATGCACCCGGCAAACCTACTTATAGAGAGGTTTGTTCCGGACTTACAGGCCATGCCGAAGTAGTTCAAATTACCTATGACGCCAACACTATTTCCTATGAAGACCTTTTGATTATCTTTATGACAAGTCATGACCCTACTACCCTAAACCAACAGGGAGCCGATATTGGCACTCAGTACCGTTCAGTGATTTATTACCACAATGATGAACAAAAAGAGATTGCAGGGATGGTACTGGCCAAAATTGCCTCTTATTATGAATCACCCATTGTGACAGAGATAAGTCCATTAGGGCAATTCTATGAGGCTGAGGAGCATCATCAAAACTACTATAGAAGTAATAAATCACAGGGCTATTGCAGTGCTGTCATCACACCAAAACTATCCAAGCTTCGCCAGATGCACGCCGATAAGCTTAAAAAAACGAAGGTATAGTTACAACCTTGGAGCCTTTTTAAAGGTTCCAGAGCATTTTAAGCTGGACCTAGGGTCCTGATTTATACCAACCATATGGTATTCCCAACAGGATGTTTTGGAGCAACTTGCACCTCTATTCCAAAATAAGCCAACAGCCTGCAGGGATTATAAAAGAGCAACAATACCATTCGCAAGACTGTACCAAAGCCAAAAGAAACGCTAACAGTACTTATAATACAGCTACCCAATACAGCAAGGCAACACAGGCAAAGTAGATCATTACATTAAAATACCATATTTTGAAAGTACAACACGATAAAGAGAAGCAAAGATTTACAATGGATATAAACGGCGAAACAGCCAAAGTAAACTACAGAATGGACAATGGCAAGATGTACCTTACCTACTCTGAGGTCCCTTCCCATTTAAGGGGTAAAGGCCATGGAAAGAAACTTGTAGAAAAAACCTTCTCCAAATTAACAGAGGAAGGCTATACGGCCGTTGCAGTATGCGCCTATATAAAGACAGTAGCTAGAAGAAGCGATAAGTGGAACTCAATAATTGAATAAATATTAGGATGAATCTGAACATCAAAGATACTTTTAACAAAGAACTCCCTGCTGACCCGATCACGGAAAATAGTAGGCGTCAGGTTATGGGGGCTTGCTATTCCTTTGTTAAGCCCAAACAGCCCTTAAAACCATCTCTAATACACAGCTCAGATGAAATGGGTGCCAATTTGGGCCTTTCCCAAGCAGACTTGGAATCTAAGAAGTTTCTTGATATTTTTAGTGGCAATTCCGTACTACCAAATACCAACCCCTACGCCATGTGTTATGGCGGACATCAGTTTGGAAATTGGGCAGGCCAGTTGGGGGATGGCAGGGCCATTAACTTGTTTGAGGTTAACCACATGGACAAACAGTGGGCCCTACAACTTAAAGGTGCTGGCGAAACGCCCTATTCCAGAACAGCAGACGGATTGGCCGTTCTACGTTCTTCCATACGGGAATATCTGTGCAGTGAGGCCATGTACCATTTGGGCGTACCCACTACCAGAGCCCTATCCTTGGCATTAACTGGTGATAAGGTATTGAGGGATGTATTGTACAACGGTAATCCCGCTTATGAAAAAGGGGCGGTGGTTTGCAGGGTAGCACCGACGTTTATACGCTTTGGCAATTTTGAAATTTTAAGCGCGAGGCAGGATGTAGCCACCCTGAAGACCTTGACCAACTATACCATCAGGCATTTTTTTCCACATATAAAAGAGGGTGCCAAAGAAGGCTATCTACAGCTTTTTAAAGAAGTTTCTGAACGCAGCTTGGAAATGATCATCCACTGGCAACGTGTAGGCTTTGTTCACGGTGTTATGAATACCGACAATATGTCTATCCTAGGCCTTACTATAGATTATGGCCCTTACGGCTGGCTAGAGGGCTATGACCATGGATGGACCCCAAACACCACTGACCGACAGTATAAGCGTTATAGATATGGAAATCAAATAAATATTGGTTTATGGAACCTTTATCAATTGGCCAATGCCTTATATCCCTTAATTGAAGATGCCAAGCCATTGGAAGCTGTCCTAAACTCATACCGGGAAAACTACCAAACAAAATATCTTTCCATGATGAAATCGAAAATAGGTCTATTTACAGACCATGGGGAAGATGCCGAACTATTGAACAGATTGGAAGACAACCTAGAGATGACGGAAACGGATATGACCATTTTCTTCAGGAATTTGGGGCGCTTTAAAAAGAGTAGCAAAATTAGCACCAGCCTGCCCCCATATATTACGGATGCCTTTTATGCCCCGGAAGAAGTGCAGGGCGAGCTTTTCAACACTTGGAAACAATGGTTTACAGATTACTCCCTGCGTCTAAATAAAGAAAGTCTATCCAACATCCAAAGACAAGAAAAAATGGACAGCATAAACCCTAAATACGTCCTAAGGAACTATATGGCCCAGCTAGCCATAGACGAAGCGGATACGGGAAATTATGGGCTAATCAATGAACTGTACCAACTTTTAAAACAGCCATACCAAGAACAAGAAGAGGCAGAAAAATGGTATGCAAAGCGTCCGGAATGGGCTAGGCACAAAGTAGGGTGTTCCATGCTATCCTGTAGTTCATAAATTGCCCTTGACCATATTAAAACCATATTACCATGGAAGCGTTCTTAAAGAAATTGCAACTACTCCCAGTAGGATACACCAGGGTAATTTTTAACCATAAGGTTTATGGCCTAACCCGCTCCAATTTTAATAAGGGAAAAAGCTTTAAAGTGTATGCCCAGGAATTGGGAGGAAACAACTTTATTAGCTTTAATTACTACACTATTCACGGAAAGGGAGCGCTTAAACCCTGTGAGATGCCTCTACAAAAGGTTACTTACTTTATTGAAAACATAATAATCCAAGGGACCGTGCTATAAACAATGGGCACTGCAAAACAAAAAAAGCCTGCCGAATCGGCAGGCTTTTTTTGTTTTTATTGTTCCAACTAGCCTTTTACACTGGCCAGTTTGGTATTCTTAATGCTATGCATTTTTAAATCTTGCAATACATTTACTGCTTCTTCTATATACACATCTTTGGCAAGATCCTTATGCCAGCGATCGCGCTTTTCCCTTAAAATAGAATCTTTGGCAAATAATTCCTTCTCATATTTGAGGGATTCAAAGGTTAGATGGGAATCATAATCAGAAATGGTCTTAAAGTATTTAGCCCTCTTCTTATCCTCTTCCAATCCCTTCTTATAATCATCATATTTCAAGGAAACTACCGTTTCGTCCTGGGCCTCCTTAATATACTTGGCGTTCTCTTCTATTAATTTAATCTGCTTATTTTCGGCCATTCTTTGAGTACTGTTGGCTATTGTAGCCTCATAATCTATATAGCCATCCCAAGGTGTATATTCCGCTGGGGATATTTTGTCCCAACCCAATGGGTTTTCCTGATCCCTTTCCCCAAGGTCTATATAGCTATAGCGATCTGGTACCACTACATCACTCTTAACCCCTTCCAACTGAGTGGAACCCCCGTTAATTCTATAGAATTTTTGAGTAGTAAGTTTTATAGCTCCTAAATCTCCATGTTCATTGCTTCGAACAATATTTGCCAAGGGAATAACGTTCTGTACGGTTCCTTTACCAAAGGTTTGCTTACTCCCTATAACTACAGCTCTTTTGTAATCCTGCATCGCTGCGGCCAATATTTCTGAGGCGGAGGCAGACAATTCATTGACCAATATCACCAATGGGCCTTCCCATTGAATACGCTCGTCCTTATCATTGTAAACTTCAGGTGTTTTGTCTGTAGACCTTACCTGTACTATAGGACCATCCTTGATAAACAATCCAGCCATTTCCACAACGGTTTTTAGAGATCCACCACCATTATCACGAAGATCCAAGATTAGACCTTCTGCTCCAGCCTGCTTTAATCTTTCTACTTCTTTGGCCACATCCGAAGCTGCATTTCTTTCATTATAATCTTCAAAATCCACGTAGAATTTAGGCAGGTTTATTATACCAAATTTTTGATTTTCCTTCAAAATTGCAGCCGATTTGGCATAAGACTCCTCCAGTTCCACAACATCCCGAGTCAAGGAAATTACTTTCAAGGAACCATCTACCTTTCTAACGGTAAGATTTACTACGGTACCTTTTGGCCCCTTTATAAATTTTATGGCATCGTCCAAACGCATACCTACTACGTCTACAGGTGGCTCCCCTTCCTGACCAACTTTCAGGATTTCATCGCCAACTTCCAATTGTTGATCTCTCCAAACAGGACCTCCTGAAATAATTTCTACTATTTTAATCTGATCCTTTTTCTTCTGCAATCTTGCACCAATTCCTTCAAACTTACCAGACATACTAGTATCAAACTTCTCCTTGTCATCAGGGGCAAAGTAAAACGTATGGGGATCAAAAACCTCTACAATTGTATTTAAGTACTGCACAAACCAATCCTTGCGCTCCAAGTCATCTACAAAATCAAAATAATCATCTAAAGTACTCCTTGTAGTTTCTCTTGCCTTCTTTTCGGCTTCTTCTGGGGTCAAAGGCTTGGTAGAGGAGGCACTGTCATCCTTAAAAGGGTCGGCATCCTCTGTGGTAGCCGAATCCTCCATGTTACCCTGATCCAACTTGGAATCATAGGTTCCCAAGGTGGCATACTTTAATTGTTTTCTCCAACGTTCCTTTAACTCCTTACGGGAATCCACATAATCCTGTTCGTTATAATCAATGTCCAGAGTTTCTTCCACGTAATAATTAAATGGTTCGCTCAACACCTCATCATAAATAACTTTGGCGTCTTCCATTCTCTTCATCAGACGGTCATGGACCATCTCAAAAAAGGTGATGTCCGTATTCTTAATCTGATCGTCTATCTGAAATTTGTACTTCTCAAATTCTTGGATATCGCTCTCCAAGAAATATCGCTTTGTAGGGTCTATGATATCCAAAAACCCTTCAAAAACATTAACCGAAAAATCGTCATTGATGTCCTTTGGCTGATAATGACCACGCTCAAGTACATAAGTTATTAAGTCCAACAATAACTTATCCTTGTCATCAGTTTCAAAAGACTTGTTGGTAAAACTGCACGAAGCTACCGCAATAAGCATTACTAATAATGCGTAGGCTAAATTTTTTCTCATCTATTTCGTTTTATTGTTTTTCCATACTTGGGGTAAATTTTATGTAAAAAACAAATCCTCCTCGTATGCATTCTTCCCATCATTTAAAATTAATCAAACAGGCAGTGTAATCCAAGTTTTGCCATTTAAAAGTGTTTAATAATGGCGAACACCATAAGATAACGAAAAAATCATGCCATATTATACATATATCACATTAATATTTTGTTAACCCCATAGAGAAGCAGCTATCCAAAACCGTTGAAATTCAAATAAAGACATATAAATTTACAGCAAACACTAACCCTGCACCCCCTATTTTTGTATGTTACGATTAAGATTTTAAAAACGTATTTTTGCAGCATAAAAATTACAACATGTCAAAACCTTTGATCCTTGTCACCAATGACGATGGCATTACCGCTCCTGGCCTACGGGCGTTGATACAGTTTATGAAAGAGATTGGGGATGTGGTAGTGGTAGCTCCTGACAGTCCACAGTCTGGTATGGGACACGCCATTACCATAGACAACACCCTTTATATTAAAAAACTAAATGTGGATTTGGAAAATGGGGCAAAGGAAGAATACAGCTGTAGTGGAACACCGGCCGACTGTGTAAAGTTGGGGCTACAGGAACTATTGGACAGAAAGCCCGATCTATGTGTAAGCGGCATCAACCACGGTTCCAACTCTTCTATCAATGTAATTTACTCAGGTACCATGAGTGCGGCCATAGAAGCTGGCATTGAAGGTATTCCCGCCATTGGTTTTTCACTGTGCGACTATTCTTGGAACGCCAATTTTGAAGTAAGCAAGGCCGCAGTTCAAAAAATAGTTAGGGAGGCACTAAAAAATGGGATCCCAAAAGGGGTAGTACTAAATGTAAACATCCCCAAAACCGGAAACGAGTCTCCAAAGGGAATAAAGATCTGTAGACAGGCTCGTGCCAACTGGAAAGAGAAATTTGACAAAAGAACCAACCCCAACGGCAAGGAATACTATTGGCTTACAGGAGAATTTGAACTATTGGACAAAGGGGAGGATACAGATGAATATGCCCTTACACAGGATTATGTATCGGTGGTCCCCACACAATTTGATTTAACGGCACACCATGCCATACAACATTTAAACAATTGGGAGTTATATGATTAAAAAAGAAATACTCATAGGTTTTTTAGTTGGCCTTATTGCCAATACCATAGGTACCCTATTGTATATTGTAATTTTTTCCGATTTTGGTATCGTGGAAACTTACCAAATGGCCGTAGCGCAAGGTCATATTGGCAGTTTATTGGCACTTGGTGCCATTCTAAATTTAATCGCTTTTTTTGGATTCATCAGGGTGCGAAGGGACTATAGGGCCAGAGGTGTAATGATTGCCACCCTCCTGACCGCAATGGTTATTTTGTATTACAAGGTGTTCTAGGTGAAAAACCAGTTCTAGCAAACCTTTATAAGGTAATCAAGGAGCACCTTTAAAAATAAACAACAAAGAATAGATGAAATATTATATCATCGCAGGTGAAGCATCGGGCGACCTTCATGGATCAAACCTAATTAAAGCCCTTAGAGAGAAAGACGACAAGGCCAACATACGGTGTTGGGGAGGTGACCTGATGAAGGCCGCTGGTGGCAATTTGGTTAAGCACTATAAGGAAATGGCCTTTATGGGCTTCCTTGAGGTGATTGGAAATATTAACCAGATCTTTAAAAATATAGATTTCTGCAAGCAGGATATTAGTAAATTTAAGCCTGATGTGATCGTATTCATTGACTATTCCGGCTTCAACCTTAGAATTGCGTCTTGGGCCAAAAAGAATCACTTTAGAACCAACTATTATATTTCTCCCCAAATATGGGCCTCAAGAGAAGGCCGGATCAATAAAATAAAAAGGGACATAGACGCCATGCACGTAATTCTTCCCTTTGAAAAGGAGTTTTACGAAAAGAAACATAATTTCCCCGTAAATTTTGTAGGCCACCCGTTGATCGATGCCATTGGGGATATCCCAAGAACGGCCGACCATACCTTTCGGAAAGAAAACGGTTTAGATCCCGACCAGCCCATTATAGCCCTACTCCCGGGAAGTAGAAAACAAGAGGTAGAAAAAATGCTAAAGCTTATGCTTTCTGCCACCACGACTTTTCCGGACTATCAATTCGTCATTGCCGGTGCCCCCAGTCTGGATCTGGATTTTTACAAGCCCTTTATAAAATCTTCACAAGTAAGCCTGGTCTCCAATAAAACCTATGATCTCCTGAGCCTATCACGAGCTGCTTTGGTCACCAGCGGTACCGCTACCCTGGAAACCGCATTGTTTAAAATACCACAGGTAGTCTGTTACCGGGCCAACTGGATATCCTATCAGATTGCCAAAAGAATAATTACCCTTAAGTTTATATCCCTTGTAAACCTAATCATGGACAAAGAGGTGGTTAAAGAACTTATTCAGGGCGACCTAAACCACAAGAACATAGTGGACGAACTGGGCAAAATTCTAGAGGGACCAGATAGGGAGAAACAGCTACAAGCTTATAACGAACTCCAGAAAAAACTGGGTGGCAAGGGTGCCAGTGAAAAAGCCGCTTCCCTAATAGTCAAGAATGCAGAACAGGCTCATTAACAAATAAAGGCCATCACCAGCCATCTTGCTATCAAAATAAACAAGGTTCCTCCAATGTTTATATATAAAGATCAAGAAATCACAAGTAAGGAAAAGAGTACAGTGTAGCCTGTGTTTTCCTAAAAATAAGTTCAATTTTAAATTAATTATTTAAATTTGATATATAAGAGCACTAACAATACTTTTAATGACCAGCAAATTTCTTTCCTTATTATTGCTTTTTTTGGTCGTTGGATGCGGCGCTTCCAAGAAAAAATCCAGCGCCCACAACCAGAGAAAAATATCGGTAGGCCCGTCCGAAGTTACGGTTGGTACGCCAAGAGAATTGCCTAATGAAAATAGTGTCACAACTGTAGCATCACCAAGTATATCACGAAAGGTAATAAATACGGCCATGACCTTTTCCGGCGTTAAATATAAATTTGGCGGCACCACAATAAAAGGGATGGATTGTTCCGGTTTACTTTATGTATCCTTTGGAGAACATGACATTCAACTTCCCAGGGCCTCATACCTTATGGCCACAGAGGGCGAAAATATTGACCTAAACAAGGTAAGTGCAGGCGATCTTTTATTTTTTGGCACTTCTGGTCGCAAAAAGAAAATAAATCATGTTGGCCTAGTAGTATCGGTCAACGGAGATGATATACAGTTTATTCATGCAACTACCTCTAGGGGAGTAATAGTTTCCTCTTTGAGGGAAGGATATTGGAACTATGCCTTTATCAAGGCTACCAGGGTCCTCTGATATGCATCCGCTACAATTCAACACGGTTAAACTTAGCCTTTGCCTTATACTTGGAATATTATTAGGAAATCTATTACAGCTCTCCATATTCATATCCCTTATCAGTACTCTTTTTACACTATTGCTATTAGGGATTGTCTTTAGGCATCAGCAAAAACTACCTTCTTGGCTTTTTGGTGTATTGGCAGCTTGTGTTACCGTATGTGTTGGTCAACTTAGCTTCTCCCTAACCCAATCCAAGAATTTTGAGCACCATTACTCCCACCTGCTCCAAAGCAAAAACCAAAGTTTCATTATTAAAATCCGTGAAATATTAAAACCCAACGCATATTCACAACGATTTGTAGCTAGGGTAAAATTTCTAGATACTGCCCGGGTATCGGGAAAGATATTACTTTCTATGGCCCCTGACACTGCCAACACGCAACTTAAGGTAGATGACGAATTGATGGTATTCTCAACCGCAACCCCTATTAAAGCTCCACTAAACCCACATCAATTTAATTATAAAAAATACCTCTCCCACTTGGGTATTGAGCACCAACTTTATCTTTCCCCTGACAATAGCTTCATAACACCCAATACCTCAAGGAGCATTTTTGGCGTAGCGGCCCAACTACGCCAGCACATTATAAAAAAACTAAAAAAAGCTGCATTCGGGAAGGAAGAACTGGGCGTTATACAGGCTTTATTATTAGGACAGCGGCACGATATAAGCCCAGCAACCAATACCGATTATAAGGATGCAGGAGCGTATCATATCTTGGCCTTATCCGGATTACATATTGGGATCCTCCTGGGATTGTTACATTTTTTATTAAGTCCCCTAGAGTTTCTCCCCAAGGGACGAACTATAAAACTAGCCGTGATTGTCTTATTGCTATGGGGTTTTGCCATTCTGGCCGGACTTTCGCCATCTATTTTAAGGGCTGTGACAATG
This sequence comes from Arenibacter aquaticus, assembly GCF_003957295.1. Classification (GTDB taxonomy): domain Bacteria; phylum Bacteroidota; class Bacteroidia; order Flavobacteriales; family Flavobacteriaceae; genus Arenibacter; species Arenibacter aquaticus. The sequence continues at coordinate 319,483 of NZ_RQPJ01000002.1, forward strand.
TTTAGCTTTGTAGCCTATGCCCTTTACCTAAACAGACCCACAAGCCATTTTAATATACTTGCCCTGTCCCTGTTTTTTATATTGTTGTTACTAGACCCCTTGTTGCTTTTCCAGGTAGGCTTTCAATTGAGTTACGCTGCAGTTTTTGCCATAGTTCTTATCTTTCCCTTGTTGCAAAAATTATGGGCTCCAAAAAATTATATCATAAAAAAAAGCTGGGAACTACTATCGGTCAGCTTAGCAGCTCAATTGGGTGTATTCCCCATCAGCCTATTTTATTTTCACCAATTTCCAGGTTTATTTTTTGTCTCCAGCCTTATCGTACTACCTTTTTTAACTTTTATCTTGGGGTTTGGGATATTGGTCATTGTCTTGGCCTTAAGCAACAGTTTGCCACCTGTAGTGGTTGCCTTTTATGATTCCGTAATCTGGGCAATGAACAGTACTATTGGCTACTTGGCCCAGCAAGAAGGCTTTCTTTTTAGGAATATTCCCTTTGATACGGTTCAGCTGTTCCTTAGTTATGCAATAATCCTAACCCTGGTACTGCTCCTTATAAAAACCAGCTATAAAAAAACCTTGTTATTCCTTGGTTTCATCCTTTGTTTCCAATTCTATATTTTAGCGAAGCAGCATCACAGTAAAAGCAGGGAATCATTGACCATTGGCCATCTCAGCAGGAATACGGCACTGCTACATAGAAGAGGGTCCAAGCTTACCATATTTACCAATCACCCTCCAGCCACACAAAGAATTGCCAGCGATTATGCCATTGCACAGCACACCCGTGAATTGGAGTATCTCCCTTTAAGAAATAGCTATACCATAGAAGGGGAGCGAATTGTAGTGATGGATAGTGTTTATAATACCTTGCCCAAAAACTATAAAGTCACCACCCTGGTACTGACCCACTCACCAAAAATTAATCTGGACAGGCTGTTGGACTGGGTACAACCAAAAACAATTATTGCCGATGGCAGCAATTACAAGAGTTACATTAAGAGATGGAAAGCCAGTTGCAGGGCAAAAAAAATCCCTTTTCACTATACCGGTGAAAAGGGAGCCTTTGATTTTTTTGTGCGCTGACTATCTAACCCCGTGCATAAGCTTCTTTAATATGGGATTCAGCACAATAGATATTATCCCTACCCCCACAGGAACCAAGGTGAAAATCAGAAAAAATGTTCCCATGGAATACTGTTCCGAAATCTTATCGATCATTCCGCCCATGGTCCCCGCTGCTTTTTGGCCAATGGCAATGGCCAGGTACCATACCCCGAACATAAAGCCGATCATACGCGCTGGAACCAATTTACTTAAATAGGAAAGACCTACCGGGGATATACATAATTCCCCCATGGTGTGTAACAAATAGGCCAATATTAGGAAAACCATACTTATTGATGCGGTCTTGGCTCCTGATGGGATTCCAGATGCACCATAGGACAACACGGCAAAGCCAAGTCCCAACAAGATAAGGCCCAATCCGTATTTCATTGCCGCACTAGGGTTGTATTTACTTTCCCACCACTTAGAAAAAAGCGGAGCCAAAGTAATAATGAAAAACGAATTCAAAATAGCAAACCAACTGGCATCGACCTGATTTCCCTCTTGTGAAAATTTATCCATCAACCTAAAAATGACCAGCACCCACAGCCCAATAAAGGCGATGGCCAAAACGATATTGGAAACCGCTATACGGTTAAAGGTCTTTTTGGCCAGTAAAAAAAGCACCCAACTAATGATGATAAGGGGCACGGTGGTTAATAGGGCATCTATAACCTTAAAGACCATAGCAGATTGCCCCACGAGGTTTCTGTTGGTATAATCCCTGGCAAATATGGTCATTGACCCTAAGGATTGCTCGAAAAACGCAAAAAAGAAAACCGTAAACAACCCAAAAATGGATACGGCTATAATTCTATCCCTTACTACCGGAATATAACGTGAAATCCTAGTGACCAATAGAATTAAAAACAGTGCCAAGGCTCCTAATATAATAGCATTGGTGCCCGATACACTGCCCACCGAAAAGGGTGCCAAGCTAGTGCCTTGAATTTTCTCAAAGGGATCGTTAAAAAGATACAACAGTCCCCCAACCGATGATAGGGCGATTAAAATTTTATCAAAAAGTGAAAAGGGGTTTAATTTGGCAGCTACATCATCTTTCTCTTCCTGTGGAATCTCTTTCTCCAAAGAGTTGAATGATTCCGCTCCCAGCTTTGGCAAGGGCTTTCCTCCTATATCCCCAAACAGATCCTTTGCTAACCAAAACTGAAGCATTCCCAACAGCATAAATATTCCGGCCAGTCCAAAGCCCCAGGACCATCCGTAATTTTCCGCCAAGTACCCACAGAGCATCATCCCAAAAAATGCCCCAGCATTGACTCCCATGTAGAATATGGTATAGGCCCCATCTTTTTTGGATTCCTTACCCTCATACATTTCAGAGATTATGGAAGTGATATTGGGCTTAAAAAAGCCTGTCCCTATAACCAATAAGGCAAGCCCCAAATAAAAGGAAGCCGTGGTTTCCAAGGCCATGGCTCCGTGACCCAAGGTCATGATTACACACCCTATTACCACTGCCAGCCTATAACCCGTAATTTTATCCGCTATCCACCCACCAATAATTGGTGTTAGGTACAATAGGGAGGCATAGGTCCCAATAAGTGCCAAGGCGTGCTCCCTAGGCCATTCCCAACCTGGATTATCGTCCAATATTGGGGCTGTTAGAAACAATACCAATAGAATACGCATCCCATAGAACGAGAATCGTTCCCACATTTCCGTAAAGAAAAGTACAAAAAGTCCGGCAGGATGACCAAGGACCTTATCCTTAAATAGGTTCTCAATATCAGTATTCATATCTCTATTTTTATTAAAAACTTACACAAACCGGTTATCTGGTCTTGTTGATGTCCGGATCGGCAAGTTCATAAGGTTCATTATCCTTTCTGTCCAATATATTGTCTTTCATGTCTTGCTCGTTGTCTTCCGCACCATGAGTAAGCGTTTTTAATTTTTTAAAGAATACCCCAATCAACAGTCCAAAAAGGATACAGAAGATGGCAATACCCGTAAACACGGTAAACTCTCCAAAATCGGAAGCAGATTCGCCCAGCAATCCTGCTAATTTATTACCCAATCCGGTAGTGGCAAAATAAAGCCCCATCATTAGGGAAGCATATTTGGCAGGTGCCAATTTTGTTACAAAGGACAAAGATACTGGTGAAAGACTCAACTCCCCCAAAGTATGGAAGAGGTAGGCCAGTACCAACCAATACATTGCAGACGAGCCGGAACTTTGAAATTGGGACGATGCCGCTGTCATAAACAAAAATCCTGTTCCCATTACAATTAACCCAACTATCATCTTAAATAAGGACGACGCCTCTTTATTCTTGAGTTTTCGATTGGCCCAGTAATTGGCCACTACAGTTCCCAAGGTAATAATAAAAAAGGCATTCAAGGATTGAAACCAAGAGGCCGGAACCTCCCACCCCATAAGCATCCTATTCGTTTTTTCGGCAGCATAAATATTCATAAGACCCCCTGCCTGTTCAAAGGCTCCAAAAAATACTATAACCATAAGGAAAGACAAAACTAAAACAATTACCCTATCCTTTTCAATTTTGGTAAGGGGACGTTTTAGAGCTTCCTTATCTTCTTGATTTTCTGATTTTCCCAAAAAATCTCCTACCCCAACCAAATACTTTTGTCCAAGGACAAATTGCAACAATCCAAAAAGCATACAAATACCCGCTAGTCCAAATCCATAGTGCCATCCGTAAACCTCCCCAATGTAACCTACAATTAAACTGGACAAAAATGCCCCTACATTAATTCCTATATAGAATATGGTAAATCCTTTATCCCTTCTTATATCTCCTTTTGGGTATAGCCCCCCTACCATGGTAGAGATATTTGGTTTTAGCATTCCAACCCCTGCAATTATAAACCCTAATCCGGTATAAAAAGCCCACATCTCTTCTATGGCCAGCACACTGTGGCCTATAACCAACAGTACGGCCCCTAGGATAACTGCCTTTTTTTGACCAAGTACCCTATCGGCAATAATCCCTCCAGGGATAGAGGCAACGTATACCAACATTGTATACCAACCGTAGAGCGCCAAGGCCTCGCCGTTGGTCCAACCCAATCCTGGATTCTTATCTGTGGTTTGGGTAACTAGGTACAATACCAAAATTGCCCGCATTCCATAATAGGAAAAGCGCTCCCACATTTCTGTAAAAAACAAAATATACAGTCCTACTGGGTGGCCAAATAATTCTTTTTGATGGGGTTGTTTAATTGTCTGTTGCATTATGTTAATATGTTAATTAAAGATTTTCTATTATAAAATTGGTCATTTTGGTATAGAGGTGTAAACGGGTATTACCTCCAAAGATACTATGGTTCTTATCTGGATAAATAGCCCAATCAAACTGTTTATTGGCCTGTACCAAGGCCTCTATCATCCTCATTGTGTTCTGCACATGCACATTATCATCGCTGGTTCCGTGTATTAACAGATATTTTCCCTTTAACAACTCTGGGTAATTAAAAGGGGAGTTGTCGTCATAACCGCTGGCATTTTCCTGTGGGGTTCGCATAAACCGCTCCGTATAAATGGTATCATAAAACCTCCAGGAGGTTACCGGAGCCACGGCAATACCCATTTCAAACGTATCATTCCCTTTTAGGAGGCAATTGGTAGACATAAATCCACCATAGCTCCATCCCCAAATTCCGGTACGCTCTTCATCTATATATGACAATTCACTTAATTTCTTTGCAGCCGCTATTTGGTCCTCTACCTCATATTTCCCCAATTCCTTATAAGTGACCTTCTTAAAATCGCGACCCTTAAATCCAGTCCCCCTACCATCAACACAGGCCACAATATAACCCTTATTGGCCAAAATTTGATACCAGTAGTCATTGCTTCCCAACCATTTATTGGAAACCGACTGTGAGCCGGGACCACTGTACTGCGTCATAAATAGTGGGTACTCCTTGGCAGGATCAAAATCCTTTGGTTTCACCATCCACATATTTAATTCATTACCATGAATAGAAATAGTGGAAAATTCCTTCTCGCCCAGCACATAATTATCCAAGACTTCCAATAAACCACTGTTATCCAGAATATCCTTTAGTTTCTTTCCATTGATTGCTTTGTGCAGGGTATACCTTGGCGGAGTAGTGGCACTGGAATAGGTATTGATAAAATAGGTGAAATCGGCACTGAAATCGGCCGAATTGGTTCCCATCTCCCCGGTTAAGCGTTTTTTATTCCTTCCATTGCTCCTTATGCTATATACATCCCGATTAATAGTCCCGTTTTCTGTAGATTGGTAATATATTCGGTCCTCATTTTGATCGTAGCCATAATAGTTGGTTACCTCCCACTCCCCCTTGGTCACCTGATTCATAAGTACACCCTCGGAATTATACAAATAGATATGGTTATAACCGTCCTTCTCACTGGTCCAAATAAAGCTATCGTCCTCCAAAAAAGTTAGGTTATCGGTAACATCAACATAGGCTTTATCTGTTTCCTCCAGCAAAATACTTGTACTGGCATTTGTTGCATTTACGGCTAATAACCTTAGGCTGTTTTGGTGTCGGTTCAAGGTTTGGACACTGAGATAATCTGGATGGTTCATCCATTTTATTCTTGGAATATAATAGGCTTCTTGCAGATCTACCGGGATAGTTTTCAAGCTGTTCATATCCACTATATGTAATGAGACTTCAGAATTGTTCTCCCCTGCCTTTGGGTATTTAAACACAGTTTGGGTCTGATACAAATATGTTCCATAAACATCCATGGAGAATTCTGGAACTTCGGTCTCGTTAAAACGTAAAAAGGCCAATTTAGATCCGTCCGCATTCCAGTCAAAAGCCCTTACAAAGGCAAACTCCTCTTCGTAGACCCAATCTGTAACCCCATTGATCACCTTATTCTTTTCCCCATCAAAAGTTAGTTGTGTAGTAAGCTTAGTGGATATATCAAGTACAAACATATTATTGTTTTGCACATATGCCACCTTATTGCCATTTGGGGAGAGACGAGGCTCCTGAATTTTGGAATTGGAAATCTTGATTATTTGTTTGGAACTAAGGTCGTATACGAAAAAAATTCCTAGAGTAGATCTTCTAAAAACAGACTGGACCTCCGTTGCCAGTAGAATTTTTGATTCGTCCGCACTAAATTCATAAGACGTGAAAAAAGGTATATCATTAAAATTGGAAGAGGACAGTATTGTTTCTACTTTCTCCAGTGTTTTATATTCATACTTTTCAATGGAAGATGTTCTTGCGGCCCTGTCCAGATTTAAAATGGTATAGTATTGTCCATTCTTCATAGAGCGCAATTTCTCCAAACCTTGAGTCCTAAAAGTACCATTATAAATTTCTTCAATAGAAATCTGTTTTTTTTGGGCAAGTAGGGTTGAAAATGAAAGGAACGTAATTATCAATAACTGTAAAGGGCGAACTTTTTTCACAAACATAAATGCTGGATAGACCAATTTTTTAATCTTAAATCCCGTGGGGAATTTCACTTATTGTTAAAATTTGATTCAAATCTCCAAGATTACTAAAAAATAGACAAAAAAAAACGTTTTCGCTTAAAAAAAACACATCACACGAACCTTTTAAGTCTATTTTAAGAATTCCATAATTTAAGCACCTTATTACTATATTTGCCACGAAAACCGCAAATCCCATGACTGCACCTATTGAAGGATTTTCCAAACTTGGCAAGGAGGATAAGATACGCTGGATTGCCCAGCATTACACCAACAACAGTGAGGATACAATAGCCATTCTTAAACAATATTGGCACAGCGATCCTAAATTACAAAATTTACACGATGAGTTTATAGAAAACACTATCACCAACTTCTATTTACCCTTAGGTATTGCTCCCAATTTTCTAATAAACAATAAGCTATATGCCATCCCTATGGCCATTGAGGAAAGTTCCGTAGTAGCTGCTGCCAGTAAAGCGGCTAAATATTGGCATACCAGAGGAGGATTCAAGGCTACCGTCTTGGGAACCGAAAAAGTAGGCCAGGTTCACTTTATGTATGAGGGAGACACTGAGAAACTCGGTCATTTCTTTAAGCGCGTACAACCCAAACTACTAGAAAGTGTTGCTGCCATAACCAAAAATATGGAAAAGCGGGGAGGAGGCATCCGAAACATAGCGCTCAGGAACAAAAGTGCAGATTTGGAAAACTACTTCCAACTACATTGCACTTTTGAAACCCAGGATGCCATGGGGGCCAACTTTATAAATTCTTGCCTGGAGGGTATTGCCGAAACATTTAAGGAAGAGGCGCAACTTTATGATGCCTTTACGCAGCAGGAAAAAGATTTGGAAATTGTAATGAGTATCCTTTCCAACAATATCCCCAATTGTTTGGTGAGGGCCGAAGTAAGTTGTCCTGTCACGGATTTAAAGGCACAAGACGGCATGGAGCCGATGGATTTTGCACAAAAAATGGTCCGGGCCGTAAACATGGCCAAAGTGGAACCTTATAGGGCAGTGACCCATAACAAGGGTATCATGAACGGCATAGACGCAGTTATCCTAGCCACTGGAAACGATTTTAGGGCCATAGAGGCAGGGGCACATGCCTATGCTGCCAAAGACGGCCAATACACAAGCCTAACCCACGCCAGCATAGATGATGGTATCTTTAAATTTTGGATAGAGATCCCCTTGGCTGTTGGTACGGTTGGAGGGCTCACCAATTTACATCCTCTGGTTAAACTGGCCTTGGAAATACTACAACACCCCACAGCCAAAGAATTGATGCAGATAGTAGCCGTGGCCGGATTGGCCCAGAATTTTGGTGCCGTACGCTCCCTGGTCACTACTGGCATACAGCAGGGGCACATGAAAATGCACCTACTAAATATCCTAAACCAATTGGGGGCAACGGAATCGGAAAAACATAAGCTAATAGCCCATTTTAAAAATCACACTGCAACACATAGTGCCGTTGTCCAAGCTTTTAATGAATTGAGATCCAAGAAATGACAAAACAATTCTACAGTAACGGAAAACTCCTAATAACTGGTGAGTACCTGGTCTTGGATGGCGCACTAAGCCTAGCCTTACCTACCCTATACGGACAGTCATTGACCGTAAAAGAAACCGAAAAGCCCCATCTAACTTGGAAAAGTTTGGACGAAAAGGGAAAGATATGGTTTGAGGCCACCTTTCAATTACAGCAACTTACCCCTACCTACCCTATCCAAGGCACTGAAAAAACAGCAGAGGAGAAGTCCTCCTTGGAAAGTGATAAAACTACACAAACCCTAAGGACTATCCTTCTAGAGGCCCAAAAACTGAATCCAGATTTCCTAAATACCAATACCGGCTGGGAAATCACCACCGCTTTAAATTTCCCAAGGAATTGGGGCCTGGGCACATCGTCTACCCTAATCAATAACATAGCCCAATGGGCCAATGTAGATGCCTATACCCTGCTGTGGAACGCTTTTTCCGGTAGTGGTTACGATATTGCCTGCGCCCAGCACAACGGACCCATAACCTACCAATTAAAGGATTCCAAGCCCATTGTACACTCGGTGTACTTTAATCCGAGTTTTAAAAACAACCTATTTTTTATCCATTTAAACCAAAAACAAGACAGTCGGGATGGCATCGCCCATTATAGGAGCAAAGAGGTCAACCTATTTTCAACCCTATCCCAAATAAACAGTATCACCCAACGCATACTTACCAGTAGCCGTTTAGGCCAGTTTGAAAAACTGATTAAAAAACACGAAAGTATCATCTGTGAAATACTGGGCGTACCCACAGTAAAGGAACAGTTGTTCCCGGATTACAAAGGAGCCATAAAAAGCTTGGGGGCCTGGGGAGGCGATTTTATTCTGGCAACCGGAAACAAATCTACGCCGGACTACTTCAAAGAAAAGGGCTATACCACCATAATCCCCTATTCCAAGATGATAAAATAAAACAAAGAACAGGTCATTCCCAAAAGTTGTGTGTCTGTATGCGTGTGTGCGTGGATTGCAAAAATAGGATCAACCACCCCCTAATTCATGTTCTATTCATTTTTTGCATCGCCCAAATGCGTAGCATTGGCTGCGCCTAATCTCGATTTGGCAGCAAACCTTCGATTTCATGAATACCTATAAAAATCAATAAGCTAGCCCCTGAATAAAAACGACCAGGGCCCAATAACCAAGGTACGGTGAACCTTGATTAGGAGGAGCCAGCTATAGCCGTGGCCTGGTTTATTTTTAATTTCTATAAAACCACGTACTTATAACGGCCGCACTGCCCAAACCATTTTCACTTGGATGAAATGCTCTTTAACCACCTGCAAGCCGGCGAGGCAGGGCTTCCTTTGCCCCCTTGTGGCAACCACATGATTTAGAACAAAATTGAAAATAGACCGGTTTTTGTTCCTTCAACCTAATTTTTCAACACAGCTGAACTTAGATTTTGCAGTTCATTTTCAAGCCTTTCTTTTCCGTGGTGGAGTTGTAATGGCCGCTAAGAATTATTGAATCCCTGAAAATAACGTTGACCATGGCATGAGTCAGTAAAACCCCTAGATTTTGAGGACCACTTGAATAAAGCAATAGAATAATTTCTACATAAGTCAACCCTGTCGGTTACCAATAATAAGGACAACAATAGGTAAACACAAGAATTAGCCATTATCCGTAGTAACAACAGGACCATAACCGCTATAAACAAAAAAATCTCCCGATTGGGAGATTTTTTCGATGCATTTTCTAGACTATCATTAATAAAAAGTCGCTCTTTTATCCTCTATAGTGGAAGCTTCCTTTAAAGCGTTGTACACAGCGTAATTAACCCTGCCAGCAGCAGAAGATTGTAGATTATTGGCATATGTACTATAATTATCCAATTCGGGAGCCGCTTCTTTTTTGGTTACAGTAAGCATATACACTCCGCTATCTCCTTTTATTAGACCAGAAGTCTCTCCTTCTTCCATGCCAAAAGCCGTACCCACCACAAAGGCCTCAGATCCAGCACCTGGAATAGTTGGCGACTTCATTGTTAAAGCAGAGGCAGTAGAAGCTATAACGCTATTATCCTTTGCAAAGGCATCCATAGATTTTCCTTTGTTGGCCTCTATAATCTGGGCTGCCTTCTTTTCCTTTCTTATCTTGGGAAGAGCTATAGCAGATGCATCTTCCACACTCATTAGACCTTCTACATACTTGGCTGTTAATTGAACCACCGCATATCCGTTATTGATATTAAATCTTTTCACCTCTCCTAGTTCAGTATCCTCGTTAAAGGCCCACTGCACGATAGCGCGCTGAGCGGAAAGTCCAGGAAGATTCTCATCCATTTCCTTGATCTTGTTTACTGGTCTTACCAAATAATTGTTCTCTTTGGCAGCTGCTGTAAATTCCTTATCCGAAATAGTCTCCATTTCAAATTTAGTAGCTTCGGTAAACAAGGTATTTATAGTCTCCTCGGAAGGTTCTACTTCCCTCGCTAATGTGGCAATTCTTACCACATCCTGCTTGTCATCTATTTTAACCACATGGAATCCAAAATCGGTTTCTACCAATCCTATAGCCCCTACAGGGTTACTAAAGGTAAAATCGTTGAACGGAGCAACCATTACCCCTTCTTGGTTATATCCCAAATCCCCTCCTTGTGGAGCGGAAGGTCCGTCAGAGTTATCACGTGCCAACTCTGTAAAAATAGCTGGTTTTGCTTTTGCTTCCCTCAATAATTCCTTGGCTCTTTTCTCTGCTTCCTCCTTAGTTCTTGTAACTTCAGGATTGGCACGCTGTGCGCCTTCGTAAGAAATAAGAATATGGCTAGATTTTACCGTACCGTTAGCTTTTCTGTCCATCATTTTTGAAACCTTAAAGAAATCGCCATCCCTGTATGGACCGTATATATCACCTTTAGCCAAAGCCATTAAGGTATCGGCAAATTTCGCAGGCAAATCCTTCTTGGCCTTGTATACGGTGTCGTATTTTATATCGGAATTCCTATCCAAAAAGGCCATCATATCATCTGTATTCCTAAACCCTTTGATAGTATCATTTGCATCTTTTTGTGCATTGTACTCCACGCGATCTTCCAAAAGCTCACTAATTTCCTCTTTTACGGCATTCTCATCCTCCAAAGAGGCTTTTTCCTCAAAATAGACAAACTGGATATCCCTTGCCCTATCTTGTTTAAAATCCTTTTCATGTTCTTTTATATAAGCAGCTATCTCCTTTTTGGTAACCGCTATAGAAGAATCAGGAATGGACGAAAATGGTACTCTTACATATTTTATATCTACCTTGTCATTGGCCAATTTATAATCTAACTCTCCCTCTTTTAAGGTAGACCCTATTCCTGCCCTAATAAGGTTAAAATATCTTTGCTCCTTTGCATTCTGAATAATGGCCTGCTCATCTTGAAGCCAAAGGTTGTAACGGGAGGGGTTATTGGCTTTCCAATCCGCAACCGCTTCCCTAAATTTATTTTCATCAAATACGCCGTTGGCATTGTGAAATTCAGGATTTTGCACATAAGACGGGATAGTCTTGATATAATTGATAATCTGATCCTGTTCTATTTCAATACCTAAATCCTCAAATTGCTGACTTAGTATAGTGTTTCTAACTTCCCTATCCCAAACCTGGTTAACTAGCTGAATGGAAGAAGCACTAGGACCGGCCATTCTAGAATAGGCTTCCACATCTCTTCTAAATTGATCTATGGAAATTTCATCCCCATTAACCTCACCAACGGAAGAACCTACCTTTCCACCACCCAATTCGTTGCTACTGAACACACCGGAAATCACAAATGCGAACAATGCCAAACCAATGATTAAAATTAAAACGGTAGTTCGTTTCCTTATATTCTCTAAAATTGCCATTACGTAAACTGTTTAATATTATGCCGATAACTATCGGGTGGCGAAATTACCACTTTCTTTTTAAATAATAAAAACTAAAAAACACCAAAATAAACACTTAAACCCCTAATCCTTCTCCACTAACTCCAGGGAAACCAAATCTATTTTGTTGCTGGAAACCTCCAACACTTTAAAAAGATACCCATCTATCTTAATTTCCGAGTCCTGTTCAGGAATCTCTCCCGTTTCATTAATGATCAGCCCACCCAAGGTTTCGTACTCATCGCTCTCCGGTAATTCCAAATTGTACTGTTCATTTACATAATCTACTTCCAGTCTCCCGGAAAACTTAAAGTTATCTTCATCTATCTGCTCCTCATAAAGATCCGTACTATCATGTTCATCTTCTATTTCCCCAAAAAGCACTTCTACTATATCCTCTACCGTCATTACACCAGATGTGCCCCCATATTCATCCAGGACCACGGCGATACTCTTTCGTTTTTTAGTTAAAACATTAAGTATATCGTTAATAAGCATTGTCTCCGGCACAAATTCCACTGGCAGAAGTATACTTTTCACCGTCTTAGGCTTTTTAAACAACTCATAGGAGTGCACATAACCTATAATGTTATCTATAGTATCTTTAAATATCAATATTTTGGAATATCCAGTCTCTGTAAACAGTTTCGCCAAATTCTTGGGCGTCTCGTGTAATTCCACTGCCGCAATCTCTGTTCTGGGGACCATTACCTCACGTGCTTTGACGGCCGAAAACTCCAGTGCATTCTGAAAGATCTGTATTTCGGAATCCACCTCATCCTCCTTTTCCACGGCTTCCATCTGCTCTGAAATATAATCCCCGAGTTCTATCTTACTAAAAGCCAATTGCACATGGTCGCCATCGGTCTTGAAAATCACTTTGAGGATAAAATCGGAAATCCAGATGACAAAATCGGATATCACGGAAAACATCAAGTAGAAAAAATAAGCCGGCAGCGCCAACACCCTTAAGAGTGTATTGCTATAAATTTGAAATAGGACCTTTGGCAAAAATTCGGCAGTCAGTAATATTACCAAAGTAGATATTACTGTTTGGACCACCAGATTGAAATCGGTCAGCAAAATCGCTAAAAAACTATTGGGGGAAAACTGCATCCCTGCAAACCAGTGCATTAAAAGATCCCCCATAAACAAGCCATACACCACCAAGGCAATATTGTTTCCAATAAGCATGGTAGCGATAAACTTTGAAGGCCTTTTAGTGAGACGGGTAAGCACTTTGGGCATAAAACCATCCTGCTTTTTCTCTATTTCTATATGTATTTTATTGGCAGAAATAAAAGCTATTTCCATACCGGAAAAAAAGGCCGAAAACAGCAACGAAACAACGATGATTATGACAACGGTTGCCTCCAAGACTAAGGTTTATCGTTTTTTTGACGTTCCTCAAACCGTTTTCTATAGGTTTTCTTAAAAACGAACATCCCAATAGAAATAACTCCGAAGAACACAAACAAATAAGCGCGCTGCCTATCAATATTCCATTGTTCGTATACTTCAAAAATAGATACCACGGCCACGGCCAGGTAAAGGTATTCTGTATATCTTAAGATCTTAATCATTCTCTATCTTCTTTTCTTTTATACTCATATAGCCATAGGTCTTATTAGCGTTGAAAAAACTAAAATCCCTATTAAAATCCATTCCTTCCCCATCCATTATAGTCCCTTCCTCCGGATTGGTATACTTAAATTTTTGTTGGGTAAAAATCCACTCATTACTCCTATCCCAATACAGCTGTGGGGCCTCCAGTTTTTTTCCATCACTGGATTCTATAACCACATTGCCCTGCAAATCTACTAAATTAGTGCTGGAATATACAATCCCATAATCGGCTGTAATGGTACTCTTTTCACCCTTCTCATTAAAAAACTCGATAATGAGTCCGTTTGGAAAGGTACGGTGCGGAAATAGCAGATTGTCAAAATCATTGCTCAGCGGACTCTTCAATACAGCCACTACATGCGAGGAGACCACCCCTTCATTTTTGGGCAGTTCATCCGTTTCCGTATAGGTAAGCACAAAGTCTTCGGCCACCGCACTTGGGAACATTTTTTTTATGGCCTCGTCCCCTACTCTCTTGTAATTATCCTCACAAGAAAAAAAAAGCATTGCCATAGTAAAAACTATGGCAATGCTCCTAAAATTATTTATACCTTTTGTATTCATCTTATAGGTTGGGCACTTTTACGCTACCGCCCACCCAACAAGAAAAGCTTATTGTTTTACCGGCCATACCGGAATTAAAGATATCTGTCTTGGATGGTGCCTTGGCCCTATAACTGGCTGCAGCCTGATTGGCCCTACCTCTCAAGGAAGGATCTACCCGTCCTGCTTTGCTAGCCATATCCTCGGCCTTCCAATAAATAGCCCTTTTCTCAAATGGTGTACTACCACATTGGTTGGCACTACCGGCATAAAGACTGGCAATCAATAAATATGCCTTCCCATTGGATGGGTTTGCATTTATGGCCTTCTGGGCATAGTTCCTGGCCGTAGACTTACTAGACCTTCTATAGCTTGTCGCGATTTTATAAGCAATGTTGGATTTCTTTTTTGAATCGGTCTCCAACTCCAAGGCCTTGTTGAAATCTTCAATGGCCCCTGCCTTGTCCCCAGAATTGATCTTAAGAGTACCTCCATACATGTATGCACTGGCCGATGGTTCTAAGGCCAACTGAGCCTCAAATAATTTTTTAAACAAGGGATCTTCAGTACATTCCTTACTAAACATTCTTCCTACAGCCCTTTTAACCCAAGTAATATCGTTCTTTTTGGCCTCAAAATTCTTTTCGTACAATGGAATTAGGTTTTCACAATTGGCCAAAGCCCCTAGTTTACCATCAATACTTTCTGCAATTTTACCATATACCTCGGAATAGCTACTGTAAGACTTCAATTGTTTTTTCTCCTTAGAGGTCAAAGTCCCGGCGTCTTCTTTCGGCAAAAGCTTATTAATAACATCTGTAAGCTTTTCGTTCTCCTCTTCTATCTTTTCGGTAACATTATCATAGTTTAGAAAAACCTCCTCAAGTTCTTTTTTACCCTCGCTGTTAAGATCTACCAAGCTGGAGAAGTAAAGGTATAGTGCTTTAGGGTTTTTAAAGTTTTTCTTATCCTCGGTAAATGCCTTATCCAATTGACTGTATATTTCCTCATCGGAAATCATCTTCTCGTCATACTTAAGCAATACCTTGTCTATAATAGTCTCGGCAACATCGGTTTTTGCCGGAAAGTATTTTGCACGGTTATCGTACAATTCCAACAAAGCATTGATATTTGCCGTTCTATCAGCTCCTGTAGATTTTTTTAATTTATCTTTTAGTATACGTTCCCCGTACAATATATTGGCCCAGTTTAAGGTAGGACAATTATCGTATACCATTTTCCATGGGGTATAGGCGGCGTCATAATTCTTTACTTTAACGTGTTCCGTGTAAATGGAAAGATTGGTCATGCACTCCGGGTTCTGCGCTTGAGAATTCCCTAAAACTACAAATCCCATAACGGCAATCGCGGTGATGTAGAGTTTCTTTTTCATCTGTTTGTTTATTTTAAGGTGGTGAATGTAATAATTTTTACTTAATTAATTTTTCTTTTTGCAAACCATCTATCATTAAAAGACAGTCCCACATTGACTTTGAAATAACTTTCCTCTACCAAATCCCCATATTTTGTTCCTCTTTTACCAAGCTCAAAACCAAGGTTTATATTTGACAAAGTACGTCCTAACGGTAAACCCATTCCAAAAGTTATGCCAAAATCATTTATTTCCTTACCATCTACCACTATTCCCGAATTGGAAACCTTGGCACCGGCCCTGTACACCACCCTTTGCATATAACTAGTAAAAGATGCGTAATCAGGAATATAATATCCACCAAGTCTAAAGGTGGTGGCGTTTTCGTAAACCAAATTTTCGGCAGGACTAAGCTCATTTACAAAAGTACTGAGTTCCTGAAAACTATATTCGGCTCCAAGGAACCATTTTCTATCCTGTCCGTACCCCAATCCAAAAGTCGCCGTAGTAGGGATCTGCACTCCGGTCCTAGCCAAACCTTGGGCTTCCAAATCCACTTCTATAACCTCTACGTCCAAACCGTTTGAGGTAGAATACGACCCTATGGTTCTTTTGTTTTCCGAAACCAAGTTTGCTTGGGTATTGACCACTACACTGGTAAACAGTCTATGACTCCCATTAATAGCTGGCGAATAGCTAGCTCCAAAATTAAAATCGAAACCCCTGATCCTGGATTCGATCTTATTGAAAGATCCCAACTGAACATTTTCAATTGCCTGAAAGCTATTGGTGTTCTGATTTCCAAAATTGAAATTGGTAGTAACCCCTAAACTAAAATTCTTAAAAAGCTCGTAACCCATAGACACATAGGCCCGGTTTAACCCCCCTTCGCCTTCAAATGATTCTAAAACCACCCCTTGATCGGCGGTAGTTCGCTCCGATTGAAAATTGTACCCAACAGAAGAATATGGGGTTATTCCAAATCCCATTCCCCAGCCTTTGCCCAAATTAAATCCCAACGACAAATAGTCCAAATTTGAAATGGAACTGCTTTCCTTTGAAACATTGCTTTCAAACCTGTACTCTTTACGCGAAATCCCGGCCGTGTAGGTGGTATAGCCAAGCTTACTATAGGCCGCCGGGTTAACTAAGTTAACGTGAATACTATCTGCATACACACTTAACCCACCCATCATCTGATTCTCCACTGTACTGGTAGCCTGTACATCCCCAATACCAAAATAAGAATAAGGGGAAGCAGCACTATTCTGAGCATACACGCCTACCGAAGTTACGCATAATATTGCAATAATAAAATTTTTGATCATCTAGCGTTTGTTGTATTCTAACAAGTGATATAACCCCAATAGGAGAAATTTAGAATGCGCAAATATGGTATTTTTTAATCGTTTTGACAAAAATTGAGCATCACCACCTGTTAAAATAACTGTTAAATCGATGAATCTACTTTTATATTGTTCAATAATTCCGTCTATTTCGTTACACACCCCATTTACGACTCCGCTGTGCATACTGCTCTCTGTTGAATTCCCGATGAAGTCGATTATCGATTTTTTTTCCAGTAATGGCAAGCCAGCGGTATGTTCGTGCATTGCCCTATAGCGCATGGCAATTCCGGGTGATATGGCACCACCCAAATACTCCCCGTAATCGTTTATGGCATCATAGGTAATACAGGTACCGGCATCGATGACCAAGGTATTTCCCTTTGGATTATGATAAAATGCCGCGGTTGCCAGGGCTATACGGTCTACCCCAAGGGTATGGGGGGTAGCATAGGAATTTTTAAAAGGTGTCTTGGAGGCATGACTCAGCACATGGACCTTACAAAAGACAGACAACATGCATATTTCTTCCTGACTTATGGCTCCCACATTGGAAATAATGGCACATTTAACGGCTAAAAACTCTGAAAAAATTTCTTTTACGGTTTTTGTAAAATCGGCATTGGGAATTTTACGATAAAAAACTACGTTAGTATTATCGAAAACCGCCATTTTTATTAGGGTATTCCCCACATCGATGATTAGATTCATAGTACAAAGATCAAAAAATGTAAAAAACTGTGTCCTTTTTTTTACATTTTTGTTTGGATATCATAAAATTGAATTTATATTTGCACCCGCTTACAGCAATTGGTGCCTTAGCTCAGTTGGTAGAGCAATGGACTGAAAATCCATGTGTCCCTGGTTCGATTCCTGGAGGCACCACCTCTAAAGCCCTTGATCTTCAAGGGCTTTTTTATTTTATAGTATCTCTTACAAACCCAAAAGTTCTCCCAAGCTCACGGATTCCCAAATAATTCCTTGATAAGCACTTTGCGTTCCGCCCTCATATAAAACACCAATATTCTGTTTATCCACAAGAGTAAGGTCCGAATAAGCCGATGGACCGGAAAAAATTTGATTTTCAACCGACCAACTTTTGCCATCGTCCATACTTATCCTCAGGGTCATATTCCTTCTTTTTTGTGTATCGGCAGGATTTAAAAAGAAAATTGTCGGCTGCCCTTGATAATCTACCCGCAGGGTACTCGCTTGACAGATAGGCTCAATTAAGGTTTGGTGATGAAACATGTTTTCCCATGATTCTCCCCCATCATAGCTAAATGCCAATTGGCGACTTCTCTTGCTTCGGTCATAATTTCGCATGTTCAACATAAGGCTGTGATCCGAAAGCTCCACCACCTCACACTCATTAACTTGATCTTTTGGGGTACTACCGCCCAATCTCCAAGTTTCCCCATGATCATCAGAGTATATGATATGGGAGTAATACTTTTTGGTGACCTCTTCAATATGATCGCAAGCAATAACCAATCTGCCCTTATAGGGACCACCTAAAAGCTGAATTCCCGAACCTGGCCCCGTGGCATACCATGTCCAACTGGGCATTTTAACATCTGTTGTTATTTCTTTAGGCTCGCTCCAATTTAGGCCTTCATCGGTAGATTTCAATAAAAACACTCTTCGGGTATCTTTACTGGTCTGTGCAATTATTTCTGACTCATGGTCCTCTCCCAAATTCCAGGTAGACAGCAAAAAAATAGTTCCGGTTGTACGATCAATAACAGGTGCTGGATTCCCACAGGTATTTTCCCCGTCTTGCCAAACCACTTGTAACCCACTCCATGACTTGCCTCCATCCGTTGACCGTTTCATTACCAAGTCTATGCTGCCCGTATCACTACAACCATTCTTCCTACCTTCGGCGAAAGCCAACAAAGTACCCTCATTGGTGGTTACAATAGCTGGTATTCTAAAACAAGCATACTCCTCTGTGCCGGCCTCAAATAGGTAATTAAGCTCTAAGGCTCCCGGTTTATCCCCAGATACTTGGGAAACCAAAGGGAATGTCAACAAGACAAAGGCAATAAAAAGGAAAAATCTCCCTCTAAACAGTGGGGTGGAGTTCATCGTAAAAATCATTATAGTATTCATAGTTATTTTAGGCAATGCCCCCCCCCTTAACAACCAATATCTTTAAATTTAATAAATAGGGCCGGGGCTATTTGTTCTTTTTATTTCCAAATAGATTTAAGGTTACTTATAGAAAACTTGTTCAGTTCCAATTCCATATCACTGGAATTCGATACAGTCAAAGACTTATAATGCTCGTTGGGAAAGACTTGGGCGGTCATAACATACTGCCCTTCATTGATAAAGATCTCCACAGAAGACCAATCTATCAGAATTCGCACTTCATATTCTCCTTTTGGTAAATTGGTCGTAGGCATAGTCTGAACCTTTTCTGCAAAGTCCTTGTCAAAAGTGGTTTCCCCTGACCGGGACCTATCCAAAACAAATTCCTCCTCTTCCCCGTCCATGTTCAATAATAAGTTTTCCCCTAGACTGTTTTTAAATTCCATTTTAAAATTACGGGAACGGGTCCTGAATTTTATTTCGGACGCATTAAAATGATCAAAAGTCAACCCTTTATCCGATTTAGGCGCAATAGAAATGTTTTCTTGGGCACCTGAAATCCTGATTTTATCCAAACTCTCCAAAGGGTAATTAAACAGTTCTAAACTATCGTTCACCTGGCGTAAAGCAAATTTCCTGGGCAAGGTCATGGCACTTCGCCAATTTTTGGTGGGCGTTTCTTGGGCATAGGCCCAATTGCTCATCCATCCAATAAAAACTCGGTCTTCCAAGTTATTATACGTTACCCCTGCATAATTATCGGTTCCCCAATCTATCCATTTTGACTCACTTTGATCACTTGTAAAGGTAGTGCCATCAAAATCACCGATAAAATACTGAGTCCCGCTACCCCCATTTGGGGCCCCTGGATTAATACTGATCAATAACACCCATTTTTCAATATCCGTTCCTTCCAACTTTAAGGGAAACATATCCGGACACTCCCAAACACCTCCATGTGCCCCTTGATCTTTTCCAAACTCACTTACCTTTTTCCAATTTTTTAAATCTGGGGCCTGCCATATTTGAAGGTGATCACCGGCAACCAAAAGCATGGTCCAATTATTTTCTTTTGCATTCCAAAAAACCTTGGGATCCCTAAAATCCTTTATACCCTCATTTTTTATAACGGGGTTACCCTCATATTTCACCCAGTTATCCCCGTTGTCAAGACTATAGGCAATTCCCTGGGTTTGATAGTTGGTCTGTCCTGCCTTCTCGCCATCGGGGTCATGATAAGTAAAAATAGCAACCATTGCAGGGGTTTCCTCTGTACCAAAGCCAGAAGTATTTTCCGTATCCACAACAGCACTGCCCGAAAAAATATAGCCATGTTCATCAGGGAATAATGCAATGGGCTTATGTTCCCAATGCACCATATCCTTACTTACCGCATGCCCCCAATGCATAGGCCCCCAGACAATATCATCTGGGTAATATTGATAAAAAAGATGGTATACCCCTTGATTAAATACCAGACCATTAGGGTCGTTCATCCACTTTTCAGCAGGTGAAAAATGAAACTGTGGCCTAAACTTTTCCTTATAGGCAAGCGGCTTGGCCGTGCTGACTGGCATGGGCTTTACCTTTTCTTTACAGGACAAAAGCATTATCCCCCCTAAAAAAACGTACAATAAGATTTTACAGTATTTGCTCATAATGTTCAGTTTATATAAAAATAACCAAAAAAATGTGCTTGGTAAAACTTTAAATATGAGGTAAATACCTATCAAACACGCAAACCCAAGATATTACCTGAATAACCTTCTGACAAGGCCCCCATTTCATTAATGGAATATATGCTTGAAATTAAAATAAAAATCATACTCAAACTGATCTAAATCATATGAATTGCCCCATAAACAGCATACCTTAATGTATTAAAACAGGGTGTCATGAAACCGAAAAAGTATCCAAAAGCAGATTTAAACAGAAAGAGCGGACTTTTCTTTGTAATAGGTCTGGTCATAGTCCTGTTTTTTGTTTGGAGAGCCTTGGAACTAAAGACCTACCCAAAAGATAAAGTTGCCATTGAACAAATTTTGGTAAGTGATTACCTAGAAGAAAAAGTCCCTGTTACCGAAGCACTTAACCTACCCCCTCCACCTCCTCCACCAGCAGCACCTGAGGTCATAGAAATTGTGGAGGACGTTGCAGAAATTGAAGAAACCGTAATTCAAAGCACTGAGATTAATCAGGAAACAGTGGTGGAAGCCCCTCCTTTACAAGTAGAGGATATTGCGGTTGTGGAAGAAGAGGAAGAAGATGTTGAGGTACCTTTTGCCGTTATAGAAAATGTCCCTGTTTTCCCCGGCTGTACGGAGGCCAGTAACGAAGCCCGAAAAGCTTGTTTTCAAAAGAAAATACAGGAACATATCATGAAACAGTTTACCTATCCGGATGTGGCGGTAGAATTGGGCATAGAAGGTAAGGTATATGTGCAGTTCATTATAGACAAAACCGGTTTTATCACTAACATTAGGACTAGAGGTCCTGACAAATTATTGGAAAAGGAAGCCAATAGGATTATAGCGGCATTGCCACAAATGACCCCCGGAAAACAAAGAGGAAGACCGGTAAAGGTTCCCTACACCATTCCTATAACGTTTAGGCTGCAGTAAATAACATAATTAGCGTCCATTTTAGGAGGTAATAAGTCCTATATGCGCTTAAAAACCAAATCCGAACCCTACTTGTACCATATCCCCCTCCACCGAGTTAAAGTAACCTGCCTTAAAGGATAAGAAATTAAATCCACTAATCCATACCCCGCCCCCTTGTGAGGTATGCCATTTGTTACTTTCTGCCCCGTTCCAGACCCTCCCGTAGTCGAAGCCGCCATACACCCCAATTGTGATGGGTGCAATAGCCGTAGGATAGGTCTTTATCCTGAGCCTAAGGTCCGAGGTCTGATACAAATAAGAACTGCCCGTAAAGCGCTCGTCCCTAAACCCCCTTAATCCGTTATCACCTCCAATATTAGGGGCATGATAAAAGAAATACGTTCCATTGCCGATATTTGTCCTATACTCCGCCGTAGTACCCAAAACCAAATCTCCCGATGCTATTAATTTATGGCTTATTCCCGCCTTGAAGGCGAAATAGCCAAATTGGTTATCGGAATTACTTGTGTTGATCTTGTAACCCGTAGTCATACCCAAATACAAGGCCTTGGTGGGAAAATCATCGGCGTCATCATTTTTGTAATAGGCCGAAGCCTCTGCCCCTGCATAGTGCTGGGATTCAAAAATTTCTGGATCTAAATTGGAGGGAACAAAAAAACGATCTTGCTGTTCCTTTAATTGAAAGGATTCATAGAGCGCCTTAATATGTAAGGTATGGTATGTTATACCCGCATTTAGGCGAATTTTCTGCATCCTCGCCCGATAATAGTCCCTACCAAAGTCGTCCTCCCTATTAATGGTTTCATTTCCTGTCCCAAAATAGTTATTGGCAAACCTATCAGTAGTATAATACCCTTCCAATTTAAAGTTCCATTTTGGAATAATATTAGCAAACACTCCCTGATAGGAAAGTTCCAAAGCCTTAAAAAGAAAATAATAATTGGCGCCCACAGTATGCTTTTGCCGAAAATCCTCTCCGTTAAATCCTCTGTTGAAATAGGTGTTTTTGGCGCCAACGTAAAAACCATCATCAGTCCTATATCCCACTGCAGGGAGAAAAATATTACTATTTTCCTGCAAATAGCGCCAATGAAAAGTATTGGTAGTATATACATCGGTCAACTGATGCCGAGGCTCCTCTTCTATAAACTTTATCTCCTCGTGCTTCCAATCATATACTTTTAGTTTGGCAGTATTGGAAATGTTATACTCATCCTCTCCGTACCCACCTATCAATCTAATAAATATGTCATTATCATTTTCCCCAGACAGTGTAAACACATCATCATCACCCTGTCCATAAATCCATATCTCCCTGGTTTTATCGGCACTAAAGGTCCGTTCCAACATTTTTTCGTTCTTCCTATCGCTCAACAGTCTTCTCAACACTACCTTGGTCTTGCCTGCAGGAAGTCTGCTAATCTCTATCAGGTCATCTTTTTCCGTCCCGTGGAGTGTTACTACACGCTCCAAATAATCTGCATATTTCCTTGCATAGGCTGGTAGTTTGGTCAAACGTTGCTTTAGGTGGCTCTTAATACGTTGGGCGGTACTATCCCTCACCTCAAGGGGTAAATTTAAAAAAGCCTTGTCTATTTCCTTTTCCGTTAATTTTGATTGAATAAATAAAGCCTCTTTCTCCCATACCTCAGCATCATATTTTGTAAGCAAGGCACGATCCAATCGCCCTCCCCCCATATTAAGCCATTTAACATCTTCTATTTCTGGACTATAGGATTCCCAGCGTCTGGTGTCGGGTATAAAAAGTTTTATTGCCTTAAGAGCTACCCCATCAAACCTGGGAAATGCATTGTCCCGGTCTCTGGGAATGGGCAAAAATTCCTTATCTCCGTTCTTTTTTTCGTATTCTGCCCACCTCCATTGATCTTGGTGCCTATCCCAATCCCCAATGAGCATGTCAAAAATTCGCGCCCTAATAAAATCTCTCTGATCTATAGTATAGGATTCATCACTGCTTATTTTCTCCAGCATATCGGTGGTACTTTCCATCTCCTTCATTTTTCCCGACTCATCCACCGTTCTTCTATATCCTTTAAAATTGACTTGTTCATCCGATGGCCGCTCTTCTATAAAATAGAGCTCGTCCCCAAACTTTTCATTTAAGTCTCCCAACCGTTGTTGTTTGGGCACATAGTACAGGGAGGGACTGGAATGGTTTACATTTACTGCCTTGGCCAATGGATTAATAACCAACTGCATATAGGGGTGGGCCGTAGTAAAGAAGTCGGATATCACTTCCTCTGCCCAGGTATCCCTATACTTTTCTTCCTCGTAGGCGATTCCTTTAATTTTAAATTTTAAGAATTTAAGGGCATTTTTCCGTAGTGATCTCATGGCATACTCCTTGCCATTGCTGTCTTCTAGGCGAATGGAATAGGATTGATGTCCACCTCCCTCCTTGGTTACCTTTAGGCCTCCGTATAGCGTATCCAAATACGCAACCGGAGCGGTAACGGGGGTACCAAAGTACCCACGATACCGTTTTCCCCATAAATATTTATAGAAACCAGATTTATTCAATTTTTCAGGGTCGTCCAATACCGCCTTTTTCATGGTCTTATCCGTTACGGTATTAAAGCTTTTTGTCACGCTGTCCTTAAACAGTTTTGGAAGCACTTTCATACTGTTGATAGGGCTACTACCACTAACAAAGCTTACCTTAGAAGAACCATCCACAAAATACTCCAATTTTGCGAAGCCAATATCGCCATGGGTAAATTTCCCCTCATAACCCAACGATCCCCCGATAGTAGTAATGTTATCCGAACCAATTTTCGTAGGTGTTTTTTTGGTTAGCGACCCCCCTATTATTTGATGGATCCCTCCCCCTGTAAGGTATTGCAGGCTTTCTTCATGCCCTGATACAATGGTAATCCTATTAGACGCTTGGGCTAGGGCGCTGACTAATATCCGTAAATAATTATAACGCCTTGAATCCAATAGGTCTGGTGAAAATGCCCCTAATTTGGATATTCCGTTCATCATTGTCCCTAACACTGGTAAGGGTGTAATATGACTCTTTAAACTTTCCTTACCAGCATATTTCCCATTGCTAAAAATGGGGTGATGCATGGCAATTATTATATTTTTATCCTGTCCGTCATTAATGTACCCTTCCAATTCTTCCAAAAACCTACGTCTGGTTTTAATATCGGTACACTTCTTATTTATATCCTCTACCCTAGACCAATTGGTAATAAACCATTTGGAATCCAAAACAATAAGATCTAACTGATCATTGATAACTAAGTGTTCTATAGGGCAGGCATTTTCCGGAAAGAAGTTAATATTCTCCCTTTCAAGGTCTTTAACAACATCTTCAATTTTTTCAACATTACCAGATTTAAAACTCTTCCATTCATTGTTCCCCGGCAAAAAAATGGTATTTCCCTTAAAGTTTTTGGCCAAGTGAATTTGTTGCTCCAACAGTTGCTTATCCAAGTCCCAAGCCTCTTCTTGCGCTGAAATATTATCCCCAGTAAAAATAAGGGTACTTTCTTTGGGAGCCTTATTTAAGCTAGAATCCAGTAGTTTTATAGCCAACTCTGAACTTCGCCCACCTATATCGCCATAGCCGCCAGCTATATAAAATGTATGCAACAAACTGTCTTGTTGTTCCAGAGGAACCAAGGATGTACTCTTCTCAACATATTGGGGGGAATAGGTTGCACAGGCCTCTATTAGCAAAACAAGAAGCACTATTACAGCTGTTTTCAGAAATGGGTACATTTTCATTCACAATGATTTTTTACTAAATAGGTACATTTTCTTTTGATCCCCATTCCTTTCAAGGTTGGGAATCCCATAATAGTGAGGCAGCCCCCAACTTAAAAAATTGAATCAAGATTCCAGAAAAACTCCTGACAATACTATCCCCATGATAATTACCACCAACATAACCATTATGATAATGGCCCCTATTATCGTCTTTTTATTATCCTGAAAGATATAATTGCGACTTTTGTCCTCTTCTTTTTTAACAAATTTTGCGTCTTCTTCACCTTGTTTAATGGCCATATATTCTGTTCTTTTTTTTATTAGCCCAAAATACATCGGTCCAGCCGCATCACTTAATTCAATCAGTCAAAATATTGACTCTTTTATTTCAATGCGCCAATAGTAATGGTCTAGGAAGGTTGACTTAGGGGAATGTAGTTAAAGCTAATCTTTCCCAAATGCTCCTCATGTACAAATCCCTCTTCATAATGGCCCCAATCTATTTTAACATTTATTTCTGCCTGGCTATATTGCGAAAGCAAGTTCTCTGAAGCCAGAATATACTCTTCATCGGGAATCTTATTTTTTAGAAGTCTGTGGGCAGTAATAACGTCTTCACCTATAAGCTTTATTCTTTTACCTACCGGCACCAGTCCTACCTCTGTGCCATAGTGAAGGATGATTTTCAACCCCAATACTTCGGGTATTAATTCTGCCGCCGCCTCCCCGGCATATCTAGCTTTAAGCGCATGTAGTTGTTTATAAAACTCAGTGTGAAAAAATCGGCATTGATCCAAAACATCTACAAAGGAAGGTAATTCACCTGTTCTATAGAACAGAACGGCATCTCCTTCAATTTCAGAAATTTTAAGCCCTATTTCATTGCTGTAAACAATTTTATTCAAGAGGGAAGGAATAACTTTTGAGCTTAGCTCAAAGTCGGTTTTACTCATAAATTGGGTAAAACCACTTATATCCGGTATGCATAATAAAGTTGGCAAGGCTTTCATAATTTAAACGATTTGAAGTCTTATTAAATATTGATAACTTCCTTGGAATAGGGTGTTTTTTCGGAAACAATACTGCTCCAAGGCATGTATTAAGGTTTTATCCTTCCTTCACTATGGTGTATATTTATGAACTACACGGCCGGCAATCACAGGCTGCACCTCCTTACCTTTTTGGCCCTATTGTAGAGCTCAACACCATTTTTTATACTAAAAAACAAATTTTTTTTCTCCCAAATTAGGATCTGAAGCTTTAGGGGCAATCATTTATGCATTAGCATTAAACTTTAGGTGGTTGGGCATCCGGATCAGCCTCTTCCAACAACTATTTTACTCTCCAAACCCCTCTTTATAAAATTTTGGTTTGACCCTAAATAAATGAATAAGAAAAATAATTGTATGCCGTCCCAGCTCTCTTTACAGCTTTTATTCGTTGCCCAAAACCAAAGGCTCCCAATACGGAACCACAAAGTATAATAAAGCTCGTTGAGACGGAGGAGGAAGGTAAATGAAACAGGGAGGGAACAGAATTAATGGGTACCAAAAAGCACATTAATGTAGAGGTAGCAACACAGAGGAAAAACCCCAAATAGCAGCTTCACATATGGGAATACCATAATTTTAACTTTATCGGACCATCCTATGATAATCCGCAAGTTGCTGAGGCCCCTCCAACAGTATCCTTACAATTTGGAGCGTACCGTCATCTTTAGTGGCAATTTCCCATTTAATAAGGGCAATGGTCCCTTTTTGGATTTCTAGCCCGGTAATGCTCCGAGGATGAACGCAGCTGCCGTCATTAAAAAATGGAATTTCCCCTGGCTGTGGAAATCGTGGCCTATGGGTATGTCCTGCCACTGTGAGAATTTGATTATTTGCCAAAATCCACTTCTTTATGCGTTTTTCTATCCTAATAAGCTCCTTATAATTTCTGGCAGGACTGGTGGGGTCTGCAATACCCCACACCTGTAAGGGCTTCCATAGCACTCTGACCAGGAATCTGGCCCAACGCCAAAAGGTATAGTTCCACCAATCGGCCTGGTGTCCGTGTGTCAATAGCACTTCCTGTCCGCTATCACTGTGTTTTAGGATTATGGCCTCGTGATAGGTAATATCCTCAAATAATTCCTTATCACAATCATCAATAGGCTCAAAATAAGAGGATAGATATTTCTTGACATAATTTGGATCCTTATAAACCATATCGTGGTTCCCCCAAATCATATGCAGCCTTTTTTCCAAATGAAACTCCTTAAGAAGTTTATAGACATTTTTATGCGCCGCAAAAATTGAATCGAAGCCTATATTCTCCCAGAGTTCGTCCCCGTCTCCCAATTCACAGTAATCGTAACCCTCATTAAAGTAGTACCTCAAGGCATGAAAATATATATTGCGGTTATTGGCAAATTCGTCAGCAAAACTATTATCGCCCCTGTGGCAATCGCTGAATAGAACAATTTTTGAGCTATCGTCAAAGGGAAGAATTTTGGCTTGGGAATAGGCTCTGGATAATCTACTAAAAGAAGACATGACTTTTTTGAGCTAAAAGGTACTATTTTTTGCAGCATGCTCCCCTAACAACCATTTCCTTAATGGGGTTTTATAAAAAATCATCCCTTCCAATCCTAGCCAGACAGCCCGCCTATTGTTAATTAAAAGATAAAACTATCCATATACTTTTGTAATTTTACTGCCAAAACGCAGACTAAGGATTAGATGAAGGAACAACTGGATAACATATTGCCCCTTACCTATCATATTAGCTTTAACAAATTGTTAAGCCACTATGATGCCATGGCCCATGGTAAGGATGATTTTTTAGCCAGTAAGGCCAAGCATATTCTAAAGGCCCAAGCTCCGTATCCAGAGTTAAGAGAAGGGTTCACAGACCCTGCCCTATTGGATAAATACCAAGAGGTTATCCATATCATATTGCAAGATTTATTTTCGGCTGTATTGACCCAAAATGAAATTAAGACCGCTGCATTGCCCTTTAGGGATATAATCTTTAATGCCAGTGAACGTTTTGAACACATATTGAAGGCCGCAGGCCCCAATTTTAAACCATCAATCAACAACAAGGAAGAAGAGGTTACCTACATTATGGCCGCTGTGGTGATCCTAAATTTCTATTACGGTTTTAACCTAGACTTCAAAAGGCCGCTCTTTTATGACATCCCCGATGCAAATGGGGTAATTAGACATTACCGTATATTGTACAATGCCGATTTTATAGAAATTGTTCCAAACGGTACTCCCCCGGAAATAACACAGGAAGATGTTAATGAACTATTGGAAAATATAGACGACTTGGAAATCTGGAAGCAGAAGATCCCTCCCAATAGTTTTATCAGCAAAGGCTTTGTAATCTCCAATATGTTTGATGTAACGGCCGAACATGCCATTTCGGAAATAAAATCGAACTTGATTATCAATGACAAGAGCAAAGGGAGCAATTTTATCAAAGGGGTGGAAAACACCTTTAGATCATTGTTTGGCCTTGCCAATATGCAAATTGGGTTTTCTATTTTTAATCCAGATGAAAATCGGTTTGAAAAGGTACCTGCTTCGGGTATACGTAGCTTTATTTTACAGAATAAGAATTATGAGACCTGTTATGAAGCCCTGTGTCAAGAATCGTACCGCAAGCTTATAGATCAAAATAGCTATTTTGTTATATCGGATGTAGACAAACACTATCAATTGTCCGAAGGGATGCCGCCGTACAAAGGCCTACAAGATCAAAATTTCAAAAGTGCACTGTTTGCCCCAATAGCCAAAAAAGGGCAGCTATTAGGCGTTTTGGAGCTGGTATCGGACCAGGCCAATGACCTTAATAGCGTAAATGCCCAAAAATTGGACGATGTAATCCCGTATATTGTTTCAGCGGTGTTGCGCTCCTTGGAGGAAGAAGAAAATTTGATAGATGCCGTTATCCAGAATGAATGTACTTCTGTACACCCTTCGGTGTATTGGAAGTTTAAAGAGGAGGCCAAACGTTTTATCCTGAATGACCAGGAAGGCCTGCAGCCCTCCTTTAGGGAAATCGTCTTTAACGAGGTTTATCCGCTCTATGGACAAATAGACATTAAAGATTCTTCCCAAGCCAGAAATATGGCCATACAGCGCGATCTAATGATTCAACTTTCCGAGATTAACAATATACTTACAACAGCTTGGAAAAACAATAAATTGCCTATTTACGAAGAACTTATTTTTAGGGTAAACAACCATATAGAGGACATCAAGGAAGTTCTTCATACCAATAGCGAACAGGCTATTTTTGATTTTGTAAACGAAGAAATCAATCCCGTATTTGAGCATCTTAAAAAATCCTCAAAGTTGTACCGGGAATTACTACTGCAATATGAGTCCAAAATTGATATGGGAACGGGCTCCTATTATGACCACCGTAAAAATTATGACGAAAGTGTAACACTGATAAATGAGAAATTGGCATCGGTCATAGATAAGAGACAGGAGGAAGCCCAAGCCATGTATCCCCATTATTTTGAACGATATAAGACAGATGGTGTAGAGCATAATTTGTACATAGGAGATTCCATTACCGGAAAACGGGAATTTGACCGGCTATACCTTTACAATTTAAGGTTGTGGCAGCTTCAGGTAATGTGCGAAATGGAAAACAGGCACTACGCCCTAAAACCAAAACTACAGGTGCCACTGGATGTAGCTTCTTTGGTTTTGGTATATAATGGCTCCCTTTCTATCCGGTTTAGGATGGATGAAAAGAAGTTTGATGTAGATGGGACCTACAATGCCCGATATGAAATCATTAAAAAACGGATAGACAAGTCCTACATAAAAGGCACCAATGAGCGACTTACCCAACCCGGTAAGATATCCATAGTATATTCCCAAAAGAAGGATGAGTTGGAATACCTGCGCTACATCAAATTCCTAAAAGCGAAAGGGTACTTTCAGGACAAGGTAGAAATTGTAGAGCTAGAAGGGCTCCAAGGGATTTCTGGCCTAAAAGCTATTAGGGCGTCCGTCCTTTACAGAACGGAAAACAACAAGGACAAGACCTATTCCTACGAAGACCTTATGAACGAGCTTAAGGCCTAGGTTGGCAGCTCAATAATCTTTTCGGGGCCATAAAATTTTAAGGCTACAAAAAAGGAGATTACCGATAGTATCATCCCAATCATAAAAATGGTATAGGTCCACCGTAGCAATTTATATTTCCTATTGAGGACTAGGCCTAAAAAGTAAAGATCCTTGGTAAGCGAACTATAGACATAAGTCTGATCTTTTATCAATTCCTGGATGGCCCATTCATAATCCTGAAGCTTCATTTTATGGAAGTTGCCAAAAAACAGGAGATTTACTTTTTTCTGCTCCACATCTTTCTTTGTAAACTCGCCACTGGTTACATTAGGTCTTGTGGCCATAATAGACATGATCATGGATATTACGCTAAAGGTAACAAATATGGCTGCCGGTATAATTAAATAATCGTTACTGGGGTTGTCCAATTTTGGTATTAAATTGGCCAATACCAGTGAAATAATAATCGCATTTACAGAAAGAAGAATATTTGCCTTGGTATCTGCAATATCACTCAGCTTTAAATGGTTCCGCATGGTTACCCTAAACATGGTCTGTATCCCCCTTTCCGGACTTTCATTCTTTAATTTTACCTTGAGTTCTTCCTTTTTGGTGAGCTTTTTATATTTCTTCTTGGTCTTCACCAATTTTTTTAGATTTTTATCCTTGCCTTCCTGCCAGTTCTCCTTGGCGTAAGCTGTATAAAAACGGTGTTCTGTCCGAAACATTTTTATATTCTCGTTCCGCCATTCTTTTGGGGTATACTGTGCAATCCCCAACAAGGAAAGTTCTTCCCTTAACAGCTCCGAAGTTTCCATATAGCTATTGCTCCCCAGATGAGAAGAGTCGGCATCCTTTATTATTTCTTCGGAAAGGTTTTTGGGTTCATAGAACCGTTGGGTCGCCAATATAAGCTGCCCCACCTTATTTATCCTGGCTGTATCGTATTTTTGTTCCTTTAAAAATTGAGTTGCAATACGCTTACTTTTTACCTCATGATCTTCAACTCCTTCGGTATAACCCGTATCGTGCAGCCATGCAGCCAATTCAATTGTTTCATTTTCCTTTTCATCCAGATCAAGTGCCTCCAGTAATTCTTTCGTATTTTTAACGACTCTTTGGGTATGTCGAAGATTATGATATAAGAAATTCCCATCCAATTTGGTGGTCAGCAATTTGGTTACAAAATCTTCAGCAAGTTTAATTATGTCAGACATCCATATAATTTATAAAACCCAAATTACAAATTATATTTTCTAATTTTACCGTTATGAACAAAGTTTTTGCACCTATTGCTCTGTTATTTTTATTCTGGAATTGTGCCACATATCGTTCCAAATATGCAAATGACAAAGATGTAAGTGAAATACAGACCAACAAGGAAGTATCCCATACATTTTACTTAATAGGTGATGCCGGCCTTTCCCCCATGAAAGAAATGAACCCGGCCTTAAAAGCTTTTAAGACCACTTTGGCCAAAGCCCCTGAAAATAGTACGGCCATTTTTTTGGGAGATAATATTTATCCTGCGGGCTTACCAGACCCTAAGGACTCTACCACGGCTTATAGACTGGCGCAAAACCATTTGGATGCCCAATTAAAATCCTTGGCCCAGTACAAAGGAAAACCCATTTTCATACCCGGTAACCACGACTGGTACAACGAGGGTTTGGTTGGATTGAAACGCCAGCAGAAATACATTCAAAAAAAACTAAAAAGCAAGGAGGTCTTTTTCCCGGAAGATGGTTGTCCCCTTAAAAAAATAGATATAAATGAGCAGGTGGTGGTCATCGCCATAGATACGGAATGGTACTTGGTAAATTGGGACAAACACCCTACCATGAACGATGAATGTGAAATAAAGGACAGGGTGACATTTTTTGAGGAATTGGAGAGCCTAATCAAAAAAAATCGTGACAAAACTACCATTTTGGCCTTGCACCATCCCATGTTTACCTACGGATCCCATGGGGGGCAGTACTCCCTCAAATTACATTTAAACCCTAGGGGCACTAATTTCCCCTTTCCTGTGCTGGGTTCCTTTGTTAATCTATTGAGAAGAACAAGTGGGGCCTCTATCGAAGACATGCAGAATAAAAGGTATTTGGAGCTAAAAAACCGACTTGTAACCTTGGCACAGTATTCCGAAAAGGTAATATTAGCATCTGGCCACGAACATTCCCTACAATATATTGTGGAGAACAATACCCCACAGATAGTGAGTGGTGCCGGGGCTAAAAAAGGTGCTACCAGACTGCTAAACGGCTCTAAATTCTCCACTGGCAGAATGGGTTTTGTAATTTTGGAAGTCTACAAGGACGGCTCCTCGGTAGTAAAATATTATGGTCTGGACCGGAATAATGAAACAGAACACCTTTTCTCAACTGAGGTCTTGCCGCCCAATAGAAATCCCAATTACGTTTTTGAGGACAAAGATTTTCCCGAGGAGGTAAAGGCATCAGTGTACACCAAGAAAGAAATTGACAAAAGCAAATTTTTTAAAACTCTATGGGGAGAACGTTATAGAAAATATTACGGTATAGAAGTGACGGCCCCTACAGTACGCCTAGATACTCTATATGGAGGCTTAAAACCTGTCCGAAAAGGAGGGGGCAACCAGTCCAAATCACTGCGCTTATCAGATAATACGGATAAGGAATACGTAATGCGGGCGGTTAAAAAAAGTGCAGAAGTCTACCTACAGGCAATGGCATTCAAGGACAAGTATGTTCTTGGGGAGTTTAAGGATACCTACACGGAAGACTTTTTAATGGATTTTTATACCGGAGCCCTACCTTATGGGCTTCTTACCATAGGGACCCTTTCCGATGCCATAGACCTTTACCACACCAACCCTACTCTTTATTACATCCCCAAGCAATCTGCCTTGGAGGAATTTAACCAGGAATTTGGTGACGAACTTTATATGTTGGAAGAACATGTGGGCGATGGACATGGTGACCTAGCTTCTTTTGGTAATGCCAATAAAATTGAAAGCACTTGGGATATGCTGGACAAGCTAAGAAAGGACGAGAAATACACTTTGGATACCGACCAATATTTAAGGACCCGTTTGTTTGATATGGTACTCGGAGACTGGGACCGGCATGATGACCAATGGCGCTGGGGCGAGGTAAAAGATAAAAAAACCGGAAAAATTGTTTTCAAGGCCATTCCTAGGGATCGAGACCAGGTATATTCCATTTGGGGAGATGGCGCATTAATGGGCGTGGCAACCAGAATTGTCCCGGCCCTAAGAATGATGGAAGGGTTTACAGAGGATATAAGAA
Source organism: Arenibacter aquaticus (assembly GCF_003957295.1). Taxonomy (GTDB): domain Bacteria; phylum Bacteroidota; class Bacteroidia; order Flavobacteriales; family Flavobacteriaceae; genus Arenibacter; species Arenibacter aquaticus. Next base: position 353,142 of record NZ_RQPJ01000002.1, read on the forward strand.
GTGTAGAAGGCTTTAACAAAAGTGCCTATGGCTTGGATATGGTCCTATTGTCCCAAACTACCAAGGACGAATGGGACGCACAGGTAAAAATTATACAAGAAAACCTAAGCCCAGCGGTTATTGATAAGGCATTTGCTGCAATGCCCGAGGAAATTATGGATGAAAAAATTATTAACCTAAAAAGTATTCTATTATCCCGGATCAAGAACCTGTCCAAAAATGCCGATGAATATTTTAACGAGCTCAATAAATTTGTAGTTGTAAAAGGCACCGATAAGGACGACTGGTTTGAAATTAATACTTTAAATGACAAAGAAATAGAAATTAAGGCCTACCGAAATATTGGGGGACAAAAGGAAAAACAATTCTTTCAGAAAAAATTCTCCAGTGATACTACCAAGGAAATTTGGGTCTATGGGCTGGATGATGACGACCTATTTAAGGTTTCTGGCAAGGGGAACAACAAAATTAAGGTAAGGTTGATAGGCGGACAAAATAACGATATTTACGATGTCTCCAAGGCCGGCAACACATGGATCTACGATTATAAATCCAAAAAAAACACCTTAAAAAATACCGATGGTGCCAAGATAAGGTTGGTCAATGATTATGAAACCAACACCTATCAGCCCTTAAAACTTAAGAACAGCACCAGACAATTATTGCCTACTGTAGGATACAATCCAGATGACGGGATGAAGATTGGTTTTGGCGCAACAAAAACCCATTACGGTTTTAGGCAAAATCCCTACACCACACAACACAGTTACAGTGCAGCCTATTATTTTGCTACCAGTGGTTTTGAATTGGGCTATAAAGGCGAATTTGCCCATATCTTCAACAAATGGAACCTTGAACTGTCCGCCCGTTTTACAAGTCCTAATTTTAGTGTCAACTTTTTTGGCATAGGTAATGAGACCGATAATTTTGACGATACCTTGGGGATGGACTACAACAGGGTAAGAACACAAAATTTTAACTTTTCCCCATCCCTGGTATGGAGGGGGCAATTGGGCGCCAAATTTAGAACAGGGCTAGCATACGAAAATCTGGAAGTGGAGGAAACTACCAATAGGTTTATAAACACCTTTTATCAGGCGAATGGAGAGGAAAGCAGAAACAGCTTTTTAGGAGTGGAAGCTGAATACTCATATGAGAATTTGGACAACGCCGCTTTTCCTACTATTGGCATGGGCACCAGCCTATTATTGGGGTATAAAACCAGCCTCAACAATAGCGGGCAGGGGTTTGGATATATTGTTCCCAGCCTATCTTTTGACCATAAATTGATACCAAGTGGCCGATTGGTCCTAGCCACCAAATGGAAAGCCCATTTTAATCTAGGGAACGATTACGAATTTTACCAATCAGCAAACATAGGGGGAATAGATGGCCTTAGAGGATTTAGAAACCAGCGATTTTCAGGCAAGACCAGTTATTATCAAAATACCGATCTACGCTACAGTATTATACAATTAAAAACAGGCCTATTGCCTGTTACGATAGGCCTCTATGGCGGCTTTGACTACGGCAGGGTTTGGAATCCCAATGAGGACTCGAACCAATGGCATAAGTCCTATGGTGGCGGATTCTTCCTTAACGGAGCTGATGTGCTAACTGCCAGGGTTGCTCTCTTTAACAGTGTGGAAGGCACTCGGTTTTCTTTCGGGCTGGGATTTGGTTTTTAAAGCACAAGTAGGTTTAGTCTACCAAACTATGCGTATATAGGTTTCTTCCGGATTTGTTGGATTCCTCATCGGATAGCAGCAGGGTATTATTGTCTGTAAAAGCAACGGATTCCAACTGGGAATAGACCCCAAGATCTATTATTTTAAGAGTGCTATTGGAAAAAAAATCATCCATCGTAAAGTTGGTAAAAACCCACAAAGTACCTCTGCCCAACAACACAATGGTTTTGCCGTCCGGAGAAATATCGGCCGAAGTTATCCGCCCCTCAACCTTGGATTTGGGTGGCACAAAAGAACCCACCAATTTGGCAGCGTGGTTTCCTTTTACCGCAGGGACCTTATATAAAAATGCTTCTCCTGTAAAAGGGTGTGTCCTATTTTTAGTGATGATATACAAATAGTTTTTAAAGTAAAAAAAAGCTTCGGCATCATAGAGCAATTTATCCTTTTTGGGAGGAAAATCTTTTTGTTCCGGATAATGGAATTCTATCTTTACCGCGTCAATCTTATCCCCGGCTTCCACATTGGGATCCGGAATTTTATAGATTACCAAATCCTTCCTATCATTGTTGTTATTTCCAAAATCACCAATAAAGACGTTCTGTTGCCCATCCATGGCCAAATCTTCCCAATCGTGGTTTTTTGCATTTTTTATCTTTAGCTCCTGCAAGAGTTCGCCTTCGTAATTTACTTTATAAATAATGTCTGGGTTGCCCTTATCGGTCACAAACCAAAGGGAAGAATCTTTGGTAGCAACCATACCCGAGTTTTCACTAAGCTTATGTGGCAACTTGGTTACATAGGTAAGTTGGCCGTAATTATTGGTGCAACTTATGACCGTGGCCAAAAGTGCCAAAGAATAAAATGTTTTCATATTATTGTTTTATCGGCATATATATTTCTGCGGTCCACTGCAGTTCATCCCCACCAAAATTGGGGTTGTTATAAAACACCTCCACTGGCGCTTCAAGCACCTCATACCCCGTTTTTTGGGCATGGCTCAATAAAGCGTACCAAGCCCGGTCAGAGGTAATGTAATTGCCATTGTAAACTGCTTTTAGGGATTTCTGCCCTTTAAATTCCTTGTATTTTATAAGTCCGTTTTGAGGTAGGCTATCACCTTTAATTATTGGAAAACAAAAATTAAAGGAAATACTGTCCTTACTTCTGTTCCAATTGGTAATTTCTAAAAATGGCCTACCGTTCAGCTCCACATTGTTATCTGCCAACATACCAGTTAAAATAGGATAATTGCGCATCATCCCCTTAGCTTTTAACAATTGGGTAGACTGTATTGGAATATAAGCGCAATAACTACTTGGTGGCTGTTGCAGGGAATCTTCCACCTGCACTTTAAAATCACTTATATGTTCTGTTATACTCCTATTAAAATCAAAGATGTTCCTTTTGGTCCGTTGCTCAAAATTATTGGAATAAAATGGCAACACCAGCTTGTTCTTAAAACTATTGGCTATATCTTTTATATAGACCTTGACTTTGGTGGTGGAATCATTTACAGGGGTAATTTTCCAATGATATTCATGAACCGAATCGTTAAACTGCCACTTTTGTTCTATATTAAAAAAGTCCTTGGACCGTAACAAGATATTATTCTTCTTGGCTTTGCTCCATGATTTAACACTTTGGTTAATGGTTCCCGCGGAGGCCCTATAGGTCATGGAAACCAAGTAATCATAGGGTTTTATAAACAGATACCAGAGAAGGAAAGCAAAGAGAAGGATACTTATTATGAAAGCAATCTTTTTTTTCAATATTTGCAATTTTCTGCAGTTATTTGAATAATTAAGGCCTTAAGAAATATCCTAGGGCCTGTCTATTATATTAATTGGAAGCTAGTTCAGCTTCTTCATGCATTCTTAATTTATCCACTACAAATTTACCTAGATTTCTTCCTTGCCCCACGCCCACTTCCACTGCGGCCCTATAGTGTATACCTCCGTACATTCTGCTGATTGCAGCTTCATCCGCAGCCTGATTAAAAGAGGTAAAACTTCTTATTGGCAGTCCAAAGGGCACTTCGGTATCATCATCAAAGGCAAAATTATCCCCAAAAATACTGGTCAAGGCCGTGGCAGCCGCACCGGATACTACGGAATGACCACTGGTATATTCCGGAAACGGAGGCGTTTGCAGAACGGGTTGCCAATTTTCATCAATATGTTGATTTATCAAGGTTTCCGGGCGTATAAGATTAGAGCGATATTTTTCGTCCCAACAACTAATAAAGGCATCCGCTATGGCCATGGAGGTCTTGGTGTAGGCAAATACCGTTCTATCAAAGTCTGCCTTTGTCATGTTACAGGCTATCTTGGTTATCCCTATCCAATGTGCTCCTGGGGTAATTTTTTTGGTAGCAAACATAAGATGACCACGGGTTACGGAAACATAGGGGTTGCAGTCCCAAAATTTTGCTATGGCAATTTCCTCGGAGGCATCGCCCTTTTCAGTAATTTCCTTACTGATGTCATATACTTCTTTTACTTCCTTATAAAAATCGGACCCTACCTCCATTGAGAAAGCCGGAGGTGGTGCCGGTACAAATTGATTTGCGGAATCAATTACAAATGGACGTATTTTGTTCCAATGTGGCTCTATACCATCCATGTATGCTGGCGGAGTAGGTTGCCAGCGGGAATTATCATCGGTATTAATAGTAAATTTGGGCATTGTCCTCGTCTGCTTATAATTGTCCTTATCTAACCAATCTGCTACATGATTGGCTACTTCAAGGCCGTATTCCTTAGAATTATGGAACAAACTACTGTTTTTACTTTCCCAATTGGCGTAAAGACTATCGCGGTGCATCTCCATTTTGTCCTCCGAAAATATAAGGCGTTTGCTCACTTCCATGTGTGCAATCAAGGCAGCCATTTGATAGTTGATAGGCTTGTCCCCTTTAGGTTTTGGGATGGGTGTTAAATCGGTAACCTGCCCTACCAGCGACTGGTATTCCTTATTGTTCAACGCTACTATTTCATAGGCAGCTACATTGGGATATGCAAATATTCTACTGGCAACAGGAGGTGAAAAAATATCGTGTATCATCACCTCGGTAACCTTATCAATAGCCTTATGCAACTCTTTGGCAGTTATTTCTACGGGCTCTTTCTTTGTCTGGCAAGATACCAACACCGTCATTAACACCAATAATCTTAAAAATACTTTCATTTTAATTAATTTATAATCCATTATTATAAGGCATTTGGCTTAATTAAAGTCCTTATCCATAAGATTACTTGCAAAGGACAGCTGTTTAGCCTTCATTTATTGTTCCAAGCCGTACACCTCCACCTCATCATCGTTATAAGTGACCATCAAAAACGGTTCTTTGCCCAAATATATCATATTGAGGCTTCTAACCGATTTATGTGCTAGGGCCAATCCTATTTTATTTGCCAAAATTACATCATTTTCATTTCTAATGAGTGCCCCTGAAAAAGAATCTAACCTACCATGGTAGGGTTTGACCCCAAAATAATTTCCAGCCGCCAATATTTCAGTTGTTCCATCCCTATCAAAATCGAATTCCAAGAATGCCCTAATAGGGGCAAGTTGCAATTCCCTATTAAAAGGAACAAAGGTATAGAGACCTCCATTATTCCTCAGAAACCCGGACTCAAGGGTATTTACCTCCAAAACAGTGCCACTTTTTAAGGCTTCGGCATCCATTACTTCACCAATGGGTTTCCCTGCAAAATCTTTATAACGCGTAAATTTCTTTCTTAAACCCACCATTTGGGCAGCCAACTCATCCAAACCTTCCAAGGGGTAATACTGCCCGTCCTTTTCTGTGGCCACTATGGTTTCTGTACTACCATTATGATCGAAATCCGAATAGTACATTTTCATGGGGTATTCCTCTGAGGCCTTAAATTTTGTATTGCTCCCCCAATTGCCCAATAAATAGTCTTTATCACCGTCCCCATCAATGTCAAATGGAATTATACACTCCCAAAGCCCATTATAACCAGCATCCAAAACACTGTCTTCAACGAGTTGGCCCTTTATATTTTTATAAAATCTGGGAGACATCCATTCCCCTACAACAATAAGGTCTATGGCACCATCACCGTCATAATCGCTCCAAACGGCATCGGTTACCATTCCTGCTTGGGACAGCTCTTGGTTTATAACCACAGAGAAAGTACCATTGTCGTTCCTTAACAGATAAGAATTGGGAATCTTCCCAAAATCGTTGGTGGTGGCATTGTTCCCTACAAACAGATCCAAATCCCCGTCATTGTCAAAATCACATTCACGGACAACCGCGGCATTTTCAAAGTAATTGGGCAATTCCTTCTTATTAAAACTACCTTCCTGTTGCAGATAATAGCTATCTGCCAGAGGGGGCATCTGGTCATAAAAGTCGCCTCCTCCATTGGCAACAAAAACATCATTGAAGCCATCATTATTTAGGTCGGCAATAAGCGCACTTACTTCCTCTTTTATAGAATCCATGGCAATATTGGGAAGTCGTTTTTCCACGTAAGCACTGTCTTTCTGGAAAAATATCCTTGAAGGATAGTATTTAGAACCTCCAAAAAATATATCCTCCCTCTTATCACCGTCCAGATCTCCTATAGCCACCGCCGGACCGCGATCTGAAATTTGATAGGGTATTAATTTTTGCCTATTGATATCCAAATAATTATCTTCTTTATGTCTAAAATTGATACCTAAATTATCCTCTTGCCTTCTAAATATTCTTTGTTCATTTTCTGTTAGGGTATTATAATCAAAAGGGTGGGTATTTTCTGGGGAAACCGTTATGGTTTGATTGGCTGCAACCTCCTTCAGAACCTGAAATGTCTTATTGGGCCAAACAATCTTGAGGGAATCAATTATTTGTCCATCCCCAAACCCAAAGTGCACCATAGGTTCCGAGGATGACTGGAAGCCACGAACGGTATACAGTTCCTTGTATTGCATTTTCCCATTACTATAGGCAAATACCTTGGTACCGATTCCCAGTTTATTGTTTGGGGAGTAGTTAAACCTTAGCTTCAAATAGCTGGCCTTACTATTGGTTTTATTGATATAAAAGGTTGCAGTACTATTTATATTATTGGTTATAAGGTCTAAATCACCGTCATTATCAAGATCCCCCACGGCAGTGGCACCTGAAATCAAGGTATCTTTTACCATCCAATTGCCAGACATGTCCCTAAACTCCAAATTGCCCCTCCCTCTAAATATATAGTTATGGGTTGCTCCAGAGGGCATAAGGTCTAGGGCTTGCTGATCTACAAGTTTGGTATTGTTCAGTTTGTTTCTAATCTTATCATCGGAGGCAAACTTGATAAAATCCAAATCGTTGGGCCTTTTGGGTATTCCGTTGGATATAAAAACATCTTGCTCTCCATCCTGGTCATAGTCTCCAAAAAGTGCACTCCAGCTCCAGTCCGTTGCAGCTATTCCACTCATTAGTGCCGTTTCTGCATAGGGGGTATTCTGTTTATTTACAAACAGCATATTCCTAGAATATTGATAGTGGTACCCAAAACGTTCTACCCTTAATTTTTGGGTCTGTGTATGGTCATCCCCTTCCGAGGATTTAAGTACCTTTTCGTCTTCTGGCAGCATATCCAAAGAGAGCAGATCGGGCCAACCATCACCATTAATGTCCGCAACATCATTTCCCATGGAAAACTTACTGATATGCCCAAAGAAACGGCGTAATTCTTCTGTAAAAGTACCATCTCCATTGTTTAGATAATAATAGTCGTCTTCATGAAAATCATTGCCCACATAGATATCCGGATATCCATCCTGGTTAAAATCGGCCACTGCAATGCCAAGTCCGTATCCATTGGCCCCACCATATATACCGGCCTCTTCACTAACATCAACAAAAAAACCACCATCATTGCGCAGCAATTTATCGCCAGATTGTTGGTCTCGCACATAGCGCACCTCTGCTTTACCGTATGATTGTTGGGTATGTACGGCGTGGTTAAGCAGATACATATCCAGGTCACCGTCCAAATCATAGTCTAAAAACGCGGCAGAACTACTATAGGTATCAAAATCGAGACCGTACTGTGCAGCACTCTCGGTAAACGTATTGTCCCCATTATTTATAAAGAGTTCGTTCTGCCCATAAAAACCATTTATTCCTACCACTGCGCAGACATATATATCCAAAAGACCATCACCATTAACATCTCCCATTACCGCTCCTGTGTTCCAGCTGCTTTCCCCAGATATCCCCGCCGTAGCGCTAATATCCTTAAATTTTAGGTTGCCTTCATTTAAATACAATCTATTTTTTACTTGATTCCCGGAAAGAAAAACGTCGGTCAGCCCATCGCCATTGATATCGCCAATAGCCACACCACCTCCGTTATAGAAATACAAATAGTCCAAGATGTTTAATTCATCCGTTTCGGTTAAGGTATTCTGAAAACTGACCCCAGTTTCATCAGAAGAGGGATTAACAAAAACCTGGCCTTCCCTATCGGCACAGCCCAAGAATAGAGCTATCAGCAAAACATATAAAGAGTACCTATTCATTCAGAGAAAATACTTTTGGTTTGTTGTTGTTAATAGCCGCAATAATAAATCGCTTGCCATTTTTATCCTTAATTTGTTCAATGTGTTTCACCTCATCTTTAATAAAGAAGCCACTCTCGTCATAGTTTTGCCATTCAAAGTCCAGGTTGTCCTTACCTAGTAATATATTTCCATAATTGGCATCTAAACGGGAATACTGAGGCTTAAACTCAAAATTATTACCTCCCATAATCAGATCCAAGTGACCGTCTTGGTCTATATCGGCACAGCTAATACCGCACACACAGGACATTTGCACCCTTCCCGGTAATTTTTTTATAGTGAATTTACCCCCTCCCTCATTGATGGCAATGACCGACTCCTGCATTACGGCTTCCTTTACAATGGATCTTTCAAAATTTTCACCTGTAAACAACTCTCCAATCGTTTTTTGGGCGTATTCAGACGCCTTTAAGTTTTGTTTTTTCAGGGCTACCATTTGGGTTGTCAATTCCTTTTTTTGATGAATGGGGTAATCTTTCCCATTAATATTTCGGGTTGTAATCTGCTCAATGGTCCCATTATTGTCAAAATCGTTCACCCACATTTTCATAGGATTTTCTTTGGAAGCAGAATAGGGGACATTGCTCCCCTGGTTACCCAAAATTAAATCATAATCCCCATCCTTGTCCAAGTCTTCGGCCTCCAATGTATTCCACCAACCCGTTAAACTGTCTAAAGAGGTATTTAATTTAGAGAGTCTTTTGCCAGTATTCCGAAAGACCATGGGGCTTCCCCAATCAGAGACCGTTATAAGGTCTTTTTTTCCATCTCCATCCACATCGGTCCATATGGCATCAGTTACCATACCTGCTTTTCTGGTATCATAGGCCAATCGTTCTGTTGCATCCACAAAAGTTCCATCTCCCTTATTTTCCAAAAAAAGATGATCTGGATCCAAGCCGTAATTCCCTACAACACTCCTAGATCCTATAAAGACGTCCACATCCCCATCCCCGTCAAAATCGTTGGGAGCAATGACCGAAATATTTTTAAAAGTACTGGGCAAAATTTCCGGTGATGCCTTAAACACCCCCTCACCATTATTGATATATAGCCTTGGGCGGTACATCTTTTCCTCGCCCACCTGATTGCCCGCATTGCCCACCATTAAATCCATATCCCCATCCATATCTACATCCAGAAAAGCCGCGGCTACATCCTCTAGACCGGAATCCTTTTCAAAAGCATCTTGTTGACTGCGGATTAGGTTTCCATTGCCCTTGTGGAGATACAGCACTCCAGCTTGTTGAGGCCCTCCTCCTATAAATACATCTTCGTTTCCATCCCCATTAACATCTGCTACTGCCATGGCCGGCCCTTCCTGTGATAGCATTTTGGATATTAAACCTTCATAATCAAAATCATTATAATTATTTTCTTTATGTGCAAGCAATTGGTTGTTGCTCAATTCCGTACTCAAGGAATTTTTAACCCCTTGTTGTACAGGACGGTACACCTCCTTGGCTTCCTTATTTTTTAGGACAAGAAATTGATTGGCCTTGATATTCTCAAATTTCTGGGTACGATCATCAGGCCAAAGGACCCGCATAGAATCTATAACCGTATTTTCACCTAGGCCAATGGTCATAACATACTCCACGGACGACTGAAACCCACGTGACGGTATTAATTCCTGCACCAGGATTTGGTCTTCAATATAAAGTCGTATACTGGCACCAATAGCAAATGTATTACTGCCACTACCTTCAAATTTTAGTTTAAGGTAATTATGATCCCTCATTTTCTCACTGTGGTTTTCGTATACAAATGATTCGGTATTCACGTTGTTCACCACAATATCCAGATCGCCATCGTTATCCAGGTCGCCGTAGGCTGCGCCATTGGACATACTGGGCAATCCCAATCCCCAATTACTGGTTTCATTGGTAAAAGTAATATCCCCATTATTTCTATATGCATAATTGGGTTGGGGCTTAATAGGCATTTTGGCAATGATGGAGTCTATGGATTCCTTTTCTCCGGTAAGTGCCATTTTTTGGATAATTTCGTTGGCAAAGAAATCTACAAAATCCAAGTCGGTTAAATCGTGATTTATACCATTGGTAATAAAGATATCCCGTAAGCCATCATTATCCATATCGAACAAAAGTCCGGCCCAACTCCAATCGGTCTTAGCCACCCCACTGTAGTAGGCTACTTCCGAAAATGAATTGTTGCCATTGTTTAATTGCAGGGTATTCTGTATATATTGTTGATAGAAATCCTTACTCTGTTTTAGTTTAAACACATTATACCCCTCAAACTCCATAACCGATTTCACCCTTTGATCCCCTTCAGGGAGCATATCGGTTATAAAAATATCCGCATGACCGTCATTATTAATATCGGCCATGTCTATTCCCATGGCAGACAAACTTAAATGCGAGGTCCAACTTTCTATTTCTTCGGCAAAGGTGCCATCCCTTTGATTAATGTATAGGTAATCCCTTTCATAAAAGTCGTTGGAGACGTAGATATCAGAATAGCCATCTCCATTTAGATCACTTACCATAACCCCTAAACCAAAACCTATCAAGCTACCGTAGATCCCGGCCTCTTCACTCACATCCACAAACTTTCCATCGTCATTTCGAAGCAACATATCGCCTACGCCCTTGAAAATATCGGGCACCCCTTCCCAATCCTGCGCCCTTACTTCGCGTTGTTCCGCGTACCCAAGACTACTCACAGGAACGTTGCTGTTGTTAAGAATATACGCATCCAAATCCCCGTCCTTGTCATAGTCGAAAAATGAGGCATGGGTAGAAAAACCAGTCTTTGCCAGATTATATTCTGCTGCCATTTCAGTAAAAGTAAGATCTCCATTATTTATATAGAGGTCGTTATCATGGTTGTTCCCTTCCATATTTCCTGCATTGCTAACATAGAGATCCAAATAACCATCCCCATTGATATCAACCATGGTTACTCCTGTAGACCATGGCTTGTTACCTCCAACAGCCGCAGTTTCGGTAATATCCTCAAATGTAAGTCCTCCTTTGTTTAAGTATAGTTTATTGGAAACCATGTTCCCGGTAAGATAAATATCCGGCAGACCATCATTATTAATATCACCAATGGCAACTCCACCACCATTATAAAAATTCCGATACTTAAAGATGTTGAAATTCTTCTGGTTCACCACCTTATTTACAAAATGGACACCGGTTTTCTCCGGTTCAAGTAAGGTGAACAAGGTTTCTTTGTCCTTGACAACCACCTCTTTTCCTTCTTTGGCGGTACATGAACCTAACAAAACCATAGCCATTAAAAAAAGGCATAAGCCCAAATTTTGTTTCCCCATATATAATTATAATTTTTTTGTATAAGCAGCTAGCAAAACCCGCACACAAACTACCTAACAAACAACCACTTACAAGCCCGTTATAAAATTAAAACTCTACAGCTTACAATAGCCCTCCCACAGCTGAAAAGCCAAGAACAATGGCTCTTAGCTTACTACAAGCAATATAATTAAAGTTAAAGAAAAAATGAGCGCTAGCCATGTTAATAATTGTTCCGATAACCAACATTAAATGGCATATAGATAATTTTTTTGATCACATTTTGTGATAAATCAAGTTTGCTTGCCCAATATTATAAATAATCCAATATATTTAGCCCCTACAACCAAAAAATAGTACATATACAATGCTTGGAATTCTATCTTTCATAGGTTTTACCTCATTAGTTGGTTTAATAGCCTATTTAGCTACTCGAAAAACAGATGAAAGCTCATCCGATGGGTATTTCTTGGGTGGCAGAAGTCTAACTGCCGGGGTAATCGCTGGCTCATTGCTGCTGACCAACCTTTCTACCGAACAAATAGTTGGCCTTAATGGCAGTGCCTATACCGATGGACTCTCGGTAATGGCATGGGAGACTTTAGCTGCCATTGCCATGGTAGTGACTGCCGTATTTTTATTGCCTAGGTATTTAAAAGGGGGGCTAACCACTATTCCCCAATTTTTAGCAAAAAGGTTTGATGTTACCACCAAGACCATAACCTCTGGACTGTTCCTAACAGGCTATGTGGTAGTACTTCTACCTGTTATCCTATATTCTGGATCGGTAGCCATAAGTGGGATGTTCAATGTACCGGAACTATTAAACGTTTCAGATTCCACAGCCTTGGTGCTTTGTATTTGGGGGATTGGAATAATAGGATCTATTTATGCCGTTTTTGGCGGGTTAAAGGCTGTAGCCGTTTCGGACAGTATCAATGCTGTTGGACTAATTATTGGAGGGATACTAATCCCCATATTTGGTTTAATGGCCATTGGGGACGGAAATGTACTTAATGGCATAGATACCTTAATAAGCACAAACCCAGAAAGATTTGACTCAACTGGCGAACCTGGGCAGGAAGTTCCGTTTTCTACCATTTTCACAGGAATGATGCTGGTTCAGCTTTTTTATTGGGGAACCAACCAACAAATAATCCAAAGGGCCTTAGGGGCCAAAAATTTGGCAGAGGGTCAAAAAGGTTTGTTACTAGCTTCTTTTTTAAAAATTTTAGGGCCATTAATCCTAGTACTCCCAGGAATGATAGCCTACCACTATTTTGAAGGCGGCTTATCTTCCAGTGATTTGGCCTACCCGGAATTGGTAAGGGCCGTATTGCCCAAGCCCTTGGTAGGTTTTTTCGCCGCAGTCCTTTTTGGGGCCATATTGAGTTCATTTAACAGTGTCCTAAACAGCTCGGTAACCTTGTTTGGAATAGATATCTACAAGCAGCATATTAATAAAGAGGCCCCTGAAAAAACAGTGGTAAAATACGGTAAGATATTTGGGATATGTTTGGCCTTGGCTGCCATGTTCATTGCTCCATTAATTGCCAATGCCGGTAGTTTGTTTAATTATTTACAGGAAATAAACGGGATATACAGCATTCCTATTTTCACCATTATAGTCGTAGGATACCTAACCAAAAGGGTTCCCGCCATAGCTGCCAAAATAGGTATTTTTTCTGGCTCCCTATTATACATTATTAGTCAGTTTATACTTAAGGGACAACTTGTGGACAATGCCTTGGAAAAGGCCAAAGCCTCGGGGATAACAGACCCTGCCGCCCTTAAACTGGTGGAAGCCGATGCTTACCCTCACTACTTACATATTATGGCAATTTTATTCCTGGCCAATGCGGCAATAATGTTACTTATTGGTAAGTTTTACCCCAGAAAAGAAGCCTTTGAGCTACAGTATACCGAACAGGTTTCCATTGAACCCTACAAATATGTAAACCAAGTAGGATTGGCCATCTGCGCCGTTGTAATATGTATTTATGTGTATTTTGCTAAATAAATGCGGTATTCAAAATATAGAAAAAGCCAGTGAAAACTAATTCACTGGCTTTTCTTTTTCTTCAGAACAGTTCCCATTTACTGGGACTATTATACTACCGCGTTAGTATCCTGGATTCTGTACCAAATTTGGATTGGACAGCAAAGCTGTTTCAGGTATGGGAAAAAGATTTAAGTTAGGATCTCCACTTATCTCCTTCAAATTCCATGGCTCGGTAAATTTATCAAAACGTACCATATCGTTCCTTCTCCAAAACTCAATATACAATTCCCTACCTCTTTCTGCCAATAGCTCATCCTCTGACACGCTTGCTAATTCTGGGGTATTTTCCCTTGAACGTCTTAACTCATTTACCATTTCTGTTGGATCACCACCCATCCGCATCATAGCTTCTGCCTTCATAAGATGTGCATCCGAATACCTAAACATAATCTGATGCTTTCTAAAAGAATTAATTTCACCCCCATCATTTGGATGGTACTTAAGAATTCTGATACCGTCAGCTTCTCCGTTTCCTACCAAGGAAGTCAGTTCTTTTTTCAATATTAAATCGCCTCCCTGTCTATTTTTCAATTTTGTACCATCTTCGTTATACTGCTGACCGATCAAAAAGCCGTATCCAAGGCCCAAATTAATATTATTGGCATTGGAGGCATCCGGAACCCAGCCTCTTCGTTCTTCCTGGCCATCCCCTACATAATTGGTATTGGGATCACCTTCAAAAGAGTCATAGAATTCGGCCAAGGTAGAAAACCCGTTCCAGCCACCACCGGTGTTGTCAGGGGAGTTCATATTGTAATGCATACTATTCCAAATCCTCGCTCCTATATCGCTATTTAAGTAGAAAATGGTCTCGTTATCATCTGAGGATTCGAATATTTGAAAATACCCCTCTTCTATTCCAAAACCCAAATCCGCTATGTCATCAACAGCGTCTATAACTTTTTGCATATTAGCGTTATCAACAGCACCTCCATTATAGATATGGGAATTTAGGTATATTTTGGCTAAAAGAAAATTTGCCGCTGCCTTAGTGGCGGTACCTGTATTAGCTGTCCCTGGGCTACCATCGGACAAACCGGACAAGGCATCCAGTAAATCGGACTCTACAAAATTAAAAGCCTCACTTCTGGTCAACACCCTAGGATTCACTTCTGGTCCTTCATCTACCTCCCTAAAGGGTACAGAACCAAAAAAGTCCATCAGAAAAAACATATTAAATGCTCTAAGAAATTTGGCTTCTGCCAGTACTGAGGCCGCTGGATTACTTTCTATAATCTCCGAAGCCCTAAATACATTCTGATTTAGGTTGTTCCAGGCATTTTTAATGAATAAATGCGCAGGGGTCCAAGTATGGGTGTGCAACTGTCTCCATATCCCATTATCGCCCCAGTCAGTTCCTCGAGTTGGTATCAACAGCTCATCTGTAGTAACCTCGGACATGGCGTACATGGTTTCTTGAGTTGCAAAATCGCCACCCACTTTATTATAAAGGTCACTAAGAGAAGATGCAGGGTTAGCCACTGGTGTAAAACCACCATCGACTGCTGTACTTATGATCGAATCCGTTTCTTCTATCTCCAGATTGGTACAGGAAACCAGACCTACCAATACAAATAGGGAGCCAAAAACGGGTTTCATATATTTTTGTATGTTCATAATGCTCTAATTAAAATGTTACGTTAAATCCTAAAGTGTATGTTCTTGGCCTTGGAAAGGCACTATAGTCGATTCCCGCTATAGGCAAACCATTTAATAGGGCGGCACTTGCCGGAGCCACACTAACCTCGGGATCTAGACCGGAATAATCTGTAATAACAAAAAGATTCTGACCGGTAAGACTAAGCCTCATAGACTTAAACAAGCCTTCCTTTAAAGGAACATCATAAGAAATTGATGCAGTTTGCAATCTTACAAAATCTCCTTTTTCCAAGAATCTGGTAGAAACCGATGCTTCGGCAAATCTACCTTCCTGTCCTGCCAATTCCACCACATTTTGTGTTACATTATTACCACTACCAATGGCACCTCCAGTAAAAAAGGCATTGGCGGTATTATTGTAGATATAGTTGCCAAATTGCCCATTGAAATAAAGGGAGGCCGACCAGTTCTTATAATTGGCCGAGGTTGAAAAACCTCCAGTGACATCTGGCAGGGCACTTTTTCCAACAAATTGTTGATTATCCACCCCTCCTTCGTGCACGGGATTACCATTTTCATCAAACCCTACAAACTCCCTTAAATAGAAAGAAAATAAAGGTTGTCCAGATGCCAGACGTTGCGCAAAGGCATTACTAAGTCCAGCTCCGCGAATGGTTCCTGCAGCTATTTCCCCGTCAAAATCTTGGATTTCATTTTTATTATAGGAAACATTAAAACCGGCAGTCCAACTATAATCATCTCCCTGCAATATATCGTAATTAAGAGAAAATTCCGCTCCTTGGTTCAACACCAAGGCATCCAAATTCTGAAAAAAGGTAGGTTGCGGGGAAGGCTGTGCAGCCTCAATATTAAGCAGTAAATCCCTCGTTTCCTTTCGATACACATCTACCGACCCACTAAAACGATCATTTGCAAACCCAAAATCCAGTCCTACATTATATTGGGTAGTTTCCTCCCACTTTAAATCAGGGTTGGCAAATTCTACAGTAGAAATACCAGGCACATTAACGTCTCCACCATCACTGATATTTGGATCTCCATTGGTGGTAGTGGAATATCGTTCCCTTCTAACGAATCTACCATATCCCAAACCGTCCTGATTACCGGTAATACCGTAGCTCAATCTAAGTTTTAAGGTAGACATGGCATCTCCTATAAAGTCTTCTTCACTTATTTTCCATGCAAAAGCTGCCGAGGGGAATATACCATACCGATTATTCTCACCAAAACGGGAAGAACCATCGGCCCTGACCGTAGCAGTAAACAAGTACTTACTGGCTATACTATAATTGGCACGGGCAAAGAAAGACTGAAGCTCATCGGTATTATCAAAGGTATCGGCAAAAATAGATTGCACTGGCAAGCTAACAGCACCAAGGCGGTCTGACACCGGCTCTGGAAACAACCGATTTACAAAAAGATCGGCATCACCTCCCGAGGCATAGCCATATTGCTGATAGGAGCCTGTTATCATGGACTCTATCTTATTGCCCGCAGCGGTCAAGTCCTCTGCCATATCGTTCAGATTGGCTGTAGAATAGCCCCATCCTTCCACATTTCTCCCTCTGGAGTTAAAATCTTGGTAAGAAAATCCACCCAAGGCCTCCAAAACCGAATTATCAAATTCCTTTTTATAATTTAATGTAAACTCCAGCAACCTGTTCTCCAGGGTAAGGTCATTTATTGTACCCCTACCATTACCACCGGCACCACGCCCCACATTAAAGGACCTGCTACCCAAAGAAGCCTCCCTGGTGGATTCGGATTTATCGTAACCAACGGTCAACTTAGCAGTAAGGTCCTCCACAATATCATATGAGGCCGAAAAATTAATCAAAAATCGATCAGTATACGTTAAACTTTGCCAGTTCTCCAACAAGTTCAAGGGGTTGATCCTATCACCTGGGTTAAAGGTACTGTTGGCGGGCCAGGTAGGATTGGCAGAATAAGCCGCTCCTAACATATCCCCTGTAGATCCGGCGCTACCACTTAATGGTGGAGCCTCATCATTTACCCTGGAAAGGGTACTCTGCAGATCTAATCTTAGTTTATCGTTCAACAACCTTTGGGCAAGGTTTAGCCTTCCTGTAATACGTTCCTGCGAAGATTTTGGGACAATCCCAAATTGATTGCCATAATTAAAGGTTGCTCTAACGTTACCAGATCCATAGTTCTGGGAATAGGCCAAGTTGTTATTGGTAGAAGAAGAGTTTCTGGTGACCAAGGACTGCCAGTCCGTATCATTGCCCAAATCTGTTGCAGTTCCTCCAAAGGCCTGTACCGCAGACAAAAACTCACTTCTATTCAACAAATCAAATTCGTTGGCCGGGGAGGAAAAACTTAAATCGGAAGAAAACTCCCAAGTACCCCCTTGGGCTCCTCCTTTACCACTTTTGGTGGTAATAATAACAACCCCATTAGCCCCTCTAGAACCATAAATAGCAGTTGAGGAAGCGTCTTTAAGGATACTCATACTCTCAATATCATTGGGATTCAAAAAACTCAAAGGGTTTCTCGCTGAACTAGACCCTACCCCAATATCGGTTCCTTCGGAAGAACTACTTCCCGATGGCAACGGAACACCATCAACCACAAATAGGGGGTCGTTATTGGACCTTACCGATGAAGTTCCCCTAATTCTAATAGCCACGCCTGATCCTGGTTCCCCACTTCCCTGGGAAATTTGAACCCCGGCCGACTTACCTTGTATTAATTGTTCCGGGGAGGAAATAACCCCTCCATTAAAATCTTCGGAGGTTACTGCCGAGACAGAACCGGTAGCATCCTTTACCGTAGTAGTACCATAACCAATAATAACCACTTCGGCCAAAGTCTCTGCATCTTCCTCCATGGTAATATTGATTGTAGTTTGATTTCCCACAACCACCTCTTGGGTCTTATAGCCAATATAACTAAAAACCAAAGTGGCATTGGGACCTACATCACTTATCGTGTAATTACCGTCAAAATCTGTTTGCGCTCCTGTGGTGGTTCCTTTCACCACAACGCTGGCTCCCGGTAAGGGACCTGTAGCATCAGATACCGTACCTGACACCTCTTGCGCCGTTACCATTCCAAAACACAATAATGTTCCGAACAGAAATAGGCTTTTGAGTAAATTAATCTTCATAAACAGTTAGTTTTAATCGAGTTAGAATAAGTTAATAAGCTGGAAAAACCAAGTTATTTACTGCCAATGTATACAATAAAATGTTAATTTTTTGCTCTATCGCTTAAATTTAAGCCTTTAAAACAACTAAATCGTTTTCGGTAGGTCATTTTTACACCTAAATATATGAATGCCACAATTACAAATTAAATTACATACATAACAAATTACAGTATATATGTGTAAATATACGCATTTTTCATTGTTAATGATATTTTGATATTTGTCTATATTTTTTTAACATTTGCACTCACAGACATCCTTATTTAAATATATTGTACCGATTAAAATGGATATACCGTCTATATTGCTACACCGAAATTACAGACCTATCCCATTTTGCTTTTTTAGTAGTATATTCACCCTGCAAAAAAACAACCCTTGAAAAGAAAAATAACGCTTAAACACATAGCCCGAGAATTAGGGGTTTCCATTTCCACAGTTTCCAAAGCTTTAAAAAATAGTGAGGAAATTGGCCGGGACACTAAAGAAAAAATACAGGCTTTTGCCAAGCTATACAATTACAAACCCAATAATATAGCCATTAGCCTAAAAAATAAACGAACCAAGAATATAGGGGTGATCATCCCCGATATTGTACATCATTTTTTCACAACGGTGTTCAGGGGTATAGAAAAATATGCCAACGCCAAAGGTTACAATGTTATTGTTTGTGTTTCTGACGAATCCTTTGACAAGGAGGTCATCAACATGGAATTGCTTGCCAACGGCAGTATAGACGGTTTTATTATGGCATTATCTGCAGGCACACAACTAAAAAACGACTACAACCACCTAAAAGAGGTTACTGCCCAGGGCATCCCCTTAGTACTATTTGACAGGGTAACTCCAGAGATCAAATGTGACAAGGTGGTTATAGACGATAAAAAGGGCGCGTACAATGCTGTAACGACCTTTATACGCGAAGGCAGAAAAAAAATAGCCCTCATTACTACCAAGGACTATTTTAGCGTAAGTAGGGACAGGGCAGCAGGCTACAGGGAAGCGCTATTGGACAATGACCTTGAAATAAATGAAGATCTCATCCTGGAATTTCCCTCAATGGAAGTGGATGAAAAGGGAATAGAGGAGTTCTTTACAAATAAAAAGGTTGACGCCGTTCTAAGTGTCAATGAAATATTTGCCATTCACAGTATGAGATTTGTACAAAGCTTGGGCATAAAAATCCCTGAGGACATCTCATTTATAGGGTTTACGGACGGTCTATTATCCAAATATTCCACTCCCGGCCTAACTGCCGTTGCACAACATGGCGAAGATATGGGAAAAATTGCTGCAGAAATGCTCATTGAAAAAGTGGAAAGTGAAGAGGAAGAGGAAACTTATACCACAAAAGTTCTTGAGCCAACCTTAATAGTACGCGGATCTACCGGAAATTAGACTATACTCGTTTAACATAGTAATCAGATTGCAGCAAAAGAACCACCTTACACCTAATACCAATATAAGATATTGGTTCAAATATGGAATAGACACTCAGGATGGCAGCCCATTTCTCTCCCTGCAAACGCTAACCCCAAAAACACTGAAAAAACCATGAGCAATAAAAAAGGATTTATATTTGATTTGGACGGAGTAATAGTAGATACTGCCAAATACCATTATCTGGCATGGAAAAAATTGGCCTCTAAATTGGGGTTTGAATTTACATTGGAACAAAATGAACTGTTTAAAGGGGTAAGTCGCAAAAGATGTTTGGAGATACTATTGGATATAGGCGGTATTAAGTGGAGCCATGAACAATTTGAAGCATGGATGACAGCAAAAAATGAGGACTACCTTGCCCAAATTGAAGAAATGGATGAATCTGAAATTTTACCCGATGTACAGAGGGTTCTACAGCACCTTAAGGCAAAAGAAATGCCTATAGCGCTGGGCTCTGCCAGTAAAAATGCCATCCCAATATTAAAAAAGGTTAAACTGTTGGATTTTTTTGATGTTGTGGTAGACGGCAACCAAGTTAGCAAGGCTAAACCAGATCCCGAAGTTTTCTTGATAGCTGCCAAAAAAATGGGCTTAACCGCCAATGATTGTGTGGTTTTTGAAGATGCCGTTGCCGGCCTTCAAGCCGCAAACAAGGCAGGAATGATCAGTATTGGTATAGGGGATGCCAAGGTCCTTTTTGACGCACAATATGTTTTCTCCAATTTTACTGAAATGGACAATAGTTTTCTTAACAGCCTCTTAATACCACAAGAGTAGTAGACCTCAGCAATAATTTGTACATTAGGACCTATTGTTTGGAACAAAATACACACCCAAACCATAGCCGTCCATTACAATAACGCTGATACTACAGAATAATGAATCAAGATTATATAAAGCCCCACAATTGGTCCATAATTGAAGAAGGATATGACAAGCTTAGGGTAAAATCTTCTGAGAGCTTATTCAGCCTGGGCAATGGCGCCATGGGACAACGCGCCAATTTTGAGGAAAAATACACTGGCCCCACTTTCCAGGGGAGCTATATTGCGGGTATTTACTACCCCGACAAAACCAAGGTTGGATGGTGGAAAAATGGCTACCCGGAATATTTTGCCAAGGTATTGAATGCGCCCAATTGGATTGGCATCAACATATTTATCAATGGTGAAGAACTGGATCTAAACAGCTGCAAAAGTGTAGATGAATTTCACAGGGAGCTCAACATGAAACAAGGCTGGTATAGCCGAAGTTTTACAGCTACCCTCTTAAACGGCACTGTTATTAAAGCCAAAATTATCCGTTTTCTAAGTCTGGACTATGATGAAGTAGGTGCCATTAAATACGAAATTACCGCAGTAAACCAAGATATGAGCATTGCCTATCACCCTTATTTGGACAGTGGGATTACCAATGAAGACAGTAATTGGGACGACCAATTTTGGAATACTACCAAAGCGGAATCCAAGGGATGTCAGGCCTTTTTGGAGGCCCACACCCTGAAGACCAACTTTTACACCTGTACTTTTATGGAATCTGGTTTGTTCCACAATGAAGAGGCCGTTTCAACAACGCCCATTGAGACAACCCAGCCCAATAAAGTAGTTCATCAATTTAAAAAGGAGATCAACAAAGGCGACCGCTTAACCTTAGTTAAATTTGGAGGATACACCGTCTCTACCAACCACAAAGTGGATGCACTTGTCCCAGCAGCCAAAAAACTATTGCAAGAGACTACGGCCATAGGCTTTGATAGCTTATTGGAACGACAAAAGGAAGCTTGGTCCCAAATATGGAATATGAGCGATATTACCATAGAAGGTGATGTAAGGGCCCAACAGGGCATTCGCTTTAATATTTTTCATTTAAACCAAACGTATTTAGGGAGGGATTCCCGACTCAACATTGGCCCCAAAGGGTTTACAGGTGAAAAATACGGAGGAAGCACCTATTGGGATACAGAGGCCTATTGCATTCCTTTTTATATGGCCACCAAAAACAATACCGTAGCGAGAAACCTTCTCACCTATAGGTACAACCATTTGGAAAAAGCTATTGAAAACGCCCAAAAACTTGGTTTCAAGGACGGGGCTGCATTGTACCCTATGGTAACCATGAACGGGGAAGAGTGCCATAACGAATGGGAAATAACCTTCGAGGAAATACATAGAAATGGCGCTATTGCCTTTGCCATTTACAATTACCAACGTTTTACCGCAGATGACTCCTATATCCCAGAAATGGGCCTGGAAGTTTTAGTTGGGATATCCCGCTTCTGGCATCAAAGAGCCACATTTTCTTCACAGAAAAACAAGTATGTAATCCTGGGAGTTACCGGCCCCAACGAATACGAAAACAACGTTAACAATAATTGGTACACAAACTATATTGCCAGATGGTGCATTCAGTATACACTTGAAGCCTTACTAAAGGTAAAAGAAGACCATCCAAATGACTACGAAAGGATTATAGAGATCACCCAATTATCGGAGCAGGAGACAGCCTTATGGGATCAAGTGGCTACCAATATGTATTTCCCTTATGATAAAAAAAACAAGGTATACCTACAACAGGACGGCTTTTTGGACAAGGAATTGATCCCAGCGAAAGACTTAATGAAAAAAGATCGCCCCATTAACCAGAAATGGAGTTGGGACCGAATTCTAAGGTCTCCCTATATCAAGCAGGCCGATACCCTACAGGGATTTTACTTCTTTGAGGACCAATTTAGCTTGGAAGAACTGGAAAGGCATTTTGATTTTTACGAACCCTTCACGGTACATGAATCCTCCCTTTCTCCCTGCGTTCACAGTATTCTAGCTGCCAAACTAAATAGAATGGAACAAGCCTATAACTTTTACCTACGTACGTCACGCTTAGATTTGGACGATTACAACAAAGAAGTGGAGGAAGGACTCCACATTACCTCCATGGCAGGCACCTGGATGAGTATAGTGGAAGGATTTGGAGGCATGAGAGTCTTGGAGAACGAACTATCTTTTTGCCCCAGGATACCAAAACAATGGGAATCCTACTCTTTTAAGGTGAATTTTAGAGGAAATATCATAAAGGTAAAGGTAAAAGATAAGGAGAGTAGTTTTGAACTGGAAGGTAGCCGGGAAATGCCCATTAAGCTAAACGGTAAGCGTTTGGTACTAAAGGCCGAAAAGAAAACATACGCAGCAATAATATAATTCTTATTGCTATAGGGCTATTTTGTAAACAGAAGAAGAGCATGCCGTCATCAAAGAATATTTTAAGAAATACAAATGGCCGTATCAATAAATTTCGAATGAATAAAGAGTTCAGCATCACAGACAGATACAATTTTGTCCAGAACTGGCAATAGGACTGGAATTACCTATGTAAAAAAATCTAGCAATGAATCAGACTGCACACCCCAACAAAACCGTTGTCTACCAAGTATTCACCAGGTTGTTTGGAAACACAAACACCCATAACAAACCTTGGGGCACCATTGAAGAAAATGGCGTGGGGAAATTCAGTGATTTTACGGAAAAGGCCTTGCGGGAAATCAAGGATTTGGGCGTAACCCATATATGGTATACCGGTATTCCCCATCATGCCGTAATCAGGGATTATACGGCCTATGGCATATCAAACGACGACCCGGACATTGTAAAAGGAAGAGCCGGGTCCCCATATGCCGTGAAGGATTATTACAGTGTAGACCCGGACCTTGCCGATGACCCAAATAAAAGAAACCAAGAGTTTAGGGAATTGGTTGAAAGGAGCCACAAAACAGGATTAAAGGTTATCATAGATATTGTTCCCAATCACATTGCAAGAAAATATGAAGGAAAAAACAACCCCGATGGGGTTGTAGACTTTGGTGCTACGGACAATACCACGCTGACCTATGACAAGGACAACAATTTTTACTATAACCTAGACGAAGCCTTTTCAGTACCGGATTGGAGAGATGGCTATTTGCCATTGGGAGGGGAGTCCTATAGGATGAGCGACAGTAAATTCACGGAATTCCCGGCCAAATGGACGGGAAATGGATCACGCTTGTCCAAACCAAATTTTGATGACTGGTACGAGACCGTAAAGATTAATTACGGCATTGCTCCCAATGGAAGGAAAGATTTTGAAACACTGCCCAATGATTT
Organism: Arenibacter aquaticus; assembly: GCF_003957295.1. GTDB lineage: Bacteria > Bacteroidota > Bacteroidia > Flavobacteriales > Flavobacteriaceae > Arenibacter > Arenibacter aquaticus. The sequence goes on from NZ_RQPJ01000002.1 coordinate 377,123, forward strand.
TAGCCAAAAAGACTTCTCTGAGCATTATGCATTTTGGCAAGGGAAATCCGTTCCTGATTCTTGGGCAAAGTTTAGGGATATAGCCCTTTATTGGTTAGATATGGGCATAGACGGTTTTAGATACGACATGGCCGAAATGGTTCCGGTAGAATTCTGGAGCTTTATGAATTCGTCCATAAAAATGAAAAAGGAAGATGCATTTTTAATGGCGGAAGTATACAACCCCCAACGTTACAGGGATTATATTTTTTTGGGGAAAATGGATTATTTGTACGACAAGGTAGAGTTCTACGACTCCTTAAAGCACATTATGCAGGGACACGGATGGACAGACCATATCCCCGTGGTGCAAAACGGACTTATGGATATTGAGCATCATATGCTACATTTTTTGGAAAACCATGACGAACATCGTATTGCCTGCCCTGAATTCCTGGGAAATGCAGAAAAGGCCAAGCCAGGCATGGTAGTTTCCGCCACCATTAGTACCTCCCCTACCATGATCTATTTTGGGCAGGAAGTGGGGGAACCCGCTGCAGAGCAACCAGGCTTTGGCTCCCCTGGCCGTACTTCTATTTTTGATTATATAGGGGTACCCCATTTTCAACGCTGGGTGAACAACAAAAAATTTGATGGCGGCCAGTTATCCCATAAAGAGACGGAATTACGAAACTTTTACAAAAACCTGCTAAATTTTACCATAGGTAGTACTGCTCTAATGGGGCACTACAGGGACATACATTACTACAACAGGGACCATACCCATTATTACAATTACAGAGTTTTATCATTTGTAAGATGGTCTGAAAACGAAAGGCTCATAATTATTGCTAACTTTGATGAACACCAGACCTTTGGTTTCGATTTAAAGTTGCCAGCGGAAATTATAAGGGAATGGCAACTAACCAATAAGGAATACACCATGATAGACGAACTATATAACCAAAAGAAAAATACCTTGTATGTTGAAAATGAAATTGGTCATGTTAGAATAGATATAAAACCATTGGAATCCCTAATTTTAAGTTTAAAATAGATTATTGAAAAGTATTATGACAACAAAATCTGCAATTGGAGTATTTTTCCTATCCCTTATATTTATAAGTTGTAACAATATGAACAAACCCTTGGTTATTGGCCACAGAGGTGCGATGGGGCACGAAACGGAAAACACCTTGGCATCCATACAGAAAGCTATGGATCTGGGTGTAGACATGATAGAGATCGATGTCTTTAAAATTAAAAGTGGCGAAACCGTGGTGTTCCATGATTCCGATGTTAAAAGGCTAACCGATAGCGTTGGGAGTATTGAAGCTTTTAATTTTGTGGATCTTCAGAAATTAACCCTTACCGGCAACCACAAGATCCCTACCTTACAGGACGTACTAAACCTGATAGATAAAAAAGTACAATTGAATATTGAACTTAAAGGATCCAATACGGCAGATAGGGTAAACTTTATTATGAATTACTACATTAAGGAAAAAGGCTGGTCTATAGATAAATTCCTAATTTCCAGCTTTAAATGGGATGAACTACAAACCATGCGCCAGCTAAACAGCAAAGTACCTATTGCCATCTTGGTAGGCGGTGACCCCTTACAAGCCCTGGACATAGCCAAGGAGTTGGGAGCCGTCGCCATTAATCCGTCCTATAAAGACCTAACATTGGAGAATACCCATGAAATAAAAAATGCCGGATATAAGATTTACCCTTGGACGGTAAATAAGCCAGAGGACATCAAAAAAATTGCCCAATTAGGTGTAGATGGCATTATTACCAACTTTCCTGAACGAGTAAATTAATGTTTGATATTATTGTTATTGGCGGTGGAGCCGCTGGTTATTACGGAGCCATTCATATCGCAGAATCCAATCCAAACCTTAAGGTGGCCATCTTGGAACGGGGCAAAGAGGTACTTACCAAGGTAAAAGTCTCTGGCGGTGGGCGCTGCAATGTTACAAATTCTGAGTTTAACCCCTCCGAACTGGCCAAAAATTACCCCAGGGGAGAAAGGGAACTAGTTGGTCCTTTTCACAACCATTGCTGTGGAGACACTATGGCCTTTTTTGAAAAAAGGGGCGTCCGTTTAAAAATAGAAGCCGATGGAAGGATTTTCCCCACCTCCAATTCATCACAGACCATCATAGACTGCTTTGTTTCCGAAACAGAACGTTTGGGCATTAAGGTGTTCAAAAACAGTTCGGTGGTAGACATACTCCCACTTACCAAAAAAACAGACGCCTTAGATTATGCCTGGGAAATTAAATCGATAAGAGGCACATATAAAGCCAAGAAAATATTGGTCGCTACCGGTAGTAACCCAAAAATTTGGAACATGTTAGTGCAGCTGGGCCACACTATAATCCCCGCAGTCCCGTCTCTTTTCACTTTTAACATTAAGGACGATAGAATTAGGGGCATACAAGGAGTAAGCACTAATGCCAGCATAAAAATCCTACCTTCCAAGATGAAAAATGGAAAGTTTAGTGCTGCGTTAAAAACATTTGGCATACATCCGGCAGACTTGGAGTCCGAAGGCCCCTTGCTCATCACCCACTGGGGAATGAGCGGTCCAGGTATTTTGCGATTATCTGCCTGGGGTGCGCAATTGTTGCACGAACTAAACTACAAGTTTAACATACGAGTAAATTGGCTGCCCGAATTTCATGAAGAAGGGGCGCTAAGACAATTAATGCAAATAAAGGAAATAGAAGGGAAAAAGACCGTGTTACGGACCAAATCATTTGACCTTCCAAAACGACTCTGGATAAGTTTGGTTAAGGCTTCCGATATTTCCGAAGCCGACAAATGGGCCGACATTTCTAAGGTACAATTGCAGAATTTAGCCAAACAACTTACCAATTGCAGGTTTCAAGTGGATGGCAAAAGTACCTTTAAAGAGGAATTTGTCACGGCTGGAGGAGTAGATTTAAAAGAAATAAATTTTAAGACCTTTGAAAGCAAAGTACTGCCTAACCTCTTTTTTGCAGGGGAAGTAATAAATGTAGATGCCATTACAGGCGGATTCAATTTTCAGAACGCATGGACCGGGGCTTTTATAGCTGCTAAGGCCATTGCCTCTACTACATAATGGCGCCCATAAACAGTACCCCTTAATAATTGAGATGATGCCGCGGCCCCGATATTTGTTTAAAGTTATCTTTAATTGTGTTGCAGGGTGCGCCCAAATTTAACCACTTTATTAAAGATTCCGGTTTCTTGGCCCCACTAACATTGGCGCACATTATATGTGAATATAGTAGGCACCAAGGCAACTTATGGCTGACACTTGCCTTAGGACAGCAATAGCATCAGCATCCCTGCCAAAGTAGCCCCTAGGATAGGAGCAACAACTGGCACCCAGGAATACCCCCAATCGTTGCCACCTTTATCCTTAATTGGCATTATGGCATGCATGATCCGAGGCCCTAAATCCCTTGCCGGATTAATGGCATAGCCCGTGGTACCACCCAAGGAGAGTCCAATTACCCACACCAACAGTGCTACCGGCAGTGCCCCAAGGGAGCCAAGGCCAATAACCGTTTTGGTATCGGTTATGGTAGCATCGGTAAAATAAAGCACCACAAAGACCAAGGTAAAAGTTCCTACCACCTCACTAAAAAAATTGGACGATATATTCCTAATTGCCGGGGAAGTACAGAAAACAGCCCGCTTTAACTCCTTGTTAGGGGTGGCATCAAAATAGTCTTTGTATACGAGCCAAACGATCAAAGCCCCCAACATAGCCCCTATGAACTGAGCCAATATATAAGTGGGCACCAAGGTCCAGCTAAACTTTTCTGCCACAGCGAGCCCAATGCTCACAGCGGGGTTAAGATGGGCTCCACTATACGGTGCGGCCACCGCTACCCCTACGTATACGGCAAGCCCCCAGGCCGTTGTAATGACCATCCAGCCCTGGTCGTTGGATTTGGTCTTTTCTAAAATTACATTGGCTACTACCCCGCCCCCTAAAAGGATCAGAAAAAATGTGCCGATTATTTCGGCAATAAATGGAGTCATATTTAGTTGGTTTATTATTTAAGTGTTTAATTTGGACCAGTATTCCACGGCATCTATTGCTCGGTACCAGCCTTTTATATTTTGTTCTATTTCTGTTCTTTCAGCAGTGGGCTGAAAATTTACATCACTTTGCCATATCTTTTGAATTTCTTCCAGACTATCCCAGAATCCCACTGCCAATCCGGCCAAATAGGCAGCTCCCATCACCGTAGTTTCCACTACTTTGGGACGAACTGTGGCTGTATTCAGCACATCGGCCTGAAACTGCATCAGTAAATTGTTTACCGTAGCACCCCCGTCTACCCGTAATTCCTTGATAGAGATCTTTGAATCTGCCTCCATGGCCTTTAGCACATCCATGGTCTGAAAGGCAATAGCCTCCAGAGCGGCCCTGGCAATATGGGCATCGGTACTACCCCTGGTAAGCCCAAAAATACTCCCTTGCGCATGCTGGTTCCAATAAGGGGCCCCCAAACCGGCAAAAGCCGGCACAAAATATACTCCATCTGAACTATTTACAGATCTGGCAAGCTTTTCTACCTCCTCGGACTTTTTAATAATCATTAAACTATCCCTTAACCACTGTACTACCGCCCCGGCAATGAAAATACTTCCCTCCAAGGCATATTGGGTCTTCCCATTAATCTTCCAAGCTATGGTGGTCAAGAGGTTATTTTCTGAAACAATAGGCTTTTCCCCAATGTTCATCAACATAAAACAGCCTGTGCCATAGGTATTCTTAACCATTCCCGGTTTGGTACACATTTGACCAAAAAGGGCTGCTTGTTGATCTCCAGCTATCCCTGCTATTGGTATTTTACTGGCAAAGAAATTGGGGTTGGTATGGCCGTAAACTTCACTGGACTGTTTAACTTGGGGCAGCATACTTTTGGGAATGGTAAAGAGGGACAAGAGCTCATCATCCCATTCCATGGTATTAATATTGAAGAGTAAGGTTCTACAAGCATTGGTCACATCAGTAATATGGAGCTCCCCTTTGGTCATATTCCAAATTAACCAAGAATCTATAGTCCCCATTATTAAATCCCCAGCCTCGGCCTTTTCCCGGGCCCCCTCAACATTATCCAAAATCCACTTCACCTTGGTCCCTGAAAAATACGAATCGATCACCAATCCGGTTTTCTCCCTAATCAACTTGGACTTACCTTGTTTTTTTAGTTCGTCGCAGTAGTCTGAAGTTCTTTTGTCCTGCCAAACAATAGCATTGTACACCGGCTTTCCAGAATTTCTGTCCCAAACAACCACCGTTTCACGTTGGTTGGTGATTCCTATAGCTGCAATATCGGCCCCATAAATCCCCTTCTTGGTGGTTGCTTCCGCAGCTGTTCCTGCTTGGGTAGACCATATTTCCAGGGGATCGTGTTCTACCCAACCCGGTTTGGGAAAATACTGTGTGAATTCTTTTTGGGAAACCGAAATGATATTGCCCTTTTTATCAAAAACAACAGACCGTGAACTGGTGGTACCTTGGTCCAATGCAAGTATATATTTTTCCATATTGAAGGGATAAAAATTTAAGCTGGTATCAAGATAATAAAATAAGCACACTATTATTAAAAAATTTGCACAAAGGCTACCCAAATTATACCAATACCTTAAACACCCTTAAGTTGGGAACATTGGAATTGTCAACTTTTTTCAAGACTTTATGCAATAGCCGTTGCGTAAAATTGACATCCATATTTTTTTTTGCTACAGCTTGGCACTCGTAACTATCCAGGATATAAAATAGTCTTGGCCCATAATGCATACCACCTGCCCAAGTAGACAAAGTGATTAGTTAAGTTCCCAAATTTTATAATTTAAAGCGGTAGCAAAGCACACCCATAGGAGATAAGGCAATAGGAGATAGGCGGCCGTTTTACTAACGACCTTAAACCATTTAATGGTAAATATCAACAGCACCAATAAGGTAAGGATCACCAAAAGAGCGGCAAAAGGGTTTTTAAAACCGAAAAAAATAATGCTCCAAAGCGCATTGAACAGCAATTGTATCCCAAAATGGTACAAGGCAGTTTTTACCCATATATGATATACGCCTTTTGCCCAAACGATTCCAGCAGATACACCCATCATAACATAGAGTATGGTCCATACTGGGGCGAAAATCCAATTAGGGGGGTTAAAACTGGGCTTATTAAGGCCAGCGTACCAATCGTTTACCGAAGACTGGGTAGCAAAACTAGACAAAAACCCAATGGTTAGGCATATTCCGACTGATATGGCGATATAGGTAAGTTGCTTTTTCAAAAGTTGGCTGTTAAAGCTCTAAATTAACAATTTATTTTAAGAGGGTCTACAGCAGAAGGCCTTAAAAACTATCTTTGCACAAATTGTTTCCGTTATGACTAAAAAAGACTTTATTCCTTCCTCCTATATTGTGCACAAGACTGAAGGAAAAGTTACATATAGATCGCCTAGCAATATTGCCCTGGTAAAATACTGGGGTAAAAAAGAGAACCAGATCCCTGCCAACCCCTCTATTAGCTTTACACTTGATAGCTGTGCCACCACAACCACCTTAAGCTATAGAAAACTTAAGGTCAGAGGGACCGACTTTTCCTTTGATCTACTTTTTGAAGGAAAGCCGAAACCGGATTTTAAACCTAAGATAAAAACCTTCTTTGAACGAACAGAACCCTATTTACCCTTTTTAAAAGACTATCATTTTACCATAGAAACTTCCAATACCTTCCCCCATAGCAGCGGTATTGCTTCTTCGGCCAGCGGAATGTCTGCCCTGGCACTGTGCTTAATGGAGCTGGAACGTGAACTGGCAAATGATATGGATCCTAGCCACTTTGCCAATAAAGCTTCTTTTTTGGCCCGATTAGGTTCGGGAAGTGCCTCAAGAAGTACAGAAGGGCCAATTATGCAGTGGGGACAGCACAAAGATACCCCTGAGAGTTCGGATCTTTTTGCCATTAAATACCCTTATCAGGTTCATGAGGTTTTTCATAATTTTCAGGATACCATATTATTGGTAGACCAAGGAACCAAACAGGTGAGCAGCACCCTTGGCCATAATCTGATGCACAATCATCCTTATGCCGAGCAACGTTTCGATCAAGCACATAAAAACCTGACCAATTTACAGTTGGTCTTTAAGGAAGGAAATCTTTCGGAATTTATTAAAATTGTGGAAAGTGAAGCCCTAACCTTACATGCCATGATGATGACAAGCATGCCTTATTTTATTCTGATGAAGCCCAACACCCTGGCTATCATAAACAAAATATGGGCTTTTAGGGAAGCTAGCAAAACCCATGTCTGTTTCACCTTGGATGCCGGGGCCAACGTACACCTTTTGTATCCAGAAAACGAAAAAGAAAAAATAAAGCAATTTATTAAGAATGAGTTGGTTGCATATTGCGAAAACGGGCAGTATATTTGCGACCAAATTGGGACAGGGGCCAAAAAGTTGTAATTTCGGCCCAATAAAGGAATAATTTAAGTGGGCATTTTGCGTTAGTTATACCATAGCATGTGCATTTTATATTGGTGTTAGTAAGTATTTAACAGCCCTGGATTGGCAAATAAAACAAGACCCAAGACAGGAAAAGTCAAGACGAAGGGATTACTGTTTTTGATGCCATGGTACATACGTCAAAACCATAAATCTAAGTTATTGATTATTAGTTTTTAATTATTTATCCTTATCTTAAAGAAATGAAAGGACCATTGTTTTACTCTAAAATCCTACTTTTTGGGGAATATGGGATCATTAAGGATTCCAAAGGACTTTCTATACCCTATAACTTTTTTAAGGGTGCCTTAAAATCTGACCGTAAGAATACTGAGGAAGCCAAGAAATCCAACCTAAGCTTAAAAGGCTTTGCAGAATATCTTAAAGACATACAGGAGTCAGAAAGCGACTTGGTCACCTTTGATCTAGAAGCTCTAAACGAAGATGTATCCAATGGCATGTATTTTGACAGTTCCATACCACAAGGATATGGAGTAGGGAGCAGCGGTGCTTTGGTGGCGGCTATTTACGACAAGTACGCCCTGGAAAAAATTACGGTCTTGGAAAACCTTACAAGGGAAAAATTGCTAAAACTTAAGACCATCTTTGGAAAAATGGAATCTTTTTTCCACGGAAAATCTTCCGGATTGGACCCTTTAAACAGTTATTTAAGCCTTCCCATTCTTATAAACTCCAAAGATAACATAGAATCTACCAGTATACCTTCCCAAAATTTGGAAGGCAAGGGCGCTGTTTTTTTGTTGGACAGCGGCAGTACCGGCGAAACAGCACCAATGGTTCAACTTTTCATGGAACAAATGAAACAGGAAGGGTTTAGGACCATGCTCAAAAATCAATTTATAAAACATACCGATGCCTGTGTGGAAGATTTTATTAATGGCAACGTAAAATCGCTTTTTAGAAATCTTAAACAATTATCGCATGTAGTCTTGGACAATTTTAAACCTATGATCCCTGTGCAATTCCACAAACTGTGGAAACAGGGAATTGAATCCAATGATTACTATTTAAAACTCTGCGGCTCTGGAGGTGGCGGATATATTTTAGGTTTTACAGAGGATATCCAAAAGGCACGAAAGGCATTAAAAGGCTATAATTTAGAAGTGGTATATAACTTCTAACCCAGCCCTATGCTCAGCAGAAAAAACAAGCTCTTACTACTAAAGTTCCTGAGCCTGTTTTCCGTGGTCCGCGGTTACAATATCTTAATGATTACCCTGGCCCAGTATTTGGCCTCCATTTACATTTTGGCACCAGATTTACCCCTTCGAGAGGTAGTTCTAGACCATAACCTATTTGTTATTGTACTGAGTAGCTCATTGGTAATCGCTGCCGGATACATCATCAACAATTTTTACGACGCCGAGAAAGACCTCATCAACAAACCTAGGAAAAGTATGCTAGATCGGTTGGTGAGCCAGCGCACCAAACTCACCACCTATTTTGTATTGAATTTCCTTTCCGTACTTTTTGCCAGTTATGTCTCTTTTAAGGCGGTGCTTTTCTTTGCCGCTTATATTTTTGGAATTTGGCTGTACTCACATAAATTAAAGAAAGTACCTTTCTTGGGCAATTTTGTATCGGCCACCCTGGCCATTGCCCCTTTCTTCGCGGTCTTTGTGTACTACAAAAATTTTGATACGGTTATTTTTGTCCATGCCCTCTTCTTATTTCTCTTGATTTTGGCCCGTGAAATGATCAAGGATCTAGAAAATATTGCTGGGGATATGGCCCAAAATTATAGGACCATCCCTATAATATATGGGGCCAAATTCTCTAAAACCTGTATTGCCATCTTAATGGGCTTCACCCTTCTTCCCTCATTTCTTTTAATACGTTATTTTGATGTAGGCCATATGTACCTTTATTTTATTGGCTGCATTTTTCTTCAACTGGGCTTTCTAACCCTTTTAGTAAAATCCAATCGCAAGAAACACTATGTTTGGCTACACAACATCCTAAAACTTATCATCATCATGGGCGTATTCAGTATTTTATTGATAGATGTTGATCTGGTATTGAATAGAATTCTATAAGAATTACTAATAAGCTCCACATTAGGGCATTGATACGATTTCCTTTGCTACCTTTGCATTAAATTAAAGTACATATGAGTAGGTCAAATTCGAATAGCGACAAGAAAGCATCAGGAAGACAAGGGGGCAGTTTTAGAAAGAAAAGTTATGCCAGAGGCAACGCTCCGATACGGAAGAAAAATGAAGGGCAGCAACCGTCAGATCCCAATGTAATGCGCTTAAACCGTTATGTAGCCAACTCTGGGGTTTGTTCCCGAAGGGATGCAGACATATATATTGCTGCCGGTAATGTTACTGTAAACGGAAAACCCATAACTGAAATGGGATATAAGGTTAAACTCACCGATGAGGTTAAATTTGATGGTCGGTTGTTGAACCCTGTAAAAAAAGAGTACATTCTCTTAAACAAGCCTAAGGATTTTGTTACTTCTTCCAAGAACGAACAAGGAAAAAGAACGGCTGCCTCATTGGTATCAAGTGCCACAAAAACCAAACTTTCCGTTGTGGGAAGAATGGATAAGAACACAACGGGATTATTATTGTTTACCAATGACGGGGAAATGATGAAACGTTTGACCAAGCCCAAAAACGGACTCCGTAAGATCTATCACGTAGAACTGAACAAAAACCTACGCGGTGAGGATCTGGCTAAAATAAAGGAAGGGATATCCATAGATGATAGTGTGGTTAGAGTAGATGCCATTAGTTTTATAGATAATGCCCCAAAAAGGGAAGTTGGCATAGAACTAAAAAGCACCAGAAATAAAATTGTTCGACGGATTTTTGAGGAGCTGGAATATGAGGTTATTAAATTGGATAGGGTAGTCTATGCCGGACTCACCAAAAAAGACTTGCCACGAGGGCATTGGAGACCTCTTACCGAACAGGAGATTATAAATTTGGGGATGATTAAATAAAAGGCAGAAAAGCCTTGAAGCCAATAGCTACAACCCGCACTATGCAATACAAACATTATGCATAATGCGGGTTCTTTTTGTTTAAATTTAAACGTACCATTATAGCCCAATTCCCTATTTTAGGAAAGTTATACAACGTTACAGATATTTGATAACCAGTAGTTTATCGCAATATACCCTTTTTTTGTACCTTAAGCATAAATCTTTCCATACCATGGCGAAGTATACATTGGAAATAAACAATACAAGGCATGATATTGAAGTAGGCAGCGGAACTTCCCTACTGTGGGTACTACGTGAACATTTGGGCCTTACAGGTACCAAATACGGCTGTGGCATTGCACAATGCGGCGCTTGCACCATACATATTGACAATAAACCCATGAAGGCCTGTGTTCTGCAGGTAGATGATTTTGCGGATGGGCAAAAAATTAAGACTATTGAAGGTTTGTCCAGTAAAGGAGATCATCCATTACAAAGAGCTTGGATAGAAACACAAGCTCCTCAATGTGGTTATTGCCAGTCCGGACAAATTATGCAGGCGGCAGCCCTTTTGGAAGAAAACTCCAATCCGTCAAGGGAGGAAATAAAATCATATATGAACGGTATTCTGTGTCGTTGCGGCACCTACCTAAGAATAATCAAGGCTATTGAATTGGCCACGGACGGCAAGGTTGAACAGGGCTGATGCCACCATAAATCTGGACTATAACAGCAAACAATGTCTTCAACACCCAAGATTGTAAATAGAAGGGAATTTTTAAAGGCCTCTAGTGGAGTTGCACTGTTTATTGGTGTAACGGGCATAATGCCACAGTTAATATCCTGTAAGGATACAGAGGGCATAAAAAAACAACTACAAAATTACCAGCTATCTGCCTGGGTACAAATTTCCGGAAACGGTGAGATAACCATTTATAATCCCGCTGCCGAAATGGGACAGGGATCCATGACGTCCCTACCCCTTATTTTTGCGGAGGAAATGGATGCGGATTGGTCCAAGGTAAAAGTTGCGTTTTCACCACAGGAAGTAGAAATATACGGCTCCGAAGGATGGGCCCCAGGTAGCAAGCTGATGTTCACTGTAGGGAGTAGGTCTACCAAAAGTTTTTTTCCGGTTATGCGAAAGGCCGGGGCCCAAGCAAGATATATTCTAATGCACAACGCGGCCAAATACTGGGATGTACCTATCTCCGAATTAAGCAGCAGAAAGAGTTTTGTGCTGCACCAAGCTACCAACAGGAAAATAAGTTATGGCGATTTAGCGCCTATTTTATCCATGCCCAAAACCTTGCCCAATTTTACGCTGGAGAAACTTAAACAACCAAGGGATTTCCAACTCATAGGAAAGACCATTCCCAGGACCGAAATTCCATCCAAGGTAAACGGTACGGCACAATTTGCCATAGATATTAAATTACCCAATATGGTCTATGGGGTATTGGAAAGGGGAAATCTACATGCCGCCCGCCCCACCCTAACCAATGAAAAAGACATTATGGCTATGGACGGTATTATAAAGATTGTCCCGTTTGATTATGCCATCGGAGTAATTGCCAAGACATTGGAACAGGCCTTGGAGGCAAAAAAACATTTACAAATTACCTGGAGCCATTCCCCAGCGATCGGCTACAATTCACAGGAAATCTATCCTAGCTATGAGAACATTGCCGGGCAGAAAAAAAGTGGCAAGGTCATACACCAAATAGGCCAGGTTACCACCGCTAAAAAGTTGGCATCCAAGATCTATACCGCCGATTTTAAGAACGACTATGTGTACCATGCCCAAATGGAACCTTTAAATGCGGTGGTCCAGATTTCCGAAGATTTAAAAAATGCCGAGGTATGGGTAGGTAGCCAACAGGGTGTTGATCCAAAATTGGGCGTCCCCCAGCTATTGGGAATACCTCATGAAAATGTAAAAATCAATCTACAGTATTTAGGTGGCGGATTCGGCAGAAGAAGTATGAACGATTTTGTGGTAGAGGCTACGCTACTGGCCAAGGAAGTGGCGCCACTCCCTGTGAAATTGATATGGACCAGGGAGGATGACTTGGGCTATGGTATGTTTAGACCCTTGTCCCTACAGCGGATGGCAGCTTCCATTGACAAAAGTGGAAATCTTACATCGCTTAGTCATTATGTGGTAGGGGATGGTGGAAACCTTGTTGCCAGCGGGGCAAAAAATGACCATTATGACATCCCCAATCAGCTTGTAGAATGGCGGGAGGTATCTCATGGGATTAGAGTAAAACACTGGAGGGCTGTTGGTCATGGTCCCAACAAATTTGCTATAGAGTGTATACTGGATGAAATTGCCCTAGGCCAAGGTATGGACCCCATAGATATCAGAAGAAAATTGATGATGAAGTCGCCCAAGGCCTTGGCCACCTTAGAAAAAGCAGCAGAAATGGCAAAGTGGAAAGAACCTGCCAAAGAAGGTAGGGCCAAAGGGGTTGCCTTCGTAGAACATGGGTCCCTAGGCACCGGAATCTGTGAAATTTCTGTGGATCAAAATACCGGAAAAATTAAGGTTCATAACTTCTGGATTGCCCTGGATGCCGGTATAATTGTACAACCAGACAATGTAAAGGCCCAAATGGAAGGAGGCATTATAATGGGAATGAGCAGTGTGCTATATGAACAAATCACTATTGTCAACGGAAGGGTTCAGCAGTCCAATTTCCACGACTATCAACTGCTACGGATGCAGGACATCCCGGAGCATATAGAAACCCACTTGATAGCCTCGGCCGACACCCCAGAGGGTGTTGGAGAAACCGCTACGCCGATGGTAGCCGGTGCCATAGCGAACGCTTTTTTACGCCTAACCGGCAAACCCTTAAGACATCTGCCATTTACCCCAGAAAGGGTGTTGGAAGCCTTAAATGGCTGATCATCAAATTTCACTAACATTCACAAAGTACAACTGGACCTGATCCCATACCAAGAATTATTCCCTTGATTTGTTATCTACTCGGGAACTACCCATCAGTGAAACTTTCCTCTACATGGAGAAGTATTGATCAGTTCATCGGATATTTCTGTACTATGCCGATATAGCTACCCCTCTGCCATCACTAAGGAATTAATATTTGTTACCTTAGAAACTTAACAACAAACTTCTGGTTGTAGTATTCCCCCCTCTTTGCACCAGCAAAATTATTATTTCATTATCAGTTTAATCGTACTAGAACTATATTAAAGTACCACCTATTTATGTAAGTAAATACAGTCAAATAACTTTAAACATAGGCTAGAATAAATCTTAATATTACGAATGACCAGATTGCTTGCTTTTGTTTTTTTAATTGTACTACAATCTTGTAAAACGGAAAAAAGGAAATTAGGAATTAGGCAAAAGCCCAGCAATAGGCAATATTACACCAACGGAAACATTAAATCTATAGGATCGGTTTCTGAAAATGGTCAACCCATTGGAAACTGGAGCTATTATGACTCAACTGGGGTTCTTACAAGAAAAGCCGAGTTTGTTAATATCTGTGGAGAAACATTAATTAATCAGGATTGGTATTTTGATCACAAAGGAGACACCTTAAAAAATAAAGGCAGTCATTTCTCCATATTTTTCTCAAAAGACACCATATTCCTGAATGAACCCATCCAGGCAAAGGTGGATTTATTTGAACCCCTTTTCAAAAAAAAGAGATCAGAAATTATGGTTCTTTTGCCCAACGACTATAAAAAGAACTTCAATCAGGATTTTTCCAACCTAAAAGAAATCCAACTGGATACCACGTATAATTTGAATCTTGAAGAAGAAATGAGAAAGGCTCTTTTTATAAATAGTGACTTTGGCAAAACAGCTATATTTGGGCGGTATTTTGGTTCGGCTGGAAAACAAAAATTCAGAGGTATAATCGTTGAATACTTTTATCAAGACTCTATTATCTCGGATTCCATAAAACTAAACTATTTTGAAACCAAAAAATACTTTGAAAAGGAAATATATGTTTTGGATAGCCTTAAGCCCGCCAGTTAATTGCTCCCGTAAGACATATAAACACCTTGGTTAAATGGTATAAGCCATAGACACTGTTTATACAGCTAAACACAAGCCATTCTTTCCACTCAATGCCCATCTGGCAGCAACGTCCTAATTAATTTTAAATAATAGGGATAGTTTAAAAGCCTAATAAAGTTTAAGGCTTGGACTACTGTCCGCAACCTTTCATAGTTATTCAGTATACCATTGGTTGAATATTAAAAGAAGGTTAATTTTTCAGATGCAATAATCAATAACTACCTCACTTACAAGAACTTACATATTATAAATGAGCATGAATTACAAAAAACCATTCTATACCATTCAAATATTTCATATCTTCAAGGGTATATCAACAACACAGGGACCTTTATTTTTTACTACCTAGGGTCCCTATACATATAGCGTTCAAAACTAATTACAAATAGTTTAATTAAAACAGAAATTATAAGCATGAAAAAAGTATTGTTCTTAACAGGTGATTTCACTGAAGATTATGAAACCATGGTACCATTTCAAATGTTGGAAATGGTAGGTTATGAAGTACATACCGTTTGTCCTGAAAAGAAAAAGGGGGACATTGTAAAAACTGCCATACACGACTTTGAGGGCGACCAAACCTATACAGAAAAGCCTGGCCACAATTTTACATTGAACTATAGCTTTGACGAGGTAAATGTTAATGACTACGATGGCCTGGTGATTGCAGGTGGAAGGGCACCGGAATATTTAAGGTTAAACCAAAGGTTATTGGAAATAGTACAACATTTCTTTAACGAGAACAAGCCAGTGGCTGCGATCTGCCATGGCATTCAAATTTTGACTGCTGCCAATGTGGTAAAAGGAAGAAAGCTAACTGCTTATCCGGCTGTAGGACCAGAAGTAACCCTGGCTGGTGGTGATTTTCAATCGATTCCGGTAGATGGCGCCTTTGTAGATGGCAACCTAGTTACCTCCCCCGCTTGGCCTGCCCACCCAAGCTTTATTAGAGAGTTTTTAAAAATCATGGGGGCTAAAATTGAATTATAAGACATTACTCAAAGGGTTGATAAACCCAGTAGTGCTGAATTAAAATAAACCTTGACTACCTAATAAAAACGCACATACCCTTTACCACCTCAGTTGGTTAAAGGGATGTGCTGCTTATAACAATAAGCCTTTGCCGCAAGCCAACTATAGTGTTGATAATATGCTACCAAATATCGGTATTGCTCCTTATATTTTTCAAACACATATATAACAAACGGGTTAACAGTCATATACAGACAAAAGGGCTATAGTTTATATAAAAGGAACTATAAGTTACCCCCTCCTTTTCTAAAAATATCCAACTTGCAAGACATAGTGAATTGAGAAATCTAAACCTAAAACCAGTTGACCATATGGAACCCAATTTTAGAAAAAAGGCCAATAATAAGGTAAACCGTTTAAAAATTATCATCTGCTGTATAGTCATTCATTTATTCGCCCTATTCCTTATGTCTTATGCCGCCGAAATATAGCCGAAAGAAAAGCCCAATGAGATGCTCGCAATGGTAGTTGACAATTATATGGCTCCATAACAGGCAGCACTGATTATCCATTAGAGAATAGAGGCATAAGCTGCGGAAAGGAAATTAACGAGTTAACTACCTATTTCTATATTCTCCCATTACCTGCTAGGAGGTAGTAGCGTACCGCTATGTCCAATTAATTTTCTTTTAAGACAATTCACCCTATAATACCTATTTATCAACTAGAATAAATATTAGTAAATTGCACAAAAGCTTAAACGATTAAAACATATTATCTATCTTAGCTGACGCCAACTACTGATTATCAATTCCATGCACTCCCAATTGCTCAGCATTATAGAAAAAGAAAACATCCTGAAAGAGAAAGAACAGGACCTATTCTGTCAATATTTTCACCCCATGCACCTTCGCAAAGGCGATCTATTTCAAAGAGCGGGTACCTATAATTACAGTATTGGATTTCTCAAAAGTGGATTGGTACACTATTACATGGAAAAAGACGGGCAGGAAACTACCAAGGAATTCTCTAAGGAAGGTGAATTTGTTACCGATTACCAGAGTTTTGTAAACAAGGAACCGGCCACCCAAAATATACAGGCCATTGAAAATTGCGAACTATTGGTCATTTCCCATTTCGACCTACAACAATTAATATCATGTTCTGAATTTGGCAAAAAAATTGGGGCTTATGTTTTGGAACACCGGTTTAATACCATGATCAAACATCTACTATCGTCCTATATGCATAGCCCTATGGAGCGCTACCAATATTTCCTTGACAATTATGACGCCCTTTGCAACAGGATACCTCAACGTATGATTGCTTCCTATGTAGGCGTAAAGCCCCAATCCTTATGCAGGATTAGAAAAAGAATCCTAAATAACATCTCCTAGAGAAAAACAGATTTTATAAAGTTTGTTTGAGGGATAAAACACACCAATTTTTGGCCCAAGAAAAGCTCCTTTTCCTCCCAGAGAAAAGGAGGGGATAAGGAGCCTGTTATATTTGCTAGCCTAGGGTCCTAAGCTTTTTTAGTCTTATACTTTAGCTGCGGACGGTATACATTAGGTTTATTCTTCACTATAACTGCCCACAATTTCTATATTAAGAAATTTTTTCCATCTTTTTTCTAATCTGTTCCAGACAAAGATTTCCAAAGCTCCCTTCATGGGTGTGTTTTATGTCCCTTTTGGGTGTAAAACTGCCATCGTTTATTTCCTTGCCCATTTTCTTATAGGCATCCCTAAATGGCATACCGGACAAAACCAACTCGTTCAATGTATCAACACTAAAGAGGTAATCGTACTTAGGGTCGTCCAATATATTTTCATTTACCCTTATTTCTTTTAAGCTAAAGGTAAGGATCTCCAAACAGGCCTTTAGGTCCTGAATAGCGGGTACAATCACCTCTTTCACCAACTGAAGGTCCCTATGATACCCGCTGGGCAGGTTGTTCATGATCAATATTAATTGGTTGGGAACTGTTTGTAGTTTGTTACACTTACCACGCACCAATTCAAAAACATCCGGATTTTTTTTATGTGGCATTATACTGGATCCGGTAGTAAGTTCATCCGGAAAGGAAACAAAATTAAAGTTCTGGCTCATATATAAGCAGATATCCATCGCCATTTTAGACAGGGTAGCTGCAATACTGCTCATACCAAAGGCTGCTGCCTTCTCTACCTTGCCCCGTCCCATTTGCGCTGCCACCACATTGTATTTTAAGGTCTCAAACCCCAATTCCTCTGTTGTAAAACTTCGATCTACAGGAAAGGAACTACCATAGCCTGCTGCACTACCCAAGGGGTTTTGGTCGGCTACCTTATAGGCTGCATCCACAAAATAGAGGTCGTCTACCAAGCTTTCCGCATAGGCAGAAAACCATAGTCCGAAGGAAGAGGGCATAGCCACCTGTAAATGGGTATACCCGGGCAGCAAAACGTTCTTGTGCTTATCTGCCAGATTCAATAGCAGGTGGAACAATTCCTTGGTTTGGTCCTTAATTTCCTGCAATTCATTTTTGAGGTATAAGTGCATGGCCACCAAAACCTGATCGTTCCTAGAACGGGCAGTATGAATCTTTTTACCGGCATCACCCAACCTAAGGGTCAGCAAAAATTCAATTTTGGAGTGCATGTCCTCAAAACTATCCTCTATAGTGAAGGTACCATTTTCTATGGTCTTGGCAATAGTGTCCAATTCCTGTACTAGGGATTCGGTCTCCTTTAGGGTCAACAAACCAATCTTACCCAGCATTTTGGCATGTGCCTTAGATGCAATGATGTCATACTTTGCCAAGAGCAAATCCAATTCCCTGTCATTGCCAACGGTAAAATGGTCTATTTTTTTGTCAGTGCTAAATCCTTTGTCCCAAAGTTTCATTTGTTGGTTTTTATTGTTTGTTATATGTCAGATATAATGCTGCTTTTGTTCCTTCCTGCGAAGTTGGGAATCACAACAAGAATCCCTGTAAAATTTTAATATACAAATCTATTCCTTCCTCTATTTCTGCTACATATATAAATTCGTTCGCAGAATGGGAACGGGTACTGTCCCCTGGTCCCAGTTTTAGTGATTGGCAGCTCAATGCCGCCTGATCGGACAGAGTGGGCGAGCCGTAACTTTCCCTTCCCAGGGCCAATCCTGATCTTACCAAGGCGTGATCCTTATCTATGGAAGAGGAATTCAACCGCAAAGAGCGGGGCTTTACCTCACAAGGAGCCTCTTTATCCAAAATATCGGCAATTTCCTTGTTGGAATAGCAGTCATTGACCCGTACATCAATTACCAAGTCTACGTGGCCCGGCACTACGTTATGCTGATTGCCCCCTCCTATCTGGGTCACGGTAAGTTTTACCTCCCCCAGCACCTCGGATACTTTTGGAAAACGATAATCCTTAAACCACTGCAACACCTCAATGGTATTGTAAATAGCGTTGTTATTATTGGGATGGGCCGCGTGTGAAGGCGTACCGCTAACCTTTCCATCAAAGACTACCAGGCCTTTCTCGGCAATGGCCAATTTCATCAAGGTAGGCTCACCAACTATGGCAACGGATATCTCCGGTAGTATGGGCAACATACTATTTAAGCCGTTGGGACCAGAACTTTCCTCCTCGGCCGAGGCCACGATAACCATGTTGTGCCCTAGGTTTTCCTTAGCGTAGAAATGTGTAAAGGTAGCTATAAGGGATACCAAGCATCCCCCCGCATCATTACTTCCCAATCCATATAATTTTCCATCCTCAATATGAGGGTGAAATGGGTCTTTTGTATAGGCCGAATTAGGCTTAACCGTGTCATGGTGCGAATTCAACAACAAGGTGGGCTTACTTTCGTCAAAGTGTTTATTAAAGGCGTATACATTGTTCTTCTCCCTTTTAAATGGGATATCAAAAGCGTTGAACCAATCTTCAATAGCATCTGCCGTCTTATCTTCCTCCGAGGAAAACGACTGAATGGAAATGAGTTGCTTCAGAAGTTCAATGGCCTTTTCCGTAAGTTTATCCTGATTCATAGTTATAAGGTAATGGTTGTGAACAAGGTGGCATTGGAATCTAACATTTCTATATCCCCTATGCAGACCTTCCCTACATTTTTGTGAAGCGCATGAAAGCAGTTTTCTAATTTAGGCAGCATGCCATCCGCTATGATCTTTTGTTGCAATAATTCTTTATAATTCCCGGGCTCCAGATGTTTTACAACAGAACTCTCGTCCGCAATATCCATTAAAACCCCTTTCTTTTCAAAGCAATAGTACAGAGTGGTATCATAATCCTTGCTCATCCCAATCGCCACTTCCGAGGCAATTGTATCCGCATTGGTATTTAACAGCTGTCCATCCCCATTATGTGTTATAGCACAGAAAACCGGTACAAAATTGGCTTGAAGCAATTTGTCTACAGCTTGGGCATTTACTTCCTCCACATCCCCGGCAAAACCATAATCAATTTCTTTTACAGGACGTTTCACTGCCCTAATGGCATTCCCATCGGCACCACTCAGTCCAATGGCATTGGTACCTTTGGCCTGTAATTGTGCCACTATATTCTTATTGGCCAATCCGCCATAAACCATGGTAATTACCTTAAGTCCCTCTTCATCGGTAATTCGCCTACCGCCTACCATTTTGGACTCTATACCTAGTTTTTCGGCGATTTGGGTAGCCAGTTTCCCCCCGCCGTGCACTAAGATCTTAGGACCTTCCATGGCGGCAAAGACATCCAAGAACCTGTTGAGTTCCTTCTGGTTCTCAATGACATTACCACCAATTTTTATAATCGATAATTTTTGTTTCATATCTTTTTTACCTCCTGTTGTGCAAAGTTTCTTTATATACGTACCTTATTCCCCCTGGAACAAAGGCCGCTACTTTTGATTCAATGTGACTATTTTATACTCTCCAACAACTTCTTCAGGACAATCTGTGCGGAATAAGTTCGGTTATTGGCCTGTTCTATTACCAAGGAGTCCTCGCTATCCAAAACCTCATCGGCCACCACTATATTACGTCTTACTGGCAAGCAATGCATAAACTTGGCATTGGCCAGCTTCTTTTTAGTCATGGTCCAATTTCCGTCCAGGCTTAGCACCTTTCCGTAGTCATCATAACTACTCCAATTTTTTACATATACAAAATCGGCTCCCTCCAAGGCCTTTTCTTGATCGTATTCCACTTCAATCCCCTTGGTAAGCCTTGGATTTAGGTCGTACCCCTTTGGATGGGTAATAACAAAATCGGCATCCTGCAATTTCATCATTTCCACAAAGGAATTGGCCACTGCGTGTGGCAAGGCTTTGGGGTGAGGTGCCCAGGACAAAACTACCTTTGGCCTTTTTTTGGTGTTCTGTTCAGACAAGGTAATAGCGTCTGCCAAGGCCTGTAAGGGATGTCCAACGGAACTTTCCATATTCACAACAGGAATACCGGCATACTTTTTAAATCCGTTCATAACTACCTCGGCCTCATCCTTTTTCTTGTCCGTTAGTGAGGCAAAGGCCCGTATGGCTACTATATCGGCATATTGAGCCACAACTTGGGCAGCCTCCTTAATATGTTCGGAAGTGCCTTGATCCATAACGGTCCCATCTTCATATTCCAAAGCCCATCCTTCGCTTCCAAAATTCATCACTATTACCTCCATTCCTAAATTCATAGCCGCCTTTTGCGTACTTAACCGGGTTCTTAGACTATTGTTGAAAAATAATAAACATATAGTCTTGCCCTGTCCCAAGTACTTGTGTTGACGCGGGTCTGCCTTTAGTGATTTAGCTTCTTCTACCCACTGTGGTAGGGAATCGATATCTTTTAGGGATAAATAATGTTGCATTTTTTTATTTTATAGTTGTAAAAGCTGTTTTGTTTTCTATGGCATTAATAATAAAATTATCATTGATACCGTTTACGATCCAAGTTTCTATATTGGCTTGCCTTGCAATATTGGCAGCTTCTATTTTGGATTCCATTCCTCCCGTTCCATGGGAAGATTTTGAACTGCTGACCTCCTTCTGCAAATCGTCTAGGTTGCTGGCCTCTTTAATGGTTTTTGGATCCTTGTTAATGAAAGACTCTTTGGTATAAATACCATCGGTGTTGGTAGCGATGACCAAGAGATCTACCTTCATTAGTGCCGCGGTCAAAGCAGCAAGTTTATCATTATCCCCAAACTTTATTTCATCGGTAGCCACCGTATCATTTTCATTAATTATTGGAATGAAGTCATTGGCTACAAGAACATTGATGGTATTGCAGATATTTTCTTTGGATACTTCCTTTTCAAAATCGGAATAGGACAACAAACACTGGGAGGTGAGCAACCCCAATTCCCTGAAATTTTCCTGAAAAATACGCATCAGGTGGGGCTGACCAATAGAGGCCAGAGCCTGTTTTACGGTAATTTCCTGTCCGTTATGCTCTAACTTTACAAATTGTTTGGCAGCTGCAATAGCCCCAGAGCTAACTATGATAAATTCATAACGGTCCTTTAGCTTG
Organism: Arenibacter aquaticus; assembly: GCF_003957295.1. GTDB lineage: Bacteria > Bacteroidota > Bacteroidia > Flavobacteriales > Flavobacteriaceae > Arenibacter > Arenibacter aquaticus. Next base: position 399,126 of record NZ_RQPJ01000002.1, read on the forward strand.
GCAATCTGCCGACCAATATCCTCTATCTTTCCCCTGGAAATATGATCTGTTTCCTTGGTTAGGGTGTTGGATCCAATTTTTAATAAAATTCTTTTTTTCTGCATGTTCTTAGTTTTGGGCCTATTTTTAGACCAGCCTACTTAGGGCGCTTTGATTATCCCTAGTATGACCCATTGCATTCTCCACGCCCTTCCTTAAGGATCGTAGAAATATCTGCTTACGCCAATTCCTTTTCCAAAGCCTCAAAAAATTGATCTAAATGCTCTTTGGTGATATTCAAAGCAGGCAATACCCTTAAAACGTGCTTATCACTGGCTCCTCCGGTGAACATATGCTGGTTATGGATCAATTTCTTTCGCAATTGGGCAACTTCAAAATCAAATTCCAATCCTAACATAAGTCCCATCCCCTTTACTCTTTTCACTTGTGGGATAGAAGCTACTTTTTCTTTGAAATAATCAAAAAGTTGAGCCGAATTTTCTATGAGGTTCTCTTTTTCCAGGACTTCCAATACGGCCAATCCTGCGGCACAGGCCAGGTGGTTACCTCCAAAAGTGGTTCCTAATAATCCGTAGGACGCCTTTATGCTTTCGTGAATCAAAACACCGCCAATAGGGAAACCGTTGCCCATTCCTTTGGCTACGGTAATAATATCTGGTTTAATGCCATAGTGTTGAAAGGCAAAAAACTTACCACTTCGGCCATAACCACATTGCACCTCATCGGCAATAAGCACCACCTTGTTTTCTTTGCAAAGTGCGGCGATATTACTGTAAAACTCTTGGGAAGGTTGATCCAATCCGCCTACCCCTTGAATGGTTTCTATAATAACGGCACAAACATCGCCTTTGGACAATTCACTTTTAAAGGTTTCCAAGTCCTCAAAAGGCAGTATGCTTACCTTCTGCTGCTTATTTATAGGGGCATTGATCTTTTCGTTGTCGGTTGCAGCCACAGCTGCGGAAGTTCTTCCATGAAAACCCTGTTTAAAAGAAATTACCCTAGACTTCCCAGTTTGGAAAGAAGCTAATTTCAAGGCATTTTCATTGGCTTCTGCTCCGGAATTGCACAAAAACAAATTGTAATCCACACAACCCGAAAGTTCACCCAGCTTTTGGGCCAAGTTTTTTTGGATAGGATTCTGGACCGCATTGCTATAAAAACCAATTTTGTCTAACTGTCCTTTTATTCGCTCCACATAATGAGGATGGGAATGTCCTATGGAGATTACGGCATGTCCACCATAAAAATCCATATAATCCTGACCTTTGTCATCGGTAACAACTATACCTTTGGCCGAAACCGGAGTAACGTCATATAGGGGGTATACATCAAATAATTCCATCTTATTATTTTTTATAGCTATGCTCACTGCTAAATTATCCTTTTTTAATTTCGTTTATTTTATCAAATGATGCCACTATACCGCGGATCAAGGACGAGCTCAGTCCTTGGTGCTCCATTTCGTTCAATCCGGAAATGGTACAGCCCCTTGGGGTAGTAACCTTATCTATTTCATTTTCTGGATGGCTTTTGGATTCAATAAGCAAACTGGCCGCACCATTACAGGTATGCATGGCCAATTCCTGGGCCTCCTTTGCATCGAAGCCCAATTGAATGGCCCCTTGGGTTGTAGCTCTAATGAGACGCATCCAAAAGGCAACACCACTGGCACATATAACTGTTGCCGCCTGCATTTGTCCTTCCGGGATCTGCATGCAATGCCCCATACGGTTAAAGATGGCCTTGGCCAGATCTACCTTTGAGGCACCCTTTTCATTATTACAGATACAGGTCATTGATTTTCCCACGGAAATGGCCGTATTGGGCATTGCCCGTATTATGGAATGATCCTTCCCTATGACTTCTTCCATTCGGGAGATGCTAAAACCAGTGATGGTTGAAATAACAACGTGCTCTTGGGTAAGCAGGTCTTTAACTTCCTCCAATATCTTCACAAATTGTCCGGGCTGCACGGCAAATATTAATACATCAGCTTTGGAAACTGCCTCCCTATTATTGGTGGTAGTGCTTACGTTACCGTATTTTTCCACCTCCTTTAAACCACTGAGATCTCTTTTGGTGAGGACCATGGAAGTGGCCCCGTTGGTGCCCAATATACCCTTTGCAATGGACAATCCTAAATTTCCTGCTCCAATAATGGCTATTTTCATTCCTTGATACTTATAGTTTGATCCCAACATCCCAGGATGCCGGTATTTGGTTTATATATTGGTTCACTGTCCTCATGACTTCATTACCAAAGATTCACCACACTAAAATACACCCGCTTTTAACTTTAGGCCTTCCGTTTCCCCAAATCCAAACATGAGATTCATATTCTGTACTGCCTGCCCAGAGGCCCCCTTTAAAAGGTTGTCTATGGCCGAGGTAATAAGAAGGGTATCCTTGTGCTTGTGTAAATGAATATGGCACTGATTGGTATTTACTACTTGTTTTAGATTGATGTCGGTTTCCGATATCTGGGTAAATGCGGCATCTTTATAAAAGGCCCTGTACAGCTCATAGGCATCTTCCAGGCTACCCTCATAACTTGTGTAGGCCGTAGCCAATATTCCTCTGGTAAAATTCCCCCTATTGGGCAAAAAGAATATCTCGCCGGTATTTTCCTGAAGGCTTTGCAAACTTTCTGTAATCTCTCCCAAGTGCTGATGGGTAAATGGCTTGTACCAGGAAACATTATTGTTTCGCCAGCTAAAATGTGATGTAGCGGAAAGGCTCACCCCAGCACCAGTGCTTCCGGTAACTGCATTGATATGCACAGGCTTATCCAACTTATTATCCTTTGCCAAGGGCAACAATGCCAATTGTATGGCAGTGGCAAAACAACCCGGATTGGCAATATAACTTGCCTTCTCTATTGCTTCACTACGAAGTTCCGGCAATCCGTAAACAAAGTTCTTACCATCAAGCACGGCATCGGCCGTCAACCTAAAATCATTACTTAGATCTATGATCTTAGTCTGGGCAGAGAAATCGTTTTCCTTAAGAAAAGAAGTGGAGTTTCCATGTCCAAGACATAGAAAAACAACATCTACCTCCTTATTCACCTCCCCGGTAAACGCCAGCTCGGTAACCCCTAGGAGATCTGGGTGGGCCGTTGTAATTTTTTTACCTGCCCTGGTTGTACTAAAAACAAAATCTATTGTGGTCTGCGGGTGGTTCAAAAGAATTCTGATGAGTTCACCACCAGTATACCCCGACCCCCCAATAATACCTACTTTAATCATTGTTCTGGTTTACGTGGTTATAAATTTTTCCCGAATTGGAAAGTATCTTAATAAATCCTTTGGCGTCATCAGCCGTCCAGCCTTTGTTCATCTCACCATAGCTACCAAAAGAGGCATTCATAAGGTCGTGCGGCGATGCTATGCCATCCAACTCAAATCTATATGGGTGAAGGCTAACAAACACATCACCACTAACATTCTTTTGGGTATCTGTAAGAAAGGCTTCAATATTTCTCATCACCTCATCCAAATAGTTACCTTCGTGCAACAACATACCATAGAAGTTACCTTGTTGCTCCTTTTGGTACTGCTGCCATTTGGTAAGCGTATGTTTTTCCAATAGATGGTGGGCCTTAATAATGATCAAGGAAGCAGGTGCTTCAAAGCCAACCCGTCCCTTAATGCCAATTATGGTATCCCCCACATGTATATCCCTGCCTATGGCGTATTTGGAAGCTATGGCCTCCAATTTAATTATATTGTTTACAGGAGTATCATTTTCACCGTCAATAGCAATCAACTCTCCCTTCTGGAAAGTCAATTTCAATTGTTTAGGCTCGGTTTCCTCAAGCTGGCTTGGATAAGCGTTGTCCGGCAAGGATTTGTGGGAAGTAAGAGTTTCATCACCCCCTACCGAGGTTCCCCACAGACCTCTATTAATGGAATATTTAGCCTTTTCCCATGGATAGTCTACCCCATTGCTCTTTAGGTATTCAATTTCTACCTCCCTAGCCAATTTATTATCCCGTATAGGGGTAATGATTTCAATTTCCGGGGCAATGATCTGAAAAATCATATCAAACCTAACCTGATCGTTACCTGCTCCTGTACTACCGTGGGCAATATATTTGGCCCCTACTTTTTTGGCGTAATTTACTATCTCAATGGCCTGTACGATACGCTCAGCACTAACGGACAGAGGATAGGTATTGTTCTTTAGGACATTGCCAAAAATTAGATATTTTACTACTTTCTCATAAAAAGTTTGGACCGCATCTATAGAGGTATAGGATGTTGCTCCCAATTCCAAGGCTTTCTTGTGAATACTTTCAATTTCTTCCTCAGAAAACCCTCCGGTATTTACACTTACGGCATGAACCTCAAAACCTTTGTCCTTTGATAAATACTTGGCACAATAGGAAGTATCCAATCCACCACTATATGCTAAAACTAATTTCTCCATAATAAAATTATTTTATTCTTAATTACGCAGTAGCTTATACGACTACTTTGATTTTTTACTTAGAAACAAACTTTCTTTTATACTTTTTAATCTTTTAAATGCCTTGGAATTTATTTTTTCCGCAACCGATTCCTTTTCCTTTTCTTTTTTGGTTGCCGGATCATAAAGCATCCCGGTACAAAGGCACATTTTTTGTTCGGTCCTTGTTAGGATATCAAAATTCTTACAGGTCTGACAGCCTTTCCAAAACTCGGGATCATCCGTAAGTTCTGAAAAGGTAACCGGCTTATAGCCCAGTTCATAATTCATTTTCATAACCGCAAGACCAGTGGTAATCCCAAAAATTTTTGCATCAGGGAATTTTTTTCTGGAAAGGTTGAAAATCTCCTTTTTTATTTTTTTTGCCAAACCTTGATTTCTATAGTCAGGATGTACAATGAGGCCTGAATTAGCGACAAATTTTTCATGTCCCCAAACCTCTATATAGCAGAACCCGGCAAACTTATCCCCATCCAAGGCTATAACGGCATTGCCATTATGCAGTCTCTTCTGGATATATTCCGGGGTACGCTTAGCAATCCCCGTACCACGCACCTTAGCCGACTCTGCAATAGTTTCGCAGATAACTTCGGCATATTTAAAATGGGAATCGTCAGCAATAACAATCTTCATTGAATGTTGCTTTAAAAATTAAAAATTAAGTTTTGTGTTTTTTTGAGAGGGGAAATGGACTCACCTATTTCCATAAAAGAATTGCACCCTTACGGGCGACGACGTGTACGTGTAGGCGTAAAAGAATGAGCAAGGCTAGTAGCCCTGTCAAAATCAAATATGTACGCTATATTGCTCATTGTAATATCAAAAGTACAAATAAAATTCAATTGACGTAATTAATACATTATTTTTTATGAAAAAGTTGTTTTTTGTTATATAAACGCACTAATTCATAGGTCATAAATCCATATACTGCCAAATACTCAACTGTTAGCAACAAATAATTCTCCTTAAAACCTGCAACGGAATAGGCCCAATAACTAAGGATAATGCTCAGGGACCACACAAGAGGAAATCTAAATTCTGTAAACAGGGCTAGGAAAACCAGAAAAATTATATACCAAGGGTGTACCGTGGCCGACAAAAAATAATAGACCGTTAACACCCATAACATTGCGGCAAATAAAGCTACCGTCTTTTTGTTATCCCTTAAAAAGGCAAAAAGACCTACCGTAACAATCACCACCACCGGGGTTATTTTGCCATAATCCTTGATCAATTCCCATGGCTTGGCATTAAACTGAATGCCGATATTTTTAACAAGGTTGTAAAAGCCAGCATTGAATTCAAAGTTTGAAAACCACAGGCCAACAGTATGGGTATAATTCTCCAAAAAATCCAGTGAAAAAAATGGGGATACCAATAAAAGTGAACTTAGCCCTACGATAGCATAAAAAAACAAGCTCTTTTTAAAGCCCAGGTAAGAAACAAACAAAGGAAGAAAAATCAAGGGCACCAATTTAATGGAAATGGAGAGGGCATATATAAGAGCCGCCAGCTGCCATTTTTTATTGTGCAAAAGGTAAATAGACCATATAAAAAAGAACAACATAACCCCTTCAAAATGAAGATTTCCGGTAAGTTCCAAGATCACCAAGGGATTAAGGAAATACCAAAAAATTAAATGGGTAGACCTGTTTAGTTTTTGCAACAGTTTACGCCCAAAATAAAGAATCCCCAAATCCGAAAGTATTATACTCGTCCTCATAACAAGGATAGCAACTGTAATATTTTTACCTGCAAAAAAAGTAGATAATCCAAAGATAAGCTGGTTTAAAGGGGGATAATTACTATAATTGGAAGCACTTAAATTACCCATACCGCTTACCAACTCCATGGCATTGGGCATAAATTGGTTGTTCTCTGCAATAAGATCCTTGGGCAGGTGCAAATAAGGACTCATTCCCAGATTTAGCATTTGACCGTCCCAAATAAATCTATAAAAATCCTGGGACAGATTGGGGGTAGCAAAGAATAGGCCTAGGCGAAAAATTATTCCCGCTATGGCCAAAAACTTAAAATTCCACTTTTCAAACTGAATTAGCTTATAGCACAAAAAAAAGAGGGCGAGATAGAGTATAAGCAGTTTTAGAAAATCCGTTCTTTCTAAATCATAACCAAAGGTGATATAAAATAGGGTGCTCAAAAGCGCCAATAAAACTGGAATTTTATGAAGTTTCCAATACGAAACTACCCTATGCAACATGGTATCTGTCTGGTTAATGGTTTTTGGTTTGGAACAAGATATGCAATCTCTTAAATTTAAACCAATTTTGCCAATAATTACCCCCTCAAATTTTGGATTCCCCAAAGCTTTAATTACCCCCTGGCCAAACACTACACTATTAGCCCTTAAATAGAATTATCCCGGCCAGTTGGCACCTAATTACAGAGGCAAAAGTACTTCCCCTGTAGGGAAAGCGCTACCAAGTTTTGGGCAATAGCCACTTATGCCCTTGCTGTAAGCGACTTAAAGAATACGTAACCAAAACCTAGGAACAACATAAAATGGAATGGAAAAAGACCAAAATCGTTCAAGGGAATAGCACTGTACATCCCAAAAAGAAAATAAAGCATAAGGGCCGCTTCCAGTATCATATTGGGCGACAGCTTGGTGGTTAAATATTTATTGTCTTTCCAACTGTCCTTGATGTTCTTTAGATTAAATTTTGGCGTCCTCACAAATTCACTTCTTTTCCCCATATGCCCCTCCAGCACCGCAATGGAATTATGTAAGGAAAACCCAAGTGCCACAGAGAAAAAGGTAAAGAAGATTCCTATATAATCTACAAAATTATCAAAACTGCTTCCCTGAATGCTCTTATAGGTAAACCAATAACAGATAAACAAGATTACTGTACTTAAGATAAAGAATGATGTGGCCTCAAAAACCCATCCCAATTGGCCATAGGAGCTCTTTATATACATCATGGGAATGCTCAACAAGGCCACCATAAAAACACATAGGAACATTGAGCTGTTCAATAAGTGCATAACCCCATGGAATTTGGTCTTAAAGGAAATATTCTTAGCCTTGACAACACTCAAAACGGTTTTTCTAAAATTTTCGGCCCCACCTTTGTTCCAGCGAAATTGTTGTGACCTGGCGGCACTGATCACTACTGGCAGTTCTGCAGGGGTTTCCACGTCTTCCAAATACTTAAATTTCCAGTTCTTTAATTGAGCACGGTAACTTAGATCCAGGTCTTCGGTCAAGGTATCCCCCTCCCAGTTTCCGGCATCTAGGATACACTCCTTCCTCCAGATTCCTGCGGTACCGTTAAAGTTTATGAAATGGCCTTTGGCGTTCCTCCCAACCTGCTCCAAGGTAAAATGGGCATCCAAGGCAAAAGCCTGTATACGTGTCAAAGTGGAGTATTCCCTATTAATATGCCCCCATCGGGTCTGAACCACTCCTATTTCCTTATCTTTAAAGTAAACCACCGTTTTCTTTAACCAGTCACTTGACGGCAGAAAGTCGGCATCAAAAATGGCTATAAATTCGCCCTTGGCAACATCCAGGCCTTCCTTTAAGGCACCGGCCTTAAAGCCCTGTCTATTTGATCTTCTTATATGCTTAATGTCCAACCCACTTTCCTGTAGTACCTCCACCCGTCTGGCCGTATCCAAAACGGAATCGTCCGTAGAATCGTCCAGCACTTGAATCTCCAATTTACTTTTAGGGTATTCTATTTTTGCAATATTATCCAATAAACGGGCCACTACATACTCCTCATTATATATGGGAAGCTGTATGGTAACAAAGGGGATCTCCTTGGGGTCCAATAAGTTGAATTTTGGCGCCTCCCGATTGCGTCTTTTGTTGCCCAAATAATTGACCAAAAGGTTTAATTGGGCCAAACTATAAAAGAAAATCAATAGTAAGGAAAAACTGTATAAGGCAATGATGATGTAAGAAATAGTAAGTCCCATTTTATTTTAAACTGTATTTAAATATCCAACTTAGGATTTTAACTCCTGCAAAGATAGTTCCTTTTAGTGTCCCTGATACTTTTGAAACACCAATTCTTTTTTTATAACGCACTGGCACTTCAGCATATACAAACCCCTTACGCAACACCTTTAACTGCATTTCCACAGTCCAACCATAGGTTTTATCCTCCATGTCCAAGGCCAGCAACTTATCGTATTTTATGGCTCTAAACGGACCTAAATCCGTAAAGGAAGCCCCAAGGAACCATTTCATTAAAGTAGTGGCCAATTTATTCCCAAAAACTTGTTGTGGCGTCATAGACCCTTCTTCCCTAAGGTCCTTTGTTCTGGCACCTATCACCAAATCCACATTATTTTCAATTATTGGCCTTACTACTTTGGAGAGTTCTTCAGGGTAATCTGAATAATCTCCGTCCATAAATACGATGATATCGGGTAGTTTGGATTGCTGGGAGATATAATTTATTCCTTTCAAACAAGCATACCCATAGCCCATTCTACTTTCTGTTAGGACGGTAGCCCCTGCCCCTCTTGCGTTACGGGCAGTATGATCCGTGGAATTATTGTTCACCACAACAACTTCAGATACCATTTTAGGAATATCCTTTATTACGCTGGCGATGGAATCTGCCTCATTATAGGCCGGAATTATTACTTTAATATTGGTCATTGGCACAGCTATAGGATAATTGTTTTATTCATATATTGATGTTATGTAATCCAGCCCTTTATCAAAACTCCTCCATCAGGGACAAAGGTATCAATACTTTGAACATTCCAGCCGTTTATATAGCGGTAATAACCTTCATTATTGATCCCCGCCAAACTTACTATTTCTTATTTACCAGATTCATGAGATCAACATCATTGCCCAGCAGCACTTCCGTGGGGTTTATCCTTCCTTTTAGAGGACCGTTTTCCAGTTTTAACACGCCTCTTGGACAAACAGCCGAACATATACCGCAGCCTACACAACTGGACCGAATTATATTTTCTCCTTTTTGGGCATATGCCCTAACATCTATTCCCTGTTCGCAATAGGTAGAACAATTACCACAGGAAATGCATTGCCCTCCATTGGTAGTGATTCTGAAGCGCGACTTAAAGCGTTGAACAATTCCCAAATAAGCCGCTAAGGGGCAGCCAAACCTACACCACACCCTATTACCAAAAATTGGATAGAAGCCGGTACCAATAACACCTGCAAAAAAAGCACCTATTAATAGACTATAGGCATTCTGCACGCTCTGAGTCCTAATACCCAATACCGTACCAGATTCTGTAAAAAAACTATATAAGGTCATAAGGGTCATGCCCACTGCAAAAACCAATACCCCATGTACCAGCCACCGCTCTACCTTCCAAGAAAACAAGGACTTACTGGAGTGTTGCCTATAGGGGTCTCCCAAGGTTTCGGCCAATCCCCCACATCCACATACCCATGAACAATACCATCTCTTTCCATAAAAGTAGACCATTACCGGAACAATAATCAAAGTAAGCACAATACCCCAGACCAAAATAAACAGGCCTATTGCCCCACTGCCCAACAAGGATTTTAGGTTCCATTGAAAAAAGAAATCGTAATCCAAGGGAAAGGCATTTTTAAAATCATAATAGGGCATTTGCAGACGCACCATTATTTCTGGAATCAGAAAGGCAAAAACAATTTGAAAAAACAACACTGAGGTAGTCCTAAGCGTTTGGTAGGCATTATGACGATACTTAATATACATGCGCACGGCCATGACCGTCATGACCGTACAGTACATAAACCCATATACAAACCAGTGCCCAGCAGGATTGCCACTAAGAAATTTACTGATGGGGTCTACCAGATAGGTCCAATTAACGGCATATTCTGAACGGAAGTATAAGACCAAATAGAACAACACCAAAAACACGAATACCAGCCAGGCTATCCACCCTCTATTGGTGGCGTTCTCATGATAGATCCCATTGTTCTTAATTCCTTTTTTGCCCAATAGAACTACATTGGGAACAATAAACATCAGGGCTCCAATAATCCCCAAGCCAAAGGTAAGAAACCACATTAGCCCTTTATTGGCTACGATAAAGCCATTGCCAGACTCCTTCCCTATCAAAGCAGCCATATCGTGGGGAGCTGTATATATAACTTTTTTATACTCCTTATTTGCCCTATGCTGTTTATTTGCCTTTTCCAAGGCCTGGGCAATCTTAGGTGAAAGTTCCAACATTCCATAAAACTCTTTTCCAACTACATTTTCTTCCATCTCCCCAATGAAAATCTCACTTTTTATACCCTTATCACGGACCACCTTATTAAATACAGTTTGGGACACAGCAAACTCTCCCATAAACGGAAGCATGGTAAAGATAGTTAACCCTACCAAAAAAACCACTAGACCTATTTTCTTAATTACCTGCATATTAAAGGCTTATACATTATTAAAAATTCGTTTCCAACTTTTCTTTTTTGGCCTAATATTGGTCCCAAATTCAGAATTGTACAGGGCAACAATGGACCCCTCATGATGGGTATAAAACTCAGGATCAAAATTCGCATCCTTCAAGTGTTCCATAACCTGGTCTACCGTTCTTTTTTGGGTGAGCCAGCCGTCTATGACCTCATGCCTCAGCCGGATCCCGAAGGTATTGATCCCTAAAAATTGTTTCGTTTCCCTATGAAAGGCGATGGTAACACATATTTTCTCCTTGGGGTGCCGCCAATGAAAATGTTGTTCTTCTTCCTTCTTTGATCTTTCACTAAATACCCAACCATAGGTCTGATACTCTATATCCAGAAATTTTGCCGAATTAAACCAATGTCCGGGATTGTATGGCCTTCTATTGCCACATATGGTCTGTGCCAGAACCTCCCCCATCATCCTTCCCGTATACCAAACCGCCTCCACTGGCCTACGCTGTCCTATGGCCGTGTGCTGCTCCGCACAATCGCCAATGGCATACACATCGGGCACATTGGTCTCCAAATAGGTGTTTACCTTTACTCCTTTGCCCAATTCTATTCCGGAATTTTTTAGAAAATCTATATTGGGCGTAACGCCAGCCGTTAAACCTACTAGGTTACAGTCTATTGTTTCCCCTTTATCTGTTACTACTGCCTTGGCCCGTCCGTTCTTGTCAGCCAATATTTCCTTTAGATTGGTATCTAGCAACAGTTGAATATGATGTTCCCTAATATGTTCATTGATCATAGCCGACTCCCCTTTTGGCAAGACCCCATCCCAAAAGCTCTTTTCCCGAACCAAAAAGGTGACGGGTATATCACGGCTCCTCAGCATTTCTGCCAACTCTATCCCTATTAGGCCACCTCCCACTATTACCGCACGCTTACACACTTCCTTATTGGGAGCGTTAGCCTCCAACAGTTCCAGATCCTGTTTGGAATACAACCCTTGTACTCCATCCAAATCCTGACCTGGCCATCCAAATTTATTGGATTTGGAGCCTGTGGCAATAACCAGTTTGTCATAGGTAATTTCTTGGGCACCGGTCAATTTTAAGGTTTTACTATCCGTATCCACAGAGGTAACGTAGGCATTGACAAGGTCTATTCTGTTCTTTTTCCAAAACCAATTTTCATAGGGCTGGGTATGTTTAAACTTCATATGCCCCATATACACATACATGAGTGCCGTTCTAGAAAAGAAATAATCGTTTTCTGCCGAAATAACAGTGATTTTTTTATCGGATTGTTTGCGGATATGTCGGGCCGCCGTGACCCCAGAAATACCGTTGCCAATAATAACAATGTGCTCCATAGATTTTTGGTGTTACTAAATCTGTCGGAACTAAAGGTAAAAACTTAATTTTTTAAAAAATAAAGTCGCCCCATTCTTCTAAGCAACCAAAGCAAGCCTAGATAAATCTACTAGCGCAAACCATTTAATACCTCCCAAAGAATCATTATTTTTATTGTTGGAACAGTAAGGAATAAAGTAGAAGTGTATAAAGAAAAGAAACAAACAAGATTAGAAAGGGTTTACAAGAACAGGAATTGCTAGGCCGAAGGGGTTTTGTCCGCAACTTTTTCCAAGGTAAAGGAAAATTCGGACCCTATATTTACAACACTTTCCACATAAATCTTTTCATTATGGGCCTCTACAATATGTTTTACAATGGCAAGCCCCAGTCCAGAACCTCCTTCTGCTCTGCTCCCACTCTTATCTACCCTGTAAAATCGCTCAAAAATCCGCGCCAAGTTCTGCTTGGAAATTCCTTCCCCATTATCAGTTACCCTAATAATAACCTTATTCTTTATCAAGTTTTCCACACTTACCTCAGTAGTACCATTCTGCTGCCCATATTTAATGGAATTTACTACTAAATTGGTAATCACCTGCTGTATTTTCTCCTTATCTGCCCTAACATGGATAGGGCCGTCATAATCCATATCAAAAGTTAGGGTAATATTCTTCTTGGCGGCTTTCATCTCCAAGAGATCAAAAACATTTTGAACCAGTTCTAAAATATCAAAATTTTCGAGTTCCAAATTCAGGTCTCCCACCTCCAATTTAGTAATAAGGTCCAGATCTTTTATAATATAGATAAGTCTTTCTACCCCTTTATTGGCCCGCTGCAAGTACTTTTTCCGCAAAGTCTTATCATCCATTGCCCCATCTAACAAAGTAAGTATATAGCCCTGAACGGTAAACAAAGGAGTTTTTAATTCATGGGAAACGTTACCCAAAAAATCCTTACGGTATTCCTCCCTGATTTTCAGGGTATCTATTTCAATTTTTTTATCCTTGGCAAACTTTTCAATTTCCTCGGTCAAGGCTCTCATATCAGTAGTTACGGTACGTGAGGACAGCGACCTGGACTCCAGCAGGGAGACATCGTTGTATATACGTTCTATTTTACGGTAAATAAACTTTTCTACCCGCAGTTGTATCACTAAAAAGGACGTTATACCGGATACCAGGGCAATTACCAAGAGAAGCAACCAATCCATGGACCCGTTATTCCACAAAAACACCCCCAGAAAAGCCGTTATTATAAAAGTAATAAGTATAGTGGAACGAAGGGCAAACCGATACGATTTTTTAATCCTGGTTACCATTACAAAACAAACTTATACCCTACACCTTTTACGGTTTTAAAGTGATCGTCCCCAATTTTTTCTCGTAACTTCCTAATGTGCACGTCAATGGTCCTACCTCCAACTACTACTTCATTGCCCCAAACCTTATCCAGGATAACCTCCCTTTTAAAGACTTTATTGGGCTTGGAGGTCAATAGAGCCAAAAGCTCAAATTCCTTCCTTGGAAGAATTACTTCCTCCCCTTGGTTTACGATCTTATATTCCTCCCTGTTAATAACAATCTGGCCTACCTTAAAGATATCCTCTACCTCTTGTTCATCGTTCTTAAGCCTTCTCAACAAAGCTTTTACCTTACTAACAAGCACCTTTGGTTTTATGGGTTTGGTAATATAATCGTCCGCTCCGGCATCAAATCCGGCCATTTGGGAATAATCCTCACCCCTTGCGGTTAGAAATGTAATAATGGTATTTTCCAATCCTTCGGTTCTACGAATAGCCTCACAAGCCTCTATACCGTCCATTTCTGGCATCATAACATCCAAAATTATCAGGTGTGGCTTTTTCTTTTTTGCCTTTGCCACACCTTCTACCCCATTTTTAGCCGTAAAGACCTCATATCCCTCAGAGGATAAATTATAACTCACTATTTCCAGGATATCCGGTTCATCATCAACCAAAAGTATTTTAATGTCCTTTTTTTTCATGCCTTAATTTTTCTGGTTTCTAAAACGGTCATGGAAAATCTGAATATTGCCAAACTACTATAAACAGTCTAAGCTTAACCTATTATTCATCTTTAAAACACAGCCGTTTCAACTTTATAATTATTGATTTTCGCAGCCAAAAGTAAAGATAATACTATTACACGGAACCGCTTAACACGGATTTAATATAGTAACGTTTAGGTAACATTAATGCAACAAACTATTAATCTATGGGTAACCCCACTTTTACAGTTGGATAGTTTATTTGCAGGGTTGAATAAAACAAGTAAACTCAAAAAATGAAACCAAAAAATTCTATTGAAATGAAAAAACTATTATTATCTGCATTGGCCATTGGGGCCTTGGCTTTTTCCTCGTGTAATGAAGACGACGAACCGCCGGTAGCCGAAGTAGTAGCTACCTGTAATGACGGAATTCAAAACCAAGGGGAGACCGGTGTTGATTGTGGTGGCCCTAACTGTCAGCCTTGTACTGAAGCCACAGCTACTTGTAATGACGGTATTCAAAATGGTGACGAAACCGGAGTGGACGTAGGTGGTTCTTGCGCAGAAATCATCACCGTCTCTGGTGAAATAAGTACCGACACTACCTGGTCTGCCAACAATATATATTTATTGGCCGGTAAGGTTGTTGTAGGTGTGGACAAAACCTTGACCATTGAGCCAGGTACCATTATTAAAGGTAAGCCAGGTTCTGGATCTTTAGCCTCTGCCTTGATTGTACAAAGAGGTTCTAAATTGATTGCCAAGGGTACTGCCGAAAAGCCTATTATCTTTACTGCCGAAGCCGATAACATCGCTATTGGACAGACTGCTGGCACCAACTTGGACGAAGGTGACAGGGGACTTTGGGGAGGCTTAATTGTTTTGGGGAGAGCCTCAGGTTCTTTCAAAGGCGATGTTACCGAAGTACAGATAGAAGGTATTCCTGCCGATGATACTTTTGGACTTTACGGCCCTGGAGATGCCTTGAACGACGATGACAACTCTGGTGAACTACAGTATATCTCTATCCGCCATGGTGGAGCCTTAATTGGAGAAGGAAATGAAATAAACGGTCTTACTTTGGGATCTGTAGGTAGAGGAACTTTGATTGACAATATTGAAGTTGTAGGAAACGTGGATGACGGAATTGAATTTTTCGGCGGAACTGTTAACGCTACCAATTTATTTGTATGGGCACAAGGAGATGATGCTTTGGATATAGATCAAGCATACTCCGGCACCATTGACAATGCCGTAGTTGTTTCCGGTGAGGCTTCTGACCACGCCTTTGAAATAGATGGCCCTGAAGGATCGCTTGAAGGGTCTTTCACCCTTCAGAACACAACAATTTTTGGAAGTGCCACAGCTGCTGACGGGGAGTATGCCGATTACAGAAGTAACGCCATGGGAACTACCAAGAACATCTATGCTGTTGGATTCCAAGCTGGAAAAGACGTGGAATTGGATGCCAACGATGTGGCCCAGAACTATTTGGATGGCAAGTTAAAATTTGAAGCTTGGCAAGTAGTAGGCTTTGACCACAGCATTTTTGCCGAAAAAGTTAAAAAGGACGATGATGGAAACGAAGTGGAATCAACAATAATATTAACTCCAACCTTTACGGAAAGAGCTGCAGATTGGACAACCCAAGTTGAGGCTGGTGCCCAAACTGTAGGTGCAGATCTTAGCGCATTCGCTTGGACATATGCAAACGCTAAAGCAAGTTTAGGTTTCTAGGGGAAACACAATACTTCTTTAAAACAACAACCATGCTCGCCCATACCCAGTGGCGGGCATTTGGTTTATTACGATTTAATTACTCTTACTTATGAAAATTCAATTTAGACTCTCAATTTTTGCGCTTTTCATTTTTCAATTCATTTTTTCCCAGGGCGGGGAAGTAACCGGCACCTTGATAGATGCTGATTTCCAGGATCCGGTACCTTTTGCCAACATACTTGTTAAGGGCACCACCATTGGAACCACTTCAGATTTTGACGGCAATTACAAACTTAGCCTGGAAGAAGGTACGCACACCCTGAACTTTTCCTTCCTTGGCTATAAAACAGTAGAGATCACAGATGTGGTGGTCAAGGCCAATGAGACAACCAATGTAAATGTCACCATGGAAACACTGGCCGAAGGCCTTGATGAGGTGGTAATAACCGTTAGTGTTAAAAAAAACACAGAAACGGCCGTATTGGGAATTCAAAAAAAGGCCGTGAATCTATTGGACGGACTTTCGGCGGAAGCCTTTAAGAAAACAGGATCCAGTGATGTGGCCAGCGCCATAAAATCGGTACCCGGGGTATCGGTACAAGGCGGAAAATACGTCTATGTGAGGGGGCTGGGAGATCGATATACCAAATCGATCCTCAACGGAGTGGATATCCCTGGCTTGGATCCCGACAGAAACACCATACAGCTAGATATTTTCCCTACCAACATCATTGACAATATACTGGTATTAAAATCAGCTTCGGCAGATTTACCTGCAGATTTTACAGGGGGTATCGTAAACATCGTTACCAAAGATTATCCCACCAAAAAAGAACACAGTATCTCTGTTGGCGGTAGCTACAATCCAGATATGCACTTTAATGGCAACTATCTGGACTACAAAGGTAGTGCCACTGACTTCCTAGGGTTCGACAACGGGTCCAGATCTGTACCCATCAATAGAAACCAAGATATACCCAACACATTCGAGTACAATCCGTTGTTGACAGCAATAACCAAAAAATTTAATCCCACACTATCTGCCATGAAAGAAAATAGTGCCATGGATTATAGCTTCGGGTTCACTTCCGGCAATCAATATATTGTAGGCGAAAGTGAAAACCGACTAGGGTTTTTGGCCTCTATATCCTATAAGAACAGTACCACTTTCTACGAAGGTGCCGAAAATAACTTTTACAGAAGAAATTCCGATACTTCCGTTTACGAATTGGAAACGGACAGAACCCAATCCGGGGATTACGGAAAAAACAATGTATTGGTAAGTGGCCTATTGGGAACTTCATTTAAAACCGAAAAGTCCAAATACAAACTCAACCTCCTTCACCTTCAGAATGGAGAATCTACAGCTGGATATTTTAGCCAAACGCTGAATTTTTCCGATTTTGTGAACTTTTCCAAGGACAACCTGGAATACACCCAACGCTCCATCTCCAACTTGCTACTATCAGGAATTCACAGTAGTGAAGATGCAACTTGGACCACGGAATGGGCCGTTTCACCTACCCTATCCAAAATACAGGACAAGGATATTAGAACTACTTCATTTAGGGTTGAGGACGGAGTATACTCCATACCCCAGAACAATCAACCTAAAAGAATTTGGAGGGATTTGGAGGAAATCAATGCCGTAGCCAAGCTAGACCTTACTAAAAAATACCAATTTTTGGAAAAAGATGCCAAGTTAAAATTTGGTACTTATGGCTCCTATAAAACCAGGGATTTTAGCATTCTAAATTTTGAAATAGAGAACAATGCCCAAACTACTAAGTTCAACGGTGTAGCAGACAACATCCTCTTGGAGGAAAACCTATGGACGGTGAACAACGACTCCGGTTCCTATATTGATCCGGATATCACCATTGCCGAACCTGCCAATACCTATGAAGCGGCACAACAAAACATTGCAGGCTACGTTTCCAACGAATTTAAGGTAGGTCAAAGATTGCGTACCATCCTTGGGCTAAGGCTAGAAAAATTTGAATCCAAATATACAGGGGAAGACAACAAGGACCCAAGCGATCCGGCTAAGGTAATCTACGACAACGAAACCATAATAGACAAGTTTGATCTTTTCCCTACTGCCAATTTAATTTTTGAGCTAACAGAGCAGGTAAATTTAAGGGGATCCTATGCCAGAACCACTGCCAGGCCATCTTTTAAAGAGGCTTCCATTGCGAAGATTTTTGATCCATTATCCAACAATACCTTTATAGGCAATATTGAATTGGACCCTACCTATATCAACAACTTTGACTTTAGGGTAGAATGGTTTGGGGAAAGTGCAGAGATGATTGCTTTAAGTGGCTTCTACAAAAGGTTCACCGATCCTATTGAACTTACCTATTTTGAATCTTCTTCCGACAACTTTACCCCGCAAAACCTCGGCGATGCAGACGTTATTGGAGTTGAATTCGAGTTAAGGAAAAACCTAGGTTTCTTAACCCCGGCCCTTAACAACTTTAGCTTTAATTTAAACACATCCATCATAAAATCGACCCAGGTATACAGCGAAAGCGAACGTAACCTTAGGGAATTAGGACTTAGGGATGGTGAGACTTTGGGCAATGACAGGGAATTGCAGGGACAATCCCCATTCTTGATCAATTCTGGATTAAATTATGAGGGTGCCGAAAACGGGATCCAAATGGGAATGAATTATAACGTTCAAGGCAAAACCTTGCAAGTAGTAGGTAACGGATTTGTACCAGATGTTTATACCATGCCATTCCACAATTTAAACTTTAACCTCTCCAAAAGTTTCGGCGAAAACCAAAATCAGAGCGTAAGCTTCAAAATAAGTAATCTTCTGAATGATGATGTAGAAAGCGAATACGAGTCCTATAAGGCTCAAAATCAGACTTTCTCCAAAAGAAGCCCCGGTAGAGCATTCTCTATGGGTTACACTATAAAGTTTTAGCATTAAATAAGAACCACAATTAAAAAAGAAGCCAAATTATTTGTTTTTCAACATTTAATTTGGCTTTTCTTTGCATTTCATCGATTTTTCCCGTATTAATAATGGTGGCCCTAACGTGCCGCAATTAAAATTATTACATTTACGGTATATTATTTGTTGTTAAATATTTATGAAGCAACTTTACCTTGTTATAACCTTACTTTTTATTTCTATTTCCTATGGACAAGAGCCCAAAGGAAATAGCGGGGATATAGATGGCTTTAAACTATATCCCAATCCCGTTACCAACGGAAGGGTATATATAAACACAACCTTAAAAGCTCCTAAACAAATCCTGATCTTCGATATTTTTGGCACCCAAGTCCTTAAAACCACCATTATAGGGACCGAGTTGAACGTAAGCGAATTGGATGCAGGTGTTTATATGCTTAGGGTGAACGAAAAGGATAAGGTAGCCACGAGAAAGCTAATTATTAAATAACTCCTTCATAGCCGGCTACGAGTCGCTTTTTTTTACTTCTTCTTTATACCCCCTAACAAAGATATAGGGCGCCCAAAAAGGGATTCACATACAAAAATAGATGGTTTACAACATTTAATGCTTTCGCTACACCACTTTGATTATATTTACTATGTTGATCCCAAATCAATACCAACCTATGAAAATATACTACACCCTATTATTTATGGTGTTCTGTGCGATGGTCTCGGCCCAAGAATTTGTTCAACAGCCCATTGCTCAAAATACACAGCCCTATACCTTTAAATTATATCCCAATCCAGCTTATGAGAATGTAGTGCATATTACTACCAACCATAGTGGTATAAAAGATGTAGTGGTCTATAATGTATTTGGCAGCATTGCACTAAAGGATCGCATAAGTAGACCAACACTAAATATTTCCAAATTATCACCAGGGGTATATGTACTCCAAATAACCCAAAACAGGCACAGTATGACCAGGAAACTGGTGGTAAAATAACCACGTCCTTCACGAGAGCGATATTTTATAATATTTACAAACTTTAACACATTTACCTGCCCAAGTAGCGTAACCTTTACCTACGAGAAAGGCTGCAGAAAGCCAATAAATCCATAAAATTGATTTTCTACCTTAATGATATCATTACTTTTGCAGTAGTGAAAAGCATTATGCCACAGTCGAATATCTTTAGCATTTCTACCAAAGAAGCCTTCAAGGTACAAGCCTTGCAAACCTTTAGGACCCAGTACAGGGACAATCCTGTATATAAGGAGTTTTGTGATTACCTGAAAAGAAATGAATCCAATGTCCATGATCTAGGGGATATCCCCTTTCTACCTATAGAATTTTTTAAATCCAAGAAAGTAGTCACGGGCAGCTTTAAGGAAGAAACCATATTTACCAGTAGCGGCACAACCGGCAGTGAGGTAAGCAAACACTACGTCCGCGACCTAAGAATATATGAGAACAGCTACCTAACCGCCTTTAAAGCGTATTACGGGAACATAGAGGACTATTGCGTTTTGGCGCTATTGCCTTCTTATTTGGAAAGGACAGGATCGTCCCTTATTTACATGGCCAATGACCTAATCCAAAAGAGCGGACATGCGGATAGCGGGTTTTATTTGAACAATATAGACCAACTACAAGACACTTTGATCCAACTGAATGCCTCCAACACAAAAATACTTCTCCTAGGTGTTTCCTTTGCATTAATGGATATGGCCGAAAAATTTAAAATGAGCCTCAACAATACAATTGTAATGGAAACAGGAGGTATGAAAGGCCGTAAAAAGGAATTGATAAGACAGGAACTGCACAGTGTTTTAAAAAAAGGGTTTGGAGTGCAACATATCCATTCAGAATATGGGATGACAGAACTCTTGTCCCAGGCCTACTCCAAAGGTAACGGCAAATTTCATTGTCCAAAATGGATGCGGGTAATGACCCGTGAAACCGAAGACCCGCTTACCCCACAGCAAGCTGGAAAAACGGGGGGAATAAACATCATTGATTTGGCCAATATTCACTCATGTGCGTTTATTGCTACACAAGACTTGGGCAAAGTCTACCCCGATGGAAGTTTTGAAGTCTTAGGTCGTTTTGATCATTCGGATATCCGGGGGTGCAACCTAATGGCACTATAGCCCCAATATCTTTGCATCTACAAAAAAGGTGGAAGCTACATCAATCTCATAATCGGAGGATAAAAACTCATCGGTCACCGTTTTTAACCTTAGTGTATAGCTATCTTTTTTTATATACTCCTTTAAATCTTCGGAAGTTGTATTCAATTCCAGCAACGGCCCTGCAGTAGCCGCCACCTCATTGTTCCATGCAATTTCTATCTCTGGCAAATCTTCGGCCGACATATATACCACTATAGATTCCAAAAAGCTAAAATCCTCCCCTTCTGGAGAATTAACAAAAAGGGATAATTTGGTAAGTACAATTTCCTCTATGAGATCTTTTCTGGTGTCATTTACCTCGAATTCGGAAGAAGAATTGGTTTCGGTCTCCGGTGTGTAGACATCAAAGGGCAAGTCTATCCCAGATGAAGATGGTATAACCACCCTTTGGTTAAAGTCCATTTCAAATTTGGTAAGTTCATCCAATTTATCACACGAACTAAAAAGTCCAACCAAAGCAAATAGCAATAAAAACTTCTTCATATTATACAATTTTATTAAGCTAACGGTATTACAAAATGATTATTGGCCAGCAATTGTTAAATATTAAATCCATTATTGGACAACCAACACAAAATAGTTCTTTTTCCCTCGTTGTAATAAAACATATTTATCATTGATCAGATCCTTTGCCGTAATGGTGTAATCTTCTTTTACCTTTTCCTTATTTACTGAAATGGAATTTTGCTTGAGTTCGCGCCTGGCCTCCCCATTAGATCCCAAAAACCCCGTTTTGGCGGCTAAGGCCCCAATCATATCCAAGCCATTGTCTATCTCCACCTTGGCGACCTCGGCCTGCGGCACTCCCTCAAAAATTTCTAAAAATGTCTTTTCGGTCAATTTCTTTAAATCCTCAGATACAGACTTGCCAAATAATATATTACTCGCTTTTATGGCGTTGTCCAAATCCTCTTGCGAATGGACCATAACTGTAATCTCATCGGCCAATCGCTTCTGAAGAACCCGTAAATGGGGAGCTTCCTGATGTGCCTTTACCAGGTCCATAATTTCTTCCTTGGACAAAAACGTAAAAATCTTAATATATTTTTCGGCATCCTCATCAGAGGTATTCAACCAATATTGGTAAAATTTATAAGGTGACGTCCTTTCTGGATCCAACCAAATATTCCCTCCTTCGGTCTTTCCAAATTTGGTGCCATCTGCCTTGGTAATCAAAGGACAGGTAAGAGCATATCCCTTTCCTCCACCAATTCTTCTAATTAGTTCGGTTCCGGTAGTAATATTCCCCCATTGGTCGCTCCCTCCCATTTGAAGGGTACAGTTATGTTCCCTGTAAAGATGAAGAAAATCATAGCCTTGAACAAGTTGATAGGTAAACTCGGTAAAAGACATCCCTTCCTTGGCCTCAGCAGAAAGTCGTTTTTTCACAGAGTCCTTGGCCATCATATAATTTACGGTTATATGCTTCCCTACATCACGGATAAATTCCAAAAAAGAAAAATTCTTCATCCATTCATAGTTGTTTACCAAGACTGCACTATTTTCCTGACCACTATTGAAATCCAAAAAGCGTGAAAGCTGCGCTTTTATTCCCGCTTGGTTATGTGCCAAGGTAGCTTCATCCAGTAAATTACGCTCTGCAGATTTTCCGGAGGGATCACCTATCATCCCCGTAGCACCACCTATTAAAGCATAAGGTTTATGGCCCGCCAATTGAAAATGGCGCAGCATCATTACTCCTACCAAATGACCAATATGCAGCGAGTCTGCCGTTGGATCTATTCCCACATAAGCGGATTGCATTTCACCTAACAAATGTTCCTCGGTACCGGGCATTGCATCGTGCAACATTCCCCTCCATTTTAATTCTTCTACAAAGTTTGAAGTCATGCTTTAAATGTTCAGTTTCAATAATAGCTGCAAATATAAAATAATAGCTTGCTTTACTCTCTCCAAAAACCGAATAAATTGAAGTCAATTAAGTAAATTTGCCCTATGATTCTAGTCACAGGCGGTACCGGATTGGTAGGGGCACACCTTCTTTTGCAATTATTGCAATCCGGGGCCAAGGTAAAAGCCATTTACCGTAATGAACGTAAGCTCGAGCTAGTACAAAAGGTGTTTGGTTATTACACGGACCAACACCGGACGCTCTTCCGGCAAATTGAATGGGTAAAAGCGGACCTCAACGACCTACCAGCCTTGGAATTGGCTTTTATGGGCGTTACCCATGTTTATCATTGCGCCGCCTTCATTTCATTTGACCCGTGCGATTACGAACAATTACGGACCATAAATATTGAGGGGACCAGGAACATTGTTAATTTATGCATTGCCCATAAGGTTAAAAAATTATGCTATACAAGCTCTATAGCAACTATTGGCCGAACAACGGACGCCCAGGAGGCAACAGAAGAAACCGATTGGACCACACAGGGGGCCAATGTATATGCCCTGACCAAGATGGATGCCGAATTGGAAGTCTGGCGGGCTTCACAGGAAAACGTTAATGTGATCATTATAAATCCAGGTGTAATTATAGGTCCCGGGTTTTGGAAAACCGGTACCGGCCTCTTATTTAAAACAGCTTATAAGGCAAACAAATACTACCCTCCAGGAGGAACGGGGTTCGTATCGATCAATGATGTGGTTGGTATAATGACCCAATTAATGCAATCTTCCATTGTAAATGAAAGGTTTATTGTAGTGGCCAAGCAGTTGAGCTATAAGGAAATTTTGGACAAATTAACTTCGGCTCTTCACAAACCCGCCCCCACTAGGCCTTTAAAATTTTGGGAGCTGGAGATATTGTGGCGATTGGACTGGCTTAGGAACCTTGTTATGAACAATGGACGAAAACTCACTAAAATATCAGTGCAGTCCCTTAGAAAAACACAGCGGTACAATACTGACAAAATAAAGAAACAATTAGTAGGGTTTACCTACGAAAGCTTGGACGGGATTATTAAACTATCTTGCAAAAAATTTATGGAAGAGAATCCTTAACTGCTTTCTTTTTCTTGTCAAGCCCAAGTCTTTCCCGTTCCTTGGCAGCTTTTATGGAATCCATTTTCTTATTGTGCTCCTCCATAAATTGCTCATCCTTTTCCAATTTATCTTTAACAGCGGTATAAATGGTCTCATATTCCGAAGGCTTGGAGGCATAATACAGATCACTCTTAACAAATTGTAGACTGTCTACCCCATGCTTGGAATATATATACGCCATAGGTTCTATATCGTACTCAAGCAATATATCCTGATTCATGTTCTTCGCCGCGTTTATAACGGCCATGTCATATAAGACAGAGATCATCTTTTCTGCAGGAATAAGATTCTCAGGTTTTTCCACCACTTTTTCATTGCAGGAAAACAGCAGAATCAACCCCAATAGAACACCATATTTTGCCATAACTACCTATTAAAAGTTAACCTCATCGCCTTTCTTTCCTCAGAAAACTGGCCATTTTCATATGCCAAATGGCCATTAACAAAGGTATGTGTTATTCTAGACTTAAAGGAGCTGCCTTCAAATGGCGACCAACCGCATTTGTAGGCAATATTATCTTTGGTTACCCTCCATGGGTCCTGCAGGTCCACTATTGCAAGATCGGCATAATAGCCTTCGCGAATAAATCCACGTTTTTTTATTTGAAATAGTTTTGCGGGATTGTGGCACATTTTTTCCACGATTCGCTCCAGGGCAATCTTACCGGAATGGTAATTTTCAAGCATAGCCGGCAATGCGTGCTGTACCAATGGTCCGCCCGATGGGGCTGCGGTATAGGGATTGTTTTTTTCTTCAATGGTATGTGGTGCATGGTCCGTAGCTACCACATCTATACGATCATCCAATAGGGCCTGCCAAAGCTGCTCCCGGTCCGTTGCTGTTTTTACGGCCGGATTCCATTTAATCAAAGTTCCCTTGGATTCGTAATCCTCCTCAGAAAACCAAAGATGATGAATACACACCTCTGCCGTAATTTTCTTTTCTTCCAATGGAATGTCATTTCTAAATAGCTGGGTCTCCTTTCCAGTGGATACGTGAAAAACATGTAACCTAGCGCCAGTTTTTTTCGCCAAGGCAATTGCCCGGGAAGAAGACAGATAACAAGCTTCCTCACTCCTTATCATAGGATGACAATTTATAGGGATATCATCTCCATATCTTTCCTTATAGGCAGCCATATTAGCCCTAATGGTCGCCTCATCCTCACAATGGGCAGAAATTACCATTTCGGTATTCCTAAAAATTTTTTCGATCACCTCTTCATTATCCACCAACATATTTCCTGTAGAGGACCCCAAAAAGAGTTTTACACCAGAACAGGCATTTTTATCCAACTTCTTAAGCTCTTCCAAATTATCATTGGTACCCCCAAACAAGAAAGAGTAATTGGCGAATGAAGCCCCCCTCGCCACTTCAAACTTGGCCTCTAGTGCGTCTATGGTTGTTGTTTGTGGATTGGTATTTGGCTGCTCCATATAGGTGGTAATACCGCCGGCCACAGCTGCCCTACTCTCTGTTGCTATGTTTCCTTTATGGGTTAGACCTGGCTCCCTGAAATGTACCTGATCATCTATAACGCCTGGTATAAGATACTTGCCCGCAACATCAATGACCCTAGTAGCCTGATCAGAGGGTATACTGTCATCTATCTTCAGGATTATATCATCTTCCAATAACACATCACCGGGGAATATCTTGTTCTCATTGACAATTGTAGCATTTTTAATCAGTATCCTCCCCATTTTAAAATTTCTTTTTATGAAACAAACTTCTAATTTTCATTTGTAATACCCCAAATACGGCCTCGTTAATGATAGATGCGCTCATTTTTGATTTTCCCCTGACCCTGTCCGTAAAAACAATAGGAACTTCTTCTATTTTATACCCCTCAAGGTGAGCCCTAAACTTCATTTCGATCTGAAACGCATAGCCAATAAACTTAACAGAATCCAAATTAATTGTTTCCAACACCCTCCTTTTATAACAAACAAAGCCTGCGGTGGGGTCATGAACCTTCATTCCGGTAATGCATTTAACATAGAAGGAGGCCCCGTAGGACAATAATATTCTATGCAACGGCCAATTTACAACATTTATGCCCTTTTTGTATCGGGATCCAACAGTAACATCCGCTCCGTTTACACATGCCTGGCGCAATTTCAATAGGTCTTCCGGGGCATGCGAAAAATCGGCATCCATTTCAAATATATAGTCATATTTCCTTTCTATTGCCCATTTAAACCCATGAATATAGGCTGTCCCCAATCCAAATTTCTCCTGTCTTACCTCTAAAAACAATTTATTTGAATAGTGCTGCTGCAGCTCCTTTACCAACTGACCAGTACCATCTGGAGAATTATCATCTACAACAAGGATATGGAAATCCTGTTCCAATGCAAAGACGGCATCAATAATAAGCCCAATGTTTTCAATCTCATTGAAGGTAGGAATAATGACCAAGCTATCCGCCATCTAGGTATTTCAATTTTAGCAAAAATAGTATTTTAAAATCTGTATAGAAATATCAGGGCAGATTTATGATTTTTTTAAAATATATCCCACCATAAGACAATTAACGCATCTACCTACAACAATGCCCCCCTTGATGATCATGGGCTCTACAACAGGGAAGCAGGAATATTAAAAAAAGCTAGGTTTACGACCTCTATTTTCCTTCCTTTGAAATAAGGGGCTGCGCTACAACCTCCCCACTGAAGGAAAGGCAAGCCTGCAAGAGAAATTATACAATATGTTTCTACGGGTTTTAAAAAATACAAATACGTCCAACAGACCCAAAAGAAAAGGTATATATTTAAGGCAAAAAAATAAAACAACCAGCTCAGTTCTATGGAGGCTATATTAAGAAATGAAATCACTTCAGATTGGATAACCCTTGTGCTTTTTACCAGTATTTTCTTTATGGTTCTAGCAAAGAGCTTTTTCTATGGCCGTTTTGTAAATTTTATAATCCTACCCTTCAACAACAAATATATTTTTTTACATCAGAAGAAGGATAAACTCTTTAACTGGTTCAATGTATTATTAAGTATATTTCAGCTACTTAATTTGTCCCTCTTCCTCTATTTTACGCATTACCATTTTTTTAACGCCCAAGAAACACTTCAATTTGGCCTCTATGCCATAGTATTTATTTCTCTTTTCCTTTTTTCTATCATCAAAATACTCTTACAATTGAGCAATGGCTTTATTTTTGATGCCGATAAGACCATTTCCGAAATAATTTTTAAAAAACTATCCTATCTGAACTACAGTGGTTTAGTCATGTTATTTGCCAATCTTATTCTTAACTATATCCTTATAGATTCCAAAGCGGTAATTATTGTAAGTATTTTACTAGTATTTCTTATTAATGCTATTGGCTGGACCACTACATTGAGAAATCATCAAAAATACATTGCTGGTAATTTTGTCTATTTTATTTTGTACCTTTGCGCTCTTGAAATAGCACCAATTGTAATAGTTGGAAACTATATAATAGATAGAAGCTTATGAAAGTAAAAACTATTTTGGTTTCACAGCCAGAGCCTAAGATGGAAAACTCCCCCTATTCCAAGCTTATAGATAAGGAGAAAATAAAGGTAGATTTTAGGCCTTTTATCCACGTGGAAGGTGTTGATGCGAAAATGGTAAGGCAGCAAAAAATTGATCTTAAAAATTTTACTGCCATTATTCTCACTAGTAGGAATGCGGTAGATCATTTTTTCAGAATTGCCGAGGAAATGCGTTTTAAGGTACCAGATTCGATGAAGTATTTTTGTCAGTCCGAAGCCGTCGCCTATTACCTTCAAAAATACGTGGTATACAGAAAGCGTAAGATCTACGTAGGAAAAATGAATTTTCTAGACTTAAGCGCCTTGTTCAAAAAATACAAGGATGAAAAATTCCTATTACCTTCTTCAGACGTTCTTAAACCCATTGTTCCAGAAACTTTGGATAATTTAGGAATTGATTGGACAAGGGGAATTTTCTACAAAACCGTAATAAGTGACCTTTCTGACTTAAGAAATGTCTACTATGACGTATTGGTATTCTTCAGTCCTTCCGGCATAGAGTCCTTATTAAAGAACTTCCCAGATTTTAAACAGAACGACACCAGGATAGCGGTATTTGGCAATTCTACGGTAAAAGCGGCAACGGAAGCCGGTCTTAGAATAGACATACAGGCTCCTACTCCGGAGACGCCATCCATGACAATGGCACTTCAGCGATACATCACTACTGTCAACAAAAAGTAATCCAAGCATAGCTATTGCAAAACCTAATAGGCCTGCAATTGACAAACTTAAAAAAACCCGGGGCCAGCCTCGGGTTTTCTTTTAAAAAGCATAGCGCTGGGGCCCTCCCCTTCTTATTTCTTCGTTGGCATATGATTCAAATTTCTTAAAATTCTCCCTGAAGGCATTGGTCAGCTTAAAGGCTGTCTTATAATATGCTTCGTCATTGTTCCATGTTGCCCTGGGACTCAACACACTGGTAGGTACGCCTGGGCACTCCCTAGGCTGGGCAACCCCAAAAACAGAATGGATATGGTATGTATCATAGGTATACAATCCCAATTCACCACTCAGTGCAGCATGAATCATGGCGCGGGTATACTTTAATTTCATCCTGGTTCCTACCCCGTAAGGCCCACCTGTCCAACCTGTATTTACCAACCAAACATTTACTCCTGCCTCCAACATCTTCTTGCTCAACATTTCCGCATATACCGTTGGATGCAATGGCATAAAGGGCGCACCAAAACAGGCCGAAAAACTGGGAACCGGCTCCACCACCCCTGCTTCCGTACCGGCCACCTTTGCCGTATATCCGGATATAAAATGATATGCAGCCTGACTGGGTGTTAATTTGGAAATTGGAGGCAATACCCCAAATGCATCGGCCGTTAAAAAGAATATATTCTTAGGATTTTTACCCACGGAAGGAACCTGAATATTGTCTATATTATAAATTGGATAACTAACCCTGGTATTTTGGGTTATGGAGGTATCTGAAAAGTCTACCACCCCATTGGAGTCCAACACCACATTTTCCAATAGCGCCCCCTCTTTAATGGCCCCATAAATCTCTGGCTCACTTTCTTGGGAAAGGTTTATAACCTTGGCATAGCAGCCCCCTTCAAAATTAAATACCGTATTATCCTTGGTCCACCCGTGTTCATCATCCCCTATCAACTTTCTATATGGATCCGCTGACAAGGTTGTTTTACCCGTGCCTGACAGCCCAAAAAAGATGGCCGTATCCCCTTCTTCCCCTACATTTGCGGAACAGTGCATAGGCAGGCAGTTCTTGTAGACCGGCAAAATAAAATTAAGCGCAGAAAATATTCCTTTTTTAATTTCCCCAGTATACCCTGTACCCCCTATCAGGGCTATTTTACGGGTAAAATTTAATATAGCAAAATTGTGTTGCCGTGTACCATCCTCCTCGGCATTGGCCATAAATCCCGGAGCATTGACCACCGTCCATTCCGGATCAAAATCCTGCAACTCCTCTTCAGCGGGCCTAATAAACATATTATAGGCAAACATGTTGGACCATGGATACTCATTAATCACCCTAATATTCATTTTATAACTATCATCCGCGCAGGCGAAACAATCCCTCACATATAAATCCTTATCATTTAAATATGTGATTACCTTATCATATAAGGCATCAAATTGCTCACTCTCAAAAGGAATATTTACATTACCCCACCATACTTTGTCCGTCGTAATTTGGTCTTTTACTATAAATCTATCCATGGGCGACCTCCCGGTAAACTCACCAGTATTTACAGCTAGGGCCCCTGTAGCAGCGGTAACCCCCATGCCTTTTTGAACAGTAATTTTATGCAATTCGGAAGGCGATAGTTGATAGTGGACCTTTTTACCTTCTAGACCATATTCTTTTAACGAAATCGATTTCGTGGATGGAGTTGATGAATTCATAATAATTGCGTTTTGTTAGTTAAATATTTAAAAGTACTGATTATAGGTGCAACTGTTGTAATTATTGGGATTGCTTTTGGTTAAGGTATCTTACTCCCAAAAGCATCCAACCACAAATCATTAACACACCACCCAGTGGGGTTAAAAGTGCTATACGTTTAAAATCAAAACCGGTCAACGAATTGGTCGCCAATAAGTATATAGAAAAAGAAAAGCAGAAAACCCCGATCATCACAAAATAGTACACAAGTTTTTTGCGCTCTTCGGGCAATACATTAAAACCACCTAAAATCAATAGAAACAAAGCATGGTACATCTGATATTTAATTCCGGTCTCGAACGTTTGCAAAGCCTGGGCATTTAGCACCCCCTCTAAACCATGGGCTCCAAAAGCCCCTAAAAGTATGGCCGTTACACCGAAAAATATTCCAGTACCAAAAATTGTTTTGTTCATAACTTGTAAGCTCTAATTTCTTACAAATATAACAATTTGATACCTTAGTAAGCCTTAACAATAAAGTAAAAAACGAATGCGAAGAAAAATACTTATAGTAGGGGCTGGAAAATCTACTTCTTACCTGTTGGATTATTTGGCACAGAGAACGGAAGTAGAAAATCTTCACCTCACCATCTGCGACCTTAAGCCAGAATCCCTTCCTACAAAGATAAAAGAACACCCGGCATGCAGCACAGTTAAATTGGATATTTTTAATACTACAGACAGATCCAAGGTCATACAGGAATCGGATATAGTTGTTTCCATGCTTCCTGCCCGCTTTCATATTGAGGTAGCGCGTGATTGCATCCGTTATGGCAAGCATTTGGTAACCGCCTCCTATATCACTGATGAACTTATGGAGCTAGACCAACCAGCCAAGGATAAAGGTCTTGTTCTAATGAATGAAATTGGACTGGACCCTGGCATAGATCATATGAGCGCCATGCAAGTAATTGATAAGATCAGGGATAAAGGGGGCAGGATTATACTGTTCGAATCCTTTACGGGTGGCTTGGTAGCTCCACAAAGTGATACCAACCTATGGAATTATAAATTTACATGGAACCCCAGAAATGTTGTATTGGCCGGACAGGGCGGTGTGGCAAAATTTATTCAGGAGGGCACATATAAATATATTCCCTACCATAAACTTTTTAGAAGAACAGAATTTTTGGAAGTTGAGGGGTTCGGAAAATTTGAAGTCTACCCCAACAGGGATTCCTTAAAATACCGCAAAGTCTACGGTTTGGAGGACGCCCTTACCCTATATAGAGGAACCATGCGCAGAGTAGGCTTTTCCAAGGCCTGGAATATGTTCGTACAACTGGGCATGACAGACGACAGTTATACCATAGAAAACTCTGAAGGCATGTCTTATAGGGAATTTGCCAATCTCTTTCTTCCGTATTCCCCAACCGATTCAGTTGAATTAAAAATGAGGCACTACCTAAAAATAGACCAGGATGACATTATGTGGGAGAAACTAACTGAGCTGAATATTTTTGACAACCAAAAGAAGTTTACCATAAAAAAAGCAACGCCGGCCCAGATGTTACAGCGTATTTTAGAGGACAGTTGGACCTTGGGCAGCAAAGACCAGGATATGATTGTTATGTACCATAAGTTTGGCTATGAGCTAGATGGCAACAAAGCACAGATAGATTCCAATATGGTGGTTTTGGGCGAGGACAGGACCTTTACGGCCATGGCCAAAACAGTTGGCCTACCCGTTGCAATGGCCACCTTGCTGATCCTTAACGGCAAAATTACCTCCCCCGGGGTACAACTCCCTATTAAAAGAGAAGTTTATGAACCAATATTAAAGGAATTAAAAAGTGTTGGCATCAACTTTAAGGAATACCATATGCCCTACACTGGATACAATCCCAACACAACAATGAGTTAGAATGTAAAAGCGTTTTGATATCTTTATAGTTAAATTGAAATAGAAACCATGAAATCTAATAATGAAAACATAAAAATTGACGGAATTGACAAAAAAATCCTAAGATTTCTAATGTCCGATGCCCGTAAGCCCGTTTTGGAAATTGCGAGAAAAATTGGGATTTCAGGTGCCGCCATTCATCAAAGGTTGAGAAAATTGGAAGCCTCTGGCTTAATAGCCGGATCCAAGTTTATTATTAATCCCAAAGTCTTGGGGTACACGACTATGGCCTATATTGGTATCTATTTGGACAAGGCTATGAGCAACCCATTGGCCGTTAAGGAACTGGAAAAAATCCCGGAAGTACTGGAGTGTCACTACACCACAGGGAACTGGTCTATCCTAATAAAAGTACTCTGTAGGGACAACGAGCATTTAATGAATGTCCTAAACAGGGACATACAACAGATTGAAGGGGTATCCAGAACAGAAACCTTTATTTCCCTTGACCAACAAATAGACCGTCAAATTACAATTTAATATTTGGATTGAATCTAAATAAGTTTTAATTTTGCCGACTATGACCACGGTTTACAGCTCAAAATTCTACACCTTTTACCAGTCCGATGCAGACCGTTGCTATTTTATAGATTTCGGACAAAAATTGGTTAAGCTTTCCTTTTGCCAGCTGTTGGCCCTGCGCCAAAGAATCCAAACCATTTCCATTGAAGACCATTTTGATTCCGACCTGAACAAGCACGGTTTTGAAATCCTTATGCTTTGTAACAAGGAACACTTATTTCTCTTAAATACTTTTGAAATTCTAGACCTAATGGAACTCTTAGGAAACGCTTTGGGCGTCCTGGGCATTGCTAACCAAATAGGCCTGACATCCTCCTGATTCTATTATTATTTTTAATTGGTCTAAGTCTAATTAAAAATTACGATTGTCATTATTTATTGCCCCAAACATTCAATATCTTTATACAGTTGACCTTCCATTTTTTGGGACATTTAACACCTTAACCATTAAATTGACACAAATGAAAGATATAGCAAGACAAAGAATGAGCATTAAAATAAGTACAATGGACTTGCTCAACAATCAAATAAAAATGGAAGCACATGCTTCTGCCTCCTACTTGGCCATGGCCTCTTGGTGCGAACAGAATGCGTTTCCGAGCAGTGCTGATTTTTTCTATCACCAAGCATCAGAAGAAAGGGAGCACATGATGAAAATATTTAAATTTGTTGCAGACTGTGGTGGAAATCCAATTTCCCCAAGCGTGGAGAATTTAAATCATGATTTCTCAACCTTGGAAGAGGTATTTGAAACCGCTTTGGACCAAGAAATAACGGTAACCAAATCTATATACAATATTCAATCGGCAGCGAGAAAGGAACAAGATTTTCTTGTGGAGAATTTCTTGCAGTGGTTTATCACTGAACAGCTAGAGGAAGAGAAAACCTTTAGGGACATCCTGGATCTTTTTGAGGTAATGGGACGTGAAGGCATAGCCCTTAAGTTTATAGATGAGCGCATTAAACCCGAATAATTTCAAGATTACTCTACCCTGCGATAGTCTTAATCAAATTACAATTGGCAGCGGTAGATACCATAAAAAAAGGGAGCTGTTTACACAGCTCCCTTTTTTTTTAGGGTAATTCCTCTGGTATACTAGTCCCTACCTCCCATAATTTGCATGGCCCAATAGACCAAGGTAGCCAAGGAACCAATAGCTGCTACCAAATACGTCCTTGCAGCCCACTTTAGGGCATCTTCAGATCCTTTGTATTCATCAGGTGTAACCACATTTTTGTTCTTTAACCAGGCCAAAGCTCTATTACTGGCGTCGTATTCAACCGGCAAGGTCACAAAACTAAAAAGTGTAGCAAACCCCATCATTACAAGTCCGGCCACGGCCACCCAATATCCAAATCCTACTCCGGCAGCCGCTCCTAACATAATACCTCCGAATACCACCCAAGTAGACATCCCAGAGGTAACACTAACAATAGGCACCAGTTTAGAGCGAAGCGTAAGCCAATCATAGGCCGTTGCATGCTGTACGGCGTGCCCACATTCATGGGCCGCTACAGCTGCCGCCGAAGCATTGCGCTGGTTGTATACCCCTTCACTTAAATTTACAGTTTTATTTACCGGGTTATAGTGGTCTGTCAGCATCCCGGGAGTAGAAATCACCTTCACATCCCTTATACCATGGTCTGCCAACATTTTTTCTGCGATTTCCGCACCACTCATACCATTGCGCAAATGCACTTTGGAATAATGCTTAAACTTACTTTTTAGCTTATTACTAACCAACCAGCTTACCAAAGCAATGGCTCCTAGCAATATATAATACATCATCATAATTATGTCTTTTAAACGTTAAATATACTAAAGATTACACTTCTATTATTAAGTAATTCTTCTATTTATATCATCAAAAACCCCGCCAAATCGGTACAGGGATACAGGAGTGACAAAATGTACCTTCCCTGCTTCCTAAGGCTAGCTAGTAAACTTAATTACAATCTTGGGAAACAGCCAGTTTCACCCTAAAACAAATAGCCCATTCTCCATAAAATCAAAGTATTCCTGGTCTCAATTTTAGTGTTTTACCTTGGAAATATTAACCCTTTTGTAAACACAGCAACCTAAAAACGCCCCCTATACCTTTAGTGCACCGCGCTATAGACAAACGAGATTACAACATTACTGCCATTTTTACAGATTGCACCAAAGCCAATGTAGCTACGTTCTACTGTGTCATTTGTATTTTAGCTTAAGAACAATCATAACAAGAAGTAGTACGGCGGTAATAAAATTGGCCAATATCATAGGAACGCTTTCGTAATAGATGCCGTAGATTAACCACAAAACCACTCCTAGAAACATGGCCAAATACATGGTCAAGGATATATCCTTGGTAGATTTTTCTATCCAGGTCTTTCGCACTTGGGGCACAAACGATGCCGTAGTCAGTACCGCTGCCACCATGCCCATAATTTCTATATGTTCCATATTACGCAAAAATTACGGCCAAATTCCAAATAGCCAAAGGGTTTCTTCTACTGCAAGATCTGTAATACCAATGCCTTAGCCTACTATATTTACAATTTTTCCCGGCACAACTATGACCTTTTTGGGCGTACGCCCCTGCAATTGCTCCTGGGTCTTGGCATGGGCCATTACAGCAGCTTCTATTTCCTCTTTAGTAATATCTACCGGCAACTCCATTTTAAAACGCATTTTCCCATTGAAAGAGATAGGGTATTCCTTACTGCTTTCTATCAGGTATTTAGCTTCAAACTTAGGGAATGGCGCAGTGGATATAGAAGTCCTATGCCCCAATTTAGCCCATAGTTCTTCCGCAATATGCGGTGCGTAGGGTGACACCAAAATAGCCAGCGGCTCCAACACCTCCCTGCTATTGCATTTTTGGGCTGCAAGTTCGTTTACACATATCATAAAGGTTGCCACGGAGGTATTAAAAGAGAAGTTCTCTATATCCTCTGCCACTTTTTTTATGGTCTTGTGAAGGGTTTTTAGATTATCTGCCGTGGGCACCGTACCGGAAACGGCAAAAACCCCATCGGGTCCATTGTGGTACAATCGCCACATTTTCTTAAGAAAACTGTGCACTCCGCTAATACCGGCAGTATTCCAAGGCTTTGATTGCTCCAAAGGACCAAGGAACATTTCATACAAGCGCAGGGAATCTGCCCCATACTCTTCACAAATACTATCTGGACTAACCACATTGTATTTAGATTTGGACATTTTCTCTACTTCGCGCCCCACCACATACCCTCCGTCTTCCAATATAAATTGGGCATCCTTGAAGTCGGCATAAAGAGGATTTTCCTTAAACCCATCCAGATCCAATTCATCGGATGGGTTCACCAATGCTACATCCACATGAAGTGGCTGTACAGATTTATCTCCTATCAAATTCTTTGACACCAAAGTGTTTTCACCTTCAATTCTATATACAAAGGCACTGGTCCCAGTGATCATACCCTGATTGATCAATTTTTTGGCAAACTCGGGTTTTGGCACCAATCCCTTGTCAAACAAAAACTTTTGCCAAAATCTGGAATACAGCAAATGCCCTGTAGCGTGCTCACTACCCCCAATATACAGGTCTACGTCCTGCCAATAATTAATGGCTTCCTGGGAAAAAACCTCTTCCGTATTTTTGGGATCCATATAACGGTTAAAATAGTAAGAGCTGCCAGCCCATCCCGGCATGGTATTCAACTCCAACGGAAATACGTTTTTGTTATCTATGGCGCTATTGGGCACCACCTCTGCCTTTTGTACGTCCCATGCCCACACTGTGGCGTTTCCCAATGGGGGCTCACCGGTTTCGGTAGGCAGGTATTTCTCTACTTCTGGCAATACTATAGGCAAATGTTCTGCCGCAATCATCTGGGGCATTCCGTCTACATAATAAACCGGAAATGGCTCCCCCCAATAACGCTGGCGACTAAAAACGGCATCGCGCAACCTATAGTTTATTTTTCCTTTGCCCTGTCCCAGTTTTTCCAATTCAAAAATAACGCGTTTAACAGCTTTCTTATAGGGCAGGCCATTTAAGAAATCTGAATTGGTTATAACGGTCTTTTCCTTATCCGCAAAAGCCTCTTCCGAGATATCCACACCTTCAAATATATTGGGAATAGGGATATTAAAGTGTTTTGCAAAGTCGTAATCCCGCTGGTCCCCACAGGGTACGGACATTACGGCACCTGTACCATAGCCGGCCAATACATAGTCGCCAATCCAAATAGGGATAGGCTCCTTACTAAAAGGATGTATTGCATGGGCACCGGTAAAGGCTCCTGTTATAGTCTTTACGTCGGCCAAACGGTCTCGCTCACTCCGCTTTGCGGTAGCCTCTATATAGGCTTCTACCTCGGCCTTCTGTTCTGGGGTGGTTATTTTGGAAACCAGTTCGTGTTCTGGGGCTAGGACCATAAAGCTAACTCCAAAAATGGTATCGGGCCTAGTGGTAAAAACTTCAATTGGAAAAGCTTCCCCAGTCCCATTTAAACTGCTGGTGTAAAAAGTAACACTGGCCCCTTCCGATCTTCCTATCCAATTGGTTTGCGAATCCTTTAAAGGCTGCGGCCAATCCACCATGGACAAATCATCCAACAAACGCTGTGAATAGGCAGATATCCGCATACTCCATTGTGTCATTTTCTTTCTAACCACAGGATGTCCGCCTCTTTCAGAAACCCCATTCACAATCTCATCATTGGCCAATACAGTACCTAAGGCCGGACACCAATTAACTTCCGTTTCGGCCAAATAGGTTAGTCGGTATTGCAGTAATAGCTGCTGTTGTTTTTTAGGTGAAAATGCCTTCCATTCATCGGCCGTAAACAATTCTACTTCCTCATCGCAAACGGCGTTTACTGTCCCATTTCCTTCATTTTCAAAAAGTGATATTAGGCTTGTAATATCCTCTGCCCTATCGGCATCCTTATTATACCAGGAATTAAACAACTGAATAAAGATCCACTGTGTCCATTTGTAATAACCGGGATCGGAGGTACGTACCTCACGACTCCAATCGAAAGAGAAACCAATTTTATCCAATTGCTCTCTATACCTTTTTATATTGGCCTCGGTAGTAATGGCCGGATGCTGACCTGTCTGTATGGCATATTGTTCCGCAGGCAATCCAAAAGAATCATACCCCATAGGATGCAATACATTAAACCCCTTATGTCTTTTGTATCGCGCATAGATGTCACTGGCTATGTATCCAAGGGGGTGCCCAACATGCAATCCGGCCCCGGAAGGATATGGAAACATATCCAATACATAAAACTTTTCCTTTTGGGAGTCATTTTCTGCATTAAAAGTCTGGTTTTCCGCCCAATATTTCTGCCATTTCTCTTCAATCTTCCTGAAATCGTAAGTCATCCTAATCTATTGTATGTGTTTAAAACTAGTATACCTAAGGCTACTACCCTTTTTTTCTATTTATGCTGGGCAAAAATAAGTTTAATCTATGAAAGCAAAAAGATATTATCCACTTACCTACTACAGCAAGGAATCTACCCCCTGCAACCAAGGTAAACAAGTCAACTCCATGGCTTAGGGTTAACCAAACCGCTCCTATAACAACTACCAACTGCTCCCTTTTTGCAACGATGCCCCAAGCACTGTACAAAACGTAGCCATTTAAAAACAAAAGGAAACCTATTGCAATTATCCCAAATTCAATTTACTTTTCTATTTTTACATATTGATTTTCTACTATGAGCACATCTTTTGAACGTTTTCAAAAAAGAAAGCTAATTTCCTCTTATTTCTCGGTAGTCCTGAGCATTGGACTGGTGCTTTTTTTATTGGGCATCTTGGGACTTTTGGTCTTGAACACCAAAAAGCTTGCCGATCATTTTAAGGAGCAGATTACCATTTCGGTCTTTCTCAAAGACAACGCCAAAGAGGTAGAAGTGGACCAATTGCAAAAAAGTTTGGCCATGGCCGAATATACCAAGAACGCCACCTATGTCTCCAAAGAGGAGGCTGCCGAACAGCACAGTGAGGAAATTGGGGAAAACTTTTTGGATTTTTTAGGATATAACCCCCTTAAAAATTCCATCGATATTCAACTTAAGGCGGACTATGTTTCGCCGGAAAAAATTACCGAAATAGCTGAAGAAATTGCCACCAAGGACTATATAGAGGAAGTAAGTTACGACAAACCATTGATTACCCTTTTAAACGACAATGTAAAGAAACTAAGTTTTTGGATTTTGGTAGCCAGTGGTATTTTCACCTTTATTGCCGTACTACTGATCAACAGTTCTATTAGACTTTCTATATATTCCAAAAGATTCATTATAAAAACAATGCAAATGGTGGGAGCCACCAAGGCATTTATACGAAGACCCTTTATCTATACCAATATAAAACTAGGGATACTTGGTTCCATTTTGGCCTTGATTGCCCTTGGGGCTGTCCTGTACTATGTAAACAACAATTTTCCAGAGCTAAACTTGTTTCAGGATCCAACAGTTTTAATTGTACTTTTTGCAGGGGTCTTTATCTTAGGAGTATTGATTTCACTTATAAGTACATTTTTTGCAACACAACGTTTCCTAAACCTTAGAACAGACGATTTATATTATTAAATTTGCAGCATGAGCAAAAAACAGAGCAATAGTCCACAGCAAAAACCCAGACCGGAGTTTATATTCCAGAAAAAAAACTACCAGTTCATGTTCATTGGACTGGCCTTTATAGCCTTGGGCTTTATCCTTATGAGCGGTGGCGGCAGCGATGACCCCAATGTTTTTAACCCAGAAATATATAATTTTAGAAGAATACGCTTGGCCCCTACTTTAGTTTTAATCGGACTTGGGATAGAGGTCTATGCTATATTGTTGAATCCGCATAAGAAAAAATAAATTTTGGATATACTAAAGGCCGTTATTCTTGCCATCATAGAAGGTATTACCGAATACTTACCGGTTTCTTCAACAGGACATATGATTATTGCATCTTCCTTTTTTGGCATTGCACAGGAAGATTTCACCAAATTATTTACCATTGTCATTCAATTAGGGACCATACTGTCTGTGGTGGTACTATATTTTAAGCGATTTTTTCAAAGTGTCGATTTTTATTTTAAGCTTTTAGTGGCTTTTTTACCTGCCGTATTTTTTGGACTACTGTTAAGTGACTTTATAGATTCTTTATTGGAGAACCCCATAACCGTTGCTGTTTCCTTGGTCATTGGAGGGTTTATACTGCTAAAGGTAGATGATTGGTTTGGCAATTCGGAAAATACCGATATTTCATACGGAACAGCGTTTAAGATAGGGCTCTTTCAATGTTTGGCAATGATCCCGGGTGTTTCCAGAAGTGGCGCCAGTATTGTAGGGGGCATGACCCAAAAATTATCTAGGACCGCGGCCGCAGAATTTTCTTTTTTCCTTGCCCTGCCCACTATGATGGGAGCTACCCTAAAAAAGAGTTATGACTATTACGCCGCTGGCTTTACCCTTACTTCTGAACAGGTTAACCTATTAATAATAGGTAATGTTGTAGGCTTCATTGTGGCGCTTTTTGCCATTAAAACCTTTATAGGATATTTAAGCAAACACGGTTTTAAGATTTTTGGCTATTACAGGATAGTGGTTGGAATCGCCCTTTTGATCATACATTATTTTATTAGCCCACTTACCGTACTATGATGACCAAAGAAGACTTTTTACAAGGACAGGTATTGCTCATAGACAAACCCTTGGGCTGGTCTTCGTTTCAGGCGGTGAATTCCTTAAAATGGAGTATCAGGAAAAAATTTGATCTAAAAAAAATCAAAATAGGTCATGCCGGTACATTGGATCCTTTGGCCACTGGTTTATTATTGATCTGCACCGGAAAGGCTACCAAGACCATCAACGAGCTTCAAGGCCAGGTAAAAGAATACACAGGAACCATTACCCTGGGAGGCACCACTCCCTCATATGACCTGGAAACAGAAGTAGACAAAAAGTACCCTACAGACCATATTAGCGAGGAAATGATACACAATACCACCTCCTTATTTATAGGGGATATAGAACAGATACCTCCTGTCTTTTCTGCCTTAAAGAAAGATGGGAAACGCCTTTACGAATATGCTAGGGAAGGCAAAGAGGTTGAAATAAAAAAAAGAGCGGTAAGCATTTCCGAGTTTGAAATTACCCAGATCCAATTACCAGAGATTGAGTTTAGGGTGGTATGCAGCAAAGGAACATATATCCGATCGTTGGCCCACGATTTTGGAAAAGAATTGAATTCCGGGGCACATCTATCCAAACTAAAAAGAACCAAAATAGGGGATTACAACGTAGATAAAGCCATAACCCCTGAGGAATTCGGCAAATTACTACAAGAGGAGCGTTAAGACTTCAAAATAAAAAGTGGTAAGCTGCCCGTTCGTCGAATATTTAAAATATTTTTGATAAAATGCGGTTATATCACTATGAATCTAAACCGAAAACAACTTTCTTTTTTAATAACCTTCTTCTCCATGTCTTTGATAGTGCTCTGTTTATACAACATTCACCTAGGGCAACAGGAAAAAGATGAGTACCTTATTGAATTGAGTTTGCTGGAGGAAGAGGAGCTTGAAAAAAGCATTGAAGAAGAAATAAAAGCCTTGGAAGAAATGGCCAAAACAGAACCTGTAAAAAGCCATATGGCCTATAACGAAGCCCATAAGGCCAGTTTTGGAAACCCAGAGCCCCTTAAGACATTGGAAGAAATAATGGAGGAACAAGAAATGAGTTCCGATACAGATGAGCCCTCAGAACTATTTAGTTCCAATTCCGAATATGCTGCAAGAGTTAGGGAATTGGCAAAAAGGAGAAGGGAAAAACAAGAACTCTTGGGAGAAAAAGAAGCCAGTAAAGAGGTAATGACCAATAATCTGGCAAAAAGAAGAACCTCTGTTTCCTATTCACTGGTCAACAGAAGCCATATAGACCTGCCCATCCCCATATACACTTGTATTGAAGGGGGCAAAGTGGTCATCAACATAAAGGTTGACTCTTCAGGAAATGTGTTTGAGGCAGATGTAAACAAAAAAAGCTCCAACACCTTAAATGGCTGTTTAGTGGACAATGCTATATCCTACGCCCTAAAATCAAAATTTAACAGCGCATCCAAGCAAGGACAAATTGGCACCATTACCTACTTATTTCAGGAAAAGCATTGATAAAAGGTCTTTTATGGTATTTTGCCCTTTATCCTTATTGTACCACTGCTGCAAGGTCTGTTTAAACTCAGGTCTAAGTCTTCCAAAATTCGCTTTTTCCTCCATTACCATTTTAGCTGCGGCAGTTGGCCTTGATCCCCATTCTCCAATTACTTCGGTCGTATCCCCATCAACCGCAATCAATTTGGGAATGGCCTTGGCCCCATTCGATAAAAAGCGCTGCATTAATTCCACGTTCTCATCCCTTAGAAGTAATTTTAAGGAAATATGATCATTTAAAACCGCCAACTTATTCATCACCGGAATAGTTTGGGCCGCGTCCCCACACCAGCTTTCGGTAAGCACTAGCCAAGTAACCTTTTTATCAAAATCCTTAATTTTTGTTTCAGTATCGGCATCAACCTTAATCGTTTTGTCCAATCGTTTCATTCTGCGCTCATTCAGCAGCGTATAATTGGCCAGCTCTTCATTCTGATTTTTTCCGGTAGATTTTCCTTCCAAGGCCAATGTTGCCATCAGGCTCCTGTAGTCATTATACCCCATGGCCTTCTCCAACCCCTCCTCTATAAGCGCAGTAGTCTCCTTTTGTAATGTTTCCTGTTCCATTAATGCAATACAATTATCCTGCTCCAAAATTAATCCAATTCATGATTTCTTGAGGTAACCACGGTTACATTGGTAGCAGAGCTCAAGAAAACCTTACACCCGCGCAGAAAAACCTTAATCATTTAATGGTTAAGGGCCCGTTTTTTAATCATTCCTCCCTTGGTATCGTTAATACTGTTCATGATGACAAAGGCGTTGGGGTCTATTTTTTCAATCTCGGTATTTAGTTTACTTATTTCCAATCTGGTAATTACCGAATAGATAATATCATATTCATTATGCACTCCATTCTTGCCATAACCACCTTTTCCCTTGTAAATTGTTAGCCCCCTACCCAATTTCTCCGTAATCATAAGCCTTATTTCCTCACTGCGTACCGATATAATGGTCACTCCTGTATATTCCTCTATACCGTCTACTACAAAATCCAATGTTTTAGAGGCCGATAAATAGGTCAACATAGAATAAAGTGCGGTCTCCAAGGAGAGAAAATATGCAGCCGCCAAAAAAATCAAGACATTGATTGCAATAATATTATCGCCTATTTTGGTTCTTATCTTTCTACTGAGATATATGGCCAACACTTCAGTTCCATCCAATACGCCACCTCCCCTTATAGAGAGGCCAATTCCCGCCCCAAGGAAAAAGCCACCAAAAACTGCCACTAAGAGCTTGTCATCGGTAACCTCCGGAAAACTCACCGTGGCCAATACCACGGCAAGACCAATAATGGCCAGAGATGCTTTAATGGCAAACTGCTTACCAACGACCTTAAACCCCAGCAAAATAAATGGAATGTTCACAAGAATGATCAAGAAATATAAGGGTACCGAAAATATTTCGGAAATCAATAGGGAAATTCCTGTGGCCCCACCGTCTATAAAACTGTTGGGCAAGAGAAAACTCTCCAAACCAAAGGCAGCGGAAAAAATACCTGCGATGATAAATAGCACATCATGAACAATAGAAAATATCCCAACCCTGAACCGTCGTGATTTTTTCCAATAAAAACCTAAATTGGATGCAAAGTCATGACCCTTTTTCTTTCTTTCTGGCATAATTTCCTATTAACACATATTTTGTTTTACCACCACGTACACTAGTGAAACGCTTTCTTTTCACAATATTAGTCACCCTTACAAAACCCAATTAGGATGTTCATTGGCCGTGAAATTAAATAATCTGATTTTAAAAAGAGGTATTCTGTGTCCTTAAATAAATCTATAACACTGTTGGTTGTCTCAAAAAACAGGGCCAGCCTCATAAAACAATAACCTCAATAAAGTACCCAATCCGGCGCATTTATAATGTTGTTCTTAATTAATCTTAACTTTACCCAACATTCAACCTAAATATCACTAAACCAAACAAATAACCCCTATAACGCACATTAACAACAAAACCAAGGTTTCAACACTTAGTAAAAATTAGTCAGCATCACCCCCTTAAAATAGTAATGAAAGTACTATTTTGACGACCATTATACATATATACGCAGTATTGATAAAACAAATGCAGAACGTTAATACACTTACCAGGACATTATTGATGAAGCCCTTATGATGAGCCACTCAAAAGAACTACTATTAATTTTTACCCGCAACCCTGAATTGGGCAAATGCAAGACCCGTTTGGCCGCGACCGTTGGGGACGAAACCGCCTTGGAGATCTATAAATTTCTGCTAGAACACACCCATAGGATATCGCAGGGTTTACATACCGATAAATGGATATGCTATTCTCAAGAAATTTGGGAAAATGATATATGGGAACGCTCTGTCTATCAAAAAAAACTGCAGTCGGGAGAAGACCTTGGTGAGCGCATGAGCAACGCTTTTAAAAATGGATTTGAGGCTGGTCACCAAAAAATTATTATTATTGGTAGCGATATATACGATTTAAGCAAAAAGGATATACAAGAGGCATTCCGTAAGTTGGAGGAACATGATTATGTAATTGGCCCCGCTATTGACGGAGGATATTACCTATTGGGCATGACCCATTACAACCCTTCCATTTTTGAGGACAAACCTTGGGGTACAGACCGCGTTTTGGAATTGACCTTAGAAGATTTAAAAGATAAAAACTATACCCTATTGCCGCCAAAGAATGACATTGATTATTTTGAGGACATAAAGGACAACAAAACCTTTCACCCTTTTTTTACAAATAAAAACATATGACTAGCAAACAATTAAAAGAATCAACGGACTACCTTATAAGTAAGGGATTTGAAGCACCGGAAATTGGTGTGGTACTGGGCACGGGCCTTGGAAGGTTGGTGGACGACATTGAGAATCCCATTGAAGCCCATTACAACCATATTCCCTATTTTCCTTTGGCGACGGTAGAATTCCATTCCGGAAAATTAATTTATGGTCTTTTAGAGGGCAAAAAGGTTGTGGTGATGCAGGGTCGATTCCATTTTTATGAAGGGTACGACCTAATTGACGTCACCTACCCAATAAGGGTCATGCATATGTTAGGGATAAAAAAATTATTAATATCCAATGCCGCAGGAGCCATTAACTCCAATTTTAAGAAAGGCAATATGATGCTGATTGAAGATCATATCAACCTACAAGGCGGATCACCTTTGGCATTTAA
Source organism: Arenibacter aquaticus (assembly GCF_003957295.1). Taxonomy (GTDB): domain Bacteria; phylum Bacteroidota; class Bacteroidia; order Flavobacteriales; family Flavobacteriaceae; genus Arenibacter; species Arenibacter aquaticus. The sequence continues at coordinate 443,912 of NZ_RQPJ01000002.1, forward strand.
GAATGTAGGTGCTTTTGGTGACCGTTTCACCGATATGAGCGAACCCTATGACCTTGATATGCGCAGCAAACTGGAAACCATAGCCAAAAATGAAAACATCACCCTTCAAAAAGGAGTTTATGTTTCCGTTGTAGGCCCACAACTGGAAACCAAGGCCGAATATCGCATGCTAAAAATGCTTGGGGCAGATGCCGTTGGAATGAGTACGGTGCCCGAGGTCATCGTGGCCAACCATTTAAAACTTCCCATAGTGGCCGTATCCGTTCTAACAGACGAGTGCGACCCGGACAACCTAAAGCCTGTAAATATTGAAGAAATTATTGAAGTAGCCGGCAAAACCGAACCGAAAATGATCAAATTATTTAGGGAATTGATCAAGATCATCTAATTTGGGAAAACCAACAGCCCCATTGGGAATAACAGACATACATAATAAAAATAAACATGAGCTATTTAGAAGCTACCAACGAATTATATAAAAATGCAGCGCAAACACCTGATGTTGGACTTTGTTGCACCACTAACCCTATTTGGCAATTCCCCGGACTATCCATACCTAAGATAATGCAGGAGATGAACTATGGTTGTGGGAGCACTGTTTCGGCCCAAGACCTTATCAACAATCCCAAAGTGCTGTACGTAGGCGTTGGCGGCGGCATGGAATTGTTACAATTCTCCTATTTTTCCAGGCAAAAGGGAGGGGTTACCGGGGTAGATGTGGTAGATGAGATGTTAAAAGCTTCCGAAGAGAATTTTAAGATTGCCGAAAAGGAAAACCCTTGGTTTAAAAGTGATTTTATACAGCTGGTAAAAGGGGATGCCCTAAACCTCCCTATTGCAGATAACAGTATGGACGTGGCGGCCCAAAACTGCCTGTTCAATATATTCAAAGCCGAAGATCTGAAAAAAGCGGTTGGGGAAATGTACAGGGTACTTAAACCTCATGGCAAATTGGTAATGAGCGACCCCATCTGTGAACAGCCCATGAACGCCACCTTGCGCAATGATGACCGACTAAGAGCGCTTTGCCTTAGCGGAAGTATCCCATTGCAAGACTATATAAAAGTATTGACCGATGCTGGGTTTGGAACCATTGAAATTAGGGCCAGAAAGTCGTACCGGGTACTTTCTCCAAACCATTATCCAACAGATGAACTGATCTTTATAGAGTCTATTGAGATTGCCGCTATCAAAGATCCAATGCCCAAGGATGGTCCGTGTATATTTACCGGTAAAACTGCTATTTATTATGGAAATGAAGAGTACTATGACGATAACAAGGGTCATGTTTTAATGCAAAACCAACCTTTGGCCGTCTGCGACAAGACCGCTTTGGCCCTACAAAAATGCAATGCCGAGATCCACATAAGCAATAGTACCTGGCACTATAATGGGGGAGGTTGCTGTTAAAAGTTGAACAGGCGTAAGGTTTTCCCAACAAGGCATACTAATTAAGGGAAAAGCAATCCTATGTTACGTATCATCTACTTATTGCCAGCTGTATTTCTCCTTTATTGCAATTTTGGAAACACGGCTATACGGGTATCAATTGAAAACGAACCTTCAAGTACTACGGCAACCTTGGATCATTCCATCTGGGACAAGCTCCTTAAGAAACATGTGGACCATAATGGCAATGTAGATTACAAAAGTTTTGCCATGGATATAAAGCCTCTTGGGGAATATTTAAAATATTTAGCCCAAAACCCTCCACACCAGGCGTCTGCCAAGGCCAAAAAACTTGCCTATTATATAAACTTTTACAACGCGGCTACCGTTAAGCTAATAATAGACCACTATCCCCTAAAAAGCATAAAGGATTTAAGAAACCCATGGGGACGAAACATTGCACAAATGGGCGACACAAAAATTTCTTTAGGTGACTTGGAGCACAAAATATTGCGTAAGATGGACGAACCACGAATTCATTTTGCCATCAATTGTGCGTCTTATTCCTGTCCAAAATTGATAAACCGTGCCTTTACCGAAAACAATACGGAAAGTCTTTTGGAGCAGGCCGCCATGGACTTTATCAATGATCCCAAAAGAAATATTCTTACGGCCGAAAAGGCCTCTTTGTCCCAAATCTTTAATTGGTACAAAAAAGACTTTACAGAAAACGGTTCCTTGGAAGACTATATCAACCAATATGCATCCCAACAACTAACCTCCAAAACAAAAATTAATTATCTAAGTTATAATTGGGCCTTGAATGAAACCAAATAACCACCATACCATAAGCATTATTATCCCGGTTCTTAACGAAGCTAACCATATTTCCGGCCTATTGGAACACCTACAATCAGAGGCCCAACCTAAGAACCTCAAGGAAATAATAGTGGTAGATGGAGGAAGCACAGACACTACATTGGAACTTGCCAAAACAAAAGGGGCAATAGTAACCCGCACCGAGAAAGGGCGTGCCAAGCAAATGAATACAGGGGCCAAGTTGGCAAAGGGATCGGTACTATACTTTTTACATGCGGATACCTATCCCCCAAAAAATTATGACCAACTTATACTCCAAGCAATAAACAGCCAAATATCTGCCGGATGTTTTAGAATGAAGTTCGACACCAACAAAAGGTTTTTACACTTTTTTGCCTGGTTTAGCAGAATCAACCATAAACTTTGTAGAGGGGGTGACCAGTCGCTATTCGTTCTGAAGGAACTCTTCCATAAAACCAATGGCTATAATGAAGATTACATCATCTATGAAGACTCTGAATTTATAGGCCGACTTTACAAAAATGCCAGGTTTAAGGTGCTGCCACAACATGTAATGACTTCTGCTAGAAAATATGAGCAAAACGGCACTATAAGGCTACAATATCATTTTGGAGTAATACACCTAAAAAACCTACTTGGTTTTGGCCCGGAGAAACTATATCGGTATTACAAAGAAAATATTTCTTCCCAAAGCTCTTAATTACTGTTTTCAAAATCCAACAAAACCCCTTCTGAAATCCATTTGGCCAAGGCCTGTCTATTGTCTGGCTCTAAAATACGTCGCTGATCCTTTTTGTTTTTTATGTTTCCTACCTCAATATAAGCCATGGCCGGCAAGGTGTTTTTTACCAAATACAAGCCACTTCTATCCATGAAAGTACCTTCATATTTCCGGTACGGTTGATACTTTTTGTATTTCTTGGAAAAAGTCTCATGGATACTTTCTGCCAAACGCTTTCCATTCTTACTCTTTTCATGGTGATAAAAGAACACATCAATATTTTGGCCCCTACTACGGCTATCCACATGGGTTACGATCAAGCGTTGGTACTTGCCCTTATTTTCCAAATACAATTTATTTACTACCTCTACCCGTTGTTTTAGCCTCTTTACCTGATTTAATGGAATTTCCTTGTTGGGCAACACTACTTCATCCCTATCCAATTCCAGAATGCGTTGATCCCTGATCCCATCATTTAAATCGCGAACTATAATGTAGGTCTTGGCCCCGTGCGAAATAAGCTCCCTCGCCAAACGCAGGGTAATATCATATGCGTACTCGTCTTCGGCTATAATTTTCCCCTTATATTTTTCCACGGCACCAGGATCTGGTCCGCCATGCCCGGATATCAGATAGTAAATGTTTCCCTTTAACCTTTCACTTTTCATCTCTACCGTGGCGTAATCCTTGCCAAAAATATCTTCATCCCAGGTATTGGGCAACTCTTCAATCTCCTTTTCTTTGGTCTTCACAAGGTCTAGACTATCTACGCCCACAGGAGGAATAAAGTACTCCCTTCCTTCATATAGATGCATACTATCTCTTAGGTTGTCTTTGTTAAGGTCTACAAAATGTCCATAATGTCTAATGGGATTCATCCCATTCTTTCTTAGTATGGAATATATACCATCCCCTTTTTCCGCAACAACGGTTTTTACCGAAGTTTGGGAAAAAATAGCCATGGACCACAAGCCCAGCAAAAAGAACAAATAAGACGTTTTTATATAAGACACAATATCTATTTTTACACAAATATTATCAAAAATCCTGCCCAATTCCAAAAACAACCCCAAGTTGCCATTATAGTGTCTTTCCCCATCTTGTTTCATTGAATTTTCCCTGCTACACAGACCCTTATGAGCTTCATGGTAGTCAAAATCCTGATTAAGGACTATATCTAAAAAGGCAAAGTTGATTGGTAACGAAATAAAACCGAAGGGGCGTAGAGCTCCTAATACGCCTTGTAATATTCCTTGATAACCTCTTGGGCAGGCTTATTCTGGGGTGTAAATCTGTTATCGTATGCACCGCCAGCCTTTTCATGATCTACAAACCACTTCCAAACAAATCCTCCTGCGAACCAATCCTCACTCCAAAATTCTTCAAAAATGGCCTTGGTGGCATTGGCTTGGGCTTCTAGGTTAACATCATCTTGGCTCCTATCTACCAACCAAGGTTTCTTGGCCGAATAATTATTGCTCCTATAACCGTATTCTGTAAACAATACCGGTCTGTCCTTGGCCTTGGAAAGCGATCTTATTTTTTCTTTATGGGCCTGCCACCCCTCCCTTAATTGTTCTACCGTAGGTGTTTTTTCGTCGCTTAGGGGGAAGTAGGCATCTATTCCAATATAATCCAGACTTTCCCAAAAGGGAGTTCTTCCGTATTCATCCCAATTGGCGGCATAGGTAAGCTTCCCTTGGTATATTTCCCTGATCTTTTTTATCAGCCCATGCCAATAATCAGGTCTGTGTTTTACAAATTGTCCCAACTCCGTTCCAATACAAAATGTATCGGCCTTGGTTTCTTGGGCCAAGGTAGCGTATGCCAAAATAAATTTGGTATAGGAATTTTCCAAGGCCAGCCAATCTTCTTCAGAATTCATTTTCAGCCCCCCCGTAAAAGCACCCCGGGATATCCATATTTGGGGCTTTAACATAACCTTTAAACCGTTCTGGTGCAAAATGTCTATATATTGTCTGGCTCCTGTCCTAGTTTCTCCAAACCATTGTCTGGAGGTGTCAAAGACTATCTCCGAAGCATTCTTATCACGGATAAACCCAAATGGCATTACAGCCGCACATTTGGCATGTACGCTCCTCACGGCATCTATATGTTCTTGGGCCACCCTATCGCGTGAAGCAACAAAACTTACCCCATTTAACTTCTCCATGGCCCTGCCACTGCAACCCAACTGCAACACAAGCAATAAAAAAAGCCCAAATACCCTCATGCGATTTAATTTTAATACTAAGTTAGCTTATTTATTGATTCCATAGAAAATGAATCGGCCCACAATAGTTAGCCCAAAAAGAGTTCGGGATAATAATTTAGGGCAGAAAGCACCTCAACATTTGGTAAAGAATGACTACTACATTAAAAAGCAGGCGAGATTTCCTTAGCTTTGTCAAATAATTTAATTTTTAGTGCCGGTGGGAAGCAAGAATAAGCTAAAAAGATTCAAGGAAAATGAAACTTTTAAAAATGTAATCCAACCCAGTAGGGAGGAAATACTTAACGGAACCTTTTCCCTAAAAGGAAAGTGGAGTACTTTTTTTGGCAACGACAACCCCATCATATTGGAATTGGGCTGTGGCAAAGGCGAATATACCATAGGAATGGCCAAGCAGGACGATTCCAAAAATTATATTGGTATAGACATCAAGGGGGCCAGATTTTGGCGCGGTGCAAAAACGGCTATCGAAGAAAACTTAGCCAATGTAGCATTTTTAAGGACCCAAATAGAACTGGTAGACCAGTTATTTGCGAATAATGAAGTTTCTGAAATTTGGATAACCTTTCCAGACCCGCAAATAAAGTATAAACGCACCAAGCACAGACTTACCAATGAAGTTTTTCTGAAAAAATACAAGGCTATTCTAAAAAAGGAAGGGGTGGTAAATTTAAAAACCGACAGTGAATTTATGCACGGTTATACTTTGGGACTGCTGCACGGCAAGGGGCTAGAGGTTTTATATGCCAACCACGATGTTTATAAAAATGAAGGCAGTCCAAAAGAGGTCTTGGAAATTCAGACTTTTTATGAAAAGCAGTATCTTGAAAAGGGAAAGCCCATCACGTACATTAAGTTTAGAATAACCTAGACCATGGAGCACTTACTCATTCTATTTTTTGCCACATTTTCAGCAGCTTTCATGGCCACCGTCCCTCCAGGGCTGTTGAACATGAATGCTGCCAAGATAAGTGTTGAAAAAGGTAAGACCAACGGAATTATTTTTAGCCTAGGGGTTTCTACCATGATAATCATCCAGGCCTATATTGCGGTAATGATCTCCAAATTTCTTTTTAACAATCCGGAAGTCATTGATATGCTTTTAAAAATTGCCCTTCTGGTTTTTGCTTTTTTTGCCATATACTTCTTTGTGAAAGCCAAAAGCAAAAAAATTGAACGAACCAAAATTGTAAAGGTCAGTAAAAAGAACAGTTTTTTCAAAGGGATACTATTGGCCGCCCTTAACCTGCTCACCATTCCATATTACAGTGGCTTAAATGCTATGTGGAATGCTTCTGGCTGGATAAAATTTCAATTCAGGGACATAGCAACCTTTATACTAGCTGCCGGTTGTGGTACTTTTACGGTGCTCTATCTATACACCGTATACTTCAACAAATTGGAAACCAAAACCAATAGATTTTCAAAAAACTCCAATTACATACTTAGTGTACTAATGCTATTGTTGCTGGTTATCACTTTAATACGTATTTTTTATACTTGATGAAGCCCGAAAATCAGAATTTCTTTCATAAGGTATACGATGTGGCACGGCAAATACCCTACGGCAGGGTCACCTCCTACGGTGCCATTGCCAAATATTTGGGCATGGCCAGAAGTGCCAGAATGGTGGGCTGGGCCATGAACGGTTCGCACGGTATGGAAGATATTCCAGCTCATAGGGTAGTGAATCGTAAGGGGCTTTTAACTGGAAAGCATCACTTTGATGGTTCCAATCTAATGCAGCAATTGTTGGAAAGTGAAGGAATAAAAGTAGAGGACAACCAGATTATAGGTTTTGATGACTACTTCTGGGACCCAGCAAAGGAATTATAAATCCGTACTCCCTACAAACAGGACACTTGCCACCCTTGATCAGTAATTTTGTACCATCCAGAATACCATATTTATTTTCAATTCCCTTCCTTCCTTATCTCGCTCCTAAGCCCTATCTTTGTAATTTAGAATCAGTTTTAATAATGACTGGATAAGAATGATTTAGGATGAAATTAGACAAGAAAGACATATTAAAAGCACTTGAAAACATAACCGTTCCCGGAGAGGGTCAAAATATGGTTGAAAGTGGTGCTGTAAAGAATATCATGATTTTTGGAGATGAGGTAGTGGTAGACCTTACCATTTCCAATCCAAGTTTACAGGCCCGTAAAAAAACCGAAGTAGAAATTTTAAAGATAATCCATGAGCAGGTATACAACAAGGCAAAAATTACGGTTAACGTAAAAGTAGACGCCCCGGCCAAGCCCAAGACCAAAGCCAATGAAATTAAAGGGAAACCCATTCCCGGCATTAACAATATTATTGCTGTAGCTTCAGGAAAAGGAGGGGTAGGAAAATCTACGGTGACGGCCAACCTTGCCGTTACCTTGGCAAAGATGGGGTTTAAAGTAGGTTTATTGGATGCTGATATTTACGGTCCTTCTATGCCAATTATGTTTGATGTTGCCTTGGAAAAACCCCTGGCGGTCAACATAGAAGGAAAATCCAAAATGAAGCCTATAGAAAGTTATGGGGTAAAAATGCTTTCCATAGGATTTTTCACCCAACCCAATCAGGCGGTGATATGGCGTGGGCCTATGGCGGCCAAAGCACTTAACCAGATGATATTTGATGCCCATTGGGGGGAGTTGGACTTCTTGTTGTTAGATCTACCACCCGGCACCGGGGACATCCACCTAAGTATAATGCAGTCCTTGCCCATCACCGGAGCAGTGGTAGTGAGCACCCCACAGGAAGTTGCTTTGGCAGATGCCCGGAAAGGAGTAGCCATGTTTCAGCAAGACTCCATAAACGTTCCTGTATTGGGAATCGTCGAAAATATGGCGTATTTTACACCGGAGGAATTACCCAACAATAAATACTACATTTTTGGAAAGGAAGGTGCCAAACATTTATCAGAAGACCTTAAAGTGCCATTCCTAGGGCAAATACCCTTGGTACAAAGTATAAGGGAAGCCGGAGACGTAGGAAGGCCTGCGGCGCTTCAAACAGCAACCCCAATAGAAAGTGCTTTTGAAGAACTTACAAAGAATGTGGTACAGGAAGTGGTAGGAAGAAATAAGAGCCTACCGCCAACAGAGGCTATAAAAATAACAACAATGGCAGGTTGTTCGGCTGTTAAAAAGAAATAACTATGACATCGATAGAAATAAAAAACAACGTAGAAAAGGCGCTCGAGGAAATCCGTCCCTTTTTGCAAAGTGATGGTGGGGATATCTCCCTGATTTCCATTGACAACGATACTTCCGTAAAGGTTAAATTGGAAGGGGCATGTGTAGGCTGTTCCGTTAATCAAATGACCCTTAAAAGCGGAGTGGAAATGACGATAAAAAAATATGCCCCGCAAATTCAGGAGGTAATCAATGTAGGCCCATAATCTGATATATATCATAAACCCTTATCCATTACGTTTATAGCTTTGTAGCTATACTAAGTTTTTTTTCCATGATCAAAACAGATATATTAATTATTGGTGCTGGTCCAACAGGTCTTTTTACAGTTTTTGAGGCAGGCTTATTGCAGCTCAAGTGCCATCTGATAGACGCCTTGCCACAACCAGGCGGACAGTGTTCCGAAATTTACCCCAAAAAACCCATTTATGATATCCCCGGATTTCCCGAGGTGTTGGCGGGCGATCTGGTAAACAACCTTATGGAGCAGATAAAGGCCTTCCAACCAGGATTTACCCTTGGGGAACGGGCCAATACCATTGAAAAATTGGAAGACGGTACATTTTTGGTGACCACCAATAAGGGAACGCAACACAATGCCCCAATAGTAGCCATAGCTGGTGGACTTGGAAGTTTTGAACCTAGAAAACCCCTTATCAACAACCTCAAGGCCTTTGAAGATAAAGGTGTGGCCTATTTTATTAAAAACCCTGAAATTTATCGCGACAAAAAGGTGCTAATAGCAGGTGGCGGCGATTCTGCCCTGGACTGGAGTATTTTTTTGGCCGATGTAGCATCGGAAGTAACATTGGTCCATAGAAGAAATGAATTTAGAGGTGCCTTGGATTCCGTAGAAAAGGTCCAGGCCCTAAAGGACTTAGGAAAAATAAATCTGATTACTCCTGCCGAAGTAACGGAATTAAAAGGTACGGACAAACTACACGCTGTGCTAATACAAAAATCCGGCGATAAGGAAGAGCAAATTATCAAGGAGGTAGATGAGTTTATTCCATTATTCGGATTATCGCCCAAACTAGGTCCTATAGCCGACTGGGGATTGGAAATTGAGAAAAATGCCATAAAGGTAAATACATTTGATTATCAGACCAATATACCCGGAATCTATGCTATTGGAGATGTAAACACCTACCCCGGCAAGTTAAAATTGATTCTTTGTGGCTTTCACGAAGCCACTCTAATGTGCCAAAGTGCCTACCAACGTATTTACCCGGATAAAAAATACGTTATGAAATACACTACTGTAGGCGGCGTTTCTGGATTTGACGGCAGTAAAAAACAAGCTCCCAAGGCCGTTGTAAAAACGATAGAATAAAATCAAATTAAAAAAAATAACCAAACCCAAAGGCAAAACACTTAAATTTGCTGCCAATTTGCATATTTAGAATAATCTTGGCATGAGCGATATTAAAATAAAAATCACAGACAGGGATGGGGTTCTACACGAAATAGACGCCCCTACAGATATGAATATGAACCTTATGGAAATAGTACGCTCCTACGAGCTTGCGCCAGAAGGGACCATTGGAATATGTGGCGGTATGGCCATGTGTGCATCTTGCCAATGCTATGTAGTATCGGATCACCAATTGCCAGAAATGTCCGATGATGAGGACGCCATGCTTGCAGAAGCTTTCCATGTAAAGGATAATAGCCGTTTAGGCTGCCAAATCCAAATGACAGAGGATTTGGAAGGATTGGAAGTGGAGTTGGCTCCCGAAAGTTGATATTTTAATAGGACTTAGGGCCTCATTTGTATTTTTTTTTGGTCATAACAACTGGACCCTATCCGGTTTCACTGGAAGGGGATATAGTGATTTGCTTGCAACACCCCTCCAGTCCATAATATAAATAGATAAAATTATATCCTTGCCTGATAGGTAAACAAGTTATAGTACCGTCCTTGTTCAGCAATAAGTTGGTCATGGGTACCCTTCTCTGCAATACGCCCCTTCTCTATCACCAAAATTTGGTTTGCCTTTCTGATGGTACTTAATCTATGGGCAATCACAAAGGTTGTTCGCCCTTCGGTCAAGGCTTCCAGACTCTTTTGGATCAAGGCTTCGCTTTCAGTATCCAAATTGGAAGTGGCCTCATCCAATATCAATATTTTGGGGTCTGCCAAAACCGCCCTGGCAATGGCAATACGTTGCCGTTGCCCTCCAGATAACTTTATGCCACGTTCCCCAATCAAGGTATCCAATCCTTTTTCAAACCTATCGGTAAATTCATCAACATATGCAGCCTTGACAGCTGCCAAAACCTCCTCCTCCGAGGCATTGGGCCTTGGAAACATTATATTCTCCCTAATGCTTCCTTCAAACAAAAACTCGTCCTGCAGCACTACCCCCAAATGTTGGCGATAACTATTCAAGTTTACCTTGGAAATATCTATACCGTCCAAGGTAATGGTGCCCGACTGAGGATTTAAAAAAGTGGCTACCAAGCCGGCAATAGTGGATTTCCCGGAACCGGAACTACCTACCAGAGCCACAACATCACCTGATTTTACGTTAAAACTAACACTGTGCAAAACATCCTTATCTTCCTCATAAGCAAAGGAAACATCCTTAAAGGCTATATCCCCTTTTATACTATCCAGGACAATGGTTCTTTCCCCTTCATCGGCTTCCTCTTCCATATTCATCAATTCTTCGGTACGATCAAGACCTGCAAGTGCTTCGGTAAGTTGACTCCCTATATTGCTCATCTGTACAATAGGAGCTATCATAATGCCCAAGACAAAGGTAAAGGACAAAAAATCCCCAATGCTCAACCCCTGACACATAATTTTATAGCCTCCAATTCCCATGATACCTGTGGTGGCAATTCCCACTAAGAAAGTGGATGAACTGGTCATAAAAGCGGTAGCCGTAAGGCTCTTTTTCACATTCTGGAACAACAGATCCACACCTTTTTCAAACACCTCGGTTTCCTGTTGTTCCGCGTTAAATCCTTTAATTACACGAATACCACCAAGGGTTTCTGTTAACCTACCGGTAACCTCGGCATTGATCTTACCCCTGTTCCTAAAAATAGGACGTATAACCTTAAAAGCCTTGAGTGCAATAAATGCAAATATGGCCAAGGGAATAAAAGTAAAAAAGGTCATGGACGGACTAATCCACATCATATATACCAATGCCCCTATGGCCGTAAGGCTTCCACCTACCAACTGTACCAATCCCGTACCAATAAGATTTCTAACACCTTGCACATCGGTCATAATTCGGGAAACCAAAGCCCCTGATTTAGCATTGTCGAAGAAACGAATAGGGAGGGAGAGTACTTTCCGCTGTACCTGTGCCCTTAGTTCAGAAATAAGATATTGGGCCTGAACGCTCAATATCTTAGTAAGCATAAATGAAGTCACTGCCCTGACCAAAATAGATAGGATTACCACCCCAACCAACAATTTAAGCATATCCATATCCTTGTTGGGAATAACCTCATCCATAAAATATTTTAAGGATATAGGACCTACAAAATTGGCTGCGTTGCTTATAACTATCAGAAACAGCCCTATAAAAACCAAATTACGTCTGGGCCAAATTATAGTTTTAAAGGCGGTAAGAATACTAACTTTTTTATTGGACATTATGGATACTATTTTGAGCCATGGGATTTATAAGGTGTAAATGTAGTTAAAGTTATTCTTTGCGGTACAATGAATGCCTTTCCTATCCCTAACCAAACCCACTGCCTTACATTGAAAAATAAAGCGTAGCTATTCAAAAATTGGGAGGATCATTGGATACAGTACATCCACAAATGCCCTATAAGCCTCAGCTGAGGGGTGTAATCCGTCTATGGCTACCAACTCTGGGTTGGACAATCCGTTTCTGGTAATGTTAGTTATGTTAAGGAATGGCACTCCTTTTTGCAAGGCAACAGACTTGGCGTGCGCATTATATTCATCTATTTCCTCTGAAATCCTGCTCCTATCCCTGCCCTCCGCAAAAGGAGTATAGGCGTAATCGGGAATGGATATAACAACCACATTTTTTGGATTTCCATAAGCCAAGGCAACAGCTCTGTCCAATAATTGAGAAAACTCCCTGGTGTATATATTGTATGACTTTCCCTGATATTGATTGTTTACCCCTATCAATAAGGTGACCAGATCATAAGCTGTCCGGTTGGTTCCGTTATTAAGCGCATCCAACAAATTAGAGGTGGTCCAACCTGTCTGGGCCAAAACTTCTGTTTTGATCTCTACTTTTGGCCCCTGTTCCAATTTGCCTGCCAATTGAAACGGAAAGCTCTTGGCCCTTTCCACACTTTCTCCTTTGGTATAACTATCGCCCAAGGCCAAATAATAATAGGTCCCAGAGTCATTAAGGTGGGGGCCATCCAATTCCTCAACAATGGAAGGAAGAGGAACCGGGTTGGCAGGACTGTCCAAGGTGGGGTCATAGTCAAGCGTCTCATTCTCTTGCGAACAACCCACAAAAGCAGCAAACAACAGAAGCAAGATAGACAAGTGGTTCATAATTATACTTATTAATGCAGAAAATAAATACCTAAGACATCTAGCGCAACCAGGCCACCATTTGCCAAGACTGTCCATATACCCCAATCCCATTAAAAAAAACCTATGTTAGCCCCAATTGGCCTATCGCCATAAAAGGTCTCTTAGCTGCTCCCATTTTTGTTCTTCCTGGAATTCCGGAAGATCTTAATAGAATAAGGTATAAATAAAAACACACAGTTAATAATAAGCAAATAGTAATAGCCCTTCATCTTGGTCAGTGTTAGTGTCTCCTCTAATTATTCTTTTATGATAATGATGGTTGCTTTAGAACCTGTAGAAAGGTTCCACATATTGGAGTGGATCATCTTACCCTCATCATCATAAACATTAACCTGAGCCGTATTGGGCCCAGAAGTACCTTGGTTAAGCGCCTCAAAATCTATCCTATTAAAACCTTTTTTTAGATCTAGGTTAATACCTTTAAAGGAACCGGTGAGAAAAACATTAGGTTCTACCACTACATCATTGAGCAATATCCTAACCCTATCTCCATCTACATATTCATGATCACGACATACTATTCCAACAAATTTACCATTGCTCTTGACATCACCCAAATACATATTTCCAAAAAAACCAGAATCCCCTTCCTTTTCTTTGGGCTTAATTTTGGGGTCAATTTTTAAGTCGTGCCCTGCTTGCACCAATTCCCTATCGGGCAACATCTTAATATTTCTGGCTGTAAGGGAGTCCCTAAGGTTGGTCGTAGGCTTCAACGTAATTATGGACGGCATTTTTAAGGCTGTTCCCTGATCTTGATTATTCTTGGCCCCTCTGTCTCCTTCTATTTTTAATGGATTGGTCGTAGGCAGGTCTGTTTGGGCCCTACCTATCCCAGAAAACAAAAACAGAATGCAGATTAAAAGAATGATTCTCATAGGCATACTTAAGGTACTAATGTGATACAAAAATATCAAATACCTTGCCATGTGGCACTAAAAAGCTGTTAAATATCCTCAGATTATAAAAAAACCGACTCAAATATAAATTTGAGTCGGTTTAAATATTCGGGGGGAAGAGCCCATTAACTCCCAACAATCTCTACAGGGTCTAATTGGGTTAGCTCGCCTTCCGTAAATAATTGCGACTTAATAACAAAACGCACCCCTAGAGGTATTTCCAAGGAAAAACTAGATCCGCGTCCTTTAGTGACGTCCAAGGTTAACTGGGTGTGTTTCCAATATTCAAATTGGTCTTTGGACATATAAAAAGGACAGCCTTCCAGTTCTCCCAAGCAAACATCGGTCTCATTGAGCATTAATTCTCCTTTTTGAAAACACATGGGCGACGACCCGTCACAACAGCCACCACTCTGATGAAACATTAGCTCTCCATGTTCCGTTTTCAATTGCTCCAATACTTGCTTTGCTCCTTCTGAAATTAAGACCCTTCTTACCATGTTGTTGCTAATTAAAAGAATCCCATTGCCTTTTTATCGTAGGAAATTAGCATGTTCTTGGTTTGCCTATAGTGATTCAACATCATTTTATGGGTCTCCCTGCCAATTCCAGATTTTTTATATCCTCCAAAGGGGGCATGTGCAGGATAGGTATGATAGGAATTGACCCAAACACGACCTGCTTTTATAGCCCTGGCAACCTTATACGCCTGGTGTGTATCCCTGGTCCAAACCCCAGCTCCCAGACCATACAATGTGTCATTGGCAATAGCTATTGCCTCGGCCTCATCTTTAAATGTGGTAAGGCACACCACTGGCCCAAAGATCTCTTCTTGAAAGACTCTCATTTTATTATTGCCCTTTAAGATGGTGGGTTGTATATAATAGCCCTTTTCCAAGCCCTCATTATAGGCTGCATCACCACCGGTAAGAACTTCGCAACCTTCCTCTTTTCCGATATTGATATAGTTTAGGATTTTTTCATATTGATCATTGGATGCCTGTGCCCCCATCATAGTTTCCGGATCCAAAGGATGGCCCAATTTTATCTTATTGGTACGTTCCACGACCCTCTCTATAAATTTTTCGTAAATACTTTCCTGTACCAAAATTCGCGATGGCGAGGTACAAACTTCCCCTTGATTAAAGGCAAACATGGCGGCCCCTTCCAAACACTTATCAAAAAATTCATCGTCGGCCTCCATTATACTTTCAAAAAACACATTGGGCGACTTGCCCCCCAATTCCAAAGTAACGGGAATAATGTTCTTGGAAGCATACTGCATAATCAACTGCCCTGTAGTGGTCTCCCCGGTAAAGGCTATCTTATTAATCCTAGGATTGGAAGCCAAAGGTTTCCCAGCTTCTATTCCAAATCCGTTTACCACATTGAGTACTCCGGCAGGCAACACATTTTCTATAAGTTCCATTAGGACCATTATTCCAACTGGAGTCTGTTCCGCTGGTTTTAAAACCACGCAGTTTCCTGCTGCCAGGGCTGGTGCTACCTTCCATGCGGCCATAAGCAGCGGAAAATTCCATGGGATAATCTGTCCTACCACACCCAAGGGCTCTGGAATATTAATAGATACCGTATTGGCATCCAATTCACTTGCCGAGCCCTCCTCCGCCCTGATTACCCCTGCAAAATAGCGAAAATGGTCAACAGCCAAAGGTAAATCTGCAGCTCGTGTTTCACGTATAGGTTTTCCATTATCCCAGGTTTCGGCGCGCGCCAAAACATCCAGGTTCTGTTCCATAATATCGGCAATCCGCAACAATAGATTACTTCTGCTGGCAGCGGAGGAATTATTCCATTCCGGAGCGGCAGCCCAAGCAGCGTCCAATGCCAATTCTATATCCTCCGCGGTAGAGCGTGCAATTTTGGTGAAACTGTTGCCGTCTACGGGAGAAATATTTTCAAAGTACTCCCCTTTAGTGGGCGATACCCATTTACCCCCAATAAAATTTTCGTATTGGCTCTTAAAGACAGGTTTTTCAACCCTATTCCTTGCTGTGGTCTCTACATTTCCCATGATCGTATTTTTTTAAATTATTATTTTTTTAGCCAAACCCAATTGGCAACACAATGAGCGGTAAGTCGCTCGTTTCCAAATGTATGAAGTGTTTTTTCCAAAACCCTGACCCATTCTATCAATAACATGAACAATACTATCAAAAATTATTAATGTCATAATTTGACTTAATTAAATTTGTATTTTTGATAAAACAGAGTGCCAATAAATATGTAATATCAATTTAAACCCCATTTGGATGCAGCTATCCAATAAATACTTTAACAATCGGAAATTGGAGACCATGGTGGAGAACCAGACCACCTATACCCTAAACAATGCGGCAATGCACGTTTTTGAAACCCATAAACAGGCAGAGCAGGTGTTGTTGCAATTTAACCAGCCGGTTTTGGCTAGTATGCTTAGTGGTAAAAAAATTATGCATCTTAGGGATCACGAGTCTTTTAATTTTTTACCTGGGGAATCGCTCATCCTTCCCTCTAAGGAAATAATGTGTATCGACTTCCCCGAGGCCAAGGAAACTAATCCGACCCGCTGTATAGCCATGGCCATATCCGAAGAAAAAATTAAACAAATGCTAATGGTAATGAACGAGTCCATGCCCAAATTGAATGGAGAGGAATGGGCCTTGATGGATTACAATTTTCACTTTACCAATGACATTGGTCTGTATCAAATTTTACAACGATTGCTTTTTCTTTTTACAGAAAACCACCCCTCCAAGGACCTCTTTGTGGACAATATGCTAAGCGAATTGATTGTAAGGATCTTACAGAGCAATGAGCGAAAGATATATACAGAACAAACCTTGGAGGTGAGCAACACAAGTAGACTGGGTTTTATAGTCTCGTTTATTAGGGAAAACATCTATAAGCCTCTAAATATTGAAACCTTGAGTAAAAAAGCACATATGAGCGAGTCGCATTTTTATAGGGTATTTAAGAGCGAACTGGGTATATCTCCCATTGAATTTATCAATAACGAACGTATTAAACTTGCCGTTAGTTTATTGCAGGATCCCAAGCGCAGTATTAAAGAGGTCTTTATGGAATGTGGTTTTGAAAGCAGGTCTTATTTTAATCGGGTTTTCAAAAGAAAGAAAAAGGTATCCCCTGGAGAATTTCAGGCCAATGCGTTGCGAGACAAGAGGTATTGACCCCAATTTCTATCCCCACGCTTTTTTTAGAAACCTTATAAAATTTCTACTCATAATGTTTTCGATATCCTCTTGGGTATATCCTTTAGCCGCTAGCAACTGAGGCACCTTTTGCAGGTCTGCTATAGTATCCAGATCAGCCGGACACTGCTCTGTTCCAAACCCGCCATCCAGATCGGTTCCAATTCCTACCTGCTCTGAATTTCCGGACAATTGGCAAATATGGTCTATATTTTGAACCATATGGGCCAAACCAACGCCCATGCCCGTTGGGGTGGATACGCCCCTGACCCAATTGGGGACCATCATCCACGCGTCCAATGCCATTCCAATAACGGCATCGCGTCCCAGCAATTCTTTTAATTGTTCATCTGAAAATTGCCGGTTATGATCTACAAATTTCCTACAGTTATTATGGCTTGCCCATACCGGGCCATTGTATAGCTTCATGGTTTCCCAAAAACTAACATCGCACAAATGGGTAGCATCCAAAATTAGGTTTAAACGCTCTATCTCCTTTAACAGGGCTTTCCCTTTTTGTCCTATGCCCCCAACCGCATCTGTACCGTGTGCATAGGTACCGGGACCGTAATGAGCGGGGCCAATGGCCCTTAATCCCTGTTCATAGGAACGTTCCAAATGGTCTATGGTAACAATAGAATCGGCCCCCTCCAAACTAAGGATATAGCCAATAGGTTTTTTAGCTTTAGAAGTGGTCCACAAATTTAAATGGGCCTCCAATTCCGGCAGATCCTTAATTTGCACCATTTCCCCTATTTCCTCCATGGTCCTATACCAAGCTAACTGACCTTGGGTCTGAGCCCAGGCCTGATGCGGGGAATTCCAACCCGGTAAGGGGTTATCCCTTTTTACATATCTCGCTATTTGCGTGGCCACGCATAGACCGATATTCCCATTTCGCATGGCATCAAAGGAGACGGTATTCTTGCCCCTATCCGGCTTGTCCGTCATCCCTGATTCACTATCACGGATATCTTGCACGGTCCATGTTAAATCCCTATTCCATTCCATGGCGTTCATAGCCAAATCCAAATGGGCATCAAATATGAACATATTCTTAATTTATTGTGTTATTGGCTCCATCTTCATTAATTACCTTATAAAAAAAGAGGGCTATATATTTATTTTTAGGTTTCTCGCGGCTACCTTCCAAGTGTCTCCCAGACTCCCATCAACTACTGTTAAAACTTCATTATATTTAGCCACTGTAGGGCAAATATGCATTGGAAGGGCATAGGCCAGATCCCCTACAATATATGTTTTATCGTTTTTACATTTCACAACCAAATGCTCCTCACTCTGTCCTATTTGGGTGCAGTCTTCCCCGTCCAATAACAATAACCTGGGAAAATTCATCTCCGAGGCCAAATGTTTATGCCCCAGATCAAAACAAACCAGATTTTTGTTGGGCTTGCTCACCACCCTTGTCACTAGAACGGCGGCGGTCAAAAAATCCATATCGGGATAATTGTGTGCATACCCGGCATCCCACAATAGTGTTGTCCCCGGGCTGGTTTCAACACCCTTGCGCCTAGCATGAATGGGAAAGGTAGGAGAGCCACCCACCACCACGGACGGCACTATAAACCCCAGTTTTTCCAATGCTTTTTTTAAATCCAATACCGCATTGAAATCTGCATTACACTTCTTCTCTCTTTCCAAGAGATCTTTGTTATGGATGTGTCCGTCATATACATGTAGTCCGCCAGCAATTAAATTAGGGTCTTCGCAAATCTTCCTATAACAATCTACGGCCTGTGCATTGGGCACCACACCTGTCCTGTTCATCCCATTATTGATATCTAGCCATAGCGTGACCCGTTTATCTTTCTCTTGGGCCATTGCCGCTATTTCCCCTATAAGCATTTGATTGTCTACAATTGTAGAAAAATTACTTTTGGGAAATTCGGCCATCAGCCTAAAAAAACGGTCAATATTGGGACCTACCGGTTGCATGGCCAGTAAAATATCCATCGCGCTGCAACGCCCTAGCAATTCAGCTTCGGCAATAGTGGCACACTTAAATTTTTGTATGCCAAACCGCTGTTGTAACTGTACTATTTCTGCCGTCTTATGTGTTTTTATATGCGGCCTAAGGTTTGTGACATCTCCGGCAATGGCTATCATGGACTTAATGTTTTGGACAATCCGATCCGGATAAACCAAGAGGGCGGGTGTCACCATATCCTTGGGGTTGGCAACTCTGTACCATTCATTATGCTCCATAATACCTAATTTTGAATCAATATAACTCAAACACTGCCTCCACCTCAACCGGAATATTATCGGGTAGCATCATCCCTACGGCACTACGCACCCCTATCCCGTTTTCCTTTCCAAAAACATCTGCCATTAATTCACTAAATCCGTTTATAACCAAGGGTTGTTTTCCAAAATCTGGGGTAGAGTTTACCATGCCCAGTACTTTTACGAGCCGTTTTATCTTATCCAAGCTTCCAAAATGCGTCTGAATGGTAGATAGCATGGTAAGGCCTACCTGCCTTGCTGCCGTTTTAGCCTCCTCCGCATTCATATCATAACCCGCTATGCCAACCATTAATGAGCCGTCATTTTTTACGGGACCCTGACCCGAAACGTATAAAAAATTGTCTACGACCAAAATAGGTCTATAGACCCCGGCAGGTTTGGGGGCGGGAGGAAAAACCAGCCCTAATTCCTTTACTCTTTCTGACGGTGAATTACCCATAATACTATATTTTTAAATAAACATACTTAATACCATTACACCTATCAGCCCCATAACCCCAACCGTGGTCTCCATTACAGTCCACGTTTTCAGGGTATCTTTTATAGATAGGTTAAAATATTCCTTAAACAACCAAAATCCTCCATCGTTCACATGACTAAGCATAAGACTTCCAGATCCTATTGCGAGTACCATTAGCTCAGGATTGGCGCCATTTGCACCCACCATTGGTAAAACTATACCGGCCGTAGTAAGTCCGGCCACCGTAGCCGAACCAATGCAGACCCTAATAACGGTAGCTACTAACCAAGCCAAGATCAATGGCGAAAAACTGGAGCCCTTTAGCATATCTGCCAAATATTGGCTTACACCACTGTCCACCAATACTTCCTTTAAGGCGCCTGCACCTGCTATGATAAGCAATACCATAGTTATTCCCGAAATGGAATTTCCAACAGACACCATAAGATCGTTCATCTTCTTTCCCTGGGCCAGTCCCAAAGTGTAAATGGCCGTCAAAACGGAGACCAACATAGCTATGACAGGATTACCAAAAAAATTAATTATGGGCAATACAGCAGCATCCTTAGGCAAAAATAGCTGGGCAACAGTAGCCAACATAATTAGGATAACGGGTAAGAGAGCTGTGAAAATACTGACATTGACCCCTGGCATTTCATCCTCCTTTAATACGGTGGGGTTAACAAATTCTTTTATAGGGGTAGCCTCTATATTCTTTATAGTTCTAGAGAAAAAGGGTCCTGCAAGGGTAATTGCAGGTATGGCTATAATAGTTCCGTAAAGTAATGTCTTTCCTATATCTGCATTAAACATGGTTGCAATAGCGGTGGGAGCAGGGTGTGGAGGCAGAAAACCATGTGTTACCGAAAGGGAAGCTATCATAGGAAGGCCCACGTATAATAGCGGTAAGCCTGTTGAAGCTGCAATGGTAAAAATAAGCGGAATCACTATTACGAACCCCACGGAATAGAACATGGGAATTCCTACAATAAAACCCGTAAGTACCAAGGCCCATTGTATGTTCTTTATCCCAAATTTATCTACCAACTTGGTTGTTATTTGCTGTGCCGCACCACTATCGGCCACAAGCTTGCCCAGCATGGCACCAAGCCCTAAAATCATTACCAAAAACCCAAGGGTGTTCCCTATTCCGTTTTGTATAGAGACAATGACTTTATCCAGTTCCATCCCCTCGGCAATACCTACACCCAATGAAACGATAATAAAAGAAACAAATACATTTAATTTAAATTTGGCAATGAGCAAGAATAGGAGAATTAACCCTAGTACAACAATAAGTAATGGCATGATTTTGGTTTGGTGTTTAATTTAACTCAAGCCCTAAATATACTACATCATCTAAAAAATTAATATTCTTTTTAATGATAATTTATAATTAAAGTCTTTTTGTTAGATAATTGATACGACAATACTAAAGGATTGTGTACCACACCTCCTTTTGACACTTATTTATATTTAAAGAAACAGAGTCCATAAACAGCGTAATACACCTTAGAACTGCTATGCTATATGGATTATACTGACTTAAAGAAATAGCAGATCCATTTCATTTTGCCCCAGAAGATCAAAGCCACTCATAGGTAATTGGGAATAAAGCTTTTATAGAGCATATTATTTTTATCCGAATGTCTTTTTTTGTAACTTTAAAAGAATTGCCCTTTACAGAATCTAGAGTTATCCGCTTTCTTTTCTGATGCCCTCTTTTGGACGCTCATCTTGAACAACAAAGCAAGAAGGTCCATTTACACTTAATTGATTATTTTATAACAACCCAAGCTAACAGTCATGACTCCTCCTTTCATGTTCAGTATCCTAATAGTATTGTTTTTGCTAGCCGGAATACGTGTTATTTTTGAATACAAAAGAGCTTTAAAATTTAGATTCGGAAAATATATAAAGACATTACAACCGGGATTCAGGTGGATTATCCCCATTGTAGAGACCATACAAATTGTAGATATCCGGGTAATTACCATCAATATTATTTCACAGGAAGTAATGACAGAGGACAACGTTCCCTGTAGTATAGATGGTGTTGTTTTCTTTAAGATAAATGATCCGGAAAAGGCAGTTTTGGAAGTGGAAGAATACCGTTTTGCCATTACCCAATTATCCCAAGCCGCACTAAGGGATGTTTGCGGAAAGGTAGAACTGGACACCATTTTGTCCAAGAGGGAGGAAATGGGAAAAAACATTAAGGCTATTGTGGAACTGGAAACCGTGGAATGGGGCATTGAGATCATTGATGTTAAGATAAAAGATATCCAATTACCTGAAAACATGAAGCGAATGATGGCCAATCAAGCCGAAGCTGAAAGGTCTAGAAGGGCAAGAATCATCCTTGCGGTAGCAGAAGAGCAAGCTGCAGGTAAATTACTGGAAGCCGGTAAGTTAATAGACCAATCTCCATCGGCCATAAAATTGCGACTCTATCAAACCCTTTCCAATATCGCAGCGGAAAAGAATTCTACCATTTTATTTCCCTTCCCGGAAGAGGTATTACCCAAAAAAACGGCAAACACAGCAAAAACAAATAAGAAGAAGACTAAGAACAAGTAAAAGCAGCCATACCTCCCATGGCTGTGCTTAGGAAATTTACATAGCAGTTAAAAGGACAATATCCAAGTATCTTTACCTAGAATACCTTTATATTTCTACATCTATTTACCCACTACTTTAAAAACACAAATAATTTAATTTATCTTTATCTACCAACACCATTTGGAACATTAGACATGGAAAAACAAAGATGCGGTTGGTGCCAGGGAGATGCACTCTATGAAAGGTACCATGATGAAGAATGGGGCGTTCCCCTCAGGGACGACGCACGATTATTTGAGTTTTTAATTCTAGAGACATTTCAGGCGGGCCTAAGTTGGATTACCATACTCCGAAAACGGGAAAATTTCAGGCGGGCCTTGGATAATTTTGACTACCATAAAATAGCCCAATATGAAGAAACCAAAATACAATCCTTGTTGCAGGACCCTGGTATTATAAGAAACAAACTCAAGATCAGGGCAACGGTGAGCAATGCCCAAGCGTTTTTAAACATACAAAAGGAATTTGGAAGCTTTAGCCAATATATTTGGAACTTTGTAGACGGTAAACCTATACGAAACAGACATAAACACTACAAGGATGCCCCTGCGAACACCCCTTTGTCCGACACCATTAGCAAGGATTTAAAAAAGCGGGGATTTAAGTTTGTAGGCAGTACGGTGGTCTATGCCCATATGCAGGCAACGGGAATGGTAAACGATCATGAGATAAATTGTTTTAGATATAATGAAGTATAATCTTAGTTTTTTCTTGCTATTATTAAGCATTGGCAGCCAGTGTTTTTCCCAAGCACAATTAGAACGGGAACACCGTATTAAGAAATCAGAATTCCCAACGTACGAGTTAAACCCAATGTTATTGCTCCAGGCTAAAAAAATAAGGTATTACAGGGAGGTAGACACTTCTGCTACAATCTATTCCCTTAAGTTCAAGAAAAATAAAATGGATTACCATATGGATTTCAATGAAAAGGGCGTCTTACTGGATATGGGCTTTTTGGTCAAGGAGATCGACATTCCTTCCGATTCCTATTCCACCATTACTACCTATTTGAACAACAATTTTAATAGAGTAAAGATAAAACGTATTCACCAGCGGTATACGGCAACGGATGAAAATGCCATTCGGAATACGTTTCAAAATTTAATCTTACCCACCATCACTTACAGAATACAATTTAGGGCAAAGAAAAAACAGCCTATGGAAGATTTTATTGCCACTTTTGATGCGGAGGGCAAAGTATTACAAGTAAAAAGGGCATTGCCGGCTAATTTTGACCGTATACTGTATTAAGAACAATTGTGACCAACTTTTTCTACGGCGCCCACTAGTTTTTTAGTATTTCAACAAAATCCTTTCTTGGTATTTCCTCTGCCCCAAGACTTTTCAAATGCGCAGTGTACACTTGGCAGTCTATAAGTTTATAATTTTGTTCTTCCAATGTTTTAGCCAAGTGAATAAAGGCAAACTTGGAGGCATTGCTGGATCTACTAAACATACTTTCACCACAAAAAACATGACCCAGATCTATCCCATATAATCCTCCCACCAACAGCTCGCCCTCCCAAACCTCAACAGATTTAGCAAACCCTTGTTGATGTAGCCTTATATAGGCTTTTTTCATTTCCGGTGTAATCCATGTTCCTCCTTGGTCCTTTCGTTTAATGACAGCGCAGGCATCAATAACCTTTTCAAATTGGGTATTCCAGCTGAGCCTAAATTTACCGGATCTTAAGACCTTTTGCATACTGGAGGAGATTTTCACTTTTTCAGGAAAAAGAACCATTCTAGGATCTGGGCTCCACCATAATATTAGGGAATCTTCATTAAACCAAGGGAATATCCCGTTGCGATAGGCCAACATAAGTCGCTCTGGAGACAAATCACCCCCTACGGCCAGCAACCCATCCTTATCGGCCTCTTCAACATTGGGAAATTGCAAGCGATGGTTTAAAAGGAACATTCCATATTTTTTTATAATCCCAAAAATAAGAAAACCTATCCGGTCATGGACCAAACAGGTTTTCGTAATATTAATCACGTTTCCCAAGGCAACTGTTTATAGATGCCCCAGTGGGATTGGGTATACCTTTAGCTTAGAAAGGCAAGTCGTCGTGGTCTTCCTCCTTTACGTCATCGGCCGGTTCAAAGGCATCCATAGGGGGTACTGGCGGCATTCCGGCAGCACTGGTTTCTTGCTGTAAACTCTCTATACGCCATCCTTGAATAGAATTAAAATATTTGGTCTCCCCCTGTGGGTTTACCCATTCCCTACCTCTAAGGTTAATGCTAATTTTTACAGGTTGGCCAACTCCAAAATTATTCAAGAGATCACATTTATCCTGCACAAATTCAACCATAATATGTTGCGGGTATTGCTCCTCAGTAGTAACCACTACTTCTCTCTTTCTAAATCCGTTATTCCCAAAAGTTTGGGTCTCGCCTACCATTTTAATTTTCCCTTGTACTTCCATTTTGCTATTTATAAAATTCTACTTTCAATTCTTTTTTATCAATATTAAGCAATTTGCCTTTGAACACCTAAAACAAAAGCTACCATATTTTAATTATACTTTTTATTTCTGAACCGTCGCCAAAAGCATTTTCCAGGCAGACTGTACATCCCTGTCTTTCAGGAGTTCCTGTGCCTTTTTGTGCACTACGGCCCTATCGCCTTTTGCAAGCAACTCTTGCAAGACCAAGTTCTTTTTTACATACGTATCCACTTCTTCCTTGGACGGTAGTTTTTCTATATTTCCCAACATCCCCAAATCATTACCTGTCAACACCTGGCTAGAACGTATTGGTTCTGGAATTTGATCTATCCCAATTCCCAATGTGGATATGGGCTTTGGCACTTGAAACATTCCCTTATTGGCCCTACTATACCAGTTGCCTCCCATCCTGGCCACTTGATCTATCTTAAACTGATCTATAGCCCCATTTTCATCCAAAACATCAGCATCCAAATGTATTCTTAGCACTTCTGAAAAAACAAGGTTCCCGGCACCCCCATCTTTCCCCAAGGGCTCCACTTTTAACACCTTGCATTCAAACTGTACAGGGGATTCGGCTACCCTAAATGGCGCTACCAAGTCCGACTCCAACATAGTGAGGCCAGCTTTCACAAATTCGTTCTCCCCTTCCTTGTACTCTGTACTGGCAAGGGAAACCTGCTGCACCATCGCATAGTTCACCACATTTATCACCACCTCCTTATGCTGTAATACGTTTTCCAAACTGTGTTTTGTGGTATTATCGCGCACTCTACGGGCCGGCGAAAATATTAAAATTGGCGGATTGGCACTAAAAACATTGAAAAAACTAAATGGGGATAAATTGGGTCTTCCCTGCCCATCAATGGTACTGGCCAAGGCTATAGGCCTTGGGCCAACGGCCCCCAATAAATACCCATGTAATTTGGATATTGGCAGCTCTGACACCTCAATAGAAATCCTTTTCCCCATAACGGGCAAAGGTACATAAATTGTAGGCAAAATGAAATAATGCCATAGCCATCTAAATAGAATATCTTTGTTGAAATTACGTTATCTTTAAGGATAGCAATATTATTAATGGATGGATTTTAATCCTAAAAAGAAAACTTCCAACTTTTTACTTTTAATAGCTTCTTTTGCTATTGTAAGTTTAATACTGTGGAACACTAACAGTTTTTTCAAGAAATTTAAGGAAGAGGAGCGCCATAAAATGGAAATCTGGGCTACTGCGCAGTCCGAGTTTTTATCCCTTCCGGTGGATGCCGATCCTGGAAACCTGCATATTAAGATTTTTCAGAACAACACCTCCACCCCCATGATACTGGTGAACAAGGACAGTACTATTAAGGTGAACAATATGCCTGGGATCCAGAACATAGACACCGCTTTCCTACAAGGGAAAATCAAAAAATTTAAGGAGGAAAACAAGCCAATTTCCATTGAGTACAAAGGAGAGAAATTAGCTACTTTATATTATGGCAATTCCGAGGTCCTCAACAAATTAAAATATTACCCCATTGCCCTATTATTGATAATCTTCCTTTTTGGCGCGGTAATATATTTCCTGTTCAAAACCAATAAAACAGCTGAGCAGAACAAATTATGGGCGGGGATGGCCAAAGAAACAGCCCATCAGATAGGGACACCGCTTTCTTCACTTCTGGGTTGGAACCAATTGTTGAAAACTGAGGACATCAATCCGGAAATTACCATGGAAATTGAAAAGGATATAAGTCGACTAGAAACCATTACAGAGCGTTTTTCAAAAATAGGATCCCTACCCATACTCAAGGAATACGACATTGTTGAAGAAACCAAAAATGCCTTTGACTACCTTAAACTAAGGAGCTCCAAGCTGATCCATTTTTCCTTTGACTCTAAAGCCGAACGGCTTCCGGTACTCCTAAATAAGGCCCTGTACAATTGGACCATAGAAAACCTTGTTAAAAATGGCATTGACGCCATGAGAGGCAAAGGCAGCATCTCCATTGAAATTATCCCAAGTGGGAATACGGTACGCATCCTTATATCGGACACGGGTACCGGGATACCCAAAAAGAATTTTCAGTCTATCTTCAATCCAGGGGTTACCACTAAAAAAAGAGGCTGGGGCTTAGGACTATCCTTGGTAAAGAGGATTGTTGAGGAATACCATAAAGGAAAAATAAAAGTGCTTTCTTCCACTAAGGAAGGGACAATTATGCAAATTACGTTTAAAGTGAATAATTAATGCCATGGCAAAGGAAAAGTTAGTTGTAATAAAGGAGGCAGATTTAACAAACAATTGTCCCGAGTGTTTTAATCAGGAAATAAAATTGACCTTTTATCAGAGACACACCTATGGTCGACTTTATGATAGGACTACCAAGGACATCACCCACGAAATCAAATGCAAAAAATGTGATTCTATCATATATCCCGTTTCTTGGACCGAGGATATAGAGCGCGTATTTGACTATTACCAAAAAATGTTGGCCCCTGACCGCCCCGTCATAAGGTTCACTAGTTTATTTTATATTTTAACCTTACTCCTTGTTGTTGTTGTTGTGGCCGCCGGAGTCTATATTTTTCTGGAAGGCATTATTGAATTTTAGCCCTAATCTTTTCGGCTATAGCGGTAAACTCCTCAGGAGAAAGTGATACCTTGTGTTGGAAGGTTGCATCCTGCATGCCGTTCAATGGAATTAAATGAACGTGCACATGTGGCACTTCCAAGCCTATTACAGTCATCCCCACCCTATTACAGGATATGGCTGCTTCTATGGCCAAACCAACTTTTCTGGAAAATGCCATAAGCCCTTGATAGGTCTCTTCATCCAGGTCTAGGAGTCGGTCTACCTCCTTTTTAGGAACACAAAGAGTATGTCCCACGGCATTGGGGTTAATATCCAAAAAAGCATAAAAATCATCGTCTTCCGCTATTTTATATGACGGAATCTCTCCATTTATAATTTTTGTAAAGATTGTAGACATCATTATCAATTTTAAGTACTTCTAAAAGATACTATAATTATTTGTAAAAGGTGACCCTACCTGTCTTATAACGACCATTATCAACCTAGGACCGGAATAGCCAAACAACTGTTACTCCATTAAATGTAAAAACCTCAAATGACATATTCACTTGAGGTTTATAGCTTATAGAAAAGCAGTATTATCTCGAAATCTCCAAAATTTCAAACTTCAATGTCCCGTTGGGCACATTGATCTCTGCCGTATCACCTACTTCCTTACCCAAGAGGCCCTTTCCTATGGGAGAGCTAACAGAAATTTTAGCCGATTTTAGGTCCGCCTCACTTTCTGCCACCAAGGTATATTTCATCTCCATTCCATTATTCAAATTCTTGAGTTTCACGGTAGACAGTACCAAAACCTTGGAGGTATCTAGCTGGGATTCATCTATCAATCTGGCGTTGGCCAAGGTCTCCTCCATTTTGGAAATTTTCATCTCCAAAAGTCCCTGAGCCTCTTTGGCCGCATCATACTCAGCATTTTCAGACAAATCTCCCTTGTCCCTCGCCTCGGCGATGGCTTCGGAAGCTTTGGGACGCTCCACATCCTTAAGGTGGTTTAATTCCTCTCTCAATTTTTTTAACCCTTCTGCTGTATAATAAGATACCTTACTCATAAGTCTATATTAAATAAATAGGAAAATCCCCTTTTTTTAAAGAGGATTTAAGACAAATATACATAATTTTTGTTCAAATTTGCTTAAGTTTTCTTAAATAGGCATGGTCATATGAAAGGTGTATTCGGGATTTTGGTTTTCTTTTTTTTAATGGGTTGTGATAATAACTCTACTAATAGAAACCCCTATTTACAGGAAGTTAGCTTTAGGTTCGACCTCAATTTAAACCTCCCGTTATACAGTCCGTTGACCAATACCGGTAGTGCCGTTTATGTTGGAAACGCCGGGGTTGGCACCAGAGGTGCATTTGTTATTAACACGGGGTTTAATTCCTTTATGGCCTGGGAGGCCAGCTGCCCCAATCATGCCCCCAACGATTGCTCTACCATGAGCTTGGACGGACAAGTGGTTAGCTGCTCTTGCGAGGGTTATGAATACAATTTATTTACCGGGCAGTTAATGAACAAGCCCGAAGACGGCAAAACGTATCACGATCTACTTTTTTACCGTTCTACCTTTAGCGGTAATACAGTTGTAATCTCCAATTAGACCTCCATACTAAATTTGCCCCAAGATCTTATCCATCACCCAACCGGTATGCATTCCAGATTTGCCCAATGAAGGATGTTCCTTATTGTCAAATAGGTGTTCTGCCATACTTTTTACATGAAATTCCTGAACATGTTCAGGGTGTTCAATAAATAGGCTTTCAGTACCATTTAGATTATGTAATACCACCTCATCCTCACCAAATATAGAAAATACAATCTTTCCGCTACTACCTAGAATTTCCACTACATCTTCACGATCCGAAGTGCCAAAATTCCAACTTCCGGTGCCGGTAATACCATTGCCATGCACCCAACATGCAGCAATAGCATCTTTAGAGGTATATAGTTTTTGTTGGTTAACGCTCACTCCAAAGGCATTCTCTATATCCCCCAGAAGAAATGAAAACAAATCCAATCCGTGACTGGCCAAATCATCAAAATACCCCCCTGGGGCCACATCCTTGTCCGTTCGCCAATTATGGGTCTTATCCAGATCCCATTCGCTAGGGGGCTTGCTAAGGTTCCATCCTATATGCCTTACTTCCCCAATTTCATTGTTATCCAACCATTCCTTCACCTTTAAAAATCGTGGCAAGGACCTTCTGTAGTAGGCCACAAAAAGCGGCAGATCTTTGCTGTAAAAAGCATTATAAATCTCCAAGCTTTCCGCATAACTGGGAGCCAAAGGTTTCTCTACGCAGCAGGGCTTGCCTGCTTCGGCTACCATTAAAGCATACTGTTTATGGGTGTCCGGTGGGGTGGCAATGTAAACGGCATCTATCTCCGGATCCTGAATTAAATCCTTGGCATTGCCATAAAATTTAGGAACCTTATGTCTTTTGGCATAATCTTCCGCCTTCTCCACATCCCTGCGCATAACGGCCATTAATTTAAATCCTTCAGTTAACTGATAAGGCGGACCGCTTTTTACTTCGGTCACTGCCCCACAACCAATTATACCCCATCGCACGGGCTTGTTATATTTTATAGTTTTCATTATTTGGTTTGTTTAGGTTTAGTCTTTTAGCCTGCCGGACAAAAATAACAGTTAAAAAATGAATAGTGCCGCCCAAATATTATCATTTTCAAGAACATAAGAACAAATTAGCTTTCATATTTATACCATTGATCTTTAAAAAGGCTTTTGGCAGTCACAAGTAAATAGACCAACCCTCACTATACTTTATAGCCTATAACAATAGCCTTAAATTACCTCCAACACCTGCTTTGCACAAGACCTAACTACCTATAGGGCAGTATAAATAGGATGTTCTTTTTCTGTTGGAGCAGGTCTAACTACACAATTATTGCCTAAACGTAATGGTATTTTACCTATCCCCAATTTTTAGCTGTTTTTATGCGGAAATATTTGGAAAGTCATATTTTTTTTGGATAGTTTTATAGATAAGCACAATAATATTAAAAGATTATCAACGAACAATTTAGTCATTAAAGTCTTGAATAAATATTTGCTGTCTGTAATTTAAATATAGTTTAACCCTCAAATTAATCTATCACTTGATATGAATGCAAAACTTGTATGCGCCATTTTAGCCTTTTGTTCTATTAGCTTCAATTCATTTGCTCAGAAAGCAGTTCTAAAAAAGGTCTTCAATGGTAGGAATCTAAAGGGGTGGGTGGTTCCAGAAAACAATATCTGGTGGACCGTGGCCGATGGAATATTAAAAACGAAAAGCGGCCCCAATAAGAAAGGCTCTATTTTATGGACTGAAAAGGAATACACGGATTTTGTCTTGGAAACCGACTTTAAATATGATGAAGGCACCGTAGATACGGGAATTTTTATCAGGACAGACACACAACAGATACAAATGGGCATATCCGGTTCTTTGAAGCGAGATATGACCGCCTCTCCCTATATTGCCGGAAAAGGCTATCCTGTAGAAGCACAGAACGTAAAGGATATTCTAAAACCCAGGGATTGGAATACCATAAAAGTGATTGCCATTGGCGGCTACTATGAAGTATGGCTAAACAACAAGCATGTAATGAGCTATACTTCGGACAATTATGTAAAAACAGGCCCTATAGGCTTACAATTACACCCCAACACCGATATGGCAGCAAGTTTTAGGAATATTAGAATTGGCAAATTAAAATAACATCCGCCGCTTGGGGTTGTTTGCAATCCGCTACAAATACATTTTCAACTAATAATAATTTATACCAATACTATTAAATAAGAATTATGGACAACAGAAGAGATTTTATCAAAAAAACTACCCTTGCCAGCACCGGGATTGTGGTAGGCGCATCCGCATTTTCCGCAAAATCCTATGGTAATATCGTTGGGGCCAATGAACGGGTTACCCTAGCATCAATTGGTGTACGCGGCCGCGGTAGTGGATTATTGGATAATTTTTCCAAAATGTACAGTGATGGGGTTCGTATAAAAACAGTTTGTGACGTAGATTCTGAGGTACTTGCCGAAAATGTTAAAAAGGCCGCAAAAAACCAGAAGGGCAACAAACCGGGGACCGAGGTAGATATGCGACGTGTTTATGAGGATAAAGAAATAGATGCCGTAGTCATAGCCGTACCCAACCACTGGCATGCACTATCTACCATCTGGGCTTGTCAGGCCGGCAAAAATGTATACGTTGAAAAACCCAGCTCCCACAATGTATGGGAAGGACGAAAAATGGTAGAAGCCGCAAGAAAATACAATAGGGTTGTACAGGTAGGTTTCCAAAACCGATCTATAAGCAACGTAATGCAGGCCATGCAATTTCTGCATAGTGGTGGTATTGGGGAGGTATTCATGGCCAGGGGAACCTGTTTTAAGCCAAGGGATTCCTTTGGTATTGCACCTGATAGTGTATCCCCATCCAACTTAAATTATGATTTATGGCTGGGTCCTGCTACTTACCGACCATACAATGAGAAAAAAGGACATTACAATTGGCATTGGCATTGGGATACCGGAAATGGCGATACGGGCAATCAAGGCCCGCATCAATTTGATGTTGCCCGCTGGGGGCTGAACAAAAAAGTTCACCCGGTAAAGGTACAGTCCATGGGTGGCATCTTTGGGATATCTCCCAAAGAGTGTTCACAAGAAACACCCAATACCCAAACATCGGTATTTGAATATGAGGATGGAAAAATATTGGAATTTGAAACCCGAGGCCGTTATACCAACCACGAAGCCAATTTAGGTATTAAAATTGGAAATACATTTTTTGGTACTGAAGGATGGATGGAAGTAAACGGCTCTACTTGGAAAGCCTACAAAGGCAAGGAAACCGAACCTTTTGCCGGTTCGGGAATGGCCGGAAGTGCCGCTATTGGAGGGGATTCTTCCTTTCTTACCGCCCCAGATAGCAAAGGTCATTTTGGCAATTTCATTGATGCCGTTCGCTCTGGCAACCATATGGACCTAAATTGTGATATTGAAACCGGACATATGTCTACCGTACTTCCATTGATCGCCAATATTGCATACAGAACTGGAGACACCTTAAGGTTTAATGGGGAGTTTGAGAAGTTTATTGATAACGAGGAAGCCGATTTAATGCTTACCAGAAAATACAGGTACCCTTATATAGTACCGGAAAATGTATAAACACGGGCATCTATTAGAATAAAACTGGCCAACAACAACAATCCCCCTTGCCAACTAGTAAAATTGACAAGGGGGATTTCACTAATAAATAACTCTGAGATTCCCGTTCCAATACAGGAAGTACAAAGAGGTTAATTAAAAATTGAAGCTGGCTCCTAATAAAAAGTTTATACCTGCTTGTGGATAATATCCAGCACCTTCAATGGTGGTAACCGTACCGGGTACGGAGTAATCATCATCATAGGTGTAAAAATAGCCGTTGGACTCATATAGGTTATCAAAGATATTATTCACCAAACCGGATAAGACAATACTCTTCATAAATCCGTTGGTATTAATTTGATACTGCACATTAAAATCCGTTTGGGAATAGGCGTCCAGAACAGAACTCTTTGCGTCTATATTCCCCATATATTGTTTCCCAACAAACTTGGTCAATAAATTTAATTGAATATTCTCCTGGGGCATATAAGTAAATATATTGCCCGCAATAATACTGGGTGAAAAAGAAATATGGGTATCTCCCAGTTCTTCCAATTCACCGTCTCGTTGGAATACAAAATTCTTGTTCTTATTATCGCTCAAAGCCAGATTGGGACGGATCTTAAAATATTCTCCTAAGGCAATATTGGCATCAATTTCTATTCCTACCCTATAACTATCCCCTACATTGGCCCTGAGCGCACCACCAACATCGTTTAATTCACCTGTTAGCACCAATTGATCTTTATAGCGCATATAGTATATGTTGGTGTTCAACTGTATATCCGGGGAAATATATCGCCATCCCAATTCATAATCGTTCAGTTTTTCGGGTTTTGGACTCCCATTTTCATAATCGTTTCTATTGGGCTCCCTATTGGCCCTAGCATAGGAAAGGTAGAAATTATTATTGGAATTAAGGTCAAAGGTTATCCCTGCCTTGGGATTAAAAAAGTTAAAGGTATCATCTACCAGACCCGTTTCTTCGCCATTGGCTTTATAACCTATGGTCCTATATTGCAGATCTCCATATACACTCCATTGGTCACTAAAATTATAATTCGCCTTCGCAAAAACATTTAGATCGGTCTTAGTGGAGCTGTTATCATAATACCTGTCCTCATAATCCCTATTATTTGAAAATCGGGCCCAGATTATTTCTCCAAAGTGACCTCCTTCGTATTTGTTCCAGCCACCACCAAGTATTAGATTTAGGTTGCCCTGATCATGGGTTACGGAAAAAGTTGTCCCATAAAAATCATTGTCCAACCAACGCCTTCTAATTAGGTCGGTCTTATCTACTTCTTCCCCATCAACTGTAATAGGATCTATTCCATAGGTACTAAAATCATCGTCTTCCCTATACTGTTCAAAATACCCTCTTCCTTTTGTGTAGTGAAAGGCCAAATTGGTGTTCCAATTGTTGGCTATCTGCTCATTCCAGTGCAGTTGAAAATGATCTTGTCTGTAATTATCCTCCTCCTTATCATAATATTGGGTAAGGCCGTTTTCATCGGTATAGATACCAGCAGAATTGAAGGTTCTATCGGTTTTCAGGGTTTCTGCATCTATGCCGTTCCAAGCTTGATAGGTAATCTCATGACCTCCAAAGAGTAAAGCCTTTATCAGGGTATTGTCATCTACATAGGATCCTTGTAAAAAATAGGATTCCAGTTCAGAGGAAGCCCTGTCAATATACCCATCAGAGGTTATCCGGGACAAACGGCCCGAAATTTCTACTTGGTCATTCAAGAGACCGGTGCTAAATTTTAAATTGTTTCTCAAGGTGCCAAAGCTTCCTATAGAGGACGAAATCTGTGCATACCCTTCTTCGGACACAGCATCGGTCAACAAGTTTAAACTAGCACCAAAAGCAGCACTACCATTTGTTGATGTCCCTACACCTCTCTGCAATTGCAGACTCTCCGTTGAAGATGCAAAATCGGGCATATTGACCCAAAAAGAACCGTGCGATTCCGAATCGTTGTAAGGAATACCATTGATGGTTACGTTTACCCTTGTACCAGAGCTCCCACGAACACGAATACCGGTATAGCCCACACCTGCCCCAGCGTCCGAAGTGGTTACCACCGCAGGTAAAAAGTTCATCAAAACCGGAATGTCCTGTCCCAGGTTCCTAGGTTTAATTTGTTCTTTGGTTAAATTGGTGAAGGTTACTGGCGATTGTTTGGTTACCCTAACGGCGGATACCAATACCTCATCCAAGGTAATTTCTTTTCCCTCCAGAGAATCTTTGGGTTTCTCTTGGCCAATGGCCGTAAGTGTTGCCGCTAATACAGCAGCTGTTGTGAACATAGTTTTCATCCGTAATACATTTGTTACGAATAAAAGGGGCTATTATTCTTGTTAAAAATTCATTTTTGTTTTATCCCAACCCTATTTTAAAGGTCAGAACTAAAACGATGGAAATTCCAAAACGCGATTTTCGCATCCCTTGGCAGCATTACCTGCCCAGGTTCCTTGGGTATAATCTCAGCCTGATTGAACAAGCACCCCTTTGAGACGGCGGCAAATTTACATAGGCCGGTTATAATATCATAATAAATAATTAACTTTTATTTGTAAACCACATGACTCTATATTACGTATTTTAATATACCACCTATAAACTACTTCTGCCTTTATGAATAAGAGCAAGAACAAATTTACGATCAAAATAATGTTCAGCTACCTTATATTAGGTGTACTGGCTTTGGTAGTTGCCTACTATATATTTACGGAAATAAGGGTTTTTGTTTCTACGGACACCGTTGTGGAGAACGATGTTAAGCTTATAAAAACAGGTTCCCTACTCACGGAACTCTATGAGGCCGAAAGTCTTTCCAAACTGGCCCTTCAGAAAAAGACCAATAAGAGTTTTACACTATATGCCCAAAAAATAGATTCCATTTTTATAAGTATAGACTCCCTTAAGCTCCTAACGGATAGCGACAATCAAAAGGGCATGTTGGACAGTGTACAGGATTTACTTAAAAAAAAGGTATATAACAGCAATCAACTTTTACGGTTAAAAAGAAAAAATGAAACCAATAGCTCTATAGACAACGCCATAAGGGAATTTAGCAAAATTGAGGAATCCATGGGCAAAATATCCCCTGAGAGCCTCAACCCCAATTACTCCAATTTGCCTCCAGATGTACAAAGTACCCTAGAAAAATGGGCCGATTATTTAAGTGAGAATGTCCCCAAGGACTCCTCTAACCTTAATACTTCGATACGGGTAGATTCGGTCTTAACGGCATCCAAAACCCTTTTGGCCGAAGCCAAACAAAACAACAGTAGGACGCTGCGTTCCGTAGCGCAAAAGGAATTGGAACTAGGTAGGGCAGACTTGTACATCTCCCAGCAATTGCGCCGTATCATTTCTGCTTTTGAACAGGAGATGTTGCTAAAAACATACAACGAAAACCTTAACAAACAAGCTGCCTTAAAAAGAAGTATCAGGTTGGCCGGTTTTGCCTCCCTACTGGGATTTGCCATTGTAGGATTGTTTACTTTCCTAATTACCAAAGACTACTGGAAGGTACAATTGTACAGACAAAAATTAGAAAAGGAAAAGAAATTTTCAGAATCGCTTCTAAAAAGTAGGGAACAACTAATTTCTACCGTAAGCCATGACCTCCGTACTCCCTTGAACACCATTACCGGGTATTCCGAGCTTATAGAAAACTCCGGTCTCAACAACAAACAACTCAGCTATCTAAAAAATGTTAAATCGGCATCCCTATATGTAGATAGTTTGGTAAACGACCTATTGGACTTTTCCAAATTGGAAGCGGGAAAAATAAAAGTTGAAAAGACCCCATTTATACTGTCGGACCTCATCACAGAAACAGCCGAAAACCTGAGGGAAATACATTCCAAAAAGCTTATAGAGCTTATTTTAAAAATTGATGACCGTTTAGAGAATCCCGTTTTGGGCGATCCCTTTAGAGTAAGACAGATCCTTACCAACCTTATTGGGAACGCCTATAAATTTACCAAGCAAGGATTTATTAGGGTAGATGCCAAAGTAGTACAAGAGCACAACAATGCCTACCAAATCAAAATCAATGTAACGGATTCTGGAATTGGCATTAAAAAAGAAAAGCAAGGGCATATTTTTAAAGAATTTACACAGGCCGAAGAGTATACAGATAAAAAATATGGCGGTTATGGTCTGGGACTTACCATATCCAAAAAGCTTACAGAACTATTGGGCGGGGGAATAAGTCTGGAAAGCGAAGAAAACAAGGGTAGTACTTTTTCCGTAGAATTACCTTTGGAAATATCACAAAAAGCAATGCCCATTGCTCCTAAAATTGAAATTAACCCCAAGTCAGAACTCTCATTGTTAATTATTGATGACGACCCTTCCATGGTAAAGCTCTTAAAAGAAGTATGCATTACCTTAAACATAAATGCACACACCTATAACAACTTTAATAATATTGGAAAAAAGGATGAGATTGGGTATGATATGGTGCTAACCGATATACAAATGCCAAACTTCAGCGGTTTTGATGTTTTATCCAATTTGCGAAACAATGGATACTTACACTATTATGGGCAGCCTATTGTGGCCATGACAGGCAGAAAGGACATTGAAAAAGAACTATATATGAAAGCAGGCTTTTCGGATATCCTACAAAAGCCATTTACAAAAGAAATGCTCCTAGATGTATTGGTGGTCTTGTTCCCTAATACTAGATATGAGGACCCAACTGATGAAACAGAGCGGATACCTGCAACAACTACAGACTCCTCTCTTTTTAATCTACAGCTCATAACCTCCTTTTTAGGAAATGACCAAGAAGGGATAGCCCAAATATTAGAGACCTTTATAAACGATACTTCGTCTAATATGAAGCAATTGGGAACGGCGATTGAAGCCACCGAAATAGAAAAAATTAATACCATTGCACATAGAATGCTACCCATGTTCCGACAACTAGATGCCAAGGATATAATTCCATTATTGGAAGAACTGGAATTGGTGAAAAATAAGGAATTATCAGCCAAGGTCCTGAAACAAAACTACCTTCAAATAAAGAATAAGACTACCGCTTTGGTACTGGCCATTAAATCACACCTTCTTACAAGTCCAAATTATAGTGATTAATTTTATTGTATAAGGTTTTACGTGTAATCTGTAGTAATTTGGCTGCTTTGGATTTATTAAAATTCGCTTGCTTCAACGCCCTAAATATCTGTTCTTTTTCATATTCGGCCTTTGAGAAACTGTCTACCGGCAAATTCACTTCTTTGGTTTTATATACCTCTTTGGGAAGGGCTTCTTTTTCTACATACTGGCCCGTAGTAAGCAAAACAGCCCTTTTTATGATATTCTGTAATTCCCTAAGGTTCCCAGGCCAATGATATTGCTTAAATATCTCCTGAACATCCTTAGAAAAGCCAACTACCTCCTTCCCTAAAGAGCTATTGGCCTTTTTTAAAAAGTAATCGGCAAAAAGCGGTAAATCCTCCAAACGTTCGGACAGGGATGGTATTTCTACCGAAAATTCATTGATCCTATGAAACAGATCCTCCCTAAAAGTACCTTTCTCCACTGCCTCCGTTAAATCTTCATTGGTTGCCGTAACAATACGCACATCTACCGGAATCTCTTTGGTGCTTCCCACCTTTTTAATTTTCCTTTCCTGCAGTGCCCTCAATAATTGAATTTGATTCCCATATGTTAGATTGCCAATCTCATCCAAAAACAGAGTCCCGTGATTGGCAGCCTCAAAATGACCAATTTTATCTTCCACCGCCCCGGTAAAACTCCCCTTAATATGTCCAAAAAATTCACTGGAAGCAATTTCTTTGGGGATTGCACCACAGTCTACCGCTATAAAACTATGGTCCTTGCGCTTACTATTGTCATGTATGGCCCTGGCCGTAACCTCCTTGCCGGTCCCACTTTCGCCGGTTATTAAAACCGACATATCTGTGGGAGCCACCAACTTAACATATTCGTTTAATTTTTTTGAGGCCTCACTTAAACCAGCCACCACCTGTTTACCTACATCATTCCCAGGGGTATTCTTTTGATCGTTACCATCGCTGGAACCAACTGCAATTTCCTTCTTATGTTCTTGGCGCAAAGCACCTTTTATCTGCATTAATATCTCTTCTGGGGTAAAAGGTTTGGAAATATAATCGTATGCTCCTTTTTTCATGGCCTCCACAGCAGAACCAACCTCAGCGTAGCCGGTCATGACTATTACCTGTGTCTGGGAATCTGCCTCCTTGATATGGGCCAATAATTGCACCCCATCATAATCAGGAAGGCGCAAATCGGTCAACACCAAATTATAGGTATTCCGTTCCAACATGGACTTGGCTTCCCTTGCCGTAAAACTTGTGTCCACATCATATTCGTTTCTTATCAGAAACTTCTGCAGCATCTGGCAAAATGCAGCGTCATCTTCAATTATAAGTATTTTAGGCATACATTTTTATTACCTGTTAGAATATTAGTAAAAATACCACATGTATAGCAGTTGCCCTTTAAATTTTTCATAAAAAAAGAAGGGGATTGCAGATTGCAATCCCCTTCTTACCAAACCAACTTGATACAAAACAAATAACTCAAGCTAAATTAAATTTCTATCCAGTTGCCTTCTTTATCGGCATACAAAGTACCTTTTGTACCATCTTCAAGCGCCACTTCCAACTTATACTGTTCCTTTTCATTGGAATAAGCCTTGTTGATGGTTGCCGAAGGGTAATTTATTGACAAAGCTTCGGTCACCGCTTCGGGCACATTATTGGTTTCTATTTCGGTGAAGTCTTCCTGTACAACGGCTTCCTCTGCAGCTGCTGACACTGCGGTCTCAGCTTCCTGGGCAAAAGCAGTTAAACTTCCAAATGACAATACGGCTACAAAAAATAATTTTTTCATGATTTCCATTTTAATAATTAAACTTGCCATATACTATGAAAAGATAATACCAAGTACAGTTTTCAGCCTTTATAATTCACAAATAACTACCTGTCAGAGTGTTACACGTTTTCCTCCTAATTGGTCACTGTGTATTTTTGGGTAATCAAGTTAAAAAGTGGGTAAGCAGTATACACACCTAGACAGTGCTACCTTTCAGTTATCCCCAATACATTCCACTTGGATGTAGGTATTGGAATATTGGGAACAACAGTATTCTCCATTATAGATAAAAAAGGAGCACGGCTGCTCCCTATAAAACAGAATATTAGCACTAAAGCTTATTATACCTATAGGTGTACGGAGTATATAAGACAAAAAAAGGGCCGCGAAATGCGGCCCTGCCAATTCAATAAAATTCCAAATGTACAGCCTACATATCTATCCAGTTTCCTTCTGCATCTGCGTACAGTTCAGAATTGGTACCGTCAGAAAAAGTAACTTCCAGCTTATACTCTTCTTCATCGTTAACATAAGCTGTGGTAATCTCGGCTCCCGCGTGATCTTTTTCCAATGCCTTTGTTACTGCTTCAGGTAAGTCGTCCACACTAATTTCAGTGAAATCCTGCGCAATTATGACCTCCATGATACCATCATGGAAGATTGGAGGAGCTGCCAATACAGGGCTTAAACTTCCCATTGCCATTGCTGTAGCAAATACTAAACTTTTCATATCATTTTTCATGTCTCTTAAATTTTAGATGAATTCTCATTTGTTTCTCACGTAGAATAAAAGGAAAACCGTGCCAATTAACAGTTTAACAGAATAAAGAGTTTAAACAATTGAAATACAGACTATTACGATTTACAAATTAATTATCAAGGGTGTGTAAAACTGTGTAAGGCGCTTAAAAGTGTGTAATAATTACACACTTTTAAGCGCCTTAACTATGAGCTGTAATTACCTTTTACAGCAACTTTTTTTAAATGTCCAAATTTGAAACAGCAACCATTAATAAGACCAGGCTATTTCACCTGATGGGCAGGTTTTAGCAGGTCGTTCACTGTTTTAACAGGGTTAAAGGTTACTAGAGGAACTTCTACAAAAATAGTATTCCAAAATGCCATGGCACCGTTCCATAGCCCGGGCAACTCTAACGCCTTAAGGTCCTTACCTTCCTTGGTCTTTTGAGTAATAAAGCCCTGTTTGGTATCTACGAAATTAAGTAAATTGTATTTCTCCCCCTTATAATTTTTCACCCCGCAGACCAGGTCTACAGGATTAAAATGGGTAGCATTCTTTAAAATATCTACCTGGCTAGGATTCTCCATATCTATTTGTGCCGATTCAATAATCTGAAGTGATATATGCTGTTGTGCATCCTTTATCCAAAAAGGGCCACCACCCGGTTCTCCCTCATTTTTAACCATTCCACAAATACGAATAGGCCTATTAATCTTATCCTTTAGGATTTCTATTTGCTGACCTATGCTGTAGCTGTTGAACTTGTCTATGAAACGAACATTTAATTCCTTCTCCAAAAACAGCTTAATCTTTTGCAGCTGTTCGGTAGAGAGGTTATTGGCGTCCAAGGCCTCGGCATATTCAAAGGCCTTGGCCTGTAACTCCAATAGTAATCCCGCCAAAACCTTTTTGCTTTTGGCTACCTCCGAAGAAAATCTTGGCACCACTACATTATCAATATTCTTTATAAAAATAATATCTGCATCCTGCTCGTTCAGATTCTCTATAAGCGAACCATGACCTGCAGGTCTCAGCAGCAGGGTACCATCAGTATTTCGGAAAGGCTTATTGTCCAAAGTTACCGCAATAGTGTCGGTAGAAGGTTTCTGATAGGAATAGTTTACCGTAAAGGAGGTTGAAGTATCTTTGGACACTCGCTGTCCTGCAGTACTAAATTCATTATTGAACAGTTCACCGTGCTGTTCCGAAATGGTGAAATGCAGATTGGCCTTATTATTAACCTGCGCATATGCCACAGCTTCCTTTAGATGCTCCTCAAAAGGCGTAGCATTATAGGTGCCATAATTATGGAAAGGTAACAACCCTTTAGGATAGAATCCGAAATTTAGCCCTTCCGGTAGAAGCATTTCCTTTACAAAAAGATATTTTTCTTCGTCCTTGGAAGTGGCTTTTCCAGCTATTCTTTTCCGTATTAGGTCATAAAAAGCAAAATTCTCCATGCCATCAAAAAAGCTTTTTACAGCCGTGTCCTTTGTTCTATCCAAATAGCTCTCCAAAGTTTCTTCCTTATGGTCATAGGTATCCAAAAAGTTGAACATGGCCTTAAACATACGCGAAGCAGCCCCGGAGGCAGGAACAAATTTTAGTAGCGAAATGCTATCCTTGGCATTCTCAAAGTTTTGAACCAGCTTTTCCTCCTCATCTTCCGAGAATTTGGAGATTCCGTTGGATATTACCGCAGCACTTTCCAAGCGCACAAATGGAATTCCTTCTTTAAAGGTCTCTATTTGATCTATTATTTTATCCTTGGAAATTCCTTTTTTTTCTAATTGTTTTTTATCCGCTTCTGTTAATTCCATTCTTTTTTTAATAGTTGGTTAATATGGTTCAAGGCCTTGTTAAGCCTTGTTTGCTTAGATCCTTTTAAGATAATAAAATTCCTATTATATTTTTCCAAAGTTTCCTTGAAATATAAAAACATTCGTTCACGGTCATCTGGCTTATCCCTGAGATCATCTTTTTCCCATGGGACGTCTATGTAAGTAAGTAAATAAAGATCGTATTGGTTTTGCAAAGCATACTTTTCCAAGGTGGGGTCACAATAGCCCAAATAGTAGGCTTCAGAATAGACCTTGGTCTCCAATAGGTCCGTATCACAAATTAAAACATCCTTGGCCCTTTTGGTTAACTCATTTTCCAATTTCATTTGTCCTATTGCAATAGGCAACAAATCTTGGGGCTCACAAATCTTTCTTTCATTATCCCATTTTAGCTGAAGATAGTCCCGTGCATATTCCGGGACCCATTGCGTATCATAATGTTCGGCCAAGTCTTGGGAAAGTGTTGTTTTACCGGTAGATTCCGGACCAAACAAAACTACTTTAACAATATCTGAGGGCTCTTGTTTAAACTCTTCTTCCATGCCAGGTATCCAAAAATTGCGATAATGGTAAATAAAAAATACTGTATTGAAGTAAAGATAAGTCCTTTGTATAAATAAAGTGGTACGGATATAATATCACCTATGATCCAGTACACCCAGTTCTCCAATTTTTTCCTGGCCATCAACCACATGCCCACAAAAAAAATGGCAGTTGTCATAGCATCCAAATAGGCGGTCCAACTATCAAACTTATCAAAAATCAGATACACCAATACCACAAATAAGACCGTAGCCACAAATAGGGCCAAAGACCATTTCTTCTCCTTTAATGAAGTAGTGGTTATGGGAATAAAATGGGTCTCATCTACCTTTCGCGTCCATACATACCAACCGTAAACGCTCATGGCAAAATAGTAAGCATTGATCAACATATCTCCCAAAAGTCCAAAGACCAACAAAATATATACAAAAATTCCAGTGCTAATTATACCGGTTGGGAAGACCAAAATATTCTCTCGCATAGAATACCAAACACTTAAAAACCCAAATACCACCCCTATCATCTCCAAAACAATCAAATACGTAGGCGTACCTTGGTACTGGACAAAAATCCAATCAAAAATGTGACTCATAATAGCTTTTCTCAGGTTTTACAATTTGCTTTAAAATGAATAGTAACTCCTTATTCCAGAACATATAAAATTCCTTATTTATACTTTTTATTGAAACCATCCAATTGCTATAGGCCTAATTCCCAATTTTCCATAACGGTTTTCACAGAAATTCTCGGAGCAAAAAAGCCAAATCAAAAGGAATTGGAATGCCTTAAAGATTTCCAATTGCACAATCCAACCAATAAATGACCCTGATATATTAGCTTGGAAAATTAGAGAAACAAACCCATCAATACACAAATAACCCAGTTATAATCTGCTATTTTTATTTAAGTGCTTCTTAAGTTGCCACTAATTCTTAATAGCATATACACAGGTATACCCTTCAAATTCCAAAAAATGTACATCGTAATGGGAAGTTTTTCCTTTATGGAGAATAGTACCCTTTGTCCCAGAATCGGACAGGGAAAAGTCGGTAATATTTATGTGGTGCAAGAAACTTAGCCCATGTTGGGCATAAATCTTATAGAGGGACTCCTTGGCTCCCCAAACAATAGTCAGTTTTCTTATCAAGGCATCGGAATTGGCCACGGTCTTATACTCCTCTAATGGGGTATATTTATTGGCAATGCTCAAAATCTTGTCGCGCTGCATTTCAATATCGATTCCCACCTCTTTGGAATCGCAAATTATTATTCCTGTAAACTCGTGCGAATGGGTAATGGAAATAAACTTACCATCCTTTAAATGCGGTTTGCCGGCATCGTCATAAAACAAATCATGATCTACATAACCCTCGGCAGCCAATAAATGCCTAATACTTAAAAAGCCCCTCCTGTGCAGTTCAGATTTCATTTTTGTCATACGATTATGGCAATGTGGGGTTAACACAATACCCTCCGCAAGTTGGGATTCTGTTTCCTGAACTTTCCAAATCAATACTTTAGCATTTTGATCTGCCGTAAATGTTTTATAAAGAGGCATTGGTTTATTTAAGTTATTACTACCTTTGCAAATGCAAAAAATAAGATAATTGTTCTCTTACTAAAATAAAATAAAAAAGGTGAAGAACTAAGCGAATCGCAGAAATTCTTTGATTAAAATATTTTTTACATTCCACACCTTAATAAATTTAGCTTAAGCAGAGCCATTAACCATAACAAAGATAAATAAATGAGCACTAAAACTATTCCTTACGTACCCTACAAAGTAAAAGATATTAGCTTGGCCAGTTGGGGAAGAAAAGAAATTGAACTTGCAGAAGCCGAAATGCCCGGCCTAATGTCCTTAAGGGAGGAATATGGCGAGGAACAGCCTCTAAAAGGAGCACGTATTGCAGGTTGCTTACACATGACCATACAGACAGCTGTATTAATTGAGACCTTGGTGGCCCTCGGCGCCGATGTAACTTGGAGTTCATGCAACATATTCTCTACACAGGATCAGGCGGCAGCTGCCATTGCAGCAGCTGGTATACCGGTATATGCTTGGAAGGGAATGACCGAAGAGGAGTTTAACTGGGCCATTGAACAAACCTTGTTCTTTGGGGAAGATCGACAACCTCTAAACATGATATTGGATGATGGTGGCGACCTTACCAATATGGTACTGGATACCTATCCAGAATTGGCAAGTGGCATAAAAGGACTTTCCGAAGAAACCACTACCGGTGTTCACAGGTTGTACGAACGGGTTAAAAAAGGAACCTTGCCTATGCCTGCGATCAATGTAAACGACTCTGTTACCAAATCCAAATTCGATAACAAGTACGGATGTAGGGAAAGTGCGGTAGATGCTATC
Organism: Arenibacter aquaticus; assembly: GCF_003957295.1. GTDB lineage: Bacteria > Bacteroidota > Bacteroidia > Flavobacteriales > Flavobacteriaceae > Arenibacter > Arenibacter aquaticus. The sequence goes on from NZ_RQPJ01000002.1 coordinate 488,891, forward strand.
CGTAGGGCTACCGATACCATGCTAGCAGGAAAAAGAGTTGTTGTTGCCGGATACGGTGATGTAGGTAAGGGTACCGCAGCATCTTTTAAAGGGGCAGGTGCTATAGTTACCGTAACAGAAATAGATCCTATTTGCGCCCTTCAGGCTGCCATGGACGGCTTTGAGGTTAAAAAAATGGATACCGTGATTGGTAATGCCGACATTGTGATTACCACAACCGGAAACAAGGATATTATACAGTCCCAACATTTCAAAGCAATGAAAGACAAGATCATTGTTTGTAATATTGGCCATTTTGACAATGAAATAGATATGACTTGGCTAAACAATAACTACGGCCACACCAAGGATGAAATTAAGCCACAGGTAGACAAATACACCATTGATGGCAAGGACATTATTGTATTGGCGGAAGGTAGATTGGTAAACTTGGGATGTGCCACAGGACACCCTAGTTTTGTAATGAGTAACTCCTTTACAAACCAAACCTTGGCACAGATAGAACTCTGGAACCACAGTGACAAATACAAAAATGAGGTGTATATGCTGCCAAAACATTTGGACGAAAAAGTAGCTGCCCTGCATTTGGCCCGACTAGGAGTTGAATTGGAGACCCTAAGACCGGAACAGGCAGAATATATTGGCGTAACAGTTGAAGGCCCTTTTAAACCGGACTATTACAGATACTAAGCCCTAGACTTTAGCTAAAGTTTCAGGACACTTTTACAAGAAATCAAAATCCTTATCGACCTATATGATAAGGGTTTTGATTTTTTTAATTCAGCACTACCCTTATGAACATACTCTTAACAGGAGCCACGGGAACCTTGGGTTCCAGGGTGCTATTTTCATTAATGGAACAAAGGTTCAACAGCCTTAACACCATTTACCTCCCTGTTCGAAAAAAATCTCACCAGACTCCCAAGACAAGGATTTTAAACATTGTAAATAGTGAATTTGCAACGGATTTTATCAAAGAAAACCTAGCTGCGGTAGTAAAAAAGATTAAGGTGGTGGACGCCGAGCAATTATTGGATCCCGATTCTTTTCTTGGGAACCACAAATTGGATTATTTTATACACTCGGCAGGATTTGTAAACCTCTCTACCCACCCCGAGGCAGAACAAGAAGTGTTTAGTCAAAACCTTCAGTTTACCAAGAACATTTTTAACAGCTATTCCAACTACATTGGAAAGTTCGTTTACATCAGTACAGCCTTTGCCTCTGGAAATGTAGGTGGACTAATTGGGGACGATTATTCCCTTTTGGATAACCGGGACTATCGCAATCATTATGAAGCCTCAAAACACGCTGCCGAAAAATTCCTAATAAAAACTGGAAAAGAGAAGAATATTCCAGTTCAAATCCTAAGGCCCAGTGTTCTTGGAGGAAATATTAACGAGCCTCCCAATTATTTTATTTCCAAGTATATGGTGTTCTATCTTTTTGCAAAATTTTTCCACAACCATAATTCCAAGGACAGCATACGCCTTACCATAGAGCAAAGTGCAGGATTGAATATTATTCCCACAGATTATGTCGCACAGGTGATTGCCAAGGTTATTTCCCATGATATAGGGCAATTGAACATTGTGAACTCCACAGAGACCAATATGATAAAAGGAATATCAAGGATTTTAGATGTTGTAGGCTTTTCCAATTTTAGTTTTACCGAAGACCCTATCAATACCACAACGGGCTTTGCCTCCAAAACAGAGGAATTCTATTACCAGACCATTGGAATGCATTTGCTTCCCTATATGACCTCCAAGCCTAACAAATGGGACACACGTCTCCTGGAAAGCATTTTACCCATTCCCTCCTATAATTTAGAGGACTACCTTTCCAAAACCGTGGCCTTTGCCATGTTGCACAATTTCCGCAATCAAAAGTGGTAGTGTCCCATCGTCCAATTTACCAGTTCAGACACTGGACAGAAGCTTAAAAACCTTTCTTAGTACGCCTTGGCCACTCTACTATTCTGATCAAAACAAAGGGCATGTTCCTTAACCAACGCCAAACCTTCTTCCTTGGTCTGCATTGGATCTATCTTTATACCTTCACCATCGGGGGTATGGACCAAATAGAACCCATCTTCAAAAGAGGATAGTTTAATAATCTCACCACTGGGCCTAATTGCGTTCCAAGACTTTTCATGTGGCTTATAGAGCAAATCCAGCTTTTCTCCTTTTTTAGGACCCTGAAGCACCTTTATTTCCAATCTGTTCTTTGTGGCCAGCATTCTAATGGTATTTCCATCGTGCTCTACGATCTGCATTTCAGAATCGCCCTCCTCCATAGCAATTGGGTTGGAGCCGGACCAGAATTCGATTACATTAAAAATAACCGCGTCCCCAACAAAGAAAATACCATAAACGGGAATAATATTAAGTCCCCAGAAAATTAAATTATTCACAAACTTACTATTAGAGACATTTTGATTCCAATCTTTTAGGTTATTAAAGGCTCCAAAAGAACCCAAACAACTGGAAAACAACAAAGAAAGAGACAAAAAACTACAGGCTAGCATTTTTTTCATGACATTTATTTTTAGGATTTCCCCTAAAATATAAAAGCCTCAATTATCTACTGTCCCCATTTAAATTTATTGCTAACCCAAACGCATATGTAAAGGGATGTAAAAGCCAGAAAAAAGTATTAAAACAAAAAAACCCTTCCCATTTCTGGAAAGAGTTTTTATAAATTTTAAAGCTAGTATATACTAAGCCTCAAATGGCTCTACGGAAACAAACGATTTTCCGCCAGCTTTCTTTTGAAATTTAACAAGACCATCTACTCTTGCATGCAAAGTATGATCTTTTCCAGCATAAACATTTTCACCTGGATTGTGTTTTGTACCACGCTGTCTTACAATGATGTTTCCAGCGACGGCAGCTTGGCCACCATAAATCTTAACCCCTAAGCGTTTCGATTCTGATTCCCTACCGTTTTTAGAACTACCTACACCTTTCTTATGTGCCATGATATATTGTTTTAATACTTGTTATTAACTTAAAGCGGCAATCAATTCTGCTTTTTTCATTGAAGAATACCCTTCAACTCCTTTAGCTTTTGCCATTTCCCTTAGCTCAGCAACCGTATTTTTACTTAAATCGTCGGTAGCTTTTGCTTCTGCCTTTTTAGGCGCTTCAGCTTTTGCCTCTGCTTTTTTTGCAGCTGGCTTAGCATCTTTCTTTGCGGCTTTTTTGGCTCCAGAGGCAGTAATACCTTCAATTACCAATTCCGTCAAATACTGACGATGACCGTTTTTCTTCTTGTAACCTTTACGTCTTTTCTTCTTAAAGACAATTACCTTATCACCCTTTAGGTGCTTAATGACTTTAGCCTCAACAGCGGCTCCGTCTATAGCTGGGGCGCCAATTGTAATGTTACTACCATCTTCCAACAAAAGAACATTGTCAAAGGTTACTTTGCTACCTTCTTCGTCCTGTAAACGGTGAACATACACTTTTTGGTCTTTCGCAACTTTAAATTGCTGCCCTGCTATCTCTACAATTGCGTACATAGCTTATGTGTTATTTATAAAATTAAGAACTAGCCCAACATCTGGTCAAGCGGGTGCAAATATACTCCTAAATCCTTAATCTACAAGTGTTTTTTTGGATTTTTAAACTGATTTTCGCTTCAGGTTGTTAGAAGACTTGAACAATTGCATAAACGACAGGGTCAGAACAAGGGTAGTGGCAAACCCCATAATGGCTACGGTAAAGAAAACTATGCCTTCGGAAGTATTGTAATCTTTGAACCACACCTCAGAGAGTTCTCCCAAAAACCCAACGTTTATCTCTGTGGAATAAAAAGCAAAGAAAAGTGTAAATATCAAAGTTCCCACAAAGCCCGTCACTATTCCGGCAGTAAATCCACTTCCATAATTAAAAGCTACCCCCTGCTTGAGCCTAAAATATTTTATGGCCTCATATATACCAAATCCTGTTATAACCCCATTGAACAAACTATAATAGATATTGGTATGCAAGTTAAAAAGAGACAACAATAAAAAGTAGGCAATCAAAGAGCCGCTTACGGCTATGCCAAACCTAATGGGAAGAGCGAACTGTTTCATAGTAAGTATTGTTTTTAGGTTATGCATTTAATTTACAGAATTTTAATGATTTATGCACGCAAATTAACATAGAATTGCCACTGATACCCCTGAGCCCTTTAAATACAACCACCCCGCAAATAAAGCTCCTTACTTTTTTTTAGGATTTTTCATCCAATGCCCCACAAAACCGCCATTTCCCAAAACAATCAAGCAGCCCCCAATACACATTTAGACCCTGGAATTAGGGCATACACAATATCCCATGTCCTAGTAGACAAAAAAAATGGAACAAAAACAGATCGGACAACAACCCTAAATTAGTATCTTTATACCCTTAAAAAGCGCAAGGCCCACTAAGCTTATCCTATAGGTGTATTTCCTATAAACACACCAAAAGCAAACGGGTTACGCCCGGCACAATAAATCTGTACTGATGACTAAAAAACACTTAATCCTATTTCTTGCGACACTAATCACCATTACCCACTCCTGTAAGGAAGAGAACAAGGAGAATTCCCAAATGAAGCAGGTAATGGCCATCCATGACGAGGTTATGCCAAAAATGGGAACCATAGGTAAACTGGTGTCCCAATTGGATGAAAAAATAACCAATGACACCACTTCAGATTCAATGGCGGCTGCCAGAGAGGATTTAAAGGCCGCACATAAGGCAATGATGGATTGGATGAAAGGATTTGGGGAACGCTTCGATGGTGATGAGATATTAAAAGGCAAGGCTCTGACCCCAGAAAAACAAAAATGGTTAGACGAAGAGGAGTCCAAAGTGAAGGCACTACGGGATCAGATAAACACCAGCATCAGCAGGGCACAAGAATTACTTAAGAACCACTAATTGGGAGATTAACCATTATTCCTTCCAACGCAGGGAAGTAATGATATTTCTAATATCCTGCTGCAGATATACAGCCGCTGGCAAGATGGAGTCATAGTTGGGCTTGGCATAAAAATAAAGGGAACCCGTAACAAAATGACGGGTACTGTCCGTTACGTAAAACTGGGACTGGGAAGCAGCATCTCCCTTTACCTCATAATACATACCATACACATCATTGGGCCGGTTCACCACCGGCTCCTCGTAAATACCGTCGGCTTTTACAACATGCTCATAACTCAGTTTTTGTGCATCGGAGAGCAGCTTGTCCAAATTACCGTCCACCTTCTTGTAATTCACAAATATGGAACCCCTCATCAAGGGGTAATCCAAAACAAAGGAAGTACCGGATTGGGATTTTAACCTGGCCATTTCATTGTACCTAAGCACAAAATGATCGGTTTCCAAGACCTTTTCCTTACCCGCAGGGTATTCCAGACGTAGCATAGCCTTGGGCTTGGGCAGCACATCATCCTTACAGGCCGACATGGCAATTATCGCAAAACATAAAATTCCCCAACTATACTTCATGTGGCAATGTAATTTTTATTTGTTTTAACCGCTTTTTATCCAAGCTCTCCACAACAAACTGATACTCTTTAAAACGGACCACCTCACCCCTCTTGGGAAAACTACCCGCAATCTCCAGGACAAAGCCCGCTACGGTTTCAGATTCACCTTTTTGCTCTTCAAAATCTTCTTCATCCCCTATTTTGGCCACCCTATAAAAATCCTTTAAGGTGGTTTTGCCGTCAAATACATAGTTAAAATCGTCCAACTTGGAAAATATCAAATCCTCATCATCAAATTCATCGCTAATATCCCCCACAATTTCCTCAATAATATCCTCCAATGTCACTATTCCGGAAGTCCCCCCGTACTCATCCACCACTATTGCCAGGTGGTTCTTTTTGGTTTGAAAGTCCAATAACAGATTATCGAGTTTTTTATTTTCAGGAACAAAGTATGGCTCCCTGATCAAGGACATCCAATTAAAAGCCTTACGGTCTATATACGGCAGCAGATCCTTTACATACAAGACCCCCAAGACATTATCCATATTTTCTGAAAAAACAGGAATCCTGGAATATCCATGTGTCTTTATTTCCTCCAAAACCTCTGGGAATTTCATTTCCTCGTTCAGTGCAAAAATATCTATCCTTGGTCGCATTACCTGTTTGGTATCTGTATTGCCAAAAGACACTATACCCTCCAAAATTTTCTGTTCCTCAACAGTGGTATCGCCCTCAGAGGTAAGCTCTAAAGCCTGGGACAAATGCCCCACACTAAGGCTACTCTTCTGCTTACCAAATTTGTTGTACATATAGATGGTTGCCGAGCGCATAGGCATACTTAAAGGACTAAAAATTAGATCCAACATCTTTAGGGGATACGCCATAAAAAAAGCAAAGGTAAACCTGTTCCTGTTGGCATACACCTTGGGCAGGATCTCCCCGAACATCAAGATTAAAAAGGTAACCACCACCACCTCTAAAAGAAAACGCACGGGAACAACCCCCAATACCAAATAGGTAATATCAGAAAATATGGTATTGCCTATTTCATTGAACAACAGCACCACACCAATATTAATGGTGTTATTGGCAATTAGAATAGTGGCCAGCAGTTTTTTGGGGCGGTCCAAAAGCTGGACAATAACTTTGCCTTTGGCAGTCTTTTTTTCCTCAATTTGGTTTACATCGGTTGGCGACAGACCAAAAAAAGCAACTTCGGCCCCAGAAATAAGGGCAGAACAAAACAAAAGAATAATTAGTATTGCGATTTTTATGGTAAAACCGCTCTCGATCGCGACAAAATTCAACAATAAACTAAGGGGGTCTGGGTCCAATAGTCAGATTTTAAATTTAATTAGATTAGAATGGCAGATCGTCCTCCTGTTCAGCTTCACTTCCCCCTAAGGGTTCGCTTGCCTTATTTGTTGTTGGAGACGGACTCTGCTGTGGCTTTTGATTTGCCGATTGCGCATTGGCATTGCTATCACTTTTTGTGCTTAAAAAGGTAAAGTCATGAACATGAACCTCTGTAGTATACCGGGTATTGCCATCTTCCCCTTGCCACTGACGGTTTTTTAATCGCCCCTCAACATATATTTTATCGCCCTTACCCAGGTATTTTTCACAAATTTCCGCCGCCTTGTTCCTTACAACAACATTATGCCAATCTGTATTGGTAACCCTCTCACCTGTTTGCTTATTGGTATAGGTCTCGTTGGTTGCCAAGGGAAACCTCCCTATACAGTTGCCACCATCAAAATAGTGGATTTTGACCTCATCTCCCAAATGCCCTATCAGCATTACCTTGTTTAGTGTTCCGCTCATAACTTCTTTATTAGTTCAAAAGTACTAAATTTTAAGCGTTTTAATGAAATCTGCGATTAAAACTGGAACGGGATACTTGTGCAATTCCCCAATTGGTATTCCCTCCTCTAGATTAGCGCTGGGCGTTACGATCCAAAACCTGGTATGCAAGTGCTGATGGGAAAGCTTGTGAACTATTTTATCCTCATTATGAAGATACACCTCTGACGGTTCTTCCAACCCTTCATAATTTGCTAAATTTTCGGTAAGATCACCAACCTCTATATCCTTCCCTGTTTCCAGTAGCGGAAATTCATATAAATTTTGCCATATCCCCTTCCCTCTACGTTGCCGTAGCATTGTTTTTTTATTTCCGTCTATGGGCACCAAATAATTAAAAAAGCGATGGCGAACCTTGTTCTTTTTTAATTTAACCGGCAAACTACCAACGCTATTTGTTGAAAAGGCAACACAGCTATCTTGAAGGGGACATTCCCTGCAATTGGGATTCTGGGGCGTACATTGCAAGGCCCCAAATTCCATAATCCCTTGATTGTAATAACGTATATTGGCCGTATCCATGACTTTCGTGGCCTTTTCCTTAAAATAATGCACACCTTCCCTACTATTTATAGGTAAGTCTATCCCGTAGTAGCGGGCCAAGACCCTGTAGACATTACCATCTACAACAGCTTTTGGCAAATTAAAGCAGATAGAGGCAATGGCACTGGCCGTGTAATCGCCCACTCCCTTAAGACTTAAAAGCTCCTTATAGCTACTGGGGAACTTCCCGTTATATTCTTCGGTAATTATTTTTGCTGTTGCGTGTAAATTTCTTGCCCTGGAATAGTACCCCAACCCCTGCCAAAGTTTTAGTACCTCCTCCTCTTTGGCCCTGGCTAAATCTTGAACTTGGGGATAAGCCTTTACAAACTTCAGATAATAGGGGATTCCCTGTGCCACCCGAGTCTGTTGCAACATTATTTCCGAAAGCCAAATACGGTATGGATCATTTGTTTCCCGCCACGGCAAAAGCCTCTTATTTTCCTTGTACCACTGTAAAATTAATCTAGAAAAATTCATCTACTAAGGGATAATTTACAAAAGTAATCGTTTACTAACTTAAAATTAAGTTCCTTAGCGATGAAAGATAGAATTTAATTCATATATTTGCATCCCGAAAAAAAAATACTAAGAAATCTATTTAGTTAAAATGACGAAAGCGGAAATTGTAACGAGAATCTCAGAAAAACTGGGAATTGAAAAAGGAGATGTACAAGCAACTGTGGAATCTTTCATGGATGAAGTTAAAACATCTTTAGAGAGTGGCGACAACGTATACCTAAGAGGTTTCGGCAGTTTTATTATTAAAACAAGAGCTGAAAAAACTGGTAGGAACATTTCAAAGAACACTACTATAAAAATTCCTGCGCACAATATCCCCGCATTTAAGCCTGCAAAAGTTTTTGTAGAAGGAGTTAAGAGTAATGTACAAGTTAAATAAAATAGTATTAATCTAAAAAAGTAGACCTCTATGCCTAGTGGTAAAAAAAGAAAAAGACATAAGGTAGCTACCCACAAGCGCAAGAAGCGCCGGAGAGCTAACCGACACAAGAAAAAGTAGTTGTTACAACTACTTTTTCGTTTTATACGTTCCTTGACATAGAAATTCACAAAAGAATTTCGACGGGTTTATACAACCTGTAAAATTATTGTTTAATCATTTGTCCCCACTTGATAGCTATTAAGTACTGGGATGAATATAAATTAATTCAGGTGAATAGAGAATTAATCGTAAGATCTAGTTCCAATGCCGTCGATTTTGCCTTGCTAAAGGATGGAAAACTCACTGAATTACACAAAGAAGAGGACAGTAACGACTTTGCCGTTGGCGATATTTTAATTGCCAAGGTCAGAAAGCCCGTTACCGGTCTTAATGCTGCCTTCGTAAATGTGGGGTATGAGAAAGATGCCTTTCTACATTACCACGATTTAGGGCCGCAACTAGCTTCTATGTTGAAATTCATAAAAAAAGTTAGCACTGGAAAACTTAAGGATTACTCTTTAAGTAATTTTCAGTTTGAAGAAGATATTGACAAAAATGGTAGCATCAATGATGTTATCAAAGCCAATCAATCCTTATTGGTACAAATAGTAAAGGAACCCATTTCCACCAAAGGACCTAGAATAAGCTCTGAACTTTCCATAGCTGGCCGTTACTTGGTCATGGTCCCTTTTTCCGATCGCGTATCCGTTTCGCAAAAAATAGAGAGCAAAGAAGAAAAAGATAGGTTAAAAAGACTCGTAAAGAGTATTAAACCTAAAGGGTTTGGCGTTATTATCCGAACAGTAGCAGAAGGCAAAAAAGTAGCAGAACTAGACAAAGATTTGCAAAATTTACTGAACAAATGGACAGTAATGTGCAATAAAATTCAAAGAGCACCGCATCCATCCAAAGTTTTGGTAGAGCTCAACAGGGCTTCCTCCATTCTTAGGGATGTCTTTAATGATTCCTTTACCGGAATTCATGTAGATGACGAAACGCTATTTGAACAAGTAAAAGATTATGTGCACGAAATTGCACCTCAGAAAGAATCTATTGTAAAGTTGTATACGTCCAATGTCCCTATTTTTGAAAAATTTGGGATAGAAAGACAAATCAAAACTTCCTTTGGCCGAACGGCCTCCATGAGTAAGGGCGCCTATTTGATCATTGAACATACAGAGGCCCTTCACGTTATAGACGTTAACAGTGGTAACCGCTCCAATAAGGCCAAAAATCAGGAAGATACTGCCCTGGAAGTAAACTTATTGGCCGCATCGGAAATAGCAAGACAATTGCGCCTACGCGATATGGGAGGAATTATCGTAGTAGATTTCATAGATATGGGCAAGGGCGAACACAGGAGGCGACTTTTTGATCATCTTAGGGATGAGATGAAAGACGATAGAGCCAAACACAAGATACTGCCTCCCAGTAAGTTTGGACTTATACAAATTACAAGACAACGGGTAAGACCCGAAATGAATATCAAAACAAGTGAGGAAAACCCCAATGGCACTGGCCAGGAGGTAGAAGCCCCAATTGTACTGATAGACAAGATAAACGCAGACCTAGAAAAGTTGTTAAAAGGCCCGGCAAAAGATAATAGTATTATATTAAATATACATCCATTTATTGCCGCGTATTTAACCAAAGGATTCCCCTCTATACGCTCCAAATGGTTTTTGGAACACAAAAGATGGATTAGGATTCAACCTAGGGATGCATATACGTATCTTGAATACCGATTTAAGAATAAAGACGGTAAAACCATATACTAACAAAAAGCGACTTCCAATACGGAGTCGCTTTTTTTGTTAAAACACTTTTCTACTATCCTGGATTTCCATGGATAATTAGTCTATCCTTGGGGTCACCACAATATTTCTAAATTCTATTGGACCGTGATCCCCCTGAAAATATATTGGTCCCGGCTCACCTTCATAGCTATCCAACGCTCCACCAGTAATACCGGGAATTATCTGGTCACAGATGACCTTGGTTCCATTGGCTACCACTGTTACCCTTCTACCAATAAGGGTTATATCATACTCCTGCCATTCCCCAGCAGCCTTGGCCACCACCTCACTGGGTGTTAAAAAGCCATATACCCCACTGTATTCCACGTCCGAAGGCTCGGCCCCCTTACTATCGGTAATCTGTACTTCATAACGCCCACGTAGGTAAACACCGCTATTACTTCCTTTTGGATACTTAAACTCCAAATGCAGTTTAAAATCCTTAAATTTTTCATCGGATACCAGGTTAGAACCAGATTTTGGACTTTTCAATACTCCAGATTCCACCATCCATTGGTTTTCTCCCATTGCATGCCACCCCTTAAGGTTCTTGCCATTGAACAATTTAATTGGCTTACCCCATTTAGGGTTTTTGGTATACGCAAGTTTAGGTGCTCTTACAGCCTCCCAAGTATAAGTCTTACCATTGGTATATAACATGGTTCCACTTAATTTATCACCATTCATAGTGCCTTCAAATTCCATATCCCTATTCCCACTTTCCCATTGTGGTGGAATGGCAAAGCTAAATTTTCCATCCTTCATTTTTACCTCGGAAATTGGTCGCGCACTACCCATGGCGTACACAAACCTACCAACCAAAGTACGACTTCCGGAATGACGGATCTCCAACCATGATGGCAGTTCCTTACCTTCTTGAGAAATTACCATATCCCAGCGTCCTTCAATAGAATTAATTTTTTGTCCATAGGAAAAAGTCACCAATGCCACCAGCAAGTTCATCGCAAGGAAGCTCACTTTTAATTTGTTATTCATTTTGAAAAATAGTTTTTTTGTGAGGCATAAATATAATTACATTATAACTAGTTCACCAATTTAAGTCCCAAAATTAACCACACTAATCCCTTCTCTTTTTTAGGGTTTTGAACAAAATAAACCAGTAGATTTATCAATACCACAAACCAACATATATTTACAGTCTTACCAACTAGAAGAAATGGTAGGTTTACTAATGTTAATGAGGTCATTGGACCAATACTCACCACTACGGAGCTGTTACGTCTTCCTTATAATGAGTTAATTTTTCATTCCTCATCCAGTCTCAAGCAAACACCTTCCTAAAATAATCCCTTAGAGGTATGAAATAATAATTAAACCACTTTAACACATCGGCAAAAAAAACATTACCCAATCATATACCCAACAATACCATGAAATCCCCTAAAAACTCCTTTTCCGTAGATGAAGCCACCAAAAAATTGGAGGGATATTGTGCCTATCAGGACCGCTGCCACAAAGAGGTGATAGACAAGCTTAGGGAAATGCGCATGATTCCCCAAGCAATAGATCAAATCCTTGGACATCTGATTCAGGAAAATTATCTGAACGAAGAGCGATTTGCAAGAAGTTTTGCCAGAGGGAAATTCAACATAAAGAAATGGGGCAAAAAAAGAATCACAAAAGAGCTAAAACACCGGGATATATCCAAATACAACGTACAATTGGCCCTACAGGAAATAGATCAGCAGGACTATTTAAATGTTTTTGATGAGCTAGCCAGGAAGAGACTGGCAGAGATAAAGGACAAGGAGCTGCACAAAAGGCGAAAGAAATTGGCAGACTACCTGTTGTACCGCGGTTGGGAAAGTGAACTAGTATATGGTAAAGTATTTGAACTCCTCCCCACAACAAAATAGAAACTCCCGCCAATTTGCCATAAAAAGGGCGGGAGCCTATAATTCTTTATTAATTTAGGCTAAACGAAGCCCCTATACTAAAAACAAATTGATTGTTAAGTTCCTCGGCCAAGGTTAAAGTATCGGTGTTGTACTTTGCCAAAGGCGCGGAAATTTCGCTAAACAAACCAAATCCGTCCGTAAAAAAGTAGCGCACTCCCAAATGCCCGCCAAAATTTTTAAGACCTAGGTCCAATCCAGGGTAGATATCGGCCTTGCCCCCTAATTGAAAAACAGAACCCAAATTGGCATTGAATCGCGCCCTTAGGTCAATTCGGTCCCCAAAATCGGCATTGATACTTTCCTCCACATCAAGAACATAGGAAGAGGAGAGGCCAATAGAGAAATTTTCACCCAGACCATAGTCATAAATAGCTACAATACCGGTACCATTATCCTGAAAATTGGCCCCTATCTGGAATTTCATATCTTCCCTACCTTCAAAGGCCTGTGCGTTAACAGAAGTAACGGCCAATACAAACACAAATACAAAAAGTAATTTTTTCATTTTTTCCTAATAATATTATATTGATTAAAGGGCACAAAGGTATTCCTTTCCTACAAAATACGCTTAATACACCTGCTTATTTGTTCTCTCAATAGCCTGTTCATTTTTCCAATCTATCCACTCCTGACCTTTTAGCTTACGCATAATATTATCATAATACCGCATCACCAAGACATTGTAAAAAGCTTTTCCCAAATTCAGCGGATTCCTTGCCAAGGCTCTTAAGCTCATGGAAAATCCAGGAGTTATATATTTCATATAATGCCAATACCCCTCTGGCATATAAAGCACTTCGCCGTGTTCCAAATGTGCCTTATATCCGGAGGCATTCTTCAGGGCCGGCCATTTTTCATAATCTGGATTGGAAAAATCTATGCTTTCATGCGTAATTAAAGAATGTGGCACCTTGTACAGATACTTATTCTCGGACTGAGGAAACAGTATTACCTCTTTTTTTCCCGCAAAATGAAAATGAAAAATATTGGCCAAATCAATGTCGTAATGCATAAAAGTGTGCGAATTGGCACCACCAAAAAACAACATGGGCAGCCCTTTCATAAGGCTAAGACCAAAATCAGGGAAGGTAAAATCTTTCTGCAATTCCGGCACTTCTTTAAGTATGTTCCAAAGAAAGATACGATACTTGGTAGGTTGGTTTTGCAACAGGTCCAAATACTGTGACATTTTCATGGTAGCATGTGGCTCATTAAAGCCATCCTCATGGTGTACGGGCCTATCATCATATAAGGGCACCGTTTTATGCCCGGCCACTTGCCGCATATACTCAAAATTCCATTTGGTATAGGCGGGCCAGCCCTCAATGCACTTTTCTATGACCACAGGTTTCTGGGGCCTAAAATAGTTTTTGAGAAACTCTTCTTTGGCAATACTCCTTACCCTCGGAATTTCTTTTAAGTTCAAAGCAATATGGTTGTTTATTATATTATCCCCCGTTTTTGGACCTGCCACAAATGACCGAATATTTGGATGACGCCTCTTATCACGGCCATACTAATCCAATACCCTAAACCATTCTACAAAATCGCTTAGCGGCATCAAAATTAACCCTAGCAACGACCCCATGGTAATACGGGCAATACCCCAATAGGCATCAGCAAAGTTAAAAAACCTATATCAATTCTCTTGAAATGTTGTACAGCCGTGTTTTACTCCGCTAGATTGGCCTTCTTTTTTGCCGCCTCGTTACGATCAATGGTATGTCCGGGCCTTGTCCATTTTGGTTTTTCACCTTTCGCCTGGAATTGGGACTCTTCGGCCTCCACGGTTTTAGGTTGCGATACCTTAGTAAAGGGTTTCTGGGGATTAAGCCCCAAAAGCTTAAACATCTCCATATCCTCATTTACATCCGGGTTGGGCGTGGTAAGCAATTTGTCACCGGCAAAAATAGAATTGGCTCCGGCAAAGAAGCACATGGCCTGTCCTTCCCTGCTCATTTGGGTTCTACCGGCAGATAATCGTACTTGTGTCTGCGGCATAATAATCCTGGTAGTGGCCACCATACGCACCATATCCCAGATAGGTATAGGAGGTAGGTCGGCCATTGGTGTACCTTCAACGGCTACCAAGGCATTGATGGGAACGGATTCCGGTTGCGGATCCAAGGTAGAAAGGGCCACTAACATTCCTGCCCTGTCCTCCAAAGCCTCGCCCATACCTATAATACCCCCGCTACAAACGGTAACATTACTCTTACGTACATTATCTATAGTATCCAAACGATCTTTAAAGGCACGGGTAGAGATTACATCCTTATAATAGTCCTCGGAGGTGTCCAAATTGTGGTTGTAGGCGTATAATCCGGCCTCGGCCAAACGCTGGGCCTGATTTTCTGTAATCATTCCCAGGGTACAACATACTTCCATGTCCAACTTGTTAATGGTACGTACCATCTCCAACACCTGATCAAACTCAGGTCCGTCCTTAACATTTCTCCAAGCGGCACCCATACACACCCTGGAACTACCAGAGGATTTAGCGCGCAAAGCCTGTGCCTTTACCTGTGAAACCGACATAAGGTCATTGCCCTCCACATTGGTATGGTAGCGAGCAGCCTGTGGACAATAGCCGCAATCCTCGGGACATCCGCCAGTTTTTATAGACAACAAAGTAGACACCTGCACCGTATTGGGATCGTGATACTCCCTATGTACTGTTGCCGCCTCATAGAGCAGCTCCATAAACGGTTTATTGTAAATATCCAGTATTTCCTGTTTGGTCCAATTATGTCTTACTTCGCTCATACTTTTTAGTTCTTATCTGGGGCTTCCCCCGGCTTCCTTGCCTTTCTCCTGCAAGGTGTAGACCTACAAGGTCTTCAAGACCTTGCAGGTCCTACTTGTAGGTGTTTGACGAGCAAGGAAGCCGGGGTCGGGCTAACCGCTATATCTTTTTGTAATTACTTCGCCATGGCTCCATAATCCCAAAAAGGATGTCGCTATTATCCCTAAGCCAACATTGGTTTAGGGGTCAAAAATAACCTATAATCCGCAAAAATTGCAATAAACCATTCCTTAAATTAGTGGATTACACTTTTAAAAGGCCTCAAAATACGTTTCCTCTTATGGGAATCAACACTTCGGAAAAGAAACTTAACGCTTGGAGAGTTATCTATGGATAATACATATTCCGCTATTTGCTTAGCAGAACACTCACCGCATTCCCGCCAAAACCAACTGCATTCACCAATACTTTGTTAATCTGTTTTGGAACGGCATCATAGGTTACAAAAGGTACGCCTACAAACTCTTGGTGCCGCAACATTAAAACTGCCAATTCCAAACTTAACATCCCGGAGGTCCCAAATGAATGCCCCACCTTCCATTTATTGGTTGTCAAAGCCGGTACAACTTCTCCAAATACTTTTTTTATGGCCCTAACTTCGGACAGATCCCCTTTAATGGTACCTGGAGCGTGCAACACTACAACATCTACCTCTTTAGGATCTATCCCTTCCAAGGCCATTTTCATGGATCGCTGAAAACAAACGGCATCAGAGGATATGCTAATATTGTGTTTTAGAATCTCGGTAGCATACCCCAATCCTTCAATACGGGCAAGGGCATCCTTAACATTACCTCTTTCCAAACACGCCATGGAGGCCGCTTCGCCCAAAACCATGGTATTTTGTTTTTTATCCAAATCCAATGCCCTACAAGGGTAACCTCCGGGGTCGTTGGACGCAAACCGGGAATAAACTTTTAAAGCCTTCATCTGTGCAATGGTAAAGGGCGTTAAGGGTGCCTCGCTACCCCCTACCAGAAATTTATTGGCCATACCACTTTTAAGCCAAGCTACCCCGTTCAAGAGGGAATGCAAGGCGGTGGAACAGGTAATGGAATGCGATATTTCCGGGCCTTGGGTCTGTAGGTCATGGGCCACCCAAGAAGAGATATTCCCCAAAGTGGTAGTAGGGGAAGACAAGGTAGAGGCCTCGCCATTTTCTACAAATTCGGCATGATACTTCTCAAAAAGCCCTGTAGCCCCTCTGGAAGAGCCTATATTTACTCCAAAGTCGGCATCTTGCCAACCAGCTTCCGCAATAGCCTTCCTGGAGGCATGGAGCGCGTAAATCACCGTCTCGTCCAGATTTTGGTATTTGGGATCGGAATCCCTTACCGCTTTAACCTCTTTCATACATGATGCGGTCAAAGGGGCTACCCAAGCCATATGGGCACCAAAAGTTTTCTCCTGCAAACAATGTCCAGACTGCTTATAATTTTTCCAAGCCCCCTCTAGGGTTGTACCCAATGGGGATACGGAAGACAAAGCGGTAATATAAATAGGTTGGTTCTCCATGGATTAAAAATTAGCCAGCACTTCCTTTATGCTACTGTAAATCTTTTGCATTTGCTCCTTGGTCGTGATATAGGGCGCCAAAATATAAATGGTATTCCCAAGAGGCCTAAGAAAAACCCCTGAGTCCATAAAATGCTTGAACAGTTTATCCCTAACATTTCCATAACGCTCCATGGCAATATTAAGATCCAAAGCGTAGATAACCCCAATTTGCCTAGTGGCCGCTACTTTTGGATGGTCCTTTATTTCGGCATCAAACTCCTGGTGCCACTGTATTATTCGACTTATATTTTTTTGAATTGCCTCCGATTTTAGCAATTCTATTCCCGCCAAAGCCGCAGAACAGGCCAAGGGATTTGCCGTATAGGTATGCCCGTGAAAAAGCCCCTTTGCAATATCATCGCTATAAAAAGCATCGTAAACCTCTTGAGTACAGCTGGTCACCGCCATGGGGAGCATCCCTGCCGTAAGGGCCTTGGACATACATATAATATCGGGCTTCACCTCCATATAATCGGAAGCAAAGTGCTTTCCGGTTTTTCCAAATCCCGTCATCACCTCATCGGCTATGGCCAATACGCCATGGGACTTTATGAGCTTCAAAATTTTCTCCAAATGTTCCGCCCGGTGCATTTTCATGGCTGCTGCACCCTGCACTAATGGCTCGTAGATAAACCCGGCTATAAAACCAAGATCTATATTGTTTTCCAAATCATGCAAGAGGCTGCCAATATTGTCATCCGTGGGAACAGGAATCCTCTTTACCTCGATAAAATAATCCTCGAACGGACCATTATATACGGACAGGCTGGAGACCGACATAGCGCCAAAGGTATCACCGTGAAAACCATCTTCAAAAGCCAATAGAACAGAACGCTTTTTCCCTTTATTGTGGTGATACTGCAAAGCCATCTTTATCCCAATCTCGGTAGAGGTGGAACCATTATCCGAAAAAAACAATTTTTCCTGATTGGCTGGCAAGAGCGGAATCAATGCTTCGGACAACGCTACGGCCGGTTCATGGGTAAATCCACTAAAGACAACTTGGTCCAATCGTTGCATTTGTTGATATACCCGATCAATAATCGCTTCATTGCAATGACCGTACATGGCGGTATACCAAGAAGAAATACCATCTATATACTCCTTTCCATTTTCATCGTACAATACGGCCCCCTTTGCCTTGCTGATCCCAAGCATTTTAGGGTGCAGTTTGTGCTGGGTAAGCGGATGCCAAAGATGCTTCTCATCCCTTTCCGATAGACTTTTCAATTGACTAAGCTTTTTAAATTGCGGTGCAAAGATGGGGAATAATGACTTAAAACACTACCCCTATCCGGTTTCATTTTAGGATATCATACAAACCCATTCCCGTTAAAACACTAGGAGTGGCACCGGCAACCTAAGGTTTTACAAAGCCAACAATGCAGGACGTAGTTCTGCTGCGTATTTCTTTATCACCTCCTTGTTCAGGGTATCCTCATGGCCAATTCTGCCCAAAACCGGAACCCCTGTTGTCTTGGTTATAATTTCTTCAGAAGTAGGATTAGGCTCCCCATTATATAGAACGGCCACATCATAACCCTTTAATAATAACCATTTTATTGTCAGTAGCGAATGATTGATACTTCCCAAATAATGCTTTACCACTACAATTACTTGATATGTAGGCATAATAATATCCAGAATAGTATCTGTATTATTTAAGGGAACCAATATACCGCCAGCCCCTTCAATAACCATATGATTTTCACTTTTGGGCTCCTGTATTTTATTATGGTCTATATATACACCTTCTAAATCGGCTGCCGCATGTGGACTCATGGGAGCTTTCAAGGAATAACTACTCTTATGCAAAACGGTTTTGGAGTTGGAAATTAATTCGGATATCGTTTCACTATCGGAATCATCCCCTGTTTGTACTGGTTTCCAATAATCTGCCTCCAAAGCTTCGACCATTACAGCCGAGGTAATGGTTTTACCTACGTCTGTAGATATTCCGGTCACAAAAAAATGTTTCATTCTAATCTGGTTCTGTTATGAATTCACAATTTAGACATTTATACTTTCTTTTTTCAAAAAAAGGAAAAAGTTTATAAAAAAGTCCTTTCCTGTTATAATAAATCTCCATTCTCCTTGCCTTGCAATTGGGGCAGACCCTAAGGTTACCTTGGTCATCCACAGCATAGGCCCGGACCTCATTGTAGATATCGGTGGCCCTCCCCCTATCTGAATAATACACCTGTAGTTTAACTCCTCCTATGGCATTGCTGATCATCGGGTCCGAGTTAAGGGTATTCTCGTCCCTTAAAAATACTGGGATACCGTCCGACTCCAGTTGGCCCTTTAATATTTGCACATCGGCTACATATTCAAAGGTAGCCAGGGTATAAAATTCCGGTATCGACATAAATAAGAGTTTATAATAATTTGGACAGGGCTAAAAGCACCTCTTTTATTTCTTTTTCGGTATTAAAACCATGCAGGCAAAACCGCAAACGCTCCTTGCCCTGGGGAACCGTGGGAGACATTATAGGTCTCACATCAAATCCCTTCTCTTGCAATTGCGAGGCGCAAGCCTTTACCTTTTCATTGCCCGCTACCACGCAACAGTGTACGGCAGAATTACTAGGTATAAAATGGGCCTCTAGATCCAATGCCCTAAGTTGATCCTTAAAAAAAGTAATATTTTCTACTAACGACTGTTGTTCTGTTTGGGAACTCGACAAAAATTCAAAGGCCGCCTGTATAGTTGCCAAGGAATGCGGTGGCATGGCTGTTGTATAAATAAAACTACGGGCAAAATTTACCAAAAAACGTTTTAGTGCCTCATTACCCAATACAGCCGCTCCATGACATCCCATGGCCTTTCCAAAGGTGACTACAGTGGCAAATACCCTGTCTTCCAAATTCAATTCATTTAGTAGACCTGTCCCCTTTTTACCAAAAACCCCAATGGCATGTGCCTCGTCCAAGACCAGATAAACTCCCTTGTTCTCACACAGTACCACCAAAGCTTCCAAATCCGGGGAATCCCCGTCCATGGAAAAAACCGATTCGGTTACCACATAGATATCACTATCAACTTTAGACTGCTGCACCCGATCTATCTGCTTACTTAAATGTTCCAATTTGTTATGCCTAAACTTAAAGCTTTGGGCACGCCCCATGGCAATACCATCCCTTATACTGGCGTGGCACAACTCATCATAAAAAACTACATCAGTGCGTTGGGGAACAGCACTGAAGAACCCTATATTGGCATCATATCCAGAGTTGAACAGAAGTGCTGCCGGATTGCCAAAATAGTCTGCCAAAAAAGACTCCAACTCCACGTGCAATGCCTTGTTGCCTGTTAACAGACGGGAACCAGTAGCCCCGTTGAAAACACCATTCCCGGTTTCCATAACCCTAATGGCTTCTTCAAGAATACCCCTCTTTCTGGCAAAGCCCAGATAGTCATTGGAAGAAAAATCTACCAGCCCATTGGGCACGGACAATTTTCGCAATGCATTGCCTGCCTCCCTAGCGGAGAGTTTTGCCATCAATTTTTTTGGAAATTCGGTCATATTACAAATGTAGCATATCCTGTATTTAAATAGTATATTCGTTTTTAAAAGCTAATAAAATGGGAAGCAATTTTTGCTTACCGCTACATTATTTTTCAGAACCACTGTTTACAACAAAATGAAAACCACAGTCCTTAGCCTGCTACTCCTTGCCTTGGCAATAAACGTATATGGCCAAACCAACCGTTATACCATTTCCTTTGATAATGCCGTACATCATGAGGCAGAGATCACCGCCACCTTTCCCGATTTGGATCCAGGTCCCCTATCGGTTCGTATGGGCCGCTCCTCCCCTGGACGCTACGCCCTGCACGAGTTTGCAAAAAACGTTTATAATTTTAAGGCTACGGATAGCAAGGGAAAGGTCTTGGAAATCCTCAGGCCAAACCCTTATCAATGGGACATTAAAGACCATGATGGAGAAGTTAATATCAGCTACACCCTTTTTGCCAATCGCGGGGATGGAACCTATTCACAAATTGATGAGACCCATGCACACTTAAATATTCCGGCCACCTTTATGTATGTCAACGAGCTGGGCAATCGGCAGATTGAAGTAGATTTTAATCCACGGGAAGACCTCAACTGGAAAGTAGCCACCCAGATGCCAAAGGTTACAGGCCACACCTATACAGCACCCAATTTGCAATATTTTATGGACAGCCCCACGGAAATTAGCGACTTTGGACAACGGGAATTTGTGGTAGACAACAACGGAAGTCCACAGACTATAGAATTTGTTCTGCACCATAATGGTACCCAAGCTGAACTGGACACCTATTTTGAACAGGTAAAAAAAGTGGTATTGGCCGAAAAGGACGTTTTTTCCCAATTGCCACAGTACGATTATGGCAAGTACACCTTCTTGGCATGCTATATGCCCAATGTCTCAGGCGATGGGATGGAACACCGGAATTCCACCATCCTTACCGATAGGGAGGGGCTGGCAGAAGGGGGCATGAAAAATAACATTGGAACCGTTGCCCATGAATTTTTCCACGGATGGAACGTGGAAAGAATACGCCCTAAATCCCTAGAGCCCTTTAATTTCGATCAGGCCAATATGAGTGGGGAACTATGGTTTGCCGAAGGTTTTACCAGTTACTACACCAACCTTACCCTATGCAGGGCCGGCATCATAAGCCCCAAAGATTACATAGAGGGCCTTAAGGGCACTTTCAATTATGTGTGGAATTCCCCAGCCCTACAGTTCTTTAACCCCATAGAAATGAGTTATCAGGCACCCTTTGTGGACGCGGCAACCTCCGTAGATCCCGTAAATAGAGACAATACCTTTGTTTCCTACTATTCCTATGGCAGTGTATTGGGATTGGCCCTAGACCTATCGTTGCGACAAAACAAACTGGATTTGGATGATTTCATGAAATTGGTATGGAAGACCTATGGCAAACAAGAAATACCTTATACCCTTAGGGATTTACGTGAAACCCTGATACAATATGCCGGTAAGGAATTTGGAAATCATTTTTTTGATCGTTATATCCATAACAGTGATATGCCCAATTATGAGGAGTTGTTCAAATCTGTTGGCGTAGTCCTAAAACGCCAGACCCACCAACCCTATTTTGGGGCCAGTGTTGGCATCAACCAATTTGGGTCAGGTACCATACAAAAGAACACCCCAATTGGAGGACCTGCTTACCAGGCAGGTCTGGAAAATGGGGATGTTATCACCGCCATTAACAACATCCCTCTGACAGCAAATCAAAATTTTAAGGAGCTTATAGGGCAGTTTAAGGTAGGTGAAAGTATAAAAATAGCTTATACCCGCTTTGGTATGCCCAAAAACACCACCGTTACATTAACGTCAGATCCAACTTACACCATAGAATTAATGGAAAAGCACGGAAACAAACCGAGCAAAAAAATGCTTAAAAACAGAAAGGATTGGTTAAAGGTGGAATAATATGGCGATAATATACAGCGGTAGCACCAAACTTAGCCAGTTACAACAAATTCTGGACCTACAACAACAGAACCTTATCACTAATGTAACTGACAACGAAAAGGAAAAGGAAGGCTTTGTTACGGTAGCCCATACCCTGGAACAGTTGACGGCAATGAATGCAGCTTGCCCACATATTATAGCCCAAGACCAAGGGAAAGTGGTTGGTTACGCCCTATGTATGCACCCCCAATTTGGGAGCGACATTAAAGTATTAAAACCCATGTTCAATGAAATATCAAAAGTAATACCTAGGGAAGCTTCGTACATAGTTATGGGGCAGATTTGCATAGACAAGACCTACCGGCGGCAGGGCATCTTCAGAAAACTGTATGAAGCTATGAAAAGTGCGGTTCAGCCTAGATTTAAGCAAATTATTACGGAGGTAGACGCTAGCAACCAACGTTCTTTAAATGCCCATTACGCAGTAGGGTTTAGGGATTTAAAAACCTATAGTGCCGGCGGACAGGATTGGAAATTAATTGTTTTGGACTAAAGCATTTATAGGAAGGTCAGCACCAAGGCTTGAAGAGACAGCCTTTAATGTCATTTGCATAGCTACCCATAAACAAAGTAAAAGGGACCAAACAGAAGTAAAAAAAACAAAAGCGATCCAATAAAACTAAGTTTATCGGATCGCTTTTTATAAATTACAACTAAAAATGATTTAGTTTTTCAGAGTCTGGTCAAAATACAGAGACTTTAATTTCTTTGCCCCATTCCTAATTAGAAAGTATAACGCAGACTAAAGTTCCAGGTTCTACCATAACCAAATCTAACACGGTTCTCGGTATTTACACCGTTCCAAACGTCATCACCAGCCTCGGCGTGTATATTGTCTCTAGAACTTTCCAAATACACCTCATCAAAGACATTGTTAATGTTTAAGCGGAATTGAATGGATTTGTTGTCTTCCGCACCTACTAACATACGATATGACAGTCCGGCGTCCATAGTGTCATAAGAAGGTAATTTAATGGCTCCTTTATTGTCTTGGGTAGAGAATTCAGAATCCCCAAAGTCTGTAGTACCGTACAGGTTATCATAAAGATTCCAGTTGGCATCTACCTTAAATCTGGGCCATATTTCATAATCTCCACTTAGACCGGCGGTGAACTGTGCAGCCTGACCCACTTTTACCCCATCAATATAGCTGGGGTCTCCAGTAGAGAGTATGTTACCATTTTCATCAGAAGTAGTTGTGGTTACGTTACCATCGTACTCCCAATTACCAATTGAGACAAATCCCTGAAAATTCAATCCGTCCGCAGGGCGTGTAAACACTTCCAATTCCACTCCGGAATGCACCTGTTTCAACGGACTGGTTTGTGTAAACTCGTCCACAATATTATCATCATTGGTATCGTCAGAGCTATACTGTATCCTGTTGTCCCAAATGGTGTAATACACATTTAGGTTAGCTGATACTATATCACCCATAAACTTATACCCACCTTCCAATCCGGTAATTTTCTGATTTTCGGTAGCAAGTGGATTTAAATCATTTGAATTTCTATCATCTATATACAAATCACTGTGATAGGGCTGGCGAGAGTAGTAACCTCCATTCGCAAATAGTACGTTTTGCTCGGATAATTTATATGCAAGTCCGGCCTTAACGTTAAAACCAGGGTTATTTACTTTTTCCGATTTTTCGGATTGTCCCTCGTTGGCCGCGTTCAAGAATTCTTCCCTAATATGTGATTGTGTGGAAGCCGCCCCCTGGAAGAAGGTAGAAAAAGAACCCTTACTATACTCCAGTTGCCCAAACACCCCTGCGTAGTTGATCTTTTCCTCATAATCATATCCAAATCTTTGGGAGTGATCATCATTGGGGTTAAATGTTATATTCCACGGATTAATGCCGCCATAGGCATTGGTAAGCTCGTAAGCGCCCCCGTTGTAATTGCTTGAAGCGGAGACAGCATCGACTGAAATAAACTCACGTACATCCCTAAAATGGATTCCGTTGTACAAGCGAATATCGGCACCCATATTAAAGTTCAGGTTTTCGTTGATCTCCTTATTAAAATTGGTCACCAATCCACCCCAATTGTGGTTGTTGTTGGATCCCCTGGCATAAAGAGCCTCCCCAGAACTAGTTATTAACTGCGCAAAGCTCCCTCTTCCTATTGAACCGTACAAAACGGTAGACAGGGAAGCAGTTTCGTCAAAAGTCAAATCCCAACTAAGGTTGGCTACCGGTTTGTGGTAGATATTTCTGCCGCCCGGATAAGCCCCTCCATTTAGGGTATTGGGACTATTTACATTATCGGTGTTCCAAGAATTGTACTTTCTTCCGTTGTCCAAAAATGTTCTAAGATCATCAGTACCTGCCACCGCATGCCACTGTGGAGCACCGGTCAATATAAAGTTGAACACATTATTCTCATTTGGAACATAACCAAAGGACAAGAAATACGTCTGACCTTGGCCGTCTGTATTGTCTACATATCCATCACCTTGCCAGTGTCCCAACATGGCAGCAACAGACAGGCCATTATCCATTATTCCTGTAGAATAATACCCCATGGTTTTAATGTAGTTATCGTTCCCTAGCATTGTTTGAAAAAAACCGCCTTCACGCTTGTCCAAGGTCTTGGTTACGATGTTTACGGTACCTCCAACAGAGGAAATAGCCAATTTGGAAGACCCCAATCCACGCTGCACCTGAATAGCATTGGCAATATCCATTACCCCAGACCAGTTAGACCAGTACATTTTTCCATCTTCCATTCCGTTGATTGGCTGTCCGTTTAATAAAAAAGCCGTATTGGTCTGATCAAATCCCCTTAGGAACATTTGACCGTCACCAAACGCACCACCCTTTACGTTCTGAACAGAAGGAGTAGACTTTAAGACCTCTGGCAAATCCCAGTTACCGGCTTTCTCCCTAATTTCCTTAGCCTTAACCGTAGAAACCGCGATGGGTGTTTCTCTATCCTCGGCCAAATCTATAATCCCGGAACCTACTACTACCACACCTTCCAACTCTTGGGCGTCTGGCATTAAGGAAATAGCTCCTATACTTCCTGTTTGGGTAAAGTTTACTTTTTTAGGAATAAAACCAATATAGGATATAACCAAGGTTCCAGCACTTTGGGGAACCTCTATGGTGAATTTTCCGTCAAAATCTGCTGCCACGCCAATAGCTGTGCCCTGCAGACTAACATTTGCCCCTGGCAATGGCCCGCCAATGTCACCATCAACTACGGTACCTGTAATAGTTCCTTGTGAAAATCCAATGGCCGCACATAAGAATACGGCAAAAGCGAAGTACATTTTTTTCATTTGTCTTGAGTTAATTAGTTCTTAATAATCGCTGCAAAAATGTAGTATTTTTTATAACAATATATTAAGGTAATGTTAAATTAATGGTGGCAAATTTAACATAAAAAACTCAACTATACACTGAAAAACAACACGTTAGACCATATACCGAGAAATACTCAAAATTTTAATCTATTCCTTGAAGATATTTAATAGATTTAACGTAGATGAATCATGCTCCGCAATATTACCCCCCTCAATATCGCCTAGAATAGCGGTTGCCAATTGTTTTCCCAATTCCACTCCCCATTGGTCATAACTAAAAATATTCCATATTACACCCTGAACAAATATTTTATGTTCGTAAAGGGCTATTAGGGAACCAAGACTGGCAGGGGTCAATTTATTGATCAGAATGGTATTGGTGGGCTTATTCCCTTCAAAAACCTTAAATGGCAATATTTCCGCCATTTGGGCTTCGGACAAGTCTTTACCGGCTAATTCCTCTTTTACTTCTCCCGCTGTCTTCCCGTTCATAAGGGCTTCTGTTTGGGCAAAGAAATTGGCCATTAATTTGTTGTGGTGATCTTCATCCCCGTGCAACGATTCCTTATAACCAATAAAATCGGCAGGAATCAATTTTGTACCTTGATGGATTAATTGAAAAAAGGCGTGTTGGGAATTTGTTCCGGGTTCTCCCCAAATGATAGTGCCGGTCTGGTAACCAACCCTATGTCCGTTCCTATCCACACTCTTTCCATTACTTTCCATAATACCTTGTTGTAAATAAGCAGAAAACCTGCTCAAATATTGAGTGTATGGAATTATCGCTTCGGTCTCTGCACCATAAAAATTATTGTACCAAATACTGATCAACGCCAAAACTACCGGGATGTTCTCGGAAAAACTCGCAGCTTTAAAATGTTCATCCATTTCATTGGCACCCGCCAACATATCATCAAAATTCTTGTACCCAACGGCCAAGGCTATGGAAAGACCAACCGCACTCCAGAGGGAAAATCTTCCTCCGACCCAGTCCCACATAGGGAATACGTTGTCCGAATCTATTCCAAATTCTGCTATCTTATCAGTATTGGTAGACACCGCAGCAAAATGCTTTGCCACGTCCTGTTGGGACGCATTTTTTAAAAACCATTTCTTAATGGTCATGGCATTGCTCAGGGTCTCTTGGGTTGTAAACGTCTTGGATACTACCACAAATAAGGTAGTCTCTGGATCTAACCCTTTTAGGGTTTCATAAACATGGTCCCCATCTACATTGCTTACAAAATGCATTTTTAAATGGTTGCCATAAAATTTTAAAGCCTCGGCCACCATGGCAGGCCCCAGATCCGAACCACCAATACCTATATTCACCACATCGGTAAACGCTTTTCCCGTATATCCTTTTTTAGAACCGGAAATAACCGCTTCTGTGAAGGTTTGGATCTTGCGTTTAACCTCATAAACCTCAGGAACAATATTAACCCCATCTACCTTTATGACATCCGATTCCTTAGCCCTCAACGCCGTATGAAGAACTGCCCTGCCCTCTGTTTTATTGATAAGGCCACCCTCAAACTGTTTTTGAATAGCATCTTTTAACCCCACTTCATTCGCCAAATCCACCAATAAATCCAAGGTCTCTTGAGTAATTCTATTTTTAGAATAATCTACTAAAAAATCGTTCCATTGTATGCTAAGCTGTTTTGCCCTATTGGATTCTTGGCCAAATAACTCCTTTAAGGACGTATTATAGCTTTCCTCAAAATGCAGTGCTAGTTTTTTCCAGGCTTTGGTCGTGGTAGGGTTGGTATTTTGTAATGCCATTATATCAATTAAGTGTTAATAAGTCCTCTTTGGGAAAATCAGTGAATTCAATACAGTCCAATTGCACTTTTGTAGGTGCTATATGATCTAAAAATTTGGTTTTAAGACTGTCTGCTATGGGTTCTGCTGCAGGCAACTTTTCCCTGAGTGGGTCTACCTGCACCCCGTTCTTCCAAAAACGGTAGCAAACATGCGGACCTCCCGTATTACCGGTCATCCCAATCCAGCCTATTACATCTCCCTGTTTTACAAAATCGCCTTTCTTCACATTCTGGTCCTTCATGTGAAGATATTGGGTGCTATAGGTAGAATTGTGTTTTATTTTTACGTATTTGCCATTACCGCCCCTTCTGGTAGACTCAACTACCGTTCCATTGGCCGTGGCCAAAATTGGAGTGCCTATGGGAGCCGCATAATCAGTTCCCCTGTGGGGTTTAAGTTTGTATCCGTAATAGGCTATCCTTCGCTTTAGATTGTAACGTGATGAAATTCTGCTAAACTGCACTGGCATACGCAAAAATGCCCTTCTTAGGTTATTCGCTGATTCATCGTAGTAATCCACTATACCTTTTGTGGAATCGGACATAAAATTAAAGGCATAAAACGGCTCTTTATTATGCTCAAAATAAGCTGCTTTAATTCCTCCGATACCGGCATAGATGGTATCGTTAATATATTTCTCCTTGTAAATTACCTTAAACCTATCCCCCTTCTGAAGTCGGTTAAAATCTATGGTCCAGGCATATATATCGGCCATACTATTGGTAACATTATAATCTATCCCCTGGTCCAATATAGCCTCTGACAGGGATGATTCTATAACCCCGGAAACCTCTCTCTCTACAAATTTCACCTCTTTACTGTTCTTATAGGCAACCACACTGTCCCTGAAATCGATCACCGTATAGTTAATAGGGTCATTTTCATAAATAAAGACCTGAGCATCCTTCACGGTGTCTCTGGACTTTAATATCAGATATGGTTTCCCTACTACTATTTTACGAACATCAAAAGTATCCCTGAACTGCTCGGACACTTTAGCTATCTTTGGATAATCTACCCTATTCTTCAACATTAGCTCTCCAAAGCTATCTCCGTTTTTAACGGTATCCCGAAGTACTTCAAAATCGTCCAGATTAAATCCGAACTGCTTTACTACAACAGGTTTTTCTATAGTTACCACCTCCGCCAACTCGTCCTTATTAGGCTTCTCATCCTTACAGGCAACGATAAAAATCAAACTTAAAACTAGCCCCAAATATTTTCGCATTCTACTTCTAAACTTTTTCTGGGTTAAAGATATGGTCTACCCATTGTTTACCCCAATTATTTAACTCTTCTTTCGTATACAGTTCCGGAAAAAATACAATCTTTTGGAAACTAGGAGGCAAATACTCCTTCCAATTGGTTCCTCCGGTGGCATCAATTTGCTCGTTATCCTTGGTAAGATAACGGTATGCCGACCCCATATGCATTAATGGCCAATTTATATTGGCATTTACATCTAAAGCCTTTAACGCTTCAACCAGTGTTTTATTACCCTTGCTCTTTTGGGGCAATTGCTGGTATTTATGATATATAGTACTGCCCTTCACCTCGTTGGCTATCCGTATTAGCCTTGGGGTGTATCTATACTCAAACTGTTTTAAGGTCAGTGTTTTTTCTCCTGTAACCACATCGGTCGCCCCTTTTTTCCAATATATATGTTCGTATAATTCCTCAATTGAGTTTTTGGAGGAAAAGTCAAGTCTTTCCGAAAAATGCACCAGGTTCTCCATGGGAGTGGCATATAGTTCAATCATTCTATATTGGGCAGACTGGAAACCACTGGCCGGCAAAAGGGCCATTCTATACTGCATAAACTGCTCCCGCTGCATCCCCTTGATCATTACGCTAAATGAGGAAATCAACACCTTGTAATAGCTATTTATCCTATCTGCCTTTTCTATAAAAAAATCAACGTCCTGAGTCTTGTCGTCCACAAGCTGCTTTTGTTCGTGCAGGATTAGCTTAAAATATAGCTCGGTGATCTGATGGTACATGATAAAAATCTCCTCGTCCGGGAAATGCGTCCTGGGCACTTGGATACTTAGTAGGGTATCTAGGTGGATATAATCCCAATAGGTAAGATAACGCTGATAGAGGAGTCCGTCCAAATAAGAGCTTAGGTCTTGCCCAGAATCCTTGTATTTTTCTTGGAGTTTGGAAATCTGGGAATCAATATGCTCTTTGTTCATTTTTAATCCATTATAATTTTAAATTGATGCTTAAGGCCATTGTATCCGTCCAAATCTGCTTTGATAGACCCAACACTCAAATCTGCCTGTATACGGATAGGGATTCTATTCTTGTCATTGGAGACCCATAAGGACAGACTTTCCTGCTCCTTAAACACCCTTCCAGATTGCACGTAAGGTCTAAATTTTAGGCATTCTACCTTACCGTATTTTGTCCTTAACACCTCTTTGCCCAAGTATTTGAGCTTAAACCTAAACACCCCATCATCATCATATAGGAGGTTTAATTCAATAGACTTTCCCACAACCAAATCCTCAACCTCATAATTGTTGCGGAGGAAATAAAAAGCGGAAACCAAATCCTGAATACCCTCTTGGATGGTAAAATTAAACTTTTTATCCTTTTTTTTGTCGTTTAGAACAGCAATATCCTTGGTATAATCAAAATTTACCTCAATATCCTTGGTATAACCTCCTTCATTGATCTTCCTGATAAATTTATACGGACGGCCATCCTTTTTATCAAAATAACTTTCATAGGTATCATCTACCTTGAAAAAAATACTGGCAAATCCGGTTGTTTTCCCATTTCCCACTACATGATATACCGGCACCCCATTTAAATTGGCCGAATTAACCTGTAAGGTAGCATAGCTGGCATTGAGAAACCCGTAATGTATCCGAAACTTTAACCATTCTCCCGGTTTGAAGGTGGATTTATTATCCTTATCTTCCAATAAATCAAATTCCCCTCCATGCCCCAATTGATTGACTTGGGAATTTATGGTGAATCCAAATATCAAAATAAGTATTAAGCAAATCTTTCTCATATGTTTAAAATTATCTGTCTTTATTAAGTCAGATGTACTTGCTGCCCATTATCACAAAACAGGCATTAAACATGCAGTGGCATCCATAATCAGCTATGGCACAAACCTTTTACTGTTGTAAAATTAATAAAAACGATTATACTATTCTTTTATTTGATAATACTTAAACAATATTTGTTCCAAAATAAAACTCACAAAAAAAGCCCAGTCGTAAAACTGGGCTTTTCCTAAATAACCAACCAAACTTTAAATTATGAAAAACCAATACTTAAAGTTGTAAGGGAACCACCCCTTACTGAGGACAAATTTAATACAAGATCTTTTTAAAAAATAGGATTTAACTTACTTTAACGATTCTATTAACACTATTTAATAATTAGAAACCCAAAATTGGCAAAAAGTTAAGAAAAAGCACTATTTTACAGCGTTCCCCTCGATGCTTGTTCCCTCTCAATAGCTTCGAACAAGGCTTTAAAATTCCCCTTGCCAAAGGACTTGGCACCCTTCCTTTGAATGATCTCTATAAACATGGTAGGCCTATCCAAAATGGGTTTGGTAAAAATTTGTAATAAATACCCTTCATCATCGCGGTCTATTAAAATCCCCAGATCACTCAGCGGCAACAAATCCTCATCTATAGACCCCACCCTGTCCAACACATTTTCATAATAACTTGCTGGTACGCTAAGAAATTCCACACCCCTATTTTTCAGTGCCGTTACCGTTTCAATGATATTATCGGTTGCCAAGGCCATGTGCTGCACTCCTGCTCCATTGTAAAATTCTATATACTCCTCTATTTGGGATTTCTTTCTACCGTCTGCCGGTTCGTTTATGGGGAATTTAATCCTGCCGTTACCATTGCTCATCACCTTGCTCATCAAGGCCGTGTATTCTGTAGATATATCCTTATCATCAAAGGAAACCAACTGCGCAAAACCCATTACCTTGGCGTAGAACTGACACCATTTGTCCATCTCGTTCCAGCCAACATTTCCCACCATATGATCTATATATTTTAGACCTACGTCAGATGGTTTATAAAACGGATTCCACTCCTTAAAACCGGGCATAAACACCCCACTATATTTTTTACGTTCCACAAAAACATGCACTGTCTCCCCATAGGTATGAATACCAGACAAAACCACCTCCCCATTATCATCCTTTAGGGCCCTTGGCTCCATATAGCTCTCAGCCCCCCGTTTCATGGTCTCTACATAACTATCCCGGGCATCATCTACCCATAATGCAATTACCTTCACCCCATCGCCATGGGCATCTATATGTTTGTTAATGTCGCCCCCGGATTTAAGGGGGGATGTTAACACCAGTCTTATCTTGTCTTGCTGAACCACATAGGAAACCTTATCCTTGAGCCCTGTTTCCAGACCTGCATAGGCCAAAGGCTGAAAGCCCCAGGCCGACATATAATAGTGGGCGGCCTGCTTGGCGTTTCCCACATAAAGCTCCACATAATCGGTCCCAAGGAGGGGAAGAAAATCTGCAGCCTCCGTATTTTCCTTTGGTAGTTTTAAAGATGTCTTGTCTCTTGCCATAGATGTACTAATTTTTGAATTGATTGAAATGTTAAGCCCCCAAGGAATGGCCGAAGTGCTGCCCTCCTTCCTTGTATCTGACCTGTAAGACAGCAAAATGTCCGGTAGATTACCACATTGCCCTAAGCTGGGAGGAAATATCAATTCTTGATCGTAGCATGCAATAAATCCTGTATATCAAATATCGGAATAAATTTTGGCTTGTAGTGTTAAGATCAACACTTTTAGCCGACAATAAAAATTATATGGCACTTAAAACCAATATCCTATACTAAAAAAGAAGTGGTTTTCCTTAATTTCCGGCGAATAGGAATAGAGCACCTGAATAGGTCCTATAAAAGATTCGAACCCGTAGCCCAATGCAAATCCTGAATACTCGGGGGCCACAAACCAATCTGCCGTTCTAAAAAGGTCATCGCCCACATTGGCGAAATTTGCTGCAAACAACAGATGGTTCTTGGGATAAAACTCAAAATCCAATCTGCCATATGCCTTTACGTAACTATTCCCCACCAAACTTAAAAAATCGTACCCATAGAAAGGTATAAAATTATTGACCAGATTGGTGCCGAATCCGCCCAACACAAAATCCAAAGAAGTTACAGGTGAGATTCCCCATTTAAAACCTCCTTCCGTCTCCAAATTCAAGTACAGATTTCTAGCTAACGGAAACGCCCCTCCCATCCTTGCCTTCCCTATAGAAAACTCCTTAAAGTTGTTGTTAAAATCGGACGACACCAGATATAGATGAAAATCACCATCGAAAAACAGGCCTTTTGTAGGAAAGAACACATCGTCATATGTATCAAAGGTCAATTGCCCATAGGCACTATAAAAATTGCTTTTTTCAAAATAGGTCCTTTTTTTGGGAATACTGGAGGCGTTGGAGACCGTATCTACCTGAGCTAGGGTCTTGGTACTGAATTTTAGCAATTTGTGCTCCAATCCAAGGGTAAAGGCAAATTCCTCCTGTAAAACCGTCTGCAAATACACCTGGTTGGTTAGGTCGGTAGCACTAAGAGTAATAGTGCTAATATTGGAGCTATTCCCTACATCAAAATTAGACCTTATCAGGTCAAAATTAATTTCTTTATTAAAATCGTCCAATCTGGAATTTATGCCAAAACTCCAATAAAAACCCTTATCCACATAGTACTCCAAATTATACCGCAGATTATCGCCAATTATAAAGTCCAGGGAAGCTACATCATCATCCATTAAAAAGTTCTTCTTGGTAAAATTCACCATGCCTGCACTTTTGTACAGATCATCAAAATGAACCCCCAGCCTAATGAAGGTCTTATTAGGATTCTCCTTTACGTTCAGAAGCAAACCTACCCCGTCCCCGTTGTGAAGAAGCTCATACTTAATGGCGCTAAAATTACCTGTAGCGGACAGATTGTTTATCCCCTCCTGCAGTTTTTCAAAAGTTATTTTATCCTCAACATTAAACCTCAACTTACCCCTAATATAGGCTCGGGAATAGTTGTAATTACCTTGGATCATCAATTCATTGATCATCAGTGTATCCCTTACCATTGCCGCCCTGATCACGGGCCTATTGTCTTGCGCTTCTGTAGATATTTTGGTCAGCTCTGTTAATTTGGACCTTGCCGCCACCTCTCCCCTATCTATTATTTGCGCTCCCAGGTCAAAATCGATCACAGAAAAAGATTTTATGTCCGGGGTGATATAGATATCGGTTTCCACCGATTTTTTTTCCATATCCTTAACAGTCCTATAATTGTTGATCTGCAGTAATATTTCTGTAGCACTGAGCAAAGCCTCCCTGTCCGATAGTCCATGCTGCACATCGACCCCAATTACGATATCGGCCCCCATTCTTTTCACCTCCTTAATGGGATAGTTATTTACCACGCCCCCATCTATTAAGATCCTACCATTTATTTCCACCGGTCTAAAAAGTGATGGGAAGGTACCACTGGCCAAGATGGCCTCTGGCAAGTAACCTTTATTCAGTAGCACCTCGTCCCCGGTTTCCACATCTGTTGCAATACAGGCAAAGGGAATCTGCAACTTATTAAAGTCGTTGATATCCTTTACATGGTACAACAACCTTACAAACTCATTATAGATACTTTGCCCACCGGATAGGGCCTGGGGAATGGAGATCTTGAAATTGTTAAAGGGCAGGGTCAATGCATATCTTTCAGAGTCTTCCTTCTCGTAAAATGTTTTGGCGCTCCTAGGCACATTGTCCTGAATTAAGTTCTCAAAATCCGTGTTTTTAAAAATAGAGTCCAATTGCGCAGCAGTATAGCCAGAAGCGTATAATGCCCCAACAATGGCCCCCATACTTGTACCGGTTATATAATCGATCTCAACCCCAGCCTCCTCTATTACCTTTAGGGCGCCTATATGGGCCAAACCCTTTGCTCCACCTCCGCTGAGCACCAACCCCACCTTGAGATCCTTTTTCTCTGTCAGCTGCTGGGCCCGGGACAAATGGCAGGTAAAAATCAGACAAAATATGACAACCGATCTAAGCATTGAGTTAAGTTAGGACTTTAATGGAAAGTTTCATAAATTTTCTTTGCTTTGGACATTCCAATGGTTTGGGCCAGACTGTCTATTGAGGCCTCTTTGATACGCTTAACCGACTTATACGTTTTCAGCAACTCTTCCACGGTTTTTTTTCCAATGCCCTCTATAGCTTCCAATTCCGAATTAATGGCGGCCTTGCTGCGTTTATTTCGATGAAAAGTAATCCCAAACCTATGGGCCTCGTTTCTCAATTGCTGTATAATCTTTAAGGTCTCGGACTTCTTGTCCAAATATAGGGGTATTGGGTCCTGTGGAAAATATATCTCCTCCAATCTTTTGGCTATCCCCACTATCGCAATTTTGCCCCTAAGCCCCAAGGCATCCAAACTTTTCAATGCCGAGGATAGCTGCCCCTTTCCCCCATCTATGACGATAAGCTGGGGCAAGGGCTCCTCTTCTTGCAAAAGTCGCTTATAACGCCTAAAAACCACCTCTTCCATAGAAGCAAAGTCATCTGGCCCCTCTACAGTCTTAATATTAAAATGCCTGTATTCCTTTTTGGAAGGCTTGGCATCCCTGAACACAACACAGGCTGCCACAGGATTGCTTCCTTGTATATTGGAATTATCAAAGCACTCTATATGCCTAGGCTCTCTGGAAAGTCGCAGATCTGCCTTCATTTGAGCCATTATTCTGTTGGTGTGCCTATCCGGATCAATTATCTTAATCTGCTTAAATCTATCCTGTCTGAAAAACTTGGCATTGCGCTCCGATAGATCCAATATTTTCTTCTTATCCCCCAGCTTGGGAACAACCACTTTAATATCCGGCTCCAAGGCCACTTCAAAAGGAAGATAAACCTCTTTGGACAATGAATTAAAGCGCTGCCTAATCTCTATTATGGCCAATTGCAGCAATTCTTCATCAGTTTCCTCCAATTTTTTCTTGATCTCCATGGTATGGGAACGAATAATGGAACCATGTGAAAGTTGCAGAAAATTAACGTAGGCAAAGGAATCATCCGAAATTATGGAAAACACATCCACATTATTGATTTTAGGGTTTACTATAGTGGTCTTTACCTGATAGTTTTCCAAAACCTCTATCTTATCCTTGATCAGCTGGGCCTCCTCAAATTTCATCTCTTGGGCCAGGGCCTTCATCTGACTTCTAAAATAATGAAGGGAGGATTTAAAGTTTCCTTTAACAATTTCCCTTATCTCTTGTATCTGCCGGTGATAATCCTGTTGGGTCTGGTAGCCCTCGCAAGGCCCCTTACAATTTTCTAAATGATATTCCAGACATACTTTAAATTTTCCTGCGGCAACCTTTTCTGGTGCCAAGTCATAAGTACAGGTACGCAAGGGATAAACACTTCTAATTAAGTCCAATAGTGTATGTACAGTTTTCATACTAGTATAGGGCCCAAAATATTCGGATCCATCCTTGATCAGCTTCCGGGTGGGAAATATTCTTGGAAACCTTTCATTCTTAATACATATCCACGGATAGGTCTTGTCGTCCTTTAGCAATACATTGTACCTGGGCCGGTATTTCTTAATCAGATTATTCTCCAATAACAGTGCGTCCGACTCGGTAGGCACTACTATATGTTTAATAGACCGTATTTTTTTAACCAAAACACGGGTCTTTCCGTGATCATGCTTCTTGGTAAAATAGGACGAGACCCTTTTTTTGAGATTTTTGGCCTTTCCTACATAAAGTATCTTTTCTTCCTGATCATAAAACTGATATACCCCGGGAGTGGTTGGAAGCGTACTCAACTGTACTTCAATGGGTATAGTGGACATGTACTACC
This sequence comes from Arenibacter aquaticus, assembly GCF_003957295.1. Classification (GTDB taxonomy): domain Bacteria; phylum Bacteroidota; class Bacteroidia; order Flavobacteriales; family Flavobacteriaceae; genus Arenibacter; species Arenibacter aquaticus. The sequence continues at coordinate 525,334 of NZ_RQPJ01000002.1, forward strand.
GTGAATTTTCTGAATTAATTAGCAATGGAAAATTACTATGTTTTTATCAAAGGACACAAAAAATATCACTTTTTAACTTCCTGTTCAAGCACAGGAATTTGGGAGATTCAAAGTTAGCAGACAGAGCACTAACATTAAAATGAGCTAATAATTGGATGCAATAGTCGTGCTCTGAACCTATAAGACTCCACCAGACGAAAATACAATCGATAACATACCTATATCCTACAACGTACCACAACGCATAAAAATAGTAATACTCTGAATTTCACTACTTTACAGTTAACAATTTCCTAAAATAGGCCTCAAAAAAATACTATACCAAAAAAAATTGTTAAAAAAGTGGTATTTCATCGATAAAACGCTACCCTTTGTGGATGAAATACCATTTTTTTATTTATATTTAGAAAAATTAAAACATTTAACGCATGGACAACTATATAATAACCTTGGGAACATATTTAATTCTGATGCTTTTTTTCAAAATTTATGTTGCCGTGGCTTCTAAGGAGTAATTGTATCAACTAATTGTACAGTTCTTCAACTTCCCCGTATAACCAACTGCTATGTTGAAAAAAGATTTGCGCCTTACCTATACAAAGCGCCGTGAAGATCTTTCCCCGCAAACCGTTTCCGATTTAAGCCTAGAAATAGCAAACCTGCTACTTAAATTACCTATTTGGGACCATTCTTTTTACCACTTGTTCCTCCCTATTACCCAAAAAAAAGAAGTAGACACCAGTTATATACTTTCCATATTACAAGGCAAGGACAAAAATATTGTTCTGCCAAAAATGCTCAACGATCAAGACCTTATCAATTATTTACTTACCGATAGTACCGTAATAAAACTCAATCAATGGAAGGTACCAGAACCCTTGGACGGGATTGAAATTCCAACCGAGAAGATAGACGTGGTAATATTACCACTATTGGCATTTGATTTAAACGGAAATAGAATAGGATACGGAAAGGGCTATTATGACGTCCTATTAAGCAAGTGTAGACCCGATGTAATTAAGGTTGGTCTTTCCCTATTTGAAGCAGAAAAAAAAATATCAGATGTTTCTCCCCTAGACGTGCCCTTGGACTATTGTGTTAGCCCGAAACAAATTTATAAGTTCTAGTTGGTTTCGCTTGCCTTATCTCCAAACGCCTTTTTGTTAAATACTATAAGGATTCCTACTCCAGTACTTATTGCCATATCCGCAATATTAAAAACAGGCTCAAAAAAGCGAAATGTATTGCCCCCCACTACCGGCACCCATTCTGGCCAAATGGTATCTATCATTGGAAAATAAAGCATATCCACTACTTTTCCATGAAATATACTCCCATATGGATCGGAAGAAAAGGCTGTAGCCACTTGTGAGTAGCTATCATTAAAGATCATCCCGTAAAAAACCGAGTCCAGTATATTTCCCAAGGCCCCGGCAAATATTAGGGAAACCGATAGTATTAAGGTACGGGACGAGTTCTTTTTAATGGTGTCATATAACCAATAACCAATACCTATAATGGCAAACAACCTAAAAATGGTCAGTATCAATTTTCCAATCTCGTCCGAAATAGGAAGTATATCGCTCAATTTGGTTCCCCAAGCAGCCCCTTCGTTTTCTATAAATAATATTTTAAACCAGTTAAAAACATCTACGGACTCACCTAGAACAAAGTTTGTCTTAATGTAGATTTTACTTATTTGGTCAATGGCCAAAATTGCAATTATAATAATCAGGGATTTTTTTAAACTCATTTCTTACAAATAGATGCGGTAAAAATAAACATATTATTCGGTTTTTCTTATGCGGATATTTCCGGTAATGGTGTTAAGGGAAAATTGATTATCTCCATGTGGAATAAACTCCCTATCCACTTTCCCATATTTGCTGGAGGCCTGTATTTCCGCCCCCGAGGTCAAAAGGGCAATATTACCACTTTGGCTGCTAACGGTAATATTTTCGCCTACTCTTTCCAATGAACAAGTGCCGTCTGTTAAGGCAATTTTTAAATTGTCATAAACACCCGTAGCGCTAACATTACTGTTGGTTCCGCTAACGGAAACATCAAGGTATTGGGGGATAGAAATTTTTAGGGAGATGGAAACCACTTTATGCGCACTTAATTTATCGTTGGGATCCCTAAAATTAGGCTGAAAACCCGCCCCAATCCAAACGGTATTCCCTTCCCGAAGAACATTTAGCAATAAACTCTGCATATATTCCCCATCCATGTCAGATTCCACGTTTATACGTTTATCCGCTACGGTGCTCAATTCTACTTTAAAGCAATTTTCGGAATCGATCTGGACAAATGAGACCCCCTGGGCTTCCATGTTTTTATTTACCCTTTTTTGCGCACCCACAACAGATACACCCAATAAAAAGATAATAACTAGAAGTTGTCTCATTCCATAAAAAAACGCCTATTTAGGCGTTTTTATGTTTTAGGATTGCATATTCTTAGCCTCAATACTTAGGGTGGCATGAGGCACCAATTTAAGTCTTTCCTTACTGATAAGCTTTCCTGTAACACGACATATACCATAGGTCTTGTTTTCTATACGCAGCAAAGCATTCTTTAAGTCACGAATAAATTTCTCTTGTCTAATGGCCAATTGTGTATTGGCTTCTTTACTCATAGTTTCCGAGCCCTCCTCGAAAGCCTTGAACGTTGGCGAGGTATCATCCGTACCATTATTACCGTCATTCATATAGGAGCTTTTCAGTAGTTCAAGGTGACTTTTTGCTTTCTCAATTTTTTCTTCGATCAAGACTTTAAACTCGTTCAAGTCTTTGTCCGCGTACCTTACTTTTAATTCTTCGGCCATAATCTTAATGTTTTACAATAAACAATCTGGTATTAACTTCGTCGAAAGCTATTTCTATTCCGTTATCCAAGCTTTCCTCGAAATTAAGTTCGGCTGCCAAGGTCTCGGTTTTTATGTAAGCAACGTTACTTTCTACCGCCTCCTCAACTAAGCCATTTTTCAATAATTTAATATCTATCTTATCTGTCACTTCAAAACCGGATTCCTTTCTTAGGTTTTGAATTCTATTTACCAACTCCCTCGCAATACCCTCTTTTCTGAGGTCGTCATTTATGGAGATATCCAAAGCTACGGTTATAGGACCGGAACTGGCCACCAACCAACCTTCTATATCTTGAGAAGAGATCGCTACATCCTGTAACTGTAAAGTAATACTTTTATTATTAAAATGCAGCACAATTTCGCCTTCTTGTTCAATTTTTTGGATATCATCCTGATTTAATTGGGCTACAGCTCTGGCAATCAACTTCATATCCTTACCATACTTTGGTCCCAAAGTTTTGAAATTTGGCTTTATTTGTTTAACCAAAATACCGGAAGCATCGTCCAACAGTTCTATTTCCTTTACGTTCACCTCAGATTTGATAAGTTCAGCTACCGCTTCTATCTCTGAACGTTGCTTATTGTCCAGAACTGGTATCATAATCTTCTGCAAAGGCTGTCTTACTTTTATCTTTTCCTTTTGACGAATAGACAATACCAAAGAGGAAATGGTCTGCGCCTTGGCCATTTTGCTTTCCAATTCCTTATTTACCATGGCACTGTCATATTTGGGAAAATCGGCCAAATGCACGCTCTCAAAAGGCTCTTTCTTAGTGGTAGCGGCTAAATCCTTATACAGCCTATCCATATAAAACGGCGCTACCGGGGCAGAGAGTTTTGCTACCGTGCTTAAACAGGTATACAATGTTTGGTAAGCCGATATCTTATCCTGCTGATAATCCCCTTTCCAGAAGCGCCTCCTACTTAACCTAACATACCAATTACTCAAATTTTCCTGCACATAATCCGAAATGGCCCTAGTGGCCCTAGTGGGTTCGTAATCATCATAAGCCTCATCCACAACTTTGATCAGGGAATGAAGTTCGGAAAGGATCCACTGGTCTATTTCCGGTCTTTCATTGAGCGGTATGTTGGCCTCACTATAATTAAAGCCATCAATGTTGGTATACAGCGCAAAAAAGGAATAGGTATTATACAATGTACCAAAGAACTTACGCTTAACCTCGGCAATACCCTCAACATCAAACTTAAGGTTGTCCCAAGGATTGGCATTGGAGATCATATACCACCTAGTGGCATCGGCCCCATGTTCTTCCATGGTTTCAAATGGGTCTACCGCATTACCCAATCGCTTGGACATTTTCTTGCCTTCCTTATCTAACACAAGTCCATTGGACACCACGTTCTTATAGGCAACAGAGTCGAATACCATGGTAGCAATAGCATGTAAGGTATAGAACCATCCACGTGTCTGATCCACTCCTTCTGCAATAAAATCTGCAGGAAAAGTCTTCCCTTCATCTATGAGCTCCTTATTCTCAAAGGGGTAGTGCCACTGGGCATAAGGCATGGAACCACTATCAAACCATACATCAATTAGGTCGCTCTCCCGTCTCATGGGCTTTCCTGAAGCGGAGACCAATACTATTTGATCAACAATATTTTTATGAAGGTCAATTTTTTCATAATTATCCTCGCTCATATCCCCTACGATAAAATCAGAAAAAATATCGTTCTCCATCACCCCAGCAGCAACAGACTTTGTAATTTCTTCTTTTAGTTCCGCAACGGAGCCTATAATAATTTCCTCCTTACCATCTTCCGTTCGCCATATAGGCAGTGGTATTCCCCAATAGCGGGAACGCGAGAGATTCCAGTCATTGGCATTTGCCAACCAGTTACCAAATCTTCCTTCCCCTGTAGCCTTCGGCTTCCAATTTATGGTTTGGTTCAAACCGAACATCCTTTCCTTGATATCGGTAACTTTTATAAACCATGAATCCAAGGGGTAGTAAAGGATAGGTTTATCGGTACGCCAGCAGTTAGGATAACTGTGGACATACTTTTCTACCTTAAAGGCCCTATTCTCTTCTTTTAGTTTAATAGCTATTTCTACATCTACAGAGCGCTCAGGAGCTTTTCCCTCGTCATAGTATTCATTTTTAACATATTTCCCGCCCAATTCCTTCATTTCAGGACGAAATCTACCCTGTAAATCCACTAAAGGAACCGGGTTTTTATTTTCATCCAGTACCAACATTGGAGGCACCTCTGGCTGGGCCAACTTGGCTACCAAGGCATCATCCGCCCCAAAAGTAGGCGCCGTGTGTACAATTCCCGTACCGTCCTCAGTGGTTACAAAATCCCCACTAATGACCCTAAAAGCATTTTCAGGGTTTTGATATGGCAATGCATAATCCAACAATTGCTCATACCTAGCACCTACAAGATCTACACCCTTGGCAGCAGCAACTATTTGAAATGGAATTTTCTTGTCCTTGGATGAATATTTTTCAAAATCCTCAATACTTTCGGCTTCGTAATACTTACCGCTAAATTGTTTCCCCACCAATGATTTGGCTACAACCACATGCATGGGCTCAAAAGTATACTGGTTGTACGTTTTCACCAGTACGTAATCTATTTTTGGCCCTACGGTCAAAGCCGTATTGGAGGGCAAGGTCCATGGAGTGGTGGTCCATGCCAAAAAGAAAACATCGCCCAAAACCTCTTGAAAAGTTTGTGGAAGTGTCTCTTTAAGGGTTTTAAATTGTGCTACTATAGTAGTATCCGTAACATCCTGATAGGTCCCGGGCTGATTTAATTCATGGGAGCTTAGCCCCGTCCCGGCCTTAGGGGAATAAGGTTGTATGGTATACCCCTTATAAATAAGTCCCTTACTGTATATCTGCTTTAGCAACCACCAAACAGACTCCATATATTTGGACTTGTAGGTAATGTAAGGGTCATCCATATCTACCCAATACCCTACTTTTTCGGTCATGGCATTCCAGACATCCGTATACCTCATCACCGCCTTCTTACAGGCCGCATTGTAATCCTCCACCGATATCTTGGTGCCAATATCTTCCTTGGTAATCCCCAATTCCTTCTCTACCCCCAACTCTATGGGCAAGCCATGGGTATCCCAACCCGCTTTTCGCTTAACCTGATATCCCTTCATGGTCTTATAGCGGGGAAATATATCCTTAATGGTCCGGGCCATAACGTGGTGAATTCCCGGTAATCCATTGGCGGACGGCGGTCCTTCATAAAAAACAAAACTATTTTTGCCCTCCCTACTACTTACACTTTTTTCAAAAACATCATGCTCTTTCCAATAGCGCAATATCTCCTCAGCTACTTTTGGCAAATCTAAACCCTTGTATTCTGCAAACTTCATAATAACAGCTTCTAATGCTACATTTTAAGTTTGCAAAACTAGTGATTTTTAGCGTAAAAATGATTTAGATAAATACAAAAAGCCCCTTTGAAAAGGGGCTTTTATACTTTTTAATAAATAGATTCAGTTTATTTGGTCCCAGTTATGGTTACATTGGCACTAATTTGAAGGGTCGAGCCAACCTCTACAGCTCCAAGATTTAATCCCGTAGTAGACTCAACGTTCAACAATGCATTGAAGGAGAACCCATTATCCTCTGCCTCATTGTAGGAAGCAAAAATTAACTCATACTCTCCCTCTTCCAAGAAATCAAGGCTATAAGAGCCACTTAAACCTGTAACTTCAGCACTGGTTACCGCATTGGCAAAAGTAACGCCACTTTCTCCTTTTCCCTGTGTTTCAACATCCGCATCAAAACTTCCTTTCTCGTATGCATAGACAATTATCTTGTCCGATGTATCATTGGCATCGTTAACATTACCAGAAATTTTTCCTGTCAATTCTGCGTTTACCGTTCTAATTCCGGCAGATAATTCGCTCATCGTTACAAAGTCAAAATCGCTAGACGCACCTTCTTTCTCTTCTTTGATTGTTTTCCTTAGGTCAAAATCAATCACAATTACGTTGGTAGCATTTGCCAGAACCTCAAATTTGTCAGAGATGGTAATTTTGTTGGATGTGGCAACCAAAGCATCTTTTTCCCCATTGGCGCGCTCTACATAACATCCCGGAGCATTACCGTCTACATCTTGGTCAAAATCCAATTCAAAAACAATATTTGAATACGATTTTGCCTGTAGGTCCAAATTACCCAATGCCTCGGTCTTTCCATTGACCAAAGCTGCCAAATTTACTGTTGTTGCACTGAATCCTTCTAAAGACTTTCCGTCAACCGAAACATCGGCAATGGTAACAAATACCGCCTCTACATCAGCATTATCTATAGGCGCATCAGTAACTTCAAAGGAGGTATTGTAGGTTTCGGCCTCCATGGCAGAATCATCGTCTTTATTACATGACATCATCCCTACTAAAGCTATTAAAGCCAATCCTGAAATCTTTAAATAATTCTTCATAATAATTTAATTTTAGACATTTGCCTATATAACAATCAAGACCCTTCCTACCCTACCAAAAAAAACATCAAAAAAATTAAATTATATCATATAATACTGATTCACAGCATCATAAACGATTAATTTTCTTACATTTTTTTTAGGGACTGCACATCATTCTTCCAACCACATAAGTACCCATTGTTAAAATAAGCCCTTAGTTTCCCATTTATTACCCCTTAAAAAAATCCGTAAAGTCCTATACAACGTATTTTATTATAGCAGTCACTAAATAAACCTTAAAATTAAAAACATGAAAAAAGTAATCTTTAGCGCTATCTTATTATTAACCATAGGTATTTCGCTTACATCTTGCCGGGATGCAAAAGACAAGGCCGAAGACGCTATGGAAAAGACCAATAAAGCCATAAAAGAGGTAGAAGAGGATTTAAACAATGTTGGGGAAGAGGTTAAAAATGCCGCAGACGAGGCCCTTGAAGAGGCCAAAGAAATTGGGGACGATATGAAAAAAGCTGGCACCGAAGCATGGGGCAAAGCTGGAGCCACAATGGATAGCGTTAAGGACGCCGCCAAAAAGCTTGGCACAGATGTGGAGAAAGCTACCCAGACGGCGGTAGACCAGACCAGAGAAGCTGCCAAGAAGGTAGAAGAGGAAATTGAAGAATAAAAATCCTTAAGCACATAAATTATTAAGGGCCGGGATACAATACCTGGCCCTTATCTTTTTAAAACAAATAGCCTACTCCCAAAATTAGATTAATACCGGGGGCCACAATACCCGAAGAATAAGAACGGTATCTTTGATCTGTAATATTCTCCAAATTAAGGGATAGCTTTAAGGTATTGCTGAGCTGATATTGGGAACGAAAGTTCAACGTATACCAGGATGGCGAGTAGGGATTACCCTCTGCGTTCAATGCATAGATATAGTCTTTTGTTATTTCGGACATCGACATATCATCATAGTCAATCTCTCCGTTAAAATTCAAAAACAGGTCGGTTTTTAGTTTCTGATTTTTCCAAATAAGATGAAAATCCCCAAAGGTAGGTGCTACGTGCCTTCCCGGACTATTGGTACCATCATCCTCTTCCTCTATACCTTCTGTAAGGGTAAGGTTGGCATTGACCGATACGCTTTCCGTAAGAAAGGCATCCAAGCCAAATTCAAAACCATAGACATAGGCTTTGGCCGCATTTTGAATGGCCTGTACATTGCTCAGCTCCCCATTGTATTCCATTTCAGAACTTCCATTGAACTGAAAATCACGGCGCACCAAGGCATCTACCAAATAAGTATAAAAAGCAGCGCCCTTTAGCATGAGCTTATCATTAAAATTTTTCTGGACGCCGATCTCCAGATTATAGGCGTACTCCGGTTCCAACTCTGGATTGGGCACTACTACGGAGCCCGGTTCCGAATCAAATATTTTCCCTACATCATCTATATTGGGGGCCCTAAATCCTGTAGAGCCATTAAAGGTCAGCTGCAGATCCACCTTGGGAAACCAACTAAACCCTATACTCCCAGTTAATGCCCCAGTACTTAAATCTGCATTCTTAAAGGGAAAAGAATAGTAGGTCTGATCAAAAACAGCATCTATCCACACGTGACTATAACGCAAACCTGACAAAAAGGTAAAGTTGGGCTTTGCCTTTAGCTCACTGTTTATATAGCCTGCCAGTGTTTGCCAAGTAGCATCGTCGGGATAACGGGAAGCCGAACCTAACTGCTCCGTAGTCTCTATATTTAATTCTGTTCCCTTAGAACCAATTTTATTAAAAACGTATTCGCCCCCATAATACAACCGCAGGTTGCCTATACGTTTGTTTTCAAAATCAACATTGGCAGAAATAGCATCTACCTTCTCTTTGGTCATATATTTTATGGGATCTTGAAAACTCCTATCGTTTCTACTTTCTTCAAATTTTTGATAGGCCGTGGTAATTTTTAAGCCGTCATAAAACTTACTTTTTCCATTTTTATAAAATTGAAGATTGGCCATAAACCATTTTTGCGGCCCATAATACCATTCGGCAGACCGCAGGCCCGTACCGTCCTTGGAAGGCCTTATCAATCTATCATATCTGGCGTAATCCGAGGTCTCCGAATAATAGGTACTTAAATTGGCATTCCAATTATTATTGGGCTTAAACGCCACTTTCTGCATTAGATTTATTTGGTTGTATCCTGTTGGAGTTTGCTCTTTGGGCGACGGGTTCTGCACCAGTCTATCCTCCCCTTCCACTATGGTTACAAAATGGTCTCTTAAATAAGATGTGGGACCATGGGAGCCCATTTTTAGATCGTCAAAATCGTTATAGGTTATATTAGTTAAAAATGCCCAATTTTTCTTGCCCAGATTAAAATCTACATGAACTGTATTCTCCATATTGGCTGTGGAAAACCTATAATTTCCCTTACCAAAGAAGTTTATACTGTCTGTTTTTGAGAATTGTGCGTCCTTGGTATAAAAGTTCATTACCCCACCTATAGCGTCCGAACCATAGATTACAGAGCCCGGACCAAAGATTATTTCGGTACTCCTTATAGCATAGGGATCAATAGAAATAACATTCTGAATATTCCCCCCCCTAAAAATGGCATTGTTCATTCGCACACCATCTACCGTAAGCAACAGTCTATTGGTAGCAAAGCCCCTTATCATGGGACTACCTCCCCCTAACTGACTTTTCTGCACAAATACTTTTCCACTATTCTGCAGCAAGTCCGCAGAAGTCTGAGGGGCGGTAAAATCTACCGTTTTGGCATTGATCACAGCAATTTTCTGAGGAATATCTTTTCTTTGTTGCTCCCATTTAGAGATGGACATCACCACCTCATCTAGCTGCTCTGCCGTTAATTCCAGATACAATCTACCCTTCTTTAGCAGTGCCCCTTTGGTTGCCCTAACCGTTTGATACCCTATATGCATAAGGGCTATTCGCTCTCCTTGGCCAAATTTGGACAGATCACATTTACCGTCCAAGTCGGATAGTGAGGTTTTGGACTTATCGGTATTGTACGCAATAACATTTGGAATGGGCCGGTGGTTATCCCCGTCCAAAACAACAATCACCTGCCCCATACCTACCTGAAATACCAGGAAAATGATTATGAAAGTAATTTTCTGCATATTAGCTAAACACTTCATTTAACACGGCCAAGGACCTTGGTTTTCTAAAACCCTGCAAATGTAATTCAAAATACAGAACAAGGGTTTTTAGGAGGTCCTGACGGTTCTTTTTATTGAACTTAATCGTTGGTAAGGCATCAAAATTTATGCCTAAAAGCGATTTAAACAATTTTAAATCATCCCCTGTAAGACCAGGGTTTAATGAAGGAATCTCCAAGAACTCGCCTTCCAAAAGATCAAAGTAGGGTAAATGGGAATAGGTGGTATCTGGATAGAACCCCAAATACTTGGTCAAAGAAATCAGAAAGAAAAGGTGGAAATTGGCAAATTTCCCATGGGTATCCAACCATTGTAGGGAAGCCTCCAGAAAATTGAACAGTCCCTCATTGGGCTCTTCCTCGTGGATACTATTGGCCAACATTTCGGCCAAAAAAAACGCTATGGCATTTTTGGCAATATCAGTATGCAGGGTCTGGTAGTGATAACAGACCTTAACATCTGTAATAGATTCCAAGGTACCTTTATTCTTATGGGAGGCAACCATTTCCAATTGGGAAAGCGGCTGAAAATAGGCCGGTTTCAACTTCCTCTTTTTTGAGGAAAGCACCCCCTTCAACATATAGGTCTTTATTCCATCAGTCAATGTATAAATTTTGACGATTAAACTGGTGTCCCCATATTTTAGCGAGGTAAGAACAATGGCCCTTGTAGTTAGCTGCATAGGAATTTATATCTAGGTACAAAGATAACACAAAGAGACCCGTAGGTTTCACAGAAACGTACGGGTCCCACAAATTATAAAAAAGAACTTTGGCAATCTTCTTGTCCGAAGATTTATAGAGACTTAAATAACCCCTTGTGCCAGCATGGCGTCCGCAACTTTTACAAACCCGGCAATATTTGCCCCCTTCACATAATTGCAGTACCCATCTTCTTCTTGCCCGTATTCTACACAAGCGTCGTGTATATCCTTCATTATTTTTTGCAGTCGCTCATCCACCTCCTCACGTGTCCAACTTATACGCAGCGAGTTCTGTGACATTTCCAAGCCTGAGGTAGCTACACCGCCCGCATTGGAAGCCTTACCGGGCGCGAACAAAATTTTTGCATCGTGAAAGGCGTGTATCGCCTCTGGGGTAGAGGGCATGTTGGCCCCTTCCGCCACACATATACATCCATTTTCCAACAAGGTTTTGGCATCGTTGCCATCCAATTCATTTTGGGTGGCACATGGCAGGGCCATTTCACATTTAACGTCCCAGGGTGTTTTCCCCTCATGAAATACTGCGGAGCTATATGTTTTGACATATTCCGAAATTCTGCCACGTTTATTGTTCTTCAAATCCATCACAAATTCCAATTTCTCTTCAGTGATACCCTCCTTGTCATAAATATACCCCCCGGAATCGGAAAGGGTAACTACCTTTCCACCTAGCCTAATTACCTTTTCTGCAGCATACTGGGCCACGTTTCCAGATCCGGAGATCACCACTGTCTTACCCTTAATCTGGTCATTTTTGGATTGCAACATACTCTGTGCAAAATACACAGTCCCGTATCCTGTTGCCTCTGGCCTAATTTTAGATCCTCCCCAAGAAAGCCCCTTACCTGTTAAAACACCGGTAAATTCATTTCTAATCTTTTTGTACATCCCGAACAAAAATCCAATTTCCCGGGCACCAACCCCAATATCCCCGGCAGGTACATCGGTGTTAGGCCCTATGTGCCTACACAATTCCGTCATAAAAGCATGACAAAAACGCATAATCTCATCATTGGATTTCCCTTTTGGATCAAAGTCAGAACCCCCTTTACCACCTCCCATGGGCAATGTGGTTAGGCTATTTTTAAAAACTTGTTCGAAGGCCAAAAATTTTAGGACGCTGGCGTTTACAGTAGGGTGAAACCTTAATCCTCCTTTATATGGACCTATGGCGGAATTCATCTGAACCCTATACCCTCTATTTACATGGATTTCTCCTTGGTCATCTACCCATGACACCCTAAAGGAAATCAACCTTTCTGGCTCTACCATCCTTAACAAAATGTTCTTACCACTGTAAATTTCATTATTGAGGATATACGGAATCACAGTTTCTGCCACTTCTTGAACAGCTTGGATGAATTCCGGTTCATGGCTATTACGACCCTTCACCTCCTCCATAAATGCATTTATTTTATCTTCCATAATAACTTGCTAATTGCTGATTATTGATAAATTTTGAGTTTAACGGCAAAATTATAGCTTTTATATAATTTAAACCCTCTTTTTTTTAAAATTTGATAAAATTAGTGTTCTATAGCCCTCCTAAGGTCTGCTATTAAATCATCACTATCCTCTATCCCTACACTAAGCCGAATCATTGCATCTACCACCCCACTTTTTTCGCGCTCTTCCTTGGGAATTCCAGAATGGCTCATACTTGCGGGATGCCCTGCCAGGCTCTCCACGCCTCCTAAGGACTCTGCCAAGGTAAATAGCTGTAGTCTTTCTACTATTTTTATGGCATCCTGGTAGTCTCCCCCTTTTGGCACAAAGGATATCATGGCCCCAAAATCTTTCATTTGTTCTTTGGCCACCTCATGGTTGGGGTGGTCCGGGAAACCTGGCCAATACACTTTGTCAATTTTAGGATGATCTGCCAGAAACTGGGCCACAGCCCGTCCGTTCTCACAGTGACGCTGCATTCTTACATGCAAGGTCTTTATACCCCTAAGCACCAAAAAACTGTCCATAGGGCCACATATGGCACCACTTGCATTTTGTATAAAATATAATTGGTCTGCAAGGTCTTTATCCTTAACCACCAATGCTCCCAAAACAACATCACTATGTCCTCCCAAGTATTTTGTGGCAGAGTGCATTACTATGTCGGCCCCCAGGTCCAAAGGTAACTGCAAATATGGGGTTGCAAAGGTATTGTCTACGGCAAAAAGGATATGGTGCTTTTTTGCCAATTGGGAGACCCTCTTAATATCAACAATATTCATCATGGGATTGGTGGGCGTTTCTACCCATATAAGCTTTGTGTTAGAGTTGACCTTGGCTTTTATTTCCTCCAAATCCTGCATCCCAACAAAATGAAAAACAACACCGTATTTTTCGTATATCTTCCTAAAGATTCTGTAGCTACCCCCGTAGATATCACTGGTAGCGATTACCTCGTCTCCAGGATTCATCAGTTTCATTACAGCATCTATGGCCGCTATTCCGCTTCCAAAAGCCATACCAAAAGTTCCATTTTCAATACTGGCCAACGAATCCTCCAAAGCCGTCCTAGTTGGGTTGGCACTTCTGGAATACATATAACCCATATGACCTCCTGGGGTAGTTTGGGCATAGGTGGAGGTTTGGTAAATAGGTGGCATTACCGCCCCATAAGCCTTGTCCGGAGCTTGCCCACCATGAATTGCTTTGCTATTGAATTTTAATTGTCTTTTGTCCATGTAAAAATATCTATACACAAATGTACCTTTATCTTTTGGGGATTACAATGATATTGTAGCTTTACAGCTTACTAATACCTATGCGTTTATGAAGTCTACATTGGCCTGTTGTATATTATTAACTCTTCTAATTTTGAATTGCAAAAGCAATGGGGATATGCTTACTTTTGAGCCCACGGAATATGTTGCAGAAAGCTGTGGAAATTGTCCCAAAACAGTTATTAATATTCCCAAGGTACTGGACAAAAAGTCCATTGGCAGCACCATAAACAATGCCATTAGGGAAGAGGTCATTTCCCTGCTCATCTATGACGACGAAACTGAGGCTGCCACTATAGAAGAGGCGATGGACTCCTTTAAAAACGGGTATTTAGAACTTAAAAAATTATATCCGGATGAACCTGTAGGCTGGGAAGCCAATATTGAAGCAAGCGTTACCTATGAGGATAAAAATATAATATCAATTCAGATAAACTCCTATTCCTTTACAGGAGGTGCCCATGGGTTTTCATCTACCCGATTCCTGAATTTTGACAAGAAAAAAAATAAGGAACTAGAGACCATGGAGTTGTTCAAAGACCCTTTGGGTTTTGAAAATTTTGTAGAAGATAAATTTAGGAAACAGGAAAACATACCGGCAACATCATCTATAAATGCTACCGGATTTATGTTTGAGAACGATCAGTTTTACCTCCCTCTTAACATTGGTTTTACAGCGGAGGGGCTGAAGCTTTTCTATGAACAATACGAGGTAACCTCCTATGCTGAAGGACCCATTACCTTAACGCTCCCCTTTGCGGAAATAAGGCACTTTCTAAATGTTAAATTGGAGATTTAATACTACTTGTCCAAGACCTTTAGTAGCGAAATAATGGTGCCAAGATGCAAGCCCTGATGGTACACATTGAACATAATGGCATCCTCTACAGATTTTAAGGTAACATTGGCACTGGTTGTATACTCATTATACCCATTAAAAATACCTTTTCCATAATCTTCCCGCATCCAGTCTACTGTAGACAACAACAGCTCTGCCACTTCTTGAAGTTCTTCTTCTGTTGGGGCTCCGCCAGGCTGCGTTCCCTTTTTATACTTATCTACAAGGGTCCCATCCAAGCGCATGGGCTGCCCGCCAAGTTTGTAAACCAAGAGTTGCTCGGTTACAAGCACATGGGCTATATTCCACCAAATATTGTTTCGGAAGCCATCAGGCACTGCCAGAAGTTGTTCCTTTGGGGTATCCTTTAGTATCTGGTAGAGTTTTTTTCTATTCTGAAGGGTAATTTCAAATGCGTGTTCCAAGGTCTATGAATTTTCTATTATTAATTATTTACAAACGGCCTTAAAAATAGTACAATTCAATTGAAATGGGTTTCTTTGCATGGCAAATATTATCTTGGGAATAGATTTACAAAAAAAAAAATCGATACGATTAAAATAACCCTCACCTTAAAAAGGCAACCGTTATCTTAATCCCCAAATGTTAGATGACACCTGTTAAAGCAACAAAAAACAGCTATGAAAAAGATATTTTATCTCAGTACTTGTGACACCTGCAAAAGAATTTTAAAGGAATTGGCCCCGTCCAGTGATTTTATACTTCAAGACATTAAACAAGAGGCCATCACCCCTGAGGATCTAAAAATTATGGCAGATTTGTCCGGTAGTTATGAAAGCTTATTTAGCAAGCGTGCACGGCTCTATAAAGAACGTAATCTAAAAGAGCAAAACCTAAGTGAGGCCGATTACAAACAATTGATCCTGGAACACTATACATTCTTAAAAAGGCCGGTAATCCTTATGGACAACCAAATTTTTGTAGGAAATAGCAAGGCGGTAGTTGCCAAGGCCAAAGCCAGCATTAACCCGTGAGCAAACGAACCCTAGCTATCTTGGCCGCCTTGGGGGCCACCACTATCTATGGCATTAACCATACCATTGCCAAAGGCGTTATGCCCAACTATGTAAGGCCATTTGGATTTATATTCCTAAGACTCTTTGGCGCCACCCTACTATTTTGGGCCATTTCATTTTTTGGTCCCAAGGAAAAATTGGAAAAACGGGATTGGAGCCGGATTTTTGTTTGCGCCATATTTGGAATGGGCATAAACATGCTTTCCTTTTTTAAAGGGCTGGAACTTTCAACTCCCATCAATAGCGCCGTGCTAATTACCATTACCCCAATCCTGGTAGTTATATTATCCGCATTATTTATAAAGGAAAAAGTCTCCCTACAGCGAGGAATTGGCGTTTTTCTAGGCTTGATAGGTGCCTTGGGATTGGTACTTTTTGGAGCAGAAGTACGGCAAGATGCAACTAATATCCCCTTTGGCAATCTACTCTTTATTGTCAATGCCACGTCCTATGGCCTATATCTTATCCTAGTGAAAAAACTACTGGAAAAATACCATCCTTTTACCCTTATGAAATGGCTGTTCGGTATTGGACTTATACTGACCTTACCGGTTACCTATTCGGATTTTATGAAAATAGAATGGCAACAAATGCCTATGGAGGCGTTAGGGGCCGTTGCCTTTGTGGTGATAGGAACAACCTTTTTAACCTATTTGTTCAACGTTTTCGCTCTAACCCAATTAAAGGCCTCAACAGTGGGTGTTTTTATGTACTTACAACCCTTGATAGGTATCGTATTTGCTATATTATCCGGTAAGGACCACCTGAATTTCATAAAATTCACAGCAATAGTATTGGTGTTGATGGGCGTATATCTAGTAAGCAAAAAAGCTAGACCAAATCCATAGGACGTACCTCAAACTTACGCGTGTCCGCTTTGGTTAGGACCTTAAACCCCTGAGGTCGAGGAATACTATTAAAGGCCTCCAACAACTCTCCACCTAAAGAGGTTAAGCTTCTTGTACGAAGATTGATCCAAGCCCCCATTACTTGACAGTGTGCAAAGTTGCGACCATTATGATCGTAAAAATTGTGATGAAATTCAAAGAACGTACCATCCTCACTTAACCCCATTAATTCCAAAGAAACCTGTATGGGTTTCCCCAGAAATGCCTCCTTAAAATAATACACATGTTCATGGAACACTACGGGGCCTATATTATGATCGGCCATTGTATTTTGATTAAACCCAAGTTCCAATAAAAATGACATACGGGTATGGCTCATAAAATTTATATACGCCGAATTGGCCATATGCCGATTGGCATCAACATCGCTCCAACGAATCTCGAAATCTTTTAAAAACATGCTTTATTATTTAGTATATTTGAAAATATTATGCGTGCATAGCAAATTCCAAATATACTATAGTTATATGGAATAGATAACTAATTAGATTACATTGTTCGCTATCACCAGTTATTTTTAATTCAGTAAACCCAAATGCCATGAGCCTAAAGCCATCATTTTTCAAAGAGTTATCACTGCCCGCCATAGCTGCGCCCATGTTTCTAATATCCGGCCCGGAATTGGTCATTGAATGCTGTAAAAATGGGATTGTTGGAACATTCCCGGCCTTGAACCAACGCACTACGGAGGGTTTTGAGGAGTGGCTGGTAACGATTAAGACCGCCTTGGAGAAATTTGAAAAGGAAACGGGAAAAAAGGCTGCCCCATTTGGGGTAAATCTCGTAGTACACCCTACCAACCCCAGATTGGAAGAAGATGTTAGGGTGTGTATAAAACATAAGGTCCCTTTGGTAATTACTTCTCTTGGCGCTGTTGCAAAAGTAGTTGATGCCATTCATAGCTATGGGGGATTGGTATTCCATGACATCATAAAAAAAAGACATGCTGAGAAAGCGGCCGAGGCCGGGGTAGATGGTTTAATTCTTGTGTCCGCAGGGGCCGGTGGCCATGCCGGGACCTTAAACCCTATGTCATTGATAGCAGAGGTAAAGAAATTCTATCATAAAACCATAATACTTTCCGGTTGTATCAGTACAGGCCAAGATATTGCGGCTGCCCTTCAAATGGGGGCAGACATAGCCTATATGGGCACACGGTTTATCAATACCAAGGAAAGCCAGGCACCGGAAGAGTACAGAAAAATGATTATCGACTCAGGAGCGAGTGACGTGGTGTATACCGCCGCCATATCCGGGGTACACGCCAATTTTCTGGGCGCCAGTTTAAAAGCGGCCGGAATCAGCGAGGAAGATCTAAAAAAGGATACCAAAATAGATTTTGGCAAGGAGCTTGATACCGAGGCCAAGGCATGGAAGACCATTTGGTCTGCCGGACAAGGGGTAGCTACCATTGAAAATGTACCAGCTGTTTCGGAATTGGTGGCCGATTTAAAATCTGAATTCACCGCTGCTGTAGAAAAACAAATAAAAGTATTGGATACTTACCCCAAATAAGTCTGACTTTAAGCTGTTTTCCTAAATTTGAAATTAAGCTAGTCCTTATATTGCATAACCTTCCTTCATCTGACCTGAGAATTAAACCTTAATGGATTCTAGGGCCAATCCTTTAATATACCAAACCATAAAAGATCCTTCTCACTGATAGTCTGGCATTTAGATAAAACTACCCATCATATGTCTACCCGCCGCAATGTTTTAAGTTAAATTAGGTTAAAATTCCATTATATGTCAATGAAACTGCCAAAATATTGACAATCCCAATTGACAATGCCTACATAATTATTAAATTTCTTTTTTTTATTAAAAATGAATATCTATATTCGTTAACGTTAACGATGACTCTTGGAGTTAACAAAATCAACTAACAAATTAAAACTCTAATTATGAAAAAAAGATTTAAGGAGCTATTTCAAGTGCAGGGTAGTATTCCTGTATGGAAGAACATCTTCCTGAAAATATCCCTTGTGGCATGCTTGGGTATTTTCAACACATCCTATGCTTTTGAGGATGTTGACCCACCTTTTCAGAAACAGGTAAGTGGTGTGGTAACCGATACGGAGGACATTCCTCTAGCAGGAGTTAGTGTGGTAATAGTTGGAACTGTTACCGGAACCGTTACGGATTTTGACGGTAAATATAGCATTACCGCAGAAGAAGGACAGACATTGGAATTCTCGTATATTGGAATGAGCTCTAAAAGTGTAGTCGTTGGTAGTAGTAGTATCATCAACGTTACAATGGAAGAGGATTTACAATCTTTGGACGAGGTAATCATTACCGGATACGGTACACAGAAGAAAGGTGAAGTTACCGCGGCCATCTCCTCGGTAGACGCCTCAGCTATTGAAAAAATAGCAACTTCCAGTAGTATTGACGCCATTAAAGGACAAGTGGCCGGTGTGGATATTCAGGCCGATGGCGGAAGACCAGGTGAAAACTCAACGGTCCGCATCAGGGGTAGACGCTCTATAGGGGCTTCCAATGATCCGCTGTATGTAATTGATGGAATTCCACAGATAAGTGGAACCGAGTCCGTATCGGACATCAATCCACAGGACATCCAATCCATGCAAATATTGAAAGATGCTGCCGCAACGGCCATTTATGGATCTAGAGGTGCAAACGGGGTGATCTTAATAACCACAAAAAGAGGTAGGGTAGGAAAGACCAAAGTTACCTACAGCAGCCATATAGGTACTACTTCGGCATCGCGATTGGTAGACATGATGGACGGAGAGGAATTTGCCGATTTAAAAAGGGAGTCTAGACGTACCTCTTGGAACGGGACCATCCCCACCGATGATCAAGTATTTCTTGACCCCATTGAACTGGAATCTATTGAACAAGGTCGTTCTACAGATTGGCTAGACCTGGTACTGGACAACGGATGGCAGACAAATCACCAGTTCGGAGTAAGTGGCGGTTCGGAAAAGACCACCTTTAATGCTTCCCTAGGCTATTTTAATGAGCAGGGTATTATTAGCAATATGGACTTTGAGCGCTTTACCGGTAGGATTAATTTAGACCATAGGATTAACGACATATTTAAGGTAGGGGTATCTTTCTCTATATCCAACTCTATACAAAACTGGGGTTCATCGGCAACCATGGGAGAAGCCTTGGCCAACAACCCATTAGGTGTTCCTTATGATGAGGCAGGCGAACTTCTATTCTTGCCTACCAATGACGGTATACGAACCAATCCATTGAACGAACTTGTGGACGGCGCCTATATTGATGAGCGCAAAACCACCAGAATATTTGCCCCAGTCTATCTGGACATCAATATTAATCCAGAATTAAAATGGACCACTACTTTTGGACCGGATATACGATACAGAAGACGTGGACAGTTTAGGGGAAGTTTAACCAATGATAATAGGGGAGGCCCAGGAGATGCTTCCATAGAGCACAATGACAACTTTGGGTACACTTTGGAGAACCTATTGACCTTTAACAAAGCGGTTACCGACAATCAAAACCTTAAAGTAACCCTATTACAGAGTATCCAGAAATCAAGACAGGAAAACTCCTATACCGCAGTGGCGAATATTCCTTATGAATCACAGCAGTTCTATAATATGGGGTCGGCCTCTGTTAAGGGGGATATCTCCTCTGGACTAGTAGAATGGACCTTGTCTTCCTTCATGGGTAGGGTAAATTACGACATAGACGGCAAATATCTGTTCCAAGGATCCCTTAGGGCAGATGGTTCATCCAGATTGGCCGAAGAAAACAAATGGAATTATTTCCCTGGATTTTCTGCCGGTTGGAGAATTTCCGAAGAGGATTTTATGATCGACAGCAGTACTATTTCCGAGCTTAAGTTAAGGGCTTCCTACGGTGAGGTAGGTAACACTTCAGTTGATCCGTATCAAACCGCTGGTAGATTGGAAGGAACTGCCTATGCATACGGAGAATCCACAGCACTTGGCTTTGGCTTAAACGAAATACCTAACTCTGATTTGGGATGGGAAGTATCAAAAACCATCGACATTGGATTAGACTATGGATTATTCAACGGACGTATTAGTGGTGCTTTGGACTATTATAGCACCAAGACAACCGATATCCTTTTGAACAGAAGTTTACCTTACACCTCAGGGTATCAGAGTATTCTACAGAATATTGGAGCCACCGCATCCTCAGGTCTGGAATTTAATGTAAATGCATACATTTTAGATAACCCAGATGGACTTAGCTGGGACATTGGCTTTAACATAGCCGGATTAAAAGAGGAAATCACAGAGTTGGCACTAAAAGATGAAAATGGAAACTCTATAGATGATGTAGGTAACCAATGGTTTATTGGTCAACCAATCAATGTATTCTATGATTATGAGAAAATTGGAATTTATCAAACTTCAGAGGAAGCCTTGGCCAATTCTGCAGAAGGTAAGGTACCTGGAGAAATAAAACTTAAGGACCAAGATGGAGACGGAGTCATAACTCCGGACGATAGGATTATATTAGGTTCCGACGTACCCGATTTTTACGGAGGTATTACCAACAACTTTTCCTATAAGGGCTTTGATTTTAGCTTCTTCTTCTACTTCCGCCAAGGACAGATGATCAGATCGCGTTTTCACGATAGCAACAACTCCCTGTTTGGAAGGTACAACAATTTAGATGTGGATTATTGGACGGTGGACAATCCTACCAATGCCTATCCTAGACCAAACGAAAATCAGGAAAGTGCCAAAAATGCTTCCACCATGTCCTATTTTGACGGTAGCTATGTTAAATTAAGGAACGTTAGCCTGGGGTATAATTTCCCAAAATCTATTACGGAGAAGTTAAAATTGTCTAATTTAAGACTTTATGTTGCAGGGCAGAATTTGTTTTCCATAACGGACTATGACACCTTTGACCCTGAATCATCAGAAACCGATCAAGAAGATGGTGGTCTGTCCTCCAGTACCGTACCCAGCAACAAAATGTTCTCACTGGGGTTGAACGTAACTTTCTAATTTGATACAAGTTAAATACGTTACACTGTAAAATGTCTAAACAAAATATTATGAAAAGAATAACATATAAAATCTTGGCTTTATCACTGATCGTCTCCATGGTATCATGTGATAAGTTTTTAGAGGAAGAGCTGGTTACCGATGTATCGGCTGCCTCCTATTACACTACCGAAAAAGGTTTCGGTGATGCCGTCAACGCAACCTATGCCCAATTAAAACCCTTTTACGGACAAGAAAGAGGTTTTGCCATGACAACCATGGGTTCGGATATCTGGACCAATGGCTCAGATGGTGGACATAAGGTATTTAACACCTATGATGTAGGTCTGAACAGTGCCGAAAGCTATGTCCGTGATGCCTGGAGGGACTGGTACAAAGGTATTAACCAAGCTAATGCCGTTATTGCCAGATCTGAAGGATTGGAAATGGATGAAGAAATAAAAACTATACGTTTGGCGGAGGTACGTTTTCTTAGGGCCTTATTTTATTTTGATCTCACCAACACTTATGGTGATGTTCACCTTAGTCTGGAAGAAACCGTTGGAATTGAAATTGAAGCCAACCAAACATCTAGGGCCGATATTTATAGTCAGGCTATTGTACCAGATCTGGAATATGCAATTGCCAATCTTCCCGAGACACAATCGCCTTATGGCCGTGCTACAAAAGCCGCCGCAGAATTCTTATTGGGGAAAGCTTTATTGACTAGAAGCTATACTTCTTGGGCTGAGTCTACAGATGCCTCTAGGGCAGAAACCTTGTTCTCCAATGTAATTAACAATTATGGCTTTTCTCTTTTGGACAACTACGCCGACTTATGGGACATTGACAACCAAGAGAATAGCGAAATTGTCTGGAACATTACCAATTCCAAGACTCAGGTAGATGACGGCACGGATGGTTATGGTCATCGAGGGCATCTATACTTCCTTATGGAATACGATGTACAACGTGGAATGACCCGTGATGTTACCAATGGCCGTCCTTGGAAAAGACATCGCCCAACAGAATTCATGCTTACCCTTTGGGACCGTAGTCTAGATATCAGGTACGATGCCTCGTTTAAGCATGTTTGGTATGCCAACAAAGATGAACCTGCCACGGAAGCCAGTGCCAGTGAACCAGCTAGGGCAGCCCTTTCTATAGGTGACACCGCCATTTACATTCCTGGACCTGGAAAGGATATAGAATGGCCACAAAGCAGACAGGATACCAAAGCCTATATGACCATCACAAATGATGAATATACGGAACGATTGTTCCCGTCAATGAACAAATGGATAGACCCTACACGTCCAGATCGCCAAAAGACCCAAGGACAGCGCGATTTTGTTTTAATGAGATTGGCAGATGCCTACCTTCTTAGAGCAGAAGCCAGATTACAGCAAAGCGATGCAATTGGTGCTGCCGAAGACATCAATGAGGTAAGGGTTAGGGCTGCTCTTCCCGGTATGGAAAGTGCTATGGAAATTACCCCTGCAGAGGTTGATTTAGACTTTTTATTGGATGAAAGGGCCAGGGAGCTCGCAGGAGAAGGACATAGATGGTGGGATTTGGCCAGAACTGGGAAACTTGTTGAAAGAACAAGACTGTACAACCCGGTTGCTGCTCCAAACATTCAAGATTACCACATAGTTAGACCTATACCACAAGATCAAATTGATAGGACCTTGGGAGGATATCCTCAAAATGATGGTTATCCGCAATAGCCCATATTCATAGAATACAAAATGTTTCAAGGCCTCGACTTTATCAAAGTCGAGGCCTTGCTCTTTTTGAACAACTATGATTTCAATAAAAGATATGACTGCTTAAAGTGCGGTAAGTAGTAGGTAAAAAAAACTATAAGGCTTGGCAGTTTTCCTTAACAATGATTTCCACGGGGATATCTATATTTAAATCAGAAGAATCATCCTCCGTTAGATATTTAAACATACTCTTAATTGCTGTATATCCCTGAAACTCTGGCTTTTGATTGATAAGGAAATGAATTTCATTATTCCTAAGACATTCCAAATTGTCCTTATGTAGGTCAAAGCCAACTACCGATACATTGGATACCTTATGGGCCTCAAGAATCTTGGGAATAAGATAAGATCGGGCATTTGTTACAAATATCCCTTTTGGCCGCTTGTCCTTAAACCACTTTTCCAATTCATCGTTTATTCCCAACGCCCCTCCTATTGGGTGGTTTATGGTTATAATGGTTATGGGGGTGTCCTTAAAATTAGTTTTAAAAAATTCCCTAAAACCATTTTCACGTTGCTCGTTGTTTACGTGCATTCCCCTATCGGTAATAATATTGAAAACAAAATACAGGCCCTCTTCCCCAACGAGGCCGTGCAAGAGTCTTCCAGCCACCCTTCCCGCATCATAGGAGTTCTGACGAATAAAAAAAGCAGGGTCATCCAATTGAATCTCCGTATCCAAAAACAGTACGGGAATCTTGTTTTTCTTGGCATTGCCCAACAGACAATTACTTTCCTCCTTAAAAAAAGGCACGGTTATAATACCATCAATATCTTTTTTCAAGACCAATTTAGCCTGACTTTCAAAAGAATCCGGTCCGGTAAAATAAAAGTAAGTAACCAAAATTCCCAAATCGCTCAGCTCCTCTACTGCGTCATCTATTCCTTTTTTGGGTACCTCCCAATAGCTCCAATTACTAGTGGCCTCAGGTATCAGCACCGCTATTTTCACCTTTTTCCTCGCTGCCAAATTCAGCCTACTGGCCACTGCATTTTTTTTATAGCCGGTTTCCTTTATGATGGCTAGAATTTTTTCGCGTGTAGTTTTGGAAACACCTGGCCTATCATGCAATACCCTGTCTACGGTACCAATGGACACCTTGGCCAGTTTGGCTATCTGTTTTATTCCTATAAGCTCATTCATATCAGGTCTTCCCTATATTCTCCAATAACTCATCACTGCAAAAAGCGGCAAAATTACGATTAAGCAATGATACTATAGCACTGCCAATCGTATTTTTCTAAATTGTATTTCCATTTCCCTGTTTGGGTGCAATTGAATCCCAACGGGGCCTTCTAGATTGGCATTCGGCATAGTGTAATTCATTACCTCCTCACCGTTTAACCAAACGGTATAGGAGTTTCCTATGGCTCGAGCCGTTATGGTATTCCATCCTTTTAAACGAAGTAGTTTTTTTACGTTACTGGCCTCTACGGGGTAACCCAAACCAGGCACATAGGGAGACCCGGTCATATCCCGCTTTAAGGATCCGGAAATACCTATTTGAATCTGTGGGCTCTTCTTATCATCGCCCCTCATAAATATTCCCGAATCTATATTTCCTTCTATAAGCTTAAAATCCAGTTGGACTATAAAGTCCTTGTAAGTATCTTGGGTCCATAAAATGGAACCTTTCTTTTCCGCGTTATTCTTGGCTGTAATCTTCCCTTTCTTTATAGACCATTCGTTGCCATCAGGCACCTTCCAATTCTCCCAAGTCTTTCCATTAAAAATAGTATTCAGTTTGGTTTGCTCGTATCCTTGGGCTACACAGCTGGTACCAATAAACAACAGAATGGACAACAAAGAAATACATCTCATATTAGCTTATATTAGTTTTTAGCAAAATCAGAAAAATAATTTTCGAACGCATTTTTATCCAAAGGATCGCCACTATGTACCAATACGGCATATTTAAAAGCAACCGTTTCCCCTTTGGCCAAGGAAAAGTTTAATTTCTCCTTCCCGTCCGAAAACACTTCCTGCCCCAATGGATTGGCCGCAAACAGACCATAACCACGGGCGTGCCAATAGGTAGGATAGCCTACGTTTTTTGGGTGATCCATTATGGTCACCGAAACGGGTTCCTGATCTACTTCACCATATAATGTTGTCCATTTGGCACGGGTGCCCCAGGCATCTTCACCTGTTTTTCCCTCACTTGTTAAATAATCGCCCTTAACACCTTCATTGTTCAAGGCTTTAACCTCTGTAGGAATACCGTTAGCATCCGTAAAGATAGATGGCTTGTCTGAAGGCAGCTCCAGTCCCCTAGTTACCCGAATGGCTATCATCCCTTCTTTATTGTCCTTAAAAGAAACGTCCTCCAAGGCTTTTAAAGTGGTATTCCTAATAATTTTTCTCATAGATCCTTCCTGACCAAAAGTAAAGGTGGTGGTTTCTTCCAGTAGCGTATTATTATCTGGACCATTCCAGTTTGCCTTTATGGTCAGGGTACCCTCGTCCGCATTCGTATCCAAGATTTCCTGATGCTCAATAGTACCAAACTTATGCTTTTCCTCATCTGGAATGGCATAAGAATTGTTCCAAAAATCCAATCCGTTAACATCCCCATAGTTAAACCAAATACCAACATGATGCGGATGGTCTACCCTTTCTCCAGGCGTTGGTTCCAACGGAAAGCCCCTTGTTATTTTTTTACCACTATTGGTAATAACCGGATAGAGTACAGGTTTAGGGGTAGTACCGTCATATAAATAACTGGTAAACAATTTACCATCCATAAGCACATCTACCTTTTGGTTTTCTTCATCGTTTATAAAGCTTATGGCATTCGTCTTAGGTTCCACATTGGCAACTACGTCCTTTTTTGCTTTCTCCTTACAGGAGCATAGTACTACAAGAACAAGAATAATACTGGGTTTAATTATAGACATTGGAATACAATTTAAGAGGTTAGTATTTAAAAACAGTGTTGCCCGCCAGAACATCCTGTGCCTTTTCATCAAAGGTAGATTTGAGTCCGGTCCTTAGGGCTGCTGTTGTCATTATATTGGCTATGGAATGATTATATGCCGCATCAATAGGCCCATTGGTTTCCTTTCTACTCCTAACACATTCCATCCAGTTCAACATATGCAAAGAAGTCATATTATCGGCACCTGTATTGGCCGAAGTAACCACCTTGGTAGCCGACTCCGAAAGGTCAAATTCTTCCAATTGATTGGCCTGCATCCCCATTTTATTGGCATGGGAAGCTTTTAAGCCTCCATTGGGACTTACCTTATTGGTATCAAGATTTAATTCGCCTCCATTGGAATAATAAATTTCCTTGGTTCCCCCTGCAGAATTGGTGAATCTTGATGAATAAACAACCTGAAAACCTTTGGAAAGGTCATCCAAGGGGCCATAATCAAACACCGCGGTCATGGTATCATAATTCTTTCTACCGTCTTTCCAGAGGTATATTCCGCCGTTTGCCGCTACACTTCTGGGGTGGTTTAAACCCGTAAACCAATGCACGGTATCAATCTGATGGGACATCCATTGTCCGGGAATTCCTGAGGAAAAAGGCCAGAATAACCTATATTCCAAATATTTGCGTGGATCCCAAGCTTCATAAGGCCTGTTCATAAGATAGCGTTTCCAATCGGTATCCGACTCCTTTATTTCACTGGTCAGTTTTGGTAAGCGCCATCTATCAGGTTGGTTTACGTTCCAACTCATTTCAACCATCACAATATCTCCGAATTTCCCGGATTTTATATAATCGTTGGCTGCGTGATAATTCTTGCCACTTCGCCTCTGGGACCCAATCTGAAAAACTATTCCGGATTCCTCAACGGCTTTTTTCCCCACTCTGGCATCTTCCATTGTTTCCGCAAAGGGTTTTTCTACATACACATCTTTCTTGGCATTGGCCGCCTGTACCGTATGAAGGGCATGTTGAAAATCTGGGGTGGAAATGATAACCGCATCAATTTTATTTTCCTCGTACATTTCATCGTGATTCCTCCAGGCCTTCACCTTGTTTCCGGTTTTGTCCTTTAAGAAAGCTGCCCCTTCGTCCCTTCGCCTGTTCCAGATATCAGAAACACCTACTATTTCAAAATTCTGTTTCTTATGATGACCTAGGAACGCAGGTATCAAGGCCCCTTTGGCCCTATTGGAAAAGCCGGCTATACCTACCCTTACCCTGTCATTGGCACCCAGGATCCGTCCATAACTCTTGGCGCTCATCGTATGCATGCCCAATGCAATACCTCCGCTTGCCAAGGCCGTATTCTTGATAAAAATTCTACGTCCCTTACTCATAATATGTCCTTTTAATTAATACTATTTAAAACTCACGCACTTTAATACTTCTAAAAAACACCTGATCACCGTGGTCCTGTAGTAGTATCCTTCCTTCTGGAATAACGCCGAAGTCTTTCCATTTTTCGTATTTACTTTTTTCTACCAAAGCTTTAAACGCTTGACTCCAACGGTCGTACTCCACTACTTTTACATTGTTTAGCCAATGTTCTACATGCCCATCTTTTACCACAATTCTAGCATTGTTCCACTTTCCAATTCCATTAAAATTCTTTCCTCTGGAATTTTCAAAGTTTTCGGCTCTTATAAGATCGTATAATGAACCTACCGTCCTATTTCCGTTTTTACCCTTCTTGGCGTCTGGATGTTTTTTATCGTCCAAAATTTGGAACTCCAAACCAATGGCAGAGCCTGCTCCCTTATTTAGGCTTGGGTCTACAAAATACTTGATGCCGCTATTACCCCCTTCGGTCAATTTAAAATCTACACTTAGTTCAAAATCACTAAAGGCCTGGGTAGTAACTATATCACCACCATTTGTAGATTCCCCGCCATCCGAGGCAGAAACACTCAGTATTCCATCTTCTATATTCCATCCTTTTTGTGGAAAGCCATCCAGTTTGGCCCCGCGCCATCCTTTGGTGGTCTTACCATCCCATAATAAACGCCAGCCTTTCCTAATCTCATTAGGCGTCAATTCATTTTGAAGATAGCTTATCTCAGGGGCATGATCGGCCACCCTATTTCGCTCATTTTCTAAATCAGAGGTCTTTATTTTAATATTTTTCCATTTAACAATTTTACCCTCTAAAGCCTCATCGTGGATAGAGTGTACCTGAAATGCTATAAAACCTTCAGAGGTAAGGTCATCTACCAGATTGGCACATTGTACCCCATTGATATAGGTTCTTATAGTATTGCCAATAGCCTCTATCCTATAATGGTTCCATTCCCCAGGTTTAAAGGCATTTCTACCTTCTTCATTTCTGGACAATGGGTATAGCCAGCCCCTACGGGCCTCATCATAAATGCCTCCGGCCCATTTCCTATCACTGGTTTCAATCTCACATTGATAGCCATGAACCCTTCCATCCCTATAAGATGGCAGACTTAAACTCCTAAACTGAACACCGGAATTCAATCCGTTTTCCACATATACTTCAAACTCCAAAATAAAATCACCATACTTTTTTTTGGTTGCCATAAAACTATTGGGCGTATTCAAGCGGGAAGTGCCGACCATTTCCCCGTTTTCAACTTTATACTTGGCATTGCCGTTCAATTGCTCAAAATTGGAAAAGTCTTTTCCGTTAAAAAGCATTTCCCAACCGTCTTGGGCGAATGATGAAGAAATAGTTCCACATAGAAGTAATGCCAGAAACCATTTTGTTGATTTGATAAATCCCATAATTTATTGTACTTATTAATTTTCGTTAACGTTAACGAAAGTAAAAAAATATCTTGAAACCCCAAGCAAAAGATTAGCATTTTAACAACCTTGCGCTCTAAAAGCCATGTATTTTATATTAAAAGGCAAAATACAATGACATATTAGGAATAAATCTTCCTATTCCTTTTACTTTAAGCATAAGCTCCCTAGTACTAATTAAATTTTAAATATAGTATCTTAGTGAAGTAATTCTTTTACATACCTAGACACCCCTTTTTTAACTGTTGCCCATGCCCATAATTCCATCCTTATACAAGCCTCCTATTCTTTTTAGGAACGCTCATGTTGCAACGATATATTCTGGGGTTCTTAGAAAGGTTAACTCACTACTGCAGCAACGTGAAAGATTGGAATTGGCAGATGGGGATTTTTTGGATTTGGATTGGAGTTTTGCCACTATCCCAACTACACAGGTAGCCATACTTATACATGGTCTTGAAGGTAATGCCCAACGGCCTTATATAACCGGAAGTGCAAAGCAGTTTATTGCCCATGGCATAGATGTCTGTGCCATAAATCTTAGAGGGTGCAGTGGGGAAACCAATAGATTGTTCAGATCTTATCATTCCGGGGCCACTGAAGATTTGGAGGCCGTAATAAACCTTATTTTAACGAAAAAAAGCTATAGTCATATCTATTTAAAAGGCTTTAGCCTAGGTGGCAATTTAATCCTGAAATACCTGGGCGAAGCAAGAACGGTTCCCAGACAGGTTAAAGCCGCAGTCGCCATATCTGTTCCCTGCAACCTATACAATTCTTTGGTAGAACTCTTAAAGCCCAAGAACATTGTGTACTCCCAACGTTTTAAGAAACATTTGAAAGAAAAGCTGAGATTAAAACAGCTAGTTTTCCCAAACAGAATAACAGATAAGGATATAGCCAATATTAATACCTTAAAAGATTTTGATGACATCTATACTAGCAGAGCACACGGATTTAAGGATGCTCTTGACTATTATCAAAAATGTAGTTCCCTACAGTTTTTAACCAATATTACTGTACCTACCCTAATTATAAATGCAAAAAATGATTCCTTTTTAGGGAAGCAGTGTTACCCCTATAAGGAAGCCCAATTAAATAAGGCCATCCATTTCGAAGTTCCAAACTACGGCGGCCACGTTGGATTCTATGGTCAGAAAAATATAACTTATACCGAAAAAAGAGCATTAAAGTTCATTGAAGAACTACATTAAAATAATCTATTTACTATATTAGTACCATAATTAAAAAAAACGATGAAAAAAGTACTTATCCCTTTGGCCTTGGCTGGATTGATTATTGGCTGTGGCGAGAAAAAAGAAGAAAAGAAGGATGGTTTTGAAATGAACCGCACCAAAAAGGAAGTGAAGGCAGAACCTGTAAGTGAAGGGGTTCCCGTGGATATGGACAATAAAGGTGTTGGCCCTATTAAATCCGTGACCTTTGCAGATGAAATAGATACTGAATTGGCTGCTAAAGGTCAAAAAACATTCAGCACTATTTGTGTTGCCTGCCATATGGCGGAACAACGTTTGATAGGACCTGCTTTAAAGGGCGTTTTTGATAGAAGAAGTCCAGAGTGGGTAATGAATATGATTTTAAACCCTGATGGAATGCTTAAGGAGGATCCTATTGCAAAAGCCTTGCTTAAAGAATACAATAACGCCGTAATGCTTAATCAAAATCTTTCTGAGGAAGATGCGCGAGCGGTAGCTGAATATTTACGTACTTTATAATAAGGTAGACCCTTAGCATATATCAATAAAGCGTATATATCAACACTATAGTTGTTGTTATATACGCTTTTTTAGTACGCTACTTTCTATGGCAAATAAATACAGCAGGTAAACAACGCTTTATACTTCAATACGCGGCTCCCATTTTGTAAATACACAACTATAACAATGATAGCACTATTACAAGTACTTGGAAGGGGGCTACATATGGCCTATGACACATTACACAATCCAAACAGGAACTTCAAACCTATTCTGTTCCATATCTAATTTAAGACGGATCATTAGTTAAAGAGGACTGAACAATATTGCAAAGCACACTACAATAGTCCATTTTCACAGGGCTTGTACCACTTAAACACTTTAAATACTATTTGTGCTTTAGGGATTGGTTCTCCAACTAAGGCTCAGGTTTCCTAATGCCTATTTATTGAGCATAACCCTATAAGTGGGGTCTTCAATAATATTTACCTCAATAACACTTTCGGCGTTGGTCAACAACTTTAAACAGTCTGGACTCAAATATCTAAGGTGCAGTGTTTTGCCTTCGTTCTGATATCTAGCCGTAATTTTATTCAAGGCATCTATGGCCGACATGTCTACCACCTTACTTTCCTTAAAATCTATTACAACTTCATCCGGGTCGTTTTCAACATCGAACTTTTCAATAAAGGTGGTGGTGGACCCAAAGAAAAGTGGCCCATATATTTCATAATGTTTAACTCCGTTTTCATCAATATGCTTTCTTGCCCTAATACGTTTTGCACTTTCCCAAGCGAAAACCAGCGATGACACAATAACGCCGATTAACACCGCTAGAGCTAAATTATGTAATACTACGGTAACTACCGCAACCAATATCAAAACAAAAATATCGTGTTTTGGCATCTTATTGATTACCCTAAAACTAACCCACTCAAAGGTTCCTATGGCCACAACCATCATTACCCCCACCAAAGCAGCCATCGGGATTTGTTCTATAACGGGACCTCCAACTAAAATAATAAGCAAAATAGTCATCGCACCAATTATGGCCGATAGTCGGGCTCTTGCTCCCGAACCCACATTTACCAAAGTTTGGGCTACCATGGCACATCCTCCCATACCACCAAAGAATCCGTTGGCAATATTCGCTATACCCTGTGCAGCGGCTTCTCTATTGGATTGACCTCTTGTTCTGGTAATTTCGTCCACCATATTTAGGGTTAAAAGAGTCTCAATAAGTCCCACACCCGCCATTACCAAGGAATATGGAAAAATAACTTTAAGTGTATCCCAACCAAAAGGAACATCCGGTATATGAAATGAGGGCAAAGAACCACTTACCGAAGCAATGTCCATCACCTTTTTGGTATCTATATTAAAGAAATAAACAATTCCAAATACAACCAATATGGCCACTAAGGAAGCTGGAAGCGCCTTGGTTATTTTAGGAAATAAAGCCACTATAGCAATGGTCAAAAGGGTAAGTCCTGCCATTATATATAGTGCGGGACCTTGCATCCACACCTCAGCACCGTTATCCAAAATCTTAAATTGGGCAACCTGGGCCATAAATATAATCACTGCCAGTCCATTTAAAAAACCATACATTACCGGTTGCGGAATAAGACGAACAAATTTTCCCAATTTAAAGATACCAACCAAAAATTGTAGCACTCCGGCTAAAGCAACAGCTGCAAATAGGTATTCCACACCATGGGACGAAGCCAGAGCAATTAAAACCACAACTGTAGCTCCAGCACCACCAGAAACCATTCCAGGCCTTCCTCCTAAAATAGCTGTAACAATCCCCATCAGAAAGGCGGCATAAAGTCCCGTTAAAGGTGACAACCCTGCTAAAATAGCGAATGATAGCGACTCTGGGATCATAGTCATGGCTACCGTGAGCCCAGCCAACACTTCATTCTTGTAGTTTATCTTTTGTTTAAAATCAAACAGATTTAAATACTTCTTCACGTCGTAGATTTAAGGCGGCAAAAGTAGTGGATTTTCTTGTTTTTATGGCTATGATATACGTAAATGTGATATATACAACAAATTACCACCAGAAAATTTCGCTAAATATATTTGAGCGGATCAAAAATGAAGTGGTAATGAGATGCATCCCATCCAATTTCTAGCAGTTACTTCCAACCCTTACATTACGGCCAACATATAAAAAAACCGCCTCGGTCAATTATCCCAAGGCGGCCTTTAACTAATTAACCAACCAAAAACATTTTTTATTGTGTAGTGGGATTGCTCCCGTATAAACATAATTTTTATTTCTCCGCTAAACCCTTTATAGGCCCATATAGCAGCATCTATTGGACTATTCAAAGGATAATCCATTATAAAAAGTCCAAATGGCCTTTTCCTCAAAGGCGTAGGACTTACCATCACCTGAATGTACCTGCTTCATTGTACTATCATTATTAACGCACAACCTTAGGCATTCATTGTCCTACCAATCACAAGCCAATGTTAAAGTTTTGAGCATTTTATCGTTAATTATAACCTATACCCATTGCCCCCATCCCAATGCCATGTAATTTCCTGTTTTAATTGAATTCCAGGGCACTATAAAAATTATTTATTGTACATGCTTTAAATAAAAAAGTAACCTGAGTTTTTACTACCTATACCTAACCCTACGCGGCAAGACCTTGTGTTCTAGTTTTGAATCTCCGAAAAACAATCCTACATTGCCAAGGATTTTAAAATCTATGTACATTCCGTAGTACCTAAGCATAATATATAGGATCCCATTGTAAAGGCTATTGTACATAGAGAGGAAAAACAGAAAGTTTAAACATGAAAAACAATGTAAAATTTGCCGTGTTGGGTGGAGGCAGTTGGGCAACTGCGATTGTAAAGATGATGACAGAGAATGCCGACATCGTAAATTGGTATATGCGAAATACCGATGCCATTGACCACATAAAGAAGCAAAGGCACAATCCAAATTACCTTAGTTCTGTTGAGTTTCACACAGAACAACTTAACCTAACAAATAATATAAACGAGGCCGTTGCTGCGGCCGATGTACTTATTTTCGCAATACCCTCCGCTTTTTTGGAAGGTGAATTAAAGCAATTGACCGTTGATATAAAGGATAAAATCATCTTTTCGGCCATAAAGGGAATTGTTCCGGAATCCGGTTTGATAGTAGGCGAACATTTTCATGATAATTACAATATACCCTTTAAGAATATTGGTGTTATTACGGGACCTTGTCATGCTGAAGAGGTTGCCTTGGAGCGCCTGTCCTATTTAACCATCGCCTGTGCGGATATGGAAAAGGCCGAATTGGTAGCCAAGCACCTTAGTAGCGATTATATAAAAACAAAGATTTCCGATGATATCATTGGTACGGAATATGCCGCCATGCTGAAGAATATTTATGCAATTGCCGCTGGTATAGCCCATGGTCTTGGGTACGGGGACAACTTTCAATCTGTTCTGATGAGCAATTCCATCAGAGAAATGAAACGCTTTATAAAGCATGTACACCGTATGAAACGCAATATAAACGACTCTGCTTATTTGGGGGATTTATTGGTAACCGGATACTCTGTTTTTAGCCGCAACCGGATGTTTGGTAACATGATAGGTAAAGGATATACCGTAAAAAGCGCCATGATGGAAATGAAAATGGTTGCCGAAGGCTATTACGCCACCAAAAGTGCCCATATTATAATTTCCAAACTCAATAAAAAATCCAAAACACCTATCCTAAAAGCCGTTTATGCCGTATTGTACGAACATAAAAACCCTAAAAAGGTATTTAAGGCACTGACCGAAAAATTGGATTAGGGGTAAGCCGCAGTTCTCCTAATAGAAATTCCATTAAATCTCAAGAAATGGGGGGGCTTACACTCTATCCATGGAAAAATTGGAGTGTTCCTCCATTTCGGATTCAAGTATGCCCCTATAAGCGTCTACGGCAGCCTTATCTAATCCATATGTGGTCTGGAACATTTCCAACAGCGGATCCATCAATTTACGAATACTGTCGATATCAAAATACAGTCTTCCCGTTCTCCTAATAAAAAAATCCATAGGGCTCTGTACCATTTCATGATCAATACAGAACTGTAATTCGGCCTTTGCCAAACCTATCTGACGATCTTCATCATTTTGTTTTGCATACAATTCTAAAATGGTCTCGGTCTGTTTTCCATAATTGGTCACCAAGTACCAAGCATCGTATTTGGCAAAACCATCTGGGGACAACCTCTCATGCACCTCTGCCATATATTTTTTTACACTCTTGTATTTCTTAAACTCATTACCGCAAAGTGGTATTTGGTCTGTAACACATGGTTTTACCTCCATTTCATGATCTTCCTCCATTTTTTTTGCTACCCTATTCACCACCCGCTCTGCCATTTTACGATAACCCGTCAGTTTTCCTCCGGCAATACTAATAAGTCCGGTATCAGAGGTGAATATCTCATCCTTTCGGGATAATTCGGAGGCAGACTTCCCCTCCTCATGGATAAGTGGACGCAATCCTGCCCAAGACGAAATAATATCTTCCATTTCCAAATTTATCTTGGGAAACATATTATTAACTGCGGAAATAAGATAAATGGCATCGGCTACATCAGTTCTTACCTTATCCTTATTTTCATTATAATTGGTATCTGTTGTTCCTACGTAGGTGATCTTGCCCCTTGGAATGGCAAACATCATACGCCCATCGGGTATGTCAAAATATACCGATTGCTTAATGGGCAATTTCTCGTACGGAAAAACCAAATGAACCCCTTTGGTAAGGTGCAAACGCTTTCCTTTTTTGGAATTATTAATTCCCCTAAGTTCATCTACCCATGGTCCGGCTGCACTTATCACATATTTGGAGTCAACGGTAAACTCCTTGTCCATAATAGTATCCTTCACCTTTACTCCTCTTACTGTATTATCCTCATAGACAAAGTCCGTTACCTCAGCATAGTTAACGGCCGTTGCCCCGTAATGCAGACTGGTTTTAATGGTCTCCATGGTGAGTCTGGCATCATCAGTCCTATATTCGGCATAGTAGCCCGCACCTTTCAAAATCTTTTTAGGCAATAAGGGCTCCAACTTTAGAGCCTCTTTTTTCTCCAACATTTGGCGTTTATCATCTCCACTAACCTGTGCCAAAATATCATAGACCTTTAGCCCAATGGAAGTGAGCCATTTCCCATAAGATCCATTTTCTATTAAGGGCAGCAGCATTTTCTCTGGCAACACCAAATGGGGTGCCAGTTTATGAACTATTGCCCGTTCGGACCCCACTTCCTTTACCAGCCAAAAATCAAATTGTTTTAAGTAGCGCAAGCCCCCATGAATCAATTTGGTAGATTTACTACTGGTTCCTGAAGCAAAATCATTTTTTTCCAATAGTGCCACTTTCAAGCCTCTGGAAGCTGCGTCTAGAGCTATCCCTCCACCAGTAATACCTCCGCCAATAACCACAAGGTCAAAAGTCTCTTTGGACAGTTGGGCTATGGTTTTCTTCCTATCTACGTTAGAAAATCGTATGTTTTTTCTCATCTGTATAAAATATTGGTAAGGAAAGAATTACTCTATTTCACCTCCATTACTGCAATTAAAGGTAACGGATTAAACGTGGATATCAAAGTATAAATTTTAATTGATTCTTAACCTAATAGCAGCTTCCTGCCCTAAGGCATCCACGGCTGTAATTCGATGCCAACCGGGCCCTGGAAGTAATCCCAGCTCATGGAAATCCGTGGTTTCCCCTATAAACTCGCCATCCATGTACCAATAAACTGCAGTCTCTGGTTTTGTATGTGCCAACTTCACTACCAATTGGTTTAACTTTCCCTCAAAATTCTTGGTGAGCGTTATACTACTGCCGTTCCTAGGGTATATAAACTCCATGCCCGTATTAACATCCTTACTACAGCTAGGCAGAAACGGGGGCAGGGTCTTATAACTGGGGTGAATTCTTTTAAAATAATATTCCATTAATGGTGGCAAAACAAACCAAGACTCCCTAAGGGATTGGGAAAGATCTGCACAGGACGAGTTAATCCTAAATTGGCCATTGGTAGTTAAATGTACATATTGATGATAGGAGCAGGCCCTCACAAAATTCTCTTTATTGGGAACGGCAATCACTTTAGCCGGGCATTTATCTGTGACCAAATAACCACTATCCGAACACACCTTTACCTCTACGAATTCATCCTCGGGTTTTTGGAACCAAGAAGATTTGGGCAATATATCGTAAATATCGAACAATATTGGGGCCGCAGTTAACAATCCGCTTACATTTGGTCTACCTTCACCATCGGCATTACCGGCCCAAACCCCAACCACAAAATCTTGAGTAACCCCAATGGCCCAGGCATCCTTATTGCCATAACTAGTACCCGTCTTCCAGGCTATTTGTTTGGCCGAGTCAAAAAACTCCCAAGATTCACTCCCTTCCGGTCTATTTACCTTTTTCATGGCTTCCAAAGTGAGATAGATACTGGCGGCATCAAAAACAGTTTTTGAGGTGGACCTCCCCCCAAAATCAACTTTGGTATCAACAGATAAGATGGGTTCTGTAAATTCCTTGGCAAAATATTCACTGGAAGTTTTGTTGAAATGGTTTACAGTAGATGCCAAAGAAGCGTAGGTCTTACACAGGTCCCAAAGGTTGGTTTCCGCCCCTCCTAAAATTAGGGTCAGCCCATAGTGGTCGGCCGGCTTGTCCAGACCTTTTAAATTAAATAGGTCTAGTTGACCACGAAATTTTTCCAAGCCATAAGATTGCAATAATCGCACAGCCGGAATATTCAGGGATTTTGCCAAGGCCTTATCGGCCTGCACCGCTCCGCTATACCGTTCATTAAAATTTTCGGGAGTATACCCCGCAATCCGCGTAGGCACATCGGGCACCAACATTTGGGGAAGCAGCTCACCGGCATCCATCATGGCAGCATATAAAAGGGGCTTAAGAATACTACCGGTACTACGGTTGGCCCGTACCATATCAACATCCTTTTCATGTTCCTTATCAGTAGGTGCGTTGCCCACATAAGCAAGTACCTTCCTGGTTTTCACCTCCATCACCAATACAGCCGCATTATGCAGCTGTTGCTGTCTCAATGAGCTGTGATGCCTTTCTACAATGGTATTTATTCTATTCTGAAGTTCTTTGTTTATTGGTGTCACAATTTTCTTCCCCTTATCTTTTTTTGCTAAATACTGAACCAAATGTGGCGCCACATTGGGCAATGGGAAAGGCTTTCTGGGTAGTTCCTCCAGTAGGGAAAGTTTATAGACAGTACTATCAATATAATTGTTCCTCAACAATTTCTTTAGCAATCTATTTCTTTTATCCAATAGTTTTTGTTGATTTTTTCCTGGGTATATCAAACCGGGAGCATTGGGCAGTACGGCCAATGTAGCGGCCTCGGCCCATGACAATTGATGGGGTTGCAACCCAAAATAACGCCAGGCCGCAGCCTCCAAACCAACAACATTACCCCCATAGGGGGCATGACTGGCATAAAGTTTTAGAATATCTTCCTTGGACAAGCGCAGTTCCAACCTTGTTGCCAAGATCAATTCTTTTGCCTTTTCCCAATAGGAACGTTTTTTATGATTGCGTGACAACCTCACCAATTGCTGGGTTAGGGTACTGCCACCCCTCACGGTTCTTCCTGCAACAATATTGGCCATAAATGCCTTGGCAATAGAAACCGGGTTAAAACCAGGATGCCAATAAAAATAAGCATCCTCAAAATTCAACGTACAGATTTTAAGCTTTTGGGGCAGGCTGTCCAAAACAGGAAATCGCCATTGTCCGTCATCCGCAATTACCGCGCCCAAAAGTTGTCCAGACCTACTTTCTACAACCGTTGCATGGGGAGAGGTAAACAGCTGTTTTGGCAAACAGCAATAATAAGTCACCGCCAACACCAAAAAAACAAGTATCTTTTTAGGGTGCTCCCTTAGCTTTCTGCCCCAATTTGAAAAAGTCGACTTGTGTTTTTTTGAGCCCTTATCCATTCTCAAATTTATAATTTCTGCTGTGGAACATCCAAAAGCCTTTACACCATTATTTTACCAATAGGCTGCAAGAATGGAAAAGCCCATACCTAATTATTTACAGAACAGCCTTGAATAGCAGCGGACCACCTCGTAAATTCCACACGCCTTTAATAAGCCTCCGAGAACAGGAAGTTACCCCAAATGGGATGGTAACACCCTTAGCCTATATACTCTTTTTCCAAAAAATAGCTTACTAGGGCCTCTTTCATTAGAACGGATTGCTCTCCTGCCTTCAGGGGTGGCAATTCTTCTTTAATGGTATAATGTGGCCACCCATCCTCATCAAAAAAATCAAATTCATAATACCCATAGGGTTCCAACAACCTACATATTGCAATATGCATGAGATTTAATTTCTCATCCTTCTTAAAGGTTCTGTGGAGTTGTCCTAATTCCTGTACGCCCACTAAATAGATTATGGCATCCAGTTCCATGGGGTCGTTATCCGCAAATTGTGAAGACAGTTTAGCAACCAGTTCTTCCCATCTCTCCTTTAATTGTGTATCTCTCGACATAGTAGTTTAAGCTAAATTAGTTCTGATGCCCCACTCGTTTAATGAAGCTTTCCAGAATTGTTCAAAGGTACAAATCAAAGTTTTATATTTGTCAAAAGACTTTTGTTATGGGCGTATTGGATACTATATTGGGATTAATGTTGATTTACGGTCTGTACAAGGGGATTAGAAATGGTCTTTTTGTAGAATTGGCATCCCTTGTGGCCTTGATTGCCGGACTCTATGGGGCCATTCATTGTTCGTACATAGTAGGTGAATATCTTTCTGAAAATATGGATTGGAACGAAAGGTATATGAACACTATTTCTTTTATTACCACCTTTATCCTAATAGTCTTGATTGTTACCATGGCGGGGAAATTATTGACCAAAATAGCTGATTTTGCCATGCTGGGATTGCTAAACAGAATAGCTGGAGGGGTGTTTGGCGCACTCAAAGTTGCCGTGATCTTCGGTGCCTTTTTGGTGTTCTTTGAAAAGAGCAACAACCAACTGGGTTTTGTAAAACAGGAGTCTATAGATGAATCCATATTATACTCCCCGGTCAAGGAAATTGGCGCCTTTATTTTTAATAAGGTACTAAAGGAGAGCAATGGTACGGAAGGTGATTTGCCCCCTAATACGGACATACACCTTCCTGTAATTTAGCTATCCCCACCTTTTCTCCCTAATCTTTAAACTACCCTCTATGGCTTTAAATCCCATAGGAGAACCCATCAAATAGGCACAACAGTAATTATGGCGTTGGTTCCAGCTTACTGTAGGTAAAAGTGACATCTGTCTGCACGGACACCCCGTTCACATCTGTAATAGTATAATTAGAGGTTACCGAAAAGGCCGATTTATCGTCATTAAATACCACGTTCAAATTTTGTACGCTACAATTACCTACCAAGCCCAATGACCCATTGGCAAGTTTCCAGGTTCCGGTAATGGTTACCATATTACTGCAGTTAGACTCATTAGTTGCCTGTGAGTATACATAGGCACGATCTGACCCAAAGGTATACTCTGTATCTTTTTCACAGGCCGTATATTGCACATATATATCGGTGTCTGGATTCTCCTCATTATCATCTGTTAGGTCTACTTCCTCCCCCGCTACTATGGCCGATAACTGCCAAGTACCCAATAAATTATTTTCTTCGTCTACCAACGATCCGGTAAAATCCTCAGGGCATTCAATACTATTATCCG
This sequence comes from Arenibacter aquaticus, assembly GCF_003957295.1. Classification (GTDB taxonomy): domain Bacteria; phylum Bacteroidota; class Bacteroidia; order Flavobacteriales; family Flavobacteriaceae; genus Arenibacter; species Arenibacter aquaticus. The sequence continues at coordinate 565,977 of NZ_RQPJ01000002.1, forward strand.
TGCTGCACCCGGTAAGTAAGCTTCCCAATAGTACTGTTCCAAAAATCATAAATTGAATTCCTTTTTTCATGTGTTTTCTTATTTTTATATAAGAATGCAAAAAGTATAAAATGGTTGCGCCCAATTAATCCATTTTTTTCAAGATTTTTCCTTCTATTTTTGTACCACTTCTACCCATTGGCCTTTTGTGCGAACGGCATAGTCATTGTCATACATGGCTTCGGCCTGTATCCCCGGTAAATAATATTTCCCTAAGTAGGATGCATTTAACAATACCCTAAAGGTCCTAGTTTCGTTCTTTTTTAAATCAAAATAAAAATTGGCCCTATCATCCCTAAGGTCGGTATAGGTAACATCATTTTCCTCAAAGTCTCCAAAATCCGTAAAACGGGTATTTACTATTTCCCAACCACTGGGAAAAACCTCGGACAAGGCCACATTTTTTACGCTTTCGGCCTTGGTATTGGTCAGGGATACTTCTGCTACAAAATTAGTGCCCTGTACAATAGAAGCCGGGTCTATTTTGGATCCGTCCCTACCTTTATATACCACCTTTGCCAGCAAATTGCGCTGCAGTACCCTTTCTTCCCCTACAGCTAGTACTCCGCTGTTCAGCACACTTGCATACACCACATTGGCAGTACGGTTGGTAAGACGAATTTTGTTGTCCCCATATTGTATACCTAGGTCCATTGAAGCCAGGGTTTTTTGGGTTGCCATGGAATTAATATCCCCGTTTACAGCTACCTCAACCTCAATACCTCTTCCCCCTACCATTTTTGCAAACTTGGCCATCGCCAATAAGCAATAGGAGGTACTTTGGGTGCTCATCCATTGATTGTTGCTCAGGCGCTCTGCCAATATTTTGGCCATTTCCTGAGCCCTTACCTTATCATTTAACAGTACAAAGGTCTCCAGAGCCATAGCCCTGTTACGATCTACAGAGCCATAGGTATGGTACCTGGACGGACTATTGTCTACATCGTAGTTTGAAGCATTCATCAATTGTTGCGCCACGGTCTCCTGCCCAATAAGGGCGTAAGTGGCTGCCAATCGGAATTTACCCTCATTGGAAAGGCCAGAGGTTTCGCGCAACCTGTTCATGGAAGCTATATCGGCATTCCCGGACAAGGCCAAGGTATACAGCCTATATGCCTGCAATAGATCGGGGTTTTGGCTTCCGCCCCTCCATTGCTTTGCCATATTACGCTGATAGGCTATCCAGGAAGATTTGAAACCTATGGGCAATACATAGCCCTTTTTCTCTGCCTCCAACAGGAAATGACCCACATAGGATGAGCTCCAATCATCGGCATAATTTTGCCCAGGCCAATAAGAGAAACCTCCGCCGGGCAGCTGAAAAGATCCCACTTTTTTTATGGCCCTTTCCAAGTTATCCTGGATCTGGTTCTTCTTATTTACTTCTATATCAAATATATCAACAAGGTATAGCTGAGGAAAAGCACTGGATGTTGTCTGTTCCAAACAACCATGTGGATACCTAATCAGATATTGCATCCGCCCGTTAAAATTCATAGGGGGCAGGGTAGAACACTCTATTTGCGAGGTATTGCTCCCCCTTATTCCAAAGGTGGCCAAGTCTATAGTTTTTTCGGTTTGGGGTTCCAATATTATGTCTTCAACCAAGGTTGTTGGAGGGTTGGGGTTGATCACGTCTATGGGAATCTCAAAAGAAGCCCTTTCCCCGTTTCCTGATGCCTCAACCACCACTTTTCCAACACCTTTATAATCTGCCACCTTTAATTTAAAATAGGCCATTTTCTCATCGGGCTCAGAGAAGGATAGGGTTTGGCTAGTATTTCCCTGGACCGTGAAGGACGGGTCTGGCTTAATTTTTAAGGTCACTTTCCTAACCTTCTGTTCCATAGCAAAAATGGTAACCGGTAAAGTCACTATTTCTCCAGGGGTAATTTTCCTTGGCAAAGACGCCAAAACCATTAAGGGCTTTCGCACGGGAGTGGTTTTATCGGCCATCCCGTAAGCTGCCTTTTCCGGATTTCCGGCGACTACCATAGTCCTCACAGACCCGATGTATTTTGGCAGCATTATGTTATGGGATTTTTCCTCCCCCTTTTTCAGGGAAAATGGGCCTAAATACACTACCATAGGCTTAAATCGGTTGGCTTTTTTGTTTTTGGCACCCGCCAATTCCGCATCACCACCAATGGCAAAAACCTGATCTATCCTTCCTCCAAAAGCTCCAATTACCTCGTCATAGACATCCCAACTTTTAACCCCCAAGGCTTCCCGGGCATAGAATGCAGACCATGGGTCAGGGGTCTTGAAACCTGTTAGATCCAACAAGCCCTCATCAACAATGGCAATGCTGTAAGTCATATCCCTACCCTGCTTTTCCTTGACTTTAAGGACCATATTCTCTTCCGGTGCAAGAACGCTGGGCATGGAAATTTCTGGTTGCAGTTTGGTGGAAGGGTCTTCTACTAAAATGGGAACTACTCCATACATCCTAATAGGGGAATCATTTACCGTATTGGCATGTGGCTGCAATAAGCTTATATTGATATACACGTTGGGGGCATACAATTTGGTAATGGGGAGTTGAAATTTAGTTTCCCCTTTTTTTGATTCTACCCAAAGGGCATGCAACACTTCATTGCCATTTTCCACCGTCACCAAGGCCCTGCCCCCTTCGGATCCGGGAAAGGTTATGGTAGCGGTCTCCCCTACCTTGTACACCTCCTTATCTGTAGAAAATACCAGCATGGTGGCAGCTGTAGGGTCGTTTTTCATGGACTTTCCGGCCCACCCAGGCCAATCCAAGTATATAGGCTTGGCGGTGGCATGTCCTCCTTTTGTATCCTCGACCCTCACCATGTACCGGCCCCATTCAGGATATTTCAATTCAAAATTAAAGGAGGCCTTCCCCTCAGAATTGGTACTTATGATCTTTTCCAATACCTTTTCCTGATACTCACTACTGCTAAAACTGGAAAGGTTATCGGCAGAAGTTTCCCACCACCATCTCCAATTAATTTTATAAACACTAACCTTCAAATCCTTGGTTGGTTTGGCAATGCCATTTTCGTCAACGGTGACTACCTCAAATGTATGGCTTTCATCAGTAAGCAACATGCCCCTTGCCGTATCTCCTTTTGGCACATTTAATCCCACATAGGTGTTAAAAGGAGAAAAGCGCTTTGTAAATACATCCGTACTAAAATCACCACCACTTTCATACACCTTGGTCATAAATGCAGCCGTTAGCATTCCTGGAGCCCTTCCTTTTATCTGCGGGTTCATAGAAAATTCGGCCTTGCCCAAATCATTAACCCTACTATTAAAAACCAATTGCTCCTCCGTTTCAAAAGCACGGGTAGGATCATCAAATACATAGGCCGGGTACTTTTCAAAAGTGGTTGTTCCGGCATTGAATTTGGCCGTAACATCCGCTTTTAAATTCTTTGCTACGGCCCCGTGCAACCAAGCCACTTCCAATGTTCCTTTTATTGGTTCCTTACTGGACAAGACCTCTTTAGAAAAGGCTGTTTTGATCTTTAACCTATTTGGTTTTATGGTCTCTAATTGGATAGTTTTGGCAAAACTTGCCCCACCAACACTAACCTTTGCCAACCAACGGCCCGTAGGCGCATTGTCATCGGTCTGTACAACAAAATTATAATGATTGTTTAGAGCGTACGTCTTTATTACACGGTGCACCACTTTATTATAAGGATCTATCAATTCCAATTTCACCGGATGCCCTTCAGGTAGGCGATTGCCTCTATCGTTGAGCATAAAATTTAGAAACAACTTATCTCCCGGGCGCCAAACACCTCTTTCCGCAAAAATAAAACCTTTGATCCCCTTTTGAACAGCTTCCCCATCTACATTGAATTTACTTACAGATAGCGCATTTCCATCACTTAGCTTAACATAGGTTTTCTGCCCATTGCTCTCCGCCAGGGCAAAATATGCATGTTGATCGGCGTCAAAAATAGAGGTGCCATCAACCTCCGTAAGCACATGGCCAATAGGCTGTTGTTGGTAATTGTAAAAGGTTACTTTAGCGCCCGCTACGGGCCTAGTACTTATAAGATCATTGACCGCAATAAAATAGCTTTTATTGACCCCCATTTTTACCGTAATCCCAAGATCTGAAGTCAAGATATTGGCCCCTACCGTTTTGTTGTAATAATAGGAAGTATGACAGGGATTTTCCCTTTCGTTCCAGTTATAATTACTATAGTACCCCCCGTAATAGGACTCTGGCCCATCCCACATACTGCTTTCCGATTCTTGGTCAAAATCGGTTTCTTGTTCGTTTTCCGGCTCAAAATTGGTAGCATCACATTTATAAAGGCTATAGGAGGGATTAAAACTAAATTCTACCCTGTACATTGCTCCGGGTTGCGGACTGATCAAAGACCTTAAGTCCAATGCATGTGCGGACCATTTTCCATTATTGGCAGTGAGGTTGGTCACCAAATCCAATTTTTTGGTCGCAATGGGCCGGGCCACTGTTTTTAAGTTATAATTCCCGTTAAGATTGTTCCCTTGTAAAAATTGTAGAATATTGCTTTCGAACAATCTAAGCACGGTTACCTTGACCGATTTTAAATTTACCGTTTCAAAATTAATTTTAAGATTATGGGAAGATGGCAAAATGGTACCGTTGGACAAAAGCCGTACTTCAGGTTTTATTTGCTCAAAAGCTATGCGCTCCGTGCGCGTGGTACTTAACCTTATACCATCAATACTTTGGATGCCTTCAAATATTTCGAGTCGCCTGGTTCCTTCAATTTCTTTGGAAGGGTACACTTTTAGGGTATTGCCCACTATGTCATATTTGGGATCGCCATCGCCTTCCAGAACAACCAAACCCTTTACATTTTGTCCTTTCTTTAAGGGATCCGAAAAATTGATGTACACCACCTGACTTTCGGCAGATTCCACCTCTACACCCAAAATAGTAAAATTGCCCTTACCCGGAATTTTAATGGTATTACTACCAGAATTTGAAATACCTATAGCTGTTCCGTCCCAGGCAACTTCCAATTCGCTATCTTCCGTAAAACGGGGGATACTGTCTATTTTAAAATGAAATTGAGTGCCTTGGGCAATGGCTGCATTAAACTTTAATGGAATATCCTTCCCCCTTAGACTTACGCTAACTAAACTACGGGCATCATCTAAGCTTAACTGATCTGCGGTTTTTAATTGGCCTTCAATATATTGAAAGTCCTTGGAATAGGATTGCAGGGCATTGGTATACACATTGAATTGCTGTTTTAAGGTTTTAATACTGAAACGAAATACGTTCAATTCCTCTGGAACCTCATCTACTATTTTATCTAGTTGCAATGCAAAACGATAAGTCTTATCCTGTTCAAAACCATTTTCTGGTATAAAGGCCAGTGTTCTACTGTTCAATACCACCACCTTGCCTTTGGTCTGGGGAAACACCTCTATTAATCCCCTATCCAATTCCTGGCCAGCCTCCCACGACGGTAGAGGCCGGTTCAAAACTACCCTTACTTCTGACTTTGTGGAAATAATTCCATGACTTACCTCGGTTATATACTCCTTGTACAGATTTAGATTATCAACTTCTATTTTTTCTGTTTCTTTTCTTTGGTTACAGGCAATTACCAAAAGGAATAGTAGGGTACGGGCCAATATCTTCATAAAACGAACAATTTTATAAAGTAAAGATAAAAGGATTTCCATTGGGGAGATGTTTTTGAAAGCATAAAAAATTAGACTATCACCATCCAAATTATGCTGCTGTCTTTGTATCCAAAAAGGACTGCCCCCTAGGCAACACAGTATGAAATAGGCGAACTATCTTCGCAGTTCGTACTACTTGGATTACAACACAGGATGCCCTTTGTGCATTTCATCGAATATTTTCCCTATCCCAACTTTACCTCCAACATTTTTATTTAATATTACGGTGTTGGTCATTGAGAAGCCAACTTTGAGAACACAAGAATTCCCCATTCTTCCTTTTCTCCTACTTACAAATAGAACATTATATGAAAATGAAAATGCATTCTGCAGTAATGCTTTTGTTCGCATTTGTAATACTCTCATGTAGCAAGGAGTCAACTGAACCGGAAAGTTCTGGCGAGGCCGAAAATGCAGTTGAAATTGAACAGGAATTGCTAACTATTGTTAACTCCCATAGATATACAATGGGCTTCGGCAAACTGGACTATAGTGCCATTGCCTATGAATATGCCAATAAACATACAGACCATATGATAGCTACGGGGTCTATAAACCACGATAATTTTAGTGACCGTGCATCCAACATCTCTGCCGAGGTAAACGCTTCCTATGTTTCAGAAAATGTAGCTAAAGATTATGAATCAGCTCTTGAGGCATTTGAAAAGTGGATTGCCAGTGCCAACCATAGAAAAACTATAGAGGGAGAATTTACCCATACGGCCGTGAGTGTCAAAAGAAATTCGGAAGGCAAGTTGTATTTCACCCAACTCTTCTATCGCTAGTTCCCCTTTATGAGCATTAGATTTCTTATTTTTGATATTATACCATATTAAGTTTATAGTCTTGGTCTGGGCCAATTACCTATACTTGTAGAAATATGGTTTATTATTAACTACTATAAGAAACCTATATGTCTGTTAAAAAGCCCTTTAACCTAACCAAGTGGATTTCCGAAAATAGGGATTCCCTTAAGCCTCCCGTTGGAAATAAAAATCTATATAAGGAATCGGGGGATTACATTGTTATGATCGTTGCAGGCCCTAATGCCAGAAAGGATTATCACTATAACGAAACCGAAGAACTTTTTTATCAGCTAGAAGGAAATATCGAGGTCCATATACAAGAAGATGGCCAAAAAAAAACCATGAATCTAGGCCCTGGCGATATGTACCTTCATCCTGCCAAGATACCTCACTCCCCTGTGCGTCATGCCGGATCTATAGGATTGGTAATTGAACGGAAGCGGGCAGACCTGGAGGTAAAGGACGGACTACTTTGGTTTTGTGACAACTGCAACCATAAGCTGTACGAAGCTTATTTTACCCTTAATGACATAGAAAAGGATTTTTTGGCACACTTTAAAACCTTCTATAGCTCCAAAGAACTTCGCAGCTGTGACCAGTGTGGAACCGTTATGCCGGTAGATGAGCGGTTTTTTGCCAAGGAAGACCAATAAGGGGGCACCTGTCTACTTTTAATAAAGTCCATAAGCTACCGGGCAGTTCCCATAGGTTTCAAAAAACCTACCTATGAGCAGTACATATTTATATAAATAAGGTGCTGTTGCCAATGACTATATATTAATTTGTAGATTTGAAAAAATATAACAATAACAGATTAAAAAGTTACATATGTCAGACATCGCACAGAAATTTGGCATCCAGGAAGCTTTAGAGCTTCTAGGGATCCACGATATAAATGACGGAACCTCAACGGGCTCCAAACACTTTTCATCAGGAGAATTAATAGAGTCCTACTCCCCTGTTGATGGAGCCTTGATAGCCAAGGTAAGAACAACCTCCGCAAAAGATTACAGCCAGGTAATGGACACGGCCACCGCTGCCTTTAAGGCCTGGCGAACCAAACCGGCACCACAACGGGGTGAAATTGTTCGGCAATTTGGACAAAAGCTAAGGGAACTGAAAGAGCCACTGGGAAAATTGGTTTCCTACGAAATGGGAAAATCTTACCAAGAAGGATTGGGAGAGGTTCAGGAGATGATAGATATATGCGATTTTGCTGTAGGCCTATCCAGACAACTCCATGGTCTTACCATGCATTCCGAAAGGCCCGGACACAGGATGTACGAACAATATCATCCGCTGGGGGTAGTGGGCATTATTTCTGCCTTTAATTTTCCCGTGGCGGTATGGGCCTGGAATACAGCCTTGGCATGGGTGGCCGGTGATGTTTGCGTGTGGAAACCTAGTGAAAAAACTCCTCTTTGCGGAATAGCATGCCAGAATATTGCGGCCGAGGTCTTTAAGGCCAATAATCTACCAGAGGGAATCTCCTGTTTAATAAATGGTGATTATAAGGTAGGGGTATTTATGACCCACGACAAACGGATACCTTTGGTTTCCGCTACCGGCTCTATACGCATGGGGAAAATTGTTGCCCAGGCGGTAGCATCACGATTGGGAAAATCCCTACTGGAACTAGGCGGCAACAACGCCATTATAGTTAGTCCGGACGCCGATATTAAAATGACAGTCATTGGCGCCGTTTTTGGAGCTGTAGGTACGGCCGGCCAACGCTGCACTTCTACTCGAAGACTAATTATCCACGAATCTATATACGACAGGGTTAAGGAGGCCATTGTAACCGCCTATAAACAATTGCGGATTGGCAATCCCTTGGATGAGAAGAACCATGTAGGCCCTTTAATTGACACTGATGCCGTTAAAAATTACCAGAACGCCTTATCAAAAGTGGTAGAAGAAGGAGGCAAGCTTATTGTGGAAGGCGGCCTTTTGGAAGGCAAAGGATATGAAAGCGGTTGTTACGTTAGGCCAGCTATTGCAGAGGCCAAAAACAGCTTTGAAATAGTACAACACGAGACGTTTGCCCCAGTTCTATATCTTTTAAAGTACTCAGGAGAGGTTGAAAACGCCATTGAGATCCAAAACGGTGTGGTCCAAGGGCTATCTTCTGCCATAATGACCAATAACCTCCGGGAGGCAGAACGGTTTTTATCTGCCCAGGGCAGTGATTGCGGTATTGCCAATGTAAACATAGGTACCTCAGGAGCCGAAATTGGTGGAGCCTTTGGAGGAGAGAAAGAAACAGGCGGAGGAAGGGAATCTGGTTCTGATGCTTGGAAGGTATATATGCGCAGACAAACAAACACCATTAATTACACTACCCAATTACCTTTGGCCCAAGGTATTAAATTTGATATTTAAAAATCAACCACAAAAAAATGCCACTAGGTATAAGGAGCAAAGCCCAAATTCCACCTAGTGGCATTAAATAACCAACCAAACTAATTTAAAATATAATTGTAAAGCTTGAAAGCTATAAACCCGTAGCCACTTAACAATTTCCCCTCCCCCCGAATAGGTAAATTAGAAATAGCTACGGATTTAACCTAACCAACTCAAATATCTATTAAAAAAAGCCTTATTCCAATGCCGGAACTTTGTCGGGAGAAACAAGGCTATATAGTTTTAATATTTGCGCTAAACTCCAAATTAAATACGGAGCATAAAAGCCAAATTATGTAGATGGTAAGAAAATTTGTATAATTGGTAAATTACTCCCAATTTACATGCAAATGTTTGAAATTAAACCACTTGCATTTCTTTTTACGAAACATAGGTATGCAGGCAATCTCAAAATAAAAACCAAGCAAGAAATTATTCTTCACATTTGCTACAAGTAGCACGCTTATCCTATTTCCTCAACACCCCCAAAACATAACACATTGACTCCTAATATTTAAGAGCGTTTTTCTTTAACATTTAAGCAATTTTTTAATACATTTAGACTAAACTCCTAACAATCGCCAAAATGTCCAAAAAAACCACCAATTTGCTGGGTATTATTATCGCCATTATTGCGGGAACCTATTTTTATATTGCACTTTGCAGTGAATGTTCTTCAAAGCAAGCAAACACTTCTACCGCCACCATGATCCCCAATACAGGGAAACAGGAGCTTATAAAGAAAGTAAAAGAAAAACCGGAATTAACTTTATCAACTAAATAACAACCTTTAAACCTTACATTTATGGAAAACATTAATATCTGGTGTTGGCTAATTCCTGCCTTAGTAGGAATAGTATGCGCCTATTTTGGCTATCTACTGGGAAAAGGAAAAAACTCGGGATCCGATAATTCACAAGAGTTAAAGTCCTTAAAAGACAAAAATAGCCAATTGGAAGCCGCATTACTGGAATGCAACAAGAGCTTATCCCAAAAGGACAATCCAATAGTTGCAAGCCAAGCTATAACCTCAGCACCTAAAACAGAAACCAAACCAAGCTTTGATGCTACCGCCGCAAAAGCAGTATTTGGAAAAGCCATAAAGCAGGACGACTTAAAATTGGTGGAAGGTATAGGCCCCAAAATACAGGAATTGTTCTATTCCTTTAATATAAAAACCTGGAAAGACCTTTCCGAAACACCTGTAGACAAATGTCAGGAGGTCCTACTTTCCGGGGGAGCAAGGTACAAAATGCACGATCCAGCCTCTTGGCCCATGCAGGCAAAAATGGCTTATGAAGGCAAATGGAAAGAATTAAACAAATGGCAGGAAGAGCATAAAAGAGGCAAGCTATAATAGTCTTTACCGCTTACAAGAAAGACAAAAAGATATAAAATAAAAAAGGGCAGAAATAAATCCTGCCCTTTCTTATTTACTCTTTGTAGCCATACTTTTAGAGAATTACCCTATCAAATTAGCTATGGCACTGTTTATATATTAAACCATTCTTCCATTGGCTTCCACCCACTTAAACCTATATTCCTCTTCGGGGAATTTCATCCTACTGGCAATGCGTTGCAACCTGTCTGGCAATTTCATTAGGTAGTCCCTAGCTCTTTCCGCATCATCGTTAAGTCCACGAACATTGTCCAACTCCCAATAGGCATTCAATTTCTTTAAAATATCTATATAATCTTGGGCCGTATAGACTCCTAATCTTTGGGCGCAATTGGAAAAAGTTTCAAAAGCCGTTCCTATACTACCTCCAGATTCCCTTAGGAAATGGGCCGGCATTACAATTTTCTTTTTCATCATATCGGCAAAGGCCAACATCATCTGGCTGGGGTCGTTCTCAAATATGACCTTTACAAATTCCCTATATGCCAAATGATGACGCATTTCGTCACCGGCAATTATGGTACACATCTTACCTAAAAGGCTATTCCCTCCTTTTTTGCACATTTGCCCAACTCTTTTATGGGAAATATTGGTAGCCAATTCCTGAAATGTAGTATATACAAAGTTCTTATAGGGATCCCTATCTGTTCCAATATCAAAACCATCGGCAATTAAATGCTGGGTGGTAATTTCCATTTCCCTCATATTTACCCTACCGGAAAGATATAAATATTTGTTCAATACATCCCCGTGACGGTTTTCCTCCGCAGTCCAATGACGGACCCATTTAGACCAACCGTTCTTATTTTCACCATGTTGGTCTATCCCTTCTACATCCATTAACCAAGACTCATAGGTTGGCAATGCTTCCTCGGTTATGGTATCGGCTACCAAGGTAACCCAAAGATCATAACCCAATTCTTTTGCTTCTTCCCTAATCTGGTTTACATGATCCATAAACCCCTCACTTTGGGTATCGGGCAAAAAATCTGTGGGCTGCCAAATATCCTGGATTGGAATAAGGTACTGGTCTATAAACCCATCCACCTTATCCTCTATGGATTTCATTACTTCTATTCTAACGTTCTTATTAGACATGCTTCAAATTTTATGTAAATATCTTCATTAATCTTGATAATCTACCTGTGGAGACAGATTAATTTAATTCCTACCACTTTCGGAAGGATAAAACAAATATACCGGATCACTTTGCCAATATTGCTTGGTACTTATATCCATTATGGTCAAAGGCCCCCGAAAGGCAGCCCCAGTATCAACATTCCAAATATTGGCCGCATTTTTAGGGGTAGTCCTACCTATTCTGGTAACAGGGGTATGCCCTATAAATATCTCCTTATAATGGGTTAGTCGCTGTGGGTATATTTCATCCCCTAACGAAAGGTTTGGATCTAACGAAAGCGCCATTTCCCACAAGGTCCTGTCCCAATAATAAGTTTTGGTAAAATATTCATGTGACACTCCCCTTAAGTTAGTAAATCCTGCATGGATAAACAAGCGATTATCCTCATCTAAGTAATAATTCTCTAAATTATCATAAAAATCTATATGTGCCAATTTTATTTCTTCCCCCGCCTTGGCATACGATTCCAAGGTTGCCTTGCCCCCATGTTGCAACCAGAGTGGATTGTGCTTCCTTTCTTTTAGCCAATCATTACAGAGTTCATCATGGTTACCCCTAATAAAAGTACAGCGATGGGTGGTTTTAAGTTCCATTAAAAAATTCACCGTACCAACAGCTTCGCTCCAACCGTCTACATAGTCCCCTAAAAATATTAGATGGTCACTTGGAGTGACTTTTGCCTTTTCCAATACCTGCTTAAGAGCTTTTAATCCGGAATGTAAATCTCCAATTACCAATTTTCTCATTCCGCAAAAATCGCAAATAACAGGAAAATAACCATGGTAAAAATGGAATTTTATAAAACCATAACACTTCCAACAGCCCTTTTTTTTCCTTCGTTTACATCCTTAAAAAATAGTCAGACCCTAGCCTCCTTAAAAAGAGATCTTTACAAAACACATTAAAAGAAAAGTAATATTTATTTGTTAACTTTTTTATGTTGATAAATTCTTAGATTACTGACTACTAGCTCTTTACATCAATTTACTTGTAAACTTTCATGATATATGTCATATTATATGTACCTCTTTTTTTAATACTTTTGCACCTTATCGCAGAAGCACATTAACTTAAAAATACCACTATATGTCAACAGAAATTGCCAAGGAACCCAAGAAAACATACACTCAGGATGAAGCTTTCAATGCTTCCCTGGAATATTTTAAAGGAGATGACCTTGCAGCCAGGGTTTGGGTCAACAAATACGCTCTTAAAGATTCTGAAGGCAACATATATGAGTTGACACCAGATGACATGCATAGGCGCATTGCTAGAGAAATTGCACGCGTAGAACAAAAATACCCCAATCCTTTAAGTGAGCAGGAAATTTTTGAGCACATCCAAAACTTTAAATACATAGTACCCCAAGGCAGCCCAATGGCCGGCATAGGAAATCCATTTCAAATTGCCTCCCTGTCCAACTGCTTTGTTATTGGCAACGAAGGGTTATCGGATTCCTACGGAGGAATCATGAAAATAGATCAAGAGCAGGTACAGCTTATGAAGCGCCGAGGCGGCGTTGGCCACGACCTATCCCACATTAGACCCAAAGGTTCGTCAGTTAAGAACTCGGCCCTCACCTCTACCGGGTTGGTACCCTTTATGGAACGCTACTCCAACAGTACCCGTGAAGTGGCCCAAGATGGCCGGAGAGGCGCGCTAATGTTATCGGTATCCATAAACCATCCGGATGCGGAAGACTTTATTGATGCCAAAATGGAACAAGGAAAAGTAACCGGGGCCAATGTCTCCGTAAGGATAGACGATGATTTTATGTCCTCTGTTGAAAGCGGAAAACCATATACCCAAAAATTCCCTACCCATAATTCCAATCCCAAAGTGTCCAAAAATATAGACGCAAAAAAAGTATGGGATAAAATAGTTCATAATGCATGGCAATCTGCCGAACCCGGTATTCTATTTTGGGATACCATTATTAAGGAATCCGTTCCGGATTGTTATTCAGACTTAGGCTACAAGACCGTTTCAACAAACCCCTGTGGCGAAATCCCGCTTTGTCCCTACGATTCCTGTAGATTGTTGGCCATTAACCTATTCTCCTATGTAGAGCAGCCTTTTACAGACAAGGCCAGCTTTAATTATGACTTGTTCAAGAAACATATTGCCGTGGCCCAACGCATAATGGACGACATTATTGACCTTGAATTGGAAAAAATAGATGTCATCTTGGAAAAGATAGAGTCGGATCCAGAATTGGAGGAAACCAAATCCGTGGAATACAACCTATGGAAGAATATAAAAGAAAAAGCCGCCCAAGGACGCAGAACTGGGATAGGCATCACTGCCGAAGGGGATATGCTGGCTGCTCTGGGCCTACGCTACGGTAGTGACGAGGCCAACAAATTTGCAATAGAAGTCCATAAGACCATTGCATTGGAAGCTTACCGCGCCTCTGTACATACGGCTAAGGATCGTGGTGCGTTTCAGATTTTTGATGCTGAAAGGGAAAAAAACAACCCTTTTATATTGCGACTAAAGGATGCTGATGAGAAGTTATATTATGAGATGCTGGAATACGGGCGTAGAAATATAGCCTTGTTAACCATTGCCCCTACTGGCACCACAAGCCTTATGACCCAAACTACCTCGGGTATTGAACCAGTATTCCTACCTGTATACAAGCGCCGTAGAAAAGTTAATCCCAACGATAAGGATGTCCGGGTAGATTTCGTGGATGAAGTAGGGGACTCTTGGGAAGAATACATTGTTTTTCACCATAAATTTAAACAATGGATGTCTGTAAACGGTTTAGACACCACCAAAAATTACAGTCAGGAAGAACTGGAAAAGATAGTACAACAATCCCCGTACTATAAAGCCACCTCCAATGATGTGGACTGGCTGCAAAAAGTACGTTTACAAGGTGCCGTACAAAAATGGGTAGACCACAGCATAAGTGTTACCATAAACCTCCCCAACGATGTCTCCGAATCCCTTGTTGGGAAATTGTATTTGGAGGCTTGGAAAGCAGGTTGCAAAGGTGTTACCGTATACAGGGACGGCTCCAGGTCTGGTGTTTTGATCTCCAACGAAACAACAAACGCCGAAAAAGAAGAATCCCTAACCCCTTTCCCCACCAAAAGGCCCCAGGTCCTGGATGCAGATGTGGTTCGACTCCAAAATAACAAAGAAAAATGGATTGCCTTTATAGGTATAATAGACGACCGTCCTTATGAGATTTTTACGGGTATGGCAGACGATGAAGATGGGATCCTTCTTCCACGTTGGGTAAATAACGGACTCATCATTAAAAGCAAGAACGATGACGGCACTACCAGATACGACTTTCAGTATAAAAACAAGAGGGGATATAAAACCACCATTGAGGGCCTATCACATAAATTTAATCCAGAATACTGGAATTACGCCAAATTAATTTCTAGTACACTTAGACATGGAATGGCTATAGAAAAGGTAGTAGACCTAATTAACAGCCTACAATTGGACAGCGAGTCTATAAACACTTGGAAGAATGGGGTGGCCAGAGCCCTAAAACGATATGTGGCCGACGGAACGGCTGCAAAGGGTCAAAAATGTGATTCCTGCAGTTCCAGTAATCTAATCTATCAAGAAGGTTGTCTTACCTGCAAGGATTGCGGATCCTCTAAATGTGGATAAACATCTTATTTGGAACTTTAAAATAGTTACATTTCACAACTTGCCCCTAATTAAACTAAATTAGGGGCAAGTTGTTTACAATAAATCCATATTTCTGCTTAATTTACACTTTAAAACAACATAGGGGATGAAAAATGTTTTCTGCATTGGGGAATTACTAATAGATTTTGTAGCCGAAAAACAGGGCAATGACCTTTCCAAGGCCACCAATTTTAGTAAAAAAGCCGGTGGTGCCCCGGCCAATGTAGCCTCTGCCATTTCTAAACTGGAAGGCAACAGTTATTTTATAGGCTGCGTAGGCAACGACCCATTTGGCACTTTCCTTATGAATACCCTAAAAAATTACCGGGTAGATGTTAGCCTGGCACAGCGCTCCAATACTTTTACCACCTTGGCTTTTGTTTCTTTGGCCGAGGATGGGGAACGCGATTTTGTCTTTAGCCGCGGAGCGGATAAAGAATTGACCCATGACCCCAATCTAAAAAGTAGGTTCAAGGATCAGATTTTACATTTTGGTGCCGCCACTTCTTTTCTCGGCGGTCAATTGGAAGAGACCTATTCCCGATATTTCCAGGAAGCCATTTTGAGTGATAGTTTTATTTCCTTCGACCCTAATTTCAGGACCGACCTCTGGAAGGGAACAGAGGACGTTTTTGTGCAAAAATGCCTCCCGTTCATTAAAAAATCCCATTTGTGCAAATTTAGCCTTGAGGAAGCCCAGCTCATTTCAGGCAAAGACAATATTGAAGATGCCTGTACGTATTTACATGGCCTTGGAACAAAGATAATAACGGTAACCCTAGGCGGGGAAGGCACGTATTTGAGCAGCCCGACCCATAAAAAAATAATCCCCAGCATCAAGGTTAACCCTGTAGATACCACCGGAGCAGGTGATGCCTTTATTGGGTGTCTACTTAAACAAATCTCCCAAGTCAAGGAGGTGGACACTCTATTTTCCGAGTCTGCCATATTGGAAAAAATGGTAGAACAGGCCAATAAGGCCGGAGCTATCACCACCATGAACTATGGAGCCATAGAATCCCTACCAGACCAGACACAACTAGATAAGGCCTAAGATAAAGACTATCTAATTGTATTTCATCTTTCTTATTATGCGCAAGGATTCTTTAAGGGACTGATATACATGATTGTTATACCTTTTCATCATAGGTTTTGCATTTTCCATGATCTCCTTGGAATCTTCAAAACCGTTGACGTAACAAATTAAAAAAGTATCGGAAATAAGTTGCAGATCCTCCTCTTCATGCGGAACCAAAGGAATGCCTTTTTCTATTTTCTTTAGTAAGGCAATATTGGCATTATATATATGGTGTAGATTCTTTTTATCATATTGGGGCGGCTCAAATATTAAATCACTCTTAATGGTATAAGTACCATTATCCATAAAGGTAATGACTACCTTTTCCAGAGGAAAGTATTTTTGTCGATTGCTCAAACCCAACTGCACATATTCTATGGTAGTAAAGGAATCTTCGTCATAGGCAATAGTAATCTCGTCAAATTCCGAATAAAACAGTTTGACCTGTTCATTAATGAGTTCTATGTCCACACGCGAATAATAGGTTTCATCCTTGACCTTCTTTTGAATGCCTGCCCAACATACCACAAATTGCTCCTTAAACACCTTATAGTAGCTGTTCAAATCCTTATGACGCTCATTGAGAAAATCTACTACCCCGTCAAGGGTCAGCTCTATATTATTTTTGGCATGTTGCTCTATCCTTGCAACTGCCCCCGCATTGGTGTCCTTTAATTCGATGCCATAAGCTTTGGGCATACTTATACTCCCATCCCTAAAAAAAACAGCCCCTCCGTAATACTTCCAAATATTCTTTCGCAAGGAACACACCTTACCACCCGATTTAATGGTGACCAAGCCAACCACCTTGCCTTGGGGCAAATTGGGAAAGGGTATATTTTCATAGGCAATCAAGGGCGGATTGTCCAAATAGGCATTGACTAGATTTTGAATTTTACTATCATCAAAAAAATCTACCCCCACTATCTTATTGTCCTCATCCTCTACCCCTACAACAATAAAGGAATTGTTGTAAGGATTACTATTGGCCAAGGCGCAAACATGTTTTAAAAATTTGGCCTTCCCTTCCTTCTGCCCAATATTGATAAAGCGCTTTTTGTCATAAAAACTATTTTCATCATTATGGGCCAGCAGGTTTTTTACAAGAAGGCGCTTATTGATCATTTTTGCTTATTCACTATAGTAGCACTGGCCTGTGCCGTTGGCAACACCAGCAAGTCGGCTATGTTTACATGGTATGGCCTCGTGACCACAAAATGGATTATATCCGCAATATCCTCGGGACGCAAGGGCTGGTAGCCCTCATAGGTATCGGAAGCTTTCTCCTTATCGCCTTTAAATCGGACCTCACTAAATTCTGTTTCCACCAATCCCGGATTTATGGCACCTACACGAATGCCGTATTTGTTCAAATCTATACGCATCCCCTGATTTATTGCATCTACCGCATACTTACTTGCACAGTACACATTACCTTTTGGATATACTTCCTTGCCCGCTATAGAGCCTATGTTTATAATATGTCCAAACTTATTCTCTATCATTTTAGGCATAATGGCCTTGGAAACGTACAACAGCCCCTTCACGTTTATATCCATCATAGCTTCCCAATCATCCAAATCCCCATCCTCTATAGAATGTAGTCCGTGGGCATTGCCCGCGTTATTGATTAAAATACTGATGTTGGAAAATTCTTCCGGAAGAGAATCAACAGCCTCAAATACGGCATTTTTGTCCTGTACATCAAACTCCAGAAAAAAAACCTTGGTATACCTGGAAAGCTCTTTTTTCAATGCCTCCAAACGCTGCCTGCGCCTTCCGCAAATAACCAAATTTATTTTATGTGTTGCAAAAAGTTTGGCCGTCTCCAAACCTATCCCACTGGTGGCCCCTGTTATAAATGCTATTGGTTTCTCATTCATGGAAATACTCATAAAGCTAAATTCTATATTAATTAATTCTTTTACTGGTCTGCCCATTCTCAAGCATCACCCACCAATCCGTCCTATACAACAAAAAATAAATCTTCAAAATAAACGATGATCTTGACAAAAACGGCAATAGCCTAAGAGCCTCTGGGCACAAAACTTGCTGTAAGATATTAAGAAATACAAAAAAATCCCTACATCTCCCTCATATTTCCATCAAGTCCACCAAGCTCTATTCTTAAAATAAAAAGGCCCCCTTAGACCCAAGCAGGTCTAATAAATAAAAGCAACCACAATTAAGTCAGGACATAAATTATCTGGAAACGGCCTAAAGGCAAATAGGGGACCTTTAATTCCTCCTCAAGCCAAGGCCACTATAAAACTTGCGAAACAACTACTTTCTTATGCCCAGTACTGCTCCCCAAAATAATTCTGGAATAAGATGTTTTATTTTTCATATGTTTGTGAAATTATGAATAATTCCCTTAAATAGTTCATAAAACTAGGGGCATTGCATAACTTTTAACCATACATTAACAGCCATTAACTAAATAAATTTTCAATTTGCATCCACTTTTTGGAGCAAACCACTTTAACAAAACAAAACAAAGGATTATATGGAAGAAAATACTTCGGTTGATATTAGCGCCGTGAATGAGAAGATTGCCAAGGAGAGTGCTTTTATAGACCTACTTATTTTGGAAATGAACAAAGTAATCGTTGGTCAAAAACATATGGTTGAACGATTGCTTATTGGTCTTTTGGGAAAAGGGCACATTCTTTTGGAAGGTGTTCCCGGATTGGCAAAAACATTGGCCATAAACACTTTGGCAAAAGCTGTCCAGGGAAGTTTTAGCCGAATACAATTTACCCCGGATCTTTTACCTGCCGATGTGGTAGGAACCATGATCTATAATATGAAGGTAAACGACTTTTCTATCAAGAAAGGCCCCATATTCGCCAATTTTGTTTTAGCGGATGAGATAAACCGTGCTCCTGCCAAGGTACAATCTGCCTTACTGGAAGCCATGCAGGAAAAACAGGTGACCATTGGAGATGAAACTTTTACTTTGGACAAGCCATTTTTGGTTATGGCAACCCAGAATCCCGTGGAACAGGAAGGTACTTACCCTCTACCAGAAGCCCAGGTAGACCGTTTTATGTTAAAAACCGTTATAGACTACCCTAAGCTCAGCGAAGAACAATTAATTATTCGCCAAAATCTCAACGGCGCCTATGAGAAGGTAAATCCAGTGGTGAGCATTGAACAGATTTTAAGTGCCCAAAACGCGGTCAAGGATGTTTATATGGACGAGAAAATTGAAAAATATATTCTGGACATTATTTTTGCGACCCGTTATCCCGAAAAATACAATCTGGAAAGCCTAAAACCTCTAATTAGCTTTGGTGCCTCCCCTAGGGGTAGTATCAACTTGGCGGTTGCTGCCAAATGCTATGCCTTTATCAAGAGGCGGGGCTACGTTGTACCGGAAGATGTAAGGGCGGTTATCCATGACGTGCTTAGGCATAGAATAGGGATCACCTATGAGGCTGAAGCCGAAAACATTACTTCTGAGGAGATCATAAATAAGATCGTAAACGAGATAGAAGTACCTTAATCAGTCTACAGTTATCCGCCCACAGTAAGCCAAGGTCTTTTTACCCCTAAAAACTGTGCCTGAATACTTTTACTGCAAACTGAAAACTGAAAATGGACACCAAGGAATTATTAAAAAAAGTTCGAAAAATTGAGATAAAGACAAGACGTCTTTCCGACCATATCTTTGGTGGGGAGTACCACTCTACCTTTAAGGGAAGGGGTATGACTTTCAGCGAGGTGCGTCAATATCAATTTGGTGATGACGTACGCTCCATAGATTGGAATGTTACTGCCCGCTACAATGAACCATACGTAAAGGTCTTTGAAGAGGAAAGGGAACTTACCATGATGTTGATGGTAGACGTTAGTGGATCGGAGCTCTTTGGAACCAGCAATCAGTTTAAGAAAGAAGTAATCACAGAGATATCGGCCACATTGGCTTTTTCTGCACTCCAGAACAATGACAAGGTTGGACTCTTATTATTTACCAATGAGGTTGAGCTCTACATACCTCCAAAAAAGGGAAAAAGTCATGCCCTGAGAATTATAAGGGAATTATTGGAATTCTCCCCAAAAAGCACGGAAACAAATCTAGGGGCCGCGCTTAAATTCCTTACGAACGTAATGAAGAAAAAGGCTATTGTATTTGTTCTCTCGGATTTTATCGCCGACGATTATTTACAAACCCTACGCATTACGGGCAAGAAACACGATCTCACCGGAATTAGGGTTTTTGATGAAAGGGAAGAGACCATTCCCAATTTAGGAATGGTTCAAATGCAGGATGCGGAAACAGGAGCCATTCAACTGGTAAACACCCAGTCCAAAAAAGTAAGAATGGCCTATGGCAAGCATTACAATGAACGTGTTGCCTATTTCCAGGATACCTTCACCAAATCTGGTTGCGGGGTACTGAACTGTAGGGTGGATGAAAGTTATGTGAAAAAATTATTGGGCTATTTTAAGCGAAGAGGTTGATATAAATGATGAACTTGAAATTGAGATTAAATACCGGTTGCCTGCAGTTTCTGCACTGTATTACCTTGTGCCTTTTATTTGCTACAACACAGGGTTTTTCCCAAGAAGACCCTATCATTAGATCTGGGGTAGATACCACCTCTATAAGGATAGGTGAACAAATCCAATTTAAGGTAAGCGTAGAAACCGATACCCTGGCACAGGTAATATTTCCAGAGGGGCAAACCTTTTCCCCGTTAGAAACCATAGAGGCCCTAAAGACCGACACCATAAAGGAACAGGATAGGATGACCCTACAAAGAATATACGCCCTGACCCAATTTGATTCGGGCTCCTACACCCTTCCCCAACAACAGGTGATGATTAATGGGAAGCCTTATTTCACTGATTCCCTAAACATTGACGTAGCAACGGTACCCGTAGATACCCTGAAACAGAAGATGTACGATATAAAACCCATTATCAATGTTGAAAAGGCCCATACGGACCTTTGGAAAATTCTTCTTTGGATATTGGGCATAGCCATTATTGCCGCAGCCTTATTATATTGGTTTGTTTTCAGAAAAAAACCATTGAGCGAAGAAGAAAAGGCAGCCTTATTACCTCCTTTTGACCGTGCTATTCTAGGGCTAAAACAATTGGAAAAATCCAAATACCTGATCCAAGACGACTACAAGACCTACTATTCTGAACTTACGGACATAGTACGCTCTTATTTGGAAGAAGATGTACACGTTACCGCTCTTGAAAGCACCACGGAACAGCTGATAGACAAATTGGAAATGATGAAGGATGCGGGACAGTTGAAATTGGATACGGAAACCATACAACAGTTTAAAAAGGTATTGCAGACCTCAGATTTGGTGAAATTTGCCAAATCCAAGCCAGAAACCTCTGTTGCGGAACAGGATAGGAAGTCCGTGGAACAAATTGTAATTAAAACAAAGGAGGCCATTCCAGAGCCCACTGAAGAAGAACTGCTGCAAAAGGCAGAATATCTGGAGGAACTTGAAAGAAAGAAACAAAAGAAAAAAGTTGTTCTAACTGCAGTAGCGGCTGTAGCCCTACTGTTATTGTCCACTGCGGCCGCAATTGGGTATTACGGTTTTGGTTACGTTAAGGATACCGTGTTGGGCCATCCCACAAAAGAACTATTGGAAGGGGATTGGGTACAAAGTGATTATGGATACCCCCCTGTTAGCATACAAACACCAAGGGTACTGCTTCGCCAGCCCGTAAAGTTACCGGCAGAGGCCAAGGCCTCCATAAAGGAAATGCAGGCTTTTGCATACAGGAGCTCTATAGGTCTTTTCAGCATAGGCACCACCTCCATCACCCTGGCACAACCAGAAGAGCCGGATTTTGAAAAGGCTTCGGAACAAATTCTGAAAAATTTTGAGGCACAAGGCGCCAAAAATATTATCACTAAACAAGAAGAATTTACCACTTTAACCGGGGTCAAAGGCGTAAAGTTATACGGGAGTGGCAAATTTAGCATCCCGGGATCGGACGAATTGGTATCAGGAAATTACGCGGTTCTCTTTTTTGGAGGCAAAGGCTTTCAACAAAATGTGATCTTGACCTGGCTAGAGGACGATTCCTATGCCGACCAGATCGTGGAGCGAATATTAAATTCTGTAGAAGTAAAAACGAGCTTATAAATGTTTGAGAATATCTCCTTTGCGAATCCACAGTTTTTCTGGCTGTTATTACTACTGCCAGTGGCCATGCTTTGGTATATCTTTAAAAGAAGGGAACAGTCGGCTTCTTTAAAAATATCCAGTATCAAAGGGTTTTCCAAAGGCGGGATTTTACCCAAGTTAAGACCTGCCCTTTTTGTGATGCGCCTTTTGGCCCTGTCGGCAATTATTGTCGCCATGGCCAGACCACAGACCGAAGACATTTCTACAAGGACCAAAACCACAAAGGGCATTGATATTGTTATGGCCATAGACGTTTCGTCCAGTATGCTTGCCAAAGATTTAAAGCCCTACCGTTTGGCAGCCCTAAAAAAAGTAGCGGCCGATTTTATAAACGAACGCCCCAACGACCGTATAGGATTAGTGGCCTATGCAGGGGAGAGTTATACCAAAACACCCATTACCAGCGATAAGTCTATTGTACTAAGGGCACTTGACGAGATTACCTATGGGCAATTAAATGATGGAACGGCCATAGGAATGGGACTCGCTACTTCAGTAAATAGACTGAAGGAAAGCAAAGCGCTAAGTAAAGTCATTATTCTCCTTACTGATGGTGTAAATAATCAAGGTTTTATAGAGCCTCAGACCGCCGCAGAACTCGCCGTAGAATTTGGGATCAAAACCTACACCATAGGCCTTGGCACCAACGGAAATGCCATGACGCCCATTGCCTATAACGCAGACGGTTCCTTTAGGTATGGTATGCGCGAGGTGGAAATAGAGGAAGACCTTTTAAAATCTATTGCAGCAACTACGGGAGGACAGTATTTTAGGGCCACCAACAACAAAAAACTGGAGGCTATTTATGAAGAAATAAACAAGTTGGAAAAGACGGAAGTAGAGGAATTTAAATATTACAAATACGAGGAAAAATTTAGGCCCTGGGTTTATTTGGCAGGGATCTTACTCCTATTGGAATGGTTACTTAGGAATACCTTATTCAGAAGTTTCATTTAAAGAAGGCTTTCCAATGGATGTACAAATGAAGAAAACAAAATGATTCAATTAGACGAGAAAACATATCTATACCTGTTGTTCATCATTCCTATGATGATAGTCCTTTTTGTACTTCTTCAAATATGGAAAAAAAGAACACAGAAAAAATTTGCAGACCTGAGTCTTTTAAAGCGATTAACCCCGGAGCGATCCAAATTTAAGGCAACCGTTAAACTAATTTTAATACTATTGGGAATAGCCTCGCTTACCTTGGCATTGGCTAATCCGAAAATTGGCACTAAACTGGAAACCGTAAAAAGGGAAGGGGTAGATATTGTCTTTGCCGTTGACGTTTCCAAAAGTATGTTGGCAGAGGATATAGCCCCAAACAGGTTGGAAAAAGCAAAAAGATTGGTATCAGAAATAATAAACCAACTGGCCAGTGATAGGATTGGAATCATAGCCTATGCCGGCCAAGCATTTCCTCAATTGCCCATTACAACCGATTATGGTGCCGCTAAGATGTTCCTGCAAAACATGAACACCGATATGCTTTCTTCCCAAGGAACGGCAATAGACCAGGCCATAGAATTGGCTTCTACCTATTACGATGATGAAGAACAGACCAACCGCGTTCTCTTTATTATTTCTGATGGGGAAGACCATTCTGAGGGGAATACCGCCAATGCCGTAGAGGAAGCTACCAATGAAGGCATAAGAGTTTTCACCATAGGGGTAGGAAAAGCAAAGGGAGCACCCATTCCCCTTAAAAGAAACGGTATAGTTGAAAGCTTAAAGAAGGATAGTAAGGGAGAAGTGGTAATTACCAAACTAAACGAAACAGTACTCCAAGAAATAGCCAACGAAGGCAATGGGGAATATATAAATGGGGAAAATACCGAAGAGGCCGTAGCGATTATTAAGGAGCAACTAAACCAAATGGACAAAAAGGAGTTTGAGGCCAAGCAATTTGCCGAATACAAGGATCAGTTCCAATGGTTTTTGGCCGCAGGGCTTTTATTCTTATTTTTAGACATTTTTGTCCTAGATAGAAAAACAAAATGGCTTAAAAAATTGAATCTATTTAACGAGCAATAAGGGAGCGGACATGAAAAAGATATTATTGATCATTGGTTTATTAGGTTCTGTTGCACAGGCACAGGAGTTGGATAAGGAAAAAGAAAAAGCGGCAAAAATTGCCACCAATTTCACTTGGGAAGGCAACAAAGAGCTTTCCGAAAGCAACTTTGTAAATGCAGAAGCCAATTACCGCAAGGCCATATCCCAGAATGCAGCGAATAGTATTGCCCCCTACAATCTGGGGAATGCGTATTACCAAAATGAAACCTATAGTGAGGCCTTTGGACGTTTTAAACAGGCCGGAGAAAATGCCACTAACAAGGCAGACAAACACAGGGCATACCACAATATGGGCAATGTCTTTATGAAAAACAAAGAGTACCAAAAAGCGGTGGATGCCTATAAGGAAGCCCTGAGAAATGATCCTACGGACGAAGAAACCCGTTATAATCTTGCCCTTGCCAAGGAAATGCTGAAAAAAGAACAGGAACAACAGCAAAACGATCAGAACCAGGACGACAATAAGGATCAAGACGATCAAAAAGATCAAGATCAGAATCAGGATCAGGATCAGGATAAAAAAGACGGGGACAATAAAGAAGATAATAAAGGTGGCGAGGACGAGCAGGATCAAAACAAGGATGAGGGCGACCAAGAAGATAAAGGAGACGAAAAGCAAGAAGAGAATAAAGAGGGTGAAGGAGACAATGAAAATGAACAAGATGACATACCCAACACTGATGATCAACCACAGCAACAACCCCGACCTAATCAACTATCTCCACAGCAGATAAAAAATCTGCTTGAGGCCATGCAGAACGAGGAGAAAAAAGTGCAGGAAAAAATTGACGCCCAAAAAGTTAAAGGCGCCAAAATTAAAAATGAAAAAGATTGGTAAGAAAAGTGAAATATAAAAGATACATATCAATATTTTCGCTATTGTTCTTGGGAATACTATTGCACGCCCAAAACGATGAGACCGTAACCTTTCAAATGAAACTAAGCAAAGAGGTGCTAGGAATCAATGAAAGGCTAAGGGTAGACTTCACCATGAACAGGGATGGCGATAATTTTGTACCTCCAAATTTTGAGGGCTTTAGAGTAGTTATGGGGCCTTCCCAGTCCATTAGTTCATCTTGGGTGAACGGGGTTCGTAGTTTTTCCAAAACCTACAGTTACACCTTGGCACCAACGGCCAGGGGGAAATTCACCATAAATCAAGCAACCATAGTGATCAAAGGGGAAACCTATAAATCACTTCCAAAGGAGGTAGAGGTCACGGCTGCTGTAGACCGGCCCGATGGTGAAAAAACTGCTGATGATGTTGCCGATGAAAGTCTGCACCTAGTTGCCGAAATATCCAAAACCAGTCCCTATCTCAATGAGGCTGTTACAGTGGTTTACAAACTCTACGCCAGTACCTCAATAGATGTCACCAATTTTAGGGCCTTGGACAACCCCAAGTACAACAATTTCTGGAGCCAGGACATCCCGGTAACCAAATATGACGTTCAAAATACCACCTATGATGGAAAGCCCTATAATTCGGTAATTTTAAAAAGAGTGGTCCTCTACCCCCAGAAAACCGGCAAATTGGCAATAGAACCGCTTTCGTTGGACGTCAGCGTACAGGTTCCCACCAATAAACGCGATTTTTTTGGAGGACGAATATTTGCACAAACCAGCAAAACCGTATCGGCCGGTAACAGGACCATTAACGTGAAAGCCTTGCCAACCCAAGGAAAACCCACGGACTTTAGCGGAGCAGTAGGTGATTTTAAATTTTCTGTCACTAGCAGCAAAACCCATTTAAACGCTTCCGAATCCCTACAGGCCAAGGTATCTATTAGCGGAAAGGGGAATTTAAAATTATTTGAAATCCCTAGTTTAAACCTCCCCAGTTCCTTGGAAGTATACGAACCGGAATTCAATGAGAGCGTTAGAACTACCCTCTCCGGTATGGAAGGCAGTGTAAGCGATAGCTATACGGTGGTTCCCACATATAGGGGAAAATACCCCATACCAAGCATAAGTTTTAGCTATTTTAACCCCAAGACCGAGACCTATCAGACCCTAAACTCTGAAGAAATCCTCATCAACGTTTTGGAAGGTCCTACAAGCGGACCATCCAATACTGCCAATTCCAATTCCAGCAACAAACAGATGGTTGTGGCCACAGGAAATCAATTTGTGTTCAACAAGTTAAAGCCCAACCTCACTGCCATTGGACGCCAACATTTTTTTGGAAGCCGCAGTTTTTATCTTTGGTGGCTGCTTCCCCTAATCCTTATACCATTGGCCATTCTTTTTGGAAAGAAAAGGGAAGCCATTGCCAGTGATGTTGAAGGAAATAAAATTAAAAGGGCCAATAGGCTGGCAAGGAAATACCTTTCGGCAGCTAAAAAAGCCCTGGGTTCCAAGGACTCCTTTTATGTGGCACTGGAAAAGGCCTTACACAACTATTTAAAGGCCAAACTAAAAATTGAGACCTCGGAATTCAGCAAGGACAAAATAACGACTTTATTGGCCGAAAAAAATGTAGACCCAACTACCCAGGAAGGTTTTGTTGGATTACTGAAAAATTGTGAAATGGCCAGGTACAGTCCGTTCTCGGATGTACAAATGCAGCAAGATTACAAGAAAGCCAGTGAAGTAATTTCGCAATTGGATAAACAAATTTAAGCCATGCTACGTGTAATAAACATTTTCGTCTATTTGTTCTGTATTTTGGGATTTTCCCAAAACCAAGAACTATTCAACAAGGCCACCACTTATTACAATGAGGGGGAGTACACCAAGGCAGCGGACAACTATTTACAAATATTGGAGAATGGCGAGCATTCGGCCGCACTTTATTTTAATTTGGGCAACACCTATTACAAGCTCAATGATATAGCACCCAGTATATATTATTATGAAAAGGCCCTATTGCTAAAACCCAATGATAAGGACATAAAAAATAATTTGGCCTATGCCCAAAATATGACCTTGGATGCTATTGAGCCTCTTCCCCAAACCAGTTTGGCCAAATTTTACAACAAGCTTACACACTATCTTACTTTTGACCAATTGGCCTATGTAGGCATCGTCTTAATGATGCTATTTGTTGGCTGTTATATAGCCTTTTATTATTTTAAGTTTGCCACCCAAAAACGAATAGCCTTTATTAGCAGCATTATTTTCCTATTGGGCAGTCTTATGGCCGTTTTTTTAGCCTACTTTCAATTTCAAAAGTTTAATTCTGACCAACCAGCCATAGTTTTTGCCGAAGAGGTGAGTATAAAATCGGAACCCAACAACAGGGGTCAGACTGTTTTTAGCTTGCACGCCGGCACTAAAGTCAACATCCTTGAACACTTAAACGACTGGACAAGGATAGGTATTTCGGACGGATCCACGGGTTGGATACCATCTGAGGAAATAAAAAATCTCAAAGATTTTTAATATTTCCTTAACGACTATTAAAACAGTTGGTGTTATATTTGCTGCAATCTTCATTTTTATGAAAGTATTTGCTCGTTTTGTTTTACTTGGTTTTTGGCTATTTGCCATAGTGGCTCCGAGCGCCATAACATTACTGGATAAAGACAATCCGGTTATTGTAACCAACCTTAACGAAGAAGAACAACAAGAAATCCTTAAGAAATCTCCGGTTGAGGAGAAGTTCGTAAATAATGGATATCTTGATTTTTTGTTGATAGCCCTCTCCCAAAAATCTTTGAAGGGACTATACCATCCTATGGGCATCAAAGACTTTTCACTAGAAATTCTCCTACCTCCACCTGAACATATAGGTTAATCTTATCAGTCACATTTTTATTTGATTAACTAATAACCTGTCCTTTCTTATCATTAAGGACAAAACTATTATTTTTATATGTTTAAAACTTTAAAAAGCGACCTTCCTGCAAGTGTCGTAGTATTTTTTGTTGCTTTACCCCTTTGTTTGGGAATTGCATTAGCCAGTGGAGCACCTTTATTTTCCGGTTTAATTGCCGGTATTGTTGGCGGTATCGTTGTTGGAGCACTTAGCGGTTCCAAAATTGGAGTTAGTGGACCTGCAGCCGGATTGGCCGCGATTGTATTAACGGCTATAGGCGCCTTGGGAGGCTATGAAAACTTCCTGGTTGCAGTTGTACTTGGAGGAATCATTCAATTAATATTTGGTATACTCAAGGCTGGAATTATTGGGTATTATTTTCCCTCATCGGTCATAAAAGGTATGCTTACCGGTATTGGAATTATTATCATTTTAAAACAAATCCCTCATTTCTTTGGTTACGACCCAGATCCTGAAGGCGATCTCGCATTTTTTCAGGTAGATGGGGAAAATACCTTTTCAGAAATTTTTAATACCGTAAACAATATCAGCCCTGGGGCAACACTAGTGGCCATCATAGGTTTGTCCATATTATTGTTGTGGGATAAAGTACTTTCCAAAAAAGGTAAGATCTTTCAACTAATCCAAGGACCTTTGGTTGCTGTGGCAATAGGTATCATCTTCTTTGTTCTTACCCAGAACAATACATTTTTGTCCATTTCTTCCGATCACTTGGTAAGTGTGCCGATCCCAGAGGATGCCGCATCATTTTTAGCACAATTCAGCTTCCCCAATTTTTCTGCCATCACCAACCCGGATGTATGGGTCACGGCTTTTACCATAGCATTGGTTGCCAGTCTTGAAACCCTTTTATGTGTAGAGGCTACCGATAAATTGGACCCAGAAAAAAACGTAACGCCTACCAACCGCGAGCTACTTGCCCAAGGGACTGGAAATATAATTTCCGGATTAATTGGAGGGCTTCCAATTACCCAAGTTATTGTAAGAAGTTCTGCCAATATTCAATCTGGCGGAAAATCAAAACTATCGGCTATTATTCATGGTTTTCTACTACTTATATCCGTTATACTAATCCCAACATTGTTGAATAAAATTCCTTTGTCGGTATTAGCCGCTATATTGTTTATAGTTGGTTTTAAATTGGCAAAACCAGCTCTATTCGTTCAAATGTATAAATTGGGATGGAAGCAATTTGTGCCCTTTACGGTAACCGTTGTGGGTATCATATTTACTGATCTACTGGTTGGTATAAGCCTTGGTCTTCTCGTTGGAATAGTAGTAATTCTATTGAAGAACTACCAAAATTCCCATTTTCTGCATATTGAAGATGTAAGCAATGGCAAGCACAAGATAAAAATGACCCTTGCAGAAGAAGTTACCTTCTTTAACAAAGGAGCCATCCTAAAGGAATTGGATAGCCTTCCTCGCGACACTTATTTAGAAATAGATTTGCTCAAGACCAGATATCTTGATATTGATATTATTGAAATTCTGGACGATTTCTCGGTAAAAGCCAAAGAACGCAATATAGATATACAATTGGTCTCAAAACGCGGGGTAGTGGAAAACCCCAATAGTTTTTCCGAATTCTTTAGAACAAGGCCAAAATCAAAACTAAGTCTAAGTTAATGGAACCAGCAAGAAACAAACAGCATATAGCTGTAATCACAGATACGGAGGATGACATGTCATACCTTCTAAAAAGCGCTGTTAGTTTGGCTAAAATGATTAGTGGTGAAATTCAGGTTTTAAGCGTAAAAAAACCCACCCAAGTTATTGGGAAAGGCAATCAATTGTCTGCCATGCGCTCTATAAACCAAAACTATATTCTCACGGACAAACGAATAAAGAACCTTGTCCTTCCCATAATGGAAAAATATGATGTTTCCATCAATTATACCAGTACTTTTGGAAATATAAAAAGTGAAATTGAAAGATACTTGAATGTAAATAAACCTGACATTTTGGTATTGGGAAGACGTAAGAGCAAAGCTTTTAATACGGCTGACGACAGGATTATCAACTTTGTCTTAGGTATATTTGAAGGTACGGTACTAATTGTTTCGCCCAACAAAGGTCTTGAACCTGGCAAAAAGATAGGTATAGGCTCCCTCAACTGTTCCAAGGCGGCCTTTGCCACCTCTTTTACCGAAGACCTCTTTTTTAATGCGAACAGCAGCTTGAAGTCGTTCAATTTATTGGAGAATTCAGATTTGGAACAAGGAATTGGTAATGTTTTAGGACGAAAGACCATCAATTATGTTTTTGATCGCAGTGAGAATACCGTGAAAAAACTTCCCGACTATCTGACAAAAAGCAAAATTGATCTTTTGTTTATGGAAAGAAGAAAAAGGGAAAAAATAAGTCTGTCCAAACCATTAAACACCTATGATATAGTTAGGAATTCTGATATAAATCTTTTAATAATAGGAAAATCACAGACCTATTACAACAACAATTTAAAAATAGCTTAATTTAAATAAATAGATATGAAAGCACATACTAAAGAAACCCAAGCCACAATGACTCCTGAAAAAGCGATGCAGTTTTTAAAGGAGGGCAACCAGCGGTTTCAAGACAACCTGAAGGCCAACAGAAACCTTCTTGAACAAGTAAATGATACTAGTGAGGGACAATTTCCATTCGCTACCATTTTAAGCTGTATAGACTCCAGGGTTTCTGCCGAATTGGTCTTTGACCAAGGTTTGGGTGATATTTTTAGCATTAGAATAGCGGGTAACTTTGTAAACGAGGATATTTTAGGAAGTATGGAGTTTGCTTGCAAACTTGCCGGAACCAAACTAATAGTTGTTCTGGGCCATACAAGCTGTGGTGCCGTTAAAGGGGCATGTGACCACGCAAGATTGGGCAACCTTACCGCCCTTATCAACAAGATTGAGCCAGCAGTGGAAGCAGTTACGGAACCTGCCGATGAGAGTCTGAGAAATTCCAAAAATCTGGAGTTTGTAGATAAAGTTGCCGAGAAGAACGTACATTTAACCATTGAGAATTTACGTAAGCAAAGTCCTGTTTTGGCCGAAATGGAAGAAAATGCAGAAATTAAAGTAGTTGGTGCCATGTACGATGTTTCTAATGGCAAGGTTGTTTTTTACGACTAAACACCTCATATTATAGAAGGTCAATGTAGCAACATTGGCCTTCTAATTACTGAAACCAAGGATTGGTTTCTAGCTTAAACTAAAACGAGTACTAAATTCAATATTATGAAAAATCTATTTTCACATTTTAGAGGAGACCTTTTTGGAGGAATTACCGCTGGTATTGTTGCCCTTCCATTAGCCTTAGCTTTTGGTGTAAGTTCTGGTCTGGGCCCAAGTGCCGGACTTTACGGAGCCATATTCATCAGTTTCTTTGCTGCCCTTTTTGGCGGTACCAATACTCAAATTTCTGGCCCCACGGCTCCAATGACTGCCGTTAGTATGGTAGTCATTGCCGGGATCGTAGCCCTAAATGATGGAAGTATAGAGAAAGCACTTCCCGCCATTCTTCTTGTTTTCTTATTGGCCGGCCTGATGCAAATTGGACTTGGTCTTTTAGGAATTGGCAAGTACATCCGCTATATCCCCTACCCGGTGGTTTCCGGTTTTATGACAGCAATAGGGGTAATTATATTGGTTACTCAAATTCTTCCCGCTGTTGGATATTACCCAAAAGAAGACGTGGATTTTGTATCGCAATACAAACCAATGGCCGAAGAAATCATATTGGAAAATATTTTAAAAGAAGAGGCCGGCGAAGGTATTTTGGTTTTGGAAGATTTTGAAGAAACTATAAAACGTTCCTCAAGCATTACCCAGGACGACGTACTAAAAGAAGCTGCCACCTTGGCTAAAAGTGAGGCTTCAGGGGTTTTTGGGACTATAAAAGTACTTCCCAGGGCCATGCAAAACATTAATTGGCTAGAGCTTATCCTAGCCCTAGCAACAATAGCCATAATTTACGGCTTTAAAAAAATTACAACGGCCATTCCAAGTGCCTTGGTAGCCCTAATTGTTGTCTCTGGTGTGGCATACGGATTTGGACTCAATTACCGCCCTATAGAGGAAATCCCCAGTGGCTTTCCTGTCCCTAACTTGGACATATTCACCGGTTTTCAACTTAATTCGATAACCCCTTATATTTTCACTGCTTTGACCTTGGCCCTTTTAGGAGCTATAGACTCCCTTTTAACCTCCGTTGTAGCGGACAACATGACCAAAACTAAGCATAAGCCCAACAAAGAGCTTGTAGGCCAGGGTATAGGTAACAGTATAGCTGCTATTTTTGGAGGAATTCCCGGAGCCGGTGCCACCATTCGTACCGTAGTAAACATAAATGCAGGGGGCAAGACACGGTTATCAGGGATGATCGCAGGTGTTCTGCTATTGGTAATTCTTCTGGCCTTGGGCCCAATTGCATCGCAAATACCTGCAGCTGTACTAGCCGGTATTTTGGTTACCGTAGGTATAGGTGTAATGGACTACAAAGGCTTAAAAGCCATACCAAGTTTACCTAAAGATGTAAGCCTAGGGCCTATAAAATTGAGTTCTGAAGTAATGATAATGCTTGTGGTACTTGTACTTTCTTCTGTATGGAATTTGGTTTATGCAGTGGGTGTTGGCCTGGTTATAGCCTCCCTAATGTTTATGAAAAAAATGGGCGACCTAACAGCCGAAAGATCGGATGTGAAAACCTTGGTGCATGAAAAGGGATGGGCAGATGAAGCCAATTTTCCACAACATTTAAAGGAAAAAGTATTTATAAAACACATTAAAGGACCTCTTTTCTTTGGTTCTACCAGTGACTTTCAAGTTCTGGCAGACCAGATTCCAAGAACGGCCTCTACGGTTATTATCCGTATGGACCGTATGCAGTACATGGACCAATCCGGTCTCTACACCCTGGAAGATGTTCTTATAGATTTATACAATTCCAATATAGAGGTATTATTGGTAGATGTACTGAATCAGCCACGCTATATGATGGAACGTGTAGATATAATACCCGATCTGATACCAAAAGAACACATTTTTGACACCTTTGATGAGTGTATAAAATACTTGGACCAAAAGAATAATAACCAGAGGGTTGAAGCTTCGGCTTAGGCAGTAAACCAATTTATGATGAAATATGTATTCGGTAATGCCGTAAATATCTTAAATTTGCGGCATTAGCCGAACAACATGATCGATACTATAAAAAATCACATTAGAGAGGTAGAACATTTTACTGCCACCACTAAGGAAGAACTAGAAAGTTTCCGTATAAAATACTTAGGTAAAAAGGGACTTTTAAACGATTTTTTCTCCGAGTTCAAGAATGTACCCAATGAACAAAAAAAGGAATTTGGGCAGATCATAAACCAACTAAAGACCCTTGCCTCCGACAAGGTTACTACCCTAAGGCAGTCACTTGAAAACAACAAGGAAGAAAAGGGCATATACGGGGATTTAACCAGGCCAGGGGAACCCTTACAGCTAGGTACACGACACCCCATTTCCATAGTCAAAAATCAGATAATCGAAATTTTTTCGAGAATAGGCTTCAATGTCTCCGAAGGTCCTGAAATAGAGGATGATTGGCATAATTTTACGGCCTTGAACCTCCCAGAATATCACCCGGCCAGGGACATGCAGGATACTTTTTTTATACAGACGGACCCTGATATTCTACTTCGTACCCACACCTCATCGGTACAGGTACGCTATATGGAAAACAACAAGCCGCCTATACGGACCATTTCTCCGGGCAGGGTGTATAGAAACGAGGCCATATCGGCAAGATCACATTGCTTTTTCCATCAGGTTGAAGGCCTGTACATAGACAAGGATGTATCATTTGCCGATCTTAAACAAACCTTACAATTTTTTACCACCGAGCTTTTTGGTAAATCCAAGATAAGACTTAGACCATCTTACTTCCCCTTTACGGAACCTAGTGCCGAGGTAGACGTATATTGGGGGCTGGAAACCGAAACAGATTACAAGATGACCAAAGGAACCGGTTGGCTTGAAATCATGGGCTGTGGTATGGTAGACCCCAACGTTCTCACCAATTGCGGTATAGATGCCAATGAGTACTCTGGATTTGCCTTTGGAATGGGTATAGACCGAATTGCCCTGTTACTCCATCAAATTTCCGATATTCGCCTTTTAAGTG
Organism: Arenibacter aquaticus; assembly: GCF_003957295.1. Taxonomy (GTDB): domain Bacteria; phylum Bacteroidota; class Bacteroidia; order Flavobacteriales; family Flavobacteriaceae; genus Arenibacter; species Arenibacter aquaticus. The sequence continues at coordinate 600,359 of NZ_RQPJ01000002.1, forward strand.
AAAATGACCTGCGTTTCTTAAATCAGTTCAAGAGTACTTTTTAGGTAACCATCCCTTGCTTCTATGTATTATGGACAAACCGAAATATAAATAATTCAAAGGGTAGGGATATACAACTACTATTGGTACATATTAAATAACCCCCTTAGCTCCTAAGGGGATTCTTAAAAATTGGGTTAAAGTGAAAAAAGATATAGAAATTCCAATCGCAAAAGATGTTCATGTGGCCATTGTACATGAGTGGAATTCAGAATTTTTGGAAAAAAATTGGAACGCCTATATAATCAATGATAGGGACACCATCATTGAGGCTGTGATTGTAGTGTCCAACGGTTATGAAGGCGACAGAAAAACCTCTACTATGCGCCACGGTTTGGGCGACATTCGCGCTAAGGACTTCAAAAAAATAGAAGTATTACAAGAAGATGTTCTGGCCTTTAACAACGAGTTCTTTGTAACTTATTTTGCCGATGACAAGTTATATGAAAAACGATTCTTGTTTAAAAAACATTCCATTAAGGAATCTAATGCCCAATCTCTGCCAGTAATGGACCTTGAAGGCGTTATGACAAAATAGTAAACCCCTCCATATCACATAGATAACACAGCTATTCCCCAGCCCATTACTTCATTGGGCCGAGCGGGATAAAAAAGATAATGCCCTACGCTTTATCTTATTTAACAAAACTTTAATTTCGTTTAGTTCGGATTGTTCAGAACTAACAGGTAAATTTGCATCTTATATTATTGCAAATGGATAAATTATAATTGAAAAACCGCAATAAAATACTTAAAAATGAAACAGAACATCTGCAAGAAAAAAATGGCACTAGTTGAAAAACTGGGCGTTCATTTAGAAGATAGAGAGCAATTGGCCCCTGTTGCAGCACGTATTTTAGCCTATATAATCCTTACGGGGAAAAAAGGATCCACCTTTGAAGACATGGTTACTATACTATGCGCAAGCAAAAGCACTATTTCCACACACCTTAACCATTTACAGGACTTAAACAAAATTCAGTATTTCACCAAGACAGGAGACCGCAAAAAATATTTTATCATCAACAAAGGAATGGTGGTACACCATATAGATAGCATGGTAAATAAATGGAAGGAAGAGCGTGAAATACACTTGGAATTAAAAAATTACAAAGAGACCATAAACAACAATAAAATTGAAAATGAAGATGAAAAATTCGATTTAAGTTTTCACGATGACTACATCAAATTCATAAATGGAGCAATAGCTTCGGTACAGGAATTAAGGACAAAATTAGCCGACAATAAATTCAACATCTAATCTCAAGCAAAAATGAAAAATAATAAATTATATAGCATTCTAGGACTAAGTTTATTCTTGGTAATAGTGAGTTGTGGCAACAAAGAAAAAAACACTGCTGCAGCACAACAAGCAGCCCCTCCTCCTTTTCCCGTGGCTCAAGTGCAACCTAAAACCGTAACGGGATATACAGATTATCCTGCTACTATAGAAGGAGTGGTAAACAGTGATGTAAGAGCAAAAACAACGGGATATATTGAAAAGGTATATGTGGATGAAGGACAAAAAGTAGAAAAGGGACAACTGTTGTTTAGATTAGAAACCCAATCCTTGAGCCAAGATGCAGGAGCGGCAAAGGCACGTGTTAATCTGGCGCAAGTAGAAGTAGATAAATTAATTCCACTTGTAGAAAAAAACATAATCAGTCCTGTACAATTGGAAACAGCCAAAGCAAATTTGGCCCAAGCAAAAGCCAGCTATAGCAGTATAGTGGCAAACATTGGTTACGCAACAATTAAAAGTCCTATAGATGGCTATGTTGGTTCCATAAATTTTAGGGAAGGTACCTTAGTTGGCCCAAGTGACGCAACACCGCTAACTACGGTAAGTGAAATTGACCAGGTATATGCATTTTTTAGTTTTAACGAAGCACAGTACATAGACCATTTACAGCGATCCAAAGGGAAAAGCAAAGCAGAACGCATTAAAAATTCGCCCGATTTAAGCCTGGTATTGGCCAACGGTAAAATTTATTCCGAAAAAGGCCGTATACAAACCAGTACCGGTCAAATAAATCAGAACACCGGTACTATCAAGATTAGGGCTGCCTTTGATAATCCGAACGAAATCTTGACCAATGGAAACAGTGGTAAAATAAGGTTTCCCATAGAATATAAAAACGCAATAGTAGTACCACAATCCGCCACTTATGAGCAACAGGGAAACATTATGATCTTTAAACTTGGCGCAGACAACACAGCGGAAACTACCATTCTAAAAATTAAAGGTACTGTAGATAATTTATATGTGGTAGAATCCGGAGTGGAGGAAACCGATAAAATTATAGTTTCAGGTGTTGGTAAATTAAGAAACGGAATGGCCATTACTCCACAGGAAACTTCTTTTGAAGAAGCCATTGCCCCAGTCGCAACTTTATTCAGAAATTAGGTAAACAAAAAACATATTAGGCATGTTAAAAACATTTATTGAAAGACCTGTTCTTTCAACGGTAATCTCTATTATCATAGTACTGTTGGGAATTATCAGTATTACTAGCTTACCTATAGAGGAATATCCAGATATTGCACCACCAACAATTAAGGTTACAGCCAATTATACTGGAGCGAACGCAGAAACAGTTTTGGAGAGTGTCATAGTTCCAATTGAAGAACAAATTAACGGTGTAGAAGGTATGACCTACATTACCTCTACCGCATCCAATACAGGATCTGCAGAAATTACCGTTTATTTTGACCAGGCCATTGATGCAGATATTGCTGCGGTAAACGTACAAAATAGGGTTGCCAGGGCAACCCCTTTACTGCCCCAGGAGGTAACCCAGACTGGTGTAACTACCCAAAAGCAAGAAACCAGTGCGTTAATGTTTATCTCCATGTATTCTGAAAGCGAGGATTACGATGCTACCTTTATTCAGAATTATTTAAAAATAAACGTTATTCCGGCCATGCAGCGTATTAACGGTGTTGGGGATGTTAGTGTCTTTTCACAACAGGACTATGCGATGCGAATCTGGCTAAACCCTGAAAAATTAGCTTCCTATGGTTTAATCCCTTCTGATATCTCTGCGGCATTGGCAGAACAAAATTTGGAAGCAGCGGCAGGTTCCCTAGGTCAAAACAGTGGAGAATCGTTTTCATATACTTTAACCTATAGCGGTAGATTTAAAGATGAAAGTCAGTATAGTGATATCGTAATTAAGGCCTTGGGGAATGGTGAGTTTTTACGTTTAAAAGATATTGCCACCATTGAATTGGACGCTCAATCCTACGCGGCCAATGCCATGAGTAAAGGTCATCCAGCAGTGTTTATGGGTATCTTTCAAACAAAAGGTTCTAACGCCCAGGAAATTATTGAAGATATTAAAGTTACCTTGGAGTCGGTCAAAGCTGATCTTCCAGAAGGTCTGGACATTTTTGTACCCTACGACACAAGTTTGTTCCTAAATGCATCTATTGACAAGGTAATAACCACTTTGCTAGAAGCATTTTTATTGGTATTCCTAGTGGTATTTATCTTCTTACAGGATTTTCGTTCTACGCTTATACCCGCCATTGCTGTACCAGTTTCCATTATAGGTACATTCTTTTTCTTGAACGTTTTTGGCTATTCCATCAATTTATTAACACTATTTGCCTTAGTACTAGCCATTGGTATTGTGGTAGATGATGCCATTGTTGTTGTAGAGGCCGTTCATGCCAAACTGGACCAGGGTGAACGCAATCCTAAAAAAGCCACCTTAACAGCGATGAACGAAATTTCTGGCGCTATTGTATCCATTACATTGGTAATGGCGGCAGTTTTTATTCCAGTAACTTTTGTCACGGGCCCAACCGGAGTCTTTTATGAACAATTTGGGGTTACTTTAATTATTGCCATCCTTATTTCGGCTGTAAACGCATTAACCTTAAGTCCGGCCTTATGTGCACTATTATTAAAAGGACACAAAGAAGACGAAGAGCTAAAGGGAAAAAGCCCCTTACAACGTTTTTACACATTGTTTAATCGTGGCTTCAATGCAACCGTTGACAAATATGGCAAATCACTTCAGTTTTTATACAAAAGAAAATATGTTTCCGCTGTATTATTGATCATTGCTGCAATTGGGATCTTTTGGGCATCCACTACCACTCCAACAGGTTTTGTGCCCAATGAAGACAGGGGGATTATTTTTGCAAATATCGAATTGCCTCCAGGAGCCTCCTTGGATAGGACCGATGCTGTGGCCAGAAAATTATACGACAAAATTGATGGTATGGATGGCATCGTAGCCGTTAACTTCATTAAAGGTAGAAGTATCATTAGCGGAACGGGCAGCAACTTTGGTTTTGGTATTATTAAACTTAAAGATTGGAGCGAACGTAAAGATGACGCACTATCCGCACAGGCCATTACAGGAAAATTGTTTGGTATAGCTGCCACCATTCCAGATGCCAATATTATTTTCTTTTCACCACCAAGTATTCGTGGTTTTGGTAATTCTGCTGGATTTGAGATTAATTTACTGGATAAATTTGGGGGGGAATTCTCGGATTTGGACCAAGCCAAGAACGACTTTACAATGGCTTTAATGAAGCATCCTGAAATTAAATACGCCACCTCTGCTTTCAACACCAATTACCCACAATATGAAATGGAGGTAAATGTACCATTGGCAAAGGAAAAAGGAGTTTCCATAACCAGTATCTTTTCTACCTTACAAGGTTATATAGGTGGTATTTATGCATCCGATTTCTCTAGATTTGGAAAGCAATTTAGGGTATATATACAGGCATTACCGGAAGATAGGGCGGATGAAAGTGCCTTAAACAGTATGTACGTGAGAACAGATACCGGAGAAATGACACCCATTACGCAGTTTGTAAAATTAAAACGTGTTTACGGTCCTCAATCGGTTACCCGTTTTAACTTATTTAATTCTACCACCATAACAGGAGCAACCAACGACGGTTATAGTACGGGTGATGCCATAAGGGTTATTGAGGAAGAAGTAGCAAAACTGCCCACTAATTATACCGTTGCCTATTCTGGCCTAACACGGGAAGAGGTGAATGCAGGAAACCAAACTACCTTTATTTTTATATTGAGCATTTTGTTCGTGTATTTCTTATTGAGTGCCCAGTACGAAAGCTATCTATTGCCTTTTGCTGTAGTTTTATCGCTTCCATTTGGTGTATTTGGGGCCTACATTAGTACAAAGTTTCTAGGACTTGAAAATAATATATATTTCCAAATAGCCCTGATCATGCTTATTGGTCTGCTCGCTAAAAATGCGATTCTTATTGTGGAATTTGCCCTACAAAGAAGAAAGAATGGTGAAAGTATTGTTGATGCGGCCATCCATGGTGCAAAAGCACGTCTACGTCCAATTTTAATGACCTCATTTGCCTTTATTTTAGGACTAATGCCATTGGTGTTGGCAAATGGTGTAGGAGCAGAAGGAAATAATTCCATTGGTACTGGAGCTGCGGGAGGAATGCTTATTGGTACCGTTTTAGGGGTCTTTGTAATACCCATCCTATTTATTTTATTCCAATGGTTACAAGAAAAAGTCTCCAGTAAACCAGCAGTACAAACTATTGAAGAATAAGAATTATGAAATTAACAATAACACATAGAAATTTTAGTAAAGGTGCGCTTTTACTAGTCGTAACCCTCACATTACAAAGTTGTTTTGTGGCCCGGGAGTATGTAAGGCCAGATTTAGAGATAGAAACCGAAGCCCTTTATAGGACCGAAAACCTGCCTACAGATAGTGTATCCATAGCAGACATTTCCTGGAGAGATTTATTTACAGATCAATATCTTAAAAATTATATAGAAGAGGGTCTGCAGAATAATATGGACATCAGAATAGCTCTTCAGCAAATGACAGCTGCCGAAGCCTATGCCAAACAAGGGAAGGCAGGTTATTTGCCAACATTAAGCCTAGGCCCAAACTACACCCATCAAGAATATTCAGAGAACAGTCAGTTTGGATCTATTTTTAGTGGAGGATTGGATACTTATGATGTTACGGCCAACCTGTCTTGGGAAGCTGATATTTGGGGAAAGATCCGCAGCAACAAAAGAGCTACGCAGGCAGCCTATTTACAAAGTGTTGCCGGACATCAAGCTGTAAAAACACAATTGATTTCCAGTATTGCGAATGCCTATTACAACCTGTTGGCCCTGGATGCACAGTTAGAAGTAACCAAGCAGACCATAGCAACAAGGGAGAGTAGTGTAGAAACTATAAAAGCCTTAAAGGATGCGGGGCAGGTAACCCAGGTTGCAGTGGACCAAAACATAGCCCAATACAACAGCGCTAGAGCACTACAAGTAGATATTGAAACCGCTATTTTTAAGACCGAAAACACCCTTAGTATTTTATTGGGCAAATCTCCCCAACACTTTGAAAGAAGCAGTTTGGATAACCAAATAATTAAAAGGGATATACAACTTGGGGTACCGGCCAGTTTACTTAGCAACAGGCCAGATGTTATGGCTGCCGAGTATGGCTTAATACAATCTTTTGAACTTACCAATGTGGCCAGAAGTAATTTATATCCGTCCCTAACCTTAACAGCTTCGGGAGGCTTACAGAGTTTGGAGCTGGACAATTTATTTAATGCAAATTCCTTATTTGCAACTGTGGTAGGCGGATTAACACAGCCACTTTTAAACCAACGTAAGCTAAGGACCCAAAAAGAAGTAGCTATGGCACAACAGCAACAATCCCTACTTCAGTTTAAAAAGGCACTGCTGGTGGCAGGAAGTGAAGTTTCCAATGCTTTGTTTACTTATGAATCCGAAACCAAAAAATTCGTATTCAAAAAAAACGAGGTAGAAGCCCTACGAACCGCCGAAGCCAACTCAGAGGAGTTACTTAAAAATGGTTACGCCAACTATTTGGATCTATTAACTGCAAGACAAAGTGCACTGAGTGCAGAATTAAATCTTATAACCAATAAGCTATCCCAATTATCCGCAACCGTAGAATTGTATAGGGCACTTGGTGGTGGTTGGAAATAGATCAACATCTTAAAAACATGGAATCAGCCCTATTTTATTAATCTAAAGGATTAGCAAAATAGGGCTGATTCTTTTATGGACTTTGTTTCCAGCTGTTTATTTATCTGGAACAATACTAGCTCAGAAATAACGATATGGTTCGGAAATCTTGCAAATTTCCTCAGCTGGGTACTAGAAAGAAAATAATATTGTGATTGGACTACCTCAACTTAAATCCCTTTGCTGCCCACCAAGGATGTATCTCAATCGTTAACCTTCCCGATTTCACCATGGGATCCATCTTGGCCAAACTATCTGCCATTTGTAGATTGGGTACATTGTAGATTGTAATGCCACGTATCTCCCCGTCATCACCAAAAGGTCCTGAAATATCGGCAAAACCCTCTTCGTACATCCGACCCAAATGCGCAAGGTGTAGCCTCTGAAGACTATCAACTTCCTCCTTGGAGCTGGATCTATTGGGACCCTTTTTTAAAAAGGCAATAAAATATTGCTGCATCAATAATGTATCCTTGGTCTTTTCATCCACATAGTCGAAAGTTTGAAACCCTCTTTCATCCAATTCCTTTTTTAATTGGGATACAGGAATCTCCTGAACAGAAGTTGTTTTCTCCACCACATTTACTTTTGTCTTTGTTGCTTCCATACAGGACAGAAACAGTGCACAAACCAAAACAGTATATAATTTTTCCATTTTTACCAGGCTTTAAAGGGTATTTTACTTAGTTGTGAGTTGTAATATTTAACTTCATTTGTAACCTCCTCCCCTAGCCAATCCGGTCTTGTGTACGCTTCCTCCTCATGGTTCAACTCAATTTCCGCTATAATCAGTCCGGCATTATCCCCAAAAAATTCATCCACTTCAAAAACATGCTTCCCCACCTCCACAAAGTACCTTTTCTTATCTATTACCCCAGGCTCACACAAAGGAATTAAGGCCTCTGCCTCATGTATTGGTATTTCCTTTTCCCATTCAAAGCGGGTGGTGCCACTTTGGTTTCCCTTCCCCTTAACGGTTATGAACCCTTTATCCCCACTTACACGCACCCTAACCGTCCTTAAGGGGTCGGTATTTAGAAATCCCTGTACAATTCTATTGCTTGACTTGGCCTCCTTTTTAAAAGCCTGTGACTTCACCAAAAACTTCCGCTCTATTTCTACCATTTTACCTATGCAATCTTTATATTTTTAACGGGCTAACTTCCCATTTTTTTTATTTCATCGGAAGCTATACGTAGCCTATCATCACTGTTATTGGCCAACCAGACCATGGCCTTGGCTATAGATTCCGGATGTATGGACCTATACTTTCCCAATGGCCCTACCATAACCAAATTTAGCACCTTCATAAGCTGTTTGGCCACCCATTCTCCCCATCTTTTCTCTTTCCTTTTTCCAGCTATCAATGATGGCTGTAAAATATGGGTTTTGGGCAATCCAAGGTCTATAACGGCCTCTTCCATTTCTCCCTTTAGGCTATTATAGGTTATGTTGCTATTGGCATTGGCCCCAAGGGCAGAAATCACCAAGAATGTCCCTATATTGTTTGCCCTGCACAAAGTTGCAGCGGAAACCGGTATCCCATAGTCAATGCTCCTATAAACTTTGGGGTCTGGGGTTTTTGCCTTGGTAGTACCCACACAACAAAACACTTCGTCTGCCGTGAACTGGGCTTTAAATTCATACAGCTTTAATAGATCCCCAATATGTTCTTCCACTTTGGGATGTTGTAGTCCGAGTCTAGTCCTGGAAAAAATCTTTATCTTGCTATAGCGCGTATCCTTTAGTAGCAGTTGCAGCACATTTCCGCCGCTTAGCCCTGAAGCCCCCAATATAATGGCCGTTTTATCCTGTGTTTTTAATTGTTCCTGTTCCATTGTTGCGCTTTAACAATACTGGGGAATCCCTTTACCGTAAACTTGTTATAAATTTACGGTATGAAAATGGATTTCCCACAACGAAAGATCATCCATGTGGACATGGATGCATTCTACGCCTCTGTAGAGCAAATGGATGACCCCAATCTAAAGGGCAAGCCCATTGCCGTTGGAGGGGCAGAAAAGCGTGGTGTGGTTGCCGCAGCCAGTTACGAAGCCCGGAAATTTGGCGTACGTAGCGCCATGAGCGGCTTTATGGCGAAAAGAAATTGCCCAGAGTTAATATTTGTACCCCCTCGATTTCCCCGCTATAAAGAGATTTCCCTGAAAATCAGAAATATATTCTTTGATTATACCGATTTGGTAGAACCGCTTTCATTGGATGAGGCCTATCTGGATGTTACCCTAAACAAGAAGGGAAATCCCTCTGCCTCCCTAATTGCCGCAGAAATAAGGCAGCGAATATTAGAAGAAGTAGGACTAACCGCCTCGGCAGGTATATCTATCAATAAGTTTATTGCCAAAGTGGCAAGTGACTACAATAAACCCAATGGGCAAAAGACCGTTAACCCAGAAGAGGTTCTTGCCTTCCTAGAGCAACTGGAAATACGTAAGTTCTATGGAGTAGGAAAGGTTACGGCCGATAAAATGTACCACCTTGGCATTTTCACCGGTAACGACCTAAAGAGCAAAAGCCTTGAGTTTTTACAAATGCATTTTGGAAAAAGTGGCAGTTATTACTATCAGGTGGTAAGGGGAATACACAACAGCCCGGTAAAGCCCAACAGAATTCCCAAATCGGTTGGTGCAGAACGCACATTTAACGAAAACCTCAGTAGCGAAATCTTTATGCTAGAACGCTTGGAGCATATCGCCATAGAACTGGAAAAGCGACTAAAAAAGTCCAAAATCTCCGGAAAAACCATCACCCTTAAAATAAAGTACAGTGACTTTACCCTTCAGACACGCAGTAAGACCCTCCCATATTATATAGCGGAAAAATCCTTGATCTTGGAAACCACCAAGGAGCTTTTATACCAAGACCGACTAAATAACTCGGTTCGACTTTTGGGCATCTCCATATCCAACCTAAATACCGATAGGAACAAGCCCTTGGAAGAAAAGTCGTTATCGGTACAATTAAAGTTTGATTTATAAAAGCAAAAAAGCCTGACCGATATACGTACCGACCAGGCTTATAAAATACTTAACCTCTATTCTAGAAGTTACAACTTTCAATTTCAGAAACCCTAAGGGTATTTACCATCCCCTTATCTTTGATAGGCATGGCTGCCAAACTTACCAGCATGTCCCCAACATCCAAATATCCTTTCTCACAGGCTATTTTGTTAACGTCCTCAATAGTTTCATCCGTAGAGACAAACTTATCGTAGTAAAAAGCCTTTACCCCCCATAAAAGGTTAAGCTGGGTCAAGATTCTTTTATTGGAAGTAAACACTAAAATATGTGCTTTTGGTCTCCATGCAGATATTTGAAAAGCAGTATATCCACTATTGGTCAATGTAGAAATGGCACTTGCCTCAATCTCATTGGCCATAAGTGCTGCATGATAACAAATAGACTTGGTAATATATCTATTGGTCCTAACATGTGGTGGCTGATGTGGTACTTTTATCAATTCCGAATTTTCCACACTTTCCAAAATACTGGACATTTTCTCTATCACTTGTACGGGATAGTTACCAACAGAAGTTTCACCAGAAAGCATAACGGCATCTGCACCGTCCATAACAGAATTAGCTACATCGTTTACCTCTGCACGGGTAGGGGTAAGACTGGTAATCATGGTCTCCATCATTTGGGTTGCAATAATCACCGGTATACGCGCCTTTTTTGCCCGTAGCACCAATTGTTTTTGTATTAAAGGCACTTCTTGGGCAGGAACCTCAACACCTAAGTCGCCCCGTGCCACCATTAATCCATCACAATAGGCAACAATCTTATCTATGTTCTCTACTGCTTCCGGTTTTTCTATTTTGGCAATGATCGGAATTTTATGTTCTGAATGCTCTTTTATAATATTTTGTAGATCTATAAGATCCTGACTAAACCTCACAAAAGATAAGGCAATCCAATCAACATTTAGGGAAATGGCAAAAATAGCATCTTTAACATCCTTTTCTGTAAGGGCAGGTAAGGAAATATTGGTATTGGGCAGGTTAACCCCTTTTTTGGACTTCAATGGTCCTCCTTGTATAACCTTGGCCTTTACCTCGTCCTTTCTATTGGTAGTCACCACTTCAAACATCAACTTCCCGTCGTCCAAAAGGATGCGCTCTCCAGCCTTTACATCTTGAGGGAAATTGGTATAGTTCATATATACTTTCTCGGCATTTCCTTCAAAAGGCTCGCCCGTAACAAAAGTAATCTCATCATCTGGTGCTACCACCACTTCTCCTGCCATTACCCCAACCCTTAATTTAGGGCCTTGTAAATCTGCAAGGATAGAGGTATAGGTACCCATTTCCTCACTTAACTCACGAATCATCTTTACACGTTCGGAAACGTCGTTATAATCTGCATGGGAAAAATTGATTCTAAAGACATTCACTCCAGCCTCAATCATGTCCTTAAGAACACTCTTCTTACTAGTAGCTGGTCCTAAGGTAGCCACTATTTTTGTCTTCTTTTTTGTCGGCATTATGTTAAAATATTAAATTATTTTTAGATTTTAGTTTAGTTGCATCCACCAGATAGGCCGTAATGACCTTTGGTATTGATAGGACGGATTTTAAAATATTTCCTTCAACGTCCAGCTCATCGTGTTCTATTTTTAAAAAGTAGTCTACATCCCTATATTCCGGAACCAAGTGATAGGAGGTAAACGAGGGCTGGTCTTGGAAAAGGGTCCCTAATCCCGGTTCTTCCTCCTTTCTATCCTTATTCGCAACGAGGGCATAATAGCGATCATTTATTTCATCTGTCCACGAAAAAATTGGAAAAGACCCATTTTGCGAAACCTCTATGTCCTTCACCGCCCTCTTTAATTTTGTTTTTAGACAGGAATTAAGCGCGTAGACCAGCATATGATCTTCAATACTGCTGTGCAAAGCGATTAAGGTAAAAGTTTCTTCATAAAAGTCTTCCGAAATTTTGTGTATCGCTGCCATACTTTCCGTGAAAGGCGTAAATATAGGATTAATAACGAAACCAGCCTAGTCCATTTTGGTATATCAGCTATGTGAACCCCACGAAAACGTTGGAGTTTTTGGTTTTTTTAATGCAGTTGCAAAATTGTGGAAGGGGATTTGCAAACATAAGCCACAATCACCATCATACCCTCACTCTCCCTTAGATTTTTCTATCCTGTCCTGCATGGCAAAATAAGCCCTTTTGGAAGCTCTTTCTTCTGCCTTTTTTTTGGATGTTGCCCTAGCTTTTGCCACAACCTTCCCATTAATGGACAATTTTACGGCAAAATGCTTTATTACATCCTTTCCCGTATCCTCGTAAATATCATAATTAAAAGACTTCTTTTGCTTTTGGCACCATTCTATGACCAAACTCTTATAGCTTATAACCTTCCCCTCCAATTGCTCTATATCCACATAGGGCTTTATAATCCTTTTATTGATGAACTTCTCACAATATTTATAGCCCCTATCCAAGTAAATGGCGCCAACCAGAGCTTCAAAAACATTTCCATGGATATTGTCCCCGAAACGCGATTTGGGTATCCTGCTTTCCACAAAATCGATTAGCTTTAGATCCTTGCCCAGTTCATTAAGGTGTTCCCTACTTACAATCTTGGACCTCATCTTGGTGAGATAGCCTTCATCGCCATCAGGCACCATGCTGTATAAATGCATGGAAATTATGGTGCCCAACATGGCATCTCCCAAAAATTCCAAACGCTCATAATTCATAGGATGACCGTTTTTATCCTTTCTATTGGCAGAGCGGTGCACAAACGCTTTTTGGTAAAATTCCAGGTTTTTAGGCTTGAATCCCAAAATTTTTTTCATTCCCAAAAAAAAATCCCCATCCTTTTTTGAATGGGAATTAAATAAATTGGAAAAAGCGTTCATAATATGAATTAGCTAATTTTTTTAAATATCACACATGCATTATGCCCTCCAAATCCAAAAGTATTGCTCAAGGCAACGTTCACTTCCCGTTTCTGAGCCTTGTTAAGGGTTAGGTTTAATTTAGGGTCTATATTCTCATCTACCGTACTATGGTTTATAGTAGGTGGCACCAAACTGTGTTCCATTGCCAAGATGGAGGCTATGGCCTCAATGGCCCCGGCCGCACCCAATAGGTGTCCTGTCATGGATTTGGTAGAGTTAATGTTCATTTTTGGTGCGTGGTCACCAAACACTTGGGTTATCGCCTTTAATTCGGCTACGTCTCCCAATGGTGTGGAAGTCCCGTGGGTGTTTATGGCATCTACGTCCTCAGGCTTCAATCCTGCGTCCTTTAAACAATTCTCCATAACGCGTACAACCCCCACTCCATCTGGATGTGGTGCTGTCATATGATAGGCGTCACTGGACAATCCCCCTCCGGCCACTTCGGCATAAATTTTTGCGCCCCTAGCTTTTGCGTGCTCGTATTCCTCAAGAATAAGAGCTCCCGCTCCTTCCCCTAGGACAAAACCATCCCTGGTTGCATCAAATGGCCTAGAAGCTGTTTCAGGGCTGTCATTTCGAGTAGAAAGAGCATGCATGGCTCCAAAGCCACCCATACCTGCTATGGTTACCGCCGCCTCACTACCTCCTGTTACGATTACATCGCAATATCCCAAACGAATATTGTTCAACGCGTCTATAATAGCGTTGGCAGATGATGCACAAGCCGAAACAGTAGTGTAATTAGGCCCCATAAAGCCATGCTTAATGGAAATGTTTCCAGGAGCAATATCGGCAATCATTTTTGGTATAAAGAAGGGATTAAACCTAGGTGTTCCGTCCCCTTCGGCAAAATTCAATACCTCGTTCTGAAAAGTTTCCAATCCACCTATACCTGCTCCCCAGATTACGCCGGTGCGGAATTTATCTATTTTATCAAGGTCTAACCCAGAATCCTTTATGGCCTCATCCGAAGAAATTAGGGCATATTGCGCAAACCTATCCAGTTTACGGCCTTCTTTTCTATCAAAATAATCCCCTGAATTGTAATCCTTAAGTTCGCAGGCAAATTTTACTTTAAACTTCTCCGTATCATAATAGGTAACGGGCGCAGAACCACTTTTGCCGTTCTTTAGGCCCTCCCAGTACTCTTCTATATTCTTGCCAATAGGTGTTAAAGCACCTAGACCGGTAACTACAACTCGCTTTAATTGCATTGAACTAAATTTTTGTTTAACGTATAAGTTAGGTGTAAATTAAAAAAAATTATCCATGCAGCGTCTTTACCACATGGATAATTTTGAAACTTGTTCAAGAAATCATAAAATTACTTGGCTTCTTCTATATAACTTATAGCTTGACCAACTGTAGCAATGTTCTCGGCTTGATCATCTGGAATCTGAATATCGAATTCTTTTTCGAACTCCATGATCAACTCAACAGTATCCAATGAATCTGCCCCTAGGTCGTTAGTAAAGCTAGCTTCCGTTACAACTTCGTTCTCATCAACACCTAATTTATCTACGATGATAGCTTTTACTCTTGATGCAATGTCTGACATAATAATATCGATTTTAAAAATTTAAATTGATGGCAAAAATAAAAAACTTTGGTTTAATAACACTATTTGTCGTTAAAATGTGTCCTAATTTAATAAAATTAAATACAAGTGTACTATTTTAGCCCTAAATTATTTTGATCCACAACCCCAAAATCAAAACATGAAAAGTATCGTCCTGTTCGCCTCCGGCTCTGGCTCCAATGTTGAGAACATAGTAAAATATTTTCAAAATAATTCTGATGTAAGCATAGATTGCGTACTTACCAATAAAAAGGAGGCCAAGGTTTTGGAGAGATGCGATAGGCTTAACATAAATGCCCTGTACTTTAACAAGCATTCATTTTACCAATCGGATTGCGTCTTAAATGTTTTGGAATCCCTAAATCCTGATTTAATTGTTTTGGCGGGATTTCTTTGGAAAATACCCCAGACCCTAATTCACAACTTCCCTAATAAGATTATAAATATACACCCTGCCCTACTGCCAAAATACGGAGGCAAGGGAATGTACGGCATGCATGTACACGAGGCAGTAAAGCTTAATAATGAAGGGGAGACCGGAATTACCATTCATTATGTAAATGAAAACTATGATGAAGGGGCCATAATTAAACAGGCAAAGGTTGCCCTAGCTCCCAGTGACAGTCCTTCTGAGATAGCCAATAAGGTTCACCAGTTGGAATACGAATACTTCCCCAAAGTGATAGAACAGGTATTAATGGGGGAATAATGGCCAAAAAAGAAAAATTTTACACCGTATGGAAGGGGCATAACCCCGGGATATATACCAGTTGGAAGGACTGCAAGGCCGCCATTAGCAATTACAAAGGCGCCCAATACAAATCCTTTACCACTTTTGAAGCGGCAAAAAAGGCCTTCAACGGTAATTATGACGACTATAAGGGCAAAAAAACCAATAAGCCCATGCCCAGCAAAGCACTACTGCAGAAAATTGGACAGCCCAATTACCATTCCATATCCGTAGATGCCGCATCTAGTGGCAACCCAGGGATAATGGAATATAGAGGTGTGGATACCAAGACCAAAAAAGAGCTATTTAAACAAGGGCCATTTAAACAGGGGACCAACAATATTGGGGAGTTTTTGGCCCTAGTTCACGGCCTGGCATTTTTAAAACAACAAAATAGCGACAGAATTATCTATACCGATTCCAAAACTGCCATGAGCTGGGTGCGAAAAAAGAACTGCAACTCCAAACTCACTGAAACCCCAGAAAACAAAGAAGTATTTGATTTGGTCAGACGAGCCATTTCCTGGCTTCAAAAAAACACCTATCAGACCACTATTGTAAAATGGGAAACCAAAGCCTGGGGTGAGATCCCTGCAGATTTTGGCCGTAAATAGCCATTGCATCATTTTTTAAAATTTGATTTCCCATGCCATGGAATTGGCGATTCAAAAACCTATCTTTGCAGCAAATTTTTAAATTTAATGGGCAAACTTTTAATTGTAGGCACCGTTGCCTTTGATGCTATTGAAACACCTTTTGGAAAAACCGATAAAATATTGGGAGGTGCAGCCACGTTTATTGGCCTGGCGGCATCCCAGTTTGGAGCAAAATCCGCGATTGTTTCGGTGGTTGGTGAAGATTTTCCAAAAGAATACCTAGATCTCCTGAGTGATAGAAACATAGATATCTCTGCCCTGCAGGTGGTAAAGGGCGGCAAAACCTTCTTTTGGAGCGGCAAGTACCATAACGATCTAAATTCTAGGGACACCTTGGCAACAGAACTTAATGTCCTTGCCGATTTCGATCCCGTTGTACCCGGCAATTTTAAAGACGCCGATGTCCTTATGCTAGGCAACTTGCACCCTAGTACCCAGTTAAGTGTAATTAAACAGATGGAAGAACGACCAAAACTTATAGTATTGGATACTATGAACTTTTGGATGGACAATGCCCTGGAGGAATTGAAAGAAGTAATTGCACATATAGACGTTATTACCATAAATGATGAGGAGGCCAGACAGCTTACAAATGAGTATTCTTTGGTTAAAGCTGCAGAGAAAATACAACAAATGGGGCCAAGATTTGTGGTCATTAAAAAAGGGGAGCACGGCGCCCTACTTTTCCATAATGCAGAAGTATTTTTTGCGCCGGCATTGCCCCTAGAGGATGTTTTTGACCCTACAGGAGCCGGAGACACTTTTGCTGGTGGCTTTGCAGGCTATTTAACGGAGACCAAAAACATTAGTTTCAACAACTTAAAAAGTGCGGTCATCCACGGTTCCAATCTAGCATCTTTTTGTGTAGAACGTTTTGGCACAGAAAGAATGGTGAATTTGAACAAGAAAGAAGTTAACCAGAGGTTGCTCCAATTTAAGGAGCTTACCCAGTTTGATATTGAATTACAATAAATACGTGCCCTATTTTCAGGGCATTTTTAATTTTATGTTACCATGAGCGACGCTATAAAGCATGAGTGTGGAATTTCCTTAATTCGGTTATTAAAACCATTGGAGTACTATCAAAAAAAGTACGGTACCGCCTTTTACGGGGTGAACAAGATGTACTTAATGATGGAAAAACAACATAACCGAGGCCAGGATGGTGCCGGTTTTGCCAGTATTAAATTAGATATGGATCCTGGGGAGAGGTATATGAGCAGGGTGCGCTCTATAGACCAACAGCCCATACAGGATATTTTTGCCCAGATAAATGAAAGAATCAATAATTCGTTCAAGGAACATCCAGAGTATATCAACGACGTAACAAAACAAAAAAAGCACATACCTTATATTGGGGAGTTACTATTGGGTCATGTACGCTACGGAACTTTTGGAAAAAACAGTATTGAGAGTGTGCACCCCTTTTTAAGACAAAACAATTGGATGCACCGAAGCCTGATAGTTGCGGGCAACTTTAACATGACCAATGTTAATGAGCTGTTCGATAATTTGGTCCAAATAGGACAACACCCCAAAGAAAAGGCCGATACCGTTACGGTCATGGAAAAGATAGGCCATTTCTTGGACGATGCAGTAGCCAAACTGTACAAGGAAATAAAAAAGGAAGGCTTTAACAAAAGGGAAGCATCCCCTATAATAGCGGAAAGACTTAATGTTGCCAAGATCCTAAGACGGGCCGCAAAAAACTTCGATGGCGGTTACGCCATGGCCGGTTTACTTGGGCACGGCGACTCCTTTGTACTAAGGGACCCGGGAGGAATAAGACCTACCTATTACTATCAGGATGATGAAATAGCCGTGGTAGCCTCTGAACGGCCTGCCATACAAACCGTTTTTAACGTAAGGTTTGAGGATGTAAAAGAACTTGATCCGGGCCATGCCATTATCATCAAGAAAAATGGTCAGGTAAAAATCAAAAAAATTCTGGAGCCTACAGAAAGAAAGGCATGCTCGTTTGAACGAATATATTTTTCCAGGGGAAGTGACAAGGAAATATACCAGGAAAGAAAGATGCTGGGGAAACTGTTGTTCCCCTTGATCCTGAAATCGATCAATGAGGACATTAAGAATACCGTCTTCTCCTATATCCCCAATACGGCAGAAACCTCCTTTTTTGGGATGGTCATAGCTGCACAGGACTATATGAACAAAAAGAAGGAAGAGCAAATTCTTTCTATAGGCAGAAAAATAACCCGCGAAGAACTGCACGACATCCTTGAGGTACGCCCCAGAATTGAAAAAGTAGCTATAAAGGATGCAAAGTTAAGAACCTTTATTACGCAAGACAGTAGCAGGGACGATCTTGTGGCCCATGTATACGACATCTCTTATGGCTCTGTTAAAGAAAACGACAATCTGGTAATCATAGATGACAGTATAGTCCGTGGCACTACCCTACAGAAAAGTATACTTAGGATTCTAGACCGACTCTTACCCAAGAAAATAATTGTAGTTTCCTCTGCTCCACAGATCCGTTATCCCGATTGTTACGGTATAGACATGGCCAAATTAGAGGATTTTATAGCCTTTAAAGCGGCTTTAGCTCTTCACGAAGAGCGAAACACTATGCACCTAGTGGAAGAAATATACAAGAAATGCCTAACCCAGGTAAACACGCACGACTCAGAAGTAGTGAACTACGTTAAGGAATTCTATTCCCCTTTCACAGCCGATGAAATTTCTGATAAGATTGGACAATTGTTAAGTCCGCCAGATATTAAAGCAGAGGTACAGGTCATTTATCAAAACATAGAAAACCTACATGTGGCCTGTCCAAAGAACTTAGGGGATTGGTATTTTACCGGTAATTACCCCACTCCCGGTGGAAACAGAGTAGTAAACAAGGCATTTATCAATTTCTTTGAAGGAAAGAACGAACGAGCTTATTAACATTTTCATCGATGAAATACACATTTATATGTATTTCATCGATGAAATACACCCTTTAACGTCTTTTTGACCATTTAGCTTTTTGGCGCTTGTATTTTAGTACTGCCATAGCATAAGTAGGTTAAGTATATGGTAAGATTTGGGGCAAAAAAGGTGGAGACTTCTCCACCTTTTTTATTGATCAATTTTAAGCCCGGCAGGGATAATGCAGTACAGCGCCAATATTGCACATTTAATCGAACAAGCTGTATTTCAACCTATTAAAAAGACATTCATCTAAAACCTTTTTCGCACAAGCCTAAACACTTTACTTTTGGAGGACCATAGCATAAGTAGGTTAAGTTCATGGTAAGATTTGGGGAAAAAGGTGGAGCCATGCTCTGCCTTTTTATTTTTTACAAAGTGGCCTAAAAACATACACCAGGGATTAAGCAAGAGTTCATGAAACAATTATTGCCTCTTGACCAACCATCATCTACATTAAACGGGTATTATTTTGATCGAACTCCTTTATCCAATTAAGGCCAACCACCTTGCAGATGTCATTATTTCGTGATATAATGTCGTGCGTACAAGTGAAGCTTCAAAGGGATATATAATTATTCAAAGTTGGGTGTGTGGATTAGAAAAAGCGAAAAAACAATCGCAAACCGCCTACAAACCAAAAAGGGTTTCAAAAGAAAAATCTCTTGAAACCCTTGTATTTATTGGTGGAGAATACCGGAGTCGAACCGGTGACCTCTTGCCTGCCAGGCAAGCGCTCTAGCCAGCTGAGCTAATCCCCCATATTTGGCTGCCGCAAAGAAAATACTTTTTCTAACATTATCAAAGTACTATTTGCGCTTATTGCAATATTATTAGTCTTTTTTCACACTTAGCACCAAAACTGGCACCGCGGCGTAAAATTCCGACTTTGGGATAGTGTTTTTTTCCCATAATTTTTTAAAAAAGCCTCGTTTTCTCCTAAATACACAAAGTAGATCTGGATGTTTTGCCTCAAAATGTTGCAATACCCCTAAATAGGTAGACGGGTTTTCGGACTGGGTGAGCTCAGAACTTAAACCCATTAAGGACATATTTATTTTTAGATCGTCTTTGGTATATCCAGGGGTTTTTACAAAAAGCAAACTTATTTTTGAATCAAATTTCTTTTTGATCTCTTTTAACGGATTTAGAATGCTCTTATCCTTTAAAACTCCCGATTTAAAAGCTGTCAATATAGTTTTGAAGGGTTTGTAAACAGTTCCTTTGGGTACTATTAAAGTGGGGATATCGGTCTGCTTTACAATTTTACCGGAGGTGTTGCCCAAATACAATTCTTCCTGTATGTCATTGCTTCTAGGGGCCATAATAATCAAATCTATCCCTAGGTCTTTATCTATATCTTTTAGTCCGTTTACAATATCGCCCTTATAGGTGGCTATCTTGATTATCACATTTTTTGCATCAACCTGATCTAGAACTCCTTTTATATGTTCTTTACTTTTTTCGGAAAGTTTTTCGCTAATGTTTGCCAAAGAGCTTGCGCTAGGACTAACACTAAACACTTCCATTATATAAATATTGGAACCAAATTCGGTCGCAAAGTCTACAGCATATTGTAAGGTTTTGTGTGCTCTTTCAGAGGCTCCAATTGGAACAAGGATATTTTTCATTGGTTTCTATTTAATTTATTGTTGGTTAGATGTATTGCTCCATAACCATCATTTTGGTCGGTCTCCAAAATTCATAAGGCCCAATACATGTGTTTGGTTTTAATTGCTTTTTTGCGCCTTTATAGGTGTGTTATACTGAAAGGCAAAATAGAAGATTTTGGTTATACTTGCTTAAAGGCTTCTATTTTTCATGATATTATTCCTCACGAATAGCATAAATTTACAAATTAAATTTAACCGTACATGATTAGACTGGCAAAGAATTTGGAAATCCCCCATATTCTTAATATTACCAAGGCTTGTGCCAAAAGCATGATAGATCAGGGTATTTATCAATGGAACGAACATTATCCTTCCCATGAAGCATTTGAAAGAGATATTGCCCGAAAGGAACTTTATGTGTTGGAGGTCAACAACAAAATACTAGGTACAATAGTAATTTCTACCTATATGGATGAGGAATATTTACCTGTTAAATGGTTAACAGCTAACCAACGCAACATTTATATTCACCGTTTGGCAGTGCACCCGGAAGAGCAAAAAAAGGGTTATGCACAGAAACTCATGGATTTTGCGGAGGCTTACGCCAGAAAAGCGGATTTTGTTTCGGTAAGATTGGACACCTTTAGCCAAAATAGCCGTAACAATTCCTTTTATCAAGCTAGGGGTTACCAAAAGCTAGGGGATATTTTTTTTCCAAAGCAAAGTGAATTTCCTTTTCATTGTTATGAACTAATTTTATAAAACAGCCTTTCTTTTATTTGAATACAGCAATTAACTTTAGGACTATTAACAAACTTGCCATTCCTGCCACTGTAGCGGGAATAGCCGAGCCAATTTTATCCATAACCGATACGGCTATTGTTGGTAATATACCCCAGGACGGAATGGAATCTTTGGCGGCAGCGGGAATAGTGGGTTCCTTTTTATCCATGTTGATATGGATATTGGGGCAGACCCGAAGTGCTATTTCGGCAATTATTTCGCAATATCTGGGCGCCGGAAAGTTGAACAGGGTAAGTACATTACCCGCGCAAGCCATATATTTAAACATTTTACTGAGTATTATAATACTGCTTTCCACCATTTTTGTAGTAGAGGAGATATTTGTTCTTTTAAACGCTTCGGGCCGAATTCTGGAGCTTTGTATTTCCTATTATTCCATAAGGGTATGGGGCTTTCCGTTAACCTTATTTGTTTTTGCGGTCATGGGCATCTTCAGAGGCCTACAGAACACCTATTACCCCATGCTTATTGCCATTACAGGAGCTGTGTTAAATATAGTTTTGGACCTAGTTTTGGTCTATGGGGTAGACGGATTGGTAGAACCAATGTATTTGGAAGGTGCTGCATGGGCCAGTTTAATAGCCCAAGGAATTATGGCCATAATGGCTTTTGTACTGTTGGTGGTAAAAACCAATATCCGTCTGGCCCTAAAATTCCCCTTACATCCAGAACTAGGAAGATTGGTAGTCATGAGCCTCAATCTTTTTGTTAGGGCACTAGCTCTCAATACGGCCCTAATATTGGCGGTAAGGGAAGCAACAGCCTTGGGGGACAGGTATATTGGTGCACATACCATTGCTATAAACCTTTGGTTGTTTTCTGCATTTTTTATAGACGGCTACGGAGCCGCCGGCAATATAATGGGCGGGAAATTACTGGGAGCAAGGAATTATGACGGACTATGGAAACTTGCGAAAAAAATTATGTTCTACGGATTCATCATAAGCCTGTTGTTGGTTCTTGTCGGATTTTTGTTTTACAGGCCTATAGGACGAATTTTCTCCAATGATATTACCGTCTTGGAAGCATTCTATTCCGTATTTTTTATTCTGATACTTGGGATACCAATGAATATGGTGGCCTTTGTATTTGATGGATTGTTTAAAGGCCTGGGAGAAATGAAATACCTTAGAAATGTATTGTTGGTAGCCACTTTTCTATGTTTTGTCCCAATTTTATTCTTGGGTAAATTCTTGGATTGGGGACTTTACGGTATTTGGGTTGCCTTTACCTTATGGATGGCCATTAGAGGAGGTGCCTTGGTATGGAAATTTAGGCGAAAGTTTCGTCCGCTACTGCAAAACCATTAATTTTGGGCTATACTATAAAAGCATTGAAGCCCAACCACAAGGAATATTCAGCATAAATATGATATGCAATTTGTAGCCGGCCAATGTCTATGCAAATTATATAGAACTTAGTATAGTAAGTAGGATACGAACAAGACTTAAAAATCACTTATGGGCACTACCCGATCCAATGGAAGTTTATATACCAGTATCGTCAATAAGGTTGCCACAGTAGAATTTGGGCATCCGGCCAGTAATTCTTTTGTTGCGGATTTATTAAAAAGGCTGGGCAAGACTTTAAACGAATTATCGGAAAATGATGCTGTGCACCTGATCGTACTTAAATCTGAAGGGAACAGGGCCTTTTGCGCCGGAGCTTCTTTTGATGAGCTGTTGGCCGTTGACAATATAACAGAGGGGAAGGTTTTTTTCAATGGTTTTGCCCATCTGATCAATGCCATGAGAAATTGTAAAAAGCTCATTATAGGCAGGGTGCAAGGCAAGGCTGTTGGTGGAGGTGTGGGTGTTATTGCTGCCTGTGATTATGTTTTTGCTGCCGAAGCTGCCGCAATACGATTGTCGGAACTTTCCATTGGTATTGCTCCCTTTGTAATAGCCCCGGCAGTAAAACGAAAGATTGGTGTCGCCGCCTTATCGGAGCTCTCACTATCTCCCAACGAATGGAAAAATGCCTATTGGGCCCAAGAAAAAGGATTGTTTTCCAAGGTCTTTGTAGGTATGGATGAGCTGGATAGGGAGCTGGGGATTTTTGCGGAAAAGCTGGCCGGGTATAATCCCGAGGCCTTGGAGGAGTGGAAGAAAGTATTATGGGAAGGTACCGGTAATTGGGATACATTGTTAGCGAACAGAGCTGAAATATCTGGGCGTTTGGCACTTTCGGAAGAAACAAAAAAGGTACTTAACAGCTTTAAAAAATAACAATTATGAGTAAATTTCGGATTGAAATTAAGTGGGGCATTATCTTCACGGCCGCTACCCTTCTTTGGATGGTCCTAGAAAAGTCTTTGGGATGGCATGATACGCTTATTGGCAAGCACGCCATCTATACCAATTTCTTTGCTCTTATTGCCATTACGGTATACGTTTTAGCTTTGCTGGATAAGAGAAAGCAGGAGTACAACGGAAAAATGACCTGGAAGCAGGGGTTTGTAAGTGGTATCATACTTAGTGTAATTGTAGCCCTTTTAAGTCCGTTTGCTCAATACATAACCCATACAATGATCAGCCCGGATTATTTTGCCAACATCATTGCCTATGTAATAGAGTCCGGCAAAATGAGCCAGGAGGCCGCTGAAAATTATTTTAGCTTAAACAGCTATATCCTACAGAGTGTTTTTGGGGCGCTCACCATGGGGATCGTAACTTCTGCCATTGTGGCAATTTTTGTAAAAAAACAATAAGCTACGCTTTTAATCGTTCTACATTTTTAAATTTTTATTATGGATATTTTATCTTTTTTAAACGGAAACTTTGTTTTTCCAATTCTTGCGCTTGTTTTGGTAGTGGTATATTTCGTTAACCGACTTAGAAATAATAGAAAATACAAAAGGTAAGGGCTTATTTTGCTGTTGATCTGCAGAGGCACAGGATACCTTAAAAAGCCTGATTATGCTTCACGCGTTTTTTTAACCTTCCACGATTACTAATACTTCCTGGGACAATAGTGATTGTTTTATTGCTTTGCATTCATGTCTAGCACAAAGAAGCTAGTGCATATAATACTAAGGTACCCTATGTTGCGATTCAAATTTTTTTTATAATATGCCACCTTCGGGCAAACGAGGTAATGGGACTTCTTGACCGTTTCTTTATAGGCAAAAACTTATAGCGTTACTGTATGCGGAGCGGATATCAGCAGTTGGTCTATCCTCTTTAAACGGTAATTTCCCATTGAATTCTGCTGTCGTTTTGGTTTTTATTTTTACCAATAAATTAGTACGTAATACAGGTAATGCCAAGGTGTTAAGCCTGTATTATGTGGGATGGCCGGGGATTAACTTAAGGTGATGTTTTATGGCCATTTTAGGGCTACTACGCTCTATCTGCTTCTTTTTCATTAACTTTTAGGGATCTAATCAACCAAACTAACAATATGAAATATTTATTATCATCAATTTTGTTGCCTCTGGCTCTGGTGCTGGGAAGCTGCGGGGATGTAAAGAAGAATACGGATACCCCCCAAAAGAAAAAGTGGTATAAGGGCAATTTGCATACCCATTCGTTTTGGAGTGACGGGGACGAGTTCCCAGAGACCATCTTGGATTGGTACAGCTCCAATGACTATCAATTCATTGCCTTATCTGACCACAACACAATATCCATGGATGAAAAATGGATACAGGTCCGTGAAGATTCAATTTACCAAAAGAGCTTTAAGGATTACTTGGATACATATGGGGACGAATGGGTAGATTATAAATTGGATTCCGGGAAAATACATGTGAAGCTTAAGACCTATGCAGAGTATAGGGATCTATTTGAAAAGGCGGGTGAATTCCTGGTTATTCATTCTGAAGAAATCACTGATAGGTATGAAGATAAACACATTCATATGAATGCCACCAATATTCAAAACAAAATAGATCCACAAGGGGGTAATAGTGTGTCCGATGTTATGCAAAATAATATCAACGCCGTACTGAAACAACGCCAGGAGACGGGAGTGCCTATTATGCCACATATTAATCACCCCAACTTTTACTACAGCATAAGCCTTGAGGATATGATATCCTTGAAGGGAGAGCGCTTTTTTGAGGTATACAACGGCCATCCAATGGTACATAACATGGGAGATTCAACTCATATATCCACAGAAGAAATGTGGGACCAGATCAATATTTCCTATGTAGCAGCCAAAAAGCCCATTATGTATGGACTGGCAACAGATGATTCCCATAGTTACCATAAAATGGGCAGTAAATGGAGCAACTCTGGCAGGGGCTGGGTAATGGTACAAGCAGACACCTTATCTGCAGCCTCCTTGATAGGGGCGATGGAAAAAGGGAATTTTTACTCCAGTACAGGAGTAACACTAAATTCGCTGGATTATGACGGGCAGCAATTATCGGTAGAAGTAGCATCGGAAAGTAATGTGGACTATACAATAAGTTTTTTGGGTTGCCTAAAAGGAGAAAGTGAGGTAAAGGAATTGAAGTCGGTTCAAGGCAGTTCAGCTACCTTTAATGTAACCGATGATATACTCTTTGTAAGGAGTAAAATTACCTCAACAAAATTACAGCAGAATCCCATTGAAAATATAATATATGAAACCGCTTGGACACAGCCGCTGCTTAACGATTAATTTCCAAGAATAAATTACCTTTGCTGTCCAAATACATATTATGGGCAACATAAGGATTACCAAACAGTTTAATTTTGAGACGGGACATGCATTGTACGGTTATGATGGCAAGTGCAGAAATGTACACGGCCACAGTTATAAGCTTTCGGTTACGGTGATCGGCAGGCCTATTACCGATACCTCACATGTTAAACTGGGAATGGTAATAGACTTTGGGGACCTAAAAAAAATAGTCATGGAAGAGATTGTAGATCAATTTGACCATGCCACGGTTTTTAACAAGAATACCCCACATGTGGATTTGGCCAAGGAATTAATGGATCGGGGCCATAGTGTGATTTTGGCCGATTACCAGCCTACCAGTGAAAATATGGTGATCGACTTTGCCGCCAGGATAAAGGCCCGTTTGCCCCACAATATAGCGTTACATTCCTTAAGGTTACAGGAAACCGATACTTCCTTTGCCGAATGGTATGCTGCTGATAACTAAAAGACCTGGGATGAGAACGATTGAGGTGCCAAAAGGCAAAAAGGTCTATTTTTCTAGTGATAACCATTTAGGGGCCCCCACAAAGGAATTAAGCTTTCCCCGTGAAAAAAAATTTGTGGCTTGGCTGGATACCGTAAAACAGGATGCCGCGGCCATATTTCTTTTGGGAGATTTATTTGATTTCTGGTTTGAATATAAGACCGTGGTACCCAAAGGTTTTACCCGAACCTTGGGAAAGTTGGCGGAAATTACAGATTCAGGTATTCCGGTTTATTATTTTGTGGGCAACCATGACCTGTGGATGAACGGTTATTTTGAAGAGGAGTTAAACATACCCGTGTTTCACAAACCACAGCTATTTCAACTAAACCAGGCTACATTTCTAATAGGACACGGCGATGGCTTGGGACCCGGGGACAAAGGCTATAAACGGATGAAGAAGGTGTTTACCAATCCGGTCTCCAAATGGCTCTACAACTGGCTCCACCCTGATTTGGGAGTAAAATTGGCCCAATACCTCTCTGTAAAGAACAAGATGATTTCTGGTGTGGAAGACACCAAGTTTCTTGGGGAGGACAATGAATGGCTGGTACAGTACTGCAAGCGGAAATTGGAACAACAACACTATGATTATTTTGTTTTTGGACATAGACACCTTCCTTTGGAAATTTCCTTAAACCAACAATCTACCTATGTTAATCTGGGAGACTGGATTACTTATTTTACCTATGGGGAATTTAACGGATCTACTATGACCCTAAAAAAATTCGACCTTCCCAATTCCAAATAAATTGGCTTTTTTTCTATTTAAAGAAGTTTATTGGCGCTCGTGCATAAATTGCTAAAATTATAGCAGCTTTTTGTCGCAAAAAAACAAATTCAGAGATCGGAATTAAATAGAAAATCCCTTTTATAACAGGTTTTATTGATGCTTTTTAGTTATTAATTATATAAAATTAATAACCAAGGTTCTATTTTATGTCCTTTAATTTCAATTGTAGGCTTATTTTGCCCTGCCATTCGTTTTCATCCAAAGTAAAAGCGGCACTTATGGTATTATTCTGCAATGTGGACAATTTGTTGCCCAAATTAAATCCAATGGCATCTATGGCAGTCCGGTTGTTACCGGAATTTTTGTCGAAAAATTTACATTTTAGGTGTTTTCCATCCTGCCCAACCACTTTGGCATATCCGGTATCCCTCATATTTTCTGCCATAAAAACGGGAGTGGAATTTCCGGGTCCAAAAGGGGCAAACTGTTTAATGATCCGCATTAACTTAGGGCTAATGTCATCCAAGCCAATAAGGGCGTCGATCATAATTTCTGGGGATAGCAATTTGGGGTCGATGGTTTTGGCCACCACTTCTTCAAACTTGGATTTGAAGGCTTCGTAGTTTTCTTCCAGCAAAGTGAGGCCGGCTGCGTACATATGCCCTCCAAACTGCTCTATGGTCTCCGAACAGCTTTCTAGGGCCTCATAGACGTCAAAGCCTTTTACAGAGCGTGCAGAGGCCGCCAATTTGTCGCCACTCTTGGTAAAGACCAAGGTTGGTCTGTAATAGGTTTCTATAAGGCGTGATGCCACAATTCCTATAACCCCCTTGTGCCATGTTTCCTTATAGACCACCGAGGTAAAGCCGTTCTCCTCCTTATTTTCTTGAATCTGTAACAAGGCCTCATTGGCAATTAGCTGATCCAGGTTCTTTCTATCGGTATTGAACTGTTCTATTTCCGAAGCAAAAAACAAAGCCCGCTCCGTATCGGTTTCCCTTAGAAGGTTAACCGCGTGCTGACCGTGTTCCATACGCCCAGCGGCATTGATCCTGGGAGCAATAATAAATACCACATCGGTAATGGTGAGCACCTTTTTATTTATCTGGTCAATGATGGCCTTAAATCCGGCTCTGGGATTTTCGTTTATTAGCTGTAACCCCCAATAGGCAAGCACCCTATTTTCTCCGGTAATGGGTACAATATCGGCCCCTATCGCTGTAGCTACCAAATCCAAATAAGGAATAAGGTCCTCTACCGTCTCTCCTTTTTTGGTGCCTAGGGCCTGTATAAGTTTAAAACCTACCCCACAACCACAAAGTTCATCATAAGGATAGTTGCAATCCGCCCTTTTTGGATCCAGAATGGCCACGGCATCAGGGAGTGTACCGCCAGGCCTATGGTGGTCACATATGATAAAGTCGATTCCCTTTTTCTTGGCATATTCAACCTTGTCTATTGCTTTTACGCCACAATCCAAGGCAATAATCAGGCTAAAGCCATTATCTTCGGCAAAGTCTATTCCTTGGTAGGATACCCCATAGCCTTCCTTGTAACGATCCGGGATATAGGTGGCAACATTGGAATAATACTGCTGTAAATAAGAGGACATTAAGGCAACGGCTGTGGTGCCATCCACATCATAGTCTCCATAGACCAAAATATTTTCCTCATTGGCAATGGCTTTTTCTATCCTGTTTACGGCCTTATCCATGTCTTTCATAAGATAGGGGTCGTGCAAATGGGACAGCTGGGGCCTAAAAAACCTTTTGGCCTCCTCGTAATTGCCAATACCGCGTTGTAATAACAGTTGGGCCACCAGATCCTCAACCTGTAGTGCCTTTGCCAAGGCATCAATTTCCTGTTGTTCGGGTTTTGGTTTTAGGGTCCAGCGCATGGCAATTATTCCTTTAGCCTAATTCTATTCTTAAATACTTCCTTGCCGTCTATGATAACTTTTAAATAGTATCGCATCTTGGGCAAATAGCCGAGGTCATAGGTAAATGCGCCCTTGGTAAAAGCCTTATAGGTATGGGATTCCACTATTTTTGTCTCGTCTTCCTGTTGAGCAATAATTACGGTTATATCTTTTGGCTCATTGGCAAAGTAATCTAGGGTAATTGGGCCTTTGGTCCTGGATGGAAACATGGTAATAGATGGTTCATTGTCCAAATGATAGGCTACATTGGGCATCACCCTAAAGTTATAGATAATATGGCTACCAAAATCCGAATTAAAATGTTTAATGGCCTTTCCCAGGGTATCCAATAATTTTACATCCCCTCGTCCGTCCTTTGCCTTATACCAAAACTCCAGTCCGTCACCAGCCTTGTCATCCACCTTAAAAGTATAGCTTCCCATTGGCAGCTGCAGAGAGTCCAAATAAGTGGTATTGGGCTTAAGTTCCAGACTATCGCGCTTAAATACTACCGTCCCTTGGGTATTGATTATATTATATGAATTTTGACGGGGCTTATTATTGGTTTTAAAGTAAATAACAACGTCTTGTGGCAGGGTATCGGGCTTTGTATAGGTTGTAGATTCGATATTGTCTGCCTTAAAGCCATCCTTTTTGCCATTGGGCCTTTTCAATTCTACGAAAAAGGTGGCGGAATCCTTTTCGCTATATATCTCCTCGGGCAGGGTTATTAAGGCGGTCTCCCCAAATGGGATGTTTCCTTTCCATTTAAACTGTTTCGCTTTGTTGCCCTCCAAATAATAATTTATGGTCAAAGACCTTAAATTGTCGCTACCGTTATTTTTGATCCTTATAACCGCTAGGGCCCCTGATTGATTTTTACGGCTATGGATTTTTTCTTTGGAAGGGGATATGATGTCTACTAGGCTAACGTCGTTGTCCGAGTATATTTCTCCATATTCCATGACATAGGCAACCAAGAGTTCCTTGGCACTGGGCTTTTCGGTTTCATATGGTTCCATGTTTACATCAATGAGAAACGGCTCGCCCTGTTCTATATCAAAACTCACCTCATCGGGCTGTAATAAATAACCTGGGCACCAATTTGCCCTATCAAAAATCCATGTTCCCGCCTGTGGATACAATGGGTTGTCCCCACACTCCATCCACAATTGCTTGGCATCTATTATTTTGTTGTTATGCCATATTTCACGGTATTTGTCGCAAAATTCCCCACAGCCATTGGCATCCATACCATGTCCGGTTTGATGTATTTTTACTTTCCCTAAGGTAGATTGGGCATGGGGTTTTATGGTTATAGGCTTTAAATGCTTTTCTATAGGATCTTTTTTATCGCCATAATTAAAATTCCCATCGTATATCTTATGTATGGCAAGAGGTTCCACCACTGGTTTTCCATAGGTTATCTCAAAATCTACGGTAACCTTCCATCCTCGGGTTTTATTGTCCTCGTAACCTGTATGGATATAGTCTACCTCCAGACTGTCCCTTAAGATAGGACTGAAATCGGTTATATCTACCTTCCAATCAAATTTCCAATCTTCCTGGAACCTTCCACCATATGGGGTGAGCATTCTTGCAATTTCATAGGAAACCGAATCGTTTTTTTGGCGCACCTTAATATGGTCTACATAGTCCCAATCTGCACACCGCATCTTGTCTGGGCACTCAAAGGTAAGATTTAGGATTATTTGCCGTATGTCCTTGTCCTTAGAAGGAAAAACGGTCCAGCGCTTATAGCTATTGGCTCCTTTGGATGGGTCGGTAACAATGGTTTCTTGATTATGGGAAATAATATTTTCGGTTAATTGTGCCCTTAGGCCCGAATAGGTCATAATTAGACCGATAAAAAGAAAATATGCTCTTTTGATCATTGGAAGAAAGAGGGATTTTATATTATTTATTGTTGAAAAAGGTCTTGATCTCCAAGGTGGCGAACTTTCTAAACATTTCCATTACACCGCAATATTTTTCTACAGATAAATCTACTGCACGTTGTAACTTTTTTTCATCCAAATTTTTTCCCGTAAAATGGTATTCTATGGATACTTTGTCATAGTATTTTGGATGTTCATCGGTAAGATTGGCTATGGTTTCTATCTTAAAATCCTCGACATCCAATTTCATTTTCTTGATAAGGGAAGCTACATCCAGACCGGAGCATCCGGCTAAACTGGACAACATAAGTGCTTTTGGCCTGTATCCTGTTCCATCGCCACCATCTTCAGGGGCTATGTCAATAGTTAGGTTGTGCCCGGAAGGATTATTGCTTTCAAAGGCCATGTTTCCAAGCCATTTAGTAGTTATTTGATTTGTCATGAGGATAATTTTTTGTGAGTTGAATAGGTCAAAAATACGCATAATTAAGAAATCTTGAGGCTTGAATTTCCTATAGATTTCTATTTGGATTTGGGGACTGCTTGCCAAGGTTGTTTTATGAAGTAACTATAGGCTTGTAGTCCTATGTTTATCTTGTGCCAGACTGTATGTATTCTTGAAAGGCGGTAACGGCACTTAGCCTTAAAAAGGACTTTTCTACTTATTGTCTGATGGCCAAACTGATAAGGAGGAGCCTGCTATACATAGCTTGGCATTCTACATATGACAATAATTGACGATATTAGAACGAATAAAACCCACTGTTATGAAAAAAGCACTTCTAATTACTGCCTTTTCTTTCTTCTTTATGGGATGCAATATAAATCCCAGCAAAGAAGGCCGAATCCGGAAACTTGAAACTGAAATGTTGAAAGTAATGAATGAAATTGAAATGCTCCAAAGCAGAATTCAATTCCTTGAAGTCATCAATAAGGAACTAAATACACGCATTAAGGAACTTGAACAATAATACGTTTAAAATATCGCAATATTACACGGCCTTAATAAAACCATAGGCTGCTTACCAATCAATAAATACCTTGTGCGATACAATGTACCCTGTATGATATTCTAGTGCCCTTTCAAGCAGTCTAGTATGAATGTTTATGGGAAGGTGGGCTATTGGTAATTTTCTTTAGAATTTTTACTTCCCTATAATCTAAAATTTTACTACGCACCTGTTCTATGGAAGTAGAAAGATACTATTATTAATAGCAACCATAAAATAGAAAGCATATCACTGACACCTGTCTGATTATGATAGTCGCGTGATGATAAAGCTAGCTATCAATGGTATGCTTATACCTCCCGACGTTATAAAAAATACTACAAAAATGTGTGGAAAACACCTATTCTTGCTGTTCATTTTGGTCCTAAATTTAGCTATAACAAGAATAATCTTATACTTAAAATGTTAGAGTATTACACTTAATATCAGTTAGTTCGACGAAAAAATTATGTTAAATGAAAAAAAATAACTACTTTATAAAACATAAAGAACACGCCATTGTTCAAACTTATATGCCCTTTTATGATGTGCTGTACGTTTGGTTTTTCCCAGAGTATCAACTTTGACCAA
Source organism: Arenibacter aquaticus (assembly GCF_003957295.1). Classification (GTDB taxonomy): domain Bacteria; phylum Bacteroidota; class Bacteroidia; order Flavobacteriales; family Flavobacteriaceae; genus Arenibacter; species Arenibacter aquaticus. The sequence continues at coordinate 632,948 of NZ_RQPJ01000002.1, forward strand.
TTGGGCAAAGAAAAATTGCTGCGCTATAATGGCGGAATTTCAACTAGTGCTGTTCTCTACGACGGCACCGCCAACAGGCAAAGTTTCACCTACTTCTTAAGCGGAAGTCTCAATTTTAATATTGGCGGAATATATAGCATTCCCTTATCGTTCACCTACTCCAATCAAGATTTTGCTTTCCCAAATCCCTTTAAATTTAATCGTCTAAGTCTTCACCCGTCCTATAAATGGGCAACAGCACATATAGGGGATGTCAATATGACCTTCTCTCCTTACACCCTTAGCGGACACCAGTTTAGCGGGGCTGGGTTCGACTTAAATCCTGAAGGAAAATTTAAGATCAGTGCCATGTACGGCCGCTTCTTGAAAGCAACAGAATACAACACCGAGGAACCAAGAGCACTTACAGCGTATAAACGCATAGGTTACGGAATAAAAACGGCCTATGATTTAGATTTTATGAAAGTAGGGATTATCCTTTTTAAGGCCAGTGATGATGAAAATTCCTTGGAAAACCCTTTCCCTATAGAACTGGGACTTACTCCAAAAGACAATGCCGTACTTTCGTTCGAATCGGAAATCCGATTATTGGACAAAGCCCAAATCAGAATTGAGTATGCCATTTCAGGAGTGACTGAAGATGCAAGGCTAACTGTTGCCCCGGCATCCAACGGTATACTTTCTTTTATGCTAAATGAGAATATTAGTACCAATTATTACAAAGCATTGAGCGCTTCTTTCTCTTATCCTGCGGGTAAGGGCACTGTGGGCGCTGGTTATGAACGTATAGATCCGGAATATAAGACACTGGGTGCCTATTACTTTAACAATGATCTGGAGAACATTACGCTTAATGCAAGTCAGACCCTCCTTAACAACAAAGTAAACCTCAGTATAAATGCTGGCCTTCAACAAGACAATTTGGACAATGCCAAGAAATCGGACCAACAGCGTATTGTCAGTGCCATCAATCTTAATTATACGGCGTCGGAACGTTTGGGCATCAATGCAGGATACTCCAATTTTCAAACCTATACCAACATTCGGGACCAATTCGATTATATCAACCAAGTTGGGAAATTCGACAATATAGACACCCTGAATTATAGACAGATATCGCAAAATGCCAATCTCGGTATAAATTATATTCTAAAAAAGACGGAGAACAAACAGCATAGTGCCAACCTCAATTTGGTGTACCAAAATTCCAATAATCAACAAGAGGGAGAAATCATAGAGGGAGGTAATAATGCATTTTATAACGGCATGGCCGGATATACCCTTGGGTATCCCAAACAGAACCTGACCGTTAGCCTAGCCGCTAACACCTCTTACAACACAATAGGTGAATCGGACAATAACCTTACTTTAGGCCCAACATTGGCAGTTGGCAAACAGTTTATAGACAAACAACTACGCACCAATCTTTCTACCTCCTACAACACTTCTTATGCCAATGGCCAGCAACAAAATAATATATATAATTTTAGATTGAGCAGTAATTATGCCTTGTTTGAAAAACATAACCTTAGTCTAAACTTTTTAGCGCTTTTTCGGAATTCTTCATTAAATACAGGGCGCGACCTCACAATTACTGTTGGATACAATTATACCTTTGATAACTTCAATCTAAATTTGGAGCTTGAAGGCCGCACACAAAGAGCAAATACAAACCCCCTGGGAATAAGCACAAACACCCTGAGCTTCCGATATAGAAATGTAACCTATAGTGGTACAATTCCAGAACTGAATCGACAATTATCTAACGTATTTCAAAGCACACAATTTGACAATATTCCTCTTTTTAAAAATAATGAACTAACACTTTTGCTGGCTTTGGTGAAAGATCAAAAACAAGAGCAGCCTTATAAAGAAAATGCTATTATTTTTTTAAAAGAACTTTACTCTTTTGAAGATTTCTTGGCAACGTTTAATAATGCCCTATTTAGCGTTATACAAAAAATTAAATTGGACATGCATAATATCGACTTGACTTTGGAAAATAGCTTCGTAGATTCCAAAGTAAAAGTTGACGCACACCCGTTGAACAAAAAGGACGAGGAAATTGAGGCTACTGAAGAAGAAAGGTCTGCTTTTAATACGCTTTTAGCAGAACGGGAAGAGCGACTGCAAAAATTAGTAGGCCACCGCTGGATGCAAAGGATATTTATAGAATTCAAGTCAATTGATGTTGTTCAAAAACCAGAAGGATTTCTAAAGGAATTCAAACAGTGGGCATCCATAAAATCCTTTGAAATTTTTGATCAAACTAAAGATCTCAGTGAATTGAAAGACTATATAGAAAATAAGATTATTGATTTTTATTATAAGAAATCCTTAGGAAACGTAAGCCCAGATGATTTTAAATTGAAGTATATAAATAAAAACTAAGGCCCTACCCCCCTAAAGGCCTATAATTCTAATATCCAACCGGATACTATTATTGTATGGCGAAACTGTTACGATTGCATGTCTTAATTTTTACCATTTATAAAGGGGGGATTCCCTTTAAAGGGTTGCGTGCGGGTATATTACGTCAAAATCAAATTCTTTCGATTAATGCTGATAATCTTCAATCCTTAAGTAAAAAGTCTATTGGGCCTAAACGATTGGAGATCGTATTCCTTTGGATTCTGCTAGCAGTCAATTGCTTAGTTGCTACAGCGCAATCCTTTCCTGTACAAGTAATCCCCCAAGTTAGCCCACCACCACCTATATTCTTTTCGCAATATGCCAATGCCAGTACCGCAAACGGTCCCTTACGGCTTCAAATTATACTGAACGATTTAGAAATCAATAATCGTGAAATTCGGTTAAAGGCCTATTTTCAAGGAAATGGAATTTCATTCCAGAGCAATGATGTAATAATTGGCTCAAGGCCCTTATTTTTAGAAGGCGGTGTCCCCTTGGTATTGACCAACGAAGAACTGGCGCCATATTTTCGCTTTGAAAATATTACGGGTATTTCGCCTACTGTTTATGGACAAGTTATTCCCGAAGGAGCCTATCAGTTTTGTTATGAGGTGTATGATGTCCTTACCGGCAATCGCCTTTCCCAAAAAAGCTGTGCCGTTAGTGTAATCTTTCAGAACGAACCACCTTTTTTAATATCCCCTAGGAACAGAACATTCATTGCCGAAAATAATCCGCAGAATATAATATTTCAATGGACACCTAGGAGTATTAACGTTAGTAATGTGGAATATGAGCTAAGCATGGTAGAAATTTGGGATAACCAAATAGACCCGCAAGCCGCATTTTTAAGTTCCCCTCCTGTTTTTCAGACTTCTACAACCGCCACCACCTATGTATATGGTCCATCCGACCCTCTATTACTATCTGGCAAAAACTATGCCTGGCGGATACAAGCAAAAGCCAAACAAGGTGCAGAAGAAATTGGACTATTTAAAAATCAGGGCTATAGTGAGATATTCTACTTCAGCTTTGCTGGATCCTGTGATTTGCCCATAGGTATAAGCCATAAGGTAAAAGGTAGCAGCAATACCAACATTTTCTGGGATGATTTTACTACTGATATTCCAGAGTATACTATTCGCTATAGACAGAAATCGAACCAAGGTGGAGGGAATGAATGGTTTTTGAATAGAACCACTACCAACCAAACTACACTATGGGATTTGAAGCCCGGTACCACCTATGAATACCAATTGAAGAAAAAATGTGTGGTTACAGGCAGCGAATGGAGCACGGTCCAACAATTCACCACCTTTTTAGCCGATAATGAAACCAGTGTTTATCAATGTGGAATTACGCCTAATTTTAGCCTCACCAATAAAGAACCACTTCCCAAATTAAGTACTGGAGAAAGTTTTATAGCAGGGGATTTCCCTATTAATGTTTTAGAGGTTAGTGGCAGCAACGGCAGATTTACCGGCAAAGGCTATGTCACTATTCCCTATTTGAACAGTATTAAGGTTGGGGTAGAATTCACGAATGTATCGATCAATACCGATAAGCATATGTCCGAGGGTGCCGTGAATACTGTGTATGATCCCAACTTAGCGAGTATTCTGGATGTGGATGAGGTGGTGGATACGGTTACTGACGTTTATGATGCTGTCGCGGATTTAGGAGCAAGTGTAGATGACATACTTAAAAATGTTTTTGGTGATGATGACGAAAATGAAGAAAATGCACCTAGGATAGAGTCGGAAGACATTGAAGATAAACCGATTAACCCTACAGGTGATAATATTGCAGACTTAGACACTAATGGAAATAACAGATATGCACATGTCGATACCACAAGTGGCGATTCCGGCAATACCTCCAATACAACTAGTGGGCCAAACAATAACGACAATGAAGGTGTTAATTTGAATTCAAGCCCAAGTCTCGAGTCCGTTACTACAACCAATGAAAAAGTTGTAATTGAATTTAACGGAACAGCTTATAACAATAACGACGTAATAACAGTTCCATATGACAAAGATAATTCGCACTATGCTTTTTTGTTGAAGAATTATCCAAAAGACGATTCGCTCAATTGGCAGGTATTATATCTAGGTTCAGATTACACTTCAAAACATGTCACAAATGAGCCTAAATATGACAACTTAGGGATCGATATGAAAAAAGTTTACAGCTTAGATATTGTAGCAAATTATAATGACCAAAAAATTAAAGTAACTATAAAAAGGGAACTTGAAGATTTTAATTTAGTGGACATTTATGCCAAACCAGAGGATAGCCCCAGAAGAATTGCTAAAACAGGGAAGAAATTGTATTTAAAGGGGTCTGCAACATCTCTCACTAAAGCAAATCGGAAACTAGATTTCAGTGTCAACATCAGTCCTAATCTTTCCACAGGAGATATTTCTGTACAGGATATTATCTGGTATTATGAGAAACCCAATAGTCAATATAATTTAGGCCAAAATTATGGTGATAAAGACATCCATATCAGCCTTACCGAACAAGATAAAACCTATTGGGTTAAAGCTAAAGCAGGAAACCCTGAGTCGATGGAAAAGGCCATTGAAGTTGTTTGGTTTGATACTAACAGGTCTACCTATAATTTTTTGCCTCCAAATGTGAATGCCTTACTGTCCGATACTTTCAAGGAGATTGAAAACAACTTCGATTTAATGGGCAAATACATTCCTATTGCAGGAATGAAATTCAAATTAGATCCTATTAAAACCGAGGGGTTAAAATACAATGAAGAAGATCCCAACTCTAGATTATATAAACAATATGAACAAGGTTCCGTTAAAGGAGGGATTTCAGCTGAATTAAAGAAAATACAAATAACCCATCCTGTGCTTAAAATATTATCGGAAGTGGGTATCGCGGATATTGGACTCTATGTTAAAATAAAAGCGGCTATTGTGGCAAAAGGCGGTGTTGAAAGATTTAAGTATATAGAACATACTGAGTTTGAAAATAACAATCCATTTCTAGAAATAGGTCCAAGTGGTTGTATTGAGGCCGGTGTTGAGGCAAAATTATTGGTGGCAAGGGATTTGGTAGACTTCGATGTTCGGGGTTTTGCTATGGGTTGTTTAGCGGGTAAAATAAAGTATGGATTTCTCTCCAAAAAATTAGAAGGTGAACTTTATATACCTCCAGTTGTCTTAGGTGGTAAGGTTAAAATAGAGACTAAGGGGACACTAGAATATGAATTGATTGATTGGAAAAGTACAATTAGTATATCCGATAAAATTGAATTGGGCAAAATTGAAAAGCAATTTTAACTAACATAATAACTTAAGTTTTTAGAGAATTCATAGGGTTGTATATCCACCTACCCATAGTAAAATATACATCTTTCTGTTTTCTGGCAATCAATGAACAGGGAACGAAAACTAAATGTTTCCATTATTAACTAATTGAATTTGATTGACCATATTACTGTAAATAATTGTAAGTCCAATAGTTATCAATGATATAATTTAAAAAAATGATTGAAAATAGAATGTTTTTTATAGTTGCATTATTAATACACACACTAGGGAATGCACAAGAAGAAAATGCAAATCTGATTCTAAGCTACCCAGAGGAATCAGAAATATCTTTTTTTCAATATCCGGAGGGTACCAATGCATATGCCATTTATAAAAGTAGAGCCGAAATCACCAATGAGTATCCCGAACAGCTATTAGAGTCCATTATTTCAGCTACAAATCAAGATTGGGTAGACTATAATACTCTGGGCGGTGCAGAAAAGGTATCAAAAAAGAAACAAAGCCATTTTGACAAAGTAAAGGCCATGGATAAGGCCAATAACTACTTTGAATTGGCCCATAAACTAACATTTGATGTAGGAGGGGTGTCCACTGCTATAATAAAATTCTTTACCCACTTTCAAGAGATGGAAGTACTATCAGGTGTTGCGGTAATGCAATTTGTGGATGGCAGATGGCAAAAAACTTCTCACCATTCCTTGTCTACCCTCTCTATAGTTGTAATGAGAATGAAACCAGAAGTGCTAGAGGGAATTGTATTGCTAAATTCAGATGATCCTAATATAAAGGCTTTAGCTGAACGAGTTACCCGAGAGGGTGTCTTGGATTTATCCTTACTTGAAGATGAATTTAGAAGCTGGTATTCCCCAGAAAAAGATGAAACAAAAATAGAACTATATAAAGACCCAAGAACTTGGTAAAACTCCTAAAACACCACATATGAAAATTAAGATTATAGTAGCCCTCTTTTTTATATCACACTCATTGTTCTCTCAGTTAGACTACGAAACATTTAATGGAAATAAAGGAAAAATGAGATTTAGCAAATCATACGGCTATACCAATCTATATGACTATAGGGTAAACGCAAGTGAAGAGGATTCATTAATAACTAGAAAATTAAGTTCATCAATTCCTGAAGGTTTACTTACTGACCAATATGTTAAGGAGCTTTTGTCCAATAAAAGGGATTCTATAAACTTCAAAATTATTATGGATTCCAGGTTGCTGGTAGACATGAATGCAGATCGTGTTTGCTTGATTAAATACAGTACAGGTTCCAACAACACAGTATCGGAAAAAAACATTTTTAAAGCTGTTAAAACTGGCGGTAGTTGGAGAGAGCTCAACATTGCAAATAGCGAGATAAGCCTTTTAGAGCAGATTCTATTGGGAGCAAGTGTAGAGGTGCTATTTCAATTCTATAACCGTTGGAACGATCCCGAATACCCTGATATAAATAAAATGAAACTAGAAGTAAAAGACGAAGAGGGAGCTTTAAACATAAAAAAACTAGCAGAAGTAGTAACTAACAATACAGCAGTTCTGCAAAAATATGATCATAAATAAAGGGCATAGGTTATCGCAGTAGTAGTTCCCCTCGCTAGCGCGAGCGTCACGCTCGTGCCGTCAACAGTGAGCGGTAAAGAGCAAGTATTGTAGAACATTGTAGTCAGTAAATAAGTATGAGCAGAAAATATAAATTCCAAAATCCCTCGGGGGCCTACTTCGTGAGCTTCGCTACCGTGTATTGGATAGATGTGTTTGTAAGGCAAGCTTATTTTTCAATACTACAGGAAGCTGTAGAACATTGTAGGACAAAAAAGGAGATGGAAGTCTTTGCGTATTGTTTTATGCCGAGTCATGTTCATTTAGTTTTTAGGTCTCAGAATGACAACCCTGGGGGACTTTTAAGGGATTTTAAAGGCTTTACCGCTAGAAAAATAATTAAGGCGATCAAAGAAAACCCACAGGAAAGCAGAAAAGAGTGGCTACTTAGGTTGATGGAACACGCAGGCAATAAAAACAGCAATGTGGGCAAAAGACAATTTTGGCAACAGCATAATAAACCTATTGAACTGTGGAGTGGAAAAGTTATCAAACAAAAAATAGATTATATCCACAACAATCCCGTAGAACAAGGATTTGTTACGGATCCAGTGGATTGGAAATATAGTAGCGCAAGAAACTATGCAGAAGATAATTCGATTCTAAAAATAGATAATGAAGGTTTGCATTTAGGAATGATGGAACTATGAAGGATGATGTTCTAAATAGTAGCTGTATGGGCACGAGCGTGACGCTCGCGCCAGCGGTTATAGATGTTTTACGACCATAATTGCTTATAGAAATGAACGGTAACAGCCCTCAAAGTCAGGAGACTTTGCGGAGCTTAAAAAAGAATAAATTATAAGGAAGGAAAACTAAAATAAGCCGAATAAAAGTAACTAATCATAACCAAAGATTATGACTAAAAACTACATACATATCATCCTGTTCTTATGTTGCAGCCTACTTTGGGCGGTTCCAACCAACTCTCCTCATGAGACCTGTGCTGAGTGCAGTCGAAGTAGGGGTGGTGAATCCGGGGTGTGTCTTTCTGAAGTCATATTTACCATCTCCAAAGACTCCCTATTTCCAAAAGAAAAAGACTCCACCAAACTTAAGAAACCAGACCCAAATCATTTGGTGCATTTGCAAAAGCTCGTAGCGTTTCAATCCTCTAATAAATTTTCTGTCATAAACGAAAAAACTCCACTAATCCCGGTAGTTATTGGGACGCATGGGGAAAATTCTTCTCACATAAACGAAAAAGAAGGAAAAACCTTCCGTACCTTCCCCTCACTTGACCAAAAACTAGTACAAAAAGAAGATTTCAAAGTTTCCTTTACCAACCTTAAACCTGAATTTACATCAGAATATATTTCCACTAATTTTTCCAAAAATCCCAAAACGGATACCCTTGTAGCTAGGGCCAAAAGAGCTTTCAAGGCAGTTAAGGAATTGGGCAACTTTGTCGACATTATTACAGGGAAAGAATTGTTGCAACTCCCCGTTGGACTAAGTAAAAAAGATTCTACCTCCGGGAATCGTGTGGAACTTGCCATCACCCAAGTAAAATTTCTGCCACAATATGCGGAACTCAAAGCCTGGGCTAAAATGATAATCCCCGTAAAAGGACCCAATGGGGAACCTAATAGGGAAATCTATTTTGGTGGAGAAGGTATAAAACTCTCTCATGATGGAGCCCTTTTGGGAGATATGAAATTGGTCTTATTAGGCGATCAGGCCATTCCTCTAAATGGAGATAATTGGCTACTGACCCTAAAAGGAGGAATAGACTTAAAAAATGGTGCCTTTGGAGATCAATCGTATGTAGAATTCGACTGTGCTGGCTTAAAGTCCATTGGTCTGGAGGCCGACTTAAGGATTTCCAGAAACATTCTGCTCCCCATTACCAGTGGTGGAAATTATGTATGTGGTGAGAGTGCGGATAACAAATATTTTAAGGATTCTAATGTTGTAAACAATAAATGCTATGTAGGTGCATCCTTTGGTGTTAAAGCGAATGGCTGGAACGACCTTTTGGTAGATATTTCGCTGCCCCAATTTGAAATAAGGGGATTAAAAGGTTGGGGGTTTAATGTTAAAAGAGCAGTGCTGGATTTAAGTGACAGTCGGAATGCTGCTGGCATTAAATTTCCAAAAGACTACAGCGAGGTATTGGTACGTGGGGAAAGAAATCTCTGGCGAGGGTTTTACGCCAAGGAACTAAGTATTATGTTGCCAAAGGGGATAGAACATACTAAAACATCTAGCAAGAGGGTGCAATTTGGCGCGGAACACCTCATCCTGGATGCCCAAGGAGTATCAGGCTCCTTTTTTGCAGAAAATGTATTAAATGTAGGGGAAGGTTCTGCCGGTAAATGGGCTTTCACTATTGCCGATGTAAGTCTTTCTCTCTCCAGAAATTCCCTGACAGGGGGGGCATTGGCAGGTGATATTTCCGTGCCAATTTTTGAGAAACCTATGGACTATTCTGGATACATACAACAAGACGGCTACGGACTGGCAGTTGGCTTGAACAGTACTTACAAGACTCCTGTCTTCCTAGGTGAAATGCAATTGGAGAAAAATTCCAGTGTGGCCATAGATGTACAGGACGGCAATGTATACCCCTCTGCCAACCTCTCAGGCCAACTGACTATAGTTGGTAAAATTGGTCAGAAAGAAGGGGAAGAGTCGCCCTCTGCAGAAATGGCCACAGATGGTGGTAAAGGATTTAATTTTCCGGGTATTGTTTTCGAGGGATTAAAGCTGGAAACCGAACCGGGCAAAAAACCCATCAGTGCCAAAAACTTTGGATTTGAAGGAGAAATGAAGCTGATGAATTTCCCGGCTTCCGTTGAGAAGGTAGAATTGATTACGCCCAATAACCAAGCTGGTCTTTCGTTCGACCTAAAAATAAATTTGGATGGTGAAGGATCCCATGCCACTACCAGTATGCAAGTAATGGGAAAATTAGAAGACGGTGCCAAAATACAGAAATGGCAATTTGAAAGGGTTAAGGTAAATGGAATTGATATTGACTATGAAAAAAGCGGAATCACCTTAAAAGGTGGACTGGAAATTATGGAGGACCATAGTTGGTATGGCGATGGTTTTCGAGGCAATATTACGGCCACAATAAAGAGCGTTAACTTAAAGGTTAATGGCAAGGCCATTTTTGGCGTGAAGGACTTTAGATATTGGAATGTGGATATATGGGCCAAAAACGATGAAGAAAGTAGCTCTAAATTTATGATAAACGCTATGGTTGGGGGCGTGACCTATCGTATGAAAAAAATTCGGGGCAACACGGATGGCTTTTCCCCCTCATCAGCCGTTTACCGACCAAATGCAGATTATGGATTGGGCATACGTGCTGGGGTAGATATCAGCACTCAAAATTCGGATACCTTTAGTGGAAAGGCCTATTTGGAAATGGTATTTAATAACCATGGTGGACTAAACAGGATAGGTTTTACAGGAGAAGGTGCTTTCATGGGGGACAATACTAGCGGAAACTTAAACAGCTCCGATTTTGGTGCGTTAAATTCAACATTCGAGAAAGTAAACAATTTTGTTGAAGACAATAAGGCTGTGGTGGACAAACTGTCCAAACATGGTAATTTCTTGGAGCTCGCCAAAGAATCGATTCCCGTCCACGATGTGGCCGCTTCGGGAAAAGCAGGGGCTTTCGTAGGAATTGAAAAGGATTTTGTAAATCAGACATTTGACGGTGAATTTGAGTTGTATCTGGATCTAGAAGGTGTTAAAGGGGGCGGGGAAAATAATTTAGCGGGCTATGCCAAAATGCACACGGGACCAGAAGACTGGTACATATACCTTGGAACTCCGCAAAAAAGGATAGAGCTACTGTTTCAGGTAGGGACACAACTAAGGGTAGGAGGTTATTTCATGACCGGCACCCAACTACCCTCCCAATTGGATCCACACCCAATGGTGGTCAAAATATTGGGGGATGATATGCTGAACAGTAACCGCCAAGACAATCAGTTACAATCAGGTAAAGGTTATGCTTTTGGGTTAAATTTTGGATACGGATATAATTTTGATTATTTAATTTTTTATGCCTTTGTAGAACTAGGGGCCGGCTTTGACGTGATGCACGCGTATTATCCTAATGCAAAATGCGCAGGTCGTCCAGGCCCTATTGGAAACAATGGATGGTACTCCATGGGGCAAGTTTATGCCTATCTATATGGAGAATTTGGAGTGAAGGTAGATTTGGCATTTATGAAAGGTAATTTCCCCATCGCAGAAGCCGGTATTGCCGCTCTGTTACGTGGACAATTCCCCAATCCGGCATATTTCCAAGGCCATGTGGGAATGAATTATAGAATATTAGGTGGACTCGTTTCGGGCCGAATGCGTCTAAAGGTAGAGCTAGGAGAAGAATGTGAATTGGAAAATATAAACAATGCTGTAGGTATACCCATGATATCTGACATAAACCCCCAGGATAACAGCAATGATATTTCTGTTTTTACAGCACCCCAAGCAGTATTTAACTATGCTGCTAATTCTGATTTCAGCTTAGAACTGGATGAAGGGGTCAGGACGTTTAAGCTCCAACTTAAAAACTTTTCTGTAACCGCGGAAGGCCAAGAATTACAGGGGGATTTGGAATGGAACAACACCAATGATGCCGTAACCTTTAAACCTGAGGAAACTCTCCCTTCCAAGAAGGAAATTCAAGTGGTGGTCGAGGTGAGCTTTGATGAAAAAATAGGGGATAGTTATCAAACCATGATAGAAAATGGCAAGCCGGTAATAGAAAAACGGGAAATTACATTTATAACAGATCGTGCCCCGGATTATATTCCATTGGAAAATATAGCCTATATGTATCCCGTCATTGATCAACAAAGTTTTTATCCAGAGGAATATAACAAGGGGTATGTGAAAATGAAAACTCCCCAGAATTATCTCTTTGACAGTGGATTTGAAACAAGGGCAGAGTTTGTTTCTATGACCGGTAATCAAGGTATCCGAACAAATTTATCATATGACAGATCAAAGGCAACGGTATTTTATGATGTGCCAGAAGGCATGCCCCTAAATTCTTATCACAAAATTAATTTACTGGTTTTTCCGCCAGGTTCAGATATTAAGACCGAAATAATTGTGGAAAATACAGAAACTCTTGCCGATCGGGAAAGCGGAGATACAAATTGGTTTGACCCCTCCAATGGAAAGCAAGATACCAGAAACGTCTCCGGTAGCGCCGTAGTTGCCAATAAAAAAGCTGCCAATATTATCATCTCCAACGTAGCACCCAAATCCATTTTGGATTATGGCTTTAAAACTAGCAAGCATCCCAGTTTTAGGGACAAAGTCAAGGAATTAACAGTTACCAACAACCTTACCAATTACATTTTTGCAGACGTACACTCAATGTCACTTCAAGTGGGCGATTATGAATATTTGGAAAAATTGGAAGTGATTGGAAGTAGATTCACCAATTCTAAGCCATTAGTTTATGCACAAGCCGTTTTGGAGGATTCCTATTACAAAAAGAGAATATTTCCACTTCTATACCAGAATTACCCCCTTGATGGTAATATTAGAGTTAATCGGCAGGAATCAATTATGGGCCTACCTCCTGTGCGCTCCTTTTATGTTGGCAATGAATATTTGGTAAACTTGGACAACAACCCTAATTCTGAATGGGTCAAAAACAGAATCCCTTTTGTATATAATTTACCATATCAATATAAAGCAGACATGGTCTATTTAAGGGATAAAATCTTGAGTAGATATTATGAAAGTGATGGCGATATTCCCAAGTATGAAAGGTATAAATATTTAATCGAAAGCACTTTTCCTCCTTTGCCCTTGGGTAGATTTAAAGCTAAATTGATTTACCGAACACCTGGTGATATATATCAAAAAGGATATGAAATAAAATATGTGAACGACTAGCCCAAAGCTCATTGTAAAACTTATTCATCGTGAAAGAACTTGTACTATTACTCTTACTAACCTCTGTTCTCTGTGCCCAAGATACCGCATCGGTCAAGGTTATAGCACGCTCCTTGCCAAACAAAGTTCTTTTGGGATGGGCAGTGGACGAGCCTTTGGCCTGGAAGAAAGCCAATGAAGTAGGTTTTTGGATAGAACGTGCAACCATTTCCAGAAATGGCGAGGCAGTGGTGCCAATAGAAAGGAAACAATTGGTCGCACAACCACTAAAACCGAAACCTCTGGGTGAATGGGAGGTATTGGCCCTAAAAGATCAGAATGTAGCCATATTGGCCCAAGCCTTATATGGAGAAACCTTTGAGATTAGTCCACCTGGCAGTCAGATGGGTGCTATTTATACAATAAACGATGAATTGGAACAGCGCTTTACTATAGCCTTGGTAGCGGCCGAACAAAACTATGAGGCTTCAAAATTGGCGGGATGGGCCATAGAGGACCCTTCGGTTATTGCTGGTGAAAAATATGTTTATTCAGTCTCGGTGGCAAAACTAGCGCAAATAAGAATTCCTATTAATAGTGGAACAGTATATGCCAGCACTGATGATTTCGAAGCCCTTCCGGAACCCATAGGTTTGACTGGTGTCTTTACGGATCAAAAAGTTACATTGAGCTGGAACTTTAATTTGCTACAACATGTTTACACAAATTATCATATCGAAAGATCAAAGGATAATATTTCCTATGAACAATTAAATGGGGTTCCCATCTTTAGCGCCCAACAGGACAAGGAATCCTCTGATATATCCATGTTCTATATGGATTCTATTCCCAATAACACTAATTTCTATTATCGAGTAATAGGAAAGACCGCCTTTGGGGAAACTGGACCAAGTTCGAAAATAGTACAGGGCAAAGCAAAAGAAACATTGGGTTTTGTGCCTAGAATATATCAAAAAGAACTGTCCACGGATAATAAGGTATTACTCCGATGGGAATTTAAGGAGGAAGGAAACAAATTAATTGATAAGTTTCAACTGCGCAAGGCAAACAGCAACCAAGGTCCCTTTTCTACAGTAGTAGACAATATTCCGATAACAGCTAGGGAAATAACTTATGAAGGTTTGGAAAGGGTTAATTATTTCACCATCGTCGCTATAGGCAAAAAAGGTACGGAAAGTGAATCTTATACCTCCTTGGTACAACCAGTAGATTCCGTACCTCCCTCTCCACCAACTGGCCTGAAAGGAACAATAGACACAACTGGAGTCGTTACCTTATCCTGGTCAAAAAATCTGGAAGAGGATTTAGGCGGATATCGAATATACCGGTCATATAATCTACAGGTGGAGTTTAGCGAAATTACACAGAGAACTTCTAAACAAGAAAATTATACTGATACTGTAGCAATAGCCAATTTAAATAAAAAAGTATACTACAAGATATTGGCGGAGGACAAACGTTTTAATCGATCGCTGTTTTCTAATGTATTGGTCATTAACAAACCTGACCTTACTCGTCCGTCTTCTCCAATACTGAACAATTATGAGGTTACAACTGATGGGATAAAATTATTTTGGATCCCAAGTAGTAGTGATGATGTTGCCTTCCACAAATTATATCGAAAAAAAGAAAGCGTACAAGAAACACTCTGGGAAAAATTACACGAATCGAATTCAACTGTGGATTCCACTTTTTTTGACTCCACATTGAAGAAACCGAGTGTTTACCACTATACCGTGGTGGCTACAGATTCTGTTGGATTGGAAAGTCTACCGGCCAAGCCCATTAAGGTAATATGGAAGGGAAAAACTATTAAAGAAGAGGACATTAGGTTCTCAGGAACTGTAAATCGTGAATTGCGATTTATCAACCTCACATGGAGGGTAAAGGATTTTGATGCTGTAGAATTCCGCCTATATAAGGGAACGGAAGGAAAGGGTCTTAAGCTATATAAAACTATGGGGGGATCGGCCAAAGGGTATAACGATGTGGATTTGAAAATTAATTCAGATTATTTATATGGTTTGCAAGTAATTCAAAATGGTGGCGGAACATCCAAACTAAAAAAGATTAATGTAAAGTACTGAGATATGAGGGAATTTCTTTTAATTCTATTTATCCAATTTACCGTGTTTACCTGCTATTCTCAAAATTATTATAAATTGGAATGCGATTTTTCAACTACAGGTACAGTGTCAAGAGCTAGAACTATAGTAAATGTTTTGAAAGCTAATGGAAATTCCGAAGAAGTTTTTGTTGATTATTTCGAAGGAGTTAATGGAGAAAAGAATATTATATCTGTCCTGAATCTAGATTCAAAAATAATTGAATTTACAGTCGAAGTTTTTTGGTTTCAAGCAGAAAAATTACCCATAGGTAGCTGCAGAAATTCTGAAGCCATTATCTATGATTCTGCCAGTTGCAATAGTACATTAAGTGTTAATTGTAACAGCAACGGGACGTCCAGTGGTTTACCTGGTTCTGTTAATTCTGTTGTCCAAATTAATGGCATTAATATAGTATCTCCGGAAATAAATGAACCTTTTTCCCAATGTAGTCCTATTTCAATTCCTGTTATTGCAAATTGTAATAATTTAGATGTTGACAAATGGTATTATACTCTACAAGATGGAACTATTCAATATCTTGATGGCCATGATGGCGAAAATCCAATTGTATTTTTACCATCTGAATTGTCCAAGAATTCTGTAGATTATATTAACAATCCTGTTAAATTAACAGCTCGATTTGTACTTTACCCTAAAGCTTTTAATACTATTATAGATATAAAAGCATGTTCCCCCACCCTTATCCCTGAATTAACATCAACAGGCAACACAAGCTGTTATGGTACTAACGACGGTGCTGTTACCCTAACCTTTGATAACGATGTAGATCGTGCGGAAGGGTATGAAATGCGTTATTTTATTTATCAGGGAGACCCTCCTGAAAATCCAGGGCTTTTAGACCTGGAAAGCGATAACCCTCCATTTCCAAATCAAGCTTTCGCCGATCCCCTTGGAATTGATATGGAACCCTTGGCCGATGGCAGTGGGAATTACTCCGGAACATATGCCGGACTGGATGGTAGTAGTACCGTTGACAATGGCAATACAATACTTAATCATGCCGACTATTACATAATTTATCAGGAGGTGCGTTATAATTTTCCAAACCCCGGAGACGTTGAGGTGAAAAGTGGAAATATTACTCCAATGTTCACCATTGCCAGACCCACAGAAATAAGTTTGTCCCTAGAAAATATAATTCAGCCTAATTGCGCTGGAGAAATGGGGTCTGTCACATTAACTGGACAGGGCGGAGGATTCCCTCCCAATGAAAATATATCCTTGGAATATGGCATTCAAGGCGATGATGATAGCTGGCAACTAGAACCCACGTTTTCTGACCTTGCATCAGGCACCTACATTTTTTTAGCGCGCAGTACAGATGGGTGTGTAAGCCTACCTACTGATCAAATTACGATATCCGAGCCTACAGAATTAACCTTTTCAACACCATCTCACGGTAAAACATCATCAAGTATAGCGATGGATGGGGTCATCAGCATATATTATGATGGAGGAACTCCCAATTATACTTTTGAATTGACCAAGGAAAACGAAACTACTCTAGAATTTGAAACAATTACAAACCCCAAATTATTTCACAATAGTCTAAACCAAAAGGTTGAATTTCAAGAACTAGGAATTGGCACCTACAGGGTAACTATAACAGACACCAAGGGTTGCAATTTAACTTCCGAAAATATTGAGGTTACAACAATACCACCTCCCGAGATTGTTGACCAGCAAGTGAATCAAATAGTCTGTCCCAATGGTAGTGATGGAAGTATCTCTTTATCTATTTCTGGAGGAGTCCTTAATTATAACTACCAATGGACTATTAACGGGCTCATATCCCCCATTCAAACCACAGGAAATCAAACAATCTCACTAAACAATCTATCAGAACCTGGAGAATATATTTTAAAAGTCGCTTCAACCGGCTTTACCGATTTTAATGAACCATCTGGATACGCCAGTACCACTATCACTATGAATACTCCAGAAGAGGTAATTATCACTTCCGTTGAGCCAACTAATATTAGTTGTTTAGGGGCACAAGATGGATCTATTGCAATCAGCACTTCCGGCGGCTTAAACTACGAATATAAATTGGACTTTTTCGATATATGGAAACCTCTTAACAACGGAATGATTCCTATATCCAATGGTGGATTCTATGATGTTTATCTTAGAAACGAGAATAATTGTGAAGCCAATCCTGTAATTAATGTATTGGTCTCAGAACCGGATGAACTTACAGTTTCGTCGACTTCAGATAATGCAACTACAAATGGTGGAAATCAAGGGAGCATTACGCTCAACATAGTTGGAGGAACACCATTTTCCGGTCCTGCAGAACCATATGTGATTTCGTGGACCAAGGACGGTCAACCCTATTCGATCCCAACCGGATCTACCGGTTCCAATCTTATCAACTTGGAAGCTGGCGAATACATAGCTCAAATCACCGATGCCAACGGTTGTTCATCCACTAGTAACCCACCAATTACTATAAACCAACCAGATCCATTGGAAATTAATAGTGTTTTAATTCAAAAAGAAATCTCTTGCTTAGATGCCGCCGATGGTATTATCATTGCCGATGTAAATGGAACCTCACCAATTACTTTTGAATGGTATTTAAACGGATTTCCTTTTCGCACCTTGATCGATAATAATACTTTAACTGATATTGGACCGGGGGATTATCAACTTTTCCTCAATGATGAATCTTCAAATACTCCCTTGGAAAGTGAAGTAATCACCGTGACATCACCATTACCTATTTCGGTTACTACAGACATAAGCCCTATCTCATGCTATGGAGGGAATGATGGTATTATAAGAGTCAATGTTATTGGAGGCACAGGAAGATTAAACTATCAAATCACAGGGCGGTCACAACAAACCAGCCCATTATTCGACAATCTATTTTCAGGCACATATTCCCTAATAGTAACCGATGAAAATGGTTGTACTTCTGTTCCAATTGATGTTTTTGTTCCTGAGTCAACGGCAATTCAAATATCTGAAAATACCATAGTACCTGTATCCGTTTCGGGAGGAAATAACGGAGCAATATCTATTTCAGTGCTAGGGGGAACCAGTCCGTATACATTTGAATGGTCAGGTCCCAATGGATATACCAATACTACCCAAAACATTTCCAACCTCAGTACTGGATCATATACCCTGATCATAAGAAGCTCAGGAAACCAAGGGGGTATAGATGGATGTTATGCAACTGAAACCTTCTTTGTGGATGAGCCAGGGCCACTTGCCATATCCAATATTACTACTACAGATGTAAATTGTAA
The DNA here is from genome assembly GCF_003957295.1 of Arenibacter aquaticus. GTDB lineage: Bacteria > Bacteroidota > Bacteroidia > Flavobacteriales > Flavobacteriaceae > Arenibacter > Arenibacter aquaticus. Next base: position 651,530 of record NZ_RQPJ01000002.1, read on the forward strand.
AGGGGAAAGCACTGCAGGTATTACCACTACCGTTACCGGACAAGGAAACATTTTGTATGCATGGACAATGGCTGATGGAAGCCCCATAGTAATGAGTAATGGTACGGACGGTCCAAATATCTCTGGTATTGCTGCTGGCAGCTATATTTTAACCGCGACCAACAGTATTGCTACCGTGTCAACCAATCCAATCATTATTGCTGAACCACTTTCCCCATTGGCAGTAACCAATATATATGTTACCGATGCAAGTTGCTCTGGAAGTAGTGATGGATCCCTTCAAATTGAGGCTAGCGGAGGTACGGCACCGTACACTTATTCGTTGAACGGCACCGACTATCAGAGTTCCAATGTATTTAACAATCTACTTTCCGGAGACTATACTATTCATATTCAAGATAATAAGGGGTGCACACTAAGCTCAAACACTGTGGCTTTACAACAACCTCAACCATTATACTTTTCAATTGATGAACAGCATACAATATCTTCTCCCAATGCATCGGACGGTGCCATAGGTATAACTGCATGGGGAGGAACTGGGGATTTAAATTATAGTTGGACAGGACCTAATGGGTTTACCTCAATGGATGAAGATATTATTGACTTAGCTGCTGGGGACTACGTACTGACAATTACCGACAATAATTATGTTCTCAACAATGACCATGGCTGTATGTTGATATCGGACCCCATCACCATCTCTGAGCCTAGGGCCCTTATAGTCGACCTTGTTCAAACCGTAATGCTCGAATGTAACGGAGATGATTTTGGTGAAATTACGGCTACCGTTCAAGGTGGAGTCCATCCTTATACCTATGAATGGTTTGAGGCAACACATAGTAATTCTATCTTGGAAGAGAATACAGAAATTATTGGAAATCTCTCAGCGGGACAATATTTTGTCAGGGTTACTGATGCCAACGCTATTTCGGTAGATGCGACCCCCATAAATATAGAACAACCCGAAATACTGGAAATAATAGCAGATGAAATCACAAATGTGCTATGTGATGGTTCCGCTGATGGAATCATTACGGTTTCCGTATCAGGAGGAACCGGCCCATATAACTACTATTGGAGCAATGGGTCTACCGATAAAAATTTATCTGGCCTAGAATCTGGGGAATATACTGTGGAAGTTTATGATGATAATGGTTGTTATACGGAGGCGACATTTACCATTCAACCTACATCTGATCCAGTGCATATAATAAATGCAGCGGTAAGCAATAATTCGGAATACATGGCCAACGATGCAAGCATCTCTATTGAAATTGGAGGTGGGACCTCACCGTATGCTATTGATTGGGTCCGACTTTCGGACAATATGGCAATGGGAAGCAACCCGGAAATTACTAATCTACAAGCAGATTCCTATGAGGTTTTCATTTCTGATGCCACTGGGTGTTTTATATCAGAAACCTTTGAAATAAGCGAACCTGGTATTGTGGAGGAAACCATAAAACACCCCAGCTGTTCTGGCCAAAATGATGGGAGTATAGAGGTCATAGTAGATCAAGGTAACGGCAATTTCTTTTATAGTTGGGACACTGGCCAAACAACAAACAACATCTATGATTTAGCTCCGGGAGAATATACCTTAACTATCAATGGGCTGGGTGATGTTCCATTAACAAGAACTTATCTGATTGAAGAACCAAGGTCCCTAGAAATTGATTTGGGAGGGGACAGGACCCTTTGTTCTGGGCAAGAGTTGGTGTTAAATGCTAGTATAGACGATTACAATGCCACTTACAGTTGGACTTCAGATAACGAATTTTATAGTACAGCCCCAAGCGTTACTATTAATAAAAGTGGCACTTATTCTGTAGTTGTTTCCAACCAATATGGGTGTACGGGAAATGCAAGTGTTTTTGTTGATGTATCAAATGATGAAATCACAGCAGAATTCGCCGTTTCAAGTCAAGTTTTTGTAGGTGAACCGTTAATTGCTGTGGATATAAGCTATCCCCTGCCTGAAACCCAAACCTGGATTTTGCCAGAGGGCGCAACAATTTTAAAAGAAGATTCGGACGAGACTGAAATGGTATTCTCTGAGCCTGGTGAATACGAAATAGGGATTATAACGCAAAATGGTGAATGTTTCGCAGAACAGACCAAAAAAATTCTGGTTGTTAAGAATGAGATATTAACGGAAGAAGGGCAGATAGAACCAGATAGGTTGATTACAGATTTTATCATTTATCCCAATCCGACAAATGGAAAATTTACTGCCGACATTGGCCTTTCTGAGAGGGGCAATATCAATATTAAGATCTTTAATTTTGCCAACAATGCCCTTATGTCCTCCAAAAAGGACAGGGGAGAATCTTCTTATACCATACCCTTTGATCTCTCTGGCCTGCCATCTGGAGTATACGCTGTGTTACTGGAAACCCCTTTTGGAAATTCATTGAGAAAGGTTATTTTGAAATAATCGTTTCCAAAAAAAGGTAACTGCCAACACTAACCCTACTCCTCCCAAAGTTCTTTTGCATAGATAGCTATTAAATGGGTCCTGATCTTAAAGGAGGTTTCCAGGCTATCCTGGGGTAACTGTACCATCATGGACCGGGAAGGCATAGCAGGCATATGGCAGGCAATACAGCTATTGGACATTTTGTTTTTGTCTGCCTCTACAACCGTACACATTTTTACATTAGTATTGTGGCACTCCATACACTTACTATTAAAGTGGCTCGTATTGCCCCTTTCTTTTTTATGTGGATCATGACAGCTGCTACAATCCATGGTAGTGGTTTCCTTAAAACAACTGCTTTCTATTAATAGCCCGTATTGGTTGCCATGTACATCCAATGTTGTCTCCGCAGTGCTTGTAGACATATTCTTGGAATACGCACTCAAATCCTCCCCAGGCAAATAAGAAAATGAACCGCCCTTTAGCAGTACGTTCCTTAAACCAGAATGACATTGGGCACACAGGTCCAATTGCCGTTGCCGTGATAGCGAATCTATCTGTAGGGTGTAATTGGCAACCTTGAGCCCCGGATTTTGCCTGTGAAAGGCTACATGCTTGGCCGAAGGCCCATGGCAGCGCTCACAATCTATACCGTAAATCATGGCGTTTTTATTAAACCTGTTGCCATGGGGATTATCCGCAAGGGGTTTTGCAAAGGTAACATGACATTTTAGGCAGGCATCCCTTACCGGCCTTTGTTCGTCATAATAGGTAGGATAGCCCGGACTATTCACCCAGCCATCTGTGGGGGTATAATAAGAAGCTTGTAATTGGTACAAAGCGTCCTTATCCCAGCTTAGGTACGACTGCCCCCTTACCCCTGATCCAATTACGATATCAAATTTTGAAGGCGGGATCTTTGTGGCCCTATTTTTTATTCTGGTATGTTGATAAAAGGAGTCTTTTTCCGCCAACATGGTAAACTCCACGTCCTTTAGATCCAAAATATTCTCCCCTTCCTTAAAACTACCCTTAATATGAACCGAATCTGCAATGGCGGAGGTATTGAAATGTGCAGTATTTATATAGTCCTTAAAAATAGCTGCGTGACATTCCCTACAGGTTTGCGACCCTACGTAATGTTCTCCATTATCATGGGTGGCCAGAACTTCTGGGCTGTAATAATCAGACTCCGTTTTTACATTCTTGCAACGATATATAACAGAGGCCAACCCCAATAAGAGGATGACCAATGCTATATTCCCGAAAAATCCATTATGGCCTGTCTGCATAGAGGCGTATTCTCCATTTTATGTTACACTTGGTTCATATAAACCCATCCCCTTCTTTCTAGGTCTATAGTGATTAGAGGATAGGTGGTAGCAAAAATGTCCCTTAATCCTGTAATCCTTGGCAATACGAACCTAATTGACCTTTATCAATTGCATATAGTCATCATTTTTGGCCACCAAGATATGTTTCTGCCCTTGAAGGTTTAATAATTCCATTCCACGGACATCACCAATAATTTTAAGACCGGACTCCAACATGGTCTTAGCAACAAAGTCGCCCTTGCCGTTACCCTGCAATAACAGACCAAAACTGGAATCGTTTCTAGGGGTCTCCACTTCCGCATTGTATAAGTTGCCCGCTAAAACCACATCTAAATTGCCATCCGAATCAAAGTCGTCTACCACAAATTTATTGATACTGCTAAGCTGCGCCAATTGGGGCAAGGGCCTCATGGTAAACTTCCCCTCATTGTTCTCTAGGTAAACACTGGCAAAGGAGGTGATCTCATAGCCCAATGATTCCTCCAACATCTTATCCGTATATATTTGGTTGAGGGAGGCGCTTGCAAAAGAATTATAATCCTGGAATTTAATCTTAATGGCAGGCATTTGCTGGGAGGAACACTGGCGGCCCCGAACGGGAAATTCTTTTTCGCCCTTCTTATAACTCAGTACAATATCTGCTTTATCGTTGCCGTCAAAGTCATTTAAATACACCTTAAAAGGTGATTCCGGACTGGCTTGGTATTTATAATTTTGGCCCAAATTACCTACTATAAGGTCTAAGTCCCCATCATTGTCAAAGTCTCCTTTTTCAACGGAAAACCACCAGCCAGAGGTATGTCCGGGCAACAGCTCTTGGGACACCTCCTTAAACACGCCCTTGTTATTTTTAAAGAATTTGATGGGCATCCATTCCCCAACCACAACCAAATCTTCCCAGCCATCCTGGTCAAAATCTACCCAGGTAGAGGAGGTTACCAATCCCAATGACTTTAAGTCTGGCAATCTACTGGCTGTAGCATCTACAAATTTCACCCCTTGGGCACTACTTACATTTTCCAAGAAATAGGAATCTGCAGGATAAGGGTACTTCTTAGGGACCAGCCTGCCTCCTATAAACAAATCCAAATCTCCGTCCTGGTCAAAATCCGAAGCCGAGACATTCATTCCACTTATCTTAAGGTCTGGCAGTGCTTCTTTATTACGCACAAAGCTATTCTGTCCTTTATTTTCGTAGAAACGATCTTCGTAGCCCTGTGATCCTGGTTTAAATTCATTACCTCCACTGGCAATGTAAAAATCCATATCGCCATCATTGTCGGCATCAAAAATCAGAATTCCCAAATCTTCGTAATATTTGTCCTTTACCAGGTCTGGGATTTCCAATTCCACAAAGCCCTCCTTATTGGAGTTTTGAAGAAAGACCGAAGTGGGCTGCCCAACCGCACCGCCAACTATATAATCGTCCAGGCCATCGCCGTTTAGGTCCCCTGTAGCCAATGAGGGGCCCAAGGTAGAATTCTTATGGGGCAATAATACTTCTACTTCAAAGTCGTTAAAAACATTTTCATTGTGCTTAAAAATATTGGGGGTTTCAACGGTTTGGAACCGCTTGTTGCCTACCGCACCATTGTTGTTATCTACAATAGCTTCATTTTCCTTATAATCTATTACCAGTCTTTGATTGGATTTGATCTTGCTTAATCTGCTAGACTTCCCATTGGGCCATGCCACAACAATACTATCTACTTGTTTGCTGTCCCCAAGGCCAAAGTGCAATAGGGGAGAGACAGAGGATAAATATCCGCGAACGGTATTGTGTTCCTGAACCTGTAGACCGTCCTTGGTGTACAATGATACCTTGCTCCCATTGGGCAGGACCTTTCCTTTACCATCTAGCTCAATGGTAAGCTGATGGCCACCGGTAGAATTGTTGCGGTAAACACCCGCCGTATCCTCCAGATTGTTGATTACCAGGTCTAAATCCCCATCATTGTCCAGATCAGAATATGCCACTCCATTGGAAAAGGTCTTTTCTCCAAATCCCCATTCCTTGGTCTTCTTTGTAAAGGTGAGGTCCTTATTATTTTGAAAAATATAATTGCTCAACTTCTCAGAAGGTAATTCCTCCAGATATTTCAACAAGCCAACCTCTTCTTCCTTGTTTTTGTAATTGGGGTCGTTTTCCATCTTATCAAAAAACTCCCGGTGCTTACCATAGAAATCCTTGTTGTTTACATCCCTGCGTATACCGTTGGTTACGAACAGGTCTTTCCAGCCATCATTGTCGAAATCTGCCAGCAGCCCTCCCCAACTCCAGTCGGTAGAGGAGACTCCGGCCAATCTGGATATATTGCTGAACAAGGGTAGCTCTCCTTCTTCATTGCCATTGTTCAATTGAAGTGAATTTTGCATATACTGGTGGTGCAAGCCTATGTTTACCGACTTGTAAAAGGCATCCGGATCCATAGAGGACATATTGGCCTTGGACCTAAAGTTGTCTTCTGCAGACATGTCCAGCTGAAAAATATCCATAAATCCATCGTTATTAAAATCTGCGATGTCCGCACCCATTCCAAAAAATGAGATCTGTTGAAGACTGGTATTGATCTGATTGGTAAACGTACCATCCTGGTTGTTAATAAACAAGAAGTCCGGGGCATTAAAATCATTGGAAATAAAGATGTCCGTATAGCCATCATTGTTAACGTCCGAGGCAACCACTCCTAAGCTAAGTCCAAAAGAACTTAGTCCGGCTTCTACGGTTACATCGGTAAAATGGCCGTTGTCATTCCTATACAATTTGTCGGAATCCTTTTCTTCATGATGGTCCAGCATATACTGGTAGTACTCCACAGGGGCCGTAAAACTGGTTGGTGGATAATTAATTACATATAGGTCCAGATCGCCATCCTTGTCATAGTCAAAAAAGGTTGCGTGCATACTTATCCCATCACAGTCTATCCCGTATTCCCCGGCCTTTTCTGTAAAAGTATTATCCTTGTTATTAATATAAAGCACGTTGTTGTTAGGACCGTATTTACCACCTACGGAGCAATAGATGTCCAGGTAGCCATCTTGATTTATATCTACAAAAGTAGTACCTGAATACCACCTGTCGTCACCCATAATTCCCGCGCTTTCGGAAATATCCTCGAACTTCATGTTTCCTTTGTTCAGATAAAGCCTGTTCTTGACCATATTTCCCGTAAAGAAAATATCTTCCAATCCATCATTATTTATATCTCCCAAGGAGACACCGCCCCCTAAGTACATATATGGATAAGTAAAATAATTATAGGAATGGGTCTCGGTTAGCGTATTGGCAAAATCAACACCCGTATCGGTTGCATCAAGCTTGGAAAACAAAGGCTTGGGCTTGTTGGTACATGAAAAGAACAATAGGCCCAATAAAGTAAAGTAAATAAATCTGCTCATCATCAATCTGTGTTATCTAAATATCCCTAAAATAAGAATAACCCCGCAGATAAGTGCTAAGGGTCATTCTTATGATTGGTTAATTATATTTATTATTAATAGCCAGGGTTCTGGATAATAGAGGGGTCCTTATCAATTTCCTCTTGTTTAATAGGCATAAAATACACATGGTCCTGCCATATTCTATTTTCAAACACTATATCCGTTGGTCTGTAGTTATAGTCAAATAAGGCGGTATCCTTTCTATAATCGGTCACCGTGGTACCTGGCTTTTGTGTTGCCTGGATCAATATCTGCTGTACAGGTTTGTTTAGCGATTGAGGTCCTTCCAGCCATCGTTTCATATCAAAGAGTCGGGCATCCTCATTAACCAGTTCCTTATCCCTTTCCCTTTTGTAGAGCTCCAACAACTCACCTCCTGAGGCCGTTACTGCTGGCAATCCGTTTCTAAACCTAAGTTTATTGAGCCAAGTTATGGCTTCCCCTTCTTCCCCAGTGTTAATATTGGCCTCCACATAGTTCAGCAACACCTCTGTGTACCTAAGGTAGGGAGCATCAACTTTTTGTAGGTTATTGGGCCAGGATGCTGGTTGTCTGGGATCAGCAAATTTTCTGAAGTAATAGCCGGTCCTGGAACCGTTCCAGTCTTCTATAGGTCCCTGCCTTGTATCCACTCCATTTATAATAGTCCCATCAGATAGGGTATAGTAACCGGTCTGAATCTCATTGAACTTATCATATTTAACTACATCATCGGTCCTTTGCTTCCATGAACCCCCGTCATACAAGAAGGTACTATAAAAACGTGCCTCTCTATTATCGTAGGGAGCTGCGGCATGTGTAGGATTGTCCCAATCAAACTTGGTCCCATCCGCAAAATCATATTTGGAAACCAAGGCTTCTGTAGGTGTGGTCCCCGCCCATTCGTGATATCCATTAGGGCCATGGTACAAGGCTACCATTCCGGGTCCTTGTGACCAGCCGTCCCCTCCAGGGTAGGTTCTGGAACCAAATCCGAACTCTTCCACCAAACGTCCCCAAATAAAATCTTGGTTCTGGTCTCCCTGAAGCCATATATCCTCATAGTTCTGTATAGCTTCTTCTTGTGAGGCGGGCGCGGTGTAATCCAATTTATATCCCGTGGTGGCATCCAATAGGGCCTTTGAGGCCACTTTTGCGGCTTCCCATCTGTCTTGTTGGGAACCGCTGGTCCACCCAATAAGTTCTGGATGGGCATAAGATGCAATGGTTGAAATATTAGCAACCTTGGAAGGCTCGTACAGGTCACTTGCCACATGGGTAAGCACCCTGGATTTCAAAGCCAAAGCGGTAATTTTGTGAGCCCTTGCAGGGTCTATTGGTGCTTCTTCCAATAAATCGATTGCGGTATCCAAATCGGATAATATTTGATTCACTGTTTCCGCGAAGGTCGCCCTTGGGTTGCTTGCCTCACTTTCCAAGGTCAGGGGGTCTGTAAGCAGAACCACACCTCCAAATTGCCTCATGAGCTGGGAGTAGTAGAAGGCTCTCATAAAATATGCCTCTCCAAGTAATCTATTTACCAAAGTCCCATCTATTTCCGCTTCATTGGCGGTAAGATTTTGAATGGCAATATTGGCACTACGGATAAATGGATATAACTGTGGCCAACTCATCCATTGCATGTCCATGAAATTCCCGGCCGGGTTCATCTTTCCTTCCGTGTACCCGTCCACGCCCCTACCGGGGTGGGTAAATACCGCCTGATCTGTAAAGGCATCCGTTGTCTCTTCACGGGTAAGCGTTCCGGCCCATGTTCCCTGATACAGATCCAATACGGCGGCCTCTGCAAGCTTTTTATCAGCCCAGACATCGTCTTCCGCCACTTCACTAAGTGGGGTAGTTTCCAAGAAATCCTCGTTACATCCCACAACCAGAAATCCGAAGACCAAAAAGGTTGTCAATTTTATAATATTCTTCTTCATTTCAGTATTTTTTAAAATGTTATTTGCAATCCGGTAATTATCGTCTTCAACATAGGATAGGCGCCACCATTGTTTACCGCGCCACCACTCGCATCTCGTGTACTACCTACGTCAACACCATTTTGGGTTACCTCTGGATCAAAGGGAAAGTCAGTTATCGTTATTAAGTTAGTACCAGATAATGAAATACGCAAACTTTTTGCCCCAAATTGTTTGATAATATCCTTGTCAACACTATAGCCGATCTCCAAAGTCTTTAGACGGAAAAAATCCCTGGTAATAAGAGCATAGTCTGTTTGTCCGGAATACCATTGGTCTCCCCTGTCTGCCAATCTAGGAGCAGGCGCATCCGGATTGTCTATAGACCAAGCACGATCACGTACATCACGCTGCACATTGGCCAAGGTACCGGACATAAAGCTCCACTCATAAGTGTTGTATCCACCGGCTGATCCTGTCCAGTACATGTTAAAGTCCAAATTCTTATAGTTAATTGCGGTGTTCCATCCAAACTGGGTATCGGCGAAAGCACTTCCCCCAACCCTGGTCTTGTCCTCTGGACCAATTTTACCATCACCGCTAATGTCCACTACCCGGGCATCACCTGGTTTAAGGGCAGGGGTTACTCCACTATAATCCAAAGTTTCTGCATCAATTTCGGCTTGAGAACGGAAAACCCCATCAAACTTATAAAGTAGCGGTCTTCCTATTTCCCCACCTGTTTCACGTTGCCATGGACGGTCTGCCAAATCTGGCTCATCAAAGAACACCAACTTGTTATTGGAGTCACTAAAATTAAAAGTTAGGTTATAACTAAAACCTTTCTCGTTTCCTCCATTGAGCCCAAGTGTTATTTCATAACCGGTATTTTCAAATTCACCGATGTTAATAGCTGGGGCTGCAATACCACTGTACTCTGGCAAGGTCTTTTGCGGCGTGGTCAAAATATCCGATCTTGAATTCTTGTAGATATCAAAACCTAGCGACAACTTACTGTTCCATGTCCGCAAGTCAAAACCGGCGTTCCGTGAAGTTGCAGTTTCCCATGATATGTCAGGGTTGGCTACTTTACTTTCGAAGGCGGTTGTATATACAGGTCCTAAACCAGTAGCCGACAATTCATATGTTGAGATATACTGAAAAGGCTCTACATTGTCGTTACCCAATTGTCCCCATGAACCTCTTAACTTAAAGAAGTTTATAAATGGTAAAGCTTTCTGAAAGAAAGGCTCTTCAGACACTACCCATCCAGCAGATACTCCTGGAAAGAATCCAAAACGATTGTTTTCTGGGAACAAGTAAGAGCCATCGTATCTAAATAAGCCCTCCAATAAATACTTGTCCTTATAGGTGTAATTTAACCTACCGTAATAATTTAAACGGGCCGTTTCGTATCCATTACCAAAACTATTTTGGCCGTCATTACCACCTACGTCCAACTGCGCCAGATCACTGGACAGGAAGAATCTTCTAAAGGCTCCAAAGAAACTTTGTTCCGATTCCTCACGGGTAACACCACCCAACAGTTTAAAATAATGGTTTCCAAACTCTTTTTCATACGACGCATTCAAGGACGCTGTAAAGTCGGTCAAGGTTGTATGCTGTTGATTTAAACTAGGATCCCCAGGACCTCGATCGGCTGCAGTTAACCCGGAAGAATTCCTGTTAACCCCATCCCAAGTATACAATTGCCAAGGACGTTGCCACTGTTTAAAATCATAGTTCATTTTGTCATATGATATGTTTGTCATAAGCTGCAATCCCTCTACACCGGGCACATCAAACGTCACGCCTATGTTACTTTGCACATAATTAGTGCTGTTATCATTATATCCTGGCAGATCTGTAACCCTAATGGCCGGATTGTTTCCATTTTCTATATCCGGACCAAATTCTCCAGTTGGCCAATAAGCAGGAAACCAAGGATATTGTCTTACCAAGTCGTTAAAAACATTACTGGGCGAATTGGTAGCTGTATAATTCTCTTCCTGGCGCGAATAGAGCCCAACGTTCATTTTAAGATGGTCATTTATTCTCGCATCAAGGTTAAGCCTTAGGTCGTACTGCGTATAGCCTTTTGGTGCATTTTTAAAGTTTACATCCTGTCTTAGATGCCCCAAAGATGCCAAATATTTCACGTGTTCCGTTCCACCTGATACCTGTACCCCTTGTCTTTGAATAGGAGCCCCGGTAGTGGTTACTTCCTCCATCCAGTCCGTATCCGGATATTCCCAGGGATCATCGCCCGCGGCAGTCCTTTGAATCCTTTCTGTGGTGTATGTGGGGTTCAGCACTTCGCCATTAGGCCGAGTGAAAGGCCTACCTCTTACCGCATTTGCATCTGCCCACTCATCAGTAGGTAATTTGTACACATTTAAAAGGTTAACCAAATCCATGTATTCGGCACCGGTCAACATATCCGGAGTAGTGGTAAAACTCTGTAATCCGTAGCTACTTGTAATCTTAACCTCCGGGGCACCTATTTTACCCCTCTTGGTAGTTACCAATATAACCCCATTGGCAGCTCTGGCCCCATAGATGGCCGCAGAAGCATCCTTTAGTACCGAGATACTCTCAATATCTGCTGGGTTGATCCTAGTAATACCTCCGGCACGATCCGGAATACCATCTATAACCACTAGAGCAGAGGAATTATTAAAAGTGTTGGTTCCCCGTACCCTTATTCCTGTATTTTCGGCACCAGGAGCGGCATTTCCTGTATCAATGTACAACCCAGCCACTTTCCCCGCCAAGGCAGTACCAAGATTAGGAGAAGAAGACTTTTCCAAATCCTCTCCGCCTACAGTGGCTACAGATCCGGTCAAGGTCGCTTTTTTCTGTGTGCCATAACCTACCACAACCACCTCTTCTAGCTGACTGGCATCTTCCTCCAAGGTTACATTTATTGTAGATTGATTGTTTACTGCTACTTCCTGGGTCTTGTACCCTATGTAGCTAAATACCAAAACTGCATTGTTTGCAACATTGGACAAGGTGTAATTACCATCAAAATCCGTTTGAGTACCATTGGTAGTTCCTTTTACAACAATACTCGCTCCAGGCAGGGGGCCTGTTTCATCCGATACCACACCGGAAACGGTTTGTTGAAGCGTTTTGGGATTAATTCTGTCTGCCTTGTCATTTGCATAGGTGATCATACTAGGGATGATCATGGCAAACATCAAAACCGAAAGCTTGATCTTGTGCTTCCACTTTGGCATGTTTCCTGCTTGAACAGAAAACCTGGTTTTTTTCTCCATAATGTCAATAGTTTAGTTAGTTAGTTAAGCTCCAAAACAAATGGCAAACAGATTTTTTTTTCATTTTAATCCGCATCTGCCCCGTTAATTTCTTTACCATGGTTAAAAATGTAACCACTAATCTTAGAAATTCTCGGAACCCTAATTGCGTTTAAAAGAAGTAAGAAATCGAAAAAGAACTACCTTTTTAGATTGATTTCACATACAGTCAATGCCACTATCTCAGAGTACTTAAGCACCAAATATATTAAATATATGTTAAAGTTTAGTAATTTGTTTGTTATTATGGTCTGTTAATTATTCGAGGTAATAAATTATCAACTCATTATCAGGGTGTTCTAACTGTGGATAAAAAAATAAATTGTCATAAAATTTTAACATTACAACTATTTAAAGTAAATGTTATAAGTAGCTATTTTAACAAAAACACCCACACCTAATTTCGTATTTGTTAAACAAATTTTATGACCTAAAACTGTACAGAGCAAGCGTTGTTTCTTGTTTAAATAAATGGTGGCTTTTTTTTGGATAATAAGTCTCCTCTATTTCTTAACTTAGTATAATTGGTTGACTCCCATAAGATAAACCTTTGTATGCCAAAAAGTGCACACCACAATGCTGAATATTAATCAAAACCACCCATATGAAACTAGGAGCCTTTTCTATCAGCCTAAGCGTTAAAGACCTAATGCTTTCCAAAGAATTTTATGAAAAATTGGGGTTTAGCGTATTCGCTGGGGACCCCTCCATGAACTACCTGATCATGAAAAACGGCAACGCATTGATCGGGTTGTTCCAAGGGATGTTCCCTGAGAACATTCTCACCTTTAATCCAGGCTGGGATCAAGATGCAAATACCCTGACCTCATATGATGATGTGAGAAAGATACAGAACCATCTAAAAAGCAAGGAAATACAATTGATACAGGAAATAGACGAAAAATCCGAGGGACCCGGGAGTATCACGCTAACCGATCCCGATGGAAATCAGATTTTGATAGACCAGCATGTTTAATCCTTTCAAGAGGCTATTATAAATACTTGGCAAACAGCATAACCGCAGCAGCTATATAAAACTTCCATATATTTGAAGAATAAAATTTCAAATTAAGATGAGCAACAAGCAATTGACCATTACGGCCACTATAATGGCAAAACCTGAAAAACGCGAATTTGTAAAACAGGCCCTCTTAAAACTTATACCTCCTACCTTAAAAGAGGAAGGCTGCCTAAATTATGATCTGCACCAGGACAATGAGGACCCGGATCGTTTTTTCTTCTATGAAAATTGGGCCAGCTATGATCTCTGGCAAAAACACCTCAATAGCCCTCATATCAAAGCCAACCAAAAGGCTACCGAAGGAGCAATTGAATCGGTAACCATTGGACAATTAAGCCCTGTACAATAGGCAAAAGCAGATGGTGGGGAAAACCAATTAAAAAAATTCCCTACCATCTTGGGCACCACTAATACCTTTAACTTATGAAATCCATAGCAAGCTTTTTTCTCTATTTTATCTTATTCTGCGGTACCGCACAGGAACAGGCCATAAGACTTGGGGTTGCAGGGCTATCCCATGGGCATGTTGGCTGGATCTTGGGAAGGGAAAACAAGGAGGATGTGGTTATGGTAGGTATTGTGGAAACCGATCGCAATCTGGCTGAGAGATTGTCAAAAGCCCATGGTTTTCCCATGGAAATGGTCTTTAATACTTTGGATGAGATGATCGCAGCCGTAAAACCCGATGCCGTAGCCGGTTTTGGGAGCATATACGATCACCTGGCCATAGTAGAGGCCTGCGCACCAAAAGGCATCCATGTAATGGTAGAAAAGCCCTTGGCCGTAAGCTTGGATCACGCCAAAAAAATGAATGCCCTTGCCAAAAAACACAACATACATTTGCTTACCAATTATGAGACTTCTTGGTACCCTACCAATGTAAAGGCCTTTGAGCTGCTGCAGCAAGGCACCATAGGTGAACTCAGAAAGGTAATTGTTAGGGACGGACACAAGGGACCTAAAAAGATTGGGGTCAGCAAGGAATTCTTGAGTTTCCTTACCGATCCGAAACTAAATGGCGGAGGGGCCATTATGGATTTTGGGTGCTATGGGGCCAATCTAATGACTTGGATACAACAGGGTAAAAAGCCGAATAAGGTTACAGCGGTAACGCAGCAGCTTCAACCGGAAAACAATCCAAAAGTAGACGACGATGCCACTATTATCCTATCCTACGATACGGCAATGGCTATTTTAGAACCTTCTTGGAATTGGCCCATAGGACGTAAGGACATGGAGATCTACGGGGTAAAAGGGGTTGTTTACGTCGATAACCAGCACGACCTTAGGCTGCGTATTGCAAAAGGCTATAGTGGTTATGAGGAAGAGCAGTTTAGGTTGGAAGAAAGACCTGAACCATTTAACGACCCATTTAGTTTGTTTGCCTCTGTAATCAGGGAGGAAACAGTCCTGCCTCCCTACGATCCCTACTCCTTGGAAAATAACATGATTACCATGGAAATACTGGACGCCGCCCTTCAAAGTGCCAAAACACAGCGCAGTGCAGAACTTAAAAAATAGCCCTACCAAACATATCCATAAAAATAAAGCAAAATTTTTGTGTTTTATGGTGCCTCAAGCTGTCTTTCCCAGTGGCTTATAATGCCCAATTTCCCCCTTGTTTTTATAACCTTAAAACCAATGGAGATCTCTTTTTAAGCTTAACTTTTTATCCATTTGTAGTTATGGGGCACTCTAGCATCCAACAGATCCACCTTTAAGGATTTGGCAGTGTTTTCCCCCATAGCAAACGTGCTTTCCATATGGCTACTTTCATATACGGTAAAGCTTTTGTTTCCTGTTAACCACAAATTCACCTCATAGGTATGGGAACCGTCCTTTTTTAATTGCCTAAACACCGATACGTACGCTACATTTGGTAGTTGTTTCCAACTACCTACCTTGATAGGGCCAACGGAATACTCCGTTTTATAGGTGTTGTCTTTTAGATTAAAATAAATACTTTTTACCGAGGAGAACACTACTCCCTGTGCAGCACATATAATAGCGCTATAGCACAGCTTCACATTCCATCTATTGTCTATCCCTGCCTTTGGAAACAGCTCATAACCAAAAAAGAAGGTGGCCAGTAAAAGTACGGCCAAGGTATAGCATGCCGCAGCCAATAGGGTCTGCCATAGCGGACGGACCCCTTCCGTAATAATTACATTCTTGTTTCCCATTGGTGTTAAAACGACAAAAGTCATACAATTTGTATGACTTTTGTTAATTTATATATTGGATAGGCCTTAGTCTGCCAAAACAATAACCTTATTGTTTTTCATCTCAACAGTACCACTGCTAATTGCCAATACTGTATCGCCATTGGATGCCTTTGAGAATTTTTCCTCATGAGCTCCATCCAATTCCACATTTCCTTTGATCTTTACATTACCCGCCTGTAGTATAGAAACAATAGGGGCATGATTGTTCAACATTTGAAATTCACCGTCTACTCCGGGTAGCGTTACGGCTGTAACCTCTCCTGCAAATAGGGTTGCTTCTGGTGATACAATTTCTAGATACATATTATTTAAATATTTAGTATTGGGTATTCTTGGATACAGTAATTAGGCAACTGTATGGAACGCCCTTTACCAGTTTATGCTTCGGCCAACATTTTCTCACCAGCCTCTATAGCTTCCTCTATGGTTCCTTTAAGGTTAAAGGCAGATTCTGGAAGGTGATCCAATTCTCCGTCCATAATCATATTAAATCCTTTTATAGTGTCCTTAATATCTACCAATACACCTGGGATACCTGTAAATTGCTCCGCTACGTGGAAAGGCTGGGAAAGGAAACGCTGTACACGTCTTGCCCTACCTACTGCCAGTTTATCTTCTTCTGACAATTCTTCCATACCTAGAATGGCAATGATATCCTGAAGTTCTTTATATCGCTGTAAAAGCTCTTTAACTCTTTGCGCACAAGCATAGTGATCATTTCCTAGAATGTCAGCTGTCAAAATCCTAGAAGTAGAATCCAATGGATCCACCGCAGGATAAATACCCAACTCGGCAATTTTACGAGACAATACCGTTGTAGCATCCAAGTGGGCAAATGTTGTTGCCGGTGCTGGATCCGTTAAATCATCCGCAGGTACGTAAACCGCCTGTACAGATGTAATGGAACCTCTTTTGGTTGATGTAATACGCTCCTGCATGGCACCCATTTCAGTTGCCAAGGTAGGCTGGTAACCCACAGCTGATGGCATACGTCCCAAAAGGGCCGACACCTCTGAACCTGCCTGGGTAAAACGGAAGATGTTATCTACGAAAAACAATACATCTTTCCCCTGACCTTCACCTGCACCATCACGGAAGTATTCTGCAATGGTAAGACCTGAAAGTGCTACCCGAGCACGTGCTCCGGGAGGTTCGTTCATCTGTCCAAATACGAAAGTCGCTTTGGAGTCTTTCATCGCTTGTTTATCTACTTTGGATAAATCCCATCCGCCTTCTTCCATAGAGTGCAAAAAGTCGTCCCCGTACTTAATAATACCGGATTCCAACATTTCACGAAGCAAATCGTTCCCCTCACGGGTACGTTCTCCAACCCCTGCAAAAACAGAAAGTCCACCATGTCCTTTTGCAATGTTGTTGATCAATTCCTGGATCAATACCGTTTTACCAACACCTGCTCCACCAAACAATCCAATCTTACCACCTTTGGCATAAGGCTCAATTAAGTCGATTACTTTAATTCCAGTAAACAATACTTCGGTAGAAGTAGACAAATCCTCAAACTTAGGAGCATCCCTGTGAATAGGAAGACCATCTTTACCGGCTTTGGGCAAATCCCCAAGACCGTCAATAGCATCCCCGATCACGTTGAACAAACGACCATAAACATCATCTCCTACGGGCATTTGAATAGCGCCACCTGTTGCATTTACGGCAACTCCCCTACTTAATCCATCGGAAGAATCCATAGAAATAGTCCTTACCGTATTTTCACCTACATGTGACTGTACTTCCAAAATTAATTTAGAGCCGTCTTTATTGACGATTTCCAAAGAATCATAAATTTTGGGAAGGTCCACTCCGGACTCAAATTCAACATCAACAACCGGGCCGATGATTTGGGAAACTTTACCTGTAACTTTAGACATTACTTGAGTATTTACGTTTTACTGATATCTTTAAATTAAAAACACCGCATACTTACCGCTTTGTTTTTAAGGCTGCAAAGATATGTTTTACTTCTTAAAACGGAAACTACTTTTTCCTTTTTTTACCAATAAAAATGGCATCAATTCTTTTGATGCCATTTTTTGGATAGATTTTTTAAGTAAATTTTGTATGCCTATGGATTTATGGTCCAGGATAAATAATATTGTGATCCAATATATCCTGTACCAAAGGCGGTATTGTACTCATCTCCCAGAACATTGGAAGCTCCCAATTTAAAAGCAGATTTAATACTTGCCGCCTTATAACTAACTTGGGCATCCACAACATGGTAGGCCGGTATTTGCCCGTCACCAAAGGTAGCCTGCCATAAATAGGTATCACTCCATCGCCAAGCCACATTAAATCCAAAGTTCTTAAACAATTCAGTATTGCCAAAAGTGGCCTTCACCTTATGTTCCGGGGTATTAAAATTGGTTACGAAGTCAGGATCCTGTGATTGGTCAAAGTCCAATTTTGCATAGGTATAGTTCATTCCCAGATCATAATTGCCCCATATTTTAGTATTGATTCCCAGGGCTGCACCATAAGAGTTTACCTTGGCATCCGTATTGGTATAGGCTTGGTAGCCCTGCCAATCGCCATTGGCCAGTGCCACGATGGCAGCAGGAAGCGGACCGCCTGGTGTTGGAACTGTTTGGGTTAATTGTACGTCACCATAAAATGGTACTACCACATTCTCTCCAGATAAAAAGTTCTTATATGAATTGTAATAGGCGCTAACATCCAAGGTTACCTTATTCAATTTTCCCCTATACCCTAATTCATAGGAAGTAACCTGTTCTGGTTTAACCATTTCCGGATTGGCCACTACCAGGTCGGCAGGGTTCTGACTCTCTGAAAAAGCGGTGGCCGAAGCTGCAGAAAAAGAGTTATTGTACACCCCTTCACCTGTAAAGTTCAAGGTAGGTGTTCCAAGAATGGCCGTACCTGTAGGACTCAAATCAAAAGTCCTTACTTCCCTGGCAGGATTATCAGGTGCGCTACCTACTAGAATACCCCTTCCTGCATTCAACCCAATATATAGGTCTTGGGTGGTAGGATTCCTAAACCCGGTTTGATAGGAGGCCCTTATATTATGGTTGCCACTTTCCCCGGCAGTATACCCCAAGGATAGCCTTGGTGAGAAAAACCCATCAAATAGTTCGGATTTATCATAACGCAGGGAAGCGGTTAGTTTTAATCGGTCTTCCTCCATAAATTTCTTTTGAACCTGTGTATATAGACCGTATTCGGAATAGGTTATGGGACCGCTGGCATCGGTATAAATAGTACCAAAGGAATTTAGTCTGTATTGTCTATACGAGCCGCCTAACTGAATTTCGGCAAAGTCTATTAAATGACCCAAATTGTAGTTGGCATCTGCGTGATAGAATTTGGAATTATCCTGAAATTTGGATCCACTGGTTAGATCCGGGTTCGTGGTAACGCGGTTAAAGGCGCTTTCAAATTCTGCTGTTCCGGGAATTAAGCGACCTGTATCTGCGGCCTGTCTTGCCAATATATGCGCTTGATCCGATGGCACACTTTGTGAAACTGCACCCACATAAGTGCCCACATACTGCCCAAACCAAGTGCTGTTGTCTTTCCATAAATTATTAATGTTTATGCCCGTAAACACCATATCATAGGAATCACCGGCCTTGTCCTCGTTTAAATAGCCGCGAATGAAAAAATTATCATTTCTGATTTCAAATTTGTGCTGTTGCATGAAAAAATTATCAATGGCATATCTGTTGGTACCTTGATATATGGTACTTCCTTTCCCTACCTTCCCTACATAGGAAAGCTCAAGATCATTTCCCCAAGGACGATAGTACAAGCCCCAGTCGGCTTTTATACTTTCTGCCTTATAATCCGTTAGGGCCGCTTCATCATAACCGGTTCTGCTAATTACCTGTGAAGGGATCAAGGCTACTGCTGCGGGGTTTAGCAAACCCTTATCCACAAGCTGAGCAGCAACTACTTGCATGTTTTCCGAGGCTTCATCCCCATAAACGTTAATACCGTCATAGTCTGTGGATGCC
The DNA here is from genome assembly GCF_003957295.1 of Arenibacter aquaticus. Lineage (GTDB taxonomy): Bacteria > Bacteroidota > Bacteroidia > Flavobacteriales > Flavobacteriaceae > Arenibacter > Arenibacter aquaticus. The sequence goes on from NZ_RQPJ01000002.1 coordinate 671,186, forward strand.
CTTGTTGCCCCTCCGCCTTGTTTTCCGGCCGTATCATTGGCCGCCCAATCTGTACCTTTTAAATAGGCAAAATTGACCTTACCGGCAAATTTATCACTGAACTTGTGCGCCGCTCTGATTCCAAAATCGGTATAGGCATTGTCCCCGGCCGCTTCCTGTGAGGTAAGTCCCCTTTTAAAATAAGCGCTGATACCAGGATGATCAAATGCGCTTTTGCTTCGCATAAAAAGAATCCCGTTAAAGGCATTGGCCCCATATAGGGCAGAAGAAGCTCCAGGAAGCAATTCCACACTTTGAACATCGGTTTCAATCATCCCCAGCAAGTTTCCCATGGGGAAGTTGAGCGCAGGGGTGGAATTGTCCATTCCGTCTATCAATTGCATAAAACGCGTATTGGCAAAGGTGGCAAAACCCCTGGTGTTTATGGCCTTAAACGTTAAACTGTTGGTGTTGATGTCTACCCCTTTTAAATTTTCCAGCCCATCATAAAAATCTGCCGAAGCAGTATTTTGGATGTCACGTAGACCAAAACGTTCTACCGTAACCGGGGACTCAAAAATACGTTCTGGGGTTCTTGAGGCAGATATCACCACCTCATCCAAACTAGTTTGCTCCTCATTCATTACTATGGCAAGGGTCTGATTGTTCTGGGTAACTTCTGCAGTGGTGGCATTAAAGCCAATACTGCTTATGGTCAAGGTGAATGGAGGGAGTTCCGAAGTGTTCAGGATAAAGTTGCCATCAAAATCGGAAACCGTACCAATGGCCTTGCCAGAAATCACAATGTTGGCCCCAGGGATGGGGTCGTTGTTCTGATCTACAACATTCCCAGTTATGGTCGTTTGGGAATAGGTTACAAGACCAAACATTAAAAAGATTAATACAAGAGAATTTCTCATACTTTTTTGAGTTAATTTATCATTAGTATTTAGTAATATATCACGTATCCAATATACATTAATTTTCAAATTAACAATAGCAAAATCAAATAAATTATGCATGCATAATATTTTTTGTTCAAAATTTAACATATTATATTGCATTTTTGACAAAATTAAACAAAAAAAATCCATGAATCAGAAGCCAAAAAGGCTGCAATTCATGGATTTAACCAATGTTTTAGGGTGCTTCCCTTACTCTACTGTCACCGACTTGGCCAAATTACGGGGCTGATCTACATTACAACCTCTCATCACGGCAATGTGGTAGGATAATAGTTGCAAAGGAATAGTAGTTAGCAGTGGGGTAAGGCTTTCCAAGGTTTCAGGAATTTCTATAACATGGTCTGCCAATTCTTTAACCTGCACATCTCCTTCTGTAACCACGGCTATAATTTTACCTTTCCTGGATTTAATTTCTTGGATGTTGCTCACCACTTTTTCATAATGTCCTTTGTTGGTGGCTATTACCACAACCGGCATATGCTCATCAATAAGTGCTATAGGTCCGTGCTTCATTTCTGCTGCGGGGTAACCTTCGGCATGGATATAGCTGATTTCCTTTAGTTTAAGGGCGCCTTCCAATGCAACCGGGAAGTTGTAGCCTCTGCCCAAATACAAGCAATTGGCCGAATCTTTATACACCTCCGAGATTATTTCTACCAAGGGATTGGAAAGCAAAGCTTTTTCTACCTTTGATGGAATATTCTCCAATTCTGTTAAAAACTCGTGGAAACGCGTTGTATTGAAAACTCCTTTTTCCTTTGCCAATTTCAAGGCCAATAGGGTTAGCACCGTAATCTGTGTGGTAAATGCCTTTGTGGAGGCCACACCAATTTCCGGTCCCGCATGGGTATAGGCTCCGGCATTGGTCTCCCGGGCTATTGAAGAACCTACTACATTACAGACCCCAAATACAAAAGCTCCTTTTTCCTTGGCCAGTTTTATGGCTGCCAAGGTATCTGCTGTTTCCCCAGATTGGGAAATGGCAATTAGCACATCCTTGTCCGTAATTACGGGATTTCTATACCTAAACTCCGAGGCATATTCTACTTCAACCGGAATTCTGGCCAAGTCCTCAAAGATATATTCTGCTACAAGCCCGGCATGCCAGGAGGTACCACAGGCAACAATAATGATTCTATTGGCATTTAAAAACTTTTCCAAATTCTGATCAATACCGGCCATCTTAATGGTCCCGTCATTTGCTAGGAGTCGCCCCCTAAAAGTATCCAAAATAGCTCTCGGCTGCTCATAGATCTCCTTTAGCATAAAGTGATCAAAACCTCCTTTTTCTATTTCCTCCAGGTTTAACTTTAATTCCTGTATAGACGGATAGGCTATGGCATCATCCTTTATTTTTCGTAATTTAATTTCTTTGCCCAATCGTATTACCGCCATTTCCTCATCTTCCAAATAAATGGCATTATTGGTAAACTCAATAAATGGTGATGCATCCGAGGCAACAAAGAATTCATTGTCACCCACCCCAATAGCTAAGGGGCTACCTAATTTGGCTACGACAATCTCATCTGGTTTTTGCTTGTCAAAGACAGCAATAGCATAAGCCCCAACCACCTGATTTAAGGCTATTTGAACTGCCTTGCCCAGCTTTACGCCTTCTTGGCGCTTTACCTCCTCTATGAGGTTTACCAATACCTCGGTATCTGTTTCAGAAGAAAAAGTATAGCCTCTATTAATAAGTTCCTTTTTAATGGAATCATAGTTTTCAATGATACCATTATGGATAATTACCAATTCGCCAGAATTGGAATAATGGGGATGGGAATTTATGTCATTGGGTACCCCATGAGTGGCCCATCTAGTATGTCCTATTCCCAATTTTCCCTCCAGGGAAATGGTGCTTTTGGATTTATTATTTAAATCCTCTACTTTACCCTTGGTCTTTGCTAAATTTATATTGTTGCCGTCATACAATGCTATTCCGGCACTATCGTACCCCCTGTATTCCAGCCTTTGAAGTCCTTTTATAATAACAGGATAAGCGTCCCTGTGTCCTAAATACCCTACAATTCCACACATAACTTTAAAGATTAATCATTAAAATAGAAAAAGGTTCTATGTAACAAATGTAGCATCTTGTTACATAAAACCCCTTAAGTTTTAGATAATTAACGAAAAAAGCCTTTAAGTGGTATTTTTCTAAATTTAGTTGGCTTTGGTATAAAATATTTCCAGCTTCAACTTTTTGTCTTCCATACCACTAGGTAAATTGTTACTTCCGTAAAGCACGGTACCTAGGGGATTTACAGTTGACATTACAGGCACATTGTCTTCCTCGCCGTTGGCCATCATGGCCTTATTGGTGGCGGTAATCCTAATATCGGATGTCACCGTTAGATTCAAGGTGGCATTCGTAGAATCGCGCACTATAATATCGTTGATATGATTAGTGATCTTTACTTTATAAGACTGACCCTTTCCATTCTCCTCATTGAGGCCCCCGTCATAATTGGTAATATTCCCATCGCTAAAATCCTGTTCAGTCTCCAAGAACTGATTGTAAACGGAAGTATTGGTGTTATCCTTATACAAGTACAGTTTTGAAGGCTCTATTTGGGTTCCTGCGGCATCCAAGGTGCTGCGATCAACATAAAACACCAAGTTGGCTTCGTTGATGATCCAATTACCTTGTTTTATTTGATTGATAATTTCTGCACCGCCAGATTCATCAAAAAGTTTTATCTGTGCATAACTACCGGCTCCACCTTTTAAATATATCTTGGAAGCGTTCTCTCCGGTATCCATACTGTTTTCAATTTCTGCTGGATAGGCCTCATTAACAAAACTATTCACAGCATTGCCAATAGTTGCGCCAGTACTACTGTCCCGTCTTGTAAAGTACAGCACAAAATCCCTCTCATTATCTATTACAGTGCTATCTGTGGAACTGGTTACGCTTTTATAATTGTAGTTTATGGTGATATTTCCTTGTGTAAGATCCAAAAGCAATAAAATATCGTCTGGAACGGATAAATGTACTCCCCGGAAAAATTCGGAAAAATTGGCCTGACTCAGCAATTCTGAAGATCCCTCTTTATCCAAGATATTTTCTTGAAAAAAAGCGTTGTTCAACTTAACGCGTATTCCTGGAGCCAATCTTGTAGGGGCTTCTTCCGATTCGTCTACATCTTCTGTCTCCGGGTCATCTTCCTGAAATATCAATTCCTCCACATTGGTAATTTCAACTGGTCCGTCAAACAGTACATCGGACACAAAATCTGGAGAAAACCTTTGGGAAGAATAATACTGTTGTGCTTCCTGAAAATTACTGTTGGGGTCCAAGTCCCTTAAAAAATAAGTAGATCTTTCTACCTTAAAGTTAAAGGGTATGTCCCTATTGCCGTATATGCTATCCAAATCATATTTAACAGGAAATCTATTTGGGGAAGTCTCCGCATCCTCAGCGTCATTGGTTCCGTCCCCATCGGTATCCTTGTTCAATGGATCGGTGCCCAAAGACTGTTCTTGCACATCGGTTAGACCATCCCCATCGGTATCACTATTGGCATCATCCGGATCCGCATCGTATTCGTCTGCAACACCATCCAGATCCCTATCGCCCTTTGGATTTGTCAGGAACGGTATAAATAGAGTAACTTCATTTACCGTTTCCTCTTCTTTGATGGTCATGGTACTGGAATCCGTATCGGCAGTTTCCTCAACGGATGCAGTGTAATTGCCAAAAGTAGGATTGGCTGAGGACAATTGTACCTGTGTAGTGATACTTGCCTCCGTTTTGCCGTAAATGGGATCATTGAAGTTCCCTATTTGATATACTGGAAGTTTATTGGTCCGTACTGCCTCTATTTTCTTGTTATAAGCGAAAACATCATATTCGGCCCTATTGGCGGTAAATGGTTCACCACCTACCACACCAGCACCAATGGTGGTAATATCCTCCTCGCAAGACACTGCAAGCAGCAGCATAGCCAACAAAGTAGGCCATCTTAATCCTTTCAGTAAGTTCATTTAGATTATTTTAGTACTTCGGTGTTATAAAAATTCATGTAGGCCTCCTCAAATTCCTGCAACGGCACATAGGGCAATACAGGCTTTTGGAGATTGGATATATAGTCACCTAAATCAGCCGGAATATCCTCGGCAGCTAAAATAACTGCATCGGAATAATCCACTGCAACTTTTAACAAATTATTATAATTGGGATCCTCAAGCGCCTCCACGCTCTCTTCGGGAATGCCATCAAAAGCAATTTTTTTTATAATATCCTTATTCAAGGAACCGTCAAATCCTTGACCAAAGACAGACATCACTATCTTACTTTCGGAAAACAAGGGTTCGTCCGAGTAGAATTTCTTAAGGTACAGGGGAAGCAAAGAAGCCATCCAGCCATGTACATGTATAATGTCCGGGGACCAATTTAATTTCTTTACAGTCTCAACTACTCCCTTTGCAAAAAAGATAGCTCTCTCATCGTTATCGGGGAAAGCCTTGCCTTCCTCGTCCGTAAAAGTCGCCTTTCTTTTAAAGTATTCATCATTGTCGATAAAATACACCTGAATACGTTCTCTAGGTATAGATGCCACTTTTATGATCAAAGGCATATCCATATCGTTGATCACCAAATTCATTCCAGACAATCTTATTACCTCGTGTAGTTGGTGCCTTCGCTCGTTAATATTTCCAAACCTAGGCATAAATATCCTAATCTGGCCCCCATTACTATTGACCATTCTTGGGGTTTCGTAAGACATTAAGGAAACTTCGTTCTCTGGTAGATAGGGTACTAATTCTGAAGATACAAACAATATCTTTTTGCCATTCATAAAAGCAATATTTTATTTATAGTGTAAGAGAAAGTGCAAAATTACAAAAATTATGCACATTAGCAGTATTTATAGTAAGTTTGCTCTCTTTTAAGTAAAACGCATGCAGTTAATTAACACTAAAAAGGACCTAAAAACGTATTTGGAAGGCCTGTCAGAATCCACATCAGTCGGCTTGGTACCTACCATGGGAGCACTGCATTCCGGGCATATTTCCCTAGTTGAGCGCGCGGTCAGGGAAAACCATGTTACCATTGTGAGTATCTTTGTGAACCCCACACAGTTCAACAACCAGGAAGACCTTGAAAAATACCCCAATACCTTAGAGGCCGACATCTCGCTTTTAAGTTCTGTCACGGAAAACTTGTTGATTTTTGCGCCTTCTGCCGCAGAAATGTACTCTGATAAAATCTCCTCCAAATCCTACAATTTTGAAGGTTTGGAACATGTTATGGAAGGAGAATTTAGACCGGGTCATTTTGACGGGGTGGGGACTATAGTGGAAAAATTGTTGAGATTGGTCTCGCCACACAGGGCCTATTTTGGTGAAAAAGATTTTCAGCAGCTGCAGATTATCAAGAAACTGGTGCGTATTACGGATATAGATGTAGAAATTGTTGGCTGCCCCATTGTTAGAGAGCCCAACGGTTTAGCTATGAGCTCTAGGAACGAAAGGCTGTCAAAAGACCAAAGAAAAGAGGCTGGTTTTATATACCAGACCCTAAAAGCTGCCAAAAAGGAATTTGGCACGAAAAGTGCTGATTATGTCATGGATTGGGTTAGAAAAGAATTTGAAACCCATCCAGATCTAAAATTGGAATATATTAAAATTGCCGATGTAGACCAGCTACAAGCTGTTACCACCAAAAACAACTCGCAAGAGTATAGGGCCTTTATTGCGGTTTACATTGGTGATGTAAGACTTATAGACAACATAGCCCTATAACCCCTAAATGGTTCCATAAGCTAAATTAGGGTAATAACTAGCAAATTGATTAACTTTGTCCCATGCAAATAGAAGTAGTAAAATCTAAAATACACCGCGTAAAAGTGACGGGTGCCGACCTAAATTATATAGGGAGCATTACCATTGATGAAGATTTGATGGATGCGGCGAATATTATTAGAGGCGAGAAAGTGCAAATTGTAAACAATAACAATGGTGAGAGGCTGGAAACCTACGCCATTCCCGGGACCAGGGGCAGTGGAGAGGTAACCCTTAATGGTGCCGCTGCAAGAAAAGTAGCCGTGGGCGACATATTAATACTCATAACCTACGCACATATGGATATTGAATTGGCCAAAAAATTCAATCCTTCCTTGGTTTTCCCCAATGAGGAAAACAATCTCTTGACCTAAATTTTGAAAGCTTCCATAGAGAAAACGCTAAAAACGGTACTACCAATTGGCTTGGGGGTATTTTTAATATGGTATTCTTACTATTCCACTTCCAAAGAAGATAGGCAACAAATCCTGCATTATATTAAAAATGCCGATTTGTTTTGGGTAGGCATATCCGTTTTTTTAGGAATTCTAACCCACATCTCACGTGCCATTCGTTGGAATTATTTACTGGAGCCATTGGGCTACCGACCAAAATTATTCAATAATATCCTGATAATTCTAACTGCCTATTTTACCAATTTAGGTATTCCGAGATCCGGGGAAATCTTAAGGGCCACCGCCTTAGCCTCCTATGAAGGGGTTCCTTTTCAAAAAGGATTTGGTACCATTGTTACGGAACGGGTGATAGATTTGATCATGTTACTGCTTGTGATTGTCATAGCCCTAATTATGCAAACCGATATCATCTGGGGTTTCTTACAGGAAAAGGGGTTTAGTCTTGCGCTTCTGTCCGTTGTCCTAACTTCTGGTATTTTAGGGTTGATTCTATTGCTGTATTTTGTTAAAAAATCCAAAATAGGCCTTGCTGTTAAACTAAAACACTTCCTAAAGGGAATGCTAGACGGTATTCTTAGCATTTTTAAGATGAGGTACAAATGGCGGTTTATATTCCACACCATTTTTATATGGGCAGCCTATATCGCCATGTTTTGGGTAATAAAGTACACGGTTGTAGATACTACTGACCTGGGTCTAAGCCAGTTGATTGTTGCCTTTGTGGCCGGTGCATTTGCTATGTCCGCTACCAATGGAGGTATTGGCATTTATCCTATTGCCGTTAGTGGGGCTTTGGCCATATTTGGCATAAATAAGATTTCTGCAGATGCCTTCGGTTGGATAATGTGGATTTCACAAACTTTGATGGTTGTAGTTTTTGGTGCAATATCTTTTCTGATATTACCGTTATGGAACAGAAACAAATAGTTTTCTATTGCCCAAAAATTACGCTATGCAACGTATACTCACCTTATTGCTCCTGTTTCTATGTCTTGGGATCAACGCACAGGTAACCCAAGAAATTTTTGAATCCTTTAAATTACAGGAAAGACGGGATGTGCGGTATTATTTTCCAGAAAGCTACACCGAAGAAAAAAAGTACCCGCTCATTGTGGTTTTGGATGCTGAATACCTGTTTGACCAAGTAGTGGCCAACTCCAAGTTTTACAGTAATTTCCACGGTATGCCCGAAGCAATAGTGGTTGGGGTTCACCAGTCCAAAAACAACCTAAGGGAGTTTGACTGCGGTTTTGAAGCCGATAGTGGTTTGCCAACAGAAAAAGGAAAATTGTTTTTTGAATTCTTGGGAATGGAACTAATTCCATATTTGGAAACCAAATACAATACGGCGCCTTTTAAAATGTTCGTAGGTTATGACATTACCGCAAACTTTGGCAATTTTTACCTGTTTAAGGAAGATTCCCTCTTTAACGCCTATATCAATATTTCACCAACACTGGCCCCGGAAATGGAAAACAGAATTCCCTCTAGGCTATCTGCAATGAACAAAAAGATATTTTATCAATTGATATTGGAAGGGGAAAAAAGTGAATACACCAATAGAATACTTGACTTGGACCAAGCCCTTAAAACTTTAGAGGCAGATAATATACACTACTACTTTGATCACTATAAGGATGCCGATCATATTTCCGTGGCCTCCTATGGAATAGGCAAGGCCTTTGACAATATCTTTGGCATGTTTAAACCCATAAGCCCGAAGGAATACAGGGAAAAGATCTTAACCTCGGTATACCCTGTCTTTAAGTATTTGGAAGACAAACAAAGTTCTATAGAAAATCTTTTTGGCTTTAAAAAGAAAACAAGTCTTAATGATATTATGGCCATATATGCAGGTTCCAGGAAAAAGGAGGATTTTGAATCCCTGAAACCCTTATCCGAACTGTGTAAAGAAGAATATCCCAACACCATGCTGGGCTTTTACTTTGAAGGGGAGTATTATGAGCAAATGGGCGAGCCCAAGAAAGCACTTAGAACTTTTGAAAAGGCTTTTGGTATGGAGGAAATAGATTTCCTTACCAAGGAAATGGCTTTGGAAAAAATAGATGCACTGAAGGCCGATTTCGGCTATTAATAACAGTAGCACATCACCGTTGGTTATCTATCCAGGCATACACTTGTTTGTATTCCTTGCACATGCATAGTTGAACATAATTCCAATGTTTTGCTACAGGTCTTTAAAAGACTTACTCTTTTTGAAACTTCTTATTACCTTAGCGCAATTAGTTAGTTAGATAATGGCCAAAACAAAAACAGCTTTTTTTTGTCAGCACTGTGGCACCCAATACCCCAAATGGGTAGGACAATGCGGTGCCTGCAAGCAATGGAACACGGTGGTGGAAGAAGTAATCCAAAAAGAGGAAAAAGTCTCATGGCAAAGCAGTTCTCCCGCCTCAAAGAAAGTTGCCAAGCCCTTGAGGGTCAATGAAATTAGCACTGATAAGGAGCTTAGGATAAATACGTATGACCAAGAATTCAACAGGGTTCTAGGAGGGGGGTTGGTTCCTGGATCCTTAACACTCTTGGGCGGTGAACCGGGCGTGGGCAAGAGTACCTTGCTCCTGCAAATAGCATTAAGGCTTCCTTACAAAACCCTTTATGTTTCCGGGGAAGAAAGCCAAAAACAAATTAAGATGCGGGCAGACCGTATACAGCCCAATAGCGAAAACTGTCTTATTCTTACCGAAACCAAAACACAAAATATATTTAAACAGATAGAATCTACGGAACCGGACATTGTGGTGGTAGACTCCATACAGACATTGCATACCGATTATATTGAATCTACAGCAGGGAGTATTTCCCAAATTAGGGAGTGTACCGCAGAGTTAATAAAATATGCAAAAGAGAGCAATACCCCTGTGATACTCATAGGCCATATAACAAAGGACGGCACTATTGCAGGTCCAAAAATCCTGGAGCATATGGTAGATACGGTATTACAATTTGAAGGAGACAGAAATTATGTATATCGGATCCTTAGAGCTTTAAAAAACAGATTTGGTTCTACCGCGGAATTGGGTATTTATGAAATGCAGGGTGGCGGATTGCGGGAGGTGAACAATCCATCCGAAATTTTGATTTCCAAGAATGACGAGGGGCTTAGTGGCACGTCAATAGCTTCTACGGTAGAAGGTATGCGCCCATTGATGATAGAAATTCAGGCCTTGGTAAGTACTGCCGTGTACGGTACTCCCCAACGCTCTACTACGGGCTATAACGCCAAACGATTAAATATGCTTTTGGCAGTATTGGAAAAAAGAGCTGGTTTTAAACTGGGCGCAAAAGATGTTTTCCTGAATATCACAGGGGGAATCTCGGTAGATGATCCTGCCATAGACCTGGCAGTGATTGCTGCCATTCTCTCCAGCAATGAGGATGTCCCCATTGAAAAAGGGGTCTGTTTTGCGGCAGAAGTTGGTCTGGCTGGTGAAATTAGGCCTGTACAACGAATAGATCAGCGTATTTTGGAGGCCGAAAAACTGGGTTTCTCTTCCATATACGTGTCCAAAAACAATAAGATTACCCTTAAGAAGACCAACATCCAAATTAATCTCGTAGCCAAGATAGAAGATGTAGCCAACAGCCTATTTTTATAGGGCTCGGACAAGCTTATAATTGTGAATTTTATTCTCTCGGACGTGGGTTCATTGGGCCATTGGCATAACCACAGCTATAATTCAGCTTGGCCACACTTAGTTTTTGGAGTTAAAGATTCTTGCCAAAACCAACATTAACACAACAACAACAACTATGAGCCCCAGTTGCCAAAAACCTACTTTCAAATAATTCATCAGTGTGTACATAGAATCAAGGAGCTGGATTTGGAATTTGGTTATGTATGGCTTCTATGCCTTTTAGGACCTCATCACTTAGTGTTAAGTGTATACTATCAATATTCTCTTTTAGTTGTGCCATAGTGGTGGCTCCAATGATATTAGAGGTAAGGAACGGCCTTGAGGTTACAAAAGCAAGCGCCATTTGAGCCAATGATAAATTGTTGGCCTCGGCCAATTCGTAATATTTTTGGGTGGCCTTAACGGCTGTATCACCACTATACCTATCATAATTGGGAAACAGGGCTATCCTGGATTTTTCTGGCTTATTGCCATCCAGATACTTTCCGCTCAATACGCCAAAAGCCATAGGGGAATACGCCAAGAGTCCCAAGTTTTCACGATGGGAAATCTCTGCTAAACCAACCTCAAAAAGTCTATTTAAAAGACTGTAAGGATTCTGTATGGTAGCCATTCTTGGCAGGCTTGCATGGACCTTGCTTTCCTCCAAGTATCGCATGGCGCCCCAAGGAGTTTCATTGGATATGCCCACATGCCTAATTTTTCCTTCCTTGATAAGGTCTCTCAAAGTTTCCAGGATCTGATGAATATTATCTTCCCAAAAATCGCTTATATCATATTTGTACCCCCTTTTTCCAAAGTAATTGGTAGAACGGTCTGGCCAATGCAACTGGTATAGGTCTATATAATCTGTCTGCAGTCTTTTTAAACTGCCTTCCACGGCTTCGGTAATAGATTCCCTATTTATACCTGTTGGCCTGATAAATTTTGCCATTTCCGATTTACCCACAATTTTGGAAGCCAAAACTATTTTATCCCGATTTCCACTTTTCTTGAACCAGTTTCCAATAATACGTTCCGTATCGGCATAGCGCTCCTTGGTTGCTGGAATAGGATATAATTCTGCGGTGTCAAAGAAGTTCACTCCTTGGTCCAGGGCGTAATCCATTTGTTGGTGCCCCTCTTCCTCGGTATTCTGTCGGCCCCAGGTCATGGTGCCCAAACATATCTTACTTACTTCTATATCCGTATTTGGGAGGTTTGTGTATTTCATATGATACTATCGCTTATGTATTATGGGTCTATGTTAAGGCAATTCATTTTATTCCAATTCCACCAGAATGGGACAGTGATCACTATGAACAGCCTGTGACAAAATTACAGATCGCTTAAGCCTATCCAAGAGTGGTGTGCTCACCAAACCGTAGTCTAAACGCCACCCTTTATTATTGGCGCGTGAATTGGCCCTATAGCTCCACCAGGTATAATTGTCCGGCTCTTTATTGAAATGTCTAAAACTATCTATAAATCCGCTGTCCAAGAAATTACCGATCCATTCCCTTTCTACGGGCAAAAATCCGGACACATTCTTATTTCGCACAGGATCGTGTATATCTATAGCCTGATGACAAATGTTGTAATCCCCACAGATAACCAAATTGGGTTTGGATTTCTTTAAATCATCAACATACTCCTGGAAATCGGCCATATATTGCAATTTATGGTCCAACCTAGCTATGTTGGTTCCAGAAGGCAAGTAAAGGCTCATTACCGATACCCCATTAAAATCGGCTCGGATATTCCTGCCTTCAAAATCCATATACTCTATTCCGGTCCCAAACTCCACATGGTCCGGTTCCGTTTTGGCAAGAATGGCCACCCCACTATAGCCCTTCTTTTGAGCGCTGTACCAATAGTGGTGCTTATAGCCCGAAGCTTCAATAAGTGAAAGGTCCAATTGCTCCTTATTGGCCTTTATTTCCTGTAGGCAGACCACATCCGGATCCACACTTTTTAACCAATCCAAAAAACCCTTGCCCAAGGCGGCCCTTATTCCATTTACATTGTAAGAAACAATTTTCATCGCAATCTGCTAGATTTGTAGGTTATGAGAGGTGAAACATTTTCATCTCCAATCCCATTGAGCCCCAGAGGGCTTGTTTAAATAAGGCCAAAAATAGACAATGTTTTTGTAACTGAAAAAGTCCAGTTAAGGTCGGGACACATATATCCCTGACAGTCACCCTTGTAGTATTATAACCAAAATGATGCCCCTGAAACATATGATAATAATCATTATGTTTGCCCCTATATTTACGCACTATGAGAACTACAGGTATTTGTATAGTTTTTTCCTTTCTAGCCCTTTGCCTCCATGCCCAGGATCCCTCTAAAAATGATAGTATTACCCAACTGGAAGAAATTATCCTATTGGATACCCTTCTCTCCAATACGGATAAAGGCATAATCCCCACTAAAATAATTGGCCAGAAGGTTTTTCATAACTATAGCCCTGTTGACATGGTTTCTGCCATAAATCAGGTCTCAGGGGTGTATATTCTTTCCGGGGCCTTGAATACCAATAGGATCACTATTAGAGGTGTTGGGGCCAGGACCCTATACGGAACGGATAAATTACGACTCTACTACAACAACATACCTATCACCAATGGGTCTGGATTCTCTACTATTGAAGCCTACGATTTGGAAAACCTAAGTTCCGTTGAGGTCATAAAAGGCCCCAAGGCAACTGGATACGGAACTAATCTAGGAGGGGCTATTTTATTGAATTCCAAACAGCCTATGGCCGGGTCTACTTATTTTAGGAATAACTTCACCTTTGGTTCATACGGATTATTGAAGAACAATTTTGTTTTTAGCCATAATGAGGACAAACTATCCCTTAACCTGCAACACGGGTATTTGGAGCAGGATGGTTACAGGGAAAACAATGCGTTTAAACGAAACGGAATTCTATTGGATGTAAACTATAGTCTTGGCCCCAAGACCAATATTGGCTTACTAGTCAATCATATAGATTACATTGCCCAAATAGCTAGCTCATTGGGAGAAACCGATTTTAAGGAAGATCCAAAACAGGCTGCATTTACTTGGAAGTCCGCAAAAGGCTATGAGGACAATAACTATAGCCTTACCGGACTATCCCTAAGGCATTCCTTTAGCGAAACATTTAAAAACCAAAGCAGTATTTTTTACACCTATTTGGACCATTACGAACCCAGGCCCTTTGGAATCTTGGACGAATATACCCATGGTTTTGGCTTTAGAACCAAATTTATGGGACAATTCATCCTTAACCGCTCATCGTTGGATTATAATTTTGGGGCAGAATTGTACAAGGATGAGTACAATTGGGACGAGTTTGAGAATTTATACCGGGAAAATAATGGCGAAGGAAGCCTTGAGGGCGACCAATTTGCCAAAAACAAAGAATTTAGGCGGCAATTCAATGCCTTTGGCCATCTTCTTATTCCTATTACCGATGCCTTATCGGCCCAGTTGGGACTAAATATCAACAAGACACTTTATGATTTTAGGGATTTATTCAATACCGGCGACGCCAATAAAAGTGCTGAAAGGAATTTTGATGCCATTCTCTTGCCCAGCCTTAACTTGAATTACAACTTATCTAAGGGAAGATCCATTTTTGCCAATATAAGTCGTGGATTTTCCAATCCTACCCTTGAGGAGACCTTAACTCCCGATGGTGTAATAAACCCCGACATAGCTCAAGAAACAGGTGTTAATTATGAAATTGGTTCAAGCTTGTTTTTCTTGGACAACAAATTACACCTAAACCTTGCCCTGTATAGAATGGATATTAAAAATCTATTGGTGGCACAGAGGGTAGCAGAAGATCAATACATTGGTAAAAATGCAGGGAAGACCAAACACCAAGGACTGGAACTGGAAGCGGAATACCGCTGGGATATATCTCCCAGTGTCAATATAACGCCGTTTCTTAGTTATACCTTTAACGACCACAGCTTTGTTACCTTTGTAGACCAAGAAAACAACTATTCCGGAAACCCTCTGACAGGTGTGCCCAAACAGCGATTAAATTCTGGTTTCCAAGCACATGTCAACAATCAATTTTACTGGAATACTACCCATCAATTTGTTGGTGAAATCCCATTAACGGATGCCAATAGCCTATATAGCGATGCCTTTGGCGTGTTGAATAGCAAAGTTGGGTACAAGAACAAATTGGGCAAAAACATTTCCCTGGATGTGGCCTTTGGCCTTAACAACATCCTTAATACGAATTATGCGCAATCTGTTCTCATTAATACCACAGGTTTTGGCGGATCTGAGCCTAGATACTACTACCCAGGTAACAACAGAAACTACTACGGCAGTCTTAGGTTGGGGTATAGTTTGTAACAAAAAAAGGTCCGATATAATAGAAATATACCGGACCCTTTATTTTTAGTTAAAAAAGATTAGAGCATACGCTGTAGCCAAGTTTTCATATCTACTTCCTTATGGATAATTCCTTTTAGATCTGCAATGGATACCCGTTCTTGTTCCATAGTATCCCTGTGACGGATGGTAACGGTTTTATCCTCCAGCGATTGATGGTCTACCGTAATACAGAAAGGGGTGCCATTGGCATCCTGTCTTCTATATCGCCTTCCTACGGCATCCTTTTCATCATAGACCACATTAAAATCCCATTTAAGATCGTCTATAATTTCCTGGGCCAATTCTGGCAAGCCGTCTTTTTTTACCAATGGCAATACAGCTGCCTTGTTTGGGGCCAATACTGCTGGAAGCCTCAATACGGTCCTTGTGGTGTTGTTCTCCAATTTCTCCTCTACCAGTGAATTGGAAAAAACAGCCAAAAACATACGGTCCAGACCAATGGAGGTTTCTACCACATAGGGTACATAGCTCTCATTAAGTTCTGGGTCAAAATACTGTAATTTTTTACCCGAGTGTTTTTCATGGCTTCCAAGGTCAAAATCGGTTCTGGAGTGAATCCCTTCCAGTTCTTTAAATCCAAATGGAAATTTAAACTCTATATCTGCGGCGGCATCGGCGTAGTGGGCCAATTTTTCATGGTCATGGAAACGGTAGTTCCCTTCTCCCATTCCTAGGGACAAATGCCATTTCATCCTATTTTCCTTCCAGCTTTCATACCATTCTTTTTGGGATCCGGGCCGTATAAAGAATTGCATTTCCATCTGCTCAAACTCCCTTTGCCTAAAAATAAATTGCCTTGCAACAATTTCGTTCCTAAAGGCCTTACCTACCTGTGCTATACCAAAAGGGATTTTCATTCTTCCCGTTTTTTGAACATTAAGGAAGTTTACAAAAATACCCTGGGCGGTTTCGGGCCTTAGGTACAGGTCCATGGCACTATCTGCCGAAGCACCCAATTTGGTCCCGAACATGAGGTTAAATTGTTTTACATCGGTCCAATTCTTTGAACCGGATAAAGGGCAGGCGATTTCCAATTCCTCTATAAGCTTTTTAACATCGGCCAAATCCTCTTTTTCCAAGGATTGTCCCAGTCGCTTTAAAATGGTATTAATCTTTTCTTGGTAGCCTACCACCCTAGGGTTGGTAGCCAAGAACTGTTCTTTGTCAAAGGCATCCCCAAATCGCTTGTTGGCCTTGGCGACTTCCTTATCTATCTTTGCTTCTATTTTGGCGGTATAATCTTCCACCAAAACATCGGCCCGATATCTTTTTTTGGAATCTTTGTTGTCTATTAGTGGATCGTTAAAGGCATCCACGTGTCCAGAAGCCTTCCATACGGTTGGGTGCATAAATATAGCAGAATCCAGCCCCACGATATTGTCGTTCAGCTGAACCATGGCTTTCCACCAGTACTCCCGGATATTCTTTTTTAACTCGGCGCCATTCTGGGCATAGTCGTATACGGCACTTAGACCGTCATAAATTTCGCTGGACTGGAAAACGTATCCATATTCCTTTGCATGCGATATTACCTTTTTAAAATCGTCTTCTTGTTTCACCATTTGGCAAAAATATAATATTAGCTTAAAAGGTAGAGGTTTATTTTAACTGAAATTCTGAAGTTGCCAATAATTTTTCGTTCTCAAATACATTTAGGGTGTACATTCCATCCTCCAAAGACCCCTCAGGCACGGTAATAGCATCACAAACGCTAAATTCCTCGCCCATAAATACGAGTTCTACCCGCTTGCTGTAGACATTGCCATTGACAGATATGGTATTGGCATTATCTTCAATAACCCCCATATTGGGATCTAAAAATTGAAAATATATTACGCGCTCCTCATTTTGGGAATTGGGATTACCTAAAATAGTTACACAGCCCCTAAGCTTTGAGATGATATTGGCCTTATTGGTCTTAATATGTTTCCCGCTACGGAACCTAAACCCACTGCCTTCGGAACCTTCCATCTTCAGGTAGCTTTTGGTCTTGAGTTCCTGACTAAGCTCTCTGTTCTTTTTTCGCAACAGAGCTTCGGCCTCTGCCAGGGAACTGCTTTTGCCCCGGAGCTCTTCAATCATTTTTTTGGTCTCCTCGTACTTATTACCAAGAAGCATATTGTTGTATTTCAAGAAATTGTTCTTCAATTTTAGGCTGTCATTCTTGGCCTCCAACTTTCTAAGTTCCGTTTTGTACTCCTTGAGTTTTTCAACAGTGAAATTCAATCTGCCCACAGAATCCAATAATTGCTGTACGCGATACCTGGAATCTTGCAGTTCAATCTCGTTGACCTCATTAAGGGCTGACAATCGGTCTACGTCAGATTTCATCAGGGTAAGGTCCTTTACCAACAGTTCTTTCTCCTGTTCCAGGAAGCTTATCCTACTTTTAGATTGTGCATAACTATAATAAAAGGCAATAAGAATACCCAATATAATGGCTGCCAAAGCGGCAAGTATTATCTTATAATTAAATTTATTATCTTCAATATCCATCTAAAAGCATGCGTATTAAGTAGGTTAACTGTAACAAAAATCCGTGTATTACAAGATTTCAAATATACTAAATGATATAAATACCATCCTTGTACCTCCCCAGTGTTTTGGATGTAATGCACTTTTATCTAGAGGAGAAGTACACATATGTACCGTTTGTCGCAATCAACTGCCACTCACCGAATATAACTTTAACGCAGAAAACAGTGTTGACCGTATATTTTATGGTAGAATTAACATAATTAAAGCCAGTTCTTTCCTGTTTTTTACCAAAAAAGGCATAGTAAAGAACCTTATACACTACCTTAAATATAAAAATCAGGAGCAAATAGGATTATTCTTGGGCAACTGGTATGGTCACCTCTTACATCAAAACAATTTCTTGACCAATATAGATTTAGTTGTCCCCGTACCTTTGCACCGCAAAAAGCTCAGAAAAAGGGGCTATAACCAAGTGGCCTTATTTGCTAAAACAGTTGCCGACCATATAAAGGCTGAATATCGGGACGATATACTTCTTAAGACAGCCAATACAAGAACCCAAACCCAAAAATCCAGATTATTAAGATGGCAGAATAAGCAGGCCCTCTACATACTGTCCGATCCTATGTTGCTGGCCCATAAAAATGTGCTCCTAATAGATGATGTTATTACCACTGGGGCCACAATGGAAGCCTGTGCTACCGCCATATCCCAATCCCCAGGGGCAAATATCTATCTTGCCTCTATCGCCATTGTCCCTTAATTTTACCATTCTACAAATTAGTTGTTTCTTTGTTGAATATTTTCATAATTGCTATGATTCAACGCTTTTTAGGGATATTATTTTTGGCCATAACGGTCTCCGCCCTGGTACAGTGTGCCCGTAGGGGCACTCCCAGTGGGGGTCCCAAGGATATCTCCCCACCCGTTCTGGTAAAGGCAGAACCGGAAAATATGTCCATAAATTTCAAGTCGAACAAGATTAGATTATATTTTGACGAATACGTAAAATTAAAGGATATAGACAAACAGCTCATTGTCTCCCCTCCTTTAAAATACACCCCATTAATTACCCCACAGGGGTCGGCCAACAAGTTTGTTGAAATCATCTTAAAGGATACTTTAAAGGAAAATACCACCTACACCTTTAATTTTGGACAGAGTATAATTGACAATAATGAAGGAAATCCCAGTTCTTATTTAACCTATGTTTTTTCTACTGGTGATTATATAGATTCCCTAAAGGTATCCGGGGTGGTAAAGGATGCGTTTAACAAAGATGCAGATACGTTTATTAGCGTTATGCTCTACGAGATAGATAGCACTTATACGGATTCTACCATCTATAGGCAGCCTCCAAATTATATCACCAATACCCTGGATAGCACTACAATTTTTCATTTAAAAAACCTTAAGGAAGGTAGGTACGCCCTTTTTGGGGTAAAGGACGAGGCTAAAAACAATGTTTTTGACCAAAGGGCCGATAAAATAGCCTTTATAAAGGACACGGTATCCCTGCCTACCGATTCTATTTATCTGCTGACCATGTTCAAGGAAAAACCGGACTACAGTATTTCGGTGCCTAATTTTGCAGCTAGTAACAAGATAATTTTTGGGTATCAGGGCAATGCCAATGATATTGTTATAGAAACCCTTTCCACCCTGCCCGATACCGTTAAAACTGTAATCCTAAAAGAGCGTGAAAAGGATACCTTAAACTATTGGTTTACTCCTTTTGAGGCCGATTCATTGATTTTTACCGTTACCAATACCAAGGAGGCAGTAATAGATACTTTTTCGGTTAAAACCAAAAAAGCCGCTATGGACAGCTTGGTCCTACAAGCCAATCAGCGTGGAAGCTTAACATTTGGGCTGCCTTTTTTCATTGGGTCCAATACGCCACTTACCAAGATAGATAGTGCCAAAGTATCCCTGATACGTAAGGATTCCAGCCTTGTAGATTTTGATATGACCTTGGACAGCTTGGACAACAAAATTGATTTTGATTTTGAGGTAGAGCCGAACGAGAATTATGTTTTGGATCTTCTCCCAGGGGCAGTGGAAGATTTTTTTGGTATGGAAAACGATACGCTGTCTTACAAACTATCAACCAAGAGTTATGCAGATTTTGGCAATTTGAGCCTTACTTTGGAAGGGCCTGCCCGCTACCCCATAATTGTTCAAATGACCGATGAAAAAGGGGTGACCAAAAAAGAATTATATGCTACCGAACCCAGAGTGTTTGAATTCACTAATATTGAACCCTCCAAATACCTGATCCGTGTAATCTATGATGACAATGGCAACCAAAAGTGGGATACGGGGAACTATCTGCAAGGCATACAGCCAGAAAAAGTAAGTTATTACCCCAATACAGTGGAAGTAAGGGCCAACTGGGAACTGGATCAGACCTTTATTCTTTTAGACTAAAGCGGTCCCTATCATCCAAGAATTTGAGTTCCTCCCTAGTCTGTATTAAATGTTCCTTTTGAAGGGTAGCATATAGTACCATTTCCTTTTCGGAAAAAACCAAGGTATCCCCCAAGGAGTTGTAGGCGGCAGAGTGCCCGGAATAGGCATGCCCCAGGTGGTCTGTTCCAATTCTATTGACCCCCAAAACATAGGCCATATTTTCTATTGCTCTTGCCTTTAGCAGCGCGTCCCAGGCATTGACCCTGGATTGTGGCCAGTTGGCCACATAGATAAGTACGTCATAATCCTCGGTATTTCTGGACCAAACAGGGAAGCGCAGATCATAACAAATAAGCGGACAGATCCTAAATCCTTTAAAATCCACTATTATTTTCTTTTCCCCTCTATGATACACCTTATCTTCTCCGGCAAGAGTAAAGGTATGTCGCTTGTCATAATAGCCCTTTATTTCCTCTGGCCCTACAAACCATAGCCTATTATAATAACGCCCATCTTCAAAATATACCATACTTCCTACCAGGCCAACATTCCTAGCCTTAGCCTGTTGCTGCATCCATTGGACCGTTTTATCACCTTCTTCCTTTTCTATGTTTTTTGGGTTCATGGTGAAGGCAGTAGTGAACATTTCTGGGAGTATCACCAAATCCACATCCGGGGAAATAGAATCCATTAGTTTTGAAAAGTGTTCCCTATTTTTGGCGGGGTCCTCCCAAAAGATGGAAGATTGGACAAGTGCAATGTTAAGTGCTTTTTCCATTTGTCTGTGATTCATCAAAATTTACCTTGGCCGTTTATCCAACGTCAACTTATATAATTGTTTAATTTGTAATTTAAGAATTCTCCAACAAGGCGATAAGGGTAGGATCTCCCTGCATTTTAGCATGGTCTAGTGCGGTATGGCCCCTAAGATCCTTAATATTGGTATCCGCACCCTTATTTAAAAGAAGTTTTGCTATTTCTTGCCTGTTGAAGGTAGCCGCATAAATAAGGCAGGTGGCCCCCATGGTATTTCTCTCATTGATACTGGCACCTTCATCTATTAATTTATTGACAACATCCGTGTACCCCTTAAAACAAGCTCCCATCAGTGCCGTATTGCCAGAAGCGTCCTTTGCATCAATTTTTGCCCCTTTTTCCAACAACAGGTCTGTTATCTCATGCTGATCATAATAGGTAGATAGGATCAGCGGGGTGGAGCCCCTTTGATCCTTACTGTCCAACAAAAGGGGGTTCTTCTCCAACATGGCCCTTACCTCTGCAAAGTTGCCATTCCTTATTTCATTAAAAAAGAATTCGTTCATACTATCTTTCCTTTAGTTAAATGTATGAAAAAACTAGTAAAACCTTATTCTAAAATAGTACTTTGAAATTCAATCCATTACAAGCTTAATAAGTTACAAAAACGAGGAGACCTGTTAAATTTTATTGAATATTTTAATCATTCATTATTGAATTTTACCATTTTTGCGTATTTTACTTAAATAGTGATTTTTTAGTTTAATGTTCCCCTAAAATAAATAAGTTGGATACAACAGCGCACACCATACCCATTCAAGAGGCCCCTATTGCCTTAGCTACCGTGGATAGGAATTTTTATTTTGTAAATTGTTCTGACCAATGGTTTGAAGAGTTTGGCCTAGTACACAAAAACGTAGTGGGCAAGCCAATTCATGAAGTTATTCCCAACACCCCTGTACAGCTTAAAAGCATGCTGGAAAATTGTATGGCCACGGGAAAAATGCAGGAAGATGAATTGAGGCACCTGTCCCCAGGAGGTAGCAGTGCATGGTATAAATGGCGCATAAAACCTAGTAAAACAGACAACAATACTACAATAGGTTTAATAATAACCTGCTTAAACACCACAAAATCCAAAAGAGCCAAGGAATTGCTCAGGGACGCTGAAAATGTGGCCAAGATGGGGGGATGGGATCTGGATTTGATAACGAATACCGTCTATTGGTCCAATGTTACAAAATTAATACACGAAGTCCCTTTGGACTATGTGCCTAATTTGGAAACGGGAATAAACTTTTATAAGGAGGGAGAAAGCAGGGAGACCATAACCAAATTGGTAAACAATGCCATAATGCACGGGGAGCCCTGGGATACCGAGTTACAGTTGGTTACGGCAAAGGGTCGTGAAATATGGATAAGGACCAAGGGAAAGGCCGAATTTATAAACGGGAAATGCATCCGTGTTTTTGGCCTCTTTCAGGACATAGATGAACAAAAGAGAGCTGAAATTAAAAGTGGCCAAATCCAAGAGCGGTTGGATTTGGCTACCTCTGTTGCCCAAATTGGCATTTGGGAATACAATGTACATGAAGATATTTTGGAGTGGAATGAGCAAATGTACGAGCTCTACGGCGTTAAAAAGGAAGACTTCAACGGCGTCTATGACACTTGGAAGGCCTGTGTTCACCCTGAGGACAAAGCTCGGTGCCAACAGGAATTTGATATGGCTTTGGCCGGAACCCAGGAATTTAAAACACAGTTTAGGATAATACATCCGGATGGAAGTATCAAATACATCAAGGCCAATGCCGGACTTTTTAAGGATGCCGACGGAAACATTACTAAGATGGTAGGGACCAACTGGGATATCACCGATCAGATAAATGCCCAGTTGAGGTTGGATATAAACAAGGAATCTTTTAAAGGGTCTTTTGAATCATCGGCCGTTGGGATGGCTCTGGTAGCCAAGGATGGTTCCTGGATGGATGTAAACAACAGTCTATGCGTAAGTCTGGGATATACCCGCAAAGAACTATTAAGCCTTACCTTTCAAGACATAACCCACCCAGAGGACATAGACAATGACCTAAACCATTTACAACCTTTATTGGAAGGCAAGGGAGACAGTTACCAAATTGAAAAGCGATATTTTCACAAAACAGGACGTATTGTTTATGTGGTACTAACCGTTACAGCAGTTAAGGATATAGAAGGGAATTTATCCCATTTTATATCACAGATAATGGACATTAGTCCTAGAATAGAAGCTAAGAAGAAATCTGAGCAGTTCTTGGAAATTACCAAGAATCAAAACAATAGTTTGTTGAATTTTGCCCATATAGTTTCACACAATCTCCGCTCACATTCTTCCAATCTTTCTATGCTATCCAATTATTTATTGGAGGAAGAGGAGGAAAATGAAAGGAAAATCATCGAAAAAATGATCTTTGATGCCTCGGACAGTTTACACGAGACGGTGGAGCATTTGAATGAGGTGGTCCAAATCACTACTGGGGCCCAGGAACAGATGCGTGAGGTTAACTTAAACAACACCATAATGAACGTGGAGAAGAACATTAGTGCGCTACTAAGCGAAAAAAATGTTGAGTGTGATATTGCCGTTGACCCAAAACATAAGGTAAAGGCGGTACCAGCCTATTTGGATAGCGTACTATTAAATCTTTTTACAAATAGTATAAAATACAGTAGCCCCCAAAGAAAGCCAAAAATTACCGTGTCTTCCAAAAAGAAGGGTAAAAATATCATTTTGGATTTTAAGGATAATGGCCTGGGAATAAACATGGAAAGACACGGCGAAAAACTCTTTGGCATGTATAAAACATTCCACCAGCACGAAGATGCCAAAGGAATAGGACTCTTTATAACCAAGAATCAAATAGAAGCGATGGACGGTAAAATTGAGGTTGAAAGTGCCGTAGACAAAGGGACTACTTTTAGGGTCACCTTAAATGCCGAATAAATAAAATATAAACCTAACACTATTGCATTATGGGCAAATTTAAAAACAGTTGTATTATTGATGATGATCCCATCTCTGTTTTCGGTATAAAAAGATCTATGAAGGAGACGAACTTTACTGATGATGTGGTAGTATATACCAACGGCCAGGAAGCCTTGGATGGTTTAACAAAAATGCTTAATGAAGGTAAGAAATTACCATCCATCATTTTTTTGGACCTAAATATGCCCATCATGGATGGATGGGAATTTTTGGACGATTTTATAAAGATCCCCAATACCAACACCGAAAAAGTAATAATTTTTATTGTAAGTTCCTCCATGGATCCACGGGATATGATTAAAGCCCAAAGCTATAGCATGGTAAATAATTACATCCTAAAGCCCATTTTAAGAAAAGATTTGGTAAGATTAATGTCCGAGCTGGACATAAAACAACCTTAATGTTCTCCTGGGGTAAAATCTTCAGGGGCATTTAGCGGGCTGTTTATAGTCCCCTCGTCCCCTGAATCATTATATATCGTCCATTCAGAAAATGTAAATACTGGGTTGGCCTGCTTTATATCATTGTGCCGCAAGGCCTTTCCGTCCTCAAATTCATGATTGGTACCAGAGCCATCTTCACCTACAACACCAAAAACATCTATTATAGCGCCAAAAGGGTCTACCAACTCCAGGTTATCGTCCCCATTGGAATCTGCCGGACCATTGATAGAGACTCCCAAGTCTGGAGCGAAGCCGTAAACAGTCTCAAAACTGTTGGCATTTGGAGAGATCACAAAAGTACTTTGCCCTTCAATTACATTGCCCGAAAGGTCTATGGTTGAGCTTACATCCGTGTTGCTATTGGTATACCTTCTTAACGTCCAGCCCTTTAAGCTTAATGGCTCATCTTCTGCACTGTACAATTCTACAAATCTTGCGGCCGTATTGTTATCCGGATCGGCCAATTCCGAGATAAATATTTTTGTAGAAGTAAATTCATCTACTACATCCTCGCAGCGTATTTCCGTAAATTGAAGATCTGTAGTGTCCCGTACCACCAGCTGATACCCTTTGCCATCCTTTACCAATACCCCTGTTATGGTTCCGTTGCCCTGGGGTAAGGGCGTGCCTTGAAAATCGGAATAGCCGCTGTTTAATAATCGTAGTTCCTCACCGTTACAATTGACCAACGTTCTAATAGTTTCCTCTTTCTTTAATGCATAGGGCAACCCAACCTCATCGCTTACTAGTTCTACTGCCTCCAAACGAACCAAAGTGCCTAACATTGAATCGTTCAAATTCGCAAGAGTTGTAGGCAGGGGCTCCAGGACTACCCCTGAATTGCATGGGGTTACAAAATGCTTTTTTACGTTGGGAGCGGGGAGTCTGCCTACGGAGAGATTTCCAAAAACGTTAAATGCACTTCCCATGGTATACATGCCAATTCTTTTTCCTAAATACAACCCCTTGGTTTTAATCAATATCCTTGACCCCATCTCATAAAACAAATGAGCATCCCTGAGGTCTATTTCCAGTTGCAATCCCCCTGTTGGATTTGTTGGGCTATCTTGTATATATATAACTCCAAAGAAGTTTCCAGACCTATCGGAGGACACAATACAGCCTTCAACAATCCAATCTTCCTGAATCTGTACGGTTTTATCCACATAAAGGGCTTTAAGTTCGTTAAGGCTCATATTGGGACTAGGAACCGAATAACAATCCGGGGCAGGGGCGTTAAAATTTTTGTTCTTTACACAGGCCGATAAAACAATTAGCCCTAAAAGAAGAATACATACTCCACTACACTTATCCTTATAGTATCCCATAGTCGTAGTAATTACCTGTTTGATAAGCCCTCTGCCTAAATGCATTAAAAACTAATAGCAAAATTTATAAAATAGGTCCGCCCATAGCCATACCAGTATTTAGGAGCAAAAGAGGGTGTTCCACTTAAATTATCCTGCTGCAATTGTCCAAAATTGCCATTCCTGCTCTGTTCATACCCTCCGGTCCTAAAAACAGCATCAAATAAGTTGTTTACACTGGCAAAAACACTAATGTACCTGCCGTTTTTTAACCATGATTTCCCCCCTATCAGATTCAACAAATAAAAATCGTCCAATTGCTTTTGCGCCAATAGCTTCTCTACATTTTCGTCGGTAGCATCAGGAAAGGGAAGTCCGGTTTCGGGGTTTAAATAAAAACTTTGGGTGCGGGTAATGGTAGAGATCCCTGCATAGTTATTGCCCATATAATTTGCCGTGGCACCAAGCCACCAATAGTTGGGGGCCCTATATTCTGTCCCGATAGAAAAAGCTTTCTGTGGCCCTTGTGCCAATTTGTTGTCCTTTATCTTGGCCACTCCCAAATCTATGGTCCCTTCCGGGGCAATGACTTCCTCCTCGGCCCCTGCTGTGTCAAAATTAATGCTTACCAAGGGGTCACTGGCGTACAGATATTTCCCTACGGCCGCAACAAAAGATAACTTTACCGCGGAAGAAAGCTGGTATTCCAGCCCTAATTCCATGCCGAGGTGCAGTTTGTCCAGTTGGGTTAGCACCTCTTGCACAAAGTCGCTCCCTACCCCTGCATCAACAAAGAAAAAATTAACATCGGTAGTATTTTGAAAACGGGTGTAATAGCCCGTTACCCTTCCCTTGAGATCTGCCAGGCGCAAATGGTAATTTATATCGGTGGTAGAAATTTTTTCACTTTGAATATTTGGGACTACTAGGTTATTTTCCCTAGGGTTTATATATACATTTTGATAAACCGGGGGTTTGGTCAGATATGCCCCATTTAGGGATATCCAATGCCTTCCATTAAGTTTATGTGTATACCCTGACTTTAACCCGAAATTTGAAAATTGTATCTTTCCCCCTTGTCCATAAGAGGTGTTGAGGTAGCGTTGGTTCCTAAAAAGACCGTTTCTGCGATAATTGGTGGAAGTGTAATCAAATGTTAGGAAACCCTCCCATTTGGGATAATTGGCTCCCCATTGTACAAATGCGTTAAAGACCTTGGCCCCTGTATGATAATAATAGCCAAATTTATCACCGGCCACCTTCTCTATATTTCCATCCATGTCATTTTGGGTATTGGAGAAAGGGTCAATATCTGCATGGTATTCCGCTCCTAGCAAATCCTCTATTTCAGCATAATTATCAGAATCCAACTGCAGGTAATGGCTACCAAAATCTATTCGCAGCCTATCATTGAAACTAAAATTTCCTGTACTTACTGCACTCAATTGTTTATCATCCGAATTATCGCTATAATACACATAGGCTGCCCTTCCCTGGGTCATGGTATTGCTATTAGCCGTGTACAAACTTTCCCAATCTAGTTGGGGGTTATCCAAAAAAGCTGTCTTTGCCATATTGGCTCCAATAAAATTGGCTCCTATGGGGCTATTTATATAAAAGCTGGGCAAATAGCGGTAGTAGGTAGGATCCGGATTGGGGGCGTTATAGTAACCCAATCTACTTTTGGCAGTGTTTCCAAATTGATAGGACACTCCTGTGTTGAGCTGTAATTTGCCGGCATTATAATAATGATTCAGCATAACAAGGGGCTCCTGGATTTTTCGCTCCCTAGCATTGCGAATCTTATCATTTTGGTACCCCCAATAGGGATTATAACGCTTCCCCTGTAACTCATAGACCTCTTGGGTAATAGCCGAGGACCTCCCCCTTCTGTTAGATGTCCAAAGTGTGGTTAGATTGATACTGTGCTTGGGGTTCAATTGAAATTCCAAGGCCCCGAAGAAAGAATAGGCATCGTATAAACTGCCATCTATATAACCTTCCTTTGCCCATCTTTTGGAAGAAGATACACTATAGGCTATTCCCTTTTTGGAGACTCCTGAAGAGTAGGTAGCCATTATTCGGCCAGCATAGGTGCGATTGGAAGCTGAAGTAGAAAGTCGTAGCCCCTTACGGAACAAGGATGGTCTGGTAATAATATTGGTAGTTCCCAATATTCCTCCAAAGGCATAATTGGAAGGTTGCAAGCCATGGGTAAATACCTGATTACGGGTGACGTCGTTTAATCCTCCCCAGTTGTTCCATTGTGGCCTGCCATCTACCAATTTATTCATGGGTATACCATTTAGCAATATGCTGCCGTTTTCGGATCCGTAGCCTCTTACCCTAAAAAATGCCTGGCCAAAATCGAATGCAGCCCTGTTGAGAAAGATGTCCCTACTTGCTTGTAGCATTCCGGAGGTCATGGAAACACTTTCGTCTTCCAATAACTCGGTTTCCGTTAATGTAATTAGGTTATCGGTCTTTTCTTGAAGCACGTCCCTTTCAAGATAAATTATGCCTAAATTCAAATCTGTGTTTTGGACCGTAATCGGCATACTTTTGGTAATATAGTCTTGGGCTGAAATGGTTAAGATATAATTGCCGGAACGGTTTAAGGTAATTTGAAATTGCCCGGTAGAAGAATTAGTCCGGACAGGAGCAAAACCTGTAACTTTCACCTTGGCAAGGCGAACCATTTCCTTGCTGGCCAAATCCTTTACAATTCCTATAAGCTTTTGTTGTTGCTGTGGAAATACACAGAAACTGTTGAGTAGTAAGAAGGGTATTGCTAAAGCGTTTTTCATTGATCAATATGAAATATTTTAACAATTTTTATGTAATATATTAAAATTTGACCGTATATTCTTAAATTACCGAGAGAAAAATATGAGTTCCCTTGCTTTTTTTAGAACTAAAATGTAATCCATGAGGAAGCTCAACACCCTATTGGCATTCTTTCTAATTGTTGGTTACAACTTGGCCCAGGAGGGCAAAACCTATAAAATTAGAACTATTGCCTTTTATAACCTTGAAAACTTATTTGACACCTTGGATGATCCCGAAATCTTTGATGAAGACCGTACCCCAGAGGGCAAGGATGTATGGACCCAGGAGCGCTATAATCGTAAAGTGGACCATATGTCAAGAGTCTTGTCCCAAATAGGGGGTGAGGCCACTAAAACCTCACCTGATATCATTGGCATCTGTGAAGTTGAGAATAGACAGGTAGTGGAAGATTTGGTAAACCATCCCTTTTTAAGGAGTAAGAACTATGGAATTATTCATTTTGATTCTCCTGACGAGCGCGGTATAGATGTAGCGCTTTTGTACAAAAAGGAATCTTATATCCCTTCCTCGTTCAGCAGTCACCGACTTCTGCTGTACAATTCTGAAAATTTTAGGGACTACACTAGGGACCAATTGGTAGTTGGAGGCTATATGGACGGGGAGGAGATACATTTTATTGTTAACCATTGGCCTTCCAGAAGCGGGGGCGAGGCAAGAAGCAAACCCTACAGAATAGCCGCAGCCAAACTCAACAGGCGGATCATAGACTCTATTTTGAGCATTAGCCCCAAAGCCAAGATCATTGCCATGGGCGACCTGAATGATGACCCTGTGGACGATAGCTTAAAAAAAGTTTTAAAAACCAAGGGGAAACAGGCTACCCTGACACAGGACGATCTATACAATCCTATGGAAAAACTTTTTAAAAAAGGTTGGGGATCTTTGGCCTATAGGGACCAATGGAATCTCTTTGACCAGATATATTTTACCGCCAATTTTGTACTGGATTCCTATGCGGGATTTCGGTTTTGGAAAGCAGGCATCTTTAGTCCGTACTACCTTTTGGACCAGGATGGAAAATACAAAGGCTACCCCCTGCGCACCTATGCGGGCGGAAGCTACAAAGGTGGCTATAGCGACCACTTTCCCGTATATATTTATGTAATAAAGGAGGCGAAATAAGGTTTTACTGCGGCAGTACTACCTTTATATTTCTCCATTTCACCTTAATACCCCCTCCATCATGGATCTGCAGGGCAATGGAACCTTTGCCGTCCCCTATTTTCTTGTCAGTAATACTTACCATTTCCGTTCCATTGAGCCAAGAGGTTAAATTGTCCCCGGAAAGTTTTATTTTCATGGTATTCCATTCACCTTCTTTTAGCACCTTATCCTTTTTAGGATCTGGCTTAATTAACCAACCTCTGCCATAGGATTCATAGACACCACCGGTATTGTGTCCGGGAGGGGCAACTTCTACCTGCCAACCGCTCACTTTGGTACCGTCTACAGTAGAGCGTACAAATACGCCACTATTGCCATTGGCCTCTTGCTTAAATTCTAGGGTAAGTTCAAAATCGTCATAATATTTATCGGTGGCCAAATATCCATATTGCTTGTCCGGACCGCTTTCCGAAATCAATAATCCATCTTCCACGTACCATTTTTCTGTACCGTAAATGGTCCAACCCGTTAGGTCTTCCCCATTAAATAGGGACATTTCTTGCGCTATTGCCGGTAAGGCGAACAGTGCCCAAAGAACTACTACTATATTTTTCATATTGGTCATAATTTTGATTTATTAATTCAAGGTCAAAGCCATTCCTCTCCATGCCATTCCAGGATGGAACAAATTCTTTACCCCCTATAAACTTTGTATTCCAGGTGTTAGTTGAGCCACTGTGCCCAAGGGATGCGACTAAGGATAAGCAACAATCCCAAACCGTAAAAAATGGTTATGGTCTTAAACTTCTTTGGACCCTCCATTACCTTTTTATGCTTGGACCAACCTATGGTAATGAATACCAAAGCAATTATATTGATAAAGGGATGCTCCACGGCCAGCAAACGGGAAGCCGAGTTTAGTCCGCCCATTCCCAATGTCTTTATAGCATTTAAGCCATTGGAAGACACAAAATAAAGTACCAGTCCCACAAGGAGTTGTAGATGGGATAAAATAAGGGCAAAGAGGCTTATCCTAAAATCTTTGGCCAAGGTAAAGTCTTTTTTTCCTGTCCAACCCAAGATGCCATTGGCTACTGCTAAAAACAGTACCGCCAATACCACGTAAGCAAAGTAAGAATGTAATGAGAGTATCCATTGATGCGCTAATCCGTAATCTTCCATAGTTTTGTTTTAATGTATAAATGTAAGGATTTTTGGGAATAAAAAAACCGAATTACTCCCTATAAACTCCACAGTTTAAAACTAGAAGAAAAAGCGCAAAAAATGTTGGGCGTTAAATGGATTAACATCAATTAATTAAGGGCTATTGAATAAAAAAAAAGTTTATAGATCTATAATGCCAGTTCCTAATTCATCATAAATGGTTTTTAATTATTGTTATATGTAGGTTTTTACTTGACTCCTCCAAATGCTCCAAAGCACATGTTTTTATGCAAAATTTCAGTTTTTTTAAAGCCTACTTTTTTCATTAGTTCCAACTGATAAGTCATTGACCTTGGAGAGTCTTCTTTTTCTATATAATCAAACACTTTTCTTCTATAACCTTTCCCATCTACACTTTCTAAATAATCTCCATACCGTTCCCAGGTGTACTCATTTACAGCATTTATTTCTTGAGTTATCAAATCTGAAATCATTAAACATCCACCTGGTTTTAATAAACTATATAATTTATTAAATGCAGTTTCCCAGTCTTTGTCATCTCTTAAATGATGTAAAACGGCCCCAGCCAATATAATATCGAAACTATTTTCTTTCAAATCTATTTTCCGAAAGTCTCCCTGAACTGTTTTAACTGGTTTATTCGTTTTTCCCGACACTCTTTCCCGTGCTTTATCCAGCATAGGTTTACTCAAGTCTACCAAAGTGCAGTTAAGATCAGTAATTTTAGATAACATCTTTAAACTATAATTTCCTGCACCACAACCAATGTCCAATAAATTTTGAGCGTTGGGTTTTATTCTTTTTGCGGCTTCTGTTGAAAGTTCTAGAGATATTTTTGCATCAATTGTGGCTACTTGACCAGTATCTAAATTTGAAAATCTTTCTACATCTTTATCAAATCGTTCTTTTATTTCCCTGATGGATGATTTCTTCATTGTTATAAGTTGTTATTTGCTATTTCAAATGTATTATTCTTTTAATTACCTTAAAAAGACTTATTTTGTCATCTAATGATACTTTTAAGGTATAGTAATGGAGTTGAGGCATATAAAATATTTTATAGCAGTAGCAGACGAATTAAACTTCACAAAAGCTGCTGGGAAGCTTTGTATTTCCCAACCACCACTAAGTAGGCAAATAAAGGAACTTGAAAATGAACTTGGAGTTAGGTTGTTTGAAAGAAATAATAAAAAAGTAACTCTAACAGAAGCAGGCAAGTATTTTAAAAATGAAATAGTTTCTCAATTACAAGGTTTAGAATCGATAGTTTTAAAAACTAGAAAAATTTCTGAAAATGTAAATGGTGAATACAGTATAGGATATATTAGTTCCACCTTTTCAGTTAAGATTTCTGAACTTGTTCAGTTCTTAACTGAAAAATATCCGTTTTTAAAGATAAAATTATACGAGGTATCTTCAGCCAAGCAGATTTTGGCCTTAGAACAAAATAAACTGGATTTAGGAATAATAAGGGCTCCTTTAATCTCTACTAAAATTAACTCTAAATTATGGTTTAAAGACTCTTATTCACTTGTTTTTAATAATAATTTAATTAAAAATGTAGAAGGTTTAGCGGAAGTGAAAGACCAAGTTTTCGTGTTTTTCAACAAAGATTATGCTCCTGTTTATTACAATTCTCTTGTTCAAATTTGTTCACAATACGGGTTTATCCCAAATATTGTTCACGAATCCAATAATATTAATTCCATAATTCAATTAGTAAGAAATGGATTAGGTGTTTCTATAGTTCCAAGTAGTATAAAAAATTGTCATAGATACTCTGAATTGTCATTTTTAGATTTAGGCAGTACTCTCACGACCGATGTCTTAATTACTACACCTAAGAAAGTGGAATCAGAAATATCTGATTCAGCTATATCATTTTTATTGGAGTGATTTAAAATTTACACATAACCTAAGCATATAGACTACCAATTATCAAGTTGCTATTAATATGGCACGAGAATGTTGCCTGTCTGACTGGATAGGCAGGCTGGCTACAGGTAACTTTAATGAGCCTAATACAAACCCATTTAAAGTTATTTTTTAGTATTGCGTTAAGACTTATCCATCAAACTCACATATTCCTCCAAAATTGGTTTTGCCTTTTCTATATCAGAATTTTTTATTTTTAAGCGTATGGTGTCCGTGGTTCCTCCATAAAAACCAGCTAAATTTCCTGAATTGAAGTCGTTTTGAACTATTCCATAAACTCCGATCGATTCTAGTTGATTTTTAAGACCAATAATAGCAACTTCGGTTCCCGAATAAAAATCAACGTATTGATTACCATTTTCCATTTTAAATGTTTTTATTTTCAATATACTCTATACCCTTTTCTTTCAAGTATTAATTTACACCCCATAAGATAAATAAAATTGATAATAAGGATGATACCTTAACTCGTTTTATAACTGAAGATTCCACTCTTCACTATTTGGTAACATCTTTTGCCCCTATAAAAAGATATAGGCATGGTCTTGCCAATTGGATAATAGTAATCGTACGGCACCGGTAAGATGCCAGCCTGTCAGGATAGGTAGGCTAACTCCAGCTGGGGATTCTTCTTTAAACTGTTACTTTTTAGAACCCGCTTTTGAGCCTGAAGAAGAAACTTTTGAGCTTCCTCCAGATTTTCCTGGTGAGTTACTTCTTCCTCCACCGGAAGGTTTACCCGATGTTGATGGCCATCCGCCTGCATTTCCCTGTCCAGATTGTCCAGTTTTTCCTTTTCCCATAATTCAAAATTTTATTGATTTATATTATGTTTCTCTATTTTTAAAATTCGTTTGCAGTCCAAGGGTTGTATGAACCAAAATTCCATATACAGCCTTCAGTATCCTTGCATGTATAGCCACGTCCACCGTATTCTTCATCTTTAATTTCTATTAGAATTTTTGCTCCCGCAGCAACGGCTCTCTTATAATGTTCATCAATTTTCTCAACTACAACATAAGATGCTTGAGTGTTATTTCCGTTGAGGCTTTCGGGTGTATTTACTAATTTTCCATATTCGTTTTCATTTTCAGAACTTAGCATAATCATAGAATTACCATATGTCAGTTGCGCGTGCACAATGGTATTATTCCTTCCTTCCACTATAAGATGTTTTTCAAATCCGAATGCGCTGCAAAGCCAGTCAATTGTAGTTAGGGCATTTTTGTATCGCATTGTCGGGATAATGTCTGCTTTGTTTTCCTTCATGCTTTTTTGATTCGTTTTCTACAACTTTAAGTTACAGAAAAGTGGTTGCTTTCTTCCTAACCTATTCTGGAAAGTTCAGTTTTTAATTTGCACAGAACATAGGTACAAAGTGGCTCCTTTAACAGTTACCATGACGCACTATTAATCGTTTAATTTCCATAAAAGTTTTTATAGTATACAGCGGAGGGAAAACACCAACCAAGTGTTTGTTTACATCTTCTCTAAGATAACGAAAATTGATAAAAAGGACAATATCTGAACAAGTTTTATTGGCATTATTTCCCGTCTTTCTTAACTGGCAGCCATCGTTTTCACATATAAAAAACAGACATCTGGACGGTCGATCATGAAGTTGCTATTGTTATGGCACATGCAAGATGCCTGTTTAATGGGATAGGCAGGCGCGCGCCAGCGGAGGGTTTGTATATAGCAACAGTCCCTTATAATTGTAGATTACTGGATTTACACTAGTGACTTTCTATGAAGAACGGGACTAGTCTTTTCATAGGATACATTGTTAGCTGCTGGACTATCCGTCTTCTATTTATTGCCGTCAATTAAATCCAATTCCATAAACAACAAATAATTCTTAAATTCTGCTGGAATTTCCATTTCTGGATAAGGTTCAATGTCCCGAAATCCAAAACTTCTATATAAAGAGTGAGCAGCTTCCATAAACTTCGGGCTGTCGAGTCGAACTTTCTTGTAACCAGCTTTTTTCGATTCGACTAAAAGCCCTTCAAGTATTGCTCTTCCTGCACCAATTCGTCTGAAAGTTGGGTCAACAAACATCCGTTTTATTTCTCCAATTTCGGAACTTATGCTTTTAAGGCTTCCAAGTCCGCATATTTTAGTTTCACAAACAGCTATCATTAGTTGTCCGTGAGGTGGTTGAAATTTACTGATTTGTTGTATATCTTGTTCAACCGCTTCTTTTGGATTATGAGGATGAACACCATAAAGTTCTTGCATTTTGTCATTACCCCAAACCAAATAGTCAAACCATAATTTTCTAATACTCTCAATATCGTCAGGAAATCTAGCACATCTTACTTCGACATTCGATTTTTTTGTCATAGCTACTGTTTTTCGGTTTTGTCTGTTCGCCTTGCAGACAATGTAGATATAAAGTAACTTCTAACTATATTTCCATATTGTTATTCTACATTGTTACCCTTAAGCACTACTAATCTTTAATAATTAAATTAATATTCTCTTTGGAGTGCAGCGGAGGGAATACTACAACCAAGCGTTGGCTTATGCCCATCTAAGATAGTGATTTTATGGAGGTTTATACAGCATACCGACTAAGTGAAAAAAACAGCCAAAATACAAGGCGCTGCGTGCTTGCCACAGAAGAGCCGTTGTAAAACCTTTCTCAAATGCCATTATTTGACGCCCAACCAATGCGGTATCTCTTGGGGCCATAGGCTATTCTAAACTTTATTTCTTAAATTAAGACCTCAAATATAACCACCAACTATTCCAGTAGAAATGAAAAAAAATCTCAGCAATATTTTTGCGGTCTGTATCCTAACCCTTACTTGCACCACTTCTTTAACATCCCAGGACCTCCCCAATATTCTATGGATTACCAGTGAGGACAACAGTGCCCTTTTAGGATGTTATGGAGACCAATTTGCCTCCACCCCACATTTGGACAACTTAGCAAAGGAAGGTTTTTTATATACCCATGCCTATGCCAATGCCCCGGTATGTGCCCCTGCACGTAATACCATTATTACTGGCATTTACGCCAATTCCGGAGGTCACTCCAATATGCGCAGCTATTACCCTAGGGGCCGGGAAGTTGAATTCCTCGTGGAGGCAATGAGAGGCCTAGGCTATTATTGTACCAATAACAACAAAACAGATTATAATACCAATGTAGGCACTGAAGTTTGGGACGAATCCAGTTCCAAGGCCCATTATAAAAATGCACCCCAAGGAAAACCCTGGTTTGCCATATTTAACACTACCATAAGCCATGAGAGCAAAATACACCAACAATTACCGCTGAGTGAACTTGGCCCCGATCCTAAAAAAGTACCTATTGCACCCTATCATCCTCGTACCCCGGATATGGAAAGGGACTGGGCACAGTACTACCATCGCATTCAGCAGATGGACTCTTTTGTAGGGGAACGCCTAAAAGAATTGGAAGCCTCCGGCATGGCCCATAACACTATTGTAATGTACTATGCAGACCATGGCGGTGTATTGGCACGTAGCAAACGATATGTATACGAAACGGGAACAAGGGTCCCCCTTATTGTCCGCATACCTGAAAAGTATAAAGACCTTTGGCCAACTAAGCAACCTAACGCCAAAGTAGACCGCTTGGTGAGTTTTGTAGACCTGTACCCCACCCTGTTAAACATTATAGGCAGCCCTATACCACACCGCCTACAAGGGACACCTTTTTTGGGCAACAATACTGGACCAGACCCACAGTACGCCTATATGTTCCGTGACCGTATGGACGAATGGTATGATATGAGCAGGGCCGTTAGGAGCAACAAATACCGTTACATCCATAATTATATGCCTCATCGTATATATGCCCTGCCTATAGAATATTTGTTCAGGGCCAAATCCTTGCAGTCTTGGAAAGCAGCTTATGAAAATGGGGAATGCAATCCAATTCAGCGTGCCTATTGGAACCCCAAGCCTGTGGAAGAATTATATGATACGGAAAATGACCCTTGGGAAATAAACAACCTTGCAGAAGATCCAAAATATGCCGATATCTTGACAGAAATGCGCAACGCCAACCACAACTGGCTGGTCAACATTAAGGATACTGGTTTTATGCCCGAGGACGAGCGAAGTATCAGGGCCGGGGACAAGGCCATTTACGATTACTTTCAAAGTGGGGAAGTGAACATTGGCAGTATTATAGAAGCAGCAGAGATTGCCTCTTTTGGCAAAGTAGAAAACAAGCAAAAGATGGTAACCTTCCTAAATTCTTCAGAATCCGCTATTCGGTATTGGGGTGCAATGGGGCTATTGCTCCTTGGGGAAGAGGGAGCCTCCGAAATAGCAGCCTTGCAAAAAGCTGTAGGCGACCCATCGGTGAGTGTTGCCGTGGTAGCGGCCGAGGCCCTTTACCAATTAGGGGAAAAGGAAGAGGCCTACAAAGGCTTTTTAAGGGCTTTAAAAACGGATAGGGAGTTTGCCCAGACACAGGCCATGAACGCAATTTATTTGATAGATGACAACAGCCAAACCCTACAAAAGGAAGTCCTTGCAGTTCTGCGAAGAATGAAAAATCCAGACCGCAAAAGCTACAACTACAGGGCGGCCATGAACTTGTTGAACAAATGGGGTATTACACAGTCATAGAACCAAAATTAACTTTTTGCGAAATAATTAATGGAAAGAAGCATCAGGCAACTAGCTGTACAGCAAATATGTTTGTAATGGTATTCAAAAGAAATTCTTGTTTAAAATAATTGAAGATCATGCTGTAAATGATTTGAAACAGAAGAACTATTATTTTTGAATTCTAAGGAAATTGCGTTTAACAATATAGGTAATGAAAATAGAAGAAAAGCTAAATCAGTTGGGTGTTGTTTTACCCGAACTACCACCTAGGGGTGCTGGCAACTATGTATCTTGGACCATTTCCAACAATACTATTTATACTTCTGGCCAATTACCCTGGAAAAATGGCAAATTTGGGGATTTGGCCTATGCCGGTAGGGTAGGCAGCCAATTGGATATTGCCCAAGGCTATGAGTGCGCCAGAATATGTGCCATTAACGCTATAGCCCAATTAAAGGATGCCGTAAAAGACCTGGACAGGATTGGCAAAATTATTAGGTTGGATTGTCATATACAGGCCGCGGAAGGGTTTAAAGAACATTCAGATGTCCTGGATGGCGCTTCAGATGTTTTCAACCAGGTCTTTGGGGAAAAAGGCCTCCACACCAGATCGGCATTGGGCATTAATCAGTCTCCCATGGATGCCCCAGTTATAGTATATGTACTGGCGGAAATAATATAGACTTCTATTGATAGTAGCTTCAGTTTAAAATACAGCTCCTAAAGACCCTACCCAACATACCCCTTTTGGTTTTAAATTTATCTAGATTTTAAGCTTTTTAGGGTACAGGTAAATTTACCCAATAGCCTTCAATTACCCCAAAACAATGGAAATCTATTGCTAATTTCCTTCCATCCCTATTAGGAAGCCATAAAAATTTGTCTTCCAATCTTAACAACACCCCAAACTAAGTTGTCTATATTTTTAAATGGCATTTTATATTAAACCAAAAAAAATTCCCAATTATTTTTACCGACCTCCCCTCTATTGACCCTATAAATCGCAGTATCACAAAATCCACAAAAAAGAGTTCAAAATTATTTTTAGCAATATGAAAAATC
The DNA here is from genome assembly GCF_003957295.1 of Arenibacter aquaticus. Classification (GTDB taxonomy): domain Bacteria; phylum Bacteroidota; class Bacteroidia; order Flavobacteriales; family Flavobacteriaceae; genus Arenibacter; species Arenibacter aquaticus. The sequence goes on from NZ_RQPJ01000002.1 coordinate 709,531, forward strand.
ATACTTCCGAAAAATGACATAAAACCATTTTCACCTCGTTTTATTATCATATTATTAGTGTTTTTTGCTAAATGATGAATTAAATTTACTGAAAGCAATATTTAGAAGGACAAAACAGAGATTAATGCAATGAAAAGCTTGTTAAAATCGGACTATTGAAGGTCTCTACAATCTAAAATTGAACAATATGAAGGATAGAGTAGATGAAATGGATTTCAAAATTTTAAGCTTATTGGCAGACAATGCACAAATGCCCTATACGGAGGTTGCCAAAAAGGCCGGGGTTTCACCTGGCACCGTTCACGCCAGAACAAAAAAAATGAAAGATCTGGGGCTGATAAAGGGAGCCACCCTTAGTTTGGACTATAGTAAGATTGGCTGGAAAATGACTATTTTTTTAGGAGTTTTCTTAAGGGAAAGCATTATGTACAAGCAGGTTATTGAGGCTCTGAAAAAAATTCCTGAAGTGGTGAAAATACATCACAGTACAGGCAAATACGATATTTTCGTGAAAATGCATGCTAGGGACAGCATGCACTACAGGGACGTGTACCAAGATACCATACTGTCTATTGTAGGAATAAAAGGTATAGAAACATTTATGTCGGTCGAAGAAAATATGAGCCGCCATATTCTATTTGATTAATTCAGCAATACAGGGAGGCCAACCGCACAAGATTAATCCTCCCAAGTCTTTGTTCAATTACAACCCATCCCTTCACTAATTCCCCCTACAAGGCACTACATATTTTTTAATTCGGCCACCAACTCTGTCAATGCGGCCTTTGCATCTCCAAAGAGCATAGAAGTCTTGGAGTTGTAGAACAGTTCATTCTCTATTCCTGCATACCCTGCATTCATACTCCGCTTGTTAACAATAATATGTTTGGCATTTTCCACATCTAAAATAGGCATACCAAAAATAGGGCTCGCCGGATTATTGTGTGCAGCTGGATTTACCACATCATTGGCACCAACCACCAAAACAATATCGGTATTGGCAAACTGTGGGTTTATATCGTCCATTTCCACCAGCATATTGTACTCTACATTGGACTCTGCCAATAATACATTCATATGCCCGGGCATACGTCCAGCTACAGGATGGATAGCATACTTTACACCAACCCCTTTTTTAGACAGTATTTCTTCCAACTCATGAATTACATGTTGTGCCTGGGCAACGGCCAAACCATATCCAGGAACTATGACCACATTGTTTGCATAATTCATCATAATGGCCGCATCACTGGGATTGGTATTCTTAATAGACCCCATAGTTTTGTTTTCACCCGCTGCAGCGGCAGTTGCACCAAAAGCCCCAAATATCACAGATCCCAAGGTCCTATTCATGGCCTTGCACATGGCCACGGTTAAAATAATCCCTGCAGAACCCACCAGGATACCTCCTACCAGCATCACCATATTGTTGTACAAAATCCCTGTAATGGCCGCGGCAATACCTGTCAGTGAATTTAATAGCGAAATAACCACTGGCATATCGGCGCCCCCAATAGGGAGCACAAAGAGAATTCCATAAACCAGGCCGGTAGCCAAAAGTCCGTACAACAACAACTGGCTATCCACCCCTGTAGCCACCATAAAGGCCGCAAAAATGACAATACCAATAACCACAATATTGTTTATACTATTGTAATAGGGTATCCTTACCACACTTTTTAAGGTACCGTTTAATTTTCCCCAAGCAATTAAACTACCGGAAAAGGTTATGGCGCCGATGATAATCCCCGAAACTATGGTTGTAGCCTGGGTGGCATCATTCACATTTTTACCGTATTCCACCAATCCTATCAATGCGGCACTGGCCCCTCCGAAACCGTTGAACAATGAAACCAGTTCGGGCATTTTGGTCATTTCTACCTTTATGGCAATGAGCCAGCCAATAATAGACCCCACTAGAATGGCAGCTGCAATTAGCATATAAATCAGTGGAGAAACCTCCAAATCATGGACCAAAACAGTGCCTATAATGGCCAAACCCATTCCTGCAGCCGCGATAAGATTTCCCTTCTTGGCCGTTTCTGGGTGCCCCAGCATTTTAAGGCCAACAACAAATGTAACCGTAGCGATCAGATATATAATATTCAATAAAATCCCCATTATTTTTTTCTTTTAAACATTTGTAACATTCTATCGGTAACGGCAAAGCCCCCCACAACATTCAAAACCCCCAACACAACAGCAATAAAGCCCAAGGACAAAGCCACATAATCTGTAGGGTCTGCATGCAACATCACCAATATGGCCCCTACGATCACCACACCACTCAAGGCATTGGCACCAGACATCAATGGGGTATGCAATACAGCTGGAATACTTTTTATAACCTCTACACCTACAAAAATGGCAAGGATAAGGATATAGGTAATTTGTAAGTTGTTATCTATAAATTCCAAAAATTCGTTCATTGCTTTTAAGTTTTAGTTTTTTCTGATTTCTCCGTCGTGGACAATCAAAGTTTCATCTGTAATTTCTTCCTCCAGATCCCACTCAAAAGTAGTTTCCTTGGTTAGGTGCATAATATAATTGTAGATATTTTTTGCGTAGAGGTCACTGGCGTTAGTAGATACACTTCTGGGATCTATACTGGTCCCTATTACCTTAACACCATTTTCAACAATGGTTTTATTGTTTTCGCTTATTTCACAGTTTCCACCTTGTGCCGCCGCCAAATCTATGATTACGGCACCGTTCTTCATCTGCATCAACTGTTCCCTAGTAATGAGTACGGGTGCCTTTCTACCAGGTATATTGGCCGTGGTTATAACCAGATCTGCTTGAAACAAAGATTTGTTCACCGCTTCTTTTTGCTTTTTTGCATACTCTGCCGAAGCCTCCTTGGCATACCCTCCTTCCGATTGTTCTCCTTCATTATCTACCGAAATAAATTTTGCTCCCAGGGATTCTGCCTGCTCCTTGGTCTCGGACCTTATATCTGTGGCCTCCACCACCGCTCCCAATCGCTTGGCAGTTGCAATAGCCTGTAAGCCGGCAACGCCAATACCATAGATAAGCACTCTTGAAGGCGCAATGGTCCCTGCCGAAGTCATCATCAAAGGAAAGATTTTGGTCATTTCAAAAGCTCCCAAAATCACGGCCTTATAACCGGCCAGGTTGTTCTGCGAACTCAATACATCCATATCTTGTGCCCTGGATATCCTAGGTATGGCATCCATGGAAAAAGCCGTAGCGCCCTTATTTGCAATGGTCTGGATTAATTGGGGGTTGGACTTATGGTACAACTTACTGATCAGGATCTGTCTTTTGTCTACCAATTTTAAATCTTCCTCGTCAAAAGGGTTGATCTTTAGGAGAACTTGCCCCTCGTGAAAAACAACTCCTCGCTTCTCTACAACTGCATCCACCTCTCTATAATCCGAATCCTTAAATGAAGAGTGCTCTCCCGCTCCCTCCTCTACCAGAATTTCAAATCCTGCGGCTATTAGCTGCTTTGCAATGTTGGGGGTTATGGCAACCCGTCTTTCACCATCAAAGGTTTCTTTTAATATGCCTATTTTCATTATGGTCTGTGGTTTGGTTAAATGTGGTTTTGTATTCGCCTAGATGTACACAAAAGCCTCAAAACTAGCGAATAAGTAAATTATTTAGATCTTTTTGTGAGAAAGTTGACAATTTTTCTGTCAATTGTTGAATAATTTACAATTCATTCCTCGTGTCATGGTTCTTGATATTTTCCTGGCCCTTTCTTTTATGTCATTAATTTTGTATGCATTACATATTTCAATATTAAGATTGTTTTTGGATATGGGCATCCTGCAGTGTCTGCCCTTTTCCATTAAGGCCTTAAGGACCCATGCAGCTCCACCGGAGTGGTAGTCGTCAAGGTTGTTTTAAACTAATATGCCACCGCCGTTGCCTTAAGCCTGTTCTGCCATCCGTTGTATAATTATAGTAACTGGGCCATTAGGAATAAACACCTTTACAAATAGGCTTTTCTAGCGCATATGTACAACTCACCCATATGATATTCATCATTTTAAGCCATATGCTTTCATGCTATCTTTGAGTTAATGGGCCTTATAATTGTTTATGGATATGAATAATGCATCAACAAAATTTAAAGGATTAAAGCAATTTTTTATTGAAGTTGGTGACCTCTCCTATTTTGCCGGCCGATTCTTTAAAGAAGCCCTAAAGCCTCCCTTCGAATTTAAGGAACTCTTGCGCCAGTGTTATCAAATGGGCAATCGTTCCCTGGTTTTGGTTGGGGTAACAGGGTTTATTATTGGCCTGGTCCTTACCTTGCAGTCCAGACCTACCTTGATACAGTTCGGTGCCGTTTCCTGGATGCCCAATATGGTTGGTATTTCTATAGTACGGGAAATAGGACCTGTTATCACCGCCTTGATCTGTGCCGGTAGGATTGCCTCCGGTATTGGAGCGGAATTGGGCTCTATGCGGGTAACGGAGCAAATAGATGCCATGGAGGTTTCAGGAACAAATCCATTTAAGTATTTGGTGGTGACACGGATTATGGCCACTACGCTTATGCTTCCCATTTTGGTGATTTTTGGGGACTTGGTCGCACTATATGGATCTGCATTGGTAGAGAACTTTAAAGGCAATGTTTCCTTTCTCTTATATTTTAATACCGTGTTTGATGCCTTGGCCTTTGGCGACCTGATTCCGGCAACGGTAAAATCCTTCTTTTTTGGTTTTGCCATTGGATTGGTAGGATGTTATAAGGGGTATTATTGCAAAAAAGGAACAGCAGGGGTAGGTATTGCCGCAAATACCGCAGTGGTTACCGCCTCCTTGCTATTATTTTTTGTTGATTTTATAGCCGTATTTGTTACAGACATTTTTTATGACCTTTAACATGATAAACCACGACCACACAGTACAAAGAAAGGTAAACGCAATTATGGGAACCCCAGTAATTGAAATAAAGGACCTATACAAAAGCTTCGGCGATAATCATGTGCTCAATGGTTTTAATCTGACCTTGATGGAGGGAGAGAATTTAGTGGTCATGGGGAAGTCCGGATCTGGAAAATCGGTAATGATCAAATGTCTCGTAGGCCTTGTAAAACCGGATAGCGGTACGGTGAAGGTACTGGGTAAGGAAATTAATGAATTAGACCAAAAGCCTTTGGACGAATTGCGATCGGATATCGGTTTTCTTTTCCAGGGAAGTGCCCTTTACGACTCCATGACGGTCCGGGAAAATTTGGAATTCCCCATGCGCAGACACAAGGAACGCCTAGGAGCGGTAAGCGATACCGAACCATTGGTAAGGGAAGCTTTGGAAAGCGTAGGGCTGGCAAAGGCCATAGATCTAATGCCGGTTGAACTCTCTGGCGGCATGAAAAGAAGGGTAGCCCTGGCCAGAACACTGATACTAAAACCCAAAGTTATCCTTTACGACGAGCCCACTAGTGGACTGGACCCTATAACTTCCAAGGAAATTATAGAACTAATGCGCTCTATTCAAAAAAAATACGGCACTTCTTCCTTGATCATTACCCACGATGTGGATTGCGCCCGTGTAATATCGGAACGGATGATCTTATTGGTAGATGGCATTAATTATGCCGAAGGTAGCTTTGAGGAACTGTCGCGGGCCACCGATCCGAAAATAGAGGCTTTTTTTAAAAAATAAGGTTATGGCAAAGACAAAATTGGAAAACTTGAAACTTGGAATATTTGTCATCTTCGGCAGTGCTCTGTTGGTTGTGGCCGCTTATTTAATAGGCAACAGGCAAAATATGTTTGGCAAGACCATCCCCATAAGTGCTATTTTTAAAAATGCCAACGGACTCCAAAATGGTAATAATGTTCGTTTTTCGGGTATCAATGTAGGAACGGTGAATAAAATTGAAATGCTAAACGATACCAGTATTAAAGTGCATATGATCATAGCCGAGAAAATGCAAGATCATATTAAACAGGATGCCATTGCCACCATAGGCTCGGATGGTCTGGTAGGCAGTATGCTCATCAATATTGTTCCTGGCTCTGGAATGTCGCCCCACATTGGCCCGGGAGATGAATTACAGACCTATAGCAGGGTGGCCACACAGGATATGCTCAATACCCTTAACCAAACCAATGAAAATGCTGCATTGCTCACCCAAAACCTACTTATGGTTACCCGCTCACTAACCCAAGGGAACGGGACGCTTGGCCGATTATTAAATGATTCCCTTATGGCAAATGAACTATCCAATACCATTACCAATTTGAAACATAGCAGTAGAGAGGCCAATGAAATGATTGGCCAATTAAACCAAATGGTAGGACATATAGACCTAGAACAAAGCACTGCAGGGGTTTTATTGACCGATTCCATTTCGGGCAAAAAAATACAGAACATAATTGCCCATTTAGAAAGATCGAGCATAGCCCTGGAAAAAATGTCGGCCAATCTCAACGCCACTTTCAGCGAAATTGAACAGGGAAAGGGAGCTTTAAACTACTTGGCAACCGATACCGTTTTGGTAGATCAACTGCAGGCCAGCATGAAAAATGTTTCGGAGGGTGTCAAAAATTTTAATGAGGTTACGGAGGCATTGAAATACAATTTTTTAACAAGGCGTTATTTTAAAAAACTTAACAAGAAAAAAGAAAAAGAAAACAAGCTATCGCAAGAACCGCAATAATAAATGGCAATGACAGCTGTACTAAAAGGCAATCCGCAACCCAGCAATCCAAACTTTCAAATTATGAAAACCCCCTGTTTATATAAGAAATGTGGGTATTGTTGCCATGACCCTGATGCCTGATTTTAAGAAAACAATAACGCTCACTTTTTTTCATTCTGCCCCTATAATTCTAATTTCACTCAACAAAAACGAAATATCATGAACGATTTAAAGAATAAAGTAGCTTATATTACTGGTGGTTCCAAAGGAATAGGATTTGGGGTAGCCGTGCAATTATTGGAGGCAGGCATGAAGGTTGCTATCAGCGGAAGATCATTGGAATCTGCAGAAAAGGCCGCGAAGCAACTGGGGCCGGAAGATAGGGTATTGGCCATTGCCTCTGACGTATCCAAGATGGCAGATGAACAGAAAGCAGTACAGAAAATATTGGAAAAATGGGGATCCTTGGACGTGGTCATTGCCAATGCTGGTGTAGGACATTTTGCAGCTGTAGACGAAATTTCCGATATTCAATGGCATGAAATGATAAACACCAACCTCAATGGAGTATTCCACACGCTTAAGGCTTCAGTAGAAGCTTTAAAAGAGTCCAAAGGCTATTACATTACATTGGCGAGCTTGGCAGGTACCAACTTCTTTGCCAAGGGAGCGGGTTATAACGCTACCAAATTTGGGGTTGTTGGTTTCACCCAAGCCGCTATGTTGGATCTAAGGCCCTATGACATTAAGGTTTCTACCATAATGCCAGGTTCCGTGGCCACCCATTTCAACAATAATGAGCCTTCTGCAAAGGACGCATGGAAAATACAGCCTGAAGACATCGGGGAGTTGGTGTTAGACCTTTTAAATATGCATCCAAGAACCCTACCTAGTAAAATAGAGGTACGGCCAACACGACCTGATAAAAAATAATCCCTAAACCTCTTTTTCTACAAATGGTATTTGGGGATTAGCAATTTCCAATATCAGGGTTTTTAGGCAATGCATAAAATGGGCAATAGTTTCTTGGGTAATCAAAATATCCTTGTTTCTACTGCCCTTTTTTTCCTTTACGGCAAAATTGAGGAGTCCGCCACTTAAATTTTTAAACGAAATAATCCCTGCTTCTATAGTATCTATGGGGCGACTGTCGTTGTACATCGCCGCATAACACAGCAACTGAAAGGCTTTACTATAATCATAATCGCCAATACAATCTTCCCAGTCCACTATTTCCACATTAGGACTGGTAACCTTGCCTGTCTTGTAATCAATAATTCTAAGTCTTCCGTCTTTTTCATCAATCCGATCCAGTTTTCCCTTTAACACCACCGGAAAATCCAGTTCTGGAATGTTTATGTTGATACGCAGCTTCTCTTCAATACCTAAAATCTTGATCTTATGCTTTTCAACTTCCCTCAACTCCAATTTTAAAAAATTTTCCACATAGCGCACAACAACATTAAAGGCGATCAGATTTTTGCCCCGACTAATATCGCCATCCGCAAAACTCTTGGCGAAATGTCCAGTTACTGTCGATTTCACTGCGGCTATCATTTGCTTGATGATGGTGGCATCCAAATACCTGCCCAGAAAAGGCTTGTAGAGGTCCTCCAAGGAATCGTGAACAATTGTCCCAAAGGTATTATGGGCAACAGTTTCCTCAACTGCCACTACATCATCTATTCCCAAAAGGTTCCGCTTGTAGAAGTCCAATGGATTTCTAATATAGTTGCTAAGGGAGGTTGGTGAAAAACCATTACCGGCATGCTCCTTTACCAATTCCATAAGGCCAGAATCCTTATCTATGCTCTGTAGGGATTTTACAGAAGGGACAATTTCCGGGGCTGCAACTATTTCGGTGATACTCCCCAATATATTCCCATCTGTTAGGAGCTGAGTAAGCAGTCTGCTTTTCTCTCCCCCTTCCAAGGCATCGGGTTCTGTATTATAAACCAAATAAACGTTTCTTGCCCGTTGTAAAAGTCGATAAAAATGATACGTATACACAGCATCCTTCTCCTTGTAAGTGGGAAGCTTGTAGTATTTTTTTAGGTCGAACGGAATAAATGAATTATTGGCCTTTCCCGAAGGCAATATACCTTCGTTAACAGAGGTGAGAATAACCGTTTCAAAATCCAACACCCTGCTTTCCAACATTCCCATTATCTGCAAGCCCTCCAATGGCTCGCCTTGAAAATCAAGGGTTTCGTTACGTATCAACTCGGCATATAAACTTTCCAGGGATTTTAGATCGTTCACAAAGGAATACTCATTTACCATCTCCCTAAGCTGATTAAAATGGGTATGGAATTTATACAAATACTCCAGCCCCAATGCATCTTTTAGCTCCAAAAACCTATCCCGTAATAATTGGATAATGCGTTCACAGCAATCAATAAACGTATTACTGTTTACCGCCTCTCTAAAAAACAACAATTCCAATAAATCCTGGTTTCCCTGTTCTATAGACTGTAAGTTCTTGGTGGTAATAAAGGCCCAATTATTCTTTTTAATTGCCTCGCTCAACATAAAAGCCGTATTGCGGCCATTCTCCGTGCAAAGGATTTGTATATATGGATGCGATAAAAAGTCTAACAATTGTTGATAATACCAGCCCTGTTGATCTTTTTTTATATGAACGGAGAAATATTGGGAGAACAAACTTGCAAGTGGCGTATTTTTTAAGGGATAGCCCATGGTAATATTTACGCTATCTATTTCGGTTGGTATTGCGTTCAGCAAGGGGTTCAGCAAGGTCTCATCCCCGAGGACCACGGCAGTTTTTTTTAGATCGGAATTGCTGTGGGCTTGCAGTTCCATCAACAGCTTCCCCACGTATTTGGTTTGGGAAACATTCTTGGGCACTCCTACAATCCTAATATTCTTTGAAGACAGATAGTTACTCTCCACCCCCTTCAATGTCTTGCCCTTAAGCCAGTCCCATGTATTTTTGTGTTGCCTAATAAAATATCCTGCATCATGAATGGGATCGTCCAAAAAGTAAGGATCTATATCCCAAAAAATGTCGGCATTTCCTCCTTTAAGAATTTCCTGAATGATATAGGATTCGGCCGTATTTAGGGCATTAAAGCCTATAAATATATGTGTTTTGTCTGCCGTTTGTGTAATGTACTCCTTTAACTGTTCACAGGCCGTCCGATAGATCAAGCCCTGATGTCCAAGCCTTTTGGCTTTCAATAAATCATTAAAAGTGTTGTACAACAATTCCAGACCGTTCCAGAATTGGATGTAATTTTCAACCATCTCGGACTTTTCCTTCTGCAGGGACCAATGACTCATTTCCTGTATGTCGGCCAAATAGGAAAAGATATCCTTGGAATCTATTAAATACCTGTCTATTTCATTAAAATCCTGTAATAAGGTCTGGCCCCATTTGGAGAAGGTAGCAAAACTATCCTTTTCCATGGGCCCAACGGTCATATAGGCTTGGTACAGGGTAAACAGCTGTTCCATATTGGAAGCCCCTTGAAGGTTGCTGATCTCTTCTACAAAACCCTCTATACTGGATATTTTGGGTGAAAACATGGTTTTATTCCCTGTTTTGGCCAAAGTGGTCCTCAGTATTGTGCCTGCCCTTTTACTGGGAAGAACAAGAATTAAGTCATCAAAGGAGTCGTAGGTACCCAATAAATCATGAACTACCTTTTGTAGAAAACTCTGCACAAGTCTAGGGTTTAAGAATTAAGTGGCAATAAAAATTGGGATAACAACCCATTCCAGGATCACCATACCAAAAATAAAAAAAGCCCCGCAATTGCGAGGCTTTTAATTATGTTTTAAAATTATCCGGGAATTACTTCACCAAGTTAATTTCAACTCTTCTGTTTTGAGCTCTACCAGATCTAGTGCTGTTAGAGGCTATAGGCTTATCTTCACCGTAACCTATAGCAGATAATCTAAACTCTTCAATACCTTTTTCAACTAAGAAAGTCTTAACAGAAAGTGCTCTGGACTCTGAAAGTTTTTGGTTCAAAGAAGAACTACCAACGCTATCTGTATGACCTTCTACCGTAAATTTAGAATTAGGGTACTCTTTAAGGATAGTGATAATATCAACCATTACAGAAGTAGACTCTGCTTTGATAGAAGACTTACCAGTATCGAACAAGATAGTTCTAGCGTATTCGTTCAATTGCTTTTGAACTTCTTCGGTAACTTCAGGACAACCTTGGTTAGCAACAGTTCCGGCAACATCTGGACAAGTATCATCTTTGTCCAAAACACCGTCTCCGTCAGTATCAGGCCATGGGCATCCTTTGTTTGCAGAAGGACCTGCTTCGTTAGGACAAGCATCATCTTTATCGGCAACACCGTCACCGTCAGCATCTGGACAACCAGCTAAGGCAGCAAGACCAGCATCGTTAGGACAAGCATCGTCCTTATCGGCAACACCGTCACCATCAGCATCTGGACATCCGTTCATTTCCTTGGAACCGGCTTCATTAGGACAAGCATCTTTACTATCCTCTATACCATCGCCATCAGCATCTGGACATCCGTTGAACATTTCCAAACCAGCAACCTCTGGACAAGCATCGTCTTTATCGTATACTCCGTCACCATCTGTATCAGTACCACCAAATTTGATAGCAAGACCGGCCATATGTTGGAAATGCTTAGCCAAGTAATCTTCAAAAGCATGCTTATAAGAAGACTGCAAGGTTAAACCAATATTTTCTGTAAACCAGAAGTTAAGTCCAATACCTCCATTAACGGTTCCGGCACCAACTTCATCAATCCAAGTATAACCACCACCTATTTCAATGAATGGATCAACAACTGTATTCTGTAGGAAATTATATTTGATTGTACCATCAACAGCATAGTGCGACAAGTCGTCCACGCTTACATCTCCCAATTTGTCAATTCGGTTCAAAGAACCTCTTGCTCCAATAGAGAAACCACTACCTACATATTTGGATACCCCAACATAGGAAATAGAAGGAAGAATGTTCCAATGGTCCGTTGCATTAAAGAACTCATTTCCAAAGCTGCTAACATCTTCGGTAGGGAAAACGTCTATTGCGTTTGCTCCGAAACTTACTTGCCATGGGTTATTCTCGTCCTGCGCTTGTACGTTGTTAAAACCTACAAATAGTAAGGCAACAACCAATAATTTGCTAAGATGTTTCATGTTCAATTTTTTTAAGTTTAAGTGTTTATTAGCTACAAATGTAGGTTGTTAAAAACTATTAACAAAATTGTTCTGTTAATTTTTTTAACGCATTTCGTGCGAAAAAAAGCGCATTTAAACGACTTTTAGTTTCTTTCCAACCTCAATAAATGCTGCGATTGCAAGATCCAAATGTTCCTTTTTATGTGCTGCTGATAATTGAACGCGTATCCTGGCCTTACCCTTTGGAACCACTGGATAAAAGAAACCTATTACGTATATCCCCCTTTGCAACATCAATTGGGCCATTTCTTGTGCCAGTTTGGCATCATGGAGCATTATGGGGACAATTGCAGTGTCCCCGTCAATAATTTCAAAACCGGCCTTTTTGATTCCTTGCTTAAAGTACTGGGTATTGTACGCCAGTCTATCACGTAGTTCGGTATTGTTTGCCAACATATCAAAAACCTTAATGGAAGCACCTACTATAGCGGGTGCCAGGGAATTGGAGAATAGGTAGGGTCTTGAGCGCTGTCTTAGTATTTCTATTATTTCCTTTTTACCGGTGGTATAGCCACCCATTGCCCCACCAAGGGCCTTGCCCAGGGTACCTGTAATAATATCTATTCTGCCCATGACCTGCTTTTCTTCCAGGGTACCCCTACCGCTAGGCCCAATAAAACCAGCCGCATGACATTCATCGATCATAACCATAGCATCGTATTTATCGGCCAGATCGCATATTTTATCAAGCGGGGCTACCAAGCCATCCATAGAGAACACCCCATCGGTTACAACTATTTTAAATCTGGCTCCATCCCTATCTGCCTGCTTTAGTTGCTCTTCCAAATTGTCCATATCGCTATTGGCATACCTGTAACGCTTGGCCTTGCACAAACGAACTCCGTCAATTATGGAAGCATGGTTCAAGGAGTCGGAAATAATGGCATCTTCCGGTCCCAATAAGGGTTCAAAAACACCGCCATTGGCATCAAAGGCAGCCGCATATAGGATAGTATCTTCTGTACCATAGAAATCAGCTATCTTTTTCTCCAGCTCCTTATGTATATCCTGAGTGCCACATATAAACCTTACCGAAGACATTCCAAAACCATGGCTGTCCAAGGTATCCTTTGCCGCCTGTACTACCTCTGGATGGGACGAAAATCCCAAATAGTTGTTGGCACAGAAATTAATAACCTCCTTGCCGCCCGCTATTTTAATTACCGCATCCTGTGGACTCACAATAATGCGTTCCTCTTTATACAGACCAGCCTCCTTTATAGCTGCCAATTCCTCCCCTAAATACTCCTTGATCTTTCCGTACATAATTTAAAGTTAGATTGATTTTTGATCCTTAATAAACTCCTTGGGCCACCCCCGTCCTATTACGCCTTCTGTAGGGATTGTATCAGAGACCTTATTATAAATAAAAGCTTCACAAAAAATCTCCGGAAGGCTTTCTGGGGATCCCGCATAACACTTCATTAACCAATGGCCCGTTCTATATTTAACCTTTTTATTGAATTTTGTCTACCTAAACGAAGTCCAACATAATTTCTTCATTAATATAGACAATAATCCTGTCTTGGATTACCAGACCCATTTCTTCCAAGGCATCCGAATAGGAATACAATTGTTCATGATAGGATGGGCTTTGCTTTCCGGTCTTATAATCCAGAATGGCTGCCCTGTTTTCCCTGATCACAATCCTATCGGGGCGTAGCACCTTCCCCTCTTTGGTAAGGATATCCTGTTCATTTTTTACCTCGTTCCCTTTGGCAAAATAATGGGCAAGTTTAGGATGCTCTGTAATGGACCTGAGCTTGGCTATCATCCCTTCACCCTCTTCCGGCCTTATATCGCCATTGGCAATAAGAAGATCTATGGTTTTCCCAACATCCTCCCCGGTCTCTATAAGTCCCATGGCGTAATGCAATAGGTTGCCCGTACTAATTGCTGTCTCCCTTTGGGTGTCCCACAGAGATCCTGTTTTGGTCAAAATCCTAAATTCGGGTCGCTCTTTGTGCGTATATAGGTGGGGAATCTTTTGTTGCTCCTCTTTTTTCAGCCCTTCCTCTTTCTGGCTGTCCAGCTTACCAAATTCATAACAGTCCCTGCTCTCTTCCCATAACCCTTTTTCCTTTAAGTAGTGTATAAAGAGTCCGGAGTAAAGATTGGTCTTGTGCCCCCCTTTGCTGGTCAAATCCTTTTTACTCACCACGTACAGGGCCTTGACCGCTCTTGTAAGCGCCACATAGAGGATATTAAATGCATCCAGTTCCAATTTATGCTGCTCCTCATTGAAAATGGCCTCTGCCTGCGGTCCATAGGATAACACTTCCTGTTTTTTATTGATCAGGACCTCCTCAAAGCCGTTAAACTGTTCCGGAGGTACGGACAGCCATAGCTTGGGGTCTATTTCTTCATAAATATTGGTGTTGGCAAAGGGAAAAATTACAATTGGAAATTCCAGTCCCTTGGATTTGTGCACTGTCATAATATGAACGGCATCCACATTTTCGGGAGCACTTATACTTAATCCGTCCTTTTTTTTCTCCCAATATGCCAAAAACACCTGGGCATTGGAACCCTCTCTTTGCTCCACTTCCAGGGCAACATCCAAAAAATAAGTAATATAGGCATCAGAGTTATCGGCCAGACCAAACTTTTTTACAGCATACTCCAAGGCGTCATAAACCGAGGATTGTTGCATAATATGCGGATTAAATCCGTATGTTTCCCTTAACAAACCGCTAACATCCCCAAGGTTCTCCTGTATAAATTGATGTTTGTTCTTCCCAGCTTCGCACAAGAAATTGAGCATATCAAAACACCGCTCCAAATCATTGGGCTGCAGACTAAAATGCAATAAGTTGATAAGGAACCTCACCTTGGGATTGCTATTTAACAACAGTGTTTCCGAAGAAATAATAGGGATTTTCCTTTGCATCAGAAAATCGGCTAAAAGTACACCGTGCTTTTTCTTCCGGGTAAGGATACAAATATCCTTTAGGGCATGGTTTGTTTGCAAGACCTGCTCCAAGATAGTGACCACCCTATTGCAGTAGGCCTCGTCCTCTTCCTCTTTATCAATAAAGGAAAGTTGCACCAACCCTCCTTTTTTATGGTTGTACTGCTGTTTGTTGCCTTCCATGAACAAGCGGTTATATAGTTCGCTTTCCAGGAATGGGCTGGTAACTGTAAAAAAATCGTTGTTAAATTTTATAACCTCTTCATGGCTGCGGTAATTGGCAGGAAGGTTGGCCGTTGCAGCAGGAAATACAAAGGGGTTCTCCTTTAGATCGATAAGATTTAGGAACTGCTCTGCTTTACCGCCCCGCCATCTATAAATGGCCTGTTTGGCATCGCCCACCAATAATAAAGAGCCTATTTTTCCCATGTCGTCCTGACTCTCCAGGGCATTCCCTATTAAAGGGATTAAGTTGTTCCACTGCATTTGGGAGGTATCCTGAAACTCGTCCACAAAATAGTGGCGGTATTTCTCTCCAATACGTTCATAGATAAATGGAGCTGGCTGCCCCTTTATCTCTTTGGAAATAATACTATTAAATGATGATATGGGCAACAGGTCCTGCTCTAGCTCCAGGTTCTTTATTTCTTGTTGAATGGCATTGATGACGGTAAGGGGTACAATATTGCCATATACGTTCCTAAAGAGGGAAAGGGCCAAATGGTTATCCTTTATTTCATTGAACAAATCAATAAAACGGGGATGAAGCCCATCCAAAATACTTTTGATGTCTTGTGGACAGGACTTCGCGTAAAGGGGATCGGAATCAAATTTTTGTTTCCAGCCGGCTGCAAAGTCAATGTTTAGATCGCCCGAAGCTATTTTCACCATAAACTTTGGAAAATAGCCCGATTTAAAATTATTGAACTCCAAACCATTGTCCTGTACTATAGTAAGTATATCCTTGGCCCGGTCAATAATTTTCACTTCCAGCTCGGAAATTTGACGTATGAGATCTTTTTTTAAAGCCAAAAAATCATCAATACGCTTAGTTTCCAATTTATTTAGGTGTTCGGCATGATTTTCATTAAAGATCAGCTTCCCTATTTTTTGAAGGTCAAAGCCAATATCCCAGCTCTTATCGTCATCAATTTTTTCCAGGGCGAAGTCTATAAGCACTTTTGTTAATTGGGCATTACTGCCCGCCCTATTGATGAGTCGAGCTATGGCTTCGTCCAACAATAGATTGGTATCCATTACCACATCAAAATTTTGTGGAAGTTTAAGGTCCTTGGCAAAAGTTCTTATTAATCTGTGGGTAAACTTATCAATAGTAGAAACATCAAAAAATGCGTAGTTGTGTAAAATCTCCTTTAAGACCTGCTTGGATCTTTTACTTAAGGTAGCCACATCTACTCCCAATTCTTGGGATATATCCAAAAGCATGGGGGGCACATCCTCATCACCCAATGTTTCCCCAAAAGTAAAAAGGCTGCCTAGGATTCGTTGCTTCATTTCACCTACGGCCTTATTCGTAAATGTAATGGCCAGGATGCTACGATAATTCCTATTAAAATCAGAAGACAGTATAATTTTCAAATACTCCTTGGCCAAGGTATAGGTCTTGCCGGAGCCAGCGGAGGCATTATATATTTTATAAGGAGCGTCCTGCACGTTGTTTTAGTCGCAAATTAAGCAATATTGAACAGTTCTTAACAAATTATTAGTTGTATTTATATCATAAAACCGTAATTTTGAAAAACAACATTTTTTAACATAAAAACGAAACATTATGGCTTTTGAATTACCAAAATTACCTTATGCGTATGACGCTTTGGAACCACATATTGATGCCAGAACAATGGAAATACACCATACCAAGCATCACAACGGGTACACTAACAATTTAAACAATGCTATAGCCGGAACGGATTTGGAAAACAAATCAATATCCGATATACTTACCAATTTGGATATGTCCAACGGGGCCGTAAGAAATAATGGAGGTGGATTCTTTAACCATTCCCTATTCTGGGAAATCATGTCGCCCAACGGCGGTGGAACTCCTACTGGCGATTTGGCCGATGCCATCTCTGCTGCATTTGGATCATTTGAATCCTTTAAGGACGCCTTTTCCAAGGCTGCTGCAACAAGATTTGGTTCTGGATGGGCTTGGTTATGTGTGCACAAAGGAGGCAAATTGGAGATTTGCTCTACACCCAACCAGGATAACCCAACCATGCCCGAAACTGGCTGTGGTGGATATCCAATTTTAGGTTTGGACGTGTGGGAACACGCCTATTACCTAAACTATCAGAATAGGAGACCAGACTATATCAATGCATTTTTCAATGTAGTAAACTGGGATAAAGTAACCGAATTGTACGAGGCCAATAAATAATACCCCATACAATTGGGCATGTACGTTAAACAAGCCACACATTTTGGCTGCAAGACATATGCATTGAGCATAGACCTTCTGTCCTAAATATAATAAAAGGGTTTTTTAGCGTATAAACATACCCGCCCGCATATAAAAAGTCCGCCTTTTAGAAATTAAAAGGCGGACTTTTTTTTAGATCAATTCCAAAAGTAATGGGCTAATTGGAAAAATAAAATTAACTACCTAAAGTTCGTGTTCTGTTCATTTTTTGCATCGCCCAAAAAAAGCGACCAGGGCCGAATAAGCAAGGTACGGTGTACCCTGATTAGGAGGAGCCAGCTGTAGCCGAGGCTAGGCTGATTTTAAATTTCTATAAATCTACGCACTTTCCACGGCCACACTGTCCAGGCCGCTTTCACTTGGGTGAAATGCTCTTTGGACACCTGCCTGCCGGCGAGGCAGGGCTTCCTTTGTCCAATGTGGAAACCACTTGATTTTGAACGAAATTGAAAATAGGCCGGTTTTAGTTCCTACAACCCAATAGCACTGAATCTTGACTTCGAAATTACTTGTCAGATAAATCTACTTCCGTAATAGAGAGGGCGTGGCTGCAAAGAAATATTGAAGACTTGGAAATAATTCTGGCCATGGCATTGCCACATAAAAACCCCAGATCTTAAGGATCTCATAGCTAAGAAGAATCTTTTCTCCTGCCTAAAGACGACAGACAAGTTTGATTGGTTCGTGACTGGTTATTTTCTTAAATATAAATTCATGAACTAAATCGAAGATTCACGGATACCTATAATAACAATGCAGACCACCGGAGCCAAATGAATGGATAATTTTGTGGTTATAAAATTGAAAAGGGTAGAGAAGTCTCTACCCTTTTCGTCCCAAATCTTACCATAAACTTAACCTACTTATGCTATGGCGCTACTAAAATACTGGTATTGTGAGAAATAACAAAAAGATTTATGAAATATTATCTGTCAATTTCTACACTATGATTGTTAACAAATCCATGTAACACACTTAAAATATTGATATTCAGCAATAAAAAAGGCGAAGCCACGCTTCGCCTTTTTTCCCCAAATCTTACCATGAACTTAACCTACTTATGCTATGGTCCTTCAAAAGTAAAGTAAAGCCGAGCTCACAAAAAAGGTTTTAGACCAACTTCCCATTAATAGGTTGAAATACTTTACAGCTGTCATTACCCCTAATTCTTGTTCAATTTCCAATCCCTATTGATCCTCTCCAAAAATATTTGCGGTATGGAATTGTAAAACTGGGACTACCTCCTTCTGAAACCAAGGGTTTTTGGCCTGCCAAAACCTATTTCTTGGGGAGGGGTGGGGCAATGGTAGGAATTGCGGCAAATAATCTTGAAAAGAACGCACGGTCTCGGTCAGGTTTTTCTTGGCCCTATTGCCCAAATAATACTTTTGGGAATAGGCACCTATCAATAGGGTCAACTTTGCCTTGGGCATGTTATTAATAAGTGTATTATGCCACATAGGGGCACATTCCGACCTAGGAGGCAGGTCACCACCCTTCCCCTTTCCTGGGTAACAGAACCCCATAGGTATTAGGGCAACCTTGGTTTCATCGTAAAATTGTGAATTGGATATATTAAGCCATTGCCGGAGTTGTTTTCCGCTGGGGTCGTCCCATGGAATCCCGGATTGATGCACTTTGCTTCCCGGAGCCTGCCCTATAATAATTAATCTAGCACTGGGATGGGCCGAAACAATGGGTCTTGGTCCCAAAGGAAGATGGGCTTGGCAGTGTTGACAATCTCTTATTTCCGATAATAGTTCCTGCATTATTTTTTTCCCCCTACCACAATCACGATCTCCCCCTTGGGCGGCGACTTGGTAAAGTGCTGGAGCACATCGCCAACAGCCCCCCTAATGGTTTCCTCGTACATTTTGGACAATTCCCGAGAAACCGAAACCGGCCTATCGGCTCCAAAATACGTTACAAAATGGGAAAGGGTTTTCACCAACTTATGAGGGGATTCATAAAAAATCATGGTCCTATTTTCCTCGGACAAAAGTGTCAGCCTGGTTTGCCTACCCTTTTTTACGGGCAAAAAACCTTCAAAAACAAATTTATCATTAGGAAGGCCACTATTTACCAAAGCCGGTACAAATGCTGTGGCGCCCGGAAGGCATTCTACAGCAATATCATTTTCAACACAGGCCCTGGTCAATAAAAAACCTGGATCGGATATGGCCGGTGTTCCGGCATCCGAAATCAAGGCTATGTCCCCACCAGTCTGCAACCGCCTAACAATTCCATCTACGGTTTTATGCTCATTGTGCATATGATGGCTTTGCATAGGGGTGCTAATATTATAATGGTGCAATAATTTACCGCTGGTACGGGTATCCTCGGCCAGAATAAGGTCTACTTCCTTTAAGACCCTGATGGCCCGTAAGGTAATGTCCTCCAAATTACCAATAGGTGTTGGTACTATATATAATTTCCCCATGCATATAATTAAGGCCCTGTTTTACATTTAAAACAGCTGATTTCTGCCAAAAGTAATGAAAATCCCGGCACAGGTCATATAAAAGCCAGTAGTCTTTGGTTAGGCAAATTTCCTTGCAATCACGCTCATAAACCTTGCTTCATACTCTTCCTTGCCTTCCCAATTATTGTAATCTGGTTTTACCATGTTCTCAATAAAAGAAATAGAGCGTTCTTCACTGTCTATGGTACTCAACTGGGACAATACCCGGTTATAATCTTCCATATTATTATTGAACAGATGTTTTACAAAGGCCAAACGGTCATTTAAATCCACCTTGATTACCTTTTTGTGATTTGCATCAACAGCCTTGGCACTGGCAACCGGTTTGGCCACCTTCTCCTCTTTGGGCATAAATAAGTCCTTGTCATTCTTAATTAAATCCGGCTTGTTGGTGAACTGGGACAAAACTTCCTCAATAGTGGTAGAACTTGGCATTTCGGACACCATATCCTTGATGGTATCTATACCCGGAGTAATAATATCCTCCTCGTGCGGGTTACTTTCCGGAACCGACGAATTTGCACTCAAAACCGAATTGGCCATGGTTTCAAATTTGGAGGCAATGGCATTTTTAGACACATCAATCTCCACTTCATTGAGTTTTTCCTCAATATATTTTAAAACCGCCAACTTCTCATATAACTCCCTGGCCGAGTCATACAAGGCAGGGATATCGTTCATATTTCTGGAAGTAATAATATCTGTAGACAACTTTCTCAACTCTTCTTTTAGTCTCTTTTTCATACGCTTAATCTTTTTAACTGAATAAAAATAAATTAAAAATGTAGAACTCAAGTTGCGGCAGGGCCATCATCTTGTAATTCCAATCCTGTTATTATATTTCCTATAGAATGTATTGCTGAACGCCACATTTTTGCCAAAATCATCCACGGCCTGTGGCAACACCTTCTTTTTATCCTTCCAAAGCGCTTATTTTAAACACATTGGACCAAGAATACCAGGCCCATTAACTTTTACCAACATTAATGCCAGAAGGATTATTTTTTTAATAATTTTATGCTTCCTATAAAATAAACGAAAAACAAATTACTTTCGTCTAAAATTACAAAATGTTTCTCGAAAATACTGTTAACCCTAAAGAACAATTCGGTTGGATCGAAGTAATCTGTGGTTCCATGTTCTCTGGTAAGACGGAGGAATTGATCAGGAGGTTAAAACGAGCCCAGTTTGCCAAGCAGAAGGTAGAAATATTTAAGCCAATGGTAGACAAAAGATACCATGAGGAAATGGTGGTATCACATGATGCCAATGAGATTAGATCTACCCCGGTCCCTGCTGCTGCCAATATACGCCTACTGGCCGATAATTGTGATGTGGTAGGGATTGATGAAGCCCAGTTTTTTGATGACGAAATTGTTACGGTCTGCAATGATTTGGCCAATAAAGGGATCCGCGTTGTAGTGGCCGGACTGGATATGGACTTCAAGGGCAATCCTTTTGGCCCCATGCCCGCGCTAATGGCCACGGCAGAATATGTAACTAAAGTCCATGCCGTATGCACCCGAACCGGAAACTTGGCAAATTACAGCTACAGAAAGGCCAACAACAATAAATTGGTCTTTTTAGGTGAGACAGAAGAATATGAGCCCTTGAGCAGGGCTGCTTATTACAAGGCCATGTTAAAGGAAAAAGTAAATGCCCTGGAGGTAAACTCCGAGGAAATTATACCCCCTCAAAAAAAATCCAATGACTAAGGTTGGCGAAACCGTTCTGGAAATAGACCTTAGGGCACTGGAACACAATTACCGTTATTTGAGATCCAAGATTTACCGGGACACTAAGTTTTTAGGAGTGGTCAAGGCCTTCGCCTATGGTAGCGATTCCGTTGCCATTGCCAAAAAACTGGAAACGCTGGGGGCAGATTATCTTGCAGTAGCCTACACGGCCGAGGGCGTGGCCTTAAGAAAAGCAGGGATTAGCCTGCCCATTATAGTGTTCCATCCCCAACAGCTGAGCTTTTCTAGCATTATAGAACACTGCTTGGAACCCTGTCTTTATTCCAAGACCATCTTCACCACATTCTCAAAAATGGCAAAAGACCTGGGTCAAAAAAATTACCCGGTACACATAAAATTCAATACCGGGCTTAATAGATTGGGCCTTGGGGAAAACGATATTGATTTTATTCTGCAATCCCTTAATGAAATGCCGCAATTAAAAGTAAGTTCCCTTTTTTCACATTTGGCAGCTTCAGAAGATGCATCGGAAAGAGACTTTACCATGGCGCAGATAGGGAAATTTGAAAAAATTAGTACGGCCATACTTAAAGAATTGAATTACGCTCCCATGCGCCATATGTTAAATACCTCTGGAATAATAAACTATCCAGAAGCGCAGTACAACATGGTAAGGAGCGGTATTGGTCTCTATGGCTACGGAAACGAGCCGGCAGAAGACAAAAAATTGATACCTGTGGCTACCCTAAAAACGGTCATATCCCAAATACACACAATTGGGGCCAACGAAAGCGTAGGCTATAACAGGGCCTATAAGGCCAAGAACCCAAAAGTAACGGCTACCCTTCCTCTGGGACATGCAGACGGAATAGGTAGACAATACGGCAACGGAATAGGCCATGTTTGGATACAGGGTAAAATGGCCCCCTTGATTGGCAACGTATGCATGGATATGATTATGATAGATATAACGGGAATTGATTGTAAGGAGGGGGACGAGGTAATTGTTTTTGGTAAAGAATTAAGCGCAGAGCAACTGGCCTCATCAGCAAATACCATTACCTATGAACTCCTCACAGGCATATCGCAACGGGTAAAAAGAATTTATTTGGAATAATAAAAATATATTCTCCTTATAACATGGAAATACAGCCCTAAAAGATGCACTGGGGACAAGTATTTTTTTAACACTTCCTTGTGAATTAGTTTTTTTAGTTAAATTGCAGATACTAATAATCACAAAAAACACTAATTATGCTAAAAGAGTTTAAGGAGTTTATCATGACCGGCAATGTTATAGATTTGGCGGTTGCGGTACTATTAGCTGGTGCTGTAGGTGCAGTGGTCAGCGGATTTGTTAACGATATCATGATGCCGATAGTAGGCTACTTTACCGGAGGCGTAGATTTCTCGGATATGCAATATGTACTTTCAGAAGCTGTTGTGGCTGCAGACGGAACGGTTGAAAAACCCGAAAGTGCCATACGTTATGGAGCTTGGATAAACACCCTTATCAATTTGGTCATTGTTGGGTTTGTACTATTCGTAATTGTTAAGGCTTACAATAAAACCAAGAAACCAAAAGAAGCAGCTCCCGAAGCTCCAAAAGGACCAAGTCAGGAAGAACTCTTGACCCAGATCAGGGATTTACTGAAAAAGCAATAATTTATAGAAGCATCTTGGGTCTTGCCCAACACCAAGACCTTAACCGTTACACTACCCAACTAACCAACCAAAAGCCGTCAACTAAGATACAATGTCTAAGTTGACGGTTCTTTTATAAGTAATTGTGATATATATAACATTTTGTTATATTATTAATATATATTCCTTTTTTGCTTGTTTACTGCCCTATAATCAGTACATTTGCCAACTGAAATTATAATCGTATTTAAAATGAAAGTAGCTGTAGTTGGAGCAACAGGAATGGTTGGGGAAGTGATGCTAAAAGTATTGGCAGAACGTAATTTTCCATTGACCGAACTATTGTTGGTAGCCTCGGAAAGATCCGTGGGAAAAAAATTAACGTTCCAAGGAAAGGAGCACACTGTAATAGGTCTAGACACTGCTGTTGCGGCCAAACCGGACATAGCAATATTCTCTGCTGGTGGCAATACCTCTTTGGAATGGGCACCTAAATTTGCAGAGGCCGGCACCACGGTAATTGACAACTCCTCGGCATGGCGAATGGATCCCACCAAGAAATTGGTTGTTCCGGAAATAAATGCCTCAGAACTTGGAAAGGATGATAAGATTATTGCCAATCCAAACTGTTCTACAATACAGATGGTATTGGCACTATCCCCACTACACAATGCATACAAAATGAAACGAATAGTAGTTTCTACCTATCAGTCCGTTTCCGGAACTGGGGTTAAGGCTGTTCAGCAGTTGGAAAATGAGATTGCGGGTGTAGAGGGAGAAATGGCCTATCCTTACCCTATAGGCAAAAACGCTCTTCCACATTGTGATGTTTTTCTGGAGAACGGATACACCAAGGAAGAAATGAAATTGGCCCGTGAACCACAGAAAATATTCAATGACAGTTCTTTTTCGGTTACGGCAACGGCAGTACGTATCCCAACAGCTGGTGGGCATTCAGAATCAGTGAACGTAGAATTTGAAAATGATTTTGAACTTTCCAACGTCAGAAAATTGCTGAGCGAAACCCCGGGAGTGGTTGTTCAGGACAATACAGACACCAACACATACCCCATGCCTATCTACGCCCATGGAAAGGACGACGTCTTTGTGGGAAGGATCAGAAGGGACGAAACCAGACCCAACACCTTAAATATGTGGATCGTGGCAGACAACTTACGAAAAGGTGCTGCTACCAATGCGGTACAGATTGCGGAATATTTGGTTGAAAACCAGTTGGTATAAGACACAAAACACATTTCTATAGTGAGTGCCCTACCCCTGTCCGACACGGAACAAAAGGTAGTGTATAAGATGTTAAAACCTTTGTAATACTGCATTACAAAGGTTTTTTTTGAGCTAATTTTGGGACAATAAGTTCCTGTTTATAAAGAAATCCATTGTACTCCCATTGGTCGCACCATTTTTATTGGCCTGTGGGAACAACCGCAAAAAAAGCCATCGTTTTGAAATACCCTATTACCAAGAAAGTTGATTCCATAGACACTTATTTCACCACCAAAATCCATGACCCTTATCGCTGGCTAGAGGATGATAGGAGTAAGGATACCGAAGAATGGGTCCGCCAGCAAAACGAGACCACTTTTGACTACCTTAACAAAATTCCTTTTAGAAAAGAACTTCAAGAGCGACTGGAACAATTATGGAATTACGAGAAATTGGGAAGGCCGTTTAAAGAAGGGAATTACACCTATTTCTTTAAAAATAACGGGCTGCAGAATCAGGATGTATTATACCGCCGCAACGATAAGGGTGAGTTAGAAGTATTCCTGGACCCTAATACCTTCTCCAAAGATGCCACCACTTCCCTGTCCGGAATCAATTTTTCCAAGGACGGCTCTATTGCGGCATACTCCATTTCTGAAGGAGGAAGTGATTGGCGCAAGGTCATAGTGATAGATGCCAAAAACAAAACTGTTTTAGAAGATACCTTGGTAGACATAAAGTTCAGTGGCATCTCCTGGAAGGGAAATGAGGGGTTTTATTACTCCAGTTATGACAAACCCCAAGGCAGCGAACTATCGGCCAAAACAGATCAGCACAAGTTATATTATCACGCTTTGGGAACACCCCAAAAAGATGACGTAGTGGTATTTGGGGGTATTCCTTCTGAAAAACACAGGTATGTGGGGGGCTATGTTACAGAGGACGACCGCTTTCTGGTTGTGACCGCCGCGGTCTCCACTTCTGGAAATAAGCTATTTATAAAAGACCTAGACCACCCCAACAGTGAATTGATCTGCATTCTTGACCAACCTGATACCGATAGCCACATTATTGACAATGCTGGCTCTAAATTATTTATTGTTACCAATAGAAATGCCCCCAACAAAAAAGTAGTTACCGTGGATGCCAACAATCCAGCTCCTGAAAATTGGGTAGATCTAATTCCAGAAACCGATTGTGTTCTCACCATTGCCAAGGGAGGGGGATATTTTTTCACCGAATATATGGTAGATGCCATTTCCAAAGTATACCAATACGACTACGACGGAAATAAAATTCGCCAAATAACATTACCGGGCCTAGGTAGTGCGGCAGGATTTAGTGCTAAGAAAAAAGACAAGGAAATCTATTTTTCCTTTACCAATTACAACACCCCACAGTCTATATATAAATTGAACGTTGATCCTGGCGACTATACAGTATATTGGAAACCGGAAATTGATTTTGAGCCTACCGATTACGAGTCCAAACAAGTATTTTA
This sequence comes from Arenibacter aquaticus, assembly GCF_003957295.1. Lineage (GTDB taxonomy): Bacteria > Bacteroidota > Bacteroidia > Flavobacteriales > Flavobacteriaceae > Arenibacter > Arenibacter aquaticus. Next base: position 735,259 of record NZ_RQPJ01000002.1, read on the forward strand.
CAACTCCAAGGACGGCACTAGGATCCCGATGATCATTTCCCATAAAAAGGGATTGCGTTTAAATGGCAAGAACCCCACCATCCTATATGGATATGGGGGCTTCAATATAAGCCTTACCCCTGCTTTCTCCATAGCCAATGCCGTTTGGATGGAGCAAGGGGGCATTTATGCAGTTCCCAATTTAAGAGGAGGAGGTGAGTACGGAAAAGGTTGGCACGACGCCGGCATAAAAACAAAAAAGCAAAATGTTTTTGATGACTTTATTGCAGCAGCCGAGTATCTATTGGAAAACAACTATACCTCTAGCGATTTTTTGGCCATCCGAGGCGGCTCCAATGGCGGTTTGTTGGTAGGTGCCACCATGACACAAAGACCTGACTTAATGAAAGTAGCGTTGCCCGCCGTAGGCGTTTTGGATATGCTAAGGTACCATACTTTTACGGCTGGGGCCGGTTGGGCATACGACTATGGCACTTCTGAGGAGAGCCAAAGCATGTTTCAATATCTAAAGGGGTACTCCCCGCTACATAATGTACGTACGGGTACATCCTACCCCGCCACCCTGATCACCACTGGCGATCACGATGATAGGGTAGTACCGGCGCATAGCTTTAAATTTGCTGCCGAACTACAGGAAAAGCAAAATGGCAGTAATCCTACCCTTATCAGAATTGAAACCAATGCCGGACATGGCGCCGGAACTCCGGTAAGCAAAACGATAGCCCAATATGCCGATATCTTTGGATTTGCCCTATACAATATGGGCTTTAAAGCTTTGCCCAACCCGAGTGTGGCAAAAAAAAACAAGGATTAGTATAAAAAAATCGATAATTTTGTTAAAAGTCCCTTTCTTTTGGAATCGGACTTTTTTTATCCCCTGTATTCAGCATTATAGTTTTGGCCTATGTTAACAATTAACTCCCTTTCATTTTCTTATGACAAAACACCCATCTTAAAGGATATTAACTTTAAGGTGGCCAAAGGTGAGCATATTTCCATTGTTGGGGAAAGTGGATGTGGTAAAAGCACCCTGCTTAAAATAATCTATGGCCTGCTCCAACCAAATAAAGGACAAATCTTTTGGGGAGACACCCAGGTAATGGGCCCTGATTACAATCTTGTTCCTGGGGAATCTTATATGAAATACCTTTCCCAGGATTTTGACCTCATGCCCTTTACCACTGTGGCAGAAAATGTGAGTCAGTTTTTATCCGTATTTTATCCGGAAGAATTAAAGGCCAGAACCCAAGAGCTACTGCAAATGATAGACATGCTTTCCTTTGCCGATGTAAAGGTAAAAAACCTTAGCGGGGGCCAACAGCAGCGGGTGGCCCTGGCCAGGGTCTTGGCACAAAAGCCCGAACTTCTATTGCTGGACGAGCCTTTTAGCCATATAGATAACTTTAGAAAAAATCAATTGAGGAGAAACCTCTTTGAATACCTGGAAAAGGAAGAAATCAGTTGTATTACCGCTACCCATGACCATCAGGACGTACTTCCCTATGCCCAAAAGATTATTGTTCTAAAGGATAGGGAAATTATGGTAGAGGCCAAAACAGAGGATCTCTACCACAATCCAAAAAATATTTATACGGCCGCCTTATTCGGGGAGGCCAATCTTATTCCCATCAGCATTCTTAAATCCTATGGTGAAACGGAACGTAAAATCATTGTCTACGCCCATGAATTTAGGATTTCCAACAAGTCGGGCATTCCGGTCAAGGTAGAAAAATGTTATTTTATGGGCAGCCATTACCTGGTCCAAGCCAAATCCGACGAACACATCATACGCTTTCATCACCACGAATCCATGGAAGTAAACAAAGAGCTGTTTCTTAATATTGCCCTGGAAACCATCAACCAGCGCCTTAAACCATAATACAGGGATTTGAACAAAGAGGGCATCATACAAGAACTTAAATTTAAGGCGGTGAGGAGCAGTGGCGCCGGCGGCCAAAATGTAAATAAGGTGTCTACCAAGGTAGAATTATCCTTTGAACTGGAAAAATCTACCAACCTTAGTGAAATTGAAAAAAACAGACTTCTCAAAAAACTTGCCCATAAATTAACCAAGGAAAAGGAACTGATCTTACAGTGCGAGGAAACCCGGAGTCAACACAAAAACAAGGAACTGGTCATAAAAAAATTTCTTAAGATCCTTGAGACCAACTTAAGGGTCCCCAAAAGGAGAATAAAGACAAAACCTACGCGGTCGGCCATAGAAAAGCGCTTAAAAAGCAAAAAGCGTGCGGCCCAAAAGAAAGCCAATAGGGGCAAACCCGATCTGGATTAGTGAATTTCCAAAATTTTAATTTCCCTTGAATTAAAAATAACAACATCGCCCTTGCCTTTTCCCAAAAGCAATTTTCCAATAGGTGTGTTGGGTGCGATAGCATAGAACGAAACGCCATCTATTTTTAATTCGCCGGCACTGATTCCCAAATAAAAGTTTTGTTCAGGGGTGTACACCAGATTGCCCAGTGCAATGGTTGAATTACCACTACTAAGCGGTACTTTTTTAAACAATTCCTGCAGCAACTGTACCTCGGCCAATTGCTTGCCCAGCTTTTCACGTTCTAATTGAATCATGGCCCTTCCCGTTTCATGCTTATCCCCTGCACTGCTTTTGGTCTCCGAATTTAAAGCCTCCTGAAGCGCGGCAATATTCTTCTGAATTCGACTTAGACGATCCTTAATATAGGCCTGACAGAAGGCATAAAGTTCTTGTTTTACAGAATTGTCCATTTTACTTATTACCGTTTAATTTATTACAGGCTATTAACTATAGCCATTATGTCTATTTGGCCAAATAAGCCAATTCCTTACCTACCATACTGCCAATGGCGATACCCATGCCCCCCATGCGCACGCCACAAAACACCCTGTTCGAAAGCTGCTTTACAATGGGTTGCTTTTGCCCGCCAACGCCCATAATGCCACTCCATCGCCTATCTATTTCTACAGGGGTATGGGGTATAATAATACTATGCAGCATTTCTTCCAACCGCTGCTGTATCTTGGTAGACACACCAAAAACCGTGGTTTCCTCTCCCTTAAAATCCAAATTCCTTCCACCTCCCAACAAGATGCGGTCTTCAACGTTCCTGAAATAATAGTAGCCCTCATCCAAGTGAAAGGTCCCCTTAAGGTTTAAATTTGGTATAGGTTTGGTTATTAACACCTGAGCCCTGGCCGGTTTTACCTTTTCAGGAATTAATTGGGAGGCAAATGCATTGGTAGCCACAAATAAATGCTTTGTCTTAAATTGGAACCTATCGGTCTGCACCTCAACATGGTCCAATTGCTCTAAATAGCTTTCCACCTCAATGGAATTTAAAATGCTTACCCCGCTCTTCTGTACCTTATGCAGTAGGGCCTTCATCATTTTCCCGGTATTGATCTGCCCTTCGAACGAATTGGAGATGTAATTCTGCTGTACCCCTTGAAAATTAAATGTATTGGACTGCACCTTAAATGGAGCTGCATTAAAAATGGGTTTCAACAAAGAGTTTGCCTCTTCCAAATTATCTAAACATTCTTCATATAGATGCTGATGATCTTTTAAAAAAACTTCATGCCCTCCATAATTTTGAAAATCCATAGGGCCATCTCCAAGATTCTCTCTAAGCAATTTAATGCCCTCATAGCGTCTTTTTACCAATTGCCGAACATCATCACTAGTATGGCTCTTTAAGTCTGCCAGGATCTCCGAAATACTACCAAAACAGGCGAATCCCGCATTTTTTGTGCTGCCCCCTTGAGGCAGCAGGCCTTTTTCCAGGGTCAATATTTTGGCCTTGGGAAACTCTCTTTTTAAGTAGAGTGCACAATTAAGCCCTACTATCCCACTACCCACGATAGTAAAATCGACATTGGACAACCAGGTTTTATATTCCCAATAGCTTAGGTTCATATAAGGCCAACGTTTTAATAATTAATAAAAGTCAGACATCATTGGTATTAAGATATTATTTATACTCCTATGCACAAAGAGGACTGCCTATATAAACTCAAAAAGCGAAGTAAACTGTTCTTTATATTCCAGTTTACTTCGCCTTAATCCAAAAAATAACTTTCTTCTTACAATCCGATTATTCCTCGGGCTGTGGAGCCATCTCAAAATCTTCCATAAATTTGGTGGTGTAATTTCCGGCCAAATAATCTGGATGGTCCATAAGCTGTCTATGGAAAGGAATAGTGGTTTTAATTCCCTCTATTACAAATTCGTCCAAGGCGCGTTTCATTTTATTGATAGCTTCCTCCCTGGTTTGAGCCGTAGTGATAAGCTTGGCGATCATGGAATCATAATTTGGAGGAATGGTATAACCGCTATAAACGTGTGTATCCAATCTAATACCGTGTCCTCCTGGGGTATGAAGCGTAGTAATTTTCCCGGGGGAAGGCCTAAATCCGTTATAGGGGTCTTCCGCGTTTATCCTACATTCAATAGAGTGAAGTTTGGGCAAATAATTTTTACCTGAAATAGGTACTCCCCCGGCAACTAGGATTTGCTCGCGAATAAGGTCATAATCTATTACCTGTTCCGTGATGGGGTGTTCTACCTGAATTCTGGTATTCATTTCCATAAAATAGAAGTTTCGGTGTTTATCTACCAAAAATTCTATGGTTCCCGCTCCTTCATACTTAATGTATTCGGCAGCTTTTACCGCTGCTTTTCCCATATCATCCCTTAATTTATCGGTCATAAATGGGGAAGGTGTCTCTTCTGTCAATTTTTGATGTCGACGTTGAATGGAGCAATCCCTTTCCGATAGGTGACAGGCTTTACCATATTGGTCGCCCACTATCTGAATTTCGATATGGCGGGGTTCCTCTATCAATTTTTCCATATACATGCCCCCGTTGCCAAAGGCTGCAGTGGCTTCTTGCACCGCACTCTCAAAACTTTTTTCCAGGTCTTCTTCCTTCCAAACGGCGCGCATACCTTTACCTCCACCCCCGGCAGTAGCTTTGATCATCACCGGGTAGCCCATTTTTTTGGCTATTTTTTTGGCGTCTTTTACGTCCTTCAACAAGCCGTCCGAACCTGGAACGGTAGGAACACCGGCCTTCTTCATGGTTTCCTTGGCGGTAGCCTTGTCGCCCATCTTGTCTATATGCTCTCCCGTGGCCCCAATAAATTTTATATCGTGCTCCGCACAAATTTTGGAGAATTTGGAATTTTCAGAAAGAAATCCGTAGCCAGGGTGAATGGCATCTGCATTGGTGATTTCTGCCGCAGCTATTATATTCGGTATTTTTAAATAGGACTCGCTACTCGGCGCAGGACCAATACAGACTGCTTCATCCGCAAAACGTACATGAAGACTTTCCTCGTCTGCCTTGGAGTATACCGCTACCGTTTTAATACCCATTTCTTTACAGGTCCTAATAATACGCAGCGCAATTTCACCCCTATTTGCAATAAGTATTTTCTTAAACATCTTTTGAAATTTTAAATTTTGTAATCTAAATTTTAAATGATTCTGAGCAACCCATGTTTAGATCCCCAACATTTAGCATTTAAAACTTCTTATGATGGATCTACCAAAAATAATGGCTGATCAAATTCTACCGGTGAACTGTCATCTACAAGAACTTTCACAATTGTACCCGAAACTTCGGATTCAATATCGTTGAACAATTTCATGGCTTCGATCACACAAAGTACATCTCCCTTATTAATTGTATTACCAACCTCAACGAAAGCCGGCTTATCAGGTGAAGGTTTTCTGTAGAAGGTACCTATTATAGGTGATTTTATGGTAATATATTTTGAACTTTCATCGGCTTCCTTCTTTACCTCTACCTCAGCGGCAGGTGCAGTGGCAGGTGCTGCAGGCACTTGTTGTTGCATTGGCGCCCCCATAGGGATTTGTTGTACATAGGTGGTTGGTTCGGAAGAGCTACCAACAGATCCGGTACGGATGGTTATCTTGATATCTTCCATCTCCAATTTTACCTCACTAGCCCCAGATTTGGCCACAAATTTAATTAAGCTTTGAATTTCTTTAATATCCATAGAATACGTTTTAGTTTATAGGTTGCGTCTAATTTATGAATTGTATGCCCATTTTAAATAAATAGAGCCCCAGGTGAAACCGCCTCCAAAGGCGGCAAAAACCAAATTATCCCCTTTTTTTAACCGACTCTCGTAGTCACTTAAAAGAAGTGGTAAAGTTGCGGATGTAGTGTTTCCATATCTTTGTATGTTCATCATCACCTTGGAATCGTCCAATCCCATCCGGTTAGATGTAGCGTCTATAATTCTTTTATTGGCCTGGTGTGGCACCAACCAGTCCACATCTGAGTGGGACAAATTATTGCGCTCCATAATCTTGGCAGCCGAATCGGCCATATTGGTCACGGCAAATTTAAACACCGATTTCCCATCTTGATAAATAAAGTGCTGTCGATTTTTAACGGTTTCCTCAGAAGCGGGAAGCAAAGAGCCACCGGCATCCATCTTTAGGAAATTTCTTCCTACCCCATCAGACCTAAGATATTCGTCCTGTAGGCCAAGTCCCTCTTCATTGGGTTCAAACAATGCCGCTCCGGCACCGTCTCCAAAAATAATACAGGTAGTTCTATCGGTATAATCTATTATAGAGGACATTTTATCGGCCCCTATAAGCAATACTTTTTTATATCTTCCAGATTCAATATAGCTAGAGGCAGTAGACATTCCGTACAGAAAACTGGAACAAGCCGCTTGCAAATCGTACGCAAAGGCATTTGTAGCCCCTATTTCAGAGGCCACATAGGCCGCTGTTGCCGCGACCATCATATCAGGTGTGGCAGTGGCCACAATGACCATATCAATCTCTTTGGGATCCAATTTACGTTTATCCAAAAGCTGTTCGGCAGCCTTAATTGCCAAATAGGAAGTGCCCAGACCCTCCCCTTTCAAGATTCTTCGTTCTTTGATACCTGTTCTGGTGGTAATCCACTCATCATTGGTTTCAACCAAAGTTTCCAAAATCTTATTGGTCATTACAAAATCTGGTACGTATGACCCTACAGCCGTAATTGCCGACGTTACTTTGCCCATCTAAATTTGATATTTATCAATAAATCTTCAAAAACACTTGAAAATTTGTGAAAATTAGTGATTTTCTATGACTTTGAGTCGAAAAACGAGCTGTTTTTGACTTTAATATCATCTTCATAAAAAAACTCCCACTCTTAAGAAGTGGGAGTCCAGATTATATTGTACTAGCCTAAATTATGCTACTGCTTCCTCGGTTTTGTCAATCAAAACCTCTCCACGGTAGTATAATTTACCTTCATGCCAGTGTGCCCTGTGAAACAAGTGCATTTCTCCAGTTGTAGGATCTTGGGCTACAGTAGGAGCTACTGCCTTGTAATGCGTTCTTCTCTTGTCTCTTCTGGTTTTGGAAATTTTTCTTTTAGGATGTGCCATTATGAAACTTATTTATCCGTTAATAATTTTTTTAAAGCGTCCCATCTGGGATCAATATCTTCTTTATTTTCCTTTGTCTCTTTTGGTTGAAGTTCTTCCAGCCTGTCCAACACCTTTGATTTTAAAGTGCCGTCCAAAACCCCTGGATGCGTCTTTTTCTGAGGTACCGACAATACTAACATCTCATAGGCGTATTGCGCAATATTGATCTGGAATTCCCCATGGGGAATTATCAATATCTCATCATTTTCGTCATTATACTCCTCCCCAAATTTAATTACCAGTTCCAAATTGGCCTCTATGCCTTGGTCATATGGTTCGCTGGTGAGGTCACAATTCACGTTTACCGTTCCCTTGGCCTGCATCTCCAACTCCATCATGGTACTCAATTTGTTCAGGGTAACATGCAAATTGATGTTAGCGCCATTAAACTCATCATACTCAAAAGACTCAAAGAACTTATTATCAATGGTATATTCAAACTCGTGTTTTCCCTGTTTCAGTCCTGAAAAAGGAATATCATACTCCTTAAGCTGCATCATGTTCCACACTGGTTTTAACGTACCCGCCAATATAAAGGCGGGTGCAAAGATACTATTATTTTATAAAAAGGCAACAATTGGGACGAAATAAATATTTTCTTCCCAAAATCCCGTAAATCACTGAAAAGACGCACTCTAAACCCTACCCAATCCAAGGGCAACAGTATTATCTTTTCATCTTCTGTTTCTTTAAAGGGTTCGCAATGAGCCCTTTGTATTCCTGTCGGTTTTTAAAGATATGTAAGGCCGCAAACACAGCTTCTTTAAAAGAGCTATGGTCTGCCTTTCCCTTTCCTGCTATTTCATAGGCCGTTCCGTGATCTGGAGATGTCCTCACCTTGTCCAGTCCTGCGGTAAAGTTTACCCCTTTACCAAAGGACAGGGTTTTAAAGGGTATAAGTCCCTGATCGTGATATGCGGCCAAAATAGCATCAAAATTCCTATAATTATCAGAACCAAAAAAGCTGTCTGCCGAATAGGGCCCAAATACCAAATGCCCCTTATCAGACATTTCCTTGATTACCGGTTTAAGCACCTCATCGTCTTCCTTCCCAATAACCCCACTATCACCGCTATGGGGATTAATGCCCAAGAGAGCTATCTTAGGTCTTCTTATCCCAAAATCCATCTTTAAGGAATTCTCTATAGTCGTAATCTTGGACCTAATTAGTTTTGGGGTAATAGAAGATGCCACATCCTTTACAGCGACGTGATCTGTAAGCAACCCTACCCGTAATCCGTCCGAAACCATGAACATGAGACTCTCGCCGTTCAGCTCCTGAGCCAAAAAATCGGTATGACCAGGAAAATTAAATTCCTCAGATTGAATGTTGTTCTTATTAATAGGAGCGGTCACCAACACATCTATTCCGTCATTCTTTAAAGCATCCACTGCTGCCCGGAGCGACTTTAAGGCGTACTTGCCACTCTCGGCAGTTGCCTCTCCATACTTTATAGGAGTGTGCTCCTTCCATACATTAACCACATTAATCTTGCCATCTATAGCCTTTGTGGCGTCATGTATCCCATTAAAATTAATATTCAAGCCCAAATCCGATTTTTGTTGGGAAATGGCCTTATTGGAAGCAAAAATAATGGGCGTACAAAAATCAAGCATACGGGAATCTTCAAATGTCCTGAGTACTACCTCGCACCCTATACCATTTAAATCCCCTATGGATATCCCCAATTTTATCTTTCCAGCTTCCTGCATATTCTGTATTCGTTTAATATGAAATAAACCTCTAAATTTACATCACAAAACTACTTAATTAAAACGACACATGTTTACTGGGATTATTGAAACTTTGGGAGAAGTAAAAAAATTGGAACAAGAAGGCGGAAATCTGCACCTGACCATAGCATCCCCTATTACCCAAGAATTAAAAATAGACCAAAGTGTAGCCCATAATGGAGTATGCCTAACCGTGGTAAAAATAGAAGGCGACCAATATACCGTAACGGCCATAGAAGAAACATTGCAAAAAACCAATTTAGAGGATCTGCAAGTAGGGGAAGGGGTAAACTTGGAACGGGCCATGGTACTTGGCGCAAGATTGGACGGACATATAGTTCAGGGGCATGTAGACCAAACCGGACAATGCGTAAAAATTGAAGAAAAGGACGGTAGTTGGTTTTTTACCTTTGAATATGATCCCCAATTAAATAATGTGACCATTGAGAAAGGCTCCATTACCATAGATGGTACCAGCTTAACGGTTGTGGATTCCCAAAAAAACAATTTTAGCGTAGCCATTATTCCATATACCTTTGAACATACCAGATTTAAAAACTATAAGGTGGGCACTAGGGTCAACTTGGAATTTGATGTGGTAGGAAAATATGTTTCCAGGTTATTGGAGCTAAGAAATTAGCACCTTGAAAGGCAACATTTTTGCATGTCATTACTTTAAGTACTTGGGTGTACAAGGCTACCTTATAAAAAATCTATCATGATGCTTTACACCTTATTGGGAGTTAGCCTGCTCTTTATAGGCATTGGATTTCTGGTTACCGAAAACAATGCCAAGTACCTCTTATCTGGCTACAACACCTTGGACGAAAAGGAAAGAAAGCGTTTCGATTTAAAAAAATACCTCCCTTATTTCAGAAAATCTCACATTGCTCTTGGGTCATCATTACTAGTACTGGGCCTCTTATTGCACTACGGAATAAGCGAAACGGCAAGCGGAATATTTCTAGGGGTCTACCCCATTTTAGCCTATATTTACTTTATACTAAAAAGCAATACCTATTGGACTGGCAAGCAAAACAGATGGAATAAAATTGGCATTTATATCCTTATAGCTACTCTTGCTCTTATAATAGGTCTGCTAGCATTGGGGTTAATGGAAAGCAAACTGCAGATAACCCACAATGAAATTGAATTCCGAGGGGTATATGGGGAAACCCTTGGGGCACGCGATATAAAATCTGTTGGCCTTACCAATACATTGCCGAAAATTACATCCAAATCCAACGGATTTGCACTAGGCGAAACTAGGAAAGGGTATTTTAGAACCCAAGACGGTGAGGCGGTAAAATTGATCCTCAATTCCAACATCAAACCCTATCTACTTATTACCAAAATAAATAATGAAAAGATTTACTTTTCTTCCAAGGACAACTCCAATAGGCCATACTTCCATCAATTGGAAGAATCCCTACCCCATACTATTGAATTCCATGATTTGGATTAATGCCGTAAATGAAGAGTTGCCATCTAATATGGCAGCGTCCACATCGGCATAAAAAAAACGCTAAAACCTTACAAATAATAGCCCTAAACCTTAATATAGATCTTTTTTCTATTTAGAAGATAGCCCAGGAAAACATAAAAAGAGACCACTGTGAGGCCATATAGTAAGGATGACGTTTCCATTGGCAAGGAATCTTGAACATAAATACTTTTAAACAGCCAAGCGTGCAAGGAAGTACCTTCACTTAGTTTTATCATTCCCATTATCTTGGCGGTAAAGCTGGAAAGAAAGTACAAAACAATGGCATTGGAACCAGCGTATTTAAAAATACTTCCAAACTTAATTCCCTTTACATCGGAGATATAATAGATTAGCGCCAGTACAATATTGGCCCAGCCAGCGGTTACCAGTACAAAGCTACTGCTCCATAGCGCCTTATTTATAGGAAAAACCATATCCCATAAATACCCCAAGAGCAATAGTGCAACCCCTATACCAAGCAAAAGGAATTCTTTCTTCAACCTCTTGGAACGCAAAATAAGGCCCGTAAAAATACCCAATAGGGCGGTCCCAATAGATGGCAAAGTACTCAGCAGCCCTTCCGGGTCATAATCAGATTTGTAACTGTGGGAGCCAAACACCTGAACATCCAAGTAGTTGGCCAAATTGTTAGGAGCCCGTTCAAAGGTAGGTGCCATTCCGTTTACCGGAACATAGCCCAATAACAACCAATAACCCACCAATAGAAAGACACAAAGACCAACAAGCACCTTCCAATTAAAATTAAGAAACAGAATGGAAGCAAAGAAAAAAACCACCCCTATACGCTGAAGCACCCCAGGGAACCTAATATTATCAAAATCCTTAAAGAAAGGAAAATGAATAGTAAAAGCCCCCAAGAACAACCCCAACCCTATTAGTTTTAGGGCCCTTACAGATATTTTTTTGTACGTATTCCCATCTATGGGTTTATTTTGATAGGCAAAAACAATGGAACAGCCTACAATGAACAAAAAGAAAGGGAATACCAAATCGGTAGGGGTATACCCATGCCATTTTGCATGTAGAAAAGGGGCGTATACATTAGACCATGTTCCAGGGGTATTTACCAAAATCATCAACACAATGGTAATACCCCTAAAGATGTCTACCGATACAATCCTATTCTGTATATTCATGGCTCCTATGTTTATTGCCTACTAATCCATACTACTATAATATATGGTCCTTCATCTTATTCCATGCCCTGGCCAACAAAAAGCCCGATACTATTGCCACAACCGTTAATATGAGCGCATTGGTTGTTTTACCATAAATCCAATAGCCCGTAGCAAACATGCATGAATAGATTAATATACAGCCCAATACCATGGCTGTTATCCCGGAAGGAACACTCCATTTTTCCTTGGTATTCACAATCTCCACATTATCTTTTTCAGCATCCTTGATTACCTTGGACCAACCTGGACCTCCTGGCTGTATTTTTTTATAAAAGCTCTGTAATACTGTCTTGGACTCGGGCTGGGTCATAAAGGTAGCCCCCAACCAAATCACAGTGGTTACCACCACTACAAATGGATATTCGGACCAATCAGGAAGCAATCCGGTTTCTGCATCAAATAAGAAGGTACCCACTGCTGTTAATTTTAGGACTATAGATATAATTCCCGAAGCAAACATGGCGGTTATCTCACTCCATGCGTTAATTCGCCACCAGAACCATCTAAGGATAAAAATGAGGCCTGTTCCTGCCCCAAAAACCAACAACACCTCAAATAACTGCAATGCATTTTGTAGCAACAGGGCCAAAGTGGCACTAAATACCATTAGTACAACTGTGGAAATCCTACCTACGGCCACCAATCTTTTTTCAGTCGCTTTTGGGTTTATCTGTTGTTTATAAAAGTCATACACTATATAAGAGGAACCCCAGTTTAATTGGGTTGAGATGGTACTCATATAGGCCGCAATCAAAGAGGCCAATACCAATCCAAGCAACCCGCTGGGCAACTTGGTCAACATGGCCGAATACGCCAGGTCATGCCCCAATTTGTCTGCAGCAACGTTTGGAAAGGCCTCGTGTATACTGGCCACATCCGGATATACTACCAAGGAGGCCAAGGCCACCAATATCCATGGCCAAGGACGCAAGGCATAGTGCATAATATTAAAGAAAAAGGTAGCTCCAATTGCGTGGTTTTCATTTTTGGCCGCCAACATACGCTGGGCTATATAGCCTCCACCTCCTGGTTCCGCACCAGGATACCAAGAACTCCACCATTGTACTGCCAAGGGAATAATAAATAGGGTTATTAAAGCACTGGTATTACTAAAATCAGGAACAATAGCTAGTTTATCGGACACGTGTTCATTGGCCATTAACGCATGTATACCACCCACTTCAGGAAGGTTTACCAAGTAATAGGCGGCTCCTATAGCGCCTCCCATAGCAACAAAAAACAATAGAAAATCGGTATACACCACACCTTTGAAACCACCTAGTGCACTAAAGGTTACGGTAATTAAACCGGCACTTATAACGGTGACCCAAGGCTCCAAGCCCAACATGATACCACCTATCTTAATAGCGGCCAAGGTAACCGCAGACATGGTAATCACATTAAATATTACTCCTAGATAGACGGCCCTGAACTTCCTTAAAAAACTAGCAGGTTTACCCCCGTAGCGAAGTTCATAAAATTCAAGGTCCGTATTTACGTTGGACTTTCTCCAAAGTTTGGCATATACAAAAACGGTAAGTAGACCTGTTAATAGAAAGGCCCACCATACCCAGTTTCCGGATACGCCGTTAGTACGAACAATATCCGTAACCAAATTAGGGGTATCGGTAGAAAAGGTGGTTGCCACCATAGACAATCCCAATAGCCACCATGGCATGGTTCTTCCAGAAAGGAAATACTCGGACGAACTAGCGCCCGACTTCTTGGAAACATAAATTCCGATAAACAAAACAATTGAGAAAAAAACGATTATAAAACCGTAATCCAGTGTACTTAATTCCATTAGTTGCGAGGGTATAAAAAAATTAAGATTTAAAGATAAATTTTTTTGGGATACTTTTGCCTTTTCATCGCTAAATGTTACAAATGCTTCTCTTAACAACATCAGATATCACTACAACAGCATGGATCTTGGCCTTGACCGCCGCTTTTGTCATCGGAATTTCCAAAGCCGGCATCAAGGGAATTGCCATTATAAATGTTACTTTAATGGCATTGGCCTTTGGCGCCAAGGAATCTACCGGGCTGGTTGTCCCCTTATTGGTATTGGGCGATGCCTTTGCGGTTATTTATTACAACAGACACGCCCAATGGAAATACATAATTGCCTTTTTGCCCTGGATGATTCTGGGAATTTTGATAGGAACGGCCATTGGAAAAGATTTGCCGGAGACCATCTTTAAGATCGGTATGGCCATTATTATCCTAGGAACCGTTATTATGATGTATTGGTGGGATAGGAAGAAATCCAAAAATGTTCCCACACATTGGGCCTTTGCAGGTTTTATAGGTACCATGGCGGGTATTACAACTATGATAGGTAATTTGGCGGGAGCCTTTTCCAACATTTATTTTTTGGCCATGAGGTTGCCAAAAAACGAATTTATAGGTACAGCCGCCTGGCTCTTTTTTATCGTTAATATCTTTAAACTGCCCTTTCATATTTTTATATGGAAGACCATCACCCCTGAGACCTTGCTTATCAACCTTAAACTAGTACCCGGAATTATAATGGGGATTATTGTAGGAATCCGATTGGTGAAACTCATTAAAGATCAATTTTATCGTAAAATGATCTTGGTCCTAACTGCACTGGGGGCATTTCTCATTTTGTTTAGGTAGGGAATAAAAAAAAGCTGATGCAATGCACCAGCTTTTCAACTAGACTAACTCAAACTAATACTAACTCAAACTTTTCACCACAAAAATGGCAATTAAAAAGTGCCTGGAAGTTAACTAAACTTGATGTTAACATTACCAAAAATAAAAGCCACCACCCCAGAAGCATTGGAACCCTTCCCCAACAGCCCAAAAGCTGTTTAAATTTTTCTCCATTTCCTGATAATTATCATATTCTAAGAACGCATTTCGTATAAAATTTGCCGATTCATAAGCGGGCCCAGGTTAAAAGTAGTTACCCACAATTTTCTATTTCCTAGAACGACTACTGCCTAGGGTCTCTCAAAAAATGATAACATGACACAACATAGCTTTCATATCCCGGTAATGGGAATTGGGTTTACCATAGACACCCCCCTAAAAGTATCACATCTTGGTATTGATTCGGTTATTTCATTGGTTGATGACATCCTAATTGAAAAATTAAGGAAAATGTACTGCGAAAAATTAGAGCTCCCCTACCAAGAGATTTCGGACAAGATTGAAGATTTTAGGGCCAAAAGAATTAGCAGTTACCTCAACCTGGTCAATGATGCGGCACACAAAAAATTTGAGGAGCTGGTTAATTCTGCCCATAACAGAGGTAAAGAAATAAAAGAATATTTAAGCCTCCTACCCAATACCTCCCATTTAAAAGTAGAATTTGAGAAACTGACATCCAAGGATTTTAATGCCAATGAAATTAAGAAATGGGCCAAGGAGAATTTGTCCATGGGTAGTATAGATGTCAATATTATGACCAAGGTGGACAAGGACAACTATACAAAAAATGACAAATTACCAACCGAATTTAATGATGCCCATGCCGCTTTGCGCGGATATGCTATGAGCAACCTCAATTCCTCCGTTATTCTTTCTGCTGGAATGAACCCAAGACTATACAGTTATCTGGAGAATTTTGAGGATTTCTTTCCGGATGAAAACGGCAATATAAAAAAGAAAATAGTCTTAAAGGTCAGCGACTATAGGTCTGCCCTGATCCAAGGTAAGTTTTTGGCCAAAAAGGGAATTTGGGTATCAGAGTACCGTATAGAATCCGGACTAAATTGCGGGGGACATGCCTTTGCCACGGATGGCTACTTAATGGGCCCCATCATGGCCGAGTTTCGGGACAACAAAAAAGCGTATATAGAAGAAATTCACGACATTTTAATTCCCGCACTTGCCCAGAAGGGCAGAAGTTTGCCCAAGCATAATCTATCCTTAAAAATAACTGCCCAAGGAGGTGTTGGTACGGCTGAGGAACACCAATTTTTAATAGATCATTACAAGGTAGATTCCGTGGGCTGGGGAACCCCATTTCTTTTGGTTCCGGAGGCCACTACCGTAGACAAGGCTACCTTGGAAAAATTGGTAGAAGCAAAAGAGAAAGATCTTTACTTAAGTGATATATCACCCTTGGGCGTACCCTTCCATAACCTACGTGGAAACACCAAGGACATGGAAAAATTAAAAAATATAGACAAGGACAGACCCGGAAGTTCCTGTCCAAAGAAATTTGTGGCCCTGAACAAGGATTACACGGACAAAGGGCTGTGTACTGCATCCAGACAGTACCAACATTTAAAACTAAAAGAACTGGATGAAATGGGCTTGGCTGAAAAAGACTACACTGACAAATTCAATAAAATAACGGAGAAATCCTGTACCTGTGTGGGGCTAGGCACCTCTGCGCTCCTAGCCTATGGCCTGGATACCAAGACCGAAGGTCCAGGGGTATCTATCTGTCCCGGCCCCAATATGGCCTATTATTCCAAAATAATGACACTTAAAGAAATGACAGACCACATCTACGGCCGTGCTAATGTTATTGTCAGAACCGATAGACCCCATATGTTTATGAAGGAACTTGGAATTTATCTGGAATACCTTAAAAACAGAATTGCCGAATCCCAAGAAAGCATGAATAGAAAACAAGAAAAATACTTGTCAAAATTCATACATAATTTAGAGAATGGCATTACCTATTACCAAGGTTTATTTAACAACCTTAATGGGCAATTTAAAAATGCAAAGGATACTGTTTTGTCTGAATTGTCCAACAGTTTAAAAACCTTGGAAGGTTTTAAACAAGATGTAGAGGCGCATTCTTTGTCAGAGGTGTAACATTGCCCTTTAAAAATCAATACAGCAGAATCGTGATTTTTAATTGTAAAATCAAAGAGTCATCACTTGTCGATGCCACTTCACAGCTATAACCGATACTTTATCTTTGTTGAAAATATAATAAACAATTGTATTGGATTATTGTAAATTAATAAAACTAATATCCGTCATAGTTGTATGGAACCTAAACATGGTTGAAAAGGGAAGCTTTGCCAATGATAGCGAATATATGCGGCATCTAATACGTATGGACGAGGAGCGCAATAGGGAATAATTAATTACCAATGTAGCTATACAGGAAGGTTATGATAGTGGCCTTAGCCCCAAGATCAGATCAGTTGACGAGATTATCCAAGCTGCAAAATATAGACGATCGGACAAAGCCTAAGGAAAACAGCATGCGTAGATATGCTTTATCCTACAGGGCTGACAATGATCTGGATGATATAACTGATTATTCATTAGAAATTTGGGGCGAAAACCAGACACGTGATTATCTTTCCGGATTGGCACAATGTTTTCAAGCTTTAGCAGACAAACCAGATCTTGGTAGAAGTACTGCTGAATACGCCTCGCCCCTAAAAAGATACTAATATAAATCCCATACAATACGGAAACGGGCATTTTAGGTCAGAGACAGGATTTTGAGCGCCATCTATAAACCTTCTTACTGCGTTGATTTTTCTAGATGGAGATAGAGATTTAGTACTATCCCATAATCATGTCTACTTTAAACTTGATTGGCCGTAACAATAATGGTTGTAATCCATTTGCTCTAATTCAAATTTTAATCACGGTGCCGCACCCACCAAAAACAGGGGCTATCAGTTTTAAACTATTGGGTTCCTCTCCCCTAAAATTATTGATCCTTTTGCCTGTATTCCTGGTACTACCCATATTTCAATTAAGTGGAACTGCTTGAGCACTAAACTCGGGCTTTTTTAGTCTCACCCCCAATTTTTCAATAACTGTAGGGGCTACTTGATTGGTATACAACTGTTCCTGGGAAGTGATCTCCCCCTGGGCGCCAACACCTTTACCAAATGCTACCAACCAAACCTCATCAGCACCTTTAATATCTCCCCCATGGCTTTTCCAGGTTTTCAAGGGTTGGGTACCACGTCCGTGGTCTGTAGTAATTATAAAGGTGGTATTGTCTTTGTAAAAATCATCCCCCTGTACAAACTGCCACAATTCCTTGATCAATCCGTCCGTATTATGGGCCGATTTTAAATAGGCCTCATAGTCCCCATCATGGGCAAAATCATCGGTTTCCCCGTAGGAAATATAAAGCAATTTAGGTCGACTCTTTTTCATATGCTCAAGGGCATAGTGATGTGTAAATGCATCCAACCTTACCGATCCCCATGGGCTGGGTATTTGGGGCTGTAGCTGGTTTAAAAATTCCTCACGAGGAGTCAGGTTAGTGCCCTCGGCCAGATCAAATCCGGCATTTACCGGCACTCCTGAACGCTCTTCGTTAACGATAAACGGAAATACGTCCCAACTGCCAAAAGCGGCCACTTTACCCTTATAGGCCGATAAGTTGTTCACCCTTTCCAATATGGTCTTATTGGGATTGTTTATTTTGCTATTACTGCTAATACGTTTATCGTCTGCACTACCGCTTAGAATTTCATTATATCCAGGGTATGAGAACCACATACTATTGGTTAAATTTACTTTGCTACCCTTTGTCCTATTACCGTGCAATTGGCCTATTTTGGAAACTTTATTCCAAAAAAATGGCATTAAAAGCGCCCGGCGTTTTTCGGGATCATTATCCCAGAAATGGGATTTTAAGACGGTAGTATCCCCAACATAGGTCTTATTGGCCACCAACAAAGGATCGGCCCCGGAAAAGAGTTCTTGCCACCGGAAACCATCCAAAGTAATCAATATTACATTGGGAGCCTCCTTGGTCTGGGCCAAAAGTGGGCCAAAAAGACCAAAAAGCATTACACATAGAAAGGTGTGCACAGTATTCTTCATTTCTAGACTATTTAGGAATAATAATTAATTGTTGGTTTTAAAGGTGGCTGTATTGGACCAGTTGCTCCAATTTAGGTTTTGATCCCGGTACCGCACCCGCCAATAATAGGTGGTATTGGGCTTTAGCCTATTGGATTCTTCATCCGTTAGATCATCATCTTTTTGTCTATTTTCCTTGTAGTACCAATTTTCATATTGTTTCCAGCTATCAAAAATGGGCTTTTTAAAATCTGGACTCATACTTATCTGCCAATGTGAAGCAGCATGGAAAGCATTGCTAAAGTCGCTATTAAACTCTCCTGCCTTCAGAGTTGCACCCGTAAAACTTACCGTTTCGTTATTTGGTGAGATGGCCTTGGGTGAACTTGGCTTTCTTTCATTTTTGAAGATTACGATACTATCCCTAATCTCGTTGTTTCGCTCCATTTTTCTATTGCCCTGACTTATTCTCTTGATGGTGAACTTGGGATCTTCCTGACTGGCATCAACTTCCACCATAACAAAGCCGTATTCGTCCTGGGTCACGGTAAATTCGTCATAGTCCCTACCTTCAAATTCGCCCCAATTATCAATGGCGCCACCTGCCGAGGCCACATTGATCCACAAGTGCTTATGGTCTTTGGACTGCCCTCTGGAATAACCGTGGGTATGCCCAAAAAAGTGAATACTGGGCTTGCCAGTCTTGGTCGTAAAGGCCTCTAAAAGGGCCACTACTTTTCCTGTAAAGTCTTCCTCTCCAGGAATCCACAATTCTGACTTATGGGGGTGGTGCAGTTGTGCGAACACAAAATCTACCTCCTCATTTTCTGCCGTTTCATCCAAAAGTTTTTTCAACCATTCATACTGATCCCTACTGTTATTATAGCCATCATTGGAGTTGAGCCCAATTATCCTGGTATTGCCATAATCCTTGAACCACCAGTGCTCGGCATAGGCCGGGGTACCATTTTCGGGAAGGCTGAAGTATTTAAAATAAAAGACAGAATTTTTCTCATGGTTCCCCAGTACGGGATATACGGGCACCTGGGAAAACAATTTTTCGGCTGGGTTAAAAAAATGTTCCTTCCACTGATAGTACTTGGTACCGTTCTCTACCAAGTCGCCCGGTATCATAACCATGGCTAGGTTGCTAGGCAGATTACCCCCAAACTCCTTTTCCATATATTTCAATATTCCGTCATTGACCACTTCGGAGAATTTATTGGGATTATTATGGTCTATTTGCATATCGCTCATGGCCACTATTTTGAAAGACTCATTATCACTGGCGAATGGAGGGGTCTTAAATTGGAATATGTCCGACCTTATCTTGCCAGTTTTTACCCGATAGTAGTATTCCGTAAAGCGTTCCAAATCCTGTATTTTCACCTCATGGATCCTGGAATCGCTAAAATTGACATCGTAGGCAATTCCCTTGCTCTTTTTACCCAATTTTGGGGTTGTTCCCCACTCCACAATACTTTCCTCACCCTTGGAGGTTTCCCACATCACCTTAATGGAATGGGGCTCTGCATCCTGTAGATAGGGTTGAACCAATAGTTCTCCTTGAACACTTTGGGCCAGCCCTATAAAATGATATGTCACGGCCCAACATAATACTACTGCACTTTTTATTTTCATTTATTTATATTTTGTGTTTCTCTAAAAATCTAATCAATATAATTTGCTGCTTAAGTTATCAGGAATGTATAGCTGCCAAACTTTCATCCAAAATATTTAAGGCTTTATTCAGCTCCTTTCTGCTAATGGTAAGCGCTGGTGATAATTGCAGTACATTCCCTGCCGACACCTTAAAACTAAGTCCGCGTTTTAAACATTCATACATTACCTTTTCGGCCTCTTCAATGGCTTTTTCCTTTGTTTTCCTGTCCTTCACCAGTTCCACACCCCATAACAGCCCCATACCCCTGACCTCTCCAATAAGCGGATACTTGAGTTGCATGGCATCCAATGCCTTTTTTAGGAACGCCTCATCGGCCTTTACCTTCTCCAAAAGTCCTTCTTCCTCAATAAAGGTTATGGTAGCCAATCCTGCCACGGCCCCAATCGGACTTTTTTCATGGGTGTAGTGCCCCAGGGAAATATCGGCAAACCTGTTGTACTCATCCCTAGTAATCATTGCGGCCTGGGGAAATAGACCTCCTCCCAATCCTTTTCCGATACACAGAATATCCGGCTCAATCTTATAATGCTCAAAAGCGAACATTTTACCAGTTCTTCCCAAGGCAATTGGTATTTCATCCAGTATCAACAAAACACCGTACCGGTTACAAAGCTCCCTCGCTTTTTTCCAAAATGATTTTGATGGCAATTGAACGTCCGTATTGCGAATGGTTTCGGCAATAAAAGCTCCTATATCGCCTTCTTTGGAAAAGACATACTCTAGGTATTCCAAGCATTTTTTCTCATTCCCCTCAAAGATCCCCCTGTAGGTAACGGGTGGTGGTATACGCTCCACCCCGGGCATCAATGGACCCATAGACTCCCTAAAAACAGCCTCGCCACCAACGCTAATAGCGTCTAAGGAAGCTCCGTGGAAAGAATCCCAAAAAGATACCACCTTGAATTTTCCGGTCACGGCCCTAGCCAATTTTAAGGCAATGCCTATAGCCGAACTACCATTGGGCGTTAACAAAACCCGATTTAAATCTGAAGGCGCCAAGGATGCCAATTTTTCGGCAAAATTGATAGCCTGGACATTGGTGTATCGACGCGGTGAAAAAGGTAGGGTTTGCAATTGCTGCACTATATTCGCAATAAGACTAGGATTGGCGTACCCCACCTGGTGTACATTGTTCCCGTGAAAATCCAGGTATTTTTTTCCGGATATATTTTCAATATAGGGCCCTGAGCAAGACTGCAAAACATCTAAACAAGGGGTGCTCATGGATTGGTGCAGAAAAAACCGTGCATCCCTATCCAATATATGTTTGGTATCCTCATTGATCTCAGAACGTAACCACGCCTCCCTTGCCGGAGAGGCATTTATATCCCCTTCGGTCTTTTTGTTCTCATCCATATTGTTTAATTCATATTGCTCCATAAGGTTTATGACATTCTACAAATTACCTTTTTCTTCCTCTTTTAGTTTACCAAATAAAAAAAATTAAGGTTTCGAGAGCTGGCTTCATACCATCTATTTGAGTATTGTGGTGGGTAAAACTTGTTTGGGAAGGGAACTGGATTTATAATCAACATTTAACCAGCCACTACCTCCACCATTGAACCACACCACCTCTAAGGGATATGTACCTGCTTGTAACAAAATACTGCCATCCCTTTCCATTACGCCATGATCTCCATCGTTATCAACCACCAACTCCTTATTGATCCATAATTTACTGCCATCATCAGAATTGGTATAGAACGTATACCTATCCTCCTCCTTAATTTGGATCGTAGTACTAAACTTTACTACCGTATTGGCTTTTATTTCTTCCTTTACCTCATCGGAAGTAATTTCAAAACAAGTTCCCCTTGCATCCGGTCTTTTATTGGCCAAACTGGGAATACTCTTTAGGTTATCAAGGTAATACACCTCATAGGAAATAGGAGGGTCTTTGTCCTTTTCCTTAATTCTAAAAAAAGCTTCTGATACCGTGCTTATAATATTTCCGTCTTTGAAAATGGCACTTTTAACAACCCCATTTTTGGTTGTATTGATGGGTTGGGTGTACAGCGCAGCGCTATTATTGGGCATGGAACCGTCCAAGGTATACCTTATTTCACCTGATGGGTTGGGGTTCTCCATCCTTATTGTCGCCTGTCTATCAAAAAGTCCGCCTGCCTTTTTGTTCAACACTGGCTTTGGATATATGGTTGGTGGATATACCCGTATGGTCAAAGGGTAATCATCCTTAACTTCAAAACCTTCAAAGGCATCCTTAACAGGCTTGCCAATACAAGCCAAAGGAAGATCTATCCCCAAGGCATAGGCAACTGTAGCTGCATTGTCATATTGATACACCGGATATTTAAGCACATGGTTCTTCTTTACTGATTTTCCCCATAGAATAAATGGAATTTCTATTTCCTGTAAAGATTCCCCTCCATGTCCTTTGCCCAGTCCACCGTGATCGGCACTTATGATGACCAGGGTCTCTTCTTGCATTCCAGAGGCCTTGATAGCTTGCATTACTTCGGCTAGCTTGGCGTCTGCTTTTTCAACGGACTTATAGTATTCCGGACTCCCGTGACCGTACTCATGTCCGGCGTGATCTATATGGTCAAAATGCACAAAAGTGAAACTGGGCTTTTTCTCTTTTACATAGGCACTGGCCAAGGTAGCTGTTTCATCTTCGGTTGCTGCATTTATGTCATAATCCAAAGCTGATTTTTCAAACAGTCTTCCAAATCCGCCCCAATCATAAATGGCTCCTATTTCCGCATTCTCTATTTGATCATCTATCAAACGAAAAATAGTAGGAAACAAAAAGTCCTCGCCTTGGGTAACGGTTGGCAATACAAAATTGTTTTTTTCCCAACTATTGGAGGTAATCCCATGCTGTTCCGGACCGGCACCCATAATCATGGATGCCCAGTTGGTACTGGAGCTTGTTGGTAGAACCGCCCTGGCATGCAGGGTGGAGGCCCCTTCAGACCTAATTTTGTCGAAGGTTGGCGTATTGGCCTTTGCCAATCCGTCTGGACTCAATCCGTCAAAACCAATAACCACCACATGCTTTGCATTGGGCGTATTTTCCTGGTGTTTTGTTCCGCAGGAAACTATTAGCACCGTCACCATAAAGATCAAGGCTAGTCTTGGCCACACCTTTTTTGGGAAATGTCCCAAATAAAGGCATGTTACACCTTTAAAATACCTGCCGCAATACGCTAGATTGATTCCTTTCATTTGTTAAACACTTATTTATTTTTCACCAAGGGATTTTACGCTAATATAGTGAGCCTAAGGTAAGTTAAATATTTATTAATATTAAATATTTGTAACTATAACTATAATTTTAATCATAAAATTCCTAGTCTAATTTAAGGCTTGGAACTAGACCCATGGAGCTTACGGGTAAAGGAAAACAAGCCGATTAAAAAATATAGATATACTTTTTAATCGGCTTACCTAAGATCCTAAACTTTTCCCATTATGCACGGGGTTATTGCAACCACCATGTTATTTCCCTGATCTTATCGTTACCGGTACCAAACTGGGATTCAATAGCCGCGGCCACGTTGGCCGTGTTATTTTCGTATTCAGAGTTTGGATATATCCATCTTGTTGGAGGCGTAGCATCTGGAAGTTGCACAAAAGCCGGATAACCTGTTCTTAGGTGATCAAAATACGCCCTCCATCCAGTTTGTAAGAAGGAGGTAAGGTATTTTTGGGTCAAAATAAGTTCTAGTTTTTCCTCTGTGGAAAGTGAATTATCAAAAGCTACCAAAGGCCCAGCAAGGTAAGTCTCCGCATCACTTTCTTCTACATATACCTCATAGTTCTTGGCATAATCGTTATAAAAGCTAAAGGAGGCCTTAACACCATTTTCATAATGAACCATGGCATCGGAGCTTATCCATCCGCGAACCGCAGCTTCTGCCAAAATAAATTCCAGTTCCCAATACCCCATAAGGTTATGTGGTTCGTTGGTCGGATCGGTGGTATATCTCAAATTCACCTTGGAAACATCCCCGGCAGCAGCCTTGTCGTTCACTTCTGCATAAGGTGCTATAGGGTCACCCCCTTCGTAAGCCGAAAAATCATCTATTGCCAATCCGCCCTCCTTGGCGTTCTTGGTCTGGCCACAGTAAATAAACAATCTAGGATCCTCTCTGTCCTGCAACCTTTCTATAAAAGTTGCGGAGACATACATACCGGAACCATAGCTACTGGAGTTAAATTCTGAATACCTACTACCCTCTTCATCCAAAAAGACCAACTGACCGTTATCCTCATTGGACTCCATTATAGGCTCATTGTTGTAGATGCTTGCGAAGGTACTTATGATATTAAGGTCGGCATCACCTTCCTTTTTGGAAAGCGTCATAAGTATCTTTAACCTAAAGGAATTGATCAATTTTTGCCATTTTACCGTATTACCACCGTAAATAACATCCCCGGCAATGATATTGGTATTCCCCTCCAAAAGATCATTGGCTTCGGACAATTCCTGTAAAATGCCCATAAAAACCTCCTTTTGGGTGTCATATTTAGGCAAATACTTCTCCTCTGTCTCACCTTTTAGGGCTTCACTATAGGGAATATCACCAAAGGTAAGGGTAAGGTTATAAAAGTAATAGGCCCTAAAAAATTTGGACAAGGCCACATATTCATCGCTCCCGATACGTTCTGCTTCCTGCATCATTTTGGTAACCTCTCCAAGCATATTATAGTCATCAAAACTTGCACGGTTCCAGTTGTAATATTGGTTATTGTTTTCCCCATCGGTCTGTACCAGCATACGGGTGGCGTACAATGCCCCTGTTCCCTGCACCTGAAAAGCACTACTTGCAATATTGGTCAATAATAATTGCGGATGGGTTTCACTAACATTATTCGGATTATCGTTTAATTCCGTAAGGTCCTGACATCCCCAAAGGACTGCCAATACGACTAGGCTGTATAAAATTCCTATTTTTTTCATTTTATATCTATTTCTAAAATTTAACATTAGCTCCGATACCAATATATCGGGTAGAGGGGTCTTGCAAATTATTATCATTCCCAAAATCCGGATCAATAATATCAGCTTTCTTCCATGCCAATAAGTTATATCCACTTAGGGTGACATCCAGGCTTTTAACACCATCAATATTGGCCAATTCGGTGATATCGTATTTAAAGGATAGCGTTCTCAATTTAAAGAAACTCCTGTCAAAGATATTGGCAAACTTTTCACTTTCCTTATAGGTCACTGCCGCTCTGTACGGATAGTTTTGTGACCATGTCTGCCAGCTTACGGCGGTGGTATTTTGTGAATAGGTCCTGGTGTCGGAGATTACGTCTCCATTAACGTCCTGAACCAATTCTCCCCCGGTAACCTGAACCCCGTTGGGAACGTAAACCGGTTCTCCGGCCGCATATTCTGCGTCCCTGTACTCGGTAGAATTTGGATGTTTACCACCCCACCACATTTTCTCCACGGTCAAGGAGCGGATTAATCCTCCCCATACGCCGTCTATACCTATGTTTACGGTAAGGTTCTTATACTTAAAACTATTCTGAAGGCCTAGGGTCCAGCTTGGATCATTATGTCCCAAAAGTTGTGGGTAATTATCTCTAATGGGCAGTCCGTTGGAACCCAAAATCAAATCCCCGTCGGCCGACTTCTGCCATACGGTGGCATAATAACTGTCTGCCCTATCATTGAGCCTAAGGTTATTATAGGTAGTATTGTCTCCGTATATTTCTGTGATTTTCTGTACTTTTCTACTCCAGTTGGCCGTAAGGTTCCATTTAAAGTCGTCCAAAACTATCGGTTTGGCATTAAGCACTAATTCCAATCCATTGGTGGTATATTCATTCCCATTTACCTTTCGGTTTTCAAAGCCCGAAGTATTGGAGATGGGAAGGTCAATGATCTGATTGGTATCAACCACATTATAATAGGTAAGGTCCAAAGCCAACCTATTTTTTAAGAAGGCTGAGCTAAGCCCCAATTCGAAGGAATTGGATGTTTCCGGCTCAATATTGGCATTTACCAGGCCATTGGGATACTGCAGCTTAACATTACCTCCAAAAACACCATTATTGGTATAGTAGGCCTCTGTTCTATAGGGGTCCAGATCACTGGATACCTGTGCCCATGAACCATATAACTTTAGATAATCTATAGCTTTTGGCATGGTAACAAAATTGGATACTACGGTACTGGCCGAAACCGAAGGATAGAAGTAAGATCTATTCTCTACGGGCAGGGTAGAAGACCAGTCGTTCCTGGCTGCAGCCGTTAAGAACACAGCATTATAAAGGTCTACACCCAAGGTGGCGTAAACACTATTGGTTGCCCTTTCCTGTAAGTAGGTAGTTGCCGCCACATTGCCACTGGTATTGTTAAGGCTATAAACAAAGGGTACCACCAATCCATCTGTGGAATTGTACTCCTGTTGGTATTTTCTATAAAAAGTGGAGGCTCCGGCGTTGACATCAAAGGAGAGGTCATCACTCAACTCCTTTGTATATGAGGCCAAGACATCATAGTCTACGGTGAGCCTTTTGGAATTCCATGTTTTGTAATCCCCTTCCCTGGCATCACCATAATTTAAGTAGGTCTTAGGACTTTGTCTGTCCTCAAAAATATCCTGTATTACCGCAGAACCCCTTCCCTGCAAGTTTAGGCCTTCGGCTATATTGTATTTCAGAACCATTTGCGCATTAATAAGATCGGCATCATATTTCTGGTTCAGTTCGTTTGCAGCAAAGTATACGTTATTGTACCAGGCATAGTTAAAGTTAGCCTGTCTATATCCCTCCTGTCCGGGAACATACATATGCTCTTCCAATTCCTTGCCGTTAACATCATCGCCCATCCATATTAATATGGTATACATATGGTTTTTTGGACCGTAGCCATGACGAGGATAATTGGGAGAATACACTTTGTTATAGGATAACTTACTGTCCAAGGTAAGCGATTTGGACAGGTTAGTGGTCGATTTAAAGGTTAACCCCCCTGTTTTAAGACCAGAATTGGGAACCCTGTCCTTTTGATCGGAATAGTTTCCGGACAAACGGAAAGAACCTTTTTCTGATTTGCTGGATACCGAAAAGTCGGTTGTGGATATATACCCTGTACCCAAGAAATCCTTTAGGTTGTTGTGATATTCCCAAGGAATTGGAACTCTGGAATAACGCGATTTATCATCATATTGGGTTCCGTAAACATCACCCCACCAAGGAATAGTTTCCCCAGTTTCACTATCCAATATGGGACTGTTCCATTGTGATACCATTACCCCAGGCTCAAACTTTGGACCCCAGATCATATCTCCATCGGAAATACCTCCATCCTTACCGTCCCAGAACTCATATTTTCCATTGGAACCATTACCGTACTCGGTCTGTGTTTCCGGGAATACGGTAAACCCAGCCGAAACCATGGTATTGTGGGAAACACTAATTTCCAAGCCGTCTACCTTGGCATTTTTAGTAGTAATCAAAATAGCTCCATTTCTACCTCTAGACCCGTAAAGTGCCGATGCAGTTGTCCCTTTTAATACGTTTACATTCGCAATGTTATTGGCCGACACATCAAAGAAGTCGGTTTCAACGGGTATCCCGTCAATTACGATCAGTGGCGATTTTCCCCTGAGGGAAAAGCTGGGCTTCTGAAATAATCCAGTGGGGTTACTCACTGTAAGACCTGCAACCTGACCGGTAAAAAGGTTCCCAACATTGGGGGCACTGATTTCCTCAATTACCTCAACATCCATTTTCTGGGTAGCATAACCAATCTTTTTCTCTGCCCTGGTTATCCCCAAGGCCGTAACTACCACTTCATCCAGTTTTTGATTGTCCGGAAGAAGGGTTATTTCTGCCGAGGTTTTGTTGGCAGTAGAAATCTCTGTGGGAATATAGCCTATATAAGAAACCACTAGAATTTCATTTCCTGTGGTCAAATTTATTTGAAAATTTCCATCAAAATCCGTAGCCACTCCGTTTGCACTACCTTTAACAACAACCGATGCACCGGGTAAAGGCACTTTGTTCTCATCCAATACCGTCCCCGAAAAAATTCCCTGGGAATGGCCCATGACAAATGCAAAAAATGCAAATATCATAACAATACTAGTTTTGTTCATTTTTTAGTGTTTGTAAAATTTTTTGATTTTTTTGATAAGCGCAAATATCCCTTGGGCAGGTTAACAGAACCATCATTAAACATTAAATGATTGCAATGAAATGCCTTTATCTGTTAACAAAATGTTAGCGGTAGATGTAAAGGCGCAAAAAGTAGGAAAATGCATTCGTTCTGATTTTTCCCAAGAAAATGACCTTCCTCTGGGCCAAGGTGTCAAGGCATTCCTGAATCAATTGAATTTCAACCTCGAAACAACTCCCGGTACTATCATGTAGACCAATGATGAAAAGAACCACAGCTACACAATAAATTTTCAATACTTCTGTGTATAGCTTCTACATAGACATATAATTTATTTGGTTAGGTTATTTGGTCATTAAATATATGTCAACTTTCTATAGGAAACCTACGGTTATTTATACCAATACTATAATATTTTAACCTTTTGTAGCCAAACTTTAGGTATTGGGCTGTTATACCCCATAGTCTTAGGAATTGAGAACTTTTTAAATGCAATGGTTAAAAAATAAACAGCAGCATTCATTTTCCATCCGCTGATGAAAACAGAACAATAGGTATAAAACAACAATTTAAAAAATAATGGGAGTTGGGGAGGAGGGTGAAGGTATTGCTATACCAACTGTATGTCCGATTCTTTTAATCTGGTTTTCCTGTATTTCCTTTTAAAATAAAATAAGGAAACCAGGCAGATAATTGCACCCACTACTGCGATCAAATAAGTGCTGACCATGAAGAAATTGAGCCATGAAAGTTGACTCTGGCCAAAGTTCTTATACAGCAGCACGCCCATACTCCCCAAATAGCCAAAAGCGTCCGCAATATAAATAAGGTAACCGGCATTGCCCCTAATATTAAAGGTAGCTATCATCCTATCAAAAAAGATACAATTGAAAGGCACATAGCAGATATAAAGTCCAAAACCAACGCTAACCATCCACACTAAGGGGGACATAAAGGCCATTTGGAACAACCAGGTGGACAACCCTATAAAAATAGTGCCGAAAAGCAATAAATAATGATAGGACACAAAGGCCTTGTAGTTATTTTTTATCAACCCAAACAGACCAACAATCAGCAATACCAATACAGCAATGGGAACTTCCGATACCGTATACACGGCCGCATCGCCCTGAAATCCCAAGGCATCCCAGATTTCACGTGAAAAATTATCCCTGAAATCGCGCAGGGCCGTTAAAAAGGTATAGAACAAAACCAATACTACAAGTGGAAAAAGGTAGTTTAGAAAAACTCTTTTTCGGTCTTTTCCGGTCATTGGGACCCGTTCTGTTCTCAGCTCCTTGTCCTCTTGTGAAGGTGGAGGCAGTTTATTTAGTAACCAGGCAAAGAAAACAAAGGGAACAATAAAGATAGCTCCGGTAACCGATGGCATCCAAAATTGGGAGACCCCTACGTATTCCAGAACCAACAATCCAACAGATTTCACCGCCCCGCTGGATACTATAAAACTGGAGCATAGCGCCACGCCTAAAAATTCGGTAAATTTTCTTCCTTCCAAGTAGGAAAAGACAATTCCCCAGACCATTCCCAAGGGGATCCCGTTAAGGAACATAAAAATCAAATTATAGGGGGCAGGAGTAAGGGCAAATAAAACAAGGCTGGCCTCTGCTAAAAATATAAGCCCCATCAAATAATATATCCTTTTGTTGGGCTGCAGCTCAGAAATAATTTTTATTCCAATAAACTTGGAAAGCATATATCCCAGCACTTGGGCAATAATCAAAACTATCTTATAGTCCACACCTGCAAAGGAAAGTCCTTCAAAGGTTGCCACGGTAAAAGGCTTGCGAAAGGCGTACATACAAAAGTAAGTGCCAAAGGATGCAAAGGCGCCATACAGCAAAAACGAAATATCTCTTTTTCCTAGCTTCAAAAAATTGGTTGGTTTGGTCGGTAAATTTTTATAAAAGGTAAATATTCTAAACCAAAATTCCCACTTTTTGAGTTGTAAATGAACTATTAAGGGTTATATCATGTTTATCTAAAGATTAAATAAAGGTAATATAGCTGTTGAAGCCATATATAGTCTGTCCACAATTTTGGTTTTCACCATATAAAGAACCCTAAATACTTGCCTTCCTTAACCTAAGGGCATTACCAATGACCGAAACCGAACTAAAACTCATTGCCAGGGCGGCTATCATGGGGGACAGTAACAATCCAAAAAACGGATATAGTACCCCGGCGGCGATAGGTACACCAAGGGTGTTGTATACTAGAGCAAAGAATAAATTTTGCTTAATATTCCCCATCACCTTATCACTCAGGTTGCGGGCCTTCACTATCCCCTGTAGGTCTCCTTTTACCAAGGTAATGGCGGCGCTTTCAATAGCTACATCGGTTCCCGTTCCCATAGCGATGCCCACATCACTTTTTGCCAATGCAGGGGCATCGTTGATTCCATCTCCGGCCACAGCAACAATTCTTCCTTCTTCCTGTAGTCTTTCTACCTCCTTCAATTTATCTTCCGGCAGCATACTGGCCTTGTAATCGCCAAGATTCACCTCCTCGGCAACCGCTTTGGCAGTTTCCTTATTATCGCCGGTAAGCATTATTACCGATATTCCTTGAGATTGCAATTCTCCAATGGCATTTTTACTACTTGCCTTTATTTTATCGCTTATCACCATATACCCTACGGCTTTGCGATCTATAGATAATATGGATACCGTTTTTCCCAGGCGCTGCTGATCGGCCACCTCTTTTTCCAACTCCTCAGAAATGCTGGCATTGGCTTCTTTCATCATGGCCTTATTGCCCAATGCCACTTCCTTACCCTTTACATTGCCCATAACGCCTTTTCCGGTAACCGACTCAAAATCCTTGGTCTCTATGGCCTCTACCTGCTGTTCCTTGCCATATTTCACCGCTGCTTGGGCAAGTGGATGTTCACTAAATTGATTTAGTGACACAATATATTGTAGTACTTCCTTATCTGTATACTTTTGGGATACTGCCCCAACCTTTTCTACCGAAGGTTTTCCTGCAGTAATGGTTCCGGTCTTATCTATAACCAAGGTATTTACACGTTTCATTTTCTCCAACGCTTCGGCGTTCTTTATGAGTACCCCGGATTGGGCACCCTTGCCCACCCCTACCATGACCGACATGGGAGTAGCTAGACCCAAGGCACATGGGCAGGCGATAATTAATACGGCTATGGCGTTTACCAAGGCATATACATATCTAGGTTCCGGTCCAAATGCAGCCCATACCACAAAAGTAAGCACGGAAATAAGTACTACTATGGGCACAAAATAAGCAGAAATCCTATCGGCCAATTTCTGAATGGGTGCCTGACTGCGGCTGGCCTTGTTTACCATCTCTATAATCTGTGCCAATAAGGTATCCGAACCTACCTTTTGGGCCTTCATTATAAAGGACTGGTTGCCATTTATGGTGCCGGAACTAACTTGGTCACCTTCCATTTTGTCTACCGGAATGGGTTCTCCACTAATCATGGATTCATCTACCGAGGTCTTCCCCTCATGGATTTCCCCATCTACCGGGATTTTGTCCCCCGGCTTCACCCGAAGAAGGTCCCCTATTTCAATTTTATCTATTGCGATCACCTCTTCCTTTCCATCAACCACCCTTACGGCCTTGTTAGGGGCCAATTTTAGCAGCTCCTTTACGGCGTTATTGGTTTTACTGTGAGCCCTGGCCTCCAATAATTGGCCCAATAATACCAACGTCAGAATAACCGTAGCTGCCTCAAAATACACGTGTACCGTTCCTGTATGGGTCTTGAACTGAGAAGGAAAAATATCCGGAAAAAGCATCCCAAAAACACTAAATAGCCAGGCAATACCAGAGCCGATCCCAATGAGGGTAAACATATTTAAATTCCATGTCTTCACAGAACGATAGGCCCTTTCAAAAAACATCCATGTAGCATAAAAAACTACCGGTATGGAAAGCCCTAACTGTATCCAGTTCCAATATTTTATATCCCACAAATCATAAAGTGGGTTATTGGGAATCATTTCGGACATGGCAATGATAAAAATAGGAAGAGTAAAGGCAAGGGCAATCCAAAATTTCCTTAGCAATCTATCATAGCTTTTTTGTTCTGCCGAAACATCGGCCTTCATAGGAACAAGTTCCATACCGCAGATGGGACAATCCCCTGGCTCGTCTTCCACAATCTCCGAATGCATGGGACAGGTATATTGCGTACCACTATGGGTGTTCATTTTTGCCTCCTCCACCAGGTCCATACCACAAACTGGACAGTCGCCGGGTTGGTCATAGGTTTTATCACCTTCACAATGCATAGGACAATAAAAGGTACCGCTTCCGGTATTTCCCGACTTTTGTTTTTTAGGACCATGATGTTGGTGTCCATCACCGGGGATGGAAATCCCATATGCGCCACCATCATCTTCAAGGGCTTTTTTAAATGCTGCAATAGGAATATGCTTTTCCGATTCCACTATGGCTTTGGACTTCTCCAGATCAACAGATGCCTTTGTAACCCCTTCCACTGCATTTAGCGTATTCTCAACATGGGCACGGCAACCATTACAGGTCATGCCGTGAATATCATAGGTATGCTTCATCTCCATCTATTTTTTAACGTTAAGTAAAATTAACGATATAGTTGGGGAATACTTTTTACAATTATGGATATTCCTTACATAATTTTGTCAAGTGGTTTTCTATCCCACTGTTGAAGTTTTTTATATTGGCCCATAGCCATTCCCGTAACCGATTTAAATTGTGATGCCAAATGGCTACTGCTCTTATAATTAAGCCTATAACCAATTTCAGAAAAATTCAACTTATCCATTTGAATAAGCTCCTTGGCTTTTTCAATTTTTAGGTGGATATAGTACTTTTCTATAGTAATACCCTCCTTCCTACTAAACATTTTACTCAATACCGAATACTCCTTGTTTAACCTTTTGGACAAATACTTGGAGATATTGTCCACCTCGGCCAGGGTATCGTTATTAATGGTACTGATGAGTTCTATTTTAATATTTTCAATAATCATTTCTGCCGTATCCCTCACCCATTCAAAACCGTTGCTCTTAAGTATTTTTTCAATTGCGGCTTCATCGATATCTCCCTCATCCTTAAAAGTAATCTCTCCCAGTTCTATAGCGTGTATGCTTATGCCCGCCTTTGCAAATTCCTGTTCCAAAAGCGTTTTACATCTATTGCACACCATATTTTTAACGAGGAGTTTTTTCATCCAAATAGAATTTAGAAATTATCCCTGAGTAATTATTACGGCACAGGGCTGTAGTTGACAAACTTAAGTTAAGTAAAAATAGTAAGTTAATGGTACCTATTAAGTAACGGGTTATTATAATTTATGCCTTATTCAAAAACCAGATTCCCAAAAAACTCTGGCCTGTGAAAGTCGGGGTTTTCTGTTTTAATGGGATTCCAACTTAAATAGTGGGGCTCTGAAGTGGCGTCCCCGCACTTGTAAAAATTGCCTTTGGCGCTTAGGCCTTTTAGTTTAATCCCCGGGTTATGGCTAAGAGTATTTGCAGGTATTACAACGGTCATTTCCCAAGAGTGATCAGCTGTTCTTTCGGTAAATACCTGTGTTCCCAAGGAGCTTTGAACCCTAATGGAAGCTTCTATTGTTTCTGGAGCCAAAAACTGTCGGTCGCTTCTTCCCCCTCCAAAAGCCAAATGGGTAGTCCCAATACAATTAAACTCAAAATTATAATAGTTCCCATCCCCAAGGGGATCAAAAAAGAATTCCACACAGCTATCTTTATGTACGGCCCCATTGGTATCTGCAACGGTAGCCATTATACTCTTTTCCTCTACATAGTACTTTAACCAAATTTCATTGTTGCTATGGGCAATCCTAAAACTTACAGCGGGCATGTAGGAGTAGTTGTCCCAGTTGAGGATGTTGATGGAGTGAATGGCAGCCCGTTCTTCCAACAATTGAGATACCTTATCAATACTTACCCCCTCATAACCATTAATTTCTTTGACCTTAATCACCTTGTCACTGTTTTGAGTTTTTAATTTACAACCAACCGCTACCAGAAAAAAGCATAGCATGGCACATATACTTTCCCGCATTTTGTACAACCTTAGATGGGACCAAAGTAATCAGAATTTATAATGTGTTACAACAAACAAGGGATAAGGTTCCAAAATTTTTATCCGTTAAAAAGGCTTCCCACTATTTCGTACGATTTTAGTCGGTCTTCATGATCATAAATATGGGAAACCACCATTATTTCATTGACTTGGGTGGCTTTTAAAAAGGCCGAAAGCTCTTTTTCTACGGTCTCTCTAGATCCTACAAAACTATAATACATCATTTTTTGTATCTGAACCTTTTCCATTTCGTGCCATAGTCCGTCCATACTTTTCACTGGTGGGGGCAGGGGTTTTCTGGTATTCCTAATAATACCCAAGGCCAATTGTTGAAGACTGGTCTCCAGATGTCTGGCCTTTTCATCGGTTTCCGCTGCTATTACGTTAACGCAGGCAATGGTGTAGGGAGCCCCACATTGTTTGGAAGGTTCAAAATTTTGGTGGTATAACCTTAATGCATCATGTAGGTGGGTGGGTGCAAAATGGCTAGCAAAAGCATAGGGCAACCCCTTTAACCCAGCCAATTGGGCACTAAAAGTACTGGAACCCAACAAATACAAGGGAATATCCAAGCCTTCACCTGGTATGGCCCTCACCGCGGCATTGCTATTTTCCTTGGCAAAATAGGTTTGTAAT
Organism: Arenibacter aquaticus; assembly: GCF_003957295.1. Taxonomy (GTDB): domain Bacteria; phylum Bacteroidota; class Bacteroidia; order Flavobacteriales; family Flavobacteriaceae; genus Arenibacter; species Arenibacter aquaticus. Next base: position 770,440 of record NZ_RQPJ01000002.1, read on the forward strand.
TCCCCGATGTCCTTGGGAAAATCGTGCACGGTTTCGGAACGATTTCTTCTCAGTGCCTGTGCCGTTTGTTGGTCTGTACCTGGAGCCCTTCCCAAGCCTAGATCTATCCTTCCCGGATAAAGAGTCTCCAAGGTCCCAAATTGCTCGGCAACGATCAAGGGAGCATGGTTGGGCAACATAATGCCCCCGGAACCTACCCGGATAGTCTTTGTTGCCTCCGCTACCTGACCAATTAAAATAGGCGTTGCAGAGCTAACCAAACTCTCCATATTGTGGTGTTCGGAAATCCAAAATCGTTCAAAGCCCAAGCTTTCCGCATATTGGGCCAATGCCACACTCTTTTTAATGGATTGCCTTGGAGTGGATCCCTCTGCCACTGGGACAAGGTCCAAAACAGAAAATTTTATCTTTTTTAGATTACCCATATACTCCTTCATTTTCTTTTCTTTAGATGTATAATAAACCCCAAATCTAGGAAGGGGGTAAATACTGCAAAATTACGAAGTATGAAGTCATTGGCTGCAGCCAAACCTTACAATATATCCATTAATTTGGTGATTTTAGAAATGGTATGTATTGCATTGGGAACCTCACCAAAGCCATATTCCGCAAAAATAAAGGGTATATTGTTCCCCATGGCAGCTGTATAATCCCCTTGGGTATCCCCAACATATACGGGCTTGTCCACACCATTTCTCTCAATAAGCATTTTGATGTTCTGTGTCTTGGACAAACCTGTATCCCCTGAACATTCAAAATCATTAAAATAAGTGGCCATACCGTGGTATTCATAAAAAGCCTCTATGTATCCGGCCTGACAATTGCTCACAATAAACAGATTATATTTTTTTCCAAGCTGCTGCAGGGTGTCCTCCAAGCCAGAGTATAGCTTTGCTCCCGATGCTTTAATGTCCATAACCTCCTGTTCATAACAACTATTCATGACCTCATGCTGTTCTTGGCTACTTAGGTAAGAAAACAATTTTTTCCCTACCAGATCGTGCTGCATGCCCATAATGCCTTGTATAGCCTCCTTGGAGATTGGGTCCTTGATACAACTGAACCCATTTAATGCCTTATGCCAGGCCTTGACACTCATTTCCATGGGATCCCAAAGGGTGCCATCCAGATCGAAGATGATATTTTTAATATTGGTGGAAAAATTAGGCATCGGCTTTTTTTAATATTTTGAGGTAGGCCTCTTATACCAAGTTTACTACCTCTCCAGTTTTCGCCGATTGGTAGGCGGCGTCCACAATATCCAAAACCATTTGCCCTTCTTCCAGACCAGGAAAAGGCTGTTGCCTGGATTTAATACAATCTATAAAATGTTCCATTTGACGGGTATAGATTATTTGGTCGCAATGATCCTCCCTTTTTGGAAGCTCTGGCGCTGTTGTTACCGTGCCTTCGCCCTCTTTCATTTTTAAAAAGGTAGGAAAGAGATTGGCATATCCCTTGGTGCCGAATAGGCTGGTACTGGCCTCAGGTCCGTCCATGTGGGGGTGCCACCATCCACTTTCTATTATACTTTCCGTGCCATTGTCCCAGGTGATGACCAAAATAGCCGTGTCGTCCACGTCATAATCCCCAAATTCGGTTGAAATTCTGGCATATACCTTTATTGGTTTTGGGTCGCCCAAAATATAACGTACCGCATCAATGGCATGAACGCCCATATCGGCCAAGGCACCGCCCCCTGCCAATTCCTTTTTTGTGAACCATCCACTGGGGCCCCAATTTTCATGTATACCGTATCCCTTGGTCTTAAATATTTTCCCCAACTTACCAGAAGCTACGGTATCCTTAATGTACCGGGTATCCGTATCAAATCGCCACATATGCCCCACCATTACCAGTTGTTGGGCAGTATGTGCCACCTCTGCCATTTGTTGGCCTTCCTGGGCATTCATTCCCATAGGCTTTTCCAAAAAAACATCCTTGCCTTTTTCTAGGAAGGCAATAGCATAAGGCACATGAAACTGGTTGGGAGTACTTATGATAACTCCGTCTAAGTCCGGATTGTCCAATAGTGGCTCTATATTGTTCAGCGCCTCCTTGATATTGTATTTTAGGGCAAATTTCTCTGCATTTTCAAGATTCTTGGATACCACGGCCACAATTTCAACCTCCGGTATTGTCTGTAACCCACGGGCATGATAATCGGAAATAAATCCTGCACCAATTAGGGCTATTTTTACTTTTTTCATAATATTGAATTAAATATCCCCTCAAGGACCATAACATATTCCCTATAATGTTTCTTTCTTTTCACGGCCCATATTATTATAGGCCTCGAGCATTTTTTGCAAATGATCTGTCAATATAAAATCTACCCCTGCTTCCAATAAGGTCTTCACTTGACCTACCTCTTCGGCATGGAAGTAATTTACGCGCACCCCACGCTCTTTCAGTCTTTTTAGGTCTTGTGGGAGGTTTAGGCCATCTCTACTGCTCTTTATCTGAAGAAAAGGGAAACCCTTTTCTATGGTAGTGCTTATATAATTGTCCCTACTAAGAGTACGTTCCATATTACAGATCATGATGTGGGGGCTTATTTTTCTTACCCCTTTGGCCGCCTCCTCATTACAGGCTATTACCCCCTGGTGTATTCTATCTGCCTGGATCACAGCTTTGGCCGTTGCCGCTCCCAATTCTTCATCTCCCTTTAAATGAATATTAAGCCAAATATTTACTGGCATTATCTTAAGAGCCTCCTTTAAAGTTGGGACCTTTTCCCCTTTAAATTTTTTGGATTTCCATTTACCGGCATCCAATTCTTTTATTTGAGCTAGCGTTAAATCACTTACCCGACCCTTACCATTGGTGGTTCTGTTAACCGTTGCGTCGTGCATGATGACCAATTCATTGTCCTTGGTCATCTGAACATCCAGTTCTATCATATGGGCTCCCAATTGAATAGCTTCCTTAAATGCAGCTAGGGTATTCTCCGGATGGGTCTCATTAGCCCCTCTATGTGCACAAATGCCATTTTTAGGCATAGGATAGGGTCCTGAAAGGCCCGAGAAATTTTGAGCCGAAGCAAGGCTAGGGCACAACAGTAAAAAAACGAGACCTATGACTGTTTTCATTGTATTCATTTATCCATTGTAAGAACCATAAAGATAGCCATAAGGAAGTATTTGTTAATCCATTAACTCTGCAGCATGGGTATAAATCTTTGTAATGGCCTGGGCCAGCAGGTCCATATCTGCCTTGGATCCCATTAGGACCTTATGGTGTACACAAACCGACTCTTCCTTGAATATTCTCTCACAGACCGGCAGTGAAAATCTCTTGGGGTCAATGGCTTTCCAATAAGCTTCGTTTAGTTTATGCCTAGCAGGTTTGGTGTGTGGCACGTATAGGGAACAATTGTTTAAAGGCTCGTAGCTGGCGTCTACAACAATGCCCAATTCTGCCTCTAAGGCACTTCTAAATTTTTCTATAGGCAGCCCCTTAAATTCCTCTTTGTGATATCTAAAGGCAAAATTAAAGTATGCCTTTTTGGTTTCTCTTTTATCGCGTTTTATGGGTGATACCCCTGGAATTTCGCTGAGCAGGCTATTTAAATACTCCCCATTGGCATCCCTTGTGGCGTTTTGTGCCGGCAGGCGCTTAAGGCCTTCAATTAGGATAGCGGCTTGGAATTCGGTAATCCTAAGATTCCCGGACTGAATAAAATTACCGTCATCATCCCCATAATCGCCAGCCCCTTTGTCTACCTCCTCCGTGGCATCTGGCTCCGGCCTTCTTCCACAGTTTCTAAGGGCATCCAGTTTTTCGGCCAATTCAGAATTATTGGTGGTTACAGATCCACCTTCCCCAGCAGTCAAATGCTTGGACAACTGATAGCTGAAGCTACCAATATCCCCAATACTTCCTGCTTTTTTACCGTTCCATTCCCCGCCGTGTTTATGGGCACAATCCTCAATAACATATAGATTGTGTTTTTTGGCTATGGCCATAATAGCGTCCATATCTGCGAAGGCCCCGTATAAATGTACCGGGATAATAGCTTTTGTTCTGGGTGTTATGGCCTTTTCTACCTCTTTGGGGTCTATACACCAGCTATCCTCACAAACATCTACCAATACCGGAACCGCATTGACATCTATTACCGTTGCAGCCGTAGCCTGCCATGTAAGTCCAGGCACAATAACCTCATCCCCAACACCTACTCCCACTGCCTCCAAAGCCAGTTGCAAGGTAACAGTACCATTTACGGTACAAATGGCATGCTTCACTCCGGTAAACTCGGCGAAGCGTTTATTAAATTCGGTTTCTTTTGGGCCGTTATAGGACCAAACCCCACTATGTAATACATTGATAAGGGCAACTTCTTCCTCTTTGCCCCAAACCGGCCATTGTGGCCATGGGTTTTTGGAAGTATCCCTACTTGGAGCGCCCCCATTAATAGCTAATTTTTTCATACAGTACTAAATTGTATTCTGTTCTTACAAAATATTATCGGGTTACAGCCTACCCTAGGTTCCAACCTTCTATATTTAACTGCGCCTCACCGTCATATTCAAAGGTGGCGGTAAGCTTACGTTGCTCGCCCGGAAGCAGGGATAAAAAATTATCATCCCAAAAAATGGGAAGTATCAATTCTCCATTCTTTTTCTTCACGACCTTTAGGTTGATCAAAAAGGCAATATGTTCGGTGTTATTTTTAAGGACTACTTCCAATTGCTGATTACTCCCATCCCGATCAAAGCTATGCTCCTCCTCCAACTCAATTATGGGCAGGGTATTCAACTGTGTAAAATCAGCGTACTCCTTACTGGGAGTATGGAAAGCAAACGGCCCCAAATCGGCATCATAATCCAATACCTCCTCCTTTGTGGATAGCCAATAAAAATTATTGCCAATTTCTTCCTGTTCCGTATTGTACAATCTAAGGTCTACAAAATAAGTAGTGGTGAGGCCGTCCAATTCCGTCAATCCATAAATAGACTTGGATGAATCCGGTTCCAAATTTAAAGTAACCTGTTCGTCCAAAAGGATCTCGGATTCTATGGAATATACGCGTATGCGCGCCATTAGATCCTTTACGGGATACAAATGGTCGTTTACGGCATATATTTTATTGTCCCCATAATTGTAGATAAGGTTCAGGGGAGCACATGCCTTTTGTGTAGCGTAAAGGGCCGCAGTAGGATTAAGGTAATAATCGTACAATTGCCAATACATTTTTGGCCAGGCGGCATTGAGCATCCACTGCACAATTCCCGTGGCTTTCTTTTTTTCTACCTGAAAGGCTTCGAACATGGGCCGCATAAGCTCATAATTCATGGCCTGGGCCTTCTTATCAAATTCCTCCAAGGAGTCCGGTGCCCCATAGCGCTCCTCAATGGCGGTTGTAAACCTGCTTAAATCCGAAAATTCATACCTGCCGCAATGGTAGTCCCAGGATTTGCCCATGGGCCACAACTGTTCCTCCGGTATCATTTTTTTTAAACTCTCCAACTGCGGCACTTGGGCTCCCGGCCCCGTTTCCGTATTAAAGCCATAGGCGCCACCAAATTGGGTATCGGTGAACCAATATACCGGAGCGGTATAGGCATAGGGACCCAGCATTTTTACCCCTGATGAGCCACTAATTTCACTAATAACATCCTCGCTCCCTATTACGTGCTGGTCACTGCCTACACCTCCGGTCGAATTTAAATACGGCCTGGTAGGGTCATATTTGGCAAAGGTATCAATATACTTCTGCTCCAATTCCGTAATGGGTACCTTATCACTGGCTACGGTCCAGACAAAGATGCTAGGGTGATTGCGCAACCATATTAGCTGATCTTCCCAAGCCTGGGCAACATGAGCTATATCCTCAGGCTTATAGACCCCTCCAAAACGTTCATTTACCGGAACGCCCATATGGATCTCATGCTCCCAATGGCAGCTCCAGCCAACCATCAGTAAAATACCGTATTCATCACAGAGGTCGTACAATTTATGGTCTTTGCCCCAAAATCCTTCCAAACGAATACAATTAAGATTCATTTGTTTTACATATTTCACCTGTGCCTCTATGCTCTCATCGGTATCCATTAACAGCATATCATCTGTCCACCCGGCTCCTTTGATCAATACTTTTTGGCCATTTACCTTATATCCCCTGTGAATATCGTTTAACCAGTAATCCTCTATTTCTCGGATTCCAAATCTCGTATGGGTTTCATCCAGTACCTCCTGGGACTCCATAAATTTCAATTCCAGATCATACAGGTCCGGATTCCCTAATTGTACGGGCCACCAAAGTTTGGGCTCCTTAAAATGAAGGGCTGGAAACTCGCTACTCAAAAAACTGACCTCTTGCTTCGTATTGGGAGCAAGAGTTACTTTTTTACCAAAGCTCTTGGAACCAATATTACCTACTATTTCACCGCTAATGGTCTTGTCCGAATAATTTTTCACTTCTACCGATATGCTAACATCGGCAGCCTGTAAGCTATCTAAGTCCACTTGGGTCATTACAAATGGTTTCTCTAAACAAACCCCACCATGCAGATGTAAGGTAACGGGCCTAAAAATACCCATATTGCCGTCTGGTGGAGACGGGTTCCAATCTACAAACCCAATACTAAAATCCCCGGGTTTGGGCGGTATTACCTCTATGGCCAATACATTGGTACCTTCTTTAATTTGCTTGCTAACATCAAAAGAAGTTATGCGAAAGGCCCCGTCTATATCGCTGCTATTGGCTATAAGTTCACCATTTAACCACACATTGGCCTTATAGTTAATACCGTCAAAATTTAGGCTTGCATAATTATTGGCCTGTTCTTCCGAAAGCTCAAAGCTATTGGTATACCACCAAGGCACTTTAAACAAATGGGTAGGGATTTCCTTTAGATTTTCCCCAAAGTAGGGATTGCTATAGGTATTGTTATTTACCAAGGTGCCCAATACCGTAGAAGGCACCTTTGCAGGAATCCAGTTGGTTGATAGGGATGCATCCGTAGATAAGATCTCACCCTGGTCCGTAACTTCTTTAGAGCTTTGAATTTTCCAATTATCCGATAATGTCATACTGAAGGATTTGTTCATTCTTAATAGGCTTATAGTTCCTTCTTAGATTTAATTTTCTTTATGGTCCTTTTTGCCTTCCACATCATTCCCCCGCCAATAGATATTAGTATTAAACCAGCGACCATATCGGTCATATGTTCTACGAATGTTTCGGTAAAGATCATGGCAAAAAGTACAATAACCCCAAAAACCATAATGAAAAATCCAAGAGCATTATTAATTTGAGCGGCCTTTAAACCCGCATTTATTTCATTTGTCTCCATACTTGTTTTTTAAAGGGTTAAAAATGATTATAAATAGATGCCAATATAGAAAGTACGACAATAGACCATAGTTTTAAATTGTTCCACCAGTGTCTATCTTCCTTGGCAATGCCCTCGTAAATATACTCCGTGGGCAATAACAGCACTAATAGACCTATTAGTGCATACATTGAAAGAAATATCATTTTTGCAGTTTCTTGCGAAACCCCGGAAAGCCAGTCAAAATTGAACATATTACAGTTTTTTATTTTCCACTAAAATTTTAGAACGAAACACCAAGCCTTTAAGTTGTTCTTCGGTGTGCTTTTTGGTAAGCAAACTTACTACCACATTGACTATAAACCCTAATAGGAAAGACCACCAGGAAATATAGAGAAACGGATCTTCTATGGTAAAGAATTGTTCCTTAAACACATTTAGGTAAATGGCAAATCCAATACCAATGACCAATGCCGATAGGCCACCCCATTCTGTAGTTCGTTTCCAGAATATACCCAATAGGAGAATGGCAAATATTGGTCCTTGGAAATAGGACATAAAGGTTTGTATTGCCACGTAAATTCCAGGGAAATCGCTGCTAATAGGTGAGGTCGCAACTCCAATAAGCAAGAGCACCAGGGTCGTAATCTGTCCCACTTTTAAATAGTGCTTATCATCTGCCCCCTTTTTAATAAAAGGCTCGTAGATATCTTTTGTAAACAAAGTAGCCGTTGAATTCAACAATGAATCCACACTGGACATAAGACCTGCGAAAAATGCGGCGAACATTAATCCCACCAAACCTGGGGGCAGAATAGATTTAATCATCATAGGAAGTGCTTGGTCCCCATCGGCCAATCCGGGATGAACCACGACTGCCATAAGTCCAGGAAATAGCACTAAAATTGGGATAAACATTTTAAGGGCAGATCCAAAAATCATACTCGCCTTGGCGTGCCATTCGTTCTTGGCCGTAAGACAGCGCTGCACAATAGACTGGTTCCCTATCATGTAGGCATTGGCCATAACAAATGTTAGGCCGAATAAAATTCCAGTCCATGGAAAGGGCGATTTAGTATCCTGAGGTTGGATAATATCAAAGTGGTTGCGATACTCTGGTCCCATAGTTGAGATCTTCTCTACCATGTTATCCCAACCTCCCACTTCGTAAAGACTAAGAAAAACTAGGGCAAAACCTCCTATGAACATTATTACGAACTGTACTACATCGGTCATAATTACAGCCGTAATCCCTCCAAAATAGGTGTATAGACCAACCACGCCAGCAGTGGCAACAATTGAAATCCAGATGGGCCATCCCATAAGAACATTTAATAACACCGCACTGGCCCAAAAAAGAACCCCTAAATCCAAGGCAAAAAACAGTATCCAGGTGACCGAGGCAATGGTCCTTACTTTCTGATTGTACCGTCTCCCCAAATACTCCGGTATGGTATACATACCCCCTCGCCAGAAATAAGGAATAAAAATAAAAGCCGCCAACAACATGGCAGGAACAGAACCCACCCAGTCAAAATTACCAACAGAAATACCATATCTATATGCCTGTCCCGAAACCCCAACGAAATCCAAAGCCCCTATATCCGAAACTACAATGGACATCCCGATAGCCCAAAAAGGCAGGCTTTTACCCCCTAAAAAGTAATCCTCGGAATTATTGACAAATTTTTTGAAATACAGCCCCAGTAATAGCATTCCTACTATATAGGCTATTACTATAAAATAATCTATCCCTGCTAGCATTGTTTGGTGTTTTGGTTATTTACGTACAAATTAAATTGAAATAGCGGGGATTGAATAAGTAAATCTTATTTCATTTACATGATATTTTAACACAAGTGCAGGTTTTTTACCTAATTTACCGTTATTAAAGTTAAAATTGTAGCAGTTTCACCCTTGCCATTTCACAAGCCATACTTATTACTTATATACGGTATAAGGTAAATGCTATATGAATAGGTATTTCCAATTTAACAATATGATATAATCCCTCAACTTCTTCCGCGCTACAAAACCATGCCGTTTACAATAGGATAATATTCTTGCTAAAAATCAAACATATCTTAACCTAAATTTTCCCAAATCTTAATATTCACCCTAAAGGTGGTAAGATTCCATAAGTATCTAATAAAATACTATGCTTTTTGACGATAATTTTACAATAGATTTGTTAACTAACTCATATAACCCAACCAATTAATAGAGATAAATATGAAAAAAAGAAGCTTAAAATTTATGACGTTCTTTTTGTTCAGCATGGTCACAGGAATCGTGTTGGCACAACAAGGAGTAACAGGGGTCGTCACCAGTGATGACGGAGAATTACTACCGGGGGTATCCGTGGTAGTTAAGGGAACTACCAACGGTGTCACCACCGATTTTGATGGAAATTATAGTATAACGGTACCTAACAGCAGCTCTGTTTTGGTCTTTTCCTATTTAGGAATGGAAACCAAGGAGGTATCCGTAGGCAACCAAAGCACCATAAACGTAACCTTGTCCACCTCATCCGAGGAATTGGATGAAGTAGTGGTTACCGCACTGGGTATTTCCAGGGAAAAGAAATCCTTGGGGTATTCTGTTAGTGAGGTAAGTGGGGATGACATAACCACTGTTACACAGGAAAATGCATTGAATGCATTGAATGGTAGGGTTTCTGGGGTTCAGATTAATTCTACCGGTGGTACAGGATCCACTGTAAGTGTAATACTTCGTGGGGCCTCTTCATTAACTACGGACAACCAACCATTGTATGTAATTGATGGAGTTCCACTAAGCAGTAGCCTTACCAACGTAGGAACCGTAGGTAGTGGTGTTGCCGTGGATTACGGTGGCGGTATTGCCGATGTGAATCCAGACGATATTGAAAGTGTCTCTGTACTTAAAGGACCTAGTGCCGCTGCATTATATGGTTCCAGAGGGGGTAACGGTGTTATTTTGATTACCACTAAATCTGGTAAAAAGAGTAAGGGCTTAGGTATTTCCTTTAGTTCTAGTAATGTGTATGAAACTCCATATAAGTTCTTGGAAAAAAGCAATCGTTTTGCTAACGGTAGTAGGCCAGATCCCAACACTTCCCAAATAGATGAAACCTCTTCCGGCTGGGTAGGTCCTGAATTGGATAAGGGGTTAAGTGCAATTCAATGGCCATATACCGCTGAAGAAATAGCAAGTGGTGTAGCCAATGCAACACCTTTGACTTCCAAAGGACGGAACAATGCCAAAAATTTCTTTGAATCTGCCATAACTTCAACCAATACGATTGCTATAGAAAACAATACCGATCGTATGAATTACCGTTTGTCTTATACGAACATGATGCATGAAGGTTTTATTCCAAATTCGGATTTAGAACGAAACAGTTTAGCTATCAACAGTACCTTTGATGTTACGGACAAATTAAAAATCACCTCCAGTTTAAAATATGTTATTTCAGGTGCGGATAACAGACCATCAACCACCGATAGAAATGCAAATCCACTACAGGCACTATATGACATTAACCCGCATATTGATATTCGTGATCTGGAAGATTATTGGTTAGTAGAAGGCCAGCTTCAGAACGCACCTTATAATTTTGGTGATGACCCATCTGATTTTGAATACAACAACCCCTATTTTATGGCCTATGAAATAAACAACGGCTTTGAAAGAAAGAGGTTGTATGGTAATTTTCAAGCAGACTATGCGTTTTCCGATAAATTTTCCCTAATGCTGCGCTACGCCTATAATGATAGTCGCGAAGTAAGGGAAACCAAGATATCCAGTGGTTTTAGCAGGGAGCCAAACGGCGCCTATGGATTGGTAAACCTGGATGGGGTAGAAAGCAATGCTGATTTTTTACTTACGTATAAGGATAAGTTAAATGACGACTTCGACTTTAGTTTATCAGGGGGTGGTAATATTAGGAATGTAAACAATGGAGTTGTATCTACACAAACCAAAAATGGGGGCTCTGGTTTAGTTATACCAAACCTATTCCTCTTGTCCAATATAGCAGCCGACAATATTGATTATAATGAAACCCAATCCAAAGAACGTGTTAATAGTTTGTACGCCTTAGGTAATATTGGCTATAAAAATATGTTGTTTGTAGATGCAACGCTTAGAAATGACTGGTCCAGTACCTTGCCCGAAAGCGATAACGACTTCCTATATCCCTCAGTATCAACAAGTATATTACTGAACAATATGTTCGATATGGGCAACAAGGTATCTTTGTTCAAGCTAAGAGTAGGTTGGGCGCAGTCCGGTAACGATACCAGCCCGCACAATTTATTTTCTATCTTAAGCAATACAGGGGATTGGGGCCCTGCCTCACAGTTGGCGGTAGCTTCGGCCTTAAAGAACGATAATATTGAAGCCGAGCTTAATACTTCTACGGAATTTGGTTTTGACTTATCGCTTTTCCAGAATCGATTGAATATGGATTTCACCTATTACGAATCGAACAATGAAAATCAAATATTCCAAAAATCACTTCCAGTATCTTCCGGTGCCAGCACAAAACTTTTTAATGCAGGTAACCTGAACAGTAAAGGTTTTGAAGCCAGTTTGGGTGGTAAGTTAATTCAGGGTAATGAATTTAACTGGAATATGAACCTAACCTTTACAACCAATAAAACCATTATCACCGAATTGGCCCCAGGAACAGATTATGTTCAGTTTTGGAGCCAGGCAAAAGGAGGTGCATATACTTGGGTAGGTGAAGAAGTTGGTCAGATTGTTGATCGTGATTTTGTTAGGGTAGACGACCCCAATTCAGAATATTTCGGCTGGCCTTTATTGGACGATGAGGGTTGGGAGAACAGTGACCGTACCTTGTCCGATGAAGATGGGAACAGGGTTGCTCCGGTTATTGGCAATTACAACCCAGATTTCAACATAGGGCTACAAACATCCCTACAGTACAAGAATTGGAACCTATCCATGAACTTTGACTGGAGAAAAGGTGGACAGTTTGTTTCCCAGACCATGAGGTATTATGAGTCCGATCTACAGACAACCAGATGGCTTAATAAGGTATTTGATTTAAGTGATGTTGGCGATATCCCAACCTATATTAGAGATAATGCTGATATATTTTTATCGCCAGATGGTGAGTTTTACCCACTTGTTGGAGGACCAACTGCTGAAGATGGTGGTTTTCCTGTTGATGGTTTAAATGACGGCGTATTTTTACCAGGGGTCATAGGTTCCTATGATGACCAAGGTAACTTTATAGCCGACCAAGAGAATATTGGTGGACCAGGTACACAATACCATACCTATGGTGACAACTACGCTTGGGATTTTACCAGGGCTTCAACCTTTGATGCCGATTTTGTAAAACTAAGACAGATTTCTCTTGGCTATACCTTTGATAACAAAATAGCCCAGAAAATAGGAATGCGTAATTTATCACTATCGCTGTTTAGTCGTAATATTATCCTATGGACCAAAGCGGGAATCAACATTGATCCAGAATCTGCCTTCCAGAATTCTCAGGGCAACCTGTCCCAAGGGGTTGAGAGATATAACATTCAGCCATGGGCAATACCTGTAGGTCTTAAACTAAACGCAAGTTTCTAAAAATATTAAAAAAATAAGGATATGAAATTAATACAAAACATAGCTATCAGATTTCTATTGGTTCCATTATTGCTTGTAGTTTCCTGCGATAACGACCTTGCTGAAATCAATGAAAACCCAAATGGAATAGAGCCCAGTATGGCCGATCCAAATTTGTTGATGAGTACTGTAATGACAGGCCTAGCAACAAGTACAACCAGCAGAGGATATGCCAATGATACCGGTAATGCTGCACAGTATACCCAGCGCGATTCATGGTCCAGCAACAGATATGATTGGGAAACTGGTTCTATATGGTCTTCCAACTACGGATTGTTAAGAACCAATAAAGTTGCCTATGACAGAGCTGTAGAACTTGGCTTGCCTTTTCACGAAGGGGTTACCTTGATATTGAAATCAATGCTGTTTGGAAATTTAACCGACTATTACGGTGACATTCCTTATTCTGATGCCTTAAAAGGTACTGAAGCAGAAGGAGAACTACCTGCTTATGATACACAAGAAACAGTATATAAGGGTATTATAGCCGATTTGGAAACTGCTTCCAGTCTCCTAGGTGCTGACTCCTATGAAGGCGTGGTGGAAGATCAAGATGTGTTTTATGGAGGTGATGCTTCCAAGTGGCAGAAATTGGCCAACTCATTAGCCCTTCGTTACTATATGCGATTATCAGAAAAACTTCCTTCGTTTGCTGAAGCTGGGGTAACCAGTACGCTTTCCAAGCCCTTGATCAGTGATATTGATGATGAACTTGTGTTGGCTTACATAGGTGGTACATCTAATCAATCATGGCCCAATAGTGGACAGTTTGGCACGGCTTCGGATTTTCATAGGGTAAAGCCATGTACTACTATGACCGATAAACTAAAAGAGTTGGAAGATCCAAGAATTGACATCTGGTTTGCACCTGTGGAAGTACCTACCAAGGTTGTTCCTCCTGCTGAAGTTCCAGGTGGAGGACCTGTGGCCGAAGTAGATGGCATTCGTTATATTACAGATGAGGTCTTGGTAGACGAGGATATCTTAGGTAACCTATATGCCATTTACTCCCCAGATACCTATGCCGCAGAATTGGAGGCCGGTAAAAAATTAATTGATACCAGCAGCGTTTATGTTGGTTTACCGGTTGCTGTGAGTAGTATTGACCCTTATGAGTACAATTACAATGCCGATGGTTCAAGAGGGGGTACAAATGCATATGTATCTTTAATGAATGAAGTATTCAACCAAAAAGATGATGGAGGCAACCTTTTAAAAGCAAGACTGTTCTCTTATGCAGAATTGTCTTTCTTAAAGGCAGAAGCAGCAGTAAGAGGCTGGGGTTCCGATGCGGAAGGAAATTATTTGGAAGGTATTAAAGCCTCATTGGAAGTATGGGGTGTTGGGGATACCTACAGCGATTATATTACCAATACCGGTGTTGCTTTCAACGGAACTTTGGAGCAGATCATGGAACAAAAATGGATCGCAAATATGTTCAATGGCGATGAAGCCTACTTGGATTGGAGAAGAACCGGGCTTCCAGATTTAAGCGCAGGACCCTTTGCCAGAGAAGATGTAATGCCACTAAGGTTCATTTATCCTAGTGATGAACTTAACATAAACACCACCAATTATAACGCTGGAGCCGCTTCTTTGGAAGAAACCCCATATAGCACAACAGATCCTAATGACAGCCCGTATGCCAGACCATGGATTGTACAAGGCGTTAGCACACCTTGGTAAAAAGTTTGAGTTTTATTTATTGAGTTTGAGTTAGTTTTAAAATACCCTGGTTGCCCAGGGTATTTTTTTCTATTTATAGCCAAACCCTCTAAACTATTAAGCGTTTATACGGTACAACTGTCCCCATCTTTTCTAACTCCCAGCTTAAATAAAATCTTCTCCATAAGACACCATTGGGTAAAGGCAGATTGAAAAAGGTTGGCCCCAACAAAAAGGGTAAACCATAACCAATTTATGTTTACATAAATTGCCAATACTACACTTATCACTATAAAGGATCCGGCAATTGCTCTAATATATCTGTTGATCATAATATAATTTTTAAGGTTACTAAATGTATTTTTCTATAGGAACCACCACCGCCCTTATAGGGTTGTTGGATTCCAAATTAATATTGAACTCTGAAATAAGTTGAAAAAGGATTTCAATATTTTCATCCGTGGTAAAGGAAAAAAACAGAACAGATTCTACCCCTCCCTTTTCAGTAGGGAACCAGTTTGATGCCATTAGCATCGTAGCCGGATTTTTATAGCCATCTATATCCGAACCGCTGAAGTTCTCTATCTTGGCTTTTTTAAACAATCCAAGGATGTCTTTGGAGTACTCTTCCACAACAGTCACAATAAGTAGTTTCATAATGTTGAATTCTGTGTTTATGTTTCTAATAAGCACTTGGGAGATGCTCCCTTAAGCCCCTTCAAGCATGTCCCGGACATATTCTTGGCAATAGCCACCGTCCCAGCTTACTATAGTTAGTTATAATTTTTTCTTTCAATCATATAATACACCAATGGCACAACCAGCAGTGTTAGCACCGTAGATACAATGGTACCGCCCATTAAGGATATGGCCAGCCCTTGAAAGATAGGATCAAAAAGGATTACAAATGCCCCTATCACCACAGTACCTGCCGTTAATAAAATAGGGGTGGTCCTTACGGCACCGGCCTCAATTACAGCTAGTTTTAAGGGAGTTCCCTCTGCCAATCTCAGATTGATAAAATCTATCAATAAAACCGAGTTCCGTACCATGATACCGGCCAAGGCAATCATACCAATAAAGGAAGTAGCCGTAAAAAAGGCATCCAGCATCCAATGCCCCAACACAATCCCGATAAGGGACAGGGGTATGGCCACCATCATTACAATTGGGGCCTTAAAATTCTGGAACCATCCCACGATCAAGATATAGATAATGATGATCACACCCAGAAAAGCCAATCCCAAATCCCGGAATACCTCTAAAGTTATCTGCCATTCCCCATCCCATTTTACGGTGTAATTGTCCTCAAAATCGGGTTGTTTTATATAGAGTTCATCTATGGAATAGCCCTTTGGCAAATCCATGGCCTTAAGCTTATCGGTCATTCCCAAGATGGCATACACCGGACTCTCCAATTCCCCGGCCATATCGGCCAGTACATATACCACCCTTTTCTGGTTTTTTCTATAAATGTTTTTGGCCCTAGTGGTTTGTTCAATGCTTACCAAATCTGCTATAGGAACCATATTACCATTTCCATGTTCCGATTTTACCTTTAATTGTGCGATGTCCTGAATGGAAGATTTCTCCTTTTCATCCAAAGCCAGTATCAACCCAATTTGATTGGAGGCATTTTCATCATACAGATTGGTCACCGCCCTTTCGGACAGGGCCATATTCATTGTATGTACTATTTGCTCCGGAGCCACCCCATAAAGCATGGCCTTTTCCCTGTCTATGATGAATTCATATTTTATCTGATCGGCTTCTACCATCCAATCTACATCCACCACATCCGAGGTGTTTTTCAATATCTGTTGTACTTGGTCCGCAATATCTATCTGTGTATCGTAATCAGGACCATATATTTCCCCAACAATGGTAGATAAAACCGGAGGGCCTGGTGGTACCTCAACAATCTTTACGTTGGCGTTGAATTTTTCTCCAATCCGCTGTATCTCCGGACGCAAAAGACTGGCTATCTCATGACTTTGGGCACTTCTATCGCCCTTATCTACCAAATTCACCTGAATATCGGCCATATTACTACCGCCCCTCATGTCGTAGTGACGTACCAGACCGTTAAAGGTGATAGGGGCAGAAGTGCCCACGTAACTTTGGTAGTTTACCACTTCGGGACGCGTATTTAAATACTGGGCAATTTCCCTAGCTACTACCCCAGTGCGTTCCAGGGTAGTGCCCTCGGGCATGTCTATGACCACCTGAAACTCGTTCTTATTATCAAACGGCAACATTTTAACCGCTACAGATTTGGTAAAGAACATCCCAATGGACCCCAATAACAACAAAAATGTAATTCCTAAAAACAACCAACGCTTCTTCTTGCTCTCTATCAAAGGACTTTCTAACTTGTGGTATATTCTGTAGATTATAGTTTCCTCCAAGGGCTTTTCTTTCTTTTCCTCTCCTTTTTTATCCTTCTCCCTTAGGAAAATATACCCCAAATAAGGCGTAATGGTAAGGGCAACAAAAAGGGACAACAGCATAGCAATAGAGGCCCCTATAGGCATTGGGGACATATATGGCCCCATAAGACCCGATACAAAAGCCATTGGCAATACAGAAGCTATTACCGTGAAAGTGGCCAAAATAGTAGGATTCCCAACTTCATTAATGGCATACAAGGCAGCCTGCTTAAATGGCAAGCGCTTCATTTTAAAATGCCGGTGCATATTTTCCGCTATAATAATGGAATCGTCTACCACAATACCCGTAACAAAAACCAAGGCAAACAAGGTGATACGGTTCAACGTATAATCCAACATATAATAGCTGAGCAAGGTTAGGGCAAAGGTGATGGGGACCGATAAAAATACTACCAATCCACCACGCCATCCCATGGCCAACATCACTACCAAGGTTACCGCTATAATGGCCCCTATAAGGTGCATTAACAACTCCGATACCTTATGGGAGGCCGTTTCCCCATAATTTCGGGTAACCTCCACATGCACATCATCCGGGATAAGGCTTTTCTTAAGGTGTTCTACCTTTTCCAGAATAATATCCGAAATCTTCATGGCATCCGCACCTTTGCGCTTGGCTATGGAAATAGTCACTGCAGGGTACTCGCTTTTGTATGTCTCCCCTTTTTCACTTCCCTGCCCAAAACCTAGGGACACGTATTCCTTGGGTATTTCGGGTCCGTCCTGTATGCTTGCAATCTGCTTTAGATAAATGGGACGGTCCTGTTGTACCCCAACCACCAAATTTTCCACATCGGCAGCAGTTTCCAGAAACTTGCCGGTGGTTACCATAAATTCGGTATCGTTCTTGTCAAAGGTACCACCACTTAATTGCTGGTTATTGGCCTTTATCATCTGGGCTACGGAAAGGAAATCCAATCCGCTTTCCGCCATTTTATCCTTGTCCAATACTACCCGCAATTGACGATCGCGTCCCCCTATTTTTTTGGTAGCGGAAACATCGTTTACCTTTTCAATTTCATCGGTAAGTTCCTGGGCAATTTGCTTTAGTTGGTAGTCATCGTAGTTCTCGCTCCATAAGGTGAGTCCCAGCATGGGAACATCGTCTATTGCCCTTGTTTTTATCAATGGAAAGGTTACACCTTGTGGCATAATATCCATATGCTTGTTAATCTCATTGTAGAGTTTAACAAAGGAACGTTCTATATCCTCGCCCACATAGAACTGCACAATAACCATCCCCTGCTCTTCCATAGAGGTAGAATACACATATTCTACACCCTTAATATTGGAGATTAATTTTTCCAAGGGTTTGGTCACCCTACTCTCCACTTCGGTGGGACTCGCCCCTGGGTAACCCACAAAGATATCAGCCATAGGCACATCTATCTGAGGCTCTTCCTCCCGTGGAATCAGAAACGAACTGTATACCCCAATGACCATGAATACGATCATTAAAAGAACCGTTAACTTGGACCCTATAAACGCTTTGGCAATTTTGCCTGCTAATCCTTCTTTCATCTTTTGCTTATTGTTTTTTTATTTGGGCGTTCCCTTCGCCTATTCTTTTGTGTTTATACCTGCAAGGTTTTGTCCTGTCTTGGGCTTTTACCTACAAGGTCTTGGAGACCTTGCAAGATTGGTGACCTTGCAGGATTCGGTGACCTTGAACCCCTGCAAATTGGAGATCTCACATGAACATCATGCAGGATGGCTCAGGTCGGGCTTTCCGCTTTTACTCCAGCTCCTTTTTAGCCTAAATCCGCTAAAAAGACCTGGGGTAACCGCTGCAATCCCTAACGCTAACCCCTTTATTGAATCTTCGTTTACCGAATACTTATTTTGGCCCCATTGTACAACTTCCCGTCGGCAGATAGTATGTACGCTTCCTCAGCGGATAGTCCGGACAATATTTCAACACTATCGCCATAAGTCCTGCCCAAACGCAACCAGCGCAATAGTGCCGTATTGTTTTCACTTACCGTATATACTCCGGATAACTGACCATTTTGCACCACGGCATCCAAAGGAATAAGTACTTTGTTGGTATTCTTCTTTTTTACCGTTGGAAATTGAACTGTAGCATACATTCCGGAGAGCAGGTTATACTCGGTTTTGTCCAGCATCACCTTAACCATATACTGACCTCCTGTATTTTTTGCCGATGTACTCACCTCTTCCACTTTTCCCTTAACGGCTTCATTAAGCGTTTTGATCAAGACCGTTACTTCCGATCCGGATTTAATCTGAAGAATCTCCGATTCTGGTACCATGGCCAATACTTGAAAATCCCCAGGGCTTTCTACTTCCAATAAGGGCATTCCAGGATTTGCCATATCCCCAACCTTTATAAATTTGTTGGTCACTACACCGTTAAAAGGAGCCCGTATATTGCTATAAGAAAACTGTGCGTTCACCTCATTCTTCATTTGCTTGGCCGCTTCCAAGCGTGCCTTGGCCATGTTATAGTTGGCCGAAATGTCATCTACTTCCTTTTGGGAAGCACTGTTCTCCTTAAAAAGGGCAGTATACCTGTTGTAATCTTTTTCGGCTATGTTAAAGGCCGCTTTTGCCTCGGCTATTCCAGCATTTACCTGGGCCAGTTTGGCAGAAAGATCAGCATTGTTAATACTTATCAATAGTTGCCCCCTACTTACCTTATCCCCAACCTGTGCATATATCTTATCTACATAACCCATCATACGGGTACTGATATTGGCACTGTTCACCGCCTCTATTTTTCCACTGGCGGTTAGGTAGGTACCACCTTTCTGTTCAGAAACCGTATTCACCTTTACCGTAACAGCGGGAGTATTATCCAGCTCCACTTTTTTGTTATCATTCCCACAACTACTAATCGTCATGACTAGGGTGATGAGCGCTACTGTGTATAATTTTGTTTGCATGATTTTCGTTTAATTTTTAGTGCTGTATGCACATATTCTGTTTTGCTTCCTTTGAGTTATGGCCTAAACCTATTATTCCTTGGTTAAATATTTTACATAGGCCAAGGCGTAGTTATAATTATAAATGGTGGTATAATACTCCAATTTCTTTTGGGAAAATTGTGTTTCCGCATTGAGGAGATCGCTTGTTTTCTCCAAGCCCTGTTCAAATCTGTTGGTACGTATGCGCAGGGATTCTTCCGACTGTTGCATGGCCAGGGAGGTAAGCTCCAAATTATTTTTGGCATCTTGAAGCAAGCGCATGGCCCTATTTAATTCTACCTGACTTTCCGCCTTATATTGATGCAGTTCCAATTTGGATTTTTCGTATTCGGCCTTACTTTTTTGAGTTTTTCCAAAACGTTTGCTGCCTTCAAAAATGTTCCATTTTAATTCTGCCCCTATCAAATATCCATTGGCATTGCCCTGAAATATTTCATCATCGTGCAATTCGTAGGTTCCAAAAGCATTTAAGCTAGGAAGGAAACTCATTTTATCTGCCCTGTGCATTTGTTGGTATGCCTCAGTGGACAAGGCCATAGCCTGTACGTCCTTTCTATTTTCGGGCAATCTTTCCGTAAAAATATCGCTGACCATTAGGGTCAAGGAATCCGATGGCCGTAAAAGACCATAGTTATCATCGTTCATCAAAACCGACAGCTTATTGGAAACATTATGGACATTGCTCTGGGCGTACTGCAACTGATTCTCTATTTCGGTAAGCCTAACCTCAACGGCCAGGACATCCGATTTTTGAAGATACCCCTGTTTAAAACTATTTTCGGCCAAACGCCTATTTTCATTGGCGGCTTTCTTTGCCTGTTCCAAAACGGTGACCGACTTATACGCCAATTGTAATTGCATATAGGTCTTTTCTACCTCTAGATCTATATAGTCATTGGTCCTATCCGCCTTTAACCCAATAGCATTCAATTTGGCCTTGGCCGCCTTGCGTTGATATATTCCGTCCAGATTCACCAAAGGCTGCTGCACTACTATACGTGTAGCATAATCCTGTATCTGACTGGGGTTGTTCAATAAAAGGGGATTAAAATCGGCTTGGGTCAAAATTTCCTGGTTCAATTTAGAACCAAATGCCATCAAGGGATTGGTGGTCGCTATTGCAGTATGGGATACACTTATATTGGG
Source organism: Arenibacter aquaticus (assembly GCF_003957295.1). Lineage (GTDB taxonomy): Bacteria > Bacteroidota > Bacteroidia > Flavobacteriales > Flavobacteriaceae > Arenibacter > Arenibacter aquaticus. The sequence goes on from NZ_RQPJ01000002.1 coordinate 791,560, forward strand.
CAAAATCACCACATTGGACTGATTATAATCTCCCTTGGCGGCCAACACATTCTGTTGGGATATTTTTATGGTATTGTTATTTTCCCTCACTTTTTTAAGCACTTCCTCCTTGCTGATCAACACGCTTTCCTGAGCGTGCACAAAGGACAAGCTGCCCAAAAATGAAAGTATGTATATGATATTCTTCATGTTGTATGTTTATTTAAGACAAAATTAGGGGGAGGAAAAGGATTGCACAGTAACCAATGTTACCCACAACTGTAACCAATGTTACCGAGGAAAAAAATCAGTGATCCTATAACAACACACATATTGGAGTTCCAACTGTTCCTAGCTATTTTAGATTATTGGGGTATGGCCTTCCTAGGCTAAACATTGTGGCTCATAAGTATCCCCTCAAAATTCAAGGTCCTTGCCAAAACCCCCAAGGTGTTTATAGGGATGGTATTGTAGGTTTTGCTGTACTGTTGTGATGGCAGCATTGATTGAGACTTTAATACAATGGGCAAAAAAGTTGCATGAAGTGGTTCACATAGGGCAACTCCAATTTTTTTGGGGAAATTCCTTCCTTATTTGCCCAAGTATTAATGTATTTGGAAAGGGCCTAGAGTATTTGGTTGGAATAAGGGTGGGGAAAGAAAAATAATTGCTGCCAAGCAATTAAATGGAGCAATCCCATGAAATAAAATATCTACACAGCGTACAACCATCCTATAGTCCCTGCTAAACCCCTATACAAGTATGGTCCATATCCTATTGCCCATTGGCGCAACTATCTTACTTATTCTCGTTGAACACCACGCTCCAGATGCCACGCACCTCATTTGCGCTATAGCCAATAGCCTTATCGTCTGGATATAATTTTTGGAGTACGGCCATAGTAGAGGGTTTAATCTGCTCCACAGGTTTTCCATGGCATTGCAGGCAAATGGCATTGGTGACAATAGGATAATATACATTTACCTCCCCCTTGTGGGTCTTTACAATAGGCTCTATTTTCAAGCCCGCAGCAAGCTGTTTTTTAAAGGATGCTATATATTCCAATTCTTCACTATTTGCGCTATTGGCCATATTTCTGGGTTTATCGGTGACCCTTTTTATGATGGCATTGTTCATTAAAGATATACTATCGGTGAGCTTTAGGGCCTGTAGGTTACAGAATTCCACAGCGCCTCCCGTACCCCTCTCCTGAATGGCTTTCATTAAATTTTTACCCAAGGCCGACTTTGCACTTTTGGCATAGCCAAGACCCTGGTTACCATATATAGATTGGGCTATTTCCTGACGATCACCCTTCATTCCTTTCCCATTGCCTTTTCCATTTTTATGTTCTTTCTGAAAATGGTCATCAAACCATTCGGGCTTGGGAATTTCATTTTCGTACATATATTCCGCTATCTGCACAATGGTCTCTTCGGGATAGGGCTGATAGGGCATTATTCCGAACCGCTTCAAAGCTCCTGGCATTTTTGATTTCTCAATTTTTGGTTCGTTTATCCAATCTACCATAGCCTCAATGAACTGCTTTTTGGTAGTCGTAGCATATAAATAATGCTTCTTAACCGCAACCATGGGCGGAGCAAGCATGCTGGCCTCGGAGGCTGTGGGACTGTGACATAAATAGCACTCCCTCTCAATTATTTTTTTACCTGGGTGTGTAGTTGCCTTATCACCGGTCCCTTCTTTGGATGTGGTCTCAACCGGTTTATACTCTGTTTTTTTGGCATCCTTACAGCCCGCAAGAGTCATTAAAAAGATTGTCAAGAAAGCTAAATATTTCATACAGCTTATTTTTTTAATTTATTCCTTTATCAACCTACCCGTTGCACAGCTAAGAAAAGATTTGGCCCTATCTCCTAGGCCATTCTTCGCGTCCACAGTTGGATATCCCAAGGCTTTAAGTTTATCCCTTAAATCTTGGGTGGCGGCAACATTATTGGATTCAAAAGTTACCGTTCCCAAGTCTACATCCACCATAACATCTGTAATATTCTCCAATTCATATAATTTGGTGGTAATGGTCTTTGCACAACCCCCACATTTTATATTTTGAACACCAAGTGTCAATTTCATAGCATTAATTTAAGACAAATATTAAAATCTATTAAGCTATCGGTAATTATCTCCAACGCATATATCCTCCCTTGAGGTCATAAACTTTTTCAAAGCCCATCCCTACCAATTTACGAGCTGCTCTCTGACTTCTTGCCCCTGAACGGCAATAAAGGTAAACGGGCTCTTCTCTCGGCATTTTTTCAAAGGATCTTTCAAAGTTCCCAGCATTAAAAATATCAATATTTATAGCATTTTTTATGTGACCCGCTCCGTATTCATTTGGAGTGCGTACATCTACAAGAAAAACCTTTTTCCCTGATATTGCCTCTGAAAAATCAGATGGATCTAATATTTCTATTGTATCGGATTTCTCTTTACTTGTTCCGAAAAGTGTACTGAAAATGGACATATTTTTTTGTTTAGATTTTTTGATAGGGAATGTTAAGAAAAGGAAACTGCCACCTTTTGCGGTGACCGTTTCCTTAAACAACCAACCAAAACATTTAATACGGTAAAGATACTACAGGGACGAAGTCCGCACAGCAACCTTTGTTACATTCACAATCCACCCAAAAGTCACAAGGCCAGGCATTTCCTTAAAAATTTGACGGTTTATCGGCTACCAACACCTATGGTAATTTTGTTAAAGATGACTACTACACCATACCCCTAAACTATCCTGAAAACAGCTCATTGATTGGGACCTTGGACCTTGGCTTTAATAAATATTACTCAATGCACATTATATATTAACCCTAACCAATATTTATTTGGTTTTATTGATTAAAATAAGTTAATATTATTGTATTGTTTAGCACAGTTGATCATCATATACATGTTTAACACCTAATAAAAACCGCAATATTAGAAGGCGTATTGCCCTGATGATCCTTATGCTATATAGATAGTTTGGCACCATAATAATCAAAAAGACCCATACCAGACATGTTTAACCAATATTGTACAAAGGCCATGCACAAAAATGTATTAATACCCTTGGTTTGGGTTTACTTATTTTTTCTTTCTCCCCAACTATTTTCACAAAAGGTAAATGAGTTTCCCAAAAAAACCGACCCGCTGCACAAAAAGGTGGCCATGTTTAATGAATTAATGCTTGGCAACCATTGGAACGAAGGAGCTATTATGCAACATGTAATCTTCCCACCTGCCGGATTGGACAGGCCTATCATAGGCTCCCAAGCCGATTGCCTGGACCCTACATCAGAAATGCTGGCCGCTTATTCCCATAAGTATGCCATTACCAAAAACCCCAAGGACAGGAAAATAGCCAATGAAATTTTTCAGGCCATATTGAAATTGGAAAAGGTAACGGGCGTGGAGGGCTTGGTAGCCCGTAGTTTTAACCAAACCAATGAACCGCTATGGCATGAGGAAGTATTTTGGTACCATGAATGGCATCAATCTACTTCCATGCCCGGTTACCGTTGGCTGGGCGATTTAAGTGCCGATAAATTCACCTCCATTTTCTATGGAGTGGGGACTTTCTGGGAACTCTGTGCCGATGCGGCATACAAAGAGAAAGCAGCCGCCCTGCTGGACCGATTTATAGGGCGGGTAGTGGATAACAATTTTAAACTTACGGACCTGGATGGAAAAATGACCTTATGGGGCAACTTTTGTCCCAATCTCCCGCACCAAGAACTCAACTCCCTGGAAATGCTGGCCGCCCTAAAGGTAACCCACCATATTACAGGCAAGGAACGCTACAATGCGGCCTACCACATGCTTATAGACCGCTATCACTATGACGACCACCAAATAAATTCCAAAATTCTATTTCCCAAGGAATGGCGAAATGTAGGGGACGACTACCACGCTGCACGTTCTCTCTACATGCTTATGCGATTGGAGGACGACCCCAACCTACTTAACAAATACCGTATGAATCTTAACAGACACTGGTACGATTGGAGGGATATAGAATTTACCTGGGAAAGCAATATTTGGTTTCTAATGGTCTATAAGGTACTTACGGGTGAGGATATCTTTACCGAAGAGAAAGAACAGGGCATTAAGGATATGTGGGGGTTTGACCGTAATACGAGGGAATTTAAAATTCCTCAGAAAGATGGAAGTATTAAATTGGTAAAGGCGGAAGAGGAACGCACTGCCGCCGCTATGATTAGAAACTATTGGTTTGGGAGGTATTACGGTATAATTGATGAAAAATGGTAATCACAAATAATAAGATGCACATGAAAACTTTTTTATCATTGCTAAGCTTGTTGGCACATTCACTTTTAGTTGTTGCGCAGGAAGGGCCTACCCCTCCAGAAGGAATGGTCTATGTCCCAGCAGGGGAGTTCATTATGGGGAGTACCTATGGCGACCCGGATGAGCGGCCACGGCAAATTGCGAGTACCAAGGCCTTTTTTATTGATAAATATGAGGTGAGCAATGAAGAATTTGCTAGGTTCGACCCTTCTTTTAAGTTTCCCCCCGAAAAAAAGAACAATGCCGTAATTGTCACCTGGTCCCAGGCCGATGCTTATGCTAAATGGGCCGGAAAACGACTTCCTACGGAGAAAGAATGGGAAAAAGCTGCCAGAGGCACAGATGGTCGTGTTTTTCCTTGGGGCAATACCTATGATAATACCTATGTAGTTTGGGACCAAAAAGAAACTCGCGGGGCTTCCATAGCCAAACCTGCAAGTCCATATGGCTGTTATGATATGGCTGGAAGCGTATGGGAATGGACTTCGGATTGGTATAAACCATACCCCGGAAATACCGTTCCCATGGAACAATACGGTGAAAAATATAAAGTAATGCGGGGAGGGTCCAACTTTAACAACCATTCCTTTATACGTACCTCACATCGCTATTATGTATTGCCCGAGAAAATACACGTATACCCCGTTGGCATACGATGTGTAAAGGACATTGATTAACACTTTGGGATGCCTTAAAATAAATGATTTAAAATGAAAACAAGACTAAATAGCTGGTTGGTATGTATCATTGCTACTACTCTACTGGCCTGCACAGAAGAAAATCCTAAAATCCTGGATCTTTCCCAAGCCAACATTATAATATCGCCCCAGATCAAAACGCCCGTGCAGGAAACTGCCGGCAATATTCTTGTGGAAGAGATTGAAAAACGTACCAAGCTTCAACTGCCTATAAATACTGATGGGAACTCCAAAACAAATATTGCGCTGGTCTTGGCCAGTGAACAGGAATCATTCGGGTTAAAAGTTCCTATTCGGGAAGGCCAAGATATCCCGGAATTAAAGAAAGAGGGATATCGCATTTTACATGAAGTGGAAGGCGACAAGAACACGCTATGGATTATAGGGGCAGACGAGAGAGGCATCCTTTATGGCATTGGCAAGCTCCTGAGAACGGTTAAAATGAGTGAGGGTAGAATTACCTTGGCGGCCAATACAGATTTTTCGGAAGCACCGGAATACGCCCTACGAGGCCACCAGTTTGGATATAGGAACACCGCCAACTCATGGGACGCTTGGACTGTAGAGCAATTCGAACAACATTTTAGGGAACAAATACTTTTTGGAGCCAATAGCTTTGAGAACATCCCCTTTCAAGAACCCACATCCAGCCCGCATTTTAAGGTAGATCCGCAGATCATGGAAGTGGAACTAAGCAAAATCTGTCAAAAATACGACGCCAATTACTGGGTGTGGACACCGGCACCGCATGACTTGGCCATAGAAAATGCCCATGAAGAAGGACTCGCAGAGCAAGAGGCCTTCTATGCACGTTGCCCCAGATTGGATGCCGTCTTTGTTCCCGGTGGCGATCCCGGGGAAAACCACCCTTCCCTTTTAATACCATACCTAAAGGATTTACACGGCATATTGAAAAAATACCACCCCCAGGCAGGAATTTGGGTTTCTTTACAGGGCTTTAACAAAGAAAAAGTGGACTACTTCTTTAAATACCTGGAAGAAAATAAGCCGGACTGGCTCAAGGGGCTGGTCTATGGTCCTAGCAGTCCGCCAATAAAACTGGAAAGAGAAATGTTGCCCAAAAAATATATGCACCGTTTTTATCCAGACATCACCCATACCGTACGCTGCCATTATCCAGTGGAAAATTGGGATCAGGCCTATGCCCTTACCCTGGGCAGGGAACCTATAAACCCCCAACCACTTATGTACACTAAATTATTTAACAGGGACAGCCCCTATACCGATGGCTTTATTACCTATTCGGATGGTTCCCATGATGACGTTAATAAAGTACTTTGGAGCCAATTGGGATGGGATTCCCAAAAAGATCCCAAAACCATAATACAGGAATACACCCAGTTTTTCTTTGGACCAGGCGTGGCCAAAGAAGCGGCCACGGGTATTTTTGCCCTGGAAGAAAATTGGGATGGCCCCATTTTGGAAAACAAAACAATAAAAGAAACCTTGGCGTTATGGAAAAAATTGGAGGAAAGCCAACCTAATCTGGCCAATAACTGGCGATGGCAACAACTTATCTTACGCGCCTATTACGACGCTTATATCCAAGACCGACTTGCCTACGAAAAAAGCTTGGAGGCCGAAGCGTATGACATACTGGCCAACGCAAATACTATTGGGGCAGAAGAGGCTATGAACCGGGCCATGCAACATCTTAAAAAAGCCGATACCCATAAGGTGTCCCAGGACCTAAAAGAAAAGGTGTTTGTGTATGGCGAAAAACTATACCAATCTATAGGCGCACAGACCAGCGTGGAAAAATATGGGGCCAGAAGTGCCGAAAGGGGAGCTATACTGGATTTTATAGATCATCCGCTGAACAATAGGTGGTGGTTGGAAGACGAGTTCAAAAAAATAGAAACCCTAAAAACTGAAAAAGAAAAACTAGCCCGATTGGATTTTATCAGAAACTATGAATTTCCGGGAGAAGGCAGTTTTTATGATAATATATCCAGTGCCGATGCAAGACATGTAACCTCCAAAACCGATGATGCCATAGACTTTCTTTGGGAAAACGATGGTCTAAGTAGAAAACGCCTATCTACCCAATTGTTCCAATTTACCCCCACCTTGGAATACCGTGATTTGGACCCAGCTTCCAATTATCTAATTCGTGTATCCGGTTATGGAGAGGCCCTTTTAAGAGCCAATGGACAACGCCTAAAACCTACCAAATATGAAAAAGGATTTGAAGAATTTAAAGAATTCCCACTTCCCAAGGACTTAATAAAGGATGGTCATCTAAAAATAAGTTTTGACAAGCCCGATGAGGAACACCTAAACTGGAGAAAACAATCCCGGGTAACCGATGTATGGCTTATAAAACAACAATAAAATGTTGGCCAAAAAAGAACTCTATCCGCTAAAAGGAATTGTTACAGTGCTCAATACGCCGTTTACCAAGGAAGACCGCGTAGACCTAGAGGCATTAAAAAACAATGTTCTAGAGGCATTAAACGCCGGTGTCGCCGGTATACTGGTGCCTGCTATGGCTGCCGAAGTGTACAAATTGTCCTATACAGAACGTCTAAGCCTACTGACCGCGGTTTTGGAAACTGTAGGTGATAGGGTTCCCGTGATTGGAGGTGCCGGGGAACCGGATCTATACAAGAGCAAAGAACTTGTAAAAGCCTATATAGATATGGGCTGTAAAAATATCCTCTTCCAAATCCCATTTGTCAATGAAGAACAATTTAATGCCCATTTTATGGAATTGGCCCAGCTAGATCCGGACATGATAATGCTTCAAGACTGGGATGCCAACGGATATGGCCTTTCTGATGCACTTATTTGTAATTTGTTTGAAAAAGTACCCGCATTTAAATGTTTAAAAATTGAAACCGTTCCTGCCGGCCCAAAATATTCCCGTATTCTGGAACTGACACATGGTAAACTTAATCTCAGTGGGGGCTGGGCCGTTACACAAATGATGGAAGGGCTGCAAAGAGGTGTTCATGCCTTTATGCCTACAGGCATGCATTTCATTTACACGGCCATCTATCAATATTTTGAAGAGGGGAACATTGCAGAGGCCGATGCCCTATTCAAAAAAATAATTCCGGTCTTAGCGTTTTCCAATCAGCACCTGGACGTATCCATACATTTTTTTAAGCGCTTATTGTATCGCCAAGGAATCTATAACACCCCCAATGTTCGTAATCCTATTCTCCCCTTTGATGCCCTGCATCAAAAATTGGCAGACAAACATATAGACAGCATACTAAGTCTAGAAAAGCAAATCAAGGCGCAGAAGACCAAAAATTCCTAAAATTGGATATATCCCATTAAAAATATCCCAACGGGCATACCTATAAAACGACCTGATAAAAAATACAATGGTCAATATATTATCTGTTTTATATAATATTATAGTGGTGCACCGCTGGCTTTTAAGGTTTCTTTGTTACGAACTAAAGAATACATATGGCATTAGAATTAAAGGGGATTATACCCCCCATGATAACTCCCTTAACGGCAAATGGCGATTTAGATGAAAAAGGTCTAAAAAAACTTATAGAACACCTCATTGCTGGTGGGGTACATGGTATTTTTCTGTTGGGCACCAATGGTGAGGCACCAAGTCTCAGCTATGCCCTGCGCAAAGAGCTAATTACCAAGGCATGCCAATACATAGAAGGTAGGGTTCCTGTATTAGTAGGAATAACCGATACCTCCTTTAGCGGTTCCTTGGATATTGCCGCCCACTCCAAAGAAGCAGGTGCAGATGCTGTGGTGGTAGCCCCGCCCTACTACCTTCCCATTTCCCAAGCAGAAATGGTAGACTATCTGGAACGTCTAATTCCACAACTGCCCTTGCCTACCATGATGTACAATATGCCAAGTTGTACCAAACTACATCTTTCGGTAGAAACCTTAAAAAAGGCCCAAGAATTAGGCGCTGTAGGCATTAAGGACAGTTCTGGGGATATGTCCTATTTCTATTCCCTTGTTGAAGCCTTTAAAGAAACTCCGGAATTCTCCATCATAGTGGGGACAGAAATGTTCTTACCAGAGACCATACTATACGGTGGCCATGGGGCGGTGGCCGGAGGAGCCAACTTTTTTCCAAAACTCTTTGTAGACCTATACAACGCCTCTAAGGAAGCCAATACAGAAGAAATTAAAAAACTGCGGGAGCAGGTATACTATATAAACAATACCATCTATCGTGTGGGGCAATATACCTCCAGAATAACCAAGGGCACTAAATGTGCCTTATCCGTAATGGACATCTGTGAAGACCATATGGCAATGCCCTTACAAAGATTTGAAACCAAGGAGCGAGAAAAGGTGAGGCATTATTTAGATCAATACAATAGTCTAAGGGTCTAGGCAAGGGCATCCCTTTTAAAGGCCCTTGCCTTGTCAGCAGCTACATTTTTAAATGCCAAATATGAGCAAAACAATAAAATGGGGTATAATGGGTACCGCCCATATCGCCACAGAACAAGTCATTCCGGCCATTCTAAATAGTCAATACGGACAGGTGCACGCCATAGCCTCCAGGCATATCCAAAAGGCACAAAAGGTATCTGAACATTTTGGAAATAAAGTATGGTATGGCTCCTATGAGGAATTGTTGGCCGATGATGATATTGATGCGGTATACATTCCATTGCCCAATCATCTACACGTGCAATGGGCCATAAAGGCCTTGGAAGCGGGCAAACACGTTTTGGTAGAAAAACCCATTGGGCTCTCTAGTACGGAAGCCAAAAAATTGTTGAAGGCCACCCGCAGACACCCACATTTAAAGGTAATGGAAGCCTTTATGTACAGGCATCACCCACAGTGGATAAAGACCAAGGAACTAGTGGACCAAGGAGCAATTGGTGACATAAAAACAATACAGTCTTCCTTCTCCTTTTTTGAGGACGATCCCAAGAGCATTGTAAACAAAAAGGAATGGGGTGGTGGCAGCCTTATGGATATAGGCTGCTATTCCATTTCCCTGTCCCGATTTATTTATGGCTCCGAGCCCAAAAGTATTGCGGCGATCATAGACTATCACCCGGAATTTAAAGTAGACGTACTGGCCTCCGGTATACTGGAGTTTGAACAGGGCACGTCTATTTTTTTCAGCTCTACACAATTGGCAGACAATCAACAAGCACAAATTTTTGGTACCAAAGGAAATATTAAATTTGAATGGCCCTTTAACCCACCTACAGACAAGCCTTCCAAAATATGGGTCACCATAGGCGATGATTGTAAGACCATTGAATTTGAGACCTGCAATCAATACAGCCTACAGGCCGACCTGTTTGCCTTGGCCATTATAAACAATACCCCGGTGCCCACTCCCCTAGAGGATGCCATCTATAATATGATGGTCATTGAAAAAATGGAGGAAAGCAATAAAAAGGGGCAGCGGATAACGATGTAGGCCCCTTTTATAAAGCATCACGTAGTCTGAATGACTCCTATATAGTTAAATCCCAAATCAATGGAAGCAGGTAATACACGAAAATTGTTAGCAAAACAATAGACAGTATATTCAACCAAAATCCCTTTTTAACCATGTCTTGCATTTCCAGGTATCCAGCGCCAAATACTACGGCATTGGGTGGTGTGGCAACCGGCAGCATAAAAGCACAGGATGCGGCCAATGTTGCCGCTATCATTAAGTAATAAGGGTGAACGTTAAGAACAGGGGCCAGGGAAACCAAAACAGGCAATAATATTGCCGTGGTGGCTATATTGGAGGTTATCTCGGTCATGAAATTCACTATGCTTATCAAAACCAACAACAACAAGACAAACGGCAATACCTCCAAGGCCGACATCCTTTCTCCGATCCACAGTGCCAAACCACTTTCATCAAATCCTACTGCCAAGGTCAATCCCCCTCCAAAAAGAAGTAGGATCCCCCAAGGTAATTTCACGGCATCTTCCCATGATAGTAAATTTTTACTTTTTTTAGATGTTGGTAATAAAAACAGTATTATAACAGCGGCCATCGCTATAATGGTATCATCCATAGCGGGCACTAATTTTTGCAAAAGAAAGGAACGCGCTATCCAAGCAAAAGCCGTTAAGGCAAATACCACCAAAACCATTTTTTCCTCATAGCCAAGTTTTCCCAATGCTTTGAGTCGCAATGCAATCTCTTTTCGTCCTCCCGGAAATTCTTTTTGTTTAAAGCTAAAGGCAAAATGGGTCAAGTAATACCAACACAAAAACAACAAGCAGATTGCAATGGGAAACCCCAGAACAAACCATTCCGAAAAGGTAATTTCCTTTCCAAAAGTGGTTTGTACCACTCCCGCCAAAACCAAATTGGTGGGCGTACCAATGAGTGTTGATATACCACCTATAGAGGCACTATAGGCAATACCTAGCATTAAAGCCTTGCCAAAAATTCTATTTTCGTTAACCTCGGTTTCCGGATTATCATTCAGTTGGGCCACAATGGCCATAGCAATTGGTAGGATGATCACCGTAGCAGCCGTATTCGAGATCCACATAGACAAAAAAGCCGTGGACAGCATAAAACCCAGTATAATATTTATAACATTGGTGCCAATAAGATTAATGATGGTCAACGCTATCCGTTTGTGGAGATTCCATTTTTCAATGGCAATGGCCAGAATAAAACCGCCCATGTATAAAAAAATGTATTTGTGTCCAAAGGAAGTTGCTGTTTCAGACAGACTCAGGCCTCCCGACAAAGGAAATAGGATTAAGGGCAACAAAGCCGTTACATAAATAGGAATTGCTTCGGTAATCCACCATATTCCTACCCAAGCAACCGTTGCCAAAACCCCTTTTGCGGAAGCGTTTAAACCCTCCGCCTGAAAGAAGAATAAAACATAGAAAAAAGTTATAGGCCCCAGAACACGACCAATGGTTTGTTTAGAAATTTGCATAGTTATTTTTTTAAGATATAGTCCACCCCTGCTTTTGAATGGATCTCTGTAGTATTAAAAACAGGAACATCAAGGTCTTCCTGAAAGATCATCAATGGAAACTCTGTACATCCCAAGATGATTCCTTCCGCCCCTTGATCTATGGCTTTATTAATGGTCTCCATCACATACTCCTTTGATTGATCAACTACATTGCCATAGGTAAGTTCTTCTTGAATAATCCTGTGCAATTCCTCAATTTCCGCTTTCTCTGTTGGAACCATTACCGCAATACCATTGTCTTCAATCCTTTTGGTGATAAACGTATCTTCCATGCTATATTTGGTCCCCATAAAAAACACCTTTTTCAATCCTTTTTTGTGAATGGCCTTAGCAGTGGCATCTGCAATATGTATGATTGGGAAATCCAGTTTTTCCTGAACGGAATTGAACACTTTATGTGGGGTATTTGCACAAAAAAGCACTGCTTTGGCACCTGCCTTGTTCAGTTTTAAGGCACCGTTCACCAGCATATGTGCTATGGAATCCCATTTATCCTCTATTTGAAAACGATGAATTTCCGCCTGGTTAAGAGTATAGACCAATAATGGAGGGTTGGTATTATTTCCATAATGATCGTTAATAGATTGGTTTATAGTACTGTAATAATCTACTGTGGAGTGCCAAGAGGTTCCACCAATAAGTCCCAACGAATTCATTTCCGTATCCTCATTTTGAACGTTTGTGTTCTCCTGCAATTCTGTTTTTGTATGATTATTGCAAGAGATAAGACCTAAAACCAAGAGGCCAATAAGGTAATTTTTCATAAACAGCTTTCTTTTAAATGGTATCGCAAAGACGATATAACCAATGTTTTATCTTTTGTACAAATTGGAAGGTGAAATCTATTGGCTGGAAACCTAATTCCCTCTACCTAACATCGCAATCCATTGATCTTTATACCCTTCGTTTCTAACCCCATTTGAGTGTGCTTTTTTTCCTTTGGGAACCTCCAGATCAAAGGCATGGATATTTTTTTCAGGAATGTTCATTGCCATATAGGTGTCAAGAATGGTTGCTGCAGTTGGCTCTTTAACATGATAGGTACCATACCAAAGATCTAGGGGGGTTACACTAGTTGTAAAATACCAATCTGCTATTCTGCCTTTTGCAGAATAATCCCATCCCCCAGAGAAATCTATTACCCTTGCTACACGCTTGCGCTTTGCAATAAATGCCGCCATACCGCCACCTTGGGATTGACCGGCCAGCGCAATTTCTTCCCATTTGAGTTTGCCATTTTCCAAATAATAGTCCCAATTCCCTTTTTTGTCATGCTCCGAAAGATAGACCAATAGTTTGTTAAGCCTATTTACAATGGCGTCATAGGGTTCATCATTGATCAGGCTAAAGGTAGTATCGCCATAAACCCTTCTATTTCTAAAATCCTTGGCGCAATCTGAATTAGCTACCAGGTTATCACCCTTACATATTTGAGCTATGGCAGGAGTGTTGATATACGATAAATTTATCACGTGATACCCCTGCTGAACTGCCGTATAAAACAATTTCTTTGGGCCTCTTGTAGCTATACCATTTGTCCCTGGTAAAAAAAGTAGCAGTTTCCCTTGCTTGGCAGAACCATCGTACACTATAAAATGTGGGGTATCTGCAGTGGTAATCCTGGCATCGGTTGTTGATGGCTTTATAGTTAAGACAACATTTGGTTCCGGGAATAGGGCAGCATCCTGGGCATGGATAGTTGTGAAGATCATCAAATTAATAATCAACAAAAGTACATATGGTTTCATCATGCTATTATAGTGAAAGGGATTTAACTTCTATTTAGGGTTGCAATACTACCAATAAGATGCATTAAGGTTTAGATTTTTACCAGTTCATTCCATCTATCAATAAACTTACTACAGGCCGATATCATTCTTTTTGTATCGTCCTCTCCTCTTTCCAAGGTTGCTTCTTTAGGGTCCAATTCTCCCCAAACTCCTGTTTTGGTCATTTCAATGGTCGAGGTTTTTTTACCCGTTTCCTCTGCTTTTAAACCTTCGGCAAGAAACAATAACTTAGCCGTAGGTTCTTCTTTTATGACGTCGGGAACCATTTTTTCCAAATGTTCGGGAAGGGTTAATTTTGTAGCTGTAGCTTTCTCCAACTGCACCAAACTAGGCATTAAGTACATAGAATTGGATGTCTCCCCTGTACCGGCATGACGGTCCAAAGCCTTGGCCTCCTTTTTCTCGGCAGCTTCCAGAAAAGGTTTTATTGCCACACTATAATCAACTGCAACAGCCGAAGTTTTTTGATTTATTTGGTCTACTAAAAAAGTTGTGACGGCGGTATTTCCCCCATGGGAATTCATTAGTACAAAACGTTTGAAGCCATGCTTTATCAGGCTCTCTACCGTTTCCATATGTACTCTTACAATGGTTTCCGCACTCAAGGTTATACTCCCTGCGAAGGCCATATGATAAGGGGACTGCCCAGCCAATAATACCGGCGCCACCAAAATATCGCGCTCTTGGGCAATTAATTTGCACAGTTCCACTCCGTTGATAAAATCGGTGCCAATAGGCAAATGACTAGAGTGCTGCTCCAGTGCCCCTATAGGAATTATTACCATATCTGACTTTGTTAGAAAAGTTTCCACCTCAGGAACCGTCATATGTGGTAGATAATTTTTAACCTTACTTTCTTTCCAAAGTGGATTGGTTTGCGCTTTTGCGGACATACAAATAATATTTTATAGTACTTATTAGTAAATGTTTCTTGTAAAAATGAGCTACTTATTCAATCGTTATTGCTTCTAAATGCTTGGGAACAATAACATTGGTATTAGGGGAAACCGCTTTGACCTCCTCTATAAAAGGCTTCACTTTTTTCTCTATGGCCGCTTCCTGGGAATAACCATAGGGTATTCTAAAATTATCCCAATGTGCGGGTATAACCGTCTTTGGGAAACCGGTAAGTGTTAATAACCGCTCCGTGTATTTATAGATCTCCAGTCGTGAAAGGTTAACTCCCGGCAACAGTACATCCGGTCTGAGTCCGGCTACCTCCCTTTCCAAAAAATTCATTGATCCAGCGGTAAGAATCTTATGATCATTAATACGTACCAAAAACATAAGCGAACCTCCTTCAATAAATTCCTTCACTTTCAAAGGTACCTTTAAGGCGTCCGGATCTGTATAAGTTTGTGATTCAAAATAACGTTTATCACCTAAGGCAGAATGAAGAGAGGGAACTATCCGAACCGAAAAATTTTCGAACTGATAATCTTCACCGCCTTTTACCCTGATCAATTGCTTTTCCGGAACACCATATGCCCTTAAAATTGTGCAACAGGTTTCTGTGGCAATGACCACGGCACCTGTTTTTTTAGCGATATAGGGGACATCGGCCAAATGATCTAGGTGGGAATGGTGCACCAAAATATAATCGGCTTTTTTAATTACCTTATTTATGGCAACAGTATCCGGCACATAAATGTCCTCACCATCAAAAATTCTACGAGAATCCCCTATACCGTAAAAACGGGGGCTACCTTTCAATTTAACTCTGGAAATATAAGGATCGACAAGTATAGTGGTTTGGCCATCTGTCATTTCCCAACCTGCAACACCAAGATAGGTTAGGTTGAGCTCCTGTCCATAACCGTTTTGTATACCTAGCCATAAGCTAGCTATCAGTAAAACTTTGCAAATTGATCCTTGTATAACCTTCATTACAATCTTCTATTTTGTTTTGGCCCTTAACTTCCACAGTCATTTCTACCTCAACCGTTTGTACTTTGGGCAAGATAGCTACTGGATTAAGCGCAGCAGGAAGTTCTAAATTGATTTCTTGCAATCTTAATTTCGGATCTCAATTCTGGTACAGAGCCGATTTACTTCCTTTGTTTAATCGTTTTTAGCCTTAAAATCTGCAGCATGCCAAAGCGGTTCGCTCTTATAATAATTTCCATTGGTCAATACCGAGGAAACCGTTCTTACATTGCTAATATCTTCCAAAGGATTTTTGTCCAATATGGCGATATCTGCCTGCTTCCCTACTTCCAAACTACCGGTTTCGGCATCCATACCCATTGCTCTTGCAGGAACAATAGTTGCCGTTTGAAGTGTCTCAAATGGCGTTAATTTTCCAAGTTTATGATAGGTTTCCAATTCCAAATACAGACTGAAAACAGGTACCACATTATCCGTTCCTGCCATAATGGGGACACCAGCATGAAAGAATTTACCTAGGATCTCCATTGTTTTCTCAGTATTCTGTTGGTTTAGTTTAGCTCGCTCAGGACTAACCCCAGACCTAAAATACTTCCCTTCAAATAGTTCATAGGCTATTCTAGGTGCATCTGGCTCTATGGTCTCCAAAGGATCTCCCGCCAAAACATTTCTAGCAACCGTAATAGCAATTGTTGGGTCTAAAGCTGTCTTGTGTTTCAATAAAAAGCGAGTTGCTTTTTCTATTTGGGCGTCACTTACCTCATTCTCCAATAAATAATTGCCTTTTAATTCCTTCATATCCTTATCAGGAAATAATACCGACAAAATCCTGGAACTATGACTTAACATATCCATTCCGCTTTCAATGGCAGGTACTGCGTTACCCACTGGATTGGGAATATGCCCTGTAGTGGTAATACCACGTTTGTGGGCCTCATCAGCTAATACCTTAACCACCTCCGGCTCTACGGAAGAATATATTTTTATTTGTTTGTAACCATTCTTGAAATACATATCCACTACTTCCTTGGCCTCTTCCACATTGGTAGCCCTAATGACCCCATTTCCTTTTATCCCGGCACCATCGGTCATACCTGCCAACAAAATATCGGGCCCCAAAGCCCCATTTTTAGCAATAGCATCCCTAAAAGCGGTGGCGAACTCCAATTCGTTCCCGTTATCTCTAATAGTAGTTACACCTCCTGCCAAGTAGGACGGAGCCCATTGTACCTGATTGGAATGTGCGTGCATATCCCATAGTCCTGGAATTAAGGTTTTACCGCTTACATCAATAACTTCTGCATTTTCTGGAATATTGACCGCTGCGCTCTTTCCAATAGTTCTTATAATTCCATTTTCAATGATCAGGGTCATATCTTTTTGGGTGTTTCCACTTACCCCATCAACTACATCTCCGCCAACCAAAGCTTTTACAGCCGCCTGATTGCCTTTAAGGTCCTCAGTGTATTTGTTCAGGGCAGCCATCTGTTCCTCAACATTACCGGCAATAAATAGCGGTTTTGCCTCCTCATACCCCTTCCTGATCAACTCCCTAATTTGGGTATTGGCCTTAACAAGGGCTATTAAATTATTGGATTCATCGAGCCATATGGTACGTCCTCCCCAATTAATTCCCTCAACCACGTATCTGTTTAAGATTACTTCTTTTCCTTTGATAAGCGCCGTATCCTTTTTCCTGAAGTTGATAGACACTTCTCCCCTAGGCAGGGTTTTGACGCTTCCCTTGATATCATTGTTAAAATAATAATGGTACAACATCATTTCCATAGCAGCAGGGATGTTACTGTGCAATGGGAAAAAATTGGTCTTTTCGGTTTTTACCAGGTCATGGTTAAGTTCCCATATGGAAACCTCATCTGCAGCTACCTTTACCTTTAGTTTGTTTACGGTGTCATTGGATGTAATCCGCCTATTTTCATAATAGGTAGGTGTCAAATCCATTTTAAGATGCATTTCAGCTTCAACTCCGGTTACCCTACCTCTTTCATTTTCTCCTTGAAGCGACTTAACCACTATGGAGTCTGAATTAGAGGTTATGCTATAGTTTTCCTCCCCAATCAAGGATTGTCTTCTGTAGACCAGGAAGCTACCTTCCTCCTCCATATTTTGCCATTTGGAAGGCGCGGTTGAACATCCGCATACCAAGGCCAATAATGTTAATTTTAGAATAGATCTTAATTTCATGGTAAATAATTATTTGGAATTATTAGTTGCCTTTTTTCTTTTGATTAAAATAATATTGGTTCAATTCATCGGAATTACTTTCAATAATATCCAGTCTCCCGTCACCATTTAGGTCTGACGTTAAAATATCGTAGGTGTTAAAATTTTCCTCGTTTAACTTTATGGACTCCCACCTTTTGCCTTTACCCTTGTTCATAAAGACCATGTTGGGCTGATTATAGTTGCCGATCACTATGTCTAGATTACCATCCAAATCCATATCTCCCAGGTTCACGGCAAAGGAGTTGCCATTTAAGGCATCATAAACCACACGCTTGGTATACTTAAGTTTTTTATCCCCAAAATAAATAACGTTTGGAGCTCCAATATTGGCTGTGATAATATCTAAATAACCATCATTGTTTAAATCGGCTATGGCTACAGACCTAGTGCTGTCCTTACCGGTTCCAAAGCCAATTTTTGTATTAAAATTTAAGTTGCCGTCATTAAGATAAATGGCATTTTGCTCCCCATCCGGTGTCTTGTTCCGCTCACTTTCCCTGTTGGCCAACACCAAATCCATATGACCGTCACTATTTATATCTGCCACCTCAACATCAATAGTAGAATCGTTTTTTGTCCCAAAACCTATGGAAGGGGCAAAATTCCCCTTACCATCGTTTAGGCATATTTCATTTTCCCGCCCTCTATTGGTAATCAAGATATCGGCATCGCCATCTTGATCAATATCGGCAACAACAATATTTCGTGTAGGGGCGTATGCTATACCATAGCGGGGACCTTTGGTAAAATTCCCTTTACCATCATTGATAAAAATATAATTAGGAGCCATATCGTTGCCAACGGCTATATCCAAGTCACCATCATTGTCAAAATCGGCCAATTCTGTAGAATAACTGGTTTCGCTTTCATCGCCCAAAAGTTTTGCAACCGTAAATATTCCACGCCCATTATTTATAAAAATTCTATTCTGGCCGGGCCAATGTCTACCGTTGGCAACAACCAAGTCTATATCGCCATCTTTATCTATATCTCCCGCACCTATGGACGCAGTTCTTTCTTTGAGTATCCCTAGTATAAGTCGCCCACTGGATTTAAATTCCATTGTTTGGGAATACATAGAAATCATACAACTTGAGAAAAAGGAAAGAATAATATATTTCATGTTTTTTAATGTTAGTTCGTTTACCGCTCTATGCCTATAAGTAGCGTTTTACTTATTTGTAGACATATAATGACTGTTTATTTTTTATTTAAAGTGTTCTATTCCTCTAGATCTATACAACTCATCGGCGTAGAACAGCTTACCGTCTTTCATGGTCCATTCTACTCGGCGTATATCACTTATATTGTTTACTGGATTACCGTCTACCAAAACCAGGTCTGCCCCTTTTCCCACAGCTATGGAACCGTATAAATCTTCCACTCCTGTTATTTGGGCCGATTTTATAGTTGCCAATTTTAATACCTCATGCGCAGGAATACCTGCCTCTACATATAGTTCCAGTTCTCGATGGTATAAAAATCCGGGAAGTCCGTCCGTACCAGGAACAATGGCTACACCTTTTTGGAACAAATCATAAATTACGGCCAACATTTTATCATAGCTGGCCTTATATCTCTTCAGTTTTTCGCCTTCGTTGGGCATGCCCCCTGCGTAAAAGCTACGCTGGTAGATTATAGGAAACCTATTTGCAACTGTGCTATAGGTAGGACTTGGTTTTCCTTTCTGAGCAAGAAACTTGTTTTCAAAAATGGCAGCCGTTGGGTCTATAAGGATATTTTTGTTACGGAGCAGCTCTATAAAATCTACATACTCCTTAGCGTTAAGATCAAGGTCGGCACCGTATTGCGCAGGCATGGTAAAACGCAATGGCGTCCTGGTATCTATGGTATCCGATAGGAAATTAAGGAACAACATGTTAATATGCTGAATTTCATTATACCCTTGATTTATGGCTTGCTTGGCATCCATGAAGGCCGGAATATGACCACTTACCCGCATTCCAAGTTCATGTGCCTTTTTTGTTAATGGTGCCACCCATTCCGGTTTAATGGAACTGTATAATTTTATCTGCTGATACCCTAAACGTTTATAGTCTTGGATCTCGGCCAGTCCTTCCTCCAGGCTCTCAATTACATTGCGTTGATTGGCAAAGGGTCCCGGGCCATCTATTATACCACCGAAGGTTACAATATGCGGGCCAAGGATATCATTACTTTCAAACTGTTCGGCCAATCCTTTTAAATGCTTATTGTTAGCCAGGTCGCGCACTGCCGTAACACCGCCAGCAAGGTGCAGCATTCCCCTAAATTTATCATTGTGGGTATGCATATCAAACATACCCGGCATAAGTGTTTTACCCGTTCCATCTATCAATGTGGCATCCTTGTCCAACACTATTTCTCCAGTGCTGTGAATGGCCTTGATCAATTTCCTTTCTACAAGAACATCCTGATTGTAAAGCAGTGATCCAGATTCTGTAAATACATTCACATTCTTAATCACAACCTTATCCACATTATGGGTTAGCGTTTTGGCAATCGCAATCAGGCTTTCATCTTCAATACCGTCCTGTATACCTTTCATCTCCTGACGTATAGGACTAAAATCGGTTCTAATTATATGCAGGTTGCCCGATATTTTAGCTATCATCTCATCGCCCAGCATCCATATATAAACAGGGTTTAGATCCAGGCCTTTTATGGACAAAAGTTCTACCGATGTACCATTGGAGAGTTCCAAGGGAATTTTGTTTATTAATTCGGCCTCGCCTTTGGGATACAATGCCACTTTCCCGGTTTCGGATTTTAGAGCCAGTTGGGCCAGAATTTCATAGACTGCCGGTGAGCCATCAAAACGAAAATAAAGTTTATCCCCATTGAAGTCGCCCGTAGAAGTGCCCATCAAGTTCTGAGTTACGGCCGTGCCTGCATTGCTCGAAAAATTTTCCTCAATGGAAACCTTGGAATAATTGATCCCTTTTACGGTTTGGGCCACTATAAAATTATCATCGTTAAGGGAGATGACTTCTTTGTATTCCGGGCCTCGGCCTCTATCGGTGTAAGTGTAATAAAACTCAAAGCCATTATCCTTAGTCCTCCATTTTTCATAGGTCCCGGCCAGACTTTCCCGAAACACCACATCGTAAACAGTTTTTTCCGGACCGTTACCATCTAACATATCCAGTTCCTTACAACTGGCCATTAAACCGATTGAGGAAAGAAGTATAAGGATAGCGTATTTCATAAATAAGGATAATAGGGCAATGAGATTGATATAATTTTTAAAGCGTTATAGCAGTTTATTAGGGTTTTAGGGTCTCACTATAGAAGCGAAGCCAATTTTGACCCAATATTTTTTCAATATCACCAGTACTATAGCCTCTTTTGTCCAATAGTCTGGCAACGTGACGAAAACGATCCGGGGTATCCAGTTCAGGAATCCACGGTGGCCACTGAACCTTATAGGAAGGTTTAAAACGTGTAAGTCGCGGCACATACCAGTTTTCACGGGTTGCCCCGGTTGCTTCCAATCCTTGTATGGCAAAGTCGGACGCCAATCCTACATGGTCTATGCCACCAACCTTAACAGCATGATCTATATGATCAACATATGTTTCAAGGGTGGTTTCTATTCCTAGCTTCGGCCCAATCATATAGCCCAGACAAATAATACCCATTATACCACCCTTATCGGCCATGGCACGGATCTGTTCATCGGTTTTTGCACGGGGATGGTTCCTGTGCAAGGCTTCGCACATAGAGTGATTTATGGAAACAGGGGATTTACTATGTGCAATGCCCTCATTGGTAGTTTGTTCACCACAATGGGATAAGTCTATTATAATTCCCAACTCGTTCATACGATCAACCACCTCAAGACCAAAATCTGATAAGCCACAATTTGTTCTTTCTGTACTTCCGTCACCCAATAAATTGCGTTCATTATAGGTTAATTGCATCCAGCGCATTCCCGACTCATAAAGAGTGTCCAAATTTTCTATGGATTTTCCCACCATGGTAGCATTCTGGAAACCCAACATAACGGCAGCCTTGTCTTCTTTCTTGGCCTGGATATAATCTTGACTACTGGTAGCAAGTATAAGTTGGTCTGGGTTCTCCTTAATAATCTCTTGCCATGCCTTAAGGTTTCTAAGTCCTTTGGCCAAATCCCCGGAGTCTACAGAAACATTGAAGCCTGTGTAGCCGGACTGGGCCAGGGCTTTGAAAGATTCCTCATTCCAGTTACGTCCAATGATAAGTCCGTCGTTAACTATGGCCTTGCTATAGAGTTCATCAATTTTATCATTTTGAAGATGGGAAAGTAATGCTGTGGATTTATCGGAATTGGAATCGATGGTTTCCATTATTGATGAAAGTGCTTGTAGGGATTGCCCAGGTAAAAGGGCCCCTAGCGATAGAATTTTAACTAAATTTCTCCGATTTGATATCATAGTAATCCATTATAATTGAAATTATATGCTGTGTTGAAATAGCACACCCCAAGCCTATATGATTGTACAAATCAAGGCTTATTATGCTTAATAATCCCTGTACACACATTGGGACCGCAGCATGGCTTTCCCAATGTGTATAACAAGAATTTTACCGTTGACTAAAGGTTAATAACCTGGGTTTTGTGTAATATTCGGATTAACATCTGTCTCATCCTGTGGTATTGGCAAGATATTGGTTTCATCACCATAAGGTATAAAGCATATGCTTGCGGTACACTCATTTCTAACAATATCTTCCTTTCTTCTCATCAGGTCCCAAAGTCTGTGCCCTTCAAAACATAGCTCCAACCTTCTTTCCTGCATAATTTCATCTATAAGCGATTCTCCGGAAACCGTAACACTTATTGCAGTTGGGAGTGCTCTCTGGCGAACCATATCCAAGTCTTCCTGAGCTCCTGAAATATTGGTTCCTATTTCCGCTCTGGCTTCGGCCCTAATCAAATACACTTCTGCCAAACGCATCACCTTTGTATTATTGTAGCCCAAAACATTAGGATACTTATCTACCCTATAAGGAGCATAATCGCCAGCTAAAAGAGGATCTTCCTTAAAAACTTGCAATCTGGCATCCCCATCATCGTACAAGGATACCACATCATTGGATGGCAAGTAATCACCATAGCCTTCTACCACATACATTGCAGATATACTGTTTCCCCCTTGGTTATCAGACTCGGTCATCGATATTTCAAATATGGATTCTGAGTTGTTATCCTGTGTCCATAGCGTTAAATAATCGGCATTGTCCACTAAGTCATAACCTGCCTCAATAACGTCGGTAGCCATAGCTTCGGCATTTGCCCAATCTTCCTTGTACAAGTAAACTCTGGACAACAATGCCTTTACCGATGTAGCGGATAAGGTGTTGGAGTTTCCGCTTCTAGACGTATCGTCCATAAGGGAAATGGCCGTGGTCATATCAGAAATTATTTGATCATACACTTCTTTAACCGTATTTCTTTCAGGCTCCAAGGTAGGGTCGAATTCAAGAATTAACGGCACTCCTAAATGACTTGCATCAGCAGTGTAAGTATAATGTTGTGCAAACAACTTTACCAAATCAAAATAAACCAAACCTCTTAAAGCATAGGCTTCACCTAAAATATGGTCTTTTTTATCCTGTGATGTAGCAGTTACCTCTATATCTGAATTGATAATATTATTCAGTGCGTTATTGGCAAAATAAAGTCCTGTCCATAAAGCACTTGCTTGGCTGTCCGATACACTTTGTACGTGTTGTGCATAATCTACAATCCTATTGGCTTGTTCATTCTGCTTTACGTCATCGGCCAAAACGTCCGGGATCAAAAACATATACCTACCATAGTAATATGCTCCTGAAATCTCGTTATATACCCCGGTGATAGAGGTCTCTAGATCTTCTAAGTTTGTTATAGCTTCCTCATCAGAAACTGCATTCTCAGGGCTAATGTCTAAAAATGATTCTGAGCATGACATGAAAAGCCCTATCAGTATCAATAATATTATTTTATTATAATTTTTCATAAGTCTTTTTTTTATTTACAATTGAATATCTAAGCCTAAAGAGATGGTCTTCATTGCAGGCGTCATTCCGTTATAATTTCCATTTATGGCCTGTTCTGGATCTATATACAAGTCTTTATCTTTTGTAAATGTCAAAATATTGGTACCTCTGGCATACATCCTTATAGAATTAAGGTTCAGGTAGGATGTAATTTTTTCTGGAAAATTATAGGCGAATGTCAAATCTTTTAAACGCATATAACTTCCATCATATAACCATCGTGTAACATTTGCCTGGTTACTTCCTGATTGACCTCCCCAAACGAATTTTGGAAACAAGGCATCTGTTTTTCCTTCAACCCATCGGTTTTCATACAAATAAGTAGCGGTACTTCTTGGTGCCAACCTTCCATCACCCAAGGTTCCCCTTGCCCTACCATCAAAGAGGTAGTTGTCGTAGGAGTACATAAAGTTGGCGTTTAAACTAAAGCCCTTGTAAGAGAGAGCCGTATTAAACCCACCAAAGAAATCCGGAGTGGCCGATTTACCAACCATGAAACGCTCTGCATCTCCAATATCATTGGTTATTGTGGTCCTCGTGGCATCGGTATAATACAATGGATCCCCATTGGTCTGATCTACCCCGGCCCAGTCATACATATAGAAAGATTGGAAATCCTGTCCTACTTCTCTTCTAAAAGCACCATCTGTATAGTCTTCTTCCAGCTTGGTAATTTCATTTTTAATCAAGGTAGTATTGACTCCTAGACTCCATCTGAAATCATTTTTATTGATGATTTCGGCATTCAAGGTAAGCTCCAAACCAGAATTGGTCATTTCCCCATAATTTTGGGTAAGTTCTGTAAATCCGGTAGTTTGTGAAATTGGCACATCCAAAATAAGATCTGAAGAAACTCTATTAAAATATTCAACAGTACCATTTACCTTACTGAAGAGTCCAAAGTCCAACCCAACATTAAAGTTTTCCTGTGTTTCCCAGGTAAGATCCGGGTTACCAAGTTGTAAAGGACTCCCTCCTGGTGACCCGTCATAATCTTGGCCATAGTTGTACAATCCTAGAGATGCAAAATTACCAATGGCGGCATTACCTGTTACCCCAAATGAACTTCTTAACTTAAGTAAATTGACGAATGAAATATCGTCCATAAAGTCTTCTTTGGCGACGTTCCAGCTAGCACCAACCGAATAGAAAGTACCATATCTATTGTCTGCACCAAATCTTGAAGATCCATCGTTCCTAATACTGGCAGAAAGGAAGTACTTGCTATCAAAATTGTAGTTGGCTCTCAAAAACATGGAACTAAAGGTATATTCAGATCTATTTCCACCTACTGAAAATTCGGCCGAAGCACTGCCCAAGGTTTTAACTATATCATTAGGAAAATTTGACCCTGAGCCCCAATGTGATTCCCTAGTAGTTTGTTGTGCCTCATATCCACCCAAGAAATTAAAAAAGTGAGTGTCTGCCAAAGCAAAGTTATAGTCCAAGGTATGTGTTCCTACCCATGTTTTGTTGGTAGTAGTTGCCTCATAGGCATAACCGTTATAGTCCAGTCCAGATCCATAACGTCTGTTATAATATTGGGATTCGTTTATACTAAGTATATCAAAATTCCACTGGGTTCTAAATACCAAGTTCTTAAGGAAGTTAACAGAAAGGGCCAAGTTATCAATGATTCTTGATGTCTTGGTCTCCCAAAGGTCATCTCCACTTAAACTACCCACAGGGTTACTGGCAATAGGAAAGTAATTGTTATGTTCCGCATTGTACTGTCCGTCCTCATCGTAGATAGGAATAAGCGGAGACAGCTCCAAAGTATTTTTAAACGGGTTGTTCCAAGAACCGGCATCTGGGGCCGTACTGGATGTAATATCCGAAATAGAAATATTGTTGGAAATGGTTATATAGTCACTGGCCTTGTATTCTAGATTGGCACGTGTACTAAATCTTTTGAAACCGTATCCTATAATATAACTTTCTTGGTCCATATACCCACCAGACATAAAGTATTTTACCTTATCCGTAGCACCTCTAACGCTCAAATCATAGCTTTGTGTAACACCGGTACGGGTAATGGCATCTAACCAATTGGTATCTGTTGGCTCACCGGTTGAAGGGTCTATTTGTTGCGTAAATCTGGAATCTAGCCTTGCTTGCGCTTCTTCGGCCGTATCGCCCTGATTTATATAACCTTCTAAAAACAATTCTGTGTATTGAGCCGCGTTCAATGGCTTCAAGATGTTTTTTGAAGCCTGGGAATTAAACCCGGTAAGTGTTTTAAACTCAATGGTTGCCTTACCTGTCTTTCCCTGTTTTGTAGAGATCAAAATAACCCCATTTGCCCCTCTAGACCCATAAATTGCTGTTGAAGCTGCATCCTTTAAGATACTAATGCTTTCAATATCATTAGGGTTTATGGATGCCATAACGTTGGAGCTGGCTCCATCGTTATCATTGGTAGCCTGACTACCGGCCTGAATGGGAATACCATCTATAACGTACAAAGGCTCACTGGATGCATTGATAGATCCAATACCCCTAATCCTAATTTCGGTATTGGAACCTGGGGCCCCATCAAGAGCCGATGCCTGAATACCAGCTACACTACCCCTAAGGGATTGTTCAAATGAAGAAGTGGGCGCCTGCTCCAACTCGTCACTTTTTACTATACTAACAGAACCTGTTAGGGCTTCTTTTTTCTGCGTACCATAACCAACTACCACCACTTCACTAAGTGCTGCTGCATTTTCCTCTAGCACTACATCTACCACAGACTTGTCCCCTACTGGAATACTCTGGGTCAACATTCCTAAATAAGTGAAGACCAACACTCCATCTTGGGGAACCATAATACTATAGTTACCATCAAAATCTGTTTGGGTACCCACAGTGGTACCTTTTACTAGAATATTAACGCCCATTAAAGGAATCCCATCAGTATCCAAAACGGTACCGGTTACTTCCTTTTCTTGGCTTGCTTCTTCTTTTAGGTTTAAGGACGTTTTATTAACATCTATCCCAATCTTTCTAACAACAATTTGATTTCCATTTATTTTATAGGTCAAATTGGTTTTTGAAAAAGCCTTGTTTAAAATGGTAGATACTTCTACGTCCTTTAAGTTTAAGGAGATTTTTTTGTCTGTACTTAAGACATCATCCTTATAAAAGAAGTAATAGTCACTGTTGTTCTGTATTTCTTTAAAAAATTCCTCAATGGATAAATTTTCGATTTCGACATCAATTCTGCTCTGTCCTATTGCATAGTTTCCATAAACTGAGGATAGTCCTATACTAATTAACAATAAAAACATTCTCATAAGCGCAAGGATACCTTTACTTAAAGTTTTTTTCATATTTTTGATTTTGGTTTTTTAATGTCACCATAAGCTGGTGATATTGACTTAATTACACCAGAAGGTGTTGCCGCATCTTCTGGTTTTTTTTCTAATACTTGAAATAGGTTGTTTTTAATTCATTAGCTACTTGGGTTAATTATTATTTTATCTTCCGAGAATTTATAGTTCACATTTGTACTCGCCTTTATATTTTCCAATACGGTATGGATGTCTTCATTTAGGTTCAGTGTCCCTGAAAAGGTTTCTTTGTCCTTATCTTCATATTCCACATCAATATCCACATTGTAATATCTTGCTATTCTTTTAGTGATGTAACTTAGGTCGTTGTTCTTAAAGATCAACACCCCTTCCCTCCATAAAAAATAGCGGTCTACATCCACTTTCTCAGAAAGAATACTTTTCTTTTCTTTATTATAACTGGCTTTTGTACCTGGGATAATTTTCATCTTTTCTACATGGTTGTCTGTAGTAGAAGAACTGGTTTGATAACTAATTTGAACGCTACCGCTTTTTAAAACAGTATTAATGACCCCCTCATCTGCGTAATCGGTGACACTAAAAACGGTACCCAACACCTCTATTTCCTGACTATCGGAAATGACTACAAAAGGTTGGTTTTTATTATGGGCCACATCAAAAATTGCTTCCCCCTCCAGATATAGCTCCCTTCTTTTTCCATTAAAGGCAGCAGGATATATAATTTTAGACCCAGAATTTAACCATACAATAGTACCATCCGATAGGGTAACCGTGGATCGCTTACCATAAGGCACCAACAGGGTATTATAGACTACTTTATCATCATTGGTAGTTTCCTGATTGATTTCCGTGGTACTGCCCAGTTTAACTTTTTCCCCTGTATTGGAATAGTTAATGGTAGCAGTATCGTCATCTACTTGCAGGTTTTTACCCTCGCCCAGAACAAGAACTACCTCGTCCGTACTGTTTACATCTAGCTCTTTTGAAGCTTTTGCAAAATCTGTTATGGAAGTTGATGGAGCACTAAAGAAATAGAAACCAAAAAACGCCATAAATGTCATTAACGCGGTTACGCTGGCTGCTATGTAAAAACGCTTTCTTCTAATTGCCAACCTGTCTATGGTGGTAAAGATCCTATATTGCAGCGCCATTTTTTCCGACTCTGTGATGGGCAGTATTAATACTTTATTCGATTTTATTTTTTTCATAGTTATTTTATTCGATAATAGCTATTGAAACTCATTTCCCTGTTAATGTTTTAAAGTCTCTTTAGTGTTGTGCTATGTACTTGGCTTTTCTAAACAAATGCCGGTTTGCTTTTTTGGTTTGGACTAAATACTTTTAAAATTTTAATTTCCTTAGTGATTTTAAGGCCCTATAAACCGAGGTCCTGGCGGTTTGAACCGACACTTCCATTATTGCTGCTATTTCCTCAAATGACCTATCCTGATCAAACCTAAGGAACAAGATCTTTCTTTGCTTTTTGGTCAAGGTCTCCAATGCTTTTCCCAATTTCTCGTTCATTTCGGAGGTGTTTTCCCGACTAATAATGGATTTCTCGCAGGAATTGGTATGGTTCTTCTGATCAAAATCAGTTATAAACTCAAATTCATCCAAAGAAACCGAGACATTTTTGGTCCTATACCTTTTATTAATTTTTCGTTTCAGGGACTTAAAAAGGTAGGATTTAATATTGTCTGTCCTAGACAGGTTTTTTCTATACTTGAACAAATCAACAAAAAGGTCGTGTATACAGTCCAATACATAAGCCCTGTCCTTGGAGTGGTACATTCCATAGGAAAATAAAATATTCACATATTTATTATAAAGCTCTCCCAAGGCCAACTTATCCCCTTCAATTAATCTTTCCCAAATTAGGACCTCCTCTTTCTCTTCAACAAATAAGCTCCCAGCGTTAAATTCTTGGGCTTGATTAAAAATCTGATCTTCGTCATTCGAATTTTTTTCCGCTACTAAAGCCAATGCCAATTCACCATATTCCTGCATAAGATTTAAATTTATTTTGCGAAACCACCACCTAAAACATCGATGCTTCTATTATTACAAGTACGATACTTTATTATTATAGACACCTAAATTCAAGAATTACTGAAAAAAAACAATATTCAAAATTAGAGGGGGTCAAATCTATTATTAGATAAAATGAATAGCCTAAAATTGCGCTTTTAATAAGGCCTTGGACACTGAAGTATATACTGAAGTAAATAATGAAAAGGGGGGATGGTATTATTTTTTTGGAATAAAAAGAATTGCAATTAAGGGGCTACCTACCAAAGATCATATAGATTGCTCTGGAAGATTTGGGTCTTTGCGGAAAGTTGGAGAAAAGGTTATTAAAGGGACAAGGAATACCTGTATAAGTACCACACGTCCCTTTTTATATTATTTTCAACTCTATGCTATTTCAACAGTTCTTCCAATGTCCAATAGTTTTTCCTATCAGCATTTTTTTCTCTTATTTCGGCTACTTCCCTTTCACGTACCCATGAGGTACTGTTCATGGTACGAATGTAAGAAGCTACTTGGCTAATCCACTCATCATCGTTGGAGCCCATGGGTAGCATAATACCATATTCCTTGCCATCTATAGGCCCGGTAAGTCCGTTTAGAAGAATATTTACCAAGACCTCCTTATCGCCCTTCACCCTAGGTGATCCTATTAAAGGTGGTGCTATCAAGGAATTTTCACCATTAGGAACCCCTTTTAAATCCGGTCCATGACAGGTTACACAGGTCTGCATATATATATCGTAGCCGGCAAGTGCCGTCATTTTATGAATTCTACTACTGTTGGCAAGGCGTTTCTTGAATTTCAAAAATTCGGAATCCTTGGCTTTTATTCCCAAGGCAATGGAAGCCGTTATCACTTCATTATCCCTATATTGCTCTACTATGGAACTTGATAGCTCCTTGGCCTGGGTACTTTGGGAATAACCCAAACTCAATGCCAATTGTTTTACCACATTAATATCAACATCATTTTGCAAAGGAGCCAATGCCTTAATAATTCCATT
Organism: Arenibacter aquaticus; assembly: GCF_003957295.1. Lineage (GTDB taxonomy): Bacteria > Bacteroidota > Bacteroidia > Flavobacteriales > Flavobacteriaceae > Arenibacter > Arenibacter aquaticus. The sequence goes on from NZ_RQPJ01000002.1 coordinate 821,759, forward strand.
ATCGTCCTCCTTCAAAAATGCCTCACTTAATTTTATTGCCGAAATTCGGACCCTATAATCCTGGTCATTCAACTTTTGGAGTATCAGGTTCCTGTCCACAATACCAAGTCCTTCCAGGGTCCATAATGCATGGACTCTTTGAAGCGCATAATCCTTATCCCCAAAGTTATCTGTCCAAAATGACTCATTGTCCATGGCAATTTCCTTGAGCTTGGGAACAACTCCCATATCCCCCTTTAAGATAATCAGCTTTTGTGCCGTATTCCTATACCATCCATTGGGATGTCCTAAATACTCTACCAATTCCTCCGCGGATTTATCCAAAAGTTGAGGCTTCCCACTAGGTTCTATCTCCTCATGAACAATACGATAAATCCTTCCTTTCCCAATATTCTTATCCAAACCTTTGCGAAGTATAACCGGTCTTAAATGACTGCCTTCCCTTGTCCAGTTCCCTTCCTGAATAATACCACGGTACATGTCTACAATGTAAAGACTCCCATCAGGTCCGGTTTTTGCCTGTACAGGTCTAAAGTTCAAATCTGTAGATGCTAAGAACTCGGCCTCATCATAGGCATTGTACAATACTTTTTTTCCGTTCTCATTTTTTACTTTTGCCCTACGTATCAATCTCCCCACGGGTTCAGGAATAAAAAGATCCCCGTAGGCGGATGGAGGCAATTTATGACCCCTATAAATTTCTTGTCCGGCCACCCCGGTAAACTTATTAAGAGTCCCATCTGCCTTTAACCTTAGTTTGGCACCCCCTTGGACATCAGGTGTCCCCACCACTGGCCAAGGTTCCATAAAGCCCTCCGAAATTTGCCCTTTAGGGTTAAATTCCCCATATATTGGAGGTATCTGAAAATTATAAGCAGCTATTTCTGATCCTGCAGAAGAATAGTACATATTTCCCAGATCATCCTGGGTCAGGCCCCATTGGCCACCGGAACCACCTACCAAGGAATCTACCTGAATACCATCTTTATTAAACCTAAACCGCAGTGGGTTATAGGTGGTATACACCCAATTGTCAAGGTTCCAAACCAAACCACTCTGTTGGTGCTCCAGGTTTCCGCCCCTTCTTTTTGGATTTTCATAAACCCTGATCTTTTCATCGGCCACCCCATCATTATCCGTATCCCTATAGCTCCATAGATCATAGGAATAGGTTTCATTTACAATAAGGCGGTCATCCAGCGGCAAAATCATCCTAGGCAATAACAAACTGTCAATAAATACAGTACTCTTGTCCATTTTTCCATCCCCATCCAGGTCTTCCAAGAGTTTTATCTGACTATAAGGTTCATCTTCCCCATCTGCATCCACCGTTTGCATATAGGTATCCATTTGGGCCACATACATCTTACCGTCCCCATCCCAGGCTATGGCAACCGGCTCATTCACCATAGGTTCTGATGCTACCAATTCTATCCTATACCCCTCGGGCAAGTAAAATTTTTCCAGACTTTCTTCAGGAGAAAGAAAGTCGGATGGTGCTTCCCGTACAATTTCGGGTTTCACATAAATCTTATCCTTGTATTCCTTTTTTCCACAACTCACAATCCCCAAAAAAAGGAGGCTCACCCACAACATTCTCATAATCAATTATTTACAGTTTGTTTACTTTTTTTATTCGCCCAATTTAATCTTTTTCACACTATAAGGTCCTTTTCCTGGCTCGTTTTTTCTTTGGTTATTTCCAACCCTAAGACATCATCCAAAGCATTTGGTTAAAATTCCATTGTGGATAACATGGATACCTAGAATAACGTTTTTAGCTAAAATTGCTCTTTATAATAAGAGTCCGGAATGCCCTATCATCACTCATACAGACCTTGGCAATTAGGTACATTGGCCATGTTTAATAATATATGTTAAAATAGATGTTGGACGGACATTATATATAAGAAGGAGGTTAATGCCATTAATGTATTGATTTATATTTTTGTGCTTATCTTGTATTGTAAAGAACTCGCAAGCCCAGCTTGCGATATCACAATACTATATTTTCAATTTCATAGGCTTGGCCAAAAAGTTTTATAACATCAACAGTAAATAATGATCATACGTATTTGTACATTTTTTTTGGTTTGTTGCCTGCCCTATTCAGTATGGGGACAGTTTAAGAATCTCAAATTTGAAAATTTAAACACCATTGATGGTCTCTCAAGCAGTACATGTACTACTATTTTTCAGGACAGTGATGGGTTTATGTGGTTTGGCACCATTGACGGTCTAAATAAGTATAACGGTTATGAATTTGAAATATACCGTTCTATATTAAACGATTCAACTTCTATAGGCAACAACAGAATCAATACCATAACAGAGGATAAATTTGGCAACCTATGGGTAGGGACCAGCAACGGCCTTAATTTTCTGGATAAAACCACCTATAAGTTTCATCGCATTAATTTATACGGCGATCAATCCCTTTCCAAAAGTCCCAGAAAAATAATTAATGACCTGTTATATAGCCCAGAGTCCAATAACCTATGGGTAGCCACCAATAATGGTGTCATTAAAATAGACCTAACCAATAATCCCGGCTATGGACACCCGTTAGAGATATCCTATTATTTAAATGAGGCCTCCAATCCCAATACCCTGGACAACAACAGTGTAAATTTCATAATTAAGGACCGTAAAAATGCCTTATGGTTTGTTACCAATGGACAATATTTAAATCGCTACAACCCCCAAAAGAATAATTTTGACAGGGTGCATATTAATGTCTCCGAACCCTATGAACTTAACCACATACCAAAAAATGTGTTTATAGACTATAATGACGATTTTTGGATAGGCAACAATTTATCCAATATTATATTGTGGTCCAGGGAAGATAACAGTTTTTCACATCTTTCTTTGGTTGAGGGCGATATACCAGTACGGGATTTTTATCAAGACAAAAACGGCACGGTGTGGGTTACCACAGACGGGCATGGGCTTTTCCTTTTTAATAAGGACGAAAAAATTAACATTCAAAATATTCTTAACGATCCTTTTGATTCCTTTTCACTACCCAACAACAAGCCATCGGTAATCTACCAAGACAAAAGTGGCATTTTATGGATAGGAAGTTATGATAAGGGTGTAAGCAAACTAGACCCATCTAAATATTCCTTTGGCCACTATTATTACCAACCAAACAATGAAAAAGGGCTCAATGAAAAGATTGTACAGGCTGTTTTGGAGGACTCCAAGGAACGAATATGGATAAGTGCCTACAACGGAGGGCTAAATCTATTTAATGAGGAACAACTATCATACACACATTATAGCCATGACCCCAAAAACCCAAATTCCTTAAGTTCCAACAAAATATTATATACGTTTGAATCTTCCGATGGCGCTATTTGGATCTGCACCTTGGATGGTGGAGTAAATAAGTTTAACCCCGAACTCCAGACGTTTAAACGTTTTGTCCATAAACCTGCGGATCCTAATTCTATTGGCGAAAGTTCTGTATGGACAGGAGTTGAAGATGACAAAAACAGGCTTTGGTTTGGACTAAGGACAGAAGGGCTGAGCTTGTTAAATCCCAATACCGGACATTTCAACAATTATAAAAATACAGTTCAAAATGAGAACGGACTAGCCAGTAATTTTGTTTTCTGTCTTTTTATAGATTCCAAAAACAGGTTGTTAATTGGTACTTCACTCGGCTTAAATTACCTGGACCTGGATCAATTGGAGGAATACGCTCCTGAACAGATCCAATTTCAACAAATCCAGGCCAATGGTATTGAAGGCACAGGTATTAATTATATAACCGAAGACCATGTGGGAAATATATGGTTGGGAACAGACAGCGGAATCTTTAAGTTGGATGGTGACTTAAAACTCATAAAGTCCTACACCACCAAGAACGAACTACCCAACAACCTTGTTGTGGGCATTAAAGAAGATGAGAGTCATAAGTTATGGATAACCTCTAAAAGTGGACTTTCCCTACTAAACCCCAATACGGATCAATTTAGGAATTTTAATGAACACGACGGACTACAGGGTTTGGAATACCAGAGCAAGTCTATTGAAAAGTTGCATGACGGACGTATCCTTATAGGGGGCATCAACGGTTTTAATCTATTTGACCCCAATAATTTTGGTCAACAATCCGTACCAAAACTTAGTCCACAGCTTAGCAGTTTTAAATTAAATAACACCGATATATATCCGGGCGATTCCATTAATGGGAGAGTACTGTTAAACAAATCGATAAACGAGACCAAGAAACTCTCTTTAAATTACAATGAAAATTATATCTCATTTGAATTCGTAGCCCTTCATTTTGAAAACCCTGAGCTGATCCAATATGCCTATAAAATGCATGGATTGGATGATAGTTTTATTGATACGGGGAGCAATAGGGTGGTTAACCTGTCCAATTTAGAGCCTGGTAATTATATTTTTGAGGTTAAGGCCTCTTTGGATGGCCAATGGGACAATGCCGATTCTTCCAAAATAGCATTAGAGATACTGCCCCCTTTTTGGAAAACCTGGTGGATGAAAATTATTTACATAATTGTGGGAGGCCTATTGTTTTGGGCATTGATCAATTACTATACGCTACAGGTAAAGGCATCCCAAAGAAGTGAACTGGATCAAATGAAGCTGGAATTCTTCGTGAATGTTTCCCACGAGTTTAGAACGCCATTAACCTTAATACTTAACCCGGTAGACAAAATATTGGGAAGTGTATCCGATTCCGATCAAATTAAAACTTCTGCCTTAACCATTCAGAGAAGTGCAAGAAGGCTATTGCACCTTGTAAACCAATTATTGGATTATAGAAAAATGGACGTGGGCATGTCGCCCTTACAATTGGAACAAGGTAATATTATAAAATTCTGCGAGGATATTTTCTCCCTTTTTGTGCCCTTGGCCGCTAAAAAAGACTTGGATTACAAGTTTGAATCCAATACCCAAAAAATAACCACTCTTTTTGATTTTGACAAGGTTGAAAAAATAATCACCAACCTCATTTCCAATGCAATAAAATTTACCAAAAGGGGGGGCACCATTACCGTCATGGTCAACAAAAAATCATCCAAGGGCAATGGAAAACGTTGGTTTTGGTCAAAGAAGGAGCGATTAAAGGACTATGTAGAAATAGTAATTTCGGACAATGGGGTGGGATTGGAAAAAGAGCAACTAAAAAATATTTTCAGCCGTTTTTATCACCCGGACAGTACCACAACCGGAACGGGTATAGGTTTAAACTTTACAAAAGCCCTGATAGAGATCCATGGGGGAGAGATTACAGTAGAAAGTCGGCCTAAAAAGGGGAGCACCTTTACCGTTAAACTGCCCATAAATCTGGATTCTGAATGGGAAAATGTTGAGAATGTAAAAAATGAATTCCTTATCAATTCCATGAATGCCGTAGACTATGAAATGAGTATTGTTAATGATGAGTCTTCGCCATCTACCAAAAAAGATTTAGTTAGTGATTCCAAACGGTCTACCATCCTGATTGTGGAAGATAATAGCGAACTGCGCAAGCACCTGGTCAAGGATTTACAAAATGATTATATAATTAAGGAAGCCGCCAATGGGGTCAAGGGATTAACAATAGCCCAAAAAGCCTTTCCTGATCTAATTATCAGTGATGTAATGATGCCCAAAATGGACGGTTTTGAGCTCTGTAAGGAAATTAAGACCAACTTTGACACCTGCCATATCCCGGTATTGTTGCTCACCGCCCGAAGCTTGGATAACGATAAGGTAGAAGGGTATAAGAGCGGTGCCGACGGCTACCTGTCCAAACCTTTTGTCACCAGTGTTCTAAAAGCCAGAATAAGTAACTTATTGGCTGCCAAAAATAGACTGCGGGAACGGTTTTCGGAAATAGGCGGTTTAATCCCCTCTGCCGAGGTGACCACCAATAATATGGACGAAGTTTTCTTGGACAAGGCCACCAAGATCATCCTGGAAAACATAAACAATGTAGATTTTAAACAGGAGGACCTCTCCAAAGAACTAGGAATAGGTAGGTCCCAGCTTTACCGCAAAATAAACTCGCTCACCGGCAATAACCCCAGCTACTTTATACGCAGCATAAGGCTTAGATATGCTTCCGAGTTATTGCAGGCCAAACAATATACCATAAAGGAGGTAACCTATATGAGCGGATTTAACTCTACGGCCTATTTCAGCAAAACTTTTAAAGAACTCTTTAATAAGACCCCAACGGAGTTTATGGAGGAAAAAGAAAAGGCGGGGGAGAAGTAGAATCCTTGAGAGGTGTACCCAGCTGAAGTGGGTGTAGTGCCATATCTGCCTTAAGGGGCTTGATATTAATAAGGCCAAAAAAAGCAGCCATAACATATGTCATGGCTGCTTTTAACAAACTAACTAAAACCTATTTTTAATACCCAGGGTTCTGAAGTAATTGATCATTTAAACCTGTTTGGGATGTTGGAAGCGGGAATAAGTAATTATTTCTGGAAAAATTACGAATCGATGAAGGCTGAACTATGACAGCTCTTCTAGGACCAACTCCTGTTGTGGTGGTTCCTTCTCCGAAACCATATGCAGCTGGATCATATAAGGCAGTATTTCCTTCGTAAGCAGTACCTTCTATAACAGCACCATATATGGTTTCACCTAATTCTTCCTCGGCAATTCCCCATCGTTTTAGGTCATTAAACCTTGTTGCGCTCTCTGCATAAAGCTCAATGGTACGTTCCCTTCTAATTTCTGTTCCTATGTCCATTCCATTTACCGTTAAAAAAGTATTACTAATTGGTGGTAAACCGGCCCTGGCTTTCACTAAATTGATTGACTCATTCATTTGGGCATCCGAAAGGCTTCCATTTAATTCGTACAAGGCCTCTGCATACATTAAATATACTTCTGCCAGGCGTATAAAAGGCATGTCATAGGCTTCAGTTGTTGTTGCCCTGTATGCCTCATCGGTACCCCATTTCCAACTCATGAACTTTGAATTGAAATATCCAAAATTATTTGTTCCATTTAATGTTACATCTCCGGTTTCCGGTATCTCTCCAAGATTTTTGTGGTATGTAAAATAAGCCCTCATCCTTAAATCCCTGTTCTGGAACTCATCTTCTGTATTGGCATACCCCATAAATCTTTGTGACTGGTCTATTGGCAATCCATCATCGCACAAGAACATATCCATCATTTTCCTACTGGGCTTTACCCTTCCTTCAAAAACATGACTTACAAGTGTCCCTGCTTGTCTAAAAGTAAAATCGTACTTGTTATAAAAAATGAACTCCTTATTGGATGCCTTATCAAAACCACCGGGGTTAGACCCACCATCTTCTAGGTTGAACAAGAAATTTGAACTCAAATTATCAAGGGCATCGTTATGGTTCCAAAGCTCATAACCACCTTGGTCCATGACCGTTTTTGTTAAGGTCACAACCTCCTGTAAATAGTTGTTTATATTGCCCGTATCAAATCCAGCGCTACCAGCTCCTGTACTAATACCATCACCATCGGTAGTATCTCCAACATATTTCATCCATGTTGCCTCATGTAATAAGACTTCAGCTTTAAATGCCATGGCTGCCCATTTACTTATTTTTCCTTTATCAGAAGAACTAATTTCCTGTTCCGCAGGTAAACCGGCAATGGCATCATCCAAGTCGGCTAAAATTTGGGCAACCACTTCATACCTACTATTACGTGGCCCATATAATTCTTCCGAATCAACATCTAGAGGTTCGGTTACCAAGGTTACACCTCCATAACGTTGTACTAAAAAGAAATACTGCCAGGCTCTATGAAATTTGGTTGCCGCTACGTATTCTGCTATGCTTCCTTCCCCACTATATTCCTCTGCTCTTGCAAGTAAAAGGTTCATATCCCTAATAGCCGAGTAGGCTCCGGAATAATAAGAATCAGATTCTGGTGCTTGGGTGTCCCCCCTGCTATAAATTTGCATATCACTATCTTCTGTATAACCCACCAAATCGGAACCGTGATCGGCATATATTCCTTGGTCTCCCCATCCAATCAAGTTTGTATAAAACCTGTTTGAGCCTGTTAAAAAATGTTCGGCCTCGGTATAATAAACTTCGTCCGTAATGGAGGCTGGTGGAGCTAAATCTATAAATTCGTCTGCACAAGATGCAAAGAGTACCATAACACATGGTAGTACCTTATATATTATATTTTTCATTTGTATGTTTTTTAATTTAAGTATTAAATATCTATGCCTTAAAGGGATACTTTTAGACCCAATGCCCATGTACGCATAAACGGATATACGCTGTTATTTGAACTGCGTTGAAATTCTGGGTCATAACCATCCTTTACAGTGGTAAACTCAAATAAATCATTTCCTGAAAAATAAACACGTACTGTGTTAATAGGTGTATTCCCTATTTGCAACCCTTTAAAATTATAGCCTACAATAAGGGATTTTAACCTAACATATTTATTATTCTGTAAAATATGGTCTTTACTTCTATAGTTCCATCTAGATAATCCACGTTGGGTAGTTAGCCTAGGAAACTCGGCATTGCGGTTATCTTCTGTCCATGTTCTGCCCAACCATGTATTGGATTGGTTCTGCCATTCTGCTTGAAAAGGTTGTGCAAAATAGCCTTCCCTGTATATTTGATGATCCAAGGCACCTTGGAAAAATGCACTGACATCAAAATTCTTGTATTTTAAATCAAAATTTAAACCATAAACATAATGTACGGCCGCATCTCCATGATATGTTAGATCTTCGTTATCAAGACTTCCATCCCCATTGGAGTCTACTACAATCATATCCCCTGGGCGCAAAGCATCGTTTGAAGATTGGGCCGGCAATATACCTCCAGGGTTTAGACTGGCATAATAGGCATCAACTTCAGCCTGGCTATCAAAATATCCATCTGTTTCCCATAAATAAAATGAGTTGATTGGTTTTCCTAAAATGTTTCGTGATCTATCTGTATCATTGAGGTTCTCATAAATAGTTTGAGCCCCGTCATATTCCGTAATTTCATTTCTGGAATCGCTCATATTGGCGCTTATGGTAAAGTCTAAATCACCAACTTTCCCTTGCCATCCCAACATGGCTTCCCAACCTTTGGTCTCTAAGGTACCTATGTTGGTGAATGGAGTTGCCGTACCAAGTACATCTGGGGTAATACCCCTAACAAGCATGCCCACATTGTCTTTCTGATAAAGGTCCAAAGAACCGAACACCTTATTGTTAAACAACCTAAAGTCTAAACCAATTTCTTTTGAAATAATACGTTCCCATGTGGTAGTGTTACTAAATAGACTACTGGCCCTTGAAGTTGCTTGTTGTCCTGCGTTGGTTTCGCCAAAAACAGTGGTACCAAAACTAACTGTTGACAAATAGCCAAAGTTCCCAATACCGGAAGTACTCCCCAATTCGCCATAACCACCTCTTAGTTTTAAGAATGATACAACATCGCTGTCTTTAAGAAATTCTTCCGCACTTAAAACCCAACCCCCGGAAATACTACCATAATTAGACCATTTGGCACCTTCTGCAAATCTTGACGATCCATCCCGTCTACCTTGAAGTTCTAATAAATATTTGCCGTTATAATCATAGTTTACACGTCCTATATATCCGAAAAAACCCCAGCTACTACCCCCTCCGGAAGTGGTAACAAGTTGATCTGTAGCACCTAAATTTATATCGTACACACCATAATCAACAAAGCCATTTCTCCTCATGTTGTACTCATTTAATTCATTTTTCTCTGCTTCTATGGCCAATAATCCAGAAAAATTATGATCCCCAAAGCTATTGGTGTAATTTAAAACTCCTTTGTAGTTCTTATAGGTAATATTACCGTCATTCCTATCCGGTCCTGTTCCTTCTTGAATGTAACTTGTATTATTTATATTATTGGAGAAACCACCGTCCCAACTATAAAGTGGAACAGAAACCGCATATGCCTGATATTCGCTGTTTTGCCTGCTAATGGCATAAGATCCCGTAAAATTGAAATTGTCCGTGAATTTATAAGTTGCCTGTGCCGCTATTTTAAACTGCTCAACAGCTTTATTTTCCCGGCCTCCATCTTTTACTTGCGCCACTGCATTTCTATCACCTGTAATATTAACACCCCCAAAATTGGCGTAATATTGTCCATCTGGGTTATAAGTAGGAAACAAAGGTGCATCCCATGTAGCAGCCTCCCTGGCCAATCCTGAGGTTGGTCCCGAAAATTTATTGTGCAAATAATTAATATTGGTATTTAAGCTTAGTTTATCGCTAATATCAACACCATAGTTTAAGGAGAAATTATATCTATCGGCACTATCATCGGCAACTTTTAAACCACCAACATTTTCGTCATAGCCCGCAGAAATACGGAAGTTACTTTTTTCAGTACCTCCAGATACACTTATGTTATGTTGACTAGAGTAAGAGTTACCGAACATTTCATCAAATCTTGGAGCATTTCCCAGCCATATTCTACCATTAATAGGTAAATCATAATATCCTTCTTCTCCTGCAGCAATTCTATCTACTGTTTCCAGGTCGTTCCAAAAGAAATAACGAGGTGGTTTCCCAGAAGCTAAATCTTCTCTGGCTGCCGCTGCATAAAGCTGCCCATATTCAGACATAGTGGGTGATGGTGGGCGAATACCTATAGTTCCCATACGGGTAATTGTACTGATATCGACCTTAACATCACCTTTACCCTTTTTTGTGGTTACTAGAATTACCCCACCAGCGGCCCGTGAACCATAGACGGAAGCAGAACCACCTTTTAAAACACTTATGTTTTCAATGTCATTTGGGTTCATATCATTAAAAGAAGAAGAATTTATAGCGGGAATACCATCTATAACAATCAGCGGCTCTATTCCATTTATGGAAGAAGCTCCCCTAATAAGAAAATTAACACCTTCGTCACCGGGTCTTGATGAAGTACGTGTAACAACCAAACCAGGAGTTCTACCCTGCAGTGCCAAAGCCGGACTACCCACTGCCAAATCTTCAAAAGCTTCAGCTTTTACCTGCTCTATAGAACCGGTTAAAGTTTCCTTTTTTGCAGAACCATAGCCTACTACCACCACCTCATCCAAGGCACTCACATCAGTATCCAGTGTTACATTTATTACGCTGTTGGCCCCTACTGCAATTTCTTTGGTAGCATATCCCATAGAGGAAAATACAAGAACACTATTGCTGGAAGGGACATTAATGGCAAAATTACCATCGAAATCCGTAGTGGTTCCGTTGGTAGTTCCCTTTACTATCACATTTACCGCAGGGATGGGCATCCCATCCTCAGAACTGCTTACCGTACCTGTAATGGTCCGGTCCTGGGTCTTAGCTACATTCAATGGAACCCCTTCCACAGCCGCAATACCGCTGGCCAATAACTCAGGGCATCCGCCGAGTAATAAACCTACTATTAGCAGTAATCTGGTAGCTTTCTTTAAACTAATTTGTTTGTTTTTTTCAGTTATCATAAAGTTTCATTTTAAATGGTTGTTTGCTAGTTATTATTGAATTAATCTGTTTAAAATTTTGATGCCCGGATTTTGCATCAAAATTTGTTAAGCCAATGTTAAAAAGAATTAAGGGCCAAGAGTTTAAATTATGATGCAAAGGGTATAAATTATTGCTCATTAACGCCTCCCAACCCTCTAAAACAGGGAGCTTATTAAAAAAGCTTAAAAAACATGCCCTAAAACAACCCTGGGCCGAACTTGTATTTTTACCTATTTATAAACTGTAAATTTGCCCACTAAATAGCCTCAAGTTTAGTGTGCTTTTCCACTAAAAAAATAAGGTAGGCCAACCAAGTTTTTTGATAAAAAATGGCTTCGAACTCAAGTAGATTTTGAATAAAAATCCCAATTACCATACATTTCTTCCTCTTTCCGCTGTTTAAAATCACTGAAATTGCCCCTTTTTGCTTTTTAAGTTCTTAAAAGGAAGTCCACTTGTAATTTCTACCCGCCTCTTATACGGTTTGTTGTAAACTTACCTTAAGCCAATGGCTTAAATAAACCTGTAGATATAAAGACTAACTTTATGTTGTCCTTCGGGAGAAACAAAGGGTTACCATGGGGGCTTATATTTATTTTTTGGCCAAAATGAGTTATAGTTTATATCTTTTGAACCATAGCTTATGCCCATTTACTAAAACTCTGATTAAAATTGTAATACAAAAAAGTCTCAGTATTGAAGAGCGTATCACTTTAGAAATAGTACGCTCTAAACAAGTGACTTTTGTTTATTGCCTTATGGGAAATACGAGCAAAAAGTAAAAAACAAGGCCTTTAAGTATGGAGAAACTGAAACTTTACAATATGAGAATTTTAGTATTTGTTTTGGGGATATATTCCCTAATAATAACATCCTGCAAATCTACCCCCGAGGCCGTACAACAACTTGGCAAATCCAAGCCCAATATTGTTGTGCTGCTGTGTGACGACCTTGGTTATGGGGATCTTTCCTCCTATGGCCACCCTATTATTAAAACACCCAATCTGGATAAACTAGCAGAATCTGGTATTAAGCTTACCAATTTCTATTCTGCCGCTCCTGTCTGTTCCCCTTCCAGGATAGGTTTATTAACAGGTAGGAGCCCCAATAGGGCCGGCTTGTACGATTTTATTGTTGGTGGCCATAAGGAAAGGGACGATTTAAAAGATCTGGTGCATTTGCAAGCCGAGGAGGAAACCATTCCACAGTTACTTAAATCCGCAGGATACAATACTTGTTTGGTAGGTAAGTGGCACGGTAGTTCCTTGTTCAATTCCGATGAACAGCCACAACCGGACCACTTTGGGTTTGAGCATTGGTTTGCTACCCATAACAATGCTTCCCCAAGTCATAAAGATCCAAAAAACTTTGTCCGCAATGGGGAACAAGTGGGTAAACTGCAAGGTTTTAGCAGTCAGCTGATCGTTGATGAGGCCATACAATGGCTCGACAAAAAAGAGGGAGAGAATCCTTTCTTTTTGGAGGTTGCCTTTCATGAACCCCACGAACCCATTGCATCTCCGGAAGCCTTGGTGGAAAAATACCTCGAATATACCGATACGCTTGAAGAAGCGGAATATTTCGCAAATGTAGAAAACGTAGATATTGCCGTAGGCCGATTGCTGACCTATTTAAAAAATAACGGCTTGGATAAAAATACCCTTGTTGTATTTACCTCGGACAACGGTCCGGAAACCCTAATGAGATATAGCAGGGCAAAGCGTTCCTATGGTTCCCCGGGCAATCTAAAAGGCATGAAATTATGGACAAACGAAGCCGGTTTTAGAGTGCCATGTATAATAAATTGGTTGGGGAAGGAAACTTATAATGGAACTTCGGACGCCGTAGTTTCCGCTTTGGATTTTTTACCAACTTTTTCGGAATTGGCCGGGGCCGGTTTACCAAAGAAAGAATTGGATGGTCAATCTATCACCTCATTTTTAAGTACAGGGACTGTTACCCGTAGCAAACCCTTGTTATGGAGTTTTTACAATGCCCTTAACCAACATGTAATTGCCATGCGCAGCGGGGATTGGAAAATAATGGCCCAACTAAAAAGCGAAGATGGTTATCTCCCAAAAATCCTAAATGTTCACCGTGGGAACGAGGCCTTGGTGAAAAATGCCACCCTTAGCGATTTTGTTCTGTATAACCTAAAGCAAGATGTATCTGAAACACATGACCTTTCCACAAAAAAACCTGAGGTTCTTGAACGGTTGAAAAAAGAACTACAGCAGGAATATACGGCCCTTTTAAACGATAGCCACATTTGGGAAAGACAGCAGGGCAGCCAGTAATTTTAAAAATCCGTTGTTAAGGACTGTGAGGCGCTAGGAAAGTACAAAGGATAAAAAAGTAGTGCTGCTTTAAGTGCCACTGACCAATTTTGAAAATATTTTAATTAAAGCAAAACAATAAAGTTGATGAACCTATTATTTAAAAAGTGTAGTCCAGTATTCCTATTATTAATACTCTTAAGTAGTTGTACGCAAAAAGAAATTATAGAATTATCATCACCGGATAGCTCTAAAAAAATAGTGTTTTTGGAAGACGAAAATCAAAACGACCTCTCTTTTTCGGTGTATTACGGTAAGCAAGAAGTTATTAAAACCTCAGTTTTGGAATTACTTTCAGAAGAGTTGAATTTTTCGGGAAAAGTATCTGTAGAAAAATTGGAGCATACTACAGAAAACACTACTTGGAACTCAAGATTTAGTGAATTGAGTAGTATTCCCAACCATTACAATCAAACAAAAATATATTTACAGCAGGGCAGGGCAAAACTAAATCTAATTGCAAGAGCTTATGATGAAGGGGTTGCTTTTGCCTATGAAGTTCCTGAGCAAAAGGGTTTGGAAGAAATAGGTTTAAGTGAAACTATTCATTACAACTTTTTAGAAGATTACCCCGTTTGGTCCACTCCCAAACGGGAAAAAGGAATGTTAACAGCGCAGGGGGAATATAGTAAAATCCCTTTGTCCAAATTACAAAAAGGGGCAGAACGTCCATTGTTAATTGAAATTGGTGATAGTGTAAAAATTGCCTTGGCGGAAGCACACTTGGTAGATTATGGTCGATTAAGTTTTAATAAGGGAAACTCATCAAAATATAGCATTGTGTCTTCCCTTGATGGTAAAACAGACGAGCAAAAACAAGATACCATTACCGGAGCCGTGATTGCAGAGAGCAAAGTTGAAGGCGCTAAGGTGCATAAAAAACTACCTTTTAGATCCCCATGGCGAGTAATCATGATGGGGAGGAGTTATGGCGAATTATTGGAGAACAATTACATTGTCCAAAATTTAAATCCACCTTCGGAAATAGAAGACGAATCATGGATAAGCCCAGGAAAGGTGCTTCGAGAGGGCACCTTAACAACTCAAGGCGGATTTGCTGCTATCGATTTTGTAGCCAGCCATAATATGCAATATGTACATTTTGATGCAGGTTGGTATGGGAATGAGATGGACAATGCTTCTGACGCCACAACGGTTACTTTAGACCCCAAACGCTCTAAAGGTCCGTTTGACATTGAAGCTATTTGTAAGTACGCCGAAGAAAAAGGCGTTAAGGTTATGCTGTATGTAAACCGTAGGGCTTTAGAAAAACAATTGGACGAGATATTGCCCTTGTTCAAGGAATGGGGTGTTTCTGGGATTAAATTTGGTTTTGTACGTGTGGGTGACCAAGATGCAACTGCCTGGATGCACCAAGCCATAAAAAAGGCAGCCGAGTATAAAATGGTTGTGGATGTGCACGATGAATATAGACCTACAGGGTTTTCTAGAACCTATCCCAATCTGCTGACTCAGGAAGGTATCCGTGGCGATGAGGAAACCGTACCCAATGAACATACTTTAATAACTATGTTTACCAGAATGTTGGCAGGAGCGGCCGATAATACGGTATGCTATTATAATAAACGTGTTGATAAAATGGGCTCGCACGCCTCTCAATTAGCCAAAACGGTTTGCATTTTTAGTCCCCTACAGTTTTTATATTGGTATGATAAAGCTCCGGCAGCCCCGGTTAAAGACGATGGACTGTGGGGAGATACCAAGACCATTGGAAATGAGCCGGAATTGGAGTTCTTCAATAAGGTGCCTACCACTTGGGATGAAACCAAGGTATTGCAGGCTAATATTGGAGAAATAGGTGTGATAGCCCGTAGAAAAGGCATGGATTGGTTTATTGGGGGCATAAATGGCAAAACTTCACGGCTTGTAGAAGTAAGTTTTTCCTTTTTAGAACCCGGTGCAATATATAAGGCCAAAGTATACACAGATGATAAAACGGTTAAAACCAGAACTCAAGTTAAAATTGAAGAAATAGAAGTTACCACCAATTCAAAATTAAACATAGACCTGAAAAGCAACAATGGCTTTGTTATGCACATCACTAAGTTATAATCCAAATTAAAACGATGAATACAAAATCTGTATCAAAATTACTGTCCCTGTTTCTAGTAGTAGTAATGGTTTCCTGTAAGTCTAAAGAAGCTCAGCAAATAGTAAAAAAGGAATTACCTGCCCAACGTCCCAATATCATTTTTATGATGTCTGACGATCATGCCTATCAAGCTATTAGTGCCTATAGCGACCATTTAATTGAAACGCCCAACATTGACCGTATAGCAAATGAGGGTATTAAATTCACCAATGCCTGTGTGTCCAACTCCATTTGTGCGCCATCAAGAGCTACTATTTTAACTGGTAAACATTGTCACGTACACGGAAAAGTAGATAATGTATTTCCTTTTGATGAATCGCAAACCACCTTTCCGCAGCTTATGCAAAAAGCAGGTTACCAAACGGCCATGTTCGGGAAATTGCACTTTGGAAATAACCCCAAGGGTATAGACGAGTTTAAAATTTTGTCTGGGCAAGGCCAATATTACAACCCTGATTTTATAACCAACGAGGGTAAAATTACGGTTGAAGGTTATGTGACCGATATAATCATGGACATGACTTTGGATTGGTTAGAAAACAGAAGGGATGAAAACAAGCCGTTTATGTTGTTCTCTATGCAAAAAGCACCACATAGGGAATGGTTGCCAGCACCCCGTCATTTTAAAGAATATACCAAAAAATCATTTGTAGAGCCGGAAACTTTGTTTGATGATTACGAAGGAAGAGGCACAGCGGCAAAAACTGCCGAAATGAATTTATTAACACATATGAATTGGGCGGGCGATTCCAAGCTTTACCCTGAAATGATGGCCCAATTAGGTATAGAAGACACATCCGGTTGGGATCTTGAAGCCTTTGAACGTGAGGTGGGACGTATGAATCCTGAGCAACGTGCAGTTTGGGATTCGGTTTACAGGCCTATGATGGAAGACTTTAAAAAACAGTATCCAAATATGAACCAAACGGATTTGATGAAATGGCGCTACCAACGGTATATGCAGGATTATTTAGGATGTATCGCTTCGGTTGATGAAAACGTTGGACGCTTGTTAGATTATCTAGAGGAAACAAAATTAGATGAAAATACCATTGTCATTTATACCTCTGACCAAGGTTTTTATTTAGGGGAGCACGGTTGGTTCGATAAACGCTTTGTATATGACGAATCGTTTAAAACACCATTGTTAATTAAATGGCCTAACGTTATTGAACCCGGAATTACCAATACGGAAATGGTCCAGAATTTAGATTTTGCACAAACCATTTTAGAGGCTGCCCATATAGAAGCTCCGGACGATATGCAAGGTGAAAGCTTAATTCCGTTGTTATTAGGAAACGATGACCAATGGACCAGGGATGCCGTGTATTACCATTATTATGAATACCCGGGCATTCACATGGTAAAAAGGCACTACGCTATCATTACACAAGACTACAAATTGGCCCATTTTTATTACGATGTTGACGAATGGGAACTTTACGACCGCAAAAAGGACCCTAATGAAATGACCAATGTGATCAATGACCCCGCATACGCCGATGTAGTCCAAAAACTTAAAAAGCAACTTGCAGACTTGCGAGAGCAGTATGGTGATAGTTCGCAGTTAGATCAAGAAATATTGAAGAAATATCTTGAAGCACAGGAGAATCCCAATATAGAAACCGTTCCCCTACATTAATTAAAAACCAAGCCAACAAGCAAATACCCTATGAAAGTTACTCCATCAATACTTTTATTACTATGGTTTATGCTATTCAGCTTTTCCATAACTGCCCGGGAACCGTATAGTTCCCGGCTATTGACAGCGGTAAATCAAGATAGTCAAGTCTAACCATATCAAATAGAAAAGCATTTTTGGGCCCATAGGTAATGGAATAAGGTGTTAGAGGAAAATATTTTTTGTAATGGAGCTGTAACCAACCCTGAGTGCATGCTCCCAAACAGCAAGTGCCATGCCCAATGTTAGAAAGTCTTTTCTAGAGAATAACCAGCAAGATATACGCTAAAAAATCAAACCAAAAAAATGAGTGGAATAACCAAAATAGCATTACTAACGCTTTGTCTTTTTTTTTGTTCAAAATCAATATTAGGGCAGGAATCAAGTCACCCAAGGGTATATATAACGGATCAGGAAAAAGCAGCCTTTGTAAAATCGATAGAGGGGGTTGAATGGAAAAAAGCTCTGGTCCATAAAAAGAAGGAAAGGCTTAAGAAGTACCTTGAATATTGGCGCAATGACCCGCAATGGCTGGTTTCCAGGTTACAGATGAACTGGAAGACCAAACACAGCAAGGTTTTCCTGCAGGGGGGCGATTTTTCACATTCGGAGGGTACAGCTCCCGTGCCTACGGTTAGATATTCCGGTACCCGCGAATGGGCAACAGACTATGTTAGGCCCAAGCTGGAAGATGTGCAGCCTTATTTAGACGATTCACGAGGGCTGTTTTTGGAACATAAGAAAACAGGGAAAATGGAGTGGGTACACCCTTCCAAGTCCGGCTTTATAATTGATAAAACCAATGAACAGATAATGGACATTGTGGCCGATGCCGCCTTTATGTACTGGCTCACCGGGGAAGAAGAATATGCCGCTTTTGCCTCGCCGGTATTTTTCACCTATATGGAGGGCATGTATTATAGGGATGCCCCCATAGATTTGGAAAACTCCAACCAACAAAATATTTCAGGGCTGGCAACTTTTGAGGTAATACATGAGGGCATTGTGGTTTCCCTGGTAACCACCTACGATTTTCTGTACAACTACTTTAAGGAAAATAATAAAAACCTGGAGACCTCCGTGGCAGTGTTTCAAAAATGGGGTGACCAAATTATAGAAAAAGGCATCCCGGATAATAATTGGAACCTTTTTCAGGCCAGGTTCCTTACTTATATCGGCCTTGTTCTGGAGGAAAATAGCCGCTACAAAAATGGCAAGGGACAGCAATATTTTCTAGACCACACCTTCCACATTTCCACCGATAGGCAAATAGCCATTAAAGAATCTCTCTTGGTCTATGATCAAGAAACAGCAATGTGGCCTGAAAGTGCCTCCTATTCTGTTCATGTGATTACGACATTTTTAAGAATTTTCACCTTGTTGGACCATGCCACCAACAACAATGAATTTTCCAATTACCCCATTGTGGAACGGGCCGCCCTAGCTTCTTTTCAGTATTTATTTCCCAGTGGTTATACGGTAGGCTTTGGAGATTCCCATCATAAAATATTACCACCAGAGAATTATGAACTTTTAGTGGCTAACTATAGAAAATACGGGCAAGACGAAAAAGAGAAATTGATATCCGGCCTCTTATCAAAAATGATGGTCGGGGGGCTGTACAATCGTAAAGCAAAGGGTTTCTTTGAATTGTTCTTTTACGTAGATACCCTAGGTAAAGAATCCTCCTCCGAAAGTACTTTACATACAAAAAAACTTAGCTCGCCAACCTTTTACGCACCCAATGTAAGCATGGTCAACCAACAGATGGGAAAGGGTAAAAATGCCGTAATGGCTTCCACGGTAGGTTCCTTTGGCAATCATGCCCATGCCAATGGTATTTCGTTGGAGCTATATGCCAACAACTACGTATTGGGACCGGATATGGGACGGGGGCCAAGCTACTGGCATCCGGAACACCGGGAATTCTATTCACGTTTTCCCGCACACAATACGGTAGTAGTGGACGGCCAATCGGACTATGCCGCCATGCGGACCTACCATCCTTTCCTTTTGGAAAATGTGTATCCTAAACCCGGTGAAAGGCCCTCCTTTGATAAGGTTACCTTTACCAAGGTTTCCTTCTTAGAGCCCAAGACGGTATCGGATCAACAACGTTTTACAGCTATTATAGAATCCAAGGTACAACAACCCTATATCATAGATATTTTTAGATCTAAGAAGCAAAAGAAGGAACATCAGCGGCACGAATATATCTACCACAATATAGGTCAGACCTTAAATATATACGATGCACAAAACCATCCTATGGATATGACTCCCACCGGGGATTTATCCTCAAAGCATGGAGACCTCGTAGGTTACGACTACTTTACGGATAAGCAGAAAACAATTAGTTCTGCCGATATTAAGGCATTGTTCAGCTTACAGAGCAAGGGAAGACCAAATAATTTCATGAAACTATGGGTGAAAGGGAGTGAAAATCAGACCGTATATAAGGTAAATTCACCCAAATCCAACGCCCTGAGTGAAGGTACCGCTCCCGTAGAAATATTAGGTAAACCTACCCCTACCCTAATTCTAAGAAGGGATGAGGCCGCATGGACCAATCCCTTTGCAGTGGTCTTCAACCCATTCATGGAGGGCGAAACAAATCCCATAAATACAGTAAACTTTTCCTCCTTGGCAAACTTCCCAAATACTCAAATTATAGAGGTACAGCTTAACGATAAAATCACCTTTGATAAAACGGTAGTCAATGCCTCTGAAAGCGATATAGCAAGACAGGGGGAATTTTATCAAAAAGGATTGTTGTCCATTGTGCGAAAGACCAGCAATCAGTCCCACCCCATATTTATGTTTTTGTCCGGAATGGAAAAATTTGAGTATCAAGGATGGGATATCGTTTCGTCTGGCAAACCATTTACCTTTTCCCTTGAAAAAACGGAGTCTGGATATATTATAGCCAATGATAACCCAATAACCATAAACATGCCTATGCCCAAAACAGGAAAGCAAGCGGAAATACTGTTGTACCAAGAAGACAAGATTGTTGCCCGCAGAAAGGGAACAACCAATAGAAACAATACAAATCAAATTGTGTTTAAACTTTCCAAAGCCTACGATAAGGCAGTAATTGTGTATTGATCCAGGGCAGAATATAACTGCCCTTGCCCTTCCCTTTAAAATGCTTTTTAGTCCTGTATTAGTAAAGTCATTGGTAAACCGATACCCCTATATGATAAACAACCAAGCTTGCCAATATATTCCCTGTCTTAGGTAAGAATTATCAAGATATTGAGCAGCTTTGTCATATTGTGGGCAACAATTGGATATCATCATACGTCCAATATACTTCCATGTAGAGAATTAGTATGAAATATCTTTTCACGACTTTAAATAATCCTTTAAGAGATTATCCTATAAATAAGAACCTTATATAATGGTATTGCAAAAACTGGGAATGCATCTTGTTTTATTTTTAATAGATGAAAATGTATACGGAGAACATTGCCTTATAAAAGACTATATAATATCATAGTTTTTCTTTGGTTTCTCTTCTCTAGATATACGAGTTTCTACCACTAAGTTGTTAACATTAAAAAATAGAGCTGAGAATGTTCTAACTCTCTTCAAAAAGTTACGTCTTGACCAATTAAAATGTTCAACCCCTTTTTGACTCCTTCATAAGATTATAAACCACTCATAATTAATGACTTAAAACAAGCCGTCGGTGCGATTGAGAGGTCAGTTATGAATAATTTGAATCAATCCATACAATTAAAGTCTGGCGAGGGGTCTTTTCTTACTAAATTCATGGAAGACGAAATTCCACTTTGGAATTAGTTGCAATTTACTTAATAGTCGACATAGTCCCCTCAATTGATAAGAACCTATTTAATTAATAAAATCATGTCCATCATTACTAAAAACTTTGTAAAGCACATCGGGTTACAATATAATCTGGGAAAAAAGAGCGATGATATTCCAATATTTGAGGTCTTATGGGAACTATTTCAAATAGGGAACAAGTATCGAAGAAAGAACAAAGCCTTAGTTAAAAAAAGCCTATTTACAAATTACAGGGCGTTAATTGCTTCTATGTTGAATTCCTCATCTCTAAAGGAATATCCAGGTAGCACCTTCGATGACGTTATTAGATTACATGACGTTAGTAATTCTGTATTTAAAAGAATCAAAACAATCAAATTCTCTTCAAGAGAAACAATACCCATAGGACATGTTAGAGTTAGAAATCCTAATCCTCCTTCAGTAAATCCTTTTGGTCGAAATCCGTTTACTAGAGAGAATACGGTTGGGCTTGGTTCTAGACCACAAAATTTTGTGATTTTCTCTGATCATCATATGACTGAGAAAGGGCATCGACACAATTACTTTGAAAAGAACAAAGAATTATATAAGGAACTTTTACGCTATTACGCTGACCATGATTTCGGATTAATTGAGAACGGAGATGTCGAAGAGTATACCATTTTTGAGCCAACAATTAAAATTGCAAATGGATATAACGAACTTATTGAAAAAGATCCTGACAACATTAGGGAAGAAGTATTTGGCGAAGATATTGGGTCTGTAAATTGGACGAAGCTCAAAGAGCAGCGAACAAAAAATCGCAAAAAAATTTTACCGAAAATAATTCGAGATAATGTTGAACTTTATAATTTAATTCATAATCTTTTTGCAAAAAAAGGCCCCAATTATTACTCTAAGGTAACTGGAAACCACGATCCCTATCTTACGCCAGAACTAGTTCGACTATTACCTCCCTCCTATCAGGATAATCTCTGTGACGCCGTTAAAATATTTCACAATCCGATAGGCGAATCAACAGATTCCTATCTCAAATATTTTGTAACACACGGGCATCAGTTCGATTCTTCAACATTGCCTCAGCATGCTTACGCTATGGGTGAAGTCTTTTCTGAAACTTTGGGTTGGACCATCCAAGGTGCTGATCGAATTTGGGATGGAATTAAAACCGAAACTTGGCGCAACCCGAATAAAGAAGCTAATTTTCGCAATGTTTTAGCCACTGCAAAAGCAGATGACAGCCCAGAAAGTATTTTTAGTGGGTTTGCACCTGGAGCGGATAGTGTTGCCGAGTTTATTATAGAAGATCTTATGCAAGGCCACGAAATTGCTTGGGAATACTTTGACAACACGAATAAGGCTCAAGCCTTTTCATCTGAAGTAATGACAGGTGATGAATATTTTAAAGTACGTCATTTGTCAGAAACCAAATTGGTGCAACAGTTGCACTATTGGTATGCGCATTCTGATATTCGAGATTGGCCGAGTAAACCAAAACTTATTATCGGTCACACCCATGAGCCCCGTTTACATCCTCGAATAAAAACCAACGAAGTAACAACAGCACCGCATTACTTAAATACGGGGTCAGCCGGTAGGTTTGAAAACTTAATTTGGGGATTAGAGATAACTCAGGGAACTGAGAAGATAGTCTCCTGGACGATGGATGGAACTAAAATGGTTCGAAATCATTGGAAAGCTAATAATGTAGGTCAATTAGTCAAAGAGGACTACCCATTATAATCCTTTAATAAATGAAAATAATTGCCATAACCGGAACCAACGGTAAAACAACCACTCTGCATCTTGCACATCAGCTATTACAAAGCTGTGGGTATCATGTAGCTTCTCTTGGTACCCTTGGTCTACAAATCAATGAAGAAATGAATAAAGAACCAGTGCTATTAGGCTCTAATCCCATGGGCTCTATTATAGAGGAGATTCAATATTTCTATGATGTTGATTTTTTTCTATTTGAGGCTTATAGTGCTGGCTTGAAAACTAATATATACAAAGACCTAGAAGTGAATATAGCCCTCCTCACCAATATTACTAAAGATCATATCGATGTACATGAAAATTATTCTAAATATAAATCTGCAAAATGCAGCCTATTTCATAACTCACTAAAAAGAAATGGTCTTGCTATCTATAGGGCAGATGACCCTATTGCTGGTCGCATTGATACCATATGCAAAGTCAATGGGAATCCGACAAGCACATTTGGTTTTCATAGCCAATCCACCCTACAATTACTGAACTATACCAGCTCTGAGAATCACACCAATGTTAAACTTAAATTCCACGGCAAAACATTTTACACAAATTTACCTTTTGTTGCTAAACCAAATATTTATAATTGGCTGGGTGCATTTCTACTTTGTTCGAGCTTAGGAATATCGAAAAACCAACTTTTGTCCCACTCCAATTCACTTCTACTTCCTGAGGGTAGATTTGAGATTGTTACTCAATTCAAAGGAGCCAAAGTCATAGTGGATTTTGCCAACAATCCTGCTGCTCTTGAGGAGATTTTGAAATGGGCTAATGAAAATCATAATGCCGCTATTCATCTTGTTTTTGGTGCAAGCGGAGGAATCAAACAATACCAGCGAAAGAAAATGGCTACTATTGCTAACACTTACGCTGATAGGGTATATATAACTGATGATAATCCACGAGAAGAAATTCCAGACCACATTCGAATGGAATTAAAACAATATTGTAAGTCGGGTGTAATAATACCTGATCGCAGATTAGCCATTCAAAACGCCATGGATCAATTACAAAAGAATGATGTGTTACTGATTGTCGGCAAGGGGCATGAAACATATCAAGAAACCAATGAATTAAGAATTCCCTTTAATGACAAAGATGTGATTATAAAATATGCCAATTCATTTACCACAGCTTTGGCCTAAATAAATCGAATTACTAATAATAAACAAACATTATGGCAACTGACATCATATTACAGGACCGTGAAATTGAATTTTATACTAATCATTTCGGGGTCAAACGAAGTAAGGCAGCAAATGCACATGTAAAAATGGTGCTGAGTCCAAGACAACAGAGTGTTAATTTAAGCTTGGGCGATGGAGCCAATCTCTCCGGAAATTTATTATTGGGGAGTACAAAAATTTCTGAAAAGCATGGAGTAATAACCAACAAGTCTGTCAAGTGTGCTAAGATCTACAGTAATAGAGCAGATATTGGAGAACTAAATGTTTGTAAAGGAATTAATGAAAACCTTAGGAACGGAAAGGCCAAGATTTACGGTAAACCGAACAAAGTAGCCATTATGCTAGATGGTGAAAAAGAGAGAGTAGGAATAGGTACTAGTAGACCCAGTTACAGTTTACATGTAGAGGGCACAGTTGCAGGCAGAGGTCCTTTTAGGAGTTTATCGGATGGTCGATGTAAAACTGATGTCCAACAAATCCAATGTAGTATCAATACACTTAAGGCGTTGCGTGGAGTAAAATTCAAATGGAAAGAGAATGCTTTAACCGGAAGCAATCCATCAAAAAATCAACAGTGGGGATTTGTAGCGCAAGAGGTTGAGTCTATAATACCAGATCTTATTTCTAAAGACAAACAAGGGCGGCGATCACTTTCCTATTCATCAATTGTACCTATTTTGGTTGAAGGCATCAAGGAACAACAGCTGCAATTGGAGGCACAAACTGATAGAATAGCCAAATTAGAGCATCGACTTAAAGCTATTGAAGATATGCTCTACAAAACGAATATTCATGCGTAGAGTAGTTGTAATTGGCGATTCATCGATGTGGGGGCAAGGGCTGCGTGAAGATCAGAAGTATGCCTTTCTCTATGTAGAAAAACTTCGAGAACAAGGCTTCGATTATGAATTGGACCCAAAAGATTTTTTAGCGCATTCAGGTGCTATAATTGGCGATTTTGGACCGGAAGCTCTTACCTCCGAAGGACTTCCAAAATTATTAGCCACAAGCAATCGGACAGATCATTCTCAGTTGGCCCCTGAAGTCCCAACAGATTATCCTAGTATTTATAAGCAAGTAGCAGATATTTCCGATCCAGAATCTGTTTCTCTATTAGTTATGAATGGTGGTATGAACGATGTAGGTATGATGAGTGCAGTTAATACTGATGCTGAACATTTTCGTAAAAATGTCCATAAGAATATTCGACAAGTAGCAAAAACACGTCTGAAAAAGTTAATGGAACGGATAGTCAAAACTCTACCTAACGCCCAAATAGTGTTCGTTGGGTATTACCCGGCTTTAGGTCCGAAGTCCCGATTACCTATGCAATTTTATCAGCTTGTAGGGGCCGCTTCCGGTTTGGTGGGCAATATTGGGGTAATACCGGCTTTCTTATTAGCTAACGACAAAATAGAAGATTTCAAACGACAAGCATTGGAATTGCACCAAGGGTTTCAGGTTCAAGCTAGTTTGCAAATTGCTGAGTTTAATAGCATAAATAAGACAGATGTTTTGTTTTGTTACTCAGGCTTTGAGGAAAAAAATGCCATTTACGGAAGTGGCGTTTCTTTTGTGTTTGCACCATTGGATTCAAGTGACCCAATAGTTCATGAAGGAAGGAGAGTTTATTGTCGGATAGCCTATGACTTCGATACCACTCATTTGAATGATACAGTATTATCATTTGATATGGAAGAATTAAGCAAAGAAGAAATTGCCTACGTTATTTGCACCCAGGCATATTTACTCCATCCCAATGAACAAGGAGCTAAGCGATATGCCAAGAGTATGGAGAAGATTGTCACACCTTACATTAAATTTAGCTTACGCGAAAGTCTTTCACAAATCACCAATGGGCAATTATCTATACGTCAGGCTACTTCAAAGTTTCGATTTCATAAGCATGCAGTAACCAAAATCAAGATGTTGCGTGAATTATGTTGGTTGCATACTATAATTGTACAATTTGATTTGAATTTACAGGTAGCACCTAGTGATCCAGATATATTCCCTAGTGAAGGATTATTTGATTTAGGATGGGGTCAAGAACGATTGCAATTATCCTTGCTTGGTCCCAATACACATTTCTCGAAATATGCAATAATGGAGTGTCATGGAGAACGGAAAATGAATGAAATTACTCAATTTCAAATCTTCCTTCCTCTAATTAATCCTACAATAGTATTTCGATTAAATCTTAAATTGTTCGCTAATGGCTACGAATTGGCTAGGTCAGAATTAGCTCACGACTCATTTGTAAAAAGAGGTGATTTTTTAACTTGGCGTGTGATGATTAATTAAAGATCCTTTTTTTAACTAAAAAAACTGAACTAAGACTTTTTATAGGAAGTGTTGTTGTAGAAAGTTTTCTATTTCAGAGTAAATAATTAATAGTCCAAAAGTTACAACACCCTTTGCAATCAGACCTATATAAAGCCTCAGATTAGGCTAACATATGATGTACCATAGAACAAAATTTAAATTAGTGAGAATAATTTTGTTGAAATTAAAGCCAAGCTAATTTAGATAACCATATATTTTGAATTAGTGAATTGAGTTAATATTGAAGGTATTATTAGTACAATAGGTACTTTCATAATAATTAAGACTTCTATTGATGAGGACCTTGGTAAACCGATACCCCTATATGATAAACAACCAAGCTTGCCAATGGCCCTAATTTGGTATTCCCTGTCCCAAGATTTATATAAGGACCTATTGGGCCCTGACCACAAATTAGTTTTGGAGGATTATTTAAAGAGATCATTGGGTAAGAACCATTTGGCCCTGGTAGGAATTCAATTTAAAAATGCTTGCATCCAATACTGCATGTGGCACATTAAGAGCTAGGATATGAACAAGTTGACACTATAATATAGGGGCATTGTTTACCTTACATAGCAGGGAAAGACTCAATAATTTTATAAATCAATGGCTAGACAGAAATGATAACAAGGCCATTAATAAGGTGAATTCATGCAAAAGCAAAGCGCTGAGCCAAGGTGTCGTTGCATATTTTCCTTAGCATTTTTTATTATCACCATAAACAAACGAACTATGGCAAAAATTAACCACCAACACTGCTAAAGTCCCATAAAACCTGTGGAATATAGCCTTAAGAATCATAATTTATACCCTTTGAATCATATTTTATGCCTTCTAAATTACAATCTGGTTAAACTTGTAATGGCATATTTAAGTGGTAGCACCCTAGGCGCACCAGCCACTAAAACACAGAATATTTTAAACAATTTAACACCCTGGGACCCTGTTCCCAGAAAAAAAACAAAGAACGCTTATGAAAATAAATGGTCCTGCAATCCAAATCAGGAGCTATATGCTAATAGCCCTTGTTGCTATTTCCTGTAATAATAAAACAGCAGATAAACAATTGGTGGTACAGGTAAAAAACGAGCTCAATTTTGCCCGTTCCGAAGTGGTTTCCTTACCACCTCAAAAATTAGGTGCCTTTCTGAAGGGCCAAAACAAGGAACACCTTAGGATACGTAAAGAAGGCACTACCAATTATATTAGAACACAATGGATAGATTACGATCTAGATGGTACGGACGATGAACTATTGTTCCAGGCCCAAGTGGCACCCAATGCTGTCTCCAAGTACCTTTTTTCCTTGGACAGCACCCAGCAGGTCCCGGAAAGTGAGGTGGTGGCCTATTCGCGATTGGTGCCGGAGCGTACGGACGACTATACATGGGAAAACGATAAAGTGGCCTTTCGCACATATGGTCCTACAGGCCAAAAAGAGGCCTTGGAAGGGGTGCCGGGAAGTACGCTTTCCAGTGGTATAGACCTCTGGTTAAAACGCACGGATAAATCCGTTATCAATAAGTGGTATTCAGAGCATTTAAAAGCCCCCGGCTATTACCACATAGATCATGGGGAGGGCTATGACCCTTACCATGTGGGAGCTAGCAGGGGTACTGGTGGCATAGGGGTATTTGAAAAGGACAGCCTTTATGTTTCTAAAAATTTTACCGATGCCAGAACCATTGCAGCTGGACCCTTACGTACCGTTTTTGAGTTGGATTATGCTTCCTGGAGCCATTATGGTCTAAAGGAAACCAAAAGAATAACCTTGGACTTGGGCAGTAACTTTTCAAAATTTGAAATTGTTTATTCCTCGGAAAAGGAAGTGCCCAACATTACTATAGGGATTACGCTGCACCAAAACAAAGGAGAGGCCAAGATAAATGAAGAACTGGGCTGGTTCCGTCATTGGGAAAACATAGACGGAGCCCATGTAGGGGAAGGCATTGTACTGGACCCTACTATTGTAGATACGGCAGTGGTCCATAAAAGCAATACAATAGATCAAAGCAATTTATTGATCGTTACCAAACCAAAGGGCCACCTCACCTATTATGCGGGCTTTGCATGGGAGAAGAGCGGACAGGTTTCAAAGGTGGAGGACTGGGATAAAAT
The DNA here is from genome assembly GCF_003957295.1 of Arenibacter aquaticus. Classification (GTDB taxonomy): domain Bacteria; phylum Bacteroidota; class Bacteroidia; order Flavobacteriales; family Flavobacteriaceae; genus Arenibacter; species Arenibacter aquaticus. Next base: position 850,551 of record NZ_RQPJ01000002.1, read on the forward strand.
GCTCCTTGAACAGTCCAAGATCATTGCCACTCCCTTAGAGGTACAGTTAGGGGAGTAACCAACCCAAACAAAACTAAGTGCCATTAATGGGCAATTATTATCAGTCTAACAGAAACAACTAACCGTTATATAATGACAAATAGATTATCAATAATAGCATCAATAAGCCTACTTGCCTTTGTTGCTATAGGTTGTGGCTCCAAAAAGCCACAAAAAAGCAATTCCAAGGCCTTGGATATAGAGCAACAACTGGCCTATTGTGAGCGCCAAGCTACCAAAACCTTGGTCCTAATTCCCAACGACTCCAAGAGCATACCAAGAAATATTGCGCCAGATGGCCAGGAATGGCGTTTTGTAAACTACAAGGATTGGACCAGTGGATTTTGGCCTGGTACCCTATGGTATTTGTATGAAGGTAGCGGTGACAAAAAATGGATAGAGCCGGCCAATCACTACAGTAGGTACCTTGCCCCGCTCTCTGTTACTCCTGCACTGGACCATGATCTTGGTTTCCAAGTATACAACAGTTTTGGAAATGGATATAGGCTTACCGGAAATCCTGAATACAAGGAAATCATCCTAAAAACCGCAGATACCCTTGCCACCCTATTCAACCCCAATGTGGGCACCATTCTTTCCTGGCCGCGGGATGTACCCAATATGGAATGGCCGCAGCACAATACCATTATAGATAACATGATAAACCTGGAACTTTTGTTCTGGGCCTCAAAGAATGGTGGGGATAGCTCTCTTTATGATATGGCCGTTAGCCATGCCGATGTGACCATGAAAAATCATTTTAGACCAGATTACACTTCCTATCACGCCGTAGTTTACGACCGGGAAAGCGGTAAAAAGATCAAAGGGGTTACGCATCAAGGGTTTGCAGACAATAGTATGTGGGCCCGTGGTCAGGGATGGGCCATTTATGGGTACACCATGGTATATAGGGAAACAGGGGATACCAAGTATTTAGATCATGCACACAAGGTGGCAAAAGTATACCTAGACCGGTTGCCAGAGGATTTAATTCCCTACTGGGACTTTAACGCCCCCAATATTCCCAATGAACCCAGGGATGCTTCGGCCGCCGCATTGGTAGCTTCTGCACTTTTGGAACTTGCTAGCTTTACCAAGGATATAAAGTTGTCTGAAATATATGTTGTCAAAGCCGAAAAAATGCTGAAGGAACTATCAGAAAACTATCTCAGTAACGATAAAAATTCGGCCTTTCTATTACATTCCACTGGCCACAAACCTGCCGGAAGTGAAATAGATTATTCTATTAATTACGCGGACTATTATTACGTAGAAGCCCTATTACGATTAAAAAAGTTGAAAATGGGGATTCCTTTTAAGAAATCGCTTATAACCCTAGGAAAATAAACCAATAATATGAACAAAAAACTATTATATACCGCCTTTGTAGTGGCCATGGCCGGATTTCTTTTTGGCTTTGATACTGTTGTTATTTCAGGGGCTGACCAACAGTTGCAGGAATTATGGAATACTTCAGACCTTTTTCATGGTACCTTTGTAATGTCCATGGCCTTATGGGGAACCGTATTAGGTGCCATATTTGCGCATATCCCCTGTAATGGAATAGGAAGAAAAAACACACTGTTTTGGATCGGGGTATTTTATTTTGTCTCCGCTTTGGGTTCCGGTCTGGCGACCGATCCTTATATATTCTCCTTTTTCCGCTTTTTGGGCGGCCTAGGGGTTGGGGCTTCAACAGTGGCCGCACCCACCTATGTCTCTGAAATTGCCCCTGCCAAAAATAGAGGAAAATTGGTGGTACTATACCAATTTAATATAGTGCTGGGTATCTTAATAGCCTTTATATCCAATTATTTATTAAAGGATGTAGGGGCACAACCATGGCGCTGGATGGTAGGGATAGAGGCCTTGCCCGCCCTGATCTATGTATTGGCCATTAGCAGTATCCCCAAAAGTCCACGCTGGTTGGTGGATAAAAAGGGAGATGTGGAAACGGCAAAAAAAATACACCTGGAACTCACGGGTTCCCAAATGGACCTGGCCAAGTGGTCATCTCCCGAGTCCACGAATACGCCCCAAAAACCCTTGTTCAACAAAAAATACCGCTTTCCATTGCTCTTAGCGTTTCTAATAGCTTTTTTCAACCAACTTTCGGGCATAAATGCATTTCTATATTATGCCCCAAGGATATTTAAATCTGCCGGATTGGAAGAGAGTGCATCCCTATTGAGCAGTATAGGAATAGGGGTCACCAATTTGCTGTTTACCCTATTGGGCTTGTACCTAATAGACAGACTGGGAAGAAAGACCTTGATGTACATTGGCTCTTTTGGCTATATTATTTCCCTTGGTTTGGTGGCTATGGCCTTTTTATTGGATTGGGAGGGCATTATGGTCCCCATTTTCCTATTTCTGTTTATTGCCGCCCATGCCATTGGACAGGGTTCCGTAATTTGGGTGTTCATATCGGAGATATTCCCTACCGAGGTAAGGGCGCAGGGACAGTCCTTTGGTAGTTCTACCCACTGGGTGCTGGCGGCCCTGATTACCCTTTTTATGCCCGTTGCCATGGCAGGCCTCTCCAGTCCAGGATTTGTGTTTCTGTTCTTTGCGGCCATGATGGTCCTCCAATTGGTATTCGTACTATTTATGATGCCGGAAACAAAAGGCAAAACCTTGGAAGAACTACAAGAAAGTATATTAAAATAATCCCTAATAATAAACCTATATAAAATGAAAACCTTAAGAAAATCAATAGTGGCCATCATAGCATTTTTTGCGCTGGCGAATACTGGCCATTCCCAAAATCTGTCCAACAAAAAAATACTCTCCGATGATGAGCGGATGGAATGGTGGCGCGATGCCAAATTTGGGATGTTTATCCACTGGGGGGCATACTCCATTATAGGTGGCGAACGTGGTGAGCAAATTGCAGGGGGCGGTGCCGAATGGGCCATGGATAAATTGGACTATACCATTGAGGAATATGAAAAATTCCCTAAAATGTTCAATCCTGAATTGTTCAACGCAGACGATTGGGTAAAAATGGCCAAGGATGCCGGTATGAAGTATATTGTTATTACCACCAAACATCATGATGGCTTTTGTCTTTGGGATTCAGCGGTTACCAACTATGATATCATGGACACCGCTCCCTTTAAACGCGACATCATAAAAGAATTGGCAGAAGCGTCAAAGAAACAAGGAATTAAATTTGGGGTGTACCACTCCATAGTAGACTGGCACCATCCACAGGCTCAGGGAAATTTATTCCCCAATTACAACGCGGGACAAAAAGACCAAACTGTGGTGAATCCTGAATTTCCCAAGTATTATAAAAACTATCTAAAACCACAGGTAAAGGAGTTATTGACCAAATATGGGGATATTGACGTTGTTTGGTTTGATGGGGATTGGATTGCCGATTATACCACAGAAATGGGCAAGGAGATGTACAGTTTCATCAGGGAGCTACAGCCCAACACCATAATCAACAACAGGGTAGACAAAGGTAGAAAGGGAATGGAAGGCATGGACAGGGAAGGTAATTTTGCCGGGGATTTTGGTACCCCTGAACAGGAAATTCCGGCTACTGGAATAGACGAGGACTGGGAATCCTGCATGACCATGAACGGTACTTGGGGCTATAAGCCAGATGATACCAAGTGGAAAAGCAGCGAAGACCTTATTCAAAAATTGGTCGATATTGTTTCTAAAGGCGGTAATTTTCTATTGAATATAGGGCCTGATGGCTATGGTAGGTTTCCTGCCCAAAGTATTAGGAGATTAAAGGCTATGGGAGAATGGACCAATGACAACGCAGAAGCAATTTATGGTGCCACGGCCAGTCCGTACGATATGCCGCAATGGGGCCGATATACCAAAAAAGATGGTGTTGTATATGCCCATGTTTTTAATTGGCCAAAAGATGGTAACCTAATGATCAATAAAGACATTAAAGTGAAAAAAGCTTCTATATTGGCGGCACCCCAAACCAATATCAGCTCCAGTAAAACACCCCAGGGCACTGTGCTACAGTTGCCACAGGAAGCCCCGGACAAATCTGTGAGTGTAATTAAGTTGGAAGTGCAATAATTCATGATTTAATATTTTACCTTAAACCAATTAAGGAGCACTTTCGTTTTGGTAGAGGAAGGAAATCCGTCCTTTATTGATACAATAGATGGCTCTGGAGCAATTGGACAGAATACGGAGACATAAAATAAGTGGATCCCATTAAAAAGTTAACCTAAATAACATTCACATGAAATATTTTAAACTTTTATTTTCCCTTGTATTCCTGTTAATCATGGCTACATCGTTTAAAATAGGTGTAGTTGAAAATGATGTGGTTCTGGTAAACACCCTGTCAGAATTTAAAAAATACCTTGGGAAGGATAATGTGAAGGTTAAACTTGCTGCTGGAAACTATCAAATTGACGATGCCCAAAAAATTAGGTTCTTGGAATTTACGGGCAACAATGCCCATTTTTATCTTAGCGGTGTACGGTTCATGGTAGATTCGAAGCTATTTAGTCGAAAGGATTTAGCCTTAAGCGATGATGGTAACAGTATGTATTGCGCCATAGAGGTTTCCGGAAAAAATGTAACCCTTGAAGGTCTCTATATAGAAACCTACGGAGGACAAGCGGGCAGACAGAGCAAAAACAAAATCTTTAATGTGGTAGGGGAAGATGTTACCCTAAAAAACATTGAGGTTCGTACAGCAGGTTCCAGTCCTTGGGGCTATGGAAGTCTTTATGGGATTGGCGGCAATAGCGGTGTGCGTAAGATGAACGGAATCCGTGTAGGTTATCCCGCAAAAAATGCAAAACTGATAGACTGTAAAGTACATATGCGGGCCATGGGACATGCCATTTTTATACAAGGAGCAGAAAACACATTAATAGAAAACTGTCATATAGATGGGCTTCTGAGAACTACCGATGCAATTCTTTCCGAATCCGCGGGCTATGCCTTTGACAAAAATTTTTATGCAGGAAAAGGCGGCTATGTAGAGGGCACTATGGTAGGGGAAGATGGTAAGATTCTAGCTGGGGAAATCATATCCCTAAGCGAAGATGGTATTCGAATGTACCCTGAATATAACGGACATAAAACCAAGAATACAACCGTTAAGAACTGCAGTGTAACAAAAATGCGAAGGGGCATTTGCACCGGCCTAAGTACTTCAGGTGACAAAATAATAGATTGCGTGGTGCGGGATTGTGTGGCTACTGGCTTTAACGTTGGAAATGCCGATACACTGATTAATTGTAGCGCCGATGCCAAATATGCCGAAGCCTTCTGTATCCCGTATACAAATGCGAAAAGTGCCTATGTGGAAATGAACATTTTAGATAGTAGAGGCGGTATTGCCAATAACTTATTGGCAAAAATCAACGGGGCAGGCCACCATGTAATTATAAAAACTTCCAATCCAGATTTCATTCCTGATAACATGGACATAAAACTGTCTGTGTGGGAAGGATATGGAAATTTTAATAAGAATGCCAATATGCATGCCAGCGATATTAAACTGGATAATAAAACAGCAGCAAGAGTACTTCTTTATCCCGGAACCAAGAGCAAGGATATAAAAAGTAAAGGCGAAGTGAAAGATAAAACCTCCATGAAATAATTGCTGCCACATGATGCTTGCAAGGGCATTGGTTTGCACAAAATAAGGCTGTAGATGTAAATAGACTAGCATAGTAAAGTGCATTAACAAATAAAAACACAATGAATATCAATACTTCTAGAACCGCCCATTATGCAATTAAGGCATACGTATTGCTTTGTGCTTTAATGGTGATCCATACGCCTTTGCTAGCACAAAATACCTCTAAAATTCCCTTGCCATCTAATTTGGAGCAAGGGTATCCACGGTTGTACATCACGGAATCAGAGAAAAAAGACTTGCAAAAAACAATACAAAAAGAGCCTTGGGCAAAGGCTGTTTTAGAAGGAGTCCACCAGCGCATAGACCAGCATGTAAAACGGCATATAAATGATCCAGAGTGGATGGTTTCCCGCCTACAAATGCATTGGAAAACCAAGGCGACCAACATATATGTGGAGGGCATTAACTATTCACATGCCGATGGGGAAGCTCCGGTGCCTACGGTGCGTTTTGTGGGATCCAGGGATTATACCACTCCCTATGGAAAACCAAAATTGGAGGACATTTTACCGTATATGGATGACCCTAGAGGGCTGTATCTGCCCAATCGTTCCAAAGAGGGGCATCCTTTTGAATGGGCAGAGCCATCCAAAACAGGGCGAATTATATATTCCATCAACGAGGAAATAATTGGGTTGGCCCGTGATGCCGCTTTCGTTCATTGGCTAGAAAATGAAAAGGAATACGCCCAATTTTCCTTTGATATTTTTCATACCTATATGGAGGGGATGTCTTATAGGAGTGAGCCCATCGACCTACTCAACGGCCACATTCAGACCCTTGTAGGGTTCACCAATTTTCAGGTGATTCATGAGCATGTTTTGATCTATATAGCCGAACTCTACGATTTCCTGCATCCGTACATCGAGGCAAATTATCCTCAGCACATTGCCATGTACGATACCACCATTAAACGATGGACGGACCAGATCATAAAAAACGGCGTACCTCAAAACAATTGGAACCTGCACCAGGCCAAAATTATTCTCAAAGCCGCCATGGTTTTAAAAAGCAACGAATTTTATGAGGACAATAAGGGGCGTGAATATTATATAGATTACATCCTAAACCTTACCTCGGGCCGCCAATGGTCGCTGACCAAATTCTTGGATTACGGTTATGATAAGGAAAATGGTGTATGGGCAGAATGCCCTGGATATTCCATTGGGGTAACCAAGGATCTCACCAATTTCATTGAAGATTTTAACAACACCTTTGACCACAACATATTACCCTATATGCCGGTAATGGAGAAGGCGGTTAGGATGTTGCCCCAATACTTATTCCCCAATGGGCAAACAGTGGCTTTTGGGGATAGTTATTACGGCCCATTGAGCACGGAACCCATGAGCGATATGATTCGTATAGCCCAGAAAAACAACAACAAGGAACTAGAGGCCGACTTTACCGCCTTGTATCGCTTGTTTGCCGATGATAAACAGGCCGAACAAAAAAGGAACCCCAAGGCAAACATCAATTCATTTTTTGCGAGTAAGCCCTTGGAAATTAATACAAAGTACAAAAAAGGCAATATTGAGGATTACATTACCCAAACCTTTTATGCGCCTAACGTGAGTTGGCATGTACAACGTATGGGGAGTGGCAAAAATGGGATGATGGTTTCCTTGAACGCCTCTTTGGGAAACCATATGCATGCCAACGGAATTAATCTGGAACTATATGGAAAGGGTTTTGTGCAGGGAGCCGACCCCGGAAAGGGTGCCGGGTATTTACAGCCTATTTATTTGGAGTATTATTCCCAATTTCCTGCGCATAATACGGTGATGGTAGATGGTGTGTCGTCCTATACAGAAATGCTGAGCTACCACGCTTTTGATCTCATGGGCCAATATCCTAAATCTGGACAAAAAGACGGCTATTATCCGGACATTACCTATTCGGACGTTTATTTTTTGGAACCCGAGACCCGTAGTGACCAATCCCGTTTGGTGAGTATTGTAAAAACAGGAGAGGAAACGGGTTATTATGTGGATATCTTTCGTTCAAAAAAACAACGTCAGGGCGATAAGTTCCATGACTACTATTACCACAATCTGGGGCAGAGCATGAAAATTATGGATGCCGATGGCAATGCGTTGGCACTTACACCAAGCGAGGAGATGGCCTTTGCCGGTGGTCACTTATATGCCTTGGACTACATGTGGGACAAGAAATCGGTAAAGCTGGAAGATGACTATCAGGCAGAATGGAAAATAGATATGCCCGAAGGGGAAGAAGATATTTTTATGAATTTATGGATGAAAGGTACCCAAGGCCGGGAAGTGTTCTCCATTAAATCGCCCCCCAACAAAGCCTTTAAAGGAAACCACGGATTACCCTATGAGGTTGACAAGGCTCCTTATTTAACCTTAGCGGCCAGGCAACACGGTGCGGCTTGGGAGCATCCATTTGTTTCGGTATATGAACCCTATACCTCGGGCGAAGGAAAAAGTATCAGAAAAATTTCAAGCTTTGAGGATGAAAACGGAAACAAAGAATTTGTGGGAATTAAAATTACCCATAAATCGGGTCGTGAGGATATGGTCTTTTCATCGGCCAACCATCAAAAAGTAACCTATAAAGGAATGGCAACCAATGCTACCTATACCTTGATAGGCAACGAAAAGAACGGGGATTGGGTAATTTTTGTGGGTAATGGAAAAGAAGTAGTGGCCAAAGGATACAGCATCAGCGCCAAGGAAACGGGAAATGTGGTATTAAAAGAACAAGACGGGAAGTTATTATTACATAACGAAGTACCTGTGACTATCACCCACAAGAATTCAGCAAAGCAGTTTAGTACTGGGGCCATCCGTAAAATTGTATTGGAATAAAATAAAAATATATAGATGAAAAAAAAGGTACCAGTCAGGATTCAGTCCCTTAAAACCCTAAGTCTGATATATTGTTTAATTAACGTGAGTCTCTGTACTTACGCACAACAAAAGTCATCCCTACTTATAAGTGATGGTTCCCGTTTTAAATCCAAGGCCTATTTTCCAAAATTTAGTTGGGAAACTACGCCTATGTACTATCATTTTGGTGATATTGATCGGGTATTATTAGCTGAAGAAGTTAAATTTATTGCGGATAGAACGGCTTTCATTTGTATAGAAAAATCACATGCATTTCACATGCTTGGTGACGCTGTAATGGGAACAAAGCACGAAGTGGAAGCGTTCCATACAATAAAACCGGAGTCCAAAATACTCTACTATTACAATTCCTATGTTGCATGGCCCTTTACCCAATTCAATAAAGATCTTACTCCTGAGGGCATCGCTAAAAACAAAGAATTGGCCAAATTTTTGGCCGTAGATCCAGAGACCGGGAAACTCTTGGAAAAAACCAATGGCCCAGCATTTTCTTACTATTTTGATGCCTTAAATCCTGAATTTCGGAAATGGTGGGTGGCAGCGGCTGTTGAAGGTGTGAACATCTCCGGAGCAGATGGTATTTTTATTGATCGTATGAACGTGGATGAAAATGCCGGTTACCCTGAAAAGGACTTGGCAAAAATATCAAAAGCCAAAGGTGACATGATGGCTGCATTAAAAAAACAATTGGGACCCAACAAAATAGTGGTTGGTAACAATGCGGCCAACACCGAAGATGTTTTTCCTTACTGTGATGCCTTTATGTTTGAGCATTACAATGCAACTGTTACCAATAAGGAGCATCTACTAAAAGAATGGGAGGATATGATTAGAATTGCCAAGGCGGGAAAAATATCTATTTATCGTTTCGGTGCCAAAGGAAAAGGCCGAAACGATATAACAATGGGAGCCACAAAAACAGATGGAATTGAAAAAAAGTCTAAGGATCAATTGGAATATTACCATGCTTGCTTTCTGATTGGGGCACAGCCCTATTCCTATTTTCAATGGAATTGGGGTTGGAATTTGGAGGATGGAAACCTAGTAGACTATCCTGCCCTACAAAAGCCATTGGGGAGCCCAAAAGGAGCTTTTAAGCGTGAAAAACCTGATGGATGGATATTTACTCGTGAATTTGAGCATGCGAGTGTTTGGGTCAATACGGAGACAAAGAAGGCTAAAATTACTTGGCATTAGGAAAACTTTTTCTGAACTATTGCTGGCACAAAATATTGTTTTGGAGGAACCTTACAGTTTGTGAGGTCTAAAATGCACTTGAAACATAAAACCCACAACTATATAATTTTATGAAACAAACTATTCTATCACTCTTGTTAAGTATGTTGTTCTCAATGGCCTTCTCCCAAAAAAAAAAGAAGGTTGTTATCAAGGATACCCTTGTTGTGGAAGCAACATTGCTCTATGAGGAACATTTTGAAAACGGATTGGAGGATTGGCAAGAAGAGCAAATGCCGGGCGGCAAGGTTTCCAATACGGATGGAAAATTGGAAATTACCGATGTGGCCGGCTGCACCATTTGGTTTAAAAAAGAATTGAAAGGCCCCATTATGATCCAATATGATGCCTATGTCATAGATGAAGGGGGACCCCAAGACCGGGTTTCCGATCTAAATTGTTTTTGGATGGCCAAAGACCCCGAAAACCCCGATGATCTTTTTGCCAATTCTGAAAATCGCGGAGGAAAATTCAGCAATTATGATAGCCTTAGATTGTATTATATGGGGGTAGGCGGACATGACAATAGCAAGACACGTTTTAGAAGGTATACGGGCAATGGAGAAAGGCCATTATTGGCTGAGCATGACCTTTCAGAACCCAAATACCTGATAAAGCCAAATAAGGTCACAAAGATCAAGATCATAGCCTATAACGGAATTATTCAGTACTACCGCGATGGCCAATGCATTATTGATTTTTATGACCCCAATCCCTACAGCAGTGGTTATTTTGGTTTTAGAACGGTTAACAACCATATGACCGTGGATAATTTTACGGTTTTTAGGTTAACGCCCGGGCAGTAGCTATGGTCCCAGCAGCTATTTTATATGGGCACCCATTGCGTTAGTGACCGCGGCGGCATCCCCGCAGCAAAGCAAGGGATATAGCCAAGGGCCCGACCGACGCAGGAGGGAACGCCCAAAAACAATGGGCGAAACCCTTTAAACTATTCAGCACATACTTTTATAAAACTACCTGCCCAGAAATAAATCCCTATCCCCTGGATCGTATTTCCCGCTTCATAAAAACTACATAGGAAAGCAGGAAACAAAGTAGTGTAAGGGACAATAAACCGGTAAACTGTGGCCAGACCAACATAATGCTCTGTCCCAAAGGCAGGGAACTGGGTATGGCTCCCTGCAGCTGCTCCATGCTAAGTGGCCCCAAACTACGTATGGAAGGTACCAAAATAGCGGAGGTAATCCCATCGAACAGCTCATTGGGCATGAACTGCCCCAGATAGAACTTTAATTTTTCATAGAAGTAAATGGCTCTGGGGGAGGCAAACTGTGAGGGTTCATAGGCCTTTATGATCATGCTGGCTATTAAAGGATAAAAAATGGTACAAAACAACCATGCCGCTATCCCCAACAAAGCGGAAGTGGCTGATTGTTTAAAACGGACCGAAAACAAAATAGCAAGGTTCAACCAAAAGGAAACATAGACAATACTAAGTACCGTATACACCATAATCCGCATAAACTCTTCGGCCGTGGGCGGTATTCCTATTGCTATGAGCCCCGATCCCAATACCAGAAAACTCAATGTAAAAAACATAACACTGATCACGATTATGCCGGCCAAGAATTTAGCATTAAGAATACTATCCCTGGGGATGGGTTGGGCCATAATCCTACTCAGGGTTCCCCTTTGCTGTTCAGAACTAATGGCATCGAACCCCAAACTTATTCCAAACAAGGGGCCCAGGAACCCCACAAAACCAAAAAAAGGCGGCAAGGTACCATTGGATTTTGTAAATAAGTTCAGGAAAAAAAAGTTATTTCCTGAACCATCTGCCGTAATGGCCTTCATGCCATCTGCCAAAGTAGCAAATAATGTTCCTAAACAGGCCAATGAAATAAGGACAAATAGAATTATAAAACGCCAGTTCCTAAAATGGTCGGAAATTTCCTTTTGTACCATGGCCTTGAAAGGAGCCCATGGAAATTTTTCCTTGTTGGTTGCTGTATTGTCATCCCGGAACACCAAGGAGCGCAGCTGGGCAATCCCAGTGCGAAATTGTAATTCGTTCACTTTTGATATACTTGTTCTTAAGACTTTATTTTTCATGTGCTTGACCTTCTTGAAAATATTGATAATAAATATCATCCAAGCCATATTCCTTTTTACTTAGGAAATTAAGCCCGTATCCCGATTGTACTACTAGTCGGGACAGTTCAACCGTTACGTCCTTTTGGGATTCTATAACAAATTGATTATTGTTCAACTCCACTTGGGCCACCCCTTTTATCTGCTTTATTTTTTGGACCAGCTCCTTTATGGACAGTAGCGGTTCTGCCGCATCTTGTACTGCTGTGGATATAGCCCCTTCCAGGGTAAAGGTATTTTTGGAAAATAGTTGCTCTGCCAAACTACTGATTTTACCTTCTGCCAGCATTTTACCTTTAACAAATATCCCTACCCGATCACATACCTGTTGAATCTGGTGCAAATGATGGGAAGAGAACAAAACGGTCATGCCTTTTTTTCTACTTAGGCGAACAATGAGTTGAAGAAACTTTTTTACCCCTTCAGGATCAAGTCCCAGGGTAGGTTCGTCCAAAATAATTACCTCGGGGTTTTTAATGAGCACATCAGCCAGGCCAAGGCGTTGTCTCATTCCTCGGGAATAAGTGGCTACCTTATTATCCTTGACATCTTCCAGGCCCACCTCTTGCAATATCTCCAAGGCCCTCTCCTTGGCCTCTTCTTCTGGGATGTTGTTTAAACGGGCCACGTACATAAGATTCTGTAATCCGGAATAATCGTTGTAAAAACCAACATCTTCCGGTAGATATCCTACTTTTCTTTTCACCTCCAAGGGGTAGCGGCCGCTGTCTATTCCACACACCTTTACACATCCTGCATCCACTTCTGTGAGCCCCAGGAGCATAAGTATTGTGGTAGATTTCCCTGCACCGTTTGGCCCCAGAAGGCCAAAAATTTCGCCTTTATCTATGGACAGGTCCAAGTTGTTTACCGCTATATGCTCTCCATACCTTTTGGTAAGTCCCGTAATATCTATACTCTTTACCGCCATTACCTTCTGCCGTATTTCTTAAACAGGTAGTAAATGGCCCCCAAGGTGCCCAGAATAATAAAGATTCCAAGCCACCCCCATAACAATGGGGTCTTTACCTGTACCCTTAAGGATGCCGTTGATGAGGCTTCCGGGGTCTTGGCCGTAATTTTGGGTAGATAGTCGCCTGGAATGGCCTTATCGGCAGCCTTAATTGTAGCCTTTACCTTTGTAGCTCCACCGGCCTTGATCATGGGAATAGTGTCTGGTTCCATGGAAATTTCCCAATCCTTGGGTTTGGAATAGCTAAAGCCAATATTTCTCAATTCACTGGAACCTGTATTTCTTACCAATAGTTCCATGTGTTTTTCCTTTCCAGAAGTAATACTGGAGCTCAATAATCCCGTAGGAGTGGTAAGTTCCAGATCATAGGACCCTTTTATGACCACCTCCAGTTCCAAATTGGCAGTGCTAAACTTATTACTGGCCTTTATGGGTATTTTATAGGAACCGGATTTAACTTGGGAGGAAGGCTTTACCTCTACTGTAATATTGGTAGTTTTCCCCGGCGCTATCTCCACTGCAGTGGCCTGTCTCCCATTGGGTTTAAAGGCCACATTCCAGCCCCGTGGCGGCGATGCCAACAAAGAGTAAAGTTGTTTTTCACCGGTGTGATTTTTTAGTTTAGTGGAAAAATTAAAATTGGATTTGGAGTGCCCTTCCATATTAATCTGATCCGAGCTGAACTCGGTCTTAAAAGTCCCTTCCTCCGACACGTTTACCACTATGGGCAGCACATCGTAATTCTTGGCAACCAACCTAATATTGTATTTGCCCTTATCTACCTTTAAGGGTACATTTAGGGTTAAGGAAACCGTTTTTTTCTCGCCGGGCAACACAGCGATCCGCTCTATGGAATAACCTCCGGCCTTTAAGGTGGCCTCCCAGTCTTCGGGAAGGCCAGACAGGCCAATTGCTACATCCTTTCTCTGATTCCCGTAGTTCTTGACCTCCACGCTATAATCAATGGATTCCCCCGGAGGTACAGAAATATGGGTATATGGGGTATATAGCATTATGCCATTTCCGGCCTTGGCCCCCTGGCTATAAAAGAATAAAAAGCTGCACAAAAAGAATAGGTTCTTTAAGTATGGTAGTTTAGATTTCATAAAAAATGGTTTATAATTTATAAAAGGTTAAAAGTTTAGACCAACCAATGGCCTGTATTCTATTTTATTCATCTTTATTAGATTGAAAATACTCCCTGTCCACAAACAAGCGTTTAAACAGTCCTACGGAATCGCTTTCCACAAAAACCTCTGGGTGTTGGGAAGAGTTCAGGACAAATTTGTTTTCCTCAGCCTTGGCATAGGCCCTCACTACCACCTCATCCATATCTTGCCCCCTAATAGTGAGGGTATAAAGGGGTTTATCTTTTGGGCTAAAACCATCAACAAACTGGGAACTGTTCTGCCTAGCCAGCGAATTGAGATATTGTGACACTTTTGGCGCATCAGATTTGGTGCCGGCAATGGACCAAAGAGAATCTACTTTCCTAAGTACAAAGGCCTCCCCATCTGCGGCATTAAATTCCAATTCCTTGAGCTTTTCCTTGTCTAGCTTGAGAAATTCCGAATTCCTCCAACTGTTGAACGGGCGATTAAACGTATTGGGCAGTCCGTTTTCCAAGGCAAAGGTTTCGGGCTCATCATTTAGCCGTAAATAGGTAGGCCCGGTTGCAGCTCCCCTACCATATGCTGGGCCTGCAACTTGGCCATAGGATGTTTTTCCAAAATACAACGCAGTTGTAGTTCTCCCGTCTTCCTCCTCAATGAGCACTTTTCTCGCCAAGGAATCCCCAAGTTCATAATTGGGCCACTTATCCTTGGTTTTGGCCACCAGACGCTGGGCCTCAACATCCAACAATTGTCCCAATGCCGTTCGCAATTTGGATGGGTCTGCCTTGGACACGATCTGGCCCTGGGCCACCTCCCAATGGCCAGAAGACCTACTTAGTACAATGGGTTCTTCCTTTTCTTTGGCAGGAGGGTAGATGGTGATTTTCCCTATCTTGGAGGAATCCAATTTCACAATTTGGGGATCAAAGCTGGTACTGCTGTTCTTTTTAAAGTAATTGGTAGACAGATATAGTACAACCAATAAGACCAGTACGGCCATCAAAATAGTATTCTTCTTCATGGTTTATTGTTTAGGGTGTTGCTATCCTTCGTAATTTTCTTCCATCCTACGGCTACGCTTATTCTTATTTAATTGCATGCGTACCATACCGTATACCAACACCAAAACAATGGGCAATAAAAAATTGGCATATTTCAATGTGGTTTTGGTACCCTCTTCCAAATTGGCAATGGGTCTATAGTGTATTCCCTTGGTTCTAAGGTCTATTAAACCTGTATCATCGCTCAACCAATCAATGGCGTTTACCATAAGGTTTACATTGTCTCCCTGTACGGGTTGTTGCCCTCCACCGATTGGAAAATCCCCATCGGCCACCACAAAAATTCGGGAACGGTTGCCATTGTCATGCGTTTGCTCCAAAACACCGGCAATAACCTGATGTGGAGATGTAAAATCACTTTCTGTCCATTCTTTCTGAATATCAAAAAATTGTGGTGCAGGTTTACTGGCCGATGCCTCTGAGGAAAAAGCCAAGGGGGTAAAGGTGGTAAGTGAATCCTTGGCCGTAAACTTTAGTGAACTGGCAAATTGCATCACAACGGCTTCCAGACCTTTAGTTGCCGGGTGGTCTGTAAACTTATTGATGATAGGTGCATAGGGAAAAGCCACATTGGACGTGAAATTAAAGAACCCTTGCCGCTGTTGTACGGCTATGGTGGCACATTGGGCATCGATAACAAAATCTTCACGGATTTCCAATCCCTTTTCGCCCAGCCATTTTTCTACGCCTGTACCCAGAACACTACCGTAAGAGCTGTTAAGGTCACCGGTTACCCGGTTTAGGGCCACAAATAAATTGCCGCCCTTTTCCAAAAAAGCATCCAATTGTTCAAGGGTAGCATCCTTAATGGTATCGGTAGGACGCACTAGTGCCAAGGTCTTTATGCCTTGAGGAACGGCTAGGCTATCGTTCATCTGTATAGCTCTAAAATTGTACAATACATCCAGGGCCGATTTCACCTGTGATAACTCCGCAATGGAGGGTTGCCCGTTACCTTGCATAAGACCTACCTCCGGTTTATGGGAAACCGCTATCTTTTTTATGGAGGAGGAAAGTAGGTATTCCAAGGGTGCGCCCGGCTGTACAATAGGGATAACCTCCTGGCGATCTTCGTGTTGCAGAACAGCCCCTAAAAAAGCCTTTTGCTGTTTCATCTGATCTTTCTCACGAACGTTGATCATCACAGGATTGATTCCTGCTTCCATGGCTTCCCGCTCCAGCTCCTCGCTTTCATTGGGGTTGGTAAAGGTATAGACCAGGTTGTCATTGGAATGCCTGGCATATTCTATTAAATATTCTTCAAAATCGTTTTTGGTCTTTGCTATATGGGGTGGAAGGTTTTCGGAGAAATAGGCTTTTACCGTAATGGGATCTTCCAGGGATGCCATAATATTTTCGGTAGCACTGCTTAAAGTATACTGCTTATCCTCGGTAAGGTCCAGCCTAAAGAAGTATTGCTTCGATACCAAATTGGCAAATACCAAAATTCCGATAATCAAGAGAATGGTAATGTTCGTTTTTTTCATTGTCTTTACAAGCGTTTAAGAAATATGTCTTTTGGATAGGGACCATTCCCCAAGGTATAGCCCCAATACCGTTATGGATAGGAAATAAACCAGGTCTTTGGAGTCAATGACCCCTCTGGAAATGGACTCAAAATGGGATTGTAGGTCCAAGGTGTCAAAGAAGTACCCCATATTGCCGGTCAAGTTTTGGGCCAGGACCCCAAAAATGATCTGGAAAAACAGCCCAATAAATAGGGCAGTCATAAATGCTACGATCTGGTTGGTAGTGATACTACTGGCAAAAATGCCTATGGCCGTATAGGCAATACTTAATAAAAAGAGCCCTAAATATCCACAAAGGGTTCCGCCGTTGTCCAGATTTCCTATACTGGCAACGGTAAGCACATAGGGCAGGGTAGCCAGGAGGGCTATGCAAACCAAAAGTACAGACCCTAAAAACTTGCCCAAAATAAGTTGGCGGTCCGATACCGATTTGGTCAGCAGCAGCTCCAATGTACCGGTCTTGCGTTCTTCGGCCAACATCTTCATGGTAATGGCGGGTATAAAGAAGAAAAGGCTCCAAGAAGCAATATTAAAAAACACCCTAAGATTGGCTTGTCCCACCATAAATATATCGTTGCCGTACAGCCATGTAAAAAAGCCACTGAACCCCAAAAAAAGGCCTAAAATAATGTAGGCGATAAGCGAATCGAAAAAAGTTGCCAGTTCCCGTTTTGCAATCGTAAGAATTGTATACATATCTAATTTAGCGTTAAGTTTCTAAAAATGTCCTCTAGTTTGGTCTCTAAGGGGGTAAGCTGTGTAAGCACCCATTTTTTCTCTACACAGAGGTCAAAGATTTTCCGCCTAGAGGAGGTATCGGCCATGCTCTGTACTTCAAAGAGGTTTTCTTCCTGGCCTATAATCGCTGCCGTAGCTACCGTATCCAGGGCATTCAAGGATTCCAAAATGTTCCCTGTATCCCCATCCTCTATTTGCAACTTTAGCACTTCATTGCCCTGGGCCTGTTTCCTAAGGGTTTCCGGGGTTCCGTCTGCTACAATATTGCCCCTATTGATGATAAGTATCCGGTCACAGGTTGCCTCTACCTCCGGAAGGATATGGGTACTTAGGATCACTGTCTTTTCCTTTCCCAGGTCCCGAATAAGCTTTCTAATTTCTATGATCTGATTGGGGTCCAGGCCTGTGGTAGGCTCGTCCAAAACTAATATTTCCGGATCGTGGATCATGGCTTGGGCCAATCCTACCCGCTGTCGGTATCCTTTGGACAGTTCGCCTATTTTTTTGTGCTTTTCCCTATCCAGCCCACAAACCCCGATCATTTCCCTGATCCTGCTGTTGATCTTGGCCTTCTCTACTCCCTGGAGGGAAGCACAAAACTCCAGATAGTCCATTATGGGCATATCCAAATACAGTGGGTTATTCTCGGGCAGGTAACCAATATGCTGCTTAAAGTCACCGTTGGTATCCGTTACACTTTTGCCACCAATCCTGATATCGCCTTTTTCTATACCTATAAAACCGGTAATCATTTTCATGGTAGTGGATTTCCCCGCCCCATTGGGCCCTAAAAATCCTAGTACCTCCCCGGTCTTCACATCAAAACTGATGTTGTTTACCGCCGTTTGAGGACCATAGGTCTTGGTCAGTTTTTCAATTTGTACATCCATATACGATACATCACTATTTAGGTTGATTAAACAATAAATTAAAGGGCAATGCTGCCATGGGACTCCTAAAGCAACAAGCCTTGACAAAGGTTGTTAAGACGGATATGATGTGGCTACCCCATGGTACTTTGCAGCAGATTCCGCGTACTTTAAAGTAGCCCCCGTTGTATAGCTCTCTACAAGGTGAATTTTTAGGGATCCATTTAAAAAACGAGCGGACTTTATATGCCGGTACTGTTTGTGCGGAAGCCTAATTTGAAAATCTATATCCTTTGTTGGGCCATCCAATACCTTGCTACCGTTGGCATAGCCAAACAGCGCTGGGGGTTGTTTAATTTTTAGGTTTAGCTGTCCGTCACGCACCCTTAGGGTGTGGTTGTTCTTTTTTAGAAAATTGGCGGATAGAAGTATATGAACCCCGGACTGGTCCAAATTCATTTGAAATTTTTTAAATCTAAGCGGGGGAAGGGATTGTAGTCTTTGTCGGTTGTTTTTTTTCTTGCTTGTCTTTAATGTTTCCATAACTATTTTTTTAAATTATACTTTGACTTTAAAAGTATTCGTCTAAAGAAACAGAACGAAAAATGATTGTTAATACACTAAAAGAACCTCCCGGATAGCACGTATTGGGCATACCCAGGGGCTAGCTATAAATTTAAGGGCCATTAAACCCTCATCTGTAAAACTTGAATTCGAAATCTGTATTTCCCAAAAAATTAGGGAGAAGGTATAGGTACCACCACCCTAGGGCGGTAGGTTTTAAAAAATGCCCACTTTTTTTCCTATTTGGCAAAAGTCTGCCTGAACTATTTTCAATTGACCAAACAGAAAACACGGGCCTAAAATTGTCTTCTAGCTTAATAAATTGCATGGTATTGCTATTTCAAATTTTGAATAAAAATAGCATTTCAAAGAGAATACCAAAAGTTAAAAAATGTAAAAATGACAGTGTAATACTGACATTTTTGCGAATTATAGCGTAATACAAACCCATTAAGTTGTTTATTCATAAAGAATTAAGGTGGTAGTTGGTAATATTGGTCTTATACATTAAAACTACCCTAAATACTAAGAACTGAAATCGACTAAATGAGATTTAGCGTATCCCGATGAGAATAGACATATGATCAGCCAAGGCAATTCACAACCAATAAAAAGGGGGTTTTGGTATTAAGAAAGCTGTAAACCCTCCCCATCTTTCCAATTGTCCTATACGGCTGCACAAGACAGGCTGTTCATAAAATTAAATAGAAGGGTTGCAAAGACCTTAGAAACCTCATAAGCGCTCCAAGTACCTATAAATTTCATATTGTGAGCGTACCTCATCTTCCCCCGTGGGACGGTTTACATAGTGGTTGGAAGTTTTGCTGCCGATAATTCTGGCCTTTACATTATCCTTAAACTGAATGGTGAGAATATCCTTTAATTGATTAAAAACCCCAACATCCAAGATTGGGGTAATGACCTCTATTCGCCTATCAAGGTTACGGGTCATCCAATCTGCACTTCCCATATACAATTCTTCCTTCCCATTATTGTGAAAAAGAAACACCCTGGCATGCTCCAAAAAACGGTCCACAATACTAATTACTTCTATGTTCTGGCTCTGCCCTGCTACCCCTGGCACCAAACAACAGAAGCCACGCACCAGGAGTTTAATCTTAACCCCGGCATTGCTTGCCCTATAAAGCCAATTAATTATTTCCCTATCCTCCAAACTGTTCATTTTGGCCGTGATCATCGCCGGTTTATTGGTCTGGGCATGTATTATTTCGCGCTGTATGAAGTTTATAAAGCTACTCCTGGTATTGAAGGGTGAAATGAGCAGACAGTTTAATTTGGGTCTCAACATTTCCCTCTTAAGGACCCTAAAGACCTGTACCAGGTCTGCGGTTATGCCTTTGTTTGCCGTAAACAGTCCGTGATCGCAATATATTTTGGCCGTTTTGGAATTAAAATTTCCGGTACCTATATAGGCATATCCTACCTTCTTGCCGTTTTCCAAACGTTCTATATGCAAGATCTTGGAGTGAACTTTTACATTGGGAAAACTGTAAAAGACCTCAGCGCCCTTCTCCTCAAACTTCCTGCCCCATCTTATGTTGTTGGCCTCATCGAACCTGGCCTTGGCTTCCACAAATATGGTCACCTGCTTGCCATTTTCCAGGGCCTTGAGCAAGGCCGATGTTAATCGTGATTTCTTCGCAATGCGATAAAGGGATATATGGATGGCGGTTACCTGTGGATCCATGGCAACTTGGAACAACCAATCTTCAATATACCGAAAATCCTGATACGGAAAATGCAACAATCTGTCCTTTTTGGCAATGAGGTCAAAAAAAATGTTGGCCTCCTCAAAGGGCTGGCTCTTTAATGGTGGAAAGGGCGCAAAGTTCAATTGGGCCTTACCTATCTCTTCTGGTAGCGAAAAAAAATCGCTGAAATTGTGACGCCTTCCACCTTCAAACATGTCTATCTTGCCCAATCCCATCCGCCTGCGCAATTTTGATCGAACCGCTTTTGGCATCCCTTGCTCGTATAACAACCTGGTGGGTTGCCCCAATTGCCGTTGGGAAAGCGAACTGTATATCTGTTCTATCCAATCCCCTTGGTATTCGTCATCCAAATACAGTTCAGCATCCTTGGAGACCTTAATATTGTGCAGGGAAGAAACCTGAAGCTGCTTAAAAATGGCCGTGGCGTTAAGCTTAATAAGGTCCTCCAAATAGGTATAAACCTTTGTTCCCTCTGTTGCCAGGACCTCAACAAATCTGCCCAATTGGGTGGTAGGCACATTTACTACGGCCATTTTATCGGCTAT
Source organism: Arenibacter aquaticus (assembly GCF_003957295.1). GTDB lineage: Bacteria > Bacteroidota > Bacteroidia > Flavobacteriales > Flavobacteriaceae > Arenibacter > Arenibacter aquaticus. The sequence continues at coordinate 871,585 of NZ_RQPJ01000002.1, forward strand.
TTTATCATAGGCTACTATATACAGTTCACCCTCCTTGAGCGAATTTGCCGATAGGTCACTACCCTCTATAAGGGTTAATTTGGAAGCTACTTTTTGCTCAAAAAACTCTTGAAGATCCAATCTTTGTTTTTCGCTATAATCGGCATGGCTCAGAAGGTAAATCTTATGCTGTTTTAATTCCGGGAGTATTTCCGTTCTAAAGATTTCCCCAAACCGCTGTTGTTGTTGGTCTATCTGGAACAGCAAGGTTTTAAGAAGCTTATTGGGCTTCAGCCCCAAGGGCTTCCGAATATTCTTTTTTACTTTTTTTATTTGACGGAGTTTTGAAATCCGCACCTTAAAAAACTCGTCCAGATTGCTAGAAAATATCGCCAAAAAGCGCAACCGTTCCAACAATGGGTTTCTATGATCTGCTGCTTCCTGTAGCACCCTTTCGTTAAAACGTAGCCAGTCCAATTCCCTGTCCCGGTACGAAAAATCTTCTGCCATAACGCCTCTTACCATAGGGCCAAAATACCAATACTTCCGGAATTACATTGACCCATTTAATAGATGGAATGTAACTTTAAAAAGAAAAATTGCAAAAACTTAAAAATTGTGCACGTATTTGCAAACATAGATTAAAACATACTAGGAGATAAAAAGTTACTTGGTTCCTTTCCTATAGAAAAAAAGGGTTCAACTTAAGAAAGCTGAACCCGTTGAAATATTGTTTATACAAAAAAATGGTTACTGCTAATGGAGCTTAATACGGGCTTTTTAATTTCACCTTTTTTCCAAGTTTATAGCTCATTCCAACATTGAAATACCAACCGTTGGCCATGTTAAAATCATAAATCTCCTCGTTGTCATAGTCCTGCACTTCCATATTGTTGTAAAGGGTATACCCGCCCTTTGCATAAAGCTGAAAATTGCGCCAAAAATTGAAGTTATACTCCAGTCCGCTAACCACAGTGGTTTGTCGTAGGGTTCCCATATAATCTTCCTTATATATGTCTATTTCATCATTAATATTGCCACTAAAGCCGTCCAAGGCAGCAAAAGCCTCAAAATTACTGTTTTGGTTCCAGGTCCATTTTACACGGCTATCCGGTACACCTAGTTTATAAGCCCATGAATCATTGATTCGTTTGGTATATGAAACGGTAGGTATGGGAAAGTAAAATCCGTACTGGGCATCATTAATGACTCCGAAACTCCACATGGACATATTATCTTCATTTAATTTATCCAAAATTACTGCCCCGTTAAAGAACAAGTCTTTTTCACCATAGTCCATTTCATCAAAATTTGAGGAAATCTGGGATTGAGCCATAAGCGTTATTCCCCAGTTATTTGCAAGTAGACGGTTATACTCCAACTTTAGTGCAAAGGTATGAAAGCCCTCAATCTGATAGGTTTCAAACGGCACATCAATATCCACATAATTTAAGTTGGTGCTTTGGTAGGAGGCTCCAACACTAAAACTCTCTTTATCATTACTTTTAATAACGGGAATGTCTATACCTAATGTGGTCCTAGAAACATCGCTCACTTCTGTATTCGGAAGGAATTCACTATTAAAATATATTGTATTAGCTTCTTGGGCATAAATGGCACCGCCCCATGTTAACATAAAAACAAACGCAATTTTTTTCATATACAATTCTTCAATTATCAAATATTTGCACTACAGGTCTATCCCATACCGGCTAACAAATATGTTTACAAAAATGGCTGTTCCCAAACCAAATAGATTATCAATGAATTATGCTATATGAAAAAAGGATTTTAAGCTATGAACCCCCATTTGTTAACATCTTGAAAATTGAAAATAAAGGCATAAATGTATCAAGTGGCCGCATATGAAGGGTAGATAAACATTATTAAAACTTAAGGATTTGCCAATATCACATGAAAAAGGCGTGGCCTAGGATGTTATCAGCGAATAGTTGGGTCAATAAAATTTAGGTTTTCTATGGCATCTGGAAAAAGGACTGGATAGGGAATATCATTTCGTTTGCCTTTAAGGCTAGCGGAATGCTGCTTTGCCTCTTGGCTGTCTGGGCCGTAGGCATGATATACATCTTAGGTTGGTGCCCTTAGCCAATCCCCATCCTGTTTAAAAGGAAGGCCAAATACCTGGTATGCCCATCACAATACCTTGCCAGGACATTAAATACCATCCTTTAGAAGAGCTCTTCGGGATTTTTATAGGGTAATCTTAGTTCCCGCATGATTTGTAATGACTATAGGTAGCTAACTAAATGTACTAAATGTTTGTTCCAATAGTATGAAACCGCGTATAGAGATAGACCATTATTAACCTCTCAATTATTATGTTGTCCCCTTTGTTGTCCCCTCTGAAAACAAAAATTCCGTAACAACTTGTTTTTTTAAGTCGCTAGGGATTACATCAGTGGTCCTAGGGTGTGTTCCACAAAAAAAGTCCCAGCTATCGCCAGGACTATTTGTTATCACTTAGTGGTCCCACCTTGCTTACCGCCGATGGCGGCATAAACTTCTCGCCACAACTGCATATTAAAATTAAACAAGTAATTTAATTCTGAATACTCGCCAAAATGGAAAATTTCTTAAATTAACTTAATGGATTTTTACACCTTTTAGAATAAAGTAAGATGAAATAAAAAAGAAAACAGAGATCATAAGAAAATTGGTCGATATCTAAAAAACACTAACTTTAGCATTTAAATCGTCAAAAATTAATTGCTCTGCTTAGAGTCCTATTATTATTACTTCTAATTATATGCTTTCCTATAAAAGGGACTAGCCAAGGGCTATTATTCAATTCAAATGACAGTTTAATCGCCCAAAGAACTGAGTACAATGTATTCGCAAATATTCAACCTAGTTTCAACAAATCTTTTGAGATAAATTTTGACCTCTCCATATTGGACAGTGATAGTTTTGGATATATACTTGTTATAAGTGACAAAAATCATTCAACCTCTTATTCACTTACCTACCTAAACAATTCAGATGAATCATTTCAACTGAGTTTCAATTTAGATGGGGTAAAAAACCTTTTAAAAATACCATTGGCTGAGAGTTCCCTTGGAAATAAAAAATGGATACACATATCCATGAAGTTTGATCCATTTTCAAAAAAAATATCCTTAACTGCGGACCATAAAACCTTTGATACTTCTAGATATGAATTTAAAACTAATCTTACCCCGGAGTTGTTTTTTGGAAAACACGGTAGTATAATAGATGTACCTTCGATGGCCATTAAAAACCTTATCATTAAAGAAGGCTCAAATAAATTTCAGTTTAACTTTCATGAGAGTGAAGGGAATACCGTTTATGACGCCAATGGGAAAGGATATGGCACCGTACAACACCCTAATTGGCTCATAAATGATTCCTATCATTGGAAACATAGATTCAAGACAAGTTCCAAATTAATTACCTCCTTAGCCTTTGATGAACTCAATCAAAGATTTATTTATATTAATTCCGACACTATTGGTTATTATGAATTCGGAAAGGATCTAACCAAAAAACGCCCATTAAAAAACAGATTTCCTGTTCCTATGAATCTAGGCACAAGCTTTTTGAATTCGGAAACAAACGAATTGATTGTCTACGAAGTAAACGACCTTCCCAATGATAGTCCTACAATTGCCAGTGTTAGTTTGGAAAATCTAAAAACTGAAATACTAAGCCAGGACCAACTGGCACAACAGAGGCACCACCATAATCTAATTTGGGATAATAAAAACAACCGATTTATTATATTCGGCGGTTTTGGAAACCAAAGACTAAACAATACTTTTAATGCATTCGATCTTTCTTCTAAAACATGGGATACGTTAACTCTAACAGGCGATACAATTTCTCCTCGATTTTTCTCTGGAATGGTTCAGACCGATCCTGAGGAAGTTCTATTATTTGGTGGGGTAGGAAATGAGTCTGGAGACCAAAGTATAGGGAAAAAATATTATTATGATTGTTACCGTATAAATTTTGAGAAAGGATACATCAAAAAATTATGGGAAATAAATAGAAACCAGAACTTGGCATCAGTGAGAAATATGGTGCTATCAGCCGACTCTACATCTTTCTACACTTTAAATTATTCAGAATACATACCGGACACCTATCTACAAATGGCTCGTTATGACATTAAACATGGCAAGTTCGAAATTCTTGGAGACTCCGTGCCCATTCTTTCCGAGAGGATAAAGACCAATGCCAATCTCTATTTTAATCATTCGACCAACGAGTTTTTTTGTACTGTTCAAGAATTTGATATTGACGGTTCAAATACCATCAATATATTCTCATTAAACAATCCTCCGGTTTCCAAAAAAATGATTGCCAAATACACCTCAGAAAAGACCCCTGCTTCAAATGTATGGGCTTACATCTTGTTGGGTATTTTCCTTATTCTACTTATCTCTTGGTATCTAATAAAAAAATGGAACAACAATAAAAAGGAAAAAGAAAAACAAATAAAGTCAATCATTGCTGTAGATCAATCCTCCCATTATACCGGCATTGACAAAAATTCCATTTCACTATTTGGTCCGTTTACAGTATTTGATCCTAAAGGAAAAGACATTACTCATTTGTTTAGCAATAAAATACGTCAGCTATTTGTGCTGATCCTAATACACAGTTGGAAAAAAGTTCCATTGGGAATAATTTCTGAAGAAATCAACAACATTTTATGGCCAGACAAGGAGCCTAAGAAAGTTAAAAATACTAAAAATGTAGCCATAAACCAGTTGAGAAAGACACTTATGGACATGAAAGATTTGGAGGTGGTTTACAACCAAGGATTGTTTTCTATATCATACGGCAAGGAGTTTCAGTGCGACTATTTTGATTTTATTATAAACTTAAATTCCTTGAATCAAAATGTAGGTAATAGTGCAGCCATAGAAAGGCTTATTTACATATCCAAAAAGGGAACATTTCTAAAGTCCTTTAACCATCCTTACTTTGACCAAATAAAAACCGACTTTGAACATGAAATCATAAAGATTATCCCTGATCAAATAAAACATTTTCATAGGGAGAATGAATATTCCAAAGTGGTTCAATTAGCAGATATACTTAGTAATATAGAGCAATTGAATGAATTCTCGTTTTATTATAAAATTCATTCTTACATTAAATTGGGGCTTACCGATAGGGCAAAAAAATACTACAATAAATTTGTCATCGAGTACAAAAAGGTACTCGATGACGATTTCCCCTATACCTTTAACGAAGTTTCCGAGAACATCCCTAGTGATTTAAAATAAAGACATATACATTCAACATTCCCAATGGAATACTTAGTCAAAATTCCTATTTTCCATTTAAGTTGTCTTTGGATAGGGAATAGGGTTTTGAACTCTCTTCCCTTCCCCTTTTCAGATTAGGTTCCGATTTCATAATTAGATCAAATTTACTGCCATTCATAATATCTTCATAGGTGATATAAGTTTTGTTGTACATTTTTTTATTCCTCTGAATAGCATCAATATATATGTTTTCCTCAGAGTTCTCCTGGGCATTTATTTCAAAGATGGCCCCATTTCTCATATGCATTTTTACATTTTGAAACAATGGACTTCCAAAGGCGTATTGCCCGGTACCCGGAGTTACGGGATAAAACCCTGCCGCTGAGAACACATACCAGGCAGAAGTCTGCCCGTTGTCCTCATCCCCACAAAGACCATCAGGTGCTGAAGAATACAATTTATCCATAACATTGCGCACATGCTTTTGTGTTTTCCAAGGTTGTCCTAACCAATTATACAAATAAATGGCATGTTGTATAGGCTGATTTCCATGTGCGTATTGTCCCATATCTGCCACCAACATTTCTGTTATTTCGTGAATTTGTTGGCCGTAATACGACTCATTAAATGTTGGGGGAGTGGTAAATACGCTATCCAAGCGCGAACGCATTTTCTCTTCCCCTCCAAATTCATGGGCTAGGCCCAATGGATCGTGAAACACACACCAAGTCCAATGCCAAGCAGCACCTTCTGTAAAAGCATCGCCCCATTTATCCGGCGTATAGCTAGAAGCCCATGACCCATCTTTATTTCTGCCCCGCATAAATCCAATTTCCGGATCAAAAACATTCTTATAATTTAAAGAACGTTCCCTGAACAACGCTATCTCCTTCTTTGGTTTTTTTAAAGCTTCTCCTAATTTTGCAATGCTCCAATCGGCAAAAGCATATTCCAGTGTTCTGGCGGCATTTTCATTTACACCAACATCATATGGTACATAACCCAACTCATTATAAAATTCAGCACCAAACCTACCTACCGAACTTAATGGGCCTTTACTTCTAGAATTCTTTACAACCGCCTCATACAACGTTTCTATATCATAACCCCTAATCCCCCTTAGATAAGCGTCAGCTATATTTATGGCCGAATTGGATCCTATCATACAATCCCTATGTCCTGGACTGGCCCATTCCGGTAACCATCCGCTTTCATTGTATGCATTTACCAAACCGTTCATAACATTACTCAAATAATCCGGGTACATAATGGTGAAGAACGGAAATACTGCCCTAAAAGTGTCCCAAAAACCATTATCGGTAAACATATAACCAGGCAATACCTTTCCGTTATACGGGCTATAATGCACTATTTCTTTATCGGCATTATATTCATAAAATTTTCTTGGAAACAATAGCACTCGATATAGTGCCGTATAAAAAGTCCTATATTGCTCCAAGGTGCCCCCGGAGACCTCCATTCTACCAAGCTCCTTGTTCCAGGCAGCTGCGGCCTTAGCCTTTGTTTGGTCAAAAGAATCTTGCCCTATTTCGCGATCTAAATTTATTTGTGCCTGTTCTGGACTAATAAATGAAGATGCCACTTTGGCAATTAACGTCTCACCATCTTTGGTCTTAAACGTAATGGCTGCACCCACATGGTAACCCTCCGCTTTTTGCTCTTTGGACACTCTTGGTGAACTGTCTTTTCCTTCTTCTATTTCCCATGTAATCACCTCTTCGAAATCCTTATCAAAAACAATAACAAAATAATTATGAAAATTATCAGGGACTCCTCCACTATTGTTTCTACAGTAACCAATTATTTTTCGTTCACTTGGAATGACCTTTACCATAGACCCTTTAAAAAATCCATCAACCAAAATGTGGGACCTTTCGGATTCTGGGAAAGTAAACCTGAATTGTGCTCCCCGGGTGGTAGGCGTAATTTCGGTAGTAACGTCATAATCGGCTAAATAAGCTCGATAATAATGTGGTTGGCTAATTTCCGCCTTATGTGAATACCATGATGCCCTATCGTCCTCATTAATCTTCAAATCCCCAGTCTCTGGGAAAAGTGAAAATGCCGCATAATCATTGATCCAAGGACTAGGCTGATGGGTCTGTTTAAAGCCTCTTATTTTAAGTGCATCATAGGTATACCCCCAACCGTCTCCCATTTTTCCAGTCTGAGGAGTCCAAAAATTCATTCCCCATGGGGTAGCGATTGCAGGATAGGTATTACCATTGGATAGGGCGAACTCGGAATCCGAACCTACTAGAGGATTTACATACTCGACATAAGATATTAAGGTATCTTTTATTTTGGGTTGGGCAATGGCGGTAAATGAACTTATTATCACTAACGATAAAATCAATTTTCTTAACTTCATAATTTTCTGTTTTTAATATCCTTTGTTGATGCGTCCGAGTCAAAATATATTCTACTGTGATACTTAAAAAAGGGCAAAGAATAGACCATTCTTTGCCCCTCAACTTAACTAACTATTAACTCAACTCTATTACTTTATTGCTTCTCACATACTAAGGGATTCTACCCCATTAAAGAATGGCATAATGAAGAAATATAGAATCCTTCTTGCATATCAGATAACAGTTTTAAAATACTTCCTTTAACCATTTAGTGGTTTGTTCAGGCCTGTAATGCATTCTTATACGCCAAATTAATTCCTCCACGTTAACGACCTTAAAGTTTTCGTCTAGCTTATCCGCATTGAGTTTTGCTGCTCCTGCTCCCACTATATTACTCCCGGAATTCTCGCTTAATTCATCGAGGGAATCCCCGATGTCCGTAAACTTGCTCCAGGCGTGAACTGACACTAGGCTAAATGGGTTATCCGACATTTCAGAATTTAATTTATTGGCTATATATGTAGGAGTTCCTTCTCGCTCATTGTTGTGGTCTCCAAAATTCCATAAGGAATATTTAACGGTAACTACAGGAATATCATACCCCTTACTATTTTTCACCCAAATAATATCACCCTCTCCCCCGGCATATGGAGAATATTGTACGGCTATAATACCTTCCAATTGATCGTTGGCATCCACATAGGCCTGGTAGGCCTCCTTCGACTGTGTAGACCGTACGTCTTTTGCAATCAAAGCCAGTACTTTAACCCGATGTTGACGCATATGGGAAGCCGTAGCTTCCGATATGTATTTAAGATTCTCTAACCTATTTGCCGATTCACCAAGGTTGTCGGCATATGTGTAACCGCCCCCAAAAGTTTGCACCAATGATGTTTTTGATGCTTGCCCTTCAAAAAGAGACTGCATCATGGCAGGTGCCATCATGGAAAGATTATCTACCGGCAGACCAAACGACATTTTCATATCACTTGCCTCAGGATGGGTATAATAATCAGACCCATCAAATCCATTCATCATCCATTGAATGTTGTCGCCATCAGACAGATAATAGGAAACATACTTCTTACCTTCCTCCTCAAAATCTATAAATTGTGGATTCAATACCTTAGCCATTCCAGCTTGACGTTCTTTATATAAAATCGATGTTAAACTCGTATTGTACGACCAGTCTGAGGGGACCATGATATTACCACTTTGGGATACCTTGTCTACAAACTGATCCTCTCCCACTCCTTGCTCCCAACCATACACGGGTGAATTTGGCTCCAGCCAATTCAATACTTCTTCGAATAGTGCCACATTCTGACCTGCGGACGGATTATTGAATTCTTTATTTAAGTTGATTACGAACAAATTGTTTTTTATGGCAAATTCCCGTAATTCTCCTGTTTGTACAGGCATAACGACCAATGCTTTGTTGTTGCATTTATCCTTGAATTCATTCCATGCATCTTGGGTTGTTTTAGTGGTGGCGTCATAGGTCATTTCATAACCTGCTTCTTCATAATATTCCTTGTCCCTTACATCCACTATGATGGAATTGTGGACATGGGAAGCTATAGAGGCTACAATATTGCTTTCAGGGTTGTTTTCCACATCGGTTAGAACATATCCGTCGAATAAATCCTTCAATTGCAATGCTACTCCATTATCCGGACCATAATCATTACGAGCCAATTCAAGACCACTTTGCATGCCTTGCTCTTTGATTCCCATATTTTCCAAGGCCTGTTTGGATACTTTATAGGATTCCTTTCCACTGTGGTCATGTAACCATACCCCCACTTCACTTTTTCCTTGCTCTACAGCCCTATTGGTCAAACCTGCCAAGGATTGACATAATAAATGGTATTGCAAACCCCTTATTTTTTCCGTCTGTCCCAGTTCATTTCTACTTCCAACAGGGATTACTTCTACGCAATTCCAATATTTTTTGGGTTTAACGCGCATTTCTGGATGCCAGTATTGTCCCTCATCCTTAAATGGGTCATATTGCTCCAGATAAAGGCTAGCCTCTTCCTCTTCATTCTGATAGTCCATGGGGTTAGGTGATTCATAATTATCGCAACCTGTGAATGATAAGGTTGACATGAATAAGAATATCAATATATTGTTCATTGTATTTTTCATTTTTTATGTCTTATATCAATTAGTATCCTGTATTTTGAGTAAGTCCATCTACTTTATTAATCTCATCTTGTGGAATAGGACGCAGAAGGTGCATATTACCAATATTGTTATATTTAGTAACGAAAAGATTGTATTCTTTAGCCCTATCTATCAATTTACCGGTACGTTTTAAATCGAACCAACGATCATGCTCTCCTAGTAATTCCCTAGCTCGTTCATCCAATATAAAATCCAGATCTACAGTTGATACTTCCATGTTGTCCCTTTCCGAAGGTGTTACAGCAGCCCGTCTTCTTAAAGTATTTATCCGGTTAAGGGCCATATCAAAATTTCCTGCTCCCAAATTAGCTTCGGAGCTTAATAAATAAGTGTCCGACAACCTAAAGATTACATCTTCCCTGGAACCCGGGCCACCCCATTCAATTTGAGTATCCTTAAACTTTTTTATGATCGGCATCCTATCCAAAGCTGTAGTAAGAATCGGTAATGCTGTGGACTGAGGGTACCATTTGTAATCACCTTCTTCTTTGAAAGCATAATAGTTTATAGCGTCATTAGTGTTCCCGGAATCATCATTCCAGCGAGGGAAGTAGATACCTAATTTGCCAAAATCATCACTATTTGGATTATTCACGTAAAACTCCCTTTGAAAAGTGGCATCATAACGGGAATCAACATAAGGGTTCTCAAATAATTCATGTACCCTTGGGTTTATCCAATAGCCACGACTCATTGCGCTATAATCGGACTGGACTCGGTCAAATAAATCCGGCTCAAGTGCTACAATATTAAATCCAAATAGCGATTGTTGTGGGTTACCTCCACCAATATAATTTCTATCATTCCCATATTGTATGGCCCATATCACCTCGGAATTGTTCTGATTGTTTTCGTCATAGACACTTGTATAGGAATCCAACAACTCATAAGGAGATTCTGGATCATCAATAATTCGATCCAATTGCTCGGCAGCCAGTTCAAAATCCAAGGGATTGGCAAAAGGCTTATAGGCACGGGTCAAATAAACTTTCCCCAATAACTGAATAGCCGCAGCTTTTCCAAGCCTTCCAGGTTCCTCTACATCCCAAGAAAGCAAATCTACCACTTCAGAAAGCTCATTCACCATAAAACTATATACTTCGGCTTCGGAAGTCCTTTCCACCTCTGTAATTACAGTGGTCTGCTCAGTGGTATATAGAGGCACCGGTCCAAAGGTCTCCACCAAATAATAATAGGCCAGTGTCCTTAAAATCCTGCCTTGTCCCGTTATTTCATTAAATTCCTCCAAGGTCATTCCCTCAGTACCCAAACTGGTTCGGGAAAGTAAAATATTAGCCTCCTGAACAATCTTAAATAAATTGTTCCAATATGGCCCAACTACTCCTGCAGTAGAGTTAAAGGAGGGATCGTATCCATTGAACATTCTTTCATTGGGACTTTCCGTAATGGCCATGTAAAGATCAGTGCCGTAATATTGAAGTTCGCCTGTATTGAATACAGAACGATATTTGGAATACATATCTACCAAAAGTTTTTCCTGGCCAGATTTGGTGTTGTAGAAATCATCTGTTATGGCCGAAGGATTGTCAATATCCAAATTATCGGAACAATTGACCAAGAAAAATACCGATACTGTGAGAAAAACGAGTTGACTTATATTTTTTATCATATCTGAATTCGATTAAAAGTTTAGGTTAACACCAAGAGTAAAAGTCATTGGAAACAATGAAAGCTGGGTATTTAAATCTTCTCCTATTATTTCGGGATCGGAGCCAATGTAGTCCGAAAAGGTAAAAGGGTTTTGTACAGATCCGTAAATCCTAGAATTGTTAAGCCCTAAAAATTTATTCATTTTATCATTTAAGGAATATCCCAAGGTTATGTTCTGAATCTTTACAAATGTTCCTGAAACCTGACCTAATACTTGTGTGTTGTATGATTGGGCTCCCACTTCTTGATAGTCGTTACTTTGATTATCAGGGGTCCAATAATTAACATCGGCCTTGTTCCAATGCTCGTTATCCCAGGCGGTGAAGGTATAGGCAAAACTATCATTATACAGACCTCCGATCCGTGCGTACATATCAAACGATAAATCAATATTCTTATAAGAAAACGTATTTACCATACCGGCCATCCAATCTGGGTTGGGTGATCCTACGATTTGATAGTCTTGTTGGTCCAAGTTATAATCACCATTTACGTCTTCTACCTTAATATGCCCAACGCTCTGACCATATAAGGCGGCCTCTTCCGCCTCAGCTTCCTGCCATATTCCGATTTGTTTTAAGTCGTATATTACATTTATAGGTTGGCCTATAAACCATCGGTTGCCCAAATCATTCTTTTTGTCCCCGTAAAGATCCTTTATTTTATTCCTATTCAAGGAAAATGAAAATTTACTTTTCCAATAAAAATCCTGATTAGAAATATTAACTGTATTCAGTCCTATCTCTAGTCCTTTATTAGTAGTGGTCCCAATATTTTCATAAATAGAATTAAACCCGTTTACTGAACCAACGGCCTTGTTAAAAATTAAATCATTGGTAGTGCGGCTATAGACATCGATGCTTCCGGAAATTCGGTTATTAAAAAATCCAAAATCCAAACCTATATTATGTTCAGATGTCATTTCCCATTTCAGATCGTCATTGCCTTTAGCCCCACCAAGTCCAAATCCGTTAGTACCGCTATCTCCGAAGGTATATCGAGAGAGATCTAATTTGGTCCAAGTTATATCATGTCCAATGTTATTGTTGCCGCTCCTTCCATAACTGATACGCAGTTTTAAAGAATTTATGGCGTCAAAATCCTTCAAAAACCTCTCATTTTTGATTTGCCATCCAAATGCCAGAGAAGGCATAAAGCCCCACTGATTTCCTTCTTTAAGACGCGAGGTTCCATCATAGCGCCCAGTAAAGGTCAAAATATACTTATCCCACATAGAGTAATTGGCTCGAAGCATATATGAATTAAGTGCTGATTCCCAGTAATAACTACTCACATCACGAATCTCATCGGCAGTTTGAATAGCGTGCCAATCAGAGTCATAAGGTAATCCATCACCTCTCATTGCAGATCCTTGGTGAGTATCTTTTTGAATACTGAACAAGCCAATAACATCCAAACGATGATCGTTATAAAATTCCTTTTTGTAGGTAAGAATGTTATCCCAAACTAAATTCCTATTTCTAGCTTCTCTGCGATAGGCCTCACTTTCATTGACACCACTTTTTTGCTGGGTAAAAGTCCCAATCCATTCCCCAAAAAGATCCGTATCAAACTGGTAAGCTAACTGGGATTTTAAGGAAAGACCTTTCATCGGCTTAATTTCCACGAATCCGGAAAAATTGGCAAAAAAAGCCTCCGTTTCCCGGATGTTATTCTCATTCTGAATAAAAGGATTTATTTTACTGGATGTGGGTTGGACTATGAAGGCATATTCACCATTCTCATCGTACGGACTAACAATTGGGGGAAGAAAGTAGGCATTTATTAAGGTCTCCGCCGCCCCATGGTTGGTATTATTATTCGAAATATAAGAAGTTAATCCTGTCGTAATTTTATCTGAAAACCGGTGTTCCAATCCAATATTTGCTGTAATTCGATCAAAGCCTTCTTTTCCTACCATTCCTTCATCCTTTATATATCCTAAACCAAACGAATAGGAAGAATTCTCATTTCCGCCACTTGAATAAATACTATGGTTTGTAACTAAACTATTATCAGAAACCTCACGCAGCCAATCATAATATTCGCCATTTCGTATACGTCTTTTTTCGTCTTCAGTTAAAAAGTCTGACCTAGATAAAGAAGCATCTCCATATTTCTTTTTCCACAAAGCAACCCTATAATCCACATATTCCAATCCGTTGCCTTTATTTCCCAACATATCTGGGATACGCGTAGGGGTTTTTATCCCGACCGAACCACTATACTCTATTGATAATCCTTTCTTTTTATTAGCTCCTTTGGTAGTGACAATTACGACCCCATTGGCCCCTCGAGAACCATAAATAGCCGTTGAGGAGGCATCCTTTAATACATCAATTGATTGAATATCGTTGGGGCTTAAGTATTTAAGACCAGAATATGAAGGTATTCCATCTACCACATATAAAGGTTCATTGGAAGAATTGATAGAGTTCATCCCCCTTATTTGAATGCTCATATCGGCACCTGGCCTATTGGAGGACTTGGTAACCAAAACACCACTTACTTTACCATTCAAAGTCTCTGTAACATTGGTATTGTTTACTCTCACCAAATCACTTGAAGATATAGTTTCTATAGAACCTGTTAGATCCTTTTTTTCTACAGAACCATATCCTATAACCACTACATTTTCCAATACCTCTTCATCATTTTGCATAACAATGGACAAGTAAGTCTCTTCTGTGATGACCCTCTTTTGGGTGACCATCCCAATAAAAGAAATTGAAAGTACATTTCCCTTCGGAACGCTAATACTGAATTTGCCATCAAAATCCGTCACTACCCCTTTTCGAATGTTCTCAATAACAACATTTGCACCTGGAATGGGAAATCCCTCTTGGTCCTCCACCAATCCAGTTACTTGAACCTCGGTATTCTGATTTTGTGACCGGAGTTGTCCTGTGAACAGCAATAAAATTGTTACCGTCACCACCAACATCAATTGTGTTGTGTAATTCTTATTTTTTTTCATAATTAAATACGCGTTTAATATTCGTAAGGGTTAGTCATTTAGTGGCATCCATTTATAGCTACCCACAATCTTTGCGGTGTGATTTCCTGTTTTGTCCAATATATTTTGATCGTCTTCCGGCACTTGAGTGAAATCCCATGCACACTCCAAATCCGTTTCAGAACCTGATACATCCGAATTCATAAGTACTTTGATATCTTCCAATGATTTTGCTGTATTCCAAAAGCGAAATTTTTTAATATAACCAGTCATGGTCCTACCTCGGTCTGTAGGTTCCTGAAAGGCCCACATATTATAGTTCTTAGTATTTGGCTGGTACGATTGTAGTTCACCGGCACCATTAAAAATGTCGTTAGTTTTACTAAAGAAAAGGTCTCCATTTAAATACATCTTAAGCTGGCCTTCCGCTAAACTGGCATCATAAACCATCACAAGGTGATTCCATTCCCCATAATTTTGTGGGTACTTACTTCCAAATTCCAATACCCGTGACTCTTGTGGGCCCATTCCAATTGTAGCACGTAAGTTGTCTCCCAAAAAATTGATCATCCAACCTTCTATCGGCTGGGTACTACCATCAAAAGTTGCTATAAAATCACCTATACCACTTTCAAAAAATCCTTTATCATATTTCAGCCATGCCTCTACAGAAAAAGCATCGTCTCCTCCAAATGCCGGGTCGGCCCCAAACTCAACACGTCCTTTACCATCAATACCAAATACTATAAGCTCTGCAGGTTCGCCAGGGGGTAAAGTAAATTGAAGTGAATTTTCGAACTCCGTGATTGCCTTCTCAGCTTGTATACAATAATTATCGGCTTCATATTGTAATGTAAATTGGCCAGCCAGTCCTTTTGAATACCCAAACTGAAGTTTTTCAATTTCTTGTTGAAGTGCAATGGCATTTTCTTCTGGATAACTTCCGTCTTCATCACCTATAGTTGCGTTTTCTAAAAGTGACTCCATGGTTTCCAAATTGGTGTCAAGACAATTCATACTAATTTCCCTTGGTTCTGTGTTAACTTCATCCTCGCAAGAATGAAAAACAAGCGAACAACAATACAAGGCGAATAATAAATTCCATTTTCTTTTCATATTTTTCATTTAATCATTAAGGTTTGGCAATCATTTTAATTTTTGTAATACAACATCGTATTTTCAAAAATTTAATTTTCCGTAAATATATCCGGGTAAGGTTAGTTTCAGGGTTAATTTTGGATTAGGGTAGGATTAGTTGTGGATTAATTTTATTAATCCAATGATTTTTTAATCAAAAAATGGGAATATATTATTTTTCCGGGGACAAAATTGCCAATATAAATTTCATGTCAGGAACCATTTATGCGGATAATATCAGTGCAATTTCAGGTTTCAACTGAATTGGACATTACTCTTGAAATCAGCATAATTGTAAAGTTAATCTCCTTAGATCTCCCAATTAAACTGCGCCAATAGTAATAATATGTTTTAATAGATTTAAGGTTAAGTCCTTATGAAAACACATATTGTTCCTATTAATAGTTCATTATCTATTACCTTCACACATAGAACAGAACTCCTTATAAATTTTTAATTCTTTGAATTTATCCAAATCCATTAATACTGTAGAAAGATTGAAGCCTGAATATTAAAGTAGAAGATGGGTTGGATCAAGTATAGAAAGATTTAATGAGGTTATCATATAAATCCTTGTTAGACATTCAAAATCGAAAAATGAATTGTTTTAAACATGTTGTACCTATGTTGTACCCGCACAAATAAAAAAGCCCTCCCATCTGGGAAGAATTGATTTTACTGGTAGTCCCACCTTGCTTACCGCCCATGGCGGCATAAACTTCTCGCCCAGGATGTGCAACACAAAAAAAGTCCCGGCTTTCGCCAGGACTTTTTGTTACCACCTCGTGGTCCCACCTGGGCTCGAACCAGGGACCCCCTGATTATGAGTCAGGTGCTCTAACCAGCTGAGCTATAGGACCATTTCCTTGCTTGTTGTACTTTTAGATACGCTTATCTAAAAAAGCTATTCAGGAACCGCAAATTGCGGATGCAATATTACTACTTATTTTTCAACGCTGCAAACAAAATTGCAAGCTTCATGGTGCTTTATCAAAATCCATACTCTACAATGCTCATTTTCCGCACTTCGCAACAAAGCTTCATGGGGCTTCCTGACAAAGTTCTACCAACAAACCATTGGTGTCCTTGGGGTGCAAAAATACCACCAGCTTATTATCTGCACCCTTTTTGGGCGTTGTATTCAACACCCTAAACCCTTCTTTGACCAATCGCTTTATTTCGGCCTCCAAATCCGCTACCGCAAATGCCACATGGTGCAGGCCTTCTCCCCGCTTTTCCAAAAACTTGGCTATGGGACTACTGGCATCCATAGCTTGCAACAACTCTATCTTATTGGGGCCAGCCTTAAAAAAAGAGGTCTTCACCCCTTCAGACGCTACTTCTTCGTCCTTATAAGGCCCCACACCCAACAATTTTTCAAACACCTTATTGGAAGCCTCCAAGTTCCTTACCGCAATGCCCAAATGTTCTATTTTTTTCATTTCTCCCCAGTTTTGGTTGCTTATATTGTTTGTGACACCTTAATAACCCCTATATCACTTCTCATTTTACACATGTACAAGGTCCCATTGTATTGCATAAAAATACTACATTCCCCTTTAAGCCGCGCTTATACGGCCACAATCATAGAATCTATCCAATTATATCGTATTTTTGCATCATGGAAACACAAAGACAGAAAAAAATTGGGGGGGTCATACAAAAAGATATTGCCGATATCTTGCAACGTGCCGCCACGGATGGTGGACTAAAAGGTACCTTGATTTCGGTATCCAAAGTGTCGGTCACCACAGACCTTTCCATTGCCAAAATATATGTAAGCATATTCCCTGCCAACAAGGGCAAGGAGCTATTGGAAGGCATAAAATCCAATCAGCCACTAATTAAACACGAGCTGGCACAGCGTACCAAAAACCAATTGCGACGTGTACCGGAACTCTTGTTCTTTTTGGACGATTCCCTGGAATATATAGATGGCATTGAAAAATCACTCAAGGGCGAGGAAAACCCGGTAAAGAATCCCGATCTATTGGAAAAAAGGAAAAAATCATAAGATTGAACTTTCCCTTCTACATAGCAAAGCGGTATTTGCGGTCCAAGAGCAGTCAAAATGCCGTAAACATCATCAACTTTATTACCTTTTTGGTCATCGTTATTGGATCGGCGGCCCTTTTTATAGTGCTCTCAGGTTTTGCCGGACTAAAGACTTTTAGCCTTTCCTATACCAATATGGTAGATCCGGATCTAAAGGCATTACCGCTAACTGGCAAGTTTATTAGTGTTTCAGCATCCCAGGAAAACGCTTTGCAGCAACTTGAAGATATATACGCCTATTCCAAGGAACTGGAAGAAAAGGTATACCTTACCCACAACCAAAAGGCCCATATAGCCTATATTAAAGGGATAGATTCCAGTTTTGTACGGACTACGCCCATAGACAGTAGCCTTTATTTTTATGGGGATTGGTCCATTAATGGATTGCAGGCCGTGGCAGGGCAGGGTGTGGTTAACCTCTTGGGGCTTAATATCAATAACTTTAGGAGTCCCTTGCTAGTGCGTGTGCCCAAACCTGGAAAGGGCTTATTGGGACAGCGCATGCTAAAGGACGCCTACAATGAAGCCTCCTTGGTCATCAGTGGTATCTACCAAATAGAGGAAGAACTGGATAGAAAATATGTTTTTGCCGAGCTACCTTTGGTACAGGCATTATTGGAGAAGGACAGTACCCAGCTATCCGGTATTAATTTTAAGCTGAAAGAAAACGCAAATATACCTGAACTGAGAAAAAAGATAGCCGCTATATTTTCGGGAGAGGTAGTGCTAAAAGACCGCAGGGAATTAAATAGTACCCTGCACCGAATGCTGAATACCGAAAATTTGGCCACCTACCTTATCTTTACCCTAGTGCTGATCATAGCGCTATTCAACGTAGTGGGAGCCATTATCATGATGATATTGGACAAACAGCAAAATTCCAAAACCCTATATAATTTGGGAACTACCATAAAAGCGCTCCGTAGAATCTATTTTGTACAAGGTATCTTGGTTACAGGATTGGGCGGGTGTATAGGCGTATTTATTGGATCCCTGCTTATTTGGTCCCAATTGGCCTTTGGGTGGTTAAAAATTACACCTTCCCTTTCTTATCCCGTAGAATACAGGTTAATAAACCTTGTGATTGTATTGGCTACCATTATGGTCTTGGGTGTAATTGCCTCTTTTATTGCCAGTAGTAGGATCAACAAAAAGCTTTTGGCACACTAGGATACAAATTCGAAATCCCCAAATTTTTCCAAAACCTCATCAAAGGCGGCGAACACATCTTTTGCATCATCACTGGTCACCATTTTCATGCGGTATTCCTTAAAGTGGGGTATCCCTTTAAAATAATTGGTATAATGCCTACGGGTCTCAAATACACCCAATTGCTCGCCTTTCCAATCTATGGCCATCTGCAGATGACGACGGGCGGCATCCACACGTTCCTGCATACTGGGTGGTGCAGCATGGGTACCGGTCTCAAAAAAGTGCTTTACTTCCTTAAAGAACCAAGGGTAACCTATACTGGCCCTCCCTATCATGGCCCCGTCCAGACCGTATTCATCCCTCATTTTCATGGCCATTTCCGGGGAGTCTACATCGCCGTTCCCAAAAACAGGGATGTGCATGCGCTGGTTGTTCTTTACCTCGGCTATAGGTCTCCAATCCGCCTCTCCCTTGTACATTTGCACCCGGGTCCTGCCATGGATGGATATGGCCTTACAGCCCACATCCTGCAAACGTTCTGCCACTTCCACAATTTTAATGGATTCTTGGTCCCATCCCAAACGGGTCTTTACCGTTACAGGCAGTTTGGTATGCTCCACCATGGCCTTGGTCAAGGAAACCATTAGGTCTATATCCTTTAGGATTCCCGCACCCGCTCCCTTGCTCACTACCTTTTTAACCGGACAACCAAAATTAATATCAATTATATCAGGTCCGGACTTCTCAACTATTTCTACAGAGCGCAGCATGGAATCCAAATTGGCCCCAAAAATCTGTATCCCTACCGGGCGTTCCTTTTCATAGATATCCAGTTTCATAACGCTTTTGGCGGCATCACGAATAAGCCCTTCCGAAGAAATAAACTCGGTATATACCACATCGGCCCCCTGCTCCTTGCACAAGGCACGGAAAGGCGGGTCACTAACATCCTCCATTGGCGCAAGCAACAATGGGAATTCCGGTAATTGAATATCTCCTATTTTGGGCACAGTTTAGCTACTTTAAATTTTTGGACTGCAAAATTACTGAAAAATTATATAACCCTACATTTCAAGGGCTAAGATTCACCAAAACCAACAATACTTTGTAATAAGCAGTACCTTTTTATGATAGTTATATCTATACGCAGTTCTATAAATTACCCCCCCTCTTTTTGCTTGCCACAATACAGTCTTCTTTGCCAATTGAAATATCCAGTTTTTTGTGGGGTTCTAGAAGTATCTTAATAAAGATAAAGATCAAAATTATTATAGGCCAACTTCTGGCAGGTTGACTGTTGCCTGGCAGAAATGGTTATTGAAAACATTCTCTAACGGGAATATACTGCCCATCTTAAGGTTTGCAGCACATGGGTTTAAGGTTTTTTACAACCTCTTCCTTTCTTCTGTTGTGGTGGATTTGTAGTTGTCCCGTATCTTCATATTGCCGAAATTATACCTAAACCCCAGCGAAAACACTCTGGCATTGGGCCTATACACCGAAATATTGTACTGATTGCCATATTTCCGGGTGTTTTTTAGTTTAAACTGCCTAAAAACATCGGTCACCCCCATGCTAATGGTTCCCTTTTTGCCCCATATATTCTTTTTTAGGGATATGCCCCATTCATTGTAATATTCCTGTCTGGAATTCCCGCTAATGACCGGGGATACGTAGGTATAGTTTAGATTGGCCGTTAAGGAGCGGTCTTCCAAAAAGGTAAAGTTGTTGTTGAACTGTATTAAAAGCGTCCAAAGATCTTGATCAATGGTTTGCTGTGAAAGGATATCGGTAAAGCGCTCCGCCGCATAGAAGTAGGAAGAAAGGAAGTAAGTATCCCAGGATCTGCTAATCTCCTTCCTATAAATAAAATCGAGTCCATAGGCCAATTCCCTTTCCATATTGTCGGTAATAAACCGCAGAAGTTTACTTTCATTGTCCTGAAAGGTCAATACACTCATAATATTGCGATGGTAGCGGTAGAAAAGTTCAAACGTATAATCCCTGTTATAGGTATAGGATAGAATTACCGAATTCTTAAAAGAAGGCTTAAGGTTTACATTTCCCTCTACCACGGAATTATTGCTTTGAAATACCTGGAACGGGTTAATTTTGTTATAACTAGGTCTAATAATGCTCCTTTTATAGCTTAGTCCGTAGCGGTGTTTTCTATTGGGGGTAAATTGGAAAAATACAGTGGGGAAAAGTTCCAAATAATCATTCTTTATCTTGTCCTCACTATGGCTGTAATCCCCTTTGGTTTCGGTATATTCGGCCCGCAACCCGGATTTCATTGTCCAGTTGTACCATTTGGTATCAAAACTGGCATAGCCGGCAAAAATTCTTTCATCATATAAAAACAACCCATCCTCGGTAGGTGCTACACCTTCCTGCTCCCTGTCAAAACCCTCTTGCGTTATAAAGCTCTCGGAATCTATAAGGGCGTATTTTATGCCCGACTCAAAATTGGAACTCTCTCCGAAGGGGGAGGTAAAATCTGCCTGTACACTAAACAAATGGGTATGCTGCTCATTAAAGGTGTTAAAATTGTTCTCTCCCACCATAGCTCCATTTTGGTCGTAAAAATCGGTTTCCAAATCTTGATTTTTATCGTAGTCGTAATGGGTATAATGGGAATTCACCGCTAAACTGGAACCCTCCTCGTTAAACTTATGTTCATAATCCACATAAAAGGCCGCATTGACCGATTCAAATTTGGCATCGTTCAAGGTAATAAAACCTGAGGAATAGGCTCCATCGGGATCCTCTATTATGGTGTTGGAAAAATCCCTGCTCTGGTAAGAAGGGGTTATAGTGGCAATGGAGGAAAAGCTCAAGGTGTTTTTATCGTCAAGGGCATAGTCTAAAAAAACACTGGTATTGTGTTTTTTACTCCTATAAATAACCTCCAGGTCGGAAGTCCATATATCCGTAATTTGTCCGTCCTCAATAAAATTGGTGATATCGGTATAATTGGTCACCGTCTTATTCTGTGTAAAGCTATAATTAAAGGAAGCTTCCAGCCTCTTGCCCTTAAAATAATGGCTGGTACCCAGCATATGACGGGGAAATACGCCTTGACTGTATCTGTTGTACACTGCACCGTTGTACCCAGCTATTAGATTCTTTTTCATTTTAATATTGATCAAGGTACCGCCCTCCGCATCATATTTCGCCGGTGGGGTGGTAATGACCTCAATAGACTGTACCCCTTTGGCAGAAGTACCACTTAAAAGATTAAGTATATCCTGTGCCGGAAGGTTTACTTTTTTGTCATTGATCATTATTTGTACTCCCCCTTCTCCCTTTACGCTTATCTCGTTGTTCATGACAAACACGGTGGGGGTGTTTTTAAGGACGTCCCATATGTCCGAATCGGACAGTGCCGTATTTTCAATATTAAATACGAGGCGGTCTACCTTTTGCTCTACGGAAGGCTTTTGTGCAACCAGCACCACCTCTGTTAGTTCCTGAGTGGTAATGTCTACGTAAATAGGCCCTATATCCAAATCACTATTTACATTTACCCTTTTAAAGTTGGAATGGTTTCCAATATAGCTAGCGCGGATAAGGTAATTGTCAGGGAATAGGTTTGCAAAAGAAAAAAAACCGTCCTCATTGGAAGCAGTACCTTTTACATAACTGGTATCGGCCGCTTTATAAAGTAGTATATTTGCAAAAGCAATTGTTTCGCCCTTGGTCTCATTGACCTTACCGGTAAGCTTGTACTCTTGCCCTAGAAGGCATGTACAAATCAAAAAAGAAAATACAGTCGTAACTTTTATTTTCACAAACGGGGTCACTTGAGTTATAAAATTTTTAAAGTTAACTTTTTATTAACTACCCACAATGCTTTCTTTTAAATTTGTAGTAAAAATCTACCAACTGGATATTTAACCAAACAAAAACCTACTATTTGCCTACCATTGTTCCACTCCGGTAAAGGTGTTGGACCACATTGGAGATTTTTCCTTTAAAAATCATGGATAAAGCCTATCTTTGCAGTTGCCTTGGTTTGCAAGTGGATAATTCTAGCGCAAACCTAGGGGAAAGGCAAACTGAATAGCTTTCCGCAGCCACAATTTCTGTTGGGGACATTCAGCACACGTAAATTGAGCATAGATGAAAAACATTCGAAATTTCTGCATAATAGCGCATATAGATCACGGTAAGAGCACCTTGGCCGATAGGCTACTGGACTTCACCGGATCGGTAACCGATAGGGAAAAACAAGATCAGTTATTGGATAGTATGGATCTTGAACGGGAGCGTGGGATTACCATAAAAAGTCATGCTATTCAGATGGATTACGTTCACAACGGTGAAAAATATACGCTTAACCTCATTGATACTCCGGGACACGTAGATTTCTCCTATGAGGTATCGCGTTCCATCGCGGCCTGTGAAGGGGCCTTATTGGTAGTGGATGCCGCCCAAAGTATACAGGCTCAGACCATATCCAATCTATATTTGGCTTTGGAAAACGACCTGGAGATTATTCCCGTATTGAACAAAGTAGATCTGCCCAGTGCCAACCCCGAAGAGGTTACAGATGATATTGTAGACCTATTGGGCTGTAAACCGGAGGAGGTTATTCCCGCCAGTGCCAAATCTGGATTGGGAATAGAAGACATCCTAACAGCCATTATAGAACGTATCCCTGCCCCTAAGGGAAATGTTGATGAGTCTTTGCAGGCTTTGGTGTTCGACTCTGTCTATAATCCCTTCCGAGGTGTGGAAACCTATTTTAGGGTCATCAATGGTGAGATTAAAAAAGGACAGAAAATAAAGTTCGTAGCTACGGACAAGGACTATTTTGCCGATGAGGTAGGTACCCTTAAACTGGTACAACACCCTAAGCAAAGTATACAGGCAGGGGATGTAGGATATCTTATAACCGGTATCAAAGATGCCCGTGAGGTTAAGGTGGGCGACACCATAACCGATGCCGCCAACCCTACCAAAAATCCCATAGGGGGCTTTGAGGATGTAAAACCCATGGTATTTGCCGGTATTTACCCTGTAGATACCGAAGATTACGAAGAACTTCGTTCTTCCATGGAGAAACTACAGTTAAACGATGCCTCCCTGGTATTTGCTCCTGAGAGCAGTGCCGCACTGGGATTTGGTTTCCGTTGTGGTTTCCTGGGTATGTTACATATGGAGATCATTCAGGAACGTTTGGAGCGGGAATTTGATATGACGGTAATTACTACCGTGCCCAACGTTAGCTACCATGCCTTTACCCGAAAGAATCCGGATGAAATTATTATTGTAAACAACCCATCGGATCTACCGGACCCCTCTACCTTGGACCGCGTAGAGGAACCGTATATTAAGGCTACCATTATTACAAAATCCGATTTTGTTGGTAACGTTATGTCATTATGTATCGAGAAGAGGGGACAGATTACGAATCAGACCTATTTAACCACGGAAAGAGTAGAGTTAAACTTTGATATGCCCTTGGCAGAGATTGTGTTCGACTTCTACGACCGGTTAAAAACTGTATCCAAAGGTTATGCTTCCTTTGATTACGCACCTATTGGTATGCGTACCTCAAAACTGGTAAGGGTAGATATTCTACTTAACTCCCAACCTGTAGATGCCTTATCTGCATTGATCCATGCTGACAATGCGGCCAATATTGGTAAAAAAATGTGCGAAAAGCTAAGGGAACTTATCCCAAGGCAGCAGTTTGATATCCCTATCCAAGCCGCAATTGGAGCCAAAATTATCTCTAGAGAGACTATAAAAGCCCTTAGAAAAGACGTTACCGCCAAATGTTATGGTGGTGATATTTCCAGAAAGCGTAAGCTACTGGAAAAACAAAAGAAAGGTAAAAAACGTATGCGCCAAGTAGGTAATGTAGAAATACCCCAGCAAGCTTTTATGGCCGTACTGAAACTAAACGACTAGTTGCCTTAACTATAATGCCATACCTTATTTGCGGTCTTTGGCACTAAAAAATACAAATGGGCGTGGCCTTGCTGTCATGCCCACTTAAGAGGTTATGCCTTTCTTCCTGCGAGCATCAATAGTCAGTCACCTCAACTTAAATAGCTCATAATCTATTCTTTGTAAGTTGATTAGAGTTGACCTCCCGCTAGCTATATCCTAAGAACAAATAATGTTGGGAAGAGCCTAGGCCTTTTGTTTTACCAATACCAGCCCCACTATGGTTAGCCCTGCGTTTACAGCAATATTGATAAAACCAAAATCAAAATTAAAGGCTTTGGAAAAGTATACGCTCAATAGATAGGTGAGTACCGGTGCCATCACACAAATAAAGGGCACCCATTTATCGCGTACTCTGATTTTGGTAAACATACCTAACATATATAGTCCCAATAGCGGTCCATAGGTATAGCCCGCCACCTTGAATATAAGCGATACTACATCTCCCCTACTATTGGAAAACAGCATAATAATTAAAAATAATACTACCGAAAAACCAAGCAATACCCAGTTCTTTAGCTTTTTCTTGGTTTCACTGGATTTATGGGAAATATCAAGAAAATCATAGGTAAAAGATGTTGTTAATGCCGTTAGTGAAGAGTCCACACTAGAAAAAGAGGCAGCAATAATTCCCAATAAAAAACTAACTCCGGCAAAAACGCCCAAATGGTTCAAAGCCAGATCCGGGAAAAGCTTATCTGTATCCAGCAATGCACCGTTTTCACCTATGGGCAAGCTTATACCATTATTTTCGGCATAGCTGTACAAAAGTATGCCCAATCCCAAAAATAAAAACTGGGTAATAGCCAATATCAGGCTATAGGTTAGGGTATTTTTTTGTGCATCCCATTGATTTTTACAGGTCAGTGTTTTTTGCATCATATTCTGGTCCAATCCTATCATGGCTATAGCCACCAGGATACCTGCAATAAACTGCTTATAGAAGTTATTACTGGACTTTCCGTCCCAATTAAAGATATCAAAATACCTGTGTTCCGTAACATGCTGTACAGCCCCTGTAAATGATAAATTTAAAGAAGTGGTAATAGTATAAATGGTAATGACGGCCCCCAATACCAAGAAGGTAGTCTGTAGGGTATCGGTCCAAACAATGGTCTTTATACCAGATTTATTGGTGTACAACCATACCAAAAGCAAAATTATGATAACCGTAAGAGGAAAAGGGATCCCTATCTTGTCAAAAAGGGCAAACTGAAGGATTTTGGAAGCGAGTAATAGCCTAAGTGCCGCCCCAAAAGACTGGGATACCAAAAAAAACAAAGACCCGGTCTTATAGGTTTTAGAACCATAGCGCTCATCCAAATAGGCATATATGGAAACCAAGCGCAATTTGTAATACAAGGGAATTAAAACAAAGGTAATAAACAAATATCCCACTACATTACCCAAGATAAACTGGTAGAAATAAAAACTGTTGTTTCCCACCATTCCCGGTAAGGAAACAAAAGTGACACCAGAGAGTCCGGCCCCTACCATTCCGAAAGCTACCAAAAACCAAGGCGACTGCCGGTCTCCAGTAAAATAGGACTCGTCACTTCTATTTCTTGAGGTGAAATAAGAAATGGTCATGAGCAAGACAAAATAAATAGTGATTATGGCTAAGACTAATAGTGGATTCAATACAAGTAGATTTTATATTGTTAAAAGTACTGTTTGTTCTATACAATTTATGTTGACAACCCTAATAGGCCCATGAAACGATGACATTTACGCCCTTACTTCCAGGTCTATGTATCAAAGCTGGGCTTCTTTTATTTCCTTATCAACTTTTAACAGCTTGCCCAAGTAAACCAACTTACATCCCTCGGAAATATCGTCAAAATCCTTACTAAAAGATGAAATAATCTTTAAGTCGCCATCCAAGGTCTTTATAAATATGGGAACAATATCCTGGTCTGCCTTGGTAATTTCTATTAGGCCCTCATAATGTTCCTTGCCCTTTAATTCCATTTCATGGATCTTGGGATATTTTCTTGCGGCTTCAGTTAGGGTAATAAAATCATCGGTATGTGAAAACAGTCCTTCTTTTGGATTGTTTTCAGGGTCGTTCATTTCATCAGAATTCACCAATCGGAACGAACCCTGCTCCCCAAACTCCTTTTTAAAGGTATCTATGGCATAGGTATTAATCTCAGAATTGCCCGTCAAGGCCATTAGGTAACCAACGTCGTTCAGCTCAATATTATCGGTTAGGGTATCAGAATAAATATTGGCCACAAAAGCTTCCAAGCCAAGACGCTTTGCTTTTTCAATATTATTTTGGTTATTGTCTATCAACACCACGTGCCTATTGTTCTTTTTAAGATAGCTTGCTATTAACCTAGGCACCTTGGAGGCACCAATTATAAGTATCCCTTCGGACTTCTCCAAAAACACCCCAAGCAATTTGGACATTAAGCGTGCGGTAGATGCATTGAGCAATACCGTACCCAGCACAATCATAAATACCAATGGGGTAATATACTCTGCTCCGGGCTCGCCCCTTAATATTAATTTGGATCCAAATAGGGAGGCAATACCTGCTGCCACAATACCCCTTGGGCCAACCCAACTAATAAATAATTTTTCCCTAAAACTAAGGTTGGTCCCCATAGCACTCAAAAATACCCCCAACGGTCTTACCACAAAGACAACAATGGCAAAAAGTATCAAAGTATTGGGTGTATACAATAATTCCAGTTCCGGTAGGTTCATACTAGCCGAAAGCAATATAAATAGCATAGAAATAAGGAGTATACTCAGCGATTCCTTAAAATAGAGCAGTTCCTTTATATTGGGCAACTGGGTATTTCCCATGACCATACCCATAACCACCACGGCCAACAGCCCGGATTCATGTGCAAAAAGTTCGGAGATTACAAAAACCGAAAGTACTACGGAAAGCGATACCACATTTAACAAATAGTGGGGCACATAATTTTTTTTAATGGCCAGGGTCAAGGCATGCGCAAAACTAAAACCGAAGGTAAAGCCCAACAACAGCACTTTTAAAAACTCTAGAAATCCCGTTTGGGTATAGCCCTGCCCTTCTCCAATACTAATAAACTCAAAAACCAATACCGCTACAAGTGCCCCTATGGGATCTATTAAAATACCCTCCCATTTCAATACCGCCGACAAGTCTTTTTTTAAGGGTATGTTCCTAAGAATAGGGGTAATTACGGTTGGCCCTGTAACAATAATAAGTGCGGAAAACAAAAAGGAAATTTGCCAGGTTAGTCCAAAAATAAAATGTGCGGCCGTTCCTGCCAAAAAGAAGGTCACAGCAGCGCCCACAGTAATCAGCTTGGTAATCATGGGTCCTACATTGGCAACCTCGGAACGTTTTAAGGTGAGCCCTCCTTCAAAAAGTATTACCCCTATGGCCAAGGACACAAAATGATAAAGGCTTTCCCCAAGGAACAAGCCCTCCTTTTCATTCCAAATAGGTCGGATCAATTTTGTTCCGTCTTCCGTAAACAATGTAGATATTGGGCCCACTAATAGACCTATCAAAATCAGGGGCAAAATGGCCGGTAACTTAAAGCGCCACGCCACCCACTGGGCAATTATACCAAGAATGATTATTCCAGCAAGTTCTACCATAAAAAAATTTGAAGCAATATAAGTTTTAATCTAGAAAAAATATGTCTCTCGCAAAAAAACCTTGCCCTAAAACTTGTAATTCATCTATTGGTTGTTTGTTCATCTGCACCAAATGTTAAAGAGTGGTAGGCCATTAGTTCGGAATGGATTAATAAAAAAACCGCTGTTCCCCCTATTGTCCAGTAAGTACCACAGCATTCATACCCACAATTCCCAAGATGCTACTTCCATACCAGAATAAAACAGCTTATGCCAACTGTAAACAAATACGGGCATGACGGCTAACATTTTGTACCCCAATTAAGCAAGTTTATACACGGCATATCAAATATTTTTTAGAACTAAGATGGTAGAAATCAAATAATTCCCTATTTTTTAGTTGTAAATTATACCTATATGGCGGAACCGTACATTCTAGAGCTTCTTTTTATTTTGGTTGCTGCTTGGATAGGTGGCATGCTGGCCAAGCGTATAGGTTTTCCGCCCATTCTGGGAGAACTCTTTATTGGCATTATTTTGGGTCCCGCACTTTTGGGATTATTGGAAACTTCAGCTGCTGTGGATTCCCTTGCCCAATTAGGTATTGTTTTCCTTATGGCCTATATAGGAATGGAAATTAATTTTAAGGACCTTGGAAAAGCCTCTTGGCCCGGGTTGCTGGCGGCAATAGGAGGTTTTATAGTTCCTTTTGCATTGGGATATTACACTATAATAGCTTTTGATGGTACCCAAATGGCCGCCGTTTTTGTTGGTATCGCCGTTGGGGTAACCTCCTTGGCAACCAAAAGTAGGATTTTGGTAGACTTGAAGCTCTTGGATACTAGAATTGCCTATGTACTCATGGCCGGAGCATTGATATCGGACACCTTGGCCTTGGTGATCTTTGCAGGAATTATTGGCTTTGTAGACGTAGGCAGTGTAAATGCCGGGGCCTTGAGTTTGGTGGCAGGCAAAGCCATCCTCTTTTTTATTGCCACCACTTTAATCGGAATTTACTTTTTTCCAATATTGGGCAAATTGCTGTCCAAAGTAAAATCATTGGTACGCACCTTCCATTTTACCGTTATGCTCATCATTGTACTGGGCTTTTCAGAACTCGCTGAAATTGCGGGACTCCACGGTATTTTGGGGGCCTTCATGGCGGGACTTTTTATGCGGGAAGGGGTATTTTCCAGACAGGTCTTCAAAGACGTTACCATAGTTTTCCACGATGTCGCCATTGGCTTTTTGGCTCCTATATTCTTTGTTACCGCAGGATTTAATGTTAGTCTGGAAGTTTTTGAGACCAATCTATTATTACTGATACTCGTCATTCTTGGGGCTGTGGTAGGTAAGATTTTAGGTACGGCATTGTTTTATTTGCCCAGCGGCTATGGTTGGCGTGAAGGTATTACCATTGGTACCGGAATGAACGGAAGGGGGGCTGTAGAAATTATAATCGCCGGGATAGGGCTTCAATTGGGAATCATTAGTACAGAAATATTTTCCATTCTGGTGTTTATGGCCATAGCAACCACCCTCACCGTTCCCTTCTTTCTTACATGGACCACCAATTGGCTACGAAAAAAGGGGAAACTGGTAAAGCAAAAATCCAGAACAGGTTATCTTATTCTAGGGGCCAACCCCTTGGCAGTATACATGGCCAAACATCTTGGGGAAAATAGTGAAGTAGTCCTTATAGACGCCAATAAAGATTTGGTCAATGAAGCCAATGAGCAAGGTATTAAAGCCATTCAAGGCAATGGGTTAAAAGAGGAAACCCTCCAGGCCGCCGATGCAAACACTAAAAATGTTTTTATAGCCCTTACAGGGAATAACGAAATAAACCTCCTTACTGCCCAATTGGCGCATAACTCCTTTTATATTCCCAATAAAATAGTGTTGATTTCCCCTGGGAGCAACGGCGCCGGAACCCATTTATTGGATGCAATGGGAGCATCATCCCTATTTGCCAACAAAACCGATCTTAGTCCCTGGATCTATAAAATATCGGCCGGGGAATTTGAAGAACACCAGGAGGAGGTAGATTTAACGATCCATACCAGGGACTGGGTAAAAAATAGGGGATTGGATAACGGTATCCTTCCCATTATAATCGTGGACGAATCCGGACAAAAGAGACCTTTTCACTTTGGAGATAGCATTTATGCCAATGAAAAGATTATCTATTTAATATAATTGCTAACCCCACTACCCCCAATAAAATGTTAAAAATCCCCTAATAAAGCTTGGTTTCAAGCAATATGCCTCTCCCTTTTCTTATTTTGCATTGCTTATTTAAATTCCATGAAGTTATACCCTATTGAAGCAGGAAATTTTAAGTTGGACGGCGGAGCCATGTTTGGCGTTGTCCCAAAATCCCTTTGGAACAGAACAAACCCTGCCGACGCCAATAATATGATAGATATTGCCGCGCGATGTCTTTTGGTAGAGGAAGGAGACCGCTTAATACTTATAGACACTGGAATGGGCAATAAACAATCCGATAAATTCTTTGGTTATTACTATAGGTGGGGCGATCATAGTTTGGACAATTCCCTAAAAAAATACGGCTTCCATAGAGATGATATTACCGATGTTTTTCTTACCCATTTACACTTTGACCATTGTGGGGGAAGTATTCAATGGAACAAGGATAGGACAGGATACGAACCCGCCTTTAAAAATGCCACTTTTTGGACCAATGAAGATCATTGGAACTGGGCCATACATCCCAATGAAAGGGAAAAGGCATCCTTCCTTAGCGAAAACCTCCTCCCCATGCAAGAGAGTGGACAGTTGCAATTTGTTAGCAGAAACAACGGGCCTTACGTTTCCAAATCGGAATTGGACTTTGGAGTTTTGTTTGTAGACGGGCATACCGAAAAACAAATGATACCGCATATTGACTATAATGGCAAAACCTTGGTCTTCGCAGCAGATCTATTGCCCACGGTGGGCCATATTCCCCTACCATATGTAATGGGCTATGACACCAGGCCCCTATTGACCCTTAAAGAAAAGGCCTTGTTTCTGGACAATGCCGTTAAAAACAACTATTACCTATTTCTGGAACACGATGCCCATAACCAAGTCTGCACCTTACAGGAAACAGAAAAAGGAGTTCGTTTAAAAGAAATATATACCTTTGCCCAATTTTTGGAATAAAATGATCTACGGTAGATTCCCATACTTGGCGGCCTGCGCCATATTGCTAGGCTTTGGTTGTAAAAGAACTGCGGACCATAGCACAGATTTTACCGCTGAGTTTATGTTTACCAAGGGTATTGAAGGCCCGGCCGTGAATGCAAAAGGGGAGCTGTTTGCCGTTAATATTAAGGAAGAAGGCACTATTGGTATCGTAAACCAAAAGGGAAAAGGGGAAATTTACCTTAGACTTCCTGAGGGGAGCATAGGAAATGGCATAAGGTTTGATTTGGAAGGAAATATGTTTATCGCAGACTACCTTGGCCATAAAATATACAGGGTTAAAAAAAATACCAGAAATTTGGAGGTGTGGGCCCAGGATACCACTATGAACCAACCCAATGATCTGGCCATAGCGCCCAATCAAAACATCTATTTAAGTGACCCCAATTGGTCCAAAGGCAATGGCAAGATTTGGATGGTAGACTCCTCCCAAAAAATTAGCCTATTGGAAGATAATATGGGCACTACCAATGGAATTGAAATAAGCCCGGATGGCAAACACCTGTACGTAAACGAATCTGTTCAACGCCTGGTGTGGCAGTTTGATATTAAGGAAGACGGCAGCCTACACAACAAAAAGGAACTTATCTCATTTCCCGATTTTGGTTTGGATGGGATGCGATGCGATATCAAAGGCAATCTATATATTACCCGCTATGACAAAGGAACGGTAGTTGTAGTGAGCCCAGAAGGCAACATACTGAACGAAATTGAGCTGAAGGGAAAAAAGCCTTCCAATATTAGCTTTGGGGGAAGGGACGGTAAAAGCTGTTTTGTTACTATGGCAGACCGTGGGTGTATTGAAACCTTTAGAGCCCCATTCAAGGGAAATTCATTTAAATAAACTAATATAATTAAACACTGCAATACAATGACATTAACATTTAACAGAACTATTTTGGCCGTATCGGCCTCCCTATTCCTTTATGGCTGTGGTAGTACCGCTTTGGTCTCTACACCTATAGAGAATATAGATACCGTACCGCTTAAGACTTCGGCCTTGACCGAAGCGGAGAAAAAGAACTGGGGCCATGCAGATCTACTTACCGATACCATTCCGGGAATGAGCGTAGACAAGGCCTATACCGATATCATTAAAAATAAAAAAGGGGAAAAGGTAATTGTAGCGGTCTTGGATTCCGGTATGGACCTTGACCATGAAGATCTGGATGGTGTTCTTTGGGTTAACAAAGATGAGATAGCAGGGAACAACAAGGACGATGATAATAACGGTTATGTAGACGATGTGCACGGTTATAACTTTTTAGGGGAATCCTATAACGAACAGTTGGAAATGGCACGTATCGTAGCTAGAAAGCTGGGCGATGCCAACTTGCAGGCCAAGGCCAAAAGTGCCTTGGATGCCGACTATCAAAAGGCAATACAGAATAAAAATCAGTACGAGCAAATTCTGCAGGCCGTACAAAACGCCGATTCTGAAGTAAAGGCGTTTTTGGGCAAGGACACCTATACCAAAAAAGATTTGACCCAAATTGAAACCCAGGACGAGACTATGCTAAGGAACATCAGTATATTGATGCAGATGTTCACCATAAAGGATTCTATTCCCGAGGTTATTTCTGAACTAAAAAGTGGGGTAAAACACTTTTCGGACCAACTTAACTACAATCTAAATGTAGATTTTGACGGAAGGAGCTTGGTAGGGGATGATCCCTATGACATAAATGATCTTGGCTATGGCAATGGAAATCCAAACAACAGGGTGGAAGATGAAAGTCACGGTACCCATGTTGCCGGTATAATTGCCGCAGAACGAAATAATGGTTTAGGTGCCAATGGTGTGGCCAACAATGTGGCCATTATGAGCATTAGGGCCGTACCCAACGGGGACGAGTACGATAAGGATATAGCCCTGGGAATACGTTATGCAGTAGACAACGGTGCCAAAATAATCAACGGTAGTTTTGGCAAGGCCTTTTCCCCCAATGCCGATTGGGTCTATGAAGCCATAAAATACGCTGCGGAAAACGACGTTCTTTTTGTACATGCCGCCGGAAATTCCGGGGATGACCTTGATGATCCCAACAATCCCAATTTTCCCAATGACCAAATCAACAATGGTCCGGAAATAGCCGATAACGTTATTACCGTGGGTGCCTTGTCTAGTAAATACGGTTCGGAAATGGTAGCTTCATTTTCCAATTACGGCAAAATAAATGTTGATGTTTTTGCTCCCGGAGATGCTATTTATTCTACCATGCCCAACAACGAATACGATTTTCAGGGAGGTACCTCCATGGCCGCACCTGCTGTTGCGGGGGTTGCGGCGCTAATAAGATCATACTATCCAAAACTAACCGCTTCGGAAGTAAAGCAGATAATCCTTAAATCCGGACTTACAACAAAGTCTAAAGTGATCGTTGCAGGAGACGCCTCCAAAGCCATGGATTTTCAGAATATCTCTAAATCCGGTAAAATGGTCAATGCCTATAATGCATTGATCATGGCACATGCGGTATCTAAAGGAAAGATAAAATTATAATACAGCTGATCTGGAAGACTACAATAATCGCTCTTGCCGTAGATTGATTATTGTGGTCTTCCAAGGTCATCCGTTCCCAAGGCATTATCCAATGGACAACCTTAAGGAATTTAATTATTTGGGATGATCTAAAATTTATATGGTAGGTATCCAAGGGTTACTTACTTCTATTTCTAATAAACTAAAAGAGAATTAAATGAAACACAGCAACGGTCTTTTTATTGGTTTGGTACTAGCCATTCTTGGCTTAACCTCTACCCTCAAAGCGCAGAACAATAGCTCTTACTGGCAACAAAAGGTAGATTATACCATGGAGGTAGACATGGATGTTAAAAGCTTTCAATACCAGGGAACCCAAAAATTGGTATACACCAATAATTCTCCCGAAACTTTGAACAGAGTGTACTACCACCTATATTTCAATGCTTTTCAGCCGGGCAGTGAGATGGATGTACGTCTGCAAAACATTGCCGATCCCGATGGTAGAATGATGGATGATGGCAAAAGCCGTATTGCAAGCCTAGGGCCCGATGAAATTGGTTACCTTAGGGTAAATTCCCTTACCCAGGACAATAAGGCAGTTTCCTTTGTGGAAGAGGAAACTATTTTGGTAGTGGACTTAAATACGCCAATTCCTCCAGGGGGACAGGCCATTTTTGATATGAACTTTACTGGACAAGTACCATTGCAAATAAGGCGTAGTGGTAGAAATAGCAGTGAGGGCGTAGCCCTTTCCATGAGCCAATGGTATCCTAAAATGGCAGAATATGATTTTGAAGGTTGGCATGCCAACCCTTATATTGGAAGGGAATTCCATGGTGTTTGGGGCGATTTTGATGTAAAACTTACCTTGGATAAAAAATACGTTGTGGGCGGTACTGGCTACTTGCAAAACCCACAGGAAATAGGTCATGGTTATGAAGCTCCCGGTACCAAAGTAAAAAAAGCCAAGGGCAAAACGCTTACCTGGCATTTTAAGGCCCCTATGGTACATGATTTTATGTGGGCAGCAGACCCGGATTATCTTCATGATACGGTACAGGTAGAAAATGGGCCTGTGCTACATTTCCTGTATAAAGACAACAAAAATATCTTGGAAAACTGGAAGAACCTCCAACCCAAAACTGTGGAGGCCATGGAATTCTTTAGCAATAATATTGGCGAATACCCCTATAAACAATACTCCATAATTCAAGGTGGTGATGGTGGCATGGAATACGCCATGAGCACCCTGATCACTGGGGAGAGAACTTTTGGCAGCTTAGTTGGTGTAATGGTACACGAATTGGCCCATTCCTGGTTTCAGCATATTCTTGCCAGCAACGAGTCCAAACATGAATGGATGGATGAAGGTTTTACCTCCTTTATTTCAAGTCTGTGCATGGACCAGATTATGGATCAAAAGAAACAAAACCCTTTCTCCGGCTCTTATAAGGGATACTATAACTTGGTGGCCTCCGGAAAAGAACAACCACAGACTACCCATGCAGACCGCTATGATCTAAATTTTGCCTATGGTGTGGCGGCATATAGCAAAGGTGCTATCTTTTTGTCCCAATTGGGTTACGTAATAGGACAGGATAAATTAATGGAAACCCTCAGAAAATACTACGAGGACTTTAAATTTAAGCACCCTACTCCCAACGACATTAAAAGAACGGCAGAAAAAGTCTCGGGAATGGAACTGGACTGGTACCTTACAGATTGGACCCAGACCACCAACACCGTAGATTATGGTATTAAAGAAGTTCTTGCCGATGGCGAAAAAACAAAGGTTAGCCTAGAGCGCATAGGCCTAATGCCAATGCCTTTGGATATTTTAGTGTTGTACAACGACGGTACGCAAGAAACTTTTTACGCCCCGCTGCGCATGATGCGAGGTGAAAAAGAAAACCCCTACCCCAACCTGAAAAGAACGGTGTTGGAAGACTGGCCGTGGGCATATCCCAACTATGATTTTATATTGGAAAAGCCTCAGGGCAGCATTAAGGCAATTGTTTTGGATCCTTCCCAATTAATGGCGGATATCAACGAGGAAAATAACGTTTGGCAGCCCCAGGAATAGGTCATGGCCATTAGGTATAATCCGTTTAAAATGGCGTTTGAAAGGCTATTTTAAACGGATTTTTTATTATTGTACCACCAGGTCTTGGCATACATGGCATTCTTGGCCGTATACTCCCTATTGCTCATTAAGATATCGCGCTCATTCACCCGCCTACTGCGGTAGCCCAACAAGTGAAAAATGGGTTTTGCCAATATCCTGGCCGTTTTTCTATTAACCATTAAGGTTCTTTTTTCTCGATCGGCCCAACTAACCCCTGGTAGTAATCCCAAGAGGGCATCAAATTTTATTTTACGGAAAATAGCCGAAAGCCACAACGCCAATTGGGGTATCTGTCTAATAAGAAAAAAACCTTCTTCCCCTTGGTTTTGGTACAAAGGCATAAATATTCTGGCCTTTTTTTGGGCCAATACCACCTTATTGTTCTGATAGGCCAACAGTTCTCCCCTTTTCACCAATTGAAAACTCTTGAATCCTGGCAACATTTTAAAATGATGGGTAGATAGGATAGGGTGACGGTACAGGATTTCAAAAAAACGGAGCTCATTCAAAGCAGCGCTTTTCAGTTGCCTAAAATATGCATTAAAGTCCTTCACTGACTTTTTAGGGATCAATTCACTATAAACAAGTGTTAACCACATAAAGGATATACTGTTTTCTACCGCCTCTTTTTCTATGTGCTGTCCAGATTCGAACCCCAAGGAAAGATACCCCTGTTCATTTATATAACTCAACAGCGGACCTTCCAAATATTCTTCTATTCCCAAAATTGTGGGTACTGGAAAGAGACTGGAAAATTTTCTGTTTATCATGGCGTCATTAATAGTAATAAATGGTAGGGTTCTACTAGAGGTTGTATGGAAATCGATAAAATAGAACGGCCCAGATTCTTCCTCCAAAATAATAGCCAATAGCTTGTATAGGGCCATCAACTCCTTTTCCTCACTATGCCGTTCCTTCTGATCTTTTTCCTTGATTTTTTTGATATTTTCAGCTGTCCACATTCTATTAAGATCCTGGTCTAAATAGCGCTTTCCGTATAATAGGGCGGGGATATTGCCACGGATGCCATATAAGGTTCCCCGTATAGGAGGTTTTTCTTCCTTTAACTTAAAAAACACCACTTCCATGGCCTTGTTGCCCGAAGGTTCATTTCCATGAATACCTCCAAAAAAAATTACTGTAGGTCCTACATTCCCTTTGCCAAAGTGACCAATAATACGAGCATCAGCAGCTATTTCCCCTACTCCCATACATCTTTATTTGTTACAATACCCACCAATTTTTTACCATGGACCACCGGTAAACAATTAATAGCATTGGCTTTCATTAAGTGCTTTGCCTTGCTAATGCTTTCTTCTTCGGTTATGGTTATCAGTTCTGTTTTCATAATAACCTCTATACGCTCTTCCAATTTATCGGGGTTTTTTAAATAATCTTCCAGATCGGTCCAGGTAAGCAATCCAACCAAGTCCTGTTCCTTGTTAAGTATGGGTACATGATGAATGTTTTTCCATTGCATCATCTTCAATACCAATTCTGAACTGTCTGTTACCTGAGCGGTTACCGTCTTTACGTTCATTACATGAAGCACTTTACGCTGTTCCTTATGCTTTGGATAACGCTCTATCCTAGGTAATTCCCAAGCATCAACGGTATATCCCTTTTGTTGATTTTGATACATTTTCTCTGTTAATATGGAAAGGGCATCGGGCAGTTTAAATTCCTGTCGTAGTTT
This sequence comes from Arenibacter aquaticus, assembly GCF_003957295.1. GTDB lineage: Bacteria > Bacteroidota > Bacteroidia > Flavobacteriales > Flavobacteriaceae > Arenibacter > Arenibacter aquaticus. The sequence goes on from NZ_RQPJ01000002.1 coordinate 909,414, forward strand.
TCTATAACTGCTAACGATCCATCTGGAACCATTTTTAGAAGCTATCCTTTTTTCTATTATTTTTAAATAATGCTCTGCATCTTTGGGCGCCACTCCCATCTGGTACAAGCCTTTATAGGCCATTGGCAAAAATATATCCAATAGTAATTGTTGGGAAGACAATAGTTTGTTATCCCAATAAAATTGGGCGGCCATACCATAACGTGCCGCAATGAGGAAATTGGACTTTGCATCCTGGAAATCCATTTTGGTATGAATGGCATTATACTTTTTGGGCCTGCCCATCATCACCCCTACCCAAAGCATCATATTGGCAATTTCGTCTTCGGTAGAGGGTCCAGAGGGAATATACCTGTTCTCAATTCTTATATGGGGTTTTCCATCACCAACACCATAACAGAGTCGGTTCCACGTATAAACCGTTCCATTGTGCAGGCCCAAGGCCTTTAACTTTGGTATTTTCCCCTGCTTTAGTTGGCTCATACTATCTTCCTCTTCAATTGCATATAAAAAACTTTTAAATCCGGTAATGGCCTCTTTGTAATAATCTACTATGGTACCCTGTGCCCAATCATTTCCAAAATGTACCCTGGCTTCCCTTTCATTTAGTAGAAAGGTACTGGCCCTGGTATCCACACTTTGGGTAAAAAGGGCTATCCTGGTCTCTTCCCAAAGTTCGCGCCCAAATAGCATTGGGGAATTGGTACATATAGAAAGTATGGGGCCCGCAATGGCCTGGGCCCAGTTATAGGTATCCTCAAAATCATTGGGGTCTATTTGTAAATGCGACTGAAAGCTGGTATTACAGCCTTCAAACAATACCGAATCATGGTGAATATTTAATTCATCCACACCTTTAATATGCAGTTCTATATTACTCTGTCTCTGTTCCCGGACCACCTCGTTCAATATCTTGTATCGGTTAATGGGGGTCATATAATTGGTCTCCAAATGTTTTTTTGCAATGGTGGGCAAGACCCCGGTAAGAATTATTTTGGTGCCATATTCATCAGCTACCTTGCCCGCTTTGGCCAAGAGGCTGTTCAATTGATGGTGCATTTGGGAAAAACAAACGCCGCCTAACGGAATGGGATCCAAATTAATCTCCAAATTATACAAGGCCAGTTCAGTAGTAAAATGCGGATCGTCAATGGCCTTAAGTACTTCCAATGCCTTATTGGATGGCTGCCAGGCCTTATCTACCAAACAGAATTCCTGTTCTGCCCCTATCCTAATGGGACTTCTTTCAAACATATCTTTATCCAGCATATGCTCCATGGCCTCAATATCGGCAAGCAACTGCTTTATATATAAACCCTTTTGGGGATTGTCCCTAAGCTTTTCTACCCGTAATTCTCCCATTATATACCATTTTGGGTATGCAAAAAAATCGCCATACAATTTATGTTCCCAATATAACTGCAATAGGGTTTTTAGACTATGATGAAAATCATATCCCCAAACTGTGATATTTATTTTTACTTTTACGGCAGAATGTCGTTTACACTCCCGAAAAAAGAAAAGCTTAAAAGCAAAAAACTAATAGAACAGTTATTTGCCGAAGGAATTGGTATTACCAATTATCCCTTAAAGCTGGTATACCTCAAAACTACCTTTAATGATGGTTGCAAGTGCAAGGTGGGGGTAACGGCCTCCAAAAGAAATTTTAAGAGTGCTGTAAAAAGAAATCGGATCAAAAGACTGTTGCGGGAAAGTTACCGACTCAACAAACATCTAATTTTTAACAACATAGAGGGCGACTTTGCGTTTATGTTTTTATACCTTGGTAAGGAGATGCCCAAACAGCGCAAAATAACGCAATCCATGATACTTCTATTGGAGAAATTTGTTGATGAAATAGCCAAGGGTACAAAGAACAAATAGGGAGGATTAAGCTTATCCCAAAATCCGTATTGCAGTGGTTATATGGAGTTTAATAGTGGATTTATCCGACAGATAAAAAATATAACATACAGATGAAAAAGATATTTAAAAAAAGGGTTTTGCTACCAATTCTAGCCCTTGTCTTACTGATCGCCGGGAGTAGTTTTAGGGGCGATTTTTTTGAAATTGCCAAACAGATCGAAATCTTTACCACCTTGTTCAAAGAGTTGAATATGAACTATGTGGACGAAACCAACCCGGCAGAATTAATGGATACCGCCATTAAGAACATGCTTGAGGAACTGGACCCCTATACAAAATACTTGAACGAACAGGATGTGGAGTCGTTTAAAATAAACAACGCAGGGGAATACTCCGGTATTGGTGCAATGGTGAAGACCTATGAAGATAAAATAGTGATTGTTGAACCCTACCAAGGCTATCCGGCGGACAAGGCAGGACTAAAGGCCGGGGACCAAATTATCAAAATAGGCGATATAAGTATTACCGATATTAAGGAGGATGCCAACGAGCTGCTAAAAGGTGCCAACAACACCAGTGTAGACATTACCTATACCAGACAGGGTGAGACCAAATCCACCACTGTAATTAGGGAATCTATTGAAGTAGATGCAGTACCCTACTATAAAATGATCAATGACAATACGGGTTATATTGTCCTGGCAAAATTTAATAAAAAAGCCACGGAGCAGACCAAGGAAGCCCTAATTGATCTAAAAAATGAGGGGGCCACAAAAATTATATTGGACCTTAGGGATAACCCAGGTGGGTTGTTGAGCGAGGCCATTAACGTAACCAATCTCTTTATTCCCAAAGGCGAATTAGTAGTTACTACCAAATCCAAGGTCAAAAAATTCAATAGGGAATACAAGACCAGCAAACAGCCGGTAGATACCCAAATTCCATTAGTTGTATTGGTCAACGGCAGAAGTGCATCGGCCAGTGAAATTGTCTCTGGTAGTCTTCAAGATTTGGACCGTGCCGTTATTGTAGGGGCAAGAAGTTTTGGCAAAGGCCTGGTACAGCGGCCTCTGAAACTTACCTATGGCACCCAATTAAAGGTTACCATTTCCAGATATTACACAGCATCGGGAAGATGTATCCAATCCCTGGACTATTGGAACAGGGATGAAAACGGAAATGCAGTGAGAAACACCCGTTTTAAAGATTTCACTACCCGAAACGGAAGAAAGGTGCAAGACGGTGGTGGCGTGCTACCGGATATTGAAATAGCCTCGGCCAAAACAAATACCCTTACCAAAGCCCTGCTTTCGGATCAGGTCATTTTTGACTACGCCACCCAATTTTACTATGACAACAAGGTAGAAAGTGTATCGGAATTCAGCCTAAGTGATTCCGATTATAATTCCTTTAAAAATTTCGTATCCAAAAGTGACTTCAACTTTGAGACCAAAGCCGAAAAAGCACTCAAGGAAGCCATGTCCGGTGAGGATAGCAGTCTATACGGCAATACAGTTAAAGACCAATATAAAAACCTATTGCTGGAAATGGACAAAAGTAAATTGATGGCCTTGGACAAGTATAAAAATGAGATCCTGAAAAATTTGGAAGATGAAATTCTTAAGCGGTTCTTCTACAGGGAAGGACTATATGACTATCATCTGCAAAATGACGAGGCCATTATGACCGCCACAGGATTATTAAAGGATGAATCCAAGTATAAGGGTATTTTAGAATAAGGTAGACATTGTAAGCCTTATGTGCCCTATATCTTAAAATAGACTTTCTTTTTATCCAAGAAGTAGGTTATATACCAAAACATAAAGAGAACAAACAAAGAATTAATCACCGTTATTAAGCCTTCCTGTACCCCTAAAGGGGCCAAGATACCTTTGGTAAATATTAGGCCAAATCCCCTAAACCATTGGGCACCCACTGTTTCGGCAAACAAATAAATAAAAATTGAATTGGTTCCTACGACCGAAAATATCTTCCACCAGCCATTTTGGTGGTTTTTGATATCAATCCACCAATAAAACAAAGCCAGTGCCAATAAGGCCCATCCTCCAGAGGCCAAGGTAAAGGATGTGGTAGCTATTCTTTTAATGATAGGGGTAATTCCAGAAAGGTCTTGTCCGTATCCCAATACCAATAATACGGCTCCCCACACCAGGATAGGTTTTAGTTTCTCCCTTGCCGGTATTTTTGAAAGTAATAGCTGTCCGCATAGTACCCCCATTATGGTATGAACCGCCGTAGGCAGGAAATTTATAAAAACCCATCCACCCCCATTAATTTTTCCCATCACCAACATATCTACCCATGATCCAAAGGTATTACCTTGGTTATAGGGGTCTTGTGGGTTATAGGCCCTATACAGAATCTCGGTGAGTAAAAGCAACCCTACACAGATCAAAATTTGGGTACGATGGGGAAGGTTCATTATAGCATAGGCAATAAGTATCGTAAAGCCCAATTGTACCAATACATTCCACAATTCCCATACCAAAGCATGATTGTAAACACAGTGCAGCAATACCCCAAAACAAAATAGTAAAAAACACCTTTTTATTATATGTGCGGTAGCCTCTTTCCTACTGCCCAATGATAGCCGCTTTCTAAGTGAAAAAGGCATGGCCACCCCAACAATGAACATAAAAAAAGGTTGAATCAAATCCCAAAAACGCAAGCCGTTCCAAGGGTGGTGGTGCAATTGTTCGGCCAAGGGGTGTAGGTAAACGTTGTTTTCCGTGTATTCCCCAAAGCTGCTATGAAAGCCTGCGGCCTCCGCAATTAGTAAAAACATGGTTAATCCTCGAAATACGTCAAGTGAAAATAACCTCTTACTGAGGTTGTTGGTTTGGTTTGTCATGATGTAATTGGTTGATTATTTGGCAACAACAATGTAGTGATTTTTATAGACATTCATAAATTAATACAAATACCCAAGCAATCCCCGTAAATACCACTACCACATATAGACAAATCCTTTCCCACAAATCCTAGGATAACTTTTGATATTGCTTCTTTGCTAGCCCTCTGCCCATAAGGCATTGGGCAATATAAGGGCTCATTTTTGCCATTACCCTAAAAGTTGGGACTTTTTAAATGGTACCTGAATTCGTTCTAAAATTTTTATTTAATTTTCATTCCCAAAAAAAAAACATCAAAATTCATGAAGAGAAAATTCTATTTCCTATTGGCCATAAGTATCATACTTTGCACAGGCTATAAACCAAAGGAACCTAAAATATTGATTATAGGCGACTCTATTTCCATTGGATATTTTCCTAAGGTAAAAGAAGCCTTGGCCTCAAAGGCAATTGTAAAACACAATCCGGGAAATGCACAACACACCGGAACCGGGATAAAAAAAATAAAGGATTGGATAGGAGAGGAAGACTGGGATATTATTCAAATTAATTGGGGATTATGGGATCTGTGCTACAGACATGCCGATTCCAAGATTTATGGCAACCGGGATAAGGTAAACGGCACCATAACCTATGATTTGGAAACCTATACTAAAAATTTAGAAGAACTGGTAAATACCATAAAGGCCAATACCGCTGCCAAAATAGTATTTGTTACCACCACCTATGTACCTAAAAAGGAAGCCGGTAGATTCACTAAAGATGTACCCAAATACAATGCAGCTGCCAAATTGGTCATGAAAAAAAATGGAGTTTTGGTAAACGATATCTATAAAAAGTCCAAAACCATCCACAAAAAACACGGTATAGGTGATGATGATGTTCACTACACCAAAAAGGGGTACGAAGAACTAAGCAAACTTATTGTTCCCACACTAAATAAAACCATGGAAGACCTATAGTATTTCCGAAAAAAAGAAATATATATTTTTCTATACAGCTTATGCTACCTTAAGCACCCTAATTAATTTTTTTGACCTAAAAGGAACAGAACACCTATAAAAATAGCAGCATTGTTCATTAAAAATTAATTAATTTAAGCGATAAAATCGCTTTTTATGATACTGCAACCCATTAAACATGCCTCGCTCCTACTTTTGGCGACAATTGGTTTAATGGGTTGTCTTTATCTTACCCAAAAAAAAACACCTCAGTCCCCTTACAAGTTGGAGCTATTATTTAGGTTGTCCGGATGGCAAGCAATACGCTACTTGTTCACAAAATACCCCCGTATTTCAACTAGGCCCCAAAAAGTATGGTCCTACGCTACCGCGGTTGGACGTAAAGTTGGATGGACAACAATATTTGGTAATTGCATGCGAGAATAATATAATAGAAAAATAAAACATATAATGGCTTTTGCCATGGCAACAATAGAAGGAAAAATATTAAAATAAAAAAAATGGAAAAACTTAAAACACTGGTAGTAGGATGTGGTAATATGGGTATTTCCCATGCCAGGGCCTATCATCAACTGAAAGATTTTGAAATTGTAGGACTGGTGAGCCGTAAACCCGAAAGCAGGGAAAAATTGTCGCAGGAATTGGGAGGGCTGCCTACCTATGCAAGTTTTGAGGCTGCCCTGGAAAAAACCAAACCCCAAGTGGTTTCCATAAACACCTATCCGGATACCCATGCAGACTACGTTAGAAAGAGTTTATTGGCCGGTGCCCATGTTTTTGTTGAGAAACCACTGGCCCTCACCGTAAATGAGGCCCAGGAATTGGTAGAATTGGCCCTGTCCAGAAATAGAAAAATGGTTGTAGGATATATTTTAAGGGTACATCCTTCATGGACCAAGTTCGTTGAGGTAGCACAAACCCTTGGCAAACCCCTAGTAATGCGTATGAACCTAAACCAACAAAGTTCCGGGGATAAATGGTACACGCACAAACAGTTAATGAGATCTATGTCCCCTATTGTGGATTGTGGGGTACACTATGTAGATATCATGTGCCTTATGACCCAATCCGCACCAATTAGCGTTAGTGCCATTGGAGCCAATCTTAGCGAAGAAATAGATCCCAAAATGTACAATTATGGTCAATTGCAGGTAAGTTTCAAGGATGGATCCGTAGGTTGGTACGAAGCGGGATGGGGCCCAATGATGAGTGAAACGGCTGTCTTTATAAAAGATGTTATTGGACCAAAGGGATCGGTTTCCATCTCGGACAAAATTGAGGCCGATTCCCAAAATATTGAAGGACATACCAAAACAGGCTGTTTGCAGTTACACCATAGCGAAATAAACAAGGAAGGGGAATTTGTTAAAAAAGATGATTTTATCAAAACGGAGGATGAACCGGATCATGACGCCCTCTGTAAGTTGGAACAAGAATTTTTGTTGGATGCCATACGTAACAATAAGGACCTAAGCTCCCATTTAACTGACGCCATAAACAGTCTAAAAATTGTTTTGGCAGCCGACGAATCTTTTAAAACGGGGCAGACAATTATGCTGTAAACCATTCTTTTACATCGGATAACCGTTTCAAGAATGAAATCTAATCCCTATATTTAAAAAGTTAAACCCCTTTTGGCCAAGTCAAAAGCAAATACCCTTACTTATGCAAAATAGTATCCTATGGACCCTATAGATTTTGGAGGTATCACCCTGCAGTTGTCCCCATACCTGTTGTTGAAAATAATGAACCCTTCCCACAGGTACTATATGCATTCCTGGAAATCCAATGATATTATTCCAAAACGGCCCAAAAGCAGTCATCAAGGCTATAAATTCCCTTTAAAGAGATATAATTTACTTAATCACGGGGCAATGCCCTGTATATAAAATACAATGGAAAAAACAAAAATCCTTAACCAAATACTAAAGCAAAAACTGGTTGCCATTATCAGGTTGCAAAATAAGGATGAAATAGATCAAGTGGTAAGGACCCTAGTAACGGGCGGAGTAAAGGTATTGGAAATCACCTCCAATACCCCAGGATACTTGGACGGGATAATGAAGGCCAGAAATAATCATCCAAACACCATAGTTGGTGCCGGAACGGTTACCAATATAGAAATAGCAAAAAAAGCCATAGCATCCGGGGCACAATTTTTGGTAACGCCCAATACCAAGATAGAGGTAATCCAATTGGCCCACGAGCATAACATCCCTGTACTTATGGGTGCCATGACACCTACTGAAATAACGGAAGCCGTGGAGGCTGGAGCCGATATCATTAAGTTGTTTCCGGCAGGACCACTGGGGTTAGATTATTTAAAAACCATTAAAGGTCCTTTTAAAACGGTAAACTTCTTCGCCGTTGGAGGAATAAACACCAACAACGCCCAAGAATGGCTAAACGCAGGCGCCTTGGGTGTGGGAGTAGGTGGAAGTCTTGCCAAACCCATAAAAACCAAGACCGATTTTGAAGAAACGGTAAATAGGGCCAACCAATTTATAAAACTTTTAAAACCATTATGAAAGACCCACTGATCATTGAAAAAATTGAACTTTTTAAGGTACCTCCAAGATGGCTTTTTGTTAAGATAACCACCAAAGAAGGGATTGTTGGATGGGGAGAACCCGTTGTTGAAGGAAAAGCCGATACCGTAGCGGCCTGCGTAAAGGAATTGAAACAATATCTTATAGGTAAATCTGCCAGAAATATTGAAGATATTTGGCAAATACTCCATCGCGGTGGATTTTATCGCGGAGGTCCCATACTTATGAGTGCTATTTCAGGTATAGATCAGGCCTTGTGGGATATTAAAGGTAAACATCTTGGTGTGCCGGTGCACGATTTATTGGGAGGGGCCGTACGGGACAAAATGAAGATGTACTGCTGGATAGGCGGCGATAATCCCGAAGTAGTTTTGGAACAGGCACATGAAAAGGTAAAAGCAGGTTTCCAAGCGGTAAAAATGAATGCTACCGGGGGTATGGATTGGATTTCTTCTTTGCAGGATATAAAAAAAGTGTCCAGAAACATTGGATTGCTGCGGGAAGAATTTGGAAACAGCCTGGATATTGGGTTGGATTTTCACGGTCGTGTACACAAGGGAATGGTAAAGCGACTAATAGATGAGCTTGCCCCTTATGAGCCTATGTTTTTGGAAGAACCGGTACTTAGTGAAAATAACGATGCCTTACAACACATTTATAGTTACACCAGTATCCCTATAGCTACTGGGGAACGCATGTTTTCTAGATGGGATTTTAAAAAGATCTTGGCAGATGGAGTAGTAGACATTATCCAACCCGATCTGAGTCACGCCGGTGGCATTTCTGAGGTAAGGCGAATAGCCACCATGGCCGAAGCCTACGACGTGGCCCTTGCACCGCATTGTCCGCTTGGCCCTATATCCTTGGCTTCTGCCCTACATGTAGACTTTGTATCGGCCAATGCCGTAATTCAAGAAAACAGTATTGGTATCCATTATAACCAGGGTTTTGATTTGCTGGATTACGTCTTAAACCCTGAAATATTTGATATTAAGGACGGCTATATCGATCTTTTTCAAAAACCTGGACTGGGAGTAGAAATGAATGAAGAAAAGTTAAGGGAGGGCCAGAAAATTGGTCATAATTGGGCCAATCCAATATGGCGGGGCAAGGACGGAAATTTTACCGAATGGTAAATAACATATAATAACCACCACAACCAAAAATAAACCATGACATACCTAATAGCCTTACTACTATCTCTGGCCCTACTTATTGTGGGCATTATCAAAATTAAGGTCCATCCTTTTTTTGTACTTCTCTTTTCTGCTCTTGCCTACGGATTTATGACGGGTATGGACATAGAGACCATCATCAATGCCGTAAATAACGGATTTGGTGATATTATGGGGAAAATAGGACTCATTATTCTCTTTGGGGTTACCATTGGAAAGGTTTTGGAAAAATCGGGCGGAGCCTTTGTCATCGCTTCCAAGATACTGGCAGTCATTGGATCCAAATCTATCCATTTAGCCATGTTGATTACGGGATACATCCTTTCTGTTCCCGTATTTGCCGACAGTGCCCTGTTAATTATGAATCCATTGAACAAGGTACTTTCCAAAAAGGCAGGCGTGTCCTTTGCGGGTACCACGGCTGCATTGGCCTTGGGATTAACCGCTTCGCATACCATGGTGCCACCTACCCCGGGACCCATTGCAGCAGCAGGGATTTTGGGAGCAGATTTAGGGAGTGTCATGATCTATGGAATACTAATAAGTAGTATTTCCTTGATAGCCTGCTATTTCTTTGCCACTAAAATAGCCTCCCGTATAGACCTGCCCATAGAATTGGAGACAGTAGTTACCAAACATGAAAAGCCGGCCCTATGGAAATCCCTTCTGGCCATTGTAATCCCTATTTTATTGATAGTCTGTAAATCTATTATGGATTACCCGGAATTTACCTTTGAGCCCTCTATTTTTAAAAGCTTAATATCCTTTTTGGGAACTCCGGTCATAGCTCTTTTGGTTGGTGTTCTACTGTCCTTGGTGCTGCCCAAAAAGTTGGATGAAAAAATATTCTCTGCCACGGGCTGGTTTGGAGAGTCCTTACGGGAAGCCGCCCCCATTATTTTTATCACCGGTGCAGGAGGTATTTTTGGAAGAATGTTACAAAATTCGGGAATTGCCGATACCATCACCTCAGAATTTACCGGCATGCAATTGGGGCTATTTCTTCCTTTTTTATTGGCCGCCTGCCTTAAAACTACCCAAGGATCCTCCACGGTAGCTCTTGTCACCACCGCCTCTATTATAGCTCCATTGATGGGTCCTTTGGGCCTAAGCGATCCTTTGATGGCTACCTTGACCGTTTTATCTATTGGTGCGGGTGCCTCTGTAGTTTCGCACGTAAACGACAGCTTTTTTTGGGTACTTACCCAGCTAACAGGAATGAATGTTAAACAAGGATATCAAATACAATCTGCAGGAACGTTTGTTTTTGGTGTAACTTCCATGATTATAATCACCATTCTTTCCAAAATATTGGTATAAAATGAAAAATATTATTTACGCGTTTATAGGCACTGCTCTTTTACTAGGGGCATGTAAGGATTCCGATAAGAAAACAGTAAACAAAGTGGATCTGGTCACTAATTTTTCCATCGAAATATTGGACGATACAGCACAGAAAATTATCGACCCAAATTCTGAAATTGAGGTATTGGCAAGCGGCTTTGAGTGGACCGAAGGACCGCTCTGGATACGACAAGGCCAATATTTGTTGTTTTCGGACATACCCCGCAATAAAATTTATAAATTGGACAGGCATAATGATACCACTACCTATTTGTATCCCTCAGGATTTTCTGGCAAGGATTTTAAAGGGGATGAGCCCGGATCTAACGGACTTCTATTAAATAAACAAGGTGAGTTGATCTTGATGCAGCATGGAAATAGGCAAATAGCCAAAATGAATGCCCCCTTGGATGCACCAACACCAGATTTTAAGGCATTGGTATCCTCTTATAAGGGAAAAAGATTTAATAGTCCCAATGATGGCGTACTGGACAAAGATGGTAATCTGTATTTTACCGATCCCCCTTATGGACTACCGGGTAAAATGAATGATCCTAACAAGGAACTTTCATTTCAAGGTATTTATTGCTTATTGACTAGCGGGGAATTGCTGGTATTGGATAGCCTTAGCCGTCCCAATGGCATTGGGTTATCGCCCGATGAAAGCAAGTTATATGTTGCCAATTCCGATCCGGTACAGGCCGCTTGGTACCAATACACCATTTTAGAACCCGGAAAGCTAACACAAAAAGAACGCTTCCTTGATGTGACCCAACTTATAGGAAAGAAAGGACAACAGGGACTACCTGACGGATTAAAGGTTAACCAACAGGGAATAATATTTGCATCCGGTCCTGGCGGAATATGGATTATAGATCCAAGTGGAAAACCCTTGGCCAGAATTCATACAGGCCAAGCTACCGCCAACTGTGCTTTTAACAATGATGAAACAAAACTCTATATGACCGCGGACAATTATATTTTGTCTGTTAATCTTAAATAATACCGGTATTAATCTTTAAAAACCGGGTTTTTTGCGAGTTCTATCAGTCCGTCCATAGGTTCATGTAGGTAACGGTTGGCACGCAAATACCTATTAAAATTATATTCGTCAAAATTATCGGCATTTTTGTCCACACTGCTTATATGTACCCGTCCCGCAGAATGTATAAATTCATTATTTCCTATCCACATCCCCACGTGGACTACGCGTTCCTTACTAGTTTCGGTAGCAGGCCTACCAAAAAACAACAAATCTCCTGGAACTAATTTATTAAATTCCTTTACCTCATCTACCTGCTTTCCAGTATGTACTTGTTGGGAAGCATCACGGGGGAGAACAATTCCGTTTAAAAAATAGATAGTTTTGGTAAATCCACTACAATCTACCCCCTTGGTAGAAGTTCCTCCCCATAGATAGGGCACTCCCATTAAGGTTTTGGCAGTAGATATCAAAGATTCCCGACTAGGTTGCAAAGCCGCCAACCAATTGTCATAATCCTGGGACTCCCCTTTATGCACAAATGCCTGCCTACCGTCTGGAAAACTAATCTTATAAAACTCTTTTTCCTCTCCCAAAAATTCCAAAACACCTCCGGCAACCATATCCGAAACTACTTGGGAGTCCTTGTTGGGTTGTGTGTAGGCATGTCCTATGGTTTGGGTATAAATAACTTTTTGGGTAGCCTTCCATTCCTTATATTTCTTTTCAGATATAGGCGTTATACCTCCCCCATCTACCCATGATAAATAGCGATCAGGGGTTTGTATCAAGTACCAATTATTCTCTTCCTTATATATGGTAACCGGGGTTCCCAAGGTAGCCTGGGTTACCAATTCCGAGGAATGGGCCGGTTTAGATCTTAAATTGGCCACGGATAAGGTTATAAGACCTTGTGTAAAACCATTTAATTCCGCTGATGGTAATAGTTGAATACTATCAATAAAAACAATATTCTCATCGGCCATACGCTCCTTAAAAGCAGCAACTGCTTTGGGCAGATTGGATTCCCCTTTAACAATAATTTTTCCGGCCCGCTTTTCAATTTCCAAATCTAGTAGAGCCACCCTTTTATCCGGAACAAATTCTTGTTTGGTCTCTTCCAAAAGTAATTTTGGAATATTTTTATCCGGTCCTTTCTTGGGTTCACAGGAAGTTAAAATAACGAATCCCAAACTCAAAAATAAACTTCCTGCCTTTATATATCTATTCATGCAATGATTTTTAAAATGATCTTATTTTTTACATTTTGGAAAATGGAAAATTATAAAAAATAAAGGATTGTCCCCACTTACCCACCAATATTTATAGAACATAAGCAGTAGGTTAATATGGAAGCTAGGAAAGCTAATGGGCAAAAAGGCTATTGAGAATTTAAGAATGTATTCTTCACCTTCACTCCTTTTATTATAACTGCCTAAGTTCATGATAGGACTTCGCAGAAAATATTAAAGGGAATAGAACAATATTGATTATAGGATATTTTTTGTTAAATTACACTTAAACAACTGTTAATCAGCGTATAAATTTGCATTTTGTCGATTTTTTAACTAATTTACGATTATGATAAAAATTGAAAAAACAGCAAACGAGGAGTTTATTAAAAAGTCCATCACCCATTTGGAAGCGCACGGTTTTGAAAAAATTAAGGCGGATATCGACGGTTATGATTGTCCAAAATCTTATTTGAAAAAAGGTAGTGATACTAAAATTACCCCTGATATTGTGGCTCTTAAAAATGGTAAAAAGTACTATTTTGAAATTAGTCTTAAATCCGAAAGACCATTATTGCTAAAATCAAAATGGTTGTTTTTGGATACCCTGAGCCGAATGAATTCCAATCGTTTTAGAATTATCACAACCAAAGGTCATTATAAGTTTACGGACAATATGTTGGAAGACATTAATCTAAGTGACAAGACACCTATTAAAATTTAAACAAAACAAGAAATATCCAATTGTTTTAGAGCTGCATAATCAGCTCGTTTTTTTTTTAGGCCCTATCTAGTTCATTTTCATACCAATATGTGGAATACCATCTTCCAAATACTCCTCACCTATGGCTGCAAAACCTATGGAGGAATAAAATTTTATAAGGTATTTTTGGGCAGAAAGATGAATAGGCACTTCACCAAAAGTGGTTTTTATAAATTGGATAGAAGCCTTCATGATATCTAGGCCATAACCAAAATGCCGTTCTGTATTTAGTACTACTACCCTGCCTATACTGGCTTCCTTAAAATAGTCCCCTGGTTTAAAAACACGGGTATAGGCCACTACCCTGTCGTTTTTACTGCCTATAACATGAAAGGCCAATTTATCTTTACCATCCAAATCCTGATAGACACAATTCTGCTCCACAACAAAAACCTCACTTCTTAACTGAAGTATATTGTAAAGTTCCATTGTCTCCAGTTCCTGAAATGTTTTTATCCTAATATCCATAACTTTAAACCCCTTCTAAACCTGCTGACCTATTTACTAAATATTAAACTAGGTATCCGTAAAAAGTAGCTACTCCCATTCATAATTGGAAAATAAACCCTTTGATGTAAATGGGAAATACAGTACTAGAGACATCTAATGATAATTTAGTAAATAGCTTAAATCCTTTGTTATTTACAAGGAATTTTTTCTATTCTTCTTTCATGTCTACCCCCTTCAAAAGGAGTATCTATAAATACCTTGACCATTTCCAAGGCCTGGGACAGGGAAATAAACCTAGCTGGCAAACTTAATATATTGGCATCATTGTGTTCCTTGGCCAATTTAACAATTTCGGTAGTCCAACACAGTGATGCCCTTATTTTTTGATGTTTATTGGCTGTCATACAAGCCCCGTTACCACTGCCGCAAATAATTATTCCCAGATCAGCCTTATCGGCTCCCACATCACTGGCTACTGGATGGATAAAATCGGCATAATCAACACTATCGTTACCATCGGTACCATGGTTAATGACCTCAATATCCATCGATTTTAACAAACCGATAATAGCAAGTTTGTACTCTGTACCTGCATGATCGTTGCCTATAGCTATTTTCATTGTATTTGGTTAGTTTAATAAAATAAAGAAAACAATTTGCTACCCCAACTAGGTGAACATATAATAGCAAATGTACAAATACCTACCGTTTCACCACAGAATATAGGTTGTTAACAACATAATTTTTAAAAAAACGCAAAACCATTGTTATTTAGTACTTTAATAATTGTTGTTTATTGTTAACAAACTATTCAAAAAAAGTAAAGATTAAATTTTGAATATCCACCGGAATTTTTCTTTACAAAATGATATCGTGAATCAATAATTTACTTTTTAGTTTGTAATAGAAAGATATTAAATAGAAACTAGAAGTAATTAACATTGCGGTAACATTAACTTTTCAATAAATTCATGTTTATAAGGGTTATCAACAATTATTAATAACCTCATTAAGTTATTGATTTATAAACCCTACCTCCAATATAAATTGTCAATAAACTTCTTCCCCACAAAAAAACAAACATATTGGCATATTTTTATTTCCACTATTAACAAGCTATAATAACCACCATTTAATTTTAAATTTTAAAAAAAGAAAAAGAATATATATTATAAATGTTGATAACAACATCCATTGATCAAGAAGTAAACTTAAAATTGGAAATGAAGTACAATGGATTATAATTCGTAATTTTCCAAAAATAAAAGAGTTAATGTCGAGAAAGAAAAAAAGAAGTAACAATCAAAGAAGAAACGAAATTACCAAAGGTATATTTACTGTTCTTGAAAAAGAACCGGAAAAATCCTTTAACTATAAACAAATAGCAGCTAAGATTGGTGTAACGGATGCCAATGAAAGAAATAGTCTTATTAAGAGATTGGTAGAGTTGAAGGAAAAGAAAAGAATTTTGGAAGAAGAAAGAGGCTCCTACAAGGCCATAGTTTCTACCAAGACCTATCATACAGGAAAGGTGGATATTACAGGAAGGGGCAATGCCTATATTGTAGTGGAAGGTATGGAAGATGATGTATTTGTACCATTTAACAAACTAAAGAAGGCTTTTCATAATGACATAGTGGAAGTATATATATTTCCAAGAAGAAAAGGTAAAAAGTTGGAAGGGGAGATTACCAAGGTTGTGTCCCGAAACAAAAACACCTTTGTAGGTATTGTTGATATGCAAAAGGATTTTGCATTTGTGAGACCCACCGATTACCGAATGTATACCGATATTTTTGTACCTAAAAACAAAATATCAACTGCAGAGGATGGGGATAAGGTAATGGTTGAAATCAACGATTGGCCGGAAAAAGCAGATTCGCCCTATGGATCTATTATCCAGGTTTTGGGAAAACCAGGAGAGCACAATACCGAAATACACTCTATTTTGGCCCAATATGGCTTACCCTACGAGTTTCCAGTGGAGGTAGAGATGTATGCCAATAAGTTGGATACCAGTATAAAGGAAGAGGAAATTGCAAAAAGAAGGGATTTAAGGGAAACCTTGACCTTTACCATAGATCCCAAGGATGCCAAGGATTTTGATGATGCCCTATCCTTTAAGGTGTTGGAAAATGGCAATTATGAAATAGGGATCCATATTGCAGACGTGTCACATTACCTACTTCCCGATACTATTTTGGATGATGAAGCCTATGATAGGGCCACATCGGTTTATTTGGTAGATAGGGTGGTGCCAATGTTACCTGAGGTTTTAAGTAATAATGCCTGCTCACTTAGGCCTAACGAAGAAAAATATACCTTTTCCGCCATTTTTGAAATAGATGATAATGCGGTCATTAAAAAAGAATGGTTTGGACGAACAGTAATTAATTCGAACGAGCGATTTGCCTATGAGGAGGCACAGCATATAATAGAAACAACCAAAGGTGATATTCCCAAGGAAATTTCTATTAGGGAAAATGGTTATACCGTAGACAAGGAGGTAGTAGATGCAACCTTGACCATGGATAGATTGGCCAAGATTATGCGTGAAGAACGCATGAAAGAAGGGGCTATTTCTTTTGATAAAATAGAAGTACGCTTTAATCTAAATGAAAAAATGGAACCTGAAGGGGTTTATTTTAAAGAGTCCAAGGATGCCAATAAACTTATAGAGGAATTTATGTTGTTGGCCAACCGAAAGGTAGCCCATTTTATAGGCAAGCAAAAACCGGTAAAGACATTTGTATATAGGGTTCATGACGATCCGGATGAGGACAAACTAATGGCCCTGAACACTATTATATCGCGTTTTGGTCATAAGCTTAATTTTAAGGACAAAAAATCTATTAGTAATTCCTTAAATCAGCTTTTGGAGGATGTAAAAGGTAAAAAAGAACAAAATTTAGTAGATACCTTGGCTATAAGAAGTATGAGCAAGGCTATTTATACCGTGGATAACATAGGGCATTATGGATTGGCCTTTGATTATTATACGCATTTTACCTCTCCAATTAGAAGGTATCCAGATGTAATGGTACATAGGCTGTTACAGCATTATTTGGATGGGGGCCAATCCCCAAAGGCTGAATTATATGAGGAGAAATGCAAACATTCCTCGGATATGGAAAGTTTGGCGGCCAATGCGGAACGGGATTCCATTAAGTACATGCAGATAAAGTTTATGGAAGACCATCAGGATAGGGAGTTTGTTGGTGTTATTTCCGGAGTAACGGAATGGGGCCTCTATGTAGAGATTGTGGAGAACAAATGTGAAGGCATGGTACGTATTAGAGATATAAAGGATGATTATTATACCTTTGATGAGAAGGAATACGCCATTGTTGGTGAAAAAACCAATAAAACCTATCAGTTGGGAGATGAGGTGGTAGTCATGGTAAAAAGTACAGATTTAATAAAAAGGCATTTGGATTTTTCCCTATTGGGGAAAAATGAGTAAGTTTTTGTTTTTATACAGACGCTGCATAGATATATGGGTATGTATGGAAGTTGGGGAATAGGCCATACTTCAGAAAACAAAAATTTGGTTATGGTATTGGAGCTTTTAAACTATAGATCTAACAAGATGGAACAAAAATTAATAATAATGCTCTTGTTTCTTATTGGTACCCATTCCATAAGGTCTCAAAATGAAAAGGTTACACAGAATTTAAAAGTTTTTAAGGAAGTAAAGGCTTTTGACGGACTTTCTGTAAATCTTATTAAATCTGATGTAAATAAGGCAGTGATCACTGGGGCCAACACCAGTAATGTGGCTATTGTTAATAACGACGGTGTGCTAAAGATACGTATGGAAATAAATAAACTCTTTAGTGGATACAGAACTTTTGTTGATTTGTACTATACAGAGAAACTTGTTATAATAGACACCAATGAGGATGCCAGAATATCATCCAAGGAACCTATAAAACAGGATGTTTTGGAGCTAAAAGCCCAAGAAGGTGGAGAATTGATTATTAATGCTGAGGTGGAGCAAATGCTTATAAAGAGTGTTACTGGAGGGGTTATTTCCGCTACTGGACTATCTAAGAATCAGGATGTCCAGATCAATACTGGTGGGGTGTATAAAGGAAAGGATTTTAAGACAAAATTTAGCACGGTAAATGTAAATGCCGGATCTAGGGCAGAGGTTTTTGCCACGGATTACGTGAAAGCGGCTGTAAAGGCAGGAGGTGAGGTTTTGGTCTATGGCAATCCTACCAAGATGGAGGAGAAGACAGTTTTTGGCGGTAAAATTATCAGAATGTAAGGCTTAATTTTTATGATGGAAGACGTACAGGCAGCAATTCCTTTGGGCTTTTTATTAAGCTTTATGATCGGCCCTGTTTTTTTTGTACTTCTTGAAACCAGTGCAATTAAAGGGTTTAGAGCAGCACTGTGTTTTGATTTAGGTGTTATCGTTGCCGATGTTATATTTATATCACTAGCTTATTTTAGTAGTTTTCAATTGTTGGAAAACCTAAGTAATCACCCAGGTCTCTACGTTTTTGGAGGTACTATTTTATTGATCTACGGACTCACCAACGTTTTTAAAAAGGAAAGCCTGGTACAAGAAAAGAAAATAAGGATTACCAAAGGCGGTTACTTAAGTTTGTTTATCAAAGGGTTCCTATTGAATTTTATAAATATAGGCGTACTAGTTTTTTGGCTGGGTATTATAATAGTGGTGGGGCCTAGTTTGGACAGTGATCCCAACCGACTTATTATTTTCTTTTCTGCCATGATCGGAGCCTATTTTGTAACCGATATTTTTAAAATATTGTTGGCCAAACAATTGAGAAAAAAGCTAACTAAAAGACGTATACTATTGGTTAAGAAAGGCCTGGGAGTTATTCTTCTTATTTGTGGATTGGTCTTGATTATAAAGGGATTTCTCCCCAAGGACCAACTAAATATAGAAAAGGGATTGGAACTTATTAGAGAGTAGGGTTTTCTTTTTTTTGTTAATTCTTTCATAGGATGATCTTTTCCTATGGGTACAAAAAAAACCTTCACCAATTATGATGAAGGTTTTTGAGGCATCGAGCGGATTCGAACCGCTGTACAAGCTTTTGCAGAGCTCTGCCTAGCCACTCGGCCACAATGCCCTATTTTCAGTGCAAAGGTAATACTTTTTTTATGTTTCAAAAACTAAAACGACTATCTTTTGGATTTAAGTATTACGGTAACTTCTTTTACATCGCCGCCTATGGGAGGGTTTAGTTTAGATACCGCAACCTTAACTTTTTTTGCCAGGGATATTTCGGCAAATAATCTGTTTATAATGCGCTGGACCACATGTTCCAAGAGTTTGGACGGAATGGCCATCTCTTCTTTAACGATGTGATTTACATGTACATAATCTACTGTCTCCGAAAGTTCATCCGATAGGGAGGCTTTCTTTAAATCGGCATCTACTACTACATCTACATGGTAATCGCAGCCAATAATGGTCTCTTCTTTTAGACAACCGTGATGTGCATATACTTTTATGGTGTTGACCTTAACTTTTCCCACTGCTAAATAATTTTTATACAAAATTAATTTAATCTGGCGGCAAAGAAGGAAAATTTATGGATTTTATGGATTAGTAGGTACATCTACAATTACTTATCCCTTGAAATAGGTCTACTCCTATAGTAACTACATGGGTTCCGGTACTATATCCAAGAATTTCGTTTAGAATAATCTGATAGGAATATCCAAAGTAGAAATTGCTTTTTTTAAGTCCGGCCAAGGGCGCTATGTAAAGAGGTCTTCCTATCTGATCGTTTAGAAAACGGTAGGTGACTCCTGCGTAGTAATAATCTTCAAAATCATACCATCTAAATTTAAGGTTTAAATCGGCTTCCGATCTCCCATCACTTTCAAAAATTTTATAGAGTATGGAGGGTTCTATTTCCATATTGCTATTTCTGGATTTTTTGTATCGATATCCAGTATAGACATAGAAGTTCCTCAGTTTATTGGGTTCATAAATAGGATCAAAAATATAAACATCCTTGTTGATGAGGTTGGAGGCGTTTACACTAAAATAGAATGAATTTTTTCTATACAGTAAACCTACGTCAAAATTGTGGTTGGAGGTAGAGCGGTCATCGGTAACGCCAGGGTCAAAACCGGCATCCATAAATTCCTCTACGTCCAGCCTAAATTGATTAAAGTTATAAGAGATCCCAAATGATAAAAACTCGTCTTCATAGCGATTCAAAGTTAAATGGTGCGCAAAGGAAATTCGTGCACCTTGTTGTTTGGTATATCCATTGGAATCGTTGTATAAAAACAATCCAACTCCCGATTTTTCACCGAGTCTCATGTCTGCGGCCAAAGATTGGGTCCTGGGCGCATCCTTGATTCCCACCCATTGTGCCAATCCGTTAAGTCTAATCTTTACGTGATCGCCAATACCTGCATAGGTAGGGGAGAGCACAAAGGGATTGTCTGCCAAATACTGTGATAGCTGTGGCGAATTAAGCTCCTGAGCATTGGATAGCAGGGTACTTAATAGCAACACAAAGGTGAATAGTTTACTGCGCATTTTATATTTGGTTAAATTCTTTATCTGTAAAGGGTAAAGTGTCCAACAAATTCCCTGTCGTCGTCTTCTCCTTTTAATTTTATCACATACCAATAATCTCCTGTGGGCAATTCTGTATTATGGTAAATACCATCCCAGCCTTTATCATTTAGTCCCATTCTGTAAACCTCCCTACCATAACGGTCAAAAATTATAGTTAGTATCTTTGGGAAGGCTTCCTGATTTTTCGGTTGCCAGAAATCGTTTCGGCCGTCGCCATCCGGGGTAAAGAAATTGGGGATTTCAATGTCTATAAATTCCATGAATATTTCGGCCGTAGCTTCACAACCATTGGCATCCACTACCCTTACGGTATAGGTTCCGGTCTCTTTAATATAATGGGTATTGTCATCACCATTATCCTTATCTTCAAAATAGTAGGTAT
The DNA here is from genome assembly GCF_003957295.1 of Arenibacter aquaticus. GTDB lineage: Bacteria > Bacteroidota > Bacteroidia > Flavobacteriales > Flavobacteriaceae > Arenibacter > Arenibacter aquaticus. The sequence continues at coordinate 930,575 of NZ_RQPJ01000002.1, forward strand.
ATTCTGATTGGCCTCCATTGGCTACTGCCGTTATTTCGTTAAGATTATTTTGTTCCAAAGTTAGAACCAAGGGTTCAAAGTCTTCTATTTCAAAATCTATGGTCATTACACAACCGTTGGCATGTGCAATGGCAAGGTAATGGCTTCCTGCTGACATATTGGAAAAATTAGGCTCCAGTACCATATCATTTGGATCAGTAGAATCCAAGGCATACATTACATCCTGGGATACGTTGGGATCTTCCAATACAACATCCAAGTAATTGTCCGGGGTGGCAGCTGTACATTCATAGATAGGCGTAACGGTAGCGTTTAGAATAACTCCTGGCTCAATGGTAACGGCAAGGTTGGTCATACAACCTTGGGCATCCCGTACAAATACTGCATATGTACCGGCGGCCAAACCGCTGAACTGTGTTCTGTCCTGAACAAAGTCGGCATCTGATGTAGAATTGATACTTGTGCTGTAAGGCGCTGTTCCCCCACTTATGGATAAGGAAACCGATCCATCTTCACTACCAATACAAATTTCCGGAGTGGTAGTTGGCAAGACTTCTATCAGTGCGGGTTCCAAAATGGTATATCTCAGTAGTTCAAAACAACCGTTTACATCCTGTGCTATGATGGTATAGTCTCCAGGCGCTAGGTCCGTAAAGGTATTAACGGTATCAAATTTGTCCAGATTAGGTGATATGGCATATTGATACCCACCAGAACCACCACTTAAAGAAACGGTAATACTACCGTCATAGGCGCCATTACAGGATACATTGGTATAGGAATCATCTACAACCAATGGCGCTGGTTTCGTTATCTGTATTTCGTTGGAAACCAGTACACAATCATCACTTGTAACTCTAATATAATAGTTACCAACGTTGAGGTTGTTAAAGGTTCCTGATACCTGTGGTCCTGCAATACTTGTGGTCAGTGCCGCATCGGTAAAGAGCTCATAACGATAGTTGCCCAAGCCTCCATCTGCCTTGGCAGTGATTATCGCCGTATTATCGCCGTTACAGTTGATTATTGCGGCCGAGGTATCGATTGCTACATCCAATGGCTCAATAGCATCCTCTTTTATTTCGTTGGATAAAATGGATTTACAACCAAAGGAATCCTGTACGTAATAGCGGTAGGTACCTGCGGTTACGCTAAAGGTATGGGTATTGCCACCGCTCATTGGAAGGTAGTTTATACCGTCTTCACTGTATTCATAGGGTCCGGTTCCTCCGTAGGCCGTTAACTCCAATTCTGCGTCGTTTTCACAGCTTAGTGGACTAGTTCTAACCAAAGAGGCATAAACTTCAGCAGGATCGTTTATAATGGCCTGTACGGTTTCAATGTCACATCCCCAACCATCGGATACGGTTATACTGTAGATACCTGCCCCAAGATTGTTGAATACAGGACTTGTTTGTCCACCTGAGGTATAGGTAATCACCGTTGCCGTAGGATCATAAACGTTTAGTTGATATTGGTATATGCCTTCTCCACCGCTCATGTTGATAGCACTTATAGATCCATTGGTATCGCCATAACAGCTCAAGGTGGTGGATAATGGAGTAATATCTGCCGATATTGGGGTGGGTTGAACCAAGCTTTCCGTATCGTTAAGAATACAGCCATTGGCATCAGTAATGACCACATCGTAGTTTCCGGCAGAAAGTCCGGTAAATACCATACTGTTCACATCGCTGGCGTTATATACCTCAGAGGTGGTAGTATTGGTTAGTACAATAGTGTAAGGAGCGTATCCTCCACTAGGGTCTACCAGTATTTCACCTAGATCATTGGAACAACTAACATTGGCAATTGGATCTACAACAGCTGTTAATGCCCTATCCGGAGAAACAATTCTCACCGTATTGGAATCTTCCGAACATATTGGAGCATTGGTTTCTGTTACCCTTACATAATAATTACCACCTGTTAATCCGGTAATTGTGAGAGGGTTGGTGGAGGTATTGGCCGTACCACTAATGGCTGTGGCTACCCCTGCATCGGTATACACGGTATAGCTATAGGGTCCTGAATAGCCGCTAACACTTATTTGTAAGGAACCGTTATTGTCCCCATAACAGCTTACTGGGCTCATAGCCGTAGCATTTACTTTGATCAGATCATAAGGAGCAATCGTATAGGTAGCTGTATCCACATAACATCCTGTAGCTGTATCGGTTACCCTAAAGGTATAACTACCTACGGCAGTTAAATTAAAAGTGGCCGTATTATAGGTAGGTGTACCTGTTTGGGTGGCATTGGTATTGCCAACAGGTAACAACTGATAGGTATATACATTGGAGTTATCGCCATTGTCATTTACCGTTATGGTCACTTCTTCCGGTCCTGCACATGATATGGCCGTATCTTGTGATAAGGTGGCTGTAAATGTGTTGATAGTACTAATATTTACAGTGGTAACATCGGTACAACCATTATCATCTTTTATAGTAACCGTAATAGTTCTATCAGTTCCGTTGTCGGTAATATTAAATGTATTGGAGCTAAAGAAGTTTGTTCCATCTATACTGTAGGTATATGGTGCCGTGCCTTCTGTTCCCACAGCGGTAATAACTGCCTGTGAGGCTTGGTTATTTGCGTTACAGGCAAAACTTGTAGCTGTAGCGGTTACATCCACTGGGTTTGGTTCATCAATGGTAATGCTCTGAATGTCCGAGCAGCCTCTATCGGAATTCACAGTAATGTTGTAGGTACCTTGGCTCAAACCTGTGAACATTGTATTGTTCTGCGTTGTTGGTGGATTGGTACCGTCGTCCAATGTAAAGGTGTAGGGCGGGTTGTCATTGGAGGCGTCCAGTAAAATTTCAATGGAACCGTCGGCCCCACCGTTACAGGATACATCTTCCTTGCTATAGGTAAATACCACCGGTGTAGCCATTTCCAGGGAAACTGGCACTTGTGCGTCACAGGCAGATCCGGATGTATCGTAGACCATGGCGGTATAGTTGCCCGGGGCCATTCCGTTGAAAACGTTGGAAGCCTGACGGGTGCCGCCTGTCATACTGTTATTGGAAGCGTCCAATAGATCGTATTCGTAATTTCCTGCACCTGCCCCACCACTTGCGGTAATGGTGATCACTCCGTCGTTTGCGGCACATGATGGTTGTGCAGTGGCCACAGCCGATGCTGACAATGGAGGCAGAATATCGATAGTATCTGTTATGGTACAACCGTTTGCGTCCCTTACCGTTACGGTATAGGTTCCTGCTTCGGAAACTGTAAAGGTACCGCTAGTCTGGAAACCGTTTCCGATGCTGAACTGTAAAGGTGCCACACCTGTAGCGGTAGCTGTAAAGTTATATTCGTCTCCCATTGAGCTACACTGGTCATCTGCATAGGCCGGTAGGCTTACCGTCGGCATTGGATCTTCAACAATGATCACATCGATCATATGGGTACAGTCCATTGCATCCTTCACCCATACGTCCCAGTTAAGGTTGGTGCCAGGGTCCAGTACAGCACTGGCACTGGCAGTATAGTCTGTTGGAACCGGAGCAGTTCCGTCCTGTACGAAGGCATAGGTATACCCTCCGTTACCGCCTGTTGCGGTGACGGTCACCTGTGCACCGATGTTACAGTTGGCCTCAATGTTCTTGGTCACTGTAAGGTCCAGGTCCGCTGCCGGGGATGCTATGGTAACGGTATTGGTGGTATCATCACAGAATGGCATATCAGTGGCCGTTAGCACAACATAGAAATTTCCTGCTGGCAAACCTGAAATGGTTCTTGGGTTCACTGAGGTATCGGAACTGATTACCGCTGTGATGCTTCCACTGGCATCAAATACTTGGTAGTCATAATTGCCCAGGTAGTTGTTGACCTGTATTTGCAGTTCACCGTCGGTATCCCCATAACAGCTCACCGGTGTAATGGCGGTTGCCGTTACTTCTATAAGATCGTAAGGGGCAACGGTATAGGGAGCCGTGGTAAAGTAACATCCTGTTACGTTATCGGTCACCCTAAAGGTATAATCCCCTGCTGCGGTCAATGTAAAGTCGAACGTCTGGCTTACCAAGCTATGGGAAGGACCTCCTGGTAAAAGTTCAAAGGTAAAGTCTCCCGATCCACCGGTTACGCTCACCCTGGCCAGCTCGTTATTGGTACAGCTAATAGGTGTCTGTTGTGACACGGTCACATCTGTGATAGTGGGCAAGGGGTTTAGGGTTACGGTATCAATAGCGGTACATCCGTTGGCGTCTCTTACCGTTACCGTTATGTTTTGAACAGCTCCAGTATCACTTATATTAAAGGTATTGGAACTTACAAAGTTTACGCCATCAATACTGTACATATAGGGTGCGGTTCCAGTTGTAGGGACAGCTGCTGTTATTACGGCTTGCGAAACGGAATTGTCCGCAGCACAGCCAAAATCGGTTGCCGTGGCACTAGCCACTAATACACTAGGTTCGTCTATGGTAAACGGAAGGTCTATCTTACATAGTCTTAACGACCTAACCCTTACTATATAGTCGCCTTGGCTTAATCCGGTATAGGTATTGGAACTTTGAGGAATAAGCTGAATAATTCCACCAAGACCATTTAAAAGTTGGTATGTATAGGGTGGATTATCCATTCCTGGGTCTAGGTCTACAACTATAGAACCATCACTGGCACCGTTACAACTAATATCGTTTTTCTCACCTATGGCAGCAACAACAGCTGTTGGTACTTCCAAGGTAATATCTATAGAGGCATCACATCCAGTAGCCACATTGTCATACACGTAGGCCCTATAGGTACCAGGTGTTAGACCACTAAAAGTATCGGATATTTGCTTTGGTCTAATGATATTGTCCGAAGTGTCCCTAAGTTCATATCTGTAATTAAGTAAGGTACCTCCATAAGCTTTTAATCTAATTTCCCCGTCATCTTGTAGTAGGGCATCACAGGATGGGGTAACCGTTACTTCGGCCGATAAAGATGTTGGTGTATAGATTTCGATGTTTTCCGAATTTCCACAACCATTGGAATCCCGTATTTCTACACTATGGCTTCCAGAACTTAGTCCTGTTAAATCAAAAGTGTTGGGTGCTCCTCCGGAAAAAGTTACCGTTTGGAAGGCGCCTCCGTCCAAACTTAGGAAATAAGGCTGTACACCAGGGTTGTCCAAGGTAACCTGTATGGTAAAATTACCTTCTGTGGTAGCACACTGATTAGGAACGGTTAAGCTAATTACCGGAGTAGGATCTTCTGCAACGGTGATGGCTGTGAAGCGTATACAATTATTGGCATCCTTGACATAGACTATATAGTCCTCGGCATTGGCATTAAAGACCCCAGTTGTATTGGTGCCGGTCCATGTTGCCACGGTAGGCGCAGTTGCGGAAGCCAATTCCAATTGGAAAAGGTAGGGACCCTTACCGTATTTTGCCGTAGCGGTTATAGAACCGGAATTGTTGGTACAACTATTGGCGTTGGTAGCGGTGGCTGTAATTTCTAATAAGGCGTTGGACTGTTCAATTACAAAGGGGTCCGAGGCGTTGATACATCCTGCATTGGTACCGTCTACCTCTGTAAATAGAATATAATATTCACCAGGTGCAATTCCACTTAATGTTTCGGTGGTTGCACTACCGGATAAGCCAGTAGAACTTCCCGAGATGCCAGCGGAGGTATGAGTAAAGGTAACAAATAGTTCATAGTCTACTTGGGTACCGCCATAACCGTCAAAGGTAAATTCAACGGATCCGTCCGCACTGCCAAAACAACTAACATTGGTTGTCCCATGCACCGTAGAAGTCAATGTAGAATTGGTAGTAACAGGAACGGTAGCTTCCTGTATATATTCACAACCGGTATCGGTATCGTATACTACAAATGTGTAGGTAACACCTGGGTTTAGGCCGGTAAAGTTATGTGTATTATCTGGTGCTGGTAAGGGGTCTTCTGGGAACCAATCAGGATCCGCCGCATTAAATGCAGGAGCTGGATATAAAGCAAAATAGAAGGTACCCGTTCCTAAGGTTCCATTACTGGCGGCAGCTTCCACTAACATTTCACCGGTTCCAGGAGCACATCCAGCCAAAGGTGAAGTGGTTATAAGGACGTCAGGACCAGTAGTGATGGTAACATTGGATATTGTTTCACAACCATTACTGTCTATTACCCTAATGGTATAATCCCCAAAATTAAGTCCTGTAAAGGTATGGTCATTGGTTCCTGATGAGGTATCATAGGAATCGGTATAGGAAAAGTCGTTTTTGTTTATTTCATAAATATAGGTTGCATTGCCACCGCTGGCGTCTACTGTGATGGTACCCATTACATTTGAGGAAGCTAAACAGGATAAATTGGTATGGGTAATATTAGGACTAATAGCAGTTGGTTCTGTTATGGTTTCCGTAGTAATTATGGAACAGCCCTTATCATCTGTTAGTGTAATCTGATAATCGCCTGCTGGTAATCCGCTGGTCTGGCTACCGTAGTCCGTTCCCGAAATTGTTTCTAGAATATTAATGGTATACGGGGCAACACCCACGCTGGTATCCACAACAATGTCCAAAGAGCCTGTGTTGTCCCCATTACAAAGAACATGTGTTGGGGTTACGCTGGTAATAACTGGATTGTTGGCCGCTGTAACGGTAACAGTATTACTTTCCGTAAAACAACCTTGTGCATCTGTTACCCTAAATCTATAAGTACCTGCATTGGGGGTGCTATACGGGAATCCTGCTGCGTAAGGGGTATAGGCTCCTCCGTTATAAGCTACTTCATAGGTATATGCAGGATATCCCCCATTTACCGTTACATTGATTTCTGCATTGGGGCTACCTGTACAATCAAGGTCCTTGGTAAGTACAGCATTGGCGGTTAGTTCCGGTTCAATGGTGAACTGGACCGTATCGGAACAACCATTGCTATCGGTTACCGTAAAGTCATACACGGCTGGTGTTAGATCTGCAAATGTATCGGAAGTTTGGGTAGGTCCTGAGTTCAGACTATAGTAATAGGGAGCTTGTCCTCCTGTTGCATCCACTACTACGGTGGCTAGTCCACCTGAGGTGTAACACAAAGTTGAGGAAGCTATATCTATGCTCGCTGTTGGGTTTACTGGTGTTGAGATATCAAAGGTATCGGTCACGGAACATCCACCTGCATCGGTCACTGTAATGGTATAGGTTCCCAGTTTGTTGAGTCCGCCGAACACGTTACCGGACTGTGGGCCCAGGATATTGGCATCCGGTTCGGTAAGTTGATAGGAATATCCTCCCCAGCCGTTTGTTGCCTCAATGGTCACCGAACCATCTGCGGCACAGGTCAAAGGGGTAAGGTCATAGGCAAGTGCCATGGCCGTAGCGGGCTCGCTTACCGTTACGGTAGCGGTATCGGTACAGTTGGTGGTATCGTCGGTCACTGTAATGGTATAGTCACCGGCCAACAGTCCGTTAAAGTTCAATGGGTCTGTGCTTATTCCGCTCTGTGCTGGAATGGCGGTAGGCCCTG
>NZ_RQPJ01000002.1:938070-939605 GCF_003957295.1 Arenibacter aquaticus
TTTACAGGACACGTTTTGTGTAAGTGATCCCGTTGCATTGATTTTAGTTACAGGGTTCAGGGTATAGTTCTCTTCATATGAACATCCCTTTGCATCTGTAACCCTAAAGGAATAGGTATCCGGGGCAAGTCCAGAAAATACTCCTGTAGTATTGGTGGCCACTGCCACAGCCGGAGCTGTGATCTCATAGGTTATGGTACCGTTTCCACCAGTGGCTGTCAGGGTTATATCTGAGGTTTCAGCGGGACAATTGGCTGCCGTAGCAGTGAATGTTATGTCCGTTGGCGGGGTCATAGGATCAATGGTGATTGGCCTGGTGGCTGTACAACCATTTGCATCCATAACTGTAATGGTATAATTTCCGTCCTTAAGTCCGGTAAAGCTATTGGGCCCAAAATTGGTACCGTCAATGCTATAAGTGTAGGGCGATGTTCCCCCCGTAACGTTCTGAGCCTCCACGCTGGCATCCTGCAGACAGGTATATTCCTGTAACAGTATGGCATCAAATGCTATTGTCGCAGGCTCACCCACGGTAACAGAATTTGTTACGGTACACCCTTTGGCATCTTGAACGGTATAGCTATAGGTAGCGGCGGCAAGTCCTGCATATGTTGTATTGTTGGCAAGTCCGCCTCCGTCAAAATCAATTTGATACGGTGCCGTTCCAAAATTGGTGTCCACAATGATCTCTACGACACCATCGTTGCTTCCGTTACAGCTTAGGTCGGTCACTGTTTCCGATGCTTGTGGGCTGCTTAGAGGGTCTATGGTAATCACAGAGGTCTGTACGGTACATCCCTCGTTATCGGTGATCTGGAACCTATAGGTCCCCGATGTTGTTGTGGTATAGCTAAAGTTGGTCACTCCGGCACCCAGGGCGCTGGTTGCTCCGTAGGGGGCTGCGTCCACGCTTACGGAATAACTGTAGTCTGCATATCCTCCATTGATACTGACGTCTATTACAGCGTCCGGAGAGGCCGTACAGTCCAGTTCCTTGCTTACTGTTGCCGTTGCCCCAAGTTGTGGTTGTATTGTAACGGTATTGGAGGTAACGGTACATCCGTAGGCATCCCTTACCAGTACGGAATAGGATCCCGGCGCCAGGTTGTTGAATACGTTTCCGTTCTGTGCCGGTGCGCCGTTAAGGCTGTAGGTATAGGGGGCAACGCCTGCTGCTGCGGTAGCGGTCAGGCTAACCCCTGTTCCTGCTACATAGCAAAGGTCGGTAGTGGCCGCCAAGCTGGCTGTAGGGATTGCTGGTGTTGAGATATCAAATGTATCGGTCACGGAACATCCACCTGCATCGGTCACTGTAATGGTATAGGTTCCCAGTTTGTTGAGTCCGCCGAACACGTTTCCGGACTGTGGGCCCAGGATATTGGCATCCGGTTCCGTGATTTGGTAGGAATATCCTCCCCAGCCGTTTGTTGCCTCAATGGTCACCGATCCATCTGCGGCACAGGTCAAAGGGGTAAGGTCATAGGCAAGTGCCATGGCCGTAGCGGGCTCGCTTACCGTTACGGTAGCGGTATCGG
>NZ_RQPJ01000002.1:939615-941009 GCF_003957295.1 Arenibacter aquaticus
GGTAATGGTATAGTCACCGGCCAACAGTCCGTTAAAGTTCAATGGGTCTGTGCTTATTCCGCTCTGTGCTGGAATGGCGGTAGGCCCTGCTACGGTAAAGCTGTATGTACCGGAGAAGGCTGTTACGTTGTATTGTATGGCACCATCGGCACTACCCTTACAGGACACGTTTTGTGTAAGTGATCCCGTTACATTGATTTTAGTTACAGGGTTCAGGGTATAGTTCTCTTCATAGGAACATCCCTTTGCATCTGTAACCCTAAAGGAATAGGTATCCGGGGCAAGTCCAGAAAATACTCCTGTAGTATTGGTGGCCACTGCCGCAGCCGGAGCTGTGATCTCATAGGTTATGGTACCGTTTCCACCAGTGGCTGTCAGGGTTATATCTGAGGTTTCAGCGGGACAATTGGCTGCCGTAGCAGTGAATGTTATGTCCGTTGGCGGGGTCATAGGATCAATGGTGATTGGCCTGGTGGCTGTACAACCATTTGCATCCATAACGGTTATGGTATAATTTCCGTCCTTAAGTCCGGTAAAGCCATTGGGCCCAAAATTGGTACCGTCAATGCTATAGGTGTAGGGCGATGTTCCCCCCGTAACGTTCTGAGCCTCCACGCTGGCATCCTGCAGACAGGTATATTCCTGTAACAGTATGGCATCAAATGCTATTGTCGCAGGCTCACCCACGGTAACAGAATTTGTTACGGTACACCCTTTGGCATCTTGAACGGTATAGCTATAGGTAGCGGCGGCAAGTCCTGCATATGTTGTATTGTTGGCAAGTCCGCCTCCGTCAAAATCAATTTGATACGGTGCCGTTCCAAAATTGGTGTCCACAATGATCTCTACGACACCATCGTTGCTTCCGTTACAGCTTAGGTTGGTCACTGTTTCCGATGCCTGTGGGTTGCTTAGGGGGTCTATGGTAATCACAGAGGTCTGTACGGTACATCCCTCGTTATCTGTGATCTGGAACCTATAGGTCCCCGATGTTGTTGTGGTATAGCTAAAGTTGGTCACTCCGGCACCCAGGGCGTTGGTTGCTCCGTAGGGGGCTGCGTCCACGCTTACGGAATAACTGTAGTCTGCATATCCTCCATTGATACTGACGTCTATTACAGCGTCCGGAGAGGCCGTACAGTCCAGTTCCTTGCTTACTGTTGCCGTTGCCCCAAGTTGTGGTTGTATTGTAACGGTATTGGAGGTAACGGTACATCCGTAGGCATCCCTTACCAGTACGGAATAGGATCCCGGCGCCAGGTTGTTGAATACGTTTCCGTTCTGTGCCGGTGCACCGTTAAGGCTATAGGTATAGGGGGCAACGCCTGCTGCTGCGGTAGCGGTCAGGCTAACCCCTGTTCCTGCTACATAGCAAAGGTCGGTAGTGGCCGCCA
>NZ_RQPJ01000002.1:941019-1088554 GCF_003957295.1 Arenibacter aquaticus
CGTAGGGATTGCTGGTGTTGAGATATCAAAGGTATCGGTCACGGAACATCCACCTGCATCGGTCACTGTAATGGTATAGGTTCCCACTTTGGTGAGTCCGCCGAACACATTGCCGGACTGTGGACCCACTATATTGGCATCCGGTTCTGTAAGTTGATAGGAATATCCTCCCCAACCGTTTGTTGCCTCAATGGTCACCGAACCATCGGCGGCACAGGTCAAAGGGGTAAGGTCATAGGCAAGTGCCATGGCCGTAGCGGGCTCGCTTACCGTTACGGTAGCGGTATCGGTACAGTTGGTGGCATCGTCGGTCACTGTAATGGTATAGTCACCGGCTACCAGACCAGTTAGATTAATTGTGTTGGCAGACTGTCCTGTAATTGCCGTTGCACCGTTAACAGAATAGCTATAGGTAGTGCTAAAATCATTTATTTCATAGTCTAGGGCTCCATCTGCATTTCCTATACAAGTTACGTTGCTGATCAAGGTACCAATAACCTGAATTGGATCAACTGGAGTAATGGTGTAGGTTTCGTCATAAGAACAACCCTTACTATCTGTAACCCTAAAGGTGTAGGTGTCCGGATCTAGGTTGTTAAAGGTGGCTGTTTTTCCAGAAGCGGTGGTGGCGTTTATTGCCAATGGGGCAATGATTTCTATGTTTAAAGGGTCAATACCGTTTACCGCTGTAACCGTAACATTGGAGGTTTGGTCTGGACAATTGGGTGCCGTAGACGTAAAAGTTAGGTCGGTAGGCTCATCAAGAGGCGCTATTACAATGGTATTGGTTACAAAGGTACAAAGTGTAGCATCCCTAATGGTAATTTCGTAGCTTCCACTGTTTAGGTTGGAAAAAGTTTCCGATCCGGCACCGCTTACAAAATTTACACCATCTATGCTAAAGGAATAGGGTGCAGTACCCCCACTTATGTTTTGTACTTCTATAATACCATCTTGTAGGCAGCTATAGTCTTGTATTAGTACTGCATCACCAGAAATGCCGTCTGCTGGACCACCTATAGTGAAATCTTGGATAAAATCGCAACTTGCCCCTCCTTTGGATTGTGTAAGTGTTACTGTATAATTGCCTTGAGGCAGGCCAGTAAAAGTTCCTGAGGAATTAATTACGTCATCAGTTTCGGGATCTTCGTAGGTTAAGGTATACTCAACCTTATAGCCATTGGTATTTGTCATATTATAGACTATACTACCGTCTTGCGCTCCATAACAACTTTCATCGGCAACAGAGGTTGTAAATTCTACCGCTGGAACCAAATTTATGGTTACGGTATTGGAAAATGTATAACAGTTGTTTCTATCTACGACTACAAATGTATAATCCCCTGGGTCCAGTATATCAAATATTTGACTTGTTTGAAAATTGCCTGGTGGTATAGAGGTTACGTTCGGATAAGAGGTCACGGTATTACCACCTTCATCCACGTAAGACCAAATGGCGTAGGTATGAGGCGTTTTTCCGCCACTGGAATCCATAAGGATATTACCTTCCTTACAACTAATATGTTGGGAAATTCTTGCTGTTAAGTCCAAGTCGGCCTCACTTAGAACGGTAACCTTTTCCTCCTGGAAACAACCATCATCAGTGCGGACACGGATAATATAGTTACCAGCATTTAAATTTTCAAATGTGAAATTATTATCAGGTTGTGCTGTCTCGTTATCTAATAGGGTACCGTTGCCACCGTTGGTTCCATCATCAATTCTAATCTCATATTCGTAATTGGCCTCAACATTCATTGCTTGAATGTTTATGCTACCCAAGGTGCTACATGTAGCTGCAGTGGTTGTAATGTTGAGTTGAAAATCCCTATCCCTGATTCCAATTTCCGGGGTACTAAATTCACAAGAACCATCAATAGGTTGTCCTGTGATGGGATCCAATTGCATAATACCCACTCTATAGGCACCATTGGTGTTGATGGTAAAGTTAGGCCCGTTGTTGTCACTATAGGGAACTACTATGGTATTGTTGGCAATATCGTATAATTGGTAACCGTATCCTGCACCTAAATTGGTAATGGTAATGTTTCCAGGAGTGTTACAAATAATATCGTTGGAGTTGTATTGTACATCCAAATTGTTTTGGAATACATTGAAATAGAACCGACTAAAACATCCGTCCTGGTAATTAATTACCAATCGGAACTTACCGGCACTATTGGCGGTAAAGTTAGATCCTGTGGATACTTGATTCCAGGTACAGGTGGCGTTTTTATTCCCGCAATCATCACCGGAATCGGTACAGCTTCCTTCTACCAGCTGTTCCCATTCTATACTTAGGGCATCGGTAATATTGATATTTAAGGGTTGTGTATCGTTTACACCACAAAGGAATATTTTTGGTAAGGGACTGCCATCTATGGAACAATTTACAATTTCGCCCTGAATATCGTTGCTGGGGTCGGCATCGTTATTGCTGGTATTGAATAAATCTACTATAGGGTTGGTTTGGGTGGTCCCAAAACGTTCTACGGTGAGTATTTCTTTAAAGCCTTTACAAGGGTCAGCAACAATTTTATCTACAATATACGTACCAACGGTATTTACTAAGAAAGTACTTGGGTCATTATCCGGATCACCATCTGTAATTACAGTATCGGCAGAATCTAATTGTTGGTTTCCATTTTCATCCTTATACCATACATACTCGTCAAATCCATTTCCTGCATCCAGAAGTACTTCATCTCCACATAATTGCACGGTTCTGGCGAAGTTACAGTCGTCCAAATCGTCCAATAGAAAATTGGTAGCCCCTGGTGTTACAAAACCACAACTATCAAAGTCGGTTACACTGGGATCATCACTAATTTGGTTGCTGTTCAGTACCCCTTGATAGGTAGAATAGGCTAAATTTTGAATAAGATCTGAACAGGCATCAATAAAATCGAAGCAGTTTTCGGCTACCCTAACCCTCATACGAATGGTGGCTTCAGGATCATTTTCCTCCACCAAGGAGTTGGGAATACTAAACAATACCATTCTGCTAGGTTCATCATAGGTATAGGTGACACCGGCAGGTAGTGTAAAATTGGTTTCGTCCAAGGTAACGTTTATGGGCAATATGTCCTTGATGGTGTAGTTATTGGCATCGTCGTTACCCACGTTTTGAAAGGTAAGTACATAGTCCAAGGTCTGTCCAAGGTTAACGCCTTGTCCCGTAATATCGTTACCGGCAATATCCTCAACGGTTTTAACCAAGTTGATAATAGGTTCAATAATCTCAACGTCAAAGGAGGTAAAGAAAATGTCGTATTTGTCCTGTGAGGAGCTTGCCCTTAGTGTAGCCCCGGTCTCATTGTTGGGTATTACACCGTTTAAAGGGTTGGTTATATTAAAAAAGTCTACATCCCAACCAAGTGTATTTTCGGAGTTGGGATTTCTATCCGTTACAATGGCATCTGCCCTGGTAATATTACTATTAAAAAAATTGTTGGTAGGGTTTACAGTATTTCCCAATTGGGTGTAAGTTATATTACTGTTGGCCTTTATGGAGAGTCCGTCTCCGCCAATTTTGTTATCACCTTCCAATGTTCCTACCCCAAGTTGTGCAATCACTGGAAATGGTGCAGGTAATGTAGTAAACCCGTTTACCGGGATATCAACAGTTTCTCCTGACTTAATACCTGCGTAACCATCAAAGGTAGTAATGTATTTTCCAGGTAAATTTGGATCTTCATAAACTACTACCATTTTCCATCCCCCGGAAACACCCCCAGATATACTACTTCCAGAGCTGGCCATTATATTGGCAGCAAAGTATTCCCCATTAGGGTCTGCCATGGCAGTTATGATAGAGGTGATATCTTTATAACAGGCATATGGACTGTAGTACCCAAAGTCGGCATCGCCCTCTCCATCAAACAATATTTCATCAGCGGTTAGGTCTTGGTAAGAGCCCCCTGGGATCTTAAATTTCATCTGGTCAAAGCCTGTCCTGTTGTTTTCTTTAAATACGGCAGACCAATAGAGTCCGGCATATCGTACCTTGGCACATTCGGGATTTGGAACCGTTAAAATTGCGCTACTGGAACTAAAGGTATTGGAATCTCCGTCTATATCAATATACTGCATGTCCAGGTCATCGTTATAGGACGACGAACTGCCTGTTTCATTATAGGGATCATTAGGATCCTGGCCTGGGACCCAAACCCTATTCTTTTTTTTGCCCTTCCAATAGCCATCGGTTTTTCTATTCACAATATTGTTGGCAATAAAGGTAATATCGCCACGTAGTTCATTTTCATAACGAACTTCAAAATTGTTTTTTACCTGTGAATACGCACTGAAGAAGCCTAATAGCAATAGAGCTGTCAGTAGTAGTTTTTTGATGTGTTTTGACTCCATTAGGTAAAATAGTTTGGTATAGTTTTATCAGCGGTGTTCCTATTTCACCACTGACATGCTTTAAATATGTTGGTTTTTAGAAGCTCTAGGCCTTTAATGTTGATAACATTTTTGATAAGTTTCTAAAATCCTGACACTCAATAACAAATATTAACCTTAAAGCCGAATTGTGGAATTTAATGTTGTAGGCGAGTGTATTTCTGTTGTGAAAGGCTTTTATTGTATGGTGAGCTTTTTTTTTTGATAGCAACCACTGTGGGAATTAGAAATGAGAATTTTAAAACTAAAAGGTGTTTAAAATGTCCACCTATAAACCTTGATTACTAATTGTTTAGGAGCAGTAGTAGGAATTAAATTGGGAGTTGATAGACAGGTAGGTGGGCGAAGAGTTGGGGATAAGGGAAATCCAATTCCCGGTTTATTTTTTAAATAAATGGCAAATTATGAGAATAGTTCTATTATCCTTGTTCTATGAAATGGATTGGGATAGCAATAGGTGGGTAAGGGTTATGGAAGTCTGCAAGGTGTTAGGGGTGGCTAAAAAGATATTCTTTAGGTAATTTGGCCTGGAGTTACCCGCATGATCCACATCTTGTCGTTATAGGTATCGTTTATTTTAGAATAATAGGACACTAAGGCGTTGTTCCAAGATTCATGTTTCTTCAAATATACATACCGATAGTTATTTTCTGGGTTAATAAAATAACTTGCACTAAGGCCTTGGGCATTGAGTAGTTTTACAAACCTATTGGCATTGTTGGCATTGGCAAAAACATTGGCAATTATGTAGAAACCTGAATCCGTGCCCTTTATAGCATAGGTTTTAGCGTTGACGTCCTTGGCTGTTACATTGTCCCTGACCACAACATTTTTTTGAAGTTGGTCCAGTCCGTACTGGGTTGATTTCTCCTTTATTTTATTAACGTTTTGTACGTAGGCTTTATCGGCATCGGAATAGCGACTATTGTCCACGTTCATGATCCACATATCTTGTGTATATGTTCCTTTTACGTTGGATTTATGTGCAGCCAGCGCTTCTTGCCAGGAGTCATATCTTTCAAGATATACATATTTAAGTCCGTTTTTCGGATTTTCAAAGTAGTCTGCACGTACTCCTTTTTGGGTCAATCCCTGAATAAATTTATTAAGGTACTTTTCGCCTTTGTACACATTGGCCACCACATAGTATCCGTCTGTTACCCCATCTAGATTTCTAAATACCCTGCTTTTAATATTATTTTGTTTTGCCAACTTAGTAAACTCGTTTTCAGATTGATTCTGTTGAGTTTTCTCTGGATTTATTGTGGTTTCCGTCTTTTTGGTGGCAAGGGCATCCTTAGGTTGAGCAAAGGAATTTATAACGTTTGGTTTATTTTCTCGCTTAGGTTTGGTATTGGATACAAGGCCTCCGTTTTGGTTATTGACCAGATACATCTTTCTGGCTTTTTCTTCCACGTCTGGTCGATTGCCCTTGGTTTCTTCCCTAACCATTCTCATGACCATTTCGAACCTGCGTTCCAAATCGCGTTGACGATTTGTTTCAGCAGAATCTTGGCGGAACATTAATTCGGCCAATATTTCGTCGTTTTCGGCCAGGGCTTTTTTAAGCTTTTCTATCTCCAATTGTTGGGCAGTGATCACCTCTTCTGGTTCCTCTTCTTTGGCAGCCAGCTCTTCATAACCTTCCTCTAGCATTACCCTATCTTCTGTGAGTGTTGGGGTAATTGAATAAGCAAAGGATATTTCATGGGTTACTCCAAAATTGTCGAAGTTGTTAGATAAACCTTTTTCCATGGTGTAGCCTAGGGAAAGCCTACGGTTGATATTGAACCCAATTCCGGCCGATGCCCCATAAAAGCTATCATAGCCACCTTGTATCCATCCTAATCGGGGTAGGTCCAGGATAAGGCTGCCACCCAAAACTACTTCTTCATTTCCAATTTTACGTACCCGGGCCAAAGGCATTAAACGCCCTTGTTCCAACACGCCATCCGTATTTTTAAACTGATGGGTATATTGTAAATGACCTGAGAAGGTTTTGTCCATGAATGCCGTAATTGTTTCACTGGTCTTAAGGTTATAGTCGAATAGGTTTTCGGCAAAAATCCCAAAATCAAATTTACCATATGAAATATTAAATCCCGGTTGGAATGATAATAGATTGGAATCCTGTAATCCGTTTAAAGCTGGGTCATTGGGGTCTAAGGCATTGGCCCTATTCCTGTCAAAACCACTGTTGTAATAGGCAAGGTTGGCGCCAAAGGTGAAGTTGCTTTTATCACTTAATTTTATCCCGTAAGCATAGTTTGCCATTACGCCATAGTTGGAGATGAGTCCTTCCCGTTGGGTGTATAGGCTTAGCCCCAGACCGCTACGATCATTAACCCTACCACTGTAGCTTAAAAAATAATCTTGGTTATTGTCGTCAAAAGAAACCGATTGGTTTCTGTGTAACAAGTTAATATAGGATTTGTCTTCCCGTACCGTGGAAAAGGTAGGGTTTATGAGAAAACGGTTGAACTTTAAGAGGTTCTGTGAAGGAACGTCGTAGGATACAAACGGAGTCTCTTCCTGCGCCAAGGCGTTGGGCAGGCTAAATAAGCATAATAGTATATATAGATAAGCTTTTTTAAACATCTTGGGTTAACGTATTACGGTTATGGTTCCTTTTTTCAAGGTTTCATTGGCATTTTTTATGGTGTAGTAAAAGACCATATTCTGCTTTGGAAATGACATAGATGCCTCCGGCCAGTTGTTTTTGTATTGTTGTTGGTTGAGTACTTCTTCGCCTTTATCATTATATATAATAACTGTGATATCGGCATCTTTAGTATATGTATTGGGTATTATCCATTGGTCATTATACCCGTCCCCATTGGCGGTTATGACGTTTGGAATACCAAAGGTGTCCTGATATGAAGCTGTAAATGATTTGGATACCTCACAATTGTCAATAGTAGCAATGACCAAGTAATTGCCTTCCTGTGTAATGCTAACCGTGTCTGTATCACTTAACAAATTATTGTTTTGGTCATACCATTTATAGCTATTGGCTCCACTGGCAGATATTATTTTACTGCCGCCTTCCGGAAAGACTACTTCACTGTTTGCGGTACTAAGAGCTATTAGGGAGTTGTCCAATGGCGATATAGTTACTTCGTTGGATCTTAATGTACAGCCGTTCTTTTCAATGGTAAGCTGGTACGTACCTGGAGTATTTACCGGGAGGTTGTTACTTGTGATGTTGAGATCTGTTCCGTCCTTTAACCAGCTGAAATTTTCTCCTGTCAGATCTGTATCGGTAGAGATAGTAATGGTATCATCTGTATTACAGATCACAGTACTGGTTGCAGATATTGTCAAGGATTCATTGGTTAATAGTCTTACTGGCAGTTCGTTTGATGTTACGTTAAAACTGTCTAGACTGCCCAATAACCTGTAGGTTCCGTTCTCATTGGTATCGGTTAGGCTAATATTGTGGTTGTTGGTGGCAATGTTGGACCCATCACGTTGCCATTGATAGGTAAAGTTATTAATAAGATCAGAGGTAACCTCTGTCTTGCTACCATCGGAGAGCAGCGCATTAATTTTACTAACTTCCAGGACTATACTGGTATTATTACATTCGGTATATGCTGTACTATAGTCCACCTGTATTTCAAAGGAATCTGGGTGTACTACAGTGGTTTCTTCAGATTTTTTGGTGGCAGAGGTACAGGCACCGCCAGTGAGGGTAACCTCTGCATAATATACCCCTGTTTCATTGGCCTCAAGATTGGCATTGGTTTCCCCTGACAGGGCCGTATTGTCCTTATACCATTGGTAAGAAACCGCAGAAGCGTCCGATGAAACGGCAAGATTGGCCGTTGCTCCAGGTAGTATCACCATGTTGGCAGGATTGTCCCTATTAACGGTAAAAATGCCGGCATTGGTAAAACTAACGATATTGGAGGTTTCGGTACAGATACCGTCTCCCTGTATTTTAACGGAATAGTCACCTGGAAAAGTGGCATCATTGGTGTCTATGGCATAGGTATAGGCTCCTAGAGTGCTTGCTTGTATTATATTACCATCCTTGTACCATGTGTAGTATAGATCAGGATAGTTCATATTGGCTTCCAATGGGGGTACACTTTCGCCTGAGCATAGTTCTGTTTTGGGTGGAGTATTTAACGCCAAGCCTACACTGGATCCAATCTGTACCTCTATGGAAAGGGATTGGGTGTTGGCCGATCCGGAGCAGGTAGATCCGTAATCCAGCTCCACTACATAATAGCCGCTTTCTGTAACGGTTATGGAGGAACCACTACCGCCTGAAGTAAAAGGGGAAGTGTTGCGGTACCAATTATACCTATAGGTTTCTGGATTTTCTACGTTGTATACTTCCAAGGTAGTGCTTCCGCCGTCACAAAGTTGAATTTTTTGTGAAGGGGTGGAAGCGGTATCTCCTAATTCCCGAATAGCGAGGGTAGAATTAAAATCGATATAATACATTTCAAAGGCGTCCGATACCGGGCTTATTTTGGCCGGACTAGTACTTCTAACTCTAAAGCGATAGCCATCGCCTCGGGTATCGGTTGGTAGGGAAAATTTTATGTCGAAATCGAAGTTGGCGTTTTTATCGGATACCGTAGCCAATTCCTTGGGATTGCTAAAGGAGCCACTGGCGTCCGATAATTCCAGTATAAATTTATTATCACTGTTTACGCTGGGTAGCCAGGTAAAATTAATATAATATTCATTGAAGCTGGCAGAGCCGCATGCTGCCGTCCATACCGAATTACCGGCTAAATTTGGATTGTCGGCGGGTGTGGGTTTGTTTAATGTCTGTGCTAGTAGAGAAGAGGTACTACCCAACATCATAACTGTTAGAACCAATAGAAGTAGGTTTTTTGTTTTGTTCGTGTCCATGGTGTGTCGTAGTTTGGGGTTACTACCAGCTTTATTGTTAATAATTATAAGATAACTTATTTCAAAAATTGGCAATACACTGGGTTAGAATGTATGCAATCACAAATATGTTGTATTAAACCATGACAAAAAATTTTAAGTTGTAAGGGTATTTAAAACTGTTGTGAAACCCACTTTATTGTATGGTATATGGTTTTTATAGGCGGCTTTCCCTGCATTTTTGCTACATTTGCGCATCTAAAATGATAATATGAGTGACGCATCAAAATCGCTGAATTTTATAGAGCATATTGTAGAAGAGGATCTAGGTAAGGGCTTTCCAAAAGAAAAGCTGCGATTTAGGTTTCCGCCAGAACCCAATGGCTATTTACATATTGGTCACGCCAGTTCTATATGTCTAAATTTTGGTTTGGGAATAACCTATGAGGCACCGGTGAATCTGCGTTTTGATGATACCAATCCGGCCAAGGAGGAGCAGGAATATGTAGATGCCATAAAAGAGGATGTGAAATGGCTTGGATATGAGTGGGATACAGAGTGTTTTGCTTCAGATTATTTTCAGCAGTTGTATGATTGGGCAATTAAGCTGATAGAGGAAGGTAAAGCCTATGTGGATAGCCAGTCTTCAGAGGAAATTGCTTCCCAAAAAGGGACACCAACAGAAGCTGGTACTGCAAGCCCCTTCAGGGAACGGTCCGTGGAAGAGAATCTGCAGTTGTTCCAGAAGATGAAGAATGGCGAGTTTAAGGAGGGTGAGCATGTCTTAAGGGCCAAAGTAGATATGGCATCGTCCAATATGCTAATGCGCGACCCCATAATGTACCGTATTTTATACAGGGCCCATCACAGAACAAATACCGATTGGTGTATTTACCCTATGTATGATTGGACGCATGGGGAGAGCGATTATATAGAACAGGTTTCCCATTCCTTATGTACCTTGGAATTTGCCATGCACAGGGAATTGTATGATTGGTTTCTGGATCAAATTGTGGACAGCGATCGTGTAAGGCCCAAACAAAGGGAATTTGCCCGTAGAAATTTTAGTCATACTGTGGTGAGCAAACGAAAATTGCTACAATTGGTAGAACAAGGTTTTGTAAAAGGTTGGGACGATCCCAGAATGCCTACCATATCTGGCCTGAGACGTAGAGGCTACACACCGGAGTCTATTAGGAATTTTGCAGATACTATTGGTATTGCAAAAAGAGATAATGTGGTGGATGTTTCCTTATTGGAATTTCATGTGCGGGAGCACCTTAACAAAATTGCACCGAGGGTTATGGCTGTTCTAAACCCTTTAAAGTTGGTGATTACAAATTATCCTGAAGGGGAAGAGGAGTGGTTGGATGCTGAAAATAATCCGGAAGATGAGTCGGCTGGGTTTAGACAACTTCCTTTTTCCAAGGAATTGTATATAGAACAGGAAGATTTTAAGGAAGAGGCCAATAGGAAATTCTTTAGGTTAAAGTTGGGCGGTGAGGTAAGACTAAAGAACGGTTATATTATTAAGGCTGAATCGTGTACAAAAGATACCGATGGGAATATTGTGGAAGTACAATGTACCTATGATCCTAAAAGTAAGAGTGGTAGCGGTACCGAAGAGAGTTTAAGAAAGGTAAAAGGTACACTGCATTGGGTATCTGCGGGGCATGCGGTAGAGGCCGAGGTAAGGCTGTATGACCGACTCTTTACCGATGAAACACCGGACGCCCATAAAGACAAGGAATTTTTGGATTTTATTAATCCAGATTCGTTAAAGGTTATTACTGCCAAGGTAGAACCAGGATTGGCCAATGCCAAAGTAGGAGAGCGCTTCCAGTTTCAGCGAATAGGTTATTTTAATATTGATGAAGATAGTGGCCCGGAAAAATTGGTTTTTAACAGAACTGTTGGCTTAAGGGATACTTGGGCCAAAATTCAGGAAAAAAAGTAGTATTAGATAATTTTATAAAAGAACATATAATTATTGGTATTTTCTATTTATAACAGAGGCCACAGCTTTTATTTGCTGTGGCTTTTTTTTGGTTTATTATAATTCCTTTCCCTGTGGTTCATACGTGTTGGAAATGTTCTAATTTCCGGTTTTTTTTTAGAAATACAGGAAAAAATATCTATATAAAATAAGTTTATTAGAGTGTATATAACAATTGGTATTTTCTATTGTATATAGAGGCCATAGCTGTTATTTGCTGCTGTTTTGTTTTTGGTTAATATGATTCCTTTACTTTGTGTTAATTCCTGCCTTATTTGGCCTTATTTAAGGTTTGTATAAAAAACAGGCCAATTATTCGGGTTCGAGTCAAAAGTTTATTGGATAGTGGCATTTTCAAAGGTACTTACCCGCTAATTTTGGAACATAACCAATTATAGCAGATTAACCCTTGTTTCCATATTGGAAGGCGAGGGGTAGCTTAAGATTTTGGGATTATAATCCTAAAGTTCTTGTTCTTTTCTTGAGGGTGCACCTCGGTACAGTATAATTGGGATAAATATAAGTTTAACTTAAAACATATAAAATTATGACAAACGACAGTGGAAATACTTTATTGGCTCTTTTAGTAGGTGCTGCAATTGGAGCGGGAGTTGGAGTTCTTTATGCTCCGGACAAAGGAGTTAAGACGAGAAAGAAAATTAAGAAAAAGGCAGTGGAGGCCTCAGATGATATCTCCCATAGAATTACGCAGGCAACCGAAGAACTCACCAAAACGGCAGAGGCCAAAAAGGTAGATTTTGAACAGAAGTTGGAAGATACCATTTCCAATATGAGTTATAAGGCAGATGATATTATTTCCGCATTGGAAAAGAAACTGGTAGATCTTAAGAATAAGAATGCCCAACTTCAGAAATAAGTAACAATTAGATGGCCTTGGAAGAACTAAAGGAAAATCTTTCTGATATCGATAAGGATATGCGATCCTATTTAGAAAATACCGAGAAGTATTATAAACTTCACGTATTTAAAATATTGATGCGCAGTATATCTGGTATGGTAAAATTGCTTCTCATAGGAAGTATAGCGCTTTTGGCTCTATTCATATTGTCCTTTGGGATGGCATATGGTATGGGGCTGTGGTTGGAGAATACATTTCTCGGTTTTGTATCGGTTGGTATAATCTATGTGCTTTTGGGCTGGTTGTTGTACTTGTTCAGAGATAGATTGGACAGGCCTATTTTGAAGAAGTTTTCAGCATATTATTTTGATGATTAAATTATGAAAAAATCCGAATTTAGTTCTTTTAATGAAATTGATCAGGAATTGAAGATCTTGCGTTTACAACGACAGGTAGATAGTGAACAACTAAAACTTCACCTTAACGGACTCAAATCTAGTTTTTATCCTACTAATATTCTGGGAGGTTTTAAAGGGGTAGCCAAGAAGTTGTTGTTGTCCTTTGTGGCCAAAAAAATACTTAATAAATTGGGTTAAAAGCATTAAAATATAATCTTAAAAAAACCTTTTACTACTATGTGGATAGAGTAGTAAAAGGTTTTTTTGGTTCTCCGACCAGTGTGTAAGGGCATTTAACTGTTATCCTTCTTCTTCGGGGCCTGCTTTTTCATGGACTCCCCAATCATATTACTGGCCGTAAAGGAGGCAACCATATTATTTAGCATATCGCTTCCGGCCTGGGGAGAATTGGGCAATAGTATGAGATTGGTATTGGTCTCTTCCCCAATAGACTGTAAAGTATCATAATGTTGGGTAACCACTATTAAGGCAGAAGCTTCTTGGGAATTGATTCCCACCTTATTGAGTACCTCTACGGATTCTTCCAATCCACGGGCTATTTCCCTTCGTTGATCGGCGATTCCCTGACCCTGTAAACGCTTACTTTCTGCCTCGGCCTTTGCCTTTTCTACAATTAGGATACGGGCGGCATCCCCTTCAAACTGGGCCGCTATTTTTTCCCGTTCCGAAGCATTAATGCGGTTCATGGCTTCTTTTACCTGTGCATCTGGATCAATATCGGTCACCAGGGTCTTAATAATATCGTATCCGTAGTCTAACATGGCATCTTGCAGTTCGGTTTTAACCGCTATCGCAATATCATCCTTTTTTACAAAAACGTCGTCCAATTTCATTTTTGGAACCTCGGCACGCACTACGTCAAATACATAGGATGTAATTTGGTCATGTGGATATTCCAATTGGTAAAATGCCTCGTAGACCTTGTTTTTTAGAACAACGTACTGAACAGATATTTTAAGTTTTACAAAAACATCATCCAAGGTCTTGGTCTCAACAATTACGTCCAATTGTTGAATTTTTAATCCCATTCTTGCTACAATGCGGTCTACAAGTGGAATCTTCATCTGGAGACCCGAATTGCGAATACTTTGGAATTTTCCGAAGCGTTCAATGATAACTGCGGTTTGTTGCTTTACGGTAAAGAAGGAAGAAAATAGAATAATTAGGCCGAAAAATAGTATCGGTATTAATAAGAATGAACCCATGATTAGTTGTTTAAAGATTAGTTAATCAATGTACGAAAGACTTATGGGATACGTCTAATTTTTCCCAATTATGTTACAGTTTCCCCTTTGCATAGGTAACATATAAATAATATTATTTTAGCTATTTAATTGCTTTATAGCTGTTTTAATGCGTTCTACCGTGTCTTGCTTGCCTATAAGGGCCATAATGTCGAATAAATGCGGACCCTTCATATCTCCTACGATTATAAGTCTTAAGGGGGGCATAACCTTGCCGAAGGACAATCCCTTATCGGTTATCCATTGTTTTACAGTCTTTTCCAAAACTTCTGAAGTGTAGTCTTCCAAACCGTTAACCAGCTTTGCTACCTCTTCCATGATATTGGGGGTGTCTTCTTTCCATTGTTTTTTAACCGCCTTGGCATTATAAGAGCTTGGGGCCTCAAAAAAATAGTTCCCTAATTCCCATAGATCGTCCAGGAATACGGCCCGTTCCTTTATCAGGGATATGACCTTTTCGGCATAGGCGACCTCCTTTTTATCTTCTGGTAGCGTTATGTTTTTGGTTTTTAGTGACGCTATAAATTTATGGGCCAGTTCTGTATTGTCCTTTTCTTGCATATAATGCTGATTGTACCATTTGGTTTTATCAGGATCAAAGCGGGCTCCGGATTTGTTTACCCGTTCTATGCTAAAGTTTTCTACTAATTCGGAAAGGGAAAATATTTCCTGCTCTGTTCCCGGGTTCCAGCCTAGGAGCGCTAGAAAGTTGGTAACGGCTTCTGGGAAGTAACCGGCTTCGCGGTATCCTATAGAATCCTTCCAACTTAACGGAAATACGGGAAATCCCATTTTCTCACCATCCCTTTTACTTAGCTTTCCCTTGCCTACCGGTTTCATTATAAGTGGTAAATGTGCAAATTGGGGAGCTTCCCAACCTAGGGCATCGTATAGTTGTTTGTGTAAGGCTAGGGAAGGTAACCATTCTTCACCTCTTATTACATGGCTAATTTCCATGAGGTGGTCATCCACAATATTGGCTAAATGGTAGGTTGGCATGCCATCACTTTTAAACAGTACCTTATCGTCCAAGGTATTGGAATCTATTGTGATGTTTCCCCTGATCAAGTCTTTAAGTGGTATTTGAGTATCCTGTGGGGTTTTAAATCGCACAACATAATCCTCTCCCGATTGTATTTTTGTCAAGGTTTCCTCCTTGCTGAGGGATAAGGAATTAGCTAGTTTAAGTCGGTTGTGGTAGTTGTAAATAAAGGTTTTTCCTTTGGCCTCGTGGTCTTTTCTGTGAAAGTCCAATTGCTCGCTGCTATCAAAGGCATAATAGGCATGTCCGCTGTTAATAAGAGCTTCTGCGTATTGTTTATAAAGCTCTTTTCGTTCACTTTGCCTATATGGGCCGTATTTCTTTTCCTTGCCAGGGCCTTCGTCGTAAGGTATTTGGCACCAGTTAAGGGCGTCTATTATATATTGTTCGGCACCTTCAACATACCTTTTTTGATCGGTATCTTCTATTCTTAATATGAATTCACCCTGATGTTTTTTGGCGAATAAATAGTTGAATAGGGCAGTGCGTACACCACCTATATGTAAAGGCCCTGTTGGGCTGGGAGCAAATCTTACTCTTACTTTTCCAGTCATTTAAATTAGTTTTTGGGCAAAGATACACAAAGAGTTCTATTTGGATAAGGTACTATTGAGCCATAAAGGCTTAAGGCTTTTTTGTATCTTGGTTATAAATAAACAATGCTGTGGATAATTATAATAAGATTCTTGTTAAGCTTAATGCCTTTATGGCGAAATTTTATACGCATAGGCTAGTAAAGGGAGTTTTACTTTTTCTAGCTTTTGGAGTTCTATTTTTTTTACTGGTTTTGGGTATAGAATACTTTTTTTGGTTGAATTCCTCAGGTAGATTTATTTTATTCCTGGTTTTTTTGGGGGTTGAATTGTTTTTGGTTTGGAGTTATATTGTTGTACCAATAACCTTTTTGTTCAAATGGAAAAGTGGTCTGAGTAATAAAGAAGCCTCCGTACTTATTGGTAAACATTTTCCTGATGTGGATGACAAACTGTACAATTTGTTGGATTTGGCTGATAGTGCTGACAAATCAGAACTTCTTTTGGCCAGTATAGAGCAGCGTTCGTTGCAGTTGGCAAATATCCCTTTTGTGAATGCGATTGACTTTAAAGATAATTTAAAATATGCTAAATATGTTTTAATTCCCTTTCTTATTGTTGCACTGTTATGGGTCTCTGGTGAAATATCTTCTTTTTTTGGTTCCTATAAACGTGTGGTGAACTATAATATGGCCTATGAACCACCTGCTCCTTTTAGTTTTGAATTGCTAACTTCCAATTTATCGGTCTATGATGATGTGTCTTATACGCTTCAAGTGAGGACAAGTGGAAGGCTTAGGCCAGATGATGTCTTTATTGTCGTCAACAATAAAAAGTTCCTTATGGAGTACAAGGAGGGGTATTATGAATATGTTTTTAAACCACCCCATAATCATGGATCTTTTTATTTCATTGGGAATGATGTTAGGTCCAAGAATTATGTCTTAAATGTAATAGATACTCCTGTTTTACTTGATTTTGAGATGGAATTGGATTATCCGGAGTATACAAATTTACCCAAGGAGGTAATTAAAGGAACTGGTAATGCTACCGTACCGGAAGGCACCCAAGTTAACTGGAATATCAAAACACGGTATACGGATAGGGTGAATTTGCACCTGGGTGATAGTGTGGTTCAATTAAAGCGGGGGGAGAATGTTTTTAGTTTTTCAAAATCCGTTTTAAGTGATACGGATTATGAAGTTTCTACGTCTAATGAGGCTGTTAATAATTATGAAATATTGGAATATAGACTTAAGGTAATTAAGGATGCATTTCCAACAATAAGGGTAGAGGAAGTGTTGGATTCTTTGAATCCGAACCTTACTTATTATGTTGGTGAAGTATCTGACGACTATGGATTGTCTGCCATTAGCCTTGTTGTTTACTCTGAAGAAGATATGGAGGATAGGCAGGTATTGGAACTTTTAAAAGGAAAAGGTAATCTAGAGACATTTTATTATACGTTTCCTTCAGGTTTAAATTTGAATTCAGGTACTAACTATGAATATTACTTTGAGGTGGCCGACAATGATGGTATTAATGGTGGAAAGTTTAGTAAAAGTCAGGTATTTAGCACGCGTTTGTTAAACTCCCAGGAGTTGAACAATAAAAGGTTGGATGCTCAAAAGGCTGTTTTGGGTAATATGGCCAAGGGATTGAAAGAGTCTAAGGAACAACAGAATAGGCTCAGGGAATTGACCAAGGAACAAAAAGAGTCTAGTGGTCTAAATTTTAGTCAGCAAAATAAGATAAGGGAATTCTTAAGGAAGCAAGGTCAACAGGAAGAGTTGATGAAAAATTTTCGTTCACAACTTAAATCGAGTTTGGAAAAGGGCGAAGAGGATGAGAAATTGAATAGGCTTTTACAAGAACGACTTGAGCGGCAGGAATTGGAAGCTAAGAAAAACGAACAATTGCTTAAGGAATTAAATGAATTGGCAAAAAAGTTGGACAAGGAGGAATTGGCTAGGCGATTGGATGAATTGGGTAAAAGAAGTAAGAATTCCGATCGTAATTTGGAACAGTTGTTAGAGCTGACCAAAAGGTATTATGTGCAACAAAAAGCCAAGGAATTGGCGACTAAGTTGGAAAATATGGCGGGAGAACAGTTGTCCTTGATTTCAGAGGAATTTGAAAGGAAACGGGATAGTTTAAGGCAGGAGCAGAAGAAATTGAGTATAAAATATGACGATGTCGCCAAGGAGTTAAAAGAATGGAGAAAGGATAACAATAGCTTAAATAAACCAATTGGTATAAACGTTGATTCAAAAAAACTGGAAGATACTAAATCCGTATTGGAGGAGATTAATGAAGAATTGAGTAAGAAGAATGCCTCGGATAAAGGCGGTGAGCCGGCCAAAACATTAAACTCCAAACAACGGTTTGCTTCTAAAAAGTTGAAGGAAATGGCCGAAGGTTTAAAGGAATCGGCTTCGGGAGGAGGAGGTAATACCCAGGCTGAGGATGCGGAAATGTTGAGACAATTGTTGGATAACCTTATCACTTTTTCTTTTAAGCAGGAGATTTTGTATGATGCACTTGGACGTAGGGAGGATTTGGGAGTAGTACAGTCCGATGGTATTAAAAAACAACAAGAGTTATTGGAACTTTTTGGACATGTAGATGATAGTCTTTTCGCACTTTCCTTAAGGCAGGCTGAATTGTCCGAGTTTGTTAATGAACAAATTACTGAGGTATATTACAATATGGAAAAGGTTTTGGATAATTTGGCTGAAAATGAATTGTACCAAGCAGGTTCCTATCAGAAGTATGTTTTAACGGCTGCCAATAGTTTGGCTGACTTCTTGGCGGAGGTTTTGGACAATATGCAACAGGATATGAGTGCAGGTTCCGGTAAGGGGAAGGGTGAGGGTTTTCAATTGCCTGATATTATTGCCGGTCAGCAAGAGCTGAAAAATAAGATGGGTAAGATGGGGAGTAAGGGGAGTGATGCTAATAAGGGCGAGCATGGTAATGAGGGACAGCAGGGTGAAAAAGGTAAGGAAGGTGATAGTGGCCAAGATGGTAAGAGTGGTAAAGATGGAGAAGGTGGTAAAGATGGTGAAAGTGGTCAAGATGGTGAAAGTGGTAGTGATGGGGAAGGTGGTAGAGAGGGTAGTGGTAATGGGAATAACGGTGAGGCTAATACTGGTTTGGGAGATAAGCAGGGTGGTTCTGGTCCAAGTGAGGAGGAGTTAAGGGAAATCTATGAGATTTATAAGGAACAACAAGCTATAAAGGAGCACTTGGAAGAGCAGCTAAAGAATATGCTTAATAATTCGGATCGTAAGTTAGGGGAAAAGCTGGTTAAACAGATGGAGGATTTTCAAAATGAGTTGTTGAGAAGTGGTGTCACGGAACATACTGTGAATAGGGTTAATACAATTAATAGGGAATTGCTAAAACTGGAGAATGCGGCTATGAAGCAAGGGGAGAAGAAGGAACGTGAGAGTAATCAGGCAAAAGATGTTTTTCTTAACCCTATACTTACTAAGCCCTCTCTTTTAGAGAATTATCGTAATGAGCAGGAGATTTTAAATAGACAAGCCTTACCTTTGCAGCAAAATTTTCAAATTAAGGTTAAAGAGTATTTTAAAGTAAATGATTGATTTTCATTTTGAATGTGATTTTGAATTAAAGGAATTCAACTACTATGCCGATTGGATTGGTAGGATAATTGTTTCTGAAGGGGATGTTTTGGGTAAGCTCGATTATATTTTTTGTGATGACGAGTATCTGTTGGGTATTAATCGGCAGTATTTAAATCATGATACCTATACAGATATTATCACCTTTCCTTATGAGGAAGTGGGTGGTATTTCTGGGGATATTTTTATATCTATTGACAGGGTTCGGGAGAATGCCAAGGAGTATAGGGTTGATTTTGAAACAGAGTTAAAGCGGGTGATGGCACATGGGGTGTTGCACTTGTTGGGCTATGGAGACAAGAGTGAAGAAGAGGCTGTTTTAATGAGGTCTAAGGAAAACGAAAAAATTAAATTGTTCCACGTGGAACATTAGAAGATATGTTTGAAAAGGAATATGATGTTATAGTAGTAGGTGCTGGTCATGCTGGTGCTGAAGCGGCCGCTGCTGCCGCCAATTTGGGTTCAAGGACATTGTTGGTTACTATGAACCTTCAAACCATTGGACAAATGTCCTGTAATCCCGCAATGGGAGGAATTGCTAAGGGGCAAATTGTTCGGGAAATTGATGCATTGGGGGGGTATAGCGGTGTTGTGAGTGACAAAAGTGCCATTCAATTTAAAATGCTGAATAAGAGTAAGGGGCCGGCTATGTGGAGCCCCAGGACCCAAAACGACAGGATGAGGTTTGCAGAGGAATGGCGTATGGCTTTAGAGGATACCCCTAATGTAGATTTTTATCAGGAGATGGTGTCCGGATTATTGGTTGAGAAGGGAAGGGCTGTAGGGGTTAAAACCTCGTTGGGCTTGGAAATTCGTTCTAAATCCGTAGTGCTTACCAATGGGACTTTTTTAAATGGTCTCATTCATATTGGCGATAAACAATTTGGAGGGGGTAGGGCCGGTGAGAAGGCCGCTACGGGTATAACGGAGCAGCTGTTACAATTAGGTTTTGAAAGTGGTAGAATGAAG
Source organism: Arenibacter aquaticus (assembly GCF_003957295.1). Taxonomy (GTDB): domain Bacteria; phylum Bacteroidota; class Bacteroidia; order Flavobacteriales; family Flavobacteriaceae; genus Arenibacter; species Arenibacter aquaticus. The sequence goes on from NZ_RQPJ01000002.1 coordinate 960,987, forward strand.
ACGGGAACACCGCCAAGGGTAGACGGCCGTTCATTGGATTATTCACTGATGATACCCCAGCCAGGGGATGAGGTTCCTGAGAAATTTTCTTATACAGACACTAAGCCACTTAGTGTACAACGGGATTGTTATATGACCCATACCAGTGCCTTGGTACACGATCTGTTAAAGGAGGGTTTTGATCGCTCCCCTATGTTCAATGGAAGGATTAAGAGTTTGGGACCAAGATATTGTCCGTCAATAGAGGATAAGATAAATAGGTTTGCAGATAAGGATAGTCACCAGTTGTTTGTGGAGCCGGAAGGTTGGAACACGGTGGAAGTTTATGTAAACGGTTTCTCTACCTCCTTGCCAGAGGATGTACAATTCAAAGCACTTAGGTCTGTAAAAGGTTTTGAAAATGTGAAGTTTTTTAGACCTGGATATGCTATAGAATACGATTATTTTCCCCCTACACAATTAAAGCATACCCTGGAGACTAAATTGATAAACAACTTGTATTTTGCCGGACAGATTAATGGAACTACCGGATATGAAGAAGCGGCTTCCCAGGGTTTAATGGCGGGTATCAATGCTCACTTAAAAATTAATGGTAAGGACGATTTTATTCTTAAAAGGGATGAGGCTTATATTGGGGTGCTTATTGATGATCTTATTACAAAAGGTACCGAAGAGCCATATAGAATGTTTACTTCCCGGGCAGAATACAGAACGCTGCTTAGGCAGGATAATGCAGATCTTAGATTAACACCCAAGAGTTTTGAGATAGGTTTGGCTACTGAGGATCGTTTAAAAAAGATGGAGGAAAAGGCCTTAAAGTCCAATGCTTTTGTACAGTTTTTTAGAGATACTAGTTTTAAGCCAGAAGATATAAATACAATTCTGGAAGAGCTAGATTCTTCAAAAGTAAAGCAACCTGGTAAGATGTTTAAGGTGTTTTCCAGACCTAGGGTGACCATGGATCATATGTTGAAATTGGAAGAGGTTTCTTCCTATGTTACGGAAAATAATTTGGATAGAGAGGTCTTGGAGCAGGCCGAGATTCAGGTTAAATATTCTGGATATATTGCCAAGGAGAAGAACAATGCAGATAAGTTACAGCGTTTGGAGAATATAAAAATCCCGGATAATTTTGATTATAGTAAGCTTAAGTCCTTGTCATATGAGGCGCGTGAAAAGCTAAAATCAATACGTCCTGTTACTATTTCACAGGCTTCCAGGATTAGCGGAGTTTCACCTAGTGATATTAGTGTGCTGCTGGTTTATATGGGTAGATAGTTTGTTTTGTGGTTATATGTTCCACGTGGAACATTGCGCAGAAATGAAGAGTATTTCTGACCACTGCTAGGGTAGAAAAGTTTTAATATGAAGAGGTGTTTGTCAATTGGATTTGGCAGACACCTTTTTTTTGTGTGTCAATTCCGGGATTGGGGATAAGGTGCTTTTTTGCGGATGGTTGCTGTGGTTGACTTGATTAATTGGTGGGGTCATGCGATAGTTTTTAAAGGCTGGGTTGGTGCTGGATTTAAGGTGTTGTATTGCAATTTCTCATTGGTGTATAGGGGGTGCTAAAATGATTCATATGGTATTAGTAGAGTGTGATTGGTGATTTTGTTTGGAGGTGTTATATAAATTTTTGTTCCATGTTTTAGTGTGAGGTATATTTTTGCGGTGGTTTATATTTGAGCTATGGATGGGTAAAATTATGGCCTTAAGTGTAGATCTTCTTAGAGGGGAGGTTTCTTTAAAACCGATGGCGTTTTTTGTGGGTGAGTTTTAAAATATGTTTTGCTCTGTTCCTGGTAATGCACAAAATTATCTTGCTGATATTCCCTTTTGGAAATTGTGCTTTTAACCTATATTCGCAACTGTAAATAGCCAAGATTTAGTTTGGACCATTATTATGAAGTTGTATCTGAAAAGTAAGGATTTTACCCTTAGTGGGGAAACGTTTCAATTATTGTACGATTCAAAAAGGGATATGTTGATTACAGATCCACAACCTAAGGATCTGTCCAAATATTATGAAAGTGATGAGTATATTTCCCATACCGATTCTGCGGTGTCTTTGTTGGATAAGGTTTATCAATTTGTAAAACAATTAAACCTAAGGAGTAAGTTGTCTTTAATAAATTCTAATTCCTGCGGAGATAAATCCTTGTTGGATATTGGTGCAGGCACGGGGGATTTTTTGGCATTTTCAAAAACCAAGGGTTGGAAGGTAGTAGGAGTGGAGCCAAATAAACGCGCACAAAATAAAGCTGCAGAAAAAGGGGTCGATTTAAAAGATAATTTAAAAGCGCTTCCGGAGCAACATTTTGATGTTATTACGCTTTGGCATGTATTGGAACACCTTCCCGATTTGGATAAACAGATAGCGGAAATGGTTTCGCTTTTAAAGGATAATGGAACCCTTATAGTGGCGGTACCCAATTATAAATCTTTTGACGCCGGCTTTTATAAAAACTTTTGGGCCGCCTTTGATGTTCCTAGACACCTTTGGCATTTTTCAAGAAAATCTATTCCTATAGTTTTTGACAAGCATGGCATGAAAGTGGTAAAAACAAAACCAATGATTTTTGATGCCTTTTATGTTTCCTTGCTATCCGAAAAATACAGGACTGGTAAACAACATTTTTTTAGGGCATTTTGTGTTGGACTCTATTCTAATATAAAGGCTCTGTGGTCCAAAGAGTATTCTTCTGTTATTTATATACTTAAAAGAGCTTAAAACGCTATTTTAGCTTATTTAACGGCGTTTTGAAGGTGTGCTGGAGCTGTGCTATGTCTTTTGTGAAAACAGCCGTAGAGTCGCCTTAATTAAGGCTTGTTTATATAGGTATGATTTATTGATATTTTATTTATGATAGATTTTGGTTATAGGTATTTTTTGTGGGGTTTTTTAAAGGTTTAACCTAGTATATGGGTCTGGTGCTACTTATAAGGGTTTGGAGGGTTTAAGGGTGATTTTCCTTTAATTGTGAAAAAGCTTTTCTATTTTTGCGCAAATCTAAATCAAAGAGAAAATGAAAAAATTAGTTTTGGCAGTGGTTTGTATGATGGCCATATCATGCCAACAGGAAAAAATAGCTTTTGTTGACAATGTTAAGTTGATGGACGCCTACCAAGAAAAAGTGGACGTGGAAGCTAAGTTTAAATCAAAATCGGACGCTTTTGGTAAAAAGAGGGATAGTATCTCCCAGGCATTTCAATTGGAGGCTCAAGCTTTCCAAGCCAAGGCGCAAAAAATGTCTCAGTCCAAAGCGCAGGAAGAATACGGACAGTTACAACAACGTAGCCAGATTATTGGTCAGCAGTTGCAACAGGAAGAGCAGCAAATGCAAATGGAGGGACAGACAGAAATGGACAGTTTGGTGAACAAGGTAAAAGAAGAGATCAAGGCCTATGGGGAAGCTAATGGTTATTCGTTTATTTTAACTGGCGGTGATGGTGGTAGTGTTCTTTATGGAAAGGATGCCCATGATGTAACTGATGCTATCGTGAAGATATTAAACGATAAGTATAAAAAATAGTTCTAATTGTTCCCAATTATGGGAAATACTAAAAACCCTTCGGATATTAATTCGAAGGGTTTTTTTTATGGGTTGTTGCAAATGCTAAGCCGGTAATAATCTAATTTAATAGGCCATCTCTACTATTTTCTCAACATCGGTAGGGGTTAGGTTTTTATTTTCACCCAAGCCTGTCCAACCTCGCTCTGTAAAGCGTTTCATAATTGTTTGGGCTGTTCGCTCATAGTTGTCGGTATATTGTGACAGTTTTGTATTTATGCCCAAGCCTTGGAAAAATTCTTCAGTTTTTACAATACTTTCTTGGGCTTTTGCTGCTGTAGTGCCCTCAGTGATGTTCCATACACGTTCTGCGTATTGGGCCAATTTGTCTTTTTTGCTTTCAAAATTATGACGGTAATGACTCGGAGCAATTATGGCCAAGGTTCTGGCATGGTCTATTCCGTGCAGGGCCGTCAATTCGTGGCCAATGGCATGTACTGCCCAGTCCGTTGGAACGCCTAATGGTAATATGCCGTTAAGTGCCATGGTACAGCTCCACATAAAATTGGAAGCCGCAGTATAATCCGATGGATCTTGCATCACCGCAGGTGCAATTTCTATTAGGGTCTGTAAAACACTTTCGGCCATTCTATCCTGAAGGGAAGCACCAACAGGGTAAGTAATATATTGTTCCAAGACATGGTTAAAGGCATCTGTAATACCATTGGCCAATTGCCTTGGCGGAATGGACCGGATCACCTGGGGGTCCAAAATAGAAAATTTTGGAAATAATGCGGGTCCGCCCATGGCCAGTTTTTCTTTTGTCTCGGCCCTGGTAATTACCGCTCCCGAGTTCATTTCCGATCCCGTTGCGGGCAATGTTAGCACGGTTCCAAAGGGAAGGGCATTTGTGCTAGCGATCTTTTGCGTTAGTAAATCCCAAGGAGTTTCCCCTTTATAAAATGCTGCGGCAGATAAAAATTTGGTTCCGTCAATTACAGAACCTCCTCCCACCGCCAACAAAAAGCTAATCTTCTGGGATTTAATAATCTCTAAGGCCTGCATAAGTATGGAGTATTCCGGGTTGGCCCGAATGCCGCCAAATTCTATAACCTCAAAAGGTTTGAGGGCTTCTTGTACCTGCTCATAGATTCCATTCTTCTTAATGCTTCCCCCTCCATAGAGGAGTAGTACTTTTGCATTGGATGGTATCTCCTCAGCCAAATTTTCCAATTGCCCCTTACCGAATAAGATCTTTGTGGGGTTTTGATATTTAAAATTTTTCATTCTGTTATTTTAGAGTTGTACTTCAGAAATATTCTAATAGTGCAAAGGTCTATAAAAAAGAATGAATGTTCATTTTTTAGTTGTGGTTTAACATATCTCTAGGATTTTACATCCCTTACAGCCTTAAAAATGGTTTTAAATGGCCTTAATTTTCCAATTTAATCTTAAGGACCTTAACATAATTAGCTCAGCTATTCGTTTTTTTCATTAAAATTAGTGATATTGAAACACTCAATTTTGTAATGTTGATCCATAGTTCACGACCAAATTAGAACTGGAATTTTATCCGTTTTAGTGAAATATTTTAGTAATGCTTAAACCTTCAAAACATAATGGTACTGCGATATTGTTGTTCGCCAATTCTCCCCAGGAAGAATTGAACAATAAATCCATTCCCAATGGTAATGTTTTGTTTAGTGGGTTAACCAAGCACACCTTGTCCGTGGTTAGGCAGACAGAAATCCCTTATTTTCATTTAACGGAAGCAGAGCAGGAGGGAAACAATTTTGGGGAACGTTTTGTCAACGCCATTCACCATATTTTTAACAAAGGATTTGATCGGGTTATAACCGTTGGCAATGATACGCCACAACTTAGGCCGGCCGATATTCTCAAAGCTGATAGGGAATTGGATCGGAATAATTGTATCCTAGGTCCGTCCAAGGACGGCGGCTTTTACCTTTTGGGGTTGCATAAAAGACATTTTAATGCCCCTCGATTTTTGGCCTTACCATGGCAAACTAGCAGTTTATTAAGAAGTATAACAGCCCTCTTTCAAGGGTTAAATATACGGGTAGTCAAACAACGGGTTCTGTTGGACCTGGATAATATGGTGGATTTAAATAGCATAATGGCCAGCTGTACAATTTGGTCTTATAAGCTAAGGAAATTACTTCTATCATTTTTAACAACTGTACAGGCAACTTTATCATTAGCGGTTGTATTTTTTAATCGCTATTTCCAACATTATTATTTTAATAAGGGGTCTCCCATAAATACCACTTGTTTGTCCTAAACAGGTAGATACTTTTTACTTTAATTTTTATTGTTTTTCCCTAGTGTTCCTACAGTCAGGCCCAATTTTAATACAGGGCTGTAAAAGGCATTTACATGGATTTGGAATTAATCAGGGATGTTAAAACATTTATTTTTTATCACGGAAACCGTTTTAACCAAGGTTTCCACAACTAACTATTACAAATAATACAACTATGGCAGATTCTTATTACGACCCGGCAGATTTACGGAAATTTGGAAATATAACCGAATGGAGCGAGGAGTTGGGAACAAAATTTTTTGACTACTACGGAAAAGTCTTTGAGGAAGGGGCGTTGAGTGCTCGGGAGAAATCTTTGATTGCCCTGGCTGTGGCCCACGTGGTTAAATGTCCCTATTGTATTGATGCCTATACCAAAGACGGTTTACAAAGGGGCATTACCAAGGAAGAAATGATGGAAGCCGTACATGCTGGTGCAGCCATTGAAAGTGGCGCTACCTTGGTACATGGGGTTCAGATGATGAAAAAGTACAACAAATTGTCCATGTAAGGCAACTTATTGCTTATGACCTTTAGGCCTAGGATAGGAATAATATAATTGTTTTGGGTTGTTATACCCTACACTGGAAAATCTTCCTGAGGCCAGATACTAACTATTGATTAATATGACAATGGCAACAAAATCTTTAAAAGCAAGGCATGATGTCCTTGCCATGGAAAATAAACAGTTGGAAATCTTGAACGGGGGCATTTTTGAAAGTGGGGAACTGCCCACTTTTAAGGAAAAAATTTCCCAGATAGGGCAGTTCCCCCTACGTCCTAAAAAATTGGAAATTCTACAGATCAATGTAGGTTATATGTGCAATCAGGTTTGTGAACATTGCCATGTGGATGCAGGTCCGGACCGAAAGGAAATAATGACCAGAGAAACTATGGAACAGTGCTTGGCGGTTATCCGGAATACCGGGGCCCACACCTTGGACCTTACCGGGGGAGCCCCGGAAATGAACCCTAATTTTAGATGGTTTGTTGAGGAGGCGGCCAAAGCAGGTATAAAGGATTTTATTGTACGTTCTAACCTTACCATTATAAGGGCCAATAAAAAATATTACGACCTTCCGCAGTTTTTTAAAAAACATAATATCCATGTTATTTCATCCATGCCGCATTACACCCGTGGAAAAACAGATAAGCAGCGCGGGGAAGGTGTTTTTGACAAATCGATCAAGGCTCTTCAGGAGCTAAATGCTGTGGGCTACGGGTTACCGGACAGTTCCTTGCGCTTAGATCTTGTCTACAATCCGTCCGGAGCATTTTTGCCGGGGGATCAGGCGGCCCTGGAGCGCGATTTTAAAAAGGCATTGTTGGAGGATTTTGATATTGAGTTCCATAATCTTTTTGCCATTACAAACCTGCCCATAGCCCGATTTTTGGATTATTTGATAGCCTCCGAAAATTACGAGGATTATATGTATTCCCTAGTAGAGGCCTATAATCCCACTGCCGTTGCCAATGTAATGTGTACCAACACCATTTCTGTAAGTTGGGATGGATGGTTGTACGACTGCGATTTTAATCAGATGTTAGGCCTTAAGGTGGCAAGTAAAATTACGCATATAAAGGAGTATAATGAAGATATACTGAACAACAGGAACATCCTTATATCACAACATTGCTACGGTTGTACAGCAGGGGCGGGCAGTAGTTGTCAAGGCTCTGTAACCTAGGGAGCTTTGATGCATAGCACTGCCCTAAAACTAAATAGTGGCCAACTATTTGGTTTGTTAGGTTATTTAATGGGCTTTCCTAGTTGTTTGTTAGGTGGTTTGGCCGGTTAAAAACTGTTTTTAAGCGGTCTTTTTAAAATAAATAAAGGCAAATGGAGTTAGTATAACAGACTTAATGGTCTGCTAGAAGAAAAACCAAACCAAATGGAAAAACAATTAAAGCGCATGGCCACCATGCAGCGTTTACAAACTACCGGATTGGAGCTGTTTTACCAAAAAGGCTATTATAACACTAGCGTAGATGACATCTTAAAAGAGCTTTCCCTTTCCAAAGGGGCCTTTTATTATCACTTTCAATCCAAGGAAGAATTTTTTATTAGTATTGTTCAAAATTTACTGTTTAGAAAAATTTATAGTGCCCTTATAGAACCCATAGAAGGCGAAGAGGACCCCCTCAATAAAATTGCCCTATGTTTTGATAATGCCCTGGAAACGGCAGAGCATAATTTTCTGGATTATGGATTTGTACTCAGCAATTTTATTACTGAGTTTAATGGAAAGAATCCGGAAATTATGAATTACCTACAGGATATCTTAAAGGTTTGGGAGGTTAATTTGGTGACCGCCTTGCAAAAGGGTAAAACAGACGGTTATGTAAGCCGCCATATAGATAGTGAAGCCGTGGCCTCTTATTTAATATCCTCCTATATTGGGGTTCGCACTTTAATGGTGGAAGGCAACAGCAAGATCTTGCGTTACAAACACATTCAGCAGCTGAGGCAGTACTTAAAATCAATGGAGTACAAAGAGCCAGCTTAATTTATATCCTTTTTTTCTAAGGATACCTGTTCTTTTTTCCTGTCCTACCTATTGTAACTATTCAATTTTCCATGGCGGAAAAAACTTCTTAGTACTATATGCTCTGGCAGGAAAATGGCAGTAATTATTTGTTTAGGATTTCTTCTATTTTAGCAACTACAGCTTCTGGGGCTATACTACGCATAACATTTTTGTAGCCATCAGGGCATTTGTTTCCATAGACCGAGGTGGGTATCATTGGGTATTTATCGCGATTGGACAATAAGGCATTATTTACTTCCTGCCCAAAGGGATAGAAACCTGCATAAGGATGGGTAACTCCCCATAGGCTTAGGGTGGGGACTCCGAACATGGACGCCAAATGGGCATTGCCACTGTCCATGGCTACCATTAGCTGTAGGTGCGAGATCAATGCAAGCTCTTCCGGAAAGGGTAATTTCCCCACCAGATTGACACAGTGGTGGAATTTATGGTCCCAGGCATCCAGCTTTTTTTTCTCTTTTTCCCCGCCGCCAAAGAGCAACAATTGGTATTTTCCCGTACAATTCAGGGCATCAACTACTTTTTCCATGAGATCCAATGGGTACATTTTGCCTTGAAAAGCGGCAAAAGGGGCAATACCTATCCATATCCTGTCATTGCCGGCCACCAATTTTTTGGAGGAGGTCGCCAAGGGTCGTTTAGGGAGAAGGGCTACGGAGTTGAGGTCCAAGGGTAGGCCCAATTCTTTAAAGACATCAGCATAACGCTGGTGGGTAGACTTCAAGGGTTTAAAGACCTTGCTGCTAGGGGAGGTCAAGGCTTTTTTTTCGGCCCTTCCTTTATCAATCTGTACAAAGGGGATGGATTCTAGCTTAAAATAAAGCTTAAGGACCTTGCTGCGCAACACATTGTGTAGATCCGCAACCATATCTATATTTAAAGTTTTTAATTCCTTATAGAGCTTCCAAAGGCCCCATAGGCCCTTGTGGGCATTTTTTACATCGGCCTCGTAGACGCTTACATTGTCCAAGCCATAAAAAAGAGGCTTAAAAAAAGCACGGGTCAATACGGTAACTTGTATTCCTGGGTGTTGGGCAATCAAGGCGGACAAAACCGGAATGGTCATTGCAACATCGCCCATGGCAGATAGGCGAATGACCAAAATATGGGGTGGGAGAGTAGATTTGGAGGCCAATTCACCAGGGGCTGTTTCTAAAGACCTGTCTCCACTTCGCTGTTGTGAATGCTCGTTTTCCATATTGCTCAAGTTGAAATCCCTTTCCTCAAAAAATAATGCGCTTGGGCGACTCAAGGAGCTTTGCGAAGAACCGGATTCAACTCATTGTCATTGTACATTTTCATCTGCTTATAGACTTTCATGTACTTCTTTCCAGATTCTATGTCCTGCAACAACTGATCTATGGCAGAACTCAAATCTTTCTTTTGTTCCAAAAGTATATTGAGCTTGGCTTGGCATTTTTGTTTATGTTCCTCTGAGGCATCCGCTCTATCAACTTCCTCCTGCATATGGTAAATTTTTAAGGCCAATATAGACAATCTGTCAATAGCCCATGCCGGACTCTCGGTGTTTATAGTAGCATCCTTACGTACTTCTACAGCCTGGTATTTGTTCAAAAAATAACTATCTATATACTCTACCAAATCTGTTCTGTCCTGATTGCTGGCATCTATTTTTCTTTTTAGGATAAGGGCGGCAATAGGATCAATATTTGGATCGCGTATAATGTCCTCATAATGCCATTGTACCGTATCGATCCAATTTTTGCGATACAACAAGTGGGCAATATCGTCTTTGGGATAAGGATTGTTGAATGGCTGGGACACATCGTCCTCAATATGGTATTTGGAAATACTTTCGTTGAATATCTTAAAGGCAAAATCGCTGAACATAATAATAGTGTTTAGGACAAAGATACCTTTTATTTAAAAATCGACTTTATTTGTTTAGCCGATTTTAACTATTCCGGTCCTATGAAGAATGGTATGGGAAAAAGGGATTCCAAATGGGTTGCAGGAGACCTTGTTAGGATATTTTAATGAAATGTATTTGGGTTTATTTCATTAAAATATTGGCCAATAGAATTGCGAATGGAATGAATACTGAAGCCATAAGCACCATTTCCGATATGTTCTCTTTTTTTATGGATTGTACGTAGGTAGTAATAAATACCACGGCAGGGAAAAATGTTATTAAAATAGGGTGGGTATCCTGAGAGGATTTCAAGACTTTTACCAAAAGACCAATGAGAAACAACAGCACCACAAGACGCATGGTCACCAATTTGCCTACCCCTACATTTCCCATTTTTATAAAGGCAAGAAATCCGCACAATAGAACTATGGACACGTAAAGAAACAATAGGGAACTATTGCTCCAATCATAGAAATAAACGTGGTTAAACTGAAAATTAAATTGGTAATGATCCCATAGGAAATCTAAGTTATTGCTCAATACAAGAACCGCTGGCACTATAAGTGCCAAAGCAGAAATAGCGGATAAGGGCACTAGCCAATTTTTTATATTCTTGGGCTCATAAAAGTAGATGGCAACCACCACCACTATAAGATATAAGATGGCCCAATCATAGAACAAACTTGCTATCAATATCCAAAAGGTGGCATCAAATGCTTTTAACCTAATATTCTTAAGACTGCGGAAACTTAGGATCCTGCGAATGGACAATAATAGGAAAAAACTACAAAGTATGGCATTGGAATCTACAAGGACCTCCGGGAAAATAACTATCAATAGGGTATAGAATAGAATGGAAAAAGAATTTCCTCCCGAAATTTTGTTGCGTAAGCTTATGAAGTTTACCACAAACAGACTGAACAAAAGTAGGCTTAAAATGCCTGTTTGTCCCAATAACTGTTGGGGTGAATAGGATTTTTGGAACATGAAAAAGTGGACAAACCAGTAGAAGACAAACAAAAATACCAGTAGTATTATGTAATTTATTGGTTTAGTTCTGCCAAAAATGCTTGAAATCATCCTAGGTTTTTATATTTTTGCAAGGTAAATATAATTAAGATGGAATCATTTTTTTACGGTATTGAGGATTTATTTGTTAATGTGCTGTTTGCACCATTAGACGCTTTGCGTTCCATGGAAAGTTGGTGGGGAGCAAATACTTTGAATTGGATTTTTATGTTAATTGGCACCGCTGCCATGGTTTATTGGATGATGGAGTTGAAAAAATACAATGATAAGGGCGAGGAGGATAAGGACGCAACTGCACACTCATACCTTTAGTAGCTTAAAATAGGGCCTTGATTTTTTCAAGGCTTTTTTTATATGGGTTTTGGGATCTCCCAAAACCACCTAATTTCGATAAAATGAATAAGGGATAGCCCAGGCTATCCCTTATTTATGTATTATAGGTCATTATAGGTTGGCGGATCATTGCAGAAAAAATCTACAATGTTGACCTACCTACTATAGATCAAAGCCTAGATCCTTTCGGTAGTACATTTCATCAAAATGCAATTTTTCCATGTTCTGGTAAGACTTCTTAAGGGCTTCTTGGAATGTAGGCCCATAGGAGGTAATGGCCAATACCCTGCCTCCGTTGGTAACAACCTTATTGTCTTTTAATTGGGTTCCAGCATGGAACACAACTGCATCGGACACCTTGTCAAACCCTGTGATTTCCTTACCTTTTTCATAGGCCTCCGGATAGCCACCGGAAACAGCCATAACTGTAGTGGCAGCGCGCTCATCTATCTCCAGATCAATGCTGTCCAAGGTCTGATTTGCAACGGCTTCAAAAATGCTTACAAAATCGTTTTTTACCCTGGGAATGACCACTTCGGTCTCCGGGTCGCCCATTCGTACATTGTATTCTATAACCTTGGGATCATCCCCAACCTTGATCAGGCCAATGAACACAAATCCCTTATAGGGCAGATTATCCAATTTAAAGCCCTCTACGGTAGGTTTTACTATTCTCTCAAGTACTCTTGCCATAAAAGAGCTATCTGCGAAAGGAACCGGGGAAATGGCCCCCATTCCGCCTGTATTTAATCCAGTATCCCCTTCGCCTATTCTTTTATAGTCTTTTGCTGTAGGCAGTACTTTAAACCCCTTGCCATCAGTAAGTACAAAACAGCTAAGTTCTATACCGTCCAAGAACTCTTCAATAACAACGGTTGTACTGGCATTTCCAAATTTGGCGTCTACCAGCATGGTCTTTAACTCCGCCTTGGCTTCTTCCAGGTCGTTAAGGATCAATACCCCTTTTCCTGCAGCTAGGCCGTCTGCCTTTAGTACGTATGGAGGTTTAAGGGATTCCAAAAATGCGTATCCTTTCTCCAAGGTCTCGGCCGTAAAACTTTCATAGGCTGCGGTAGGAATATTATGTCGCATCATAAATTCCTTTGCAAATTGCTTACTGCCTTCCAAGGTGGCCGCTGCTTTTTGGGGACCAATGACGGGAATTTCTTTTAAGGCATCATCGTTCAGGAAGAAGTCGTGCACCCCATTAACCAATGGGTCTTCCGGGCCTACGATGACCATATCTATTTTTTCTTTGAGCACACATTCCTTTATGGCCTCAAAATCGTTTACCCCAATAGGGACATTGGTGGCAATGGCAGCCGTACCGGCATTCCCGGGGGCTACGAAGAGATTACTGAGTCTAGGGCTCTGTTTTAATTTCCAAGCTAAGGTATGTTCGCGCCCACCGGCGCCAAGGATAAGGATGTTCATGGGTAAAAAATTTGTTCAAAAATACGGTTTGAGAGGGAATTATCTATTGGAACCCCTTCATTTATTTGCAGAGAAATCCCGATGTTCCTTTTTCTGCAGCTCTTCGGGAGAAAGGGATTTAAAATATTCATATACCTTTTTAATACCTTCGGCCCTGCTTACCTGGGGCTGCCATCCAAGGATTTCTTTGGCTTTGCTAATATCGGGCTGACGTTGTAAGGGGTCATCTTTGGGCAAAGGTTTGTAGATTATTTTTTGATCGGTCCCCGTGAGTTTTATGATTTCCTCGGCAAATTCCTTGATGGTTGTCTCATGCGGGTTCCCAATATTAACTGGATCTGTATAGTCGCTCTTTAGGAGTCGGTAAATCCCTTCCACCTGGTCGTCTATATAGCAAAAAGAACGTGTCTGGGAGCCATCACCAAAAACAGTAAGGTCTTCCCCCCTCAGGGCCTGGCCCATAAATGCGGGTACCACTCGGCCATCGTTAAGTCGCATTCTAGATCCATAGGTATTGAAGATTCGGACAATCCTGGTGTCTACATTGTGAAAACGATGGTAGGCCATGGTAATGGATTCCATAAACCGTTTGGCCTCGTCATAAACACCTCGGGGCCCAATTGGGCTTACATTCCCGTAGTATTCCTCGCTCTGTGGGTGTACAAGGGGATCACCGTACACTTCCGAGGTGGAAGCTACCAATATCCTAGCGTTTTTTTCTTTGGCAAGGCCCAGTAAGTTAAGGGTACCCAAGGAACCCACCTTAAGGGTTTCAATAGGAATTTTAAGGTAGTCTATTGGACTTGCCGGGGAGGCAAAATGAAGAATATAATCCAGCTTGCCCGGGATATGTACAAATTTGGAAACATCGTGATGCTGAAATTCGAACTGTTCCAAGGGGAAGAGGTGTTCTATATTCTTTAGGTCACCGGTAATAAGGTTATCCATTGCAATAACGTAGTAACCCTCTTTTATAAATCGGTCGCACAAATGCGATCCCAAAAATCCGGCTGCACCGGTAATAAGTACTTTTTTCATTTAGATTGTATTAAGGAAGCTGATCTAAATTTGTTGTCTTCTCCTCTGTTAATATGCTTTTTTTTCACCTGCAATAGCATTGATAACCGTTTGTACGATTATTTTCAGATCCATAAAAAGAGACCAGTTCTCTATATAAAAAATATCAAATTTAGTACGGTTTAAAATGTCTATATCCGTTTCAATTTCACCTCTATAGCCCCTCACTTGTGCCAGACCGGTAATGCCGGGTTTAACAAAATGTCTTAACATATATTTATCCACTTTATTGGCAAACTCGTTGGTGTGTTTTACCATATGGGGTCGTGGGCCTACAACGGACATATTACCAAAGAAAACATTGTAAAACTGTGGTAGTTCATCAATACTTGTCCTACGGATAAATTTGCCCACCTTAGTGGTCCGCATATCATTTTTTACGGCCATAAGACTATCGGCATGTTCATTGGGAGCCATGGAACGAAACTTATAGCAGTAGAATTCTTTATTATCTATACCGTTTCTTTTTTGTCTGAAATAAATGGGGCCTTTTGTTTCCAACCTTATGATCAATGCAATTATAGGGGCTAACCAAGAAAGTATTCCAATGATTACCACAAGTGAAAAAATAATGTCGAAACCTCTCTTGATAGCAGCATTAAGTGGATTGTGAAGTGGTATATCGCGTAAGGAGAGAACAGGGATATAGTCGTAGTATTCGAATTTTAATTTTTTAGAGAAGATATTCTTGTTGTCTGGTATAAATTTTAAGGTTTTCAAATTATTATCGGCAAAGTTGATGAACTCTGTAATTTGATTGTTCTTTAATTCGGACACTGAGCAATAAATTTCGTCAATATTATTCTCTACAATGTAAACGAAGGCTTTATAGATGTCAAAAGAAACGTCTGCAGGACAGAACTGTTTCATGAAGTGGTATCCATATTCCCTTCTTTCATTGAACACATCGATTAGTTGATCTGTTTTTTTGTTTTTCCCAATGACGACTACATTCCTCATGTTCCCTTTTACCCTTTCCCTATATTTCATTAAAAGGATATAGTTTAAAAACTTAATGGTAAATATGGCTAGTCCTACAAAAACAAAATACTCCCCCAAAGCCAATCGGCTCATGTTTGGTTGCTTGAAAAAACCGATAAAGGCATATAAAACCAAAAAGAAAAAAACAAACTGATTGAAGAGCAGTTTTAAAATAAAGGATACTTTGGTATACCTATAGACTTCATAAAAGTTGTTTTTAAACGAAATAATTATCCAAGCCAATGAAATATAGCTATGGAAAAGTATAGGGTATTGAAAGTTTATTGGCAGGAAATAAGCAAAAAGATTGATTACCAATAAGTCAATCCCATAAGATATGGGGGTTATTAGATTGGAATAACGGTGTTTTTTGGAAAACATTAATTTTAGCCGTTCTTTGAATTATTAACAGGCCATAAAGATAATTTTAAAAACTTATAAACTGAATAAAGATTAAGTTCTATTTAATTTTCTAGTGCCCAAATTAGTAAATTGTTGGTTTATTTATTGGAGAGCGCTTCCCTTATTACCAAACCAACAAACTTGCTGTTTCCAATTAAATATCGCTTCCACATTCGTTTTGGCTCTTGGGCTAAACGATAGAACCATTCCAGTCCTGACTTTTGCATCCAAAGTGGGGCCCGTTTCACTTTTTCCGCAATCACATCGAAACTTCCACCAACTCCCATTACAAAATTGACTTTTTGCAACAAGGCTTTATTTTCAAAAAGGAAATTTTCTTTGGTAGGAGAACTTATGGCCACAAATAAAATATTGGCACCGCTTTTTCCAATTTCCCGCGCTATGACCTGTTCCTCATCCTTTTTAAAATAACCATTCCTGTAGCCGGCAATAATTCCGGGTGAAAATTGATTTGTATACTTGTGCACTACTTTTTTAACAACCTCTTCCTGTGCACCAAAGAAAAATATTTTATAATTTTTTTGATGTGCCAATTCTACTAGGTTTTCCATCAAGTCTATACCTGCCACGCGCTCTTTCAATGGTTTTCCCAACACTCTAGATGCCCAAACCACAGCTTGGCCATCAGCATTGATCAAATCACTTTGATTTACGCTTTGGCGCAATTGAAGATCCTTTTGCATGGCCACTATTTTGCTGGCATTTACAACAACATGATGTAATTGTTTGCCTTCCGCTATAGTATTATCCACGATTTGCAAGGTTTCTTTCATGCTAAGGTTGTGAATGGTAGTATTCAGGATTTTAATTTTCTGCATCTGCGTTTTTTTGGTTAGAAGTGGATAAAAATATTGAAGTAAGAAACGAGAATAAAATAAGACCACTATGTCTTTCTAAAATAGATTCTGAAAACATATAAACAAAAAATGAAATGAAAATCAATAAATACAGTGGCTGAACATTTGTATATAAAACATGAAATGTGTGAAATAGTAAAGCAATTAATAAGATTAGACCTATAATACCATAGAAAAGTAATTGCTCCAAATACTGATTATGCGCATTATATTCATCTTTAACTGCGACGTCATAATGTATTTCCTTATAACTTTCCACTAGACCTTGATGACCATCCCCTGTGCCAGCTCCAAAGATTATATTTTTTTTCAAATAATTGTCAAGCACGGCACCCCACAGTTGTACTCTTTCGTTTATATTGGAGGCTTTTTCTTTTGAAATCCGATTTTTTAAATTTGGGGTCAAAAACATAACTGGTAAAATAACCAAAATTAATATTCTGACTGTTTTTATTTTAGGCGATGCAGAATCTTTTTTAGAAAAGGCTCTAATGGTTGATAGTAATGTAGCAAGGATAAGATAAATTAAACTGATCTTAGAACTCAATAAATATAAAACGAATAGTAGGAAGGCTATAG
Organism: Arenibacter aquaticus; assembly: GCF_003957295.1. Taxonomy (GTDB): domain Bacteria; phylum Bacteroidota; class Bacteroidia; order Flavobacteriales; family Flavobacteriaceae; genus Arenibacter; species Arenibacter aquaticus. Next base: position 977,957 of record NZ_RQPJ01000002.1, read on the forward strand.
CAATAATTCTATACCATTTAAAATATCCAGTTTTAAATGATAAACCATAGGCTATATTAATAATAGATATACACACAAATAGTGAAAAATAAGTTGTGTGTTTGTCCAATACCTTTGCAAAATCAAGATAATAAAAATAATCTCCTAAATCGTTAAAAGAGAGCCATAATGCTTTTCCTAAGCCTAGCAGAGCTGCTAGGACAGTGGCAATTGAAAATAAATCCAATAGATTCTGCGTTTCTTTTCGGGTTATTTTATCAACGGAAAAAATAATTAGCGGAAATATTAAAAAGGGTATTTTCAGGTTGTTTATTCCCGTGTCAAAGTCAGAAGAATATGTTAACCCTAGAACGGTAATAAAGAAAAGACTTGAGATTATAAAAAAGCTTCCAATGTTCTTTTTTAAATTTTTTTTCTTTTCAGAAAATGAGCTGAAAAACAACCAAAAAATGGCCAAGGCTATAATACATTGAGAATTTAAGTTGTATTTGGGAAATGGCAATGTAACGAGTACTAGGGACAAAAGCCAATAAAAAATTATGTCCTTATTCTTTTTTATCTTCAATTTGTTCAAGTATTATCTTTTTATAGAGTTTATAACCAGAATTATTCAAGAAATATTGGCCGTTATCGAGAATAGTTGCCCCGGCATCATTAAAGCCGTTTAATTCCATAATCTTTATATTTTTATGGCATGTAGCGATTTCTTGAAGAAGCTTATTCATTTTTCGAATTTCTTCATTTTTGGGGTTTTCCTTTAATTCTGGCCATGTATTAAGGTACGTTTTTTGACCTTTTTTAGAAAGTCCATCAGCCAATTGGCTCCAAACTTGCCTATTTTTTGATGTTTTTAGAGATTCAATGAAGATAATATAAATGTCGGCATTGGGAATATTATTTATATTCTTGACCAAGAACTCTATCCCTTTGTTTACTGGGACAGGCATATATGGATAACCATATATGTCTTGTTTTGGACCAATAAAGTTTATGTCGTGATTTTTTTGTTTCATGTATTTTCTTATGGATCGAAATCCTCCCCATTTGTTATCAGAAAAGCCAATGAAACAAATATTAATATCACCATTTTGCATTATTGGTAAATGTATTTCGCTAACTGAGATTGTGGTCTGCCTTAAATTTTTAGGTTGTTGGGTAAGCCATACTCCTCCCCGAAGCTGAATAATACCATCCTTTACTAATTTATATTCATACCTGAAATAATAGAGCTTGCCTTTAGAGGTCTTAATTTTCAAGGTATTGTTGTTGTTTAAATCGTTGAGATTTTTTTTATACCTCAAATTCACAGTATTATGGGCTAATGATATTAACTCACACTCCCCATAATCCATTATCAATTCCGTTCTGTCCCAATCAAAATTTAACTGGGGAAATTCCCTATGGCCTTTTAAGCTAAAATCTATGAACATATAAATGAGAATAGCTAAAAATGACAACGTATATATAAGTTTGTTTGGAAATGGGCTCACTGATGTATTTTGATTTAACTTAAGTAACTGACCAATATTTTATTAAAGACCTTTTCAGCATTAAACCCTTCAAAACTCGTCCATGCATTCTTGGAAAACCGTGGGTAATTTTCTTTGTTTAATTGAAGAATTTGTTTCAATAGGGAGTCTGGATTTTTAGGCAAACATAAAAGCCCATTATAACCATTAGAAATTATTTCATTTATTGCCTTCCAATCACTGGAAATAACTGGCATTCCCACGGATAAGGATTCAATGATGATGCCGGGATAACCCTCTCCATCAAAATATGTGGGTAGCAAAAGTACATCATTTTCCAATAATACATCTATAACCTCTTCCTCGGCCAAAATCCCTTTATAAAAGCAATTACGCTTAGTTAAATCCTGAATTCTATAGCTGTTGGGGGGAATGGGCCCATATATCGAAACGGTATAGGAACTATCCAATTTTTCAAATGTCTCCAATATTAAATCAATGCCTTTTTCCTTAATAACCCTAGAAATAAAAACAAATTTTTTGTTATATGATCTTTTTGGAATCCTGTCGAGAATTTTATCCCTCGAATTGGGTAGCCATATCATATTTGTACTGCTATGGGTGGCAAAGTGATTAAGTAGTTGCTTTGTTTCAAAAAACACGAAGTTAGCCTTAAAAGTGGTGTTGTTGACCATTTTTCTAACGAACTTAGGAGCGGATTTATATTGTTCATAAAAATTGCCACCAAAAAAATGGTATACAATCTTTTTATTAAATATTTTGGCAATCGTTACCAAAATGGGGCCTATTGTTAAATTCATATCCGGTGTGGAATGAATACTCACAACATCATATTTTCTTATAATGAAGGGCATTTTTACGATAAGGATAAAAAAATCTATTATCTGAAATTTTGGCTTCCAATTTTTTCTGAATTGATAATGCGTCAAATCTAGATCTTCTTTCTTTTGAAGGAAGTCCAATATTTTTTTTGACAACATGGTTGCACCTCCTACAGATCTTTTATCTGCTTTGGGAATATTGGCTAGAAACAGTATCCGTGTTTTCTTTTTCTTTTTCATAGTATATTATGGAGGGGATTAATAATAATGAAACGGATAAATAAACCAAATTATTAAGCGAATATGTAAAGAGTGCATCAACGAACAAGGCAAAGTAAATTATTAAAATGGCTTTAAAATATTTTACACGTATTTTCCTTGTTCTTAATAATGGAACAAAGAAAAGAAATAAGTATAACAAAGTGCCAATAAAACCTATTTCTATAAACAAATGGGGGTAAAATGTATCCGTAGTAGGGAGATTTGGTAGGCCGTACCAGTTGAAATTTACTTTGTCATAGTAAGGGGACTTATATTTCGTGGAGGCTGGTCCTCCAAAAGTACCAAGACCTTCACCTATTAGAAAATCGGTTTTTTGCAACATTACCCTGTACGACTCAGATCGTGCTGAATTTCCTTCTGAGATATAGGCTTCAATCCTAATTTTGGCATTGTCCACCATGAAGGCTACCTTGGAAGGAAACAATATAATGGTCATCAAAAAGACAAAGAGGGTTATCCCTATAATTTTTGTCTTTTTATTTGAGAATATAAATAGTAGAAATAAAAATGTTCCTATACCCTTAAATGACAAGCTAAGAAATAAAAAAACCACTGTAAGAACCATAAGTGTTTTCTTGAATTTTCCTTCATAAAAAAAGTCAATAAGGAAATACATGATTAGGTTAAAGAATCCAAATGTGCTAAAGAAGCCCATTAGGCCAGTAGCCCTCAAAACACCGGCAACGGCGGGAATGTTTACGCGCCCCGTTGAGGTATATACATAAAACCATTGGTTTATTCCCTGTGACCAAAAATAATAATTGAAAATTTGGGCTACATAATTTAAAATCAGGAAATAAATCAAGAACTTAAAAAGAAACTTATAATTTTCCTTTATGGCATAACCGTAAAATAGAATTATTATCGGAAAAAGATATCTAATCAATTCTTCAGAAGCAGCACTATAGCTAAACGATAAAAAAAAATGGAGAACCAAAAAAGGAAGGAATAAGGTTGAAAACAGAATAAGGTTTCTGTCAAATTTGCCAAAAACAAAGGAAATCAGAACCATCAAAAGGGCTGAAAATAATTTTAGATAAAGTCCCAAAGCGGGACTGGTAAATCTAAAATACTCCGAAACGAAAATGAGAACCAATGGAAGAACCACGGCTAAATTGTTAATCGAGACTCGCAAAAAAATATTTTTTTGAAGTTAAACTTTTCCCTTTTTGCCCAATTCTTTTAAAGCCAACCTTATATTGTTTACATATCGATCTTTATTATAAAAGATATTAAAAGGTTTGGCATAGTCGCTGTGTAATTCTGAATAATCTATTATTTTGCTTTTTTCGAATTCAATGATTTGATGATTGGCTTCTTCCAATTCAAACTGGTTAGCTAGTGCGATTTTGTGTTTAACGCCTTCCAGGTGTGTTTTAAAAGATTCTATTACATCAGAATATACCGGTATTACACCAGATGCCATATAAGTACATAACTTGTTAGGGGTGGCCACATTATTAATATTAATGTCTTCCCTGATTAAAAAGCCATATTTAAATTTAACCAAATATTCTGATAATTCTTTCAAGGGAACATAATTCACACTGGCATTTACTATTTCGTATTTTTTTAATAACTGCCTGGCCTCCTTCTGTTTGTTGGTTAGGATTTCTAGGGTGGCAGTAGGGATGTGCTTGTTTATTTCTTTAAAAAGTTCCAAAGTCTTGTCCAAACATTGCCACTTGGATAAAGACCCGATGTAAACAAATGAGGGCCTATCCACTTTCATCCCAAAGTTATCCTTTAGGTGAGCATTAAAACAGGGCATGATAAAATACTTATTTCCTTTGTAATTATATTTTCTTTGATAGTGGCCCAACATTGCCTTGGAAACAAAAAAATTATAATCCGATGTGCTTAAACAAAACCACTCCATAAAACTATACATATAGTAGCGCAATTTGTTTTTTTGCCACAAATAGGATTCTTCTGGAAGTATTCCTTGAAACCAATTTATTATGGTGCTACGGGGATGCAATATCCGGGCAAAAAAGTAGTCTTTAACAAAATATGTAACAATTATATCAGCGGTTTTAGCCTCTTTCAAATTTTCAGAAACTTTAAAATTGGACCGCCCCGTTAAGGCTTCACTAATTATTTGTAGATAAAACTGGACAGCATCATTTACAGATTTATATTTCGTTAAGTAAAATAGCGCCTTATATCTCATTGGGCAATAATTTATATTTCAACAATAATATTTTATCACATATTCAATTTTTGGTAGGAACTTTCTGGGGGGGCATTAGAATATGTTCTTTTACTTCGCTTAGGTAACTTGTATTTCTAAGTTCATTTATTTTTGAATAAAAATCCAGTTTATCTATCTCCGAGATTTCTCGTATTTTGGCAATAATAGTGCTTGAGTTGTTGAATTCTTCAAGATCTATTACAAAATTCGTGTTCTTATAAATTAAGTTGGCCATTCCCAAAGATTTTTTACTGTAAGAAAGAAATATCGCGGGTGTATGGGTTGCTACTGCATTTACCGCACAATGCATCCTAGCGGCAACTACTACGTCACACTTCTTAATATGCTCTTTAATTCCTATAAAACCTGGGTCATTTTCAACGATCTCTACATCTTTTCCATGTTCTTCTGAAACTACATCTTTTATTTTTAACATGTACCTATAGTCATCGTCCTTTATATCCTTGGATAGCACATGGGGTAATAATATAACCTTGCACTTAAATTCTTCGATAATATCCGATATGGCCTTGGCTTGTTTTGTAATGGCGTCTTCCAAATTATCTGTGAAGTATAGTGTAGATAATGGACTTAAATTTATGCCAATAACAGAGATCTTGGGTCTATTGCTTTCAGTTTTTACATTGTCCGTGGCAACATTATAAGCAGGGTCAGGGGCGAATAGTACATTTTTTGAAACACCTATCTTTTTAAGGTATTCCAATGTTTCATGTTCTCTGCTAACAATTAGGGATACTTTTTTTAAATGTTGTTGAAATTTCTTTAATATTTTTGGATGATTGTCAAATGGCCCTATAGAGCAACCCCAAAGAATATATTTTTTGCCTTTCTGAATAGCTACATCACCAAATTTCATTAAAGAGTAGGGATAATATCCTGTAGAACTGATAGTATACATGTCTCCACCAATGGATACGATTAGATCATAATCGTTTACAAGGTCAAAAGAATCAATATATACTGGATAGTCTATATTGACATATGATAATAGTTTTCTTATAATACGTTTTATAAGACTATTGTGGAAAGGTCTTTCAATTATTTCAATATCACAGCCTTTCAACCTTTCCTTGTCATCTTCAACATCAAATGAAGCGTAAGTAATTTTCGCTTCTGGAAACATTGTTTTGAGACTGTTTACCGTGCCCCTAACAATTGCTTCGCAACCATAATTATATACTCCCCAAATACCGTACAACAATATATTTTTCATTTACCTTTCAATTTTCTTATCCAATATTTTTTTCTAAACAAATGATCCAATTTGGTATAAAACATAAGCTTCTTTTTAGTTGCGGAAATGTTTTTTTCAAAATTGGATTCCATTTTATTTCTTTCCATTTTCCAAAAAAATGTACTTTCATTTTGAATTCTTTGTCTTAGCCTAAAAATTTTAGCTTTAATAGGATTTTCTAAAAAAACCTTCTTAGTCCTCTTGGGAGGAACGATCTTGTTATCCTTTTCAGCCCATTTAAGGCGATATGACAGCCCTTTTCTTCTATGGTTATAGTTTCCTTCCTGAGAAAGAAATGCCTGATTTTTAGTAATTACATCACAAATTAATTGTTTTTCCGCAATTCCATCTGAAATTAATTGTTTGGCTAAAACGGTTCTTGTAATTATAAGGCTATTTCCACGACCATCCTGATTATATGGAGGTATCCAAGCGTCACCTAAGGAAATATCCGCCAATTCCCCTGATAAATCTTCACAAAAATCGCATGCGTTGGGCTTAAAGTATCCGGTGCCCCACATATCACCTACTTCTTTCATCGGTAATATGCGCGGGTTCTGTTCTCCTTTTTTAGTACAGGAAAAGGAATAGTCCCCTGCACTAGAATCTATATTTTTTACCCGATACTGCGATTTGGTAATTTCGTTAGGTTTGACCCCAATTTTGGAAGCCAAATATTCTGTAAAAAACGAGCTTTTTAATCCTCCGCAAAAAATGCTAATCGTGAATATTATGTGATTCCATTTTTCTGGGTCATTTATTTGGGCCAGACGTATCGCCTTAATGGAACACGGTAAACCTATCAACGCATAATTCCTTTGTTTGTTTTGGGAAAGTCTTAATACTTCACTTAGTTCAATTGGGTAGTATTTGGTTTTAGAGGATAAGTCTAATTGCTCGGGATTATCAATTATTTTATATCTGAAGAGCCTATTGTTCAATGATGTATCTTCAACGGTGGTAATGACGGCATCTACAATTTTCTCGCGGAGCATTTTCTTTAGTAACCAAGTAGCAATTCCTCCAGAGGATGCTTCCTCGCGATAAGTTTTGGCATAACCAACATGAAGGGAGTGATATTTTCCAAAGGCTTTGGAATGACCGTAATGATCTCCCTGAATATTTATCTTATCGGAGATTTCGTCCTCTGTTCTTACTTCTTCATCAGGAAAAGGATTGAAAGGACAAACCTTAAGACAATTACCGGTTTCATCACACTCATTATTTTCTATATAGGGTTCATAGGTTCCGTCTTGGTTCAATTTAATTTTAAGACTGTCTGTGGGACAGACCGGTTCACATATCCCACAACCTACACACAAATTGTTGTCGACTACATTTTTAACTACATTATTGTATTTTCTCATTAATCTGTTAGTAATAATTTATAAAATAAAGAAGCAAAAACGCCTAATGACGTTATTAGTCCCAAAATTCTAATTTCAACATTGGAAACATCAAGTTGGTAGAGCGAAACCACAAGGATAGAAAAAATAATCCAAATTAGGATGGATAATCTGGATTTGATCAGCGACAACGGGATTATCTTTCTTTTTACATATAGAGGTATAATAATTACAGTATTGACTACATAAGCAATAAAATATGCGAAAGCCATTGACTCTGCGTTCTTGATTTTTGTGAAATAGAAAACTGAAAGTAGTAATAACCCCCAAATTAAATTACTAAGAAAGCTTAGCCACATTAGATTATTTACGATCATAATCCTTGCAATGCCTTGTTTGTACAACATTATTGTAGTAGTTGCAAGTATGATAAACAAAGTGCCCTTATAATTTACGTCTTCCATATACTCCTCTCCCAATAAAATTCCATAAATATTGGGGAAAAAGAATATCGGCAAGACCATCAACACGCCGATGGCCCAAGGAATAATAAGATTTAACCGTTCTATCTTTTTATTGATTTTCTCTTTAACCATGATAGTGATCAAAGGTGCATCTAATGTGGTTGTGATCATCATTACCAAATTCTGAAATAAAATTAGTGCGGTAAATAGGCCTAATTCCTTGAATCCGTTTTGGTGGTTTACCATGATGGTATCCAAGCCCCATTTAAAAGGCATGACCATAATTCCCGTTAATATGGCCGGTAGGGTAAAATGTCTGAGTATTGGATATTCTCCCTTAAATTTAAAAGAAAGTGCTATCTCGTTCTTGGCAAGGTTTTTTCTTAAATAAAAAATTCCCAATAACACCAGAATTAAGGTGCTAATAGTGAAACCTGCGAAAGTACCTTCTACACCATATTTAATAGTTCCGTAATATAAAAAACAGAGAAGGCTTATACCATAGAAAAAGTTGACCACCATCAATGACTTAAAATCCTTAAAACCTCTCAGGCAACCGGATAAAAGACTACTAAGGGCACTTAAAAATAAAAGGAAAGAACTTATTTGTAAGGTCACCAATAAATCTGGTGCGTTTAAGATATTATTGGCAATGAAAGAGGAGCCCGCAAACAAAAGTAAGCTTAAAATGAAACCTATAAGAGTAGAAACAGTAAGGGTTAGACTTATAATTTTACCTACTCTTTCTTTGTTTTTCTCCAATAGTTCTGGAATGAACTTGGTAGTTGTAAGAGCAATTCCAGATCCTACAAATATTACAAATACATTGATTGTGGAACGTACAATTCCTACCTCACCGTTTCCTTCCTTCCCTAATATTTTTGCGACCATCAACCAAGACACAAAAAGCAATCCCTTTGAGATTGCGGAACCTAATAATGACCAGAAGGAATTAATGGAGAATTCCCTTAAATCTTCCGATTTGTTCACTTTTCCAATAAATTCCTTTACTCTTTTCAATCTGCCATGATTTAACATATCCCGCAAAAATCCAATACAATCTGGTCTTTCTTCAATTTTAATGTTTTAAACTCTTTATGGGCTACCAAGAACACAATAATATCAGCTTTCTCTGCGGCTTCTTGGTATGGGGTTAATTTAAACACCTTATGTTCTTGAATATTGGGTTCTACAATATAATATTCTTCGTTATTGGCATTTTGTAACACCTTTTGAGCAATGTATTTTGCAGGAGACTCTCGAAGATCATCTATATTGGGTTTAAAGGCCAATCCCATTACAGCAATGCTAGGTTTGCGCCCGTGCTGTAATTCGAATTGTAGTTTAGCGGTTTGAACTTTTTCTGCACACCAAAAGGACTTATAGTTATTTATTTCCCTAGCCTTGCCAATAATTTGGGATTCCATAGGATAATCCGCTACGATAAAATAAGGATCTACTGCAATACAATGTCCACCCACCCCACAACCGGGCTGTAAAATATTAACCCTTGGGTGTTTGTTGGCCAAAGCAATCAATTCCCAAACATTGATGTCCGCCTTATCACAGATAAGTGATAATTCGTTTGCAAAAGCAATCTGTACGTCCCTTGAGGAATTTTCAACCAATTTGCACATTTCTGCAGTTCGGGCGTTTGTCTTGTGCAATTCACCTTTAATGAACTGCTTATAAAAGGCGGTTGCCTTATCTGTAGAGGCCTGGTTAACGCCTCCTATTACCCTGTCATTATGTACTAGTTCGTACATAACATTACCCGGAAGTACACGTTCTGGGCAATATGCGATATGCAATTTTCCTTCTAATTCAGGGCGATTGTCATAAATAAGGCCCATCATTTTTTCGGTGGTTCCCACTGGTGAGGTAGATTCTATAATATAGAGGTCATTTTCTTTTAATAACGGAAGAACAGCCCTTGTTGCAGCTTCTACAAAAGAGATATCTGGCTCATTTTTGCCTTTAAATGGTGTAGGTACCACTATTAGGTAGTTATTGGCTTCTATAGGGGAAGTGGCTGCTTTAAGAAAGCCTCCGGCTACAGCATTGGCTACAGCCTCGTCCAATTCCGGTTCAACAATATGAATTTTACCAGCATTAATGGTATCCACCACCTTGGGATTTATATCCACACCATGGACATTTGTTTTATTTTGTGCTATCAATGCTGCAGTAGGAAGGCCAATATAGCCCAAGCCTATCATTACTACTTCTGGTTTATTCATTTTTGATTGTATTACTTCAATTGTATGCTTTTTATTCATAGACCCAATAATCCTTGGATCTCAACCCAGCTGAGTAAATACTTCCCATATGGGGTTTTAGAACTATGTCCTGTTTTTTGTTAGGAATTCATCTCCTGAATATGGTTCACAATTCTAGCACAGGCTTTTCCATCCCCATACGGATTGTGTAGTTTTCCCATCTGCTCATAGGCCTCGGTACTATTTAGAAGCTTGGAAGCTTCAGCAACAATTTTAGTCCTATTCGTACCTACCAATACAACAGTTCCAGCATCTACGGCCTCTGGACGTTCTGTGGTGTCCCGCATTACTAGAACGGGCTTGCCCAAACTGGGCGCCTCTTCCTGAACTCCACCACTATCCGTAATGATCAGATAAGATTTTTCCATGAGCCAAACAAAGGAGGGGTAGGAAAGCGGAGCAATAAGGGAAATATTAGGTATGTCCGCAAGCAATTCATACACGGGTTTTTGTACATTTGGGTTAAGATGTACAGGGTATACAATTTGTGTATCCGGATGTTCCAGGGCAATTTGTTTTAAAGCTTCACAAATGTTAATGAAACCTTGTCCGTGATTTTCCCGTCTATGTCCAGTGACCAAAATCAATCTTTTGTTATTATCTAATAGGGAAATTAATTGAGCCACCTCGGCATCTGAAAATTCACTACTATTTACCTTATTTACACTAAACAATAAGGCATCAATTACGGTATTCCCGGTTATTACAATGCTTTCTTTCTTTTTATTCTCACGAAGCAAATTATCCATAGAGGTAGTCGTAGGAGCAAAATGGATGTTGCTGATTACTCCTGTAACACTTCTATTCATCTCCTCAGGAAATGGCGATTGCATATTGAAGGTTCTTAAACCAGCTTCTATATGGCAGACTTGAGCTCCGGCATAGAAAGAAGCCAAACTGGCTGCCATTGTAGTTGTGGTATCCCCATGAACATAAACGTAATCTGGCTGAAACTCTTCCAAAACCGGTTTTAAATTGGTAATAATATCAGCAGTAAGGGAATATAAATTTTGATTTGGCTTCATGAGATCTAAGTCAAAATCAGGTGAAATCTCAAAAAAGTCTAACACTTGGTCCAACATTTCCCTATGCTGTGCGGTAATACACACCTTCGTGTCAAAATCATCAGGATATTTAAGAAATTCTTTTACTAAGGGAGCCATCTTTATGGCTTCAGGCCGAGTACCAAAAATTATTAAGTTTTTAATTTTCATTCGTCAAATATTATTGTTACATATTTTGTAACACACTAAATTTAGGTCGGTTGGCAAAACTACGATAATTATTGTCCTTCACAACAGTTGTAGTATTTTTCAACCCTTTTTCTTCCAATATATTTATGGCAAACCCGTACCAACTCATGGCCTGTCCATCCGTAAAATGGTAAGTTCCATAGGGCTTAGTTTTATCCAAAATCAGTTTCAAAATATAATTGGCAAGGTGTACCGCATTGGTGGGGCAACCTACCTGCTCGTCCGTAATGCGCAATTCTTCTCCCTTTTTAGCCTTCTCCAAAATGGTCCTGTAAAAATTTTTGCCATATTTTTTATGGTACAGCCAAGAAGTGCGTACTATATAATAGTCCTCCATTATTTCTTTAGTATATTTTTCACCCTTTAATTTGGATTTTCCGTATTGGTTAATGGGATTGGGCCGGTCGTCTACGGTATAGGGCTCACCCTTTTCCCCATCAAAGACATAGTCCGTAGATATGTGTATTAGTGTAACTCCATATTGTTTGCAGGTCAAAGCCAAGTTTTTCACAGCCTCTGAATTCACTTTAAAGGCTATTTCCGGGCTTTTCTCGGCCTGTTCCACATTGGTGTAGGCAGCACAATTGATGCAGTAGCTAAACCCCCCTAATTCCATAGTTTTGTTCACCTTTTCGAAATCGGTAATATCCAAGTCTGTCGATTTCATAAAAACAAATTCCAACTTAGGGTATTCATGAGCCACATCTTGAAGGCTACGCCCCAATTGTCCTGATGCCCCTGTAACTAGAACACGTTTTATACTTGCAGATCTTTCCATAAGGGTAAATCTAGGTCTTTGGGGGAAAGAATCAAATCCATTCCCTTTGTTTCCCAATCTATATCTAAATCGGGGTCGTTGTATCTTATGCCTCGTTCCGATTCCTTATGGTAATGGCAATCGCACTTGTAGGCAAATATAACTTCTGGTGTCAGTGCCAAGAATCCATGCGCCATACCTTTAGGTATAAAAAGGAGTTTTTTGTTTTTAGAGGACAGCTTAAGTTTAAAATGCTGTCCGTAAGTATTGCTCTCCTTGCGCAGGTCTACCACAACATCCAAAACCTCGCCTTGCAGCACTTGTACCAGTTTAGCCTGGGCATGCTTTCCTGCCTGAAAGTGTAAGCCGCGTAAAACCCCCTTTTTGGAAACTGAAATATTATCTTGAACAAAGTTTATGGTCTCCCCAAGGGCTTTCTCCAAGTTTGTTTTATGGTAGGATTCAAAAAATATTCCTCGCTCATCTTCATATACCGTGGGCTCTAAAATAAAACAGCCTTTTAGCTGGGTCTCTGTAATTTTCAATATTTATTTTTTATTATCTAGTTAAATAATGTCCTTTTCGTAGCATAACAACGTCTTCTGTTATAAATGGACTATCCAATTATTCTCCAATGAGGCCAATCAGGTATTCCCCATACCCACTTTTTAATAAGGGACTTGCCAGTTTTTTAAGCTGTTCTTTAGAAATATACCCCATAGTATATGCAACTTCTTCTATAGATCCTATTTTAAGTCCTTGCCTGTCCTCTATGACCTCAACAAATTGCGAGGCCTGCATTAAAGAAGCAAAGGTACCTGTATCCAACCAAGCGGTTCCCCGATCCAAAATACTCACCTGCAACTTACCTTTTTCTAAATAGGCTTTATTGATATCGGTTATTTCCAGTTCTCCTCTTTTACTGGGTTTAATCTTTTTGGCAATGGATACTACTTCGTTATCGTAGAAATAGATGCCGGGTACTGCGTAGTTGGATTTGGGCTGTGATGGTTTTTCCTCAATACTAATGGCCTTTCCTTCCTCATTAAATTCTACCACCCCGTAGCGTTCCGGATCCTGTACGTGATAGCCGTAAATAATACCTCCATCAGGGTCGTTATTGGCCTGTAATAGGGTTGCGAGTCCTGAACCATAGAATATATTATCGCCCAAAATCAGGGCCACTTTATCGCCACCAATAAAGTCTTCGCCAATAATGAAGGCTTCGGCCAGTCCGTTAGGGTTTTCTTGGGAAGCAAAAGTAAAGGTACAGCCCAATTGGGAACCATCGCCTAAAAGGGTTTTAAATTGGTCGAGGTCTTTAGGGGTAGTTATAATAAGTATATCGCGAATTCCGGCAGACATCAAGGTAGACAAGGGGTAGTAGATCATGGGTTTGTCATATATGGGCATTAATTGTTTGCTCATCGCCAAGGTGATGGGGTGTAATCTGGTTCCGGAACCGCCTGCCAATATGATGCCTTTCATGCTTTTGTTGTTATGGAATTATTCTGTTTTTCAAATAGTAAGTTTTTACATCCCCCTATATCCTCCTTCAGGGGGAATTGTATGCAACAATTTTGTAGGACAATTCATAACTGATTTATCCATTATAACATTATTTGTATTGCCTACCGTAATATTCACGGTATTCTCCAGAGGTAACATTTTTTAACCATTCTTCATTGGCCAAGTACCAGTCGATCGTCTTTTCCAGACCTTGTTCAAAGGTTACCCTAGGTTCCCAGCTTAATTCTTGTTTTATCTTTGAGGCATCAATGGCATACCGTAGATCATGACCCGGCCTGTCCTTCACAAAGCTGATTAACTTTTCACTTTCTCCCTGGGGCCTTCCAAGCCTTTTGTCCATTTGCCTACACAGTAGTCTGACCAAGTCCAAATTTTTCCATTCATTAAAGCCGCCGATATTATAGGTTTCAGCATTTTTTCCCTTTTGGAATACTAAATCGATGGCAATGGCATGGTCCAGGACAAATAACCAATCCCTAGTATAATTACCGTCCCCATAAACGGGTAATGGTTCTTTTTTAATGATGTTATTTAAAAACAGGGGGATTAGTTTTTCCGGAAACTGATTGGGGCCGTAATTGTTGGAACAATTGCTGATCACAAACGGAAGACCATAGGTTTCTCCATAGGCCCTAACAAAATGATCGGAACTGGCCTTGGAAGCCGAATACGGAGAGTTAGGGTCATAGGCAGTATTTTCAGTGAAGAAGCCGGTATCCCCCAAGCTCCCATAAACCTCGTCCGTACTTATGTGATAAAAGCGTTTTCCCGTATAATCCCTTTCCCAGGTAGATTTGGCTGCATTTAAAAGATTTACCGTACCCAAAACGTTTGTTTTTACAAAGGCCATGGGGTCATGTATAGATCGGTCTACGTGCGACTCAGCTGCCAAATGAATGACCGCATCAAATGCGTATTTGCCAAAAACAGTATAAATATAATTAGACTCCGTTATATCCCCTTTTATAAAAGTGTAATTAGGGGCAGATTCTATATCCTTTAAGTTTTCCAGATTACCGGCATAGGTCAGGGCATCCAAATTATAGATATGATAATTGGGGTAGTTGTTGACCAACCTCCTAACCACATGGGATCCAATAAAACCGGCCCCACCGGTAACCAAGATGTGCATAGTCTATTCTTTTTTATAGTTTTTAAGAAAGGTGTTCAGTTCCAACATGCTTAATATAAGCAAAGTAATCCCGATAAAAGCAACAGGAATTTTAAATTTATTACTTTTCAATATTCCCTTAACCTCTACCCCCCTCCGTGGAAAAGCGGAAATGACGTTAAGGATACTGGATTTGTTGGCCCGTTCCTGGTTTAGTTGAACAAGGTTCTGTTTTAATTTATCTACCTGATTGATTAAGGCCAACTCCTTGTTTTCCTGCCCGCTGTTTTCACCTAAACTTATACTGGTTCCCTGTAGGGGCTTTTCCGCCTCTTTTTCCATCACGCGCTTGTAAAGTCGCTGTAAGGAATCCACTTCCATGAGTTGCTTCTTATAAAGACTGTCTTGTAAGCTAATGTTTTTATCACTAATACTTTGTTGCAACTGAAAGTATTCGTTTCTTGATATGGATTTGATGATGGATGGCTGTATCTTTTTGGCCACTGTGTTATTGGTCGCCGTTACCGAAATGGTATGGAAACGGGAATCCATCGCATTGAAATTTTGCAAGTAATTTTCCATGTCAATGGCCTTTTTGGTGGTGGAATCCAAGCTTCGCACAAACCTATCGAACAATTGTACCTTTTGGTTTTCGTCCGAATAGGACTCCACAACAAACTTCTTGAGTTTTGCTGCTTCCCCAACACTTACTTCCATGGCTTCGGCCAAAGCAATGGAGTCCTGGGCTTCCGCCAGCTCATTGTAGAAGTTAATATTGTTGTACAGTTGTTGAACACTGTTAAAATTAGGTTCTACCACCATGGTGGAAATAAATTTAGGCGTTTTAACCATATCCAAGTAAATCCCGAGGGCCAGACCAACCACTGCCGTAATCACAAACTTTATAAAATGCCTCTGTAAAAAAAGCAGGAATAAAATTAGGGTATGAAAAATCCCTTTAAATATATTTCCAATGAAGTTGAAAAATTTTCTAAATGCGTTTCCAATTAATTGGAACAATTGACCTAAATCCACTTCCTGGGACGAAGAAGGGGTAGGGTTTGGTTGCTGAGTGGCCATATTTACTTATGAATTTAATATTTGTGTTAGTATTTTATCTGTAATTAAATAAGTGGGTTTTACACCAGTGGTGCCTAATCCTCCGGATGCCAAGGTACTCCCCGTTTCCAAGGGATTATCGGAGGCATAGTAGGCATAACGGACTTTTACATCTTCCCGTATGCTTTTTCTAATCTTGGAAGCCGATTGTATGGCTTTTTGGTAATGTACGCCTTCCATTTCCAGACCAATGACATTCCAGGTAGATTCATGAAAAAACTTTAGAATGTCCTTGTTTTGCAAGGAAGTCCCTAATACTGTTATCATGGCCCCTTCCAGCACCTTTAAACCATTGCCTTCAAAATCCTCCTTGCCCAATTCGTTAACAAAGGGGTAGTTATCTGCCGTCCCTTCAAAAATATGGGCATTGGGAATCATTAGATCTCCTTTGCCCCCTTCAAGAATTCCTGCTTTTCCCATAATGGATATAGAGGCTATATTTAAAAATACCTGTTGGTTTTTTTTAATTCTATAGGGCTTTAATAGCTCGTCTATGGTTTCATAGGCTTGCTCCCCAAAGGCGTAATCCATGACAAATATAACTGGTTTTTCGCTTTCAGGGCCGTTTTTGTCAAATTCGTAGCAACAGGCATTTTTTCCCAATTTTGCCATATCAAAAATTTGCACATCTATATTGGTTCCGGAGACATCATCTATGGCAATCATCCCATTTTTTTTGGCATAGGTGGTGACTTTCTCCCGTAGTTTGGAATTTTGCGATATGCTAAGGGCCTCAAAAATTTCCAAATTGGTCTTGTCAGAAAATTCCTTTCCCACCGCCTTTCTGGCAAAAAGGGAGTTCATTACGCTGTGCATATTGGCACTAATAATATGGATGGGGCGCTGCAATAAGTTGTTTTCACGCAGTTTTTCTTTTATGGTATTGGCCCATCGTTCCCCGTGAATGTGATGCCCCAAGCGCTCCCGCAACATAGGACTAAAAGTAATGGCTCTTTTGTTTCCGGTAGTTTCCTCTTCAATGGCCAGCTTACCCAACCAATAGATAATCTTTAGAAATCGTTCCGGATTGGCCTTGGTCGACAATAATTTGTGAACGGCCATAATATCTATAAAAGGTCTGCCAAGAATATTGGCCACATGTATCAAGGCCACTTCCCGTTCCTTTTGGTTAAGTTCCTCTTTTTGGGTGGCTTCTTCCAATTTGGTCCAATCCCGTATGGTCTTGTCCGTATCCTCTATAAGAACCCGCTTGCTTATTTTCTCCGATTCAATGAATAAAAAGGTAAGATGGGTTAGAATATCGTAAATATCCGATCTTCCCCGGGTAATCTCTATGTTCATCTGCTCATCATCTATCCTATAGCAGTTTCTGCGCCTTTTAGGGGGGATGATAGGTTTAAATTGGGAGCTGGAATAACCTTCGTCCGAGGTAAGGTTTATATACCTACATTGTTCAATACCTTCCGGTAAACGTTCCAACACATATATTAGACCATTGAGTTCGGCTTTTTCCTCGGCAATGGAGCCATATATTTCCGGGCGCAATTGTAATAAGGATTGTCTGAGTGCCGCCCCCGATACCCCGGCAGGCTTGTAAAATCCTCTATTAAAAAGATGCCGCATGGTTATGTACAAGCGCTCTATGGCATTGGTAGAATCCTGGGCCCGGGTTGTGATAACAGATTTACTCATATACTAATGCAAAACTACAATTTAAATCCTTCAATTAATTTCTAAACGGTTTTTTCTATTATACCGTATTGCACTATCAGTTTGCTTTAAAGGAACCCTGGACAGTGGGAAGGCTATTCCTTTTTTCCCCTTCAATTTATGGGCTTTTGAAATCCAGTATCAGGTTTAGTTGGCAATTTGGCTTTGCAAGCCTTCCGCTACTTTTCGGTCGTTGGACAGGCGCTGTACCTTATTTTGGCCCCCTAATTTTCCAATGGATTTCATATATTCCTGAAAGCCTCCTTTTTTTATAGGTGTAACTTTCAAGGGCTGAAGTATTTTTCCGTCTATCAAATCAAAATAATAACTGTTCTGATTTTGCAATGCCATATCCAATAGGTTGATGAATTTCTTCATATCGGAGGGCGACTTTTCAAATTCGATGAGCCATTCGTGATAGGGGAGTTCCTTTTCAGCCGGATTAATTTGTGGAGCCACCGTAAATTCATTGATTCTGGCATCCGTGCCGGCTATGGCCTGTCTCATGGCCTCTTCTACTTCCTTGCCTATAACATGCTCGCCAAAGGCAGAAATAAAATGCTTTATTCTACCCGACACTATAATCTTATAGGGTTTTACAGAAATAAACTGAACGGTATCCCCCAGGTTATAGGCCCAGAGTCCCGCATTGGTAGAAATGATCATTACGTAATTCACCCCCACTTCCACATCCTTTAGTGTAAGTCGCTCCGGGTTGTCATTAAAAAAGTCTTCGGCCTTTACAAACTCATAAAAGATACCAGAATTTAACAGCAGTAGCATTCCTTTTTCTGATTGGGAATTCTGATAGGCAAAAAAGCCTTCGCTTGCCGGGAATAATTCTATACTGTCTACGCTACGTCCTATAAGGTTTTCAAATTTGGCCCTATAGGGTTCGTAATTTACCCCGCCGTAGATAAAGAGTTGAAAATTCTTGAAAAGATCACCAATTTTTTGTTTCGATTTAGTATTTAATTTTTCAAAATACATTTGAACCCAAGACGGAATACCGGCAATTACGGTCATGTCCTCGTTAATGGTTTCCTCAACAATGGCATTTACCTTGGTATCCCAATCCTCCATACAGTTGGTCTCCCAACTGGGCAATCTGTTTTTTTGCAGATAATTGGGTACATAATGCGCCGATATTCCGGATAGCCTACCTATTTTGATCCCATTCTTTTCCTTCATTTCCGGACTTCCTTGTAGAAATATCATTCTGCCATCTACAAAATCAGCATTTCCCGTCTCATGTATGTAATTAAGGATGGCGTTTCTAGAGGCTTCTATTTGATATTTTATGGATTCGGAGGTAATAGGGATATATTTTACGCCAGAGGTTGTTCCTGATGTCTTGGCGAAATAGGCCGGTTTTCCAGGCCAAAGTATATCTTTTTTGCCGTCCACAACTTTCTCCACATACCCCTTTAATGCCTCATAATCCCTTATAGGTACCTGCTCTACAAAATCGGCATGGGTCTTTATTTGAGAAAAATTATGGTCTCGTCCAAAGTCGGTTTCCCTACCCGCTACTATTAGGCTCTTAAATACCTTACTCTGGGTTTCAATGGGGTTATTGACCCACTTGGCAGTTTTTCTTGCAATATTCCTGGCAAAAATTTTTGCCGCAAAGGATTTTAAACTCATCTAATCTTATTTAAAATCTATAAAATCTAAGGGATTGATAGGGCTGCCATTACTCCAAAGTTCAAAATGTAGGTGTGCACCAGTCGTTAGTTCACCTGTATTGCCTACCGATGCTATTACCTCTCCTGACCTTACTACGTCACCCTGACTTTTATTTAAGGCGCCATTGTGTTTGTATACACTTAGGAGTCCGTCTACATGCTCCAAAATAATCACATAACCCGTTTGGGCCGTCCACTCGGCAAATACTACGGTGCCATTGGCAACGGCTTTGATGGGACTGTCCTTTGGGGCTACAACGTCTACGGCAAAATGCTTGTTTTCAGCATCAAATCCTTGGGAAATAGTACCGCTAAGAGGAGAAAACAATACCTGCCCCGGATTATTGATGTTCCGTTCAAATAAATTGTATTTGTCCTCTAAAGCTACCTCCGCCCTTAACAGCGAATCCTCCCTTATAGGTGTAAGGTCAACATTGGATGGGTCCAACTTATATTGTTCAAACAAGGAGTCCCTATTAATTTCATTATTCTCAATATCACCGCGGAGTACCTTCCTAATATTATCTAAATACCTATTGGTATAATTTAAAGTGGCAACCAGGGAATCTGTTCTGTAGGTGAGTTCTGTAGCCTGTCGCTTTAACTTGGTGGAGGAGTATCCAGGGATATATTCCCTAAGTGGGGTGAAGGCAATCAGCAATATGGTGAAGCCTATCAACCCAATTATAAAGAGAGAACCCGTTACAAAAACATTCATCCTACTAAGTTTAAATGAAATCTTTTCTTCAAAAGTACTTTCATTAAGGATAACCAGACGATACTTATGTAATAGCTTCTGTTTTATCTCCTTTCTTTTCTTTACCTTTTTGGCCATAATGAACAAAGATAAGGTTAGTATTTAACTTTAATTCTTTTATGATTATATTTGATATTCAATTGTAAATACTATACAAAAGTATTTATTAGCAAAATATATTCTAATTTAGAGGACTTAAAATACATTATAGAAGTTAAAATTTACGGCATTCTAATATCTTTTTTAGTACCTTTGTTACCTTAAATTATCATACTATGATCACTTTAAACACATTTTTAGCCATTGGTCCAATGCAAATAGCCTTGGTTGTGGCTATTGTTTTATTATTATTTGGAGGAAAAAAGATTCCTGAATTAATGCGTGGCTTGGGAAGCGGCATTAAAGAATTTAAAGACGCTTCCAAGGAAGATGATAAAATAGAAGAGAATAAAGAGAAATAAGATTTATTTTTTTTATTGATATAGAAAGCACTCCATGAGGGGTGCTTTTTTTGTTTATAAGCTTGATATAGTATTCCAATCCCTGCACTTTGTCGATGAGTTCCTTATTTTTCTCTATGTATAGTGGTTTCTATCTTATCGACATTCCCGATTATCACCACACTTTTTAGGCTGTACACCACCGTACTGCCAGAGGACACAACAATAAAAGTGGATTTTTGGGGTTAAGTATTAGTTTTGTTCCTATATGCCTATCAGTAGAGGGCCTAGAGCAAAAAAAATATTAACCCCCCCCATAGGGCAACCTATGTAATATTTGTAAATGAAGTGTACCCTTGGCAAGCACCTTTGGTGTTTAAGTTGTTTTATTTTATTTGGTATAGTTAAGCTATCTGCACAATCTGGTGATGCCGGGAACTTTGGCATTGAGGCAAATCTATACTCCGGTGAGCCCAGTCCGGGAACTGACGATTGGTTTAGCGCAGGTACCGGATTGGGTGTCATTGACGAAAGCGATCTTGTTTCTTTTCAACAAATAATAAATTTGGGTCAAAATGAGGCTTTTCAAGCATCCATGGCGAAACCTAATTATAGTACCCAAAATGGGAGACTGTGGTATGGAGCCAATTTTGGACATGACTATATTGCCGATAATAATGATAAGACCGCATTTTCCAAAGGACGCAATGGAGAGAATCCGGCAGATTGGAAAGTAGAGTCTTCCAAAATTTCCAAAAAAGCCGATATCGTTGATTCCTATGTGCATGTGAGGAGGGACGGACTTAGTCTAGCTGATGATCTTTGGGTTACCGCGGCGGTAAGTACCGCTGATAACGGAGGTTCACATTATACGGATGTTGAATTTTATATTGAAGAATTGAAATTGGAAAGTAATTCCTTTTCCAATTTGGGACAGGAAGAAGGGCATACCGCATGGCAATTTGATAATGAAGGTAAGGTTTTAAAAATTGGAGACCTTGATCTTGGGCTCAGCTATTCGGGGTCTAGTGTAATGAGTTTGGATGTCAGAATTTGGATATCCCGGGAAGATTATCAATCCAATAATGGATTTAATTACAATAGTTTTCATGGGGAAGGAGATAATTCAATATATGGGTATGCTCATGTAGATTACGGAGCAAACACCTTTAGTAAAATTAACAGCAAGGCTACAAATGCTCCGCCTTGGGGTACATATGACGATGATTTAAGTCCAAAAGCTACTTATAGCAAAGAAGCCTTTGCTGAGGTGGGTGTCAATTTATCAAAATTGGGTTTTGATCCAGCATTGATTTATGGATTGGACGGCCCATGTTATTTTCCCTATAGTGCTGTTTTGATAAAAACAAGGGGGTCTTCATCTTTTGATTCCGGCTTGGTTGATTTTGCAGGGCCATATCCCTTTTTGGGGACGGCAACGGAAGGACAGATAGATACCAGTATCCTAGAACCGCTAAATATTGACAGTTGTACCCCTGGGACAACTATAGCTTTGGAAGCAAATTTTAAATCAGCTGCTGCGATTTACTTCTGGGAATCCCTAACAACGGATGTTACTTTTCCAGATGGAAGTACCACTTTGGAGGGAGTAGGCCTGGATAAGGTAGATATAGATAGCCCAGGGACCTATTCATTAAATATAGCACCCTGCCCAGGTTGTGTACCGGATCCTTCCAACGCCAGCAGCATTATCGTTAAGGCCAGCCCATGCGCCAATGATGACGAGGAACAGGTTACAAAAAATGGTACAGTCGTAATTCAGGTAATAAATAATGATATGGACCTGGATAACAATATAGACATTACAACTGTAGATAATACCGGACTTCTACAGCCCTCTAACGGTAAGGTCACTATTTCAAAACCAACAGGAGAGCTTGTATATACCCCATATACTAATTATTTGGGTACGGATGTTTTTGAATACAAAATTTGCGATACGGACGGACTCTGTGATATAGCTCAGGTAACAGTGGAAACCTATGAGAATATACCGCCCCCTTTTGTGGACTCTGACAAGGACGGAATTCTGGATCGTTCCGATCTGGATGATGACAATGATGGCATCCCCGACCTTCAGGAGCTAAATACCATCATAGCCAATTCCCAACCAGAATGTGGGGGAGAGACCACCTTGGATTTTAGTTCCAATGCCATATTGATTTCGGGGTCGGCACTGCAACAGGGAGCTGTTTATAGAATCCCTAATGTGACTACGGGAACCGATGCCTTGGTTACTATAGTCCAAATCTATAATGCCACGGTAACCGAAATAGATAATAATAGCATGGCCAAAGAAGCCTTTAGGCCCTATACAGCCTTTAATTTTGCAAACAAGGGAGACCAAGGGCTAATAGAATATAAAATTCGTTTTGTTACCACCGGGGGATCAAGTCCGGTTGTGCTGGATAAGATATTCATGAACTTTAATGACATTGATGGCACCCATCAATACGGAGAGCAGACTTGGAGTTATAACCCAACGAGTTATGTAATTTCAAACCCCACGGAATTAACCATGTCCACAGATGGTAAATGGGTTATAGGTACGGCCGGAACCACCACTTACCCCACAGGGAGCAATGTTGTGCCACAAGTTAATTTTGGAGTAAACTATAACTCCAGATCTGAAATATCCATTCGTGTAGGTGCCGTGGCCAGGGTAGCAGGGGCATCTTCTACGCAAAGGCAGCACAATATAGAGTTTGGATGTGTTACCAATTATATAGACCCACAAGTTTATGGGTTGGACAATGATTGGGATGGGGTTACCAACCAATTGGACCTTGATGTGGATAATGACGGTATTTATGATGCCGTGGAGGCTGGCCATGATCAACCACATACCAATGGTATTGTAGACGGGAGTTATGGGGGCAATGGTTTGGCCAACAGTGTTGAAACTGTAGCGGACAGTGATATTATTAACTATGAAATAGTAAATACCGATGGCACACCGGGCCCGGATTATATGGATACGGATAGTGATGATGACGGATGTAGTGATGCCAACGAGGCATATAATGACCCTAATGCCGATAGGGGGGACAATGCTTTTTATGGCAGTGGTTCCCCCTCTAAAATAGATGAGAATGGTCTGGTTGTAGATGCCGCCTATACCCTTCCAGCGGATTTGAATACTAATAGTATATTTGATTTTAGAGAAAATACCGCTCCTTATTTTATTAGTCAGCCCACAGATAGATCCATCTGTCCGAATGGCACGGCTACTTTTACCGTAGAGGCACAAAATACTACTGCTTATCAATGGCAGATGTTCAATGGATCGGCTTGGGAAGATCTTGCTGATAGTGGCATACATACCGGTACCAAAACCAACATACTTACTGTAACCAATGCTTCATTGGAGGATAATGGAAACAGCTATAGGGTTGTTATTTCCAATGATATCCATATTTGTCCCATTGATGCTTCCAATCCGGCAACCTTAAATGTAAATACTCCACCAACTGTTACGGCCAACGCCTCCAGTACCCGTATCAATTCTGGAGAATACGTTACCTTAACAGGATTGGGAGCCGAGATCTATGTCTGGGACAATGGTGTAGTTGACGGGGTTCCTGTTCAGTTATTTAAAACAACAACCTTTACAGTTACCGGGAAAGATACCCAGGGTTGTGAGAGTATAGATACCATTACCGTTGAGGTAATGGGAGATTCGGATCTTAGTCTCAGCAAAAGTGTGAATAATGCCAAGCCAAATATTGGTGATGTAATAAAGTTTACCTTAGAGATTGGCAACCAAGGGCCCGAGGAGGCAACAAATGTCACCATAGAAGACCTTATCCCATCGGGGTATACCATTAAATCTGTTGATGATGGTGCAACAATCAATGGGAATATTCTTAGCTGGACACTTTCTACGCTGGCGGTGGGTGAACAAATGTTAAGTTATGAGGTGGTAGTAAACCCACCCACTGGGGCAACGGATGAATATAAGAATGTGGCCCAAATTATTAAGGTAGATCAGCTTGATCCTGATTCCAGTCCCAATAATGATGATAATGACCAAAGTGAGGATGATGAGGACAGCCTAACCATTCCTACGCCAATGGTAGATGTAAGCATTACCAAAACGGTGGACAAAGACGAAACCTATATAGGGGATACGGTGACCTTTACCATAGAAGTGGGCAACACTGGGGATTATAGTGCTACCAATGTGGTTGTTACGGATCCATTACCATCTGGGTATTCCCTAATTTCTTCCCAAGCAGATAACGGTAGCTACAATCCTTCAACTGCGCTATGGGAAATACCATTTTTAGATATCAACCAAACCGCAACTCTGGACATATTGGTCGCAGTAAAGGATATGGGCGATTATACCAATATTGCAAAATTGGAAAGTGTAGATCAGTTAGATTCAAATGCAAGCAATGACCAAGATGAGGCGTCTATTACTCTTGTTCCATTGGTGGATATCAGCCTTAGTAAATCGGTAGACAAACTTGCACCCAATGTGGGGGAATCTGTTCTCTTTACCCTTACCCTTACCAATAACGGGCCCGATACGGCAACCAATTTGGAAGTGGAAGATGTGCTTCCTTTAGGATATACGGCAGGGGTAATAAGTGATAACGGAAATATTGACGGAAACATAATAAAATGGTCTATATCCAGTCTTCCTGTTGGTTCGGTAAACTTATCTTATGAGGCAATCGTTAATATCCCTACTGGAGTATCCGGAGAGTATAAAAATACGGCACAGTTAACAAGGGTAGACCAAATAGACCCGGATTCGAGCCCCAATAATGATGATAATGACCAAAGTGAGGACGATGAGGACAGTCATATCATCCCTACGCCTATTGTAGATATTGGTATAGTCAAGTCTGTGGTGCCGGATATTGGCGCTGTTGGCGATGAAGTAGTGTTTTCCATTCTAGTGACCAATCACGGACCCTATGTGGCAACCAACCTTGGAGTGATTGAAGACCTTCCAGAAGGATATAGTTATGTGTCCGCCACTGCGGAAAGAGGTAGCTATGACCTTGTGTCAGGAGTATGGGAAATTGAAGCTTTGGGTATTGATGAGACCACAGAATTAAGTATTACTGCTGTTATAACCAATAAGAACGATTATTTTAATATTGCCTCCTTGGCCTATGTTGATCAGCTAGATTTTATGCCAAAAAATGATACCTCAATGGCCAATATAAGTTTGACAGAATATGAGGTCAACGATATTGATTCGGATTGTATGGTGGTCTTTAATGAGTTCTCTCCCAACAGCGATGGATTAAACGATGTATTTTATATAGAATGTATAGAAGATTACCCCAATAACTATCTTCAAGTGTTTAATCGTTGGGGGAAAAAGGTTTTTGAAACCAAAGGGTATAAAAATAATTGGGACGGTACGGTCTCTACAGGAATCTTAAATGGTTCCGATACGAATCTTCCGGTGGGCACCTATTTTTACCTCCTTGATTTTGGGGATGCAGAGACCCCTGTAAAAAGCGGATGGCTATATATAAGCCGTTAAAACAATATTCTAATTCTAAAAGAGAAAAATACCTTTGATGATTTCCCCTAAAGCCTTGTTATTTACAGTTTTATTATTTCTTGTATTTTTATGTTCCCAGGCACAACAAGAGCCTCAATATACCCAATACAATTATAATACCATGACGGTAAATCCGGGATATACCGGTTCTCGTGGTCATTTGACCATATTGTCGCTTTACCGTAATCAATGGACGGGAATTGAAGGGGCGCCAACCACAATAACCTTTGGTATAGAATCGCCGGTTGGACTTTTTGATGGGGTTGGACTATCTATTTTGCATGACGAATTGGGCCCTTCCCAAGAAACCTATATAGATGGGAATTACGCCCATCATTTGATCTTGAACCGAAATGGGGACCGTCTTGCCCTGGGTTTAAAGGCAGGAATCAAATTCCTCAGCCTAGATTGGTCAAAAGGGCGGTATAGGGAGCCCGAAGCTGCTTTTAATGAGAACATAAATAGTGAGTTGCTACCATCATTGGGGGCTGGCCTATTCTACTATACCAATCGGTTTTACTTGGGTGCTTCTACACCCAATATACTAACTGGAAAGCACTATGATGCCATAGCAGAATCTGAAGCTTCGGATAAAATACACCTGTATTTTATAGGAGGTTATGTCCTTGATTTAAATCCGGATTTAAAATTTAAGCCATCCCTCTTTGTACAAAATGTTGTAGGAGGTGCGGTGTCTATTGATGTGTCTACGAACTTTTTATTATACGAAACTCTAAATTTAGGCGTTAACTATAGACTAGAGGATTCGTTGAGTGCTCTTTTGGGTTTCCGCATAAGTACCCAGATAGATATGGGATATGCCTATGATTACAGTATAAATGACCTAAATAATTACAATAAGGGAACCCATGAGATATTTTTTAGATATCAGTTGATTTCTAAAAGTAAAAAACTCAAATCCCCTAGATTTTTCTAATTAAACCATTATGAAAAAAATTATAACGTCCTGTTTGCTTGCGTTTGCCCTAACTGGCAGTGCCCAGGAAATTGGTAATAATGGCCAGTCCGCCGCAGACGAGCGGTTTAATAGTGTTGACCATTATACCAAATTTAACTCCAATACCAGCCTGGCCTATAACAGAGAGATTACTCCCAAGAGCTTTAAAAGAAGAACCCAGAGTAATAATATTAAGAGTAGAACTTTTAAGAATTTGGGAGCGGTAGCAGAAGGGTTTTATATAATTTCCGGGGTATTTTCCAATTTGGACAACGCTAAGAATTTGGCTAAAAAATTGGAGGGGCAAGGATTTAAATCTGGATTCATTAGCAATGCCAAGAACGGTCTTAATTATGTTTATTTACAGAAATACAACTCTTTGGAAAAGGCATTGGCATCATGTACTTCTAATTTAAACGGACGTTATACAGATGCTTTTTGGTTAATGAACGTGGATAATGGAGAACAAACCAAAACCGAGAGTGCAAAAGTAGATTTGGCTACCTCTGTTTCAATAGCGAAAAATACTAAAAAAAATAGTCCGCTAATTCAGAAGTCTACTAAGTTAGCTTCCATTGAAAAACTAAGTAATCCTAAGGAATCCCTTGCAGTTGATGAGGTAACTTACGAGATCCTAAGTGGAGCAGAGGTAGAGGCTAATAATACAAACATATTCCCTAACAAGAAGGGGTCGGTTTCCTCCACTGGGGGCAACAAACCCAATGCTAGCAAGCTTATTCAAAAAGCCGATCAGTATTTCGATAAAATGTGGTACGCAGAAGCGGCTAAATTATATGAACAAGCCCTGAACAAGAGCGAAAAGAATTACTCCCTTGAAATTCTTCAAAAAGCAGGGGATTCCTATTATTTTAATACCAATATGGAGAAAGCCTATTACTGGTACAGCATTTTGTATGAAAGGTACGAGGATGAACTTTCTCCAGAACACCTATTTAAATATGCCCACACCTTGAAGGGTACTGGTAGGTATGGTAAGTCTAAACGGT
This sequence comes from Arenibacter aquaticus, assembly GCF_003957295.1. Taxonomy (GTDB): domain Bacteria; phylum Bacteroidota; class Bacteroidia; order Flavobacteriales; family Flavobacteriaceae; genus Arenibacter; species Arenibacter aquaticus. The sequence continues at coordinate 1,005,930 of NZ_RQPJ01000002.1, forward strand.
TGATGAGACTATATGACAAGGAGATGAAAAAAACTGGGGGTATAGGTTCCCAGGCAGTATTAAGAGCTGAAAAAAAAGAAACCGTATTGGATAATATCCTGAAGATGGAAGAGGTTTTTGGTATTAAGAATTTGGCAATTAACACCAAATACTCCGAATTTGCACCTATGTTCCACAATTCGGATCAAATTGTATTTGCCTCCGCCAAGGACTCCTCTATTTTTAGTACCAGACGGTATAAATGGAACAACCAGCCTTATTTGGATCTATATGTTGCCAAGGTAAACAAGGAATCTCAGGACCTTAAGGAGGCCATAAGATTCTCCAAGAAAATCAATACCAAATATCACGAGGCTTCCGTGACCTTTTCTCCAGACAATACAACCATGTATTTTACGCGTAACAACTATGGCAAAAAGTTAAAGAGGGATAAAAACGGAATTAATCACCTCAAAATTTATGTATCCCAAAAAGTAGATGGAGAGTGGACAGAGGCCAAAGAAGTGCCATTCAATAGTGATGAGTACTCTACAGGGCACCCAGCTTTGAGTCCGGACGGCAAAAAGTTATATTTTGTTTCGGACATGCCCGGAACAATTGGGGATACGGACATTTTTGTAGTGGATGTAATGGGTGATGGGCAGTTTTCAGAACCAAAGAATTTAGGCCCGGAAATTAATACGGAACGAAAGGAAATGTTTCCTTTTATCAATGAAAAAAAGATGTATTTTGCTTCCAATGGCCATGTGGGCTTAGGGGGATTGGACGTGTACGAGGTGGCCTACGATGAGGAAGGGTTTAAAGAAGTACGAAATATGGGAAAACCCATAAACAGTAGTAAGGATGACTTCTCCTATATTGTAAAGGAAGAAGACCAAAGGGGTTATTTCGCCTCCAACCGCCGCGGAGGCAAAGGGGATGATGATATTTATTCTTTTGAACGCTTGGTCATGGAAGAAGTGAATGAGAATGCTATCGCGGGGGTGGTCATAGAAATGGTTACAGACGAAGTAATGCCCAAGGCATTGGTTACCTTGTTGGATGAAAACAATATTAAACTCAAGGAAGTGGTTACTGGAGACGACGGTAGCTTTGTTTTTGAGGATCTGGATTCCAATACCAAATACACCATTAAAACTACCAAGGATGAATTTGTTGAAAATGTTATTACAACCAAGACCAAGGAAAATGAGGTGAAGCATGTTGATATTGGCATGAAAAGATTAAAGGAATTGGTGGTAATAGAAGATGGTATTAAAAAGTTGAAAACGGATATGATTCATTTCGACTTTGATAAATCCTATATTAGAAAGGATGCTTCCCAGGAGCTCGATAAGCTGGTGGAGGTGATGAAAACAAATACCAATATCGTTATAAAAATTGAATCCCATACCGATTCCCGGGGTCCAGCAGTCTACAATAAATACCTTTCGGACAAAAGGGCAAAATCTACTAGGGCCTATCTTATATCCAAGGGTATTGCCAAGGAGCGTATTAAAAGTGCTATTGGATACGGAGAAGAACGTTTAATCAATGAGTGTGGAGATGGGGTACGCTGTAGTAGGGAGAAACATGAGCTCAATAGACGTTCCGAATTTATAATCGTAGATATGTAGTTAGCTATAACGCCCAAAAAAATATAAGAGCCGCCGTCTAAAAAGTGATGGGCGGCTTTTTTTTTCTGTAATAGGAAATGTATTAATTATACCGAAAGGGTTTTTATTTGGTCAATAAAGTTGTATTATCTTGTTGTCCTATACGTCGGGGACAAGAACACGGCCCTTATATGCCCATGGGATTGTTGGTTAGACTTCAATCCTTGTTTTGGTGGGGTCGGGCTAAAGCTGTATTTAATTATAGACCAGTAGCTTTTTTGATGCCAACTCTATGCTGTATATCTCTTATTATTAATAAAGTTATACCCATCCCTCAGAGGAGAATTGCTCTACTGGGTTAGGGGACAAGGAGCTAAATGAGTACCCTATGGCAAATGACAGTTGCCATGCATGAGCTAAGACCCAAAAAAGGGCCTTTATAGGCCCTCAGTTAATACTTTGATTGAAAAAGGTACTATTTGGGGTCTTCGAACTTTATCGTTTTTAAAATAGCTTCCAACTGAAACATATTATCCCGTTTTTCGGTTGCAGGAGCAAATACAAAGCCTTCTACAACCACTTTTCTGTTGTTTTGGTCATCGTTGATGATATAGGTCAGAAATGGACCGGCCATGGGATAGCCGTTTATTTCCCATATACCACGTACTTCAGCTCCTTTCCTACCCGCAATTTCTACAGGAAAAACGTAGGGGGCAAAGGCTTTTTCGGTCATCATATGGGTAGTTTTTCCGGGTACATCCGGACCTGGTATATACTGTTTGCCAATAGAATCGCGCATGGCAACTATATCTTTAACAAAGGTAGAATCACTTGTAAAGTAGTCATTCGGAATATCGTAGGCAATAATATTCATGCTCCCTTTTTGAATCTGCCTATCTATCCAAATAAAATTGTTTTCCTGTTTTCCTACCTTGTAAATGGATGGTAAGGATAGGGTAATCCCCAACTTTTCCTTTAAGGCGGTTTCCTTACTCAGGGATTTTAAAAAACGCTTTTGGGATTCCTGGATTTCTACCGACTTAAAAGCCTCGATGACCTCATCTGCCTTGGCGTTTAAATTGTCAATGATTTCCTCGTCGGTTGTTCCTTTAATGACCCCGATCTTTTGAGGGGTGGCATATACATCACTTTTAATATGGGCAAGACTTAAGGTGTCCTTGGCAATAAATAGCACGGAACGGGTCTGTAAGATAGATCCAGAGAAGACCTTGGCCGGCATTTGGTTGATAGTAAAAAGTGGTTCCTCCCAGGTAAGCCCCAAAACAGGTGCTGCAAAATGTTGTCTTACATGGTCGCCAACTTTTCCTTCCCACAGCTCATTGTCCATTACTACGGCCAAGGAGTTGATAGCGCCTATGGATTCTGGTAAATAGCTTTTTTTCTGCTTTTCCTCACAGGAAATAAAGATGGTAAAAGTCAATAATAAAAGTGTCCCAATTTTTTTCATATAGTTGTTTATTTACGAAGAACAATCGCACAATTTTAATTTTGTGCCCGGTTTTATGTCATTACCACTAATACCGTTCCATTCTCGTAAATTATCTATACTAATTCCAGGATATTTTCTGGAAATTGTCCAAAGTGAGTCGCCTCGTTGTACTGTATGCACCTTAGAACCTGCCGCCGCAACAGAATTTGTTGAGCTCTTATTGGTGTTTTTGGAGCTAGTTGGAATCTTCCTTGGATAGATGGTCAGGCGCTGTCCTATTCTAAGGTTGTTGCTTCTTAACCCATTCCAACTTTTTATCTGACTTACCCTCACACCATATCTTTCGGCAATTTTACCCAGATAGTCGCCACTTCTTACCCTGTATCGTATTTGATCTTTGGATTGTACAATTTGCGGCAAGGGTTTCTCTTTTGTTTTAAATTGATTCTCTACATGCGCATAGATGGCCTCCTCGTTGGCAACAAATTTCCCCATAGCATCAATGGGAAGTCGCAAAGTATAGTTTTTGCCTTTTATATAGGGTATGGCGTCTAGCTTGTAGGCCGGGTTCAATACCTTTAATTCTTCTACCGTCACATTTACCAATTCGGAAATTTGGTCAAATGTAATGGTGCTCTTAACGTGTATGGTGTCCGTTTCAAAATAGGGCCTTTCTGCAACCCTTTGTTTTAATCCGTGATCCTCGGCATATTCAAAAAGATACATAGTAGCCATAAAAGCGGGTACATAACCTGCCGTTTCCCTAGGGAGGTTTCTTCTTATATTCCAGTAATTCTTATATCCCCCAGACCTTCTGATAGCCTTGTTTACGTTTCCGGGGCCCGAGTTGTAGGCAGCTAGGGCCAAATCCCAATCATTAAATATACCGTATAGTTTTTTTAGATAGACTCCTGCGGCTTTAGTAGACTTTATGGGGTCGCTACGCTCGTCTACATAACTACTCACATCCAAGTTTAACATTTTGCCTGTACCGTACATAAACTGCCATAATCCTGTGGCACCTACCCTGGAACGTGCCTTTGGATTTAAGGCAGATTCCACAATGGCCAAATACTTAAGCTCTAAAGGAAGGTTTTGGTTGTCCAATTCCTGCTCAAACAACGGGAAGTAAAACTGACTCGCCGTTAACATCCTATTCATAAAATCCCTTTTTCGCGTTAGGAAGTATTTAATTACATTCTCCAAGGAGGGATTATAGACAACGTTAAAGGGCGTTTTTTGGTTAATTATTTCCAACCTAGCCTTTAAAGTATCAGTGTTCATGCTGTATTCGTATACCGAATCTATTTCCAGGCTAGAAATATCCTCATAGATGGAATCGAATAAGGTGGAATTGTCGTACAATTCTTTCATCCATAAGCTGTCGTACAGAGCAGCCTGTGGATGATCCTTTAAATCATATCGCTTTTGTCCCTTCAGTAATACCAATGGATTGTCCTGAATGCTGTCCTTTGCCTCCATGATTTCCATCTGCTCCACTCCATCCATATCTGTTTGAGTGGTGTCTACGGTTATTGTATTGGTAGGTATGGCGTTAAGTCCGGTTTTGTTCGTGGGGATAGAGTCAGCCTCTTGAGCTACATTGGTAGCCACGAAACCCATGGACAGAACGCCCAGCAATATATATTTGGATGTGTTCATAAGGTTTATGTTTTAAAGCGGAACGAACGAAAAACGTGCTTTTCTCGTAAACGTATAATTTAATCCTTAATATAACATTAAAAATTAAATAATCCACATTGTATAACGCTACAGTTATGCCAATATTGCCGCAATACCAGGTAGCGTCTTGCCTTCAAGGCTCTCTAACATGGCTCCGCCGCCAGTGGACACATAACTCACCTTGTTTTCAAAGCCAAACTGCTTTACCGCGGCTACAGAATCACCCCCACCAACTAACGAAAACGCACCGTTTTTGGTAGCTTCATCAATAAAATTACCCACGGCAATGGTTCCTTTGGCAAAACTTTCCATCTCAAAAACACCTACTGGACCGTTCCATAGAATGGTTTTGGATTGTAGGATAACATTTTTAAAATTTTCCAAAGTCTGTGGTCCCGCATCCAATCCTTGCCAACCATTGGGAATCTCATTGGAATTTACCACCTTGGTATTGGCATCGTTGCTAAAATCGTCGGCAGCCAAAACATCTACAGGAATATGCACTTCCACACCTTTTTCCTTGGCTTTTTCAAGAATCTCCAGCGCTAAATCCATTTTATCATCCTCACAGATAGAGTCTCCAACCGTTCCTCCTTTGGCCTTAACAAAGGTGTAGGTCATTCCCCCTCCAATGATTAGGTGGTCTACCTTGTCCAATATATTTTCTATGATAGTGATTTTAGAAGATACCTTTGCGCCACCCAAAATTGCGGTTACGGGTTTTTCCCCAGTTCGCATCACTTTCTCTATGGCTTCAATCTCCTTGGCCAGTAGAAATCCAAAACATTTCTTTTCTGGAAAAAATTGGGCAACAATAGTGGTAGAGGCATGGGCCCTATGGGCAGTGCCAAAAGCATCGTTTACATAGATATCCCCCAATTTGGAAAGTTTTTCTGCAAAGCTTTCATCGCCTTTTTCTTCTTCTGAATGAAATCTAAGGTTCTCCAGCAACAGGACTTCACCACTTTTAAGGTCAGATACCGCTTTTTCGGCTTCAGGACCTACACACTCTGTAGAGAATTTAACCGTAACACCAAGTACTTCGGATACCTTGCTGCAAATGTGTTTTAGGGACAAGTCCGGATTAACAGCTCCTTTGGGTCTCCCCAAGTGGCTCATAAGTACAGCGCTACCACCATCTTCCAAAATCTTTATGATGGTTGGCTTGGCAGCTTTTATCCTATTGTCGTCAGTAACATTTAAATCTGCATCCAAGGGAACGTTGAAGTCTACCCTAATTAATGCTTTTTTATCTTTAAAATTAAAATCCTTGATGGTTTTCATTTGCCCTTTGGTTTTTAGAGAATGACAAATGTAAAGATTTATGGGTAGTGTAAAAAGGGACTGTTCCAAATATTTGTGGCCAAGCCTTCTTAATTTTATGATCCGGCACATAAGTATCTGTAATTGAGGACGGTTTTTAATGGTGGGTTTTTAGCTGACAAATTGGGTAAAAACCGTAGCATACCAAGCTGGGGGAAGCTGGTGTGGTAAGGATAAAAACCATTATATTTGGACCATGTTATTCAAGGATGTTTTGGGGCTTTCACATATTAAGAGCCATTTGGTTTCCAGTGCCGATGCTGGGCGTATTCCCCATGCCCAACTTTTTGTTGGTCCGGAAGGCTGTGGCACTCTGCCCATGGCCCTGTGCTATGTGCAGTACCTTCTTTGCGGGAACAGTGGAGGGGAAAATGATACAGGTAATAGCGCCTGTAATATAAAATTTAATTCCCTGGCCCACCCCGATCTGCATTTTGCCTTTCCAGTATCCAATTCCAGTAAAGTTAAGAGTCACGCTGTAAGTGATCACTATCTGGAAGATTGGCGTCAGTTTATAAAAGAACAACCCTATGGAAACCTTTTTGATTGGTACAAATTAATTGGAATAGAAAATAAACAGGGGCAAATAGGGGTAGATGAGGCGCAGGATGTGGTTAAAAAGCTATCCTTGAAATCCTACGAAGGGGGGTATAAGGCTTTGATTATTTGGATGGCCGAAAAAATGAATACCGCTACGGCCAACAAATTGTTGAAGTTGATAGAGGAACCACCCGACAAAACAGTTCTTATCTTAATTGCAGAGGATGAAGAGCAAATTATACAGACCATAAGATCTAGATGTCAGATTTTGCATTTCCCGCCATTGGCCGAAGAGGCCATAACCACCGCGCTGATAGAAAAGGGGCTTGGCCGGGAGGAGGCCATTAGGATTTCACATGAGGCCAATGGGAACTACAATAAGGCACTGGATTTTATGAATAACGATTCTGAGGATTTGGTGTTCGAAAAATGGTTTGTGCAATGGGTGCGCTCTGCCTTTAAGGCCAAAGGTAACAAGGCGGCTATACACGATTTGATAGCTTGGAGCGAAGTTGTGGCCAAGACAGGCAGGGAAACCCAGAAAAAATTCCTGAATTACTGTATGTCCGTAATGCGCCAAGCACTGATGATCAACTATAATACCCGGGAGCTGGCATTTATGAGGATCCATGTAGAGGGATTTCAGTTGGAGAAATTTGCTCCCTTTGTGCATGAAAACAATATTCTTAACATTGTTAGTGAGTTGGAAGACGCTATCTATCACATTGAGCGGAACGGCAATTCCAAATTAATTTTGATGGACCTGTCCATAAAACTCACTCGGTTGCTACATAAAAAAGCGGCCTAAATAATAAAATCGTAAAAACTTTTAACTATGACCAATTTGTATACCTATTCCACAGAATTGCTCTTACTTCTTTTTCTGATAATTACTTTTCTACAGAGTGCCTATGATAAGTTGGCAGATTGGAAAGGGAATCTATCTTGGCTAAAGAGCCATTTTGCCGAAACCCCGCTTAAGAATATGGTGCCCCTGCTTTTGGGTACCGTCCTGGTAACCGAATTGGTGGCCGGTGTACTTTGTGCCATAGGCTGGTATTTACTTTGTTTTCAAGGGGAATCCGGTACGGCATTAACCGGGGCCATAGTAGCCTGTTTGGCCTTGTTGATGTTACTTTTTGGGCAACGAATGGCCAAAGATTACGATGGCGCAAGGACCATCGCCATCTACTTTGTACCCGCCATATTCCTTGTGTTTCTGCTGCAAGGCTAATCTTGATCCGCCAGAATTTAGGTCTGGATGCAATATTATAATGTTAGCTTATTTAGTGAGGTACTGTTTGAGGATAGTAGTTATATAAACCGACCTTAAATGTTGCTTTGCCTATTTTTCCAAACATTGTGGTATTTGAAAACTGCCCTGTGGACTAAATAGATCCTTACCAACCACCTGGTTGGTTTATGGCGTATTGTTAAAAATTTATCCACAGAGAAATATCGATTTATGACCTTTCACATAGTTGATATGCCTGTTAAAGCCAAAGTTCTCTGGAATTGTAGTAGCAAACCAACCAGACGGTTGGTGTTTTATTCATTATTTGGTTGTTAAAATGACTTTGAAGTAAGCCCATAATGGTTAATTTTAACCCTATTGGGCAAGGGATGCCATATGATGGATTGCTAAAACTGACAAACACTATTTGTAATGAACTTATCGGAATTAAAATCCAAATCTGTTGGACTGGTTTTGTCAGGAGGAGGTGTTAAAGGAATGGCCCATATTGGTTTGATTCGGGCACTCAATGAATTTGGGATCAATGCCCATATGGTTTCCGGCACCAGTGTAGGTGCATTGATCGGAGCCCTATATGCCAACGGTAATTCGGTGGAGGAAATGCTCCAGTTTTTTAAGGAAACTCCATTGTTCCGATACCATTTTATGACCCTATTAAAGCCTGGCCTATTGGATACGGAAAGGTATTTTGACCTTTTTGTAAAGTATTTTCCAGAAAATTCCTTTGAAGCCTTACAGCGTAAATTATATGTGGTGGCCACAGATCTGCAAAAAGGGGATGAAAAAACGTTTTATGAAGGGGAACTTATAAAGCCACTTTTGGCCTCTGCAGCCTTGCCGCCAGTCTTTAGTCCGGTTGATATAGAGGGAAGTCTGTATGCCGATGGGGGGATTATGAATAATTTTCCCTACGAGCATGTGGCCAAAGAAAACAATTTTGTAATCGGTAGCAATGTGTCCGCCGTTAAGGAAATACCCAAAGAAGGTATAAAATCTTCACTGCAATTGGCTAACAGGACCACTTCCTTGATGATTTATGCCATAAACAGGAAAAAAGTGCATCAATGCGACCTGGTCTTTGAACCCCAAGCCTTGGAGCTCATCGGGATCTTGGATAAGAAGGGGATTGAAAAAGCCTATAATATAGGCTATGAGCATGCGGTAAGGGTTATTGAACAAAGGTTAGGCGCAACATAAATATTTAGGTTGTGGAATGGTTGCTTAAAAGCTGTTTTATATAAAAAATAAGCCCCATTGTCTTGTGGGACTTTGGGGCTTATTATACATCATATGTATTAACGCTCTTGTCGTAGTTTATACATCGTCATAATCTACTGTTAGGGTAGGTGTGGTAGGGTGTGCCTGACAGGTCAGGATTAACCCTTCTGCTATTTCGCCATCGGTAAGGATCTGGTTTTTGACCATATCGGCCTTACCTTCCTTAACACGTGCAATACAACTGCTACATACCCCTCCTTGGCAGGAATAGGGTGCGTCTATATTTTCCTTTAAAACGGCATCGAGGACCAAGCTGCCCTTGTCCATGGAAAGTGAGAATTCCTCGTCATCCACAATGACCTTAAGTGCTGTTTTTCCATCTGGCTTTTCTGGTAGTTCGTCCTTGATTTCAGTAGAGGTGAACAGTTCAAAGTGAATTTTATCTTCCGTAATACCCTTTTCCTTAAGGTTGTTTGTAACCAATTGGATCATGGCCTCGGGACCGCACAAGTAGTAGTCGTTGAAGTCTAAATTTTTGTGCTTGTTGTTGAGTACAAAATTTACGGTAGAAGCTTCAATACGTCCAAAAATGGATTCGTCTTCTTGGGTCTGACTCAAAATAAAATAGATATGGAACCTATTGGTGTATTCCAATTGCAGCTTCACCAAATCTGTATAAAACATGGTCTCCTTGTAAGACTTGTTACCATATACCAGAACAAAATTGTTATCCGGGTTGCTTTCCAATACTGTTTTGGCAATGCTCATGATAGGGGTTATCCCACTACCCGCGGCAAAGGCTATGATATTTTTATTGGCAGATGTAGGTTTGTATACAAACCTGCCCTCCGGTGGCATTACCTCCAATACATCCCCTACTTTTAGTTTGTTGTGGGCGTAATCTGAAAATCCCCCTCTATCCACTTTTTTTACACCTATGGTAATTCCTTCACAGGTAGGGGTGGAGCTAATAGAGTAGGCCCTTCTGAGTTCTTTTCCCTTGATTTCCTTTTTAATGGTGATGTATTGACCCGCAATAAAATTAAAAGTCTGGATCAAGTCCTTTGGTATAGTAAAGGTAATCGCTACAGAATTGGGCGTAAGTGCTTTGATCTTTTGAACGGTAAGTGGATAAAAATTGGCCATATTAAATATTTCGTGCAAAATTAAGGAAAGCTCGGACGATTTAAAACGGGAAATCAAAAAAATAAGGACGGTTTGTAACAAATAATTTAATTTAGACACTTACCAATATGATTTTCCCTATATCTGTTTTAGGATACTTTTTTACGATGGTTGGGGTAGAGCAATACATGTTATGCTGAAGCACTTTCTTAGACTGGAATGGAAGTCTTTTTTTAGATCGGCCTCTTTTAAGGCCAATATGGCCATTAAAATCGCCATGATTTTTGCGGCAATCTATTTTATGCTGGTTTTTTTGGGGTTGGGAATAGGCGCTTATTATTTTATTGAACAAAATAATTGGGGCGATCCCCTGCAGCTGGTAAATAAGTTTTTGGTCTATTATGTAGTGGCAGATCTGTACCTTAGGTATATGCTACAAAAAATGCCGGTTACCAATATAAGGCCGTTATTGTATTTACCTATAAAAAAGGATAAGGTTGTGGGATATTCCTTGGGGAAAACTATGTTCTCATTCTTCAATTGGTCCCATGCCTTCTTTTTTGTCCCTTTTTCCGTTGTATTGGTTATAAATGGCTACGCCACTGTTGGGGTAATAGGATGGCATTTAGGGATGATGGCCTTGCTGTTTTGTAATAACTTTATAAATATACTGGTCAACAATAAGGATGGCCTTTTTTACGTCCTTATTGCCTTATTTTCTGTCTTGGGCATTTGTCAATATTATGGTTTTTTCGATATAACTGTATTTACGGCCCCATTTTTTAATTCACTTTATGGGCAGCCATGGATGGCTTTCTTGGCATGGATCCTCTTGATTGCTCTCATTACCTCCTCATTCCTCTATTTTAAAAATCATATGTATTTGGATGCAGGTCTTGCGGGAAAGACCTTGGTGGCCAAAACCGAAGATTATATGTGGCTGAACCGTTTTGGTATTTTGGGAACTTTTTTAAAGAACGATATAAAGCTTATAAGAAGGAACAAGCGATCCAAAACAGCCGTCATAATGAGTGTTTTTTTTATTTTTTACGGACTGTTTTTTTTGACTGGGGGAATTGAAGCCTATGAGGGGCCTGTATGGAAAATTTTTGCCGGTATTTTTATATCCGGGGGCTTTTTGTTCAGTTTTGGTCAGTTTGTTCCAAGTTGGGACAGTTCCTATTACCCACTAATGATGAGCCAGAACATCCAATACAAGGAGTATTTGGCCTCTAAGTGGTATTTAATGGTAATAGCAACTTTGGTAAGCACTATTTTGGCCTCCTTTTATATCTATTTTGGATGGGACACCTATATGGCAGTCCTTGTGGGGGCTGTATACAATATAGGTGTAAATTCCTATTTGGTACTATGGGGCGGGGCGTATATTAAAACCCCAATAGACCTTAGCTCCAATAAAAAGGCTTTTGGGGATAAACAGGCCTTTAATGCCAAAACATTGATGCTGACCTTGCCGAAACTTATTTTGCCCCTTGGTTTTTATGCCCTAGGGCATTACTGGGTTAGTCCAAGTGCAGGCTACCTTTTTGTTGCCTTGGCCGGGGTTTTGGGTTTTGCCTTTAAAAACAAGGTTTTTGGCTTGATAGAGGAAATCTATAAAAAAGAAAAATACAAGACTTTGGCCGCTTACAAGCAAAAGCCATAAAAGAAACACGTTTATGATTACAGCTCACAATTTAACCAAAGTATACAATTCTGTAGCGGTTTTGAATATAGACAACCTGGAGATCCCCAAAGGACAGAGTTTTGGTTTGGTAGGTAATAATGGCGCGGGGAAGACCACCTTTTTTAGTTTAATGCTAGATCTTATTCAGCCCAGCTCTGGATGTATAAACAACAATGGGGTGCAGGTAGATCTGAGCGAGGCTTGGAAACCATTTACTGCCGCCTTTATTGATGAATCGTTTTTAATAGGATATTTAACTGCAGAAGAATACTTCTATTTCATAGGGGAATTAAGGGGCAGGAATAAGGCCGATGTGGATCAATTGTTATCAGGGTTTAAAGACTTTTTTCATGGAGAGATTCTGGGTCAGAAGAAGTATCTCAGGGACCTGTCCAAGGGAAATCAGAAAAAGGTTGGCATTGTTGCCACCTTTATAGGCGATCCGGAGGTAATTATATTGGATGAGCCCTTTGCCAACTTGGATCCCACCACCCAGATAAGGTTAAAAACCATCATAAAAGACCTGGTAGCCAAAAAGGAGGTAACCGTTTTGGTATCTAGCCATGACCTAAGTCACGTTACGGAGGTTTGTGAGCGCATTGTGGTCCTCCATAAAGGGGAGGTGGTCAAGGATATACAGACCTCTGCCCAAACCTTAAAAGAATTGGAAGTTTTTTTTGGGAGATAAATAGTTGGCATAGGAAGGTCATTACAGGCCAACATATAATTAAATGCTCCCTTTAGGGTCTTTATGCATCTTTGTAATGGGCGACAAGGAGACCTAGACAATTGCTTTGGTATAGTGCTTTATTATTTTTGCATGGTCGGAAATGGAATAGCCCCAACCAAAAATATTCCTGTATTTATAGACCAACTACATAATAATCCGACAGATTTTAAGTTAAGGTTACGTACGAATACATAGAATTTTGAAGCTTCGCAATACACTTATTTTAACTTTTGCTTTTGGAGGGTTGGTCTTTAATGCCTGTTCTACGAAGAAAGACGCCATGTTAAACCGTAACTGGCACGCCCTAAACACCAAATTTAATACCTTGTACAATGGCAATATTGCCTTTGAGGAAGGGCGTGAAGGGCTCAATGCTGTCTACCAGGACAATTATTGGGACATTTTGCCAGTAGAACGTTTGGAGGTAACCGATGATATTAAACTTGATTCCGAGGACAACAACCCCAATTTCCTTATTGCCGAAGAAAAGGCAACCAAAGCCATACAAAAACACAGTATGGATATTAAGGATGAGGAGAGAAATCCCCAGACCGATGAAGCTTTTTTGTTATTGGGGAAGGCCAGGTATTTTGATCAACGCTACATTCCGGCTCTGGAGTCCTTTAATTACATACTTCATAAATATACGCAGAGCGATAAGCTGAACGAGGCTACTATTTGGAGGGAAAAGGTAAATATTCGTTTAGAAAACGAGGAGCTGGCCCTTAAGAACCTTAAGCGCTTATTAAAACAAGAGTACTTAAGCGATCAGGAGTACGCCGATGCCCGCTCCATGATGGGGCAGGCCTATATAAACCTAAAAATAGCCGATACCGCCATTCAGCAGTTGAAAATTGCTTCGGCCTATACCAAGAAAAACCCTGAAAAAGGTCGGTATTATTACATTATTGGTCAATTGTACCATCAATTGGGGTATAAGGATAGTGCCAATTACGCTTTTGATAAGGTAATTGCCTTAAATAGAAAATCGCCCAGAGTGTATATGATAAATGCACATTTGCAGAAAATTCAGAATATAGAACTTACCGATGCCAATAGGGAGGAAGTGTACGAGTATCTGGTAGACTTGGAGGAGGATAGGGAAAACAGGCCTTTCTTGGACAAAATTTACCGCCAACTGGCAGAATTCCACAGGGAGAGCCAAAACGATAGTCTTGCAGTGGTGTACTATAATAAATCTCTCAGGGCCACAGTGAACATGCCACATTTAAATGCGCTGAATTACGAAAATCTGGCGATATATAATTTTGATAGGAACAACTATAAGATTTCCGGGGCTTACTACGATAGTGTATTGCCCAACTTAAAGGAGAACAGCAAAAAGTATAGGGCGGTAAAAAAGAAATTGGACAATTTGGAGGATGTTATTAAATATGAGGAAGTAGCCCAGTATACCGACAGTGTTATTAGCTTGTATGAATTTTCCATTGATGATAGGATTAAGTACTTTGAGAACCATATAGCCCAACTAAAATCCCAGGCCGAGAAGGAGAAAAAGAGGGAGGAAGGAATGGCCAATGCCGGTTTTGCGGCATTTGGCAAAACTAAGGGGGGTAAGGAAAACAAAGGAAAATTCTATTTTTATAATATTACGACCCTAGGATATGGCAAAAGCGATTTTAGGACCAGATGGGGCAAGCGCAACTTGGAGGATGACTGGAGATGGTCCAATAAGAACAAGGCACAGAACTTGGATTTAGCAGAGAATAATGTAGCGGGGGCCACCGTACAAAATGCCGTAGCAGCAGGGGAGGACCAGAAATTCAGCCTTGATTTTTATCTCAACCAAATACCTACCGATGCCAAATTGATAGATAGCCTAAGGAAAGAGCGAAATTTTGCCAATTATCAGTTGGGTTTAATCTATAAGGAAAAATTTAAGGAGAACCTCCTGGCAAGCGCCAAATTGGAAAATGTTCTGCAGTCTGATCCTGAAGAGCGATTGGTTATTCCTTCAAAATACAATCTTTATAAGATATATCAGGAAACACAGAGTCCGTTGGCCACGGAAATGAAGTATGACATCATTAAAAACCACCCGGAGTCCAGGTATGCCGAAATACTATTAAACCCACAGGCTGTATTAACGGGAAGCGCAGACAGTCCGGATGCCAAATATGTGCGATTGTATAAAATGTTTCAAAACCAGGAATTTTTAAAGGTTATTACCGGGGCAGAGGAACAAATTAACAAGTACACCGGCGATCCCATTGTGCCAAAATTTGAAATGCTAAAGGCCAACGCAATTGGTAGGTTACAGGGCTTTGAGGACTTTAAGGAAGCCTTAAATTATGTAGCCTTGAATTATCCCAACAATCCAGAAGGTAAAAAAGCACAGTCCATGGTAGCTGAACAATTGCCAAAATTGGAATCCAAAGCTTTTATTGTGGAGACTGGTGTGCAGGGGGCAGGAAACTGGAAGGTAGTATTCCCATTAAAGATTAGGGACAACAAAAAGGCGCTCAGACTAAAGGAGCTTTTGGAGAAATCCATAAAAGAACTTAAGTATAGGAATAAAGTGTCCAAGGATATCTATAATCTTGAGGATCAGTTTGTAGTGGTGCATGGGTTTAAATCCAAGGATTTTGCTCTAGGGTATGCAGAATTAATAAAAAACAATAAGGATTACAGGATCGATGACGAGAATTTCGTAATTTTATCGGCCAACTATAAAACAATACAAGTACATAAAAATTTAATGGAATACAGAGCCCAACAATAACCCCAAAATCCAAGAACAATGTTTTCAGACAACAAAAAACCTCGTGTTATGACAGAATTAGGTGGACAGCCCAATAGAATTGAGAAAAACACCAAAATAAAAGGTGATATTATATCCGAAGCCGATTTTAGGATTGATGGTAAGTTGGATGGTAATGTTAAGACTTCGGGAAAGGTGGTCATTGGGATAGATGGTTATATCCACGGTAAAGTGGAGTGTGTAAATGCCGATATAGAAGGTAATTTTAATGGGGAATTGATCGTTGCCGATTTGTTGTCCCTAAAATCTTCTGCTTTTATAGAGGGTACGGTTAGTGTTGCTAAATTGGCCGTGGAGCCCGGAGCAACCTTTAACGCCTCCTGTACAATGAGGGGCAAGGACGCTAAAACGGGCAGCGCCACATCCAAAAATTCAGTGACTGCGAATGAGTCAGCAAAAGCCTCCTAATAAGAACAATGGCCTTAAAAATGCCGCCATACTCTCTGGTATAGCGCTGGAAATGGGTGGGATAATATTTTTATCTGCCCAAGGCGGAAAATGGCTGGACACCTATTTTGAAATGGAGTCCAAAACCTTTGTTATTATTCTTACCCTGCTTGGTGTCGCCATTTCAATTTATTTGGTGCTACAGCAATTGAAACGCATTAAGTATTAATGTCCAAATATAATTTTCTTTTTTCTTTCTATTTCTCCTTGGGACTGGTTTGCTTACTGGTCTTTGGTGTTCACATCCTGGTATTGTATCTTTTGGGGTTACCACTCTTTGGGTATATGATGGTGCAGGCCTATCTTCTTAATGTATTTTTGGCCATTGTAATTTTTTCTTTTCTGTTTCTGTTCCGGGTGAAGTGGAAAGATCAGATCGGCTTTCTTTTTTTGGGAGGCAGTATGCTCAAGTTTGTATTTTTTTTCATCTTTTTTTATCCTGTTTACAAGAGTGACGGACAGATGGAAACCATGGAGTTCATTTCGTTTTTTATTCCCTATCTAGTCTGTCTGTTATTAGAGACACTTTTTACGGCTAAAATGTTAAATAGCAAGTCTTAAGGCCTATTTCCATATTCGTTTTCTTGAAAGCTTTAAAATAAACCAATTAATGCTTTTTTCTTTTTGATTTAAAAGCGTACATTTGCACGGATTTTTTGAGACCGATATTTTAAGCGATATGCAAAAACCATTTTACGTTAAAGTTCTTTTAGTTGTTACACTTCTTTTGGGTGTCAATGCTTTCGCAGGGGGAAATGACCCTTCAACCGGCGATGAAAAAGAAAGTCTAAAAAGTGAAATCAAGGAATTTATTGGGCACCACTTGTTGGACTCCCATGATTTTACGCTTTTTACCATAGATGAGGAGAAAAACGAGCACGTAGGTTTTCCGCTACCCGTAATTCTTTGGGATGATGGCTTAAAGGTTTTCTCTTCCGCAAAATTCCACCATGGTGAATCTGTTGCTGAGGTAGACGGTAATTACTACGCTCTTTATCACGGAAAGATAGTGAAGACCGATGCTGAGGGTACCATTAATTATGATGAGGATCACCACGCTACCAATGAAAAGCCATTGGATTTTTCCATAACCAAGAATGTTGTCTTTATCTTTTTGGTGGCACTTCTAATGTTGGTTCTTTTTGGTAAAATGGCCAAGTCGTACAAGACCAGCTCCTTGCCAAAGGGTGTGGGGCGTTTATTGGAGCCTATTGTATTGTATGTGCGTGATGATATTGCTATTCCAAATATTGGAAAGAAACACTACAAGAAGTACATGAGTTATTTGTTGACCGTGTTTTTCTTTATATGGATCATTAACCTTTTAGGGCTTACGCCTTTAGGGGTGAACGTTACCAATAACATTGCGGTAACTTTTGCTTTGGCCATACTTACCTATTTGATAACTACTTTTACGGCCAATAAGAATTACTGGAAGCATATTTTCTGGATGCCGGATGTGCCTGTGTTTATGAAGGTGGTTTTGGCGCCCATAGAGCTATTGGGGACCTTTATTAAGCCTTTCTCGTTAATGATTCGTTTGTATGCAAACATTACGGCAGGCCACGTAGTATTGATGAGTATTTTGGGAATGATGTTTATCTTCAAGAACTGGATAGGAAGTCCGTTGTCATTTGGTTTGGCCTTTGCGCTTTCTTTGTTGGAGTTGTTGGTGGCGGCCTTGCAGGCTTATATTTTTACAATGTTGTCGGCGCTGTATTTTGGTTCTGCCGTTGAAGAGCATCATGATCATTAATAAATTGAATGTTTAATAATTAATTATATATTTTATGGAAATCCCAACTATTGTAGGAGCTGGTTTGATCGTTATCGGTGCTGGTTTAGGTATTGGTAAAATTGGTGGGTCCGCTATGGATGCCATCGCTCGTCAGCCAGAGGCTTCAGGTAAGATCCAAACAGCAATGTTGATTGCTGCGGCACTTATTGAAGGTATTGGTTTTGCTGCTCTTTTTGCGGCCTAATCGAACAAAGCAAAGAAACAGCTATAACGGTTGGTTATAGCTGTTCTTTTCCCATTAAAAGTTAAACATATACATTTCATATATTTAGAACATGGAAAAATTAATAGAGCAGTTTTCATTTGGATTGTTTTTTTGGCAATTGTTTTTGTTTATAGGATTGCTTCTTTTGTTGCGCAAATTTGCTTGGAAGCCTATACTTGATGCAGTTGAGAATAGGGAAAGCGGAATTAAGGATGCCTTGGAGGCAGCGGAAAATGCCAAAAAGGAAATGCAAAATGTTACTGCCGATAGCGAGCGTCTTTTGCAGGAGGCACGTGTTGAGCGTGAGTCAATGATCAAGGAGGCACGTGAAATGAAAGATAAGATCGTTGCCGATGCAAAGGATTTGGCCCAGTCCGAAGCCGATAAGATGATCAAGCAGGCCCAAACAGCTATTGAGAGTGAGAAGAAGGCTGCTATGGCCGATATCAAGAACGAGGTGGCTACACTTTCTCTGGAAATTGCAGAAAAGGTGATAAAAGGTCAGTTTTCGGACAAGGGCAAGCAATTGCAGTTGGTAGAGGAAATGGTAGGTGATATCAAGCTAAATTAAGGATTGGGATATGAACGAATCTAGAGCAGCAGTAAGATACGCAAAAGCAATTTTGGACTTGGCGGTAGAGAAAAAGGCTACCGAAGAGGTGGAAAAGGACGTTAGAAATATTGTTTCCACTATAGCCAACAGCCCAGAGTTGAGGGAGATGCTTGGGAGTCCGGTTCTAAAAGGAGCGGATAAGAAAAGTGCCCTATTGGAAATTTTTAAGGGAAGTAGCGCTATCACTGAGGGGCTTATAAATGTGTTGATAGAAAATAAGCGTATTTCTATTTTAAATGATGTTGCCGAGAAGTTCATTATTTTAAATGAAGCACGTAAAGGTCAGGATGTGGCCATGGTTACTACGGCAGTACCTTTGAGTGCTGATCTGGAAAAGAAAATATTGGGTCAGGTGGTTAAGTTGACCGGTAAGGAATCCACTATACAGAACAAGGTGGATGAGAGTATCATTGCTGGGTTTATTTTAAGGGTAGGGGATTTGCAGTATGATGCAAGCGTTGCCAATAAATTAAGCAGTTTAAAAAGAGAGTTTACAAATAGTCTATAAATAATTTTTTTGGGCGACCTTGGTTATCAATGGGGTCCTAATCTTATATCTATAACAAATGGCAGGAGTAAAAGCCGCTGAAGTATCAGCAATATTAAAAAAGCAGTTATCGGGGTTTGAAGCATCAGCTTCATTAAACGAGGTAGGTACCGTTCTACAAGTTGGTGATGGTATCGCTAGGGTCTACGGACTGTCCAACGTTCAATATGGAGAGTTGGTTGAGTTTGAAGGTGGACTTCAAGGTATCGTTCTAAACTTGGAAGAAGATAATGTTGGTGTGGTATTGTTGAGTCCATCCAGAAATGTAAAGGAAGGATCTGTTGTAAAACGTACCCAGACCATTGCTTCCATAAAAGTGGGTGAAGGTATTGTAGGGCGTGTTGTAGATACGTTGGGGGCACCTATTGACGGTAAAGGTCCCATCACTGGTGAACTATACGAACTACCCTTGGAGCGTAAAGCACCAGGTGTTGTTTTCCGTCAGCCGGTAAACGAGCCATTGCAAACAGGAATCAAGGCAATTGATGCCATGATTCCTGTAGGTAGAGGTCAAAGGGAGTTGGTTATTGGTGACCGTCAGACCGGAAAGACTACTGTTTGTGTAGATACTATCTTGAATCAAAAGGAATTTTATGATGCAGGAGAGCCTGTATACTGTATATATGTTGCCATAGGTCAAAAGGCCTCTACGGTAGCCAACATCGCCAAGACATTGGAAGATGCAGGAGCTTTGGCCTATACTACTATTGTAGCCGCCAATGCTTCGGATCCTGCTTCAATGCAGGTATATGCACCTTTTGCCGGAGCGGCCATTGGTGAATACTTTAGGGATACCGGTAGACCTGCATTGATTATTTATGATGATTTGTCCAAGCAGGCAGTTGCTTACCGTGAAATTTCTTTGTTGTTAAGAAGACCACCGGGACGTGAGGCGTATCCTGGGGATGTATTCTATCTTCACTCAAGATTATTGGAGCGTTCCGCAAAGGTTATTGCCGATGACAGCATTGCTAAGAATATGAACGATTTGCCAGACGCTTTAAAGCCAATGGTAAAAGGAGGGGGTTCCTTAACGGCCTTACCTATCATTGAGACCCAAGCAGGGGATGTATCTGCTTATATCCCAACAAACGTAATTTCTATTACGGACGGGCAGATCTTCTTGACCCAAGACTTGTTTAACCAAGGGGTGCGTCCTGCGATTAATGTGGGTATTTCGGTATCCCGTGTAGGAGGTAGTGCCCAGATAAAATCAATGAAAAAAGTAGCTGGTACCCTTAAGTTGGACCAGGCCCAGTTCCGTGAATTGGAGGCTTTCGCCAAATTTGGTTCTGATTTGGATGCTGCTACCTTGAACGTTATTGAGAAAGGACGTAGAAACGTTGAAATATTAAAGCAGGCACAGAACGATCCTTATACGGTAGAGGATCAGGTGGCTATTATATATGCGGGATCAAAGAACTTGTTAAGCAAGGTTCCTGTTGAAAAGGTTAAAGAGTTTGAAAGGGATTATATTGAATTCTTGAATGCCAAGCACCGTGATATATTGGATCTACTTAAGGCCGGGAAATTAACCGATGAGGTTATAGATGTTTTGACCTCTGTGGCTAAAGATTTATCCGCAAAATATAATTAAGCTTAGGGTGTAGAAAGTGGGATAGGCGACGTTTTTGAACATTGCTTTAAAATTATTCCCAGCTCCAAACCCTTAATTCAGAATTAGAAAAATGGCCAATTTAAAAGAAATACGTAATAGAATTGCTTCGGTATCTTCGACTATGCAGATTACCAGTGCCATGAAAATGGTATCGGCTGCTAAGTTGAAAAAGGCACAGGATGCCATTACCGCTATGCGCCCATATTCTGATAAGTTATCGGAATTGCTACAAGGGCTTAGCGCTAGTTTGGATGCTGATTCCGGAAGTAAATTTGCAGATAATCGCGAAGTAAATAAGGTGTTAATTGTTGCCATTACCTCCAATCGTGGTCTTTGTGGTGCTTTTAATTCCAATATTATAAAGCAATGTAACCTTTTGGCCAAGGAAACTTATGCTGGCAAAGAGGTAGATTTCGTGGCTATTGGTAAAAAGGCAGATGATGCCTTGGCTAGAAAGAATAATGTAATAGCCAACCATAGTGGTGTATATGACGACCTAAGCTTTGATAATGTGGCAACTATCGCGGAAGAGCTTATGGATTTGTTTTCTGCCGGTGATTATGATAAGATCGAAATAGTCTACAACAAGTTTAAAAATGCGGCTACCCAGATCGTAATGACAGAGCAATTTTTGCCTATTGTTCCTATGGAAGGAGAGGTTAATGTTGCTGCCGATTATATTTTTGAGCCTTCTAAGGAGGAGATCGTGGAAGAATTGATCCCTAAATCCTTAAAGACCCAATTGTACAAAGGTGTTCGTGATTCCTTTGCGAGTGAACACGGTGCCCGTATGACGGCAATGCACAAGGCAACGGACAATGCGACCGAATTGAGAGATCAGTTGAAGCTTACCTACAACAAAGCAAGACAGGCAGCCATTACAGGTGAGATCTTGGAAATTGTTGGCGGTGCAGAAGCGTTGAACAATTAAAAAACTGTTGGTTTTTAAGTTGGTCAGCTTCGAAGGGATTAACATTTGGGCGTAGCGGTAGCGGAGCCAAATTCACTAATTCAGAGCCCCTGAACAATTAAAAAACTGTTGGTTTTTAAGTTGGTCAGCTTCAAAGGGATTAACAATTGGGCGTAGCGGTAGCGGAGCCAAATTCACTAATTCAGAGGCCCTGAACAATTAAAAAACTGTTGGTTTTTAAGTTGGTCAGCTTCGAAGGGATTAACAATTGGGCGTAGCGGTAGCGGAGCCAAATTCATAAATTCAGAAGCGTTGAACAATTAAGTAGTAGCTATATTTCCTTTTTTGGAAAAAAATATAATGCCCCACAGAAATGTGGGGTTTTTTTGTGCGGTGGTTTTTGGGTAAGTGGTAGGCGGCAGCAGGGGTTTCCAATGGGGCAATAGATGGTTTACTGTGCTATTTTCCAAATAAGCTATTTAACTATCTTTGTCAACATTATTTAATTGCCTAATTTTAAAGCTAATTCATAGATTTCTTTGAATCCACTTAAAAAACTATTTAAACAGACCTTTATCTATGGCTTGGCTACCGTGTTGCCTCGGATGCTATCTTTTCTTTTAACGCCTCTATATGTCAGTGTTCTCCCTACCGATGGGTATGGGGAAGTTTCCATTATTTTTGCTTGGTTTGCTATTTTCAATGTGCTGCTGGCTTATGGTATGGAAACGGCTTTTTTCCGTTTTTACCACGATGCCTCTTTAAACAAGAAAACTGTGGTGACCACCTCCTTATTATCCATAGGGGCTTCTTCCTTTACTTTTTTGCTGTTGGCTTTTATGTTTAGAGGAGCTATTTCAGCTATCAGTGACATAGATCCACAATTTATCACCTATGCAATATTGATACTTGTTTTGGATGCTTTGGTAATAATTCCCTTTTCGTGGTTGCGGGCCAATGAGAAGCCTATGCGGTATGCTTTGGTGAAGATTGCCAATGTGGTAATCAACCTTGGGTTGAATGGTTTTTTCCTAATAGCTCTTCCTATAATGGTGGAAAGCAATCCAGAAGCTCTTTTAAGTGGGCTGTATAGGCCTAACTTTGAAATCTCATATATATTCATTTCCATGCTAATTGCTAGTGGTACAACGCTTTTATTGATGTTGCGCCTCTATTTAAGAAGGCCCTATGTTTTTGACAGGGATATATGGACCAGCATGATAAAGTATGCTGCCCCTGTTTTAATTGCGGGTATCGCCTTTACAATCAACGAAGTATTTGATCGAATTATGCTGGATTGGCTTTTGCCAAATGATATTGCGGAAAGTGAAATAGGGAAATATTCTGCCTGTTATAAACTATCGGTTTTTATGACTTTGTTTGCAACAGCCTTTAGAATGGGGATAGAACCCTTTTTCTTTAGTCACTCCAATTCCGAAAACCCCCAAAAGGCCTATGCGCAGATAACCAACTATTTTGTGATTTTAGGTAGTGTTATTTTGCTCTGTGTGGTGGTCTATGCCGATATTATAAAACTGTTCTTGGTTCCCAATTCGGACTATTGGGAGGCCATGTCCATAGTGCCATTGGTGGTTCTGGCCAGCTTTTGTTTGGGGATTTATCACAACCTATCGGTTTGGTACAAGGTAACCGATCGAACAAAATTTGGCGCCTATATTTCAATTATCGGTGCCGTACTGACTATCATTATCAATTTTGTCTTTATTCCGTATTTTGGGTACATGGCCTCGGCCGTGGCTACTCTGGTGGCCTATGCTTCTATGGTGATGCTTTCTTTCTATTTTGGAAGAATGTATTACCCAATTCCGTATAATCAAAGAAAAATAGTCTTCTACTTATTTTTTTCCATTCTGTTTTCCATGCTGTCTTTTTATGTTTTTAATCGTAATTTGATTATTGGCAGTATCTTTGTTATACTATTTTTTGGAATGGTGTATAAGTTGGAAAGCGATAGACTCAAACAAATATTTTTAAGAAAATGACCATAAAGATCATCAATAAATCGTCCCACGCCCTACCTGGTTATGAGACCTTGGCTTCCGCTGGGATGGATTTAAGGGCCAATCTTACCCAATCTGTGGTATTGCAGCCCATGGAAAGAACTATTATCAAAACCGGACTTTTTTTGGAACTTCCTATAGGCTTTGAGGCACAGGTAAGGCCTAGGAGTGGTTTAGCGGCAAAAAAAGGAATAACCGTACTCAATGCTCCCGGCACAATTGATGCCGATTATAGAGGTGAGGTGGGGGTAATTCTGATTAATCTTTCCAATGAGGCATTTACCATTGAAAATGGGGAACGGATAGCCCAAATGGTCATAGCCAAGCACGAAAGAGCCGATTGGATCGCTGTGGGAGAGCTCTCGGAGACTTCTAGGGGTGAAGGTGGATTTGGGAGTACAGGGGTTAAATAAACAATTAGTTCCAAATGTACTGAAGCTCCTAGGCTTACTTTGGTTGGGAGGGTTTTTGTGAAGCCTTAAACATGGCTGGCCATTACGTTTTGGTACAGTTTTGGTTTGAGGTATGGGAGCCTATTTAGGTAAAGGGATTAATTATGATATGAATAGACGTGTTCAGATATTGTTTTGGGTCTTGGGATTAATTATGCTCCCTGCGGATTACTATGCCCAGGAAAATGGGATACCTGAAACGGAGAGTTCAGAAGTCTTTTTAGAGGAATATACCGATGAGTTTCAAGAAAAGTTTTTTGCTGCATTACAGCAAAAGAGCATAGGAAACTATGACAGGGCCATAAATCTTTTTTTGGAGTGTAAGCAATTGGAGCCGGGAAATGCGGTTTTGGATCACGAATTGGCAAGATCTTATTTGGCCTCCAAACAATTTGTATTGGCGCAACAATATGGTATCGCTGCCGTAGCGGCCAAACCAGAGGATTATTGGGTGTTGCATACATTGGTGGATATTATGAAGGGTCAAGGTGGCTCAGTAGAAGGCGTAAAGGCAAGGATTCCATTTGATGACCGTGTTTTAAAAGAAAACTTGTCGCTGATATATTATCGAGAGGGGAATTATGAAGAGGCTTTAAAAATACTTAACGGTATGCAGCGTTCGGAATTTGCTCGGGAACTAAGTATGAAGATCAATGATTCCTTACAGCTTGGCAAGTCGGCAGCGCCAGAAAAGGAAAACTTGGAACCAGCGGCCGTAGAGGATAATCCTATGGAGCACTACATATCCATAATATCCAATTTGCTGGCCAAAGAGGATTTAAAACGCGCGGCAGCGGTTAGCGCCGAGGCCCTGGAAAACTTTCCCCTACAGCCCTATTTTTATTATTCATCGGGTTTGGTTCTTAGCAGGGAACAGAAATATGGGGAGGCAATCGACATTTTGGAATCTGGTTTGGAATTTCTTCTGGAAGATGTGGATCTGGCAAATAAAATATACAAGGAGTTGGCCGATGCTAACAAGGCTTTGGGAAATTCTTCCAAGGCAAATATGTATCTTAGTAAAATAAAATCGGGCTTATAAGGCTATGAAATACGGTATTAAAAAATATTATAATTGCGCAGTGCTTTTCGCTTTTTTTATAACGGTGGTGTCCTGTAAAAGTACTAGCCTGCTAAAGAGTGGTGCAGTAGATGAAAATATGACAGCAAAGGCGGTCATTAGGAACCATTATTACTCGCACATTAATTTTAAGACCTTAAGTGGCAGGATGAAAATTGATTATTCGGATGGCAATGCTACACAAAGTGTTAGCGTAAGTGTTAGAATGGAAAAGGACAAGGCAATTTGGCTAAGTGCTCCATTGGGCATAGTCAAGGCCTACATTACACCGGAAAGGGTCTCTTTCTACAATAAATTGGACAATGAATTTTTTGATGGGGATTTCTCCTATTTAAGTGATCTGTTGGGAACCGAACTGGACTTTAGTAAGGTGCAAAACCTCCTATTGGGAGATGCTTTGTTCGATTTAAGAGATGGGAAATATACCGTGGATATTGCTAACGATAACTACTTGCTAAAACCTAAAAAAGCAGGAGACTTATTTAAAACCTTGTTTCAGGTAGAGCCCTTGAACTACAAAATGGCTACCCAACAATTGGCCCAGCCTTGGGAAAAACGTATGCTGGAAATTAATTATAATAACTATCAGAAGGTAAACAAATGGATACTGCCCAGTGAGATTTCCATTGTGGCTATTGATGGTGGGCAAACTAATAATATTAAGGTAGAATTTAGAAATATGGAGTTTAATAGGGCTTTGAATTTTCCATATAATATACCAAATGGTTTTAAAGAAATTGTATTAAATTAATATGAGAGGTAACCATTCGTATGTTATTTATATTGTGTTGTTTGCGTTCATGTTGTGTGGCGGTGGAATACTGGCGCAAACTAGTGAGCAGAAAGCACTGGAGTCCAAACGGGAGCAACTTCAAAAGGAAATAGCTGAAATAAATAGGCTATTGTTTGCCGAGAAAAAAGAAAAGGGAAATGTCTTGGATCAGATGGAGGCCATGGACCAAAAGATCAATGTGCGCCAACAGCTGATTAGGGTTACCAATCAGCAATCCAATTTGCTCAACAGACAGATCAATACCAATATAAGAAACATTGGTAAGCTAAGAAACGACCTTGCTTTTTTAAAGGAAGAGTACGGGACCATGATCCAGAAATCCTATCAAAACAAATCCGGACAAAGTAGATTGATGTTCCTATTGTCTTCGGAGAATTTTCTTCAGGCTTTTAAGCGATTTCAATACATGAAACAATATACCCAATACCGTAAGGAGCAGGGAGAGCAAATTGTGTTAAAAACCGAGGAACTTACCAAATTGAACAAGGACCTGTCTCAACAAAGAAAGGAGAAGGATAAATTGGTGGCCGAAAATACACGTATAAAAAATCAGCTTTATAAAGAAATCCAATCTCAGAAGGATTTGCTTAAAAGTATAAGGCAGAACGAGAGCAAATATGCTGCGGCCATAAAGAAAAAGAAACAGGAGGCCAAGAGGATAGACCAACAAATAGAAAGGTTGATTCGCTCTGCCATTGCTGCGTCCAATAAGGCAGCCGGAAAATCAACGGCAAGTAGTGCTGCAAGTAGCAGCAAATTTGTTCTTACCCCGGAAGCCACCATTGTGGCCAATAATTTCTCCGCCAATAAAGGGAAACTCATATGGCCGGTGGAAAAAGGGATTAAAAGGCAGGGTTTTGGTATCTATAGCGATGCGGTCTACCCTGGAATAAAGCACCAAAGCAATGGTGTAATCATTGCTACGGACGAGGGCTCCAAGGCTAGGGCAATTTTTGAAGGGGAGGTCATAGCCATTCTCTCTGTGCCAGGAGGAAACAAGGGGGTTCAGATAAAGCACGGTAATTATATTAGTACCTATTACAATCTTTCCAGAGTTTATGTCAAGAAAGGGGACAAGGTGGGGACCAAGGCAGATTTGGGGGATATCCATACCAGCAAGGCCAATGGTACCACCCAGCTAAAATTTTATCTTTACAAGGATACTACCAGGCTTAATCCGGAAGAATGGATATATCAATTATAACCGATTATGGATTTGAAAACAATAACCGATTTAAAAGGAACTTTTACTTTACACAATGGCGTGCAAATGCCCTATTTTGGTTTGGGGGTCTATTTGTCCGAAGATGGCGAGGAGGTAGCTAACGCGGTTAATTGGGCTTTACAGGAGGGGTATCGACATATAGATACCGCTTCTATATACAAGAATGAAGCTGGAGTTGGGGAAGGGATAAGGCAAAGCGGTATAGATCGCCAGGACCTTTTTGTGGTAAGTAAAGTTTGGAATGGGGATCAAGGCTATGAGAGTACCCTAAAAGCGTTTGAGGATAGCTTAAATCGACTTAAATTGGATTATTTGGACCTTTACTTGGTGCATTGGCCTGTAGAGGGAAAATATAAGGAAACATGGCGGGCCATGGAATATTTGTACCGGGAGAAGCGGGTCAGGGCCATTGGGGTGAGCAATTTTTTGCAACATCATTTGGAAGATCTGCTGGCCGATGCCGAGACAGTGCCTATGGTGAACCAGATGGAATTCCATCCGTATTTGGTACAGCAGGATTTGATAGATTTTTGCAATAAAAATACCATTCAGTACGAGGCTTGGTCGCCTTTGATGCAGGGTCATATTTTTGAAATGGATATAATGAAAGAAATGGCCCGCAAATACAATAGGACCATTGCGCAGATAGTTCTAAGGTGGGACCTGCAGAAAGGGGTGGTTACCATTCCAAAATCATCCAAAAAAGAACGTATCATAGCCAACGCCGATATCTTTGACTTTGAATTGGCGCCGGAAGATGTAAAGCTAATGGACGGATTGGATAGGGGGAAGCGGTTTGGTCCGGATCCCGACAATTTTGATTTTTAAAGTGATATTTTATTTCCTAGTTTTCAACAGCGCAATATCCTTGACTTATGTTTGTCTGTTATAATGGATGAGGGAATATCGGTTACCCCATAAACAGCGCCTTGAGTTCTGTGGCGTCCTGAGGGTTCATTTTGCCTGCAAGTACAAGGCTGAGTTGTTTTCTTCGCAAAGCGGCTTCAAATCGCTTTATTTCCTGTTCGGTTTCGGGCTTAAGTTCTGGAACATTGGTAGGTTTGCCAGTGTCGTCTACCGCTACAAAGGTGTAAATTGCCTCATTTACCTTGGACCGCTCGCCGTTAAAACGATCTTCCATCCAAACATCTATATAGACCTCCATAGAGGTTCTAAATGCCCTGGAAACAGCAGCCTCCACTGTAACTACGCTGCCCACGGGAACCGCTTGGTTAAAGGCTACATGGTTAACCGATGCCGTAACGGTGATACGCCTACTGTGCCTTCTGGCAGCAATACTGGCCGCCCTATCCATACGGGCAAGTAATTCGCCCCCAAAAAGGTTGTTCAAGGGGTTTGTTTCACTTGGTAGGACCATATCGGTCATCAAGGTACGGGATTCACTGGGTGTCTTAGGTTCCATATGATAGTTTTGCGTAAAGATACGCCCCTAATTAAAAAGAGAAAATGTGGAAGGAGTTATTTTACCGAACGTAACCAGGCCTCCGGTGATTCGGATTTTTTAATTTTCCTTAAGTAGTTCAATGCTTCATTGGTGTCATCAAAACTGCCATAAGCTACCATGTGCAGACCGTACTGGTTGGCACCTATGTAAGAGGCGTCATAGCCCTTTTTCTTTAATTGAAGTACCTTTTTTTCTGCATTTTCCTTTATTCTGAAGGCTCCGGCTATTACTTGGTGTACTGCCGTCTTTTTCTTCTTAGTGATAACATTTAGGGAAACTGCAGGCAATTCCAAAGGGGCTGTATTAAAAAATGTAGCCTCTTGGATGTTTTTGGAAACTTGTTGCTGTGCCTCCTGTTGCGCCATTACAAGATTGGATTCCTTGTCGTTGTAGAGACGGTACCCTGTAAATCCGGTAGCAATGGCCAACAAAATCACTGCTGCGTACTTTAAATAAGGTCTAAACTTGGATTCCTTCCTGGTCTCAGGAGTAATAATGAAAGGTATCTTTTCTTCAAGTTCCTCAACTTCCTCTTTTAGTACTTCCCTGGATACAGGGGTAGATACAAATGAGGACAGTCCAAAGGATGAAGTAAGGTAGTTTACCTGATAGGAAGGTTGGAATTGTATCTTACCTTCCTTATTTAGCCACAATTGTCCAATGTTGGACAGGCTAAGGCGTTCTCCTGCAGTCAAAAGCTTTTTCCATTCCTGGGAAACGCCTGCAATCTGCTGCTGCATTTCTTCATATGAAGTCTTTTCGGCATCCGCCATATAGGAGACCAATAGGCCATCATTTGAAGATAATTGCTCGTTAAAAGAAACAATTTTGGATGGGGGGTAGAATGAATTTGTGGTATCGTTGATCACCGCAGATTTCATCTGCGTCAAGAAAGCGCCAAATTCCGGTACAATTACACAATTATACCTGTACAGTAGCTCCGCTATATAATGTTCCGTTCCCATAAGGACAAAGATTGTAAAAAATACAGAAGTTCAAAACTGTTCGCATAACTTTTTATTAACATTATAATTTGTGTATTTTGTAGAGAATTAAGTCTGTTCCATAAATGTCTAGAGATGAAATAATTGCCGCGCTTCGCTTACAGAACGTCCCTAATATAGGGGATATTACCGCCAAAAAATTAATTGGAAACTGTGGTAGCCCGGCTGCAATTTTTGAAGAACGGACCCATCACTTATTAAGAATTGATGGTATTGGAAAGCACACTTTAAAGGGGTTAAAAGACCTAGAACACCTAGAGGCTGCCCAGGCGGAGTATGAGTTTTTTTGCAATCGTGAAATTGACCTGCATTATTTTATGGATGCTAGTTATCCGGCTTTGTTAAAACACTGTGTGGATAGCCCTATCCTTTTATTTGGTTCCGGGAATATAGACCTGAACAATCAGCGGATAATTAGTGTTGTGGGGACTAGGAATATTACCAGTTATGGGAGTGCTTTTTGTGAGGAGTTTATAGCGGATTTGGCGCCTTTGAATCCTGTGATTGTTAGTGGGTATGCTTACGGGGTAGATATATGTGTGCAAAAGGCAGCTATAAAACACGGCTTGCAAACTATAGGATGTTTGGCCCACGGACTCAATCAGATCTATCCCAAGAAACACGAACGCTACGTTTACGAGGTTGAAAAAAATGGGGGTTTTTTCACGGAATTTTGGAGTACTAGTCAGCCCGAACGGGAAAATTTTTTAAAACGCAATAGAATTATTGCCGGAATGAGCGAAGCCACCATAGTGGTGGAATCAGCTGACAAAGGGGGTAGTTTGGTTACGGCTGATATAGCCAATAGCTATAATCGCGATGTATTTGCCGTTCCAGGGAGGACCCAGGACAAATACAGTAGCGGATGTAATAATTTAATTAAACAGCAAAAGGCCCACATGCTTACCTCTGCGGCAGATCTGGTTTATATGCTGGGTTGGGAAATTGAAGAAAAAAAGGCAGAGCCTGTTCAAAAACAACTTTTTGTAGAACTCAGTGAAACCGAAAAGGAGATTTATGATTATTTGCAACAAGGGGGCAAGCAAATGCTAGATCATATTGCATTGGCCTGTAAGCTGCCCATCTTTAAAGTGTCATCCACCCTTTTAAACCTGGAAATGAAGGGGGTGGTAAGGCCTTTGCCGGGCAAACTTTTTGAGGCCATATAACATGCTGAATATAGGTTCAATGCACTCCCCGGTGTACAGGAATATATTCCCGCAATTGGCTTTGCCCAGCCAAAAATAACAAACCAGGGAGTCGGTCATTTTGTTGTGCCACTATCAATCTTGGGTTTTAAGGGTGTTTTATCGATTGTTCCCACCCATTGCTCTAAATGCTACGCTAAGTTTGTTTAAGTTGATATTGAAAACCGACCACTGGGTATAAAACCATCAATTTAATACCCCACCTTTTTTCTAACCCTGGCCAATACATCATCGGCCACTTTTTGGGCCTTTTCGGCACCAATGGCCAATGCTTCGTCTACCTCGTTTAGGTGGTTCATATAATAATCGAATTTTTCACGGGCCTCTCCAAAACGTTCCAGGATTACTTCATAAAGCGCTTGCTTGGCATGTCCGTATCCATAGTTGCCATTTAGGTAGTTGCTGCGCATTTCTGCAACCTGTTCTTCGGAAGCTAGAATTTTGTACAGGGCAAAGACATTATCAGTGTCCGGATTTTTAGGGGCTTCCATTGGGGTGCTGTCTGTTTGTATCCCCATGATCTGCTTTCGCAGTTTCTTATCTGGCTGAAAAAGACTGATCAAGTTTCCTTTGCTCTTGCTCATTTTGGAGCCATCGGTGCCCGGAATGTACATGGTCTCTTCCCTTACCTTGCCATTGGGTAATACGAAAGTTTCCCCTAATTGGGCGTGAAAGCGGGAGGCCACATCGCGGGTTATTTCCAAATGCTGCATTTGGTCCTTACCTACAGGGACTATCTCCGCATCGTATAAAAGGATGTCTGCCGCCATTAGCATGGGATAGTAGAACAATCCGGCATTTACATCATCCAGACGATCGGCTTTGTCCTTAAAGGAATGTGCCAATGTAAGTCTTTGGTATGGGAAAAAGCAACTTAGGTACCAGGCCAGTTCGGCGGTTTGCGGTATGTCGCTCTGCCGATAAAAAACGGTTTTTTCAATGTCCAGTCCAAAAGCCAACCAAGTAGCGGCCACGGCATAGGTATTATGTCTCAATTGTTCCCCGTTCTTAATTTGGGTAAGCGAGTGCATATCCGCTATAAAAAGAAAAGAATCGTTCTTGGGATCATTCGCCATTTCTATGGCGGGGGCAATGGCCCCTAAAATATTTCCTAAATGTGGAGTTCCCGTACTTTGTATGCCTGTTAAAATTCTTGCCATTTGTATTTTTTCAAAAGAAGGACAAAGGTAAAAGAAATCCTAAAAAAGGACTTAAAATTATTACTTTTGATCTCATGCTATCTGTTATAAAAAAAATAGGCTACTGCTTGTATCGGATTTGGTTTTATATTTTAGTGGTCTTGCCCATCCTTGCCTTGTTACCCTTTTTGGTGATCTTTACCCTTTCGGAGAAAACCTATTCGCAGTTTTTTTGGATGGCACGTAACATTTGGGCCAATTTTATACTCTACGGTATGGGCTGCTTTCCTGTTATAAAAAGGGAGCAACAACTAGTAAAAGGCCAAAGCTATATGTTGGTTGCCAATCATACCAGCATGCTAGATATTATGTTGATGCTAAAGGTGAGCAAAAACCCCTTTGTCTTTATTGGAAAAAAAGAGCTGGTCAAGATTCCGCTATTTGGCTTTTTCTACAAGCGCGTGTGTATCATGGTGGATAGGGAGAGTTTAAAAAGCAGGACGGCAGTGTACAGGCGGGCGCAAAAAAGACTTAATCAAGGTCTCAGTATTTGTATTTTTCCTGAAGGTGGGGTGCCGGAAGAACATGTTGTATTGGACCAATTTAAGGATGGAGCTTTTAAAATGGCGATAGCCCATAGTATTCCTGTGGTGCCCATGACATTTTACGACAACAAAAAACGATTTTCCTTTACTTTTTTTAGTGGTGCCCCAGGTAGGTTACGGGTTAAGGTGCACAAGTTTTTTTCTACGGACCAACTACAAGAGCAAGATAAGGCCGAGCTTCGGGAAAGCGTAAGAGAGGTAATATTAAAGGAATTGAAAAAGGAGGGCCAATAGCCGTTATAAAAGCGCGTATTTCACCTTTGGCGTATAGCAGCTACTGGTTAATGCAAGGGTGTCTATTTCCTTCTTTTTTCTTCAGAAAAACAAGCTAGCTTAAAACTTTAGGCTAAACCCACTGTAAACCCCTAATGAATATGGGTTAAAACTTCCAGAAGTATCGGAAAAAGTATTCAATTGATATTTAAAAACGGGTTCTACGTTAAATCTCAGTTTGGGGGTAAATTTGTAATGCAGGCCTAGCCCCACATTGGTACTAAAATTAACATTGTTGATGTTGTTGGCTTCCCCTACTTCCGTGGTCTGTCCATTAGATTTGAGTATCACTAGGTTGTCCATGAGGAAAAGGGAGCTTAATCCTCCGATAAGGTTCACACCAAATTTATGGTCCAATAAGGCATAGTTCAATTCCAATGGCACCTCTATATATCCAAACTGCTGCCCCATGGTTCCCAGTCTAGTTGGGTTTTTACCGGTTACATCAGGGGCAAATAAAGCTCCTTGTTTGGTAGGGCTATCTTGGGCACTTGGGTCGTTCAAAATAATGGACTGCGAGTCCTGGCTGTAGTCAATATTCTTTAGTTGGTTACCAGAGGAGGCGTTGAAGGAGGAGGTAAAGGAGACATCATTGGTGTTATAGCCAAAATCTACCTTGTGCACTCCGGAACGAAGGCTAAGCTTTTTGGAAATTTCATATGCTACGGTAACACCAAAGCTTAGGGTAACATTTCCTGTTTTGGAATTACTGGCCAATATGGAATTTATGGGCGACCCTTGGCCCATGCCGTTAAAGTAGACCGGTGCCACGCTGGGGCCTGCAGACCACTTTCCGCCTTTTTCTGATTCTGCGGTCAGAATTTCGTTATGCTCTATCTCATCAAAAATAGATTTTTTGTTGGAAGAATTCTGTTCTGTAGCGGTTTGGGGAGGGTTGTTTTCCTTCTCATTGGTTTTTTTGTGGCTTTGGAAAGCAAGGTCTTGTTTTTTGTTTGCCGTTGGGCTTTCTTTGTCCTCATTTGCGGCAAGGCCTTGGGCGTTGCTGTCGTTTTGCCTCGATTCTTCCTTTGTAACTTTGCTGGTTTTTTCAAGACTTTGCGACTCCCTTTTATTAGGGGATAGCTTGTTTTTTGTTGGGTTCTTGGTGGTGGCTAAATCTATTTCCGTGCCGTGGGGAGCGGGGGTAGTCTTGTGTTCAACGCCGGGGCCAGTTTCTTTTGTGGCTGTTTGGTTAGGGGCTTTCTCGTTAGCGGTGATGCCCGTTGCTTCCTTATTGGCATTGGGTGTATTGCCGTCCTCCAGCTGGGTGTCGTTTTGTTCAACATCGGTAATCACCGGATAATCCTGCTCGGTGTTAAGGAGAGGATTAATGGCAAAGAATAATATGGCCAATACAGCGGCTATTCCAGCGGCTTTCCACCAAATAGGGAAAACCTTTCGGGACTGCTTCTTGTTGTCCAGGGAGGCGGCTATGGAATTCCAGACCTTGTCATCTGGGGTTTCCTGAAAGTTTGCCAACTTCTCCTGGAATAACTTGTCTAAATTGTTTTTACTCATTTTGTCTTTTGTTCAGCTGGGACTATTTGGTAAGGTTTTACCTTTCCATGATGATCCTAGCTTTATTTGCCTCAATTTTTTCTTTTAAAATCATTCTGGCCCTTGCAAGATTGGATTTGGAGGTTCCCGGGGAGGTTCCTAACATATCACTGATCTCTTTGTGGCTGTAGCCATCCAGCACATATAAATTGAAGGTTAAGCGGTATTTGTTTGGGAGTTCCTGTATGTAGCCAAGTAAGGTGGCCAAATCAAGGTTCATATAACCGGTATCTTCAGGTTCTTCTTCTTCCTCAATATTATCGGTTACCAGGGATAAATTTTCCTCTTTTCTATATTTTTGGAGCACCGTATTCACTGTAATACGCTTTATCCACCCCTCAAAGGACCCCTGGTTTTTAAATTGTTCTATTTTGTTGTAGATAGTCATAAAACTATCATGAAGATTATCTTCCGCCTCCGTTTTATTGCGTGAGTATTTAAGACAAATACCGTACAGTATCCGGGAGTATTCCCGGTATAACTGTTCCTGTGCTTGTCTGTCCCCCTTTTTGCAATTGTTTATGAGCTCTACTGGATTACTCAAAATATGGATTGGGTTATAAGCTTAATTTTTTAAAGCGGCCGAACTGTTGTTGTTTGTTGCTGGCGCCTTGGCCGAGTTATAACTGTTTACAGGTACCGAAATTTCCAAATAAGTTGGCTCCCCGTTTTCATCCTCTCCCGTCCAATATCTAAATAAATAGGTTTCATCATAGATTACCTCAAAGTTAAATGAGGATACCAATTCTTCTCCTGCACCTGTGCATTCCTCATCTTCGTCTTCTACCACGGTACCTATAGTAACCACCTTTCTGGTGGTGGTATCTTCTTTAACAACATCAAAACCTTCGAAAAAGGTACAATTATCTGGTCTAAAATAAGTAACTTTTATATTATAGATTTCACCGAAATCAAAAGATTCGGGCATTTCAACGGATTTTACCTCTAAGGCTTCAAAGTGATAGTTTACGTCATCGTCTATTTCACAAGAGGTAATAAGTGCAAAAGTGGCAACAAGCAGCAAAAAGATTACTCGTTTCATAATTCTAAATTTCATTTTATTTTAATAGTAAGGATTTTGGAAACCTATTGCCTATTTATTGACCAAAACAATATTGATATGTTCGGGGGCAAAGGGGTTTCATAACAATTGCTTTTTGCTATTAGATGTAAGTGGGTATTAAAGGTTGCGTGTAGAAAGAAAAAATCCCGATTGGATCGGGATTTTTAATTTAAGATTTTACTGTTTTAATGGCTTCTATTATTTTGCCTTCCAATTCCTCCAGTAGTTCGGGATTGTCTAGCAGTAAATTTTTAACGGCATCCCTGCCTTGGCCAAGTTTTGTGTCCCCGTAGCTAAACCAGGATCCACTCTTTTTAATGATTTCAAATTCAACTCCCAGATCGATAATCTCCCCAACCTTGGAAATTCCTGCGCCGTACATTATATCAAATTCTGCTGTTCTAAATGGAGGGGCTACCTTGTTTTTAACCACCTTCACCCGTGTTTTGTTCCCTTGTACCTCACCATCGGTGTCTTTGATCTGTGTAGATCTTCTAATATCCAACCTTACCGAAGCGTAGAACTTTAAGGCGTTACCCCCAGTGGTTGTTTCTGGATTCCCGAACATTACCCCAATTTTCTCACGCAATTGGTTAATGAAGATTACGGTACAGTTTGTTTTGCTGATAGAACTCGTTAATTTACGCAGTGCTTGGGACATTAATCGTGCATGCAGCCCCATTTTGGAGTCACCCATTTCCCCTTCAATCTCGCTTTTTGGTGTTAAGGCCGCTACAGAATCCACAACTACAATGTCAATGGCCCCGGAACGAATAAGGTTATCGGCAATTTCCAAAGCCTGTTCCCCGTGGTCTGGCTGGGAAATGATAAGATTGTCTATATCTACCCCTAATTTTTGGGCGTAAAAACGGTCAAAAGCGTGCTCGGCATCTATAAAAGCTGCTATGCCACCGTTTTTTTGAGCCTGGGCCATGGCGTGTAAGGTAAGAGTGGTCTTACCTGATGACTCCGGACCATATATTTCTATTACTCTACCCCTTGGGTAACCCCCCACTCCCAAGGCTACATCCAAGCCCAAGGAACCAGAGGAAATTACTTCCACGTCCTGCACTACACTGTCCCCCATCTTCATTACGGCACCTTTGCCGTAGGTTTTGTCCAGTTTATCCAGGGTAAGTTTTAGTGCTTTTAATTTTGCGTCTTTTTCGGAACTCATTTTCATATTGTATTAGGGTTGCTAAAATACCAATTCTTTTTGCATAATACCTCCTTCCTGATCTATTTTATCTCAAGATATCAATGGCTTGTTGCTATTTTTTTAAAATTAATTAAAGGCTACTGTTTATAGCTGATCTTAGGGATAATGGGGGCTGATCAGCGGGTACAGTGGCTATTTTATCCCTGTTTATACAAAAACGGCAATTTTTTTTGCTGTCCTAACGCAACCCTATTGTTTTTCATGCATCTAAAAAATAACTAACTCAAATTAGGTTGCTTATTGTTCTGGTAAAACAATAAGGGTTGTGGGTCAATATTTTTATTTTAATTCTATGAAAAAGAAAAAATGATATTGACCTTAAAAAGGGTCTTGATAACTTCAAGGTCCTTTTTTGCTTTTCATAGGGTCACAGATAAGTGTTCACCACACCTTATTTTCTTTTGGCTGTGTTAATGCAGCTGCTTTACTTGAAGTCAAAAAACAGTATTAATCCTTTTTAACCACACCTTTATATCCTATTTTTGCACTCAGTAAAATTTATTCTTTAACTTAAAATATTAGTATAGTATGCAACTGTACAATACCTTAAGTGCAAAGGAAAGGGAAGCTCTTATAGAGGAGGCGGGTCAAGAACGCCTTACCATTTCTTTCTATAAATATGCACGTATTGGCAATCCGTCAATTTTTCGAAATCACTTATTTATTCATTGGAACGAACTGGATGTGCTGGGTCGTATCTATGTAGCCCATGAAGGTATCAACGCCCAATTGTCGGTTCCTGCAGAAAATTTTGGGGCTTTTAAAGCGCATTTGGATAGCATTTCTTTTTTGGAAAACGTTAGGTTGAATATTGCTATAGAGCAGGATAACAAGTCATTCCTGAAGCTCAAGGTAAAGGTGCGCCGTAAAATTGTTGCCGATGGATTGAACGATGAAACTTTTGATGTAACCAACAAGGGGGTCCATGTGGATGCGGAGAAGTTTAACGAGCTTATAGAGGATTCGGATACCATCTTGGTAGATATGAGAAACCACTATGAAAGTGAGATAGGGCATTTTAAGAATGCCATAACCCCTGATGTGGATACGTTTAGGGATTCCTTGGATATTATTGAAAAGGATTTAGCGGCTCACAAGGAGGATAAGAAATTGGTCATGTACTGTACCGGAGGTATCAGGTGCGAAAAGGCCAGTGCCTATTACAAGCATAAAGGATTTAAGAATGTATATCAACTGGAGGGCGGTATTATTGAATACACCCGACAAGTGCAGAATCGCAATCTGGAAAATAAATTTTTGGGAAAAAACTTTGTTTTTGATCACCGTAGGGGAGAGCGGATCACCAATGACGTAATTGCCAATTGTCACCAGTGTGGACAAGCCTGTGACACCCATGTTAATTGTGCCAATGAAGCCTGTCACCTACTTTTTATTCAATGTGAGGATTGCGCCAAGGCTATGAACAATTGCTGCTCTGTGGAGTGCAAGGAGATTCATGAATTGCCGTATGAGGAACAAAAGAAATTGAGAAAAGGAAAGGTGGTGAGCAATAAAATATTTAAAAAGGGGCGTTCCGAAGTGCTTAAGTATAAAAAGTAGGCTACATTTTTGCAACTGCGGTTTATGTAGTTAGAAGAAGCTGCTATTTTTATATCAGGGTACCAATTATACCTGCCTTTGGGCCAAGCCGATAAAAAATAATTTTCAACAGTGGTTTTCAGGGTGCAACAGACTGTGCTGCACCCTCTGAAGGCTGGACTTTTAGTGTGCTAAAGCAGGCGTTGTACGGTCTGAAAAACACTTTCTTTTCATCGCATCAAAAAAACACTATCTTTACGGTTAATAATTTTATGAACCTTTTTTAGTAAAAGTGTTACATTTTTACTGAATCAACATATGAAATATGGGTTGTAGCAGTTGTTCAACCGCAAAGGACGGACAGCCAAAAGGATGCAAGAACAATGGTACTTGCGGCTCCGATGGCTGTAATAAATTGACGGTTTTTGATTGGCTTTCCAACATGTCACTTCCAAATGGGGAAAAACCATTTGACTGTGTGGAAGTCCGTTTTAAAAATAGCAGAAAAGAATTCTTCAGAAATTCAGAAAATCTTTCACTTTCTATTGGGGACCTGGTAGCTACGCAAGCTACTTCTGGCCATGATGTGGGTATGGTTACGCTTACCGGAGAATTGGTAAGGGTGCAGATGAAAAAGAAAAAAGTAGATTATAAAAAGCCCGATCTTCCGAAAATTTACCGCAAGGCATCGCAGAAAGACATTGATATCTGGCAAAAATGTAGGAATAGGGAAGAGGAAATAAAGAAAAGGGCAAGGGAGATAGCCATTGTTCTTAAACTGCAGATGAAGATCTCTGATGTTGAATTTCAGGGAGATGGGTCCAAGGCTACATTTTATTATACGGCAGAGGAGCGGGTAGATTTCCGTCAACTGATAAAGGATATGGCCAAGGCTTTTGGGATACGTATAGAAATGCGCCAAATTGGCTACAGACAGGAGGCGCAGCGATTGGGGGGTATAGGCTCTTGTGGTAGGGAGCTTTGTTGCTCTACCTGGTTGACCGATTTTAGGTCGGTAAGTACTGCGGCGGCCCGTTACCAACAACTATCGCTTAATCCACAAAAATTAGCTGGACAATGTGGTAAACTAAAATGTTGCCTCAACTATGAGTTGGATGTGTATCTGGATGCCTTAAAGGACTTCCCCGGACAGGATACCAAACTGTTTACCGAAAAGGGAATGGCCTTCTGTCAGAAGGTAGATATTTTTAAGGGTTCCCTATGGTTCTCCTATAAGGACGAGCCTTCCAATTGGCATGTTTTGTCCAAGGATCAGGTATTGGAGATCGTGGCCAAAAACAAGAAAAAGGAAAAAGTGGCCAGCTTGGAGGAATATGTTACCGAGACTTTGCCGGAAGTAGAAAAAGTTTTTGAAAATGTGGTAGGACAGGATAGCCTTACCCGTTTTGACAAGCCCAAGAAAAGAAGAAACAACAGAAATAACAGGAATAAGAAAAAGAAGAGGAACAATTACAAAAAAAGACCTACTAACAATGCTTAGGAGTGTAATTGCATTTTTTATCGTGGTCCTAGGGGTTTCTTGTGACCGCCATCTTGTTAAGTCCCATTATAATTCTACAGATAATGGGCGCTGGAACAAGGACAGTATAATGGAGTTTAGCTTTAGTGAGCTGGATAGCCTTCAGCAATACAATATGTTTATCAATGTTAGGAACGATGCCACCTACCCTTTCAGCAACCTTTTTTTAATTGCGGAATTAAGTTTTCCCAATGGGGATAGGGTACGCGATACCTTGGAATACGAAATGTCCAAACCTGATGGGCAATGGTTGGGAACGGGCTATGGTAGTTTAAAGGAAAATAAACTTTGGTATAAGGAAAACGTCGTTTTCCCGCTTTCGGGCGTATATACCTTAAAACTTTCGCACGCCATGCGCAAAAATGGCCAGGTGGAGGGAATAGTGGATTTAGAAGGTATTACAGACGTGGGGTATCAAATTGAAAAAAGTAATTAGTAGGCTTATGGCAACAGCTACAAAGAAGAAGAAAAAGAAAAACAACAACAATTTTAAATTCATTAAATGGTTTTGGGCCCTGTTTTTCGCAGGGGTATTATCTATTGTTCTAATTTTTTTAGTCGCTTCATGGGAATGGCTGGGTGAATTGCCCACTTTTGAGACTCTGGAAAATCCACAAACCAATTTGGCCTCACAGGTTATTTCTTCTGATGGTGAATTGTTGGGAAAGTTTTATTTGGACGATAACAGGACCGATGTGGCCTATGAAGATTTACCGGAAAACTTGGTAAATGCTTTATTGGCAAGCGAGGATATCCGATTTTATGAACATTCCGGGATCGATGCGCGAGGAACTTTAAGGGCTGTGGTTTACTTGGGAAAAAAGGGAGGTGCCAGTACAATTTCTCAACAATTGTCCAGACAGTTATTTGTCGGGGTACGTTCTAAAAATACTTTTGAAGCCATTGTTCAAAAAATAAAGGAATGGGTTATTGCTACCCGTTTAGAACGTCAATATACAAAGGAGGAAATCATAAAAATGTATTTGAATATTTATGATTTTGGCAATACGGCTGATGGAATAAAGTCCGCCGCCCGTATCTATTTTGGTAAAGCTCCCATAGATTTAAAAATAGAGGAATCCGCTATGTTGGTGGGTATGTTGCAAAATTCATCTTATTTTAATCCCTTGCGCCGCAAGGAAAAGGTGAGACAGAAACGGAACATGGTTTTGGGCCAAATGGGAAAGTACGGTTATATTACGGAAAAGGAAAGGGATTCCTTGCAGGCAATGGAAATTGACTTGAATTACCATCCTGAATCACATCGAGACGGTATTGCAACCTATTTTAGAATGTATCTACAAAGATTCATGAATCAATGGGCTAAAAAGAATCCGAAACCGGCTTTAAAAGGAGAACGGGACAAGTGGAATATTTATTTGGACGGACTTCGTATTTACACCACTATAGATTCACGTATGCAAAAAAATGCGGAAGAGGCTGTGGCAGAGCATATGAAACGCCTACAGGCCGAATTCTTTCACCAAAATACGCCCGATCGTAACAAAACGGCACCTTTTATAGAAGAGGTGCCCGGAGAAATTGATAGGATTATGGAAAGGGCCATAAAATCTTCCCATAGATGGCACAACCTAAAGAATCAAGGTAAGAGTGAAAAGGAAATAAGGGCTTCCTTTAAGGAGCCCGTAGAAATGACCGTTTTTGATTGGAACAGTGAGACCAAGGAGAAAGATACGGTTATGACGCCATTGGATTCCATAAGGTATTATAAATCCTTCCTTAAGACGGCAATGATGTCCATGGAGCCACAGACCGGCCATGTAAAGGCTTGGGTGGGGGGAATAAATTATAACCATTTTCAGTATGACAATGTTATCCAAGGGGCAAGGCAGGTAGGGTCTACGTTTAAACCCTTTGTATATGCTGCCGCCATAGACCAATTGCGTTTGTCGCCCTGTGACTTGCTACCGGACAATCAATATTGTATAGAGGCCAATAAGCACGGCAATCCAGATCCTTGGTGCCCAAAGAATTCCGATGGCAAATATTCCGGGGAAATGCTAACGCTTAAAAATGCTTTGGCCAATTCAGTAAATACCGTCACAGCTCAATTAATAGACAAGGTGGGGCCTAGATCCGTGGTATCCATTGCTAGAAATTTGGGCATTACTGGAGATATCCCGGAGGTGCCTTCCATAGCCCTGGGTACGGCAGACCTTAATGTGTACGAAATGGTAGGGGCCTATGGTGCCTTTGCCAATCAGGGGGTATATGTTAAACCGGTGATGGTAACTAGAATAGAGGACAAAAATGGTACGGTGCTGTTTGAATATGTACCGGAAACAAAGGACGTGTTAAGCAAGGATGTGGCCTATGCCATGGTCGATTTAATGTCAGGGGTGACCCAAGGTGGTTCCGGAACTAGGTTAAGAACTACCGGAGCAGAGAAATACAATCCTGCATACAAGGAGATTATAACGGGATATCCCTATGAATTTAAGAACCCTATAGCGGGTAAAACGGGGACTACCCAAAACCAAAGTGACGGCTGGTTTATGGGAATGGTACCCAATTTGGTTACCGGCGTTTGGGTAGGAGGTGATGATAAAGCGGTGCATTTTAGTAGTATAAGATATGGGCAAGGAGCGTCCATGGCACTTCCCATATGGGGATTGTATATGAAGAAGAACTATGCCAATAAGGAATTGGGAGTGTCCGATGGTGAATTTGAAAAACCCGAAGAGCTATCAATCAATGTGGATTGTGACAAAGTTGAGGAAGATACAGAGAACGTTATAGACACCGAAGACGATTTGGATTTCTAGAGCAATTAGAAGAGAAAATACACGAAAATGCCCTTGCTTTTAACCAAAAGTTAAGGGCATTTTCCGTTAAAAACACGTATTTTAGAGTAAGCAAGGAAATAAGTTTAATTAAGTTGGTTTTATATGATACGAAAAAATGTTGCCAATGTTGAAGAGGCCTTGGAAGGAGTACAGGATGGGATGACCTTTATGCTGGGGGGATTTGGATTGTGCGGTATTCCTGAAAATGCCATTGCAGAACTTGTAAGGCGTGGGGTCAAGGACTTAACCTGTATTTCCAATAATGCCGGTGTGGACGACTTTGGGCTGGGGCTATTATTGCAGAAACGTCAGATAAAAAAAATGATATCGTCCTACGTAGGGGAGAATGATGAGTTTGAAAGGCA
Source organism: Arenibacter aquaticus (assembly GCF_003957295.1). GTDB lineage: Bacteria > Bacteroidota > Bacteroidia > Flavobacteriales > Flavobacteriaceae > Arenibacter > Arenibacter aquaticus. The sequence continues at coordinate 1,048,812 of NZ_RQPJ01000002.1, forward strand.
AATGCTAAGTGGTGAGCTGGATGTTGAGCTTACCCCTCAAGGTACCTTAGCCGAGAAGTGCAGGGCGGCGCAGGCGGGTTTCCCAGCTTTTTATACGCCGGCCGGATATGGTACGGAAGTGGCGGAAGGGAAGGAGACCAGGGAGTTTAATGGCAAAATGTATGTGTTGGAAGAGGCATTTAAATCCAATTACTCCTTTGTTAAGGCATGGAAGGGGGATGAGGCCGGAAACTTAATTTTTAAGGGGACGGCACGTAATTTTAATCCGGCTATGTGCGGGGCTTCAAAAATTACCGTGGCTGAAGTTGAAGAATTGGTGCCGGCAGGAGAATTGGATCCCAACCAAATACATGTACCAGGAATTTTTGTACAACGCATTTTTCAAGGTGAAAATTATGAGAAAAGAATAGAACAATTAACAGTGCGGAAAGTCAATTGATTTGAAAGTTATATGATTTGAAAATTTGATAATATGAGGAATGATAGGGAGAATTTAATTGTTAATAAAACTTTCGGTTTCTCCTTGCAAATTATTGAATATTGTGAGGAATTGAGAGCTTTAAATAAGTATGAAATGGCATCTCAATTGTTTAAAAGTGGAACCTCTATTGGAGCAAATTCATGGGAGGCTCAAAACGGAGAAAGTTCTGCTGATTTTATACATAAATTTAAGGTCGCAGCTAAAGAGGCTGATGAAACCTTATATTGGATCGAACTTTGCCAAGCCTCAAGACATTATCCAAATCCGCATGAATCACTTTTTTCAGAATTAGAATCTATCATTCGAATTATCTCAAAAATTATAGGTACAAGTAAACGTGCCAAATCATCAAATTAACTAATCATCAAATCAACAATTATGTTGGATAAAAACGGTATAGCAAAACGCATTGCAAAGGAAGTGAAGGACGGTTATTATGTTAACCTAGGGATAGGAATACCTACTTTGGTGGCCAATTTTGTAAGGGACGACATAAGTGTGGAATTTCAAAGTGAGAACGGAGTATTGGGTATGGGGCCCTTTCCCTTTGAAGGGGAGGAGGATGCCGATATTATCAATGCAGGCAAGCAAACCATCACAACCCTGGCTGGAGCCTCGTTTTTCGACTCTGTAACGAGTTTTGGCATGATTAGGGGGCAACATGTAGACCTAACAATTTTAGGGGCAATGGAGGTCGCTGAGAACGGTGATATTGCCAACTGGAAAATTCCGGGGAAAATGGTGAAGGGAATGGGAGGGGCCATGGATCTGGTGGCTTCTGCCGAGAATATTATAGTAGCTATGATGCATACCAACAGAGCGGGTAAATCCAAGCTGTTAAAGAAGTGTACCCTACCACTGACCGGAGTGGGATGTGTTAAAAAGATTGTAACCAATTTAGCTGTTCTTGAGGTGGTCCCTGAAGGTTTTTTGTTGTTGGAAAGGGCAGCAGGGGTTAGTGTGGATGAGATTGTTAAGGCCACAGAGGGTAATTTATTAGTAGAAGGTGATATCCCAGAAATGGATATTTAACTGGGATGCTTAATTATGACGCCCTTAAACTATTGATTTTTTATTTTGGGACGCATTTAAATAAATTGTCTCCATTTAACATTTTTGCACTTGTTTGCATATCCATGAAATACTTATTTTTACGCTGAAGAGACATTTAAGGCAGATTGCACAACATATATGTTATTTCTGCGTTACTTTAAAATAAATTGAGTATATAACCCATTGTTAGACCCCAAATTTAACAGTAATTAAACCTAATTTACTATGGAAGCCCAGATGAACCACGCGCCAGCGCAAGAAGAAATTCAAGTTTATCGAAATGACTTTTTTAGAGGCATTTTACGATTGACAAAAAAATTATTTATGCTGTAAGTTCTACTGCAAAAATTTTAAAGGGAGCAAGGCTATAGTATCTTGCTCCCTTTTTTTTATAGGCTACATAGAATGTCCGATGCGCTCTTCAGGGTGTCGTTGGTCTTTGCGAAACAGAATCGTAAAAGATGGTTATCCAGTCCGTTGGTATTAAAGCTGGAAATTGGAATACAGGCTATTCGTTTCTCCCTAACTAAGCGCTCAGCATATGCTTCATCCTGTTCTTGGGTAATTTCACTGTAATCCAAGAGTTGAAAGTAGGTGCCCATACAAGGTCTTATTTTTAATCTGGAATGTGATAGTCCGGATTGGAACAGGTCCCTTTTTTCTTGATAAAATTGGTTTAGGCCCAGATAATGTTGTGGCTCTTTTAAATAGTTGGCCAGGGCTCTTTGTACGGCATGGTCCGCACTAAATACGTTGTACTGATGAACTTTTCTAAATTCATGCATCAGTTCAGCAGGTCCGGCGCAATAGCCCATTTTCCATCCAGTGATATGAAAGGTTTTACCAAAGGACCCACATACAAAGGTTCGTGAAGCCAAGTCGGGGTATTTGGAAGCACTGTGATGGGCATTGCCATCAAAGATGATGTGCTCGTATACTTCGTCACTAATTACAATTATATTGGTCTTGGTCAGGGACTGTTGTAATTGAAGCATGTCCTGATCCGAAAAGATGGTGCCACTAGGATTATGCGGGCTGTTAATAATGACCATTTTAGTCCTGTTGGTAAGACGACTCCTAAAGTCGGCCCAATCTACCTTAAAATCTTTGTTGTTCATTTGGATTAGGATAGGGATCCCTCCATTTACCTCAATAGCGGGCTCATAGCAGTCGTACGCCGGTTTAAATACAATTACCTCATCACCATGGCCAATGAAGGCTGTAATGATGGTAAAAATGGCCTGTGTAGCACCTATGGTTATGGTTATTTCTGAATCGGGCTGGTATTGTTGACCGTAGAGGGTGTCAATTTTTTGGGCAATTACTTCCCTGAGTTCCAATACACCTGCCATGGGTGCATATTGGTTATAGCCTGCATTCATGGCTTTGGTAACTAGCTTGATGAGTTTGGGGTCAGGATCAAAATTAGGGAATCCTTGCGAGAGGTTTAAGGCATTGTATTGATGTGCCAATTGTCCCATACGGGTAAAAATAGTGGTTTTTACTTCTGGTAATTTGGAGGGTATTTGGTCTTTGTAATGTGGCATGCCTGTGGCTTAATTTTATTTATGGGTTGATGGATTTTAAATGGTCAATTACTTTTTTCAAGCATTCGTTCAGTTCCTTTTTGATGGATCTTTCCCAAAAGCGGAATACGGTATAGCCTTGGTTTTTTAAGGCCTGATTAACCTCTTGGTCTCGCTGTATATTGCGTTCTATCTTGGGAATCCAAAATTCCCGATTGGTCTTTATTTTTTGCTTTCTTTCTTCCCAATTATAACCGTGCCAATATTCACCGTCAATAAAAATTACCGTTTTGTATTTTTTGAGTACGATGTCCGGTTTACCAATTAATTTTTTGTAGTCTATTCTATATCTATATCCAGCTTTGTAGAGGGCTTTTCTAAAGGCCAATTCCGGTTTAGTGTTTTTTCCGCGGATCTTGCCCATAATCTTGGAGCGTTCCGGCGTGGTATAAAAACCTGATGCTTCATTGAAGCGGGGAACTTTAATTCTTTCTTTTGGATATTCTTTGGACATAGTTAAAGTTAAGGAAAATATAGGCCATAGTGGTAATTGTAAAAAGTTGGGGTAGGAGAGCGGAACTTAACTAACGGACTTGGGTTTTAATGGAACAAAAAATCCCAAACACCGGAGATGGCATTTGGGATTTTTATTAGGTATATTGAAAGGGGTTATCCCTTGATTTTGGCACTGAAGAATTCGCGGTTCATACGGGCAATGTTTTCCAGGGAAATACCCTTTGGGCATTCCACTTCACAGGCCCCTGTATTGGTACAATTTCCAAAACCTTCAAGGTCCATTTGGGCCACCATATTCTGAACCCTGTCCGTAGCTTCTACCCTACCTTGTGGCAATAAAGCATACTGGGATACTTTGGCTCCTACAAACAGCATGGCCGAAGAGTTTTTACAACTTGCTACACAAGCACCACAACCAATACAGGTGGCGGCATCCATGGCTTCATCGGCTGCGTGTTTGTCTATCAGAATGGCATTGGCATCCTGGGTGTTCCCGGAAGTGTTTACGGAGATAAATCCACCTGCGTGCTGTATGCGATCAAAAGAACTTCTGTCTACCACTAAATCCTTGATAACAGGAAAAGCTTTGGCCCTAAAAGGTTCTATGGTAATGGTATCGCCATCCTTGAACATACGCATGTGTAATTGGCAGGTAGTAACCCCTCTGTCCGGTCCATGTGCTTCACCATTGATGTACATAGAACACATGCCGCAAATTCCTTCGCGACAGTCATGGTCAAAGGCAACAGGCTCTTCCCCTTGGTTTATAAGCTGCTCGTTCAAAACATCCATCATTTCAAGAAAAGACATATGTTCCGAGATCTCGGTCACCTTATAGTCTACCATTTTACCTTTGTCCTGAGGTCCCTTCTGTCTCCAAATTTTTAGTGTAAGATTCATTCTTATAGTTTATTAGCCAAAAAGCCAATAGGCATTAGTTATTTGTCTATCGATTTAATGAAGGCATTTAACATTTTACTTTCTTCGGTTATTAAAGCTTGTATTCTATTATAACTATCGGTTGAAATAAAGTTTAATTCTTTTGATATTATTATTTGAGTTTCCAATTCCAATAATGAGCCTCTGGAAACTCTTAATAGTTGAACATAATTTTTGGTATAATTGCGTCCCCATCCCTCAGCAATATTTGACGGAATTGAAATAGATGAACGTTTAATCTGACTTTTCAACCCAAACAATTCGTCGTTTGGAAGCTCTTGGCATATAGAATATACTTCTTTGACCAGTTCTATGCCTTTTTGCCAAATCAGTAAATCTTTATACGTTTTAACTTCATTCATTATGGCAATTTCCCTTTGCTTCTGGCTTTTGCCTTCTGCCTATTGACTATTTATAACTTCTTTGTTTTAATTCTATATCCTTAAATTCCAGTTGTTCTTTATGTAACACGGCATCGGCAGGTTCCCCTTTGTATTCCCAGGCGGAAACATAAGCAAATTCGGCATCGTTACGTTTGGCCTCTCCTTTTTGCTCGCCATCCAGCTCTACTGATTCTTCACGGAAATGTCCGCCACAGGATTCCTCGCGCATAAGGGCATCTTTGGCAAACAATTCTCCAAGTTCAAGAAAATCGGCCACGCGACCGGCTTTTTCCAGTTCCGGGTTCATTTCGTTGGCAGAACCGGGTACATTAACCTCCTTGTAGAATTCCTCGCGGACAGCTTTTATTTCGCTCATAGCCTCTTTTAGTCCGGCTGCATTCCTGGACATTCCACATTTGTCCCACATAATCTTGCCTAATTTTTTGTGGAAGTAATCCACGGAATGGGACCCTTTATTATTGATAAAGAAATTTATCTGATCGGTTACCGCTTTTTCTGCTTCTTCAAACTCCGGCGTATCGGTAGGGATTGCCCCAGTCCGTATTTCATTGGATAAATAATCACCTATGGTATATGGTAAAACAAAGTATCCATCGGCCAAACCTTGCATCAGGGCCGAGGCTCCTAGACGGTTGGCGCCATGATCGGAGAAGTTGGCCTCCCCAATACAGTATAATCCTTCCACCGTGGTCATTAAGTTGTAATCTACCCAAACCCCTCCCATGGTATAATGGGTTGCCGGATAAATCATCATAGGGGTCTTATAGGGATCCTGATCTACAATTTTCTCATACATCTGGAAAAGGTTCCCGTATTTGGCTCTTACGATACCTTCGCCCAATTCTGTTATTTTCTCTTTGCTAGGGTTGTTTAGTCCATGTAATTTGGCTTGTTCGTTACCGTAGCGTTCTATGGCAGATTTAAAGTCTAAGTAAACGGCTTCTCCAGTGGCGTTGACACCATATCCGGCATCGCAGCGCTCCTTGGCAGCCCTGGAAGCTACGTCCCTAGGTACTAGGTTGCCAAAGGCAGGATACCTTCTCTCCAGATAGTAGTCCCTATCTTCTTCGGCAATTTGTGTAGGCTTTAATTTGCCTTCCCTTATAGCCAATACATCTTCCATTTTCTTAGGTACCCATATACGCCCATCATTACGAAGGGATTCTGACATCAATGTTAATTTGGATTGATAGTCCCCTGAACGCGGAATACAGGTAGGGTGAATCTGTGTATAGCATGGATTGGCAAAAAATGCTCCTTTTTTATGAATTTTCCATGCTGCTGTAGCATTGGACCCCATGGCATTGGTAGATAGGAAGTATACGTTCCCATAGCCTCCTGAAGCAATTACCACGGCATGTGCGGAATGGCGTTCTATTTCTCCGGTAACCAAATTACGGGCTATAATGCCACGTGCTTTGCCGTTCACCTTTACCACGTCTAACATTTCATGGCGATTGAACATCTGTATCTTACCTCGTGCTATTTGCCTGTTCATGGCAGAATAAGCACCCAATAATAATTGTTGACCGGTTTGTCCCTTGGCATAAAAAGTTCGGGATACCAATACCCCACCAAATGAACGGTTGTCCAATTGTCCGCCATAATCACGGGCAAAAGGAACTCCCTGTGCAACACATTGGTCTATAATATTGGCCGATACTTCTGCCAAGCGATATACATTGGCTTCCCGTGAACGGTAATCCCCACCTTTTACGGTGTCATAGAACAATCGGTAGATGGAATCCCCATCACCTTGGTAATTTTTTGCAGCATTGATCCCCCCTTGTGCCGCAATGGAATGGGCTCTACGCGGGGAATCCTGGTAACAAAATGCTTTTACGTTATACCCCAGTTCTGCCAAGGTGGCCGCAGCCGATCCTCCTGCCAAACCAGTACCAACAATAATAACATCTATATTACGCTTATTCGCAGGGTTTACTAAATCGATATGATTTTTATAGTCGGTCCATTTATCCTTTAACGGTCCTTTAGGTACTTTAGAATCCAATACAGACATAGAGTTGTAGTGTTATATTAATGGTTGAAATGGTGAAAAAGCGCAATAAAGATAAACCCTAAGGGGATTATGATTGCGTAGGCCTTTCCAAATCCTTTTAAGCCTTTGGTGTATTTATTGTTGGCACCTACCGATTGAAAAGCGGAACTAAATCCGTGCAGCAAGTGAAGGGAAAGAAATACAAACCCTATACAATATAGTGCCACCCTCCAAATTGGGACGAATTTATGGGTGAGTTCTTCGTAATACCTGTACCCATCTCCGTCAGCGAGCAAGCCAGACATATCGCCCTGTATGTATTTGGTGTTGATTTCGGGAAACCAGAAATCCAAAAAGTGGATAATTAGGAAAACAAGTATAAAACCGCCACTCCAGATCATATTCCTACTCATCCAAGTAGAATTGGCCGCTCCATTGTTCCTTACGTATTTTACGTCACGGGCATTCCTGTTCTTGATTTCCAAGATAAAGCCCATCACAAAATGATAAATAACCCCAAACAACAATACTGGCTGCAGAGCGTATTGTACCAGCGGATTGGTGCCCATAAAATGGGAGGTTTCATTAAAGGTATCCGCACTAAAAACAGAAAGGATGTTTATGGCAAAGTGTTGAAGGATAAAGATCATTAAGAAAAAGGCCGAAAGAGCCATGGTATACTTTCTACCTATTGAAGAGTTTAAAAATCCACTCATTAGTTATCAGTTTTGCATACAAATTTACTCTAGAATGCATTTATTAACAAACTTTGTTGAAATTATATGCCATATTTAGAACCAATTTAAAGAAAGTGGCAAAGAAGTGCTTTCCGGCTATGATTTGCATTCTTGTCTATCTTCAAGGCGTCTATGACCTAACGGCATAGTTGACCGTCTATAGGTCCTAGTTAGGGCATTTTTGCCGTCAAAGCTTGTGGGTTGTTCTTGTATATTATTCCATAGTTCCATGTCAGTGGTAGCTAAGGAACCATATAAGTGTTGGTGTAGGATGTCGCCGCATGGTCCAAACAACACACCATGAGGTACTTTACCACTATCTTTTGGGTAGGCAAAACTTTATGCGGAAGCAAAGCGCTTTATTTTTCCAGTTCGGCTATAAACATTTTAGTTTGGGACTCAATCACATTTTGAGCCTCTAAAATGGCTTTCTCTAGAGCTTTGTTATTTTCTGCGATAGCCAAATCCTTGGTAGCGGCTATGGCCTCTAGGTACCAATTTCCCCATGCCTGTATAATGGAAACTTCATCTTTAGGCAGTTTTCCCTTTATAAGTTGCCTTTCACTGATCAAAAACTCATCTGCGAGTCGGTTTGTTCCGGCCTCTTTTACAATATCAACTATGTCCATTGCCGTAAAGCTGTCCCCGTTTACCAGCGTCAATGCCGTGGCCAGGGCGGCAGTGCCTACGTTCTTCAGGGTTTCATGGGACACCTTGTCCAGTCGGTCATTATCCGTGTGGTAAAACTGATCGGTAAAATGCCAAAATAAAAGGCCGGGAATTTTAGCTTGTAAAAACGGACTGTGGTCACTGCCGCCCTCATAGGGATTGCTGTTCACCGTCCAGTTGGCAAACTTGGCCTGGTTTTTAAAATTATAAAGGGTAAAGTCATTAAGATAATGGGGTTGCATATCTTCTAAAGTGAGGGTCCTACCTCCCCACTCGGTATGCTTGTCTTTTCCCCTGGTCCAAATGGCACTGGGATCTGGCATTTTTTCTATTAAAAAGGAGCCACCCGTAATGGCGGTATTTTCACCTACCATATCCAAGCTTAGGCCCCATTTGATCCCGGCGGCCCTTTTTTTATCTTCCAGAATGTATCTTTGGGTGGCTATTATTTCATCTCCCCATAGGAAGGTTAAGCTTCTATTGGCATCCAGGGAGCCATCTTTAATGAGTTGGGCCAAGACTGTTGCCATTTCCAATTGCGCACCGGTGCCGCTGGCGTTGTCGTTGGCACCAGGTTCCTGTACGTGGGCGCTGAATACTAGGCGTTCGTTGGGAATTTTGGCACCTTTAATATTGGCTACCAGGGTTAATTCTTCAGAGGGGTATATTTTGCTGGCTATCTTTACTTTTGCGTATACCCGTCCCTTGCTTAAGGCCGATTTTAGGGTTTCCCTGGCTTGGAAGGACAGGGCAATGCCCCAACGGTTGTTGGGGGTGTAATCTAGGCTTCTAAATTGAATGGAAGTACTGTTTTTTTCGGGTTGTAGGTAGCTTGGGTTGTCATAGCTCATAAGTCCCAAGGCCCCTTGTTTTAGAACACCCTGTTTGTACATTTCTTGGACATTGCTTTCGGTAAATATAATTTTGCCTTTTACCGAAACCCTTTGTAGGTCATGTATGTTTTCTATATGAACAACCTCTGCAGTAGCTCCATTTTGGGGGGTGGAAACCGAGTTGAGGTATACCATATTACGATTGGATTCGTAGCGTAGCAGTGGCTCGGGGCTATTGTTTAAAAAGACCGCCGCATCCAAAATTTCCCATGTGGGCCGTTGCAGGGGCCTTTTCTCTATTCTATACGTAAATCTATCGGCAGGGGAGGCATGTTCTTCGGATACAAAACCGGCAGCCTCCAGATGGGTGGCTAAATGATGGATGGTCTTGTTAAAACCATCGTTCCCAACTACCCGCCAATATTGTTCTGCGTAGGCTGTGGTATTATAGGCCAATTCTCCCGTTAAATTACTGCGGACCAGATTAAAATAATCTTGGGTGGTAAGGGTAGGTTTTTTTAGCTGCGCACAGCTGAGTGAGCATAGTGCAACAAAGAAAAAAAAGAAGTTTTTGGTCATAATAATGCCGATTTGTAAGGCTCTAAAACATGTAAGGACAATGCCATTTGTATTAAAAAATGTAAGTACGAAGATAGCTTATTTTGGTATTGTTTGGGGCGGGGCATTCTGGTTTTAAAATTCATTTAACGCTTAGTGGGTATTGCATTTCCTATTTCTTAATTTTACGGCAAAAGTAAAGACATGAAATATCATCAAATAGACAATAACTTATTTATTAAGAACCGTAAGAAGTTTATGGACAGGATGCAGCCCAATAGCATTGCGGTTTTTAATTCCAACGATTTATACCCTATAGGGGCCGATAGTACCCTGCCTTTTGAGCAGAATCGGGATTTGTTTTATTTAAGTGGTGCGGACCAAGAAGAGACCATTCTTTTGTTGTTCCCAGATGCCGCAGACAAAAAACATCGGGAAATACTTTTTGTTAGGGAGACCAATGACCATATAGCCGTGTGGGAAGGGGAGAAATTGACAAAGGAGAAAGCTACCGAAGTTTCGGGCATTGAAACGGTGTGCTGGTTGAGCGATTTTGATAAGACCTTCTTTGATCTTATGACCGAGGTAGATACCGTCTATTTTAACACCAATGAACATTACAGACAGGCAGTTGAGACCCAAACGCGGGAAGATCGGTTTATTATACGATGCAAGCAAAATTTTCCAGCACACAAATGGGCAAAAAGCAGTACTATTCTTCAGGATTTAAGAGGGGTAAAGGAACCGGAGGAAATAGCCATAATGCAGACCGCCTGTAATATTACCGAAAAAGGATTTAGACGCCTATTGGGTTTTGTAAAACCAGGGGTAATGGAGTATGAGATTGAGGCCGAGTTATTGCACGAATTTATACGAAACAGGTCTAAAGGTTTTGCCTATACCCCCATTATTGCTTCTGGGAACAATGCCAATGTGCTACATTATATAGAAAATAACAGGGAATGTAAGGACGGGGATATGTTATTAATGGATGTGGCAGCAGAATATGCCAACTATTCTAGCGATTTAACACGTACCATTCCCGTAAACGGGAGGTTTACCCCAAGGCAAAAGGCGGTATACGAGGCGGTTTTGAGGGTGAAAAATGAGGCAACGGCCATGTTGGTACCTGGTACCATGTGGGCAGAATTCCACAAGGAGGTGGGTAAATTAATGACTTCTGAGCTCTTGGGGCTGGGCTTGTTGGACAAGGCCGATGTGCAAAATGAAAATAAGGACTGGCCTGCCTATAAAAAATATTTTATGCACGGAACCAGTCATCATATTGGCTTAAATACCCACGATTACGGGGCCTTAAAAACACCTATGGTGGCCAATATGGTCTATACCGTAGAGCCTGGTATCTATATTCCTGAAGAGAAAATGGGGGTGAGATTGGAAGATGATGTGGTGATACAGGAAAAAGGAGCTCCTTTTAACCTTATGGCGAATATTCCTATTGAGGTAGAGGAGATAGAGGAGCTGATGAATGCCAAGAAATAGTCCTAAAGGTTTTATGCATAGTTGTAGCTAGATTATTTTATTTGCTAAGCAAATACTTTAATAAATCCCCATGGTTCTGCCTTGGGGATTTTTTTTACTCTTACACTGCCTTTCCATGCTTCTTGGTTTTATGATGGTTTTTAGGCGTGTTTGTTACGGCCGTTTCACAAACACCCTTGTTTATTCCTTTAATTTCCAATAAATTCACTTAGTCCAAGTAAAAGCCTCTCTATATTGGTATACGGTGGTCCTTGGGTTTGGGATGTGGATTTTGTTTAAGTTAATCGGATTGCAATCATGGATAATAAAAGAAGAAGTATTATTCGGAGTCTGGTCCTTGCTCCCTTGTTTTTTGGTACAAGGGGTCTATTGGCCAGTCACAAGGGTGGGGCTTTGGTAAAAAACAGGGTGCAATATAGCGTCAATGCTTACTCCTTCAATGCAATGTTGAGGAGTGGGGAAATGACCTTCTATGATATGATGGAATTTGCGGCCCATATTGGTTTGGATGCTGTAGATCTCACTGGCTATTATTTTTCTTCATACCCCCAAGTGCCCAACAATAATGAACTTTTTTTGTTAAAACAGCGGGCATTGGAGCTTGGCTTGAATATTAGTTGGACCGGGGTGCGCAATAATTTTGTTGACCCTGATCCGGATATGCGTAAAGCCGATAGGGATATGGTAAAGAATTGGTTGGCCGTTTCATCCCTATTAGGGGCTAGCATCATGAGGGTATTTACCGGAAAGTACAATTATAAAGACTTCACAAAAGGCGAAGTAAAGGCTTGGCTTGTTGAAGAATTTAAAAGTTGTGCTCAATATGGTGCGGAACATGGCGTGATGGTGGGCTTGCAAAATCATAACGAATTTTTATTTGGCAGTAACGAAATAATAGACATCATTAGGAGGGTAGGTTCTAAATGGTTTGGTTTAATTCTGGATGTGGGCAGCCTCCATGCCAGTGACCCTTATAGTGAAATTGAAAAACTGGCTCCTTATGCAAACTATTGGTTTGTAAAGGAGCATGTATATCCAAATGGCATAAAAACCCCGGTGGATATGAAAAGAATAGCCGGTATTGTTAAAAACCAAGGATATCAGGGGTATATATCGTTCGAGAGCCTTTCTGAAGGTGACCCCAAAAAAATAATTACTTCCATGCTTGCTTCCTTTAAGGCGGAATATGAAAAACTTTAGTCTTAGGTCCATCGGTTGGGCACTTGGCCATCCATAGATGCTTAAGTAAGTTAATAGGATTTTTTTCCATAGATGTACTGTAGTCCCTATTTAGGTAAATACTGCCTATAATTATTGAATTGTTCCGATTGCAATAACCCAAGCTGCCCCTAATTTGTTTAGCGGAAACTTTAATGGGTATAGTGGAGATAAATAGGTTGAACCTAAAAAAAACGGGAATTACCACCTGCAACAATCATATTGGTTAATTCTTAGGTGATTACCGAAAAAATGGTGTAAAATTAGGATAAAAACCACCTGGTCGGTTCTTTAACTTTTTAGGGGGTGAAAGTGTATTTGGTCGAAAAAACAAATTTTTATTTCGAAAAAATCAAAAAAAAACAGGTTGTGCCCAATAAAAAGTACTTCTGTGGCGTTAGTTACTTGAAAGTGTTTTAGATAGCACTTTATAACCATTAATTTAGAAGTTTAATTTTTGCATTTTACGGTTCCCAAAACCTTACCAATGCCCCTTTAAAATCTGCCTTATGAAGAAAGTTATATCAGACTATGGAACCAAATTCAGCGCTATTTGCTGCAGCATTTTCGGACACCATTACATTATTTCCAAAAATGTAACCTCGCACATTAAGGAGTACAAGTGTGTTCACTGTGCCAAACAGGTCACCACGGATGTTAGTGGTAACCTTTCTGTGCTTACACCGGAGTTGCAGGATATCAACAATACCTTACAGGATATTTATCAAAAAAGACATAGGTCCACCCAACAGGTGGCCTAAGCCTTGCCTTGGAAATTAGATTCTGATCCTGATGGACATCGGAATTTATAAGTTATTCCCGTAAATTGAAAGGATGTCCTTATGCTGAACTGTCTTGCGCCCCTTGACAGTTAGGTGTTATACGTGCTTAAATTTCGGGAATTTTTTTATCCAAATCCTACCGTTCACACTTCATTGCTCTAAGAAAAGGAATTCCATCCTTGGGCCGTAAGCGGTATTTTGGCGTCGCCTCTGGAAATTAAATGCGCCCCTTCATTTTTGTCGGTCATATGTCCGATCACCGTAAAATGTGGGTTCCCTTTTATTTTTGGAAAATCTTTCTGGTCTATAGTAAATAAAAGCTCATAATCCTCTCCCCCACTTAGGGCAACCAAGGTGCTATCAATTTTAAATTCCTCACAGGCCGATATAACAGTAGGGTCTAACGGAATTTTGTTCTCATATACATTGCAGCCTACTGCACTCTTGCTGCACAAATGCAAAATTTCTGAAGAAAGTCCGTCACTAATATCGATCATAGAAGTGGGAAGGATTTCCAATTGCTGTAGCAAACCTTTAATATCCTTTCTGGCTTCCGGTTTTAGTTGGCGCTCCACAATATAGGTGTAAGGCGATAGGTCTGGTTGATTGTTGGGGTTTACCTTAAAAACTTCCTTTTCTCTTTCCAATACCTGTAGGCCGCAGTAGGCGCCTCCTAAATCACCTGATACCACAAGGAGATCATTGGGTTTGGCTCCGCTTCTATACACTATATCCGCTTCGTCTGCCTCACCAACGGCAGTTACACTTATTAACATGCCCTTTGTGGAAGAGGTAGTGTCCCCGCCAACGAGGTCTACCTTGTAAATTTCACAGGCCAGGGCAACCCCACTGTAAAATTCTTCCAGGGCCTCTAATGGAAACCTGTTGGAAACAGCAATGGATACGGTAATTTGGGTGGCAATGGCATTCATGGCATAGATGTCCGATAGGTTTACCATTACCGACTTATACCCTAAGTGTTTTAGGGGCATATAGCTAAGGTCAAAATGCACCCCTTCTATAAGCAGGTCTGTAGACATCACCGCTTTTTTATTACTAAAATCCATCACGGCAGCATCATCTCCTATGCCCATTATGCTGGACTTGTGTTGTAGTGTAAAGTTTTTGGTTAGATGATTGATCAATTCAAACTCTCCCAATTGATCCAATCCGGTCTTTTCTTGATTTTTATCTTCTATCATTTTGCAAAAATAAGGAGTAAATCTATCATATCCCCGCTTTAAGCTTATAAAGATGGGGATGTATAGGGATTGAAAACGCCGATCCAAATATAGCAGCCATGGGCTTACTTATTTAAATCGGCGTTTTGTTTTGTACACTACTTTAATAATGTCTATCCCAAAGAATAACCATTTCTATAGTTGCGTTTCACATATTTGTTGGCAGGTTCAAAGTTGGTAACCTTCATGTTTTCGGCATCCCACAATAGACGTTTTCTACCGTTGTATTTAGAGCCGCCCCAGAAACTGGTTTTATCGGCATTGGGGTCTACCTCAAAATAGGCTTTAAGGGCCAGATTTCCAATTAGGATACTCTCTGTAAACGGACCGGCGTAATCAAATGACGAACTGGTCTCGGCATTGCCGTAACCGGCCATACAGGCGTTTACCCATTGTAGGTAATGCCCTTCCGGTACACGTGCAATGGTTTCTTCCACTTCAAATTGCTCGTTCAGCGTTAGTGGGAGCAGTCTAGGGTTGGCCCCGTAACAATCTGCCAATAATTTTCCTTTGGTTCCTATAAAAAGAACGCCTCCATCCCAGTTGCCCAAGGCTTCGTCATCACCCATTTCATCTGGTCTCTCTGGCAGGAGTCCGCCATCCATCCAAGTTACTTTTACGGTACCCTTGCCATCGGTTCTTGGGTAGCTGAGGTGTATTTTACTGGAGTTGGGAAAACTCTTGGGGTAATCTGCGGTTTCAAATTTGCCTTTAAAGGAGTCGGAAACACTACATTCAACCTGGTTAGGATACAGTATAGGCAATATTCTGTATACCGGGTCCATGATATGGCAGGCCATATCTCCTAGGGCCCCCGTTCCAAAGTCGGACCATCCCCTCCAATCAAAAGGTAGGTAGGCGTCGTTGTAATCCCTCATTTCGGCTGTTCCCAACCACAGGTCCCAATTTAGTCCCTTTGGAATTCTATCTTTTTTAGTGGGAGTTTGCAGTGCTTGTGGCCATATGGCCCTATTGGTCCAACATTTCACGGTGTGCACATCACCAATGATGCCCGTATCATATATTTCCTTCATTTTTCTAACACCATCTCCAGAGCCACCCTGATTTCCCATCTGGGTAACTACTTTGAATTTTTTAGCGGCTTCGGTTAGCATTCTGGCCTCCCAAATGTCATGGGTAAGGGGCTTTTGTACATATACGTGTTTGCCCATTTCCATGGCCATATACGCGGCGACGGCATGATTGTGGTCTGGAGTAGATACCGATACGGCATCAATATTGTCCTTTTCGTTTTCCAACATTTTTCTAAAATCGGCATAGTATTTTGCCTTAGGGAAATTCTTTCTGGATTCCACGGCCTGTCTGTCATCCACATCGCAAAGCCCTACAATGTTAACGTTTGGACTTTCTGCAAAGGATGCAATGTCGCTTCTTCCTTTACCACCAGCTCCTATGCCGGCAATGTTCAGTTTGTCACTTGGAGCAACAAAGCCAGGACCTCCCAATACGTGTCGTGGTACGATCATAAAACCGGCAGTTGCCAAGCCGGTGCCTTTAATAAAATCTCGTCGCGAATTGTTACTAAATGCGGTCTTCTTTTTGGACATAATATTCGTATGTTTTTCTGTTTTTTTAAAATGCAGTTGAATTTAAATTAAATTTTTGTAACTAGCATAAAGATGTTTTATTATTTTCTTTTCCCATGGCCATTATTTTGTTAAGTCGGTAATTATTTGGCCAAGCTATTCCCAATATCAAAAAAAATGGCAGTTCCCTTGCAAATGGTACATGAAAGCGGTACCGACGCTTTACAGGGGAGGAAATAGGGTTGTATGGATCTTTTCCAGTGCCTATAGGGAAGGGGCTTTGTAGTTGGTTTTGTGCCATAGAGAACATTGATTTTACTATTCGTTATATTAATGTTAGTAAATATGGTAAAACCCTACTTATGTAGTATATTTGTAAACTATTTAGATTAAATCCAATTAGCAATGATTAAAGTATCTGAAACAGCTAGGGACAGGGTGATGGCCCTCATGGCGGAAGGAGGCTTTGACGCCAGCAAAGACTATGTTAGGGTTGGTGTTAAAAGCGGTGGCTGCAGCGGTTTGTCCTATGAGCTGAATTTTTCAAAAGAGGCCGGTGAGTCCGATAAAATATTTGAAGATAATGCCGTACGTATCGTAGTGGATAAAAAGAGTTTTCTTTATCTGGTAGGCACGGTATTGGAGTATTCGGGTGGACTCAATGGCAAAGGATTTGTGTTCAATAACCCCAATGCACAAAGAACCTGTGGATGTGGAGAGAGTTTCTCTCTCTAGCATTTTAAAGGGGTGATGATAAAAATGTACCAATGATAGTGTTGGGGACGATAAATAATTAGTCAATTGTGGTCTTGAACAATTGTTAAATTAAGAAGAATGGCATATACAGAGGAAGAGTTAAAAAAAGAATTGGAAACCAAGGAGTATGAATACGGTTTCTACACAGATATAGAATCGGATACCTTTCCCAATGGTCTTAATGAGGAAATAGTGATAGCTATTTCCAAAAAGAAGGAGGAGCCGGAGTGGATGACCTTATGGCGCTTGGAGTCCTTTAAAATTTGGAAGGAGATGGTGGAGCCCGAATGGGCAAATGTGAGGTATGAAAAACCCGATTTTCAGGCTATTTCCTACTATTCGGCACCAAACAAGAAGCCAAAGTACAATAGTTTGGACGAGGTAGACCCCGAGTTGTTGGATACTTTTAAGAAGTTGGGTATTTCTTTGGACGAGCAAAAGAAGTTGGCCGGCGTAGCGGTAGATATTGTTATGGATTCTGTTTCGGTTGCTACTACCTTTAAAAAGACACTTGCGGAAAAAGGCATTATATTTTGTTCTATTTCCGAGGCTATTAAAGAGCACCCGGAACTGGTAAAGAAATACATTGGTACCGTAGTGCCCCAAAAAGATAATTTTTATGCAGCCTTGAATTCGGCCGTTTTCTCGGACGGTTCTTTCTGTTACATTCCCAAAGGGGTGAAATGTCCTATGGAACTTTCTACCTATTTTAGAATTAATCAGGCGGGTACCGGGCAGTTTGAAAGAACCTTGGTAATTGCAGACGAGGGTAGTTATGTTAGTTATTTGGAGGGTTGTACGGCTCCATCACGTGATGAGAACCAGCTGCACGCCGCCGTAGTGGAATTAATTGCATTGGACGATGCCGAAATAAAATACTCCACTGTACAAAACTGGTTTCCTGGAAACAAGGAAGGTAAGGGCGGGGTCTATAACTTTGTTACCAAGAGGGGGTTGTGTGAAAAGAACGCCAAAATTTCTTGGACACAGGTTGAAACGGGATCGGCCGTTACCTGGAAATATCCTTCCTGTATCTTAAAAGGGGATAATTCCATTGGGGAATTCTATTCCATTGCAGTGACCAATAATTACCAACAGGCAGATACGGGTACTAAGATGATCCACCTTGGGAAAAATACAAGAAGTACTATTATATCCAAAGGTATTTCTGCCGGTAAATCCCAAAACAGCTATCGTGGATTGGTACAGGTGAACAGTAGGGCAGAAAATGCCAGGAACTTCTCCCAGTGTGATTCGCTGTTGATGGGCAACGAATGTGGTGCACATACCTTTCCCTATATTGAGGCAAAGAACAAATCTGCACAAATAGAGCATGAGGCGACGACCAGTAAAATTGGGGAAGATCAGATATTTTATTGTAACCAGCGGGGTATAGATACTGAAAAGGCCATAGCCTTGATCGTAAATGGTTTTAGTAAGGAAGTGTTGAATAAATTGCCGATGGAATTTGCCGTAGAAGCCCAAAAATTATTGGAAATAAGTTTGGAAGGATCAGTTGGTTAATGACCATTGTTGTTCCCTTGTAGGGGCAGTTATGCTGAGACTGGGAACAATAAGCCATACATAACAAGATATTATTAAAATGCCATAGGCATACCATATTATAAAATAATTAGAATTAAGAACAATGCTGAAAATAAATAATTTACACGCTAGAGTAGAAGACAAGGAGATCCTTAAGGGAATAAACCTAACGGTCAATGCAGGGGAGGTACACGCCATTATGGGACCCAACGGTTCCGGGAAAAGTACTTTGGCGTCAGTAATTGCTGGTAAGGAAGAGTTTGAAGTGACCAAGGGCGAGGTGTTTTTAGAGGGTGAAAACCTTGAGGATACTGCTCCCGAAGATAGGGCGCATAAAGGGGTGTTTCTTTCTTTTCAATATCCGGTAGAGATTCCCGGCGTATCTGTTACCAATTTTATGAAAACGGCCATAAACGAATCCAGAAAGGCCAAGGGGTTGGAAGATATGCCGGCCAAGGACATGTTAAAACTGATTAGGGAAAAGTCCGAGTTGCTGGAAATTGACAGAAAATTTTTATCACGTTCCTTAAATGAAGGGTTTTCCGGTGGCGAGAAAAAGCGTAACGAGATCTTTCAGATGGCAATGTTAGAACCTAAATTGGCCATCTTGGATGAAACTGATTCCGGTTTGGATATTGATGCCTTGCGTATCGTGGCCAATGGGGTTAACAAGTTAAAGAGCAAGGACAATGCCGTAATTGTTATTACCCACTACCAAAGGCTGTTGGAATATATTGTACCAGACTATGTTCACGTACTGCACAATGGTAAGATCGTGAAATCTGGGGATAAGGACCTGGCCCTTGAATTGGAAGAAAAAGGATATGACTGGTTAAAACAGGAAGCAGCGGTTTAATGCCAATGTTGAAAGTTTAAGAGTCAAAATTGAAAATAAATCTAAAATGTCAAGCGGAAGTGCAAAGTATTTTGGTCATAGGGCCAGGACCTTTCCAACACATGGCATTTAGACATTACAACTTGTAAAAATGGATTTAAAAGAAAAATTGGTTTCCTCATTTTTGGCATTTGAAAACGGTGTGGACGTGGATAACCCAGTTCATGATATTCGTTCAGAAGCCATTAAAAAATTTGAGGCAAAAGGGTTTCCCACCAAGAAAGAGGAGGCTTGGAAATACACTTCCTTAAATACACTTCAGAAAATAGATTTCAGTATATTTCCCAAAAAGGAGAGTAATCTGGAGTATAGGGACGTTAAGAAGTACTTTCTTCATGAAATAGATACCTTTAAGATTGTTTTTGTAGATGGGGTATACAGTTCCTTTTTATCGGAGACCACCCATGATGGGGTGGATGTATGCCTAATGAGTTCGGCCTTGAACAAGCCTATGTACAAGCAAATAATAGATGTTTATTTTAATAAAATAGCTTCTCAAGAAGACTCCTTGACCAGTTTAAATACTGCTTTTAGCAAGGAAGGCGCCTATATCTATATTCCAAAAAATAAGATTCCCAAGAAGCCTATAGAGATTATTCATTTCGCAACAGGAAATGAAGCGGCCTTATTATTACAGCCTAGAAACCTGATCATTGCCGAGGAGAATGCCGAAATGCAGATTATTGAGCGCCATCAGAGCTTAACTAGCAATGAGGTGTTTACTAATTCCGTTACCGAAATTTTTGCGGCCAAGAATGCTATAGTGGACTACTATAAGGTGCAGAACGATTGTACTACCGCTTCTCTAATAGATAACACCTATATAGATCAAAAAGGCGGCAGTGCGGTGAATGTGCACACTTTTTCCTTTGGGGGCAAATTAACGCGTAATAATCTTAATTTCTATCAAAACGGGGAACATGTAGATTCTACTATGAAAGGGGTAACCATTATAGAGGGGAAACAACATGTAGACCACCATACCTTGGTACACCATATTGAGCCCAATTGTGAGAGCCATCAGGATTACAAGGGGATATACGGCGAGAACGCCACTGGGGTATTCAATGGGAAGATCATAGTAGAAAAAATAGCCCAAAAGACAAATGCTTTTCAGCAGAACAACAATATCTTGGTGAGTGACAAGGCCACAATAAATACCAAACCACAATTGGAGATTTTTGCAGATGATGTAAAGTGTTCCCATGGCTGTACTATTGGTCAGTTAGATGAAGAGGCCTTATTTTATCTTCAATCCAGGGGTATTCCAAAAAAGGAGGCCAGGGCATTGTTGATGTATGCTTTTGCCAATAACGTTCTGGAAAGTGTTCGGATTCCGGAATTAAAGGTGAGGATCAACAAGCTGATAGCCAACAAATTGGAGGTTAGATTAGGGTTTGATCTATAATACCTCCTATTTCTGCGATTGCCATAACTTCAAATATCATCATGATAGATACTGTTTTAGACATATTGAGTATACGTAAGGATTTTCCAATTTTAAATAGGAAAGTTAATGGGTATCCACTGGTGTATTTGGACAATGCAGCTACCTCACAGACCCCGCAAAAGGTTATAGATGCCATTGTGGATTATTATTCCAGATACAATGCCAATATCCACAGAGGGGTACATAGCTTGTCCCAAGAGGCAACGGATGCTTATGAGCAGGCTAGGAAGAAAATACAGCTGCATTTTAATGCGGCCCATACACATGAGATTTTATTTACCTCCGGTACAACCCATGGGGTTAATTTAGTGGCCAATGGCTTTGGTTCTTTTTTAAAGGAGGGCGATGAGGTTATTGTTTCGGCTTTGGAACACCATTCCAATATTGTGCCTTGGCAGATGATGTGCGAACGTAGCGGAGCTGTTTTAAAGGTAATTCCAATGAATTTGGAAGGGGAATTGGTCATGGAGGCCTATCATGAATTACTTTCTGATAGAACAAAATTAGTATTCTGTAATCATGTTTCCAATGCTTTGGGCACCGTGAACCCAATTAAGGAAATTATTGAGGCTGCGCACCGTGTAGGTGCTGCAGTATTGATTGATGGGGCACAGGCCGCTCCGCACCTGAAAGCCGATGTTCAGCAATTGGATGTTGACTTCTACGTGGTATCTGCACATAAAATGTGTGGTCCAACCGGGGTTGGGGTGCTTTATGGTAAGGAAGAGTGGCTTAACAAACTGCCACCATATCAAGGAGGAGGGGAGATGATAGCGGAAGTGACATTTGAAAAGACCACCTATGCAGAGCTTCCCCATAAATTTGAGGCGGGAACCCCAAATATATGTGGGGGAATAGCCTTTGGTGCGGCTTTGGATTATATGAATGCTATTGGGTTTGAAGCTATTGCACAGTACGAACATGAACTACTAGAGTATGCTACCAAAGAATTATTGGCTATTGAAGGCTTAAGAATCTACGGTAATGGTAAGGAGAAAACTGCGGTTGTGTCCTTTAATATAGAAGGCTTGCATCCCTATGATATAGGGAGTATATTGGATAAGTTGGGCGTTGCAGTAAGAACGGGACACCACTGTGCACAGCCAATAATGGATTTTTATAAAATACCAGGTACGGTAAGGGCCAGTTTTAGTTTTTACAATACCAAGGAAGAGGTAGATGTGCTGGTAAAGTCCGTAAAGCGTGCACAAGCCATGCTGTCCTAACTACAGCCAGTTAATTTTCAATGTTTTAAATAGTTGATAGGCAAATATACTTGTTGTATTTTTGTTCAAAATTGTTGGCCCATGGTAGAATGGGTTTCAAAAATCAGATATGGGTATAAAGGAAATACAGGAAGAAATCGTTGATGAATTCTCTATGTTCGAGGATTGGATGCAACGCTATGAGTATATGATCGAATTGGGTAAATCATTGCCATTGATCGAGGAGCAGTATAAAACAGATGATAATATCATTAAGGGCTGTCAGAGCAAGGTATGGGTGCATGCCGAATTGGAGGGTGATAAATTGGTGTTTACGGCAGATAGTGATGCCATAATCACCAAAGGGATAATTGCGATACTGATACGTGCCTTTAGTAATCAAAGACCGCAGGATATCATAGATGCGGACACCGCTTTTATAGATCAGATTGGTTTAAAGGAGCATTTATCGCCTACTAGGGCCAATGGTCTTGTAAGCATGATCAAGCAGTTGAAATTATATGCTGTAGCCTATCAAACCCAATTAAATTAATGTGTTTGCAGTTTGGTTTTTTTTAAAAGAAAAACCCCAATTGCTTATCAATAAACATTTATCAAATGAGTGACGAAATAACAACAATAGATACCCAGGAATTGGGTGAAAAGATAGTAAGGGTTTTAAAGACTATTTACGATCCGGAAATACCTGTGGACATCTATGAGCTAGGGCTTATTTATGATGTCTTCGTGAACGAGGACTACGAAGTTAAAATACTTATGACGCTAACCTCTCCCAATTGCCCGGTTGCGGAATCCCTGCCCATGGAGGTTGAGGAAAAGGTGAAGTCTCTTGACGAATTAAAGGATGTTGAGGTAGAGATTACTTTTGATCCGCCTTGGACACAGGAATTAATGAGCGAGGAAGCTAAGTTGGAATTGGGAATGTTGTAGTACCTTGTAGTCTATTTACGGTAATTTTGGCCGTATAAAGGCCAGAGGTGTTTCACTTAATAGAAGCATCAATGCCAAGCAGCTGTTACACCGGATTTTCCAACAATAAATTTCATTATTATGTCTGAAATCATCAATCGTGTTGCCCAAAGTAAACTGCTGACCTTTAACCTTGAGGATTATTACCCAGTAGGGCAAAGGGTATTATTGGATATTAAAGATTGGCTATACGAGGGCCTTATACTTAGGGAAAAAGATTTTAGGAGCCAATTGGATAACCACGATTGGAGTGGGTATCAAGATGCCTACGTAGCGCTTAACTGCTCTACAGATGCCGTTATACCTGGATGGGCCTATATGCTTATAGCTACCAAACTACAGCCTTTTGCCAAAAAAGTGGTGATTGGAGATCTTGAAGCACTGGAGTCGTCACTCTATCAATCCATATTGGAAGATTTGGATGTTTCAGTATTTGAGGGCAAACCTGTGATTATCAAAGGTTGTTCCCATAAACCTGTTCCACCCAACGCTTATTTATGGGCTACTACCAAGATTCAATCGGTTGCCAAAAGCGTTATGTACGGGGAAGCCTGCTCATCTGTCCCTCTGTTTAAGTCAAAATAACCCTTAATAAGGTTATTTAAAATTGTATTGCAATTCTTACTTTTGCCATAATAAATAAAACACTATCTATTATGAAAAAAATTGTACTAGGGGTAGTCGCGTTGTTGGCTATGAACATTACGGTGGCCCAAACCTTGGAGGGGTTAAAGGCCGAAAAAGCAAGTAAAAAGGACTCTATAGCCGCCATTCAGAAAAGAGTAGATGCCATTCAAGGCAAAATAGATGCCATACCAGGCTGGAAAACGGGTGCCTTTGGTACTATTGGGGCCACTATTTCTGGATTCAATAATTGGTATGCAAAAGGGGCACCAAATTCGGACGCGGGAAATATTGGTATTACGGCCAATGCTTTCGCCAATCTTAAAGAGGCTAAATATTTCTGGAGGAACTCCCTGAATGTTAACTTGGGATGGGTCAAAATTGATGATAAGGATATTGATACGGATGATGATAGTTTTCGTTCCTCCACCGACGTCTTTACCATTACTTCGTTATACGGACAGAAACTAAGCGAAAAATTTGC
Organism: Arenibacter aquaticus; assembly: GCF_003957295.1. GTDB lineage: Bacteria > Bacteroidota > Bacteroidia > Flavobacteriales > Flavobacteriaceae > Arenibacter > Arenibacter aquaticus. The sequence goes on from NZ_RQPJ01000002.1 coordinate 1,072,767, forward strand.
CATATCTACCCTTGGGGAATATAGGACAACCATTATTGATAATTTTAATGATCCAGGGTATTTGGACGTGGGTCTTGGTGCCACATGGACGCCCATTGCCGATTTGGTAGTAGTGATCCACCCGTTGAACTACAACTTTGTGTTCAGTAGCGGGGATACCGTTTTTGAATCGTCCTTGGGAGCCAAAATAGTGGCAGATTATACCAGACAATTGGGCAAGGTAAACTTTAAGACCAATCTATCCCTATTTCAGAGCTATAAAAGTGCGGACTACTCCAACTGGACCTGGACCAATTCTTTTGGGTATACCTTATGGAAGGGTATTGGCTTAGGATTTGAATTTGGACTAAGGAACAATAGACAGGAGGCATTGAATTATGCCATTAGCAACCTGGATACAGGGGATCCAACACCTACTTTTGATTCTATTGACAATGATTTACAGACCTATTGGTTATTTGGTTTAAATTATTCCTTCTAAAAACAGGAATAATCATGTTAAAAAAAAAGGCCCCTTGCGGGGCTTTTTTTTAGCTAAGTAGATTTTTTGGTAAAATTTGGTTTATTATTATAAATTTTCACCTTAGGTTAAGTGCTGATTTGGGGAAAAAGCACTTGAAAAAAGATTGATATTTGATTTGGGGATAAATACCTTTTCTTAATTACATTGTAAAGATAGGCCTAATTGGTGTCCCTGTTTCATTTTTGTTGTGAACGTAGTATAGTATGTTGTGAACAAAACCAATGGTATCGTTTGTCCGATGAACGGCATCGTAGCTGTGGCTATTTTCTTCGTTTTAAGCGGTATAGGGTTAAAAATGCTGTGTGTCTCCTTTTGTAAAAAGACCATAGTCTATCCTTTAAGCCATTTTCATGGCCCTGGAATAATAGGTTTGTTTCAACGTAAAGGCCCCTAGATCTTTTTAACTTCTATAGGGGCAAATCGCCATGTTTCTAGTACTCGTCCAGGTTTTCTGGGTATAGAAAGTTGTTATAGGGAAATCGGGTAACGTGAATATCGCGTACCTCATCATAGACACGTTTTCTAAACTCCTTAAGGTTTTCCTTGTTTAATGCCGATATAAACAGCGCCTTGTCACCCACCCGTCTCATCCAAGTATTTTTCCATTCCTCTATGGTGAAATGCTTGGTTGTTTTTTCGGTTACCAAGTCGTCATCATCAATGGTCTTGTGTTCATATTGGTCTATCTTATTGAAAACCATAATGGTTTTTTTATCAGAACTGTCTATTTCTGAAAGGATTTGGTTTACTGAATCTATATGTTCCTCAAAATTGGGATGCGAAATGTCTACCACATGAAGAAGTAGGTCGGCCTCACGAACCTCGTCCAAGGTACTTTTAAAGCTCTCTACCAACTGTGTGGGCAGTTTTCTAATAAATCCTACCGTGTCGCTCAATAAGAACGGTAGGTTGCCTATAACCACTTTCCTGACCGTAGTGTCCAAGGTGGCAAATAGTTTGTTCTCTGCAAAAACATCACTTTTGCTAATGACGTTCATTAAGGTAGATTTCCCTACGTTGGTATAGCCTACTAGGGCAACACGTACCAAGGCCCCTCTATTGCCTCTTTGGGTCTCCATCTGCTTATCTACTTTTAACAGTTTTTTCTTAAGAAGGGAAATACGGTCGCGCACAATACGTCTGTCCGTTTCAATTTCTGTTTCCCCGGGTCCGCGCATTCCAATTCCCCCTTTTTGGCGCTCCAAGTGGGTCCATAATCCGGTTAGTCTTGGAAGTAAGTATTCATATTGTGCCAATTCTACTTGGGTTCTTGCATAACTGGTCTGGGCCCTTTGTGCAAAAATGTCAAGGATTAAACTGGTTCGGTCCAAGATCTTACATTTTAATTGTCGCTCTATGTTCCGCTGTTGACCGGGACTAAGTTCGTCGTCAAATATAACGGAGCCAATGTCGTTCTGTTTTACATAGGACTCCACTTCCTGCATCTTACCACTACCTATATAAGTTTTGGGGTTGGGGACATCTATACGCTGTACAAAGCGCTTACAGACCTCACCTCCTGCAGTGTAGGTAAGAAATTCAAGTTCGTCCAAATATTCTGTTACCTTTTCCTCGTTTTGGTCCTTGTTCATGACTCCTATGAGTACGGCCTTTTCGTATTCTATGGTCTTCTTTTCTAACATATACTTATTTAAAGTACAAATCTAATCAATACTTGCAAAGGGATTTTCGTATTTTAGCAATCGGTTAATAATTTTGAATGAAATTTTCATTTTTTAAGAAAAAATCGGTCAATACCCTACATACGGTAGCCTTCTATAATTTAGAAAACCTTTTTGACACTGCCGATGCTCCACATACTTTGGATGATGATTTTACCCCAAATGGTTCCAGAAAATGGACTCCAAGACGATATCAAAAAAAATTACAAAAACTCGCTAAAACAATAAGTAAGATAGGTAGGGCGAGTACTGGACAGCCTCCGGTGTTGGTAGGAGTGGCCGAGGTGGAGAATAAAACCGTAGTCCAGGATTTATTGGCAACCGGCCCTTTGTCCGATTACAATTACCATTATATACATTATGATTCCCCAGATGAAAGGGGAATAGACAATGCCCTGCTTTATAACCAGGACAATTTTAAGGTTATTTCCTCAGAGCCCATAGCTTTACTTCTTTATAGTGAAAACGGACAGCGCGATACTACTAGGGATATTTTATATGTGCACGGTGAATTGAATGGGGAAGAGGTGCATGTTTTTGTAAACCATTGGCCTTCAAGGCGAAATGGAGATCAGCAAACCGATCATAAGCGTATCCAGGCAGCCCATACCATAAATGAATACATGAAGGGGATAGAATTGCGGTTTAATGACCCTAACTACATTATTATGGGCGATTTTAACGATGGTCCCTCCTCCGCAAGTGTACAGACCTTAATGGGCAATAATAGGCTGTACAATCCCATGGAAAAATTAATGGCCCCAGGACGGGGCAGTGCCTATTATAAAAGAAGATGGAGCCTTTTTGATCAGATAATTGTGTCCCATAACTTCTTAAATTTTGAAAAGGGTACCCATAGTTTTACAGAGGCCAATATTTTTGATGAGGCTTTTTTAGCCGAGAATAAAGGAAAATACAAGGGCAATCCGCGTAGGACCTATGTAGGAAGAAGGTATGTGGGCGGATTTAGTGATCATTTTCCCGTCTATGTTCAGTTAAAACTCAATTCCTAAAAAAAATTATAGTAGCATAAACATCTTTTCATGACGTTTTTTTGAGCGTTCACAACAAATCCATGCATTTCATCGAATAAAAGCGTGCGTTTATCGAGTATATTGCTGTGTTACAGTATATTTGTAATCCAAATCTTACTGTAGACTTTGCCATGGCTTACGCAAAACACTTAATGATTATTCTTCGCAAATGCAGCTTTGTTGTTGCATTGTGCTTTGCTGTCCATGGTTCCTATGCGCAAACACAGAAGCAGATTCAGATAATTAAAGGGAACTACAGCAGTGCAAAGCTTCAAAGGATCACCACAGATCTTAAAAGAAATTTCACCCAAGAGAAAAATACGTTATTGCAAGCAGCCAAGACAAATGGTTGGAAGCTTACCGAACGATCGGCAGATGGAAATTTTTCTGAATTGACTTCCATAGGTGCAGATGGTAGTCCATTATACTATAGTACTTTTAGTACAGAACTAAATAATGCTACCAGGGCCAGTGCCTTACATGATGATGGATTGCTAGGATTGGGGTTAAATGGTGAGAATATGCTTGTTGGTGTTTGGGATGCAGGGTCTGCACTAACCAGCCATAAGGAATTTGATACCAGGGTTCAAACCTTGGACGCCAGCGAAATAGTGGATTCACATGCTTCTAGGGTAACCGGTATTTTAGTAGCTTCAGGGCTCGAGAATAAAGCCAAAGGTGTTGCTTATAAGGCCAAGGCTGTTTCCCATGATTGGAAAAGGGATAAAATTGAAGTGGCCGAAATGGCCGCCAATGGTTTGTTGCTATCCAACCACTCCTACGGAATTATGTCGGAAAGGGTTCCCGATTGGTATTTTGGTTCCTATATCCAAGTTTCCAGGGATTGGGACAAGATCATGTACAATGCTCCATATTATTTAATGGTGACTGCGGCGGGTAATTCACAGAAAAGCAATGATAATGAATCGCCAATTTATGGTTCTTCATCCAACGGATTTGATCTAATGTTGGGATTTGCTACTTCAAAGAACGGAGTTACTGTAGCTGCTGCCGATATTGCAACTAATGATAAAGGCGAGCTAAGAAAAGCTACCGTAGCCTCTTATTCTAGCTTTGGCCCCGTTGATGATGGTAGGATTAAGCCGGACATTGCTGCTTATGGAACCAATATTTATACCACTGGTAGTGGTAGCGACAGTAGGTATGAGACCGCCAGTGGTACATCGGTGGCCACCCCAGGGGTTACCGGCTCTATGTTGTTGCTACAGGAATACTATGAGAAGATGGAAGGTAGCTTTATGAAGGCTGCGACCTTAAAGGGTTTGGTACTGCACAGTGCGGACGATGTGGATGCTCCAGGACCAGATTATAAAATGGGATGGGGTGTTATCAACTCAAAATCGGCTGTTGAAATTATTACCAATAAAGGATATGCAAGCCTTCTTTCAGAGGAAACTCTGGAGGATGGCGAAACAAAAACATTTGTGGTGCAAGCAAATGGCAATGACCCTTTGTCGGCTTCCATATCTTGGACCGATCCGGCAACCGGTGCTGTGAACTCCGGAGTGTTGAACGATATGTCCGCAGCCTTGGTCAATGATTTGGATATCAGGATCAGTAAGGACGGGGAGACTTTCTTTCCGTGGAAATTAAGTGCTGTGAATGCCGATGCAGCTGCTACTGCTGGCGATAATAAGGTAGATCCTTTTGAGAGAATAGATATACAAAACGCCCAAGGCGAATATGTAATTTCTGTAAGCCATAAAAACACGCTTGACCAAGGTTCTCAGCATTTCTCCTTAATCGTTAGCGGGATATCACTTACCGATTGTGTACTTAGTACTCCGGAAGATATAGAGTTGACCACTGCTGATGACAGCACAGCAACCTTGAGCTGGACCGCCAATACCGATGCACTATTTCAAATAGAGTATAAGGAAAAAGCGAATGAGGAGTGGACTATTGCCAATACCTTTGACCATAGTTTTACCCTACCTCAATTGGTGGCCGGTACAGACTATGTTGTAAGACTAAAGACCTTTTGTACAGAGAATGTAGGTTCTGAATATACCCCGGAATATGAGTTTACCTTCCAGGGTGACGAAACAGCGTTTACCGATGACTTGGAATATGAAACCCTAAGCTTGCAAGTGGCCTTCTCTATTTTTCCTAATCCGGTGGAGACATCTATGACCATTCATGGAAACGTTTCCGATGATGCTATGTACAAAATAGTTTCCTTGAACGGAATAGTAGTTAAATCGGGTAAGGCAGAACAAAAACAGATTTATATTGCCGATCTAACGCCTGGGCTTTATGTGCTTACCCTAGCAGATTTGGAAGGGTCAAAATCCATTAAGTTTTATAAGTCCTAAGCTTGGATAAATGCCTAAGCTGATCTGGGCAAAGTAGCGGGGCCCTACTATTATTTTCATTCCTTGGTCAAATTCTTATAATTTCATCTTCTTCCAAGAGTTTGTCGTTTCGCAAGCGTAGAAATACCTGAGCGGTGGTCACCACATCCAATTCGCAATATTTAATAATACGATCTATATCTTTTTCCTCGTAATAAACAGCTTTTACCATACTCCCGTCAATATCCTCTTTAGGGGAAGGGATTCCCAGTATATTGGCCATTAACTTTAGGGAGGTAAAGTGTTTGTAATCACCAAATTTCCATAATTCCATAGTGTCCAAATGGGGTATTTCCCATGGCTTCTTGCCAAACAGATCCAGTTTGTGGGGTAGGTCTATACTGTTAATGATCATGCGTCTGGCGATATAGGGAAAATCAAATTCCTTTCCATTGTGGCCGCACAATAAATGATGGGGCCCATTAAAGTGGGTGTCCAAGAGATTCTTAAAATCCATTAAAAGTTTTTTCTCCTCTCCGTAAAATGAGGTTACCCTAAAGTTCCTACTGTTACCTTTAACGTTAAAATATCCGACGGATATAGTAACGATTTTACCAAATTCGGCCCAAATACCTGCCCTTTCATAAAACTCCTCGGCCGTAAATTCATCCTTGCGCTGATACTGTGATTTATGTTCCCAGAGTTCCTTTTTGGCATTGCTCAAAAGCTGAAAGTTCTCTTCCTCGGGAACGGTCTCTATATCCAGGAAGAGGATGTGTTCCACATTAATTTTTTGAAGCATCTAGGTATGTTTTAAATGGTAGTTGCCAATGACTGGTTATAGCAAAATAACACCGGATGTTTTACATCGGATCGATTTAAATATACAAACAAATTTAGAATTTGTTAAAAGGTGATGCCATTGGCTTTGATACCATATCCCCTTGGTTCAGATCAACTGCATAAACAAACCATCTAGTTGGTAGAATAGTATACCGTGTACCTTAGCTATGGCGATAAAATCTGTAAAATGTACGTTTAGTTGGATGTATGTTCGCCATGTTCTTATAAACAGGCCAAGTATTAGATTTTACCAACCGTATGGTTTGTAAACTTTAAAAAAGTGACTCCTGTTTTACGGGGCTCTCATGGTTTAACAGCCATTTTTTTCGATATAATCCACCGGCATAACCTGTTAGGGAACCATTGCTCCCAATCACTCTGTGGCATGGTACCACGATCCATAAGGGGTTATGCGCATTGGCCGAGGCAACGGCCCTGATAGCTTTTTGGTCTCCCAAGGTCTTGGCCAACTCCAGATAGGAAATAGTTTTTCCATAAGGTATTTGTGGCAGTGCTTTCCAAACTTTTTTTTGAAATTCTGTTCCCTCGGGATTCAGGCTTAGACTAAACTCCTGTCTTGCACCTTTAAAATATTCCTGTAGTTGATATACGGCATCCTCAAGGACTTCGGGAATAGTGGTGGATATTTTTTTTTCGCTGTCTAAAAGGGTAAGTGCCGTTAAACCGTATTCGTCCCCTTCTATTTTGGCAATTCCCAAAGGGGTTTTTAGGTAGGCGGTTTCCATCATTCCAAGTTATCGGTTTGATCTATTATCCCCAATCGTTTGGCTCGCTCTTTCCAATTTTTACGGGCCAAATGCTGTAAATTTTCCACACTGTCACTTTCATCCATAATTTCGAGTCCCAATAAGGTCTCCAATATATCCTCCATAGTTGCTACGCCGCTCACAGAGCCATATTCGTCTACTACAAGGGATATGTGTTCCCTTTTGGAAATAAAGGTCTCAAAGAGCTCAGGAATGGGCATTCCTCTGTGGCTGACCAATATTTCCCTTTTTATAGAAGAAAGTGGGGCATCCCCATTATTGTTGATTATTTCCTCCAAAATCATATCCTTGAGTACAAAGCCAGTTATATTATCTATTTTCTTGCTGTAAACGGGTATCCTGGAGAAAGGCATATTTCTATTGGCATCGTAGAATTCCTTAATAGTTTCTGCTTCACTGGCTATTTTGACTACCGCCCTTGGTGTCATAATATCTTTTACCTGAACCTCGTCAAAATGCAATAAATTTCTAATAATGGTGGATTCCGATTCTTCAAAAACACCCTCTTCGTGTGCAAGGTCGGTCATAGCGCTAAAATCCTCCCGGCTGAACATGCTGGCATGTACCCCCTTTTTTCCTATTAGCTTCGTAAAGAGCTGTAAGATCCATAAAACTCCGGTCCATTTTAGGGACCAGACCATAAATTTAAGGATTATGGTGGAAGCATGCGCCAATTGTCTCCAATAGGTGGCCCCTATGGTCTTGGGGACAATTTCTGAAGCTACCAAAATTAATATGGTCATGATGGTAGAAACCAACCCTACCATACTGGCTTCGGTGAAATCCATGCCCAGCACGGATATATTGGCATTTGCATAAAGTTCGGAATAGGCCACCTTGGCCTGTACCCCTACAAGGATGGCCCCAACGGTATGCGCTATGGTATTAAGGGTGAGAATGGCAATAAGCGGTTTGTCCACATCTTTTTTCAATACTTCCAATTCTGAAGCGTAGCTTTTATTCTCTTTTTTATTCAGATTGATGAATGTTTGTGGAACACTCAATAAAACAGCCTCCAAAATGGAACATAGAAAGGATACGAGGATCGAAATAAGTGCATAAAAAATAAGTAACCCCATAGAAAAGTATAAAGGACTAATGTACTAATAAATTAAGAATTGCCTACCTCAATTAACATTGGCTTCATAAAAAACTTCTTGTACCGCCGAGCGTATATTGTATTTATAGATATTACTGTGCGTTCTGCTGGGATATACCCTGTTGGATAAAAATATATACACCAATTCATGAGTGGGGTCTGCCCACACAAAGGTACCTGTAAATCCACTGTGGCCAAAACTTTCCGGGCTGGCGCTAGGTGCAGGATAGGAATCCGCAAGGGTCAGTTCCCCATTGTTCAATTCTGGTTTGTCAAAGATAAGCCCCCTACGGTTTTCATTATCAGGATACTGCACCCTGGTAAATTCCCGTACCGTTTCTTCGGATAAATAACGTTTTCCGCCATAACTGCCGTAGTTCATATACATTTGCATCATTTTCGCCAAATCGGTAGCAGAGGCAAAAAGACCGGCATTGCCCGATACTCCTCCCATGAGAGCCGCGTTTTCATCGTGTACCCAGTTTTTGGTGAGCCCATGTCTAAATAAAGTATCCAATTCCGTAGGAACTATATTGTTGGGGTAATTCTTGGTTTTGGGCTTAAATCCCAGCGTGGTGGCTCCCAAAGGGGCGTAAAAATTTTGAGTCAAATAAGTTTCGTAATCCGTTCCTGTCATTTGTGAGATCATCTCTGGATATAACAAAAAAGTAAGCCCGGAATACTTGTATTTTTTGATATCCGAGACCTTGGAGCGTTTTATCTTGCGGTATATTTTCTTTTTAAACTTATCCTTGATATAAATGTTGTCGTAGGCGCGGGAGCTAAACTTGTCATTGGGTTGATGCCGAACGAAACGTTTTTTTAAAGATCCGTTCTTTTTCATCACATCTTGAAGGAATATGATATAGGGTATCAAGCCGGCCTGATGGGCAAAAACCTCCCTAACGCTTAGGTCTTTCTTGTCCCTTCTATTTTTCCAATCTGGCCAATAGGTGCTGAAAGGGGCGTCTAAATTTAGCTTTCCCTGATCGTGCAACTTCATTAATGCGGGCAATGGACCAATTATCTTGGTTACCGAAGCCAAGTCATAGATATCGGTCAGCCCTACCGCCTGCAGACTGTCATAGGTGTGGAATCCGTAGGCCTTGTGGAAAATTATCTTGCTGTTTTTGGCCACTAGTACCTGTGCTCCCGGGAAGGCCTCTTCCTTTATGGCCATAGTCATTATAGAGTCTACCTTAGCGTGTATGTACAAGGAGTCCATTCCCACTGCCGAGGGGTTGGCATAGGTAAGCAAGTCCGACTTCAAGGCTTGGGAATTAAGGAACTGTACATTAAGGAATGCCGTTGATGCCAATAAAAAATAAGTAAGTATTCTTTTGCCCATACTATTCAAAATTACCAGCCCACATATTTGGGGGGCTCTATATTGTTGAGGTTTAAGTATACAATTAGCTGACCCCTATGATGGGATACATGATCTTGTAACAAATTTAATATTTGCAATTTGGTTTTGGTCCCGGCAAAGAAATCCACTTGCTCGGACAAGGAAGACGGTGAGGTTTGTTGCAAAATCTTGCTCACCCTATCAAAGGAAATTTTTAAAATTTCTAGTGTTTCTGCCTTAGAAAGCTTATCCCCGCCGCTGCTGTTTCTGGATGCTTTTTCGGCGCCAAAGTAGTTGGTTGCCAGCCAATCCATATTGCTTTTAATATGTAATAGCTGTTCCCTAAATTCCATTTGTCTGTCCGTAGGTCTAAAATCGAACTTTTCTTCTGGCATGGCCTCTGCTACGGCCAGAAGATAATCCCTGGAATTTTCCCATTTTTCCAAAAAGGTGGGGATAGTAAGATCTTGGGATTGCATGGGTATCAAAAAGAGTCCTGTAAGGATAAAAAATAATGCTCTCATAGCGATGGTCACGTATATTAGGGTGAATAAGGGTCGGGTAGCACCTATGTTCTACCGTACGCTGCCTTTTATCTAACCTAAGACGCGAACGGCGTCCTTGGCGAAGTAACTGGCAATTATATTGGCCCCTGCTCTTTTTATAGCGGTCAATTGTTCCATCATTACGGCATCATGGTCTAACCAGCCCTTTTCCGCAGCGGCCTTTACCATAGCGTATTCCCCTGATACCTGGTATACGGCTACTGGTACATCTACCTCATTTTTTATTTCACGAACAATATCCAAATAGCAGAGCCCTGGTTTTACCATGACAATATCGGCACCTTCATCAATGTCCATTTCCGTTTCCTTTATGGCTTCAAACCTATTGGCATAATCCATTTGATAGGTCTTTTTGTCTCCAAATCCGGGCGCGGAATCCAAGGCATCCCTAAAGGGGCCATAGAAGGCACTGGCGTATTTGGCACTATAACTCATAATGCCGGTATCTACAAATCCTTCATCTTCCAAGGCTTCGCGTATACTCAATATTCTGCCGTCCATCATATCGCTCGGGGCAACAAAGTCGGCCCCGGCTTCTGCGTGGCTTATGCTCATATTGGTCAAGACTTCAACAGAATCGTCATTGATTATTTTACCGTCTTCTACAATGCCATCATGGCCATAGGAAGAGTAGGGGTCCAGGGCCACATCAGTCATCACCAGCATATCCGGACAAGTATTTTTTACCGTTTTGATGGCCTTTTGCATTAGACCATTGGAGTTTACCGCTTCCTTGCCCTTGTTGTCCTTTAAGTGGTCTGGAACCTTTACAAACAATAGAACCGATTTAAGGCCCATGGTCCATAGGTCCTTTACTTCTTTTTCCAGTAAATCCAAGCTATATCGGTAGTAGTTTGGCATCGATGGGATTTCTTCCTTAACCCCTTTGCCCTCTACCACGAATAGGGGCACTAAGAAATCATTGGGCGAGATTATGGTTTCCCGTACAAGGGATCTTATGGCCGCATTGGTGCGGAGTCTTCTATTTCTTCTAATTGGATACATGGTTTGTAATTTTAAATCTCAAAGATAATGGAACAAGTCCATATTCACTATATAGTATAGGTTGATCTTGCTACTAGTCTGCTAGCCCCAAATACATCCACAGTCCCTTTTCCTTGACAAAGGCCGACTTTTCATGGATAATCTCCACTTTGCCCTTCTCAAAATAATAGGCGTTGAAGGTAACCGTACCGTTTTGGTCTTTTGCACCTCCTTTTTTGCTTTCCAAAACCTCCAATCTAATCCAGTTTACGGATTTGGCCCAATCCTCTATGGCCTTTTTTTCTTTTATTGGCCTTGTAGAACTGTGGTGACTTTCCATGAGATAGTCTCCCTTGACCATTACAAAGGCCGTATAACGGGAACGCATCAACTGCTCTGCAGTAGTAACGGCCGAAAGGCTTTTATGGGCCAACTCACAGCAGTTGGCATAAGGTTTATTGGATCCACAGGGGCAGTTCATTTTTACAATATGAGCTTAAGTTCAACGACTAATTTTTAAGGAAACTATAAAACAACATTTTATTGTCTATTTTAGCTAGGGCAAATGTATCCATATTCATTAAATAATTAAGAGACCAACTTTTTAATTTGAAGTCCCTTTCCCATATCCTTCAATTCAAATATTCTTGGCGTAGTTACCAGAAGGTATTTTTGGACAATTTTGAATCCTATGTTGCTGACGGTCATTTGCACCTTGTGGCGCCACCTGGTTCAGGGAAGACCATCTTAGGGCTAGAGATGATAAGTAGGTTAGGGGGCAATACGCTGATTCTGGCTCCAACACTTATCATAAGGAACCAATGGCGAAAAAGAATGTTGGAGTTTTTTGTTCAGGATGAAGAATTCAATGATTTTACCATAAACTTAAAACGCCCTAAACGCATTACTATTTCAACCTACCAATCCTTATATCGTTTAAATAAGTCTTTGGAAGTTCATGCTGGTAAGGATGGGTTGCTAAAATTTATTAAGGAGCATAATATTAAGACTTTGGTTTTGGATGAGGCCCATCATTTGAAGAATGAATGGTGGAACAGTCTGTTCCATTTAAAGGAAATCGAGGGTTTAATGGTAGTTGCGCTGACGGCCACACCGCCATATGATAGTGAGCGCAGCGAACTGGATAAGTATTTTAGATTGTGTGGGCCCATAGATGAAGAGATTGCTGTGCCCGATTTGGTAAAAAATACAGATTTATGCCCGCATCAGGATTTTGTATATTTTTCCAGGCCCGATGAGCCGCAGATAAGATATATAATAGCTTTTCGGGAGCGGGTCATGCAATTTGTAGGTGCTATTGTAAAGGACAGTGAGTTCATTGAAATTTTGATAAACCATCCCGTTTATAAAAATACCGATAATGAGCTGGAGCAGGTTTATGAAGACCCGGCTTTTTTTTCCTCTATCCTTATTTTTTTGAGGGAAGCTCAAAAAGAAATTGATAGGGATAAGTTAAGGGTGTTGGGTTTTAAGGAACAGCAAATTGATTTTCCCGCTCTTTCCTATGAATGGCTGCAAATATTAATTCAAAAACTTTTGGTTGATCAACGGAGCTTATTAACTGCATATGAAGGGGTACTAAGACGGATTGAGAAAGAATTAAAGGAAATTGGGGTATTTGAAAGTAAGAAGGTCGATTTTATAGGGGGTGATCATTTGTATGCTTCTCTGGCCAACAGTCCAAGTAAATTAAGGAGTATTGGGAGTATTGTGTCTATAGAGCACGATCTTTTGGGCGAATCGCTGCGGATGGTGATTTTGACCGACTTTATACGTAAAGAGTTCTTGGGATATTCCGGTTTGGATCCACAAGAGTTGAATAAACTGGGGGTTATTCCAATTTTTCAGTACTTGCGAACCACTTCTGTACAGAAGGAGCAATTGGGAGTTTTAACCGGGTCAATCGTTATTTTACATAAAACGGCAATGGCGATGTTTGTTGAACAGGTGAACAAAGAGTTGTATCACCTAACTCCATTGAAGGAAGAGGAAGATTTTATTGTGATAACTCCAATCGGTAAAGGAAGGAATGCCATAGTAAGTACCATAACCAGCTTATTTGAATCAGGTGTTGTAAAAATACTTATTGGTACAAAAGCATTGTTGGGTGAAGGGTGGGACGCTCCGGCCATAAATAGCTTGCTTCTTGCTACCTATGTGGGCTCGTTTGTTTCGTCTAACCAAATGCGGGGAAGGGCCATCCGTGTAAGGGCAGGGCATCCAAATAAAACAAGTAATATTTGGCATTTAGCCTGCTTGGATTCCACTGTAGAGGATGGGGGGCAGGATTTGGAGAGACTAAAAAGAAGGTTCGAGGCATTTTCGGGCGTTTCATTATCCGGAACACCTTTTATAGCCAACGGTTTAGACCGATTGTCCCTTCCTAAGGCCTTTAATGCAGAGGTGGATGTTGAAGTATTGAATGCCAAAATGGCCAAGATGGCAACTGAAAGGCAGCTGTTACAATCCCGATGGGTTACTGCCATTGAAAATGGAAATGTATTACAAAGGGAATTAAGGGTATTCTACCAAAGTAGCCTTCCCTATAAGAAACAACGTAAATTGTTGTCATTGAATATGGTTAAATACATGGCACTGGAAGTACTGTTGGGGGTGGGACTTTTTTTGCCAGAGTTTTTAGTTAAGAATATGCAGAGCATATTACAAAAGAGGTATTTATCGGTATTTTATTTATTTGTAGTTGGTATTATGATGGGGTTTGCTCCCAAAACTTTTAAGGCACTTAAGCTTTATATTCTTTTTGGAAACACCCAGAATAGGACAAAAAAAATAGGAAAGGCCATTTTGAGCGTCCTAGTGGGGACTAAAATACTGCAAACAGATTCTTCCCAAGTAGAGGTGATATTGGAGGAACATGGTAACGGAGAATTTACAATTTGTCTTAAGGGAGGCAGTCAACATGAGAGCAGTATCTTTATAGATCTTTTGGAAGAAGTAATTTCCCCTGTTGAAAACCCACGATATCTATTGGTTAACCGAAATTGGATACAACGTAAAATGGGCATAAGAAGATATTATGTGGTGCCAAATATGTTTGGAAGAAGGAAGGAAGATGCCATAGCGTTCCACAGGAGTTGGCAACAGCATGTGGGTAGATCCAAGTTGTTATATACTAGGAGTATTGAAGGTAGAACAGAACTTCTTAAGGCTAGACTGGGCCATATAAAATACCAGTTCCATGAGATATTGCGTAAGGCGATAATCTGGAGATAAGAATCAAAATTTCAGGTGGAGGAAGGAGCCCATCACCTATTAGGTATTCTGTTTTTTCCTAGATAGGTCCATAATTGCCTTCAGCCGCTCTTTTCGGGTTTCTTTTTCCTTTTTCAGTTTGTTTTTTTTCCTATTGAGGAGCTTGGTGTGTTTGGCTTTGTTGACAGTATTTTTTTCCTTTCCTTTTTTGCCCATGGTCTTTCGGTTTAGTTATACCCATTCCCTAGGTTGGGCAAGTACTTTTAATAGACGTTCCTCTTCGCTTCCTTCTTCAGGTTTATGGTCGTACACCCATTGCACATGTGGCGGTAGGCTCATTAGTATGCTTTCTATTCTTCCATTGGTCCTTAATCCAAACAGGGTGCCTTTATCATGTACCAGGTTAAACTCCACATAGCGGCCGCGGCGTATTTCTTGCCAGTCCCGTTGTTCTTTGGTATAGGGAAGGTCCTTTCTTTTTTCTACAATAGGAATGTAGGCTTCCAAAAAGCTGTTGCCCACTTCGGTCTCAAAATTATACCAATCTTCCATGGATATTTCCTTATTCGCCTTACAATAATCATAGAAAAGTCCACCCACTCCCCTTGCTTCGTTCCTATGGGTATTCCAGAAATAGTTGTCGCATTTGGCTTTGTAGGTGGCATAGAATTCTGGGTGGTGTTTATCACAGGCCGACTTACAAACCGTGTGAAAATGCTGTGCGTCTTCGTTAAAAAGATAGTAGGGGGTAAGGTCTTGTCCGCCACCAAACCATTGATCTACCAGTTTGCCTTGCTTGTCATACATTTCAAAATAGCGCCAATTGGCATGAACTGTTGGGACCATGGGATTCTTGGGATGTATGACCAAGCTAAGGCCACAGGCGAAAAAATCGGCTTCTTCTACCCCAAAGTATTTTTGCATGCTTTCTGGAAGGGCACCATGGACGGCAGAAATATTTACACCGCCTTTTTCAAATACGGCCCCATTTTGGATTACTCTGGAACGTCCGCCACCACCTTCTGGTCGCTCCCAGATATCCTCTTTAAATTTGGCAGTCCCGTCTACCTTTTCCAATTTGCTCGTTATTGTATCCTGTAGTTGTTGAATGTAAGCGTAAAATTTATCTTTCATGTTCCTTTTTTTTTCGACTTCTTAACCTGCAAGGTCTTTGGCACCTTGTAGGTTTTGCTCCAACTCTTGAGTCAGCTTTTCTGTTTCATGTTCCTAGACCTACAAGGTTTTGGAAACCTCGCAGGTCTCCCTGTTTTTGCCACCTTGTTTGTTTTGCTCCAACCCTTGAGTCAGCTTTTCTGTTTCATGTTGTTAGACCTACAAGGTTTTGGAAACCTCGCAGGTCTTCCTGTTTTTG
>NZ_RQPJ01000011.1 GCF_003957295.1 Arenibacter aquaticus
ATCTTAAAGGGGGATATGGGAGTTGTTCCCAAGCTCAAGGAAATTGCCATGGACAATGAGTCATTTTGGACAGATAACTTTGGGGATAGGGACTATCCCATTGAAAGAATCTATGAACTTTGGACTTTTAGAGGGACTTGGGTTTTTAACAAGGAGTTGAAACTTGAAAAGCTTAAGGATGTTGATCCCATGGTCCATGAAAATGAGGTTAAGGATAACCGTGCCAAAAACACGGAAAGGAAAAGCTATTGAAACTTACAGGAGCTGTTGAAACAGTAACAAATAGTATATTCTAAATTTACTGGCATAATAATTAAAAAAGATGCACCCGTCTAGTGCTTTTTTTGAGGAATTGATAGTGCAGATAATAAGCGTTGGAATTCTCACGCTGGTTATTCATCGAAAATTTGAGAATACTTAACGATTATTCCCTTAACTTATCAACAAACGAAACTAGGTCACTTGTTGTGAAAAGGTTTAACCTTTAACCAAATGGCTAGTTTATTAAAAAACCCCCTAAAAATGAAAGCACAACTACTCAATTCACTCTTTTTTTTGCTGTTAAGTTTATTTTTATTGCCATCTACCAGAGCACAAATAGAAGGTGGATCGCCTCCCTATGTCCTTAATGTGGACCAATTGAAAAATTGGAGTCCAACGGCCCCAACCGCAGATGACAATAATATTGCCACTGTGCCTCTGGCCAAGCGATTTTCTGCATCCAATTCACAATTGAACCCACAACTTAGTACGGATATTAAAGTGCTATCCGCTCCTGATGGGATGAATAATTTGGGCAATTATATGACAGAACAAAACCAATTTAATCTGTTTAATTTTACACATTGGCAGTACATTGATGTGTTAAACTGGTTTGGAGGAACGGCCTCCCAGAATATAGTGTTGCCATCCGCTCCATGGGTAAATGCAGCACATAAGAATGGTGTAAAGGTAATAGGGTCTGTATTCTTCGCCCCTACGGCTTGGGGAGGAAATTCTGCGGTCATAGATAATTTCATGGAACAGGATGCCAATGGCAATTACATTGCAGCAGACAAACTGATCGAAATTGCCTTATATTATGGTTTTGATGGATGGCTGTTTAATCAGGAAACCTCCACCTCCTTGGCTGTCGCAACCGCCATGCGATCATTTATGGCCTATCTTCAGGACAATAAACCGGCAGAAATGGAAATCCATTGGTACGATGCAATGATAGAAACAGGACCCGTTATTTGGCAAAATCAGTTGAATTCCTTGAACGATGCCTATCTGCAAGACCTGGAAAACCAAAATCGGACGTCAGATGCCATATTTACAAATTACAATTGGAATTCGGCCTATGTCCAGAATTCCTCTAATTATACTACTGTACTGGGTAGAAGTAAATTTGATGTTTACATGGGAGCAGATCTTTGGCCCGATAGAAATGCCCAACCCGTTTTTGACGATGTAACCTGGATAGATCAAATATTCAATAACGGAAATCTTTCGGATCCTCTTACCTCCATAGCACTTTTCGCTACCAATTTTACTTATGCCAAATATAACAATTATAGGGACGACCCCAATGACGTTGAAAATTTCTATGACACGGAGAGACGATTTTTTTCAGGGGATGATCGGGATATAGATATGGCAGATGGTTCTGGAAAATGGAAAGGATTGGGCAATTATATTCCCGCCAAATCGGTTATTACTAACCTACCCTTTAAAACCAGTTTCAATACGGGTCATGGTAGATTATTTGCCGTAAATGGTGTTGAAACGGTTAGGGACTGGCACGATATGGGCAAGCAAGACATACTCCCAACTTGGCAATTTTCCTTAACTGGCAACAGTCCTTTAATTCCTAGTTTTGATTTTTCCCAGGCTTTTGATGGAGGTTCATCTTTAAATATTGCTGGGAGTCTTAATGCCGATGACATTAATCGCCTAAAGCTTTATAAGACAAAACTGGGTATTTCAGCCAATACTAAAATCGACGTAACTTTTAAAATGGGAGCAACTCTGTCTAGTAACACCAAGCTTATGTTGTCCTTTTCCGATGACTCCAATAGTTTTGTAAGCTTCGACTTGGGAGATAGTCCAGATAGCGGCTGGTCTACAAAGAGAATTGATTTGGGACAATATAATGGTCTGGAGATAGCGGTAATAGGCTTGGAGATGTCGTCTCCAACCGCCGTAAGTGATTTCAGTATTAACATTGGACAGATCAAAATCGAAAATGACAGTACTCCGGCTCCAATTGCCAACTTTTCATCAGATCGTACGACTGCCGTGGAGGGGGATAACATAACTTTTGCAGATCAATCTTCGGACAGTTCCACGTCTTGGTCTTGGACATTTGAGGGTGGAATTCCTGCTGCTAGTAACCTTCAGAACCCAGTAGTAGAATATCCTATCCCGGGTGATTATGATGTGAGTTTGAGAGTCGCCAATATTGCAGGGGAAGATGAACTCCTTAAGACTGGTTATATAACCATTCTAGCCGAGGATACCGAGGTAGATCATACCGATTTTGGTGGTATTATTACGGCAAGGTCCGAAAAGAATGAGGGTGAAAGCCGATATAGGGCTATTGACAATAGATACACACCCAATGATTTTTCCAAATGGGTGGATGCTTCTGGAATACCTAAAAATGATGATCCCTCGTGGCTACAAATAGAATTCCCTGAAGCTAAAATTGTAAATAAACTGGCTTTGATAAGCTCGGATGATAATTTGGGTACAGATCCTCAAAAAATTCTTTTAGTAGCATCTAATGATGGGGTGAATTACGATGAATTGACAAAACAGAACGGAATAGATTTCACCTCCCGTTATGAAAGAATTGAATGGACCTTCCCCAATACCACATCCTATACACATTACAAATTGGTAATTGCCAAGAATGATGACAATCAACCGGAAACACAATTGGCAGAGATCCAGTTGTTGGGACCTGCAGGCAACAACAGTGCTACTTCGGGAGCTGTGGCTTTAAAAATGTCAACTTTCAGTTTTGGCCCACCATTGGAGGAAACAGATTCCGTGGTGTTATTTCCCAATCCGTCCACCTCTACAATCCGAATCACAGGAGAGGGAATAAGTCCTAATTCTAGTTGGGATGTATATACACAAACAGGTATTTTTGTTAGAACCATAACAGGTAACGAAGATAATGAAATGAATGTAGAAGATATGGCCAATGGTATGTATTATATCATGGGGCATGATAACCTAGGGGAGGTTATGGTAAAGCGCTTTGTCAAAAATTAAATTAGATAAATAAGTACTTTAAAAATATAAAATAAGCCCAATTCCTTTGTTGTAGGGATTGGGCTTTATCTAGTTACTAGATGATAGATGAAAGTATTAACTTTGAATTCGATCTTCAGACTGAAGAAGCTATTAGAGCGTTACACGCTTTTTTTTTAAATTACTTTCCTCCATTTTTTCAATGACCATCATATTATAGATGGCATCCTCTAGGGGAGTGGGCACCGGGGTATTGTTTATAATGGCCAAGGCAAACAGGTCGGCCTGTAGGCTGTATTGATTGCAGGTCTCAAATTCAATGGTCTTACAATCATCGCCTATGGTGACCCATATTTTGGAAGGCTTGTCTGTAGGTGGGTTAAAGGGCCATTCAAATTTAATATTTCCTTTGGTACCAAAAATTTGTGCTTGTTGATTGTCTGCCAATTGTGTAGAGCTGAAAAAAATAGACGTGCCCTGTTCAAACTCCAGTATACCGGAGGCCAGTACGTCTACTTTAAATTCCGGGTGATAGTCTATGATCGCCGCAATACTTTTGGGCTCGGAGCCATAAATAAATCGGGACAGGGAAATGGAATAGCAGCCTATATCCATAAGGCTGCCACCACCCCATTCCTTTTTGTTTACAATGCTCTTGGGATCGTCCTCAAAAAAGGAGAAGGAAGACTGTATTGTTTTTATGTCACCAATTGCTCCTTGGTCCACTAGTTCCTTGGTCTTTATCCACTGTGGGTGATGCCTGTACATAAAGGCTTCCATTACCTTTAAATGTGGGTGTTTCTGGGAGGCTTTCAACAATTTTTTGGCTTCCGTACTGGAAAGCCCAATGGGTTTTTCTACCAAAACGTGTTTGCCCGCTTCCAAGGCCTTTATGGCCCATTGCACGTGTAGATGATTGGGAAAAGATAGAATTGGTAGCATCAGAACCTATGGTGGATGAGCCGGTGGCCATGGCTTGGGACGGTAAAATGTATGTGGCCCAAATGGATAATAATATGCAAACTGTAGCTGCAGATTGGGAAGATGAACCTTATATTCAGATAAAACTCTTGGACGACTTGGGTGGGGATGGAAAAATGGACAAGAGTATCGTCTTTATAGATAGTCTGTTATTGCTTTGGATGACCGACTTATAGGGGCCATAAATTGCCTCCATCCGCCTACGGGGATCTTTTTATCTGTGAACCTGTGGCGAGATGGATACGTAGGGCAAAAGTAAAAAATGAGAACGGAAAAAAAGTACTTTACAATGCCTATGATGAGGCCGAGTTCCTAGCATCTACAGATTTGAACTTTAGACCTGTACAGGCAAAAACCGGACCTGATGGGAGTCTTTACATTGTAGATATGTACCGTGGTATTATTCAGGAAGGGAACTGGACAAGGGAAGGTAGTCATTTAAGACCGGTTATTCTTCGCAAAGGTTTGGATAAGAATATAGGAATGGGAAGGATATACAGTTTAATCCAAGAAGATATTGAGCCAGGAGGAAAACCTGGGCTTTTGGATAAATCCGCGGAGGAATTGGTAGAGTATTTAGGACATCCCAATGGATGGTATAGGAATACGGCACAAAAGCTGATTATCTTAAAGGGGGATATGGGAGTTGTTCCCAAGCTCAAGGAAATTGCCATGGACAATGAGTCATTTTGGACAGATAACTTTGGGGATA
>NZ_RQPJ01000012.1 GCF_003957295.1 Arenibacter aquaticus
TTTTTGCCCGGACGCTGCCGCGGAAGGGCAATGTAACAAACAAAAGGTCTGGCGACAAGCTAGATAAGGGCGTATGGGGAATGCCTAGGCTCTCAGAGGCGATGAAGGACGCGATAAGCTGCGAAAAGCTGCGGGGATCGGCACATACGATTTGATCCGCAGGTATCCGAATGGGGCAACCCACTATACTGAAGGTATAGTATCCCGCAAGGGAGGCAAACCCGGTGAACTGAAACATCTAAGTAGCCGGAGGAGGAGAAAACAAAAGTGATTCCGTTAGTAGTGGCGAGCGAAAGCGGATTAGTCCAAACCATTGCCGTTTCGGCGGTAATGGGGTTGTAGGACCACGATATTGGATGCGCGATGAACTGGAAGCCTTTGGAAAGAGGTGCCGTAGACGGTGATAGCCCGGTACAGGCAAAGGACGTTATCCATAGTGGTATCCTGAGTAGCGCGGGGCACGTGAAACCCTGTGTGAATCCGGCGGGACCATCCGCCAAGACTAAATACTCCTGAGAGACCGATAGTGAACCAGTACCGTGAGGGAAAGGTGAAAAGAACCCTGAACAAGGGAGTGAAAAAGATCCTGAAACCATACGCCTACAAGCGGTCGGAGCCCTTCGGGGTGACGGCGTGCCTTTTGCATAATGAGCCTACGAGTTACTTTTACTGGCAAGGTTAAGCACTTCAGGTGCGGATCCGTAGCGAAAGCGAGTCTGAACAGGGCGCCATAGTCAGTAGTAGTAGACGCGAAACCGTGTGATCTACCCATGGGCAGGTTGAAGCTGTGGTAACACACAGTGGAGGACCGAACCCGTTGACGTTGAAAAGTCTTGGGATGACCTGTGGGTAGGGGTGAAAGGCCAATCAAACTCGGAAATAGCTCGTACTCCCCGAAATGCATTTAGGTGCAGCGTGCAAATAGTTTTATAGAGGTAGAGCTACTGATTGGATGCGGGGGCTTCACCGCCTACCAATTCCTGACAAACTCCGAATGCTATAAAATGTTTTTGCGCAGTGAGGGCATGGGTGCTAAGGTCCATGTCCGAGAGGGAAAGAACCCAGATCACCAGCTAAGGTCCCCAAGTATATGCTAAGTTGATATAACGCGGTGGAACTGCATTGACAGCCAGGATGTTGGCTTGGAAGCAGCCATTCATTTAAAGAGTGCGTAACAGCTCACTGGTCGAGCGGTTCCGCATGGATAATAATCGGGCATAAGCATATCACCGAAGCTGTGACTTCTATTTATAGAGGGGTAGGGGAGCATTCCAGATGTGTCGAAGGCGGCCTGCGAGGTCCGCTGGAACGTCTGGAAACGAAAATGTAGGCATAAGTAACGATAATGCGGGCGAGAAACCCGCACGCCGAAAGACCAAGGTTTCCCCAGCTATGCTAATCAGCTGGGGGTCAGTCGGGACCTAACGCGAACCCGAAAGGGGTAGTGGATGGACAACAGATTAATATTTCTGTACCTGCTCACGTTAAAAGTGACGGGGATGTGGCGTTGGTGCGTACTGACGGAATAGTACGTTGAAGGAAGTGGTAACACTCCGATAGTACACTGAGGCTCCGGCCAAGGTGATAATCCAGCTTAACATCCTCCGAGAAAACCAAGTGAAGCAGCCCGTACCGTAAACCGACACAGGTGGTTGGGATGAGTATTCTAAGGCGCTCGAGAGATTCATGGCTAAGGAACTAGGCAAAATAGACCCGTAACTTCGGGAGAAGGGTCGCCCCCGCTTTTAGCGGGGGCCGCAGTGAAGAGGTCCAGGCGACTGTTTATCAAAAACACAGGGCTCTGCAAATTCGAGAGAAGAAGTATAGGGCCTGACACCTGCCCGGTGCTGGAAGGTTAAGAGGAGATGTCATCCGCAAGGAGAAGCATTGAATTGAAGCCCCAGTAAACGGCGGCCGTAACTATAACGGTCCTAAGGTAGCGAAATTCCTTGTCGGGTAAGTTCCGACCTGCACGAATGGTGCAACGATCTGGACACTGTCTCGGCCATGAGCTCGGTGAAATTGTAGTATCGGTGAAGATGCCGGTTACCCGCAGTGGGACGAAAAGACCCCGTGCACCTTTACTATAGCTTCGTATTGACCTTGGGCAACCAATGTGTAGGATAGCTGGGAGACTTTGAAGCTGCATCGCCAGGTGTGGTGGAGTCATTGTTGAAATACCAGCCTTTGTTTGTCCGGGGCCTAACTCCCTTATGGGAGGACAGTGCGTGGTGGGTAGTTTGACTGGGGTGGTCGCCTCCAAAAGAGTAACGGAGGCTTCTAAAGGTGCCCTCAATACGGTTGGCAATCGTGTGTAGAGTGCAATGGCACAAGGGCGCTTGACTGAGAGACATACAGGTCGACCAGGTACGAAAGTAGAGCATAGTGATCCGGTGGTTCCGCATGGAAGGGCCATCGCTCAAAGGATAAAAGGTACGCCGGGGATAACAGGCTGATCTCCCCCAAGAGCTCATATCGACGGGGGGGTTTGGCACCTCGATGTCGGCTCGTCACATCCTGGGGCTGGAGAAGGTCCCAAGGGTTGGGCTGTTCGCCCATTAAAGTGGCACGCGAGCTGGGTTCAGAACGTCGTGAGACAGTTCGGTCTCTATCTACTGCGGGCGTTAGAAATTTGAGTGGACCTGACCCTAGTACGAGAGGACCGGGTTGGACCGACCGCTGGTGCACCAGTTGTCCCGCCAGGGGCATTGCTGGGTAGCTATGTCGGGATGGGATAAGCGCTGAAAGCATATAAGCGCGAAACCCGCCACAAGATGAGATTTCTTTAAAGGGCCGTGGGAGATGACCACGTTGATAGGCCATAGGTGGAAGGGCAGCAATGTCCGTAGCCGAGTGGTACTAATTGCCCGTTGGCTTGCGCAAACGCCCTTCCCCCGATCCTATCGGGGGAAGGCAACAAACCTTTTTTTTAATAGTACCTGTACCTTATTTTTAACTAGTGCGCCTAACATGGCACCCTGTCCCTTTATTATGTCAACGATATTAGGTGTCCGGCAATGACCGGCACAACGATTTTAGGTGGCCATGGCGACGGGGCCCACCCCTTACCATTCCGAACAGGGAAGTTAAGCCCGTCTGCGCCGATGGTACTGCTACACCAAGTGGGAGAGTAGGCCGCCGCCTTTTTTT
>NZ_RQPJ01000013.1 GCF_003957295.1 Arenibacter aquaticus
TAGCAAGCTAGAACCTTCAAATCTTTTTTCGCCAGACCCTATGTGAAATCTAAACATCAAATACTTGTATCGAGAAGCGAAAGGGGTTGCCCGAGGTGGCAAGCAGTCAATTGACAATTAGCAATAATCAATAAACAATGTGGAGTGAACAGTCATCAGTGAACAGTAATCAGTGGTCAGTTGGTTTAACATTATTAAATGCCGTCATTACGAGTTTTTCTACCGATAGGTAGGCGTGCCTTTCGTCACTTCGAGTTTACCTACCGATAGGTAGGCCTGCCTACCGCAGGCAGGCCTGCCCTGCCGTTAGGTGGGTGATTTTATGAAGCGAAGCGAAATAAAATTGTATCGAGAAGCGAAAGGGGTTGCCCGGGGTGGCAAGCAGTCAATTGACAATTAGCAATTTTCCAAATTGCTTCATAATCCCATTAGTACATTTTCACATTAGCACATTTTCACATTAGTACATTTCCACATTAATCAATTTCCACATTAACCCATTGTTACATTTCCACATTGCTACATTTTCACAATAACCCATTAACTCCATAACAAAATTAGTGAGACCTCTCGTCGACCAGAAAAAGGTCTCTGTCCAGGTGACACGGAACATAGAAAAGAATTCAGTCATCAATGGGCAGTTATCAGTAACTAGTCAATAGGCATAAGCCATTAGCTAAAAGAGAAGAGAAAAAAGAGAAGA
Organism: Arenibacter aquaticus; assembly: GCF_003957295.1. Lineage (GTDB taxonomy): Bacteria > Bacteroidota > Bacteroidia > Flavobacteriales > Flavobacteriaceae > Arenibacter > Arenibacter aquaticus. The sequence goes on from NZ_RQPJ01000013.1 coordinate 704, forward strand.
GAGAAAAGACAGTTTAATAGTGGAAAAAGTCCACCCTTTAGGCTCAGGGTAAGGCTTTTTCAATGAACAATAAACAATCATCAATCTCCACATTAACCCATTGGTACATTTCCACATTAATCAATTTCCACATTAGTACATTTTCACATTGGTACATTTTCCCCCGCTAGCGCGAGCGTCGCGCTCGTGCTACCAAGTCTTTCGCATGATGATAAAGCCCTGAAATACATATACTTAACAACTAAAAGCATCAATGAGAAAGGGAAGAAAACCCGTTCTAAATGGGCACAAATTTACAATCAATTGTATGTTTGTTTTCCAAATAGGTTATAATCACATTATTTTAAACCTATGATTTTGAAATTATTTTTCAAAAACACAAGATTCTGAATAGACTCAAACCCTCAACAATTCCTCCAATAAAACACCCGCAACTGTCAAACATATTTTTGAGCAATAGCGGGTGTTGTTATTAGGTATTTATCTAAAATTCCTATCAAGATACCAATAAATATGGCATCCGGGCAGTCTTAGGGCAAGTAGAAGTCGGCTACTTTAAATTCGGACCTTCTATTGACCCTGTGCATAGATTCTGGACACGGCTTACTACCATCACAGTCGTTTAACAATTGTGTCTCTCCAAAGCCTTCCCCATCCAGCCTACTGGCATCTATACCTTTCTCGTTCACCATATAATCAATGGTATTCTTCACCCTTTTCTTGGATAATTCCATATTAAATTCATTGGATCCCCTAGAATCTGCGTGCGAACTAACAAACAAGGTAACTGTAGGATTGGCCTTCATAATTAGGGCAATCTTATCCAGTCGCTCCTTTTCTGCTTTGCTCACAGCAGAAGAATTAAAGGCAAAACCAACATTACCTGCCTCTTTCAACTGATTTTCAATTTCGGCCCTTTTTTTGTTTTCAGCATCCTTTTTGGCCTTCTCTTCAGCAGCCAAACGGGCCTGCTCCTTCTCCCTTGCCAAGCGCTCTGCACGAAGCCTGGCCTCTTCCTCCGCTTTCCTTGCCGCGTTAATGGAATCTGTTATCCTTTTGGTCTCATTGATCATTTCCAATTTCCTCATCCCTTTTTTGGAAAGTCCTTTTTCTATTCCAAATTGATATACTACACCCACAGCGTGCTGCAAATGGTTACTATCGTTTTCACTCATTCCCCACTTTCCGGTACTACTGAAATCTAAACCAATACGATCCGAAATCCAGGCTCTAAAACCCACAATAGCGTTATAGCTCCCCATAAAATCGTCATTTACGTCCGCATATCCAAGGCCAACCCCTACATAAGGGTCAAAAAAACCGGTTTCCCCAATAATCTTGTTCAGATCATAGCTCAGTCTAGAATCAAATGCGAGATAATCGGTTTCCACGGTGTTTACAGCGCCATTAATAATTTTACCTACTTTGTATTTGTTATAGGTTACAATACCTTCAATCCCCAGGCCACTTTTAAAGTACCTTCCAATACTTAGTCTGGATGGATAGGCCAATGCATTCCAATTATCTTTAAAGTCTAATAAACGTTCGGCTCGGTAGCCAGAATCATCCACAAAATTATACCCTAAGCCAACCATCCAGGAGCTTTTAACAATATAATCATCGTCCGTAAGGCCTATTTCCTGTGCGGAATTGATATTAAAAGAAATCAGCAATAAAAAAACTAAAGTGTGTCTAAAGATTTTCATTTGAATTAAATTTTTGTCGGTTAAATATTAGTCAAATAGTCTTGGGAGACCAAAAAAACGGTGCAATATACAATTATAATCCCAATAGGCCCATTTATTGACTATAAGAGAAGTCAGTGAACAGTAAGCAGTTGTCCGCACTCTCTAGTCAATAGCTAAAAGCCAAAAGCTCAATGAGCTAAGAAAAAAGAGAAGAGAGATAAGAAGCTGGAGTGGTCAGTGGTTAGTACGCATAACATTAATATATAACGTCATTGCGAGCAAGCCTACCGCTAGGTAGGCGCAGCGTGGCAATCTGCTTCTTACAATGGACAATAAACAATGTGGAGAGAATAATCTTCAATAAACAGTATACAGTGGTCAGTCACTAGTCATTAGACATAAGCCAAAAGTTTCTTTGAAAGCCTAACGGCCTATTTTTATATGCGTAGTAAATCAAGGGATTTTCACAGATGGAAAAGGAAGGCCTGCCTGACGGCGAGGCAGGTGCCCAAAGAGCATTTCACCTTAGTGAAAGCGGCCTGGGCTCCGTGGCCGTGGAAATCTCGTAGATTTCAAGTATAAAAAAATCAGCCTAGATTTTTTTGGTTCGTTTTTTTATCAATGAAAAAAATGAACAATTCCCAATAGCAAGCTAGAACCTTCAAATCTTTTTTCCCTAGACACTATGTGAAACTTAAACATAGAATGATTGCATCAAGAAGCGAAAGGCAGACCTGCCCGAAATCAGTTGGGCTCACAATGACAAATTCCTTTTAACTTCCTAACATTATAACCATATAACCTTATAACAAAAAAAGTGAGACCTCTCGTCGACCCAAAAAGGTCTCTGTCGAGGTGACATGGAGCAAGGAAGAGTGGACAGTAATCAGTAAACAGTTGTCAGTGAGCATTGAGCAGTCATTAGTCATTAGGCAAAAGCCAAAAGGGCAATGAGCTAAGAAAAAAGAGAAGAGAGAAAAGACAGTTAAAAAATAAAAAAAGCCCACCCTCCTGGGTCGGGGGAAGGCTTTTTCAATGAACACTAATCAATTAGCAATAAACAATAAGGAGTGAACAGTAATCAGTGAACAGTGGTCAGTAAATAGTGGTCAGTCAACTAGTCACTAGGCTGAAGCCAAAAGCTCAATGAGCTAAGAAAAAAGAGAAGAGAGATAAGAAGCTGGAGTGAAGAGTAATCAGTAAACAGTTGTAAGTGAACAGTAATCAGTTGCTCAAACCTTAATAAATGCCGTCATTGCGAGCAAGCCTACCGCTAGGTAGGCGCAGCGTGGCAATCTGCTTATTTATGGTAAGATTGCTTCGTCGCAAAAGCTTCTC
>NZ_RQPJ01000003.1:0-275972 GCF_003957295.1 Arenibacter aquaticus
AAATTAATTTAATCGGAATAAAAGAAAACCACCTACAACAGTATGTATAAAAAATGGCCGTGGGCCACTGTTCATACATCTGTCGTTGGCAAACATTATGAAATCAGGACTGAATTCCGATTTTTACTATCCAATAATCAAGTTTATCGCCAATTATGGATTGATACTTGGCGGACTTTTTATTCTGTTATTTGGACTGTTAGCAATGAACAAAGCTAAAACTCAAATGGACATAACCAATGAGGGAAGAAAAGTTATGGTTGAAATTATAGAATCTCCTCCGGACTGCGAGCGAATTGGACGTAGAGGTGGATTTGCAAAACTTAAATTCAATGGTAAGGTTTTTAATAAAAAAACAGGACAAAAATTTTGCAGTTTGGTAGAAGGAAAAAAGAAAATAACAATGCTAACAAATGCAGAAAAAAGCAAAATAATATTTTTAAACGAATACGAAAAAGAACACAACTGGATAGCTGGAATAGGTCTATGTTTATTCGGAATAGTCATTGCCTATAAAGGATGTAAACAAAAATAACGTTTGCCAACAATACCTATAGCAAATAGGGCATAAAGTGCTATATTTAATGGCTTGGGCGTGTTTACTAAGTCCGCCAAGTCTTTTAGATTTGGCAATTAAAAAAGAAAAAATAATTACAAAACAAAAAGCTCTGGCTAGCAGACAAGACGGAAACGAAAAGTTTCCTTGCCTGCCCTACTTGCCATAGCCGAGACGTTGGCAAACATTATGAAAAATAGTTAATGAAAAAATATTTGAGAAGCAGAAAAAATATTCCGTATATCATAATGTTAATAATTGGGATTGGAATTGCGACGTACAAATATGATTTTATTTCAGCCATTATTGGTTTTGGAATTGTTATAATTTTCAGCTTAATTATGGGGTATTTAATAAACAAACTCGTTAAATAATAATTATAAATAGAATTTACAATTCAGCGTAATTGTGTAATTAAGCTAAAACTCAATCTTGAACTGCTCATATAATACAAATGGATTTTAGCTCGATACAGAGGGCTACGAAGGGGTACGCAAGACTTTCCTACTCGGACGCACTCAGTACGCAAGTAGAACGCCAGCTTTTACTCGGACGCAAAATAAAAAACGATTTGCCAACAATGCCTAAACGTAATGCGGACTTTAGGTCAAAACGGAAAGGTCTGTGTATATTTATGAAGTCGCTAAATCTTATGGATTTAGCTTTGGACAAGAAAAAATAAAACTAAACAATAAGCTTTAGCTTAGTGCGCAGACGGAAACGAAAAGTTTCCTTGCAACCGCACTACGCTTAGCCGGAACGTTGTGCTTAATACTTAAAATAAATGAACGATTCAAATATTCTAGACATACCAAAAATTCATCCTATTATCGAAAGGAAAAGTGAGGAAATTGGATTTACAATGCCATCCGATTTATATATCGGTACCTTACTGAAAACCCTTATTGCCTCAAAACCAAGAGGAAGATTCCTCGAATTAGGTACAGGGATAGGACTTTCACTTTCATGGATGACGGACGGAATGGATATACATTCGAGCATCATTACGCTAGATAATGACAAAAAACTAATAGATATCGCCAAAGAAAACTTTAAAGACGACGAGCGTGTAAAGTTTGTATGTGCAGATGGAGCGGAATGGATAAAAAATTATGACGGTGATAAATTTGATCTGATTTTTGCAGATGCATGGCCAGGTAAATATGGAGAGCTAGACGAAACAATTGACCTACTAAAAATAGGTGGATTTTATATTATCGATGACATGACTGCACAACCAAATTGGCCCGCAGGACATCAAAACAATGTCGACGATTTGATAGAAGATTTGGAAAGTCGAGTAAATCTGACTCTTACCAAAATAAACTGGTCAACTGGACTAATAATAGCTGTGAAAAAGTAGTAAGCACAACAGGGGCTATAATTCAGTCTTGCATTCTTCAAAAGAGAAAATTCATTACTTTTAATCTGGCACGATTTCATTACCGGAAAATCCCAAGGGATTTCCCAGACCGAAATCATAGCCTTAACGTTGGCATTATGAAAAAACTATTCGCCATACTAATTTTCTTTTCCACAAGTGTAGCAAAGGCGGATTTTGTGCCTATTGACTTTATTTCTCTGATTCATAGAGCGGACAAAATTGCTTATGGAGAAATAATTTGTGTGGACGAAAATGTGTTTGAATTAATGGTCGGTAGAAGTCTTACTTCAAAGGACAAGGTCATTATCATTAATAGATTTGAGGACTGGACTTGCGCTGTGAGATGGTCGGACTATTTTGTTGGACAAAAAATCATGGTTTTCTTAAGTAATGATAAAGATGGGCTTCATCCTATTGGTTCGGGAAACGAAGGGGAACTACCAATTTTGGAAAATAAGGTATATCCGAGCTTAATGTCATGGCATTTTGACTACGGAGCTATAAAAAAAATTAAGCCGCTACCAGAATATAAAAAATTTGACTCAGAATTATATACAGGGATTGAATTGGAATTGGATTTTCTGTGGGAATATGTCAAAACGATTAGAGAATGTTTCAAATCCGAGTTGACGGATTTTTCAAGAGTAAAATCAGCAGAATGGACTTGTTCTCCAGAAAAAGCGGAGAAATTGAAAAACTCGAACAAACTTTATGCCCAGACCTTTAAAAGATTAATAAAAGATGCCAATCGAGTAGACGGGTCCGCCCCTAAGTAGGAACGGAGTGCACCCCTCACACCACCGTACGTACGGGTCTCGTATACGGCGGTTCGCAATCCATCTTTTCAATCGCTCTTTACACCAATCGAAACTATTCTGTACTTTATGAATAGGCTACATATTTTCTTGGGAGTCGGTCACCCAAATAACGAAAATCAATGCTCCCGTTCTAATTTCCAAAAGGCTTACGTTCAGTCCTTCCTCATTTGTGAGACCTATGCAGTTTTCTGCAACTTGTTTCCAATGAGTACTACGACGTCAGCTGACTTCTCCATTTAGCTACACGTAACTTTGGAGACCTCCCCAGGTAATGACATCTTTCCTGCCACGCCAAAAAGCGTGGTTTCCCTCGATTCCTGCCAGATCTACTGCTTCGGCATTCACTTAAAAGTGTTTCGGACTTTACAATGATGTGCTTGCTCATCCATCCTAACAGCCTCATATCTGGTTCCTGTTCGTCGGTACCGAGTTTTGTAGTCCTGCTTCCTTCAGTCCTAGTTTCGCAACTAGCAACCTTGCAGCTTACTAATGGTTCAAAGAGCCTGTCCTGAGCGAAGACGAAGGGTTACCCCTGCCCACAAGGGACCTGCCTGTCCGTCAGGCCGGCTTGCACCCTCTAGATTAATTATCTACTTTGCAGTAGATAAAAGATGCCCATGCTGGGCACATACTGTACCTATAAGCAAGGCGGGATTATGGGTTAACATTAAAGTTTTGTCTATATTTATGAAGAGCAATACCTTTTCAGTTTTGCCCAGAGATTAAAAAATAACCAAACCCTCAAAGCTTTTGCTTGGTGTGTGGCGAAAATTCAAGTGTAGGTCCGCTCCCGCACTACTCATAGCCTGGGCATTGTAAACATTTGACGCATCCAAATGGAAAAATTCGCATCTACTTTATAAATAAATGTCATGAAAAAAATATTAATATTCACTTTAATTGGATTTGCTTTTTTGGGTTGTAATTCTGAAAATGGTGATGTTATAAATGATACCGATTATGCCGAATATATAATTGAGAACTCTATCGATACAGTAATAAATTTTATGGCAGAAGAAATATATACAACTAACGAAGCTCAAGAGCCTGTTTTAAAATTAAAACTAATTACCTCCGAAATATTCCCTTGTATCAACTACGGGTTGGCAACAACTGAATTTACAAATGACAATGAACTTATTGTAAGATTTGAACAGATAATTGAACCCGAATTGTGTTTAACTGCAATCGGACCTGCAACATCCTATATTGAATTACCTGAAAACATAAATAAAATAACCTTTTTAAATGGAAGTGTAATTGACAAGTATTATATAGACATTAATCAACAAAAAATATCTTTAACACTTATCGAAAACAACTTCACAACCTCGTTGTTCAACAAAACTTTTAGAATTCCTAAAAATTCATTTGCATATGTTTGTGGAACTAATACAACTAATACAAACATCTACACAGATTTTTCAGAGATAATAGAGCAAAATCCTGACTTCATAGAATTTGATTTTGAAGGAGAAGGGAGAATACCTTATCCAGAAACAACTGATGGAAATTGGGTCAATCATCCCTCAAAATATTATAAGTACACAAATTCATTAGAATTTAACAATTTAGCTAACGTAATGAATGAATATTCTTCTGAAAACATCGAAGAAGATTCTGGAGTCACTATTTCAATAATTAGTTGGAATAACGTCAAATTCTATAGTTGGCTTGAAAATTGAAAAACTATGCCTAGTCGAGTAGGTAAAAGGGAGTCTCACGTCTAAACCACCTCACACCTCCACCTCAGGTCGAGGTAGTGAGCAGTACGTTGACTATTCAATATAATGTAATTCATAATAGTTTTACCGTATTCCGGAAAATAATCAAGGCGGATCCGATCTTACGATACGATAACTACACCCATCCAAGTGGGGAGCGATAATTTATGTTAAGAGTATAGGATCAAGTGTATTGGCCATATCTTATCGCGATTTTGCAATCGAATATTACTTTATCTTTCGAAGTGGTACAAATCCAATCATTATATGTTCAACGATCAGCCAGAAATAGCTTAATTTGTGGCTATTTCGGAGTGATGGTGCCACATGTTTCGGTCAAACAGTGCCACTTTGATAGATATTGCCATGATATAAAAATTATTGTTAATCTATTTTTGAACTCCCTTTTCTCATCGACTCGCCTTTTAAATCGATCCTGTGAGTGGATACATTGGAGCATGCTGACCCCCTAAGAAAAAGAAGATAGCCGAATTTTTTAAATTATTCCGGAGCATGTTGACTCCTCAGGATGATTTATTTGGGAGCATGCTGGACTAAATCTGCGCTTTTTCTACCTCCAAATCCCCAATCCGCTCGCATTCAATTGTTAATAACTCTGTTTTTTCCCTTCAAATCATCAAGGAAAGTACAATGCAGATTGGTGTATTTCAATTTTCTATAATATCAAATAATACCAAATGATATTGCTTATTATATCATCCAACACAATGCACTGTACATCAATTCATTGTGAATAAATATTTAGATTTACCAGCACTTTCAACCCACCTATTTTCTACTTTTATTTCAACAAACCTATAGAAGGTAAACAAAAGCGCTTTTGTTCATTTATTAATCTTAAAAGAGAACCAAATGGACACTATTTTAATTTTTGATCGTTTAGATCGCCTTGAAAAACTGTTAACGGCTCACAAAGAAGTCTTAACTTTTGAAGAAGCCTGTGACTACACAGGAATATCGAAGAGCTACCTTTACAAATTGACCTCTTCTGGAAACATCCCGCACTCCAAACCCAATGGAAAAATGATTTTCTTTGAAAAGAAGAAGCTGAACGGTTGGCTCCTACAGAACAATAGGAAATCAAAGTCCGATCTCGAAAATGAAGCGTTGAGACACACCCTTAAAAATCGACGACCATGATAGGCGATACACCTAGGGGGCAGCTTTACAAGGTAAAGGAGGCCAAAAAAAAGACCATCTATGACTATACGATAGAATACCTGGAGGGGAAGTACACTATCATGTACAACGAGATATCCCATGATTTCCAGATATCGTTCAAACATTCCAGGGAATGGTCCTACCTGAACCTTAATTCCCTGATCATAGAACTGGCAAAGGCGGGTATCGATATCAGTACGGGGAAGCTGGAGATACTGATCCGATCGGAACTCATTCCAAAATACAATCCGATCAGGGCGTATTTTGAATCCCTCCCAAAATGGGACGGGGAAGACCACATTTTGAAGCTCGCATCCTATGTGCCAACCTATGATGACGGTGCCTTTGTCTACCACCTCAAAAAATGGTTGGTCCGGGCCATAAAATGCGCCCTGGAACCGGCCTATTTCAACAAACAGGCTCTCATTATCAGCCACAGGGGGCAGAGCTCGGGAAAATCTACTTGGTGCCGGTTTATCTGTCCACCGGAACTCTCCGATTATATGGCAGAGGACATCAGCAACGATAAGGATGCCCGCATCCAGTTGTGCCGTAACTTTCTGTACAATCTGGATGAACTGGCCGTACTGACAAAAAAGGATGTAAATGCCCTAAAAGCATTTTTCTCCAAGACCTTTATCAATGAACGCTTGCCCTATGACCGGAAGAACACTACCCTCCCCAGGATCTGCTCCTTTTTGGGCTCTACCAACATGTCCTCCTTTTTGAACGACGAGACGGGATCGGTACGGTGGCTTTGCTTCGAACTCAAGGACAAGATAGATTTCTCCTATTCCAAGGAAATGGAGATCAAGGATGTATGGATCCAGGCCTACTATCTCGCCTATCATGACCCTTCATTCAATCCAGAGCTCACCCTGACCGATATTTTGGAGAACGAGGAGCGCAATAAGAAATATACCAAATTGACCACCGAAGAGGAACTGGTCTCCAAATACTTTGAAAAATCCAACGACATGGCTGATTTTGTCACGGCTTCGGACGTACTGGTAAAGCTAAGGCATCTCAACATGAGACTAAACCAGATCAATCTTGGGCGGGCACTGTCCGGATTTAACTTCCAAAGGGTAAAACATCCCAAGCGGCAGGTATACGGATATCTGGCAAAAGCTGTGTTTACCAACAGTCCTTTGGAGATGGAAGTATAGAAAAAGTGCAAAAGCACCTACCTAGTTACCTAATGGGCTATAACCTCCCCACTTATGGGAGCTACACTAAGGTAGGATACATTAACCACTGGTTACCTAGATATTACCTAACCTACCTTTTAGGGTAAGATGGGTAACATCAAAATTGGAGCTACCTAGGCTCTTAACCTATATAAACAGGGACTTAGGTAAGAAGGTAAGAGAAAATCAAAAAAAAGAACCGGCTGATGAAAAGAAAAAAAACATTTAGGACACGGTGTGAAACAGCCCGGGATTTTTCCATCGAAAAGGCGCTGGCAAAACTCGGGCACTTTCCCACCAGGACATCGGAAAAAGAAGCTTGGTTCCTGAGTCCTTTCAGGTCAGAGACCCAAGCCTCTTTCAAGGTCTCCAAAACATTGAACAGATGGTATGACCATGGAGAAGGGAAAGGGGGCAACGTGATCGACCTGGTCTGCCTACTCAACAGATCAACCGTAAGGGAAGCATTGGATTGGTTGGAGAATGGCCAGATCTCTTTTTCTTTTCGCCAGCACCTTTTTAATGAATTTGAGGAGGAGGGGATCAAAATTAGGGATGTAAAGGTACTTGGCCATAATGCCCTGCTAGAGTATGTAGAAAAAAGGGGGATTTCCATAATGACCGCCAGAATCTTGTGTAAGGAAGTCCATTATAGATTCAAGGATAAGATGTATTTCGCCATTGGCTTACAGAACGATTCCCATGGATGGGAGCTTCGGAATAAGTATTGTAAGAACTCAAGTTCCCCTAAAGATTATACCCACATAAAGAACGGGAAAAACAGCCTGATCCTTGCCGAGGGCATGTTCGACATGTTGAGTCTGTTGGAACGGGATAAAAGACTAAGGAATGAAAATGACCTATTGATATTGAATTCCCTGGCCTTTGTTGAAAAAGTAATAGAACTAATTGATGGCTATGAATCCATCGCGCTCTATCTGGACAATGACAAAGCCGGAAAAAGAGCAGTTGAACTATTGATGGAACAAAGCCCCAAATGCAGGGACATGTCAAACTTGTACAAGGATTTTAAGGATGTGAACGCATGGTGCACGGCCAAAAAACTATGACCCGTCGGGGAAGGAATTCAAGATGTGTCTTTGTTGCCACAAAGACGATCTTGCTTTGCTCCCGGAGGTCGCAAAGAAGTAAAAAATGAAAAGGACCTATATCAGATTCAGATGCTCCCTCTACGAGAAGAAGCTGCTTAGGATCAAGGCCAAAAAGAGCGGGCTGAGCGTGAGCGAATATTGTCGGCGTGCCGCTTTTGGGGACAAGATCGTTCAACGTCTCACCGAAGAACAGATAGACATCTATAAGATGTTGATCCGCTATGCAACAAACTTTAAGCTGATCGGGAACATGTTCAGAAAACGGAATCCCAAATTGGCGGAAGAGGTTACAAAGCTGGCCGAGGAAATACGGGGTCACCTTAAAAATTTTAAAAAATGATAGGCAAAGGGAAATCGATATCACATACTTGGGCTTCCATGCAATATGGCTGGAACCAGGAGAAGGATGCGGAGGTGGTATACTCCAAAAATCTGGCAGGGGAAACCCCAAAGGAGATTACGGAAGAATTCAAGTTCGTCCAAGAACAGAATGCCAGGTGCACCAACAATACCCTGAGCTTTGTCCTCAGTCCGACCATAGAGGAGGGCAAGGAACTGAATGCCAAAGCGCTCAACGAGATCACGGAAAAATTCCTCAAGGAAATGAAATTAGAAGGGCATCAGGCCATCGGCTTTGTGCATAGGGACCGACAACACACCCATGTCCATGTGTATGTGAACCGCATCGATTTTAACGGCAGGGCCTATAACGACAGTTTTATCGGAAAGAGGAGCCAGCAGGCCGCGGAAAACGTCGCCAGAGATATTGGGCTGACCACGGTACGGGAAGTGCAACAGGAAAAATTGGACAAGATAAAACTCATACGATATGAGATCAAGATGATCCATGAGAAGGTCATGGTGGAACACCGGCCCAAGAACTTTGACCAGTACATGAAATTTATGGAACGGAACAATGTTAAGGTAATTCCCAGCATCAACAAGTCGAACCAATTGCAGGGATTCCGATTTGAGTTTAAAGGACATAGCTTAAAGGGGAGCGAGGTGCACCGTTCCATGTCAGGCAGCAGATTGGCCATAGGGATAGCGGAACATGCAGGAAGGGGCTTCGTCAAAAACAAAGACAATACCGTCAGCCTCTTAGGAAAAGCCACGGAGCTCAGTGGGAACATTGCCATGAAAGTAGCGAAAAAGGTTATTGTGAAGACCATTAAAAAAGGTATGGGAATCGAGATAGGATAGTAATAATTAAAGATTAAGATATGGCAAGGTTGGACGAGATTACGGAACTATTGACCGACGAACTGGAAGGATTGAAACAGATGTTGGTGAAATTGGAACAGCTAAGCAAGGAACTCACGGGTTCGGAAACGGTACAGGACATTTCCCTAATAAGAAATGAACTGGAGGAACTTAAGAGAACGCAGGAACATCATTTCCAAGGGCAGGATACTAGAACCATCCAAATTGAGGAACAATTTAAAAAGTCGCAAATCATCCCTGAATGGCTATTGTTATTGGTTTGTTTGATATTAATTATTTCTTTGTCCATTTCTGGCTATTTGGGCTATCAGGTGGCACAGTTGGGAGAAGAAAAGGAGAAAGCCTTCGAAGAAGGAAAAGTGGTTATTTCAACGGAACTGAATAGCTATTTTAAAGAGCATCCTGATATCTATAAGGGGTTTCTGGAATGGTCTAAAAAAGAAGTAAAACCAGATCAAAAGTAGGTGGCGCCCTAATTCGATTTTATGTAACGCTTATCCGCCCGAACGCTATAAAATCGAATCAGGATCCAAGCGCAAAGTTTTTGTAAGATTTGGGATTGAAAAGGTACTATTGATTAGGAAAAAGTTTTTTTTTTAGCACTATCTGTCAGATGAATAAGTAGCTATTACAAATACCTGAAAAATCATCGCTAACTTGGGAAGTATCATTTATATAAAGCCCTTCCCTCCTACCTACCTATGAAATAAATGCTTATAGGTGAATAGAAATTCTTTGCAAATTTGAATCGTTATCATAATCAAAATCAGAAGATTACAATAAATAATTATAATTACAACAATTTGAAATGTCCAGTTTTTTATTAAATAAACTGGACAACTATTGATTAATTGAAAGGGCTAAAATGTCAAATCAAACCTTCGTTAAGAAAGGCTGATAGATGTGTTTAACACGAAGCAAAATTTTATTTAATTAGTGCACTATAATACACTATTTAAGTAAATAGAGCTAATTACATTAAAAAAGACCAAATAGTGCAATAAAACACACTTTCACTATGTTTATTCATGATAAATATATAATTTAGCCTACAAAAGAGCCATATAATGCACTTTAGTAGTTTAATCCAAAGTATAAAGGAGCGAAGAGAAATGTTACAGGTTACCCAAGAAACATTGGCAGACCTTTCAGGTGTGGGTCTTCGTACCCTTAAACAATTTGAAAGCGGTAAAGGCAACCCTACTGCAGAAACATTAACCAAACTGGGCAATGCACTAGGTTTGGAACTCACTTTCCAAGTAAAAACGACAACACCTGAAGAATGAGGCGAGCAATCATATTATACAAAAAGGAAGATGCGGGTATATTGACCCAATCCGATGATGGAAGTTTCACCTTTCGTTATCATGACAAATGGTTTGAATCAAAGGACTCCCCTGCTATCAGCCTTACATTACCCAAAAACCAACAAGAGTATCATTCCGAATTTCTATTCCCTTTTTTTTATAATATGCTTCCTGAGGGATCGAACAAACAAAATATTTGTTTTGAGTTACGCATAGACCCAAAAGACTATTTTGGTCTATTATTGACCACTGCGAAATATGATACGATTGGAGCCATTCAGGTTAAGGAAATAAAAACATGAGTAATCCAATGAAAATAAACAATTGTCCTGGTACTTTAAAGAAAGGATTAGATACCTATAGTACGACAGCATTAAACCGTTTATTCAATGGTAGGAAGGTAAGCCCTATCCTACCCTACGAATCGCCCGTTACCAATGTAGTTACAGAAGAACTCTTTAAAGAAAACAAAATACGTTTATCCATTTCTGGTGTACAAGAAAAATTCTCGGTACTATTGGAAAAGAACAAACTACGTTTGATAAATGAAGGAGAACAAGGGCAGTACATTTTAAAACCTATTCCCAATGTGGGAACCCGTACAGATCAAATGCCAGCCAACGAACATTTGAGCATGCAGATAGCACGCCAAATATTCGGAATAGAAACTGCGGAGAACGGCCTTGTATTCTTTAAAAATGGAGACCCCGCATATATTACCAAACGCTTTGATGTGCAAGAAGATGGTACTAAATTAGCAGTTGAAGACTTTGCCACTCTAGCAGGCAGAACACCACAAACCCATGGTACGGATTTTAAATATTCTGGAAATTATTTGCAACTTTTTGAACTTTTAATAAAGTATGTTCCTGCCTATCCAATCGAGGCTATAAAACTATTTAAGTTACTACTTTTCAATTATTTAATATCTAACGGTGACGCCCATTTCAAAAATTTCTCTTTAATAGAAACTGCTTTGGGAGATTTTAAATTGAGTCCGGCCTATGACCTATTAAATAGTAGAATTCATATTGATGATAGAGATTTCGCATTAGAAGATGGACTTTTACCACTAGACAAATCAAGAGGTAAGGTTACCGAGCAGTTTTTTCAGCTAGCGGCACTTGCTGGCATTTCTAAAAGGCAATATGAAAAGGTATTTAAAAGTTTAACGACAAATCAGGATAAAGTACAATCCCTAGTCGAACTTTCATACCTGGATGAAAAGACGAAAAGAAACTATCTTCAAGGGTATCAGACCAGGCTTAAAAAACTTTTGAGGGATTAGAGCTTATAGTTATTTAATGAGCCGATTAGGATGTTTAATCGGCTCATATGGCATTATTCCATATATTTATCACTAAATCTCTCTATTTTTATAAGGCACTGAAAATAAGGTAAGTGTGATTATTAATTGATATCCAGAAATATAGTTTTGTACCTCATGTGTACCTCAAAGCTTCTGAACCCCTGTAAAATAAGGGTTAGTCACTTTCTGTATCGGGAAGTAACATTTCAAAAAGTGTTATTTAACGCGTCCTATAAATTAAATTCTACATCCAATCCAATATTGCACAGATACAAACGCTAAATTTCATATTTCCTCATTATTTGCTTCCTAATCTTGTTATAGGTACCTGAAACATGTTACCTTTATATGAGGCTATATCATTGGAAGCTATTGATATATTACGGTGGGCGAAGTTTTAGAAGTAGCAGCTATCTTATCTTTTACAGTTATAGTTGTATAATAATGTGCCCCGATTGTCACGGGAATATTTGAACTGGTATTAACTGTCAAATCTGTTTGATTAAAAATTTGGATATCATTTTCATAAAGCACAATATCAAAATTCAAAAAGTCCCCATCTTCATCAGATGCCTCCCATTGAATAGATAAAAGATCGTTTAATGAATCAAATTCGAATTGAATATTGTAAGCCGGATAGGGAACAAAATTGCCAACGGCTTCCCCTATCGAATAAAAACTCCATTGGCTGGAGGTAAATTCGCCGTCATCATTGGCTGACTTTACGCTCCATTGGTATAATTTTCCCTTGTCAATTTCCACTTCTTGATTGGTAGATGTAGTTCGAAGGTTGGCAACTTCATTATATGATTCTGACTCTACAACTGAAAGCTCATAATAATCAGCATTACTTGAGACAGCCCACTTAAAATTAATAAGAATCCTTTGGGGGGCATTTGCCACCGCAGTACCTGTCTGGCATATTTCGCTATTCTTTGGAAAGATCAATGTAAAGCTGTCTGGAGGGGTGGTAGTAGGATTCCCTGAATTATTACCCGGACCTTGCGTTGGGTTTGGGATAGTTGATGTATTGGTGTCACCGTCATCACCTGAACTACAGGAAATAAATACCACAATTAAAGAAATGGTTGTCATTATGTTCAATAAGGTTTTCATTCTTTAAGGATTTTTAGGTATTCCATTTTGCTACCTTCCAATTTCATAAAATAAACACCAGAAGGAAATTCCTGAATATTTATATAATTCCCATACGTTTCCAAATCTGATATTGACCTAACCCGATATCCTGATGTATTATAAATATGTATGTTCCCAAGAACACTTCCGTTAAGATAAAACCCCTTTTTGACTGGGTTTGGATATATCATTAGGTCATTAAGAAATAATTGCTCTTTGAAAACAGTTTGACATTCCGCCCCTTTAATGGAAATTGTATTTTCGCCTTTTTCTATAGGAATAGCTATACTTGAGGCCTCTCGGGTATCAACATCATAATAAAAGGTATTATCATTCACTGTAGCACTATATGTTCTATTGCCAGAAATGGTATAATAAGCTATTTTGTTTTTTTCGTCAACTCTGGTTTTATCGGCCGAAAGATCCTCTGCATCCAAAATCGTTACTTGTTCAAATATGTTTTGATACCCATCATCCAAAGAAACCGTTATGGCATAGGTGCCAGATGCAAGGTCAGATATTGACCATGGAGATTTAAAACTTAGGGCATTTTCGAAACTAGAGTCAATACCATTACCGGTGAGCTGTACATCAAATATATACCCGTTGGTTTCCTCTGTTACCGATAGTTCCAATAATCCGTTTGCAGTTCCTGGACATGCTGTACCTTCGGTGTACACCCGAAAGGCATTGAATGAAAACGCTTCACAGCCTCTTTCGTCTACGGCCTGTCCATTATTGGTATTAGGACATTGATCAAGATCATTAATTACACCATCTGAATCATCATCCCGCTGATCTATAATCTGGGACACAAAATTATTTTCATCGTACAAAAATGATAGACTCCCGGTAACTCCAATATGAATCTTACTAATAAAACCGTTGACATTCCGCTCTAAGGCATGATAGCTCAAATTTAAATTGGAATTTTGGTCTACTACATAAAATTGGGTTTGATCAGATCCAGATGAAAAGACATCTGCCATAAGCAAGAACTGATTTATAGGTTGTTTAAATCCATTGACAAACCGTTCTACTGCCAATTCCAAAGTCAGTCCAGAGTTACTGAAATAGATATTGGCTAAAGAAGCAAAAAATTCCTGTGGAGAAACTTGAAAGAAATCGTTGCCGGCTATATCTAGAACTTTTGATCTTAAATATTCTTTATTGGTTGTACCAGAAGTATTTAACATGTCATATTTCCAGTTCTGAAGCCTAGGGTCCAACCTCAAATAATCAAAGTCAATAGTATGGCATATTTCATGACTAAGAGCTATAGAAAATTCATCAGAAAGAAAAGAATCGAAATCCGAGGGAAATCCATTAACCGATCTTATCCCGATAGGTGAACCAAATGAATTAATAGCGCTCACACTTTGAGTGGTATAGATTGCGCTATTATAGTTATTAGTATAAAACTCCCTAAACATAATTACACCTAAATCTGTAATACCATCGGGTAAAGAAGCCAGAAGATTATCAATTACCGTCAATTGCAATTGGCTTAAACTAAAATTATCTATAATCAGAATTTCATAATCATTCCAAATTTTTAAATAAGCTGACGCATTTGGATTTATCAATTCCAAAGCTGATAAAAACTGGAGTTCTTTATCCGGGTAGTCTCGCAAATAGTCCCTAAGATAAATATGAACTTGCTCTCGAAAAGACCCAAGATATTTAAATTGTACATCGTCAAAATTAGAATTGATTGTGAAAAAATGGGGATACGTGGTACATAGTCCAGATAGAAAATCATAAAACTCATCCACTATGAGGTGCCTATTTGAATAATAATATTGGATTTTCTGAATTGCATTGGTAACTTGGGCCTCATCATTTAAAAAAACGCTTGCATTATCATTTTCTAAATTGAACATTACCAAATCTACAAACAGTTGAAAAGCGCCTTTAAACGTGATACAATTGTTAAACACCACACCACATGCAACATCGGTTAAATTTGCTGGTTGATCATCCATGAACTGAGGTAAACTATTAATGTCATCTAAATTGACCCTCTGACCGTGATTCTCGTTTATACTACAATCCGTAATATCACAATCGGCTTCAAAATCATCCAATTTATAATATACCCTTAGATTCTCCTCCAGACCTGATAGCTCTGTACTCATATTGTTTTGAAGATCGGTTTGTGATCTTGCCATATCCCAAATCCTAACTTCGTCAATAAAACCATTAAAAAAATAATTAGTGATCCCAAAAATAGACCGACCAATCCATAATTCATGACTATTTACTGTCCCTACAGCTGCATTTCTTACCAGTGTGTCGGTCAGCACACCATTAATATAAAGACCTACATTATTTCCATTTGAAACTGCAGCAATATGTTGCCAAACACCAACCTGTAGGACTGCGTTAGGACCTCTGCTTACCGCCCAATTACAGTCGCCATCCGATAGGAATGCTAAATTTCCGTCCTTAATGAATAGACCGTAATTACCGCACTGCCCATTATTTCCTTTGATCAGTATCGTTTTTTCACCACTTATATCATTGGGCTTGATCCAGGCCTCTACAGTAAAGTCACCCTCTAGACTCAATGATTCGCTATGCCCCACTGCTATGTAATCGGACAGGCCATTTAGATTAATTGATTTTTGTGAGAAAGTTGATTTTAAACCCAAGAACAAAACGGCACATAATAACAAAATTTTATTCCTGTAATTTTTTAGAAATGACAAGTGACTAAATGAAAACGTGAATGATCCTACTTTAAACATAACCGTGGGTTAATAATTACATTATCCACCATTCCTAACTTGCGGAGTAAATAGGCAACTAAGAAATATTGAATATAAAATAGGGGTAAGGGAATGAGTTTAAGGTACAAAAAATCTGTTAACACACCAAACCCAACTAACTATTAATCAACCACATATACACATAACAATCCTTCAAAAACACATAGGGAGAAGTGATTTACACCAGAATTCCACAACTAGAATTTTCTATATGAGACATATAACTTAAAAGGCTTAAATATGGTCATGGCGTGGTAGGCCTATAGAGAACTATTAGAGCTTATCAACGGTTGTTCCATTAATGTCTTAGGTTAGGCCGTTGTGTTCAAACGGTTATAAGCATCACTAAATATAGGGTTAACTCGTGGTTTTTATTTTGCTCGAAGTTCTCACAAGCAATTTTTTAGAATAAAAAAAGGAACAATAGTTTCCCATTATAAATTCAATTCGTAAGGCACTCCTCGACCGGCACTTATGGGGAGTAAACTTTGTTTTTCTACCATATTCTGTAGATCCCTATTGGCTGTAGCTTTTGAAGTTTTGGCGATGGACATATATTTTTTTGCCTTCACCCCTTTACATCATCTAATTTTAAATGATTGTTCGCTCAAACATTATATTAGTATGAGCCGATTAGACAGTTTAATCGGCTCATAGTTGTCTATCGCTCTAAAAGAAAAGTTATAAATTAACGGTGAATTATTAGGAGAGGTTTTAGTAGGCCCAGTTACAAAAACACTTTTTTGACCCAATGCTAATTTCCGTGTACTTTCCGTGACCTATTGTACCTCAGTTTGCATTAGACCCAATAAACATAAGGGTTTCATATTTCTGTATCAAAAGTAAAAAAAGGAACAATAGTTACCCATTGTTCCTTTTACAACTAAATTAACAAACTCATAATTATTGTATTTACCTAAAAACTTAGGGCATTCTAAAAGCAATAATCTTAAAGTTAACCGATAAATTATTGGTTATTCTTTCATTTCTTTCCGAACCGCTTTTATCCAAGAATAGGCAATTTTAGAAGTTCCTTCATTTTTTTGGATTCGATTTTGCCAAATTATTTTTCTCACTGATGTCCTTATCCAAATTGACCAAGAATAATTTTTCTAGATCCATTTTCTTCCCTTTGCCAGTAGGTTCCCTAACATTGCCAATAAGTTTCCAAGGACCTTTGCGCACTGCCCATTGTGCATTGGTATCATCATAATTGCCCAGCTGCCAATATGCCACCTCATGGGAGGAATCCCTTTTGCTGTCCTAAATAACGGACATAAGGCTTTTCCCTTCCAGATTATCTGCTACTTCTGAATTGGTCAATTCACCTATAGTACTATACCAATCCATCTCCAGCTAAGTTGATCACGTGAACACGAACCTGATTGGCAGGAAATATACCAGGATAACGAATAATGGCCGGAACTCGGATACCCCCTTCGAACAAGCTAAATTTACTTCCCCTATACGGCCCGGAATTATCATCTCCCCAGAATGCTCTTTCCTCCAACGAATGCCTGTGATTGGATTGAAAAATAACAATAGTGTTATCCGCAATACCCACCTCATCCAGATAATCCAGTATATTGCCAATGTTCTCATCCGTCTTGGACACAAAGGCAGCATATTCCTTTCCCGGCGTTGGAAGACCCTTGTAATAGTCCAACAACTTTGTAGTTCCTTGGTAAGGGTAATGCGGCGCGTTGAAAGCCCAATAAATAAAAAACGGCTTATCCTATCGGTGGGTCCATTTAATTCGTTCTCTGCCTCGGCTATGGTTAGTAATATTTCAGCATACCTAATAACAATTGTATTTATTTCAGATTGATTGGGCTGTGGTGGAGTTCTATTAGTATCATCCACAAAATAAGTATACTTCTTAAAGGCAAACCCTATAAGATCAGCTAATTATTCATCTCCTGTAACCAATTCACCATTGAACTTTGACCCTATCGTTATCAAAGTGTGCGCCAGACGACAATCTCATATTAGCATTGGGATTGTCCAAGCCCCAAACCCGACATTTCCCAAACACTTATAAAATTCAAGACCTCAGATTGTGGGGTCTCCTGCATTTAGGGACCAAAATTCCACCTAATTTATTATCTTTCTAGAGTGGTATGGAATCATTACCAATTTCGTCCACTAGAAGTATAGGCATTCTCCCCCATAATGCTATAATGTTGAACACAAACCAATCCAAAATAATACAAATGAAAATTTTCACTTCCCTTGCTTGCTTTCTCCTTTTTTCCACTTATTTAATTGCCCAACCCCGTCAAGAACTAGTAGAGGTTATTGTTAGTCCAAACCATCCAGATTGGACCTACTCTATTGGGGAAAAGGCCGAATTTACAGTTTCCGTTTTTAAAAACAATGTGGCCCTGGACGATATCGAAATTGAGTATAAGGTTCAACCAGACCCTGGGTACCGAACCTTAAAAATATGGGATGAGGGCACGCGTACCCTTAGAAACAATTCCACGAAAATCAAGGCCAAAAAATTCACCGAACCTGGATTTCTTCGTTGCACCGCATCCGTTGAGATAGACGGGAAAAAATATTCGTCCTATACCACGGTAGGTTTTGCACCGGAAAAAATACAGCCCACCACCACTTTGCCGAAGGATTTTGAGGCCTTTTGGGAAAAAGGCAAGGAAGAATTGAACCAAGTACCTATGAACGCGGTACTGACCTTAATGCCCGAACGCTGCACGGACAAGGTAGATGTATACCATGTGAAGTTGGATAATATAAAAGGCAAAATATATGGCATACTTACCAAACCAAAAAAACCTGGGAAATACCCAGCCATCCTACACGTGCCCGGTGCTGGAATAAGGCCATATTATGGGGAAATTGACGAAGCAGCCGAAGGCTTTATCTCGTTTACCATTGGTATTCACGGCATTCCCGTAAACCTGGATAAAAGCGTTTATGATGATCTTGCCAGAGGGGCCCTGAATGGTTACCAGACCTTTAATTTAGATGATAGGGATAACGCCTATTACCACCGAGTGTATCTTGGTTGTGTTAGAGCTGTTGATTTTATAGAGAGTGTGGATGGTTTTAATGGTGAGGATATTGCGGTTACCGGTGGTAGCCAAGGCGGTGCACTATCCATTGTCACCGCAAGTTTGGATGACAGAATTGATTATTTGGCCGCCTTTTATCCTGCCCTATCCGATATGACCGGATTTTTACATGGGCGTGCCGGAGGTTGGCCGCAGATTTTCGTGGACGAATTCTCCAACAAACCAGAAAAAATAGAGGTTTCCAAGTATTATGATGTCGTAAATTTTGCACGGTTCCTAAAAGTACCCGGCTGGTACAGTTGGGGGTATAATGACAATGTTTGCCCACCTGCCTCTACCTATTCCGCCTATAATGTAGTGACAGCGCCCAAGGAGTTACATCTGTTTCAAAAAACACAGCATTGGACCTACCCTGAGCAACAGGAATTGAGAAAGAAATGGCTATTCGCCAAACTCAAGGAATAAGATGAATTGAGCGCCATAAATTTTGTCATGGTGTTTTCTATTTTTAATTAAACCAAGCATACATGAAGGCAAAAGACCAACATAGAAGAGAATTCATTAAGCAAAGTGGTTTGGGCCTATTGGGCCTAACCTTGTTACCCTCAGCATACGGCAGCATTGCTCCTAGCGATCGCCTAAGGGTTGCCCATATTGGGGTGGGTGGCATGGGCAATAGCCATATGAAATGGTTCAGTGCCCTACCTGAAGTGGATGTAGTGGCCCTTTGCGACGTAGACGAACTGCACCTGGCCAACAGTTTAAAAACAATGGAAACCCTTCAGCCGGGAAAAAAGGTGAAAGGCTATAGCGATTTCCGAAATATCCTGGACCGAAAGGATATTGATGCCATAACCTGTGCTACCCCGGACCATTGGCATGCACAAATTGCAACTTTGGCATTTCAGGCAGGAAAAGATGTGTACGGTGAAAAACCGCTTTCCTATGATGTTAAGGAAGGTCAAATGATGCTCAAAAATTTGGAAAAGCACAACCGTATTTTTCAAATGGGAACACAGATACATGCTACCGATAATTACCATCGTGTGGTGGAAATTATAAAGTCGGGCGCCATTGGTAATGTACACACGGTTCGTTTATGGAAAACAGGGGCACCTCCAAATTTGGGCAATCCTAAAAGTGTGGCCGTCCCCAAAGGTCTAAATTGGGATATGTGGTTGGGACCTGCACCTTATGTAGATTATATACCGGAGAAATGCCACTTTACATATCGCTATTTCTTGGATTATTCCGGAGGCTTCTTTGCCGATTTCTGGTGCCATATTGCTGATGTTGCCTTTTGGGCCTTGGAACCCAAGGGGCTAAAAAGTATTGTTGCCCGAGGTGAAAAAGCCGAAGGCATCGCCGACACCCCAAAATGGATCGAAATTGATTATGAGTTTGACGGTTTAAATCTGTATTGGACCAGTGAACCTCCAAATGTTCCCGGTGCTGCGGAACGAGGCATAGGCGCCTATTTTGAAGGAGACAAAGGCAGTCTGATATGCGATTACAATACACGTGAGATTACCATCAACGGTGAAACCATGACCGATATCCCAGAAATTTCGCAAAGCATAATTCGCTCTCCTGGACACCAACAAAACTTTGTGGATGCCGTAAAATCCAGATCCCAACCCGAATCAAATTTGGCCTATGCCCGCTCCATGACCTTACCAATGCATTTGGGCTTGATTTCATACAGATTGGGAAGGAAGCTCAATTGGGATTCGGGTAAGGAAAAATTTATTGGAGATTCGGAGGCCAATGGCCTTTTGTCCAGAAAACCACGGAAACCCTGGCAATTGGTAAAATAACCAATCGCGTATTTAATAGGGTTAACTATAAACAGTGGCATAAACGATAAACTTATAACTTGGGAATAGGACTATTTTCAATTTCATTTTTAAATAGCCTAGTTATTTGGAATACTATCAGGCATTTCTGTAATGCATTTAGCATTGCAGATACCAACTAATGAGAATAAATTTTGTAAATTTAAAGAAGCCCTCCCCTATAACTTAAATATTAAGTATGTCAGCGCTTGGGGAATTAAATAGGGATGAAGTATTTCTAAAAGAACTAAAGCAGATTGTACTTGATAATATCACCAATGAACAATTTGGAGTAGTCCCCTTATCCCAAGAAATAGGAATGAGCAGATCTCACCTATACAGAAAACTTCAATCGCTTACAGGTCAATCCATAAGTAATTTTATACGTGAAATCAGAATGGTTGAAGCTATGAAATTATTGAGCAAGGATATGGGATCAGTTTCTGAAATTGCCTATCAAGTAGGGTTTAACACTCCATCTTATTTTCATAAATGTTTTCATGACTATTATGGTTATCCACCGGGTGAGGTTAAAAAAATGAACGATAAAGTCAAGAAAAAAGTACCCTCCATTCTGGTTCGCCCGAAGAACCGTATAATTAGCTTTATAACCAACAGAACTATGGTCGTATCAATTGTGGCCATCATGTTTATAGGATTATTCATCTTAGAACATACAAGCAATTCGTTAAAAGCTAGTAATGAAATAAAGAGTATTGCCATATTACCGTTAAAACCGTTTTCAAAGGACAAAGATCAATCCTATCTGGCTGCAGGAATGCATGATGCCATTATAGGCGAATTAGGTAAAATAAGTGGTCTACGAGTTATTTCAAAAACATCAACTCTGCCTTTCTCGGATAATACAGAGAAAACATTGCCTGATATAGCCAAGGAGTTGGGAGTTCAAGCAATTATAGAAGGTTCTGTATTTATTTCGGGAGATAGCCTTCGCTTACAGGTTCAATTAATAGAAGTGTTTCCCAATGAACGCCACCTAGGGTCTCAAGAATATTATGAACAAATTAGTGAGGTATTAAGTCTGCAGAGTGAACTTGTACAGAATATTGCTGCCGAGATAAATGTTAATCTTACACCTGGAGAAGGTGAATTGTTTAACAAAAAACGCCGTACCGATAAGGAAACATATAAGCACTATCTAAGGGGCATGTATTACCTAAATAAAGATACGAAAGCGGGCTTTAATGAAGGGATGGGCCATCTTAAAAAAGCTATTGAATCAGACCCTGCCGATCCCTTCGCATATGCCAGCTTGGCATTGGGATATGCCATCTCAGGACATGGTCAAAATTCGAAAAAACATGTAATGGTCAGAGCAAAGGCAGCGGCACAGCAGGCCCTACTATTGGATGAAAATATGGCAAAAGCCCACACCGCTCTAGGAATGGTATATCTCTACAATGAATGGGATTGGGAAAATGCCAAAAAAGAATTTGACATTGCATTAAAAATCAATCCCAATGAAGAGTTCGCCCATGCTCATTTGGCTTGGTTGTACCTGTTATCAGACGAGAAGGAATCTGCAATAGAACAGGCACGGCTGGCCACAGAAATAAATCCGTTATACCCCACCTATCAGTTATGGCTGGGCTGGATGCATCAAATTATAGGTAACCATGAAATAGCAATTAAGGAAATGGAAAAACTCTTGGAGTTTGAACCTAATTTCTCTTTTGCCCATTATATAATTGGCAATGTGTATTACGACCAAGAAAGATATTTGGAAGCACTTAATGAATACGAAAAAATAGGCTGGAAGAATGATATGATCCTATCCTCAATAGGAGCGGCCAATGTTCATCTCGGGAATAAGAAAAAGGCTTTGGCAATATTAAATGAAATGGACTCTATGAGCCATGTAGAATTTGTAAACCCAACTTACCTAGCTCTTTTACAGCTTGCTTTAAAAGGTAAAGACTCCGCTATGGTATATTTAAACCAGGCATACCAAGATAGGCTGTATCCACTCCCATGGGTTAAATGTATTGGTCCCTTTAATTCTATGAAGACAGACGCTTCTTTTGTTAATCTTTTAAAAAAAATGAACCTGGATTTATAATCTTTGGATTGTGGTATACCACTTTACTTAAGCTACTTCTAATGTAATTAGTGGTAGCCAAAGATACCAACAGGGGCCATATTGATATTCCCTATAGGGCAACATTTCTTAACCAAAATTTGCATCTTATGGCAACATAATTGTTTAAAACTGGAAAGCATAATCACTAATTTTAAGAGTGCTTTACAGAAACGCAATTAGTTATTGACCGGTCTTCCTGAGAAATTCATTCTGATAAAGTTTTATTAACTATTAAAACCTTATATCATGAAAACAATTAATATTTATTTTATTGTAGCGTCCCTGTCTTTATTCTTTTGGTTTTGCGAAAAGTATGTAAAAGTGAAAGGTCCAATTCCTTTCCGATTTGAGTTTTCTACTTTTGGAGGCCCTGTAGATGGGGATATGAGTTGTGGTGAACCACCAATATTTATGGTTAGGCAAGAAGGAATTGGGGAAAAGAACTTAATTTTAGGTGAATTCACCTTTGTAGGACAGTTTTGCAATAATGTGGAAACAGGTGAGTATGGATCGCATGAATACTTTGCCGAAGAGGGGCTCTCTGCCGCTTTTGGTTACTTCATGGCCGAAAACGGAGACCGATTGAACATCAGCCCTATAAAAGGACAAATACTGCCCTCCACTAGGGAAGGTTATGATTTAATGTTTCAAGACCCTATTAAATTTGATGGAGGGACAGGTCGTTTTGAAGGTGCTACAGGCTCTGGAATGACGGACAGTTATGTTAGGCTGCAAGAAGGAAGAACAGATCATGTATGGACGGGCTCAATTATCTTAAAATAATTTTACAGTTTCCCAACCAATTGCTAATAAAAACATATACGAAAGGTCTTCGTATTTATAATGGGCTAAATTGAAAATTACACGATAGCAAAAATATTCAGATTTAGCTTTGAACCAAAAAATGTAAAACCGGTCCGTATCATAAAGGCTCTTGTCCAAATCTGTAATAGAGGGGCTTTTGGACCCGTAATAAACTTTAGCTTTATGCCCAGACCATTATCAAAAGTTAAGCGGCTGGGATGGGAAACACTTTAATAAATAACTCAAGACCACATGAATCAATTTTTTAAACAATGGAGGGAAGCCGCATATACCAGTCTAGGATTTATCTGGATGGTGTTGTGGGCTTTCTTTCGATGTTATATAACTAGTTCATCTATCCAAATATTCATTACTGAAAAACGAATGCAAGAACCAATAAGCAACAAAGGTGGAAAAAGTGTTCTACTGGGGACTTTCTTATGATTTATAAGTAGCTCCTGTAGTTTTTCAGCGTTAGATCTCTATTTCAAAAAGGAGTCAGTTTTGTATCATCTATTGCCTTTATTTTTAGATTCGACCAACCTTGTAATTGTACTAGGAATCATTATATCCATCTTTCTAGGCTGGCAGTTTATGATTGGAGAATATGTAGGAGGAATATTGCCATCCTGTTCAGTTGGTTACTTATCCGTATCCTTAATCCATAAAGTCTTATAAAAAATATACGAGACAGAGTGAATGAATCCATACATGAGGATCAATATCCTGACCAATAACCTATTAATAAAAAATTAAAATCTTCTTAAAACAGGGCCAAGGGTGGAAAACATTATGCCATGGAGTGGAAAATGGTAAGGAAAGACGTCACAATAGGATTCACCATAGAAAGAATTGTTGTGGCTTTTGTACCAGACACATTCCTAGGTATCGCCTTTTTTGGAGATGCCGATATTGCTATAAGCCATGCGCTATTAATAATAGGATCATTGCAATTACTGGCTATCTTGATCCCAAAACAATTTTTAAACCAACAAACTAAATTAAAATTAATAAACCCGCTATTTGGCACTATCCCGTATATTTTGCGGCTTTAAAATAACAGGGGTTGGACTTTTATCTAAATTCTGACCCTCTTTCATACCCGCCTGACCGTTTGGGACAGGATCGTTGAGAACTGATTTAGGATTATTGACCAGTTCCTTAATCGGATAAACCACTTTATGGCCGCTTCCCTAACCGCCAAATATACGGATCTCATTACTACATCCACCGTGGTGAAGGATAGGTTGTACTTGGTATACTTTCCAATCTTCCCGTTCGGGTTCTCGTTAAGGTTATCCTCCTACCATTGATAATGGCCGTGAAAGAATTTTTGACTAACTTATGCAATCGTCACACCGGTTGGGAATGATCAGTCCAGGGCACTATGTATTTTTAGGAGATATTATTACAAAGGTACAATCATTATGATCCTTGTGGACATATTGGGAAAATAGGGTCATGATGAAAATTAAGACGGACATTATAGCTTAAATCAATGTGAAGCAAAACAAATGAATTTCCAGAAACACTTTACGAAAATCCTGATAAAGGCCATTTATTGGATGCCTATATACCTTATAACTGTTCTAGGATTTGGTCAGGACATGGATAATGAAAATGATGTAAAGGAAATAATTGGTTATTCACTTAATGGTATTGAACTACGTATGGACGGAATTGTGGATGAAGAGTTTTGGACTACTATTCCGGGCAATGGCGATTTCTTAATGCAAGAACCAAAAGAAGGCGCTAAACCAACAGAGCAAACTGAAGTACGAATTGCCTTCGATAGCCATAATATTTATATCGCAGTTGTTTGTTATGATAGTAGTCCGTCAGATATAAAGACTTTTCAAAAGAAGAGGGACGCATCCTTAGAGACAGATGATCGTTTTAGATGGATTTTTGATACGTTTATGGACAAGCGAAGTGCCTATTTTTTTGAAATAAATCCCTTGGGATTACGGGGAGATGGTCTCATTTCTTCAGGTCAGGGTCAAACGTTGAACAAAGACTGGGATGGTATTTGGAACGCATGGACCTATACAGGTGATTTTGGTTGGTCTGCCGAAATCAAAATCCCCTTTCGCAGCATAAACTTTGATCCTAAAAGCGATGTTTGGGGAATTAATTTTCAAAGGACCGTACGTCGTAAAAACGAGGAACAATTATGGACAGGACACCGCCGTAATCAGGGATTGTTACGACCGCAGAATGCCGGTATTCTTAAAAGGCTTGTTGGTCTATCGCAGGGATTAGGGTTAGAAATTATCCCTTATGGTATTACCCAATACAGCAAGGAATATGATGAGGAGAGGGCTGAATCCATCAGTACTTCTTCTGCGGATCTTGGGTTTGATATTAATTACAACATTACATCACAATTGAAAGCTTCTATTACCTACAATACGGATTTTGCCCAGACCGAGGTAGACAGTCGACAAATAAATCTTACTCGTTTTCCTTTACGTTTCCCTGAGAAAAGAGATTTTTTTCTAGAGGGATCCTCCATTTGGCAATTTGCACCATCGAGTAATGTAGACCCTTATTTTAGTCGCAGAATTGGACTGGTGAACGGGATACCAATTCCAATTAAGTATGGAGGTAGGCTTATAGGAAATATAGGCAAGAGCAACATTGCACTATTACACGTCCGTACAGAAAGGGAAGGAGAGCTGAATCCAGAAAATTTTTCTGTTGCCAGATATAGAAGAAATTTCTGGAAGGAGAGTTCCATCGGCCTAATATATTCCCATAGAAGCACCCAAGACGATATATTATTTGGTAACCCTATTCAAGATAGAAAAACTTGGGGTACCGATCTAAATATAAGTACTTCAGAATTTCTTGGAGATAATACACTGCAATTCTCAGCCTTTTTTGTTGCGCACAACCCCGCTTCACCCTTAGATAATGCTACCTCTTTG
The DNA here is from genome assembly GCF_003957295.1 of Arenibacter aquaticus. Classification (GTDB taxonomy): domain Bacteria; phylum Bacteroidota; class Bacteroidia; order Flavobacteriales; family Flavobacteriaceae; genus Arenibacter; species Arenibacter aquaticus. Next base: position 26,420 of record NZ_RQPJ01000003.1, read on the forward strand.
TCCGATAGATCAGTCCGGGGATTGCGCTTTAATTTTCCCAATCAACCCTGGTCAGCTTGGGTTTCGTACAGGGAATTTGGAGATGAGTATGATCCAGCGATCGGGTTTAACCAACGTAATGGTTTTAAAAGGCTACAACCGGCAATTTACTATGCTCCTCTATTTGAAAAGAGCCACTTTATACGAGAAATAGAATGGGGTATTTACTATGAGTATCTCACTTCATTGGACAATAAACTTCTTACCGAAAATCTTCGGTTTAATTTGGGAACGATCCGATTTGAATCTGGTGATAATTTAGGTATTCAAATCGCTCGGGGCTTTGAATTTCTTAATGAAGACTTTGATATACTTGGTGACAATGCTGTTATCGTTGCTCCTGGGAAATATGTAAATTGGCGATACGAATTGCAGGCATCTTCTGCATCCTTTCGTAAGGTTTCTGGATCAATTGATTATGAAGCCGGAGGATTTTGGACAGGAAATATAAAAAGGCTTCTTTTGGGGCTAACTATTCGCCCAACACCTGGTATTAATCTTAGCAGTGGGTACACATATGCCCATGTAACTGCTGAAAACAGTGGATTTAGGACTAATTTATTCCAAATAGATCTTGGCCTTGATTTTACACCAAATATTTCACTTTCGTCTAACATTCAATTTGATGATATAAGTGATATTCTGGGGACCAACACCCGTTTTAGATGGATAATTACCCCTGGTACCGACATTTTTTTTGTGTATAACCACAATTGGCTAAACGACCCTACATTGAATAGAAGACTTTTTACAAGACAACAGAGTGCGGCGATGAAAGCGGTTTATACCTATCGTTTTTAGGTGGTAATAGTTTTAAAGACTATTGAGAATCAAATAAGCATGGCTTGCACTACTCATAGGGAAAAGCTGGGAGAATAATACGAAATGTTATAGTCTGTTATTTTTGGTTCAGAAACTAAAAGAAGCGTTAAGCGACATTCGCTTGCAATTGCTTTGTTGTACCCTCTTAATTTCCGTGTACTTTCCGCGACCTATTGCATCTCATTTCGTATTAAACCAATAGTCAAAGGGTTTTCAAATTTGTGTATCGGAAATGGAGCCAAGGGCTTGGGTTGTACCGTTACATTTTATTGACCAACTCATAAGACTGAGGATGATTTAATGTAATGAAACAAAATTAATACCGATAAGCGGCCAAATGGTTTGGGAGACTTATAAAAAATGAGTTCCAACCAAGGGAGTGCAGGAGTGGATGCGGTAAATTTAAGATGTACGAACCCACAAAAGTCTTTCGATTGCTAAGTGCGCGGTTGGTTTGGTGGGCAAAGAAAAAGTATAAGCGCTACAAAACCAGCATGGAAAAACCTATAGATGGTTGGCAACAGTAAGGAGGCAATTTCCGACTTTGTTTTACCATTGGCGATTTTCTAAAATAAATGTAATAGCTTAGATCATAGCTTGTCGCGCTGAAACTTGTAGGTACTGTTACCTACCTGTTTTGCCGACTTTTTACATATCTTCAAGGTCCAAAATTATAGTTCAACAAAAACTCGCCCAATTTACTTAAACTTCAATAGTAGTTGCTATTTTTATTAAAACGGGGTTGCTGCACACACTACTGTTGTACCCAATAAATATATCCCGCCTAATATTTTCGTATCTTGTAGTATGAAACCTTCAATAAATTATTTACTATCTCTATCCTCACTTCTATTAATTTTTATATTCTCTTGTAAAAATCACAAACCTACTCCAGACTTAAGCTCTCTTGATCTATTGAGAGGTGAACTACTTTTATGTGGAGATGGACAATTTGGTGATGTGAGTTTTTCTGAATCCTGTAGTTATGAAACAAGAGAAACCTTTAACCTTGCAATTTCCCTTCTTCATTCTTTCGAATATATTGAGGCAGAAAAAGCATTTGTCCAGGTTATTGATAAAGATCCGGAATGTGCTATGGGATATTGGGGTGTAGCAATGAGTATTTATCACGGATTATGGGCCCCACCAGAGCAATCGGTTTTGGAGAAAGGAGTAAAACTCTTGGCCGTTGCAGAAAAACTGCCAAAATCGGAAAAAGCAGAACAATATTTAGAGGCCATCGGGGCTTTTTACAGGGATTGGGAAACGGTAGACAACCAAACCAGGAAGGAACGCTACGCTCAGAAAATGGAAGAATTATACAAGGAGAACGAAGGTGATACCGAAATTGCCGTTTTTTATGCTTTAGCTCTTAGGGCTTCAGCACTACCAACAGATAAAACCTATAGCGTTCAAAAGGAAGCAGGCAAGATATTGGAGAGACTGTTTGTTAAAGAACCCAACCATCCAGGAATAGCTCATTATATCATTCATTCATACGATTATCCCGAATTAGCAGAATTAGGACTGAGCACTGCCCGACGCTACGCAGAAATTGCTCCAAACTCGGCACATGCACAACATATGCCATCGCACATTTTTACTCGCTTAGGCCTGTGGGAGGAGTCAATCAAAACCAATATTAATTCCGCTTCCTCTGCCGTTTGTTATGCCGAAAGCATTGAACCAGGAGCTCATTGGGATGAAGAAGTACATGCTATGGGATATTTAGTCTATGCTTATTTGCAAACTGGCAACAACACAATGGCAAAAGAACAATACAATTATCTTAAATCATTTAAAAAAGTATTTCCGCTAAATTTTAAAATTGCCTATACCGCAGCTGCCATTCCAGCCCGCATAGCCGTAGAAAACAAAAAGTGGGATGAAGCAGCAGTGATTGAGTTGCCACAACTTATGGATTTAGATTGGAAAAAATACCCTTGGCAGCGTTCCTTACTCAATTTTGCAAAAGCTTTGGGAAGCGTTCATATTAATAATTTAAACGCTGCCGAAGAAAATCTAAAACTACTTCGTAATTCTGAAAAAGAACTTCTTACTATTAATGACGTTTATAAAGCGAACCAGGTAGCAATTCAGATTAAGTCAATTGAAGCCTGGATGCTTCTAAAAAAAGGGAAAAGCGAAGAAGCTATAGCACTAATGACAATTGCTTGTGAAATGGAAAGTATGACCTCCAAACATCCCGTAACGCCAGGTGAAATAGTACCGGCAGACGAACTTTTGGCTGATATGCTATTAGAAATGGACCGTCCCGGTGAAGCACTCAATTATTATGAATTAAATTTAGAGAGACGTCCCAACCGTTTTAATGGAATTTATGGCGCCGCAGTAGCCGCAAAACGATCTGGCGAAAAAGAAAAGGCTAAATTTTACTTTGAAACTCTTTTAAATCAAACAAAATTTTCTAATAGCGACAGGCCAGAGCTAGCCGAAGCAAAATCCTTTCTGCTTCAAAATATCTGACTATGAATAAAGCTACTTTTAAAAATGGTCCAATCGTCCTGTTTTTTATATTGATCAACTCTTGTATAACCAAAGGAAAGCAAGAGTTGCCAGTTTACAATCCATCCGATTTCAATCCTGAATTGGTTGATTTGAATTTACAACAACAAAGCAAAAATCATAAAGTAGCCGACTTTACCCTTATAAACCAAAATGGAGATACAATTACACAGGAGAATTATAATCATAAAAATTACGTTGTAGATTTCATCTTTACACGTTGCCCAAGCATTTGTCCGATCATGACCAATAATATGGCTGTACTTCAAAAAGAATTTCTAAAAAATGATCAAATAATGTTTTTGTCATTGTCTGTCACCCCGCAAATTGATAGTATTCCAGTATTACGCCAATATGCCACAGATAATGGGGTAATAGACTCTAAATGGAATATTACAACTGGTAATAAAAAGCATATTTATGAGTTAGCCCGAAAAAGTTATTTTGCGGTTGTAGAACAAGGTGATGGGGGTTTGCAAGATTTTATTCATACACCAAATTTTGTTTTAGTTGATCAAAAAAAACAGATTCGTGGTGTTTACAACGGAACTGATTCCCTTGAAATAACGCGACTGATAAAAGACTTAAAGATATTGACAAAGCAGAATTAGTTTAATTTGTTAATACTGGGTACAACTACCAAGTCTTCATGTAGTTGGTACAACCAAACATGAAGACCGTGTTGATTGAACCAGAACCGATTTCCCCTTACTAAGGGCTTGCCCTGAGGTTTATTACCTTTTTATTAATTTAATTGAATTTTCATTTGCTGCATACCATAACCTAGACTATAACCAATTGCATTTCCATGGGGTGTTGCCTATCATTCGCCAAGTGCCATTTACCAATAACAGCGATCGTGTAGTTTTCTTCTGAATTTAGATCAATGAATGTCTGCAGTGAAGTTTCAGTTGTTGACAACTCATCGCCCACTCTGGTCATATTGGTTCTAAAACCAAATTTACCCGTAATCATTGCAGCCCTAGAAGGCGTACATGTTGGGTTAGACCAAACATTATTAAAGGTAAGACCCTAATTCATTAATTTATAAAGGTTGGGCATCGTAGGTTTTATACCGCCGATACTAAAATTTGGCGTGGCGTCCAAACCCATGTCATCCGCAATAATCAAGAGTATATTGGGACTGTCATTTGTGGAAACTGTGGTAGGGTTTTCTGGTAATTCCTCTATAGTCTCCTCCTCTTTATCTGCAATTATAATCTGTGCTTCATCTGTTGCATTACAGGCAAAGAAAAACACTATTAAAAGGAATAGTAGAACCTTATTAAGTTGCATTGGACTTAGGACTTTATGGCATTTTGACTGTCGTAGGCAGAAAGGGTTAATAAAAACCCATTCCCAATGCTGTATTTTATATTGCATTAGCCAATTAATTTCTAATAACCCCTTAAAAATCAAAATAAAAGACTAGCCAAAAAAGTTCCTTAGTTTCCCCCTTAATGTCCTACGTGCCCATTAGTTTTAGTTCCGGTATTTTTATTCATCATTGATTTTTTTCCTTGTAATTGTGCTGCGGCATCAACGGTAAAAGTACCGTTTGTCACTATCTCGTCCCCATCCGTTAAGCCAGCGTGAACAATGTAACCGCCATGGGCTATATTCCCCAATGCAATTTCCCGCATTTCAAATATAGGTTCATTGGGGTCTGTTTTCACATAGACCAAAGAACGTTCCCCAGTCCACATTACGGCACTTTCAGGCACAACTATCCTTCCCTCTTTGGAAGAAGACGGCAAGTCTACCAAGCCTGAGACGAACATACCTGGTTTGAGTTGGTCTTTTGGATTTTGCAAATCGGCCCTCACCTCTACTGTTCTACTTTTTGTATTTAGGATAGGATCTATAAAGGAAATTTTAGCGTTGAATTTTTTATTAGGGTAGGCCTTACTATATATTATAATCTCCTGCCCTTTCTTTAACAAGGACAATTGATTCTCGTATGCGTCAAAAACAGCCCAAACCGTTCCTAGATCGGCTATTTTAAAAATAGGTGCCCCCTTCTTTACATAGTCCCCCGTTTTCACCATAATTTCTGAGACTGTTCCAGAAATATTGGAATAAATAGGGAAATTTTCCCTCACCCTACCGGACTCCTCAATCTGATTTATTTGCCTTTCGGATAGTTTCCACAATTTTAGTTTATTACGAACCGCTTCATATAAAGCAGGTTGGGATTCTTTAAGGCTGCCAGCTGTAATTAGTTCTTGCTGGGCCGCGACAAGATCTGGCGAATATATGGTAGCCAACTGCTGTCCATATTCCACCTTTTCCCCCTTAAAATTCACATACAATTGTTCTATACGTCCATCAAAATAGGAGGCCTGAGTGGCAAGTGTTTTTTCATTCTGCTGAATAACCCCGGAAAGTTTTATATTGGAATCTTCCGTATTGGCCGAACCTATTTTAGTTGTCCTTACATCGGCTAGTGCCAATGCATTTCTAGTCATTTTAAATTGATCCACGCTCAATCCGTCCTGATCTGTTTCTGTTGGAATCAAATCCATACCGCAAATAGGACAGTCTCCAGGTTCCTTTTGCATTATTTGGGGGTGCATGGAACATGTCCACATTCCGTCAGATACCATTTCCTCACTGTGGGTATGCCCTTGGTCCATGGTAGTGTCCCCGGGCATACCAAAAATTAGGTATCCCGCTATAACCCCCCCTAGGGCAGCAATAACGATATATAGAATATTTTTTTTCATGGGTTTCAATTAAATTAATTTTCATTCTGCTGAAGTCGATATAACATCTTCTTCATTTGTGCAATTTCCCTCTTTTGTGCCTCAATAATGTCTTCCGCCAATTTGATGGCCTCCGGGTCTTTTAAATGAGCCTTTTGGCTAACCATTATTGCTGAAGAATGATGTGGTATCATAGCTTTCATCCATTGCACGTCACCAATAAAGCTTTGTTGCCGCAATCCTACTAGGGTGGCTATGAAAACCACAACTGATACTACGAGAATTACAAAATTCGTTTTCTTGTTCCCGTACATATCCCACATAAACAACAACATGGTGAAGGCCATTGGAGCTATCATCAATATCGTCATATAGGTTCTGGTATTGCTCAACATCACATGATCCAATACATCGGCATTCAAGAACATAACCAAATACATTATGACAAAGGAGGTAGCCATCATAATAGCAAACTTTATATAATTACTTTTCCATCCGTGATTGGTACTCTTTTTTTTGGAATAATCCATATACTATAATATTAAAAGTGAATATTTGACAGTCCATACAATGAGCCCTTTACTTTTACCTATCCAAGGTGGGCCAAGCAGCTTTTATGTATTATATCTAGCGCAACAGGCTATTGTTTACAAGGCATCCTGCTTATTTTTCAATGGTCTCCGTTACCTTGCCACATTTCAACATTTTACTTCCGTAATAGGGGTTTTCAATTTTTTCCACATTGGAAATCCAGTAAGCTCCCTTACCATCCAAAGCCATAGGACAGAATTGTTTATAAACCTTTCCTCCAGATAGGGACTCCTTTATTAGTGGCTCTATCTCTTGGGTTAGATTGGAAAATAGTTGTCGTTGACTTTCCAGATTGGCATCCTCAGCCATAGCTAGGGCTTTAGACTTTATATTTTCCCTTTCTTCCGAAAAGCTTTCCGCAAGATTAGTGGCAGCCGTTTGTACTCCCTCGGCATCAGAATTTACCAATGCCATACGGATCTGTTGATAGTTGTGGAAGACCTTTCCTGTCATACCGTCGGAAAATGAAGCGTCTGCAATATCTGCAGTATGTTTCTCTTTTTGCTCAATTTCATTCTGCGTATTTATTCTAGCCTCTTGTTTGTTTTTAGTCTCTCCACAAGATGTCATAACCATAGCTATTAGAGCTGAGAAAATAAATGCTTTGTTGTATTTCATTGTTCTTGTTTTGTTACTTTTCATATTTATTAAATTTATATTAGACATTGATTTATAGTTAATTGATTTGATTTTTTTATTGATTTGATAAGTAATTGATTACTGCCCTTTGGCTATAATAGTCTTTGGTGGCCTCTATTTTCTTTTTTTGAAACTGAAGTTGCAGCTCCTGTACATCCAATACATCGTTAAAGTTGATTGTACCGGTTTCATAATTTTTGATCAAGATATCCTCGGCATTACCGGCCTCCTCCAAATTTTTAATTTGGGTATTGTAGCTAATTTTTGCAGCTTCCGTGTTATTGATGGCTGATATTAAAATAGACTCCAATAGATTTTTACGATCGGCTTTTTGGGCCATGATTTGATCTTTTCGCAATTTATTCTGCGCTGAAATGGATTTATATCTGTTATTGAAGATGGAAATGGAAAGGGAAACCATCGGCATTAATATGTCTTTTCCACTATCTGCTATAGCCATGTCTGTCCTTTCCGCAACAGGGATATAGTCCAGTCCAAATCCCAAATTGGGGTTGGACTCTTTTTGGTTTAGTTCCTCAAATTGGGTAACCGATTGAAATAGCCTATCGTATTTCTCAAGTTCTGGATGTAAGCCAAGGTCTTTGGAAACCTCCTCTTGCCCAATTGGAATAGTTAGATTACCCACTATGCTAACCTCCGAATCTTGAGCTCTGTTAAGCAGGGTGTTGAAAACACCGCTTTCGGATACAAACTTTAGCTCCAATACTTTTAATTGCTCCAACATTTCATTCTGTCTAATCTGCAACCTAAGTACATCCACTGCCGAGGCCTTACCAACCTCCACGGAAGCCAGTGCCAGTCTTTTATAGGATTTTAGGAGTTGGATATTCTCCTCCAAAACCACTTGATTAGCTTTAATTGCATAGAGCTTATAATAGGCTTGGGAAACCGATAATCTGAGTTTTCTTTTTGCTATGGCTATCTCCAAGTAATCGGTTTCAGAAAGAGATGAAGCATAATTTTCCCTTGCGGTAACGGTACCAAACCATGGCAACATCTGTTTTATGGAAAATCGCATCTTTTGCGCACCTGTTCGCGTTTCGGGTTCACTAATAAATAGGCCTGCGCTTAGCTCCGTGTTGGGCAATGTTTTTGCCTCCCTGATTTTTTTCTGGGAAATATGATAACGTATTTCAAAGGCCAGCACCTCTGGATTATTTGCCTCCGCCTCTTCAATATATGATTCCAGCGTCTGCCCTATTGCCAGGCTCGTCGCATAAAGTCCCAGAATTGTTGCTACAATCTTTTTCATTTAATTTGTCTTTTATGTTGAATTTCTTTTTGCCAGCTATAAAGTACCGGTACCAAAAAGTAGGAGGTTACGTCTATAATCATACCACCAAAAATGGGTATGGCCATGGGGGTCATAATATCGCTGCCTTTTCCTGTAGAGGTAAGAACCGGCAATAATGCAAGAATGGTAGTTACCGTGGTCATTAAACAAGGTCGGATACGTTTTTCTGCGGCCTCTACAGTTGCCGATCGGATGCTAGCAAGATCATCAGGTTTTTCCTTCCTGAAGGTTTGGGTAAGATAGGTGGCCATAACTACCCCGTCATCAGTAGCAATACCAAAAAGAGCTATGAAACCTACCCAGACCGCTACGCTAAGGTTTATAGTCTTCATGTTGAACAAATCCCGTAAATTTTCACCGAAAAGGTTAAAATTCAAAAACCAATCTTGGCCATATAGCCAAATCATGATAAAACCTCCCGCAAAAGCTACGGCAATACCTGTAAATACCATCAAGGATGTGGAGATGGAACGAAACTGGAAATAAAGTATCAAAAAGATGATGAACAAAGCCAACGGAACCACAACGGACAAGGTTTTTTCTGCCCGTAATTGATTCTCATAGGTCCCAGTAAAACTATAACTGATACCTGGAGGCACCTTTAGATCCCCGCTCCTGATTTTCATTTGAATTGCTTCCTGTGCCTTTTCAACCACATTAACTTCGGCATAACCGTCCTTCTTGTCTAACAGTACGTATCCAATTAAAAAAGTATCCTCGCTCTTAATAAGCTGCGGCCCTTTCTCGTAACGTATCCTTACCAATTCGTTTAGGGGTATGGGACTACCTTGGGCTACCGGAACATAAATATTCTTGATATCCATGGGATTATCCCTAAGTTCCCTTGGATAACGTACACGAACACCATATCGTTCACGGCCTTCTACGGTCTGGGTCAATGTCATACCACCAACAGCAACTTCCAACACCTGCTGCACATCCTCCACAAGTACTCCGTACCTGGCCAACTTTTCACGATCAATATCTATCAATAAATAGGGCTTCCCAACAATTCTATCGGCAAAAACAGCCTCCTCTTTCACCCCTTCAACATCTTTTAAGATGTTTTCCAATTGGATGCCAAAGGCTTCTATCTGGGCTAAATCCTGCCCTTTAACCTTTATACCCATCGGAGCCCTCATTCCGGTTTGAAGCATTACCAGACGGGTTTCTATAGGCTGTAGTTTAGGTGCCGAGGTTACCCCTGGTAATCGGGTGACCCTAACAATTTCATTCCATATGTCGTCAGGGGTTTTTATACCGGGACGCCAATTACGAAAATATTCACCATCCTCATCCGGGATTAAGTCATCCCTTTCTACACTTGAGAAAGCAATCATTTCCGAATCCTCGTATTGGGAGCTGTTTTTTTGATATACGTTGTTGGGATTTAGGCTGTAGGTATCATTTTTAAGTATGAACAATCCATCTTTATTCACCTTAAAACGTTGGCGTTTACCTGACTGGTTCAGCATATACTCCGGCTTATACTGGATGATGTTTTCATACATGGACATGGGAGCTGGATCCAATGCAGATTCTGTTCTTCCCGCCTTACCTACTACAGTTTCAATTTCCGGGATACTTGCCACGGCCATATCCAATTGTTGCAGCACCCTTTTGTTTTCCGCTACACCTGCATGCGGGAGAGAAGTCGGCATTAAAAGAAATGAGCCTTCATTCAAAGCAGGCATAAACTCTTTACCCGTATTCCTCATAATAATTATCCCCAATGTTAACACCGTGGCCGGAATAAGCAAAAACAGCACTTTGTTTTGTAAGGCCCAACTTAATATTTGGGAGTAATAAGATCTAAATAATGTGAATATCCCCAACAGACCAAAACAAATGATTCCCACAAAAATTAGGTTCATCACCATACTTCTGTCAAATCCCAAGGGGCGCCAGTATTCTGCCAAGAGAAAAACGATGGCTATCACCGAAATAATGATATTCAGCAAATTTGCCTGCCTTTCCGTGAGCGCAAAACCCTTGAAGAGCCGTCCGGCCAGTTCTGTATCCTTTAGGGGTTTTATGGATCCAAAGGCTATTAAGGTTAGACCTAACCAGTAACCATAGACCAAGGCAACAAGCCCAGAAACTATAAGTGCTAGGCTGAAAATTAATCCCATAACGCTCTTGCTCGGCTTTTTCCTGAACAGGAAGGCGGCGAATGGGGGAATTAGAAATAGGGCTATAATCAGGGATGCACTAAGCGCCATGGTTTTGGTAAAGGCCAAGGGACGAAATAGCTTACCCTCGGCACCTATCATTGTAAAAACCGGGATAAAACTTATTATAGTGGTCATTACTGCCGTTAAGATTGCACCGGAGACCTCAGAAGTGGCATTGTAAATAATCTGGTTTGTAGTGAGTTCCTCTCCATTTTCATCGGCTCTCAACTTCTCATCCTCCAAATGCCGAATCATATTCTCGGCCAATATCACCCCAACATCAACCATGGTACCAATAGCAATGGCTATTCCCGAAAGCGCCACAATATTGGCATCTACATCAAATAGCTTCATGGTTATAAAAACCATAAGAACTGCTACGGGCAGAAGCCCCGAAATAAGTACAGAAGCCCTAAGGTTGAACACCATCACCACAATGACCAGAATAGTGATCAGAATTTCCAAGGTCAGTGCCTCATTGAGTGTTCCCAAGGTTTCCTGAATAAGTTCTGTACGGTCGTAAAAGGGTACTATGTTAAGTTGGGAAGTACGTCCATCACTCAATTCCTTGGAAGGGAGGCCAGGACTTAGTTCCTTGATCTTATCCTTGACATTATTTATAACCTCTAACGGATTTGCACCATATCTGGCCACCACTACCCCTCCAACAACCTCGGCCCCTTCCTTATCCAAGATACCTCTTCGCACAGCTGGACCTAGGGATACATTGGCGATATCCTGTACCCGGAGAGCGGTATAATTCTCAGAAGATACAACTGCGTTTTTAATATCATCTATCGACTCAATATATCCCAATCCCCGGACTAAATATTCTGCTTTATTGATTTCCAAGGTCTGTGCACCAATATCCCGGTTACTTTGTTTAACAGCCTTGACCACTTGTTGTAAACCAATATTATATTGACGCATCAATTCCGGGTCTACATCTATTTGGTATTCCTGTACGTACCCCCCAATAGAGGCTACCTCAGAAACACCAGTTGCTGCGGACAGGGCATATTTTACATAGTAGTCCTGTATGCTTCTTAATTCGTGAAGGTCCCAGCCCCCTGTTACATTGCCTTCTTGGTCCCTACCTTCCAAGGTATACCAGAATATTTGTCCCAATCCCGTGGCATCAGGTCCTAAGGAAGGGTTAACCCCATCGGGTAAAAGATTTGTAGGGAGGGAGTTTAACTTTTCCAGAATCCGGCTTCTACTCCAATAAAATTCTACATCTTCTTCAAAAATGATATAGATACTGGAGAATCCGAACATGGAAGAACTTCTAATAGTCCTAACCCCCGGAATTCCCAATAACGAAGTAGTTAAGGGATATGAAATTTGGTCTTCTATATCCTGGGGTGAACGCCCCGGCCATTTGGTAAAAACTATTTGTTGGTTCTCACCTATATCGGGAATGGCATCTACAGCAACAGGATCACGCGGCAAAAATCCGGTGTCCCAATTAAATGGTGCATTCACGGTACCCCATCCAACAAATAGCAGAAGCATTAGTACCGCAACCAGTTTATTTTCAATAAGAAATTTAATTCCTTTGTTGAGCATTTAAATAAGTATTAAACAGTTAGAAAGTAGGTTAGGCCCAAACTTTAGGCATAACAATTCTAGCCCTGAACAGCAATGGCCATTGGGCTTAATTTCTAAAGTTTAATAATCAAATAAGGAATGTCTGATCCAGAATTTGGATATCCCGTATCAGAGGCGGAGGGGTATAATCTTTAAAAGGGACAATATTCTCATCTAGCCCCTCAAATAAATTAATGTAGCTATAAAAATAGGAGGTGAGAAAAAGTTGTTGGTCAAAAGAAATATGGTGGAAAGTACTTTTTAGATCCTCCTGTCCTTCTTGGGAAAATTGAACGTCTTCACAACAATCCATATCCATTCTTACAATAGAACACTCGGTCTCAGAGGTAGATTTTTCTGCCATCATCATGCAGGTATCTACCTTCTCCATAAGACTAAAATCTACCAAATGCTCTCCACAATAATGAAAATCCACCGAAAAGGACAAGGTGGAGAATAGCACTAAAAATGCCATTGCAAGGGACGCTATTTTGGTTACCGTTTTTTTCATTGGTAATGCAAAATTACAAATTTTATAGTTTTGTTGTGCTTTTTAACAGTAATTTGGAAATTTAGATCATAATTTCTGAAGTTCCATAAAGAACTACAATGGGAAACTAAAAAATGTTATTCTGTTCCTCGTTGCTCTCCAATCCATTCTCTCCCTTAGTGGATCAACAGATTTTCACCATGGCATCTGAAAGTAAAAAAGGAACAAGGGTTGCCCCTTATTCCTTTATTATGTACTACAAAAGCTGCTAGGAGTCTTTAAAACTCCCAACCTATTCTAGATAACCAGCTGCATTAACAAAGGCTATCACGGTTAGCAATGTTCCTTTTTACCATTGAACAAAACTTTACGAATGTTTCCTCCATTTTACAGCTAATAATTTAGATCCTATTTCTAGGCCCTTACAATTTGGGTTCCCAACCATTTTCGTAGTCACGACTCCACAAATTCATGGCATCCCTATCAAACATACGTCCTGTTTTTTCATCAATATCAAAACCTCTACCAATTCTATATGCAATATTGGAGTAATGTACCATGGCCATTGTTATGCTACCATCTGAGATAGGTCCGTTAGCTTTTGCCTTGCCACGAATAGTATCAAAGAAATTCACTACATGGGCCGTAGACATATCTCCTCCTCCACCTAAAGCGGTTCCTGCCTCATTGGAAGCAGACTTGCTATCTTTTACCAATTTTCCTTTACGGTCAAAAAGTTTGTACATGTTACGGTTTACAAAAACCGTCCCCTCACTACCATATATAACTGTACCCCTTCCGGAACCATATGTATTATAGGAATTTCTACTTTTTCCATCCCATTGAATAACCTTATCCCCTGAAAACTTAAAAGTAGCCTCCATGGTATCGTACATTTCCCAGCCGTCATCCACAAAATGTCTTTTTGACGCTTCCACTTCGGCATGTAGTGGAAAATCGACCTGAAGTGCCCAACGGGCTACATCCAATTCATGGGTACCGTTATTACCTGATTCGGCCGTACCGTAGTCCCAACCATACCAATGCCAGTTATAGTCCCATGTTTCCTCCGTATAGTCACGTCTGGGTGCCGGACCTTGGAAAAGATCCCAATCCAAACCTTGTGGGACAGCTGTTTTTTTCTGATGTGGCACTTCTCCCCTTCCACTGGAATAAAAGGCAACCGCCTTATATGGGGTACCAATAACCCCGTTATGGATTTCATTGATTATTTCCATTGTATGGGCAGAGGAACGTTGTTGGGCCCCCATTTGTACAACTTTATCATACTTTTCAGCGGCCGCGACCAACATTTCATTTTCGTGCATATTATGACTTGCCGGTTTTTCTACGTATACGTGCTTACCTTCTTTTACTGCCATTATGGTACCTGGTGCGTGCCAGTGATCTGGTGTGGCATTGATAAGCACATCCACTTTTTTGTCGGCCAGTACATTCCGAATATCATTCTCCAATTTCGGTTTGTAACTGATATGTTTAGAGAATTTTTCCAAACCACTCACACGTTGCTTTTCCATTACATCACAGAGGTACATGAGATGTACGTTCGACTCTTTTCTAGCAATAGGATCATAGTAGGCACCCAACCTTCGCCCCAGACCGGCGATGGCCACATTGAGTCGGTCATTGGACCCAATGATACGGCTATAGCTACTTGCTGGCATGGCCATGGCCGAATTGCCAACAGCCACAGCTGCACTTCCTAAGACGGTTTTCGCAATAAAATTTCTTCTTGTCGTCATTATATGCTTTTTAAATTTATTTGACTTTTAGGTTATAAAAAATCAAGAGCCTCTTTTGGTTCACAGGTAAAAGATATAACCTTTTTTCATTTTTATTAAAATAGTGCCGATTTATGTTCTATATTTTACTTTAGATAACTATTATACACACCATTCCTCAAAACTAAAATTAAAAAAAATCTGGTATTTGATTAGCATTTAAACAAGTTTATAACTAATAACCTAGATTTTGTTCAAATGGAGCATCGATATTTAAATCGATCTGGTTTTGGGGTATTGGAAAGAGCACATTATGATCCTGAATGTTACAAGCAGGATAAATAGGATTGTTTTTATACAAGCGTACCCACTATAAGCACTATATACAAACAAGACATAAAAAGTAATACTTAACCAGATGTACCACTTTTTACTAATGAGGAATTAATAATTCAGAGTTAGGATGTAGTTGACTAACCACATCATTTCACGTATTTACCGTACGTGTTTTATAACGGTTAACCGTATTTTACTTTTTACTTTTAATAAAGGCCACCATACGATTAGAAGCTTTTATCATTGTCTTCTTCATATGAGAAATTTTCCAATCTGATTCAGTTTTGCAATTACTATAATCTAAATACCCCGCACCCAAAAAACAATAACTGCCGTCATTACGGTCCAACTATTGATAGATAAACTATGGGTAACCAATAGGCCCCTATAAACAGCTTACAAGATGGCCCATTTTTATAGTTTCCCTTTTGTAAAACAAAAAAATGATGGAATATTTTAGTCTACCAACCTCATGATAGGTTTTTCCCTTTTAAAAATAATAAGTAAAATAAGGAGGCCTATAACAATAAGAAATGCAACTTCCAACTTTAATATCAGCATATTCATGGCCAATGCCTTATCTGATATTTGGGTAAGTTTATGACCTTCTGCAATTTGTACAGCCGAAAGTTGATCCAAGGTTTCTCCAATTTTTTTGAGAAGGATACTCATTTCCTCTATTGATACCGATCCCTGATTTGTAATAAATATATTTTCCAAAGACTGAAGCTTACCATAATCATCTTTCAAATGTTTAAAATAAGCCGATTCTTCAGGCGTGTTTTGCAATGCCGAAAAACTCTCAAGCAACACATCAATATCATAACCGCCCACTACGTAATCTGTACTAATTGTTAAGGAGGCCAAGTCCAATTCTTTTTTGTGAAATAGTTGTCCAAGTTTATGGGTATAGTCCATAGCAGCCACTTGATCCTTGAAAACCGAGTTCACCGATTGGCCAGCCGTTAAATAGTTTCTTCGTTTTAATTCATTGGACATCAGCATCAAGAACAAAACTATGACCAAGATAAAGCAGGCATTAAGCCGCTGTTTTATAGTTAAGGATTTAGACATTTTTT
This sequence comes from Arenibacter aquaticus, assembly GCF_003957295.1. Lineage (GTDB taxonomy): Bacteria > Bacteroidota > Bacteroidia > Flavobacteriales > Flavobacteriaceae > Arenibacter > Arenibacter aquaticus. The sequence goes on from NZ_RQPJ01000003.1 coordinate 42,468, forward strand.
TGCTTTATTTAGGTTTTTAGCGATTTATTAAACACATCACTATTTTGTATTCTTTGACTGAACGAATTAGCCCACAAGACCTACTTAATGTTGCTTCCCATACGTCTAGGCAATTATTAAAAACATATCTGACTGTATACTAAATATTTAATAAGCTACCGGTCTCAAGAGTTTCATTTTAATCCAGTAATACCATGGAATGACTACTCCCAAAAGTATTGGCTGTCATCAATCCGTTCGGTATAGCCAAGTATAATAAGGGGTTAGAGCTACCTAATGATTATATAAACACAATGTTTCCATCATATCATCTTTGTATGCCATTAAATAGTTGCTAATAGTTGACTCAGAGTTTAATTAATATAAGCTTGTACACTTGAGGAATATCGCGATCTATCCTCAAAAAATGTAATTGCATGTAGTAAACAAAGGATATGCCAAGGATAATACAAAATACAACATAAAAAACATAAGCAACTAATTACCAGACTTTAAAAACAAAACCAAAGAATCATGGAAGAAGGAGATACTGGGTAATTTTGTACCAGATGGGGCGTTTTTACCCAATAAAAATTCCACCTTTATTATATCCATACAAGAGCTTTTAAAGGCACTGTTCCTATAACGGTCCAGCACCCTTCCTATTTTTAAATAGTAGATATCCCTTGTAAAACCTTAATTATTACTAAACATACTTACCTTCACACTGTTGAAGTTCATAAAGCCTTATCCAGTGTATTCCAATTCTTAGCACAATTTATAAATAAAAGATTCAACCAGCAGGGTAGTTATATTGGTTTAGTGATAACGGGCAACACTAGTTTATAGACCTATTACCTAATTCTATTGCTGCCACTAATATAGGGCTATTTTTATTTCAATGGATCTTAAGCCATTCGGTTTGTATCATTTTTGGTATAAAGGATTTATCTTTGGCCCCTTGGTCTTTAAGTAGTTGTTTAGAGCCCTAAGTTCTGTTTTCAACTCGTCCAGTTTAGCTGGATTTTGTTGCACCAGATTATTGGTTTCCGATATATCAGATTTAATATTATAAAGTTCATACTCATCCTTTTCATAGAAGTAAATGAGTTTCCAATCCCCTTTTCTTAGGGCCTGTCCAGGGGTCCAGCCACTGCCATGATAATGGGGATAATCCCATAGCAAAACCTTGTGATGTTCGTGTTTCCTATTGTCCATCAACGCTTTAAGACTTAACCCATCTATGTGTAATGTTGGCTTTAGTGGTAGATCCAAAACTTCCAAAATGGTTGGAAAAAAATCCATGCTAATAACCGGAGTATCAATACTCTTGTGTTCACTTGATCCTGGCTTTTTAATAATTAATGGAACCCGTATACCTCCTTCATAGGCCCAACCTTTTCCTGCCCTCAATGGTCTAACACTTGTTGGTGCTATTCTATTGTTTTTTAAAGTAGACAAACCTCCATTGTCCGAAGTAAAAATTATTAAGGTATCCTCCATTAAATTAAGCGCTTCCAGTTTATCCAAGAGTCTTCCTACATTTTCATCCATAGCATAAATCATTGAGGCATATTCGGGATTATATTGATTCAGCACTGTCTTACCAGAGCCCTCAATTTCCAATTGAGGAATACTATCCTGCAGCTTCTTTTGTTTAGTCTTAAATTTTCCCAAATATCTCTTACAAGCTTGTATGGGTGTATGCACCGTATAATAGGAAAGATATAGTAAAAAGGGATCATCTTTATTGTTTTCCAAAAAATCAATGGATTCATTGGTAAGTCTGTCGGTAAGATATTCGCCTACAGCTCCATCCTTTAATCTGGGGTTCTTGTAGGGTGAATAATAACCTCCCGGAGGACTACCTTTGTGGTGCCCTCCTTTATTAATATCAAAACCTTGGTCTTCAGGGAAAAAATGAAGGTCACCCAAATGCCATTTTCCAGCAAAAAAAGTTTTATATCCTTCATCTTTTAAGCTTTCTGCAAAGGTTACCTCTTCCAAAGGCAGTTCATATAAATCATTAGGCCCCAACAGAGGTTTGTTCTTGGGGTCGTAACCTGGTATCCAATCGGTTATACCAATTCTTGACGGATACCTGCCTGTCAAGATTGCTGCCCTAGTTGGAGAACAAACCGGATTAGGGGTATAAGCACTTGTAAAAACAGACCCCATTGCTGCTAGGCGGTCTATATTGGGCGACTCATAAAAGTCACTGCCATAGCAGGATAAATCTTTCCATCCCAAATCATCGACCAATATAAACACTACGTTTTTTTTCTTGGTTAGTTCTTGATTTGAACTTATAGAATTGTCTTTACCTCTTTTACAGCTCAGGCAACTGCTTAAAATGAACAATAATAAAATTAATATTCTCATTTAGGAATGGTTTAAGAAATAGGTATTACAGCTCAAAAAGATACGTCAATATTTAATAATCTTGCACACCACCAATCTTCATTTGGTTCAAAACCTCTATAACCTAACTTCTTGCCTTGGGCTTTCATAGTCGGCATCATCCTACATAATGCCCAATTACCCCGTTTATGGGTCATTTATGTACCGCATTTCAGATCCTGCTTAGGCAAATTGAATACCCCCCTATCAACCGTTCAACCAATTTTATACCGTAGCTATTGGCAATGTAAAATTTTAGGGCGATAAGATTGATCTAAAACAAATCTATTCTGATACCAACTCTACCCCTTTAAAAACCTCCCTCTGCCAATTTTTAAGTTTCCTACCCAACCGCCTTACTATTTTGGGATGATTTTGGGCTACATTGTTTTTTTCAGAAATATCCGTTGATAGGTTAAACAACTCTATAGTTTCCTCAGATGCTGTTTTTAGGGTCACAAGTTTCCAATTAGAACTTCGAATGGCATTCTTATTACCAAAACTCCAAAATAAATCTCGCTTCGGAAGGGGTCCGTCAGACAGTAGATGGTTCTTTATACTTATTCCATCTATGATCTTACTTTGTGGGACTTCATCAATAAAATCGAGAAAGGTTGGAAGAAAGTCCATAGTGAGTACAGGCTGTTCACTCACCCTTCCTGCCTCAAATTTTGAAGGATACCAAGCAATGGCCGGAACACGATGTCCACCTTCGTACAAGCCGGCTTTATATCCTCTTAAGATACCATTACTGCCATTTTGTGAGGCTCCGTTATCAGAACAGAAAATTACAATGGTATTCCTATCAAGTCCCGTTTCCTTCAGTTTTTTCATGATCTGCCCTACACCCTCATCCAAAACCTCCACCATTTCCTTGTAGATACCCCTTATGCTATCTACAGGAACTGGATCTGTACCTTTTTCACCTACTCTACGAAGCACCTTATCTATTCTTCGTTGGTAGGGGTAATGCGGGGACTCATGAGGTAGGTATAGAAAAAATGGTTTTCCTGTTTCCTTAGGGTTATTTCTATCTATAAAATTCAAACCATATTCGGTTATCAAATCTGTGGTATACCCTTTATCATCCTTAATTTTAGTGTTGTCCCACCAATCAAAATATCCCTCTTGGTCTATATGGGCATGGTAATCTACATTACCACTAACAAATCCCTTAAACTGATCAAAACCCTGTAAAGAGGGGTTGAATCTAGCATCATAGCCCAAGTGCCATTTCCCAAAAATTCCAGTATTATAACCGTATTTTTTCAGTTCATCGGCAATTGTCACTTCGGCGATAGCCAAACCTACCTCTCTGTGGCTGGCAGCCGTAATTACGCCACCAACCCCTGTGCGCTGCTGATACTTTCCCGTTAATAGTGCTGCCCGGGTGGGACTGCACACGGCTCCGTTGGAATGGAAGTCGGTAAACTTAATGCCCTCCTTCGCCAACCTATCTATATTTGGGGTATTAATGTATGTGTTACCATAACTGGAGATATCTCCATACCCAAGATCATCTGCCATGATAATAATAAAATTAGGCCTGCTTCCAGTATTATTATTATCTAATTTATTTTCCTGCGCCACCGCGAAATGCAACGCACATAGTATACCCATTAAAAGGTATAAGGCTTTGTTTCTTCTTTTATTCATTTTTGCTCCTCTAATATTTTTGATTACTAGTCCTCTATTATCATATTATTTGGTTCCAAAAAAGTTATCTTTTGGCATCATCCAAAAGCGCTAAAAGTTCTTCTACCACTTCTGGATACTCACTATAGACATTATTAGTCTCTCTTGGATCCTCTGATAAATTGTATAAGGTTGCGTTTGGCTGATTATTTTCTGGCTTAATTATATCCGGCTTGGTGAAACCTCCAGAACCAAGAGAGGTTGTAAGTTTCCATTGGCCCTTCCGAATTGCAAAAAAACCATTTAAGGAATGGTGAACGGTGTAATCCCGAATCTGATTTTGGGCTTCTCCGGTTAGGGCAGGTAACATATCATAACTATCCTCACCCGCTCCCTTTGGCAGATCCTCACCTAATATCCCGGATAATGTAGCCAACAAATCGGTAGTACACAGTACTTGATCTGAAACACTACCAGGCTTTATTTTTCCAGGCCATCTTGCTATAAAGGGAATGCGATGTCCGCCTTCATAAATATCAGCTTTCTGACCACGATATATATAATTGGCACGGTGTTCAAAAATTTCTTTATCCTCCTTGGTCCAATTTGAACCGTTGTCCGAAGTGACAATAATTAAGGTGTTGTTAGCCTTACCTGATTCTTCCAAAGCTTTTAATACGGTACCCACTGTATTATCTACAAGTGTTACAAAATCACCATAACGACCCGCATTCGATTTTCCATTCACCTCCTCGGTTGGAAGCCAGGGAGTATGAGGGGCTGTTAAAGGGAAATAAAGGAAAAAAGGTTCTTCTACATTCTTTTGTTCCGCTATATAATTTGCCGCTTTATAGGTAAGATGGTCCATTACCTTATTAAAATTAAAGTTAGGAGCAACTTCTCCCGGTCGCCAAAATACCCCTCTCCCGTCCTTATCCTGACTTTTTCCCTTGGTATAGGCCGTAGGCAATTCCGTAGCTTTTTCATTCTCCAAATACAGGTATGGAGTCATATCCAAAGAGGATGGGATAATATAAGAGTAGTCAAAACCTAAAGTATTTGGGCCACTTACCTTCTTGCTAAAATCTACATTGCTATCTGCTCCTTCTTCAAAAACCTTGTCCCATTCATACTTGGCAATGGGTTTGTCTGGATTTTTTGCTTGCCATCCCAATCCCAAATGCCACTTACCAATACAAGCTGTATTATAGCCGTTATCTTGCAGGAAGGAGGCCACCGTAGTACGATCGTTTTCAATAAGTGGTGGATCATAACCCCACAATACCCCTTCTTTTAATCTACTCCTCCAAGCATATCGTCCTGTGAGTATACCATAACGTGTGGGGGTACATACCGCGGAATTGGAATGTGCATCCGTAAAATATATTCCCTGCTCTACAATTTTATCCATAAAAGGTGTTCGTATACCTGAATTCTGATTGAGAGAAGACAAATCACCATACCCCATATCATCGGCCAAGATATAGACTATATTTGGTCTATTATTCTCTGTCTTATCCTCCCCCGATGATTTCTTTGAGGTTTTTAAAGCACAAGAAACCAACATCATAAATAAACAAGCAACCAAGAGCCACTGTTTATATACAAAATTGCCAATACTATCATTTGTTTGCATAATTCAATTTTTGATATTTAATTTAATTGGAGATATATAGTACATACTCATAAATAGGCCTATTCCAAAGTAGCCCTATACATAAGAGCCTATTATAAACCAACCAAGGGTATCTATAACAATAGAGACCCTTGGTGGCATTATAACTAAATAAGGTTCTGGTCTTAAAATTTAATGTTAATATCCAGGGTTCTGCTCTTGGAGGTTGGCATTGTTAGAGAACTCCACCAAGGGTATGGGATATAGAAAATAAGACTTTCCGGTTATTGGATGAGTAATTAACCTATTACTTGGAAATGTTAGTTCTCCTTTAATATCCATTTGAAATTGGATTCTTTCCTGTAATATGCCCCATCTATTTAGATCAAAATAGCGTTTGCTCTCAAAGGCTAGCTCTATCCTTCGCTCCTTCCTTAGTGCTTCCCTAAATTCCTGTTGTGTGGTTAGCGACAAGGCATCATGCGCACCAAGGTCTGCATTGACCCTTACTTCGTTCAAAAGATCAAAAGCCTCTCCATTGGGGGTGTATCCAATCTCATTCAATGCTTCCGCCCGCATTAACAACACATCGGCATATCGTATAATTGGAAAGTTCCATGTACTTTGCGTAATAGGTTGATCAACTTCATTAAAAAACTTATTTACATATAATAAGCTACCCTTGGGTTGGTCGGGGAACAAGAAATTATCTAGATCGTAGTGGGCAAGGGTTACATCTTTACGGCTATCCCCTGGCTCATATTCTTGAACAATACCATTGCCAGAGGACAAACTACCGCCTTCCCCGTTCCAAGTATCATCGGTGGGCAAATTTGCTGCACCACCTTGTAGATCTGGTGGGGAAAATGTGCTACGTGTATTAATGGTAGTAGCTCCGGTCTCACCTCCATATTGTACTTCAAAAATAGTACCAGGACCATTTTCTTGGGAGCCGTTGAAATTATCTGCATAATTTTCCAAAAGACGACCATTTCCAATAATTTCGGTGGTATTTGAAACCACCCCTTCCCATTCTTCCAATTCAAGGTTTACTGTGGCCAATAAAGCCAAAGCTGCGTACTTGGTTGGTCTACCTACTTCTTTTCCGCTTCCCCCAGTATATTCTGTTGGCAGAAGGGATATTGCATCGCCCAGATCCAGTTTTATCTGGGTATAAATCTCGGCAATGGAAGATCTAGGTAATTCGGCTTCTGCAGGTGTTTTTATTTCTGCTAGCAGTAATGGCACACCACCATAAAACCTTACCAAGTTAAAATAGTAATAAGCGCGCATAAACTTGCTTTGCCCCTCTATTAAATTCCTCATTTCATCACTAGAGAACGTTTCAACCAATTGCATTCGTTCCAAAACGGTATTGGCTCTGGTTATACCGCGGTAATGATTTTCCCAGGTGGTTTCAATAAGGCCAAATGCTTCATCAATATTAAAAATATCCGATTCGGTTTCCTTACGCCAGGTCCACGTATCATCACTTGACCTGCCCGCTAGCTGCACCATGGTACCTCCTGAATAAATGCTTTGTAAGGGTTGAAAAATACCATTAACCCCTGTAATAAGCCCTTCTTCAGTTGACAGTAAGTCGTCCAAGGCAACTTGCCCTTCGGGCTCCGGTTCCAAAATTTTACTACAATTGTAGAATAATATTCCTATTAATATTAGACCTATATATTTTATATAATTATTCATCTTATCTTTTTTTACGTTAAAAACCGACTTTCACTCCTAAGTTAAATTGCCTAGTATTAGGATATGGGGTATAATCTATACCCGCAGATAAAAGGCTTTCCCTACTAGAGGCCTCTGGATCCAAACCACTGTATTTAGTAAACGTCAATAGATTGGTAGCCGATACTGTAAATTGAGCGTTATTAATAAAAGAAGTCTCAAATATCTTGCTTGGAAGGTCATAGGTCAAGGCAACGTTCTTTAGCCTTAAGAAACTGGCATCCTCCAAAAAGCGAGTAGATGCCAAGGTAGCCAAGGTAGTGGTAGTACCTCCCTGTGAAGGCCTGGGTGCCGTTGCCGTTGGATTGTCAGGAGTCCAAAAATCTGCCGCCTCAGCAAAATTCTGAACAAAAGGAACCCCTCTTGAAAATAAGTTTCTAGCTGTGTTATAGAGTTTATTTCCCGTTGCAAAATTCATAAAAACAGACAATGAAAGATTCTTATAAGAAAAAGTATTGTCCAATCCTCCAATAAACTTTGGGTGCGGGTTTCCTACAAAAGCTCTATCTCCCGCATCCAATAGCCCATTATTATTAAGATCCTTGTATTTTGGATCACCAGGAACGGCATTAAACCAAGTAGCTGCCTCTGCTTCTTCGCCCAATTGCCAAATACCGTCATAAACGTACATATTAAATGCTCCTACTGGTCGTCCGGCCACGGTTAAATTTGTTGGTACATTGGATAATGGAATATTCTGGCCTGGTATTTCCAAGGGCTCACCCGCAGAATTGCTGCCTATATCCAAAACTTCATTCTTATTATAAGCAATATTGAAATCTGTTGACCATTAAAATTTTCCTGTAAGGTTTCTAGTGAATATAGCGAACTCGATTCCTGAATTTCGTACCGAACCAATATTTACTATGGGAGGATTGGGTACCCCTGCTGTCAAGGCAATTGGATTTTGGATCAAAAGATCTTCCGACTTTTTATCGTAATAATCTATGGTACCGCTTATTCTGCTCTTGAAGAAGGCAAAGTCTACGCCAATGTCCAATTGTTTGTTGGCTTCCCATTGCAGGGAAGGATTTCCAATATTAGATGCAGAATTACCAACCACAACCGTATTACCAAAAACATAAGGCGTAGAGGCTGCTCTGGTTATAAACTCAAAATTACCAATGTTCTGATTCCCTGTAAGTCCGTAACTCACCCTAAATTTCAGATCATTTAAAACCGTACTATTCTTTAAAAAGTCTTCCTGCGAAACCCTCCAAGCAACTGAGGCCGAAGGAAATACACCATATCGCTTATCAGGTCCAAAACGGGAAGATCCGTCACGTCTAACCGTAGCGGTCAATAAATACTTGTCATCAAATCCATAATTTAACCTTGCAAATGTAGAGGCCAATCCCCCTTTTACATTACTACCTGTACTATTAAAACTGGTCTGGTTTGATAGCTGATTTAAAGCGTTATCAATTGTTCCTGTTCCAAATGCCGACGTCCTGCGCAATAGAAATTGCTGTGCCGATACCCCAAGCAATAATTTAAAGTTGTGTTTATTTAATTGCTTGGTATAATCCAAAGTGGCATCTGCTACCCAGTTGGTATCGCTGTTATTGGATACTGTTACTGAACCCTGGTTATTGATCATTCGCCCAATTTCATAAATGGGAGAATAGGTATACCCCTCAACACGGACTAAATCACCACCAAAATTAGTGTTGAAGAAAAGCCCTTCCATTAGTTTTATATTGGTTTGAAAATTCCCAAGCAACCTTGTAGTGTTCAATTCCCTGGTAGGCAACAAAAGAGGTACCAAAGGATTGGAATTAGCTCCAAAATACGGAGCAGATGAAGTTTCTATATTGGCCAGTTCCCCATTTTCATCATATGCTGGTGTGTAACTGTGATGGTACACAAACCCTCTATAACCTGTTGCTCCCCAGCTATCGCCTTGTGAATAGTTTTGAGGCTGATAACTTCCTGTTATATTAGTGCTTATTTTAAGCCAGTCATTAACTTGTGAACTTAAATTTGTCCTTAAAGAATAGGTTTGAAGGTCGGTATTCAATAATATACCTTTGCGATTCTGATACGAGGCCGAAGCCGAATATTGGGTGTTTTCTGTTCCTCCTGAATAGTTAAAATTATGTATTTGACGTATGCCGGTTCTCGTTCCAAGCTCTTGCCAATCGTTATCCACTTGCCATATAGGGTTGCTAGGATCATCATAAACCGCAGTACTTCTGTTTGAATTTTTAAAAGCTTCAACAAAAAGTAATCTTTGTTGCTCGGTTGACATTACGTCATAGCGTTCTGAAATATGCTCTACACTGAAATCTGTACTATAGGTTAACTGAGGTTTGCCCACAGTACCCTTTTTTGTGGTAATAATTACTACACCATTGGCCGCCCTAGATCCATAGATAGCAGTTGCAGAGGCATCCTTCAAAATATCTATAGACGATATATCCTTGGGGTTTATTGTAGAAAAACTTGCGCTGATCAATGGAACACCATCTACAACTATTAATGGATCATTACTACCTGTCACGGATCCAACACCACGGATCGCTATTTGAAACTTACCTTCCAAATCTCCACCAGATTGCCTAATTTGAACTCCACTACTACGTCCTTGCAGGGCATCTGAAAAATTTGCAGTAGGTCTGCTTTGTAATTTCTCCTCAGAAATATTGGAAACGGCTCCTGTTATATCAGACTTTTTCTGAACACCGTAGCCAACCACCACTACCTCATCCAACCCTGCAGCACTTTCTTCCAAGGTGATATTCACAGTTGTTTGTCCGTTTACGGCAACTTCCTTTTTGGCGTATCCTATGTAAGATACTTCCAAAACAGCATCTTCCTTTTCTACTTCAATTGAAAAATTGCCATCAAAATCGGCCGTAACCCCATTGGTGGTACCTTTTTCGACTACATTGGCCCCAGGTAAGGGAGTGCCCGTATTATCTGTCACTGTACCAACGACCATCATTTGTGGCGTGGTTTCCTCTATAGGGACTGTTGAATCATCTGTTGACCCAACTGCTCGGCGACCCTTCAAGAATATTTGTTTGTCTACCACATTATGGGTGGTCCTTGTATTGCCAAATATCCTTTCGAGTATACTGGTAACCAATTCCTTATTGGCCTTAACACTTACACGACGATCTAAGTCCACCTCCTTTATTTGATATACAAAATGGAAATCGGTCTTACTTTCAATTTCATCAATGAGCCTTTCCACCGTTACATTATCAAGGTCCAATGTTATCTTGGTACGCTGTGCATAAGACGATTTGGCCTGCATGGTAAACAGTACCAGAAACATAAATAACATACTGATTTTCATCTTTAAACTGAGTTTAAGCAATGGGTACGACCATCTCTTTTGGTCAAGAATTTTTTTCATACTTTTATAATGTTTGATTGTGGTTATACATAGGTTTAATCACTATTGGCTATCGGGAAATGGTGACGCATTTTCCGATTTTTTTTGCTGTTTATAGTGACATGGCGGTTGTTTTTAATGTTTCATAGGCAGTGTTTGTTTTTGTTTAGTTTACAATTATTTGGTTGTCATTAATTATCATATAATCAATACCGTACTCTCCTTTAAAATAGTCCAGTATTTTATAGATGGGCATTTCTCCAAAACTGGCATTGAAGGTTGCAGAAGTCAGTTTTGAATTCTTATTTATAATCTCCACGTCGTAGTGACGCTCCAACTTTTTTAGAATGTTTTCAAAGGTCGTATTTCTAAAGACCAACACTCCCTTTACCCAAGAGGTATAAATACTGGTAACCACGGGCTGGGTGGTAATATTGCCTTGGGTATTATCGTAGCTTCCCTTTGTTCCAGGGCTCAGTACCGTTCCGTCCTTGTCCTCCAACAATTCTGTACCTGTGTACATACCTACAGACCCTTCTACAAGTACCACTTCTTTTACTTTATCTTCAGGATAGGCAGAAACATTGAACTTGGTTCCAAAAACTCTTATGCTCAAATCGGTGGCATCTACAATAAACGGGTTCTCCGTATCCTTTGCTACCTCCAAAAAGGCTTCACCGGTTAAGTAAACCCTTCGCTCTTTCCCCTTTATAAATTTTACAGGGTATTTTAATGAAGAGCCAGAATTTAAATAGGCTACGGAGCCATCGGATAATTTAAGTTCAAAATGTTTACCGTAGGGCACATGAAGGGTATTGTACTGCTCTTTTCCAGAAGCTGCATTGTTGTTATGGGCATATTGTAACTGACCACCTACTTGCGAACCGATTACGTTACCCTCCGAATCCATCACTTGGGATGAACCATCTTCGGATATAACTTTAATATTACCATCTTCCAATTCCAAGGTTACAAAATTTTCTTTGGGCTTCAACTCCGATGCAGTTGGTTGGTTTGATAATTCCTCGTTTACCAGATATCCCAATGTCATGGATAAAATCACGACTGCAGCATACCTCACTATTTTTTTAAAGTTTAACCTTACCAAAACTCCCTTATCCTTCTTGATCTTATCAAGTAAAAGTCGCTTTGACTTTTCGGTATCGTAATTTTTCATGTTACTGTCCAGTCTATAATTTAAATCCACGTAATCATTAAACAATTGGTCATTGGCCGGCTTTTTTAACTTTACCTCCAATTCATCCAACTCCTTTGCAGAGATAGATGCAGTAATGTATTTTACTATTAGTTTGTGGATTTTTTTTGCTTTCATTCGTTATGCAATTCACATTTATACGAAGCCATATTAAGAAACCCTTATTATTTTCACATTTTTTTTCATATTTGCCATTGTACACATGTAAATTACCACCAGACCAACGTATGAAGAGGAATTTTAAAAACCAAACTGTCCTTATAGAGGGGTTAAAAAAAGGTAAGGAAGATGCTTATGTATATTTAGTTGAACACTATCATAACCAACTATGTATTTATGCCAATAGCCTTATTCGCGATGATCTATTGGCTGAAGATATTGTTCAAAACGTATTTGTACAGGTCTGGGAAAAGCGTAACCAACTAAAACATGACTTCTCCTTGGAAAACTATTTGTACAAGTCTGTTCATAATAAATTTATAGACCAGTATAGAAAAGGCAAGGCCGTAATGGCTTTAGAGAAAAAGTATATCGCCGCCTTGGAGTTGGCAGTTGAGGAAAAGGATGAAGTTCAAGAGCAAAAAATAATAAACATACTTTTCGAAGCCATTCAGGAATTACCCCCTAAATGCCAGCAGATTTTTTTAATGAGCAAAAAAGAAGGCCTAACCAATATAGAAATATCGGAATATCTAAACATATCCAAAAAGACCGTGGAGGGGCAAATCACCAAAGCCTTCTGCATACTTAGGGAGAAATTGGGCAAGAAATATGAGCTAATTATGTTGCTCGTTTTTGGAAGGGAAACCAAGAGCTTGCTTTAAGTGCCAATATGCCCTTGCATTCATTTAAACCGAGGTATTTATTTACCTCCAAGACCATTTTCATACCTCCTTTTCTTTTAGTTAGAAAGTTGACAAAGTTCAAACTCATGTTCAACTATCCAGGTAATTCAAGATAATTATCTACTTAGACTACGGTCTACGCAAATAGAAAAGGTTTCTTGGTACTGCCATTTGTTTACTATATTTTGCCTTATTGTACAACTAAATTTTACTGTACACACAAGGCAAAAAAAATGACTGCTGCTAATACTAGATACTCCTAATTATGCAAATTTACAGATCTTTAAGCCCTATATATTCCAATCTTCTTTGTACTTCCGGCTCTTCCAATACTTTTTGGTTTACTTGCGATTTAACAATATTAAAATCGTAGGCATATTGGCAATCCTTCATCAATACTATAGAATTTAATATTAACAGTGCCTCTGCCCCATCATTGGAATTATACAAGGCCTTGGTCATAACCTCAACCGGATCCTGAAATCGTATCAACCCCAAAAACTCTGCTGCCCTAACCTTGTTGATCAGTTCACTATCATGGATTGCTATTTCCGCAGCTTGCCCTGCAAATTCTTTGGCCTCCATACCAAAAGCACTGCAGTTTATCAATGCCCAATACCGTTCCCATGGGTCGGAGGAATGTAGGCCTTTGGCTATTTTTGATTTTGCCTTTTCAAAATCCAACAACATCAGATTGGCAGTTTTTATATACTTCTTTATGTCCTTCTTATGCCTTTGCCCAAAAGCCACTGGGTTATCAAAGGCGTTTTTAATCAAGAAGAATTCCGGATAGAAGGAAAGATCTGGCATTTTGGATACTCGGCTGTTCAAATTGGCCCTCAATTCTTTTAGGATATTTTGATATTCCGCTTTATTTGCCAAATTGTTTGTCTCATATGGGTCGGCTTCAAGGTCATACAATTCCTCTGGTTGTTTGGGTTCAAAGAACCTAGCTTGCACCGTGTTTAATTTGTTGGCTTCATATAAATCATGCCATTGCTGATACCCCAATTGTTTATACCTATAATTGTTCATCAAACCATCAAAATTAAATGGTTGATAATTTCTGGTGTACTTAAATTTTCCTTTTCTAACAGCACGTACCATGTCATATTTCTCATCAAAACGATCGGCATAGCTAAAGGTTTCCTTACGTTTCTCCAAGTCCGTGACCGATACGCCCTTTCCTAAAAATGGCTTCCCATCCATCCCCTTAGGGACCTTTAATCCGGCAAGATTCAATACGGTAACGCCAAAATCCACGAAACTCACAAAGGCATCATTTGTAGATCCCACCTCTGCCGGAGCCAAATGTCTGTATTCATCTGGAATATGTACCACTAAAGGCACATGTACGCCCATTTCATTGATATAACCTTTGCTTCCCGGAAGTACCCCTCCGTGATCTCCGTAATAAAATATAAATGTATTTTTTAAAAGACCGTCTTTTTTTAGCTCGGCCACTACCGCACCCAATTCGGCATCCATCTGTTTTATCTTATCGTGGTACCGAGCATTGGAATATTTGAATAATTCGGTCTGAGGGTGATTGGGCTGCACAAACATGGATGCCATATCGGTTTCAGTGCCCTTCCTCATTTCTTCCTCGGTAAAATGAAGTCGGCTCTCATGGGTGGTGCCTATATTTTGAACATGAAAAAAGGGTTGATTTCCTTCCCTATTTCTCCAAGAAGCCTTTGAAGAAGATTCGTCCCAAACATTATTGGCCTTGACCACATTATAATCCTCCTTGGCATTATTGGTAGTATAATACCCCGCCCTTCTTAAATAGGCCGGGAACATCTCCACTCCATCCGGTGTGGGAACCTTTTTTATTTTTCTATGGTAATGTGTAGCCAACCGTGGCCCATAGGACGAAGTTATCAAGGTTGATCTTGCCGCACTGCAAACTGGTGTATTGGAAAAAGCACGACTAAATAGTATTCCATGATTCGCCAATTTCTCAATATTGGGCGTTTCAGCTCCGTGCTCATCAAACAATTTAAGGTAATGCTTGGAGTTATCCTCAGAAACTATCCACACAATATTTGGCCTATTTTGTTGCTGCCCAAAAGCCACTGAAACTACTCCTAATTTAAATATTAAGAGAACCACTAAATATTTATATCTCATGTAAAAAAAAAAAATTACTTTATTCCAGGCAATTTAATCATCTTGAACAAAAAACCTTTTTAATCTATGGTTTTATTTGCTGATCAAAGTCCATATTCAACTTTGCCCTTTTAGATCCTGATCAAAATTAGTCTTATAAAAGGTATTAAACCTCAGGGCAAGCCCTGAACCCAATAAGCCGAAAAAGACGGGATTAATTCAATTTTCAGTGCGTCTTACTGACTTCTCAAAATTGAGTTTCGCTAATAAAATATGGCCTATAGGGATACAGTAATTATAGACAGCTTTTTATCTTCAAGATTGGTTAACCATTGTATTACCAAGGTTTCGGATCAACCCATACCGCCTATTACCCCTTAATTGCTGCCTCAAGAATTCTTATAGGTCTTTTAATCGGATATTACGATACTCCACCTTCATTGGAGGTCCAACATGCACCTGAACGCCCAAGTGACCTTTCATGGTCCTATTTACGGTATCTTCATCTATAACTTCGCTCATTAGTATACCATTTACATAATGCTGTAATGTATTTCCCTTGATAATAAGATGTACCTCGTTCCAATCCTCACTTTTGATTTTCGATTTTAGTTCATCAGAATCCCCCAATGAGGCCACTACCTCTCTACTCTGCCAAGCATTCTTGGCTACATTGGCTCGCAAGGAGCCTGGCGTATCTGGATTATCCTGTGAACTTATAATTGCTTTTTCCCCTCTATAAGCCAAGGTTGTCCGTTTTTTTTCTTCGTAGTTCTGACCCGTATACCGTACTTTTCCATCTATATCTGCCTGATAACCACGTAAGGCAAAAGGAATATTCTCTAACTTTTCACTGCGATAGTTTATACCACTATTGCCAGCTTCTGCGATTCGGAACTCGAGCTTTAACTCAAAATCATCTGGTTGGTCACCTTTCCAGATTATAAAAGTATTGTTCTTTAATTTGGTGCTAGGTGTTACTTCACCAACCAAATTACCATTCTCTACACGCCAGTACTTGGGGTCTCCTTCCCAACCATCCAAGGATTTACCATCAAATATTGGAATAAAACCGTCTTGATCGGTTTCTGTTTGTACAACTTCTTGTGCTATTTTATTTTCTTTTTTTTCCTTACAAGCATTTAATCCCATGATAAAAATTAATGCCAAAACCGACTGTGTCCTTAAATTCATCTTTTGTTTTTTTATTGTTTGTTGTAGTAAATATAGAGTCCGTCCTTACCGGCCACTATGATATCTTTGCTTCCAGTTCCCTTTAAATCCGTTACGCTGAAATACACTCCAGTGCCTTTACCTTTTCCATAAGGTCCATAATCTATAAATTGTTTGCTGAAACGCTCCCCATTCCATTGAAAATAATAAAGTCCCAAATCATCATTTCCTCCCGGGTCCTTACCGTTATGGGCCCTGTAACGTTTGCCGGTAATCAATTCTTTTTGTCCGTCTCCATTCAAGTCTTCCCATTCCATACTGTGGTACTGGGAATTATAGGGGTCAATGGCGTGCTTAATCCATTTTGATGTTCCTTTTTTGGTGGTATTCATTTGCTCATACCAATGAAGTCCGTAACCATGTCCTTGTCCTACAATAAGATCGGGGCGTCCATCTTTATTTACATCGCTAACGATTAGGGGCACGCTGGCGGTTCCCAAATCAAATTCTTGATGAAACACCCAGTCCCCATTAAAGGGATCTTTAGGTCCTTGAAGCCAGCCATTGGAAACAACCATATCTCCCCTACCATCTCCATTTATATCTCCAAACCCCAAGCCGTGTCCGTGTTTCCCATAAATGGCATGCTTGCTAAATGTACCGCTACCTTTCCTATCCCCATCCAATATCAATCGATAGATTACCAATGAATCATTGGGAGTATTGGGAATAATTTCAACGATACCATCACCATCAATATCCCAAGAACGGGTACTTTCTATATTCCCTGCCATGGCTATGGTATGTTCTTGCCACTGACTTCCGTCGCCCGGGTTTTGTTTCCATACCAGTTGCTTTCCAAACCAACCCCCGGTAATGAAATCTGTATAACCATCACCATTTACATCCAAGGGAATGGTTGAAAAATCGTCATAGTATTCCCCATAGCGTTTGGCCGATCCTATATAAAATCGATTTCTATAATCCGGACCTTCATACCAGTAGGCACCGGACACTATGTCTTTTACTCCATCGTTATTTACGTCAAAAACCCCTACAGTTTCATAACTCTCCGATGCAATCTGACTTTTTTCAAATTTCATAGGGGCTGTTTGGGCCAATCCTATTCCCGAGAACAGACATATCCCCAGGACAAAAAAATGTAATGGAATACCTTGGACCAAAAAAGTAAAAGCTGGAGTTACGCATTTTAATCGTACGTATCTACCAGCTTTGTATAATACTTTGACCATGTTAGTTATTGGCCTCTTTATAAATGGGACTATCAGGATCTCCTCCCGCCGCCAAATAAGCCAGTAAATCCTTAAGTTCTTCGGCATTAAGTCTGTTCACAGTACCAGGAGGCATCCAGGATATACTAGAATGTTTGGTACCGGTTACCTGATCTTTAGGGATTTCACGGGTTAGATCCGGAGCGTATGGGTTTTGTGATACCACGTAACTATCTTCTGTTTCGTTCATCAACCTACCTACGACCGATTTACCATCTTTTAAAGTGTAAACGATGGAATTATATTGATCTGAAATCACATCATTAGGCTCTATAATTGCCTTGAGCATATCTTCAGGTGAAAACCTTGTACCCAATTGTGTAAGGTCAGGCCCAATGTTCGCTCCCTCACCCCGCATGCTATGGCAAGTTATACAAGTTGTAGCTGCAAACATATTTTTACCATTTTCATAATCTCTTCCCTCTAAACCGTCGGCAAGTAGCGGTTCTATGTCTTCTACCTTCCAGCTTTTACCTGGTCCCTTGGGCTGTACCGCGTTACTCACCAGTGCATTGCCCGAACTGGTCAATAAATCTGCTCCGGATAGCTTATCATAGTAATCAAACTTATCCTTGGGTACGTGGGTCAAGGCTTTTTTCCTGGCTTTATCTATAAAGCCTATATAACTTCTTCCTGCCTTAAAGGTAAAGGCCTTTTTAAACCAATTAAAGTACTTTTCCCTTAGTGCTGGAGTCCAACCTTTTTCAACATCGGCTATAACCATACCGTAATAGGTATGTTGGGCAGGAGGCATATTCTTAAGGGTAAGGGCTATGTCCATACCATATTGTGGATTTCTCAAGATTAAATCCGATGCTTCTGTGGCAGAATTGGCCATAACATCGGTATTTTCCCCTTCTTTGGATTCCAATAATGCCAAGGTTTTACTAACCACCGTTGGATCGTTCAAAAAGGCCAAGGTCTTGCTTAGCAACTGGTTCATTACATCGGTCTTAGCCGGATATAACGGTGATAGATAATTAATAACCTTGTTCTTTAAGCTAGCTGCTGGCACCCCGAAACGGGCAAGCGTCAATTCAAAGGCACGAAGCAAATCAACTTGATGCTGTGGAGAAAGGGCCTTAAGGTCTACTCCCAACAAGGCATTGATTAATTTGGGCTGATGGGACTTAGACCCATGGCGCGCTAGGGCTATAACTCCTTGTGCCAAAGTTACGGGATCTTTTTCCGTATAAACCTTATTCTGCCATTCACTCAATGGTTGGTGTTCTATAGCCACTCTAGCAGCGTATTGAATAAATCTATCTTCATTGTTCAAATAAGGCCAGGCAAAATCCACTGCCCCCTCTTTGGGACCGGAATGATAGGTTTCCAACTCCCTTCTAATTTTATTCCCTTCCGTGAGTTCGGTTTTATCAGTGGCCGCCGTAACAGACTCATCGCCTACATAATGAACCCTATAAAGGTCAGAATCCAACCTTCGCCCTCCTGTCATAAAATACATGGCACCATCAGGACCAATTACACCGTCGGTCAAAGGTAAAGGTATCCCGGACAAAAATTCCTCCCTTTCGCCCTCATAGGAGGACCCATTGGGTTGTAGATGAATAGCGTAAATAATTCCAAAACTCCAATCGAAGGCATAGATACTCTTCTGGTAACGCACTGGAAATTTAGCCCCTCTTCCGTATACCACGTTGGTAGGAGACCCCTGACCAATGTTCAAAACCGGGGAGAGATTATCAGGATAGGCAGGAGACCATTTACCGTTACCTGTACGCCATCCAAATTCACTACCACTGGTTACATGACATATACGGGTAGGACGATACCAAGGCATACCCAGATCCCATTCCATATCGGAATCGTAAACAAACATATCTCCTTGGTCATTAAAATCCAAGTCAAAAGGATTCCTAAAACCGGCACTTACCAGTTCCCAACGTTTTCCTTCAGGATCTATATTGGCAATCCAACCTGCAGGTGCGCCCCTTCTATTGGCATGACCACGAGGATCTTTGACTTCTGGAAAAAGATTGTCATTTTGCCAAACTTTGGGCAAACGATAGGCATCCATTTCTGGAAGATCTGTGTGATTACCGGCGATCACATATAGGGATTCGCCATCAGGGCTTAAAACAATGCTATGTGGACCATGTTCCCCTGCCCCGTTCAGAGACTTCAGAAGACTAATTTTATCGTATTGGTCATCATTGTCCGTGTCCTGTAGTCGATAAAGACCACTAGTCTTTTCAAATTCATCATTTCCACGGTGGTTAACCATTACATAAAGACTATTAAAGGCATAGAGCAAACCTTGGGCGTACCCCATTTGAATAATCGAATCGGCCACTGTTTCCCCTGTCTGTATTTTTAACTTTTCTATTTTGGGTTGTAGCTCTTCGGAACCAATAGCAGGTATTTCCATTCTATACAATGCTCCGTATTGGTCAGCGGTAATCAATCGATCTTTATTGTCGAAAGTCATGGCTACCCATGAGCCTTGGTCGTTATCGGCCGGGCTATAGAGATGTTCGGCCTTAAAGCCAGGCTGTAATTTAAGCTTCGCCAATTTTGGATCTTGCTCTTGGTTACCGGCCGTGTCCATTTTCTTGGAATCCTCACATGAAATGGACAGCAGCACGGTAACAATAAGTACGACAAATAGTCTCGTCATAATGTTTGGTTTTTGATTAGGTGAGCTAATTTAATTAAAAATTCGGGTTTAGAAAGTCACAAACAATAGAAGTAGTTTTATAATATAACAAATCAGCGACAACGTGTAATACCTAATAATATCTGCGAAAAGCATTTCAATAAATTAAAAAAGGAACAATAGTTACCCATTGCTCCTTTTGCAAACAACTAACAAACTCAAACTTTTAACCCTCTTGCAACACCTTTACATTTCTTGAACTCTTTGAAATGGCTATCCAAAAAATAATGGTAATACCAAGTGTAATTAAAGCTCCGCCCATATAGGATATGTCAATGGCCAAATTAAAGCCTTCAGGGGCAATTAATATATAGGTACTGCATACCATGGTCATAAAAATAGCGGGCAAAAATGTTATCCAAAAGAATTTATTGGCATGCAATAAATAAGCAGTTATGGTCCAAAGAACTACCGTGGCCAAGGTTTGATTGCTCCAAGCAAAATAACGCCAAATAATACCAAAATCTATCTGGGTAAGTGCAAAAGCAACGATAAACAAGGGCAAACTTAGGTAAAGCCTGTTTTTAATCTTCTTTTGATCTGTTTTAAGGATATCGGCAAGAATCAATCGAGCCGACCTAAAAGCAGTGTCCCCGGATGTAATGGGGGCCGCAACAATACCCAATATAGCTAGTATCCCCCCTATCCTGCCCAACATATTTAATGATATTTCATTGGCTGCCCAAGCTGCATTATTGCCATTGGCAAACATAGCCTCATTGAGCGATTCCACATTACCGAAAAAAGTCATGGCTGCGGCAGCCCATATCAATGCAACGATTCCCTCGGTAATCATGGTGCCATAAAAAATTCTTCTGCCCTGGCTCTCATTCTTCATACAACGCGCCATTAAAGGGGATTGTGTGGCATGAAAACCTGAAATAGCACCACAGGCTATGGTGACGAACAATATTGGAAACAATGGTGTTTCTTCCGGATTGTTTGTCATATTATGAAGATTCCCTGGAACAATTTCCGGTATGTGATAGTCTCCCAAAAAAAGCGCCGCAAGTAAGCCCACGGCCATCAGTAGCATGGCAAGGCCGAAAACAGGATACAACTTACCTATCATTTTATCTATTGGCAATAAAGTGGAGAGTATATAATAGACCAATATTATCCCTACCCAAACCCAAAGGTTCCACATATTTCCGGTCATCCCATCTATGATCTTGGCAGGCCCCATTAGAAAAACAGTACCTACAAACAGTAATAGGATTATAGTAAAGAACCGCATAAAGTGCTTCATTTGGGGACCAAGATATATACCTACCACCTCACTTATACTTAGGCCATTGTGCCGTACAGACAGCATCCCTGAAAAGTAATCGTGTACCGCCCCCGCAAAAATGCTTCCCAACACAATCCAAAGAAAAGCCGCAGGTCCGAACATGGCTCCGGCAATAGCGCCAAAAATAGGTCCCAATCCCGCTATATTTAGAAATTGAATCAGAAAAATCCTCCAAGTAGGCAAAGGCATATAATCTATATCATCACGTAAACTTTCGGCCGGGGTGGGACGATCTTTTTCTACACCAAATATCCGCTCCATTACTTTTCCATAGGTGAAATAGCCCAATATTAAAACAAGGATAGCGGTTACAAATGAAATCATCTTTTAAATATTAAATTACTCTACAATTTGTCCTTTGGACACCAAAACCTCCTTTAGTTTGGTATAGTCCACTTCTTGAACGGCTGAATTCTGATCAATGGCCAAGACGGCGGCAGCAGCAGCTGATTGCCCCAGTATCATAAATACAGGCTCCATTCTGATAGACCCAAAAGCAATATGGCTAGAAGATACACAAACGGGAACCAATAGGTTCTTACAATCTTCTTTTTTAGGTACCAATGAACCGTAGGAGATAGTATAAGGTCCGTTGGTACTTACTCCTATATCTCCCTCGTTCTGCACAAAACCATCGGGCTTTACATAGCGCTGCACATTATGGGAATCCATGGTATAAGATCCCATTCCAATAGGCTTGGGCGTAGGGCTCTTCTTCAACAATTCGTTCTCTGTCATCACAAACTCCCCTATCATTCGCCTTGCTTCCCTAACATAAATCTGATGTGGCCAGTTGCCATTATCCTTAAACTCATCCTTGGAGAGTCCCCATTGCTGCATTTTGGTCTGTATATCTTCAGGAACCCTAGGATCATTGGCTACGAACCATAGTAAACCTTTTTGATAATTTTCATGCTCCTCAATAATCTCTTTTCTTCTCTCATAACTAGCCTCTGGATAATCGTAATTCATCCCTATATTATCACTACTAAAGGGACCGTGATTATTGGTGTCTGTCTTATGGTTGGGAATAGGATCAAATTTGTTGAACCATTCTTTCCAACCGTGTTCAAACACCCTTGCCAATAGCTCATACTGCATAGGATCATACCCTTCAGGTTTTGGAAATGGCACTCTATTTTCCGGATGATTGGTCATACACATCCTAAAACAATAGGCTTGGATCTTGTCATCCCCACTATACTTCTCCCCCGGATCCTCCCCGGATACCCTAGGTAACAATCCGCTAGATGGGTCTCCAGGAACTACATATGGTGAAATATCAGATTCAAACCAGTGATTATGGTGCAAGACACCGGTTTGAACTCCATTCCATTCCTCCCCGTATACATCCTTTCCTTCTCGCCCCACATGATAGCTTACACCTGCGGAGGCCATAAGATCACCTTCATAAGTAGCATCCAAAAATACAGCTCCTTTATAGGTCTTTCCTGACAGGGTGGTAATAGACGTTATTCTACCGTCCTCCATTACTACGCCGTTTTCCCTATCCAACCACTCATCCCTATCAACACGGATCTTCTCTTCTGCCACCATATCCTCAAAAACCTGTTCGGCTACATGAGGTTCAAAAATCCACATGGTCCTATTTTCCCCGTCCATTGCAGGGGTACCTTGGCCTTTATTGCCGTATTCCTCCTTTTTCTGCCAGTTCCAGGCCTCTTCAGTATTATAATGTTTCCATACTCTATGGTAGAATTCACGGGACAATCCCCCAATTACACTTTTATCACCTGTATCGGTAAACCCCAAACCTCCAGAAGACAATCCTCCCAAATGCTTATCAGGAGATACTACAATAACCGACTTCCCCGAGCGTTTTGCTTCTACGGCAGCAGAAATGGCCGCAGAGGTACCACCATAAATAACAATATCCGCCATGTTTTCATCTTTGGGCGGCTTACTATCCTTACAGCTGCTAAAAAGGCCAGATACGATAACCATCAATATCACATAACCCATGTACTTTACTTTATAACCCATTGTTTTAAATTTATAAAATTATTAATGTCTATACTTTATATTTCCTATTATTTTGATGAGTTGCCTTGCACAATAGCAGCTAACGCTCCACTAAGTTCATGCGCCCTCCTCGGCAAACTGTCTATAAGATTATGTGCTTCCGAGAGGTCATTTTCCAGATTGTACAATTCTCCTTTACCCATGTTGGCACCATTGGGCTCTATATATTTCCATTTACCCATTCGCAATCCTTTATCCCCTCTTCCTGATTGGACAACTACAGAGGTTCTAATAGCTACTTCATCATCCCCTTTTAAAACGGGCAACAAATTATAGCTATCTATCCCCTCATTTTCTTTTAAATCAAAATCCAATACTGCGGCAAGGGTAGCCATAATATCATTTAAGGCAAAAAGCTCTTTAGAAATAGTATTGGCCGGAATATTTCCTGGCCATCGGGCAATAAAAGGTGTCCTAACACCACCCTCCCATACGGTTTGTTTGGTCCCTCTTAATTTTCCATTTGGGTTGTGAACTTGCTGATCGGCAACTTTTACCTCCATCTCCTTTAAATTGTTACTCACCTTAGAAAAGTCTGTTTCCCTACTTGTGGCAGTAAAAGTAGACCCGTTATCACTGGCAAATAGTACCAAAGTATTATCGCTTAGCTGTAAGCTATCCAGCGTTTTTAAAAGCTTTCCAATGTAAAAATCCAATTCGTGAACATAGTCTCCATAGAGTCCGGCATCGGTTGACCCTATAAAATTATCACTTACGGCCAATGGAATATGAGGTACGTAAGGAGCATAATAAAGAAAAAATGGGTTGTCTTTATCTTTATCCACGTGGTCCGTCAAAAATTGTGTGCTCCTATCCGTAATAAAAGAGAGGTACTGCTCTCTGGGGAATAGCTTTAAATGCTCCTTGTTCTGTGCAGCATCCACGTTATAGTAGTCGTGCTCCAGAATCCCCATAATCTTATTGCCCTCCAATACCCAGCATTCACTTGCACAACTGAATCCCAGCCAATGCTCAAATCCATGGTCCACAGGACCGCCACTGACCGGTCTGCTCAGATCTATATTGGCCCCATTGTTATCTGCTTTAAACTTGCCATAACCTACTGGTTTCTTCCCGTCCATTGTAGGGAAGCTTGCCCCTAAATGCCATTTGCCATAACCTGCGGTTGTATATCCCTTCTTTTCTAGCATTTGCATAAGGGTAAGTTGATCGGGTTCAATCAAAGACGGCTCATAATTGGACATGACCCCAGATTTCTTCCTACTTCTAAAAGGATAAGTCCCGGTCATCAATGCAAATCGGGATGGGGAACATACCGAAACCGGACAATAAGCATCGGTCAGCCTTATGCCCCCCATAGCCAATTTATCAAGGTTGGGGGTTGGAATCAACGAATTTGGATTGTATATCCCAAGGTCACCATAGCCCAAGTCATCGGCCAAGATTAAAACAATATTGGGATGGGCTTGTTTGGTGTTTTTATCTTGGCCACATGAAAGCAACAACAACCCTAACACCATAAGCAGACACCTAAAAGGAAACGTCTTCCCCATGGAGTGGTAATGGCCATCCTTTCGCCAGCATTGTAGCAGTAACCTCCTTTGAAAATATGGTAACATCATAATACTCTGTGGTATAAACTGATAATATTTATTTAATTCTTTGGCCATCCTTCAAAAGTCTGTCCCTTAAAATTGGGTACTGCACTTCTTGGACATCGCTTTTGCCATCTATGGCCAAGGCCGCTGCAGTTGCTGCCGTTTGGCCCAAGACCATAAATACCGGTTCCATACGGATAGACCCAAAGGCAATATGGGTTGAACTTACACATACTGGGACAATAAGATTTTTGCATTCCTCTTTCTTAGGAACCAATGACCTATAACTTATGGGATAAGGTTTAAAACCATGGGCTTCCACATTACCCTCGTTTTGCACATAGTCATTGGCATCTACATACCGTTGCACATTGTGGGAATCCATCCCATAGGCTGCCATACCTATGGCATCTTCTGCCACTTTTAACCCCTCACAATTATGTTGTGTCATAACATAATCGCTGATCATTCTCCGTGCCTCTCTTATATATAGCTGTTGTTGCCAGCCATCTGCCCTTTCAAATTCATCCTTTGTCGTTCCCCATCTAGATGCCTCTTTACGCACTTCTTCGGGGATACGGGGATGATTGGCCAGGGTCCACATAAGCCCCATTTGGTAGTTCCTATGATCCTCGATGATCTTTTCCCTCTCCGCATAAGAAGCCTCGGGGTAGTCATAATTCCTGCCGATATAATCGGTAGAAAAGCCGAACTTGTTGTTCGTATCGGTTTTTCTATTGGGCATACTGGAATTGATCCAGGGCAAAAGGGAATTGCCATAACTGTACATCTCTCTAATTGGCCCTTTTCTCGCCTCATAGTTACGGAAAAGAAGCTCGTAATTTATTTCATCGTAATTGGATGGTTTTTGAAAGGGTATTCGATTGTCCGGGTGATCGGTCAAACACATCCTAAAACAGTAGGCCTGTATCTTTTTATCTCCTTCACTCTCCAATCCGGGTTTCTCATTAACATTTGGCAATAGTCCAGATGATGGGTCGCCTTTTACCACATAGGGGTCTACTCCCGGAATAAAATTATGGTTAAATGCATTTTTGGAAACAAATCCGGTCAAGGCCCTATTAATGCTATTGGCCTGTACCCCGTTCAAGGTTTCCCCATACTCCTCGTTACTCTCCCTGCCCACGGTATAGGAAACTCCTGCCGCCGCCATTAGATCACCTTCATAAGTGGTGTCCAAAAATACTTTGCCCTTAAAAGTCTTACCACTTTCCATGGTAATCGATTCAATTTCGCCATTTACTTTTTTAACACCTGAGGCTCTGTTCAAACGTTCGTTATAGACCATTTTAATCTTTTCCTTGTCCATCATAGTCTTGTAAACAGAGAGGGCCGCGGAAGGTTCAAAGGTCCACATGGAGGCTTCGCCATCCTCGGTACGGGTTTGCCCCCCATCCATATAGTCCGATTTTTTCTCCCATTTCCAATTGTTGGGGTCATCGTAATATTTCTTGATGTTCTCATAGAACTCCCTGGAAATTCCTCCAATGGCCTGCTTATTGCCTATATCTGTTTGCCCCAACCCACCTGTAGTGAGCCCACCTATCCGATTGGTAGGTTCTATCAAAACAACAGATTTGCCCATCCTACTACTTTGAATGGCAGCTGCTACCCCGGCAGAGGTGCCCCCGTATATTACGATATCGTATTTTTTAGTTTGACCGTTTGATAATTGAACGACCACAAACAACAAAAACAAGCTTAATAACTTTTTCATCTTCTATTTAATTATTGATTGGTTTAGTATTTCCTTTGGAAAATAATCCTTTGGGTAGTTGGGGCTGAACATAATGTTTTCCCCTCTTCTTACCAGCTTGCCATCTTTTACCCATTTATGGCCGCGATCCCTCAAATGATCTATCATTTTTTGTCTCCATCGTTTCAAGCTTTTATTATATTCTGAAAGATTGGCCAAATTCTTTTTTTCTTTAGGGTCCTTAAGTAGATCAAAAAGCTGCTCTTCTCCAGTAACAGCATAATAGATGTATTTATATCTTTCATCTGTTAAGCCTGTCCAGCTATTTTCCTTCCAATAGCATTGACCATGCTCCAGGTCCAGGACCTTACGCCACCCCTTATTATTTCCTTCAATAAGGGGTATCATACTCATACCATCCATTTCAGAGGGTACGGCAACCCCAGCTACGTCCAAAAAAGTAGGCAGTACATCCCTTAGTTCTACCAGTTCCTTTATAACTTGTCCACGGTCTGCGGTTAGCTCAATACTTTCAGGCCATCTTATAATCATGGGTACAGCTGCGGATCCTTCATAAGGGTAAGACTTTCGCCATAAGTGGTGGTCTCCCATCATATCCCCATGATCCGAGGAAACAACGATCAAGGTATTTTCCAACTCACCTTTCTTTTCCAACGCCGTTAGAATGTATCCTATCTGTTCATCCAAAAAACTAATGGCAGCATAATAGCCCTTACGTGCATTTTCAACTATGCTGTCACTATAATTTCCTCGTGGGGCATTCAATTGTTGCTCCGGAGAAGGGATACTATTGAACTTTCCAAATTTATCTTCGGACCACTTACCTACATCGGCCAAGGGTATTTCCCTATTTTTATAGAAGTCCAGCCATCTTTTGGGCGGGTCAAATGGTGGGTGCGGTCTATGAAAGGCTACTTTCAGAAAAAAGGGATCCTTGGAAGCGTGATCATTGATGAAATCTATAGCTTGATTTGCCGTCCAAGCGGTGGGATGCAATTCATCATTATAAGGATATATTCCTGTACGATGATCTGTTGGTCCCAAGCCCGTACCATCAATTTTTAAATCAGGTGCCTTTTCCTTAAACCAAATATTATAATCGTTTTGGGGATGTCCCCAACCCTCACAAAGTTTTATTTCATGAAATCCGTGCATGAATTTGCTGTTGTCCAATTCACCCGGTTCCACTTTTAAGGCAACACTTCCTATAGGCTTGTAATGCAATTTCCCTGTAGCAAAGGTATAGTAACCAGCATCCCTCAGCATTTGTGGCATTTGGTATTTATACTTGGTTGCCATTGGAGCATAGGACAATAAGCCGTTCTTCCAAGGGGCCATTCCGGTCATCAGGGCCGCTCTAGCTGGTAAACAGGTTGGAGTGGCGCTATAAGCCCTACTAAACAACGCTCCTTCTCTAGCTATTTGATCCAAATTGGGGGTATGTACAATATTGCTGTCTTCCCCTCCAATATAATCTGACCGTAATTGGTCTGGAAATATAAATAGGATATTGGGCCGTTTCTTTTCTACATTTTGGGAATACACCTTAAGGGGAAAGACCAATATCCCTAAAATAAAGAGCACTGTAAACCTTAATGGGTTTACTTGTAATATGCTTGAATATGTGGTCATTTTTTTAATAGTACTAGGCTTTTGGTATGTGGACACTATGAATATTACAGGCTTTTTAATAAAAGCCTGTAATACATATTGTGTAAAATATTCAATTAATAACCTGGGTTCTGATCTGCTTGGTTAACAGCAGGGTTATTATTTATTTCATCTTCAGGTATGGGAAACAAAAGACGCTCATCAATAATAGTCTTGCCAGCAGCGGCAAATGCTTCTGTTACTTTACCCGTACGCTTTAAGTCGAACCAACGTCTTCTTTCCGTAATAAATTCATATGCCCGCTCTTGAATTACGGCATCCCTAAAGGCATCACTCCCCATCCCTGATGGATAGTCAACTGCCGATACCGTTGTGGGATCAAAACCATAGGCCCGTCGCTTAATCATATTTAAGCGCTCCAAAGCCAAATCAGAAGGACCTCCCTCGGCCATACTGGCAGCTTCGGCATAAAACAAAAAGGCCTCGGTAAAACGATAGATTGGCACGCTATAGAGACTTATACCAGAGGTGTTGGTAATAAATTTCTTGAATAGCACAGGAGTGGTAGATGGCAGTGGAACCCATTCCCCTTCTGCATTTTGATATTCAGTGTAAAGATTAAAATTCTTTCTTAAATCATTTTCGTCCCAGCTATCCCCTATAAAGGAGTTCATATCCGGCAACCATGCAAACACACCACCAGAGGAGTAATTATAAGGAACATTGCCGGCCCTATGCAAATAATTGGGAATTGTAGAGCCTTTTGTTTCTGAGTGATGCATGGACATAATATCCTCTGTACTGGTATCTACGGCAAATATGTCATAAAAATCATCGGACTCTGTTACCGTGACCAAGGAGAATGGCCCATTGGTAATTAAATCATTGGCCTTTTCCGCTGCCCCTGTCCAATTCTCCGTAGTAAGGTAAACATGGGCTAGCAACATCTTAGCTGCCCATTTGGAGGCACGGCCGGTCTCATCGCCCACTTCTCCCAAACCACTTTCAGCAGTTATAAGGTCTTGGATAATTAGATCATAGACCTCGCTCTCCGGTGCCCTAGGAGCCTCAACAGCACTTAAATCTACACTCTCATTCGTTTTCAAGGGTACAGCTCCCCACCCCCTTACCAATTCAAAATAACACAGAGCCCTTAAATAATGGGCTTCGGCCAAAATACGCTGTTGGGTCTCCGCATTTATATCTTCAATGTTGGGAACGTTTGCCAAAACGGCATTTGCCCTATTTATAGTTGTATAAAAAGACGACCAATTGGTTGCACACCTACCTATATTACGCTGGTCCAATATTTGGTCCCAGATAGTGATGGGTGCTTGGGATCCCCTACCAAATAAATAATCACCGTGAAGTTCTGACATAAGGTAATTGGTTATCCCAAAAAAATCGTTTTGCATACCTGCATATACCCCGGCTATTGCCGCTTCGGCATCCTCTTCATTTTTATAGAAATTGGCTTTGGAAACAAAATCCTTCGGCACTTCCTCCAGTGCTTTTTCACAAGCCGTAAACAACAAGGTTGTTAATATAATTAATATTGTATTTTTCATGATTTCTTACTTTAATAGTTAAAATCTAAATTTTAAACCTACGGCATAAATTTTTGCATTTGGATAGCTACTTTGATCATGCCCAAATCGCAATCTATCGGACACATTACTTGAATCTGTACCACGAGTATTGGCCTCTGGATCCAAGCCCGTATAATTGGTGAAAGTGAATAAATTGGTTCCCGAAACATATATCTGAGCCATATCAATGCCCTTTAGTCCAAACTCTTGCACAGGCAAGTTATAGGCTAGGCGCATTGAGCGTATTCTTAAATAGCTTGCATCCTCTATAAAGCGCTCGGACACCGTTATTTGAGTGGCACTGCTTATTTTTGGGTATTTGGCATCCGGATTTGGATTTTCCTCGGTCCAATAATTCCCTATGATATCCGTGAATTGGTTATTTCCACGCTGAAACGAATTTAAATGCGTACCATTGGTAGCATTGAACAATTCGTTTCCTTGCACTCCTTCCAAGGAAACGTTCAATTCCAATCCTTTATAGGAAAAATTACTGGTAAGACCATAGATGAAGTCTGGATGGTAACTTCCAAGAATTACCCTATCCAAGGCATTAATAATACCATCGGGCACCCCATCTGGGCCACTAAGATCTTGGTATTTTATAAAGCCATTTTCGTCCAAACCATCTTCCCGCAATCCGTAAAATGCACCTAGGGGTTCACCTACCCTGGCGATGTTGGCACTTGGCCAAACGGCACCTTGCCCAGCACCAAAAATATCACTGTCTCCGGCCAATTTAATTACTTCGTTCTTATTGGCTGAGAACTGGGCCGACACATCCCATTGGAA
The DNA here is from genome assembly GCF_003957295.1 of Arenibacter aquaticus. GTDB lineage: Bacteria > Bacteroidota > Bacteroidia > Flavobacteriales > Flavobacteriaceae > Arenibacter > Arenibacter aquaticus. The sequence goes on from NZ_RQPJ01000003.1 coordinate 73,124, forward strand.
GTCCCCCTTTAAAATATCTGCGTCTACACTAAGTTCTATACCGGAATTTTGAATTTCTCCCAGGTTCCTTAAAATGGATCCAAAACCTACTGTAGGAGGCAAGGGAACCGATGCCAGTAAATCCTTAGTGTTCTTTTTATAGTAGTCAAATACAAATCGCAATCTATCCTGCAGTATATTTAAATCAAACCCTACATCCAACTGCCCAGTGGTTTCCCACTTTAGACTACTGTTGGAGATTCCGCTGGGAACAAACCCAATCACATCCGTTTGGTTACCATAAATGTATTTGACCGAACTAAGTCTATCCAAAGACTGATAAGGATTAAGGGCCGTATTACCTGTAATACCATAACTGGCCCGTAACTTTAAGTTGTTGATTATTTTGTTTTCTTCTAAAAAGGGTTCATCCGATACACGCCAGGCTATGGCCCCAGATGGGAAATACCCCCATTTATGTTCATCCCCAAATCTTGATGAACCATCTGCCCTTACACTAGCAGTAAACATGTATTTCCCGTCAAAAGAATAATTGACCCTGGATAAAAAGGAAGCCAAGGTCCAATCTGAGTAACCGGAATAAGGGTTTCCTATTGATTCTGCCGCGGCCAACTCATAATTTTCTGTAATATTATTGGCAAATCCACTAACACTTATCCCGGAATTCCTATTCATATTAGTTTGATAGGTTGCTCCTCCTATTACGTTCACACTGTGTTTTTCATTAAAGAGCTTGGAATAAGTAAGTACATTTTCCGTTAAAAAGGAATTGGAATAGCTGTTGCTTTCAGATGCAGAACCCCTATCGTTGTTATAGATAATGGGTATAAAGGTCTCATTGGTATTATTTGCGTATTGTAAACCTACTAGCGTTTTAAAGGATAGTTCAGGGGTAAAGGTTACATCAAAATTGGCATTTGCCAAAACACTATTGGCAAAGGTGCGATTCTTTCTTAGAGTCCAAATTATTGGATTCCTCATATCGGCAGATCCAAAATTATAGGCTTGTTCTATGCGTGTTGGCAATCCACTTTCATCATAGATTGGCAAGGTTGGAGGTGCCGAGGCCGCTGCCGACAACAAGGAATTTCCACGATTTCCATTATCTACAGGAACAGAATTTCGCTCCCTTCTGGATAATTGTAGGTTAACACCCATTTTTAGCCAACTCTTTAATTCCTGATCAAGGTTTAATCTAACGGACCCTCTCTGTACTCCTGAATTCTCAATAATTCCTTCTTGGTCAAAATAGTTTCCAGAAATGGAATACCTACCTTTTTCCGAACTTCCAGAGAAGGTGACGGTATTGTTATTAACAGGGGCAACCCTAAAGATGGCATCCCACCAATCAGTTCCAGGGTTTTCAACCGTACTGGGATCAAAAAAAGGATCCAAGCCCTCGTTCTTCAACCATTCATTTGCTATAGTGGCGTACTCTTTGGCATCCAATAAATCATAGCGGTTAATGGCCTCCTGCATTCCAAAATAGCTATTTACCTCAATTTTGCTATCCTGTCCTTTAACGCCTTTTTTAGACGTTATAATTACAACACCATTAGCTCCCCTTGACCCATAAATAGCCGTGGCGGAAGCATCCTTTAAAATATCTACGGATTCTATATCGGATGGATTCAAGAAATTGATACCCCCAGTAACAGGGAAACCATCCACTACATACAAGGGTTGATTATCCCCTATCATAGAATTACCGCCCCTTATACGTACCTCTATCCTGGAACCAGGGGCGCCTGAGTTTTGGGATACCCTTACACCTGCTGCTCCCACCTTTAAGGCTTGCTCCATATTGTAGACAGGTACTGCCTCTAGGGTTTCGGTCTTGACCTGGGATACAGACCCCGTTAAATCTGCCTTTTTCATTGTACCATATCCCACAACAACCACTTCTTCCAAGCCAGCTGCACTCTCCTCCAGTTCCACATTTAGCACAGACTGTCCGTTCACGGAAACTTCTTTTGTAGCATAACCAATATAGGAGACTATAAGAACAGCGTTCCCATTGGCCACAGCCATAACATAGTTCCCATCAAAATCGGACTGGGTACCGTTAGTTGTGCCTTTTTCAACAATACTGGCTCCGGGTAATGGTTGCCCATCCTTATCCCTAATAGATCCACTAACTTGAAATTGTATTGTTTTCCCTTCAATCTTAGGAGTAGGTTCCGGACTGGAAACAGCTTGGTTTACCTCTTTCTTTTTTAATAGAATTTTCCGGTCTTCTATGTCGTATAAAATATCCCTGCTAGTAAAAAGTATTTGCAAGACTCGTTTAATTGTAGCTTTCCTGACATTTATTGAAACTTTTCTCTTTAAATCTACCGTCTTGGTGCTAAAAATAAACTTGAATTCTGTATTCGCCTCTATCTCGTCAATAACCTCCTCAACAGTTGTATTCCCTAGATCCAAGGTAATCTTGGTTTTCTGTGAATACGAAGAATTGGCCTGCATTACAAAGGTTACGGTAATTAAAAGAAGAAGCGATAACTTCATTTTTAAATCCAATTTTAAGGGCCAAGGGGATTTACCCCCCGACTTTGGTGGTTTTTTCATAATTTTGAATGTTTACTGGTGGTTATACTTAAATTTTAGGTTTGATCACTTTACGCAATCGGGAAATGTTACAGCATTTTCCGATTTTTTTTTCGATGAATCGGTCTATTATCCGCGTTAAGCAATCCATTTTTATTGGTTTTACTCCATGGGCATTACTGGTTTAGTTAATAATGATTTTATTGTCCAATATCTGATATTCTATTTGGTATACTTTATTAAAATAGTTAAACACCTGTTCTATGGTCTCATGCTTGGTTTCAATGGTAGCATTAAAAGTCTCGGTAGCCAATTTTGCATTATTGTTTATTATCACCACATTGTAATGTCGTTCCAACTTTTGTATAATATTTTCAAAAGCCACATCCCTAAAAACTAGATTGCCTTTCATCCAAGATGTATAAATTGAGGTATTTACTTCTTGCTTGGAAATATTGCTTCCAGACTTATTGTACACCCCTTTAAATCCGGGTTTTAGAAAAACCTCTTCCTGCTGCTCCCCTGTTGGTCCTTTGGACTCTGTTAGACTAACCGATCCATCCAACAGAACAACCTCCGTATTGCGATCCTCCGGATAATTGGAAACATTGAATTTTGTGCCATGTACCAGTATATCAAGATTTTGGGCACTTACAATAAATGGATTTTGGTCACTGTGGGCCACATCAAAATAGGCTTCGCCCATTAAAAATACTTCCCGCTGTTTCCCTTCTAGGAAACTCACAGGATATCTTAAAGAGCTACCGGCATTCAAATGAACATTGGTGCCATCCGAAAGGGTTATAGTAAACTGCTTACCATTTGGAACACTTAGGGTGTTAAAGGACAATTCCTTTATTTCATTGACATCTTGGTAGACCAACTTGTTTCCATTACTGGATCCTATAACCTTTCCTTTAGAATCCTTGACCAAGGAGGCTCCATTCCCGGAAATAATTTCAATTTGCCCATTATCCAGTACCAACTGAATAGCTTCTGATCTGGGCTGTATGGCTTCCTTGGGTGTATTTATTAAAATATCACTCTTAATCAACACCCCAATACCTAGAAATATAATTGCAATGGCCGCATACTTCAATGCAGGGGCATACCTACGACCATAAAATACATTTTTGTCTTTTCTTATCTCCTTCTGTAGCTGTTTCCTTAGTTTGTTTAAATCCGGATCGTTCATAGCCAATGTAATAGCATAGTGGGTTTTAACATAGTCCTTGAAAATTGCATAATTCCCTTCTTCCCCTATCCAATTGTTAAGCACGTCCAACTCCTCTGAATTAGAGGAACGATTTAGGAATTTAATAATTAGCTTTTCTATTTCTTCAGAGATCATTTTATTACCACTCTTTTTAAACACTACAAAGCAAAATCACAATACCCTAACTTTTTATTTAATTATTTTCTATATTAACACAATATTTGTGTCAATTTTACTAAAAGAATAATTTTTTATGAGTTTCGACGACAACGCAACTTTGATAGAAAATCTCCAAATAGGTAATGAAAAGGCCTATATGTTCCTGCTAGACACCTATCACAAAAGACTATATGCCTATGCCCTTTCTTTGCTACATGATTCTGCTATGGCAGAAGATATTGTACAAAATGTATTCTTAAAAACTTGGAAATCCAGAAAAAAACTAAATAAGCAGTTTGCAATAAAAAGTTTTCTATACAAAGCGGTATACAATGAATTTATAAACAGCTACCAAAAGAAGAAGGCTATGATGCTTTTGCAACAAAAATATATAGAATCCTTAGGGGAAGTGGTAGAGGAAACCGACGACAACCTTATAGAAAAGATGATCGCTATTGTAAATGAGGAAATTAAAAAATTACCTCCTAAGTGTCAGAAGGTATTTGTATTAAGTAAAAAGGAAGGACTTACCAATGTAGAAATATCCGATCACCTCAATGTTTCCATTAAAACTGTGGAAGCTCAGATTACCAAGGCTTTCACAATACTGAGAAAAAGTTTGGGAAAGAAATATGAAATGATCTTTTTTGTCTTTTTTGGAACCACTGCCCTAAAAAAGAATATAGTCACAAACCCATAATAAATAGAGTCCCAACCCTGTACGTTATAACCTTACTGCCTTGTAGTTTCTATAGCATTCCTTTTTCTTGAAAAAGTTTATAGATCATTTTTTTCTCGGACAAATCAAAGGAACGTTCCTCAAACCAATCGTGAATGGTTATTTTTTCCTTTTCCTCTTCAGCTTTATGTAATATTTCATCTGTCACCAAGTGCCAATACATCCATTTATTAGTGGCAAGGGCATAGCCAATTTCATCATTGACCAAGGACCTCACGGGTTTATTTTTTAAACGAACACCATTTTCCAACACCGCCAAGGTTTTTGTCAACCTTACTACCTCGGAAAATGAAAACCTCAAGAAATCCCCAAAACCGTCTTGACCCACATTATACAATTTATCGCCCACTTTTAACATTTCCATATTCTAAAAAAAGGAAACAAAAATACCGCTCCCAGTCTTTTTAAAAAACCATAAAAAAAAGAACTTATAAACATTAGTCCCTTGGCAGCCTATATCCAAATGCCAAGCTGACCAAAGCTATTTTTTTGCATATTTCCATGACTATATACCAAGCTTTTAAACAATTCTTTTACATTTGCCCCATAAATAAGATTATAATGAGTATAAAACGGGATTTGGAAAAAAGAAGCAATGGCCAATGTGAACTCTGTACAGCTACAGATAATTTGACCGTTTTAGAAGTACAGCCTGTAAAAAATGGTGGTTTGGACGGCAACCTTTTAGTGTGTGAAACCTGCAGGGAGCAAATTGAAAATCCCGATAAAACCGATCCCAATCATTGGCGCTGTTTAAACGATAGTATGTGGAGCGAGCATACCCCGGTCAAGGTTTTGGCATGGCGCATGTTGAGCCGACTAAAATCTGAAGGATGGCCACAAGACTTACTGGATATGCTGTATTTGGAAGATGAAGTATTGGAATGGGCGAAAGCCACTGGCGAAGGAGGCCCTTCTGAAAACCAAATCATCCACAGGGATAGCAATGGTGCCGTTTTGGAGGCAGGAGACAGTGTTGTTCTCATTAAAGACTTGCCGGTAAAGGGATCTAGTATGGTTGCCAAAAGAGGTACTGCTGTAAGACGCATATCCTTGGACCACGAAAACGAAGAATACATTGAGGGTAAAGTAGATGGCCAGCAGATCGTAATTCTTACCAAATACGTCAAAAAAACGTCTTAACGCCTTGTTACCGCAGCTTATCTGCCTTCTTTTGGCTGCCATTAGGAGAACGGTACATAATTGCTGGTTCAGCCTCGTTTCCCGTAATACCCCAACATACGGCATATAATGGAATTAATGCGTAAACATCAATTTTTCCATGGCAAAAGAAGACCCATATGCTGCATTGAAATATAAGGAATTCAATGTATTTTTATTAGTGCGTTTTGCCATGGTATTTGCATGGTCCATGCAGTTCGTGGTTATTGAATGGGAAGTATATTCCTTGACCAAAAACCCCTTATCCTTGGGAATCATAGGATTAATGGAAGTAATCCCAGCTGTTTCCCTAGCCTTATTTGCCGGTCATGTGGTTGATCAAAAAGAAAAAAAGGGGTTGTTGGTAAAATGTATTTTGGGATTCTCTATAATAAGCCTTGGACTGTTTTTGCTCACCTGGCCAACAATAATAAAGGATTGGTCTAAGAATAGTATTCTGTATGCCATCTATTTTCTAGTCTTTTTGGGCGGTATTGTCCGTGCCTTTCTAGGCCCTACTATTTTCTCCCTGTTTGCTTTAATTGTCCCAAAAAAAGTATACCCCAATGCAGCTACCTGGAGCAGTTCGGTATGGCAGATGGGGGCAGTACTTGGCCCCGCCTTGGCGGGATTGACCATTAATTGGATCGGGGTACACTGGTCTATGTGCCTTATCTTTTTCTTTTCTTTGATGGCCCTAATTACCTTATCAAAAATAGAGAAAAAACCTATTTTAAATCCTAAGATTGGGGAACCGGTGTTGGAGAGTCTAAAAGAGGGGGTGAAATTTGTATTTGGCACAAAAATAATATTGGGGGCCATTACCTTGGATATGGTAGCAGTGCTTTTTGGCGGAGCCATAGCCTTATTGCCCATATACGCCCAAGATATCCTTAAGGTAGGCCCGGAAGGCTTTGGTATACTACGCGCGGCACCAGCGGTTGGCGCCTTGGTTATAATGTTTACCTCTGCCCACTTTCCGTTAAATAAAAAGGCGGGCCTAAAACTCTTGGGATCTATTTTTGGTTTTGGTATTTGCATTATCGTTTTTGGGATTTCCACATCATTCTGGATTTCTGTGATAGCCCTATTCTTTAGTGGGGTAACAGACGGTATTTCTATGATAATAAGACAAACCATATTGCAATTAAGGACTCCGGATGAAATGCGCGGCAGGGTGGCCTCGGTAAACTCCATGTTCGTTGGCTCTTCAAATGAACTGGGAGCTTTTGAGAGCGGACTTACCGCTAAATTGATGGGAACGGTTACTGCAGTGGTTTTTGGCGGAAGTATGACCTTAATTACCGTACTCTTTACTGCTGCCATCTCCCCTACTTTTAGAAAGCTGGATCTTAGAAAAGATTTATTGGAGCATGAGAACAGTAGTCAGTAGTCAGTGGTCAGTGGTCAGTGGTCAGTGGTCAGTGGTCAGTGGTCAGTGGTCAGTGGTCAGTGGTCAGTGGTCAGTGGTCAGTGGTCAGTGGTTTAAAAGTTAAATAAACCTTTACGTTTATGGACTAAACTATTTTAAATCCCTTTTGATCCGAAGTATAAACAAACATCCATTCCGGTGTGGAGGGATCCTGACTTTCCGCAACACATTTAAATCCATTTTTCTCGTAAAAATAACGCAAACCTTCTTCCTCTATGGTGAGCCAAAAAGAGCGATCTGGATATTTATTTTTTATTGCCTCTAGCCATTTAGATCCCATAGATTGATTTCTGTAGTTGGGACCTACAAACAAAAAACCAATATAATAGTATCCTAAAGCTAGGTATGGTGCCCCATTTTCAATTTCAAACTGGGTTCTATTTGGGGGCTCCTCAATAAAAACAATACCTCCCGCCATAATTTCCGCTGCATTCCGTAGCACGTAGATACAGCCATTTTCCTTACAATCTTCCCAAACCGGGCCTATTGTCTTCTGCCATTCCTCAGGCAGAATCCTAAAAAAAATATCGGGTTCATTTTTCAACACCTTTAATTCCACCCAATCAATTTTATTTACTACCATATGCAACCGTCCTTATAATAAGCCCCATGACCATAAACGATCAAAATCATCTGCCCATCTATCCCCAATATCAGTTCTATAGTAAACGTTGTTGATGATAATATTGCTCATTCTGTTCTGCATCATTTTTTGCGCATCCTTCATCGTTAGCCCCGTTCCCGTAACCAACAAGGCAATACCCGTATTGCCGGTAATCAACCATTCGTCATTAACCTTTTTAAGATGCATGGGATGCACTCCTTCTTTCATTTCCTTTTTAAATACGACCACAGAATCCTTGGAAAATAACTGAAAGGTCTTCTTATCCTCAAAAGGAAAAGGTGGCACTAGCATATAGGCTCCCACTTGAAAACCTTTTCTTGTATTGATCTTAAAGCATTGTCCTGAAGCCAATTTATAGAACATATTGCCGATGGGCTCCAATATACCGGCCCGCTGAATAAATAACTGGGGATAACCAAATCTAGAAGTAAATTCCAAAGGATAAATTCCGTTGCCATTCACAATGCAGTTGATATCCAATTGACCTATAAATCCTTCTAAGGCCAATGAACTTTCAAACTTTTTTAGGGTGGCATCAAAAATTGGAGAATCCTTGGTCCAAAACATACTGGAACCCATTTCACCGGTTGATACACCCAATTCTTTTGGAAACAGTTTCTTATGCTCAAATGTTATATTAATGGGGTATATAAACTCTTTACCATTAAAGTATGCTGATACAGATACCTCTACTCCCTTTACCTTACGTTGCAATTGAAAGTTCCCAAAATGGTTTCCCCAAGATTGCTCATAGGCCTTTAGCACCCGTATCACATCCAAACCTTCATCATCACTCCCAACAAAAAGCAATTGCTTGTATTCCTGGGTTTCCCCTGAAGGCTTTATGACATAGGCGTTGGGGTTAGCCTTCACAAATTCTATAGCATCCTGAAAGTTCATAAACTCTTTGGATGGCAAAATTTTAACCCCATGTTTTTTTAATTGGGACTGACCAAAATCGCGATCCAGTTCCAACTGATCGGTGTATTGGGTACCACCTAGCACCAGTTTGCCTAGAGCTCTAAGTTCGGTACATATTTTACCATAACCGGTATAGTCAAAAATTATTAGATCCGCCCAATCAATATGGGTCTTCCAGTCCTTGACCTTTTGCACAAAACCATAGCCGATTTCCCTGGAAGGCTTATCCTCTATATACATTTTAACGGCATGCCCCTCATTTAAAATAGCCATGGCTAGATCCAAGGTTTCTCCCCACCTTGAAACAATAAGGAAATTGCCTTTGTTGGGAATATTATAATTTAAATTTTCTTTTTTCAAGTTATTACTATAGGAATTAAGAATTAGTCTTTTTTTTATAAAGGGGCCAAAGTAAATGGGATAAGTGTCACTATGCTGGATTATAGAGGCCATTAGGCTTTTTTAAACCTACAGGAAATAAAACAATTCCCGAAAAAATTCGTTTATATACTTTGAGCTCCCTTGGATTGGGATTCATAAACATAGAGACTGTTTACTCCCATAGGAATAAGATTGGTATCAATGTAGTAAGCAAGAGCCCATTATAGAATAATTTGAAACAAATATATAGCAAATATAAATGTGAAATCAATAATTATTTAAGGGCCCTTTAAATATTTTATTTACCTAAATACCCCTAATATTTTAGCAACTCTTTTAAGTGTTTATAGCAAATAAGTTTTATTAGAAACCTTATTTTTGAACAAAATTTTATAATTCATGTTTAGCTTCTTTAGCAAGAAAAAATTTTTAGTCGATTATTTGGGTAATTTTGTGGATATCCATAACCACATTTTGCCCGGCATAGACGATGGGGCCAAAACCGTAACCGATTCGGTACAACTCATTAAAGAGTTTTCTAATCTGGGTATCAATAAATTTGTTGCCACCCCGCATATTATGCACAACTATTATCCCAATGATAAGGATAGTATACAGGCTGCGCACACTAAAGTTTTGGATAGCTTGCTTAAGGAGAAAATGAAAAACATCAGCCTTGATGTGGCAGCAGAGCATATGATAGATGCCAATTTTGATATCATACTCGATAAAAAAGAGGTGATGCCTTTACGAAATAGGTACCTATTAATAGAAATGTCTTATCTACAGCCTTCCATTAACTTTGATGAAGCCATTCAAAACATTGCTTTTCATAGGTATTTCCCAATATTGGCCCACCCGGAAAGATATGCCTTTTTACATCTTAACTCCTCCAAGTTTATGAAATACAAGCAAAGTGGGATTCTCTTACAGATGAACCTTTTATCGCTGGGACAATATTATGGAAAGGATGTACAAAAAAAAGCGTATAAATTACTTCAGAATGGCTTAATAGACTACGTTGCCTCCGATGTTCATAACCTAAATCAATTACATAGTTTAAAGGAGTTGGAGATAAAAAGCAGTCATATAAAATTACTCTTGCCTGTTATTGAACGAACCATCAATGACTTCTATTAAACCAACCACCTTAAAAGGTCCACCATTTTTTATGGGATTTCCCATAGCCGTAACCATAGGAACCACCATAACCTAAATTAGATACTTTAACGTTGTTCACTACAAAGGACAATCCGTTCAACTTTCCTTCATTTTTTAGTTTTACCGGGAAATCCAATACCTTTTTCTCGGTTACCCCAGCTTTGGTCACATAGATAATATGGTCTGCATATTCCGTTATCAACAAGGTATCCGTTACCACCATTAAAGGAGCTGTATCTACAATTACGTAATCGTATTTTTCAGATACCTCTTCCAATAGTTCCTTCATACGGTTACTCATTAAAAGTTCTGCCGGATTGGGTGGTATTTTACCGGAGTAGATTACATCAATGGTATTGGTATGCACCAACATGCTATTAATAATATCTTTGGTATTCAGTTCTGAATCATATAAATATTCCGTTAGCCCAATGTCGCGATTGCGCGAAGAGGTAGTACCACCCAATTTATCTACATTTTTATTGGTAAAGAAACTATATAACTTTGGATTTCTAATATCTGCTCCTATCAACAATACTTTTTTGTTGGTACTGGCCAATATCATGGATAAGTTGGAAGAAAGAAAGGTCTTTCCTTCCCCTGGTACCGACGAGGTAATATAAATTAAGTTCCCTTTTCCTCCATTATTTTTGGACTTAATCATGTAATCTATATTGGTCCTGATAATCCGTAAAGATTCTGCCAAAATGGAACGATCGTCCTTGCCTACCAATTTTTCCTCCTTCTTACCAAGCTTGGGAAGTTCACCCAAGACAGGAATATCCGTGATCTGCTTTTCCAAGGAAGTTTTGCTATGCACCTTGTTATCCAAGAGGTCATTGGCATATATTACAGAAAAAGGTACAATAAGGCCAAAAATAAAGAAGGCCATATATACAATTTTCTTATTGGGAGATACAGGCATAGGGCTCACGCTATAAGAACGGTCTATTACCTTGGACTTGGGCGTGGCCGATGCAAAGGTTATCTGAGACTCCTCCCGTTTCTCCAATAGATAGAGGTATAAAGATTCTGTGGTCTGCTGTTTTCTTCCAATATCCCTCAACGCACGTTGATTTTTGGGAGCAGCGTACAATCTAGAGTTAACTTTGGATAGTTGGCTACTAAGGCTGTTTACCTGAAGCCCCAGGTTATTGGTCATACTTCCCAAACTGGATTGCATAGAGCGTTTAAGACCCTCCAATTGTTGGTCCAAGTTCACAATAATGGGGTTTTTTTCATTGGAGCTTTTAAGTAACCGTTTCCTTTCGGCCACCAATTCGTTGTATTTTGCGGTAGTACTGGCTATAGAAGGATCGGACAGCCCAACATTGGAAGGCAGCACCTCATAGCCTTCCTGGTTCTCCACCAAGTCTTTCATAGAAGAGGCTATATCCAATTGCAGCGCAGCATTTTGCAATTCTTGCTGACTGCTGGCACTCACCGTTAAATTAACACTGGATTGGGAAGCAATATCGGTAATTCCCCTATTGGACTTAAACTCCTCTTCATTTTGGTCCTCTTCAGAAAGGTCCGAATAGATATCCGCTATCCTATCGTTGATGAACTCGGAGGTCTTATCGGCTATAGCCTTACGATCTGCAATGGCATTATTGTTATAGGTATCTATAAGAGTATTGATAATATCATTGGCCTTTTGCTGAATGGGATCGTTCAACGAAATATTTAAGATATTGGAATATTCCGCGGCCGGTGAGACATTAATTTTAAATTGATATTGTTGGGCCACCATGGCTACCGGGGTAACATCTACCCTATACTTCTTATCCTTATAGGCCGATATGTCCTCTACTGCAGGGGTAATTACGATATCCCCAATAGAAGTGGAGATATTTTTTCCATAGGCATAGGGCTTTAAGGGAACATCTTCACTCTCTGCATACCCAAAAGTGGTATCATTAGAGAGGGTTATATAAAACCCCATATGGGCATTGTTCACCACGGAGTCTTGCGCAATAAAGTTAATCTTAAAGGGCGGGTTCTTATATACCTCAGAATCCAAAATTTTCCCCAAAGAGGTAATCTTAACGTTCAACCCCAATTTTTGCACTACCTCTATAAGGTTAGACCTAGAATTGATTATTTCAATCTCATCCTCAACCTTATTGCTGCCACCGGGCATCATCCCTAAATCTTGAAACGCACTGAATTCTGCATTGGAGTTTTTATCATCCAATATCTGTATTTTTGCCTGGGCCGCATATTCCGGTACCGAATAACGCAATTTTACATAAGCCAAAGCCAGGAATACCATTACGGAAAACACAAACCACTTCCAGTGTTTGGTATATGTAGATACTATTTCCTTTAAACCGTTGTCCTTGGATAGATTTTGAGAATTCAAACCCATTATTTTAAGCGTATAATTTTTAATTTCTTGTAATCAGTACTATGGCTGAGGTAATTACTATAGATGCAATAGAAAGGGCTATAGAAGACCTATTATCCAAAGATGCAGAGGACACCAGCGATTTATTGGGCTCTACATATACCACATCGTTTTGGGTTAGGTAATACACAGGGGAATTCAAGGACTCTTTGGCTGTCAAATCAATTCGGGTATATACCTTAGTTCCGTTAAAGTCCCTAATTACCATAACGTTATTACGCATACCTTTAATGTTGAGGTCACCCGCCAAGCCCAATGCTTCCAAGATGGTGATTTGCTCTCCGTTCACAAAATAGGTTCCTGGCCTGTTCACCGCCCCCAATACGGTCACTGAAAAATTTCTAAGACGAATGTTAATGATGGGGTCCTTTAAATAGTCTTTTAGCTTTTCGGTAAGCAAGGCTTTTGCCTCTGCTGGGGTAAGGCCCAACAATTTTACACTTCCCAAGACAGGAAAATCTATTTCTCCGTTCTTATCTATAATATAATCTAACTGCTCTGGTCTTAAACCGCCTTCCTGACTTGACCTTATTATATTAAAGGGAACACTGGCCTGTGGGTCCAGGGTAGAGACATTAATTCCCACCACATCATCTACCTTAAAACGATTTTCATAAGAATTGTCACTAACAATGGTTTCAAACTCACTGGCATTTTGGAAATACACTACCTCTTTTTTGGAGGCACAGGAAGAAAGAACAACAATGGATACGGCCAAGGCAAATGCTTTTGAGCCAAGCCTTTTAATTTTTTTAAGCATAGTTAAGTAGATTTCTGGTACAAGTATAGTGAAAAATTACGATTGCAAAATTTTCTTGGATAGGATTGTATCGGTAGCCTCTTGGGTAACCCTAACATTTTTACCGTTCTTTTTATCCAGTTTACACAACTCAGAATTATTGGAAACGTATTCCGGCACAATTTCTTTCATCAGTTTCACGGTATTCTCGTTAAAAAACATATTGGAAACACAGAGTTCATTTATCCTGGATTTGGTCTCTTCATATAAGAGCTCCCTAGACTTGCTGATCATAATTTTTTTATGGTAGGTAGGCATGGTATCCTCTCCATTGGCCAGCAATTCCTCATACAGTTTCTCTCCCGGCCTAAGACCCGTAATCTTGATATCAATATCTTCTGGATATTTAAGTCCGGACAATTTTATCATATTTTTGGCCAGATCAAATATTTTTACGGACTCTCCCATATCAAAAATAAATATCTCGCCCCCTTGACCCATTCCTCCAGCTTCCAACACCAATTGCGCGGCTTCAGGGATGGTCATAAAGTATCGTGTAATATCTTTGTGGGTCACGGTCAAAGGCCCGCCTTTTTCTATCTGCTTTTTAAAGAGCGGAATAACAGAACCATTGGATCCCAATACATTTCCGAAACGTGTGGTTATAAACTTCGTTTTCTTATATTGCTCGGCACAGCTAATATACATCTCGGCAATCCTCTTGGTGGCCCCCATTACATTGGTAGGGTTTACCGCCTTATCTGTAGAGACAAAAATGAACTTTTCAACATTGTTGTCCAAAGAAAGATCAACAATTACCTTGGTACCTGCCACATTTATTTTTATTGCTTCATAAGAATTGTATTCCATTAAAGGCACATGCTTATAGGCTGCGGCATGGAAAACCATATGGGGTTTGTACTCCTGGAAAATAGCAGACATTCTATTCTTGTCACGAATATCCCCTACAATTGGAATAAAATTGTGAAACCCATTTTGCTTAAGCTCCTGTTGAAGATCGTACAAGGCCGATTCTGCCTGATCTATTACAATTAGGGATTTGTATTCGTAATTGGCAATCTGCCTCACCAACTCGCTCCCAATGGAACCTGCACCACCGGTAACCAATACTACCTTATCCTTTAATTCATTGGAAATTCTTTTGTTCTTAATGGTTATAGGGACTCTATCTAACAAATCCTCTATCTGAACCTGCTTTATTTGGGAAATTTTAAGTTCTCCATTAATCCAATCCTCTATAGGCGGTACTATTTTCACCTGTACAGGAAAATCTACCAATCCTTCTACCAACTCCCGAAGACGATTCTGATCTATATTTTGAATAGAAAAAATGATTTCCGTTATATCATGGGCCTTTATAAAATGTTCTGTAAGTGCTTTGGGACCATATACCCGGACCCCATTGATATTTTTACCGACCTTTTCATTATCCTTGTCTATATAGCCCACCACCTTGGATATACTCCCGCTATGGCTTGTCAGTGCATTTTGGGTTAGTATTCCGGATTCACCGGCACCGTAGATAATTACGTTCTTGGTAATCTTAAATTGCTTTACAAAATTATAATAGGCTGTCTTAAAGACGTAACGAGAAGCCGTCAAAGCAATAAAATTCAACAAGCTATGAATAATTATGATTGATAAGGGAACCGTAAAGCCCTCCATAATATCCATTTCCCTATTTAGGATTACCATAAAAATGGTAATAATACTGGACAGGCAAATTGCATTAAAAATGTTGTACACATCCCTTACTCCGGTATGCCTCACCACCCCCTTGTAGGACCCTGTAATTATAAAGGATATGGCACCGATGGCCACAACAAACGGCAGTTGCAATAGCAATTTACTACTATCAAAATTTAGGGTTAGGTTAAAACGTATTAGGTAAGAAAACACAAAGGTAATGGACACCAACATTAGGTCAATTGCCAAAACAATCCATTTGGAGGTATATCTTTGCGCTCTATTGGTTAAGTAATGTTGTATCATTTGGTCATGGTTTTTAAAATTACTTCAACTACCCTATCCAAGTCCTCTCTTTGAAGGTTGGAACCACTGGGCAGACATAATCCCTTTTCAAAAAGCTCTTCAGAAGTACCATCAACATACCGATCACAAGCTTCAAAAACAGGCTGCATATGCATCGGCTTCCATAAAGGTCGTGATTCTATCTCAACTTCCTGTAGGGCTAGCCTAATTTTTTCACGAATTTGTATAGATGGTGTCAAAATACAGCTAAGCCACCTATTAGAGTACATTTCTGGCATTTCTTCAAGAAATTCAAATGCCGTAATATGCCCAAGTTTTTCCTTATAGTATTCAAAATTGGCCCTTCTTGCAGCTACCCTATCATCCAGGACTTCCATTTGACCCCTGCCTATCCCGGCAAGAATGTTGCTCATCCTGTAATTATAGCCCACGGAAGAATGCTGGTAGTGCGGGGCGTTGTCCCTAGCCTGTGTAGCCAAAAATATAGCTTTATCCTTATATTCTTTTTTCTTTGATACCAAGGCACCTCCCCCTGAGGTAGTTATTATTTTATTGCCATTAAAGGATAATACGCCAACATCACCAAAACTTCCACATTTTTCTCCCCCAAAGGTACTCCCCAAAGCTTCCGCACTGTCTTCGAGTACTGGAATTCCATAGAATTCCGCAATATCCCGGACCTCCTTAACTTTATAAGGCATACCATATAAGTGCACCGCTATGATGGCCTTTGGTTTTTTACCTTTTCTAATCCTATCTTCTATAGCGCACTTTAAAAGTACAGGTGAAATATTCCAGGTATCCTTTTCACTGTCCACAAAAATTGGTGTGGCACCTAGATGGCATATAGGGTTGGCCGAAGCTGAAAAAGTAAAACTTTGGCACAATACCTCATCCCCGCTGGAGACCCCTAACAAAATTAACCCTAGATGAATGGCAGCCGTTCCCGAACTTAGGGCAGCAACACTTACCCCATTGTCCAGATAATTTTCAATACTGCCTTCAAAAGCATTTACATTGGGTCCCAAAGGAGCCACCCAATTGGTGTCAAAAGCCTCTTGGACATAGTGTTGCTCCTTTTCCCCCATATGGGGTGAAGAAAGCCAGATCTTGGTACTTGTGATGGTCATTTATGTTTAGTGTTTGTTTAAAGTACTAACACAAAAATATACATACTTTTCTGTATTGGTCCATGAAATCCACTAATTTCGTTTAAGAATAAAAAATATCGTTCAAGTGCCTTAAAATTTATATTCACCCTAGGAATTGCCCTTTAAACGCAAAGGATACTTTAAGTTATATATTTATTAAAATGATTATCACAAGCCAGAAAAAAACTGGTAATCTAATGAGAAGCCCCTTTTCCCTTAAAAACAAATAACATCCCCATTCACTATTTATGACCGGAATTGACATATACCTTGGTAATTAATATGTATGTATAGGTGGTCAATCAATGTTAGGCATCTTTACAATAGATCCTCCATCTTAAAATTTTGAATATATATACAATGACCCAACCCAATGCCTGCTGTCCTATCTATTTTACACTTAACAGGCGCAATTAAATTTAACCTGTGTAAAATGTGCCTTCTTTTAATTGGACAGAGGTTCTCTATTTAATACAAATATCACCGCTACCATAAGATTAAGCTACTTACAATAGCTACATATACAGTAGGATAAACCCTAGGACTTCCCTTGCTTATCAATAATTTTAACAAAATATCTTAAAAAAAAGTGTATTTCATCGAAAAAAGAACTTTTAAAAATCCAAACCCCTAAAAAGAAACGTAAAACCACAGATGCAACGAAAAAGTGCATTTCATCGAAAATACTGTTTATTTTACCGATGATATTTAAAAAATAGATAATATTGTGAACCCCAATCAATTATCACTGAAAAAAAAGTCTTAAACTTATGAAATTTCACCCCACGAATGTATTTCAAGTGACCTTAGTGTGCTTTGTTCTTTTTTTAAGTTTTTCATGCAACAAGGATTCCGATCTTTTAGCGGAATATGTTGTGGAACAACCCAAAGCCTTTTTGGTAAATGACCAGGTAATTACCTTGGCCAACAGTCCTGTTACCATAGACCCTCTTAGTAATGATAGCTTTGACGATAAAGATAATGTGGTCATTACCGAGGTTACTCCACCTACCATTGGCAATGCCGTGGTAAATGAGGACAACACTATTACCTATACCCCTGACCCTGATGAAACGGGTACGGATCAATTTGATTACTCCACTACAGTAACCAACCCTGACAATACAGTGACCGAAGAGACCGGATCGGTAACGGTAACAGTAACCGACAAGACCCCTACGGAGGAACCTGTGGAAATGGGCCCTCTAAAGGCTTTTCCCTCAGCATATGGAGCTGGTTCGAATGTAACAGGTGGACGCGGAGGAAAAGTTCTACATGTAACTAACCTCAATGCAAGTGGCGATGGCTCATTAAAAGCTGCATTGGAAAGTAGTGGTCCTGCCTACATCGTGTTTGATATTTCTGGAGTAATAAATTTACCACGAAATGGAATTGTTATTTCCGGAGCCGAAGATAAAACAGTATTGGGACAAACCGCACCTGAAGGTGGAATAACCTTAACAGGTGGCAAATTTAGATTTAACCACTCCAAAAACCTAATAATTAGATATCTTAGAAGTCGACCTAGACTTGATAAAAATGGAAGTCTTACTTCTTCAGATGATGCGCACACCTCTGCATTTCTTTTCTACGGCACCGATGGGCTCATATTAGATCATGTTTCAGCCTCTTTTGCGCATGATAAAGGGATTAATTTTTACAACAACGACGGAATTGCCCCGAAGACAAGAAATATTACCGTATCAAATTCGTTAATTGCAGATAGTAATACTATGATGAATTTAGGCAATAACCCTCAAGCGGACATGACCAATTGCCAAAATTTTTCGGTAATCTACAACCTATTTGGAAATTCGAGACATAGAACACCAAATATGGAGGCGTTAGGATATGGTGAGATCATAAACAATGTAGTGCACGGATGGGGAGCAAGACTTTCAAATGTGTACAATGGCTTACTATTAAACCACATTGGTAATTATTACAAGAACCCCGGATTGGGGGTAGTGGATAACAAACATCAACAAGTTGGTGTTTCTGCTGTGCCCCTCATATACACAAGTAGTAATTTTTATACAAATAGATTAACTGGTTCGGATAACGAAGATAATAGAGTAATTTGGTCGTACTTCAAAAACAAAACTCAACTTAATTCTTCCTTCTTCGTGTCTACAATGCACCCTAGGACAATTCCCAACCCATCACCTATCTTATCTGCTCAGGAAGCTTATGACAAAATATTAGCAGATGTTGGTGCCAATAAATATTTGGATAATGAAGGAATTCCACAAAAATATATAGATGATTACGACCAAAGTGTTATATCCAATGTCAAAAACAACCGAAGGGTCGAGCCCTTAAACACTTCAAACTGGAAACTTCCCGAATTGCCAAGTAACGAAAGGTCTTCCTCTTACGATTCAGATAAGGACGGTATGGCAGATGCCTGGGAAATAAGACTATTTGGGGATCTTTCGAAAGAGGCTACAGGAACTGACGCTTCAAGTGAATATACCAATATTGAAGTATTTGCTTATCAAGTAGATTTCGAATAGCTCAAGGCTTACATAAACTTAAAAAGGCCAGCTACTAAAGTAAAGTAATTGGCCTTTTTTTGATTTAAATTTTATATTAATTATTACTTAAAATCATTAAAAGAAGGCGTCTAAATTAAAAATCAAGTATATTCCCTGAAAGTTTTATTTAAAAACCTTATGCACCCATCTAGCTTGTGTTAATCAGACTACTTATACCCTTTCAGTTATAACAAACCTATTTCCCAGACTTCTATCAACCAACATTGGATAATTACCTATTTGTAAATCTGATTATGGAAATAATAGACTGGGAGTCGCATACTACAGTGTTACGAACCTCACCCAACAGAGTCCTGAACCCTCCCGATGCAATCCTCTCTACCAATTAAGTACATAGGCAAAATTGATATTTTACTTAATGCCTCCTTACATATCAAATCCTATTACTTAGATACTGTCTTCCGCCCTATGAATTACACCGTTCAGTTCCATTGTTTTAAATAGTCTAGAATTAGAATGATTCGAGAAGAGGTTCAATATGGCTGCGGTATAAGAGGGCGATATTATTAAGTCTCAGAAAAGTATTGTACTCTTTGGTTACACCCGCCAGTTTAGCTCTTTCACATGAGGCATATATAAACTACATCAATCTAAATAACGATGAAACTGATTCTCTGATGTAAAAGCATCGATATTATCTAGTTTAGAAATCAAAGCATGGCAGCTAATATGCCAATACAGGAAACACTCCTAAATTAGTTGACCAAATTCTTTTATTTTAGCTGAAAAAGTAATGCAATCTGACTATGAACTCGTTTTTTTCTATATCTTCCATTTTTGCCAACCGTACTTGTATCTAAAAATAACCAGTTCTCCTGGTTAATACCGCTCGTAATCATGAACTGAAGCCTTTATAGAAATATACTCTACTCCTTCTTCCTAAATTTTCACCTCTAAACAATTATGTCGTAATACGGCTTTAAAACTTTTAATATCCGACAGTAATCTGTTCAGAAATACATACTTATCCATTACATAGATTCCTTCTAGATTTTGGTTTCCCACTTCCTTATAGAAATAGGCTTATATAAATGGTTCACCAAAATTTCAGACCTAGAAGTCGTGAAAATACTTCATACTACAAATGTTACATAAAAATGCAGACAAAAATTTTTTATGGACTTCGATACCTGCATAGGTTACTCCTCTGGTATGACCCATTTAGTTGATTTATGATGTTTCCATGCCTTGATATAATTTAGTTATAATTATAAAATTTAAAAACATGTAAAAAACATCACTAGTTTTTTCCCTTAATCATATAAACTTCAATTAAATTCAGATACTATAGTCCTAGTAACTTCTAGACAAGAAATGGAGAATCCAAATTGACACTAAAAAATACTCACTGCTCAATAAAACTTATTCTTTTTTCAGATCAAAAAAGATTTTAAGAGACCAATCTGAACCTACATTATCTTCCTTTGTACTTAACCCATTTCAACCGTCCTCCTAATTTAATTCCAATTTTATCTTTAACTATAAATCCAAACTCTAAATAAACGAAACTTAACTCACTACCCAACCCATACTACATTATAAATTCACCAAAATTCAATTAACATATTTTTGGGAAATTAAAAAGTAAATCTTAAAAAAAAGGGTAGTTCATCGAAAATGGAAAAACGAAACATCCATACCCCCAAAACCAAACGTAAAACCTCTATCACAACAAAATTGCGTCATTCATCTAAAAAATTTACCGTTTGTCGATGAAGTTATGAAAACAAAAAAATGTGAACCCCAAAATTATTATTAATCTAAAGTTTTACTTATGACATTCACCCCCAAAACCCTAATGCGTTTAAGCCTACTCACCTATGTCCTATTTTTAAGTTATTCCTGCAACAAGGATTCCGACCTATTGGCCGAATACGTTATTGAGGAAAATCCAATAAGCGATGACCCCACAGAAGTGGTCATTGATCTGGAAAATGCCTTGATTGCCACTAACGAGGATGTAGCGGTGTCTTTTAACCTGCTTAACAATACAAGTAGCACAAGAAAAGGCAGAAGAAGATACAAAAGCAATACCGAGCCCAAACATGGAAAATTTACCATAGAAAAAGACAGTATAGCCGTATATACCCCTACGGGCGATTTTAATGGTGAGGACGAGGTTGAGATTACCTTGGAAGTCATCAATGAAGACGAAACCATCACAGAGGAGGTGGTGGACTTAGAGCTGACCGTAGCCCCTGTGGAAGATGTGGTACAGGATACCATTATCATTACCCAAGAGGAACCCGTAATCATTGAACCGTTAGAAAACGATACCTTTAATGAAGAGAGTGAGGTAATAATTACCGAAGTAAGTCAACCAGCAAATGGTACGGCAGAGATCAATGAGGATAACACCATTACCTATACGCCCAATACAACTACTTCCGAGGAGACAAACACGGAAGAAGATCCTAGTGCAGCGGAAGACAGCTTCACCTACACTACATCGGTAACCAACCCTGACAATACGGTATCCGAAGAGACCGGTTCGATTTCGGTAACAGTGACCGATAAGGCCCCAACAGAGGAAACTATTGACATGGGAATCCTTAAAGCCTTTCCTACCGCCTATGGGGCTGGTTCTGATGTAACTGGTGGCCGCGGTGGAAAAGTTCTACATGTAACCAATCTCAACGCCAGTGGCGATGGCTCGCTGAAGGCTGCCTTGGAGACGTCTGGGCCAGCATATATTGTGTTTGATGTCTCAGGAGTAATAAATTTACCAACCAACGGGATTGTAATTTCTAAAGCAGAGGACAAAACAGTATTGGGGCAGACCGCCCCACAAGGTGGAATTACCTTGACGGGTGGTAAATTTCGATTTAACCATTCTAGGAATTTAATAATTAGATACATAAGAAGCCGCCCAAGACTTGACAAGACCGGTAGCTTAACCTCTTCTGATGATGCGCACACCTCAGCATTCCTTTTTTATGGTACCGATGGTGTGATTTTAGATCACGTTTCTGCATCATTTGCTCATGACAAAGGAATTAACTTTTATAACAATGATGGAAATGCTCCAAACACAAAAAGAATTACTGTTCAGAATTCATTGATTGCAGATAGCAATACCATGATGAATCTGGGAAACAATCCACAAGCAGATATGACGAATTGCCAAGATTTTTCAGTTATTTACAATTTATTTGGTAACTCTCGCCATAGAACTCCAAACATGGAAGCCTTAGGGTACGGCGAAATCATAAATAATGTCGTGCACGGATGGGGATCTAGACTGTCAAATGTATATAACGGTGTTATACTTAACCATATTGGTAATTACTATAAGAATCCCGGTCTTGGAGAAGTTGACAACAAACATCAGCAGGTAGGAGTTTCGGCTGTGCCATTAATATACACAAGTAATAATTTTTACAGCAACAGGTTGTCAGGTTCAGACAACGAAGATAATAGGGTGATATGGTCATACTTCCAGAACAAGACCCAGTTGAACTCTTCATTTTTTGTTTCCAGTATGCACCCAAGAACAATTCCAAACCCTTCACCAATCTTATCTGCTCAAGAAGCCTATGACAAAATCATAGCGGATGTTGGTGCGAACAAATATTTAGACGCCCAAGGTGAACCTCAATTTTACATAGATGATTATGACAAGAGTGTAATAAATAATGTCAAAAATAATATTAGAGTAACACCTTTGAATACATCTAACTGGAGACTTCCCGAACTTCCAAATAACAATAGATTATCTTCATTTGACACAGATAACGATGGAATGGCAGACGCATGGGAAAATAGAGTTTTTGGAGATTTATCCAAAGAAGCCACAGGAAATGACGCATCAGATAGTTATACCAATATAGAGGTTTATGCCTACCAGGTAGACTTCTAATTTCAATCCTAATTAAAATATTACAGCCTGCAATTCGATATGTTTTGCAGGCTTTTTTTGTTGCCACCTTATACAAATTCAAGTATTATACAAATTTCTTCCATTTAAAGGTGCCCGACCCCTTCTATGCCACATCACCGTAAATCTTTTCTATAAATTTATCCATAGCCAGTATTTTATTTCAATAAAATATGCAAATTTGTACAATCTTTTATTTTCACTACAACCTTTCAATTTAAAAAGTAAATGAACGTACTAATAACTGGAGCTGCCGGATTTATAGGTTTTTATGTTGCCAAAACCCTGATTTCAAATGGTCATAGGGTCGTAGGACTGGATAGCATTAACGACTATTATGATATTAACCTAAAATATGCCCGTTTAAAACAGCTAGGGATATTACGAAACAAGGCAGAACAGTTTGGAGCAATAAGTAGAAGTGAAACCCATCCAGACTCCTTTTCCTTTATACGTCTAAACCTTGAAGATAGAGAGGCATTGCCCAAATTGTTTAAAAATGAAAATTTTGATGCTGTATGCAATCTAGCTGCCCAGGCCGGGGTGCGTTATAGTCTGGAAAATTCTGAGGCCTATATAGACAGTAATATTGTAGGTTTTTTGAATATCTTGGAATGCTGTAGAAACAACAATATTAAACACCTTGTATATGCCAGTAGCTCCAGCGTTTACGGACTCAACAAAAAGATTCCTTTCGAAACTACGGATAACGTGGACCACCCTATTAGCCTTTATGCGGCTACCAAAAAAAGCAACGAACTCATGGCCCATACCTACAGTCATTTATACGGCTTTGCTACCACTGGCCTAAGGTTCTTTACCGTCTACGGTCCATGGGGCAGACCGGATATGGCCATGTTCCTCTTTACGGATGCCATGGTACAGGGCAGACCCATAAAGGTATTCAACCAAGGGCAAATGGAGCGCGATTTCACCTATATAGACGATATTACCGAAGGAGTAGTGAGAATTTTGGAAAAAGATATTAAACCGCGCATTACCAAAGGGGAAAAATACAAGGTCTACAATATAGGAAACAACAATTCGGTTAAACTCCTCCACTTCATAGAGGCCATAGAAGAAAAATTGGGGATAAAGGCCCAAAAAGAATTACTTCCCATGCAGCCCGGAGATGTAGAAAAGACCTGGGCAAATGTAGACGAACTCATAAAGGATTATGACTACCGCCCCAATACATCTATTAAGAAAGGGGTGGGCAATTTTGTTTCCTGGTATAAAGAGTATTACAATATTAATTAACTAGAATTAAAGGAAAAATAATTTATAGATCAACCAGCCCAAAGCTGCCTCAATAACAAAGAATTCTCGAAATTATGATCTACTGAGAAAACGAAGCACGAATTAAGTTTCATTTCATCGAGTTTATCACGACTTAAAATAATAATAACATCATTTTAAATTACTTTTGAACACCTTTGCACCTCAAAAGAAAAGCAACATGAACAGTACATTACCACAAATACATTCCAAATTTCATATATTGGTCACCGGAGGAGCTGGGTTTATAGGATCCAATCTATGTGAAACACTACTAACAAACGGGAATACAGTCACTTGTTTGGATAATTTTGCTACCGGAAAGCGGGAAAACATTGCCCCTCTACTTTCCAATCCTAAATTTAAGCTTGTAGAAGGTGATATACGAAACCTGGGCGATTGCCAAAAGGCCTGCAAAGGTGTTGACTATATTTTACATCAGGCCGCTTTGGGCTCGGTACCCCGGTCTATAAATGACCCTATCACCAGTAATGAGGTAAATGTTTCCGGTTTTTTAAATATGTTGGTGGCTGCACGGGATGCCGAGGTAAAACGCTTTGTATACGCAGCCAGTTCTTCCACCTACGGGGATTCCAAATCCTTGCCCAAGGTAGAGGATATCATAGGTAAACCGCTTTCCCCCTATGCCATCACTAAATATGTGAACGAACTTTATGCCGATATCTTTAGCAAGACCTATGGCTTGGAGACTGTAGGCCTTCGTTATTTTAATGTTTTTGGTCGTAAACAGGATCCAAACGGAGCCTATGCAGCGGTTATCCCAAAATTTGTAATGCAACTGATGAAACATGAGTCTCCAGTTATTAATGGAGATGGCAGCTACTCCCGTGATTTCACCTATATAGACAATGTGGTACAAATGAACCTAAGGGCTATTGGCACTGACAATAAAGAAGCCGTAAACACCGTTTACAATGTAGCCTATGGGGAACGTACAGATCTGAATGAACTGGTTGGACTGCTAAAGAAGTTTTTGAGTGAATACGACCCTAAAATTGCCGATGTGGAAATTAAATATGGTCCTAACAGGCAGGGAGATGTTCCCCACTCCCTGGCCTCAATTGATAAAGCTAGGAACTTATTGGGTTATGACCCTGAGTACAACATTGAAACAGGATTAAAAGAGGCCGTAAAATGGTATTGGGATAATTTATAAAAAAATTTAACTGTATGAATTTAACTGTTATTGGGACTGGCTATGTAGGCCTGGTTAGTGGTACGTGTTTTGCAGAAATGGGAAACAGAGTTACCTGTGTGGACATCGATTCAAAAAAAATTGAAAACCTGGAAAAGGGAATTATCCCCATTTACGAACCTGGTTTGGAAGCCATGGTGAGCCGTAATGTTCAGAATAAAACCCTGCATTTTAGTACCGACCTAAGTGCTAACTTGGACAAATGTGATATTGCCTTTATAGCCGTGGGTACGCCCATGGGACAGGACGGATCTGCAGATCTCCAATATGTATTACAGGTAGCCAAGGAAATAGGGACTTCCATGCAGCACCCGTTAATTGTGGTAGATAAATCTACCGTTCCAGTAGGCACGGCAGATAAGGTAAAGGCTACTATACAGGAAGCCTTGGATAAAAGAGGACTTGCTATAGATTTTGAGGTAGTCTCCAACCCTGAATTTTTAAAGGAAGGAGATGCTATTAGCGACTTTATGAAACCAGACAGGGTAGTTATTGGGGCCGATAATGATGAGGCCGCAAAAAAAATGAGAACCCTATACAGTCCCTTCTTTAGAAGTAGTGTAGATCGCTTGATACAAATGGACGTACGTTCTGCCGAAATGACCAAATATGTAGCCAATGCCATGTTGGCGACCAAAATTTCATTTATGAACGAAATTGCCAATATCTGTGAATTGGTGGGTGCCGATGTCAACAAGGTCCGTATTGGAATAGGGTCCGATAGCCGAATTGGCTATAGCTTTATCTACCCTGGTAGTGGCTATGGTGGCTCTTGTTTCCCAAAGGATGTAAAGGCCTTAAAAAAGACCGCTGAAGAACACGGGTATACGGCACAATTGATCAACTCGGTAGAGGAGGTAAACAACAAGCAAAAATTTGTTATAGCCCAAAAGGTAGTCAATAGATTTGGGGAAGATTTAACAGGCAAAACCTTTGCGGTCTGGGGACTGGCTTTTAAACCGGAAACAGATGATATGCGGGAAGCTCCGGCCATATACGTTATTAAGGAATTGGTGAAGCGGGGTGCCAGCATACAGGCCTATGATCCAAAAGCCATGGAGGAAGCTCAGCATTTTTATCTTAAAGATATTAAGGAGGTAAGCTATTGTAACTCCAAGTACGAGACCCTTAAAAATGCCGATGCCATGATCTTGTTAACAGAATGGAAGGAATTTAGGTCCCCTGATTTTGAAGAATTAAAGGTACAGCTCAATGCCCCCATTATATTTGATGGCCGAAACCAATACAATGATGCCCTTATGAAGGAACGAGGCTTTGAATACTACCAAATAGGAAAAAAATAAATCATATATCCAACAATTAGAAACATAAATTAAAAACATGAGCAATATCAAAATAGCTGTATTAGGATTGGGATATGTAGGATTACCTTTGGCCCGTTTGTTTGCCACTAAATATCCAACTATTGGATTTGACATCAATCAATCGCGGGTAAAAGAGTTACAGGCCGGAAAAGATCATACCTTGGAGGTAGCAGACGAGGTGCTACAAGCCGTATTGACCGATACCCTAAATATGGAGACTGGGCTATATTGTTCCCATGACCTAGCGGATATTGCCGATTGTAATTACTATATTGTTACAGTACCCACTCCTGTAGATAGTACCAACCGCCCCATCTTAACTCCCTTGTACAAGGCCAGTGAAACAGTTGGCAAGGTGCTAAAAAAAGGAGATATCGTAGTATATGAATCTACCGTATATCCTGGGGTTACAGAAGATGAATGTATCCCGGTTTTGGAAAAAATTAGTGGTTTAAAATACAATGAAGACTTTTTTGCCGGTTATTCCCCAGAACGGATCAATCCTGGAGATAAGGAGCATACCGTAGAAAAAATCCTCAAGGTAACCTCTGGATCTACTCCTGAAATTGGAGAAAAAGTAAATGAGCTCTATGCCTCTGTAATTACTGCCGGGACCCATTTGGCTCCTAATATAAAAGTAGCAGAGGCTGCCAAGGTAATTGAAAATTCGCAACGCGACATAAATATTGCCTTTGTAAACGAATTGGCCAAGATCTTTAATCTTATGGGCATAGACACCCATGATGTGTTGGAGGCCGCTGGGACCAAATGGAACTTCTTGCCTTTTAAACCCGGTTTGGTAGGCGGACATTGTATAGGGGTAGATCCCTACTACTTGGCCCAAAAGGCCCAAGAATACGGATACCACCCCGAAATAATTTTGGCGGGAAGACGTATGAACGATGGCATGGGGAAATATGTAGCTTCAGAAGTGGTGAAACTCATGGTACAAAACGATATCAAGGTAAAAGGATCCAATATTTTGGTATTGGGTATCACCTTTAAGGAAAATTGCCCGGATGTAAGGAACACCAAGGCGGTTGACGTTATTCGTAATCTAAAAAGCTACGGTGCCAATATTACCACTTATGACCCTTGGGCCTCACCGGAAGAAGTATCTCATGAATACGGGCTAACCACTACCAAAGAATTGCCAAAGGAAAAATTTGACGCCGTTGTGCTGGCAGTAGCACATAAAGAATTTTTAGAACTCGAATTACATGATTGCTGTACTGAAAATGGTGTAATCTACGATGTAAAAGGAATTCTAAAAGGTAAGGCACATAGTCGACTTTAATCGAAAAATATAGAGTAATTGAAAATTTCTAAATTAAATCTTGAAGGTAGTTTTCAATTTTTAAAAAAAAATCTGAACCAACAGTTTATTAAAAATGTAATAACTGTTGGTTTTGTCAGCTTATTGATAAAGGCACTGGGATTTTACAAGGAATTGGTAATCGCCCAGGAGTTTGGATTATCTGAATTATTGGACACCTTTCTAATCGCCATTTTAATACCTGGTTTTATAAGTACTGTTTTTTTAAGTTCTTATAAGAATGTATTTATTCCAAACTATATTTCCGAATTAAAACAAAAAGGAGATATTAGCTCTTTTCAAACGACGAGCTTTTTGGTTACCCTATCTATTGGGCTTTTTTTTATATTAATTACTTATTTGTTTTCTGATGTATATCTGGAAACCTTTTTTGCCGGCCACACCAACTCGTACTACGACTTAATTAAGTTACAACTGCACTATATACTTCCCTGCTTGATATTTTGGGCCGTTTCCTCTTTACTTACTGGTCTTTTAAATATAGATAACGAATATTTTTTCGCGTCCTTCGGGTCCTTATTTATGACCATAAGTATTATTGTGTGTTTATTATTTTTTAAAGAGGCCTTAAAAGAAAAGGTTTTGGCAGTAGGCATGCTCATCGGAAGTTTTCTGGATTTTCTCTTTCTTTTAGGGATTTCCATTAAACGGAAAATTATACATATTGGAACGCCCGATTTTAAAAGTAAAAATATACGTATCCTCATAAAACAGGTCCCGGCCAAGATATCCTCTTCCTTAATCAACGGTCTAAACCCAATTGTGGACCAGTATTTTTCCGCCCAATTGGTTGTAGGGTCTATCGCCGCCTTAAGTTATGGTCTAAAAATTCCGGCATTTATAATTGGGCTAATCGGTATAGCCTTAGGCAATGTACTACTACCCTATTTCTCTAGTCAAGCCGTAGAAAACTACCAAAAGACTTATAAGCTCTTGCAAAAAATGCTGCTATACAATTTTATTGGCTGCACATTATTGGCGTTGGGCTTAATTCTATTCTCCGAACCTATTGTTTCCTTAGTATACGAAAGAAATGCATTTAAACCAGATGATACTCAAATAGTCTATAGGGTACAACAAATGTATTTATTGCAAATTCCTTTTTATGTTATGGGCATGATTATGAACCGTTACCTCACAGCCATTAATAAAAATAATTTTTTAGTGGTTACCTCAACAATAAGTTTGCTTTTAAATATTATTTTAAATTATATTCTAATTAGGGCCATGGGCTTATACGGTCTGGCCTTGGGAACTTCTATTGTTTCCTTAACCAATACCGTCGTAATTTATTTTTATATTAATAGAATAAACAAATTGCAACATGTTTAGTGTTATTACCCCTACATACAACAGAGAAAACACCTTAGAGCGTGTGTATGATTCCCTTAAGGCCCAAACCTTTAAAAATTTTCATTGGGTAATAGTAGATGATGCCAGTACGGATAACACCGAGGAATTGGTGTACAAATGGATTAAGCAAAATCCCGAGCTAAATATTGAGTACTTTAAGTTACCTGAAAACAAAGGAAAGCCATATGCCCTTAATTTTGGTTTTGATTATTGTAAAGAACCTATCACCATTATAGCCGACAGTGATGACTCCTTTGAACCCCATACCTTGTCTGATTTAAAAGCAATTTGGGATACTGTAGATAACTCCATAAACGGAGATAGAATAGCTTCTGTATGGACTTTGGTAAAGGACGAGAACAATCAACTGGTAGGAGAAGAATTCCCAAAAGATTTTTGGCAAGTAAGTTTTAAGGAACGTATTTTAGATTTAAAAAGACCTACCAAAGGAGAAAAATGGCATAGTTGGCGAACAGCAATACTTCAGGACTATAAGATGTGTTACAACCCCAATTCCTTTATAGGCGAAAGTGCCACCTGGTATAGAATAAACAAAGACTATGATTTTTTATGTCTAAACCGTATTCACAGAAAATACTGGCATACGGAAGATGGGCTTATTCATCAAAAAAAGTCCAAATTAAAAACAGCTAAAATTAAATATTATACTTCATACCATCAATTAAAACCTTCTACACTTGGTGAATTAATACGATATCCCCATTTAAGAACCCTTGCTTTTGAATTCACCAACGCCAGCTTTTATTATTCTGATAAATATAAAAAGCTTAGTTTATGGAAAAGAGGTTTGTGTTTTTTACTATTCCTATCAAAAATACCTAAACGCCTAATATCCAAAATATGATAGAAATAATCAAGTGGTTCTGTTTAGGGTTAATTGTACTTAACGCCCCTACTTTTGGTTTACATGCATTTGGTTCAGCTGCTGGAAGTATACTTAGTGCCTTGACTTTTGGAATGCCCTTGGTTTATGCTATATTGGTAAAAAATGTTCACATTTTAAAAATATATCTAGCCATTGGCCTTGGTTATTTCTTAATATCCGGTATCCAGTTTTATAATGGTGTTGAGTCCGATTATTTTAGTAAATTCTACAAGTTTCTAATATTAGTAATACTAGGAGGAGCTATTGCCAAAAACACTAGTAAAAAAGAATTGTTCTGGTTATTAATAATAGGATCCAGTTCTGTTATAGCCAATGCCATCTTTTTTACTGATACATATGGAAGGTACAGTGGTTTTTATTTAGACCCCAACGCAGCAGGCTTTATTTGTATCACTGGATATGGCTTATCCTATGGCATGGAAAAGGGAAAACTAAAACTTTTGGGTCAGTTCATATTTACTTTTGCCGGCTTTCTCACCTTTTCTAGAACCTTTATTCTTTTGTGGATTCTTCTCAACCTAATAGCTTTAAAGATAAATCCAAAAAATATTAGAATTTTTGCAATAGGTGCCGTGGTAATAATTTTGCTCATTTCCTTTTCTGAGGCATTAAAACTAAATGTAGTACGGTTTAATCAATTAAAAGCCTTGGTTTCCAATGAAAAAGTGTCCACCCAAGAACTCAATGAGGATTCAAGGACTGCCACATGGGCTACGTTTTATGACTATGTTTTAGACAAACCTTTATTAGGAAATGGTTATGGATCTTTTCAAACAAATGGACTAAATAGGGTTGGCCCACACAATTCCTTTCTTTTGGTAATTGGTGAAGCTGGTGTTTTTATTTTATTAATTTTTCTTGGATATCACATATATCTATTGTACCAAGGCGCCTACTTATTTACCTCGTCACCACACATTGTAATGATGACAATTGGTTTATTTTTATTTTTGTTGACCAATCACAATTATTTTACGGCCTACTATTTAATACTACTGTCCATGTGGATCTTAACACAAATAAAACAGCCATTAGATGAAAATTGATTTTATAATAGGCTCCCTAACTGGAGGCGGAGCGGAGCGCGTTTTGGTTTTACTTGCTAATTATTTTGTTGAAAATGGACATACGGTAAGGATAATTACATTTTATGATGGGGATGCTTATGAGTTGGATTCCAGAATTTCCCGTGTTAGATTACACGGAGGCAAAATAAAGAATCATAAAATTAGGAGTTTAAAAAATTTAATTGGTTTCTATAGGATAAAAGACAACAGGCCCAACGTAATAATATCCTTTATCACCCAAACCAACCTAGTATCCATAATTGTTGCCAAAATTTATGACATCAACATAATTGTATCAGAACACAATAGTTACCTGAGAGCACAGCACCCCAAGTATCTTACCAATTTTACCCGTACTTTTTTATATCCGTTGGCCAATTACCTTACTGTTCTAACAAGTTTTGACATAGAGTATTATAAAAAGAAAAAGGTTAATGTAGTTGTAATGCCCAATCCTTGTTCCTTTGCCCCCATTGTTGAACATAATAAAACTAAAGATAAAACAATACTAGCAATAGGAAATTTAGATAGATATCACCACAAAGGTTTCGACAATCTCTTAACATTAATAGCTCCAGTACTTCATAATCACAAGGATTGGACTTTAAAAATTATTGGTGGCGGGGAAAAGGGCTTAAAATTTTTAACCAAATTAGTAAATCAACACAACATTCAAGATCAAGTAATCTTCACTGGATTTAGAAAGGATGTCAATCAAATAATGCAGCGGTCCGAAGTTTTCATTCTTTCTTCTCGTTATGAAGGACTTCCAATGGTATTGTTAGAAGCCATGTCCCAAGGGATGGCCTGTATCGCCTATGACTGCAAAACCGGACCAGCGGATATTATTGAAAATGGTAAAAATGGATTATTGATTGAAGATCAAAATAGTGAAGCCATGCAAAAAGAATTATCAAAACTACTTCACGACAATGCCCTACGCAATAAATTAAGAAACCATGCCGTTCAAAGCTTGAATAGATTTTCGATGGAAAATATTGGCCAGCAGTGGGAACAAATATTTAGCAAATTGCCGATACGCGAATAAAGAGATTAAATCATTAATAAACTATTATGAGCTTAGTTAGTATATTTAAATTGTTAAAAGACTATTATCTTAGATTCTCAAAAACTGGTGTGGACTACGCTAGATATAAAGGTGTAAAGGTAGGAAATGATTGCAGAATATTTACGACCTCACTTGGTACGGAGCCATGGCTAATCTCTATTGGTAATAAGGTCACGGTTACTTCCGGAGTCCGGTTTCTAACCCATGACGGATCTACATGGTTGTTTAATGATGAAAAAGGTAGACGTGAATTATTTAAAAGAGTCAAGGTAGGAAACAACGTCTTTATAGGTATCAATTCCATCATCATGCCGGGAGTAGTAATAGAAGACAAAGTAATTGTTGCTGCTGGCAGCGTAGTTACTAAATCCGTACCATCAGGTGTTATTGTGGGCGGAAATCCTGCGAGAATAATTGGTGACTATAAAAAGCATGAAGAAAACATTCTAAAAAACTGTGTTTCCAGACAAGAAATGGACTTCTCTAAAGATTACAGGCCTAGAGTAGAAGAAGTTGTAGATACTAGCACAAAAAATTATATGAAAAAACAACCCAGTTAAATGAATTATTCCTCAAAAATAAAAATTACTTTTATATTACCTTCATTACGTGCAGGGGGAGCCGAACGTGTAATGTCATTTGTTGCCCAAAATATTAATTCAAAAATATTTGATGTTACTCTTCTCATTGTAGGATATGAAAAAGATAGTCAGTACAATGTCAGTGGAATTAATCTCATCTTTCTGAATGAATCCAGAGTTTTAAAGGCTATACCTAAGTTACTTCGATATTTATGGATCTCAAAACAAGATATCATAATTAGTGCCATTGGACACCTTAATACTGTTATGGGCTTATTATCTATATTCACTCCTAAGACTAAATTTATTGCAAGAGAAGTAAATGTAAACAGTGTGTTAAAAGAACATTCAGAAAATAAACCACTAGTTGGCTTTCATTTCATAAGCTCATTAAGTAAAAGGTTTATGGACAAAATAATTTGTCAATCCAATGATATGGCTGCTGATGTTATAAATAATTCTAAGGTCAATAAAAATAAAATTATCATTATCAATAATCCCATATCTAAAAAATTTCAAGCAAAAAAGGACGACAACCAAAACTTCAGCGAATTATTAAAATTTATTACAGTGGGTAGGTTGGCTAAGCAAAAAGGGCATCTACGTATACTTGAAGCCTTACATAAGCTAAATATCCCTTTTCATTATACCATTGTGGGAGATGGCCCAGAAAAAGACGTCATTTTTGATACTATTTCGGAATATGAACTTGACACAAGCGTTACGCATATACCTTATACGACCAAGGTAGAAGAGTATTTGGCCAAGAATGATATATTTTTACAAGGGTCATATGTTGAAGGATTTCCAAACGCACTATTAGAAAGCTGTGCCGTTGGCACCCCTGTTCTGGCCTTTGAGGCTCCGGGTGGGATTGACGAAATAATTGAAGAGGGAGTTAATGGATACATAGCTCATTCCATTGAGGACTATGTTAATAAAATAGAATTATTAAGTAAATCGTTAAAGGTTCTTAAACCTCGTCAGGTTAGTAACTCGGTATTATCCAAGTACAGTTCAGAAAAAATACTATCACAGTACGAAAATCTATTCATTAGTCTTATTGAACCTAATAACCTAAATACATGAAAGTTCTACAATTAATTAATTCGTTGGCTGCTGGAGGTGCTGAAAAATTGTTAGTCGATTCTGTTATTGGGTATCATAACCGAGGAATTAAAGTAGACATTCTACTTTTGCGGGGAGGGTCATCACCCTTTACAGATAAACTAAAAAAATACCCGAATATCAAAATTTATGATTTAGGAATAAAAACAAATGTTTACAATCCAAAACTTATATTTTTTCTTCATAAGCACTTCAAAAATTACGATATTATTCATGTTCATCTATTTCCTGCATTGTACTGGGCTTCGTTTACTAGGTTTTTCAATAAATCCAAATACAAAATGCTCCTAACAGAGCATAGTACCAATAATAAAAGAAGGAACAATCCCCTATTTCAATTTGTTGATAAAATAATATATAAACAATATGATTACATTGTCCCTATATCGGATTCCGCTTCAAAAAACTTAAAAAATCATTTGGGTCTTTCATATAACAATATCAAAACAATCAACAATGGAATAGACCTTAAAATAATTCGAAATGCTAAAGCCTATTCAAAAAGTAGTCTTAATTTAAATGAAGAGGATTTTGTGCTAATTCAAGTGTCCAGTTTTCGGTACCCAAAAGACCAGAAAACGGTAATAAAGGCATTGAACTTTTTGCCAAAAAATGTTCATTTATTATTGGTTGGAGAGGGCCCCTTAAAACAGGAAGCTCAAGATTTTACCCACTTATTGAACTTATCCAACAGAGTACATTTTTTAAATTTAAGAACTGATGTGCCAGAACTTCTTAAAACAGCAGATATAGCAATACTTTCATCCCATTATGAAGGACTATCATTATCAAGTGTTGAAGGGCTCGCATCGGGAAAGCCATTCCTTTCCACAGAGGCGCCCGGATTAACAGACGTAGTGGAAGGCGCTGGACTTCTATTCCCAATTGGTGATGAGCAAAAGTTAGCAGAAATCATTACTAAACTAAAAAATGAGGAATCTTTCTATTCTGAAATATCTAAAAAAGGAGTAGAAAGATCCAAGAATTACGACATAGAATTGATGATAGATCAATATTTAGAACTTTACTATATCATGGTAAAAAATTAGCCATACAGTGAATAAACAAGAATTACCAGTTCATTTAAAATGCCAATTAGTTTAGAATGCAAAAAAAAATAATTAGAATCACTACGGTTCCCATGTCTTTGGGGGGATTGCTTACAGGACAACTTAAATACATGTCCAACCATTATGAGGTTGTTGGTATCTCCTCTTACGAGAACGGAAAACTAGACTTAATAGGGCAACAAGAAGGCATACGGGTACTGCCAGTGAACATGACTCGTACCATTACGCCCTTTAAAGACCTAAAAGCTATTTGGCAACTTTATAGGATCTTTAAAAAAGAAAAACCCTATATTGTCCATACCCATACTCCCAAAGCCGGAACAGTGGGGATGATAGCCGCTTTTTTGGCCGGAGTGCCCCATAGGCTGCACACCATTGCCGGATTACCCCTGTTGGAAGCCCGTGGCAGCAAAAGGAAAATACTGGATCTGGTAGAAAAACTAACCTACTCCTGTGCCACCATGATCTACCCCAATTCCTTTGGCATGAAGGATATTATCCTGGAAAACAAATACACAACCCAAAACAAACTAAAAGTAATAGGCCAAGGAAGCTCTAACGGCATAGATACCAAACAATTTGACCCAAAGGTGGTGAGCGATACTGCTAAGAAGGAATTACGCACCTCCCTAGGGATTAATGAGGAAGACTTTGTTTATGTCTTTGTAGGTAGAATGGTCACGGATAAAGGCGTAAATGAACTGGTAAGAACCTTCGCTAAATTAACTAAACAGATAAAGAACATAAAATTGGTTTTGGTGGGTCCCCATGAGAAATCCTTGGACCCCTTATTGGATGAAACCGAAAACCTAATTGCCACTAATCCAGATATCATTGAGGTAGGCCATCAAAAGGATGTACGTCCATTCTTTGCCATGGCAGACGTTCTTTCATTTCCAAGCTATAGGGAAGGGTTTCCAAATGTAGTAATGCAGGCCGGTGCCATGGGTATTCCTTCTATAGTATCAAATATTAATGGTTGTAATGAGATTATACAGGATGGTGTTAACGGGTATATAGTACCCTCAAAAGATGAAGAAAGCCTTTACAAGTCCATGCTTCGAATTTACAATAACAAACAAGAAGGCATTGTTTTTAACCCCACTGAAATTAGGGATCTAATCAAAGAAAGATATCAGAGGACCACTATTTGGAAGGCCATATTGGAAGAATACAATTCTTTATAGTTCTGCTTTCTTCTCCTGTACTATGGGCATATTTCAATTTGTATATTTGACATATAAAAGGAGATATGGATAAACAAAACCACATACAATGGGCTATATTGTGTACCGGCTGGGGGAGAAATGCCAAAGACATTATAAAGGCCCTGCACAAGGATAACAATAGTTTGGCCTCCAGGATTAATTTACTGATATACGGGCAAGAACCTTGTGGTGCAGCCGAAGAAGCCAAAAAACACGAAATTGAGACCCTACTGGTTAGAAGATCAGATTTCCCAACAATGGAAGCCTATCAAAATCATATATTATTACTGCTAAAGAAAAAAAGTATAGACCGTGTGTTCCTTTTAAATTACAAGTACCGCATACGTGAAGCTCTGTTACAAGGATTTCCCAATAGAATATACAACGTACACCCCTCCCTATTTCCCAGTTTTTTAGGTACCAAAACAGCCATACAGGATGCTTTGGACTATGGGGTTAAAATTACCGGTATTACAACACACATTATAGACCATGAACTGGACAAGGGAACCATTTTACAACAGCAGGCTATAAAGATTAAGGCTGGGGATACCTTTGAAACTCTTTACCCTAAATTTGCCAAAAAGGGCAAAAAAATAATTCTTAGAACTATGCGCGATGCAGAACAAGAGGTGAGGAAACCTAAAAAATAATTATTTCATCGATAAATAACGTTACACTCATTTGGGGATATTATCTTAGTGGCCAAATACGGGAGATAAGATTTACCGTTAATTAAGAACACCATTCCAGCCAATTATGTACAAGCTAATTTTTAAGCGAACCATAGATCTCTTTCTTTCCATTTTTGGATTTTTGGTCCTATTGCCAATTACCATCATTGTCTATATCATTCTCTTGTTTACCAATAAGGGGAAGCCACTTTTTCTACAACCTAGACCTGGCAAAAACGAAAAAGTTTTTAACATCTATAAGTTTAAGACCATGAGCGATGCTACGGATCCCCAAGGGAGGCTTCTACCGGATGAGGATCGTATTACTAAATTTGGAACCTTTTTAAGAAAAACCTCCTTAGATGAGATCCCGCAACTGATAAACATTATCAAGGGAGACATGAGCCTTATAGGCCCTAGACCACTAAGGGTACGATATTTGCCCTATTATACCAAGGAAGAAAGTATACGCCATACCGTTAGGCCAGGTATTACCGGATTGGCACAGGTGTCTGGGCGCAACTTCCTTGATTGGGACAAGAGGTTGCAAAAAGATATTGAATACGTAAATAACATGTCCTTTAAACAAGATTTTAACATCCTGGTCAAAACCTTTGTGAGCGTAATCACTTCCAAAGACGTAGCTTTGGACGGGGAATCTGGTATGCAGGACTTTGATGTGCTTAGGCAGAATTTGCACAAAAAAGAAAAGTGTTAGCTAAGGTTTTAAACACTTTTTAACCATGGAAACTTGCTTATGCTAAGCTTGCTGTTTTCAAAACTTCCTAGCACTCAGCCGTAAAATTGATTTAGCTATGGTGTAAGCATTATAGCATATACCTCTAAAACTACAATTTTCATAATTTTAAACATCTTATTTTATTATTATATAAATACCTTTTAGGTATTATTGCGTATATTAAAACCATTAACCACCAAAGCCTAAACCCTTGATGGAAACCCCTTTTAATTCGGACTGGTTTGTAAAAACCTGGTTAAAGCACTTTAAAAATTCCGCTGCACCAATAAAATTTGAGTTTATTGATGGGGTCCAATTCTTCAAAAAAAATAAATTACCCATCTATATCAATATTGGTAAAAATTTGACCAAAGGATTTAATTATACCATTAATCCTGATAAAATTAAACTTGGTAATAGGGTACTTTTAATTTATGATATACCCTCCTATTACAATTTACCTTCTACAAAGCAGTATAAAAAGCTTAAAATTAAGAACATTTCCCAATACAACGGGTATTTTACGTCTCTGAACAAATACCAACATCTTGATGACTTTATTGAACAGAACTATAGTTCATCACGCAGAAAAATGCTCAGGAGACGCTATAATGGATTAATAAAGAGTTTTGACATAAGAACCCAAATGTTTTTTGGAGATATTACTTTAGATACTTACAACGATTTATTTGATAAGCTCTATGAATTATTGGATAAACGATTTAAAGAAAAACAAACCGAGTATCACATATTGTCCAAATGGGATTATATCAAAGAACTGAGCTATCCCATGATTCTCAATAAAGAATTGGCTTTGTTTGTTATGTACGATGAAGAGGAGCCTATTGGTATACGCCTATGTTTCCAACATCAAAATAGGCTAATTGGAGCAATTCCCATTTATAATACCGACTTTGCAAAGTTTGGCTTGGGCAATATCTTGACTTTTAAGTTAATTGAATGGTGCCTTCAAAATAACATTGAAGTATTTGATTCCTCAAAGGGCGATTACGGTATAAAAAAACAAATTAGTGATACTGTTTACAGTTATGATTATCACGTATTATATAATCCTAAATCCCTTATTTCCTGTTCCCTAGCTTTAGGCCTTATATATACCTTTCAATTAAAACAATACTTACGTAACAAAAACCTACATACATTTTATCACCGTATAAAGTATAAACTAAAGGGAAAATCAACCAAAAAATCAAACAAGACATCTAACTATCAAATCATTGAAGACGTATTTGATATTAAGAAGGAAGAAAATATTACGGTCATTGATTATAAAGAAAGAAGGTATTCTTATTTAAATAAAATAATCTGCGATTTCCTTTATGCTTCCGGTGAAAGAAAAAAAGACCTTAGAACCTATAAAAAAAAAGATACCAATATCTACTACCTTGTTGGCAAATTTAAGCAACAAAAAGTAATGGCTATACCCTATTTAGACTAGGTTTCTTAGAATTTGTTGCATCCCTATTCCGGCTTTTCATAGCGTTATTGATAACCAGCTTTCGCTTGCCAGAACGCAACAAAGGTATATCATCTACATAGACTACCTTAATTTTGGCATCCTCACCAAAGTATTCCCTATATCTATTTATAAGTTTTTCCTCGTTGGCATAATCAAAACGGTCCGAAACCTTTAACTTTATAACATATTCATTATTCTCCTCCTCAATAAATTGAAACTGATCTATCTCACTAAACTGAAGAATATGATGAACAATATGGGAAGAAACGTACTCCCCTTTTGTATTGGTAAACATATCCATTTTTCTACCTTCAATTTGAGAAAACACAAGTCGGCCTTCAGCATCCCTTGCCATACATCCAATATCCCCTGTGTCATATCTAACCATAGGCATACAGTAATTAAATAAGTCTGTAACCACAATCCTTCCCGACTCTCCTTCTTTTACAGGTATATCCTTGTTCAAGTCCAGAATTTCAATATGATAACTGGCCCAATTAATTTCAAAATTTCTGCTTCCGTATGGTTGTTGGGCAATGATTCCATTTTCCGAATTGGAATAACGGGATACTATTTCCGCATTAAAATATTTTTGCACACCCTCTCTAACATAATCATCCAATCCTTCGGCAATGGCAATGACGGAATTTACCTTGGTGTTTAAAGGTTTAGCATTGTTGGCATCCATATGTTTAATAATAGATCGCAGGGCCGAGGTATAGGCCAATAAGCTTTTTGTACTTTTATCCCTGCCAAATCTCTGAAGCCAGCTTTCTATCTCCTTTTCTCCAAGGTCATCTACAGACTGCATGTCTATATTTTGCATCCAGGATAACCAATCGCTCTTTTTATATTGCTTGTCCCATAACCTTAGATAGTACAACCTTTCCCCTACATTAAAACCCGTTTTCTTCGCAAAATAAATGGTATCTGCTGTATTGCGAGCCCTTTTATTTTTATCGTGAAAAATGTTAAAAGGATTCCCCGTAGACCCACTGG
This sequence comes from Arenibacter aquaticus, assembly GCF_003957295.1. Lineage (GTDB taxonomy): Bacteria > Bacteroidota > Bacteroidia > Flavobacteriales > Flavobacteriaceae > Arenibacter > Arenibacter aquaticus. The sequence goes on from NZ_RQPJ01000003.1 coordinate 113,644, forward strand.
TAGACACTTTGTGCTGTTTCTTATCCTGATAGATATTGCTTTTAAATGATTCAAAATTATCCCTCATCAAAGCCTTGTCCACAACCGGAAAATCTTCCAGGACATTCCCTTCCCTCTCAAGGATTTTATAAAATGGGACAGTTTTGGCTGCATGCTCCAACAATTCTTTCAAATAGGTATTGTGCCTATCAATAGCTCCCTCATTAGGGTAGTTCTCCTGTATAAAAGCAATATCATTTAAATGCCCTTTAATACTCCCTCCTTTTAAAAAATCTGCGGTACAAAACAGCGCACTTCTTGCAAATTCCAATATTTTCATATTAATCTCTCAATTTAACTTTATTCTATGTGGGGGAATCTATCTTGGCAAATTTATAGTTCTTAATTTGTCCCTTTCTGGGAACTTACATATACAATACCATCTTGTATACTATCTATAACATACGAATACTTCTCATCATATGCTTCCGGTATCTGCAAATATCTGGCGTAACGGGTACCCGCTGCTGAACAATATATTAGCGGATCATCTTTTAGAGGATCATAATCCAGCATCTTATACTCCGACGTATCCTTGGGCCTTAAATCATTAAACTTCATTGAAAACAATACTACATTGGTAAAGCTTACATCAGTACTATTTATAACCCTAATATGTGTAGATTGTGGCTCCCGTATTTCATTTTTATTTGCACAAAACACTATAAAAACAAAGGCTCCGAGTACAAAAAGTAATCTCATAACAATATAGTTTTAAAAGTGAAACAATTAAAGCAACAAAAAGATATACTGATTGCCAAATACTTATAGTCAAAATTACATCTTTTAAATGCTTTATTGATCCAAAATCTGTTAATAACCAAAAAAATCTTTGAACTACATCTAATCTCAAAAAATTACATAAAAGCCCCAATAAACCTAATTTTAAGCTTATTTTTATTTAAAGATTTAAGTATAATTGCTTTTTTCAACATCTTTATATTCCTACAATAAACCAAGGTAATACATTAAGATATAGCCATACCAAAATAACAAAGACAGCGTTAACCATATAGAATATTCCTTATTTTAGGTCCACACAATGAAAAGCAGCCTTATTGTTTTATTTCTATTTTTCAATTATCTATCATTCAGTCAGTTACAAATAAAAGGAACTGTATTGGAGTTTAACTTGGATAACAAAGAAAAGGTACTCTCAAATGTAAATGTTCTATGGCTGGATAGCAATATAGGCACTACAACCAATGAATTGGGCGAGTTTGCAATTCCCTATAAAAAAGAATACCAAAAATTAGTGGTAAGCTACGTCGGTTTTAAAACAGATACCATTACCGTAAACAGGCCAAATCTAGGAAAAATATGGCTACATCCTGATGTGGAATTAGAGGAGGTTGTGGTGAGAAAAAAACTGAATCCTATTCAGAAGTCACTTTTCAATGTGCAAAATGTGGTAACTGTAGATAGTAGGGAAATGCTTAAAGCGGCCTGCTGCAACCTATCGGAAAGCTTTGAAACCAACCCTTCTGTTGACGTGAACATTTCCGATGCCGTTACAGGTGCCAAACAAATTCAAATGCTTGGCCTTAACAGTCCCTATCTATTATTTACACAAGAAAACATGCCCTCTATAAGAGGAGCGTCACAGATCTATGGCCTGTCTTTCATTCCCGGTTCTTGGATAGAAAGTATTCAGATTACCAAAGGGGCCGGAAGTGTTCTAAATGGATTTGAGAGTATTTCTGGCCAAATAAACAGTGAGTTGGTAAAACCGTTGACAGACAGTGAACTATTCCTAAATATGTATGCGAACAATTATGAACGCTATGAACTAAACACCCGATACAATACTGTGCTTAACGATAAATTGGCTGCAGGTATTTATCTACATGCCAATTTAAGGGATGGCATCATAGACCGGAATGCCGACAATTTTCTGGATACCCCCTTGGCCAAGCAGATCAATTTTATGAATAGGTGGCAATTTTTGGATCCTGATAAAGGGTGGGTTAGTTTTTTAAATGCCCAGTTCCTTCTGGACGAAAAACAGACAGGGGAAAAAAACTTTGACCCAAAGACTGATCAATTCACAAACAATGCATGGGGAAGCGAGGTTAAAACCAATAGATTGGATATTTCTGCCAAACTAGGTTATGTTTTTCCTGAATTGCCCTACCAAAGTTTTGGGTATCAGACTGCCTTTAGCCATCACGACCAAAACTCCTATTACGGCCTTAACCTCTATGATATAAAACATACCTCCTATTATTCCAATGCTATTTTTAATAGTATTATTGGAAGTACCCAACACAAATTTAAAACCGGACTTAGTTTTAATCACGACCGTTTTGAAGAAAACGTGAATACCACCAATTATGATCGCATAGACAATTCCGTTGGAGCTTTCTTTGAATATACCTATGACAACTTGGAGAAATTAAGTTTTGTTGCGGGACTAAGGTTGGATAACCACAATAGATTGGGAACCTTTATTACCCCTCGCCTACATCTAAGGTATTCCTTATGGAATAAGGCCAGTTTAAGGTTGTCTACAGGACGTGGAAAACGGGCTTCCAATATATTTGCAGAAAACCAACAGCTCTTTGCTTCTTCCAGAGCCATTAACATTGTAAACAATAGTGGTAACCTATATTCCTTACATCCGGAAACTGCCTGGAATACGGGAATTGGTTTCGTACAAAAGCTCTATCTTTGGAATAGGGCCATGGATCTTTCGTTGGATTTTTACAGAATTGCATTTACTGATCAGGTTATTGTAGATTGGGAAAATCCACGGGCCATATCTTTTTACAACCTAAGCGGTAAAAGTGTTTCCAAAAGTTTGCAAGTAGACTTAAGCTATGAGCTTATACAAAACATGAACCTACGCCTTACCTACAAGAATTATGACGTAAAAGTAGATTATCAATCCGGCAGCCTGCAAAAACCATTACAACCCTTACATAGATTTTTTACGAACTTAAGTTATGAAACCCCAAGAAAATACAGACAGCGCCACTGGCGAATGGATTTCACCTTGCACTGGCAAGGTGAACAAAGGTTGCCTAACACCACCACAAATGCAACAGCTTACCAACTCCCAGCTAAGACAGCCGCATATAGTATTATTAATTCCCAATTAACTAGAGCGGTCAATGAAAAGTTTGAGGTTTATCTTGGTGGTGAGAATATTGGCAATACAACCCAAAAAAAACCAATTTTAAGTGCAGAGGATCCCTTTGGCCCTTATTTTGATAGTACCGTATTATTTGCCCCTGTATTGGGCGAAACCTATTATTTGGGCTTCCGATACAGACTATAAATTAATCTCTATAAAATTGCTCTTTAAAAATTGTTACGTACTAAAACTTAAAAATATGTTTACAACTAAAACCTTCGGTAAAATTATATGGATGGCTTCCATTCTATTGGTAAGCGTTCAATTAAATGCCCAAGATAAGAACAAAAAGGTCTCATTTGAGGTGAAAGGCAACTGCGGCATGTGTAAAGCCCGTATAGAAAAAGCCGCCTTAAAAGTAAAGGGTGTGAAATATGTAAATTGGGATATCCCTTCCAAAAAAATAACCCTTATATTGGATGAAAATAAATGCAGCCCTATGGATGTAAGAAAGGCCATTGCACTAAAAGGGCACGACACCGATTCTACCAAAGCAGATATCAAAACATATAACAATCTACCGGCATGCTGTAAATATAGGGACCCAAACAGTATTCATATGGATCACGGTACAAAACACTAAACTCCCAATAGCAAAAAAGGCGACCTCAAGGTCGCCGTTTTGGTTGTATTACAGTATTCCTATAACTTAACCACTCGTTTGGCCATTAAAATATCGCCATTGGCGTCTACCACTTTAATGACATAAAAACCAGAGGATAATCCATATAGGTTATTAATGATTATATTATCAGTATTTTGAAAAGCTTCCTGTCTTATAAGCATCCCCATCATATTGTACACCTCAACACTACAATTTGTTTTCTTATTTAAGTTAATGGTGATCTTTTCGGTGAAAGGGTTAGGATAGGGTTGTATAATAACTGGGGTGTCATCCTTGTTATCTTCTTCCCAAACTATAGGTTTGTTTATATTGGCATCAAAATCATAAGGCTTATTTAACCTTGGTTTTTCTCCATAAAAAGTCTTGCCCGTAAGGCCATTTTCCTGATCGATAGCGGCTATAAAATTAGAACCGGCAGCAGCTTCAAAGCCGGGCAGCAACCGCACTTCATTTACGGATTCCATTCTACAACTAGATCCATTGGGCACAATAAAATTATCCCCTGCCTCAATTACAAACTGGTAATAAAATACCTCTTCTGGCCTATAAGTATTGCTAACAATGTAATTATCTAGCTCAGCCAGCCCATTGACCCCAAAAAACACTCCCAAAGACCTTGAGTCGGTAATATCGTTAGGGTTAACGAGCGGTAGGGTTTGACCATCATAAACATAAGTTCCATCATATCGTAACATAGAGGTTGTTAAGAATGAAGAACTTTGATGTATTTCTTCCCAATTGTGCCATACCCAATCTACAAAAGAGTGGTGAAAATAAAAGATTGGATCTCTTGGTGACAAAGGTGTTGGCATGGCCCCTCCCGTCCATACGTGTGCACCCCTATGAACCGGTCTTCTTTCCAATTCATTGGAAAATTCGAAGAAATCTGTCATAGCATATAAGTTGGTTACGTCCTGCGGAGTAGGCAATGGTCCATTACCCCCTAAATTTCTATTTAAATTCCAGTTGGCGTTAAAACTCCCCAAAAAATCCTGATCCCACAACGGGGATGTAGTGGATTGATCTATGGAAGTGTCCCACCAAGCCAAACTAATATCTGGGTTAATATCCTGTACAGCCTGCTCCATTTCAAACATTTGTCGCCTGTGCCAAGCCAAAAATATCTCCCGTTCCGGTTCATCTGGCAGGTTAAAATGTAAATCCAGACGGGTTTCATCCGTTGTATTATCAAAGTTAAAGAAGTCACTATGAAAGTTGGCTAGGTCATTAAAAAGATCCGGACCGTTCCTTAACTCATAAAAAGCATCCACCAATTCGGTTTTTTCATAGTCTGTCATTTCTTGATAATTCTTTCGTATGCTCTGCGCAACAAGACTGTTGGCAAAACATAAAAAAATCAATATCCTGTAAATGTGTTTCATAAATATCTGTACTTAGACCTATTTTATCTTTTCTCTTCCATAGCTTTTTCCAATTCCGCTATCTTTTGGGAAATGGATTCCAGCTTTTTATTTTGCTCTTCAAGGGCCTTGATCTTTTTCTCCTGTGCCAAGGTATACAAGGTTAATTCCTCAATTTTTCGCAACAACTTGGCATTCATCTTCCCTATATCAATTCCACTTTGCTCTACTTGTGCGGCACTGGGCATGTTTAACAAATAGCCATTAGCCTGTATATGTGCTTCCACCTCTTCCAATGTTGGTAAATTATAACTATTTTCAAAAACATAGTCGGGCCAATTCACCTGTAGCTTTACATTCACTTCTTCTGCCACTACACTCCCGGCTACCGCTAATTGATATCCCTGGGTATTGGTGGTTCCTATTCCCACATTCCTATTGGCGAAAAGATCCCTTGCGTTCCAGTCTACCGTGGCCAAATTCGCATTTTCCGAAGTGTAGTCCACTACCCCGGTACCGGTAGTTGTAACGTTGGCCGTATTACTGACTGCAGATACATTGCCCGCGGCATCCCTGGCCGTAACCGTAAAGGCATAGGAGGTATTTTGGGTAAGCCCTGTTACATTAAAAGTGGTGGCTCCATTGGTGGTACCAATACTGGCTCCGTCTTGAAGTATAGTATACCCTGTAACCCCTACATTATCGGTTGAGGCATCCCAAGAAAGATCGGTAGTAGTATTGGTAGTATTGGCAGCCGTAAGATTAGTGGGCGCTGAGGGCGATTCACCATCGGCAGCTGTATCCGTTGTCACGTTGGCTGTATTACTGGCCGCTGAAACATTACCGGCTGCATCACTGGCCGTAACAGTAAAGGCGTAACTGGTATTTTGTGTAAGTCCTGTTACATTAAAGTTAGTGGCCCCATTGGTAGTCCCTATGCTGGCACCATCCTGCAATATAGTATATCCCGTAACCCCTACATTATCAGTGGAGGCATTCCAAGAAAGATTGGTGGTAGTGGTAGTGGTTCCACTGGCCGTTAAATTGGAAGGTGCGCTAGGCGGTTGATTGTCCGCTGCTGTTTCCGTTGTCACGTTGGCCGTATTACTGGCCGCTGAAACGTTGCCCGCCGCATCACTTGCGGTAACCGTAAAGGCGTAACTCGTATTTTGTGTAAGTCCCGTAACATTAAAAGTAGTGGCCCCACTGGTGGTCCCAATACTAACACCATCCTGTAAAATGGTATATCCCGTAACCCCTACATTATCGGTGGAGGCATTCCAAGAAAGATTGGTGGTAGTGGTAGTGGTTCCACTGGCCGTTAAATTGGAAGGTGCGCTAGGCGGTTGATTGTCCGCTGCAGTTTCCGTTGTCACGTTGGCCGTATTACTGGCCGCTGAAACGTTACCTGCTGCATCACTTGCGGTAACCGTAAAGGCGTAACTGGTATTTTGTGTAAGTCCCGTAACATTAAAAGTAGTGGCTCCATTGGTGGTCCCTATGCTGGCACCATCTTGCAATATGGTATATCCCGTAACCCCTACATTATCGGTGGAAGCATTCCAAGAAAGATTGGTGGTAGTGGTAGTGGTTCCACTGGCCGTTAAATTGGACGGTGCGCTAGGCGCTTCTGTATCCGCCCCACTTCCTTGTAAGGTTATGGACACATTGTCTATTAATACCTCGGTTCCTGCTTGTCCTCCACTCCAAGGGGCTGCATATACCCTAATTTCTGGAGATGTAGTAGTAGCTGTTAAGGACCAAGTATATTGGGTCCAATTACTTCCTGTTATTGCGGTGGTTGAAAAATTGGAAAATCCCGACCAATTGGCGAAAGCCGGACGAAAGCTTAAATTTCCTTCCCTGGCCCAAATACTAATATCATACACTTCCCCTACTACTGCCGTGAAGGTATATCCTGCATACCCCCCGGTAGACCCATTTAATGCAACACTAATTGAAAAAGATCCCGCAAAGGGGTTTACCGCACTACTGGTAGCAATGGCCCTATTGTTGGTAGTCCACCCCGTAACGGTGTTGGCCTCATTGTCTATTGAGGCAGCATTGGCCTGGGTATGTAAATTTTGCGCACTCACCCCCAAAACCATAAAAAATAATACAAAAAATAGTAATTTTTCTGATTTCATAAATATATTGATAACATGTTAAAACTTGAATGAACTTAGTGGGGGAATTAGCTATAAAATTAACATTTATTAAGATGACTGTGCACATTAATCTACGAACGGTAAACTATTCCCTATAAGATGCACTCATTGGTGTATAATCTTCCTAAAACGGACTTGGAAATACACTGAAATTTTAGGGATGATGTGGTATTATTTTTCGTTAATAAACTGAATTGACAAAATTAAAGGCACTATAATACAGATTCTTACGTCAAAACAAGAAAAAACAACCAAATTCCAAACTGGACTACACTTATAAAAAACAAGTAACTTAACAAAAATTCATTAAGTCTTCATATCCCAAATTATACTACATTTGTCGATAATTTCTCATCTTTTAACTAAAGTTCCCTTAATTGGAGTACCCAATTTGTACCTTTAACTTTTTAACCATTTTAAACTTATCCTTATTTATAAATTATGCGAATAACATGGCTTTTAAGAATTGCTTTTTCTTTGTTGTTTACCACGGCCTTCATTGGCTGTAGTCCTGAAGATGGGGCAGATGGTCTTAATGGAACAAACGGTATAGATGGTATTGATGGTTCCAATGGTTACAACGGACTTATAAAAACCTTGGTTGAACAACCAGGGGACAATTGCTCCAACGGTGGGTTTAGCTTACAGTCTGGTCTGGATAGTAATGCCAATGGCACTTTGGACGCTAACGAAGTGACCAGTACAGAATACCTTTGCAACGGTGACAATGCAGATATAACCTATAAGTCCTATGTTGCACTACTTAGCCAGTCCGGAACCGAAAACCCCAGCTCGGTGGTATTGGAAAACACCTTGGATCTGGGTATTAATTGGATAAGGGAATCACAGGGCAAATATGTGGGTACCTTGGACAAGGACATAACCATAGGTAAGACAGTAATATTTTATACTACGCCAACAACCCATACAGGGGTTAGAGGGGAAATAATAAGTGACAACCAGGTAAGGATTGAACTACAGAACGGCACAAATGCCTTTATGGACAACTTCACCAATTTATCTTTTGAACTAAGACAATACGAATAATGCATTTACTGCATAGCCTTTACAAAACTTCTAATATGAAAAAATATTACATAATACCCTTCTTATTTCTTGGTACCCTCTACGGTTACGGACAGGGAAATTACTTTCCCGCCTCAGGAAATGTTGGCATAGGTACCTTAACACCAAGCTACAACTTAGAGGTATCCGGAACCTTTAGTGCATCGGAAATATTTGTAAATGGTACCGCTGTACAAAGCTCGCCATGGACACTAAACGGATCCAATACATATTTTAACACAGGACGTGTAGGTATTGGGACCGTAAATCCTAGCTATGCCTTGGATGTTTCAGGGACTATCAATGCAACGGAGCTCCTGATAGACGGAGCCGCTTTACCTACCTCACCGTGGTCCCTATCCGGTCAACATACCTTTTACAATAGTGGCAATGTGGGGATAGGAACAAGTAGTCCCAATTATTCCCTAGACGTAGCCGGAACCATTAATGCCAATAACCTATTGCTAAATGGTGACCCACTTCCCAGCTCGCCATGGTCAGTGCTTGGAGCAAACACCTTTTACAACAGTGGCAATGTTGGGATTGGAACCAATAGCCCCAATTTTGCTTTGGACGTAGCCGGAACTGTAAATGCTACTAATTTATTGATCAATGGAGCTGAACTCCCTTCCTCTCCATGGAATCTATCTGGTAACAATGCTTTTTACAACTCCGGAAATGTTGGAATAGGAATAGAAAACCCCAATTATGCATTGGATGTTGATGGCACCATTAATGCCACCAATATATTGATAAACGGGGCTGCACTTCCAAGTTCGCCTTGGACATCCTCCGGATCCAACACCTACCTGAACAGTGGAAATGTAGGGATAGGAACCAACAACCCTGACTACGAACTGGATGTTGATGGTACCATTAATGCTAGCGAATTACTGATCAATGGAGCAGCACTTCCAAGTTCGCCTTGGATATCCTCTGGATCCAACACCTACCTGAACAGTGGAAATGTAGGGATAGGAACCAACAGCCCTGACTACGAACTGGATGTTGATGGTACTATTAATGCTAGCGAATTACTGGTCAATGGAGCAGCACTTCCCGGGTCGCCCTGGACAGTGTCCGGATCCAATTTACTTTATGATACCGGCGGAGTAGGTATTGGCATAGCCAGTATCCCCAACGGATACGAATTGGCCGTTGCTGGTGAAATAATTACTGAAGGCGTAACCGTAAAGTTACAGAGTAGTGGCTGGCCCGATTTTGTATTTACCAAAAGTTATGACTTGCCAACCCTTAGGTCTGTGGAACAATTCATAGAGGACAACGGACATCTGGAGCACATTCCCAGTGCTGCCGAGGTGGGTGCCAACGGCATTGATCTTGGGGAGATGAACCGCAAATTGCTTCAAAAAATTGAGGAATTAACACTTTACACTATTCAACAACAGAAAGAAATTGAGGAACTTAAGAAAGTAAACACTACTTTAAATAAAAATAATAACACCCTACAGAACATATTAGAGAGAATGGAGAAATTGGAGAAACAACTTAAGTAAACATTATCCTTTTGAAGTAACATTTAGAAATGACCTTTTTAACAACATGTAGCACATGCGACAACAGTATAAGGCCCCTATTTAATAGTTCTTTAAAACAATATGTAACATCTTATACAGTTTATACTATGTAATCCTTTGTAAAACTCTTTGTAAAATTAATGGCAATGCCGTTATTTGAGCAAAATTAGGTTTTATCTCAATTAATTTAATATCCGTTTATGGGAATATTGTTTTGGCTTAGAAATTCTTTTTTTTGGACTATGGATGCCTTAAAAGGCAGCTCAGTAAAAAAAGACTTTCTTCAAATAGAGACTTGTTTTAAATTGTCCTCCTTCGAGGAGCTTCAGCAGCACAATAAACCTATTCTAAAGCATCTACTGAATACGGCTGTAAGTGAATCCACTTTTTATAAAAAATATGCGGGATATAAGAGCTTGAGAGATTTTCCGGTTGTTGACAAACATATTATCAAGAAAAACTTTGACGAGATAAGCATATCCGACAAAACCAAGGAGAAATTATTTACAGTAAGCACCAGTGGTTCTACCGGTACCCCTTTCAAAATTTTTCAATCTAAAAGAAAAAAAACACGCAATACGGCAGACACCCTTTATTTTGCGAATTCCGCGGGATATTTTCTTGGGCATCAATTATTATATCTTCGCCTCTGGTCTGCCTACTACCGTAAAAGTAACTTTTTGGCCAAACTACAAAATATAAGGCAACTAGACGTTCAAGATCTAGATGAGCCATATATTGAAAAATTGATTGAAGAGTTAAAAAAAGACAAATCCATAAAAGGATGGTTGGGCTACCCCTCTGGTTTTGAAAAAATATGTAATTATTTGGACAAAACTGGTTCTGGACAATTGGACTGCAATATACAGTCTATTATCGCGATGTCTGAAGGTCTCAGTCACTATGTAAAAAGCAAAATGGAATATTATTTTCAGGCCCCTGTAGTGTCTAGATATAGCAACGTTGAAAACGGTATTATCGCCCAGCAAAAACCAGGAGAAAAATACTTTACCATAAACTGGGCCAGTTACCACGTGGAAATATTGGATATCAATAAGGATATTCCTGTAAAAACTGGTGAAATTGGTAGAATTGTGGTCACCGATCTTTACAATACTGCTACCCCCATGATCCGCTACGATACAGGAGATCTTGGTTCTTTTTCCTTCCTAAAAGACCAGCATAACAAATTTCCAATGCTGAGTAGCGTACAAGGGAGAAAAATGGACGTGCTATTGGATACCAACGGCAATTTAGTGAGTCCTTTTAAAATGTATAATTACCTTCATGACTATCCTGAATTGGACCAAGTTCAGTTTATCCAATCTGGCAAAAACAGGTATACCATAAAAATAAATAAAAAAGGAAGCTTTAAAAGAGAGAATGAATTTGTTTATCTTTTTAAAAAAGATATGGGAAAAGACGCTGTAATTTCTATTGAATATGTTGATGAAATTCCTTTACTAAAATCAGGAAAAAGAAAATTAACAGTAAACCTTTGCCAATAAGCTATTAGCATGTACATATTGGGGCCAACATATGTTATTACTTATTACCCCCAAAACCGATTAAATCCTAATAAAAGACAACAGTAATACAGAAACCAATAAACTATCCATATCAACTATTATTATGAAAACTACCAATATTCTCTTTACCTGTGCCGGAAGAAGGAATTATTTGATCAATTATTTTAAGGAAGCCCTTAATGGTCGCGGAAAGATAATCGCCGTGGACAATCAAACCAACGCCCCTGCCCTTATTGACGCTGACATAGCCTTACAAGTTTCCAGCATTTATTCGGACACCTATATAGACGAACTAAAAGATATATGCTCCCAATATAAAGTAAGCGCCATAATATCCTTGAATGACCTAGAACTCCCCATACTCTCGAAAAATAAAAGTGAAATTGAGAAATGTGGAGCCAAAGTTATAGTTTCCAATGAAAAGGCTATAAATATTTCCTTTGACAAATGGAAAACCTTTCAGTTTTTGAAAGAAAATAATTTACTTACCCCTGCCACTTATATAGATATAGATTTGGCCCTAAAAGACCTAAAGTCCAATACATTGCAATTTCCCTTAATCTTAAAGCCTAGATGGGGAAGTGCCTCTATAGGCATTGAAATTGTAGAGAATGAAGAAGAGCTGGAATACGCATATCGATTATTGAAAATTAAATTGACCCGATCCATTTTAAACAAGGCTAGTGAAGAAGACGTCAACAGCGCCATTCTAATACAGGAAATGATTAAAGGAACCGAATACGGCATGGATGTTGTTAACAATTTATCTGGAGAATATTTTGGCACCTTTGCCCGTGAAAAACTATCCATGAGATCAGGAGAAACCGACAAGGCCAAATCGGTCATTAGTCCAGCACTTAATGAGATAGGCGAAAAGATTGCCAAAAATTTGAACCACTATGGAAATTTAGACTGTGATGTATTTGTAAACGGAGATAAGAATTACGTACTGGAACTTAACCCAAGGTTTGGAGGAGGTTACCCCTTTTCTCATGAAGCAGGGATAAATACAGCGGCAATTTATATAGAATGGATACTTGGTAACACTGATGTTAACCATTTTAATAAATACAAGGCGGACATTTCCTTTGCAAAATGTGACAAATTAATAAAAATACCCAATTAGACTATTAATTAAATTGAAAGAGACCAAATAAATAACCAATTATGCTTAAACTTGTGGCAAACGATAAATTTTCGTAATTTAATTGTTAGAAGCCCCCCCGTGTAATGGAAATAATACTCTTCGAAACCTTAGTTAAGGACCTAACCCTTAAGGCTTACCCCCTATCTTCTGAAAGGGATATATTTCGTTACAACCAACTATTACAACTTTTTCCCAACAACCCTCTGTACAACATAGAACTATTGTCCTTTGGACAAGATGAAAATGAAGAACTCATGTATTTTGTCATGATGAAAAATGACACTCCCTTGGTTCTCATGCCTTTTTGGTTTAGAAAGGTTCATTTTGAAGGCAAGTATACAGGCTATAACGACATTAGCTCACCTTATGGCTACAGCGGTCCAGTTTTTGCAAAAGGGAGCAATGATAAAATTGCCATTAAGTTTTGGGAAGAGGTAGATCTATGGTACAAAAAGCACAAAGTGGTTTCCGAGTTTATCAGGTTTAATATGCAAGAAAACTGGAAACACTATACTGGTCAAATTAAACCCACCTTAACCAATGTTTGTGGAAGGGTACTTCCAGAAGACGAACAATGGAAAAATTTTAAACCCAAGGTTAGGAATAACTATAGAAAATCGGTAAAATGTGGACTAAGGAGCCAAATATTACATAACAACATCACAGATAAGGTTATAGTCCAATTTCACAAAATCTATACCTGCACCATGGAACGCAAAAATGCGACTTCAAATTATTTCTATGATTTGGATTATTTTAGAAACCTTATTTATAACAACCCTTCTACCTGTGCTATCGTAATGGTTTATAAGGATAATACTCCTGTTTCAGCAGAACTTCTACTGTTATCCGACACCACTATCAATTCCTTTCTAGGAGGAACAGACGATAACTATTTTGATACCCGACCCAATGATTTCCTAAAAGTAGAAGTGCTTAAGTGGGCTAGAGAAAAAGGATACACCTATTACTTTTTAGGTGGAGGCAGAGAAAATGGTGACAGTCTTTACCACTACAAAAAGGATTTCTTTCCATTGGATAATGACACTATTTTTTATACCGGAAGAAAGATAATTGACCATGAGGGCTACAACATTCTTGCGAACTCCAATCCGTATTGTATTGGCTGCACCTTTGGAAACTATTTCCCCCTATATAGGTGCAAACAAGCCTGCTAACTGGTAACAGAACAAAATATAGGCAATCCACATTATTCTAAGCAATGCTAGGGGAAAACCCATAAAAATGGCGAGAGCCTATTTTGTGACAGAAATAACTATCAGTGATATGTAAGCTATTTTTGTGCCCTTTTATTCCTTTTTTCCATTCACAAAGATCTACATTATAATTGCTATGGGTCGGTAGTATTTACCACAGCAAACAAACTTCGCCACTATATTACAATACAGTGTAAACAAAAAAACCAACTTTAAAGCTTGGTGCTTCAAAGTTGGTTTAAATATGTACTGTAAATAAAAGGTATTAAACCTCACAAGGGTCGAGGTATTGAACCTAGATCCCGCCGAAAAAGGCGGGATTAGTTCAGCTTTCAATTTTCAGTGCGTCTTATTGACTTCTCAAAATTGAGTTTCACTAATAAAACCTATTCTGGGTAGTGCTCCAAATTAAAACTCAACCACCTCAAAGGCCGATCTTCTGTTAAGCCTATGCTTGGATTCTGGGCAATAGGTAGTGTTATCACATTCATTTACCAATTGGGTTTCCCCGTATCCCTCACCAGTTAACCTGGAAGCGTCTATTCCTTTTTCCCCAATTAGATATTCCAAAGTTTGTTGTACCCTACGTTCGGATAAGCTTTGGTTATACTTTTCTGCTCCTCTGGAATCTGTATGCCCCCCCACCTGTATGGTCAAGCCAGGATTCTCTTTCATTAACACAGCCAAGTTATCCAATAGTTCTTTATAAGGCTTGCTCAAGTAGGAAGAATTGAGTCTAAAGTATACATTCCCCAAATCTTTGATCTTATTCTCCAATTCTGTTCTTCTCCTATTCTCTGCATCCCTTCTCGCCTGCTCCTCTGCGGCCAAACGCGCTTTTTCCTTTTCTTGTGCCAAACGCTCTGCCATAAGTTTCGCTTCCTCTTCTGCTTTTTTTGCAGCTGCTATAGAATCGGATATTCTTTGGTTCTCCTCTATTAATGCCAATTTCTCCTGTCCTTTTTTGGAAAGCTCCTTTTCTACTCCAAACCTGAACACCACTCCAGCAGAATGCTGAAGCTGTTTGGTAGACCCTTCTTTAATACCCCATTTACCCATGGTATTAAAATTTAGGCCCCATTTATCACTAAACCAGGTATTAAAACCAAATCCGGCATTGGCGGTGGCCCTACCTACAGAACCTATGTCACTGTAGCCAGCACCTACTTGAAGAAACGGATCAAACCAAGCCGTTTCACCAACAATCTTGTTTAGATCATAGCTAACCATACCATCAATGGCATAGTAATCCCTTTCTGCCGTATTGATCTCACCATCTACACGCTTTCCTACTTTGTATTTATTATAGGAACCTACGGCCCTTATACCCAATCCGTTTTTAAAATACCTCCCTATACTTATGGAAGAGGGATAAGGAAGGGCATTCCAAGTATCCTTAATATTCATGAAATCATCACCAAAGGGCGTAGCGGAATCATCTACAATATTGTAGCCTATACCCAATACCCATGAGCTGCTCACTATACTGTCCTTGGCAGTTAATTCCAATTCTTGGGCACCGCCCATATAAAAGGAAAAAGCTAGTAATAAAGAAAAAATAATCTTGTAGGTTTTCATACAATAATACATTTAGGAATCAATTATATTTATCCCCAAAGCTATGTCAACCCAATAGAGCCGCCATCATTATTCTATAAAATACCTCAAAACTCGACATAGGGCAGATAAAGAAAATTCCGACAAATTTCTAATGATTTTTAATTTTCCGTTGTCGTATAAAATGGTAGTTCGTCCCATTATATGCAATACCTCAATATCCTACTGAAAGACAAATACTTATCTAAAATACTACCTACAAATAGGTAAGTAATTACAGTCTCCCAATTACCTTAAAGCCAACAACCATTCTTTTATTGTACTAGTATCTCTTTTTGGGTATAAGGAAGTGTATACATACAAAATGGTGTAGTTTCAAGTATACCTTCTTTTTGGAATGGAGCCCCCTCCTTTGGACTCAAAGTTATTGCATCCTTTGACTCTTTAAGCAGTTCCAATTTTAAACTCCTGTGCCCAGCGCTAATGCCTCCACAGTAAATAACAACAATTTTTTTTGAAAAATCTACCTGAGGAACAGGCAATCCAGGCTTTCTTGTTTTATTGATTTGCAGAAAAAAATTTCTCAAGGCTTTAGAGTCCCTGATAACCATAAACGTCTCCTTTTCCACACCGCTGTGGCTGTCACTTAGCACATGTTCCAACATTTGGACTTCCTGAGGGCTATCTTTGGTATTTTCCGCCAATAGTCCTTTTTGTCCTACACAGGATATTGCAAAAAGAAAAAGAGAGAGTAGTATGGCCCGCATTAGTTCTGTTCCATGCCTTGGTGTCTTGCCTCAAGGGCCTTTTCATATATTGCCTCATATAATGGCAATACCTTGAGTATATCAAAATCCATTGCTGCCTTGGCAGCGTTGGATTTAAACTCCTCCAGGGTTTCATCGGTTCTCAGTATTTTTAGGGCATTTTCAGCCATTTCAGCTACATTGCCCACATCACTTAAATACCCTGTAATCCCGTGACGGTTTACCTCAGGTATTCCCCCGGTATTACTGGATATAATGGCTACCCTATTAATCATAGCCTCCAAAGCTGCCAAGCCAAAACTTTCAGTCTGGGAAGGTAGAAGAAACAAATCCGAAAAACACAAAATTCTGTCTATCTCATTACTGTTCCCCAAAAAGATAACTTTATTGCTTATTCCCAGCTCCTCACATAGACGTTCGGCCCCCTCCTTTTCAGGCCCCTCACCTACCATTATGAGCTTTGCCGGTATTTCCTTTTGAATTTTAAAAAAGATTTGTATAACATCAGGTATACGTTTTACCTTCCTAAAATTACTTATATGGGTAATTATCCTTTCGTCCTCCGAAGCCATTAAGGAACGTTGACAATCTGTAAAGTGTGTACTGTATTTATTTTTATCTATAAAATTGGGGACTACGGCAATTTCCTTTTTTATATCAAACCACTCCAGAGTACTCTGTTTTAAATTATGGCTAACAGAGGTAACCACATCGGATTTATTTATACTGAAATTAACCGCAGGTCTATAAAAAGGATGTTTCCCCACCAAGGTAATATCTGTTCCGTGCAAGGTGGTAACCATTGGTATATAGATGCCCTCCTCCTCCAGCATTTTTTGTGCCATATAACCTGCATATGCATGTGGTATGGCGTAATGTACATGTAACAGCTCTATTCCGAACAACTTTATGGTATCTACCAATTTACTGGAAAGTGCCAATTCATAGGGCTGGTAATGGAACAGAGGGTATTCCGGGACATGTACTTCATGAAAGTATATTTTATTGCTCAAAAGCTCCAGTCGCACTGGTTGCCGATAGGTAATAAAATGGATTTCATGGCCCCTGTTGGCCAAGGCAATTCCCAATTCAGTGGCCACTACCCCACTACCACCAAAAGTTGGATAACATACTATAGCTATTTTCATTTACTTCTTATTTTGTATTAGTGGTCACGGTTACCCTATAATGATCCACATAATAATATTGTACCGAGTTCGTCACTTTCACCATTGCCTAATCTTAATAGGACAATTGATCCTATTTATTAAACTCCTTTCTAACCCCTCTACCTTATTTCAGGACCAGTTAAAACCATTTAGTCGAACAAGGATATAATAAATTTCAGTTCGACGAAAAAATAGACGACCCCTGTTTTTACAAAGTAATGATTTAATTTATTATTGCTTCGTATATAGCCTTCTGAATCCTTGTTCTTAACCCAGATTTAACTAAAAGGGTATTGGAAGCTGTTGGATAAGTTCTGTTGGATAGAAAAACATAAACTAGGTCTTCTTCCGGATCTGCCCAGGTATAGGTACCCGTAAAACCGCTATGCCCAAAACTTTTACGGGAAACCAATTCGCATGCTGGACCACCTCCATTGATATCCGGTTTATCAAAGCCAATTCCTCGTCTAACATTTTTATCACAGAAATAACAGGTGTTAAACTTTTTTATGGTTCTTCCTTGCAGGAATTGTTGTCCGCCATAAAAACCATTCTGCAGATACATCTGCATAATTTTTGCTACATCATTGGCATTACTAAAAAGTCCGGCATGTCCACCAACTCCACCTTGCATGGCAGCTCCCATGTCATGTACATACCCCTGTACGGTCTGATACCTATAATAATTATCCTCCTCCGAAGGAACAATGTTAGTCTTGGAAAACTTATCCAGTGGATTAAATCCTGTATGTGTGGCCCCTAGGGGTTTATATAAAAATTCGTCAACCAAACTATCAAGACGCTTGTTGTGGGCATCTTCAATATATTTTTTCATAACATAATAAGCCACATCACTGTAACGATATCGGTTAGATTTTAAATGTTGCCTGCCAATCCTATTGTATATGGAATCATTATATACATCGGAAAGATATAGTTTTTCGGCCACCTTTACTGAATACCCTTGCGTAGCATGGTTCCTGTAAAACATATTGGAAGGTTTTCTTTTATCATCAAGCGTATCTATATAAAAGGCTATCCATGCCGGCAACCTCCCGTAATGGGACAATGCCTTTAGGACCGTAACATCTTTTAACTCGGATTTGGAATATTCCGGTATAAGCTCCTCAAAAGTATTGTTCAATCCTATGTCCCCTTCTTCTTCCATCTTCATTACCATGGGCAATGTTGCCAAAATCTTGGTCAAAGAAGCCAAATCATATATATGACCAGAGGTCACCTCTTCTTCTGACTGATAGGTGGGTTTTCCAAACCCCTTGTTGTACACTACTTTTCCCTTACGGGCAACCAATACCTGGGCGCCGGGAAACATTAAGGAGTCCAAACCATTCTGAACCAGTTCATCTATTTTGTTCAATTTACGGGAACTTAAGCCCACCCTTTCTGGAAGGCTATATCCCAACCTCATTAAAGACGCCATTGGAATACCGGTATTTACGGGAAAAGAAGCATGTGAACTTACCGGTAAAATACCTTTAGCCGGAATAGCCCCAAAAATAATTTGGGCCGTTTTTTCTTGGGCTACCGCACTGTTCTGATACCCAACAACCACAGCATCAACCCCCTCAAAATTGGGTACATCCAATAGCGCATATGGCTTGGCAAATAGTGCTAGAATTAAATTTGAGCTTCGTTGCCTTGCTATTTCCCCTAACCAAAACAACTCTGTCTTCGTAAATTTATAAGGCTTCCAAGGGCTTTCATTACTCTTGTGCAAACCTATAATTACCAAGTTGTAATCACTTAGTTTTTTCTTTAAGGTAGCAATGTCCTTACCATTGATTTGGGTAACATTGGCGTATTTGTTCAATTCCGTTAAGAAAGGCTCATTAGTATCCTCCCCAAATTTTACATAAGCAATTTTCTTATTCTCCAATTTCTTGATGGGCATTAAGGAGAAATCATTCTTAACCACTGTAATGGCATTCTCTATTGCCTCCTCATATAACAGCTCATCTTCCAAGGAATTCAAGTCCTCATATAGGCTTTCCAGTACTATTGGCCTGTATTGATGAAGGCCCACTTTATACTTTGCCATTAATATTTTTTTTACGGAATAAGCCAATCGTCTTTCTGTAATTCTACCATTATTATAGGCTTCCAATAGTTTTCCCTTTGCCTTGGCTACATCCAAGGGCATCAAGAGGATATCATTTCCGGCCAAGAATGCCGATAGTTCAACTTCTCCCTCTTTGGCAAAATTGGAAACTCCCTTCATATTCAGGGCATCGGTAAATACCAGGCCGTTAAAGTTTAATTCTTCCTTAAGTACCCCTGAAATGATCTGTTCGGAGAGAGATGAAGGATACCCCTCCCTTATTTCCAAACTGGGCACGCTCAAATGTGCCACCATTACACTACTCAGTCCTTCTTTGATAAGATTTTTGTAGGGATATAATTCAATACTATCCAATCGCTCTCTGCTAAAATCGATTATGGGCAAGGCCTTATGCGAATCTACCGCTATATCCCCATGGCCCGGGAAATGTTTTCCGCTAGACAACACACCGGCGCTTTCCATTCCTTTCATATAAGCGGCTCCCTTTTGGGCTACATTCTCACGATCTTCACCAAAGGAACGGTTACCTATAATGGGGTTCTTGGGATTGGTATTAATATCTATGTCCGGTGCAAAATTAATATGGACTCCCAACCTCTTGGCATGTTTTCCAATTTGGTATCCTACTTTCTCCACTATTGCATTATCTGAAATAGCCCCCAAAGTCATATTCCAAGGAAAAGCATAGGTAGAATCCAGTCTCATGGCCAGTCCCCATTCCGCATCCAGACCGATCATTAAAGGTATTTTGGAAATGCTTTGAAAGTCATTGGTCATCTGTGCCTGTCTGACTGGGCCACCCGTAGAAAATATTACCCCACCAATATGATGGTCCCTAATTAATTTCTTGGCTTTTTCGGTACTGGCCATTCCCTGATCGGAATTCACCATTACCATAAACAATTGCCCCAAGCGTTCATCCAATGACATTTTTCCATAGGTTGCCTCAACCCACTCCCGCTGCGCCAGACTATCCTTGGTAACCAATGGATTTACTTGACCATGAAGGGTAAATAGTGATATAAAAAAGAAAAAAGCTATGTGGTTTTTGCGCATAAAGAAATCCATCTTTGATGGTGACTAACAATTATTTAAAAAAATTATACTTATTTGGCGGGTATCTCTAAAATTGCGCCTTAAGAAAAGTGGTCCTTGGCAACAATTACATAAAACGGCTATGCCAACTGTCCTGAGCCGGTACTTCCCAATGGTTAAGGTACTCATGCTTATTGGTCACTAAATTATTGAAAACGATAGTATTCTTGGATACCGCCTTCTGTTTCGCCATTTTCTTAAAATCGGCCAAAGGTTTATAAGCAACAAATTCACCCTGCTTGTAAGAAACATTCATTTTATCCAAAAGTTCTAGGTTGTATTGTTTCTCCAACTCTTGTATAAAGTGTACCGAAGCATCAATGGAACAACCAGAAGCTGCATTTAAAGATTGATCCAGACCGAGGACGATAAATCTCTTATACTTAATTTCATAGCCAGCCTTTAGGTCACTGCCATGGGCCGTCCAGTCCTTTATAAAATTATCCAATTGGTGTTTTACCTGCTCCAATTCCTCCTCTGAAAAACTTCTACTTGCCTGATAGATCCAAACCCTGGATGCATCGGGCAACTCATTAAATTCTACTAGCATTTTTTATGTTTTATATTCTACCATCAAATACCCTTCCAAATCTATTTTTTAAAGGCATTTTTTGGCAATATCCACTTGATTTAATCCTTGGTCGATCTTAAGTGCGGTTGATTACATTCTTTGATTATTGTCAATTTAAAATTATTGGATACGTAGGGCAACCAACTGTTAAAAATTCAACAACTTCAGTTTTACAGATCCTCTGCCTTGGCTATCAGCTCGGCGATATCCAGTACCGCTACCTCAGACTCTTTTTCCTTATTTTTAATACCATCTGTCATCATGGTATTACAAAAAGGACAGCCTGCTGCAATAATATCCGGTTTAGTTTCCAGCGCCTGTTCCGTGCGTTCTATATTAATATCCTTATCTCCTTTTTCTGGTTCCTTAAACATTTGGGCTCCACCAGCACCGCAGCATAATCCCTTTTTTTTACAATTTTTCATCTCCACCAATTCCGCATCCAATTTCTGGATGAGTTCACGCGGAGCCTCATATACATTATTGGCCCTTCCCAAATAACAGGGATCATGAAAGGTAATTTTCTTACCCTTGAACCTACCGCCTTCCATGGTTATCCTTCCTTCCTCCAACAATTGTTTTAGGAACTGGGTATGGTGCACCACTTCATATTTACCTCCTAGTCCTGGATATTCATTTTTCAAAGTATTAAAACAGTGTGGACAGGCAGTAACTACCTTTTTTACTTCATAGGCGTTCAACACTTCTATATTGGTAACCGCCTGCATCTGAAACAAAAACTCGTTTCCCGATCTTTTTGCAGGGTCGCCAGTACAGCTCTCTTCTGTTCCCAATACAGCAAAACTGACTTTGGCCTTATTTAAAATTTTAACAAAAGCCTTAGTGATCTTTTTAGCCCTATCATCAAAACTCCCTGCACATCCTACCCAAAACAAAACTTCTGGTTGTTGGCCTGCAGCAGTAAGTTCTGCCATTGTTGGTACTTTCAATTCATTCTCCATCCTAACGGTATGTTATATTAAGCTTCCTTGCTCCAGTTTAACCTATCCATTTGGTTAAATGGCCAAGGCGCCCCATTATTTTCTATATTGCCCATCATATTATTTAGGTCTGAAGGTGCGGCTGATTGTTCCATCACCAAATATTGGCGCATATCCATAATAATGGACAAGGGATCAATACTAACAGGACAAGCCTCCACACAGGCATTACATGATGTACAGGCCCACAGTTCTTCATGACTAATATAATCGCCCAACAGCTGTTTCCCATCAGGAACAAACACTCCCTTGTTGGCATCTATATTCTTGCCCACTTCCTCCAACCTATCCCTAGTATCCATCATAATCTTACGTGGGGACAGTTGTTTACCTGTAATATTGGCCGGACATTCGCTTGTGCACCTACCACATTCGGTACAGGTATAAGCATTCATCAATTGTACCCATTTTAGATCCATTACGTCCGAAGCACCAAACTTTTCGGGTTCCGGGGCATTTTCATCAGCTGCGGCAAAAGGATCGGCACTTGGATCCATCATCAATTGAACTTCCTTGGTAACGGCCTCCAAATTATCTAACTGCCCCTTTGGTCTTAACTTGCCATAATAGGTGTTGGGAAAAGCCAATAAAATATGTAAATGCTTGGAATAGTATAAATAATTCAAAAACATTAAAATACCAAGAATATGTGCCCACCAAGCGGTTCTTTCTATCAATATAAGCGTAGAAATGGGTAATCCTTGAAAGAAAGTAGCTATATACTGACTTACGGGAAACGCCCCAGCCTTGGTATAATTTGCAGCATCCATTTGTTGCAATTGAAAATCTGCTGCGTTCATCGTCAAAAATAACAGCATCAATACCAATTCTATATACAATATTAAATTGCCGTCTTTTTTGGGCCAGCCTTTCATTTCAGGGTTCAGGAAACGCTTTAGTTTTATAAGGTTCCTGCGTATCCAAAAAAGTACTACGGCCACAATAACCATAACCGCCAAGACCTCAAATGAAGCAATTAGGAAACTATAAAAACCGCCCATGAATGAAAAAACCCGATGCGTTCCCAAAAGGCCATCGATTATAATTTCCAGTACCTCTATATTGATAATAATAAAGCCTAGGTACACTATAATGTGAAGGATTCCAGGAATTGGTCTTACCACCATTTTTGTTTGTCCCAGAGCAATCCGTACCATATTATTCCACCGTTGCGACTTGTTGTCACTAGTATCTACATCTTTGCCCAGTTTAATGTTACGGGACAGTTTTTTAACGTTTCTTGCAAAGTATCCTATCCCAAGAAAAAGAACAATGGCAAAAACAATATTGGGAATATAATCCATAATCTAATTTCTATTTTTCAGCTGGGTCTTCTTCGGGAAGGGTATATTCTATTTGCTTCTTGCCAAAGACAGAAACATTTACATAGCGTTTGGGATTTAGACGGAAATCCTGTAATAAAAGATCCAATTCCTTGGAAGCATCAGCAAGGTTATTATACAAAGCCTTGTCATTTACCAATTTCCCCAATGACCCCTCTCCGTCTTCAATTTTCGCCATCATATCATTAATATTCCCCATTGTAGCCTGAAGTCCCTTTATGGTTGTTCCCAATCCGGCATTCACCAAGGTATCGGACAACTTATTAAAGTTGGTAGTAATGGCATTCAAATTGTGTATGGAATTATCCAGTTCATCCTTGTTCTCTGTCAACAAAGAATTTAGGCTGTTGGCACTACCCTGAAAACTTGTCACCAAATCATTTAAACCCCTTATACTTTCCCTGAGGTCCTTTTTGGTATTCGGATCCAATATATCGTTTACGTTCATCAAAAGCGAATCTGCATTGGAAACTGCTCCTTCCACTTTTAATTGCAATGGTGTTAAACGCTGTTGCACCAATTCCGTAAGACCTGGCCGTGTACTGGATGTCAGGGTATCTCCTGATTTCGCCATTTCGGCACCGTCGAATACCGGCTTTATCTGTATACCTTTTCCCCCAATTATTCCGGTATCGTAAAGTTCAGCGCTACTGTTTTTTGAAAAGGAAAAACTATTGTCTACGGTAAAAGTTACCAACAGGTTCCCAGAGGCATCGCTAAATCTAATATCGTTTACCTTCCCTACAGAGAAACCATTGATGGTGACCGGTGTTCCGGATTGCAATCCCCCTACATGGCTGTATACAGCGTAAAAGGTTTTGCTGTCATCAAAAAGAGGTGTTGATTTTAAATAACTAAATCCCAGTATAAACAATAATATACCACCTAATACAATTATACCAGTTTTTATTTCCCTAGATATTTTCAAAAGCTTGATTTTTCAGTTACTAACAAAATTAGAAATAATTTTCAGAAGAGCAGCTATTATTCCGATGCGTATTTAAGCGCCTCAGTTTCCGAGATACGAACCCCGTCTTTATAGGCAACAATGTATGATGTGGTATATCCTTTGGCATCCGCATTACTCTTTAAAAGGGTAGCCTGAAAATGTGAATCCGTATTGCCGTACATATACCTGAATAAATTCTTATAGGGCTCCTTAGAGAGGGTATTTAACCCTTTAAAGTTTTCAGAATGCAATGGAATATTCTTTGAACTGGCAAAAATCTGGACCTTATAAATGATATTCGCCGACTTCTTGGAAGCTGCTTTGTCCGCCACCTTAACCGATTCTTTCTTACTTTCCGGTTTCTTGGGCTCTTTGGCTATTTCCTTGGTGGTATTGTCCGATTCATTTTTCACCACCAGTACTGTTTTAGGGATATTCTTAACAGGCCTCTGTTGTGCTACGACCTGGGTAGATTTTTTTTCCCGCTCCTTACGGGTACTTGAGGCTACCGTTGTCTCCTGCTCCACCAAATTACCAACATCGGATATCATTTCCTTTTTATAGGTTAGTATTGCGTTGGCTATGGCGTTGCCCATTTCATCATGACCTTTTTTGGAATTTAAATAAGCCCCTTCTGCCTTATTGGTCAGAAAGCCCGTTTCCACTAGTACACTGGGCATAAAGGTTTGATGCAGTACAATAAATCCCGCCTGTTTCACCTTTCTATCGGTCCGTTTTAATTTTTTGGCAAAATTTTCCTGCATTAATTTGGCCAGGTTTATGCTCTGATCCAAAAACTCCTCTTGCATAATGGTAAGTCCAATAATAGATTCCGGAGAATTAATGTCATAAGCAGCATACCTACTCTCATAATTGTCTTCGAGATAAATTACGGAGTTTTCTTTTTTGGCTATTTCAAAATTCTGCTTATTGGCGTGCAGCCCCAAAACAAAGGTACCGGCACCATGGGCATCCGAACTATGGGAATCACAATGCACCGATACAAACAAATCTGCATTGGCCTTATTGGCAATTTCCCCCCGTTTATATAGATCCACAAAAGTGTCGTCCTTACGGGTATAAATCACTTTTATATCTGGGTTTTTCTCCAGTATGGCCCCTACCTTCAAAACAATCCTCAAGGCGATGTTTTTCTCTAGGTAGCCGTTCCCTAAATTCCCAGGATCGTGCCCACCATGACCGGCATCCAAAACCACAACAAATTTTCCGTCATTGTCATCGGTTTTAATATTTTTGCCAAAAGAAACTTGAAAATATGTTAAAATTATTAAGGGAATAATACAAAACCGTTTCATATTCATATCACTAGAGCTAATTTGATCTTTTAAATAGGTTAAATTTATCGCAATACCCTACAGGCAACACAAAAAATATATGTAAGTTTGAACCCAAAATGTAGCGAAACCGTTACAAAAATAGGATATATAGCTTTGCAATCAAATAAACATCATGTACTTTTCCTATTGCTCCTATTATTTGGTGCTTTTATTGCCACTGCACAAGAAGACCAAATTAAGCCATTGCCCATTGTGGGGTATCGGGATACCATCAAAGCGCCCCTTATGCCCGATCCAAAGCTTAAGGACACAATTGTATCCGATACTGCTAAAATAGACACATTGGCCGGGAAACCGCCACTTCTTTTGGACAAAATAAAATACAAGGCCAAGGACTATGTAAAGTTGAGCCAAAAGGATCAAAAAATATACCTCTACAACGAGGCTGAGCTCTATTACCAAGATACCGAGTTAAAGGCGGGAATCATCATCATGGATTACGTTAAAAATGAGGTTTATGCCGGTAGGATCAAGGACTCTTTGGGAAATTACACCCAATTGCCATTTTTTAAACAAGGCGAAAATGAGGTAATACCCGATTCTATACGTTTTAATTTTGATAGCCAGAAGGCCATTATCTGGAATTCCCGGACAGAGCAACAGGCCGGTCTAGGGCAATTGGGCAGTGATGCCATGAAGGTGTATGCCGAAATCACAAAAAAGGAAAACGACTCTGTTTACTTCCTAAGTGAAGGCAAGCTTACAACGTCCAAGGATACCGTGAATCCAGATTATTACATTCGCGTTAAAAAGGCCAAATTTGTCCCGGCAAAGAAAGTTATCGCCGGTTTTAGCAACCTTTATATTGCGGATGTCCCCACCCCGGTTGCCCTGCCTTTTGCTTACTTTCCCTTAACAGTGGGAAGAACAGCCGGATTAATGATGCCTACCTTTGGCAGTGACCCGGACAGGGGCTATTTTTTACAAAACGGAGGATACTACATACCTCTTAACGATTACGTAGACATGACCCTTACCGGGGATTTGTACGGTAACGGAAGTTACGGTCTCAGGGCACAGTCTGTCTACACCAAAAGATATAAATACAGGGGAAACATAAATTTTAGATATGAAAATCTGGTCACTAGCCAGAAAGGGTTTAGTGATTACAGCAGAAGTACCATTTACAACATTCAAGTTTCCCACTCACAAGACACCAAGAGTAATCCAAATTCCAGATTTCAGGCCTCTGTAAACCTGGGGAGTAGCTCTTATTACAGAAACTCTCTATTACAGCAAAATCTGCCCAATACCCAAGTAAACAATTTATCGTCATCCATATCCTATTCCAAGACTTTTCCAGCCTACCCCTCAGTTAACCTAAGTCTTACGGCCACGCACAACCAAAATACCAATACCCAGGTGGTAAACGTAACCCTGCCCACCTTACAGGGAAGTATGGAACGGATATACCCATTTGCCCCCAAAGAAGGTATAAAAAAAGGCATACTCCAAAATGTTAACCTTCAATACAACCTTAATGCCAGGAATAGTATTACTACTACTGAAGAGGATTTTTTAACGAGTAGAATGTTCGAAAATTCACTCTTTGGGGCCAAACACACCATTCCTTTAAGTACCAATTTTAAGGTGGCCAAACATTTTAGTGTTAGTGTAGGCGGATCCTACGAGGACGTTTGGGCCATTGAAACCTATGAAAGGGGATACGATGAAGACAGTAACAGTGAAGTTGTCACAGATACCATTAGTGGTTTTGACCGCTATAATAAATATAACTTCAGTACCAGCATTGGGACTACCCTTTATGGAACCGTAAATTTTGGTGAAGACAAAAAGATTCAGGCCATAAGGCACGTAATGCGCCCATCACTTAGTTATGGATATACACCTTCTTTTGATCAATTTTACGATAGTTACATTGGGCAAGACAACGAACTGGAATATTACAGTAGATTTGAAGGCACCCTAAATGGGGCACCAGGACTAAATAAATCCAGTTCATTGAGTTTTTCCTTAGGAAACCAATTTGAAGCCAAGGTGCGCGACAAGGATTCCACAGCCACCAAACCCAAAAAGATATCGCTTCTAAGCAACTTAAACCTCTCTACCGGATACAACTTTGAAGCCGATTCCCTAAAATTAAGCGCTGTTAATATAAGTGGAGGTACCAACATTCTTAACAACAAGATGTCTATTAACTTTGGAGCTAGTTTAGACCCATATGCCATTGACAACAACGGCACTAGAATAAACACCTTTAATGTTGACAACGGAGGTAGTTTGTTTAGACTAACCTCGGCCAGGGGAAATGTAAGTTACTCTTTAAGCAGCGAAACTTTCGGAAAAAAGAAAGAGGAAAAGCCTGATGAAAAAGATGAATACGACTATGTAGCCTCCAGTGGAGGTAGGGATGACGACCTTTTTGGAAAGGCCGATGATTTTAATGCCAACAGACCAGGGGATCGCGAAGAGGAAGGTGAAGATGTGGAAAACCCCATTTACGGCACCGAATTACCTTGGGACCTACGATTGTCCTATGCCGTTAACTACACTAATTCCAACAGACAGAATACTATAGGTAGTCATGCCCTGATGTTTTCCGGGAATATTCAACTTTCCCCCAGATGGAAGGTAGGAGGCTCTTCCGGATACGACTTTAAAAACAAAGGATTCACCTTGACCCAATTACGCTTTGAACGGGATCTTAAGAGTTTTAGGATGAATTTTAACTGGACTCCATTTGGAACCTACAAACGCTGGTATTTCTTTATTGGTATAAAGAGTTCTATTCTCCAAGATCTTAAATGGGAAAATAGAAGTAAACGAAACTAGAAGGGAATATGTACTGCTAGCTGCCTGAGTGCCACACGACCTTAAAGCCAAACACTTTCTCTCCCTTTAAAGAACAAACTTAATGGCGTATTGTTAGGAGTTTGGGCGGCATAAATTCTTTATCTTTAACCATGGTTCAGCAAACCCTACCTCCCCTTTTTAACCCTATAAGGGATACTAATATCAAGGGGCACACCCTAGGTGCTTACAGACGTCTCCATAATAGAAGAATAGCCGTAAAATTTGCCCTTTCTATTTTGTGATCTATAAGCTTAGTGCAAAACAGGAAATTAAAATGTACCTAAACTGCCATACATATTACAGTCTACGCTTCGGAACGCTTTCTGAGGCAGAACTTCTGAATTTGGCTCGAGAAAACCAATTAGAGCAATTGGCCCTAACCGATATCAATAACACTTCAGCAGGGCTAAACTTTGTTAGAAAAGCTCAGGAATTTGGTATAAAACCCATATTGGGAATTGACTTTAGGAATGGGGTGGACCAATATTTTGTTGGCCTGGCCAAAAACAATGAAGGCTACCAAGAGTTGAACAATTTCCTATCCTTACAATTACACGACCAAAAAAAGATTACAATCCCTGCACCTGCGTTTAAAAATGCCTTTGTCATTTACCCTTTTAACAAGGTGACCCAAGACCAAATTGCCACTTTTAAGAAAAATGAGTTTATAGGCGTATCCCTTAAGGACCTAAGAAAACTGCCCTTTTCCAATCTAAAGGAATTAAAGGACAAATTAGTGGTTCAGCAACCGGTCAGCTTTAGGGATAAACGCGACTTTAATGCGCATCGTTTATTGCGGGCAATAGACAATAATATCCTCCTAAGTAAACTACCAAAATCCGAAGAGGCCGATCCTGAAGAAAAAATGCTACCACTGGCGGATTTGAACAGCGCCTTTTCCGAGTTTGATTTTATATTGAAAAACACCAAACGCCTGCTGGACTCCTGTAATATATATTTCGATTTTTCAGAAGATCGAAAACCTCAAAACCTTAACACTTATTTAGGTGACACCTCCTCTGATGAGGCGCTTTTAGAGAAATTATGCCATGAGGGACTAGCGGAACGATATCAGCATAGAGCGGTAGATGATGTTATTTTAGGGCGACTCCAAAAAGAGTTGGATTTAATCAAAAAGATGGGATTTGTATCTTACTTTCTCATCAATTGGGATATAATCTCCCATGCAAGGAGCCAAGGTTTTTTTTACGTAGGTCGGGGAAGTGGCGCCAATAGTATTGTAGCCTATATATTGCGAATCACCGACGTAGACCCAATTGAGCTTGACCTTTATTTTGAACGTTTTATCAACCTCTATCGTGTTAACCCGCCCGATTTTGACATAGATTTCTCCTGGAAGGACAGGGAAGCCATGACCCGGTATATCTTTGACCGTTTCCCCAATGTATCCCTTTTGGGCACCTATGTAACATTTCAAGAAAAAGGGGTTATTAGGGAACTGGGCAAGGTCTTTGGGCTACCCAAAGAAGAAATAGATCAATTATGCAGTGGAAAATACCAAACATCACAGTTGGATGAAATTGGCCGTTTAGTTCTAAAATACGGTGCGCTGATCAAGGGAATGCCCAATTACCTGAGCATACATGCCGGGGGAATATTGATTACCGAAAAGCCTGTACATTATTTTTCAGCTACCCATCTTCCACCCAAGGGGTATCCCACTACCCATTTTGACATGGTGATTGCCGAAGATGTAGGCCTTTACAAATTTGATATTCTTTCCCAACGTGGACTGGCCAAAATTGAAGAGACCCTGCGAATCATAGAATATAACCAGCCTGGTAAAAGAGATAGTATAGACATTCATGACATTGCAAAATTTAAGAGCGATCCTATCATCAATGAATTAGTTAAGACTGCCCAATGTATGGGGTGTTTTTATGTTGAATCGCCTGCCATGCGTATGCTGCTAAAAAAACTAAAGGTAGACAACTATCTTGGCCTTGTGGCGGCCAGTTCTATCATAAGGCCTGGGGTGGCCAAAAGCGGGATGATGCGCGAATACATCCTAAGACATAGGGATACCAAGCGCGCAGAGGAAAGAGCGCATCCGGTAATGCTTTCTATAATGCCAGAGACCTATGGGGTCATGGTCTATCAGGAAGATGTTATTAAAGTGGCCCATTATTTTGCCGGACTTAGCCTTGGCGAAGCCGATGTGTTGCGAAGGGGAATGAGCGGTAAATTTCGCTCTAGGGATGAATTTCAAAAGGTAAAGGATAAGTTTGTTGACAATTGCCTAAAAAAAGGTTACGATGATAAACTTATTTTTGAAATATGGGACCAAGTAGCCAGTTTTGCCGGATACGCATTTGCCAAGGGACATTCTGCCTCCTACGCAGTGGAAAGTTACCAGACCTTATTCTTAAAGGCGTATTTCCCCATAGAGTATATGGTGGCGGTTTTAAATAACGGCGGGGGTTTCTACAGTGCCGAATTTTATATTCACGAAGCCCGAATGCTAGGGGCTACAATACATTCGCCCTGTATTAACAAAAGTTTTATGGGTAACTACCTGTACGGAAAAAAACTCTATCTGGGTTATATGTACCTAAGGGAACTGGAAGAACGGGTAGTAGAACAACTCCTAAAGGAAAGAAAAACCAATGGAGAATATACATCATTGACCAATTTCCTGGATAGGGTTTCAATTTCCATTGAGCAATTGAGCATTCTAATAAGGATAGATGCCTTTAAATTTACGGGAATCAATAAACACGAGCTATTATGGCAGGCACACCTCTCCCTGTCCAAAAGCCCTACTTTGGATCACCCCAAACTATTTCCGGCCAAACATAAGAATTTTAAAATCCCTCATTTGTACGCTACTAATTTGGAAACGGCCTTTACACAGTTAGAGTTAATGGGATTTACATTATGTAGTCCGTTTGAACTATTGGCCAAACCACCAGAGAACAATAACGGCAAAAAGGATTTGGAGGCCAACCTTGACAAAAATATAGATATATATGGTTATTTGGTAACCGTAAAAAATACCCGGACACACAAAGGAACCCGTATGAATTTTGCCACATTGGTAGATCAATTTGGGGAAGTTTTTGATACCGTACTCTTCCCCCCTATAGCCGCCCAGTACTTTTTTAGGGGCAAGGGCATTTATCGCTTTTACGGAAAGGTAGTTAGTGAATTTGGTTTTTTAAGTATAGAAGTCATAAAAATGCAAAAGGAAGATTATATCCCAGACCCCCGTTATGCTGACCTAAAAACCAGTTCCTTAAAGCAACAGTTTCCAAAAAAATGAACCGCTACTGCTTCCTTGCCGTTCAATTACCTTAATAACAAATAGCCCCGCCAAAGGCGGGGCCATTTAATACTTTTTTTTAAAAAACGTAGCAACTTATCCTGCCAAGTCCATCATTTTTCCATTTTTCAGCTTACCCAATACGGTAACATCCTTGCTTTTTTTATATTCTTCCAAAGCCATTAGCATTTGCTCTTCCGTATCCCTTCTGATTTTAATGCCACCTGTTTTCTGATTTCTATTTCGAACTTCAATATAATATCCATCCTTAAGCTCCGTTGGTTTTGTCGCCGGCCTACCCATATGTACTAATTATTTTAGTGTTAATTTATATAAAATATGGTTTCATGTTAAAGACTCATTATACTATGAGCAAGAACACAATACCTTAATCGACCATATTATGATTTATTTATGTACTAACCTAAAAAAACCATTGTTTTTAACAAAAACTTAGGAACAGAAGCACTTTTTGATTAAAATGATATAATTTAATAAAAAAGGTATTTTAAATTATTTATTTACATTCTATGAATTGATAGGCCTAGTTAATACTCGCATAAAAGTGTAAATGCCAATAAAAGAAAATCTTTTATTGGCATTTACACCAAAGTTTTGCAATTAAAACGTTTATTCCAATTATTTACTGTGAGGGTGTTCTTTCAACAATTCCGCTGGTGAATAAAACCCTTCTTTATCCTTGATCTTTTCTTGTACCTCCTTCACTTTATCTGCAGAAATTACAGAGGCTTTATTACCAAATGTATTTCTCACATAGGTCAGGACGGCAGCCATTTCCTCGGCATTTAGCAATTTACCAAAGGGAGTCATTGGTACCTGTCCAGGATATTTCTTACCGTTAACTTCTATTGGCCCCATAAGGCCATTGGTCGTTAACTTTATTAGTCGTTCCTCACTACCGGTTACCCATTTGGATCCTGCCAGCGGTGGAAAACCTGATGCTTCCAAACCTTGACCATCAGATTGGTGACAGGTGGCACAATACCCGTCTCTCATATAGACTTCCCTTCCAGCTACTAACAGTTCCAAATCCCTTCCTTTGAGGTCGGTTTTGATCACCTCTTTGGGCTCTTCTCCCATCTTATGTCCATTTAAATGTGCGAGTGCCGCTTTATACGGTTTTTCCATCCACTTGTCCAGGCCTTTTTTACCGGCCTCGGTGATAATAGGAATCCCCACATCCTTACCTAACCAAGATGCTGCTACCAATGCCTGTAAACGCACTCTGGAATTGTCGTCCTTGGCTGCTTGCATAAGAAGTTCGGCCTGATTTGTAATTTGGTGTCCGGCATAGCGAAGCACACCTACAGCAGCCGCTCTGGCTCGGAAATCCTTAGCATTTAGCATTTTCTCCAAAAGGTCTTGGTCTACCTGGTTCAAGCCCCAGGTTACCCACAAGGCTTCCAAGAGATGATGCTCATACTTAGGATTACTCTTATCCAGGTCCGCAACCCAAGTTTTAAGTTTGGACAAGACCTCGGATGCATCCCTGGCACGAAGTTCCCTTTTTGTACGGTATCTGGTACGGTATTCCGGTAGCTTCAAATTGTCCAATAGCTCCTCTATAGAGGCATCAACAATTTTAGCTGGTTCTACCAACGGTCTTGATGGGTAGGTAATTCTGTAAACCCTACCGTGCGCATGATCACGTAACGGATCACGGGCATTGTGCTGCATATGCCCTATAAGAACATTGTGCCAATCTATAACATATAAAGATCCATCAGGTGCAAATTCCAAATCCACGGGACGAAAATTTTTGTCGGTTGCGGAAATTAGGTCTTCTTGATGCCTACTAACATAACCGGCAGTTTTTTGGTCATCTACCATTGAATGTTCCTTTATACCTAAGAAACCAATAGTATTGGCAATCAACATATTGCCTTGTGCCTCTTCTGGAAAATGCCTACTAGATACAAATTCCAATCCTGAGGTAGGTCGCACTAAGTGATCTTTTTCGATAAGGTTTTCCGGTAGCGGAGAACTTACACCGTAGCGTGGCAAAATAGTTCCGGGCATCATCCATGTAGCAGACGGGCCAGAGGTGTGTTCAAAAAAGGGCTGTCCCCAATCGTCAAATGCAATACCCCATGGATTTGGAATAGGCAACTGTGCCGTGCGCTCCAAATGATGTCTTTGTGGACTATACCTATAGAATCCTCCGTTGGTTCCTCTAACAGTCCCATATGCGGTTTCCACATTGGTGTGAAGGAAAACCCCTTCTCCCATGTAAATTGCTCCGGACGGATCTGTGGTAAAAGCACTGATGGCATGGTGGGTATCATGATCATCAAATCCGCTTAAAATAATATCCTTGGCGTCGGCCTTGTCATCCCCATCGGTATCTTTCAACAATATTAGATTGGTTCCTTGGGAAACATACACCCCTTCAGGTGCAAACTCAAAACCAATAGTTAGATGAAGTCCGTCTGCAAAAACAGTTTGCTTATCGGCCTTACCGTCATTGTCCGTGTCTTCCAGTATCAACAGTTTATCATTTGGCTTACTATCCCCTGGTCTGTAGTGTGGATAGCTTGGCATTACTCCAACCCACAATCTTCCCTTGTTGTCAAAGGAAATTTGTACTGGATTGGCAAGGTCTGGAAATTCCTCTTCTGAAGCAAAAAGTTCTATTTTATAACCAGGTGCTGTTGAGATTTTATCCAAGGCATCCTGCCCATACAAATACTCGGGCGTACCATTCTTTTTACTGGGTTGATAATTGGTCTCTACAGGAGGAAGTTTTCTGGTCTTGGCATCACTAGCGGCCAAATCCATCTTTTCGCCCTTCACAGCTTCCCAGATGGCAGTATCCCTGATAGCCGTCATCTGGCGTATTTTTTCAATCTCATAAGGGTAGTTGTCCGGACCATAGGGATCATAACGCCTTCCATAGGCATGCACCCCATTGGGAATTTTAATGTCGTTATGCCAAAACCAGTTCTTTTCGTTTACCGCATCCAACACCAATTCACGATTCTCTTCGGCCTTGGCCTTCTTCTCGCCAAAAATTTCATTTGCCAACAACTTGGCAAACTTCTGATATCCAAAGTCGTTTAGCTGAAAACCGTCCTGTGTCAAACTAGTAGTCTCGGTTTCATACCAATTTTTTGTTGGCTCAAAGGCATCTACAAAGAGTACGCCTTCTTCCAATGCCACCTGTTCCATTGCCTCTGAGTACATTGCCAGGTTCCCGTTTTCCTTTTTCCCATCGGGCAGGTCCATCTTATCGGAAAGGTCCTCAAAAGCAATAGGCGATACAATTGCCAATTGCGGAGCGGCAGCACCGTTATATTTTTGTTTTAGGGTATGCTTTATAAAAGCGCGAAGTTCCTCTTTGTAATTATCAAGACCCTCAGATCCCTGAAAAGATTCATTATACCCAAAAAAGGCAATTATAATATCGGCTTCCAATCTGGTCAACCATTCGTCTTCCGTTTCAAAATGACCTTTACTTCCTGATTTTTGAGCCAGTTCTGTCTGAAACAATTCCGCCCCGGGAAAAGCCCATGGTGAAACTCTGGAAGAATGGGGCCTAAAACCTGGGGTATTGCCACCATCGGCCATGTTACGTATGTACAAGGAGTCATTGGGGTAACGTAACTGCATTTCGGTCTCAAAATGGCCAAAATTCATCATTCGGGACGCAAGGTTGTTACCAATCAATACAATATGGGAATTGCTTTCAATTTTTAAGGTGTTTTCCTCCTGTTTACTACAGCTGTCGAGGCCTAGACCTAGAAAAAGGATAAGGAAAGCCCTTCCCAAAGTCACTTTTTTAAAGATGTTCTTCATTTTATAATACAATTAATTGATTTTAACGTGAATTCCCTGATCCACTGATTGTTCGCAAGCTTCTATGATACGTTGGCATGTTATGGC
This sequence comes from Arenibacter aquaticus, assembly GCF_003957295.1. Lineage (GTDB taxonomy): Bacteria > Bacteroidota > Bacteroidia > Flavobacteriales > Flavobacteriaceae > Arenibacter > Arenibacter aquaticus. The sequence continues at coordinate 149,359 of NZ_RQPJ01000003.1, forward strand.
ATCTTCCAAACTGGAAAGCGGTTTCCCATTGTTCCGCAAAACCTCGTCTATGAAGTGTGTTGCCGTATTTTTTATTGATTCCGGATAGCATTGAAAGGTCTGTGAATGTGGTCCATTTTGCTCATTTATGACCCAATCGCGATAACTGTATCGCGTGCTTCCCTTGGTGCCTATTACTTTAATAATACAGGTCCAGGGATCACCAGCATGATCATCGTTGGCAAAACTAGCAGATAAATGGCTAAGCGTGCCATTTTCCATTTGAATATTGGCCATGGCCACATTTTCCTGAGGAGCTATAGTAGTATCCACAGTATATTTTAAACAGGAAACTGTTTTGGGCTGTCCGGCCAGATATAACATGGTATAACTGTGATGGGTCAGTATTTGGCGAATTACACCTGGATAACGCGCCCTTACTTCATCGGCATGATGAATATTGTACATCATATAGAATTGGGAAATATCTCCCAATTTGCCACTTTCTATCATGGCTTTGGCCCTTTTAATGCCAGCTTCGTAAATATAGTTATGCACCGGCATACATTGTACACCTGCCTCTTCAACTGCCTTTTGCATTTTCTCCAATTCGGCAATACTGGAAGCTGCTGGTTTTTCCACCAAAATATGCTTTCCTGCCTTGGCTGCTCTTAAAGTATAATCACAGTGGGTCTCCATATTTGTCAATATAAAAACCGCATCTATTGCTGCATCTTCAAATAATTCGTCCTCTGTCTTATATGTCTTGCACCCATACTTGGCCGCTTTGGCCACACCTTTTTCGTAGGTTCTATTCCACAGTCCAACCAATTGGGCACCTGGTAAACTGTTTATGGCCTCTGCATGTAAATTAGCGATATCTCCTGCACCTATAAATCCTATTCCTATCGTTTTCATTAATTCTCTATTGAATAATCCAATATGTCTTTCTCCGCCATATTTCTAAATTCCTGCAGTGATTTGCGTACGCCCTCCCCTATATCCGTTAAGGGTAAATTTTTAAAAGTAGCGTCTATTTTATCATGTTCCAAATCGGACACAAATAAATTTGGTGGGGCATCAGGAACAACGGATAATTTTGCATACGCTCCCATCCCCAAAGCCTCTGATTGCTCTTCTGCAATTTTTAGAAAATCTTGGATAGGAATAGTTCTTCCTTTAATATTAAATGCTCCAAAACCTTTATATTCCTGCAAGGCACATTCGGCAAAGTGGGCTCCCACATCTTCTACAAAATGATAGTTCTCCCTACCTTGATAGGGCATTTTAAACGGAACTACCTTTCCCGAAACCGCCCCCATGGCAATAGCTTTTAGGGCATTGGTAGGTGCCGATGTTTTGCCTTTGTCCCTACCCTTGCCATAGGTAGTATTTATCCTCAGGCAAACAGTAGGCACCTTGGTATTATCATGGAATAAGCGGGCCAAATGTTCCCCTGCCAATTTCCAGATACCATAATGATTGGGTGGAGCCAACTGGGCATCCTCACTTATAGTAGCTTGCGGATACATGGCTCGCATACCGTAAACAGCTGCGGAACTTGCGAAAACAAACCGCTTTAGGTTAGTGAGTTTTTCGGCCGCATCAAATAAGGCCATGGTTCCCCCGGTATTAATTTCCATTCCCCGTATATGAAACTTGGAACAGTCCGGACTTTGATAGGCCCCCAAATGTATGATATGGGTTGGGTCTACCTTTAATAAGGTCTCCTCCATAGCATCATAATTGGCTACGTCCAAAGTAACAAACTCCAGGCGGGAATCCAGATCTTCTCCCAACCATAATTTTAAGGGGTCAGCATTATTTGATCGGGAAGCGATGACAATTTTCCCCACTTCCTTTGATTGAAGTAGTTTGTAAATAGTTACCGACCCTATACAACCCGTACCTCCGGTAATAAATATTGTGTGCATGTTATTATGCTTGTTTTTAGATATTAAAAAATAGGTCCACAGTAATAAGATGAACTCCTAGTTCATTTTAACAACTGCCTTCATGTTATTAGCCTTGATGGAATCCTCAAAAGCCTGATTTATATCCTTAAAATCATAGAAATCCGTATAGTGTTCGGATGGAAAAATTCCGGTTACCATCAATTTTTGAGCCGCCATATAGTCTGCCCTACATGACCCCATAGACCCTCTCATATTCAATGAAGTACGTGTTAGATGAGTTGCATTGATCGATACATCGGTTCCATATGTGGCAATCACACAAATATCACCTTCCGGTTTCACCACGCCAACGGCTTCGGTAAGAACGGGAGCCACTCCAGAACACTCTATTAGCAAATCTACTTTTCCATTGGTACCAAATGGTATACCCTGATCATCGGTAAGACCATTTTGCAATTGTGAAGTCAAGGAATTTTCGGGTGACACTTCTATTGTAATAAAACCTCTTTCCTTGGCCCTCTTTAAACGGATATCACGATCATGGGCAATACCGGTAACCGCTACCCGCGCTCCAGCAGCTTTGGCAACTTCTGCAGACATCATCCCTATAATCCCACAGCCTGTTACCACTACATCTTGACCTGGTTTTATATCACATTTATTGTACAAGGCATTGGTTATAATAGATAGCGGTTCTACCAAGGCACCTTGTTCTGGCGTTAACCCTTCCATTAAAGGCACAACTCGATCCGACTCCAATACAACTTGCTGACCAAACCCTCCGTTTCTATGGAAACCTATAATTTCCTTTTTCGGACATAGATTCCATTTGGAAACACTACAAGCGGGACAATCCTCTTCTCTACATCCTAACATAGCCAAGGGGGTAAATATATCCCCCACCTTAAGATCACCATGATCCCCAGGCCCCAATTCCAATACCTGAGCACTGAATTCATGCCCTATCACCCTAGGGCGTTGTACCCAATCAAAATTGGCCTTACCTATTGTTGCGCTATTGTCCGAACCACAAATTCCTGTAAATAAGGTCTTTGCTAATATTTCCCCTTCCTTTAGTGGTGGAATTTCCATGTCTACCACTTCAGAATTACTCAGTACCGATTGATCGGTATTAGGGTATATTTTTTCATTGGTTTTAAGACAAAAACCTTTTATAGAATTACTCATTGGGATATTTTATTATTAAAAATTTTATTTGAGGCTCAAAAATTAGTCATTTAATTTTAAAACCATATTAAAACACTACCATTTAACACCGGTATCTTTCCAGCTCTTGGTCTTGGCAGACTCCAAAACAGCTTCACATACTTTTTGTGTTTCCTGGGCTTCTTTGAAGGTAGGGGAACAAGGTTTGCCTTCACTCAACGCCTTGAGGAAGTCGGCAATTTGATGCACAAAACTATGTTCATACCCAATTGAAAGACCTGGCACCCACCATTTGTCCATATAAGGATGATCCCCATCCGTTACATGAATGGAACGCCATCCTCTTTCCTGAGATTCGTCCCTATGATCAAAATACTCCAAGCGACTAAGATCATGAAGGTTCCATTTTATAGAAGCGTGCTCTCCATTTATTTCAAAGGTATAAAGGGCCTTATGACCTCTTGCATAGCGTGTAGATTCAAAAATACCCAATGAACCGTTGTCAAAATGACAATGAAACATACAGGCATCATCTATGGTCACCTCTTGTTTTGCTCCGGTTCCAGTGTGTACACGTTCTTTTATAAAGGTTTCGGTCATAGCAGAAACATCCTTGATACCTCCATTTAGCCACATGGCGGTATCTATACAGTGCGCCAATAGGTCCCCGGTTACCCCAGAACCTGCGGCCGCATTATCTAAACGCCACAAACCTTCTCCTCCTTGGGGAAGCTCCGGACTAATGGTCCAGTCCTGTAAAAAATTGGCACGATAATGAAATATTCTACCCAATTTACCGGCATCTATAAGTTGTTTTGCCAAGGTTACCGACGGCAATCTTCTGTAGTTAAAATAAACCGTATTGGGCACTCCTGCCTTTTCTATTGCATCTACCATTGGCTGTGCTTCCTCAACGGTTCTGGCCAAGGGTTTTTCACACAACACCATTTTTCCCGCTTCGGCAGCAGCAATAGCTATTTCTGCGTGCATATTATTGGGCGTACAGATGTCAATAGCGTCAATATCATCACGGGCAATCAATTTTTTCCAATCGGTCTCAATGGATTCATATCCCCATTGATCTGCAAAGGCCTGGGTTCTCTCTTGGTTACGCCCACAGATGGCCTTTAATACAGGTTGATACTCCAGTTCTGGAAAAAAATTGCCAACCCTACGATAAGCATTGGAATGGGTCCTTCCCATAAATCCGTATCCTACCATTCCTATTCGTAATTCTTTCTTACTTGACATGTATATGCTATTTTATATTTTAAATTAATAATTAGTAAAAAAATAAGTACAAAACCATTTTATGCTGGTCTTTATGGTGCCTCGTACCAACCATGTTGTTGACGCACCTTGATCATTGCCCCCAAAATATCGTTCCAGGTTTTGGGCTGCATCATAACGTCATTTGGAAACATACATCCATCCCAACAGATATGTCTTAATTTTTTGGTTAGGTTACCATTTTCATCACGCAACCAATGACCGGCATCCACCGCTATATCCAATTTACCATTGGGATCCGAAGCCTGGCAGTGTCTACCTGTTTTATCATGTGAACCAGACCCAAAAACGGTACCATCGTTCTGTGCCACATGAAAATCAATAGTCCATGGTCTTAGGGCAGCGGTCAATGTTTTAAGCCCTTCGGTCAAGGTTGCCCTATCATTCCAATCAAAATCTTTGGGCAATATTCTTTCATCCTCTTTATTGTACCCCAAAAGGTAGAGTAAGGTATGGGCCATATCGGCCTGAAATCCAATATTAGGCCTGTCTACTGCCTCAAGGGTATTCACCATTGTTTTCCATCCGTGCATTCCGCCCCAGCAGATTTCACCTTCTGCAGCCAAAGCCTCACCATAATCGGCAGCAACATCACAGGCTTCCCTAAATGTCTGGGCTATTAATTTGGTATTGCCCGCCGGATCTGCCGCCCAGCTAGAGGGGTCTACCGAGGAGTCTATTCGTATTACCCCATTAGGGCGTACACCAATATCCCTTAATTTTTTTCCAATTTCGCAAGCCTTCTTCACCTGGGTTATAAATTGATTACGCTCTTCGCGTGATCCCATAGCCGATCCCCCACCTGTACCAGCCCACACTGGAGCAACCAAACTTCCGATCTCTAGATTTTTGGATCTGGCCTTATCTGCCATTTTCTTAATAGCGTCGTCATTGGAGTCTATATCCAAATGTGGATCGGCAACAAAAAGGTCGAATCCATCAAATTTAACCCCATCCACTTCGGCATTGGCCGTTAATTCGATCATGGTATCAATAGACAATGGTGGCTCTGAATCTGGTCCTTTCCCCACTACACCGGGCCACGAGGCGTTGTGGAGTTTAGGATAATTGTTTTCTGGCATAACTGTTGATTTAATCGTTATTATTATTTTCTTGGCATTATCACAGAATCCCAACCCGCCAAATCAGAGGGTTTAACATTCTTCTGAAAGCCCTTAAAATTAAATGTTGATGGCTGATATCCTCCAACAAAATCGATAGGATTATCTGCCTTGATCGTATTTTCCATTTTCACGCCCCATAAACAGGCATTGATCAGCATTCTTCTAAAACCATCACTTAAAATATCTTCTGACGCTCCGTGGGTAGTTGTAAATGCTCGTCCGGCTTTTCCGTTCTCCAATTGATAGGTACGCACCCAGGCTACCGGTAGCTCTTCCTTGGTCGTATCCGGTTCCGCGTTGGGAGTCATCCCGTTAAGCACCTGTCCACGTGCCAATATCTTTAAATTTTTCCCTTCCGGATAGGCGTTATACCCACCACACTGGGCCCAGGCATTTTCTACGCCTCGCAGTATGGGATGTTCCTTATTTACATCTTCCAATAATAAATTGGAGGCCTGTTGGTGGTTCTTACCGTAGTGACCTACCCAGGTCTCCCCCAACACCACTTCTCCAAAGCCGCCCTGCCAAGCCTTCTTGGAACCGTTATATTTATAATCATAATGACCCCAATTAGGGTTATCGGAATTCTTAAAGGCATGGGTAGCCGTCCTTAGTCCAATCACCGGTCCGCCCCTATGCAAATAATCATCTATATACCGCATCTGCTTATCTTCAAAATTTGCGAACCTTGTAAAAATAACCATGAGATCTGCTTCTTCAAGCACCTCTAGACCTTTTAGGTTAGAACTACCGGGAAAAATATTCCCCTCATCATCCAAGGCCCAAACTACCGTACACTTAAAACCGTATCTTTTGGCCAGAATCCTAGCCAAAGCAGGTAAGGTTTCCTCTCCCCTATATTCGTGATCGGTAGCTATAAAAACAATATGCTTTCCTTTGCCCTGTCCTTTTTCCCCTTCATAGGTTACGCAGTAATCAGCAGTATCGCCTCTCCCGGTGGTTGCGACATATTCCAAATTGCCAACCATTTTATGCCCCAAGTCCGCAGGGGCCATAGCAATGCCCACAACTGAATCATCATCAGTTCCCATAAAAATATCGCCACAGGAACCCATAAGAAAAACCAAGGTAGAAAACACAATTAGCAACCCTGATTTTTTCATACAAAAAGATTTCCCGAAAATTAATGATTCCAACATAAAAATTCAACACTGTATCAGCAGTTGACCTGTATTTATAAAGCAGCATGCCTGCTGTAAAGTTTTGGACGGCCAACCTTGTACAAACCTCATTAATGCTAACAACTTGTCATCACCTCAATTGTTTGCCAATATCCAAATTAATTATTCTTTTTTATGCACTATCCATAAAAAACTTACCTCAGAAATTGAAGTATTAAAATTAAGCTTTACAAATCTAAAATACTATAAGGATTGATATTCCCTATATTTTACTAAATGATGACACTTTTTTGTCATAAATTAGCAGAAATTATATTCGTTAGGGAAATTTATGAGCACACCAAACATTGAAAAAACGCTTACCACCAAGGAAACATTTATCTATAAAGATATGATTGGGCCCTACTTTAATCCCCATTGGCACTTTCACCCTGATTACCAAATTTCGTTGATAGCCAAAGGAAAGGGAACCCGGTTTGTTGGAGACCATGTACAGTCCTTTGAAGAGGGAGATCTGGTGGTAACTGGCCCCAACCTCCCCCATCTGTGGCGAAGCGATGATGCCTATTTTGAAAAGGACAGTACATTGAGCACTAGAGGTCTGGTCATATATTTTGACCATGAACTCTTTAGCGAAGCTTTGTTGGCCAAGGAAGAGTTTTACAATGTAAACAAGTTTGTAGAAAATTCTGTTAGGGGAATGGAATTTTATGGTGAGACACGTAATAAGATAAACAAACTACTTCTAAAAATCAATAACGAACAGGGCTTTCGTAGAATTATTAAATTATTTGAGATCATAGATATCCTTGCCAACAGTAAGGAATACAACTTATTGTCCAGCCCAGGGTACACCAATGTTTTTAAAGGGGACGACGCAGACAAGATGCGTATTGTATACGACTATGTTATGACTAATTTTAAGACCAAAATATCCTTGGAGGAGATTGCATCAATGCTAAACATGACCACTACATCATTCTGCCGGTATTTTAAACCAAGGGCCAACAAGACCTTCACCCGTTTTGTGAATGAAATAAGAATAGGGCATTCTAGAAAATTGTTATTGGAAGACAATTTCAATATATCACAAATTAGTTATGAATGTGGTTTTAACGCTCTCTCCAATTTTAACAGACAATTCAAGGCCATTGTACATATGAGCCCACATGAATACCGCAAGTTGTTCCTAAATATTAAAACTAGCATATCTTAATTACCATTTATCAAAAAGGCTCCGGACTACAGATATTTCAACTTTTCCTAAGGAGTGAATACCAACTACATAATAGGGTATAATTAATTCCGCTAAGGTCTATTGCCAAATAATTTATCTTTCAAATAGTTGACAATGAGCAAATTTTATCCTAAGCTCCAAACTTCCATTGCCTAATCACAAGAAAAAAAAAAGCCTGCAATCACCTATATTACATAAGACTATTAATTCCCCCTCTCACATAGGCTTCCCAAAAATTCAATACACTACACGACAAAATAGTATCATTATTTAGTAGGATATAGGAATTTTGAAAACCCTTTTAGAATTACATTTATCAGATTTTATTTTTGGGCTAAAAATACCCCTGATCATTTAATAGTTGTAACAGATATTAAAAGCATAAAATAAGGGCTGCCTTTTTTTTCATTTAACAAATCATTTAAAAATAAATTATGATTATTGTAAAAAACAAACTAAACTTATAGGCTGAAATAATTTTATAAATATTAAAAAACCTCTAATCAAAAATTTATCACAACCGATGGAAAATTCAAATGATCAACAAAAAAACAATGCAAATAGGCTGTTTTACGGTAGCTGTTTTGCTTTAATTACTACAGCATTTTCTTTTAGTATAAGAGCTGGAATTCTTCCGCAACTTGGGGAAGAGCTAAGTCTAAGTGCCGAACAACTTGGTTTTATAAATTCCATGTGGTTCTTTGGTTTCCCTTTGTCTATGGTAGTGGGTGGATTAATCTACCACAAAGTAGGTGGGAAAGCCATTATGCAGTTTGCCTTTTTGGCTCACGCCGTTGGTATAATCATGACCATTTATTCTGGCAGTTACATAGGTCTACTAATCTCTACCTTGTTAATAGGCCTTGGAAACGGATGTACAGAAGCAGCCTGTAACCCAATGATAGCAGATGCCTACTCTGGCACTAGGATGAGTAAAATGATGAATCGTTTTCATATGTGGTTCCCCGGTGGAATTATGATAGGAAGTCTACTGTCTGATTTTATGACCGGTACTGGTTTAACCTGGCAAACACAAATATGGCTAATAATGATTCCAACATTAATATATGCTTATTTATTTTTTGGACAATCATGGCCAAAAGCCAAGGTTGAGGCTGCAGCCACATTGAGCGGTAATTTAAAAGCCATGGTATCTCCATTATTCCTTTTCATGGTTGTTTGTATGTCCTTAACAGCGATATCCGAATTTGGACCTCAACAATGGGTGGGTCTAATTTTGGCCAAGAGTGGTGCTAAGCCCATGTGGATACTTGCCTTAACAACCGGACTTATGGCAATAGCAAGATATTTTGGTGGTGATGTGGTGAAAAAATTTGACCAAACAGGCGTACTACTTGGATCTGCGGTTTTAGCAACCCTTGGAATTTATCTATTTAGCACCCAAACGGGAGCTATGGCCTATGTAGCAGCGGTATTCTTTGCCTTGGGAATTGCTTATTTCTGGCCAAATATGATTGGTTTTGTTGCCGATAAAATTCCAAAAAGTGGTGCCTTGGGTATGTCTATCATCGGTGCCGTAGGAATGTTCTCTTCTTCTATATTTCAACCTATAATTGGTGGATGGATTGATAAGGACAAGGCAGAAGCAGCAGCACAAGGCCTTACCGGTGACGAATTGGAACTGGTAGCGGGACAAGACACCTTGGGCACCATGGTAGCATTTCCTGGCATTTTGATCATACTATTTACCATTTTATGGTTTTGGGTAAAGGCCTCTAAAAAAGAAAAAACACAGGAAGCCGTAGCCTAAAGCACCTATTTAGAAAATTCTAGAATATCCCCCAATTCCTTGGGCTTGGCAAAGGCAGCATTCTTTAAAAAGAATACCAAACAGTGCACAGGGAATTGGACGGGATATATACATTTAAATATCAATTAAAGCAAGAGATGAAGATTGGAATGAACATGTTGCTCTGGACAAACCATGTCACCGAGGAACACTACAGTATTATTGACACCTTAAAAAAAACTGGGTATGATGGAATTGAGTTATTCTTAGGAGAGGGCAATGAAAAGCACTATTCCCAACTAGGCAAGCATTTTTCCAGTATCAATATGGGAGTTACTGCCGTAGGCGCTTTGTCACCTGAACAGAATATAGCCAGTCCTGACAAGAAAATACGAGAAGCCGGACTGGAACAATTAAAATGGACCATAGATATGGCCGCGGCCGCCAATGTTGAAGTCATATGCGGTCCTTTTCATTCCACATTTGCCTATTTTACTCGGCAACCTCCTACCCTACAGGAGAAACAATGGAGTAATGAAATGCTTTATAAAGCGGCAGAATATGCCCAAAAATCAAATATCATCCTGACACCGGAAGCGGTTAACCGGTTTGAATGCTATTTATACAATACTATGGCCGACCTAGGGACTATGGTAGAGGCGGTAAACCACCCAAACCTAGGAGCAATGTTTGATACCCATCATGCAAATATTGAAGAAAAGAGTCAATCTGAAGCCCTAAAAACAATAGCGCCCCATTTAAAGCATGTGCATATTAGTGAAAACGACAGGGGAACTCCGGGTCGTGGACAGGTTAATTGGAAAGACGTGTTTAATGGACTAAAGGAAATTAAGTATGATGGTTGGTTAACTATTGAAGCCTTTAGCACTATAATCCCTGAATTTGCCAATGCTATTAATGTTTGGAGGGATTACTCCCCTTCTGAGCAGATTTATACAGAAGGCATAAAATTGATTAAGGAAGGAATGGGAATTAAATAATGTAAACAGTTTCAAAACACCCAATTAATATATCTAAATATCTTATGATGAAAAATTTATTACCTATTCTTGTTTGCCTAGTGATGCTTGCCTGTAAAGAGCAAAAAACCGACAAGTCTAATGAAACGATGGCCGTAGAAACTACGGATACACCACAACAATGGTTAACTTTTGAAGGCTCGGACAAGAATGCGAAACACGTTGTTCTTATCTCCGGTGACGAGGAATATAGGTCTGAGGAATCTATGCCACAATTGGCAAAAATACTTTCCAAACACCATGGTTTTAATTGTACCGTGCTTTTTGCCCAGGATCCGGCCAAACCGGGAATTGTTGATGCCAACTATGTTAAAAACATTCCAGGCTTGGAGGCATTGGGTAACGCAGACCTTATGATAATTGCCACAAGGTTCAGAGCTCTTCCTGACAACCAAATGAAGCATATAGATGATTATCTAAAGGCAGGAAAACCCGTCATTGGCCTTAGAACGGCAACACATGCCTTTAATTTTAAAAAAGACGATGTTTCCAATTACAAGCACTACGGAAACTCATATAGGGGAGATAAAACAGAATGGACCGGTGGTTTTGGAAGACTTATACTTGGTGAGCACTGGGTTAGTCATCACGGACACCACAAGCATCAGAGTACCAAAGGAATAGTAGTTGAAGAAGGCAAGGAAAGCGGAATCGTCAACGGTATATCGGACGGCGACGTTTGGGCCTCTGCCGATGTCTATGAGGTACGCTTGCCCTTACCCGGGGATGCACAACCTATAATCCTAGGGAAGGTAATGAATAGAAAAGGAGAGTTTGATGAAAACGATATATTCTACGGAATGCGACCTACGGATGATGAGGTAGCAAAAACAAACAACGGCAAGGACGTAGGTCCTCCTTTTATGCCCGTAGCATGGACCAAATCATATCAAATTCCTGGAGGTAAAAAAGGAAAAGCCTTTACCTCTACAGCTTTTTCGGCGGTCGACTTTACTATAGAAGGAACTAGGCGACTAGTGGTAAATGCCGTTTACTGGGCATTGAATATGACAGTGCCAGAGAAAACCAAAGTAGATTTAGTGGGCACATACAACCCCACTACCTATGAATTTAGAAAAGATGAATACTGGGATCAGAAACAATTAAAAGTATCCGATTTCAAATAAAAAAACCCAACCAGCCAACCAAACTGAAAAGCCAGTAGATCTCTTTCTACTGGCTTTTTTAATTCTAACAATTCTCCCTGAACCAATGCTTTTTTTAGACACACACAATAATTCAATTTTAAATTCTACCTGTAAATACTAATTGCAGGGTTACTCCTATTGGTCACCCAACCACTCATTAATTATTTAATTAATTTCACTTACCGCAAAAATTTATGGTGTACTCCAATTCTAAGTATCACAATTCTGAAAGCATTTAGGTAGTGCTATTGGATAGATTAAACCCTTTCTTTGTAATTAAAACTATAGGTTATTGGTATGGCGGACATTTTATACCTAAGGAAACCGTACAACAAACTTAAAATCAATATCACAAAAAATTTCCTTAAATCATATAAACACTACCCCTCTAATTATTAGGCTTCAATACCTATCCTAAAGTATACAGTGAAATTGAAAGCTGGCTTGAAATGGCAAAAGTTAAATGATGTAGCCAATTAGTTGCCACTGTAAGCTGCGACGATAGCCAATCCCCCGGTTTTATCACGGAAATAGAGCACAATAATTAAGTTGATCAGGAAAATAGTTTAAAAGATATGGACAAGGAAAAATAGTTGCTATCCCCTATGCGGTAGACTAAATATCCTTATTTCCCAGAGGACGATGTGACTACCATTTTCATAAAACAAAAAAGCCTTGGGCCTACTCCTTCACTTTTCCTTTATGACCATACTTTTTATCCGATTTCCAAAATAGATCGTTACACAATATTTAAAACAATTATTCATACAAATACCAACAATAAACCTGATTTCCTGAAAAAATTAATAGTAATACTATTCTATTTAAAATTATTACTATTGTTAAACGGATGTTAAACTATTATAATCTGAAAGTATTACTATTAATTTTGCAATTCTAAAACTTCAAGCATGGAACGTCTATTTAGGTCAGTCACAATTAAAATAAATGAAAAGATCTATGTTAAGGATCCAGTGTCTTCAGATTTGGGGAAGCGAATTATTAACCAAAGTATTATAATGATTAACGATCTTGGATTTGAACGCTTTACCTTCAAAAAATTGGGACAGGCAATTGGTTCTAACGAAAGTTCAATATATCGCTACTTTGAGAACAAGCACAAGTTGTTATTGTACCTTACGTCATGGTATTGGGCTTGGTTAGAGTATCAGTTGGTTTTTGCAACCAACAGTATTGCTAATTCTTCTGAAAAATTAAAAAAAGCGATAGAAATTGTTACCCGTCCCACTGTGGAGGATACAGCATTCTCCCACATAAATGAAGTCTTGTTAAGTAATATAGTAATTAACGAATATTCAAAATCATATCTGACCAAAGAAATAGATAAAGAAAACAAGGAAGGCTATTTTGAAATCTACAAAAGAATGATAGAGCGTTATAAAGAAATGATAAGTGTTGTAGATTCTGAATATAAATATCCCTCTAGTTTGGCTAGTACTATACTAGAAGGTTCATTGCAACAGTATTTTCTTAAGGATCATTTTCCCTCACTAACAGACTGTCATGAAAAAGGCGATACTACCAAATACCTTACCGATTTAGTTTTTAACACCTTAAAGGCAAAGCAAAATGGCTAAAAATGTACTTACGGCTTGGCAGCGGCTAATGGGCCTGTTAAAACTAGATAAAAGGGATGTGATGCAGGCCTTTTATTATGCCATTTTTGCCGGTCTTGTTAATCTTTCATTACCCTTGGGTATACAGGCCATTATTAATCTCATCCAAAGTGCCGAAATCAGTACCTCATGGATAATTTTGGTATTTCTGGTAACAGGAGGAGTAGCTTTTGGCGGCATATTGCAATTAATGCAGATCCGTATCATAGAGAATGTTCAACAGAAGATATTCACTAGAGCGTCGTTTGAATTTACGTATCGTTTTCCTAAAATAAAGTTGAGTGAACTACAGGATTACTATCCTCCTGAACTTGCCAATAGGTTTTTTGACACTCTAAATGTACAAAAGGGATTGGCAAAGATTTTATTGGATTTTCCCGCAGCAGTACTACAGATTGTATTTGGGCTGATACTACTATCTTTTTATCATCCATTTTTTATCGTGTACGGAATTTTATTGATACTACTTATTTATGTTGTTTTCAAATTTACTGCCCAAAAAGGGATGGATACCAGTCTTGAAGAATCAAAACGAAAATATAAGGTAGCTCACTGGATACAGGAAGTTGCGCGCTCTTTGGTAAGCTTTAAACTTTCTGGTAGGACCAGCTTGGCTCTGGACAAGAATGATGGATTGGTGCTGGACTATCTGAAGGCTCGTGAGAGCCATTTTCGCATTCTGGTAATACAGTTCTTACAGATGATCGGGTTTAAGGTACTGGTAACAGCTGGTTTATTGTTAATAGGTGGACTTTTGGTTCTTAATCAGGAAATGAACATTGGGCAGTTCGTAGCTGCCGAGATCATCATTCTCTTGGTCATTAGTTCTGTTGAGAAGTTGACCCGAAGTTTGGAAACTTTCTATGATCTTTTTACTTCCTTGGAAAAATTGGGGCAGGTGGTAGATAAGGATTTGGAAGAGCAGCAAGGAGAAAGACCACTTAACGAGGAAGAGGAATTTATAGTGGAGTTGGATAGAGTCTCCTTTGGAGCCTCAAAAATTGGGAAAAATATACTGGACGACATATCACTAAAAATAGGTCCAAAAACACGTTTATTGGTTCTAGGGGCCAACGGTTCGGGCAAGTCCACCTTGTTGCGACTAATTGCTGGCCTGATACAACCTGATGACGGTAATATTTATATCAACAATGTATCCCTCAAGGGTATAACCCCCAATCATTACCGTTCCTTTTTGGGGCAGTCCCTAACGGAAGAAACACCTTTTGAGGGGACCATTTTGGATAATATCACTTTTGGAGATAAGAGCATTAGCGAAAAAGATGTGCAATGGGCCATAGAAAAAACGGGATTGCTTCAATATGTAAGAGAACAGCCGAAGGGAATCAATACCATGGTATATCCCGAGGGTCAAAAAATGCCATTTACCGTATCTAAAAAAATTGTTTTGGCCCGAAGCATAGTACGGAAACCAAAACTACTATTGTTAAAAGATCCCCTAATTCAATTTGATGCAGTTGAAGCTATTAGAATAATAAACTTCTTGACCGACGAAGAAAATCCTTGGTCGTTAATAGTCGTAAGTCAGGATCCCAAATGGTTAAGCAGATTCAAAAACATAATAACCTTGGAAAACGGTAAGATCGTTTCTAAAATTTGAGAACTTATGTTGAATATTTCTAACAATCCACTAAATAAAACGGTACACCTAAGGGGGTATAAATCAACTGAAAGGGTTTTTCACAAAAGACATTATAAACACTTTAATCGGTTTTTACTAGGGGCCACTGTATTTGGAATTATCGTTCTTTTTCTGCCGTGGACTCAAAATGTTAGAGGAAATGGTTTTCTCACTACCTTGAAGCCAGGTCAAAGACCACAGACCATACAATCCCCAATTCCGGGAAGAATAGAAAAGTGGTATGTACAGGAGGGTGATTATGTTGAAAAAGGGGATACAATTCTGTTTATTTCCGAAATCAAGAACGAATATTTTGATCCGAAGCTAGTTGAGAGAACCGGTCAACAGATTAAGGCAAAAACTATGACCGTAGAATCATATGAAGGCAAGGTAAATGCCCTTAAAAACCAAATATCCGCCTTGGACAATGAACAGAAACTGAAATTGAAACAGGCAAGGAACAAATTGATGCAATCCCAGCTAAAAGTGCAGAGCGACAGCATAGACCTGGAAGCAGCAAAAACCAATATCAGCATTGCCGAAAGACAATATTTTCGTACAGAGCAATTACAGAAGGAAGGTTTAAAGGCATTATCTGATTTAGAGGAAAAGCGCTTAAAGCTACAAGAAACACAGGCGAAATTAATCTCCCAGAAAAACAAATTATTGGTTGCCAAGAATAATGTCTTAAATGCAGAAATGGAGATTAATCGTATCCAGGCCGAATATACGGATAAGATCTCCAAGGCGCAGAGCGATATGTTTACCGCTCAATCAAGTCTATACGATTCAGAGGCACAAGTAACCAAACTTGAAAATAGTTACAGCAATTACGAGATACGCAATGCCATGTATTACATACGTGCCCCACAAAGCGGATATATAAATAAGGCCATGCAGGGAGGTATCGGGGAAACCTTTAAGGAGGGAGACCGTCTTGTAGGGATTATGCCCGCGGAGTTTGACATGGCCGTAGAAACTTTTTTGGAACCATTGGATTTGCCTTTAATACATATTGGGGAGAAGGTAAGAATCCAATTTGATGGTTGGCCTGCGATCGTATTCAGCGGTTGGCCCAATATATCTTATGGTACCTACGGCGGTAAGGTAGTAGCTGTTGAAACCTTTATAAGTGAAAATGGAAAATATAGGGTGTTACTGGCACCAGACCCGGATGATGAACCATGGCCAAGCCAAATTAGGGTAGGCTCGGGTGCTAATACTATTGCCCTTTTGGATGATGTGCCCATATGGTTTGAACTATGGCGACAGGTCAATGGTTTCCCTCCAAATTATTACCAACCCTCTAACTCATCCGCAAAAAGCGAAAAATGATGGAAAAGTTTATGTACAGCCTATTCATATTACTTTTCTTGGGAGCAAATGCCCAGGAAAAGGGTAATGATATTCTGAGTTTTAAAGAATATCTGGGCTATGTAAAAAAATACCATCCTATTGCCAAACAGGCTGAATTACAAATCGATATGGGGCAGGCAAACCTAATGCGTTCAAGAGGTGGTTTCGACCCTAAAATAGAAGTAGATTATGATCGAAAAGAATTCAAAGGAACTGAGTATTATGATAAACTTAATGCTACCTTTAAGATACCAACATGGTACGGCTTGGAATTAAAGGGAAACTTTGAACAGAATGCTGGGAGTAATTTAAATCCATCAGAAATTGTCCCGGATGATGGTCTGTATAGTGCCGGGCTATCCATGTCTGTTGGCCAAGGATTTTGGATCAATGAACGCATGGCTACCTTAAAACGGGCCAAGTTGTTAAGGGAACAGACAAAGGCCGACAGGGACCTGCTGGTAAACCAAGTACTTTTCGAGGCTTCGCTGGCCTATTTCCAATGGCTGCAGGCTTATCAGGACAGTCAAATTTTAAATAATTTCTTTTCAAGCGCACAGTTGCGTTTTGAGGGTGTCCTAAAAACCGCACTGGCAGGAGACATTGCGCCAATAGATACTGTAGAGGCAAAAATTACGGTTCAGAATCGCGCCTTGCACCTGGAACAGGCCAAAATACGTTTCGTAAAAAGCTCTTTGGAATTGTCCAATTTTCTTTGGATGGGAGACAACCTACCGATAGAGTTAAGGCCGAATATAATACCGGATGTAAATTTAGGGGAAGAAATAGATGCCACTTTGGAAATTCACGGAAAACCATTGAGCAGTATTAATTTGGAAAATCATCCCAAATTAATATCCTTGGATTACAAAATTGACCAGCTAAATGTTGAAAAGCGACTTAAAGCGAACAAGTTATTACCCAAAATAGACCTGGAGTATAACTTATTGACTACAAAACCTGATAACCTGCATGCGTTTATTCCCCAAGATTATAAGGGAGGTCTGTCTATAAATTTACCGTTATTTTTAAGGAAGGAAAGAGGAGATTTGAAATTGGCAAAAATTAAGTTGGAGGATGCCAAGTTTGAAGTGGACAATGCCCAAATTCAGATTAAGAACAAGATTACTGCCATTTTTAGGGAATTGGAATCTTATGCAAAGCAAAACCTGCTTATAAATGATATTGTGGACAATTATAACATTCTACTTACCGCGGAGGAGCGAAAATTTAGTTTTGGGGAAAGCTCTTTATTCTTAGTGAATTCAAGAGAAAGCAAGCTCATAGATGCCAAGCTTAAAAAAAACGCATTACAGAAAAAGTATTATACCGCCAAGGCGAAATTATTCAATAGTCTGGCCGTTAATCCGAAAAAGCTGTAAGGAGATTTGATTTTGGATAAAAAGTATTTTCACAACTAATCAACTAACAGCGTTTTACATTTTAAATTTTTCGAATGGCGCAGTCCAAAAGATAGCCATGTAATTTTTTTTATTTTAGAAACGACAAATATTTACACCAGCTATTTCTATATAGGAGATTGTTCGCCTAGCATTTCAGCATAGGTCTCATCTTGAAATACGATCACAAAAGGTCATTAATTTTCAAACCCGTAAGTTTATCTACGTTTTCAGTTATCTTTTCAATAGGCCAGTCCCACCATTGCAATTGCAATAATTTAGTAATTTCCGCTTCCGAAAAACGTTTGCGGATCAATTTGGCAGGATTGCCCCCTACTACGCTATAGGGCTCTACATCTTTTACAACTGTGGCATTACTGGCTATTATAGCTCCATCACCAATCTGCACCTCGGGCATAATGGTGGCCTTGTACCCAATCCATACATCATTACCCACAACCGTATTACCTTTCATAGGATAGTTCCTGTTGTCCATGGCATGTTTCCAATCCTTTCCAAATATAGCAAAGGGATATGCCGAAATAGCATTGCTAAGGTGATTGGCCCCATTCATTATAAAACAAACATCGGATGCAATCATACAAAACTTACCTATTATAAGTTTGTCGCCCACAAAATCATAATGATATTTCACATTTTTCTCAAAATTGGCTACGTCCTCAAAATCATCGTAATAGGTATAATCGCCCACATGGATATTAGGGTTTTTTACGATATTCTTTAAAAAACAGAGTCGATTGTAATTTTCCAAGGGAAATGGATTGCTTTTATCAGGTGCTCCCATAAGTTATAATATATTAGTATTGTCCGTAGCTATCGCCATTCATTAAAATGGTGCCTCCTTTCCAAGGCTGGTCGGTTTTCAGCCAGGATACCCAAGCACCCTTTTCTTCCATTAACCCTATTAAGCCACTATAATGGACTAAAAAATAAATAGCCTGCCCCACCTTCAAATGTATTAAAAATACCTCCAAGGAAGAATTGATAGTTACCTTCCTATTACCGGTATCATTTAGATTAGCATAAAGACTAATTACGTTGTGAAGCTAAAAATAAACAAGGCATATTTTCCTACAGCTGTTTAGCTTTCTTTATACTATCCGCTTCTTTCTGGAAAAAAACAGACAATCTATGGCTACCATACCTTGGCGCAATGGCATCTTCCGCCATTAAGCTGAGAAAAAATTCTATTGGTCCGTAAGTTTTGGAGGAGGTAAAAGTTCTTAAAGTCCATAGGGTCATTTTTCGTATCCAATGAGGCAAGTGAATGATATTGATTGGTTTTCCCGAGGCCAATAAGGCCATCTCCGCAACTTCATTATGTGTTAAAATATCTGGTCCCCCAACAGAAATTACCTTCTTCCTGCTACTTATAGCATCAACACAGACCTGTGCCAAATCTGCACCGTGAATAGGATTGAATTTCTTTTTGCCGTTCCCAAATAAGAACACCCTTCCTCCCTTGGCCATCTGTAGAAAGTCGCGCATGTCTGAAAAGAAACCATTGGGGCGGATTATAACATAGTCCAAGCCGGACGATTTGAGCTTATCCACAAACGCCTCTTTGGCCTCTACCATTTTCAAATTTCTGTGTAATGGACCATTGATTACAGATACATAAATCATCTTCTTTACACCGGCCCTTTTGGCTTTTTCCAAGATATTCATATTAGCCCTATAATCTACATCCATATAGGTGAGTCCATCCTTCTGGCGGGTGATGCCTATGGTAGAAATCACTGTATGCACTCCCTTAAAAAGCCCTTTCAAGGTTTCTGGTTTGGTTACCTCTGCATTTAACACCGTACTGTTTACCGTGTTTAACAAGGCGGCTTTTCTACTATCTCTCATCAGTATCTTTACCCGTATACGCCTAGCTTCAAGCTCCTTGGCGATATACCCCCCTAAATATCCGGTAGCACCTGCCAACAAAACAGCTTCTTTTATTTCATTATTTTTCATCAATTCATTTTTATGTTTTTGGACTATCTGTATTTAATGGGTTCAACCTCCCTATTGATACAAAAGTATTCGCAAAGCGATGACCGGTCGTTCGGGATTATGAATTGGAACATATTGCAAGCATAATCCTTATTGCAACAGAAGCCCTTCTGCCAATCTGATAATCGTAGCCAAGTAATTGTTTCTATTAAATGCTTTTTCTTCAAATTTTGTTAGTTGGTCTATATCCAATAATTGTCCTTTTATAAAAACTGCTTCAGGTTTTTCCAGGCTTCTTAAATCTACCAAAGGATTTTCCCTTGTCAAAACCATATTTGCCAGTTTTCCCACCTCTATGGTCCCTGTTCTAGAAAGTTCCTTATAAACCTTGGAAGGATTTAAAGTTGCTGTTTTAAGAACCTCATAATTGCTTAGACCGGCTTCTTTGTAAAATCCAAGTTCTTCATGAATACCATAGCCAGGAACGGCATAGGATATACCAGAATCCGTACCGGCCATCAATAATACGCCAGCGTCAATCATCCTTTTAACAATTCTTAAATGCTGTTGATGCTGCTTTAAGATACGTTGTCCTATCAAGGAGTCATATAATTTTGTGCTCGTCCATCTGTTGTAATCTTCTTGCGAACCAATTTCCAGAAAAGCGGGGTTTATATAGCCCGTATTATACTCCGTCAACAAAGCGGATTCTTTTTCTATAATTTCCAAAATCTTGTGAAATACCGTCAATGTTGGAGTATGACCTATTTCAGTTTGTACATATTTTTCAATAGTCGTATCCAACAGTAGACTATCATCTTGGAACTTTAAAGCTTGTTGAACAATATCCTCGGTATGTTCTATAGCTCTTATGGGATCGGAAAAATGATACCCATAAGGAACTTCAAAACTAGGATGAGCCGCAAGTGATATATTTTGCGCCAATGCTTCATTTTTAATGGCATCAAAAATATGGGGAGGTAAGCCAGAGTAGGTTTTTATGTAATCATAGCCTTGCTTTTTATATTTGGCAACCAAGCGCCTTGCTTCCTTGGAATTCTTAAGCTGTTTTTTGTCGATACCCTCATCTTGTGGCCCAGTGAGCTTTGGACTGGCCGTAAGGAATAGAGGTGCGTAAATTTCATTTCTGTTCAGTCTTTCCTTCATTCTCAAATGAAATGGCATGCCCCACATATTTCTTAGGGTGGTTACCCCTTTGGAGAGGTAAAGTCCCAATTCATAGTCGTCCCACACGTGGACATGCATATCGGCCAGTCCCGGCGATAAAAATTTACCTCTACCATCTATTTGCTGGGCATTTTTTATAAAAATATCAGGAGCTATTTTGAAAATAGATCCATTCCTCACCAGTATATCGTAATTGATTAAAATGGTGTCGTTAGTCATCGGAACTATATTCACATTTTTTATGACATAGGAATCCACCGTTTTTTGAATTCTTAAATAGGAGGTTTTCTTGCTATCCAAACCAAGGACCACCACAAGGGCAATGGAGATCATTAGTACAAGACCAACCAATAATACACCCGCTATTTTTACCCATTTTTTTATGCTCATAACCCTTTGTTTAAATTTCTTTAGATTTCCTATTTTAAATGTATGGTAAACTGGAACCTAGTCTATGGCTTCCAAGAACTCGCTTATGGCATTGGCCACTTTTATCTTAACCGTAAGATACTTTTGTAGATTACCGTTGAAAGCAGCGTCCATATTGGTCATTAAAACATAACCAGAAGTACCGCTTTGATCTATTTCCATATGTGTGGAAACCCCAAAACTATTGCCTCCGTGTAACACCTTTCCATCTTGGGAATACCAGAATAATCCATGGTTTTCTGCAAAATCCTGAGGTACCGTCCCATCAGCCAACAGTGGGGCAAAGAGCAAATTATAAGAGTCACTGGAAAACAAGGCTGTGGATTCTCCCCTTATACCCTTTACCATATTCAATAGATATTTGCCCATGTCTCCATTGGTAGTGTACATACTCCCCTCTGGATAAGAATCATTGGCATAAATTGGTAACGGGGTGTCTTCATTTATATATCGCATAGCCATTTCATCTGTATTGATTTCCAAAATATCGTAGGTTGATGAATTCATTTGCAGAGGTTGTAAAATATTTTCCTTTACGTAATCATCAAATGATTGTCCCGTTACAGTTTCAATAATGTACCCAGTTAAACCTGTAGCCAAATTGGAATAGCTCCAGCTACTTCCTGGAGGGGTATCGGCGAAATTATTCAGACTGTAAAGATCACCATCTTCCAAAAAATAGGCCGACAGAAATTCTTCCAAGGAATAGCTTTCCCTCTGTTCTATGCCAATTTCGTTCATCAAGAGGTCGGCACCGGCAGTGGCTATATCCTCTTCAGGTAGAATATGGTAATTATAAGCCAAATACACCTCCGGGACATCTAAAAGACCAGAGGTATGGGTGACCAAATGCTTTATTTTAATGGTTCCGTTTGGTTGTTTAGGGTTTACAACATCAATGGGCAGGATATCGTTTATCTCGGTTTCCAAGGTAAAATATCCCTGTTCAATGGCCTTGGCCACAGCTGCTCCTACGAAAGTCTTGCTTACAGAAGCAATAGAATTGATGGTTTCATTGGTATAAGCTAGCTGATTTTGAATATTAGCATAGCCAAAGGACTTCTGGTAAACGATACTATTGCCTTTTACTATACTAATGGCCATGCCGGGCACGGCAGTAGTTTGTACTAATTCGCCCAGATAAGCATCCAAATCATTGGTGTTTTTAATAGAGGAAGGTTCAGAAATTCCAATTCCGTCATCATTAGTGGAGCAGGATGTTAATGCAAGGGCTATACTTAGGATTAATGGTACTAGGGTTCTGGATAAGGTTGACATTATATTGTGATTTTTAGATTTATATATTATTTTCTTCTTTACTTGGCAAAGGTGCGCCACCTGGTCTTGCCAATCGTTCTGGATTATTATTCGGTACTTCTTTGCGATATTGTTGAATGGTTTCCTTTTACACCCTGGACCAATAGGTATAAACAGAGGGAAAATTCTCCTATGTCGGCCGGGGCTGTAACAAATTGGGTTAGGGTACTGCTTTGGCCATGGAAAAGAAAATAGATGATAAAACCTACAAGATAGCCGGTACATCCTATCATTAAAAGAATACCTATAATTATAGGAAATTGCCCCGATCTTATCAGGAGATACCCCAGAGGTAGTAACCAGAGTCCAAAAAACAGTTGGGCAATATGATATCCTATGGTGTGCATTTGCATATAAAAAAGAACAGAACTATGTATCTGATCTACATTAAAGGCATTTTCAAATCCATTTTGATGGAGCAATAGTAATGGCGCATAATGGTTAAGCATATTACTGCACATAATGGCTACGGCTACAATAACACAAAACACCATAAGCCATGACAAGGCCCTGCTTGTTTTTTTAAACAATTGGTACAATACTAGGGGCAGTAGAAAATAAGTTACTAGCATCAACAAATCTGCTACAAAACCCATTTTGAACAGCATTACATTGTCTGTAATGTTTCGTGTAGTTAGGGCGGCATTGTCCACAACTATTAACGAGTTGCGAACATACTTCTCTGCAAATACACCAAAGAGGATAAGCAAAAGATATAGGAAGCCCCCAATACGGGCAATTTGTTTGTTGCTATACATACTGGTTATATTCAATGGATTTTCCATTTACACAATGCATAAAATATGGTTCGTACTAGTCAAGGGAGTTTTCGAATTTCTGGTCATATGCCTCCCAAAAAACCATATCCTTGCGTTTTTTCTTTCCCAATGGATTTGTTTTCCATTTTTTGGACAACAATATGTTCATATTAAAATACCTGTTGTACATATCGGCTCCGTTGCCAATATCCACCATGCCATAGTGATAGCGCAGGTCCAGTAGGAGTCTCGATTTTTTTAACTTAAACTCATAGCCCATACCAAATTGTAGTCCAGCATCCCACCTACTATAAGTACCCCATTGGGAACCAAATTTCATTTTGGTCTTTTCACCGGACAAAGTGCCATTACTCTCAGTTTTAATCCTACCTGCAAGATTATAACTCACAACTGGACCGGCATTTATATATATATTGCATAAATGTAGGCGTGCCATAACAGGGAGATCCAAGGTATTGAAGCGTATTTTGGTTTTTTGTCCGGTAATGGGGTTATTGTTATCCAATCGGCCTCCTTTCATCACAAAATAAAGTTCAGGAACCAATGAGAAGTATTCATTGATTCCGGCCTGAAAGGAAGCTCCGGCCTGAAGTCCCCAGTATCCCTTTTTAAAATCTTTTAGGGCCTTATTATTGTCCCCGTAATTAATACTTGTTGGGGTGTAGTTGATCACTACGTCCATAAAAGTCTCCTGAGCCAATGACTTTCCGGCCAAAACACTCATTGTAATAAAAATTACTAGTTGCTTTTTCATCTTTTAGATTGATTTTAAGATTAATTGTGGGGCAAAGATGAAAATGTAGCAGGTGTCAAGCGCCCGTACTTATGTTTCCGAACTCTTGGTATGAGATATAGAACGTAATAATGGGAAACAAATTAAAAAGGAGAATATTTTTTGGAATATTTGGCAAATAGACCACAATTTAAAATAAAAATGCTAATGTGTTATAGCGTTTTATTGGCCTTTACCCATTGCCTTGGGGTCATTCCTGTTTCCTTTTTAAAAAAAGTATTGAAAACCGTCTTGGAATTAAACCCACTGTCATAGGCCAATCCCAGTAGGGTTATATTCTTATTAGCAGGATCTAGGGCACTTTGTTGAAACTCGTTTACACGAAATTGATTTATAAAGTCATTAAAATTTTTGCCGAAGTGATTGTTCAATAGCCATGAAAGTTTGTTGGGGTGCAGCCCTACACTGGCTGCAAGTTGTTTTAGACTAAGTTCCGGGTCCAGGAAAGGCTTGTCCTTTTCCATAACCGATTCTATTGCTGTGGTAAATTCCTCAACTTGTACTGCATCAAAAAATGCCGTTGTAACTGGCTTTTCATGGGTGTCTTTTGGATTTACATTAGGCATAACCGAATCATGAAAAACAGCGGCTTCAATATCCAGGTAGGCTTTACTTTTGCGCAAGGGATCCAAAAATGGATCGTTCCTAAAATTAAACAACTGCCCTGACCTATTAGCGATCCGCTTCTTTAAGGTTTCCATTGCCTTGAGCCGCCTTCCTTGAAAAACTTCCAAGTATAGATCCCAAGCTCGTAAACTAAGTACCTCGGTCAGTTTCAGCTCTTCCTCTACTTCCATTTCGGATATATTATAAATGGATGTTCCGTGCATTAAATCGTAGATTGCCATACAGCATTTAGGCCTTTCCAATTCTGGAGAATGCTTTATGTGCTCACTTAAGGCATCACTTTGTCCGTCCAACAATAGGGCCGCAGCTTTCATTTCCAGTGCCAAGGGAAAGTGGGGGTCTAGGGACAAGGCCTTATTAAAATGGACAACCGCCTCCCTATACTGTTTTTTAAAATACACCATATTCCCCTTTGTGAAGTGTAGGTTTACCGATAAAGGGTTTATACGCAGGGCTATATTGTTTTGCTCCAAGGCCTCATCTACCCTTCCCATGGCGGAAAAGCTGTCTGCCATGGCATCCAAAACTTCAGAAGAATTGGGGTTTATTTCCAGTGATCTGTGCAAATGCTCAAATGCGTCCTTGTAGTTCCAATAGCCCCAAAAGCTTATGGTTCCCTTTGCATAATGTCCCATGGCGGAGCTGGGGTTTAATTGCAGGCCCCTATCAATATGCCGATTTGCTTCCAACAGTCCTTCATCTTTATTAATATACCCCCAACTGGCAAGCATACCTATACACCATCCCTTCTCAAAATGGGCATCGGCATAAGTTGGATCCAAAGCAATTCCTTGATCAAAAAGATGCACCGCCTCCTTTACATCCTGGGAATTCCATCGCATACGCAATTCCCGTCCCTTGAGATATAATTTGTAGGCCTCTATATTTTTTGTTGGCGCCTCAATAAGATGTTCCTGTAGGTAAAAATGTCCAAAATTCTCCCTTATTTTATCCGCAATAAGCAAACTGATCTCATCTTGGAGTTCAAAAATATCGGCAAGTTCCCGATCAAAATTCTCGGACCATAAATGAAAACCGGTATCGGTACGTATTAACTGAGCAGTTATACGCACCCGATCATTAACAATCCGAGCACTTCCTTCCAATAAGGTTTCAACCCCCAGTTCGTTCCCAATTAAGCGGGCATCCAAATGTTTTCCTTTGTAGTAAAAAGAAGAAGTTCTTGCAGTTACCTTCAGGTCACGAACCTTAGTGAGTGCGTTGATAATCTCCTCTGTAATTCCGTCCGAAAAATATTCGTTCTCTTCTTTCCCTATGTTTAAAAAAGGTAGTACTGCAATAGACTTAGGGTTAAATGAGGTATGCACTCGCTTGAAGGGGTGTTTATGGTCATCAATAAAATAAAAACTAAAGTACAAATTAAAATAAAACCGAAGGCTTTTTGTAAATCAGAACCTTATAATGACAATCAGAACTTCTATAAGTTATCCCCATTATAACTTGCTCCACAGAAATACTGGCCCTGAAATAGTTTTTAAATGAATATAACAAGGATTGGTAAACATAAGTAGACTAATAACATATGATTATGAGATATCCGTTTGTAAGACCTAAATTTTATTTGAGATTGATAAAGGATATAACTGGATTTATTGTTAAACCACAGTATGTGACCATTAGAGATATATCCGTTAGGAACAAAATATACGAAACCTTGGGCTTGTTCCTTGTTAAAATAGTTTTTTCGTTATTGGTAGCCAATATACTTGCTATATTTTATGAACCTAAAAACATTACGGACGCACATATGTCCGAACGTTTTACTCCTTTGGCCCTTCTATTGGTAGGTGGTGCAATACTTCCCTTATACGAAGAGGTGTGCTTTAGATTATCTTTAAAATTTAAGCCGATATATGTAGGTTTTACTTCTGCTGGCCTGACCTACTATATAGTTACCAAAGCCATTTATAGAACCAACCTCAGCTTGGTAGATGAAAGTTTTGCGGCTAGGATAATATGGTCACTATTATTGGGTTTACTTTTATATGCCTTGACATACAGGAAGAAATTTGCCAAAAGCTTATCTGTGTATTGGAAAAAAAATATACGATTCATATACTACCTGTCCTGCATTCTATTTGCCTGGTTGCATATTTTTAATTTTGAATTGACCCGAACCAATGTTCTTTTACTTCCCATTATAACCTTGCCCCAGTTGTTTAGTGCCAGCATTGCGGGATATACGCGACTGAGCTTTGGATTTAGATATCCCTTGTTTGTGCATATGGGTACCAATTTACTTTTTATTAGCTTAACATTTCTACCGTTGGATTAGTTGGTTTGTAAGCATGTTAGAAAAACACGAAGCACATAAATGATAAGCCTGCTTAAATAAAGAGTAATATTTAGCAGCTGTTGATGTTGTGTTAATCTTAACTCGTTATAGTGAACAATTCCATGTTTTGCTCTTTTCCTTTCAGTTCGTTTATGCCCAAGGATTGTATTTTGAATTCCGATTCAAGGGGAAGGCTTTGGCATAAATCCCCGGAAACTAGGATGTCTACATTTAATGGGTTGCAGAGCCC
Source organism: Arenibacter aquaticus (assembly GCF_003957295.1). Classification (GTDB taxonomy): domain Bacteria; phylum Bacteroidota; class Bacteroidia; order Flavobacteriales; family Flavobacteriaceae; genus Arenibacter; species Arenibacter aquaticus. The sequence goes on from NZ_RQPJ01000003.1 coordinate 176,828, forward strand.
CTGAATTCTAGCGGTAGTATTGAGTACGTCGCCAGTGAATATAATTTCTTTTTTCAACTCACCTATTTCTCCTGTGGTTACCTCCCCGCAGTGAAATCCCGCTTTAAAGGTGGGGGTAATGCCGTAGTTGGAGGAATACCATTCCGCCCTTTTGTGAAGGTCCCTTTTCATGGCAAAAAAACATTTGATACAATTGTTGTTCACAATACCGACCTCATATTTCCATGAGATAATAATTTCATCCCCAACGTATTGGTATATTTCCCCAGAATGATTAATTATAGCTTCGGAAAAATCCGAGTAATACTCTTTTAACAATTCAAAATATTTAATGTGTCCCAATTGCTCCGCTATTGCGGTTGAAGATTTCATGTCCGAGAACATAAATATCCTTAATTCCTCGGTAGGGGTGTGATACTTTCCTGTAAAAAAATTCCTTAATACCCCATGCCCAATATTTTCACTTATTTCGGAGTAAAATAGGGATATTAAAAGAGAGGTAGCCAGTTGTATGTCGGTACTCAAATGGCTAATGCTGGTCCAGTATTCCCAAAAAATATCCCAAACACGTTTATCAAAAATAGAAGTTTTCAACTCCAAACTCTTGGCTATAGGATAGGTAATGGCTGTAATGATCAACAGCAACAAAATATAAAATATGGTTTTGTATACAATCTTTTTGGTGAAACTCTTTTTTGAAAAAACTTGGTTAAGATATAGTAGCTCTATAGTCCCTATGAGCAGTCCAACCGCCATGAGGGCAACGCTAGAAAAGAGGAAAACCTCAAAATTCATGACAATCCTGGAGGATTGGTCCTGATCAGAATTGCCTACTGCGGCTTGCTCCACGATATAAAATACCCAGCCAGATACTAACCAAATAATTCCGAAAGGGATTATTCGGGAAAGGTTTCTTCTAACTTTGGCAGATAATTGTAGGGACATAAAGAACAATAAACTCTTGGAAAACCATTGTAAAGTTAATGTCTTTTTTGAAATTGTTCCTTAAAATGGTTTATTGCAAATTATTGTACTTTTGGAATGAGTTGTCTTATTAAGCAATAATATCTAAGACCAAAAACTAATGCCAAGCAATAAAAACCGCCGTATTGCAGTCATAATGTTTACCGATATTGTGGGATACACTGCTCTAATGCAGAGGGATGAAAATGCCGCAGCGGAAATGCGGGCTCGTCATAGGCAGGAGTTCGAAAAAAATCATACACTTCATAATGGAGATATCCTACAGTATTATGGCGACGGAACCCTGAGTGTTTTTTCCAGTGGGTTGGAGGCCGTGGAATGCGCTATAACTATACAAAAGGCCTTGCAAAAGGAAAACACCGTGCCGCTTCGCGTAGGAATGCACTTGGGAGATATCGTTTTTGATGGAACGGAGGTTTATGGCGATGGGGTGAATTTGGCTTCCCGAATAGAGAGCCTGGGAATTGCAGGTTCAATACTCCTCTCGGGTAAACTAAATGATGAGCTTAAAAACCATCCCCATATTCCCACCTTGTCCTTGGGACATTTTAGCCTAAAGAATATTGCTAAACCGGTTGAAATATTTGCGGTAAGGAATGAAGGTATACAAGTGCCCAGTCGTTCCGATCTTTCTGAGGTTCCTAAAAATGAGTCCAAGACCATTGCTGTACTTCCTTTTGTAAATATGAGTTCCAATACGGACAACGAGTATTTTAGTGATGGAATGACAGAAGAGATCATAAATGCACTGGCCAAAATTAAGGGACTAAAAGTAACTTCCAGAACCTCGGCTTTTCATTTTAAGAATAAAAACCTTCCCATTGCAGAAATAGGAGAGAAACTAAATGTTACTACCATTTTGGAGGGAAGCGTACGATTATCCCATAATAAGATGCGAATCACTGCCCAGCTGATAGACGTACGGGACGATTATCATTTTTGGTCCGAAACCTTTGACCGCTCTTTAGAGGATGTTTTTGCCGTTCAGGATGAAATAAGCCTGCTTATTGCGGAAAGATTGCGGGAGCACATAGGCCATTTTGAAATTGAGGAACAACTGGTTAAAGCCCACGATGTACCGGTGACTATCTATCAACGTTATTTAAGAAGTAGGTATCACATCCTGAAGATGGGAAAGGCCGATATTGATAAGGGAATTACAATTTTGGAAGAAATCATTGAGGATTGGCCTCATTTTGCATTGCCCTATCTAGGGATGCATTTGGCATATACGCTTTTGGGAACTATAGGATTGCTCCCTTTACATATAGCCTTTGCCAAAGGACAGCCATTCTTGGACAAGGCCATAGAAATAGACGAAGATTTACCGGAATGTCAATTACATTTATCGTATGCCTGCCTCATTCAAAAATGGGACCTACCAGGAACCTATAAGCATTTGAACAAAGTCTATGAAGCAGGTCCGCTGGTTGACTATTACCCTAGCATGGCCTCCACCTTGGTAGCCGAAGGTAAATATGCTGCGGCACGCACTTATATTGAAACAGCCCTTCAACTAGATCCTTTTTCCTCCGTAAATTATCATTTAAAAGGGTTCATAGATTACTGTGAGGAAAAGTATGCCGCTGCCATTGTAAATTTCGAAAAAGCAGTAGAACTCAAATCGGATTTTAAAACGTCGACCTTATATTGGGGTCAGGCCCTATTATTGATGGGCAAGGCAAAGGAAGGCTTGGCATTTTTTGAAAAACTGCCCCAAGACGAGACGGAAGACGTGATGAGATTGGGAGGAACCACAATGGCCTATGCCGCTTTAGGAGATACCGAACAAGCCGATAAGGGAATAGCCAAATTGGAAGCTAGCTTGGAAACCGATCTAATGGGCAGGGCACTAAACCTACTTATAATGTGCAATGCATTACTGGGGAGGACATCAAAAACCATACAGCTAATAGAACAAGGCATAGCTAATAGGTTGCCAATGATGATCTATATATTTGTAGAACCCATACTTAAACCTTTTTACAAAATGCCACGTTTTCAAGAACTCAAGATAGAAGTCTTGGGAAAGAACAGTTCCTTGGAAACCACTAAAAGAAAATATCAAAAGTCGCTATTTGATAAAAAACAGCTTAAGGCGTATAAGCAACAATTGGATAAGTTGTTAGCAGAGGAAAAGCCATATCTGGATCCCAACCTAACGCTAAAAACATTGTCTGAAAAATTGGAGATTCCCTCAAATCATTTGTCCCAACTTCTAAACCAAGGATATGGAAAGAACTTTGCCGACTTTGTAAATTCCTACCGATTGGAAACTTTTAAGGCTAAAGTGGCCGACCCCTCACAAAGACAGCTCACTATTTTAGCTTTGGCCTACGATAGTGGCTTTAACTCCAAGACCGTGTTTAATACCTATTTTAAAAAAATAATGGGAACTACACCAAGGGCCTATTGGAAAGAGATAGTTGCCCAATAGGTTCTAATTTACAAAACCGAACGACAGCCTCTAACATATCATTTAGTTTTGTCCTAAATAAATCCCAATCAGATGTAAGTATCTAATTGGATTGTATTAGAACATTAATTGAAAACTATTTTATTATGGCCAGAAATTTTATTATTAAGGTTGTGATTACCTTATCCATTTTAATTACCATTCTACTGACCTCTTGCAGTAGTAAGGAATTGGACAAGGCGGAAGACCTATATTTGGATATTCCAGATTCTAGTTTTGAAGCAATATTGGTTGACCAAGGTATAGACACGGATGGTACTATCAATCAAAAAATGTTGGCGAAAGATGCTACCCAAGTAGATGTTTTGGAACTACCTTATTCCAGTGATAGGGTAATAGGCGATTTATCCGGTATTAAAGGTTTTGTCAATTTAAAGAAGCTTATTGCCACACAACATAATATTGAGAATATAGATCTAAGTTCCAATACCATTTTGGACACCATATATCTGGCGGGAAACTATATTTCCAGTATCGATATTAGCAACAATACAAATTTATTGCTTTTGGATGTACAGTCTAACCAACTTAATGCTATAGTAGGATTGGCCAAAGCCACCCGCTTAAAAAATCTAAATATTTCCTTTAACGACATGCAGGAACTAATAATCCAAAATGCATCCTTAAAGACATTGCTCGCCTCCCACAACCTTTTACATACCATAGATATGGGAGCGGCCAAGAGTTTAAAGAACATACTATTGACTTCCAATGAGCTAGTTACCTTAAATCTTAGCTCCAATACCTTGTTGGAAACCCTCTTGATATCGGACAACCAAATTCAGAGCATTGACCTTGAACATAATACACAGTTAACACACCTTTATATTTCAAGTAATTCGCTTACAGATCTGGATGTGGGCAACAATCAAAAACTAGTTGACTTAAAGGTAGACAGAAACCCTTATTTAAGTTGCATAAAAATCCAAAATGGACAAAACATAGCCAACGTCTCCATATCCGAAAATCAGGCACTAAATGTCCATTGTGAATAATTAAAAACCGAGTTTTGGACTAACCTAATGAGGCATAAAACTCTTAATCTATAGGCTGTCATAAACCTATTCTATTCATTGTTAAAAAAGTGATTTTTAAAGTTAGTAAACCAATACCTAGTTGCTTTTAATCTATGGCGTATTCGGAGGAATGGTCAACAAATTATTGAGTTTATATGGATTGCCAACGATAGTCTTAAGATGCTCTTTATATACAATACCTATACCAATAAGGCAAGAGGTTATTGGCCCATTCCCTACTGCATTTGTACTTGCCGAAAGATACCTTATTTACAATAGAATGAGCACCATCCTTTGTTGCATATGTTCCCCTAAAATGGTAATGGAAAATGTGTATATAAGAAAGGGAATACATTTTTAATTATGTTCCGATTACGAAATTAGAACGATTGATTATTGCTTGTAGGATACATTTGTCCATGTATTGCTATAGAAAAAGGCGATCCTAAATACCTGATAATAGTAAGGTGATTTAATCTATTAACCATTAAAAGTAAAAAAAATGAAAGCCATTAGCACCGCAAAATACGGTTCCCCAGATGTTCTTGAACTAGTTGAAATACCCAAACCAGAGCCCAAGGAAAATGAAATACTCGTAAGGATCAAAGCCGCAAGTGTAACCACTGCAGATACCATGATGCGTTTGGGAAAACCATTATATGGTAGACTATTTTTAGGCCTTAGCAAACCTAAGCATCCCATAACCGGAACCGGATTTTCTGGAGTTATTGAAGCCATAGGAAAAAATGTAAATCATTTTCAGATAGGAGACCATGCATTTGGAGAGTCTACCTTTGGACAGGGAACCAATGCCGAGTATTTATGTATCCCTGAAAGCGGGATCATTCTAAGAAAGCCCAAAAATATATCCTTTAATGAGGCTGCTACCATCTGCGATGGAACTCTGACATCATGGAATTTCCTAAAGGAATTAGGCAGGGTAAGAAAAGGTCACCATGTATTGATCAATGGGTCTTCTGGCAGCTTAGGTACTGCCGCGGTACAATTGGCCAAACAACTTGGAGCACAGGTTACCGGCGTTTGTAGTTCCTCCAATATTAATATGGTAAGATCGCTGGGAGCTGATCATGCCATAGATTATACAAAGGAAGATTTTACCGAAACAGGTAATTGTTACGATCTTATTTTTGATACTGTGGGCAAGAGCTCGTTCCTTGAAAGCAAAAAAGTACTCAATAAAAATGGTACCTACCTTTCACCTGTACTAAGTATACCACTGCTATATCAAATGCTGTGGACCTCTAAATTTAGTGGTAAAAAAGCTAAGTTTTCCGCTACAGGCCTTTTGCCCGTACCCAAACTTATAGCCATGCTTCAGGAAATCACTAGGCTACTGGAAAACAACAAGATAAAAGTGGTCTTGGACAAAACATATTCCTTGGCAGAAGTACCAATAGCTCATAGATATATAGAAACTGGACGTAAGAAAGGCAATGTGGTTATTTCCCTATAGTGCTGAGCAAAAGTGAAATATACATTGCCCTTTCCGCTGCCAAAACTTGACGCCTAAGCTCTATTGTCAAATATAGGATACTGAGAAGTTAAGTTTCTTGGCTTAATTGATTCCTTGCCAATAAATTACTAAGATGCCAAGCCACTACTAGCTGGCTTTGAAGACAATTTGGCTAGGGAAAAAGCTGCAATCGCCATCACCACATCGCGCACGGCAACATCCAAATAATGACCCCCAAGAATAAGGGACACTGCTATTAATAGCAACCAGGCAGAAACAACCATACCTCCCAGCCATGGTCTTATCAACACTAGAATTCCGGCCCCAATTTCAATGATCCCTACCATAGCCATAAAAGTTCCGGCATCAAAAGGTATCAAATTTATCATCCAAGTTGCAGGGTAGGTTGTCCAATCTACCAATATGTTAGTAAACTTATCCAAACCTGCTACAATTGGCACCAAGCCAAAAGTATATTTCAAAATGGTACTTACAAACTGTGTCTGTGCATTCATAACGCTATATTTTAATTTAGTATTTAATTATTGGATGTCTTAAGGCTATTGGGGTTACATTTTTTTGTGTATTCCTATTTTATTGCAGATAGGTAGGTGAGACTAAAGAAGGAATAATAGGTAGGCAGTTAAAAATATTGATTAAAATGATATAATGCATGGTGTGCTGCTTACGAGAAAACAGGGTAAGAAAGGGTCAAACTGTAGTTGTTGTATTCCCTATTGACTTCTATTATGTGATACCCCTAAGTAATGACAAAGCTAGCAAATAGCTTCTGGCAATCCTTTTTTGCAGCTCATTGTAACAGTTGCCTTTTTAGGCAGGGGGCCAAGGTTTTGGTTACATACCGCCAAGCGTCACCTTTAAGGAAGGTTATGTATTTTGGTCATTAACTGTTCCACTAAACGATCACATTTTTGATTGCCAAACTCGAAGGCATTTTTTGCATCAGTTAGTTCCATTATAGACACTTTCATCATATTCCGAGCCCTATGCAGCCTTACCTTTACATTGCTATTGCTTAAGCCTAAACAATCTGCTATTTCTGCTATTTCCAAATCTTGAACTTCCTTCAGCATATAGACAATTTTATACTTTTCAGGCAATTGGTCTATGGCCATTTCTACAATTTTTAGAGACTCTGAGTGCATCGTTTTTCTTTCTGGATTCATGATGGATATATCCGCAATTTGTATGACGCCCTTTTCATTGGAAATATCCACCGTTTTATGTCTTTTGGATTTTCTTTTACGTTGTAGAGCCTCATTAATTCCAATGCGTATCAACCAAGTAGAAAACAAGGATTCGTTTTTGAATTGATACAGTTTTTGGAACGCTTTTATATAAGTTTCCTGCATCACATCATCAATATCAGCAGGCCTGTCTATATAACTCCTGATAGTCCTATACAGCAGTTCATTATAACGTCTTAATAGGATTTCAAATAATTCAGTATCTCCTTGCAGTACCTTTTTAACTACTGCAGCATCTGAAATGCTTCCTTTAGAAGATATGTTTACTTTTCTAATGGGCTTACAATTGTTCATAATAAGTGTTTAAGTATTGGATGCCCATGCTTTAAAAAGGTTACAAAGTTTTGTAACCCCATACAATTATTTTCATCAAAACTCATGGCATATGCTTATAAAAGATAATATGAGATTTTACAAAAAGCACATTATCAACTCATTACAAGTTACGAAACAACTACTTATTATTTAATTAAATCATATCTATTTTGAAATACGAAGTGAAAATTATAGAAACAACGAGGATAACACACAATGTGGTGCGGTTAAAAATTGCAAAACCCTCGGGGTTTACCTACACCCTTGGCCAAGCTATAGAATTAACGCTTAAGACTCCCAACTTTAAAAAGCAATTTGCCCCCTTTACGCTAGTTAGCAATCCAAAGGACAGGCACTTGAGCCTTATCATAAAAATATATCCTGAACACCATGGACTAACAGAAGGAATATCCAAGGCCAATACCACAGATTCCTTAATCATTACGGAGGCATGGGATTCTTACCAATATATGGGTGAAGGTGTTTTTATTGCCGCCGGGTCTGGCATAACCCCATTTATCCCAATGTTTAGGGAATTGAACAAAAAGAATGGCCTTAAAAACCACCGGTTGATCTATGCCAACCGCCGTAGCACTGATATTATCCTTAAGGACGAGCTTACCCAATTATTCAAAAGCGAGTTTTTTAATATCCTGAGTAAACAACAAACTTCAACCTACGATTACGGTAGGATAGACTTTGCCTATTTGAAAAGTAGAATAAAGGAGCCAAATCAACAATTCTATCTCTGTGGTCCCGAAAGCTTCATGAATAGCGTAAAAAAAGACCTAATAAAATACGGAGTAAAACAAACTAATATTCAAACGGGTAATTAATTATGAAAGTGAACGGAACAACAGCTGGGTATACAACCAATAGCGGAAAAAAGCCAATGACATTAGAACTTGACAAGTCCACTAAAATAGAGAAGATTGCCCTCTATTTTAAAAAAATAATGGAGACCCTGGATCTTGATCTTGACGATCCCAGTTTAATGGACACCCCTGAACGGGTGGCCAAAATGTATGTTAATGAGATATTCAAAGGCTTGGATAATGCCAATTTTCCTAAAATATCCTTTTTCGAAAATAACTATGCTTATAAGGAAATCATCGTAATCCGTAACATTACCCTATATTCTTATTGCGAACATCATTTTGTTCCATTCTTCGGTAAGGTCAATGTTGGGTATCTACCCAACAATAAAGTGCTAGGGCTATCCAAAGTCAATAGAATTGTCCAATTTTTAGCCAGTAAGCCTCAAGTACAGGAGAAATTAACCGTAGAAATTGGGAATACCCTGATGAAACTTCTGGAAACCCATGATATGGCGGTATCCATAGAAGCCCATCATTTATGTGTAGCCTCCAGAGGCGTTGAGGACAGTAATAGTGCTACCAAAACAAAGTTTTTCTCAGGGAGGTTCAAGAAAAACAAATACCGAAGTCAATTCTTAGCGTCCATCTTAGCTTGATTATTTTTTGTAACCCTTTTGGCATTATTTCATCAAAAGCTTAAAACAAATACATAATATCTTATGAAAGCATCCAATTTAATCAAGTTAGTGGGCATACTCCTGATCTTTATCAGTTTCGGCAGCTGCACCAAAACAAAAACCATTACCGAAACCTTAACGGAAATAGTCAACGACACCATTATTGAAACTAGGACAGACACTCTAACCCTTCATCTTGATCCTGCTTTAGTTGCCGAGGGGAAACAAATTTTTAGATATGACACCTTTGGTGATGAGGCTTTTTGGAGTGATATTTTACACCTTGACAAAGCCATACTGGGAGAAACCAATGGGGGCTATGGAGAAGGTGTTAGTCCGGCTACTGCTTTGGCCGTTGGCCTAAAGGTAGATTCCGAGGCTTTACCTTCCCAGCTCGTAGACGCTATTCAGGCAGGAGAGGTAGACTTAAATGATCCTGCAACCACTATTGCTCTGCTACAATTTGATGCTGTGGTTGGAGTAAAGGGCACCTTTGATGAAACTGGAAATATGATAGCAGTGGGCATAAATTGTGCGTTATGCCATTCTACTGTAGACAATTCGTTCAGTGAAGGTATAGGAAAGCGCTTGGACGGGTATCCCAATAGGGACTTAAACGTTGGGGGGATTGTAAACCTAACGGATAACAAGAAATTTCTAGCCGACTTGCTTCACGTAGATGAGCCTACCGTAGAAGCCGTCCTCACTGGCTGGGGACCAGGTAAGTTCAACGCCGGACTATTTGTTGATGGCATAGCCCTAGATCCTAACGGCAAAATTGCTGCCAACCTAATTCCTGCCGCTTATGGGTTACAAGGTGTTAATTTAGCCACTTATACAGGTTGGGGCGATATGGTGTATTGGAATGCCTTTGTTGCCAATCTGGAAATGCACGGGCAAGGCAACTTTACAGACTCCCGTCTTAATAATGCAACCCAGTTCCCCATTGCCGCCGAAAACAACTTTGGAGCGATTAGCAATGATCCGGATTTAATCAGCCCCAAACTGCCCGCATTACAAGCGTACCAGCTATCATTAAACGCCCCTATCCCAGAGGAAGGAAGTTTTGACGCTAATGCGGCTGCACGTGGCAAGGCATTGTTTAATGGGAAAGCCGACTGTGCTAGTTGCCACATAGCCCCTATGTTTACCGATGCTGGCTACAACCTTCATAGTGCCGAAGAAATAGGTATAGATGACTTTGAAGCAAAAAGATCCCCAACAGGAATGTACAGAACCACGCCTTTACGGGGATTATTCGCCAGAATGAAAGGTGGATTTTACCACGACGGTAGGTTCGCAACCCTTCAGGAGGTAATAGACCACTATGATGCCCATTTTGCATTAGAACTATCCACAGAAGAAAAAACAGACTTGGTAGCCTATCTAAAATCTATTTAGATAAATACTTCTTTGCTTATGGTTGGTGTAAAAAATACCCAGAACATTAAGGTTAATACCCGAATGTTACTGGGTATTTTGATTTTTGTCTTTGTTAAAACCCTCTGATGTACCCTTGTTATACAGTCCAAGGTGGGGTCCCTTTTGATAATCAATATGCGACGGCGGGAGCAAAATAGGATATGGTTTTATATACCTATTAATTGATATTACACTTGGGAGTACAAAGTCCTCCGCTCACCATCTTTGATTAGAAAAAAGCTTTTAATTACTTACTTCCCATTCTGGATCCCTCTAAATTTACTTTCAACAAATCTTCGTTTCCCCAATTGAGTAATCATCATTTTCCAATCTTAGACAAACGGAGGTGATGTCATGAAAATAATTAAAACTTATGTCCCGTTTGGATCCATTGTTTTTTTACGCCCATTTCTAACAATAGCTGGGATATATCCTTTTCGAACCTAATAGGCCCGCAGATGTAAAAAAACTGGCTATAGTTATGCACAAACTGTTTTAGGACCTGTAGATTGATTTTTCCAAAGATGGAATCAGAATATTTGGTTCTGCTTAAAACATGGATACAATTCTTTCCCAAAACCTTCCTTAACTTGGAATAAAAAAGAATATCCTCCCTGCTCCTATTAGCGTATAACAAGAGGTGTCGTTGGTGTATATCATCTCCCTTTACTTCCAACTCCTTTAATATGGGTATAAAAGGGGTAATTCCAGTTCCTGCTGCAATGAAAATACCACTACCTTTGTATTGGTAAGAATCCCAAGCTTCTGTTATTTGAACATATTCCCCTATGTTGCTTGATGCCAATCCATAGGTAAGACTTTTAGGGTCTGTACTAACCTTAATTGTCAATTCCAAATGGGGGTCATTATTTAAATTGGTAATAGTAAAAGGTGCAAGGTCTAGCTCATAGCCCGGTTTATCTATACTCAATTCAATGGCCTGACCCGGCTTGTGGAAATACCCGTATGGTTTTTGAATTAAAAACTGGATTACATTATGAGTGAGATAATTTTTTTCCAATATTTTTACCCGGTAAGGAAACGTAAAGCCCTTCATCTTAATTATAATTATTACTATAATTTGATGAAAATAGATTAAATACGTTACATTTCTGTTGGCTTTATAACCGTTATAGTGCCGTTGTTCTGCCTTAGCATTTCCTGCCGATAATCCAAAGACAAGGATTCCCTATCGCTTCTCTTTAAATATCGTCTTAGGATTTTTTGAACATCATTATTATCGGGCATTGGAGTAATTAGTTTTTTATAATCATCAAAAAACTTAATTCTTCTTCTTTTATGCAAATATCCAAATCCCTTATAAATCCCATTTTCTATCAAGATGACCGACTCTTCATTCTTCTTTCTACCTTGGGCTTTAATAATGTATGTTTTTGTATCCCCCTCAATTGGTTTTAACGCCCTATCTACACGTTGGTTATAGGATTCCACGCTTTCCATTTCCCTACAAACACCTCGGCATTTTTTAATATGAAAATGAAAACAGGCACCGGAAATTTGCTGTAAATTGCAAAACCGTGGACAAAGTTCAAAGTTCTCGCACAATTCCTCCAAAAAGGCCGTGCACTCCCCTTGGTTATAAAAGCATGCCAATGGGGTTTTAATCTTACTCAAGCGATCATAAAACAAGTTGGTTATGCCGTTTTTGTCCAGGTAGGCCCCTACTCCATAGCGATACCCGATCCGTTTTTGAGCACGATTATATTTAGGCAGGTGTTTTTTTATCTCATCCGATTCCAAAAGAAGTGCAACCAACTCACTACCGGTATGGGTATAGTCAATGTGGGCCGTTTCAAAACAGAGTCGCATTTCTTTGTGGGCCTTACTATACAGGTGACTTAAAACCCGTTGTTTTATATCCTTGGCCTTCCCCACATAGATAATCTTTTTCTCGGAGTTTTTGAAATAATAAACTCCTGTGACATTTGGTAGGGAAGCCACCGCTGATTTAGGCCATTGTGGGGGCAAGCTAGTTTGGGCCGATTTACCGTTCAAATTAAAATCTATAACCCCATTGCTATCCAGCGCCCATAACCGCTCCAATAAACTCACCGTTGCTTTTGCCTTATCCCTGGCTCCATACCGTTCCGGAAGATGAATCCCCAGTTGAGTACACAAGGCTCCCAAACTATAGCTTTGCTGTCCCGGAATTACTTTGCGGGATAAGCTTAAGGTTGATTTTTTCCTGCGTTTAAAGCTGGCTCCCAAAGACTGTAATTCATTCCTAATACCGTTGAAATTATAATTTACATGATGTGAAATAAATATACAGTCCCGTGTAAGTTCTACCACCTCCCTGGCTATTTCATAAAATTTAGGTGCGGACAGTACCATTTCATCACTAATACCGGTTTTCCTTAAGGCCTTATAACCAATGGACACTTCCGGATTGACCAAGGAAGTAAATTCTTTTATTATCTCATCGCCATCGTGTACCAAAATACAGACTTCGGTAATTCTATTGTCCTCTCCCCTAAGTCCGGTGGTTTCTATTTCAACTATGGCGTACACTATACTTCCCCTGTTTGGGGCATAAAATTAAAAAAGAAAGGCTCAATCGACTGACATTTATTGAATTTAACTTTTACTGTTCTTTAATAAAAGTTAAATAACAACAATAGATTTATATAGTAGTCCTAAAACAAAATGTAGACTCTAGGGATACATCTTTTTATTTTCGTATCATCCCTATTATTATCCCGTGAATATCTCAATAGATATCTAAATTATGAATAAGTCCATAATACACAGCAAAATTTGAAAGGTATGACCTTTAAATCAATTGGACACAAACTTCAACCCAATTATGGAACCTATTAAAGTGAAAATAAAAAACATTCTCCAAAAAGTGGCCGGTTCCTTAAATATCAGTATACCCACCAATACGGTCCCCACGGCGCCAATACCAGTCCATACGGCATAGGCTGTCCCAATAGGTAATTCTTGGGTTGCCCTAACCAACAAAAACATGCTAATGCCCAAACATACTAAAAACCCAAGGTACCAATAAGATGCCTCCAAACCAGAGGCTTCCTTTGCCTTGCCCAAACATGCAGCAAAGGCCACTTCAAACAAGCCTGCAATAACAAGAAAAATCCAATTCATATTAATCTATAACCTAATTTCATCCCTCTCCTGTTTATATTATCTTACTCTTTGGTAATGGTTCTGTACCAGTTGACCCAAAAATACCTTTGACCCTTTCAGCTTAAAATCCACATTATTGTGAAGCTCCGAAAATAAGGGACTGCCACCACCCAATACAATGGGGAAAACTGTGATGATCATCTCCTCTATTAGGTCTTCCTTTAAAAAGCCCTGAATGGTCTTACCTCCATCTATATATAATCTTTTTAAGCCTTTATGATGTATCATTTCCAAGATTTCGCGTAATGACCCATTTACCACTTCGGCCCTATTTTGATACTTTTCAGGAATTGCCCCTAAGGTACTACTCAGCACAAAAACTGGTTGTTTGTATGGCCAATCACAGTCAAAACTACAGACCTTTTCAAAGGTATTGCGTCCCATTACCAAGGCATCTATCTGCTCCATAAATGCGCTATATCCCATATCCTCCCTATCGGGATTTGGAACAGAATACAACCAATCCAAACCACCATTTTGGTCCGCTATATAACCATCCAAACTGCAGGCAATAAATACCGAGTTTCTTTTTTCCATAGGTGTAAATTTAGAAATTTAAGATGTCATAAATACTAATGAATTATATTAAATAGACAATATTTGTTCGCCGCTGCAAGTCTTCCGTTTTCTAGACTAGAAGTTGATAAATAATAAGTATGGGAATTAATACTTAATATCCAAGAATGGCTTTCTCAAAAACACCTACTTCAACTTACTTTATCTAAGACCCATATGAGCCCAATTGACTAGATAAAACTTATACCTTACATTAAATTATAAGCATGATAGTTTGGCATAACCACATGGATTTAGAGAAGGATTGATGTATTGGCCTTATTGTTACAAACTAAAAACTACGCATTTCAACGATTATTTCTGGCGTTTTGTCGTGTTATATGTTAATTTACAATAGCAACAGCTTACACTTTTGTAATAAAATACTTAATATATTCAATGTTAACTGCTACAAAAGCTAGCATATATTCATTAAAATTCAATTTATATTAAATTGTTCCTGATTAATGGAAAAAATATTGAATTGCCAAAACAATTACACCTAAAACTAAATCAACCAAAGATGTTATAGCTTTGTAGGAGTTTTACGTTAAAAGCTTTCTGAAATTGATAACAAAATTGGGGTAGGCCTCTTTAAAAGAATACAATTAATGGTCAATAACAACCTTGCAGCTTTTCCTTCCTTTTTACCACTTACCCTGCCCATTAATCTAGTAAGTGACCTGGCGCAATTGGCGGCCGTTATTTGTGGTACAAATAAGGCTCATACGGCCCTTTTAAGTCCCCCTGATGAAATTACATCCCTTAATAAAAAGATTGCCCTAAAAAACAATTTAGAAAGTTTACTAATTAACCATCTGCTGACGGTACCCCAGCAATTATTTATTTTGGGTCCAACTGCTGGGAACCAAAAAATTCAGGATAGCAAGGGGAATATAATCTGCCCCAAAATAGCCTTCCTCGTTGTTGTGCCCATATTGGGCACCAATGATAAGGTGGAAGCCATTATGTGTATTTGGGACAGCCAGCCAAAACAGCTGAAGGCAGATCAGGAGCAAGCCCTTTTGGCTTTGGGTAAACAAGCGGCTACGTTAATAGGATTGCATCAAGAGCCTATTCCCAACCACAAGCAACCCGATCCCAAACTTGGTTATTGGAGTCTTAATTTAAGTGATTCATCCCTCACTTGGTCTGAAGAGGTATATAGAATATGGGATAGGGACAGAGAGAGTTTTCAACTCAACTATGCCAATTTTTTGGCAACGATCCATCCAGATGATAGGGATACCTTTCACAGGATTAACACTCAAGCCATTACCCATAACAAAATACATGATTTCACCCACAGAATCATATTGCCGGACGGTTCCATAAAATGGGTTCATGAACTGGGCATGTTGGTTCTGGACGAAAAAGGTCAATCCAAGGTATTTGAAGGAACTGTACAGGATATCAGTATTCAGAAAAGGGAAGAACATCAATTGCGTTTGGTAGAATCGGTGGTTACCAATACCAAGGATGCCGTTGTGATTACCGAGGCAGAACCTTTTGATGAGCCAGGACCTAGGATAATTTATGTAAATGAGGCTTTTACCAAAATGACGGGTTATTCTGCCAAGGAAGTAATTGGAAAATCGCCCCGAATCCTGCAGGGTCCAAAAACAGATGTGGAAGAATTAAAAAGGCTTAGTCGGGCCATTCGCAAATGGGAGCCCTATGAGAGTACACTTATAAACTACAAAAAAAATGGGGAGGAATTTTGGGCCAATATTTCTTTAAACCCCGTAGCCGATGAAACCGGTTGGTATACTCATTGGGTATCTATTGAGCGTGATGTTTCTGAACAAAAAAATCAAGAACTCCAAAAGAAATTATTGGTAGATATCAGTAGATATTTTAACGAAGAAGAAACCCTGCAGGCATGCTTAACGCGGGTTCTTAAACATCTACTGGATTTTGGCCAATATGCTTTTGGAGAAATCTGGCTTCCCAATCTGGAAGCCAATCAAATGCAACTCTGTGCCAACCATGCCAATAAAGAATCTGGCTATAATTTTTATCAGCAAGAGAGTACTGCCCAGCCGCTATCCTATGGGCAAGGATTGCCAGGAACCGTATGGCAAAACAGGCAAGTAGAGCTCTGGCAAGATTTAAAGTCCCAAGAAAGTTTTGTCAGAAATAAAGCTGCGGAAGCTGCGGGCATAGAGACAGCCGTGGGTATCCCATTGTCCCATAATCAAAAAATAATTGGTGTATTGGTATTGGGGATTGAAAAAGACAGCCGCAACCCAATTAAAAATCAAGAATTTTTCCTTCAATTGGAGGCACATTTAGGAGCAGAAATAAATAGGAAGCGACTGGAATTGGAATTGGACCAGATTTTCAAATTTGCTCCGGATATAGTTTGTATTGCGGGAACCGATGGTTACTTCAAAAAAATTAATCCAGCCGGTGCCCGACTCTTGGAATATTCGGAAAAAGAGTTGCTTAGCAGACCGTATTTGGAATTTGTTCATCCCGATGACCGTCCCCTGACCGTCAATGCCCATAACAAATTGAAGGATTTCGAAAAAATATACAATCAGGAGAATCGCTACATAACTAAAAGCGGTAAGACCATATGGCTTAGTTGGACGTCCAGTCCGTCTCCTGAAGACGGACTCATTTATGCCATTGCCAAGGACATCACCAAAAACAAAAAGCTTCGTGAACTTTTGAATATGGCCAATAAATTGGCGGGAATTGGTAGTTGGGAAATGGATTTGGGAACAAATTCTATTTATTGGTCCGATAATGCCAAAAAGATATATGGTGTTGACAAGGATTACATACCCAGTGTGGAAAAAACCAAAAACTTTTACCAAATAGAACCTTATCGCAGTAAAATTGCTACCTATTTCCAAAACGCTACTACCCATGGCGAGGCTTGGGATATTGAAATGCCTATTGTTACTGAAAGCGGTATGGAACGATGGGTAAGAATGATAGGGCATTCAGAATTTAAGGACAATAAGTGCATAAGACTTTTTGGGAGTATCCAAAACATTCATGAACTAAAAGTAGCTCAGCTCGCCTATAAAAAGGCTTTTAAGGAAAACCGAAAGATCCTTGAGAGTATAGGAGATGCCTTTATTTCCGTGGACAGCAATTGGACGGTTTCCTATTGGAACAAGCAGGCAGAGGAGCTAATGGGGATTGATAGAAAGAAAATTTTGGACAAACCATTATGGGAAATGTTTCCAGATAGCAGTGAGTATGATTTCTATAAAAACTTAAACAAATCGCGGCAAAACAATATTAAAGTCGTTTTTGAAGCCTTCCACCCTACATTTAATTTATGGCTGGAGGTTAGTGTTTATCCCTCCCAAAATGGATTATCTATATTTATTAAAAACGTTAGTGAACGTATTGCCGCCGAAGAAAAAATTAGACAATCCAACGAGCGTTTTGAAATAGCTACCGAGGCCACCAATGATGCCATTTACGACAGAAACTTCAACGATAATATTTTATCTTTCAGCAGAGGTTTTAAAACCCTATTTGGCTATGATATAGATAAAAATGTGAATAGCTATAAATTGTGGAAAGATTCCTTGCATCCCGATGATTTACCCCTCGTAATGCAGTCGTTCAATGCAGCATTAAACGAGCCTAAAACCAAAAAATGGGAAGGAGAGTACCGCTTTAAAAAGGCCAATGGGGACTATGCATATGTAAAAGATATGGTCATAATTGTCAGAAATCAAGAAGGCCAAGCCACCAGGATAGTTGGTTCCATGGCAGATATCACCCTTAGTAAAATACATGAACAATCCTTGGAAAGCCTAAATCAGGATTTAAAGGAATATAGTTTTAATATAGAAGAGCAGAACAAAAAATTGAGGGAAATTGCCTGGACGCAGTCGCACATTGTACGGGCTCCTGTTGCCCGGTTAATGGGTATTATTGAACTCTTCAAGGAGGACATGCTTGATACCTCGGAAAAAGAAGAAATGTTAGATCATATCCTAGAATCTGCCATGGAATTGGACAATATAATTAAGGATATTGTGGAGAAATCCAAATCCATTTTCAATACCGAAAACAAAATATAATGTAGCCTAACATTAAAGATGCACTTTTAATAAGGTTCTACACTATTATAAACGACCTCTTCAGCTAATCCAATTATTCATGGTAGCAACCTAAGAATCACCTATAGGGGGCATTATTTGTTTTATTTAATTGCGGCCTGCCGAGCTAAAACAATCGTTGGGAATCAATTAAGCGGCAAGGTAAATTTAAAATCGCTACCCTTTCCTTCCTCGCTTACTACCCAAATACTACCTCCTAATTTTTCCACAAATTCCTTACAAAGTACCAAGCCAAAACCGGAGCCTCTTTCGTTTCGTGTTCCAGGCTTGGGCGTACTGGTTGTTGAACCAAACAACTTTAAAAGTGTTTGATCATCTATTCCCACCCCAGTATCTGAAATAGTAATTTTCACCTGTTCTTCCTCTTCAATTGCGGAGATAGTAATATCCCCCCCTGGTTCACTATATTTTATGGCATTGGAAATAAGGTTCCTCATAATAGTCTTTATAATCTTTTTATCAGAAAACACCTCAATTTCATCCAATTTGGCAACCTTTATGGTCACTCCCTTTGTTTGTGCAATGGAACGTGAAAGTTTCAATATTTCATGTACCACATCAGATATACTAATTTTTTCTGATTCAAAAGTAATTTCACCCGATTGTGATTTAGCCCAATCCAATAAATTCTCTAGTAATACCAGGCTGTTTTTAGCGGTAGCATTTATTAGGCCTATATACTCTTCACTGTTTTCTACTTCCGTATTTTTAATGGATTTGTTTAAAATATCGCACAAGGTCAATATATTATTAAACGGACTTCTTAAGTCATGGGCAATAATTGAGAACAATCTGTCTTTGGTTGTATTAAGTTCCCTTAATTTAATTTCACTTGCCGTTAAAATTTGCTCTGCCCGTTTGCTAATGGTAATATCCCGAATTACACCAACCAAGAACTTATTGCCTTCAGCGTCCACATACCGTGATTTTCTAGTTGATATAATTTTCTTTTCCCCTCCCTCCAGCGTTAGAACCTCCTCCGAAATATTTTCGATACCATTGGAAAGAACCTGCCTATCAATTTTTAAAAAGCCCCCCATTTCACTGGGAGGAATATTTTCTGCAAGGGTCTTACCAATAATTTCTGTTCTAGGAAGGTTCATGAGGTCACAAAACCCATTATTTACCAAAAGGAATCTACTTTTATGATCCTTAACAAATACCGCGTCACCCATATTATTTAGTATGGTATTAGCGTATTTCTCACTTTCCTCATAACGATCATCTTCATTATGAAATGATAAAAGCGCTTGAAGTATTTCGTTATGTTTTTGAAGTTCAGTAATCTGATTTTCTAACTCTCTTCGAGATCTTCTCTTTCTTTTTTTAAACCGCCTAAATGGACTAAGTAAGGTGTTCCACATGATATTGGTAAAATTTAAACTCAAGGGGCAAAGCTACAATTTTCATTAGTTAGTAAGGTACCATTTAATATCTGAATGAAGTTTAACCAATAAAATTGACTTGTTCCTTAGTTTATATAAATCTAATGAAATGCCACTGTGTACATAAAATAGGCCACTATTTATTGAAGATGACTGTTAATAGCCAATTGGTATGTCCTGACACTAAAACGGGGACAGTTTCTTATATTGGAACTCTTTCTTCCCTCTTCTCCCAAAACTATTGGCTTATGCCTAGAGACTGTCTATTATGTTCTAAGTAGGCGTAAGAAGTAGATTACATCGCTTGCACCTGCCTAACGGCAGACTTACCCGTAATGCACTGTATTTATTGCAAATTATTAATTGTTCACTCTAAAGAAACCCGCTCCCAGCCAACTTCAGGAAGTTCATATCGGTCCAATTTCATTACTTTTCTGCTGCCTTCATAATACTTATAGACCAGATAAACACAATCGTCTGAACTTTCAATATAGAAAAGACTCAACCTTTTAGGAAAGGGAAGTTTCATCAGCTGGCATTCTTTATTCAACTGGTGGGCCCCTATTTCCATCAGCAGGTGCTTAATGGCATATCGATCATGATTTCTATATACAATATTTTTCATTATATGGATATAATCCTATTTTATGGATATTTTCCAAAATTACAAAATTTTGCTTTTGAAGCCAGAACAGAAAAGTTAAATTCTTAAATTGGGGTAAAACTAGTTATATGTGTTTTGGTACCCGAGTAACGTCTACTTCCAAAGAGGTGAAAAAGTTCTATAATGTTTCCAAATTAATGGGCAAGACTCCTATAGAGGGTGAGCTTACCTATAACCATGCCAACGGGTGGGCACACCCTTTACTGTGGATCATCCCTCAGGAAAGCAGTAGCCACATAACCCCTTCCATGTGGGGTATTATACCACAGGACCACAACGGTGCAGATTTTAAAAACTACTATAAAAATGCGGCTAGGTATGGAGCCGGACTAAACGCACGTTCCGAAAAGCTCTTTGATCATTTTATCTACAGGTTCAGTGCTATGAGCAAACGCTGTATTATACCTGTAAACGGATTTTACGAGCCCCATACAGCACCCAAGAAATTTAAGATCCCATTTTATTTTGAACGAAAAGATAAATCCATTATTAGCTTGGCCGGAATCTACACAACTACCAAGGATGGCTATAATACCTTCACCATATTGACCAAAGCGGCTACTCCCCTCTTTAAAAAAATACACAACACCAAAAACAGGAGGCCTGTAATTTTAAATGATGAAAATGTACAGATATGGCTGAATAACGACCTCAACCAAGACGATATCCAAAATATGATAACAGATGACTTGGATGATGTGGCAATCAAGGCCTACCCAATTAGCAAGGATCTATACAATCCCAAAATAGATTCTAACAGAGCGGATATTATTGAGGAAGTGCACTATAAGGAATTGGAGATCGAGTATTAGATTGCCCCTTATTTGCCCTGAATACATATGTCATGTGAAAATAAAATTATTATGACCATAAACTTTCCTACAGATATACGGGCAATAGAAAGCAGGTTAAGGGAAATAGAACCAGAAAAGTATGCGGCAACCAGAAATTACAAGGATGGAGCGCTAACCTACTTAAGCCCTTATATCTCCAGAGGGGTTATAACAACAAAACAGGTTTATCTCCACGTAGAATCCTTGGGGCTACCTAGGCATAAAACAGAAAAGCTAATTCAGGAATTAGCTTGGAGAGATTATTGGCAACAAGTTTGGATAGCAAAAAATGATGGCATCAGACAAGATCTAAAAAACGCACAAACCCCCATATCAAATTATCAAATTCCACAAGCCATTGTGCAGGCCAATACCGGTATAGAGGCAGTAGACCATGCAATAATACATCTCTATAAAACAGGCTATATGCATAACCATATGCGTATGTATGTAGCATCCATATGCTGCAACATTGCCAATTCACATTGGCTTGAACCAGCAAAATGGATGTATAGTCATTTATTGGACGGTGATTCCGCCAGTAACTTTTTAAGTTGGCAATGGGTAGCTGGTGCATTTTCCAACAAGAAGTATTATGCCAACCAAGACAACATCAACAATTTTTTTAAAAGTACACAGAAAGATACTTTTTTAGATGTTGAATACAGTGCATTTGAAAATTTGGATATCCCAAAAACTTTAAAAGACACCGTTCCTTTTGAGGTTCAAATGACGCTTCCCGAATTTAAAAACCTTTCATTGGACAAGGATAAAACAACCTTGATCTATAACTATTATAATATTGATCCCTATTGGTATAAGGACCAGGAAGTACAGCGGATTTTTTTAATGGAACCCTCTTTCTACAATGAAAATCCCGTAAACCAAAAATGCATTGATTTTGCTTTAGAACTGACAAAAAATATCCAAGGCATAAAAATATATGTTGGGGAATTTTCGGAATTAAAAGGGCATATCAATCCTGATCATATTGTTTATAAAGAGCACCCTACCAACTGTCATTACCAAGGCAAGAAAGAAGCTAGGGAATGGATGAGCTCTATTACAGGTTTCTTCCCTTCTTTTTTCGCATTCTGGAAAAAATGCAAAAAAGAATTATAACTTTAAGGAACCAATGGCCGGAGCATTAAACTAAAGGTCTACAATTTTCTACTGCCATAGTTTTTGGAATATCCAACTTAACAGCATATTGCATTATAATTTTCAAGCCTTATTTACCACCGTGGGTATTCTGTAATAAAATCCTTTATTGTTGAAAGCCACGGAGAAATTAACCATATTAAAATGAAAAAAAGTGCCTTGCCCACAAAAATATGTCCCGTATGCAAAAAGCCTTTTAAATGGCGTAAAAAATGGGAGAAAGATTGGTGTAATGTAAAATACTGTAGTGAAAGGTGCAGGCGAAACAAAAACGTTCATGAAAGCAATTAACCTAATTTTTCCACATCAACTGTTTGTCAACAGCCCGCTACTTAAAAATGGTAAAGAGGTATATTTAATTGAAGAATATCTTTTCTTTAAACAATTCTTATTTCACAAACAGAAGATAGCGTTCCATAGGGCCTCCATGAAATATTACCAGCACTTCTTGGAAGAAAAAGGGATTAAGGTCCATTATATTCAATCCAATCACCGATTATCGGATATTAGAAGGTTCAAAGAAGAAGTAAAGAGCAAAAACATAACTGAAATCAACCTTATAGATCCTACTGATAATTGGCTTGAAAAGAGGATTGAAACTATTGCCAAAAACTATGTACTCAATACTTTTAACAGTCCGTTATTTATAAATACCAAGAAAGAACTATCTCCTTTTTTTAGAACAGATAAGAAATTCTTTTTTCAAACTACTTTTTACAAACAGCAGCGCAAGAGGTTAAAAATCCTTTTGGAAGATGGGGACCAACCCAAGGGTGGCAAATGGACTTACGACGCTGATAACCGCAAAAAATATCCCAACAAAAAAACTCCACCGACAATTAATTTTCCCGAGGCCTCTCCTTTTTGGACCGAAGCCGTGGTCTATACCAATAAACACTTTAAAAACAATCCGGGGCAGTTATCTAAAAAACCAATATATCCCACTGACCACGAAGAAGCCGAGAATTGGTTCAATCAATTTTTAACGCATCGATTCCGTGATTTTGGAAGCTATGAAGATGCTATCGTAAAACAACAGTCTTTTTTACATCACAGTATCCTCTCACCCCTACTTAATGTAGGGCTAATATCCCCACAACATATTGTAAACCAAAGCCTTTCCTATGCAGAAAAAAAAGATATCCCCCTTAACTCCACAGAAGGTTTTATTAGACAACTCATTGGATGGCGCGAATTTATACGGGGAATGTACCTATGTAAAGGAAGCAACTCTAGAACAAGAAATTTTTGGGGTTTTAACAGAAGGATCCCCAGTTGTTTTTATGATGCCACTACTGGGATTGAACCTGTTGACGAGACTATAAAACAGGTGTTAAAAACAGGCTACTGCCATCATATAGAAAGATTGATGATCCTCGGTAATTTTATGCTGTTGTGCGAATTTGATCCAGATAAGGTATATCAATGGTTTATGGAGCTATTTATTGATGCCTATGATTGGGTAATGGTGCCTAACGTATATGGTATGAGTCAGTTTTCTGATGGAGGTACCTTTGCCACCAAACCCTATATTGGGGCTTCTAACTATATAAATAAAATGGGCAATTATCCCAAGGGAGATTGGGAAGAAATTTGGGACGGATTATTTTGGCGATTTATAGCATCCCATCAAGATTTTTTTAAGTCCAATCCAAGGACCTCCATGCTTTATTACACCTATAACCGAATGTCCGATGAAAAAAAACAACTTCATGTAAAAAAAGCGGAAGAATTTATAGAAAAAATAATGCGTTCAGTCTAAGAAAACATATATCATGATCTTTCTGTAAAGTCTCTTTTTTGGCTAATAAAGTAAAGGTAATATGCCCCATACACAATAAATAGAAACGGGTAGTATATTGGTTTACCTATTCCCTTTCTATAGCAAAAGCTTTTGTTGGATTGACGGACAGCAACATGCTAATTTCCTTTTCAGAAAATCCTCTGGTCCGTAGAGCTGGAAGCAGCTTGGTAAAAATATCGGTGTAGGGGGTAATGGATTGGCGATCCTTTTGTGGATCGTACCAACCCGCATCGTGGGATATCAATATCCTATGCAGAATTCCATGTTGCTTTGCAAATACCAATTTTGAAAGGTGCTTGTCCATATCCCACCCTAGTCCGTCCAGACTGATCCAACACCCCTTGGCTGCGGCCTTTAGATAGGAGTTATTGTCTTCTTCTGCTTGGGCATGTACCCAAATAAATTTGGTTACATCTCCTCCCATTTCCTCAAGTATCTCCAATTGTGGCCATAAGCCCACTGCTTTTCCGGTATGGGAAGCTATGGTTAGTCCCGTCTCCAAACTGGTAAGGGCGGCAGCTTTAACCAACTTTTGATGCAGGATATCAAGAGGGTCTGTAGTATCTACCCCTATTTTAATAAAGCCCGGTTTAATAGTAGTACCGTCTATTCCTTTTTCAAATTCATTGATCCATTTATTTGCCAGCCCATCAGCTGTAATTTCCTCGACATATTTTGGAAGGAATATATTATCCCTTGCCCCATAAAGTCCGGTATTGGTAATGATCTTAAGCCCTGTTTTGGTTGCCAATTTTTCCAACAGCAACACATCACGCCCCAGATAGGCAGGGGTGGCATCCACAAAATAATTCACCTTATAATTTGCCAGATCTTTCAGGTAAGGTAGCACCTCTGTCATTATGGAATGGTGGCTCCAACTTTTAGGCCGAATGCTATCTGCCCCAATAAAATCGACCAAAACGTGCTCATGGGACAGCCATATTTTAGAAGTATCCACGGAGCTGCTTCCATGTACATGCTGTATATAGTCCTGCTGAGCGTAAACTGCTTCTCCAAAAACCATTACAGTAATTATGAATAGAATCGATAATTTTGGAGGGCTGCACATCTTGGGATACCGTTAACTTATTTAATAGCATCCAAGGCACCATTCACATAACCTACGCATTCGGCCAGGCCGGCAAATAGATTTTCGGTATCCTTTTCAAATTCCATGGCCATGGCCCCTCTATAGTTTGCCTCTTTTAAGGCTCTAAGTACGGCTGGGATATCCAAAACACCCCTTCCAAACTCGATGGACTTCCCCTTAGCTTCAGACATGTCCACATCTTTTAGATGTACATCGTATAAACGATCGGCATATTTCTTTATGTTCTCTGCAGGATCCAGGCCTAAACGTTGAACATGCCCTACATCAATACAAAGACCGATACGTGAATCCAGTCCTTTGATCTTATTGTAAACCACATCCGGCGTTGGATACACCTCATCACCTGGTCCGTGATTATGAATGGCCAATTTAATATTGGTCTCCTTTACTTTCTTTTCCACTAACGGCAACAAATCGTGATTGGGCACTCCTATTATCACCTTAGCCTTTGCTGTACTGGCATAACGAAAGGCATTTTCTACTTCCTCTTTGGTTTTCATATAGATTACCCCTACCCCATAGAGATCTATACCCGAGTTATGACATTTACGGGCAATTTCTTTAATCTCATTTTCCGTACTATCCAAAGGCATATGCATGCTCTTAAGTGCCAATTGCTTTATATTTAGTTTTTTTGCCAGATCCAATGTCTCCTCCAAACTATATTTTCGGGTAGAATAAGATGCCAGGCCCAGACTTAGACCTTTGTCCTCTCTAACTATTTCACTTTCCTTGAAGATATTTATAAAGGGGGCGGCAGTGACTGCTGAACTTGTTGCCATAAGGCCCCCAAGGCCCAATGTCTTTAAAAATTTGTTTCTTGAATACTGCATGGATTATGGTTTTAGGCTATTTTAATTAATATTGTAAGGTATGAAATATTTGGTCTTTTAATACCAGTCACTTTTTTCTTTGATATATCTTCCTAAAATTTCAACGAAAGCTAAGCCTTTTATGTCCAAATAAAACACCCTCCCAGAATTAACCCTAAGCGATGTAGTTTCTCACATCCCCCTTTCTTATAACCGGCTTTCATTAAATTTAATCTGAATAACTCCTTACAAAAACTACATACTTTTTTAGATTGGGCCTAGCATCACCAGGAGGCCAACTTCCGTCACTGGCCCATGCACGACCTGAATGCGACATGGTAGCTGACCACAAGTGATAGCCAGTATTTTTCATTAAATTGGGAAATAGGCGTTCCCTTAAATCCCTAGGTTTTTGAGCACCAGAATACTCATAATCCCTATCAATTTTATTTATAAAACCCAAGGTATTCAACTCATAGGCCGTTGGCAACCTCCAATCCGTATGGCCCGCAAACAATACGGTAGCTTTTCCTTTTTTAAACTGCTCCAAAGATTGTGATCCTAAGAGGTCTTTGGGGCTAATTGTTCCTGTGAGATCTGAACATGCAGTGGCTCCGTGTCCAAAATAATAAGTGGCATCGAACCAATTTAACGCTAAAGGTTCACCTATAAAATCCCTACCGTTCCAATCGGTTCCCCAAGCTCCCCTAATCCACATCAGCTTATTTTTACTGTCAATCCATGTTCCATCCTGCCTCAAGACCAAATGGCCAAAAATAGGGTGCTCTATTAGCTCTTCCTCTTTAGCTGGCATAAAATCCCTAGTATTTCCAAAACCCGTCTCTTTGGTTTTCTTAAGTTGGGTCCACTTGGAAACCCTTAATCTTGGAACCGCAAAATGGGAGGCTATCATCCAACCTATCAGTCCGCCCAATGTGACAGAGGATACAAAGTAAATAAAATTAGAATTCCATATCAGTTCTTTGATCTGCTCCAATACTTATATTTTAAAAGGATATACCAACTAAATTCTGGGGGAACTATAAATACATCAAATAAACGGGACAAATAAAGGAGTAACCAGCAAATACTAAAAGGGTCACGCACCATAGTTGCCAAGGTATTCCAAATATACTAATATCCGAAAAACCATGGCAAGTGTTAAAAACGTTTCATGTTATCCATACATCTCCAGGCTAATATCAAATTTCCAAGTATTGCGGTATAAATGGAATGAAGAAAATAAACAGTTTAGATTCAAACTATGAATCATAAGTTTTATTGATTGATATTTTAATATCATCAGAAAATGTTATCGTAAATTTACGTGAAAATTTATTTGTAACTTAATTGAAAACTTTTTAAAACTAACAACAATGGAAAATAAAAAACAACCCGGCCCATCATCCAATGGAAAAGTATGGGATGTTAACGATTCAAGTGCAAAATGCCCATTTCTTAATGGCGAATTAAATCAGGCTGCCGGTGGTGGTACGTCCAACCGCGAATGGTGGCCCAATCAATTAAAGCTCAATATACTTCGGCAAAATTCATCAATGGTAAATCCTATGGATCCGGATTTTAATTATGCGGAAGAGTTTAAAAAGTTGGATTTGGCCGCAGTGAAAAAAGATTTATACGAATTAATGACAACTAGCCAGGATTGGTGGCCGGCAGATTATGGCCATTATGGTCCATTTTTTATCCGTATGGCCTGGCACAGTGCGGGCACCTATCGTATCCATGATGGTCGAGGTGGAGCCGGTTCCGGATCGCAACGATTTGCTCCCTTAAACAGTTGGCCGGACAATGCCAATCTGGATAAGGCGCGCCTTTTATTATGGCCCATTAAAAAGAAGTACGGCAAAAAATTATCCTGGGCAGATTTAATGATCTTGGCCGGAAACTGTGCCCACGAATCTATGGGATTGGAAATGTTCGGTTTTGCAGGGGGTCGCGAGGATGTATGGGAGTCTGAACAGGATGTTTATTGGGGTTCCGAAACAGAATGGATGGGCAACAAGGAACGCTATTCCGAAGATGGTGAATTAGAGGCGCCCTTAGGTGCTGCCCATATGGGACTGATCTATGTTAACCCCGAGGGCCACAATGCCAATCCAGACCCTGTGGAGTCGGCACATTATATCCGTGAAACTTTTGGTCGGATGGCCATGAACGACTATGAGACGGTAGCCCTAATTGCAGGCGGCCATACTTTTGGAAAAACCCATGGTGCCGCTGATCCTACCAAATATGTAGAGGCAGAACCTGCTGCTGCAGGCATAGAAGCCCAAGGATTGGGATGGAAAAACAATTATGGAAGTGGTAAGGGAGCAGACACTATTACAAGTGGTATAGAGGGGGCATGGACCAATACCCCTACCCAATGGAGTCACACCTATTTTGAAAACCTATTTGGTTATGAATGGGAATTGACCAAAAGCCCGGCCGGTGCGCACCAATGGAAACCAAAAAATAATGCTGGAGCAGGAACTGTCCCAGATGCCCATGACCCAAACGTAAAACACGCCCCATTTATGTTAACTACGGATCTTTCCCTACGTATGGATCCTGAATATGAAAAAATATCTAGGCACTTTTTAAAGAACCCAAAAGAATTTGCGGAAGCCTATTCACGCGCATGGTTTAAATTGGTGCACCGAGATATGGGACCGGTTTCCCGCTATTTAGGCCCTGAGGTGCCCAAGGAGCAGCTCATATGGCAAGACCCCGTACCTGTAGTTGACCATGAACTGATCAATGACAAGGATATTGCCGATTTAAAAACTAAAATTTTGGCATCCGGACTTTCCATTTCCCAGTTGGTCTCAACTGCCTGGGCATCGGCATCCACTTTTAGAGGATCCGATAAACGCGGGGGTGCCAACGGAGCACGTATCCGCCTAGCTCCCCAGAAAAACTGGAAAGTGAACAATCCAGAGCAATTGGCCACAGTATTGGATAAATTGAGTTCCATTCAAGAGGAATTCAATGCATCACAATCCGGTAATAAAAAAGTATCCTTGGCAGATCTTATTGTTTTGGCCGGAAATGCTGCTATAGAACAATCCGCTCTAAATGCAGGAAAAAAGGTGAAGATTCCTTTTTACCCAGGTCGCACCGATGCCACCCAGGAACAAACCGATATAGAATCTTTTGAGGTATTGGAACCAAAGGCTGATGGATTTAGAAATTATATTAAAGAAAATTATAAGGTTACTGCAGAGGAATTACTAGTGGACAAGGCTCAATTATTGACCTTAACAGCACCGGAAATGACGGTTCTTATTGGGGGGATGCGTGTCCTGAATACAAATTATGACGGGTCGCAGCATGGGGTTTTCACCGAACGTCCCGAAACCTTGACAAACGATTTCTTTTTAAACTTAATTGATATGGAAACAACTTGGAAGGCTATTTCCAATGCCCAAGATCTCTTTGAGGGTCGTAACCGTAAGACTGGTGAAATTCAATGGACCGGTACCCGTGTCGATCTTATCTTCGGTTCCAATTCCGAATTAAGGGCCATTGCCGAAGTGTACGCCTGTGAAGATTCCTCGGACAAATTTGTAAACGATTTTGTTGCGGCTTGGGGCAAGGTTATGAATCTTGATAGGTTCGACCTGGCGGACTAAGACACGGCATTAAACCAAATATTTCCAATTCATATCTGAGTGGATATATTCACATAATAATGCTTAAAATTGGAAAATCCCGTCTCTAAACATCAAGGCGGGATTTTTCTTTAGTCGCTATCTGTATACTTATAGGAGCCCTATGAAACAACCCTTCCCATAAAAGGATCGCTCTTGGAAGCTTTCCCGGTTTCCACTCTCCCGGCATATCGTCTTTCAAAGCCCGAATTTCCAGGGAGACGCAATGAGAAATCGTACCATCCATAACTCTTTGCACAGCTGACCACTGCGGTCTGCACCTTCCCCTTTTTAATCCGTATTTTTTGATCAGGGTTGCCGTAGGCATGATCTACAATCATCATATCCACATTTTTTTTCTTGGAGTTATTGGTTATTTGGATCTCTACATTGCCAGATAAGTTTTTTATAAAACCTCTCTTTTTTTGGTACCCACAGCCTATTTGCAGCTCTGGATCCGAAACACTCCCCATAAACTCCCTATAAAAACCGTTGGGCCCATATACCCTTAAATGGTACCCTTTGTCCTCAAAATGAGCTAAGGGCCATTCATATTCCAGCTTATTGCCCTTCGCTACGGCAAAGGGCCAGGTTTGTACAGGCATAAATTTAGAGCCGCCGTTAGGCTCTTCTTGCAGATATTTACCCGGCGCATAAACATTAAAAGGAGCGCCCTTGGCCTTATCTCCAAAAAAAGCATCGGCAGCTGTGAACTGAATACGGAAGGAGTTCTTGTCCGTAGTTAATTCTCCGTCCACATATAACTCATATGGCAAAGCACAGGAGTCCCTAATTCCAGGCTCTTGTTGGGGCATAAATGAAGTCTTATATAGGTCCTTTTTAGCATTGGAAATATCCTCTTTGCTTAGTGGCCTAAAATCCTTGGGCAATTCCTTAAAGCTGGCATTGTAGACCTGCTGCATAAAATGGTTACGTTCAATAGGCTTTGGTATTGTGTAGGGCTCTCCATTATAGGGCCTAAAGGCAGAGGTTAGGTTACCACTAATTGCCCTGCGCCAACTACTAATGTTGGTTTCCTCAACAGATTTTCCGGTTCTTTTCTTTATTAATTCTTCCAAGAACATTAAGGTGGAGGTAATATCGCACACCTCTGAGTTTACCCAACCGCCTTTACTCCAGGGTGAAGCTACCACCATTGGCACTCTATAGCCCAGACCCATTGGGCTTTCTCTAGCGCCCTTGGGATCCATATCCTTTTTGGCCATCTCCTGCTTATAAGAGGCATATTCCTCTGCAGTGTTTAGGCCAGGCGAAAGATTTTTGGTATGTCTTGGATTAGGAGCTACAAAAGGAGGGATATGGTCATAATACCCATCGTTCTCGTCATAGGTAAGAACAAAAATAGTTTTCTTCCATACCTCTGGATTTTTGGTTAGTATATCCAGAACCTCAGAAACATACCAGGCCCCGTACCAAGGTGCGCTTGGGTGATCGGAAAATTTCTGTGGTGCGGCCAACCAAGAAACGGTAGGTAACTTTCCCTGATCTACGTCTTGCCTAAATTGATGCAATATATCTCCCTTGGGAACCCTAAGCGTACGCTGATTACCCTGATCATCATAGGTCAAAGATTCCGTTTCATGATAATGTGGATCCCCAATATTAGTGGTAAACGCCTTATTATGTAGGTTTTTATCGTATTCAGAAAGCTTTTCAAAATTTTCGTAATTCCAGGTCTTTAGAACATCCTTAACCTGATTTAATTGCTTCTTTTTCTTCTTTAGTTTTTTTTGATATTCCTGTTTTTTATCTTTGGAAAGTTGGTTCATGCCCTTTTCTAAATCTGCAATCTCTGATGGCAAGCTCTTCTGTAAGTCTTTGATATACCTTTGAAAACCGGTGCTATAACGCACATTGTATTGAGAAAACCACTCTAGGTTATTATCGGTAAAATTAGCCAAAAGGGATGCGTCGTCTACCCCTGTTGGCAAACTGATCTCGTTTTGGTAAACCTTCCAAGAAATACCGTTTTCCTCCAGTCTTTCCGGAAATGTTTTCCAACTGGCCTCCCTACTGTAGGTTACCTCGGAATTTCTGACACAGGGTCTATTTCCATGAGTGTCCCAAGATTTACCTGTCCAAAAATAATTTCTATTGGTAGTGGTTCCTGTAAGGGCTGCGCAAAAATGTTGATCAAATACGGTAAAGGCATCGGCGAAGGCATAATAGAACGGTAGGTCTTCACGGGTATAATAACCTAGTGTTAGAGGCATATTACCATATTCCTCATCCGCTTTTTTGGCATCAAGCCATTGGTCGTATTTACCATTGTTACGGGCATCTACTTGGCTTTCCCAATGATGGGGCAAATCTCCCATCCAGGTTGCCTGCGTATCTTTTATGTTCAACCGGAAAGGAACATAGGTCTCACCGTCCTTATTACTTTGAAGCCATACGGGTATTTTGTTGGGCAATGAAATGGCCCTTGGGTCATTATAGCCCCTAACACCTTGCAATGTCCCAAAACAGTGATCAAAGGAACGGTTTTCCTGCATTAGAAAAACCACGTGTTCCGCATCGTAAAAAGTAGTTCCACTATCTGGATCAATTTCCAAGGCCCGTCTAATAGAGGGCGGCAAACTTGCGGTTACACCCATTCCCCCGGCCAACATACCGGCCTTTTTTAAAAAATCCCTTCTAGTATCCATTTACAAATCAATATTAATTTCTATACCATTCCAAATAAGCATTTAAATATAGCCTATTTCCATTTTTACTTAGAAATTTTCCAGAGGTTATTTCTATCTTTTAAAAATAGTCAGAGATAAACCCTTTGCGTTTTAAATGTTGTATTATGGCAAGAATAGACCACAAATCATACTTGGGTTAGATTTTATATCCCAATTTAAAGCTAAAATGCAGTGCAGAAATATTGTAAAAAGGCATGCCTTGGGCGAAACAAGCTATAAGTTTGGGAAAGCTATTGTTTCACAATGGAAACTTTAATAGCGGTACAAGACGAGGGTACGATCAGGGTAAAATTTTATGGCTGTAGAAGACTGGGTAAAATTCACCAATCTTTCGTCATGCCTAGTCTACAGTCAAAATTGGCTCTTGTAATTTTATTTTGGGCCATGCATACAGTAGGTTAAAAAAATACTGAACCAATGCTTCCAAAACTTCTAAATTAAATAGCACGGTCTACCTTTTAGACACCCACTTCCTGATAGACTTTTTTCTTTTTGTAACGGCGTCCGTACCATAGCAGTAGTCCTGTTACTGGTAAACTCGCAGTGAGTAGACTTACCAAAAAGGCAATTATTTTACCAGTAATACCACCAATGGCGCCAATGTGAATGTCATAATTCATTCGCAATATTTTATCGGCAAATTTGGCATTCTTATACTTACCATAGATCCCGGGGGTCTCAATTTCTTCCAAAGTATTTTGATCAAAAAAACGGTAGTCCGAATCATAATAAATCCCTTTGGTATTGGACACCTCTACATAAACACTGGTGGAATCGGACTCTGGGTAATGTAACTCATAACTCTCCGCTTCCGGGGATTCTATTTTCAACTTGTTTATTAAATTATCAATGGGCTTTACACCTTTGACTTCTGAGGATGTTTCACTGCTATTTTCAGGAATTATAAATGCAGGCACCTTCTCTCCACCTGATGAAGCATAAACCACATATTTTAACCAATCATAAGAAATAACCGAACCGGTAAATGCTAGTATTAAAGCCAATGAACATATATAAAATCCAATTACAGTATGTAAATCAAAATTTTTGCGCTTCCATCCAGTGCTGCTTTTCCAATCAAATTTCAGTCGTTGCCTCAAGTTTTTTCGCTTTTTGGGTATCCATAAGACTATTCCTGAAATAATAATCAGAATAAAAATGAGTATCGAGGCCGATACAAGCTGCTCGCCAACCTCCTTGGGCAGCCATAAGCGCATATGACCTTTTAAAATAAAGGCAAAAAAACCACTTAGATGATCTTCAACCTGTAAAAGCTTGCCCGAATATGGGTTCAGAAAAACACTTTGGTAAAATTCTGGTTCGGCATCGTAAAAAATTACTTCCACAGCATCTACCTTGGAGTTTTTAAATAAAACGCCATGTATGGAATTATTTGGAAAAACAGACTGCCCCAAGCTTTTGGCCTCTGTTGGTGTAATCATAGCTTTCTCTTGAGGTACCACCTTTTTGTAATCGTCATACAAACTTTCAATTTCATCTTTGAAAGCCCAACAGCAACCGGTTATGGCCACTATAAATACAACAATTCCCGTTGCGATCCCAAGAATCTTATGTAACGCTAGTATTTGTTTTCTTACTGTCATTTCACAATAAATTAATCATGCCCTTAAAGTAAATTCTTATTCAATAATTGAACTTCAAAGGCATGAAATTATTAGGTTTTTACTCTAAAACTTAAAGCTAAAAGTACCTAAGAACATTCTAGTTTGTTGTGGTGTAACAGTACTCCAACCAGAATAGTACATTTTATCCGTTAAGTTATTTCCCTTAATGCCAATTCTAAATTTATTGGTTTCGTAATAGACGGAAGCATTAAAAATAGTATACCCAGGCAAGTAAAAACTACCTGTCATAGCTTTGTAATCAACCATAGTGTCATACTCTGTTTGACCGTTAAAACCGGCCCCGACACCAAATTTCCCCAGAAACTTGTAGTCTGCCCAAAAGTTATATGTTATTTCTGGTCCCGACTCTCCATAACGGTTACCCTCTAAATGGGTGGCTGAAGGGGAATCTGTAATTTCTGAATCGTTATAACTAAAACCACTATGTATATTTAAGCCATTGATAGGGTTTGCATTTACTTCAAGTTCTATACCCTGATTATTTATTGCCAAATCTTGTGTTTGGGTAGACCAATAATACTTATTGTCAACGTTAATGTTATAATAACTTAGGGTTGCCTCCAATTTATTGTGGAATAAATTAGATTTCACACCAAACTCCAATTGATTTGCCTCTTCAACATCATAGGACTGCAAGGTGGTTTCACCAGTTGTAAAATCAGTAACATAACCTGGATTTACATATGAAAATCCATTTTGATAATTAGCAAAAACCGATAATTCGTTTAGAATAGGTTGATAGACAATGCCAAATTTAGGCGATAATGTAGATTCTGTATATTCTGTATCATCATCAGAATCCGTATTGACATCTCCCTGATAATCAAACCTATCATATCGTACACTTCCCATTACAGATAAGGAAGGCAGTATGTTTATTACATCGGAGACATATGCCCCCAGTATATTCTGGCGCACATCACTATCAACATTCCCTATTCCGGATAATGCTGCACTTAAATTATCCTCATTAATTTCCGGTTCTCCATACACCAAGTTACCCTGAAGGTCTAGTGTATGCAAGTACCCCCAATTGGAACTTTTATCAATAGTTTTTGAATCCAAATAATCAAACCCCACCAAAATTTTGTTCTGCACATTTCCTATATTGAAATTACCGGTAAAGTTTTGTTGTAGATTTAAAGTTTTAGTTCTGGCATCGGTATCTTGAGCGTATAATGCGAAGTTTTCCGTTCCTACAGGAGCCGCCGCATCGGTCCAATCGGCAGCGTTCCATAAATAGGTATAATAACCCAATGATTTGGCCAAACCTCCTGCAATCAAAGTTTGGGAAGACCAGTTATCCGAAAGTTTCCAAGCAATTTCACCACGATAATTTTGTGTGATATTCTCAATGGTAACATCATTGTTGGTAAAGGACAAATTGGTATCATAATCCAATTCCTCAATAGAACCAAAAGCTAAAGGGCCATATCTATTCAAAAACAAAAAAGTTTCGTTTGTTTGCTCATTTCCCGATGCTTCATAAGAAAAGTTTAATGACAGGTTGTTATTAACCTTATAGGTCAATGAGGGAGCAACAAAGACTGATTTTTTAAACCCTGCATCTTGAAAACTATCATCTTGCTGAAAACCACCATTAAAACGCAGGGACCATTTTTCATTATTGGCAAGATTGACATCGACATTTAATTTTGTAAAATCATTGGATCCGCCTGCTAGGGTAATGTTGCCTCCAGTGCTATTGTATGGTTTTTTGGTGATAATATTTATAAGACCGCCATAAGAGGTTACAGCGCTACCAAACAAAGTTCCTGAAGGGCCTTTGATGACTTCTACCCGCTCAACATTTGAAGGATTAATAAAGCCGTTGGTTATACCGGCAACACCGTTTACCAATTGG
This sequence comes from Arenibacter aquaticus, assembly GCF_003957295.1. Lineage (GTDB taxonomy): Bacteria > Bacteroidota > Bacteroidia > Flavobacteriales > Flavobacteriaceae > Arenibacter > Arenibacter aquaticus. The sequence goes on from NZ_RQPJ01000003.1 coordinate 212,739, forward strand.
GGCTGTACTGCAAAACCGCGACTGGAGTAATACCCGGCGCCGTCTCCGCTTCTACCTGTTGAAGCCCAAAGCTTAGTAATACCCGCCGCATTTTTTAATGCATCCTCAAAAGTGTTGACAGATTGGGATATGAGCAATTGGTTGGTAATGGTATTGTATACCTGGGAATTTTCTATATTTTTTAGCGGCATTTTAGAAACATAGGCTGTTTGCTTTCTGGAGAATTTATTTCTTCGTTCGGCTTCAACAATAACTTCCGATAAAATTTCATTGCCCTCATAGAGGACTATATTTTCCAAATCCAAAGATTGGCCGCTGGATACAGAGAACGGAATTTCCCTTGTTTTAAAACCAAGATAGGAAAGGGTCAGAACATACTCTCCACTATCCAAGTTGGTTATCTGGAATTGACCACTCTCGTCGGTTTGCGTCCCTATATTTGTATTTTTTACGGCAACATTAACTCCGAACAAGGAGGTTTGTGTATTATCTGTTATGGTACCCTTAACGGTTGCATTTTGGGCAAACACTACCTTACCCAATAAGATAAAACATAAAATTGCTAGTTGGCTCTTCATTTATTTTTATTTAGATTTGTTTTAAATAATAAACTGACGCCAAAAGTATTGGTTAGGTTTGAACTGTGCAAATTATTTATATTAAATCTAAATAAGAATTACGCAGTCAAGGACCTCCAAGAATGCACAGGGAATAAGGTATAAATAAGCCCCTTAAAGAGAACTGCTGCATAGCCCTTAACTCCACAGCTTAACCCTACGATAAATAAAAGATTAACAAACCATTAGTTGAAAAGATATTAGACCTATAAATTGATGCTTTTATCTTTATTTAATAGATAAAATTGGCTCGACTTATTGAGGTAGATGAACTTGGATAGGGGTTTAAAACCATATATAGTACCGCCAAAATACCAATGATCTACTGCTTAAAGAAACATATAGGTTTCTGAAGGATAGATGAGGCCAAAGGTTATATTATGTTGATATTATATGAAGAAAACACGGTGCAGTACGTATGTGTGCCAAAAGGCATTGGACCAAGTAATTATTGCTCTATAATTACGGTCTCGGCCGAAGCTCCTAGATCCAGCAACAGCTTTGAGATATTTTTTACAAACTTCTTGGGACCACATAGATAAAAGTTCTGTCCAAAATCGGATATATTCTCAATAAGATATTTACGATCTATTCTATTGCCCCTAAAGCCTACCACATTTTCTCGGGTGAATATTTTTACAAAGTTACCGGCCAGCATTTTCTCCAATTCTTCCTCTAGAATAACATCTTCAGAAGTCTTGTTGGAATAGATCAATTTATTACCGTGCAAATTCTTATGGATATACAAATGCCTAAAAATTGATATAAAAGGAGTAATACCGGCTCCACCGGCCAAGAAAACACCAGGACCTTTGTATTGTATGGCACCAAAAACATCGTGCAGTATAAGTTCTGCCCCAGCGTGGGTACGTCCCAATTTGTTGGTAACCCCATCATGGTCATTATAGATTTTGATCATAAATTCTAAAAAACCATGTTCCTGTATTGAAGTGAAGGTAAAGGGTCTTAATTTATCTTTCCACTCAGGAAGGTTAATGGAAATCTCGGTGGCCTGACCTGGAATAAAATCATAGCCCACAGGCCTTTCTACCACAAATCGCTTTACGTCGTGAGTGATAAAATGTGTTTCCAATATTTTAACAATATGCTGCTTCATTGCTTTATGTATAATGGTCCTGACCTCCTCAATTGTACAGTATTAAGTTAATTTTTTGAATTGGATTATCCAAACTGCCCATAACCTATTGTCTTATCTATATTCGGGATTATTAAACTTCCATCGTTCACCATTCTCCCATTCCTTTTTAGAATTACCATAGGGTGGGTAACCACTGTTCTTTTTAAGCATAGAGGCCAAATGCAATATATTATAGGTCATAAAGGTGGTGTTTTTATTGGTAAAATCGCTTTCCACTCCTGCAGCCTGATCCAAGGTTTCACCTTGCCATTCACTATCTCCATAACTAGGTCCCGGGCCTACTTCCCCTATCCAACCACAATCTGCCTGTGGCGGAATGGAATACCCAATATGCTGTAGGGAATAAAGAATGCCCATGGCACAATGCTTTACCCCATCTTCATTGCCTGTTATTATACAACCTCCCACCTTACCGTAATAAATATATTGTCCTTTATCATTGGTTTTACCGCTCATGGCGTATAACCTTTCTATCAGTTTTTGGGCAATGGAAGATTTTTCCCCCAGCCATATGGGAGTGCCTACAATAAGTATATCGGCATCCAAAATTTTATTAAAGAGTTGGGGCCATTCATCCTTTTCCCAACCATGCTCCGTCATATCTGGGTATACTCCATTGGCAATTGCATGATCTACCAAGCGAATATGCTCAACGGATACCCCCTCTTTTTCCATAATTTCTTTGGATACTCCGATCAACTTTGCAGTATGGCTTGTACGGGGCGATTTTTTTAAGGTACAATTGATGTAAATAGCCTTTAAATTACTAAAATCCATATTCCGTATATTTTAAGGTTTAATACTTATAAACTTTCATGTAGACCCCATACGGCCAGAAGATATTGGGCCGCCCAATGCGTCAACAGCCTTAACCTAAAATCTCCTTTATTTCCTTTAATTCGGAATCGGTAAAACTCAAATTGCTCAATCCAGCAATATTGTCCAATAATTGTTCTCTACGGCTAACCCCTATTAATACAGTAGAAATACGCTCGTCTTTCAACAACCATGCAATGGCCATTTGGGCCAGACTCTGTCCACGTGTCTGTGCCAAATTGTTTAGCCTCTTAACCTTTTCCAATATTTCTGGAGTTATTTGTTCTTCTTGCAAATAGCGCCCGTCTTTTTTGGCCCTACTATCCTCAGGAATACCGTTTAAGTATTTATTGGTCAATACCCCTTGTTCCAGGGGCGAAAAGGCAATGGAACCCATTCCCTGTTTTTCCAATTCTACCAATAATCCATCTTCCACCCAGCGGTCAAACATATTATACCTTGGCTGGTGAATTAAAAGTGGGGTTCCCAGATCTTTCATTATCTTGGCGGCCCTGGCTGTTAGATCTGCCGGATACTGCGAAATTCCCGCATACAATGCTTTTCCCCTTTGCACCAAATGATGAAGAGCTCCCATGGTTTCCTCCAAAGGGGTATCTGGATCGGGTCTATGGTGATAAAAAATATCTACATATTCCAGCCCCATCCTTTTTAGACTCTGATCTGCCGAGGCTATCAAATATTTCCGAGATCCAAAATTACCGTAGGGCCCAGGCCACATATCCCAGCCGGCCTTTGAGGAAATAATAAGCTCATCCCGATAGGGCTTAAAATCCTGTTGGAAAATACGGCCAAAATTTTCTTCTGCGGCCCCGTAAGGAGGACCATAATTATTGGCAAGGTCAAAATGGGTAATTCCATTGTCAAAGGCACATCGCAATAATTCACGTCCTTTTTCCAAGTCGTTGGTGTGACCAAAATTATGCCAAAGACCTAAGGACAATAAGGGCAAACGAATGCCGCTATTGCCACAGCGGCGATATTGCATAGTATCATATCGATTATTATCGGCCTGATAAAGATCGTGTGAAAAAGAGTCATTTATATTCATATCTATTTTTTATAGTATTTTCAAATTTAACAACAATTGCCCCCAGTTCCAATAATAGTCATATCCTCGTTTTATTGCCATAATGGCTATAACTACCTAGTTGGGGAATTTATAGTCAATATACGGTTTTTCCATACCAAGGATAAATCATATCAGAAAAATCTTGACGCCATCGGATATGGCCCATTTAACAATTATACAAATCAACACAGAAAAAAATGATCAGAATTTTTTCTGGACCAACCTATGGGGCTCTAACGAAGGATCCATAACAATTTCAAAATTAATGACCCCTAGAACAAGTTCCTCCTCTGTAATCACTTCAACTTTCCAAATGCCTTCTTTTACGTTACTTTTATAGGTGTATCCCCTATAACCGCCATCCCTGCCCCCAGTAATTTCATAGCCAATATCCTCAACTATTTCCCATTCCCCCGTTCTCTGATTAAACCATTTCCACCTGTGAAAGACCGATTTCTTTAAATCTGTAGGTGCAAATATGGAAGAGAAAGCATATACCTTGCCATCCGGGTCATGAATAAATTTAAGCCTATGGTCCCTCCAAAACACATACCACTCATCCCTTTCGTAGGTCACTACATATGTGTTATCCTTCAAGGAAATATGATGTGCCACTACCCCCCTATCCATTGCCAATGGCACTGGCGGAATAAGTCTAAACAAATAAAATATATTGATCAGGGCATAGATTATCAAAATAAGCCCAAGCAACTTTCCCAACCCAACTTCTGCCCGTGTACTAGGACTTAACCAATAAATTATAAGTATCAATAATACGGTACATACCAAACTAATTACTCCTGAATAAAGAAATATTTCTGTGTTCATTTCGCGCAGGAAAACCGGAACCATAAAAGCAAAAAAGGTAAAGCTTATAAAAAAATACACCCCAAATTGCAAATACTTGTTAGAGATACGCTTTTTAAGTAATTCATTGGCCAATAATAACACTACCAATATTATAAAGAAGGCCATAGTCTTGGAAAGGGAGACGCTTCTAGAGAAATAAATAACATAGGCACTGGAAAGCCCTCCAAAGAAAAATTGGATGGCCAGGGGCAGGTATTCTTGGTAACGCTCCAATACCGTGTTTTTCCATTTACCGTCATCGGCCAGATTGTAGAGATACAGGGTAATGGTTAAACTAGTCATATGCAAGCAAAGCACCACTAGATCGTACAATCTATCAATACGCCCAAGGGTTAGGGAATCAAAAACAAACCCAAGAACGAAAAAAATTATAGGAGCATATTTTTCATGTTTCCGTATAGTTTTCCGGAACGCACTATTTCTAAACTTAACCAATGTCCTTTTCATAAGTTGCTTTGGAGGAGCATAAATATAATTCAATTAGCCCAAGGATATACCCAAAATAATCCTAGCAACCCTTTATAGGACCAAAACAATAATTTAGGAGCGATGGTACAACCCACCAATAAAACTGTACCACACTGTATGCCAACACTTTTAGATCAGAGATTATTACCCAACGAAAACGGCAAATTAAAATTGTGAATATCTATTGTTTGGATTCCCTACAATCCTTTTTTATAAAATATATATTTGGCCTCCTAAAAAAATAACTATGAGCGTAACTTGGTACGAGTGCAAAGTAAAATACAGAAAAACCCATGAAACGGGGGAACAAAAGGTAACTACGGAGGCCTATTTATTGGATGCCATATCCTACACTGAAGCGGAATCCAGGATCAATGAAGAGATGGCCGCCTACACCAGCGAAGAGTTTCTGATCACTAATATTAAAGTCGCCAATTTTTCAGAGGTCCATCCTTTTGAAAATTCGGACCGATGGTTTAAATCCAAGGTATCCTTAATTGCCTATGATGAGGAAAGTGGGAAGGAAAGAAAAACCAATTTTTATATGTTGATCCAGGCCAATGACGTAAAAGAGGCTTATGACAATACCATTGCGGCCATGAAAGGCACCACTGGAGACTACAGCATCCCTGCTATTAGCGAATCACCTATTATGGATGTATTCCCCTACTTTACCGGAGAGGAAGAGCAGTTGGAAAAATTTAAGGTATTAAACAAATCCGAGACTACTGAAGCAGAAGACGTAAATACGTCGGATAGTTCTGAAGAAGAAGTTGTGGAAGAAAGTGAAGTGGTATAAACTTTAATAATTGGGCACATACTGCACCATTTTTTAATAAAGACAGTATCCAGAACAGGTATTACCTATTCTGGATACTGTTATTTCTACACTGATGAACACCTCACCCTGCGACGGCGATCCGTGAATAGGTAGGCATTGTAACAAGGTAAGTACTTTACACCTTCTATAAAGGTTTTAAAGCAAGCCATTCTTCTTTGGTTGCCGGTAATTTTTGATGCTCCAACATGATCTGCCACTTCCCTTCCTTTTTTACCAGTAAGGCGTCAAATTGAATAAACCTAACAGAGTTTTGGCCATTTTCATCCAGGAGTTCATATCTAAATATACCTTTTTCAAATGCAGAATCGTCATCTCCCAGGCGTTCTGAAAACCTAAAATTCAGTTTCACCTTGGTTAATCCTTTGGCTGTTTTCTCCAGCCCTTCCTTCCATCTAATTAAGGCCTTTTTAAGGGCATAGCAACTCCCGGACGATTCTGAAACCAACACCCCATCTTCATGGAATGTTGATCCATATCCTGCTACATCCCCAGCTTCTACTTTTTCTTTAACCACATTCCAATAGGCATTGAGTTCGGATATTCTATTCTGTGCAATTGCACTGCTAGTAAATAGCATAGCTAACACTACTACTTTCAACATATTCTTGCTTTTCATATAATTATTTTTATTAGGTGTTCAGTTATACTGTTACCATCACCCAGGGCCTAATATTATATTCCACTTAGGGACCTACCTTTTCTGGATCTGTTTACTAAACACCAAGAAGAGTACGCCACATAGCAACCATGCCGGTAAGGTAACAAACGATAAAAATACATCGAACTGAACGGATATAAAATAGAAAAGTCCAAAACTAATGGCCCAAGCGAAAAACACGGCCTTGTTGAACTTTAGGTTGGCCACTTCCGCATAATTTTTTACGATTCCTGCCTGTTTATGAAATAAATGCTCAAATACAATAATAGCTCCAAAGGGTGCAAGGATAAATCCGTACAAGGCCACAAAACCTAATAATTTCATGGCAAAAGCAGGGAATAGTCCGGCAATAGTTGCCAATGTACCCGCAATTATGGTAACCCAAAAAGTAGATAATTTAGGAACTATGGCCTGAAACGCAAGTCCCGCCCTGTATATGGTTGGATTGGCAGTTGTCCAACCTGCCAACACCACGGCAAGGATGCCAAAAACACCAATGGCATTATTGGCCAAGGGCCCAGGTGCTACAGTAGGAGCTTCCCCATTGGAGAGAAAAGCCTGGGCTTCTGGTGATTTTAGGTAAACAGCATATAACAGCGCTGCAGCTATCCATGCCATATAATGGCCCACGTACATTCCCGCTGCCGTTGTCCATCCGCTACTTGCTTTTTTAGCAAAACGGAATACCGATAGATCGGACATACCCACGTGCATGGCAGCATTCGCAAACCAAGACCATATCACCACGTGCCAAAAGGTGTACTTGATCTGCCCTGGAAAGGGCTCAGAACCTTCTCCCCATATATCCCAAAATTCAGAAAGGCTATTGACCCCCAATTGATTTAGTGCAACTACGCCACAGGCCAAAAAGGCCATTACTATAACGGGAGACATCCAGTTTGCCGCCTTGGACACCGTTTCATACCCTTTAGAGGCTATTAAGGAAATGACCGCACCAAGAAAGATAACTATGATTACCCAGGTCATACCATTGGGCATGGTATCAGTGAGCTTGGGCATTTCCATATTAAAGGGAATCCCCACTGCCGTGGCCGATACCGTAATCATGGATCCGGCCAAAAAACAGAAAAGTATCCCATTGGCCAAATTGTAACCGGTAACCAGGTTTTTTCCACAGATTTTCTCCAATTGGTAATACAATGTCAACCTGTATTTCACGGCAATTTCAGCGGTCAGGAACCGCCAACTGAGCACGGCCAACAAGTTCCCGAGCAAAAGCCCTACAATAAGATCAAAGGCGCTGACCCCGGTTGTTAAAAACAAAGGGCCTATTACAAATTCGGTCCCTGCAGCGTGCTCCCCCGCATACATACCCAAAAAACTCTTCCAGCTTTTTAGTTTAGACTGGGGTACCGCTACACGTTCAAATTCGCCCCCGGCTATTTCCTCAATTTCTTCCTCTATATTGTGTTGGCTCATATTGGTTGGTTATTATTTTTAGTTATAATGATCGGTTAAATGTTCAATTGTCACTTATGTTCTTATAGCCTTTTACTAAGCATATCGACAATTATTTAAATTGCTTAATACTTCTTAACTATTGTATAATAAATGGTACGTGCTTCTTCAGGGCATAATTTTTTTTAAGGAATTTGGAGTTCAATTTGGTATCTGATATGCAAAGAGCGGCGCCAAGTGCCGACCCTAAGGAGGAATCCGTTGTGTTTAAGCTCATATCCCTGAGGTAATGGGACAGTAGTTGTATATACACCTCATTATCAGAAAAGCCCCCATCAATATATAACTTCTCTATTGCATCGTTCCCACTTATCATTTTTATGCAATCTACCTGCAATAGCACCAACTCCACCATTAATTGATGATAGGCATGCTCAAATTTATCATATGGGATTCTGGTGGTAGCGGGCATATTCTTATCTTGGATCCCAACCCAGCTGAACATATACTCAAAATCCTTGACGATCTCACAATATATGTCGTGGTCAAAACCAATTGTCTTATGATAATCGCTTGGCACTTTGAAATGTTGGGACAACACCTTCACCTGTTCCTTATATTCATTGCCCAAGAAAAGGCGCGAAGCCTTTACTGCCTTACCGTTGATACGCATATAATTGATACAGTTCTTTGTAATATCGGCTTTGGTCAGATCTTGCTCCGAAAAAGGATTAAGGGCAATACTCCAAGTCCCGGTAGAAACAAGTATAAACTTTTTTCGTATGCTCCTTATATAGGGCAGCAAAGCCGCCGAGCTGTCATGTATCCCCGCTCCTATATTGATACGCTTCCCGTTATAGTTCATATTAAAACTGGTCTCGGTAGAAACGATCACTGGCAATTTTTTATAAATCTCCTCCTGGTATACCCATTGATGGTAGTCTTTCTTATCATAATCCCAGAGTGCGGTATGGCACCCTATACTGGTATGTTCGCTAACTGGAATACCGGTAAAGATATAGCTGATATATTGCGGCAGATGCAAGGAGTATTTAATTTTCTGGAATACCTCGGGCTTGGCGTACTTGAGCCAATACAACTGCATCCCGGAATTGAGCATTCCTGCACTTGGGGAGCCGGTTGCCGCCGCAAAATCCACTTCAGGTCCATACTTATCATAAAAGGAATTTACTATCTCCTGTGGCAGCGGTTTGGTATAGTTATAAAGTGGGGTAAGCACTTCGCCATTTTCATCCAAATGCACAAGGCTTGCGCCATAGGTAGAAAAATTAATGGATACTATATCGTATTGCTTGGCATCCAAAATCCTATCAAACACTCCTTTAAGCCAGTTTTTTAAACGCCCCAAGTCTTCGGTAGGGTGACCATCTTCATCCTCAATAGTATCAAACCTCGTATATTCCCTATATACTTCCTGAAAATCCCTATCAAATAAAAAGAACTTTTTATTGGTCTTCCCTATGTCGAATACAGCTGTTACTTTTTCTTTCATTTACTGTTTTTACAATCCCGTTGCTATACTGTGCTTTCCCCTGGCTTGTATCAAATTTCCCCTAACACCAAGCGACCTATAGGCCTTTATAGGGTGCAATGCCCCGCCTACGTTTAGCCTAGCCCTTTCCAAAAGTGGTCTTACATCGGTACGGTAGGCCTGCTGTAAAATTTCTTGGCACAGCACTACGTCATGTTTTTCCTGGGCCAATTTCAACTGCTCTTGATCTACCAAAAGTGCTTTTGCATAGGCTTCCTGAATAGCCTCCAAGGATTGGATCAAATCCTCCAAAGGATCTTTAATGTTATGGCTGGCATCTATCATCCAAGCTGGATATGGGTTCTGTGGATTGTTGTTCATCCCATAGACCAGTTCGTTAAATATTAAGAACAGGGCATATGGTTTTACACTGCCCACGGTGCTGTCGTCATCACCATATTTGCTATCGTTAAAATGAAAACCTCCCAGTTTGCCCTGCATCATCAAGGTTGAAACAATTTGCTCTATATTGGTATTTGGCAAGTGATGGCCAAGGTCTACCAGGGTATATGCTTTTTCACCACAGGCATTGGCCAACATAAACGAGGTGCCCCAATCCTGGATTACCGTACTATAAAAATTGGGCTCGTAAGGCTTGTATTCTATAAACAGTTTCCAATCCTCCGGTAAGGTGGCATAGATTTCCTGTAGGCTATCCTGGGTATGCTGCAAGGCTCTTTGAAAATTGTGCTGACCAGGAAAATTGGAACCGTCGGCCAACCAGACCGTTAAACTTTTGGATCCTAGTTTCTCCCCTATTTTTATCACTTCATTGTTATGCGCTATAGCCTGATCCCTAACTGCCTTACTAGTGTTGCTCAGGGAACCAAACTTATAACTCTCCTTGGCATTTTTTTGATCCTGAAAGGTGTTGGAATTTACGGCATCAAAAACAAGTCCGTTGGCAGTGGCCAATTCCTTGATGGCCTTGTAATCCTCTGGAATATCCCATGGAATATGCAGGGATATGGCCCCAGCAGTCTGTGTCAGGGCATGCAATATGCCCACATCGTTTATCTTTTGCTCCAAGTTGGCAGGCTCCCCGTAATAAGAAAACCTTCCAAATCTGGTTCCTCCCGCTCCGAGCGCCCAGCTGGGAATGGCTACCTGAAAATCTGAAAGATCTTTAATTACCTTATGTACATCTACCCCTTTTCTATCGAGAGAATTGGCCAGAAAATCAAAACTTTCCTCGTGTACACCAATATCCTTTTTATTATCCGACAGGATCTGTTCTTTTTCTATTTTCATCGCTTATAGTATTTTGTATTAACCTGGAATTGAACTTAGTGATTTTTTTTCGCATAGATTACCTATAAGGTCCCCAATACCAAATTCAAGTAGGTTGTCCTTTTATATTCCAGAATAGTAAAATCTTCAATTTTGTTAGGCCAGTATTATGATGCCGCTGCCCATAAACTTAGTTCTTTTACGATGGAAATATAGCACAGGCCTCACTACAACCTGTGCCTATTTCCAAAAAACTAACTCAACTAACTATCTTACAAATGCATTGGCCATTCCGCCATCCACATTGATTATATTTCCGGTGGTCTTGTTCAGGATTCCCACACAGGCAAACACTCCGTTTGCTATATCTTGAGGGTAAATGATCTCATTGAGCAGGTTACGCTTGGCATAATGAGCCGGAAGCTCTTCTACGGTAATCCCGTAGGCCTTCGCCCGGCCTTCGGCCCAGTCGCCCTCCCATATCTTGCTACCTACGATAACGCCATCGGGATTCACTGTGTTGACACGGATCTTATCTCCGCCCAATTCGGCGGCCAATAGACGCGCCATATGTTGCTGTGCAGCCTTCGCGGTACCATAGCCTACATTATTGGGACCGGATACCAAACCGTTCTTGCTGGCTATACTGATGAAGTCTCCTCCATGTCCTTGAGAACGCATAATGGCAACTGCTTGTTTGGCCAGCTCAAATTGACCTTTGACCAATACCTCCTGCAAAATGTCCCAATCCTTTTCTGTGGTCTCTGACAAGGGTTTGGAAATTGCCAAACCTGCACTGTGCACCACTATATCCACACCTCCAAATTCCAAGCATGCTTTTTTATAGGCACTGGCTATGGACTGGGATTTGGTAACGTCACATACTGCATAGCTGGCAGTATCCCTAGGATAGGTATCCAAAGCCTCTTGGAGTCGGGCCTCAGCAATATCGGTCAATACCACATTGGCACCTTCACTAGCCAATTTATCGGCAATGGCTTTCCCTATACCCCCTCCTGCGCCGGTTACTAGTGCCACCTTTCTGGAAAGCGGCTTCTCTTTGGGCATACGTTGTAATTTGGCCTCTTCCAACAACCAATATTCTATATCAAAGGCTTCCTGTCTAGGCAGGGAGGTATATTCAGTTATAGCCTCCGCTCCCCTCATTACGTTGATAGCGTTGATATAAAATTCACTGGCTACCCTTGTGGTCTGTTTGTTTTTCGCAAAACTGAACATCCCCACGCCCGGTAAGATGATAATCACGGGGTTGGGATCCCGCATTGCCGGACTATTGTCACGTTTACAGGTCTCGTAATAATCCTTATATTCTTGTCTGTAGGCTTCAAAGGCCGGTTCTAATTTTTTCAATACCGACTCGGTATCGCTCAAATCCCCGTTAGGATCAATTTCCAACACCAAGGGTTGGATTTTTGTTCTAAGAAAGTGGTCTGGACATGAAGTTCCCATGGGGGCCAAACGGGCCAAATCATTACTGTTGATGTACTCCATAACTACATCAGTGTCCGTAAAATGCCCTATCATCCTATTTTCGGAAGAACAAAGTCCCCTTAACAAGGGCATCAATTGGGAGGCTTTCTCCAAACGATCCTCCTTTGGTAGGGACTGTACTTTTTGACCTCCAAATACACTGCCTTTTTCCTCTATTTTTTTAGTGATATAGGCAGATGCCATTTCAATGACTTCCAAGCTGTTCATATAGCACTCGTAAGAGGTATCTCCCCATGTAAAAAGACCATGGCTGCCCAAAACAATACCACGTATACCAGGATTGTCGTTCAGACATTTTTCCAGCTGAAGCCCCAGGTCAAACCCAGGACGCTGCCAAGGCACCCACCCCATGGTATCTCCCCAAATTTCTTTGGTTACCTTTTCACTATCCTTGGCGGCAGCAACAGCTATTAGGGCATCCGGATGCAAATGATCTATATGCTTAAAAGGCAGTAAGCCGTGCAATGGCGTATCTATGGAAGGGGCCTTACTGTCCAAGTCGTAGATACAGTGATTAAAAAGTCCAACCATTCGATCTTCATCAGATAGGCCACCATAAACATTCTTTAGGTTTCTTAGCCTGTCCGTATACAATCCGGCAATCCCGGCTTTGGTCAACGTCCCTATATCCCCACCGGAACCCTTGATCCACATCACTTCTACCTCCTCATTGGTCAACGGATCCTTCTCAATGGTCTTACAACTGGTATTTCCTCCACCGTAATTGGTGATTCTGAGATCGGCACCTAGAATATTTGATCTATAAAGAAAAAGCTTTACCTGATCATCTTCAAGAGCCTTTGCCTTGTCATCATCCCATAGGTAGTCTACATATTTAAATTGTGTTGTTGTATTTTTCATCTCTATGATTATCTATTTTAAACAAAAGTAAATTATACATTTATTATGTCTATCCTGTACTGTACCGTAAAAGGGTCAATTTAAAAAAATGCTTACTTTTGATGCTATAGCACAAATGACAGAATAAGGGCTACAGCCCCTTATTGGCAATGCCATTGAGAAAGGCTAAACACTCAGATGAATGGATATATTTAAATTTATCAAAATTGATGAGGACTCTAGGATTCCCAAATATCAGCAAATCGTAGACCAAATAATTTATAATATTTCGGTGGGGAATTTAAAAATGGACGACAAGATCCCGTCTATCAATACCCTGAGCGAAGAATATTTTCTATCTAGGGATACGGTGGAGAAGGCTTATAACCTATTAAAGGAAAGAAAGGTAATTTTGTCCATTAGGGGAAAGGGATATTACATAGCCCGTACACAGTTAATCTCAAAGGTAAATATACTCTTCCTGATCAATAAATTGAGTTCCTATAAGATGCGGATATACAATTCCTTTATCAACAGCATAGGAGGCACTGCCCATACCGATCTTCATATTTACCATTGCGAGGAAGACCTTTTTCTTAATATTCTGGAAAAAAACAAGGGAGCGTATGACTACTATATCATCATGCCACATTTTAAGACAGACAAACTGAATCACATTAGTTTTACGGATAAGGTGGTGGATGCAGTAAACAAAATTCCCAAGGAAAAACTGATTCTGTTAGATAACCCCATAGCTGAGGTTAAAGGAGCCTCCATTGAAATTTACCAAGACTTTGAAGATGATATTTACAGCGCCCTTAAGGAGGGACTTGCTAAAATTGCGAGCTATCAAAAACTTATTATGGTCTATCCAGAAAATTCTATCTACCCCTACCCCAAGAGAATCTTACACGGTTTTCGTAAATTTTGTGTTGAGCACAATCTGGATTTTGAATTTCTGAATGAAATTTATGATGACATTATATTGAAAAAAGGGGATCTTTTTATAACCATAAGTGAATCGGATTTGGTTAACTTGGTGAAACAAATTCGAGATCAGGAATTCATTAAAGGCACGGATATCGGTATCATATCCTATAACGACACGCCTTTAAAAGAACTGCTGGGCATAACCTGTATATCTACTGATTTTAAGGTGATGGGCGAGACCTTGGCCCGTATGATCAAAGAAAAGAAAAAAGGGAAGATTAAAAACCCCTTTAGCTTTATTGACAGAAATTCTCTTTTAGACCTCAATGCTTAAGTTTTATTTTCATATCCAAACCAACTTGGAATCCTTAAAGCTATAATACCATGTATGTCCCTAAACGGCACTTTTCTACTATTGACACAATAGATTTAAGAAGGGACAAAAGAGTCAATGAATTAGCCACAACACAAAGACGACTAGAACATTTAAAAATGATTTTTGTCAATAGTATAACATTAACTTAAAAATGGCACATACCGGTTAAGTGTTCTTTTTCCAATTAACAAAGGATAAATAAAAATTATAACGTATTATCTTTATGCTTTTTACAGGGAGCATTCTATTAATTAAACAATACTATAGTAAATATAAAATCTATAAAATAATGGGGTTAGGCCGCGATTGGAATCCTATACCGTATCTTAGTCCAAGCCTAAAACAGAATAAACAAAAACCAAACACTGATCTACCATGAAAAAAACCAATGTTCTTTTATTTTTAAGCATACCTATTTTACTGCTCTCCTGTGAAGAAGGTGACAAAGCAGTAAAACAGATTATAGTAAAGAATACTATGGCCGTGGATAGGGCAAATGAAACAGTTTCTATAGATCTGTCCTCTCTAGACCTCAATGACAAGACCCAACTTGTTATAAGGGATGCCGAAACAAAAGAAAACCTGGTTTCACAGCAAATAGACTCCAATGACGACGGTAAACTGGATGCCATACTCTTCCAACCTAAAATAGCTGCCAACAGTGAAAGAACATTTCAAATAAGCAGCACCCAAAGTCCACAGCTAACGGACAGTATACCAAACTGCTATTCACGATTTGTCCCTGAACGCACAGACGATTATGCTTGGGAAAACAACAGGGTTGCTTTTAGGACCTATGGGCCTACGGCCCAAAAAATGGTTGAAGAGGATATAAAGGGAGGTACGCTTTCCAGTGGAATAGATGCCTGGTTAAAACGTGTAGATTACCCCATCATCAATAAATGGTATAAAAAAGAATTGGAGACCGATGGTAGCTACCACAAAGATACGGGAGAAGGCTTGGACAATTTTCATGTAGGGAGTAGCCGTGGTGTAGGTGGAATCGCCAAAAAGGTAGACACCACCTATTATTTTTCCAAAAACTTTACCTCTTGGAAAACCTTGTGTACCGGCCCCATACGAACCAGCTTTGTGTTAACCTACGCCAATTGGGATGCAGCGGGGAATACCATATCTGAAGAAAAGAGGATTTCCCTGGATTACGGCAGTAATCTTTCCAAGTTCGTTATTACGGCAAGAGGTACAGATACCTTGTCTGCAGGTTTAACACTTCATGAAAAGGACGGAGATATTGCAGTTAATGAACAAATGGGGTGGATAAGCTATTGGGAACCCCATGAAGACTCTGAACTGGGTACGGCAATAGTAGTACCCGAAAATGCAATGGTTGGCCATGAACACTATTTAACCGACCAAAAAGATGAAAGCAACTTGTTTGCCCACATCAAAAAAAAGGACAATAAAATTACCTATTATGCCGGTTTTGGATGGAAGAAAAGCGGACAATTTGCAACCAAAGCGGCTTGGGAGAAGTATGTAAACGATTTCGCCCAGCGTATAAAAAATCCTTTGTTGGTAGAGATCAAACAATAAGTAAACAATGCTATGTGTCATTTAGTAGGCTGCTAGTTAGGCAGCAAACGGCATTTATAATATGACCGTATTATTGTTTTAATTATCAAGACATTCCACAGCATAAACTATTATGAGCACTTTAAAAGATTTTCAAAAGTTGGTCGTAGCCAATGCCTCCCAAGTAAAAGGACTGTCTCCAGGGGACACGGCACCTAATTTTAAGCTACCCAATGCAAATGGTAAAATTATAACACTGACGGACCTTTTAAAAACTGGGGTTGTAATCATAAAGTTCTACCGTGGTGAATGGTGCCCCATATGCAATTTAGATCTCCGGGAAATACAGAAGCATTTACCTGAAATTGAATCTTTTGGAGCTTCTTTGGTAGCCATTAGTCCTCAAAGGCCGGATGATGCCCTAACGGCCGTACAAAAAAATGAACTGGGCTTTGAAGTACTCAGTGATGCCGACCAACAAGTGATACGGGCCTATAACCTTCAATTTGATCCAGGCCCCGATTATCACAAACGCCGTGATTTAACCCTACTTAACGGAGAAGGGCTAAAAACCCTCCCCGTTCCCGCCACATTTATCATTACCGGAGACCAAATAATTGAAGCGGGCCATGTGGAACCGGACTACACACAACGGATGGCCCCAGTAGAAATCATCAAAGTGCTAAGAAGCATAAAAAAATAGGCCTTATCTATTTATACAGAATACCATGTTATACTGGTACAATCCCAAGTCCGCAACCTAAAACCAGTTTAGAAAGATAAAACAAATAAACCTACTCCTTTCTATTGTTCCTTTTGAAAAATAACGCAAGGGCTTCTTTTTCTTTTTCAGGACAGCACAGGATAGCTAATAGTAATATAAACCCTAAGTTTGAAGAGGTCTTTTTTGAGCATCAAGGAAACTATGTCTAATGTGTAAGTAGTTCAAAATCCGTACATTTTACAAAAATCCAGCTGCTTCGTTATAAAAAAGACCACTTAATTACTAACTTATGTTCCAACTATTAATAGACTACATATAGCAGTCCATTAAAACAAAACACCTTTAGATGAAAGTAAGAGCTGTAGCTGTATTCCTATTTTGTGCTTGCACCCTTGTGTTAAAAGCACAAAAATCCGGTCAAGAACAGAATCAAAAAAAACCTAACATTATCTTTATTCTAACCGATGATCAGCGCTTTGATGCCCTTGGTTATTCAGGGAACAAACTCATTTCCACTCCAGAGATGGACAAATTGGCCAAGGAAGGGACTTATTTTGAAAATGCCATGGTCACCACACCTATATGTGCGGCCAGTAGAGCTAGCATATTGACCGGTCTCTATGAACGTACCCATAACTATAATTTTAAAACCGGCAATATTAGGGATTCCTATATGGCCAACTCCTATCCTACCCTCCTAAAGAAAAATGGCTATGTTACAGGTTTTTATGGAAAATATGGAGTGAGATATGACGGCCTGGATAAGCAATTTGATAAGTTTGAATCCTACGATCGCAACAATAGGTTTAAGGATAAACGTGGGTACTATTACAAAACCCTGGGAAAGGATACAGTACACCTAACCCGTTATACCGGTCAGAAGGCCATTGATTTCATTGCCGATGCCAAAACCGACACTCCATTTTGCCTCTCATTGAGTTTTAGTGCTCCCCATGCCCATGATTCTGCCAAGGATCAATACTTTTGGCAAAAGGAGTCCAATGCTTTACTGGCCAACACGGAAATTCCTGCCCCTGCATTAGGGGAAGACAAATATTTTGAAGCCCAACCACAGTTTGTCCGTGACGGCTTTAATCGTTTACGATGGACATGGCGTTATGATACACCTGAAAAATACCAGCACAGTGTAAAAGGGTATTATAGAATGATTTCAGGGATAGACCGTGAAATTGCCAAAATCAGGGAAGAACTAAAGAAAAAGGGACTTGATAAGAACACCGTAATTATTTTGATGGGGGATAATGGCTATTTTTTGGGTGAGCGCCAGCTAGCCGGAAAATGGTTGTTATACGACAATTCCGTTAGGGTACCCTTAATAGTCTTTGATCCACGCTTAAAAAAGCAAAAAGACAATGATGCCCTAGCATTGAACATTGATGTCCCCTCAACTATCCTGGACTTGGCGGGGGTAGATACACCTAAAGCGTGGCAGGGCAAGAGCCTGATGCCGATCATTAGAAATCCTAAAACCGACTTTGAACGGGACACCGTTTTAATAGAGCATCTATGGGAATTTAAGGACATTCCCCCTAGTGAAGGAGTACGGACAAAAAATTGGAAATACTTCCGTTATGTGAATGACCAATCCTTTGAGGAGCTTTATAATCTAAAGGACGACCCACAGGAAACCAATAATTTGGCGAAAGACCCAAAATATGCTGATAAACTGCAATCTTTTCGAAAAAAGACGAATAGCCTAATTCTTGAACTTTCCGACGAATATTCAAAAGGCCCGTCCAATTTAATCGTGGAATGGATTAGAGATACTAATGGGGTTACTATAATTGATTCCAAACCAGAATACGGTTGGGTGGTCCCCAAGGGGGCGGTTTCCCAATCGGCATACCAAATATTGGTGTCATCCTCCAAAGAAAACATCAACAATAACATAGGTGATATTTGGAACAGTGGGGAAGTGAGAAGCAATAACTCAACTGATATAGAGCATGGCGGAGCCCAATTAAAAAGTGGGGAGACCTACTTCTGGAAAGTACGTATATGGGATCAGGTAAATCGTCTTACTCGCTATTCCCAAACACAATCGTTCACTATGGGGAGCCCAAAAGCCACCATCACTACCCCAAATAGTTTTCAAGTTGATAAAATAAAACCTAGAGTATTCGAAAAAAGAGGTGATAGTTATTTTATGGACTTTGGTAAAGATGCCTTTGCAACCCTAAATTTCACATACAATGCCAAAACCGCGCATACACTAACTGTTCGTATAGGGGAACAATTGGAGGGGGAAAAGATTAACAGGACTCCCTTTAAAAGGAGCCATATAAGGTATCAGGAAATTAAAGTGGCAGTGACACCCGAACAAACCCAATACCAACTTCAAATTAAACCCAACAAACGTAATACCTTACCGGGCAAAGCATTGCCATTACCGGAAGGGTTTCCAGTATTGATGCCTTTTAGATACGCAGAAATAGAAGGATCACAAGAACCTTTGATCGCAGAAAATTTTACCCAATTGGCCCATCACAGTTATTGGGAAGAAGATGCCAGTAGTTTTAAAAGCTCAGATGATATTTTGAATCAAGTCTGGGATCTTTGCAAGTATTCCATAAAAGCCACTACATTCAACGGACTATATGTTGATGGGGACAGGGAACGCATTCCTTATGAGGCCGATGCTTATTTAAATCAACTAAGCCATTATACCACCGATCGAGAATATGCCATTGCCAGGCAGACCATAGAATATTTTATGGAACACCCTACATGGCCTACCGAATGGCAGCAGCATGTAGCGCTAATGTTCTATGCCGATTACATGTATACCGGCAATACGGAACTTATAGAAAAATATTACGATCAATTAAAATACAAAACCCTTTATGAGCTTGCGAACGAAGATGGATTGATTACCTCCAAAAAAATGACCCCGGAATTAATGGCCAATCTTGGATTTCCAAAGACCATGAAGGAAACCTTCAGGGATATAGTGGATTGGCCCTCTGCAGGTTGGGGCGGGGATCCCAACAACAAAGGGGAACGCGACGGTTACGTATTTAAGGATTACAATACCGTAGTGAATGCATTTTACTACCAGAACATGAAAATAATGGCTGAATTTGCCAAGGTTTTGGGCAAGACTCAGGAAGCCTTGGATTATAAATTAAGAGCTATAAAAGCAAAGAAGGCTTTTAACGAAAAAATGTTTGATGCGGAGCGTGGGATATACATTGATGGGATTGGTACGGACCATGCTTCCCTACATGCCAATATGATGCCCTTGGCCTTCAATATGGTTCCCCAAGAACACATAAAGTCTGTAGTAGAGTTTGTTAAATCTAGAGGGATGGCCTGCAGCGTGTATGGTTCCCAATATTTAATGGACGGCTTATACAATGCGGGAGCAGAAGATTATGCCTTGGACCTATTGACCGATACCAGTGACAGAAGTTGGTATAATATGATCCGTATCGGCTCTACCATTACCCTGGAAGCATGGGATTTAAAATATAAAAATAACCTGGATTGGAACCATGCATGGGGGGCTGTCCCTGCCAACGCCATTCCACGTGGACTTTGGGGTATACAGCCCAAAACACCCGGTTTTGGCATTGCCACCATAAAACCTCAAATGGGTAATTTAAAGAATAGCAGTATTGAGGTCCCTACCATTAAAGGAACCATAAAGGCTGATTACAAAAATGTAAGTTCCCGCCAGCAATTATACACCATTGAAATCCCCGCCAATATGGTAGCCGAATTTAAATTGACAAATGCTGCGGGAAAAGAACTGATGCACAACGGAAAAAAAGTACCTACGGCCTTTGGTTCGGTGAGGTTAACCCCTGGCAAACATGAAATAAAATTGGTAATTAATTCCTTTTAAGGGAAGCTGTACCATTGGCAATTGAAAACCCAAGGTTAATAATAAGTTGTATCTATTTGATTGCAATAAGTTATAAATATAGAAAGGTATTTTATTTTACAAAGTAGAAGTTTTGTAATTGGATTAGGTCCTCTTTTATTGCTAAAATTTGAAAATATATTTCTTTATAATCTAAAAAATGCGTGTCCCTGGACACGCATTTTTTAGATTAAGGCTTATTACACAGCTATAAAAATTTGTTAATGGGTGTAAGGTACCGTACCGGTCTCATCTACCGGATATCCCCACTTTTTTATGTATTCCATACCTGGAAGAAACTCATCTCCCGTCTCTTTTAACCGCTGGGCCAGTAGACTCTCCAGGTCGTCTTGTAATGCTGTATACCCCTCGTTGCCTATCAGGTTATTTAATTGGTAGGGATCATTAACATTGTCAAAAAGCAACCATGGCCCGTTTAAATCCCTGGCATAGGTGTATTGTTGGGTCTTAATGGCCCTGTACTCCCTACCTCCTTTAGTTACCCTATTCCATTGTCCAAAAGGTTGTACACAGCTTAGTAAAGTAGCACCTCCCATCTGTTTCCTGCCTTCCATATAAGGCCTATAATCCAACCCTTCAACGGTACTGGGTATGGAAATATCACATAGGCTTAGTAGTGTAGGCATAATATCTTCAGAATTCATCAGGGCATCCCTTTCCCCAGCTGCAATGTTTAGCTTTTCAGGAAGGTAATAAAGCATAGGTACCCTGGCCGATTCCTCATAAGGTTGCTGCTTTTTATAGGCACCATGGGAGCCCAATAGGTCTCCATGATCGGCAGTAAACACAATGATGGTATTTTCAAATTGTCCGGATTCCTTTAGATTTTTTATCACCTTGCCAATCATGTCATCCAATGCCGCTATATGTGCATAATAACCCGCCAAATCTTTTTTTGCCCGCTCCTTTAGGCTATCCGGTACATTTCTGCGGAGTTGAATCTTTTCCGGATCAAATCGGTTCCGGTATTCCACTGGGGCAGTATGGTATGGTGCGTGTGGGGTTCCGTAGGAAAGAATCATCATAAATGGATTCTCGGTAGACTTCCTTTCCTTGATATAGTCTATGGCAGCATCGGTCTGTTCAAAGGTGTCATAGCCCTCCCAAATTTTTCTATTGGGGTCATCGTTGTCATAGTACACAGATTTGTTGTAATCGTGGGTGCATTCGTTGCCTTTCCAGAACTTAAAGCCCTGTCTCCTTTGTCCAGGGGCAACATTCTGCAGCCTTCCATGACCGTCCAAGTGCCATTTACCAATGTATCCTGTATCATAACCTTCCTTATTAAACACTTTCGCAATAGTCACCGCATTGGTATCCAGCTGCACATCGTTCATAAAGACCCCATGGGTCAATGGGCGCTGTCCGGTTAATAGTGATGCCCTAAATGGGGAACAGACCGGCATACCGGAAACCGCATTTTTAAAATTAACGCTTATGGCCGCCAAACTATCCAAGTTTGGAGTACTTATATTGGGGTCTCCAGCATAGCCCGTTGCCTGTGCACGCCATTGGTCAGTAATTAGGATCAATACATTGGGAGGTTCCTTTTCTTGGGCTGCTACGGCCTTCTTCTTTTCTGCACAACTCCCAATAAGGAGGATACCTAATATAGTGATTAAATAACTGCTTTTTTTCATGCTTATTCTTATTTATAATTTAGGATTCCAGGAGGCTTCAATCTTGTTTTTTAAATCATTTACAACTTCTGGTTTTTCATTTGCCAGGTTTACTTGTTCAAAAGGGTCTTTAAAAATATTGTATAGCTGGATTTCGGTATTACTCCCCTCTATTTTTATGTATCACAGGCAGTTTTTGCCCCTAATCTTAACTATGTGAATTTTCAATACCCGGCATGGCAACAAAAAGCACTGTAAGATTGGTCTTCCTATATCATTAACATAATAGTGCACATTGGAAATAGAAATTAATAAAACAATATTAACTTTCGTTCCCAACAAATGCATCCTGTACTATGCTGTATAAACTTTCTTTAGTGATTATTGCACACTTAACCAGCACTGTACAGGATACGTAAATTTACTTCATGGTTTATTTTTATCAAAATTGGAACTCAGCTAGTTTTAGTTTGTTTACATGAATACATAAAAGAAATTAATATGATAAGAAAAGCATTTAAAATGAAAGTCTACCCAAGCCAAATAGAGGAATATACCAAAAGACACAATCCTATTTGGAAGGAACTTGAAGAAGTTTTAAAAAATCATGGGGTTCATCATTACAGTATTTTTTTCGATAATGAAACCCATTCACTGTTTGGTTATGCCGAATTGGAATCCGAAGAAAAATGGCATGCAATTGCGGATACCGAAATTTGTAAAAAGTGGTGGGAATACATGGCAGACTTAATGGAAACCAACCCGGATAATAGCCCGGTTTCGAAAGACTTAAAAACTGTTTTTTATCTTCCATAAAATCAATATTATGGTGAATCTACCTCCCAGATTTTAATATATCTAAAAAAGCCACTATATTAAGCCTATAGCCGATGGTTCTCCAATTTGTTGCCCGTAATAAAAAGGGAGTCCTTTCCTTGGTGATGTTTGTCAAAGGCGTAAGCTGCGGGGAATGGCGTCCAATACAGTAAAGTAGATTAAAAACTAAACACCTTATCCTATGACCAACCAAAAAAAGACCCTTGGAGAATTTATTTTTGAAAATCAAGCTGCCTTTCCATATTCTACGGGTGAGCTTTCCAAACTTATAAACGCTATACGGCTGGCTGCCAAAATTACCAATCACGAAGTAAACAAGGCTGGGTTGGTAGATATTTTGGGCGATGCCGGCAATACCAATATACAAGGCGAGAACCAACAGAAATTGGACGTTTATGCCAACACAAAATTTATTCAAACCTTAAAACAACGGGGTATTGTTTGTGGTATAGCCTCTGAGGAGGAAGAAGACTTTATTGCCGTAAATAGTCAGGATGGTAAAAACAACAATCAATATGTGGTGCTTATTGATCCCCTTGACGGCTCATCCAATATTGACGTCAATGCCTCTGTTGGAACAATTTTTTCCATTTATAGAAGAATTTCACCTGTTGGGCAGCCCGTTCAATTAGAAGATTTTCTTCAACCGGGTAAGAATCAGGTTGCCGCTGGTTATATAATGTACGGTACATCAACTATTTTAGTATACAGTACAGGCAATGGCGTAAATGGCTTTACTTTAAATCCCGCTTTGGGAACCTTTTATCATTCCCATCCCAACATGCAATTCCCGGAAAATGGCAACATCTATTCTGTGAATGAGGGGAACTACGTTCATTTTTCCGATGGAGTAAAGAAATATATCAAATACTGCCAAAAAGAAGAAGGCGATAGACCGTACACTTCAAGATATATAGGTTCTCTTGTTTCGGATTTCCATAGAAATATTATTAAGGGAGGTATATATATGTATCCTAGGATAGGACCAACTCAAAAAGGCAAGCTACGGTTGACCTATGAATGCAACCCTATGGCCTTTTTAACCGAACAGGCCAATGGTGCCGCCTCTACTGGTTCCGGAAGAATTCTTGATGTAGAACCTAAAACGCTTCACCAACGGGAGGCGCTATTTTGTGGAAATAAGGAAATGGTTAAAAAACTGGAAGCCTTTATTGCCGAAAAAGACTAGATATGGCTTTTCCAGCTCGGGGTTGACCCGCACTTTTCTTAAGAAAAATATTGGCACAGTAAGTATGTATATTCCAAAGGAGGGTTAGAGATACCCACTGTGCCAATAAACTTCTATAGGCGTTTTTTCGAATTTCTAAATTCTTCTATTTCCTCTGAGGTAGTAGGTAATTTAGGGCCTAGTATACGACTACCGTCATTGGTGATCAAGAAATCATCTTCTATACGAATACCTCCAAAATTTTTGTATTCTTCCAACCGTTCATAGTTGACAAAATCCATAAATTTATTTTCGCTCTTCCTAAGCTCCATCAATTCCGGGATAAAATAAATACCGGGCTCCACTGTTAGAACCATACCTTCTTCCAAGGCCCTGCCCATTCGAAGGGATTTAAACCCAAACTCCTTGCTTTGTTTTAATTCATCGGTATACCCCACATATTGCTCTCCCAAATTCTCCATATCATGAACATCCAATCCCATCATATGCCCCAATCCACACTGAAAAAACATCGTATGGGCTCCAGCTTCAACAGCCTTATCCGGGTCTCCCTTCATTAAGCCCAATTCCGTTAGCCCAACTACTATTTCCTTACAGGCAGCTAGATGCACATCCCTAAACAATTGTTTAGGTCTTAGCATTTCTGCAGCTGTTTTGTAAGACTTATAGACTATATCATAAATTTCTTTCTGCTTGGCACTGAAGGTTTTGTTCACGGGGAAAGTCCGTGTCATATCTCCTGCATAGCCCGAAAAGTTTTCCGCCCCACAGTCACATAGCACCATATCCCCTTCTTTTAGGAGGTTCCCCCTGTAATGGTTATGCAGAATTTGTCCGTTAATAGTAATTATTGAAGGAAATGAGGTGTTATTACCATTGGCCATGGCAATATTCTGAACGGCCCCAAACAAATCGGCTTCTGTTAATCCTGCTTCGGCCATTTCCATGGCTTTATAATGCATTTCTGCCGTAGTATGTACCGCTTTTTCAATTTCTTCAATCTCGGCATCAGACTTTATAGATCGTAGTTTTACCACTGCTTTTATAAATTCTGCCGATACATTTTTTGAAACTTCATCCGATGGCAAATTCAATAACTCCGATAATTTCAAAATATGTTCTGGTCGATAAGGAGGTAAAAAGTGAATCTGCTGTCCCTTGTCATTTGCAGCGCTTAGATATTCCTCCAGCATTTTGGAAGGGCTCACACTACTAACCCCTACTTCATTGGCTTGTTCCTCCAAGGACCTTATGGGGCCGGTAAAAACAACATCATCTATAGATAGATTATCACCAAATATAATTTCGGTGTCGTTATCCAGATCAATTATTGCGTTCAATCCCGCTAATTGCAGCCCAAAGAAATATATAAAGGTACTATCCTGCCTATAAGGATAGGTGTTGTGCTTGAAATTTATGCCACATTCCCCGTTCCCTAAGAATAGAAGTACACCACTCCCCATTAACTCCTTTAACTTTTTCCTTCTCGTTTTATATTCTTCCGTTAAAAACATGGTACCTTTTATTGTTTTGGATTATAAATCCCAAAATTAATGATATTGCTCCTTTAATTCCCTGTATATAGACCGAATATACTATTTTCCACCAGCGGGTAAGTTATTTTTCCAATAACGTTCCATTGTCTGCCTAAGGTGATACGAGGTGTTCTCCCTTTCATATATAGAATGGGCGCGCATTGGGTAAGACATCATATCAAACATTTTGTTATGCTTTATCAGTCTGTTGACAAGCATTTCAAAACTTTGATAATGCACGTTATCATCTGCTGTTCCGTGAATGATCATTAGATTCCCTTCCAAGTTTTGCGCAAAGTTAATAGGAGAACCATCGTGATATCCTTTTGCGTTATCTTCCAATAACCCCATATATCTTTCTTGATAGGTAGCATCATACAGTCTTTGATCGGATACAAAAGAAACTGCCAATCCAGACGAATAGATTTCTGGATATCTAAACAAGCAGTTCATGGTCATTTGGCCACCGCCACTCCATCCCCAGATCCCTACCCTCTTGGAATCCAAGAAGTCATAGGTTCCCAATATTGCCTTGGCTGCCTTACTTTGGTCCTCTGAAGCCAAAATCCCGATCTGACCATAAATGGATTTGCGCCATTTATTGCCCCTAGGTGTTTTGGTACCACGGTTGTCCACACTCATAACAATATACCCTTGTTGGGCCATATATTGATCCCATAGACTTCCTCCGCCCCAATTGTCCTGCACTGTAGAACCTGCCGGCTCACCGTAAACATAAAACAACAAGGGGTATTTTTTGTTAGGATCAAAATCCTTAGGTTTTATCATCCAAGCATCAAGCACCTCATCTCCTATATCTACCTTAACAAACTCCTTTGGATTTAATTCCAAAGCGTCATACCTTTCCTTCAATTCCTTATTATCCTCCAATACTCTTCTTTCCTTATGATTAGGCAAGCTCACCAAAGAATATATTGGTGGGGTAACAGCATTTTGAAATATTTGTATTCCCCATTTTGCGTCATTGGATATTTGATAGGAACTCTGACCCGATTGGTCAGCTGGTGTTATCCTTTCGGCTTTTCCCTTTCCGTCTATACGACTTCTGTATAAATATCTTTGTGTATAATTATCCGGTGAAGCAATATAGTACACATACCCTCCCTTAGGATCAATACAGTTAATCTTGACCACATCAAAATTTCCTTTTGTTATTGGCTTAATCTCCTTGCCATCCCTGGATACTTTATAAAGGTGTAACCAACCGTCCCGCTCACTAGACCAAGTAAAGTACTTTTCATTATCCAACCAACGTACATCGTCATGTATATCCAAGAAAGCATCATCCTTTTCGGTCAATATATTAGTGAGTTCCATAGTATGGATATCACCAATATAAACCATATTGGTATTTTGCCTACGGTTTAACTGTTGGATCATTACCTCATTGGAATTGGGGATAAAATCCATACGGGCCAAATAATTGTTCTTGGCATCACCGGGAACTTTGAACCATTTTGTTTTGCCATGATCAACCGATACTACCCCTACCTTAACCGTAGAAAGTTCTGTTCCTACCTTTGGATAAGGCATTGGAATAGGTTTTGAATAAATGGAATCTACATTGTTGATCATATAAAATGTCCCAACATCCTTGGTATCGGATTGCCAATAAGCAATATTTTTTCCATCAGGACTCCACCTAAAGCCGTCCCTACAATTTAATTCCTCTTCATACACCCAGTCGAAAGTACCATTAACAATATTGTCACCACCGTCCGTGGTCAATGGTTTTATGGTATGGCTTTGCAGATCCTCTGAATAAATATTCAATTCGCTCACATAGGCCACCTTGGAAGCGTCCGGGGAAAATTTAGCGAACATTAAGGTTGCCGTGGGCAAGGATTTACCTAACCTGGTCAATTTGTTGGTTTTCAAATCCAACACCCAGTAATCTCCACGGGTATGGTACCTCCAAACTTTACGGGTATTGGTAAAAAGAAGGAGTTTATTATTATCTAGGGACCATTGATAATCTGAAATGGTAATAGGCGTGTTTTCGTTCTCCGGAATTAATTTGGAAGCGGAAACCAATACAGACCTAGCGCCACTTTTGGCATCGTAGCGTACAATATCCCTACCTCCAATTTCTTTGTTTACCTCAAGTGTGGAATACCCCTTGTTGTCCTTCATCCAGCGGACAGGACCAAATCCCTTTTGTCCGTAAATATTCTTTTTATATACATCCTGTAACTTCAACTCGGCCCCTTTTTGTGCTTGGGCCGTACCAATAAAAAATAAAAAGCAAAGTATGCTTCCCAAAATCCCTTTTCTCATAACTTTTATTTTATTCTAAACACTATTTTTTATTAATCCAAATCATGACTCCGTTTCATTAAAAAGCTCATGATTTTTATAACGCAACAATATTACAAAGACCCTATTCAGGGCCTATTGCACATTTTAGCAAATGGTGATACTATTTTAGAGTCCGTCCAAAGAATTTGGCTTGGCGCACATATATACACTTGGAATACACCTAACAAGCAGCTTGCCACATTTTTAATTATTAAAATTGGAGCGATATTCCATAGGGGACATACCTGTATATTTTTTAAAGTGTTTATGAAAATTGGAAAGGTTATTAAATCCACTTCCATAACCACAGTCAGAAATACTGTAATCGTTATTATGCAGGAGTTCGCAAGCGCTACCAATCCTAACTTCCGTCAAGTATTGAGAAAATGTTTTCTTGGTCTTGGCCTTAAAAAACCTACAAAATCCGGTTGGGGACATATGGGCCAATTCGGCAATTGTGGAAAGGGTTATTAAATCCCTGTAGTTCTCTTTAACATATGCACAAATCTTTGCAATTTTAGGATCTTCCTCTACCCCTATTTTGCTGGGGGCCGCCTTGGAGGACAACACCGTCACATTATTGTCCCTTGAGGCTTCATTTAATAACTTTAAAAACAACAAAAACCTACTTAACCCTGAACTTAAAGTAAGCTCCTGAATATAATTGGCCAAATAAAGTGCACTATCCCTTTTAACCTTAATACCATAATGGGAGGAATCCAACAGTTTATTGATCCGATAGGCCTCCGGTACATTTCGCAGGGACTCCTTGACCTTATCCTGATCAAAAAATAAGGAGATAGCCTTAGATCCCCCATGGACATTACCCTCAGCAGCATCAGAGGTCTTTAATGCATGTGGCAAATCCCTACCGAAGAAATACACATCCCCTTTTTCATAGGGAACCACCTTATCCGAAACAAAAAGATGTCCGCTTCCCTCTTGAATCATGGTAATCTGAAATTCCTTATGAAAATGAATTTGCGGATAAAACTTACTTACATTCCACTTTTCCACCACCGGCGTCCCGCTCTTGGGTAATGAAACATTATAGGGCTGTGCGTTCATATGATATGGATTAATAATTGATTCTTAAAATAGACTTTGTTAGTTATAATTGGAGGAAACGCGGAGTTTATACTCCGTAGGTGTCATGCCCACTATATTCTTAAAATGTCGATGAAAACTGGATATATTGGTGAATCCCGAATTAAAACAACTCTCGGTAGTATTATAGGTACCCTTTTTTATAAATTCACAGGCCTTGGAGATCCGCATTTCAATTAAAAACTGTATATATGTTTTTTGTGTTCTTGACTTGAAAAACCTACTAAAGGTAGGAGGCGTCATTTTAAAATGTCCCGCTACATCTGACAAGCTTATTTTTTCCTGAAAATGCGATTCGGTATAAGCAAAAATCTCATTGATCCTGAGAATATCCTTATCAACAAAGCCTTTTCCAATCTCACGTTCATCGGAAAGGTAATGACCTACCTTACTCTTGGAAATGGCATCCAAGATTTGCAGCAACCCCAACACCCTGTCAAAACCATCCAAGTCCACCAAATTTTGGATCTTGGATAGTACATCCACAGAATTCTGGCCAGTTAATCTATATCCAAGGGAAGCGTTGTCCAATAAAGTTTTGATTTCCGCTGTTTCCGGATTTTGGACAAACATTGAATCAAAAGCATCCCTTTTAAAAAAAACACTGATTTTACTGGGTCTAATTTCCGATTCCACTTCATCTTCACGGTCATGGGATATAAAACCATGGGGCATGTTGCTGCCGAACAAGTATACCTCTCCCGGCAAAAACTCATAAGTTCCGGTTCCTGCCAAAAGAGAACCTTTTCCCATAATTATACAGGTAAGTTGGCATTCTTCATGGAAATGGACCAAATCATAATCATGTTTATCCTTGCATTCCTCAACACGCACAGACATATTGTTCTGCATTGGCACCTTAAAAGCAATAGGATTTAACATAAACCACTTATTAATTCAACATTAAAAAGTCAATTTACAAAAAAAGTCTTAACTTCGGCTATGATTTGATACAAAAAAATTCACCAAATTACATAGATTTGAAAAATAGGTAATTAACCCACTAAACTTTTGCTGAATTAAGAAAATACACCTTATCAAATAAGAATTTAAATTCGCACATTCGTCAACATAATCCGAAATAAATAAATTAGTTTATAAAACCCCGTAACAAACATAATCATGAAGTCATATCCCAGTATTTTTAATGATGTAATTGGTCCTGTAATGAGAGGGCCATCCAGTTCCCATTGTGCTGCCGCCCTACGGATTGGCAGAATTTGCAGGGACATAATGAACAATGATCTGGAGGAGGTTTATATAGAATTTGACCCTAATGGATCACTTGCCACCACTCACAGTGGTCAAGGGTCGGACATGGGTCTTTTTGGCGGACTACTGGGATGGGAAGCAGATGACGAGCGACTAAAGGATTATGAGTTGCACATCCGAAACTCCGGTATAAAAATAAAAATAGACATCCACCCTATTGGTGCCAATCATCCAAACACCTACAAAATCACCTTAAAGAACAAAAGCGAGACCCATCAGGTTATCGGCCTTTCTACCGGTGGAGGCATGATAGAAATCATAGAGATAGACCAAAGTCCGGTTTCCATGATGGGCGACTTCAATATAACCTTACTTTATAGTGATACAGCTGAAGAGCTTGTGGAACCCATTTCAAAAATGAACCTTGGAGAAGTATCGCTTCACCAAGGGGCCAAAAATTTTGTCGCGATTCAATCAAATGAAATAAACCAAAAGGAACTTATAGAAAAAATTTCCTCCTTGGACTCCATCAAAAAAATACGGACGCTAGACCCCGTACTCCCTATTAAATCGAGAAAAAATCTTTCCGTGCCCTTTATAACCGTGGAAGAGCTACTGGAATACAATAAGGACAAAAACATGAACCTATGGGAGCTGGCTGCCGATTACGAAAGCCAGAGAGGGAATATATCCAAGGAAGAAGTAATGGAGAAAATGGGCCGTATAGTGGATACCATGGAGAACTCCATAAACCTAGGACTCAAAGGGACACATTATGACGACAGAATATTGGGGAGTCAATCCTTAGTATTCAAAAAAAATAAGGAAGAAAAGAAACTAGTACCTGGTGATGTACTGAACAACTCCATAATGTACACCTCCTCCATGATGGAAATAAAAAGTTCTATGGGGGTTATTGTAGCTGCCCCTACAGCTGGTTCTTGCGGTGCACTACCAGGAACCATAATAGGTACTGCCAACACCCTTGGGCTTTCCAGGGACCAAATGGTACAAGCCATGATGGCAGCCGGATTAATAGGGGTGTTTATTACGGCCCATGCCACCTTCTCGGCCGAAGTTGGCGGCTGCATGGGCGAATGCGGGTCGGCTTCCGGTATGGCCGCCGCAGGCGTGGTTGTTTTAAAGGATGGAAGTCTGTCCCAATCTCTTGCAGCAGCTTCCATGGCATTGCAGAGTTCTTTGGGCCTAATATGTGACACGGTGGCGGACAGGGTTGAAGCCCCCTGCCTGAACAGAAATGTAATGGCCGCCTCCACAGCCATCTCCTGTGCCAATATGGCCTTATCCAATTACGACCAAGTTATTCCGCTGGACGAGGTTATAGACACCATGAAAAGAGTTGGAGACGCTATTCCCCATACCTTACGCTGTACAGGCTTGGGAGGGTTGGCAATTACCAAAACTGCTAAGAAAATTGAAGCAGGACTGCACAAAAACAAATCTGCCGCCAGCAAGATCTCCTATAAGTCTTGCTAATTTATCGCAAATCCCAACCCAGTAATTTCACCACTGGCCAGTCAATATTTTTACCACCAAATACACAAAGGGCATCAACTTTTTAGGGATTTAAAGTTTTTGCCCTTTGTTTATTTTGTAAACAACAAATACAAACTACACCGATTGCCAATTTAAAATTCACCCCCTGTTTAACAGGTATTTACCCCTCCAAAACACTTCTTAACCTTTTGTTAATATAGTATACAGATACGCTAAAATACTGGCGATTCCAAGCGCACCAAAACAGTAACTTTAATCCATTCTTAAATTAAGTTTAATAAAGCCCCCTCTTTTGGTTATTCCTAAGGGAACTTCTAGGAGAAACAACATCCCGTTGGGATCCGACTTTCGAATTAAAAAAGGGCCTTGCTTTTCTGGAGACAACAATTAAGATTTCACCAACCAAAGGGCTCATTAAAAAAAGCTTATCTATTGCAATTTATGATCATGGCAATGCAATACAACAACTAGACAACCAAGGAACATTATCTAACATTAAACATTTTATGGTATGAAAAAAAGCAAAAAGCTTAACAACGAATTACCCCGGAAGTTTAAATTGGACATGGTCTTAAAGCCGTCCTTAACACTTCTATTAAGTGCAATGGTTACCCTACCCTGCGGCGTAGCCCATGCCTCGGACACCAAAGTCCACAAGGAATCTTTGAACATCAAGGATTTAGCATCTTATAGCACACTGACCGAAGCGCAACAACAGGTCAGTGGAGTTGTTTTGGACAACAATGGCCTGCCATTACCTGGTGCCAATGTATTGGAAAAAGGAACAGCCAATGGGACACAAACCGATTTTGACGGGAAATTTTCCATTACTGTATCAAATGAAAATGCCGTATTGGTAGTTTCCTATTTAGGATTTGTAAGCAAGGAAATAAGCCTATCAGGACAAACAAACCTTTCCGTTACTTTAGAGGAAGATGCCTCACAATTGGATGAGGTTGTAGTAACTGCCCTTGGTATAACAAGGGAGAAGAAGGCTCTAGGATATGCAGTACAGGAACTTTCTGGCGACGATATAAAGAACACCGCCGAAACCAATGTTGTTAACGCCTTGGCAGGTAAATCGGCCGGGGTATTTGTCAACAGTTCCAATGGCAACGTAGGAGCATCTTCCAGGATTACCATTCGAGGAAACCAGTCCCTTACCGGCAACAACCAGCCTCTCTTTGTTGTGGACGGTGTCCCAATAGACAACAGCATTGTTTCCAGTAGTAGGGGAGGATATGATTTTACCGATATGGGTAATGGCGCTGCCGATATCAACCCTTCCGATATTGCTGAAATGACTGTCCTTAAAGGTGGTAATGCTGCCGCACTTTATGGATCTAGAGGTGCTAATGGAGTTATATTGATCACCACTAAATCCGGGAAAGGCAAAGGCTTTTCCGTATCTGTTGAAAATTCAACAACCTTTAGTAACCCCTTTCTACTTCCTGACTACCAAAATGAGTACGGACAAGGGGGCGGACAACAATTCTGGTATGAAGACGGTCTGAACGGAGGGAAAAATGACGGTGTGGATGAAAGTTTTGGTCCACGATTGGATTATGTTGTCCAAGCAGAGGATATTGCTCCAGGCGGAAAATTATACTGGGCCATTGAAGCAGGTTTTCCACAAACCCCAGGCGAAATCCTAACGCTTCCCCAATTTAATTCCCCTGTTGACCCTGTAACTGGAGAGCGCACCCCCACCCCTTGGGTTTCTAATCCGGATAACATTAAAAACTTCTATGACACAGGAATAACAAGAGTTACCAATGTTTCCTTAACCAACGGTGGCGAATGGGGAAATATGCGACTATCCATAACCAATTCCGATCAAACTGGAATGGTTCCCAATACCGATCAAGTTAAAAATACGATCAACTTTTCCGGTAAGGCTAATCTAACGGACAAACTTTCTTTTGAAGCCAAAGGTTCCTTTATCAATTCCAATGGTAATCTGAATGGATCCGGTTATACCTTTAACAATATAGGTATGCAAACCATATGGACTGCAAGGCAAGTAGATTGGGATTATCTAAAAAACAAC
Source organism: Arenibacter aquaticus (assembly GCF_003957295.1). Classification (GTDB taxonomy): domain Bacteria; phylum Bacteroidota; class Bacteroidia; order Flavobacteriales; family Flavobacteriaceae; genus Arenibacter; species Arenibacter aquaticus. The sequence goes on from NZ_RQPJ01000003.1 coordinate 246,667, forward strand.
GTAGAAAATCCCGATGGCACACAGATTAGCTGGATCAGTAGATGGCACAACAACCCCTATTGGATCCAATACAAGAACCTTAACCCACAGACTAAAAACAGATTCATCGGGTCCAGCTCCATTAAATATCAATTTAACGACTGGTTAAGTCTGTCCACAAGGGCTGGTATAGATTATTCCAATGAACAAGTTGAACTTATCAGAGCGTATTACGGACTAAACGACACCGAAGGAAGGTACGCAGTAAGCAACTACTTTAGACAAGAAATAAATGCTGATGTTTTGCTTTCCGCTGTTAAGAATATTACCGATGACCTGTCATTGACAGCTAATTTGGGGGCCAATGTTATGAACAACCAATATAGATTACAAACATCATCGGTAAACAAATTGGTAGTACCAAACATTTACTCTTTGTCCAATGCCAAAGAAACACCAACAACAACCTTTTATCAAAGGGAAAAAGAAATCCAAAGCGCCTTTGCTTCCGTTTCATTAGGCTACAAGAGTCAATTATACTTGGATTTAACAGGTAGAAATGATTGGTCTTCCACATTACCTACGGGCAACAATTCCTACTTCTACCCTTCGGCCACTACCAGTTGGATATTTTCCGAAACCTTTAAAACCGATAGAAATTTCCTAAGTTTTGGTAAGGCTCGTTTAAGTATTGCCCAAGTAGGTAATGATACTGATCCTTACAGACTGGATGCTACCTATAACGCCTCTACGCCTTATGGGGACAACGCATCATTTAGTTTAAGTTCCACTATGCCAGCGGCAGACTTGGTAAACGAACTTATTACTTCCAAGGAATTGGGCTTGGATTTGAAATTTTTAAACAATAGAATCGGGTTAGACCTAACCCTTTATCAGTCCATTGCCAAAAATCAAATATTGAGCGCACCTCTTACTCCCACCTCGGGATACGGCACCCAGATAATCAATGCGGGCCAAGTGAATAATGAGGGTGTAGAATTGATACTTACCGGAACCCCAATAAAGACCGACAATTTCTCTTGGGATATTACTGCGAACTATGCCAAAAACACCAGTAAGATAATAGCCTTGAATGGCGATGTAGAACGCTTAGAACTGTATACAGCTGAAGGCAATCAGATAACCGTTGTAGCCGAGGTAGGTGGTGAATATGGTGAAATGTGGGGCAAAGGTTTCGTTTATCACGAGAACGGAAAACCTATTGTGGATGCCGACGGGGTGCCACTGACCAGTGATGTAAAAAAACTGGGAAACATTATGCCAGACTGGCTTGGAGGACTAAACAACTCCTTCTCTTATAAGAATTTTAACCTAAGTGTACTAATAGATGCCAAAATGGGCGGGGATGTGTATTCTAGGACCAACCAGGATGGTTGGGCCACAGGAGCTTTAACCAGCACGGTTGGACTAAATCCGAATGGTGTTAATGTACGTGACCCTCTAGAAGACGGCGGTGGATACCTTTTTGACGGGGTATTTGAAGACGGCACTCCCAATACAGTATACAAAGACTTGGATGGCTTTAGGTGGAATTCCTTTGCCAGGGCAGAACGATGGTTATATGACGCCTCTTATGTAAAACTTAGACAAATCACATTGTCCTATTCTTTACCCAAAACTTTGATCAGCAAATTAGGACTTAAAGCCGTGGATCTTTCGGTTTTCGGAAGAAACCTTGCTTTACTGTACAAGAAAAATGAAAATTTTGACCCAGAAGTTTCCAATAGAGATGCCAGCTTATCCTCACAGGGATCAGAATTTGCGTCCAATCCATCTGCTAGAAATGTAGGTTTCAGGGCAAAATTTACTTTTTAAAAATTAAAATTTATTCATTGTAATCTTAAACTTAACATGAGATGAACATACATATAAAACTATTATCAGCAATTACCCTAAGTTCCCTGTTATTTAGTTGTACAGAGGATTTTGAAGAAATGAACACCAGTCCGAACGACCTGACTTCCGTACCTTACAATACATTGATTACCAATGCGGAAATCAGCATTTTGCAAGCCTACAACCCTATACTCAATAATGAGGCTACCTGGACCAGGTATAATGTACGCGATGTATACGTAGATGTTGACCGCTACGGAATTACTGGTAGCAATACCAATTTTAATGCTTATAGTGGACACCTAAAAAACCTACAGCAAGCTATAGATCTTGCGGTAGCCGCAGAGGACAACAATGCTATTGCAGTTGCCCAAATAATGAAAGCATATGCCTTTCAAAATTTAACCGACTGGTACGGTGATATTCCTTATTTCGAAGCCCTAAAAGCCGATGATAAGGATAACCCCATTATATATCCCGCTTATGATTCACAGGAGAGCATCTACGCCGATATCATAGTACAATTAAAGGCCGCCAACGCCATGATAGATACCTCTGAAAGTATGGGTACGGCCGATGTAGTTTTTGATGGTGATATGACCATGTGGAAAAAATTCGCCAACTCCCTTTTGTTACGTGTTTATATGCGTATGTCCTTGGTAGATCCAACAACTGCCCAAAATGGAATAGAAGAAATAATGGCCGACCCTAGTACCTATCCTATAATCGACTCCAATGAAAGTGCTGCCTTTAAATATTGGCTACCAGAAGATGCCACCTATCGCAGCCCATATTATATGGATCCAACCACGGCGGCCCAGCAACAGAACGTAACTTCGGCCTATATGGTAGATTTCTTAAAAACAAGAAATGACCTGGATAGGCTCGCCGTCTATGCAGAACCAGCTGCTAGCAGCGGTGAATATGTAGGACTACCACTTGGAACCTTAGGTCAAAGTACACAGGATCTTTCTATCATGGGAGTGGCCGAGTTTCGCTCAGCCGATTCACCCACAAGGATAATGAGATATTCCGAGGTACTTTTTATTCTTGCGGAAGCCGCCCTAAATGGATGGAATGTTGGAATGACTGCCCAAGAAGCTTATGAAGCCGCAATCACTGCCAGCTTTGAAGAATACGGTTTAGATGCTAGCACCTATCTTTCCGAACCGCTTGTTGATTTCAACGGAGGAGTAGATCAACGTGAGTTGATAGGCGAACAAAAGTGGTGTGCCCTATACCCAGATGCTGCACAAGGCTGGGCAGAAGTACGCCGAACAGGTTATCCAGTTTATGTAGCCACAACAGAACCAGTAGAAAACCTCTTCCCTGGAAAAGGAACCATCAAAAGAAAACCTTACCCATACACCGAGGCCATATCCAATCCTGAAGGATTTAATGCGGCTATAAGTGCACAACCCGGAATCATAGATGAAAAGTTTGGTGCCGGAGTTTGGTGGGATGTAAACTAAACAGCGAAAAATAATATTAATACCTTTTAAAGATAGAGCAATGAATTACCTAAGTCCCTATACCTTGTGTTGTTCAATGCTTGTTTAAGTAAGTTGTTTTATGAGTCAATAGTAGCAATGGATTTTTTCATTGCTACTATTTTTGATTAAGCTAATCATCCCATTGCCAAGCTTAAAAATATACAGATAACAAAATCCTTGATAATGAAGTTGAATAACTCTACACCATTAATACTTTGCATTGGACTAGTTATATTGTGGACCTATAGTGTTTCCTTTAAAAAGGACGAACAAGAAAATCAAACAAAGAAGAAACCGAACATTATCTTTCTCTTAAGTGATGATCAACGCGACAATACTTTTGGCGCCATGGATCACCCTACAATAAAAACACCTAATGCCGATAGATTAATAAAAAAGGGAGTCAGATTTAAAAATACCTATATTGCCGCTCCAGTTTGCAGTCCCAGTAGAGTATCTTTCTTTACCGGAATGTATGAACGGGTCCATGGTGTTGGATTTTCAACCAAGTTCCAATTAACGGAGGAACAATGGATGCAAACATACCCCCAACTACTTAGGTCCAACGGCTACCATTCTGGGTTTGTTGGCAAGTTTGGGGTAGAATATTACACCTTTAAAAGTAAGGCTTTCGAAAAATTTGACTATTGGGGCGCTCATGACGGATGGGCGGAATTTTGGCCAAAAGAACTTGAGAATTGTGAGGAGTATGCCAACGCAAAAGAAGATATTATCACCCCCATTATGGGCGAGAAAATTGAGGAATTCCTTGAAGAAATTCCCGAGGACAAGCCCTTCAGCTTATCAGTCAGCTTTTCGGTTCCACATGGTAGCCAAATGGTATCCATGTACCCGGATAATGAATTGGCCGCTAAATGTAGGATTCCGGCAAATGAGTACCCAAAATTAAAAGGCAGACCTTTTTATGACACCATGTACAGGGATGAGAAAATTACTATTCCCGCTGAAACAGGTACAGATCCTTATGTAAATATTCCAAAAAATATTATGGACCAAAGTAAAGGAAGGGCCACGGGTACCTACATTTACGATTATAGCCGGGAATCCTGTAAAGAGCATTACATACGGTATTATCAGCAAATATCGGGGATGGACAAGGTAATTGGGGATTTAATGAAATCCCTGAAAAAAAAGGGGCTGAGCGATAACACCATTATTATTTTTGCCAGCGACCATGGACTTCTAATGGGTGAATATGGTATGTCCGGAAAAGCACTTCTGTACGATATGGTAGAGAAGATACCATGTTTTATTTATGACCCTCGGCTACCCAAAAATAAAAAGGGAATTACTGTAGACAATTTAGTTTCCAGTCTTGATATTACCTCTACAATTCTGGACTATGCCGGAATAGAACCTCCAGCCAATATGCAGGGAAGAAGTCTAGTACCTTTAATAAATGGTACTGAAAAGGAATGGAGAAATGAACTTTTTCTTGAAAGCCTGTTTACTGGCAGGGATACCCCTTTTAGCGAAGGTATAAGAATGGGCGATTGGAAATACATAAGAATGTATGGACACCATCAATGGAGTTGGGAAGAGAAAGATGTAGATTTTAAAAGCAAAAAGCCAGAATATGAACAACTGTTCAATTTAAAGAACGACCCACGGGAAATGCACAATTTGATAAGTGAATACGAGGGCTCCAAAATTCTAAGTGAATTAAGACATAAAACAGCGAAATATTCGGAAGAAAAGAATCAGGAAAGGAAGAGATACATCCAATCCAATCCATCAGCCATAATGGCTAGGTAGGAACTCCTAATAATGAATTTTGTGGTATTGAGACCCCACAATTGCTATTTACTTGAAGGTGCAAACAGAACCTCTAAACTATACCTGCCCCATCAGGATAAAGAAAGGGATAAATACCCAGGAAAAATGCTAATAGCCGTGAACAATGTAATTACCACAAAAATCGGGATTGAAAATTAAAAACCTCTGCCCATCAAATAAAAAATAAGAATAGTATGATATATAAAAAAAACTTAGAAAAAATAAGAGACTTTTACCCCAATAAAATAGTAGGCATATTGTTGATTTCAACTGTGTTGTTTGCCTGTAACAATTCCAAAAATTCCAAGACACCTACTGAGGAATTACCAAATATTGTATTCATTATGGCCGATGATATGGGCTATGGGGATGTTGGGTATTACAATCCAGAGTCCGCAATACCAACCCCAAATATGGACAAACTTGCATCAGAGGGCGTTATGTTCACTGATGCCCATAGTCCCTCCGCGGTTTGCTCCCCATCCCGATACGGTCTTTTAACTGGACGCTATAGTTGGAGAACCAGATTAAAAAAAGCTGTACTTCTAGGCTATGATGAACCCTCCCTAATAGAGAAAGATAGAATGACTCTTGCTTCCTTACTAAAACAAAAGGGATATACATCGGCCGCTATAGGGAAATGGCATGTTGGATGGAATTGGCAAACAAAAAATGGCTATACATTGCAAGACGACTTAAACAGCTCCGAAGACTATTCCGGTGTTGTTAAGCAGAATGAGGAAAATATAGATTTCTCTAAACCCATTTCCGGAGGCCCTCTTGATCTAGGGTTTGATTACTTCTTTGGTACCTTCGGATGTTCCACCAGCGATCCCCCGTACGCTTTTATCGAAAACAAACACACCGTAGGCAATCCTTCCGTATTAATTCCAGACTCCTTGGATGTGCTGCCGGGGGTGGTAAAAGGGCTAATGGTACCAGATTGGTCTGAAGAAAATGTAGACTTGGAGTTTACAAAAAAAGCAACAGCATTTATTGATAAAACCCAAAAGACACAGGGCAATAAACCATTTTTTCTTTATCTCGCCCTATCCTCTCCGCATATTCCTTTTTTACCTCCCAATTTTGCAAAAGGAAAAAGCCAGGAAGGCCCCAGAGGTGATTTGGTTACCGTTGTTGATTGGAGCGTAGGTAAAATCATGGAGACCTTGGAACACTACAACCTATCTAAAAATACCCTAGTTATTGTTACCAGTGACAACGGCCCTAGAAAAGGAGCCAATGGTCATCTATCCGCTGGGAATTTTAAAGGCTACAAAGGCAACATATGGGAAGGGGGACATCGTATTCCCTTTATAGCCAAATGGCCAGACCATATAAAACAAGGAAGTGTAAGCAATGATGTTATTAGCTTAACCGATATGTTTGCAACATTTTCCAATCTTACAGGCGCAACAGCTATTGGAGGGGAAGACAGCTACAATGTGCTCCCATCTTTCCTAGGGGAACAACTTAGTGGAGCAGAGCAGCAAGTACGGATTTTTCACTCCTATACAGGTAAATTCGCTATCCGGAAGGGAAAATGGAAACTTATAGAGGGTGAAACCAATAGAACAACCTCTGTTATGAACACCGCCACCACCACAAGCATTGGCGAATTATACGATTTGTCCGCCGACCCATATGAAACAACCAATCTATGGGAGAGCCGCCCCCAGAAAGTAAATGAGTTATCAGAACTATTGTTAAGGAGCAAGGAAACGGAATCTGTCATTAATCTGTAACTTATGACCCATACATTAATACCGCAAAAAAAATTTAAACCAATTACATAATTGATGCTAAACAAAGTATTGATCATGTTATTGATTTCACCATCTAAAAAGAATAAAAGATGAAAAATTGGAAAAAGAATATCAATAGGATATTTATGCTCATTATATTTCTGGCCATACATCATTCATCCTTTGCGGACAATTACCCTAAAAACCCCCATATAGATGTTGTTCATTACATCTTTGATATCACATTATCCGATGATACCGACATAATCAAATCTACCGCTACCCTACTGGTTAAATTTAAAACCCATGGCATCCAAACTTTGCGTCTGGACCTGACCAATAAAAGTGAGAAATTGAACAATAAGGGCATGAAGGTAAATCAGGTAAGCTCACAGGGAAAAGCCTTGGTGTACAGCCATGATTCCGATGTACTTTTGATTAATATGCCCCCCAGTATTAAAGACGAGGAGCGAAGTATCACAATTGAATATGAGGGAATTCCAAATGCAGGATTAAAAATAGGCCCTAACAAATACGGTGACAGAACGTTTTTTAGCGGCAACTGGCCCAACAAAGCAAGAAATTGGCTGCCCACGGTAGACCATCCCTATGACAAGGCCAGTTGCGAATTTATTGTCACTGCACCATTAAAGTACCAAGTAGTTTCCAACGGACTAAAATTGGAAGAGAGCATCACAAGTAATGGGCAGCGTTTAACCCACTGGAAACAATCGGTCCCCATTGCTTGTTGGCTTTATGCCTTGGGAGTTGCTGAATTTGCCGTTCAATACGTGGATACTTTTAAGGGGAAATCCATACAAACCTGGGTATACAAACAAGACCGGGCAAATGGTTTCTATGACTTTGCCATCCCTACCAAACAAGCCTTGGAATATTTTAGTAGTTACGTTGGTCCTTTTGCTTATGAAAAACTGGCCAATATACAATCCAATAGTGTTGGTGGTGGAATGGAGGCTGCTTCGGCAATATTTTATGGGGATAAATCCGTTGACGGCACTAGAAGTATTAGGTGGAGAAATGTTGTTATCCATGAAATAGCCCACCAATGGTTCGGAAACGCCGTTACCGAATACGATTGGGACGATGTGTGGCTTAGCGAAGGGCTTACTACCTACTTTACCATGCGGTTTATTAAGCATGCCTATGGAGAGGATGCCTTTCGTGAAGAGCTAAAAAAAGCAAGGAATACTGTCTTTAAATTATCCACAAACAACGAGGATTACCGAATTGTACATGACAATTTAACGGATATGAAAGAAGTTACTTCCGGACTTACCTACCAAAAAGGCGCATGGATTACTCATATGATATGCAATCATATTGGGGAAGAAGCCTTTCAAAAAGGAATAAGGGATTACTATCAAAGAAACTTTAATGGCAATGCCAGTACACAGGATCTTAGGATGGCTCTGGAACGGGCTTCCGGGAAAGAGCTAACCCATTTCTTTAACCAATGGCTTTATCAGGGCGGTAATATAAAACTAAAGGGAACATGGAGCTATAATTCTAAAAACAAGATGATCCAAATTGAATTGACTCAAATGCAGCCAGCAAAATACAGCTTTACCATGCCACTGGAAGTGGATATCTTAACCAATGGAAACAGCCCTATGCACAGGGAAATTATACAACTGAACAAGCGCAAGCTAAAGGTTTCCATTCCCTGCGAATCCGAACCGGAGAATATCTATTTGGATCCGGAAACAAAACTATTGGCCCAATGGGATTTTACCCGTAAAAATTGAGGATAACAAACAACAAAGTTTGCCTGCCAATAGTGAACTTGCCATACCACAACTCTGTTAACCGTAGTCGGTCTTTGCCTATTTAATGTTCCGTGCTCCAATGAGTACGGACTTTAGGGCAAGTACCGACTTATATAGTTGCAGGTTCTTATCCAACAAAGGTTTCTTCACAAATACCAAAATCATATTTTGATTATACATCTTCACTAATTGCTGATGTTGTTTTCTTCAAATATGAATACAGCAAACTCTCCTGATCCTATTTTGTTAAAATAGTATAGTGTTTGGCAAAAAAGTTACGCTCGTTTTCTATTCTATTAAATTATTATTGTACAGATAACATGAATTTTCTGACATGAATACATAATTCTTACAGTAGAAACATTTAAAAATAACCATTTTAATCAATCTTTAATTATGCAAAAAAAACTACCATGTAAACAGTTATTAACCTTGTATCTGCTCGCAATAACATCATCTGTTTTTGCCCAGGACCTTTTTTTTGAACAGTCCAATGGCACTTCAAGCACATTTGGACAAATAGATGTATATCAACAATCCAGCAATTCCTTAAGGGAAAATATTGACGTTAATGCCGCTTTTGACAAAACTGAAGGGTGGGAATTATTAGCTCTGGATGGGTCCAATTATTACTTTCAGATTACAGATATGACATCTAGCAATTATGGGCAAATAGATATTTGGGACAACAAAACAAAAACCAGAAGTAATTATGGCAATTTATCTTCAATTTTCCCAGACCCCACCAATTGGAAATTGGGAGGTGCAGACAATGCTATTTTATACTTCGGTTCGGCTGTAGAAAACAGTGAAATTGTTTCTTGGGACGGTACTACAATAAGTACGTTTGCACACCTAAGAGACGTAGTTGTTTTTCCTAAATATTGGAGATTCGCAGGATTTCATAACGGGGTAATGTATATTGAATGGACCAATGCCAGTAATGCCCGCCCTTCCATAAAAACTTGGAATGGTTCCAAATCTGTAGGCACCTATGATAACACTAACTACTATGACGCCTATGATGATGCCTATCTATTTGGCGTATCCAACTTTATTGTAACAGATAATTCCCAACTTTTGGTTGAGTTGGAAAAAGTTAAAAACCATATTTTGGGTACCGCTACTTTATCAGCAGCCGATTTAAAGGCAGTAGGCAATGCTATTGCTATGGACAATATATTGTTTACAGACAATTATGATGTTATCAATCAAGGGTTGGAGGTAATTGAATTATATGAATCCCAATTTGGAGGATTGTTTACCACAGGTACTACAACCAAAGGAGGTTTTAGTAGAACAGCATCGGGTTATGAGTTAGAGAATTTAATGCTTGTATTAATGCAATCTGTTTTAGATCATTCCTACACTGAAGCTAACCTAAGCGCATACCCTCAATTATTCAACAATAGGTTATTTAAAACCTCCTCTTATTTCCCAGGAGCGGTTGCACAACCTGCTGATCCTTCACAAAGTTTTACCATAAAAATCAATGGAACACATGTACGCAAACCAGGTACACAAGCTAATTATGAAACCGAGGATGCAAGGCGGCCAACAGGCTGTTATTTAGCACCGGGAAGTGTTGCAAAAGTCACCGTTCCGTCCTCATTGGTTGGTATAGGCGCAACCATATTAGTAGGGGCACATACTTGGGATTTATCAAAGAAATCGACCATTAAAAGAATGGATAGGGTGACTACCAAATACGAAATAAATAGTACAACAACTACGATTGCCAATCCATTGGGAGGGGGTGTTTACATAAATGTACCATATCAAAAAGATTTGGGCATCCTTAATATTACCCTGGAAAATGTGGTTCGTTCCCCGTATTATGCGAGAACCGCAGCCAATCAAACAAGCCTCAGCGATTGGTTGAACGTAGAACGATTACGTGGTGCCCCTTGGACAGATATTGAAACGGACAAAGTAATGATGCAGGTGCCCACATCATGGATTTATGCATATGACGATATTGAAACGGCCATGAATGATTGGGATATGTCCATGGACGCTATTTCTACACTTCTAGGAAGGCCTCTCCTTAGATCCAAGACAGTTATCTACATGCAGGTAGATGTCATAAAAAGGGGGAGCGCCAACTTCCCCGGATACCCACAATCAAACGTTTCTTACAACCCTTATAAAGATTATGGCGGATACTACAACAACTACCTAATCAACGGCCCAAGACATGAAAGAGGATATTTAACCAATGTATTGTTCCACGAACAGGGTCACGCAGAAAAGGTCTATAAATTTAAAGGTGAAATTGAGTCTTTTGTTAATTTCCTATGGGTAGCTGTTCATAACAAAAAATTTGGAGTAGAGTTGAACAAGGCTTTTGAAGAATCGTTCAACGGTTACGGTTTATCGCACACTCTTGAAGAAGCAGCCATTAGTTGGATGATAACCGAAAATTTTAGAAATGGGAACCCTATGAGTACCCAAACAGGACAATATCGTCAAGAGCTCTCCTATCAACCAAGAGGCCATGCAAAATATGCCGATTTAGTACGACTTTTTAACTGGGAAGCCTTGGAGCAATTTTATGCCAACACAAGTGAAAGTTACGAGAAAGGGGAAATAGATTATTCGGCCAATGTCAATGCTGTACCTACCGATGACCGACTGCTAAGAATGTCCCAGGCAGCGGGTTACGATTTGCGACCGCTTATTCATTTTTGGGGTATTCATCCAGATGATAATAGCAGCTTGGAAACAGCGATACAAAACAGTAACTTAAAAAAATCTACTGCCATATATGATCAATTATCATATTACAAAACCATAGTCCCTATGGATAACACGGCTTTTAGGGATTTTGGATTGGTAGATTATTCTGAAAATAGAATTCAAAATAGTTCCTATTTTAATCATACTGCGCAAAGTTACTACCCAGGCTTCTTTAAAAAGTGGTGGGATGGTTATAATGAACCAGAAGGGCAGGCAGCTGTAGATCAAATACAAAGTATTTTAGACCTGTACTTCCCTGACGGCAGACCAGAAGAGGAAAATACATCCTGCCTAGAAATTAAACCACTTTCAGTTATATCCAGTTCAGCTACGAGCCCAGAAAACACTTTGGACAATGACCCGGCTACAGCATGGACCGCTCAAGGCAAGGGCGAATACCTGCTTTACGATCTAGGAGAAGTTTATGAACTATGTGACCTAGGAATTAACTTTGAAAATGGACAAACAAGGTTCGATTATTTTGATATAGAAGTTTCTAGGGACAATCAAACCTTTCTAGCTGTAAAACAAGACTTATCTAGCACCAAAACCACCGCTTCTTTTGATACGTATTCTATTTCTAGAAAAGCACGTTATGTAAAGATTATTGGTCGTGGAAATGAAACCGATGACTGGAACAGTATTAGTGATGTAAAGTTCTATTTTAAACGAGAGCTGCCGTTTGCCGATATTGATCCGTATTCAAGAATTGAAGCAGAAGACTATTTCCTAGCCAACAGTGCTGAAGAAGTCCCCACAACAGATGTGGATGGTGATCTAGATTTACACGTTAATGATGGGGGCTGGATCGCTTTCAACAGTTTAGATCTTTCTGAAGCGGGTAGTATAATATTACGTATTGCAAGTACTGTTGATAATGGAATGATAGAAATACGAAAGGGCGCTTATAACGGTGAGCTCGTTACTACCGTTGCAGTTCCCAATACCGGCTCTGAAAATTCCTGGGAAACACTTAAAACCGAATTCCCTTCCCTTGAGGGAGAAGACAACTATTATCTGACTTTTAAAGGAGCCGAAAGCAATGCCTTTAAAATAAACTGGTTGCAGTTCCTTAAACAACCAATAATTATTGAGAATTCCACAACTATTGAAGCAGAGGATTACTTCCTCCAATCAGGAGTTGAAGTGCAACCAACATTAGACTTGGATGGCGGCGAACAAATTGGAACTATAGATCATGGGGATTATATATCATTTGATCTGGATGTGCAATCTTCAGGTGTTTATAATGTGTCCTTGCGAATTTCTCCCCTAGTTGCAGCTAGCAGCATCATTCTCCGTAAAGATGACGGAAGCTATGAAGAAGTGGCTGTTCCAGATGCAAATGACGATGAACCATGGCAAACAATTACAACATACCTAAAACTTGCCTCAGGGGTACAATCACTCAGGTTCGAATTTGAGGGAGGGGATTCTAATTTGCTTAACTTGAACTGGATAAAATTTGATTTGACCGGCCTTGACCTTCAATTGATATCACAAAACAAAGGTTCTGCCACGAATAATAGCATTCAAGCAGATCTGGAAATTGTTAACCTTGGTGCAGATACCATCAACTTGGATGATCTTACTGTTCGCTACTGGTTTACTGCAGAAGATTATGCTTCGTTGGATTTTTGGTGCGATTATGCCCAAATTGGCAATCAAAATATTTCGGCCCAATTTGAAAACAGTTCTCCGCCTAGGTCTGGTGGCCTAACCTATTTAGAACTTTCATTTACAGGTGGAATAGAACTAAACACGCAATCCAGTACCGGTATCATTCAAACCCGTTTTGCGAAAAGCGACTGGACAGATTTTGATGAAACAGATGATTACTCCTATAAGCCTTCCAATAACTTTATAGAAAATGAACAAATTACCATATATAAAGATGGAGCACTTATTTGGGGGGAAGAACCTGAAATAGAGGAAGCCAGTACATCCTTAGTAGCGGAGTACAAACCTGGTAATCCTGTGAAATCATCGGATAATCAAATTAAACCCCATTTTCAGATAAAAAATACAGGTAATACTGCTATACCTCTTTCTTCAATCACATTGAAATATTGGTTTACACCAGAGGGTTCCCAGGATATTAATTTCATAGTAGATTGGGCAAAAATGGGTGAAAATAGTATTGTGGGAATCGTGCATGACTCCAAAGACGGTACCAATAAGTACCTGGAAGTTTCATTCAATAGTAACGACACACTCCACAGTCTGAGTGGTACGGGAGAAATACGCAGCCGTTTGCACAAAACCGATTGGAGCAGTTTTGATGAAACGGACGACTATTCCTATATAGATACCAGAAATTATGAATCGAACCAAAAGATTGCATTGTACGTAGACAATAGCTTGGTTTGGGGCGTAGAGCCAGAGAATAATTTGGCAGCAAATAAAGTATTCACAGCTGAAAAGTCCATAGCGGAGGATAATCCTATTTCCCCCGAATTAAATGAAGTAGCTGTTGATGTGTATCCTAATCCCGTAACGGAATTTGTAACAATAGTAAATAAAGAAAGTGAAAGCAGAATAGAGCTATACGATTATACAGGCCGATTTATTCTCAGTAATAATACTATGAAGCATCAGCATGTAATAGATCTACAATCCCTTGCAAAGGGGCTTTATATTGTATACGTTTATAATAATGAGGGAAGTGTTGTTTTAAAGAAAATAATAAAGAAATAAACCACTGGACAACACATAAATTTATAAAAACAAGGGTTCACGCAGCCCTTGTTTTTTTTTGCGTAAATAAACCATACGTTAACCAAAGAGAAGTATGAACAATTTATGCACAACTAAGACCAAGGAACAAGATGATTTAAAATTATGGTTGTGGAGCAATAATCTCTTTGTGGTTTTATAAAACGGGAAAAGAATTAGGCCCGATAATTGCGGATACTTTTCCAACTAAATTGTTATCAGAAAACCAAAACTATAATTTGTTCTTACGTTCAAAATGTTACTTATTTACTTTTGAAACGACCATAAAAAACTCCCGTGATCCAATTTTATCAAAATAGTACAGTGTTGTGCCAATAAGTTATGCTTGTTTTATTTCTTATAATTATAATATTGTGCTTAAAAAAAGATCCAGAATTTTATGAAGAGAAGCTTTTGATAATACAGGAGCAAACTTCTTAAATCACATTTTAAATAAAACTTTATTATGCAAAAAAAACTACGGCTCAAACAATTCCTAACATTGCCTTTGTTTGCACTAACAACATCAATTTTTGCCCATGATTCGTTTATGGAACAGCCTTACAATACGTCAAGCCCAATTGGGTCAATAAACGTATCCCAATCAACAACCCCTTCCCCAAAGAAAAATATCCAGGTAGATGCCACTTTTAACAAATTGGAAGTGAAGGAGTTATTAGCTGATTTAAAAAAAGTAAAAAAACATCTTTCAGGCAAAACTACCTTATCAGCAGCTGACTTAGAGACCTTGGGCAGTGCTATAGCCCAGGAAAATAAACTTTTTGCAGATAATCATAAGGTTATCACACTGGGATTGGAAGTAATTGACTTGTACGAATCCAAATATGGAGGTTTATTTACCAAAGGTACTAAATCCCAAGGAGGGTTTGATAGAAAAGCATCGGGTTACGAGTTGGAGAATTTAATGCTTGTAATAATGCAGTCTGTTATAGATTACTCTTACACAGAAGCTAACCTGAGCGCATACCCAAAATTATTTAACAATAGATTATTTAAAACCTCAGCGTATTTTCCAGGTTCGGTTACGCCTCCAGCTGATGCCTCTCAAAGTTACACCATTAAAATTAATGGAACCCATGTAAAAGTAAAGGGCACACCATCCAATTATATAGAAGAAGACGCAAGGCGGCCAACAGGCTGTTATTTGGCCCCTGGAAGTATTGCAAAAGTAACCGTTCCGTCCTCTTTGGTTGGCATTGGCGCAACTATATTAGTGGGCGCACATACTTGGGACTTAACAAAAAAACCGACCATTAAAAGAATGGATCGGGTAACTACCAAATACGACATAAATAGTACTACAACAACGATTGCCAATCCGTTGGGAGGTGGTGTTTATATAAATGTACCTTATCAAAAAGATTTAGGTATCCTTAATATTACCCTAGAAAATGTTGTTCGCTCCCCCTACTATGCAAGAACTGTAGCCAATAAGACCAGTCTGAGTGATTGGCTAAATGTAGAACGATTACGTGATGCCCCATGGACAGATATTGAAACGGACAAAGTAATGATGCAGGTGCCCACATCTTGGATATATGCTTTTGATAATATTGAAGCAACCATGGATGATTGGGATATGGCCATGGACGCTATTTCAACACTTATAGGGCGACCTCTGCGAAGGTCCAAGACAGTAATATACATGCAGGTAGATGTAATAAAAAGAGGAAAAGCAAACTTCCCCGGATATCCACAATCAAATGTATCATACGATCCTTACACAGATTACAAAGGATATCATAGCAGTTACCTAATAGATGGCCCAAGAAATGAAAGAGGGTATTTAACCAATGTATTGTTCCACGAACAGGGACACGCAGAAAAAATCTATAAATTCAAAGGTGAGATTGAATCTATGATCAATTTCCTATGGGTTGCTGTTCACAACAAAAAGTTTGGAGTAGAGTTGAATAAGGCTTTTGAAGAATCGTTTAACGGCTATGGGATATCACATTCTATTGAAGAAGCTGCCATTAGCTGGATGATAACGGAAAATTTTAGATTAGGAAATCCTATGAGTTCCAAAACTCGTGACTACCGTCAAGAGTTCTCTTATCAACCAAGAGGCCATGCCAAATATGCCGATTTGGTACGACTTTTTAACTGGGAAGCGATTGAGAAATTCTATGCAAATACCAGTGAAATGTGGGATAGAGGAGAAATAAATTATTCCTACCCCAATCGCGTAAACGAAATTCCTACCGACGACAGAATTTTAAGAATGTCCCAAGCAGCTGGTTATGATTTACGCCCACTTATTCATTTTTGGGGTGTTCATCCAATAGACTTTAAAAGCTTGGAAGCAGAGATCCAAAAAAATAATTTAAAAAAATCTACTGCTATTTACGATCAATTATCATTTTACAAGACCATAGTTCCCATGGATAACACCGCCTTTAGGAATTTTGGTTTGGAAGACTTTTCTGAAGCTAAAATTCAAAAGAGTTCCTTCCATGATCATGTTTCACAAAGTTATTACCCGGGCTTCCTCAAAAAGTGGTGGAATGATTACAATGAACCGGAAGGACAGGCAGCTGTAAATCAAATACAACGTATTATAGACCTCTACTTCCCTGACGGTAGACCGGAAGAAGATAATTCATCCTGTATCAAAATTAACCCTATTTCAGTGAAGTCAAGTTCAGCTACAAGTCCAGAAAACACTTTGGATAATAACCCGGCCACAAAATGGACTGCTAAAGGCGATGGGGAATACCTACTTTACGATTTAGGAGCGCTTTATGAGCTTTGTGACCTAGAGATTAATTTTGAAAAGGGAAAATCTAGATTCGATTATTTTGACATAGAAGTTTCTAGGGACAATAAAACTTTTATGGCTGTAAAACAAGGTTTGTCAAGTACTAAATCCTCAGCTACCTTTGATTCATATTCTATTTCCAGAAAAGCACGTTATGTGAAGATTATTGGTCGTGGAAATGAAACCAATGACTGGAATAGCATAAGCGATGTAAAGTTCTATTTTAAACAAAAAGACACTAAATAAACTGATAAAAACAGGGGGCTTTATGCCCCCTGTTTTTTTTATTTTAAAAGCTTACAAAATACGTCTCATTGGTAAAGACCAGAAAGACGCATCCCATTAGGTAATTCCAATGGCAAACAACAATGAAAAAAGCATCAATTAACAGTAACACATTATGGAATTAAAAAGAACAATACTCTGCGCTATCTTCCTGACGGGATTTTTTTTAATTGCCCAATCCAGTGCAGCTCAGCCAACCCTATCTACAAGCGAACAGGCTTCTTTTGACCCAGCTACGCTGCTTTGGTACAATAAACCCGCCTCCAAATGGGAGGAAGCCCTTCCGGTTGGGAATGGACGCCTAGGGGCAATGGTATACGGTAAATACGATGAGGAAATTATTCAATTCAACGAAGACACTTATTATACTGGCGGCCCTTACAATAGTGTAGTAAAAGGGGGTTATAAAAAGCTTCCGGAGATTCAGAAACTAATATTTAACGGTGAACCCATAAAAGCCCACAAACTCTTTGGCCGTACTATGATGGGGTATCCCGTAGAACAAATGAAATACCAGTCCATGGCCAACCTACATCTGTTCTTCGGAAATGACAGTGTTGAACACTACAAAAGATCTTTGGATCTTAAGACGGGAATTGTTACGGATACCTATACCGTAAACAATGTAAACTACACCAAAGAGGTATTTGCTTCGGCTATAGACCAGACCATCGCCATCCGTATTACAGCCGATAAACCCGGTAGCATTACATTTGATGCCGAACTTAGAGGTGTAAGGAACTCCGCCCACTCCAACTATGCCACCGACTACTTTAAAATGGACGGTATTGGCAACGGTCAATTGCGATTAACAGGTAAGTCGGCCGACTACCTTGGCATTGAGGGCAAATTAAAATATGAGGCACAGATCAAGGCCAAGCCAGAAGGAGGTAGTATGGAAATGGATGATACCATTCTCAGCATAAAAAATGCCGATGCCGTAACCTTATATTTCGTAGCCGCCACAAATTTTGTGAACTATAAGGATGTAAGTGCAGACCAAGAAGCCCGTGTTGCAGACATGTTAACAAATTTGGAGAAAACAAGCTTTACCAAAATTAAAGAAGATGCATTAAATGACTACAAGGGTTTCTTTGATAGAGTTTCTTTAAGCTTACCAACTACCCCAAGCTCTCTTTTACCTACTGATGAACGTTTGAGCAATGCCCCAAGCAGGCCAGACCCCCAGCTGGCTGCCTTATGTTATAACTTTGGACGATATCTACTCATATCTTCCTCCAGGACGGGAACACAACCTGCCAACCTGCAAGGAATTTGGAACAATGATATGAATCCGGCCTGGGACTCCAAGTATACCACCAATATCAACATTCAAATGAATTATTGGGCCGTGGAATCCGGAAACCTTTCGGAACTTTCAGAACCCTTAACCACCATGATAAAGGAGTTAACGGATCAAGGTTCCCAAGTTGCCAAGGAGCACTACGGAGCCAAAGGTTGGGTGTTTCATCAGAACACTGACCTTTGGAGGGTGGCAGCACCTATGGACGGACCTACCTGGGGTACTTTTACCGTTGGAGGTGCCTGGTTAACTACACATATGTGGGAACACTACCTCTTTACGCAGGACGAGGAGTACCTGAAAGAAATTTATCCGGTTATGAAAGGTTCTGTTGAGTTTTTTATGGATTTCTTGATAGAATATCCTGGTAAAGACTGGTTGGTAACCAACCCTTCCAATTCCCCAGAGAATCCTCCTGAAGGAAAAGGGTATAAATATTTTTATGATGAAGTAACCGGTATGTATTATTTTACGACCATTGCAGCAGGCTCTACTATTGATATGCAAGTACTCAAAGACCTGTTTAGTTATTATGCTTCTGCCACCGACATCTTGGACGTGGACGCCGACTTTGCTAAAAAGGTAGCAGAAGCCAGAAAACGCTTGGTTCCATCCCAAATAGGTAAGGACGGAACGCTTCAGGAATGGACAGAGGATTATGGCCAAATGGAAAAAAACCATAGGCACGCCTCTCATTTATACGGGCTCTATCCCGGAAAGGTAATCTCCGTTAACCAGACTCCTGAACTAATAGAACCCGTAAAAAAGGTACTGGAGCTAAGAGGTGATGGCGCCTCTGGATGGTCTAGAGCTTGGAAAACCAATTTATGGGCAAGATTGGGGGATGGTGATAGGGCCAATAAAGTTTTTAAGGGCTATCTAAAAGAACAATGTTTTCCATCTCTATTTGCCATTTGTTCAAGACAGTTTCAGGTAGACGGTTCTTTGGGTGTTGCTGCAGGGATTACTGAAATGTTATTGCAATCCCACGAAGGTTACATAGACCTATTGCCCGCCCTTCCAAGCGAATGGGAAAATGGACATTTTGACGGCGTCTGTGCCAGAGGAGGTTTTGAACTCGATTTTAGCTGGAAGAACAAAACCCTTACTTCCTTGGAAATTTTATCTAAAGCAGGTATGCCTTGTAAATTAAAAACAACCAAAAAGATCAAGGTGTATTCTGATGGCAAACAAATCCCCGTTAAAAAACACAAGAATAATATCATAGAGTTTAAAACAACAAAAGGAAAAACCTATACTATGTCCGGACTATAAACAGGCTGTTCAGGCTAAAAACCTTGGTTGAAAAAAGAATGGTCCTTTGGGGATAATTTCCCAAAGGACCATTCTTTTTAAATGCACCATGGCACAGATCATATGTTACCGAAAGAAATATCGTGCCTTTTAACGAGTACCCCCAATACATGCTTTAACAGGCAAAAACCATATAGTCAGAAAGTATATCTAGTCCTTCTTCCCTTAATCTATAATCAGCATTCCATTAGTTTAAGTACAATATCCACTAGAATATATTTTACCACTGTTACAACTACCTGCTCAAAACATTCTAAATTCTTTAGATAGGGCATACTACAACCCATAACAATACATTTCATTGTTATTTATATCCCATTTTTCTGGCGACTTGTTGAAATAGTATAGGTTAAAGCTAAAATACATAGCCTATACTACCTTACAATTTGATAATTTGAGCTAATTATCAAACCTATAACAGTAAGATTGATAAAATTGGAAGAAATTTCAAAAATTATTACCTATCTGAAATACCCAAGACGTTTGGATTTTTTATGAAGAATAATTGAATAAATAAGTAAAACATAATTTACATTGATTTTTATGAAAAGAAGAATGCTATCTTTTGCCTGCTTGTTCCTCGTAGTTGGGATTTGTTTTAACTGTTCATCCGAAAAGGAGCATCAGGGTATCTGGAATTATGAAATTTTATTACCACAACAGGACTCTAAGACGGGAACCCTTAAACTCATAAAAAACAAGGACGGCTATACCGGAAGCATGGTCTCCCCTGATTTAGGCGTAACCAGTATCCAAAATATAACCTTGGAAGGAAGCAGCATGTCTATGGACATAAAGCTTAACAACAAACAAGTAACAATAAGCGGTGAGTTTAAGGCAGATAGTTTTATAGGTACAGGGTTGGACAATGGCGAAAAAATTACTTTAAAGGCCAGCAGAGCCCCAAACCAAAAAGACATTGTAGAGGAAACCCAGGTAACCTATGTTCTTGATGATTCCGATTTAAACGATTATGAAAAAAACATTGATCACCAGGGAATGATCGAAGCCATCGACAGAGATGCCCTGAAGCGCGGAGGCCTGGTTTATAACTCCAACTGTATAAACTGCCATGGCGTTCCTGAGGTAGAAGGATCCATTCCCAGTTCGCTTAAATTTTGGGCTGAGCCTTTTAAGTATGGTAACGATCCCTATTCCATGTATAAAACGATAACCAAAGGGGCTGGACTTATGCCTCCACAGATGGCACTAACACCCCAAGAAAAATATGATGTAATAGCCTTTATCAGGGAAAACTACATAAAAAACCACAACAAGTCGGCCTATTTTGAGGTTGATTCCGAATATTTGACAAACTTGCCCAAGGGATCCTCAAAAGGACCTGCTACCAAACCCTATCACCCCTGGTCCGATATGGATTACGGAAATTTTCTAATCAACACCTATGAATTGGTAGATTCTGAAACTGGAATTGAACGATTTCATTCACCTGGACCACGACCTTACGCTGACGAGAACTATTTAAAGAACAATTTTGCATATAAAGGAATAGCGGTTAGGTTGGATGAGGGCTCCGGCGGTGTTTCCAAAGGCAAAGCCTGGATGATTTTCGACCATGACCTGATGCGGGTCGCAGGCGGATGGACCGGGGAAGGATTTATAGACTGGGAGGGTATTTTATTGAACGGCCATCATGAAACCTACCCTAGAACCGTTGGCAAACTACATTTTGAAACTCCAGTACAACCGGCATGGGCAGATCCAGAAACCGGGTCATTTAAAGATACACGATTCAAAGCCCGCGATGGTCGTAGGTTTGGTCCACTTCCAAAAAAATGGTCCCACTTTAAGGGAATTTACCACAGTGGTAAAAACATCATTATCTCCTATAGCGTAGGGAAAGCTAATATTCTGGAGCTTCTTGGCATGGAGAAATCGGCCGAACAAATGGTGTTTACCAGAACCTTGAATATTGAGCCTTCAGACAAAACATTGCGGATGAGGGTGGCTCCACAAGGGGTAAAAGTTGAAATTAAAGGAGAAGGAGCCTCGCTAAGCAACTCAGATGGTTTTGTAGTTCTCGAAATTCCAAAGGGTGAAACAGCCAATATAAAATTGTTCATAGCGGGAACCCAAGCAAAGGATTTTTCCAAAATTGTTCAGAATGCCACTGGCCCGGAAAATTTGCACAAACACCTACAGGGCGGGGAACCACATTACAAACAGGAAATTGTCACCACAATTGTAAAAGGAAAGGAAGATGGTCCCATAGCCATGGACCAACTTACGCCTCCCTATGACAACCCTTGGGACAGCCGTTTAAAATTAAGCGGAATAGATTTTCTAGAAGATGCCAACACGGGAATCTTATGCACCACGGACGGTGACATATGGTCTGTGAAGGGGCTTACGGACAAAACCGGCAAACTACGATGGAGAAGAATTGGCAGCGGCCTATTTCAGCCATTGGGCATTAAAGTTGTAAAGGATGAAATCTATGTCACCTGTAGGGACCAACTAGTTAAGTTACACGATCTAAACGGAGATGGGGAAACAGACTTTTACGAGAGTTTCAATAACGATCACCAGGTAACCGATCATTTTCATGAGTTTGCCATGGGCTTACAAACAGACCAACAAGGTAATTTCTACTATGCTAAAAGTGGCCGACACGCTAGAGAGGCCTTAATACCACAACACGGCACTCTGTTGAAAGTTAGTAAAGACGGTTCTAAATCAGACATCATCGCTACTGGATTCAGAGCTGCAAATGGTGTATGCATCAATCCTGATGGGAGTTTTATAGTTACGGATCAACAGGGCTTCTGGAACCCCATGAACAGGATTAATTGGGTAGAGGGCAAAGGCAAGTTCTATGGCAATATATGGGGATACAATCCACCCAAAGACACCACGAGGTTGGGTATGGAGCAACCCATGGCCTGGATAGACATGGAGTTTGACCGATCTCCCTCAGAACTCTTATGGGTAGACAGCGAAAAATGGGGCCCCTTGAACAAAAGCTTGCTCAGCTTTTCCTATGGATACGGCAAGATTCAACTTGTTTTGCACGAAAAAGTTGGAAACCAAAGACAGGCAGGCGTAGTAGACCTTCCGGGCGTAAAGTTTATGACCGGGGTCATGCGAGGGAGATTTAATCAGCAAGACGGCAATCTATATGCCTGTGGAATGTCTGCCTGGGGCACTTCCCAAAACATGAAAGGTGGGGAATTTTACAGACTTCGTTATACCGGGAAGCCACTCTCAACACCTATTGACCTAAGTGCTGAAAAGGATGGCATTGTATTGTCCTTTGCTAGCAAACTGGATGCTGCCAAATCAAAAGTCAGTACTAATTTTGAGGTGCAAACCTGGGAATTGCTCAGGAGCAGAAAATATGGTTCTAAGCGGTACAATGTAAAAACGCTGGATATTTCACAGCTTAGGATAGCGGAGAATGGCAAGAAATTAAAACTTGTCCTACCCGATATAGCCCCGGTAGACGTCATGAAAATCACCTATAAAGTTACCGATATACACGGTAATGAATTACAGGGAAAAGTCCAGAATACTATACATCACCTTAATGAAATTACAATAAGGGAGTAGTATATTACTTACCTATCTTGACACTCTTGGCGATCTGCTATAAGGAAAGAATGGCCTGCGAAAAACTTATTAATATTATAATTATAAGTAACAATAATTATCAAATAATGAGCAATAATTATCATTAAAACGCCCTATACGCAATTTAAATCCACACCTGAACACAAAATTAAGGAGCTATTACATTTACCGCCCATTATACCCACCTACATAACAAAACACTCTTTTACAATATATTACCATTCTTCATTGTTAAAATAATACAGTCATTCGCTAATAGCGAGGAGCTCTAAAAGTTTTTAATAAACTAATTTCATGGATTAATTAATCTAACTTTAATAACACATGAAAAAAACATTTAAGCTCAACCTGATATCCAGGTTGCTTCTACTTGGTATTACACTTGTAGCCCCGGGCCAAACCTTTGCCCAAGATCTGGATATTACGGGAACCGTAAGTGACGAGAACAACGCCCCATTACCTGGCGTAACCGTATTGATCAAAAACACTTCTACAGGTACCACAACAGATTTTGACGGACAGTATACACTTAAAGCCTCCCCTACCGATGTTTTAAGTTTTAGTTATTTGGGTTATATCACCAAAGAGGTTACCGTAGGCTCAAAAACCACAATAGACCTAAGCATGGAGCCGGATGCACAGGCTTTGGACGAAGTGGTGGTAACCGCCCTTGGTATTAGCAGGGAAAAACAAACGCTAGGTTATGCGGTTCAAGAGCTGGGCGGCGATAAATTGACCACTACACCTGAAAGCAATGTCATAAATTCCCTTTCCGGAAAAATTGCCGGTATTCAGGTAACCAATGGCGGTAGTACGGTTGGATCTTCTTCAAGGATTGTAATTCGTGGAAATTCATCATTTTCAGGAAACCAGCCCTTATTTATTGTTGATGGCACACCAATTGACAACTCATCACCAAACCTTGCCGGTAATGGTGGGGTAGACTGGGGTAATACCGCATCGGACATTGACCCCAATAACATTGAATCCGTATCGGTCTTAAAAGGAGCCAATGCCTCTGCCCTATACGGCAGCCGTGCGGCAAATGGGGTAATCATAATAACCACAAAAAAAGGAGGTAAGAATGGCAAATCACTAGGAGTCGACTTTAATTCTTCGGTTGTTTTTGATAAGGCATCCTATTTCCCCAACCTTCAAAATGAATACGGAGGCGGAAGAAATGGAAGTGAATTCATTTATAATAGGTACAATTCCACCAACAATACAAATTTAACCTACAACGAATACGCCAAACAATTTTCATTCAATTATGTAGATGGAATTGGAGGCGGTACAAACGATGCTGTTT
Organism: Arenibacter aquaticus; assembly: GCF_003957295.1. Lineage (GTDB taxonomy): Bacteria > Bacteroidota > Bacteroidia > Flavobacteriales > Flavobacteriaceae > Arenibacter > Arenibacter aquaticus. The sequence goes on from NZ_RQPJ01000003.1 coordinate 271,363, forward strand.
CAATAAACTGGGGACCTAGATTGGATGCAGGCCTATTATTGGACCAATGGTCTACCGGTCCTAACAGTCCTTATGTGTCCAGACCTGACAACATTAAAGAATGGTTTGACACCGGTGTCACCATTCAAAACAATGTATCCGTTACTGCTAACGGCGAAAAATCCTCTGGAAGAATTTCTTATACAAATGTAGACACCCAAGGTATGATAAACAACACAGGACAGGAAGAAAACGTTCTTTCTGCCAATGTCAACCTAACACCTTCAGAAAAGTTAACAACCTCTGTTAACTTCACCTACACAAAAAAAGAAAGTGATAACCTTCCCGCGAATGGATATGGCTGGGCAGGTATAATTGCCTGGAGACCCAGGAATTTCCCAACCCAATATGCCAAAGACTTATTTTACGAAAAAGGCAATGAGGAGTATATGAACAATGGTGATAATCCATTTTACAGCTGGAGAAATACCAATGCATTTAACAGGGAAAGAATTTATGGTAATGCCGCGGTAAGTTATAAAATAAATGATTGGCTAACAGCGAACGGCCAGATAGGATTGGATTTTTACAATGAAATAAGAAAAAGCATAACCCAAGCCGGAACAGCCCGAAACACAAGATTGGGTCTTGGCGGACAATTTAGTGAATCGCACATCAATAAAAAGGAAGTAAACACAGATGTTACCTTAAATTTCGATAAGACTTTTAACGATATACGTGTAGACGGACTTATTGGCGCCAACAAAAGGTCAAATTTATACCACAACATTAGACTAAGCGCCTCGGACCTTACCGTTCCGGATCTATACACCATTTCCAATGTTAAGGGTACCCCTGGTACCGGAATGTACGAGAGCGAATATGAAACAAACAGTGCCTATTTTGCTTTGAATGGATCCTATAAGAAGGTCTTTTATTTAGGCATAACAGGCCGAAATGACTGGAGTTCTACCCTACCTAAAGAAAGTAGATCTTATTTCTATCCTTCTGTCAGTGGCGGTTTTGATGTTACCGAGGCCCTATCTTTAAAATCAGACATACTTTCATATGCCAAACTAAGAGGTGGTTGGGCCAAGGTTGGAGGTGACACAGACCCTTACCAATTAAATACCACTTATTCTGCAGGGACCTTTAATGGGGTATCCGTTTTTACCCCTTCACGTACCCTACCGCCATCAGGACTAAAACCTGAAGAGACCACTTCATATGAAATTGGAGCCGACATTCGTTTTTGGAAAAACCGCATAGCACTGGATTTTACCTACTACACCCAAACAACGGTTAACCAAATCCTTTCCGTTACCACATCTACCACAACAGGATACAGTGGTATGTTATTAAATGCCGGTGAAATAGAAAACAAAGGGGTAGAATTAATGTTGTCTGCAGACATACTTCAAAACCAAACAGGTCTTAATTGGGATGTAGTGGTAAACTGGGCCAAAAACAAGGGCATGGTGAATTCCTTATACGGCAATCTGGAATCCTACCAAATTTCCAGTGGTTTTGGCGGGGTAAAAACCTTAGGTATACCCGGTGAAGAATGGGGTATCCTTTGGGGACTACCATTTGTAAGGGATGACAATGGAAAAATAGTAGTAAATTCCAATGGTATTCCAACTACTACCAATGCAGCTGTAAAACTGGGCAATATAACACCAGATTGGACCGGAGGTATAACCAATAGCTTTAGATACAAAGGAGTAAACCTCAGCTTTTTGGTAGATGCACAAATTGGAGGTGACATGTTCAGTACAACAGCATGGCACTCCTATCCTACCGGAGCCTATGAAAACACGGTAAAGAACAACGTTAGGGAAACAGGGTTAATTGTTGACGGAGTTTTTGAGGACGGCACACCAAATGATATTCGGGTTTCCGCAGAAGAATACTTTAACGGTTCCTGGGTTTGGAACAATCATGAATATTCCATTCTGGATGCCACCTACGTAAAACTAAGAGAACTCGCAGTTGGTTATAATTTTAATGTCTCAAAAATAAATGCTATTTCCAGGTTAAACCTATCCCTTGTAGGAAGAAACCTGGCTATCCTTTACAGAGACAAGGAAACCAAAGAATATGGTATTGACCCTGAAGTAGGTTTTGGCGGTGGTGAGTCGGGTATTGGCTATGAAAATTTCCAGATACCGACCGCAAGAAGCTACGGATTTAAATTAACAGCTAGTTTCTAATATCAAAAAAAATATTATTATGAAAATAAACACAAAAAACTCATTTCTAGTACTGTTTACAATTACACTATTACTAGGATCGTGTACAGAGGATTTTGACGCCATGAACGTGAGTCCCAACAGCGCAACAGTAGTTCCTGCGTCCAATGTTTTGGGAAAAGCAATCCTAAACTCCTCACAAATACTTTTTGGAGAAAGACTTGATGTTTACTATGCAGGTACTTTTTCTGGCTATAATGCGGCAATTGGGGCCGGTGACTATGAATATAGAGTTGGGATCAACAACAGTCAATGGGATGCCATGTACGCTTCAATGACCTATGCAGTTGAAGCCATGAAACTTGCCACAGACGAAAATAACGACAATTTATATGCTGCCGCTTTAACCCTTAAAAGCTATATGGCCCATAAGGCTACGGATATGTGGGGGTCAATTCCTTATTCCGAAGCATTCTCACTTGAAAGCAGTGATATCATATACCCAAAATATGATACAGAACAGGAAGTTTACACCCAAATATTAGCCGAGCTTAAAACTGCCGCCGATTTATTCGACGCCAATGCCGAAAGTACCGGGGAAGGCGATTTCCTCTATAAGGGCAACATTGAAAAATGGCAAAAATTTTGCAATTCACTAAGACTAAGAGTAGCAATAAGAATGTCTTCTGCTGATGAAGCCACCGCCAAATTAGAACTGGCCAATGTAGTCAACAACCCAAGCTCCTACCCTATCATGGAAACCAATGATGACAATGCCTACTTATGGTGGCCAGGGGTTTTACCAGATGTAGAACCCTGGTATGCCAGAATGGGTGCTGCAGACGGCAACAAAACGGATGGATACCGTATAAGTAACGCTTTAGTTTCCATACTACTTGCCAATGACGACCCAAGACTCCCTGTATATGCCGACAAAAACCTATATGGTGAATACAGAGGTTATGAATTTGGCCCCAACCAATTAAGTGACACCCTGAACAACGGAAATAATGTTTCCCATATCGGGGACAGGTTTGGCAATGATCCAGCAGGCTTTTCTCCTTTCATGAATACCTCCGAAGTATACTTTATACTTGCAGAGGCCTATGAGCGGGATTTAATTAGTGGAGACATGGCACAGTCCGCTTACGAGACAGGTGTTACCATGTCCTTGGAAGAAAACAACATTGATCCCGCCGATATATCAACATTCTTAACAGAAACAGAAGTTGCATGGGATAGCGGCACTACTAGCAATTTGTACAAAATACGCCTTCAAAAATGGATATCATTATTCAAACAAAGTGTAGAAGGATGGGCAGAAGTCCGAAGAACAGATGTTCCGTTAATCTTAGAGGTATCAAGAGACTATGCCGGCTCCCATAATAGACACCCATTAAGGATGTCCTATCCGGATTCCGAAAAATCACTGAATACAAATTTCCCATTCGATATAGTGGAAAAAGATATTTTTTATGGCACTAAAATGTGGTGGGATAAGCGCGAAGGCGTTGAATAAACCATACCCATAATTAGATTTAGTCTTTGAGTTGAATTGGGGGCGGCATTGAATTACTAATGCTGCTCCCTTTTTTTTTCTGCACTCTATATAAAATTAAAAATCACTACCCCATCTATATTTATACAAGTCAATTCACCAATAAGCAATAGACTTTATGCACCATCACCCGAAACCCCAAAAAAAACCACTAGAATAACCACACTATAGTCATTACTTACAAGCTAAAACAACACTAGACCCCTAACACCTAAAATTGACATAAAAAGGAAATAATACCCTTGAAACCTTTTTCAATTCATAAAACAATTTACCAGGACAACAATGGCCTTAAGATTTCAACAAATAAAACAGCTACTTTATAAAGAAAACATAAAATAGATCCCAATTAATACCAAAGAACTAATTTTTATACTTTTTTACATTAAGTTAATAAGGATTTAAAATTTAATTCCACAATTCTCCAATAGCATTTAAAAACAACACAAGCAATTGATTTAAAATTACTTACAACCAAAAACAACAGTAAACCTATTAAAGACAAGCTTATAAAAGAACAAAAGATGTTAATAAAGTATTACTTAAAGCTAATATAAACCCTAAATAAATGTCTAAAAAGTCATATTTTTACCCTGTTATTAAACCTATATTAATAATCTGTAAAAATAATTGACTGTTCACTATGGTTTTGCTTTAACAAAGCAGTTAACCCTGAATGTAAAAATAGAATTGAAAACAAAAAAGTTTCGTATTAATTTAGAAAGCTAAGCATTGGTGTAACATATTTAAAAATAGTATTTATTGAATTAGTTTGAGTTAGTTCGGAGTAGCGGTGTTCTTTTTTAGCTGCTACTCCATTTTTTTTGATCCAAGTTCTATCCAATACAGAGCAAAATCAAAAAAAAAAAAAAAAAAAAAAA
>NZ_RQPJ01000003.1:275993-379124 GCF_003957295.1 Arenibacter aquaticus
CATTCAAATTACATATTGGGCCAAGGGCAATCAATTACTTAAAAAAATTCAGTAAACTAATAACATTATCAAAAAAAATATCAACGTAATGAACTTAAAATTCAAACTATTCATTCCTGTTCTTTTTGTAGGAATTCAGCTTATTGGACAAACACCCAATAACGTAACAACAAGCGCTACTTTGGGCGATAAAAGTATGGATCCGGCCAATACACTTTGGTTTGATGAGCCTGCTGCCAATTGGGAAGAAGCCCTTCCTGTTGGAAATGGCAGACTTGGAGCCATGGTCTATGGTAAAAGTGGGGAAGAAAAAATTCAGTTCAACGAGGAGACCTATTGGACGGGAGGCCCCTACTCCACGGTGGTAAAAGGTGGCTACAAAGAGCTTCCAAAAATCCAGCAATACATCTTTGAAGGCAAGCCCATTGAGGCCCATAAGCTATTTGGCCGCGCTCTAATGGGATACCCTGTGGAACAACAAAAGTATCAATCGCTGGCCAACCTTCATCTTTTTTTTGACAAGGACAGTATAACCAACTACAAAAGATCCCTAGACCTTAAAACCGGTGTAGCCACCGTTAAATACCAAGCCAATGGGGTAAACTATACTCGGGAAATTTTTGCTTCTGCAATAGATCAGACCATTGCAGTACGCATTACCGCAGACAAACCAGGGAGTATTTCTTTTGATGCCGAACTTAGAGGGGTAAGAAATAATTCACATTCCAATTATGCCACAGATTATTTCCGCATGGATGGTTTGGGAACCAACCAACTAAAATTAACCGGGAAGTCGGCCGATTACCTAGGTGTTGATGGAAAATTAAAATACGAAGCTAGGATAAAAGCCCTGCCACAGGGTGGAAGCATGAGCCTTAAGGGTTCTAGACTAAAAATTAAAAACGCCAATGCCGTGACCCTATATTTTGTAGCGGCTACAAACTTTGTCAATTACAAGGATGTAAGTGCAGACGAACATGCCCGTGTAGAGAAAATGATGGCGCATTTGGAAGGAAACTCCTTTGCCAACATAAAGCAAAGTGCCCTTGAAGACCACAAAAAGTACTATGATAGGGTGTCACTGACCCTTCCTACTACAGACAATTCCTATTTACCTACAGACGATAGGATGTCTAAAATCCAAACTGATCCGGACCCACAGCTTTCTACCCTATGTTATAATTTTGGTAGATACCTTCTAATTGCCTCTTCAAGGCCAGGAACACAGCCTGCCAACCTTCAAGGTATATGGAACAATGATATGAATCCTGCTTGGGATTCCAAGTATACCACCAATATTAATACTGAAATGAATTATTGGCCAGTAGAAACTGCCAACTTATCCGAACTTTCCGAACCTTTGATTACCATGGTAAAAGAACTTACCGATCAGGGAGCAGAGGTGGCCAAGGAGCATTATGGTGCAGGAGGCTGGGTATTTCACCAAAACACGGATTTATGGAGGGTAGCCGCTCCAATGGACGGACCAACCTGGGGCACCTACACCGTAGGGGGTGCATGGCTCACCACTCACCTTTGGGAGCATTACCTTTTTACCCAGGACAAAGAGTACTTAAAGGAAGTATATCCAATCATCAAAGGGTCGGTTCAATTTTTTATGGATTTCCTAGTGGAGTATCCTGGAAAAGATTGGCTGGTTACCAATCCGTCCAATTCCCCTGAAAACCCACCTAAAGGAAAAGGGTACGAATACTTCTATGATGAAGTTACCGGGATGTACTATTTCACCACTATTGTTGCTGGTGCCACTATGGATATGCAAATACTAAAGGACCTTTTTGCCTATTACGGAGAGGCCTCTAAAATATTGGAAAAAGATGCTGATTTTGCCAAAGACGTCCTGGCAGCCAGAAAGCGTTTCCCACCCTCACAAATTGGTAAGGACGGAATGCTTCAGGAGTGGACCGAGGATTACGAACAAATGGAAGACAAGCACCGTCATTTCTCGCACCTATATGGTCTGTACCCTGGCAACGTTTTATCGCCCAACCGCAGTCCTGAATTCATTGAACCTGTTAAAAAGGTTTTGGAACAAAGAGGCGACGGCGGTACAGGTTTCTCTAGAGGCTGGAAAATGGCACTATGGGCACGTTTAAACGATGGCGACAGGGCCAACTCCATATTCAAGGGATATTTAAAAGAGCAGTGCTACGCTTCCCTTTTTGCCAAATGTGGCAAACCCCTGCAAGTAGACGGATCCTTTGGTGTAACCGCCGGAATTACCGAAATGCTTATCCAGTCCCATGAAGGCTATATAGAACTGTTACCCGCACTTCCCTCCGAATGGTCTGATGGCGAATTCAATGGGGTGTGCGCCAGGGGCGGATTTGAACTGGATTTTAGCTGGAAAAACAAGGAACTTACCTCCACAAAGGTACTTTCCAAGGCCGGTGAAAAGTTTAGGCTAAAAACCAATAAGAAGGTAAAGGTGTTCTTGGACGGAAAACCGGTAAACCTTAAAAAACGTCCTAACAAAATTATTGAATTCAATACCGTTGAAGGTAAAACCTATACCATCAAAGAAATATGAAATCATATTTATTATACGGAAAAAAAGATGTAAGGTACTGTGATATACCCTACCCCGATGATACTGCCGATAACGAAGTTATAGTCAAAATAAAATCGGTTGGCATATGTGGTTCGGACATCCACTACTATAAAGACGGTAAAATTGGCGATTTCATACCTAGGGAACCTTTTGCCCTAGGGCATGAACTATCGGGGGTAATTGAAAAAGAATCTTCTTTATACCCTAAGCTTAAGAAAGGCACAAGAGTAGCTATAAATCCCTCTAGACCTTGCAAAACATGTGTTCACTGTAAAGCGGGAAAACAAAACCTTTGTCCTTCCATGAAGTACATAGGTTCTGCAAGTGTTTATCCACATTTAAACGGTGGTTTTTCCGAATACATAAAGATACCTGCTGAAAATTGTGTGCCGTTAAAAGACTTTATAAGTTTTGAAATGGCCTCCTTGTTGGAGCCACTTTCTGTAGTGCTACATGCTTTAAACCTAGCTGGCGATTTAGAAGGTAAATCGGTCCTTATTACCGGGGCAGGTACAATTGGGCAGCTTTGCCATATGGCGGCATCCCTATACACCACAGAACCTATTGTAATAACAGACATTAGAACCCCAGCCCTTATTAAGGCAACAAAAATTGGGGTAACGGCAGCCTTAAATCCACTGGAACCTGATTTTGAGGCCAATTTATCCTCTTTGGCCCCTCAAGGATTTGATATTTTACTGGAAGCCTCCGGAGCCAATAAGATATTGACCAATACGGTGAAATTCATTAAAAAGGGAGGTAAAATAGTTCAGTTGGGCATGCATCACGACGATGCCCAATTTCCCTTTGCCGCCTGTATGAAAAACGAACTGACTTTTCAGTCTTCTTTTCGTTTTAACCAAGAGTACTCCTTGGCCGTGGAACTATTGGAGCAACAGAAAATAGACCTTACTAAAATAATAACAAACCGATTTCCTTTCGATGAAATACCTGAAGCTATGAAAAGTGCCTCCGATTCCATTGAAGATATAAAAATCATTGTAGAAAATTAAGATTGGTATGAGATACAACACTTTAGGTGAAACCAATATAAAAATAAGCGAATTGGGCTTCGGAGCATCGGCAATTGGCGGTATGTTCAATAATGTTGAAATGGATGAAGCCATTAAAACTGTACATACGGCCTTTGATAGGGGAATTAACTATTTTGATACTTCCCCTGCTTATGGCAGAAGTGATTCCACCTACGGACCGGTAACCTCGGAAACTATTTTAGGAAAGGGACTAAAAGACCTGAACCGTTCAGAAATAATACTATCAACCAAAGCGGGTAAAATCACTTCCTTGCCACCTAAGTTAAATTTTGGATATAAGGCCATAATCGACTCGGTCGAAGCTAGCTTGAAACGCCTTCACACAGATTATTTGGACCTGCTATTTTTGCACGATATTGAATACAACAAGGGAACTCATTTGGAAGTAGCATTGAATGAAGGCCTAGAAGCTCTTAGGGAGTTAAAAAAAGCAGGGAAAATTAGGGCTGTGGGCATCTCTTGCTATTCTATTGAGGTGCTCAACAAGGTAATTCCCAATTATGATCTGGATACCGTTTTGGTCCATAATCATTACACCCTTATCAACGATCAATTACTGGAGTTAATGCCAAAAATTAAAGAAAAGGGGATGGCCTTGGTAAGTGCTTCTCCCTTTGCTAGTGGACTACTGACCCATCAAGGTCCGCCCGATTGGTATCCAATTACCGATAAAGATTTGTGTGTAATAAACAAAACCCTTAATTTTTGCCAGGAAAACAATGTCCCAATAGAAAAATTGGCCATTCAATATGCCTTAAGCAACCCTGAGGTCCCAACTACTCTATTTAGTTGTAACCAGACAGATATTTTAAACAAAAACATAGATTGGAGTGAAGAGCCAATTGATACAATTATGATTGAAAAATTAAAACAAATTCTCCAACCTATCAGGAACAAGGATTTTGATTTTGGAGAATATAACGACTAATATGAGTACAGTAGACTTAATTATAATCCTTTTATACCTAGTAGGAATCCTTGTACTTGGTATTTTATCGGCTGGTAAAAGCAAAATGACTTCGGACAATTATTTTTTGGCCGGCCGAAGTTTAAACTGGATTGTAATTGGCGCAGCCCTTTTTGCCAGTAATATCTCTACCATTCATTTGGTAGGTTTGGCGGCTTCCGGGTTTGAAGATGGCCTGGTCTGGGGAAATTTTGAATGGATGGCCTCTGTGGTCCTGATATTTCTTGGCCTTATATTTGCCCCCTTCTACTTTAAGAGTCAGATCTCTACCCTACCCGAATTCCTGGAAAAAAGATATGGTTCCCCATCAAGGTCTTTCCTGGCCTTTATGGCCATTTTAGGCGCCTTATTTGTACACATAGGGATGAGCCTCTACGCAGGGGCCATAGTATTCAAGTCTTTTTTTGGGATCGATGTTTTTGTCTCCATTCTAATCATATCGGTCATTACGGCCACCTATACCATCCTTGGGGGCTTAAAAGCTGTTGTCATCACTGAAACGGTACAAACGGTGGTCTTGATAATAGGAGCTATAATCCTGACAATATTTGCCATTAACGCCCTGCCAGAAATTGGTGTAGATTCCTTGGCCGATTTTAAAGATAGGATAAAACCAGACCAATTAAGTATGATCAGGAGTGGTGAAAATGCCGGCAACTCCGGTTTATCCTGGTATGCCATATTCTTGGGCTATCCAATTTTGGGACTTTGGTACTGGTGCTCGGACCAAACCATTGTACAGCGCGTATTGGCCGCAAAAAGCGAGGATGATGCCCAAAAAGGACCCATTTTTGCCGGTTTTCTTAAGATTCTTCCCGTATTTATAATGGTACTGCCTGGTGTTATTGGCTATGTATTGTTTGAAGATAAGATTAGTAGCAGTAATGAAACTTTGCCTGTGCTCATCAATGAACTGCTTCCTATAGGAATAAAGGGCATTTTTGCCGCAGCACTGCTTTCTGCTTTAATGAGTACTATAGCTGCCGCACTCAATAGTTGTTCTACCTTGGTCGCAATCGACATTGCAAAAAGGGTAAAACCATCCCTTTCGGACAAAAAACAAGTACAAATAGGTAAGTATGTAGCAGTAATTGTAATGATATTGGCCATTGCCTGGTCTACCCAAGGGGGAAGATTCAATAGTATATTTGAGGCAATCAACAAGATTGCCGCCGCATTGGCACCACCCATTGCAACGGTATTCCTTTTTGGGGTATTTAGTAAAAGGGGAACCAAAGAAGCTTCCATCATTACCTTGATATTTGGTTTTATTCTAGGTATTAGTGCCTTTGCTGCCGATTTTATTCCATCCCTTTATGGAAATCCAAGTATTATAACAGATACTTGGGGAACCCCATTCATGATGCAGGCATGGTGGCTATTCTGTATATGTTCGGTAGTTTACTTTATAGTGAGTTACCTTACTCCCAAACCTAGTGCAGAGCAACTAAAGTATACATGGGACAACCCTTGGCAATTTTTAACCGACAAGGAATTTAAGGGTGTTAAGGATGTTCGTCTATATGCAGGTCTATTGTTTGTACTACTAATAATTCTTTACATCATATTTCAATAAACACCCTATAGTATTCTAGCCTTCAAAAGTGCTGAATATTTTTATAACCCAATTATCCGTTCTTTAAATGAGCTTTCACATGAGAAAATCCAAATTAAATATATTTCGTCTTCTTGCAGTGTCAACAGTTGTTCTCCTGTCTAGCTGCAAAGAAAAAGTAACCAAAACGGAAGAAAAAAAACCCAATATCATTATTTACCTTACGGATGATTTGGGCTATGGGGATCTAGGCTGTTATGGAAGCCCAATAATAAAAACACCCGAAATTGATAAATTTGCCTCCGAAGGGGTATTATTGACCGATTGCCATTCTGCAGGAACTGTTTGCTCACCATCCCGAGCCGGTCTATTAACCGGTAGAAATCCGTATAGAAGTGGTTTTTATTATATTCAAGGCGCTTATGGGGCGCATTTAAAGAAGGATGAAGTTACCATTGCCGAGCTACTAAAATCCAGTGGCTACGAAACCGCCTTTATGGGAAAATGGCATTTGTCCAGACTGGAAAAAAGTAAAAAACATGATGAACCCAGTCCTAGCGATCAAGGGTTCGACTATTGGTTCGCCTCTACCCACAATGCTTTTGGAGGCCCCAAAAATTTTGGAAAATTTATTAGGAACGGGGAAGCTGTAGGAGAAGTGGATGGCTGGTATTGTGATGTACTTACCGAGGAAGCTACCAACTGGATTACCAATATACGTGACAAATCCAAACCCTTCCTACTCATTGTTTCCACCCATGAGCCCCATACTCCTATTGCTCCACCAGAAAAGTACAGTAAAATGTACGACAACGCCCAGGTGGACAGCTTGGAAAAATCAATTAAATATGGCGGAGTAGCGCGACCAGAATACGATATTACCCAAAACAAAAAGGAGTACTATGGTACGGTAACACAATTGGATGCCGCCTTTGGTAATCTAATGAAAACGGTAGACAACGAAAACTTGGGCGACAATACTATGGTGATTTTCACAAGTGACAACGGTCCGGAACATCCCGTAAACCTAGAAGAATCCAAAGGCGAATGGGAAGACCCAATTCGCGACATGTCTTTTGGGACTCCAGGAATTTATAAGGGCATGAAACGATACCCTTATGAAGGGGGACACAGGGTTCCGGGTATAGTACGTTATCCTGGTAAAATTCCCGCCGGAACCACTAGCAACGAATTTGTAGTGGGAACAGACTTTATTGCTACCGCCGCTAAGCTAGCCAATGTTAACACCCCAAGCGATATAAAAATGGACGCCGTAAACGCCTTTCCTGCATTTCTGGGTAAAAAAACGGAGCGCGACAAACCTTATTTATTTCTTTTCCCAACACATGAGGACACCTATTTTAGAATGCCTCATATGGCCATGCGCTATAACGATTACAGCCTTCTAGGTTGGTTCCCGGAAAACAAAGACGGTAGCAACCTCATTGATTGGATGAAAACCTCCGTACCGGAGAAATTTGCTCTCTACGATCTATCAACCGACCCAGAGCAAAAACATAACATAGCCGAATCACAACCTGAAGTGGTAAACAAATTAAAGCCTTTGATGTTGGAACAATGGAAAGACATAAGGGATGAAGGACCTGATTGGGGGAGATCCAAGTAATTGGATACTTATAGCCACTTAACCAGAAACCTTCAAAATAAATGATAAAAAAAATTACACCTCTTACCATTCTTTTTGTTTTGGTTTCTTTTGTAATTGGTTGCAATTCAAAAAAGGCAAAACAACAAGTAAAAAAGGAGACTAAACCCAATATCATTATTTATTTGACTGATGATATGGGCTATGGGGATCTGGGATGCTACGGCAACCCCATTATTGAAACACCTGCCATAGACAAGTTAGCCTCCGAAGGGGTATTGCTTACCGATTGTCATTCAGCGGGAACTGTATGCTCTCCTTCAAGAGCAGGTCTGTTAACTGGTAGAAACCCATACAGAAGCGGTATTTATTATCTACAGGGTTATCATGGAGCCCACCTACAGAACAGTGAAATAACGATGGCCGAAATGCTAAAATCTGCTGGTTACGAAACGGCCTTTATGGGAAAATGGCATTTATCAAGACTAAAACAAACCGCCAAAGCCAAAGAACCCAACCCGGGCGACCAGGGGTTCGATTATTGGTTTGCCTCTACCCATAATGCCTATGAAGGCCCCAAAAATTTCACTAAATTTATAAGAAACGGTTCTGCAGTAGGTGAAGTGGATGGTTGGTATTGTGATGTCCTAACCGAAGAGGCCACAGACTGGCTTAGCAACAAAAGGGACAAGGACAAACCCTTCTTACTGATTGTTTCCACCCACGAGCCACATGCTCCTTTATCGCCACCTGAGGAATACAGCAATGTTTACAACAACAGCAGCGTGGATTCATTGGAGCGCACTATTAAATACGGAGGAGTAGATAGACCCGAATACGATATAAGCAAAAACAAAAAAGAGTATTACGGTACCATTTCACAATTGGATAATGCCTTTGCCAACTTGATGAAAACGGTAGATCAGGAAAATCTAAAAGCCAACACTATGGTAATTTTCACCAGTGACAACGGCCCGGAACATCCTGTAAACCTAGAAGAATCCAAAGGAGAATGGGAGGCCCCCACCAGGGATTTTTGTTTTGGAACTCCCGGTAATTTCAGGGGTATGAAACGCTACCCCTATGAGGGTGGCCATAGGGTTCCCGGTATTATCCGCTACCCTGGAAAGATTCCTGCAGGAATCAGTAGTAACGAACTGGTAGTGGCAACAGATTTCCTGACCACAATATCCAAACTTGCTAAAGTAGACCTGCCCAGTGACATTAGCTTGGACGGCACGGATGCCTTTTCGGCATTTTTAGGCCAAAAGACTACACGGGAGAAATCTTATCTATGGGTATTTCCCACTCATGAGGACACCTATTTCAGGATGCCACATATGGCCATGCGCTATGAGGATTATACGCTCTTGGGGTGGTTACCTGAAAAATTGGAACACAATACCCTAATGCAATGGATGAAGTCATCCCTACCTGTAAAATTTTCGCTCTACGACCTATCTAAGGATCCAGAACAAAAAAATGACCTCGCCGCATCCCAGCCGGAAATGGCAGATAAATTAAAGGCTTTGATGTTGGAACACTGGAAGGAAATAAGGGATGAAGGTCCGGATTGGAAAAAACTTAACAAGTAACTTTTCCAACTAATATGGATAGTCCATATCGGCCTTAACGAATAAGTGCCAATTGGCAAACTTTAACAACAACACAAATCACATAAATTATTTTAATTAAATAAAAATGAAAATCACCACCACATGTATAGTCGCTATTTTTATTCTACACTTATATAATTCCACTTATGCACAAAAGAATTCGCAATCCAAAACGCGACCCAATATTGTCATTATCTATGCAGATGATATGGGATATGGGGATTTAAATTGTCAAAATCCAAATTCTAAAATACCAACCCCTAATATAGACCAGTTAGCAACTGAAGGAATGCGGTTTACAGATGCCCATAGCTCTTCTGCCATATGCTCTCCCAGTCGTTTTGCCATGCTTACGGGGCAATACCATTGGCGTAGAACACATGGTATCGTTAAATCTTTTGGAGACCCACTGTTCAAGGATACAGATGTAACACTTCCTCAATTGTTAAAATCTGAAGGCTACGAAACTGCCGCTATTGGAAAATGGCATTTGGGATGGAACTGGAACTTTATTAATAAGGAACCATCTGGAGAACGAACATACTGGGGCCGAACCCACAAAACATACTTAGTGGAAGATATAAATTGGGAAGCACCTCTTAAAGGCGGACCACTAGATCGTGGATTTGATTATTATTTTGGGGATGGCACTATTAACTTCCCTCCGTATGCCTGGGTTGAAAACGATAAATTTGTAAAGGCCCCAAACGATTTTTTCGAGTTTAACCAGTTTGAAAGAGAAGCGAAAGAAATAGATTGGGATTCGCGTCCAGGTCCTAAAGTAGCAGGCTGGAATCCATATACCGTACTACCGACGTTAACAAAAAAAACAGTTGCTTGGATTGATGAACAAAAGAAGGATAAGCCATTCTTTTTATATTTAGCACTGCCTTCTCCCCACGCCCCCATTATACCCAATGATGAGTTCGATGGCACATCACAAGCGGGTGCCTATGGCGATTTTGTGGTACAAACCGATTGGGTAGCGGGTCAAGTTTTAAAAGCCCTTAAAAGGAACGGTTTCGATGAAAACACCTTAGTAATTTTTAGTTCGGATAACGGGCCAGAAAAATTTGCCTATGAAAGAGCCGAAAAATTTGACCATTACAGTATGGGCGATTTTCGAGGTTTAAAACGGGATTTATGGGAAGGTGGACACCATATTCCATTTGTTATCAAATGGCCAAACCACATAAATCCAGGAACTGTTTCAGATGATTTAATTTCTCAGATCGATGTTATGGCTACGCTTTTAGATATTACGGAAACCAAAATTCCAGAAAAAGGGGCCATAGATAGTCAAAGTTTCTTACCAATCATAACAGGTGAATCAAACCACAAGCATAAAAGAACAGCAACCATCCATAACACAAATCCAGGACGGTATGCGGTGCGAATGGGTAAATGGTTATATATTAATTACACTACTGGCTCCGTAGGAAGAATGCCCGAATCTTTTAAAAAATTAAGAGGTTATACTGATTTTACTACAGAAGGATTGCTATTTGATTTAGAAAAAGATCCAGAACAGCGCATTAATTTATTTGAAACATATCCAGAGAAAATCAAAGAAATGGAAGCCTATTTACAACAAGAATTGGACAGAGGATATTTAAATTAAAATAGGAAAACTATTCTCCAAAATAACACAAAAATGGACATTAAATACAAAGGCAATACCAAGGAAGAAAAAAAAATTAATGGTTTTTAAGAGCCATTGTTCCTCCTCAAACATTTTTAGAATACCCATCCATTAAACCACAGATTAAGCAGCGCTGAAACGCTTGTGCATAAAAGATTATTTCCTCATAATATTCTTATGTTAAAAGTATTCATGAACTTGGGATTTACCCCTTCCAAAGCCCATTCTAAATAACGGTATCGGTCATTTTGGGACACCTAGAAGTCGTAAATAAGGGGTTTTAGCTAGCATATACCAACTTCACCGGTACTTTTAGGAAGCTGAACACTATTTTAAGCCCCCAGCGCTCTTCGCACTGTGGTTTCCTATCTTATTTTAAAATAGAAGTTAAAAAAAAGAGCAGAGGTTAACCACTGCTCTTTTTTTATGCAATTTATAGCATTGCTATTACTAAAATATCCCAATACTACATTTCAATTTTACATCACGATAGAACTGGCTACTTAAGGTTCCAATTTTATTTTCTCTGCTGCTTTCAATGTTACTTTCATTATCTTGTCCCCTACCCTTACACTGCAAGAGCCTCCATTCTTTGAAAACAAGGAAGCTGACGTCAATTCCCCATTGCTCCACTCCATATCTACCTCAAAATTACCACGAGCTTTTAAGCCAGAAACCTTTCCCTGCGACCAAGCTGTAGGTATGGCCGGTAATAGGTGAATAATAAAGTTGCCATCAGCATCTTTTTTATGGCTTTGAATCAGCATTTCTGCAATACCTGCCGTAGCCCCTAAATTACCATCAATTTGAAAAGGTCCTATGGTGTTCATTAAACTATTCTTTCTTCCTCTAGACAATAAGGTCACCACACTCTTGTGGGCTTTCTCCCCTTCCAATAATCTGGCATGCATCAGCAAGGCATGTGCATAGGCCCATCCCATTCCCCCTTGTCCGTTTTTCTCTCTCCATTCCAGACTTTTACGGGCGGCTTCGTAAATTTCAGGGGTTTCATCCGTAATCAAATTAAAGGGATGTACCCCTAATAAATGGGAAAGATGTCTATGACCAGGTTCTTTTTCTTGCAAGGGTTCACGCCATTCCATAAGCCTTCCGTTATCGGGATCGATAGGGAAGCTAGGTAGTGCCGCTTGGGCTTTAAGAATACGATCACGCTGCTCCTGTCCTACTTCCAAAATAGAGGCGGCCTCCAATGTTGCATTAAAAACCGCTTGGATTATGGACAAGTGATAGGTTGATGTAGAGGTGATTCGCATCATTTCTCCTGTAGCAAGGTCCTTGTATTGGTTTTCTGGTGATGAAGACGGCATATAGTGCAGTACTCCGTCCGCATCGGCCACCAAAACATCCAAAATAAACTCACTTGCTCCGGATAATAACGGATAAAGTCGGTTTTTAAGAAACTCCTTATCCTGTGAGAATTCATAGTGGTCCCATAAATTCATGGTCATCCAAGCTCCCGGTAGGGCATCCAATACTCCATTGCTAAACTGGGAGGAAAAAGTAGATGCAGAAGGGGTCACCCTCCCGAACGGGTTTGAGGCATGGTGAGAAAACCAACCGTCGGAACCGTACATTTCCTTTGCCAATGGTTTACTGGTCTCCGCAATACCCTCGAACCAATTGACCAATGGGTCCAATGTCTCGGGAATATTGGTGACATCTGCCGGCCAATAATTCATCTGCAGGTTTACATTTAAATGATAATCCGCTTCCCATGGCGCCCACATCCTTTCGCTCCAAATACCCTGTAGGTTAGCTGGCAATATAGCATTGGAACGTGAACTTCCCAACAACAAATACCTGCCAAATTGAAACAATTGGGCTTCCAGTCCTGGGTCATTGGCTTCTTTTTTATAAGCCAATAGTCGCTGGTCCGTGGGAAGCGAATCTTTGGGGGAACTACCTAAGTCCAACGCAACTCGTTCGAACATATTTCTGTGATCTTCCACATGGGCCTGTCTGGACTCCTCCCACGTAGTAGCTATAGAATTTTTCAATATCCCATCGGCCAAGGCAGCAGGGTCTATATTAGCGTCAAAATTTAACTTGGATAAGTTATAATCGGTCGCCGCTGTTAGTTTTATAATAATTTCATCTGCATCCTTCACCACCAATTTATCTCCCATGGGTTCTATACTACCACCGGTGACTTCACTTTTCACCCTCGCAGCAAAACGCATGTGTTCTCCACCTGCTCCCGATCCGCCAGCATTTTCATCCCTGGCCATGGGCGCTTCTATATCTACAATTTGCCCATCCATATGAAGTATCCCATTGGGAAGTGCCTTGATAACGGCATCTTTTGCACGCTCCAATCCAATGCTGCAGTTAATCTTCTCCTTGCCTTTGGCTGCAATGCGTATATACAAGGTATTATCAATAGCAGAGATAAAGGATTCGCTAATAATATCCGTTCCTGAACTACTGTAACTTACCTTATGAACAGCCTTTGACAAATCTAGTTCCCTTTTGTAATTTTGAACCGAATCCCTTTTATCAAAAGCAATCAATAAATCGGCCAATGGCTCGTAAGACCTAAAAGAAGTAGGTGCGGCAGTCATATTTTGAAGCCCGTATTCATTGGCCTCCACAATCTTTCCATCCAAGATAAGTTGTTGGATCTTTTTCAGTTTGGCATTATAATCCTTTGCATAGGGATTGCTAGGGCTTCCGGCCCATAATGTTTTTTCATTTAGCTGATAGCGTTCCACATCCGATCCTCCGTAGCACATAGCTCCCAATTGGCCGTTACCCAAAGGAAATGCATCTGTCCACTTCTTTGCGGGAGTCCCATACCACAACACCATTTTATTGTTGTCTACTTCCTTTACCCCGTCCACACAACCTGTTAAGGAAATAAGAAGAAATAGCGCCAAGAACACACGTATTTGATAGCTGTTCATCCTCTTTATATTTATTTAAATTCTTTTATTGTTTGTTTCTCCCCTGCAGCCAATTCAACTTCCATGATTTTACTTCCTATGCGCAACTTAAGCGTTTTGGTTTCTTGTGACAGTAAGGCAACGGACTGTAAAGCTCCATTGCTCCAAACTATATCCACTTCAAAACCTCCCCTGGCTTTTAAACCTGTTACACTACCCTTAGGCCATTCCGAAGGCAATGCCGGTAGCAAGTTCATGATGTTGGTACCGTTCTCATCTGTTTCATGGCTCTGCATTAGCATCTCGGCAATACCGGCAGTTCCTCCAAAATTACCGTCTATTTGAAATGGAGGGTGGTAATCGAACAAATTCTCTGCCGTAGATTTGGCCAAAAGGGCCTTGATATTTTCATATGCCTTTTCTGAATTTTTTAAACGCGCATAAAAATTTATGATCCATGCCCTACTCCAACCGGTATGTCCCCCCCCGTTTGAAAGGCGATATTCTATACTTCTATTTATGGCATCTATATAATACGGGGTTTTGCTCTCGCTAAATTGATCACCTGGGTACAGACCGTACAAATGACTCAAATGACGGTGTCCTTTATCCACCTCATCAAATTCTTGGGACCATTCCATTAAACGGCCATCAGAACCAATTTTTGGCAGGGATAGCTTGGCAAGTGCTGCCTCTACCCGATGTGTAAATTCATCCTCAATCTTAAGTATTTCCGCAGCTTCCAGAACATTGGTAAAATTGTCCCAAATTATTTCCTGGTCCATAGCATTTCCCATATCCAAATTTGCAAACACTTCCGGATTCTTTGGGGTATAAAATTTATTCTCTGGTGAGGTAGAAGGGCCGGAAACCAATTTACCGGACCTGGGATCCGTTGTTAACCAATCCAAAAGAAACTTGGCAGACTCCTTCATAATAGGGTAAGCTTGTTCTTTTAGGAATACGGTATCTCCATTAAACTTATAATGCTCCATAAAATGACGGGTACACCATGCTCCCCCCATTGGCCACATGCCGTATTGCACCTTTCCAATGGGTGAGGTCCAATGCCATACATCGGTAGTATGATGAACCACAAAACCATCACTGTTATACACCTCCTTGGCCGTCTTCTTACCTGAAGGAACCAGGCTTTCTATAAAATCGAAAAATGGCTCATGGCACTCTGAAAGGTTAGCCACCTCTGCTGGCCAATAATTCATCTGCATATTTATATTGGTGTGGTAATCACTGTTCCAAGGTGCCACTAAATGATCGTTCCAAATCCCTTGTAAATTAGCTGGAAGGCTACCTGGTCTTGAGGAAGAAATAAGCAAATAACGCCCATATTGAAAATATAAGGCCATAAGGCTAGGGTCATCGGCGCCATTGGCAACTGCTTCCAACCTTTCGTTTGTAGGTTTCACTTCGCCTTTAATTCCGCCCAGATCCAAGCTTACCCTATTAAAAAACTGTTGATAATCGGTAATATGGGCCTGCTTCACTTTTTTAAGGGACCTTTTTGCCGCCTTTTTCAAGATGGAATTGCAAACCGCACCTAAATTTTGGGTCAAGGGAGAAAAAGGATCCTCGGCATTATAATCCGTAGCTGCTGAGATAAGAAGCACAACAGAGTTGGCCTTACTAATAGTGATGCTGCCATCACCTGATGTCATTTTTCCTCCTTTGGGCAGGGCCATTAATTGGGTTTCATATTTTACTCCCAGATGCTTGCCCTTCTGACTTACCTGTCCCCACATTTTTAATCTATTCCTGCCTATGGAAGCCACTTCAAAATCCGCTTTGCGAAGCAGTTCCAATTCCAAAGAAATGGATTTAGGTTGGTCTGCCGTCAACACAACAACTATTGCATCATCTATTGCACTACTAAAGTACTCCCTAGTATAGTTGACGCCATTTACTGTAAAGCTTGTTTTTGCAATGGCATTGTTTAGGTTTAGCTCCCTCTTATAGTTTTGTGGTTCGCCTTGTAGGTTGAAATTCATGACCAAATCTCCCAATGTCTGATAACTTCTAGGGGCTATTCTGGGCCCCATCACATCATCCTGAACCAGTTTATTGGCTTCCTGATAATCGCCTTGAAAAATTAATTCCCTGGCCTTTTCTACAGACTTATGGGCACCTACCCTATTTTCAGGTATTGGCGGTCCTGCCCAAACTGACTCTTCATTCAATTGAAGTTTCTCTTCTTTCACACCTCCAAAGACCATGGCGCCCAACCTACCATTACCAATGGGAAGAGCTTCCATCCACTTGCTGGCAGGGCTGGTATACCACAGGGAATTTTTGTTCTCCTGAATACTCCCTTCCGATCCAGAATTTGGGTTTTGGCCAGTTACGGCATATAAGTTTAAGAAAAGAAAACAACCAAACATAAATGATGCCGCACTAGGTAGCTTCTTTAAAATGCCATTGTTCTTTTTAGTTTTGATTTGTAAATCCTTTTTCATTTGTAAATTTTAATGTGCTATATAAAAACATTCTTGGACTGAAGGTTAATAAACTATCAATTACCCCTAGGTAACCCAGGGGGTTGCAAAGGGGTAATGATTTGTTTTTATGCTATCATCGTCAAATTGATTTCCCTACAACTTTGGCGCCTTCCAGTCCGTCACTTTCTGCCGCTATACTAAATTGTCCGTTCTTTTTAGTGGCCTTAACAATTATTATACATTTCCCGTTAAAAGCCTTTCTAGTATCGCCAACAAAGCTCTCCTCACTTTTTGGATCACCGTTATCTACGGCCAATATGGTTGCCTCTCCTTCCACTGTGAATTTAATTTGATTGGCTGCATCAGGAACAAAATTATTGTTGGCATCCAAGATATTTACCTCTACGTGTACCACGTCCTGTCCATTGGCATTTATAACCTCATTATCAGCCAACAACTCAATTTTAGCAGGTGCTTCAGCTGTAGTTATGACTTTTTCACAGACTACCTTACCTTCTTTAATACCCTTTGCGATCAAGGTTCCCGCCTTATAAGGAACTTTCCACATTAGATCCATCTGGTCTCCCATTTCCTTTTTACCAAGCGACTGCCCATTTAGGAACAGTTCTACACTATCACAGTTGGAGTAAGCTACTACAGGAATTTCAACACCTTCCTTACCTTCCCAATTCCAATGGGGAAGAATATGGACCATTGGCTCCTCTGTCCATTGGCTTTGATAAAAATAATAGGTGTCTTTTGGAAAGCCGCACATATCTATTATTCCAAAATTCCAAAGTTTTGCCGGCCATCCAAACATAGATTCCCCTAAGTAATCAAAGCCTGTCCATCTAAACTCCCCTGCCATAAAGGAAAAATCCCTTGTACGTCTCCAAGAATCCCTGGCAGAAATACGTACCATGGAATTATCATAGGAAGAACTGTAATATTTACTGATATCACCAAAAACTTCCTCTTCGGTCAAATCTGGAACTTCCATAATACCTCCCAATGGATTCTTTCCACGGACCCATGATTTACTTTGATACACACCACGCGTCTGAAAGGTATGTGGTACTTCGGTAGCAACAAATTTTCTATCAGGGTAGGTTTCCTTATCTTTTTCATACATAAAAGCAGAACCTCCGCCTCCATTGTAACCGGTTACATCCAAAAGGCTTGCAAATCCACTTTCGTTGGCCAAATGCATATGGGTGATTCCGCAGGTTATAGGCCGTGTGGCATCATGCTCACGAACTACGGCCATAAGATTTTTTAAACGCTCGGTACCAACTTCGAAACAGGCGTCGGGAATTTCGTTTCCTACACTCCACAGAACTATGGATGGGTGGTTACGGTCTCTTTTAATAAGTTCCGTTAGGTCTTTTTCTGCCCATTCCTCAAAATACAGGTGATAACCGTATTTAGCTTTACCTTCTTTCTTTTTTCTTCCAAATGGCCAAGATTCAATCCACTCGTCAAAGGCTTCATCCATTACCATAAAGCCCATTTTGTCACATAAGTCCAATAGCACTTCACTAGGAGGGTTATGCGCAGTACGTATGGCATTACAGCCCATCTCCTTTAATATCTTTAGTCTTCTTTCCAAGACTTTATCGTTCATAGCTGCACCTAGGGCACCCAAATCACTGTGATTATTAACACCTTTTAATTTGATATTGACACCGTTCAAGGTAAAACCGGTTTCCGAAGAAAAACTAAAACTGCGAATCCCTAAGTTGGTAGTAACCACATCTACCACTTCGTCCTGTAATAAAACTTCCGTTTTAATGGTATACAAATAAGGGTTTTCCGGGGACCATAAATTAGGATTATTTACGGTTAAATTCTGAAGTATTTCCTGTTCTTTATTGCTAGCAACTGTAGCTTCTGACTGATGCTCAGCTACCAATCCCCCATTGGCATCGTATACTGTATTGACCAAGGTAAATTCCTTGGAATCTTTCATTTCGTTTAGAACCTGTGTTTTTATTTCCAATGCAGCCTTATCCTTGGACACAGAGGGAGTTGTTGCATATACCCCATATCTATCAATATGTAATTGATTGGTTTTTACCAACCAAACATGCCTGTAGATACCAGATCCTGTAAACCATCTGGCACTGGGTTCCTTGGAATTATCAACCCTTACCGATAGTACATTGTCCCCTTCAAAATTAAGATAGGGGGTTAAATCATAATTAAAACTAATATAGCCATATGGCCGTTTTCCCAAATAATTGCCATTGATCCATACCTCACTGTTCATATATACACCTCCGAACTCGATGGTAACCTTGGATTCCTTATCCGATTTATCCAAGGTGAAATTTTTTCTATACCAACCTATACCTCCAGGAGCATATGCCCCCACATTACCAGCTGGGTTTTCTTTTAAAAATGGTCCTGCAATACTCCAATCGTGCGGCACGTCAACGGTTTGCCATTCACTGTCATTATATACCTTTTTTGATGCTTCTGGGAAATCACCTTTTGTAAATTTCCAATCAAAATCAAATTTGATTTTTTGTCTAGGTACTTTCGTTGGTGAAACCGAACTATTGCATCCGTAAATATTAAATGCAATTATTGATAGACCTACTGTAATTAAAAAATTTCTAAAAAAATTCATCTAGCTATATTTAAAAAGGAAAAATTTGAAATGATTATATATTATATCTTCTATTAATCAGAAACAGATAAAAATAAAGGCCTAAATTATTCCGTATTGGGTTATTATACAAACACTGAACTACTTTTATTAAATATTTAAAAAAGTACTAACACTGCCATATATTCCGTTCATTTTTTTAAATAAAAATATATTATCATCAGCTTTAAAATGGCATTTTTACATAAGCACCGAAGTGCTTTTGTTAATTATTAAAAAAAGGGGGTGTAAACAATTAGAATCCCACCCCCTTTTCACAAAGAAACTCGTATTATTTTAAGCTGTATAATAACAATTAATACCCTGGATTCTGCTCCAATATTGCTCCCGTATTTCTTTCTATCTCACGGTTAGGTATTGGCCATAGGTTATGGTAATCCTCAATAGGATAACTTTCATATTTACCATTATTAAAAGGATGATGTAAAGTTCTTCTTTCATCTATTAATCCCAATCTATTCAAGGTCATTACCCTAGATTCTTCCCAAGTTAATTCCCTAGCCCTTTCGTCGAGAATATAGTCAATATCAACATCACCTTCTTCAACTGGCGTGGCATTAGCTCTTGCTCTAATAACATTAATATCCGCGGTAGCATTGGCCAAATCACCATTGTTTAGGTAGGCTTCCGCCCTTAAAAGATAAGTTTCTGCCAAACGAATGTTATAATGATCCCTAAAGGTTTGAGACGCATTTCTTGTCACCTCACCTGTTTCAAAATCAACGAATACCTCATCTGGAAAATCGTTGATAGGCGTTGCTTTGGCGAAAATGGCATTCCAATACCTCTTGTATATTGTATTTCCACTCTCATCAAATGCATTGTCAGCAACGATATTCTTCCCAAAATATTCAGACTCAGGATTATCGGCCACTAGATCCCTAATAATGTTATATTCAGAATTACGCATATCATTGGGATCACTCTCCCAAATGTCCTCCAAAACATAATCTGAAGGGGCAAACCATCCTATACCTCTACCCCCATTCTGGGTTGTAGGAGCAAAAAATAGTGGTTTTCCATCCAATCCAGTTAAGTTATAATATCCAGGACAAAGAAATTGAGTCAAAATACTACCCCGGCCACCACCGGTAACATTGTATTCATACTGCGCCACCCAAATAGCTTCGGTGTTTCCCGAATTGCGGTTTTGATTACCTCTTCTAAAAAGGTCACCATATACGTCACCTTCCAAATTCATTTTGTTTCCGAATCGTGAAGTCATCAAGGCATAGTCCGGGTTGTCTATAACCGCAGTAGCACTGGCAATTGCCTTATCATATTCACCCGTATTGATATATAATTCCGCTAAAAGATGATATGCAGCAGCATTAGTCAATCTACCCTCCTCCCACAAATCACCAACATCAGGTAAATTTGCAGCGGCAAATTCCAAATCACTTATAATTTGAGCATACACCTCATCAAGGCTAGCCCTAACATAATCTCTTTTAGCCTCAGTAGTTTCTTCCAATACAAGGGGCACACCTCCGTATAAATTAGCCAAATTCCTATAAGAAAAGGCTCTAAGAAAACTTGCTTCTGCCTTTAGAATAGTACGTTGCTCTTCTGTATCGAACTCGGTGTTCTCACCATCAATTCTTCCCAAAACAACATTGGCATCAAAAATGATGGAATAATAACGCGTCCAAATGTTCGTTACATACGTATTTTCCGGGGTAAGGGAAGCTGAGTACGAGTTAAGGCCTGCTGTAGCCGCTGTGGCCGCATAAGCCATATCCGTTGAAAAATTCCAAACAAATGGTCCGTACAACGCTGCCCAGACATTATACAAATCGGTCAGATTATACAAACTTGCCACCGCTTGATTGAATTGATCAAAAGTCTGATAAGAATTTTCCGCACTGTAGAAGTCCAAAACATCTTCTTCCAACCATTCTTCTTCCTTACAAGAAAAGAAACTAAGGAATAGGAATATAAAAACTATTGTATATCTATTTTTTTTCATGATTATCTTTTTAAAATTCAACATTTAGACCTAGTGAATAATTTGCCATTACAGGACTATATCCCCAAGTATAGGTTGACCCTACTTCTGGATCCCATCCACGCCATTTTGTAAACGTATGCAAGTTCTTTCCACTTATGAATAGTCTTAAACTACTAAAACCAAGTTTTTCAAGAACTTTCTTATCAACATCATATGATAGGGAAACATCCTGAATACGCACAAAGTTTCTTTGCATATATCTGTTAGGCTCGTAGGTTGCGGCAACATCCAACCTTCTAAACCTGGCATCTGTATTCTCTGGCATCCAATAATCCCATGCTCCTGTTGGAAAATTCTGAGAATCGAATCGCTCCAGAATAGTGTTCGATCCAAAAATCAAAGCATCGGTTCCATAATAGTAATCCTTTCCTCCCTGAATGGAATTGATAAAGGCGTACAAACTAAAATTCTTGTAACGAACCGTATTAGCGATACCAAAACGATAACCAGGGTCATTATATCCCAAAATTTTTCTGTCATCAAGGGATGAATAAGCGCCATCATCATTTAAATCGGCAATCTTATAGGTACCGGGAAAAAAACCATTGGGAATATTCCCAGCTTCTTCATCGGCCAATTGCCACATACCTGTAATCTCATAATCATAGACCACATTGGTAGGCTCCCCTATGAACAACTGATCTGAAGTTAAATCATCTTCTATACCATCTCCATCATTATCTATCCCCAAGACTGATACAATTTCATTTCTGTTTCTGGAATAGTTAAACGTAGTTTCCCATTTCAAATCCTTATTATTGATCCATTTACTGGTCAAAGAAAATTCAAGTCCATGGTTTTTAACTTCACCAATATTGGTATTGATACTACTAAAACCAGAAGTAGTGGGCAAATCAATAGCATAAAGGATATCTTTTGTAGAATTGTTATAATATTCCACATTACCCGTAAGCTTTGAATTAAAAAAGGCAAAATCAGCACCAAGATTCAATCCTGTTGTAGTTTCCCAGCCTAATTCATTATTAGCCAAAGACGAGATCGACTGTGTTATGGTGGTTGTTCCGCCGTCTCCAAAAACATAACCATAATTACCGTCTACCGTTGCATTTACTACAGCCTGGGTATCATACCTACCTATACCCCTACGACCTGTAGTACCATAGGACCCCCTAAGTTTCAAATAATTCAACAATTTGGAATCTCTATTGAAAAAGTTCTCCTCACTAACTACCCAGCCAAAAGCCATGGATGGAAAGACACCAATTTTATCCTCTGTACCAAAACCAGAGAAACCATCTCTCCTTACGGTACCCGTCAACAAATATTTGCTATCGTAGTTATACTGCAAACGTCCCATGGTATATAAACTCGTTTCCTTTTCCGCACCTGTATTAACCCCGTACAGACTAGCATCACCGGCCTCTAGGGAATTATACCCTAATATATCATTGGTAAAATTTTGTGCATTCACATTGGTAAAAGAATAATTGCGCTCTTCCACACCATAAAGAAGTGTAGCGCTTATATTGTGCACCCTATTAAAAGTCTTGTCGTAACTTAAAATATTATCCACTGTCCAATCATAATAAGTTGCCCCATTTTTATAACCATAACCCGTGAAATTTGCATCTGTTGGATCAAAATTATTATGATTAACCGTTCTATAATTTTGTGAAAAGTTGATTCGATAATTCAAACCATCTATCGGCAATTTAACGTCTGCATGTATGTTGGCAAATAGGTTTAAGTGCTTCTCCTCATCATCGGTTTCAAGATCCAACAAAGGATTGGTCCATGTAGCCTGAAGTATTTGCCTGGGGGTAACACCATCATCCTCGTACAAAGGTGTCCATGGCATTACCAAAGACGCAGTAGCTACACGTGGGGTCTCACCATCATAGTCACTGGTAGTAACAAATGTTTCTGTACCTACCTTCAACCAATCATTGATAGTAGCATCCAAGTTCATACGATAATTCACTTTCTTATATGTATCGTTTATTACAAATCCCTGAACATCCGTTAGACCTCCTGAAAAGAAGTACCCAAAATTCTCAGACCTACCGGTAACACTAAGATTATGATTATTGATATAGCCATCGCCCGTAAGCATATCGTACATACTATTATCCGTGCCATTATTGTAGCCGTCTATCATTTGGTTTGTAGGAAAGAATTTAGTAATATCAAATGTAGGATCTGAATCCAAATACCCAGACTCTTCTGTTCTAGAACCATTTTCCCAATAAGCATCAGGTAAAAACCCTTTCAATTCGGCCGCACCCATTGGCTCCAAAGCCGTATTGGTAGGGGTTTGAACCGCATAACTAGCAGAATAACTTATCTGGGGCTTGCTAACAACTTTACCTTTTTTGGTGGTTATCAATATCACCCCATTGGCAGCCTGTGAACCATAGATGGCAGCAGAACTGGCATCCTTTAAAACATCTACCGATTCAATATCCGCCTTGTTCAAATCAACAAGATTTCCCCTATATATAATTCCATCCACTACAATTAGAGGTTGATTTGCCGCCGAACCGCTGGAAAGCGAATTCTGCCCCCTAATAGAGATGGTTGGATCTTCACCGGCTGCATCTGTAGCGCCAATATTCAATCCTGCGACAGAACCTTGCATGGCAGACAAAATAGAAACATTGGGAACTTCCGCCATTCTTTCCACATCAACACTAGTAACAGCTCCGGTCAGGTCACTTTTCTTGGCAACACCATATCCGATGGCCACAAATTCTTCCAAACCAATAATATCCGATTCCATGCTAACATTCATAGAATCACCTGTCACCGTAACTTCAAGGGTTTTCATACCTATGTATGAGAAAACCAAGACGTCATTGGCAGCAGCAGAAATAGAATAGTTTCCATCAAAATCCGTAACCACCCCTGTACTTGTACCTTTTACAACCACAGAAACACCTGGTAAAGGACCATCAAACTCATCTACCACCACCCCTGTAACAGTATTCTGAACTACTTTATTGGGAGTCGTCATACTTTTGGGCGAAATGATAATCTGCTTATCCATTAAGGAAAAGGCTACATCTTCACCGGCAAAAAGATTCTCGAGGATTTTGGAAATTTTCCACTCATCCACATCTATACTTACCTTCTTCTCTACATTAACTAGATTATTGTTATAAACAAAGAAAAACTCACTGCTTTCTTCAATTTGGGTCAACACCTGTTTAATGGAAGTATTCGTCACATTAAGCGACAGCTTCGTATCCTGCGAATAACTGGATGACGGAGCCGCCATAAAAGACGACAAACACATAATTAAAACAATTAATTTCATAATGAGGAACATTTTGGAAGACGGAAACACCTTTAAGGCTTTCCCTACCATTAACTTTTTTTTCATAATTTTGGTATGGTATTAATTAATACTATGTTACTTCCTGAATTCTCAGTTCAGGGGAATCTTTAGACAGGGAAGTGCGACAACACTTTCCTGTTTTTTTTAACTATACTTCATTGGCTCAATTGTTTTGGTTGTTTTTATTAGAGTTTTGCTGTTTTGTTAATTTTTCACGGACAGTACAACCTTCCTTCTACTAAAGCTACCATCCTCTTGTTTTTGGGATCCCCCTATTTTATACTCCATTGGAGACGACAAGCTTAATAACTTAAGCACCTGCTCCAGGGATTCGTCATTAAACGTTGCCGTAAAGCGGTAATCCTTTAATTCACTATCCGCAATTTCTATGTCAACGTTGTACCATTTTTCCAGTCTACTTACCACTTTCTCTATGTGATCTCCGTAAAAGATAATTTTGCCATCCTTCCAGGCGGTATACTTGGCTATTTTAGCCTCTCTGCTACGGGACAATTTTCTCTCAGCAACATTGCACTCCACCACATCATTGGGCTTAAGGACCATTAACTCTTTTCGGTTTTCACTTTCTCCCTGTACCAGACTCACCTTGCCTTCCACCAATGCTACTTCCATAGTATCATATTCTTCGTAGGCGGAAACATTAAAAGAGGTACCGTACACCTTTACATCCACGTTGGATGTGTTTACTATAAAAGGTTTTGATTCATTTTTAGTTACTTCAAAATAGCCTTCCCCATCCAGATCCACTACCCTTTCATCTGTACTATCAAAATTAATGGGGAACCGCAGCGTACTTCCAGAATTAAGCCATACCGTGGTGCTGTCTGACAAAAGCAATTTGGTTCTAGTTCCATAAGACGCCTTAACCTCTTGGTATACTATTTCAGAGCTACCACTTATTAGTTGATTTGCCCCTAACAGATAATTGAACAAAAATCCTAAGGCCATGGCCAGTATTAACACTGCCGCAACCCGAAGATTGCTATAGCCTGATTTACTTTTAAACCTAAATTCCGGTATACGTTTTTTTGTTTCTAATAGGGACGCCTCTATGTCAATAGAATTGGAAAGCACCAATTGCCCCGATCTTTTCCATAATTTCTCGTAAACATCAAACTTATCCTGATTCTCCTTAGACAAGGATATCCATTGGTCCAAGAATGTTTTTTCCTCTGAGCTTAGCCTACCTTGAAAAGATTTGGCTATCATTTGTTCAATATTTTTTTCCTTTTTTTCCAATAGCTTTATAAATGCGGTTCAATAAGATGACGATCCTTAAAGCCCCCTACCCTACGTTTGTGTAAAAAAAAAGTTAAATTATTGTTTTAAAACCATTCAAAAACAATCAATAAAGCATTGCCCAAGGCCTTAACCTCCCCAACAAACACAAGGGCTTAAGACATATACTCAAAAGAAACTTTAAAAAAATAGTAAATGTGAAAAAAATTGGCAAAAAACCAGTTTTTTTTCAAACAGAACTAACAAAAGCCTGCTATTAGATAAAAAGACGTTACAAGAACACCAATGAAATGACACGGACAAGATTCCAGAAAGACTGGAAAATAGTATTACATAAAAAGTAGAAGATAGGCCTTGTAATTTAACACTAACTATATGCATGCTCAATATCACAGCCCTTTGGACCAATAAGTAAATTGACTTACAATTTTGAAGCAAAAAACAAAATAGCCAGTAACAAGATAGCAAAATAGGGTTGTAGATCTTTACGCAGCAGCCTTAATGCCCTACTTAAAAGTGCTTCGACCGCTTTACTTGAAATATTCATTTTATCACCAATTTCCTTATAGGTAAGATTCTCGAACCTACTGTACTCAAAAGCCATTTTACTCTTTTTGGGAAGAGCGGAAATAGCATTAACCAGTAACTCCTCAAATTCCCGGGTCAATAGGGTGTTCTCCGCGTTTACCACAAACTCCTCCATTTCCAGTTTATCATGGAGTTTTTCCAAGGTCTTCATTTGCCGTATATGATCTATACACCTGTTTCGGACCATAGTAGACAGATAAGCAGGAAGGCTCTTTATGGTATCTGCATTATGCCGATTGGCCCATAGGCGTACAAAACAATCCTGCACCAGACTTTGAGACTGATCCACATCATAAACATAGTTAACGGCATAGGCACAAAGTCCCTTATAGTACTTTCGAAAAATACTATCAAAGGCTTCTTCCTTTCCATTTTTCAATTCTGAAATCAAGAATTCATCGGGGGCTTGTTCTTTACATTTCATAGTCTCACTTTTACTTAGGCTTGCCAACTGTCATCAAACCTGTGCCAACAACAGTTAGCAATGGGACAATCATACTACATTCCCCCAAATGCTTATTTAATGAATGACAAAATTCTCTTTCTCACTTTAAACCAACCGTTGTTTAAATCACCGTCACATTCCTCTATCAATATTTTTTTCAATTTCTCAGCTACCTCCTCATTACCTTCAAGTAGATTCTTCTCTTCCTTATAATCCTCTGGCAGATAGTATAATTGAAATATTTCATCGGCTGCAAAATATCTGAGTTTCCAACCATCGTTAGACACAATTGCAGGACCCATAAACGAAGAGTACACTACATAATCATGCTCTTTGTGATTTTCACCTAACAACTCAGGAAGGTAAGAAACCCCATCTTTAAACTCAGGCAATTCAAAACCAACCAAATCGGCCATAGTAGCCATAAAGTCGTAGTTTGCAACCAAGGCATCGGAAGTTACTCCCTCCTTAATTTTTTCTGGCCACCTCACCATCAATGGCACTCGCACGCCTCCTTCCCAATTACTCCTTTTAACACCGGCCATACCATCATTGCCATCAAACACATCACCCGCCAATTCACTATAATATTTGGTATTGACATCATCAAAGAACTCCCCGGTCTGCATATTTCTAACCGGCTTCAATATTCTACCTTCCTTGGTATAGTATATTTCATGGCCATTATCACCGGTAAAAACAACCATAGTGTTATCATCCAGCCCCAAAGCTTTTAATTCATTCATAATAATCCCCACATGGTCATCCAACATTTTCACCATAGAAGCATATTCCTTCTCTATCTGTGTAAGCCTGTCGTCATTTACAAAATCTTCATGCACGCTAGGTATAGCAACGGGACCATGAGGTAATTGGGTTGGATGGTACAAGAAAAATGGCTTGTCCTTATTATCCCTTATAAACGATACTATTTTTTCTATAAACAGATTTTGGGAATAAACGGCCTTACCTTCCATATTCCATCGCTCAGCATAAGCTTTCTCTGTTTCCTTCTCCATAGTCTTTCCACAATTGGCCCAGGTATTACCTTCTATATTGACCAAATTGCCATTTTCAAATAGAAAAGGAGGGTAAAAGCCATGACAACGTACATGATCCAAGTATCCATAATAATAATCCCAACCATGTCTTTTCATCTGCTTATCTGTGGTAGAAAAACCCCATTCCAGTTTACCAACTTCCCCTGTAACATAACCTGCACTCTTGAAGATTTCAGCTAGAAAGACTTCATTTTCCGGAATCTCACCCAATTGATCGTTCAACTTCCGTTCTATTTCTTCTTGATCCATCTTGCCTCTGGAAATATTCATATAGGCACCTCCAGCAGTTATTTTCCAACGATCTATTTGCGCATCGTGGTACCCAGAAATTAAACTAGCCCTTGCCGGAGCACAAAACATGCCTCCATAGGCATTTTCAAAACGCATGCCTTCCTTGGCTATATTATCAATATTAGGTGTGCTAATTATCTTCTGCCCTTCAGAGGACAGTAAGCCCCTGCCTAGATCATCTGCATAAATAAGTATCACGTTGGGTTTTTCCACCTTGCTATTTACTTCCTTTTTTACACCCGAACAACCTACAATTACCAAAACCGCGGTCAATAATCCAAAACAGTTTTTTACACTCATACCTTATATATATCAAATAAAATTCAAAAAAAAAATCAAACAGTCGTAAACAATAATAGTTCACAATAGGCAAAAATTCCAAGTCTATTTTTCGAAATATGTATTTTGCACCACTTATTAATGACAAATTAATATTCTATAACAAACAAGGCACAACCCAGTTCTTAAAATATTTTATAAATATAAATAAATAAGCGCAAAACATTTTGTTTAAAATTAATGTTAATTTAAAACTATACAACAAATATCTGATTATCAATTATTTAAATGTCCAAAAATATTACACAAAGTAATTTTAATGCATAAATTTTTCTATGAAACTTGTCCATCTTCCTGATTAAACCTACTTTTAAATCATATTTTACAAAGTATTATTCATGCATTGTAGTTTTCACAGCGAATACGATTTCGTAATTAGGAATATATGGATTCAAAAAAAAGAACCTTACATACCTCTTAAAATTTAGAAACAAGTCCATAAGAAATTCGATACCATCATTATAGATATGAAACATTTGAACAAATTTGCTGTTCTGGGTTTAACACTATTCTGTTCCCTTTTTTATTCCTGTGCGGAAAAAGAAGAAACTGCCCTGAGCACTGCCCCCAATATTCTTTTTATACCTGTAGACGACCTTCGTCCGGAACTTGGTTGTTACGGCAACACCGCTATTAAAACGCCCAATATTGATCGTCTGGCACAGGAGGGTGTTGTATTTAATAGAGCATATTGCCAACAGGCCGTTTGCAACCCTTCCAGAGCAAGTTTGCTAACAGGCTTGCGGCCCGATTCCATACAAGTATGGGATTTAGCCACCAAGTTTAGGAACAATGTGCCAAACATAGTTACCCTGCCGCAATATTTTAAACAAAATGGCTACACCACCATTGGCCTGGGCAAGACCTTCCATAATGATATACCCGACTCCATATCTTGGACAGAAAGACCTCATTTAAAGGGATTTCCTTATGACCCCGACGCTGTTTATGCCACCCAAGTAAATCTAGATATACAGGAAGCCAAAAAGCAAAAACTGATTTCCCAGGGTAAAATTAAGTTGGATCCTCTAGGCCAATGGTACCTTAAGGCCAATGCTACCGAAAGTGCGGATGTGGATGACGATGCGTATTACGATGGGGCACAAACCACCTATGCCATTCAAAGATTACAGGAATTGGCCACGGAGAAAAAGCCATTTTTTCTTTCTGTAGGCTATTACAAACCTCATTTACCATTTAATGCACCCAAAAAATACTGGGATCTTTATAATAGGGACTCCATCCCCTTGGCAGATAATCAATATCCACCAAAAGGCAGTCCAAGTTTTGCCGTTCATGGCGACCAAGAATTAAGAAATTATGACGACAGCCATGGGTTGCCCAAACCAGCAGAACAGCCCTGGGACATAAACAGACAACGAGAATTAAAACATGGTTACTATGCCAGTGTTTCCTATACCGATGCCCAAATAGGCCGCCTGATGGATGAGCTAAAAAGATTGGATCTATTAAAGAATACTATTGTAGTTCTTTGGGGTGATCATGGATGGAAACTGGGCGAACACAATGGATGGGGAAAAATGACCAACTATGATA
This sequence comes from Arenibacter aquaticus, assembly GCF_003957295.1. Classification (GTDB taxonomy): domain Bacteria; phylum Bacteroidota; class Bacteroidia; order Flavobacteriales; family Flavobacteriaceae; genus Arenibacter; species Arenibacter aquaticus. The sequence continues at coordinate 305,884 of NZ_RQPJ01000003.1, forward strand.
TAGATGCCCGAGTACCTATGATTGTAGGTGGTGGCAAGATCAAGGCAAAAGGCCAAAAAAGCAACGCCCTTACCGAGTTGGTAGACATATACCCAACACTGTGTGAACTGGCCGGATTACCCGTACCGTCACATTTACAGGGAAAGAGTTTTGTTCCTCTACTGGACAAACCGGAGCAAAAATGGAAATCCGCTGCCTATAGCCAATATCTTCTTGGCAGATTTGGGCCCAAAGAATATAGGAAAAATGAGCGAATGGGATATTCCGTAAGAACAGACCAATATAGGTACATTAGATGGTACCTATGGGACAAGACTTCAAAAACCAAGGGTGAATTTCTAGGTCATGAGCTTTTTGATCACTTTGCAGACCCTCAAGAAAACATCAATTTGGCCAATGAAGCAGAGGCAAGTGAAGAAGTAGATGCGCTTACAGCACTAATTCATAAACAATTTAAACTAAACAATTAACCCAAGCAGCTAGACTGGTGTAAAGGATTAAATAGTTTATAATGCACACAAAACTAATCCATACTAAACATAGGGTAAACCCATATATCATACGTCTCTTAAATAAGATAGCCATATTTATCCAATCCACAATGATTCCAAGCATGATAGCAACACAATTAAAAAAAAGAGCACTATTACTTTTCGTAATTTGTGTGTCATTCTTTTCCAATGCCCAAAACCCCAATACCAATGTCGTTTTTATACTAGTTGATGATCTTGGCTGGATGGATATTGGTGCCAATGGCAGCAGCTTCTACGAAACTCCCAATATAGATCAGCTAGCCAAAGAAGGTATTCGTTTTACACAAGCCTATGCTTCTTCCCCTATTTGCTCCCCAACCAGGGCTTCCATTCTAACTGGAAAGAACCCTGCCAGGATAGATCTGACGCAATGGATTGGAGGTCCTGGGAATCCGGAATATAAAAGAAACCTGCCGTTGGAAGAAGTATTGTTCCCTGAACTGCTTCAGGAAGCAGGCTACAAAACCGCTTTTATGGGCAAATGGCACTTGAACAATATTGAAGGCGGAAAGGCCTTTTGGCCCAACGAACAAGGATTTGATGTAAATGTAGCTGGACATTTTAGAGGAGGACTTTACATTAAGAACAAGTATTTCTCTCCATGGAATATTCCCAACTTGGAAAACGGACCCAAGGGGGAATATATGACCGACAGGTTGGCGGACGAAGCTGTTAAGTTCATAGACCAGAATGCACAGAACCCCTTTTTACTGTACTTTTCATTTTACCAGGTACATGCCCCATTTAGCGCCCCTGCAGATAGAGTTGAGAAATACAACAAAAAGAAAGATAGGTTTGGGTTTACTGACGAAGAACGTTTTGCTGAGGAAACAAGTGGAGAAAAACCATTTACCTACAGAAAAACCCAGGACCACCCCACATATGCGGCCATGGTAGCATCTATGGACATGGCCGTTGGTAAAATACTTAAAAAGATAAAGGACGAAGGTATTGAGGACAATACCGTAGTAGTATTCTTTTCGGATAATGGTGGACTCTCTACCTCAGAAGGTACCCCTACGGCCAACACTCCCCTAAGGGCCGGTAAAGGATGGCTTTATGAGGGAGGAATACGGGAGCCGGCCATTATTAAATGGCCTGGAGTGGTAAAACCTGGAACTGTATCCGATGCCATTATAACCAGTAATGACTTCTATCCTACCATTTTGGAAATGACCGGCCAACCCCTAAGACCGGATTTGCATGTAGATGGAAAAACTATAGTTCCCATATTAAAAGGAGAATCCAAAAACATACACGAATCTACCTATTTCCACTACCCACATAAATCCAACCAAAAAGGAGGTCCAAGTAGTGCCATTAGGGACGGGGATTACAAATTGATCGTCTTTTTGGATAATTACAAAATGGAACTTTACAACATAAAGGATGATATTGGCGAAAGAAAAGATCTAGCTTCAGAATTACCGGAGTTAAGGGATCATTTATACAAAAAACTATACAAATGGTGGGATGAGGTCGATGCTAAATTCCCAATGGAATTCACAAAAATAGCACCGACGAATTAAATCTATAATACCTTAAAAATTTAAAATGAAGCAAATAAAACTTATACTGCTATTTTTATTCTTTCTTCCCCTAGCCACTTCCAATGCGCAGAAATCCAAAAAGATCAAAGTAGCCTGTATTGGAAACAGTATCACCTTTGGATATGGGATAAAAGACCGATTGAAGAATGCCTATCCCGAACAATTGGCCCGTATGTTGGGAGAGGGGTATGAGGTAAGGAACTTTGGTATTAGTGGTCGCACCCTATTATCTAAAGGGAACATGCCATACATAGAAACCCAGGCCTATAAAAATGCCCTAGCCTATAATCCGGATATCGTTATCATAAAGCTGGGCACCAATGACAGCAAGGATTTTAATTGGGTGCACAAGGATGATTTTGAAGGAGATTATCTAAAACTCCTTGAATCTTTTCAAAAGTTAGAGTCCAACCCCAGTATTTATCCCTGTCTGGCAGTTCCTGTCTATAAAAAGGGCAGGAAAATAAGTGCAGAGGTCGTAACCAATGAGGTGAACCCCAGAATAAAGGAAATTGCCAAAGAACAAGGTTTAAAATTAATAGACCTTTATACGCCTATGCTGGACAAAGGGGAAATGTTCCCTGACGCCATACATCCCAATGGAGAAGGGGCTGGTGAAATAGCCAAAATTATTTATGAGAACCTTACCGGTAAAGAGGCTGTATTGGTGGATCAGAATTTCCCCGGAAAAAAGTCGGACTGGAAAGGATTTACCAAATACAGTTTTGAATTTAATGGAAAGGATGCCTTTGTAATAGAGCCTAACAAACCACTAGCGGGAAAACCATGGGTTTGGAGAGCACGATTTCCCGGATGGCATACCGAAATGGACAGTATTTTAGTATCCGAAGGCTACTACATTGCATACTTGAACACCAATAACCAATTTGGGAGCCCTAAGGCCGTGAAGTCTTGGGACAGGTTCTACAAGTATCTGATAAGATCACATGACTTTAATAAAAAAGTAGCCTTGGAAGGTGTGAGCAGAGGCGGATTATTTATCTACAATTGGGCCAAAAAGAATCCGGAACTAGTTAGTTGTATTTATGCTGAAGCCCCAGTTTGTGATTTTAAAAGTTGGCCTGGCGGATTTGGAACTGGTATAGGTTCTGAAAAAAGCTGGAGCATTCTAAAAGAGGAATACGGATTTAAATCTGATGCCGAAGCAAAAAAATATGCCAACAACCCTATAGATAATCTTGATGCCTTGGCCCAGGCAAAAGTTCCTATCCTGCATATGATCAGCTTGACCGATTCTGTTGTTCCTTCAACAGAAAACACCCTACCCTTTGTTAACAAATATCTGGAACTGGGAGGCATAGCAACAGTGGTCACCTGCACAGAAGGCAAACAAACCCTTCACGGACATCATTTTCCCATTGAAACGCCACGATTGGGAGCAGACTTTATTAAGTACTATAATACTCCTGAAGCCAAGCCTTTACAGTCTTCGGCCTACCATCAATTAAGGGGAGGCCTACAAAACAGTCAGATCAAATTTGAACACGAGAAAAAAGGCAGGGTGGCCTTTTTAGGTGGATCCATTACCTATAACGGGGGTTGGCGAGATAGCATTACCAATTATTTAAAAAATAGGTTTCCAGAAACCCAGTTCGAGTTTATTGCAGCGGGCATTCCCTCAACAGGTTCCACTCCGGGTGCCTTTAGGATGAAACGTGATCTTTTTAAAGATGGGCCAATAGACCTTTTATTTGAAGAGGCAGCAGTGAACGATGCTACCAATGGCAGAACAGATGAGGAGCAGATCAGGGCCATGGAGGGCATTGTACGCCATGCCCGTAACCTAAACCCAGCAACCGATATCGTATTCATGCATTTTGTGGATCCCGGTAAAATGAAATTATACCGTCAGGGCAGAACACCCAAAGTGATAAAAAATCATGAAAAGGTGGCCGAGCATTACGGCATACCCTCTATAAATCTCGCCTTGGAAGTAACGGAGAGGATAGATGCTGGAGAATTTACATGGAAGGATGATTTTAAAAACCTTCACCCCTCCCCTTTTGGACAAGGGGTTTATGCACGCTCCATGATTGCCTTTTTGGAAAATAACTGGACGGGACCTGCTGCCGAAGACGATAAGATTAAAAGCCATAGGCTGCCCAAACCCTTAGACGAACTAAACTATGACAATGGGGAGCTTATAGATATTTCCAAGGCCAAAACCAGTGGAGATTGGGAAGTGGTATCCAATTGGAAGCCACAAGATGGCAAGGGTACCAGACCCAACTACACAGATGTACCGATGCTTATAGGCGAAAAAACAAACAAGGGGAAAGCCACGTTGAACTTTGTTGGCAATACTGTAGGAATTGCCGTAGCAGCCGGACCTGATGCCGGAATTATTGAATATAGAATTGACAATGGGAAGTGGAAAAAATTGGATCTGTTGACCAATTGGAGCCGCAGCCTGCATCTGCCCTGGTTCTTTACCTTGGCAAGTGGATTGGAAAACAAACAACACAGATTACAAATTAAAATAGCGGAAAAAGATGACCCAAAAAGAACCGGGAACACTTGCAGGATACGCTATTTCTACATAAACAAATAACACCTATAACATTAAGAGTACCCAATGATCAAGCAATCGATAAAACAATTTTTCAGCAGACTTTCAATACTTTTAGTAGTAATGCTCTGCCTAGGCCTTAAATCTAATGCCCAACAACCTCTTAAAGTCATTATTTTGGCCGGACAGTCCAACATGCAAGGCCATGGAGAAATGGAAAAAGGGGAAAAAGGGGAAAAAGGCAATCTAAGATGGGTAATTAACAATGACCAAGAAGGTGCATACCAGCACCTAGTGGACGAAAATGGAGAGTGGTCGCAACGCGATGATGTGTTTATCCATACTTGGGATAAATTCAATACCATTAAAACAGGAAAGTTAAGTGCGGGATACGGTGCATTTGATACCACTATTGGTCCGGAACTGGGCTTTGGCCATGTTGTGGGAGATCATTATGACAACAAGGTACTCCTTATTAAAACCTCTTGGGGCGGTAAGAGCCTGGCGGTTGATTTTCGCCCTCCTTCAGCGGTAAGCGATTCAGGGTACAAACGCCTACCTGCCCAACCAAAGGATACCGGATACTACTATGTACAAATGCTTTCCACCATCCACAAAGTACTGGACAATTTGCACCAATATGTTCCCGAATACCAAGGAGAAGGGTATGAACTAGCAGGCTTTGGATGGCATCAGGGATGGAACGACCGTGTTACCAAAACCGCCAACAAATACTATGAACAAAATTTAGTGCATCTTATCAAGGACATCCGAAAAGATTTGGGCGCCCCCAACCTTCCTTTTGTTATTGCCACTACTGGGATGAAAGGATGGGAAGACAAGGACCCAAGGGCTATTTCTCTAATGAATGCCCAAATGGCAATGCCCTCTTACCCAGAATTTAAGGATAATGTATCCGTAGTAGACACACGGGATTTTTATATACCTATAGATGATTCACCTTCAAAACAGTTCTATCACTGGAACAGAAACGCAGCGTCTTACCTCAAGATAGGTGAAGCATTGGGGAAGGCTATGATTGCCTTAAAGGAGAAACAAGCTGCTAAAAACATACATCAAGAAATAAGAAATGTAGCTAGCTTTGACAGTAAGTACCTAACCCCTACCCCACCTATGGGTTGGAATAGCTGGAATGCATTTGAAAAAGACATTGACGAAAACAAGATAAAGGAAATTGCAGACATCATGGTAAGTTCCGGAATGCGCGAGGCAGGTTACAAATACCTTGTCCTGGACGATGCCTGGATGGCAGCGGACAGGAATGAAAAGGGTCAATTGGTAGCCGATTCCATCAAATTTCCAGGAGGTATGAAGGCCATTGGCGATTATATCCACAGTAAGGGACTTAAATATGGTATTTACGAATGTAGGGGTGATAAAACCTGTCAGAACCTACCGGGAAGTTTTGAGCACGAACAAACGGATATGAATTCCTTTGCGGAGTGGGGCGTGGACTATATTAAACTGGACGCCTGTTTTGCCAGAAAAAATGGAAGATTATCCTCAGAGGATTTTGATGTTTACCATCAGGCTATCCTTCAAACGGGAAGGCCTATGATATTAAGTATATCAGACTTCGGTAGTGGCGCCTGGGCATGGGGAGGTAAAAATTATGGCCAACTGTGGCGTACCTCCATGGATATCTACCCTAGGATACAATCTGTATATCGCTGTGCAGAAACCTCCGGAGGAGATGGTGCCATTCACCCAGCATTTAAGGGGTTATGGCAATTTGCCGGACCAGATAGCTGGAACGATCCGGACATGTTACAAGTAGGCAACCTAAAAAGTACCGTGGAGGACAAGGTTCATTTTAGCCTATGGAGTATTTTGGCCGCCCCCATCATGGCGGGGAACGATCTTCGTTCCATGTCAAAAGAGATTAAAGACATTCTATTGGCAAAAGAGGTTATCGCCGTTAATCAAGATCCTAGGGCACACCAAGGGTACCAGGTGTATGATAAGGATAGCCTTGAAATATACAACAAGCCGCTATCAGATGGTACTACTGCCGTATTGCTGCTCAATAAAGGGCAAAAAAAATCGGATTTAACAGTGAACTGGGAACAAATTGGTTTAAGTGGCCCCCAAAATGTAAGGGACCTGTGGCTAGAAAAAGACCTTGGTACATTCAACGGTTCATTTACCGCCAAGAATTTAGGAAAACACGAACACCTATTACTTAAAATAGGTACAGTTGGGAGTACCATTGTGCCAGGTCCAACCCCCATACCGGAGGAAAAGTATACGGTGACCCAAGAAGGAACCACTTACCTAAGTGATATTTACTATATGCTAAAAAAAGGAAATGCCCCGGTAGTGGACAAAACCTATCACGGCAAACCTATCAAAATAAGCGGTAAAAAATATAGCAAGGGTCTAGGGGTCAAAAGTAAATCGGAAGTGATGTACAGGCTGAATGGAAAGGCAGATCGTTTTCAGGCAGTAGTGTCACTGGATAAAAGTTCACCAAAGGGAGAGACGGGCAGATTTCAAGTGATGGTTGAAGAAAAATTTGGCGGAAGGATACTATTTGATAGTGGCCAAATTAAAAAAGGAAAAGTTAAAATTGATATAGACGTTAGCGGCCTAGACTTTATACTACTGGATTTTTCCGGAAAAAAAGTATTTGGTAATTGGGGTAATGCCAAAGTAATATCAAAATAGTTGATTTTACTGTTAGCTACCCATCAACATACCTTTTAAAAAAAGAGGCAAGAGGTATAAATTTATAGAATGTATTCCATGAAAAAGAACAAATCCACCATAAAAATGAACAATCTGCGCTACAACTTAATTTTAATGGTATCCATTGTGGTAATCTGCCATATAGCCCTTTTTGGCTATTACAATTCCACTAGAACAACCATTGGTAAAAGTTCCGATTTGGCTATCAATAGTTTATCGGATAGTGAAATATTAGAGGAGCTACAAGGCAATGATTTTTTAAATGCCAACGCTCAGGACTTAGACGATGCCTATTGGATTACGGACAACCGTAAGCTACCAAAAAAAGATTCCCTCTTTTACCTTGACCGCCCCGCTCCTATTTTTAGAAAGGAGTTTAAGACCAAGAACAAGCTAAAAAAGGCAACGCTCTATATTACCTCCGCTGGTTATTACAAAGGAAGCATAAATGGGGAACCAATTGGTAAAAACATTCTGGATCCGGCTTGGACAGATTATAGCAAGAGAACGTATTATACGGAATACGATATCACCTCACAGGTAAAAAAAGGCAGCAATAGCCTTGGGGTAAGTTTGGGCAATGGTTTCTACAATCCGCTACCTCTAAGAAAGTGGGGGAGAAGAAATTTAAGGAAGGACCTTAGTGTTGGCAAACCTACTTTTATTGCTAAACTGGTATTGCAATATGAGAACGGTGATACCCAAAGTGTCGTAACGGACGATTCATGGAAGTATTCCTACGGACCAATCATTAGAAATAGTGTCTATTTGGGAACAGTCTATGATGCCAGACAGGAAATAAGCGGATGGCAAAAAGCAGGGTTTTCTGACTCCTCTTGGACTCCGGCCATTATTGGCAAGGGGCCTGGCGGCAACTTGCAAAAGGCCTTTTTCCCACCGGTACAAGTTACAAAGACCGTAACACCTGTTTCGGTAAACACGCTGGAAAACGATGTTCATATAGTAGATATGGGCGTTAATTTCACGGGAACTTATAAGATTAAACTTACTGGTAAGGTAGGTGACACCATAAAATTTAGGTTTGGGGAGCGTATTTATGATGATGGTAGCTTAAACCCCATGACCACCGTTATAGGCCAGATAAAAAGAAAGGGCGTAGGCGGTCCCGGTGCCCCGGACATAGCTTGGCAAACAGACAGTTATGTTATGGGCAAAAATGGTACTGCTTGGTTTGAACCAGAATTCACCTATCACGTTTATAGATACATGGAAATTAAAGGTTTAAAAAAAGCGCCAAAAACTTCCGACATACAAGGTCTTTACTTGCATTCCAACGTAAGTAATGCAGGTGATTTTAGCAGTTCTTCGGACCTACTTAATAAGATTCAAGAGATTAGTGAAAGAAGCTTTTTAACCAATTTGGTAAGTGTTCAATCTGATTGCGCGGCCCGAGAAAAATTTGGATATGGTGGCGATTTAAATGCTACCAGCGAATCGTATATCAACAATTACGATATGCGCGGTATATATCGTAAAACGGTCTACGACTGGATAGATGCCATGAAGGATTCCTCTTTTGTGGATACCGCCCCATTTGCAGGGGTTCAATACTGTGGTATTAGCTGGGAATCTGCCTACCTTACCACCCAATATTATCTATATCTCTACTATAATGATACTGATTTTGTCAAGGAACTTTATGAGGAGAACAAGAAATGGATGGAAAAAGTGGCCAGCATTCACCCGGAGGGAATGGTAAACAAGGGATTAAGCGACCATGAGTCCTTAGAGCCCGTGCCTGTACAGCTTACAGGTACTGCCCACTACCTTCAATGTGCTGAAATTATGGAAACCTTCGCCAAAGAAGTGGGCGACAAAGCCAATGAAAAGAAATACAATAGTCTGGCCAAAAAGCTTCGCGGTCTCATAAAAGCGAAATTCTGGGATAAACCGGTCACGGATAAAATAAATAGGCAAACATTATTTTCTACTTTGCTCTACCACAACATTATACCAGAAAACCAATTGGAAGCCGCCAAGGACTCTCTGCAAAAAGCTTTGAAAAATGGCCCTAACGGCCACCTAAATACTGGGATTTTTGGTACCAAATACGCCTTGGAGACCATTTCCAAGCACCTTTCGCCCGAAACGGCCTTTGAGGTAGTAAACAGCAGGGAATTTCCAGGATGGGGATTTATGGTAGACAACGGGGCAACGACCATTTGGGAAACGTGGAAAGAAAGCGATGGCGTTTTTTCCAATAACCATCCCATGTTCGGCTCTGTATCAGAATGGTTCTATAGATGGTTGGGAGGTATACAACCAGATCCTGAGCATCCTGGTTTCAAAAAATTCATCCTATCCCCTTCTACACCAGCCGGACTGGATTATGTGAATACCAAATACGAATCCCCTTTTGGAACTATTGTTTCCAATTGGAAGAAAACAGCTGAAAACACATATAAATATTCCGTTGTAGTTCCAAAAGGAAGCTCCGCCGAGCTTAGGTTAGGTTTAGATAACTCACAAAACTTAAAGGTTTATAAGGGCAAAGAGGTATTGGGCTCCATTTCGGATAAAGCGCTTAAATCAGGAAATTTTGAACTTAAAGAAGGTAGCTATACGTTAATTGTATCACCAAAATTATAAACAATCCACCCTATGAAATCCATCCCTTTATTACACAAAGCGCCCATTTGGGTCGGGATATTTTTAGTATCACTTTGGAACACACAAGCTCAAAATAAGCTTACAGCTGGTGCAGACGAACGCACCCCTTCCAAAGCCCAATATTTTAGTTGGATAAACAACACCAATGAAGGTCCTACCGCTGAGCATACAAAGATCAACTTGGACTTTTTTGGTTGGCTTAAAAGCCAATATGGTATGCAATTGGATATTTATGCCATGGATGCCGGAGCCATAGATGGTAAAAATTTCTATGGCAGCATATACTCCGATAGATTTAAAAAGCAATTCCCTCAAGGCTTCGATCCTCTTTACCAACAGGCAAAGGCCCTGGATATTCGCTTAGGGGTCTGGGGCGGACCTGATGGGTTTGGCGATACACCAGAGGAAGAAAAGGCACGAATAGACCAAATGGTAAAGTTGTGCAGGGATTATGATTTTGCTCTTTTTAAGTTCGATGCAGTTTGCGGCCCCCTACGCCCCGAAAAGGAAGATGCCTTCATTGAAATGATGCAACAGGCCCGTGAATACAGCCCAGACCTTATTTTATTAAACCACCGCCTAGGCCTGGATAAAGCCAAGCCCTATGCCACTACATTTCTATGGGGAGGCAATGAAACCTATATAGACGTTCATATGGCTAATACCATGACGGCTCCACACAATAGAGCACAGGCAATGTCTAGAGGGCTTGTTCCCCACTTACAACGCTTAACGGAAGACCATGGTGTTTGTATTTCTTCATGTATTGATTATTGGGAGGACGATTTAATATTACAATCCTTCAATAGAAGTTTAATTCTCTCCCCTGAAATTTATGGAAACCCATGGCTTTTGAATGACGATGAATTTTCCAAATTGGCCCAAATCTACAACCTGCATAGGAAGTACAGGGATATTCTAGTTGAGGGAAAAGTGCTAAGTGATTCCTACGGACCCAATGCCGTTTCCAGAGGGGATGGAAAAACCCAAATATTAAGCCTTAGAAATTTAAATTGGGACTCGGCCACATATTCCATAACACTAAACGAAGAAATAGGTCTTAAGGCTGAAGGGGATATAACTCTTCTTCAATTACATCCTACCGAAAAATTGATCGGGACATTTTCAAAAGGGGAAACCATACCCGTTGAAGTGCTCCCCTTTAGATCGGCCTTGTTCTTGGCAAGTACAGAAGAATACAAGGACCCAGTTATCACTGGGGCCGACTTTAGAACGATACGAAATATTTCTAATGCCCCTATTGAAATAGAAGTATTGGGAATGCCAGGGACCACATCCAACATTGGCCTATTAAACCCAGACCAATATACTTCTGCTCAGATCGATGGTAAAAATGCCGATCGTTTACTAAAAGGCAAAAAGCTGAAACTCAATTTTCCCGGTGACAAATTAAAACATAACTTTCATCGCCAACTAAATCCGTTTGCAGAAATAGCCATTCCGGAAGATGTAGCATCCCTGTACGAAGCCACGATTTTTGCCGCTGATAACAATGCACTTGAAGTAAGGTCCTTGCAACGGTCTGGAGAAACCAACATCCCAGAAGTAAAAGCTGCCCGTGATGCATTTTTTAATCAAGAAGCTTTTGTAAATAGGGGTGTTTGGGACAAGAATTTATTTGACGGCGATTTGGAAACCGGGTTTTGGCCTCAAAAGAAATATCGTTTGGACACCCGTATTGAAGGGGGTACCCTACGATTGGATTTGGGAGCGGTAACCTTTTTGGATAAACTTATCATCACGGTCCCCAATGAATTTGCCTTACAGCCCTTACTTGTTGGGGAAGGTAATTTTGTTGAAGTCTCTACCGATTTGGTAAATTGGGAAGAGCTCACCTACTTGGCCGAAAAGCAATCCGAAGTGAACATAGGAAAAAAAGTGCGTTATCTAAGGTTTAGAAACTTCCCACAGCAAATAGTAGAAATTGAAGGCTTGGCCAACGGACAAAAATTGGATAGGAGCCAATGGAGAGCTTCCAACCTGTTTGCACATCCCAGTAGAAAAAAGGCAAAAAAAGTATGGAAGTCCAGAATAGTACTGGACGAAATAGCCGAAGGTAGTTATCTATCAGTAGCCCTGAACGGAAAACATGGCATTGAAGGTGCCTATGCCGCCGCCAAGGTAGGAGAAGAATATTTAGGAGCCGATAACCGTGCTTCGTCCTTTCCCGCCAATAACTGGGAATTTATGACCGCCAGACGCGACAAGAACTACACCTATTTTATTCCTTTGGACAAAAGCATGATTGGAAAGGAAATAGAAGTTTTTGTAATGGGATATGATGAAGACAACCTGAATTTTGATCCGGAATTATATATCACGGCCTACCCACATCCTTGGAAAAAAATAAAACTAACCCTTAATAAAAAGTAGCAACCTACCTATGTTTAAAAAGACCGCCATATACCGTACACTGATCCTTTGTCTGCTGAGTTGTTCGCAATGGGCCAAAGCTGAAGTAAAGCTACCTGCACTATTTGCTGACAATATGGTATTGCAACAACAATCGGATGCTGCTATATGGGGAACGGCTTTGGCCAACAACACCGTAAAGGTGACCACCTCCTGGGATAACAAGACCTATTCTACCAAAACCGATAGTACAGGAAAATGGCAGTTAAAGGTCCATACCCCTATTGCTGGAGGTCCTTATGATATTACAATAACAGATGGTACTCCCTTTAAGCTTACTGATGTCCTAATTGGGGAAGTATGGGTGTGTTCCGGTCAATCCAACATGGCAATGACCTTTAAAGGTTTCATAAACCAGCCGGTACTGGATGCTAACAAAACAATAGCCCTATCCACCAATAATTCCATTCGCCTTTTCAAGGTCAAAAGCAAGGCTAGCCTAAAAAGAATGGAGGATTTATCCGGGGAATGGCTAAGGAGCAATCCTGAAAACGTTTCCAATTTTAGCGCTACCGCCTATCATTTTGGTAAAATGCTGCAGGAAGTACTGCAGGTCCCCGTAGGCCTCATATGTTCTAGTTGGGGTGGCACACGAATTGAACCTTGGATAAGTAAAGACGGGTTAAAGGAATTTGATTGGGTTCCGGAACCCGCAGTGGATAAAAAAGGAAGGGTAACACATAGAATACCCACTGCCATCTTCAACGGAATGATAAATCCTATGGCCGGATATGCCATTAAGGGCGTTATCTGGTATCAGGGAGAATCCAATAAAGCGGAATACAAGGAATACGAAAAACTAATGCCCGGTTTAATAAACAACTGGCGTGCTGAATGGGGCATAGGCGATTTTCCCTTTTACTACGCTCAGATAGCTCCTTTTAATTACAATGTACCAGGGTTAAATTCAGCCTTTTTAAGAGAGGCCCAACTCAAGGCTTCCACGGCCGTTAAAAACACCGGAATGATCAGTTTAATGGATATAGGGGAAAAGAAATATATTCACCCTGCCAATAAACAGGCTGGTGGGGAACGATTTGCCTATTTGGCCTTGGCCAAAACCTATGGCATAAAGGGAATAACTTATTCCGGTCCCGTTTTAAAAGAGATGAAAATAGACGGACCCACGATTAAACTGAGCTTTGACCATGCCATTAATGGCCTTACTACCTTTGGTAAAGAATTGACCAATTTTAAGATAGCAGGAAAAGATAAGCGCTTCTATCCTGCCCACGCTACCATTAATTGGCAGGGCATAACCCTGTTTTCGGCCTTTGTACCCAATCCAGTAGCTGTTAGATATGCCTTTGACGACTTTGTGGTAGGGGAACTCTATAACAATGCAGGCTTACCCGCCTCTTCCTTTAGAACCGACGATTGGGAGGTAGAATAACCGTAATTAAGCCTTCCTTAAACCTATTTATATTATCCACTATGATTGCTACCAAAAAAATCCTATATGCTGCTCTATGTCTTTTTATTTTAATAGGATGTTCAGAGGAATCAAAGAAGACAAAAAGACCTAATGTCATCATTGTTGTAACGGACGACCAAGGTTTTGGCGATCTGGGATACTATGGCAATCCACACATACAAACCCCTACCCTGGATGGTTTTGCAAAAGAAAGTGTACGCTTTGACCAGTTTATAGTATCCCCGGTCTGTGCACCAACACGCGCCTCTTTAATGACCGGTAGGTACTCCCTAAGAACTGGGGTTAGGGACACCTACAGAGGAGGAGCCATAATGGCAACAGGAGAAATAACCGTAGCAGAAATGCTTAAGGAGGCAGGTTATACCACCGGTATGGTAGGCAAATGGCATTTGGGGGACAACTATCCTTCCAGACCTCAGGATCAAGGTTTCGATTTTACCCTCCGGCATTTATCAGGAGGAATAGGCCAACCGGGAGATTGGCCCAATACCAAAAAAGGGAAGCGTAGCTATTTTGACCCCATGCTTTGGAAAAACGGGGAGATGTTCCAAAGTAAGGGCTATTGTTCCGATGTATTTACGGAAGCAGCTATGGACTTTGTAGAGCAGAACAAAGAACAACCATTTTTCCTATACCTCTCCTACAACGCGCCACATGCCCCCTTACAAGTACCCCAAGAGTACTATGATCGCTATAAGGATATTGATCCTTCCACAGGTTTTGAAAATGACGGAAGACCTTTCCCGGAAATGGATGAACGGATGAAAGAAAATGCCAGAAAGGTGTATGCCATGGTAAACAATATAGACGACAACCTTAAAAAGCTTTTTAACCAATTGGAAGATTTAAAGTTGGAAGACAATACCTTGGTTATATTTATGACAGACAATGGTCATCAGCACTATCGTTATGCCGCTGGAATGCGGGGGCGAAAATCTTTCGTCTATGAAGGTGGGGTAAGGGTTCCCAGTTTCTGGAGACTTCCTTCCAGATTTAAAGGCAATAGGGATATTGAAACCCCGGCCGCCCACTATGATGTACTACCTACCCTGGCAGATCTATGTAATGGTCAATTGCCTACCGATAGAATTATAGACGGAAAAAGCCTTGTCCCTTTATTGTCCAATGAAAATTCCAGTTTGGACAATCGCAGCCTGCCACGTAGTTGGGTAAGGGGCGGACCTGAAAAATACAATAACATCTCTATTAGAAAAAATCCATACAAACTAATTGGAAATACTGGGGAAACAGCAGGAATAGAACAGTTTGAACTTTACAACATATTGGATGACCCTTATGAACAAAACAATTTAGTTGGGGCTAAGACTATGGAAGCCCAAAAATTAAAAAGTGAAATGGATATTTGGTTTGATGAGATGACCAATTCCCCCAACTTTATAAAAGCCCAGCCGGCAATTATAGGGACAGCTTATGAAAACCCTTCTGTATTGAATTTAAACGATGCTGTATTTGCAAAAAACCAGGATCTGGAGCAAGATGTAGCCGGATGGGAAATAGAAGCCACAGAGGCCGGGAATTACGATATACAAATTAATACGGGCCGTAAGCAGTTATCCCAGATTTCCTTAACCTTAACTGTTGGGGAATTGGAAATAAAAAGAGAATATAAGGAGCTGGCCGATGGTATTATAGACCTAAAAAATATTGAGTTACAGAAGGGAGCAACCAAACTAACCCCACTAATAACTGGAAAAAATGGAGGATATATTAAACCTTTTTATGTCAAGATGACCAAGACAAATTAGCGTTAACATCCTTCCCTAGATCACCTTTTTTCCTTAGGCTGATTCAAAGTGATGTGCTTTTGACAATTACAGTGTTCACTGTTTTCCTTCACCGGAACAAGCAGATTGCCGCGCAGCTCCGGCCCTATATGTGCGACTTTCCAGTGTCCTGAAAAAGGACTCTATCAAGGGGAAGTTGAAAGGTATTGACAATAATTTTAAAGTAATGAGGTCTCGACTCCGCTAGTCCTGACAAACCTGGACTCTACTCCTGACAAACCCGGACTCCGCTCCCCCTTAACGGAACGGGCAGGCCTGTCTGCCGATAGGCAGGCTCGACCTGACAAACCTCCCCTGTAGCGGTTTACTCAGAAACAGGATCGACTTTCACTATACCATACAAAAAAGTAAAACCCACCTCAATTGAGGTGGGTTCTATTTATAATAGATTAAAATGTCTTAATATGAACCGCAGAAGCCGCTCTATTTATTCAACGATGGGCCTTGGGGTTTTGCATCTTTGCCATAGTCTATATACCCGGCAGCGTTTAAATTATAATTCCACTTATCAATATAATACTGCCTTGGCTTAAATTCGTCGCCTATTTTTTCCAACTCCTTTTGTAAGGTAACTTCCATTTGCTTCTGCAATTCCTTATACTCTGGCTTATTGATCAAATTGTTTATTTGAAGGGTATCCTTTTCGTTGTCGAATAGAAATAATGGACCATCCAAGGTTTTTACATAGGCGTAACGACTGGTGTATACCCCCCTATATTCATCCGATTTACCTGCAAAGGGGGAAACGTTCATGACCAGTGTTGCCTTATCCTTTTTAAGCCCAGGATTTTTGATCACATCTACCATACTCTCTCCATCAATAAATTCGGGCACTGGCAAGTCGGCTAGAGACAAAAGTGTTGGAAGAATGTCAGGAGCGTTTATGGGAGCATCCACTTCAATCTTCTTTTTTCCTAGAAGTGCCGGATACTTTAAAAGAAAAGGTATACGCACCGATTCTGCCCAGGGCACTTGTTTTTGTTTGGGTCGGATATGATGCGAACCAAGCATTTCACCATGATCGGAGGTAAAAACTATGATAGTGTTATCGGAAATTCCGGCATCTTGGATCGCCTTTTCCAAATCACCAATACACCTGTCCAAGGCAAGGATATGGGAATAGTACCCCACTGCTTCCTCTTTGGCTTTTTCACTCATATCATCTGCAACATTGCCCCGTAGTATTATATCCTCTTTATTAAATTGCCTTTGAAATTCTTTAGGAGCACTGGCATGAGGAAAGTGGGGAGCCCCCCAAGCGAGAACCATAAGAAAAGGATCCTCTTCCTCAGCATTTTTCTGGATATAGGAAATGGCATCCTGGGTCTCGGCATAGGGACCATAACCTTCCCATTTTTTCTTTTCACTATTGTTGCCTTCATAATAAATTAGGTTGTTGTAATCATGTGAGCATTCCAAGGCCTTCCAGTAATCAAAACCTTGTCTTCTTTCCGGGGGGGTATAGTCAAATCTTCCCATACCATCAAGATGCCATTTACCTATGTAGCCAGTTTTATAACCAGCGTCTTTAAATAATTCCGCAAGGGTAACGGACTCATCAGGTAGATGCAGATCATTAAAAATCATACCTGTAGTGGTTGGATACTGGCCTGTAAGGAATGCTGCCCTAAATGGGGTGCAAACAGGTGTGACGGAAATGGCATTTTTAAAGTTTACTCCTTCTGCCGCCAGTTTGTCCAAGTTAGGTGTCTTCCCTACAAGGTTGGGGTCCCCGTTATAGCCCGTGGCCTGGGCCCTCCATTGGTCGGCCAGCACAAAGACTATATTAGGTTTCTTGGCCTTTGTGACAACAGTTTCCTTTGTTCTGGTGTCTTTGCAGGATGATAAGACACCAATGCAAATTATCAAAAACATTACTATGCTACTTGTTCTCTTCATATCTGTAGTTACTATAAATATTTATTTTCCAAATTCCTTATTACTTAGTTGAAAATAGGTGCAAGGCTATTGGCTGCCCCAATAAATTATATTGATAATTACGGCCTATTCATTATTCTTCCCACCCCTGTTTTGTTACAATTGGAACATAACCTACTTCCATACCAGCTGGCGGGGTTACTATTAGGGCCCCATCTATATTGGCCAGTTCCCCTGTTCTTGGGGGTGGAAGATATTCCTGTTCCTTGGTCCATTTCCTATGTAATTTTTCTACACGCTTCTGAAGCTCCTCCCTTTCCGCATCCGAGAGATCGGCATTTAGCAATGCAGGCTGATCAACGAATCGATACCAATAGTAGGTGACTGTACTTCCGTCTCCTATTTTGGTATTGAATGGTCCTGCTACAGGTCCTGGTTTTTTCCAATTGCTCTCCTCACCTTCCGGAGTAATGTAAGGTTTCAAAGGCTTATCCGTAGAGGCAAAGCTAACCTTGTCCAGTCCGGATTGCGCAGGCACCTCCTCCGGTTGTATAGCTACCCAATGAGGTTTACCGTCCTTTCTTTTCTCCAGGTGATAGTATTCCGGAAGCGTCATCAACTGACCATCCTTGGTATTTGTCTTTGTTACCAATTGTTTGTTCCACTTGTAGCCAAAGGTGGTTGAATCCAAAGCTACTGGAGTGGCCATGGAGTTCCAGTCTATGGGCCATCTCTGATCTTTTGGCACACCCTTGGAGTATAGTTTCCAACTAGAACCTGCCTTTCCCTTAAAGGTATGCACAACGGCTTGTTTGGGGTCAATGGCACCACTTACCGCTGGACCGTTATTCTCCAACCACTGTTTTACTCCATCCCAAAGGGCACTCTTTTTATATGCTGTCATTTGGTGTATTAGCACTGATTCCCCTTTTGGTCCAGCTGGAAAGGAGGTCGGCGCCAGCCTTGCATATACCTCCCCATTGCTATCTGTGTATTGTACGCTAGGAATATGCTGGGTTTCCATTTGTACCGGCTTGTTTGGTTTAGCAGGTCTTGTATCCAAGAACATCCCGGCCAATTCCGGCTCTTCCAAGATGGGTTTTGAGAAAAAATAAGGTGTAAAAAAGGCTACAGGCCCTTTAAAGTTACCGGTGTTCAAAAACAAGGTCCAAGAATTATCCCCTGTGGGTAAATTTTTGCCCGCCGTGGTAGTTTTGGCTTTGATAAGCGGCAGGGGCAAATAGCCGTAGCCAAATAATTCTCCACAGGTCCCCTGTTCAAGATTCAGACCATCTGGAGGCCATAAAACCCAAGGGCTGAGTTGAGCAACGCCATACTTCCCTTTTGGCTTATCCCAGTCCCTTCCTTTTCCTGCTCCGGGGCCATTGGCCCAAGCACTGAAATTCAGCGCTACGCCACCCATTATAAATTTAGGTGTTTCGGTTGCAAAACGTGTATCCCGCCACCAGCCAAGTCCGCCTTCTATGTCATTGTACAATTTTCTATCGGGTTTAGGTATATCGAAACTGGGATGCATCCAGGTACCAAATAGACCTGTCTGAAAACTATTTCCCGGATACTCCTTTAATAAGGGCCATGCAGCCACATAGGTAGAGAAACCTCCGTTGTAACTCTCTGGTACCTTATTGATCCCTACCATAAGATAACCGTTCATGGAAACCTTATCTGCCTTGGTCGATGCCTCATTGCCTTGCGAATGGCCAAGGTTTGCACCAAAAATTACAACGGATAGGAAAAGTCCCTTTAGAATATGACTCTTTGTGCACCTCCCGTTAATCTTGTTTTTTTTCATTTTTTAAATCTTTTATGTTTAGGTAATGGGAAAAACGATGTTCCTCTCACTTATTACCATTACCTATTATTTCCTCAACATTGGAACAGCTCCAAGTAAACACTCTGTTTTAATTGGCCCACCCAATTGTCTATAATTATTTTTTGGTTTTACTCCCCAATTCTTTCACTTTAGTAATACCAATGGGCTGTCTATTTTTTGGGGCACTGCGGCCACTAATTTTTAAGTGATTTAGCAGCTGCTGTAGTTCTATACGTTTCGCTTCGTTGGCATAATAAAGGTTTGTAGTCTCCCCCGGGTCTTCCGTTAGGTTGTATAATTGTCCTGCTGCACCAACAGCCGTTTCCGGTAAGGCATATTTTTTCATAAACCCTTTTTTATAACCATTGCCTCCAGAACCTTCATGGTCCAAGTATTTCCAGTTACCTTGGCGAATTTGAAACTCCCCTCTAAAACTTTGGGTCAATAAATGCGGCCTAATGGATTTATGATTGTCCTGCACCCCTAACATGGCCGGCAACATATCAAAACTGTCGGTTGCATCCTCATCGCTTAGCTCATACCCAACAACAGAGGCTAACGTGGCAAAAATATCCGTGATGTTGGTCATCTGCGAGGAAACCAGACCTTTTGGAAACTTACCAGGCCAACGGGCAATAAAGGGTACCCTATGCCCTCCTTCCCAAGCATCGCGCTTCATTCCCCTCCAGCCACCAGAAGGATCATGGTCATGATCTTCGCGCATCCAATTTACATGAACAATTTCAGCACCATTGTCCGAGCTAAACATGATCAGTGTATTATCATCTATCCCCAAATCATCTACCAAATCCAGAACCCGTCCTACAATAACATCCAGTTCACGGACAAAATCCCCTCTGGGACCAGCCTCGGTAAGTCCGTTAAACTCGGCTGCCGGAAGTACGGGAGCGTGGGCTATTTGAGTGGAAAGGATGGCAAAGAATGGCGTGTCGGGTGATTTTTTACGGTGTTCCGTAATAAAGTTCCTTGTCTTGTCATAGAAGAGAAGATCGGCTTCCATAAAATTGTATCCAGGGGACATCCAGCCCTCATCGTTGTCCCATCGCCACTTGCCACCAGGGTTTGGCAGATTATCCCTCTTATGCCTAACACTTGCAGGGACAGGAACCATACCATTTTCTATATAGACATATAATGGGTCTGTGGTAGGACAGTTGGGTGTAATAAAGGATTCATCAAAGCCCCTTGCATTGGGGCCATCAATTAGCGGGGTACTTTTTTCATAATCGATAAGCAATGCGTTATCATAACCCCCTCCCAATCTCTTATTATTTTTATCGAACCAACTAAGACCTACATGCCATTTTCCGAACACTCCCGTTCTATATCCCTTTTTCTGTAGCATTTGTGCAATGGTAAGGGTCCCTGGCTTTAGATAACTGGGGCCTCCCGGTCCTTCAAAAGCTGGTCCTCCCCTACCGGTAGAACGATAGATTTGTTGCCCGGACAAGAGTCCGTACCTTGAAGGTGAACAGATGGTAGACGGACTATGGGCATCGGTAAACATAACACCTTCCCGGGCCATTTTATCCAATCGGGGGGTCTTATAGGCCGATTCCCCATTATAGCAAGACAGGTCACCGTACCCCAGATCATCTGCATAAATAATGATAATATTAGGTAGCTCTTGAGCCAAGCCGCTAAGAGAAATAAGAATAAAACTTAAGGTGAGTAACTGTATCTTAATTTTTGTCATGGTCCGGTTTGTAAAAGAATTTATAAATGCCTTTTTAAAATGTTATCTTTCCTTCTATGTTCATTTCATATAAACTGCAAATAAGCCAATGATATTACCGATAAATAAAGCTGCTCTAGTAGCATTTTACTTGGATGAACGTTGAGTAGAATACCCTTGTTCTTGATAGGTTTTCAAGACATCCTGCATGCCTTTAATAACTTCCGGATATTGATTATAGAGGTTATTTCTTTGTTCTTCGTCAATTTGCATATCGAACAATAAACCGTCCGAATCAAAATCCTTGTACCCTCTTAGTTTCTTAAAACTATCAGGCATTTTGGAATGCTCGCCTGAAGGTCCGTCTATATAAAGCCATTTTCCCTGTCGCAGTGCCCAGATTTTCTTATTGGTATTCTGTACCGTAGCTTCTCGCAAAGGGGAGCTATAGGTCTTGCCTTTTAAAAGCGGGGTTAAATCATAACTATCCGGTGCCGCATTTGCAGGCAAGTCTGTATTGGTAATGGATGCCAATGTTGCCATGATATCTACTTGGGATATTACTTCTTTGGAAACAGCCCCGGCCTTAATGTGATTTGGCCATTTTACAATAAAGGGAACATGGTGCCCCCCTTCCCAGACATCTCGTTTTAGCCCTCTAAACTGGCCCATACTGTAGTGTCCATATTTTTTGGCCCTATCAAAAGCATAATGTTCCGGTCCGTTATCGGCACTAAAAATGACTATTGTATTCTCTTCCAATCCTTTTTCTTTTAAAGCCTGTAGGATTTGGCCTGCAACCCAGTCGGTTTGATAAACAAAATCCCCATAGGGTCCGGCCTCAGACTTCCCTTTAAATTCCTCATTGGGGATAATAGGGGCATGTGGAGAAGGAAGGGCGAAATATAAAAAGAAAGGCTCATCACTATCCTGATTTCCAATCCATTCCACTGTTTTTTTGGTAAGCGTAGGCAACACTTTATAAGGATTCCAACCTTCTACCTTGGGACCAGGTCTAAATTCCCATTCCCCTTCCTCAATTCCGAAGCCCACATTATGTACATCCATAACGCTTTCCGGAAGCTGTATAAAGCGGTCGTTTTCCATCCAGGCATAGGGCGGAAAATTAATGGTGCCGTCCCCAAAATAATAATCAAATCCCCTATCCAAAGGGCCGCCGCTAATAGGCTGACTCCAATCTACATCCTCAGGCTGGTAAAATTCACGCATTCTACCCCACTGCTTTACCCTTCCAGAGGGTTCATTTTTAAATTTCCAGTTCCATCCCAAATGCCATTTTCCAATACACGCAGTTTTATATCCATTGTTTTTAAGAACTTGGGGCAAGGTAACATCAGTTTCATCAAAAAAAGGTTTACCAAAGGCGCCTACTATTCCAAATTGTCTCCTCCAATGATAGGTACCGGTAAGAAGTGCATACCTACTGGGCGAGCAGATAGCCGAAGAGCTGTGGGCATCCGTAAAACGCATACCTTCAGCTGCCAATTGGTCTAAATTAGGAGTTGGGATTTTTGAATCGGGGTTTTGGACGTTAAGGTCCCCATAGCCCATATCATCGGCATAAATAATAACGATATTAGGGCGTTCTTGCGCCATGCATCCCATGGGCGCAATACCAAAACTTAAGGTCATTAACAGTAATCCGATTTTTTTCATATTTTCATGTTTATTAGATTTATAAATGCTTCCTTACAAAGCTCCCTTATCCTCTAGGTCTATTGCGAAGTACCAATAAACAATATTAAAAAAAAGCTGGCACAGTAATGTAGCCAGCTCTTTTAAAATAAACACTATACTATATTATTACCAATTGGGATTCTGGGTCAAATTCTCATTCAATGTTAATTCGTCAATAGGTAGGGGAAGTAAATAATCCCTATCAGGATTAAAACCATAGGCTCCTCCACTTAAGAAATCAACATAGGGATCCAAAAATCCTTCACCATTAACCGTCAGATTAGGATATTCAGCCTCAATCTCAGCAGTATAAGTGGTACCTAATGGTCTAGTGCCAACAAATAAATTGTGTGCTCTCCAGCGCATTAAATCATCCAAGCGGTTCCCTTCACCAAACAACTCAACCACACGCTCTCTTCTTACCTCTTGTACATAATCAGGTATGGTATATCCATAATCTGGCCATTCCGGATCAGGAGTAATGGCATTTAATGTTAGATGTGGCATACCTACCCTATCCCTTAAAAGGTTGATGGATAAATCAAGATCCGTTTGGGTAATCGTTCCCAATTCGGCCTTGGCCTCAGCATATATCAATAGGGTCTCGGCATATCTAAACAAAATATAGCCAATATCACGGGTTCTTTGGTTGTTCTCAACTATTTCCTTGGACCTCCATTTCTCTATGGAATAACCTGTAGGGTTACGGGTCATATCAGGAATGCTAAAATAGGACTCATCGCCATTTAATGCCACAATATCCAAATCCCCTGGTGCCATTACTGATTGGGCCAACCTAGGATCACGATTTACTTCAATTTCATCCAAGGTAGCATCGCCCACAAACTCATCACTTACAGAAATAGGATCTCCATCAGAAGCGAGGTAGTACTTGGTCATCTCCCGGGTCATACCGGACAAATTAGGCTGGTTCCACAAGGAATTCTGTATGTTATAGGTTAAATAATCATAATGCTTATATAACATAACTTCTGGGTTACCACTATAATCTGTCTGAACAAATAGATCATAATAGGCTTTATCCACATCGCCGGTAGCAATAGAATAATTACCTGCATCCATTACGGTCTTAGCCGCATCTGCCGCTATTTGCAAAAATCCTGATCCATCAGTGCTTCCGGCAAAATCGGTGCCTTGATGATACTTCTCCCAAGTTCCTTCGTACAAGGCTACCCTAGCTTTAAACTGAGCGGCTATATCCTTATTAATTCTGGATGGCCCTACTTCAGAAGCATATTCCAATTTAGCAATTGCCAAATCAAGTTCATCTAGGATAAAATTGGCTACCTCAGTTCTGGGACTACGTGCTCCATATAAAATAGTCTCATCCTCCAAGTCCAATACCTCTGTTATTATAGGTAGGTCTCCAAATTTCTTGAACAGATCAAAATAGTACCAAGCTCTGAAAAAATGTCCCTCACCAACATAATGGTCGATTAAATTTCCAGTTTCTGCACGTGCTGCGTTTTCAAGAAAATAATTTACATTTCTAATATTGGTCCAGCTCCAACCACCACCGGAGGCAGGTACAGATACTGTTCCATCCAATCTACCGGCATTTGATGCCCCAAACCAGGTACTGGATTGGGCTATAATGTCCGTTCCAACATCAAGGGAAGGTGATGCACCTGCACTGGGCCAACCTGGTAAAGTGTTATATAGGCGATTTAGGTACAATTGTAAATCTCCTTCAGTCTTCCAGAAATCCGCATCGGAGATCTGGTCTAGAGGTGTTTTTTCCAACAACTCATCGTCACAGGAATTAAAAGATATTCCCGCAATCAATATTGTGATTATATATATTATCCTTTTCATTGTTTTAGTTTTAGAAGTTAATGTTTAATCCTAATGAAACCATCTTACTTATAGGATATTGGTCACCAATACGTCCGTCTCTTCCATCGAAAGCTTCAGGGTCATAGATCATTAAATCTGTAAATGTGAGCAGGTTTTCTCCAGAAACATATATTCTGGCACTGGACATTTTAGCCTTACTGGTTATCTCTTTTGGGATGGTATAACCAATTTGAACATTTTTCAACCTCAAATAAGCTCCATTTTGCAAATACCTTGTGGTTGGGTAACGATAGTTTTTATTGTTTTGACCAGTAAATTGGTTATACGAATTAGGGAAATAGCCATCGGTATTGGGTCCTAATGGATTTGCAGTGTCTTCTGCCCTAAAATAATCCAAATGCTCTGTATAAACATTGGCATGAAGCGGTCCGTTGGCAGGTCCCCTGAAGGTTCCAAGTCCCCTTAGGTCCAAATCACGCTTGCCTACACCTTGTACAACAAAAGAAGCATCAAACCCTTTCCAGGAAGCATCGGCACTTAAACCAAATTGAAAACGCGGGGTACTATTACCAATTACTTTTCTATCACCAGGATTGTCCTTGGTATTGTCCCCTATATCAATAACATTATCACCATTTAAATCCATATATTTTACGTCTCCAGGGAACCAGGCTCCAGAGTAAACAAAGGATTGGTCATTTTCCCATCCAGCTACGTCATCGGCAGTTTGGAAAAGACCTGCTGTTTCCATACCCCAGATTTCATTGAGTTGCATCCCTTCGTAATAATTATTCAATATTTTCGTAGGGTTGTTATATTTAGTTATCTCACTTTTATAATCGGATAAAACACCTCTTACACCATAAGAAAAATCATTGGAAGTATTTCTCCAAGAAACTTCAACCTCCCATCCAGTAGTAGTTACTTCACCACTGTTTATCTTTGGCACAGAAGTACCTAAAACATCAGGCACGGATTCTCCTGGTCCAACAAGGTTATCTATCTTGGATTGGTACCAGTCAAAAGTTACACCAAGCCTATTATTAAGGGTTCTAAGATCTAGCCCAAAATCGACCGTATTTACTTTTTCCCACGTTAAATTAACACTGGAAAGATTAGGTATTCCAACGGTCCACAATTGTTCTCCGCCAAATAACCAAGATGATTGCCCAATTGGCAAGGATGGTACATATAAATAATTACTTACATTTTGGTTACCAATAGAACCATAGGAACCTCTAAATTTCAAGAATTCTATTTGATCCTTCAAAGGATAGAAGTTCTCTTTGGACAGCACCCAACCACCAGAGAATGAAGGAAAGGTTCCCCATCTACTATCGGTCTCGAACTTAGATGAACCATCCCTTCTAACATTCATCTCAAATAAATATTTTTCGGCATAATTATAGTTAAACCGTCCAAAAACACCTTGGGTAGACCAATGACCTTTACCATCGCTTATGGTCTTTTCACCAACGGAGGTATTAATTGAGGGAATGGCATCGGTCAACAAATAAGCCGACCTAGCAAATAAATTGGAATATTTATACTTTTCCTGCTGATATCCTGCCATTGCATGAAAATTATGGTTTCCAAAGCTCTTGGTATAGGCCGTATAGATATTTGGAGACAAATAGGTATTGGTCCATAGCGTAGAATAATAGCGGGTATTTTGCTGATTGGAAGAGGTAATTATTGAGCCTCCTTCGCCATCAGGTAATGCTGTGGGCACCGTTGGGAATCTGGATTGTTGACTATTGTCATTAGTACGGTAGTTAAACTCTATATTGGTAACCCAATCCTTAATCGGTTCAAGGGTCACCCTAGGAGAAAGTATTAACTGTCTCTTTGTTTCAAGGGATTTTTGCAATTCCTGCTCTCCAATCCTACCGGTCCAAACATCGGTCCCTGGGAAAAACGCCGGCTTGGTAGGTTTAAGTCTGGTCATTAACAATGTTACAAAAGATCTTCCTGATCCAGAAGTAGCGTGCGCGGGATATTCCTGCTCTTCATACTTATATTTTGTTAAAAGGGAAATATCCATCCAAGGAGTGGCCTTGGTGCTTATTTTGGCATCAATATTATAACGTGTAAAATAATCCTGCCCCACTTTCAATAGACCTTCTTCATCATAATACCCACCGGACACATAATAGGACATTTTATCCGTACCTCCAGAAAAACTCAGGTTATGCTTAATTCGGGAACTGGTTTCTTTAATAAGGAGAGACTCCCAATCTGTAGCTGCAGAAGCATTAAGTCCGTCTACACCAAGATTCCAACGCAAACCATTTGCAGTCTCTTCAACTTCTGGGGCACTACCGGGATTGGCCAAATTCTGAGCTATATATTCCAATCTAGTCTCACTGTAATAAGGACTACCACCTGCATTTTCACTTGCCTGGTTCATGGTATAGGCAAATGACAGGGCATCTGCATTTTGTGGCATGTTCATGGGGGAAGTGATAGCATAATTGGTTGAATAGGAAATATTGACCCCATCGCCTTTCTTACCACTTTTGGTGGTAATCAAAATAACCCCAAAAGCAGCTCTTGCCCCATAAATGGCAGAAGCCGCAACATCTTTCAATATAGATATGGTTGCAATATCATTAGGATCAATATCATTGATGCCCATTGGAATATTATCCACTAGGACCAAAGGAGCGTTCCCTCCCTCTAGGGATGTTAAACCCCTAATGCTCATGTTCATTGAAGCTCCAGGCTCACCTGTTGCACTGGAAGTAGAGATTTGTAGGCCCGGGGAGGCACCTTGCAAAGCTTGTTGCGCATTGGCCACTGGCCTATTGTCAAACATTTCTTCGCCTACAATTGAAACGGATCCAGTTAAATTTTCCTTTTTCTGTACTCCGTAACCTACAACTACCGCCTCATCCAAGGCTTGGGCATCTTCCTGTAAAAATCCGTCTACAGTAGTGTTACCACCTACCGGAACTTCCAAGCTTTGGTAACCTAAATAGGAAAATACCAATGTCTTTTCTCCTTCCGTCAAGGTAAGTTCATACACTCCATCAAAATCGGCAATTGCCCCATTTGAAGTTCCCTTTTGGATAACACTGGCACCCGGTAAGGGTCCGTCATTACTGGTTACTGTCCCAGTTACCGTCTGAGCTATTACTCCTATCGTACCGAAAAGGAATAAAAGCATTGCATTGCAAAGTTTCAATTTGCAACTAATTTTACGTTTTTCTTTCATTTTGAGTTGTTATTTAGATTAATATTAATTAAACTATTTTGACACTTGTTTTTAATTTCAATTAGTCGCTCTAATTAAAATGACTTTAAAAATCAAGTAGTTATTTGAGTTGTTTTTAAATCGCCTGCCGTTGTTACTCAATCCACATTAACACGAACCCTTTTTTTTACCCGATTAAATTTTGGACTTTAGATTAATAGGCTGAGCATTTATTATTTTAATCTACATTTAATAGTTACAAAGACGCAACTTGTTGTTTTTCAGTTTTATAATTTCAACACTTATCCAATCATTACTCTTCTTCATAATATTTTGTTAAAAATATTATGAAATTACCACAACACTATCCTGTACTGTGCTGCTTTTATATATCATATTATTAAGTATTCCTAATGTTAGTGTTTATATACAATTAAGTGGTCTATAGAGCATACAAACAATATATAACTGATTCTCACGGACCTACCATTTGTTTTTAAAAGAACATTAATAAATTAATTAAAGTAAAGTCTTGAAGAACCCTCTGGCCAACCCTAAATACTACCGTATAACCTTCAAAAAAAATAGATTCTTACGTTTTACCCTACCTCATATATCTCCTACTTTTTATTATTAAAATAGACTAGTATATACTCTTCACACTGGCTTACATACCACATCATGGCTACAGTTAAAATTGCTTATAATTATTACTTGGACTTAACCTTATTTTTCCTAAGCAAGGCTATCATTGATTTCCCCATCTTTTTACCCAGCCATATATTGGATTCTGAGTTAAAATGGGTATTATCCTCCCAGGTTTCAAGTTTATCTGTATTTATGATACGGACATATTTATCAGCTGCGGCCACCCTTTCCTGAGCTGCCTGGACCACCTCGGTAAAATCAAAGTTCCAAGGGGTTTTTCTTAGAAGGCCAATAGAGATACGCCCCATAACTATAGGTAGGTTATCTTTCCCAGTCTCCTTTCTTACGTCATTATAGAGCAGTTTTAAATTGTCCTCATAGGCATTTGCCCATTCCAAAAACTCCGCATCGGATTCCCCTTGCATCCACAACATCCCAGAAATTTCATAAGACCTTCCCTCACCCTTTAAATTTTCAAGGGCGTTTTCCATATTCTTGAGAAATCTTACATACATGGGTTTGCCGGGAAGCCAATGTTTCCACAACTTGGTACCACCTCCGGAGGTCTTTACTATGGCTATGGTATGTTTCGGATATTTTTTGGCAAGTAGATGGGTAAAAGCAATTTCGGGACCGAATTTGAACTTTCTACGTTCTGCAAAAGTGTCGGTTCCCAATGTGACCCACATTTTCTTTTTATTGTCCCAGATCATACTATTTCCCGGGGGCACAGCATACTCCTCTGGCAGCCCTTCAGCTCTTCCGGTACCATCCATATTGGACTGTCCTCCAAGAATAAAGACCTTTACGGGCCGGGGAGAATCTATTTGCGCTATACAAGCCACACTTGCCAAAGCAAATAGAAGAAATAATAGTGGGGAAACTTTATATCTCATTTTTCTACATTTTATATGGGCCCTACAAAAGCAGCGCCCTTATTTATTATTCGGTCACCAATGCAGTGGTGTCCTTATATTGCTCTCTTAAACCGGCCAATTTTTCATGAAGATCTTGGGTTATATCACCATAGCCTTCTTGTCCGTATATATTGTGCATCTCTGTGGGGTCTTCTTTAAGGTCATAAAGCTCCCATTGATCTATATTATTGTAAAAGTGGATCAACTTATACCTATCTGTCCTTACCCCATAATGTCTTTTTACAGAATGCGGACCTGGGTATTCATAGTAGTGATAGTACAATGCATCTCTCCATTCCGTTTTTTCCTTCCCTTCCAAGATTGGCAGTAAAGATTTACCTTGCATATCCTCGGGCACTTCTACACCGGCCAATTCAAGAAAAGTAGGGGCATAATCTATATTTTGCACTAATTGGTCCACTGTTCCTGTTTTAAACCTGGATGGTAGTTTCATCACCAATGGTGTACGGAAGGATTCCTCATACATAAACCTTTTATCGAACCAACCGTGCTCTCCCAAATAAAACCCTTGATCCGAAGTGTACACTACAAGAGTGTTTTCTGCCAAACCATTTTCTTCCAAATAATCCAATATTTCACCTACACTATCATCTACGGAAGCAATACATCTTAGATAATCTTCAAGATATCTCTGATACCTCCATTCCATTAACTCCTTTCCACTAAGGTTGGCTTCCTTGTAATACTTTATCTCCTTATCATAAGCCTTGTCCCAGGCCGCACGTTGCTCTGGATTCATACGGTTTATTTGTCTTTCAAAATACTTACGGAGTGGTCCATCTATTTCCCCTTCCTTATCGTACATCTTTAGATCGTTCACCGGACAGAAATCTTTTATATGCATCTTCTGGCTTGCCGCCGCCGTTCTATTATCGTAATCATCGTAGAAATTATCGGGCAGGGGAAACTTTACATCGTTATATTTTTCCAAATAGGTAGTATCTGGCATCCAACATCTATGCGGAGCCTTATGGTGCATCAACATAGCGAAAGGCTTTTCCTGATCCCGGTTTTTTAACCAATCCAAACTAAACTTGGTAATGAGTCCTGTTACATAACCCTCTACCCTTTCTTTTACCCCCATTTCATTGAAATCAGGGTTATAATAATCTCCCTGTCCAGGTAAAATGTTCCAATAATCAAAACCAGTAGGGTCACTTCCCAAATGCCATTTACCTATCATAGCGGTTTCATAGCCTTCTTTTTGCAACAACTTAGGAAATGTCATCTGGCTGCCATCAAATCTCTGACTATTGATCTGCTGCCCGTTCAAATGAGAAAATTTACCGGTAAGCATAACAGCCCTACTTGGAGAACAAATGGAATTGGTAACAAAACTTCTGGTAAACTTTACACCCTCATTGGCGATCCTATCAATATTAGGGGTTTGGTTCAATTCCCCATTATAAGCGCTCATAGCCTGGTAGCCATGGTCATCTGTCATAATATAGATAATGTTCGGTTTTTTGGTGGCCACGGCCACCTTTTCCCCCTTACAGGACGAAAGACCCACAAGCAGTATCAAACCAAAAAGAATTAAACAAATATGCGATATCTCAAAAGTTGAATTTCTCTTTGACATTTAGAAAATTTAAGTGTTATATAATTGGTTTTTCTATTCTTATTAATTTCTTAAAACTTTACATCCACAGTAGAGAACCATTTTCTTCTAAGGTATTCCTCCACTCCCTTTCTTTCCCATTCCTCAAGCTCCCTATCCAAAAGAATCATTTCGGCTATAGACCCCTCCCAAAGACCTTCGGTCCTGGCCAGACCCGAACTGGACTTGGATTCCAACTGCACCGTTAGGATACAAAACTCCATTGGGTTTGGCGTATTGAACGGATCTATTTGAATTCCGTTCAAGAACACCTTTCCATTTTTGGTTTTGGGATCTATATTATCCTTGTCGAAAATAGCCTTGCCAGAGTCCTTACTTTTTCCCAACCAAGCATTGGACCCCCTAAAGAGGCTTGTTCCCGGGAAGGACATACTACTTTCCTTATAGACCATAATGATGGTTTGATAATCCTTCACCTCTTCTTTCATAATGGACACCCATACATGATCAAAAGCAGCAACACCTTTGCCATTCAATTTATTGGGCTCATATTTCATGAACAACTCGTTGGGACTCCTTCTAAGCTTATCTTTCCAATCCCCTACCGGCCCACGTTGAGGGTACACCTCATCTACCTTGCCATTCCCATCAATATCACTGGCATCAAACCACATCTTAATACTCTCATACCCCAATTCTGATGGCTCTATTGCAATAGGTCTTTTGTTGGCCAAGTCGTCCACTCCAAAACCGATCCTATTAACACTCTCCGCCCTGGATAGATTGTTCTGTGCAGCCACATAATAATTTCCGGTTGCACTGGGCTTAAAAGAATTACCTATAGCCAAAGGCTCTTCATAGGACTCGCCTTTTGTTTTCCGTGCATCGGCTGCATACCACTTGTAGGTATATCCTGGAAGTGGGTCCACGACAGACACGGCCCCTTCCATATTTTCAATTTCCAAATTATCAATCTCAAAAGGATATACTTCCGGAACCGTAACAGTACCCTCCATTAGCTCGTCTTCGCTATCTGTTACCATATAACTGTACTCCCCGGGCGCCAGATTTATTCTTTTATCATCAATGCCCATCTTGGACCTAACACTACTAGGTACCCTTAAATAATTAATATTGGGAATAGACTGTCCATTGGAAACAATTGCCACTTTGTTTACACCTTCATGGAGGTATACTTTCATGGTCGCCACATCCCATCCCGTATATAATGGCCTGGTCTGGTTAAAGTGTATAGTCTTGGATTCCAATTTCCCATTAACGGAAATCTGGGCATCCGACCCCTTTAAGTTGATACCGCCATAAATTACATCTACAGGATAAAAACCACTATTGGCCACTTCCACATCCCAAGACACGGAACCTTCACCTCCCTTACAATCCAAATAGGAATTGTCACTGGCGCTAAAAAATGTCTTTATTTGATGTTCTGGAAGCGTTATGGTCGCATTTTCAGGCTCATATATAATGCTTTTCCCATATTCATAAACTGCATTTTTCCACTTTACGGTATAGGGCGACTGACCACCGATAACACTCAGGGCTATGGTTCCATTATCTTTATTGATTTCTGAAGCCTTAACATCTGCCACCACCGCTATAGTGGATTTCTTCTTTTTATTTTTCTTGGATTTTTTGGTTGAACCAGCACTCCCCAGGCTACTTTCATAAATAGAGGCACGGGCCTTAGCAGTTCTAAATTCGCTATCCATTACCACAACGTCATAGATACCCACTCCAACTTCGTCCAATGATTCTGAGGTGCTTCCGTTGGTCCATTTGTAGGTAAATGGTGGGGTTCCTCCAGAAACAACGGGCTCCACATTAAAAAGTCCAGCTTGCTTACTAACTTTCTTAGTACGGGTTGTCACCTCCAATGGCTTGGCATCAGAAGTTGGTGCGGTATTTAATATATTCCATTGCACCTCAACCTTTGGGAATCGGGCAAATGGTGGATCAGGTCTAATATTTGGGGTTTCATCTGTAATGGAACAAACAAGTTCATATTCTTCAATTTCCCCAAATTCAACTTCCAGTTCATCGGTCCCGCTTGCAATCAATTTTCCATTTAAAAACCATCTTACCACTTGGGTATTGGGTTCCGGCACAATATGATCTACCGCAAACCGAAGCTTTTTATTACCTGCAATTTCAATTGATTTTTGTTCAGGGACAGTACTTTTAATAATATCCACCAGGTCATACGCCCTCATGGAAACCCTTTGGTTACATATGGGGCACATTTCCTCCGTATTATCAAACACCCCTGCACCCATTATACAACCTTGGGCAGTGGACCTATAATAATCCACAAGGTGATACTGATTTCCTTCAAAGGCACCTACCTTATCCAGGTATTGCGCTTCATAAGGAGTTGGCAATGGAGTACTGGGCTCTATCCACTTTCTCCATTTAATTTTTTCCCTTTCATATTCCAGTTCGGACGCGTAGGTAGGAAAGGCTGAGGTTCCTGTTGCTCCGGTGGTATACTCATCCCCCAAACTCATACAGGTATGGGAAATCTCGTGTAGCATTTTTCCTATTCCATTCCCAGCAATGACTGCATTACCTACCCGTTTCTCTAAATTACGGGCAGCTCCTCCGCCACCCTTCTCACGGTTGGGCATTATCAAAAAAGTAACCCATCCCCGGTGTTCACTTTTCCATGGCAAAAACAGCTTGTCGCGGATGGCATCCATAGCCTCCAAGTCTATCCCTTTTTTCCACTCAGGAGTATCGGGCATCCAAAGCCCATAAACATTAAAAAACTCTTTGTAATGGGAATATGCCGTTTGCGCTCTTTCATCTCCGTAAGTAAGGGCCGCGACCAAGGATTCCTCTATATCCTTTACAAATTCGCCCCTCATATCAGGGGAATTATAAGGCTCCTCCTCCCTAGAGGTCCATTGGTTCACAATAACTACGTTAATCCTATTGTCCTTATCCCCTGTTACCTGTATAGGAATTAATTCGGACATTTCAATAAACGCATCAATTTGAGCCTCTGTCCATTTTTCAGCCTTTCCCCTATTCTGGGTATAGCCTTGAAAGAACATCAAAGAAGCAAAACCAATAAACGCTATCCATTTTTTCATTCTAGGGAAACTTTAATTTTTATTTTTCGCAAATGTCCAAGCTTGAAAATCCCATTGACTCCAAGAAAAAGACTCTATTACATCATCCTAGATTATTTAAACCAAGTAATTAAACTTATTTTAAATAGTCACCCAAAACAATACACTCTGCAAAAATATTAATCCAACACTTCATTTTTAAGCTTTAAATTACCCACTTTATGTACTATTTAAACTAAAAAGCACATATTAGTGAGCATATGTTGAATAATATATCGCCAAAATTAGATAACAAGACAATACATTCCTATGTCAATAACATAATAATTTAATTAATAATCACGATAAAATAAAAATGCGCGTCCCATTATTAAATAATATTTAATAAGTTAGATCGCCTTTATATTCCTTTCCTACCATAATACCAAGGCTACATTATATTTAACCACCTAATAAACACAGATTACCATGAGGTTGCGTATTCCCCCCTCCAACTGCTCTCTTACAAGACTGAATATAGTGCCTGGTTTTACTAGCTAAGACCCCTCAACATTAAAGAATCCCGAACAACCAAGGTTGTCGGGATTCTTTTCTTTAAATCTATTACAACAGTGTAGTCTGGCAATACTTGATGACTACCTAGAGTACCTTGTAGCTCCCTTACTACGCCCTGTTTTTACTTATGGGTCACGTTAGGATACATAATCTTTATTTCCCAGCTACCTGGTCCGTTTATTTGAAGATTGGTTCTAAAGTTCAGCCAGTATTCGTCCTCAGGGTTGTAATCGTCATGATCTAGTACACCACATCCTCATTACCAAAGGCCAAGTCATTCACAAATCTGTTGCAATTGAAACCCTACGTTTTTTTAGGAAAGATAAAAGGGTAACTAAAAAAGTGTGTTTAGGTTTACTTCTAAAAGTATTAAAATCAAAGACCATTGGATTAAATATCCAATGGTCTTTGATTTTATTCCTGTTCTAAAACAAGTACTGAATTTACTCCCATATAATTGGGAGGGAAAAATACATGTGATTACCAGCCATAATTTTGGAAGTCGATCCCAAGTGCATTATACTTGTTTTGTTCGGTCAAAGGAATTGGCCACATCAAATACTTCTCATCTGTAACATTCCTTTTCTGCACCACAATTCGATCATAGTCAAAATCTTCTCCATTTTTGGTAATTTTCATTCCGGTAACAACACCTTCGTAATCGCCTTGAATTTCCCATCTACGCAAATCATAGTAGCGGTGTTCTTCAAAGGCCAATTCAATTCGACGTTCATTCCTCAATCTTGCTTCAAATTCACTTGCTGAAATTCCCGATGGTAAGTCGGGCATACCAGCTCTGGATCTAATCAGATTAACAGCAGCAAGAGCTTCAGGGGTAGCAGCCCCGTTTGCGTAAAAATTAGCCTCAGCAAAATTAAGATAGATTTCGGCCATTCTGAAATCATGCCAAAAACCATCTTTATTTGAATTGTTTTTAGAGTCGTAATGAATAAACTTTCGCAAATAATAACCCGTTCTGGTGTACAAGTTACTGTTATCCGAGATCTGAGAACTACCCCCTACATACGTTTCAACAGGAATTGTATTGTTGCTTAGGTTATGGAAATTACCATTGCAATAAACCGTTGAAAAAAGACGTGGATCCCGGTTTGCATATGGGTTTTCAGGATCATATAAGGTGTTTTCCGAATTATAGTTGGGTTGCAAATGATCGTCATCCAAATAAGGCATCTCTGGATCAAGCACCGGTACCCCGTCAATGGTTTCATAAGCATCAACCAACTCCTGGGATGGACTTATACCCGCTTTGGTTACATCAGGCACAACTGGAAGGCCGTAATTAGACCACAATGTCATTCTTGTTTTCCCTAAGATAGTCTCTTTCTCTTCTGAAGGAAACTCTACGTTTTCTGGTTGGGTAAGAAAATATTCCTGATATTTACTATACATCCCTGAAATGGATACACTAGCTGGATTGAATAAACCAAAGCCAGCACCCTCCAGTGCATCAACAGCCTCTTTAGTTATTTCTGCAGCTTCATTCCAATGGTCATTACCATCATTCCACAAAGGACTGGCAGCAAAAAGAATAGCTTGTGATTTAATAGCATAAGCCACCCCACGTGTCATAAAACCATCCTGAAGACCGTCAACCTGGCGATATAAAAGTTCTGGCTGTGCCAAGGCCGCATCACAATCGGCAATAATAGCCTGTACATTCTCATAAAAGGACGGCCTTTCCATTGTTGAAAAATCATAATCCAACGGGAGCACCTCCTTAAAAATAGGAACTGGACCATAGCGTTTTATTAATTGAAGATAGTAATAAGCTCTTAACAAATAAGCTTCAGCTTTCCATTGCCCCCTATGTTCCTGAACAGTAAATGTTGGTACGTCATCCACATTAGCAAGAAATACATTACAAGTTCTAATACCCTTAAACATATTGTCATAAAGTGAGCCCTTAATCAAATTATTGGCAGAAGACATATTTCCTTCATAATACCTTAAAGAATTACTGCCTGGTACCACATCCTGAGCATCCTGAGCCTCATCTGTAAACGAAGCTAAAAAAGTACCTCCTGCACTACTTGCACCATAATAGGGAAAGTAAGAATAAGCGGTTGCGAGATATTTGCCCGTTAGTTGGTAATCCGAAAAAATTTCATCATAGGTCACGCGTCCATCCGATCCAAAATCAAAGGGATCTTCACAAGATGAAAAGAACAGACCGAAGGTTATCAATAAGATTATAATTTTTTTTGTCATTTTTCTATTTCTTTAAAACGTTAAGTTAAGTCCAAGAACAAAAGCTCTACGGGTGGGGGCACTGTTGGTGGAATTCATAAAGACAGTCAAGTCATCACTTTTCATATTATCAATATTAAACAGGTTTCTTCCACTAAAATAAACCTGAGCTTCTTTGCTCCATATTTTATTGGATACGTCAGCTGGAATGGTATAGCTCACAGTTACCTCCCTCAATTGTAGATAGCTTTTATCTTGAAAATAATAATCATTTGCCTTATGACTGGCGCTACCATTAAGCGACAAAGCTGGTGCTGTAATCTCTTCACCATTGGCGTATCGATCGGCCGTCCAAGCATTCAAATGTTGCGTAAAGAATGTTCCGTTATTAAAGGACTCATAAAAGCCAGCACCACTGTTAAAAGTGCTCACCTGAGCCACACCAAAAAATAAGGCAGAAACATCAAATCGGTTCCATTTCATACTCAATTCTGTGCCATAGCTAATTCTTGGAATACTAGAATATCCCATTGGTGCTATATCCTGAACATTAATAACACCATCGTTATTTAAATCCTGATAGATAAAATCTCCTGGTCTAGGGGAAGCTCCCTCGTAAGCGAGTCCCGAAGCTGTAATTTCATCGGCACTATTGAAATAGCCGTTACCATTGGAATAGTCAATAAGATAGCCCCATTTTTGCCCAACACGATACCCCGTAGTTCTATAAGGATAAGCATAATCATCTCCCAAGTTCAATTCTGCTATGTTTTCAACCTTATTATCGTTAAAAGCAAAGTAACCATTTACTCCAAGAGAAAAATCTTTATTAAAATCCTTCTTATACCCCAACTGTGCCTCATAGCCATAAGAATGAACTTCACCATCATTCATTAAAGGCAAAGAACTAGAACTAACACCAAGCATAGCTGGAATGATGTTATTGGACACTAGGATATCTGTGCGTCGGTCGTCAAAGTATTCAAAAGACAGGGATAACTGATCCCAAAGTCCGATATCAAAACCAATATTGGCAATTCTTGAAGTCTCCCAAGTAATATTTGGATTTCCTAATTGATCCTCTCCAATGTTGTTTCCACCGGTGGTTAGGTTGTCTTTATAAAGAAAACGATTGTTTCCGGCTATATTATCGTTCCCAACAAGACCATATGAACCACGTAGTTTTAAGAATGTCACAGCCTTATCATCCTTTAAAAAATCAAAATTTGAAAGAACCAAGGCCGTCGACGCGGAAGGGAAAAATCCGTATCTGTTATCAGCACTAAATTGTTCTGATCCCTGATAGCCAGATACAAAATCAGTAAACAACAAATTCTTATAAGCATAATTAGCATTAAAGCCATAAGTCATTTTAATAAATGGCTGAACCCCTTCTGCAGCCTGCGAATTGTAATATTGTTTCTGAATTAAAGCAGTGGCGTTAATATTATGATTACCAAAGGTATTTTTATACTTTAAATGTCCCTGATATTCCGTTCTATAACTACTAGAGGTAGATTTTGTGAAAGTAACAGGCTCATTTCTGGCATTACCGAATCTCATAAATACCAAATCGTCTTTTATGGTCATATCACGTATCCACCTTTCATAATCGGTATTTCCATAAATATAAGATGTAGGAACCGTATAATACTTTATTTCACCACCTGTTGATAGTCCGGGAAGTAATTTATTAAGGTCAAAATTCAACCCACTAATAGAAGAAATATGTACACCTGTTGTTTTAACGTATCCTGCCCTGTTAATTTTAGCATAGGTAGAGTTTCCTTCTGTTTCTGTAACAACCACATTCCCTTCAGGAGTTAGCGGGCCATAAACAGTGGGGCCAAGATTAAAAATAGTTGAATAAATATTATTCGCTTGCGGATTCATTGTGCGATTTATCCTTCCAGAGATATTCATGTACCCACTGATGTAGTCATTGATCTTGATATCCAAATTGGATCTAATATCAAAGCGATTGGTTCCATATTTTTCAGGAACTGTACCATCGGTTATGTAGGGAGAATTTTGATGCAAATAACCCATTCCTACATAGTACTTAAAAACTTCTGAACCTCCACGACCACTTATATTTATGTCTTGAGTTTCCACCAAAGAATTGATAAACATATCGTACCAATTGTTATTAGGGTACAACTCGCGGTTTTCACCTGACTCATAATTGCGAATATCCTCTTCCGTATAAATAGAAGGATCGGTATTACCATCATTTACCCACGCCTCATTATACAATCGGGTATACTGTCCCGAGTTTAAAACAGTAGGCGTTGTAATTGGTGTTTGCATTGTGTAATTGGTATTCACGGTAATAGTTGATTCACCGTCATAGCCTTTCTTGGTTTTTACGGAAATAATCCCGTTACCCCCTTGTAAACCATATAACGAGGTTGCTGCAGCATCCTTTAATATTGTCACCGACTCTACATCGTTTAAGTTTATATGGTTATAACTATTGGTTACCATTCCATCTACCAATATAATAGGTGCTTTTCCGTTAGTTGTGGAAATCCCTCTTATGTAACCAGAAGTATAACCTGGAAAGCGTCCTAAAAGAGCACTCCCTAAAGTTGATGTCTTGGTTCTGGATAAAACATCCTGTGATATGGTTACGGCGGAAGCACCAACAGAACTCATAGTCCTGTCTCCTGTTAAAAGAGACACGGTATTATCGCGCCCCGAAACGTCTGTTTCCAAAATTACCGAAAAACTATCCTGTCCCTCAAAGGTTACAACCTTAGTTCTATAACCGTCCAAAGAAACATAAAGTTCTTCTTCTTCAGGAAAGGCTTCTTTTATGGTAAAGGCACCATCAACCCCACTAACAGTATTGATAGCATTATTTTTGGTTTTAACAGTAGCTCCGGGTAATCCATGCCCAAAAACATCTTTTACCGTGCCTTCTAGATAAGCACCATCTGTTTGAGCGTTTATATGACCCGCGGATAACATAAAAATTATCAGCAAAATCGAAACTATGTTTGATGACATATTATTTCTTAAATTTATCATTTATATAAAATTTAATTGTAAAAATTGTAATGGTAGATTACCATCCTGGATTTTGAATATCAACCCCGGTACTATTTAATATCCTGGAAACTTCTAAAGCATCATGTGGATGAAGCAAATATTTTGAGCTATAACATGCTTTTTCCAATCCTTCTCCAGTCCAAGTCTGCGTTTCCGGATCATAGCTATCCCCTACTTGAAAACGCATATGGGTTAAAGTACCATCTACACTTTTCTCGATCCACATACCGGTAGCGTAACGAATAACATCCATATCATCACCAGGGGCGGTCCATCTTCGCACATCATAATAACGGGTCTCTTCATACGCCATTTCTATTCTGCGTTCATTTCGGTACATCAAACGAAGATTATCCTGATCAATGGTTACACCTTCCACTTCATCCAGATTAGGCATACCCACGCGATCTCTAATTGGTTTAATCGCTGCTAACGCCTCGGTCAAGTGATTGTTTTCAATTGCACATTCTGCATAGTTTAAATATATTTCGGCCAAACGCATATAACGCCATGATACAGCAACGTTTCTACCCCTTCGCTGTAAGGGATGATAGTGTCTACGCGGATAATAACCCGTCTGTGTACGCTTAGTATTACTTCCCATAATACTGCTATTCCCCGTTCTAAAAGTCTCTATCGTTATCTGTTTATTTTGCTGATTTAATGCCGTTGAACCGTTGTAATAAACAGTTGCATAAAAACGGGGATCGCGATCTACATAAGGATTTGTTTCATCATATCCCGACCCAGAGGCGAAATTTGGGGAAAGATGTTTGGCATCATTATAGGGTTTAGCAAGGTCTAGGATATATTTCCCGTTTGTCATAGGGTAAGCATCCACCAACTCTTGAGTTGGAGCCATTCCAGCCGATACTGCATTATTAATAGGCAATCCTTGATAATTCCAATTGGTACCTACATTGTTTGTAGCCAAAATAGTTTCCTTATCTACTGGGGAAGAGGAATAATCCCTTGTGGAAGTACTGTATTCTTGATAAGCATTGTCTCCAAAAACAGAGGTATTACGAACGGTTGTATACAATTCAAAATCATGTGCCAAAAGCTCGTCCAAGGATTCTTTACAGATTGCTTCAGCTTCCTCCCAATAATTTTGTCCATCAGCAAACAAAGGGCTGGCCATAAACAGTGCCACTCTTGATTTTAGTGCAGCGGCTATACTTTTATTCATTCGCCTAAAGTCTGTACTTAATTCTGGCCTCCAAGGCAATTCATCAGATTTCATAGCTTCACGACATTCACTAATGATAAAATCAGCAACCTCCTTATAGGTAGACAATTCAAGGGTTGTCTCATCAAAGCCCACTTCGGTGGGTTCGGTAAGAAGATAGACACTACCATAACGATTAATAAGCTCGGTATAATAAAAGGCCCGCAAAACTCTAGCTTCAGCGGTCCACTGTGCCCTTTCTGTTTCCGAAGGAACGGCAGCAGTGTCTATACGACTAAGGAACACATTGATACGGCGTATTCTTAGGTAAAAATATTTCCAGGCCGAGACATTATTCCCAAACATTCCCTTCATATAGCCAAGTTTGTTATTATTGCCGACAGTGGTCACAGCTCCCAGATAAAGACTGGCACTGTTAGCTCCATTTCTACCAATACTCCAAGCGTCATCCGATATAGCTGTAGGCAAATTCTCTAGGCCTACATAGCGATATGAGAAACCTGGAAATGACTGGTAGCACGAACTTAAATAACCACCTGTAGTTGATTCGTCACTAAAAATCTCATCTAGGGTCTGTGTTCCATCAGGAGAGATATCTAAAACATCACTACAGGAGGCAAACAGAAATAAAGAAAAGACGGTTATCAATATTTTTGTTTTCATATTTTTCATTTTTTTATTTAATAATTGCACCAATCTAAATCTTAACGTTTACACCAAAATTGAATATCTGAGTAATAGGAATTAAAGGGGAACGTCCAATCTCTGGATCTAAGTGAGAAAACCTATTTTTTGTCCAGGTAGCAAGATTACTCCCATTGGTATATATCCTAATTTTTTGTAATCCTAAATTTTCACACAAACTCTTTGGAAAAGTAAAACCAATCTCTACGTTTTTCAATCTTAAATAAGATACATCGGTAGTAAAAAATGAGTTGATAGTGTGGTTGTTATTCCTTTTAAAGGAGGCCAATGCCGGATAAGAAATAGTTTCCCCATTTTCCCATCTTTCCTGAGTCCAGTGATTTTGCTGATACTCAAAATAATAACCAGGGTCCCCGTATTCCCACACTCCAGAAGCCGTAAAGTTTTTGGTAACCTGAGCAGCTCCCTGGAACATTAGGGACAAATCAAAACCTTTATAAGCAATGTTTAATATTGAGCTGTAACTGACTTGAGGAACAGTAGGGTATCCTATTACGTCGTTATCCTCAGGTCCTATATTACCATCACCATTTAGGTCCAAATATTTTAAATCGCCCAGTCGCGGCTTGGCTCCTGAATAAGTGGTTTCATCAATCTCCTCCAATGAAATATAATACCCATTACCAGGGGAATCCCAATCAACAATTTTACCGGTATATTGACCTATAGAAAGGCCTTGCTTTCTATATTGTAAATAATAATCATCCCCCTGACTGGCTTCATCGGCAAATACGTTTTTATTTTTCGCATAAGAAAAGGTATTACGAATACCCATAGAAAAATCTTTAGTGAATTGCTTACTGTAGCCCAGCTCAACTTCAAATCCTTTGTTTTCTACAATTCCAAGGTTAGCTTTAGGATAAATGGTGCTAAGTCCTGTAACTTCAGGAACGGTCTGGCGCGTTATTAAGATATTCTCTCTTCTTTCTTTAAAAGCATCCACGGCAAGCGTAAGTGAGTTTTTAAAGAAACCTAGATTAATACCATAATTCTGCTTATAAGCTACCTCCCAGGTAATATTAGGATTACCAAGTAAACTCTCTGTTACAAACAAATCACTAATTGTTGCAATTCTCCCACTGGTCCCAACATTCATTTTATCCAGATAAAGGAAGCGTGAGCCACCAATATTATCACTACCTACTTTACCATAAGATGCCCTCAACTTAA
This sequence comes from Arenibacter aquaticus, assembly GCF_003957295.1. Lineage (GTDB taxonomy): Bacteria > Bacteroidota > Bacteroidia > Flavobacteriales > Flavobacteriaceae > Arenibacter > Arenibacter aquaticus. The sequence continues at coordinate 348,750 of NZ_RQPJ01000003.1, forward strand.
AATTGGACAAGAAGTCGACCGACTTCATAAAAGGTTCGTTAGAAACCACCCATCCTAAAGATCCTGCAGGAAACACTCCAAACCGATTACCAGGAGCAAACTGCTCCGAACCGTTATAACCAACATTAAATTCCGCCAAGTATCTGTTTTTATAGCCATAAGTAGCACGACCGGCAACGCCCATATAATTATAAGGGAGCAAGTTTTCACTACTTCCACCAGCAGCTTCACTATTATCGCGTTGGGCCAATATCATTCCCGAAACTTTGTGAGTACTATTAAAGGTTCGGTTGTAGTTTATAATCCATTGTAAATTTGTTTTATACCTAAAACTAGAACCTTTAGACAGGGTTATGGGATAAAACTGGGGCTCTTGTTCTGGCGTAAATTCTATAAGGTCATATGTTTCACCTTCCAAAGTCTGTTCTTCATTAATATCAAACTGATAACTGTTGTAGCTCTTTTTACCATTAAGAGTAGAGCTGGAATAGGTATCAAAGGACACCATCATTTTAGATGAAAGCCCCTTGGTTATCATCCCTAGGTCAAAGTCAATATTAGCAGTTGTATTCAGGTTATTGGATTCTGAACTATTGTAACCGCGGTAATTCAACAAGGCGTAAGGATTCTTATAGCTCACACCGTCCGGGTTAATAGGATTACCTTCTGGAATTCCATACTCTTCCCATCCTGCAGGAGATAGCGGACCAGGTGTAACAGGTGTCATTGAATTAATCCCTACATATATTTGTGAAGCCTGTGCGGTAGTCCCATTTACCTTACTTAAATATCCGGCTAAATTAACACCTGCAGAAATCCAGTTATTTACTTTCATTTCTACATTAGTTCTGAAATTGTAACGGGTTAATTTAAACTGTGGATCATATCCTAGTTCGTCTTTCGGCAAGGCGTTATAGAAACTCTTTTGATCAAGAAGACCGGCGTTAAAGAAATATTTGAAACGCTTATTTCCTCCAGACATATTCACATTGTATCTATTTATAGGTGCAAAGTCGTTTGTCATTATTTCATACCAATCAGTATTGGGGTAAAAAGGGCTCGTTCCAGCTTTCATCAACGCAATCTGACGGTCGGAATATTTTGGAGCATACCCATCGTTAATTAGAGCCTGATTTCTCATTGCGGCATAGTCCCACGAATCCAACATTTCCGTTTTATAGGTCAAGTATTGCATTCCGGTTTCATAAGAAAAATCGATCGAGGGTTCTTCGGTATTACCTACTCGTGTGGTCACCAAAATAACTCCGTTAGCCCCTCGAACCCCAAATACAGCGGTAGCTGAGGCATCTTTCAAAACCGTGACATTTTCAATTTCATTGGGATCCAGTTGTGTAATATTATCACGAGGAACCCCATCTATAAGTATTAAAGGCGAAGATCCATTGGTTGTACTAAGCCCTCTCAAATAAATTCCGTAACCCTCAGCTCCAGGACGACCACTACTTTGAACGGTAACAAGGCCTGGAAGACGTCCGGTAAGAGCACCCACAACGTTTGGGGAAGGACTCTGTTTTATGCCCTCTGTTTTAATATCGGCCACAGAACCTGTAACACTTAATTTATCCTGCTTACCGTAGCCAACTACTACAATTTCTTCAAGCTCTTCAATACTATTTTTCATTGTGACATCGACAACGGATTTTCCAGAAACAGGAATTTCCTGACTCTCCATGCCCAGATAACTGAATACAAGAACGGCATCTTCAGGCACATTTTTCAAGGTGTATTTTCCATCAAAATCCGTAACAACACCTTTGTCTGTTCCTTTAATTGAAACCGTGACGCCAAGAATAGCTATTCCATCAGATCCAGTAACGGTTCCCAAAACAACTCCTTGCTGTTGCATCATACTAGTAGAACTTCCAAAAACACCGTCAACAGTCTTAACATAGTCATTGGACGACAAAGCCGATGCCATAGCATCTACACTACTAAAAAGTAAAAACACCAATACGGCCCGAGCCATATTTTTTTTCCTTTCAGCAAGCAAATGCAGTATTAATAACTGTTTGTACCGTAGCTTTTTTTGCATAATTTAATATTTGTTTAGAAGGTTATTATTGAGGTTTTTAAAAAAACATTCAAAAGATCTATTCCTGTAAAAACCTACTCACCCAGCAATATTATGTTAAAATCAATGGCATTTACAACAATAAATTAACACAAGGCTGTACTATTTTAACAAATTCATAATCCAGATATACTATATTAGCCCATCACTGTATTATATCTACAAATATTAATTAATCTTTATAATATTTAGTTAAAAAGTTTACTGAGATATTGGATAATTCTATGTAATTCTTATTACTCTTTGCGCTTATCACCAAAGCTTAGATTTTGGCCCGTAAAATGTTTTGAATATTATACCCCAAGAGGTCTCCCTGAACTAATCTTTTACTCTTGTGGATGTTTTACAAAAAAGGGTTCGGCATTTATTTTGAAAAAAGGCTAATTGGAAAGGGTTTGATCAAGAAAACACACAAGAGCCAACTACTTTTAAGAATTCATTTTTTTATAGTGCAGGTATTAGCGGTAATGTATATTTTTAAGCGGATAATTCACCATACTTCCATTAGTTCAAAGGAGGATAACAAAGAAACGTTTATGAAAAATATTTTCCATAAGAGATTGGCCATTATAGCTTCAATTTTATGCTGTAATGTACTAATGGTTAAAGCTCAAATAAAAAATGCCTCTTTTGAAAAAGACCGAGTAACCGGCGAGAGACAGGTTGTAAATAAGCTAAAAGGCTGGACCATCAGCAGCGGCAATGTGGAATTGATTACAAGCAAAGTGTTTTCGGCAGCTGAAGGAAACCAAGTCCTGGATTTAAATGGCAACCAAGCCGGGAGTATAAAACAGACCATAAAAGGGCTTGAAAAATCTGCAGATTATACTTTAAAATTTGAATATGCCGACCAGAAAGGCAGGCAGCGAGATGACCAAACCCTCTTAGCTACTGCTAAGGTCATCATTAACGGAACAACAGTGGCAACAGTCCGAAACCTATCGCCGGCACCCAATTACATTGGGGGCATTGGTTTTGGTTTTAAAGCCACATCCAAAGGAACCGCCACTATAGAATTTGTATCCACCACCAAAGGGGACATGGGATTGGTACTGGACAACCTAAAAATAGAAATGGGATCCCCTATTACACCTCCGGTAAATGATCATTTAGTAAATGGTGGTTTTGAAATGAAAGTGGATAGCGATAGTGGAAACCCCCATATATATGGAGAGCAGCTACCCGGATGGTTGATCATGCAAGAAAATATAGACCTTATCGCCATTGACCGCTTTGGCTCACCAAGCGGAAAATGGGTTATTGATTTGGGAGGTCATGGACCAGGGGGCATTGCGCAAACCGTAACTGGCCTAACAGCAGGAGCCAAATATCGGTTATCAGCTCTATATTCACGCCATCAATCCTGGGACCAACAAGATCCACTAACCGGTGAAATCTTTATTGATGATGAAATGGTTCTAAGTCTAAACAGGGACAAATTAACAAAAGCACCCCGTTGGGAAAAGATATCGCACGATTTTATAGCTCCACCCGACGGTGAAATAACCCTCTCATTCTATTCAACAGCACTAAAAGTAGGAGGTGGAATTTTATACGACGACATTAAGATTGAAAAGGTAAGTGAAATAGCAGAACCAAAAAAAATTCCGGTACTCATTATTGATGGTTTTAGCAATCATAATTGGAAATTGAACACCCAATATTTACAAAAAATACTTGAAGCTACAGGGAAGTTTAAGGTATCGGTAAGTACCTGCCCCAATCAAAACACGAATAAATTCGATTGGGAAAGCTGGAATCCTGACTTTAATTCCTACCCCGTTGTGATTCAGACTTGCAATAATATTTTTAAAGAAGATAGTTTGCAATGGCCCAAACATGTAAAGCAAGCTTTTGAAGAATATGTATCAGAAGGCGGTGGGGTATATATGTATCACGGTGCAACCAATGCTTTTAAAGGATGGCCTGCCTACAATAAAATGCTAGCTTTAGGATGGCGAAATAAGGATTTTGGGGTAGCTGTAACTATTAATGAAAAAGAAGAACTGGAGATTATTCCCAAAGGAGAAGGTGAAAACACTGGGCATGGTGCACGAACAGATGCCTTGGTAACCCGAATAGTGGGCCACCCTTTGCATATTGGTATGCCAAAATCCTGGATAGCTGCCGATGTGGAGATTTACCGATACGGAAGGGGCACTACCGACAATCTGGAAGTATTATCATATGCCAAAGACCCAAAAACCCAGTTAAACTTCCCCATGGAGTGGACGGTTAATTTTGGAAAAGGCAAGGTCTATTGTTCTACCTATGGCCATTTATGGAAAAATCAAATATGGCCACCCAATATGCGTTGTGCCGCTTTTCAACAATCTATTGTACGGGCGTTACAGTGGTTAAGTGGAAATGCAGTAGAGAATTATGTGGAACCTGATTTTCCAACATCTGAAAGCACTGTTTTGAGAGCAGCAATATTAGATTAAAAATTTTTAATTGGACTATCCCGTAAAATAAATGTGCAAATAATAGAATAGATCAAGGACGACTGCCCATAGCAGCGCTGGACTTGGGAATAGCTCAACTGTTTTGAACGAACTGCAGAAACACGGAATCAAAAAGATTCCGGAAGACCAAGCCAAGAGCTACTTGGACACAAGGGAGTCCCCTAAAATGGTCGTCGTATATTAGAATAGCACATCTTGTTTTATCAATTTCAACTCCTTATGATCTCGGCCTGCACGAGCAAGCGGGCACAAAAAAAAGGGTCGGACTCTTTTTCTAAAGTCCGACCCCAATTATTTTTAAAATATGTGCTTTAAATGATACAGGGTTTAATTAATTCTGCGCTTCATTAATTTGGTTACTGCAGAATCACATTTCTTGGAATAGAGCTCCACTAGATCTTTATATTTTTCATCATAGGCTAAATTATTAACCTCGTTCACATCTTCTTTTAGGTTATACAGCTCTATAAAATCTGGAGCAGCTTCATACCTAATAAACTTCCATTCCTCATCCCTATAACTTTCTGTTTTGGGAAGCAATGACTCCCCTTCCCTTTGATGCTCAAAAAAGGCAGAGGACCGCCAATCAGCAATATCGTCATCATAAAAGGACGTCAGACTCTCACCTTGATAGCTTTTGGGAATTTTCACTCCCGCCAAATCCAAGATGGTGGGGGCAATATCCAAGTTCAACACCATTTCCTCAAAGGTTTTCCCTCTATCGGATTCTGATTGTCTGGGATCATAGATCATTAGAGGTACACGAAGCGACTGCTCGTGCATCAACCATTTACCAGCAAATCCACGTTCACCCAAATAGTAACCGTTATCTCCCATAAATACAATTACGGTATTATCTGCCAAGCCCTCTTCTTCCAATGTGGTCCTTATTCTACCTATTACACTATCTACCGTACTGATCATCTTATAATATCCTTTCACCATTTTCTGGAACTTCTCTGGGGTATCATAGCGCCAGTACCATCTTTTCCTGTTCATGGAGTGTTTCATAAACTCGGGCAATGCCTCAAAAAAGGCAGGGTCTGCCGTTTCAGGGGTGGGAATTTCATTATTTACATACAAACTATCGGCATATTCTGGCCAGAAATACTGTTCCTCGGCACCATCATCCGCGTGTGGCGACCAAAAGGATAATGAAAGACAAAAAGGTTTATCTTTTTCAGATTTAATAAAGTCTAAGGCATGATCCCCATTAATATCGGCCAAATGTTTTTCCTTACCGTCAACTTCCCTGAGGTAGGGCCAAAATGTCTTTACACTGGTATCAAACAACGAATCTTCCACGCCCTTATTGACTTTTACCCCAAATTTACCAATGAGACCAGTTCTATACCCTGCTTTTTTAAGCAGATAAGGATAACTCTCATACATATAGGCATCCTTCAATTTAGGCTTGCCAAAATTAAAATCGTGGGTTCTTTCATATAAACCCGTAAGGATAGTAGCCCTACTCGCCGCACAGATAGGTGTGGTTACAAAGGCGTTTTTAAAATACAGGCCAGAACTGGCCAATTTATCCATATTGGGGGTGTTGATTATGGAATTACCGGCAAAGCCCAAGGCATCCCATCGTTGATCATCGGTAAGGATAAAAATAATATTTGGTTTTTCCGCAACAACCTCCTCCGGCTTTTGCCCCCCATCTTTACATGAGGCAACAAACACCAAAAACAACACTATAGCTACTACTTTTACTAATTTCTTCATTTTACTACAATAAAATACAACCTATTTAAACATATAAATTAATCGAACAGCACTACTTTCTGCTCATAGCCCTTCCTTAGAATCTCATCTGGCACTGAGGGCACATATTCACTTATTTTCTGGGCATCTCCGGCACCTAAATAATCGACATATACAAAACCCGCTCCACTGATCTTATCATTCCTTAGCCTAAATGAAGATTGAAAGCAGGTAACGCCAGCCTTTAGATCTACCACAAACTTGGCAGATTTCATTTTATCATCCAACTGTACCGTTTGTTCTATATTACCCACTTTTAGGGAAGCTGATTTAAAACTATTCTGCGTTTCCCCCTTGGCATTCTCATTAATTCTTTTTCCCGTCTCATTGGGCCACCTATTTACATACACCTCATACCTACCATCACGTGCCACGTTTACCGTCCATATTTTTTCCTTATTTCTGGTATGTGCGTCATGGGAATACAGGGTAACGGGGTTTTCATGCTCGGTACCCACATACATGGTTGCATATTCCCCAAATTCTACGGAAACATCTTCCCACCAATCCTCATACCGCTTATAAAGTTCTTCTACAACCTCTGGATTTTCTGTCGCTACGTTCACCTTTTGCTCTCCATCTTCTTTGATGCTGTACAATTCCTTTTCCTCCCTGTTCACCAATCTCCAATCTTTGGTAAGCACTTGGTATTCCTTATCCTTTACAGGGTATTCCACACGTTGATTGTGTACCACTACCGTTCTATCATCTTGCCAATTTGTCAACTCCCCATTTAAAAGAGGCGCTAGGCTTCTACCATCAAACTCTAAATTATCCGCCCCTTTAAGTCCGCATAATTCTATTAGGGTGGGAAGCACATCTACATGGGCCGAAAGCGCATCTATATCCTTGCCGCCCTCTATTCCTCCTTCTGGCCAGCGAATAAAGAATGGCACCCGGTGGGCATTCTCATACCCCCATATCTTTGCCCCTCTCATACCAGCGGTATATCCTTCTTCAACATAACCTGTTTCAAAATCCATCTCAACACCACCAAACCACGGACAGGGTCCATTGTCGGTCATAAAAATGACTATTGTATTCTCATCAAGCCCCAAATCACTCACCTTGCGAAATAGCGTGGCAACATCCTCATCAATTTTTTCCACCATGCCATAATACTTCGCCAAGCGTTCCGATACCTTGCCTTTAAAAGGCTCTACATATTTCTCATCCACATTCAAAGGCGCATGGGGAAGGTTGGTAGGGATATAACAAAAAAATGGCTCGTCCTTGTTCTTCTCTATATAGTTAATAGCTTCATTAAACCATACCGTATTACAGTAGCCGTCATATTTCTCAAATTTACCATTGTGCTTATAGGTGTCGTCATAATAATCGTTGCCCCAAAAATCCGGTGATTGGCCTATGCCACCTCCACCATGCACTATGGCTTCCTGAAACCCCCTGTCGTTGGGTCTAAAGGGATAATTCTCTCCAAGATGCCATTTACCAAAGATACCCGTCTTATAGCCATTGTCTGAAAATACGTCAGCCACTGTGGTCACCCCTTCCTTTAGCAAGGACCTCCCTCCAATGGTATGCCATACCCCTGCCCTGGCAGAATAGGTACCAGTAAGCAGCGCAGACCTTGTAGGGGAGCAGGAAGGATCCACGTGAAAGTCCGTAAAACGAACACTCTCGTTATAAAATTGATCTAGATTGGGAGTTTTAACATACGGACTACCCAGACAACCTAAATCGCCATACCCTTGATCATCGGTCATGATCAAAATAACATTAGGTTTCTTAGGGCCTGATATTGCGACCTCTTTTTTTGAATCTTCCTTACAACTTATTAAAACCAGCCCGAGTACCAAGGCTAAAGCAACACCTTTTATTTTTAGCATTATATTTTTATTGATTTTGTGCCCTAGCTGAAAAAGACAAAAGTTGCATCAAGAAAAAGATGCAACCTTCTGTTTATTTAGTTTTTTTGGCACCGGATAATTCCAAGTTTAAAATTTTCTCCAGGACTACGGATACCGCACCAATGGAAGTTGCCTGATCACCAAATGTAGAGGGTTGTATTTTAACCCTTGTATTTCCGGCCAAGAGGTACTTATCACGCTTCTCCTCTATTAAATTGAAAAGCAGATCGCCATTCAAGGAAATCCCACCTCCTATATAGACGGTTTCCGGATTTAATAAATTTGCCAAGGTCCCTATTCCTTTACAGAGGTACTCTGCTACCTCATCATATATTTTTAGGGATGCAGGGTCTCCTTTTTTTGCTGCCCGTGCTACCAATTCGGCCGTAATAAGGTCCTGATTCCCTCTACATAGTTCATTTAACAATTCAGATCCGTTTTCTGCCAACAACTGCTTGCCCAAAGAGGCGATCCTATGACCAGAGGCCAAAGCCTCCAGACACCCGTACATACCACACTTACACTGCACGGTACTATCCGTATCCACTGCAATATGTCCAAACTCCCCGGCGAATCCGGAAAAACCTTTTAAAAGATTCCCCTCAACCACCAAACCGGAGGCAATTCCGTATCCAATGTTTATAACGGCAAAATTTTTCTGGTTATTCTTCTCTCCCATCTTCATCTCACCCAGTGCCATCAATCGCGTTGAATTATCATAGAAAAAAGGCAAGTCCAAATGCTTGTCCAACTCCTGCCTTAGATCAATGTTTGTCCAACCAAAATCGGGCGAAGATTCAATAATTCCCGTTTTACTATTCACCAAACCGGCAACACCAATCCCAACTCCCCATATTTTTGCTCTAGGCTCCTTCCTACTCTGGAGTTTGTTAATCAGCTTAACAACCTTGTCAACAATACTCAAAAATCCCTTTTCCAATTCGGTAGGAACCTGTATCTCGGAAATAAAATTGGCATTAAGATCAACCATGCACCCCCGTATATAGGTGGCGCCCAAATCTATTCCAATTATGTAATTGTTATCATTTTTAAATTTAACGATCATGGGCGGGCGGCCTCCACTGGAACTACCTACACCAAGACTTTCTACCAGACCATCAACATTTATCAACTCATCTACAATCCTAGTAATGGACGGGGGCGTTAACCCCGACTCCTTAGCCAAGGCAGACCTACTAATTTCCTTATTGTGCTTAATCAGCTTTAAAACCACCTTTTTATTGGCAAGATGCAAAAGCGCCGCATCCATTTTTGCGTATTCTTTTTTCATGTAATAAGGGTTATGTTTATCAAAGATATTAAAATACCTTTCATATATGACTTTTCAATAAAAAATTTTTAAAATACTAAACCCCATTTAATTAGCAAATACCATATACGCGGCAGTTAATTTTAAATTAACCTTTAATTTACAAAAGTAGTCGATTTTTAGGGCTAGGATACAAACTTATAATAATTATATTAAAAAGATAATCGGGACCACCTTTTGCAGGATAAATAATAAAATAGCTCTAAAATTATGTGTTATCCTTAAAAAATGGATTAGGCATCAAACAATCCTGCCATAAACTATCCACGTTTAATCTTCCTCTATGTTTTCAATATTTTCAATATCCAAAACAAAGATATTACGCCCATGTGTACCGTTATTTTCGGTTTTCCGTAGATAGCCCGAACCTGCTCCCACCTACAAGGTATTTGGCCTATCTGTATGACCTGCAATGGTTTCAATTCTACCCCCCATAAATTCTGGCCCCACTGCTCTCCATTTTAATTTTGCATATGATGATTGCTGTATTGATTGCAAATGATCTTGCCAGGATTTCTGCCTAAACGCTGGCAATGATTGGTCTTGGGCTAATGCGTACATAGACATCATCAAACAAATTAGGACCGTCCTAGAAACATTTTTTCATACTATACATGCTGCACTAACTATGTCAGGCTTGACTCATTTTTTTATTGACATATCCTGTTCTCTAATGCTTGGGCCTACTCCCCTCCTCTACCTTTAATGTTCCTGTCAAGGTCTCCCCATTCATTTCCAGCAATATTTTATATACACCCTTCTCAATAAATTTGTCATAATGGATAAAATAAGGTTTTGGACTGCTTTGTTTTTTAATTATCAAATTCCACCTAAATTGGTTCATGCCCTCTTTTACGGCCAAGGCATGTGACCAGATCAATTCCTCCCCTTCATTATATATTTTAATGTTGACATCTTGACTTTTGGTGGCCCAAAATGTGATAGGTACTTTATTAATGGTGTTATAGTCTATATCCCTATGCGTATCGTTTACCCAAGGCCTTTTTACGGAGGGAGTATCAAACAAAAAGCTTTTTTTCAAAGGTAATCCTAACTCCAAAGCTTTGTGCAGCGGCTTCAGATTTGTTTTGTAAATACCCCTGCCATGGGTTGCTACCAAAAGATCAGATGTATTTTCTTCAATCTCGAGATCTGCCACAGCAACAATAGGCATATTCTCGCCCAGCAAAGACCATGTTGCCCCCCTATCCACCGAAATATATACTCCGCGCAAGAGCCCTGCATAGAGCACATCTTCAAACTTGGGGTCTTCACAGATAACATAAGCTGTTTCATTGGGCAAGTTCCCCTGTATTTTATGCCATTTTTTACCTCCGTCTTCGCTTACATAAATATGATTGGAAAAGTCGTCATAATTAATTCCGGACAAAGTAATATAGATCCTGGATGCGTCGTATTTTGAAGGAACAATGCTACGTATATATCCATTTGGAAGACCTTCTGAATATTCTTTCCACTTAGCTCCATCATCCTTGGTAGCCCAAAAGGCACCTTTATCCGTGCCAACGTACAAATACCCAGGTTTTATTGGCGACTCTGCAAAAGCCCCGGCCGAAAATGACTGCTTTTCCGCTTGGGAAGAATTGCTCAGATCACCGCTTATAAGCTGCCAATCATCCCCCCTGTTCTCACTCTTAAACACATAATTCCCTGCATGATAGAGTGTTTTGGAATCATAATGCGAGATAGCATAGGGAGTAACAAAATTATATTGTAGGGTCCCCCCATGGTTTTTGGGCAATTTGGGCTTAATGGACACAGACCGATCTTTCTGCATATCTTTTCGTCTAGCGGCTCCATTCTGGGAGCTGAAGTAGACCGTATTGGGATCTTCGGGATCAACTTGGGTAATACAGCCATCACCCCCACTCCAAGCATCTATCCATAGGTATTGCCACCGATCTGCATATTTTGGATTCCATTCCACGGCCGGACCATAAACGGTAGCATCGTCCTGAGTGCCCCCATATACCAGATATGGATCTTGATTGTCCACGGCAATGTCATAAAATTCCCCTGCAGGAATATTGTTGTGATGCATCCAAGATTTCCCCTTGTTATAGGTAACATAAAGTCCCCCATCATTTCCCACCGCCATATGATCGGGAAAGTCCGGGTTGATCCATAGTTCGCATTGATCCAGATGAAGTTGGTCCGCGTCACTGGGAAACATATGAAATACATCGCCACCGATTAAATTGAAATCCCTGCCTCCATTGGTGCTATGGGCCATTCGCACACCGAGTCCGAAAATTTCCTCATCATCCTTGGGATTTACATAGATATCCTGAAAATACCAACCTACAACTGAATTGATCATTAGTTCTTCGGTATGGGTTCGTTCCCAATGTTTCCCTCCATCCAGAGTTTTGTAAATTTCAGCTGATTCCTTTTGCCCCTTATTGTCTACCAGGGCATATGCCTTTAAGGGATTTGTATAGGAAACGGCTACACCTATTCGTCCAACTTCCGGGCCTTGTGGAAAACCATTGGATGCCTTTTCCCAAGATTTACCAGCATTCCTACTAACATATATAGCGCTATTATTACCGGTAATCCCTGGATTGTTCTCCCATAGGGAAGCATACATAACGTTAGGGTCCGAAGGGGAAATAACAACGTCATTCGCAGCTGTTTTTTCATCAACGAACAGCACATGCTCCCAGGTATCTCCCCCATCCTCAGTTCTATAGATGCCCCTGTTTTTATTGGTAGACCAGAAATGCCCTAAAACTGCCACCACAACAATATTAGGGTCTGTGGGGTGCACCGCTATCTCCCCTATATGCCAGGAGTCATCCAGACCACAATGTTTCCAGGTATTCCCACCATCAATGGATTTATAAACACCGTTCCCCGGCATTGTAAAATTTCGTGCCTTCTTTAAACTTTCGCCACTCCCTACGTATAGTATGTCCGGGTTTGATGGGGCCAGCGCTATGTCCCCTATTCCCAAAACTGGTTGATCCTCAAAAAGTGTCTTCCAAGTAAGCCCATTATCGGTCGTCTTCCACAAATTACCTGATCCAAATGCCACATACATGGTACCAGGGTGGGTTGGATCCAATTGAACAGCTTCTACCCGGGCTGAATTTACAACTGGCCCCAAAGGCTCCCATTGCAATCCCAATGTCTTAGCTTGGCTTAGTTTTTTATGCTGGCGATACGATGCTTCCAAAGGGGAAGCTGGCTGTTGACCATCTGCTATTATTGGATGTAAAAATAGCAACAGTCCTACTAGGTATAAGAAATGTAGTTTCATCAGATTAAGTTTTTCCAATATTATGATTTTAGTTTGTCTTTCGTACTATCCATTTGTTCATCGCCACTAAGATTGTCATTACAACACCCCATTGAAAGAGGGAAGTTGCCAGACTCGACTGCCCGAAGGGATCCTAGCAATTGCCGAATATATGTTGATGAATTAAGGCACAATGTGCGCCCAGCTATCCAGCGAATATTTCACCAACCCCGTACTAACCAAGGACTATGCACATCCTTAGAAAAATACTACATTTTATCGTCCTAAAAGCTCCAAGGCTTTAAACAATGGGCCATACTCCTAGACATCTAATTAGTCCCTTTATACAGTCCTACTCCGCACCGTTAATTCGCTCCATCCACTGCTTCCGCTCTGCGCTTTCATAATGCTCCTTGGATCTAATGGGCGGTATATGGTGCTGCCCAAGAGGTATTAAAGAGCTCTTGGGAAAATCGATGGGATTGGATGGGATAAAGGACCTCAACTGGGATTTAACGGACTGCAAGCTATCTACCTCTTCCAGGTTGTACCATTCGTCCGGATCGTTATCAAGATTATACAGTTCACTGTACCCATCTATATAGTCTATAAAATGCCAATTTTTGTAGCGTACGGAATAACTACCGTAATCATAGGTGGTAATTATGGGCCTTGGCACTTCCTTTTCGGGATCTTGCAATATAGGCCTAAGGCTCACCCCATCCATATCCTCCTTTTCAGGCAGGTTACAAAGATCTACCAAGGTGGGGTAGATATCCATCAGCGAGCTAAGGTTGTGCGTTGCTATGCCATTCTTGGATCCCATAGGCATTTTTTCAAGCTGCTTGGGCACCTTGATCATCAATACGGAACGTATAACGTTTTCCCACAAGGCAAATTTTCGCCAATGTTTTTTTTCTCCCAATTGCCACCCATGATCGGACCAAAGCACCACAATGGTATTATCGGCATAGGGGCTTTGCTCCAATGCCTGCAAAAGCCTGCCTACCATAGCATCTGAAAAAGCTACGGAGGCAAGGTAACCTTGGATGGCTTTTTTCCATTGGCCTGCCTCGGTTACATGCTTGTGATAATTACCCCCTCGGGATATCAATTCCTTTGCAAAGGGACCCAAATCCGTGGTATCGCCTTCCATCAGGTTTGGCAATTCTATCTCCTCCAAAGGAAACATATCATAGTACTTTTGCGGCACGTACCAGGGAAGATGGGGCCTATAAATTCCCGCGGCAAAAAAGAAAGGCTTGTCATGTTCCTTTCCTATCTGCTCGGAAATAAAGTCTACGGTCTTATAATCGCCCATTTCTTTCTCCTCAACATCCAATCCGCCCCAATCAAACATACTGTACATATGTTCAAAAGGCTTCATATTTACGGGGGTCTGCTCAGGAAAAGGATTTTCTGGCATAGGCTTCTTTATGGCCGGATAGTAGTCATCCCATCCCAAGGTATCTACTTGACTATAGTGGAATATTTTTCCCGCCCCTACCGTGCGGTAGCCATTGTTCTTAAAATGTTGCCCCAGGGTAAGGGTATTGGCAAGCTTTGGCACCTTTCTCCAATCCTGATAATTGGAATACATTCCGGAATTATAGGTATGCACCCCAGTTAGAACAGCCGATCTTGAAGGGTTGCAACCGGGACTAGGGCAGTAATTCTTGGTAAAATTAACCGAGTTTTTGGCAAATGCATCCAGATTGGGGGTGATGGTCTGCGAACTACCCCCAAGTGGCCGAATCCAATCGTTCATATCATCCAATGAAATAAACAACACATTTGGATGGGCTAGCAATTGCTGCTCTTTTTCCTTTTTATCATTCTTACAGCCTACTATCAACAGTGAGAAGAAAACAAGGCTCAGTTTAACGACTTTTCCCAAGGAGTGGGTTCTAGATTCAATATAGGTCATGGCAGGGGTTTGTTTAATTTATAATTCCTTTATTTAGGACAATAACTTTTGGCCAGCACTTCAAAGCTAGTTTAAGGCATAAGCTGTACTACCTGGCGCGGCTATTAGTAGCTTAAAAAATGTTCCCATTTTTTGGTTTTAAAAGGAGTCTCTTAATAAGACAACAGCATTTTATTGGGATACAGCTTTAGACTAGCAAAGTTAATGTCCAAAGTAAAAAAATATCAACTAATAAATAGTGGATGATATTAACCGATAGATGGCATATTTAAACAATTGAACTAGTAGTATTGTAGGGTTGCGACCGTCAAATTCATACGGCAGTCACTTCGACATGAGCCCTTTTTCGGGCGATTGAGAAGTCGCACATATCAGGAAGGAGCCGCTTGTGTGATTTAGCTCATGGCATTTCTATTTTACGGGTATTCGTGAATCTCCTACCTCGATTTCATCGGACAATTAAGAAATGGATGAATCTGAAAAAATTTGTTTGGATTGAAATTGCCAGGAACCACCTACCTCACAATTCTTGTTCTGTTCATTTTTTGCATCGCCAAAAAAACGAACCAAAAAACGCTAGGCTAATTTTTCTTTTCTTGAAATCTACGGACTTTCCACAGCCCAAGCGCCCAGGCCGCTTTCACTAGGGTGAAATGCTCTATGGACGCCTTCCCCCGCCCAGTGTAAAAATCCTTGATTTACTACTAAAATAAAAATAGGCCGTTTCTTTGATCCATTAACATTTATAGTGTAGATAAATCATTGTTCGTTATTGAATGCCCTTCAACTTTGTCTTAAAGTCAATTGTAAAGCAGATCTTCTTCCGTTGTGGAGATGACATGGCCGTAAAGAATTATTGAAGCCTTGGAAATAATTTAAGCCATGGCATCGGTTCCTAAGGTTGAACACGATGAATTGCATAGGTTGATATTGTGTGGATAGCGCAGTCCAGGTTCGACAGGTTGAGCCTGCCTGGCGGCAGACAGGCTCGAGGAGACATTAAACATGCCAGAAGAAATAATAAACGAGCTCGATGAGAAAGCAAAACAACCTTAATCCTTAACCAATCAATCCCCCCTATCCCCATAGTCAGTTACATCCGATAGCGTCTCCATAAAAGCAATAATATCCTTAATTTCCTGATTGGATAGCTCCAAGGGCGCATCGGGCAAGGTTTGGTTTTTAATTTCCAAGCCCATACCTGCCCCTCCCCCAAGGTTGTAAAACGCCAGTACCTCTTCCAATGTCACAAATGAACCGTTGTGCATGTAGGGGGCCGTTTCGCTTATATTTCTAACGGTAACCGTTTTAAAGGAGTTTTTAAAATAGGGGTGATTATCCAATGAAAAACCATTGTCCATTCGCCCCAAATCTGTATCCAACTGTGGCGCAATGGTATCAAAACCTTGGGTAATGCCCAACACCTCCGATTCCGATTCCATATAAAAAGGAGGAACGGTACCATTGAAGACCGGGGCAAAATGACAACTTCCGCAGGCCGCTTTCCCCATAAACAGATTAAAGCCCCGCTTGGCATTCTCGGGATACTCCTCGGTTTCGTTACGCACATATTTATCAAACGGACTGTTCAATGACTTTAAGGAGTTTACATAGGCCGCAATGGCATTACTTATAGAACGCTGATTTATATCCTCCTTGTAAATACCCCCATAGGCCTCTTTAAACAGCCTAATATAATTGGTATCCTTTTTTAGTTTATCTACAATTGCATCAAAACTGGTATTGAACTCCAAATCGTTATCTATCACATGTACCACTTGTCTTTCAAGGTCGAACGCCCTCATGTCCCAAAAATAACGGGTGGAATAGCCTGCACCCAACAAGGTTGGTGCATTCCTATCCGTAAACACCCCTTTTTGATTGGATACACTTTTGGGCAAACCATCGGTAAAAGCTTTTTTAGGATTATGACAGCTGACACAGGACATCACATTGTTATTGGAGAGCCGAGGATCCTTAAACAACAATTCACCCAAGGCTATGGTCTTGGGGTTATCCAAAGGCAAATACACCAGTTCTGAATAAAAATCCGTATCCAGAAAATTGATATCGAAGATATTCTTGGCCTGATAGTTTTGGGCATGCTTCTTATAAGGCTCTAGCCTTATATTATTTACATTTTGAAATTCCAACAAGGCCGCATACAAGGGGTTGACCACTTCTTTTAAAAATGTCAACCTATCAAAATCATTAAAACTTATATCGGCATTTAATCTTTCCTTTCCCTTTGTAAAGAGTTTTTTAATGGCTTCAAATTCGCCCTTGGCCTCTGGCAAAATACCTATTTCAAAAAAGGAAAAGGTGTTTTCCATACTTTGCCAACTCACGGCACTTTCTTCCAAAGCATTTACGGAACCAGGCGTATCAAAGCCGGTTATCCCCAGCGTAAAGGTCCTAACGATACCTGACCGGATACACTCAATTATCTGGCTCGACTTAAAATTGACCGGGAAATGTATTTTAGCAATAAAATCTACCCGCTCTTTGAGTCCGTTGGCCAATTCCCGTATGTGTTTCAGATTTTCCTGGGAAGCCTCTTCATACACAGCTTCATCCAATGCCTGTAATCCGCAGGGTTCAATAACCGCACCGGCTTCAAAATGCTCGCTTACCTTGGGCAAAGGTGCCCCATTTATATAAGTACCATTGTAAAAGGTCTGGTAGTAATCAAAAATAAATTCGATCTTCTTATAGACCAACCTTGTTTTTTCTACCTGCCTTTTCAGGGTTTCCCACTCGCTCAAAGAGCTTGCACTGTTGGCCAGGGTTGCCAATGTATCCACCTCATCTTGAAAGCCGTGAAAATTGGCCGCATATAATGCTGCAACCTTTTCCGGAATAACATCCATTTTATACGGATGGGTCCGGTTCCTGGCCGACAACATCAACAAACCAATAAAAATTGAACCCAATAAAATGCTTGTCCTTTTCATTTTCAACAACCGCTTTTCACCATTTCTGGGCTTTTTAATACCGCCAGCCTTGCTTTCCTACTTTGGCCAAAACCTCCAATGAATACTATGGAAGACTAATATAAACAGTAGCCTTTTTGCCAATCTATTCTATGGTCACAGATTCGCTATAGGTGTTTTCATTAGTCACGATTTCCATAACATACAGGCCTTTTGGCATCTTGCCCACATTGATGGATTTCTTTCTACTCTTCTTTACCAGTTTCCCAATGTTGTTATAGATTTTTACCTTCTTTAGTCGCTCATTATTATCCAGTTTAAGTTGCACCAATTCCTTGTCGGCATCATAACGGAGTATATCACTTTTAGGAATGGAATTACTGGCGTCCGCTTTAAGACTTATTCCGGCCTTGTTGATGGTAAAATAATCATCAATACCATCATTATCCCTAATGAACTTTACGGTCAGGTTTTGTCCGCCCTTACCATCGTCTTCCACCTCCATAACACAGGATCCCAGTTGGTTCAAGGAAACGGACATGGCTTTGTGGTTTAGGTCGCCCCCGGATATTTTACCGGCAGATCCCGTAGTTATGTATACGGCTCCTTCAGTGGCCACACTCGTTTTTTGGTATGCCCCATCGCTATCCGCTTTCCCGTCTCCAAAACCATTGGCACCAACGGTATGTCCGCCCTTAGAAATTTCATCCGGGTTAAAGGTATTGGCAAACCCGTAATGGCCGTTCAAGAAATAAGAGCGCTCATAGGAATGGCTATGCCCGTTTAAGATAAGGTCCACTCCGTTATCTTCCATCATGGGCATAAAATTTTGCCGCATTTCAATTAGTCGGTCTTCGGTATCGGAGTCATGGGACCCTTTGGTGTATATGGGGTGATGAAACAAGGTCACTATCCAATCTTGTTTGGTGTTCTGAATATCGGCCAGTGTCCAGTTGTACATAGCACCTCCAACCTCTCTGTTGGTATGGTGAGAGTCCAGTATTATAAAGTGAATATTGGCATAATCAAAAGAATAATAGGCCTCTGTCCCTGAGGCGGTACCACCGGCCTGGGCGCCAGTAGGAAAGGTAAATATATCATAGTAGGGACCGGATTGTGTGGCAGAATCGGCCGACTTACCATCATGGTTACCCAAACAGGACCAAGCTACGGATTTTTTCAACATATCGTCATAAATATCAAAAAAGGCATTCTGATATTCCTCATCCGTACCACTACCATAGGCGTTATCCCCTAGAAACAACATCATATCGGTCTTACCGGTATTTTGGGGTGCATTGTCCACATAGTCGTAATAGGCATCCCTTACGTTCCGCTGGTTATTATTGGCGGTCCCTGCATCCCCCAAAATCCATGCACGTACAAATTGTTTTGTACCGGCAACAGGCGATGTAATGACATACATATCGCCAGAATCACTTTCGGACAAAACACCTGATTTATTACCGATATTGAAATAATATTTGGTATTTGGATTTAGACCGGACAAGGTAACCACATGCTCGGTTGTTAAAGCATCATAGGATACTTTCTTGGATAAAGATTTTAGTTCCGTACCGTAATGCACAACAGATTCAGTTGGGCTATTGGTTCTCCATTTTACCACAACAGATGTTGGGGTCCCACTTTGCAAGTAAGGACCTCTTTCTACCTCAACGGAAGCAGCATGCTGTGGAAGGCCAATAGTATTGGTTGCCGCAACAGTACTTACATTGGGAAGATCTGCAACGGAGGTTTGCGCAACTGAATAGGCCGAAAATAGGGCCACTAATAAAAAGGTACTTTTTTTGATCATGATTTCTGGTTGTTGATTATACTTTCCAAGCTCTTTATTTGTTCTTTTAATTCTATTACTGCACTCATATTTTTAAACCTTGTATCCAATTGCCGAATAGCAGCGCTGGCCAATTTTAGGGATATAAAGGCCTCATGCGGTTTATCAATTTCCGTTAAATACATTGCCTTCCTATAATACCAGAACTCCTTTCTATTGTATTCAAGGATAAAATAATTGTATTGTTCCAGGGCCTTTTCGGTTTGATGGGAATCTTTTAAATAGTCCAATTTTCTAAGCTGAAGCGATAAGGTATGCGGCCCCAGTTTGTCCAGCCCCAATTGGATGGCTTCTAAGGCATCTTTATAATTTTTATTGTTTTCGGTGAGAATAATGTTGCTGTACTCCAAAATATCCTCTGGACGTATATCGGTCATATTATGGATCACATAACGGTAGGCCTTCAAGGACTTTTTGTAGGATTTTAGTTGGAATAATATTTGGGCCTGCAGTTTTTTAGCCTTTACGTCCTTACTGTCCAATTCCAAAAAGGAGGCAATACTATTTAGGGCCTGGTCATAGTCTTGGGTTAAGTAATGCACCTCGGCAATATTATAATGTACCGACTTATCGGTATTTCCCAAGGATTGTGATTTATGGTAATCTTTCAGTGCAGAGTCGTACTCCATATGCTGTTGGTACAGCAGCCCCCTTTGGTAATACA
This sequence comes from Arenibacter aquaticus, assembly GCF_003957295.1. Taxonomy (GTDB): domain Bacteria; phylum Bacteroidota; class Bacteroidia; order Flavobacteriales; family Flavobacteriaceae; genus Arenibacter; species Arenibacter aquaticus. The sequence continues at coordinate 368,916 of NZ_RQPJ01000003.1, forward strand.
ATTCAAAATTGTTGGGATCTTCGGAAATCTCAATGGTTTTTTCCGCTATCCGTATGCTTAAATCCCCATGGGCAAACATTGGCATGGAAAGCGATAAAAATAGAAGTAATAGTAAGCCTCTTTTTACCACGAAAAGTATAGCCTCCTTCTTATTAAACATCATTTGTATTGGTTAACATAATTTCCTTCCCCTCAGAATTTTTCCATCAGATTTAAAATAGGCCATGTACTGTCCTAAAGAACTACATTTTCAACCTATATATCCCCCTCCTTCGTTTAAGTTCTCATTTTAAGATGGAATATTAGCAATTTTAAGGGCTCTAAAACCCTACTATCAAACGTATTCAAACAAAGTCAAAGCTGTTTTTCTGCTGCGTTAATTTTTTGTTAAAAATGAAAAGGGGACGAACCAAATTTCAATTCATATCATTCCCCAAAAAAACAGGCGTTCACTTTCTGTAAACGCTTGTTATAAATTCCTAATTAATGGTAAGGCAAATTAATCTGAATCAGGATTTTTGTCAACATCACCATCATCGCCTTCCGTGGCCGAAAGGTTTTCATATAAGCTATCGGTTTCTGCATAACTATCATCATCGCAAGCAAAAAAGGACATATTAGTAACTACAAGGACTATTATAAAGGCTATTTTTTTCATGTTTTGGTTTTTAAAAATTGGACATAGGTGTTGCTGTTCGGACTGGTCCAAATATTTTTTAGCAACACATTGAGAGTGTTGGAGTACTCCTTTTTTTTTGTTGGGAAGTGGAAAACGTATGCAGAAACTAGGAGCTACTTCCCAATGGCTATTCGCTTACTACATTTGTTTTCCCTTGGTGTAATTGATATGCTATCATGACTACATCAACAATTACAAGGCAAAGAAATGGGGTTTGGTTAAGAAGGACTGGAAACCCCATGGAAAAGAAATTCCAGTTGTTTTTTTCCATGGAATTTCCAAATTTGTAGTAGTTTTAAGGAGCCTAGGAATAATGCTATGTCTAAAGAATTAGTAACACTTGTTTTTAAAAAAGCCGAAATAGAAATAGGGTCTTCAGTAAAAACGAGAATGGCACAATATCTTGCCGATATCCTTTTAGATGATTATAAATATCCCATCAGCGAAAGAACACTTAGGGATTATTATACTGCTTTTGTAGAAAAAGAAGAGGCGAATAATGAGGAGCTGAAACCTCAATTAATTACGTGTTTCTGCAATTATTTGGGTTATGATAATTATGCGAGCTTTGTAACGGAACACCCTTTTGAGAAAAAAGAGCTTCCTTCAAAAAGGGTTGTTGAAGTGGGGGCAGACTCTAAAAATAAGAATCGTATTATCCTATTTTCTTCTGCATTAGCCTTTACGGGTTTATCGTATTTTGGATTTGTTAAGGAAGAGGAGAACTGTATGGTTTGGAAAGAAAATCATTATGAAAGAACGGCTTGCACGGGAGCGTCCTTAGAAAGTCCTTTAAAAGAACTAATACTTGAAGAATTTAGAAAAATTGAAAATTTTGATTCTTTGGTGGACAGAAAAACCAAAGGGAAAGAATTGTGGTATGATAAATCCAATGGGAAAGTAGAATTTTTCACCTATCATGGCTATCATCCAGAAAATAACAAGCCTTTAAAAAGTGTAACGGATCATATATATCAAACTTATGTTTTGGATAAAAGGAAGGATGCAGAACAGATTGGACTAAAGGATTAACTTATAAAATTTATACAGGGTACAGTTTATTCATAAAGCCAATAAGAAACTCCTCCGTGATGGGAACAGGCACCTCTTCCAGTTGCCCTTGACGTTGTTCCATCATTGCAAACGGCACCGATTCTTGTCTTTACGCTGTTGGTTTTTATTTTATTATTTGAAGTTGAAATTGATGGCCTATAGTTGTAATCACTTTTACGCTTTAAATTTTTGGGGCTGTAATAATTACTCGGATTATTCTGGACACGGTTAGAACTACTTGAATTTTGAATTAACTCAGTTTTGTTAGTTTTCCTATCTGGAGTAGAGGCGGAATCCCTATTTACGTAGATCACAAGTAGCAAAACAGCAATTAAAATACTGGTTTTGGGATAGGTACGGGCTACACCTATGACTATACCGAGAAGTATGATACTAATAATCCAAGACATAATATATTATTGATATAAAAAGGCCATAGCCCAATTTGAACTATGACCCTTAATATTATGAAAATATTTCCTTATTCATCAAAAAAGAAATCATGTATTTCAATGATGCTACCACGGCCAATCTGTATTAAATTTTTGGTTTCCTTTAAGTAAATGCCAAGTGACTTTTCATTGTAAATAAATTTCATATCTTCATTGTAATCAGTAGTTACATACAAGTCTCCTGAAAGTTCATAAAATGGAATTGTAGTTTTGCTTTTTACTTTTATTCCTTTATTTACAATTTTCCCGTTGGTCAATTGATCTTTAACAAAACTGTCATCTTTTTCTCCTGAAGCAACCTTGGTATAGGAGGTCATCATATTGATCCATTCTTTTGAATCTATTAAAAACCAACGTACTTTGTCAAAGTCGATGCCATATTCATTTATCCAACCATAGCTAGTAAATCCAAGCAAAATTTGCTTCTTCCCATCCAACTCCGGCTTATCCTGGGGTACAAATTCTTGGATTTTAAAGGTGATTACCGATGTGGCGGACATGTCCTTTAATTTTTTACCATTAAAATCAAGTGTTTTTAAGGAAAAATTGACCAGTTCGGGATTATTGGACAAGATCCATTCAGTTGCCGTTAATTCTGCACGTTCTTTCATCTGCTCCACCGCCGCAATCCCAGCACCAATGGCCAACAAGGCCCCTGCTCCAGCCGCTATAGCAGCTCCGTTATCTTGGGCTTGTGCATTTTTCGGGACTAAAAATGTGATGATAAGTAAAAATAGTAGGGTGATTTTTTTCATAATTTGTTTTCTGAATTCGGTTTTTGGTTTATAAAATTTTCTCGTTAGAATAAAGTTGTTCAACCGCCAAGTTAATATTAATAAATAGGGGAGCAATGCGGAAAACCGCAATGTAACTACTCATATTTTTAGTTGTTTTACTGTCAAATCATTTTAAAGCCAAATTAACCACCAATGGAAAAAACAACTATTAGTGCCGAATTAAAGAGTCATTTTTTAAGACTCTATCAAATGGCATTTGCCGATGACAACTTTGATATAATGGAACTTCAGATGCTTTATCAATTTGCAGATGATCGGGGCATACCTGCAAAAGAGCTGGATAAATTGCTATTGAACCCTGTTATTAATCGCGCCTCAATACCTACTGATTTAAACACCAAAATAGAATACTTATTTGATCTATCTCAAATGATTATTGCTGATGGAATAATCACCGAGGATGAAAAAAATACCTTGAAAAAATATATTAAAAAGTTTGGTTTCCTAGAGGAAAACATTGAGGAATTAGCCAACTATTTATTGGATTTTGTTCAAAAGGGACAAACCAAAGACGTATTGATTTCCGAATTAAATAAATCAGAATTATGAGTTCTATAAAACAACTTTTTAGTTTAAAAAAGACTAATACCGTAGAGAAGGTTAATCCAAAAGAAGAGGATAGAGAGTCGATTCGTATTACGTACTATCAAAGTGGTTATGGAGCTTCTATAAAAGCAACCGGTAAACCTATTATCCTAAAGGCTTGTTTGCAAAATCTTTTTGGCAGTTTTGAAGATCAATGCAAAAAACAAGTTCTGGAACAAGAACGTTTAAAACAGCCATATAGGGAAGCACAAGAAAAACACCGTACGGAGTTGAAGAAGTGTGAAACTGGCCATGGCATATATGAGAAAAAAAGGGACGATGTAACTGGTCAAATTGATAAGGTGAAGCATGATATTGTAGATGTAAGAAAAAATCCTCACACCCATGGAGTGGATGCGGATAAAAGACCTAAAGCACAATTCTATATAGGTCTTGCCTTACTTCTGCCAATTACTCTTTATCTATTGGTTTTCTATGTGTCCGCATCCTATTCGTCTTTTTTTAAGGAGTTTACCAATGATATGCTTTCTGCTGCCATTTTTGACAAAGATGCCTTTACTAATGCCTTTAATGATAGCTGGCTGGAAGGCTTATTGGTTATAACCATCCCTTTTGTTTTTATGGGATTGGGTTATGTTATTCATATGGTTCAAAAAGGTAAGGGCTTTAAAAATGTATTGAAAATTGTTAGCCTTTACCTACTTACCTTTTTTTTTGATGGACTACTGGCGTATCAAATAGAAAAGAAAATTTATGAATTCAACAAGACTATAAATTCTGAACCATATGATCTAAAAATTGCTGTGATGGAAGCAGAATTTTGGATGATAATCTTTGCGGGTTTTGTAGTATATATTATTTGGGGACTAGTTTTTGACTTTGTGATGAAAGAATATGAAAATATTGATAAAATAGAGGCCTTTATAAAGTCTAAGAAGGAGGAAATTTTAAATCTACAGCATCAACGACAAGAGCATTCGCAAAGATTGGAAGAGTTTGAACAACACAAAACAGCCCTAAATGGTTTAATAACAGAACTACAACACAAAATTGACTGATTTGTATTTCCCATTAAGGAATACCTTCACTACCACTCCCAATATAAAGAAGGTTGGTTTCAGGCCATTAGCTCAGAAATTGCTATTCCGCATAAGGAAAAAACTCAGTTGCTTGAAGAATGTGAGCTTACCGCGACTGAACATTTACAAGAAATGAATTTAACAGACACAGACTTTCAAAATTTAGTGTACTCAAATAATTAGGAGATGAAAAAAACATTTAAACCATTCATTAAAATTGCTTTGGTTGTACCAATTTTTATGGTAATAATTAACTGTAAATCAGATGAAAAGAAACCCATCGAAAGCACCAAAATACCGCGTGCAACCAAGATTGACAAAAGCTCATTCAATCTAAATTTAAATCTACTTCTAGATTTATCGGATAGAATAAGTCCAGTCAAATTTCCAAATGAGGCAATGGAGTTTTATAAAAGGGATGTAGGATATATAAAATCAGTTTCCAGTGCTTTTTTAGAGCATTTAAGCAAAAAAAAGGTGCGTCAGGCAAACGAACAAATAGAATTGTTTTTTGAGCCGAGTCCAGCTAATTCTGATATCAATAATTTGTCCAACAAACTTAAGTACAGTATTTCCAAAGATAATTTATCAAAAGAAATACTTCATGAGGTTGATAGCTCCTATTCCAATTATCCCCTAAAAATATATGAATTGGCTATTAAGGATAATAATTACATTGGGTCTGATACATGGAGGTTTTTTAAGAATAAGGTAGGTGATTATTGTATTGAGGAGGGGTATAGGAATATCCTGGTCATTTTAACCGATGGCTATATCTATCACAAAGACACACAGTTGAAGGAAGGAAATAGAACATCATTTCTTATCCCGCAGGAGATAAGGAAGAATAAATTGAACTCTTCCAAATGGAAGGAAAAATTTGAGAATCAAGATTTTGGATTTATAAAAATAAATAAAGATCTGTCGGATATAGAAATATTAGTTCTAGGGATTAACCCTGATTCCAAAAATGTTTATGAAGAAGACGTTATAAATGCATATTGGAGTAAGTGGTTAACAGAAATGAACGTTAAACGCTTTGCTATAAAACAAGCTGTTTTACCTTCTAATATGGATAAAATAATTAAAGATTTTATTTTGGATCCCATTTAATCCAAGATTTGGTTTTATACAAGAAGTTCAATTTTAAAAAGAATTTTATTCTAAGAGTGGTCTTTCAGTGCATTTAAACTTACTTTGTAATAGTTAAAATTGAATTACCTTAAATGAATATTACCCTTTTTGTTCTCAATAAAACCCTATGTTTTATTCTCCTGTTTACTTTAAACCAGGCTTGTAATAATAAACACCAAAAAATGGTTACCCCTGCCGCTTTGATCTCAAATTCTAGTGAGACTGGCCAGGACAATATTATTACTGCCGCGAGAAATGGATTAGACGAAAAAATTCAATTGGAGGCCAAAATCATTAGGATTTTGGACGGTGATACTGTGGAAATATTATATGGTCAATTGCCAATTAAACTGCGATTAGAACATATAGACTGTCCTGAAAAAAGAGGGAAACAACCGTTTGGAAACAGGGCTAAAATAGTGTTGTCCGACTTATGTTTTGGCCAAACTGTTCGAATTTCATCAGATGGAAAATTTGACCGAAATGGGAGATTGATTGGAGTTATTTTCAATAAGGACAACATAAATGTGAATAAGGAAATGGTAAAACTGGGTATGGCTTGGCACTTTAAGAAATATTCAGATGACATGAGCTATGACGATCTGGAAAGAGAAGCACGAGAAGCCAAAGTAGGTTTGTGGAGTGACCCTAATCCCATTGCACCCTGGGACTACAGGTAAGTAGATTTTCATTGTGAGATATGTTTTTCTTTGCTGGCTTTTTATAAGCTCAACTATATCATTCACATAATCAATGGACAACATTATTTTTCCTACAACAGCACCGTGTTGAGTGGTATGTCGGAAATCCCGACATATCATATCCTCGACTAATTCTCCTTCCTTAAAACCATTGGAAGTGTGCTCTGTAATGGTTGTTCTTCCATTATTAAAAAGAATGGCCAATTGTGCTTGAGTGAACCAAAAAGTTTCCTTTATAAACTGAACCTATACTTCTATTTGAAGATTATTAGATCTGTAATTAATTTTATACTCATTAACGTTTTTTCATGATTACTTGGCAAACTGAATGGCATTTTACCTGTCCTCTGCTTCCCTTTCCTTTACCTGAGCAAAAAGCCAATCCAGCAATTCCTGGGTATCAAAAGCCGGGTGCCAGCTGCTATGACCCACATCCGGAAACTCAGTGTATTTAGGATTTCCACCGGCCTTTTTAATGGCAGCTACCATATTTCTAGAAAAGTCGACCGGAACGGTGTTGTCCTTATCACCATGAAAAACCCATAGGGGTATATCTGCAATATTTTTAGCAAGCTCAGGGTTGCCACCCCCGCAGATGGGGATGGCCGCAGCGAAAATATGCGGGCGACTTAGGATGTAGTGCCAAGTTCCATATCCACCCATGGACTGACCGGTAATATAGCGTCTACTGCTATCTATATTAAATTCTTCTTCCAAGGCTGCTATGGTTTCAAAAACCAAGGCTTCTACATTGGGTTGATTATACCTTCCCCGTGCCATCAGACGTTCTTTTTCACTCTTTCCCGGAGACCTTCCCCAATCAGCGCCAGGTGGACATTGGGGCACAAAAATTAAGGCAGGATATTTTTTTCTATTTTCCAAAGTGGACAATACTTGTGCTGCCTTGGAACCTGCAATTTGCTTGATATTATCCCTACCCCTGCCTGCTCCTCCAGACAGACATACTACCAAGGGGTACTGTTTGTTGGGATCGTAATCCAAAGGTTTCAGCAAGCGATAGTGCAGCGTATCTTTTTGCTGGCTTACATGGGTTCTCTCCATGAACAATTCGGCTATTTGCGTCACCTTGGTCTGGGAGACCACTTTGGTCACTCCAAAACAGAATATACCCACTGCTATGATCCATATTTTTAGAACCTTCCCCATTTCCTTTATATTGCTTCCTTACCCTTCTGAATTAAAATTAACTTCCTTGTCAATTAATTTCGGCCAGTTTTTCTGTCTCATAAAGTAAATTTCCCTCTTCATCATAGTGTTGAAAGGTGGCCACTGGAATACCATCCTTTCTTTGCACGGTAACCGACAAAAACCCACCACTGGCGGACTCCTTATCCCCTTGAATATAGAATTGTTTAATCAAGCTATCGGGATCGGTTGAGTTGGGGTCTCCTGCCAAGCGTCCAGCGCGAGAATTGTTATCTACCAAGGCCCCTGTAGAGAATTCTTCAATTCCACTGGGGTGCATGGCATGGTATTGCCAATGCCTGTCGCCACAAATAATATAAAGATTTTTCTCAAGGAAATCATTATCCACCAACCATTGGAAAATTGCTTCCCCCTCATGCCTAAAACCGTCATGATTTACGTGATTATCTGTTTTGTAAGCATCATCTGGCCCCACCATGGGAGTTGGGGAAATTATGAGCTTAAAACTGGCATCGCTCTCCAATAATGTCTCCTTAAGCCAATCTAATTGCTCTGTTCCCAACATCGTTTTGTCGGGTCCGTCTTTCATTTTATTGGGGCTTCTGTAGTCCCTACCTTCCAAAAACCACAGCTGAAGATCTTGGTTCATGCGATGGGTACGATAGGTTTTGGCATGTATGTCCTCCAAATCCACCACAGGCAATTGCTCTTTAAAATTCTTGATCCCCAATTCATGGGATATAGGAAGCTCCTGGTAGGGATCGGCATCGTTGTATCTATAATCATGATCATCCTTTTCCCAATAGGTTGCCACCTTACTAAAAAGTTCCAAAAACCTGGGTTGGGCAAATTGTTCATGGTATTTTCTGCGCATCCCTTCTTCATCTACCACTTCCATTCCATTATATCCTCCTGGGTGGGGGTTCTTCCCGGCTTTAACGGCTCTGTCGAAGTTGGTCTTGTGAGGATGGTCAAAATAAACGTTATCCCCAGTACCAATGAAGTAATCTGGGTTCAGGTTTTGGATAGCCTGCAATGCCGGATACCCTAGACGCTTGTCTTCTCCGGAATACTCCTTTCCTTCCTCATATTTCCCGTAGTGGAAAAAATAGTGGTTCATACCCGTTACCACCACCATTGATAACTTTTCACTGCTATTGGGGCCAGGCAAGGTTTTAAAAGTGGCTATATCACTTTCAAAAAGCGTATTCTTGTCCTTTCCAAATTGGAGACGGTAGAAGTATTTATTTCCTGGCTGCAGACCTTCTATTTTCTTTTTAATTATAAAGTCGTTCTCTGAGGTAGCCTGTAAAAAGTCGGAAACCAAGGGGTTTTCAAAAGTGGAGTCGGTATCAATTTCAAATCTCGCGATCCCATTGGCACCGCTTATATCCCCATTGACCAAGCTGTCCGTAAGGGTTAATCTGGATTGAAGGATTACGGATGTTGAAGTGGCTTCACCGGCCATTATTCCTTGTCCAAGGTAAATATCCTGCACTATGGGGTTGCAGGAGGTAATTAGGATGGCGATGAGAAGGGTAATGCTAAATGTTTTTATCATATTGTGGTGATTGTTGCCTACGTTTAATGTTTGGTTCGTGTTCCCTGCCTGTAGGCTGACAGGGGTCAAGCACCGAATTTAGCAAATAAAAACGAAACTTGCCGGTCCCCCACCCGCTTTGGAATTCACTTGATTTAGAACCAAATTAAAAATAGGCCGGTTCTTGGTTCCTTCAACTTATAGTGTGTATATAAATCATTGCTCGATATTGAATACCTTCCAACTATGACCTGAATGTCATTTGTCAAGAAAATATTCTTCCACAGTGGACACTAATATCATTATTCGGTTTCCCTCAAGCATTCAAAACAACTGGGGTGGTCACTTCGACAGCATCCTTTTTCGGGACGACGAGAAGTCGCACATATTGGGTTTTGGTTACTACATATTATATTATTGTCCAAAGCTGGGAAATTATTCAAACAATTGAGGTTTCGTTCAGCTACCTGTGAGATTTCTCCTCCCTATCGGTCGTTCGAAATGACTGTTTTACGTCACTTCGACAGAGTCCCTTTTCGGGACGACGAGAAGTCACACATATTAGGGTTTTGGTTACTACATATTAAATTATTGTCCAAAGCTCACGTATTAATAACTCTATTTATGTTTTGTTTGAGTTACTTGTGAGATTTAGCTCATAGCATTTCTATTGTACGGGAATTCGTGAATCTTTTACCTCGGATTGATCGGACAGTTAAGTAATGGATAAATCTGAAAAATTTGTATGGATAGGAATTGATAAGAACGGTCTACCTCAAAATTCTTGTTCTGTTCATTTTTTGCATCGCCCAAAAAACGAACCAAAAAACGCTAGGCTGATTTTTCTTTTCTTGAAATCTACGGACTTTCCACAGCCCCAGCGCCCAGGCCGCTTTCACTAGGGTGAAATGCTCTATGGACGCCTTCCCCCATCCGGTGTGAAAACTCCTTGATTTTCTACTAAAATAAAAAAAGGCCGGTTCTTGGTTCCTTCAACTTATAGTGTGTATATAAATCATTGCTCGATATTGAATACCTTCCAACTATGACCTGAATGTCAT
>NZ_RQPJ01000003.1:379134-710370 GCF_003957295.1 Arenibacter aquaticus
TGCATTCAAAACAACTGGGGTGGTCACTTCGACAGCATCCTTTTTCGGGACGACGAGAAGTCGCACATATTGGGTTTTGGTTACTACATATTATATTATTGTCCAAAGCTGGGAAATTGTGGACTCAATTTATGTTTAGGCTGAGCTAGTTGTGTGATTTAGCTCATAGCATTTCTATTGTACGGGTATTCGTGAATCTTCGATTTCTCCTCCCTATCGGTCGTTCGAAATGACTGGGGTGGTCATTCTGTTTTAAGGCGCTTTTCGAAACTTATTAATAAAAAACTAAATTTGGGTAACACCAATTCCAGCTTCTAATTGTTTTACAATCATTTTGTATATATAACCACAAACGAACATCGTACAACCCTTTATATCGGGGTGACCAATAATATACAGCGTAGGTTATCCCAGCACTATTTTGATAGTCAAAATTCCAAGAAATCTTTTGCGGGAAAATATAACTGCATTTATTTGGTGTATTACGAAGGCTTTGAAAGCTCAAAAGATGCTATTGCGAGGGAAAAGGAAATTAAAAAGTGGCGAAGGGAAAAGAAGAAAAGTCTTGTTACTTCTTTTAATCCTAAGTGGGAAACCTTAAACAATCAGATTATTTAATAGGATTATATTTCAGGGGCAGTCACTTCGACAGAGTCCCTTTTCGGGACGACGAGAAGTCGCACATATTATGGTTTTGAAGTATGAACATTTTTCATGTCCATAGCTGGGAAATTATTCAAACAATTGAGGTTTCGTTCAGCTACCTGTGAGATTTCTCCTCCCTATCGGTCGTTCGAAATGATTGTTTTACGTCACTCCGACAGAGTCCCTTTTCGGGCGATTGAGAAGTCGTAAATATTGGTTTTCGTCATTGCACATTTTATCATTGTCCATAGCTGGGAAATTATTCAAACAATTGAGGTTTCGTTCAGCTACCTGTGAGATTTAGCTCATAGCATTTCTATTGTACGGGTATTCGTGAACCTCAGGTTTAGCTTATGCCGTATTTATTATTGGGGATTTTCGTAAACCTGCGGTTTAGCTCATGGCTTTGTTATTTCACGGGAATTCGTGTACCTACGGTTTCTCCTCCCTATCGGTCGTTCGAAATGACTGTTTTACGTCACTTCGACAGAGTCCCTTTTCGGGCGATTGAGGAGTCGTAAATATTAGTTTTCGTCATTGCACATTTTATCATTGTCCATAGCTGGGAAATTGTGGACTCAATTTATGTTTAGGCTGAGCTACTTGTGCGATTTCTCCCTAAGGTCGAAATGACTAGAGTAGTCACTTCGACAGAGTCCTTTTAACAAAACTAATTTAACAACTAATGCTAGATTTTTAATTGGATAGGCTTGCCAGCACCACTACCTATTCCCTCCTGCTTTAACAACAGCAGTTTGGTTTAGAGTTCCAAAGATTTAAATTCCTGCGTCAAGGCTGTCAAGGAAGATTCCACGGCCATCCTCTCTAGGGAAGATGCCCCAACAAAGCCATGGGCATCCGTATTGGCAAGGATCACCCTTACATCATCCGGGGTATTGATGGGCCCGCCGTGCGCCAAGAAAATGATATCCGGATTGACCTTTCGGCCCGCTTCTATAATCTCCTGTGTCCTTTTTATGGCAAAATCCATGTCCACCGTGGCACCCACTACCCCGATGGATCCGCCCACCGTGGTGCCCACATGGGCTATAATGGCATCGGCACCTACCTCTGCCATCTGTACGGCCTCCTCGGGGGTAGCAACATATACACATGAGAAAAGATCCATTTCCGAGGCCAGGCGTACCATTTCCACTTCCTTGTAGAAGCCCATCCCGGTCTCCTCTAGGATGTCCCTAAAATTACCGTCCACAATGGAATGGGTAGGAAAATTATTGACCCCGGAGAAGCCCATGGCCTTTACCTGTTGCAAAAAATGCCACATACGCCTTCTAGGATCGGATCCGTGTACCCCACAGAATACGGGGATCTCCTCCACTACTGGCAATACCTCAAACTCCCCGATCTCCATGGCCACCCCATTGGCATCGCCATAGGCCATTAGTCCCGCAGTGGAGCCGTGGCCGGACATCCTAAAGCGCCCGGAGTTGTATATGATCAGAAAATCGGCCCCGCCCTTTTCAATGAATTTGGCACTGATACCCGTTCCTGCTCCGGCGCCTATGATGGCCTTCTTTTGGGCCAGAGTCTTTTTCAATCGCTCTCTTACTTCTTCTCTGGTATAGGGGTTTCCCTTTCCAGTCCATTTATTTGGCATATCGTCTTTTATTTTTGTTGTATTTGGTTTTTGTATATTATTTCTCTTGTTGCAGTAATCCCAATAAACGCTCCACCAAGGCCTCGGCAAAGGCCGTGTCATTGATATGGGCGTCCACCTCCATGACCCCTATTTGGCCATCGGCGCTATCCTTTATGGCTCCGAACAGGGCCGTATCCGCTTCGGGATCATAAAAAATATCCCCTTCACTGTCCACCTGGGATATCCCTTTTAGCGGGATCATGATTTCTGCAGCGGCCTTGGCCTCTTTTAGCTTGTCTACCAACTGTTTTCCCAGGGCCTGGTTCTCCGCAACATTGGTGCGCATCAGGGTAACGTCCGGCGCCCAACTGTAGAGCTGTCGGGACCTGTACTGCTCGGGAAGCGTGTCCATTTGTGCAAAGTTCACCATGTCCAGACATCCGGGCACCACAATCTGTGGTATCCCCATTTCCGACGCTGCCGTGAGTCGGTCTGGTCCTGCGCTCAAAATGCCCCCGCACAGTTCATCGGCCAATTCGGTGGTGGTAACGTCCAACACCGCATCAAAGACCCCTTCTCGGATCAGCGATTCCATGGTGGCCCCGCCCACTCCGGTGGCATGGAAGGCCATTACCTCGTACCCCTTAGCCTTTAACAGTTCGGTACACTTGTCCACACACTTGGTGGTATTCCCGAACATACTGATGGCAATATTCTTTTTGGTCTCCTCCGAGGCGTCCTCCTTGGTATCCGCCATGGCAACGATGGCCGATGCCGCCTGCCGTATCAACAGCCTACTAATGCTATTGAGGCCGGCCACGTCCACTACCGAGGACATCAGGGTAATGTCCTTTACCCCTATCTGCCTGGAAAGGTCCTTGGCCACTACCGTGCTAAGGCAGAATTTGGGGATGCCCAGCGGCACTGCCTGCATGGCCTCCAGGATGATATAGGTTCCTCCTCCCCCGCCCATGCCGATGACGCCCTTGATCTTGTCCTTGTCGGCAAGCTCCTTCAGGATGGCTGCGGCGCCCTTGCCCATCAATTCTACCGCCCTGCCCCTATCGTTGGAATTGCGGATGGATTCCAAGTCCGATCCCGAGGCCTGTGCCACGGCGTCATGGTCCACATCAATGGGAAAATCCACCGAAGTCTCCATGACCCCGGTGTTTATGGTGATCACCTGCTGGTCCTGCGCTTTGAGATTTTTTAGGAGGTAGGAAAAATCCTCCCCCTTGGTATCAAAGCAGCCCAGCATTACTATACTTTTATCAGAGGTCGCCATAAGTTTTTATTTGGATTGCACGTTGAAATCGAACACCACTACACGCTCCAATTTTGGCACTACCAGCTCCTTGACCTTTTCGTGTATGGGATGTGGCAGATAGGCCTCCCTGGATTCGGGACTGTCAAAGGTCATGATAAATCCGTGGGTATAGCCATCGTTCAGCCCTTCCGTACTGTCATAGGATCCGTGCTCCATCTCCAAAAGACCGGGTATCTGCCCCACCATAGCCTGCATGGTGGCAAAACAATTCGCTATCTCCGCCTCACTTATCCCATCCTTGAACTGGAACATTCCATAATGTCTGGTCATAATCTAGTTTTTTATTTACTGTCTAATTTAAAGTTTTTATATAAGCGAGCAAATCCGAAACCTGTTCCTCCGAATAATTGTCTATCAGCCCCTTGGGCATAAAGGAGCGACCCCCCAAAAAGCCTTCGGAATCAATTTCCGATACTTGGATAAACTGACTACTGCCGCCCATAAATCCTAGGGTAGTCCCCCTATTATCCCTTTTCACCAGGTAGCCCTCTAAATTGGAGCCGTCCTTCTTGGTTACCCTATATACCGCATAACTACCTTCCACAGCAGCGTCCGGATTCAAGATAGCTGTTAAAAGGGCCTCGTTTTCGCGCATTGCCGATCCGTCCAATGCCGGGGCAAAATCGTGTCCCTTGTCGCCCACACTGTGGCACATAAGACAGGTCTGGAAAAGTTTTTCGCCATTTTCAGGATTTCCTCCCCCTTTTTCGGCAATGGCCATAAATCGTTGCAATTTGGACTGGAAGGCTTTCTTTTCGGCATCTATCCTGTTTTTCACCTGATCAAAAAGTTGTATCCCCCTTGTGTCTTCCTGGTCCGACTTAAAGACCTTTTCCGCACTGGAAAGGTTGAATTCTTCCGAGGTCAAAGCCCCCGCTTCAAAAAGCTGCTTAAGTAGGGTACTGCCCACTTCGGAGTTGGACAATTTTCCAGTAACAGATTTCTTCTGCGACTGGTCCAACTTGGGCATCCAATTATTTATAACCTTACTGGCCCCTTTCATATCGGTCTTTGCCAGCGCTTGGATAGCTTCTGCCCTCAGATCCAATTCCAAGGTTTTCATTTTAGCGATCCGCTCAAAAATGGCCCTATTCTCTTTAGGCTGTCCAACCAATGCCAGCATGGCCAGCTTGATCGTTTCCGAAGGGGAGTCCTCACTTACAAACGGAACTACCTTATCCCTCAAGGTATGGATACCCAATTTCCCTATGGCCTCCAAACCTAAATTTTGTTGTGATTTATCACTGCTTTTCAGCAAATGCCCAATGGGCTTTATCAATGCACTGGTAAGTTCCTTGGATTGCACCTTGGACAGGTTTTTTAGGGTGAGGGAAACATGTTCCTCTGCCTTGTCCACATTTTGCAGAACGGGCCGCATCAGACTCTCTACCTGCTTGTTCTCCAGCATTCCTGCCACGATTATAAAGGTGGGCTCGTCCAGATCCTTATTGTCCGCTTTCTTCCAAAGGTCCATAAATACCGTTTCCCGTTCCTCCTTTGGCAATGCCTGACTGGCCCATATTAAATTGGCCGTGGCGTATTGGGATGCATTGGGAGATGCAATAAAATTCAACAATTCCTTGGGATAGTTCTCTAGGGCCTTACGGGCCAAATACCTTTCAAAATTACGCTCGTAGGCCCCTCCCATGTCGTTGCCTTCAAGTGGTGGCTTACAGGCAGCTACCAATAGGGCTATGGTCTCTGGATTTGCCGTTCTTGCCGCATCCAAGGTCCGTAGTACCTGTGACCTTACCATGGGGTTTTGGTCCTTGGAAGGTTTTTCCAATAGCTGGGCCAATGTTTTGGCATCCAAGGAAAAGGATTCCAGGGCACGGACAGCTTCCCTTCTAAGGTTATCGTCTTGGGTCGCCAATAGGGTCTCCATTAGTCCTTGGTCGTAGTGGTTTATTCCCTCAAGCGACCAGAGGGCCATGATACGGGTAATTTCGTCCTGTTGGCTATCCGAAACCAGCTGTACAAGGTCCTTGGTCAATGCCTTGGTCTCCCCAATAGGGCGATCTGATATCTGGTGCCAGGCGGCACGCTTGGCCCATATGGAGGGGGACTTAAGATAGCCTACAAGTTCACCGGTCTTTACCTCATAGAAATTGGGGATCTCCCTAGGCTTTTGGGATTTATGACGGATCCTCCATATGCGACCATGGGATTTGTCCCGGTCCGGGTGTGATGTGTCCACCTCGTTATGGGAAACAATTTTATTGTACCAATCGGCAATATAAAGACAACCGTCAGGTCCAAATTCCATATTCACCGGTCGGAACCAGTCATCATCCGATGTCAAGAAACTCGGAAGGAGTTCGGCCGACACCGAGCCGTCTTCGTTACGTACTATTTTAACGGCATTGATCTCACTGGTAATGGGATTGGCAATAAAGGCCACATCTTTCCATTCACTGGGAAAAGAGCCTTGTACATCATCTGCAAAGGCAACGCCCGACATGCCCGTTCCGCCAACACGGAATTTGTGCAGTTCCGGCATAAATGGCTGGTAAGGCCTTAGACGTTGCATACCTATACCGGGGAAACCGGTCCCTGGTTCCATGGGTACGACCGAATACCCCAAATCATTGGCTTCCATTCCATACCATTGGCCATTACCCCGTAACTTAAAGCCCCAGATATTGTTCAATCCGGCGTTTACCAGTTCTATCTTTTTTGCATCCATGGAGAATTTTGCAATTTTACTGAAGTCAAGACGTATTTTGGCGTCGCTCTTAAGTGAGCTCACCTCACCTTTGTTCAGGGCCCCTTGGCTAAAATGTATCCAATCTCCCGGGCCGCGGACCAAAACATGGGCCATGGTATGGGTATCGGTAAAGCCAAAGCCGGTGAACAAGGGCGTACGCTTGTCCGACTTTCCGTCATTGTCCGTATCCTCCAGAAAGAAAAGCTCTGATCCCTGGGCCACATAGGTACCATTCTTATAGGGCAATATACTCTGTGGTATGGCAAGTCCGTCTGCCCATACATTGGTCTTGACATTATTTTTTTCGTAGAGTCCGGATAGTACCAATATTTTATCCTTTCCTTTGGTCTTCCCGCGGTACAGGTCTAGAATTCTTCTAAAATTAGGGTCTTTTTCCTGGGCTGCCGGATCGTCCATTAGCTTGAGCAAATCCCGCCAAGCGATATCGGATACCGGATCTAAGGGATACATCTCCGCCGTTTGCGTCCACAATCTGCCTGCATCGTCAAATGCCATATGGATGGGGTTTACCACGCCGTCCTTTTCACTGGCCACCAACTCTACCACAAAACCTTCTGGTACATTAAAGCCCGCCAGTTCCTCTTGGGGCGAAAGTATTGCTGTCCGTGACGAATGCGTTTTTTTGTTGAGGGCCGGATATTTACTTGCATTAGTATCCCCTGAATTGGCCATATCCGATTTATCCTTACATCCCAAGCAAGTTAAGGCCAATACAAAGCCATATAAAAGTAGTTTCCTTTTAATTCCCATCTGTTTTCCTAAATTAATAATAATTATATGCCCTAAAGCTCCGTGATTGTTATATGCTTAAATTCTACCTTGGCATTTCCCCCACTGTGCAGTTGGATGCCTATCACCCCTTTTGCCGGAATATTAGGGTCTTTTTCAATATACTCGGCAGTTTTAACGCCATTGATATAGGTTACATGCTTGTTGCCTATACATCTAACAATATAACTGTTCCAACCTTCCTCGTTCAGAATATGTTTTAGGGTTTCAAGTTCACCGCCCAGGAGTTTGCCCCTACGGTGCTCATCATAAATATCGCCCCAATACCCCTTGCCTATGTCGGCCTGGTAGCCGATTATCTTATTGCCCTCTATAATGGATCGGTATTGGATACCACTATTGATAAGGCCCTGGTCATGGTCTCCGGTAATACGGAACAAGCAACGGAACTCAAAGTCGCCATAGCTTTCAGTAGTATACAAATAGGTATTCGTTGGGATCTTGGTTACCCCATCCCCCCCGGTAATGACACCATCTACAACGGACCAAAATTTGGCGTTTTCCTTCTTTACGGGCTTCCAGCCGTTAAGTGTTGCCCCATCGAAAAGGGAAGTTGTGGAAGTCGTGGTTTGAGCACTACAGTAAAAGCTCGTCAATAGGGCTATTAAGAGAATAGGTAGTTTATTTCCTAAAACGCATTGCCCTTTTTCCCAAAGGAATCTGCCTGCATTTTCCTTTTTCGCATACGGCTCCCTATATAAACCATTGTCTTTACTGATTTTCATATTTTGATATTTTAAGGTTTTCTACAATTTATAAAAATCATTGAATTCAATAATAAGCATACGGTAAAAAAGCAATTTAGTGGCAACTTATGAATGATTGAAAAAATGCCAATCATAAATTCCCATCATTTGCGCCTTTATTACTTAGGTATAAAAGTAACCGTTTTACCGATTGGTTTTTGATTGTCCTAAAGTAGGACTAGAATTGAAAATTAAACAGATTTGCAACACTTAATATATCCCAATTTTAGTATTGGGACGTCCCAAAAGCCCAAAAAACGGTACTTTTAAGGGATAAGACACCACACAAAGGAGATGGACCTTAAGGTAAAATTTCCCTCTTTCAACTCTCCATTACCCCTATACACCTATAGAAATGGAGGGAGTAGTTGGGCAAGATTTCTACGCCCGCCCTTAACGGATACGGGTGGGCAAGCGTCGGAGCAATTAAATCTTGATTATCGAGTAAAAATTAGATTAATCTTAAAATTTTTATGTGAATTGGAAAAATAGAATAAACTATCCCACAGTTTGTGCTATGTTCATTTTTTGCATCGCCCAAAAAACGACCAGGGCCGAATAACCAGGGTACAGTGTACCTTGGTTAGGAGGAGCCAGCTGTAGCCAGGGTCATCTTGCTATTCAGAACTGCTGCTCATTGTGGAAACCACTTGATTTAGAACGAAATTGAAAATAGGCCGGTTATCGTTGCTTCAACCTTACAGCACATACAAATATTTGATCCTTATCAACATAACTAAGAACGTTATCTTCAAAGTCCGTTGATTGGATAATCTCCTTATGTAATGGAAATGTCATGCCAGTTAAGAATCATTGAAGCCGTGGAAGTAAATGACTGCTTATGCCCTAAATCAATATTTATTATTGACCAAGACTCTTTTTATATTCTGATGGGGTGCGATTGGTTACGGCCTTAAAAACCCTATAAAATGAAGTCTTGGAACTGAATCCACTTTTTTCGGCCAAATACATCATGGTATAAGCTTCATTATTTGGATCTTTCAACAGCCTTTTAAATTCCTCTACCCTTAAGTAGTTTAGGTAGTTGGTTAAACTAGTACGCCCTATCTTATCGAAAAGCATATTGATGTTCTCTTCGCTTTCCCCGGCCACTTCCAGGATTTGATCTATGGAAAGGTTTTGATCTTTATAAATGCCAGACTCCTCTATAGAGGCCTTGACTTTTTCAAACTTTTCCATTTCCACCTCACTCACTTTCACTTTTGACCCCTTTCTTAGATGGAAAATATATCTTCTTAGCAGTAAAATGCCGATAACAACAGCAATCACTGCTACTACAAGGTATATCCAAATATTATATGGCACAGGCTTGTTGAAAAAAATGATATCATCTACCATAATATGTCCCCATCCACCAGAGAAATGGTCAAGGATTTCAATCCTTGCCTTCTGACCTTTAAAAGGAGTTACATCCCATTGTTTCCAACGCAACTGCCCGTCGTTTTGTCCTGTTTGGGAAAAGACGATGGAGTCATTGACCAATAAATTAATGCAGGTCTTGTTGGGATGCCTTCCTCCTCCCACTAAAAACTTAATGCCATCATACTTAATCGTAAAGGTTTTGGAAGTGAGTTTTCCTTGTTTGGTATCATGGGTCTCCCCAAAGGAAAATGCGAAAAATTTGCCATTGAACCCATCCGGGGTTAAGGGATAATATACATTGGTCCTATTTCTTGGCACCTCAAAGGCCTCTCCTTCTACCTTCCAATTGCCGTAAGAGCCGCTTTCAAAATCCTCAAA
The DNA here is from genome assembly GCF_003957295.1 of Arenibacter aquaticus. Lineage (GTDB taxonomy): Bacteria > Bacteroidota > Bacteroidia > Flavobacteriales > Flavobacteriaceae > Arenibacter > Arenibacter aquaticus. The sequence continues at coordinate 388,731 of NZ_RQPJ01000003.1, forward strand.
AACCTCTTCCCTGGCATCTTTGAAATCACTAAAAACAATATTATCTACCAAAATATGAGGTAAGGTGTTTGGTGTATATTCTGTGATCATCGCATCCACTATCTCTATCACCGCACTCTCTCCTTGCAAATCATCAACATCCCAGATTACCTTTCTAAAAATATTATCGTTCTCTCCGCTGGCAACCCTTACAATCTTGTTGTTCACTATTAAATTAATACATTCCCGTGTATCATGTTTTCCCCCGGCAACCAATAAACGAATGTACTTCCGGTCTATAATAAAGTTTTTTGATACCAGCTTGCCTTGATTATGACTTTCGCCCTCCCCTTCAAAATTGGAAAAAGCAAAAAAGCTGCCTTGGGCGTTTTTTATATTTACGGAAACGGAATCGATTCTGCAGGGTTTATCAAATGCTACCCCCAATTTGTTCCACTTACCAAAATCACCGCTTTCAAAATCCTCGAAAACAATATCCGGTCTTTTCGAAGAAGAACAGGAAACAATAAGAAATACCAAGAGGAAACTTAGGCGAAATAACATTTACCTGACGAATGTTAATTAAATATTAATCTCTAAATATACGTACGCCCATACCAACTTCAAAATATTTGAAGTAAGAATTTCTTAAGGCTATCTGTTAACCCTACCCAAAGCCCCAAGTGACTATTGACCAATTTCTTGCTCTCTTGCTCCTAGGCATATCACGTATTCCCTAAGGGTGATTTTCAACTATTCTGAAATTGAAGCAGTTGGGTGATGCTCTTAAAAAAAGAGACTGCATCTTTTAGAGTGCGGTGATTGCAAAAAGATTAGCTGCGCTGATCATTTCTAATCCATGCTGCAAATTCATAACCTCGCAGCTAGCACTGCTAGTTTTTTTATGTACCACAGCGTATGGAATAATTAGAATTCTTCCTATCCAAACACTGTTATAGCCTGCATCATACATGTAGTAAACAGTTGGGACTAATTTGCAATAAAGAAGCAAAATACGTCTCTATACATATAAGTACCGATTATCATGAAGGATGACCATAATAAAAATGACTGCCAAAAAATACGGCAGCCATTTTTAAGGTATTTTAAAGTGTGGTGAACCTAGAAAAGAATGGGAATATTCCCTTGCTTACACTCTACAATCATATCTTCAGGCCAAATACTAGTTTGAATCTCTCCGATATGCGCTTTTTTCAGAAAAAACATACAAAGACGAGACTGACCTATTCCCCCACCAATGGATAAAGGAAGTTCATCATTAAGAAGCATCTTATGCCACATTAATTCCTTCCTATCCTCTGCTCCTTCAATAGCCAATTGTCTATTAAGTGCTTCTTTATCAACACGAATTCCCATAGATGAAAGCTCCAATGATTCTTCAAGCATAGGGTTCCAAACAAGGATATCTCCATTAAGCCCCTTTAGACCATTTTCCGTTTCGGTACTCCAATCATCGTAGTCAGGAGCCCTATCATCATGTTTTTTTCCTTCTTGGAGTAGCCCTCCAATTCCTATTATAAATACCGCACCATACTTTTTAGCCGCTGCAGATTCTCTTTCCTTGGATGTAAGATCAGGATACTGTTGTGCCAATTCCTCTGTATGAATAAATGTAATTTCTTCTGGAAGTACAGGCTTTAAATGAGGATAGCGCTCGTAAACAACATATTCTACCCTCCTAAAAATACTATATATTTTTCTTACAATATATCTTAAAAAATCAGTAGTCCTTTCTTCCTTAGAGACCACTCTTTCCCAATCCCATTGATCTACATATATGGAGTGTATATTAGAAAAAACTTCGTCTGGACGAAGTGCGTTCATATCAGTATACACTCCATAGCCTGACTCCATTTCTAACTGGGCCAGTGCAAGCCTTTTCCATTTTGCAAGCGAATGAACAATTTCAGCCTCGGCATCATTCATGCTTTTAATTGGAAAGCTAACAGGACGCTCCACTCCGCTGAGGTCATCATTGATTCCAGATCCTTTTTTAACAAATAAAGGTGCTGTAATGCGTCTCAATCTTAATTCGGATGATAAACTAAGCTCAAAAAAGTCTTTGATCAATTTTATTGCCTGTTCTGTCTCCTGCATATTTAATTGCGGACGATATCCTTTTGGGATTTGTAATTTATAATCCATTATATTAATATTTTATTAAATGATTAGCTCTATGCCGAGTTATATGTAAAATTTGAAACGCAAATGTGCAATAAATAGCAGGAATATCAAAACTGCGCTAAGTGATAAATCATGGACGATTTATTGACTTCACCCCATTTAATCGAAATACCAATCAAAATAATCCAATCAGGTGATGAACGTTGTTCAGTTTTTACAAACCAACCAGGGTTAGCTACGCAGATCCTTCCTTATCAATGTTGCAATTTCAAAACCTCGCATTCGCCATTTCCTGTTCGTTATTTATTATAAAGCCAGCATCTCAAATTTCCCCATTATATCCACGGTATTGAATAGCGAAGGGCAGGGCCACAATTCCATTAAAAGGACAGAGTTCTATGTAGGGAGTTTTACCAACCGTGTATTGGGTGAGATGAATAAGGTTTCTGTTTCGGGAATAGCAAATAAAAAGTTATAAATACCAGCCAATTTAGTTTTACTGGGGATCTACATTGTCTTCTAAAATGGTGTAGCTTAATTTCAGGTCAACTTCTAAAACAAAAGGAGGAAAACAAAAGCATTTTCCTCCTTTTAAACATAGTACACTCAGTACGATCATTTTAAATATTTACAATATTTGATCGTTATAATCCCTAAGCTTGACATTTAAAAATGGCTTCCTGGCTTAGTCTTTCTTCTTAATAAAAACCACTCCGTAGGAATCATTACCTATATCTCCCCTCACCTTAGCCTTAATTATAAATTCGGCTCCAGTCTCATATCCATCGATCTTTATATTGTAGGTGTTGTCAATAGAAGTGGGCCCAGTTTCTCCCTTATGCCTATCTTCGGTAATCAATTGTCTGTTTTTATAAACGGATACCCCTTCAATTTCCAATTTATGGGCCCCGTCCGTGTAAATGAAAGTGACCTCATAAGTCCCATTTCCATTTATTTTTCCCGTTGAATTTAATTCCAATTCCCCGAAATTAACTCCTTTGATAAGTGCCGGTTTCCATTCACCTAACAGTGTCCCAAATTTTTTGAATTGTTCATACTTCTCTGGGAAGTACAATGGCAAAGAGAACTGCTGACGGTTCACTACAGTAATCGCCTTAAAATCGGACAACTTTTCTACGCGGACAGGCTTGGTATATATCTTATCATAGGAATTAGGTTTAAGGCCATTGGTCGTATAGGTGATATGTGCCCCCTCAACCACATTTTCCATGGTCACCTCTATGCTCCCATCCATTTCTTTTTTTCCAATAAGTTTAGGCTGAGGCACCCTATAGCCGTAGCCGGCTTCATCATATCTGTTATAATGTTTTCGCATTCTTTGTTCAAAATCTGACCAATCTTTACGGCTTTTTTCGGTCCAGGCAACTTCGGCTAAAGCTGCCATTCTAGGAAAAGTTAGATAATCAAAATACTTCTCTGATCGGTTTTCATTAATAGGCTGGATTTCCTGTAAAATAGTGCCATGGATAAACTGATCTGACCAAAGGGTAGCGTGAACTCCTAAAACCTGGGACTTGAATTCATCCCCTAATCCTTCTACCACAGGATCCATACCGTAAACTTTTTCAAGGCTAATTGGAGATAACCAAGTAGCTGCTTTCACCTCTCCAGGGATATTACTCTCGGCCACATCAAAATAGGCATGGCTAGATAGTGCCATCACCATATCATGTCCTGCTTGTGTACCCAAAATGGCCTTTTTTTTGTTGTGCCACACCATTCCAACTGCCTTATCATCTAGACCTCTTTCTATTATCTCATCCCAACCTACAATAATCTTTCCGTGATTTTTTAATACCTTTTGGATCCGATTGGTAAAATACACCTGCAGGTCGGCTTCCTTTTCCAGTCCTAGGGTTTCTTTTCTTTTCTGGCAATGTGAACATTGTGCCCATCGATCGTACTTGGCCTCATCACCTCCAACATGTATGTATTTACTTGGAAAAAGTGCTACGACCTCATCAAAAACATCCTCCAGAAAATCAAAAGTGGACTCTCTGCCCACACAGTACAGTTCCCCACTAATTGAGTGCTGGGTCTGTACTACTTGCGGAGCTCCTGTACAGGACAAATGTGGGTAGGCGGCAATGGCCGGTAAGGTATGGGCCGGAATCTCTATTTCCGGGATAACCTCTATATTTCGCAAAGCTGCATAGGCTACTATTTCTTTTATTTCCTCTTGGGTGTAATAGCCTCCGGTTCTTTCGTGTCCATCGCCCCTGAATCCGCCAACGGAAGTTAACTTGGGATATTTCTTAATTTCTATTCGCCATCCGGCATCGTCTATCAAATGAAGGTGCAGTACGTTCATCTTGTACATAGCCATCATATCTACCAATTGTTTTACATAGGACACCTCATAAAAATAACGGCTAACATCCAACATCATTCCCCGCCAAGGGTAGGTAGGCTCGTCCTCTACGTAGGCTCCTTCAATGGCCCAATCTACATCTTTTTGTCTTCTTGGATTAAATATTTCTATGGGTAGCATTTGTCTAAGTGTCTGAATTCCGTTGAAGACACCAGCCTCACTATTGCCAATAATCTGAATATTTCTGGAATTCACAGAAAGTCGGTACCCTTCCTCTTTATCGTCTTGTGGGTCTATGGAAAGATGAATGCTGTTTTTTTTGGATTTTTTGGATGCCGATAACTCAAAATCCCAACCTGTTGCAGGGGAAAGGGTTTTTCCCAAATAAGTTGCCAAGGCCTCCAAGCCCTCATTATACTGTATTTTTGTTGAATGATCTAGTAAGAAAAGTTCGCCATTAGGTTCAAAAAGCTGTGATTTTGGGATGATATCGGTCGTTTCAGCCTGACCGTAAGAATTAATAATAACGAAAAACAATAAACACGTTTTTCCTAAAATAGTTTTTAACATAAAAAATTATAATTGAAATATTTATAAATACAACTTAATAACAACCTCAACCTTTCCATTCTGTTAGGCCATATTCCTTAATAACATTATCGTAGCATTAAATTAAGAAATTACTGAATGGACCAATTAACGTACTAAATTGTTCCCAAAAATATACTAAATTCAAATAATTATGTTTACCAATTACAATATTCCTAACTGTTAAGGTTTTCTTGGCTAATAGATGTCAAAATCATTTCTTATCTATGTTGCAATTTCAGAACCTCGCAGCCACCGCTGCTGTTTTTTTTATTTACTACTCTTTGTAGGGTTCTGCCTCTCTATAGAAGCGGACCTATTGATATAGGTTCATTGAGTATACGATCATCAAACCGCACTTTTACTGTCTAAAATTCAAACGCTATTTTTTTGCCTTCAGCAATTCTTCTTTTGACAACTTTATTGGTTCGATTGTCCGTGAAGTAAACCATGAGCTTTTTACCCGATCTTTTTACCTCAATATTAAAGTCCTCACCAAAAGCCTTTATATTTTTTAGGGACATATGCTCCCATTCCTTTGGCAATCTGGGAGTACACTCAAAACTTTTGAGGCCGGTTGGAACGATTCCGAACATTCCTTCGGTAAATACGCGGCAATACAATCCGCTTTCTGCAGATAAATGTGCCATATTCCCTTCCGGGTACGCTTCTACAACATAGGGTACCCTACTGCCCAACAATCTTTGATCTGTAAATTGGGTCAGTTTTTGAATGGATTCCTCCGTAGCTCCCGCCAAGAAAGTTCCTCTAAGGGCATAGAGGGTGCCCCTATCCCAAAATATTTCGGAAATCTTCTTGTTCTGATCGTTTTTTTCTACATGCACACCGTTTTCGGACCACAATTTTTCAAACAATGCCTTTGTGGTATCGTCTTTTCTGTCGAATAACTGCACTACAAGTGGAAGGCATATCCAATGCCGTAGATTTTGGTGTTCCTTGTAATATTTATACGTATCCAACCCTTCTATGGTAGCCCCAAAATAAACTTCTATGGCCTTGGAAATCTGCTTGGCCTGCTGTCTGTATTTTGCCTCTAAACTTCTGGGCTTGCCCAATGACCTACTAAGGTCCCGGGCCAAATTTAAGGCTCCGTAATACAAACTTGAGGTAGACAGATTGGCGTTTCCTGTTTCGATCCTTCCCTCCATCTCATCAGATTCTGAAGCCACCACCCCGGCTTCGTTCAACTGTCTATGATTGTATTCCAAACACCAACTGATCAAAGGCCATAATTTTTCCGCAGTGTCACGGTCCCCGCTAGCCAAGGCATACTGTGCAGCACCGTAGGCGATCATAGCCGCATCACCACGATCTAATGGATTTATAGGGGCATCACCCTCAATTTCAAAGGAGTATCTAATATTGGAGTATTCCTTATTAGTCTCCTTATCATAAAGGTCGTACATGTTCATGGCCGCATCATTACCTAAATCGTATCCCAAATACGGAAAGAACGGATTTACATACTCCGCCTGATCATTGGCCCAAAAACCTACATAGTACCTGCCCCCTCCTGGGGAATGCAACAGCCCTAATTTGGACTCAAAAATACTTTCTGAGGCTCTTATCTTAGAAAACTCAAAAAGGGTATTTAAGCTTTGGTTCGGGGTCTCCAATGTTAAGGAGGTTTTCATTTTTCTTAAAAACTCCAAGCGCTCCTTATAGTATTCGTCTCCTTGAATATTTATTTCGCTTTCTTTGTTCAAGGTAGCGGATATTCCTATAGAAAAAGTATATGATCCTCCAGGAGGTATATTGATCTCCTTCTTAATATTGCTTTTGACCGAAGCGGTATATTCCCCTTTTACTCCCTGGAGCCTTTTCTCCCTACTATTGGTTCGGCCCAACATATTCACCTCCTGTTCTGATGTATTGGTCAAGGTCCATTGCTCTACAAACAATCGCTCGGACATGGATGGGAAGAACGTTCTGGTCAAGGCTACCCCACCTACCGGCTCATGGACAAATTGCAACATGCCGTTGATGTGCACCTTACTTACCTTCCCGGGTGCATATATCTTATTGTTCTGTATAATACTGGGTAAAATAGCATCTGAATATATATCCTTAAAATAAGCCCGATAATGTTTCCATTCTGCATCATTGGTTTTTATATATGTTCTTAGTTGTGGGAAAAAGATTTCCCTGGAAATAGAGAGTTCCTTGTCTTCGTTTATTTCATAAGAAATAATTCCGGCCACACGTTTACCTGCCATTTCAATATTATCGGAATAGGGAATGTTCTCCTCTTTGGAAAGGTCCATAGCAATTTCATTGGCATGTACAATGTTCCAATGTTTTTTTACCTGCCCTACAGCCTTTAGCCCAAAAAGCAAAACGGTCGCGGCCAATACTATTTTCTTTTTCATATTTTAATTAAGGGGTTAAAATAGTTTCTCCAGCACTATATTAGTTAATATCCAACAACATCCAATTATCATTTACCGCTCCGTCCAGGACATTCTCTATGCAGAGATTCCAACTGACAAAACCGACAATCTTCCCATTTTCATCTATATGATCATCACTTGGAGCCAAAGGTTCCCCGGTATCGGCATTATAATTTTCATGCATGGTATTGTGCTTCTCCATATCCTTAAGCAATAGGGTTCCCAAGGTTTCTCCCAGCCATGCCACTTCTTCTTCAAAACCATATTTTTTTAAGCCTACCGAGTAAATATAGTTGGATATGGGCCATACCGGGCCCTGCCAATTGGAAAAGGGCACGATAATATTCTTATTGTTATAATCAGGGTCTTTTGCGGATAGCGTCCTAAAGCCATACTTGGCCTTCATATGTTCTGGATCCAAAAGATATTTTTCAATCATCGCCTTGCCTTCATGTTGCGGAGCGATACCTGCCAGTAAGGGAATAAAGGAAGAGTAGGATATTCTTTTGTAAAAATCCCCTGTTTCCCGGTCAACGGTATAATACACCTGGTCATCATTGGACCAAAGCAACGCATTAATGGCCAGTTTCAATTTCTCGGCTTTACCCAAATAAATAGTAGCATCTTCTAGTTCCCCTATCTTTTCTGCCAAGGCAGACTGCGCCAAGTATTCCTTATATTGCCAAGCACTGGCATCCGGCGCCAAGAAAGACCGTTTATCTTCCATGAAGTAGTTAAGTGCCGGATTGTTGTCGGCTCCACTCTGCATGGCTATATCCCAATAAAAAAGTCCGGTTTCCGCATCCTGCTGCGTTTTTTCCCTATAGGCCAGTACTTTTTTCAACTGCTCATAATGCGGTTTTACCCATGTAAAATCCTTTAGCCCCTTGGATGCCAAATACACCCCTTGGGACAAAAAAGGTTTCATGGCAAAATCTCCAAATATGGGCCGTGGTCCTTTGGTAGTAGCACAGCCAGATACGTAACCTTCCCCATCTATACCTTTAATCAAGTTCAACGCCCAATATTTCAGGTATTCCGGTTTTCCTTTGCTAACAAAGTAATTGCCCATAAAAAAGCCGTCCCAATCCCACATTTGCTTATAAAAACCAGCTGGAATAAGGTAAGGATATTCTAAATACCCTTCAGCGGGTTGGATAACTTTTTTTGACTGCTCCAGGTAATTATCCTTTAGGTCGTTATACACTTTTTTTAATACCCTCATATCTGGCATCGTTTCATTTTTATTTAGTTCGGGATCAGTAGATTTTTTTGTGTCTGAGCAGCTGTAATTGATGATTAAAAAAACAGAAATTAGTAATATGTATTTAATAGTATGCATCGAAATCTTATTAGGATAAAGAATAATTATTGATTTTAATTTATTTGATATTTATTTTCCAACTCTTGAATTCTTTCTTGGGACACAGGAAAACGCCATGTTTGAAAAAGTGGGATAAGGTTTACTTGCGCCTCCTTGCTCAATATCAATGCTATTAGGTTTATTTTATCCTCTGTACTCTCTGGGGGTGTAAAACCTTTAGCGTTCAATTCCCTGAAGGTCCTGTAAAAACCCTTATATACTTCCCAACCATACATATACTGGATACGTTGAAAAAGCGAATGCATTTCGTCTGAACTCATACTCTCCCATGTTCTGGAAGGGTCCGACAAATATTTATCACCAAAAAACAAAAATGATCTTTGCGAAAATTCCTTTCCTTTTAACTTTCTTCCCTGTTCTTGGAAGGGATAGTCTTTGACCACTATGGTCTGGGGAATCCTAAAGGATTGGTCTGGCATAGTTTCTATTATATAACAGAGCTTAAAATTGGCTTGAAACTCTGTAAAAGGACCATTAAAATTATACCACTCCCCTATTACATTATCAAAATCGTGTCCCATTTCATGTATCCATCCAAAAGGAAAGATTCCTTCTTCAAACTCCTCTATTGCATTACCAACAAACTTGGTATTCAATATAATTTCCTGTCCAGCATAAGCAAAATATGGATTCTCTACACTTTCCTTAAAAACGATGGTTTGCCCGTCATAGGGTACCCCGCCTACTAATTCTTCCATGGCTATATATGATTGGTTCAACCATGTCATAGCCCTCTCTATGGTCTTAAAATTATTGTACCTCGATTTCATTAGGGACAAGGCTACCTTGCCCTTGGACACTACTTTCGACTCTTCTGGCAAATAAGCTGCGGGTATTTCCAATTTTAAAGGAAATTTTTTGATCTTGCCGTTAACATTGGCGATGATATACCCTGTTTTCTTTGGATTTTTTTTACCAAAATCCGCAATGGTTTTTTGGGATAAATGTCCTATTTCAAATTTCTTCCATTCCTCATTGGGCGCCAGTACCCTATCCAGGGCATTGACTTTTTCTTCTTCTCCCTTCCACTGAAAAGTCCATCCTTTTAGGGTAACGTCCTGTTCTCCAGTATTGGTGGCCCTAATAGTGTAACTACCCCAGCCGTTGGGCATCCATCCCTCCGGTTGTCCCAGTGTCGTTTCTATTTCAATTTGAGCTGTGGCCGTAGTACATGCCAATGTACTTACCAGTATGGCAATATGTTTTTTTATACTCATAATAAGGTTCGTTTTAACCACTTTTCCGAGGCTTAATTCTAGTCATACTATTTTTAAAACTGATCAATAACGTTCATTAATTCTTCGACCATTTTTGGATTTTCCTCGGCCAAATTATATTCTTCAGAAATATCATTGGAAATATTGAACAATTCCACGCTTGTCGTATCCGGGTTCTTCTTGGTAATTGTTACCAGTTTATAATCTCCTTTACGAGCGGCACGTCTAGAAATACTTGTATCAAATTCCCAATAGAGAAAGTCGTGCTTAGGCTGACGATCAAAATCCCCAACAAGTGTTGGTAAATATGAAATACCATCACTTGATCTAGGTACCTCCACCCCTGCCAGATCACAGGCCGTTGGCATAAAGTCCCAAAAAGTAGCAACGTTATCGGTTTTGCCAGGAGTAATAATTTCTGGCCATCTTGCAATAAAAGGAATCCTAATACCGCCTTCGTACAAATCCCGCTTCATTCCCTGTAAACTCCCATTACTATCAAAAAAATCAAGGTTCCACCCCCCTTCTTGGTGAGGACCGTTATCAGAGGTAAAAATCACTAAGGTTTCTTTTTCCAATCCTTTTTCTTTCAACTTGTCCATTAGGACACCTATGTAGCTATCCAGACGGGAAATCATAGCGGCCCCAGCCTTTTTGGCTTCTGGCCAATCTTCATTGGCGTAAATACCCAAATCCGGCACTTCCATTCCATGTTCATTAATTAGAAAACTTTCATTATTGGCATGGGGTATGGTATAAGCCAGATAAAGGAAGAATGGATCATTCCCTTTCTTATCCAAGAAGTCCAATGCTTTTTCAGTAAAGACATCATTGGAATATTCCACTTTTTCCACAGCGGCATTACCAATGCCTACTGCATAATTGGTACTATCGGTAACATAGATGACCTTGTTTTTTAATGGATATTTCTCCCCATTTTCCCATAGGTAATCCGGATAATAATTGTGCGCCCTAATTTGATCGTAGTAGCCAAAAGAATAATCAAATCCCTGATCATTTGCATATCCGGTAGTACCTACGGCACCCAACCCCCATTTACCTATGACTCCAGTGGAATATCCTGCCGTTTTAAGTACTTCTGCAACGGTAATGTCTTCCTTTTTAATTGGTTTTTCCATGGATTTAATGGTGGTATGCCCCATATGTTGGCCCGTAATAAGACTATTGCGGGAAGGCGCGCATACCGTGGCCCCAGCATAATGCTGCCTAAAGAGCAATCCTTCAGAAGCCAATTTATCTATGTTAGGGGTTTTTATTACATCTTGTCCATAACAACCCAAATCCCCATACCCCAAATCATCAGCCAATATATAGAGTATATTGGGTTTGGAGGCTACAGCCTTTTCATAAGGGCTCTTTTCTTCCTTACAGGAAATTGCCACCAATATAGCAGCCGCGACCAAAAATTTATTTATGACATTGTTCATATTTCCTATTATTAATTAGTTGCTCAATGGCATTACCAATTCCTCCAAGGGTACAAAATTGGTCTCCCCTTCTTTCTTATACATAATGTTCAACTGGTTCTGGATATGCTTATAAAAATATTTTATCATCAAGCTGTGCTTACCTTCAGACAATGATACCGAATACTCTTCCGGCTTCCTTTTAAACTCGGTCCCTTTAGCCACCAATATGCCATCTATATAAACTTCGGCCAAACCATCGTCAGTGGTAAGCCTTAACTGATAATCGCCCTCCTCTGTTAATATTTCACCCGTCAATTCCAATCCATATGGATTATAAACATCTTTGAATCGGGTATCAACATGCCCTTCTTTCCTTACTTTAGCGAACAGTTCCCCATTAATTTTATCTAATCTATCCTCGGTCACTTTGCCGCTAATACCTTCTCGAATGAGATTCAGATCAGAAAAATTAGGCATGGAGTCCCAACCCTTAGCAGGAGCAGGACCGTAAATTTTGTACCTATACGCTGGTTCTATTTTTTGATAATATTCTTGGACCGGATAGCCTATGGTATTGCCGTTCAGATCTTCCTTCTGAATAGTTAACACACCACTTTCCGAAAGAACAATTGGCTCTTCGTAGAACTTAGCATTTTTCATATCAGGAAGGTCCCAAGATTTGGAAAAGACCCATTTATAACGTGCTTTAGGTTGCTCTTCCAAAACCACTTCAGCAGTATCCGTGAATTTTAAATCCTGTTGCTGGATTAAATTATTAACCTTAGTAACTACAGGCCGGAACAATCTACCATAGGTAGAATTTGTCGATTTCAAATCTAATTTAAAGGCTTCAAAATCTTTGGTTGGTTTCTTGTTCCATAAGTGTTCTGCCAAAATAGGCACCCTTTCCCTAAGTACTGGAATAACCTTGTAATGATTTTGTTCCCAAAAAGAAATCTGGGCGCCTACAATATTTTCCTTAGATCCTACTGTTACGTCTTTTATTTCATTCTTCCAGTGAGACCAATTGGTTATATCCCAATTATAAGCTCTTTCCAAAGAAGGTGCCAAATTCATAGCACCCACCATATACCAAGGGATCCATGTGGAGTTTATTACCTTATAACCATTTTTGAGTAAGTTATCTGGATGGTTGTAGGTTGTATTCCAGACTATGACCGTAATATCCTTATCTATCGTTACATTGCCACCACCAGTACCATGAAACCCTTCCCACAATATGGTGCTCTTTCCAGTAGCTTTCACCATTTGGTTCATCTTATTTATAAAATGTGCAAACAATTCGTTGGCATCCCCGTTTGCAGCAGCCGTTAAACCATTGGCTTGTGTATAGGGTAGGTACTCCGGGACTTTTTTAAGATTCTCTAAATATACCTCGTCACCCCCAACGTGAATAAACGGGCTATTGTAAAAAGTCGCTGCCAACTCCTCTATTATTTCATTTACCCCCCTGTAAGTTTCTTCCTTTGCTATATTAACAACATACAATGGTTCCGGTTTATTGGTTTGGGGATCTAGACTGCCAAATACCTCAGGGTATGTATTCCAAAGCATAGCGGAATGCCCTGGTAAATCAACTTCCGGAATTATGACCACACCACGCTCCTTGGCATATTCTACCAGTTTAGCCAATTCCTCCTTCGTATAAAACTCCCTTTCACCTTGAGTGTTAATTTTATTTAGTTTTGGGTAATTCTTTAACGGGAAGGTAAATCTATTGTTATCACTTAAATGAAGCTGTAAGTATGGAATTTTATACATCCACAGTAAGTCTATGGTTTCCTTTAAGGTTTCAACAGGATGCCAAAATCTAGCAACGTCCAATAATACGGCTCTAAATTCTGAGGAAGCATAATCTGTTATTGAAACATTGGGAATGTAACTACCAGTTTCATTGCTTTTTATTAATTGAACCATAGTTGCAGCGCCATTGGCTATAGTGTTATAGGAAGATCCTTCCAAAATAATATTGTCACCTACACTAATTTTATGTGTATTGGGTTCAAGGCCACTATTATATTTTATTACGATGGTATTTTTGTTTGGTGCAGACGTTACGAAATCAATATTGTTCCCGGTTAATCTTGTTGCATAGGCAGACAGAATTCTTGCTATTGGCAACAAACTATCATCTTCCACTACGATGGCAGTTCTATCCGAAAACCTAAAATTCCCATTTTGATTGTCCCACTTTTTAGGCGTGGGAATAACAGATACCTCCCTATCCTCAGTAACTTCTAATGACTTGGAAACACTACTACAACTGGTCAATAGTATTATTGATACCGATGCAAATCCATAAAATAAATCTCTTATTCTCATTGTTTAATTTTTAAAAAAGTGTGCATATTCCTTCTGTAATCTTTTCGCAACCAATACAGCATCCCCCGTAACAGTTGAAGGGTATGCATCCGTACTTTTAGTCCATTTGTAGTCCATTTCCCTAACCTCCTTGTCGTACTGTTTTGGATCAAAGGGCCGTTTTGTATCCAAAGACTGCCTTAAATGATCAATGAACAATTCCCATCTTGGTTTATAATAGCCACTGAACAATCCATTCCATTGTTTCCCCGCATAATCCCTTAGACCGCCATCAGGGTAGGGCTGCCAAATAGTAACAATGGTACGTGCGTTCCACTCATAATAATCCTGTTCTTGTTCTGTAGCTCCCCAGCTTCTGGCATCCTGTATCCATTTGCCCAACAAGAAGTTTTCATTTGTACCGGTAATATCATTAAGATCGTCCAATAACTTTAACAATGTTGCCGAAGCCTCATTAAACTTTTGTGTGTCTTTGGTTTGATAGGCTACACTTAGATCGTTTATAAATCTATGGGTAAGACTGAACAACAGCTCGCGATATATATTGGTCACGTCAAATTTGTACGTATCAATATCCTTTAATTCGCTACTGGCCTGCAAAATTAGATCCGCCGCCTTGGCAAGTTCAAAAACATCAAAATCCCATGCAAAAGGATCTTCCTCACTAATCTGAAAGTCTTTTCTCACGTGTCTTATATCCTCTTGACTCCCAGCATCAAAAATCATGAGCCGAGGTGTTGTGATTAATGGGGACCATAATGTCCTTGTTCTTCCGTAGACAGATTTCTCCAATGATTTCCAGGCCTCTATCGCTGCTTCATTGTCGGTTCCATATCTGTTGGACGCATAGTTATTTATCCAATCTGCAACATTCACCTGATTTTGGTCCCATGCTTTTTCAAAAATAAAATCCTGTACTACAGGGTTGTAACCCAAGCCTTCCGGTATTACCCCTATACCTTTTAGATTATTTTCAATTTCTGATTTATACGCCTGTTGAAATTGCTCTTGCATCACCTGCAGATCACCGCTCATATTCACTTTTTGGTCCTCATTGCAGATCACATTCCACACCCACGGCTGACCGTAAAAAGCATCTGTTTTGTTCCAGGTTGGATTTTTCTCTCCGTAGAGATCCAACACTATAGCTTTATCCTTAGGTATTCCATTCAAGAAGGCACTACCTCTTTCTTTGGTCCAGAAATCTTTTTTGAAAAAGAAAAACCACCCCTGTAGTACCCAGGTAGCTTCTGGGTCGGCCTGAGCCATAGACTCATATACACTTTCACTTACTTGCTTTAAAAATTCCGGATCTTCGGATGGGGGATCTACCTCTATAAAGCAATCGGCATCATATAAATGATCGGTGCCGTACATTTTTGTTTGCTTCTCAATAAACGCTGTACCAATTTCCTGAAAAAGACTGTCGGTAGGATCCAAGAAATATGTGCCCTCTACCCCGGCCCAGTCTTCTATCTGAAAAATATTAGCCTCTGGATAAAGCTCTTTTAAGGATTCTGGAACATGGCCTGTAAATGCCTGAAGTACGGGTTTCATCCCAAATGAACGCATGCGTTCCAAAATTTTGAGCTGAAGTTCCTTTCGCTGTTGTATCCAATTATCTGGCAATGGCCCTCCCATACCGTCTATATTTCCCATCCACCCCCATGGCAAATGGGCCGGACCTACAAAAAAATCATCTATTTGCTCATCCGACATGCCCAAGTCTTTAAAGACCTCTTGCCAAACCGCTTCTTGGCCAATCATGGCAAGAGGCATATTTACGCCCTTTAGGGCCATGTAATCTATCATTTGCTCCCATCTTCCCCAATCCCACCATGGCATGGTATACCCATAGGTGCAATAATTAAAAAAGTATCTGTAACTAAAGGGAGTTTCTACCTTTATCGGTTCAGTTAGTTCGGGGAGAACTTCTGGCAGGTTTATTTGATTATTATTAAGTGAGATTTGGGAATTACAATACTTACTAAGGTACCAATCCAGTCCAGACGCCATGGCTACCGCATTGTTCCCTTTTACGATCAATTGTCCATTTTCTGTACTGAGTTCAAATACATCCTTGTCATTTTCAGCAGGTATTTCCTTAAATACAAATTCCGTAGTACGTTCCGGAATAACACGTTTAACCAACGCGTATGAAGCTTTTTCTGATTTGCTGAGAGCCTGTTCTTTACTTTCACTACAGGCAACAAACAACAAAATACCTACAAGGGCTATTAAATGTTCTAGTTTGGAAATACTTCTGATTCTTGACAAAGACATGTTCTTTATTTAATTTTTTTAAAAAAATCATTACAACAATAAGATAGGGGCTTGCTCATGGATCCCTGTATCCTAAAATAAACTCCCCCATTACACCCCCGCCGACAATTTGATTACGATATAAGAACCAAACTCATTGGGAGTGCAAACGGTGAAGCTTACTAACAACTAATCAACTCTAACTCAAATTATAAATTCCTTATCCACTACCTAGTTGACAAATAGTTTTAATACTGATATAATACCGGTGCTGTTTGTAGGTTTGGTTCCATCCCAACAGTCGGGGCATTTTTTGCAAACCACAAATTATCCCCAAAAACATTGTCGATAATTGAAACTCCTGCAATTGCATTCTCGTAATTTTCTTTATTAAAATTCAGCATGGTCTCAATTGGATATCGCATTCTAACCGGATATCCTTTTTCCTTATGAATTCCTATATCAAAAAAGTCCATTGTAGGGTAACCTGTTCTTCTGATCATAGAGAAGGTATTGATACTTTGACCAAATTGGGCAATATATCTTTGCGTAATTATTTGCTCTGTTGCCTTGCTGGCATCATAGACTACATCGGAGGAAGATAAATAGGTATCTATATCCGCTGTACTTACCCCAAGCTCTTCCATATGGGCAGCAATACCGGCTTGGTACGCAGCTTCTGCTGAAGTTCCTACATTAATATTTTTTGCTTCGGCTTCGGCTTTGATCAATAACAGTTCGGCATAGGTCATGATGGGTCTTTGCTGCACCGAAGTAAATTCTGGCGATAACTGACTTACCGAGTCCAAAGCCATCCTAGTAAAATCACTTGGATTTTCATCATCAAAAGCTGGAGGCAAACCAACATAAGTCTCCTCATCAGTATACCCCTCGGCAGGGGACACCAATACTTTCATCCTAGGGTCCTCTAGATCTCCCAAGGTATTTAAAAAACCAGTAATTACTATGGGGGCACGTTCATCATTGTTTTCCACATAACTGGCAAAGGGGTCAGGATAAGATCCCACAGCATCCTCCCAAGTCATACCAAAATTATCCGCATTGCTTTCCAAAACCGGGTACTTGGACGGATTTGCAAATATTTCCTCCAGTTTTGCCTTGGCAAAGCTGGGATCAGCATCGGATATTCTCATTAGTATCCTAACTTGCAACGAATTGGCAAATTTCTTCCATTTTAGAATATCGCCACCTCCAAAGGCATCACTCTCCGGTTTAATGACGACGCCAGACTCCCCGGAAAGATCAAAAGTATTATTTGCTTCCTCCAAAAGGCCAATAACTCCTTTTAAGATTTCTTCCTGAGAGTCAAACTTGGGTTTGTTATATTGTTCTTCTTCCGAAATTTCGCCGTATTGAGCGTCCGAAAAAGGAATTGGGCCCCATAGCTCGGTCATGTTACCATAAATCCACCCTTTGAGTACCAATGCTATTGCCTTAAAGTTTGGATGTGGTGTCTCCTCAGTGTTGTCAATAATCCTTTCCACCAAGGGAATAGTTTGTGTCACTAAATTTTGATACACCCAAAAGTCATTAAAATCACTACGTGTATTGGAGGAAATAAACTCACTAGGCTGAAGATTATTGGTATAGTATTGTGTCCATTTGGACATTCCTTTATTAAAGCTATTGATGTTATCCAACAGTTCTCTTGAGGCCCTTATTTGAGCCCCTAGCAAAAGCCCTTCATTACTGCCGACCACCTGCGAATTGGGGTTGGTATTTATCTCTTCAAAATCATCGGTACAAGCATTTATCGCCAATAGGACAAAGCTTAGTATCGCTATATATTTAATTGATTTCATATTTTTTTGTTTTCAAATGGTTATTAATCTAGAAGCTCACTGACAAATTCATCCCTATACTTCTCGTATTGGGCAATGATCCATACTCAAAACCAGATCCATTGTTCAAACTTCCCATATTTGCTGTTTCGGTATCTATTCCGTCCAGGTTGTTTTTAATCAGCCAGAGGTTTCTTCCAATAAGAGAGATATTAACATCGCTAAGCCCTAGTTTATGGGTTACTTTATTGTCCAACCTATAGCCAATGGACAGTTCCCTTAATTTAATGTTGGTAGCATCCCTCATCAAATCAGATGTTGGGTAATTAAAATTTGAATATAGGTCTTGGGTACTTATCGCAGTAGTATTGGGCTGTCCTGTTTCAACGTCGATACCATCAAAAATAAAACCGCCTCCGTCAGTTACATTATCCCTAACGGCCACTCCGTTGGCATTTATACCTGCACTGTCAGGGTTTAGACCATTTAACGACATAAACTGATAAGTTGTAGAAATTACTTTGCCTCCATATCTAAAATCGAACAAGAAATTAAGGTTAAAGTTTTTATAGTTAAAACTATTTCTGATTCCACCGGACCAGTCTAATGGAGCTGATTCTTCTAAATCCCTGGTTCCACGCCATTGATTGTGCATAGGAAATCCATTTCTGGTAAGTATTTTACCTGTTCCGTAAATATTGTTCTCAGCGGTATATCCAAAGTTTTCAAAATCACTAGCCATATTTGGTACATTGGCCAAGGCATCTTGGGTATCCCTAAAATATTCAAACCCAACAATATGACCATATGGCTTCCCATTTGTAGCCCTTATCTCTGGTCCGTACCAGGCTGCTATGTGTTTAAAATCAACCAAATCCTCAGGAAAACCGGAAACGGCACCTCTATTTTGAGACCAATTCATATTAACGTCCCATCTAAAATCCTTGGTTGTAATTGGGGTCAGCTCCAACTTTACCTCTATCCCTTTATTGGTAATGGTGCCTGCATTGATAAAAGCAAATCTTGCTCCTCTTTCCCAAGCATTTTCAACCCTTATCAATTGATTGCTCGACTCGTTTTTATAATAAGCAACATCCAATTTAACACGGCTGTCTATCAGGTATAATTCTCCCCCAACCTCGAAAGAAGTAGATTCTTCGGGTATTAACGTTGTGGCAG
The DNA here is from genome assembly GCF_003957295.1 of Arenibacter aquaticus. GTDB lineage: Bacteria > Bacteroidota > Bacteroidia > Flavobacteriales > Flavobacteriaceae > Arenibacter > Arenibacter aquaticus. The sequence continues at coordinate 407,803 of NZ_RQPJ01000003.1, forward strand.
GTATTACATTATCTATCCCCATTACCGGCTGTCCGTTAAAAGAACTCGTACTTCTTGTAATAAACCTATCCAAGGCATATGGCTGTGTATCATTCCCTACTTTGGCCCAACTACCCCTTAACTTACCATAATTTAAAAAGTTACTTTTTATATTCAAGGCATCCGTGAAAATAAAACTAGATGATACGGAGGGGTAAAAGAAAGACCAGTCATCCTTAGGCAAAGTGGAGGACCAATCATTTCTACCGGTCACCGTTAAAAAGGCATAACTTTTATAATTTAACTCAAGGGAACTAAATACACTGTTCACTTCTTTTTCGGTCTTACTATTGTTCACTATGGCCGGCTTGGCAGAATTGCCCAAATTGTAAATACCGCGCACCAATAGACCACCATCTGTTGCAGCATATTTCCTATTGCTTTCCTCATGCCTAGTAGCGGCACCTACCATTAAATTTAAGTTCAAGTCCCTGAACAGATCCCTGTTAATGTTTAACCTAAAATCGGCGTTCACTTCTTTATTAAGGTCTAAACCTTCCTGATACCCCCCATTGTTGTATAGGTGCTTTGCTACAATCCGCTCATACTCTGTAGTGTTGGTATCCTGAAAAACATTCCCTTGTAAAGAAATCCAATCGTTTACGGCATAATCCAACCCTACATTGAAGCTAAATCTTGTACGGGTAACCGGATTTACATTTTCATATAAATCCCAATACGGATTAGGGCCATTTTCATAAAAACTCACTTTGTTACCAAACTCATCCTTATAATTCCTCAGATCTCTAATATCTATGTTGGTAGGTATAAATAGAGTTTGCCAAAGTGCACCACCACCACCATAGGATGTCCTATTGTCGCTATTCATAGTTGATCCGGTAGCTACGAAATTTAAGTTCAATTTTTCGCCGATTTGAAAAGATGAATTAAAACTTCCAGTAATTCTTTCCAAACCGGTATTAGGAGTGATCCCTTTTATATCCTGATGTCCCAAGGACAATCTGGCATTTGAAGTTTCCGTTACATGTGTCAGTGATAAATTTTGTTGAATGGTATGGCCCGTTTCAAAGAAATTCTTTAGATTGTTGGCCCCATAAGGTAGCCAAGGTTTTACAACGGCCCCTCCGGTATTGGGATCCCATTGTGATATTTCCTGGCCATTATAGGCCGGCCCCCATAAGTTGGTATTGGATTCGTTTACCCCAGCACCGTTCCCGTCCACGTAGCTAAACTCACCATCAAAACCTTGTCCGTAATTTAACTGTGGTTCAGGTAAGATCAAAGCGGATTGAAAGGTAGTACTACTAGATATGTTGGCACCCCAACCTTTTTGACCAGATTTACCTTTTTTAGTGGTAATCATTATCACCCCATTGGCTCCACGCGCACCATAAAGTGCAGTTGCACTGGCCCCTTTTAAGATACTTATATTCTCAATATCGTTTGGGTTTATATCTGACAAAGGATTTCCCAGGTCCGACGCTCCACTAGAAGAAGTAAACAGGCTTTCGGACAAGGACCTATTGCTCAACAATGGAAGACCGTCCAAAACGTATAATGGTTGATTATCCGACGATAATGAAGTTACCCCCCTGATCAACACCCTTGGGGATCCATCCACCCCATTGGCAGAACCGGTTACCTGTACACCTGGGGCCTTTGCCGAAAGGTTTAGCAGTACATTGGGTTCTCCGGTTGAGTTTATTTCTTCTGAAGATATGGCATCTACCGAATATCCGATTGCCTTTTTCTCCTTTTTAATCCCCAATGCCGTAACAATAACTTCGGCCAGTTCATCGGAATCTGGCTCTAAAGCCACCGTTAACTGGCTCGCATCATTAACAACCACATCCTGGACTACATAGCCCACATAGGAAAAACTAATAGTTTTACCCTTGGCGACCATTATGGAAAATTCCCCATCATCATTGGTCATGGTTCCCGTAGGGGTTCCCTTAACATAAACATTCACATAAGGCAGAGGAAGGTTGTTTTCATCTACAACATTACCGGAAATGGACAGCTTATCTTGGTTGGCATTCTGGGACTGGACGTATCCCACAATTAGCAACTGGAAAATTAGTGCAAGAAAAGTACTCTTGCGCATTAACATTTTTATTTTCATAATTATTTGGTTTGTAGTTTTTTAATTCTCTAGGTTCTTGAAATTTGATAAATCATTTTTTTTCATTGAGTTCGTTTTTCGTTTAAAGTTTTTAATTAGTTTTCCATTCAGAAAAGGCAGAAAACACATTTTACCTTTTAATTTTTCAACCAAAGAATTGCAACGGATTTTCACAACACCTATCTGAACTTTTATGAGCTATACTGTTGTTAACAAAAGTAGAATGAGAACAGATTTTGAAATAGTATTGCAGTATCAAATACTTGTAAAATAGTATCAAAAGCCCCGTTTTTAGGGGTAAAACAAGGAGATTAAAGCATAGTCCGCCGATAGTTACACCTTAATTTAGTAAAGGAAAAACTACCCATTAAAACGATTTGAATTTGAAAATTATTCGAAAGGAAAATCTTTTGTCCGTACAACAAAAAAAGTGCTTACCGTTGATGAAGCCCACAAACGATAAGCACTAAAGGTTATAAAAAGCTAAAATCCTAATAGACCCTAAATTCTGCAATATGCACACCGGCATTAGCACTGTTATAGGACATATTTACTCTAAAATATTTAGCATAAGTTGGTGGTATTTTGTGTATATATCCTTCTTTGGTCGCCACAGTTGTATTGTCATTGGCATCAACAATGGTTTTCCAATTTATTCCATCCACCGAAGCATCAATGCTATATTGATAATATCTACCGCCATCCCAATATGTAAATAGATGCACTTCATTAACTTCTTTTTTTGTTTCCAACTCTATGGACCACCATTGTGGAAAGGGAGACGCATCCCAAAAATTATCCCTATCAACAAAACCATCAACTGCTTTACTAGGCTCATAACCAGGATTTAACAAGGAAGCCTTTGTTTTTTGATAACGAGTAATATTGTTTTCGTAGTTAATCTTTTCATACTTGGCCTTTCGTATCTTTGTAAGAGGTTTCCCAGCTGGGTTAAAAACAGTAGCAGTTACAGTTACAGTTTCCATAAACTTCAAAGGTGTACTGTAAATAGCTGATGAATTATTTGGTATGGAACCGTCTATGGTATACCGTATTGTTCCGTTCTTTAAGTTGGAATGTATAGTTACCAATACAGAATCCATAAAAGTTTTTTTCTCATGGTCCTCTATGCCTTTTGCCGAAATCACAAACCCGGTCTCATTCTTATTTTCCCACTTTCCATGCTCGGACATTGAGGGCGGCAGTTCTGACACTCCCCAATTCACATTTGGTTCTGGTCCCATTACATATTCCAACTTACCTCCTTTTTGAAGTTTCAATGCTTCTATAAAGGTATTGTGCAACGGTTTTCCATTAAATTTAGCGGATTGTATATACCTATTTCTATCACTGTTATTTTTAGCAATAATTTTTATTTCTTTTCCATTCTCAAGGGAAATCTCAGTCCTTTCAAAAAGTGGACTCCCTAGATCAAAAATAGGGGTTACACCAGAACCTCCTTGCATTTGGAACAACCCCAATGAGCTCATCACAAACCAACCTCCCATCTGTCCTTGATCCTCATCACCAGGCCAACCATCTTCCGGAGTTTCCCCATAATAAACATTCAAAATTTCCCTAACCCATTTTTGTGTCAACCATGGTTTACCTGCATAATTAAATAAATAGGCTGCTTGCATATTTGGTTGATTACCATGATTAATAGGATATTTTGCATATTGATCTCCAGTGGCATTAAATTTGGATTTTTGAGAGCTATTAAACCCCCATTCGAGTCTTTCTACAAATTTTTCTTTCCCTAGAAAATTGATAATAGACTGTACGTCATGTGGCGCATAAAAAGTATATTGCCAGGCATTTCCCTCTATAAACCCTTTGGAAGAAAATGGCTCCATAGGATCAATCCATTCACCGCTGGAACTTCTTATACGCGCATAAAGAGCCTTTTGGTCCAAATGATTTTTATAGCTTTTCGATCTTTCAAGAAAGTATTCATAATCCTCCATTTTACCTAAATCCTTCGCCATTTGGGCAACACACCAATCCTGAAAGGCTAGTTCCATGGTATTGGATGCCGGACCATATTCCAAAGGGACATAACCATAATCCATGTATGGCCTTAACCATCTATTACCAACAAAACCTCCACTTTTGTGTGGGCGGCCCGGCTCTTTCATAATTTTTGAAATTGCCTCATACGCCAAATCTACATCATAGTCCCTTATACCCTGTTGGTAGGCCGCTGTAATAAACGATACAGCAGGGGAAGAGGTCATAATTGCGGAATATTCACCGGCATTGGGCCCTTTGGGCAACCACCCTCCTCTTTTATATATTTCCAATAGAGAAGTTACCCAAGAATTCATTAATGAAGGATTTACCAAAGACCACAAACCATTTAAGTTCCATTTCATTCCCCAAAAAGCATCAGCCCCATAAATAGGCGTACCGGGTGCAACGGAAACCACATCCTCATTCATATCTACCCACTTGCCATTTACATCACTCCAAATGGTCTTAGCGCAATAAGTCCTATATAAATTTGTGTAGAATTTGACCTTGTTTTTTTCATTATTATCCTTTATTTTAATCTTCCCCAAAAGATTATTCCACACTTTTCTAGCATTGGCCCGGTACCTATCAAAGTTAAAACCATACTCACGAGTTTCAACATTCAAGTTTAATCGCGCTTGGTCAGTACTAACCATAGACAGTGCTGTGTGCACATTTATCTGATCTCCTTTCTCTGTGTTATAGTCTAAAAAACAGCCCACATCCCCAGAACCTTTTATTTGGTTTACATCTTTAAATATTTTGTCTTTATGCCATCCGCTTAGACTCTTAAATGGTTTGTCTACACGCGTTACAAAATACAAATAGTAATCATTATGCAACCAAATAGTTACTCCATTGTTTTGACGGTCCATAACTTTAATATAGCCCTCTATCTCCGTATCGCTTACCTTATTCACCACAACTTCCAAAACTTCACCGGGGTCCTCATACGGAATTTCAAAATCGAACATTACCCTGGATTCATTAGATTTCGGAAAGGTGTAGCGTTGTATACCGACCCGTGTTGTGGAAGAAAGCTCTGCTTTTACACCATAGTCTTCCAGATTAACAGCGTAATAACCAGGTGCGGCTTGTTCATTGTCATTATTAATCCGGGACCTATAACCTAAGTCTGGATCTACTTCAGTGCCAGGTTGTGTTTGTATTTTTCCCGTTACGGGCAAAACATAAAACGTGGACAGGTGATAATCATGTACAAAATTAAATCCCGCTATATTTTTTATGGCATAATCATGACCAGCTTTCCAATTGGATTTTTGATTATCAGGACTTAATTTCACCATACCAAAAGGCAATGTAGCACCAGGAAACAATAAAGGTCTCGAATCATGTGTCCCAATAAATGGATCTACGTAATCTACTGGTTCTTGTGAATAACTTAAGGTTAGGCAAAACACAAAACACAGTAAATTAATGTTAATTAATTTTTTCATAAATATGATTAATAAGCTCTTACTTCTACGATATGCATTGAACTATTAGCAGTATTACTTAGCATATTGACCCTAATAAATTTCGCCTTGGTTTTGGTAAATTCGTCTATATAGCCATTCTCAGTAGCTACTTCCCCATTGGAAGTCCTATCTACTATTAGTTCCCAATCTTTGCCATTTACAGAAGCTTCCACCGTATAACCATATACCCTATTACCGTCCCAATAGGTATAAAGTTGAATACTACTTATTACTGTTTCCTGATCCAAATCTATAATTACGCTAGTGGCTTCATTACTATTATCCCAATACCCATCAATATCCACAAAACCATCTATGGCTTTGTCTAAATTTATTCCAGATCCGGTACCACGGTCTACAGCCACTATTTTCTTAGCTGTAGTAATATTTTTTTCGTAATTCTTTTTTACAAACTTGTTTTCATATAATTTACCATATGGCACTCCATCAAAAAAACAACTTGCTTTTAGGTCCATTGAACTATTTATTAGAACATTACCTTGATAACGTTTAGAGTTCATCGTGGGCCTGCTCCCATCCGTTGTATACCTTATTTCAGATTGATCCTTTAAATTTTTCAATTCCAGTTCTACTTCGTCTATAAACTCTACACGATTTCTTTTACTATTAATATCCCTTAGTGGAATTGTATCCCCAACAATCTTGGATTTAATGGCGTTTACTTCGTATTTAGCAACTTTATACCCTATAGACAGACCTTTTGAATTAAAAACCCCTATCCTCGCAGAGAAATTATTATCCAACTCCAAAACTTTAGGCAACTGTGGTGAAGAAAACGTAGGCATGGAGCCATCTGTTGTATATGTTAATTTAGTGTCCGCAAGTATGGGTTTAAATTTTACCTTCGCCTTATCCGAAAATTCATTTTCCCTGTTAAAATATATCCCTTCATATTCCGGCTCATTAAACCCTTCCCTTTCAACATTTACCGGAAAAATCAGTTTTGTATACAAATCATCCACAATATGGGCCCGCTCATTGTAATCTTCATAGCTTTTCTTCCCCTCCCCATTCCAAAAAACTTCACTAATAGCCGAAACCCTTTTATGGATACTCGCTATCTGCTCTTCTTCACTCATTTCCCATGAGCACAATTGACCTCCTAAAATTGGGGTACTTTTATCTAGCTGTATAGGGTTAAAATAAGCAGGGGTTGCATTCCAATGATTTTCCCATCGATGTAGGTTCCAGTTATAAATATACTCCTTTGTCCAACGCCATCCGGGTGTAACATAGGCTGGTTTCCATGAGGCGTTTATTATCGTATATCCATTTTTAAGTAAACTTTCAGGTCTCTGATAAGCCGTTTCCCAAGCAAAAACGATCATATCTTTCGGTATTTTGACCTTTCTACTTCCCTCACCGGAAAAACTCTCCCAAACAAGCGTTTTTTTTCCGTGTTTTTTTACTACTTCATGCATTTTTACCAAGAAATCCAAGTAGACATCATGGGCATTATCAAAATCATTTTTAGCAACATGGGCTTTTGTAGCCTCTTTTTTTTGAAACTCTCCCAACCAAGCCTCATCTCCACCAATATGAAAATAGGGTGAGGTGTAAAAAACATCCATCATTTCTTTCATTATGGTTTCCATTGCCCTATACACCTCATCCTTGGTCATATCTACCACCCCTAAATTAGACGGTCCAAATAGCTCTGGCATAGCTTTTCGCATTGCTGTTGTATGTCCGGGAGCATCAAATTCTGGAATTATTACAACACCTCTTTTTGTTGCAAAATCTACCAAATATTTTAATTCATCCAAACTATAATGCCGGCCCTTGGTCGGCAAATTTGGATATGTGGTAGAAGGAAAAGTAAAAGACTGATCATCTGTAAGATGTATTTGTAAGTACCTAATTTTATACCAACGGCATAATTCTACCACCTGTTTAACTGTTTCAATACTGTGCCATTGACGGGCCACATCCAACATTACCCCCCTGTATTCAGATGTTGGCTTATCTTTTATTTCACATAAAGGGAAGATTAGACCGGCTTTTTTGGGTTTAGCCAATTGCAAAACAGAAGTTACCCCCATACACACTGCGTTATAACTTCCCCCTTTTACGGTTACATTAGCCTTGGTTACAATTATATTGAATTCTTCTTCAGCTAAAGAATTATCTATATCCAAAAATATATCAGCTTTACCCTCTTTTGCTTTTACTCTAATTTGGTACAACTTATATAAATCTTGTGCCATTAGATCCGCAACAGCGGATACCTTTTGATTCTTAAAGCCAACCCTTACTACTTCATCCAGATATAATTCACCTTCATTCAACTTTATTTCCTTTGGGTGAGGCACTATAGTTATCCTTTCCTGAGCAAAGTTTGTTGTAATAAAAATCAGGAAGGCTATTATGACTAGTGTAGTTTTAATATTCATCAATTTCATAATGTTTTACTGTTATAGTATAAAAAAGGCATAACAAAGAGCATTCTAAAATCAGAAACCTGAACTTCAATTGCTCAATCCTTTGCTATGCCTATTTAAAAGTGTTTATTTTTGACGGGCAATTAAAACTTTTTCCGTTAAAGCTTCTTCATCCCAATTTAGACCATCGCCTTCAAAAAGCTCCACATATTCTAAAGAAATAGCTTGAGTTTCTGCATTATATCTTCCCCTGCCCTGCACAAAAACACGATCATGGTATCCAAAGCCATCAATGGTATACATATATTGTAAGGGTATGGTTAAAACTCCGTCTTCCTCTACAATAACTTTTGCAAAATCATTTGTGCCATCAAAAGTGGCATACCCCCAACTCTTGTATAGCTCTCTATTAGCTTTTAGAACATTTCCAAACAGAAAGGCATTTTCACCGTTGACCAAAGTTGCAGTTGTTGTAAATTCATATTTTGAACCTCCTGAAGCTGCTTGAAAAACCCCTTGATATTCACCTGAAAAATCGGTTGAGTTGGCCGTTGCTCCTTGTAAAAAAATCTGGGTAGAATCTATGGCCGCTTTAAAATAACCTTTTGAGTAAGCGGTATATCGTATCTTCCACGCCCCGGGTAGCTCATACTCATGCTCTGGTTCCCTGTCAGTACTAATATTACCGTCACCAAATTCCCATAGGTATTCTTGAGCATTGGTAGAATTATTGGAGAAACGAACAACATAGCCATTTGTTTCCTCTAAATCAATGTTTGCCACAGGGGCATCTATATTGAGGTCGTAATCTTCGTATTTATCACATGCAACCAAAATAAATATGGCCAACACATATAATGTAATTATGGATTTTTTCATTTGTTTTACTATTTAGTTGTAGATAAATTTATATACTACTGGTTCCTCATAAGCAGCAGCTGTTGTAACAGTAATATCCTTGGCAAACCACATGTTGCCCCACAAGTTTTTGGTTAACTGAGGTGCTATAGTTTCAAAATTAGGATTACCCCCACGCATGTTATGTGAGTATGGGATTCTATCTGGATATCCATTTTCTATTGAAAAACCTATACTAACCCATTTCAATCCAGAAAAACCAGATCTTCTGATCATTGCAAAGGTGTTCAGGGCCTGGTGAAATTGTTCTATGTAGCGCTGTGTTATAATTTGTTCTTGTGCCCTTGAGGAATCAAAAGCGACAAAAGGAAGGGCTAGGTATTGATCTACTGTTCCTTGATCTGTAACGCCCCATTTTTCCATTGATGCCTTAACACCTTCTACATATATATCAGCAACATTGCTACCTACGTTATATCCCTTGCTAGCAGCCTCTGCTTTAATAAATAACACCTCGCCATATGTCAATACATCAATTGGCCTAGAATAATCCAATGATATAGCATCACCCACCGTGGACACATCGTTTATCTGAAAAGAGTTAAATGGACTTAAAACCGCTGGCGGCACACCTTGATATTCATATTCTGTCCATACTCCAGCCGTAACGGAATCGACAGATTTTTTAGTAGCGTTCAACATAATTGTACGCCTTGGATCATTATTGGCACATAGCAAATCTACTAAGGTGGTACTAACCGCCCTTACCTGACCATTGTTAGTTTGTTGAACAAAAATTGAAGTGTTAACTCCTGAGGTCTCCCCTATGAATTTCACACCAACATTGTCCAAATTGTCTTCCAAAACCGGGTAGGTATCCGGATTTTGAAAAATTTCTTCCAAACCAGCCTTTGCCACATCTGCTGCAGATTCGGACATTCTAAGCAACAATCGTGCTCGTAAAGAATTGGCAAACTTTTTCCATTTAAGCATATCCCCTTGACAAAAAATATCTGAAGCTCCATCTATATCGGCTACACCTGGTTCCAACTCAATTTTAGCATCTGCCTCTTTAAGTTTAGCCACCAAATCATTATAAATACTTTCTTGGGTGTCGAACTTTGGGTATAAAATGTTTTCGTCCATTGCCTTTAAAGCTTCACTATATGGTATATCACCGTACATATCCGTGAAATATGAAAAAACCCATGTCTTCATAATTATTGCTACTGCCTCATAATTTGCATGTTCATCACTAACCGCTTGCTTCCTCAGTAATTCCAAATTGTTTAAGACCGCTGTCTGATTATTAAAGAATGCATCCGTATTCCAATCAATGTCATAAGTTTGTTCACTATACCCTAATTTGGCATGGTACTGTACCCAATTTAAGGTTGTAAACACATTGTTGTCATCTAAAAGCGTATGGGTTATAGTGCGCTGCGCTGCCAACAATATTGATTGAGAAGATGCCTTAACTGGATTATTGGGATCAATATTCATTTCATCAAAGCCATCTGTACAAGCTGCTGTTCCAATAATACATGTAAATAGATATATTAATTTTTTCATATCTTTTTAAGATTAAAATTTAACATTTACTTTAAAGCCAATTCTTAGGGCCGCTGGCAGTGCTCCGTTTTCCAAACCAGTACCTGCATTGTTTCTCCCAAGGGACACTTCAGGATCTAGATTAGGTATATCACTTTTTAATACCGCTAAATTGTACCCTACCAAAGAAAGACTAGCTCCTTTAAAATATTTAAATGGCTCTAGTTGTTTTTTTGAAAGTCTATAAGATATGGACACATCCTGCAACTTAATATAACTAGCATCGAAAAGGTGTTCTTGGTGAATACCAGAAACCCATTTGTAATAAGCCTGTGCTTCCATATAGGTGTCATTTTCAACATACCCGGTTACGTTACCGTTAACGTCCTTCACTTCTTTAACACCTTCTGCCCTTACTCCTCCACCTTGAGCTACCGGCAATCTCTTCTCCACTCCCCTATCATTTAGACCAACAGTCTCTTTGAGCAACCCTCTATTCATGTTAATGACATTGGACATGGAGTATATTTTGCCTCCAAATCTTGCACTGATGGTGGAACTTAACCTAAGGTTTTTATACCTAAAGGAGTTGGTTACACCCCCTAACCAATCTGGTTGTGCATTACCTAAATATTGATCCCAATCCATATCCGGATAATCTTGGGAGCGGTATGGTCTGCCGTCATCCATAATTATATTTTTACCCTCCGGGTTTTTCACATAGCTATAACCATATATCTCCCCATATTTCTCACCTTCCGTAACCCTAACTTCCAAGTTGCTCCAGCCTGTTCTAATAAATTCTATGTCTTCGTGTAGGTCTACCAACTTATTTTCATTCTTGGAGGCGTTGACCACTAAATTCCATTGAAAGTCACCGGCCTTTACAGGAATGGTGTTCAGCATTAACTCTACCCCTTTATTTTGGACATCACCAGCGTTGATGGTAGCCCTGGAAAAACCGGAGGACCTGGGAATACCTACAGTAACAATTTGATTACGGGTATTGGTTTTATAGTAGGCAAAATCAATATTAAAGCGATTGTTGAAAAAATTCAACTCGGTTCCAAATTCTATAGAATTTGTGCGTTGTGGCTTTAAACTTGTAGGAGGTAGTACTGTTGTAAAGGAGTTGGTCTGCTGTCCGTCCCAGTCCAACCCAGAGCCAAAGGTCCCTGACAATTGGTAGGGGGCAGTGTCCGAACCAACTTGTGCCCAACTTGCCCTAAGCTTACCATAGTTAAATAAGTCCGATTTTAGGTTTAATGCTTCACTAAACAATAATGATAACGAAGTAGACGGATAAAAATAAGACCTATTCTCCTTTGGAAGTACCGAAGACCAATCGTTTCTACCCGTAACATCTAAGTACAAATAATCCCTATATCCAACAGAAAAAAGTCCAAAAATACTTTGGGTTTCTTTTTCCGTATATCCTTGGTTTACCGGCTTGTCCCCTAATCCATTGTTCAAGGTTGCCAATCCCGGGGTAGCTAATTCCTGGACATTGGCATTCCAAGAATTAGAATAGGTCTCCCTTTTGTTTGCTCCTAAGGTATATGAAAAGTCAAAATCTTCGGAAAAGTCCTTTTTCCCATAAACTAGAAGATCATAATTATTTTCAGTAAATGTATTTGCACTTACACTGTAAGCACCATTATCATAAAAATTACCAGAATTCGTTTTCGCCAAATCTATTTCACTAAACGACCTGTACTCCGTATTGTTTATTGTCTTTGAAATTGAAACCTTAGCTTCCATCCATTCGTTCACGGTATAGCGAAGCCCAATTCTTCCGACCACATTTCTTCTTTTATAACTATTAAAATCTTCTTTTAAAATCCAATACGGGTTATCAAAGCCCGTAAAAACAACTTGAGAGCCATCAGCCCTTTTGTGGGGAACAGAATTTATATACCTTATATCATAATTTATGGGCAAACGCATTAAATTTTGAGTGATGCCTGTCCCCCAACCCGGAACTCTATTATCACTACTGCTCTCTATGTAGTTTACCATCATCTCTGCCTTCCACTTATCCGATAAATTGGCCAGCAAATTAGAATTAACACTGGTTCTTGACTCATCCGTTTCCGGGGTCATTCCAGACTCTTGGGAATTCTTCAAAGAGATACGCCCGTAACCCGCTTCACCTCCGAAGGATACAGATACGTTGTGATCCTGAATAATACCGGTTCTCAAAAACTCCTCTACGTTATTTTTGTGGGGCAGCCAGGGTAAAGGCACTAGAGTGTTGTTTATCTTAGGTGAGCCAAATTGCGGTAAATAGGTATTCCCATCAAATTGGGGCCCCCAAGAATCATGTGTAAGTTCATTTGTCCCCGGGTTATTCCTGTCGCCAGTATACTCATATATGCCATTATTACCCGCCCCATACCTTGTTTGAAAATCTGACCTTATCACTGGATTAGAAAAAGTAGCATTATAGCTGTAATCAATACCTACACCCTTTCGGACACCCTTTCCTTTTTTTGTAGTAATCAATATTACTCCGTTTGCAGCCCTGGATCCATATAGAGCTGTAGAACTGGCTCCCTTCAAGATGGAAATTTCTTCTATGTCCTCTGGGTTCACCTTGGAAATTGGATCTCCCCAATCTATTTTTCCTTGACTTCGCCATCCATCCCAGAAAGATTGTTTATCAACCTCTTCATTATAGAACGGCACGCCATCGATAACAAAAAGTGGCAAATTGTTACCACTTAAGTTTGTATTACCTCTTATTGTGATATTGGATGACCCACCCATTCCGGAAGTACCTCCAGTGATAAATACTCCTGCAGCCTTACCAGATAGTGATTTTACAAGGTTGGGCTCAGCAGTAATCGCAAGCTCTTCTGCCTTAATAGTCTGAATTGCATAACCGACTGATTTTTTTTCCCTTTTTATTCCAAGGGCCGTAACGACCACTTCAGAAAGAACATCTGAATCTGGCTGTAATGAAACCATCAACTGGTCTCCATCACCTACAACTATTTCTTGGGAAACATAGCCTACATAGGAAAAGCTTATAGTCTTCCCCTTGGCCACCAACAGGGAAAATTCACCATCGTCATCTGTCATCGTTCCAGTTTCGGTTCCTTTCACATAAACATTTACATAGGGTAAAGGAAGATTGTTCTCGTCCAAAACAACACCTGAAACGGACAACTCTTCTTGGTTGGTATCCTGCGCCGGTACGTATCCCACGATTAGTAGCTGGAAAATTAGTGCAAGAAACGTACTCTTGCGCAAAAACATTTTTTTTCTCATAATTATTGGGTTTCTAGTTATTTATTTTTTAAGCTTCTGGTAAATTGAGTAAATCACTTTTTTTTCATTGAATTCTTTTAGAGGTTTAAAAATTAATATTGATCATTTAACGATGTTGGATATCACTCATTTAGATATCCCGTGCCCTAATATGAGGTCCACATTTTCATATCCAGAATCCTTTTCCAAAAAAATAGTTGGTTGGATTTTCCCTAATATTTGATGTTAAAATTAGAATTGAACCTAAAAAAGTAATAGTACCTAAATCTCAAATACTTATAATATTGTGTTCCAACAGAAGTATTTATGGGTGTTTATGCAGATTTATATAAAAAGTAAACGCCTTTAAATATTAACTAAAGGTTACGGCCCATAACATACAATTCAGCTGAATATTTCTTGATCGGTGCATAAAAAAATGCTTATAACCAATATGAGCTATAAGCATTCAAATTAATGGGTTATTTTAGTATCCCTGAACATAACAATATACAACCCGGTATTGGTACTATTGTAAGATTTTCCTACCTTAAAAATAATTGCTATTGTTGATGTTATCCTACGAACATACCTATCTGTGGTAGCTACTTAATGGCTATTAATGGCATTAACAATAGTTTCTAAATTTATCCCTTAACGACCAATTCAATGTTATACCTGTAATATCTGTTAGCATCAAAATAATTAAATAAATGCACTTCTTTTGACTCCTTTTCGGTTTCCAAACTATGGACCACCTCTCAAAACCCAATACATTATCTGGCTCATATCCGTCAATGATATATCTGATTAATTGTAAAATGGCCCATCTATTATTGTATGCACAAACCACTAAACTAAAAAGAACGCTAATGGCCCTTTTATATCCGTAGAATGAGATTCTCCTACGAAAAAAACCATGAACGCTCTTTTTTTAAATTATCATTTAAGTCCGTAGACTTCCTCGGGCAACCTATTTACCCACAAAGGCAGGCAGGTTCAAATCTCGATTATTGCCAAAGTTGTTCGGCCTACCAATTGGGGTTATTGGGAGCCAAATTTGGATTGATATCTATTTCGCTTTGCGGTATGGGCCAAAGCTCGTTCTTTCCGGCCACAAAACTGTATCCTTTAGCGGTCAGTACTTCGGCAGCTTTGCCCCAACGGACCAAATCAAAATAACGCTTCTGTTCGAAACACAATTCTACCCTTCTTTCATGATATAAGGCCTCTCTCATTTGCTCTTTAGAAATATCCGCATCAATGGTGGGTACTTTGGCCCGTATCCGAACAGGGTTAATAAAATTAACGGCTTCGGAGGTACGATCAAGCTCATTCAAAGTTTCCGCTTTTAGCAAAAGAATATCGCCCAAACGTATCACAACATAATTATTATCTACAAAATAAGGAGTCCCGGCGGTATACTCATCAAAGGCCACCAAGCCTTTCCTACAGTTATAACCAGTAGGCGACCATTCTTTTTTATACATATCGCCGCTAAACATGTCGCCATCACGTAGAATTGAAGCTTCCAATCTGATATCTCCAGGTTCAAACTCGTCTACCAAATCTTGGGTAGGCAACATGAATCCTATCCCTCCCCAATCTATATCGGAGGATCTTGGAGACATCCATCCGTTCCTGTTATACCCTTCACGGTCACTAGCGCCTCCTGTCTGAAAGTTCACCTGAAAAATCACTTCTTCGTTGGTTTCGTTTCCTATGCCAAAAATGCCTGAAAAGTCATCAGATAGTTCATAACCATAATCGTTTATTACACTACTGAGCAACGGATCGGCCTCTGTCCATTTTTTCTGAAAAACATAGGCTTTGGCCAAAAGCGCCTTTGCCGCTCCTTCAGTGGCCCGACCCAGATCATTGTCTGGGAGCTCGGCAGGCACCTTGAGCCCCTCCACTGCTTCTTTTAAGTCTCCTTCGATAAAAGCCCATACCTCGGGAGCAGGGCTTCTTGCGATATCATAATCTTCTGGACTATTGGGTTCCATTACAATTGGCAGATCGCCAAATCGTGTAACCAAATCAAAATAACACAAGGCCCTAAGGAACTTGGCCTCGGCCAACAGTCCTTTTTTAACATCGGCATCAATACTTTCCTCCCCCATTTCCTGAATTTTCTGAATCGCCAAGTTGGCCCTAAATACGGGCACAAAATATGCTTTCCATTTATCCACAAAAATATGATTGTCGGCCGAAGCGATAAATTTCTGTACCTGATCCATTCCCGGTTGATCGGAAGGACCGCCGCCCCCCTTTTCGGCATCATCGGTTTGTACATCTTCTACAATGGACATGGCACCGTAAACCGTATAACTTTGAATTCCGTCATAAATAGCGTTAACCGCTTGGGTTGCCTCCTCCGCGTTGGAATAAAAAGTGCCCACACTTAGCGAACCCAAGGGTTCCTTATCTAAAAAGGAATCGTCACATGCGAATAAGCCTAAAGCCAGTAAAGTGATATATATGTATTTCTTCATGGTTTCGTTTATTTAAAATTATAAGGATAAGTTTATACCCAGCACAAAAGAACTGGCCACGGGATATTTGGCCCTATCGACCCCTAGATCGGTTCTGGACCCCTTGGTCTGATACATTTCAGGATCAAAACCACGATAAGAGGTAAACGTATGCAGGTTTTCTGCACTGATATAAAAACGCAGACGTTCTACTTTTAGTTTTTCCAGAACACTTTCCGGTAAAGAATAGCCCAACTGAACATTTTTGATTCTCAAGAAAGATCCGTCCTCGATCATGCGGGACGAACTTCTGGTGTTTTGATTAATATCATCACGTGTAACCCTAGGCACGGAATTGGATGTACCTTCTCCAGTCCATCGATTTAAAATATAGGACCACTTGTTATATGGTTCCGAAGCTGTTTCCACCTGACGGATCATTCCGTTATAGATATCGTTACCATAAGAGCCATAAAGTCTCACACTAAAATCGAAATCCTTATAATTGGCCTGTGCATTCGCAGAAAAGGTAAAATCAGGATTGGGATCACCTATATACGTACGATCCTTATCGTCCAGAACACCGTCTTTGTTGGTATCTACAAACCTAATATCACCGGGCTCTGCATTGGGCTGTACCCCGTGCGCCGTAACATCAGCATTATTTTGAAAAAGTCCGTCCGCCACGTAACCAAAGAATTGGCTAATTGGTTTCCCTACCTCCGTACGGGTCCAACGTTCTCCAAGATACGCTTGATCACTCCAGATGTAATCCACGGTTCCAAGATCCTTAACCTCGTTCCTGATCTTGGTAAAGTTACCTCCAACATTGTATGTAAACTCCTTATATGAAGGAGATTGATAATCCACTGCCAACTCTATCCCGCTGTTCCTTATTTTACCTACATTGGTATAGGCAGTAGTAGAATAGCCCGATGTAGCCGGCGCAGGTAAAGTCAATAACATATCCTCTGTATCCTTTATGAAATAGTCTGCTGTGAACGTAACACTACTATTTAACATTTTTATATCAAGACCAAAGTTACTTTGAATTGTAGTTTCCCACGTTACGTTAGGGTTGGATGCAGCAGTAGGTGCGTATCCTGGTACAGTGGCCTGGGATGTTCCAAAAGGATAGTACACCAAGTCTAAGTTATTTGCCCATGGATAATTACTATAAATGTCTTGATTCCCCAATTTACCATAACTAGCCCTCAATTTAAAATAATTGACCACATCGGTATTTTTAAAGAAATCTTCTTCACTAGCAATCCATCCTGCAGAAACGGAAGGGAATGTCCCGAAGCGGTTAGATTCTCCAAAACGGGAAGAACCGTCCCTTCTTACATTGGCCTGAAAGAGGTATCGGTTTTTAAAGTTATAATTTAGTCTTCCTATATAGGACATCAGGGCATATTCCGAAGTAGTTCCGCTATTGTCCCTAGTACCGGTACCCGCTCCTAAATACCAAATATACTCTTGGTTGTTGGGAAAGTCCTTTCTACTGGCATTTAAAGTCTCATATATGTTTTCCTCTTTGGTAATGCCCCCTAAAACATCAAAACTGTGATCCTCGCCTAAATCAAAGGCGTAACTAACGGTGTTTTCCCATACCCAAGTGGTATATAAAGACGAGGTTTCAGATAATTGGTTCTGAATTGCCTGGGAGCTACCTTCAACATAAGTAGGATCAAAATCCTTTCCTTTAGAATACAAAAAATCATATCCAAAAGAACTCTTAAAAGTAAAATCGGAAACAGGAGTGTACTCCAAATAAGAATTCCCTAACATCCTGTAAGTTTTTCGCCTATCGAAATTCAACAACGCCAAACGCACCGGGTTTCCACCGTCTCCAACATACTCTGCCGGACCTATATTTCCGCCCCAATTTCCATTCTCATCTTTTACTGGTACCATAGGCCGTTCCCTTAACGCACCGAAAAGTACACTGGTCCAAGAATGATCATCGGGAACTACATCTTGAGTAGTGGTGGACAAGGATAAATTAGTGCCCACCTTGAATTTATCAGAAAATTTGGTGCTACCATTGATACGGGCCGATATTCTTTCAAACCCGCTACCAATAACGATTCCGTCTAATTGATAATAGCCTAAGGAAAATAAATAATCTGATATTTCGGATCCTCCCGAAAAAGTAAACTGGTGGTTTTGGATAGGCGCATTTCTGAATACCTCATCTTGCCAATTCGTATCGGTAGGATATGTTTGTCCTGGACCGTATTCGGCCGGATCTCCCCAAAACGCATCGTCTGGCAATCCAGAATTCCTATAAGCTTCCTTGGTGATCATGACATAGTCATGTGAATTCAAAACATCGATCTTATTGGCCGTCTGTTGAAAACCGTAATAACTTTCAACGTTAATTTTGGATACGCCTGCCTTTCCCTTTTTAGTAGTAACAATGATTACTCCGTTGGCCGCTCTGGCACCGTAAATTGCAGAAGCCGCAGCATCTTTTAGAATAGAGATGGAGGCAATGTCCGAAGGGTTAACGGAGCTAATTCCCGATTTTGTGGGAAATCCATCAATAACATATAAGGGATCGTTGTTGCCAAAGGTACCGGTACCCCGTATTCTAACAGCAATGCCACCACCTGGCTCCCCAGAATCGGCGGTAATCTGTACCCCCGCAACTTTTCCTTGAAGCGCTTGGGAAACCGTAGGAACCGAGCTCTCTTTTAGCACGTCTTCGCTAACAAAACCCACACTTCCGGTAAGATCCTTTACCTTTTGTTTGCCATATCCAACTACCATTACACCTTCCAACGAATTGGCCTCAGGCTCCATGTGAACCTGTATGTTAGACCCAGTTCCCACTGTAATTTCCTGGGTCTTATATCCCAAATAAGAAATAACCAATACGGCGCTTTCTGAAGGGAGCTCGATTTTAAAATTACCATCAAAATCTGTAGTGGTACCGTTCATGGTTCCCTTAATAACAACAGCCGCCCCTGGCAATGGGATACCTTGATCGTCCATAACACTTCCCACTACTGCCTGATCTTGTCCATCCGTAAAAAACGTCGGTTCATAATGGGCACTTGCGGAAGCCAAAAACGCCAGATAGCTGATTAAAAAGCCGAATATTCTAGCTTTAAAAACCATACATTTAATTTGTTTCAACATTGAATTAAAATTTTAAGTTAGCCAGGTTAAAAAACCCAATTGAATTAGTACTACAAACTAGTGATCACAACACTAAATTAGTATCACGTAAATGTATCTGCATGACAGCTTATAAAACTTATAATTGCGTATCAAATACTGAAAAAATAGTATCAAAAGCTTTGAAAAGCCCCTTAGTACATGGCGTTTTCCTTCGGCTGCCAGAAAAGGAGTAAAACAAAAAATTAGGATTTACCTGATAACCTAGTGATCCTTTTTATACGCTTTTGGAGTGTATCCATTAGTTTACTTGATGCATTTGAAGAAATAACCTGCTCCCTTTAAACCAGACAAGAAGAAAAATCTCCAATAGGTCGAATATTTCTTGATCCAGTAATTCTTTGGCCACTAGCTTTAAAAGATTCAGTAATATTATTGAGATTAAGTTCCGGTCAAAGCCTATACTGCCCGTAGCATCTGTGACCAATTTATATAAATTCTATAGGCATCATGTGTAGTTTTAATCTAAGCACTGATAATTATCTGTTATTTTTTGCAAAATGACAGAAGTTTATTAGTGCATATTGTAAATTATTGTGTATGTGGTTCCCCTAAAATCCTAAAGCTCCTGATCGACATCGAAGCATAATTCTCAGCGCATTATTATCATATGGTGGAGCGAATGACGGGTTACCACTTTGTAAGTGTAATTAGATATAAAACTATAATACTCCTTGATACTAATAGGATTAGTACTATTGAGTTTATGCCTTGGTGTATAATAACGAACTTGATTAGTCCATCTTAAGTCTTTTCCAAAGTTTCAGTAAGGCCCAAAGACTTAATCCTGTCAGCATCAACATTACAAAACCAAGCCTATAATCTCCTAAAATAAAATAGCCTATGGTAAAGAGCATTGAAAAGACCATAATACTTCCTAATACCATACATAAAATTGCCACTGGTACGTCCCATTCGCCAGAGCGGTCAAAATCCTTTAGTTGATCTTTTTCCATCTTGGCTATAATTTTTTTCCAACCTGGACCCCCAGGTCTAATCAATCGATAGAACGATTTTAAAGTTTCTTCGCTAGATGGGCTGGTTGCCAAAGTAACTCCAACCCATGCTACGGTAGTTATAAAAATTCCGATAAGAAGCTGATTAGAAGAAGATATTTCGGAAAAACCTACTCTAGTATGAATTAACTGAAAGTATATAGCCACAAAAAAAGATACAGTCATAGCTGTAATCTCACTCCAGGCATTTATTCTGTACCAAAACCATCTAAGAATAAATAATAGTCCCGTGCCCGCCCCAATTTGAAGAAGTATATTAAAAGCCTGTAATGCACTACTTAAAAATAATGCCAAAACAGCCGCAAAAAACATTAGCATAACAGTACTTACTCTTGCCGCCACAACTAATTCTTTGGAAGACGCTTTGGGCCGTATAAACCTTTGATAAAAGTCGTTTATCATATAAGAGGATCCCCAGTTCAAATGAGTGGAAATTGTTGACATAAATGCGGCAATCAATGATGTTAAAACCAATCCCAAAAGCCCGGAAGGCAAATATGTGAGCATGGCCGGATAGGAAAGGTCATCTTTGATTACGGAGGAATCTACATTTGGAAAGGCTCTAGCCAAGTCGGATAGATCAGGAAAGATAACTAAGGAAGCCAAGCCAATCAAAATCCAGGGCCATGGACGTATAGCATAATGCACTATATTAAAGAGTAGGGTGGCCCACACTGCATTCTTTTCATCCTTGGCAGAAAGCATACGTTGGGCAATATAACCTCCCCCTCCAGGTTCGGCTCCTGGATACCACACGCTCCACCACTGAACTGCAATAGGTATCACAAACACAGTAATCAGCATTTCAGTATTCGAAAAACTAGGTAATATATCTAATTTATCCTTTACATTGTCATGGGCTAGCAAATTTTGCAATCCACCAATTTCGGGTAAATCAACAATTACTATTGTTGCCCAAATAGAGCCTATCATGGCGATAAAAAATTGAATAAAATCTGTTATCAAGACTCCCTTTAATCCGCCCAGAGAACTATAAACTACTGTTACTAGAGAGGCAATAAACAAAGTTTGAACGGGTGATAAACCTAGCAGTACTCCAGATATTTTAATAGCCGCCAAGGATACAGTAGCCATTATGACAATATTGAAGAAAAAACCTAGATAGAGGGCTCTAAACCCCCTTAAAAAAGCCGCTTCTTTACCGCTGTATCTCAATTCATAAAATTCAAGATCCGTTAACACTTTTGACCTTCGCCATAATTTAGCATATAGAAAAACCGTAAGCATACCGGTCAATAAAAATGCCCACCAAATCCAATTTCCCGCTATTCCATTGTTCCTGACTATATCAGCGACCAAGTTAGGAGTATCAGCAGAAAAGGTAGTGGCCACCATAGATATACCAAGAAGCCACCAAGGCATAGAACGACCTGACAAGAAGTATTCAGAGGTATTTTTCCCTGCTTGTTTAGCAACAATCACCCCTATTGCCAAAGAGACAACAAAAAACAAGCCTATTATAATCCAATCTATCGCTTCTAACACCATCTTTATACCTCCTCTTTAATTCTCTTGATCACATCGCCCAAATGCATATCGGCATCTTTCAACCTTTCCAAGGCCTCATTATCACTCATATTATATAATTCTTTAAGAATAGCCTTAGCTCTTTCAACCAGTTTATCATTGGAACAAACTACATCAACCATTTGAGAACCAACGACCTTCCCTAATCTTATCATTAAACTAGAAGAAAAGAAATTCAACACTTTTTTGGTTGCTGTTCCAGCCTTCATACGCGTTGATCCAGCGATAAGTTCCCTCCCTGAATTTAGTGGGATTACGTAATCTAAAAAGGGCAAAATTACATTCATGGGCTCAACTTGAATAATTGTGGTCAATGCTCCTTTGGCCTTGGCCAAAGCCAAGGCGGATTGCACGTAATAAGCCGTTCCGCTTGCAGAGATTCCTATTACCACATCATTTGAATTAATATTCAGCAACAACATTTCCGGAACAGAACTGGCATCCTCTTCAAAATCGGATTCGATTTCTATTCCCGAATCCGATATTCCCCCTGCGACCAAGGTAACTATCCTATCTTCTGGCAAACCATAGGTACAAGGTATTTCAACACCGTCCATGGCAGCAATACGTCCACTTGTACCCGCACCGACATAAATAATGCGACCACCATTTTGGATTTTGCCTACAGATGAATCGACAACCTCAGCAATAATTCCAAGGCTATTTTCCAATTGAAGACCGGCCTCTTGCTCCACATCCCAGAGTTTCTTAATAATTTCTGAACTACTCATTCTTTCCAGATGAAACTCTCTATCATAAGGTATTTCCGTTTCGAGTTTTCTATATTCGTAGTTTACTTTAGTCTTAGCTGCCACCAACTCTCCCTGCGCCAAGGCCAAATTCCCTATCAACTGCAAATTATTACCTTCATGAGCAATCCTTATATTTACTGGTTTATCGAATACATTAAAAGGGTTAGATAAATGATTAATTATTTCCCGATTCAGTGCAAAGTCGGAATCACGTGCTGCGTCTACCAATCCTCCACATAATATAACTTCATCAAGGCCATAAATGATAGCCGCAGTTTTAATTATAGCTGCTAGATTTTGGAAATAGGATTCACGTTCAGCATAATACTTTTGGTTACTAAGAACCATAGAAAGGTCATTATTATCATCTAGACTAGCCAAACGTGATGCACTGGCCAGGTAATTATACTTACTATCAATAAAATCAATTTCACCAAGTAAGGGGAGCATTTTTCCTGGTCGCCATCTTCTACCATTACGCCATATACTAAAACCGAGACCTGTACCTATAGGCATAATACCAACAGTTTTATTGCCATTTAGATAACCTATTTCTGCCAACCCAATGGCCGCTGCGTCAGCATCATTTATTAAGCTAATAGGGCACTGGAACCTACTTTTAAGTTCTTTTTTGCATTCGGCGCTCTTAAGTATGTTCAAATGCGGGCCGGCACTTATTAATCGAGTCCCGTGGTAATCTACAATGCCAGCGGTTGAAATCCCGATACTCTGAATATCGTCTAATGTTGAATCAAAAAGAGAAAATAATTCTGTCAGTGAATCCATGACTTCAATAACTTTAGTATTTTCATGCAACGGACTTTTAACCTTTTTTACTTGAAAGCTTACGTCAGCTTTATTTGCTGACCTTTTGTCAAAATTGTAATTATCTACCAAAGTTCCTTTAATCCAAGTTCCTCCAATATCGATTCCTATGTACTTCATCTATTTTATTATAAATGCTTAAATGTTGATTAGGCATGATCTCCATTTGCCATCATCAGTCAATTTTATGAAAAACGGTATCATTTTCTAATTAAAAGAAAACAATCCTGAAGGTGTTCGTGCCGCCTCAAACAATTCTTCCATTTTCTCAACAATTAAAGGATTGTCATCAGCGACATTATTTTCCTCCAATATGTCCAATTGCAGGTCATATAATTCTATAGAATCATCTCTGTCTTTGAACACTTCGTTTTTAACTGCTTTCCAGTTTCCTATTCTTAGCGCCTGTTTACCTCCCATTTCATGAAATTCCCAATACAAATAGTCCTGTGTTTCTTGTTTTTCAGTGCTCCCTAAAAGCGTCGGAAGAAATGAAATACCATCTACATATTCCGGAACTTCTACGCCGGTTATTTTGGATAAAGTTGGTAAAACATTCTAAAAAATATAAATATGGTCCATTATGCTCTTTGCCTTAATTTTCCCTGGCCACTTTACAATCATCGGAACACGGATGCCTGCTTCATTTAAATCGCGTTTAAAACCTCTAATAAGTCAGTTGCCCCAAAAAAAGCTCAGTAAAAGGCGCAAAGAAAGATATGGTCTAAGTCCCTATCACTTTATCGGATCATGATCAATTATCAATATCGACTTATTCGCCTCCCTTATAATACTTCCTCGGCAGTAAAAAAAAGCGTTCCTTTAGTGTTACACCTACCGAAATGTATTTTCCTAAGGCCATATACCATCACACTCTTTTTTCAACTTACAGCTATACTTCTAACTAGTAAATCCTATTAGGCTTATTGGAAAACACTATGTGCTTCTATTACCAAATATTTAAAAATCTCCTTATAAGCCAATTATTGATTTTATGATAGTAGCTCAAATTTGTGGATTTGTATCACCACCCTTTAACCAAACTAAATCAAAAATATCTTCATATAAGGTGCCAAAATTATGGATTAAAGCTATTAACCAATTATCAAAAAATATCACTCGTTTCGCAAATATTTGCAACATCAACCTATCTTTATACATAATTAATAACATGATTTATTAGAAATGACCAACATTCATTATAACTTTACCTCAACCAATATAGAATGCCCAGTAACCCAAATCATGGGTATGTGGGAATTTAAAAGACCCGCCTTTTTTAAATATTTATGCTATTCCCTCTCCGGCCATCTGTTACATATGGTTACCAAGGGATCTTATTTGGTTAAAATAAATGGCGTTGCTTATAATGTTAAAGAAGGAGATGTTATTTACTACTACGAATCAGAGGAAGTTGAGACTATTGGAGGTACAGAAGAGGTCATTTTTTACTCCGTTAGCTATCAGGCCCCAAGCTTATTTCCGTTACCTATTGACAAGCGCATTATTTCAGTAGATTCAGAGATAAGAAAATTGTTTGACCAACTCTATA
Source organism: Arenibacter aquaticus (assembly GCF_003957295.1). GTDB lineage: Bacteria > Bacteroidota > Bacteroidia > Flavobacteriales > Flavobacteriaceae > Arenibacter > Arenibacter aquaticus. The sequence continues at coordinate 432,835 of NZ_RQPJ01000003.1, forward strand.
AAGGCTTTTCTTTCGATGACAAAGAAAGAAAAAGCTTCATAATATATTCCAATTTATTGGCAATTCTATACAAAATAGGACACGTTAATTTTGATTACAATGAAAAGGAGGATAGCAATGAATTATGGTGGGCAATTGAAAGAAGAATTCGAAAAAACAAGTCGTTCAGACCATCATTGAGCTATCTAAGCGAAATTGCAGGCTATAGCAGAGCAACTCTAATTCGCTCATGCAAAAGAGCCACAGGACATACGCCAATCAACAGAATACGTAAGATTAGGATGGAAGAAGCCAGAAGTCTCTTGACTTTTGCCAATATAAATGTCACTCAAGTTTCGGAATACCTTGGATATAATCGAGTACACGAATTTTCCCGTGAATTCTCGAAATATTATGGAGAACCTCCAAGCAAGTTGATCATTAGGTAAAACAATTGTCGTCTAGGCATTCTTTATTACTTCGAATATCTCAATCATAAATACTCAGAAGTTTTAATCAATAAAGTTTCTAATCTCAACATTAGTACTTTTAGACTGTCATTATTATATAGTCTATTCTAATTGAAATACCATACACAGCCAAAATTCATTTTTTAACCTTCGTTCCCCAAATACTAAGTGGACCCAAATCAAAATGCGTCAGCACAAAGGGGAAATCTCACTTCCCAACCTAAAAACTCCATAAAGAATAAAGTGAATTACCAAGTCTAATATATTGAGAAAAAATTCAACAATTGACAAGGTAGAAGAAGAGAAAAACTAGGAATAATTAGTTCCTTTTATGATTTTTAGTGTATTCTTTTGGAGTGCATCCATAGGTTTCCTTGAAGCATCTGGAGAAATAACTTGCCTCTTTAAATCCGGATAGATAAGCAATTTCGGCCATTTGGAATTTTTCTTCCTCCAGCAATTGAACGGCAAATTTTAATCGAATGGATTTGATAAAATTGTTAGGGGTAAGTCCGGTCAAAGCCTTTACTTTTCGGAACATTTGGGCCCTACTGACCCCAATCTCTGTCGCCAACATTTCCAAGGTCAAATTTTGGTCTTGAATATTGTCTTCTATAGCTTGTTTCAAATTTAGCAATAACTTCTCGTCCACGGAGGTAACCGTTACCTTTGAAGGCTCCAATATTGTTGAATTTTGGAACATTAACCTCAATTTCTCCCTGTTCTGAATAAGGTTATTGATATTGGCCAATAATACATCCTTATTAAAAGGTTTGATAAGATATACATCGGCCCCAGAATTAATACCTTCCACCACCTGTTGATCAAAGGCCTTGGCCGTTAATAATATTATAGGTATATGGCTGGTCTCAAAATTTTCCTTTAATTGTCTACATAAATCCAGTCCACTAATTTCTGGCATTACAATATCACTGACCACCAAATCTGGAATTTCCTCTTTGATCAAATCTATTCCTTCCAATCCGTTATTGGCGGTATAAACATTGTAATAATCTTTCAAAATATGTTTTAGATACATTCTTAATTCGTCATTATCCTCAACAATCACAAGGGAATGCTTCTTAGCCCCCTCAAGAACCAAAGGCGCTTCCGAAATGGAAGGAAGTTCTTCCAGTATTCTTTCTTTGTTTGGCGATACAGACAAAGAGGATTTTGAAACCTCATATAAATCCCTATTTTTAGGGAGAATCACTATGAAAGTGGAGCCTTCATTTCTTTTACTATTTAATAATATGCTGCCGTTGTGCATTTCCGTAAGCTGTTTAACCATATATAGACCAATCCCGGTACCAGAGTTTACACTATCGCTTTGGTAAAAACGGGTAAAGATCTCATGAATATCCTCCTCTAAAATACCAACTCCGTTATCGGCAATTTTTAGATAAACGTAATGCTCGGGTTCAACAATGAATTTCTCACCACATATTAACTTATACTTGTCGCTATTAAGATATTTTCTTTTGTTACTTAATTCCCCCAAAGTAAGCTGTACCTTTCCCTTATTGGTTACGGACTTAAAGGAATTGGATAGTATATTGTACAGTATTTTCTCCACCTTGTCCTGATCATAAAACATCATAATGGAACCCTTAGGTAATTTTACTCTAAACCGAATATTTTTCACCTTGGAAAGGTGTACAAAAGAATTATAGATACTCTTTACGGTATCAACCATGTCTCCCTCAACGATTTGAAGTTCCATTTTACCGTACTCATATTTCCTAAAATCCATTATCTGATCAATAAGCCTCCGCAACCTTTCAACGTTATTTTTAACTATATCCAGAAGCTCCCTGTGCTTGGCGTAATAACGCCTATCCTGAATTAAACTGAACACAGGATCTAGAATAAGTGAGAGGGGGGTACGCAGTTCATGGGAAATGTTCGTAAAAAACATAAGTTTGGATTCATAGATCTCCGCCAGTTTAACACGCTCCATTTCCTTGATTCTTAACTCATTACGATTATCCCTGTTTTTCAAAATTATTACCACAAAAGAAACAACAATGCCAACCCCCAATACGTACCATAGCAACATCATCCACCAAGTAACATACCATGCAGGCAAAACCTCCATCCCAAAACGTAGTATGTCCTTATTCCAAACCCCATCGTTATTAGAACCCATCAATTGAAACTCATACTCCCCTTCTGGTAAATTGGCATAATTTATAGAGCGTTTAGTGCCCAAATACCGCCAATCTCTGTCTACTCCTATAAGTTTACATTTATAAAGGTTATTGGAAGAATAGGGCAAGTGCAGGGATACAAACTCTAACCCAACCGTATTGTGGTTAGCCTTTAATTGAATATTTGAGGTATGTGAAACAACTTTGGTCAGTATTTGGCTCCCATCATCCACGGTTATTCGTTTCCCGTTCACCAGAAGTCCGGTCAAAACTACATTGGGACTGTAATCGCTTTTATTCCATTTTACAGAAGAATCGTAAACATTTAAACCTCTGGCTCCACCAAAATAGAGGTGCCCATTTTTCCCTTTATAAACCGAGTTACCATTGAATTCCAAGGACTGCAATCCGTCTTTGACACCGTATCGCTGCAAATCTCCATCATTAAAATCATAGGTAAACAGACCATTGTTTGAGCTGGCCCAAAGCGTGTTGGACAATTCCTCGTACAAAAGTCCGTAAACATAACTAGTTCCTAAGTTTAAAGAGTCTGAAGTGGTGCTTAAAGACGAATAAGGTGTTATTTCCTTTTTGGACAGATCAATACTACATATTCCAAAATTGGTCCCTACCAAAATGTTGCCTTTCCCAACCTCGCATATGGAATAGGTCTCATAATTTTCGATAAATTTCTTGTACTCCTCTGTAATTCTAATGATCTTAAAATCCAAAGGCTTCCCCATATTGCGGTATAGCGAAATCTGGGTACTATAGTCCTTGTAATCCAAATAGGCAATCATTCCGTTCAAGGTCCCCAACCAGATTCTATCACTGCTATCCAAGAGTAGCGAATAAACAATTTTATTGTCCAAAGAGGTTCCAATGGAGGTATTGGTCAGCTTTTTGGTCTCGCCTTTGGCCGTATATACAAATAGTCCGTTGGCCGTACTGACCCATTTATTGCCATCAGGGTCCTCCATAATGGCATATATATGCTCCCCGGGCAAAAGAGACGGCCGTTTGCCCTTAAATTGATTCACCAAGTCCTTTTGGGTAACTTCAAAATTAGCGTCCAAAATATAAATTCCGTCTTGGGTGCCAATCCAAATTTCCCCTTTTGCATCTTGTATTATAGATCGGATATGTCCAAAGGAGCTATTTACATCCGATGCCATGGTAACCACAAAGTCCGTTCCCAAAACAAAAAGTCCCTTTCCCCTAGCACCTACCCATAAATTTCCAAGAGCATCTTCCAATATCCCATGAACATTTACAATTTCAGTTTCCCCTGTGGTTTTGTCATTAATATGATCAAACACCTGGAACCTTTTTTGTTGTGTGTTAATGGCATTGACCCCAGCATCGGTCCCTACAAATAACAGCCCCGAGGTATCCTCGTACAAGGCTCTGACAAAATCGTTCTTCAGAACATTCTCGCGGTTAATTTTATATATATAGTTCTGCCAACTATTGGTCTTTTTATGATATACATAAAGCCCTTCTCCTTCGGTCCCGATCCAAATTGCCCCGTTAACATCCTCCAAAAACGTATTTACTCTTTCAGGCTTAGGCCAGTTATCATATATGTTAGAAATGTTCTGTACCTTAAGTAATGATTGTATTGGCTCAGCCTTATCTAAATTTGTAAAGTAGGTATTACCATCAGCAAAAACTAGTAATTGTCCCATCTTTGTCAGGTATAGTGCATTGCTGTCCCCAATCCTTCGTCCACTCACCACTTCCACTTCCAACCTTTTGGCCTCTTTATCTTTGGAAGCCAAATAGAATAGGTTTTTGGAACTGCGAATAATGGAGCCGCCGGGCACCGAAAGAATTTGGTCTATTTCCGGAGCATTGAATACACTGTCAAAACCTTCCAAACCAATTCTGTTAATGTAAAACGTACCATCCTTTTGTAAAGTAACTTTAAAGAGGCCGTTGGTAGTACCCATTAAAAATTCGCTGTTCCCCTCGTTGGCATCTATAGCGGTAATATGATTACTGAATTCAGAATTAATATCCGATGGAAAGATATAAGAAAAGGTTTGGTTGGACTTGTTTAAAAGATTCAATCCGTTTTTAGTACCAACGATAAGATAGTCCCCTGATCCATCTAGATCAGTAACCCACGGATTGCTTAATCCAGTATTGCTATTAAAGGTATTGGAGAAGATTTCAAAATCGTAGCCGTTGTACCTGTACAATCCGTCCATCTTACCGATCCACAAAAACCCCTTTCTGTCCTTATAAAAGGAGGACACTACATTATTGGTTATGCTAGATTCATTGCTTAGAGGGCTAATCTTATAATCAAAATTTTGCCCTAGAACAGTTTTGCTGACTATTAACATTAACAGAGCAATAAATAAGAAATTATTTTTCTGCATTCAGGGGTAAAGACTTGTAGAATTTATATATAAAAAGGTTAAAGATAATAAAATCGGGATACGCACATATTTTGCATCCATTTATTTTAAGCCAGCAGTCAATTCCCTAAGTTTGGTCTTTTCTAAGGTATAGCCTTTGTGTTTACCGGCCTCCTCCCAATTCGACAAAAAACCCAATTCCAATAAAATAGCCGGGCAGGTATCTTGCGTTTCCCTGAGCACGGGAAATTTGCGGATCCCCCTTCCCTTGACTAAAATTTGAACAGCACAAAGGACACAAAAAGCGCAAAAATATTGACCTCCTGCTTTTTTATTTACATCAAAGAAATTGAACCAAACACCATAAATTTTAAAACACTTATTTACAGTGTTTTATATACAAATAAGGCCTTTACTTACCCTTTGAGATGAATAAAAATTTTAAAAAAGTGTGCCTAAACTGAGCTTTTAGGCTCAAAAAAGAAGGGCCTCCAATCTCTTGGAAGCCCCGTGTTTATTGTGGTGATCGCGAAAGGATTAGCTGCGCTGATCCTTCCTTATCAATGTTGCAATTTCAAAACCTCGCAGCCACCGCTGCTGGTTTTTTTATTTACTACTAAGCTCAAACAAGTGTAAAACCATTAATTGCCCCCCAGGATTAGCTGCGCTGATCCTTCCTTATCAATGTTGCAATTTCAAAACCTCGCAGCCACCGCTGCTGGTTTTTTTATTTACTACTAAGCTCAAACAAATGTCAATTCCTTAATTGCCCATCAGGATTAGCTGCGCTGATCATTTCTTATAAATGTTGCAAATTCAAAACCTCGCAGCCACCGCTGCTGGTTTTTTTATGTACAATTAAGCTCAAACAAGTGTAAAACCCTTAATTGCCCCAAGGATTAGCTGCGCTGATCCTTCCTTATCAATGTTGCAATTTCAAAACCTTGCAGCCACCGCTGCTGGTTTTTTTATTTACTACTAAGCTCAAACAAATGTCAATTCCTTAATTGCCCATCAGGATTAGCTGCGCTGATCATTTCTTATAAATGTTGCAAATTCAAAACCTCGCAGCCACCGCTGCTGGTTTTTTTATGTACAATTAAGCTCAAACAAGTGTAAAACCCTTAATTGCCCCAAGGATTAGCTGCGCTGATCCTTCCTTATCAATGTTGCAATTTCAAAACCTCGCAGCCACCGCTGCTGTTTTTTTTATTTACTACTAAGCTCAAACAAGTTTGGCTTCTTCGTAAATAAAAAAACCACGCCAATTGGCGTGGTTTTGAGAGTGTCGTGATCGCGAAAGGATTCGAACCTTTGACCGTCTGCTTAGAAGGCAGATGCTCTATCCAGCTGAGCTACGCGACCATTCACTAATTTTCGATAAGTTTTTATCCTTAGCGGCTGCAAATATACAATTATCATTAATTACTGCACAATTAAAATGCGAAAAATATTCCTCCCTATTGCAACAAATAGTTTCTGTGACGATAATCACCTTTGAATACGCTAATCCCCAGCTGCGGTAAGCAACATCATTCTCACAAAACAGGCTACCTCTTATCACTGATTTTTTTGGTCCATCCTGGGGTAATCGAACTCAGTAAATAAGATCACCAGGGGTACTTATTTATAGTGACCAGCCCATGAGCACTCAATTAATACCGAATAGCCGCGCATACATTAACCCTTATTTAATGCCATTCTTTTTACCTCTGCCCCTTCCGTATACTCAATAGTGAAGGTCAAGGTTTGTAAATCGGCCCTAAGTTGGGCCCTCGTGTTTTGGAAAGTCCACAGTAGATCCAATTGACCATCTGTGGTTTCATTGATTCTTAGATTGCCCATAAATGCCTTGGAAGTATTTCGCACCCGCATTATAGATAGTTGCTGGAGCACTACATCTTTTTCCAATCCCTTTTTAACCTCTTCCAAGCTTATGTTTGATCTATTTATTTCCTTATGCCCTCCACTTCCCCCACTATCCGCTGCCTGATAGTTATTCTTTCCAGCAAATATATCCAAGTACCACACTTGTGGTATCCCCGGCATAAACATCTGTATGGCCCGTGCCAACAGCAGTTTTTCTTCGCTTTCACCCAAGGCACTAAAAAAGGTCGCATTTATCTGATAGTAGGAAATTTTCCTGCCTGAGGGATCATACAAATTCTTCACCCTACCCCCACGTTCCATAAGGGTATCCATTAATTCCTCAATCTCCCTATCTAATAGCAATCCGGGATTGTAAACGCCATCCAAATCCTTCCCTTTAAGATCCAATACAGGTATCCCGTCATGGCAACCTAACATATTAACAGTCTTATATCCTTTGTCCAGTATCTCCCTTACCCACTTCAATAGCGCCCTGTTTGTTCCCTTCTCCAAAGTGTGAAGCATGAGACCGGGAAGAAAGAAATCATAGATAACATAGCCCCTACTTGCCACCTCAGCATGTAAGTGACTTCCATATTCGGCATGGATCTCCGGCAATACTTGCATATTACTATCTTTGGCCATACGCCTAATCCTATCCAAATATTCCCAGGTCCCGGGCCTATTGAAAAAGTTCGACTGTCCAACTTCTTTGTGCAAATAGGCAAAAGCATCCAACCGCAAAACCCTTCCTCCATAGCTACTAATCTTACCAATAGTTTCCCGATAGAAGTCCCAAACCAATGATGACCGTGCATTTAGGTCCATTTGCCCCAGATAGGATCGGTTGCGATCCAAAACTTGGATAATTTGTCTTCTTAATTCATTATGGACTCCTAAACGGACTTTACTTAAATCCCGATTCCCATCAATGGCCAAATTAACCTTCTCACAGATAAATAATATTTGTTGATCCGATATTCCCACTATTCCCTCCAAATCTTCCGGCCTAAGGTGGTTATACCTACAGTCTTGGTAAAAAGTGTTCCAATAAGGCCTTGGCGTTCCGTCCGGAAAAAACACCTTTAAAATGGGGAGCCCTGCTTTTCTCATAAACAGCTGGTCAAGAAACTCCTTCTTAGGGATTATAACGCCATCATCATCCATTCTACCATGGCCTTCCCAGAACTTGTTCCAGTCTATAAAAAAGTCCTTATAGTTGGATTTGCTCCCGTGTTTTAATAAATCCTGAAATTGGGGTGAGGCTACGGACAAATGATTTAGAACAATATCGAACTTCAATTGAATGTTCATAATAGATAGCGCCCTTAAATCTTCTTCACTCACCAAAACATGATTTAGGTTATAGTCTATTATGGAGAAGCCCCGGTCCAGATCACTATTAAAAAAAGTGGGCAGTATATAAAATTGGGAAAACACATTTTTAAACTGGGACATTTTTAACATGCCCACCATATCGCCCATTTGCTCCCCAATACTGTCCGGATAGGCGTTCAGCATCACCCCGTTCATAAGTTGATCTTCGCTATTGGATTGCAAACTGTTTTTTTGGTCAAACATAAATATTTGCCGTTAACTATATTCTCTGTATTCCGGACAATGCGGTTCTATAAGATCTTGGACAACAGATCCATGTCATCAGGAAAGTTTCCCACATACTGCAGTTTTAAAGCTGCTAGGTTCAACCCCACTTTTAAACATTGCTCCAGGGGTTTTTCGTTTAAATAAGCAAACAAAAACCCGGACCAAAAAGCGTCTCCCGCCCCCGTAGCATCCTGTATTTTGTTCACCTTAAGGGCCGGTAAATTAATAATGCCCTGTCCGTTTTGGGATAGCTTTACCCCCTCACTACCAAGGGTTAAACATACAGTTCCCACCCCTTCTGAATGAAAAAAATTAAAGATCTCATCGTGGGACAAGCTTTGTCCGAACAAGCGTTGCATATCGTCCTCACTAATCTTCACCAAGGGGTTAAATTTACAATATGCCTTAATAATCCGAAGTGCTTTATCCTGACTCTCCCAGAGTTTATTGGCATAATTTAGGTCTATACTTAAAGTACATCCTAAATTAAAGGCTTCTTCCGCCATTTTTAAAATAGTAGCCTGTGCAGGTTCCTTACTAAGGGCAAAACAGCTGGTATGAAATATGTTGGTCTTTTCTAAGGTGCAAACCGTAATTTGGTTTTCAGCAATATGACAATCGGCATAGCGGAAGGGTAGAAAATCAGGGGTATCAACTGTACGGGACACAAAAATCACCGTAGTTGGGGTGTCTTGGATTTTTCTAATGAAATCTACATTTACATTGGCTGCTCTTAGCTTATTTAAAATATAGTCTCCAAAGCCATCCTCTCCCACAGTGGCAACCAAAGCGGCATGCAATCCCAATCTGGCTGCATTCATGGCCACATTGGATGGGGATCCTCCAACATATCTATGATAATCCCGAGTGTCATTGATTAGTGCTCCCTCTTGATGACCAATGAAATCTATTAGTACTTCCCCCACACAAAGTATGTCTATTTCCTTAGTGCTACTTTCCAAATTATATTGGTTTTTCCGGTCAAAGTTTGTGTTGTTTTAGTCCAAAATGATACCCATTAGGTACTAATAATTTTGTTTTAATGGCTGTGTGATGACCATGATATTTATCTTAAATCCTGGCGCTTCTGCTTGGTTTCTTCTTCTAAAATATCAGTCTGTGAATCATCTAAATACAGTAGTATTAAAATGTACAATGGTAAAGAGTAAAAGAGCTAACATAGTGCTACCACTATATCAACTCTAATTACACTACACTTGAAAAATCAACCAACCAACCAATAAAATTTATATCATAGAGCGTGGCATACGGCACATAATTTGCCCACCCGCTCATTTAAAAGTAATCAGGTTCAAAAAAATAATTCCTCCTTCAAAATTCCCTACACCTCAAATTCCCTACTTGTAATTTGTGATAGTGCTGGCATCTAGGGACTACTCAATACCAACATGGTAATTATTTGCTTTTACTATACCGCAATTTAAATCCTGTTCATTACAATAATTGGATTTTTTTAATCGAAAACGTTTTCGATATCAACGAAAACGTTTTCGAATTTCATTTTTTTATTATCTTTATATAAGAAAATTCATCAATTTACCAATGAAGCCTGTAACCCTAAAGCAAATAGCAGAGCAACTGAACATTTCTGTAACTACCGTATCCAAAGCACTTAAGGATTATCCGGATATCAGCAAAAAAACAAAGGCAATGGTTAAGGAATTGGCAAAGACCCTTAACTACAAACCCAATGCTTTTGCGGTAAACCTAAGAACCAAGGAATCCAAAACCGTTGGCCTTATAATCCCCGAAATTGTCCATCATTTTTTCTCTAATGTCATAAAGGGTATAATTGCGCAGGCAGAAAAAAAAGGCTATTTGGTAATTATTCTACAGTCTAACGAATCCTACGAATTGGAAAAAAAACAAATTGATCTACTTCTTAGGCAACGGGTAGATGGTATTTTGATCTCCTTGGCCAACGGTTCTGCCGAATTTCATCATCTAAACGAAGTCATGGCACAGGACAAACCATTGGTGATGTTCGATAAGATCGCGAAAATTGTACAATGCTCCAAAGTAATCATTGATGATAGAAAAGCAGGCTATGCGGCCACACAACATCTTATAGATACGGGTTGTAAACGTATAGCCCATTTTAGGGGTGCCTTATTGCCACAAAATTCCATCGACCGCTTTCTTGGCTATAAAAAGGCCTTGCTAGACAACAATATGCCGTACGACCCTTCCATTGTCTATATCTGCCAATGTGGTGACAGAAGTTTTGAAGAAGGCCGTGAAAACGCCAAACAACTATTAATGGATCACGACGACGTGGACGGTATATTTATCAATACGGACCTTGTTGCCATAGGGGCCATAACCGAATTCAACGAACAAGGTGTTAAGATTCCAGAAGACATTTCCATTGTAGGGTTCAGTAATTGGTTTATGTCCTCGGTGATCTCCCCTTCCCTGACCACTATAGACCAACCGGGATATGAAATGGGAAAAACAGCCTTTAAACAACTCTACAAGGAAATTCAACAAAAGAAAAAAAACAAAGCCATAACACACAAACAGATTGTACTGGATACCGCACTTGTAAAGCGCGCATCTACCAAATAGACAACTGGCTAAATGCAAGGATAACCTAATTCCTTGCCTAAATCTTCAAAATTACATTCGCTCCAAACCCAAATGCCAATCCAAAAATTGCTACATACCTTTTCAGATCCCCAATTATGCCATCTACCCAACATTTCTTGACCCCTCCCTTTCTGGCCCAAAAGCCTTCCAGGTCTTTTTGCTTACCATAACCACCAAGAAACAAAGGAAACCAATAAGCAATCCTACCAAAAACTCACCTACTATGGCCGGCAATGCCTCTATCCAATGATGAAGAAAATCTAGATTGTGTACAAAAATCCCACCTGCTACCAGAACTAAGGCAATGGTTCCAATGACCGATAAACTTTTAACAACTATAGGCAGTGCGGCAACAAGAAACCTTCCTATACTATCGGATACACTGTGCTTCTTGCCATTCCATTCAATAAGCCTTAGGCCCAAATCATCCATCCTCACTATCATGGCCACAATTCCATATACCCCTACTGTTGCTACAAGTGCTATTATGGTCACCACTACTATCTGGGTCGCAATTGGCTGTTCTACCACAGTTCCCAGTGCTATGATCACTATTTCTACAGAAAGGATGAAATCGGTAACTATGGCCGACTTAATTTTTTCCTTTTCCAATAGTAAGATTTCCTGCTTTCCCAAGTTGGTCTTTACCTTCCCTGATTGTGGCTTATGTTTGGGTGCTAAAAAATGATAAATTTTTTCCGCACCTTCATAGGCCAGGTAAAGTCCGCCCAACAACAGGATTATGGTGATGGCCAAAGGTAAAAAAGCACTGAGCAAAAAGGCTACAGGTAAAATAATCAACTTGTTTAATAAGGACCCTTTGGTAATGGCCCACAGTACTGGAATTTCCCTTGATGATACAAAACCGGATGCTTTTTCTGCGTTTACCGCCAAATCATCCCCCAAAATACCCGCTGTCTTCTTACCTGCTATTTTGGTCATTGCCCCTACGTCATCCATCAAACTGGCAATGTCGTCCAATAACGCAAAAAATCCTGATGCCATATCTACACTCTTTTAGTTCTTTAATAAATTGGATAGCCTTTCCTCACTTACCCCACTAACCGCAACCTTAGCCACTTATTTCCCGCAAATATATTTATAATTCCTACATCTACATTTCAATTGCAACAATAGGTCTTTTTAATAAGAATAAAAGTCTCTAAAACGTCTTTTGTTGCCCCATTTCCCTTATCGCTTTCCATATGAAGTGGCAATAGGTTGCCCTTAAGGACCCACTACTTTTCTCCCTTGATAGTGCAGTAGATAATTCCAACAATTTCTTAAACCCCATTATTTAATTTAATAAGTTAGTATAAGAATGGTAAAAGCACCTTTATTTTATTACTATTGATGATCTTTGGTCCCCTAAACTATGAATAAGGACAAATCCAACTATCGATTCTTAAAATGGACCGCCAAAGTGCTCTTGGTGCTTGCCAGTTTGTTTATCATTTTGGTACTTTTTATTAGAAGCCCCTGGGGACAAAATATAATTGTTACCAAGGCTACTGCTTTTATTGCCGATAAGACTAAAACCAAAGTTGAACTGGAGCGACTCTATATTACGTTTTCCGGGAATGCCTATTTGGAAAAGCTTTATCTGGAAGACCAAAAAGGAGACACACTCCTTTTTTCAAATAAGCTTGAAGCTAACATTGCCCTTTCTCCCTTATTGTTCCAAAACAAATTAAACTTACAGTCCCTGGAATGGGATGGCCTGCGCGCTTATATAAGTAGAAAAGCTGATTCTGATAAATTCAATTTCGACTTTATTGTGGAGGCACTGGTTTCCCAAGACCCCTCCACCCCACCTACCCCAGAGGCTAAGCCTATGGACATAAATATTGGGACGGTTAAATTATCCGACTTTATAATTGACTACCAAGATGCATACCTAGGTATGGATGGTAATCTTAATTTAGGGCACTTGTTCTTACGTGCCAGGACCATAGACCTAAATACCCAACAATTTAACCTGAAGGACCTAGAACTATCAGACACTGCCATTTCATATAAACAGTCCAAGCCTATTGTTTCTGAAAATGAGGAACCTAGTTCCCTTCCCCTAGTTGGAGTTAACCATTTAAAACTAAACAATGTCCGAGCCAATTATATCTCCATACCTGATAGCCTAAGAGCCAATATCTCTCTGGGCGATTTTATACTAAAGCTTCCAAGGGCAGACCTAGAAAAGAAGGACGTGGACATACGGATGCTATCCTTAAAGAACACTGATGTAGCCCTTAATTTTCTAAAAACACAACACAAACAGCAGGATTCCATCAGTAGTACTCAAGAAAAAATTGACTTTAAATGGCCTGAAATGTTTCTTAAGGCAGATAAATTACTTTTGGAAAATAATACTTTTCTGTTTCACTCCAATCATAATACCGCTTCAGAAGCTCAATTTAACCCTAACGATCTTCTTCTTTCCAATATTAGTTTAAGGGCCAACAACCTCAATTACCATCCCAAAAAAATAGGTTTAAATTTGGACGGATTGTCCTTTACGGACAAAAGTGGCTTTAAGCTTCAAAGACTAGGTTTTAAGGCCAGGGTTAACGACAATACCGCAAGCATTTCTGAACTGGAGTTACGGACAAATAACAGTTTGTTGGCCGCCGATCTACAAATGGAGTATGCGTCTATAAATCAAATGATGCGTTACCCTGAAAAGACATCGATAGACCTACAAATCCCTAAGCTAAGCCTAGCTGTGCAGGATGCATTCTTTTTTCAACCCAACCTAAGTGAGAACCCTTATATTTCCAGTGCCCAACAGCAACCGTTTACCGGAACCTTAAAGGCAAAAGGCACAGTTAATGAGATGGATCTCCCCAACCTGAAATTTGAGTGGGGCAGCAGTTCATTGGTAGCCGAAGGCCAAATTTCCCAACTTATGGAAACCGATTCTATCCGCTTTAATTTCCCAACCCTAAACGCTTCTACCACAAGGAGCGATATGGAACAATTTATTTCCATAAAAGACTCCAGCATTGTACTGCCCAAGACAATTTTGGTACAGGCCAAAACCCATGGTAACCTAAAAGATATTTCTGGGGAGGCATTCCTGAAAATACCGGAAGGCACAGCCCAACTAAAGGGACGTTATACCCAAAAAGACCAGATCAACTTTAACGGGAACCTAAAAGTGGATAGCCTGCAATTGGGGCAATTAATCAAAAATGATGCCCTAGACATAATAAGTCTTAAAGTTAAGGCTTCAGGAAGTGGCAACAGCCTTGAAACATTAAATGCAGAATTTGAATCGGACTTCACACAACTGAAACTAAAAGATTACGATTTCTCCAATCTGAAATTAAAGGGAAATATGGAAGACGGGCACGGTACTATCAACTTACAATTTAAGGATGAGAACCTAAATTTGGATTCTAAAACAAAATTGACCTTTAATCCCAAGAATTCCAAAGCCTCACTAAACTTAAATGTTATTGGTGCCGACCTGCAGGCACTGGGTATCACCAATGAGAACATTAAAGCTGGATTGGACGTGATAGCAAATTTTGAGGGCAATATGAACAACTATGCCCTAGATGTTCAAATGAACAATGGTATAGCCGTGTATGACAGTCAGCAATATCAAATGGGCAATATCAAGCTTAGCTCCAAAATAGACTCTCTTAGTACCAGTGCAAAGATTAATAGCGATTTTATGAATGGTAGATTCACATCCAATGCCTCACCAAAGGGAATCAATAAAGCGCTTGGTCAGCAATTCAAAAATTATTTTCAAGATACCATAAAAGTACCCTCCGCATCAGATTCGGTAAAACTTGAAATGAACCTGAACATACATCCCAATGCTCTAATTACCGAGGTCTTTTTAAGCGATTTGGACCAAATGGACTCCATTCGTGCAAATGCCAGCTTTGACGCCACAACCCAAAACATAAAGGCTACTTTACATGTACCTTATGCCAAATACAAGGATATTACTATGGACAGTCTAACCCTATCCATTATAGGGGATTCTACCAACCTGAATTTTACTGCCGGACTTGTTAATCTCCTAGCAGACCCGGTACATATAAAAAAAACATATTTGGAAGGGATTTTAAAGAACAAGGAATTACAATTGGATTTTAGTTCATGGGACGAAAAGGAAAAAGTAATGCATATTGCCTCTAACTTGAAACTTGCCAAGGACACCACTGTGCTCCAAATAAAGCCTAATGGCCTCCTGTTCAATAAAAAGGAATGGGAGATCCCTCATGACAACCAGATAACTTTTGCTCCTAACCACTTAGGTTTGAAGAATGTAAATTTAATCAGGAATTCCCAACAACTAAGATTTGGCAGCGGCCATTCCAGTTCAGAAAAAAAACAGCTCTCCATAAACTTCGAGCAATTTAGACTGCAAACCTTCCTGAGCCTGCTTAACCCGGACTCCCCTATTGCTAGCGGATTGGTCAACGGGAATCTTACCATAGAAAATCCCTACGGAGCTACAGGAATAGTGGCCGATTATAAAATTAATGACTTGGAAGTAATGCAACACCCCTTGGGCAATTTATCCTTATCAGCCGCCTCCAAATCCGCAGAACAATATGATTTTAGTCTGGCCCTAAAAGGCAATGGAATAGATACTGATTTAAATGGTGATTTTACGGCAGCAAAAACCGGGGCCCAACTAAACTTGGATTTGGACATAAACAGAATAGCTCTGAATGTGCTGGAAGGGTTTTCCTTTGGAGCATTGAAAAATACCGATGGATATCTTTCCGGAAAAATAGATGTTTCAGGTACCACCACTGCCCCACAATACAACGGTAACATTAGTTTTAATGAGGCCGAGTTTAATGTGACCGCATTAAATGCTAATTTTAACATAGGGCAGGAAACCTTAAAACTTGATACGGCCGGACTCTATTTGGACAGTTTTGATATAACCGATGCCAATGGGAATAATTTTGTTTTGGACGGCTCCGTGCTCACAGAAGAAATGCTAAACCCAAAATTTGACCTCAGTCTCAACGCCAAACAATTTCAATTCCTTAATTCCACGAAAAAAGACAACGAATTGTTCTACGGAAATGCTAGTTTGGATGCGGATATTACCGTAAAAGGTGATCTAAATCTTCCCATAATAAACGGAAAATTGCGTGTACGCGAAGGTACAACGGTGACCTATGTTGTTCCAGAATCGCAATTGGATGTGGAAGAACGTGAGGGCGTAGTTGTTTTTGTAAACCGTCAGCGTCCCGATGCAATACTCACCAGAAATGAAACGGAAGAAACTACAACTTTCTTTAGGGGCATGGATGTAAAAGCTATTTTGGAAATAGCCGATGATTCCAAATTCAATATAATTATTGATGAACGAACTGGAGACAACCTTCAAGTTTCTGGAAATGCCTCCCTTAATCTTAATATGGAACCAAATGGTAGGATACAACTCACGGGCAGGTATAAGCTAAACTCCGGTCATTATGAGACCAACCTCTATAACCTGGTTCAAAGAAGGTTCCTTATAAACCCCAATAGCACCATTAGTTGGCAGGGCGACCCTACAGATGCCAAAATGGATGTTACTGCGACCTATAAGGTAGAAACTTCTGCCGCTCCCCTTATGTCCAGCGTAGTATCAAGTGAGGATATAAGCGTAACCAGCAAATACCGTCAAGTCCTTCCATTTTTGGTCTATTTACATGTAGATGGGGAATTATTGGAGCCAAAATTGTCTTTTGGGCTGGATATGCCAGAAGATGAGCAGGGGTCCTTGGGCGGTGCGGTGTACGGACGAGTCCAACAATTGAACCAGCAGGAGGCCGAACTGAACAAACAGGTTTTTTCCCTCTTGGCCTTAAATCGCTTTTATCCAGATTCGGGAAGTGATGGCAGCACTGGTGGTACCGCGGCCATTGCAAGGGATAATGTGAACAAAGTATTGTCCGGGGAATTAAACGCCTTTTCAGATAAGATATTCGGACAATCGGGGTTTGAGCTGGACTTTGATCTGGACAGTTTTACGGACTACCAGGGCGAGAGTCCCCAAGACCGAACCCAATTAAACATCAATGCCCAAAAGAAATTGTTTAACGACCGCTTGATCGTAACCGCAGGAAGTGCTGTTGATGTAGAAGGGAGTGCGCAGCCAGGACAGGAAGAAACCCCTATTATTGGCAACCTAAGCATAGAATATTTACTTACAAAAGACGGCCGCTATAGACTTAAAGGCTTTAGAAAGAACGAGTATGAAAACATCATAGACGGACAATTGATCGTTACCGGGGTAGCCCTTATCTTTAATAGGGAATTTAATAGGTTTAGTGAATTGTTCAACCCCTTGAACAATTCCCAATCTGAGGAAGAAAAGGATAAAGAAGAAATAAAAGAATGAGAAGTCCCACACCAATTAAAACATACCCGCTTATAATAATTGTGCTCGTCTTGGCATGTCTGTACTCCTGCAGTGTTGGCAAATATATCCCAGAGGATGAAAGCCTATATACCGGTTCCAATATTGCTATTTCATTTAACAAAGAAGTAAAGAACACTAAATATATAGAGCAGGAATTACAAAATCTATTGGAGCCACAACCTAACTCAAAAATACTGGGCATGAGACCAGGCCTGTATTTCCATTATAAGGCCCAGAAAAAAAGGCCCGGATTTTTAAACCGGTGGCTCAACAAGAAAATTGGGGAGGAACCTGTTTACCTGTCGGATGTAAACAAACAACGGGTAGAGAAGCTAATGTTGAACAGGTTGGACAACCGTGGATTTTTCTACAGCAAGGTATTCCCAGAGATAGATAGCAGTCAAAAGAAGGCGGCAATCAAATACAACATAAGAGTCCCTAAGCCCTATACTCTTGAAAAATTTGAGCTGGACAAAGACTCTTTGCCCATCTATGCAGATATTGAAAAAGCTTTGGAGGAAACCCAAATAAAGCTTGGTGACCGATTTGATCTAGAACTGATGAAATTTGAAAGGGAGCGGATAGATCATGTACTTAAACAAAGGGGGTATTACAATTTTAACCCAGAATTTTTGATTTTTGAAGCCGATACCAATCGCTATGATAACAAAAAAACCGACCTTTTTCTAAGGTTGAAAAAAAATGTTCCAAAAAAATCACTTATCCCCTATACCATTGATTCCATAGCGGTTTATCCCAACTACTCCATAGATACCGATAAAAAGGATACACCCAAACCTTATGAATTAAACGGCATTCATTTCTTTCAGAAGAAGGAATTTTTCAAACCTAAAAAACTGGAGCCCTATATCCTGATGGAGCTAGGTGAAAAATATAATTCTGAGGTTGCCAGGTTAACCAGCAACAGACTTTCGGCCCTTGGGAATTATAAGTTTGTAAATATTCGCTTGAATATGAAAGATACTGTGGAGGTAGACAGCACAGCTTCCTTGTACGCCGATATAATGCTATCACCCTTGACAAAAAGATCGTTAAGGGCACAATTACAGGCGGTAACCAAATCCAATGGTTTTGCTGGTCCTGGATTGTCACTCACCTACAACAATAGAAACCTCTTTAAGGGAGGGGAAACCTTGAGTATCACAGCTAACTTTGCTTATGAGACACAACTTTCGGGAGGTGAAAAAACCGGTCTTAGCAGCATAGCCGGTGGCCTTAAGGCAGATCTGATCTTACCCAGGCTACTGCCCTTTTCCCCCAAGCAGTTTAAATATGCCGTGCCCAAAACGAAAATAAGCCTTGGAACCGATTTCCTAAAACGAACCAAGCTATATACCCTTGGTTCTTTCAATACTTCCTTTGGCTATACCTGGAATGCCAATAGATATGTGTACCATGAACTTAATCCTATAAGTGTTAATTACGTAAAGCTGTTCAATACCACCGATGAATTCAACACTATATTGGACAATAATCCTTTTT
Source organism: Arenibacter aquaticus (assembly GCF_003957295.1). Lineage (GTDB taxonomy): Bacteria > Bacteroidota > Bacteroidia > Flavobacteriales > Flavobacteriaceae > Arenibacter > Arenibacter aquaticus. Next base: position 451,772 of record NZ_RQPJ01000003.1, read on the forward strand.
TAAAACAGAGTTTCGACCAACAGTTTATTGCCGGACTCAATTACAACTTTACCTATAATGAACTGGTAGACAACGACAATAAACAGCCGATATTTCTCTCTACAAGTGTTGATATAGCCGGGAATCTGTTACATCTAATAGGGGGATCCGATAAAACCGTTTTTGGAATGGAATATGCTCAATATGCCAAGGCGGATATCGATTTTCGCTATTATTTTAAATGGGGCAAGGAACAAGCCCTAGTGAGTAGACTATATGCAGGATGGGGCATACCTTATGGCAACTCCTCTACCCTACCCTTTGTAAAACAATTTTTTTCGGGTGGCCCATATAGTGTAAGGGCATTTCAAATACGCTCATTGGGTCCAGGAACCTTTAATTCCGTCGAAGATGGCTCCTCGTCTTTCTTCGATCAGTCTGGAAATCTGCGATTGGAGGGTAATTTAGAATATAGATTCCCTATATGGTCCTACCTGAAAGGAGCGATTTTTGCCGATGCCGGAAATGTATGGTTGACCAATGAAATTGAGATAGCTGAAGATGAACCTGCCGAAAGCAGGGAATTCAACGAAGAATTGTTTGCCAAAGGAAAGTTTGGTAGTAATTGGACCAAAGAGCTGGGTATTGGTGTGGGATTCGGCCTTAGAGTAGACATCCAAAGCTTTGTATTGCGCTTTGACCTTGCCTCCCCATTACAAATCCCTTACCTCCCCGAAGGAGAACGCAGCAATATTCCATTTTTTAATGGGGGTAGTGACAACATCACTTTCAACTTTGCCATAGGATACCCTTTTTAAGAGTCATCCCATTCACCTTTCCGGTTCCAGAACCTAAACTTACCCCAAAAAATATCATGGAAAGTTAATTACCTCATGGCAAGCCTGTCTGCCCATAAAGGCAGGCCCTCAAGGCATTGAAGGGATTCTTATTTAAGATTTTGACGCCCTCCTCAACTGATACGGGCGGGTAAATGCCAGAGCACCTGTCTGCGCCAGGTAGGTTGAAGTCTCGATTATCGAGTAAATGTGTCAAAAATGAATTTCTTAGAATCAATGAACACCTTAAACAATACGTAACTTTATGATAGTTAAATTATTAACCCGTCTACCCAATAGGTAGACCTAAAAAATAAAGTACAATGAACAACGATCAATTGGAAGGAAAATGGAAGCAAGTGAAAGGACAGTTCAAACAAAAATACGGTGATATTACAGACGATGACCTTACCTATTCAGAAGGCAAGTTTGATGAAATGATAGGCCGTTTACAGGAAAAAACCGGTAAGAAAAAAGAAGAGCTAAAAGAAGAAATAAGCAACTTGTAAGAATTTGTGAAAGTTCCCCCCTAAATAACCCCAATCCTAGGATTGGGGTTATTTTTTTGTTTAAGGCCATTATCGGGTTTTAAACATATTGTAATATCATATATAAAGAAACCAACTTTAAAATGCTGTTCCTATAATCTTATTCAATTAAGTGACTAGGTAACAAGGGGTATTAAAGTTGTTCTCCTTGTTCTTTGGCGTATTCTTTTTTGTACATACGTACAATGATAAGAAAAAGACTAAGAAGCAGAGGTCCAAAAATTAGGCCTATAAATCCAAAAATGGGTACCCCCACAATTACACCTATAAGGGTAATCAATGGATGTACGTTATCCAATTTTTTAAGCACATAGAGGCGAAACAAATTATCTGTAGACCCTACAATAACAAAACCGTAGATCAAAATACCCCAGGCCTGAAAGGTATTACCAGTGGACAGGGCCAGTATAAAAACGGGCGCTATACCCAAAAGGGCACCAACAAAAGGGATCATAGACCCTATGGTTACAATTACTGCCCAGAAAACGGGGGAATTAATACCAAATATTAAAAACCCTATTAGTGCTATAACTCCTTGGGCTAGAGCCACCAAGGGAATCCCCAGGGCATTGGATCGGACCATGGCCCTGATTTCCTCTCCAATTATCTTTAGATTATCCTTGCTAATGGGAATATACTCGAATAGGGATTCCCGCAATTCCCTCCTGTTGGTCAACATATAAAAAAGCATGAAATACATAATGGCTACAGCAATAAAAATATTAAAGGTGCCCCCGGCAAAGCCCTGAAGGTTTTTGGATAGCCAGGTAGATACGGCGTTGGCATCTATTTGGGAGGTAACATCATATCCAAACTGATTTTCCAATTTGGCCATTTGGGTTTCTACCGCAGTAATCACTTTTTCAGAATTCTGAACGGCACTTTCCACCTTATTCCCCAGCATTAGAACAATACCAGAAATAGGCAATAAGATACCAACAAAGGACACTATAAGCAAAAAAGTGGCCGCCACATTGGGCAGCCATCCTTTTTTTACCAGCTTTGCCATGGGCTTGCGCAATAGCACATAAAAGGTTATTGCGCCCAAAACCCCAGAAAAATAAGGTAGTATTGCCTGAAATATTATGCCTCCAAGCAGAATAATGAGAAGTAATATAAAGATTTGACGGATAATTTTAGGGTCAATCTGAGACATACGCTTTGTTAATCAGTATTATTAACTGTAATTTAATCAATTAGGATTACAGATCACAATTGACCATCCAGTGAATTCCAAATTTATCTGTACATCGGCCATACATGGCCCCCCATTCTTTTTCCACAAAGTTGTGATTAACCTGACCGCCATCGGAAAGTTTGCGAAATAACTCTTTAGCCTTTTCCCGCTGATCCATATCTATAGCCATATGAATTTTATTACCATTGTTCAATGGTGTATCGGGTGCTGCATCATAAGCCATTAATTTTATGCCTTTCCCCTTTAGCTCTGCGTGCTGCAGTTGATGTCGGTACGATTCGGGAATATCCATTTTAGATTCTTCATAGGTTTGCTTATTTACTATCTCGGCATCAAAACAATCTGCATAAAAATTCAATGCCTTTAAACAATCTCCTGAAAATGCCAAATAAGCTTGTACGTTCATTTTTATTTTATTTTTAGGTTCAAACACAATGTATTGTATAAACAGCAATCCAATTTGTGCAATCCAATTTTATTTTATCTCGAATAAATAACGGGGCTTGGCGTGTACCCAGAACCCAATAATAGGAATCGACCCAAGGGTCGAGGCATTGAACCTGGATCCTGCAGAAAAAGGCGGGATTAGTTCAACTTTCAATTTTCAGTGCGTCCTACTGACTTCTCAAAATTGAGTTTCACTAATAAAAACCCCAACTATATAAAAAAGTAACCCGTCTGCATAAATTATTGGTTCATTGACAATTAAGGTTTTAAGATTGGCCAAAAAAGAATTATCTTGTATAGGCTTACTATTCTTTAAATAACCACGACCGATGACCGCTAACAAAAAACCAATAAAAATCTACCTTGCCGATGACGACGAAGATGATCTTATGCTATTCTCGGAGGCATTGGAAGAACTGCCCATAAACTGTAAAATGTACAATTTTAAAGATGGCATATATTTGATGGGCCAACTAATGGTCAAAGAAACCCCATTACCAGATTTAGTCATCCTAGATATAAATATGCCATTGATGAACGGTGCTGCCTGCCTGTTAAAAATTAGGGAAACCGAGCGTATTGGTTCCTTACCTGTCATTATTTATTCCAACTCCTTTGAAAAAAGTGAAGTGGAGAGTTTTAAAGATATGGGAGCCAGTGGGTACCTACAAAAGCCCAACTCCTTTAATCTACTTAAGACCTTATTGTACAAGTGCATCCAGCCATATGCGCAGGGAAATTACCAGAAAACGACCAACAACTTTGTTATTCAGGTGTAGGCAATAAGAGGATCTCTATTATCCTTTAAATTAAATAGGGTTAATATTTAGTGTTTTTAAGTTACAGAATTCGGGTTTATTCTGCTATGTTGTTGTTTAAAGATCTATTTAAAAATAAAAGACATGGGCAGCAATACGCAAGAAAAGTTTTCCCTAAAAGCCTTACCAGGTTTGATAATTGACACCTATAAGTCATGGATGTCCCACGACCCATTTAGGTCTAGTGCCGTAGTCGCCTATTATGCCATCCTTTCCCTACCTGCTCTTTTGGTCATCATAGTAAATGTTGTAGGAGCCGTTTGGGGCACAGAAATTGTACAGGGGAAACTAACCGAAGAATTCTCCATGGCATTGGGCAGTGATGCGGCAACATCCATACAAGGAATGATAGCCGAAACACAGAACGAGCATAAAAGTACACTCTCCTCCATTATAGGGGTTGGGGTACTGTTGTTTGCTGCAACTGGAGTGGTCTATCATTTAAAAATATCATTGAACGCCATTTGGAGGATAAAATCGGATCCCCAGGCCAAAATAAAAAAAGTGGTCTTGGACCGTATGCTAAGTTTTGCTTTTATACTGGCCATTGGCTTTCTATTGCTTATCAGTTTTATGGTAACGGCAGCCATATCGGTATTAAACGACTTTATACGTCAGGTCTTGCCCGATATTTTGCTCTATGTGGCCTATGGGATCGATTTTCTGATTTCTATAGCCATCATATCGGTACTTTTCGGGCTAATGTTCAAATACTTGCCCGATGCCAATGTAAAATGGCCATCGGTAAGGATTGGAGCCGTCATAACAGCCTTATTGTTCGTCCTGGGAAAATCGGCCTTGGGATATTATTTCGGACAGGCCGAACCCGGGTCCACATACGGTGCCGCTGGGACCGTTGTATTAATTCTATTGTGGGTATCCTACTCTTGCCTGATCCTTTTTTTTGGCGCCGAGTTTACCTATAATTATGCGGAGCGTTTCGGATCTGGCATAGAACCCAATAGCAGGGCGGTAGCCACTTCCAACCCCAAAACCACCTGATAAAACCTTAGTTAGGACAGGAATTTTAAAATCTATAAGACCCTCAGGGCAAATAAGTTTGTCCTTGATGAAGGGTGTAACTATATATCAAAGGGTTTGCTCCTATTAAGGTCTGGTTTTCTTCTTTAAATATCTGTCAAGAACGGTTTAGCAGCTCTAAAATCTTAAAACCTAACTACAATGTTAAGTTAATGTATATTCCAACTTATTGTGCAGAAAAGGTATTGATTTAATAGGAAACCCAGGGCCGCATTTATTTTACTACTCTGGCTAACAAGTCTTAGCATCCCACTTTAACTGGGTAATTAACACCAGGCCATACTACTTTTAAGGTGAAATTTCTCTGTAACCACAACTTCCAATATTAAATTTTAATAATGTATTGATTAAGGTTTCTTTAACAATAACAATGACCTTTTTTAACATGCATTTAAATTTTCAATTTTGCGCCTTGTAAGAAAACCTGAAAATTAAATGAGCTATATATGACCTAAAACTCTCCAGAAAAGCTGTAACCCTAAAAGTACTTTTTGCCTTTAAACTGTAGTATACGGCAGAGAAGTATAACATTCAAAACAAAAAATCAAATTCAAAACTCTATTTATTTTTATTATGCCAAACCCTCCACGGAACATTAAATGTTCGTATTCAAAATCACAAAGGACAAATATTAGTTCGTTGATTTTACTAGTATTCGTTGCTCTGTATTCTAACAGCCATGCACATGTAAACAATGATATTAATAACTATGTATATGATGCGTATCAGCAAACAGTATCAGGTAAGATTACAGATAGTTTAGGAGAACCGCTCCCTGGAGCGAGTATTTTGGAAAAAGGCACCTCTAACGGCACAACAACCGATTTTGATGGTAATTTCTCCATAGAGGTAACAGATGAAAATGCCGTTTTGGTCATTTCATATATTGGATTCACTACACAAGAAGTCAGCTTAAACGGAGACGCTAAAATCTCGGTAACATTATTGGAAAACGCCGCTGCCTTGGCCGAGGTTGTAGTTACCGGATATACGTCAGAAAGAAAAAGTGATCTAACTGGAGCCGTCGCTATTGTTGATATGGGCGATGTAGTAAGCCAACCTGTTGCCAGTGTCGACAATATGCTACAAGGCCAGGTTTCCGGTGTTAACGTCGTAAGTTCAGCCTCTCCTGGTGGCCCTAGTAGCCTTAGAATTAGGGGATATAGCACGATACGAAATAACGATCCACTTTATGTAATAGATGGTGTGCCTACAACTTCAGGCATCAACCTTATCAACCCAAATGATATTGAGTCGCTTCAAGTATTAAAAGATGCTTCATCATCCAGCATCTACGGTTCCAGGGCCGCAAATGGTGTTGTAATAATTACTACCAAAAAAGGTAAATCAGAGGAAACAAAGGTCTCGATCAACATGCATTCCGGTATTCAGAATACTACTAATTTACCAAATAATCTAAGTGCACAGAACTATGGAAATGTATATTGGCAAGGTTTTGCCAATGATGGAATAACACCTGCCCATGCCATATATGGCAACGGTACTTCTCCTGTAATTCCTGATTTTTTAGATGCTGAAAACACAATTCCTTCCGCTAACACGGATTGGGTCGGTGAAATTTTTGATCCAGCAATTATCCAATCTTATAACATAAGTTTGGCCAAAGGAGGTGAAAAGTCCCATAGTATGTTCTCATTAGGTTATTTTGATCAAGAAGGAACCTTGAAATACACAGATTTTAGTAGAATTACCACACGTTTGAACTCGGATTATAAATTGTTCAATGACGTTGTAACAATAGGCGAAAACCTAACCGTTGCTTACTCCAAAAGTGTTGGAACCAGTACTAATTCATTGTTGGGGAATGCCGTTTACGATGCCTTTAGAATTCCAAGTATAGCTCCAGTTTATGATATTAATGGAGAATTCACCGGTTATCCATTATCGGATACTCAAAATCCGTTAGGTAATTTATACCGAAATAAAGATAATGTTGAAAATAAGGTACGTGTATTTGGTAATGTATTTACCGAAATTCAACTTTATGAAGATTTAAAATTCAAAACTAATTTTGGACTTAATTACACTACATCCGATAGAACCTCATTTAGTCCCACTTATAAGGAGCCAAACCCACAGCGAGTAATCAATAGTTTATCTATCAGAAATAATAAGCAGTTCGACTGGGTTTGGTCTAATACCTTAAATTACACAAAAACTTTTGCTGATAGGCACAATTTTAGTGCCTTAGTCGGGATGGAAAGTATCGAAAATCTATATGAAGTTACTACCGCTTCTATTGATGATCTACCTACCAATGAACTAAACATTAGAATATTAAATGCAGGTGACCAAGGCACACAAACCAATAGCGGGGATAAAATAGAGTACTCCTTATTTTCGTATTTCGGTAAATTAAATTATACCTACGATAATAAATATTTGTTTTCCGCTACCTTGAGACGTGATGGTACTTCTAAATTATTAAATAATAGATGGGGTACTTTTCCTGCACTATCAGCGGGTTGGAAAATATCGGAAGAGAATTTCTTTAATAAGGAAGGGGCTTTGTCCAACTTAAAATTACGTGCTGGATGGGGTGTAACAGGTAATCAAGACATCCCTGCTTACCAAACACTATCTGGATATAGTAGTAATCCGTATTATTCCAATTACGCCATTGATGGAGCTCAAAACAGTACACAAACTGGTTTTACTTTATCCAGAATTGCGAACCCGGATTTAAAATGGGAAACAACTACACAGATCAATGTTGGTTTGGATTTTGGTTTTCTTAAGGATGCCTTGACTTTTTCTGCGGATTACTTTTATAAAAACACAGAAGATTTATTATTGTTTAAAACCTTGGCACCAGATCAAGCAGGTTTTTCCAATAGTGGTCAATGGCAGAATGTTGGTGAGATGGAAAACAAAGGTTTTGAATTTACCGCGGATTATCAAAGTGATCGTGCAAAAGACTTCAACTATAATATAGCTGTTAATTTCTCTGTTATTGATAATGAATTACTGTCATTAGGGGAAGGCATAAATTTTATAGAAACAGACCCTGGGGTTTTACATAGTGTAAATTTTGACCAGAATACCTCAAGAACTGCAGTTGGGCAACCAATAGCTTCGTTCTACGGCCATGTGGTAGAAGGTATCTTTTCTTCCGATGCCGAGGCGGCTTCCAGTAATCAGCCAAGTGCCGTTGCTGGGGATTATAGGTTTAAAGACATCAATAACGATAATGTTATAGATGATCTTGATCGTACTTTCATTGGTTCTCCGCATGCAGATTTTACATATGGCATTAATTTCACTGCCAATTATAAAGCACTGGATTTAACATTGTTATTTCAAGGTTCCCAAGGAAATGATATTTATGATTTGTCGCGATACTATACCGATTTTTTCAACTTGGCCAACTATAATAAGAACGATCGTATTCTAAATGCGTGGACACCACAAAATACGAATACCGATTTAGCTAGAGTTTCTTTAAATGACCCAAACAACAATATTAGACCATCTTCTTACTACGTACAAGATGGTTCATTCTTACGTCTAAAAACCTTTCAATTGGGCTACACCCTTCCTGAAAATGTAGCTGAAAAAATAAGAGCTTCGCGAATTAGAGTTTATTTGGAAGCATACAATTTATTTACCATAACAGGATACGAAGGTTTGGATCCGGAAATTGGTTTACAGAATTACGATTCCGATGATCGCAACCTGGATATTGGCGTAGATAGAGGTATATACCCAAGTTCACAGACATTTACTTTAGGTCTTAATTTCAACTTCTAAAAAAATATTAAAATGAAAAATATAGTCATATTATTTGCCTTAATTGGGTTATTGGTCTCCTGTAGCGATGAGTTCTTGGAAAAAGAACCATTTGGAGAGCTAACAGACGGTCAGGTTGAATTACCAGAAAATATAGAATCTTTGGTAATCTCCGCCTACAGCATATTAAATGGACAAGGTAATGAAGCCTCCAACGCATTTAACTCGCCCGCTTCCAACTGGAGTTTTGGCGATGTGCTTTCTGATGATGCCTATAAAGGTGGTGGCGGTACAGGTGACCAAAACCAAATTCACAGAATGGAAATTTACAATATTGACGGACAAATTATTGATGTTGTTCAAAAGTGGAGTGTACTTTATGAAGGGGTTTATCGTGCAAATACCGTCTTAAAGGCTTTAAAAAATACTACAGATTTTGATGAGGCTACCAAAACCCAACGCGTTGCTGAAATGCGTTTTTTAAGAGGTCATTTCTACTTTGAACTTAAGAAACTGTACAATAGAATCTCCTATACGGATGAGGATGGAAATTACTTGTCCAACACCCAAATTACTCCGGAAGAAATTTGGACAAAAATAGAGGAAGATTTTAATGCAGCCATTGCCGTTTTGCCGGAAACTCAAGCAGATCCAGGCAGACCAACCAAATACGCGGCATGGGCTTACTTGAGTAAAACTTATTTATACCAGGGAAAATGGCAGTTGGCCAGTGATGCTGCAGACGAAGTCATTTCTAAAGGAGGTTATAGTTTAACGCCTAATTTCAGTGAAATATTTATACCGGAAAACGACAATGGAGAAGAAGTTGTTTTTGCAATTCAATATTCAATTAATGATGGTTCTCCCAGTAATTATAATGGATCCATTGGTGATCGTTTAATGCCTCCTGGGGGGCCTAGATATCCGGCATACGGCTTTTTACGTCCTTCTCAGAATTTAGTAAATGCCTACAAAACGGACGTTGATGGAATGCCAATACTAGGAAATGTAGATCTTACCGAAACCGATAATGTAGACCCAAGATTGGATGTTACCATTGGACGACCAGGGATTCCTTATAAAGATTTAGGGATCAACTATGAAGAAAGTTGGGCTAGGGATTTAGCTACTTATGGCCCATATGGCCCTAAGAAAAGGGTGATTTCGGCAAATCATCCCGATTATTTACCATCTTGGCCTTATGTCACAGCTGCCAATTACAGTATTATTAGATATGCCGATGTTTTGTTATGGAAAGCAGAAGCAGAAATAGAGTTGGGCAATTTGGAAGAAGGGAGAACTTATATAAATATGGTAAGAGAGCGGGCAAAAACGGGCTGTTATATTCAAAACCTAGAAGGCACTGCAAATGCGGCCAATTACATGATCGACACCTATAATGATCCCTTTGATTCAAAAGAAGAAGCTACGATTGCTTTAAGAACGGAACGTCGTTTGGAAATGGCACACGAAGGTCATCGCTTTTTTGATTTAGTAAGATGGGGTATTGCAGCAGATGTTATAAACACCTATTTAGAAAAGGAAAAGATTGCTAGAGGCTTTTTAACCGGTGCTACCTTTGTTGCAGGTAAGCATGAATATATGCCAATACCTCAATCCCAAATTGATGCTGGTGGCAAAGATGAAAGTGGCAACCCACTCACCACCCAAAACCCAGGTTATTAAGCAATAGGATTAATTGTATTGCCAGTGAAAAAGGGAGTGGGATTAATTCTACTCCCTTTTTTAATTAAGGGAATATTTACTATTCTTTAATATCATAGAGCTACAAATAAAATGAATTAAATATAATCGGGGAAAATCCAAGGATGATTACCTGTTTCCTGCCAACTATGATCTAAGCTACCTGTACACTCAAGTTCTAGTCAATCTGCTGGTCAAAAAAACTTAAAGTTTGTTTCAAATGCCTCTGCCAATACGGCCATTCGTGCCCCCCTTCAAATTCTTCGTAGGTATGGACTATTTTTAGTTCTTGCAGTTCTTTGTGCAATGTCCTATTGGCTTCCAAGAGGTCATCACTTGTACCACAATCAAAGCGTAGGGCAGGCAATTGACCTTGTTGTTTTTTTATTAGGTCGATGACGTTTTTGTCCGAATCACCTATTTCGTAGGAAGCAAGGGGCTCTTCTACAAAGGCGGCCATCTGCTCAAACCTGGTTATGGCACTGTGGGCCGAAATAGCCTTAAATTTATGGGAAAATTGCCCTCCAAGCATCAAGGCACCATATCCGCCCATAGACAATCCCCCAATACATAATGGGGAGTTTTTGGTTGCTCCGGCCATAGTTTCAATTATGGCCTCTGGAACATCGGACACAATCCACTTGGCAAAGTCTTTTTCCCTATGGGACAAGTAGCCAGAACCATCACCCCAAAGTCCGTCCGAAGGCATGGCAATAATGGCAGGACGTATATCGCCCTTATCCATTAATCTTTTTGCCGTAATATGCGCACCACCTTTCATGGACCATGACCAGGAGCTGCCGTATACGCCATGTAAAAGTATATAGATCGGGAGGTCCCTATGATTTGCGGCGTTTTTTGGTACAAAAAGACAGATATCTCCCCTACCCTTCAAGTTTTTTGTTTTGATGGTTAAAAACCTCAGTTCATCATTTTCGTAGGCTTTATCGGAAAGTTCAATGGTTCTAAATTTGCTCATATCCTAAAATTAATTGAAAACTATTACACCCTTTGCATTTTTTCCTTGGAGCATATCGTCCAATGCCTGATGTAAATCTTCAAGTTGATATTCCCTACTAATCATCTGATCCAATTTTAAATCCCCCTTTTTGTATAATCGCATCAATTTTGGAAAATCAATTTCAGGGCGACATTTTCCGTATAAGGGATTGATGTATATTTTGTCCCATTCAAAGAGTCGCATATCAACCGTAATTTCTTCTTCAATGCCGCTTACTTGTACCGCCGTTCCCGCATTCCTGATCATGGCCAAGGGTGCAGCTCCCAAGGAGGGGATTGCAGTACATTCAAAAGCGTAATCGGCTCCTCTCCCATCAAACATTTTCTTTACTTTTTCCGCTACCTGGGCAAGTCCCGTATCGGTTCTATCGGCCAAGATAACATCGGTGGCACCAAATTGTTTGGCCAATTCCAGTTTATTTGGATTTATGTCTACCGCTAAAATACTTGCAGCACCGGAAATTGCGCAGGCGTTGATGACGTTCAATCCAACACCCCCACACCCCAAAACCACTGCAGAACTACCGGCTTTTAGTCGGGCCGAATTCACTACAGAACCGTAGCCCGTCATCACCCCACAGCTGACAATACTGGCGGCTGAAAAGTTTAGATTCTCATCATCAACCTTTACCAAAGCCGAGGCTTTTACCAGGGCATATTCACTAAGTGTTCCAATATTAAAGGAACGCTCTATGGGTCTCCCCTTCCATTGGGTACCTTCCAAATGGGCATGCCCAGGGGTATAGCCATTTCCTCCCGCAACAACGGGAGAATTATTCTCGCAAATATGCTGATTTCCTTCCTGACATTGGAAACAGCTCATACATGGAGTGGCCCAATTAAAAATAACTTGGTCTCCCTTCGCAAGGTTGTTAACGCCTGCCCCTACTTTTTCAACGATACCTGCCCCCTCGTGTCCCATAAGCACAGGCTTGCCCCAAGAAAGGGAATCGTAATCGGTATGGCATAGGCCTGCTGCCTTCATTTTCACCACTACCTCATCTTCAAGGGGTTCCCCAAGGGTAACATGGTCTATAACAAATTTTCCATCGCCGGTGGCTATTGCACTCTTTGAAATTATGGACATATTTTCCTTTTAATTTTTAAGGGACATCAACACCTTTATTTATTCGCCAATAGATGTATTGGCTTAAATTCCACTGCTGGGTCCGCCAGTTTTTCCTTATTAATTTTGTTGCCGATTTTAATAAATTTAGTGCCGTATACATAGGCCTTGGCATTGTTCACGGCATCAACGGCAAGGAGACGATCTCCCCTGAAATACCAAGCGGAAAAACATTTCTCCTTATCGGCTTCCCTCCGTAAAATTAGTTGGTCATATCCATTTGACAAACCTACCATCTGTAGTTTTACGTCATATTGATTAGACCAGAACCAGGGAATGCTATCGTATCTTGTTTCTTTTCCACACATGGCAGCGGCCGCCACTTTTGCCTGATCCACTGCGTTTTGAACTGACTCCAACCTTACAAAACGACGGTAATGTGGGTTATAATGAAAGGTACAATCCCCAATAGCAAAGATATCATCATCCAAGGTCTTGGCAGTTTCATCCACTTTTATACCGTTTTCAATGATGAGTCCGGCCGAGGCCGCCAATTCTGTATTGACAAGTATCCCTACACCAACAATGATAATATCGGCGATATAACTGGTTCCATCATCACATTTCACCACATTTTCTTTAGTATTGGTGTCAATAGCGATTACATTCTTATTACTGAAAATAGCAACGCCATTTTCAGCGTGCAGATTTTGAAAGAAGGCGGACATTTCCGGTGCGGTAACCCTGGCCAAGACTCGATCTTCACGTTCCAATACCGTAACCGAAGCTCCTATTTTTTTTAAAGAGGCAGCAGTTTCAAGACCTATAAACCCTCCCCCAATAACAATTACCCTTTTATTATCACTTGCCGCCAAGCAGGTTCTAATGTTGGTCACATCGGCAGCCGTGCGCAGTGGGAAAATATTATTTGAAGACATTAAACCGGGAATTGGCGGTATAATAGGGCGGGCTCCAGTAGCTAGGACCAATTTGTCATAACTATGCTGCGTGCCATCATTGAGAACAACCTGCTTTTTCTCTCTTTTGATGGCGCTTACCTTAATCCCCAGTTTTAGGGTTATCCCTTCCTTTTCATAACTCTCGGCAGATTTCAATAGGTTTTTATCAATGTCATCATCACTTGTTAGATATGTTTTGGATAAAGGGGGGCGATGATATGGAAGCAAGGGATCGGCATCATATAAGATGATATTGCCCTCCCAACCTTCGCGCCTTAATGCAAAGGCAAAATTCACCCCTGAATGGCTTGCGCCGATAACGACGCATATTTTACTGTCCTTGATTTCGGTCATTATTGGAGGTGTAAATTATTTGGCAACCCTTAGGACCACTCCGTCCAAATGATCCCCTATTTCCAACTGACAGCACAAACGACTAAATTCGTCGGCATTATCGTCCAGTTCCAACATATCAGCTTCTATTTCACTTGCTGTACCTGTTTTTTTCATATCCTCAGGGCTAACATGAACGTGGCAGGTAGCGCAAGAACAAACACCCCCACAATCGCCGTCTATTCCTTTTACTCCGTTCTCAACGGCTAAGGCCATAACGGATCCTGAGCTTCCTTCTAAGGTAATACTTTCATTATCACTTGTAATAAATGTGATCTTTGCCATAATCGACTTTATATTTTAGGTTAATTTATTAAACTTTACATTTATTCGGTCGTATCCCACCTTTCGCTCAAATTCATCTAGAGACTCAATGTTTTCCTTGTAGTCCTGAATCTCTATGGAACCTACTTTGGTTGCCAACGTATTTAATAAGATTTTTAGTATTTGTCTGGCATGGGTTGCACCAAGACAGTTGTGATGACTAAAACCAAAACCTACATGTGGGTTTATTTTCCGGTCCAGGACAATCTCATTGGGGTTTTCAAATACGGCGGCATCCCTATTGGCAGAGGCCCAACATAAGGATACCCGAGTATCTGCTTTAATGGCATGCTCACATACTGCAGTGTCTTCCGTTACTACACGGCCCATTTGGGTCAAGGGAGAAAAGTATCGTATAAATTCCTCTACAGCCTTTCCTGCAATCTCGGGTTCCTTACGGAGGCGCTCCAGTGATTCTGGATACTCAGCCAGATAGGCAATGGAATTTGTAACGGCATTGATAACGGTATCGCGCCCACCGGCGAAAGTGAGTACCATAACCCCTTTCACCTCTTCCTTGCTAAGTTTTCTACCTTGAAAATCAGAAGATAGCAATACAGAATACATATCTTCCCCGGGTTTAGCAATGGCGCGTTCTATCTGCTGGTCTATATAATCATAAAGAATGTTGGCCTTATCCGCATCCAAGGCTTCCCCTTCACTTCTAAAAACGTGGGTGCCCCAGGATATCCAAGTTTCGGATTCCGAAAAAGGAGTATTGAGCAATAATGTTAAAGCCCTTGATTGTAGTGGCAGTGCAAATTGATTGACTACCTCTACCCTATCATTATTCAAACATTCATTCACCAAAGATTCTATTTGTTCCTTTAATTTTTCTTGATATTCAGCCTGTAACGGACGTTTAAACCAAGGCTCCACTATAGCCCTATATTCCCCGTGTACGGGAGGGTCCACCTCAAATGGAATTTGACGGGTGTCGCGAATATTCACCTCAGAAGGTACAACGATACGCCCCGGTTGGGCAGCAGATTGAAAAGTTTTGTAATTATGTGCTGTCTTTCTAACATCTTTGAGCCGCAATAGCATGGTTACCGGATCGTCCTGGTCATTCAATTTGCCAAAACCTTTTTCCACCCTCGCTTTTTCAAAGGGATCTGGTAGTTCACTTTTTTCCATAATACAATTCTTGATTCTACATTAATTAAAGGTAATTCCCAATAGTGATACAAAATTGGCAATAATATAATCCCAATAAGTAACCATTTATGACCAATAACTTAACTATTCTGTTTTTCATTTGTCAATTATCTGTAATTTAGGGTAAAATAAATCAATTAGTAAGGTTATACAGTCTATAGTTATTCCAAAATTTCAAGTAAATTATGAAGCCGATCCTTGAACCCATTCCTTTTAATAAACAACAAACCATTAAAGGATTTCACTACGTTGACAAGGATTTTGCAACCCCATGGCATTTTCACCCCCAACACGAACTTACCTACATAGAATCCAGTGTAGGAACAAAGTTTATAGGGGATCATGTTGGGCCATATCAGCCTGGGGAATTGGTACTTTTACGTTCCAATCTGCCCCACTGTTGGACTAACCACAAACAGCAGCTGTCAGATTCAAGATCGCTAGTGATACAATGGAACAAAGGTATCTTTGGAAAGGCGCCGGAACTTGCAGCTGTTTTTGAAATGTTAAAAATGGCTTCCAAGGGTATTATGTTTGATGCAGAGGTAATAGCCGTTGTTTTGCCACAACTTAAAAATATGATGCAATTAAAGGGACAAGGTCTATATCTGGAATTATTGTCCGTTCTTATCACGTTGTCCACAAGTTCGTATAAAACCCTATCGGTATCTAGCTTTGAGGAAGACTTGCCTACGGAATACGGTACCCGTATGACCAAAATTCATGATTTTGTGGGGGCGCATTACCACCGAAAAATATATTTGAAGGAATTGGCAGATTTGGTAAATATGTCCGAGCAATCCTTTTCACGTTTTTTTACAAAAATGATGGGGCGTTCTTTCTTTACCTTTTTAAACGAGTATCGTATTAATGTTGCGGCAAGAATGTTAGTGGATTCGGAGGCTTCCGTTTCCCAAATTGGTTTTGCCTGTGGCTATGAATCCCCTCCTTTCTTTTTTAAAAAATTTAAAAGTATATTCAAGGTTTCTCCCGCAAAGTATAGAAAAACATATTTGGGCCAAGTCTAAAATATGGACTGTTGCCAGGAAAGTTATAATGCCTCAACATTCAATTTTTGCTGCTACCCTCCGCTCTTCAAGACCAACAAGTAAGTAGCAATTTACGGGTTATTAAGTTGATTATCAATAGGTTTATATCCTATTAAAAAATTCAAAAAACCATTTGTTGCAGAATTTGGAGCATACGGAATTTTCAGATTAGAGCCTTAAGTTGGTATTTACTCAATCCAATACAGTGAGTGCAATAAGCTCCTTTTTTTAAAATAAAAAATGGTGGGTATAAAAAAATTGTAATACTGGGATCGATCCTGTTGGTTGATATCATGTATAACAGAGAAAAAGATGGTGGCCGAAACGTTCCCTGAGGTAGTAAAACATTTTGAGTCTAACTGGAAGTCTATCTATAAAAAAATTACAAATATCCCGAATGGATTGGCAATGATAAGTTTGGTATTTTCATACATTGGGGAGCATATAGCGTACCCGCGTTTGGCTCAGAATGGTATCCTCGACAAATGTATATGGATACAGCAACCTTTTTCGCCCAACTTAAATTGGGAAAAAAAGGGCCCAATGCCACGTACCTACATCACAAAAGGACTTGGGGCGATCAAAAAGAATCTGGTTATAAGGATTTTATACCCATGTTTAAAGCAGAAAAATTTGATGCCGCCGCCTGGATAGACCTCTTTAAAAAATATGGAGCCAGATATGTTGTTCCCGTTGCAGACCATCATGACGGTTTTGCCATGTACATATCCAATACCACAAGATGGAATGCGTATGACATGGGACCCAAAAGAGACGTACTGGGGGAGCTATTTAAGGAAGGCCGAAAGCAAGGTCTAAAAATGGGGGTCTCTCCCCATTTCGCCTTTAACTGGTCTTTTTACAACAAAAAAGATAAGTTTGATACTACGGACCCTGAATACTGGACCACTTTTTTTATACCTAAAGTGTCTATGTCCGTATTCTGAAGGTTTATATTTTGGCCATCAGCACCTTTAAGCTGCATTAAATATTCAACTTCTCCGGAAGGAAATAATTGATCAAATTTTAAATTTCTGCCATTGGTAATGTACATAGATGAGCCCGCACTAGGGTTTATATCAAAATGTAGCTTTTCAAAACTCCTATAAATAACATCGTCTATGACAATTGCGGGGCGATTATCCTGGCCCCTTGGTTCCATACTTACATTTTTCACTGTTAAGCCTTTACCGTGCCTTAAATACATTCCATAAGACGGCAGCGGCCCAAAAAACAATTGCTCAGGGTAACGCGCTTCATCCTCAGGAATATTTTGGCCATGTCCCTGCAATTCAAAAAGGTTTCTTCCTGTCAATAACATCGCTCTACTGGGTATGCAAGTGGCTCCGGAAAAAGAGCCCATTAAATAACCATTGTCAAAGGAAATACCATCTGCGGCAAGGGCATCCATATGGGGAGTCTGCAGCTGCATGCCTCCCAAACTGTGAACCCCGGAAAATCGGTGGTCATCCGTGTAGATTACCAAAACATTTGGTTTTTTGTTTTTTTTCCCCTGTGCGGAAACCGGCCCTACCGAAAAGGCACAGAGAAGGGTTATGAATAATTTAAGAACGGTTTTTATATGGTTCATTTCTTTCTGGTTTACTTTTTTAATGCATTGGGCAGGTAAAGTGGTGCCAAATAATTAAGTATGAACTTTTATTACTTGGCAAATACTTTATTCTTTCCAGTTTCTCTTAAAATTGTTATTCGGATATAATCTTAAAGGCAAAAGCATGGTCACCTACTTTTTCATGGGGCAATTGAATACGGAGCCCCTTGTCCCCTACTTTAAAGTCCAATGGCTTTTTATAGCCCAGTAACTCAATTTTCTTAATATTCTTTGAATAGTATTTATTGTCTTTTTTTAAGGTGGTTATGAGCATCTCGCCATCAGCGGGCCAATCCAAGGCAATGGCGTACAAGCTACCCTCTTTGGTCGTAAAGCGAATATCTTTAGAGGTATTATCCGGATTACTACGTTCGCTCAAATGGCCTTCAACCACCTTGGTCCCGCCTTCACCGTATACCGCAAATGTTCTTGTGCCATATATAGCCTCCCCATTTACCCTTAGCCATTGTCCCATTTCCAAAAGTCGTTCCTTTACAGGTTTGGGAATTTCACCGTTGGCTTTGGGGGTAATATTTAAAAGTACCGCCCCATTTTTACTAACCACATCTACCAAAAAATCTACCAGCCTATTGACGGATTTATAATCTGGATTCTTGATATGGCTCCAAGAATTCCAATCGATGGAATCATCTGTTAACCAGGGAAAGTCTTTTTTCTCGCTCATCCGGGCCCGTTCCAAATCCAAAACGGCACTGCCTTTGGCAAAATCATAGAACTTATAGGTAGAGACTACCTCTTGTTTTTTCTTAGCGGCCTGATTGTAATAATATTCTAGGAATTCTTTACGATATGTTTCTCCAATGACATCCATTTTATTGTCGAACCACACCAAATCGGGATCGTATTTGTCAATAATTTCCTTTAGCCTGTCCAACCATTCCTTATTAAAGTTTTCGTCGGCAAGGGGATAGTATTTTTTAATTCCTGCATCAATATCATGTGTTGAAGGAGGGTATTGAAAGTCGCCCTTTTTCATTTTAGGTCCGTATAGGCCTGCATATTTGGGGTCACTGGCGTCCGTAGTTTCATCCCAAGTAGGATACCAACCCAAGAGCCATTGCCTATGAAAGGTGGCAATAAATTTCATATCCCTTTTTCTGATCTCATGTGCCAGTTCCCCCATAATATCCCTTTTGGGACCCATTTCTTTAGCGTCCCACGAAGTAAGTTCACTATCCCACATAGCAAAGCCATCTGCGTGTTCCGAAACAGGCCCGGCAAATTTTGCCCCAGCTTTTTCAAAGAGATCGGCCCATTGGGCAGCGTCAAATTTTTCTGCCTTGAACATGGGTATAAAGTCTTTATAGCCAAAATCCTTTAAAGGGCCGTATGTCGCTACATGATGTTTATAGTATTCACTGGCCTCGCCGTTCTTTGCTTCTGGATTGTTTTTATGTACATACATCCAATGGGAATACCATTCATTTTTGAATTCAGGAACGGAGTAAGGCCCCCAGTGACAATAAATACCAAACTTGGCGTCCAAGAACCACTCAGGTGTCTTGTGCTGTTTTAGGGACTCCCAATCGGCCTGATAGCTAATATCTTGCCCTCTATTTATCTGTATTCCCAACAAGGTTAGTATACCCAAGAAATACCATTTGGTTGCAGATGGTTTTAGTTTGTTGAATTGCATATATTCTTTTTTGAATAGTTCAATTGTTAATTTATATTGATTTGTGATACAGGAACCAATTTGCGGTTCGCACGGACACCATTAATTTCTGCGTGTAGTACATCGTCCAATACTATTGGGTCCCGTAGATCCTTATTTAAAACAATTAGGTTGAAATTGTCTATGACCAGTCCATCAATATGTCGCGCGTAAATCCCCGAGGCAGGCAGGGTACCTACCAAACTGAACTCTGGCCACCATCCATTAAGCACTTCTTGTGTATATTCCTTTATTTCCAATTTATTGGCATCTTCCGCCGTTCCTCCTCCGGAAACCCCAAATTGAACATCCTTTATGGAGATGTCCTCTATACGATGTCCTGGAAATCCGGTCAGGAAGAAGGCCGAATTTTTATCTAACATGGAATTATCCACTACCACGTTGCTAAAGCTAAAATTGTGCATTCTTTTTAAAGGTTCCAGCTCGCCTTCAGGAGTTTCCATAGAGGCCCTTTGTTGGGTGAAGGACATAAATATAGGCCGTGGCACGTTCTCCATAACCAAATTACTAAAGACCATATTCTTCATTTCACCTCCTTCATTCTGTTGAATTTTGAGTCCCGAATCCTGAATATTCTTGAAAGTACAGTTGGTTACGGTGACCGATTCTATATTGCCCCTAGAGAGTAGGCCTATGCGCATACCGCCCCATTTGGTGCTAAAATGGCAATTGCTAACCGTGATATTTTTACAGGGCCTGTCTGGTCGTGAAGCCTGCAGACAGATGCTATCATCACTGTTATCAAAATTGCTATTGACAACGCGAACGTTAGTACATCCGTCAAAATCCAAGCCATCACCATTATTGTTTACCCGGCTTATAATATTGATGCCGCTTACACTAATATTATTGCAATATAACCAAGCTGAGGTCCATGCCGCCGGATTGATCAAGGTGATATAGCTCAGGTGAATATCGGTTACGTTCACAAACCTGACCATCATAGGACGCCCTCCATTGGCCTTGGTAAAGTTCTTTTGGTGGCCGTTCCCATCTATAGTCCCATAGCCTTCTATGGCAATGGAGCGGGCATCTTTCGCGAATATCAGGCAACGATCCATATGAGGTTCGTTTTTATACATATTTTTATGGGTGTCTGCGCTATAGTCTTGGTAATTTGGACTTCCTAAGAGTACGGCACCGTTTTCTACGTGCAGGGTTACATAATCTTTTAAATAGATGGTTCCGATCAAAACGGTTGTTCCCGAGGGTATAAGTACCCTGCCACCGCCATTTTGAGTACAGGCGTCGATAGCGCTTTGCACTGCACGGGTGTCCAAAGTAGTCCCATCCCCTTTGGCTCCATAATCCAATACATTGAAGTCCTTGGCCAGCAATGACAAAGGAAGATAGATCAGAATAACAAGAATTAATCTTTTCATGTTTTATTATTTGGGTTCAATGATCAAACCCCTTTCTGCTTCACTGTCTGCGGTGTACCGCAGTACCATTGGAGCATCTTCCCCCCTAGCCAATTTTATTTCCCGTTCCCATACCAACCTCATCTTTTCCAGTTCTTCGGTGTAGGCATCGTCCATCGCCAAATTGGTAGTCTCGTCGGGGTCGTTCTTTAAGTTAAAGAGTTCTTCATAAACCGCTTGTTCCCCGTTTAAAGGGCCTTCCACAAAATCCCGGTATAAGGCTATGTCCGGGTCGTGGACCTGATATAACATACTGTTTATATTTATACCCATTGCTTTGGCGGTTGCTATTTTTTTATTCGCGGATAGATTTTCATTCTTGTAATATCTTATGTATTTCCATTCCATGTCCTGTACCGCTTCGCATCTTGGGTTGCCAAATTGGGTAGACCATAAATTTTCGGTAAAGAGAAATGGCCGCACTGCAGTTTGGGAGCCAGAAAGTATGCCGCCTAAATCTTTACCCTGATAGCTATCAGGAATGGCAACATTGGCCATTGTCAACATGGTTGGGGCAATATCGATACTTTGCACCAAGGCATCGGAAGTTTTTCCACGAGTAGATTTTTTTGATTTGGGATCAAAAATAATCATAGGTACATGGGTCGTAACCTCATAGCAAAATGCCTTACCTCCAAGACCGAACTGCCCCATAAAAAGTCCGTGGTCCGAAGTGAATACTAGGACCGTATTCTTATTCAGTTTCTGATCTTTCAAGGTTTTTCTAAGTTGTCCTACCAAACGATCTATTCCGGTCATGGCCTCCATTTGCCTTATGTAGCGCTCTCGATAGCCTTCGGGGGTGTCTACATAATTATAGCCAAGCTGTCTATCGTTGGCGCGATGTATTTCTTTTGGTAGTTTGGGATCTTTAATGTCTTTTCTGGCCACATAGTTTTTGGGCAGGGGAATATCCTTATCCCGATATAATGTCTTATAGATGTCATCATCGGAATCCCGCATCTCCATACTTCCCGTACCCGCTCCATGGGGAAGATTAAAACATACCGATAACATAAAGGGTTTATCAGCTGGGCGTTGATCAATGAATTTTAATGCTCCTTTCAATTTTTGCTCGTTAGACAGAAAATCATGTATGCCCTCCCCCACTACTTCAACTTGGGTATCCATTTTTGCATCTTTGAAAATCGTATGTCGTTCCTTAGGGTAGAAACCCAAATGCCCATGTCCGGCATACCAATAGTCAAAGCTTTTTTCCATCATACCACTATCATAACCCCCATTACCTACAGGCACATGGTTTTTACCTATCCATCCGGTGTAATAACCATTGTCACGCATAACCACTGGATACGTATTTTTCCAACCCTCCTCAGACAAACTGGTTCCCGAATTAAAATTCACACCGTGTTTGCGCTCAAATTGGCTGGTGAGTATACTTGCCCGGCTGGGAGTACAAATGGCACTGGTAATATGGGCATTGGTAAAAAGAATACCGTCTTCGGACAATTTATCCAAATTTGGTGTTTTTACAATTTCATTTCCTGTGCAGCCCATCATCCCATATTGCTGGTCATCCGTAAGGATGAATATAAAATTAGGCCGTTCCTGTGCTAGCGATTTGGCAAAGGGGATCGTTAATAGTAAGACTATAACGAGCAATTTGAAAGCTCTGGTTGACTTATTTTTTTTCATTTTCTATTAAGTATTTCGGTTTAAAAGTTAGTTCCTCCTCTGGTATTTGTTTCGGAGACCTAAGTAATTTAATATTGAAGGCACCGCCAACCAAAAAATGAAGTTGATATATTGATGTGAAATTCCATAATTATTTTCTGACCTGGGACAACAAATTATTCAAATGGTGCAACAGATGATTTATTCTACTGCATAAAAGCAATATTACCTCCAAAACATATTGACTTTCAGTAGTTTTAGTTCTTGTCCATTTTGGTCCACATTGAAATTAGGAAAGTTGCGATCACCATTTTAAATGGGGTGAATTGACAAAAATTGATAAAAAAACACGCAGTTTTAAGAAACAAGAACCATTTGTTGCATCAATTTAAACATTAGTAGCTAGCCCTCGTGGGCAAAATTTGGAATTTAGCATCGTTATAACGCAGATATCGTTATGCATTAACATTAAATGATTAAATTATGACCCGGAAATTCCCACTCCTATTGGTTTTAGGACTAATAGTAATAGGTGCTTGTAAGACAGATAAGAAAGTAGAACAGTCTATTGCCAAGACCAACGAAACCTCTCCCAAATTTGAACCCAATTGGGAGTCTATCAAAAAAAATTACAAGGACCCAGAATGGTTCAGCAATGATAAGTTCGGTATTTTCATCCACTGGGGCGCCTATAGTGTTCCTGCCTATGGTTCCGAATGGTATCCTAGACAAATGTATATGGATACTGCAACATTTTCGGCTCAGCTAAAATTGGGTAAAAAAGGACCCAATCCTACTTACCTACATCACAAAAAAACGTGGGGAGATCAAAAAGAATTTGGATATAAGGACTTTATTCCAATGTTTAAAGCGGAAAAATTTGATGCAGCGGAATGGATAGATTTATTTAAAAAATCGGGAGCCAGATACGTAGTTCCCGTTGCCGATCACCATGACGGTTTTGCCATGTATAAATCCAATACCACTCGTTGGAATGCCTATGATATGGGACCCAAAAGAGACGTTCTGGGTGAGCTTTTTAAAGAAGGGCGTAAACAGGGCCTTAAAATGGGCGCCTCCTCCCATTTTGCATTTAACTGGTCCTTTTATAATAAAAAGGACAAGTTTGATACCACTGATCCGGACTATGCCGATTTGTATTCCAGTAAGGGAAAAAATTTGAAAGAGCCGGTATCGGATAAGTTTAAACAGCGGTGGTGGGATCGGACAATAGATCTAATTGACTCATATCAACCAGATATATTGTATTTTGACTTTTATGTAGATATTGAAGATTTTGCAGAATTACGCCCAAAATTGGCAGCTTATTACTATAATAAAGGTGTAGAATGGGGTAAAGAAGTACTAATCAATGATAAGAACTTTGGCCACGAAGCTTTTCCTGAAGGCACTGTAATCTATGACTTGGAACGTGGAAAACTTCCTGGAATTAGAAAACTGCCCTGGCAGACCGATACTTCTATTGGCAAGAACTCTTGGTCCCATGTTACTAATTGGGATTCTAAAACCGCCAATCAACTAATTGATGATTTAGTTGATATTGTTTCCAAGAACGGTAATTTATTATTAAATGTTGGCCCAAAGGCAGACGGAACTATTCCAGATGACCAAAAAGAGATTCTCTTGCAGATAGGTGATTGGCTTGCGGTAAACGGGGATGCCATATATGATACCAGATATTGGAAAACATTTGGTGAAGGTCCTACAGAAGTGAAGAAAGGACACCATTCTGAAGGACAAAATAAAGAGTTTACTGGGCAGGATATCCGTTTTACCAAAAAAGGCGACAAGCTGTTCGCCATTATGTTGGCATGGCCGGCAAATGGGAAAATTAATATCGAATCCTTGGGAAGTAAAAGTGAATACGCTAAAGATATTACAATTAAAGAAGTTCGTTTATTGGGCAGTGATGCCAAATTGAAGATTAATCAATCCGAAGATGGTCTTCTAGTTGATAATTTAGGTGAAAAATCAGGAGAATTTGCCCATGTGTTGGAAATTAGCCTATAGCATTGTTAAGTTGATTAGTTGAATTAGTATTTGTTAGAGCGCACTTGTCCGAGTGCGCTCTATTTAGATTAGTATACCTCTTCCTATAGGGTTAAAACTTAATAAGACCAATTATTACACCAAGTTGATGTATTAGTCCCCATAGAAATGCTATAAAAAAATAGTTTTAAAGTTTAAAAATATGACACTGTTTCGATAGATAAATTAAGATAATCTAAAATAAAAGAACAGTTAACCTAAAAAAAGATAGAATGAATTATATAGTTTGTGAGAAACCAGGAGAGTTTATTTTAAAAGAAAAGGATGCTCCAGCCAAAATTAAAGGAGAAGCCTTATTACGCGTCAAGAAGGTGGGTATTTGCGGAACGGACTTACACGCTTATGGCGGTAACCAAGCTTTTTTTACCTATCCCAGAATTTTAGGGCATGAACTTGCTACGGAGATCTTGGAGATAGAGGAGAACGATAAAGGCCTAAAAAAGGGTAACAATGTAGTGGTGATGCCTTATATAAGTTGTGGTACATGTGTCGCATGTAGAAACGGTAAAACCAATTGCTGTACCAACATTGCCGTACTGGGAATCCACACTGACGGTGGAATGCAGGAATCCATATCCGTTCCAATAGATTTGTTGATCCCGGCCCAAAACCTAAGCGATAATCAAATGGCGGTGGTGGAACCTTTGGCCATTGGGGCACATGCCATCCGCAGGGCCAATCTTAAAAAAGGAGAAACCATCGTGGTGGTAGGATGTGGGCCAATAGGCATTGGAATATTAAAATTGGCACAGATTGCCGGAGCAAAAGTGATTGCCATTGATATGAACCAAGGTAGATTGGATTATGCCAAAGAAAAGATCGGGGTAGATCATATTGTAATGGGCGGTAAAGATGCTGTAGAACAAATAAGGGAAATTACCAATGGCGATATGTGTGCCGTGGTTTTTGATGCTACGGGACACAAAGGTGCCCTGGAATCTGGCCCTGACTATATGTCCCATGGAGGACGCTATGTCCTTGTTGGACTTTCCAAGGGAGAGCTCACCTTTGTGCATCCGGCCATACACGCCAAGGAGTCTACCATCCTTTGTAGTAGGAATGCTACTTTGGAAGATTTTGAAAACGTCATTTCAATTCTAGAAAAAGGACAATTTCCTATTGATTCCTTTGTTACCCACAATGTACCCTATACGGAGATGATAGCCAATTTTGACCATTGGGTAGATCCAAAAAATGGAGTTATAAAGGCTATGGTAGATTTTTATTAATGCCCCGAAGCGTTTGGAACGCTGAGTGAGGTTTTCATTTGCCAGTAATGGTATATGCCCCTTGCGAACATTACACGCATGGGAATGCTAAGATTATAAAATTGGAAAGTAGAAAGGACCATTACGGTGAGAGTAACGGTTTAGGGATATATCAGAACTTTTACTGTCACCCATTATTTTTGGGATAGACACTAAAAAGGTCAAGGATTACTTTTGGATAATTAACCAACAATATAAAATAGATGGATTTAGGATTAAATGATAAAGTGGTTGTGGTAACTGGTGCCGCTGGAACTAAAGGGAGTATAGGTGAAACTATTGTACAAGCCCTTGCGAACGAAGGGGCGATACCTGTAATAGTGTGTAGAAACGATAGAGGTTATGGCTATGAAAAGGAACTTCAGGAAAGGGGGTTGGATGCCATCTTCGTTAAGACAGATCTATCCGATCCGGCCCAAATAGAAAAAGCGGTAAAAATAATTGGCGAAAAGTACGGGCGTATAGATGCCCTTATCAATAATGTTGGGGTCAACGATGGTGCCGGACTTGATGCTTCCATTGAGGATTTTATGTATTCCTTAAAATTGAATTTAGTAAGTTTCTTTGCCATGACAAAATACTGTTTGCCCTATCTTATCAAAGCCAAGGGCAATATATTGAATATAGGATCCAAAGTTGCATTAACAGGCCAGGGAGCTACTTCCGGATATGCAGCTTCCAAAGGGGGAGTGTTGGGTCTTACCCGTGAATGGGCGGTAGACCTAATTAAACATGATATCCGTTCCAATGCCATAATCATCGCAGAAAGCTGGACCCCTGCCTATGACAATTGGATCAAAACCCTGGACGACGGAGCCGAAAAATTACAATCCATCGTCAAGAAAATACCCCTCGAAAATCGAATGACAACTCCCCAGGAAATTGCTGATAGCTGTTTGTTCACTATCTCGGATAAATCTTCACATACCACGGGACAGTTCATTTTTGTGGACGGGGGCTACGTACATTTGGACAGATCTCTATTGACCGATCAACTATAAAAACTACCCACTATGAACACTACCAATAAAATACCAGTGGTGCGTAGGGAATTATTATTTCCCTTCATTATCATCACTTCATTGTTTGCTCTTTGGGGCATTGCCAACGACCTTACCAACCCTATGGTATCTGCATTTAAGAAAGTGATGCCGGAATTGACCAATGTACAAGCTTCGTTGGTACAGTTTGCCTTCTATTTTGGCTATTTTTTTATGGCCTTGCCTGCCGCACTCTTTATTCGTAAATACAGCTATAAATCCGGTATTATCCTAGGATTGATTTTATATGCCATAGGAGCATTTTTGTTTTATCCTGCAGCGGCCTATGAAGAATACTCTTATTTTTTAATATCCCTTTGGGTATTGACTTGTGGCCTTGCTTTTTTGGAAACCACCTCCAACCCATTAGTACTTGCCCTAGGCGATGAGGAAACAGCTACCAGAAGATTAAACCTGGCCC
Source organism: Arenibacter aquaticus (assembly GCF_003957295.1). Lineage (GTDB taxonomy): Bacteria > Bacteroidota > Bacteroidia > Flavobacteriales > Flavobacteriaceae > Arenibacter > Arenibacter aquaticus. The sequence goes on from NZ_RQPJ01000003.1 coordinate 479,225, forward strand.
AAGCATTTAATCCTATGGGATCATTGACCGGAATGATCATAGCGCAAGTTTTTGTAATAGGAGCGTTGCGTTCAGATGATTACACCGCTGAAGCCTTTAAGGCCTTAGGGTCTGAAGAATTGGCCGCCATTAGGGAGAATGACCTGGGAATTATCAGTATCCCGTATATTGGTTTGGGAATTGTGGTACTCACTATCATGGCCATAATCGTATTTACCAAGATCCCGAAAACGGCAGAAGAAGACAAGATGTCGGTTTCAGAATCCTTTAAAAAACTTTTTGCCAATAAAAACTATATAAGAGGTGTTGTTGCCCAAGCTTTCTATGTGGGCGCACAGATTATGTGCTGGACCTATATTTTTCAGTACGTTGATCTGATGAACCAAGGACGGGCCGAGACCGAACAATTAACGGCTACTTGGTTCAACGTAATGGCCATGATATCGTTTCTTACAGGACGGTGGATCGGCACAGCTATGATGAAGAATATAAATCCTTCCAAACTCTTGATGTGGTTTGGTCTTGGAGGAGTATTGATGTCCCTAGGGGCGATAGTATTACCCGGCATGGCAGGTCTACTTGCTCTAGTAGGTATTTCGGTCTTTATGTCCATTATGTTCCCTACCATTTACGGAATTGCCTTAAAGGACATGGGAGATGAGGCCAAAATAGGGTCCGCGGGCCTTGTAATGGCCATTGTAGGAGGTGCTTTAATGCCAGTACTCCAAGGCAGTATTTTGGACTGGGGAGGGGATGGATTTGCAGATGTAGCGGTACTAGGATTTATTCCGGAAGTAAAATTTTCATTCATTCTACCCTTGATTTGCCTGGCCGTTGTGGCTTGGTACGGATACAGTAGTTTTAAAACAAATAATACAATCAAATGATGACAAAAAGATATTGTTTTTCCTGCGATTTAAAGGAAGACCCCCAATTAATAAAGGAATATAAGGAATACCATGCCGCTGGAAACGCCTGGCCAGAAATAACCAAAAGTATCAAGGATGCCGGTATTGTAGATCTGCAGATTTATCTTACCGGGAACAGAATGTTTATGATCATGGATGTGGACGAAACTTTCGACCCGGTGAAAAAGGCCAAAGCAGATGAGGAAAATCCAAAGGTACAGGAGTGGGAAGAGCTTATGTGGAAATATCAACAAGCATTGCCTTGGGCCAAAGAAGGTGAAAAATGGGTATCCATGGAACAAGTTTTCCAATTAGTATAGAACCATTAATATATTATATAATGAAGAAAAAACACCTTATTTTATCCTTAGCTCTATGCGCTATTCCGCTATTGGGTATAGGTCAAAACAATAAAGAATACCAAGCCAATTGGGAATCCCTTTCACAGCATAAAGAGGCACCAGAATGGTTTAAGGATGCAAAATTTGGCATTTATTTCCATTGGGGCGTTTATAGCGTTCCGGCATTTGGAAGTGAGTGGTACCCCAGTAAAATGTATATTAAGGGTACGGCAGAATATGAGCATCATCAAAAAGTATACGGTAAGCAAAGCACCTACGGTTATCATGAATTTGTACCCCAATTTAAAGCTGAAAAATTCGATGCGGATGAATGGGTTGCCCTATTCAAAAATGCAGGGGCCAAATTTGCAGGTCCGGTAGCGCAACATCACGATGGATTTGCCATGTGGGACAGTGAAATTAATCCTTGGAATGCTGCAGATAAAGGTCCTAAAAGAGACATTACAGGGGAGTTGGCCAATGCCTTGCGTAAGAATGACATGAAATTGATAACCACTTTTCATCATGCGCGAAACCTTCAGCGAAATGCGGAGAATCCAAAAAAATGGGGTAATTTTGATAGTCATTTCACGTATGACCCAAGCTATCATACCTCTACTGAAGAGCCAGAATTACGTAAATTATACGGGAACATTCCTACCAATGAATTTCATGAATACTGGTCTGCACAGATTAAGGAAGTAGTGGACAAATACCATCCCGATGCCATTTGGTTCGATTCTTGGCTCAATTTTATTCCCGAGTCCAGGGTGCAGCAGATGTGTGCCCAGTATTTTAATACCGCTAAAGAAAATGGGCAGGAGGTCTTGATTGGATATAAACAATGGGACTTGCCCAAAGAGGTGGGAATACAAGATATAGAGCAAGGAGGAAAAAGGGATATTACTGAACGGGCATGGATGACCGACATAACCTTGAGCAATCAATCATGGAGCTATGTTACTGGTCAGACCTATAAACCAGCTCCGCTAGTTATGAGAAACCTTATTGATGTTGTTAGTAAAAACGGTGTGGTATTGTTAAATGTTTCACCTAAGGCCGATGGAAGTATCCCGGAGGAACAACGAAAAGTATTAGGGGAAATGGGTAACTGGTTCTCAAAATATGGTGAGGCCATTTACAATACCAAGCCCTGGGATTTATACGGGTTTGGAGATGCGAGTGCAGGAGAAGGACATTTTGGTGGGCAATCGGCTACCGTAGAATACAGTGCCAACGATATTAGGTTTACACAATCCAAGGACGAAAAAAGCTTGTATCTCATTTTCCTAGGAAAACCAGAAGTGGGCAAGGAAGTTACATTGCGGTTATTGGCAAAACATCGCTACAGTCCGCATTCGGCCATTAAACGGATTGTTCTTTTGGGGACAGACACCGAAGTGGAATACGACCTGAACGATGAGAATTTTAAATTGATCATACCCGAGGCCCCGATGGATGAAATTGCAACTGTTCTAAAATTTGAACTGGAATAATTAAAATGGCTTAGTTCATTTTAATACTTTATGGTGAAATCATTCTAATTTGTGGTTTTACCAATTGCAAAAAGAAAAACGTATCGATATTGGCTAAAATCAATTAGAAGCCTTATTTCGGTACGTTTTTTTATGGCCTATAATCCTTTAACAGTTCTATAACTTAATTACACACTTAGATTTTTCCATCAAAAGCTCTGTATCTGCTATTTAGATGCTAGGTTTCTTATGATATTTAAACTATTGTAAATAACTGCTTTATAGCTAAAAGGACTTATTTAACTTCTTTAATTTTTAAGCTATCGTTATTAATGGCAAACAATAAACCGTTTGTTTTTTTATTTGCAAGTTTGATAATGGCCGTATTTCTAACATCCCCGGTTATCATTAGCCCACTTTTGTCCGGTTCTACCAACTTAAACCCTTGTGGTCCACCGATCATTACCAAGCCCACACTGGAGTCATTTCTTGGGGTTTCTACCTCGGATTGATAGAGATTGCCGGCCACAACCACATCGGGGTATTTATCTCCGTTATAATCAATTTCCTGAAAGGAGTTAATTGAGGAAAACTGTGCTCTATTGGGTAGGCTATGCATTGCATAGGTACCATCCCCCCTATTTTCAATCCATTGATGTGCAAAGGTTTGGACGGTATAATGCAGGGATTGTTCCAACATTTTTTCTCCATAAATATCCATAAGGTCCGCATTGGCAAATGATTCAAAGGTTTTAAAGCGTTGCTTAATGGCCGGAACTTGTTGGGAAGAGCATTCCCTGCCCCGTAATGGCAGTTTGGTGCCGTATTTTTCATAGCTCAGCACAATATCCATACTGCCATTTTCATCAAAATCGTTGGCATAGACCTCAAAAGGGGCCTTGTCACTGGCCTTGTACTTATAATTAAGACCTAAGTTCCCAGCCAGATAATCCATATCCCCGTCGGCATCCACGTCCATCTTCTGCAGCGCATACCACCATCCCCGACTCTTTTCAAAACCCAAATTTTGGGTAACTTCTTCAAATTTATGGCCCATATTCTTAAAAAAGCGAATAGGCATCCATTCGCCTGTTATGATCAGATCAATATTTCCATCGTTGTTAAAATCATCCCAGAGGGCAGATGTTACTAGACCTGCATCTTGGAGCTCGGGAACAATGTCCGCGGTTACATCTGTATATCGGAGTGCTTGGTCTATTCCACCATCATTACGGAGTAAATAACTCTGCGCAGGAAATGGATATTTTCCGGGTACTATTCTCCCACCAACAAACAGGTCCATATCTCCATCATTGTCGTAATCTGCCGAAACAACTGTTTGGCCACTGGAGGTTATTTTTGGAAGGGAACTGCTTGCCTTTGTAAATCCTTTCGGGGTATTTATATACAATCTATCCTGGTAAAACTCCTTGGGTTTTAATTTACTATTGCCTCCGCTTACCACATACAGGTCCAAATCCGAATCTCCGTCCGCATCAAATAATAGAGCTCCTGTGTCTTCTAGATCAAGCTCCTTATCCCAAGGGCCGGAAAGCATTTCAAATTCACCATTTTCTTTTTGCAGATACATTGCTGGTGGACTCCCCGCTGCGTTGCCTACAAAAACATCCTCCAACCCATCGGCGTTAATATCCCCTACCGTCAAGGCCGGTCCAAGTTGGGAATTCTTATGGGGCAACAGCGGCTCAAAGGCATAATCGTTATAAAAATCTTCTTCATGAAGAAAATCAATTTTGGAACTATCGGTAATATCCTCGAAAGGTAGTGGGTGGTCCTCTTTAGTTTCCGAAGCCAAAGGGCTGTTATCATTGTATTCAATTTCTATTGCTTGATCAACGGCTATATTTTGAACAATTTGAAGCTTGCCATTGGGCCAAAATATTTTTATTTCCTCCACTTGATTTTTAGATCCAAGTCCAAAATGCAAGAGGGGCTCCACACTGGATTGATATCCCCTGCTAAGTGTTAACTCCTGCTGCTGTATGCTTTCTCCACACTTTACCATTACTTTGGCACCAAGGCCCATTAGGTTCTGGTCTTGTCCTTTTAAGGCGACTTTTAAATAGTGGTTTCCTGTTTTTTGGGTCTGATTTACGGCTATGGTAGCTGCACCATCCATATTATTAATAACTAGATCTAGGTCACCATCGCCATCCAAATCGGTATATGCAAATCCATTGGAAAAGCCCTTTTGTTCCAACCCCCAATCCTTGGTTACATTTGAAAATGAAAAATCACCATTATTTTGGAAGGCAAAATTGGCAATGGGCGTACTGGGCATTAGGTTAAAATCAGGATTGCTTTCCCTCCCGAAAAAAGTAGCACTATCATAGGAGGCATTTACGTCATTATTGTTAACATCACGCTTTACACCGTTGGAGACAAAAACATCTTTATGACCATCATTGTCGAAATCTGCAAAAAGTGCTCCCCAACTCCAGTCGGTTGTTGCCATTCCTGCAAACCTCGCAATATCACTAAAGATGGGTTCTCCACCCCTGTTTGGCCCGTTGTTAAGCTGTAGCGAATTTTGCATATATTGATAATTGAACCCCAATTCCACCGCTTCATAAAATGATTCTGGGTTCATACTGGCCATATTGGTTTTAGATCTTTTGTAATCTGCCGGTGTCATATCTACCTGCAATAAGTCTGTGTATCCGTCATTGTTAAAATCAGCGGCGTCTATTCCCATTCCGAACATGGAGGTATGGCGGGTCGCTTTTTGGGATATTTCTTTAAAGGTTCCATCGCCATTGTTCTGATAAAGATAATCGGGAACGTTAAAATCATTGGACAAATATAGGTCTACATAGCCATCGTTGTTAAAATCCGTAGCCACCAATCCCAAGGTTAGACCAAAATTTTGTACCCCGGCCTCCACGGTAACATCCACAAACTTACCATTTCCTTGGTTCTTATAAAGATGGCCAGAATCTTCAAATTTGTTCTCATCCATCTTATCCTTATAATATTTGTTTCCCATGCTTACCATAACATTAGGGTAGTTTGCAACAAAGAGATCTAGTAGTCCGTCGTTATCGTAATCAAAAAAAGTAGATTGTATGGAAGCTCCGGTGTCGGCTATCCCATAAGATTGGGCACTTTCCCTAAAAGTGTTATTGCCGTTATTGATAAATAGTTGGTTGGCCGTGTTTCCAAATTTGCCCGAAACACTGAGATAAATATCCAAATATCCGTCGTGGTTTATATCTACCATGGTTGTACCGGAATACCATCGGTCATCTCCCGAAACACCTGCAGATTCGCTAATATCCTCAAATTGCAATCCACCTTTGTTCAGATATAATTTATTGGGAACAAGATTACCGGTGAAATACAAATCGGGTAGTCCGTCGTTATTGATATCCCCTACGGAGACACCGGCCCCTAGATATAGATATGGAAAGTCAAAATAGTTGAGGGTGTCATTTTCTACAATGTTATTGGAGAAGTGAATTCCAGAAGTCGCAGCATCAATTTGAACGAATCCGGTACTGCTCATGGGTTCCTTTTCAGAAGAACAGGAAGCGATGGTCAGGATAAATATAATAGGTAAAACTCTCAAATACATCATAATACAAAATTAGTCGGCGATTGCAATATAAATACTGAATCGCCGACATGAACAAAAAACTAACTTAATTAAACTACTATGACTGTTAGTATCCAGGATTTTGTTTAAATACTGGATTGGCATCTATTTCGTTCTGTGGAATTGCAATATATTCCCTTCCCGGTTTATAGGAACTGGTACCTGCACTCTCAGATTTCAATTCTGGTTTGTTTACAATATATTCCTCTACTTTTCCCCAACGCAAAATATCGAAATAACGTGTACGCTCCAGCGTTAATTCTTTTACGCGCTCATCTTCTATGTCCTGCATGGTCAAGGATGTCAAGGCCGGCATATCAACCCTTGCACGTACTTCGTTAATGGCCTCCAAGGCAGGGGCAGTAGATCCGTTCAACATAAATTCAGCTTCGGCAAACATTAGTAAGATATCCGCATATCTCAATAACCTTAGATTGTTGCCGGATTGGTGCCAACCACCATCTTGCGAACCCGTTTTGTTATCGAAGGTAATATCCAACCACTTGTTTCCCCATACGAAAGATTCTCCTGGGAATACCTCCTGATAGCTTAGATCGCCATATGTCTTGGAAGAAAGCACTTTACCGTTGTAGGTGGTAGTCTCATCAGTGTCAAAAAACAAGGTTGTATAGGTTCTTGGATCTATTTCATCGTTTACGGTTCTTTCATCCAAAAATAAATCCAACACCCAATTGTTTATACGCATTCCATCCTGACCTGTAAATCCTCTTGGCGCTATATCGGGGTGAAAGGCTGCACCTTTACCAAGTCCTGCGTTATCACCTCCCCAACCACTATTGCCATCGGCTACCAACTGTACTTCAAAAAGGGATTCCTTGTTATTTTCGGAAGCTTCAGTAAAGTTGTCGGCATAATCTTCCATTAACTCGTACCTACCATCCATTATCTTAGCAAACTCGGCCTTGGCCTCCGCATATTTTTCCTGGTACAAGAACACCTTGCCCAAAAGCCCAGTAGCGGCTCCGTTGGTAACCCTACCTGTCATATCCAAAGGCCAGGAGTCGGGAGCCAGTTGTTGGGCTTCCATTAGGTCGTTTTCTATTTGCGTCCAAACATCGGCAGGATCGGCCTGTTCAAGAGAATTAGGATTGTCTATATCACCTATCGGAGTGGTGATCAGGGGAACGTTTCTCCAACCGTTCAAGAGATTAAAATAATTAAAGGCCCTAATAAAATAGGCTTCCCCCAAAATATTGTTCTTCTTGGTCTGATCCATATCAATATCGGGAACGTGTGCCAATACCTCATTGGCTCTGGTTACCCCTTGGAACATAGCACTCCATACCCAGAAGGCACCATTACTTTGAGGGACACCGTTAAAAGACCCGGCGGCAGTACGCTCTGATGTAGCAAATGCATTAACGGTATCTGCCCTGTAATCCGAAAGGAAAATTTCAAATCGGGTATAATACCAAATATGGGTAAACGGACTATATGCCCCTATGATACCTTTTGTGGCGTCATCTTCGGTTTTCCAAAAGGATTGTGGGGTAACGGCATTCGGATTCTCTTGTTCAAGAATATCTGTTCTACAACTATTGGTTGTCATCATTAACAACAGGAGTGCAGCCAGCGTACTTTTTGATAATATTTTATTTTTCATGACTTTTTGTTATAATGTTAAAATGCAATCTGTAAACCTAGTTGAATTGTCCTCGCCGTTGGATAAGCACTCTCATCCACCCCGGAACTAAAAATTCTTCTGGCCGATCTTGTATTTCTACCAACTTCTGGATAGTAGCCAGTATATTGGGTTAAGGTAAAGAGATTGGTTGCTGAGGCATATATCCTTAATTTGCTCATTCTCATTTTTTCGGAAAGGTCAGATGGGATGGTATATCCCAACTGCATATTCTTTAACCTGAAGTAATCTCCCTTTTCCAAATAGAAATCGGAAGGCCTCCTGTTAAATCCAGGGTCGGTCTGGGTGTTTCTTGGTATATTGGTGTCCGTATTAGTCGGTGTCCAAGCATTTAATGCATCGGTCAAATATGGACCTTCGGTATCAAAATAACCTCTATATATATTACCGTTCAATATTTTATTTCCTGCTACCCCATTAAAAAATAAGCTTAAGTCCAAATTCTTGTAGGTAGCGGAAATATTAAGCCCATACTCAAAGTTAGGAGCAGGATTGCCCAAAAACTTCTGGTCATTTTCATCAATGACCCCGTCAGGGCCACTACCATCTGGACCAGCTATATCCTTAAACTTAAGGTCTCCAGCTTGCGGGTTATTGTTGTCATTGGCAGCAAGAGCTTCCGCATCGGTCTGGTAAATACCATCAACCACATAGCCAAAGAATGAAGAAACTGGTTGGCCAACATCGGTTTTTGTACCTTTAAGTCCGTTAGACGTAAATTGTCCTTCAATAATTGGAGTAGCATCCCCTAAGGCGGTTACCTTATTATTTAAGGTAGTGAAGTTTCCGCTTATGCTAAAGGAGAAATCTTCATTTACATATTCAGAGTAATTGGCCAAAAACTCAAAACCTTTGTTTTCTATACTCGCCGTGTTAAAAGGAACCCTATTTCCAAAACCTGTATAAAGAGGCAGCCCCAATTCTACCAGCACATCTTCAGATTTCTTATAGAAATAGTCCATGGTAATGTTCAATTTCTTGTTTAGGGCATTAAATTCCAAACCTATATCCGTAGTCTTACTGGTTTCCCAGGTAATATTCTCGTTTATACCTTTTGTAATTGAGTATCCTGTGGCACGGTTTTGACTTTCTCCTATTGGATATTCACTGTTCAGGTTCAATTCTGGACTTAGTGAATAGATAGGTACGTTGTCTGATCCTACCTCCCCATAACTAGCTCTAAGTTTTAGGTCTGTAATGGCAGATACATTTTCCATAAAGGATTCGTTACCAATATTCCATCCCAAGGCAAAAGAGGGAAAAGTACCCCACCTCAAATCTTTCTTAAAAAGGGAGGAACCATCCCTACGAAGCGTAGCAGTAAGCAAATACCTACTATCAAAAGAATAACTTAACCTACCAAAATAGGACTGAATGGTCTTTGTTAAATCTTGGGAAGGAAAGTTTACCTTGTCCTCTGCTGCGGAAGCTACACGTACATCGTTGGAGGGAAATTTTCTTGCCAAGGCTCCCAAGGATCTGGTGTTTGATACCTGATCGGTATATCCTATTACCGTATTGATATTATGTTTATTGAACTGCTTACTATAGGTTAGGGTGTGTTCTATAAGGGTAGAAAGGAAATTGGTGTTAACCTCGTTCAATTCAGCAAATTTGTTATTTCCAAAAGTTCCAGCGTTGAAAAAATAAGTAGGGGTAAAGGTGAAATTGTTATTGGCATAATAGTCCAGCCCTAAATTCAGTTTATAGGTAAGTCCGTCAAAAACTTCGAAAGACCCAGCTAAATTTCCAAGAACGGAATTTCTGGTAACCGTCCTATCTTCTACTGTGGCCAAGCCTAAGGAATTGCTTACATTCCCAACTCCGTAAAAGGAACCAATAGCAACATTATCGGGTTGGTCAGAAGCACTAAAATTCCCCTCATCATCATAAATGGCCATGGTAGGCAGCAGATCCCTTTCCCTATTAAAGTATGGGTTGGGGTTGTCTATAGTACGGGTTAGACCAATGGTGTTCTCAAGTTTAAACCTACCCATGTTCATCGTGGCATTTACCCTAGCTGTTGTACGTTTATAATCCGATTGTTTTACTATACCCTCCTGGTCATAATGGTTAAGGGAAAGGCTATAGGTACTGTGTTCATTTCCACCGTATATTCTGGCGTTGGCATTCATTACCGCAGCCGTACGTAAGGATTCCCTCTGGATATCACTATCTATATTGGGATTAAACTGTGTATCATTAGCAGGAAATCTTGGGTTGCCATCGTTGTCCCTTGCTCGGTTCACGATATCTGCATAATCTCTGGCATTGGCCCAATCTATATTTTTTACGGATTTTTGAAGTCCATAACTGTAATCAAGATCTACCTTCATTCCACCGCCTTTTGTTCCTTTCTTGGTCGTTACAATGATAACTCCATTGGCGGCCCTGGAACCATAGATAGCACTGGCCGAAGCATCCTTTAATACAGAAATACTTTCAATATCACCTGGGTTTAAGGTAGCCATATCCCCTGTAAGCATACCATCTATAACGTATAAGGGCCCCGCATCGGAAAGGGTACTGGAACCTCGTATGGTCACCAAAGCATTGGCCCCTGGCGAACCTCCATTTGCCTCTACCCTAACCCCAGCTGTACGTCCTTGTATTGCTTGGGCGGCATCGTTATAGGTAAATTTGTTGATTTCATCACCATCAACCGTACTTACAGAGCCGGTAAGGTCACTCTTCTTTTGGGTACCATATCCAATTACAACAACTTCTTCAAGTTGACTGGCATCCTCTTCCAAGGATACATTTATGGTAGATTTTCCGCTTACGGCCACTTCCTGGGAAACAAATCCTATGTAGCTTATTACCAGGGTAGCATTGCTGTCTGCCAAAATGGAATAGTTCCCGTCAAAATCGGTTTGTGTTCCGTTGGTGGTTCCCTTTACCAAAACATTTGCCCCAGGTAAGGGTTGGCCGGTATTGTCCGTAACATTACCTGTTACCGTAACCTCCTGGGAAAAAACGAAGGTCGCACTTGTCAACCAAAACAAGGTAAGTAACCACACCTTGGGTCGGTTTTTTTTCTTAAGCATTTTTAAAGATCTCATAAGTTTAATTGAGTTATTTAGGTTATATAAAAAACAGCTAAAACTGTTTAGCCAAAAGTAGCTGCAATAGTTTTTTTGCAGCAAAACATATGGTTTAATGAGTAGAATAGATGGTTTGTTTCATCGCCAAATGTCCAATTTTATTGGGTTTGAAAGTAGGATTGGCTAGACTTGTCCATTTTTTGCCATTGACAATATTTTTGCCCTGAAACAACCTGACCGGAAATAATTTTGACCAGGATTTTCCTAAATTGTAGTATCTATTATGATGTCTTTTTAGAACCAACTAACAGAAAATAAAATTCCCGATCTTAACCGCGAAGAAGTTTAGATCGGGAATGGGTTTTATCGGAAATATGTACCGATAATATTATTAACTCTTGACTTTGTTTTTAATCATTCCAATGCGCATCAATTACTTTTTGTATATGTGGATAATTGGCATCGGTTTCGTTTAGATTTTTCCGCAATTGGACCAGTTGTTCCTTTAAGTCTGCAATGACCTCTTTATATTCTGTATCACCGTAAACATTGTTCATCTCCTTGGGGTCTTTTTTTAGATCGTAAAATTCCCAAGCAGGCGGAGTGTGGTTGGTAAAATCGTTACCCCAACTATCTTTGTTCCAGGTCGCCTTTGGATCATCTGTATCCACCCAATACTTGCCATAGAAAAATATTAATTTGTAATCTTTAGTTCTAATACCAAAGTGGGCCGGGTTTTGATGACGGTGCGCCAAATGCATCCAATAGCGATAATAGGTAGCCTGTTGCCAATCTTTGGGCTCTTGTCCTGTTTCCAAAATCTCTTTAAAACTGTGTCCTTGCATATAATCCGGGGTTTTCCCCCCAGCCAGTTCAATCAAGGTAGGAGCAAAATCCGTATTATTAATAATGGCATCGGTACGGGTACCGGATTTAATGGATTTAGGATATCTCACAAAGAACGGCATTCTCATCGCCTCTTCATACATCCATCTTTTATCTATATAATCGTGTTCACCCAACATAAAGCCCTGGTCTCCTGTGTAAACAATAATTGTATTGTCCAAAAGGTTTTCAGCCTCTAAATAATCTAGAAGACGTTTTACATTATCGTCCACTCCCTTTACACAACGCAGGTACTTTTTTAAATAATCCTGATACACCTTACTGGTATACACCTTTTCCTCCTTGCTCATTTGCCATTTAACGTATTCCGATGGAGCTATATCCTCAGCGTTTCTATATTGTTTATACACTGTAGTGTCGTTCCAATAAATATTATTGGCTTGATGGCGGATCAGGTTACGGTGTGAAACGGAGGATCCAATAATCCTGGTAAGGGAATCGTTCTTGCCTCTGGTGGCAATAGATCCGTTATTCCCATTGTCATAAAGGCTTTCTGGCTCTGGAATGAAGGTATCGGCCAAGTAATCCTCATAGCGGGGAGCATATTCAAAGTCGTCATGAGGAGCCTTGAAATGGTGCATTAGAAAAAATGGCTTATTGGGGTCCCTTTTGTTTTCTAAATAGTCCAAGGTAATATCCATGATTTTATCCGAGGAATGACCTTGTGTTTTGACCACATTTTTTGGCCACGGTTTTTCTCCTCTAACCCGAAATTCCGGATCAAAATATTTGCCCTGCCCCGGCAATACCTTATAATAATCAAAGGCCGCAGGTTCATCATGTAAGTGCCACTTACCTACTATGGCTGTTTGGTACCCCAATTTCTTCATCTCTTTTGGCAGGTATTGCTTATCCGGTCCAATAACCCCTTCAAGATCAAGAACCCCATTGGTTTGTGAGTGCTGACCAGAAATAATGGCCGCCCTACTTGGGGTACATATAGAATTGTTCACAAAGCAATTGTCAAAAATAATTCCTTCATTGGCAATCTTATCCAATGTGGGGGTAGGGTTTAATCCGGCCAATCTACTTCCATATATACCAAAGGCTTGGGATGTATGGTCATCGGACATGATGTAAATAATATTGGGTTGTTGGGTTGGCGGTGTCTGTGACTTTCCATTCCAGGAAGATAAAATTACTACCAAAAACAACAAATAAACTAAACTGCTTTTATGGTTTTTCATTTAAAGAAGGCTTTTAATTGGATCTATTATTTAATGGAGGAAAAATACATATAACTACTGCTTAAAGGTAGAAGAAATGTTTTATTTCCTAATACATATGGTTATAACCCATACATCCTACTTCAATTCCCGGAATTATATTTTAAGCTACTGATATAATATAAAAATAAGAAACAGTAGTATCTAATATTAAATTATGTCCTATTTATTATTTATAAATTATTCAAGCCTTTTGCTGCTTTGTAAGTATCCTTAATAGAGATCATTGGCTGTTCTTGCATATAGACTTGCATTCTAATTTAAAAAAACAAAGAATGCGGTTACAAAGAAATGAAACAACTTTCTTCATTGCAATCAAAGCTTTTCTATCAAGGTGTAATAGGCCGGTATTTGTTCTCCTCGTTTATTGGTAAACGCACTGAATAATTTAAAACTTCCCTTTTCCAATTCACCTTCTATTTGCGCAAAGGGCTGCTCAGGATTAACCTTTCCTTCCAGTTTAAGATCGTTCAGCGTGATGGTGGCCTTTATGGGTTGGATGGCCCTACCTTCGGGCAATGTTTTTATATAGGCTGTTCCTTTTATTTCTTTCGCCGAGGCATTTAGGTTAAGTCCAGATTCTGGAGGATAGCGATAAAGCTTAAACCGATATCTACCACTCTCTTCTACCTTTATACTGTAGAACCCTTCAGGCAACGCTTTTGCCTCACGAATCTGAACTTGGTTCCACGGAATGTTATCATCGGTATGCATATCGTGCACGGTAATTAACGTAGGATTGGCATCGGGATGTCCAAAAGGTATTTCCGCATAACCAATATCAGGTTCTATACTGGTCCACCAGGAATCGTAGAAATCTTGCATTTTCAAAACTATTTCCGGATACCGGTCTGCCACATTTGTTGCTTGACTAGGGTCGTCCAAGGTATTGTACAGTTCCTTCCCATCTATTAAACGCCAATTTGTAGACATAACGCAGCTATTTCTACCCTTCTCTGGCAATTGATTTCGTTGGGTATCTATTACCAACATTCTGTTTATATTCTTTTCTTGGCCCGTTAGTATTTTGGCAACGCTGGTTCCGTCCAACGGTTTTTTTTCATTGAATGGTATTCCAGCTAGCTCCGTTAAAGTAGGTAAAAGATCAACATGGGCGGTTAGTTCGTTGTTTGTAGTTCCCTGTGCTATACTGCCATTGGGCCAACTTATAAAAAAAGGCACCTTATGCCCGCCATCGTAATGGCTGCCTTTTGTTCCTCGTAACCCGGCATTGTATCCCATTACTTCCCCATTCTTGCCATAATTTATTCCGGCAGCGGTTCCATTGTCCGTGGTATATACAATGATGGTATTGTCATATAGCTTTCTCTCCTTTAGATAGGCAACCAGTTTTCCGAAATTGTCATCAATATTGGTTATCATTCCATAAAAACGCCGTTGCAGATCTGTCAATGGCGCATTTTTGTACAATTTTGCGTAGCCTTCCGGGACATTAAAGGGGCCATGTGCAGCATTGAGAGGAAGATATAAGAAAAAAGGTTTTTGACCTTCTTCCTCCAAAAATTTAGTGGCTTCCCTAAACCAAACATCGGTACAATAACCTTCAAATTTTTCCGGATCACCATTGCGGAAATAAGTGTCATCAAAATAATCATTGTTCCAATAATCCGGGGTTTGGTTTATACCACCCCCTCCGTGATACAGGGCATGCTGAAAACCTCTGTCATGGGGCCTAAAAGGGTAATTGTCCCCCAAATGCCATTTTCCGAACATGGCTGTCCCATATCCGTTTTTAGCGAATACTTGGGCAATGGTTTCCTCGTCATCCTTTAGGATAGAACAACCGGCGATGGTATGCCAAGCATTATTTCTATTGGCATTTCTTCCTGTCATTAAACCTGCCCTGGTGGGAGCGCAGGTAGTTCCCACATGAAAGTTGGTAAGTTCCAAAGAACCTTGGGCAAAAGTATCAAGATTTGGTGTTTTTATCCATGGATTTCCGTGGTGTCCCAAATCGCCGTAGCCTTGGTCATCGGCCATTATAATAATCACGTTTGGTTTTGTGGCGACTTCATCCTGTGATGGGGCTTTTTCCTTGCACCCAAAGGCTATAAATACACAAAATAATACAACACCCTTAACTAGCATTTTGTTCATTGAACTATCAAAATTTTAATTGGTTTCCGATTTAGCCTTTGCATCCATTTTCCTAACGTATTCGCTGGGAACAATACCAAATTGTTTTTTAAAGCATTTGGAAAAGTAAGAAGCTGTATTGAAGCCGGTCATATACATAATTTCCTTTACCGATAGGTCGCTTTGATCAAATAACTGAACCGCTCTTTTTAAGCGTACGTTCCTAATGAACTCACTGGAAGACAAGCCGGTAAGCTCTTTAAACTTAAGATAGAGATTACTCCTGCTCAGCCCCATTTCACTTACCATCATCTCTACGTTAAAATCTGTGTTCATCATGTGTTTTTCAACAATTTGAATGGCCTGACTCAGGAATTTTTCATCCATGCTCGTAACTGTCACCTCATTTGGCTGAAGTGTAATATCCCTATTGAAGCGTTTGCGCATCTGCTCACGGCGCTTCACTATATTGGAAAGTTTAAGTTCTAATAGCTCAAAATTGAAAGGTTTTCGCAAATATTCATCAACCCCCAATTGTAAACTTTGTACTTCGCTTTCTTGGGATGATTTTGCCGTTAGAATGATAATGGGGATATGACTGGTTTCTTGGTGTTCCTTCATCGATTTACAAAAGGCTATACCGTCCATAACCGGCATTAATATATCACAGATCACTACATTGGGCATTATTTTTTTGGCCAGTTCAATCCCTTCTTGACCGTTTTCGGCTTCATATATCGCATAACTTTTTGTTAAAATCTGTTTTATAAAACTGCGGATATCCGGATTGTCGTCCACGATCAATAACACAGGTAGTTTGGATCTGGATTTGGATATGTTCTCGTCTATTAGGTCATCGTTCAGCCCAATGGCAAAGGATTCCGATTCAGAGGACCTAACTAGAAAGTCGTTGTCCGAAACATCCTTGCAGCTGATTTCCTTAATATTTAAATAAGCCTCTTTTTCCATAGGTAACCAAACTTTAAATTTGGTACCATGGTTGGTCTTACTGCTCACTTCAATTCCTCCCTGGTGCAATTCTATAAGGTTTTTGGAGAAGGATAGCCCTATCCCCATACCTTCACGATTAATGGAACTATCCTCTTTGGCTGTATGAAAGCGTTCAAATATACTGGAGAGCTTGTCCTTAGCAATTCCCAAGCCCGTATCCTTGACCTGTATGACCACTTGCTTTTGGTTATGGACCATTTTCTCGGAAATCTTAATATGTATACGTCCTCCTTTTTGCGTAAACTTAAAGGCGTTGGAAAGCAGGTTGTTTAATATTTTCTCCAAAGCATCGTGATCAAACCAAGTTGTTAATTGGGGATCCGAGGCATCAATACTAAAATCAATAGATTGTTTATGGGCCATAAACTGAAAGGGTTCCGCTACATCCTTAATGAAGGCTACAATATCGCTATTGCGCATTACCAACCTCATTTTTCCTTGGTTTAACTTCCTAAAATCCAATAATTGGCCTACTAGCCGAAGTAGGTAATCGGTGTTTTTGTGCATTAAGGCGTATTGCTCAGCCAAGGCTTTATTTTCTAATTTACCTACATTTTTCTGTAAATATTCCAACGGACCTTTTATCAGAGTCAAAGGTGTACGGAATTCATGTGAGATGTTAGTGAAAAACTCTAATTTAATTTTTTGTAGTTCTTCAGATTTTTCCTTTTCAACATGTTCCAACTCCAACTGGTGTTTTTTTGATGTTCTAATAAAGGTATACCTGTAGAAGAGCCATAAAAGGGCAAGAATCAAAAGGAAATAGACAACAAAGGCTGTATGGGTAAACCACCAAGGAGGGGCAATGGTCACTATAAGTTGGGTGGGGGTATCATTCCAAAAACCATCGTTATTGGAAGCTTTTACCTTGAAGGTATAGGTACCCGATTCCAAGTTGGTGTAGGTAGCAAATCGTTTGTTGGAGGAGGTATAGGTCCAGTCCGTATCAAATCCTTCCAACATATAGGCAAATTGGTTTTTGGAAGGGGCGGCATAGTGCAAGGCCGCAAATTCAAAGGAAAAATTATTTTCACCATACTCCAATAATATCTTATTGGTCTTGTTTATGTTTTTGTCTAAAATGACCCTTCCATTGATTTCCTCACCAATTTCAACAGATTTATTAAAAATCAATAAATCCGTGATGACCGTTTTGGCCGGAAACTCATTAACACCAATATCTTCTGGGTAAAAGGCATTAAAACCATTAATGCCTCCAAAGAGCATTTCCCCGTCCAACCTTTTTACACAGGCCAATTCTTGAAATTCGTTATCTTGTAGACCGTCGCTCTCATTATAATTCTTAAAATTTTCGGTTAGTGGATCAAATTTAGACAGTCCCTTATTGGTAGATAACCATAGATTGCCGTTGTCATCCTCTAAAATACCCTTAATAACATTGTTGGGCAGGCCATTTTTTTCTGAATAGGAAACAAAGGAATCCTCCTTACCATCTGTTCCTTTTACCAGTTTATTAAGTCCGCCTCCAAATGTACCGATCCACAAATCCCCTGCATTACTTTCATACAAAAACAGAATATAATTATGGCTTATAGAAGCGGTATTTTCTGGATCGTTTTTATAGGTTAGGAACTTTGGACGTTTTTTATAACGTTCCTTTGCAGAGATCATACTTAAACCGTTTCCAGTAGCCAGCCAAATATTGCCCTCGCTATCCTCAAGTATATTTCTTATAATATTACTGGGAACAGAATTGATACCATTGTTATAATGAGAAAAAACTTCCTTCTCATATTCTCCTTCATTATTTGTACGCATCCATCTATGCACTCCCGACCCATAGGTACCTATCCATATATTCTGCTCGGAATCCGTCAACAAACTAAAAACTCCGCCAATAAGGTCTTGGGGTACTAAGTTATTTTCGGAAACCTTGGTTGGGTCGCTAATATCCAATTGAAAAAGTCCCGGTGAACTCTCAGTGCCTATAAAAAGAACTTTCCTTTTTCCTATTTGTGTTTCCGTTAAGGCAAAGGTCCTTTGAAGTGAGTTGAAATGTTTAAAGGAAGAATAGGATCCATTGTCTTTTTTTTTGGTCAACATGTTTAAGCCCCCACCTTCTGTTCCAATCCATAAAGTGCCATTACCGTCCTCGTACATAGCCCGTATCTTGTCATAACTAAGACTATTGGGGTCGGAGGTGTTTCTAATATGTCTAAATTTTTTTCGCCCTGGGTCAAAAGTGTTCACACCGCCTCCATTGGTGCCGATCCATATTATTCCCGTGCTGTCCAAGAAAAGGGATTTTATAATATTTTTACTGATACTGGCTGGATTTCGGGAATCGTATACAAAACGGTCCCAGAATTTTGGTAAATTGTCCCCAGAAGTGTTTTCAAATAGTAAAAGCCCTTCATTGGAGCCTACCCAAATTCGATTTTCATTGTCTACCAATAAAGCACTGAAATTGCCATCATATAATTTTTGGAGATTTTCTCCTTGGCCCTTTACCTGAGCAAAAACACCTTGTCCTGTTGCAACCAATAACCGTCCTAAAGCATCTTCGGTAAGATCGCGAATAGCTGTGTTTGGCAACCCAATGGTATTGGTTATACTTCCAAAGTAATCTTGGCCATTGGCGTCTTTGGCCAGTTTAAACAAGCCGGATGCGCTACCCACTAATAACTGACTGTTTTTATCTTCGTATATGGTATAAATACTTGTACCGTCCCATCCAGCAATAAATGGAGCCTGTTCCGAATTATAATGTTTAAAAACAAAATCCTTGGAAGATAATGACAAATCAACCATATCAAGACCGTTTCTACTTCCTATCCATAGTCGTTTTTTACTGTCTAAATAAAGGGCAGTGATGTGATCACTGGACAAACTGCCACTATCGTCTTCCTTGTTTCTATAAGAGGTAAATTTACCGGTAGTGGCATTGAAGAAATTAAGCCCACTTCCTGTTGTTCCTATCCAAAGATTACCCTCATCATCACCAACTATATCATATATAAGGTTGCTATTGATACTATCGGGTTTTTCGTTGTCCGGGTTGTAAACTGTAAAACCGTATCCATCATATTTATTTAGGCCATCATGGGTGCCAAACCACATGTACCCAAACTTATCCTGATAAATAGCGTTGACGTCACTCTGTGACAGACCATCTGTGGTGGTTATATGCTTAAAACTAATAGCTTCTTGGCCATATACTGATATATTGAAGACCAATAATGGTATAACAATGCAGCACAGCAAGGTAGAAATATTAGAAATTGGCAAAATCTTCATTAGTAAGCCTTAATTTAATACTATTCTAGGACCTACAAGACCAAACTAGATCGTAAAACATAAATGAACCAATGTTTTTAAGGTTCAAAATTATAATTTACGGGTTTGTTCCCGTTTAAGAATGTTATAGAGCTAAAGTAGTCATAAACCCTCTCTTGGAATGCAAGATATGGTCAATATACCAGAACATATGTCCTTTTTTGTGGTATATCTCCCTTATAATGGTATACCGTCACTTTATTTTATCTAAACAGACGATGGTGTTAAGACAAATAAAGTCCTAATGGATAAGGGATAGTTCTTGAAGTTATATTAATACGTTTTTACATCTGTTACCATTTGATCAGAATTAAATTAGACTGCATCAACTTTGGACTGTTGTTACTACTACCACTATTAATGGCTAAAATCAAAATTGTAAATCAGTGCTTATTTTTATATTCCTTGGCCAGGGTCTGAAAACCTATTTCGACACCATCCAACATTTGCTGGTACAACTCTGGCTTCTCTAATTTAACCCATTCCAATATATCCACGGCAATGGCATGCTCCGGGTGATAAACATCGTTCACAGGCTTCATTTTTTTATCGTATTGCAGGGTCTTCTCTCTTAGTTCCCTTAATATTTTGCTATACTCAGGATTGTCCACCAAGTTATTCAGTTCCTGTGGATCATCTGCCAAATTGTACAATTCCTCGGGCTGTTTATGGGTTTGAAAGAATAATTTCTCTTCTTCATTAAGTTTACCCTCCTCTAATAAACGGCGCATGACATGCACTGCAGGTCGATAAAATTCCAAGTATGCCTGATGGGTATCGAAAGGTATTTCAGGCCTATCATTTCTTATGTATTTCCATTTTTCAGAGGTTAATGCTCTTGACTTTTCCTCCACTTCGTCCCAAAGGTCACGTGCGGCATAGACATAATCCCTTTCAAATTTCTTGTCAAACACAGGCTTTCCGGTCATGTAGTCCGGCACTTTCACTTGCGCAAAATCCAATACGGTAGCAGTAATATCTGTGGCACTTACCACATCTTTTCGTATTTGACCTCCTTTTATCCCCTTTGGATAATAAACAATAAAGGGAATATGTAGCCCTGGATCGTGCAAATACCCTTTTCCTCGGATGTTACAACGCCCATTATCCCCAATAAAAATCACTACAGTGTTATCGGCCATTTCCTTTTCCTCCAATTCCTTAAAAATCATGCCTACCTCATTGTCCAAATATTCTATTTGATCCAAATACTTGGCCCAATCGAGTCTAATTATAGGATCATCTGCCATAAATTCAGGGAGTTCTACCTTACTAGGATCTACAGGGTGTTTAGACTTCTCTCTCACTTCATCCCACCAATCCCCCCTATGGCTGGCCTTCAGCTGTATTTGAGCAAAGAAAGGTTGGTCTTCCTTTTCAAAAGTGTCATATTTATCGAATATTCCAAATTTTGTTTTGCCATCCCAAGGTCCAATAGGCTCATGTTTAAAGTTAGCATCTATTTTGCGGCCTTTGCCCATTACCCCATGATGGCCAAGGATGGTGGTATAACCAGCTTCACGTAACCAATAGGTAAAAGGCTTATAGTTTTCGTCCAATGGAACATCCCTGTTACTACGATGGTGATGGGCATTTATTTGCACTTGATGGGTCCCGGTCAACATTGCGGAACGGCTAGGCGAACAAATTGGATTGGTTACAAAACAATTGTCAAAACGAACCCCCTGTTCAGCCATTTTATTTAGGTTGGGTGTCCTTACCCCTTTCATCCCATAACACTCCAGATCCAAACTCATATCCTCGGCCATGAGCCAGATTATATTGGGGCTTTCCTGGGCGAAAACCAAACAGTTAAACATCAGACATATAGTGGTTGTTACTAATTTATTCATGATTTATTTTTTATGGTAATATATATTGGTTGAGGCGTGGGACTAAAACTCTGGTACAGCCTTTTTCTCCCACCTTTTAAGTTGTTTCTTCATTCTACCTGCTCGATCAACCTCAATGTCTATCAAGTTTGTGGTCTCTCCAATGTCCGTTTTAATATTAAAAAGGTCATAACGTCCACTGTGGTATTTTATCAATTTCCAATCTCCGTTCATAATGGCTGTGTACTGATCTTCATAACTTCGAAAGAAATATAGATTACGTTCCTCAAATTCCTTGCCCTTAAGTAGGGGAACAAGGCTTTTCCCATTAACATCCGGAACATTCACTTTTTTTCCGGCAGCAATCTCTACCAAGGTTGGAAATAGGTCTATGGATTGTACGGGTACATCACAGTTGGCATTTGACTTGGTAACACCAGGATAATGAATAATAAATGGTACTCGGGCACCCCCTTCTCCCAAGGTATTGCCACCGGTTTTACCGCCACTCAGGGGAGCATTGCTAAAATATCCTCCTTGATCGGATAACAGGATGATAACCGTATTATTGGCCAAACTCTTATCATTCAAGGCCTTTCTTACCTTCCCCACAGACTCGTCCATGGCACTAACCATTGCAGCATATTCGGCATCTTTGCCAGTAAGACCTTCTTTCTCGTACTGTTCTACCCAATCTTTCCTCCCTATATGTGGGCCATGTACATTGTAGTACCATAAGGAAAGCATAAATGGTTGGTCTTTATCGTATTCAGAAATGAATTTTTCTGCGCCATTGGTCAGTACATCTGTGAGATAGTTCCCTTCTTTTACTTCCGGCAATGGGTTTCCATGCCTAAAGAAAGGCGCATAATAGTCTCCGGGATGCCCATGATTTCCTGTACCGTATTGAGCGTCAAACCCCTGATGTATTGGGTGGTATTTTTCGCTTCCCAAATGCCATTTGCCAATAAACAAATTATAGTAACCAAATTCCTTAAGCTTTTCGGCATAGGTAACCTCTTCTAGGGGAAGCCAATTTCTGGAAGGCATTTGTACTGGATCGGTAGGCCAAAGGTTGAATTCGCCACCGGCTAAATTACTTTTGGCTGCCTTTTCCTTATTATCTATAATGTGGCGAACCATTTGAAACCGTACCGGTTCTTTCCCTGTAAGTAGGGAGGCCCTACTAGGGCTACATGTAGGCGTAGCTATATACGCTCTCTCAAAATTGAGGCCTTCTCTTTTTAACTGGTCAATATTGGGCGTATGAAATTTGGGGTTTCTAAAGCCTACGTCGGCCCAACCATAATCATCTACAAAAAGTAGTACAATATTTGGTTTTTCCTGGGTAAAACTCAATTGGGCCAACACCAAAAAGCCAAGCAACACTATTATTCTGTTCATATTTTCGTAATTTAAAGGATAAAATGAGGCCAAGTACATTATCTAATAAAAAAGACCGATTCTGGAACCTCCTCTTTAGAAAAAGATGGGCCACTCCAGCTAAGTACCAACCTATTAATTCTATGGTCATCACTCCCATAAAATATTTTTATTGGATGGTAGCCTTGTTTTAACTTGATGGTTCCTTGCTTTGTAGTCCCATAGGTATAGCCATAATCCGCATCAATAATACTAGCATCATGTATTCTTAAAAAAGTCTTATTTTCAGATTTCACATAAAAGCTATACTCTCCATCAGCAGGTACTTTGATGAACCCCTGAAAGGAATAAATCTCTTTTCCATTTGTTTTTATATGTTTAAAACTTGGTTTGGCAACAATTCCACTGGCCTTACTGGAAAGGGAGTGTATTTGTGGCAACCATGGTGCCGCATTGGTATAGGCGCTCCATTTAAGTCCATTTTTTAGACCTATGGCAGCGACAGCCGGAACCATTTCTTCGTCATAGGGTCTTTTAGCAGTAGCGTTTGGCATACGGACCTGTAGGACACGTTCCTTAAAAGTCTTTTGCAGTCCTACCATATTTGTATTACCAGCTAAATTATTGGCCTGTTGTTTATCGGTTATAACGTTGTATAGTTCAAAGTCATCATTGGCACTTTGTATATTATATCTAAGTCCTACAATATTTCCCAATCTCATCATCTGCATTTCCTTTCGCAGCCGATTCCGGTTATTGGGTGCAAACTCCTCATAATTCGGGGATTTTTGACTCTGGGAATATTCCACATAGATCATACTTTCTTCTGACTGTCCCTCACCGGTGAGGGCCGGAATCAAGGAAACCCCGTCCCCATTGATAGGCGCAGGATAACCAGCGGCCTCTGTAAAGGTTGGCAACCAGTCATAAGAAATGGAGGGAGAACTAACAATACGGCCGGCAGGGATACGATTGGGCCACCTAGCAACGGTGGGCACTCGCTCTCCTCCTTCCAAAACATCTCGTTTAATACCATTAAAAGGCCCAAAACTATTAAAGAAATTAGCTTCATAGGGTTCGTTTTCCAGATAGGACTCAATAGAGGGACCATTATCCGAACTAAATACCACTAGGGTATTATCATCTATATCCAGATCGGCCAAGAGTTGCATAATATCCCCTACTTGATTGTCCAACCTTCTAGTTGTGGTGGCATAACGCTTATAAACATTGGGCCAAGATACCTCGGGAGATGATGGATCATTATCATTGTCATAAGTGGCCACATTGTAATCTGGATGTACCCAAGAATCAATTTCTCCAGAAGCGGTATTGATCATTTCACCGGGTTTACCTATCCATTGCAGTCCTCCGTTAAGGCCTCTGCCCTCAGGATAAGCTTGGGTGGGCAATTCCAATACCGCATGCGGGGTATCAAAAGCCAGGTACAAAAAGAATGGCTGCCCCGCCTCTTGCCCTTGAGTTTGCTCTACGATCCACTTCTTGGCAACCGCTGTCCAAAGATCACCTGTATAACATTTGTCCAACCCCTTGCTTACTTCATTTTTATTTTCATAAACTTCCTTGGCTCCCCTATAAAGTCCTTCTTTGGGGTAATGTTCATGACCATCCACATGGCGCATATAACCGTAATAATAATCGAACCCACGGTTTAGGGGATGGGCAGGCCAGCTATCTCCATTCTCCGACCACCTATTAGAACCCATTAAGCCCCATTTTCCTATGGCAGCCGTATTATACCCCACTTTTTTTAGGACATTGGCCATGGTATGATTATCTGTCAAGGCCTTATCAAATTGACCATTTCTAACGTTTGCATGTCCTTGGCTCAGACCGGTGAGCAGGGAAGCACGTGATGGGGCACAGACTGGTGCTGCTGCATAATGCTGGGTCAAAACGGCCCCATCTGCGGCCATTTTGTCCAAATTTGGGGTCAATACCCAGGGTTCACTACGGTCATTTATGTTCTGTCTTTGATTTTGAAAAAACACTCCCACATCCCCGTAACCCAAATCATCGGTAAGAATAAATATGATATTGGGCTTTTGGATATGTTGGGCTAATGCTGCATCCTGGCCGTATGTGACCGGGAAAGCACCAACTAGCATCAACAATGTAAAAAATATGCGTCCGATATATTTGCTGCAGTTGGCCATAGATTTTAATAAAATTAGTTTAAACACTTATTTAAATTTTAATTTAGGTTGGGAAGCATCCTTAATAAGAATTTGTTCTGCTTTGCCAGTATATGTATTTTTCTTGAAAATTATATTTTTTGATGCGTTTACCGTGATGGCCGGATTATCTGGATAGAGCATAGGGAAAGTACCGGAATTGGTAATCGTATTATCTTGAAACAACAAACCATCAACATTGGAAATCTCAAGGATTAGATTATCAAATTGACTGAATTGATTATTGGTTATTTCAATATTCTTAAAGGCAATATTGTGATTTTCTTCATCTGTAACAAAACGGATTACCCCCCTATTAAAACCGCTATGCTGGTTATCTTGAAAGGTATTGTTCCTAACAATGAGGTTGGCGGCATTGCCAGATTCAAACCAATGACTGCTTTCCACAGGTATTAGAATAGCTTCCATTTCAGTACTGAAGAAGTTGTTTTCTATCAGGGTGTTTTTAGGGTTTGATATTAATAACCCCCTGGCCCTGTTCCTGCTTATATTGCAATTTTGTACCAATAGGTCTGGATACCCCTTTATATTCTCTATTAAATCGCCAACTTTTAAGGTTGCAGGAAGGTCTTCGTTAAAGGTTATTACTTGGTACCTGCCATTAATATATTCGGCACTTTTTAGGGTAAGATGCCCATAGGGAAAAAAGGAAGTTTCCAAACGCACCAACCCAATGCTGTCATTAGTTTTTCCAATAGTAAAGCCTTGTTGCTGTGCATGTCCCATACGCACCCCAATGCTATTTTTACCCAAGATATCTATGACCTCTTGGTAAGTGCCATGGACATTGGTAGCATCGTCCAACTGATTGTTGAAAGTGCAATTTTTTAGAACCACTTTACCCCTACAACCAACAAAATGGGTAGCATCGGCAGTGGTTGAGACCAATCGTCCCTGAGATGGCGTTACATTAAAATTATCCAAAATAAGGTCTGATGAATTTTCTGCTATCAATCCCATACCGCCTGCGTGGTGAACGTTTACATTTTTCGCATTAAATCCTTCCGTTTCAGTAACTCGAAATCCCGGAGCCAAACGATTAAGACTTTGATCCCCCTTACAAACCAACACCATTCCCACTGGGGGCAACTTTTGTTTGTGATTAAAAATACGGACCGTACCCGGCTTAATTTCCTCCACCCTCAAAATATCTTCTTTTCCACGCACCTTCTCCACCTTGGAACGGGGATCGACTTTATACTTGTATTTAATTTTTTCAAGGTTATGCTGTACACCGGATTTACGGGTGGCGGAAATAGGTGTATAGACTTCGGTATTAAAGGCAATGGCATTCCGTTTAGGGTCGAAAAGAATAGATTGTCCAAGGGTATGCTCGTAATACTCTTTTACGAAAATTAATTGTCCGTTTCTTATTTCATAGGGGTAGGCATCTGATAGCTGTAGATCAAAACTGTTGTTAATGGAATCATTGCCCACTATTAGTCCTTCACTATGAAATGGCACAGACCAATCTATAGTTAGGTTAGCAATTGTAATATTAACAGAATTTTCAATTAGGAATGGTATCATTCTACCATGAAAAATAAAGGTGGAGCCTTGACCGTCAATTGTTAAATTCTGCATTCCTGATATAGGCATTGCAGTTTTGGCCAATACATCGTCATGGTTAGATATACGTGTAAATTTCTCATAGGCCTTATCTGGGTAAAAATGATAGGTGCCCTTTTCAAATTTTATTACGGAGATGGGATGTTCATTTGCTTTACGAATTCTGGCCAAAACCGCTGGGGTAGCATCTTCTGCTATATCTACTTTAAACAGAACGTTGTCCGAGGTTAAATCGCCCGACTGGGAAAAAGCTTTTAGACCGGTTAATAAAAGGCAAATGGCTCCTATGATCTTAAACATTTTTAATATACTACTTTGGATTTCCTGATTTTTCATTATTTGTATTTAAACCCTTTATTTCCTTTAAAGATCAATGTCTTTTGGGATTGGTTGTCATTTTGAATAAAATTTGTATTGGGGCCTTCATATGAATTTTCTGTGACCTCTACATTGGTGCAATTAATAAAGTGCATCATTGGAGCCATTGGATAAATACGCGTTGCGCTTGGCACCTGTTTTATGGTATTCCCTGAAATAGTTAAACCATCTACCCTATCGGCCCAAATAATTCTATTGTCAAAGGTTTGTATGGTATTGTCCTTAAAACGAATATTACGGTCATAGGTCTCTGTGGCATCAAAATCTTTCCCTAGGCGGGGACTGATTTTAAGCACGGCATGCTCCATACCGCTATAGGCACAGTATTCAAAATTGTTGTTCCGGATCAATACATCCTCAACCGCACCGGATTCGAACCAATAAAAAGTTTCTCCACGAAAAAATATGGAGGACATCATAGACGAAAAGTTATTGTTTTCAATAAGGATTTTCTGGGGTGTCTTTAATACAATATTCCTTGCTCTATGGTCTTTTATTGTACATCCACGCATAATAAATGTTGGGTTCCAAGTTTTGTTTTCCAAAATATCGCCAGCGGCCAAATTTGTAGGCAGTTTGTTCTTAAAGGTTATGTCAATATACCTATCATTGATTTGGACCAACGTTACTACCTCATTTTCTAAAGTTCTAGTGGGATTCGGCTTTTGTATAAACCAAAGTACATCTCCCTTATCTGCAAATTGAAATCCCATTTGCTCAAAATGTTTCAAAGCAACACGCACTGTCTTGTCGTTTAAAATGCGGTCTACCTCAACGTATGTCCCATGTACATTGGTACCATCATCCAACATGTGCATAAAAGTACAGTCTTCAATGAGTATATCGCCTTTACAATTCGCAAAATGCGTAGCATCCGCGATCGTAGAGACTACTCTGTCCGATCCCTTACGCACGTAGATACCAGATTGCTTAATGGTAATATCCTGAGTTCTTTCAAACAAAAACCCCATACCTAAAGCGTGATGGATAACAATATCATCAAAAAGAACATCATTGGATTGCACTACTTGAAAGGCAGGGGCGTATCGGTTCTTTTCCTTCTCTCCTTTGGAATTTAGAATAGCACCTATTGGTGGGTAATGCTTTAAGAATTCGTGGAATCTTAGAATTCCGTTTGAACGTTTTTCAACCCATCTAGGGTTGCTATTTACATCCCAAGCTCCGTGTGAAACTCGTTTAAGATCCGGATCAAAAGCCAGGGTACTCCCCAACTCGTTAAATGAAAAGCCATGTATATTGGGGAAATGTAATTGGTCATTCTTTACTTCCCATGAATACCCATCAGAAAAAGGTTTAATGTCCCTCCATCCCTGAACCGAGTCAATGGCAACTACTTCACCCTGAAAAAGAAAAGGAATGTCCCAATCCAGTGTGAGGTCTTTGACTCTTATCTTTTTACAATTTTTGAATTGGAAAGGAGCAACTTGCCCTTGAAAAATAAATTCGGCACCATTGCCCTCTATCACTACAGAATCAAAATCTTCCATGAGGAAAATAATATTCTTAAGGCCGTTGCCATGGTTGGTTATATAGGAATATTGTTGCCTGGCATAATCTGGCTTAAAGACATAGGTACCTTCCGAAAAAACTAGTTTTACGTCCTTTTGATTTACTTTCTCCAAAGCCTCCCTTACAACAAGGGTCATGTCCCCTAGCTGTGGTTCGATCTTAATGAGCTGTTGCCCTTTTACGGACGTGCTTACCCCTAGCACTAGGAAACAGAGGCCGACCAAAAATTTTAAATTATTCAACATTATATTTTTGCCTTTATAAATTAACTCCTGTTCCTTGTAAGGTGTTATCGTGATCCCAAGTAATTAGCCAGGGATCACGGGTTTTAATTTGAAAGGCTTTCATTTTTTTGATCATTTCATCCATTACTTCCTTATAATCCGGGTCGTAGGCCAGGTTCACTATTTCATCTGGATCATTTTCCAAATCGAACAATTCAAATTCAGGGCGAAATAAGTAATCTTGAACCTTTCTTTTTCCGTAAAACTCCTTTTGGTTCCTATATATTTCCTGCCAAGTTGATGAGGCCCATAGATCCGAGGCAAACGGATATTCTGACCGCCATGCAATATTTCTTATCAGTTTATAATTTTTGTCACGTACCACCCGCATGGGATAGTACATGGTAATTTCATGGAAGGTATGGGAGGCATAAATTTGATCCCATGCATTAGGTTCCTTCACATTCAGCACCTCTTTAAATGAACGTCCATGGAATGATGTTTCCTTAGGTTTTGCTTGGGCCATATCCAAAATGGTAGGTGTTAGGTCTACCCACGAAATCATTGCATTGGTAGTTGTATTCTTTAATTTTGAAAAGGGATCTTTGATAATACAAGGCAATTTCATACCTGGTTCGTACAATGTTGTCTTTGCCCCAGGAAATGCCATCCCATTGTCTGATATATAAATAACTATAGTATTATCTTCCTTTCCGGAATCTTTCAACATCTGCATTAATTTCCCGAATCCTTGATCTATTCTTGAAATACTCTGATAGTACTGGGCAATTTCTTCCCTACTCTCTTGGGTATCCGGTAAAAAATCTGGCACCAGTACTTCTGCAGGATCGTAAGTAATGGTTGTTACCCCTGGATATCCTTCCTCCTTGTTCCCAAAGCTGTTTGGAGCGTCCCAGCGGTCCGGATTAGTTGAATTTCCCCTATGTGGATCATCCGTACAGAAATACAAAAAGAACGGCCTGTTGGATTCCAATATATTTCTACATTCTTTAGCCATGGCCACTGTGCTTCTGGGATCTGCCTTTAAAACTTCCTGAAAATGATAAACCGATTCCGGAGCCAAATGATATTTCCCAATCCTAGCGGTAGCATATCCTTCACGCTCCAAAAGAACGGGCAAGGATGTTATGGTATCATATGTGCTAAAATGGTGGTAGTCGTGCACATGTCCATAGGATCCAGTTGCATGTCCGTATAAGCCCGTTAGGATTACAGATCTACTGGCAGCACAGCTTGCGCTGGTACAATAAGCATTATTAAAACGTACTCCTTCAGATGCCAATTTATCCAAGTGAGGTGTTTTAATAATCTTGTTTCCATATGCTCCTATGGCATCAGTTCCATGATCATCGGCCACAAATAAAATAATATTGGGTTTCTCTGTATCTTGGGAAGTTGGTAAAGGGGTTTCTTCTTTTTCTTCACAGGATGTCGAGCACAATCCCCAAAGAGCGGCTATAATGATAATCTTATAATTCATGTGATTTTATTTTATGGGCAACTATTCAGCGTTAAGATTTTATCGATTCCTAAAGAATGTCGAAATAATAAAAATTATACTGTAGCTATGTCTCTATGTGTACAACAAATGTCTTTCCATGTATAATTCAATGTAAAACCTTGACAATCAAGCATATTTTAAGTTCTTTAATAATTAAGCTATGACCGTATTATTTGTAGAATATCTACTGTTGTGTGGCCGTCATTACTTATGACTTAAAAATGTATACTCCTTTAAAAATCCCTACCATCTGTTACTCTATAAAAGTCCAGACCGGTGTTATTATTGGAAATAATAAGCATGTCTCCGTATTTTTTATTGTGAATTTTTTCTATTTCCCGAACCTGATTATCCAGTTTTAATCCTGAATTTCCTAGTGGGATGGGGTGGAAGATATCATTTCCCATGTTCTTCAATAAGGAGCCATAACCCGCGTCGTACCTGCCCAATTCTGTATTTACATCATGTAAATTTTGTCCCAATAGTAAATCGATATGTCCATCTTGGTCAAAATCCAATTTAAAAATATCGTTTACTAAGGAAAACTGTGCTTCTTGCGGTAATGGAACTATATTAAACTCATTGTTCCCTACATTTTCAAAATAGCAACTTCTAAACTCGTAAGCCTCTAATATTAATGAATTATTTAACTGTTCTTTTGTAAAAATCTCATTGAAGTCGGCGTTCGAAAAAGCCGCATAGGTGGTAAACTTTTTGCGTAAATACAACAACTGCTTTTCAAGTAGGCTTTTGGAAGAAAACACATGTTCTTGTCCATCTATATAATGGGTGGTTATGCCTTCTGGCCAACCATTTTTGTCAAAATCGTTGTGATACATTCTTACCGGGTTTAATGACGAGGCTCTTAACTTGGCATTCAACCCCAAGTTCCCGGCTACCAGATCCACATCACCATCTTTGTCAAAATCACCATATTCCAAGGAATTCCACCATCCATTGGATAATTCCAATTTGTTTGCTTTCGGTTCCGCATTCTGTAATTCACCTTTTTTATTGTTGTATATTTTTATAGGCATCCATTCTCCAGCCAGTACAAGTTCCTCCCAACTATCCCCATTAAGATCAACCCAATTGGCAGCAGTGACCATTCCACATTTATCAAATAATTTCTTGGAATTGGCCGATAAAGAAAAATTACCCTTCCCGTCATTTACCAAGAGATATGAATTTGCTGGAGATCCATATTTTCCGGGGACGGTCCTGCAGCCAATGAAAATATCTTTATCGGCGTCCTTATCAAAATCGGTCAAGGCTAAACAGGAGACCGTGCCATATATTTTCGGAAAATTAATCTGTTTTGTAAAAGTCCCCATTCCATTATTTAGATAAAGTCGGGTTAAACTTTTGACCTCTGGTCTTATCTCTTGATTACTCCCGCTACCTACCAAAAGATCCATATCGCCATCCTTATCTGCATCAAAAAAATGGGCGGCCGTGTCTTCGGAGATGGCGTCCGCCTCAAATGCAGCCTGAGCCTTTTCAATGAATTTACCAGAGGTATTTTGCAAGTAGACCTTGGCTATCTGGTTTTGTGCCCCCCCAACAAAGAAATCGTCCAGACCATCTTGGTTAATATCAGCTACCGCCAATGGGGCACCCCAAGTAGAGTTTATATGGGGAATAAGGTGCTCTCTATTAAATTCATAAAACCTATTTTCCTTGTGTTGGAATGATACGCCCATCAATTCACTTTCAACTTTTGCAAAGATGGTATTCGCAATTTGGTTAGGAGGAACTAGGCTTCTACTGGTATTTAATTGATTTATGGTAACTGTCCTACCAGGTTTAACATTGGTCATTACTTGATGGGTCTGGTTTGGCCACTCTATTAAAATTGTATCTATCATACTATTATCAGGAATTCCGAAATTGAGATAAGGAGGGACGGAAGAGAGGTAGCCCCTGGAGGTCAACAATTCCTGATACAAGGTTTTACCTGAATATTTAAGGGTTACTTTGGTACCAATACCGAATGGATTATTTTCTAGGCCCTTTAGACTTACCCTAAGAAAATTTGCTTTCCCAACACTTTGCTCTATACTAGTATTTTTGAGTATGGAAGCACGTTCATTAAGGTTATTTACTACTAGGTCCATATCCCCGTCATTATCCAGATCGGTATAGGTGGCCCCGTTGGAAAATCCTTTTTTTGAACCGCCCCAGGCAGTGGACACATTACTAAAAGTAAGGTCCTTATTGTTTTTATAAAAGAAATTTTGGAGGGGATAGCTAGGCATTTTATCTACCAATGCTTTACTATAATCATAGTTACCCGCACGTAATTGTTGTTGTATTGCCTCACCAGATAGGAATTGCATATAATCCATATCATTGCTTCTCTTATATATACCATTGGTAATGAAGATATCCTTAAATCCGTCCAGGTCAAAATCGTTTCCTAATACGGACCAGCTCCAATCTGTTGCTTCTATACCCGCCAATCTGGCTATTTCACTAAAGTGTTTCCCATCTCGATTCAGTTGAAAGGTATTGTGTGCATATTGATGTTTGTATCCAAAAGACAATTTATAGTTATAAATAGGATATGAATCTTCCCCATGTGATGCCTTGATAATTTTAGGATCATAGGGTTGCATGTCCAAAGACAAAATATCAGGTAGGCCGTCATTGTTCATATCCACAATATCATTGCCCATGGAGAAGCGACTGGTATGTTTTATGAAATTGGAAAGTTTTTCGGAAAAGGTACCATCACCGTTATTAATGTAAAGATAGTCGTCCTCGTAAAAATCATTGCCCACATAAATGTCCGGGTATCCATCCTTATTCACATCAGCAGTATTGATACCCAGACCAAAACCTAGGGTACTACTGTAAATACCTGCTTGTTTGGTTACATCAGTAAAGCTGTTACCATCATTTCTGAATAATTTGTCTCCTTTGGGGGAATATAGAAGGCGTTGTTCCGCCTTAGGGAGTACCCCATCGTTAAAATTGGAATGGGTCATGACGTAAACGTCTAAATCACCGTCCAGGTCATAGTCAAAAAAGGCACTATGGGTGGTGGCTCCATCAACTATTAAACCCATTTCTTGAGCCGATTCTTTAAATTGCGGATAGCCATCAGCATCATTACCTAGGTTGATAAAAAGTAGATTGTGATCATTTGATCCAAGAATATCCCCAATTTGTCCTACATAGATATCCAAGCGGCCATCTCCATTTACATCCGCAAAAATTACCCCGGTATACCAAGAATTCTCTTTTCCTCCCGTATTGGTAATAGCGGTGATATCCTTGAAATGGAACTCGCCTTGGTTTAGATATAATTTATTCTGAACTTGATTACCAGTGAAGTAAAGATCATCCAAACCGTCGCCATTTAAATCCCCGGCGGCCACTCCCCCACCATTGTAGAAATACATATATGCAAACAGATTAAAATCATTTGTAGCCTTGACATTATTAGCAAAGGTGATTGCGGTTGACTTGGGGGGTATTGACTGAAACAGGCCCTGATCAACTCCAACTTTTGGTGTTTTCCCCTTTTCTTCACAGGCCATTATAAAAATAGCCATAAGGATGACAACTAAAACCATCGATAATTTATATGACTTTGATGGTGATCGAAAACCAGATGTAATTACCTTCTTTTTCATTCTTTTGTTTTTCGGATCAAAGACGTTGTACTGAATACCCCTGCACTCTATACCGCTCCAGAGTCCCTTGTAAATCTTCTATGATTCCAGGGTTTTCATTATAGAGATTATTTCGCTGTTCAGCATCCTTTTCCATGTTAAATAGCAAGCCAGGAGTTGTAAAATCTGTATACCCCTTTAGATCTTTAAAAGATTGGGGCATTTTAGAATGTTCTCCAGAGGAGGCATTAATATAAAGCCATTTCCCTTTTCTGAGACCCCAGACATTCTTGTAGGTGTTGTGTACCGTAGCTTCCCGAAAAGGGGAGTTATATGTTCTGCCCATAAGTATGGGTGTTAGGTCGTAGCTGTCCGGTGCTGCATTGTGGGGTACTATTATGTTGGTTATGGATGCAATTGTAGACATAATATCTACTTGGGATATAACTTCATCGGACACCGATCCTGGAGCGATGTGGTTTGGCCATTTAATAATAAAAGGCACATGGTGACCACCTTCCCAAACATCGCGTTTTAGTCCCCTAAAATTTCCCATGCTAAAGTGGCCGTATTTTTCAGCCCGGTCAAAGGCATATCGTTCCGGACCGTTATCTGCAGTAAAAATCACAAGGGTATTCTCTTCCAACCCTTTTTCCTTAAGGGCTTTAAGTACCTGTCCTGCCACCCAATCCGTTTGATAAACAAAATCCCCATAAGGTCCTGCTGAGGATTTTCCTTTGAATTCCTCGTTCGGAATAATGGGAGCATGCGGAGAGGGTAAGGCGAAGTATAAAAAGAACGGCTTTTTACTATCCTGCTTCCCTATCCAATCTACCGTTTTTTTTGTAAGTGTAGGCAAAACTTCATAAGGGTTCCACCCTTCTACTTTGGGACCAGGTCTAAATTCCCACTCCCCCTCGTCTATATCAAAACCTATATTATGGGGATCCATTGTAGCTGTTGGCAGTTCTACAAATCGGTCATTTTCCATCCAAGCATAGGGCGGAAAATTAATGGTTCCATCTCCAAAATAATAATCAAACCCCCTGTCCAAGGGACCTCCAGTAATAGGTTGGCTCCAATCTACATCCTCAGGGCGATAATATTGACGCATTTTTCCCCATTGCTTTACTTCACCTGAGGGATCATTTTTAAATTCCAGTTCCATCCCAAATGCCACTTCCCTATACAAGCGGTTTGATATCCATTATTCTTAAGAACTTGTGGAAGGGTAACGTCAGTCTGGTCAAAAAAAGGTCCTCCAAAAGAATCTATAATACCGTGTTGTCTACGCCAGTGATAGGTGCCGGTCAGCAGGGCGTACCTACTAGGGGAACATATTCCCGAGGAACTATGTGCATCACTAAACCGCATTCCTTCTGCAGCCAAGCGATCCAAATTAGGGGTTAAAATTTTGGAATCTGGATTTTGGGCATTAAGATCACCATAGCCCATATCATCGGCATAAATAATAACAATATTGGGCTGTTGACCTTGAATTTTGGAAAATAATCCCAAAAATAAAATAATTACAAATACTGAAAATCTGTTCAGGTAATAAATCATTGGGTAAAGAATTAAGTAATATAAATCCATTTAAGGAAAACTACATAAGAAATTTAATAAAAAAAGCCAGAAAACCCTGAGGCTTCCTGGCTTACAACTAACAACTTAACTAAAACTCATAATAAAATACTAATAATCCGGGTTTTGGTCCAAGGCATTGTTCTTGTCTATAGCACTTTGTGGCAATGGCCATTTATAGTGTTTAGGTAAGAAAACCCTATTGGAAGCCACTTGTGGATCATAAAACCCGTTGAGGACTTCTTCTGCTATACCCCAGCGCTTTAAATCAAAGTAACGTAAACCTTCAAAGCTCAATTCATATCGTCTCTCGTTGCGGACTATTTCCCTAAGTTCGTTTGCGCTGGTGGTGGTAATTTCAGGATAATTATCGGTATCACTTACTGCCACACCATAGGCTCTTGCCCTTACTTGATTAATGGCGTCCAGCACGGAACTATCTATATCCCCATCCTCTATTTTCCCTTCGGCATACATTAACAGTACGTCCGCATAGCGAATATGAACATAATCTGTGGCTTCGGTGGAATTCTGAACCAAGGAAGCCCTTGTTTCGGGAGTGGTCCATTTTAGGAGGCCATAACCAGAAAGGGTTTTTTGCTCTATTTCGGGGTTCCATTCCCCTTCTTGTACGATCTGCGTTAATCTAGGATCCCTATTTTCCAGAGGGTTTTCCGGATCGTATTCCGGAGATTCGTCAATAGGAAGTCCGTCAATGGCCTCAAATGAATCAACGAATTGTTCGGTTGGCTTTAAGGTTCCCCAAAAACCAAGCATCACCTCGGTGCCCCACGGCTGAACCTCTCCAGGAGCATTGGTATAAATGGTAGAAAAGATTATCTCCGGGTTACCTGCCTGACCACTATCTACAAACAGACTGGAATAATCATCGGCCAGTTGAAAGTTTCCTTCGTCCATTACTTCTTTCGCTGCAGCCGCTGCCTGTCCGTATTTATTTTGATACAAATACGTCCTTGCCAATAGGGCATTTGCGGAACCTTTTACTACACGGCCATTGGTATAGGGCGCTTCTGGCAAATTGGAAGCAGCGAAGATCAAATCGGCTTCAATTTGAGCAAAAACTTCTTCCGCTGTGCTTTTTGGTAATTCCTGATTGTCTAAAGTGGTAGACTCCAACCTTAACGGCACATCACCATAAGTAGTCGCCAGATAATAGTAAAAGAATGCTCTAATAAAAGAGGCTTCTGCCTTCCATTGATTTAACTTGGAAGTCTCTACGTTCTCCACTTGATCTATATTGGCCAAGAAAAAATTACAGGTCTGAATTCCTTTGTAACAGATACGGTATAATTGCAAAATTGCACCGTTATTACCTCCTGTAGTAGGAGAAAAAGTACCATCTATTATTTCCCGGAAACCATAATTAAATGTTTGGTAGGCATCATCGGTCAGGGCATCCCAATTGGGTTTGATGGAAGGGGGCCAGGCTCTTTCTCCTTTAATGGCTATTAAATTGGATTGGAGGTTACTATAAACCCCGGTTAGGGCCAATTGTGCATCTTGTTCCGTAGTCCAGAACCCCTCTGATGAGAGCTGGGAAGAAGGTTGTTTATCTAAAAAATCAGAATCACAGGAGCTGATTGCCAGCCCAAGGATCAGTAAACTAAATATTTTTATACTTTTTTTCATCTTGCTATTTTTAAACTATTTAGAAGGACATGTTTATACCTAAGGTTAGGGTTTTTCTAAATGGATATGCATCCACCCCATTAGCTTCAGGATCTACTTTGATTGGATAATCTTTCTGAAAAGTTAGATAGTTCTCGGCAGCGACATAGAATCGTAACTTATTAAATGGGGTCTTATCTATGAGTTCACTAGGGAATGTATATCCCAAGGTTACGTTTCTAAGTCGTAGGTAAGAGGTGTCCCATAACCAAAAAGAGTTTGTATAAGCAATGGACCTGCGTTCTTCAGCTGTCTCGTAATAAACAGCTGGCAACCTGGAATTTGTATTCTCTGGGGTCCAGGCTTCGGTTAACCAAGCAACATCGGCTCCACCGTCTTGTCTAAAGGGATCTCTTGCGATGTAATTTTTGGTACCTTCAACACCTTCCCAGAACATTCTAAAATCAAAATTCTTATAGTTGGCTGAAAGATTTAGCCCATACACAAAAGCTGGGTAACGACCATCAATATGAATACGATCTTCTCCGTTGACCGTGCCATCTCCATTTTGGTCTTTTAATTTAATAAAGCCAACCTTTCCGGGTTGTGGCTGTGAGGGTGAGTTGTCTATTTCTTCCTGACTCTGGAAGTACCCATCTGCTTCCCACATATACCAATCCTGGAAAGCGTAGCCTTCCTCATTTATATTTCGATTTTGTATCTCGGGCTCGCCAAAAGTTTTAAGCCTATTTTTAAACCAGGATACATTTCCATTGATACTATATCTAAAATCATCTCCCACCATATTGTCATGTCCAAGTACTATATCCCAACCTTTATTGGTCATGGCCCCCTGGTTCACTACTGGAGGGTTAAGTCCACTACTCTCATCTACTTGTAATTGACGTAGAATATCTACAGTTTCCTTTACATAATAGTCAATGGATCCGTGTATTTTTCTGTTGAGTAAGTTAAAATCGACCCCAAAATCGGTTACGGTAGTGGTCTCCCATGTGATATCAGGGTCCACCAAACTAGCCAGGCCAACCCCGGATAGGACACTGCTACCGAATGGATATCCAAAATTGGTAAAGGATAATGTAGATTGATAAGGGTATATTCCAGAATTCAATTCATCATCACTTAAGTTGATCCCGATATTCTGGTTGCCCAATTGTCCCCATGAACCTCTAAGTTTTAACTCGTTGATGGCATCTACTTCTTCTACGAAGCTTTCCTTATCCAATCTCCATCCTGCGGATACCGAAGGAAAAATCCCCAGCCTATTACCTTTGGCAAACCGAGAACTGATGTCTCCCCTTAGGTTTGCTTCCAATAAATATTTTTCTTTATAGTTGTAATTGGCCCTACCGAAAAAACTTTGGATCGCCCAACTTTCCGAAAAACCTGTTGTAAATTGATTTTCCGAATTGGCTCCCTCCAAGTCGGTTATCTTTCTACTGGGAAGACCAGTTCGTTGAGATCTGGTAAAATTGCGATCAAAACTCTCCTGGCTATAACCTCCAAGAATTTTAAAATCGTGATCCCCGATGAGTTTTGAGTAAGTAAGGGTAGAGAACAAGGTAATTTGTTTGCTCCATACATTATCCACTGTTAATTGAGAAGGGTCTCTAGTACTTCTTAGGTATTCTCCAGTTCTATAATTATACTCATCGTATTGGATGCGTTGGTTCTTATAAAAATCGTAATCAAATTTATAAGCACCTTTTGTACTCCAAACGAGATCATCGGTAAATTTTACGTCAAAATAGGCATTGCCATTAAAGTTATATTCATTTAGCACTTCTCCGTCTTGAACTTCCAATTCGGCAATAGGGTTATTTCTGGTGAAACCCTCATCGAAACCAGGAAATTGTGGGTCGTTACCAGAAAAGGCCTTTCCTGAATAATGACCTGTACCATCAAGGGTATACACACCCCAGGTAGGTCTAACCCTAAAAAGGTTAAATAATATGGAGCCATCTCCTCTTGCCCCAGTGGTCTTTGAGGTTACCCCAGAGGCAGTACCTCCAATAGTTAATTTTTCACCTATATCCGACTTCACGCTTAAAAAGAAATTGTTCTTTTCAAACCCAGTAGACCTAATTATACCTGGCTGATCCCAATTGCCCAATGAAAGGTTATAACTGGTTCCATCAATAGCACCGCTTGCCGTAACAACATGGCGTTGAACAATGGGATTTCTGGAAGCCTCATTGAACCAATTGGTATTTGGAAAAGCAGGATCCCCATTGGCATTCCTGTAAGCGTCTATGACTTCCTGAGGATATGGATTGGCTGATGCGCCAGGAGTATTTATTACCGCTTGGTTCAAAAGGGTCATAAAATCGGCAGAATTGGAAATCATTTCAGGTACCCTGGTAAAGGTTTCTGTAGTGACACTGCCGTTGTAATCTATTTTAAAGTTGTTACTGCCACCAGTTTTAGTGGTCACCAAAATAACACCGTTGGCTGCCCTTGATCCGTAGATTGCAGCTGAAGAAGCATCCTTAAGTACAGAAATGGAGCTGATCACGGTTGGGTCCAAGTCCTGTAGGTTTCCCTCTACCCCATCAATAAGGACCAAAGGGCTGTTGTTACTACCAAATGAGTTGAGACCCCTTATCTTAATATTAAGCCCTTCATTACCAGGAGCACCACTGTTCTGTGAAATTTGAAGTCCTGCGGCCTGTCCCTGAAGCGCTTGGAATGCATTTTGCACATTTCTATCCTCCAAAGCCTCACTATCCACAGCAGTTACGGAACCAGTTAGGTTGACCCTCTTTTGTTGACCGTAACCCACAACTACCACTTCATCCAATTGACTGGCATCTTCGGCTAGGGTAACATTGATAGTTTCTTTTCCTTCAACTGGAACCTCCTGGGCAATAAAACCGATATAGCTAAATACCAATGTGGCACTACCTTCGGCGCTTATGGAATAATTTCCGTCAAAATCGGTTTGTGTTCCAGTAGTAGTACCCTTTACCAAAACATTGGCTCCAGGCAATGGCATTCCACTTTCATCTACTACAGTTCCACTGATGTTTTGATT
Organism: Arenibacter aquaticus; assembly: GCF_003957295.1. GTDB lineage: Bacteria > Bacteroidota > Bacteroidia > Flavobacteriales > Flavobacteriaceae > Arenibacter > Arenibacter aquaticus. The sequence goes on from NZ_RQPJ01000003.1 coordinate 519,351, forward strand.
CTGGCCATAGGTCTGTAATGTTGCAAAAAACAACACCAAGATCCATACGCTTTTGCGAAACAGAATCGGTTTGTTGGTTACTAGTTTTTTTTGTTTCATAAAATGAATTCTGAAAATTTAGTTAGTAATTAATAATTGAGTTAAAATTATTGTAGCTGATCGTCAGCGGCTATCACAAATGATTTTAAATAGGTAACATATATTTAAACTGCTTTAATGCTTTAAAAATAGTTGTGGCCTATATTTGATTTATATGTTTGTCTTGAATGGCGGATTATTATATGTTAACTTATTATTAACATTACAAAGCTAAAACCAGAAGAATATTTAGTGTATCTCTCTATACATTTCTTGTATCCTTGCATTCAATAGCCTTATAATCATTACATTAGAAACCAAAGAGTAATACTCTAAGACGTTTGATAAGACCATTATCTAAAAGTCATACGGGATAAATTATACAATACTACCAGCCTTTAACAATAAGTCTCTTGTTAGGATCACCCCTTCTTTTTCCGAATGGGTACTTCCTTCATATTCGATACCAATATAACCGGTATAGCCAGATGCCTTTACCGTACGCAGCATTCTATAATAATCAATGGCAGTTTCGTCTCCTTTATCGTTAAATTGGTACGATTTGGCACTAACACCTTTGGCAAATGGAAGCAATTCTTTTATTCCCTGGTATTTATTGTATTCCTCAAGACATAGCTTGTCCTCTCCTTTTTCTATACAGAAATTGCCAAAATCTGGTAAAGTACCACAATTGTTGCGATCTACTTTTTTCATAATGCTCGCCAGCCATGATCCATCTGATGAAAATCCGCCATGATTTTCTACTAGGATATTAATATTCGCCTTTTGTGCAAACTCAGCTAACCTATTCAAGGAATCAAGACTTGCCATAGCCGCTTCGGTTTTCTTTATCCCACCGCGCAGATCTACCCTTATGGAATGGCACCCTAAAAACTGGGCTGCCTCTACCCATTTATAATGGTTGGTGATGGCTTTGGAACGCTCGGCCTTATCTGGGCTGGCCAGATTGCCTTCCCTGCCTACCATAATCAGAAGGTTTTTAACCCCTTCATCCTCTGCCCTAGCGTTCATTTGCCGTAGGTAGGAGTTGTCCTTTGCTTTGGTTGAAAAGAACCGGTTAACATATTCCAAGCCCTCACAACCAAGACTTCTGGCCTTTGCGGCAAACTCCAGGTGGTCCATACTCCCATCAAACAATGCCCTGTGAAAGGACCATTGGGCCAAGGATATTTTAAAAAAGGGTTTTGTATATGGGGTATTTGCCAATAACTCCAAGGGAATTGCCCCAGCAAGGGAGGCCAAAGCCCCCATTTTCAGGGATTGGTTTATAAAATTTCTTCGTTTCATTTGGTCTGTTATTTATGAAGTCTACTAAGGTTTAGGGATGTTTAAATGGACCACGCTTTACCATCTGTTAATTCATCCAGGTCGCCGCAGGGTATGTATTCTCCAGGGACTGGTAAATAGGCCAAGACTTCCTCTGCTATATATTCATTACACTTATATGCCCATACCGTTAAATCCCTGATTTTTTTGGCGTACCTAAACTCCGTACCGCTTTGTGGCTGTAGGGCGCTAAGCATTACCGGGCCAAGATCTTCCGTAGTGAGTTGTTCTGCTTGTTCTTTATTGGAATTGTTTAAGGCAAGTTCTGCTAATTGATCCAAGGTGGACCTGAAATTTAATTGTTCCTTTGTATCCATTACCTCTTTGACAAAGCTGTCCAAAAAAATGTGGGCATTGACTTCTGATGCTGAAGGAGTGTCTGTTTTTGGCAATATGGCATCAACCAATGTCCTTAGTACCGAACCCTGTTCCTGCGTAAGGAATTCAGGTGTCCAAGCCTGTTTTCCCTCGTTCTTACAACTTTGCATAAGTCCTAAAAGTGTTGGTGTTGCCACAACATACCCCAAGGACTTACCCATTTGTATCAGTGCTTTTCTTCTATCCATTATATATTTCCTTTTTTAAGTTCTTGTGCTGCATGATTTGCTGCCCTTGCTGAAAAGGCCATGTATGTAAGTGATGGGTTAACACAACTTGAGGAAGCCATGAAGGCTCCGTCAGTAATATATACATTGGGTACGGCATGTACCTGGTTATGTCCGTTTAGGACAGAAGTTTTGGGGCTACGGCCCATTCTGGCCGTGCCCATTTCGTGGATACCATGCCCTATGGTGTATTTGCTATTACGGGTAGTGATATCCCGGAATCCCGCTTTTTTCAACATTTCTGCAGCGTTTTCCACGATATCTTCGCGCATCTTTAGTTCATTGTCCCTTATATCCGCATTGAAATTTACGGTGGGCAAACCCCATCCGTCAAGTTTGTCATAGTCCAGTGTCATTCGGTTGTCCCCATAGGGTAGAATCTCGCCAAAACCACCAACACCCATGGTCCATCCACCTGGTTTTAGTATGGCTTCCTTTAAGTCTTTTCCCATAGATAGTTCGGCCACGGCGTCCTGCCAATTTTTGCGACTTGCGCCTCCTTGATATCCAAATCCCCGGAGGTAATCCTTACTTTTTGATCTGTTATCCAAATTTTTAAATCTAGGAATGTAAATGCCACCCGGTCTTCTACCTTTATAGTATTTGTCCTCAAAACCATCGAATTTACCACTGGCCCCGGCGCCCAAATGGTGATCCATTATGTTTCGACCTACTTGGTCCGAATCATTGCCCAACCCATTAGGGAAACGATCAGATTTTGATTGCAATAAAATAGAAGCCGATGCTATGGCGGAAGCACATAAAAAGATCACCTTGGCTTTAAAGACCAATTCTTCCTTGGTAAGTCTGTCTATTACTTTAACACCAGTCGCTTTTTTGGTATCGGGATCATAGATAACCTCTGTAACGATAGAATCTACCCTTAGGGTTAGGTTACCAGTACGCTCCGCAGCAGGCAGTGTTGATGAATTACTGCTAAAATATCCTCCAAAAGGGCACCCTCTAACACAACGATTTCTAAATTGGCATTTGGTTCTACCTTCAAATTGCTTGTCGCCCGTAATATGGGCAATTCTACCCGCGGTAACAGGGCGACCTTTGAAATTTTCGGCCACCTTTTCCTTAAAATGTTGTTCTACACAATTGAGTTCCAACATAGGTAAAAATTGTCCGTCCGGTAGTTGTGGAAGACCCATTTTTTCTCCAGAAACCCCAATAAAGGTCTCTACCTTGTCGTACCAAGGGGCAATATCCTTATAACGTATTGGCCAATCAACACCGTGACCATCCTGTTTATTGGCTTCAAAATCCCATTCGTTCCATCGATAGCTGTGTCTGCCCCATTGTAGGGAACGCCCTCCAACGTGATAGCCACGCATCCAATTAAAGGGTTTGGTCTCCTGGTAGGGATGTTCCAAATCGTTGACAAACCACATATGCGATTCGGCCCTTGTCAAACGAGGTGTCCTTCCTTGTTTTAATTGTTTGGCCTTTTCGGCCTTGGGCAATTCCCCTCCATGTGGAAAGTCCCAATCATCTTTATTGGCAGTCACATAATCCGTTATGTGGTTGATCATTCTACCTCTCTCAAGTACTAAGGTCTTTAGGCCATTTTCGCAAAGTTCCTTTGCTGCCCAGCCGCCACTTACCCCTGTGCCAACCACAATGGCATCATAGGAATCCTGTTCCTCATTATAATAAAATTTACTCATAATTTTGGTTATGTTTTTATGGATGTTTTAAAGATTGTTGTTATCTGTTCGTAAATGCTATTCTAAAAGAGTAGGCAGCCTCACAGGGTTTATCCCCTTCGATCTTGAGACGAAGCCCCTTTTCGGTTTGTTTCCAATCAATAGTATTATCCCCACTGATCATTTCAACCATCTTTATCTTGCGAGCTTCCAACGCGTTGTTCTTGGCCAAGGATTTAATCAAAATAACTCCATTGTCTGGCCATGCCAAGGCAGTTGCGTATAGCTTTCCATCTCTGGTGGTAAAACGAATATCCTCGGCCCCCGATTGCTTGTTATTCTTTTCTGAATGATGGCCCGTACTCACTTGGGTAGGCCCCTCTCCAAATATTTTCCATGGTCTGGTGTCATAGATGGCCTCTCCGTTCAATTGTAGCCAATTGCCCATTTCGACCAATATTTTCTTGGCCTCATCTGGAATAGTACCATCCGCTTTAGGACCTACATTCAATAACAGACATCCATTTTTACTTACAATATCAATTAATTCGTCCAAAAGATAGTCGGAGGATTTATATTCCTCATTTTCCACATAACCCCAAGAAACTTTACCTATTGATGTATCGGTTTGCCATGGATATTTGTAAATACCATCCATTCTGCCGCGTTCTATATCCAGTACAATAAGATCCTCTGGAAAGGATTTGTTACGCATATTCTTATCTTGGAACACCACGCCTTTATCCCATTCCAAGCCTTTATTATAGTAATAAGAGAGTATTTTTTTATGCATCGGTTCAAAACCAGGTTTGTCCAGCCCAAAGTCAAACCAAAGCAGATCGGGTTGGTATTGGTCTATTATATCGGTAGTCCGATTCCACCATAGATTGAGGAATTTTTGGGTCGGTAGTTCGTTTCCATCCACAGGTTCGCCATATAAGTCATAGAATTCTGGGTCATTGGTATCCCAAGAAGGGTCGTCCTTTCTATAGTATATGCGGTGTAGGGCGAAGTGAGAGGATACTCCAAATTTCATACCTTGTGCATAACATGCCTCTTGGAGCATGCGCATCACATCTTTTTTGGGGCCTGTATCCAGCACATTCCATCGGGTATAATTGGATGCATACATGGCGTAACCATCATGGTGTTCAGCAACGGGGACCACATATCGTGCCCCAGCTTTTTTAAAAAGTGTGGCCCATTCTTGGGCATCAAAATTTTCAGCTTTGAATTGTGGAATAAAATCCTTATAACCAAATTTTGAAGGTTCCCCATATTTTTCCCTGTGATAGGTATATGGCTTTAATCCTCCTTTCTGCCATTTTGGGTCATAGATCCCTTTCGGATACTTTTCACTGCTGTAGGCAGGAACAGCGTAGGGTCCCCAATGTAGAAAAATTCCGAACTTGGCATCATGGAACCAATCTGGAATTTCATATCCATTCCTGATAGATTCCCAGTCCGCTTTGTACTTTTTGGCTACCTTGACTTGGGCAAATGCCAATAGCGAAAAGAATAAAAGAGCAGTACTAAGGATAATTTTTAATTTCTTTAAATTCATAATTTTTTAGCCAACTTGTTTTTTTTGTTCTTTTTCTTTCTTGCCATAAGGCCAATTGTAGGTCTCGGAATTTTATCAGTGGGGCCACGCATTACATAAGGTTCCCATTGCTCCCTTACCTTTTCCCATTCATCTAGACTACGGGTAGGATACCAAGCAGGCCATCCAACGGTATTAAAATCATAATTCTTATGATTTTTTGTTATCCATTCATCTACTGTAGAAAACGGATTCTGGTCGGGAAAAACACCGGTAGCCCTAAACTTTTCTGAAACACCTTGATCATTTATGACATATTTTCGCCAGTATTCCAGTTGGTTTATCAATTCCTTTTTTACTACTGCATATTCGGGATTTTCAGCTATGTTATGTACCTCAAATGGGTCATTTTGTATATCAAATAGTTCTATTTGGGGTTTGGTTTCGGCAAAAAACAATGACTGTTCTGGAGTAAGTAATCCCTTCATATACAGTATGTTCATCTCTGCTAAAACAGGGTATGCCCCTTCTTTATATTCGTTATACTGACAATAGGGCCGTTCTGGCATTAGGTTTAGGATTAGTTTAAATTCCTTGGTTCTAATAGCACGCATGGCATCATGCGTTTCATCCATTTTGTCACGGGCAGAAAATATGTATTTTCTATTCTTGATTTCATCCCCTAAAAGGTTTTTTCCATGCAAGGGAACTGGAGGGGCAATACCTGCGGCTTCAAGAATAGTTGCGCCAATATCAATAGACATGACAAGGTCATCACTTACCTGCTTGGGTTCAACTTTGCCAGGCCATCGCATGATCATAGGTATTCGCGTTCCACCATCGTACAAAAATTGTTTGCCACGTATGTGGCAACGACCGTGATCTGCTATAAAAAACACAATGGTATTATCGGCCAGGCCTTCGTCATCCAGCCGTTTTAACAAACTACCTACTTCTCTGTCTACCAATTGCATTTGTTCCAATCCATTGGCCCAATCACGACGAATAAAAGGGGTGTCCGCATAATAAGGGGGAAGCTCAATGTCCCCAATGTCAATGGGCCTTTCATGGTCCCGTTTCCAAGAACGGTGGGTACCTGCAAAGGTAATTCTGGCAAAGAAGGGTTGATCTGGCTCACGTTCCGTCCAATCATTCGTATTCATAAAGAGCTCCTCCTTAGTGTCCGGAAGAAAATTCATATCTGTTTTCCAGCTCATCAGGGTGGTGAAATATCCTGCTTCCTCAAATAATTTTGGAATAGGTTTTACGCCATGTGGCAAAGGCTTCTTATGATGCTCTCGGTGTTGGTGGGCACCAATGTAGTTTTGATGGAAACCGGTCATCATTGCAGAGCGCGAGGTGGAACAAACGGGAGAGGTAGTAAATGCAAGATTATATCGAATGCCTTCTTCGGCCAATTTATCCACGTTAGGGGTATAGATTCCTTTTGTTCCATAGCATGAAAGGTCTGGACTCCAATCTTCAATAGTGATCCATAAAATATTGGGGCGATTATCCGTCATTTCTTTTTTCGTCTTTTTGGATTCATCGGCACAGGAGGCTAGCAATAATAAGTTCAAGAACATAAAAACACCCACAAGCGGTTTAACGGAAGAAAACATAAGAAGAACTGATTTAGTTTATTTTCAAAAGAAATAGAAATGCGCCAAACCGGTGTATCCAAGCATCAATCCAATGTATCTATGAGTACAACTGACCCTTAGGCTTATAAATAAAAGTCAGAAATGATATTGCGAGGTCCTTTTTCATAATCCCATAGGTAGTCTCCGGTGGCTTCGACACATTTTTGACTGATATGCTGAGGTAGTACGGAAACCAAAGGATAGCCTGTTTTGGATTTGAACATTGCCAAGTGTTGTAAGTATTTTTCTTCCGTGATATCCTTTTCGGCATTTCCACCAATATGGTCAAGGTTGATACCACGTCCGGGAGAGGATTTGCAGGAAATTTCATAATGTGTTTTTACACGGGCGGGCCAATCGTATTTATCGTTCAGCCACACATCATTGGTACGGGTTACATCGGTAAACTTGGTAAAGAAAATATCGGGAACGTGAAATTCCATTTCAATAGTTTCGTCTATACCTTTTGCTGCTTTATAAAGTTCTTTGTGTATGTGCAGCATGTCCGATTTTGTATTGTAAGACATATCGATCTTAAACTTGCGTACCCCCATTTTATGAAAGCGGTGAATGGTCTCCGTAGCGTACTCAAAAATATCCGCTTTCGGGTTTAGCCATCGTACCCCCTTGTCGTATTCCGTTTTGCCTTGTACCCTATAGGCACCCAAAAGATTCGGATTGTTCTGGGCCGCTATACTGGAGCCGTGAATTTTTGGAAATGCTATCCATAGGCCGGGAGTGAATCCTTTTTCATTAATGAGGTCCATGGTTTTTCTAAAATCGGGAAATTTTTTAGGGTCCGGATGCCATGAGCCGTAACCAGAATTTAGGCTACCGTCCGGAAATTGGCCCCAGCCATGGTCCAAAGTCATTTTTCCCTTAGGATATCCGAATTCGATAATTTTATCCAAATACTTTGCTACAAAGTCGTGATTCAATAAATCAAAGTGCCCTTTAGGAACATTGGATTGTATTTTCTGCTCTACCCAAGTGCAATACTCCACATCGGCCCAGAAATGCGGATATAGCTTGTAGGGTTGAATGTTCAACCGTTGCATCATTTGAGTATTGTATGCCTTCCATGCTTGGTCGCCATCTCCGTTTTCATCAATAAAAAGCTCCTGTCCTTCGGGAACGTTTATGGTCAATGTTTCTTTTCCATCAAAACTGAAAGTTGAATTTTCAAAACCGAAAGTAGTCATAAAGCCAACGAATTTACCGGCGGTGTCACGGATAATAGGCGAACCGCTCATGCCACTGGCAGGAGTGGTAAATGGGTTATGGGTAAAGGCATCACTTAGAAAATAATAGGCATCACCACCTTTTTGAGCAGGGGTGCCATTACTATTGTACGGGCAGAATAAGGGTTTTGTAACTTTTATTTTTATTTGCTCACTTTTATTTATGCCTTTTAGGTCAAAAACCTCAAAATGAGAGCTAGCGACCTTTGCTGCCAAGGGAGCAGAAACACCTGCTAAAGCAGCACCCATACCAGCCTTTTTTATAAAGTTTCTTCTGTTGTTCATATTGATGTTATTCTTTTAAGGTTATGGTTTTGGTGAAGTTTACGGTATGGCTCCCATCTAGAATAATGGTACTTTTTATGCTATAGCTTGTCCCTTTTTTCAATTTAGCTTTACTACTAAGGGAAACTGTAGACTCCTCAAACGGTTGAATTGGTTCCAACTTTCCGGCAGCTATTTCTATTTCCTTTCCATCTATTGGAAGTGTGAGTCTAATTTCTGCATCAGAGGAAGCTACTTGTCCAAAATTCTCTACTATCACTTCTATATCATATCCTTTAACAGTCTTTTTAAAAACTGGTGACCTAGCAGATAGAATGGGTTCTATATATTTCACCTCTGGTAATCGGGTGTATCCAAAAAGCAATTTTCCATTTTTTTCTTTGCCCAACAATTTCCCTGCAAAGTTGTCGTTGGTAAGGCCGTTACCTTTGCCATCAAAAATTAGAATAAGGTCATCACCTGATTTTTCTGTCCGCTTTATTTTACTTCCCTGTCCGTAGTTTACTTGTTCCGAAGCACCAAAGCGTAGGGAGTTTAAGTCAATATCCGCTTGCGGATTAAAATCCCTCTCTGCCTCTATTTTAACCCGAATCTCTTTTGTCTTTGATGTGATTTTCTTCTTGTTTAATACAGAGAGTAATTTGTCTTTTACCAGAGGAACAACAATTAGTTTGGAACTGTGGTTATCATTGGGCAAATCTTCATATTTTAAAGTATCTATAACGGCAAAATTTGCAGCAATGGCCCGTCCTTTATCATCTTGCAGCATGCGAATACGTTCGTATTTATGCCAGTCTTCCTTTAACCCGTTTTCATGAACCGATATTCCCGGCATATAAGCTTCACCTGGTTCTACTTTCCAATTCACGCCATTTTTAGAGCGCAGGTACCAGGCGATCCTGCCGAGCCAGTCGTTCACAATGAGATGGTATTGTACGCTGTCTTTCCAGATTACTGGGTCTTCATATTTTCCTTCTACCGGCGGATATACCGATTTCTCGCCAACCATATTCCAAGTGGACAAACCATCTTTGCTGAACCATGTGTAGCCATGGCGGTTTACCATTAAGAATGAGCCGTCTTCACGTTGCGCAAAGGTGCAGTTGTGCATAAAATTGGAGGCATTTGAGGTTTTACGGTCACGTTTGTCGAATTCAAATTGACCTTCTTGCCAGGGGCCATTAATATGCCGGGCCACATAATATTTATCTATGACGTAGAGTACATATCTTCCTTCTTTTGTCCTGTACCATGTGGGGTTGTGTCCATGCCCCACTTCCGATTGTATTTTGAAAGGCCCAAAAGGGGATTCGCTCACCCCATGAACTACGCGGCTATTATGATATGCCATGTGACCCTTTTCGGCAGTTTCTGGCCATCGACAAACAAAGAGATGATATTTACCATCTTCCTTTTCCTGCAAGGTATTGCCTCCCCAATACGACCACCGCGGACTTTCCACGCCATTGTTGCTGTCTCTGGGGATCACATTGGGTGCTCCCCAAGTATTTGAAGTAATTCCCCCGAGATCGGGCATGGGCAGAAATCGATCCATAAAACGGCCGCCTAGAACAAGTTTGCTCCACTCAACTGGACGCTCTCTCTCTACGACCATTTCATGGGCTTCTTTTTTTTGTTTCTTCGGTATCACCTTTTGTTGAGCATGCGAAATTGTAAAGGTCATTAAGAGAAAAAGAATGGTAATATATTGTTTTGACATTGGTTAAGAAGTATTTAGTTATAGGTGTTTACTATATAGGGTTCGGTGCCTAGTATTTAGAAAACTCGCAGGGAGTGAGTCAAACTCTTTTTTGAATAGGCCCTATGCCATTTCTCCAGTTTTGATTACATTCTCTATAAAGAATAGCCTTTAATTTTTCTGTTTTTTGCGGATGGTCTTTGGCTAAATCTTTCACTTCTTCATAATCATCTGGTAGGTAATACAGTTGAAAAACATCTTCTTTAAGATAATACCGGAGTTTCCAGCCATCTTGGGTGACCAAAGCGGGGCCCATTTTTGAAGAGTAAACGGTGTAATCCCGTAATTTGGGTTTCCCTCCAAAAAGAGCTTTTGCATAAGAAACTCCATCTTTTTCTCTTCTTTGCGGGGTACCTACAATTTCGGCAAGTGTATTCAGAAAGTCATAATTGCTCACCATTTGATCAGAAACGCCGCCGGCTTCAATTTTACCTTTCCAATACCAAAACAAGGGAACTCTTACGCCACCTTCCCAATTGTCACGCTTTTTTCCGGACATACCATCATTACCGTCAAAAATATCTCCAGCAACCAGACTGTTAAAGCGCGTAATAATATTATCAAATTCTTCCCCTTTTACATTTACGTTGTTTTTTGAGGTACGTCCTTCTTCGGGATAATAGATTTCATGACCGTTGTCCGATGTAAAGACGATAATAGTATTGTCTATAATTTTCATTTCTTCCAGTTTGGAATAAATTCGGCCCACATCGTCATCCAGCATTTTAACCATAGAAGCATACTCTTTTTCCCATTGGGTCAAGCTGGGGTTGTTTACCAATTCCGGATGCACCTGGGGAACCATAGTAGGCCCGTGGGGCAATTGTGTGGGGAAGTATAAAAAGAAGGGCTTGTTCGTTTTTTTTGGATGATTGTCATCCATAAAGTCCAGCATTTTTTCCATGATAATATGCTCGGAATAGACCGCTTTCCCTTCCATATTCCAGCGGTCCTTAAAATTTGTGGGAGAGTCATATTCAGTGGTTTTGGCACAATCTATATGTGTATTTCCAGGGATGTCTATTTTTTTACCATTCTCAAAAAGAAAGGAAGGGTAAAACCCGTGGCATCGCACATGGTCATAATATCCAAAGTGATAATCCCAACCATGGCGTTCCAAACGTTCTGGAGTGGTAGCGAAACCCCATTCCAATTTCCCGAACTGCCCCGTGGTATAACCTGCTTTCTGGGCAATTTCGCCCAAGAAAACTTCGTCTTTTTCTGCTGGAAGTGCTACTTGATGGATTTTAGTCTTTATGTCGTCTAGGGTCAAACTCTTATCCAGTTCCTTATAAATACCTGCTTTCACAATGGTCATGGCATCACCTCCATGACAGTCGTGCATTCCGGTCAGTAGACTGGCCCTTGCAGGGGCACAGTATATGGCGCCATAGGCTCTTTCAAATTGCATACCTTCTAAAGCCAGTTTGTCAATATTGGGCGTAGTCAGCATCTTTTGTCCGTAAGTACCCACCATACCACGGCCAAGGTCATCGGCATAAATAAGTACTATGTTGGGTTTTTGAACTTCTTTTTTTTGGGTCCAACATGAGGAAACAGTAAAAAGAATTAAAAAAATATGAATTGAAAACTTCTTGGTAAGGTTCATTGGTTAGAACAGTTTTAAGTTATTTGGAGAGAATGGAATTTGGAGATAGTGGCACTTTGTTTGAAGCTCGCCATGCAACCAGCTCATCCAGTAATTTTTGTGTTGTTTTGGCGTGGTCCTGGGCCAAGTTCTTGGTTTCTTTGGGGTCTGTCTTTAGATTATAAAGTTCTAGTTTTCCATCTTTCAAGAATTGGATCAGTTTGTAATCTCCTTTTCGGATTACGAAACACGTGCCATGTTTGTACTGGCTAGCCAAGTGCCAGAACAAGGGGCGTTGCTTAAAATTACGATTGTCCTTTTTAAATAGGGTGGAAAGGGATTTTCCATCTAATTGTCCTTTGTGGGCTACATGGGCCACATCCATTAGGGTGGGGAAATAATCTATTACTGCAATAGGAATTTCAGTTCTTCGGGCTCTTACCTTGCCGGGCCAGTGAATTAACGCAGGTACTTTTATTCCGCCTTCATAAATTTCACCTTTGGCTCCTCTCAACTTTAGATTCTCTGAGGCTATGGGGTGGTAGCCGTTATCTGAGGTAATAATTAAAACAGTATTCTCTTCTAGCTTATTTTTTTTGAGGTACGCCATGATTCTACCAATGTTCTCATCCATAGATTCTACCATGGTGGCGTAACTGGCCATCCGTTCTTTATTTTTCCCTATTCCTTGCCCTGTTATGGGGTCCCCTGGTTTGTTCATGTATTTATTAAAAAGTACGTCATTTCTATTCTTTATTGGACGATGAACCGCATAGAAATGGAGGTTGACCAAAAACGGAGTGTTTTTATTATTGTCCATAAATTCAATAGCGTCGTCAGCTAATCTATCCGTAAGCCATTCATCATTGGGTTTTGGAGCTATGAACGGATTGCTGAACGGAGCGCGATACCCTCCTCGTTCACTTTTGTAGCCTCCTTTTTCTAAGGCAGGATCACCTCTAAAGGTGCCACCAACATTTTTAATAAAGCCCCTGCCTTCTGGATAAAATTGTTTTACAGCTTGGGTCTTATGGTTTTCTACCCAAGTGAAATCCCCCGCTTGGGGTTGGTCCAGTCGTTGCTGTATAGGCCAGTTCATTGCCAATTCTTTTTCGGGATAGGGCCCCACAATGTGCCATTTACCCAAATGAATGGACTTATATCCCGCTTCAGCAAGGGGTTCGGCGTAAATGGGGTGTTCCTTTTCAACCGTCCATCTAGAAAATATATTCTCTTGAGCATCTCCTTTCTCTAATACGGGAACCGTGTAAACTCCAGTCCGGAAGGATTGTTTCCCGGTGAAAAGTGCGGACCTGGAAGGCGAAAAAGTAGGATACATATAGGCATTGTCAAATACCAAGCTTTCTTTGGCCAAAGCATCCAAGGCAGGGGTCTCAAAATAGGTTGATCCATTAAAGCCAACATCGGCATAACCCAGGTCGTCAACAAGTACAAAAATGATATTGGGTTGCTTTTCTTGGGCCCTGTTGACCCCAAAAGACATTAGGAATATCAGAAAAAAATAATACGAACCCTTTTTTAAATACGTAGTGTCAAACATTTATTCAATTTTTTTAGTGTACTTGAGAGGAGGTAATCGTTTTCCCGTTTTATAGTCCAATCGCTTGCCGTAATAGATATAATTATCAAATATATCTCCCTTACCCTGTGTCCTGGGATCACCCTAGATTATACCCCCTATACAAGGCATCGATATTCTGGTTAACGGCCCGCCAAACACCATACATGCCAGCAAAGGGCTCTTCATAATTTTCGATGCTGGAATTGAGGTTTATACCAACTTCCAAACCAATTTTATCGAATTTCGTAGAAACATTGCTTCGTACGTTAAAACGCTCGTAGTTTACAACGTCTTTTTTTTAGATACTGCCTTCATCTACATAACCCAGCGATACAAAATAGTTGGTTTTTTCACTGCCCCCGCCAAAAGCATTTCAGTTCATTTTTTTAAGGATTATGTTGAGTTGATTAATACATTATTTCTGCCAAACAGTAAAGTGTTCAGCTTCTTGATTCTTTGTTGCTTCAAAGGTATTTTTTACAAATTAAGAGATGTATTTGCAAGTAAATTTTATGTATTTACCAATCAATACGCGAAAGTAGATAGGGAGAAAAAAGGCAATGGAGAATTAAACAAAAGCGACTTATTAGACTTTACCGATCGCTAGATTTTATTAGGAAAAGGATGTGTTTTATACTTTATTGATCTAGAGAATCTACATACTTACCAGGTGACACCCCATAAGTTTCTTTAAACAGTTTACTAAAATGGGTTCTACTTTTAAAACCGGTCATAGTATAAACATCGTTTACCGAAACGTCCGGCTCTTGTACTAACAATTCTGCTGCCCTTTTTAAGCGGTACATCTTAAGCATTTCAAAAGGTGTTTTGTTGGTCAATGCTTTTACTTTTTGATAGAAATGGGTTCTATTTAAGTACAACTTCCGGGCAAATTGATCCATGTCCAAATTCTGATTGTCCAGGTTTTCCGCCATTAGATGATACAGTTTTTCCAGGAAGGCGTTGTCATTTCGGCTATTGATATTATTGTCTTTAGTAAGAGGAATACCAATTTCAAATCTTTCCCGTAAACGTTGTTTATTTGTAAGCAAAGCCTCGGTGCGGGCCACTAACTGTCTGGCATCGAAAGGCTTTTTTATATAAGCATCTGCACCGTCTTTGATGCCTTGAATTTGATTTTCTATATCTGCAAGGGCAGTAAGTAAAATTACGGGTATATGACTTGTCTTCACATCAGCCTTTATTCGCTTACATAAATCCAATCCATTCATAAGTGGCATTTGTATATCACTGATCAATAGGTCTGGCCATTGATCATCCATAGCATCTAAACACTCTTTACCGTTAGAAAATGTTTTCACCTTAAAGAACTTAGAGAGTACTTTGGAGACATACATGCGCATGTCTATATCATCTTCTGCATAAAAAATTAGGCTTTCTGAATGCTCTCCACTTGTTTTAATCGTTGAAATTTCAGTTTTTAAAACAGTGGCTTCTGAGTGGGCAACTGCATTTTCAGCATTGATAATTGCATTTTCCTTTGAAGCTTGATCTTGAAGGGATTCTTTTTTTACAATAGGCAATCGAACCTGCATAGTTGTACCAACACCCATTTTACTTGTGACCTCTAGGTATCCATAATGCATTTCAACTAACTTTTTTGAGAAGGCCAAACCTATACCAGAACCTGAAGAATGTACGTTTTCTATTTTCTTAGATTGGTAATACCTCTCAAAAATATGGGGCAAGTCATCAGCATCTATGCCTCTACCCGTGTCTGTAACTGAAACAATAAGATCTTTGTCTTCACATTGGTATGCAATGGTTATATTATCATATATAGCCGTATATTTAAAGGCATTACTCAAAAGATTGTTGAAGATCTTTTCCAATTTATCGCGATCAGCAGACACCACAATATTATTATCTGGAGGTACTACGGTTAGTTTTTTTTCGCTATTGTAAGCGAGGTATTGGAAATCGACCAAAATTTGGTCAAGAAATTCGTTAAAATAAAATCTTGAAAATTCCATCTCCATTAAATTGGCATCTACCTTTTCAAAATCATGTATCTGATCTATCAACTGACCTATTTTTTTGGATTGACGTTCAACTATACCCAATTTCTCTCGGGAGTCGGGATCATTTAGAAGACGTGAGGACAACTCCTTTATAGGCGCCGAAATTAAATTTAACGGCGTTTTCAGCTCATGTGAAATATTGGCAAAAAATCGAAGTTTGGCCGCATTTATTTCTTTTACCTTATCTTTTTCTATTTGCTCCAATTGAATGTTATGGTGTAACGACTGAACCTTGAGTATATAGAAAAGTACAATACCAACTATCAATAAGGCCAATAAAATATAAAGGACATAAGCCAAGGGTGTTTTCCAAAAAGGAGGGTGGATAGAAATACGTATTTTCATAGGTTCAGTCCATTCTCCAATAGAATTTGAGGCAGACACCTCCAAGGTATAGTTACCTGGTTGTAGACCATTATAATTAATAAACCGCTGGTCTGAAGTGGATTGAAACCAATTTTGGTCAATTGGTATAAGACGGTATTTTAAAAAATGATTCTCAGGAGATGTATAGTGCAAGGAAGTTGCCTCTACACTGAAAACGTTCTCATCGTATTTTAAATTTAAGGTTTGACCATTGTGCAAACGTTTATCGAGTACTACCCTACCCTGAACAGAATCTTTAGGCTTAACAGTACGGTTGTAAATTTTAAAATCTCCAAATTCAAGATTAGGCAGTTTTTCGGACTCTTGGATTTTTGTGGGATCAAAAAAAGTGAATCCTTCTAGACCCGACAAGACCAACTTACCATTACCTAAATGTTCTGAGGAATACCAAAAATCTTCAAATGGCAGCCCCTCTTCAGTGCCGAATATCCTAAATTTTTGCTTATCCGGGTAAAACTTGTTCAAACCTATATTGGTAGCAATCCAAAGGTTGTTCTGGTTATCAACATTAATGCTTTTAACCACGTTATTGGATAGACCATCCTTTTCGGAAAAGGGTATAAATCTTGGTGTGGCATCACTATTCTCAACCTTACAAATTCCTGCTCCTTCAGTGCCAAGCCATAATTCTCCACGGTTGTCCCTTAAAATAGCAGACACAAAATTCTTAGGCAGGTCTCCACTATTTTTTCCCGCTCTAAATTCTTCTATTTCGGCGTCTTTTAAAGGGGGATCCCCCTTAATATTTACCCTAAAAAGCCCATCTTCAGCGGTACCTATCCACAAAAAATCATAAAGGGGGTCCAAATAAACATATCTAGCCAATGTTAGTTTAAAATCTTTAAAAAATGGATTGTCGTTTAAAGACTCTATATTTTGTATGTCGGCTTTAGAATCGAGATTTATTTTAAAAACACCATTCTTAGCCCCTAACCACAGATTGCCGCTTTTATCCTCGGTTATTTTATAAGCCTCAAGGTCTAACAAATCAGAATCTCGCCCTGCATTAGCCAATATTGCTTCTGATGATCCGGGATCAACCCTAAAGTATCCCTTTCCAGACACTTTCAGCCAAGTGCGCTTTTTCGAATCAACGAAAACCAAAGAAATTTTGCTTTTCAGTTTTGGATCCATTTTAAAGGGTAATGAATCATACCCATTCTTTTCGGTATTGAACAGCACCAGTCCACCATTGTTTCGAGTCACATAGAATCTATAGTCATCTAATGGAGCCAATTTAATGGAATGCCTATTACTGATTCCAAAATTATAAGGTGTGTCGTGTGCAAATTCCAAAAAGGGAGATTCTTGAAGGTTAAACCTATAGACCCCTTTATCAAAGCTACCTAACCAGAATCCGCTGTTTTTGGCCAAATGGAAACAACTAGTTCTAAGCTGTCGATCTTTATAAGCAAAAACGGTATGATCAACTATGGCATTAGATCCTAAAGCATCCATATCATCAATACGAATAGCCCCGTTTGTAAGTGTCCCCAACCACAAGTTTTTATTTTGGTCCAAAATAGAACTATTAAAATTGAGCTCTGGGAAAATAGTATGACCAGTAACGCTATACTTATAACCATTTGCACTTTTAGCTTGTGAGATTATTATAGCTCCCGCATCTAATGTGACCAAAAAGGAGGAAGCATCCAAGCTAAGTAGCGAAGTGCAGTAATCAATTTTCTCTGAAAATAATCTTGTAAAAACAAACTCTTTTAAATCTAAAGAGAGAAGACCCACTGAGGTTGCATACAAATAAGTATAAGTATCCAGTTGCAATGAACCATAAAATTCAACGGCACCATTTTGGTAAAATGCCGTAGGCGTATACTCCTCTTTCAGCTCATAATCTTCATTAAAGGCCAATAGGCCATATTTTTCGGTGGCACAAATTACCAGCCCCAACTCTTCATTTACCGTAATATCACGAACAACAGGACCCTTCAAGGCCTTTGTGGCCATTTGGTTTGAATACACGTCGAAAAAATTATCATATTGATAATCGTAAACGGAAATACCTTCATCGGTACCTATCCAAATATTGCCTTTACTATCTTCTTGAATGGACCTAACCCGGTTACTCGCCAATATATTTTTATCAAGTGTGTTTTTATACGTCTCAAACGTATAACCATCATAACGATTGAGGCCTTCATATGTGCCAATCCATATAAAACCACGAGAGTCTTCCAAAATATCAGTAGTCCCATTATGTGCCAGCCCTTCAGAAATGGAAAGGTTTTGTACGTCTTCCATATCCATTTTTTGGGAACTAAGCACCCAAAATGAAAGTAAGGCAAAAAATGTGGTGAATATATATTTAGACATATGTCAATTCCAACGCAAAGCAGTTTTTCTCTCTTCAAAATAAAAGAAGCTAAAAATACGAAAAGTGAATCAAAAGCTGATTCCCTTCTGGCATCTTAGTTAGTACCCTTTCAGAATATACGCACAATGATAGGCTTGAGGTGAAATTTTATAACATGTCCATTTCCAGTAGGCCGATCTTCCAATACTTTTAGTCTTTTCATCCGGACCGTAGCCTTCACTAAAATATCTTAGGTTGGCTAACGGGTATTAATAGCAGCATAATAACATTGGGGTTTAGACGCATGTCTCCTAGTTTTCATAGAATTAATACAGTTTTTCTCAGTTAATTATATTCAATTCAACAACTTTTTCGAAGCCCAAATACCCGCATTATAGTTGTAAAAAAGATACAGATATATTATTGGGTATTTTATAGGATCTACTAAAGATTCCAGAATTGACCTTGGTTTTCAATTATCCAAAAACGAAGGGTTTTATAGGGAATACAAGCAAAGGTGCCAGATTTAAGTTAGGCCGATTTAAAAATTTGCGCACTCATCAAACTTAATTTTAGTGGAAAGGAAATGGCTTATTTATTGGGTATCTCATTAGGGAGCGTGCATGTGGCTCGGCACCGTTTAAGAAAAAAAATGAATATAGGACGAAAAATAAACCTCTCAAGTTACATCAATTCCATATAGCCACCACTGCTTACTTATGGCCAACTAGATATAAATACATACCAAATCAAATTTTTTACGCCCTGGGACAGCAAAGCAGCCCAAGCTCCACATATAGGATAACACAACCACATTAACAATATATTCTTGAAAACCACCTCAATTTTTTACAACAAAAAAGCCATCCAAATCATGGATGGCCTTTTAACTAACTCAACTAAAACTAATTATCTATTCTATGTTTTTCCCAAATGAAAATGAAAACCTTATTATCACTTGGGTTCTAACTATTTATTAATAGCCGTCATTCTGAACCATAGAAGGCGCTTTTTCTACTTCTGAAGCGGGAATTGGCAAATAATATTGACGCTCAAACCATGGTCTAGTGACAACGGTATACTCTTCGTTGGACACCGTACCATCTGCAGCTTTGGTCCACTTAAGTCCCTTTACATCAAAGCCTAAATGTTCTTCGTTCATCCAACGTCTTTCATCAAAGAAATTATGCCCCTCAAAAGCCAGTTCCACCCGTCTTTCTCTTTTAATATCCTCCAACAACTCGGGTCCTGAAGAAGTAATCGTAGGCTGAAGCGCCCTTGTAGATACCTTACTAACAAATTCGCGGGCAATACCCTCTTCTCCCAAATGGTACTGTGCCTCTGCATAGTTTAAATAAATTTCCGCCAATCTATAGAGAATATAGGGACGATTTGGGGAAACATCGGTCAATCCTACGCTTTCATCTTGGAATTTTCTAATATTATATCCAGTTTTAGAGGAATGCCCCGTATTGCCCAATCCTTGAGGTGAATCCAATCCATGGGGAAAGGCATCAACATCCTCTGACAAATAATATTGGACGTCACGACCTCTAAATTGTGCACCATTAAAATTAAGATCTGCATAGTACCTAATTTCTCTATTTTCATTAGGATTGGCTGGGTCATAGCCCCCCTCTGAAGTACTTGTTCCATCGGCCATATTATACAATAGTGCGAAATTATGGTTGGGGGAAGACAATGCCCAGCCACCATATCCACTAGGGGCCTGGGTCTGATTCCAAAGCGAATTGGCGTCCGTTCCAAAATCATAATAAGCGGCACTATATGCTCTAGCAAAAAGTATATCCTGATTAGGTGACAAAAATAAATTATGATACTCGGTCGCATCCGCTACAGGAATAAGATCACGTGCACCTACAATATCTATAACTGCTTTGGCTGCATCGGCTGCATCTTGCCATTTTGTTGATTTGGTATAATCGTACAAAGGCCCGCTTGGCGAAGTACTTGGATCATGCAATTCACTTGCAGCATACAATAATACCCTAGATTTTACGGCCATGGCTGCCAATTTGGTGGCCCTACCAAATTCGCTATCAGGGCGGGATTCTGGCAACACCGCAATGGCTTCATCCAATTCCTTTACAATAAAGTCTACACATTCCTCATAACTGTTACGTACCAAATCAAAATTATCATCCAGTCCCAAGGCGTTTTCCAAAATTGGAACCCCTCCATAATACTTTATAAGTTTAGCATATATATTGGCCCGTAAAAACTTCATTTCTGCTTTGAGAAGATTCACTTTCTCCGGATCGGTTTGCATAGCCTCAGAATCATCTATTTTGTCCAAAAACTCATTGGCCAGTCGAACGTAATCCCAGTAATTTCTCCATTTCTGTTGCAAAACACCCACATTACTGGGTGTCCAACCTGCTCTAAGCCTTAGTTGGTCCAAATCGTTGAAATTAAATCTTGCCTCAAAAGACCCCACTTCAATATTAAATCTTCTGGACCACCATTGAAATTTGTTCAACCCCCAACTCTCTGTACTATTATAAACAGGGTAGACCAGTCTTTCAACCTGCTCAGAGTCACTATAAATTAAGTCTTCAGCGAAGGCATCGGATGCCTCCGTATCCAACACATCCTCGCATCCGGCACCTACTACAAGGGCCAAAATTACCCATATATATGCTAATCTTAGATTTTTCATATCCTTATATTTTTTATTATCTTCTTACTATTCATTTCCATAAATTATTAATACAATACTTTCTTAAAAGCTAAAGTTAAGCCCCAAGGTATAGGTCTGTAACGATGGATAGGTACTCTGTCTAAAGTCATAATATCCATTGGCTTCTGGATCTAGACCTAAATCGGCAACCTCCGAGAACATCGTAAGAATATTGTAACCTCTTAAAAACACTTTTAAATCTCCAAGTTTAATATCTTCCTTGTGAAAGGTATATCCCAATTCCACTTGTTTCAATCTCACAAAGGAAGCATCGTGAAGCCAAAGATCTGCTCCTTCAAAATTGGCAACATTACCACTCTGGTTAGTACTATAATTATCTCCTGTATTGTAGGCTCTAGGATATCTGGCATTTCTGTTCTCCGGGGTCCACCTTTCATTAAAAAGAAAATCGGGACGGGCACCTGGGCGTTCAAAGAAAATCAACATTTCAGCCTCGGCCTGTCCTTGGAAAAGGAAACTAAAGTCGAAATTCTTGTAATTAAAGCCTCCGAAAACACCAAACTGAATTTCAGGAACATTGGAAGAATAAGCCCTGACCCTATCATTGGCATCTATTGAACCATTTCCATCGGTATCCAAATAAATAGGTTCTCCTTCAATGGTTCCATCCAGTTTAACGGGAGTAGCATCAACCTGTGCCTGGTCACGAAATATTCCTGCAGTTGGATACGTAACGTAAGAATCCATGGAATGCCCTTCTCTTTTTCTCCATTCAGGAACATCGGCCGCCTCAGCCAAATAGACCACTTCGTTCTTCGCTTGGGTGAAATTGGCTCCAAAATTATAACTAAAATTGTCATTGATCTGGTCTCTCCATCCCAACTCCAGTTCAAGACCAAAATTATCTACTTTTCCAATGTTCTCGGCAGGCAAGGTAATACCTGCAGCATCTGGAATAGCAGCTGCACGAGTCACTAAAATATCCTCTCTGTTTTGATAGAAGTAATTGATGTCACCTGACAACTTATTGTTGAACAAAGTAAAATTAAGTCCGATATTCTTCATATAGGCCGTTTCCCAAGTAATATCAGGGTTTGGCACATTGGCACTTGTATAACCATTATAACTAACCCCTGGCGAACCAAAAACAGCATAATTAGGTTGTGCATTATTGGTTGGCCCTCCATAATTGTAACGGGTCAGGTACTGGAATGGCGCTATACGATCATTACCCATTTTGGCCCAAGAAGCTCTTAATTTAAGTGCATTTAACCATTCAACATTCTCCATAAACGACTCTTGATGTATTGCCCAAGAACCGGCAACACTGGGAAAAGTACCAAATCTTTTACCTGGCCCGAAATTACTGGAACCATCGTGTCTAAGTGTGAAGTCGATAAAATATTTTTTCTTGAAATCGTAAGAAAAGGAACCAAAATAATTTAGGCGACCCCATTCTTGTGATTCGCCGTAGGATTGTTGCCCATCATCACTCCCCGCAAATAATTCGGGATGATCATCTGTTGGAAAACCTCTTCGTTCTGCCCAGAAATTACGCTGGTTGGAAGTAGATTGTTCTATCCCCACAAAACTACTTATGGAATGATTATCCCCTAAGACTTTGGAATAATACAATGTAGCGTTTAGCAACAGTTCATCATATTTCCAAAAACTTTCACGTAAGGTTCGTTGTCTACCTTGACCCTGTGCAAAGCCTTGGGATGGAATATACTCTCCAGAGCCTTCTTGAAAGGTGTACACGGTCCATGGGGTATACCATGATTTAATATCATTGTTCATTCTAGTAACACCCGCAAAACCTTTGGCCCTTAAACCATCTATTAAATTGTCCAACCTCCAATCGAAAGAAAATTTACCGCGAAGCTCATTGTCAATTCGCTTAGTAAAACCAGACTCATTCGTAGACATAACATAAGGATTCGCTCCATTTTCACCACCCCATCCAGGCAAACCATTGGGATAAATACCTACTTCGGTAGGCTGATTGGTATTAATTCTACCATATATTTCACTCTCGCTTACCCCTGGCTGATTTCTATCTCCGAATCTACCGGATAGATCTACTCCAATTGTAAAATTATCAGTTAAATCAATATCGATATTGGAACGCACCTGTTTTTGCCTAAAATTCAAATCTCCTGAATGGTACATCCCCACTTGATCCACTATGTCTCCACTTACAAAATAGTTTACGTGTTCACTACCACCCGAAATAGAAAGTGAATTTCTGGACTCCGGTGAAGTTTTGGCAAAAGTAAGATCGGCCCAATCCGTATTTGGGTAATTGATAGGATCAGTGCCGGAAGCATAATTGTTAATATCCTCCTGGGTGTAAGGCAGAGGGGTCCCGTTTCTTTCCGCTATTTCATTGTTATAAATTGCATATTCCTCAGATGACATTAAATCTGGTGTGGCAGAAAAACTAGATACGTTATAGGATGAACTAAAATTAATACTAGGCTTACCTGATTTACCCCTTTTAGTTGTTATCAATATAACTCCGTTAGCTGCCCTTGCTCCGTATATGGCCGCGGCCCCATCTTTTAAGACCGTCAAGGATTCTATATCCTGTGGTGCCAAATGTGAAAAACTGCTAGCGGTAATACCATCTATAAGGATTAAGGGGGAGTTATTGTTTAGGGTAGACTTACCTCTAATCAAAAGCGTAATATCATTACCATCAGTGGATCCGGGCAATCCTCCCCTATCCGAGATAATTAAACCTGGTACTCTACCAGAAAGAGATTTGGCCAGATCCTTATTCCCAGCCTTTTCTATTTCCTTAGAACTTACTGTGCTTACCGAACCCGTTAGTTCTCCCTTCTTTCTTGTGGTATACCCCAATACAACCACCTCATCCAACTCCGATGTATCCTCGGTTAAAATTACATTCAATACAGTATTGGAACCTACAGGAATTTCTTGTGTTTTATAACCTAAATAAGAAAACACCAAAACTGCAGAATTATCGGCTACTTCTATGCTATAATTGCCATCGAAATCGGTAGTAGTTCCTTCTGCAGTACCTTTTATAACAATACTGACACCAGGTAATGGTCCCATAGCATCCGATACGCTACCAGTAATTGTTTGTTGTGTTTCTAGGGAAGAATAATTTCCTTCAACCTCGTTAAACCCTACCGTATTTGTAGAATGGTTCGCGTTTGCCGTAATTGTCAATAAAATAACAGCCGTTAAATTTAAAAAGTAAAACTTTTTAATTGGTGAGCCTTTGCTCCCTACATTGGTTAACCATTTAATTTTCATAAATTTGATTTAGTTAGAGTTAAACTTACCCCATACCTATGGGGTTTTACCTTTACCACATGCTGTGCATGAAATTTTAGAAGGGTGTTATAGCACTCTTCTTTTTGCTCTGCTCTATATTAGAACAGATAGGATATTCTTCCATTTACACCAGAAGACCATATACATTTATAATTTTCTCGGCATATTGCCAATCTAACAATCTTCAATACCTTTATACAAAAGAACTGTAAAATTAAGGGGGCACATTTGCGAAATTTAACCGTAGCTAGCACTATTTTACCCATAATGTAGTTTTTAAGAAAAAATAAAATAAAAGGAATAGTCGTCTACGATTAGACATGGGATTCAAAGCAAAAAAAGAACTAAAGGAGCAATACATTTAAGATGTTTACAGATCTTAAATGCTTATAAAAATTAGGGCAATCTATTTTATAAAGACCAAAAAATAAGGCGGATTGGATACTATTAACTATTAACCCAATTGGCCTTTACTGTACTTGAGTAAATTTATGTTGAACTATATAAGCGCAATACAGTATCTCTACACCTATAGAAAATTAGCCAACCACGTTTAACCGTTCTTAAAACCTGCTAGCTTTTGTTTTTATAGGGGTGTGCAACCAACTTGGAAATTTCGAAGGTCTCATTATACCGTGGCATCCTACCATCGTTCCAATATTCTTGATCTTTAAGGGAATAAAACCATAATGGACGAACAAAGTCTTTGGTCCACCTTTCCGTTTCGGATACCATTTTCTGAAGAAGTTTAGGATATCTGCCACTTAAATTTTTCTTTTCGCCAATGTCCTCTTTTAAATTATGAAGTCTCCAGGGCTCATTGCCCATGCGGGTAATTTTCCAATCGCCTTTTCTGCCACCAACATCGGAATAGCCTTCGCGGTAGCGCAGCGCGAATATCATTTGGTCTTTATAGGCATCAGCACCGGTCAAAACATTGGCCATTATATCTTTCCCATCCAACTTCTTGTCATCGGCAACATTGGTTTTAGCCAATTGAACAAAAGTGGGATAAAGGTCCAAAGCCGATACAGGAAAATTAAAACGCTGGTTTCTTTTTACCTTTGCCGGCCAATGGAAGAACATTGGCACCCTAAAACCACCTTCCCAGGTATCACCTTTTGTCCCTTTAAGGGGGTAATTATTGGCACCGTGATCTGTATTGCCCCCATTATCACTCAAAAATACAATGAGTGTATTCTCATATTGATTTGTTTCTTTTAAGGTTTCTACAATTTGGCCCAATCCACGATCTACCGCATAAACCATGGCCGCATAAGTCTGTCTATCCCTGCTTTTTATATGAACAAATTTTTTAAGATCCTCAGCTTTCGCCTGCAAGGGTACGTGGGGTGCATTATAGGCCAAATAGATAAAAAATGGTTTCTTTTTTTCTTTGGCCGTTTTAATATCACGTATTGCTTCCCTGGAAAAAGCATCAGTCAGGTATTCTGTCTCTACCACATCCTTACCATTATGTTCCAGTGGTTTAAGATAATCCCTAATAGTTTTATTTCCCTTTTTCAATTGCTCGCGGTATGTTTTCTGATATTGCTCTGGAAAATATTCGTGGCCGCCTCCAAGAAAGCCATAAAAATTGTCGAAGCCCCTTCTATTGGGATGGTATTTGGGTGCTGCTCCTAAGTGCCATTTTCCAATAGCACTTGTATAATACCCCGCTTCTTGTAATACTTTGGACATATAGGTTTCTGCTATGGGAACACCCATATTATCCTTATCTTCCTCACTACTATTTTGAAATAAATTGTAGGCAGTCCCTGTAAAATGTGGATACCTGCCTGTCAGTATTGCAGAGCGACTTGGTCCACAAAAGGGGTGGGCCACATAGGCCGAAGTAAAAATAGTACCCCCATGGGCCAATTTATCCAATTCTGGGGTTTTAATATCAGTAGACCCGTTAAATCCTACATCATTATATCCTAAATCATCACATAAAACGACTAAAATATTTGGTCTGCTATCTTGTGCCATTCCAAAATTTGCGAGTAGCAAGACTACCATAATGAAAAGCCACTTTATTTCATTTAATATAATCATTGTAACAAGAATTATTTTTAACTATTCAATCTAAAATCCAAAGCCAAACACAATTAGGGTACTATAGCCAAATTTCCCTGCCACCCTTTATTGAACTGCGTTAAAAGTTCTTTCACTAACTCTGGATTACCTTCCGCGATATTTTTGGATTCCGAAGGGTCTTTCAGGTGATCATACAATTCAAAAAATATAGGTTCCGCATCGGGGTTTGTGTAATCTTTCCATACCACAAACCTGTACTTATTGGTACGCATGGCATATCCCATAAGACGATTTTCAAACAGTTCCCGATTCCATTTATCTCCTTGCTGGGCCTTTATACTTTCTTCCACTTCTTCTATTAAGGGACCAAATGAAGTTTCGCGCATTCCTTTTGATAAGGGATTGGCTGCCCATTCGCGTAAAGCGGGTGTTGGAAATTGACTAAAAACAGCCTTTTTCCATTCTCTACTTGGGGTGGTGAGTAAGGGAGCGAAACTCTGACCTTCTAGATGTGCTGGCAATGCAACACCTGCCAAATCACATAATGTGGGATACATATCCACTAGCTCAACCAAAGCATCAGTCTTCTTTCCACGCACAGTGTCCGGCATATTGGGGGTGGAAATAATCAAAGGCACACGGGTTGCAATTTCATAATTGGTAGCCTTGCCCCAAATACCCATATCTCCAAGATGCCATCCATGGTCACTCCAAAGTATAATGATGGTATTATCCCGAACACCTGCCTCATCCAAAGCTGATATCATACGACCTATCTGGGCATCTACATAACTTACACAAGCCAGATAAGCGTGCTTTAAATTAATAGCCAGTTCTTTATCTATATCTCCTTTTTTAGGAATACCGGCCCTTGCCCTTAATTCAAATGAAGCATGTAGCCCCATAGCGGCACCATCTTGGGGAGCTTCTTTATGCTCTGCCAATTTTATCTTTTCTTCATCGTATAGATCCCAATATTTCTTGGGAGCTACCCAATCCAGATGCGGTTTTTTCATTCCTAGACCCAAAAAAAATGGTTTATCCGGATTTTTTTGGAGCATATCATTCATGGTAGCAATGGCCAAGTCGGTATTATGACCGTCCTCGTATTGATTATCTGGATAATCTGCAAACTCATAGGCTGGTCCTTTTCCCAAACCGTTTCTCAAAGCATTCTCTCCGTACTTTGCTACCATGGCAGCTGCATTTTCTTTTTGCATCTCCCTATTTTTCGGAAGCTTAAATCCAAATTGCACCCTTGGACTATCTACCTTTACCGGTAGTCTGCTCCAAGAAAGTTTGCCGTCACCAAACTTTTTGTTATGGTATATTTTGCCTGTGTACACTGTTTCGTAGCCATTTTCCCAAAAATGCTGCGGCAAGGTTTTGATGTCCGGGTTTTGCTCTCGGAAGTAAGTAAAATTCTCTATTACCTTAATAGATTCCGGTCTAGCCCCAGTCATTAAGCTAGCTCTTGATGGACTACAGATGGCCTCCTGACAATATGCATTGTTGAACAATAAACCATTAGCGGCCAAGGCATCAATATTGGGTGATATAGCTATATCTGACCCGTAACAGCCTAATTCGGGACGCAGATCATCGATAGCTATAAACAGTATATTCGGCTTTTGTTTCAATGATTCTACGGTATCCCCTTTGGGTTTACAACCTAATACCAAAATAACAAATAAAAGTATGTATGCTTTGATTTTCATGGAATTTGCGCTACTAGTTAAATATTACCAAACAACTGGTAAAAACACAGTCATTTCTCCCTCTTCCCCGCCGTTTCTATTAGACCAGGCAAAATAGGGAACAAAGGTTGTTGAATAAGACTTCCATTCTGGTTTTTTAACCTTGTTATACATGCCTCCCTTCTTATCCTCCTCCTTTCGCAATAGCACCTCTCCGGTCAAGGAAGTAACCCCGCCCAGAAAATCTGGCTGATACTCCGCCTTTAGCTTTGACGGATCCCCCTTAATGTATACGTCTAAAATACTAGCTTCTTTTGGCAAATCGGCCGATTCCACGCAATACACAACCGGACCTCTTTGAATGGCGACTTGATTCCGAACTTCCTCAATGCGGTCGTTCCCCTCTACAAAATTGACATCCATAGGCATATTCAATTGTATAACATCCCCTTTTTTCCACGCTCGATTAATTGTTGCAAATTCACCTGGCACTACGGAAACATCCGCATCCGTACCATTTATGGTCAACGAAGCACCTTCCGCCCAATCTGGTATTCTCATCAACATGTTAAATGGGGATTCTTTAGATTCTTCAATTGTAATCTTAACAGCACCTTCCCAAGGATATTGGGTTTCTTGCGTTAATTTAATTTTGGAACCATCCAATAATTCAGTGTCCAGTACATTGCCTCCGTAGAGATTTACAGCAACACCATTATCGGCAAGACTATAGGCCCAACCGGAAGCCTGTGCAATGGTACGAACCAAGTTTGGAGGACAGCAGAAACAATCCAAGTAAGCTTGGCGCGTTGGGAATTCGGTATTCATTTTTTCATAATCCCTTGAGCCATGTATTACCCGTAACGGATTGGCATAGTAATATCTATCCCCTTCTATATTAATTCCTGAAAGTGCACTGTTGTACAATACCTTTTCCATGATGTCGGCATATTTGGATTCTCCATGCACACCTAACAAACGATAACTAAACATAGAATTGGTAATATTGGCACAGGTTTCGTTATAAGCCGTCATATTAGGCATCATATATTCGTCAATAAAACCTTCTTCAATCTTATCCCTGTTGGTAGAGGCTCCATAGTGCGTTTGTCCCACAGCTCCTGTTACATACATTTTTTTAAGGGTAACATTCATCCAAAGCTTGTCCAAGGCATCAATCAAGGCTTGTTCCCCTGTTTCCGCATAAACATCTGCCGCTCCTGCATAATAATAAAGTGCCAATACAGCGTGACCAACAGCTTCATCCGATTCACGAAGCGGGGTACGTTCCTGTACCATATCGCCAATTGGGTAGCCTTTTGTTTCTGGAGTTTCCGTAACAGGGTATTTACCGCGATTGTTTATGAATTGTTCGGCCAATTCCAAATATCTTTTATCCTTAGTAGTACGATACATTTCCACCAACCCCATAATCTGTGTCTGGTTAAATCCAAATCTACCATAGCGTTCATCATCGGTCATAAATAAGGAGTACAAAAGATCCGCATGTTTTACCGCAATATCCAGAAAGTTTGTTTGGCCTGTAATCCTGTAATGGATACAGGCACTCGTCATTAAATGTCCAGAATTATACATTTCGTGATATTTACGATTTTCATATCGGCTTAGATTATCCCTTAATTGGATCTGTGTTTGCAAATACCCATCCTCTTCCTGTGCTTTTCCGATGATATCGATGTATTCATCCAACTCTTTTAACAGCTTCTCATCTCCATTTTGTGCATAGACGTACATGGCCGATTCCATAAACTTGTAAAAATCCCCATCATGCCAGTGCATCCCTTTATGCTCCCCTTCTTTTAGGCCGGCGGCTATTTTGAAATTGTTTAGGGCATGACCAATTTCCCCTGTAAGCAAGCTGCGCATATAAGGAATCATTTTTTCCTCTGTTATTTTGAACTTATCTGCCCAAAACCCTTCTGTCCATTTACAGTCGCCCATGTTGATACTCCGCAATTTTACATGTGGACTATGGGTATTGTTTAATATACCCTGACCTTTATCCAAATTGGCTGCATAATCTTTATTATTGATTATTTCCTGTTGTGCCCCGGCAGCATCCACAGCCTTATCCTTACAGGAGAAGATCATTAATATACTACAGAAGACAATAGTTAACTTTCCCATTTTACTATATTATTTTAGTTATTTTATTTATTCAGATTTTTTGTTTGGCCAATAGGCATCCATACGACCTATATCCGCTTTTTCATAGCTCTTTTTCAGCAACCATCTCGGTCGTTCCAGAGTTGCTTCCCAAGCGAACATTTCTTTATACATTTCCTTAAACCTAACTGGTTCAGAAGCCGAAAGATCATTTAATTCCTTTTCATCATCCGGAAGGTAAAATAGCTGGGCAGGACGGTCCGGGAAACGCACCAATTTCCAGTCCCCTTTCCTCATGGCAGCCCGCGCATCGCGCTTCCAAAATAGCACCTCATGGGGGCGTCCTGTTTTTTCCCCATTTACATAAGGAACTATATCTACACCATCTATATCCTTTAACTCCTTAACTGCTCCCCCGGCCGCCGCATAAAAAGTAGGCAGAAGATCAAAGGTGCTGATTGGTAGGTCATAAGTAGTATTGGGCTTTAATTTTCCTGGCCATTTCATTAAAAAAGGAACCCGTATCCCTCCTTCCAAATGGGTAGATTTTATGCCACTAAATGGACTATTGTCCGATCCATTTTTATCCGAGGGACCACCATTATCATTGGTAAAGACCACGATGGTATTCTCCGCTATACCCAACTCTGACAATTTATCCATTATTTTACCCGCAGCCCTGTCCAGGGCCAAGGTCATGGCCGCCACTATTTTTCTATTGCCCATTAACTCTGGGAATTGTTTTAAATCCTCCTCCGTGGCATCCATTGGTGTGTGGACTGCATTAAAGGACAGAAAGGCAAAAAATGGTGTTTTGGACTTACTATTTCGCTCTATAAAGTCTAAGGACTCTTCAGCTAACACATCGGTCAAATATCCCTTATGTTCCTCATAATGGGCAAAGCCACGTTCCATTTTATTAAGCGATTCTTTTGGATCGGACTCATAAGGAAAGTAATCGCGTGCACCTCCCCGAAAACCATAAAACTCGTCAAAACCACGTTTAAGCGGGTGAAAGCGATCGGCTCCCCCTAAGTGCCATTTACCGTAGAAAGCCGTGGCATAGCCTTGTTTTTTAAGATAATCGGCCATGGTAATTTCTTGAACAGGAAGGCCCATTTCCGCCCCATCAGCTGCCGATACTGCGCTCATAAAACCAGGAACGTTGTTTTCTTCGTACCCAAATCTATATTGCGACTTGCCGGTCATAAGTCCAGCTCTCGATGGTCCGCAGGTAGGGTGTGTAACATAGGCCTGAGTAAACCGGACTCCTTGTTTGGCCAATTTATCCAAATTGGGCGTTTTCATTATTTTGCTACCCTGAAAACCAAAATCGGCGTATCCAGCATCATCCGCAAACAACAGCACAATATTAGGTGGCTCTTGGGCCAGGCCAACATGCACTGAAGAAATGATACTAATAAGTAGAAAAATATATTTCATATTATCCAAGATTAAAGGAAAGGCCATTATTCTTTTGGATTCCCTGTTTTTAAAATCTATCCAAGACAAATTAATCAAAATAAAGTCTCGAGGGATTAATGAAATTTACCTTAGGATAGCATTATTTTACCCCAATAGACCTAGTAATGGGACAGACTGAAGTATTTCAGTGGAATATTTTAATCCACTAACTCCAGTAATAGATGGGTACACATGTTGCGTTAGTCCGAACGTTTAGTGTCAAATCACGTCATTTCCGGCATAGGGTTATAATTTTTGAACTTTACCCTTTCTATTTTGTACTGACCTTTTTCGAATTCTGTATAATGAATCCTTCTGGCTTCGTAAACCCCTCCCCAGTATCTTTCTTCCTATGCTGGGATGCCCATTTGCCTACAAGCGTATTACATCTACACAGTATTATTTGTTTATTATAAATATAAGTTGACCCACATTTAAAATTAGTCTACAGTTAAGTTTACTTCAAAGTGGCCGCTTTTTACAGTTCCATCCTGCATAGTGATTCTATACCCATAACCCGGAATACTGATATTCCCTTCAATTATCTGTGCCACCGGTCCCAAATTGGCCACTACCTCCGTTCCACTTGAAAATTGGCTTCGCTGCACCTTAAAATCGGCGCTTAGATACTCATGGCTCAACAACTCGGAAAAGAAAGTTTCCTTATGCACCGGACTCACTAATTTTTGGGCCATTTTGATCATTGGCCTCATGCCTTCAAACTCATAGGGGGCAAAAAATATAGTGGTTCCCCTTCCGAACAGCATACTACGTAAGGTTTTTATCCTAAAATCACCATTAGCGGTAACCTCATTGTCCGGATCCTGTATCTTTCCAAAATTTGCAATGGCCTCGTGATATACCAAATTGAACAAGGGAGCGGGGTGTGAAATTACAGATAGAGGCCTATTTTCCAAATAGGTCATACCTTCAAACATATCAAAATAGGGAATCCATTGTTCCTGACCGTGTTCCGTACCGTTTACCAGATTAAAACTATCTATATATTTAGCCAACTCCAATCTGCCCTCCTTGCCATTTTCACGATAAGCCGCAAACGTTATATCTGTTATATCCGCTTCCAGGCCAAGATATGAGATTTCATTTTCAATATTTTTCTGGGCAAGGGATTTTTGAAATTTAGGATCTACACGGGCCCAGCGGCTCCCGGTATTCATGAGTTTCCCTTCCTCATCCCTCTGCATGAGCTCTGTAGTAAAATCGGGATCATTTTCCAACATTGGGGAATAGGCATGATAGGAAGAATACAAGTAACCATATGATTTTGCCAAGTCTACTGCAGCCTTTAATTTGGCCGGACCACCCAACTCCTCACTAATAGGGAAGTTGTGCGGCACAAAATTGGAGAAAGTTCCCCAAGCATGTATAAAAGCCTTATGGACCCCTAAATCCTCATGAATGCTTCTGATAGTCTCCTTTAATTCATCAAAAGTAAACGCCATCCCAGGCATGTTCACATAATGTGGGTATCCCCCATATATGCCAAAATAAATAGCTCCTGGCAATTTATTTACATTAGGATTTCTAGCAAGCTTATCCTTGAGTGTTACAAAATAGCCCTTTTTAACAGCTTCCTTTTTATAAATTTTCGCCATATCCACATAATCCCCTTCAGGAATAAAGTGGTAGTCAATGGCCATTTTCCCATCATCTACGTTTAATTTCCAAATAGGGTCCAAAAAAACGATTCGTCGATAGGGCGACATCTCCCCTTTTGGATTAAATAGATATTGCCCATTATTGTTAATATTATACATCATATCAGGCCTTGAGTTTTCTTCCAAAATACCTACAACGGCCGATTTTTCATTATAAGTTCCCCACCAAGGCATTGTTAATCCGGTACCATTATTGAACAATTGCAATGACCCTACTGATTTATTGTTATAGGTAGCGTCATCCCATTTACAAAAACGTCCACCATTCATAGGGAAAATATAAGATGGGCAAATTACCCCTTGTTTTTGCGGAATTACTGCCGCTCCTTTATCTTCATCCGTCTTAAGACTAAACTGTCTAGCTGGATAACGCAAATCCAGTAACTTATAACTCCCCCCTTGATGCTCGGCAATCTGCACGTTTAAAATCCCCCCACTTTGATCCAATTTCAATTGAGTCCCGATACGGACACCCTTGGCCACGGTCCCATTTTCAAGAACCGGGTCTATAAATTTTATCTTTACTGTTTCTGCATCTTTTTTGAAAACCTCTATATTTTTGCTTTTAGAAAGATTAACGGTCTGCTTTTTACCTTTCGCATCCGTCAAGTTAAGCAGGCCTGCTGCGTTTTCCCAAGGATCGGATCCCCATACTTGACCAGTTTTTTTCTCCAGCACCGAAAAACAACCACTCGCAGAATTAACGGTCACCTTAACAGCGGCGTTTTCCAACACAACTGGATCTACCTGAGCGGTGTTAAAAGATATATTGCCATTACTGGCTAAACCCGTAAAAATTACAAACTGAAAGATTGTAAATAAGCTCCCTATTACTTTTGATCTCTTCATAATACTATATTTTTTTGGTATTATTGCCCCTTCAAGGTATAATGCTATAACCTGGCAATTTTGTTAGACTTTTACTATCGTTTTTAAGATTCCTTTACTTCCATTCTTACTTTTTCAAAATGATCAGCAAGGCCTTCAAAATCCCTTTTCTCCATTAACTTTTTGTCGAAGAGCGAACTGCCCATGCCCACGCCTACTGCCCCAGCCTCAAAAAAGGACTTAATATTCTCTAAAGAAACACCCCCAGTCGGTAAAAGTTTAATATTGTTTAGCGGAGCTGATATGTCCTTTATAAATTGAACTCCAAGTTGGGTAGCAGGAAAGATCTTAACCGCTGATGCCCCTAGGTGCCAGGCTCTGTAAATTTCTGTGGGGGAATATGCTCCAGGGAAAATTGGCACCTCTTGAGCCACAGCTGTTTTGATAACCTCTTCATCTATAATAGGAGTCACAATAAACTGGGCACCTGCTTCCACGGCCCTATTGTAATCTTCCATATTGCAGACCGTACCAGCTCCCACATTAAGGCTCTGAAATTCGTTCCTTAGATTTGAGATAATTTCAGTGGCTGCTGAGGTATTCATGGTGATTTCAATAGTATGCAAACCTGCCTTGAGATAGGCCTTGGCTACATCCCGCATAACATCCATTGATACTCCCCGTACAATACCCACTATTGGAGACTCATTGTACAATTCCCAGGAAAATGATTTTTTATTTAACATGTTTTTCTAAAATTTTTCTCTGACCGACCAGTAGGGCCGTTTCTATCAATTGTGGCTCTAAACAAACTATTCGATCCAACGGGAGGAAGCATTTTAAAGCCAATTGATACAGTTGGTTTTGTATTCCAGTAACCGCCAAGTAAACCGTTTCACTTCTATACTTCAAATAGCCCAACTCTGCACCTATTAACAATCCAGATAAATAATAATAGTTTTCCTTACTTGGAGTTTTATGTATCAAACTATTTGCCCTGATTGAAAAAAACGATGCCATCTGTTGATTTGCAACTCCTTTTTTAACTCCTTTCACAAAAACATCCTTAAATGATGGGCTCCACTCCACTTGGTCCAGAGAGGTCGATAAAATACTGTGTTTCCCTAGCATCTCAAATAATTCCCCGGTCATATAGGTTGTGAAATCTATAAAGTGCCCCGTATCAAATTGGACATGTTTACTATGGGTTCCGGGCAACAATAGAATCCCCTTCTCCTGTTCAGGTAGGTAATCCGAAAGACCAATGGCCTGTATCTCTTCCCCTCGCATTACATCGCTATTGGTTCTGGCTCCGGAGATTAAAAGCAGATTTATACAATTGCCTATTCCAATCTTCTCGCTTTTTAGATCTTCCCCATTAAAGGCGATAGGCAATTCACAATACTCCAATTCCTGCATGCCTATGGAAGATGACAGCATTCCAGACGCCACTATATAGCCACTATCAGCTTCGTCCACATCCAGTTTTCCCAACTGTGCCAACAAATAATCTGCAAAAAAGGCCTGCTGGGACTGTTCATCCTGTTGTTTATACAACTGATAACACTTTTTAATCCCCATATTAGAACTGATTTCGGAAAGTACCGTTAATGAATGGGAATCCACCAAACGGAGTCTAAAATTGGATGTTCCCCAATCGCAGCTAATAAATTTTTCTGGTAGTCCCATGCTTCTTATAACGCTTTGGTTACCCTTTTTTTAATGAGATAATCATCTAGAGCGTATGTTGAACAATCTACTCCAATACCACTATTTTTAACACCGCCATGTGGTAAATAAATGTCGTATTTTACCCCATTCAATTGTACTTCACCAAAATCCAATTTATACGAGAAATAATTAAGTATATCATTATTGGATGAAAATACATAGGACGCCAAACCTGCATTGGTATCGTTAGCCAATGCCACAACTTCTTCTTTTGTAGAAAAAGGTACAATTATAGCTACCGGACCAAAAATCTCCTTTTGCAAAATTTTGGCATTTTGATCATTTAATTTAATGACCGTAGGTTCAAAATAATAACCAGGTCTATCAATTGGGTGTCCCCCATATAAAAGTTGTCCACCTTGAGCAACCGCCTCCTTAACAATGTTCTCAACTTTCTGTACAGATTGTTTATTGGTAAGAGGGCCCATGTCCGGGTGATTTTCCCTACCAAAACCAATAAGGGTATTTTTAAATTTGTTCACCATACCCTCAATAAATATATCGATCACGGAGTGGTGTACAAAAAAACGGTTCGGCGCAACGCATATTTGGCCAGTGTTCCCTGTTTTCAATGCGGCACCAATATTTATAGCCAGCTCCATATCAGCATCATCAAAAACGATAAAGGGAGCATTTCCCCCACATTCCATACTATATCTTTTAATAGAAGTTTTACTGCTTTGGCCAATGAGTTTTTGTGCTGTTTCTGTAGAGCCTATCATGGTAATCAATCTCGGTATTTTACTTTCGCAAAGGGGGATACCAACATCTTGGACATCACCACAAATAATATTAATTACACCTTTTGGAAAGTTAATTTCCTCACATAGTTCCCCAATAATATAGGCTGATAAAGGAGAAAACTCGGAAGGTTTCAAAATTATACTACATCCCGCCGCCAAAGCTGGCCCCAATTTAAAACCAAGGTTCAATAAAGGGAAATTATAGGCCAAAAAGGCAACGACCACTCCTAATGGTTGTGAAACGATTCGGTGCTCATGTGTGCCTTCTTTATCTTCTATGGCAATATCATGGCGTTGTTTTATTTCCTCAGAATAATACTTTAGGGAATTGGTGATACTAGTCATATCTTCTTCACTGCCTTCCCAGGTCTTCCCCATCTCATACATAATACTTTCACGGAGCAAGTCGCTATTTTCAAGCAGTGTATTCCTCAATTTTTCGATCCACCTTATCCGTACTTTCAATGGCAATTGAGACCATGATTCAAAACCTTTCTGTGCAGATTCCAGAGCACGTTCCGTATCGTCCCTCTGGGCCCATGCAATAGTGGCAATGGGTTTTTCATTTGCGGGACAAATAACTTCAAATGATTCGCCATTTGATGCTTTTATCAATTGCCCATCAATGTATAAATTTTTATTTCCGAATTTTAAGTTTTGTTCCATGATCCTGCGTTTCTTTATCTAAATAATTTTCCAATGCATCCATATCCACCTCTATTCCCAATCCAGGTAAGTCTGGCACCTGCAACAGACCGTCCTTGATTTGAATCTGGTGCTTGGTAACCTCATCACGTAAGGCATTTTCCGTTCTATCCAACTCCATAGTAGGTATCTCGTTATACATTCTTCCAGGGTTCTGATCTAGGTTCGCCACAAAATGAACTGCAGCACTAATGGCAATCCAGGTTCCCCAAGTATGGGGTACCACATCTTTATTGTACGCCTGTGCCAAAGTAGCTATCCTTTTGGCTTCGGTTAAACCACCAGCCGCACATATATCCGGCTGGGCAATATCTATACAATGGTTTTCCAGCAAGCGTTTAAAGCCAAATTTTAAATACTCACATTC
The DNA here is from genome assembly GCF_003957295.1 of Arenibacter aquaticus. GTDB lineage: Bacteria > Bacteroidota > Bacteroidia > Flavobacteriales > Flavobacteriaceae > Arenibacter > Arenibacter aquaticus. Next base: position 556,766 of record NZ_RQPJ01000003.1, read on the forward strand.
CCCACCGGCTATTGGTATGGAAGTGTTTTCTCTAAGCCTTCGATACCCGTCATAGTCTTCTGGGGAAACGGGCTCCTCAAACCAGGAAATATCATATTTTTCAACTTTTCTAGCCAATTCAATGGCTTCCTTATAGCTGTAAGCGTGGTTGGAGTCGATCATCAATTTCATATCGGCCCCAATAGCTTTGCGGATCGCAGCCACATATTTAACATCCTCATCAATTCCTAGTCCCACCTTCATCTTAGTAGCTTTGAAACCTTGGGACTTATAAAGTAAGGCTTCTTCAATCAATTGCTCCTCCAGATTATCTACACGGGTAAAATATAGGCCAGTGGCATAAGGTTGAATAATAGGATTCTTAATACCCCCTAGCAACTTAGATACTGGTTGCTCAAATATTTTCCCTTTTAAATCCCAAAGTGCCACATCCAAAGCACTGATGGCAGCTTGGAGACAACCACTTCGGGCATAATCCATTGAACGCCGGTACATTTCTTGCCATAACACCTCATGGTCCAAAGCATTTTTGCCCATGATAAAAGGCTTAAAAAACTCTATTCCTGATTTAATAACATTTGCCGGACCATACCCCTCACCCCAACCGTAGGTACCATCCTCCAAGGTTATACGCACTAGGCAGATTTTCCTCGTGTCGTATTGCCACTGGGAGAAATAGAAGGGAGTGTCTAACTTATGGGTAATTACGAAGGGTTCTATCTTTGTTATCTTCATATCTAAATTCATATATTTCTTTTTAAAAAATAATCCAGTCCTAGTAATTGGCATATCCAAGTATGCAAATGGCAACAATTAACACAAACAAACCACCCAGCAATATCTTAAAAGACGTACCGGAATCCTTCCACTCACCGGCCCTGTAACCCCAAACATTACTGATAATAAGTGCTAGACCGAGTAAAATGGGCCAACCAATTACAGGACCTAAATCACCCATCAATGCTGCTCCCTGTCCGTATACGCCCAAGGCAGCGAACCAAAAAACACCTGCCAAAATGGCCCAGCCGTAAGCTTTTTTACTACCTGTTACCTTGAAGGAGTTCCATGAATTGTTTTGCACCAAACGAAAAATAGCATACCCTCCGTTCATCGCAAAAGCACCTAGAAGGACCACTACCCACGAAGCCAAACTGGCATTTTGTGTGCCTACTCCAAATTCATCAACAGCAGTTTGTGCTACTGGGGCCGCGTTTGCAAAACCTACATTTAGAAAGGCAGAGAGGACTCCAGAGGCCACGGCAATCAATACCCCCATTCCTATAGCCTTATTGTTGGATGAGTCACCTGCCCTTAGCTTGTCCCGTTTAACCCCTGCAACAGCTGTAATGGCAACCCCTACCAAAAGCAGGGCTACCCCTAAAAGAATAATTGGAAAGGAGGGTTGCGAAAAGGCGCCATCAATCTGAAATAAAGGAATTATAGACCCCATAGATGCGGCCAACCCCATAACAATACCATAGGTAATGGAAATTCCTGTTTTTTCCACGCTGACCCCAAAAAGAATACCGCCTATTCCCCAAAGAAAACCGTAAAATGCCGCTAACCATAAGGTAGTGCTATCGGTATGGGATATTACCCCTAACAAATCGGGTATCGCGATAAAGCCCCACAATACTGGAACCAATATCATAGCCACAAAGGCATGTACCAACCACCAGGCTTCCCATTTTAAGGGTGCCATGTATTTCATTCCCAATCCAAAAGTTCCCTGAAAAAAACTTGCAAAAATTACCAAGGTAATCGCTAAAAAATATGAGTCCATTTATGTATTTATTTAAACTTGTAAAAGATTTTTGGACTATGCCTTGAATCTTCCACTACAAAGAAAAATTAATATGAAGCTGAGGTGTAAATGGATTTTACCTAGGACTAACATTATTTTAACATGTCTCTAGTTTGCTGCAAAATATGTGAAGGTTCAACAATATGCAGTCACATATAACAAGGCCGGTTCACTTGTATCTATAAGAATTCATAAAAGCAACCAAGGTATGGTTGCAATTAACCCTGTAATAAATAAATAAAAAGGATTAAAAGACCTCCACTTAGGGAAACCACAGCGCTCAACAGACTAAATGTTTTAAGGAGTTTGGTAACCGAATAATCGTGAACCTCCTTAAACAACCAGAAAAAACTACTATTTACATGAATTATGCCTAAAGAACCTGCTCCAATGGCTGCTGCGGTGAAGGCGGGATCAAGAGTGCCATTGGAAACCAAAGGAGCGATGATAGATGCCGTTGTGATCAATGATACCGTAATAGAACCCGTGACCGTAGTAAACAAAAAGCTAAGTAAGAAAGGAATAACAATACCCATAGCCTCTATACTCCCTGATTCCCCAAACAAGGAATTAACTATCTCCGTATCCTTTATAACCTGTCCAAATGCACCTCCCGTTCCAGTAATTAAAATAACAATGGCAGATTTGGCTCCGGAGGTTTGAAAATATTTGTTCAGTGTAAGTGAAAAATTCTTGGTATCCATCAATGGCAAGGCAATAGCCACTCCGATCATCAAGGCCCAAACAGGATTTTCAACAAATTCGATAATAGGGTTATCACTGTGAAATATAGTGCCGATAGACATTAATATTAGGGGAACCAATAATGCCGCAAAAGGTAAAACCCTTTTAAAACCCGTTAACTGTTTTTTATCCTCAGAATCTATAGCAGATACGGAACCTGAATTGATATTCAAATATTTCTTGTTGAGCCATAACCAAATCATTCCGCCTGTTATAGCCCCAATTGCCACAAGTACATTAAAAGGGATAATATCCCCCAAACTAATTCCAAGAATGGCCGCAACCGCCAAAGGTCCAGGAGTAGGTGGAATTAACGCATGAGCTACAGTTAAACTCATAGCCAGTGACAATCCCAAGGTCAAAACAGAATGACCGGATTTTCTGGATAGCACCATTATAGTAGGCAGTAATGTTAAATACGCAACATCCATAAATACAGGTATCCCTATAAGAAACCCTATTATCGCCATACTCAATGGCAAGTATTTTACCCCAAATAAATTAATGATACTATCTGCAATAACATCGGCACCACCAGTTTCTGCCAGTATTTCGCCCAATAAGGTGCCGAATAAGATAATAAGACCTATCCATTTTAAGGTATTTCCAAAGCCGCTCAATAAACTATCCGTTACCATTGCAACCGAACCACCTGTGGCCAAACCCAATATAAGTCCACAAATAAGTAAAGCTGGAATAGGGTGCACCTTGAATACTGTAACCGATACAATTAACAGTATTATGCAGGAAAATAATATCAGAAGAGCGGTCATATGGAAGGCATTTGGTTATAAAATTGTAAGCTTTTGGCAACTTCAAAGTTATGATTTAGTAAAACCCCCGGCTATCTCCCTTTTACCATTGACCAACATTATTATACCCACAAATAGACAGTGATTGAGTTTTTGCCTACATTAGGTCAAATCCCCTTAAGATAAAAAGGAACTGTAAAGACTTCAGAACTTTTTAAACGACCTCCTGTCTTTGGTTATATTTTTCCATATATTCAGAAGGCGTAATTTTCATAAGAGCCTTAAATTGTCTATTAAAATTGGTCAAGGTATTAAAACCTGATTGATAGCATATGGTGGCAACCTGCAATTTACCTTCAATTAAAAGCTTACAGGCATGTCTTAAGCGTATCTCATTAAGGTATTGGGTAAAAGATTTATGGGTACGTTTTTTGAAATATCTACAAAAAGCATTTGGAGTCATATAGGCAATAGCCGCTACTTGATCCAATTCTATTTTATTTTCGAAATTTTCATTAAGGTATGAGATAATCCTGGCCATACGATCCTTTTCATTTTGGTTAAAAGTATTTGTTATAGCTTCCAAACAAAGAGTCGTGTAATTTTCGCTAATGGACAGTATATCCAAAATATTCAGAAGGCCTATAATGCTTGAGAGACCATTGTTTCCAACTAATCCCAAAATATGATTATGCACAAGATAGGTGGCCGCTTTGGAGAATTTAATACCCTTATTCGCCACTTGAAATAGAGATTGTAGCCTTTTGGCTTCCGTCAAGTCCAAAAAGCTAGCGCCCAAAAAATCAGCTTCAAATTTAATGACTATTAGATCTACCGCCTCATCCTCCAATTTATCGGCATAATACTCCCTATCATTTCTGAACAAGTGTGGAACATTGCTCCCTATCAAATATAATTCCCCCGGGCCAAAATTACCTATGGAGTTCCCTACATAGCGGGTACCGGTACTTTTGATAAAATAAATAAGCTCCAATTCTTTATGAAAATGCCAATCCTGCCCAATGTATGGCATTCTATCCTGTCTAGCCAAGAAAGAATTCTCTGGTCTCTTTTCGGTCTGTTTGTATGTTAGTTTCATCTCTTACATCTTTAATACCTACCCAAGTCTAAATGCCATGCCATATACCAATATCAAGTTTTTTTTATATGATGGACTTATACAGCCTATCAATTCTGGTCTTTAAAGGTAGTAAATTACCCCAATTTAAAAACAAATACAACTTTAATTGATAAAATAGTTGCAGTACAAACATCTTAGTTACCTTATTTCTTCCCCCTAATTTTTAACCCTAAAAGCCATATCTATTTAAGAGAAGATTACTTCCTACACGTTTTCGGATATAGATCCTTGACCTGAATGCATATTGGTATTCGGTTGCTCACAAAGTCCCAGTGTCTTAAGGTATAGTCAACAATCCCAGTTAATGGGATAATGACTAAATTGGATATCAATTGGCTTCATTTAGGGACAAAAACTCTTAACGCTTGGTAAATAAATTTATCATCCATAACTGTGCTTTATGGTAGTACCTACAGAAGTAATCCCTAAAGGTCTGGACCATAATTCCTTTTAGACTTCCGAAAATTATTTAAAAAGCCCTCCAACCATGTTTTGGTTAAAGCGAATGAGCTTGATGGTCCGTGTTATTTGACAGGTATTGTTGAACAATAGAACTATAAGTACTTTTCCGCATTAAGAACATACATAATTTTATTAGCTAACATTAATCTATGGGGCCATTGTACTCTCTAGGTTAAATAGCAAATTAGATTCAAACTGTGAAAGAGGCTAGTTCATGCATCGCAAATAAACTTTCTTGGTATTTAAATTAGAATTGACTTAATTTGTATGATGTATTACATCTTTAGAGTAAAAATATGAATCCTAATAACCACTTTAGTTTTCTTAAACAACTTGAATTTGAACTGACAAAGGTTATTAGACAGATAATTATTCACTCTGAATTAATACCACATCGAAAAAAAAAACCTTGAGATGTGTATTCTTTTTTTGGGGGACATCTAGTGAGTAGAGACATTAATACGGTAAATATTTATAAATCATAAAAGCCAAGAACCCGTACAAACATTTTAGAAATGAATATAAATAGATATTTACAACAAGGGTTGTATTGAAAATTCCTGAATCCATCATCGATTATGAGTTATGTTCAAAGTCAAAAATTGGCATCCAGAATATAGCAACTACCTGTTTACACAATTCTAAATAATATAATTTATGAAGGCATTCAAAAAAAGTTAAATAAACATAACTCCAAGTTTAAGGTATGTTCAAATTGATATAAATAACCAAAACCAATGATTATGCAGATAGTATTAAAATTAAGAATTTTGTTCTTAATAATTACCTTCCCTTCCTGGTCCCAAGTGGGGAACACCATTACCCATGGTCCAATTTTAGGCCATATCACCCATAATTCGGTCCGTATTTGGGGAAGAACGGCAAGCCCGGGCCCGTTTAACATCGTCTATCAAAAAATTGAAGACACTTACCAGACCCCCAAAAGCGTTGAAGCCAATTCATTTAGGGCCGATGACACTACCGGCTGGACCACCTTAACCAATCTGGAACCGGATACTGTCTATTCATATTACCTTCAAGTGGACGGAAACAAGAGCAAGGAAGGAAGTTTCAGAACCTTGCCAGACGCCAAGGATTATGTAAACGGAACACATAACCCAGAAGGACTTTTCAACTTTAGGTTTGAATATGGCTCCTGTGCGAGTCAGAATCCCGCGAACGGTATTGGGCCCAGCCTACCCACCTATACTACCATGCTAAACGAAGTTAAGGATAAAATAAATTTTGCGGTTATGAACGGAGATTGGCTGTACGAGGAAAAACGGGATTATCCACTGTCCGAATGGTTAAAGGCAAATGAGATAGGTGAAAACGGCAAACCAAAGGTAGTGTCCCACGCCCCAACTGTTGTGGGGGTTTGGGAAAATTACAAATCCTACTTGGACAAGGCCGAAAATCTGGCCGAATGGCACCGACATGTGCCCTCATACTTTACTTTTGATGACCATGAGCTGATCAATGACATTTGGGGAGCAGGTACCGCAGGACGGCGAGATCGGCGTACCGTTTTTAGGGACATTGGCACTGCCGCATGGTACGATTACCTTGGATGGGCCAATCCAATAGAATTTGATCAAGACATCCAATTTGGGAAAGGTAATTTCAAAAAGGGTTCCGATATTCTTACCGACCCAAAAACTGACTTTACCGCAATGGACCTTAAGCAAATGGGCAATCTGCACGTTCTTTGGGGCACTCCTACCGCCGGAGTGGATGAGATTGCCTTGGATTCAATAGACGATGGCAATCCCAATTCAAAGGTTTACGATATAGTGGAGGTCATCAACAAACACAAATTGCGAATTTCACCGGCTGCAGTTGCCAACGGTTCCGGTGATTACTCCATAGCCAGAAAATCCTATTCCAAATTTACTGTTGGGAATTGCGATTTTTTCCTGTTGGATACCCGAACCCATCGCGAATGGCACGACACCCAAAACAGGGACCAACCCGGCTTAACCATGCTTGGCAAAGACCAATTGCAATGGCTAAAAGAGGAAATGAAAAATAGCCAGGCCGATTTCTTATTCCTTTTTTCCTCGGTTCCCTTTATGATCCCACATATTGGAGCGGGAGGCTACGCCATGACAAGCAACAAGGACGAATCTTGGACCGTCTTTTTGGACGAGCGCGAAAAGCTGATCAATTTCTGGGAAGGCCTGGAACAACCCGTATTTGTATTAACAGGTGACCTTCACAATAGTTTTGCGGTTAAAATTACCGACCATATCTGGGAATTTTGCGCAGGCCCCCATAACTCGGTAAACCACCGATTGTCCGATGAAGGCAATCGCCCTAAATCCGGTCTTTACCAATTTGACAAAAGGGAGATGGATATTCGTTGGTCCAGCTTTGTATTGGATGACATCCCCAGGCCAGAGCGTATGTACCCCCATTATTGCATTGTACAGATCAACAATGTTTTTAATAATCCCCAACAATTGGGAAAAAAACGTTGGGTAGCCTATGAGCACCCTCAAGTTATCTTCCAATTCTACGATGGAAGAACTGGCGAATTCAGATATTCAGAAACAGTATCCACCAAAAGAAAGAAAAAATGACCTTCAAAATAAGCAACTCTTTGTATTTAGGGCTCCTAGCCCTTTTGTGCTCTACCTTGTCCAACGCTCAACAGCCCCAAAAAAAACGTCCGAATATTATACTTATCATGGTAGATGACTTGGGATACGAGGCACTAGAAAGCTATGGAGGAACTTCTTATAAAACTCCCAACATAAATAAATTGGCAGCGACAGGCATGCAGTTCAACCAGGCCTATGCCCAACCCTTATGTACCCCTACCCGGGTTAAATTGATGACGGGCCAATACAATTTTCGCAATTGGGAAGCTTTTGGAATCCTGAACAGCAAACAGAAAACCTTTGGTCATCTTATGAAAGGCGCGGGTTACGCCACTTGTATGGTGGGGAAATGGCAATTACAGAGCTATGACCCTCCAGAATACCCCGGCTCTGAATACCGAAGGGGAAGGGGAATGAAAGTATCTAATGCCGGCTTTGACGAATACAGTATGTTCCATGCGGCACATACCGAGGACAAAGGTTCCCGTTATGCCGACCCTACCATTTTTCAGAACGGTAAAATCCTGACCCATACCAAGGGCCAATACGGTCCTGATATTTTTACGGGTTATCTCAATGATTTTGTAGGCAGACAAAACAACAAGCCCTTTTTTGTGTATTACCCCATGGCCCTTACCCACAGTCCCTTTACGCCCACCCCCAATAGCAGCGCATGGACAAAGCCTGAAAACAGATTGGTGGACAGCACCGTTCACTTTAAGGACATGGTAGAATACCTAGATAAGATAATAGGGGACATCGTCACCAATTTGGAAGAAAAAGGACTGCGGGAAGAAACGTTAATACTACTGTATTCAGATAATGGCACCCACCAAAGCATCACTTCCCAAATGGGAAATAGAACGGTCCGTGGTGGCAAAGGACTAACAACCGAAGCAGGTATTAAAGTGCCCTTTATTGCCAATTGGCCCGGCCAAATAAAGGCTGGTAGCCACAGTGATGAGTTTGTTGATGCGATAGATTTTCTACCCACCATTATGGAAGCGGCCGAGACCCCGCTCCCCAAAGATTTTCATACTGATGGGGAGAGTTTCCTAGCTGTCCTTAAAGAACAGCCATCCAAAAGGCGCGATTGGGTTTATATGAGCTATGACCCTAAACCTGGTTGGGACAAAGATCAGTTTGCCCCTTCCGAATTTGTACTGAACGATAATTTTAAACTATACGGGGATGGCAGGTTCTACAATATTAAAAATGATGTATTGGAAAAGGACACACTTGCTAACGCAAAAATTAGTCAAGAAGCCAAAACGATTAAAGAGCGATTTGAGATGATTTTGGATTCCCTAAAAAAGTATCCATCCTATGGTTGGATAGAACGTTTGGATCCCGCCTTTGATTCCCTGGTATCAAAACATGCGAGAATAGAATTGGTGGCCGAAGGCTTTAACTGGTCAGAAGGTCCGGTCTGGCAACCCTATGGACAAAAAATTCTCTTCTCGGATGTCCCCGAAAATAAAATCTATCAATGGAACAACTTGGACGGGTTAAGCCTATATATGGCTCCCTCCGGCTATACAGGCCGCATTACAGGCTATAAGGAAAAAGGATCCAATGGGCTAATACTTGACCCTAAAGGAAAACTAGTCCTTTGCCAGGTTGGAGATCGGGCAATAAGTAAACTTACCAGCTTAAAGGATTCTATTAACCCCAATTTTGAGCCTATTATCACCCATTACAAGGGAAAAAGATTTAATTCCCCAAATGATTTGGTTTATGACAGCCATGGCAACCTTTATTTCACAGATCCCTCCTTTGGTCTTGGTGATAAAAAAAGCGACATCGGATTTAATGGCGTCTTCTTCTTTGGAAAGAATGGAAAACTTAAACTCCTGGACGATAGCATAAAAGCTCCGAACGGTATAGCCGTATCCAACGACAACAAAATACTGTACGTAGCGGACTCCGACACTCAGTTTCCCAAAATACTGGCCTATGACCTTGTAGGTGATGGAAAAGTAGACAATAAACGAGTGTTTTTTGACGCTACTGAACTCAGAAGCAATAGTATCAGCAAGCAGTCTCCCGATGGTATGAAAATAGATAAACACGGTAACATATTCTTGGCTGGCCCCGACGGAGTATTGGTTATCTCTCCCACAGGAAAACACTTGGGAACCATCAGAACCGATAAAAAAACGGGTAACTGTGCTTTCAGTGATGACAATCGATATCTTTTTATCACCGCCGATGATTATCTACTACGTGTTAACCTAAACCCATATTCCAAATAAAATCAATATGTATAAATACATTAAACGTTGTTTCCCATTTGTTACGGCCTTGTTCATCATTTCTTGCGCTTCTAAAAAGGAAAATAAAAACCCCCAAGTAGAGACCCCAAACATCGTATTCATCATAGCCGATGATATGGCCTGGGACGATAGCGGTGCCTATGGACACCCAAATATAAAAACCCCCAATATAGACCAACTGGCCAAGGATGGGATGCGATTTGACAATGCCTTCCTAACCGCCAGTTCCTGCAGCCCCAGTAGGACCAGTATAATAACTGGACTTTACCCGCATAACACCGACGCAGAACAACTGCACTGGCCGTTGCCTGCAAATAAGAAAACCTTTGTGGAAGAATTGAAAGCTTCGGGCTATTGGACGGCACAGGCAGGAAAATGGCATTTGGGCGAGGCCATAAAAGATCGATTTGATCTTGTCATGGATGTCGGAACCCATGGGTTTCAACTATCGCCAACAGGAGAAAAAACCAAACAAATAGGGGACGGCAGTGGATGTGAAAATTGGGTGCCAGTTTTACAACAAAGGCCCCAAGACCAACCCTTCTTTCTCTGGTTTGCTGCAGTAGACCCCCACCGCCCGTATTCAGAAGGAATTATAGACACCCCCCATGAACAAAAGGATGTAATTCTCCCCCCCTACTTTCCGGATACCGAAGAAGTAAGGGAAGATTTTGTACACTACTACAACGAAATTACCCGCTTGGACAACTACGTTGGCAAGGTTATAGCGGAATTGGACCGACAAGGGGTTACAGATAATACCCTTATACTTTTAATTAGTGACAACGGCAGGCCGTTCCCACGGGATAAGACAACGCTCTACGATGGGGGAATTAAAACCCCGTGGGTCGTAAAATGGCCCAAGGTAGTACAGGCTGGTTCTAGCTGCCAAAACTTGGTTAGCTCAATTGATATTGCACCAACGTTTTTAAAGCTGGCCGGATTGGAAGTATCCCCAACCTATGAGGGAGTAGATTTTTCTCCTTTACTGACACAGCCAGAAAAAACGTCCAGGGAAATGATCTATGCCGAGGACCACTGGCACGATTATGAGGATTACGCAAGGGCTATCCGTACCAAAAAGTATAAATACATTAAAAATTTCTATACCGATCTGCCCAATACACCGTCAGCCGATGCTTTTGTTGGCGGCACTTTCCAGTCCATGATAAAATTAAAGGAAAAGAATCAACTATCAGAAGCCCAGATGGCCTGCTTTACATTACCGCGTTCGGCAGAGGAATTATATGATGTAGTAAACGACCCTTTTGAGCTCACAAACCTAGCGGGCAATCCTCTATATAAAAATGAACTTAATACATTGCGCTCAAAAATGAAAAACATCCGTAAAATAACCAAAGACAGTCTACCTGCGTTTAGAACCCCGGACGAATTTGACCGTGAAACCGGAAAATCCAATGCTTTTAGAAAACGGCCGCGCCCTTCAAAAATTGAAATGAAGAAAATCATCCTGGAAATGAATAAAAAAAACAAATAAGAAATAATAATCCTAACCGCTCTGTAGGTATTGAACAGAATTTATATTTTGAGATTGAAATGTTAGCTAAACCGAAGAAAGAACATAAAAAAAACTCGTCCTCTCCAATGGCCGGGATCCTCTTTGCAACTTAAAAATTAATTAATGTCTCACAGGGTATAAATGGTTTTCGTAAGTTAGGTTTAGGATTCAAAAATATTCTATGATTAATTTCTATGTTGTGACGTTAAATAACAATCACTCTTCTGCTTGTATTACTCTATAGAATTACAGCCTTAGAGCCGAAAACTTGTGGATAAAATAGATTATATCACCTTTTAATCTGCAGGATATTGATTTAGAAGGAGAACTTTTTTGTCCATACTATAATTAATCATTAAATTTGTATGATGTCGTACATTTTAGATTAAATTTAATTAATAAACCCACCTAAAAATGTTTACACCAGTAGGACCACGTAAAACTCTAACACAACAGGTAGAATTTGAATTAACAGAAGCAATTAGAGCAGGAAAATATTTACCCGGAAACAAAATCCCAACTGAAAGTGATCTTTGCGATATGTTTAATGTCAGCCGAACTGCCGTACGAGAGGCTGTTAAAAAGATGAGCGCAAAGGGTATCGTAGAAGTAAAAAGAGGGAGTGGTGTTTACGTTTCGGAGATGAGTATTAAGAATGCCTCTGAAATTTTAAACATCTTTTTTGAGCTATCTACTGATGAAGATGTAATTCTACAAACAATTAACGCAAGATTAATTATTGAACCCGCCATAGCAGCACAGGCAGCAAAATATCGCAACGACTTGGATGTAGAGCTACTAAGGAATAACATGACCGCGATGCGCAATTGTGATTTAAATGATAAAAAAAGAGAGACAGAATTAGATAATGATTTTCATAGGACACTCCTTTCCATTGCTAACAATCAAGTTTTGGACTTGCTGTTAAGTCCTATTTTCAATTTAATGCCAAAATTTAAAAGAATAGTCTATGCGAAACCCACTGATGGCAACACCCTAAAAGACAAGGAAATAATGTTAGAACATCATGAGAATATACTACAGGCAATTATTGGTCAAAATTCGGAAAAAGCCTCAGAAGCTATGAGGGACCATATTATTGAAACACAGACCAACTACTCTAAAACCATACAAAAGAAGTGAGTTTTATTACGTTTGGGGAAACCATGCTTCGGTTGACTCCTGGCAATCATGCCACAAAAATTAGTTCATCGCGACTTTATCAAGCTAGTTTTGCAGGATCAGAATCAAATGTAGCCAGTTCATTGGGTGTGCTTGGCAATCAGGTCGACCACATTACTAAACTTCCCATAAATCAATTAGGGGACGCGGCCATAGCTTCGTTACGATCGTACGGCATCTCCACAAAATTTATAACCAGAGGAGGAAAAAGAATTGGCACGTATTTCATAGAAGTTGGCACATCGATTCGCCCCTCAAGTGTTATTTATGACCGGTCCAATTCTTCTATTAGCGAAATTGGGACTAACGAGTTCAACTGGAATGAAATTTTAAAAAATAAAAAATGGATCTTTCTTTCCGGTATCACCCCCGTTCTCTCCGAGCAATGTTCAGAAGAAACATTAAAAGCCGCAAAAGTAGCCAAACATATGGGAGTAAAGGTAGCCTTTGATATGAATTATCGTAGGTCACTTTGGAACGACCCTGCTGATGCCCGCAAAATTTTTGATCAAATTTTAGAATATTCAGATCTATTATTTGGTAATGCAGGTGTATTAAAAGATGTTTATAACTTAACAACCATAGGTGGTTCGTCAATGGACCAAACAATAGAAGCAACTACGAAAGCAGCTGAAAAATTCGGAATAAAACAATTAGCTTTTACGGCTAGAGAACATATTTCAGCAAGTCAAAATAAAGTCTCTGCTATTTTTCTATCCGACTCAAAATATACTATTTCAGAAACTATAGACGTCTCAATTTCTGATCGTTTCGGAACGGGTGATGCATTTGCTGCGGCTACTTTACATGCCATAAATCAAGGTTGGGACAACAAAAAAATAGTTGATTTTGCAACAGCAGCGTTTGCATTAAAACATACAATTAAAGGAGATCAGCACACTAGTTGCGAAAAAGAAATTCTTTCAATAATGGAAGGTAAAATTGGAGGTCACGTATTAAGATGAAAAAAGAAGATATAGTTAAAAAAATCAAGAAAGAAAAAATTGTAGCAATTGTTCGGTTAAAGGAACAATTAGAAGTCCCTACCTTACTAAAAAGCTTAATTAGCGGAGGACTAAAAGTACTTGAAATCACTTCAAATACACCTGGTTTTTGTGATGAAATCACTAGTGCCAGAAGCCTCTATTCTGATAGAGACATCTTAATTGGGGCTGGTACTGTAACGAACGCTTCCATTGCTAAAAATGCAATCCAGGCGGGGGCACAATTCCTCGTTACGCCAAATACCAATATAGATGTAATTCAAATTGCCCATAAGAACAATATTCCTGTCTTAATGGGAGCTGCAACACCCACAGAAGTTTGTGTTGCCGTAGAAAACGGTGCTGATATTATTAAATTATTTCCAGCTGGAAACCTTGGTATTGATTACTTCAAATCCATCAAAGCTCCCTTGGACAAGGTAAACTTTTTCGTTGTTGGAGGTATAAACTTACTCAATATAGAAGATTGGTTGGAGGCAGGTGCAACAGGTGTTGGCCTAGGAAGTATTTTGACACAATCCAACAATGGTAGTAATGCTTTGGAAAATATAAAAAGTACGGCGAATAAATTCATTCAAATAACATCGAAATAAATATGGACCAACTTAAAATTGAAAAAATAGAATTGTTTAAAGTTCCACCAAGATGGCTTTTTATTAAAATCACCACCAAATGTGGTATCATAGGCTGGGGTGAGCCTGTGGTTGAAGGAAAAGCAGATACAGTGGCTGCTTGTATAAAAGAGCTAGAGCCATATTTAATTGGACGTACCGCAAACAATATTGAAGATATTTGGCAAATTCTTTATAGAGGCGGTTTCTATAGAGGAGGGCCTATTTTGATGAGTGCCATATCGGGAATTGATCAAGCTTTATGGGATATTAAAGGTAAGTTCTTAAATGTGCCTGTTTATGAACTGTTGGGTGGGGCAGTACGACATAAAATGAAAATGTATTGTTGGATTGGTGGAGACAATCCAGATGTTGTTTTGGAACAAGCCCATGCCAAAGTGATGCAAGGTTATAAAGCAGTTAAGATGAATGCTACAGGTGCAATGGATTGGGTATCATCATTAAAGGATATAAAAAAAGTAGCAAATAACATCAAATTGTTAAGGGAGGAATTTGGACACGATTTGGATATTGGATTGGATTTCCACGGAAGAGTACATAAGCCAATGGTTAAACGACTTATAGATGAACTTGAACCGTATGAGCCAATGTTCATAGAAGAACCGGTACTAAGTGAAAATAATGACACATTGAAACATATTTATTCATACACAAGTATTCCAATAGCAACAGGAGAGCGAATGTTCTCTAGATGGGATTTTAAGGGTATTCTTAATCATGGAGTTGTTGACATTATTCAACCAGATCTTAGTCATGCGGGTGGAATTTCCGAGGTAAGAAGAATTGCTACAATGGCAGAAGCATATGACATTGCTATAGCACCACATTGTCCCTTAGGACCTATATCACTTGCTTCTGCCTTACAACTTGATTTTGTATCATCAAATGCCGTCATACAAGAAAGTAGCTTAGGGATACATTACAATAAAGGATATGATATTTTGGACTATGTATTAAATCCAGAAGCTTTGGAAGTAGAAAATGGATATATCAAATTGTTTGAAAAACCAGGTCTCGGAATCGAGATTAACGAAGAAAAATTGAAAGAAGGCCAAAAAATTGGACATAATTGGGCTAATCCAATTTGGAGAAACCAAGATGGCAATTTTGCTGAATGGTAATAAATACTTGAGAAACTCCAACAACCAACCAAACCACAAAAAACATGACTTATATAATTGCATTAATAGTTTCATTGACCTTTTTAGTAATAGGTATTGTGAAATTCAAAATTCACCCTTTTTTTGTACTACTACTTGCCTCAATTGGTTATGGATTTATTACCGGAATGGGAGCGGAACTAATTGTAGATTCAATAAACTCTGGTTTTGGAAGCATTTTAGGCAAGATTGGGTTAATAATCCTATTTGGTGTAACCATAGGTACCATTCTGGAGAAATCAGGTGGAGCCATGGTAATTGCCACAAGAATATTGAATTTAATTGGTGAAAAGTCCATTCATTTAGCTATGATGATTACTGGCTATGTATTATCAGTACCAATTTTCGCCGATAGCGCACTCTTGATGATGAATCCTTTGAATAAAGTATTATCCAAGAAAGCCGGAATTTCCTACGCTGGCACAACGGCTGCATTAGCAATGGGATTGACAGCAGCTCACGTAATGGTTCCGCCAACACCTGGTCCCATAGCTGCGGCTGGTATTTTAGGAGCTAGTTTAGGAGATGTTATTTTATGGGGTCTCGTTGTAAGTAGCCTTTCATTGATACCATGCTATATATATGCAAAAAAGGTAGCCTCAAAAATTGAAATTCCTATCATCATTGAACCAATTGCAAACCCAGAAAAGGAACCTGCTTTATGGAAATCATTGCTCGCCATTGTAGTTCCGTTGGTGTTAATACTACTGAAGTCAGTAATGGATTATCCCGAATTGGATTTTCAGCAATCAATTTTTAAAAGCTGTATTTCATTTTTAGGAACACCGGTCATATCATTGCTCATAGGTGTCATCCTATCACTAGTACTTCCAGAAAAATTGGATGACAAAATTTTTTCAGCCACTGGATGGGTAGGTGATTCATTAAAAGTAGCGGCCCCAATTATATTAATTACTGGAGCCGGAGGAATCTTTGGCAAAATGCTTCAAAACTCAGGTATAGCGGATATTATTACCGAGGGCTTTACAGGGCTGGAGATAGGTCTATTTTTTCCGTTTTTCTTAGCGGCCTGCTTAAAGACCACACAAGGTTCTTCTACGGTTGCCTTGGTAACCACCGCTTCAATTGTTGCACCACTTATGCCAGCTTTGGGGTTGAACGAACCATTTTTACAAGCAATGACAGTATTGGCGATTGGTGCCGGCTCCTCAGTAGCTTCCCATGTTAACGATAGTTTCTTTTGGGTTCTAACACAATTAACAGGGATGAATGTAAAACAAGGCTATCAGATACAGACTGCTGGCACTCTAATTTTTGGCTCAACCGCAATGACAATCATTTATATCATTACCAAGTTGATTAACTAATCATGAACAATAATACCACGACAATAGTTTCGGGTAATATTCCGTTAAGAAGTGATAAGTAAATTTACAATAAAGTGAATTGGGAATTTACAGGAGTAGCGACATTTTTGCTCAATATCCCTATTTCAATGATATGAACTGAAGCTATCTTTTTAATGTCTTGGCGAAGAATTAAGTGTAAAACCTGTAGCTCTTCTGAATAATAATTTTCATTGAACTTTAAATATATGTGATGCAACAAAGGCACTTATTTATCAATTTTGACCTAATTTTCACCAGAAGGATCACCTGAACTATTTTGTCAATAGGAGAACCAACGCATCGGCAGAATCATTTAACGAAAAGATCAAGGCATTCAGGGCACAGTTTAGAGGTGTGAAAAATGTAGAGTTCTTCCTTTACCGATTAATCACAATTTTTGCATAAACACAACAATTGGTCATGATCCCTAAAGTTCTTTCAAGTTACTACAATTTCAGTGAACAACTGCACACCGAATTGCACACCGAATTAGGTGTACACATATGATATCAAATGATATCAAAAAAAATTCATAAAAACAAAAAAAACACTGAAAATCAATTGATTAACAGTGTTTTGCCACCACATGAAAAGTGGTTCGTCGGGATGACAGACTTAACTATCAAACATCAAAGCACTGTATATCGGTGTTTCAAGAGATTTCCTCATAAAATGCACACCTAATTGTACACTCAAAACTGAATAAGAACTCTAAAGGTAATATTTACTATTCTTTAGTATCATAAAGGTACAAATAATTCCAATTCGGAATAATTCGACAACAAAAATTTTAAATCGAATACTATTTTCATTCATACAACTGGTTAAAACAGATACTTAATTCTCTTTACAATCTTTTTAGGTAGATTATAAGGCGGATAACGAAGAGGTGCATCAAACCAATTGGCTTTCTTGATGATGGACTTCTGATGTGAAAATAGGTCGAAGGATCTTTTTCCATGATAGGCACCTATTCCACTTGCACCAACCCCGCCAAATGGAAGTTTTTTATTCGTGATTTGAATTACCGTGTCATTGATAGCTCCCCCGCCAAAACTATACCTATTGATTATTTTTTTCTGGAACGCTTTACGGTTGGAGAATACATAAGTGGCCAAGGGTTTTCCATAATTGGATAAATACCTCTCTATATCATCTTCATTGGTGTAGGCTATTATGGGCAAAATGGGCCCAAAAATTTCGCCCCTCATCAATTTACTGTCCAATTTGGGGTTATTGACCAATGTCGGTTCCAGATAATTATCATCATCATTACTTTTGCCACCAAAAAGAATTTCCTGGCCCTCCAACATGTCTTTTAAACCTTCAAAATGTCTTTTGCTTACCGTTCGCGAAAAATCCGGAGACTTTTCTATATTCTCTCCGTAGCACTTGATTATGTTTTGTTTTAGAGCGCCAACAAGACTGTCTTTAACGGTTTTGTGAACAAGTATATAGTCTGTAGCAATACAGGTTTGGCCTGCGTTTAAAAATTTGCCCCAAACAATTCGTTTCGCGGCCAAGTTTATAGATGCCGTTTCATCTACTATGGTGGGATTCTTACCGCCCAGTTCCAAGGTTACCGGGGTTAGGTGTTTTGCGGCGGCTTCATATACTATTCGCCCAACTCGGGTACTTCCGGTAAAAAAAATGTAATCCCATTTCTCGGCTAATAGTTTTTGGGAAACTTCCACACCACCTTCCACCACACTAACATGTCCCGGATCAAAGACTTCATTGATAATTTCTGAAATGATCGATGCCGTATGCGGTGTAACCTCGGAAGGTTTTACCACCACCGTATTTCCTGCCGCAATAGCCGCAATCATGGGAGCAAATGCTAATTGAAAAGGATAATTCCAGGGAGCAATGATCAACACTGCACCATAGGGCTCCTTATAAACCCAATCCGAAGATGGCCAATTTATCAAGGTTCCTGATTTTCGTTCAGGACTGGCCCAATCGTCAATATTTTTTAATGTTAAATTCAATTCTGCCAGAACGAATTGCGTTTCAGCTGCCAAGGTCTCAAATTTTGGTTTTTTAAAATCTTGGTATATAGCTTCAGCAATATCATCTTCACGGGCCAATATTTCCTTTTGCAAACGTTTTAAAGTGTCTTTACGAAAGCTCACATTCTTGGTCTTTTTGGATGCAAAAAAATTGCCCTGTTTTACTAATACGTCCATGGGTCTTAAATTAAATAATAAATATCCCCAAACATATTCATTTGGGTATATTGTCAAAATTTTGTTCTACATATCCCTATTTGGTAACTATCCACTTCAAAAAATATAATTTTATAACTTATGAGGATTCCAAAGTCAAATGAAAGAATAGTGTTGGGGTATCATAAAAATCCTGTTCCGTATGTATCCCAAGTGCAACATTCATAGTTGATTCGGTAATTTCCTTTAAAATAACGATGTTACTCGTTTTTTAAAGCCCGGCTATACCCCCAAAATTAGACTTTACTTTTCGGAAAAACTGACATTAACAGGTCCTACTTGAGGATAAAGAGTGTCTATAATAAAATCGTCCTCACTTATTTCCCAGGTGGCATTGGTTACGGGGGGGGGGGTAATTTACATGGGCCAAAGGCACGTTGGCCAGGTCTGCGGAAACCGCTGTAATATTGGCACGGTGAAAGGCACTTGCATGTATAATACACATAAGAATTTGGCTATCAACATTGATTACTTTGTAGCTACCGTCATGTACAAAGGTAAAGAAATCCTCAAAGGAAGCCCCCAACCCAACGGCTTCCAGTATGTTGTCAAAAGATGCAATTAAAAGGCCAAGTTTGTTTTCTATCAATCCTGCACCATCTTTAACTGCCGTATATGCTCTTTTCAATTTCCAGGTTTTACCCTCTGGTATCGCCGGTCTCCCAGTAAGAAGAATATCAAGTGCTGGCAGAATAGTTACAGTTTTGGTTTCTGAGAACGTACCATTTTCGCCACTCACCATCATCTTAACATTGTATGTTCCGGGACTGGAATAAGCATATACAGGATCTTCTTCCAAACTGGTAGATCCGTCTCCAAAATCCCAAATTATGGAAGTTGCATTTTCTACGGTTCCGTTGAAGGTTACCAACGAACCCTCAACCAAAAATTGAAAATCAGAAAGAGGCAATTGCGATTTATCATCTTCACTACAATTAATCAATATCACGGTCACTAATAGTAAACTCAAAATTTTTATATTTTTCATCTGATTATATTTATTGTATTGTTTTAGTTTCTATCCCACCATACCTTAGTGATGATCTTATTTGCACCCTGTCTTGAAATTGCTTCTTGCACGTTAGTGCTGTTTGCTCCCAATTCAAAGGAAGAGTACATAAATCTATTGGGCATAATACCATTGGTAACTCCTTTAGACAGATCCCCACTGGTTCCCACCGGTATAACAGGGTAACCTGTGTGTTGGATTTGGGGCCATCCCTCAAAATAATTGGGAGTTAGCGCCAACCACATTTGAACACAATTTGTTCCTTAGCATTCACTTCTGTCAAGTTCTCTGTAGGCGAGGCCATAAAGTCTGTTCCGTATCATCAACCTCCCATTGGTTCAAAGATACCTCTATGCTCTCTCTAAACAGGGTGTTGGGCCTTAAATGGAATATTTTCCACTATGCCTTGCCCATCCTCATCGATTATAGACAATCCAAAGGATCCCTTTTCACCGCTGCCCTCAAAAGCCAAGGTGTTGGACACGGTATAACCTGTCTGATAAAATTCCCTATAGGGGTTCCTGTTGAAGTTAGGGGAATAGGTGTCCTGCTGACCCAACCAGTTGATATAGGACTGACCTTCCATTCTGGGTCCCCAGCTCCAAGAGAAGGGGTAGTCAAGAACA
The DNA here is from genome assembly GCF_003957295.1 of Arenibacter aquaticus. Taxonomy (GTDB): domain Bacteria; phylum Bacteroidota; class Bacteroidia; order Flavobacteriales; family Flavobacteriaceae; genus Arenibacter; species Arenibacter aquaticus. The sequence continues at coordinate 577,257 of NZ_RQPJ01000003.1, forward strand.
GGTCTTCCATTGGCATTTATCGGTGCAAAGTCGCCAAATGCCCTGGTTCCGTACTCATTATGAAAGTCCGGGGTTAGGGAGATATCAATAAACCAAAAGGACGAATTTAAAGAAATACCAACACCATCCTTTTTAGTGCCCGACTTGGTGGTGATCAAAATTACTCCGTTCATACCCAGCGAGCCATAGGCTGCAGCCGCCCCGGCCCCTTTCAGTACACTTAAAGATTCTACGTCATCGGGATTGATGTTGTAAAGGGCGTCGCCACGGTCTACACCTCCAAATCCGCTGGCCCCGCCAGAACCATTGCTAATGGGGATACCGTCAACCACCACCAATGGTCTATTATTACCATTGATAGTAGTGATTCCTCTAAGAAGTACTCGGCTAGAACCATCGACCCCGATATTGGATTGGGTTATCTGTAGTCCCGATACTTTTCCGGAAAGGGAGTTCATGATGTTATTTTCCCTAGCTACGTTGACTTCCTCAGAAGATACTTGGGAGACGGAATATCCAAGAGACTCCTTGTCCCTTTGGATGTTTAATGCGGTAACCACCACCTCGTCTATCTGCTCAGCATTGATATCCATGAAAACATTGGTTGTAGTTTGGTTTCCGACGGATATTTCCTGGGTAGAATACCCTATATATGAGAACTCCAGAAAATCATTATTGCCGATATTTGTCAAGGAGTAATTCCCATCGGAATCCGTTGTTGTCCCTTTCTGAGTGCCTTTGACCAATACGCTTACCCCTATAAGCGGCATATTGGTATCTTTTTCTAGTACGTGACCGGAAATGGTTTTTTGGGCCTTGGCCGTGACAATACTACCCAAAACGGCCAATATTAGAATTAGTTTGTTCATATGATTATATTTGGTGGTTTAATTAGTCCATTATATACTGCATTCTTTTGGCAAGACCTTGATTTAAGGCTTTAGAGCAAGAATATATTCGGCCACGGCCATTTTGGCTTCATCCGATAAATAGTCTTGTGGAGGCATTTCCGGATAACCTTCCCTTAAATTTTTTGGAGCTGTGATATAGTCTACAATACCTTGGGGGTTGCCGTTGTGAATGGCCTGGATGATATCCGTAGGTGGACCTATCAACCTAGTACCAAAAGCATGACAACCCGCACAGACCCCATAATAGGTAAGCTCACCTAGTTCTTCTTTGGAAACGGACCTTGGGGGGACAGGAGATGGGGTCATCATGGTCAATACATCCTTGGTATCGGTTATTTGTGCCGTCCCATAATGGTCCAATCCAAAGGTTCTGTATCTGTTCTTATCCCTAATAGTACTTCCAGTCCCACCTCCATAAGCAAAAATATCGGGTCCCTTGCTGTCCATTTGGGCAAGCATTATGGCCTTTATTTCACCTGTTGGGGCATTCCCATTGTTAAACATAATATTATCCAAAATAACCACCCTGTCCGGATTACCCTCAGAATTGGGATCATTGGCCTTAGGGTCGCCGGTAGCCAGATCAACAATGGTTATCCCCGTATTGTTATTTCCGGTAATTATATTATTTTCTACAATTACGTCATCGGCGGCCATTATTAATATGCCGGTACCGGGTGGAATGCCAGCTACGGTAGATCCGGGTGCGCCAAAATTTTCGTGGTTGTTGTTCACCACAAAGTTATTGCGAAGTATGACATCAAAGGTGGTCTTTATGGGCAGGCCAGGAGTCACAAAGGCTAACAATCCTCCCGTATTATTGTGTGCATAATTGTTCTCTACCAAACAGTGCCTGGAGTTTTCTATCTCAATACCAGCCACATTATCAAATACTTCGTTATGCCGTACATCAACATTATCGCACATTCCAACGTAAATGGCCGCATCCGCAATTTTGCTCAGTACATTATGTTCCACAAGTCCATTTTTACCATACTGTGGAAAGATTCCATAAACACCCGTATCAATAATCCAATTGTTTCGTATAATAAAATTGTTACCGGCTTGCCCCATTATGCCGTTGCCTTTGTAATTAATGATTTTAAAATTCTCTATAAGAATTCCGTTTCCAGAATACAGGAAGGCATCGTTAATTTCCTTTTTACCATCCAAGGTTGGCCATTCTCCATTGATGACGACTCCTTGCAGGCTAATGTTGTCCTTATCTATGTACACGTTCTCCGTATACGTTCCGGGATAAACCCGAATGAGGTCTCCGGGTTTTGACTCTTTAACCGCATTTTGAATAGAGCTGCCATTTTTAACTTCAATAATCTTCCCATTAAATTCTTCACTTGAAGCCACTCTTGTAGTATCATTGGTATGCCCTACATTTCTATACCTCATCGTGGAAGGAATGGGTACGGTCTCCACACTTTTTGGTCCAAAGAATGATTTCCCAATAAATACACCTATACCCAAAAGTAAGACCGAGGCAATAATTTTTTTATAAGGTGATTTCTTATTCATTTTTAATTTATTTTTAATTGATTATACATTAAGAGGATATGTGTAGTCCGGAAGGCAGTACCTCCGGCACTTTTGGTTTAAAGGATTCATCGGTCAAGGTTTTTAAAAAATCTACAAGGCGATCCAATTCGTAATCGGTTAAATTGGGTTCCCAAATGTGCCAATGAATCAATAAATTTTCCCCTTCGGGTACGGCATGGCCCCGTCCATCTGTATAAAATTGGACGGTTTCTCGAAGGGTTTTGAACCTTCCCGAGTGCATATAAGGGGCTGTTTGGGCTATATTTCTCAGACTTGGAACCTTAAAGGCACCTCTAAGGCTTTTGTCCTTATAAGTAACTTCCGCCCCAGGATCCAAGGGTACCCCATCTGGTTCTGGAGAGCCTATAACAGCAAATTGTTGATTTGTAAAAAGAGGTGGCGTATGGCATTCTGCACAACGTGCCACAAACGACCTAAAAATATTGAGTCCTTCAATTTCATTTTTGTTCAAGGCGCCGTCATAGCCATGGGCATATTGATCATACTTACTGTTTAAAGAAATCAAGGAGGATTGAAAAGCTGTTAAGGACCTGGTAATTTCATGTAACAGAATGGGTTGGTCTCCGTCCCTTGTCGGAAATGCTTCCGCAAACAATTTTCTATAATTCTCTATTCCATTGATCGTACTTAGTAAATTATCCGGTGAATTTCCCATTTCTTCTTTGGAGAACAGTGGTTCCAGCATTTGCTCCTCCAAAGTTGTGGCACGACCGTCCCAGAAGAGCTTTTTTAAATAGCCTACGTTATAAAGGGAAGGAGCCGCTCTTTTTAATCTTTGTCCATCTATTCCCATGCTAGTCGCTAATCCATCGCTCAATCCTTTATTCGGATCATGGCATGTTGCACAGGAAATAGTTTGGTCTACCGAAAGAGCGGGATCAAAAAACAAATACCTTCCCAGGTCGATCTGTTGTGGGGAAAAACCATCCCTGATCTCTGGTAAGGCCGATTTTAAACCACCTACACCTGCCTTGTTAGTAGTAGCATATTGGTTATATAAATTTTTTGCAATACACTCATTATTTTTGTTTAGTTTAAATCCGGGAGGACAAGTACTTTTTAAAAGTGGAACGGGATAATATGTAGCAGGATTCTCTCCCGAAAAAAAAGCCCATGCTAAGATTACTACAATCACCAGGAGTAGAATAGCTTTTAAAATGTCCCTACTTATTACCATCTGTTAATTATTATTTTGTACCCTATAGGTGCACTTGTACAAGTGCCTTTCCTCCCAGGGTCGAAGCCGTGTGTTGAATCCTCTAAATCCCACAACTAGATATGATCAGATGAGGATTACCTTGTTTATAGGTTTAGCCAAATGCACCATGTGGCACAAATTAGCAATGGTGCTTCAACTAACTATTAAATTTGTAATACTTTGTGATGAAATATCCCTATTTGGGATTAATGGGGCACTTTTAACGCCAAGGCTTCTTCAAATTGGTCCTTGTAACCTAGGGATACAGGTATTATTTCTTCTGGGGCATGCTGCACCCGTATATTGTAGCCTTTTCTTGTTTTCTTAATAGATGAAATCATGTTGGTATTGACCATATATGATCTGTGTACCCTTAGTACACTTGAACCTTTTAATTTTACTTCGATTCCTTTTAGACTCATGCGTACAAGTTCCTTTGATAATATATCTCCTTTTAGATAATAGATATCTACATAGTTCCCGGAGGATCTCACAAAAAGCAAATGATTCGAATTAATTGCCAAAACTGCCTTGTTATTCTCTGCGATGATGGTCAGGAGTTTATTGTCAATTCCCGGTTCAATCGAAGCATTGTAGCGAGCTACGTCCTGATAATTGGAAAGCTTATGTCTATAAGCCAAAAACCAAACAAACAAGAAGTAAGGTCCTATAATTATTAAACATACGAATTTAAGCGTATCAAGATATTCATGGACCCGTTCTTTAAATGTTGGGAATAGAGGACCATAAACAAGATAAACAAAGAAGGTAATCACAAATAATTCTCCAATTATCCAAATGAATAAATGATACAGCCTAAATTTTCTGACTCCCAAAATGTTACGCAGTGGAAATTGGCTTACCAGCATTACAACCGTACCAATCCCAACATAGCCTAAAATACTGCCGCCCCATTCTATCATATTGAAAGGGTTATAGACAACTAAAAAAATTAAAGTAAATACAGCTAAAAAAGCGACGAGCATCGCCTTGTTCCTAGAAGAATTCAGATAAGGAGCTTCTCTCTGTAAGATATCAATTACTGCTTTCATAAACATTCAAATGCGCTTTAACATAACGCATTTTAAATATAAAAACAATTTTGATGAATACTTATATAATACCTTAATTGTTGTCTTACCATATTCTTTCTGTAATCTATAATAATGAATTTAAATGATGGACAGGCTTGAAAAATTACACGGAACACTAAAATAAAAGGTATATTAGAAACTAAATCTAAAGAAAGTCATGTTTTTAAGAAAGGCTGAGAAAAGACCACTTCTATTATTTCTCCCTAAATACTCGTATCCGCATGGCACACTATTATAAAGAATAGTAATATTGATAAAGCCTATTGAACATAATTATGAACTCATCAAGTAGGCACGCCATTGTTATTGGGATAGTCTCTATTGTTTTTTAAGAAAAAAGATCAATAGCTCTTTTATCGTGATTGGCTCCTAAATCACTTGCCCTAACTCCCCCAAAAGGAAGATTCTTAATGGTAATTTGAATCACTTCTTCCTAGGAATTAACTATTGCTGATCCTCATTAATCATTCTAAACTTTCTCTAGCACTATTTGCCCAATCATCAGATTACTTCCTTTTGTTGACTTAGATTTTAAAATTAGTTTTCCGTCATTACTATCCTCCCTCATAACATGGAATTTCACCCATTGTCCTCCTTTACCATTATGTTTTCCAAGTTTTACTTTTCTCCCCTCAAACTCAATAATACCTTCCCTTCCTTGATGGTTCCAGTCCTCGAAAAGTACGTAAAAACTACCTAAGATTCCACTAGGACAATCCAAAGTAATGGTCATATTCTTTCCATGCCATGCACTTCCTTCATTATCTTTCCAAACACCGTCCGATTGTACATGGTAATTCACATTTTCTTTTTGAATGACTACTTGATCGACCGCTTTGGACCATTCTTGATCAATATTCTTATCTTTTACCAATTCAGCAGATTTTATATGTATCAAAACGTTATGAAAGCCTTCATCCAATGTGGTTTCGGTGGCTTTGGGAATCATGGGAAAAAGTTCTTTGAGATATGCTTCATCAACAGCTAAAGTAGGGTTGAAATTGTCGGATTTCATGTACTTTATAAGACTATACTTTAATTGCTTTGCTGCAGGGGAATCATTGGTCGCAATATCGAAACCACACACCAAAAGACTGCCTTTTCCAACTTTGAACTCAAATATAGTTCCTTCTTTATTGTTTCGATGAAAATCATCCACTACCTGTACGATAGGCTTAAATTCTTGTGGGGTACTGTTTAGTACAAAGCCCTTAGAGGATTTCATTATAGATTCCCACTGCCAATCGCTGTGAAAAGAGGTCGGAAATTTTTTCATGGCGGAATGATCGTTCTGCACCAGTAATCCTATATTGGTTTTACCCTGACCAGGAAAAAATGTTAATGACCAGTATAAGGGATGAAAGTTTAGTTCCACACTATTATCATCGGTACCCAATTGATTTGCAAACAACAAAACCTTTTCACCATTTTTTAATGCTTTTAAGGCTTCCTCATGCAATGAATTTGCAAAGTGTATTCCACGGTCATCTATCTGTGGTAGGTTGGAAGGGTATACCCAAATATTCCACGTGTTCTTAAAACGGGAATCTTCCAATGCTAGGGAAATGGTTAATTTTTGGGCATGATCAATTGAACTTAAAGGAAAGTTAAACTTTCCTATATCGGTTAAACTGCCAATGTCCAAATCTTTGATGGGCCACCTTTCCTCCTTTAAAATACTACCCTTATCATTGACGATTGTTGCGATGATTATCCCGCCTTCAATGGGATACTGTCCATAATGGGAAATCTGTGCATTTGCCTCAAAAGTTTCATCCGTGTTCCAAACATATTTGTTCATTCGCAACAGTGGAACCGTTTCATCAAAATGTTGTTTAAATTTTTGAGGAGTCGTAATTCCCTTACTGTCCCAAAAGGCATCGAGCCATCCGATCAATGCTTCCCCCTGTCCCTGGTAGTCCTGCATACTCAATAATTGAACCCCAGCGCAACTTTTAGTCCTTAAAAATGACTCGATTTCATATTTGTACATTATTTGGTTCAGTGCTCCTGAAGCCATTTTAAAATCCCGGTCTTGATCTGCGATACCATTTCTCTCCGCAACTTCCTTAAATCCCTCAAAGTTCCTAGCCTTGAGTACACCGGTATATTTGTGGATTTCATCCCATGTAGGGTATACGGGCCATTGCCCAATCTCGTGTGCAATAATTGGTATGTTCATTTTAGAGTAAATATCCTCAAAATCCCAGTCGGTCTGTGGACCATTCAAACCTCTTGTACGTCCCACACCTTGAATATAATGGGTAGCCATATAGTCGTCTACGTCCGTTATTTTTCGGGCGGTTGAAACGGAATAAAGCCTTCTGTTGTCCATGGTCTTTAAGTCTGCTACCCATTCTTTCATTACATCGAAATCCGAATTGCCCAATTCGTTACCTATACAGAACATGGTAAATGATGGATGATTTCCGTAAGTGTCCACCACTCTATTCATTTCTTCGATAACAAAAGTGTCACGATCGGGATCCAACCCCAAACCTTTTGGATACCCTTTGGTATCCATCTCTGGCCTTCCCTTGGCTTTCATATCCTCACTCATCCACCAATCTATCCAAATGGAAGCTTCTGCTTGTAAATAGATTCCTACCCTGTTGGCTGCTTTAAAAGCTGCTTCGGGAGGACACCAGGAGTGGAAGCGAGCATGGTTAAGACCGTAATCCTTATATGTATTGAATATTTTTACCCAGTCCTCTATATTTGTAGATGGATACCCGGTGAGAGGAAAATGAACGCAATCTAGATTTCCCCGTAGAAAAACGGGATCTCCATTGATCGTAACGTTTGTGCCATTATGGCCTATTTCTTGGAAACCAAATTCTGTTTCATAATAATCGGAATACTTTTTTGTGGCGATTTTCGCAATAAGGATATAAACTGATGGATCAAATTCATTCCACTTCTTTAATTTGCCCTCGAGATCCAGGCTTATTTCAAGTTTATTTGAACCTTCCTTTATTTTCCTGGTAACGTTCAGTTCTCTAACTATTTCCTGTTTATCCAGCTCTCTTATTTGTAGTTGAATGTTGGCCTTTTCATCTTTATGCGCCGTTAAATCCAATTCTACCTTCAGTTGGTCTTTATCTATCAAAGAAAAGGTTCGAACACTGTGAATATAAGTAGGGTCTTGAGCTCTAATTTCTATTTTTCCAACTATACCGTTCCAAACGCTCTGGGTGTAGGCTCCGTAGGCATGCCCCTTATCTCCAATATTGTGGATCATTTCATTATCCACTTCAATGACCAGTTGATGTTTACCAGGAGAAAGAGGTCCAACATGGTGCATATGAGGAGTTCCCAGTGCATCTTGGGTACTAATATTTTTCCCGTCGATGATTACTTTGGATTGCCATAATACGCGTTCTAGGAAAATGGTAAGCTGTTTGTTCTTCCAATTTTCGGGGATTATTATTTCTTTCTCAAAAACGGCCACTCCTAGATATTTATATTCAGGAGTAAGTACCCCATACTCCGACCCTTCCGTTTTTATACCAAAACCTTGTTGGGCGAGCGAAGACGGTAACTGAATAATCCCCTCCAATTTATTATTTCCTACGGAATTATCATCAGTATTAATCGCTGAATTTAAGGTTACCTTCCATGCGCCAGATAAATCTATACTTTGTTCTTGTGCATTCAAAGGAAATATAATCATCAAAGCTATTACTATACCCGTGATTGCACTATTCTTTATTCGCCTGTCCATAAAACTATTTTATTTTATATTTTAAATTTCAATGGTCCGATAAATGAAATGGTTTGCCAAACTCTGTTAATCCTATCTCATAAACAGAAAAGTAGATGATATATGTTTTCAACTTTTTCAATATATACTATATTAGGACTTTAGTTGAAAGCATTGTCGACTTTCCAAAACTAGGACTGTTAGATAGCTCATGAAATCATTAAGACTAAATAAATCCCGTCATACTGGACATCAAAAATCAACCGAAAGATCAATTTAATTTATTCTCCAGTAGCCACTATTTTTGAAAAGGCTTCAGCCAATTCCGAAACTAGCACATACTCCTCATCAACGAATTTGGTGTCGTAGGCGTGTACCTTTTCATTCGAACTAAGTATAGCCTTCTTAACAGCTTCATGATCGGCATCCTTATACCGGGCAACCGCCCATTCCAAGTATTGGTTATCACTTAGTTCTTTTGATATTTTTTGTAATAATTCCTGTATCTGATTATTTCTTTTAAACTTCTCCAGCACGACTAATTGGAAGTACAGTTTTGAACTTTCATGAAGGTAGTCCGGAGTTTGATGTGACATAATCCTCTCAAAATACTTTTCAGCTTCTTCCGGCTCTCCTTTCTTGTTATAGGCCAGGGCCAAAAGATAATTATCCAATCGCTCGTCCACATCGTAATGTTTCCCCACCCCTAGATTTTTGGGCCACAATTTGGCTTTCTGTGCGTAGAAAATGGCCGCATCGTAGTCTTGGGCCAACAACGATTGCATGGCCAAGCGTACACAGGTCTCATGGTAGACCGTCCTGCCTTCCGTTGCCCCTTCAAATGGCAGCACATTAAAGGTTTCAAGAAAATTCAAACCGGCCTTATACTCCTTTAATTGCAAAAGTATTTTTGCATAGCGCATGCCCAAAACCGCCTTTTCCGGATATCTGGACAAGGCCTTTTTTGTGAGTTTTTTGGCGGCCTTCCATTGATCGGTTTCCATGTAGTGCTCTATCCATGCAAGCTGTACCCGCCAATTTTTATTATCTAGATCAACTGCACGTTCAAGGGCTTCAAGCCTAGTCTCCGCACTTCCCGGGAACAATTTGATCTTTGCCAAATAAAAGGGTACAAAATCCGGTTCATTGCCACATTGCAAGAACAACTTCTTGGCCTCTTCCAAATTTCCCTTGCTCCATTGTTGTAAAGCCAGGTAATACTTAAACTTCCAGTGATCGTTTTTCTTTAGGAACTTCCTTAGTACCTTAGCGGTCTCAGTTCTATGGGGAAATACCATCTCCGCATCCATGGCTATCACCTCTTCCAATAGATTTTTCCGATCTCCCTGACCCAAATGGGCCATGAACAGGGCTACGATAGGATGAGTGGGCGACATTTTGAGTATTTGTAATGCCTCCTTCTCTGCCCCATAGGCCATGTATTGCAATGCCACCTCTAAATAAGATTCATATGCCAGTTCGTTGGTGATCTTTGCCTGGACTTCTTCCTGGGTGAGAGTTCCCAAAAAGTAATTTTCAAAAGCATGGGTTAAATTGGTGGCATCCTGCTCGTAAATTTTTGCCAGTACCCTCTCTCCTTCTTTTACATGGTCCATTTTCCTCAACAGTATTGCCCTAAGTTCCATTGCGGAAATAGCATGGGCATTATAGGTTAAGGCCATATGCGTATATTCCAGCGCTTTGACATATAGCCCTTCCTTCATAAAAAGTTTTGCCAATTCCGTATAGGAAGCGGTTCGCATACCCACGGATTGGGAGGCAATGGAAAAGCCGCTTTTGGCATCGGCCGGGTTGCCCAAGGAAGTATTGGCCAGTCCGTATATATAATTCGCCAGTCCGTCATAGGTATCTATTGCCAAGGCTTTTTTGGAGAGCTCCAAGGTCTTTTCCCAATTTTCCATTCGGTAATAACTCAGTCCCAATCTGCTTAATGTAGGGACATGGGTAGCTTCTGTTTCAAAGCTTTTCAAATAGGTTTCATGGGCCTCGGTATACCTTCGTTGTTTTTCAAGTTCCAGGCCTTTTACATACAGTCCGTATGCAGATTCCCAATCGAATGCCGTTTCTGGTTCATAGGGACGGTCCAGAATGGCTGAAGCATCATCGGAATTGTAGACCAATAAAAGATCACCAATCACCACTTGGATTTCCTGGTCCCCTTCAATGTTCAAGGTCTCTGCATATAGGTCTAAGGTGCTTAACTCCAGGTCCCTTCTAAAATGCGTCCTAGTTCTTGTCCGCACTTCCATATAGGTGTCCAATGGCTGTAGGGCACTTAATCGGATTTCAAGGCTGCTACCTTTTCTCTTTACATTCAAAACCCCATATTCCGATGCGGCGACCATCCCTTTGGTCCCTTTAAGGGGAAACCATAGCTCTTTGGCAATATCCACATCATGGGGCATAAATTCCCGATGCTTAAATGGTGTAAAAGTACTGCTATTGGCAGCTTGGTTAAAGAGTTTTCCTGCCTGGTATTCTATATACTGCCCATTGGAATCGGTCAACAGCTCTTCCCATATCATACCTTGATCGGACAATCCCCATATCCATATCTTCTTTCCTGGCTTATCTACGTAATCGGCATAATGCCCGAACCCAAAATCATCTTCCTGCCAGTAACCGCCAAAATAGTCCGAATAACTATCGATTATATGGTACGATTTATAGATTCCAAAATCATTGTTTTCGTATCGTGAGATATCCCTGCCGGAATCTATGGGCCATTCTCCCAGTTCCCCGCCATGTCCGATTCTTTTGTTGCCGGGATAGATAAACTCCAGGTCACCATCGGCCTTGGCCGCGGCATTCATCCAATGGTAATACGTTACCGGAACCTCACTGGAATTTTCCCATGTGGCGATAGTTTCAAAATAGGCCCTGTCCGGGTGCAGTTTTATCTCTACGTTCCATTTGGTCCTAGATGGCAGGTCCAGTGCTCCCACCACACAGGATACACTCCCATTCGGATACTCCTTTAAAGCATAGTCTACTGGGGTTGCACAGGTAGGGATATGACCGATATCCCCAAAGTTGTATTCCAATCCACCAGAGGTCCACGCCCCGCGCATGGCCACATCCCTGAATTTCACTACCTCGTTAAAATACATGAATTCCTTTCCCGTGGATTTCTCTATGGCACCCCATATCTTCCCCCCTACTTCCGGGGATACGTAAACCTTGATATAGTCGTTCTCCAAGACCACCATTTTCCAATCCCGATACTCCCCCTGGTCCGTATAGCCGTCAAAGCGAAAATAAGGATAGATACGGTTTATATTGGGTACGGGATCAGGGTCCCCGAACATATAGGTTTTCATGTTCAGATTTTCTTCCCGAACCGTGGCTTTTTGTGAATATATGGCATGCATCATAGAAAATGTGACAATAAGTACATTCAAATATTTCATCTTGTTATTATAATTAACACTTTATATTTGTCTATTCAAATACTGTCATTACAAACTATTTACCTCTTGTTATTTACCCCTAATTATAGATTCTCTAGACAATACGGCAATCTAGATAAGTAGTTTGAATATATTCAGTTTAATCTCTTCAATTTCATTAATTCACCATCAGACTACCATCAAGATTTAGAACCTTCCCAGCCTTCAAATCAAAACGAATTACCTCATTATGATAGCGAATTTTAACAGTTTGATCATGGTCGCATTTTAACGTAAGCTTGTCTAGCTTTCCATGTGACCATGCCATATCTACTTCTATTCCACCACGCGCCTTCAGGCCACCAATCTTTCCCGTAGACCATGCTTTGGGGAGTGCTGGTAATATGTGTATTTCTCCTGAATGTGATTGCAAAAGCATTTCGGCCATTCCTGCCGTAGCCCCCATATTCCCATCTAACTGAAAAGGAGGGTGCGTAGAAAATAGATTATTATATACACCTCCGCCATCCATCATATTTACACCACCTGTCTGGGTTAGCTGCATGGCTCTATTTAACAGCTTATAGGAACGGTCCCCATCCAACAAACGTGCCCAAAAATTTATCTTCCAGCCAATAGACCATCCGGTACCGTCATCCCCCCTGGCGTTCAGGGATACTCTGGCAGCATTTACCAAATCTGGTGTTCTAACTGTATTCACTTGCGTTCCCGGATATAGAGCGTATAGATGGGATACGTGACGATGTTTATTTGTCGGGTCATCAACGTCTTCTTTCCATTCCTGCAATTGTCCCCATTTCCCGATTTTCAATGGTAATAACTTTGATTTTGCAGCAATCAACTTTTCTTTAAACCCATTGTCCAAGCCGAGGTCTTCGCAAGCCTTAATACAGTTCGCAAAAATATCCCATGTAATCTCAATGTCCATATAGGCTCCAGTAGAAATCCCACCATGTTCAGGAGAATAGGAAGGAGAGGAAACCAAAAATCCGTCTTCATCTTCTGTAAGGTAATCCAACCAAAATTGGGCGGCCTCCTTCATTATAGGATAGCCCTTTTCTTTTAGATAATTACGGTCGCCCGAAAACTCGTAATGTTCCCAAACATGTCTACTATACCAAGCTGCACCAGCTGGAAAAAACCCCCAGGGGAATCCCCATCCTGGAGCGGTATATCCAAATGGATTGTTCATTGTGTTGACTATCCATCCTTCGGCATTAAAAAAATCTCTTGCTGATTTACGGCCAGGAGGCCTTAGTTTATCTATGTACTCTATAAGTGGTTCATGACATTCCGATAAATTGGTAATTTCCGCGGGCCAATAGATCATTTGGATATTGATATTGGCATGGTAATCACTGGCCCAAGGGGGATTTGTCATATTGTTCCACTTCCCTTGTAAATTGGCAGGCATGGTCCCGGGACGAGAACTACTGATTAGCAGGTATCTCCCGTATTGAAAGTACAACGTCTCCAAGTAGGGATCCTCACCACCACTCGCGTACAACCTTAACCTTTCATCTGTGGGTATATTATCTTTATCCACACCATCCAAAGTGAAATCTACACGCGAAAATAAATTGGAATAATCCGTTAAATGCTCCGACAAAAGCGCATCGTACCCCTTACTTAAAACTGTCTCAATTGTTTTTTTGTTCAACTCCTTATACTTTCTACCTGAATAATGTGGATACTCATTTTTATAATCGGTAGAAGCGGTTAGGTACAATGTGAGATTATTGGCCGATTTCACACTCAATTTCCCATCTGTAAAAGGAAGGATTTTTCCGTCAGATTCTACCACTACCCTACTTTCAAATCCCATCCTATTGTTTTCAAGATACCCAGACATTACAAGCTGTCCGTCTTTATACGAAATGTCCACATTTTTATGTTCGGTTGTTTGTCTAAGGACGTAGTCAACCCCTTGGGGATTATCATTTTGAAAACGGAAAACCAAAGTTCTACTGGGGTAATTAGCAAAGTATTCCCGTTTATGACTGACACCTTCAGTTATATATTTAACGGTAGCGATCCCTTTTGAAATATTAAGTTCCCTACTATAGTTGCTGGGGGATCCTGATGATTGAGGTCTTACAAACAAATCTCCGAAAGGCTGATAAGCCCCATATCCTTCCCATACACTATTGCCCTTGTCGGCCTTGATCACACCCGTTAGTTCCCTGTTCGCGAGCTGATGTGCTTCTTCATATTTACCAGAATCGAGCAATCTTCTAACCTCGGGCAAATGTTTGTGGGCGCCTTCCCTATTTCCGCCATTGTATTCATTCCACTCCCCCTTTCCTCCAGTCCATAGGGTCTCTTCATTAAACTGTATATGCTCCTCTTCAATTCCTCCAAAAAACATAGCACCCAAATATCCATTACCAATCGGCAGGGCCTCCTTCATCCAGGAATGGGCCGGTTGTTTATACCATAGTTTCGGATCTTTCGATTCCTGCCCAAATGAAAATACAGAATTTAGGAAAATAACAAATGTGGTTAGAAGAAAAGTACATGTCGTTCTTTTTGAATTGCTGAATATCATATTAATTTACAGTTAATTATATTGACCAATGGCGGTTATTTTTTTATAAGAGTTATATTAACGTCAACTTCTGTTTCAAAGGTCAAGATATTTCCTTCTTTTTGATGTTTAGCAGAGCTTTCAAAGCTATCCGTAAAGGGGTTTTGAACTTTTATGGTCCCACCTTTCAAAGATTGAATCTCAACCCTAATTATCTCCCCTGATTTCATTTCTGCAGAGACCAAGAAAGCACCTTCCGTTCTAAGTTGATCAAATGCCACATTCTTCCAATTATTGGGTATGGCCGGGAAAATCTTTACCACACCGGTATGACTTTGAATGAGCATTTCATGTATACCGGCTGCAAAAGCAAAATTCCCTTCCAACGTAAAAGGCCTATAGGTAAAATTGGATTTTCCAGTTCCCGATTGGTCCCCATTTGCATGAAAACTGTTTGGAAGTACAAATGAGGTGGCAAAATCCTTAAGCGCCTTGGCCGCTCCTTCTCCGTCCAGAGCCCTTGCTTTTATACTCCCCAACCAACTAAAAGAGTACCCTGTCCATTGACTACTGCCAATTGCCTCTAAATTCTCAATGGTTTTCCGAATTATCTCCATATCCCCTTCCCCTTTGGAAGGGTCTATCAATCCTAGTGGGTGAATTGCCATTAAATGAGAAAAGTGACGGTGAGATTCCTGATAGGGTAAATTAGTTGAGAACATAAGCCCACTATCATCCACCGCATACTCCGGCCATGCTTTCAATTCATTCTTCCATTTACTGGCTTCTTCCATTAGCCCTAGCTCCATGGCAAGTTCAGCCGCGTGCAAATATGTCCATCTGACAAGTGACAGATCAAAATTGGTCATTTCCCCAAACCAGGCTTTATGCGAATTGTTATGGATTTCTGGGCTGGAGCTCAAAGGGAGTTTTCTTTTACCTTCATCGCCCAAAACGGACAGTTCATTGAAATGAATGGCCACGTCCTTGATCCAAGGATAAGCTTGCTCTTTCAGGAAATCACGATCCATACTATAGCGCCAATGCCAATAGAAATGTTGTCCCAGCCATGCTCCTACGGTTGGACCAAAAGAATACTGTATCCAACCTCCCATGGGTTCCCCGGTCAATGTGGTAACCCCAGGCACATTGAGACCGTTTGTTCCATAGAATTGCTTTGTATATTTCTTAAACGTAGGTTTATACTGAATTAGCCAATCTATAAAGCCTTGTTCCAAATCCAAATGATTTCCTGAATAAGTGGGCCAATAACTAAGCTGTGTATTTAAGTCGTGATGAAAGTCACCTTTCCAGGGCGGAAGTTTGCCATTATCGGCTGTCCAAACGCTTTGCAAAGAAATTGGCGCAGCGCCTTGACGTGCTGCAGATCCCAATTTGTACATTTCCATATACCATTGGTTCTGTAGTATGGTATCGGGAATTGAAATACTTGATTGGTTCCAAAACCCATGCCACCATATTGTATGGTCTTCAATAGGTTTCCCAATACCCTTGGAAAAGGAAGTCTCTACTATCTCCGTTGCGGTGGTTACAATTTCCTCTTTTGTTTTTTGGGAACTAATACTCCAACTTCCCAAAAGAGCGTCCGATCTGTCCTCCCATTTAGTATACACTTGAAAACTAAACTCATCCCATCCTGTTTGGTTATAAGTAATGGAATTGTCCATGTGTGAGACTGTTCCTTCCTTATACCCCAATCTCCTAAGATCTTGTCCACTTACGGGATCTACCACTGTGGATTCCTTAGCATCGAAATACGGCGGAGGTACAATAGTTGGCCGAATAGGTGTTTTCAAATTTTCAAATTGATACCAACCAATGGGTTCTGTGGCATGCACAAAAGTTTTTAAAATTGTTCCATTTTTCCATTCAACAATACACGTAGCAGATGCCAAGTTAAGCTTAACGTTCTTAATTTCCCCAAGCCCGCTGATATCAAACTCTAGTGCCCCACCTGGTATCTTGGATGGTGCAGGTGAGTTATCATAGGGGGCATCATATTTATCCTGAACATTTTTATAGGTATTGTTCTTCCATTGGTCATGCACCCACCTAAAGTCGAAATCCTGAAAATTCAAATTTTCCATGGGACGAAGATCCCAGAGATCCGAACGATCCAGCGAAAATCTAAGCTTTCCATCTTTTTGCCATACCAATGCCCCCAAGGTTGCATTTCCCAAGGGTATTCCCTCATCCCAGGTTGTTGCCAGCCCACCAAACTCCAGCTTGTAATCGGGAAGTCTGTCCGCCTTAGCAGTTCTTTCATGTTCTTCGGAACATGAAGCAAATAAGGCCAATGTTAAAAGGCAACATATAATTGTATTTAATGACATCTTTCTATGCATCTTTTAGTTTTTATAATTCAACAATTAATAGCCAGCCTTTGGTTGGCTCGATAGGAATTTCTTCATCTATGGAAAATGTTCTTTCGGGTTGGAAATCTTCAATTTTAGGAGCGATTATTCGAACTTTATTTTTATCTAACCCAACAGCTTCCCAGTCTAAATCCAACTTTATATTTACGGTTTCATTTGCCCAACTCGCTACTGAAATCATCACCTTGCCTTCCTTAACGTAAGCGGTTGCCTTAACATCTTCCCGACTGCAGAATACGACAGGATCCCTATCCCAATAACCTATCATTTTAGATTCGGCGATTCCAAAATCGTCCCACACCTTCCAAATGCCCCTGGGGTCACAGCTTACACCCTCTGTGAACCATGGATATCGAACTGTCATGCCATAAACCATCCCTCGCCAAGGGTTGCCACCGGCATGCAGCATATCCCCCATGTGTCCAAAAGGGATTCCGGATACTTCCACGAGCCAATTTTCGGGGGGCATTTCATCATAATGAAATGATTCCCCGAACCACAATTTATCCAAATATGGAAAAAACTCTGCATATTGATTGGCCGGCCCCTTAGAAAATCCAGTATTGGAATGTAGATCTATCATAGACCCTGGCTTCTCACTATCCAAGATTTTACGCATCCGTTTTAAGATTCGTCTATCGTAGGTAACATCATCCAGATATAAACCGTCTATATCCATATTTTTCAGCAACCAAGAAAGACCTTCCAAATAGTAATTATACCAACGTGAATCTCCTGGAGCATTTATTATTGACGCATCAATACCATTTTCCAATGGAGAATACCATTGTGTATTATAATCGGTGACCAAATGCTCTTGCAACCAAGGGTATCCACCCCCTTTTCCGGTTCCCAAGATCTCGTTGCCTAAACTACGTAATGCCCATATTTCTGTAGCATGATTAGACAGTTCCCTTATGGTATAGTAAATCTTCACCCTAAGATTCTTGGCATGCATTTCATTCACAAAGCCACGCATTTCCTTTGTATTTATAAAAGGATAGTTGATAAAGGGATTGTATTTATTGGCATGGTGAACATTAATAATTTTCACGCCATCCGTTATCTCTTCCTCTTTGGGTTTGGGAGCCAAGCCATTATGGTAATATCTATTTGTGAACTGTGCCTTGCTATCTACTTCCTTAACGGGCGTAATCAAAAAAGATAGTTCAAAAACCAATTCTTCCCCTTTGGCAAATGTTCGTTTTCCCGAGAATACGGTTGCCATCGTTTCTTCTTCTTTCTTCTCTATAGAGAATCCGCCCTTACCATCATTATCCCAACTTTTGGGTGGTTCTGGCTTATAGAGATTTAATAGTGGACCATGGTACTCCCCTCCACGTAGCTCAACATGCAAACCTCCATAGCTGTTTCCCACCCAAAAACTATCTTGGGGCCCACTCCACTTCGCTTGGTGTTGCCTAGGGACTTTTGTTCCCGGCAATCCCATACCCATCATATACTCTGCTACGGATGACTGAAAGGGTATCTGTAATTTAAAGTCTTCTAGGTCAACATCCGACTGGGCATGTAATTTGATCTTATAATTAATATGTCCATCAAACTCTAAAGTTGATTCTGTTTCTATATCAAAGTTCTGGGTATTGGAAGAATACCTATTTACCACCACTCCCGATTTGCCGATCGTGGATACTTGTTTTTCATTCTTAATATGCTCCCCATCCAATACAAACTTAATAGGACCCGCTAATATTTCTGTGTCCCAAGCTTTTATGGAGGTCGGCAACCCACCGTCACCGTACTCGATATTTTTACCCAAGAGCTTCCAGGTATTGTCTAACTTGTCCGTGTCAATAGATGTATACGCAACGGTAGGCTCATCATCGATCCCAATTGTAGAGTTTAACCACCTTAGTCTAGAATGTCTCCAAGGCTCATCATCACCACGACTTGCAATTATCCGATCTTCTATATTTAAGCCAATAGTAATATTTTGGTCTGGTTGACCATTGGCTTTTACTGTAATGTTACCGGTATAGAGCCCAGCCTTAATATCTTTTGGAATATCTACTCCAACCCATAATGGCTGCACCTTTCCTTTAGCAACTTTAACTTGTTTTGTAAAGGAATTTCCATAGGGATCTACTCCATGGGTATTAAAACAAGTAAAAACACGTTCCGACAACGTATCACCATTTGACGATTTTAAGTTAGAGAATTCCAGTCTAATATTCTCCAAGGCAATTTTAGAGGCATAAATACCTATTTGAAAAGTATAGTATTCATGCCGTTGAGCACTTCCTTTAAAATGCTGTTCAATTCCATTCTCTATCCACTTAAAAGGCAGATGATCCCGCATTTTTATTGGATATTTCCTATCCTCAGGAATAGCGATATAAGCCGATTCTGCTGTACTAACAAATT
This sequence comes from Arenibacter aquaticus, assembly GCF_003957295.1. GTDB lineage: Bacteria > Bacteroidota > Bacteroidia > Flavobacteriales > Flavobacteriaceae > Arenibacter > Arenibacter aquaticus. The sequence goes on from NZ_RQPJ01000003.1 coordinate 596,474, forward strand.
CTTCCAATTCTTCTTGTGTTGCTACCACCTCCATGGGGTAGAAGGAATCAAAATCCGTTCTTGATTGTATTTCTTTGCAAGTGGCTTTTGGTAACTTACGCAATCTCTTTGCATTACTAAGCTTATTATCTGTTACCCACAGCAGATCTGGTGATTTTTCCTGTTCTAGATATCCATATTTATAATAGCCCCATTCGGGGTCTGGTTTATAGGGTAAGTAATAAAATAGGTGCTCTCCCTTTTCTGCAGGCCCAAAAACCAATTCACATTTTTCATTATTAATCTCTATTCGGTGAATGTTTTTAATAGTTTCACCTGTCCGTGAATTGATAATTACAAATTGCCGCTTTTCTGGATTTTTATCATGGCGCCTCCAACTAAAGTTCACTTTAACGGCTTCCGCTTTATTAGGCACTTCTAAAATTGCCCTATGGTTTCCAAGACCTGCCTCCCATGGGGTTTCAGCTACGCTGTATTCTACTTCGGACTGAGAGTAGCCTAAATAACTAAATACACTAAAAAGAACAATAAATAATGATTGTCTGGAATTAATAAGAATTAAACTCTTTATATTTTTCATTTATACGATTCGTTTTTGAAATATCAATTAAATGCAATAGAACAATTGAACATTCATTGTTTAACTTTTCTATCCCCTGTATGATCTACCCCTTTAGAACGTTCCAAGGAGATCATCGCCTTAGGCCTGAAATTCGTGATAATGGCCCGCCTGTTATCGTTGGTAGAGTTACCCCTACTGTAATGTAACGTACCTCCTTGGTGAAAAACACAAGATCCAGGAGACAATTCTATACATACAGAATTTTCCTCACTTCCCTCGCATTTAAGTGCCCCTTTGTTGCCAGTCTGCTCATGTTGTAAAATTTCTGAGAGGTGAGATTTTGGCGTATACCACATACAGCCATTCTCCTTATAGGCATGATCAATAGCCACCCAACAACTTGCTGCCCTTTTATCGGGCATATTAATCCAATATGCCGCATCTTGATGCCATGGGGTTATAGTATTGGTATTAGGGGCCTTATTGATAAGCATATCAAAGTCCAGTGCAATATCATCACCCATTAGTTCTTGGGCCATTCTTAAAGATTTGATATGCAATACCTTTTCCAACATTTCCGGTACTATTTTACTCGGAACCATAATTTGAGTTATGTTCTCCTTGGCGGCGTCATCGGATCCTGATAAATCTGACCGGTATTTTGAGGCATCAATTCTATTATCTAAAAATGAATCATAAAGATTACTATAGTAAGTGACCTCTGACTCATTCAACAAATTGTCAATGACCAGATATCCCTCTTCTTCAAAAAATGTTATTTGCTGTTTAGTTAATAATTTCATAGTGCTTTTTTGTTAATGTAAATCATAGTCCATCTTTTCAACTTACCGATACCATTGTTGTTTTATTCTTCAAGAATTAAAATCACCTTGCCTTTCGCTTGTAGTTCACCATTTTTTCCATCTATAGTCACTTTTAGGGAGGCACCGTTATTTGCCCTTACTCCCATTTCCAACTTTACGGAATAGATAGCGCTAGGGTTATCTGTGTTCAAAGAACCGGTCTTTGGGTTATTAAAAACTACTTTGCCATCCGCTATTAAGGACATATCCTTTAGAATCACAGTGGAATTTCCGCTTGTATAAATAAATTTAACCTCTTTGATCTTTTGCAAATACTCTCTTTTAAGAGGCCATTCCATGGAGTTATCCTTTGAAGACCAGTCACCCACCACAATGTCATCTTCTTTTACCATATTGGGAATAGGTCTTTCTATAGCTTGTTGTACCAACTTTTTTGCCGATTCTAAGGGATCAGCAAAAGGCTCAATCCTACTCACTCCTTTACCCCTCACCCAGGCATCCTCAAAAGCTCTGTTATCATAGGTCTCGTTCATCCTTAAACTTTCTAATTTACCGGCCATTCTGGGGAGATAATAATCCCGGATTAAACCTCCCCACATTCTGGCTGCATAATCATTGACCCCTAACTTCAGTTTTGGTGGCCCCCAAACAGTAAGTATACGCCTTGCATCCTCTTCATATTGGTCCTGTTGAGCTTCATCTTGGCTTGTCCCCCTGGCGAAGTCGATCCAGCGTTGCAGGCTTAAAGTAGGGTGATTCTCCAACAATCGGTCTGCATCTGTAAGGTACTGCAAGGCCCTATTACCAGCTTTGTCCCTAGTTTCAAAATCCATATTCTGATGTGCTTCATAAGCATACCCAAACCAATCCTCAGCTTTGTGACATAACACCGTAGCTGCAAACTCTAAGGCATCGGCTTTATACAATTCAGAATCTCCCAACTCATCGGAACAAGAAAGAAACTTATCTATTGCTTTGAAGATACGGGGGTCTTTATTTATAGTTCCCGTGGACCATGAGCCTCCATTACCTTGAAAACCAAATCGAGGATGATCGGTCATCGTTCCATAGCTTGTTTTTCTTAATAACTGCCATGCTTCTTCCATGGCAGGGGGACAGTCACCGTAGCGTGCCCTGGAATAATCATTATACCATGTATCCAAATCAATGGATTCACTTCTCCATGCCATATCCGATACCAATTCGAAGGTGACCTCATTGTTTTCAATCCCTTCAGGGGCAAAACCAAAACCAGCATTGCTTTTCATATAGGGCGACTTCAAAAGCTCTATTGGATTTGTTGCATAATAATCATGTACCCCGGTATGGCCAGTTTTTCCTCCACTATTGAGCATAAAACCATAGACCCATGGTTTATTGTTATAGCCTTCAAATACCTCATAGTTAAAACCGTTTTTATAGGCAATACCGTTATACTCGTATGCATAATCCAGAATCATTAATTTGTCATCAGGAATTTTGCTGAAAAGTGCATTGGCTGTTTCCTTGTTCCATATATTTCTTTGATAGGTAAACATCCATCCCTGCACAACCCATACGGCATCAGGGTTTCCTGATTTAAGTGACTCATAGATAGAACTTCCATATTCGGCCAAAAGTTCGGTTACCGGTCTATCCGTTTTTGGTAGGTCCATTTCATTAAAACTATCGGCCAAATAGTATTTCCCTTTTCCAAATTCCTTTTCCCACTCCTCAATAAAAAGTTTCCCTATTTTATCAAATAAGGGTGTTTTTGGACTTATCAAGGCCCCTTGATATTTCTCTGGAAAACCTCCCCAACTTACCGATAACAATTTATCTTCAGGAAAAATCCGACTAATATCCTTAGGTACAAATCCGGCAAAGGCCGGAAGGATAGGGTTCATGCTTAGTTCTTTTACCCTATTCAATATTTTATGTTGCAGTGCTATTTGCCCCTTATGCCATTCTTTCGTTAACAATTCACCACCCAAATTATTTACATTGCCCATTCGTTGCCAAGGCAGTAATGATGGAGCCGTATAAAATCTATCTATTTCGTCTTGTGTAAGCCCCAACCTTTTCCACACGCGTGTTGCTATAGCTTCATTGGCCACCAAGGCTAAAGGGAAGTTCATACCATGCAATGCCATCCAGTCTATTTCCTTTTCCCACCGTTCCCAATCCCAGTAGGGTGTTGAATAGCCGAATGCACAGACATTTAAGTAATATCTGTTCTTGTACGGGGAAGTTATTGTTTTTTCAAGTTCGGGCAATTTCTCCGGTATATTGATATTCTCCCCAGACCAACTTACCATGGAATTCGTAGCATTCTTTAAATAATCATATGCACCTCTAGTCAAAGAAGTAACCGAGTTTCCGGTAACAACCACCTTATTTTTTTCTACACTGATTCCATAAGTATCCAATGTATCCTTTTCATTGTATTTAAAAATAAATTTGGATGCGTTTTCCGAACCCAAAGTTCTTTTCAAAACATTATGAGCAGCCAATTCTTCAGGTCTCCGGTTCTCATAGGAATTACATGAAACCACTATTAGAACAAGTAAAATAAATTGTAATCTCCAGATCATGACAATTGTCTTAATTAAATTTTAATGCTATACTCAACAAGTGAGATTTAAATGCCCTCTCTTTTCCTACTAGTTCAGGGGGCGTCGAAATGTTATATATAATTCTTTACTATAACTCCTAGGCCGTTTTAGTGGCAAAGGGCTAAATATTTCTATAGGATTCAATAATTTCTTTGCGTATGAATTCATTTATTTCCCATTGGTCCCCCATGGGTATTTGGGTATTCGGCTTATATAATGAATAAGGAAAAGGTCCGTACTCTGGAGTAATGGTCATATAGGCACGGCCTTTGTCCCTAGCATTTTTCAACATCTTCACCCACCAAAGCAGAAACTGATCAAGTTGTTGTTTGTAATTTGTATCCCTGGGATCAATAAGTTGTGGGCTTAGGGCAGACCCTACACGTGCATGAATATGATACGTATGTGAAATTGCCTTCTCTACAGCAAGAGTTTGGTTATCAAGCATAGATTCTGCAACACAGCACCAATGCGACAAATCAGAGGTAAGTTTTAAAAAAGAGTATTCCTCCAAGTAGGAAAAACAGGCATGAGCTGCAAATGAAAAACGGGAACGATGCGTTTCATGTGTAATAGCAACTCCTGTTTTTTCTTCAATCTCATGAGCCATTTCCAATAATTTTGCATTCTGGGCATAGCTATAAAAGTCCATCCCTGTATGAGAGTTTATCAACAATGGGTTGGCCTCGGCAAGGTTATACAAATGCTTTTTCAACTGATCTTGATGTTTTGCAAAGTTGACTTCTTTTGTTTCCCAGTGTTGGGCTACAAATTCCAATTCAAAATCCTTTAACATGGCATATATTTCCCGTTTTTTTTTAGGATCTGTAGGTAGGTCTATTTCCACCCCTTGGTAACCTGCTGCTTTGACTTTGTTCAAAAAATCAACCCAAGATAAATGTGAACTTCCCCAGCGAGGATATATAAATTTCAAATCCATATTATATTTAATGCTATGTCTTACCTCTATGAAAATAGTTAAGGTTTACTTACATGACGGTTCTACTGTGCTCAAATTTCGATACATAAATAAACCCCGCAATAAAAAAACTAACCAACTAACTCTTTTAAGCGGGGCTTACCGTAATTCTTAACACCCTAATATCCAGTATTCTGTTGTAAATTAGGATTATTGATCAATTCAAAATCAGGAATCGGCCATGTATAATCCCTCGGAGCCGTGAATGTCCGATCCTCCAATGGCACTACACCTATTGCTGGTTTATTCATGGTCTCATCCAACAACTTCCACCTATGGTAGTCATAATAAAGAACCCCCTCTGCTGCCAATTCTATAATCCTTTCCCTACGTATTATATCCCTAAAGCTATCTTGGGTAAGACCTGCAAGGGCTATTGGGGGAACAACAATGTCCGACCCATCTGCTGCGGCCCCTTTTCCACCTCGTGTCCTAAGTTCGTTCACCAGATCCAATAAATCCTGTGACGGACCATTAACTTCGTTCATAGCCTCCACATAATTGAGATACACCTCTCCCAATCTAAAAACGATAAAGTCGTTATGACTTCTCTGTTCTGCGGTTTCAGCGGGGTCGATCCATTTTCTAAAATTCAACCAAGTCCCGTTGTTTTCAAAAAGTGCCCCCTCATATTCCACATTCTCCATCCAATTAAAAATGGTTTGGTTAAGACGGGGATCCCTATTTTCAAAAGGCGTCTCGGAATCGTATAATGGACTGGTAGCAATATCCTCTCCATTGATATCGGGATAGCGTTCCACTAGGGCCATTGTAGGAGTATAAATAGACCAAGAGGCATGGAAACTGATTGGTCCCAGCCATTGGCCAAGGGAATGATATTGACCTTCAAGATCCGCATTTATCCTCGCTAAAATTATCTCTGAATTCCCTTCTCCTTCCGGTCTAAACAAGTCGGTATAATTTTCATGTAAACCAAAACCTCCAGACATTATCTCATTTGCTAAATTGGCACTTTCTGTCAACATTGAGTCATCAGATGACAACGTTCCCTCATAAAGTAAAATCCTTGATTTTAAAGCCATAACCCCCCATTTCGTAACCCTACCATACTCAGGTGTATAATTTGATGAGGACAACTCTACTAAACTTTGGTCCAATTCGGACAAAACAAAATCCAATACTGTTGCCCTTGAACTGGGCTCTACCTGCCCTTCATTGATAGCAAGGAAGGTGTTTACCAAGGGGACATCCCCAAACTGGAACAATAATTTATAATGGGCCCATGCTCTAAAAAATCGTACCTGTCCCATATATTGAGCTAGGTCTGTGTCAGATAATCCAGCTTTCTCCACATTCTCCATAAACCAGTTGGCATCCCTAATAGTGGCATACTGTCCTGTCCATAAGCTATTCACTATACTAGAACCCGGATTAATGCCCCCAGTAGAAATTTCAACAGAGGGTCCGTTCTGACTGAACATAATTTCTGTCAAAGCGTCCCATTCAATCTGACCTACGTTTGATAAAGACCCATATAGGGCATTAGCAGCCTGTCTAACATCTTCTTCACTAGTCCAGAATGCATCTTCAGAAAGTGCTGTTACAGGTAGTTTGGTAATCTCCTCTTCAGAACAGCTTTGTAAAACACCCCCTAAAGCAAAAATTAATATATATACTGTTTTAATATAAGTTTTCATATCGGTATGTTTTTATTAGAAATTAATGTTAACCCCCAATGCAAAGGACTTTAATGGTGGTACCGTCAAACCGTTGGATTCAGGGTCGAATCCAGGTCTAAAATCAGAGACTGTCAACAAGTTTGTTCCAGTAAAATAAAGTCGTGCCTTTTGTACGTATCTATTCTCTTTAAGTGGAAGGGTATAACCTAACTGTATATTTTTCAATCTTAAGTAAGATGATTTAAAAGCCCAAAAACTAGAATTGGTATAGAAATTTTGAAAATATGTTTGTTGTCCGAATAGCAATAATCTTGGGTAGGACCCGTCAATATTTGAAGCACTCCAAGCGTCATTGGCTTCCTCAGGAATCCATCCATAGTTGCCGAACAAATCATTTGACCTATAGTCTTTCGCCTTTCCTGTTCCCTGGAAGAACATTTGAAGATCAAAACTCTTCCATTCAGCGTTCAAATTAATGCCGTAAGTTATCTTAGGCAGTGTCTCGGCAATAGCCACGTTATCCTCAAAATTTAGAATTCCATCTCCATTTTGATCCACATAACGAATATCTCCCATTGTTGTATTAGGTGCAATCCCTGAGGTAATTTCCGACTTATAGTCATCCACTTCGGCTTGGGTCGACAAAATACCGTCTGCCACATATCCATAAACTGTACCCAAGGCATCTCCAACCCTATAACTTGTGTCGAACTCCGAAAAGGCATCGGTCAGCTCCGTTATTTCATTCGTATTGTACGTTCCATTAAGTGAAACACCATAGGATAGTCCGTTCGGTAGAGTGTTGTTATGACTTAAGATCAATTCCAACCCTTTGTTCTGAACGTTCCCGGCATTGATAGCTGGTCCGCTTCTACCCGTCCCAACTGTACCTGGCACGGGGCTAGGCAATAGAATGTCCTCCGTATCCTTTATATAGTAGTCCAAAGAACCGGACAACAATCCACTGTTCAAAGAAAAGTCGAGACCAACGTTGGCTGTACTGGTCGTCTCCCATCTCAAGTCTCTGAACGGAACTCCCCCTTCAGCAGCCGTCGGTTCAACGATATCGCCCATTCCGAAATAATAGGTCCCAAAAGAAATATTGGAGAAATAACTACCAGAGACCCTATTATTACCTGTAGTTCCATAAGAGGCTCTCAATTTAAGCTGGTCCAATGAATTGGAATCAAAAAAATCCTCTTTACTTATCATCCAACCAGCTGATGCCGAAGGAAAGAAACCGTATCTGTTTTCCGGGGCAAAAATTGATGACCCGTCATACCTTCCCGTTAGCTCAAGAAAATACTTTTCGTCAAAATTATAATTAATTCTTCCTACCCCAGACTGTAATGCACTCTCAGCTGTATTACTGCTTAATTGAGTAATATCATCATTGTCTCCAGAATTGGGAGCACTGAACTCGGTCAACAAATTATCGAATTGAAAGTTTCTTCTTCCAGCACTGATAAAAGAATCCTTGTTGAACTGCACATCCCATCCAGCAAGAATACCAATGTTATGCTTATCAAATGCTTTATCATAGCTAATGAAAGTTTGGGCATTGTATTGATTGTTATCCCTCCATGTTTGACCCAGACTATTTACATCCGAAAACCAAGTGGGTCCTCCTGTGGTAGACCTTTTATAAATACTGGAAACAGACCTACTTGTACCCGATATCAACGAATAACGGCCAATAACCTTTAAACCATCAACAAGTTCCCATGTTAGATTGGTATTAGCGGTAAAGGTTTTGTTTTTAGTATTGGCCGTACCCGCCTCCAGTTCCCATAAAACATTCCAAAATCCTCTGCCATAAGCACCTGCCTCATTAAAAAATTGGAATTCACCATCAGCATTTCTTACTGGCAAAAAAGGAGCCGTACCATTCATATGCTGATAGATATTATCAATTCCTGCATTGACATTTGGTGCAGTATTGTTTGTGATATTGTAACTTAGGTTAACATCTAAATCGATATTTTCCCTCAGCTTTGTTTTTAGGTTAGTTCGTAAATTATATTGTTTACGGTCGATTCCAGTTTTTACAATTCCATCGGCATTCCTGTATCCTAATGAAAAATAATAGGAAGACCTTTCATTCCCGCCCGAAGCACTTAAAAAATATCTATTGGCAACTTCTGTTTTCAAAAATTCATCCTTCCAATCAGTATCGGGATAAGCTGGGTCCGTACCTGACTCGAATTTGGCAAAATCCTCTGGTGAGAACAACTCCTGTCCTCCAGAGTTCAAAGAGGCCTCATTCATGATAGTAGCGGACTCTATAGAATTGGCCGACTTTTGTTTCGTGGTCAAGTCACTAAAACTTACAAAGCTTTCAAAATTAAAACTTGCCTTTTTATTCCTTCCCGTCTTCGTTTTTACTATAATCACCCCTGCTGCTGCTCTGGAACCATATATAGCTGAAGCTGCGCCATCTTTTAAAACAGATATAGCTTCAATATCGTTGGGATCCACACTTAGTAAATCCTGTGGCACTCCATCAACTATATACAATGGAGAGTTATTACCTATAGTAGTTGCCCCTCTTACCAGTACCGATAAACCTTGATTGTAGCCAGAATCACGTATATACAGGCCGGGAGTACGCCCTTGTAGCGCGGCTGCAATATTAGAACTGGTGACATTTCCCAACTCTTCAACATCAACGGTTGATACAGCGGAGGTTACGCTGGTAATCTTTTGGGTGCCATACCCCACCAAAACCACTTCGTCCAAGGCATCAGAATCCTCCTTTAACACGATATTCAGTACGTTACGATCATTAACAGCTATTTCTTTGGTTTCAAAGCCTAAATAAGACACTTCCAAAATGGCATTACCTGTCTCTAGTTGAATTGAGAAATTACCGTCAAAATCTGATTGGGTGCCATTGGTAGTTCCTAGCTCTAAAATATTTGCTCCCGGCAGAGGCTGATCATTCTCATCTGTAATAGTACCCGAAATAGTTAGTTGTACCAAACCCTCTAGATCATTGTTGCGAGGATTTTCACTTATCAGAATAGCATTGTTTTCGGTTATCTCTATATTAAGGTTCCCGTGGGACAAACTACGATGTAACAGGGTATTGGTCTTTATCCGTCCTTTTTGTACCTGTACTTTAGGAAAACTCTTGAATATACCTTCTTCATAAAAGAATTTATACTCCGTCTGCTCCATAATTAAGTCAAAAACTTCGTCAACCGTTAATGCCTCATCTGCCTCTATTTTAATTTTAGAATGTTGAGAAACTAGACTAGCAGGAGTTAAAGCAAAAACAGTTGTACAAAATAAGAAAAGAAATATTCTCATAATAAACATTAACAGGCGTTTTCTATAAGGAAAACAACCTATGGTCCATTTAATTTCCATAAATTTGTGTGTTATTGGTTGATTAAAATTTAATTAATTGATAATGCACTCTAGGGGATAGGGTCTTTAACTTTAGCGGGTAAAACCTTATCTCCCTTTTTTTTAAAATCGATTTTTTTTACTTCATTGGCCTATATTTTTGGTTTTAAAAAATTATTCATAATCGGTGATTTAATTATTGAGGTTCTCGCTGATGAACCCCATTACAATTACTTAATAATGATTTTCTTATCCCGTATCTCATAATGGTTAATAGAACTAGATTTCATGATCGATAAAATTTCTTCAATGGGTTGATCTTTATCCAAAGTCCCTTTAAACTTTATCAATTCCAAGTCTTTGTTTTCAAAAACAAAATCAACATCATACCATCTGGACAATACTCTCATAATATCCTTTAAAGGCTTTCCCTTAAAATGAAAAATACCTTTAATCCATGAGATTTCGTTTTCCACATCCACTAGCCGCACTGATAATTCGTTATTGACTACATTGACCCTAGATTGTTCATTAGGAACCAAAGTTTTTTCAACCATATTAGTGTTCACTTTCACCTTCCCCTCCACAAGGGTCGTATAAACAGCCGAATCATCCTTATAGGCCTTAATATTGAACTGCGTCCCTAAAACTTCTATTACTTGTGAATTATTAATTACTTCAAATTTTGCTCCTCGATGTGCTGTGCTCGGCGAAACATTAAAAAAGGCCTCTCCATAATCGAGTTCCACTTTTCTGGTTTGGCCATCCCTAAAGGCAACCGGATACCTCAATTGGGATTCGGAATTTAACCACACCTCGGTTCCATCCGATAGTTTTAAAAAAAATTGTCCACCTCTGGGTATATTCAGTATATTGTATATAATTTTACTAGAACTATGTTTTGGCGTTTCATACACAATTTGTTCACCATTGCTACTTATTCCTTGTGTTTTAAAGGATGTGCCTTTTTCCAATGCTACAACAGAACCATCCTCACGTATCAACGTCGCTTTGTCCGTACCTGGTTTTATAGTGCTGTTTACCTGTACAGGGTTAGATTTTAATTGGGTAGAGAATAATATATCTTTATAAATAAAAGTAGCGGTCAAAATTGCCGCAAAAATTGCTGCAGTAGAATATCTTACTATGCTTACTATCCTAGACTTACTTCTAAAAATACTTTTTTCTCTGTTTAAGCGTCTTACAATATTTGCTTTCGCCCTTTTTTTATCATAATCACCCATTGTCTTATTTATCATGGTATTGGTCTTGATGTAATCATGAAACAAGGCTTCATTTTTGGGGTCACTGATCCAAATCTCAAGATGTTTGAGTTCGTCAATATCAGCCTCCTTTAACAGAAACTTAATTAATAGATTTTCGATTTTTTTCTTCTCGTTTTTCATAGCATCGTTACTCTTATAACGAAGTTAAAATTGTTATACCCCCATTGATTAAATAAATAATATAAATTTATCTCATTGCCGAACCTATCCTTTCACTACATATTTAACAATATAACGAAGCTAAAATTGACATACCACCATTAAATTGATAAAAAAAATTACATTTGTTCAAACTTGAAATAATTACTGGCCATGAGTGCTAATTATACCAATCAAAAAAAACTTCTCAAACACCTCAAAAAAGGGAAAACACCGGCGTATACCTATTTAGTGGACCTGTACTACGAACAGTTGTGTAATTATGCCCAAAATTTAGCCCGAGATGACTATCAATCTGAAGACATAGTGCAAAATGTGATTGTTAGAATATGGCAACAACGAGATAAATTAAATTCCAATATCAATATAAAAAACTATCTATACAGATCTGTTTATAATGAATTTATAGATCAATATCGAAGATCCAATGCCATTACTGCCTTGGAAAAAAAATATATTGAAGGATTGGATATCGTCCTAGAAGATGAAGATTTTAATAATTCCGAAAGGATTATGGCTATGGTGATGAAAACAGTTGAAAACCTACCCCCAAAATGTAGAGAAACCTTCTTATTAAGTAAAAAAGAAGGACTTACTTATATTGAAATTGCGGAATATCAAAATGTTTCTGTAAATACCGTGGAAAAACAAATCGGAAAAGCTATCCGCATAGTACGGGAAACATTAAAAGACAAAATTAAAACTGTATTATTTTTATTGTTGGGGCTAAATTCCAAAAATGTAGAACACTAATTTGTTAACAATATTATGTTGGGAGTATTTCAATAAGTGTGTAAAGTAAAAAAGTATCGAGGGTCGGTCCCACAACTACGAAACAGAACAGTTTAAAAATTATAATTTACCAGTAAAATTGAGATAAATCTAATCAAAAATCAACATATGATCACTCCATTAATACTTGTAACACCTCCATCGCCAACCCCGTAACACTCTCCTCCCTTCTACTATGCTCTGCCTCTTCCCTGTTAGACAAAAAGCCGCGTTCCAACAACACGGCCGAGCAAATATTTTGTGTTTCCCTGAGCACTAGGAAAATTGCGAATTCCCCTTCCCTTGACTAAAATTTGAACAGCACACAGGACACAATAAGCGTAAAAAGTAATGACCCCCTGCTTTTTTATTTACATCAAAGAAATTGAACCAAACACCATGAATATTAAAACACTGATTTACAAGATTTTATATACACATAAGAGGTTTACTTACCCCTTAGGATGAATAATAAGTTAAAAAAAGTGTGCCTAAACTGAGCTTTTAGGCTTAAAAAGAAAGGGCCTCCAATCTCTTGCAAGCCCCGTGTTTGTTAGTGTGGGCCCTACTGGATTCGAACCAGTGACCCCCTGCGTGACAAGACGTTCAATTCGAAATTTTTACCAGTGCAAAATACAGTATAAAATATTGATTATCAAATATTTATATGCATTATAACAAAATTCCATATCATTTGATATCATATGGTTTCAAAAAAAAGTGAGCACAAAGTGAGCCTTATTTTTTCCTAAATTTAAGTAAAATTAAAGCAAAAATGGCTAAGGTCAGGTTGATATTGGACACCAGAAAATCGGCAAAAAGTTCGACCAATGGATTGTACCCAGTGGCCATCCGTCTATTTCACAAAAAAGCCAGAATCATTCGCCTTCCCTATCACTGTTCAAAATTAGGATGGGACGACCGGTATATGCGTATGAAAAAGTCCGCTTTCAAAAATAGGCACATGGATTGTGACAAGGTCAACGAAAAAATGTATGACCAACTGCATACGGCCCACAAGCTTATCACCGACATAGGAAATAGCATCAACTCCATTGATGTCGATACACTAGTCCAGTACATACATCAAGCTTGGGACAAAAAAGTGGATACCAAAATACGGAACGATGTAGATAACGGCATCACTTTGGGTGAGTGGGGAAAAGTGATCATCGACAGAAAACTTATGTCCAACAAACCCAGTACCGCATGCTGGTATGCTGGGGCCATTAGGACAATCACCAAATTCAACAAGGGAAAAGACCTACGATTAAACCAGATAACCGTGACCTTTTTGACCAATTTCCAGATTTATCAGGAGGCGAAGGGCAACTCAAAAAACGGGGTAAGTTGCTATTTGAGAGCCATAAGGGCAGTATATAACAGCGCTATTAGAGAAGACCAATTTTACACGAAAAAAAACCCTTTTGACCATTTTAAAATACCTACCTCCAGACGAACCAAAAAAAAGGCCGTCGAAAAAGTCGATTTTATAAAAATCAGGGATGTACATTATGCCAAGGGCAGTCCCATATGGCATGCCAAAAATTATGCCCTGGTCATGTTCAACTGCAGGGGATGAATTTTGTTGATCTGGTAAAACTAAAGTTAAGTGACATATACCAAGACCGTATATTCTATGGTCGCAGTAAGACCGGTGACCAGTTATCCGTGCGGATAACCGAAGAGCTTTCGGAAATATTGGGCCATTATACCACGGGCAAAACAAAGGACGACTATTTGTTCCCTGCAAATTATGATGGAAGCACAAAGCATTATGAAAAATACAGGAGCCTTAGACGAAGGATGAACGGACATCTCAAGACCATTGCCAAAGATGCCGGTATAGAAGAGCACTTTACAACCTATACCATACGCCATTCCTGGGCCACCATTGCCAAATATATAGGAATACCTACGGAGGTCATCAGCGAAGGACTTGGCCACAATTCCCTTAAAACGACCCAGATCTATTTACGGAGTTTCACCAACGACGTTTTGGATGAGGCCAATGAGATGGTGGTTTGTTGAATTAACTAATTTAAAAGGACACTATCCCATAAAGTGTGTAAATTAAAAAACCGAGGGTTTGACTTTTTTAAAGCTGGACCCTTTTTCTAAATATAATAAGAAACCAGTTTAAAATTATTCCCTATTCCTTGATAGTTAAATGGCATGGTATAGACTTTTTTTTCTTATCTAATTCCTCATGCCAACTAAAATAATTATATTCCTCTTTTTCCCTAACTTATATAAAGCACCTACTTTAGTCCAAATTATTTATGGTTATTTAAATACTTCTGAACTTCCATATGCGCCTTGTCGGCTTCTTCCCTAGTTCTAGTAAGTGGACTTTTGTCCCCAGCTACCACTGGTATTTCCAATTCTTCCCATGGCAAAACATTTGATTTTAGTGCCCAAGTTTCATAAATTCTTTCCATTCTTTTTACTTTTTCTGGGTAGGTTTGAGCCAGATCGTTTGTTTCTGTTCTATCCTCTTTTAAGTTATAAAGTTCCCATTCACCTTTTTCCCAAATAGAGACCAGCTTCCAGTCACCCAATCGGATCGCTTTGTTACCTTGATGCTCCCAAAATAATGTATCCCTTATCTTCTCATCTTTATAGATAATCGGCAGTAAACTTTTACCATCCAATGGTCTAATTTTGTTATTATTGAACGATGTCGGATAGTTTGTTTCAGCCAATTCTAAACTTGTTGCCATGATATCAATAATATGTGCTGGCTGTTTTCTTAATTCGTTTTTACCAAGGATTCCTTTTGGCCAATGTACTATTAACGGTGTGGCTATACCTCCTTCATGCATGTAGGTTTTGAATTTTTTAAAAGGAGTATTACTTAGGTTAGCCCACTTTAAACCATATCCTCCATATGTATTTTCAGGCCCCAAGGCTACGCCGGGATAATCCCCAGACATAATAATTTCACCTCCCTCAGTATAAAGAGGAACATAATTCATTATACTCCATGGCTTGCCGGAGTTCCCTATCATCCCATTGATATGTTCCGTTTTATCACCTCCATTATCTGAAAGGAAAAATATAATAGTATTATCCAATTTATCTAGGTTTTTAAGTGCAGCTACCAAGGCCCCTACACCTTGATCCAAATGCTCGATAGTACCAGCATATGCCTCCATTCTTGATTGCTCCCAAAGTTTATGCTCCGCTTTTTCCCAAGCCACATTTTGTTCATCAATCTCTGGAAGTTTACATAAAGGATCGATTATTCCTTTGCTGATTAAATTTCTATATCGATCCTCTCTTAGTTTTTCCCAGCCCTTTTCAAATTTACCTTTATGCTTTGCAATAGCCTCCTTTCGAGCATGTAACGGCCAATGTGGCGCTGTATAGGCCATGTAAAGAAAAAAAGGCTTATCAGCATCATTAGAACTTATATATTCTATTGATTTTTTAGTTATGGCTTCAGTATAATAAAAATCATCATAGGGCTCAACATAGGAATTGTCTTCCACCAAAGTTAAAGGGTCCCAATAGCTACCTGCGGCAATAAGTGTCCCATAAAATTGATCAAACCCCCTTTGCAGAGGCCAGTTATGCTTGGATTCATTTGGTTTAAAGTTATGATTAAGATGCCATTTGCCAGCCATATAAGTTTTATATCCCGACTGTCTCAATACTTCTGCGATTGTTACACATTCGTTATTAAGATCGGCACGGTAGCCAGGTTTGCCATAATCTTGGGCTGTCATATAACCAAGCCCAGTTTTATGTGCATACAGCCCTGTCAGCAAACTGGCCCTACTTGGCACACATCTGCCGGCATTATAGAATTGCGTAAACCTTAATCCGTTGTTTGCCAAGTCATCAATATTCGGAGTGTCAATTTCTCCTCCATAAGAACTTAAATCGGAAAAACCCATATCATCCGCCATGATGACTATAATATTGGGCCTAACCTCTTTTTTAGCCTCAATTTTATCTTTACAAGCACTAAGCACTAGTGAAAGTGCAACAAGGGTCATGAATTTATTGATCATAGCTTTAATGTATTATGTTAAACATATAAAACTAGTTAAAAATTCCTGTATTGCAAATAAATTTTATTTTACAATACCCCAACACCATCCACCTGGGAATTATAATCGAGATGCAAAAAAAAATCAATGACCTAATTATATTTTCTTTCCAATATTTAGCGTCATGTCCTCCTTTAAACTCCTCATAATTATGGTTTATACCATATTCCCCCAAACTATTATGCAACTTTCTATTATGATGTATTAATGAATCATCAACACCACAGTCAAAGCGAAAAGAAGTCAGTTTATCCTTATATTTCAATAGGTAGTCAATTACAGCTTCATCCCTATTATTTTTATAATAAGGATTCACATCATCTATATATAATTTAAATCCTTCAAAATTTGTAATAGAGGAATGGCCAGAAAAGGCACTAAAAACATTAGAATACTTTGCGCCAATACGTAAGGCTCCATAGCCTCCCATCGATAGTCCTGAGATATACCATTTAGAATTGTCCCCGATTTGGGTTATTACTCGACTTACCGCTTCTATGACGTCCTCGGCTATCCATTTTTCAAAATCAAAACCAGAATGAGCAAGATAACCGCTCCCGTCCCCCCATAATCCATCTGAAGGCATTACAAGAACCATTGGAGGCAATTCTCCTTTCTCTATAAGATCAAGAGCAATATTATGGACATTCATATGTCTAGTCCATGCCCAATGGCTAGCATATACACCATGCAGCAATATTGCCACTGGCAAATCCGAAATTTGCTTATTTCCTGGCGGAACAAAGACAGTGATATCTGCCCTCCCTTTTAGATAAGAACTTTGAACCGTTAAATACCTTAAGTTCTCAACCTCGTGTTTAGGATCGGAAACACTTATTTCTCTAATAATCATATAGTATATTTTTCATTAAAATAAAATTACACCCTTGGCATTTTTATCTGAAAGCATATCACTAAAAGCATTTTCTAAATTATTAGGAGTATAGGTTTGTGTTATCATTTTATCCAGCAACAACGATCCCTTTTCATAATAATCCAAAAGCATAGGAAAATCTCTATTAGGTCTGCATTTACCATATAACGGATTAATATAGATTTTATCCCACTCAAACAAGTTCATATCAAATTTAATTTCCTCTTCGATCCCACTTACCTGTACAGCCATGCCTCCATTTCGAATCATAGCCAATGGTGCAGTACCCAAAGACGACACACCAGTACATTCAAAGGAATAGTCCGCTCCCCTATTTTCAGTTAGCTTCTTCACCTGAATGGCCGAATTCAACAATCCAACATCCATTTTTTCGGCTATAATAGTATGAGTGGCACCGTAAGCTTTACTCATTTTCAACCGCTCCTCATTAATATCAATTGCAATAATCTTCGCCGCTCCAGATATTCTTGCTCCTTGAATTACATATAAGCCTACACCCCCAGTTCCCAAGACCGCAACAGTTGAACCCTTTGTGACTTTGGCTACATTTATGACAGAACCAACACCGGTCATCACACCACAGCCCATTATACTAGCTACCTCAAAAGGGATTATATTAGGTGTTGGAAACACGGCCGCCTCTTTAACAATGGTGTGGGTGGACATTGTACCTAAGTTAAAAGAACTCTGAACTCCCTTGTTTTTATAAAGGGTACTTTCTAAAGACACGTGCCCCATATTAGGTTTACCTTGTCCTATAACTGGAGACTGTAACTCGCAAATACTTTCACTTCCATTCTTACATTGAAAACAACTCCCACAAGGAATCGCCCAATTTAAAATCACCTGATCTCCAGGTTTGGTGGTTTTTACATTATTTTCAACAGCCAAAACAACTCCGGCACCTTCGTGTCCCATGATCATTTGTTGTCCCCAATTGGTATAAGAATCGTAATCAGTATGGCATACTCCTGCAGCTTTTATCTCCACAAGGACTTCATCATTTTTCGGCAGTCTAACTTCAATATCCTCCAAGGAAAATGTTCCTTTGCCGTTAGCAATTATAGCTTTAGCTTTTATCATTGTCATGTTCTATTTTTTCTAATGTTTTCCAGCATTCAAATAGAGACCTAGGCAAGTGGTAGCAACCTTTAAAACTCCCTTTTAAGTCCAATAACACCTCACCCCTCCTATTTAAATAACCATACCATTCCCCAAATTCTGGATCCGGAAAATATTTCCAAGTGTAAGTATGTACTTTTTCAAACCAGAACCACACATCGGCTCTTTTTGTGTGGTGAAACGCTTTCAATAAAGCAATAAGGGCTTCGTTATGGACCCACCACAATTTTTGGTCCCAATCCAATTTCCATTGCATAGGCTTGTTTTTCCAGTCCATAAAATAGTAGATACCTCCAAATCGATCATCCCAGCTGTAGGATAGCATTTTAATGGTAATATCTGTAGCTTTTTCAATGGTATTAATATCATTTGTTTGAGCTGCCAAATCTATGACCATCCACATGGATTCGACAGCATGACCTGGTACGATCAATCTTCCATCTACTGTATCCGGATGACTCCCATCTGGTGCCACATTTTCAAAAAATAACTCTAATGTTTCATCATAATGATGCGTTAGCAAATTATGGATACTATTGCTTTTTAAACTGACGATCTTTTCATCATCCAAAACACCTTCCATTTCCAGTGCCATATTAGCGTCCAGCATAAGTTTCCCCATACAATTCATTGGACGGAAACCTGTTTCCTTATTAAAAACATGTTTTGGGTTACTCCATCTTTTTTCAATCCGGTCATAAACCTCTCTAGCCAAAGTTTTATACTTGGCATTTCTTGATGCTTTGTAATATTGAGAAAAACCCAAAGCGGCAAAACAATCCGAATAGATGTTAGATGGTTTTTTCAAGGCGTTCCCTTTTTGATCAAAGGAAAAATAAAATTTTCTATCCTCGTCCATGCCATTTTCTACTAAAAACTCAGCTCCAGACATGGCAATTTCCAACCACTCAGGTTTTTTTTCAACTTCGTTGTAGAGCTTGCTGTAAGTCCAGACTTGCCTTCCAATAGGCCAGGCATATTTATCAGTATCAAATACATTTCCTTTGCGATCTAATGATGTTAAATAGCCCCCATGAACTTTGTCTAACGAATATCTGGACCAGAACGGAATAACATCCTCGAGCAATCCGTTTTTATACTGGTTTATTAACTCTTTCATATGCTGTCATTTAAATTTTCAATTTCAAGGCCCCTTTGGGTTTACAACTACAGGGCAAGCATGTACCAGGGTCTGGCTGAATCATGGTTGCATGATTATAACTTACCTCCCCTGCTACAATTTCGGTTAAACATGTACCACAATCCCCGAAGAGACAACCAACGTCGATATCAATATCATGGGCCTCGGCCAACTCTTCAAGCGAATTATATTCAGGGCCCCATTCAACAGTTCTCCCAGAGACTGTAAATGTTACGACTATCGGCTTCTCTTTAGAGCCTTCATCCGATAAAGCCGAATATGAAACACTGGCGGGACCAAATGATTCTGTTTTAATACTATCATCAGATATCCCTTCTAATTGCAATGATGCGGTAATATAATCCATCATCATAGGCGGCCCACAAACGTAAAAATCAAAGGAAGTATGTCTAAGTTTGCTTTTTATAAAATCTATATCGACAAAACCAAAATAATCATAATCCAACCCCAATTGATCTGAGGGCAAGGGATTAGAATAACAAACAAAGATCTGAATATTACTGTTTTCTTTATTTAGGCTTTCTAAGTGGAACTTAAAGATATGATCGCTACTATTAGTGATGCCAAAAAAAAATATAACATTCTGCTTACTTTTAGATTCCACTATTGCATTGACCATACTGAGCAATGGGGTAATCCCAATACCACCAGCAATAAGTACAATTGGCTTTTGTTCATTGGAGTTCAAGAAAAAATCGCCCATTGGACCTTTTGCCTCCAAAATATCCCCTTCCCGAATGACCTCATGAAGTAATGTTGAAGCCTTACCTGAAGGTATCTTTTCCCTAGTATCGAGAGCCAATTCTTTTTTTACGGATATTCTATAGTAATCCTTTCCAGGCGCTTCAGAAAAGCTATAAAACCGTTGAATATAGTGTCTTTGACCCTCTGGTTTAATTTTAAACAAGAGATGTTGCCCGGGTTTAAAAGGGGCAAGGGGTTCATTCTTTTCCAAACGCAAGTACAACGAGGAGACAAGTTCGCTCTCATGAACCTTTTTAAATACTTTATATCTTTTTTGCATTGAACCTAATTGTTTTTAACCTTTTTTTGATCTGCACGGGCATCTTCATAACTCACATTGTATGCTAAAACTTTTGGATCGGGTACAACCCCCATTCTCTCACAGGTATCCGAGTATACTTTTGGCCACCAATTTTGGTGATCCGTCAGTCCCTCCTCTTTCCATTTCTCCCAATCTTCATAAGCCTTGTCCCAAGCTTGACTTCCAAATTCCATAGTCTGATTTTGCCCCCCGATTTCTGGAACTATCCAATCACGGCCTATTTTGGTGTGCAGTACTTCATCAGCCCAGTCATAATCCTGAATCAATTTTGCTAGATTACTTTCCGTTGCCAAAGCTACTTCCCATTCATACTGCTTACCGGTCTTGGCAGGCATTAATCCTTGTTCTATATAGAATAATATAGCATGTCTTTCTATGGGGCTGCACTTTGTATTTAGTTGATATGACCAATTCCAAGTGATAGGAATTTTAGTCCAATCGATTCCCATGGATATAAAACCAAGTTCCCCCATCATGGCATGTCTGGTCTCATCCCACAATTGACGAATCATATCTTTGTAATAATCCCATGGTTTATCCTTTGTTTCTTCTATAATACTCGCCATCATTTCTGGAACGTCTATCTCCCGCAGTCTCTTGAAATATAACATTATCAGTTTAGGAAAGGGTGGTTGTTCCTTATCCAACAAGAACGCTTCTGCGTTGACCCTCATGTTGTATCTATCCAAAAAGCGTTCATCACGTTGCGGAATTGGGTCGTATTTATATGGTATTTTAGAAAAATGAGGTATTATTTTTTGGCTCGATTGAGTTTTTGTCCCATCCAAGTCTCCACAATTTTCCAAACATTGATCTAAGAGTGTCATCCAAGTTGATAATTCATTTCGATGGATTTCGTTGACCAAACAACCTATTGCTTTTCTTCCGTAATGTTGAATATCCTTCATTTCTAAGAGAGCAAACCTTAAAACTCGATAAGTTGGATGTTCAAAAAGCGTGTTGATTTGTTCAAGACTGTTTTCTAGGCCTCTAACCAAGGCTGGTATTGCCTTCTCATATAACCCTACAATTAAAGATTCGGTTGATGGTGCACATTGAATTTCATCCAGAAATAAATCTAGATTTTCATCTGGTGCTATATCCAGTCCAAAAGGTGGCTCTCTCATTTCACGAACCCTCCCATGAATTGAATTAACGTGTTCAGCACATAAATGAGCGTGAAGACCAAATGCCATTTTTAACTCATAAACTGGCATTGCTGTAATTCTATTGGTGAATATAAGGGACAATCTTTTTAAGGTCCAATGATATCTTTTTAATTGATTAACACTTTTTTCCGCGGTTTGGCCTTTAACCATGGCATCGTCAACACTTAGCATATTAACAAAAGGAGGCAGACCTTTATACCCCACATAGGAATTAATGTCAGATTTATTCATAACTGTAAATTATAAAGATTATAGGGCCAAAGTTCTTTAATGGAAATCGGTTTTAGGTTTCCTATATTGGGTAATAATTCCACTATATTTCTAAAAATATAGCTTCATTCCAAAAACTTAGATATATTTGATGACTTTATGCGCTGTCTTAGCATAATCAAACTTTGAAAAATCATTAGTTTTTGGACGTTTCAAGCTTTAGCTTATATTATAATTTTCTTATACTATGAAGCCAGTATTTCAGAAATTGACCCCATCCCATGAGGTACCTTTTTTATTAAACAAATTAGAATTACCACGATTTGATTCATCATACCATTTCCACCCAGAGATTGAGCTCACCTATATTTTGGAGAGCAAGGGCAGACGTATGGTTGGCAACAGTATTAGCAGCTACAAAGCGGGAGATTTGATTTTATTGGGCAAAAACACACCTCACTCATGGTTCGATTCTCCAGAAAGCAAAGGAAAGAGAAGTGCAATTGTAATACAGTTCGACGAGAATTTTCTTGGCCCAACATTTTTCAATAGAACTGGGTTTACACATTTACTTACAATGATGAACGATGCGCAAAGAGGTATCGTTCTAAAGGGAGGCTCACGAAAACATATTGCCAAAAAGATAGAAGAACTTTTTGAGTTAAATTCCTTTGGAAGAGTACTCTCTCTACTTACCATTTTAGACCACATTGAAAGAACCAAAGAAAAAGAATTTCTAAATAAAGAAGGATATAAAGCTAATTTCAACAAAAAAGATTGCAACAGAATCAGTGCAATTTGCCAATTTGTGGCCCAGAACTATTCTAAAGAAATTAAACTAGAATATATAGCAAAAGAAATTGGAAAACTTACGGTTTCGGCATTTTGTAATTATTTTAAATCCAAAATGAACCGAACTTTTACCGAGTTTGTAAATGAAATAAGGATTGAAGAAGCGAAAAAAATGATTATTGAATCAAATAATGATATTTCTGAAATAGCTTATAGTTGTGGCTATCAGAGTAAATCTAATTTTTACAAACAATTTCTTAAATTTAACGGGATTTCACCACTCCACTACCGTAAAAAAATGAGATTAGACTAAAACCAAAAATCTCAATTTACTTACCATGAATCATATCCTTGTTACCTTATAATACTTTACACAGATTTATCCACAACGGATAACATTATATTACATATTTACGAGCCACATAATCTGTAGAAATAGAATATATATTTCCCAGCTACCTATCGATTACAATAAAGATTTGCGAAAAAACATGCTTTCATCCGAATTTTTATATATATTCGCATTATGTAATACATAATACTGTAATTTATATGAAAGGACTTATAGCAGCAACCTATGCTCCAATGCACCTAGATGGTTCGCTAAATTTGAAGATTATTCCCCAATATGCAAAATTCCTAATTACCAATAAGGTTAAAGGTGCATTTATTAATGGTTCCACAGGAGACTTTGCCTCCTTGTCGGTAGCCGAAAGAAAAAAGATTACAAGTGTTTGGGGTGAAAATAAATCCTCGGATTTTTTTGTAATTGATCATGTAGGACATACTAGCCTTAACGAGGCCAAGGAATTGGCCAGATTTGCAGCGGATAAGGTGGACGGAATTGCTGTCTTGGCCCCTTACTACTTCAGGCTGAACAATATTGATAAATTGGTAGAATACTGCAAGCAAGTAGCAGCATGCGCTCCAAATACGCCATTTTATTATTACCACATTCCTATACTTACAGGTGCCAATTTCAATATGGTAGAATTTCTTGAGCTAGCGACCGGACAAATTCCAAATTTAGCCGGAATAAAGTTTACCAATAACAATTTAATTGATTATAAGTATTCTAAGGAGTTTAATAATGGTTCTGCAAATATACTTTTCGGATTCGATGAAATTTTTCTAGCCAGTTTGCCATTTGGGGCAGATGGTTGGGTTGGAAGCACATACAATCATTTGGCTCCATTATATTCATCAATTATTAATGCATTTAACAACAATGAACACAAGCTGGCTGCAGAACTTCAGCAAAAATCCATGGAATTTGTGGATATCCTAAACAACAAAGGTGGATTTAACGGCACAGCAAAATCATTTATGAAGGTGTTGGGGTTAGATCTAGGTCCAAGTAGATTTCCTCACACTACACTAACAGATGCTCAAATAGAGGAGGCCAAAACCGAAATGAATGCATTGGGGATTACTTCTTATTTGAGCAAAATATAAAAAATTTAAGATTACCATAAATATGACATTCATTAGCCTCTAGAAGATAAAATATTTTAAATAGAATATGAGCAAAATAATTTATTTACTATCTCTTTTCTTTACTTTTTCTATTCAAGGACAAAGTATAAAAGTTGCCTGTGTAGGGAATAGTGTCACCTACGGTTCTCAGGTAAAGGAAAGGGAGTCCAACTCATATCCCGCTCAATTGCAAGAAATGTTGGGCAATGAGTATGAGGTAATTAATTTTGGATATCCAGGAGCAACAGTACTAAAAAACGGACATAAACCATATTGGAACAATTCTATATTCAAGAGATCCAAATCTTTTGAACCAAATCTAGTCATTATTCACCTAGGACTTAATGATCAAGGGAATAATAATTGGCCGGAGCATAAAGAAGACTTTATTTCGGATTATTTAGACTTGATTGAAAAGTATAGAAGCCTTTCCTCTTTGCCTGAAATAATTATCTGTAAATTATCACCTTCCTTTTCTGGTCATCATTGGTTTGAAGAGGGGATGCGGGAAAACTACAAAGAAATCCAAGCCAAAATTGATACAATAGGAGTGCTAGCAGGTGTTGATATCATTGATTTACAAAATCCCTTATACCATTTCCCAGAATTTTATGCAGATGACCTTCATCCCGCCAAGGAAGGCGCCACTGTTATCGCCAATAAAATATATCAATTTATAAGCGGAAATTATGGAGGCCTAAAGCTTCCCATGTTATATGGGGAGAACATGGTATTCCAAAGAAATGTACCCTTGATTATAAATGGCACAGCTAACGCTCTAGACGAAATAACAGTACGTTTTAATGGGGAGACCATACGAACAAAAGTATCAAAGCACGGGCAATGGAAGGTAACATATCCTGCGAAGGGGGCTGGCGGACCTTATAAACTTTCGATAAGGTCCACATACTCTGGAGACGTCAATATTACCAACGTCTATATAGGTGAGGTATGGCTTGCTTCCGGACAGTCCAATATGGACTTTAAGTTAAGTAAGTCACTTCATGGACGGTCAGTTATAAAAGACTCCTTAAACTCCAATATCTTTTTATTTTCAATGGATGGAAAAGCCCACCCGTCTAACCATGTGTTTTCTTTAGAAGACTTGACGAACTGTAATGCTTCGAATTATTTTCAACCTTCAGGATGGAGTAATAAGCCTGATGCAGTAATGAAAAACTTTTCAGCTATAGCATATTCTTTTGCTTATAATCTTCAGAAAGAATTAAAGGTCCCTGTTGGAATCGTATGTAATGCTGTAGGTGGATCTACTACCCAGAGTTGGATAAGTAGAGAAGCCATGGAAACAACACATCAAACTATAAGTCTACTAAATGACACGCATCTAAACCCCCTGGTACATCCCTGGGTTTCCAATCGAAAAGCTATAAATTTATCTAAAATGAGGGATTTTGGTGTAAAGGCCAGGCATCCATTTGATCCTACCATGTTGTTTGACGCAGGCATTGCTCCCATTAAAGACTTTCCTATAAAGGGAGTAATCTGGTATCAAGGAGAATCAAATGCGGAGAGGCATGAATTGCATTCAAAATTATTTAAAATGATGGTAACTGATTGGCGAGATAAATGGAATACCCCTCACCTGTCTTTCAACTATGTACAATTAAGCAGTATAAATAGACCAAATTGGGGCAAATTTAGAGATTCGCAACGGAAATTGTTATCCATTCCCAATACCGGAATGGCTGTATCTTTAGATGTGGGGCATCCTACTGATGTACATCCAAAAAAAAAGTGGATAGTAGGTAAACGTTTGTCCAGAATCGCCTTGGCAAAAGATTATGGTTTAAACACCCCCTATTCTGGACCTATGTTGGACTTTGTGAATGTGAGAAATAGCGTTTTGGAAATTCATTTTACCCACGCAAACGGTTTAACGACCAATGATGGAAAGGCTGTTCGAGATATAGAAATTGCTGGTGCCGACAAAGTGTTTGTAAAGGCTGAAAACCAAATTAACAATGATATTATAGAGGTGTGGAATAAGGTCGTTGAGAAACCAAGGTATGTTAGGTATGGCTATAGTTCCTATACTGATGGAAATTTGGTCAATAAAGATGGGTTCCCTGCGTCCACTTTCTCCAATTTGGTAGATTAGTAAAACGTATATAAAGGAGAATTGTAAAATCTCACTTTTACCAAAATGAGATATCAGATAAACAAATTTAAAGATAGCAAAATTGAATCTTAGGGCATTAATAATTTTTGGATTTTTATTTTTTTCATTTTCGGCCAATTGTCAAGAGTTTTCTGAGCATTATTATATACGCAAAGCAGAATTTGAAGCAGAACCCGATACACAAGAAGAAATAATCCTTCTTGGAAACAGTATTACCGAAGGTGGCAATTGGCGGACACTATTCCCTAATAAAAATATGGTAAACAGGGGGATCAGTGGCGATACCACAGCAGGAATCTTAAATAGACTATCCGAAATAACCTCCTCCCAACCACGAAAAATATTCCTTCTAGTTGGCACCAATGATCTTGCTAAAGGGAAAACTGAATCGTATGTACTGGATCACGTGGAAACCATATTGCGAAAAATAAAAAATGAATCGAGCAATACCAAATTGTACCTACAAAGTATTCTTCCTGTTAATCCTTATGTAGGAAACAAATTTTCAAAGCACAAGAAAAATCAAAA
This sequence comes from Arenibacter aquaticus, assembly GCF_003957295.1. Taxonomy (GTDB): domain Bacteria; phylum Bacteroidota; class Bacteroidia; order Flavobacteriales; family Flavobacteriaceae; genus Arenibacter; species Arenibacter aquaticus. The sequence goes on from NZ_RQPJ01000003.1 coordinate 623,258, forward strand.
ATTAATTGTCACCGTGAATCGAAAATTAAAGGAGCTTTCTGCAAAAATGAAGGTAAACTTTATAGATCTACATAAAAAGTTCAAAAACCATGAAGGGGTGTTAAACAAGAAATATACTTACGATGGTTTGCATTTGAATCAGAAGGGATATCACAAGTGGAAAAAAGAACTAAACCCATTCATCAGGAAAAAAACGTAACGTAACAAACTTATTAACAAAAAAATTAAACATAAATAACTTTATACACATGAAAAAACAAGTTAGTTTATTTACCGCCTATTGTATTATAGCAATAGTTTTATTGTCGTGTGCAGAAAAAAAAGACTCACAACAGGTTAATATTTCCTATGAGGCTAATCAACCCGTAAGACCTGTACTTACCCTAAAGGATAAGAACAAAGTTGTTCAAATTAAATTGAACGTTCCAAATGAAGCTTCAAACCTAACGGTAACCTCTATGGACTTTAGTTTAGAAGGAACAACTAACCTGAAAGATATTACAGATATAGAAATATTCTCTTCGTTTATGGAGCCTCGATTTGAGACAGGAACCAAATTTGGAACAAGTAAACAAATCTCATACAAGATTAAGATAGATGGACATCAACCATTACAAACCGGGGACAATTATTTCTGGTTGTCAATGGCATTACAGGATAGTGTTAATTTATCCAATAAAATTAGTGCAAAAAGCATATCTATTACTTTGGCCAACGGGCAAGTACTCAAACCTAATAAAGATAGACAACAAACTGCACAAAGAATAGGTGTCGCATTAAGACAACACAATCAGGATAACGTGGATACGTATCGAATTCCGGGCTTGGTAACTACTAACAAAGGAACTTTGATTGCAGTTTATGACAACCGATATAACGGAAGTGTTGACTTGCAGGCAGACGTAGACGTAGGTATGAGCCGCAGTACAGACGGAGGTACTACATGGGAACCAATGCAAGTAATTATGGATATGGGTGAATATGGGGGTAAACCGCAAGATGAAAATGGAATTGGTGATCCATCCATTCTTGTAGATAGAAATACCGGAACTATATGGGTGGCAGCAGTATGGGCCCATGGACATCCAGGAAAACGAAATTGGCATGCATCAAAACCAGGCATGACTCCAGAAGAAACCAGTCAATTTGTTTTGGTGAAAAGCGAAGATGACGGCCTTACATGGTCCCCCCCTATTAATATCACATCACAGATAAAAAAGCCAGAATGGCAACTATTATTGCAGGGGCCCGGTAAAGGAATAACTATGAAGGACGGGACCTTGGTATTTCCTGCTCAGTTTAAAGATAAAGATAGGATGCCACACTCTACAATAATCTATAGCAAAGACGCTGGTCGTTCATGGAAAATTGGCACAGGCGCAAGGTCCAATACTACAGAAGCTCAGGTGGTACAACTGGATGACGAAAGCTTAATGATAAATATGCGCGATAACCGTGGAGGATCCAGAGCTGTGGCTATAACAAAGGATTTAGGAAAAACCTGGGAAGACCATATTTCCTCTAGAAGTGCTCTTATTGAACCAGTATGCATGGCAAGCTTAATCAGTTTTAATCATTCTGATAAAGGAAAATTACTTTTCTTTTTCAATCCCAATAATAAGAGGTACAGAAAGAATATGACCTTAAAAACAAGTTTCGACCAGGGCATTACCTGGCCAGTGAACAATCAATTGGAACTATTTGAAGACTCTTGTTATGGATATTCCTGTATGACGGTAATTGACGATAATCACATCGGAATTTTATACGAAGGAAAAAAGGAATTATACTTTGAAAAGGTAAATTTAAACGAATTGTTTTAATATGCAGGTTCCACCAATTATTTCCATCATATTCATCCTATTATTAGTGTTGAATTCTTGTAACACCGATTCGGAAAATAATTCTAAACAAAAAAACGAGTCACCAAATATTATATTGATAATGGCGGATGATTTGGGTTGGGGAGATGTGGCATATAATGGCAACAAAATAGTAAAAACCCCTCATTTAGATCAAATGGCCTCGGAAGGATTAAAACTTAATAGGTTTTATGCGGCTGCTCCAGTATGTTCCCCTACACGGGCCAGTGCTCTTACAGGAAGGCATCCATACAGGGTAAAGATACCGTGGGCCGGAGATGGATTTATTCATCCAAATGAATTAACCATAGCAGAAATGCTTAAAACCAAAGGCTATGCCACAGGTCATTTTGGTAAATGGCATGTTGGAGGAATGAGCCAGAGTTTTAAACAAAGTTATTTCCCTGGCCCCTTAACAACCTACTCCCCTCCTTGGGAGAATGGTTTTGAAGTATCGTTTTCCACAGAATCTATGATGCCTACCTATAACCCCTATTACCATGTTGGTGGAGATTATGGCGCAGATGAATATAGAATGATTCAAACTGAAGCTGTAACTCATGGTCAAAATACCGGAGGACATAGGTGGAGGGATGTTTACTGGACAGGTCCAGGTCAATTTTTAGATAGCAATCCCGGCGGTGATGATGCCGAATTGGTAATGGACAAGGCGCTGGAATTCATTGAAGAAAAAACAGAATTAGATAAGCAATTCCTAGCTGTAATTTGGTTTCATAACGTTCATACTCCTGTAGTTTCAGGTAAAAAGCATCGAGAACTCTATAAAGGTTTGACCACAAAAGAACAACATTGGTATGGAGCAATATCAGCCATGGACGATCAAATAGGCAGGTTGAGGGCTGAATTGAAAAATATGAATATTAGCGAAAATACAATCGTATGGTTCTGTAGTGATAATGGCCCTTCCTATATTCACAATCTAAACTCTGCAGGACCTTATAGAGGCAAAAAAGCGGAACTACTTGAAGGCGGAATAATAGTTCCTTCTATTATAGAGTGGCCTGCAAAATTTACAGCTCCAGCCATTATAAATACTCCGATGGTTACTAGTGACTTCTTCCCAACTTTGTTAGAAATAAGTGGTGTTAAATGGCAAGGTCAAGTGCCAATTGACGGAGAAAATGTTTTTCCAATTTTAACGGGGGATACAATACACCGAAAACAACCCATTGGATTTAGGTCACCGTTGCCGGTTCGACTTAACCTAGAAAAAACACAAAATGCAGAACAATGGGCCTACATAGATCATCAATACAAACTTATTTCTATGGATAATGGTAAAACCTATCAATTATACGATCTATCCGCGGATGTACGGGAAAGTGTTGATCTTTCTGAACAATTACCGGATATCAAACAAAAGTTATTAGAGGGATTGTTAACGTGGTCTCGTTCGATTGACACCGAATTAGAGATGCAAAATAATACCTATGAAAAATAAGATAAGACCTTACATTTTAGCAGAAAACAATTGGAAATCGGTAAAGAAAACAAAGTACACCGTGGCGGTATTACCTTGGGGAGCTACTGAAGCGCACAACTACCATTTACCTTACGCTACAGACAACATTTTGTCTGAGAATGCAGCAATAGAAAGTGCAAAATTAGCTTGGGAAAACGGAGCAAAGGTTGTGGTGCTGCCCACTATTCCATTCGGCGTAAACACAGGGCAAATGGATGTAAAACTATGCATAAACATGAATCCGAGTACCCAATACGCTATTTTAAAGGATACCATTCAGGTATTGGACACGCACGGAATAAACAAATTAGTTATTGTAAATGGCCATGGGGGAAACGATTTTAAACAGATCATTAGAGAGTTAAGTTTAGAGTTCCCTAAGGTGTTTGTATGTGCACTAAATTGGTGGAGCAGTCTGGACTCCAAAGCTTTTTTTAGAGAACCAGGAGATCATGCTGGCGAATTAGAAACCTCAGCAATGATGCACTTGAACCCTGAATTGGTTTTACCACTATCTGAGGCGGGACTAGGATCAGCCAAATCCTTTAAAATAAATGGACTAAAACAAGGTTGGGTCAAGGCACAACGAAAATGGACCAAAGTAACCGAGGATACCGGAGTTGGCAACCCTAAACTCGCCGACAAAGAAAAGGGAAAGATGTTTTTTGAACAATCCGTAAAAAACATAGGTAGTTTTTTGGAAGATCTTCATCAAACTGATATAGATGATATTTATGAATAACAAAAAATTTGGAAATTAATCAATTAAATTTTAAAACATGAAAAAAACTATTATTGGACTATTATTAATTACAGGGTCTTTCGCAATGGCTCAAAAAAAGGTACATCAAATTGCCGAAGGCGTTAAGGTGCATCAAGACCTATTCAATTCAACAATGGCGGAAGGGGTCGCCTGCTACAGGATACCAGCAATTGTAACAGCCCCTAATGGAGATGTCATTGCGGCCATAGATGAAAGGGTTCCTTCTTGTGGTGATCTTAAATATAGTAAAGATATTAATATCGTGATCAGAAGAAGTAGTGATAACGGAAAAACATGGACGCCAATTGAAACAGTGGTGGATCTCCCATTCGGTAAATCGGTATCTGATCCTTCAATTATTGTAGACGAAGATACTAAAGAAATATTCATGTTTTACAATTATATGGATTTGGAAAACGAACGCGATATCTATTACTTCCATATGGTAAAAAGTTCTGACAACGGTAAGACTTGGAGCCAACCACAAGACATTACAAAACAGATTGCTAAAGAAGAATGGAAAAATGATTTTAAATTTATAACCTCTGGACGAGGAATTCAAACTAGCTCAGGAAAATTATTACATACTATGGTAAATCTAAATAATGGATTACATCTCTTTGCAAGTGATGACCATGGAAAATCATGGTATTTAATAGATACTCCAATTAAACCGGCAAATGAATCCAAAGTAGTGGAATTAGCCGATGGAAGATGGATGATCAACTCTAGAGTGAACAAAAGCGGGATGCGATATACCCATATCTCCAATGACGAAGGAAAAACATGGACAACTTCTCCAGAACCAGAACTAATAGATCCTGGCTGTAATGGCAGTATAATAAGGTACACCTCCATTGAGCAAGGGTTTAAAAAAAATAGATTACTCTTTTCAAATGCAAAAATGGAAAAAGGAAGAAAGAACATGACCGTTCGAATTAGCTATGATGAAGGTACAACTTGGTCAAAAGGTAAAACTATTTATACCGGGGGTTCGGCTTATTCTTCTTTGACCGTTTTAGAGAATGGGGATATCGGATTGTTCTTTGAAAAAGATGGCTATAAAGAGAATCCATTTGTAAGTTTCTCTTTAAAATGGCTGACCGATGGTGATGATAAATGGAGAAAACCCTCATCAAAACAAAAAGGACATTAGTAAAGTCTATCCTAATAAAATATTAAGAATATTAATTGGGCTTGTATGATGGCTAACAACCTGTACAAGCCTTTGAACTATTTCAATCAATCTAATCTTTTTAAGTACTCTCTTGGGCTACAGCCAATCACTAACTTAAACTGTTTATTAAAATTTGAGATACTCTGGAAACCACTCATGAAACCGACTTCGGCAATATTAAACTGCCCCTCACCCAAAAGCCTACAGGCATACCCTGTACGGTACTCGTTTAAATAAGCAAAGAATGTTCTTCTTGTAATTTTTTTAAAATATCTACAAAAGCCCTGATTGGTCATATTAACAAGGCTAGCCACTTCCGTCAACGATATAACTTTGTTAAAATTTAAATGAACGTAATTATAGATCAAATTTATTTTACGATAATCATTTTCCTTGTAGGCAGGTATGTAAGCAGGGCTTGTTATGTATTCATATGTTGGTTTTCTCCCCAAAATCTCAAATATAGATAATATATCAATAACGTTTTGCATAGGATTAGTACCCCTATACACTCTAAACATTTTGTCAGCAATGACTGAAATATCATTGCCGGTAAACTTCAACCCTCGTGAGGACTTATTAAAAAGTAATCGCAATTGATCGAGCTCCTGTCCTTCTAACCACTCCCCCTTCCATAATCCACTGTTCAATTGTATTACCAAGGATTGAGAATACTTATTAATAGCATAAGTACTTTCCCATGAATGAGGAAGATTAGGCCCTAATAAGAAAAGGTCTCCACTATTAAATGTAACTATTCGGTCACCAACAAAGCTTCTTCCACTTCCATTTTTTATATAGGTAAGCTCGTATTCCGGATGAAAATGAAACAATCCGTCAAATCGAGGAACTTCATTATTCTTTACAACAAAAAGACGTTCCTTATCTATTTCTATTTTTTGGTATAAAGGCTTCATTGTACTACAAAAATAACACAAGGAAATACTTAAACCTATTAGAAAAGTGAATATAGTAGCACAATACTATCATATTGATGTAGTATTATGTCTATAAACAGGCCAATTTTGTAGTTATAACTTCAAATAAAACTTTATGAAACACGTAGATGATTTAATGGACAAGACCTTTTGTAATAAGCTTAGACAAGATTTTTTAAAGGACGGATATATTTTATTCCCAAAATTTATTCAGAAGAATGAAATTGAGAAGATTAATCAGAGATTAGTGGAATTAATTAATACTAAAATAAACGACATGCCTGCTAAAGATGTGTATTACGAAGACATCAATAATAAGGACACATTAAAGCAATTACAGCGACTATTTGAGTACGATCCACTCTTTTACAATATGATGTTTGGTAGTAGGTTTCAGAAATTGGCATCCATACTTTTAGATGACAATGTGATAGGAAAAAACATTCAATACTTTAATAAACCTCCAAGAATAGGAAAACCCACTCCTCCGCATCAAGACGGTTATTATTTTATGTTAACACCAAATGAAGCCGTTACCATGTGGATGGCATTGGAGGATGTTAACAGTGAAAATGGATGCGTAAGGTATGTAAAAGGATCTCACAAATATGGAATACGTAGTCATGGAAGAACGGAAACCTTAGGCTTTTCCCAAGGAATAACAGATTATGGTTGCCCTAATGATCTTGAAAATGAGGTCTTTCATCCTACCCAGGCTGGTGATTTATTAGTACATCATTCATTAACCATACATAGGGCAGATGGAAATAAAAGTAATCGTTCTAGAAAAGCCATGGGGTTCATTTACTACGCTGAGAAGGCACAAGTGGACAAGACAGCTCATGAAGAATATGCAAAAAATTTAGCATCTGAATTATCCAAACAGAAGAAAATTTAAAAACCATTAAACTTTAATTTGATAAATATATGCAGTTTAGAACATTCGGTAGAACTGATTGGAAAGTAAGTGAAATAGGTTTTGGTGGTTGGCAATTGGGAGGCACTTGGGGCAAAGTAGACGATCAAAACTCCATAGAAACTCTTTTATATGCGTTCGAAAACGGGATTAACTTTGTAGATACGGCCTTTGCCTACGGAAATGGTCATAGTGAAAAGGTGATCGGAAGAGCACTGGACCAATGGAATTCTGGAAAGATATATGTAGCTACCAAAATTACCCCTATATTAAATATAAGAAAATCTTTAAGTATTGAAGATTTCCCTTCTATTGAAGACTGTTATCCAAATTGGCATATCCGAGAAATTGTTGATGGCAGTTTGCAAAGGTTAAGAACAGAACGGCTGGATTTAATTCAGCTTCACCTATGGCTTGAAGATGGCATTACAAACCTTGAATGGCTAGATACGCTAAAAACACTTAAAAAGGAAGGTAAAATAGATAAGATAGGGGTATCCCTAGCTGACATTAGGCCGGAACAAGGTTTGGAATTAGCTAAAAGTGGTTTAGTAGACAGCATACAAGTTCTATTTAATATGTTTGAACAAGAACCTGCTGACTCCCTGTTTCCCGAAAGCTCTAAAACGGGCACGGCTATCATCACTAGAGTACCATTAGATTCTGGTGCATTATCAGGATCTTGGACTGAAAAAACAATTTTGCAATGGTCAAAAAACGATAAACGTCATTCAATGTATAAAGGCAATAGATTTAAAGAAACTTTGAACAGAGTAGAAAAATTAAAACAAATATGCTCGCCTTATTATTCTACACTTGCCGAAGCCGCCTTAAGATACTCATTATACCCAAAAGAAGTATCAGTGGTTATTCCTGGTATGCGCAATAAACACGAAGTGGATCTTAATATAACCATTTCCGATGGAAATAAATTTAATGAAAAACTTGTTGAATTGTTGAAGCCTTATAGATGGAAACATGAATTTTATAATTAATAACTAATGACAGTAAAACCCCTAGAACATTTACAATTTGAACGATTAAACCCCCTTGAAATCGACCAAGTCTTACAGCAAAATTCCCTGGTTTACATACCGTTAGGGGCTTTTGAATGGCATGGCCTACATTTACCTGTTGGCCTGGATAGTCTAACATCACATGGAATTTGTTTACGTGCAGCGGACAAAACTGGAGGACTGGTCATGCCTCCTTTTTACTATGGCATGTCTGGCAGTATTTGGCATCACCCACATACTATACTTATCGAGGACGAAGAAATTTTCTTAAAAATTTTAAAAACCACCTTAACCCGGTTAGAAACAATCGGAATAAAAAAAGTTGTCATTTTTACCGGTCATTTTTCTTTAAAGCAGTTAGAAGCACTAATCACCTTAAAGAAAGACTGGCTCAGTATTCAAAACTCTCTGGAGTTGTCAATATTTTCTATTAGCGATTGTCCGACAGTAAAAATAGAAGCCGATCATGGAGCTATATTTGAGACCTCAGTCCTGGCTGAAATAGATCCTAATCTAGTAAAATTGGAAAATTTACCCCCAATAGACACTTACCCTGCTAATGATCCAGATGGCAATAGTAAAGGAGATCATAGGCGGGATCCGAATAATATTTTATTTGGCATTTTTGGGGATGACCCTAGACATTACGATAAATTAACCGGTAAAGTGATAGTGAATAAGATTGTAGATTGGTTAATCCAATCAATTTGAAATATTATATCTTTTTTTTATAAATTCTATCAAAATGTGGTTCAAGGTGCCTCCTCATAGCTGTTCGAAAAGTATCAGGTGTGCCCACTTTTAAATTATCCATCAGCATTCTATGCGTAACAAATTGCCCACTTGAATATTCATATTCTTCTAAAAGAAGATCGGAATGATTAACGTAAACATACTCAAAAACTGGAAGAAGTAAATCTTGAAACTTTTTCAAAGTATCATTATTGGACATTTCATATAGTTTGCCGTGAAAAGCGACTTCTTTGTCCAATGCAAAAACAGACGTTTTAGAAGAGCTTTCTTCTTCCAATTCAACAATTTTTTCCAACTCTAACATGTCTTTCTCTGTTTTATGCTCGAATAAGAAATCAGCCATGCCCATTTCCATTATAAGTCTGAGCTCAAATAAATTTTTAAGGGTATCAGACCCAAGAAGTGTAGGATCGAGGATACGTTGAAAGTTATTCATTATATCAGGATTGGTCAAAACCATCCCCCTATGCTTTTTGGACTCTATTATACCGAGTGTACGTAACCTTAATAGCGCCTCTCTGACAACGGTCCTACTAACACCAAATGATTTTGCAAAATCCAATTCTTTAGGAATGGCATCACCAGCTTTAAGCCTATTTTCTTTAATATATTCAAGCAAACCTAATTCCACCTTATCAACTAATGAAGAGGTCTCAATAGGCTTAATTTTCGATAGTTTTTTCATCTAATTCTCTATAGTTTGTTTATGACTAGAAAAAGTAATTCTACAAAATTACTATAGTTATCCATTATGTCACACATTTTTTTTTAATGAATAAGTTAATTATATAAAATTATCCTAATATAATAAAAATTTACTAAATTTGAATTATGTATAACATAATAATATGCGAATGGTTTATTCTGAGATATATAAAAATGCATTATTTAACGATATAATCCCGTTCTGGGAAAAGCATTCACTAGATAATAACAATGGAGGTTACTTCACATGTTTGGACCGCAATGGCGACGTTTACGATACAGATAAGTTTGTTTGGCTGCAAGGTAGGCAAGCCTGGACTTTTTCTATGCTCTACAACAATGTAGACAGAAAAGACAATTGGTTGAAAACTGCAAAATTGGGAATCGATTTTATCAGGAAATATGGTATGGACAAAGACGGAAATTTCTATTTTTCGCTCACAAAATCGGGTAAGCCACTAGTTCAACCCTATAATATATTTTCAGACTGCTTTGCTGCTATGGCCTTTAGCCAATATGCCAAAGCTACCGGAGACCAAGAAATAAAATCCTTAGCAAAACAAACCTATTTTAACATAATAAATAAAAAAGAAAACCCTAAAGGCGTATATGAAAAAAGTACCGACTATCGCCCCCTCAAAGGCTTTGCCTTGCCCATGATACTCTCAAATTTAGTTTTAGAATTAGAAGATGTTTTGGATTCAAAAGAAGTGGAGAAAACCATCAACTACAGTGTGAAGGAAGTAATGGAAGTGTTCTATCAAAAAGACTCAGGAATTATTTATGAATTTGTTACACCTGATGGAACTATTGAGGACAGTTTTAATGGTCGACTATTGAATCCAGGACATGGAATTGAAGCAATGTGGTTTATGATAGATATCGGGGTAAGAAGCAAAAATGAAGACTTGATAAAAAAAGCTACAAAGGTTATTCTCAACATATTGGAATACAGCTGGGATGAGCAATATGCTGGCATATTCTATTTTATGGATGCAAAGGGCAAACCTATGCAACAACTAGAATGGGATCAGAAGTTATGGTGGGTACATTTAGAAACATTGGTAGCCTTGTTAAAAGCCTATGAACATACCCAAAACGAAGAAGTATGGAAATGGTTTCTAAAGGTTCACCGATACTCCTGGAGCCACTTCCCTGATCCTGAAAATGGGGAATGGTTTGGGTACTTGAATAGGCAAGGGAAACCTTTGAATAGCCTGAAAGGTGGCAAATGGAAAGGATGTTTTCATGTGCCAAGGGCAATGTATCAGTGTTGGAAAAGCCTAGAACAAATTGAGTGTATCCAAAGTAGCAAGAAAGTCAAATAAGATTTCTGTAATGTCCATAAATTATATAAGTAAATTGAATTCATTCTCATATTATAATTCAGTTGCTTATTAATTAAGACAAATTGACATTTCCTAAAATTTACAATATGACACTTGTATATGTTAAAAGATAATATTTAGCACATAATTTATTCAATTACATTGTATTTATTAAAATCCAATTAAAAAACATTTCATGAAGGTATATAGATCAATTTTTTGCTCATTTTTCCTTTTACTCCTTTCCTCATTGCTGTTCTCGCAAAACTCCACAAGCATAGACCTTACTTACGAGCCCGCGCTACCTCCATTGGCCAATGACAATGTATCCTTGGGATACGCCGGTATGATGGGTGGTGTTCAGGATAACATTGTGATTGCGGCGGGTGGGGCCAATTTCCCAGCCGGGAAACCCTGGGAAGGGGGTACTAAAGAATGGTATGACTCTATATATTACCTTGAGAATGGAACTTGGACTCTATCAAAAAAAACTTTACCAATACCATTGGCATATGGGGCATCTGTTTCTGTCCCTGGAGGAATACTATTTATTGGTGGCAACAACAAAAACCACATCAGCAACGAGGTGTTTCAGGTCTCATTTAACAAAAGCAAAAAAGAAATAGAACTGGAATACTATCCTAATTTGCCCGAACCCTTGGCCTATACCAACGCAGTCTATACAGATGGTTATGTATATGTTGCTGGGGGAATGAATGAGGAGACAAGTTCAAATTCCTTCTATCGGATTAACCTAGAAAATAAAGATCACTGGGAAAAGCTTCAAGATTTTCCAGGAGAACCCCGGGCCGTGCATTCCATGGCGGTACAGGAAACTTCCACCTCCAAGAGCATTTTCTTAATAGGTGGAAGGAATCAAAAAAAAGACGAAGTATCTACCCATCTGACCAATTTTCTTTCCTATGATATCAAGAAAAGGCAATGGAAGAATGAAGGAGATTTGGTACTGAACGGCTCAAAAAAAGTAATCATGGGTGCCTCTGCAGAACCATCAGGATCCATGCATATCCTGGTCTATGGAGGGTCAGATAAAGTGTTGTTCGAGCAATTGGAATCATTGGCAATAGAGATTGAAACAGCAAAAAATGACAGTATTGCACAGTATTTAACAAAGAAAAAAAATCAAATTCTCATAAATCACCCAGGTTTTAGTAATGAAGTATTGGCTTATAATACTATGACTAACAAATGGTTTATTTTTGATACCTTAGACGTTAAACTTCCTGTTACCTCCCTAGGCATAAAAAAAGAGGACAGTTTCTTACTAGTTTCAGGAGAGGTCTCCCCGGGAATACGGACTCCGAAAATCTTTAAATTTCAAGATACCGAGGCAACCCACGTTTTTGGAGTTCTTAATTATGTAGTGTTAATTTTATACCTACTAATTTCCTTATTCATTGGGGTTTATTTCGCACGTAAACAAAAATCAACCGATGATTATTTTGTTGGCGGTGGTAGAATTCCATGGTGGGCTTCGGGATTAAGTGTCTTTGGCACACTTTTAAGCGCAATAACTTTTATGGCCATACCAGCGAAATCATTCACAACGGATTGGTCTTTCTTTATGCTGAATATTGCAGCTATTGCAATAACACCAATTATTGCCTTCATTTTTATTCCATTTTTTAATCAGTTACATATAGCAACGGCATACGAATATTTGGAGAAAAGATTCAACTATTTTGCCCGGGCATTTGGCAGTATTTCATTTATCATTTTCCAATTGGGAAGAATAGGAATAGTGCTTTTGTTACCTTCATTGGCCATCTCTATAGTTACAGGTATCTCCGTAGAAACCTGTATTTTATTAATGGGGATATTATGTGTTCTTTACACCACTTTTGGTGGTATAGAAGCAGTAATTTGGACCGATGTATTGCAAGTAATTGTACTTTTGGGTGGTAGTATTGTCGCTATAATCTGGATTCTAATGCATACAGATTCCTCCATAACTGAAATAATAGCCTATGCCTCCGAAAAGGAAAAGTTCAATATATTGAATTTCGACATCAATTTTACCGAATCCACATTTTGGGTAGTCTTTATAGGAGGATTAGCTTCTGCAATGGTCACACAAGGAACCGATCAAACTGTAGTTCAACGATTTTTAACCAGCAACAATATCAAGGACTCACAGAAGACATTATACACTAATGCATTTCTTACACTTCCCGCGACCATCATATTTTTTGGAATAGGCACATTATTATATATTTTTTACTCTGAAATGCCTGAGAAACTTTCTCCTGCAATTTCCAATAATGATTCGCTATTTCCTTGGTATATAGTAAAGGAGCTGCCTAAGGGCGTTTCGGGCTTACTAATTGCAGGTATCTTTTCGGCGGCAATGTCCAGTATCAGCAGCAGTTTAAATTCAGTTTCCACAGCATTTTGCAACGATTTGTTCAAACGGTACAATCCTAATATACCGGATATAAAACTACTTAAGGTCGCTAGGATCATAACCGTTATTATAGGAATATTAGGAGTTATATTGGCCTTATGGATGGCAAATTCGAATATTAAATCCTTATGGGACCAGTTTTATAGATTTCTAGGATTGTTTACTGGAGGATTGGGAGGTATGTTCTTATTAGGAATGCTTACCAAACGTGCCAATTCCACAGGTACAATAATAGGCTTGGTACTAAGTGCCTTATTATTATGGTATGTGAGTGTCTACACCCCAATAAATTTTCTTTTATACTCTTTAATAGGGGTCGGTTCTTGCTTTATTTTTGGCTATATTTTTAGTCTAATCTTTAAAGATAAGACAAGTAGATCAACCCGCACCTAAGAAAAGACATAAGCTCTGCACAGTATGAAATTCGAAAATAGAACCGAATCAGGTCCCAATAGAAAGCTACGACACTTATAAAATTTAATTATTGTGTCATAAAATGCAGTAAACAAAGGAATTGACAGTTACCATAATGGCAACAAAAATAATATTATATCGATTGCAATTGCAGCCAATTTTTTCCATTAAGAACCTTTGTAAGAAAGGTATTAAATAAAAAAATACTATAAAATAATCCCAAATAAAGAAAATTTAAACCAACATACAATTAGGATGAACACCTAAATAACCTCACAACCACCTGAACCCCTATCCAATATAGCCTCTATTTCAAATATAAACTAATACCGAAAATATCGTGAGTATCCAACATAGGACGTAAAGAACTAGAAATAGACACAAAAACAGGATGTTCTCAATACTGCATCTTTCTGTACTAGTGGTTTGATCGCTACCAACGGCGAAGTATCCAAATTAGGACACAATAACTAAAAATTTTGGAAATACGGTGAAAAAAAACAGCCCTTGGCGCTGGAAGCTGAATTTTGAGCAAAAAATAAAATGGATACAGTTCTTTAACCACATACTGAATTTGAACTTAACATACATATCTAAAGGAGAGGATATTTCTCGTGTAAGCGCTACTTACAGTACAAGAGTTCTTTAACTATTTTGTTGACCCGCTTGGATCAAAATGGCTGCGTAACGGGAAAAACTCTCATATCACTAATACCTTCTGGGAATTTCATTTTTATTTCAAATGGAAATAAGCCCTAGTCTAAACATGCAGTAAATTCAGAATTATCTGAAAATAATCATTATTAGTAGAAACAAAATAATAGAATAACAATTAAAGAATGTGACCCAACTGTTTGTTAGTGCTTGATCTCATGTTAAAGACAATTACTTTTTTCGTGGGAGACAAACCTCAATTTACCTCCTTCCCTTGAATTAGACAGCAATACAAGACTATATAATTGGCCTTTGGCCTGGAAACCAAATCCCATCATACAAATTAGAATATTCTCATAAATGTTCAATATCAATCAAATAACACAAACATCAAAATTTGCTCCTAGCTCAATTAGAATTGAAATACCCGGGATAGCGCCATTTGAAGTTTTTGTTACGACTATAGGAATGGTTTGGAAAATGCTTATTTATAGAGTCAATTTCCTTGTTAAACCTCTTAAATTTTAAAGGATCAGCCAAAGGATCCTTGGTTTCCTGCTGCCAGGTTTCTAAGGCGGACTTCATCCTGTATAAGATATCTTGAAACTCACTATCACCTGCTAGATTATAAAATTCGTAAGGATCACTTTGTAGATCGTATAATTCATATTTAGGTGGATTTCTCCATGTTCTATAGGCATTGATTACCTCTGGTGATGCACTCTTAATTTCCGCTACTTCCGTTCCTGCATCAAAATGCCCATTTATATGTGTCTCATAAAAGGCATAATGAGGATTTTCCTTTCCATGCAACATGTTCAATATCAACTTAAATCTGTCATCCCTTACGCTTCTTCTCGGATAATATAATAAACTTGTGGATCCGTTACCCCCTGCAAATATATACTTCCTGTTATTCTTCACATGAGCTCCTTTCAATAAAGGCAATATCGACATACCTGGAAGATTTTTCGGGAAATCCGCTTCTGCAATATCAAGGAAGGTCGGTAATAGATCGATCGTATTAACTAATTCCATTTGACGAACGTTCTTCGCCTCTAGGTTCGGATCTTTTATGATTAGTGGGACACGTAAACCCGCCTCATAGTTACTACATTTTCCTCTAGAGAATTGTGCTCCATGATCTCCCAAATATATAATAATAGTATTTTCCGCTTTCCCCGAAGCTTTGAGCTTTTGTAGGAGCATCCCTACGGATTCGTCCAATCTGTTGATGCTATTATAATAGTTAGCCGTATATTCCCTTAAGCGTTCACTATCAGCACCTATAAAGGGCAAGGAAGCATTCAAATCACTCCCATCCAAAGGATCTTTGGGCATCCCCTCAACTTGTTTTTGTAACGGGAAATGGGCATCGGGATAATTCACCATTAAAAAGAAGGGATTATCCGATCCCACAATGAAATCATATGCTTCCTCTGCATATTCTTTCAGATCCTTCTTTCCAAAATTACTACCGGGGATTGCACTAAAATCGAAAGGAATTTCCTTTTCTGGGTTTACATGAAGCTTTCCTATAATACCAGTGGAATATCCCGCTTCATTCAAATATTTTGGTAGAGTTTTTATGTTATCGTACATTTTAAACTTATGGGTAGCCAACCCTATCTGTCCATTTTGATGTGGATATAACCCTGTAAAAATCACCGCCCGGGAAGGACTACACACACTATAAGGAACGAATGCCCGTTCGAACAACACTCCTTCCTTAGCCAAACCATCCAAATTGGGCGTGCTTACCTCCTTAACACCATAACAACCAAGGTCTGGACCGTTGTCCTCGGACACAATCAATAAAATATTAGGTCTTTGCCTATTTATTTCCTCGGCTGATTTACAACCAGATATAAATAATGAAAAAAAGGATAAAATCAAAATAGTCATTACTGATGTATTCATAGGTCTATGTTTATTGTATTTTTATATAAGGAGCTTCTTCCATAACCTCCTTGTGATAAGAAATCAATGCTTTTTTTAATTTTTTAAATATCCTTGGTTCAGATTTTGAAATATCCATCACTTGATATTGATCATGTTTGATATTGTACAATCTAAAATCTGTAAGTCCTGTACTTTTAATAACACTTACCTCTTTTGGGTGGAACCTCCCACCTTTATGAAAGTCACCCGCATCCCATTGTGCCCCTATAACAAAATCACCTTCCCTTAATAAAGATTGTGGTCCTCCCCATGGATCATAGAAATGCCAATGCAAAGACTTATTTCTTTTTAATTTCTCATTATAAAAAATTGGACTTATATCCGTACCATCCAGAACGAGCTCTTTAGGCATTTCAATTCCTGCCAATTTGGAAAGTGTTGGAAAAATGTCAGTGTTAGAGATTGGTGTTGCGTTGATTTGTCCTGGCGCAATCTTCCCCTTCCACCTAAATATTCCTGGCACTCTTAGACCTCCCTCAAACATATGGCGCTTATAGCCCTTGAAAGGACCTGCAGAGCCATGAGACTTATTAAAATAGCCATCGGGAGTA
Organism: Arenibacter aquaticus; assembly: GCF_003957295.1. Lineage (GTDB taxonomy): Bacteria > Bacteroidota > Bacteroidia > Flavobacteriales > Flavobacteriaceae > Arenibacter > Arenibacter aquaticus. The sequence continues at coordinate 640,205 of NZ_RQPJ01000003.1, forward strand.
TATTGCGCTGGACCATTATCCGAAGTAAATATAATCAAGGTGCTTTCTGACAACCCCAATTCATCCAATTTGTTTAATATTCTTCCAACCGCTCTATCCAAGTTAGCCACATTCGCATAATACTCAGCTTTCTTCCCCTGATCCAAATATTGTTCTACAAGATCTACCGGAGACATTATTGGTTCGTGTGGCTCAAGAAAAGCTATATACTGAAAAAAAGGGCGATCTGGGTCCCTTTTTTGTTCCAGCCAGCCTATTGCTTCATTTGCAACAATATCGGCTGCATAGCCCATAGTTGTAACTGCTTTCCCATTTCTAAAGAATCCTTCTGGGTCAAGGTGCCCTAGACTATACTGGCAACCAAACCAGTAATCAAAACCATGATCATTCGGTTGTGGTTGATTAGGGACATTGAACTTCCCATTTAAATGCCACTTACCAATACTTGCTGTCTGGTATCCCTTTGTTTTCAAAATTGAAGCAATGGTCATTTCCTTTTTTGGCAAACACATAGTTGAGTCCGGGGCTATCCAATCATATACTCCGGTCCTATAAGGCACCCTTCCTGTTAGCAATCCTGCCCTAGAAGGAGAACACATTGGAGATGAGGCATAGCAGTCCGTGAATTTTATACCTTCTTCAGCCAATTTATCTAGATGGGGTGTCTTTATCATTGGGTGCCCGTAAATCCCAAGATCTCCGTACCCTAAATCATCAGCTAAAATAATCACAAAGTTTGGCAAATTGGGAGTTTGAGCTTGCACCATGAGACTAGACAAACAATATCCAAGAATACAGAATACTATTTTAGATCTTTTCATAAGTTACACAGAATTATAATTTTATATATCATAAAAGAGGAAGGCCAGAAGCCCTCCCCTTAAAACTAACTAACAACTAAACCAACTCAATATTTTCAACTAACTTCCTAATAGCCTGGATTTTGTTCAATTAATCCATTTAAATTGATCGTTCCCTGCGATATAGGGAACAACTTCTTGTGTTCCGACTCACCTACCAAGGTAGGCACCAATTCAAATGCTTTTTCGAATCTTAAAAGATCATACCATCTTTTTCCCTCAAAAGACAATTCAAATAAACGCTCTTGTAATATGGCATCATCATTCTCTTCCATTGTTCCATTAATGAATTCATGTCCAGGATAATTTGCCCCATAGGCCCTTTGCCTAATAAGATTCATTTCATCTGTCGGGTCTTGGTTCAAAGCATTTTTTGCTTCAGCAATCATCAATAAAACATCTGCATATCGGTACAGGATAACATCATCCATATACTTTCTAGTTCCGGCATCTACAAATCCTCTATACTTCAATACGGCAGAAGCATAGAATTGATCATAAACTCCGGCATTATCCGGGTTTTCAGTATTCATCAGAACAAAAGTTGCATTTTTCCGAGTATCATCATCAGCCCACTGATTTCTAAACAATTCCGATGGAGCCCACCTATTCAATCCTCCCCCTTCACCCAATAAAGCCTTGGCTGCAGGATCGCCATTGGCAGGGATTTGATCTCCTCGAATATACATGCCATCGTTAAAATTATTCCCAGATTCTAGGTCTTCGTAATGAATGGCCATTAAAATCTCCCTATTGCCTTTATTGCTATATCTAAATATCTCGTCGTAATTACTTAATAGCTCCACATCAGCAGAATGAACACTTTCTAAGGCAGTCAGGGCGGTAGTAATGTCTGATGTACCACCTCCCATTAGTTTTCCTGTCCATAAATAAACTTCACCCTTTAGGGCATTCACGGAAGGTTTAGACCATTGAGATCTCCCGTTGGAAAATGTATTATCAGGAAACAGCCCTAGTGCGGCATCAACATCTGATTTAACCAAATTCATAACCTCGGATACATTGTCACGTGCCTTAAAACTGTTTACTGGATCAAAACCTTCTGTTGGCTCAGTGTTCACAGGAGCATCACCCCATACCTTCGCTATGATGAAATAACAATAAGCCCTCATGGCATGTGCCTGAGCCAAAGCTATATTTTTATTTGCTTCCGAATCAAAATCGATAGAAGGAGCATATTTAATTATTAAATTTGCATCATGAATTACCGTATATAGATTCTTCCAGTCCGGGCCAGCTGCATCCCGATCTAACGTATTCTCAAAATACCGCTCCCTTCCCTCAGAGGCTTGTAGTCCATAACTCAGCACTTCTGATCGTGCTTCTCCCCAAAAAAACAGATTGTCATTCGCATCTGATCGCAAGCGCACATACATTCCATTGACATAAGATTCAACATCTCCTTGATTCTTCCAATAAGAATTAGCTCCAATAACACTTTCAGGAGTCAAGTTTAAATCTTTTTCACAAGAGGCAACCAACAAAAAGAGTGGCAGCATACTCATCATTATAATTTTATATGTTTTCATATTATCTGAATTTATATTTTTTTGGTTTCTTATTACAATGAAACATTTAAGCCTAGTAAAAAGGTTTGTGGGTTTGGATATCTACCGCTGTCAATTCCTCCATCCTCAGGTAACAATCCTCTATAATTAGTTAAATATCCCAAGTTGCTTCCCGTCGCATATAAACGGAGATTTGTAATCCCTATTTTTTTAACCCCTGAAGTAATTGGCAGGCTATAGCTAAGGGTTATTTCTCTTAAGGCCAAATAATCACCTTTCTCATAAAAATCCGAATTCATGGCTTTACTTTGCCCCCCGCCTGTCCGGAAGTTATTATTTTGAGCCAATTGATCCGCCCAATAGTATCTCGGAATATCGGTAACATCACCCTCATTTTCCCAAGACCTTAGTACTTCCTTAGTAATTCCTATATCACCTTGCCATTGCCCTAGATAAACCCCATGCATTTCATTTTTAATAGTATGCCCTACCGAAAAATCGGTGCGTATCGTAAGACTAAGGTTTTTATAATTGAATGTGTTTGTAAAACCACCAGTCCAGTCAGGATATTCGTTACCTACATATACCCTATCTAAAGTATTTATAACACCATCATTGTTGACATCTTTAAATATGACATCACCACCCTGCTTACTTTTATCTGACCCTGCAACCAACTCATCTATCGGCCCTGCCTGAGCTTCAGCTGTTGTAGAGTACACACCCAAAACCTCATAGGTATACAGATCTCCCATGGTATAACCTTCCTGCAAGCCAGCCACCCACCTGGTCCCTCCGTTTTCAGGATCCGCCACCTCATAGCCTCCTATTCTATTATTTTCATTTCCATTTTCAGGCAATTTTGTTATGGTATTTTTATTATGAGAAAGGTTTAAGGCGGAGGACCATCCAAAATTCTCATTTTCAATAACACTTGCTCTTAACTCAAACTCAACTCCTTCATTATTAAGATCCCCTAAATTGGTTAGGATACTTGAAAACCCAGTAACTTTCGGCAAAGTAAAACTGGTAATTAAATTATGAGTATCTCGATTATAATAATCAAATAACAAGGACACCCTTTTATTAAACAATCCTAAGTCAAATCCTATACCAACAGCTTCGGTTTGTTCCCACTGAAGAGCATCGTTGGACAGTGAGGAATTCAATACCGCAGCCTTTCCGTTATATTTACTTCCAACGCCATAAACCCCTTGATATTTATAATCTGATAGCTGACCGATGTTCCCTGTCACACCATAACTAGCTCTAAATTTTAAAGAACTAAAAGTAGTGGAGTTTTCATTCCAAAAATTTTCTCTATGAACATTCCAACCTGCGGAAATTCCTGGGAATGTCCCCCATTTATGATCCGCCCCCAAATTTGATGCACCGTCATGTCGAATACTAGCAGTCAAAAGATACTTTCTTTTGTAATCATAATTAACTCTTCCAAAGAACCCTATGATGTTCCTTGTAGAAAATGAACTTGTCACATTCGTAGGTTCCGCGGAAGCATTTAAAGTTGAAATTAGATCAGAAGATGCCCCACGACCGTCCGCTCCTAAAATATATGCCTCTCTTGCTACTCGTGAAAACCCAGCCTTGGCATTTATGGAATGATCATCCTTTAGATTTTTAGCGTATGTAAAAACACCTTCTATTTGAGTAGTTACATCCTGTGCAAAATCTGCGCTGGCGTTTCTCGAATCATTAAATGATGTCGCGGTATTGAAATACGATTTCTGAAAGGCATTATCCAAATCTTGTTCTTGAGAGTAAGAAAAAAATGGAGAAAATGTTAAATCCGAAAATATTTGGTAATCGGCACCTATAGAAAGTGCCAACCTATAATCTCTTCGTTCCTTATCAAACCTACCTAAATGATAAACTGGATTGCCTATACTCCTATTTTGACCGGGAGCCAGGGTGCCATCCTCAAACCTAAATTTGGCCGTTGGAGGCAATCCTAAAGACCTTTGAAATATTTGATTGGAGCTATATACTTGATTATTGTTTGAAGTACTGTAATTGACACGGCCCCAAACTTTGAAATTATCCCTAATATTAAATCCACCGTACATTTTGGCTGTATATCGCTCATAATCAGTTCTAAGAGCAACCCCTTCACTATTAAAATAACCAACACTAACATCATACTCAGCACCCTCGGTGCTACCCGAAAAAGAAAGATGATGGTTTGTAGTTATTCCCGTATTAAATAATTTTTCCTGCCAATCGGTGTCCTTAAAAATTATAGTCTTAGTTGGATCCAACGGATCGGGCATACTCTCCCACCCTTCATTCAACTTATGGTCATTTACTCCAGGTTGTAAGTATTGTGTTGTAAAACTGGTATTATTCGTTAAATCATTACCAATTCCAGCTCCTACAGGCAAATCCAATCTTGAAAGGCGCTCCGGATGCTTTTCCCCTGTCGCTGCCAACCCTAGTCTACCATAATAAATATAATCACGAGCTGAAACCAAATCATATGTTTTACCAATTTGAGACATACCCGTGGTCATACTATAATTTATTTTTGGCTTACCTTTTCCTGTTTTGGTAGTCACTATAATAACGCCATTAGATGCTCGAGACCCGTAAATAGAAGCAGCAGCAGCATCCTTCAAAACTTGAACAGATTCGATATCCGCCGGGTTCAAATCATCCATATTATTCCTAATGAGACCATCTATAATATAAAGTGGCCCAGCACCATCAGGGTTATTGATTGAAGTCCCTCCACGAATTATTATACGAGTACCTGCACCGGGCTGACCTGATGTCTGTTGTGCCCTGATACCAGAAACAGTACCTTGAAGAGCCTGTGTTGCATTAGCAAAGGGCACATTTTCCAAGACTTTAGTATCTACTTTTGAAATAGACGAAGTTAATGTTTCCCTGGATTGAGATCCATATCCCACAACCACAACTTCGTCCAGTTCAGATGCATCCTCAACCAGAGTAACATTAATTACAGATTGATTACCAACAAGGACTTCTTGTTGTGTAAAACCAAGGTAACTGAAGACCAATACATCCCCCAAGGCAGCGTTTATAGAATAATTCCCATCAAAATCACTCTGAACCCCGTTTGTGGTATTTTTCACAAGGACATTAGCACCGGGCAAAGGCTGCCCCGAATCATCTGAAATGGTTCCAGTTACAGTTTTTTCTTGCGCGTAAGCCCCCGTAATCAATAGAAGGGCCATAAAGGCGAGCAAAGAACTTAAAAATTTGTTTTTTCGTATCATACCAGTTAGTTATTATGTATTACATAAGTCAATATTATAAATAAAAATTCATTAAACCAAATAATGAGAGTAGTTTACAATTAAACTATTCAACCAAATTACTCCTCGATACTAATAGCTCTTATGGCCAAAAGATCAAGAAAATAATTCAATTTACTTTCAACACCAACAATATCAAAAACAGGGCAACGTCAACCCAAATAACTAATTAACAGCATTTTATAGGGATTTAGCGTTGTTACAAAGGTATGCAACAGCCATCTAAAAAATTCAAAAATGGAAATAACATCAACTCCAACTATTCAACTTTATCAGCAATAAATGGTATTTCAGATTTTTTTTGGAAATAACGATTCATTAGTGTAAAATTGCATTATGTATAACATTTTAAGTTGACAATATGCTATCATCCCTGAACATACATAAAGGAGACCTTAAAATGATCTGCTATGAATCGTAAAAAAAATAATATGAAAATTGCGATCTCACATATCGCCTACTTCTATGGTTCATAATATTAATTAAGAATGAATAATTAAAAATGTTTAAAGCAGTTTTGTATATATTTCTATTCCTTGTTTTTGGGGAATTAATAGTTTACTTACTACATATTCCAATAGCAGGTAATCTTGTTGGTATGATAACTATTTTCATCGCCCTAAAGTTGAAAGTCATAAAGTTGAAAGATGTTAAACCCGCATCTGATCAATTTATAAAATATATGGTCTTATTTTTCGTGCCCTATGGAGTGGGCTTGATGACCTTACATGATATTCTGAAGATTCATTGGCTAGCAATTGTTGTGAGTACAATTATAAGTACAGTTCTAACCTTATATATAACAGGTCTAATTCTACAAAAATTCAGAAAGGATGCGTGAGATCTATCAACAACCCCTATTTGGTATATTTATGACGCTGGTAGTTTTTTACTTGGCACAAATAATTAGTCGCAAATGGAAATTTGTACTATGTAATCCAGTTTTACTTTCGGTTGTTAGTATAATTTGCTTTTTAGTAGTTTTTAAAATTGATTTTGAAGATTATAATATTGGCGGCCAATATCTAGGTTTTTTATTAGGGCCTGTCGTCGTGTCCCTAGGGGTACTGTTCTATGAAAAATATGAACAGATAAAAGAAAACATAATACCCTTTACATCTGCCGTTTTTATCGGAGGGACTATGAGTATTCTTTCTGTTTGCAGTATAGCAGTAGTTTTAAATGCTTCGGAACCAGTTATAAGATCATTGGCACCCAAATCGGTCACCACCCCAATAGCACTGGAAATTGCCATATCCATTAACGGGATACCTTATATAGCTGCCGGTATGGTAATAGCCGTTGGAATATTTGGTAACGCCTTCGGACCAACCATTTTACGCAATCTAGGAATAAGGGACAAAAAAGCCATTGGTGCGGCCCTTGGAACCGCCGCTCATGGTATAGGCACGGCAAGAGCTCTTGAAGAAGGAAAGTTACCTGGGGCCTATGGAGGATTGGCAATGTGCATAAACGGGTTATTGACAGCCATTATTACACCCTACATAATAAAATTATTCTTTTAGTACACCAATTAATTTATATAAACATGAAAAATTACATTTTAAAAGGGGTTATTCTCTTTTTTTATATCACCACCACACATTTCTGGGGACAACAAAACACATCGGCAAAACAATCCCCGGTTTTTGGAATCAGTACGGTATTTGATCCACAGACCGATAATATGGGCTATCATAATTATCGTATCCCTTCCCTTTTGGTTACAAAAAAAGAGTCGGTCTTAGCTATTATGGAAGGCCGTAAAGATATGAACCACGATCATGCCAAGAACGATTTGGTTTTAAAACGAAGTATTGATAATGGAAAAACGTGGTCGTCTCCCAAAATAATTGTTTCAGCCGGGAACAATGTGGTAATGAATCCCGTCATGGTGCAATCGGATACGGGTACCATTATTTTAACCTACATCTATTTTCCTGAGAAAAGACATAGCAGCAACCGATCACATGGTGTAAAACAAGTGGAACCGGGATTGAAAGGCGACAACATAGAAAAAGTCTATATGACTAGAAGTGAGGATGATGGGGTAAGCTGGTCAACCCCAGAAGAAATTACACATATTGCAAAATCTAACAAATACAGTTTACACGCTATTAGTGGTCCTGGTGTGGGACTTTCTCTAAAAAATGGGAAGTTCAAAAGTCGAATTATAATACCAATGTCCGAAACATTTTTACGAAAAGGAGTGAAAACTTCAAATAACTACGCCCTTTATTCCGATGATAATGGAAATAGTTGGAAACACAGTAAATCGATACCAGCCTCCCTAAATGGAAAAACTGGGGGCAACGAAATACAAATGGTAGAGCTGGAAGATGGAGTGGTCATGGCTTCTATTAGAGATAAAGGTCATCGGCTGATATCCAAGAGTTATGATGGAGGAAAAACATGGAGTAGACTATCAGCACATCCTGACCTGATCGATACCGGCTGTATGTCACCCCTATTGCGATATCGATTTAAAAATGGTAACATTCCAGGAGTATTGATCCATGTAGGAGTTACAGGTCGGTTAGATGGCAATAAAAGAGGAAAATCTATAATTGCCTTGAGCTATGATGACGGAGAGACTTGGCCTGTTCAAAAGACACTGTACACAGGGAAATTTGACTATTCTTCCTTAGCCATTTTACCTGACGGAAAAATTGGTATGCTGGCAGAATATGATTTTGACGGGGATAGAGCCAAAATTAAATTGGCAAAATTCAATTTGGAATGGATCAAAGATCCTAATGCAATCACCCTGTCCTTAGAAAAAAAAATAATAAAACCTGATATCTATTTCAAAACGCATCCTGATCATGTGATTCCCGCAGCAATGGTAATTCAAAAGTTTCAAGTACAAATGGAAACTAAGAGCCATGGCTCGCAGGACGACCTTAGTTACCAATTCGAACTGATAGATGCCCAAGGCAATGCAAAATTAACAAACCATAAAAATTTAAATACATTCTCCTCTTCCAATAAGAATTTTTTTGTTGCAGATTGGTATGGTCCCAATGTGATAAAGGTGGCAGCAAAAAACAATAAAGGTGTGACGGTAGCTTCCATTTTGGATACGATTTTCGTTCATTTTTCACATAACCAGATGGCCGGGGGCGATATTAAAAAACTAAGCAAAAAGTACCAGGGCAAAGAATATATATCTGGAAAAATTATTAACGACTCCTTAGTTTATACGGGAATGCGCTTTTTCCCTTCTGACATTTCTAAGGGAGACCCTAGTTATGAAGGAACTAAATTTGGAGCCTACCAGACCAAAGAACCACGTGTACTCGCACTAGACAATGGAGTTTTGGTAGCTTCTTATCATTATCAAGTTAAGGGAGTCAATGATGCCCCTCCGGGCCTTACCCTAGTAATAACAAGAAGTTTGGACGGTGGCAAAACATGGATAGACGATCAGATCCTGATGCAAAATACTAATGGGGTAGTTGCCTATAGCTCCATGGTTCAATGGGGCAATGAAGTACATTGCTATTTTGCTGGCGGCCATAGTTCACATCCCCATGCAAATAAATACAAGGGCGTATATAGAACGGTAAGTAAAGATCAGGGCAAAACTTGGTCACAACCAGAAGCAATGAAGAAAATGACTAAATTACTTACCTCCAAAATAGATACTATAGCCCCAAACCAATCACCTACTACCAATGCGCTATCTATTCCTGATATGGAATGGAAGGGCAAAAAAGGAGATGCTTACATTGTTCCTTTTTATGTTGATCCGGTAAAATTTTTAATCACCTTAGACGGAGGGAAATCTTGGGATGTATTCTATGATGTATTAAATTACCCGGAATATGAGGGGGAGCTCAATGAAATTTCCTGGGTACTACTGGAAGATAGAACCATATATGTTGTTTCTAGGCGACAAAGCAAAACCGGCTATAAGAACGAAATGCTATTTGACCTCGAAGGTAATCCTACATTTATAGGTCAAACCCGCAAAAACCACAAAGCTAGAAGATGCCATCAAGGAGCCGTAAAAGTGCCAGAAGGACCGTTTAAAGGAAGGGTTGCCGTTGCCAGTAATTTTAGTGATGACCGAGAAGAAGCTACCATTGCAATTTCAGATACAGATATGGCTCAAAAATTCACAACCAAATTCCTTACTACCAACGCCGCTTGGGGATACTGCCATATCGACTGGAACCCAAAACTAAAAGGTTTTGTTCTAGTAGGAGAATCGGAGCCATTCGACAAAAATGAACAAGTAGTAAATATGGATGATGGACCAGATAGAAATGAACGATTTTCTTTAGAGTTTTTCGCTTTTAGTCCGGAGTTTTACGACACTTTAATTGAGGCTGATATTCATACAAATTACTAGCCTGCTATTCGTATTCAATTGAATTTAAACTAGTTTTATAAAACTAAAAGAAACTACTTTTAAAAAAATTAAAAAATATCGAGGGCGGACCCTCGATATTTTTTAATTTACACACTTAGTGAGATAGTCCCTATTAAACACTTTATAAGATTGTCCCTAGTTATCAACGACCTCTTTACGATTAACATACAACATAAAATATTCATAATTTTCATCCTATGGTATTTAGTTAATTTTTAAATCCAAAGTCAGCTCCATCAGTAAGCCAACCTAATGTAAACCGTCTAAACATAAGAGCGCTATTATTAAATCCACTGCTATTTGTACCCTCATAAATACAACCTAGAGAACCATCGGGCAACGTAAGCACTTGACTATATCCAAAATATACAGTATCATCAACTAGCTGCTTAGTTAGCCATGAACCCCCTTCATCATAACTAATACTTATATTACCGCCAAATCTATTATTACCAACATTTTTTGTCGATGAATAGATTAACCTGCTTGTTTGGTTTCCGTATTCACTAGAATATCTTCGCGCATTTTGATTACACCGTACATACGGAAACCGTGAGTTAGCCCACCCAAGACCCTCGTGGGAATTGTCATCTAAATCATAAACTAATTGTTGTTTAAATGATACTTCCTTGCTTGGCCTCGTAATTATCCTTATTTTGTTTCTGGAATCGCTCTCTAATTCTATTAGAGTAATTTCTTCAGGAATGTCCGGTCTTTGTTCCACATTCATAATGTCATGCTCTAACCAAGTATCCGTTGCAAAATCATAATGTAATATTACCATCCTAGTTTTTGTATTGTACCCCGTAATGCCACCTAAAATGAAATCCCCATTATAAAGGTTTTCTCCCATTATTTGTATCCCATTATTAGGGCGCATCCTAACATTAACACTTTCGGATGAATAAATTACCGGTCCAGATTGATGATGCTCAGACCAGGTAATTCCATCATCAAAGCTCTGCATTATAAGCATTCCATTTTGATGGGTTCCTAAAATTTGAATGCGTCCGTCATGTTTTTTATCCGCAACAATAGCAATGGCTCCAAAATCCGTATTATTATCTCCGTCATATATTACTTTAGTATCCCACGTTTCTCCAAAGTCTGTACTTCTGCTTATTAATACATGATCCCAATCTCTATCGGTCCCAGGTGGAACTGCTGGATTATCTCCCAACCGTCCTTCTGACACTACTATAATTGTTCCACTTTTCGTTACTTCAGCTACAGGAATTCGAACCCTATAATATTCCTTATCCACACTATATGAAGTTCTATTGCCTTGTACAATTCTAACCGCATCAAGGTTCCCATCTTTTTTGATTCCATAAGTTAAACTATCATCTAAGCCTTTCCAGGTATGTGTATCCCAGCTATACGAAATACCATCAGTATTAAAATCAATTTCGTCTGGGACTTCTGTATTGTCTCCCATAGAAGGCATTTCGTCTGACCTACTTGAACATTGGAGAAAAGCAGCAAATAATAACGGTAAAAACACCCTATTAATCCTTATAAATAACATATTAAATTTGTTTAAAAACCAATTATTAATCATAAAATAAGTAACATCTGAATTATATATTTACTAGTACCCATCTGTTTGATCTAAATTGGGGTTTCTGGTTAATGTGGACCTACTAAGCGGACTATACCAGGGCATTTTGCCATACAGATACTTATTAGAAGCCAAATCTTCCAAAATTAATCTTACAGTATCACCACCTCCAAATCTTAACATCTGAAACCAACGTTTTCCTTCTCCCATTGTTTCAAATAAGTATTCTTTAACAAGAGCTGCAGTAACCGTGGTTGGATCTAGAGTGATATTAGTACTAATACCAGCCCTGTCCCTTACTTCTTTAATTGCATCAATTGCATTTTGTAAATTCCCTAATAAAAGCTGAGCTTCTGCTTCCATTAATTTAAGTTCCCCAGCTCTATAAAGTATAATATCGCTAATATAATTTCTATTTCCAGAGCTTGCATCAAACTCCCCTCTATATTTATAGGCTATTCCTCCTAATTCAGTTCCATCAGAATCAAACAATAATTTAAATGTTTGTTCCGCTCGTGGATCAGCATCAGCTAATAATGCCTTGCAAACTTCTGGTTTATACGTAACATAATTAAAACTTACACTGTTATTTCCAGGATTTACATCATCTTGAGAAGATATAAGAACATAAGAACTTGTTTGTATTCTAATGTTGTCTAAAATATGGATCCTTACTCCTCCTGTTGAAAAGCGTATCCAAATTGGATTTCCCTGCCCCGCAATTGGGTTTGCAATGTTAATTTCATGAAGCTTTGTGTTTGCCGCATAACCTGCATCAATAACAATACTCCCAAACGGACTCCAGTTAGATCCTAAATTAGTTGACACTTCAAAATCTACTGTTCTTTCCACATCACTATAGCTACTAGTATTACCAGCAAGTTTAGCCAATAAGCCAACATATTTAATATCCTTCATATGTGAAGGAAGTTTTATTAAAACATTCTCAGAGGCGTTAACCCTGGCATAACCATTACCAACACTGTTAAAAGGTGAATTTAGTTCATTACCTTCTAATGAATTTCCTCCACCGTCATTATCCCAACCAAGCGCACCATTAGTTTCTGGACCTATCCAAGTACCATTCAATAAGGTTCCACCCGCCCATGCATTATAGGAGTTTCCTGTTTGATTTGCAGAATTAGTAAAACTACCTGTTTCGAAAGAAATATAAGTCTCTTCTTTGTTTCCTCCAGTTGTAACCGACTCTAATTGCTCATATCTATCTGCACTCACATACATTCTACTTGCCAAAGGTTTAGTAGTTAAACCCTCATCAAGATTATATGGCATAGCCCATACAATTTCTTGATTTTTTTTATTAGATGTATCAAATATGTCTTTAAAACTATTTATTAAGTTAACTTGTCCAGAGTCAAAGCATTCGTTTATGGCATCTAGTGCAACTTGTGCATTTTGAGAAATGTTTTCCCTTAGAAGTCCTGCTTTAGTTAATGCCACTTCAGCTTTCATCGCTAAAAGCGCTGGACGAGACATATAGTATTTATCTTGAATCTCATTTTTTGACATTAATGATAAACCAACCTCAATATCCCGATCAATTAAGGCATATACCTCGGATAAAGGAGAGCGGGCTATTTGCAATGCCGCCACATCAGAATAGTTCTGAATATGTTCATCAACAATTGGAGCATCACCCCAAGTACGGGCAATAAGAAAATAACAATATGCTCTTAAACCATATGCCATACCCAGTGTCATATTTTTCTCTTCTTCATTGGAAAAATCTATTGAGGGAACAAAATGTAAAATAGCATTAGCTTCAGATATGACTCTATAAATCGGATCCCATTGTGCGCCAGAGTTTTCTGAATTCAGTCGATTTTCAAAATAAAATTGATACCCATCACCATGCGTTACTTCAAAACCATAGTTATAAGCCTCTCCTCTCATGTCTCCCCATTGAAAATAATCAAATGGCATAATGTTTCGCAATCTATTATGCATGCCACCAAGTGCAGCTGTTGCATCATTTTCGTTTTTCCAAAATGAATTGTCAGTAACTCCATTAACAGGGGATTGATCTAAATCAGAAGTACACCCAACGAGCAATAGAATTATTACAAGTTGTACATAATTTATATATTTTTTCATTTTATTAATGTTTTTAAGAATTAGAATATTCTGCTATTTAAAATGTTAGATTCACACCCAATGTAAAAGTTCTTGGCAAGGGGTACTGGAAGCTATTTTGATCACTTGTCCCACCCTTTTCTGGTTGGTATCCAGGGTATGCTGTGAAATAATATAAATTTTGACCAGTTCCGTAAATTTCAACGCCAGTTATTGGAGTTTTATTCAACCACTTTTTTGGCATGGTATAGTTCAAGGTTACATCTCTAATACATAGATAATCTCCTTTATAATACATATCTGAACTTCCTCTATTCCAGTTACCCATAGGGTCTCCTTGATAATATTGCGCTATACTAGTTTTAGTGTTTGTAGGTGTCCACATATTATTCATACTCGGCATCATTGCAATGTTTGCAGTATATCTACCATTGCGGTATCTGGTCTCATAATCATAAACCATATGACCTAGAGCATAATCCATATTTAATCTAAGATTAAAATTTTTATACGTGAATGTATTTATTACCCCACCATAATGAGGTGCTCTAGAACGACCAATGTATATTCTATCTAAGGAATTAATTACCTTATCACCGTTAAGGTCTGCCCATCTAACATCTCCTCCTCCTTTATTTACTCTATCTGCAATTGTAACTACGTTATCTCCATTAGTATCTATAACTTGATAATCTGTACCCATTACAAATCTACCAGCTCCTCCATTTGCCCTTGTATCAATAATGCCATCATCAACTACCTCTTGCCAATTTTCATAAATTCCATCATGTTTGTAGGCATAGATCAACCCTAATTCTTGACCTTCTTGGTACCCACCTACCCAAATTGTGTTGTCTGTGTTATTTGGATCAACAACCTCTATACCTCCAATTCTATTGTTTTCAACCCCATTATCTGGAAGTTTCAGGACTGCGGTCTTGTTATAAGAATAGTTTGCTCCAAACTCCCAATTAAAGTTTTGTCCGTTAATAATGTGAACATTTACACCTAATTCAACCCCCTTATTTCCTAATTCAGCAAAGTTTGTCGTTATACTTGAATAACCTGTATTTGCAGGCAAGCTTAAACTTTGCAAAAGATCGGTAGTTTCTCGTTTGTAATAATCCGCCAATAATGTGATTCTGTTATCAAATAAACCAATATCCAACCCAGCGTCAAACGTTCTAGTTGTCTCCCATTTTAAACCACTGTTCGCCAATCCTGTCTTATAAACTACTCCTTGTCCCCCATAAACTCCTGCACCATAGCCACCTTGAAAAGTATACAAACCAAGATTATTGTTATTCCCTGTTTCTCCAAATGAGGCCCGAATTTTTAGAGTATTCAAAATGTTTGAAAAGAAAGATGAATTGAAGAAACCTTCATTATGAATATTCCAACCCGCTGACACACCTTTAAAAACCCCCCATTTATTATCGTCACCAAAACGAGAGGATCCATCTCTTCGTACACTTGCTTGGAATAAATAGCGTTTATCATAATCGTAAATTAACCTTGAAGCAAACCCAATTAAGACATCTTTTGTTGTTGTACTTGTTGGAACCTGAAATGCTTCTGCACCTCCATTTAATGTTTTTATTACATCGGTAGGAGATCCTTGTGACGCAGCATTGGAATAAAAATAATCTAACGAACGGTAAGACGCTAGAGCAGTTGCGGCAATATTGTGCTTTTCATTAAAAGTTTTATTATAAGACAAAACACCATCGAATTGTTTAATCCAATTTATTGCAGTAACTGTTCGCTTAATCCTATCAGAATTCAAAGTAGTTCCATTTAAATAGGCATCGTTAGATGAATTCTCTAATGTTTCAACATGATAAATAGATCCTTTAGGAGAAAAATTTAATTCTGGAGTTATATCCCAGTTAAATCCCAAAAGCGCTGTCCATCTAGTTTTACGCTGGTCTCGAATAAGATGCTCATTTACATAGTCCGGATTAGCCATAAGTTGATTTACCCCTGGTGCTAAAGAGCCATCCCCAAAAGTATATTTTGTACTTGGAGCAATATTTGGAGACCTTAAAATGGCATTGCGCAAATGTACGCCTGAACTATAATTACTCGAAGAGAAACCTGAGGGTTGGTCTTTCATTTCATGAGAAATATCAAACTTTCCAAAAACTTTAAAATGATCCGTGATTTTTCTGTCTGAATTTAAAACAGCTGTAAATAAATCATATTGTGTATTTACTAAAACACCTTTATCATTTAATAATCCAGCGTTTAAATAAAACGAGCCTTTTTCATCTGCACCAGAAAAGCTCAAATTATTTTCTTGTCTAATACCAACACTATAATTTATATCATACCAGTCCATATCCTTAAAAAGGATATCCCTACCTGTTACAGGATCAGCCATTTTAGACCACCCCTGCGACAATAAATATCTATTATCATCATTCAAAAGCATTGTTGTATATAAAGTATTGGAGCTTAAATTATTGCCGGTCCCATAACTATCAGCATTATCCAAGGAACTTAATGAAGCCGCTCTTGCATCACCTCCGAATGAGTTAATTACACTATTGCCTAATAAAATGCTGTTTAATTGACCGATTCGGGCTGTACGAATATAATCCTCACCACCTATAGGTCTAAATTTTTCATTCCTAAATGCTGAAAACCCTGACCTACTTCGAAATATTATTGAAGACTTCCCAACATCACCAGTCTTAGTTGTTATTATTATTACGCCATTAGACCCCCTTGCTCCATAAATAGCTGTAGAAGTAGCATCTTTCAATACCTGTATGGTTTTTATATTGTCTGAACGCAAACCATTTATTTCTCCTCTTTCAACTCCATCAACAATATAAAGTGGAGAACTTCCTCCTGAAATAGAGCTTCCTCCACGTAATACTATTTGTGGGCCAGAACCAGGCTGACCCGAAGTATTTATAACGGTTAAACCCGGCACCTTACCTTGGAGCGCTTGAGTTACATTAGCATATACGAGATTATTTATATCTTTAGTATTTACTTTTGATATTGAACTTGTAACCGTTTCCCGAGATTGGGTACCGTAACCCACAACTACAACTTCCTCCAGTCCTGCAGCACTTTCCTTTAAAACTATTTTAATATTGGATTGCTCAGTAATGGCAACCTCATTGGTTGCAAAACCAATATAGGAAACTACTAAAATAGCACTGTCATTGTCAACAGAAATTGAAAAATTTCCATCAAAATCCGCCTGAGTACCATTAGTCGTTCCTTTTTCAAGGATGTTTGCACCAGGTAATGGTTGACCGTCCATATCCAATACCGTTCCTGAAATAGTTAAGGTTTGCTGCTTTTTGAAGGACGGACCGGTGGCAATAATAACTATTTTATTACCTTTAAGATCTAACTTGAAGTCCTTTCCTGCAAAACAAGTTTCCAATAATCTATTCGCTCGAATGAAACCCTTTTTTAATTGAACTTTAGGTAGATTTTTAAATAAATCCTCTTGGTATATAAAAGTGTATTCGGTCTGTTCCCTTAACAAGTCAAAAACATCATCGATAGACACCATTTGATCTTTATCAATATGAATCTTGGTGCTTTGTGAGAAAATTTCACCCGTAGTGAACCCAAAGGTAGAAGTACAAAGTAAGAATATAAATACTCTCATGGAGAACAGTAGTAACCCTTTCCGCTGACGGAAAAGAATGTTAATAAATTTAATTTTCATAAATTTGAATTTTGGTTGGTTAAACATTAATGATCAATCGATTCATAAAGGGGATTAAAGCACAGTACTGTCCAGGTATAACTTAATTCCCTTTCTTTATTTTAGCATAATTCTTTTTTCTTTTATCTCATACGCTTTAATATAATTAGTGGTTAAAATATTGTTTAATATTTCCTCAATAGTTTCGTCCTTCCTTAATACGCCATTAAATTTCACAGCCTTAAGTTCAGGCCTTGAAAATAATATGTCTACATCATACCAACGGGAAAGCACCTTAGCAATCTCTTCTAAGGACTTACCCTTAAAACTAAAGAGACCCCTTCTCCAAGAAATTTCATCATTGATATTTACAGGTTTAACGATAATACTATTATTATTTATGTCCAAAGTAGACTGCTGGTTTGGCGCAAGTACTTTCTTATTTGTAGAGGTATTTATCACTACTTCACCTTCGACCAAGGTCGTATAAACATTGGTTTCATCTCTATATGCTTTTAGATTAAACTCTGTTCCCAGTACTTCTATCACCTGTGAAGTGTTCAATACCTCGAAAGTCGCCCCATCATGCAATGAACTTGGAGATACTTCAAAATACGCTTCACCATAGACCAGTTCTACTTCTCTTGTTTCCCCTTCTTTGAAAGCCACGGGATACTTCATACGACTTTCCGAATTAAGCCACACCAAAGTTCCATCTGACAATTTTATATGAAATTGACCTCCTCTAGGAATGGTTAAAAAATTATAAGCAACTTCGGCATTTTCTGATTGTGAAGTATCATATATCAATTCTTTCCCATTACTTTGTATTCTATTTGTACGAATTGTTTTTCCTTTTTCCAAATCAATATTTGATCCATCTTCTAAAGTTAGAATAGCCTTATCAGTTCCAACTTCAATTACATTATCAATGGTTAATGGGGCCTCTATATTTTTTTTTAATTCTTCAGATTTATTGTCAAGAATCCCATTTTCTAGAATATATCCACTAGCAACAAACACTAATATTACTGCAGCATATTTGACATAGTTTAGGGTTTTTCTCTTGATTCGGTCTTTCCTTTCCTGTTCTATAAATTTTAATAGCCGCTTTTTGGAATTATCAGTACCAAATCTTTTCATATTAACATTGATTGCATAATTGATTTTAACATATTTTACAAACTTCTCCTTATTAGAAGGATTTTCAATCCACCGTGAAAGCAAATCCAACTCAGAAAGGGATACTTGTCTAGTGAAGTATTTGGCAATCAGATTTTGTATTTTTTTAGACATCATATATTCAATTCCGTAATTAAAACGCTATTATTTTACACAACCCTTGCTTTTATGTTGATTATTTTTATTCTTTTGTCAAAAATTCTATGTTACAATTATAATTTTCAAATTATGAAAATCGACCATTTTAACGAAAAGACTTTGATCAATGGCTTAAAAAATGGGGAATCCTTGGCGTATACCCAATTGGTAGAAACCTACCATAATAGGTTATGTAATTATGCCAATGAACTTATAAGTGATACTGATCTATCGGAAGATATTGTTCAGAATGTATATATTAAAATATGGAAAAAGCGCAAAAACTTAAAGGATGATGTTGACCTCAAGAACTACCTATACAAATCTGTTTACAACGGGTTTATTGATTATTACAGAAGAAATAGACCTGTTTTTTCATTGGAAAAATTACATATAGACACCTTGGTCGCATTTGTTCAGGAAGAATCGGAAAATTCTGTGGAAAGACTTATTTCTCAGGTAAAAATTGAAATTGAAAACCTTCCACCAAAATGCAAACGGTCCTTTGTTTTGAGCAAGCAGGAAGGTCTTTCCAATATTGAAATTGCAGAACATTTAAATATTTCCACAAAAACTGTTGAAGGTCATATTACAAAAGCATTTTCCATTTTACGCAAGACCCTGGACGCTAAATTAAATGGAGTCTTCCTATTACTTTTTGGAATGGACTTAAAACAGAAGGCTTAACGATTATAGTATTTTCCACTTTAAAGCAATATTAAATTACCAGCCCCTTCTATAAATTAGTGTAAAAATTGTATTCAGCATTATGGCCCTTATGTAATAGGTAAGAAGAGTAAATAGTTATAGATGGAAAAAGACAGATTCTTTTCACTAAAAACTGGACAGAACATATCCTGGGACATGAATTTTCCCGGAATTTTTTTATGGCTTATTTTGGAAGCTAATTTTCGTCCGGGTTAAAAGGGATTTTGGCGTTTTAGTGAGGGTCGGGCATACCTTTCCCGTCGGAGTTTCGGTTCGATGGTCCCTAAGTCATCCTTTGCAAAGCAATGCCCGACTTCCGCCTACCGATCTCCAGGGCATTTGCCGTATGGGTGCCGAAGAAAACCCATCTATAAGATTTCGGTAGCTATGATCCGGACTCTAATCATTTCAAATTCTTTTAAATCAGCTCCTTACGATCTATAAAAAAAGGGATCAGACTTTAGATAAAAGTCCAACCCTAGTTATTTTTAACATACACAGTTTACGGGATAGTGTCTTTCCTTGTCTCTTAAAACCTTCTCCTAAAAAAATAATAGCTACAATTTTTGTTTGGCCTGCAACATCAATATTTGTGACTATTATAGTGATAAGTGTAGACCCTAGAAAAACAAAGGCATCCGTCCTAATAGCAACTTTAGTACCATAGTAATTTCTGTCCATCCCATTAAAAAACCTAATAAAACAGCTAAGTCAAACCTATGCAATAGCGTTAATTCAGTTTGTTTATCCATTTGTAAGTTAACGTTTAACGTGATTAAACCCCATTGCATTTTTCACAAATGCCTTTTACCGTAAGGTTCATATCTATTGATATATAACCTTTGGGAAGGTTGATTTGAGGGATTTTATAATCTGTCAAGCATACCGTTTCTTGGCATATGTTGCATCTAAAATGTAGGTGCAGGTCATTATTTTCCTCAGAAGTAGAATGATTTTCACAAATAGCGTATTTTATGATACCAGTGCCATCTTCTATCGAATGTACCAATCCGATTTCTTCAAATGTTTTTATAGTCCGATAGAGCGTACTTCGCCCCGAGGTTTTAAAGTCTTTTTCCAGTTCGCCTAAGCTTATGGCATTTTCTCTATTCACCAATAATTTATATACCAATAATCGCATTGCAGTAGGGCGAACCCCTTTATCTTCCAGTATTTTTACAATTTGTTCCATTTTATCAAGTGTTACCTGTAATGATTGATAATCCTTAGCATTTTATTTCATATTGCTAGTGAATTCATTTCTATCATTTTCCCTATTTCATGAATTGCTTTTTGAATGGGCCTGCCGTTTTATCCCGTTTTTGGAATAACATAGAACAGACCCTTATCAACCAATCAAAATCAATTATTATATTTTATTAATGACTATGTGATGTTTCGCTTTTTTGCATTTCAGATATCAGGTAGTAGGCATTGTTGAATACGACTTGGGCATCCTCGGCAAGCGGTTCCAATAGTTTTATTTCTACCCAACCATCTTCAGTTATTCCTTTACGGACTTCAATAGGTTTTAACTCCCATTCAACCTTACCATCTTCCAAATGTTCTTGTGCTATAAAAATGAACGGCTTTCCACCTTCTTCTATAATGGCATCTTCTGGTAAAGCCGTCACCGGTGCCTCACCAGTCCTTATTTTTCCATTGATATACATTCCCGGAATGAGGAAATCTTCTTTTTTATCGATTTCCGCGTGTATGTGTACGGCCTTGGGGTTCTGTTCAAACTGTTTTCCTACGGAATAAATTTCACCGGTAAGGTTGCTATTGGGAACCGACTCTAACGTAAAAGAAATTTTTTGTCCCTTTTTAACCTTATGGATGTCCTTTTCAAAAACCATTAGATCCGCATGAATATGCTCATTATCCACAATTTCAAACATAGGCGTTTGTGGTGCTACATATTGCCCCATTTGAACTTTTACTTTCTCTATATAACCAGCAATAGGGCTTGTTACAGGAACATATTCGTAAATTTCACCTCTCCTTATTTTTGAGGCACTAATATTCAATTGACGTAACTGCGATTCATAACCTTTTACCTCTGCTTTAATCGATTGGTATTCAGACTCCGTTTGTTGAAATATCTTTCCTGAGCCTACCTTTTCTTCATATAACCGTTTTTGGCGTTCGTATTCTTTTTCCAAAAACTGCATCCTGTTATAGGTTTTTATATAATTGGTCTGGACTTGGGACAGGTTTGGGTGGGAAAGGTATGCCAAGGTCTGTCCTTTACGCACTTTATCTCCTTCTATAACCTTGATGCTACTTACGTTACCACCCAAAATAGCAGTTACCGTAGCTTCATACTGAGGTGGCACCTCCAATTGTCCGTTAGCTTTAACAACACCTGAAAGCGATTTTGTTGGTAAAGCAGCTACTTTAATGCCCAAACTATTGAATTTTAGCTCGGATAAATGCGCTGCTTCGCCTTCTTCAAAAATCTCTTCGTTTTCTTCGTGTTCCTCTCCTTCTTTACGGTCATGGGTTTCTTCTGTTTTTGAGGCTTCCTCCCCTACCGCTTGTTCTGTTTCTTCCTTGCAGCCCATAATAAGGGCAAGCACTAGAGACAGCATTAAAATCATTATTATTTGCGTTTTCATCTTATTATTTGTCTTAATTTTTATTTGGATTCTTCAGGTAATATTCTAGTTGGTTACGACTGTCCAAGTAGCTGTTGAAAGCTTCCCAGGCACTTATTTCTATGCGGATAACATCTCTAATATTTTGTAAGAAAGCCACATAGTCGATAGCACCTTCCTTAAAGGCCAATATAGTACCTCTTCGCTGTTCTTTGGCCAATGGAAGTGCTTTGTTTTTATAATAATCCCACGAGTTTTGCCATTTTATAAAATCTTCACGCCTATTTTCATAGGCTGTTTTTAACTTTAGCTTTTCGGTGTGAAAATTCTCTTCTGCTATTTTCTTGTCAATTTTTGCCTTTTGCGCTCTTCCTAAATTGGCACCGAAAAGCAATGGAATTTGTATACCCATTTGATATTGATAAAATCCTGATTGACCGTTAATTTGCTGCCTGCCGTATTGTACCTGGAACTTTGGCAAAAATTCAGATTTTTGTACCCTGGTAACTGCCTTAGCTACCTGTATTTGTTGCCTTGAGGCTTGAAGTAGCGGATGGTTCTCCAAGGGTGTCGCGCTATAATCCAACGGAGCTTCTAAAGATTCCAATGAAGCATTTGGTACACCGTACAACGTATCACTGGCAAACCATTGGTTTAACTGTTGCAATGCTTTGTGGTATTCCCTAAAAGCCTGTTCTATTTGAATTTTGACCTCATTGGCTTGATTGGATGTTGCCAAATATTCCAAATTGGAAGTAGCTTCGGTTTTATACTTGATTCTGGCCGCTCTCTCAATATCCTGAAAAACGGAATCCATGTGTTTATATACCAAAAATGTTTTTCGTTTTGTGTACACATTTGCCCAAGCCCTGCTTACCTCTCGTTCCACTTCCAGGGCAGTTAGGTTGACAAGGTTTTCCGCCAAATGGATACGTTCCTTTTGCAACTTTAATTTGGGAACGATCCCAAACACATTGATTTCCTGCTGTTGCACCCCGATGGTATTGGACACACCATTTTCTCCATTGCCTACTTCTTCCTTTCCAGTAAATATTTGGGTACTTCCAAAATCAAAGGCAGTTTTTCGCATCGCTTTCTCTCCTTCAATTCCAAGCTTTGCGGCTTTTAAACTAGGGTAATTGGCAATGGCCATTTTCTTGGCTTTTTCCAGGCTTATCGTTGGCAAACTATCCTGTAGGATTACTTTGTTTTCCAATGTACCTTCTTGAGCAGAAGCTGGAATGGCAAAACCCAATATGCATCCTATGATTATAACGATAGCTATAGCACTTGGTTTTAACGAAGAAAGCTTCTTTTTACTTTTGTTTTCTTCCCGTTTTTCAATGAATGTATATAAAATTGGAAGTACAATCAGTGTTAGTAAAGTCGCCGTTAGCATACCTCCTATGACAACGGTTGCCAATGGTCGTTGTACTTCGGCACCGGCCGATGATGAAAATGCCATAGGCATAAAGCCTAAAATATCTGTAGTTGCTGTTAACATAATGGGGCGTATTCTTTCTTTTGTTCCTGTTAATATTCTTTCCCGTATGCTTGTTACACCTTCTTCCTTTAAGGAGTTAAATCGGTTTATAAGCACCAATCCGTTCAGAACGGCAACCCCAAACAACACTATAAACCCAACACCCGCAGAAATACTGAATGGCAAATCCCGTAACCATAGGGCAAATATGCCGCCGATGGCCGCCAATGGAATAGCGATGTATATCATTATGGATTGTGAAAACGATTTTAGGGCAAAATACAGGAGCACAAAGATCAAGAACAGTGCTATGGGCACTACGATGGTCAACCGTTCTTTGGCCCGTACCAGGTTTTCAAACTCACCGCCATAGGTAATATAATACCCCGGTGGCAGATCCAACTCGGCATCTAGTTTCTGTTGAATATCGGTTACCACGGATTCTACATCACGCCCTCTTGTATTTATGCCCACGTAGGTCCTACGAAAGGTATTGTCACGGGATATCTGCATAGGTCCCGGCACATAGCTTATGTCCGCCACTTCTTTGATGGGAACTTGGGTGCCATCGGGCAAATCGACATATAAAGCGCGTAAATTTTCGATGCTTTTACGGTGCTCCTCATCAAATCGGATAACCATATCAAAGCGTTTTTCCCCTTCAAAAATGACACCTGCATTACCACCGGCAAATGCGGCACTTATGTAACTGTTTACTTTCTCAATATCCAGCCCGTACTGTGCCATCTTTTTTCGATTGTACATTACGGTCATCTGTGGCAAGCCTGATGTTCGCTCTGGATTGACATCACCCACGCCTGGAACGGTTTGGATAATAGCCGCCATTTCTTCTGCCTTTTTGGAAAGGACTTCTAAATCTTCGCCATACAATTTTACGGCAACGTCTTCCCGAACTCCTGTTAGCAGCTCGTTAAAACGCAATTCCACAGGTTGGCTAAATACTAGGTTTACCCCTGTAAGTTCACTATCCAGTTTATCCTTGATTTTATCGGTGAGTTCTTCTTTTGATTTTGCCGAAGTCCATTTGTACATATCTTTTTCCAAGATGATGAACATATCGGCAATATCCATCGGCATCGGGTCGGTAGGGATATCGGCAACACCAATTCTGGCAACTGCTGTCTTTACTTCTGGAAAGTTCTTGAGAAGTACGCTTTCTATTTTGTTTGATACATCGATAGCTTCTGTTAATCCTGTTCCCGGCCTTAAGAGTGCTTGCATGGCAAGGTCTCCTTCGTCCAATTGAGGTACAAATTCGCCTCCCATTCTTGAGAACACAAATCCTGAAACAAGAAGTAAAACTACAGCTGCTCCTACAACTAAGGATTTTACTTTTAATGCTCCTTTTAAAAGCGGTAGATAGGCTTTTTGGATGCCCCCTATAATATTATCACTGATTTTTTCCAGCCAACTTTCGAATTTCCCGAACCAATTGTTTTTGTTTTTTACGGGTTTCATAAATAGAGCGGACATCATCGGAACATAGGTCAGGCAGAGGAAAATGGCACCTAGCATGGCAAACCCAAAGGTAAACGCCATAGGACGGAACATCTTTCCTTCAACTCCTGTTAAAAAAAGAATAGGAGCAAAAACGATTAGAATGATGATTTGCCCAAAAAAGGCAGAGCCCATCATGGTACTTCCTGCATCATAGGCGACTTTATCCATGACGCCTTGATTGAATTTTAGCTTTCCGGAACGTATTCGTTTTTGAATTTCATAAACCGTCCCTTCTATGATAATTACCGCTCCGTCTATAATAATTCCAAAATCGATAGCTCCCAAGCTCATTAGGTTGGCCCAAACACCAAATTGTTTCATCAAGATAAAAGCAAAGAGCAACGATAGGGGTATGGTTGTGGCGGTTATCAATCCGCCCCTTAAACTTCCCAATAAAAAGACCAATGCAAAAATGACAATAAGTGCGCCTTCCAAAAGGTTTTGTGTTACGGTACTGGTAGTTCGTTCTATGAGATTGCTTCTATCCAAAAAGGGTTTGATTTCCAACCCTTCAGGTAAAGACTTTTCAACGTTTTGCATTCTTTCCTGAACATTGGCAATCACTTTATTAGGATTGGCTTCTTTCATCATTAACACCATTCCGCCAACGGCTTCACGACCATCTTGGGTAAAGGCTCCGTAACGTACTTGGTTTCCAAATTGTACTTTTTCCGCAGCATCTCCTATTGTAATCGGGAGTCCATTTTCATTTTTTATGGAGATGGCCATGATATCACCCAAAGACCTTATGAGTCCTTCCCCTCGGATGAAGTTTGCCATTTTGTTTTTTTCAATATAGGCACCTCCTGTATTGACATTGTTCCTTTCTAAAGCGGCAAATACCTCGGATATGGAAACACCTATGGCATTTAGCTTTTCGGGGTTTATGGCTATTTCGTATTGTTTTATATGACCTCCAAATGAGTTGACTTCCACAACACCATCCAACAGGGTCATTTGGCGTTTTACGATCCAATCCTGGATGGTACGTAAATCGGTAGGGGAGTATTTGCTTTCAAAACCCTTTTTGGGTTTTATGGTATATTGGTATATTTCCCCTAACCCGGTAGTAATTGGTCCCATGGAAGGATTCCCGAATTTTTCTGGGATGCTTTCCCTAACCTCGTTCAGCTTCTCCTGTACCAATTGTCTGGGTTTGTAAATGCCCATGTCATCATCGAATACGATGGTCACTACGGAAAGTCCAAAACGGGAAATGGAACGGATTTCGGTTACATTGGGCAAGTTGCCCATGGCCAGTTCCACGGGATAGGTCACGAATTGTTCGATATCTTCGGTAGCGAGGTTTTCAGATACGGTGATGACCTGTACCTGGTTGTTTGTGATATCTGGCACCGACCCCAGATTTACGGTAGACATGGACCAAATACCGGTTATGATAAGAGCCAATGTCAGTAGTCCAACAATAAATTTATTATTGATGGAGAATACAATGATTTTATTTATCATGTAATAAAAAGATTAATTCAGTTAAACTTTTCGCCGAAGTTTGTATGGGACAAAATCAACGAAATGAAGATGATGACCTATCGGGATAGGTCAACAGAGGATATAGTTATCCTAAAAACTGAATTAAACCTGGGGTGGTTGTAGTAGGGAAAGGGTAAATTCTTTACTAACGTTATCGAAATGGATACAGGGCTCCAAAGAAATCTCAGGTGTTAAAGGTTTAAAATTTGGAATCCCAAAATCTATAGTATGCCCATGACAACAGTGGCATGTGCAAAATGGACTGCACAGGTCAGAACTATAATTTTCGGAATGGTCAGTATGACCATCCAAAACAATTTCCACTTGACTGTCATTGATAGGAAAACCCGTATCACTACAAGGTAGTACATTAAGTGCTAGAATATAAAATGATAATATTAGTGGTACTATTTTCACAATACAAAAATATAAAATTAACAATGCACAGCTTGTGCAAAGGGGTCCTATCAATTCAATACCATTTTGTTCTTTTCGCTAAATGTTCTTATAACTAAGCCTTAATTTCAAAGATTCATATCACTGATGTGCTCTCATGAATACGTTCAAAACTTCAAGCACCACCATCGCCAACCCAGTAACACTCTCCTTCCTCCTACTATGCTCCGCCTCTTCCCTGTTAGACAAAAAGCCGAGTTCCAATAGCACGGCCGAGCAAATATTTTTTGTTTCCCTAAGCACTTGAAAATTGGCATATTTTAATCCACGTATTTTGAAATCCAAGGAACCACGGAATTCCTTCAACATTCTTTGAGCCAATTCTTCAGACTTGAATAGAAGCTCCTTATCGGTACTTGCGTCTGGACGCGGTACATACACTTCTATTCCTTGGGCAGATTTTCTGGTAGCCTGATTGCAATGGATAGAGATAAAAACATCAGGCTTTAATGACTTGGCCAATTTTGTTCTATCCCCTAATGAAATCAAGGTATCATTGTATCGAGTCAGATAGAACTCGATTTCATTATCGAACAGTTCTTTGTTCAAGCGAATCATTTCTTTTACGACCTCCAGAACAATGTCCTTTTCCTTTATTCCATTAACTCCAAAAGCCCCCGAATCCACTCCCCCATGCCCCGGGTCAATGACTACTATTCTACCTCCACTTTCCTGAGCATGAGTGATAATCCCTAACAGGGCAAAGCAAATCCATAGGCAAACTATCCGAAAACGTTTCATAAATTCAATTTTTTAATTGCGTGTTGCACAATTTTCATCCTTTCCTTGGGTTCGTCACGAATCCGTAAAATTTTAACGCGCTCGGCTGTTAAAATTTATATGATTCCCATCGTTATACCAGATCCTTTAGAAATTCCTTAACGAATAATCCGATGCCTCTCCTCAAAAATGGAATTTGAGGGACATCACATAAATATCATATCATGAAAAAACCGATCAAAGTATTTGCCATTGCCCTATTGACCTCCCTATCGGCCCATTCTCAAATTGGGGGTATAGAAGATTCTGTCAACGATGTTTCGGACACCATTAGGGCCATTTTTCCAATTATCCTTGGGGTCATCTTTCTTATTGGCTTCCTGTTCAATGCAGGCCATTTTTTTGGCGAGAACTCCGATCTAAAAAAAGGGATTACCCGGGTATTGGTCTTTGTCCTTATAGCCGGAGCGGTAGTGGGCATCTTTACGTATCTAATAGGAATTGTGGTATAATGCAAAAATTCGAGGTATATAGGAACATCAGAAAAAAGGCCATGATATTTGGACTGTCCGTCCCTTTCTTCGCCCTCCAAATGACCTGCCTCATAGCCTCCTTAATGGTCATTATTTTTTCCTTTAACCTGTTTGTTATCATTCTGGCGTCCACTTTTAACAGCGCAGTCTATGTGATATTGACACGGGTCTCCCAAAATCCGCTTCACATCATTATCACGAGCATATTTCCCAAAATCATAAGCAACAAAAAATCCACCCTGTTAGACTATGAAAAAGATTAATCTCGTTGCCCAACACCCCATCCTCCATATCCGGTCCAATTTGGTCTTTGCCAACAATGGCAACGTAGTTCTATGTTATAAAGGACAACTTCCGGAAATCCACTCTCTCTCCGAAAAGGATTTTGAGGACCTGCACAATACTTGGCTCCAGGCCCTTAAATCCTTGCCCATCGGGTGTGTGGTCCACAAACAAGATGTTTATCAAAAAAAACGCTTCTCATCAAAAAAATTGCCCGATACCACCTTTTTGGCCAAGGCTACCCATGAGTATTTCAAAGGTCGGGAGTATATGGAACATGAGTGTTTTCTGTTTTTCATATTGGCCAGGAACAAAGCCCTGAACAACCCAATCTATGTAAACCCTTTTCGGAATGTTCCAGCTAGTATCCACTCGGATATGGACACACAGTTAAATGCCTTTGTGGAAGCGGTAAATGATTCGGTTTCCTTTATAAACAATGGCCGTAAAATGCAGTTTGCCCCTTTGACCGAAAATGAAATTCTATCCATGACCGACTACTACTTCAATGGTTTCAACGAGGGTTTTGACACCGACATTCTTTTGGAAAGTTCCAATGTCAACATAGGAGAGCATTATTTTGATGTTCTGGCCGTAAACAGCGAATTATGTTTTGGGGGAGTCGTCCAAAGCAGTAGGCCCAATGAAAAATTCACCTCGGACGATTTCTCCTTTCATCAGGGGTTTATAGATGGTTTAGGGCTCGCCCTTAATGAGAATCACATCGTCAACCATATCATCTACCTTGACGACAAACACAAATGGCGCAAGGTTCTGGAAAAAAGAATCGAGGAATTGAAAAAAAGCTCCAATTTCGGTTCCCAGAACAAGGTTTCGCTGTCCAAGGTCCAACAGATCCTAGACCAGATCAATGCTGATGAAAGTTCCCGAATTGTCCGCGGTCAACTCAATATTATCTATTGGGATCACGGATTGGCTAACCTTCGTAATATAGGATCAAAGATCAGGAGCGAATTCAAGGAACTTGACATTACCCCTTATTACCCTAAAGGCGAGGAACGCAAGAATTACTTCCTAAATAGTTATTTCTGCCACTCCTCCAATTTTTCAGATCAAGACCTTTATGTGACCGACCTAAAACATGCCCTATGCCTGTATATAAACACTACCAATTATAAATCGGACCCTTCAGGGATCCTATTTAACGATCGCGTCCATAACATTCCTATTATCAAGGATGTTTGGGACGAAGGAAAAAAGCGTATCAAGGCACGGAACTTTGCCATTTTCGCCCCTACCGGGGAAGGAAAATCATTTCTGGCCAATAATATCCTAAGGCAATACTTCGAGGCGGGAGTCCGTCTGGTCATTATCGATCTAGGAGGCTCCTATACAAAATTTGCCAAGCTCTATCCCGAACACTTCACCATTCTAAGATATGAAAGCGGCAAGAACCTGGGCATCAACCCTTTTTTCGTGGAAAGTCAAAAGGACATGGACCCAGATCGTCTGGAGGACCTGGCCATGTTCATTTTTGAACTGCTGGGGACAGGCAACAAGGTGAGTAAGGCACACCAGGTCTCCCTTAAAAAAATCCTTCAATGCTACTATAAACTCGTGCATAAAGGCCATTCCCTGGACAGCTTTTATCGCTTTATGGAGAACAACCAAAAGGATTTATTGGACCAGCTTAAAATACAGTCCGATTATTTCAACATACCTGCCTTCCTGCACATTATGTCCGAATTTGTTGAGGATGGACTCTATAGTTTCTTGTTCAACGTTAGCGAAGACCAATCCTTTCATATTGAGGACAAACGTCTGATCGTTTTTGAACTGGACGAGATCAAGGACAACAAGGAAATTCTCTCCGTGATGTTGAAACTGATCAAGTCGGCCATACAGGCTACCATATGGAAGAACCGTGCAGAAAGGGGCATCATATTGTTCGATGAATTTGCAAAACAGTTAAAATTCGACAACGTCTTGGAAAGTGTTGAATTTTACTATCAGGCCATCCGAAAACAGAACGGGGCCATAGGTATCATCCTCCAATCCATAAACCAACTGCCCAACAGTTCCACCTCGGCCAGTATCCTTGAAAACACCCAGGTAATTTATAGCCTCAACAATGAAAAAGGCTATGCCGAACTAAAAAGTAGGCTCAACCTTTCAAGCCATGACCACAATCAGTTGAAATCGATCAGAAACAACCTTACCGGCCCTAAAAAATATACAGAGGTTTTTATCAAAATAGGAAGGGAGAGCAACATTTTTAGGCTGGAGGTTCCCCCAGAGGTCCATGCCGCCTATCTAACGGATGGCGAAGAAAACGCGGCCATAATGTCCCTGTATAAAAAGACCCAGAATATGGAGACCGCTATTAAAGAGTATATAGAACTAAAAAAAGTAACATCATGAAAAAGAAAATCAGAATACTGGGAATTGCGCTTGCCTTTGTCCTTTTAAGGCCAGCAGGCGCTGCCTGCCAGGGTATGCCGGTCTATGATAACACCAATTTTATCTCCATGACCAAATCTCTTATAGAATCTGCCAAACAGACTTCTGAGCTATTAAAGACGGTGGAATTTTTAAAAGAGCAGAAAGAGAACATAATGAAGGTCAGCGATGTGGTAAAACAGCTCAGGGTCGTAAAGAATATGGCGGACAACAATCGCCGTATGATCGATATCGTAAACAGGGACCTAAGGGAAATCTTGAACTCCCCTTTTATAAAGGCCGAGGAGGTCTCAAGAGTATCCAACTCCTTTAATGCTATCATAGAAAATTCACTGAGCGACCTAGATTTTATAGAACAGATCCTTTCCAACGACTATCTAAAGATGACCGATGCAGAGCGCACTGTCCTGTTAAAGGAAAAGGAAATGAAGTCCCTTGAAATGGTGGCCGAGATCGAGGCCAAGACTAGGAGATATCGTGAGGTAATCGCATTTAGGGAAATGCAGGATATTATCAACAGCAGGGAAATAAAATATTGAAACATGTCAGGAATAGTTTTAAGCATAGGGCTCGAATATGTAGATACGGTCTTCCAAACCATTAAGAACAGTGATTTTGCACAATACACCATCACCGGGATGAAGACCCTGGCCATTCTGTTCTTCCTGATCAACATACTCAAAAAATACAATGAGGGCATTGCAAATAATGAGGGGTATACATGGGGGCTGACCCCCTCAGTACTGGCCAAGAATTTTGCTGTGGTCATACTGGTCATTTTTTCCACACAGGTGCTGGGGATTTTCGACACTATTTTGGTGGCCATTGAGGCCCAATATCGCGACACCGCCCCTGCATTGCTTCCCTTGCAACTTCAGGATATAGACTTGGAACAGGACGTAGGCCCGATAGAGGCTGCAAAAAAGGCAATGGCCCTAATATACGAAACCTTGATAACTCCTTTGTACGGGCTAAAAATACTGGCATTTATTTTAGGGGTGTTCCTTTGGCTCATGGACCTATTTATCTATCCATTGTTTCTGGCCGAGCGTTTTTTTCTGATGGGGATCATGCAGGCCTTTTTCCCACTTGTGATCAGCCTTGCCGTATTTGAAAAGTTTAGGGCCTTGGCCTACAACTACTTTAAATTATATACCGGCATCTATATGTTGGTCCCGGCGTTTTTCCTTGTCAATGTCTTTGTCAACAATCTGTACACCGAGGTGAACGGCAATTTTTGGACCACTCTTTTTGGTTCGGATTGGGGGAGCCGTTACTATGCACCTTTAGTAAATCTGGGATCTATCGGGTTCATTGTATTCTTAAAATTCAAATTGTACCGTAGGGCCATAGCCTTTACCATTAGGCTCTTCAGTGGGGCCTAACCAGCATCTAAACTAAATCCAGTGTCAAAATAAAAGTACCATCATGAAAACACCTTACAAAAATATCCACAACTTGCTAAGCCTTAACCGGCATATTGTGTGGTCCCTAGTGATAGGCACCACGGCAACCTGTATAATAGCCTTATTTTCCGTCTTAAAAATGCACAGGGAAATACTTCACAATGCCTTTGTTGTCAATAACAATGGAAGTGTAATACCATTGAAATGGGTGGCACAAAAAGAAAACCTGACCGTGGAGGCATTGTCCCATTTGGAGCTTTTCCATACCTATTTCTACAACATTGACGCCAGCAATTATAAAAATAATTTGGGGAAGGCCCTATGGTTGGGGGACAGTTCGGTGGATGGGCTATATCGCCAAAAAAATGCGGACGGGGTATATAATCGGCTATTGCAATATTCCTTGGTGCAAAAGGTCATCCAAATCGACTCCAGGTTAGAGCTATCCTCCAAACCCTATACCTTCACCACCACTACCATCTTTGAAATCAACAGGGGAACCGTAACGGATACCTACGAACTGGTCAGCACTGGACAACTGATCCATGTAGATCGCAACTTCCCCAAAAACACCCATGGGCTTTTGATCACAAACTATTTTGAAAAGACCTTAAAAAAATTACATCATGAAAATTGAAAAAAATAAAATCCTGTTCTCTTCTATATTGCTGGTCATTACATTGTTCATCATTGCCTACGCCATGATGGTGTTGGACAGTGGAGAGGATGGCAAGGAGCTGTTAAAGCAGACAGAGGTGCCAAAATTGGAACAACAGCAGGAAACGTATACCTCCAAATTGGAAGCCGTGGATAATATTGAGGAGGCGCGCACCACCAATGCACCTAGTATTTACGATGAACGAATGTTGGATTCCAATAATGTTTTCAACCCTGATCTTAGCGATAAGGAAAAACAGCGCAAAGTGGACAGTATTTATGAACAAGGCAGGATTAGGTATAGTTCGACAATGACTAAAAACAACATCACCACCCAAATACGGCCAAAAAAGGCCTTAATGCCAACACCCAATGAACCGGAGACTGAAGAGCCCCCATTTACTAGGGAAATGGCATTGGAACACCAACTGTTTTTTGCCTCGGCCCCACAGGCCACCTTAAAAAACTACATTGAAGAGGAAACAAATATCCACGTGCAAGTTGATGGCGACCAAGTGGTGAGGGCAAATAGCCGTTTGCAATTACGTTTATTGGAGGATATACAGCTGGGTTCCACTACGATCCCCAAGAACACTCTAATCTATGGTCTTGTGAGTTTCAAACCCAATAGAGCACTTCTCAAAATTGACAATATTGATCATATGCCCGTAAAAATGAAGGCCATTGATCTACAGGATGGATTGGAGGGCATCTATGTGGAGAACAGCTTCAGGGGTGAGGTAAAAAGGGAAATAGCCAGTGATATAGTAGAAGACATAAATGTTGTTGGCCTTCCACAATTAAGGGGTGTAAAAAACATCTTTCAGCGCAGTAATAGGAAGGTAAAAGTAAAAGTGGCCGACCATTACCAACTCATTTTAAAGGCCTATTAAACCATCTCTAATAATATTATTATGAAAAAATTAATAACCCTAAGCAGTATTCTCATTGTTACTGCCCATGTATATCCACAAAAGGATAGAACAATCGATACCATTTATACCAACGATCAAAAGATTGTTTCCTTGTTTTTTCCCGACCCCATTCGACAGGGTATAACTGGAACTCCCAATTATACTTTCAGTTATAATCGTGAAAAAGAGCAGTCTTTTGGATTGCTTCAGTCCACCACTGGGGAAGAAAGCAATCTCCTGGTCATTACCAGCCGTGGCAAAGTGTATTCCTATATACTGCGCCACTCCCAGAAACTGGAAAAACTCCATTACTTCATCGATTCCACGGAAAGCATAGGTCATGAACATAAAAGTTCACACCCCAATACAGGTACTTCAACCAAAACTATCCAGAAGAGCAAAACAGATTCTTTGGGCAAGGAAATATATTCTAAACTCTGTAGTCAATTGCTCGGAAACCCAAGGTCCTATAACCAAATAAAGTATAGGGACGGGCTTACGATCCGTATGGCGAAAAGTGTTTATTATGCCAACGAGGTATACGTGGTATTTGAAATAGAAAACAATTCCAAAATCGACTTCGAGATCAACACCTTGAACCTGTATACAGTAAATGGCAACAATAAACGCAAGTCGTCCTATCAAAAGCTTCTACTTTCCCCAATTTATGAGTATAAAATTCCAGCATTAGTTCCAAAAGGCCAGAGTGTTCAATTTGTATGTGTATATCCCAAATTTACTTTGGGCAAAAATGAAAAGCTTATGGTCACATTGAAAGAACTGAATGGGGCTAGGGATGTGGTGGCCAAATGGAAGTGAACACCCTTAAGTAAAGTTAGAAAATAGGGATTCAGAGCAATGTTAACATGATAAAACAAGAATCATCAACCTTTTGTCTAGTTTAATTTTAAGATAGAATTTTAGTTTAGATCCACATTCATAGTAGCTAATCGAAATTTAAACTAGCTAAGAATTCTAATTTATAGTCTATTTTGTTATATTTAAATCAATTATAACTTCCTGTTTGCTCTATTTCTCGTTAGAGAATATACAACTCCATTAAACCATTAAGAATAAATCAAATTTGGGTACTATAAAATCCAAATTTAGATGTGGTAAATATTAAATTTCTTCTGATGAGTATTTTTACTAAATTTAAATAAATTTATTTATGGAAGTTCATTTTGACAACATAAAGGAAAATATTATTAATGAAATAAACTGTGCCAAATTTTCAATTTATGTATGTGTTGCTTGGGTGAGTGAGAACTTTATTATAAAAGAGCTTACCAATTGTTTGAAGTTAGGGATTCAAGTTGAGCTTTTAGTGAATTATGACGATAAATTCGATTATTCTAAGCATAAATTTGAAGACTTTATTTCGAATGGCGGCAGATTATTTTTATTTGACACAAATACAAAGTTGATGCATAACAAATTTTGTATTCTTGACTTATCCACGACTATCACAGGTTCATTCAATTGGACCTATTCAGGAACAAAACATGAAGAAAACATAATTATTGAAAGAAAGAATATTGATTATGCCCATTTGTTTGCGAAACAATTTGTTAAATTAAAAAGGCAATCCACATTATTTTCCAACTTTTTCACTGGAAATGCTGATTTGTATCGTCATGTCAAGGTAAGCTATGAAACAAAAGAAAGTAGTCATCCAGGTCTACATTCGTTAACTTTAGTGTTTAGGGAAGGTTCAAAAGAATTTACTACTACAGTATTGAAAAGTAAATTCGAAGAAGCTCTTGGTCATAAAAATTATCCAAGGGAAATCTTAGGTTTCTGGAAATTAACGACAGAGTATTTCTCAGACCAGTTTACTGGTGAGCAAATGTTAGAGTTTTATGAATTTATTTGTGTTGAAAATAGGTTTAAAGGAATTTTGAGGGTAGATTTAGATGACAAATTTGGACGTAAATAGCTTTTATACAAATATTTAAAAAAATATCATTATCTAAAAAACAGTTCCCTTAGAATTAAATGACGACCTTTAAGTAAAATAAGACTTATTGTGGGTGAAATGCGATTCTTAGAAGGTTAGGTGAGGATAATATTTTATCCGCTTATGAAATTAAGAAACTCAGCACAGTCGTTTTGGAAACTTCAACCTTAAAAAGAGTTGACCAATTATGGTAAAAGTTTATTTAAACTTTAGTTTGATAGATTAACTGTATAAGTAAAATAACTAAAAATTATATCATGAATCCCTATGATGTTTTAATGGTTTTTGTAGGTTTCGTTTTAGGCATAATAGTATCAATTATAATTGCCTATCATTCAAATAAATTGGCGGACAAGGCACTGAAAAGGGCTGTCAATACAATTGTCAAAGAATTACCGAAAGCTACTGCTACGGCAGTAGAAACCAATCAAAAAGAAAAAATTGGAATTAATATTTTGTCTCTTGCTTTAAATCTCATAACAACCGAAAAAGCTATTAATTTTCTCAAAGGGATAAATAAGAAAGAAAAAGAGCAAGGATGAAGACATATTCCAATTAACGAAAATAATAGTTTGCCTCCCAAATATTATTTCTATTTCAATTCCCTGCCTCCCCATACAACTCCCTTCCCCACTCTGCCAAATCCCTTTCAGGATAATCTGGGTTGTGGAACAAGCTTTCAAATTCCCCCAACAGTTCCTTCACCGCTTTTTTATCCGTGATACGGATACGGGTCTCATAGTTGTTTCTGGTTCCATTGGCGGTAAAATTCAAGGAGCCCAGATAGGCAATCTCATCATCGATCAGATAGAGTTTTCCGTGAATAAATGGATGCGAATAGGAGTTGCTCTCAGGAGTCAAGAATACTCTAAAAGGAAATAGTTGCCGATAGGAATAAAGGTAAATTGTAGTATTCTTGATCCTTTTGGAGTAGTTACGGATCAAAAACCATAGCAATAGCAAAGGTATTCCCGTCCATAGTACCATTCTATCTTGTAATTTAAAGGCCATTACAAAAAGTACCGCGATCATTGTCCATAATAAAATGTACAGTAAGCGCTTTCTGAGAATCAATTTCGACCGCAGTGCCTTTGCTTCTTCATCAATAAATATGTCCTGAATTATCAATTGGTGTATATTCCTTTGCCAGTCCCCATAGAAATCCGCTATATCATCCATTGTTATCAGTTGTACATCAATATCCCTATGGTGTAGATCGATCAATTTTCTCACCAGAGCAGCAGACATATAGGGCGACATCACTTTTACGGAACGTTTTGCATTTTGGAGTTCTTCCATTAATTTCCTTCCTGCTCCCGTCCCGACATAAACATCACATATGGCCTTGTTATAATACATAGTACCGGCATTTATGAACACCCATTAAGTTACGAAATCGCCCTTTCAAAATAAAGTGAAATTCAGATATAGATAATTAGTTATCAACAAATTGCACTTACTTGGATTTTAATTTCAGGAACCTTCTGACGTCCAAATGGATCTTTTCAAAATTCTCTTTTATTGCTCCTGCCCCTGCAGTGAATTTGGCATCCGGAAGGTCTTTGGTGATGTTGGGCAATGGAAATTTTACTTTTTTGTCCTTACCGTCGGCAAAGGCGATGAACTCCCCTTCCCTCAACCTAAAGAATTTCTCGGCCCTTACCTTGCTCACCTCACGTTCCCCCCTTGTGATCCTGGTATCAAATTTCAGAATATTCTCCCCCCTACTAACACTTCTTGTGGGCCGTTTTACGATCTCGAAAAAACGTTCATAATACCTGGCCGTATCCGGATCGTTTGCCTTTCCGAAGAATTGGTAGGATAGGTTGCTCAAAATGGCGCGACTTGCCTTATCGCCGTACATCATATCATTTTGGATCTTGTCCTGCAGCACATAAATAGTGGCAATATCATAACTTCTTAGGGTGGCAGGGATTCTGTGCATATTGAGGAGGCGAATGGTTGGGGCCTCTTCCATCAAGACAAAAGAAGGATTTCGTCCGCGTATACTGATCTGTTTGGTGATGGTGTGCATAATGGTCGCGATAACCGGGGAGTACGCGGTTTCGTATTGGGGATTATTCACTATGGAAACCACGCAGGGGTGCTTGGGGTTGTTGATGTCCAATGGCACCTCGTCGGCTGAAAGTGCCATAAATATGCGTTGGGTGCTTATTTTTTTAAGGGCATTGGCCAAGGTGGCCATTACCCCAGCTGTCTGGCGTTCGGAATCCTTACCGGAGATAAAGGCATCGGCCATGGCTTTGGCCGTATAATCGGAACTCAGGAACTTGATAAGGTTAGGGGTATCCAGATACTGATAGATGGCAATGAGATGTGGCAGGGTACAATAGTTCCCATAGTCTGTCTTCAACTTCCATATCAAACCGCCCAATAGCCCTTCCACGGCATCGTTAAAGAATTTGGAGGAGCCCATGGCAACGGATTCGCGCTGCTCCAACAGATTTTCCAGAAGCACCCTGGAGACCTCGTTAACACTTTCCTCATCCTTCATATACCTTGGCGCTATGGGATTCACCCGGCCATGGATATCGTCAAAAGAAATGATATGGAAGGGAATGTTGGCCTCCTTATAAAGGGGGTAGGCCATTTCCGTGATCTCAAAATCCTTGTAGTCATGGATGACCCCTGAAAATCCATGTTTACAGAAATGTTCCAAAAAACCGTAAACCACGCTTTGGGTTTTACCGCTTCCCGCAGCACCAATAATGGAAGCCCCTCGACGGATATTTCCAAGTACCAAGTTTCCGTTCAAGAGGTTGAACTTCACCCTGAAACGTTCCGGCTCCTTAGCGGTGCTAAAATCATAGTTGAAACCTATAAAAAGTAACAGGTTCAATAGCTGCAACGGCAACAACCACCATATCATTAGCTTGGCAAAAACCAGCCACCCGTGCAGCGATTGTAAAGCCCCTCCCAATACCACCATTATCAGGACATTTTGGACGAAGGGATACTTTCCGTGCTTATAGGAGGTGTACATGATGGACATGGCAACAACATAGATACCAATGGAAATTAGAACGGTATGGTTCATCTCAAATTAATTTTACCAAGTTTTGTATAGCTCCCTATTTTCATAATCCAATGGTACTTGAGGATTTGGCCACATCAACGGTCTTTTTAAATTGTTTGATCGCTTTCAGGGCTACTTCCACTTTGTTCGTGGGAATATTGAGCCTTGGTACCTGTACCCCTGCGGTCCCTAAAATTTTAAAGGCGGCGCTCCTCTCATTGACAGGCAATCCCAAGAGGTGGGCAAAATATTTTTTCGGATCCTTAACAAAGGCCTTGTGGGCACTATAGGATTCAACATAGTTCCTATTGTATTTGAACAAGGTATCGAACCTCTTTTCTGCAGCTGCATAAAACCGGTCCCTATTAAAACCTCGCTTTACTATTTTGCCGTTCAGGACAGTCTCAGACTCCCTGTATTTGCTTCCTGGGGAAAGGCTGTACCTGTTGGAAATATCCTTTCTGCTTACAATTATATGTACATGGGTCTGTAGACCAGGCTTTTTCATTCCCTGGGCCACTACTTCCCCATTGATCCGGTGCGGGATATTTTTATTGAGTCTGGCTATTTTCTTCTTAATGGACTTTACATCTGTAGTAAGCTCGCCACGTTCCACCTTTCTGAGGTCGTGTTCCAATTTTACGATCTTGGCCCGGTAGGGTTGGTTTTCCTTGACTTCTTTATCGAAACCCTTAAAAGTGCGCTCATACTCCACCTTGGCATAATATTTAATGTTGTTTACGGACACCGGTCTATCCCTATAGAAAGACGCAGCATAATCTTTCATGACTTCGCGGACATATTGTTTAAGGAGTTTTGGATCGTTATTGATATGCTTTAATTCCCGCTTGCTGGGATTGATGGTAATAGAAAAGAATTTGGGTTCCCGCTTTTTAAGTTTTGCCGTATTGCCATCTATTTCCTTGATCACCTTTTCTGGATCAATCCGGTCATGTCTACGACCAAAAAAATGCTCTTGAAGTTCGGGTTGTTTTCCTTCGTTTTCTTTTTGCAGATAGGCCACAAAATCGGAACAGCTCTGGGAAAAGGTTTCGTTAAGATGCTGTTTGGTGATACTTATATACATAGTCCTAATGTTTAGCTATTTTAGTTTTTAGTTTCTCGAATTCCTCTACGCTCATTTCCAATTGTAACCGCGGTTTTCCAAAACCACCCTTCACCAATTGCACCTTGTTCAATAGGTCAATAAATTGAAGTCTCAATTGCCCATAATCCCGTTTAAGATCGGTATGCTCCCTTTCCATTTCTATGGCCCTTTCCACCTTTTTAAAGAACATCTCTTTTTCGGGGTCGGCTTCCTTCCCCTCCATCAGTAAAGGAGCCTGTCCACTTTTCTTTTGTGGGGAGGATTCGAACAGCAGTTCCAGCATGGTCTTGGTCGGGAGTACCCCGTGCGTTTCAATGTTCTTCATCATGGCGGCCATGGCATTGAATCTTTTCTTGATCAGGTTGGCAATGGTCCTACCATTGGGGCCGAAAGATTCCTTTGGGGAAATCTCGTTATAAACAAAAAAATCCAACATTGTTTGTAACGCTTCCGTATGGGTTTTGAACAACCGCTTCGAGAATTTCTGGAACTGCCGTGCCGTATCAATTTTAAACCGTATGTTGCTGAAAGTTTCCAAAATAGTTGTCTAAATTTTTTATTGCCGCAAATTCTGTCGTGTTTATTGGGGTTTTCGCGCCGTTTGTCGCAAAACTCTTTGTGTCTAATCCTCAATTATTGAAACATTCAAATTTAAACAACTAATAATCAGTTAATTACAATAAAAACAAACTAAACAACGTCGCAACGCGTGTTGTCCTCTTGCTATTCCTTTTTTTCGCCGGGGCGAAAAATTTTTATGTCTTAGATGAAGTTAGTGGGTCCAGTTTCCTTCCTGTGGCCCGTGGAAAATTTTAAGAGTAATGAAGTAGGATTTTTGAAGAATTTCCAATGGAATCGAAGAAATCATGAGAATGTTTTAAACCGGACGATTCCCCCAACATGGAGCCATGGGATCAAAAAACAAAAGGACCTCAGATCCCAAAAGTCATTAGCCTTAAAAATTGAAGATCAAATGGATTAAGGCCTTACCAAATACCCTTAAGGCAATGTGTTAAAAATTACCTAATTGTTCCATTGAACAATCCATATTTATCTATTTTCGCCCTTCTCTGTTTACTAGTTTATGGTAATGTAGAAAAAGAGGGCGGTTCTTGGTGGTGCGCCCTCTTTGTTGTTCAATACTCGCTTGGCAGCATCAGGGTATTGTCCACAAAGAACAATCTAATTTCTTCCAAGGGAAAGTCGGTCACATGATAGTTGTGGGTCTCAAAGATGTTCCCATTGCCATCGCTGTAATCAATTTTGGCCCCATATCCCCTAACTTCCCTTTCCTCTTCCGAAAACTTTTTGAAGTCGATGGTAATAAACCGACTTTTATCCATCAGGCTTTTGGCGATTACCGAGGTATCGGTGACTAACCAAAAGCATTCACCGGCCTGGGCAAGATATTTTATGCCCTCCGTAAATCTAGTATTTAGAAGGGGCATTTTAAAAAGTCTTAGCGAACCGTTAAAATGTTGTAACCCTTTCTTTAATTCTATATGTTTGGCATCCATTATCGATATAGTTTTATTTGATAGTGAAAAAACAATAAGAGGGCGTTTAATTTCGGGGACGCCCTCTTTATTGTATTACTCCTTTAGGACCTACCTC
The DNA here is from genome assembly GCF_003957295.1 of Arenibacter aquaticus. Lineage (GTDB taxonomy): Bacteria > Bacteroidota > Bacteroidia > Flavobacteriales > Flavobacteriaceae > Arenibacter > Arenibacter aquaticus. The sequence goes on from NZ_RQPJ01000003.1 coordinate 681,830, forward strand.
CCAATAATAAGATCTCATCGGCGACCACTTCGGTCACATAGCGGGTAGTACCGTCCTTGGATTCGTAGTTCCTGTTCTTAAGTTTTCCGGCCAGGCCGATTTCCTTTCCCTTGGCGGCGTACTTCTCCACAATCTCTGCGGTCTTTCCCCAAGCAACAATACTGTGCCAGTCCGTATCCTGCACCTTCTCTCCTTTTTTGTTTTTGTAGTGCTCATTGGTGGCCAACTGGAATCGGGCCAATTTTTTGCCACTTTCAAGATTGGTGACCACAGGGTCTTCCCCTATGTTCCCGATCAACTGTACATGATTTCTTAATTTACTCATAATTGAAAAAGATTATGTCCATGCTACTATGGACGGTTAATAATTGATTTTAAATGATTTACTTATTATATCCCGCACGTTTTCCTTGGCTGCGAGGTGCAGCCTATTTTGATTTTTTTGTGACGTTTTATTTTTAATGCTTGGATTTGATTTCATGACTTTCTGTTTTTGATTTACTTCCCATAGAGCTCTCACTGTTACCTTTTTTGATGCCATGCCGATACAATATTCGATCTTGGCAAGACGTATAAATAAGATCTCGCCTTGGGGCGGGACTGGTTTATGCCGTCGAAAAGAGCGAATGTTGTTGATTCGCTATCGTAAAAAAGGTACGGGAGCTCGGATAGTGGGGATACAAAAGCCGTTCATGGAAGAATGCCAAGGCCTATAAAACGGCGCAAAATGCATATATGGGATTCCTCTTAGGTGCTAATCTAGCAAAACCGATAGTTCCAATATTGGCAGATATCATTATTTAGATGGAAGGCCAGGCGGACTTGGGCAAGGGGTTCCGGGAAAGGCATTGCAGGATACGTAAGGACTCCCATGGAACCCTTGTTCGTGTCCAAGACATGCCCGAGGCGCTTTGCCCTGCACCCGTTTTTCAGGGAGCCGGGTAATGGGCCGCAGGTTCTGCCCCAGGGGACCAACATAGTTCAATTAGTTGTTCAGGTCGCCCATCTCATATACCATGGAACTCTCCCCAGATCAATGGGTGCGCACTGGCCGCATGTGAACTATTATTTAAACTGGAGTAAACCTCCCATTTTGTATTTCTATCGGGCCACATTCCTTTTCTATTAAGCCCACAAGAGCTCAGAAGCAGTTTCATTTCATAGGAAAGCAGCATATAATCCTTTTGTCGGATATTCACTCCCATTCGGTAGGCTCCCAATCGAAAATAGTCCGCCCTATTGCCAAAATCTTTTTGCGCTCTGTATTCGGGTTGCTTGGAAACATCCTCTAGATCAGTTTCCCTAAGTAGGGGCGTCAGACAATCACTGAAGGACACATCGTTCAAGGTCCCACATACCATGATCAGTTCCTTTCCTTCAGCCTTCATTTTTTCATAGATGGTGGCTAGCTTTTGTGCTTGTTTCTTTCTTTTGGTATCCTTTTCCACTGCAAATTGCACGGATAGGATATATATTTTAAGGCCTTGGGGTGTGCTAATGACATATTCCTGACAATCTGTTTCGAACAAGGGGTCCTGCTTACTGTCCAAGTCTGTCCCATGACTTTTCAACGAATCCAAAAGATAACCGTTCTTGGTCAATATTGCCATTCCCCTGCCCCGGGCATCGTTTCCTTCCAGAACAAGGATCTGTTCATAGGCGGCGATATCAAATTCCCCTAATCGTCTTATATTGAAATCCATCAATGATGCTCTGTCCTCCACTTCCTGTAGAATAAGGACATCGGCATCGGTTTCCGCAATAAGCCTAGCTTTGTTCTCCGTAGCTGTATGGGATATGGCCACACTTTGTAGTGCGACCCAACCGTTCCAATTGGTCAAATGAGTAGCCCGTGGTTCATTGGCAAATCCCCCTTGTTTTAAAAACAATTTCCCCTGTCTTTTCCTAAGGACCCCATAGGGTCGATGATCGATTTTATCAAATCCCAGCAAAAAGCTGAGTTCTCGGATGCGTGCAATATCGTTTTCACTTTTATGCAGTCTATGCAACAAGCTGTCCAGCTCGGACACCCAATCGGACACATTTTTGTTCTTCCGCTTAGCCAACAGATCCTTGTCCCGATGGTATAGATTTTCGATATTGAAGGTGGCTATTTTCATATGTCTAGATTTAATTATACTGTTTGCGTTGTGATACTCGCCTTTAAACATTCCTTTGTTATATCAGTTATCATGTTTTATTTCATAGTCCGTGATATTAGATCCGTTTATCTTTGGTATACCTGTCAAAAGAAATCAGGTTGAACATTTGGCGCATCCTACTGCGCACCCTGCTACCGTACCTATCTTCCAATTCCTCTGCATTGAGGTTGGTAGTGATATGGGTAAGGATCTTGGTTTTTTGGAACAGGTCATGTCTGGAGACCAATATCTCCCCCATTACGTTGCAATCGTCCCCAAAATACCTTCCCCTGGGTTCCACCCCTAGGTCGTCAAAACAATAGCACCGACCGTTCCCATAGTCCTCGATGATCTTATAACCAATGTGGTTAAATGCGAAGGTGATATTGCGCGCAGGAATAATTTCATAGGTCTTTTTGTGCGGCACGATATGGCGAACGAGCCGCATCATACTGGTCTTGCCACATCCAACCGGACCTGTCAGTAGTATTCCCTTCTTAAGGTCTATCTGCATTTTTTTACAGCTTTCGGAGTCCTGTACCAGGTAGCTAGATAGTTTTAAAAAAGTAAGTTTGTCCTCTTTTTTTATTTCAAACTTCTCACCGAAGAGGGACTTCCCTTTTGCATTCAGATAGGCAAGTACTTTATAAAAATCATAATCGATCCGTTTGCCATCAAATTTTCCGAGGCAAAATTCAGTACCGCCCTCCACTAGGATATGGGGGCGTGGATTCGTAGTGTTATCACAAGGGTTCTCCATAATCCTTTTGTATTGAGGTATCTAAATAATCTTCTGTTGCTCTGTTGTGGGACCTTGAAGCCATAGCTTTTTCCTCTTTCATATCCTTCGCCCTGATCATCCAGCTTTGTGCCGTGGCCTTCCAGTCTACGATGGTAGACTTCCCCCCTACCTTCCACCCTATCCCCTGATAATGGTTAAAAAATTTGTCCGCTTCATTGACCGGCCAACTATTTTTCTTAAAAAATTCCATAACCTCATCAATAGTTTTTGGTCGGCCTTTTCCCAAATGTTTATTTTCTGTTTTATTATGTTTATTATTGTTTATATATGATACCAGCGCCAGTCTAGGACCAGTTTCATGCTTGTCCACCACTTGTCCAGGACTTGTCCCAAAAATGGGCATCATAATTCGGCTTCCTTTAAATCGGTTATAAGAGGGTTGGTAGGCGATATATTTCCAATCGTTCAAATTGCTCAAACACCTATGGTAGGTCGACTTTGATCCTATTTTGGAAAGCGACATGGTTTCTTCCCGGTCTACCAAGAAGCTTTCGGGAAACCTGTTAAGGTTCCAGTATTGGAACAGAGCCATATAAAGGCTTATATGGGAGGGATTGAGCCTTGAATCTTTTGAGAACAGTTGAAATACCGCATTAAGGTGTCGTATGTAGTTCATTTTTTATCTTTTGAATGTTGCACCAGGTTTTCCATTAAGATTTTTTCAATTTGATCGGCCTCATAAAAAATAAGCCCACCAATCTTGGTATAGGACAGCGTACCGTTATCCCTTAATTTCTGCAAGGTCCCGGAACTAATATTGAGCTTATCCATTACCTGGGTACTCTTGAGCCATTCTTTTTTAATGACCTTCGCCTGATTTTCTCGCAAGAGTTCCCTGATCTCTTCGAATAACTCTGCTTTGAATTCCTTTAAATCGTCTGTAGTGATGATAGCTGTTGGCATATAAGTGAATTTTATAGACAATGTGGTACTTGACATGACGTCGACTTTGTCTAGGTTCAATTTATATGGCAAAAATCAAAAGCATTGAACAAACAACTTCACAAGGCGTTCGTAGTTACGGGGCATTTTAACAAACTATAATTTGGATCTATTTAATGGAATTTAGGGTCGCCGAAGTACTAAAAAGCAATTGGTTCCCAACAAAATGAAGCGATATTTTCATAAAAGTCCGTATCCGTAACCTCTTCGTAGTTACGAAGGTTTTTTGATCAATAAAGAAGTGTTCAAAGTTTAGAAACTATCATCCTCTCCCATTTTTTCATTGAATCTTGTGACCAAGTCCTCCAGAAATCGGGACCTTCCTCCTTTACGGGCCTTGATTTCAGAATAGGTCTTGTATAGGTTATCAAGATTTATATTGAACACCGATTCAAAAACAGCTGCTATAGCCTTGACATTTCCGCTGCCATCGTTAATGGCATTCACGGCATGTAAGGCATAAATAAGTTCGGTAAGGGCTGTTTTTGATGCATTCCAGGTCAATGATTTCTTGGTCCTTGCCCCTTGGAGGTCCCTATGTTTTTGTGCCCGCAACAGTTTGATACGTTCCTGCAGGTATATTATGAAAATGTTCAACCCTTTTATCCGTGCCCAAAGCATATCATGGGATGTAAAAAACTTGGGGTCCAGATAACATGCTTCTGGAAGGGAATATAGGGGAAATACCTGATTGGAGCGGGTAAAGTACTGTATGTCCAGATAACTGAGCCCTTCCTCCATATAGTGTACAAAGTCCCAGTTTCTATTAAAGAACTTATTGATGCGGTTTATTTTCTTTTCCAAAAAGTTCAATTGGTTGCTAAGACCGATCTTGGGCATTAAGAGTTCACAGGACCTCACTTCGCTAAAATAAACCAAATACCCCAATGGTTCGGACTTTACGGTTTTGAAAAAATGTACCTCCTCTTCCAAGGTCTTAAAGTCTTTTTTTTCCACCAAACTTCTAAGTAGGTAAAGGGTATTGTTACATAAATGGATGCCCTCGTTACATTTTTTTAGACTGTTTATTTTTTCAGGCTCTAACATTAAGAGCTTCTCCTTAAAGCCAAGGATCACTTTTTTAAATCTGAGGTTCATCCTGCAATCATTTTAAGTTAGGTTTAATGACCAACTAGGATAAGAGGTTCGGATATACATTTGGGGCCGACCCTGTAAACACATGAACTATTTATGATAGTCCTATGGCATAAGGTATAAAATAACATCAAATAGTGTAATGTACCTTTGAATAGTTTTTAGCAACGTATATATTTCACATTAAACTATACAAAATCAAATACTTATACACATTACAATTCTATTTGTCCTAAAAAAATCCCTTACAGATACGAAATACTCCCGCTTAGATATCTTTTTAACATTTTGTACGAATTTTCTTTTAGATGTAATAGTAAAAATTAGTATTTTAAAAGGCAATTGTTATTGGGCAAGCCATGAAAAAGTATATTGAAAATAATTTTGCCTCCTTTAAAATGGACAGGGGCATACTCCACATTGCCTACAAAGAAAATTTATGCCTTTCTCTAAAAGCTGCCAAGGAAGTGGTTTCCCAGCGTCTCAAGATACAGCATGGCAGGGCCTATCCCATTGTTTGTGATATGCGGGGCATTAAGGATGTCACTGTGGATGCCAAGGAATACCTTGTAACGGAAGGCTCCGTACTGATATCGGCCCTGGCCATGATTACCAAGACTCCCCTCTCCCTTCTATACACTGAAATTTATACCCTAGAAACTCCCCCCATTACAATAAGAAGGTTTACGGACGAATCCAGGGCCCTGGAATTTTTGCGTCCCTTTGTTGAATTAAACGATTTCTAATTGAATACCAGCACAAAACAGACGAAAGCATCAAATTACCAAAACTATGGACACATTTACAAACAGGCAAAGACTGCAAAAAATAAACCATCACCTATTGGAAATGGTAAAAGGCAATTTCTCTCTACGTATAGAGCGCAGTGACAAGAAGGACGAATTGGAGGCCTTGGCGGCCGCTATCAATTTCCTGACCGAGGAAATACAGGAATCGGTCCTACACCATGGCTATAAAAATCCGGACAATATCTTTGCCCTGACCGATCAAATGGTTTTTATTTTAAATCGGTCGTATCGGATCTTACAGACCAATAACAGCGTAAAAAGGTTTCTACAATTTAAACAACGGGATATCTTGCACAATGAATTCGAGCAACTATTATCCGCGGATTCCCTTAAGAATTGGAGGGAAACAGTAGAAAAATTGGAGGAGCAACAGGAACAGGAAGCTAGGCTACGGTTATCTTTCAAAACAGAAAAAGGGCTATTGTTACCGGCAGACTGCAAGCTTATATTCTTTAGAGGGAATGGGGTATTACAGGATAAAATTTTAGTTTCATCTTCCCATATTTTACCATCCCCAAAAAACTACGAACTGGTATCCCTAAGAAATGATGAATTCTCTAAAAAGATGATTCAACCAAGGGCCCTACACAAGAAGCATCACCTATATTCCTCAGATATTGAAAGTATACGTGCGGCACGGGAATTTATCATGGACCATATACAGGGTCCCGTTCCCTTGATAGAAATTGCCCATAGTGTGGGCATCAATGAGTATAAGCTAAAAAGAGGATTTAAGGAATTGTACGGATCAACTGTTTTCCAGTTCATAAAGGACCAGCGGCTAAGGAAAGCCCGTGTATTGGTACTATATACCAATAAATCCATTAGCGCTATTGCCAAATTGGTAGGCTTTAAAAAGGGCAACCATTTATCACGGGAGTTTAAGAAACTATATGGACATAGTCCCACCCAACTGCGTATCCTCAATATTGATCATTACACCAACAATTTTAACACAGACACTTCAAATTAATCCCTCTTAGAGCCAATTTATCATTTTTAGATACTTTGGTTCCAATAATTTTACACCATTGAATATCAAAACAGTACAAATGATATGAAATGGCACCAAAAACATAGGGAAACAATTGTAGCGGTCATCAGCCTGCTGTTCATTGTTCTTTTTGCCTATGCCGGGCTTACCAAACTCCTGGAAGGGCATATGTTCTATGACAACATCAGGAACTCCCCCGTACTTGGGGGCAGGGCCATGGCTTCCTTCGCCTCTTGGGCCATACCGCTATCGGAACTGGCCGTTGCCCTGTTATTGATTTGGAAAAAAACGAGATTGATGGGTCTTTATGGAGCAGGCATCCTAATGCTCCTTTTTACCGGCTACACCCTGGCCATTGTATTTTTTGCCCCTTATCTCCCCTGTTCCTGTGGAGGGGTGATATCACTGTTGAGCTGGGAGCAGCATTCAATTTTAAACTTATTGCTACTATTACTGGCCCTACATGGTATCATATCCTCCCACATGGACAGAAAAAGAATGCGGCGATTAAAACCATCAAAGACTTATAAATCTTATAACATTAAAAAAAACAGGAAAATGTAGAATGATATTTTGTTGCAACAAGAGCAGGGGAAAGACCGAAAACCTGTATAAAAGAGTAGGCACTTTTTATTAATTAAAATTACAGTATCATGAAAAAGTTAAAATTAATATTACCGATGTTGGCATTTGTTTTTGCCATTGCACTGTCGTTTGCGTTTGTGAGCACTACGTCCGAGGATTATTACGCTACCGGATTTATTCAGATAGGCACTACCTGGTACGAGGTGGATATGGATTGTTCTCCTGGAGAAGAGCTCTGTAAAGTAACTCTTGAAGGTGACGAAACTGAAACCAAATATCAAGTTTATGACGATGAGAATGGAAATCCTTTAGAAAGCACATCACCTTTTCCAGAGGAAATTCCCGATCCAAGATTAAATCCATAAGGATGGTTTAATAAAATAGGTACCGGAAAATACCCTCCGGTACCTAATGACCTTACTATTTACCTTGGCCATTAATCCCATTAGTTGTTTATTTATTGATAAGTGAATTCAAAAAGATGCTCCTCCTTTAAATATTTCCTAGCAACTTCCTGAATATCCCTTATACTCAATGATCTTAGAAATTGTTCTACTTCCAATGGGCTTACATAGGGCTCATTATATCTAAAGTGATGATAATTGGTAGATCGTGGTATATTTAATAGGCCTGGTTTGTCCACTACATTGTCCAAAATTTCATGGGCAAATTGCCCCTTCTTCACTTCTTCCACCATCTCCTTGCACATCTTCTGCAACATTTCCAATTCTTCCGGAATGCAATCCAGAGACATTCTGAATTCGTATTGCATCAATTCCCTATTATAAGTGGCTCCCGCATTCATTATATACAATGATGCATTTTTTAAGAAGCGTAGTTCTTTGATCCTATAATTCATCAAATAGCCCAAGGTTTCCATTCTTAATTGCTCTTTCCAATCCATGGGGTCATTTAGCTTGGCCATGTACCTCAAGGAATATTTAACGCTTTTCATCTTATAGGCCGCCGACATTTCTGATACATAAAACTTCTTGTACACAGGTCCCTTGGGCAGGGTATGAGCTACTGGATGCCTAGAAATACAAGTATCTCCACTGTTTTGGTTGGGCAGGTTGCCTAGGTATTTTTGAAGTAGTGGCAGGACCTTCCTAATCGGGAAGTTCCCGCTCACAATAAAGGTGTAATCCCTTGCATTCCCATATAATTGTCTATATATACGGTATGCTTTATACATGTCTGTTCCAAAAATTCCCTGAAACCTTCTCGTTCCCTGTGGTATAATGGAAGGGTCCTCCACATACTCCTTTATAGATTCAAAAAAATCAAGGGATAAAGGGCTATATGTAGGATCCTGAAATCGTTTTTTTTCTTGGGTGTGCCAATCCTCAAAAGCTTCCCTGTCCATTCTTGGGTCCGTAAAATATAGGAATACCAATTGTAACATGTTTTCCAGGTCTTCCAATTCCGCATCGGCCCTAATGCCAGTTTCCCTATAATCGATATATGGATGAACCCCTTGCCAAAAACTTGTCCCGGAAAGAAATCGTTCCAGTGCAAACTTGTCATAATCCCCAACCCCAGCATTTTTAACAATATTGGCAGCATTGATTGCGGAGAACTTATCGGTTTTGGGAAAGCATGCCGCACCCTTTGGGCTAAAACCATGGAGTTGAATCCGAGGGTCATTTGAAGGGCTCGTATCCAAAACGACCTTTGTTCCATTGGCCAGCATAAATTTCCTTGCACCCCAATCAGTTGTCCCCATATCTGTATACCTTACTTTTTCCAAAGTGGAGGTCTCCTTTTTGGTGATTAACCTGGCCGGAGTTTTTGGGAGTTCTATCGGTTCCATATCCTCTCCTATTGTCTGCATTATCCAATTTCGGACCTCCGTTTCCCTATGGTGCACGGGGACATCACCACTCTGTTGCAAAACCGTTACCGCGATATCGCTGGGCACATCGGATATGTACTGTTCCAATAACACATTGAACTCTTTCAGGGAAAACTTGGAGAACCATTGTTGTAGGACCGTTGCCTTATTTTTGGGCAATGCCACACCGTGAGTAAAATAATCTCCGATCTGTTGCATCCAATAATTGGAATCCAGTGTATCCATTTGCTCCTGGATCTTCCAGTATTCCTTTTGAGCCAAATTCCATTCCTCTTCGCCAAGACCGAACCGTTTTATGGACTGCAATGTCCTTATGACCTGTCGGGTGGTTTTTTCGGCCTGGTCCACCCCGGTCTTTATCACCACTTTATATGCCGGCATAATCGGGTCAGGAGAGGAACCCAAGGCGTAGAAAGTTTTATTGTATCCCCTGCCCTCCTCTGTAAACCTAATATTGATAATTTTGTTCAATACGTTCCATATCAGTCGACGCCTTAAGCCATTCCAATTATTGTGTTCCGTGATAGTTTTGGGATCACGGAAATACAACTGTAATTCCACTTCCTCCAATTTTCTATTTTCATCGGGCTCGGGGTTCAAGGCTATAAAGCTGTTGCTTCCTTCCAAATACGTTAAACGGCAGTCTTCCCATTGCGGTGGGTACGGATCTCCCTTTATTTTGGAAAACCGGGTTTTTATCCGTTGTTCCAAGGCATGGACATCGGGGATATCGCCCACGACAATCAATCCCATACGGTCCGGCCTGTACCACTTTTTGTAGAATTGTATAAGCGAATCGGCAGAAAAATTTTGGTTATGCCCGAAAAAATCTGAATAATCGGATTGGCATGGGAACAATTCGGCCCTAATCTGTTTTCGCCTAAAGTGCCCTTTTAGATCGGTTCCTGCCCTAAATACCGTTTCTTGACGTAATGGACCGCGTTCCTGATCGATTATTTCCTTGGTCAACCTTAGATCGGAAATATTCTCGAACCAAAGTAGGCCGGTATCCATGGCGTCCGGATTGGCAATGGGCACGTTAAAGCTATACCAAGTGGAAAAATATTGTGTTTGTCCAAAAATATCCTTTTGGGCAAGGCCCAAACGTGCAAGAAGTAGCGGATCGTTCAATAGATTATTCGGAAAGTCCTGGGCACATTTAAAAGCCAAATGCTCCAGAGCATGGGGAAAGTTCAACTCGTCATTGTTTTGATGGGAGGAACCTACTTTTACATACAGCCGCATATTGATCCTATCCCCTCCGTCCTTTACGGATTTTATATAGTATGTAAAGCCATTGGGCAATCGGCCGTATATGATACTAGGGTCCAGGGCAAGGGAATCTACCGGACCTAGTTGAGGGCTTGCCCCTATAATATTATTGGATGTTATCTGCATTAGAGCGAACAGGACAAGTTTTATGATCCGTTTCATAATAAAATTTAAGATTTGTTAATAACCATTGTTTTGGGTCAGGTTCGGGTTTTTCTCCCGTTCTTCCCCGGGAATGGGAAACAGAACATCAGTATCCTGCCAAAGAGGTTTCATTGCCCCCAATACTTCGGTTACCCGCTCCGTACGTTTAAGATCCAACCAGCGGTGTCCCCATTCTGCAAAAAATTCCTTTTTTCTCTGCTCCATAATTTCCTCCAACAGTTCAGTTTGGCCCATTTCTTGATCCATCTCGGCCAAAAGGCCAAGACCGGCCCTGTTTCGTACCACATTTATATCTTTTATCGCTTCGGTAATTTTTCCCTGCATTGCCTTGGCTTCGGAGCGGATCAAGTACTGTTCAGATAAGCGTAAAACGGTAGAATATTCCACAACATCATTCCTACTTCTTGCATCCTTATATTTCTGAGGAAAATAAAATCCCCTACTCGTGTTATAGCCTATCCAAATGTGAAGGCGCTTATCATTGGCCGACATAGCTCCCACAAAATCTTCCGATAACTTAATTTGTGACGAATTTTGCCCCCTGAACATATACCCTTCTCCCGTATATGTTGCACTCAATCCCCTCCCAACTGGCGAAATCTGCCAAATGGCTTCACGACTGTTCTTTAAGAAGACCTGTTCTAGATCATCCAACATGCCATATAATGAAGTTTGGGAAATGACCTCACTGGCAAGTTCTTCGGCCTTTGCCCAATTTTCCTGATACAGGTAGACCCTGGCGCGCAAGGCTATGGCCACAAAACGGTTAACGTTGGTACGTTCCGAATCATTATATTCCATTGCCCCCTCCATAAGAATGATCGCTTTGTCCAGATCATCCGCTATACGGTTATATACAGTATTGACATCGTCACGCTCGGCCTTGGCATTTTTACGGTAATCCGTAGTTAAGATCAAGGGAACCTCTCCATAAAGATTTACGAGATAGAAATAAGTGAACGCCCTGATAAACCTGGCCTTCCCTTCTACAAGATCCTTCACTTCCTGTGAAATGGACTTAGAGTTTTGCGTTCCTTCCATAACACTGTTGGCCATATAAATTATATTGTAAATACTGGACCACATATTATAGTTGGCCTTGGCATCGTCCGAATCAATGGGGGAGATCTCATTCTGTTGAAAAGGGCCATATCTCGCATCGGTTGCACTGGTAGTTTCAAAAATATCCGGTGTCAACCCGGCTAGTACCGTAACAGAATAAAGATATCCACGGGAAAAATCCGCTTTGGCCAATTCATTATATATACCGTTTATTGCCGCCAATGCCGTTTCCTGATCGGCAAAAACGGTTTCTGAGATCATCATATGATTTGGAGTCTCTATATCCACATAATCCTCACATGCCGTAATTGAAAAACTACCGATTAGTAAAATCAGTAAGGTTTTAAATCCTTTTTTGATCATGATATTAATTTTTAAAGTTGAAGTTGTATTCCTAAGGTTATGGTACGTAAAGAAGGTATGGACGAGTCTCCAGGTGTCTCTACATTTAAACTATTGTAGCGGGTAAGTGTAATAAGGTTCCGACCTTGTAAAAAAAGTTTACATGTACTGAATCCAATTCTATCAAGTACGGCATCTGGAAATTCATAACTGATCCCGAGGTTGTTCAGTCGTAAAAAAGATGCATCTGAAGTGAAACGATCGGATATGCGGTATCTCCGATAGGCTGAAAGCGCCGCGTTGGTCAAAGATAATTTTTGCACTACATCGCCTTCCGTGCCTTGCCAAACTTTATAGAATTCAATAGACTGTTGACTGATGGTCCCTGGAGTGGCCAATGGATAGTTTAATCCGTCCTTAACTACAAAGTCCATAGAAAAACTCAGCCCTAGGCCTTTATAGGAAATAGTATTGGTAATGCCTCCAAAATATTTGCTTCCCAGATTTTTTACAATTATTCGGTCAGTATAATCGTACCGCCCATCTTCATTTACATCTACCATTCTGTAATAGCCCGTTTCTGGATCCAAACCATCAAATTTGTACAACAATCCAATATTTAAAGGATGCCCCACCCTATAAGTGTTGGCATAAGATGTTTGGTCTATATCGGGAAAACTAACAAGCTTATTGTTGGGAAAGGTTAGGTTAAGATGAGTCTGCCAGTTGAAGCCACGGGATCGTATGTTTGCGGTAGAAAGCTCAAATTCCCATCCGGTGTTCTGGACTGTTGCCGGAAGATTGGCTTGTACGGATCCAAACCCTGTTATAGAAGGCAAAGGGAATCCTACCAATTGATTGGAAGAGCGATTGCGGTACCAACTGGTACCCAAATGGACGCTCTCTTCCAAAATACCTAGCTCCAAAGCTACCTCCAACTTTTTATTGACTTCCCAGGAGTAATCCGGATTAAAAAGTTGTGTGGGGTATAACCCCCCTGGCCCTCTTGTAGCTTCATAACTGTCAAGATATCCGTAATCTCCAATCTGGTCACTTCCGGTTGTTCCATAACTACCTCTCAGCTTTCCAAAGCTCAAAAAGGGAATACTGCGCTTTACAAAAGGATCCTCACTAAATATCCAGGCGGCCCCAATGGCACCAAAATTTGCAAATCGTTTGTTTGGTCCGAAACGAGAGGACCCGTCCCTTCTTCCGGTTATATTTACAAAATACCGTTGTTTCCAATTATAACCAAAGCGAGCGAAAACTGCATTATACCTGTACTTTGTGTATTTGTTGTCCGATATACTGATTACCTCGGCAGCGGACAAGTCTTTTATCAAGGCTTCGGACGGGTATCCTTCCCCACTCACCTGTAAGCTCTTAGATTCATTTTGTTGATAGGTCATACCTATTAACCCATCCAAGCTCCCATTTCCCAATTTATTTTTATATACCAGTTGGGGCTCAATTATAGAAGATTTTCTGGTTCTATGACTCTCGGTGGATCTATGATTCAGGAATTCCCTAAGATCTGGCCTGTATTCATCCTTAGAGAACAAACCTTTGAACTCCCTATTTAAGTAGGTGTGCCCTGCATTGACCTTAAAGGTCAAGACATTTAAAACACTATAAGATAGGCCCATGTTGGCTATTAAATTATATCCAAGGTCAGTAGCTGTCCTATTTAAAATAGCAGCTAAAGGGTTGTTTAAATTGGAAGAATATTCCCACTCTTCCCAATGCAAACTGCCATCATCATTATAGATTGGCGGGGCATTTGGGGGTAAAGAAAGTGCCGTGGAATAAAAACTACCGTCATATGCCGGGGTACCACTTTTATCAAAACCATAATTGGCTGAAACGGTTACTCTAAATTTCTTATTTTTGGATCTATGGCTCAAATTCAATCCAGCAGTAATTTTCTGGTACTGTTCATCTCCAGGAAAGACCAACCCTTCCTTATGAAATGAGCCTCCTAAGCGAAATGAAGTGGTAGCACTACCGCCAGAAGCGGAAACATTAAGGTCCGTAATCATTGAGGTACCTCCAAAAAGCTCTTCTTGCCAATCCGTATAGCGGTTTTGGTCCCATAGCAATAGGTCGTAGTCTGTAGACTCATCCGGTTCCCTTTCATCATTGGCCAGTACAGCTTTTCGCAACCTAAGGTACTGTTCGGTATTCAAGAGGTCCATCTTATTGGACGCCGTTCCAAAGCCAGAATACATATGGGCCTCAACTTTTGTTTTGGTAAAATAGCCTTCTCCTTTTTTAGTTGTGACCAGTACCACGCCATTGGCACCACGGGAACCATAGATGGCTGTGGCATCTGCATCCTTCAACACCTCAACACTCTTAATGTTGGCCAGGTTAAGCGTTGTCAAAGGGTCTATTCCATTCAAGTACATGTTGCTCCCCCCAGTAATAGGAGTAGAAATTACAGGCACCCCATCTATTATATACAAAGGAAGGTTACCATTGTCCGTAGTACCATTCCTTAAACTGTTCTGTCCTCTTATTCGGATTATGGGCGCACTTCCAGGCACGCCACTTTGTTGTATTACCTCTACCCCTGCCATCCTACCCTGTAGGGCCTCTAACGGACTTACAATGGGCTGTAGTTCTATTTCCTTGGCGGTGACCCTACTAATGCTACCCGTGCGTTCTTTTTCCTTTACGGTATAGTAGCCCGCATTGACCTCTACTTCCTGTAGTTCGGTGACCTCGGACAACATTTCCACATCTAAGGTGGTCCTGCCCAATACGGGAAGTTCCCGGCTGTGGTAGCCCAAGTAGGAAAAGACCAGAATATCCTTGTTGGTAACGGTAATGGAATACCCTCCCTTGTCATTGGTAAAGGTTCCCTTATTACTGCCCTTTATGAGTACATGTACCCCGGGCATGGGGCCATAGGTATCACTAACAGTTCCCGTTATGGTAAACTGTTGTTGGGGTTCTAAAATTGAAACATCCTTAAAACAATGCCCATGGGGGAAATGGGCAAAGTATGGTGGGGGAACCAAAAAGCAAATATATAGTAAACATAGGCGCATAAAGCCCCTGTATTCAAGATTATTTTTCATAATTTTGAAGATTAGATGAAACTTAGTTTTATTTAGTTAAGGCCTTCCAAACGGTTGCGTCAAACAGGGTTTGGGAGGCTATTTTTTGTATATGTTCTATGTCATAGGCAATGGATTTTATTGATTGAACATTATTATTCTTTAGAATATCGTAGTGTTTAACTTTTGATCCGTTGATTTTAGAGGTTCATTGATGATTTGTGTATTATTTCCATATCTACTTTCATTTTTCATTTCTTTTGCTCGCCCAAAAGAAACGAAACAAAGAAAAAGGCGCCTTTTCCGATGATTTTTTTCGACAACTAGGTCGAAAAACCGTAAGCGAAACTCCACGTCGCTCATTAATTCGCTCCTGCTCCGGAGCTTTCGCTAACTATTCCGCGGATAAGGAATCTTGGCGACGCCAGCTGATGTAAAAAATTAAACACTTTCAGCACCAGGATATATAAGATTTTCGTAATCTCAAAATCTTGGATCTGTGCAAAGTTGCCCACTACCCTATTAGCTATTTTAATACAGCTAACAGGCAACGGGCTAACCTAAGGTATTTAGGCTGTTCTGTCGTTATTTGGCCGGATGCCAAAAATGTGTGGATCGTGATTATGGGATACAAAGATTATCGAGTTCCGGAAAAAAGGGTACAACACAAATCCCATAATAATGCAAAGCCTATACTGGGTTCTTTGGCTTTTTGGTAAAGAGAATATCGTACAAGGTATGATCCATGCACTTGGCAAGCTGCTTATAGGCTGCTTTGTTATGTATTATAGACCATCTCTGTTTCATTCTTTTTTAGCCATTTAGTTATTTGGTATGCGACGCTTCCAAAAGATAAGGCTTGGATACGCATTGGGCAGCACCACAAATTCTGGTTGCTTTTCAACTGTCCAGGTCATTAAAACAGTAGATGCTGGTTATAAGCAAACCCACGCCCGGGTCATGGGCATCTTGCTTATCATCCCATTGCATCAATATTACCTGTTTTTAGACCGGGAATCCAAGCGAAGACTTCTAGACTAATTCAAATAGAAGAATCGCATAATGCATTCACAAACTGTCATAAATGAATGATTATAAATCAAATATAAAAAAATATATCGGTACGCCAAAGCGTACCGATATATTTTTAACGATATAGTTAATTGCGTATATGAAAGAGGAGTTAATTCCGGACATTAAATTTAGAATTGCTATTAGCTTAAATAGACTCTTGGATACGACTAAACAATTTCGTCCAAATAGAAATAATGACGAAGAAATAGCTGAGAGTTATAATAAAATTGCATTGGCATCATTTTTACGAAAAGCTACAGTTTCAGATATTTTTAATGCAAAGTCAAAAACATCCCCCGCTACAGGGTCGTTACTTTTAATAATTGAGGCCATGGGTTATTCGCTCGGTGATTTTGCTAAAATCTATGATTCAGTTACAAAAACTGATATTGAAAAGTTTAAACATTCCGGTAATTAGGGTAAAACTTAACCATTCCTACCTCAATTTTATAAAATTTTATGGCAGGCCATCATTAATCCTCCTCGTTAAGGACGTAACCGCCTAATTGAATAGCTACTTCTCCTTTTTAATAATGGTATTGATATAAAAAGTATTCGTTCTTTTGTTATGGTAAAATATGAAGCATAATTTATAATTTTTATCGAAAGGGACATATGATTTAAATCCATTTTCTATTTCCACCCTTTCTCCTTCAAAAAATGCTTTCAGCGAATAATTTATTATTCGTAATGTGTGATATAATTCAGCTTCACAATTACCTGTAGATAAGCTTATTCCACTAATAGAGAAGTGTTTAAAACTATGGAGTAAACCTCCTATAAAATCAAATTTACCCTCATCCTCTTTTGATGTTTTTAATTCTCGGAACAAATCTATTCTTAATACATCATTATTTACTTCATTATTGTCAACTTTCATAGCATACAAGTATGCTCTTTTTGCTAAAAAAACAGCGAATCTATCAACATCATCATTCCAAGTACATTGATAATTTGGATTATTTAAAAGTATTCCTTTTAAGACATCTTTTGCATTACCTGTGCCAAATAACTCTGGTTTTTTTGTTGCAATAACCGATAATGTATTATTATCAACTATTATACTTTTAAAAGTGTTTGTTGCAATACAGCAATACTTGGGGTTATCGATTTGTGGAGAATAATCAATATAATTAGAAATTGGAAATCCAATTTGTTCAGAGTTTTTACTTTCATCTTCTTTTATGGATAGAGCACGTTCTCTTATAAACCCATTAATAACATTATAAAGTTCTTTAGTCATTTTACATTTGCGAATAACAATAGTATATAGCGATTAGTAATCATACTCCTTGTATTAGTACTATAATGGTAACGATTTTCTGTTGGTGCCGTGATTAATTAACGTCCTAACTCTGTAACCTTTACCTGTCTAGTCGCTTAATTTCCCATAGTTTAATTATCCAATTACCATTTGAACTTTTATACCATAAGTGAGTGCTACAACTTATTTCGTGTATACCATTAGGTAAGTACTCTGAATTTTTCTCATATTATAATTTCTCGCCTCCTATCTCTTCCATGAAATTGATAATTTCCTGGTTTTCAAGAGTATTTTTAACCTCCAGAATCTCCTTCTTTAATTGTTCAAGAGATAATAAAGATAATATACTATTTATTTTTTCTTTCAAGTTATTCATTTAAGATTATTTAATTTGTGCTTATTCTTGAACCAGCTGTAAAATCAGTGCCGTTTATACTTATGAAACTCAAGTTGTCAAAAATCCATCTCCATTTCGCTTTTCAATTTGAATAATTTATTCATCTAACACTACACCTGGCATATTCACACATTACCAAAAAAACTTAATAAAATTCTATGCAAACATCAATATTTCCCATAACTAGTCGATTGGTTTCAACTAGCCATTATTAGTACTAGCATATCCGCAGGAGGAATACTTAAGTATAATGGTCCTAAATACTATTCAATTAATCTAAATTCTACGATATCATTATCCAATTCACTCACCTTAATAAAACTCAAATTCAAGTTGACTATGTTATCATATTTTAATATAATAACATGCCCATCAATGTCTTTATATTTCGTTGAATTTCCCTCAGATATAAATTTTCTTTGAGCATTTTTAAGATATAGCAAGTCTAAACCACCATCAGATGACAGCTCATAATCAACTAAAATTCCGGTATAAATATATGAATGCTCACCCAATGTCAATAAAGCATCAATAAAAGTTATATCTATATCCTTAATGGTGTCGTTAATTAATTCAATTTGGGAACGCTTAAATAATATAAACTTGGCAGAAAGAAGATAATGCCAAACATTTTTATACCTAAAAAATTTATTTTTCGCATCATAGGAGTCTTTTAATATTAGGTCTTTTAGCTTATACCCAAATGCGAAAGAGGCAGAATTAATTATTACTTGAAATAATAGAATTTCGAATTTGAAATTATCGATTCTTTTTATCGAATTTTCTACCAATTCTTCACCCGAACTCAAAATCCCAAGCAAGATTCTAAAATCGTAATAATATCCAAAAATGAAGTAAATTACTGGTAGAAATAATAAATACGAAATTAAACTGGGAAAAAGTGTATTTATAAAAAGTTGAAAAAAATCACGTATCGTGTATTGATTTGAGAACTCTTCAGAAAAATATCCTTTACGAAATGAAATTCCAGGCAGTAAAATTATCAATAGGACAATACCTCCTAAAGCAATTTCCATTTCTATTTACATCTTTTGGCGAATCTTACAGCCTCAGCTGTAGCTGGCGATAATTTAATACTTTGACTTTTCCCTTTGATAGCCGCTCTGACAGCTCTAACTACTTTACCAGAGTCCTTACTATTGATTAATACTTTTCCTATAGTACTACCAACTGGGACTGATGAGCCTCCAAAATTTCTAACGTGAATATTTCTTGTTTTTGACATATTGACTAATATAACACAATTTTTAACCTAAACTTCTTTTTTATACTATATTTTAGACGTAAAACGCAATCTTACATTACACATAGTAGTTTAGTTATCAGCGCAGCTAAGGCAAAGTAACATTTAGGACAATATGAGCTCTAAATCAAAACATTTTGTTTTGACTTAATTTTTTTATGGCCAAATCCAAAAGATTTAGTTACTATACAAATAAACAATTTTTCTTTAATATCTTATACAGTATCTATAGGTATTTGCCATTTAAGGGCTCTAGTTTTTGATATAAATCCAAATAATCCTCAGTTATCCTGTCCAAAATGTTTTTAGAAATATCTTGACTGCTTAAAAAGTTTATAAGTTGGGTTAACTTATTTTTCACATCATCAGGATTGGCATATTGGACGTCCAAAAAATAGTCGTGTGTTTTGCTTTCTAATTCTTTTGTATTAAGTTGTCTCATATGTTGCCTAACGCCAATTGTAAATAGTTACTAGTTGTTATATTTCTTTATATGCCTAATTAAGTAAATCTTTTTAGTTGCCCAGTTACAATTTAGGGTGAACCTTTTACCCTTACCTCCCCTATCCAATTCTTCTCGGCCTAGCTTATACTGTCTTTCCTACTTTTCTCGTGATAAAGAAAAAAATTACCAGAATAATGCCTTGCGGAAAACCGTAATGCCGGTGTAAATCTTGTACTCTGATCTTGAAGAATGGCACAAGAGGACCGAAATGCTTGCCGTATTATGATGCTGAAAATTTAGCAACCTCTATAATTAGGAAAGTCCGGATCCGGTACTGTCAATAAGGTCTTCATGTTTGGCTCCCTCATACATCGCGGGACGGGCTGTACCGACCACACGAAGACTTAGTTCTTATTGTATGTAGTTATTTTTAATTTCTATTGATAACTTACTATTGTTTCCGGCGTAACTAATTCAGCTAATTTAGAGGCAATTTCTTCCATTGAATCTTCTACGGTACTTAATCCACTGCGAGAACCTAGTAATGGACTTGCATCTCTTAAATTTTCATAAGTTGTATTATGGACGATTGGTACTATTAAATCACGAGCTAAAAGCGCAGAAAGTTCTTTGTCAGCAATACCTGAACCTTCAATTCTTTTTAAAAATAATGGTGTAACTAGAACTATTCCAACCTTAGATTTTATAAGTCCTTTATCAATTTCACGCATTAATGGCGAACCTAGTGCAACATCTTTTTCACTAAACCAAACAGATACACCTTTAGATTCTAATAGGTCGTGTAATTCTTTTGCAGAACCTTTTCGGTCGTCCCAAGCGTGACAGAGAAAAATATCACGTAAATCGGGTTTTTCTAAACGTTCCTCAACATTTTTTCTAACTGGTGTTAGTGTTCGTATCTCTGCTGGGGTATATAAAACAGTCGAGCCTGATGAAGACCAACTTGCCTTTCTTTTTCCACTATTGTTGCTACTTCTAGGGCTGTAAGTAGGTGAAGAATAAGGTTGAGAATATGAATATCCATAACTACGACTTCTTCCTCCACATGCTGGACATTTGGCTCTAGCGCTTGCAGAACGATGTCCATTTACTGGTGCTGTACATCTTGCCATAACTTATATAATTACCTTTTTTTATTTGATTGAGATAATACTGAACCTGCTAGAGTTTTAGTTTCATTGCTATACTTTTTACTGGTCATTACAGTCGAAGCTAAATTTTCCAGTTTAGCACCAGTTTGATTTGTACTCTTAGACTGAGATAATACTGATCCAGCCAGTTTTTTAGCAGTATTAGATGCATTTTGATTTTTTAGTGTTTTAGCCGCAAGAGAAGCTACACTTTTAGATGTCTTTTTCTTATTCATAATATGAGAATTTTATATTAATTTAAAATTATCTAAATTTTCTAAAAGTTTATTTTCAAATGTAAACACTTATTAAACAAGTTTTTAACAATGTTGTTTTTATAATTAGACATAATGGTTCGGTTAGCGTAGTGCGGAGACAAGGAAACTTTTCGTTTCCGTCTACGCACGAAGCTAAAGCTTATGGCCCGCCCGTACCGAACGGCTACGTTCGGGCGGGTTTAGTTTTATTTTTTCTCTTCTTAAGCTAAATCCATGAGATTTAGCGACATTATAAATATACACAGACCTTTCGTTTAAGCCCTAAAATCAGCATTACGTTTAGGTGGTTTGTTGTGTTTAGAGTTTTTTTAGACAATTAATTCACGTATTATCAAGAAATTTCCATGTTCAACATTATTATTTGGAAACCTCTCGATTTCTTCTTCTAGAATAATTTCTCCATTTATTATAGCTTGCAAATTCCATTTGTAATAAGCAGGTTGGATTATAGGTTTTTGTAACGTTTTACCATCGTTCTCAAATTGCAATTCCCATTGATATTTTGGGTTCTCCCTTTCCTTTCTATATCCTTTACATTCCCATAATAGAATTTTGTTTTGTTTTGTTTCGCCAGGATTATTAGGCTTTAAATATTCAACTATTGGCTTAAACATCGAAATTCTATTATTATGCGGAAATTCTGGAAAGTCCAGAAAGCCCAGTCTTTTCCAAGTGGACTGTGATGATTTAGGTACGCAAAATAATTCTAAAACTAGAATACCAAAACTTTGAAAATATTCGGTTGATCTATCTAATAATTCTTTACCTAAACCTTTTCTGCGTTGTTCTGAATGAATAACACATATATCAATATGCGCTACATAATCGTCCAATTTAAAGGTCAAAAACCCATAAACTAAATCCTCGTATTGGATAGTGATTAGATTTTGATTTTCAAAAGATTTAACTATTCCATTCCAGTTTCCATAAAATTGATGTCCTCCAGAATTATATTCTTTAGAAAGCCATTTTTCTATCTGCAAAAGATGTTTTCGAGATGGATTTAAGTTGGTTTGCAATATTTTCAACATTAAGCACAACTCTTGTATATGGTAACCAGTAACCATATTTCTTTCATAGGCCTAATTTAGTAAATCTTTTTTGTTGCCTAGTTACAATTTAGGGTGAACCTTTTACCCTTACCTCCCCTATCCTATTCTTCTGGGCCTAGCTAATACTGTCTTTCCTACTTTTATCGTGATAAAGAAAAAAAATTACCAGAATAATGCCTTGCGGAAAACCGTAATACGTGATTGATTCTTGTTCCTAACCACTACATAATGGCAAAATAAGACCGAAATACCTTCCAGATTTTGACACTGTTAATTAGCTACCTCTATAATTAGGGAAGGCCGGATCCGGTACTGTCAATAAGGTCTTCATGTTTGGCTCCCTCTGTTTAAGCGGAATAGGCCGTACAGACTAAAGGAAAACAACATTGTTGGCAACTATGTATTGTATTCATTTATCAAATTCATTAAACACTTTTTTTATATCCGCTTGATTGTGAATTTGCTCAAATTCCATACCCCTCCGAAATTTTCTTAACTTACTATGGTTGAGAAAGAAAGTAGAAAAGAATTTCCAATGTAAATATAATCTATCCCAAAACTTATCCAGTCGATGTCCAGTTCGCAATAACAAAATTTCATACAAAGACCATAGGGAATACAGATACAGAAAGGGAATAAAAGCAATGGTAAGTATAATTGGTAGCAGAAGAGTTTTTAAAGTAAAAATATTAGCGAATTCATGAAACCCATTGTAAATCTGAATGCAGGTATTGATGAAAACAATTATTCCAAATCCTGTGACCAAATTTTTAAATAACTTATCGACAGGTTTATATTTTGGATTGTCCTTGGTATAAACTTGAGAAATTACAATAATGGACATAACTGGAATTATTATTAATTCAGCGAATAAAGAGAAATTATAAAAGTTTGCTATAAATTCAATCAAAACAATTCCTTTAATACCGTCAAAAAAGATAGTTTTCAGATAATTCTCCTCTCCACTTATTTTGTCCAATTTCAACAATAATGGGAAACCAACAATTATAGGCCATAGAACCGTGTCTTTCAATAAGGCTTGCTCCCAAAATCCAAGTTCTAAAAGACCAATAACTAGTAATTCAACATAAATTGTCATCAAAAGAATAGACGCAATAATTTTATGGTGAAAAAAAGTTTTTACTAATTGTACCGATGATTTTCTAACTTTTTTCCGAGAAAGAGAAAAAATTAAAAAAACTGATAACCAAAAGATGATTGCAAGTTCCCTATTGCCAAAAAAATTAAACATTTAACAGTTTTACATTATTGCCTACGGTTACGGTTATGGAAAAGTAGCGAAAATAGAGACGCAGATTTGTCGGCTTAAACTTTCGTATCTTGGTTTTCTAAATTAAACTTTTTCGATGAAACCCGCTATTTGCTGTAACCGATGTTAGTGTTACTTATAATTGACCTATTAATTTTTTAATTTGTTCAAATCTTTCGTCTTTTTCTAACGGGTTAACATCATTAAAAGAGGTATTAACCATTTTTTGATTTAGAACTTTTATTTTTTCCAGCATTGGCACAATGTATCTCATAAAGTGATTGAAATGCTGAATTATATCCTCATAACTGCTCGCTAGCTTATAACCTGGTTTACCGCTATGACTAATTATAAATAAGCCTTCATATCTTAAATCTCGAATTATAGTTCTTAGTCTTTCTTCACTCATTTGCATTGTGAAGTTTTTTAAATAATCTACAATTTCATAGCTCGGTACTAATCTATGAGGACTCATTCTGTTTTGAAGCGCCAAATAGTCCAGAAGTCTTATTTGTAAATGATCTTTCTTGTAATTAGCATTTTCAATATACTGTTCTAAAACTTCTCCGCTCAACTTTTTAATAAGTAAATTCAACTTCTCATCTTCTTCTGTAGTTTTTATCTGATAATTTGATTGAAACGGAAAATGTTGTATAGTTAATCTCGTATGTAAGATTTCATAAATTTCGTCCATTTTTTGACTTGAATGACTTGAACAAAATATTCTTCCTAAAGAACCGGCAACTATATCTGCTAATTGAACTAACTTTTCATCTTTGACATCATCTGCAAGTTTATAACTACGGTCAGGATTAAATAAGTCCGGTTTAATGACATTTTGCATTATAAATCTCTCTAATTCTGTTACGAAGCCTTCTCCAACTTTATCAGGGTAAATCTCGTATGAATCGAATATCTCATTGTACTTACCTACAAAGAGTTTTTGAAAGTATTTATAAAACACTTGTTTATGCTTTAATCCTCCTTTCTCGTTATCAATCCTACTTTTATCAATTATCAGAACATCAATTGTAAAATCTAGGTTTTCAATCAGATATTTTAAAATATCCAATCGTTTTTGGAAATATTTTTTATCACCGAGATTTTTAGATTTTATATTTGAACCAAGTCGAAATTTGCAACAAATTTCCTTTCTAATTTTTCTTGCTTTTTCTTCTTGATCTTCACTAATTATAACAGCGGTGTAAACGAAGTGACTAAAAGTTCCTTTTTTACTTAGATCCAAGTGAGTATTACCAAACTCATCTATATAAATTTTAGCTTTCTTCAAATTTATGTTATTATAATTAGTCCCAACACATGGGTATCATTATTGATTATAAATCTTTTATACCCCTAATTTAATAAATCTTTTACGTTGCCCGGTTTTAATTTAGGGTGAGCCTATTACCCTTTCCAATCCTACCTTATTCTTCTAGGCCTAGCTAATACTGACTTTCCTACTTTTATAGTGATAAAGAAAAACAATTACCAGAAAAGTAAGTTGCGGAAAACCGTAAAACGTGAATGGAACTAGGCCCATAAAAATTAAAAAGTGGCACAATTGGTCCGAAATGCTTAACACAATTTTATGCTGTAAATTTAGCAATGCCCATAGTAAGGGAATCTAGGACCCGGTTCAGTGAACACGGTCTTTAAGTTGGGCTCCCGCATTATTTGTGGGACGGACAGTTCTTAGTTATTGTACTTTGTTCTTAAACTCTAACCAATTTTAATAACGATTCAAATGCATATAGCGCCGCTCTTCGACCTGAAGGTTCTTCCATTGTTCTTATCAATTCTTTCTCTAGAAGAACTCTTGTGAACCTTGATGCTGTTGGGCCAGGAATCCCGCTTTTTGAAGTAAATCTATTGTTTCTAAATATTGGATTTGTAAAAATATAATCAAGTGCGCTAAAACTCGATTTAGATGATAATGTATCTGAAAATATTAATTACATATCCTCGTATAAATCTTTAATATTCTCGGCAATTTGTAAATTCCTCATTGCCTGATTTTCCACTGCTTTCAAAAAGAATACACACCATTTTTCCCAGTCATTATGCTCTGAAACATAGCGCATAGTGTCAATGTACTCATCTTTGTTTTCTTCTAAATATCCACTTATATAAAAATGTGGTGCTGAAATGGTTCCTGATGACCACAATAACAAAGTTATTAACATTCTACCAATCCTGCCATTTCCATCTTGAAATGGATGCAGCGCTTCAAACTCTAGATGCATTAATGCTGTTTTAACTAAAACTGGATCTTCACTCGTATTTATGTAATTAAATAAAATTTCCAATCTATCATTTAGCTTTTCCGGGATAATTGGTGTATAAAGTACTTTCTGTTTTATCTTGTCTGCAAGAAAATTTTGTTCTGTCTTGTATTGCCCTAGTGATTTTTTTGCTCCTCTACCAAAGGACAACAGTTGTTGATGAATCGTTTTTACTAAGTGGGATGAAAGTGGATATCCATCCTTCATTGCTCTTTGAGCATTCGTTAATGCCCTTTGATACAATTTTGATACAATATAGTCTCATATATTTCTGTTCTTACATGTTTAGCCTCATCTGAGTCACTTTCAGAATCAGCTTCAAATTTTAATATTTCATCCATCGTACTAATCGTACCCTCCATACGAGATGAAATTACGGCTTCCTGATTTCTAAGTGGGGCTAATAAGATTTCACTGTTATGCATGTTTTTGAGCATTTGATCATAGCGAGCTAATGCGTCCGTCGCCTTTAATAAAGGGTCAACAAACAAAGCGTAGTTTAGCCTTGAAGGAGGTAATTTATCGTAATGATAAGCTACAGAGTTTTCAAAATCCATTTTTTGATAATTTGACATAAATATTAAAATCAACAACAAGCAGTTTAGATGTAAATAAAAAAATATTTATGATAAACAAAGTGCCTAGATGTAAAGAAATTAATGACAAACTCATTTGCTTATCACTTTTTTAAATTTAATAACAACAAGTGTGATTGATGTAAATGAATTAATGGCAAAATGATTTAAACTTAAGAATCGTGGCTATTTGATAAACAAACTTATTGTGAAGATCTAATCTAAGCCACCCTGCACATTCCGAGCAGAGATTTTTACGAGGGGCTGAATGTCCTTGGGACTATACCAATATGAAATTGTAATTATCAGTACCATCCCGTAGATGATGCTCCAAAAGGACATTGAACTTCTTAACCCAAAAGTCTAAAATCCCCTCCATTCCTAACCTAATTAAAAAATCAGGTGCCTTTTGCCAAACCCATTATTTCCCTAATTCTGATTTAACATCAACAATTGGTATTTTCACAACAATAATATGTAGGAATTATCTTCTTAAGTTACTATTGTAAACTAATTTAAATTCTAGCTAACCTATGTATTATTTCTACACACTTCCAACACAAATCGTTAAATCAATATCCAACTATTTATTAAGTAAATCATAAAAAGATATTTCACGCTACAGAAAGGCGCAAAACCATTGCTAAAAAATTAATATGATAAAGCACTTTTAAAAGTTTAATATGATCAACTATTTCAACCATTAAATATGAAAAATTTACTATCCTTCTTTATAATATGTTTTACATCGGCACTGTCATATGCCCAGGTACACAAAACGAATAACACTACTGGCACCATCACCAATGTTACAGGTCCTGGGGCACACATAGATCGTACTTTTTCTTTTTCTGCAGGGGAATTATCCTCTACTTCTTTAACTGAAGTAGAATTGAGTCTCCATTTAATTATTGGTAACGGTACGCCTCCTACAACAGGGCCATATGGAATTCATGAAGATCTGAATGTTCGTTTAATCTCACCTTCTGGCACGTTCGTTGATTTAGTGCAGGACAGATGGGGGTATAACACAGGTGATCCAACGCAATTAAGTACCTTTCATTTGTTTAACCCTGTAAATGCCACAGTAAACTTTGACGACGACAATCCGACGAATATTGAAACGCTTGATTATTGGCAGGCCGGCAACTACGCCCCTCATAACGCACTAAGTGCCTTTGATGGGGAGAACGCTGCCGGCACTTGGACTTTGCGTATTTCTGATGGAAATTCCCAATTTTCCCCTCAAGATTATTTTCATTTTGTTACAGCAACACTAACCATTACATCCGGTCCAAGTAACAACCCACCAGCCATATTCATAGATAATTCAAATCTAGCTTATACCGAAGGAGAAACTGCCAAACAGATAGATAATTCTGCCACGGTTAGCGATGCCGATGGAGATGCGGATTGGAATGGTGGCTCCATAGTCGCGCAAATTACAGCCAATGCAGAAGCTGCAGATGAATTAAGTATAGGTGATGCAGATGGAGATGGAACTGAAATCACTATTAGCGGTACTAATATTTATTCCAACGGAGTAGATATCGGCAACTTAAGCGCTAGTGGAGGAATAGTAACCAATGGGACTGCCCTTACCATCACTTTTGATAGTGATGCTACCAATGCCAATATACAAGAGGTACTTCAATCCATACGATATAGAAACACTTCTACAAACCCTGGCACTTCCAACAGAACAGTAACAATTACTGCTGCCGATGCCAACGCAGCAAGTGCCAATGATACAAGAACAATAACTATTGCCAAAATCCCAGAGGTAACAAGTGTTGCCGTCCCGTCCAACGCTACCTATATCACAGGACAAAATCTGGATTTTACCATAAATTTTAATGAAAATATAACTGTAAACACAGCAGGAGGAACCCCACAATTAAATATTACAATAGGTGCCACGACCCGACAAGCTACCTATCAAAGTGGTAGCGGAACTTCCGCATTGTTGTTCCGTTATACCGTACAGGCCGGTGAACTGGATACAGATGGTATTACAGTGGGCAGTTTAGCGGCTAATGGCGGTACACTTAGAAATAACTCAGGGAATGATGCTGTCCTAACATTAAACAGTGTGGGTAGCACCACGGCAGTATTGGTGGATGCGGTAGCTCCTATAGTGACAAGCGTTAACGTACCTGCCAATGCTACCTATATAGCAGGACAAAATCTGGATTTTACCATAAATACCAGTGAGAACGTAACCGTAAATACAACGGGGGGAACACCTCAATTAAGTATTACAATAGGTGCGACGACCCGACAAGCTACCTATCAAAGTGGTAGCGGATCCTCGGCATTGTTGTTCCGTTATACCGTACAGGCCGGTGAACTGGATACAG
>NZ_RQPJ01000014.1:0-1706 GCF_003957295.1 Arenibacter aquaticus
CTGGAGCCAAAGGTGACAAGGGTGACACTGGAGCTCAGGGAGTTCAGGGTGAGAAAGGTGACACTGGCGCTACTGGAGCTACTGGTGCGACCGGCGCTCAAGGAGAACAAGGTATTCAAGGAGAAACCGGTGCTACAGGTGCTACTGGAGCCACTGGTGAAAAAGGTGAAACTGGAGCTACTGGTGCTACTGGTGCTACAGGTGCAACCGGAGAAAAAGGTGATACCGGAGCTACTGGTGCTACTGGTGCTACAGGTGCAACCGGAGAAAAAGGTGATACCGGAGCTACTGGTGCCAAAGGAGATCAAGGTATCCAGGGTATCCAAGGCGAGAAAGGAGATACCGGAGCCCAAGGAGAACAAGGTATCCAAGGTGAAACCGGTGCAACAGGTGCAACCGGAGCCAAAGGAGATACAGGAGCTCAAGGTGATCAAGGAATTCAGGGTGAAAAAGGTGAAACCGGAGCTACTGGTGAGAAAGGTGAAACCGGAGCCACTGGAGCAACGGGTGCAACTGGAGAGAAAGGTGAGACCGGAGCTACTGGAGCAACTGGAGAAAAAGGTGAAACTGGAGCTCAAGGTGAGCAAGGAATCCAAGGTGACAAAGGAGATCAAGGTATCCAAGGTGAGAAAGGAGACAAAGGAGATACCGGTGCTCAGGGTGAGAAAGGGGATCAAGGATTAAAAGGAGACACTGGAGCTACTGGTGCACAAGGTATCCAAGGTGAGAAAGGTGATACTGGAGCCACTGGCGAGAAAGGCGAGAAAGGTGACACTGGCGCTCAAGGAATCCAGGGTGAAAAAGGTGATACTGGAGCTCAGGGAGAACAAGGTATTCAAGGAGAGACCGGAGCCCAAGGTATCCAAGGTGAGAAAGGTGATAAAGGTGATAAAGGAGATACTGGCGTAACAGGTGCAACCGGCGCTCAAGGAGAACAAGGATTAAAAGGAGACACTGGTGCGACCGGAGCCAAAGGCGACAAGGGAGACACAGGAGCCCAAGGTATCCAGGGTGAAAAAGGAGACACTGGAGCAACAGGAGATCAAGGTATCCAAGGTGAAAAAGGTGAAACCGGTGCTACTGGTGCTAAAGGTGAGAAAGGTGATACTGGAGCTACTGGTGCTAAAGGTGAAAAAGGTGATACTGGAGCTCAGGGAGAACAAGGTATTCAAGGTGAGACCGGAGCTACTGGTGCGACCGGCGCTCAAGGAGAACAAGGATTAAAAGGAGACACTGGAGCTACTGGTGCACAAGGTATCCAAGGTGAGAAAGGTGATAAAGGTGATACTGGTGCTACTGGTGAGAAAGGTGAGACTGGCGCAACAGGTGCAACCGGAGAAAAAGGTGAGACCGGAGCTACTGGTGCCAAAGGAGATCAAGGTATCCAGGGTATCCAAGGCGAGAAAGGAGATACCGGAGCTCAAGGAGAACAAGGTATCCAAGGTGAAAAAGGTGACAAGGGTGACACTGGAGCTCAAGGAGTTCAGGGTGAGAAAGGAGACAAAGGGGATACCGGAGCCAAAGGAGATCAAGGTATCCAAGGTGAGACCGGAGCTACTGGAGCAACCGGAGAGAAAGGTGATACTGGAGCTACTGGTGCTAAAGGAGATACAGGAGCCCAAGGTATCCAAGGAGAGACTGGAGCCACTGGAGAGAAAGGCGACAAAGGAGCAACTGGAGAAAAAGGAGACAAAGGAGATACAGGA
>NZ_RQPJ01000014.1:1716-6722 GCF_003957295.1 Arenibacter aquaticus
TGAGCAAGGTATTCAAGGTGAAACCGGAGCTACTGGTGCTAAAGGTGACACAGGTGCTCAGGGAGAACAAGGTATTCAAGGTGAGACTGGTGAGAAAGGTGAAACTGGAGCTACCGGAGAGAAAGGTGATACCGGTGCTACTGGTGCGACCGGAGCTCAAGGAGAACAAGGATTAAAAGGAGACACTGGAGCTACTGGTGCACAAGGTATCCAAGGTGAGAAAGGTGATACCGGAGCTCAGGGAGAACAAGGTATTCAAGGTGAGACCGGAGCTACTGGTGCGACCGGCGCTCAAGGAGAACAAGGATTAAAAGGAGACACTGGAGCTACTGGTGCACAAGGTATCCAAGGTGAGAAAGGTGATACTGGAGCTACTGGTGCCAAAGGAGACCAAGGTATCCAAGGAGAGACTGGAGCCACTGGAGAGAAAGGCGACAAAGGAGCAACTGGAGAAAAAGGAGACAAAGGAGATACAGGAGCACAAGGAATTCAGGGTGAGAAAGGTGAAACTGGGGCTACTGGTGCTACAGGTGCAACCGGAGAAAAAGGTGAGACCGGAGCTACTGGAGAGAAAGGTGACAAGGGAGATCAAGGTACCCAAGGAGAGACCGGTGCCACTGGTGCAACCGGCGCTCAAGGAGAACAAGGATTAAAAGGAGCCACTGGTGCGACCGGAGCCAAAGGAGATACAGGAGCTCAAGGTGATCAAGGAATTCAGGGTGAAAAAGGTGAAACCGGAGCTACTGGTGAGAAAGGTGAAACCGGAGCCACTGGAGCAACGGGTGCTACTGGAGCAAAAGGTGACAAGGGAGATCAAGGAATCCAAGGTGAGAAAGGTAATACTGGAGCTACTGGTGCTACAGGTGCCCAAGGTACCCAAGGAGAGACTGGAGCTACTGGAGAAAAAGGAGACAAAGGAGATACCGGTGCTCAGGGTGAGCAAGGAATCCAAGGTGAAAAAGGTGACACTGGTGCTACAGGTGCCAAAGGAGATCAAGGAGAACAAGGAATCCAAGGTGAGCAAGGTATTCAAGGTGAGACCGGTGCCACTGGTGCAAAAGGTGCAACAGGAGAGAAAGGTGATAAAGGAGCTACTGGAGCAACAGGTGCTACCGGAGAAAAAGGTGACAAGGGAGATCAAGGAATCCAAGGTGAGAAAGGTAACACCGGAGCTACTGGTGCTCAAGGAGCCCAAGGTATCCAGGGTGAAAAAGGTGATACTGGTGCAACGGGTGCAACTGGAGAGAAAGGTGAGACCGGAGCTACTGGAGCAACTGGAGAAAAAGGTGAAACTGGAGCTCAAGGTGAGCAAGGAATCCAAGGTGAGACCGGTGCAACGGGTGCAACTGGAGAAAAAGGTGATACCGGAGCTACTGGAGCAACTGGAGAAAAAGGTGAAACCGGAGCTACTGGTGCTCAAGGAGCCCAAGGTATCCAGGGTGAAAAAGGTGATACTGGAGCTCAGGGAGAACAAGGTATCCAAGGTGAGAAAGGTGAAACTGGAGCTACTGGTGCCACAGGAGATCAAGGTATCCAAGGTGAAAAAGGTGAAACTGGAGCTCAAGGAGAACAAGGAGTTCAGGGTGAGAAAGGTGACAAAGGAGAACAAGGTATCCAAGGAGAGACTGGTGCAACGGGTGCTCAGGGTGAGAAAGGTGACACTGGAGCCAAAGGTGATAAAGGAGATACTGGTGCAACGGGTGCTACAGGAGCCACTGGTGCAACCGGAGCCAAAGGAGATCAAGGTATCCAAGGTGAAAAAGGTGACAAGGGTGACACTGGAGCTCAAGGAGAACAAGGTATTCAAGGTGAGAAAGGCGACAAAGGAGATACTGGTGCAACGGGTGCAACTGGAGAGAAAGGTGATAAAGGTGAAACTGGAGCTACTGGTGCTAAGGGTGACACAGGAGATCAAGGTGAGCAAGGAATCCAAGGTGAAAAAGGTGACACAGGTGCAACTGGTGCTACAGGTGCTACTGGAGCCACTGGAGAAAAAGGTGACCAAGGTATTCAAGGTGAAACCGGAGCAACTGGAGAGAAAGGTGAAAAAGGAGAACAAGGTATCCAAGGAGAGACTGGCGCTACAGGTGCGACCGGAGCTCAAGGAGAACAAGGTATTCAAGGTGAAACCGGAGCTACTGGTGCACAAGGAGAACAAGGTATTCAGGGTGAAAAAGGTGATAAAGGAGATACTGGCGCAACTGGAGAGAAAGGTGAAACAGGAGCTACTGGTGCTATAGGTGCAACCGGAGCTCAAGGAGAACAAGGAATCCAGGGTGAAAAAGGAGACAAGGGTGACACTGGTGCTCAGGGAGAACAAGGTCTAAAAGGTGAAAAAGGAGACACTGGTGCCCAAGGTATCCAAGGTGAAACTGGAGCCACTGGAGCCAAAGGTGAGCAAGGTATTCAAGGTGAAAAAGGTGATACAGGGGCCCAAGGTATCCAAGGTGAGACTGGAGCTACCGGTGCTAAAGGAGAACAAGGATTAAAAGGAGACACAGGAGCCCAAGGTATCCAAGGTGAAAAAGGTGACAAAGGAGATACAGGTGCAACGGGTGCAACCGGAGAAAAAGGTGAGACCGGAGATACTGGTGCTACTGGAGCAAAAGGTGATACGGGTGCTACTGGAGCCACTGGCGAAAAAGGTGACAAAGGAGATACAGGAGCTACTGGTGCTGCCGGAGAGAAAGGTGACAAGGGTGACACTGGTGCTACAGGTGCAACCGGAGCCCAAGGTGAGCAAGGTATCCAAGGTGAGACTGGAGCTACCGGTGCTAAAGGAGATACCGGAGCCACTGGCGCAACAGGTGCGACCGGAGCAAAAGGAGATCAAGGAGAACAAGGAATCCAAGGTGAGCAAGGTATTCAAGGTGAAAAAGGTGAAACCGGAGCAAAAGGAGACCAAGGTATTCAAGGTGAGACTGGAGCCAAAGGTGATAAAGGAGATACAGGAGCCACTGGCGAGAAAGGTGAAACCGGTGCTCAAGGAGAACAAGGTATTCAAGGTGAAACTGGTGCAACGGGTGCAACCGGAGCCAAAGGCGACAAGGGAGACACAGGAGCCCAAGGAATCCAAGGTGAAAAAGGAGATAAGGGTGACACTGGATCTCAAGGAGAACAAGGTATTCAGGGTGAGAAAGGTGAAACCGGAGCAACCGGCGCTCAAGGAGAACAAGGATTAAAAGGAGAGACTGGTGCTACAGGAGCCAAAGGCGACAAGGGAGACACAGGAGCCCAAGGAGAACAAGGTATTCAAGGTGAAACCGGTGCAACCGGAGCCAAAGGTGACAAAGGAGATACAGGAGCCCAAGGTGAGAAAGGTGATACTGGAGCAACCGGAGCAACTGGAGAGAAAGGTGATACTGGAGCTACCGGAGAGAAAGGTGATACCGGTGCTACTGGAGCCACTGGTGAAAAAGGTGAAACCGGTGCTACTGGTGCTCAAGGAGCCCAAGGTATCCAGGGTGAAAAAGGTGATACTGGAGCTCAGGGAGAACAAGGTATTCAAGGTGAGACCGGAGCTACTGGTGGGACCGGCGCTCAAGGAGAACAAGGATTAAAAGGAGACACTGGAGCTACTGGTGCACAAGGTATCCAAGGTGAGAAAGGTGAGACTGGTGCCACAGGTGCAACCGGAGAAAAAGGTGAGACCGGAGCTACTGGAGAAAAAGGAGACAAAGGAGATACCGGAGCTACTGGTGCACAAGGTATCCAAGGTGAGACCGGTGCCACTGGTGCTACAGGTGCGACCGGAGCCAAAGGAGACCAAGGTATTCAAGGTGAAACCGGAGCAACCGGAGCCAAAGGTGACAAGGGTGACACTGGAGCTCAAGGAGAACAAGGAGTTCAGGGTGAGAAAGGTGACAAAGGAGAACAAGGTATCCAAGGAGAGACTGGTGCAACGGGTGCTCAGGGTGAGAAAGGTGACACTGGAGCCAAAGGTGATAAAGGAGATACTGGTGCAACGGGTGCAACTGGAGAAAAAGGTGATACCGGTGCTACTGGTGAGAAAGGTGCAACCGGAGAGAAGGGTGACACTGGAGCTCAAGGAGAACAAGGAGTTCAGGGTGAGAAAGGTGAGACCGGTGCTACTGGCGCTCAAGGAGAACAAGGATTAAAAGGAGATACTGGAGCTACTGGAGAGAAAGGTGACACCGGAGCTACTGGTGCACAAGGTATCCAAGGAGAGACCGGTGCTACAGGTGCGACCGGAGCCAAAGGAGATCAAGGTGAGCAAGGTGTTCAAGGTGAAACCGGAGCAACCGGAGCAACCGGCGCTCAAGGAGAACAAGGATTAAAAGGAGACACTGGCGCAACTGGAGAGAAAGGTGACAAAGGAGATCAAGGTATCCAAGGTGACAAAGGAGATACAGGAGCCCAAGGTATCCAAGGTGAAAAAGGTGACTCCGGAGAAAAAGGAGACAAAGGAGATACCGGTGCTCAGGGTGAGCAAGGAATCCAAGGAGAGAAAGGTGAAACTGGAGCCAAAGGTGACAAAGGAGACACTGGCGCAACTGGAGAGAAAGGTGACAAAGGAGATCAAGGTATCCAAGGTGAGAAAGGTGACACCGGAGCTACTGGTGCTACAGGTGCGACCGGAGCCAAAGGAGATACAGGAGCTCAAGGTGATCAAGGAATTCAGGGTGAAAAAGGTGAAACCGGAGCTACTGGTGCCAAAGGAGATCAAGGTGACCAAGGTATTCAAGGTGAGACTGGTGCCACAGGTGCAAACGGAGAAAAAGGTGAGACCGGAGCTACTGGAGAAAAAGGAGACAAAGGAGATACCGGTGCTCAGGGTGAGCAAGGAATCCAGGGTGAGAAAGGTGATACTGGAGCCCAAGGTGAGCAAGGTATTCAAGGTGACACAGGTGCAACTGGTGCTACTGGTGCTACTGGAGCCACTGGAGAAAAAGGTGACCAAGGTATTCAAGGTGAAACCGGAGCAACTGGAGAGAAAGGTGACAAAGGAGATACTGGAGCCACTGGAGCCAAAGGTGACAAGGGTG
>NZ_RQPJ01000014.1:6811-8049 GCF_003957295.1 Arenibacter aquaticus
AAACGGAGAAAAAGGTGAGACCGGAGCTACTGGAGAAAAAGGAGACAAAGGAGATACCGGTGCTCAGGGTGAGCAAGGAATCCAGGGTGAGAAAGGTGATACTGGAGCCCAAGGTGAGCAAGGTATTCAAGGTGAAACCGGAGCAACTGGAGAGAAAGGTGACAAAGGAGATACTGGAGCCACTGGAGCCAAAGGTGACAAGGGTGACACTGGAGCTCAGGGAGTTCAGGGTGAGAAAGGTGACACTGGCGCTACTGGAGCTACTGGTGCTACAGGAGCCAAAGGAGATCAAGGTATCCAGGGTGAAAAAGGTGAAACTGGAGCTACTGGTGCAACCGGAGCCCAAGGTGAGCAAGGTATTCAAGGTGAGACCGGTGCCACTGGTGCTACTGGTGCACAAGGTATCCAAGGTGAAAAAGGTGACAAGGGTGACACTGGAGCTCAAGGAGAACAAGGAGTTCAGGGTGAGAAAGGTGACACCGGAGCTACTGGTGCCAAAGGCGATCAAGGTATCCAAGGGGAAAAAGGAGATAAGGGTGACACTGGATCTCAAGGAGAACAAGGAGTTCAGGGTGAGAAAGGTGAAACTGGAGCCACTGGCGCAACAGGTGCAACCGGAGAGAAGGGTGAGTCCGGAGCTACTGGTGCTAAAGGTGATACCGGAGCTACTGGTGCAACTGGAGAGAAAGGCGAAACTGGAGCCAAAGGTGACAAAGGAGATACAGGAGCCCAAGGTGACAAAGGAGAACAAGGTATCCAAGGAGAGACTGGCGCAACAGGTGCAACCGGCGCTCAAGGAGAACAAGGATTAAAAGGAGACACTGGAGCTACCGGAGAAAAAGGTGAGACCGGAGCTACTGGAGCAACTGGAGAAAAAGGTGAAACTGGAGCTCAAGGTGAGCAAGGAATCCAAGGTGAAACCGGTGCTACTGGCGCAACAGGTGCAACCGGAGAGAAGGGTGACACCGGAGCTACTGGTGCCAAAGGAGATCAAGGTATCCAAGGTGAAAAAGGTGATACAGGAGCTACCGGAGAAAAAGGTGACACTGGTGCTACCGGAGAAAAAGGAGACACTGGAGCTACTGGTGCTCAGGGAGAACAAGGTATTCAAGGTGAAACCGGAGCTACTGGAGCAACTGGAGAGAAAGGCGAAACTGGAGCCAAAGGTGACAAAGGAGACACTGGCGCAACTGGAGAGAAAGGTGACAAAGGAGATCAAGGTATCCAAGGTGAGAAAG
>NZ_RQPJ01000014.1:8059-378168 GCF_003957295.1 Arenibacter aquaticus
CCAAGGTATTCAAGGTGAGACCGGTGCGACTGGTTCTACAGGTGCAACCGGAGCAACTGGAGAGAAAGGTGATACTGGAGCTACCGGAGAGAAAGGTGACAAGGGCGATCAAGGAATCCAAGGTGAAAAAGGTGATACCGGTGCTACAGGTGCAACCGGAGAAAAAGGTGATACCGGAGCTACTGGTGCCAAAGGAGATCAAGGTATCCAGGGTATCCAAGGCGAGAAAGGAGATACTGGAGCTCAAGGAGAACAAGGTATCCAAGGTGAAAAAGGTGACAAGGGTGACACTGGAGCTCAAGGAGTTCAGGGTGAGAAAGGTGACAAAGGAGATACAGGTGCTACTGGAGCCAAAGGAATTCAGGGTGAAAAAGGTGAAACCGGAGCAACCGGAGCCAAAGGTGACAAGGGTGACACTGGAGCTCAAGGAGAACAAGGAGTGCAGGGTGAAAAAGGTGAGACTGGTGCTACTGGTGAGAAAGGTGAAACTGGAGCCACTGGTGAAAAAGGAGATACTGGTGCTACAGGTGCGACCGGAGCCAAAGGTGATAAAGGAGATACAGGAGCTAAAGGAGATCAAGGTATCCAGGGTGAGAAAGGTGATACTGGAGCCACGGGTGCTACAGGAGCCAAAGGAGATCAAGGTATTCAAGGTGAGAAAGGTGAAACTGGAGCTACTGGTGCTACAGGTGCAACCGGAGAAAAAGGTGATACCGGTGCTACTGGTGCTACAGGAGCCAAAGGTGATAAAGGAGAGACTGGTGCGACCGGAGCCAAAGGAGATCAAGGTGAGCAAGGTATTCAAGGTGAAACCGGAGCAACCGGAGCAACCGGCGCTCAAGGAGAACAAGGATTAAAAGGAGACACTGGAGCTACTGGAGCAACTGGAGAAAAAGGTGAAACTGGAGCTCAAGGTGAGCAAGGAATCCAAGGTGAGAAAGGTGAAACAGGAGCACAAGGTGAGAAAGGAATCCAGGGTATACAAGGTGAAACTGGTGTAACAGGTGCTACTGGAGCCACTGGTGAAAAAGGTGAAACCGGCGCTACTGGAGCCACTGGTGCAACCGGTGCCAAAGGAGATCAAGGTATCCAAGGTGAGAAAGGAGACAAAGGAGATACCGGTGCTCAGGGTGAGCAAGGAATCCAAGGTGAGACCGGTGCAACGGGTGCAACCGGAGAAAAAGGTGATACCGGTGCTACTGGAGCAACGGGTGCTACTGGAGAGAAAGGAGATACTGGTGCAACTGGAGCCAAAGGCGACCAAGGTGAGAAAGGTGAAACCGGAGCACAAGGCATTCAGGGTGAAAAAGGTGACACTGGTGCTACTGGTGCGACCGGAGCCAAAGGTGACAAGGGTGACACTGGAGCTCAAGGTGAGCAAGGAATCCAAGGTGACAAAGGAGATACGGGAGCCCAAGGTGAGAAAGGTATTCAAGGTGAGAAAGGTGATACTGGAGCAACTGGCGAAAAAGGCGAAACTGGAGCCACTGGAGCCAAAGGTGCAACCGGTGCTACAGGTGCTACTGGAGCCACTGGAGCCACTGGCGACAAAGGTGAAACCGGAGCTACTGGTGCTCAAGGAGCCCAAGGTATCCAGGGTGATAAAGGTGATACTGGAGCCAAAGGTGATAAAGGAGAGACTGGTGCGACCGGAGCTAAAGGAGATCAAGGTGAGCAAGGTATTCAAGGTGAAACCGGAGCAACCGGAGCAACCGGCGCTCAAGGAGAACAAGGATTAAAAGGAGGCACTGGAGCTACCGGAGAAAAAGGTGAGACCGGAGCTACTGGAGCAACAGGAGAAAAAGGTGAAACTGGAGCTCAAGGTGAGCAAGGAATCCAAGGTGACAAAGGAGATACAGGAGCCCAAGGTATCCAAGGTGAAAAAGGTGAGACCGGAGAAAAAGGAGACAAAGGAGATACCGGTGCAACGGGTGAGCAAGGAATCCAAGGAGAGAAAGGCGAAACTGGAGCCCAAGGTGAGCAAGGTATTCAAGGTATCCAGGGTGAAAAAGGTGATACTGGAGCCAAAGGTGACAAGGGTGACACTGGAGCTCAAGGAGAACAAGGAGTTCAGGGTGAGAAAGGCGACAAAGGAGATACTGGTGCAACGGGTGCAACTGGAGAGAAAGGTGATACCGGAGCTACTGGTGCTCAAGGAGCCCAAGGTATCCAAGGTGAAAAAGGAGATACAGGTGCAACGGGTGCAACCGGAGAAAAAGGTGAGACCGGAGCTACTGGAGCAACTGGAGAGAAAGGCGAAACTGGAGCCACAGGAGCCCAAGGAATCCAGGGTGAAAAAGGTGACACAGGTGCAACTGGTGCTACAGGTGCGACCGGAGCCAAAGGAGACCAAGGTATCCAAGGTGAAAAAGGTGATACTGGAGCTCAGGGAATTCAGGGTGAGAAAGGTGATACTGGAGCTACTGGCGCAACAGGTGCAACCGGAGCCCAAGGTATCCAAGGAGAGAAAGGTGATAAAGGAGATACCGGTGCTACTGGAGCCACGGGTACGACCGGAGAAAAAGGTGAAAAAGGAGACAAGGGTGAAAAAGGAGACACTGGCGCCCAAGGTCCGGCCGGAGAAGATGCCAAAGGGGGATCGTTTGTCCGTAATATTAGAACTACCAGTTCCAGTACCACCTTGGCTAGCGATGATTTCACCCTCATTGTTTATGGAAAAAATGATGTAATAACGCTACCAACCCCGTCTTCATCGAACCTTGGACAGGTTTATGTATTGAAAATAATGGAAGATGCTGATAAGAATAAGACCAGTATTAAATACATCAATGAAAAAGGAGACAGGGAAAATAAACTAGACAAAAAACACACCTATTGGCTTCAAAGTGACGGTAGTAATTGGCATTTAATTTTCGAAGGAAGCTAATAGCGACTTTAATAATATTAAAAAAACTCTACTCAAGACAAAGGAGACAGATAAGTCTTCTGGATATTAGGAAGAGGTATTAAAAATATAAAAGGAGTAATGAACACCATAAAGTATATAACCACTATCTTCATTCTGGCTGTGACATTGTTAGGCCATAGCCAGGATGCAGTGCATAATTATGGCAACATGCAAGTTCATGAGTCGGCCATGGTGGGCTTTCATATGGATGTAATCAACGATGGGACTTTTGATGAAAATTTAGGTTTGGTAGGGTTTTATAACGAAGAAAAGACACTTTCCATTTCAGGCGCCTTCTCCCCTGTTTTTTACGATACCGAAGTTTCAATTGAAGACGGACTCTATCTGGACATTCCAGTAGAAATAAAAAACAACTTTAATTTTATAAACGGAAATCTATATACTCCAAAAGATCGGTCCAGTGCATACCTAAAATTTTCCGAAAACTCCTTTTTTGTTGGGGAGGGCAACCGTACAAAAGTAGACGGCTATGTGTCCGCAGAAAACAAGGAGAATTTTACATTTCCCGTAGGTGATGAGGATCGTATTCGTTCTTTGAGCATCTCCACTACCGAGTCCCAAAACACTTTTAAGTGTGCCTATTTTTTTGAAAACCCCAATAGTCCTTTGTCCATGGATAACAATTTTAATACCAGTACATTGGACCTAAACGTCTCTGGGGTTAGTGACAAGGAATTCTGGCGATTGGAAGGGTATGCCCCTGTGAACGCCACCCTAAGCTGGGATGATTACAGTAATATTGGAGGACTGGGAGAATACATTAGTGACCTCACCGTAGTGGGTTGGAGCAAAAAACAATTGAAATGGATGAATTTAGGAAATACGGCACTGGAAGGATCATTTTCCTCTGGGTCTATTACTTCCGCAACCTTTATTCCGAATGAATATGAAATTATCACCATTGGGGGAGCTATTGACATGAACGAAACACTTACCACTATAGAATTAGGTAATTACTTCTTGACCCCTAATGGTGATGGGAAGAACGACTTTCTTGTTATTGACGGCATCGCAGAGTCTCCCAACAACCTGCTTCAAATCTTTAACCGCTATGGGGTTTTAGTCTATTACAAGGAAAACTATAATGATGAATTTGAAGGGCTTTCCAATAGGGATATGGTGGTAAAGGGGAATATAGGCTTACCTTCAGGGGTGTATTTTTACATCATAGTTTTAAAGGATTTAAAAATAAGACATCAAGGATATTTATATCTATCACAAACGGTAAAGAATTAATTTTTCTTTATGTTCTTCCATGTAATTCTTAAAATTAATAAGTTGACCCTAAGCTTCTAATTTAACTCCCCACAATGGCAAAATACACAGTTCTCACCTACTCTATCCATTTAAGCAATTGGGAGAGAAGCAAACCCAAATCTTATTTAAAATGAGTACCTTTATAGTTTACGATCAATTCAATTATTGCACCTTTTGCCTCAAAGTAATCCTATAATTTAAAAGGTGGCAGTATTTTTGTAATCAATAAGTTAATTGGATTGCGTTGTTCATAATTTATTAGTGCCTTATGCAAAGAAGATCTTTTATTAAAAAAAGTAGTTATGCCGGATTAGCCTTATCCATAGTGCCCGGAATAAGCCTCTCACAAGAAACAGAATATTCCATCTCGGAATTAATGGGCAAAGAGGACATTAAACTCTATGGTAAGGACATAAATTTAAGAAAAGCAGCTCACGACTCATTTTTGGAAATGAAAAAGGCTGCTTATAGTGACGGTATGGATCTTAAAATTGTATCTAGTTATCGTAGTTTTTATCGTCAAGAGGCGATATGGGAACGCAAGTATCTGCAATATACCGAAGATAGGGGCCTAACCAAATTGGGGGCCATTGAAAAGATAATTGAATACTCTACTATCCCCGGTACAAGCAGGCATCATTGGGGAACCGATATTGATATAATTGATGGTTACCCTAGAACCACAGGAGACGTTTTGGTTCCTGAAAAATTTGGGGAAGGGGGGCCATTTGAATTACTAAAAAAATGGATGGATGAAAATGCCAACAAATATGGGTATTACCTAGTGTATACCGATCATCCCAAAAGAAAAGGTTTTAAGTACGAACCATGGCATTACAGTTACGCCCCTATTTCCATTCCAATGTTAAAGGCGTTTAGAAGAAAAAACATTTTCAAATTAATTCTGGAAGAGGACATCATAGGCAAAGAAAATTTTACCTCTGGTTTCTTAAAAGGCTATATCCAAAACAATATGTTGGATATAAATCCAAAACTGTTATAAGCACTCAACCTATCTTTAATTACCATTAAATAATGAGAAGGGGAAGTTGGAAAATAAGAATATTTATAGGGCTGGCCATTGTTGCATTTGCCTATATCCAACGGTGCAGTAATAAAGAAGAAAATCCCTATACCGGAAGGATCCAGAACATTGACATGAGTACAGATCAGGAAATCGCCATAGGCCTGCAAAGTGCCCCTGAAGTTACCCAACAGTTTGGAGGGCTTTATCCTGATGAACGCCTACAATCCTTTGTTGACCAACTAGGTCATAAATTGGTAAACAGCAGTATCGCTAGGGAAACCCCCTATAAATATGATTTCCATTTGTTGGCCGACCAGCAGACTATAAATGCCTTTGCCCTACCGGGCGGACAAGTATTTGTCACCTATGCCCTATTCTCCCAATTAAACGAGGCCCAACTCGCAGGAGTTCTTGGCCATGAGATAGGTCATGTTATAGGAAGACATTCCGCTGAAAGGATTGCCGATGGTAACTTCTGGCAAACCGTTACCATGGGGGCTTCCGTTGGTGCGGATGCTGGGGATATAGTTGCCCAAATTGGCCAAAATACCTTATTGACCAATGGAAGGGAAGATGAATTGGAAAGTGATGAATTGGGAGTACTCTTAATGTTACAAGCTGGTTACGACCCTAATGAATTGATTACTGTAATGGAAATATTAAAAGCCGCAGCAGGACCAAATAGGGTACCCGAATTTCAAAGTACCCACCCCGACCCAGAAAACAGAATAGAAAAGATTAAAGAGGCCATTGCCAAATATAGAAACGGTAAGAATTTAAATTAATTTACGCAAAACACTGAAATTCAATAGTTTTTAGTATCTTGCAGCAGATCCCAATCTTCTAACCGTCCCAATTTAACCCTTATAGCTTTGATTTATAAACACTTAAATGAAACTATATGGGAACTTTATTACATTTTAAGAACATTTATTTAGAGGCATTCGAGAATTGTAAACCAGAAATTGTTGTAATCCTTTTAAAGATTTACTCGGTTTTCTGTGTTGCAATGTTAACTATGGCACTTTATGCATTTTTGTTTAGGGCCTTTACAGGATTCGAATTCTAAAAGTCAGATTTGCTCTTTTACTTGAACACTATAAAAGCAAATTTAATCCATAAAAAAACCTATCGAAAATCGATAGGTTTTTTTATGGACCACTACTTTCTATTAGCTCTTAAGACTTAGATTTATTATCTCCAGGGCTTCCTTGGCATTGGATAATTCGGCGTGCTTTTTGGCATTGAAGCCTTTGTCACATTTGATCTTTAAATCTGCCCCGTTTGCTATAAGAAGCTTCAAAATTTCGGTTTTATTATACCGAGCAGCAAAAATTGCAGGAGTTTTTCCCATAGATTTTTTGTTAACATCCTCCCCCAACTCAATTAATCGCTTTACCGTTTCAATATCCCCTTGCATAATTGCCTTGCAGAAAGAGCTAATATCATCTGCCTTTACCATTAACACTGCTTCATTAACAGAATTAAAGGTAACACTACTTTTGGCCCATACCGCGCTAACGCATAGTGAAAAGGCCATGACTGTTGTTAAGATCGTTTTTCTCATGATGAATAAGATTTAATTGATGAATTATGAATAGTTTTTGATTACTATAATAGACTTCAACAAGATCAATTTGTTTCACACATATAGAAGTTATAACATAATTTTAACAGAATCCTGCCATTTAAAATAGTTGTACACGAAACATAAGCTCCCTTCTTAGTGATTTTTAGTAAAAAGGTGTCCAAAATCTTAGCAATACATAGGCAATAGTTTTATTTTTGGCATGAATAACAATCATATTATGAACAAGAAAGTAATTTTAATGATTTTGGATGGCTGGGGTAAATCTCCAGACCCCAAAGTTTCCGCTATAGAAAATGCAAATACCCCTTTTATAGATTCACTGTATACCAAATACGCCAATTCCAATCTTCTGACCGACGGCATGAACGTTGGTTTACCGGAAGGTCAAATGGGCAATAGTGAGGTAGGTCACATGAATTTGGGAGCAGGTCGAATTGTGTACCAGGATTTGGCCAAAATTAATTTGGCGATAGAGGAGGACACCCTTAAAGATGAGCAAGTCTTAAAGGAGGCTTTACAATACGCTAAAGAAAATGACAAACCCGTACACTTTTTAGGACTTTTAAGTGATGGTGGGGTTCATAGCCACACTTCACATCTAAGAGGCCTAATTGATGCCAGTGAAAAATACGGTCTCAAAAACACCTATATTCACGCCTTTACGGATGGTAGGGACGTTGACCCTAAAAGTGGAGTTGGATACATTAATGCCC
The DNA here is from genome assembly GCF_003957295.1 of Arenibacter aquaticus. GTDB lineage: Bacteria > Bacteroidota > Bacteroidia > Flavobacteriales > Flavobacteriaceae > Arenibacter > Arenibacter aquaticus. The sequence continues at coordinate 15,577 of NZ_RQPJ01000014.1, forward strand.
TAAACGAATACTGCGCCGATAAAAACGCAAAATTGGCCAGTGTAATAGGTAGGTATTATGCAATGGACAGAGATAAAAGATGGGAACGGGTGAAAATGGCGTACGACTTGTTGGTTAACGGGGTTGGCCAAAAGACAGCCAACATAGAAGAATCTGTTTTGGCCAGCTATGAATCTGGAATTACGGATGAATTTTTAAAACCTCTTTTGCTTACCGACGAAAATGGATCTCCGCAATCTGTCATAAAAAATGGAGATGTGATAATCTTTTTCAATTTTAGGACAGACAGGGGTAGGGAGCTTACCCAAGTACTTAGTCAAACCGATATGCATGAACATAATATGCATAAATTAGACTTGTACTATGTTACCATGACCAACTACGACGACTCGTTTAAGGGGGTAAAAGTGGTTTACGACAAGGAAAACATAAAGGATACATTGGGAGAAACCTTGGCAAATGCCCAGAAAAAACAAATTAGGATCGCCGAGACCGAAAAATATCCCCATGTTACCTTCTTCTTTAATGGTGGTAGGGAGATCCCTTTTGATGGTGAGGATCGTATTTTATGTCCTTCACCCAAAGTGGCTACCTACGATTTAAAACCAGAGATGAGCGCCTATGAAATTCGTGACGCCATTATTCCGGAACTGAAAAAGGGCGAAGTAGATTTTGTATGCCTTAATTTTGCAAACCCTGATATGGTTGGTCATACAGGAGATATGAATGCAGCCATCAAGGCTTGCGAAACCGTAGACAGTTGTGCCGAATCCGTAATAACTGCAGGTCTGGAGAATGGATACACCACCTTGGTCATTGCAGATCACGGAAATTGCGAAACTATGGTAAATCCGGACGGCAGTCCAAATACGGCACATACCACCAACCCAGTACCATTAATCTTAGTGGACAATGAATTAAAAAGCATCAAGGATGGTGTCTTGGGCGATATTGCTCCTACTATCTTAAAATTAATTGGTGTGCCACAACCTGAGTTGATGACAAGAAAGGCATTGGTCTAACCCATGTCTACGAGAAATAAAATAGGCCAACCTTCAAACAAGATGGAGGTTTAAAACTATTGTTTTACATTTGCATTCTATGATAAAGATCAAGAGTTTAGAGGAGATCGAATTAATGCGTGAAAGTGCATTGATCGTTAGTAAAACCTTGGGGATGTTGGCCAGTGAGGTTAAACCCGGTGTAACCACATTACAATTGGATGCCTTAGCCGAGACATTTATCAGGGATCATGGTGCGGAACCAGGTTTTTTGGGGTTGTACGACTTCCCCAATTCACTATGTATGAGCCCTAATTCCCAGGTTGTCCATGGCATTCCAAATGACACCCCAATGGAAGAAGGCGACATTATTTCTATTGACTGCGGTGCCCTAAAAAATGGATTTTATGGTGACCATGCCTATACATTTGAAGTAGGTGAAGTTTCTCCTGAAATAAAAAAATTACTTCAGGTAACCAAGGAGTCATTATATGTAGGAATCCGGGAATTTAAAGTAGGCAACAGGGTTGGAGATGTTGGTTATGCCATTCAAAAATTTACCGAGAGTCATGGTTACGGAGTTGTAAGGGAATTAGTTGGTCACGGACTTGGTAGGGAAATGCATGAAGATCCGGAAATGCCCAACTACGGTAAGCGCGGTCGGGGAAAGAAATTTGTGGAAGGAATGGTTGTGGCCATTGAGCCTATGACCAATATGGGCACACACCGTATAAAACAGTTAAAGGATGGTTGGACCATTCTTACGGCAGACGGGCAACCAAGTGCCCACTTTGAGCACGATGTAGCCATAGTGGACGGCAAGCCAGAAATACTATCTACATTTGCCTATATATACGAAGCCTTGGGGATAGAAAGTGATGAGGAATCCGAGTTTAGACAAAAAGCATTGGTCCTTTAAAACAAATAACAGCCCAATCTAGGGCTGTTTTGATTTTAATATTTCACCAACAATTTCATCTTAGACAGCAAACCAAACCCTAATTTTTTTTTCGGTCTGCACTGTTGTCTCTATATTCATAATGGTATAACCAACTAGCCTACATTGAATACGTTATATATACGGTTTGAAAAAATTATTTAAATACTTCCTAAATGCCGTCCCTAGGCCCATACTAATAAAAATAAGCTATTGGGTTAGACCCATTCTGGCATTTAGCATGCGAGGCAAGCGCTACACCGACCCTATTGATGGAAAATCGTTCAAGGCCTTTCTACCTTATGGGTACGAAAATCCACGTGAAAATGTACTCTCCCCCTCCACCCTCTCCTTGGAACGCCATAGACTTTTGTGGCTCTATTTACAGAATGAAACTAATTTTTTCAAGGAAAACTTAAGTGTACTTCATTTTGCGCCAGAGCAAGCTTTTTACAAAATATTTAAAAAACTAAAAAACATAAATTATACCACCACGGATTTAAATTCACCCTTGGCCGATGTCAAGGCCGACATATGTAACCTTCCTTTCCCGGACAATTCCTATGACGTAATTCTTTGTAACCACGTATTGGAGCATATCCCCAACGATACCTTGGCCATGAAAGAATTATACCGAGTACTTAAACCTGGAGGCTGGGGCGTATTTCAAATTCCACAAGACCTAAACAGATCAGAGACATTTGAAGACAATAGCATTACGGACAAAAAAGAGAGGGCCAGGATATTTGGGCAATATGATCATGTACGCATTTATGGGCGGGATTATTTTGACAAGCTAAGAACAATAGGCTTTAAGGTAAATGAGGTAGATTACACCAACGAATTACCTGCAAAAGACGTGGAAACCTATCGCTTGGCCAAGGGGGAAATAATCCCCATAGTTTCCAAATAATTACTCAATAACTTTAGCTTTAAATCCAGGGGTCACATATTCCATAACCTTGCCGGCTGCATCCAAATAGACAATATACCCCTCCAATTCCGCATTCCCGGTAAGTATCTCCTTTGATTTCTCCAAATCCATAGCCATAAATGCCGTAGCAAAAGCATCTGCTTTAGCACAGGTATTAGCCATAACGGTAGCAGCCAAAATATTGGAGTTTTTAGTATAACCGGATTTAGGATCTATAGTATGCACATACTTCTCCCCTGTTGCTGGATCTACCTTATACTTTCTATAATTGCCGGAAGAAGCCATAGCAACGTCTTTCATGTACACCGTTCTTCTGGAAGTCCTTACAGTACCCATCATAGGGTCATCAATAGCCACGACCCATTTTTTATCTCTCATCCTATTCTCTCCCTTGGCCACAAGCTCCCCTCCTACTTCTATCAAATAATCTGTAATACCCTTATTTTCCAATAAAACCGCTATTCTATCTACAGCATATCCCTTGGCAATGGCATTAAAATCGAAATAGATATTTGGGTTGGCCTTATAAATCCTATTATCGGATGTCATTTCAACCTTATCAAAACCTACGAACTCTAGCAGACTATCTACCTTTGTGCTATCCATTCTTAGCTCTTTTCCCGGTCCAAAGCCCCAAGCATTGACCAAGGTTCCCACAGTAGGGTCAAAATAGCCATCTGTTGCCTTAAAGACATTAGCAGACAGTCCAAAAACTTCTTGGAACATCTTATCCACGACAATCGTAGCATCGCCTTGGTTAATTTTGGAAATATCTGAAGTAGGCACATAGGTAGACATGGAACGGTTCATGGCCTGGAAAACAGAATCAATTTCCTTTTCATAATCCAATTCTACCTTAGCAAAATAAATAATGCTGTATGAGGTTCCCAAAGCTCCACCAGTAGAGTGGTTTTTCACCCAAACGTTGCCATTGGACTTACATCCTAAAAAAAAGATGGCAACCAAGCAAAGTGAAACAGCGTAAAATCTATACTTTAATAAGTCCATCGTATTCCAAGATATAAGCTTCGTTTAAATAAACCGGTAAGTTTCTATCCTCGGCATTATAGAGGCCTACTCCGGCATAATAGGCTTCTGCATTTTGTTTTTGTGCGTGGTCCTTGATTTTATCCATAAGGAAGACGTCATAATCTTTGGGATCATTAGGATATGTAACACTTCTGACCACAATGAAATGCAATTTTTTATTTTTTAGACAAACAAACTGCGGATTCTTTTTAGGCTTACTGTTAACACCCATAAACTCAAATCCATCGGCTTCCAACTGCTTGCCAACTATATTCATTGCCAAATTGTGCAATTCCTGATCTGTTAAAGCTTTACTCATTTATTCTCACTATTGAATTTTGGATAAAACAATCACTGCATTAAACTTATAAAACAAAAAGACCTGTCAAGTTTTTAAAGCTGACAGGTCTTTACTGCTGGACCTATAAGGCCTTATCTATTTAGAGATTGATTGTTAACCTCCAAAGTCATCAAATCTAATATGCTCATCAGGGATACCAAAGTCCTCACCCATCTTTTGCACCGCCTTGTTCATCAATGGAGGTCCACAGAAATAGAGTTCAATATCCTCTGGAGCCTCATGGTGATCCAAGTAGTGTTCAATTACACAGTTGTGGATAAAGCCTACAAAACCATCACCAGGTGCATCAATATTTTCCTTCACTTTCCAGTTGTCCTCTGGTAGAGGCTCTGACAAGGCAAGATAAAACTTGAAATTAGGAAATTCTTTCTCCAGTTGGTAGAAGTGATCTAAATAGAACAATTCCCTCTTAGATCTACCACCGTACCAGTAAGTCACTTTTCTATTGGTCTTTAAAGTTTTGAAAAGGTGATAAAGGTGCGATCTCATCGGGGCCATTCCGGCTCCCCCTCCAACGTACAACATTTCAGAATCGGACTCATTGATAAAGAATTCACCATAAGGTCCTGAAATGGTAACGGGATCACCTTTCTTAAGGTTAAAAATATAGGATGATGCAATTCCAGGATTAACATCCATCCATCCATTTTTAGCTCTATCCCAAGGTGGTGTAGCGATACGCACATTCAGCATAATTTCCCTTCCTTCTGCAGGATAGGACGCCATTGAATAAGCCCTTTCCACAGTTTCCGGATTTTTCATCACCAAAGGCCATAAATTAAATTTATCCCACTCTGCCTGAAACTTGTCCGGTGTCTCGTGCTCTTCAGGGTGAGCAGTAATATCGATATCGGAGTACTTAACTTCACAGGCAGGGATTTCAATCTGTATATACCCCCCAGCCTTGTAGTCCATATCTTCAGGGATTTCAACAACAAATTCCTTGATAAAGGAAGCCACATTATAGTTCCGTACTACAGTACCTTCCCATTTTTTAATACCAAATACCTCTTCAGGAATGGTTATCTCCATATCCTGCTTCACTTTTACCTGGCAGGCCAAACGGGCCCCGTGGTTTAATTCCTTTTTAGAGAAATGAGGGGTTTCTGTTGGCAAGGCCTCTCCACCTCCAGACAGCACGTGACATTCGCACTGAATACAGGTTCCACCTCCACCACAGGCAGAAGGCAAGAATATTTTCTTGTTACCCAAAGTGGTCAATAAAGAACCTCCAGAACCAACTTCCAGTTTCTTTTCACCATTAATGGTAATGGTAACCGGTCCAGATGGTGATAATTTTTCTTTGGTAAACAGCAATAGTGCTACCAATAATAAAAGCAATACCATAAAGGCCACTACCGTTATTACTATTGTTCCAATTGTGCTTGTAGCTAAAATCATTTCTACTCGTTTATTATAGCGTTATTAAACGAAACCGTATTCTCTTTGGCCTCCTCGATAATTTTTTCTTCTTCCGATGTCTGAACAGTGTTTTCTTCTCCCTCTTTAGGAGCTTCGTCACCGCCTGTCAACATACCTCCAAAACTCATGAAACCTATAGCCATAAGGCCGGTAGTAATAAAGGTTATCCCTAATCCCCTTAATGGGGCCGGAACATTTGAATATCTAATTTTTTCGCGTATTGCCGCGATGGCCAAAATAGCCAAAAACCAACCGATTCCAGAGCTAAGGCCATAATTAAAGGCCAACCCTAAAGATTGAATATCCCTTGATTGCATAAACAAGGATCCACCCAAAATAGCACAGTTCACCGCAATGAGTGGTAAAAATATCCCCAAGGAGTTATAAAGTGCCGGTGAAAATTTCTCCACAACAATTTCAACCAGCTGTACCATAGTGGCGATGGTTGCAATAAAAAGGATGAACGACAAAAAGCTAAGGTTGTAATCTGCATATTCAGGTCCTAACCACTCCAAAGCCCCATCTCTTAACAAATATTGATCTAACAACCAGTTTAAAGGAACCGTTACTGCGAGTACAAATATCACCGCTGCACCAAGACCTACGGCTGTAGTCACTTTTTTAGAAACGGCAAGATAAGAACACATTCCTAAGAACGTGGCAAACACCATATTATCTATGAATATGGATTTAAAAAATAATTCTACATGTTCTAACATAACATTCTATTCTTATTGTGACTACTAGTTTTCTTCTATTAACGCCTTGTTCCTTGAACGCTGAACCCAGATTATAAGTCCTACCACGATAAGGGCCATTGGAGACAACAACATAAATCCGTTGTTTTCATAGCCAATAGCGTACAATCCTGTTTTTGCAATAGGATCTCCCAATACTTTATAACCAAGCAGGGTGCCAGAACCCAATAACTCCCTAAAGAATCCAATAATAACCAATATTACCCCATAACCTGCTGCATTCCCTATTCCGTCCAAAAAGGACCTCCATGTTCCATTGGCCAAGGCGAAAGCCTCAAAACGCCCCATAATGATACAGTTGGTAATAATCAGCCCCACGAAAACCGAAAGTGTTTTACTAAGCTCATAGGCAAAAGCCTTTAAAACCTGATCCACTATAATTACCAGTGTTGCTACCACAACCAACTGTACAATAATTCTAATTTTGGAGGGTATAATATTTCGCATCAACGAAATTACCACGTTACCCACACCCATTACAAATAGTACGGAAACGGCCATTACAATAGAAGCCTTTAATTCTGCGGTAATCGCCAAAGCCGAACAAATCCCTAGTACCTGAATGGTTATTGGGTTGTTATCCGCTAATGGATCTAATATAAGATTTGCATCTTTTTTTGAAAGTAGTGCCATTGTTTATTTATTAGTTCTTATGGTTTCCAAATAGGATTTATAAAGGTTTACGCTTTCTTTGATCATTGCGGATAGGCCATCACCAGTAATAGTTGCTCCGGCCAAAGCATCAACTTCGTTATCGTCCTTGATTTCGTTGGTAGGATCGTTATTACCTTTGGCAACAGCTATTCCTGCATATTCAGTTCCGTCAAGTATGGACTCCCCTTTAAAGTCGTCCATAAAATAACGCTGTTTAATATTTGCACCTAAACCTGGGGTTTCTCCCTTATGATCAAAAAATACACCCTGAACGGTCATGGTATCATCCAAGGCCACAAAACCCCAAATAGCATCCCAAAGACCTTTACCTCTCATGGGAATAATGTAATATTTCTCACCATCCTTCTCTCCAATGAACAAAGGAAGTTTTCTAGTGTTTCCGGCCTTGGCTGCAGTTTCCTGCTTTTTAAGGTCTATCAAATAAGCCTCATCGTTTTCGGTAATTTGATCACCTTCAATAACAAGTTGTTCCTTAATATACTTATCAAATTCACTGGCAACCTTATCAGTAGATACAAAATTGACACTACCCTCGTCCTCGTTTTCATTTACGCCCATGGCATAAAGGATATTCTGCTGTTTTTCCAGCCTTTCGTTCTCCTTTATCTTACCGCTAAGTGAGGAGGCAAAAAATGCCAATAGTGTCCCCACAATAACCACCATTACTACGGCAAAGATTACCGTATAACTATTTTTTTCTGTATTAACTGCCATAATTATACTGTTTCTGCTTTTAATTCTTCCGATTTCCCCTGGCCATCGCTAGGCAAAATGGTAGCGTTTTTAGCACGCTTTAATCTTTTATTTACATTTCCTCTTATCACATAGTGATCTATTGTAGGAGCAAAAACGTTCATTAGCAGTATAGCCAAGAATACTCCTTCTGGATAAGCCGGGTTGAATACCCTGATCAAAACCGAAATAAACCCTATGAAGAACCCATAATACCACTTCCCTTTATTGGTCTGGGCACCCGTTACAGGGTCGGTTGCCATATACACTATACCAAAGGCCAGACCTCCAACAAGAAGGTGCTGCCAGAAGGTGAAGTTCATTAATTCATAAAATTTACTAGTCTCTGTTATTACCCCTGCGTCTACTACAACATTAAAAATAAGTCCCATGACCAAAGCTCCTACAACGGCGCTCACCATGATTCTCCAACTGGCAATTTTACTATATATCAAGAAAAGTCCGCCCAAGAGTATAAGAATAGTAGAAGTTTCCCCTACCGACCCTGGGATAAATCCAAAAAACATATCGGCAACAGAGTAGCTCATTTCGGTACTTTTACCTTGTGCAAGAAAACCTAAAACAGTTTCTCCGGAAATAGCATCTGGACCACCGGCCCTTTCAACCGCCTGATGAACCCAAACCTTATCACCACTCATCCATGTAGGATAAGCAAAGAACAAAAACGCCCTAATAGTAAGTGCCGGATTTAAAATATTCATTCCCGTACCACCAAACACCTCTTTACCGATGACCACACCAAATACTACGGCTACAGCCAACATCCACAATGGGGTATCTACAGGTACAATCAATGGAACCAACATACCGGTAACCAAATAACCCTCCTCTACCTCATGTCCTTTGATCACGGCAAACAAGAATTCAACCGCAAGTCCAACCACATAAGAAACAATTACCAAAGGCAATACAGTCCATGCCCCCATGATAAAGTTGTCCCAGGTTAGAAAGTTTCCAAATAAGGAAGCTTGCCTAATAACACCATTTGCAGCATCTACAGCTGCATAATGCTGATAACCGGCATTGAATATCCCAAATATAAGTACAGGCACCAAAGCCATGATCACCGTGTTCATGGTACGCTTCAAATCATCCACCACACGCACGTGTGAACCAGAGTGGGTAGTCTCATTAGGAGCATACAAAAAAGTATGGATAGCATTAAATGCAGGGGCCATTTTCTTGCCCTTATACTTCTCCTTTAAATTATGCAAATTATTTTTTAAGCTCATCTTTTATCCTATTTCTTTATATAATAAATCCAACCCTTCCCTAATAATCTGCTGATGGGGCTGTTTAGAGATGCAAATAAATTCTGTGAGTGAAAAATCCTCAGGAGCCACTTCATAAAGACCCAACTGTTCCATTTCATCCAAGTCTTTTACCATACAAGCCTTTAGAAGCTGTAAAGGATAAATATCCATTGGAAAAACCTCTTCGTACAATCCGGTAACCACAAAAGCCCTATGCTCACCATTGGTATTGGTATCCAAATCATACTTCTTCTTGGGCTGCAACCAAGAGAAGGTCAACGCCCTAGTAGGGGAAACCTTATTGAAGACAGGCTTGTTCCATCCAAAGAACTCATAATCATCCCCTTCTGGAATAGCTGTCACCATATTATTATAAAAACCTAGGTAACCATCCGGTTTTGTTTTGGAACCTGTTAGAACATCACCATTGATGACCCTAAAATTTTCCGTATTAACACCACTGGCATATAAAAAGGTAGAAATTTCCGATCCTATAATAGTAGAATAATATTTTGGAGCTTTTACGCTAGATCCTACCAAGGCAACAATCCTTTCTGGATTAAATTTACCACTTAACAAAAGCTCACCTATAATAACTAAATCCTGAGGAGAAACGGTCCAAACCACTTCACCTTTGTTTATTGGATCTATCTTATTTATCTGTGTTCCTACCAAACCAGCGGGGTGCGGCCCTGACACTTTATGAATTTCAGCATCTTTTATATTGGAAAATACGGATCCCCCGTCTTTCCCTATAGACACATGCACCTTACCGGGGGTCAATTTGCCCAAGCCTGTAATAGCTGCCTGCAATTCCTTTTCTTTACCTTTTAAGGTATAATCCAAATCTGCAGCCATAGGACCAGTAGCGTAAGCAGAGATGAAAATAGCCTTGGGAGTCACTGCCGGATTGGCAATAATATCATATGGTCTTTGCTTTATAAAAGGCCAACAACCAGATTTCAAGAGCAAAGCCTTAATTTCTTCGGCTCCAGCATTTTCTGGCGACAAAGGCGCATGTGAAACAAATTCCTGGCTTTTATCTGCCAAAATTTTCAGTGTCAAAATTCTTCTCCTGGCACCTCTTACCACCTCTACTAGCTCCCCGCTTACTGGGGACACAAACAGCATGTCTTCCACATTTTTATTGTAAAAAAGTGGTTCTCCCGCCTTTACTTCGGCGCCCTGTTTAACTAACAATTTGGGTGTAATTCCGTGAAAATCCTGAAGATTAATTGCGTAAACATTACTTAGAACAGCTTTGGAAGTAGTCTTTTCCGCCTCACCTATAAGATTAATGTTCAAGCCTTTTTTAATTCGGATGTCTTTAGACATATTTAGTAGACCTTAGGTTATCAAAATTTCGAGCAAATTTACTACTTAATAAAAAGTTTTCATAATTATTACTTATAAATTTAGGGATTAAACCATCCAAGCCTATTTAGCCTTGGTTTTTGCTTACCTTTACTGGAAAATTTCGACAAATGCGATTGAATATTTACACCGTTTTAGTCCTACTTCTAGCCCATTTTAGCTACGCTCAGGTACAAATGGAAGTCAACCCACCAGAAAATATTAAATCGATAGTATTCAAAGGCAGTACAGACGACCAATTTCCGGTAGTACCTCTTGGGGAATCCGTATTTCTTGAATTTGACGACCTTCTTGCCAATGAGCAGGACTATTATTATAAGATTGTACACTGTGATTATGACTGGACCCCTTCCTCTCTTTTAAAATCACAGTACCTAAACGGTTTGGACAATGAACGGATCGTAGATTACGAGAATAGTTACTCCACACTACAGCCCTATTCCAACTATCAGCTTACGCTGCCCAACGAAAATACAGGACTAAAGGTAAGCGGTAATTACGTATTGGAAATATACAACAGCTACAATGAAATTCAATTTTCACGGAGATTCGTTGTTTACGAAGACCAGTTGACGGTAGGGGGCGTTGTAAAAAGATCAAGGGACTTTTCATACCTCAACGAAAAACAGGTGGTACAATTTACCATCAATACCAATCAAGTTAATTTGGTGGACCCAAAGAAGGAAGTTAAGGTCGCCATTATACAAAACCACCAATGGCCATCTATTATCAATAATATACCCCCCCAATTTATTTTAGGAAGTGAGTTGGTTTATAAATATGACCAGGAAACCAGCTTTTATGGCGGAAATGAATATTTCAATTTCGACACAAAAGATCTACGGGCTCCAAGTTCATCAATATCACATATTGAATTGACCGATCTATACCATCATTATCTGTTCACGGATTACTACAGATACGACAGACCTTATACCTATTACCCGGACATTAATGGAAACTTTGTGGTACGCACCCTGCAGGGCGATGACAGCTCCCGAGAAGCGGAATACAGCTACATTCATTTTACACTTCCTTATAATGAAGCACTAGGCCTCAATGAAGTCTACGTCTATGGCAAGTACAACAACTATGACCTAAGCGAAGAGAACTTAATGACCTACAATAAAGAAACAGGCAATATGGAAGCGATTATTAAAATGAAGCAGGGTTTCTATAATTATAAATATGTAATAAAAAAGGACGATGGCGCTATAGATATGAATACCATTTCAGGGAACTATCATTTTACCGAAAACGATTATCTTATCTTGGTATACTATAGAAATTTTGGGGATTTATACGATAGTATTATAGGGGTAGGATCTGCCAATTCCAGAACTATTACCAATTGATCTTTAGGTATACCTTTTTATCGCGTCTTTAACCCTAAAGTTGCTAACCACCAACGCTAAGGGATTCATCAGCATAGCAAAATTAAAGAAAGGGAACAATAGTAGACATTAACATTTGCTTAAACGTATAAACAAAAAATCTTATTATTTTGCACCAGAATTAACAAAATAGATACATACTCCTTATATAAACACATAACATGGAAATGAACAGCAAGCGTAAACCAATTTGGTTTAGAGTAACTTTGATCTTTATACTTCTTCTGGGCTTTTTTGCCACTGCACAAAATTCCCAACTAGACCTACTTCTCAATGATTACAACAACCATCCAGAGCATATTTTAGTTGCAGCTCATAGGGCCACCAATCCACATTATCCAGAGAACTCACTGGCCGCAATAAAAGAAAGTATTGCCATAGGGGTCGATATTGTTGAGATCGATATTAGAAAAAGTAAGGACGGGGAGCTTGTAATAATGCACGACAAGACTATTGACAGAACAACCAATGGCAAGGGACGGGTTGACGATTATTCCCTGGACCAACTAAAGCAGTTTAACCTAATGTTCCAAGGCAAAACTACAACTGAACAAATACCCACCTTTGAAGAAGTACTACAATTGACAAAGGGTAAAATACTACTTGATGTAGATTTTAAACTGGAAGATGAGGCATCGGTAAAACAAACCTATGCCCTAATTGAAAAATATGGAATGGAAAACCAAATAATATTCTTTCTATATGACTACCCTGAAACCCCACAATTTCAAAAATTGAACAATGACATTTCTATTATGCCAAGAGCCTATTCTAAAAAAGATATCCGTGCCATTCGTAAATTAGATGACATCTCCATTATTCATATAGATGAGAGTTATTATACGAAAAGGACCATGCGCCGGCTTATCAATTCCGGATACAGGGTATGGATAAACGCTTTGGGAAAATATGATGAGATGGAGAGGATCAAGAAAAACAGTGGTTTTGATTCCCTATTAACCAAAAAATATGTCAACGTTATCCAAACCGATTTACCAAAAGAGCTTCTGGACTATCTTAGGTCCAAGGATCTACATCGATAATCCCTAGGGGTGTTCTTGGGTTGAATATGAATGGTACTTGATCAGAACTTTACAGTATACCCACCTTCACTGTATTCCGCGCTGTTCTTTATGATTATTTTTTGATCAAGATCTTCATAATCCCAAAATTTACCCCTTTCTAAAATTTCGCCGTCCAAATAGATTTCCTTTGGACTTATTTTAGAGTGTACTCTAAGTATATGCGGAATTTTGGTTCCACGCAAAGAAAGTTTACACCCATAATTGGTCTTTAGATAGGATATATTGGTTTTCCCTGCTCCATCTGTGTGATAGTAAACAAAGCTATTTTTATTCTTAGGGTACACTAAAATAGTGACAAACCCTTCTGAATTGGCATCACCAAAACCAGTATAGGCACGTTTAATCCTTAAAGGCACAATTGCACCGTCCTTGACAAATACCGGGAATTCGTCCATAGGGAATTCCCTATCCACTACAACTCCCCCTTCCAGCAATTCCCTATCTGCAAAAAAGTACCTCCAATTCCCCTTTGGCAGGGAAACACTTCGTTTCTTAGAATCCATATAGATGGGGGCCACCAAAAAATCATCACCAAACATATAGTGGTATTTACCCTCTTTCAGAGGTGTCTGCAATCTTCTTCCTCCTTTATTGGCCATTACAACATAGTGGTACATATAGGGCACCAATTCTGTATGCAGCCATGAGAATTTGCGTATCACTTGCAACTCCTCCTTACTCCTTTTCCACAATCGCCTTTCCCCATGTCCGCCATTCATAAAAAGACCACAAAAAGTAGAGAACTGCGCCCACCTTATATATAAACGGGGAGGAATGGTCTTTCCAGAAAATCCAGCGATATCGGAACCTATAATATTATACCCCAGATCTGCACTTTTTAGGATACTCTCAATGGCCGACTCAAACCCTTGAATTCCATCCAAAGCAATATCTACTTTTTCATCCTGGCTTTCAGATATCATTTCATCCGTCACCCATTTGTGCTCTTGATCGCCCACCCAACTAACAGGAGAGGCGTCAATGGGCGAAAATCCTTCTGGATGAAAACTGCGATCTATTGACCGGGATAGCGTAACAAACTCCGGGTTTTGTCCAAGTCCATGTAAATATTCGTCCCTATAATAATGATCCATGTAGGTTCTGGTAGACATTAGTCCTTTGGAGGCACTTTTATAAAAAAATGGAATACCCCCCAATTTACTCCAAAATAGTGTTGCTGTTCCGTCCAATTTCCAACCATCAACCCCCAAATCAAAAACATTCTGTTGCATTCCCCGCCACCATTCCATAGCTTCCTTACTGGTGTAATCTATAAAACCGCCTCTACCCTTCCACCATTTGTTGGGACTATCCGATTGTACCAAAAAACCATTACCCATAGCCTGGTTAAACCAATCTTCCGAATCTTTAATTTTTGTATCCTTGCTAGCACTGTTCACCATGGAGGTCATCCATAGCACCACCCTGTATTCATTATCCTGTAGTTTTTTAAACCACTTATAGGGTTGTTTATAAAGACTGGTGTCTATTTGAAAATCATTATAGCGCAAAGACCATGGACTATCTATGAGTATCGTACGCACCGGAATATCATGCTTTTTGTAGCCCTCCAGCAACTCATCCACATAATCGGAAGTATTAACATCATCTTCCCAAAGCCAACATTCCAAAGCCCATGACGGGGTCAAAGGTGGGTTACCATGTCGCTGTTTGTTAAAAGGCATGCCCCACACCGGAAGAATCCAATAAAAATAGGTTATTACACCTAATAATAGCAGTACCGCAACACTTATAAGTACCCCTTTTCTTTTCATTTTTTAACTTTTCTAAAGAAGCGTATATACATAACAAAAAGTGAATAGCCCATAAAGACACTACCAATGATCAATAGCAGGGAACTATATTCTAAAAAGAGATCACTATATCCCTTTACCGCATTGGCACGGACCCAATAATAAAACCCCAATGCAACCAAAAACAAGGCACTTAACAACCCTGCTATGGCGATTTTTTTACGCATGGGAACAAAATATCTCCTTCTAAAATTCCACAACAATTGAACCAGTATTAACCAAAAAAACCAAGACAGAACCTGATACAAATTAAGGGTCCTAAAGTAATTTATCAATGTTATAAACGGACTAAATACAAGATTTGAACTATCATAATATGGCCGGTCATTATACATCAATACCTTTACTTTATCCTGATCCCTTGCCCGAAGCACCTCAAGAATAGCATTCTCCCTTGAAACAAGATCCATTTTATCCCAATTAGGTATGGTAAAGGCGTTCCAAATGGCACAGGCACGACCATATCCATGGAAATCCAACCCTCCTACCATAAGTAGGTTGTGGTCCTCGCAATACTCCTTTAGTTCGCGGAACAACTCTCGATCATAATATAACTCCTTGCCTACATTTTCTATTTCAAAGCCATCTACCCCAAGGTCTTTATAGAACTCTTTTGCCTTACCTTTTCCATCAAACCAATGATTTACCAGCACTGCACCTCCATATTTATGCACCAAGTTTACTATCACGGAATCAGGTTTGCCCTTGGTTTCAAATGTACCCTTGAGTCCCAAAAGACTCATATGGTTAGATCCTGAATGCTCCTGACCTACCAAAATCAAGGGTTCTGGAGGCAACTCCCTTCTTCTTTGCCTCTGCGAAAATTCCAAAGTCTTGGCATAGTTGGCGTGATCTGTTATGAAAAAGGCATCAAAACCATTTCTCCTATGCCATTGCCACATTTTTTCCTGGGACATTAAGCCGTCATGACTAAACTCGGTATGGGCATGGGTAGTAACCAACACCTCGTTGTCCGTATTATTAACAATGGTATTATTGGGCAATGGAAGAAAGAGAATAACCACAAAAATGGCGAAACAAATACCAATCAACAAAGGCAGGTTACCTAAAAACAATAAGACCCTCCTACTTCTCTGCCCATCAGAAATAGTGCTACGTACCTTATAAAGACCATACAGTACATAAAATGTCACTATCCATCCTAGGGCAATGGGTAATTCCTGTAATGGGTAAAGGGAGCGGTTCAAATACAATAACACTCCCAACACAGGTTCAAAAATGACTCTAACAATAGATATCTGTACCCCGTAGCCGGGAACAGACTCCAAGGTGAGGGCATTAATTATATGTACTGGATATTGAAATATAGTCGCTAAGATTGCGATTACCGCTAAAGGAAGCACAACAATATATTTTTTAACCATATCTCAAAAAATCCTTAAATCTTGACCTTATTAAGTATGGCTACCAAGCCTACACTTCAACCTAGGCCTTTTTGCTCGGGCAACTGTAGGCAACTTGCCAGTAGATAAATAATATCAAAATAGACCTGCCTCCAAAAAACAAATACAAAATAGCCCATTATACAACTCAATAGTAACCTATTTTCTTGAAACCGGAAAACTCTACATTCCGTAAACTATGGTCTGTATATACTGTACTAATGTGCGGACTTATATTCGTTCTTATAGTTAAACTGCTCAATATGCTCCTTTATCTGGGACTGCTTGTCTTCACTAAACCGGGACAGTGGCTCAGCGCTATAATCTTGACAAATACCCATGGCCATCAATGCAGATTTAATACCCTTAATATGTCTAGATGAATATTGCCCTACTTCATAAATAGTGCTATGCACTTTTAAAACCTTATCTCGCAGCAATTTAACTTCTTCCAAGTCGTTACGCAATGCTGCATCGTATAAGTCTACAAACAATCGCGGGAAAAAGTTGGCACCCCCCGCCACTGCTCCATGCCCGCCATACATAATAGTCTCTGGCAAAAACAGTTCGGCCCCTGCAATAACGGAAAACAGGGGATCTCCCTTAAATTCCTCGATCAATTGGTACAAATAACTTAAGTCACCGGAACTATCCTTAATCCCTATGGCTCCTAATTTCTTGGCTTTTATTACCACGTCTAAAGATAAATGGAGTTTGGTACAACTTGGCATATTGTACAGCATAAAAGGCAAGGACAAGGCTGGCACTACCCTTTCCAGATAGTCGCCCATTTCCTTTTGTGAAATAGGTAAATAATAAGGCGGAGCCACCACTAGCGCATCGGCGCCAGCACTTTTTGCATGGTTGGCAATTTTCAAAGTACCCGTTTCAGAGGTATCGGTAACACCCACCAAGACCGGAACTCTACCAGCTACTATCTGGCAAGTTGCCGTAATAAGCTCTTTACGCACCTTATAGCTTAAACTAGGGCCTTCCCCCGTGGTTCCCAAGATAAAAATCCCATGCACCCCGCCACCGATCAAATGTTTCAGCAATTTTTCCAAACCTAGATGGTCCAATTCCTTATTTTCCAATAATGGGGTAATCATGGGCGGTATAATTCCTTTTAACGGTAGTTTCATCTTTGCCTATTATTTAGATTAATATTCATAAGACCTACCCCAAAAGACATAGTAGTGTAATTATGGACTTCATAAATGTTGGTTTTAAGGGTTGGTTAATTAACTTATGTGGCGCCAATAAATATACTATTGGACAACATGAAATATTTGAGTAGCTGCTCTAACAAATTAAACCCAATTAAAAATTCCCTACCACTATAATATTGTTTTAATTACATTATATTTTAACCTTATTTCCTAATAAATTAATTATATTAGTCCAAGATTGTCAATATAACAACTTATGGAATTTATTTTTGAAAAGATATTTGTCCCCAACAAGCATTCGTTTATATCTAGAAAACTACCCTTGGCCTCCGATGCCAGAATTCATTCCCACAAAAATTTTGAGTTGAATTTCATCACCTCGGGATCGGGTAGGAGAATAGTTGGGGACAACATCTCTGGTTTTGACACGGGGGATCTGGTCTTATTGGGTCCCAATTTGCCACATTGTTGGGAAGCCTTGGATTATGACAATGGTATGGACCCCTTTTGCATTGTCACCCATTTTTCCGAGGACATTATAAATTCTGATTTTTTTAAAATGCCTGAATTGGAGAAAGTGGTAGATTTATTGAAGCAGTCCAGTACAGGGCTCCGCTTTAAATTGGGAGATGACAGGCACATTAGAAAATGTCTGGAAAAGATGACTCAATTACAGGGCTTGGAATACTATATAGAAATGCTAAAGATCTTCAATTTTCTCCTTCAAATTGAAGACAGGGAAAATTTGTCCAATCCGCACAACAATTCAGCCGTATTCGCTAAAAATTTGGACAAAATAAACAAGGTGTACGAATATGTTTTTCAAAACATACAGGAAGGTGTAAAACTAGAGGAAGCCGCTGCTGTATTGAATATGGCCCCCAGTTCATTTTGTCGATATTTCAAGAAAAAAACCAAACTCACTTTTATGGAGTATGTAAAAAGTGTAAGAGTGGGCATAGCTGCCAAATTACTGGCAGAAACCGATAAGCAGATAACCCAAATTTGCTTTGAGAGCGGCTATAACAACCTTGCTAACTTTAACCATTACTTTAAACATATTATGGGCAAGACACCTTCGGAATACAGAAAGACCTTTAGGTAGCTTTAGGATTGGCTACAGCGGGCTGTTTACCTCTCCCCAATCCATTTGCAAAGAATCCCAAAAGAACCACAACAAACGAAATTAAACTTATTGGAGGCAGTCTGCCTTGCCATTTAGAAGGGGTAAACCAACCGCTGTATCCCATAAAAAAAAGATGCACCCCCATCATAAATAGCAGCCCAAGCAAAAAAGTTTTTGACGTAATAATCTTGATCAACACCTCTTTCCCCTTGGTACGGTTTCCAAAACACCAATGATATAGCCCTAAAACCATAAAGCTGCCCATACCCGCTAGCAAACTAAAGTTGCCTATAACTGAAAGACTGTTATCCCCAGCAAAAAATTTTGGATAATATTGGGGATTGAATATCAAAAAGCTAAGTAGAACATGAAAAATGGTCAACAGCAATCCCACTATCCCCATAATCTTTCTACTTTCCTTGCCCAAATTTAAATTGGCAATCCCCAAATTGTTTATAGGCCTAATAGAAAAACTAAGGGTAAGTAAAATGACGCCTGCCAAGGAAACTCCTTTATTAAAAATAAATATTGGCAAATCTTTCCAAGGTACGGTTCCCACCACATTATATCTAAGAATTGCATAACCAATTGATGTTATCAGTATTGGCCATATAATCTTAATGCACATTCTCTTTTCGCTGCCGCTCATACGTATTCTCTAAATTTTTAACCTATAGGAAATCTATTTCTATCACCCATGTCGCCATGTACATTTATAGCTATCACCGCCCAAATGGCGATTACCAAAAGTACAATGATTAAGTAAAAAAGCCATTTTTTTAGGTCTATCTTATCAACTTCTCCAAATGAAAAGTGGAATCTCTTGGATCGTATCAAGACCAAGATCATTAATATATTCAGAACATAAAGATGATGGTTAAGATGCATTTCTCCCCCAAAAATCCCGGTTACAGCATAGCTCATAAAGGTATATGCTATGAACATGGTAAAAAATGTAACCAAAACATCCTTTTGCGAGAATTCTTGTTTTTTGAATTTCCAAAAGATAGATACGACCATTACCAACAAAACCAATAATACCATTAAAGTGCTTGTAGAGGCAACGGATTCTATATTTGGCAAACTCTCCAAACGTCTGGCAATATGGGCAGAAGTCAATGATTCCCTGTAAACGATCAATGGAATAAAGAGTACCACTATCAACAGGGCAGACCAATTTTCCCATTTTTTGGCACTAGGAATTTCTTTTGGCCATTTGGAACTAAAAACCCCATAGGCCATACCCCATCCACCAAAGAAACCAATACTGTATTCCATAATGTTCCACGTATTGAACGGAATGTGCCAGGTATTGCCCAAAACGTGTAAAAAATTACCAAAACTAAAACCAATACCCCCGCCCAGCATGGCATAAAAAGCTACACGGATGGCAGAATTCCTTTTTTCCCTGGCCATATACCATAACATGGCCAAGCCGGCCCCCAAACAAACTGCCCAGGCTTCGGACCGCGGGGGCGTCATTTTAAAACCGATCTGCTCTATTAGAAAATAGTAACTTATAAGCCCACCTACGGCCATCTCAGACAACAAAGCGCCCCATCTCACTTTGTTTTCCTTGGTAGAATCCAAGGTAAGTCCTACTAGTCCACCTCCCAAAAGCCCAAACAAACCGCCAATAACAAACAACATTGCCAGTCCATAGTAAGCATTGATAAAATTATCGGCAAAGCCATAGCCCACTACCTTTCCATAACTTATCATCCCTCCGGCACCCCATCCAACAGCCGATGCCAGGGCAATCAGCATCATTTTATTGTACCAGTCTTTTCTTCCCGAAACCAATACTAGTGCCAAGCCTCCAATAGCTCCGGCCCAAGCTGCTCCCTGTTCATGCCCAAATTGCCCCCGGATCGCCCAAGCGGTTGCTAGAGCCATGGCTACGATTAACAATTGTTTCCCCATATTAGTAGATTTCATGGCCGTAGTACTAGTTATTTCCTTCTTTTTATCTCAATGGTCTCTATCTCGTTGCCATTTATATCCGTCACATATAGGAAGGCATTTTTCTTGTTTATCTGTACATTGACAAAATGTTCTATTTTACTGGATTTTTTGGTTTCAGGAAGTTCTACCTCAATATCGTATAGTGGGGCCCCAGCTCCAGCCGAGGTTATATAATGTACTCCGTTCTTGGTGGCCCTGTGATAATGATGGTCGTGTCCGTTTAAAAAGACCTGTACCTTATGCCTTTCAAAAATATCACCCCAAAATTTTCGGGTTTCCTCGGCCTCGGCCATCCTATTTTTCATGGCACTATATAGCGGTTTATGCTGAAAAATAAAGACAAAGCCGGCTTCTTTATTTAATTCCAAAACCTGCTCCAGCCATTTCTTCTGGGTAGTAAAATATTCGGAGAAGGCATCTCTCCAAAAGGCATCACTATTTTTATCCGAAACAAATTCTGGTTGCGAAATTTGTTTGCCCTCGCTGTCTAAAACAATAAATAGGGCATCGCCAACCGTGAAGTAATAGTATTTTTCATTGTTGGGCAGGTCAAATAAGTCGTAATAGTAGGGAGAATCCTTTTCATGATTACCCAAAACAGGATAATATGGGGTATTCTTCATGAATTCCTTGTTTACCTCAAAAAAGGCTTCCCAATCACTAATAGACCGACCATTGGCTACCAAATCGCCCGAATTAATGATAAACCTTGGGTTGGTTTCCATAATCTTGGCCACTATTTTAGCGTGTACATCGTGTCTATTTCTAGAATCACCGGTCACGGCAAAATTAAAGGGTATAGCCTCGTCCGGGTAGGTGGTCAGGGTGCCTTTGCCCTCATCACTACCGTCATTAAGCACGTCATAGTTGTAAGTAGTATTGGGCTCCAATTCTCCCAAATGTATCTTATGGTGTTTATACTCCCCTATGGTTTTAACATTCCCCTCTTGATCGGTGATGGTAGGTGTACTTTCCAAGGTAGACCAGCATATGGTAGCATCCTTGGTTCCCATTTGCTGAATATAAGGTCCGAAGGCAATTTTTTGCTTTTCTTGTGCTACAACAATAGCAGTGGTACTTAAGAGTAATAAAAACAGTAATTTCTGCATAATTTAGAATTAATTGAATTGGGTAAACGTATTTTTTTGTGTTGCTTATTTGTGCTTCTAAAAAGATTTCTGGAGAATGAATTAATGGGGCAGCAAAAAGAGGCAATTCTTATCGAACGCCTCCTTTAAATAGCTGCAAACTAACTCAAATAAAATATTATTAATAGGGTTTTCCCGTGCCCTGTAACAACCACATTTTAGACCAGGCACTATTATTACTTACATCCTCACCTTTATATGGAGTGGTCTCCAATTTTTGAATGGCCGCCTCGGCATTGGCTGAATTGTTATCTATCTCATCTATATGGTAATAGAACCGCAATGGCAAGGCATCACGTTTTGATGACGGACCTGTTTGTAAATCTGGGAGACCGGTCCTTCTATAGTCGAACCAAGCTTCGGTAGCTGCCGTCCAGCTGGCTATCCATTTTTGCTCTATAATATCTTCCAATCCACCGTAGGCTGCTCCAGCTATATAATCGTTATAATCATCTCCAACACCCCAGGTTTCCAATGATTGCTTTACACCTTCGTTATAATGGCCCTCAGGATCTCCGGATACCCACCCCTTGAGTGCTGCTTCAGCCAAAATAAAATGTACCTCAGCAGCGGATAGTAAACGCGCCTTTAATAAAGGACCACTAGCGGCTTTATAAATATCATTTAACTGGGAAACATGGGGATTATATATACCCTGTGAAGCGTCTTCTTTTAAATTATATGCCGGACCAAATGCAATGGCCGTTGGCAGCCCCACATATTCCTTATCAAAATCTACCGGCACTCCCAATAGATCCAAGTGGTCATCAACCAATTTTTGGCCTACATAACGCTCCCCATCCCTAACTTCATCGGTATCCTCGGGTTCTCCTTCCGCCAATACCAAGGGTACTCCAACCTTATTGGCCCAAACCCCTAACCTTGGATCATCCAATTCCTGCAAGGCATCTACAAGGGTTTTGGCCATTTTAATTCTAAAATAGGAGCCACTGGGACTTTCATCCAATACGGTATTAGTGGGCCAAGAATCGCTTGAGGTATTACCAACATAAGATAAGGCCGCATCGTCCTCGGTATTCAAAATAAGAGGGTATTGGCCAGAATTGGAAGCTATTCTTCTTATTCCCTCTTCCGCAATGCCTGGTTCTTTTTCTGACAATCTCATATAATAACGCAAGGCAAGGGAATTGGCAAATTTCCTCCATTTGGAAACATCCCCGCCATACAGCACATCTTGATCTTGTTGAATACTAAAGTAATCACCTTGGTTTTTTGACAATAGCGTGTTAGCCCTGCCCAAATCACTCAAAATACCTAAATAGATATCTCTTTGATCATCAAAGGCAGCATCAAAATATTCGGGTCCCTCATCTCCTCTTAAGGCTTCGGAATAGGGTGCATCGCCCCAAAGATCGGTAATCATCCCGAACAAGTAGGCTTTCATTACCAATCCTACCCCAATATGGAACTCCAAATTATCGGTTTCCGCCTTTTCAATAAGCGTTTTATTGTTGGTCAATAAACTGTAATAGCCATTCCAACTATGGGAACGATTATTCCAGTCATAGGCATTATGTCCACTGGACCAGCCGTCTTTTTGTGTATGTTGCATTACACCAGCCATGTCTCCAAATCCAAGGCCAACAACATTTTTGGCAGTTCCAGAAATCAACGTCCCTACCAAAAGGTTGGGATCTACATTTTCTGAGCCTATTTTATTGGGGTTATCATTTAGGTCCTCAAGCCCATGGCAAGAGATTAAGATGCTGACCCCCAACATCAATACGCCAATTTTATTTATTGTTTGATATATCATGATCGTAGTTTTTGTTAATTAAAAAGTTAGGCCAATTTTAAATCCAACGGGAATTACCCATGGATCCACATTATATCGTTCTATACCCTGCTTAAACTGTGTTCCTCTGTTACCGCTACTAGATTCTGCTTGGAAAGCCCTTTCTGGATCTACCCCAAAAGCGGAATCCTTGGTCCATAACATAATATTCCTGCTATAAACAGACACACTAATATTATCCAATCCTGTTCTTTCTATTAGCTTACTTGGTAAACTGTAACTCAGGGACACCTCCCTTAATTTAATGTAATCGGCATCAAACATGTTCTGAGTTCCAAATGCCCATGGATTTGATGCTGAAAAAGGAAAAAATATGGTCCCATCTTCTCCAAGATTTTCGCTTTCTAAAATAAAATTACCGTTCTCGTCATGATACCCCAAAACGCCAGGGTAAAAAACACCATCATACACTACACTTCCTCCCCATTCTTCTGGAAAACCTCCTTCTCCAGGTGTACCTCCAACAGGATAAAATTCTTCACCTTCAAGCAATAGTTCAGAATTATCCAACACCCATTGTTTTAATTCAGGTCCAGGCTCGGCTATACCAGGGTTGATTAAATTATCCAGCAGTTGCTGTCCATAACCATCCTCTACCATATATCTGGAAGTTTGTGACATATATTGTCCGCCAGAACGCCAATCGAAGGTCATGTTCAGAGTAAAATTTTTATAAGAAAGACTGGATTGTAATCCCATTATAAAATCCGGGTTGTAGTTCCCCACTTTCACCCGTTCTTCCTGAGGTAGAAACTCACCTTCATCCCCGTCAATCAATGGATAGCCAAAATAAGGTGAATTGGGATCGGTTACCCTAAGTTTCAATGGAGAATACATATT
Source organism: Arenibacter aquaticus (assembly GCF_003957295.1). Classification (GTDB taxonomy): domain Bacteria; phylum Bacteroidota; class Bacteroidia; order Flavobacteriales; family Flavobacteriaceae; genus Arenibacter; species Arenibacter aquaticus. Next base: position 39,834 of record NZ_RQPJ01000014.1, read on the forward strand.
GCCCAACAAGCCATCCTCTCCGGTTGCCGGATTGGCCACGTACGCTCTGGAAACACTTTTGTTTTCACTCCAAAACTCTATATAATCCACTCCTGGAGCCAAAGCAATTACCTTGGATTCATTGGTTGTATAATTTAAATTAAGATCCCAATTCCAATTTTCTGTCCTAATTGGGGTGATACCAAGTGATAATTCATATCCTTTGCTTTCCAGTACTCCAGCATTAATACTTACACTGTTATACCCTGAGGACCCCGGTATAGGTATACTAGGCACAATTTGATTTTTATTTTCAACGGTGTAGTAAGTTCCTTCAAAACGGAACCTATTGTTGAACATAGTGAGGTCCAAGCCCACTTCTTGGGAAGTGGCTTCCTCCGGTTCCAAGGTTGGAGTACTTAAACTTCCAGGTGCCGAATACAATACGGCATTTTCCCATTGTCCTGCATTGTTGTAATAGGCCCCCAATTGATAAGGGTTGGTGTCATTACCTACACGGGCCCAACCACCCCTAATCTTTAAAAGGTCTACCTTAGGTATGTTAACCACTTCGCTGACCAAGAAACTCAAGGATGCAGAGGGATAAAAATAGGAGCGGTTGTCTACGGGAAGCGTACTAGACCAATCGTTCCTTGCTGTAACGTCCAAATACAACATATCCATAAACCCAAAGTTACCCAAGGCGTACACACTATTTATTCCTCTTTCACTCTCAAAACTGGAATAATTCAAAGCTGTTGGGGCTATATTGGAAACGGTAAAGAGATCAGGGACCACAAGACCTACCCTTGAAAATGCCGAGTTGTTGAGTCCGGTATTTTTTTGATACATTAGGTTACCACCACCGGAAATACTAAAATCAAAATCGCCTAAATCCTTTTTAAAGGTTGCCAAAATATCCACATTGGTCTCCACCCCATCGGTTTTGGAAATACCATAAGTTCCATTATTGGACTCCCTGTCATATCCAGGAGATATTTTGGTTTCCTGTGTCTGATTATAACTGTTTAAATTGTAACTACTTCTAATATTAAAGGATGGTGATATGTTCCAATCCAAAACTAGGTTACCATAAATCCTATATCTGGAGAAACTATTGTTCACACCATAGGCCAAAAAATATGGGTTGTTATAGCCCGGGGCCAGGGTAAGTACATCTGTTCCGGGAAGATCGTAGTCTCTTAGTAACCCCAGATCAATATTGGCCGGAGTGGAGTAGGCCCATTGCAGTGGATTGGTCCCTCTATTGGAAGATGGCCTATTATCTGCAAAACTATGCACCAAGTTTACATTGGTGCTTAATGTAAGTTTGTTATTCATATTGGAGGAAGCCGATAAGGAAAAACTATTCCTATTTACGTCCGAATTGGGTACCAAGCCAGTATTTTGCATATTGGTCACGCCCATCCTGTAATTCATAACTTCTGTACTATTGGTAACTTCAAGACTATTGGTAGTAGTGATACCTGTCTGAACAAAATTTTTAACGTTATTGGGATACGATTTCAATTCGGTTGGGATAGGCACTCCGTTGGCATCCAAGGGAGCATTCCATTGTACTGCAAAATATCCCTTATCCAACTCTGGACCACCGTTACCCCCGGACAGCGCTACATCCGGAAGCAAATAACTACCCCCTTGTGATTCTGGGGAAAAGGAAAAATACCCTGATGCAAACCTAGTTTGTTGTTCCAAAAATTTATAAGGCACATCAAATACGGTATTGGTGGTAAAGGAAACTTTCATTTTTTCCTTGTCCTTGGCTTTTTTGGTAGTAATCAACACCACCCCGTTACCTGCTCTTGAACCGTATAAGGCTGCTGCACTTGGTCCTTTTAGGATACTTACATCTTCTATGCTATTTGGATCCAAATCTGAAATAGCATTTCCGTAATCTACAGCATTCCTATCTCCAAATCCACCAATATTATTTAGGGAATTGGACACGGGAACCCCATCGATTACAAAAAGCGGTTGATTGTCCGAACTCAAGGAAATAGCCCCACGTATTACCATACTAACCGAGGAACCTGTACCTCCGGTTGAATTAAGGGTTACTCCCGCTACCTTACCGGATAACGAATTTAAAACGTTTTCTTGGGCTACCCGGGTCAATTCTTCCCCGGCCACATTTTCTACCGAGTATCCCAGAGACTTGTCTTCTCTTTTAATTCCCAAAGCGGTTACCACTACCTCGTCCAAGGCCTCAGCTCCCGGCTCCATGCTAACGTTAATGGAAGTCCTCCCATTTACGGCCAGCTGCTGGGATTCAAATCCCAAATATGAAAATACCAAGGTTCCATTGCCATTAGGGACATTGATACTGTAATTACCGTCAAAATCGGACGTAACCCCTTGTGAGGTACCTTGCAACACTATACTAACCCCTGGCAAGGGCATACCATCTTCGGAAGACGTTATATTTCCTGTAACCGTGTGCTGAACAGATTGAGCCATTAGGGCATTGGTGCTGAAGAACAGCAGCAGCCAGAACATTTGTCCACCCCACTGAAATTTGTTTTTTAAATACGTATTCATAAATATATATTGTAGTTAGTTATTTATATCGAAAGAAAACTTTTTAAAGCTCAATTTACCGTCTCAAATGTAAGTACCAACCCATTAGTATTGATACCTGGCGCACTGGGTTCCGCTGCCATAAACATTACCAATCGCATAGAATTATCTTTTATATCCTGAATAATCACTTTACGTTGAAAATCCATAAAACCAATAAATTCCGTTCCAGAGAAATCCAAGGTACTAACCCCACTATAAGTCATGGTACCATCACCTCCAAAAACAGAGGAGACCGTTAGATCCTCATTTTCAACATAGGTAAATGTGGCGTCGGACTCTGGGGTATAGGCCCCTGTACACAACCCAAAACTCTGATCACTACTAGGATTTACAATCCCCGCACCACCAGTGGTGAGAAACTGATATACAAGCCCACTAAAAGAAGCCCCATCGTCCTTTACATCGTGACTGTAACTCCCGTCAAAATAAAAAGTAAATTCATCCTCGTATACCTCTCCCAATCCTAGGCCTACACCAAAAATACCTGCAGGAAGTGGATTTGGTGCTCCATCAAATGGTGTAAGATCGGCATCGGCATAGGCAAAATAATCCATATCGGAGTGACCACTGGCCAATCGCCATGTTTTCCCATTTGTAGCCGTAGGTCCCCCTGTAAGCAATATATAAGGAGTTAAATCTATTGCCAATTTAACCTCTTTGCTCACCGAACTACCATCATCGGAAGTAGCTGTTAACTTGGCCGTGTAATACCCACCTTCTGTATACACATGTACAGGATTTTTTTCTGTACTGGTGTTGCCATCTCCAAAATCCCACATCCAAGATGTAGCACTATTGGTCAACCCTTGAAAAGCTACTTTCTTACCATTGACACTATTAAAAATATCAGCGGTTAGCGGAAAATTAGCCGAAGCACCATCATCATCCGAACTACAGGAAGTCAGGAAGAGGGTCAACGAAAATAAAATCCCATACAGCAGTATTAAATTTTTTTTAGTCATAAATTATAGCTTTAAGTTAGTTTATGAAGCCCCAAGATCATAAATAATTGCTATCCCATCTATTGGTTCCAAATAGGATAACAATGAGTTAACAATATGTTAATATTTTAACCATACAGCTTCAATTCATCCAAAAATATATTTAAAAAAATCAATTCTATTCAGGTATTTTATTAATTATGCATTATAATTTAACCCTCGATTTAACTTTTTAATTATAATTTTGCCAAACATGTCAATATTCCTTTTATTATTTATGCATGCATAATAAGGGTATTTTTTAACATTTAAAAGGGAAGTTCTATGGAATATTTTAATTATCCCATGCCCACCCCCAAGGCATTTAGACTACTGCTATTTATTATCATTCTTATATCGGCCCATGGCTACACCCAAGAGTTAAGGGTTGGTGCCGCAAAGCGAATTATTACCCCTTCTCCCTTAATATCTGTTTCGGGCGGGGTAGGCACCCCTAGACCGGCCAGCATAAAAAAAGGAGATTTATTTGTAAGGGCCATGGTACTGGAAAGTGGTGAAGAAAGAATAGCCATTGTTAATGTGGACAATCTAGGCTGGCCGGCCGCCTTGGGCGACAGATCCAGAGCACTAATAAAAGGGATACCCAAAAAAAATATACTTATTGGGGCCACACATACCCATAGCGCCCCTGACGCCTATGCCTTCCCCGACAACGATGGCAATCATGCTGCCGATTTAAAATATCTGGATCATTGTGTAGTACAAATTGCAGATGCGGTAAACGAAGCTTTACGTAATCTGGAAGCTGCAGAATTAAAAATTGCTGTAGGTGAAGCAAATGGAAAAATAGCCTATAACTATTACGCCCCAGATTTGTACGACCCAAGATGCGGTGTAATACAAGCAATAAGTAGTCAAGGGAAAAATAAAGGGCAGCCAATAGTCACCTTGGTAAATTACGCCATACATCCCGAAGTAATTGGTAACGAACAGGAAATTCTTAGCCCAGATCTTATAGGCCCTTTATACGATAGAATAGAAGCCAGAACTGGAGGCATGGCCCTCTTTATGAACGGAGCCCAAGGTGGTATGGTCACGGCCGATAATAGACTCGATAACAACAAAGAGGCCAATGACTGGGAAGAATGCCAACGCATTGGAAATCTATTGGCAGACGAGGCTCTTAAAATTGTTTCAGAAGCCAAAATCCAAAAAAATCCGGCTATTTATTGTGCTTCCAAAAAGGTTACTTTCCCTATAGACTCTGAAATGTTACGCTATATTTTAAGCAATTCCCCACTAAGCATGGGCAACAAAGACCACGACTCTATCAGCAGCACACTTAACCTATTAAATATTGGATCTGCTCAAATACTGACCATCCCGGGGGAGGCTTTACCCAACATTGGCTATTATTTAAAAAGAAATATGCCCACTCAGCACCCCTTTATCTTTGGATTGACCAATGATGCGTTTGGGTATATATTGACCAAAGAAGATTTTAATAGTTTTAAGAGATACGAATATGTGAGTCGCACCAGTCTTGGCGAAAAAACTGGTGAAATCCTGATCAATGAATTGATGGACATGATTAAAAACAATCCAACACCAAAGAAATAGTTTCAATCCAAATATTTAACAACAAAGCGATATGAAAAAAATTTTCACCCTTATCACCATTTCTTTCTTGCTAACCGTAGCATGTAAGGACAATAACCAGAAACTAGCAGAGCACGTTCCACAACCCATTGAGGCCGTTACGCCCGAAACGGCACTTCAAAGCTATCTAAGCAATGATGACCAATCCTATAAATGGGAACTTAAGGACAATTATGCTTTAGGAGAGACAACCGCCTACCAAATATTACTTACTTCACAAAAATGGCGTGAACATATTTGGACCCATGAACTAACCATATTGGTCCCCAAAGAAATAAAACATGATGGGGCCCTTCTTTTTATTACCGGTGGAAGTACAAAAGAAGGCCTGCCCAATTGGTCTTCCAAAAGCGAAGACAAGAAATCCAAAAACTTCTCTAAAGTTGCCATTAAAAACAAGGCCATTGTGGCCATTGTAAGACAGGTACCCAATCAACCGCTTTATGACGGTTTGGTAGAAGACCAACTAATATCCTATACCCTTCATAATTACAAAAAAGACAAAGACCTAACCTGGCCATTGTTATTCCCTATGGTAAAAAGTGCTGTAAAGGCCATGGATGCGGTTCAGGAATTTTCCAAGAAAAACCTAGATAAAGATATAAATAGGTTTACCGTAACCGGCGCTTCAAAAAGGGGATGGACCACTTGGTTGACCGGAGCCAGCGATAAAAGGGTAGAAACCATTGCTCCAATGGTAATTGATGTTCTGAACATGCCCGTGAGCTTGGATTATCATATTACCGCTTGGAATGAATACAGTGTACAGATAAACGACTATATAAAGTTGGAAATTCCGCAAACGGTAAGATCGGCCGATGGCAACGCTCTCAGTCAAATGGTTGACCCCTATTCTTATAGAAAAAAATTAAAGATGCCTAAACTAATCTTTATCGGTACCAATGATGAATATTGGCCTGTTGATGCCATTAAAAATTATATCAATGACATTCCAGGAGAAAACTACATCCACTATGTACCAAATGCCGGACATGACCTAGGAGGCGGTGAACAAGCTATTAGGGCATTGAGTGCCTTCTGGGGAAAATCGTTGAACAACAAACCTCAAACACCACTGTCCTACGATCTAACTACAGAACAAACTGCCGCTACCCTTTCTGTGAAGACCAGCTCCCCAGAATTTGAAAACGCCTACCTATGGACTGCCAGTTCAACGGATAGGGATTTTAGGGATGAGAAATGGACGGCACAGAAATTAAATGTAGAGGATCAGAACCGTATTTTTGAAACAGTAGAATACCCAAATAATGGGTACAAGGCCTTTTATATTGATTTGGAATACAGTGACCCCAATGGTGGTAGCTATACCAAGAGCACCAGAATGTATGTAGCCGACAACGATGAAATTCTATAACAAAAAACGACCTTATTGGTTAATGGGAGTGGTAAGCCTATTATTAATACTAGGCTTTTCCGCTATTTATCTGGGCAATACCCAGCAGTCCTTCCCCGTAAGCCAATATTACGAATATGACCGGGCCATTCCGTTAAAAGACACGCTCTTACCACAACTCAACAATACAGAATATCCGTTGTACCACATCACCTATAAGAGTGTACATGACAAAAAAGTTACAGGTCTACTGTCACTGCCCAAGAGTGGTACCTCTCCCTTTCCGGTAATTATTCTAATGCACGGATTGGGCGATCATAAAAATGTAGACTATATAGCCTATGGCAATGAACTGTTCTTGAAGCATGGCTATGCAGTATTAAGGATAGATTTCAGCAACCATGGGGAAAGGAAAAAAGAGGTGTACGATTTTGATCTCACCGGAAAATATAAATACTGGACCCGGAATGTTATTTCTCAGACTGTATTTGATTTAAGGCGTGCGGTAGATTTTATTGAATCCAGACCGGATCTGGACGCCGAAAGAATAGGGTATTACGGAATAAGTTTAGGTGGTATTACAGGGACTATTTTCTGCGGAGTGGACAAACGGATCAAGGTGCCCATAATTGCATTGGCGGGTGGCCAAATGAATCTATTGTACAAAAAAGAAGCACTGCTAAAAGAATCCAAGGACTTTGTAAGCATAGTAGAGCCCTTGAACTATGTTGAACAAATTGCCCCCCGTCCCTTATTGATGCTAAATGCAAAAAACGATGAAATAGTACCCCCTATAATGAGTAAATTACTGTTCAGTGCAGCAAATGACCCCAAGGAGATTATTTGGTACGATGCCAAACATAGAGACGCCCCCTTGGAGGTTATTTACGGTGACGGACTAAAATGGTTTAAAAAATATTTATAATCACACAAAAATAATTAATATGAAAAAGTCATTCTTACCAAGCATCAGCTTTTGCCTGCTAGTATTACTTGGAGGCTGCAAGGAAAAGAACAAGGATAAAGCCGATGTAGTTCAAAGCACTACTACACAGCAAGTTGACGAACATACTACAAAGACCTGGGCAGAAAAGCTCGGATGGCCAGAAGGCCAAAAGGTGGTCATGCTGCATGCAGACGATATTGGAATGTGTCCTGAAGCCAACATCGCTGCCAAAGATCAATTGACCAAGGGACATATACAATCTGCCGCGGTAATGATTCCATGTCCCAATGCAGAGGAGTTTATTTCATGGGCCAAGGAACACCCCAATATGGATGTTGGCCTTCACCTAACCCTGACCAGTGAGTGGAAGAAATACAGATGGGGCCCTGTAACCCCAAGTGAGGAAGTACCCGGCCTTATAGATCCAGAAGACAAACTATGGCGAAGTGTTCCAGAAGTAGTACAACACGCCAGCGCGGACGAGGTGGAAAAAGAAATACGGGCCCAAATAGAACAATCTTTAGCTTGGGGCTATAAGCCAGACCATATAGACACCCATATGGGCACCTTATTTGGCCACCCCAATTACGTAAAAGCCTATATAAAGGTTGCTCAGGAATACGGTATCCCGGCTAACATAATAGACTTATCGGATCCGGCCGTATTGGCCGAATTTAGATCCAAGGGATACCCTTTGGACGAATCTGTTGTTGAAATGACCGCAGCCTATACCCTGCCCAAACTGGACTACTTTTCCAGCGCTCCCAAGGCCGACACCTATGAGGAAAAAGTGGAACATTTCAAAACCTTGATCAAATCCTTAAAACCAGGACTTACCGAAATTATTTTCCACCCCTCTGTGGAAACCGATAACTTAAGAAGCATTACCGGATCCTGGCAACAGCGGGTTTGGGAATCTCAGATTTTCTCGGATCCTGAGCTTATAAAATTCTTTGAGGAGGAGGGTATCATTTTTACCAATTGGAAGGAAATCATGGAGAGGTTTCAGCAACATAATTAAAATCACCCTAGACTCCTCTCCATGGCAAAGGGAACCAAGACAATCAATTAAAAAATATTAAAATTTTAAGATAATTTTTAACATATGTAGTAGCCGTAAGCAAAATTTAATGTAAATAAAACAATATATAATAAGGAAATATCCCTACAATAAGTTTTATTTGTTATAGCCCGATATTGGGTGATTGATCATGATTTTCCTTAAAACTTATTTATCATGGATTCTACTGCTGGAATAATTCTTGCCATATCCCTGATCATTATTATGTTCGGGATGGGCCTTTCCCTAACCTTGACCGATTTCAAAAGAGTGGTCACTTATCCAAAGGCTATGATTATAGGCCTAATTTGTCAACTATTACTACTCCCGCTAATTGGATATGTAATTGCTATCACCCTATCCCTCTCGCCTACAACGGCAATAGGAATTATGTTATTGGCCGCCTGTCCAGGAGGACCTACATCCAATATGCTTACCTATATGGCCAAAGGGGATTTGGCGCTATCCGTTTCGCTCACTGCCGTCTCCAGTATGACATCTATTCTAAGCATACCATTTATAGTACAATTTGCCTTGGCAGAATTTTCCAATCAGAATATGGCCATAACAGTAGATGCCCTCACCATGATAAAACAATTATTGGTCATCGTAATTATCCCCGTGGCCATAGGAATGTTCATAAAAGCCAAGTATGAATTTTTCGCCCTAAAAATGGAGAAACCCGTTAAGATTGCCTCGGCTATAATATTTATTTTGGTAATTATAGGGGTAACCATTAGCATTAAGGATGTGTTTTTAAGCTATTTGTCCGAAGCCGGGCTTCCTGCCATTTTACTTAATATAAGTACCATGACCATAGGGTTTATGGCCGCTGTTTTATTTAAGCTAACAAGACCCCAAGCTATTAGTATATCTATAGAAACCGGAATACAAAACGGCACCTTGGCCATTACCTTGGCCACAATAGCCTTGAACAATGCGGAATATTCCATTGTACCCGCCATTTATGGTCTTTTAATGTTTGTTACCGCTACAGTAATCATTTTTGTTAGAAAGCCTTTGGGTGTAAAAGATCAATTAAGCGTGGAAAAAGATTCTCCCCAATAATTAGCCTTACCGAGAATGAGAAAGAATCATCTAATAGTAGCACTTATCTTATTTATTTTCTTTGTCATTTCCTTCCTGACCAACATTCTGGGTCCCTTAATTCCGGATATTATAACCGACTTTGAGGTAAGCCTAACCATGGCGGCCTTATTACCTTTTGCCTTTTTTCTGGCTTACGGTGTTTTTTCCGTTCCTTCAGGCATGGCAGTTGAAACCTATGGTGAAAAAACAGCCATACTATTGGCCTTCTCAATATCCTTTTTAGGGGCCATTTTATTTTCCTTATACCCCAATTTTCCTATAGCTTTAATTTCTCTTTTTTTAATAGGTTCCGGTATGGCCATGTTGCAGGTGGCCATAAATCCACTTCTTAGGGTAGCGGGTGGGGAGGAGCACTTTGCCTTTAATTCAGTTTTGGGACAGTTGGCCTTTGGGTCGGCCTCTTTTTTTAGTCCTATCCTATTTTCATATCTGGTACTAAACTTGGAAGATTATTCTGCTACGGAAAACACCAATCCTATCATAGAGCTATTTCACCATATTGTGCCCCCACAACTGCCATGGGTATCCTTATACTGGATCTTTGCCTTTATCTCCTTACTAATGCTCTTGTTGATTTTTCCCATTAGGCTACCAAAAGTTACGCGCAAAGAAGATGAAAAAACAGGATCTTGGGCCACAAACATAAGCCTCCTAAAAAACAAAAAGGTTATCCTTTATTTTATTGCCCTTTTCGCCTATGTAGGTACGGAACAGGGGGTTGCAAATTGGATGTCAAAATTCCTGTCCGAATACCATGGCTTGGACCCTAGGGTTGAAGGAGCCAAGGCTATATCCCTATTCTGGGGCCTCTTAACAGTTGGATGCATTCTAGGCCTTGTATTATTAAAATTCCTGGATAGTAAATTGGTACTTAAAATTTTCACTGGGGCAGCCATCACAAGTTTAACCGTTGCACTTTTTGGTTCTGCCAAAATGGCTATTTGGGCATTTCCCATGGTTGGTTTCTTTGCCTCTGTGATGTGGTCCATTATTTTTTCATTGGCCTTAAACTCCGTTCAGGAAAACCACGGAGCCCTCTCCGGAATCCTCTGTTCCGGTATAGTTGGAGGGGCTATTGTTCCCTTAATTGTTGGTGCCATTGGCGACTTGGCAGGGCTAAAAGGAGGGATGATTTTTTTGTACCTGACCTTAGGATTTATCTTCAGCATCGGTTTTTGGGCCAAGCCATTGGTGAACAACAAAACAGTTACGTTTAAAGAATTATTGGGACGGGGAAAACCAACAGAAACATAAATAAACCAGCTATGAGAGCCTTTCTATATTTATGGGTAATTTTATTGTTTGTCGGCTGCAAGGCCAAACAGTATGATGTATCCATACCTCCCAAAGGCTATTCCAGCAATACTACACTAAAAATTGCCTATGCCACTGGCTCATTAAAACTCATTGAAAATGACTATCCCCTGCCAGCAAACATAACAGAACACAAGGACCTGGTATATAAATCGGTTGATAGTCTTGCACTAAAATTGAGTTTATATCATTCCAAGGACATTAAAAAAAATGCACCCTTACTGATTTTTGTTCACGGTGGAGCATGGAAAAAAGGAAAAAAAGAAGACTATTGGCACTATCTGATCAGTTATGCCCAAAAAGGGTATATTACGGCTACAGTCCAATACAGGTTAAGCGGGCAGGCCAAATACCCCGCCCAGCTACAAGATGTGGACGATGCTATTGTTTATCTGAAACAGCAGGCATCCAAATACCATATCAACAAGCATAAGATTGCCTTGATCGGCGGTTCTGCAGGTGCACATTTGGTCATGATGAGTGCCTATACCAACAGTCATAAGATCCTGAACAACAACCAAGAATCGGCTCAGGTGCAGGCAGTGGTCAATATCTACGGGCCTTCTGACCTTACTACAGAAAAAGCTATTAATGACGCCTCTGTAAAATCACTGTTCGGAAAAACCTATACGGAAGCGCCTGACTTGTACAAAAACGCCTCCCCCATATTCCAAGTTTCGGAAAAAGCCCCTCCCACCCTTAGCTTTCACGGCACTTTGGACGAACTCGTACCTGTAGAGCAGTCGGATAGGCTACATCAAAAGCTAATGGACATAGGGGTGCCTACCCAATACCATAAACTAAAAGGGTGGCCACATACTATGGACATAGCTGTTAAAGTAAATGAATACTGTCAGTTTCACATGGACCGGTTTTTTGAAAAATATATTCCCAAAACCCCATAAAACCTATGGTTGACTTATACTTAATAAATAAGATTACAAGAAAATAAAACCGTAATAAAAAAAATATTTAAACCAAAACTTATGAAGTCATTGCTATTATTTTGTTCCCTGATCATCGTATCTTGTAAAGGAAAAATGGAGAATTTACCCGAAGTAATTCCCCTGGAACATCCGGCCATTCTGGAACAGGAATTTATCTATGAATTAGAGGACGCCCTTACTCCGGAATGCCATGCCTCTACAGTGGAGGTTAGCAATGGGGTTGTCATTGCTTCCTGGTTTGGTGGAACAGAGGAAAAAAATGACGATGTGGGCATTTGGGTAGCACGAAAAACAGCTGGTTCCTGGTCTACTCCCACCGAGGTGGCCAATGGAGTACAAAAAGATGGAACGCGCTACCCAAGTTGGAACCCCGTACTATTTAAACCAAAAGACGGACCATTATTTTTATTTTACAAGGTAGGCCCCAATCCACAGGAGTGGTGGGGATTGTACATGACCTCCACCGATGATGGTAAAACATGGTCCGACCCGGTAGAACTACCTGATGGTATTCTTGGCCCTATCAAGAATCAACCTATACAATTGGCCAATGGGGAAATAATTTCTCCTTCCAGTACCGAAGACGATACGGACGGATGGAGAATTCACCTGGAGTTTAGTTCGGACAATGGAAAAACGTGGTCTAAATCTGCCGCACTTAACGACGGCAAGGAATTTGGCGCCATACAACCGGTGGTCTTAAACTATGGAAACGGAAAATTACAGCTATTGAGCCGGACCGAGAATGAAGTGATCTCCGAGAACTGGTCTGCGGATTACGGCAAGACATGGAGTGCTATGCAGGCCATCTCCCTTCCCAACCCAAATTCTGGTATAGACGGGGTATCCTTGCAAGATGGAAGACAATTATTGGTCTATAATCCCACAGGAAAAAATTGGGGAGATAGGGTGCCATTAAGCCTTGCCTTGTCCAATGATGGCAAAAACTGGAAAAGGGTATTGGACTTGGAGCCTTTGAGGGAAAATACCGACAAGAAAGGGGAGGAGTACTCCTACCCTACTATGATACAAGCGGCAGATGGGAAGGTACACATAGTTTATACCTGGAATAGGAAAACAGTTAAATATATTGTTTTGGATCCACAAAAACTCAACTGATAATAATGAAAGGTAGATGGTTAAAAATATTTCTTAAAACGCTAGGAGGGCTTATTGTTCTCCTAGTCTTATTGTTCTATTTTGCAACCACCCCTATAGATACCACTCCCTATTTTGAAACCCAATACTATAGGAATACCATTCAAAATATTAATGAAGCCGTTAAAAATAGGACAGAGGTCCAAGGATCTTTGTTTGCCGGTTTTGCCAAAACAAACATCACGCCACAAGTAACCAATAGTGTTGCAGATCCCAATCAGGACCTGTTCACCAATATTAAATTGGCAGGATATGGCGATGGAAAAATTGCAACTGGCGTTCATGACTCTATCTATGCAAAAGCCATCGCACTCAGTATTAACAACGAGTCCGTTGTTTTGATCAGCGCGGATCTAGTAGCCATACCGGAGGAAATTGTTCTGAATGTTGAAAAAAGATTAAAGGGCAAAATATCGCGTAATCAACTCTATTTTGGCGCCACCCACACCCACGCCAGTATTGGGAATTGCATGCCAGGGTACGTAGGCAAAAGTTTTGGCGGGGAATACCAAGCAGCCGTAGTGGAGTGGCTGGGTAAAAAAATTTCCGATCTTATTTTAAAGGCCTTGGCAGATAGGCAACCTGCACAATTGTCATCGGGTTACATTAAGGTCCCCAATTTAGTACGCAATAGGATTATTGGAGAAACTGGCAGACTCAATGACAAACTGGATCTTTTATCCATTGTTCAGGAGAACGGGAAAAAAGCCAGCATTGGAGTCTTTTCTGCCCATGCCACGGTTATTGGTCCTGATAACGATTTGTATAGCGGGGATTACCCCGGCTATTTTCAACGCTATTTGGAAGATAAGGCTGTAGACATTGCCCTGTTCTTCGCCGGTACGGTAGGGAGCCATAGCAATAAAGGTGAGGGCCATAAATTTGACAAGGCCCAATACATTGGGGAAACCCTTGCCGATTCGGCCATTGTTGCATTGAACAAAATGCAGTATTCCTCAAGGGTGCAACTGAGCGCTATATCCTCTGAAATAGAAGTACCAAAATTACAATTCCTGTATATTTCGGACCGTTTGCGATTAGCTCCCTTTTTAGCAAAAAAACTAATGCCACCCATGAACCCGATACAGGTACAGGGGCTAAAACTAAACAACCTCATCTGGCTGGCCCTTCCTTATGAATTAAGTGGGGAATACGGCGTGGATTTAAAAAACGCTTTGGAACTCCAAGGCTACAATTCTGTTCTTAGTAGTTTCAACGGACAATATTTGGGCTATATCACCCCGTCTAAATATTATTATTTTGACACCTACGAAGCCCGATTAATGGGCTGGTACGGTCCCACAATGGGGGATTATTTAATGGAACTCAATTATAAAATGGCCAATGCATTAACCCATTCCAGACTATAACAGACAAGGCTATGAAAACACTAAAAAAAGGGCTAAAAATATTTGGGTCGATATTCCTCATACTACTGTTGGTAGCTGCAACTATTACAGTATATAACTGGCGAGACAGGCATCCCGACTACTCGGTAGATATAAATATAAAAAATAAGACTCCCGGACCTATAAGAGCCGGATTTTCAAAAAAACCCATAACACCTACTATAGTAGATACCTGGAACGACGCGAACGGGAACAACAAGTATAGCAAGGCCGAAGGGGACACCTACAACGACAACAATAACAACGGAAAGTTTGATGCCTTTTGGATAGCGGGAATGAGCAATGCCAAGCCTGCTCAGGGCGTACATGACGATGTTTGGTCCAGGGTTATGGTGATAGATGACGGACAGAGCAGGATTGCCATGATATCAATGGATGCCATAGGTTTTTTACATAGTGACGTTGTTGACATAAGAAAGCGCATCCCAGCTGACTTGGGAATAGACTACACCTTATTATCATCTACCCACACCCATGAAAGCAATGACTTGGTGGGTATTTGGGGCGAAAGCATGTTTAAGTCGGGCGTAAATCCCGACATGATGGAATACGTTAAATCGCAAACCGTGGCTGCCATAACGGAAGCAACACAAAATTTACGTCCTGCAAAATTGGTTTTTGCCGAGGACCTTTCCGGAGAAGACGCCAAGCTTATAAAGGATACCCGCAAACCCATTGTAAAAGCTACTGGAATACATCTTATGCAGGTGTTGGATGCCGAAAAAAATACTACTCTGGGAACCATCATAAATTGGGCCAACCACCCAGAGACCCTTTGGTCACAAAACTTATTGATCAGTTCTGATTTCCCCCACTATATAAGAGAAGGCATTGAGAAAGGAATTTTTAAGGGAAATGAACAAGTCCACGAAGGTCTTGGCGGTGTGGCCATATATTTTTCAGGAGCCATTGGTGGACTAATGGCCCCACATCCTTCCTTACCCATCCCCGACCCCTTTACCGAGGAAGAATATCTAGAACCTACATTTAAAAAAACCAAGGCATTGGGCGATCAAATTGCTATAATGTCCCTCTCCGCTCTCAAAAAAGCTAGTGATACCTTGACCCGTTCCAATTTATCCTTAAGAGCTAAAACAATATTGGCTCCATTGGACAATACTACTTTTAAAATTGCCAGTGCTATTGGATTGATCAATATAGGGATGCCCCAATATTTTAAATCCCGGACCGAAGTGGGGGCCATACGCATTGGGCCCGCCTTATTCCTTAGTATTCCAGGAGAAATATATCCCGAAATTGTATATGGCGGAATTGAAGCCCCAGTAGGCAGGGAATTTAATATAGAACCCTTAGAAGTCCCTCCCCTTCAAGAGTTTATTAAGGACCAATACAAATTTTATTTAGGACTTTCCAATGATGAAATAGGGTATATAATCCCGAAAAGCGAATGGGATACCACCAAACCATACCTATACAACGATGAAAGGGACACCTATGGAGAGCAAAACTCCTTGGGCCCCGATACAGGTCCTATAATCTATAAGTCATTGGTAGAGGTTATACAGGATTTAAACTAGACCTGCTACTGCCAGTTGCGAAGCAACCCAGCATCTACAGGTTTTGTTCTGACCTCAAAATAAAGGGTTCACAATTCCCCTAAAATGCAACTCTTTAGCATTGCACAAATCATCCCGGACATGGTCATCCATTTTACGGACCAAAAAAACTTTATCTTCCAATTACTCCTAAAACACCAAAAAGTTTTGATCTAATTCCCATAACTTTAGGGTCCCATTTTGAATAGGCCCAAATTAAATGTACACCATCATAGACATAGAGACCACCGGAAACGGTATAAAGGGTAATAAGATTACCGAAATTTCTATCTTCAAATTTGACGGACATGAGATTATAGATGAATACACTTCCCTTGTAAATCCTGGCTGTGAGATTCCTTATTTTATAACCGGCCTTACAGGCATAGACAACGATCTGGTACGCAATGCCCCACCATGGGAAGAAATTGCACCACACGTCCTTAAAATGACCCAGGATTCCATATTTGTGGCGCACAGCGTAAATTTTGATTATAACGTCATTAAAAATGAATTTCAGGAACTTGGAATTACTTTTTCACGAAAAAAACTATGTACGGTACGCTTATCCAGAAAACTAATCCCCGGCCTTAATTCATACAGCCTGGGCAAATTGTGCAGCGCTTTGGGAATTCCGCTTACCGATCGGCACAGAGCTAGAGGTGATGCGCATGCTACCGTTTTGCTTTTCCATAAATTGCTTAGAACGGAGGGTGCTGAAAAAGTCTTTAAAACCTTTCTAAACTCACGATCACAAGAGGCCACCTTGCCCCCATCATTGCCGAAAGAGGTTTTTCAAAAACTGCCCAACTCCCCAGGTGTCTATTATTTCAAAGATAAAAAAGGCAACATCCTCTATATAGGAAAGGCCGTGAATATTAAAAAGAGGGTATTGGGGCATTTCTATGACAAAGCCACCAAAGAAATATTACTGTGCAAGGCCACCTATGACATAGACTTTGAATTATCAGGTAACGAACTCATTGCCCTTTTAATGGAATCGGCTGCCATAAAAAAGCACTTCCCCTTCTACAATCAGAGTCAGAAACGAAGTCCACAGGAGTATGCAATTTTTTCCTATGAGGATAGGAAAGGCGTATTGCACCTTGCCTATAACAAATTAAAATTGGCCCCCAACCCCCTAGCTACTTTTAATACCATAACGGATTGTCGCCTATTTTTGGAGGAGCTATGCAAGGAGTACCTACTTTGCCCTAAATTTTGTCATCTTCAAGAAAATACCAAAAGCTGCTCCCATTACAGCCTAAGTAGCTGTGAAGGGATCTGTAACAGCACAGAGTCCACAATGGAGTACAATATGAAAGTAAAAATGGCGATTGAGGGTACGTTGGCAAAGAACCAAAATATCTTGATTAAGGAAAAAGGAAGACATGCGGAGGAAGAAGCTTTTATTTTAATTTGGGACAACCAGTACAAGGGATACGGATATATCCCTAAAAGCGAACAAATCAAAACAGTTGACGATTTAGAGAGCTATCTGCAACTACAAAAAGAAAACTCGGACACAAAGCGAATAATTTCATGGTACCTAAGAAAACATCCACAAAAAGCCATGCAAATACCTTCCCCTACCGGTTAGCGATTACAGCAAGGACCTTTCAACACCAATAAACTTCGGGTTCACTATTTTTTGCCGCTATTCATAAGCAAGAGTACGGCGGTTACCAAACCTACACATACAGCTCCAAATATAGAAATCATTATAATTCCGTTACTCCAGTTCACCAAAGGTAAATATTGCACTAACATAGGCATTCATCTTAAATTTAGAAGGCTAAAATATAGACAAACCAAATTTCAAAATATGATAAATATCATCTCCTATAAAGTAGTTGGGCACACATAGTCTGTTACCTCGTAACCAGACTTTTTTATTTCGGCAAATCCGCCAGCAATATCCACCAAATTATGAATCCCCCTACTTTTAAGAATAGAAGCTGCTATAACAGATCTATAACCACCAGCACAGTGAACATAAAAAGTCTTTTCCTTTGGGAATTGGGCCATATAATCATTTAAAAAATCCAATGGTGTATTCTCTGCATTCACTAGGTGCTCAGAAACATACTCGGATTCTTTCCTAACATCAAAAACAGGAATATCCTTATTTGAAATTACATTTTTTAAATCCTTGGCATGCACAGAGCTAAGCGTGTCATACTCCTTACCGGAATCTTTCCAAGCCTTAAAACTACCTTTTAAATATCCAACGGCAGCATCAAAGCCAACCCTTGAGAGTCTTATTATGGTCTCTTCCTCCCTGCCTTCTGGAGTAACCAGTAAAATAGGCTGTTTGGTATCGGCGATAAGAGCTCCTACCCAAGGTGCAAAACTCCCGTCCAAACCAATGAAAATAGACCTAGGTACAAAGCCTTTAACAAAATCGTTCTGATGCCTCACATCCAGGATCACAGCGTCCGTGGCATTGGCAGCTTCCTCAAAATCATCAGGACTCATAGCCGTAGTTCCCCTTTCCAAGACATCAGCAATATCCTCATAGCCTTCCTTGTTCATCTTAACATTCAGAGGAAAATATTTTGGAGGCGGCAATAACCCTTCTGTCACCTCTTTAATAAACTCTTCTTTTGTCATATCGGCCCGTAGGGCATAATTCATTTTCTTCTGGTTGCCCAAGCTGTCCACTGTTTCCTTCATCATATTCTTTCCACAGGCCGAGCCCGCACCATGGGCAGGGTATACAACTACGTGGTTGGCCAAAGGCATTATTTTGTTTCTAAGGCTATCATACAAAAGTCCAGCTAAGTCCTCTTGGGTCATACTTGCCGCTTTTTGAGCCAAATCTGGCCTACCTACATCGCCCAAGAACAAGGTGTCTCCGGAAAATATCGCATAATCTTCGCCTTTTTCATCCCGTAGCAAATAAGTAGTACTTTCCATAGTATGCCCTGGGGTATGCAAGGCCTTAATGGTAATATCCCCTAGACTAAATTCTTGACCATCCTCTGCTATTATAGCATCAAAAGAGGGATTGGCATTGGGACCGTACACAATGGGAGCCCCTGTTTCTTTGGACAAGGTAAGGTGACCACTTACAAAATCTGCGTGAAAGTGGGTCTCAAAAATATACTTAATACTGGCGTTATCGGCTTTGGCCCTTTTTAAATAGGGTTCCACCTCTCTCAAAGGATCAATAATAGCTACCTCTCCCTTACTTTCAATATAATATGCGCCCTGCGCCAAACATCCTGTATATATCTGCTCTATTTTCATCTTTACTTTTCTATTTTATTTAGCGTAAACCACGATTGTCAAAAACGCCAGGCCCACACATAATCCAAACCTTAATCAAACTTAAAATTACTGAATTTCAGTTACTTACTCAAAACCAGCACCTAATTCACAAAGTACACAACCATCCTTTATTAGGGTACTTAAAAACTATTTAAATATAAATTGTCTTACAAAGGTAGATAATCCAACACTTAAGTTTTGTAACATTAGTTGCTCAGATTTTGATGCGCTATCTTTTCCCTTAGAACAGGGATTTTATCAGGGTCTTCATAATGTGCTACCGCTTCCTTTATTTTGACAAAGAGATACTTCTTGTCCAAACAATTAACAATTCCACTTTCAAAAATAATATCCCTAGTAGGACCAATAGCCCCGGCAATATAAAACTGAATATTTCTTTGATGAATCTCCTCAATAACCTTAATAAGCATGGAAGAAGCCGTGGAATCTATGTAGTTGATTGCCTCTGCATTCAATATTACCGCTTTTAATCCAGGCCCCTTAGCTTCAATATACCTAAAGAGTTGACTTTTAAAATAGGACGAGTTCCCAAAATACAGTTGTGAATCAAATCTAACAATCAAAAGGTCTGGACGTACCTCCACCTCATCGCCAAAGCGATAGATATTTTTATAGTAATCTGACCCCTTGATATTTCCCAAAATGGCAAAATGAGGCTTAGAAGTCCTATACACCATTACCAATAAAGACATTAGGACCCCTAGCATAATCCCTTCCACAATTCCCATTGAAAGGGTAAAAAGAAAGGTAATCATGAGTACCGCAAATTCATCTTTTCTTTGATTCCATAAACTTTTGGGATAGGACAGGTCTATCAAACCAAAAACCGACACCATAATTATAGAAGCTAAAGCAGCTTTGGGCAAATTGTAAAAGAGTGGAGTTAAAAACAATAGGGTCAATACCACCATCACTACACTTACCATTGAAGCCACAGTTGTTTTTGCCCCCGCTTCATAATTTATTGCCGATCTGGAAAAACTAGATGTAACCGGGTAAGCCTGAAAAAAGGAACCTATCATATTGGAAAGCCCCAAAGCTACCAGCTCTTGGTTTGGACTAATGGTTTCCACTTTGTTCTTATCCTCAAAGGCCCTACCTATAGAAATGGCTTCCAAATACCCTACAAATGCAAGCGTTAAAGCTATGGGCCAGATGTCTTTAAAATTTTTAAAACTAAATTTATGCCAATTAAACGATGGTAAGCCTGCTGGCACCTCCCCTACCACATGCACTCCATAGCTTTCCAAATTAAAAAAATAAACAACCAATGTACTTAAAACCACTACCAATAAAATGGCCGGAAACCTTTTAAACCAGTTTTTAAAAGAAATAATGACCAATATTCCTACAATTCCTATCGCAAAATCATAAAAATTGGTTTCCTTAATATGGTGCAGGGCATTGATTACAAGCTCATGAAATTTATTGCTATTCTCTATATTGGTTCCCAACAAGTGTTTGAGCTGACTAAAGATAATAATCACCGCAGCTGCCGAGGTAAATCCGCTTATTACCGGCCTTGACATGAAGTTAACCAGAAAGCCCATGCGAAAAATTCCCATAAAAAATTGAAACGCCCCTACCATGAATGATAGGAACAGGGCCATTAAAATATAATTCTCCAATCCCGTAATGACCAAAGTTCCCAGTCCGGCTGCCACCAAAAGCGAATCCATCGCTACCGGTCCAACGGCTATTTGTCTGGAGGTCCCCAAAAAAGCGTAAATTATTACAGGAAACAAAGCGGCATATAAACCGTAGACCGGAGGCAGACCGGCTATCATGGCATAAGCCATTCCCTGAGGAATTAGTATTATCCCCACGGTCATACCAGCCGCCAAATCTTTCCTAAAAAGCTTTTTGTTATATTTTGGAAGCCAATCCAAAAAGGGTAAAAATCTTCTCATCCATCAAATTTACCATTAAATCGCAAATCGCAATGTAACGAAGGTTACCATTTTAAAGCATAAGGTTTAACCTAGCTCAAAACTAAGGGCTAAATCAGGATTAATTATTTTATATTGTACTCCCAAACAACCAATTTACTTTTAGCATGTACAAAATACGTTATATCCTTCCTTGCTTATTATTGTCCGCCATACTTTGCCAATGCAGGTCGGCTAAATCTATCGCCAAAGAAAATAATGATGGCTGGGTATCCATGTTCAATGGCAAGGACATTAAAGACTGGACCACCAAAATCCACCATTACGAGGTAGGCGATAATTATGGTGACACCTTTAGGGTTGAAGATGAAATTATTAAAGTTAGGTATGATCAATACGAAGGCGATTTTAACGAACGCTACGGTCATTTATATTATAACACTCCTTATTCTTATTACCATTTGGTAGTAGAATATCGGTTTGTGGGAGAGTTGCATCCCGGTGCTCCAAGCTATACCATAAAAAATAGCGGGGTTATGTTCCACTCCCAGGATCCCAGGACCATGCCCAAGGAACAGGATTGGCCCATTTCTGTAGAAATGCAGTTCTTGGCCGGACTGGAAGAGGGCAAATCTAGACCTACAGGAAATATGTGTTCTCCAGGCACAGATGTGGTATACAAGGGAAAAATTGACCCTAGGCATTGTATAAATTCTAGCTCCAAAACCTATTTTGGCGACCAATGGGTACGTGCCGAAGCCATAGTATTGGGCGATTCACTAGTTACACATATCGTTAATGGGGAAGAGGTATTGCAATATACCAAGCCTCAAATAGGCGGCGGAGTTGCAAATGGCTACGACCCTGCCATTAAGGTGGACGGTAAATTATTAAAAGAGGGCTTTATCGCCTTACAGGCAGAAGGACAACCTATTGATTTTAGGAAAGTGGAAATAAAAAACCTTAAGGGATGTATGGACCCCAAGGCCAAAAATTACCGCGATTACTATGTAGAACCAGATCCAACAGCTTGCAAGTATTGAGATACAAGAGCCTTTAGCAATCTATTGGATGTTGCCCCCAACAGGCAGCCCACTAGGTACCCTTTCTGGAATTTCTTTATCAAAACTGTCATCGTTCAGGGTGTTTAAAAAAGAAATTATCAAGGACATATCCTTTACACTCAGTTCCAACTCCCTAACAAATGGATCGAACATTTCTTTGGTAACCGATGGATTTCTTGTTTTTCCAAAGGAGATATCCTCATAAAACTCCAATACCTGTTTTAAGTTCTGAAAAACACCGTTATGCATATAGGGTGCCGTAAAACGAAGGTTTCTGAGCGTTGCGGTTCTAAAGGCGAAACTTTCCTCAAAACCGCTATCCGGTTCTTGCACCTTACTGTTATGGGGCACTCCCAAGACGTGCATTTGGTAGTCTGAAAACATAGGTCCGTTGTGGCAATTTATACACCCAACAGACTTAAAGAGCTTAAAGCCTTCTTTTTCGGACTGTGACATAGCATCAATATCACCCGCCATATATTGGTCGAAACGGGAATTATTGGCCACCAATGTCCTTTCAAAGGCAGCAATGGCCATTCCTATTCTAATACTATCTATGGGGCTATTGGCCCCAAAAGCATTAGCGAAAAGCTCCCTATACTCGGGGATATCCTTTAGCCGCTCAGCAACTATGCCCAAAATATCACCCTTTGTATGATGTAGCCCCCTCATTTCCTCCATGGTCTTTATAGGTTCCAAGGCTTGTTTTTCCAGGCTCTTTACCCTATCGTCCCAAAACATAGGGGCCTTCTCTGGAACATAATCGTCTTTGTCCTGGATTCCGTTAAATGCCGTATTTAATATTGTTGGGGAATTGCGCTTCATCAACGGAATAGCATTGGGTTCATTAAACACCCTACGACTGCCCAATCCGCGACCATTGCTCCCAATAGATAGATCCAAAAACTCTGCATAGCCCGTACTTGGGTGGTGGCAAGTGGCACAGGCAATGTCCTTTCCCCCTGAAAGAACGGGGTCGTAAAACAAGAGCTTCCCCAAAAATTCCTTTTCGGGGGTGTTGGCGTTATTAGTAGGCGATTTAATCTGCTTGGGCAATGCCGCTACCTTGGCTACTATTTTAGGTATTTTGGTTTCCTGTTCTTTTTCTTTTGCCGAATTGGCACAGCCCATAAATAAGGTAATCCCTATTACTATGCACACCCACCAAGCACAACGTGTGACCATATCTTTGTTCCTATAACCTTACATTTTCGAAACCCATCACAGATCCAAAACTTTTATCTGATTTCTGGAAAGGGCTATCTTACCCTCATTTTCTATTTTCTTCAATAATCGTGATACCACCACTCGCGAAGTGTGCAGATCATAGGCAATTTCCTGATGCGTAACATAGATAACATCATCATGGGTAACCTTTGCCTTATCTTGAAGGTGTTTTAACAGCCTTTCATCCATTCGTAAAAAAGCCAAGGTATCTATAGTCTCCATCAGCTCCATCATACGGGCATGGTAACTATCAAGTATAAAACGCTGCCAAGTCTTGTATTGGCCCATCCATGTTTCCAGATAGCCAACAGGTATCATCAGTAATTCGGTATCCGTTTCGGCCACCGCCCTAATACCGCTTTTTTTATCGCCCATACAGCAGCTAAAGGTCATGGCGCAGGTATCCCCTTTTTCAACAAAATACAAAAGCAGTTCATTGCCCTCCTCATCTTCCCGCAATACTTTAACCGCCCCGTTAAGCAATAGGGGCATGGATTTAATGGTTTCACCTATTTGCATAAGCGTTTGCCCCTGTTGTACCTTTTTTAGCACCCCTACTTTCTTGATTTCCTCCAATAGTTCTGGCTCAAAAAGATAGCCATAATGGTGCTGCAATGCCTCTGTTGTGGTCATGGTCTAAATTTAATTTGTTGGCGTTATAAAAACCGAAAAATATTTATCGTCCTCTTCCAATGACTGAAATCCGCTATGCAATTGTGTTTGGCCAACGGTATAGGGGTAAAAGCTAATAGGCTCAATGCACAACATATTGGCCACCTCTGTCCAAAGCATAAAATTCCCAAAACCTTCTGTCCTTATTGTTAATTCACCACCGTCCCTTAAGGTAATAGCATTACAATTTAAAACTGGTAACGCCCTATGGCCCACATCCAGTACCTCTTGCAAGGATATGGTTCTTTCCGGGGTTACGATACTTGCGTTTTTGGTATGCAACTTAAAGGCCGGGTGATATCCCAACATAAACGGCATCCCCGGTTCCCCGGAAACTTTAAAACTAATTTGAAGGCCATTTTCCAAAAGCTCGTACCGCTTTTCAAAAATAAAATCATAGGGCCAGGATACATATTCCTCGGTAGATTTGGAAGGGTGCTTGGCGTTCTTTACCAAGGTACCTTTATTATAGGATTTGGTAAAAATTGCCTTGTTGTTGGTTTGGGAGGTATTGTGATATTCCATTTCCCGTAGAAGCCCGTGCTGATCTTGAATAGCTTCTCCCTTAGGGGTGATTACCCTAAAATTAGCCTCATTGGTAGGGCCAATTACCGGAAACATTTCAGTATCGGAACTACGCCATCCCGGACTGCCTTTTTGGTGAATATATTCATGGCCTTCAACCTTATAACTTACCAATTCCCCGGCTTCTATTTTAACTATCTGATTCTTTACTGTTAGAGTAACCATCTAAAACTACTATTTAACTATTGGTTTATGTACAAGTCTTCTTTTTTATTCGAACTGAATGGCCTTTACTGGAGAAATTTTAGTGATGATATATGAAGGCAGCAAAAGCATCAGTAAACATAAAAATAGTACTCCTAAATTTAGCAGCAATATTGTAAATAAATCTATATGCACAGGTATATAGTCTATATAATATTCCTGTGGATTAGGAAATTTAAACATACGAAATTTATATTGTAAGACTATAATACCCAAGCCCATAACATTGCCCAGAAGCAGGCCTATCCCAATTAGATAGGTTGCATTGTATAAAAAAATCTTGCGTATACTCCAGTTGGAAGACCCCAATGCCTTAAGGATCCCTATCATTTGGGTACGTTCCAGAATTAAGACCAATAGGGCCGTAATCATGTTTATGCCTCCCACTATAACCATGATCCCGATAATCAGGGCAATATTAAAATCGAACAGACCCAGCCATTCAAAAATTCGATAGTATTTGTCCCTTATAGTCTGCGTATCCAAATTGGACAGGGTTTTTCCGTATACCTCCATGGCTATATTGTCCATTTCCTCAAAATTATCGACAAAAATCTCAAAGTTCCCCACCTCATCATCCTTCCATTTGTTCATATGTCGAATATGACGAATATCTATAAAGATATAAGAACCATCAAGCTCCTCAAAGCCACTGTCATATATACCGGTAATGGTAAATTTACGTTGATTGGGAATTTTGGACTCATCGTCTTCCTTAAAAAAAATAGACACAAAGCTGTCCCCTGTTTTCAATTCTAAGCGATTGGCCAACACTTGGGAAATCAAAGTCTGGTTATTTACCTCCCCCTCAAAATCTGGCAGGGCCCCATCCACTAGGAATTCTTTAAAAACCTCCCAATTATAATCTGCCCCCACACCTTTTGCAATGATACCCTCAAAAGTTTCTTCTGTTCTAATGATTCCTGCTTTGGTGGCCACGGCCTGTATGTGATCTATACCTTTTACCGATTTAAATTCCGGATAAAACTCCTGCTCAAGAGATACCGGGACCATAGAGACATCGGAATTATTATTATCGTAATTGTATATTTGTATATGCCCATTGAACGCCGCTATTTTCTCCCTAATTTTATACTTTAGCCCTACTCCCGTGGCAATAGCCACCAACATCATAAGTACACCCAATGCAATTGCGGCTATCGCTATTTTTATAATTGGTGCAGATATACTAATTTTATGCTCCTTACCAGTAACAAGGCGCTTTGCAATAAAAAATTCTAAATTCAATTTATGGCAGTTTTTTCCGTTCTCAAAAATACAGTTTTATTATTGTTTTTGACACTTTCTTCCTGTGGAAACCAGGCCAAAACAAATAATAAGGGGCATGAACCTGCCCTAAAAGAAAATGTCACGGCCGTAAATCTGCCTATAGTGGTGGCTGCCAACCGCACACCGGAATACCTACCCCTGCTACAAGGAAAAAAAGTAGGAATTGTGGCCAACCAGACCAGTGTGATTTTTAAGGACACCGATCCACTTAGCTACACCCACATTGTAGATTCCCTATTGGCCCAACAAATTGATATAAAAAAAGTCTTTGCCCCAGAACACGGTTTTCGTGGACAAGCAGATGCCGGGGAAAAAGTGACCGATGGCAAGGACGACAGAACCGGACTACCCATTATCTCCCTTTATGGAAAAAACAGAAAGCCATCCAAGGAGCAATTGCAGGATATTGATATTGTTCTTTTTGATATACAGGATGTTGGAGTACGTTTTTACACCTATATCGCCACCATGCAATTGGTCATGGAAGCCTGTGCCGTAGAAGGCATCCCTGTGATAGTACTGGACAGGCCCAACCCCAACGGACACTATGTTGATGGCCCCAGTATGGAAACCCAACATAGGGGTTTTCTAGGGATGACCAATATCCCATTGGTCTACGGAATGACCATAGGAGAATACGCCCAAATGATCAACAAGGAAGGGTGGCTTGAAAATGGGTTGGAAGCCCAACTTACCGTTGTACCCATGGAACAATACAACCGTCACAAAGATTATATATTGCCCATACGGCCCTCTCCCAATTTACCCAACAACACCTCCATTTACCTCTACCCTAGCTTGGGGCTATTTGAGGGCACCAACATTAATGCTGGCCGGGGAACCGAGTTTCAGTTCCAACGATACGGCGCTCCGTTTCTAGACAGTACCCAATACAACTTTCATTACACCCCGAGTCCTAATTTTGGATCCAAATCACCCAAACACAATGGGGAAGTATGTTATGGAAAGGATCTTTCGCAAACTCCAAAAATGAACAGCGTAGATCTTAATTATATTTTGGATGCCTACAGGAACACCAAGGACAAGAGTCTTTTTTTCAACACAAGCGGATTTACCAGACATGCAGGCACCGAGTTACTACAAAAACAAATAGAGGACGGACTGTCACAGGAGGAGATAAAAAAGACCTGGATAGATGATATTAACAGCTTTAAGAAGATTAGGGCCAAATACCTTATTTACGATTAGTACCGGGAAGAAATATCACTACACCCAATAAAAAGCTTTCCAAATACCATGCTAATTTTATGATGTACCGGCGGCATTATTTCCAAATAAGAATTGGATCCATACAGCCCTAAAAAAGCATATACACCAGGAAGTACCAAACAAGAACCAACATCTTTCCCACAGCCGGGCAATCGCCCTAAATGGCGTTTCACTATCTATTGGCAAGTAACTTTTTCATTTCTTCCACAATATTGTAGGCTGCTGGGCAAATGGCAACATTTTTAAGGGTAAGCTGACTTATTTGATGAAACTTTTTCCTATCGGTATGGGGAAACTCACTACAGGCCTTAGGGCGAACGTCGTAGATGGAACAATAATTATCTGCCCCCAAAAAAGCACAGGGCAGCTCCTGCAATACATAATCATTATCCTCGTCCATCCGCAGATATTGGTCAATGAATTTTTGGGGCTTCATCCTAAAATGCTTGGCAATACGCTCTATATCGTTATTGGTAAAAAGTGGTCCGGTAGTCTTACAGCAGTTGGCACAGTCCAAACAATTGGTCTGCCTAAATTCGGCCTCGTGCAGGTCTCGCATCACATAATCCAAATCCTTTGGCGGCCTTTTGCGCAGTTTGGCAAAAAATTTCTTATTCTCCTTACTCTTCTCCTGGGCCATCCTGGGAAGTTGCTGAATTAGCTTGTCCATTATGTAATAAACTTTTAAAAGTTGGCTAAAAGTCTCACATTTGCATTGAAAATACAAATTTAAATGGCTCAGGACATATTTGGCAAGGCTTTATTGGACTACCAATCTGGCAACTATTCCGAAGATATCATAACCTATTCCTCATTGGACGAAGAAGACCATATTCCCCTGCCCTATCTGTTCAGGGACTATAAAAAAATGCCTTCTTTGGAACAAAAGGCACTTAAACTGTGCAAGGGCAGCGTTTTGGATATAGGCTGCGGTGCAGGGAGCCACAGTCTCTATTTGCAAAAAAAGGGCATCAGTGTAACCGCACTGGACCATTCTCCCGGAGCCATTGAAACTTGTAAACAACGAGGAGTACAACATACGGCCCTTAGTGGAATCCTGGATTTTCGGGATCAAAAATTTGACACTCTGCTAATGCTAATGAACGGCATAGGCATAGTAGGAAAACTTAACAACATAGATAGCCTTTTCACCCATTTAAAATCACTTTTGCGCCCCAACGGACAAATAATTTTGGACTCCAGTGATATTATCTACATGTATGACGAGGATGAAGATGGGGGGTACTGGATTCCTGACAACCAAAAATATTATGGGGAAGTTGTATTTGAGATGGAGTACAAAGGAGAAAAGAGCGGGCCACTACCGTGGTTGTATATAGATTTTAACACTTTACAGCGAGCGGCAAATGCAAATAACCTATCTTGTGAACTGGTCAGCAGTGGGGAGCATTATGATTACCTTGCCAGACTCAGCGTCATAAAGTAATACTTACTGGTATTTATCGTTAGTATATTATGGACCCTATCCCTGAACTTAAATGAAGAAAAAAATGAAGAAGTTATCTTTTGTGCTGTTATTGACGCTCACTCTGTTCCTTGGCTGTTCTAAAGAGAATAGCGATGACAACACACAGACTGTAAACAGGAGTGCCAACCTATTGGGCCCTGGAGATTCAGCAAATGATATACTCTCGGACAACAAATTTAAAAATATGCTGATCGAGATTGCCTATGTTAAGGGTTATGCCCCTACAGAAACGGCCATTTCCAATTTTGTAGAGCAGCTGAACGAACGAATCCATAAAGATGATATCAGTTTAGTGTACAAGGAACTACCGTCTCCAGAAAAAGACAGTCTTAGCGTTTCGGAAATTTCCGACTTGGAAAAAGAAAATAGGACCGTTTACAATGACGGGGACACTTTGGGACTTTACATTTATTTCACCGATGCTTCTTCTGAAGATGATAATCCGGAGGAAGACTTGGTAACCCTTGGTGCCGTATACCGCAACACCTCCATGGTTATCTACGAGGCCACCATTAGAAAATTGGCATCTCGAAGCTCATTAATCACTAATAGCACAGTAGAAACGGCCACC
The DNA here is from genome assembly GCF_003957295.1 of Arenibacter aquaticus. Lineage (GTDB taxonomy): Bacteria > Bacteroidota > Bacteroidia > Flavobacteriales > Flavobacteriaceae > Arenibacter > Arenibacter aquaticus. Next base: position 69,383 of record NZ_RQPJ01000014.1, read on the forward strand.
CTAAACCACGAAGCAGGACATCTTTTTGGCTTGGTAGACCTAGGCACCACCCCTGTTAACGACCACCAAGACCCCGATGCAAAAAGTCACTGCAACGAAGAGAATTGTCTAATGCGGGCAGAACTTCAATTTGGATGGGGAATGGCAAAAATGCTCACCTCCAAAAATGGGGCAACCCCAAGCTTTGGCGTGGAATGCATAAGGGATCTACAATCTAACGGAGGAAAATAGTACTACTCTACTATTAACAAAATACAGGGAGTAGAAAAATTTTGCATCCCTATTACTATAAAGAAATTTAAAAATAGTGGGCCAGTGCACCACAGGGATTCCTTTTTTTTTGATTAATTTTCCCAAAAATTAATTCGCACTTTAAATGAAAAAAATTATTACCACCAAAAATGCACCGGCACCAATAGGCCCTTACAATCAGGCCGTTCTTAGCGGGAATACCTTATATATTTCCGGACAAATCCCAATAAACCCAGCAACTGGTGAACTAGTATCCGGGGACATTAAAAAAGAAACTAAGCAATCTCTTGAAAATTTAAAAGCCATTCTTACCGAGGCAGGAATGACTTTTGACAATGTAGTTAAGTCTTCGATATTTGTAAAGGACATGCATCAATTTTCTGAAATTAACGAGGTATATGCCTCATATTTTGATGCGGATACTGCTCCGGCCAGGGAAACTGTTGAAGTGGCCAATCTTCCAAAATTCGTTAATGTGGAAATCTCAATGATTGCCGTTAAATAGACGCCCTATGAAACTCCACCAGCCCCTCTATTGGCCGTTGTCTTATTACCCCTAGTACCAGGTCGTTTCTTTCAATAACCGCAGTTAGTTCCTCGCGCAAGTAATGGGCAATACTCCCTACAAAACTAACAGGTACTTTTGTAGCCAGCTCAAACTGCATAATGTAGTTGTTTACAAACTGCTGAAAGCCTTTGTCTATGACACCTCTACAATAGGGATGATCTTTGTTTTCCACAATAAATCTGGCAAAAGTGGCCAAATAGGTATTGGGGTTGGGTTGTTTGTATAAATTCTCCTTGATTACATCGGCATCCAAATTGTACTCCTTGGCAAATTTGGTGGCCAAATCCATAGGGATCTTATTAAAGTAATAATCCCTGATCAATTTACGCCCAAAAAAGTTTCCACTACCGTCGTCCATTGGAATGTATCCCAAGGAGGTTACCTTTTGATGTAATTTCTCCCCATCGTAATAGCTACAATTTGAACCTGTTCCCAAGATACATACTATACCGTGCTGACCAATTTTGGTAGTAGCGAAAATTGCTGCATAGGTATCTTCTTTTACTTCCGCCTTGGCGTTAGGAAAAAAGTCGTTGAAGATCTCTGTCAAGAACTTCTTCATTCTGTCAGTACCACAACCGGCACCGTAAAAAAACAAATGTGTAACCTTCTCCTTGTTCTTGGAGAGTTCAAAATTATTCGCCAAGCGATCTTCAATGACTGGTCGGGTTAACACTTCTGGACTTAATCCCAGGGTTTGGGTCATAAACAGCTCATTGCCTTTCTCATCCAAAGCAATCCAATCCGATTTTGTTGCTCCACTATCTACAATCAATATCATAAAACAAGTGTATTAAAAAAGAATCCTGAAAATAAGCAAAAAATTACTCATTTTCAGGATTCATAAAATTATTACCAAAAAGATTATAAATTATTTACGTACTGAGCCAAGTCAACCAATTTATTGGAGTATCCAGCCTCATTATCGTACCAAGAAACAACCTTAAAGAATTTAGAATTTAATTCGATTCCGGCACCTGCATCAAAAATACTGGTTCTAGCGTCGCCAATAAAGTCTTGGGAAACTACAGCCTCATCGGTATATCCTAAAATTCCTTTTAAATCGCCGTCAGCCGCAGATTTGAAGGCTTTTTTGATTTCTTCATAAGAAGTCTCTTTTTCCAAACGAACAGTTAAATCCACTACGGAAACATCGGCAGTAGGCACCCTGAATGCCATCCCTGTTAATTTCCCTTGCAATGAAGGAATTACTTTTGTAACCGCCTTGGCAGCACCAGTGGAAGCAGGAATAATATTTAATAAAGCACTTCTACCACCTCTCCAGTCTTTCTTGGAAGGACCATCAACAGTCATTTGTGTAGCAGTTGTTGCGTGAACCGTAGTCATTAACGCCTCTTCAATACCAAAGTTATCGTTCAATACCTTTGCCAATGGAGCCAAACAGTTGGTAGTACAAGATGCATTGGAAACGATATTATCGGATGCTTTAACCTCTTGGTGATTAACTCCCATTACAAACATTGGAGCGTTGCTGGATGGAGCGGAAATAACCACTTTTTTAGCACCACCATCAATATGTGACTGAGCCATTTCCAAGGTTGTAAAGATACCGGTACATTCGGCAACCACATCGGCACCAACTTCGTCCCACTTCAAATTTTTAGGATCTCTCTCTGCTGTGATACGTACAGTTTTACCGTTTACTACCAAGTTACCATCTTTTACTTCAATGGTACCATTGAATTTACCATGAACAGAATCATATTCCAACAAATAAGCCAGATGCTCTACATCCAACAAATCGTTAATGGCAACTACATCTACATCCTCTCTTTGAACCGTAGATCTGAAAACCATTCTACCAATTCTACCGAAACCGTTAATCCCTATTTTTAAGTTTGACATTTCTTTTGTTTTTAATGTTTAAAATTACGTTGTCATGATATCGGAAACCCGCATTAGCTCCTTATCAATTTTTGTATGTCCTTTTATCGCCTTATTGATCGGTGTCAGGGTTATAGTATTGTCCTGTATCCCAACCATTAGGTTCGTTTTCCCTTCCAACAAGGCCTCAACTGCCTTCACGCCCATTCTACTGGCAAGAACACGGTCAAAGCAAGATGGTGCCCCACCTCTTTGCATATGTCCCAAAACCGAGACACGCACATCGTAAATAGGCAGGTGTTCTTCTACATATTCCTTGAGCTCAAAAACATTCTTACCTGTTTTATCCCCCTCGGCCACCACTACTATACTGGATGATTTTCCAGATTCCTTACTGCGTTTTAAGGACTCCAACAATCTTTCCAGACCCAGATTTTCCTCCGGAATAAGGATCTCTTCCGCCCCAGCACCTACGCCTGCATTCAAGGCTATATGACCAACATCACGGCCCATAACCTCAACGAAAAACAATCGGTTGTGGGAACTGGCGGTATCCCTTATCTTATCTATACATTCCACTGCCGTATTAAGGGCCGTATCAAATCCCAAGGTATAGGTAGTTCCAAAGATATCGTTATCAATAGTCCCAGGAATCCCGATTACCGGAAAATTAAATTGTTTATTAAAGGCCAGTGCCCCCGTAAAGCTACCGTCACCACCTATGACCACAAAGGCATCGATTCCTGCGGTCTTCAACTGGTTATAAGCCTGCTGACGCCCCTCCTCGGTTTTAAACGACAAGCAACGTGCCGATTTAAGGATAGTGCCTCCTTTATTAATAATATTGTTCACGCTACGCGCGTCCATTACTTTAAAATCACCTTCGATCATGCCTTCATATCCTCTATAGATACCAACACATTCTACCTTTAAATAGGCACATGTCCGCACTACTGCTCTAATAGCAGCATTCATCCCAGGTGAATCCCCTCCTGATGTAAAAACACCAATTCTTTTTATTGCTGAAGCCATTAATTTTTTTGAAAAAGCAAAACTAGCAAACTTTATCCAATTAATCCCCCACTTTAGCTTTAATTTGAGAATAGGGGAACCACTAAAACGTTTTCGTTCAAAATTTTGTTGAAAAATGTTAAATACATAAACATTTATTAACAACCAAAGAGACTAAAAAAAACCAAAAACAACTACGAAAAGCCGCTGAATCCCCTATTGGTTCCTGCCCAATATTTTACGTAAAAGTTGCTTAAAACTATTAAAATCCACTTGATAGGAAAGCCCTACCCCTTGGGTATAACCTTGCTGGTCTGTTAAAATTTGTTGGATTTCGTTCTCCCTATTAAAGATTTTTGCACTTAGGGTACCTTCTTCATTTAAAAGTATCTGCACTTCAACATCTCCTGCAACCACCGTTTCGGACACCCCACCTACCGGCACCCCTACCCTGCCGTTGAGCAAGACCCTATCACTAAGCTGGGTAGATAATGTTACCCCTATCCTGTTCTCGGTCTGTATATCGGTACTTCTATCCAGTATGCCCTGTTCATAGGATAGCCCCAAATTTAGTTTATCATTGTCACCGGCCAAAAGTGAATTTAGGATACCCGAGGCCGATTGCAGCAAATTCCCTGTTACGGCCTGCTGGTTTATGCCGGTCTGTTCATTTACAAATGAGCCCTGGGCCAATAAAAACAAGGCGTTTTTTTCGGCAATAGTGGGATCCTGCAACCTATATTCCAGCTCGGACTTTACAATGGAAGTGGTACCTGGGAAGTCGATACTCCAATCTATGACCGGACTTTGCAGTTCCCCTGTCAACCTCACCACCACATCTGTTGGAATACGTCTGGTATATCCTGAATTATCCAACAAGGGTGCAGGATTTGCATATAGTGAATATACGGCTTCCATATTTAACTGGGCCGCCAAGGGTTCTTTTTCCCAGGTAATGTTACCTCCTGGCCTCACTTTAAAGGTCTTGTCCACAACCCCTCCAAATTTATAATGAAACTGCCCGGTAACCACTACAAAGTCGCCATACATATTAAATTTTCCATTGGTATTGATCTCAATAAACAAGATACCTGCACCCGTGCCTTTTAAGGAGCTACCGGTTTTGGTGTCCACCACTATTTCTACCTCCGCATCCGGGGTAACGTCCAGATTAAAGGCCAACTCCAGCCCCTCTACTTCTTTTAACACCCGTTGCCCCATATCTTCTTCCTCCACTATCTTGTCCACAAAATTTATAAAGGAAAAATCGCCCACGCTGGCCACATCACTGATGGGTATTTTCAGGGAGGTTCCCTTTGCCGTGGCCCCGTCAACATTAATGGTAAGCGCATTGGTTGGACCAAAGATTTCCCCTGTGCCATTTAAATACCCCGTTCCATAATACAGAACCTCTTCCTCAAAGGGGGTGTTCAGGATTAAAAACCGGTCGTTATTGGTATCCACATCCAAATCCAAACTCCAATCCCTAAAAAAACTATGGGTTATGCTGCCGTCCAGGGTTGCCTTGGTATTCATGGCAATATCGGTAAGCTTAATTTCTTGAAAATTGAAAGATTGCCCTGTTAGCCTCACCCTGGAATAGGGGGCAAAGCTGTAATATACATTTAGATAAGGTATAGCAATACCTGCTTCATTTAAGCTAAGCACCCCACTCATATCTGGATTGTTCACTGGCCCCTTTATGATGGCGCTGCCTTGAAGCTGCCCCCTTATGTTAGTTATGACCCCTTCTCCCAAGGGGCTGAAAGGCTCCAAATTAAATTTGTTGAAATCCACAATAAGATTGGCCTGTGGAATCTCTTCCCTATTGGAGATATTGCCCACTACACTGAACTTTTCCCCTGCCTGATCCACTATGGAAGAATTCACCACAAAATCTGTCAAATCCTTATTCCCCACAATCCCTATGGACAAGTCGCCCAAGGTAGTGCCATTTATTCCAAAATCACCTATATTCAAATTGGAAGAAGGCAGGTATACATTGTCCTTTTGCAAAACGTTCAAGGTTCCGTTGACCTCCCCGCTCAATTTGAGACTGTCTATAGTAGGAGTTATTTTGTTAAGCGATACAATTTTAAACTGCAACTCAATATCCTTATAGGTAGAATCTGCCAACTGCCCCCGAAGCCTAATACGTTCTTCTTCGCTATTGTTCATTACAATCTCCTCTATGGTAATACTATCCAAAGTTTTATTTAGGACCACCTTATTTTTTGTGTTACCGTCTTTATTTAGGATCCATTTATTCCCTTTAAAACTGATATCGGAGGTTTTTAGACCTATAACCGACTTGTTCTCCTTTGTAAAAGTGTGGTAAAAATTTAAATTATAACTGTCATTGTATTCGCTTCCCCCTTTAAATTCTGTCCTAAAGAACAAGGTATCCTTAAGTGTTGTGTTTATGAGGTTAAAATCCTTTACATCATAATAAGGCGTAGCTAGGTCCCCAATAGAAACATAGGTGTTGAAGAGCGGGTTTTTATTGTCTACCTTAACATCTATACTGTCTAGCTCATTGCCGTATGCAACAATACTGGGAGATTTAAAAGTAAGCTTAAAGTCACCTTCATCTGCAATTATATTTCCCTTTATAAAGGTATTGGGGTCGAACTTAACCTCCGGAAAGAACACATCCACTATTTTGTTGTAAATCTTAAAGTTGAAGGCCAACCTTTGATTTTCGGATATTTGGAACGGCTTGTAATTGGTATAGATACTTCCCAAGGAGTTTTGCAGCAGTTGCCCCAATTCCCTTACCCTAAAATTACCTTTTAAATATCCTGTGATGATATCCGGTGAATTAATATCGATGATACGGGTACTGTCATTTTCAAAGGTGGAGGACACCTTAAAATCTTCAAAGTAGTAGGTATCGTTCTTATTCTGGTAATTTGTTTTTGAAAATTTCACATCTCCCCTAATATTATCCAGGGAATTACCAGTAATATCCATGTTTACATCTCCCTTAAAGATGGATACACTATCTTTTATAAAATTCAATTTCCTTAGATCGGCATAATCCACCGATGCGATAAAGTTAAAGTTGTTCCTGTTTTCACCAAAATCTGCCAACCCCTTAAAACTAAATTGTATATTCTGATCCGAACAATAGAGGGAACCATCAAAAAGTTGTTCTTTTAATATCCCGGACACCTTGATATCATTGTAGTCGTAGCCATTAAACTGCAATGAATACACCTCCCCAATTACTTCGGTATTCAGAAATTCCATCACCACTCCCTTGCCCTCTACATTGAAATCCAGATTGGTAATACCTACGTCCTTACTTTCAATTAGCTCGCCCAGATCAAAGTCTATCAAAGAGACAAAACCTTTGTACGAGGCATCGTCTATATGATCTATATCGGTGAGTTCCAAATCTACATAACTACTACCTATCAGGGTATTTATATTGGCTTTTGTGTTGATGGACGACTCCGTAATAACGGCATCTCCCCTTACTGTAAACTGTCCCAATCGCTGTATGGAAGTGGGTAGTACATCCAAAATATTGGGCATCAAGGCCCTTAATTCGTAGTAACTGGAGGTTACATTTTTCATATTGGCCGTCAGGACAAATCCGGCATTCTTATCAAAAAGATTCTCAAAATCAAAATCGCCCCGTATCCCAGTATTGTCCATATTTAAAAACAGGTCGGTGGCTGCCAGATTGTTCAGCACCCCATCAATATTGGCGGTAAAGTTTACAATTTTATCACTCCCAAATTGGTTGTACAATTGATTTACCTCATCCAATGCCACGATAGACTCTGTAAATTGGGCATCAATATTTACCTTATTCAAAAAATCCCGAAAGTCTTCCCTATTGTAATTAAACACAACCTCGCCCAACAAATCGGATTGCAGTGTTTTTATCCTCAGGGAATCAAAGCGCATTTGCTGCTTGGTATAAGTAAACTGGGTTTTCATTTTCTCTACCTCTATCCCTCGTTTACTCTTAAAAGACATATCCTTAATAACTGCCCCCACGTCTGGACCTTCTATAGTAAAATCATTGGCCGAAATATTTAAATCCTCAAAATCCAACATGGTGGTGGTTTCCCTATTTTCATCAATAAGCCTAAAATTACCATCGGTAATTTCCACATCCGACGAAGAAAAGAAAAAGGGCTGTCGTCCTGGTGTACGTTGTTTTTTATTATCCAATTTATCTATAAAGACCTCTAAATTGGTTTTCTGGTTATCTTTGTAAGTCTTAAGCTTAAAATTAAGTTTCTCCAAGGCAATATCCCCAAACTCCAACTTGCCGTTCACCAAGTTACGTACGTTTAGAATGGAGGTCCTTAAATTATCAATATAAAACAGAGTATCTTTCTGATAGTCTTCAATGTAAACACCCTGAAGCGCTGTATCCCAAGAAATAAAGGAAACCCTAAGGCGGTCAATATTAATATTGGTGCCATATTTCTTATTAATTTCAGTAGTAGCATACCTGGCAAATCGGGTTTGCACGAACGGCAGGGAAAGTATTAAACTACTGAACACACAAATAAGTATAAGCACCAAAAATACTCTGACCAGAATTTTTCTTAATTTTTTGATAGGGCTTTATGTTTTACCTTTGTACATTCAAATTTTATTCCAAACAAAGTGGAAAATAAAACTATTTATATTCTTGCCATAGAATCCTCCTGTGATGACACTTCTGCCGCGGTATTATGCAACAACAGAACCTTAAGCAATATAGTGGCTACACAAAAAATACATGAGGAATACGGAGGGGTTGTCCCCGAATTAGCCTCAAGGGCCCACCAACAAAATATTGTTCCGGTAGTACACCAAGCTTTAGCCAAAGCAAATATCGATAAAAAACAATTATCCGCCATAGCTTTTACGCGCGGACCCGGACTTATGGGATCTTTATTGGTTGGAACCTCATTTGCCAAATCCTTATCACTTGGCCTGGACATTCCGTTGATAGAGGTAAATCATATGCAAGCGCATATTTTATCGCACTTTATCAAGGAGGATAATTACAACAGCCCTAGCTTTCCTTTTTTGGCCATGACCATTAGTGGGGGGCATACCCAGATAGTTTTGGTAAGGGATTATTTTGATATGGAAATCCTGGGCGAATCCTTGGACGATGCCGTTGGGGAAGCCTATGATAAGAGTGCTAAAATTTTAGGTCTTCCCTACCCCGGAGGACCATTGGTAGACAAATATGCTCAGCTGGGGAACCCTAATGCCTTCCCGTTCCCCAAACCTAAGGTAGACGGATTAAATTTTAGTTTTAGCGGACTAAAAACAAGTATCCTGTATTTTATACAGCGGGAAACAAAGAAGAATCCAAATTTTATAGCTGAAAACCGCAACGATATCTGCGCCTCCATACAGCATACCATAATCAATATATTAATGGATAAAATTAAAAAAGCGGTAAAACAAACCGGCATAAAACAAATAGCCATTGGAGGAGGAGTATCGGCCAATTCCGGAATTAGACAGGCCTTGCAAAATGCCGAGAAGAAATGGGGCTGGAATACTTATATTCCTAAATTTGAGTATTGCACGGACAATGCAGCCATGATCGGGATTGTAGGTTACCTAAAATATAGGGAAATGGACTTTTCCGATCAAAGTGTATCGGCCAAAGCAAGATATGTAATAGGGAAATAACTCTTAATGGATCAATGAGGGATGTAGGTTGTCCCTCTTAGCATATAGCCTGTAACGATTTTTAGTTGACCAACACATAATAACCAACCTTAAATTTCAATACTATGGCATACAACGAACTTCTTGCAAAAAGAATTAAGGCCAGTTTTGAACTGCAACCCCAAATGGTAAAAACCCATATTTCAGAAAAAAAAATGTTTGGAGGGTTGGCATTTCTGTACAAGGGAAAAATGACGGTTGGTATTATAAAGGAGGATTTAATGGTGAGGGTTGTCTCCCATAAAATGGATCGCGTACTACAGCTGCCCCATGTTAGGCCAATGGATTTCGCCAAACGCCCAATGAAAGAATTTGTGTATGTTTCCTTAGCGGGAATAAATTTGGAAGAGCAATTATTGTATTATATTGAATTAGGCCTGGAGCATGCCCAACATAAATTAAACGAACGCTAACAAACTTTGAATATTCTATGCAACTGTTTTACCATCCCGAACTAGATAACGAGACCAACCAATTTACCTTTCCGGTAGACGAGAGCAGACACATTTCCAAAGTCCTGCGAAAAAAATCTGGGGATATCTTACACATCACCAACGGCAAGGGTATATGGTATGAGGCGGAGATCCTTAATCCCGACCATAAAAAATGTACCGCCAAAATAACAGCTAATAGAGCTGTTTCCCCAAACCCCTACCGTTTGCACATGGTAGTTGCCCCTACTAAATTGAACGATCGGTTTGAATGGTTTTTAGAAAAGGCCACAGAAATTGGCGTACATGAGATAACACCAATTATTTGCGACCATTCCGAAAGAAAGGTGATTAAACAGGAACGCATGGAAAAGGTTATTCAATCGGCCATGAAGCAATCCCTACAGACCTATCTCCCCAAACTAAATCGGGCTATTTCTTTTAAAGAATTTATGACCCTGCCCAATAGTGACAACTGTTTTATTGCCCATTGCGAGAACAATCAAAAAAAAGAACTTTTGCACGCTGCACGCCCAAAGGAAAACACGAGTATTATGATTGGTCCCGAAGGAGATTTTTCCGAAAATGAAATAGAAATGGCCTTGCAGAACAATTACAAGGCGGTTGCATTGGGAAACAACAGACTAAGGACCGAAACCGCCGCCATTGTTGCCTGCACAACGCTGGCCATGATCAACTTATAGGCTTGCTAATTTAAGCATGTAACTTAGCTTAGGAAGTTTTTTGCCTATCATCTTCACTAAACGACCGAGCTATATAGCCGCCCCTAAAATTTTTTAAGTCGTTAATATTCTTAAATTTGAATAGCTTAATGCTTTTCCGTTGCGAATGAAAAAACTCTCTAAAATACTGTTGTTGCTCCATTTACTCTTGGCCCCAACTGTACAAGCCCAAGAAATTGCCATCTTAAAATATGGGGGTGGAGGCGATTGGTATGCCAACCCCACGGCCCTACCAAACCTAATAAATTTTTGCAACCAGCATTTAAGGACAACCCTAAACCCCAAGCCAAGTACCGTAGAAGTAGACAGTCCTAACCTGTTCCAATACCCTTTCTTACATATGACAGGTCACGGCAATGTATTTTTCACCCAAGAAGAGGCCGAGAATTTACGGATGTATTTATTGTCCGGAGGATTTTTACATATAGATGACAATTACGGTATGGAACCCTATCTGCGAAAAGAGCTTGCCAAGGTGTTCCCAAACAAGGAATGGATAGAATTGGGTGCCGATCACCCCATTTTTAAACAGCAGTACAAATTCCCCAAAGGATTGCCAAAGATACATGAGCATGATGGAAAACGCCCACAGGCCTTTGGAATTTTTGACAATAACCGACTTATACTACTTTTCACCTATGAAAGTGATTTGGGTGACGGATGGGAAGACCCTGAAGTACACAACGACCCTAAGGAAGTGCGCTTAAAAGCTTTGCAAATGGGGGCCAACATTATATCTTATGTTTTTAAAAGCTAAAAAATGACCGCAAAAACACTTTCCGAAGGTATTTTAAGAGCCCTGGGGATTATTGCAGGGATTGTTATTCTACTGCTCTTCCTATATAAAATAAGTGCCGTATTAATATATATCGCCATTGCCGCGGTGGCTTCCCTAATAGGCAGACCCATTGTGATGTTTTTTCGCCAGCGGTTAAAATTCAACAATACAGTTGCCGTAATCATCACCATGGTATTTCTTATTGGGATTATTGCAGGGATTATTGCCTTATTTGTACCATTGCTCATCCAACAAGGACACAATCTATCGCTGCTAAACATAGATGCTTTACAAAACAATATAGAGGAACTATACGGCCAACTTTTAGAATACTTTGGTGTAAGATCAGAGGATTTGGAGCGAGGCCTTAAAGATTCCCAATTGCTTTCCAATATCAACTTTGGCCTTATCCCGGAATTTTTAAATTCACTTATAGGGATATTGGGAACTTTTAGTGTTGGACTGTTTTCTATAATATTTATTGTTTTCTTCTTCTTAAAGGACAGCAAATTATTTGAACAATCCCTCTTGACCCTTATCCCCAACAATAAGGAAAATAGGGTTCAGAATTCTATAGAAAAAATAAAAAACCTACTCTCCCGCTACTTTGTGGGATTGGTGTTTCAGATATTGATACTGTTTATCATTTATTCCATTGTCCTTTTTGTTTTTGGCATTGAAAACGCCATTGTCATTGCTTTTCTTTGCGCCCTTCTAAACCTAATCCCTTATGTAGGCCCAATTATTGGAGGCTTGCTCATGGCCATACTCACCATGACCAGCAATGTAGGGGCCGATTTTAGCAGCGTTATTTTGCCCAAGACGGGTTATGTGATGATAGGCTTTACCCTTGGACAGTTGGTGGACAATTTCTTTTCACAGCCCTTTATCTTTTCCAGCAGCGTAAAGTCGCATCCCCTGGAAATATTTTTAATCATAATTATCGGGGGAATACTCCTGGGAGTTACCGGGATGATTATTGCCGTCCCGGGCTATACGGCCATAAAAGTAATCCTAAAGGAGTTTTTTGCCGAAAACAAAATTGTAAAGTCGATTACCAAAAACTTATAAGCTTACATTGAATACAAATATATTAGATAGACCGGTACAAGAATTTATACGTGACCGTTCCCATACGGACCCCATGTCTATTTTACTGAAACCGGCTTTTTTTAAAGAGGTTAGCAACAAGGAATTGGTACGACAAATTGAGGCAAGGAACAAATGCAAGGACAAGCTTCCCATTTGGCACAACTCTCCAAATATTTACTATCCCGGCAAACTTAATATTGAGCAAACCTCATCTGAAGCAACGGCCCTTTACAAAGCAAAACTAGTAGCCGGAACTTCCCTTTTTGATATTACTGGCGGCCTTGGCGTGGACAGTTATTTTTTTAGCAACAAAATTGACCAAGTGCACCACTGTGAAATGGATGGGGAATTATCAAAAATTGCCCAACATAATTTCACGGTTCTAGGCAAAACCAATATTAAGACGCATATGGGTGATGGCATTGCCTTTTTAAAAAATTCACCCATCCATTTTGATTGGATATATGTAGACCCTTCCAGAAGGCATGATGCCAAGGGCAAGGTATTTTTGTTATCGGATTGTATCCCCAATATCCCCAAAGATTTAGCTACTATCTTTAAGAGTGCCCCCAATATAATGATAAAGACCGCTCCCCTTTTGGATGTTTCCGCAGGCTTAAAAGAGTTGCAGTTTGTAAAGGAGATACATGTCATTGCCGTTAAAAATGAGGTCAAGGAATTACTATGGATATTAAAAAAGGGCTATACGGATGCCGTATCAATACAGACAGTAAACCTCTACCCAACCCATACGGAGACATTTCGTTTTATGCCGCATGAAGAGAAATTAACCACTCCTAACTTTTCCGCACCACTGGAATTTTTATATGAACCCAATGCATCCATTTTAAAATCCGGGGCTTTTAAAACAGTAGGAAATCAATTTAAGCTTTTCAAACTCCACGAGCATACGCATTTGTACACCCATCAGGAACTATTAACCTTTCCTGGGCGGGTGTTCAGGATTAATCGGGTAGTGGCATTCAACAAAAAAGAAATTCAGCAACTACAACTAAAAAAGGCCAATATTACAATTAGAAATTTTCCAATGAGCGTAGCGGAAATAAGGAAGAAGTTCAAAATTAAGGATGGTGGGAAAGACTATTTATTTTTTACGACCGATATGTATGGTGAAAAAATAGTTGTTCATTGCCATAAAGTGTAAACACCTCTTTTATTCTGCTATTAATTACAAGGATTCATAGCCAACAACACATAAGACATTCTTGGGCACACATAATATCAAAGGCTACCATTTCTCATAAGCATCTACTACCGCAGCTGTACTAATTGTGGCAGCCCATGCCGTGCCCCTTTCAGGTGATCACTCCCTACCAAAATTAAATACAAGGAAAAATACAAATTGTACGTCTAGCCCAATAGCTTTAATGAGGCAACAATATCAAAACTTAAAAGGGGTACTTGAAATATCTTTAATCACAATCCCATTTAAAATTGGCCACTTTATCATTGGATGCAGTGCCCAAATTGTAGTGCCACCACTCTGTTCTAATGGACCAAAAACCATGTTTCTCCATGGTTTCCTTTAACAGCAGTCTATTGCTCAGGACAGTTTGTGGCAGGTCCATATTATCATGGTATGCCTTTTTGCCAAAAAAATCAAAATCGGTTCCCATATCCAATTCCTCCCCCTCCAAGGTTACCAGAGTAATATCCACAGCCCCCCCTTTGTTATGTATAGATCCTTTGACCGGGTTGGCCACATATTGCGGATTGGGGACTATGGCCCACATTTTATATTGCACATCATTGGGCCGGTAACAGTCGAAAAATTTAATCTTATATCCTTTATCCATAAATTCCTTGTTGGCCAATAACAATGCCCGAGCCGTTTTCACCCTAGTATAACATTCAGCGCAATCATACACCTTGGCCTTAAGAAAATTATTTTCGGTGGCATAGCGCAGATCATAATCAAAATCAGCACTGTAATCGGCAAGTCTAACAAACAAGGTGTCGGCAAGACCTTCAAGTGATTTTAGTACGGGTTTTGGCACCTCTTCTTTTTGCGGCTTTGGGGCTTTTGCAGAATCTGGAATCTCCAGTATCATTTCAACAGCCTTTTCTTGATGCTTCTTGACTACTCTTTCCCTGCAACCAAAAGTAAAAACCAGGGCCATTAGCAGTATACCATTAAAAATTGCCCCCTTTATACCAGAATTTATTTTTATGGATCTATTTCTCACTTTTTCCTTTTGTTCAAATATAAAAAAAGCCCCGGTTTGGAGGCTTTTTATTTTCTAAAGGCATTATCCAACACCTTGTTTAGCTACAATTATTTGTAGGGACCTAGGTTAACAGGTTGCCCTCGTCATCCCAAGTAGCTATTTCGTTTCTGGTGCTCTGATCTATACATTTGGCTTCCCATTCAGGATCATAGGCCACGCCGTGTTGGTCCAATACATCCTTTGGAACACCATCCCAGACGTTTGGTGTATTTCCTTTATAGCCCAGTTCGGCAATTCCTACTTTGGAGGAATAGTAGCCACAAACGGTTAACCCACGAATTAAATAGAAAAACTGTATTTCTAGGGGTTGTACATCCAAGGGTTTTTCTGGATCGTGGTAGCAGATGGTATCCAATATTTGTTTTTGCTGCTCCAGGGTAGCCAACTTAAATTCGGTTCCGAAATCTGCATTGCTCTTATGGTCTAACCACATAAGCCCCCCTTTAAGGGTAAGCTGCATCTCAGGAATATCCTTGCCCATGAATTCTATAAACTCCGGAACTTCTGCCTCAATAGGTCCTCCATTGGGTTCTTTGGGCGGAAGTATCACTGTACTCAATACCGCTATGGTTTCCATTTCATGTTCGGTAAAAAGCTGTTCTGCATTCAATTTCTCAATAAGCTCCAATTCCTCCGGCGTACGGCCAAAGTAATGGGTATCTTCTGCTTGTGCAACGGCTTCCTTAGCCGAATCGGGTCCATCTGTCTTACAACCATGAAAGGCCAAGGCAGACGCACTTGCACCAAGAATTATTGTCTGTATACTCTTTCTTCTATCCATGATCTAGATATTTTGTTGTTTTAATTGTTCAATAATATAGTCACTGGCGCGCCAAGATAATGCCAGTATGGTCCAAGTACAGTTCTTATCTGCCTGGGAAGTAAATGGTCCAGCATCAACAATAAATACATTATCTACATCGTGTAATTGATTAAATTTATTGGTGACCGATGTTTTGGGGTCATTGCCCATTCTTGTGGTTCCCACCTCATGGATAATACGACCAGGGGCTTCCAGTCCGTAATCGCGGTCTTTACCTGGTTTTTCGCCTAAAGGCTCTGCGCCTATATTGTGAAAAATCTCCTCAAAGGTGTCCTGCATATGTTTGGCCTGATTTATCTCCAAATCTGACCATTTGTAATGAAACCTTAATACCGGTATACCGTATTGATCTACAGTGGTAGGGTCTATTTCACAATAATTCTCCTTACGGGCAATACTCTCACCCCTTCCGGCCACTCCTAATACGGATCCGTAATATTTTTTAACATCATCGTGTAAGCTGGCCCCATACCCCCCTACTTTGAGACCGAAGAACTTATTGAACTCATTGGGATTAAAACTAAAGCCATATCCGGGCATCTTCATTCCACCCCCCACTTCAATATGATATCCTCTTGGGAAGTCTAATTTGGAGTTATCTCCCCACCAAGGAGAGTACACGTGGTTACTGCCCACTCCATCTTCATTATAGGATACTTTTCTGTTCATCAATGCAGGGACAAAAGCAGCTCTACTGGCTCCTGTTGAATCGTGCAAATATTTACCTATAAGATCACTACTATTTCCCAATCCGTTGGGATGCTGTTTACTCTTGGAATTCAAGAGAATACGTGCTGAGCTACATGCAGAAGCTGCCAACACCACAACCTTGCCCCTTAACTTGTACTCTTTCCTATCGTCTTTACTGATATACGATACTCCTGTTGCTTTGCCCTCTTCATTGGTAGTAACTTCCCGCACCACACAATTGACGAATAATTTAATTCGCCCTCCGCTTTTTTGTGCCGGAAATATAAGACAACTCCCAGATGAGAAATCGGCATACACAGAACAGGAACGCGAGCACTGCCCACAGTAGAAACACACACCTCGCTCTGTATTTATTCTTTTGGTCAACATAGAGAGTCTACCTGGAATAGTGGGTATCCCAGCCTTCTTGGCCCCATTTATATAAAAAATCTCATGCAATCTAGGCTTTGGCGGCGGAAGGAAAAATCCATCCGGATCGTTTTCCAATCCTTCATTGGTA
This sequence comes from Arenibacter aquaticus, assembly GCF_003957295.1. Taxonomy (GTDB): domain Bacteria; phylum Bacteroidota; class Bacteroidia; order Flavobacteriales; family Flavobacteriaceae; genus Arenibacter; species Arenibacter aquaticus. The sequence goes on from NZ_RQPJ01000014.1 coordinate 86,085, forward strand.
CCAAAAACCCCTATTAATTTATCTACCTTATCATAATATGGCTTTACATCTTCATAACCTATTGGCCAGTCCTCACCATGACCGTCCCTAGTTTTACCCTTAAAATCCTTAGGTCCGAAACGCAGGGAAATTCTTCCCCAATGGTTTGTACGCCCTCCCAACATATGTGACCGGAACCAATGAAATTCCGTCCCGGGCTCATGGGTATAGGGTTCACCTTCTATCTCCCAACCCCCATAGGCAGCATCAAATTCACCAAACGCCCTAGTGGTGCCAGCCCCCCTTCTTGGGGATTCATAATTCCATTTTAATTGATTCATGGTTTTGGGGTCTGCCGGATCAAAAAACGGCCCGGCCTCAACTACCGCTACATTGAGACCAGCATCGGCCAACTGCTTTGTGGCCATACCACCACCTGCACCCGAACCTACAATTATTACATCGTAAACTTCTGGAGATTCTTTTATCTGCATATTAAAAATTGATTAGTTTGAACTTCAATAATAGGTTTAAAACGAAATCAAATTAGAATTTTTTATCCAAACAACCTCAAAATTCATGAAAATTAGCAGAATACCATTAATAATTGATAATATATTATTAAAAGAGCCAAAAGCCCGAAAGCAACCATTTAAATTATGTTACCAATTCCTCTGTATGCAGTTCAAAAAATACACGGTATAATCAGTTGTCCCCACAACTCCCCACTACCATGGATGAAGTGGAACTTGAAGAAAAAAACTAGGGGGAATGCTATTGCCCAAAAACAGATTCTGCTATAAATTATGGAGTGTATTTGGATACCTTTTACGTTAAATTCCTATCCACCCTTAACCAAACACCTACCTCCCAAATACTAATAAATAAAAAAAAGTCCCCGAGTGGAGGACTTTTTATTCTATAATAATTAAATGGATCCGAGGGCCTCGTAATCCTTTAAAATATATCATATCATGTGGCAAGCGTGGTACCTTGGCATTAAATATCCAAACACCACTTACACTATAAAGATGCTTAGGAAAAATTAGGTAATCAGGTTCCCTTCATCGTCCCATTCTGCCATAACATTTCTCTTGCTTTGATCTACGCATTTGGCAACCCACTCCGGGTCATAGGACTTACCATGTTTCTCCAGCACATCGGCAGGAACCCCGTCCCAAACATTGGGCGAGTTACCCTTATAACCCAAGTCCTCTATACCTTCTTTGGAAGTATAATAACCAGTAACGGTTAAATTACGCACCAGTGAAAAGAACTGTTGTTCATAGGTAGGATTCTCCTTGTCCGGATAGGCAATGGCATCCAGTATTTCTTTTTGCTGATCAGCTGTGGCAGATTTAAATTCTGCACCGTACTCTTTATTGCTCTTACTATCCAACCACATAAGTCCACCTCGCAATGGGGTTTGGTAAGAAGGTATATCCTTGGCCATAAACTCAATAAAATCGGGTACACCAGCATCGGTAGCACTACCATAGGTATCTGTGGCGGGCAATATAAGTGCACAAAGCACTCCCAAGGTGGCCATTTCATGTTCATTAAAAAACTGCTCCGCCTGCAATTTTTTAATTAATTCCTTTTCTTCAGGTGTTCTACCAAAATGTTTCTCGTCCACATTAAGGGCCTCCTCTTTTCCTGCCTCGGGCTCGGTTCCCGGTTTACAACCATTTATTGCGAGTCCACCGGCCACGCCACCGAGAATAATGGACTTTATACTTTTTCTTCTATCCATGATATTAGATATTTTGTTTTTTCAATTGATCGATAATATAGTCAGAAGTTCTCCATGCCAATGCCAAGATGGTCCAGGTTGGATTTTTATCGGCCTGGGAAACAAATGGTCCGGCATCCACAATAAATACATTATCCGCATCGTGCAGTTGCTCGTATTTGTTTACTACAGAAGTTTTGGGATCGTTACCCATTCTTGTTGTACCCACTTCATGGATAATCTCTCCCGGATTCAACAATCCGTAATCTTTATCTTTTCCCGGGATGTCTCCCAATACATGTCCGCCCATATTATGGATCAACTCCTCAAAGGTTTCTTGCATGTGCTTGGCCTGTAAACGTTCATGGTCTGACCATTGGTAGTTAAAGCGTAAAACAGGAATACCAAATTCATCCACTTTATTAGGGTCTATTTCACAATAGTTACTCTCCATGGCTATAGACTCCCCTCTACCGGCGAATCCAATCATAGCACCGTAATATTTCTTGACATCCTCTCTTAGGACATTTCCATATCCGCCTACTTTTTCTCCCAAAAACTCATTAAGTGCATTGGGGTTAAATCCGAAACCATAGCTTGGCATACCCAATCCGCCCCAAATTTCTATATGGTATCCTCTTGCAAAATCGAGCTTTTTATTGTCTAGCCACCACGGGGTATATACGTGCATTCCCCCCACACCATCTTCGTTGTAGGTCTTACGGTTCATTAGGTCCGGAATAAATCCGGTCATTCCTCCCCCAGTGGAATCGTGCAGGTACTTCCCTACTACTTCGCTGCTGTTACCCAATCCAGCAGGGTGTTGCTTACTTTTAGAATTTAACAGTATTCTTGCCGTACTACAGGCCGATGCCGCCAAAACAACAATTTTCCCTTTTAAACCGTATTCCTTACGGTCTTCCTTGTTTATATAAACCACACCGGTAGCCTTACCCTCTTCGTTGGTTGTTACCTCGCGGACCATGGCATTGACAAATAGATCTATTTGTCCCCCATTTTTTTGCGCTGGAAATATCAGGCAGCTCCCTGCGGAGAAATCGGCATAAATCTGGCAAGATCTACCACATTGCCCACAGTAAAAACAAACCCCACGATCCTCATTTATTTTTTTGGTGACCATTGACATCCTGGAAGGGATAACGGGAATGTTTGATTTTTTGGCCGAATCTATATAATACAGTTCATGTAATCTTGGTTTTGGGGCAGGAAGGAAAAAACCGTCCGGTTCATTTTCCAAACCTTCCTTGGAACCAAAAACACCGATCAATTTATCTACTTTATCATAATAAGGCCTTACATCCTCATAGCCAATAGGCCAGTTCTCCCCAAGACCATCTACATCCTTATGTTTAAAATCGCGCTCACTGAATCGCAGTGAAATACGCCCCCAGTGATTGGTACGTCCACCTAGCATACGGGAGCGGAACCAAGAAAATTTAGATCCGTTTTTTTGCGTATAAGGCTCCCCATCTATATGCCACCCGCCATATGCGGCGTCATATTCTCCAAATGCCCTAGTAGTGCTTGCCCCTCTACGTGGCGACTCATATGGCCATTTTAGTTGTGTTATCTGTTCTGGATTCTTAGGGTCAAAAAATGGACCTGCTTCCACAACGGCCACTTTTAATCCGGCCTCGGATAGTACTTTCGTGGCCATTCCGCCACCAGCTCCGGACCCAACTATAATTACATCATAAATAGTTGACGATTCTTTTATCTGCATCTTTCAAAGGATTAATTTTAAGGTTCAATATAAGTTTAAAAGGAATATAAGTTAAACATTTTTATACGAATAACCTTAGAACTTACCTCAACAGGCCCAAAACCATCAATAAACGATATCATTTCATTTAGTGCAATTCCTTAGAATTGTATTTTTGGTTATGGGAACACCACTTTATGACCAAGGCATTTTAGTGTTTTTGTCTCTTACAATCTTGAGAATCAAAAATTATTTAATTGCTCCATAGCTTCCTCGGTCGTAGCCACCGGAAGTTTACAGGTATGGTCCTGACAAACGTATATGTAGGTCCCATCATCTGAGTAGCGCCCTTTAAACAAAGGCAGCTCACTCTTGGAGCTACTCCCTACGATCAAGGTATTGGGCAAATGCTTTTTTTGCAATTCGGACACCAAATTTGGGGCGTCACTGCCCACTACCGCTATTTCATAATATGGGTAGGTAGTTTTAAGCAATAGGGAATTCCATTTAGAATAGTTGTAAGCGCTCTCCACCAATGCGGGCACTATGGCCGAAAGCATAGTCCTGGCTTTTAGTGTTGCATCCTTATTGTAATCTATATGCCCCAATAGCAGCAGGTTCTCTGCCATCATAGCATTGGGAGATGGCAACACACCGTCATCGGTCTTAATAATTTTGGAGATCAACTCTTTGCTCGAATTAAAAGTGTACATCCCAGACTCCTCATCGGCAAATTTTGTCGTGGCTGTTTCATGAAGGTTTTTAGCAAAGTCCAAATAGGATGGGTGCAAAACAGTGCTATACAAATTTAGGCAAGCATTGGCCAAGAAGGCATAGTCCTCCAAAAACCCATCCTTCTTCCTACTGCCTTTTTTATAGGTATGTAATAATCCAGATTTGCTATAACTGTTCTTTTTCAAGAAACCGAAGACCTCCTCTGCCCTATCCAAATAGGAACTATCCCCAAAAGTGTTATAGGCATCCACAAACCCATTTATCAAGAGGGCATTCCATGAGGTTATTATTTTATCATCGGTATTGGGCCTTATCCGTTTTTTTCTAGCTGCCAAGATTTTCGCTCTCCACACTTCCTGATAATCTTCCCAGGCTTCCGAAGAAATATTATTTTCCTTTATAAAGTCTTCATCACCATTGGTCCTAAAAAGTACATAGGTATCATTTTCCCATATATTGGAAGGCTTTATATTAAAGTACTTGGCAAATAACTCAAAATCGTCTCCCAGAATAGTTTTCAATTCCTCCTCTGTCCAAACATAATATTTGCCTTCCTCTCCTTCACTATCGGCATCAATGGCTGCATAATAACCCCCTTCGGGGTTTTTCATTTCCCTATCCAAGAAGGCAATGGTTTCTTCCACTACCTTTTTGTACATGGGCTCATCAAACACCTTATAGGCCTTGGAGTACAGACTTAATAATTGGGCATTGTCATACAACATTTTCTCAAAGTGGGGTACTTTCCATTGGGAGTCCGTACTATATCTATAAAAACCTCCGGCAATATGGTCATAGACCCCGCCCCAGGCTATTCTATCCAAGGTAGTTTTTACAAAGCCTTTGGATTCCTCATCTTCGGTCAACACCGCATAGTCCAATAAGAAATCCAGGTTCACGGGAATCATAAATTTCTGCACCCCTTTGTTGCCTCCCCATTCAAAGTCCCAGTTAGCTTTCCAAGTCCCAACGCTCTCTTTTAGTGCATCCTGGTTCAAACCGTCCAAATCGGTTACGGGTTGTACCAGATTGACTTCCTGGATGCCCTGAGCAACCATATCTGCATACTCATTGGCTTTTTCAGGATTCTCCGTATATAATTTGCTTATTTCGGACAAGACTTTTTTCCACTGCTCTTTGGTATGATAGGTTCCGCCATAAATAGGTTTCCCGTTGGGCAGGGTAATAACATTCAATGGCCATCCCCCGTTCCCTTTTATTAGTTGCAGCGCGGTCATGTACACATGATCCACATCGGGTCTTTCTTCCCTATCTACCTTTATGTTGATGAAATTTTCATTCATTAATTTAGCCACTTCCTCATCCTCAAAGGTCTCTTCTTCCATTACATGACACCAATGACAGGAGGAATAGCCAACACTAACCAAAACCAGTTTGTTCTCCTTTTTGGCATCTTCCAAGGCTTCCGGACTCCATGGCCTCCAATTTACCGGATTATGTGCATGCTGCAACAAATAGGGGCTTGTTTCATCAATAAGATCATTGGTGTATTTGTGGTCACTTTTTTGACCCTTTATATCGGCACAGGAAAACAAGAGCATTGCAGACATAATAAACAGATTAATACAAGAAAATCCAAGATATAAACGACGCATCATAAATAATAAAATAACATTAAGCAGTGAAAAATACAACAAATGATTTCAATTGCTATCTTTTTAACACCTACAATAGTATATTATGGCACATGAACAATTGTGGTTCCCTTGTGCGCAACCACCAACACCAGTTATCATTTTTAAGGTGTGATCTTTTGCTGTTCCATAAACCATTGGTACAGCTCTTCATTTTCATAGGTCCTATCCCAGACGTTATGTCCGGCCCCTTTATAAACGGTAAACTCTACCTGATACCCCATTTCCTTTAGTTTATCTACCATGGTTATGGATTCTGTAATAGGTATGGATTTATCCTGATCGCCGTGATAGACCCTAATGGGCATATTTTTATTTATCCAAGAGGCGTAGGGTAGCGGAGCCATCCCGCAAACCACCGCGAGGGCTGCAAATTTATCGGGGTATTGCACCGCCATCTCCCAGGCCGCTCCCCCTCCCCTGCTAAGCCCTGTAAGGTAAATCCTGTTTTTGTCTACTTTGTTGCTGGCCGTTATGGTATCTAAAAGCTGATTTACCGCCCTAGTATTCCACCACATTTTTGGGTGTGGATTCTGAGGGGCTAATATTAAAAAAGGAAATTTCATGCCGCGTTCCATAAGCTTGGCTAAACCATTGTCCTTAAACGCTTTCAGATCGGCCCCTGACTCCCCTCCTCCATGTAGAAATAGTAGTAATGGGTACTTGGCCTCCGGATCTACCCCATAATTTTCCGGATAATACAAATGATATTTCAGAGTTTCGGAAGTGGTCACCTCCATTTGCGAATCTATAAGCCTTGCAGAAGACTGGGAAACACAGCCCTGGAAAATAAACAGACTGCAACAAAATAAGGCAACAACTTTCATATACTATTCAATAGCTTTTATTCATTTTTATCAATATCCAGGTTTACGGATACTTGAATCATATAAAAAACTAAATTGAGAAAATTTAAACGAAATCCTTGGGCTTATTTAATTAATTTAACATTCCGTTTTATACATCAAACAAAAACCAAAAGCAACGTTATAAAAAAGAAAAAAACCTTACTTTTCCAGTTTTCGAATTACCTTAGTACTTTTGTCCTATTACCGTAAATGAATTTGAATGAAGAAAGTTATCACCTTTGGGGAAATCCTCCTAAGATTGTCCACCGAAAGACATCTTCGGTTTTCACAGGCCACAAATTTTAATGCTACCTATGGTGGCGGGGAGTTTAACGTTGCCGTTTCCTTGGCCAATTATGGTTTGGAGACGGAATTTGTAACCCGTCTTCCCAAGAACGACATAGGGGACTGTGCCCTACAAGAGATTAGAAAACAAAATGTATCTACTGCCAATATTCAATTTGGAGGGGATCGTTTGGGTATATATTTCCTGGAAACCGGAGCGGGAACCAGGGGGAGTAAAGTGGTATATGACCGCGCCAGTAGTGCCATTGCCCAGATAGAGCCCAGTAGTATTGACTGGAAATCTATCTTTAAGGATGCCGATTGGTTTCATTGGAGCGGGGTAACACCGGCGATATCCAGTAATGCTGCAGCTGTTTGCCTAGAAGCTGTAAAGGCAGCCCACGCAATGGGAATCACCATTTCTTCGGATTTAAACTATCGTTCCAAATTGTGGAAATACGGCAAGGAGCCTAAGGATATTATGCCCGAGCTTTTAAAATACAGCCATGTTATACTTGGGGATTTGGACACCGCCTTTTTTATGACGGGCCAAGAAAAGCAGGACCCTGACTATCAGGATATGGAATCCCTACCACAGTTGTATGATCTGTTGTACAAAAGTGCGCCGGATTTAAAATATGTAGCCACCACACTGCGCTATTCCATTAATGCCTCTCACCAAAAGATTGGAGGTATCCTTTATGACGGTAAGGACATTTATTACGCCAAGACCAGGGAGGTTACCCCAGTGGTAGACCGAGTGGGTAGTGGAGATGCCTTTATGGGGGGATTAATCTATGGTCTTCTCAACGATGATTTGGACAAACAAGGAACTATAGATTTCGCTGCGGCCGCCTGCTGCCTTAAGCATACGATTACCGGCGATTTCAATCTGGCGAGCATTGCAGAGATAGAACAATTGGCCGGAGGGGATTCCTCTGGAAAAGTTAGCAGATAACCACAAGCAAAATAAATATGTCACAGTTTTCAAGAATAGAAGTTGCAGCATTAATGCATAAGACAGGCTTAGTCCCCTTGTTTTATCACCAAGATGTAGCTCTGGGAAAAAAAATATTAAAGGCCTGCTATGATGGCGGTGCAAGATTAATTGAATTTACGGCACGTGGGGATTTTGCCCACGAGGTCTTTGGCGAACTAAACAAATATGTTATTAAAGAAATGCCGGAGATGGCCATGGGTGTAGGCTCTATCACCGATGCCGCCGCCGCTTCCCTTTATATGCAGATGGGTGCCAATTTTATAGTGACCCCTTCCTTACGAGAAGATATCGCCACGGTCTGTAATCGCAGAAAAGTACTTTGGAGCCCTGGATGTGGATCCCTAAAGGAGATCAACAGGGCCGAGGAGCTGGGATGTGAAATCATCAAATTGTTCCCAGGCGCCCATTTTGGACCTAGTTTTGTAAAAGCTATCAAAGGTCCACAACCATGGACCAGTGTTATGCCTACAGGAGGGGTAACACTGGAAGAATCCAACCTAAGTGGCTGGTTTAATGCCGGCGTCACCTGTGTGGGAATGGGATCTAACTTAATTAGCAAGACCGTCTTGGAAAATAAAGACTACAATGGCTTGGAAAAAACGGTAAGGGAAACTTTGGCCCTGATCCAAAAAATAAGAAGTTAACAATACTTCCATACCGGGATAAAAAAATACACCCTCTGTTTCTTACCAAAAGAACAGAGGGTGTGTTGCTAAAGGGCAGGTACTGTGTTATAAAGATCTACGGATCCCCAATTCCAAGCCCCTTAATTCTCCCAGACCCCTTAATCTTCCTATGGCGGAATATCCGGGATTGGTCTTTTTCTTTAAATCGTCCAGCATTTTATGGCCGTGATCGGGGCGCATAGGCATACGCAGGTCCTTTCTTCCGGCGGCACTTCTTTTTTGCTGTTCTTCCACCAAGGCTTTCATAACCCCATACATATCCACATCACCAAGCAAATGATCGGCCTCGTGAAAGTTGCCATTTTCATCGCGTTGCGTACTCCTAAGGTGCATAAAGTGAATACGGTGCCCCAGTCTTTTTACCATACCTACCAAATCGTTGTCGGCCCTAACCCCAAACGATCCGGTACAAAAAGTAAGTCCATTATTGGGACTGTCCACGGCATTGTAAAGATCCACTATATCCTGCTCTGTACTTACCACCCGCGGCAATCCTAAAATAGGATATGGCGGATCGTCTGGATGGATACACATTCTAACCCCTCCTTCTTCGGCTACCGGTATAATCTGGCTTAGGAAGTAAAAAAGATGCTCTTTTAATTCCTCCGCCCCAATATGCTCATAAGTGGCCAGTATTTTATTAAATTCTTCCAAACTATAACCCTCTTCTGCACCGGGCAGACCAGCTATAATATTTTGGATCAATTTCTTCTGCTCAGCTTCAGTGGTATTTTTTAAATACTCACTTGCGGCCTTCTTCTCCTCTTCGGAGTAGGAAGTCTCTGCTCCGGGACGCTTTAGCAAGAACAATTCAAAGGCGGCGAAGGCATCCTTTTCAAACCTCAAAGCCGTTGACCCATCTTCAAGGCCATAATCCAAATTGGTCCGTGTCCAATCCAGGACCGGCATAAAATTATAGCAAATAGTGTCTATTCCACAGCTGGCCAAATTGGCAATAGTGGTCTTATAGTTCTCAATATATTGCTGAAAATCGCCCTGTTGCGTCTTAATATTTTCATGAATGGGCACACTTTCCACTACAGACCAAGTTAGCCCTACGGCTTCGATCTCACTTTTTCTTTTTTGAATTTCTTCAACTGGCCATATTGTTCCATTAGGAATGTGATGTAAGGCGGTTACCACCCCTGTAGCCCCAGCTTGTTTAATGTCCGCTAAGGATACTGGGTCTTGCGGACCGTACCATCTCCAGGTATTTTCTAACGATAGACTCATCTAGTAAAATATAATAGGGCATGTACGCCCCTTGTTATTGGTATGATTGATTATGTATTTCCACAAAATTACGTTTAAAATTTGAATTAAGGATTTTGATGGGAACAGGAATTAAGTTGCCCAAAAAACCATAATGAGCCACTCTTACCTCCCTATACGGTACAAAACTAATTTCGAAGTAGGGCATTTAAAAACCGATGGGTAGGAAATGGATTAAGAATAGGTTAAAATCATTAACTATTACATGCATTTAATTTCTTTGTATTACTTTTATCGATTCAACCAAAAATGAACAAAAAATCTTGCCACCCATGATTAAAAGTAAAATCGATAAGGTAACCAGTTTTGAAAAAAGGTTTGAAAAAATCAACACTGTTATCTTTGAGTCCTCCGAGGTTGCGTCCAAATCAGCGGCTGCTGAAATTGCGACATTGATCAAGAAAAAACAAAAAGCCAAGGAAATGTGCGTCCTTGGACTTGCTACGGGATCTACCCCAAAAAGATTGTATGCAGAACTTGTACGCTTGCACAAAGAAGAAAACCTTAGCTTCAAGAATGTTATTGCGTTTAACCTAGATGAATACTACCCCATGGAGCCCGATGCCATACACAGTTATGTGCGCTTTATGGAGGAACTTCTGTTTAATCACATAGACATTGAGCCAGGGAACTATCATATCCCTGACGGAACGCTTTCCAAAGCTGACATTGCCGATTATTGTAAAGAGTATGAAGCAAAAATAGATGCTCTAGGAGGAATTGATCTTCAAATTTTGGGTATTGGTGGTAACGGACATATTGGTTTCAACGAGTCCGGATCCCTACCCAACTCAAAAACCAGATTGGTAACCTTGGATCACATTACCAGAGTTGCGGCAAGCAAGGATTTCCAAGGCCTTCAAAACACCCCTAAAACGGCGATTACCCTTGGTATTAAGCAAATAATGCAGGCCAAACAGGTAATCCTTATGGCTTGGGGTGAAGGTAAGTCGTCCATCATCAGAGAATCGGTTGAGGGACCTATTACAGAGCAGGTACCTGCATCTTATCTTCAGGAACACCCCAACAGTATATTTATCTTGGATCAGGGATCGTCTTCCCAACTTACCAGGGTAAGTACACCGTGGATTGTTGAGGAGGTTGAATGGGATGAAAAAATGATTAAAAAGGCGGTTGTAGGATTAGCCCTTAAGCTGGAGAAACCAGTATTGATGCTTACCGAAGCTGACTATATTGAAAATGGTATGAGTGACTTGTTGACGGAAGTTGGCGATGCTTACGATATCAATATTAGAATATTCAACAAACTACAGCACACTATTACCGGATGGCCTGGTGGTAAGCCAAATGCCGATGACCTTAACAGGCCAGAAAGGGCAGAACCTGCCAAAAAACGCGTATTAATTTTTAGCCCGCACCCAGATGATGATATCATAAGTATGGGAGGTACCTTTATGCGTTTGCAAGACCAAGGCCACGAAGTACATGTAGCCTATCAAACATCTGGAAATATTGCTGTTGCCGATGACGAGGCATTACGGTTTTCAGATTTTGTGATAGACTACAACCGTTCGTTTGGACTGGACAACAAAAAGTCTATTGAGATCTACAAAAAGGCCACCGAATTTATTAAAAACAAAAAGGCCAGTGAAATTGATATTGAAGAGGTAAGAAAGGTAAAAGGCCTTATTAGACGTAGTGAGGCTAGGGCTACCAGTTACTATGTAGGTCTTCCTGATGAACAAATACATTTTAACGACCTGCCTTTCTATGAAACGGGTACCATTGAAAAAAACCCACCTTCCGATGCGGACATCAAGATAACGATGGATTTGATAGAGCAAATACAACCACATCAAATTTATGCGGCCGGGGATTTGGCAGATCCGCACGGAACCCATAAGGTTTGTCTGGATATTATTTTTGAGGCCATAGACCGACTTAAATCCAAACCATATATGGAAGATTGTTGGGTTTGGTTGTACAGAGGTGCATGGCAAGAGTGGGATATAGAAGATATTGAAATGGCAGTACCTATGAGCCCAAGTCAGGTTTTGGCCAAACGCTACGGAATCTTTAAACACCAATCACAGAAAGACGGAGTGGTATTCCAAGGATCCGATTCCAGAGAGTTCTGGCAACGTGCAGAAGACAGAAACAAGGAAACGGCCACTAAATATGATGAACTGGGATTAGCGCATTATGCCGCCATGGAGGCATTTGTACGCTACAAGTTTTAAATAACATAGATTTTTAAATATAAAAGGCTGCCCTATCGGACAGCCTTTTTTTATGCCGCTGAGCAAGGTTTAAAATTCCAGTTCCCAGTAAAGACTACTGGCTTCGTTTTCCTCTGTAACATCTTCGCCCTTCAATACTTCCCCATCCATATTCAACAATTTTAAATTAAGTTTCCAATACCCCGTCATGGTCAATGACAATTTTCCTGTGTACATTTTAGCACTGCTGTCATAGGTTAGATCCTCATTGTTTGGAGAACTATGATTGCCCATACCCGGCATACGGGGGTCTAGGGCTATGCTATAGTTTTGCACCATTGGAAAGCTCATCATACTTTCCATTTTATAAAGTAGGGCATGAATATCGTTAACGGCAACCACTGGATCACGAGGCGCTACCATGGCCAAGACATACCTAACATTATCACTCCCTAAAAAAGAGGTGACCCTTTGTTTGCCATCTGACGGAGCCGTAACATCAATGGTCTGGGTAACCGTATACTCCTGCCCTCCTACCTCATAGGTAAAGGTTATGTCCCAATATTCATCCGCATTACCGGCCATTTGAAATATTGCATAACCCTCTACTACCGTATTGTTTTCCGTGCTTATAGCCAGTTCGGATTTAGGACAGGAATGGTTCATACTCTCCATATGCATAACGGGCATCCAGGAAATTTTGGGATTGGCAAAATAGCTGTTATCCGAATCATCCTTTATACGTAGGTACACTTCATTGTATCCAGTGGTAAAGGCATTGCCATCTGAATAAAGTTCCAAGCTGTGTCCGTTGGCATCCACCTTGGTCACTAAATTGTATTCGGCCAAGGGATCTACTTCCAATTGCGGCGAATCATCATCAGAGGTACAGGCAGTTAAACCCAAGGATAAAGCGATTGTAATTAAGACTAATTTTATAGTTTTCATTTGTATTTTTTTTTTAGTTAATGGAATAAGTAAGTGTTAAGAAAAAATTTCGTCCCATTCGGGGAATATTTTTCCAGTCGGTGTAGGTGGAGTAGTAGGTATCAAATATATTCTCTACTCCAAATTTTGCATAGACTGCATCGTTATTAATAGCAAAGGTCTTTCCCAAAGTGACCGAATAAACGGTATAAGCGGCTGTTTCATCCTCTCCAAAATTGGGATTGTAATTCCGTTGTTTTCCAGCACCTTTGACCTGGAAGGCCGCGGAAATAGATCTATTGTCAAATTGTAGTCCAGAACCATAGGTTATCGGACTCATAAAGGGCAGGTTACCCCCTTCATTGTCCGTTCCTCGGTGATAGGAAAGTACAGCATTCCAATTTAAGTGCTCTAGCAGCCCGTATTTCATCTCCAGGGAGGCATTGAAGAGATTGGCATACTCTAGATTCTTATATACTTTTACGCCCTCTGCCCCTATGGTCATAACACTGAGGGAAGGGTCTATATCCCCAATGATATAATCCGTTATATGGAAATAATTAGCTTCGGCCGTAAATTTAAACTTGGATTTTTCCCAGGAAATCTTGGTATTGGCTTCTACCGATTTTTCATTGTCCAGTTCTGGATCTCCAATATAATCATGGTTATCAAAACTGTTAAACAAATAAAACCCGTACCCTTCACTAACAGAAGGTGCCCTATCCCCGTAGGACAGGCCTACATTAAAGTGCCAGGGCATCCACATTTTATGCCATTGGCCCGAAATACTTTTTAAGAATCGTGTTTTGGACTTCTCCATTTCTGGATAAAAGATCCTAAGGCTATTTAAACCAAATTCATCGGCCACCTTCTGATTTTGAACGGTCATCCTAGTGGCAAGCTTTAAAAAGCTACCGTTTAAATCCAGTTCATCCTCAACATAGACTCCCGTATTAGCGGTGCGGACATCGGGCCACGTAAGCATAAACATGGGCAATTCATCCGGGTCATTGGGGTACATGGTCATTTCTGCATAAGACCTATTGTAGTACCCGTCCAGTTTAAACAGAAAACTGTGTTTCTCTTTTTTAAGCTGGGCCTCGCTGAAATATCCGTAGGTATCGCTCCAACCCGGCATATCCATGTGTATGGCCACATCAGGACGCTTGGTATCGTCCATAACATGGGTTACTGTATTAAAGTACAACTTGGATTTCCAATTGGTTAAACTGCCCCAAAGTTCATCCTGTTCATAACCTAAGGAGGCAATCATAGCACGGGCCAGCGAAACATCCATGGTTAGGGCGGGGTAACCTATATCCCGGGCCTCGTCAAAAATAAAGCTTGCTATCAAAGCCTTATCGTCTGCTATTTTATACCCTCCCAAGGCAGAGAAATTATACTTTTCAAACTGTGAAAACGACACTTCTTCCCCACCCCCAGCATAATAATTCCCGGCCTTTCTATAAATAATATCGGTATCCACAAAATACTTGGAATTGGAGTAATTAAGTTGCCCCCCTACAACGTTCATTTCGTTATTGCTCTCAAAACCGGTCTCCAAATTGCCTTCCAATCCCGTATCCCTAAAGTTGCTCTTGTCCAGCTCCAAGTTAATGGCACCTCCAATAGTGGTTCCATGCTCAGCCCCTTGCTGACCCGATGCTATATGGGCCTTGGACAAATTGGACACATCCACATAAGAGGTTATAGGGTCCATCTTGTCCGTACAGGCCCCAAATATCCGCATACCGTCTATGGTAACGGAAAGGCGTTCGGAATACATATTGTTCAAGGTGGGCTCCCAAGCATAGGCACCCCGTTTTACCATATCTACCTTCTTGGAGGATTCCAAATACTCATCCAAAGAAGACAAAGGTTTTGGCTGTTTGTTATAATCCAAGGTCTTTCTAGCCGAAATAAGGATAACCTCGTCCAAATTAATCCGTATAATGGAGTCCTGAGGCAAAACTAATTCCTGAGCCCCTATATACAGGGGAAACATAAAAAGCGCCACGTAAATAGACCAACTAGGGCTATGTATATTTTTTCCCATAAGTATAGTGTATACTATATGGGCATGTCTGAAAATTTTCACACGTTTAAAATTTAGATAATATAATATGTTGAAGTTGCCATTAGGTAGTAAAAGGTTGCAAGCCTCCCTATTACATAATAGCAATGATTATATTATCCCAGCTCTGGCGGCTGTGCAATATCTGTAGTATATAAACCCGGAATCAAAACCAGGGCATTCTTATAATTATTCTCAATGTTTGGTACAAATCCAGATTGGAGCACTAGCAAAAATTCCTTTTCCTGAAAATCAATAAATTGGATCTCCGCATTAAAGCGTTTACCCTCAAAAGGATTTTTATCGCTGCCCTCGGATTCTTTGGCCAGCTGTTTCGCCAAATAACATTTTCCGTCACATTGCATGGCAGGCCTATTCCTGTTCTCACATAGGTTCTCTACAATATAATCATAATTTACCGCATACTCTGCCAAGGGCCATAATGGCTTTATTAGCATGATCAGCGCAACAAACAAGACTAATTGTTTCATTTATAATTCTTCTAAAATAAGGTGGTTCCTATGTAAAACAAAATTCGATTAAACTTGGGCTAAAGTAACAATCCTTTAATTCATCAAAACCTCATATACCTTAAACACAAGGCAAAGATAATGTATATTCTTTAGATAAAAAGATGACAACCATCAGGTTTTGTGCAAAAATATTGATTTAAAAAAATGCTTAATAAGCCGGTCTTTCTTGACATTTTTTTCTCTTTGTTGTTTAAATTTGAGCTACTTAATAACCTAATGCCATTTTCAATGGAGGATATGCTTTTTTATGATAGGATGCAGTTTGCCTTTACTATCACTTTCCATTATTTGTTTCCCCAATTAACCATGGGACTTTCGCTTATCATCGTTTATTTCAAATGGAAATTTCTTAGGACCCAACTTCAATCTTATAACGATGCAGCCAAATTCTGGATGCGGATTTTTGCCCTTAATTTTGCCATGGGTGTAGTAACTGGAATACCAATGGAGTTTCAGTTTGGCACCAATTGGGCCAAATTTTCCGAACTCACCGGAGGCATCATTGGGCAAACACTTGCCATGGAAGGTATGTTCTCTTTTTTCCTGGAATCTTCCTTTCTTGGCCTGTTCTTATTTGGAGAGAAATTACTAGGCCATAAATTACATTTTTTAACTGGCTTTTTAGTGTTTTTGGGATCATGGGCCAGCGGGTTCCTTATCATAGCCACCCACTCCTGGATGCAGCATCCAGTAGGGTACGAAATATTGAGCAATGGTAAATTTGTATTAAATAATTTTGGCGCCTTATTCTCCAATCCCTGGCTTCTTCCCTCCTATTTGCACAATCAGTTGGCGAGTATGGTTACCGCATCCTTTGTTATAGCTGCTGTGGGTGCGTTTTATATACTGAACAAGAAACATCATAGTTTTGGAAAGCTATTTGTAAAGACCGGAGTGTTATTTGGACTAATATCTTCTGTATTGGTAGCCTTTCCAACAGGAGACTGGGCCGCGAAAAATGTAGTGGAATACCAGCCTGTTACCTTTGCAGCCATGGAGGGTTTATTTGAAACCCAGCACGGGGGAGCAGAAATAGTTCTCATTGGGCAACCCAATGTAATGGAAAAGAAATTGGACAATAAACTGGCCGTTCCAAACATTCTGAGTTTTCTGACCTATAAAAAATGGGATGCCACAGTAAAAGGGTTAAACGAATTTAATCCAGAAGTTTATCCTACCAATATTCCCGGCTTATATTACGCCTATCATATAATGGTGGGACTGGGCACCCTTTTTATTGGCATCATGGCAATGGCGGGCGTACAACTGTGGCGTAAAAAATTATACAGCAGCAAATGGATATTATGGTCCCTACTTTTCCTCCTACCCTTTCCCTACATTGCAAACACAACAGGCTGGTATACGGCCGAATTAGGTAGACAACCATGGTTGGTATATAATCTATTGCGCACCTCGGACGGCATTTCACCCACTGTATCCTCTGGAAATACACTATTCACCCTATTAGGGTTTATTGGACTGTACCTATTGTTGGGCATGCTCTTTTTAATACTTGTAGGCAAAATAATAAATAAAGGCCCCCTAACCTCTAATACATAAATATGGAATTATTCTGGTACATTGTTTTAATGAGCATGTTAGCTATCTATGTGGTATTGGATGGCTATGATTTTGGAGCGGGGATCATACATCTCTTTTTTGCAAAAAAAGAAAAGGACAAAAAGGCCATTACAAATGCCATTGGCCCCTTTTGGGACGCTAACGAAGTATGGCTTATTGCATCTGGAGGCATCCTATTTTTTGCCTTTCCCACCCTCTATGCCTCCTCCTTTAGCGGTTTCTACCTGCCTTTGATCATGATTCTATGGCTGCTGATCTTTAGGGCGATAGGCTTGGAACTCCGGGGTCAGATACATAACAAATTGTGGGAGGCGGTATGGGACAAAGCCTTTGGGATCGCCAGTTTTCTTTTGGCCCTTTTCTTTGGAATTGCCTTGGGCAATGTTGTTAGAGGTGTAAACCTGGGCATGGTAGAAAATGGCGTCTCTGCCCATGAAGCCCATTATTTTTTTCTCCCACTGTGGAATCCCACATTTAGTCCTACGGCAGAACATCTAGGCATAATAGATTGGTTTACCATTTTACTTGGCCTGTTGGGAGCGGTAACCTTGACCATCCATGGTGCCAACTGGATTATCTTTAAGACCAATTCCGAGCTGAACAACAAATTAAAGACCGTAATTTTTAGACTCAATATCGTCCTGGTCTCCCTAGTAATTACCTCCCTTGTTCTTTGGCATATAATAGCTCCCAAACCCTTTCATAATTTTATGGAAAGACCATGGTTATGGGTTTTTCCATTACTGACCCTTGTTGGCCTGTTTGGACTATTTGGAGTACGGACATACAAAAAGGACGGCATGGGATTTGTTTGCTCCGCTTTATTCATCTTAGGAGGCTTTGCTACCACCGCTGCCTCCATATTTCCCAAGGTATTGCCATCTACCAATACCGTAAACCCCTCGTTGACCATCTATAATGTAGCGGCAGATGAGTACGGGCTTTCGGTGGGTGTATATTGGTTTATTGTGGCCCTGATCCTTCTTATTGCCTATATCTTTATTCAATACCGGGTATTTAAGGGGAAAATGGACGATATAGGATATGGAGAGCATTAATGCCCACGTTTTCTATTTAAGATAAATTTGTCCGAAATAAGAATAAAAGTTATATTTGTATTGATTTTAAAAGTTTTCCTATGTTTTCCAAAGCTTGTGAATACGGAATAAAGGCCACGATATACATAGCGGTCAAGTCTATGCACCAAGAGCGGGTGAGCCTTAAAGAAATTGCCGAAGAGGTGGATTCACCTGTGGCATTTACTGCTAAGATATTACAATCGTTGGCAAGGCACGGTATAATAGACTCCCAAAAGGGGCCTACAGGTGGCTTTCAGATCCAAGAATCAAAAATTGATGCTATTACCCTGCACCAAATTGTCCATGCCATTGACGGTGACAATATTTTTAATGGCTGTGGCTTGGGACTGAAACAGTGCGATGCCTCAAAGCCCTGCCCCGTGCACGATAAGTTTGTGGGAATACGGGATAATTTAAAGTCCATGTTACATAATACCAGTTTATACGAATTGGCCACTGGTCTTGATATTGGACTTACCCACCTAAAACGATAAAAATTTAAACTAATAAAAGATAAAAGGGTCTTTAATTCTTAAATAATTTAACAGCTTACTAATTTCAATTTTAACATATACATTTTACAATAATCCCTATGCTGGACATTACAAATAAAATAGCTGAAAAATACCAAGCACTTGGTGAAAATCCGGAAACCTATTTAGAGGGCCTGCTGCATGCCAAACCAATTACCTATTGGGAGTACATAGAGGTAGACACCCTTCTTTCTCTTCAAAGAACTCGTACAGCTTTCAAGGATGAATCCATTTTTATCATGTACCATCAGGTAACTGAACTTTACCTTAAAATGATGCTGCATGAACTGCAACAACTAACAACAGAAAAGGTCACTACAACCGAATACCTTATTACAAAACTAGACCGGTTAATACAATATACCTCTATGTTGATTAACTCCTTCGATATTATGAGGGTAGGAATGAACTACGAGGATTACAATAGTTTTCGCAAAGCCTTAACGCCGGCCAGCGGTTTTCAGTCCGCCCAATTCCGGTTTATAGAACTCCATTGCACCTCCATAGGGAATTTAATCAGCCATAGACACAAGAACACCACCAACATACAGCCAGATATGAAGGAATGTTTTGAGCACCTTTATTGGAAAGATGCCGGAACCAATCCTAAAACCGGGCACAAAACCCTAACCCTTCAACTTTTTGAGGAAAGATACCTCAAAGCACTTTGGGAAACCGCTGTACAAGTACAGGGCAGCACCTTGGAGGACAAGTTATCTTCCCTGCCCAATATTCCTGATGCCCTAAGGGAAAGGGTAAGGACGTTTGATACTCTTTATAATATAGATTGGCCTATGGTTCATTTAAAAACTGCCGAACATTATTTGAACAGCAAAGGTGAAAACAAGAAAGCTACGGGGGGATCGGATTGGAAAAAATACCTCCACCCAAAATACCAAAAACGAATATTTTTTCCAGCCTTGTGGACCCAATTGGAGAAACAACATTGGGCTGACAACACCAAAAATGACAACTATGGAAATTGTAAACAGACCGGAATTAACGCATCTACTAGTAGGTGATTCCTTAAAAACAATGCAAATAAAGGCAATGGCCGGTATGGGGATGCCAACACATCTCAATACCCATGAAGCGGTTATTATTGTTCAGGAAGGAAGGGCCCTTCTAAAGACGAAGGACACCGAATACATTTTGGAAAAAGGTTCCTCCTTTCTTATCCCGGCCTATACCGAGCATAAACTTGAGATTCTTAAAAATCTAAAAGCCGTTGCCATAATGGCAACCGACTCCAATATACATTTTAAAAGCTAAAATCATGGAAAATTTAATGACCAAAAACATCGGAGAAATAGTAGCGCAAAACTACCGAGCAGCCCAGATATTCAAGGATCACAAAATAGACTTTTGCTGCAAGGGAAACCGCAGCGTTCAGGAGGTTGCCCATAAAAACAACCTGGATACCCAGCAGCTACTAAATGAAATTGAAAAAGTTGGGCAAGAAGCCAATGATGACCATATAGATTTTAATTCATGGCCCATAGACCTTTTGGCCGATTATATTGAAAAAAAGCACCATCGCTATGTTGAGACCCAAATTCCTATTTTAAACCAATATCTCACCAAATTATGCAGAGTACATGGTGACCGTCATCCCGAATTATTGGAAATCAATGAACATTTCAATAAAAGTGCGGGTGAATTGGCCATACACATGAAAAAAGAGGAATTAATAGTTTTCCCCGCCGTGCGTAAAATGCTACAGAGCAAGCAGATGGGAAGTGCTATGCCCAATATGCATTATGGCAGCATTAAAAACCCCATTCAAACAATGATGGATGAACATGAGAATGAAGGTGATCGATTTAGGATTATTGCTGAATTGAGCAACTCCTACTCACCCCCTAGTGATGCCTGTAATACTTATAAGGTTGCCTTTGCTCTACTAAGCGAATTTGAAAGGGATTTGCACAAACATATTCATTTGGAGAATAATATTCTTTTCCCAAAGGCAATAGCCATGGAAAAAGAAATAAACGTTTAACACTAAACATGGAACAAAACAACATGGACCGCTATTTTAACTGCACTGATTTAGCAGCAACATTCCCCTGCTGTTGGGTATCGCAGTACCAGCGGTCCAAGAAAGGTTGAGACTGCCAGTAATTTTATCAATCCTTAAAGCAATTACGTATGAAACCCAAGCCCATTAAAAGACACCTAGTTCTTCAACCCTTGAGCAGGGAACACCACCAAGGTTTGCTGCTTTCATGGAAAATCCGCACTGGATTTACCAAAAAGATAGCTTACTCAAGGATAAAGGCTTATACAGACTGGTTTTATAAAACCTACCTAATTCCCCATTTTACCGAAGAGGAGACACATATATTCCCCATACTGGGAGAGGACAATGATCTGGTAAAAAAAGCCATAACACAACACCGACGGTTAAAACGCCTTTTTAATACGGAAAAGGACATTGAAAAATCACTCGCTATCATCGAGGAGGAATTGGAGCAACATATCAGATTTGAGGAACGCATACTCTTCAATGAAATTCAAAAGGTGGCCACCGAACAACAACTACAGACCATAGCCGCCCATCAAAACGAAAAAGAATATATAGAAAATAGCTCCGATATGTTTTGGAAGTAACTTAAAATCAACAAACCCCATGAAAATTTATTATCGCTTACTAACGGAATTTAAACGGGAACAAACAGGATATTCCACCATTGCCATTATAGGCCAAAGCTGCATAGGATCTGTTGCCGCTATGATGTTGCTTATGAACCACATACCAACTGCAGTTAAGTTTACATTTCTTTTTTTAATCACTATATTTTGCATGGCCTACAACGCTGCCGTATTGGCACAATTAAAAACAAAAACAACCTTTAACATATTACTTTTGAGTGTCCTTTTCAGTATCTTAACCATTATAGCAAATCTTATTTGAAAATAATGAAACCAAACCATTACGCCATTAGCTATATAGACGAATTTGGGGACATCCAAGACGCCAGCTTTACGCACAATGAATACCACAATCTAATGGAGTTACTTTTTGACAAATATCTGCAGGAGTGGGGAGATTGTAAAGGCAGGGCCTGGTGCGGCACCTGTCATATTCAAATAATAGCAGGCCATACGAGTTCTAAGATATCCGATGATGAGAAGCACACGCTTTCCAAATTGGATAGCAGCAATGCCAACAGCCGCCTAGCCTGTCAAATTCCAATTAATGCCGAGTTACATCAGATGGCTTTTAAAGTGATCTCTGAAAATGATTACGGATCATATAAATAGGTGCATTAATAAACTAAAAAACAATAAAATGGAAGTGCATTACAGGTTTCTATATCCTAGTTTTAAATAGGCCTATAGTGCAAATAAAACAAACCCAGTATTAATACCGTATTCCACAGGAATAGTTATAAAACATATGTTGTTAAAATCAGAAATAAAAGAGAGAAAGGATATTAAACTACTAGTGGTTAATTTCTATGCCAAGATTAGGGAACACCAAATATTGGGTCCCATATTTAATGGTATCATAACGGACTGGGACAGTCATTTGGAGCTGTTGACCGATTTTTGGGAGAGTCAACTTTTATTGGAGCGAAAATATAGGGGCAACCCCATTGCCGTGCACCAAGAGGTAGACAGGAAGATGGACCATGGCATTACCCCAGAGCATTTTGGCCTGTGGCTCAACGAGTGGTTTGCTACTATAGATGAACTTTTTGACGGAGAGGTAGCTTGGATTGCCAAAAACAGGGCTCAGAAAATGTCCACTATGTTATATATACAGATTTACCAGCATCGGAATAAGGAAAATTAGCAAGAAGACTTGGTTTCCTGCCCCTTGGATGTCCAAAGAATGACCATCAAGGAGATTGGGATTAATAAACTGCCCACTGCCAACACATCACTATATCCTTCTATCAACCCCCAGCCCAACCAAGCAGCAGTCCCTCTATAAAAAATAAGCAGCTCTGTAATTACAAAACCTGTGAAATACACTCTTAAACCCGTTTTGGAAAGCTTTATCATTTTGTAATAATCCAAAAAGAAGAACAACCCCAAACTTACAACACCTAAAAAGGTCCAGTGCAAATAGCCTATAGTAAAATCCAGAATTGTAGTGGACAAACTGGCAAAATAGGGTAACGCTGTTAACAACTGCAACAACATTTTTACAATCAGCAATACGCTTACCAATTTTAAGCTACTGTATTGTGTTGGTGACAATCGGGACTTTAACAACTGCCTATTTTTAAAACAGACCCGGAACAGTAACCCAAACCCGAGCAGTTGCAAAAGGGCTCCTAGCCCGCCCATAATATAAAACACCGGTCCGGGTGCCGTCCACAAGGTGGAGAGAAAAAAACTCAATACAATACCAAGACCGGTACATCGGAAAAAGAACCTAGACCTCTTGTCGGAAACCACTATTCCTACCTCCTGCAATAAATAGAACAGCAATCCTGCCAAGGCCATTACCATCCATCCATTATACTGAAAATGCAAGTAGAAATAAATGGCCAATCGGTACCAAATAGATTCCGGTCCCAATACCGTCATTATCCCACCTAGGGCCCATGGACCAATACTGGAACTCACCATAAACAAAAGTGCTATCCGTATACAACGATAGGCCAGGGAATCCTTTGTTCGCTGTGGAACGTTTTTTATAAAAAAGGCAGTAAACCAATAAGATGCCACCAAGAACATGGAAGAAAATATTATAGAAAATAAAGCGTATCCCTGAAAAGGAAAGGACAACAACATTCCCAGTAAACACAACTGTGTAAACCAAAATATTTTGCCATACCGGCTCTTTAGCCCCGCCCCGTGCAAATAAAGGTAATACAACAGTGTTGTTAAGGCAACATATACCCAACCTAGCAAAGCTATATGGGAATGGGTATGAACTATAAATCGGTAATTTACAGGTATTGGTACCACCACAAACATCCTTAACAGCACACCAAGTAGTGCAGCCAATAAAAAATAGCCAAGTGACACCTTTATTTGAGACCTAATGCCTAACACAAATCTTTTGGAACTATTGCTAAGGTACTATTAAAAATCCTTTCTTTTTGCAATATGCCCCAAACGCCATATGGGAAGTACCGTCCATAGCAGCAGCATACATATAGAGATGACAAGGCCCAAACCCGTACCAAAAAATTGTTTAAAAATAGCTCCTGTGTACCCTAAAAGCGCAGAGATATCCAGTTTTAACAAAATCAAGGTCCTTGAAAGATCAATAGGGTTAAACATTGTTGCGGCCAAGGAAAGGCTATCCAATGGATATTCTTCAAAAACAATAAGGGACATTAAAAAAAGGCCGTCATAGATAACCGCTAAAAACAGCCAAGCCAATACCGCATATCCAAAACCCTTTATTTTGTTCTCATTGGACAATGCAATATTGAAGGCCAAGGCTGTAAAGATCAAGGTTAAAAATGCCCCTGTAATCAGTAGCAATGAGAAATCCCAAATGGCATTACTTTGGAAGAGACCATATAAAACAAAGGGAATACCCAAACCTAGAACCAAACTCATAGTTAACGAACCGGCCACGCCAAGGTACTGTCCCAAAAAAATAGAGGATCGTTTTATGGGCTGCGCCAAGAGGAGCTCTGTAAATTCCTTGGAATTGTAGTAATACATTACACCAAAAATGGTTCCTATTAAAGGTACCAGAACAATAATAACATTCATTAAGGTGATTACTGCCTTGGACAACTCATTGTTTAAAAACAACAATACAAATCCCAGCAACAGATAGAAGAGAAAGTAGACATAACTCCATCTACTTCGCATAAGGTCATAAAAGCTATATTTTAATATTTTAATCATGATGGTTGTAGGTTGATATGGCCGCTATGGCATGTTCAAAAGTAGTTTCTTCTGTTTTGGTCTTTAGTTGCTCTATACTCCCCTTAAAGTAAATTTTACCTTCCAGGAGATACACCACCTCATCGGAAACCTCCTCAACAAATTGCATAATATGGGAAGTAATCAAAAAGGTTTTTCCTTTGGCCTTTTCCTTAAAAATAAGCTCTTTAAGATGTATTAGTGCTAAGGGATCCAATCCTGTGGTTGGTTCGTCCAAGACAATTAGGGGGCTATTAAACATAAAGGTGAGTACAATATTTACTTTTTGCTTGGTTCCCCCTGATAGATTACTCAGTTTTTTATCTAAAAAAGGTTCCAATCCAAAAAGTGCAATAAGGTTTTCTTCCTCACTGGGTTTTTGTCGTATATCCTTTATCATGGCGATTAATTCCCTAACTTTTAGATTGCCCGGGAAATTGGCAATTTGGGGCAGGTAATTTATCTCCTGACGATATTTCCACTTATTTTTTATGGTAGTATTAAGCACGGATATACTCCCTTCATTGGGGATCACCATTCCCAGAATGGCCTTGATGAGCGTAGTCTTACCAGAACCATTGGGACCGAGTATGGCAAAAATCCCCCCTTGGTCTATAGTAAGGTCCAGACCAGATAGCACCTGGTTTTTTCCAAATTTCTTATATAGGTTTTCAACGTGTATCATTTAAATTTATGCATTAAGGGTTTTGCATCCACTAGCTCATCTGGCGTAAAGACTGGGGATACTTTCTCGGAAAAATCAATAATATCCATAAATAAACTACGCAGGAGAATTATGGTTTCCGGAGTCCGGTTTACGATATAGGAAAATAGCTTAACAGGCCTATAGGGCACATCCCCTTCCCCATTCTTATCCAGGTCATAGCCGGTGTAATTACTCCAATAGTTCTGTTCAAAAATATTGTCGTTCAATTTGCTGTTATAAGCTAGATCAAAGGAATTGTACATAAAATTGTTGTTCACAAAGGAATTGGTATAACATGCCCCACGTACCTTAATGGCCCATCCGTTATTTATAAAATTATTCCTTAAATAATTTATTCTATTAGACCCTTCAATGCTGATACCAACTGTATTCTCCTCAAAAGTATTGCCTATAATTTCGGCATCATTAATCTCTTTTAACAACACCCCAAAGGAAGCGGCACCCCAATTCTTTTTAAAAACATTCCCCAACATCTTAATCCTTTTGGAAAACATTACAGCAACCCCGGCCCCATTGTTCTCAAAGGTATTGTCCTTGTACACATCATCATTGGAAAACATAAAGTGTAGACCATATCTAAGATTATCCGAACTAATATTGTTCTCTATGGTAATATTGTCCGAGAATTCCAGATAAATACCATCGCGCACATGCTGCACAATATTACGTTCTACCACTATGTTATTGGAATACCACAATTGTATGCCATTGCCAGAATTGTACTCGTCCACGGCATCGCCAATAATCTTGTTATGATATACTCTTCCATTTTTAGCTTTTTCTAAGTATATCCCAAAAAATAACTTCTCCAATACCACGTTTTGGATGAGAAAGTTCTCACTTTCCACTACCCTAATCGCCGCATAGTCTGCCGTATAACTAGTTCCTACATTGATAATAAAAAGTCCCTCTATAGTTACATTATCGCTTAGGATAGTGATTATCTCTCCCTGATCCTCCCCGTCTATAATTGGATAATCTTCCCCTTTTATGGTCAAGGGTTTATTAATCTGTATATTAAATTCGCGATAGGTCCCTTTTTTCACCAAAATGGTGTCATAATCGGCAGACAGCATAACGGCCCTTTTTATGGATGTTACGGTACAACTGGAGCAAACGCTAATGGTTTCTGCCCGCATATTATGGACCAAAAGCAGTGCCGGCATTAGAAAAAGAAGGCGTTTAAATTTCATTATCGAATAATCAAAAATTTAGAATTTTGAACTGCAGATACCCAATGAGGCTCCTCTTTGGGGAAACTAAAGTGCTGCTGCCTACCTATAGAAAAAGATCTATTGTTGATATGAAATGTAATTTCTCCTTCCAAAACAATTAATTGGGCATCCTTTGGGGAAGTGTGCTCTGGAAAAACAGCATCTTTTTCCAAACTAACACTTAGAATCTCAAAAGCCTCTGACTTCACCCATTTCTGCAGTTGCAATTGATTATATTCTTGATTTTCTATTTGCTGGTTTAGGTTGTACATCATTATTTATAACTATTAAAAACTAAAATGTTCAGTGAAATTGCCCAGTGGGCCAAAATTATGGAGCAATCCGAATTTTTGGGCCCTAGTAGCTTAACCAATGGAATCTTGATTTTAACTGTTCCCAATTCAGTACTTCGCCCTTATGTTGTTCCTTTGCTTTGGATGCCGCCGTTTGGGTTTCAAAGGCCGTTAAAAATTCCCCCATCGGACTTGGAATACCGGAACTTATTAAAAAGCTTGCCTTAGTTGCATCAATCAATTTTCCAGGCTGTCCATAGTCGTTTACTAAAAAAAGGGCAATTTTCTGTTGTTCTATATCCTTAACATGATTCATCATACACTCACTGGAATCAAACTTAAAGACCTTACCTTTCTTGGTGACTATTTCTGCCGCATGCTGTTGGTCTACAATAGTCATACTACAAAAGTGACAACCATCGGATCCATAATCAATAGGTTTTGGTCCCCTATTACAAGACGAGAACGATATCAACAATAAAAACAATACTATTTTTAAGTTTTCCATACTTTTATAATTAGTTAATGGGGATTGGCCTTTACTCATTGTTTTTCTGCATCCTGACCATTCTTCCACCCTAGGTAGGAAGCAACCAAGGTAAGGGTCATTCCAAGGAACATCATATAGGCACCTATACTAGGGAGGGAGGTAACATCAAAATTCAACATTTCTTGATTTCCAAAAAGAGGTGGCTTATAGGTCATAGGGGTACCATCTAAATTGGTCACTTTTATTATGGCATGTGGATCTAGGTTGGAACCATAATCCGTGAGCCATTCATTAAAGTCGTACATACCTAAAACACCTAAAACAGACATCAAAACAAACCATCCCAAGAACAATTTATAGCTCACTTTTTCAAAAAAACCCAATAGTCCTATAAGTACTCCAAGGACCACCATTCCGATGATAACCTTTGGAAAAACATTAAATTCCCACATTTCTCCAGGTTTTGGTATGGTCTTCATTCCAATATAATGATTTAATCCATCTATATTCTGTAAATCAAATTCAGAGACACCTTTAATTCCAGTAATGTGAATATTCATGCCCAAGGGTTCTGGATATTGAGGGGCCCCCAACATAATATTCCATAAAGGAAAGGCGAACAAACCCAATAAAAGTAAGGGAGCAATAATCATTATTAAACTTGCATTTTTCATTTCTTATCGTCATTTCGTTATTAACAAACCAAAAAATGTATTGGATGGTTGCCCTTTTCTTCAACTTGTTAAAAAAGCGGGCAGATTTTAAACCTCACCCGCTTTTCAATTAACATAAAATAAACAAGGTCACTCTCCCAAAGACCAAGAAAGGTCTATGTTAGAATTAGCGGGGGAAACTCTTATATATCCTTGCATCTCTTGGTGCAGTGCAGAACAGAAATCGGTACAATAGAACGGCCATACCCCAACTTTCTTAGGTTCCCAAATTATTGTCTTGGTCTGACCTGGCATAACCAACAATTCGGAGGTATTGGCACCTATCACCGCAAAACCGTGAGGTACATCAAAATCCTGTTCTTGATTGGTGACATGGAAATATACTTTGTCGCCTACCTTGACCCCTTCTATGTTATCTGGGGTAAAATGGCTTCGGATCGTTGACATATATATATGTACATCTTTACCGTCACGTACCACTTTGGAATCAGCTGCACCTAAAGTAGCGTAGGGATGTTTGTTATCTGAGAGTTTATAAAACTTTGTCGATTTAGGAGCCAACAGTTCAGCTGGGATTCCTGCTGCATAATGCGGCTCCCCATGAGTGGGGAAATCATAAAGAAGTTCCATTTTTTCACCAGAGATATCATAAATCTGAGCCGAGTGCTCCATCTCTGGACCTACAGGTAAATATCTATCTTTTGTAATCTTATTAAGTGCTACGACGTACTTTCCAAAAGGCTTTCTTGAATTTCCACCTGGAATCATCAAATGACCTACAGAGTAATATGTAGGCTTTCTATCTATAACTTCCCAAGTCCCAAGTTTCCATTTTACAACTTCCGAAGATATAAAGAAGGTGGTATATGCATTCCCTTCAGCATCAAACTCGGTATGTAATGGTCCTAAACCTCCACTTTTTACGGTTCCGGCAAGTACATCCTCAAATTTCAGAATAGGGATACCATAGGCTTCTCCGTCAAACTTTTTACCCTCAATAGCAGCAATCATATTATCAAAAGAATGTATCGTTAAGTCCGCAGATAATTTACCATTACCAATGATGTATTGTCCCGTAGGATCCACATCACAGCCGTGGGGAGATTTTGGAGTAGGCAGAAAGAATACCGCGCCAGGTATATCTATTGGGTTTACCGTAAGTACTTCTTTTTTCATGGTACTCGTTGCAGTATGTGTAGACTCATCATATACATTATGCGCATAATTAGCTGCCATTTTTGTTCCACCACCATTATTCACATACTCTTCAACTTTTTTCCAGTTTATGGCTGCAATGAAATCTTTATCGTTCTGAGAAGAATTCACCTCTTGTAATGTACTGGCTTCCTCAGTATTATATGTAGTAAAGAAGAACCAACCATGAGATTTTCCCCGTCCGGGATGCGAAAGATCGTAGTTAAACCCTGGCATTATAATTTGGAATTTAATATCCATATGGCCGTGTTCCGGATCAACACTTATAAAAGACAGAGCCCCTTGAAAGTTTCCTTTATACTCTTTTATGGGCATATCACGCTGTGGAATAGGTACCGAAAAACGCGTTCCAGCCACCACATATTCAGAATTCTCTGTAACAAAAGATGAACTGTGATTACCAGCACTATTGGGTACCTCAATAATCTCTTCTGTTTCAAAGGTCGTTAAGCTTATCCGTGCAATCCTTGGTGTATTATTACCATTAATAAAGATCCAGCGTCCATCCAGTTCTCCGTTGGTTTGCGAAATATCTGGGTGGTGTGAATCATCCCAAGGCACAAATCCGTGAGAGGTATTTAACATAGGTTTTGTCTCCTCCGAATAGCCGTAGCCAGAAGTGGGAAATTGTGAGAATACAGGGATTTCCTTGAACATTCGTCCAGAAGGTAGGCCGTAAACGGTTAGGTTGCCGCTGTATCCCCCGGACATAAAAGCATAAAACTCGTCATGTTCCCCAGGGGCTACATATACTTTTTCGGCATTACTGGAATTCAATGCTCCAGAGGAACCTTTGCCTTGGTTGCCATTACCGCAACCAGTGAATAAGGCGGCAAAGCCGAAGAGTCCCATTACTAAATAGATATGTTTTTTCATTGTATTGAATTTAATTGTTTATTGAGTTCTATAATTATTCTGTTGGGGGCAACATTACTTTATCTACCACATGTACAATTCCGTTGCCCGCAGGTACACTGGCCAAAATTTTAGCGCCTCCAACCAAGACCTCGTCCCCCACAACCTCAACGGTAACGCTCTGATCATTGGCCTGTCCCAGTTTCTTAAACTTCATTAAAAATTCCTTGCTGTAATTACCAGCGGTAACATGATATTTTAAAATATTGGCCAAGGCATCTTTGTTCTCCGGTTTTAAAAGATCTTCCACAGTGCCTTCAGGCAGTGCGGCAAAGGCCTCATTTGTAGGAGCAAATACCATTAAGGGACCCGCATTCACCAAGACGTTTTCCAACTCTGCAGCTTGCACTGCCGCCACTAAGGTGGTATGGTCAGGGGAGCCTATGGCTATTTGCAATACATTGGGAGTAGAACCATCTTCTTTAATAAAAGCTTGGCCCTGCTTTTGAACTTCCTCCGTTCCTGCTTTTTGCTGAGTAGGAGTCGTTTCCGTCTTCGCTTCGTTTTTACAACTGAACAAAACGCCCAGCATCAGAAACGATAATACCATTAATTTTAAATTGATTGTCGGGAACATAATGCTATGTCTTTATTATTATAAGGTTCTAAAGTATTCCAATACTGCCCTGGCCTGTTCTTCGGTTAGATTTTGATTGGCCATTGGAGCGCCATTGAATTCGGCCAATAAAGCCTTGGCCAATGGATCTTCCTTTACCATCACCTCAGGATTCAAGATCATGTTCATGACCCATTCTGGGCTACGTCTTTCCAATACACCTTTTGGCGCAGGTCCTATGAATTTTTTATCTACCCTATGACAGGCCAAACACATTTGGCTGTAGATCTCTTCTCCCTGTTTGGCCATTTCTTGGTCTATCTCAGCAGCCAAGTTTACCGAAGTAATAGGACCAACTCCTTTATTATCCAAATCTACCGTC
Organism: Arenibacter aquaticus; assembly: GCF_003957295.1. Lineage (GTDB taxonomy): Bacteria > Bacteroidota > Bacteroidia > Flavobacteriales > Flavobacteriaceae > Arenibacter > Arenibacter aquaticus. The sequence continues at coordinate 117,220 of NZ_RQPJ01000014.1, forward strand.
TCAGAGGGTTTTGTATCTGTTGCGGCAGGCGCTGGTGCAGGTTGTTCCGTGGTGGTTTTAGCCCTATCTACACTAAATCCTTCTTTCTTTTTTTCTTCTTTACCGCCACAGCTCATCATTAAAACAGAAAAAAGAACTGCGCTACTTTTAATAATTTTTCTCATCATTTTATTTTATTAGTTGTTCATTATTAGATCACTTGTAACCCTATGAAATATCCTGGTCTAACGTTTACAAACCACAGCTTTCAAATCATGACCTATGTTACTTTAACAATTTATTAGGACAAAAGTAGAACCTGACCAAACGATAAAACATGACAAAAATCATATTTAGGATAAAAATGTCCTTTTTACAAGATGAAACGGACCTAAACACACCTAACACATTGTTTACGAACATTTTACACTTTTCAACACTACAGTAAACAACTAATAATCTACACCACTCCTACCACCCCAACCCCGCAGTAATAGTCCCTATGGTAGAAACCGCCCAGGCCCATGGGTCTTTTAATTCTTTTGCATATCTTAGTGAAAGTACAGTATTGCTCATATGGGATTGCAGCATTTAACAGTTCATGGGGCAGCTTTTATGGTATATGGATGTTAACTGAGAATAGTACCCAAAAGCAACTTATGGTATTGTAATCCCGGTGTTGGAAAAATCCTAGTGCATTAAAAACTAACCCAGGTAGCTGCAAGAATCATTACGGCGCATACCTGGGTAAAAAAGAAGTATTATATGACCAACTATACCATTACAATCAATGAGGACAAATACACTGTTGGCCAAGAGGAACTAGATTCTATAGATGCAATACCTACGGGGCCAAGAAACTATCACGTCCTAAAAGATAATCGCGCTTTTAACGTTGCGGTCACCAAAACCGATTTCCCCAACAAAACCATGACCTTGGAAGTCAATGGCAATAGCTATGACTTAAGAATTGGGGATGAATATGATGAGTTGGTGGAGAAAATGGGCCTGTTGCAGAGCATGACCCATAAAATAAACAGTATTAAGGCTCCCATGCCAGGGCTTATTCTCAATATTATGGCTACTGTGGGACAAGAAGTCGTTGCCGGCACACCCCTAGTGGTTTTATCGGCCATGAAGATGGAGAACATCATTACCTCTCCCGGGGAGGGAATCGTTAAACAGATTGATGTGGCTATAAACGATGCTGTTGAGAAAGGGCAGCTAATCATAGAAATGGAATAACCTAATTTTATGGTAAAATGAAAAAAATATTGATCGCCAACAGGGGAGAGATCGCTTTGCGCATAATGCGGACGGCACAAAAAATGGGCATAAAAACGGTAGCCGTCTATTCCGATGCCGATCGGGATGCGCCACATGTACTTTTTGCCGATGAGGCGGTGCACATAGGAAAATCGCCTTCTTCCGAATCCTATTTAAACATGCAGAAAATATTGGAGGTTGCGCAGCAAACCCAGTCCAACGGCATTCATCCCGGCTATGGGTTTCTCAGTGAAAATGCCGACTTTGCCAAATTGGTATCGGACCATGGGATTGTTTTTATAGGGCCCAAGCCCCATGCCATAGAGATTATGGGCGATAAATTAACCGCAAAAGAGGCGGTAAAGGGTTACCGGATTCCCATGGTACCCGGACTGGAGGAAGCTATTACCGATATATCCCTGGCCAAAGAAATTGCCCAGCAAATAGGTTTCCCCATTCTTATAAAAGCTTCTGCAGGTGGAGGTGGCAAAGGAATGCGGGTAGTGAACACCATAGAAGAATTACCCCATCAAATGGAGAGGGCCATTAGCGAAGCAACTGCTGCCTTTGGTAACGGTGCTGTCTTTATAGAGAAATACATAGAATCGCCCCGACATATTGAAATTCAAGTACTGGCCGATTCGCACGGGAATATAGTACACCTTTTTGAACGGGAGTGCAGCGTACAAAGAAGACATCAAAAGGTGGTAGAAGAAGCCCCTTCCACGGTACTCACCCCTGAGATAAGGAAGGCAATGGGAGATGCGGCCATTAAGGTTGCCAAGGCATGCGACTATGTAGGTGCGGGAACGGTAGAGTTTTTGCTGGACAAGGACAAAAATTTCTATTTTTTGGAAATGAATACCCGGCTGCAGGTAGAGCATCCGGTTACAGAATTAATTACCCAGATAGATTTGGTAGAACAGCAGATTAAAATTGCCAGGGGGGAGCCATTGCCCTTTTCACAAGAAGATATAAATATAACAGGCCATGCCTTGGAAGTTAGGGTATATGCAGAGGACCCCTTGGACAATTTTTTACCCAGCATTGGCACCTTAACTACCTATGTACGCCCCAAGGGGGAAGGCATACGCCTAGATGACGGTTTTAAGGAGGGTATGAGCATCCCTATCTACTATGACCCCATGCTGGCCAAATTAATTACCTACGGCCAAGATAGGGAAGAGGCTATTCAGCGTATGGTACAGGCCATTGACCACTATAAGATAAAAGGCATAGCTACTACCCTGCCCTTTGGAAAATTTGTCTGTGAACACCCAGCCTTTACCTCTGGTGATTTTGACACCCATTTTGTTAAAGAACACTATTCCCCGGAACGATTGCGGGAATACTACAAAGAAGAACAGGAAATTGCTGCGGCAGTGGGACTAAAACTTTTTATGGAATACAGGGACAAACTTAAAGTTCCGGATCGGGAAAACTCCAACTGGCAGATAAAAAGAACTATAGGGTAAGCCATAAATGGTCCTACCATATTATTAGGGAGCATAAAGCATTGTTTAATGAAGGAAAAAGCAAAAATACTAACAGACAAGATTAGCAAGGCCCAATTGGGTGGGGGTACAAAACGCATAGAGGCCCAACATGCCAAGGGCAAACTCACTGCCCGTGAGCGCATTCATTTTTTATTGGATGAGGGTTCCTTTGAAGAGCTAGGGGCATTGGTAACCCATAGGACCAAGGATTTTGGCATGGAAAAGCAGCTTGTTTATGGCGATGGAGTGGTTACCGGTTACGGTACTGTAAACGGGAGACAGGTATGTGTTTATGCCCAGGATTTCACGGTATTCGGTGGTTCCCTATCCGAAACCCATGCCGAAAAAATATGCAAGGTAATGGATATGGCCATGAAAATAGGCGTTCCTATCATTGGCTTAAACGATAGCGGCGGAGCGCGGATTCAGGAGGGAGTACGTTCCTTGGGCGGCTATGCCGATATCTTTCATAGGAATGTAAAAGCCTCTGGGGTAATCCCGCAGATATCGGCCATTATGGGACCCTGTGCGGGAGGCGCCGTTTACTCTCCCGCGATGACCGACTTCACCCTAATGGTAGAAAATTCGAGTTATATGTTCGTTACTGGACCCAATGTGGTAAAAACGGTAACCAATGAAGAGGTGAGCTCGGAGGAGTTGGGCGGGGCCATGACACATGCCACCAAATCTGGGGTAACACATTTTACAGCGGTAAACGATCTGGATTGTATAGCACAAATAAAGGAACTCCTAAGTTTTTTACCCCAGAATTGTGAGGATCTGCCCAAGCCATTGCCCTATACCCTGGATACCGAGATCAGGGAAAACCTGGAAACCATTATACCCGAGAATGCCAGTCAGCCATACGACATGCGGCATATCATCAACGAGGTCATAGACAACTCCAAGTTCTTTGAAGTACATAAGCATTATGCCGAAAATATTGTGGTGGGCTTTGCCCGTTTGGCAGGAAGGAGTGTTGGTATTGTAGCCAATCAGCCCATGAATCTGGCAGGGGTTCTGGATGTAAACAGTTCTAAAAAAGCTGCCAGGTTTACCAGATGTTGTGACTGTTTTAATATTCCCCTATTGGTATTGGTGGATGTTCCCGGATTCCTGCCAGGTACGGATCAGGAATGGAACGGAATTATAACCAATGGCGCCAAACTCCTATATGCCCTAAGTGAAGCTACGGTTCCCAAAGTCACCCTTATTACGCGTAAGGCCTATGGCGGAGCCTATGATGTTATGAACTCCAAACATATTGGTGCCGACCTCAACTATGCCTGGCCAGGAGCCGAAATTGCCGTAATGGGCGCCAAGGGTGCCAGTGAAATTATTTTTAGAAAAGAAATCGCCGCTGCAGATGACCCCGAGGCCAAACTAGCAGAAAAAGAAAAGGAATACGCCAATATGTTTGCCAACCCCTATAGTGCCGCGGAAAGAGGGTTTATAGATGAGGTAATCCTTCCCAAGAATACACGTAGAAAATTAATAAAGGCCTTTTCCCTATTAGAAAAAAAGGTGGTGGAACTGCCCAAAAAAAAGCACGGAAACATACCTTTGTAAAGTTACATTTTACCTTTTTACATATTTTTAAAACAATACAGCATGGGCAGTCTTGAAGACCTTATACAACTATTATCCTTGGAGCGTACAGCCAATAATACCTTTGTAGGCCAAAACTACCAAGCCCCATGGGGACGGGTTTTTGGCGGTCAGGTATTGGGCCAATCCCTACATGCCGCATACCAAACGGTGGATTCGGACAGGATTGCACATTCCATGCACGGCTACTTTATTTTAGGGGGAGACCTCAACATTCCCATTACCTATGAAGTGGATAATATTAGGGATGGACGTAGTTTTACCACAAGACGGGTAGTTGCCAAGCAAAATGGCAAGGCTATTTTTAATATGGCTGCTTCCTTTCAGGTTAAGGAAGATGGAGTAGAGCATCAAATAACCATGCCCAATTTAATTACCCCCAAAAAATTAATGGAGAGTATAGATCAAATGGAAGAATTAAAAAATACCGATCCGGACTCCTATGACCTTATTAAACTTACGCACCCCAAGATATTCCAATTTAAACCTGTGGAACGCCTTAGCTCCCTTTTGGCCAAAAATGGACCGCCTTTTAACCATATGTGGATGCGTGCTTCGGAAAAGGTAGAGGCCAGCCTACCGCTTCAACAGCAATTATTGGCCTACGCCTCGGACTACAACATCCTTACCACCGCCTCCCTGCCCCATAGGGAAGAACTTAGAAAGACAAAGACCTTTTATGCCAGTATAGACCATGCTATTTGGTTCCACCGCCCCTTTAAAATAGACGAATGGCTGCTGTATACCATGGATAGCCCCAGCGCTTCCAATTCCAGAGGATTTTCCAGAGGTAGTATTTTTGACCGCAATGGTGTTTTGGTGGCCTCCGTAACCCAGGAAGGGCTTATGCGAAATGCCATAAAATAAGGTTGAAAAGAAATTGGGGGCAGCACCCCAGCTATTGCCTATTGGAAGGTGGGCCAACAAACGCTTTTTACCATCCAGTTTACAACAATAGGACCAGCTTGGATAAACATTTCCAACGCTGCCATTACCCCCTTATTCCTACCATCCAATAACCATTTCCCCTACCCTATTTAAGGTAATCCCTACCCCCTAAAGGGCAGTAAAGACCGCTTACCACAGCTATTCGCCTCAATAAATCATGTGCGCTTTATCCTAAGTATAGTACCGTTTGTCTTTGGGTCAAAATACGGCCCTGCCCTTTATCCTTTTTTTCCCCCTTTTGTCCACTAAATTTAAAAAAAGGGCCCTGCTGACCGAAATTTGCCACATAACATTAAATAAAGAAGGATGAAAACATTATTACTCGTTAAAGAAATTTATGCAGAAGGGTTTAGAAACCTAGGAAGTATTATAGTTAGAAATTACTTCAAATTTTTCCTGTGGTTCAGTGTAGCTATGTTTGCCGTGGTATTGTACGCTTTCATTTTTAGACTGGCAACAGGATTTGTATGGGACTAATATAGAGAAATGCATTAGTATGAAAGGTATGCAGTATTTAAAAGAATTATTGGTAGGAAAAGGTGAGGAATACACAGTTCCGGTGACGCTAAAGTTATTGCTGATCTTGGTCTTCCTTTGCTTTTTCCTAGCCTTGTTCTCTATATTGCTCTATACCTTTGAATAAAACCAATGCATATTCAAAATATTAAGATACAGTCTTTTAAGACTTGTCCCAACTTCTATTTTTTTTGATGTAATGTTTGTTCCCCCAACCGGACAAGACAGATTGGACTGTTCTTAAATCCCTGTTTGGAATATAAGACCGTAAAATAAAATATGGATATTATCCATAATATTGGAAATATTCCATAATTTAGCATACCTTTTTTTGGTATGCTATGAACAAAACAATACTTCATTTGGATTTGGATACTTTTTTTGTATCCGTAGAGCGACTCCAAGACCGCAAATTGGAGCATCGTCCTATACTGGTAGGCGGTGTTAGCGACAGGGGGGTTGTTGCCGCATGCAGTTACGAGACCAGGGGATTTGGAGTGCATTCCGGCATGCCCATGAAAATGGCCAAGGCGCTATGTCCGGAAGCTATAATCATCAAAGGAAATGCAGGCACTTACAGTAAGCATTCCGATATTGTTACCGATATTATCAAAGAACAGGTACCCGTCTTTGAGAAGTCGAGTATAGATGAATTTTACGCCGATCTTACGGGAATGGACCGTTTTTTTGGTTGTCATCAATTCTCTTCCGAACTACGCCATAAAATTATCAAGGAAACCGGACTCCCCATTTCTTTCGGCCTATCGGTAAACAAGGTGGTGTCCAAGGTAGCCACCAATGAGGCCAAGCCCAACAACGAATTAAAGATAGATATAGGCACTGAGAAACCTTTTTTAGCGCCCCTATCCATTAAAAAAATCCCCATGGTGGGCGACAAAACCTATCAGACCCTTAGAAATTTGGGGTTGCGGCAAATAAAGACAATTCAAGAAATGCCCATGGATATGATGCAACGGGTATTGGGTGCCAACGGAGCTGTAATTTGGAAACGGGCCAACGGCATAGACAATAGCCCGGTTATCCCTTTTTCGGAACGCAAATCCATTTCCACCGAACGTACTTTTGACCGGGATACCATAGATGTTATAAAACTACGGGGAATCCTTATTGCCATGACCGAGAATCTGGCCTATCAATTACGAAGGGGAAAAAAACTCACCGCATGTATTGCCGTTAAAATTCGGTATTCGGACTTTAATACCTACTCCAAACAACTAAAGGTACCATACACCAGTGCAGACCACATTCTAATTCCCAAGATATTGGAACTGTTCAATACCCTATACAACAAAAGACTGTTGATCCGTCTAATTGGTATTCGCTTCAGTCATTTGGTACAGGGACATTATCAGATAGACCTATTTGATGATACCGAAGAAATCCTAAGCCTGTACAACGCTTTGGATAAGATCAGGGAACGTTATGGGGACAAAAGTGTTATAAGAGCCTCTGGAATGGGAGCCAAGACCATTGGCAGAATGCAAAATCCGTTCAACGGACAGCCTCCCTCTGTATTGGCACATCGGAAACAATGAACAATTAACAGTTAACAATAAACAATTAGCAATAAACAGTGATCAGGTTTCAGTAAACAGTAAACAATAATAAGTGGTCAGTGGACAGGTTTCAGTGAACAGTAATAAGTAATAAGTGAACAGTGAACAGTTTGTTAGTTTAACAATTATAATTAACGTCTTTGCGAGCTTGTCTGCCGTGAGGTAGGCAAAGCGCGGCAATCTGTTTATTGAATGGTGAGATTGCTTCGTCGCAAAAGCTCCCTGCCCGAAGTCAGGCGGGATCGCAATGACGTATCCCCATACCCCATAACAAAAAAGTGAGACCTCTCGTCGTCCCAAAAAAGGACTCTGTCGAGGTGACAAAAGAAGCATGTGGTGTGTACAGGTTTCAGTTGTAAGTGAACAGTAAACAGTAATAAGTGGTCAGTTATCAGTGGACAGGTTTCAGTAAACAGTAATAAGTAATAAGTGAACAGTGAACAGTTTGTTAGTTTAACAATTATAATTAACGTCTTTGCGAGCTTGTCGGCCGTGAGGTAGACAAAGCGCGGCAATCTGTTTATTGAATGGTGAGATTGCTTCTTCGCAAATGCTCCCTACCTTTGGTAGGCAGACCTGCCCTGCCGTCAGGCGGGTGATTTTATGAAGCGCAGCGGAATAAAATTGTATCGAGAAGCAGAAGGGCTGTCAAAGCTCGGCAATCTACTCTCTATAAGTGCATTCAACAAAATGACCACGGCCTTCCCCTAAGGAATATTCAAATATTTATGGGTCTGCAAGGACACCTTCCACTTGGGGTTCTGCATCACATAGTCCACGATCATTGGAGTAACCTTGTCCCTAACACTCCATTCTGGCTGTAGGTACAAAATGCAATCCTTATTGGTCTTGGCCGCCTGCTCCTCGGCAAAGATCAAATCGTGTTTGTTGTAGACAATCATCTTTAGTTCATGTGCCTTGTCATAGATAATCCCTTCCGGTAGTTTATTTTTTTTGGGGGACAAACAGATCCAATCCCAGCTTCCAGACAAGGTATAGGCCCCAGAGGTTTCAATATGCGTCTTTAGGTTCTTAGCCTTCAAGGCCGCCGTAAGTGGCCCCATATCCCAGGTGAGAGGTTCTCCCCCGGTGACAACTATGGTATCCGAATATTTTGCCGCATTGTCCACAATATGCTCTATTCCCGTTGGGGGATGTGTCTCCGCATTCCAACTCTCCTTTACATCGCACCAATGGCATCCCACATCACAACCGCCCACACGAATAAAATAGGCAGCAGTTCCCTTGTGGAACCCCTCGCCCTGAATTGTGTAAAACTCCTCCATCAAGGGTAGCATCAACCCCTGATCTACCAATGCCAAAACTTCTTCTTTTACCATGGGGCAAAGATAGAAAATACCCTGCTCTGCCCCTACTAATTAAGAAAAAGATATTCCGCCTCCCATTATCATAAAAAATTGTAATTTAATCCCTTGTAAATGCAGCTACCCATTTCCCGTTACCCCTACAACAGGGATAGGGAAGTGGAATTTATAAGGAACAGTCCCCCCAAAGTTCCTAGGATAACAACACCAAAACAGTTAAATAGATTTCATAAAAAACCGAGCAACAGCAAATACCTATGCGCAAAAACCACTACCACCCCTCACCAGAAACACATCCCCTAAAATTTACCTGTCCACTTAAGCTTGTCCCCAACTCTATTTTCCTCCTCGTCTTGGGGCTTTGGTTTGGACACAGCTTTGGACAAACCCTTAACAACACTAAAATAGACGGCTATAAGGGCATTTGGTTTGAGTTGAACCAGAAGTACGAATACGGCGATAAATATTCCGGCGCATTGGGCACCTATACCGCCAAGCACCTTCCGTTGGCCATCTATGCGCCTGAGGTAGAAAAAACATTTTTTGTTTATGGGGGCACCACTGCCGTAGACAAAAGACACCTCCTCTGTATGATTGGGGAGTACGACCACCGCAAGGGAATGGTTTCCAAACCCACTGTGGTATATGATAAGAATGGGGTGGACGACCCCCATGACAATCCTTCCCTTATGATAGATGACCAAGGCTATATATGGGTATTTATAAGCGGACGGGGAAGCAGAAGACCGGGCTTTAAGTACAAGAGCAAACTCCCCTACTCCATTGAGCAGTTTGAAGAAATTACCAAAGAGGAAATGACCTATCCACAACCTAGGAACACCAATTTTGGATTCTTTCATTTTTTTACCAAATACACAGGGGTACGCCAACTCTATTTTGAAACCAGCAAGGATGGTATTAATTGGTCCCAAGACCAATTGATGGCCGCCATTGCCGAAAAAAAAGGCGAAAAATCAGGACACTACCAAACCAGTGGCGTTTTTAACGGAAAAGTAATGGGGACATTTTTTAACCGACACCCCAATGGCAATGTGGACAAAAGGACCGACCTGTACTATTTGCAGTCGGCCGACTTTGGCCGCAACTGGACCAACGTAAAGGGGACAGCGGTCAAACTGCCCTTGCTGGAAGTTGCGCATCCTGCCAGGGCGGTTGACTATGCCGCGCTGGACAAGAATGTATACCTAAAGGACATGGGTTTTGATGCCCAGAGAAATCCCGTCTGCCTCTACATACGGAGCAATGGCCACGAGCCGGGGCCAAAAAGTGCCCCCTATGAATGGTGTATTACCAAATGGAACGGCCATGAATGGCAGACCCAACAGATCACCAGCTCGGACCATAACTATGATATGGGCAGCCTTTATATAGAAAAAGACCATTGGAAAGTAGTGGGCCCTACGGAAAAAGGTGCCCAGGCTTGGGGCGTTGGCGGGGAACTGGCCATCTGGGAATCTACAGATAAAGGGGAAACATGGAATAAGCTAAGCACACTTACCCATAACAGCCCCTCAAGCCATTCTTATGTACGCCGACCGCTGAACTATAGCCCTCCATTTTCTTTTTTCTGGGCAGATGGCCATTCACACGAATTTGGCAAATCCCAATTGTATTTTGGAGATTTTGATGGAGCGCTATACCAATTGCCCTATACCATGACAGATGATTATGAAAGACCTATTAGGGTCAAGAAATAATTCCCCAAACCCGTATAAAACCACCCACAATTAAAATAATTGTAGTACTTTTCTCCTTTAAAAATATGCACATAGTATACGTATAATATGCGGTTGTATTAGGAGATGGATGAAGTAAAATTTTTAAATAATAGTGACTATATAGTTATGTTACAGCCAATTTTAAGAAATGAACTGTAAGCAATGAAACATGAATGAAATTGAAAAAATAACAACTGATTTACTACCTGATAAAACCAAACGAAGAGTCTACCTTGAGATTCTTTGCGAAATTATTAGTTATGCCGATTCGTTTGGTTCTGAAAAATGGGGATTAAGCATAAAAAGTGACGGGATAAGGGTTAAAATCGGAAATCTGATTACGACAACAATTCACGAAAATTCACTTTGGCTTGCTTTAGACAAGGAACTAATTGAAAACAACACATCAGAGATTAAAAGGATATTAGAATCTGATTGGGATTCTGGAGAATGGGCTGAATATTCAGCAATAAAAACTCGGAATTATTTCTATCGCGACAATTCAAAAGAAAAATGGAAAAAGATTAAACATCTTCATTTTGGAACGATTAAAAAAGCTTCTAACAAATATTTTCAGCTACGGACCGATAGTCAAAAAAACACGTCTTTTCAACTACTTGAATATTTAACAAAAAACATTTCGAGTAATTTGCCCTTTCCTAAATATAAGGAAACACTAAATTTAGGTGATGCTAAATTTAATTACACAGGTTATTGGATTTTCTTTTGTAACCCCAAATATTGGCAGATTGACGAATTTCTTGAAACTGACGAGATTAATTCAACATGGAGAGTAACTGATTGGCAAAGTGCACATTTCCAAAAAGGACAGTTTGCTGTTATTCGAGTTGGAAAAGATTCAAGAACAAAAAAAGAATTAGCCGGAAAAGAAAAATTGCAAGCAGGGATTTATGGAATAATTGAGATTATGAGTCAAGCACAACCAATGCTTGATTCTGATGGACAATTTTGGTTAAATCAAAATAAATACGGCGAAAAGCGTTTAAGAGTAAAAATTCGATATATAAAAAAACTACTCGACAATCCGATACTTTTAAGAGACTTACAAAATCTGACTGATTTTCAAAATGAGAAAGCCCTACTAAATGGTCGGCAAGCTTCGTCGTGGTCTATTAAGAAAGATACATTTGACAAAATTCTTGAACATGCGGAAAGTAATATTGCAGTGGTAAGCGAAGTAAAAACTACAGAACTAAATGACTATGCTGATTTACAAAAATTCGAAGCAAAATATTTTAATGCAACACCAAGAGTAAAAGCAATAGTCAACAGAAGAATTGAACGTGGTGATATTTCTAAAGCAGTAAAAAAAATCAATAACTATGAATGTCTAGTTTGTAAAACTTTAGGACTAAATCCACATGGATTCAAAAAAAGAAATGGAGAATTTTATGTTGAGACACATCATATAATCCCAGTATCTGAATTACAACAAGGTTCTCTTGGGACTTTAAACCTTCTGACAGTTTGTGCTAATCACCACAGACAATTGCATTATGGAAACGTAAAACTGATTGAAAACAATGATAAATATTTCGAATTTACGATTGATAACCAGCAGATTCGGATTGATAAAATAAAAGTTGACAAAAACTAGGCATAAACACTATATATGGTCCGCTGATAGTACAAGCCTACTTACGAAAATCATTCTTCCCCAAGAAGTGTGGCAGGTCGAATTTTCTATTCAGTTTGTATTTGCTAAATTAGGCGCTTGAACATTGCGATTAATTAGATACAAACAGGTCTGTAAACTAAAAAAATTCACCGCACGTTCATGCACTTCCTCACCACCACCCGAATAAAATAATTGATATTAATTATTGAAACCTCAAAATGTTTTTATAAATTTGGACAATATTTGTCTAAAATAATTTTGACCAATGAAAACATTAGGTGAAACTTTGAAATCTGCAAGAGAGGAAAAAGAATTAATTCTGCGAAAAGTTGCGGCTGAAGTAGATATTGATCAATCTCTGATTAGCAAGTTTGAAAAAAACGAGAGAAAACCTACAATGGAACAACTCGTTAGACTTGCAAAATTTTACGGACTTTCTGAAAAAAAACTAACAATCAATTGGTATTCAGAAAAAATTGCAGAAGAATTGAAATACACAGAATCAACTTCTGAAATACTCAAAGTAGCAGAAGAAAAAATCAAATATTATAAAACCCAAGCAAATGGAAAATAAGACATTAAAAGTAGCAGAGTTATTTGCAGGAGTCGGTGGTTTCCGTCTTGGACTTGAAAAAAGTAATTTTAAAGTTGTGTGGAGCAATCAATGGGAACCTTCAACAAAAATGCAACACGCCTCAATGGTATATGAAGCAAGATTTGGAAAGGAAAACCATTTAAATCAAGACATTGCAACTGTTCCAACAGGTGAAATTCCAGACCATGATTTACTTTGTGGGGGATTTCCTTGTCAAGATTATTCTGTAGCAACAACCTTGAACAATTCAAAAGGCTTAAAAGGAAAAAAAGGAGTTCTCTGGTGGTCAATTCATAGAATTTTAGAGGAGAAAAAAAACAAACCGAAATATCTTTTTCTAGAAAATGTTGATAGACTTTTAAAATCACCAGCAAAGCAAAGAGGTAGAGATTTTGCGGTTATGTTGCAAAGTTTAAACGAACTTGGATATGCTGTAGAATGGCGAGTTATAAATGCTGCTGAATATGGAATGCCTCAAAGGAGAAGAAGAGTATTCTTTATTGGTTATCATAAATCTACAGAAATATACAAACGACTACAAAACTCTGACAAAATTGATTGGTTAACGGAAGAAGGAACAATTGCAAAAGCTTTTCCCGTATCTAAAACAAATTCAATTCAAGAAATTGACTTAAAAGGTGATTTAGTTGAAATAACAAATAATTTTAACAAAACAGGGAAATTATCACCTTTCCAAAATACAGGATTACTTATAAAGGGAAAAGTCTATACTCAAAAAACTGAACCAAATTATGACGGCAAAAGAATTGTTTTAGGAGATATTCTAGAAAATGGTGAAGTAACTCCTGAATATTACATTAACGAAAATGACAAACCAAAATGGGAATACTTAAAAGGTTCTAAAAAAGAAAAAAGAAAATCAAAAGACGGCTTTGAGTACAATTATAGTGAAGGCGGAATGATTTATCCAGATTCTCTTGATAATGCTTCAAGAACAATTATTACAGGTGAAGGCGGAAAATCACCTTCAAGGTTTAAACACGTAGTCCCTTCTGATAGAGGCCTAAGAAGACTAACCCCAATTGAATTGGAGAGATTAAATATGTTTCCAGACAATCATACACAACTTGAAGGAATTACAGATTCAAAACGCGCGTTTTTTATGGGAAATGCTTTGGTTGTTGGTGTAATTGAAAAAATAGGACAAGAACTTTACAAACAAATAGACCAATTTGAATATGTTTGATATTACTTCAGCAGATTCTATAATTAAGTTTGCTAAAAAATTAAAAGGACAAACTTTAAGACTAGCTTGTGGAGAAGAAATAGAAAAACATGGTTATAAAGGAAAAGGAAATTTTGGTCAAATATTAGAAAAGTTCTATTTCGGCTATGAGCCTAATTCAGATTCCGAGCCTGACTTTAAAGAGGCCGGGATTGAATTAAAATCAACTCCGTTAAAAACGTTAAAAAACGGAGAATATCGCTCAAAAGAAAGGCTCGTTTTAAATATTATCAACTATTTAGAAGTTCATCAAGAAGACTTTGAAAATAGTTCATTTTGGAAAAAAAATGCTCATTTACTCTTAGTGTTTTATCTACACGATAAAGATATAGAGATACTTGACTATTTAATAAAATTGGTTGACGCATGGCAATATCCAAGTGAAGATTTAAAAATCATTAAGCACGATTGGGAAAGCATAAACCAAAAAATAAAAGACGGAAAAGCCCACGAATTATCAGAAGGAGACACTTTTTATCTTGGCGCTTGTACTAAAGGATCTACAGCTTTAAAATCATATCGTAATCAACCATTTAATAAAGCAAAAGCAAAGCAAAGAGCATATTCTTTAAAGCAGGGCTATGTTAATCATATAATTGCAAATATAGCTCAAGAAGAAACTGCTGTTTATGGAAAAATAATTGAGCGACCTGAAATTTTAGAACAAGTTCGTACCATTGAAGAAATAGTAATTCTGAAATTTCATCCATTTTATGGAAAATCCGCAGAACAAATCGAACAAGAATTAGGTTTACAACTAAATCAAAATGCTAAAAGTTATTTTGCCAACCTAACAAATGCAATTCTTGGACTTGAACTAGGTCAAAAAATTGAAGAGTTTGAAAAAGCAGATATTCAAGTAAAAACAATTCGACTTAAAGAAAATAATATACCAAAAGAAGACATTTCATTTCCAACATTTGAATATCGAGAACTCATTGAAACAGATTGGGAAGATTCGGATTTTAAAAACATTTTAGAAAGCAAATTTTTCTTTGTATTTTATCAATTTGAGGGTAAGAATTTGATTTTACGAAAAGTGAAGTTTTGGAATATGCCTTATTCAGATATTATTGAAGCAAAGAATGTTTGGGTAGAAATTGTAAAAACAGTTTCAAATGGAAAAATCGTAAAAGAAGTTACTAAAAAAGGTGTAAGAAAAACATATTTCCCAAAGAAAACCGAAAATAGAGTAAGTCACGTTAGACCGCACGCAAAAAATGCAGCAGATACTCATGAATTACCCATTGCTGATAAATTGACTGGATTAACTGAATACACAAAACATTGTTTTTGGTTAAACGCAAGTTATGTGAAAGACGAAATATATTTGAAATAGCAAAGCGAAATGCCATACACATTTGCAATTCGCACCAGCCGACACACAAGCCAAAAATTGCAAAAGAGTATGTCTTTGCCAACGCTGATAAAAACGAGTTGAATGAAAAAAAGCCAGCGTACAACATTGTATCCTATGAAAAGCACTTGTCCAGTTCTCTAAACCTAATATTTTATTCTTTAACTATATCCCTCTCCCCCGAGACCACCTATCCTATCACCTAGGCATCTTGCTCTTGCCACAACTATAACTACTCCACACAGTAGCTATGGAAGGCTGGGCCTTTGTGTTCTGTGCTGATGTTGGTATTATGCCCGTTTTTTTTGAATGCCCTACCCCCCTAAACCCACAGCATGGACACTTTTACGAAGTACGCAAGGATTGCCTACAACTACCCTTCTTTTCTTTCACAAAAGCATTAACTCGTACTCTAGGGCAAACATCAAACTGCCGTCCCAAATACAACCTTGCTGGAAAAAATCAATAAATAATTTGCGAAACCGATTGGTTGCACTTATATTTGCAACCGAATGATTGCGCAATTTGATTTCAGTTTTTATGAAAAGAGATGTTTTTCAGGCCATTGCAGACCCAACAAGACGGGCTATTTTATTGCTAATCGCTACACAGGCCCTAACTCCCAACACGCTGGCCGAAGAATTTGATATTAGCAGACAAGCCGTCTCAAAACATATTAAAATCCTTAACGAGTGCGAATTGTTGGAACAGCAAAAAGTGGGTAGGGAAATATTCTATCAATTAAAAATTGATAAAATGAAAGAAATAGACCAATGGCTGGAACAGTTTAGGCAACTATGGGAGGACCGTTTCAACCAGCTGGATGAACTTTTAATAACCATAAAAAACAAGCAACATGGAAAGTAAGACAAAGACCAACTTTATAGTTGATAAGAAAAAGAACACCCTGACCATTAAAAGAAATTTTAATGCCAAGCGCCAATTGGTTTGGGACTGTTACACCAAGAGTGAATTTCTTGAAAAATGGTTTGCACCAAAACCACTGACCGCCAAAACCAAGGAAATGGATTTTAAAGTAGGTGGACATTGGTTATACGCAATGATAGAACCTAATGGCACCGAACATTGGGGACGAACCGATTTTACTGAAATACAACCAATAGACTATTACAAATCCTTGGACGGATTTTGTGATGAGAACGGTAAACTAAACCCAGATATGCCCAGGGCCAAATGGCATGTAACATTTAAGGACTTAAACCAACAATCACAGGTAGAGACCGTAGTCACCTATAATTCCTTACAAGACTTAGAAACCGTCATTCAAATGGGAATGGAAGCCGGACTCAATTCCACCTTGGAAAGATTGGACGAATTATTGGCTTCACTAACTAAATAATCACCTAAGATGCTCACAAAAACGGGGCACAACAACTGAGACTTGCTGTTTTTGGTACTGTCTGTTCCCGGGCCATAACCATAACTACTACCCAACATTAGGAAGCGAGATAAAAAAACAAGACCCTGTGTTGTCATTTCACCAGATGAGATGAACAAATACCTGAAAACGATTGTCCTTGCCCCTATGACTACAAACCTCAACAATATCCAACAAGGGTAGCAGTTAAACACAATAAGAAAAAGGGAATGATTGCGATTGACCAAATTTGGACAGTAGACATCATTAGGGTTATCCGAGTTTTTAACAGGCTAACCAAATTAGAAATTGAAAAATGTAAAGAAGTTATAAAAGAAACCTTTGTTGATTGAAAAATGAGTGCTCCCCTCCCTCCAGCCTGCCAAGGCTGTTAAGTAGAAATCTTGCTACTACCATAATAATAACTATTTGCCAACAAGCAGCTACCTTATTAACCAATATTGGAATGGCTTAGCATTTGTATCCTGCCAGGTTGCCGGTTTAACTCATTTCTTTTTAAAAGCACCAAAAAATCATCCCTAAACCCACAGCATAGACACTTTTACGAAGTACGCAAGGATTGCCATTAACTACCCTTCTTTTCTTTCACAAGACCCTTGTTTATAAACAATAAATAGAGAAAATCCCAAATTTTTTAAGAATACAAAAAGCTATTATCCCGGGTTTGCTTTCATAAAGCGAAAAGGAAAAAGATGAAAAATTGGTCGCGTCAAAATTTTTATAAACCTTGCGGCCAAATTAAATTATAAATACCTCAATACCAGCATGGCAAAATTATTTTTAGCAATATTATTGTTTACTGTACCAGCTACTTTATTTCCACAAAATACGGTTCAAGTAGATTCTTTAGAGCAGCCATTATACAGGCCATTGATAGAAAGATATATCCTGGATGAGATAAAAAGTTTACGACAGGAGAATCAGAGTTTGAGGGCAGAGGTTACCAAACAGGTTGCTGAGGCCAAATTAGAGTCGTCCGATAGATCAATTGATTATACCACAAGCACCATAAACAACATTTTTTACATCATCACTGCAGCGGCATCACTGTTGGTGCTTTTAGGATGGCGCTCCTTGAACGATATAAAAAAGAGTCTAAAGATTGATATGGCGAAGAAAATACAAACGCTTACGTCCGACTATGAGAATCGTCTACAACAGATAGAGGAGAAAATGACAGAGCGTTCCAAGGTCATCATAGAAACACAAAAAAATATAACAGACACCAATTCCATTCACTCGTTATGGATGCGGGTCGGGCTGGAAAAAAGTGAGGAGGATAAGATTTCGGTATATGATGAAATTTTAGATATAAAACCGGATGATATAGAAGCCATGACCTATAAGGCCGATGCTCTATTGGAAATAGGAGAAGTACGTTGGGCATTGAATCTTTCAAATAATGCTATTGAGCTGGACAATGAGTATTCCCTGGCCTACTGGCAGCGTGCCTGTGCCTATTCCAAACTGGATAAGCAAACGGAAGCATTAAGAGATATAAAAAGGGCACTCGAATTGTCGGACACCCTGGAAGACGAATTGCTGAATGAAAAACATTTTGAAAATTTACATGATAATAAATTATTTAAAATGTTAATTCCCAAGCCAGAATCCTTATAAAATTCAAACGGTCATTCATAAAAAAACCGCATACAATAACATAATCTTGCTATGACCAAAACTGTTGGCTAGCGCGAGCTTACCTATCCTTAGCATGGCAATAAGGTAATTGCCTACTTACGGGTGGACGTTTATGGGAGTAATGTATAGCCTCAAAACCACGCAAAAATCCAAACTAGCTGGCCATACCTTTTTATTTTGGACAATCTCTATTTCTTCTCCATTTGCGTAAATTGATAATAATGAATAAATTGGAAAAGCCGTTTGTTATGGTTTCCTAGCTTTTGTTTATATGCCATGGCTGATATACTGAACCGACTGCCTTTGCAGTGCCTATTACCAATAGCATGGAATTAATTTAAAAACCATGAATTGATTAATTAATAACATAGACGATGAATAAAAGATTGGAAGACATTAATTCTTTTAAGCTCGTAGACACCAAGCCAGATCAAGAACTAGATGAAATTACCCAACTTGCATCGATAATTTGTAATACCCCTATATCCTTAATTACAATACTTGAAGGTAAGCGACAGTGGTTTAAATCCAATAAGGGGCTTCATTTAAATGAAACCAAAATTGAAGATTCATTTTGCCAGCATGCTATGCATAAACCAAATGAAGTCCTAGTAGTGACCGATGCTACAAAAGACCCTAGGTTTATTGATAATAAATTGGTTTTAGGGTATCCAAATATTCGATTTTATGCTGGAGCACCCCTGGTTACCAAAGAAAATAAGGTCTTGGGCACCTTATGTATTATCGATAATAAACCAAGAGAGTTTTCAAAAGACCATGAAAAAGCGCTGCAGATTCTTGCCAAGAAGGCAATGGAAAAAATAGAATCGTCCAAAATGATTAATGGTCTTATCAAAACTATAGAATTTGGTACGGACAGACTGATTAAGCTCACGGAGAATCTTCCTATTGGCCTCTTTGAAATGACAATGGATACGGCAAAGGTTCCCAAGTTTTCTTTTCTCAGTGATGGTATGAAAAAACTTCACCCCAACACTAATATTGAAGAATGGATTGAAAACCCCAACATAGGATTTTCTCTAATACATCCTGATGATGTAAAAGGTCTACAAAGTGCTTTAGACTACTGTGTTGAAAATGAAGAACCACTTTATTTTGAATATCGCGTAAAAAAGGACACAGGGTATAGCTGGCACGCAATAAATGGAAGTCCGGTTAAACTAGAAAGCGGTGAAACTGTGATTTAAGCTCCTTCACAGATGTATCACACCATTTTGAATACCAAGCTGCTTTGGAACAAATCTCATATGATATTTCTCACGTTTTACGACGACCAGTAACAACCATGCTTGGCTTAAACAATTTAATTCAATCTGATAAAGATCTAACCAAAAAGAAATTTATGGAATATGCTGATCTTATAAATTCTATTACGATAGAATTAGAAGCATTCACCCGTAAACTAAACAAGATATATCAAGAAAAAAAACAGAATATAACGGGCCGCAATAGCTATGATTCATAGTTACTTCTCCTGATCTGATATTTTTGTTTTAACCAGGGTTAATTCCTAGGCCACTACATCTAAATGGAATTGTCACTTCAAGATTATATTCCCCGCTGCTGCGAGCCTGCCTATACAGCCAGACAGACACCTTACTGCTACCATAGCAATAAGTACAAAACCTGCTGTGATAGGTACTAACATTCCCCAAAAGATCCTTAATTTTACCCTTATAGAGACACCCATACAAAAACAGCATTAAACCAACAGAAATCCATATTGTTCCCAAACTACCACATCCTATAAGACTCCAAGAGTACGGTGTGGGTATTTTTGATGCCGTTTCTACAAAATCCGCCCTAAAAAAAGCCCTTAAGAAACAGTATATTCGGGTAAATGAGGATGTGGCCAGTTCGGCTACCTATATAAGGGGTGGTGAACGCATAAGTCTATCTATTTTAGAAGAAGTCACTCCCAAGAAAAAACTGCAGCTTACACTTAAAGTATTATTTGAGGACGATTACTTAGCGGCAATTCATAAACCTGCCGGAATATTGGTCAGTGGCAATAGCTTTAAAACCATTGCCAACGCCCTGGCCCAGAACCTACAAAAAAGTCCGCTCCCTGATGCAACCACAGCACATCCTGTTCACCGTTTGGATTATGCTACAACCGGTATTTTATTGATAGGAAAAACCCGCAGTAGCATACGGGCCTTAAATAAAATATTTGAAAACAGGGAGGTTAAAAAAACCTACTATGCCATAACCATTGGTGAAATGAAGGCTGTTGGGCCCATCACCTCCGAAATTGATGGCAAAAAATCCCAGTCCAATTTTACACTTTGCGAATCTGTAACTTCAGAAAGATTTGGAAAGCTCAACCTGGTACAATTAGAGCCCCTAACGGGAAGAAGGCATCAATTGCGCAAACATCTGGCACAAATTGGAAACCCCATATTGGGAGATAAAGATTATGGGATGGAGAACCTAATCCTAAAGGGTAAGGGCCTATACCTACATGCCTATTCTTTACAATTTACACATCCCTTTACCAAGAAAGAAATCTATCTAAAAGATGAACTTCCCAAAAGGTTTAAAAAGATTTTTGATCACCTAAAATAACGTACACAATGCCCTAAATACACTTTGGTCCAAATCTATGTATATGACGATAGTTTATAATGCCAAAATTCCATGGGATTCCTTAGAAACCATAATGATAGGGTTGGACTATAGAAAAATGTTCAAACTTTAAATTTGCCCCTTGGTCGTATGTAAATAACTATTTTACAATCCACAAGGGCACTTCCAGATCCTCATTAAAGAGCTCCTCGGTTACACTGCCTACAAGCAAGGAGGAAAAGGTATTCTTGCCTTTATCCCCAACTATAATAAGATCTACATTGGAGGATTTGGCTTTGACCCTCAATTTTTCTGCAACCCCCGTATCCCTCCCAGGTATTATTTCTGTTGTTAAATCCCCTTTATACCCAATCCTTTTAATGAATTTCCCACTTTTTTCCTTAAGGTGGCCTTCAATCTTAACATCCAGGTGTTCTTTGGGTATATAGGGAGAAAATTGAACAGGAACATTGTAAACGTGTACCGCCTTAACCTTGGCTCCCGTAATTCCCTGTAAAGTTTCCGCCACTGAAAATACCTTTTTGGAAGCAGATGAAAAATCGGTGCCGGCCCAGATATTGGAAATAAGCGGTTGCGCATTTTTAGGAACCGACAGAATATTGCATTTAAGCAACCGTAACAATTTTCCACTGACCACTCCAGTACCTTTCGACCTGTTTTTGTTTCCGATCAACGCAAGCTGTACCTCATATTTATTTACAATATAATTGATGAGCGATTCAGAATAGGGATCTTCTGAAATAAGTACCTCCCATTCGGATGAAGCTGTAAACTTCTCGCTCACTTTTTCATTTAGTTCATCACCAATAATTTCGTCCATGTTTAGATCTCTTAATTGTTCTTCAAATAATTCTGAAATTTCATATTTTTTAATATTGTGCACAAAATACACTTTCTTAACCTTGAGGGACTCGGCGATAAATGAAGCATAATCAATTAAGGTATTATCAATATCGGAAAGGTCCAGGGCCACTAAGATGTTATTAATTTCAGTCATTATAAAGATTATTTAATGTTCTTTTGCTGATTTACATTTCGTTTTTTTACGATAGCGGATATTATTTCCTCGTAATTCTCAAGTTCTTTTTGGGTCTCCCGCTTTTTTAGTTTTTTCAGGTCCTCGCTTAGACCTTTGTATAGCGAGAAGCACATGATAATGAGAATAACGGCAAAGGGCAATCCCGTAACTATGGTAGCCGTTTGCAGCGCTTGGAGTCCCCCGCCCAATAACAGCACTGCTGCAACACTTCCCTCCCCTATGGCCCAAAAGATCCTTTGGCCTACTGGAGCATCTATTTTACCCCCAGAGGTTAAATTATCCACTACCAAAGATCCGGAGTCGGAGGAAGTAACAAAAAAACCTGCAATTAAGACGATGGCAATAATATTCAATACGAAGGCAAATGGATAATCTTCCAGAAACACAAAAAGCGCGGTGGCAACATTATCGTTAACGGCATCCACAATTGTATTATCTCCAAGAAGCGCCTGATGCACCGCAGTACTCCCAAAAGCAGATATCCAAAAAAAAGTGACGATAGAAGGCACTATCAACACCCCTAGAATAAATTCACGAACGGTTCGTCCTTTGGATATACGGGCAATAAACATTCCCACAAAAGAAGACCAGGCAATCCACCATCCCCAATAAAAAATGGTCCAAGTATTTTGCCAATTGGAATCGCTGTAACTTTCTGTCCAGGTGGCAATTTCAAGAAAACCTGATAGGTAATTCCCAGTGTTTTGTACAAAGGATTTAAAAATAAAAATAGTAGGTCCCAATATCAATACCACCAATAGGAACAGTACCGCTATTCTCATATTCCATTCACTCAAAACCCGCACCCCTTTATCCACTCCCAAAACCACGGAAATGGTCGCAACCAAGGTTATTCCAATAATTAATATAATCTGCGTCTGTACCCCGCTATCTATTCCAAAAAGGTGAAACAATCCTGCCGAAATTTGTTGAACGCCCATACCTAAGGATGTTGCAAGACCAAACAAGGTGGCAAGTACGGCAAAGATGTCTATGGCATCGCCAATTTTCCCGTAGATCCTATCCCCTAAAAATGGATAAAATATAGATCTAATGGTGAGTGGAAGACCCCGTGAATAGGTAAAATATGCCAAGGACAAGCCTACCAGTGCATAAATGGCCCAGGCGTGAAAACCCCAGTGTAAAAAAGTAAATTTCATGGCTTCGTTGGCTGCTTCGGCAGTTCCGCCATCTGCCATTGGCGGACTCATAAAATGATAAATAGGTTCCGAAATACTCCAAAACAACAGCCCAATTCCCATACCGGCACTAAACAGCATGGCAAACCAAGAAATCGTTTTAAATTCGGGTTTTGCACTTTGCCCACCAATTCTTAACTGCCCATATTTACTAAAGGCCAGATAAATCATAAATATTAAAAAAACATTAGCGCTCAATACAAAAAACCAACCCGATTTTCTTGCAACATAATCCTGGATGGCGGTAAAATATTGCTCGGCGCTCTCCTTGTACATCAGGGTCAATGTTATAATGATGATGATGGTAATGGCCGAAGTAAAAAATACCGGACCATTCACATCCAATCCAAATATGGATTGTTTCTCATCACTCCTAATAATCTTCTTAGCCATAAAATATGTAGTTTTTAATGTAATTTCTAAATGCGTAAAAAATATGTATAAAAGCTAAAAATAGTAGCCAATATTAATGTTGAACCTTGCTTCCCATTTGGCATCCAGATTGCCTACAGAGAAATCGTCCACAAAATTTCCGCCCAACCAGGAATGATTATATCCTGCGGCATAGTCAAAATAAGTATAAACATTTCCGGCAGAAACCAAAAATCCGGTTACGTTCATATATGAATCGGTGAATCCGGAAGCTTTTTTCTGCATAAAGCCAAAATCATTATAAAACTGTAAATTGGTAATCGGCCCCCATGCTACGCCAACATTTTTAGTAATTGCCAAAGAATACATGTTAAAATCGGAAGCCACTTTATAAGGTGTCCCATAAGCCGCCATGGTAATGGCATCCCTGGACGTCCCCTCTGCATTCTCAGGATTGTGCGAAGCCACTATAAATTGGGCCTTCCCATTCCATGTTCCATGCGTAATTTCATAGTGGGCGGCAAATGCAGCATGATCTCCCATTTCTTGGGTATCTAAGTTATACAGTCCGCCATATTCCAAGGAAAAACCCAATCTACTGGCAGCTTCCTCTCCAAATTTGTAGATAAATTTTCCGTTGAACTGATTTACTTCTTTGTTCCTACCTGTGATATCATAGGAATAGCGGTTGGGGGAAGTTTCAGTATTGTTGCCGAATCTCAATTCCTCCGCATTTTTGAAAAATGCCAGCTGATATTCAAACTTTTCCCCTGTATGCAAGTACTTCACCCCCATATCGTGGTCATCTTCCATTCCTACATAATAGGATAGGTTAAAAAACCAGTTATGGGAATTGTACTGTTGAATTCCAAAAGGAACCTGTGTTAAGCCAATATGAATTTGATCTACTTCATTGAAATTGTATCCTACCCACCCCTGCTTTAGAAATCCCCCTCCAAACCCTTCTGCATATAATCTGTATTCGGCATTAAGAAACACTTCCTTATAAGCTGCTTCAGCATTAATCCGAAACATATCATAACCAAAATCCCCACCGCGATTTTTCTGACCTTCCTTCCATGAAGAGAGATTATAATTAAAACGTAAGGCCCCTCCAATTTTGAGTTCCGGACTGTCCTGCGCCTTTACAGCTGAAGTCAGTAGAAATACCAAGGACACAAGACCAAAAGCCGAAGAAAACCGTAAACAAGTAATTTTTTGAATCATAGATGCAATTTTGACAATCTAATAATTTTTTAATAACACAAAAATCTGCGGTCCTAAAAATATCCTTATACCAAGTCACTGATACCTCCTTGAAAATGCGACGCTCCATTACATCGGAAAAAAATCCATGGAGCAACTAAAAATCACTCCTGTCTCCATTTTGGACGCCCGCCTGATCAGCAAGGGCAGACCTGCCCATGAGGTATAAAATATGAGCAATCCTTTTTGTTGGCGTATAAATACCCCCCACTAAACCCTAGCATTCCAAAAGGTCCCTGACCAAATGCCCAGAACTTTTACAAAGGTGCAGCATAAATATTCTCCATTACAATTTATTAGGACTGCTTTACCACACCTAGCAGTCCTGTGAAACGAATGGACATCGTTAGTTTTACAAACCCCATAAGAAACTGCATACAGCTATAAAAAAATTAATGTAACTTTAGCTTAATTATTCCCCCCATTGTTATTGGCCAAGTATTACACTCTTAGTGCGAGCCCCTAAACGGACATGCCCCAAACAGTACCAATTATTAGAAAATAAGTAAAAATGAGGACATTTATGTATTCGGCAGTATTCTTTTTTGTTTTGGCATCGGTCAGCTGCCAGTCAACTCCCGACTTTATTAAAGTGGAGGAATCTAAATTGGATATGGATAAAATTACATCCATAAAGCAATTGGGCCATGAGATACTCACCGCCCAAAAAAATAATGGTCATTATAGTTTAACAAAAAAACAAGCTACTACCCAAATGGTAGAAGGGCTGAACGAGTCCGTTCAAAAAGCATCCTATAAAAAAATTAAAAGTCTTTTTGGCGACTATAGAGACCTTCAATTTAAATCCCTGCTGCGCGGCCTTAGTGGCGAAAAATATTTGATTTACAGGTTTAAGGGATATTTTGAGACCGATACGGACATTGAAGTGCGAATGGTATTCACTGAAGAGGAAAAATTAGCGGGATTTTTTATAAAACCCTGGAATGAAAGCCTATAAGTATGCACTCCTTAAGCCACCGCATCCTTTTCCGATGTTGGTCTACTCACATAAATGGCAACCCTAAGCATTGGATTAAATGAACTGTTCCCTTTACAAACCACACCTGATTTTTTTACCCAGTATTCCCATTATTCTGACTTATGGAGCGTTACTGGGCAACGAGGTTTGGGACCTTAATATTTACGATACCTATTATGTTATTCGGTATACCGATCTATCCTATATGCTGTCCTTCCTGTTCGGCTGCATTGGACTGGGGTATTGGATCATGGAAAAATACAACAAAAAGCTATCTACATGGCTGAGCATCATTCACACAGCTTTGAGCATTGGCGGAATTTTACTTGTAATGTTTTTGGCTCAATTTTATAGGGGACCTATAAGGGAGTATGAGTTCAACAGCCTGCTTAGCTCACTTATTTCCGTGATTTGCTTTATTATCATTTTAGCCCAAGTTATTTTTCCGATCAATATACTATACGGACTTACCAAAAATAAAAACCATAATAGTAGCTGATAACTGCAGTAGGTACATGACAAATGTAAAGACAATTACATCCCCTAAGAAAAGCAAAAACAGCTCCCGCCCGATTATTGGGGGCATCAACCAAGAACAACAGCCTACAACCTTCCTTAAAATAAAATATAACATTCTTTAATAACGCAAGTCCAAACCCTAATTCCCGTTTGATTGATGAGGGCATTTGAGCTTATGGGATAGAAGAAATTATAAACCCCATTAGGAAACAAGTCAAGTGTTTGGATAAGATGGTCATTGAATTGGCAAAAGACCGAAAAATGGAATAAATTTTAAGGCATACCTAAAAGTCTGTAGGGCAAAAAAGTTAGGAAGCATTTGTACTGCCCGATCATATATTAAACAAAAATACAAGGGTATTGTTTAGCAGCTCCAAGGCCACCTATAAGTGAATTGCCTTATAAAATAACACTTTTCGTTACTTTCAGCCCTCCGATTGCCAAATAATTCTTAAATCATTTTGCCGTTTCAAAGCAACTGCTTAGTTTTGTTGCGTAGTTTAGAAGCAATGGCTAGAAAAAAACAATATAATGAACAAGAAGTAATAGACAAGGCCATGGCCCTTTTCTGGAGAAATGGCTATGAGGCCACTTCTGTTCGTATGTTGGAAAAGGAAATGGGCATTAACCAATTTTCCATCTATGCTAGTTTTGGCAGCAAGCACGGGGTATTTCTAGAAAGCATCAATACCTATAAAAAAAGGATAAAATGCATTACCGATAAATTGCAGGCATCCCAAAACGGGAAAGAAGGAATTAAACAGTACTTCTATGACTTTCTAAAATTTGCCCGTGAAAATAATGTAAACAAAGGCTGTCTGGTTACCAATACCGTAAATGAAATTAAGAAGGAATCAGATCCAGTTTTAATGGAAGAATTATCAAAATTTGCGGATGGCATCAAACAACTGTTCCTTAACAACCTATTGCAGGACCCAAACAAAAACCCCCAATTGGCAAAAAAACAGGCCAACTACCTTATGAACTGCATTTTGGGCATATCGGTAGCCTCCAAGGTTTTTAAGCAAAGTGAGCTAGACGATATAATCGAAATTACCTTTATGAACATCTAACATTTTTTTTAACCCTAAACTAAGCAGTTGCTTAGATATATTTTAAATTAATCCTTAAATACAATAACGATGAGTACATTAACAAATCACAGCATTGAATCTGCACCGGCAGAAAGCAAGCCCCTATTGGAGAGTTCCCTTAAAGCTTGGGGCAGTATCCCTAACCTTCACGGTGTATTGGCCGGATCCCCAGGCCTATTGAAAGCCTATCAGGACTTACACCAACTATTCCAAAATACTTCCTTTGACGCGGAAGAACTTACGGTAGTTTGGCAAACCATTAATGTGGAGCACGAATGCCACTACTGTGTTCCCGCACATACTGCCATTGCCAAAATGATGAAAGTAGACGATAGCATTACAGAGGCCTTGCGCAACAAAAAGCCAATGCCTACAAGCAAATTGCAGGCCTTGCACCAAACTACCCTTTCTATAGTTCGGAACAGGGGCAATATAAAAGAAGAGGACATACAGGCGTTTTACGCCGCTGGATATGGAGAGCGACAATTGCTTGAAATTATCCTAGGACTTTCACAAAAAGTAATAAGCAACTACGTAAACCATATTGCCAAAACCCCTGTGGACAAACCCTTTGAAAAGTACGCCTGGAATGGCCAAGAAGTGGCTGCGCAATAAGCAAAGCTCTAAAGGAACGCTAAAAAACCTCCTGCCGCTTGGCAGGAGGTTTTTTATGGAAAAATATTAAAATCCATCATATATATGGATCAACAGACAACGTAAGCTACGTAAGTACATTACAAATTAAGATGACGTGATAACGGCAACCAGTTACTGAATGGTAAGGCTATCATAGCAACATTCTTATAGCACAATGCCCAAAAAAGTGTAATTGTTATCCCATTACACACTGGACTCCAAAAAAATTAACACTTAACATTCCATTTAGTTAGGATTCCTTACTATATTTGTATGGCAATAGTGCAATAACCTAAAAATATAAACAATGAAAAAATCGGTTTTTTATCACGCTGGCTGTCCTGTTTGTGTCAGTGCAGAACATGACATCCTGGAACTTATCGGAGAACAAAATGTAGAGATTGTACATTTTGGAAACAACAAATCACGAATCCCAGAGGCAGAAAAAGCTGGGGTTAAATCTGTTCCTGCCCTAGTTACCCCAAACGGCAATGTATTGCACATTAATTATGGTGCTTCCATGGCCGATGTAAAAGCTTAACTTTTTTTATTTTATCTTGTTAGGACTCCTAATTTTTAAGGTCCCGGATTACACCAATACACTAAGGCAGGAAAAAATGCCTTACCTATAATTAGGATTACTAACTTTGCCTGTCGGGCAAATCCCGACAGGCTTTTATATGAACAAGAGTATTTTTAACCCAGAACATCAAGAATCGGACATTTCCAGTAAAATTGTTGCAGGTCTCCAACGGATATCGGAAGCGTTCAAGGTATTGTTATGGGACAAAGCAAAAAACCTGGGATTGAGCCCCATCCAGATACAGATCCTACTATTTGTGGCTTATCACAAATCAGATCTTTGTAACGTAAGTCACCTTGCCAAGGAATTTAATGTTACCAAACCTACCATTAGTGATGCCATAAGGGTTATGGACAAAAAAGGCTTGATCAGCAAACAATACTCCTCCAGTGATAGTAGGAGTTATTCCATAGGCCTGTCCCCACAAGGCCAACGTATAATTGATGAAACTGCCGATTTTGCCAATCCCCTACAGACTCAGCTCCAAACCACCAATCAAGAGGAATTGGAACTGCTCTTTGGCACCTTGAGCAAGCTTATCTACCAATTGAACAGAAGTGGTATTCTAAACGTACAACGCAGTTGTTATGGTTGTAAATTCTACAGCAAGCAGGGAGATCAAGACTTTTGCAAGCTGCTCAACAAGGAATTGCTAAATACGGATATTCGATTGGACTGCCCGGAATTTGAAGAAAGGAAAACCAGCTAAGCCAACCCGCTACCACAGCGCTTGCCTAAAAATAATTTTTTACCATACCCTAAAACAGCTGTATCTAATCCTGTATAAGGTTGTGATATTTACACAGAATTAGGATATTTACCCTTTCCTTTCTTTCTTAGAAAACGGGAATACCTAAGGCTATTAGCATATTAATAAAAGAACATGAAGAACATTTGGCTATTGTGCGGCACCATACTATTGTGCCTTACCTCCTCCCTTGCCCAGCAGGGAAACAAATCTAACTTATCTATCAAAGAAATTATGCAGGGTCCCAACTTTGTTGGTCACCTGCCTTCAAATCCCCAATGGTCCTTGGACAGCCAAACCCTATATTTTGATTGGAACCCTGAACAGGCACATAGCGACTCCCTATACGCCTACCCTCTAAAATTGGCCAAGACAATAAAGACCAATTTTAAGACGTCCTATTCCCTACCAAATCCCAACGGAGTATATAACCAGGACAGAACATTAAAAATATATGCCAAAAGGGGAGACATCTATATGGTGAACCTTAAGACCCACCGCATCACCCAGATTACCCATACCGAAGCATACGAAAGTGCCCCCCATTTTACGGACAACGGCAGCAAAGTAGCCTATCAGAAAGACAATAACCTTTATACCTGGGACATTGCCACCGGAAGTACGGTACAGCTCACTAAAATTAAATTGGACAAAACCGATAAGAAAAAAAGTCCCAAAAACGAATGGCTATACCAAGACCAATTAGGTTTATTTAACGTACTGCGTAGCCGAAAAGAAAAAAAAGACGCTACTGCGGAAATGAAGAAACGATTGGAAAATATGGGTCCATTGCCCATTGATCCCAAGGGCACATCTATTTCCAACCTAAGCATTGGCCCCAATGGAAAATACATTACCTACCTAAGTACAAAGTCGCCCAAAGCTAAGGAGGGCACCATTGTACCCCACTACGTTACAAAATCTGGTTATACCGAAAATCAACAAACCCGATCCAAGGTAGGCAACGAACCCAATGAATACAAAATGTTTGTTTATGACGTACATAACAAAAAGGTGTATCCAGTGGTCTTGGACAGTTTGGAAGGCCTGGATTACGTTCCGGAATATACCAAGGACTACCCGGACAAAACCTATGAAAATAAAAACAGACTAGGCTATATTAACGGCCCCATGTGGAGTGAGGACGGGAAATATGCCGTATTGGACATCAATAGCAACGATTACAAGGACCGATGGATAGTACTCTTTGACCCTGAGAGCGGTACGGTTTCTACCTTGGACCGGCAGCATGACGAAGCTTGGATTGCGGGTCCCGGCATTGGCGGTTATAGAGGGGGTGAAATGGGTTGGATGCCCGATGGAAAAAGCATTTGGTACCAATCTGAAAAAACGGGATATTCACATTTGTACCTACAGGATGTAATGACCAAAAAAACCAAAGCACTTACATCTGGTGAATTTGAGATCTACAATCCGCAAATCTCCAAGGATAAGAAACGTTGGTATTTCACGGCCAATAAAAATCATCCTGGTGACCGACAGTTTTATAGTATGCCCCTTGGCGGTGGAAAAATGCAACAGCTGACCCAGATGACAGGGGGTAACGAGGTTACCCTTTCTCCTGACGAACGTAAAATGGCCATACTGCATTCGTACAGTAACAAACCAACAGAGCTTTACCTTCAGGACAATCCCATATGGAAGAAATCCAAAGCCGTTGCGAAGCAAATTACCTATTCCACAACAAAAGAATTTAAGAACTATCCATGGCGCGATCCGGAATATATCACCTTTAAAGCCCAGGATGGCAAAGCGGTACATGCACGACTCTATCAACCCAGTACCGCAGTAAAAAATAAGGCGGCCGTAATATTTGTACATGGTGCCGGATACTTGCAA
This sequence comes from Arenibacter aquaticus, assembly GCF_003957295.1. Classification (GTDB taxonomy): domain Bacteria; phylum Bacteroidota; class Bacteroidia; order Flavobacteriales; family Flavobacteriaceae; genus Arenibacter; species Arenibacter aquaticus. The sequence goes on from NZ_RQPJ01000014.1 coordinate 148,456, forward strand.
AATGCCCATAAGTGGTGGAGCACCTATTTTAGGGAATATATGTTTCACAACCTCCTAGTAGACAATGGCTATACCGTACTGGATATAGATTATAGGGGCAGTGCCGGCTACGGAAGGGATTGGCGTACAGGTATCTACAGACATATGGGAGGAAAAGACCTTTCCGATCAGGTAGACGGAGCGGCCTATCTAGTAAAGGAATTGGGAATAAACCCAGATAAAATAGGTATCTATGGGGGCTCCTATGGCGGGTTTATTACCCTCATGGGCATGTTTACGGCACCTGAAACCTTTAAAGCAGGTGCTGCCATCCGGTCGGTGGGCGACTGGGCAGCCTATAACCATGGCTATACCGCACGGATATTAAATACCCCGGTCACCGACAGCCTGGCCTACCGCAGAAGTTCTCCCATATATTTTGCAGACGGACTCAAAGGAGATTTGTTGATCCTGCACGGCATGGTAGATGACAACGTGCATTTTCAGGACATGGTACGCTTGTCCCAACGCCTGATAGAACTGGAAAAACACAATTGGGAAATGGCCGTGTACCCCGTAGAAAGACATGGGTTTGTAGAACCCAGTAGTTGGACAGATGAATACACCCGTATCTTTAAACTGTTCCAGCAAAGTTTGCTGGATAAAAGGTATTAAACCTCAGGGCAAGCCCTGAACCCAATAATAGGAATCGACCCTAGGGTCGAGGTATTGAACCTAGATCCCGCCGAAAAAGGCGGGAATGGTTCAACTTTCAATTTTCAGTGCGCCTTACTGAATTCTCAAAATTGAGTTTCACTAATAAAAAGTAGGGTTTCCCTTAGATTACCATTACTCAGTTATGGACCACTGGGACCATTGCCCCCTAAATACGACTGCGGGGCAATACAGATAATAACATCATATACCCCTTATCCAAGTAGGTCCCCGTAATGACCAGCCAAAAGTATAGGAGCTTTTTGTACCATATGGTTTGGAACTATTGATACACCCTTACATAATCAACCTCCATGGAGGAAGTCTTAAAATTAGGGTCAACTCCAAACCAGTCACCGCCCATGGCCACATTTAAAATTAAAAACTGATCCCTTGTAAATGGCCAGGTATCACTGTTTTTAATAGCCGGGTTATAGGTGTAAACATGCTCCCCATCTATTATAAAATTAAGAGCCTCCTTAGTCCATTCTACGGCATAAACATGAAACTCCGTATCATAGTCGGCAATTATTGTGGTGCCCACTGATGTATCCGGGCAACCCCCTGAACAGGATGGCGTATGGGTAGCACTGGATATTTTCCCCGCTTCATGCCCCCAATGCTCCATAATATCTATTTCCCCACATGCAGGCCAACCTACTGTTTCTATGTTGGACCCCAACATCCATATGGCCGGCCATGTACCATGACCCTTGGGAAGCTTGGCCCTTACCTCTACCCTGCCATAAGTGAAGCTAAAAAGCGAATTTAATCTGGCAGATGTGTATTCCTTGGTAGTCCCCTGCGTGGTGAATTCCTCCTTTTTTGCAACAATCTTTAGGGTCCCTTCCGAAACATAGGCATTGTCCAGCCTATTGGTATAGTGCTGTAATTCCCCATTCCACCAACTACCGTTATTGGGTGCAAAGGTTTCCAACTTCCAGTTTTCCTTGGAGACTGCACCCTCCACATCAAACTCATCGGACCATACCAGCTGGGCCTCATAACTGTCCACAAATACCCTCACCGTTTTGGTGAGCTCAATTGAATGGCCGGTACCGGAATAGGCCATGACCCTTAAATTGTGATCATGGCTGCCCTCCTCTTTAAATATATAACTAAACTTACCATCTGCAGCTATTATCTCATTGGTACCACCATCTACAACAAGACCATATGTCACGGCATCACTTGCCGTGGCAATAATCTGTACCTCTCCGGTACCAAAGCCATTGGGATTATCTTCATCACTCCCCATAACCTCAACCGATACACTAAGGTCTGAGGGCAGAACCATCTCCTTGTCCATATCGGTATACGAAAAAGTATCCGCTTCATTATTGCCTCCACATGAGATGGAGGTGATTATCAAAAGTCCTATTATCCAATGCATCATTTGTATTTTCAAATTAATTGTAATTCTTTATGAGTCTTAAACAAAAAGCCTTGCCAACATTAACCTAATATCGGCAAGGCATTAAAGAAACTAAACTAACCAACTGAAACAAGCTTGTTTTGTACATCTGATCGTACAAAATGAGATGATGTCCTTGTTAGCTGTACTATTTTCCAAAGTAGCTTGGTTACACCACTTCTCTTAGTGCAACTACATTATCCCACAAGAATCTAGACTCATTCGGCAAATTATTCCGGTCTAAAAATCCATGTCCAACCGGTACCCCCGTCATTATTGTCCAAATAAAGCACCAATTCATCTTCCGTCAACGAAATAATAGTATATAGTCCGTCTGGATTTCCCCTAGGGGATTCGGCTCCCAAAATATTGGAATTATTGATCTTTAGGGTCTGATTTGCAACATCCAATACAAAACTCCCCGTTTCCGGTGTTGCATCAGGACTGGAGTAGTAGGTGAAATTTGCGCCTCCATCCAGATCAAATTTCATTTTTCCACTAGCATCCGCGGGAGGACAGCAATCTCCTGCCGCATTCCACCACGCAGTGGTCCAGGACGCAGGATCGTTGGGGGGCGACATATACCACCATCTTCCACCATCAGGTGAGGGCCCTCCATTAAAAACCCAGGTTTTACCTGCTGACGTATCCTCGCTCACCAGATCATACCAATCCTGATCCAAGGCACTGTCCAACTGATCGATCTGTACATCTATGGTCTTGGTAAAAAATTCCGCTCCAAGGGTTCCGGTAAAGGTAAAGGTAGCGGTACCGGGAATAGGATATACAAATTCCACCTTATCCGTGAAAGCCCTGCCCAGATTATAATCCCAATAACCTGTGACCCCGGGGGTGGCCATATTGAGTTCAATTTTGTTACCACCGGCTGTACTTTGTGTGGCCACCAACTCTACTCCGGCAACATCTGTGGAATTCTCCAAATAATCCCTATCCTCTATAGGCTCACAACTTGCCGTAACCAGGAATAGCGAAGCTATGACCCATCCTAAAATTATTATTCTATTATTTTTCATATGTCTATGTTTTTTTGAATTCAATTATACTACCAGCCCGGGTTTTGTTCGTATACGCCACCAGACAATCTAATCTCTGTTTCTGGAACGGGCACCAAACCTTTGGTTTCCGGACGATAGTTTACTTTGTATACGCCATCAATACCAGAATTGTTAACATTGATACTATCATCAAAGGCGGTTTCTACATCTCCCCATCTAACCAAATCGAACCACCGCAATCCTTCAAAAGCAAATTCGTGCAAACGCTCTTCCTTTAAAGCTTCCAGTGAGTATCCTATTTCCCCTAGACCGGCCCTTACACGAACCCTGTTTAGACCAGTAGCTGTTCCCGAAATTTCGGAATGCATCAATAAAACATCGGCAAAACGCATTAGGATAAAATCTTGGGCGGCCCACAGCTGCATAGGATCCCCGTTGTTCATATCATATAAAAAGTAAAACATACCCTTTACCCCATCCACACCATCTGGGTCTTCATGTTGTACCGTAGTGTACTTCTTATTAAAAAAGCCGGTCTCATGGTCTCCTTTGTCCCCTTCGTACCCATCGGTTCCTTGATCGGCATTGCCAAGTTCCAAAATAGATCCCTGCTTTCTTTCATCTGCGTCGTCCCATTGGTTCCAAAGCTTTGGGTTTACCGTACCCCAGCCCCAACCTTGTCCGAAAGGAACCATTGAGTTGTCCCTAATTCCAAAAAACAAGGGCATTCTGTTATTATATTTTTGGCCTTCACCCCAACTGGTGGTAGAATATCTCAGTGCAAACATAGTTTCGGTATTTCCCGTTCCAAAAGTGGGGGAATGACCGTCTTGTCCCACCCAGGACAAACCTTCTGTTTCTGCCCAAGGCAGCACAGTGGTTCCCGCGCTCTGGTTTACATAGGAATAAGGCCATAGATTCCTGAAATCCGCTGCCAACCCATAACCACTATTATTGATACAATCATCCAAATAGGCAAGAATATTGTTTTGGGACAGGGAGCCTCCATCAGCCAAAGGCAGATCGGAAGTGGACTGCCCCTCTATATTGCTCATATATCCCGTATAGAACAGGTAAGCCTTAGCTATATAGGCCTCTGCCACCCATTTATTGGCATGACCATATCTGGATGTTGGGATATTATTAAAATTGGTAGATGGCATGGTCTCTATTGCCACTTTAAAATCTGAGGCAATTTGGGCAAAGGTTTCCGTAAAAGAAGCCCTTGGTGCGTCCCTTGGATCATTTATGGCAAGTATCAAAGGCATGCCACCAAAGAATTTAGCCGCCCGAAAATAGAAGAACCCCCTCATAAAATAAGCCTCCCCAATGGTCTGGGCCTTAAAAGCCACTGCCTCCTCAGGGGTATCAAAGAAGGCGCTAAAATCTACCTCCTCAACCTTCTCTATAATGGTATTTGCCCTGGTAACCCCATTATAGGTTTCTACCCAAAGATCACGATAGGTATCTTCTTCAGGGTCCTGAAAATTATCCACATTTTTGGCCGACTTATCATCGGGACCACCTCCTGCCAACATCATGTCGGACAACAAGTTTGCCGCAATGCCCTCATCACTGTGTACACCATCTGTATACAAGGCATTATATACCCCAGACATGGCCTCTTCAATATCCTGTGGACTTGAGTAGAAATTGTCTAAACTTTTTTCGTATAGGTTTTCCGTGTCCAAAAAATTCTCGCTGCAACTGCTAGTAAGCACTAAAGCTGCAATGCATATATTATATACTAGTTTTTTCATCATCTACTTTTTTTTATTAAAAATCAACGCTAAATCCAAACATTACAGTTCTAGGCAAGGGGTACAGACCAAGGTCTATACCGGAAGCCCAACCCGCATCATGACCAAAAGAAACCTCAGGATCCATACCTTGGAAATTGGTAAAGGTGTATAGGTTGTTGATTGCTCCGTAAATTTTAATATCCGAGATAAATTTAAGGTCCTTAATATACTCGCCCAATTTAAATCCAACCGTTAAATTGTTGATCCTTAAATAGTCTGCATCCTGCATATAGATATCAGAAATCCAATTGGTATTCCTATTGGAAACAGAACTTAATCTGGGCAGGGTATTGGAAGTTCCAGCACCATGCCAGCGACCAAATATTTCTGTGGTATAGTTTTGATCAAAGCGGTCTGCAAAAGACCTGTAAGACTGCATCACCTGCATTCCGTACTTACCGGATAGGGTAACATTGGCATAGAATCCCTTATACTCCGCATTAAGCTGAATACCCAATTCGAAATCCGGATTGGGGTTCCCCAACATTTTTTTATCGTTCTCATCTATAACACCATCTGCATTCTGGTCTACAAACCTAACATCACCTGGACGTTGATCGCTAAAGTATGGGGTACCATCCGTTGGCTTTACATAGGCGTCCACCTCTTCCTGGGTCTGTAAGATTCCATCGGTTTCATAGCCATAAAAGAAGCCTATAGCTTTTCCTACTTCCGCTCTGGAAACCGAAGCGGTACCCTGTGACAATACTGAACTTGGCCCCTGAATTATACCATCAGAATTGGCAATTTTGGTGATTTCGTTCTTATTAAAGGCCCCACTTATGGTAGCTCCATATTTAAAATCGCCAATATCATCGTTCCAGGACAGCATTAACTCGTAACCGGTATTCTCTATATCACCTCCGTTTATGTAAGGCGCTCCTGCTCCGGATGTACCTTGTATAGGCGCTACCACTAACCAGTCTTTGGTAATTTTCTTATACCAGTCTGCGGTAAAATTAAGTCTGGAGTTAAAGAACCTAGTGTCCAAACCAAAATTTAATTGTTCCGAGGTTTCCCAAGTTACATCAGGATTGGTAACCCTTGCTGGTACAGCAGTGGGTCCGGAAATAGGTTTGGTATCTCCAAAATAATAGCCAGGATTAAGGTAGGCTATATTGGAACTGTATATAAAATTGTCAATGGACTGGTTTCCGTTCTGTCCCCAACTTGCCCTTAACTTGGCAAAGTCCAACACACCATTTCCTTCTCCCATAAAATCCTCTTGGGTAAGGATCCATCCTGCAGATACAGATGGGAAATACCCCCACCTATTGCCTTCTGCAAAATTGGAAGAACCATCGGCCCTCATGGTAGCAGACAACAGGTACTTCTCCTTGTAGTCATATTGTGCTCTTGCAATATAGGATAACAATCCACCTCCACCAGCGGCCCAATCCACACCATAGGTATCAATAGAGTTTACGTCGGTCTTGTCCACATTGTTCAAAAAAGCATATTCCGGCAATCCAAATCTAGAATTGGCCATACTACCCCCTACCGAATTGTTGATCTGATTTTTAAAGACCTCATTACCAATCAAGGCATTTATCTTATGATCGCCAAAAACACGCTCATAGGATAAGGTATTGGTCCAGGTTAAATTGGCCCCTAAATATTGGTATTGGGACACCCCATCATTGGCATTGCTAAACAAGACGCCCAAGGCGTAGGTAGGAGTCCATGACCGCCCATGGCCAAACCATGAATCCAATCCGTAGGACGACCTAAATTTTAAGTCCTTTACCGGCTCCAATTCCAAATAAACATTTCCTACAATAGAATTGTCCTTGTTCCCCAAATTACTGTAGTTATGTCTGTAGAACATCACCGCTAGCGGATTGGTCTGATCGTTGGCCAAACCGTCCAAAGTTGGGGTAAAGCCATTTGCATCCGGGGATTTGTCCCAATAAGCGGGCATTAACGGATTTTGAACCAAGGCATTGTGAAGGTCGTTCCAGTAAATATTCCCTGTTGCCACACTTCTGTTTTCCTTGTTGGTATAGGTAAAGTTCTCACCTACGGTCAATATACTATGGTCCTCATTTTTAAACAGCACAAACTCGGTGTTCATCCGGGCGGTAAGCCTTTTAAAACCGGCATCGGTAATATTGCCTCCTATTATCCCTGTCTGGTCCAAATAAGAAACACCAAAGGAAAAGGTACTGTTTTCTCCACCTCCTGTAATATTAACGGAGTGACTTGAAATGGGGGCGTTTTTGGTCGTCATTTCATCTATCCAATTGGTACCTTCCCAACCATTTTGCAGCATATTCCAAATGTCCGTACCCAATTCAGTGCCCAAATTGTTAGGGTAATTGTTGTTGAGCCAATTGTTATTTTGCAATATAGCCTGCCAATCGTTTGGCTCCAATCCGTCATTTACCCTACCCTCGTCCATGATATACATGTACTCTTGGGCATTTAAAGGGCTTACGTTCTTGTATATATTTTGAAATCCATAATAGGTATCGTATTGCACCCTGGCAGGACTTCCTTTTCTTCCCTTATGGGTAGTCACCAACACCACCCCATTGGCAGCCCTGGAACCATAGATCGCCGCCGAGGCGGCATCCTTTAGGACATCGATCGATTCAATATCCGAACCGTTTAAATAATCAATATTGCCCACGGCCACACCATCTACAATGTAGAGCGGACTGGAATTACCTATAGTCCCCAGACCACGGATAGTAACCTTGGTACCAGCACCCGGCTGCCCGTTGTTCCTAGTTATACTTACCCCTGGCGCCACTCCTTGCAGTGCCTCCATGGCCGTTGAAGTGTTGAGTTCGGCAATATCTTCTCCCTTTACGTTAAGGTTGGCTCCAGTAGTCAAAGCCTTTTTTTGAACCCCATACCCTACTACTACAACCTCTTCCAAAGACTCATAAGACTCCTCTAGGTTTACATTGATAGTGGTTTGCTGTCCTACGGTGACGGTTTGGCTAACCATTCCTATATAGGTAAAAACCAAACGATCCTCCGGTCCCACATTTCCAATGGAATAATTCCCATCAAAATCCGTGGTGGTCCCATTAACGGTACCTTTAACAACTACCGTTACCCCAGGCAATGGTAAGCCCGACTCATCGGAGACCAGTCCGCTTATGGTCTTGGTTTGCGCAAAGGCATCCTGCGCACAAACCATTACCAAAGTAATAATCAAAAATTTAAACTTTAGCATCATATAAAATAGTTTAGGTTAATTAATCCAGTTTTCATTAGTATAAAATTTTATGTTCCCAGCGCTACCCCATAAGGTTCACGCCACTTGTCTTTTTTAAAGAATAAAAAGGATGACAAAGACCAATAAGCCTACGATGGCTATCAGTAGCAGAATCTCTATCAACTGCCTCCATTTGCACTTTGAATTTTTCATTTCCATTGTGTCAAATGTTAAATAATTATTAAATTACTTCTGGCATTTATCGTGCATCAAATAGAAATTTTGCTGCAACATTCCCTTTAAACATGGGCTATGCAACATCTGTTCTACTGCTTGCAACATTTATTGCAGACAGTCATTAAGATTAATTGAAGATTGCGTTAAAGTTTCCCAACATTATGGAGGGCCTATATCAAAAAAGATTTCTTTTTCAGGAAGATTACACATCTAATCGTGAAAATATATTGTAGATAAGTACCCAATAGAATTTTCCTAAACCTACCACTTCTTCTTTGGTCGTTCCCTCCTTCGTCGGTCGGGCTCTTGGCTAAATCCCTTGCGCTGCGGCGGGGATACCGCCGTGATCCCTAACGCAAGCCATAACCTTAAATAAGATATAATTGGATAGTTCTACCCTGTATTAGGGCGTACTGGAATAAAAAGGAAAAAATTGTGGTCTAACCTTTACTTCTCAAAGTATATTGGGAGAATCCTATAGGGTAAGGCCCAAGTAACATAACGTAGATCTTGGGCAATAAGTTTTTGTAGGTTATATAACCAAACAGTCAGTTGGCAGTTTTACAAAAAGTGCGATCATAGTTTTCTGCATATTTCAACACAGTATTCCCATAGAAGGCCGCTCAAGACCCGGTAGTCCTCCTATCTATATACCCCTGAAAAAGGCCTATGCTAAAGGCTACTATGTCTTAGCGGAATTTACCTCCGTGGGAAGAATTCCAAAATGCGCCTTAAAACATTTGGTAAAATAAGACGGAGAAGAGAATCCTACCTTATAACATACCTCACTAATATTGGTATTGCCCATTTCAATTATCTGCTTTGCCCTTTCTATTCTTATATTTCTAAGAAATTCGTTGGCCGTCTGATTGGTCAGTGCCTTTATCTTCCTATAAAACTGACTCCTACTTAAATTTAAATGCGAGGCCAAAGCTTCCACACTTAAATCCGGGTCATCTATATTCTTATTTATAAAGTTAAGTACCTTCTCTATAAAGTCCTTGTCCAGGGAGGTGGTGTTCTTGTTTATGGGAACCTCACTTATTACACTAAAATATTTATTAAAAATTAACTGCCTACTGGTGACAAGTTGGGATAACCGCAGCCGCAACAGTCTCAAATCAAAAGGTTTAACCATATAGGCATCCGCTCCCAGTCCAATTCCTTCCATCCTATCATCTATTCTAGCCTTGGCCGTAAGCATTAGCAGCGGTATATGACTGGTTCTTAAATCCTCCTTTATATTTTTACAAAATTCAAATCCATCCATTTCGGGCATAATTACATCAGTTATGATGATATCTGGAAGTGCCTCCTTGGCCAATTGCAAGCCCTCATTTCCATTTTTTGCCAATAGCACCTTGTACTGATTTCTAAGTTCGTTCTTTAAATAGTTTCTAAGTTCCCCATTGTCCTCAACAATTAGGAGGGTGTAGGCATTATTGGCCTCAGTCAATTCTGTTTCAGTTTCCTGCTCCAAAGTGTTGATAATAGCGTTTTCACGTGCATTCTTGGAATCGGGCTCCCTAACGTCTTTTAAAATTTCATTGGTTCCAAAGTGTTCGTTGCCTTTAGGTAATATGATCCTAAAAGTGGTGCCACTTCCCACCTCACTACTAACCTCTATCTTCCCCTTGTGCAAGTCCACAAAACCTTGCACCACTTCCAAACCAATACCGGTGCCACCATAATAGGTCTTGTTCAAATTCTCTACCTGATAGAACCTTTCAAAAATGCGTTCGGCCTCCTCCTGTTCCAGACCCGGTCCGGTGTCCGATATAACGATCTCTATTCCCTTTGTTGGATTGTTTTTATCAACCAAAGGCAAGGAGTAAAACTCATCCTTTGATAACAGTTCTATAGTAATGGCCCCTCCATCCGGAGTAACTTTAAATGCATTGGAAAGAATATTGAAGATAATTTTTTCCAACATGCTTTCATCTGCCCATAGGGCAATGTCTTCGTTATCAGAATCCAAGCTAAGGTGAATGTTCCTTTCTATAGCCTCCTCCCTAAAGTGGCCAACAACTTCCTTGGTCAGCTTATGCAGGTTAAGCACATTGGCCCTTACGCCAACCTTGTTCAACTCCAACTTCCTAAAATCAAGCAATTCATTTACCAACCTGTAAAGCCGGTCTGTATTTTTATATATGGTTTTGTGCTTATCCCTTATACGTGGGGGCAAATTTAAACTCTTGTCCTGTAGAATATCCCTTAGGGGATTAATGATCAAAGTCAGCGGAGTCCTAAACTCGTGAGATATATTGGTGAAAAATTGAAATTTTTTCTCATCCAAGTCCTTCTCCTGCAGCCTCTTCTCCCGCTCTGTATGGATAATCTGCTTTTCCCGTATTCTCGCCTGGGTCAATTTATTTAGAAGGTACACCCCAAATAGAAACAAGGCTATGTACATACCCAGGGCCCATGTGGTCTTCCACCAAGGTGACAATACGGTTATGGATAAGGTCAACGGTGTGTCATTCCATAGTCCGTCATTATTGGCAGCCTTCAATTTAAATGTATAATTGCCCGGGTCCAGATTGGTATAGGTGGCGCTTCGCTTTTTACCAACATAGTTCCATGATTCCTCATAACCTTCCAGATAGTAGGCAAATTCGTTTTTTTCGGGCCGGGTAAAATTAATCCCCGAGTATTCAAGGGTAAAAACAGACTGGTCGTGGGACAACACTATACTATCGGTTTCAGAGATTACCTTTTTCAGAGGGGATCCTTCCTGGGTTGGCAATACCTTTTCATTAAATAACCTGAAATCGGACAAATACAAGGAGGTCTTGTTAGTATTGGTAATTACCTTGGAAGGGTTAAAATAATTTACGCCCTGATAGCTGCCAAAATAAATATTTCCTTGCTCATCCCTAAAGCTGGCATTGATATTAAAATCGTTGGAAAGAAGTCCGTCATCTGTAGAATAGCTTGTGAACACCTCTTTTTCCCGGTCAAACTTGGAGAGTCCCGCATTGCCCCCAACCCAAATATTGCCGTCCAGACTTTGGGTGATACTACAAACATTTTCCTCTTCCAAGCCTTTCAACCTATCATACCAAACAAGTGAATCCGTTTCAGGTATATATTTACAAAGGCCCGCTCCTTTGGTACCTATCCATATAGAATGGTCCTTACTCTCGTATAGTGACAAAATATAATTTGAGGCCGTATTATTTGCTGATTCCTGGGACATCCGTTCCACCATGGAAACTACCGAAAATTCCTGGCCTTCCTCCTTAATTATCTTGTACAAGCCTTCGGTGGTCCCCATCCACAAATTATCCTGAAAATCCACCAGTACCTTATACACGCTATTCCCATTGATGCCCATCTCTGTAAATGGCTTGGAATCATAGTGCTTAAAGCGTTCCGTCTTGGGGTCAAAGGAATGTAGGGAACTGTTATAGGTTCCTATCCATATAGTACCTTCGCTGTCCTCGTCAAAAGTCATTACGATATTGGACTGCAATCCTCCCTGGGTATTTTCTGTATTGTAATTAATGAACTTTTTAGATCCTTTTTTTAAAAAGTAGATTCCCTTATTCCAACTACCTGCCCAGATATTCTCTTTACTATCAATAAAAACCGCCTGTATATAATCACTGGTCAGTCCGGAATATTCCCCATTGTTATTTCTATTTATATGGGTATACTTGTTTTCTTCCAAATCAAGTATATCTATACCCCCTCCGTCCATGCCCAACCAGAGCATACCTTTCTTATCCTTTACTATGGAGGTAACAGAACTTATCTGCAATGATTTTGGGTTGTTATACAAACTTTCTATGTCCTTAAATTTGTCATACAACTTATCATATACCGCTACGCCTTTGTTGTAATACCCAAGCCATATTTTTTGGTCATTATCCAAATACAGTGTCCATATAGAATTGGACAAAAGGCTCTTCTCATCCTTTTTGTTGCTCAGGTAATGATGCAAGACTTCACCATTATTGTCTATATGGAACAATCCATCGTTTTCTGTCCCACACATTAGGGTTCCATCTGGCAGGGCCATTAATGTAAAAAAGGGATGGGTAGAAAAAGTGTATTTATAAAAAAGCAATGGTCCGCCTGATGATGAATTGCCTATACCAATCTTATACAGACCATCACTGAACGTTCCCACCCAGATGGTATCATTATCGTCTATTAGCAAAGACCTAACGGCTACCTCAACAGTTTTCTTCTCACCCCTACTCCATCGCACTAAGGGCTTTAGCTGCTCGCCGTTCTTATCCATTTCGTAGAGGCCTAAGTTGGTACCGGCATAAATTTTTCCGGAGGAATCCACTTGAATGGCTCGTACCATAAATGACTCCCCATTATTGATCTCTTGGACCTTTACCCTTTCCACCTCAAAATCATCAAGACTCATTTTAAACATTCCCAATCTAAACGAACCAATAAGCAAGTTGCCTTGGCTATCCTCCTCCAAGGCGCTTATGGGCAGTATTGGTTGGTTTTCCTCAACAGAATCCAAAACGGGTATCCTCCTAAACTGATCCATTTCACGGTCATAGAGGTTTAAACCTACCTCTGTCCCTACCCATAACCTGTTTCTACTATCCAGATAGGTGCAGTTTATTTGGCTACTACTTATAGAGGTTGAATCGTTTATTATGTGCTTGTAAGACTTATAATCCAAGCCGTCATAACGGTATAATCCGGATCCGTTGGTGCCTATCCAAATAAAACCATAATGGTCCTGCAGTATGGAATATACGCCAACCTTGGACATACCTTCCTTTATATTCACAAAATTTAGCTTGGGATAAGCCTGTTGGGACCAGGAGTTAGGGATGGCAAGACATAAGACAATAAAAAAAATACAGATTCTTCTAAAATCTATAGTCATGTAATTTCAGTTTAATTTGAGTGTTTCAAAAACCATGAAAATAGGAATAAAATTCCAATTTCATAGCAAATACTTTTAAAGGGAGTTTTGCAATTGGGCTCCAAGGACTGCATACCGCCATTAATGATGTGCCCAAAAAATATAAAAGGTATAGAAACAACTATAATCCTACACTTTTCTTTTGACCAAAATTAGTCTATTTTTATCAAAAATTAACACAATGGGGACCAAGGACGAATTCTTTGCACATATAGAAAAAGGGTATACTACCAAGGGTGAATTTATTACAATGGGTGCGGCCATGCTCAATGGGGAAACCATCACCGACGCCCATATCAAAATACCGTTAAAAACCCTGAACCGTCACGGCCTTATTGCCGGGGCCACCGGTACGGGAAAGACCAAGACCCTACAAGTGATGGCCGAGAATTTGTCCAACAAGGGTATCCCCGTATTGCTAATGGACCTAAAGGGAGACCTTAGTGGCCTTGCACAACCAAGCCCCGGCCATCCAAAAATAGATGAACGTCACAGCAAGATTGGCCTGCCATTTACCCCATCGGACTTTCCGGTAGAAATATTATCCCTCTCAGAACAAGATGGCGTAAAATTACGGGCCACGGTATCAGAATTTGGACCTATACTATTGTCCCGTATCCTAGACCTATCAGAAACCCAAGAGGGTATTGTTGCAGTAGTTTTTAAATACTGTGATGACAATAAGCTACCACTGTTAGATCTAAAGGACTTTAAAAAGATACTGCAATATGCTACCGAAGAGGGCAAAGAAGAGTTTAGGGAAGCCTATGGCCGAATCTCCACAAGCTCTACCGGAACCATATTGCGAAAAATAATAGAGTTGGAACAACAGGGTGCCGATCTGTTTTTTGGTGAAAAATCCTTCGACGTTGAAGACCTTACCAGAATAGATGAAAATGGCAGGGGTTATATCAACATTATTCGCCTGACCGATATTCAGGACCGCCCTAAATTGTTTTCTACCTTTATGCTCAGCCTACTGGCAGAAATTTACGCTACCTTCCCAGAGCAAGGTGATAGTGGCAGGCCAGAGTTGGTCCTTTTCATAGACGAAGCCCACTTAATCTTTAAAGAAGCGTCCAAGGCGCTTCTAAATCAGATAGAAAACATAGTAAAATTAATTCGCTCCAAAGGCGTAGGGCTTTATTTTGTTACCCAAAACCCTACAGATGTCCCAGACGCCGTTTTATCCCAATTGGGACTTAAGGTGCAGCATGCCTTGCGCGCTTTTACGGCCAAGGACAGGAAAGCCATAAAGCTCACCGCTGAAAACTACCCTATTTCCGAATATTATGACACTAAGGAAGTGCTAACCGCCCTGGGGATAGGGGAAGCCCTCATCTCTGCCTTGGACGAAAAAGGAAGACCTACACCATTGGCCGCCACCATGTTACGGGCGCCAATGAGCAGAATGGACGTATTGTCCAAAACAGAATTGAAAGCACTAATAGATGGCTCCAAATTGGTAAAAAAATACAATGAGGTAATTGATAGGGAAAGTGCTTACGAAATTTTGAACGAAAAGATAGAACGGGCGGAAAAACTAGCAGAAAAAGAAGAAGAGAAATCTAGCAAAACCGTCACACGTAGCAGAAAAAGAACCAGTACACGGCAAAACCCTGTGATAAAAGTATTGACCAGTGCTACATTTATTAGGGGAGTTTTGGGAATATTAAAGAAAGTTATGCGATAATATTCGTTCCTTTGCCCAGTATAAAAGATATAAACTCAATTTCAAAGATTACCATTACCATCAAAATGATAAAAAAATCACTTTTTGCCGTGGCGCTATCGTCACTATTGTTCATCAAATGCAACACCAATACCGATTTTTTAATTACCAAGGACCAAGTGGGCAAACTACAGCGATCCAATACAATTGATGAACTGGAAACGGTTTTTGCCACGGATTCCATAGTAAAAGATTCCGTACAAACCAGAATTGGAAGCCGAACAACTAAAATTGACGTCTTTGAAAAAGGAGGCAAACAATTACTCACCCTAACCCCCAACACGGATAGTATTCCTAAAGTTGGGATTATACGCATCCATGACCCTAGGTTCGTAACCCAGGAAGGGGTTGGCCTTAATAGCACCTTTAAGGATATTAAAGAAAAGCATACCATAAAGAAGATTAGTACGGCCCTGAACAATGTGGTTATCTTTTTAAAGGATTCTGACGCATACTTTACCATTGCCAAGACCGAACTTCCCAGCAGTCTACAATATGGGAACAATACAAATATTGAGGCCGTACAAATTCCGGATGCCGCTAAAATAAAATACCTTATGGTTGGCTGGGAATAGCTTGGACATGCCATGCAGAAAATTATATACCGTGCTTTAGCACTATCCTATGGTGCCTATTTTAATTCCACCGCTTTTTTTTCGGAAAAGGAGGCTGGCAGAAAGGCTTTTGGACTTTTTAGTACCCCAAGAAAAGGAAGGGTGCTCCCTACCCAGGAAGCCTTCCTACAAAAGCACTTGGCCCAAAGGCCCATTATTAATGAGCTGGCACTACAAACCTATCATTGGCCGGGCCCAGGGGAAACCGTACTGTTGCTACACGGCTGGGAAAGCAATACTTTTAGATGGCGAAACCTTATTGAGAAATTACAGGAAAGGGAATTCAACATCATAGCTTTTGACGCCCCTGGTCATGGATACTCTGAGGGTACAAGCCTAAATGTGGTAACCTATGCGGAACAGGCCCAACATCTTATTGATATGTACTCCCCAAAATATATTATAGGACATTCCATGGGGGGACTTGCCACTATTCACAACCATTACCAATACCCAAATTCATCCATAGAAAAAATAGTGGCTCTGGGAGCTCCTGCGGAACTGTCCGAATTAATGGACCACTACCAAAAACTATTGCGGTTCAATAACAAAGTGTTGAAAGGACTGGACAAGCATATACTGGAAAATTTTAATCATAGGATTACAGATATTTCAACCCCTACATTTGCCAAGTCCTTTTCCAAACCCGGCCTTATTATCCACGACGAGTTGGACACTATAACCCCCTTTAGTGCCTCTACCCGATTGCACGAAAATTGGAAAAACAGCCAGCTGATCACAACCACTGGACTGGGACACTCCCTACAGCAAGAAGAGCTTTACCTTTGCATTGTGGATTTCCTAAATTCCTAGACGTTAAATCTTATTCGTTGGGCAAACGCTTACCCAAAAATGTTTATTTTTAAGCCGCAGTTAGCTGCCCCACACAATTGTAATATATCTATTTTACCATGCAAGAAATAACCCCTTTCCACATTGCTATTCCCGTTCATAATTTGGCCGAATGCCGTACGTTTTACGGTGAAGTATTAAACTGTGAGGAAGGGAGAAGCAGTGATCATTGGGTAGATTTTAATTTGTTCGGACATCAATTGGTCATCCATTACAAACCAAAGCCGGAGAACCAAGTTTTACACGCCAATCCGGTAGACGGCAAAAATGTTCCTGTTCCGCATTACGGGGTAGTGCTCCCATGGGAGACTTTTAAAACCTTTTCCGAAGCGCTTATTGCCAAAGGGGTATCATTTGTAATTGAACCCTACATACGCTTTAAGGGCGAAGTTGGTGAACAGGCCACGATGTTTTTTTTAGACCCGGCAGGCAATGCCCTAGAATTTAAGGCCTTCAAGGATATGGGACAGCTATTTGCCAAATAACTGCACCACAATAAAACTTTTCAACTCCTTTATGCAAAGAGATTAAATTAAATCCCCTACAAATTCTTCATAAACTTCATGTTGTGCTCCATACTTTCAAATGGTGTACTACTGTACTCTTCCTGTTCTATAAAGATATATTTAAGGCCAGACTGTTTTTTGTGCTTTAGCATTAAGGGGATATCCAAGCCTCCCTTACCAAACTCGGTACTTTCCTTTTTTTCCATGTCCATGTCCTTTAGGTGCCACAAAGGAAACCTTCCCTGGTAACGCTCAAAATAATCCAAAGGATCCTTACCGGCCACTACCACCCATCCCAGATCCAATTCCATATAGACCAGGTCTGGCTGGGTATTGTTCAACAAAATATCATAAAAGACCTCCCCATTTTCCGATTCAAACTCGTATTCGTGATTGTGGTACCCAAATTTTATATTTCTGCGCTTACATTCTTCTCCCGCCTTATTAAAGGCTTCCGCTACGGCCTTATAGTTATCTGCCGTTTGTCCGTTTGATGGCAAAGAGGAGCAGATTAAGTATTCCTGACCCGATTCTTGGGCCAGATCCATGGTTTTCTCCCAATCCGCATCCAAAGCCACATGTCCACTCCTGAGGGTCATGCCCAAATCCTCACAGATACCCTTCATCTCCTTGGGCTTTAAGCCGTAATAAAGTCCCTCTGCACTTCTGGCAGATTCAATTTGCTTTATACCCAAAGCGGCTATTTTCTTTAAGGTCCCAACGGCATCTGCTGCCATTTCCTCCCTAAAGGTATATAATTGAACCCCCAAATTCTTTTTGGGGTTTTTAGGTGGTATACTAAAGGAAGGTAGTAGCACTACACCAGCCGTTAACATGCCGGTCTTTACCAAAAATTCTTTTCGTGTTGTCATCTTCATTTTGTTTATTACTGCGACCAGGAGGTTGGCTTTCTATCCCACCTGTGATCCTTTAATTCTTGGTACAGCTTTAAAGGCAGGCCATTTCCATCGCTCAATGCCGTATTCATCAGGACATTTCTTTTCTTTCTCATCCCGGGAATTATAGTACTTACCGTTTTGTTCATGGTGATAAATCTGAGGGCCATTTCTGCCATGGTCATTCCGTCGGGCACAACAGGCCTCAATAAATCCGCTTTTTCCGCGCTGGCCTTTAAATTCTCTGGCACAAAATACGTCCCACGCCAATCCCCTTCCGCAAAGGTAGTTTCCTTGGTGATATTCCCCGTCAAGGTACCCTCATCAAAAGGAACACGGGCTATTACAGCTATATCCAGTTCCGCACATAAAGGAAACAGTACATCCTCCGGGGCTTGGTCAAAAATATTGTAGATTACTTGCACGGCATCCAAAAGACCTGTTTTCAGGGCTTTTATTCCATTTTCCGGCTCCCATCGGTTTACACTGATGCCCATAGCGCTGACCTTTCCCGACTTTTTCAAGTCCTCTACAGTGCGTTTCCATTCATCTCGGTCCGTCCAACTGTCATCCCATGTATGAAACTGCATAAGGTCTATTTGCTCCACCCCTAGATTTCTCAACGTCTTTTCTGTATATTCCAAAATATGCGAAGCGGGGTAGGATTCCTCCAAAGTATATTCCGGTTTGGCCGGCCATGTAAAATTTTTCGCAGGAATTTTACTAGCGGTATAGAGTTTCTTATGGGAGTGTCTCCTCAGTAAATCTCCCAATAACGCCTCGCTTTTCCCATGGCCATAGGCCCAGGCCGTATCAAAAAAATTCACCCCATTCTCTACCGCCAAATCCAAGGATTTAACCGATAACAGATCCTCTGAAGCGGTCCAATGGCCCATCCCCCACATGCCGTAGCCAATCTCACTGACTTCCCACTCCAATCTACCAAACCTTCTTTTGATCATACCTTTTTTTAATACTTTTCACTCTTAAAAATTAATAGCTCATATCCTATATAAAGATCAATATTGATGAAATGCATCGGAAACAAATTCCAAAACTACGGGGAGGGATTCCCTCCAATAGGTCCAGCTATGGCGTCCTTCCCTAACCCTGTATTCATGTGACACTCCTTTCTTTTTTAAGGCAATATGTACCAAACTGTTCCCTTCGTACAGAAAATCATCATCCCCACAATCTATAAACCAGCGTACCGAACTCATCTCTTCCTCTGGCAGATTCTGAATTAAGGACAGAGCGTTATGGTTTTCGTAATAGGCTTTGACCAGGCTGTCATCAAACTCCTCATTGTTGTTTTTGAGTCGCGCCTTAAAATCGTCCAAACTCAATGCCCCTATATAGGCACTCAGAGGACAGGCCGAAGAAAACAATTCTGGATGGCGAAGGGCATACATAAAGGTACCTCCACCTCCCATTGACAATCCGGAAATAGCCCTAAAGCGTTTTTCTGATTTAATGCGATACTTTTTTTCTACATGAGGCATAAATTCCTCAAAAAAGAAATCTTCATACCGCCAATCCCCATTAACCGAATTAAAATACCCTCTTTTTCCGGTGTTGGCATCGGGCATTATAATTACCATGGGAGTGGCCTTTCCCTCTTTGATGGCCTTATCGGTTATACGCAATACTTCTCCAAATTGTACCCACCCCGTTTGATCATCCCCAGCTCCATGCAAGAGATAAAGAACCGGATAGCTCCTATTGGAAGACTCGTAATCCGGTGGCAGGTATACAGCATATTTGCGTTCTCCATTTAAAATATTGCTCTTCATGGAAAGAGCATCAAACACCTTTCCACTATGGCCCTGCCCCATTAGCGGTATTACAAAAAATAGCGCCACTATCCATACAATATGATCTTTCATTATATCGGGATTTGTATTACTTTTTAGTTAGGTAGTAACATAAGCAACTACCCAATGCCGCAGCTAATTGGGGACATCACGGCCCTGCAATAGCCTAGCCACCATTTAAAACGCCTATAGCTTTTTGGATCCGACCTACTGTAAACCGGGGATTTCAACAATTTCGTTTACATCCTCATCATAATCCACTCCGTCTACTTTAAACCCAAACAAGTTGAAGAAATCCTTCTCATATCCCTTAAGGTCTCCTATTTCTGGCAAAGTCTCGGAGGTAGCCTCGGCCCAAAGCTCCGATACACGTGCCTGTACATCTTCCCTCATCTCCCAATCGTCTATACGTATTCTTCCTTGTTCATCGGTTGGGGTATTTTCCACATACAAACGGTCCTGGAACAGGCGTTGGATCTGTTCTATACAACCCTCATGTATCCCCTTCTCTTTCATCACCTTGTACAACAGGGATATATAAAGTGGAATAACCGGTATGGCAGAACTGGCTTGGGTAACCAAGGCCTTGTTTACCGATACGTATGCCTTGCCATCCACAGCTTTTAAACTGTCTGAAATGGTAAAGGCAGTAGCCTCCAGGTGATCTTTGGCTCGCCCTATGGTCCCTTTTCTATATACCGCTTCTGTAAGTGAAGGCCCTATATATGAATAGGCTATGGTTGTGAACCCATCGGCAAGAAGACCTTCTTTCTGCAACTGGTCTATCCACATTTTCCAATCTTCACCTCCCATTACGGCTACAGTATTTTCTATATCATCCCCTTGTGCCGGTTCTATAGATACATTGGAAACCTTGCCAGTATGGAAATCAACCGTCTTATTCTCAAATTTCCCGCCAATCGGTTTTAGAACCGATTTATAACGGACTCCCGTATCAGGATGTGTCCGTACCGGTGAGGCCAAACTATAAATAACCATGTCTATCTGACCCAAATCGGCTTTGATCAAATCCAAGGTCTGTTGCTTTATCTCATTGGAAAAAGCATCTCCATTGATACTTTTCGCATACAATCCCTCTTTATGGGCTTCCTTTTCAAATGCTGCCGTATTATACCATCCCGGGGACGCAGGCCGCTTCTCAGAGGGCGGTTTTTCAAAATATACCCCAATGGTAGCAGCTCCTGAACCAAAGGCACTGGTAATCCTGGATGCCAATCCAAATCCTGTGGAAGCACCAATAACCAACACTTTTTTTGCTCCGTCTATGGCTCCTTTAGATTTAACATATTCTATCTGGTCCATAACATTCTTTTCACATCCCTTTGGGTGAGCGGTTAGGCATATAAATCCACGAGTTCTTGGTTCTATTATCATTGTAAAATTATTTTATTGCACAGCCCCACAACAACTATGGACAGCAGTACTTATTATTTGTTTTTTCCGAATTATCGAAGATATGTAAAAGATTCAAAAGACAAGTTGGTAGTAGAAAAAATTACTGTTTCACATTCCGAATTCAGCCTATTTTTCAACAAAATCCTATGTACAATGAGCCTGGTCCTACCAATAATATGAATGATGTAATACTTTTTAGCTCCCCTTGGGCAATTGCTCCAAAAGAAAACGTTTTACATTCTCCCCCATAATAGCCCGTATCTCCAACTCTGTAAACCCTTGGTTCATCAATTCCTGTACTATATATGGCAAACCGGTAACATCTATCGGCGTAGTTGCCGCACCATCAAAATCCGATCCCAAGGCCACATGTTCTACCCCTACCAGATCCTTCACATACTTCATGGCTTCTACAATATGTTTAACCTCTCCCTTTATTGCTCCTTTAAAAAAACCAATACCGATGAGTCCCCCAGATTTGGCAATTCTTTTTATATGATGATCCGATAAATTCCGGGGACTATCCTTAGTCCCTTTTACCCCTGTATGTGAAACCAACACAGGTCTGGTGGACCTGTCCAATACCTCATCTATCATTTTAGGCGACACATGTGCCAAATCAATAATCATCCCCATCCTATTCATCTCATCTATTACCTTCCTTCCAAAATTTGTTAAGCCTTCGCCAGAGATTCCATGTGCCGATCCGCCCAACTCATTATCAAAAAAATGGGTAGGGGCCATCATCCTCACCCCCTCATCGTATAAATTTTGCAGATTTTCCAAATTGCCCTCCAAGCAATGCGCCCCTTCCACTCCCAGAAAACCACCTATTACAGTGGAATCGTTCTGCCTAAACCGAATCAGTTTCCGCAAATCTTCTTGAGACTTCACCAGTATAAATTTCCCATCAGATTTCTTGGTATACCGCTGTAAATCCTTGGCCTGGTATACCGCTCGCTTGTACAAACTAAACCACTTGTCCGGGAATCTGCCCTGGGCAATATTTAATAAGGTAATTTTGTCCGGTGCATCCGCACTATTGCGTTTAAAGTTTTGTCCCTTAGGCGATTTGGTAACAATAGTAAATGCCTGCAAGCTCATATTGGCCTCCCGCATACGCGGAAAATCTAAATGGGCATAGTCTAGCCGTTGGGACAAATCCCTATCCCACAACAAGGCATCGCAGTGTAGATCCGCTATAAAATCCAAAGACCGGTACAATTCCTTCGCCTTGGACCCCAATATCCTGGGATCCTCATATTCCACCAGGTTCATTTGTTTATCCAATATAGGCGAAACGGTAAATGTTGCTAACCCATAAAGTATGAGCACAATGGCCAAGCTGTACCTTAAGATTTTTTTCATCTAATAATTGCGTATTTATTCACTGGCTACAACAACAGATTTGCCACGGCAGCTTTTCATTATTTAGCGCCACTGTCATACAGCCTAAAATTTATAAAAGCAAAACAAGGCAAAGATCAAGATGGTTTGACCAAAATCCCTGATTATCAACAAAACAAATATGAAATTAAAACGTTATAAAAGCAAATTGACTTTAGACATACACCTACTAATCTCTGAACTCATGAAAAAAACTGGCATTTTTATAGCAATTCTATTGGGTCTTATCACGGTAAATGGATGCACCAACGATGAAAATGACGAAAAAATTGATATCATAACTCCAAACGATGATACCGAAACATCATTAAATATTGTAAAAAAGGATTCGCTACTGTAGCAGAGAACATTCTTTTTACAGATTTTTTTCAATCAATGCCTTCGCTTTCGTCTAGGACGATACTTTGTGTGCATCTATAAAGTAGATACCTATTGTTCCTTTATTTAAAGGTGATGACAAAAGTGGTCCCTTTATTCACCTCACTATCAACTGAAATTGTACCGCCAAGGCTCCTTACGTGATTGTTTACCAAATAGAGCCCCACACCCTTACTATCGCCATGTTGATGAAACTTTTGGTTTAACCCAAAAATCCTATCCCCTATTTTCTCCAGGTCCAAGCCAATACCATTGTCGGTATACACCAATTTTTTAGTCCCATTTTCTATTGTAGTGCGTATCTTAATATGGGGAGGAACATCGGGCTTGGCATATTTTATGGAATTTGTTAAAAGATTCAAAAAAATACTATCCATATAGTTCTCACAATAGGTCACCGACCCTAATTCCGAAAAATCTACCTCAAAGGTGACCTTGGCATTTTCCAATAGAGAGTTAATAGAGCGCCTCACATGATGGAACACCTTTTCAAAATCAATATCCTCCAATTTCACCTCTATAGCCTCTTTACTACTTAAAAGATCAACATATTTATCAAGTGAATTATGCAGCCCTTCCGTGGCCATTTTCATATACTTTAATGTCTCCAACACTTCAGCATCCTCAATCTTGCTTAAATCCAAGAAGCTAAAAATGGACAAAAGATTATTTACCGGAGACCTTAGGTCATGTGAAGTAGTGTAATTTAAATTTTTAAGATCCTGATTAATCTTTACCAAGGTCTGGAGATGGTCCATACGTTCCTCGTCCAACCGTTTCTTATGGGTAATATTTTTTGCAATTGCATACACCAATTCTTCCTCCTCCAGAGGAATAGAGGTCCAATGCAACCAGACTATCTCCCCTGACTTGCAACGATACCTATTTTCATAATTGACCAAGGGCACATTTTTTAAAATATTCTCCCTGTAGCGGGCGGTAAGATCCCTATCGTCTTCATGAATAAACTCGCGTATGGGCCTGGAAAACAACTCTGCCTCGGTATACCCTAAAAGCTCAACAAAAGCAGGGTTTATTTTTTTAAAATACCCATCATAACCAGCAATGCACAACAAATCCAAAGACAGGTTAAAAAATGGTTCTAGACTCAGTTTGTTTTGGTCAATCATGATGGCATTTAGTAGTTGGGAATATAGCTTATAATTCTATATCCCAGAAATTTTATTTTGCAAAAAAATATTGACACACTTTTATTCAACCCAATAACCTCTTAGGCTATCCTTACAATGGAAATTCAAATAAAACTATCCTAAAAATAAAAAGCCGCAAACTAGAATAGCTGCGGCTTTTTAAATTATTTTTTACTTCTGTGGCGCTCCCTTGCCAGCAATGTATTCTTAAGCAACATAGCAATGGTCATAGGGCCAACGCCGCCAGGTACGGGAGTAATATAAGAGGCCTTTTTACTAACATTTTCAAAATCCACGTCCCCGGTAATATAGTAGCCTTTTTCTTTGGTTTCATCCGGAACCCTGGTGATTCCCACATCTATAATAACCGCATCGTCCTTCACCATTTCTGCCTTTAAGAAATTAGGTACCCCAAGGGCCGAAATAACAATATCTGCCTGCGAAATAATCTGGGTGATATTCTTGGTATGGCTATGGGTCAAGGTTACCGTTGAGTTTCCTGGCCATCCTTTTCTTCCCATTAGAATACTCATGGGCCTACCAACAATATGGCTACGGCCAATAACCACGGTATGTTTTCCTTTGGTCTCTACCTTATATCTTTCTAAAAGCTCCAAAATCCCAAATGGGGTTGCCGGTATAAAAGTACTCATATCCAAGGCCATCTTACCAAAGTTGGTAGGATGAAATCCGTCTACATCCTTATCAGGATCTACCGCCAATAGCACCCTTTGGGTATCTATTTGTTCTGGCAATGGCAATTGCACTATAAACCCATCTATATCATCATCCTGGTTAAGCTCTTCTATCTTATTAAGTAATTCCTGCTCGGAGATGGTACTTGGTAATTGAACCAATGTAGATTCAAACCCTACCCTCTCACAAGATCTAACCTTGCTTCCTACGTAGGTAAGACTGGCCCCATCGTTCCCAACGATAACCGCTGCCAAATGTGGAACCTTTTCTCCACTTTCCTTCATTTTGGCTACCTCTACCGCAATTTCCTCCTTAATTTGATTCGATACTTTTTTACCGTCTAATATTTCCATTTTAAAGTAATCAGTTTCCCGTGACAAGCTTGGGATTATGCGCTCCACTTGCCAGGGCCATTAAATATATATATTGTACAATCTACTTATTCCTCTATTTATTACCGGAACCTATCTGTTCTCCTTTTAGCAATTATCATGTAAAACAAGCCAATATACTCCAATCAACAGTATAGAAATGTCTTAGATTCCTTTTTTCTACAGTACTTAGAATAATTGCAGACTTTCCATGCCGCTTTTGGAACCTATCTCATTCCTTTCATGCCCCCCATCATCTGCATCATTTTCTTACCGCCACCACCTTGCATCATTTTCATCATTTTGCTCATTTGATTAAACTGCTTCAACAGTTGATTTATCTCCTGAATACTGGTTCCACTGCCCTTAGCTATACGTTTTTTACGACTGGCATTTAATTTTGAAGGGTTAGAACGCTCATCTGGGGTCATGGAATGTATAATGGCTTCAATATGCTTAAACGCATCGTCATCTATATCCAATCCTTTCAATGCCTTTCCTGCCCCTGGTATCATTCCCATCAGGTCTTTTAGGCTACCCATCTTTTTAATCTGCTGTATCTGACTGAGGAAATCGTCAAAACCAAATTTATTCTTCGCAATTTTTTTCTGTATTTTCCTAGCCTCCTCTTCATCAAACTGTTCTTGTGCCCGCTCTACCAAGGAAACAACATCCCCCATTCCTAGGATACGCTCGGCCATACGCGAAGGATAGAATACATCAATGGCATCCATCTTTTCCCCAGTACCAATAAACTTAATGGGCTTATCAACTACCGATTTAATGGAAATAGCGGCTCCACCACGGGTGTCCCCATCCAACTTGGTAAGTATAACCCCGTCAAAGTTAAGCACATCATTAAATGCCTTGGCCGTATTAACAGCATCCTGCCCTGTCATGGAATCTACTACAAACAAGGTTTCCTGTGGTTGTATGGCTTTGTGGATATTGGAAATTTCGGTCATCATCTGCTCATCTACCGCCAATCTACCAGCGGTATCAATGATCACCACATTAAACCCATTGGCTTTCGCATGAGCAATACCGGCCTTTGATATGGCCACGGGATCTGTATTCCCCTTGTCCGAAAACACTTCTACACCTATTTGCTCACCTACAACGTGAAGCTGATCTATCGCAGCTGGCCTGTACACATCACAAGCTACCAACAACGGATTCTTCGTCTTCTTGGTCTTAAGGTAGTTGGCCAATTTACCGGAAAAAGTAGTTTTACCAGAACCTTGCAGTCCAGACATCAGTATAACCGACGGCGCTCCGGAAAGATTGATCCCTTCGGCATCACCCCCCATAAGTTGGGTAAGCTCATCCTTTACCAGCTTCACCATTAGTTGACCGGGCTGAAGGGACGTCAATACATCCTGCCCCAGTGCTTTTTCTTTGACTTTATTGGTAAATTCCTTTGCTATCTTAAAGTTGACATCCGCATCCAATAAAGCTCTTCGCACCTCTTTTAAGGTCTCCGCAACATTAATCTCCGTAATTTGTCCATGCCCTTTTAGAACATGTAACGCCTTATCTAACTTTTCACTTAAATTATCGAACATAGTCTTACTGTATTATCAGGAAGCGCAAATTTAAGAATAACTGCGGTAAGTGTGAAGTTTGTAAGGAAAAATATAAAAGCAAAAAAAAAGAGCAGCTTCACAATGAAGCCACCCTTTTCCAAAAATTGGGGCAAATTTATTATTTCTTTTCAAAGACCAGTATTTCCACACTGTTCTCATTAACCATCTTAAGCTCTATACGATCAGTGGTTGCCGAAACAATTTTCCAGTCGTCCATCAACACCTGCATAGCTGTGGCCAAACCAAAATTCAGATAGCATTTCAATTCTCCTTCACTATCCCTGATGATCCTCCAAAGCCCAGGGTAGCTGGGTCCGGTTTCACCAGTAGTAACACTAACGGAAAGTTGGGCCTGGAAGGCAAAAGTAAATGCGGCATAATTCTGGGTCTCATCATTATCTCCCTCTGTATATTTAGCAACCAACCATTCGCCGCCCATCATAATATTTCTAATTTCGGCAACATCATCATCATCGCTATTATCATCACAAACCCTTTCTAGGATAAGCTCGTACTGGCTGTCTTCTATATTAAATTTTAAACGCTTATCCCTAAGATCCGACAATAACCACTCAAAACTAACCCCTGGCTCATCGCCCATGGTAATGGCCATCACCAAACGTCCTTGAGCATTGGTTGTTATGGCCCATTCGCCTTCAGAAATATTGGATTCATTGCTTAGAGTAACCACACCTTCCGCATGAAAATTAAATTCATAACCTAATAGTCGGTCTACATCATCACCATTCAGTTTTACCTTTTTAATGACCCAGCTACATTCCTTCAATATCTCCCTGAGGGTATCCGGTTCATTGTCTACAATGTCACAGGCCTTATGCATAATTATACGCTCTCCTTCACCTGCGTAGAGCTTAATCTTACCGTTTTCCAAGTCATACACAAACCACTCCAAATTAAAGTCGGCCAATGCCTCAAACTCCAGTTTCAACAACACCCTGTAATCATTCACCCTTGTACTCCAAGTACCCGTAAGGCTATTCCCTATCCTATCCTTCATCACCACTTTACCATCTTCGGTAAAATTCATTACATAGTCAAAATACTGATCTGTATTGTCTACGCTTGCCCTGAACACCTCGTTCACCAACCAAGGACAAGAAACCAAATATGCCTCCAAACGCTCTTGGGTAAAATCGTCATCGTGATAATCGTTGTCATCATCCTCATCACACGCATCTTTGGCAGATTCAATAGCGTTGGCCAATTCAGCATTATTGCTAACACTAATTTTTGTATCATCATACAATTCCAAGGTAATTGGAAAATCAAAACTCAACAGGTCATCATCATCCAATTCCTTAAAATAGCGTCTTAGTTCCATATCACTATTTACGGTAATATTCCCGGTCTGTTGTAGGTTAAGATCAAAGGAATATACCACCAATGGGTAAACAAAATCTATACATTCTATATCGTCATCGTCCCCACCTTCACGGCACTCCTGGGCAAGCTCTTGTAATTCAGCTCTGGAATTCACCTGAATTTCGGTATAATCAGACAAGGTAATGGTCACAGGAAAGATTATTTCCAAAATATCATCATCTACCTCTACCTCCGCAAAAATGCTCTTGATCAACTTTAAATCCTCCACGGCATCTATATTGACTTCCAACCCATTAACATTTACAACATAAGGGAAATTAATGGCAAAGCAACTGGCGCCATCAACAATATTATCATATGAACCGTCCTTTGAAGACGTTTGCTCTATTAAATTAGCGGTACTGGAGCTTGCCGAGATAGCTTCCTGACTATCCTCTCCTGGAAGCTCCTCAAATTCTTCCTGACAAGAAGTGAAGTTTAATGCCACCAAGAACAGGCCTGCATACATTAAATAAGACATCAACTTTTTCATAACGATTTGGTTTTTATTTGTTCGTATACTATTGAAACAACTTACTTTTAAATTACCCTACCCTAATTTTTATTTTTTTTAAAATATCTTTGAAAAAAATAAAAAAAGAAGGGTTGAAAGCTACGAACGAAGAACATGTGTGCAAGGATGAAGTATATGCCTCGATCTTTAGCAACTATTCTAAAACGGTATTTAACTATATATATTATAAGTTTGGCAATGAAGAAAAAGCCTATGATGTTGTACAGGAGGCCTTTATAAAATTATGGGAAAACTGTTCCAAGGTATCTCCCGAGAAAGCCAAATCATATGTCTATACCATTGCAAACAATCTATACTTAAATGTTATCAAGGCAGAAAAAGTAAGACTTAAGTACGCCCCTGAAAGCAATCCTGTGGTTAATGAGTCCCCAGATTTCTTAATGGAAGAACAAGAATATAAGGATAAGCTGGAACGGGCCTTGCAAGCATTGCCCGAAAACCAACGAACCACCTTTTTATTAAATAGGATAGACGGTAAAAAGTATGCCGAAATAGCAGATATGGAAGGAGTCAGTGTAAAAGCCATAGAAAAAAGAATGCACTTGGCCTTAAAGTCGCTCAGGGAACAAATTGAAGGTATTTAAGGTAAGAAAGAATTAAGAATTATAAGCACAATCCTAAATAATGCCAAATATTTTGTTCAGACAAGTAGGGTATTATACTTCTTAATTGTTATAATGATATAAAGCTCAGAACCATGCAAGAAAATTATTTGGCAAAATGGCTCAACAACGAACTCCCCGAAGAGGAAGTTGCACAATTTAAAGAGTCCAAGGAGTACGCATCGTACAAGAAACTCAGGGATGTTACCGATAGGCTAACTGCCCCTGAATTTGACATGGACAAAGCATGGAACAACCTCAACAACCGCAAGTCTTTACAGGAGTCCAAGGTAATTAAACTGAACCCCTTTAAGAAATACCTGAGCATTGCCGCCGCCGTTGTACTGGTCTTTACAGCCTCCTATTTTTATTATGCCAACCTAAATGAAAAGGTGTATACACAATACGCCGAACGTGCTGAAGTTGTGCTGCCCGATGCCTCGGAAATTCAATTAAATGCCGGCTCCAAAATTTCATACAGCAAAAAGAAATGGGATAGTAAAAGAGATGTTGCCTTGGATGGGGAAGCTTTTTTTAAGGTGGCCAAAGGCAAACGCTTTACCGTTACTACTGACAATGGAACGGTTACCGTACTGGGAACACAATTTAACGTTGAAAACAGAAAAGATTATTTTGAAGTGGCCTGTTATGAGGGATTGGTAAGTGTACAACACAATAATGAGGAGATTAAACTTCCGGCTGGTAATGCGCTAATAGTGGTCAAGGGCGAAATGCGGACTATGGAAATTCCTAAAAATGGAGAACCATCTTGGCTAAGTAATGAAAGTAGTTTTAAGAGCATCCCTTTAAAATTTGTCTTGGACGAATTTAAAAGACAGTTTAATATGGAAATTTCTACCCAAAATATAGACACCGATCAATTGTTTACCGGATCCTTTAGCAATACCGATAGAGATTTAGCGTTGAAAAGTATTAGTGCTCCTTCACAAATTAAGTTTAAATTAGAAGGTAAAACCGTGCTATTCTATGCTGAAGCACCATAAATACGTTGTATTTTTATTTTTATTGCCACTGTTCTTCTTGCCATTTTATGGAATGGCCCAGGAAGAGACCGCCCAAAAGGTAGCGGTGAGTACTTATTTGGAAAAGCTGGAAAAAGAGTTCAATATTAAATTCTCATATGTAGACGAGGACCTAAAAAACCTAGAGTTCCAAATCCCCAAAAGCAGCTCGCTAGCAGACATACTAGCTGCCATCCGCATCCAAACTCCTTTAAGGATCACCAAATTAAATGACCGATACTACGCTATTTCCAAGAACAAGCTAGTGGATATATGCGCCAAGGTATTGGACAATTATGAGAACAGTACCATCATGAACGCCACCATTGAAGTATTGGGGAGCAATATTACCCAAATTACGGATATGGAAGGAAGGTTTCAACTACAGGACGTCCCAATAAATGCCAGTATCGCCATTAAACACATTGGATTTAAAACCAAGTTTATAACCGCCCAAGAACTTACTGGCTACAGTCCGTGCAAGTCTATCTTACTCTCTCCCAGCTATCAGCAGCTAAACGAGGTAGTGGTGTACCAGTTTCTTACCACAGGAATAACCAAACAACAGGATGCCAGCATAACACTGGATATAGAAAAATTTGGAATTCTCCCCGGTCTTATTGAGCCCGATGTACTGCAAACTATTCAGGCATTACCGGGTATAAAGAGTGTAGACGAAACCGTTTCCGACATCAATGTTAGAGGCGGCACCAATGATCAAAATCTAGTTCTTTGGGACGGTATTAAAATGTACCATTCCGGACATTTCTTCGGACTTATTTCTGCATTCAACCCCTATTTGATAGACAAGGTAACCATCATTAAAAATGGCACCAGTGCAGCCTATGGTGATGGAGTAAGCAGTGTCATTAACATACAGACCCAAAATAAAATAAACGACTCCTTTATTGGCGGGGCAGGTTTTAACCTTCTTAGTGGTGATATATACGGACAACTTCCGCTTTCAAAAAAGGTTTCGGTACAATTTTCCGCAAGACGCTCCTCTACCGATTTTATAAATACCCCCACCTATAATCGTTTTTTTGAAAAGGTTTTTCAAGACAGTGAGGTCAAAGAGAAAAAGGAACCCAATGATTCCGGGGAAATAGAAAGAAACGAAGATTTTTATTTTTATGATTTTTCTGGTAAAATACTCTATGACGTTAATGACAACCAAAAAGTACGGCTGAGCTTTATAAACACCAATAACAATCTAAATTATTCCGAAAAAACCGAAGACAGTAATAATAAGAGCTTATTGCAGCAGACCAACCTGTCTTTTGGAGGCAGTCTGGAAAGCACTTGGAGCAAAAAATGGAACACGCATTTAAACCTGTATTATACCAGGTATAATTTGGACTCCCAAAACATCCCATCGGAAACCCAACAACTCTTTCAAAGCAACCAAGTTTTGGAAAAGGCCCTAAAAGCTAGTGCCAGTTATAAATTGGGCAGCAGCCTCAATTGGCTTAATGGCTATCAGTTAAATGAAGTGGGCATCACCAATTTCACCCAAGTTAGTCAACCTGCATATAAAAGCAATATTAAAAGTGTAATACTTACACATTCCCTTTTTAGCGAGTTAGGCTATGAATCACTGAACAAGAAATTCATTGCCAGAGGGGGACTCAGATTAAATTACATCAAAAATCTGAAAACCTTTAGCACTTTTGATGAAATTATTCTGGAACCAAGAATAAACCTCAACTATTCCCTGACCAACGAAATAAAAGCAGAGCTACTGGGTGAATTTAAAAGTCAGACTACCAATCAAATTATAGATCTGGAACAAAATTTCCTGGGAGTAGAAAAAAGACGTTGGATTTTATCTGATGACGATCTACTGCCCATTACAAAAAGTAAACAGTTATCCTTGGGCTTCAATTATGACAAGAATGGCCTTTATATTGGGGCGGAAGGGTTTTATAAAAAAGTAGATGGCTTAAGCACCTCCACCCAAGGCTTTCAGAACCAAGATCAATTCAATGGTGAGATAGGTAGTTACCAAGTTTCGGGAGCAGAATTCCTGATCAATAAAAAAGCAGCTAACTACAGCAGTTGGTTTAGTTACGCCTACAATGTTAACGATTACTTCTTTGCGGATATAACCCCTAACAAATTCCCCAATAATCTGGACATAAGGCACACTATCACATTTGCAGGGACCTATACCTATAAAAATTTCAGGATGGGCATTGGCGCCAATTATCACACTGGCAAGCCCTATACCAAGCCGCAAGAAGGTAACAATGCTATTCTTCTCAATGTATTTCCCAACAGAATAAATTATGAGGACCCCAATAGCAGTAGGCTTCCAGACTACCTTAGGACAGACGCCTCCGTAATTTACAATTTTAAAATGGGAAGAGCCGTCAAAGCTTCAGTAGGAGCCTCTGTACTAAATGTATTGAACAAAAAGAATATCCTGAACACTTATTATAGGCTAAATGACCAAAACGAAATTGAGACCGTAGAAAGGGTTTCATTGGGCATTACCCCCAATGTCAGTTTCCGAATGAGCTTTTAATTAGCGTTTAATTTATTCCACCTTTATATTTTTTTCTACAAAAAAAGCCGGAAGCTTTGTGATAGAACCTATCCAAAACTCCCGGCCGACTTCAATAATAAATCAAATTATTTACTCAAATCCTTTATCCTGATATTTCTAAAAGCTAATTCGGCACCATGACCCAAAAAGCCAATATGACCGGAATTACGATTTAAACCTGGATGATCTTTATGATCTGCAGTTCCGTTCTTTGAAGCTTCCTTATAATCCCCGTCAAGGATTACAGTTCCATTCAAAGTAATCTTTATATGGCTACCCTTTACGATCACTTCCTGGGAGTTCCATTCCCCAACTGGGTTTAGCGCACCCCTTTTGGCTGGAATAATCCCATAAACCGATCCGTGATACTGGTAAGGCTTTAGATTGGCATAAATGTCTGCCGTATTATCCAAAATCTGCAATTCCTTGCCCAAGTATGCAGCATCACCTTTCAAGGGGGCATGTATCCCCAAACCATTATTGGCTCCTGGTGTTAATTTAAAGTCAAATCTGAATATAAAATCCGAATATTCCTCAGCAGTATACAGGTTGCCATGCCCGCCGCTTTTTGGGCGAACCAACAACTCATTTCCTTCCATTACATAGTCGGTCTTATTACCTACCCAATGATCCAGATCCTTCCCGTTCAATAAGGACTTAAAACCTTCTTTCCTTTCCGCCTCGGTCAATTTCTCGTCACCAGAACTAATTTCCCTTACGTAAATATTTCTAAAACCAAGGTCTTCACCATGAGCTTGCAATTCAATAGCCTCTTTTGCAAAAATGGCTTGCTTACGGTCCCAATAGTTCTCCAGAATTACATTATCGGTTACCAATACACCGTTTAAATGTACGGTTACCCTTTCACCAACCATTTTGATCCTAAAGGTATTCCATTCATCAATAGGGTTATCGGCCACTACCAACGGTTTGCTCTGGTGCTTCTGATTATTGTATAGTCCGCCAGACCCTACTTGGGCACCAACATCAACCCTTGCAGTATCCCATATTTGTACTTGGGGAGTACCCCTGAGGTATATGCCGCTATCCCCACCTTTAGTAATCTTCCAATCAACCAGCATTTCAAAATCCCCGTAATCCTTAATGGTACAGATATTGTTATAACCTTCGCCTTTAAAACCAATAACCCCGTCTTTTATAAACCAATCCCTCATCATCTGCTCATTGGCCTTGGCTTGTTCTATTGCCAATTTTTTTGACGACATTTTAGAACGTGCAATAGGGTTCTTAACCAAACCTTCCCAGCCTGTAAAATCCTTGCCGTTGAAAATTGGAACAAAGCCTTTTCCCTTGGGCATTTTATCTAGAAACTCCTTTACATCAATCTTGATATACTGACTATCGGGACCTGAAAGATTATCGATACTCTTGGTAACAATTTCCCTAACAACTTCACCACTCAAACCATTCTCTTTACCTGGTGTAGGCAACGCTATAGCTATTGCTGCATTTGAAGCCGTAGTCAAAAGTTCCGAGTCGTCCAAATACTCGGACACAAACACTAAGGACAAGAAGGTCTTTACTCGTTTAGCCGCATTAAGTACCTTTTTCTTCTCTGCTATATTTTTGGTCTCCGGCATTAACTTCCTAACCAATAACAATTTCTGATCTGCCGGATAATCCGATTTTCTTACTTTGGCAAGATAGTTATCAAATGCACTCTTCCTCAATGCCTCATCTGTTGTAGACTGAACCGTTTGGAACAAATATGGCAGGGCATCGTTGTTTTTCCAATTGGACAGGGCATCCAAAGCAATGATTTTCTCGCTATCGCTTCCAGTGGATAGGCGTTTAGCTACTAATTTCAAGGCTTTCCTACTGCTCAAAGATGCCAGTACGGGCAACAGCTTAGACTTATCGTTTGCCTTTTTATAAGCTGCAAAGATCTCTTCTGTAAATTTGCCATTATTGCTTTCCACGATGTCCAAAACCGCTTTTTGCACACTTTGTACATTCTGGGATTTTTCGGTTTTGTCCAAGAGTGTAATCAAGGTAGAGAAATCCCTATCTGTAGAAACTGATGGCAGTGCGGTATAGACTGCATTGCTAACATTTTCATCCTTGCTGTCAATATAGCTTAATAGGGTACTAAACTGCTCCGTGGCATTTCTAGCTGCCAAGACGTTTATCAACACTTCTTTACCATCTGCGTTTACCTTGGAAAGTTGTCCGGCCAACAAGCCAGCGTCCTTTGACCCACACAACCGCAACAATGTCTCTTCTATAGCAGTAAATTCAACAGGAGCAACAGCGGTTGCCAAGCTTTTGAACAACACTGGTACGGCTATGTCTTTATCCTGATAGGTGAGTGCTTTAATTCCAGCCACGCGCACATCAGTATCTTCGTCCTCTACAGCTTTTAAAACAACCTTTTCCATAACCACTTGCTCATCCCTTTCTTGCAGTAATCTTATGATTAACGGCTTATTGATTGCAGAGGCCTTTTTATATTGCTTAGCCCATAAGGATACTTCATTGGCCGACAATTCGGAACCAGCAGCATCCAATACGGCACCAACGTAGTTCTTGTCTCCTTTTTTAGATTCCTTCAACAAGGTCTTGGTAAAAGATTCCCCCTTATTTTCACTTAACATATGTACACCTGCCGATCTAAAATGCAATTGCTCATCTGCCTTACAATTTTTTAACAACGCATTGGCAACCGTATTGCTAAGCTCAATATTACCCTCTTCTTGTAGCCTATTGCCATAATGTATAAAGGCTAAAATACTTTTTCTCTCGTCCAAGCGGTAATTGGAATCATCTACCCACTCCTCCAAGACATCATATGAGGTTGGACTGGCTATTTCGGCAAGTGCCATTAAAGTTTCCCGCTGTACCAATGTTGAGGAAGAATTAAGCAATCCAATCAATATTTCTTCGGCAGGGGCAAACTGTAGTTTCCCCAATGCATCTATCAAAGCAGCTTGTTTTTTGGGCTCCCCTACTTTGGTAGCCTCCAATATAGCTATAGATGCCTCGGTTGTACCTATGGCAGTCAAAGCAGCAAGTGCAGGCTTAAACAAATCATTATTGGAGAGGTAACTGTTCAAAGCAGGAACACTTGCATCTGTACCTACAAAGATCAAACGGTCCATTAAGAAGGTTTTAACCTCCTTATCCGTGGCCGATGCCAAGGCTTTTAAAAGCGAATTCTCTACTACATTGTTTTCAATTTTACTATGCTTTCCGCCACTGTACACTGCCACACTTTGGATAGCGTAACGCGCCTTGGTATCGTTACCCGTACCCAAAGGCACAAGCATGTCGGTAAATTTCAATATACCAGGTTCTCCAAGCGCAATGATCTCTTTCATCAATCGATCTGCATGCTCTAAGTCCTCGGTAGGCAATTGCATCAAAATATCTGCAACCTTGGTATCAAGTGTTCTGTTATCTTGAGCATTTATGGAAAGTGTACCCATAAAAAGTAATAGTACACCTATTGTTCTATATATAGTATTCATGATAATATCTCTAAAATTGTTGGTTAATATGCCCAAGAGGACCTCATGGGTTGATCTATTAATCTATTGGCTTCCTCATCATTGATAAACTCCTGCTTTACAGGGTCAAACTCGAGGGTACGCCCCAATCGAAGCGCTATAATCCCCATATTCACCACGGTCGCGGAACGATGTCCGTTTTCCTCGTTCAAGGCAAACTTTTGTCGGGTTTTTACCGATTCTGTAAACTGGGTAATCTGCTCCTCCGGGTCCGGAATACTATCAATTAGACCTTCTATATTAGGAATGGTAGATTTAAAACCATTGTATATTTTCCCATTGGGCCCTTCTATATAAGCGGCATTCTTATCTTTATTTTCGCCATCCAATATAATTTGACACCCATCGGCATAGGTATATACAATTTTTCGCCAAGTCCCAATAGCATCATAGTGTTGCTCAGGAGCGTCCACTTCCACTTTTACGGGACTGGTATTATCCTTCCCCAAGAAATACTGTACTGGATCTATATAGTGTTGTCCCATATCCCCAAGACCTCCACCATCATAATCCCAATACCCTCTAAAGGTACCGTGTACTCTATGTGGATGATATGGCTTTTCTGGCGCAGGGCCTAACCACATATTATAATCCAACTCGGAAGGCACGGGCTGAGGCGTAAGGTTCTCCTTACCTACCCAGTAAAATTTCCAATTGAATCCTGTTACACCACTAATCGTAACTTTTAACGGCCATCCCAAGGCACCGCTATCCACAACTTTCTTCAATTTCCTAACCGGTGTTCCCATTCCGTAAAAATTATCCTTAAAACGGAACCAGGTATTTAATCGGAACATTTTACCATGAAGTTTCATGGCCTCCACTACCTTTTTACCTTCTCCTATGGTTCTGGTCATAGGTTTCTCACACCATACGTCCTTACCTGCCTCGGCCGCCATGATAGACATTAGACCGTGCCAATGGGGTGGGGTCGCAATATGAACAATATCTACATCCGGTCTTTGAAGTACCTCCCTAAAATCCCGATACCCCTTTACGCTGCCGCCAACTTTTTGTAGTGTATTGGCCAAATGATTGGCATCCGCGTCACATATGGCCAACAACTTTGTACCCTCATAGGTGAGATGTCCTTGCCCCATACCCCCTACTCCTATTACGGCCTTGGTCAATTGATCACTGGGTGGGATAAAATTGGCCCCTCCCATAACATGTCTGGGAATAATGCTGATTCCCGCAGCTGCCACAAGTGATTTTCTTACAAAATCCCTTCGGCTAGTAGATTTTTTCTCCATTTATACCTATTCTATTGTTTAATTGCAATTTTGACATTCAAAGCAACAAAGAAAGAGTATAATGCGTAAAAAAAGGGGTAATATTTGGGGTAATAAAGTAGAAAAAAGGTAACTACACCACTTTTTTTTAGCTTCCTACTGGTTCTCTGAGGAATTATTTATTACCATCTCCTCAAATCTTAGGGCGTACGATTCACCATAAATCTTTTCATAAAGCTTAACAAAATTATCGTAAACGGTACGGGCAAGACTTAATTTACCCTGCCCAATCAGAATCTGAAGCTTTATCTGCAAAGCATTTTCATTTAAATCATCGTAGATATACATAACAGAAGCCAGGTCGTATAACAATACACTATGTGCATCCGCGTCCAACTTATTGGATAGCTCCCAACACAATTCAATAATACTATTGCTCATTTTTTCCACAAAGGGATCCAACCAAGAATCGCTCATATTTGCCAAAAACCGACCTTCTTTTAAAATAGCCAACAGTTTTGGCAAACGAAACTCCAAAAAAGACCTAGTCCTATCTTCCGAGCCTAGTTCGTGCTTAAGGTCCAATACCTCCTGATAATCACAATAGCAGTTAGTGCCCAATTCCAAAAACCAATTTTTATCCTTAAAGGTCAAATTAATTTCATTGGAAGCCGACAATATTGCCCGAAGATTCTGAATATTGGTACCTCTGGTATTTTTGGCATTCTTGGGCTCTACTCCGGGCCAAAGAGATTCCGTAAGCTTCTTTGTACTGATGCCCTTTTTGTCCCCTATACTATGCAATAGTACTATAACAAACAGCTGCTTTAATTTGGGTGACAATCTCTTTGCTATATCCTGGCCGTCCTCGGTAAGTATCCTTAAGGAGCCGAAACACAATATTTTTTCGGGATAGCTTTCTTGTGTACCTATTCCATGGGAAGATCTTTCCTTCTTGGGCAACCTAGACAACACCAACTTATTATTACTACCTAGCTTATTTCTGCTCCATAACCACCACAGCATAAATACCAATACCACGGCACCCAAAATTAACCAAACAACTATCGTATTAGACTGCCATTCGGGCACCTTACCTACCAACCCTTGGTACTCCTTCCTAATTTCATTCGCATTAAGTTCTCGCTCCCATATTTTAATGCTCCCCAAATAGCCGTTAAAAAACTCCTGCCACAGATTACTACCTATTAAAATGTTGTAATCTGACGTATCATAATCTTCTATAAGCTTAATATTATCCGTTGGCTGACCGTTGACAAAAAACAGCAGCTCATTATTTACCTTGGAATGAACTAGGGCCACGTGGGTCCATTTACCCAATGGCACAGGTGATGCTTTGGAAATATAATCTTTAACCCCGGCCATGGTGAAGGTCAACAACCCATTGTGAAGCTTAAGAACAAAATTCTCCCCTTTGCCCAAAATACTATTGTTTTCGTTTAACACCGTTGGTTTAACCCAGGCCGATATGGTAAAACTACCCTGAAGGGCGTTCCTACTATCCAATCCTGCATCCAAATAGGCGCCATTGCTAAAGAAACCCACCTTGGCATGCAAAGGATCTTCTTTTATAGCAATGTTATTGGCTATCAATTCCCTATTATTCTTGCGCGCAATATTCCTAATATCCGTCCCAAAAACAAAATAATCGGTTAACCCATACTCAAAATCCAATGGAAAACCTGTAAATTCCTTAAGGTTATCCCGATTTTCGGGGGTAGTAAATATTATATCAGGAGAAAAATAATAACCTGCCTTATGGGGAACAAAAACTGGCAAACTCGCCTTAAGATCTATTGGCATACTAAAATAGCCATTGGCCACGAGGTTTTTAGGTCTTTTAAAATACACCTCGGCCAATAAACCGTCTTTAGACCTAACAGCACCAAACACTTTGCTCCTCGTATTAAGTTTAACAATTATGCTATCTGCCCTCCCAATGAATTCCGGATCAACTTTAATAAAATTGGGCATCCTGGCCGATTTCCTCCAAATATCCATAAAAATACTGTCGGCTACCATTTCCTCATTAGGTAGGTAGAGCGCTCCCAACTCTTTAAGTTTTTTAAACTTTATTTCTTCACTCTCCTTGTGCAAGGAGTTGAACTTTAAGACTTCAACATCCTGCAAAGAAATTTTTGGCACCCAAATATCTTCCGGCCATTTAAGGTCTAACTCGTCATCGGTTAAAATAACGACTGAATCCTTTTTAGTAAGTAATTGTTGTAATAAAGGCTGCTGAATCTCTTTGTAACCGGAGATGAGCACTGCCAAAGGAGATGTACTGTTTAACAAAGAAGGTAAATTGGTAGGGGTAACCTGATCAAAATCCACCAATATTCGTGATTGAAGACGAACTTTCCATTTATCCTCCTCTGAAAGTTGGCGGTATTCTTGAGCTGTTCCCGTTCTTAAGAAAAGAAACAAGAACAACAAACCAATTTTTAATACTATACTTCTTCCCTGCAAAATTTACACAATCAACCCCATTCGGGAATTCTATTTATCCCCGCAATTTACTAAGAATAAATAGAATTATATCTATACAGAATTAGCTGAAGTATATCGATATAGCAAAACAGGAAAACCATCCTTAATTACTATATACATAACAAAAAACCTTAAAAAAACTACATCCTATCCGGAACTTTAATACCCAATAAACCAAATGCCGATTTAATGACCTCAGCCACCTTATTGGCTAACTGAATCCTGAATATTTTCTTATTATCGTCCTGCTCTCCTAAAATGGAAACATTCTGATAAAAAGAATTAAATTCTTTGACCAGGTCATAGGTGTAATTGGCAATCAGGGCCGGACTATAATTGTCTGCAGCCAATTGAACGGTATCCGGAAACAACTGTAGCTGCTTTAACAATTCCTTCTCCTTATCATGCAATTCTACCAAAGCCTGCTCCGCACTAAGGTCTTCCCCTAGCTCCTCTGCCTTTCTTAGAATAGATTGTATTCTGGCATAGGTATACTGAATAAATGGCCCAGTATTACCCTGGAAGTCCACCGATTCTTCAGGGTTGAACAAGATTCTTTTTTTGGGATCCACCTTAAGGATATAATATTTTAAGGCCCCCATTCCTATAATCTTATAAAGCTGCTGTTTTTCCTCATCGGAATAGTCTTCCAGTTTACCCAATTCCTCCGAAATTTCGGCAGCCGTTTGGGACATGGCTTCCATTAGCTCATCGGCATCAACCACTGTTCCTTCCCTACTTTTCATTTTACCACTAGGCAAGTCTACCATACCATAACTTAAATGATATAATTTTTCTGCCCAGGAAAATCCCAGTTTCTTCAGAATTAGGAACAACACCTTAAAATGGTAGTCCTGTTCATTCCCTACCGTATAGACCATACCTCCAACATCTGGATTGTCCTTAACCCGTTGTATGGCCGTTCCTATATCCTGGGTCATATATACTGCCGTTCCGTCTGACCGTAGCACTATTTTCTCATCCAGCCCTTCATCTGTCAGATCTATCCATACACTACCATCTTCCTTCTTATAAAAAACCCCTCTTTGCAAACCATCCTCAACAAAATCCTTGCCCAACAAATAAGTATTGCTTTCATAGTACAGCTGATCAAAGTCTACCCCCATATTATCATAGGTCACTGCAAAACCGTCGTACACCCATTGGTTCATAGTCTTCCAAAGCCCTACGACTTCTTCGTCTCCTGCCTCCCATTTTCTAAGCATATCCTGGGCCTCCAATAGTATTGGCGCTTCCTTTTCGGCTACTTTGGCATCCATCCCTTCCGCAACCATTGCCGAAACTTCTTCTTTATAAGCCTTATCAAAGGCCACATAGTAGTTCCCCACCAACTTATCACCCTTTAATCCGGTGCTTTGTGGCGTCTCTCCATTCCCATATCGCAACCAGGCCAACATGCTTTTACAAATATGAATCCCCCTATCGTTTATAATTTGGGTCTTGTATACCTTTTTTCCAGATGCCTTAAGAATTTCCGATACCGAATATCCCAACAAATTATTACGCACATGCCCCAAATGAAGGGGTTTGTTGGTATTGGGCGAAGAGTATTCTACCATAACTGCATTGTTCTCCGAACCGGATACAAAACCATAGTCCTGCAGACCCCTTATTTCATTGAAGAATTTTAGATAGTACCCATCGCTAATAGTAATATTTAGAAAACCCTTAACCACATTATAGTCCTGTACTTCCGAAACCTCATTCTTTAAGTACTGCCCTATCTCTTCCCCGATCTGTACCGGATTGCCCTTGACATATCGCAACATTGGAAAAATTACGGCTGTAATATCGCCTGCAAAATCCTTACGTGTAGGTTGAAATTCTACCATGGGCAAGTTTACGTTATAAACGGAGGCAATTGCTTCTTTTACCTTTTGAGTAAGGACTTCTTGTATGTTCATTAATAATTGTGCTTTAGGCCTGCAAAATTAAACATTTTTTATTCTTTTGCCTTGATCTAACGTAGAAGTAGGCCGCAAAGAGAGCAGAATTAGTTAACTTTATAAGTCCATAGATAGGGAATTTGCCCTAATAGAGCCGAAATCACAAGAAACTATGCTTTTAAACGTCTCGTATAACAATAAAGAAATTACAAATAAAATTGACAGGGAATTGGGAAAGCCGTTTACCATGAAAGAGCGTTTTGCCATGAACGGCATAGGGTGTCCAAAATTGTTTATCATGGACTGCAGTAAGGAGATCAAGAACTTATTGATATTGGACAACAACACCAATTACTGCAACATAGAATTACGGCCCAAAGGCATTATAATACGTTTTCGGTCGCTTCTGGAAACGTACGGACTAATCATACCTTATTACAAATTTACCCTATACAAAACCGATTTTGGAGTATACACCTTATACCGGGACAACTATTTTATAAAAGTAAAATCTGACACCAAGGCCATTCAAAAGTTCTTTACAAAATTATTGGGCTATAGGGCAGACAATGCACCTACGAACATTGAGGACTTATGATAGGCTAGCTACATACTATCAGAGAACAGGCCTGTAAAAAAAATATAGATAAGCCTCTTTCCTTTTTCAATTTGAAAAACACTAAACGCAACATCATTACAACATTTAAAAAGCTTTACAAAAACCAACTACTCTCCATATCCCTTGGGTTGCTATCCTTTTTAACCCTGATGGTATATATTTCCACCAAAACCATATACAATACTATAGAGTGGATATCCCTGTGGGTAAGGAATCACTTCGGCTATTTCTACCTCTATTTAGGTTTGGGCTGTGTTCTTTTTTTGCTGGGAATTGCATTATCGCCACTGGGCAAAATAAAACTGGGAAAAAAGAACCAGAAGCCAGAGTACGGCATTTGGGCCTGGACAGCAATGTTATACAGCGCAGGCATGGGGGCCGGTATACTACTAAGGGCCGTACAAGAGCCGGTATACATGCAGCAAAATATACCCTATGCATCCCATTTAACTGCAGATATCCAGGCCTTGGAGTATACCTTTTACCAATGGGGTTTTACTGCATGGGCGTTTTATGGACTATTTGCCATGGTTATAGGATACCATTTATACGTACGAAATAAAAAGGTACTGATCAGTTCTACCATAGAAGACGTAGTTCAACACAAGACCTC
This sequence comes from Arenibacter aquaticus, assembly GCF_003957295.1. GTDB lineage: Bacteria > Bacteroidota > Bacteroidia > Flavobacteriales > Flavobacteriaceae > Arenibacter > Arenibacter aquaticus. The sequence continues at coordinate 191,608 of NZ_RQPJ01000014.1, forward strand.
TAGAACAGCCATTGACATCCTCACTATTATGACCACCGTATTTGGCTTGGTTGCAGCAATAGGCCTGGGCACCACACAAATAAACGGGGGAATAAACCATCTTCTTTCAGAATCTTTTGGCCTAACCGCTACCCTACTATTAACAACACTTATTTCCTGTCTGGCTTTCTTCTCTGCTTACAAAGGAATAAACAAAGGGATACAGGTACTATCAAAAATCAATATCCTCGTAACATTGACATTATTGATCTTCACTTTTATCAATAGCAACGGCATGGAAATATTGGGCAACTTCACCAATGCAACCCTTCAATACCTAATGGATTTTATCCCTTTAAGCCTAGCTTATGGCTCTTATGACCCCGGATTGGACTTCCTAACGGATTGGACTTTTTACTATTGGGCCTTTTGGTTGGCTTGGGCCCCGTTTACTGGGATATTTATTGCACGGATCTCCAAAGGGCGCACTCTAAGGCAGCTGCTTTTGGGAGTATTGATTATTCCATCTTTGGGAACTTTTTTTTGGTTTTCCGTGTTTGGCACTTCTGCATTTAATCTTATTGCGGAATGGGGAAGCTACAACCATGAATTTAGCGGAGTATTTTCCTCTATTTTTATTTTCTTTGAAAACTACCCTTATGCAACCTTATTAAATTGCATTACCATTCTTTTATTGATAGGTTTTTTAGTAACCTCTGTAGACTCGGCCGTTTTTGTATTGAGCATGTTTACAGACCAGGGCAAAAAAGAACCAAGTAAACAACATCGTTTAATTTGGTCACTTTTTATTTTTTTGGCCACGGTGGCACTAATCTTATTAGGGCATGCCAAGCCTGAGGTAAACACTTTGATAGCAGCTCAAAAGTTGCTTATCATAACATCGCTACCCTTTGCATTTTTTATAGTCTTCATGGCGATTATATTTATAAAGGAAGTAATTCAATATCGAAATAAATGGTCCCGAAAAGACCGAAAAGGGATTTTGTAGTAGTCATTGCCAAACGTAACTATATACCTGGACATAGAATTACGATGGCCTACATAAAACACCTATTACAAAATTTTGTTTTCGTAACTACTTAGTACTCTATTGACACTAAGTCACCAACATATCATCCCATTATTTAGCAAACAACCTTTAAACCAGAGCAACATTCACTTTATCCATTTTGATGTGATAATCCCCTTACAACAACTATATTTGAATTAATTTTCCTTACCGAGTTAATTGTAATAAAATGAGGCGACAAAAATACTTACTATATACCACCATTGTTTTAGTGGTGCTTGTAGGACTTTATTTTTTTAGAATTTCCTTAAGCCCCAATAATTACATACCCAAATCAGCTACTGTTTATCTTCAAAAAACTGCAGAAGGCTTTCAGCTGATCAGAAAAGGAAAACCCTTCAAAATTAAAGGAGCCTCAGGAAATTCCTATCTTGAGGAATTGTCCAAAATTGGAGGAAACACTATTCGGGTATATGACACTCTTAATTTATCCACTGTTTTAAACCAGGCACATAGAAATGGTTTGGCAGTCATAGTAGATATCCCTATCCCCCGATACCACAAAAAATATAATGTATACCTGTCCGAGGCCCACAATACGCAATTAAAAGAAGAAGTAAGGCTTTTAGTTAGAAAATATGGTTCCCACCCAGCCTTATTAATGTGGAATCTTGGCAATGAAGTAGAGTACCCCTTGGTATTCTTTAAAAACAGCTTTATAAAAACATTTAACGAATTAATAGACATTATTCACAAGGAGGATCCAAATCACCCCGTAAGCACAACCATTCCCTCTGTAACTAAGAAACAAATTACAAGCATCTATTATCATTCCCCAAACATCGATTTATTGTCCTATAACATATTTGGAAACCTAAAGAATTTAAATCACGACCTAACTAAGTTATCCTACGTTTTTGGCAAAAGGCCGTATTATATAAGTGAATGGGGGCATGATGGACCTTGGGAGCACAGTTATACTTCTTGGAGCGCACCTATAGAACCTACTAGTACAAAAAAAGCAGAACAATTAAAGGAGAGACATAAAACGTTAATTCAAAATATGGACGATAATTGTCTTGGATCCCTTGTTTTCTACTGGGGCGAAAAACATGAACGCACCCATACTTGGTTCAGCTTATTTATTGGGAAATATGGTAAATCTGAACTTGTAGAAGAAATAAAACATTTATGGAAAGGATCCTATTCCCATGCGCCTTCCATTGGTTTGGAGTATATGTTGGTAGACAAAAAGGGAGCACAGAGCAACCTTATATTTGCTCCCAACCAAATTAAAGACGCTAAGATAAAATTTAACCATCCCCAACATGATGGCACGCATATTAGCTGGGAGATATATCCTGAAGCATGGCAGTACAAAGCAAATGACAAAGAAAAGAAACCCATCCCCTTAACTGGCTCCATTTTAAAAAGTAATGGAGAAAAAGCCACTTTTGTAACACCAACCGAAGAAGGCCCTTATCGCATTTTTGCCTATATCTCGGATAATGAAGGAAATTTTGCAACAACAAACACTCCATTTTACGTTTTAAACCCCAGTACCCAAAAATGATCAACACCCCTACCCCTAAAGAGAAATTAACACTTCGGATATTAATTGTTCTAGGGTTGATTAGTATTCTAAACTTCCTCTATTGGTTTGTGCAACCACAACTCATAGGGGATCAATTATTATTTGGGTTACTTATAGTCCCAATAGTTTTTGATAGTTTACGTATGGTTTATATATGGTACCATTACTGGGACATTTCCGTTCCAAAAAAACCCACCCTTACCAAAACCTTGACCGCCGACGTTTTCACTACCTATTTCCCAGGCGAACCTTATGATATGGTGCAGGAAACATTATTGGCCATTCAAAGGATAAAATATCCCCATACGACCTATTTATGTGATGAGGCCAATGATCCAATACTCAAGGAATTTTGCTTAAAACATAATATAATCCATGTTACGAGGAACAACAGAATAGATGCCAAGGCCGGGAACATTAACAATGCACTGCGACAAGCAAGCGGTGACATATGCCTAATATTGGATCCCGACCATGTTCCCCGTGAAAATTTTTTAGATGAAATAGTACCTTATTTTGAGGATGACTCCATAGGCTTTGTTCAATCCGTTCAGGCCTACTATAATATTGAAGAATCCTTAGTAGCCAGGGGTGCAGCCGAACAAACCTTCCATTTTTACGGTCCGGTTATGATGACAATGAATTCCTATGGCACCGTAAATGCCATAGGAGCCAACTGTGTATTTAGGCGAAAAGCCCTAGATTCCATTGGAGGGCATGCTGCCGGCCTTTCCGAGGATATGCACACTGCCATGCAGCTACACGCAAAAGGTTGGAAATCTATATACGTCCCAGAGGTATTTAGCAAAGGATTGGTACCAGCCTCCTTAACCGCTTACTACAAACAACAGTTAAAATGGTCCCGGGGCACCATGGAGCTACTAGTTTCGGTTTATCCAAAATTGTTTAAAAACTTTACTTGGCGCCAAAAAGTACATTACGGGGTATTACCCTTCCATTATCTGTCTGGATTTATATATATGATCAGTTTCCTGATTCCAATTATCTCACTATTCAAGGCAGCTACTCCCTGGAACGGGAATGTAATAAATTTTGGATTACTCTTCCTACCCATTTTTGCCTGTATCCTTGGAATAAGGTTTTATGTCCAACGCTGGGTAATGTATAAAAGTGAACGAGGCATACATCTCGTGGGCGGACTCTTACTTACCGCTACCTGGTGGGTATTCATTATTGGTTGTATATATACTTTTATTAGAAAAAAAGTACCCTACTTACCTACTCCAAAAGAAGACAAGGAACGTAGCAGTTGGAAAATCTTGGTTCCTAATTTAGTAGTCGCCATTATATCCGTGGGCGCAGCTATATACGGACTATCTATAGATTTCACTCCGTTTTCCATGTTCATGGCCGGATTTGCACTTCTAAACGCCCTATTTATGTCATACACCTTGGTTTTCGCCTACGAAAAGCAGAAGCCTATAAAACAACTAACCCAGCCAGTTACAGAAAGTAAGTCACTATTTAATTCTATAAAAAGCAACAGTTTTAAACTTTGGAGAAAAGCGGCACTTCCCGTTGTAGCTGTGTTTTTTTTAGTTAGTGGATTCCAATTTTATTACAATGATTACATAAAATGGGAAGGCTCCACTGCCGAAATCCAGGATAAGCCAAAATTCAACTACCTAGGAATATTCTTGCCTAAAAAGGACAATGGTATAAGTAACTTAAAAGCTATTTCCTCTATTTCAAATGAAATTGACAAAAACTTCGATATCATTTCCCTTTATTTGGCTTGGGATCAGGATATGGATAAAGGCTTTCCAAAAACCTTGTTGGACTCTATTTATGAACAAAAATCAATTCCCATGCTTACTTGGGAACCTTGGCTAACCAACTTTGATACCGCCACAACCAAAAACAAACACGTTTTCTCCCTGATAAAAGAGGGCTATTTTGATTATTACCTCAAGGACTTTGCCCTTCGCTTAAAAAGATTAGAACGACCCGTTTTCATAAGGTTTGCACATGAGTTTGACAACCCCTTCTATCCATGGTATAGCAAGGAGGAACATGCGAACACTCAATTTAAAGATGCTTGGCGATATGTTTATGAAATATTTAAGCAGCAACAAGCCAACAATGTAATATGGGTTTGGAACCCATGGACTCCTGATAATGTTGCCACTTTTTATCCCGGTAAGGAATATGTTGATTGGATTGGAGTGAATATCCTAAACTACTACCATCACAACTCTAGCGATACCCCCACCGACTTTAAGGACTTATACCAACCTTTTCATGAAGAATTCAAAGGTTTGACTGAAACACCGGTTATGATTTCAGAGTTTGGGTGCCTCAACCACAACAGGGAATATCAAAATAACTGGTTCAACAAAGCCTATCGGGACATTAAAGCTGAATTCCAAGAAATAAGATCTTTGGTCTATTTTAACAGCAATGTGGATGATAATTGGCCAAGCAATTCTCAAGGTGAAGGGTATTTAGACTGGACAATAGCCAACAATAAGCTCATGAAAAACAGTCTGGGTCAAAAAAAGGCCCCTGATTACATACTGGGACCCCTTCCACCATTGACCACCAATAAGCAGCCGGAACAGAACATGCAAATGGCGCTAAAAAACATAAAAGGAATTAACTTAAAGAAAGGACATGACTGGAATAAAGATTATCATATATTAGATCGCAGGAATTTGTTATGGGATTTTGACCAGTTTATATCTCTAGGAATAAATACTATTAAATATATTGATAACAACATCTATGACTATAATGTTTTAACGATAAGTAAAGAAAAGAAACTTAATATTTCATACGGATTTTGGATTCCTGAAAACCTCGATTTTGTAAACGATTCAGTAGGAAAGGCTAAATTAGCGAAACATATCTTACGCAAGATAGAGAAACACAAACACCAGGACCACATAGTTAGCTGGAACCTCTTAAACGACGTCCTGTACCGCCAAGGCACCTATTTCAATAAACCCGAAAGCCTATATCAAAAAAAGGCTTATATAATTTGGCTAAAACAATTGGTCAAGGACATTAAAAATACTGATAACCAAAGACCCTTAACCATAGATTTGGAGGTAAATGGGCTCGCATATGAAAATATAAAATTATTGACAGATCTTGTCCCTAATTGGGATGGTCTGGGATTGGTTATTAAAGAAGATCACTTTTTGACTACCTTAACAAGCTATCTGAAAAAAAACAATATACCGTACATCTATAGCGATATAAGTGTTGAAGAGCTTTCACAATTCAAGGACATCCCAGAGAAAGTACCATATTTTATTACTGCTTGGCAAGATCAACACCAAAGCAATAAGGTGAATTTTCAGGGACTGATTGATAGAAAGAAAAAACATAAAGCTGATTTTTATAAATTACGGCAAATCATCAAAAAAACAAAAGAAGTAATACCGCAGAAAAAAGTTGCCATTTTAAAACCGGCTAACCTACTCTATGACCATCAAACCCAAAACTACCAAGCCATGGTGTACGACAGTATTAAAGGATGGACACCTGGCCAACAGCTAAATAATCTAAAATTTGAATGGGCATTGGTTAAATGTGACTCCTACGGAAATTTCCTTTCTATAAAAGAAGTTGGGGACGGCCCTGAGCTTTCACTGGAAATACCAGAGAAACACGAGCTTTATAGGCTACATCTAGCAATGATCCATGACAATAAGATTAGCAGCAGCATCACAGAGCTCCATACACCTCTACTGCAGGATAAAAACATAAAAACCGACCAAATAACACACTATAAAAATCTAAAAGAGTAATATATTTTTATATAGGTTCTGTAATACACAGTTACCTCCCAATGATGGTTTTTTAATGCGGCATTCAGATTAAAACCCTCCTGTATTTTATCCTTTTGGCAAGAATACTTCTGCCATCATACAACGTGCACTCCCCCCTCCACAAGTTTCAATGGTATCCAAGGAACTATGGACAATTTCGCAATGGGCTTTCAATTTTTCCAACTGCACCTGCGATAGACTGTCATGAGCCGCTGTGCTCATGGCCAAATAGCGTCTGTCACCCATTCCCATTACTTGAAGCATATTGCCTGCAAAATGGTGCATTTGCTGCTCCGTAATAGCTATTATCTCCTTCCCGTCTTGCTTTAGATGGGAAACTACATTCTTTTTTTCTTTCTTATCGTCTATGCTATCCAAACAAATTACCGCAAAAGCCTCACCCAAACACATCATTACATTGGTATGATATATGGGTTGCCTACCACCTGCAACCGATTGATTTGCAGTAAATACCACAGGGGTATATTCAAAGTCTTCACAAAACTCAATAAACAATTCTTCATCAGCCCTCGCTGACAAGGCACAATACGCTTTTTCATTGACCCTATCCAAGACAATACTCCCCGTACCCTCCAAGTAGAACCCCTCTTCCTCAGCAGAGGTATAGTCCATAATATTTTCTATAATATACCCTCTCTGTTCCAAAAGATCCAGAATATCCTCCCTTCTCTCCCGTCTTCTATTTTCTGCAAACATTGGATACAGGCCTACCGTACCATCTTCATGGAAAGAAACCCAATTATTTGGAAAAATGGAATCTGGAGCCTCCAATTCTTTCCTGTCGTCCACAACAATAACATTAACCCCCTTTTCCCTTAAAACCGTAACAAAAGCATCAAATTCCTGTTGGGCCTTCTCATTAATTTCTTGATTTTTTAAATCCAGATCCTCTTGAAAATAATTGTTGACTGCGGTTTGTTCGTTCATTCTAAAATTCACGGGACGCACCATTAAAATAGTATTGGCAATTTGCATATTAGCTTTCATTTTTCAAGATAAGGGCCAACAAAGACCACTTATTAAATTTGCACAAAATTAGTGTATTTAAACTAGGACAACCGTTTCCCATGCTTAAAAAAGAAGGAAAAAAAACCTTAATTGATAGAAAACATACCCTTCAAAGGCTACCTAAATGGCAATAGTAAAGATACCGACATAAGGAGAATTCGGGTTAAAATCAAAAGTAAACAACTAACAAGACACATAATGATATCTATTGAAGAGTACTGCTGCCAGAAGGCTTTTGACACTTGTATATTTAAGCTAAGACTTACTCTTCAGCCTTATTGCAGAATGCAAGCTTCTTCTGCCAAAAATATCTTAGCGGAACACCTATAATTTAAAATGTATGACATTAAAATTAACAACGGCAGGTCATCTTAATCCCTGACTAGAGGCAAGGTACTACAACGCAATAGCCCTTCTTGTTTACTAATTTCGGCATAGGGTATTTCCTCTACAATAAATTCCCTTTCCCTTAGCCAATTGTTAAGTCTGGTAAATTTGCGCTCCGAGACCACTACTTTAGGGGAGATTGAAAAAACATTGCTCATCATTTGATACATCTCTTCTTTGTTGATTTCAAAAACTTGGTCCTTGCCAAAAAAATCTAATAACCAATAGTACTCCTCTTCCTTTAAAAACCCATTCTTATGTAATATGGCCATATTCTTTCCAATGGGTTGAAAGCAACAATCCAGATGCAGTGCATTTTCCTTGGCATTAGTATTGGATTTACGAAGTTCAAAGGCCTTCACCTTTTTATGGGGAAATGTTTGGGCAATAAACCGAACTGCTTCCTTATTGGTACGGGCTGTTATATAATCTGCATAGTCGGTACCCGTATAGGTTCCCATAAAAATATATTCTCCCCAAGGCATAACGTCACCACCCTCTATATGTACCTGTTGAGGCGGATGTATTATCTGATCCTCATCTATTTTATTAAGCACGTATTTTATGGCCTCAAACTCCTTTTCCCTATCGGGCAAAATATTTGCCTTCACCAATTTGTCTTCTATAACAAAAGCAATGTCCCTAGTAAATATCTGATTACAGTCCTTTAACACCCTTGGCCTAAAAACCTGTACATCATATTTGGCGAACACCTTGGCAAAGGCGTCCATTTCCTTCACCATGTCCTCTTCTTTCGGATAGGTCCCAGCCAATATATGCTCCATTGATTTAGGATCATAAGCCTCCTCAAGTTTTGGAATCGGACCGCAACTTTTGGCCGTTCCCAATACCACTGATCTCAAGCGCGAGGTTTCATCCTGTATATTCAACTTTAGCATAAATGATTTTTATGTAAAGATAGAAATACTAATGACGATAAATAAAAAACTGCCCTAAGTATAAAATATACCAAGGACAGTTTTACATATAATTATGCTATTTATCTTTTATCCAATGGAACAAAGGATCTTATAGCTTCGCCAACATAAACCTGTCGCGGCCTACCAATTGGCTCATTCTTCAATCTCATTTCCCTCCATTGTGCTATCCACCCTGGAAGACGCCCTAAGGCAAACATTACGGTAAACATTTCCGTAGGAATGCCCAAGGCCCTATATATTATACCTGAATAAAAATCTACGTTGGGATACAATTTACGATCTACAAAATACTTATCCTCCAAAGCTTCTTGAGCCAAACCTTTGGCTATATCCAAAATAGGGTCTTCAATACCCAAATCACCCAAAACCTCTTCCGCAGCTTTTTTAATAATTTTAGCCCTAGGATCAAAATTCTTATACACCCTATGTCCAAATCCCATTAAACGGAACGGATCACTCTTATCCTTAGCCTTAGCCATATATTTCTTTGTATCCCCACCATCTGCCTCTATAGCTTCAAGCATTTCCAATACCGCTTGGTTGGCTCCACCGTGCAAGGGACCCCAAAGTGCACAAATACCTGCGGATATGGAAGCAAAAAGTCCGGCATGTGAAGAGCCCACAATTCGAACAGTAGATGTAGAACAGTTCTGCTCATGGTCTGCATGCAGTATCAATAACTTGTCCAGGGCATCTATAACAACCTTGTTCTTCTTATACTCTTGATTGGGTTTCTTGAACATCATTTTATGAATATTCTCTACATAACCCAAGGTGTCGTCACCGTAGTCCAAAGGCAGGCCTTTTTTCTTTCTCAAGGTCCATGCTACCAGTACAGGGAATTTTGCCAATATTCTTACAATGGCCCAATACATCTCTTTTTCCGAAGTAACGTTGACCGAGGTTGGATTAAAAGCTATCAAGGCACTGGTAAGGCTGGAAAGAACCCCCATAGGATGAGCCGATTTTGGAAAGCCGTCCAAAATCTTCTTCATCTCCTCATCAACATGGGATTCCCCCTTTATATCCTGATGAAACTTGTCAAGTTGTTCTTGATTTGGTAATTCACCAAAAATCAATAAATAGGCAACCTCCAAAAAATCTGCCTTTTCCGCCAATTCCTCAATAGAATATCCACGATACCTTAACACCCCTTTCTCACCATCTAAAAACGTAATGGCACTTTCACAAGAGCCTGTATTTTTAAATCCTGGATCAATCGTTATCATTCCCGTGCTTGCACGCATGGTTTTGATATCTATTGCCAATTCATTTTCGGTACCTTTTATAACCGGAAACTCAAATTTCTTTCCGCTGAATTCTAATGTTGCGTTGTTCGACATTTCTAAACTTGCTATTTTTTCGATTGTCCGTAAAAATACTAAAAACCCCCAAGGTTAACAATGGAAGATTTTTTATTTATCCAATAATTACAAAATCTTCTTAAAAACTTAGATTTTTACGGATTTATGGAATATAGATATTTGTAATAATCATCCACCGATTTTTCCCAGGTGAACCTCATTTTTTTGGCGTTGGTCTGAATCTGTTTCCATTTAGCCTTATCATTTAAGTAAACATCCAAAGCCTGATCCAGTACTAGGACCATATTCTTTATCTTGTCATCATAGGTCTTACCATCAAAGCTAAAGCCTGTTTTCATATGTTCTACCGTATCCCGTAGACCACCGGTATTATGAACCAGACAAGGATTGCCATTTCTCATGGCCAACATTTGACTGATCCCGCAGGGTTCAAAGAGACTGGGCATAAAGTACAGATCGGTTTCCAGGTAAATAGAGTCGATCAAATCTTCGGATTGGCCATTGGTAAAGATGAAATTTTTGTGCTCGTAACTCATTTGCCGAAATAACTCCTCGTATTCCGGAGCACCTGTTCCTAACAGCATAAAAATACCATCCACTTTTTTTAACTTATCAAGTATCTCAATAAAGGCTTCTGGAGAACGTTTAAAAAAATAAAACTTTTGCTCTGTCAATCGCGCCACACTAGAGACAATAAACTTAGGCTTATCGGTAACGTACTCCATCACTTTTTCACCGGTATGAGCCAAAAATTCAGCCTTATACTTTTTGGATTCCTCCTGCAGCCATCTAAAAAGGGCTTTTACAATATTCCGGTATAACCTACCCTTTTTGGCCACCCTAATGTTTTTATAATTGGAACCGTTCAAAATCCCGAACAACCTGCCCTGGTTATCGGCTTCCTGCAGGTCCAATTCCAAACTCTCGCCACCTATAAATTCAGGAGGATTACTTGGCCTTAGCACATCTTCCTTATAAGAAGGGGAAACCGTGTGTACTGCATCTGCCAAACGGATACCTACAGCCATTAAATTTATACAGTCCTGGTACCTACGGTCCATTAGCCTTGTTGTATCTATAGCCACATGCGGGAACCAATTGTGCAAGGAAGAATAGTTATTGGCAAACGGTCGTATCCCCTGAATTGCCAGATTATGAATGGTATACACATAACGCATCTCTTTTAACACTTGATAATCTGGGTGATAAGTCTTCAAAAACAAAAGTAAACTGGAGTGCCAATCGTGCATATGAATGATATCCAATTTTCCAAAGACACCTATTTTTACCGCTTCTGCTACAGCTGTACAAAAAATAGTATACTTAATATTGTCCGTATAAAAAGGCTCTTCCGGGTCGTCATGATATATGTGCCCTATTTCCCCAGCAGTTATTTCCGAGTGGTGTATTACATAGTGATGTACATTGGGCTGTTCTTTTTTAGCCGCCACTTCAAACAACTCCGCAACATAGGTAGTGTTTCTTAAATTTAGATTAAGACCGGTTATAAACCTTCCTTTTTGATGTAATCTGGAATAGGAAGGGACAACTACATGCACTGTGTCACCCTTTTCCGAAATTTGTCGCGGTACATCCCGAACCACATCACCCATTCCACCCGCCTTGCAATTTGGTATACCGTCATTCTCAGCGGCTACAAATAGAAAGTTGTTCATTTAATCCTGAATTTGGTTATTTATTAAAAGTATTATAATATAATTATTTATTTCCGATAAGAAAACAAAGCAAGATGATAATTAATAAAAAAGGCCATTCTTATCAGAATGGCCTTTTATTATTACTTAATACAATTCGCTATTTTATTTTGAATGCATTTTCCTTAGGATAGTAGGCTACGCTACCCAACTCCTCTTCTATTCTTAGCAATTGGTTATATTTAGCCATCCTGTCAGATCTTGAAGCCGAACCTGTCTTAATTTGCCCGGTATTCAAAGCAACGGCCAAATCGGCAATGGTGTTATCCTCAGTTTCCCCAGAACGGTGAGACATTACAGAAGTATATCCAGCATTCTTGGCCATATTCACTGCAGCAATAGTCTCGGTCAAGGTTCCTATCTGATTAACCTTTATAAGGATAGAGTTGGCTATCCCTTCTTTAATCCCTTTAGACAAACGCTCCACGTTGGTCACGAACAAATCATCACCTACCAATTGCACCTTGTCACCAATTTTCTCAGTCAAGGTTTTCCAACCGGCCCAATCATTTTCATCCATTCCATCTTCGATAGAAATAATGGGATACTTGGCACTTAAATCGGCCAAATACTGAGCTTGCTCCTCAGATGTCCTCACCATTCCCTTATCACCTTCAAACTTGGTATAATCGTATTTACCATCCACATAAAATTCTGCAGAAGCACAATCCAAGGCAATCATAATTTCATCCCCTAATTTGTATCCTGCTTTCTCTACGGCTTTTGCAATAGTATCCAAGGCATCCTCTGTACCTCCGGCAAGATTGGGAGCAAAACCTCCCTCATCACCAACAGCTGTACTTAGACCCCTGTCATGTAATACCTTTTTTAGGTTATGGAATATTTCTGTTCCCATTTGCATGGCGTGGGAAAACGATTCTGCCTTTACCGGCATCACCATAAATTCCTGAAAAGCAATAGGAGCATCGGAATGCGAACCACCGTTGATAATGTTCATCATTGGCACCGGTAAGGTATTGGCACTTACCCCTCCAACATATCTAAACAAGGAAATCCCCAATTCGTTGGCAGCAGCCTTGGCTACGGCCAAAGAAACGCCCAAAATAGCGTTGGCTCCCAATTTTGACTTGTTTGGCGTACCATCCAATTCGATCATTGTTTGATCTACCAAGTTCTGCTCAAAAACAGACATGCCCAATATTTCCTCGGCAATTAATGTATTTACGTTATTAACAGCATTTCCTACACCTTTACCCATAAAGGATTTTCCTCCGTCACGAAGTTCTACGGCCTCATGTTCTCCTGTTGAAGCCCCGGAAGGAACAGCTGCCCTACCCATTACTCCATTTTCTGTAATTACGTCTACCTCTACCGTTGGATTACCTCTTGAATCCAAAATTTGTCGTGCATGAACACTTAGGATGATACTCATATGTCTTTCTTTAGAATTTTAGTTAAAGTAATATGCAAATATAGCAAAGCAAGTGCTTTTAACCCCACTATTATTAGCATTAATGAACGTTTAATAACAATAAAATAAAACTACAACGTTTTAGTTGACCGTAGATTGGATCATTTCGAAAAATTGGTCGAAAAGATAATCTGCATCATGTGGACCAGGGCTAGCCTCGGGATGATATTGAACAGAAAAAACATTCTTGTCCTTCATTTTTATTCCTGCTACCGTGTTGTCGTTTAGATGGAGATGTGTTATTTCCAAATCCGGGTTGGCCTCCGCTTCTTCCCTATTAATGGCGAAACCATGGTTTTGTGAAGTAATTTCACCCTTACCGGTAACCAAATTCATCACAGGATGGTTAATTCCCCTATGGCCATTGTGCATTTTGTATGTAGACACCCGATTGGCAAGTGCCAAAACCTGATGCCCCAAACAAATACCGAACAGGGGCTTATCTGACTTGATAATTTCCTTTGCCGAAGCAATGGCCTCATGTAAGGGATCTGGATCTCCAGGTCCATTGGAAATGAAATAACCGTCGGGATTCCAAGCACTCATTTCCTCAAAAGTGGTATTATAAGGGAATACCTTAATATAGGCATCACGTTTGGCCAAATTCCGCAATATATTCTTCTTGATCCCAATATCCAAAGCAGATATTTTATACTTTGCATTTTCATCACCAAAGAAATAGGGCTCTTTGGTAGAAACCTTGGAAGAGAGTTCCAAACCTTCCATGCTAGGTACTTCAGCAAGCTTCTTTTTTAATTCCTCTATATTATTTACATCTGTGGATATTACCGCATTCATGGCTCCATTATCCCTAATATAGCTCACCAAGGCCCTGGTATCCACATCTGAAATGGCCAAAAGGTTGTTTTTATCCAAAAATTCCTCTAGGCTTAAATCGGCATTAGGCCTGGAATAGTTATAACTAAAGTTTTTGCAAACCAAGCCAGATATTTTAACCGAATCAGATTCAACCTCCTCATCATTGGTTCCATAATTCCCAATATGGGCATTAGTGGTTACCATTATTTGTCCAAAATACGAAGGATCGGTAAAAATCTCTTGATAACCGGTCATTCCAGTGTTAAAACAAGCCTCTCCAAAGGCAGTTCCTTCCTTGTCCCCTACGGCTTTACCGTGAAAAATAGTCCCATCCGCTAGCAATAATATTGCTTTTTTTCTTGTTTGATACTTCATTATTGGTCTTACAATTATTCGTTTTGCAAAAATAACATAAAAAAAGGATAAGCTTTTAGGCTTATCCTTTTACAATTATTAATATTTAATAACAATTTTACTCTTTGGAATCATCAGCTTTTTTTTCAGCTTTTGGCTCTTCAACTTTAGGCTCTTCAACCTTTGGAGTTTCAGTGTTTGCTGCATCTTCAGCCACTGCAGGAGCCGCTTCGGATTTCTTACCTCTTCCCCTTCTGGTAGTTTTTTGTTTCTTAGGCTTACCAGCGTTGTAAGTTTCGTTAAAATCCACAAGCTCTATCATTGCCATATCAGCGTTATCCCCAAGTCGATTACCCAATTTAATGATTCGGGTATAACCTCCCGGTCTATCAGCTACTTTTTCGGCTACATTGCCAAAAAGTTCGGTTACAGCATATTTGTCCCTAAGGCTCTTAAATACAATACGTCTGTTATGCGTACCTTTCTCAACAGATTGATTATTTTCAGCTTTTGATTTGGTAATCAATGGCTCTACAAACTGCTTTAAGGCTTTTGCTTTAGCAACAGTGGTATTTATTCTCTTATGCTCTATTAAAGAACAGGCCATATTTGCCAACATAGACTTTCTATGGGCAGCCTTTCTTCCTAAATGATTAACTTTCTTACCGTGTCTCATTGTTCTTTTCTATATGCTTTCTTGGTCCTGGTATTCCCGATTCCTTAGAAAGTTCAATTAATCTTTATCCAATTTATATTTTGACAAATCCATTCCAAAGCTCAACCCTTTGTTGATCACCAATTCTTCCAATTCCGTTAAGGACTTTTTACCGAAGTTTCTAAACTTCATTAAATCGTTCTTATTGAAAGAAACCAAATCACCAAGTGTATCCACTTCTGCGGCTTTTAAACAGTTTAAAGCTCTTACGGAAAGATCCATATCCACCAACTTCGTTTTCAAAAGTTGACGCATGTGTAAAGATTCCTCGTCGTAAGTTTCGGTCTGAGCTATCTCATCCGCCTCCAAAGTAATGCGCTCATCCGAGAACAACATAAAATGGTGGATTAAAACTTTTGCCCCTTCGGTCAAAGCTTCTTTTGGATGAATTGAACCATCGGTTGCAATTTCAAAAACCAATTTTTCATAATCGGTCTTTTGCTCTACACGAAAGTTTTCAATACTGTACTTTACATTCTTTATAGGCGTAAAGATAGAATCTACCGCTATGGTACCTAAAGGAGCGTTGGACTTTTTATTTTCCTCTGCCGGCACATAACCCCTACCCTTATCTATAGTAACCTCCATGTTAATATTAACCTTGGGGTCCATGTTACAAATTACCAAATCCGGATTAAGAACTTGGTAACCAGAAATAAACTTTTGAAAATCACCCGCGGTCAATTGTTCCTTTCCACTAACAGAGATGGAAACAGTTTCGCTGTCCACGTCATCTATTTGTCTTTTAAAACGGACCTGTTTAAGATTTAGAATGATTTCGGTAACATCTTCCACAACACCGGAAATTACAGAGAACTCATGTTCTACCTTATCAATTCTAACAGAAGTGATAGCAAAACCTTCCAAGGACGAAAGCAAAACTCTTCTTAATGCGTTCCCAACAGTAAGGCCATAACCTGGTTCCAAAGGACGAAATTCGAATTTACCATCGAAATCGGAGGAATCAATCATTATAACTTTATCGGGCTTCTGAAAATTTAATAATGCCATAATTGGATCAGTGTTGTTTTTATTTGGAGTATAACTCGACTATTAATTGTTCTTTTATATTCTCTGGAATTTGAATTCTTTCAGGAACGGCCACAAAATTACCTTCCATTTTTTCTGAATTCCAGGTGATCCATTCGTACACACTGCTATTGGCAGAAAGTGCGTCACCGATCGCTTTTAAAGACTTGGACTTTTCCCTAACTCCTACAACATCACCTGGCTTTAAGGTATAAGAAGGTATGTTTACCAACTCTCCATTAACCGTAATATGCCTGTGGGAAACCAACTGTCTTGCTCCACTTCTGGAAGGAGAGATACCCATTCTGTAAACCACATTGTCTAAACGCGACTCACATAATTGAAGTAAAACCTCACCGGTTACTCCCTTACTTCTGTTAGCTTTCGCAAAAATGTTACGGAATTGCTTTTCCAAAATACCATAAGTGTATTTTGCCTTTTGCTTCTCCATTAACTGGATTGCATATTCAGACTTCTTACCACGACGTCTGTTGTTTCCGTGTTGTCCTGGAGGATAATTTCTTTTCTCAAAAGATTTATCATCTCCGAAAATCGCTTCACCGAATTTACGGGCGATCTTTGTTTTTGGTCCTGTATATCTTGCCATTTTCTTTTAATTTGGAAATGTGATCATGAATTAAGGCTTATCCTTCGATAATCGTAACTACATCTCCTTGAAAAACCCTTGTTGGGGCTATTGATTAATAATTATACTCTTCTTCTTTTTGGTGGTCTACAACCGTTGTGCGGCATTGGAGTCACATCAATGATTTCTGTAACCTCAATTCCTGAGTTATGTATAGAACGTATAGCGGATTCTCTTCCGTTACCAGGCCCTTTAACATAAACCTTAACCTTTCTTAAACCAGCTTCATGAGCCACCTTGGCACAATCCTCGGAAGCAATCTGGGCTGCATAAGGAGTATTCTTTTTAGAACCCCTAAAACCCATTTTTCCTGCTGATGACCAAGAGATTACATCTCCTTTTTTATTGGTTAAAGAAATAATAATATTATTAAAAGAAGCAGTCACGTGGGCTTCACCCACAGACTCTACTATAACCTTACGCTTCTTAGCCGCTTTTGCACTTGCCTTTGCCATAATATCTAACTATTATTTAGTTGCTTTCTTCTTGTTAGCAACTGTTTTCCTCTTACCTTTTCTTGTCCTAGAGTTGTTCTTGGTACGTTGACCTCTTAAAGGCAAACCAGATCTATGGCGTATACCTCTATAACAACCTATATCCATCAAACGCTTGATGTTCAATTGGTTTTCCGAACGCAATTCCCCTTCGATTGTCAAAGAAGAAACGGCATCACGGATACGACCAATTTCATCATCGTTCCAATCCGATACTTTGGTATCCTCACTTACTTGGGCTGTTGATAAAATCTCCTTAGCCCTACTTTTTCCTATACCAAAGATATAGGTCAGGGCTATTACCCCTCTTTTCTGTTTTGGTATATCTACACCTGCAATTCTTGCCATAATTACCCTTGTCTTTGTTTAAATCTAGGATTCTTTTTATTAATTACGTACAATCTGCCTTTTCTACGTACAATCTTGCACTCGGCACTTCTTTTCTTTATTGATGCTCTAACTTTCATCCTATTTGCTTAATATCTATATGTAATTCTTGCTTTACTTAAATCATAGGGGCTCATTTCAAGCTTTACCTTATCCCCTGGAAGCAACTTAATATAATGCATACGCATTTTTCCAGAGATATGTGCGGTTACCACGTGACCGTTTTCCAACTCCACGCGAAACATGGCATTTGACAATGCCTCAATTATGCTTCCATCTTGCTCTATTGCTGCCTGTTTAGCCATAATTTACGCTACTTTTCTATTTTTACCAGATTTCATTAAACCGTCATAATGCCTGTTCAACAAATAAGAATTTACTTGCTGCACAGTATCAATGGCCACACCTACCATAATCAATAAGGATGTTCCACCATAAAACAATGCCCACCCTGCCTGTACATCCATAAGTTTAACTATAACTGCAGGCAATACAGCCAGCAAAGCTAAGAAAACAGATCCAGGTAACGTAATTAAAGACATTATCTTATCCAAAAAATCACCGGTTTCTTTACCTGGTCTAATTCCAGGTATAAAACCGCCACTTCTTTTAAGGTCATCAGCCATCTTATTGGTAGGCACGGTAATCGCCGTATAAAAATAAGTAAAGACAATAATCAAGAACCCGAACAGGATGTTGTAAGCCAATCCAAATATATCTTGGAACTGTACTTCCATCCATTGCCCTAGTGCAGTATTATTAAATGTCTTACCCAACAATCCCGGGGCAAACATAATAGCCTGGGCGAAGATAATAGGCATTACACCAGAAGCATTTAACTTAAGAGGAATGTACTGTCTGGATCCCATAATGTTCTTCTCATACCCACCAGAAGCGGTTCTTCTTGCATATTGTACAGGTATCTGACGTGTTGCCATAACCAATAGTACACATAACAAGATAACGACAAACCAGATAATCACCTCGATGAGCATAAACATCAACCCACCATTGTTATTGGCCGTTCTTGAAATAAATTCCTGAACAAAACTTTGCGGCATAGTGGCAATGATACCAACCATGATCAATAAGGATATCCCGTTTCCGATTCCCTTGTCCGTAATTTTTTCACCCAACCACATAGCAAAAATGGTTCCAGCAACAAGAATTATAACCGAAGGAATAATAAAATCCAATCCCTTGCCAAATACAAAGGCACTTTCTGGAACACCCAGAGCTCCCAAACTGTACAAGTAAGCAGGAGCCTGAACAACACAGATACCAATAGTTAACCACCTAGTAATCTGATTGATTGTCTTTCTACCGCTCTCACCTTCCTTCTGCAACTTCTGAAGATAAGGGATGGCGATACCCATTAACTGCACTACAATGGATGCAGAAATATAAGGCATGATCCCTAACGCAAAAACCGAGGCGTTTGATAACGCTCCCCCGGTAAATGCATTTAAAATCCCTAAAATACCACTATCCGT
Source organism: Arenibacter aquaticus (assembly GCF_003957295.1). Taxonomy (GTDB): domain Bacteria; phylum Bacteroidota; class Bacteroidia; order Flavobacteriales; family Flavobacteriaceae; genus Arenibacter; species Arenibacter aquaticus. The sequence goes on from NZ_RQPJ01000014.1 coordinate 210,774, forward strand.
ACTGGAAGCCAATGCACCCAGTTGAGTAGAATCAATACCTGGAAGAACCACTTGAGCACCAAAACGATACACCAAAAGCAAACCAAGGGTAACAATAATTCTACCCTTTAGTTCGTCTATCTTCCAAATATTTGATAATGTCTCGAAAAATTTCTTCATAGTATTCTTTGCTTATAAACTTATAGCTTCACCACCGGCAGCTTCAATAGCAGCCTTCGCCGTAGCTGTAAATTTATGTACAGAAACTTTTAGGGAAGCTTTTAATTCACCACCACCAAGTATCTTAACCAAATCGTTCTTGCCAACCAATCCATTTTCCACAAGGATATCCAAGGTAACCACATCTTTAACAGCTCCCTTATCTACCAATTCCTGTAGGCTATCCAAATTGATCCCAGCGTAATCTTTTCTATTAATATTGGTGAAACCAAACTTTGGCACACGTCTCTGCAATGGCATTTGACCACCTTCGAAACCAATTTTCTTAGAATAACCAGACCTGGATTTAGCTCCTTTATGTCCTCTGGTAGCAGTACCTCCCTTTCCGGAGCCCTGACCTCTACCTACAACTTTACCGGCTGATTTAACAGATCCTTCCGCTGGTTTTAAATTACTTAAATTCATAACACTAAAATTATATTAAGCCTCCTCAGTGGAAACTAAGTGTTTAACTTTATTTATCATCCCAAGAATATTAGGGGTAGCATCATGCTCCACTACCTGCCCTATTCTACGTAAACCAAGAGCCTCTAAGGTCCTCTTTTGGTTTTGAGCTCTTTTTATACTGCTCTTTAGCTGTTTTACTTTTATCTTTCCCATTCTATTCTTGGTTTTATCCTTTAAAAACTTTTTCTAAAGAAATACCTCTTTGGTTTGCCACTGTCTTTGCTCCCCTTAGTTGTAACAAGGCGTCAAATGTAGCCTTAACAACGTTATGAGGATTTGAAGATCCCTGGGATTTTGACAATACATCGTGAACACCAACAGCCTCCAATACCGCCCTTACGGCACCACCGGCAATTACACCGGTACCATGGGATGCTGGTTGGATGTACACTCTTGCTCCACCAAATTTACCTTTTTGCTCATGTGGCAAGGTACCTTTGTTCAAAGGAATTCTAATAAGGTTCTTTTTAGCATCCTCAATAGCCTTAGCTATTGCAGTAGCAACTTCTTTAGACTTACCTAGACCGTGACCTACTACGCCATTTTCATCACCTACCACAACGATAGCGGAAAATCCGAAAGCCCTACCACCTTTTGTAACCTTGGTAACACGTTGTACGCCAACCAATCTATCTTTTAATTCTAAACCTCCCGGCTTAACAGTTTCTACGTTTTTGTATTTCTGATACATAATATTCTTAGAATTTTAATCCTGCTTCCCTAGCGCCTTCGGCTAATGATTTTACCCTACCATGGTATAAGTTACCACCTCTATCAAAAGCAACTGCTTCTATTCCAGCTTCCTTTGCCTTTTCGGCAATAGCCTTCCCTACTAGGTTAGCCACTTCTGTCTTAGTCCCTTTTACCTTGGACAACTCCTTATCCCTTGAGGAAGCAGCAACTAATGTTTTACCTGCCTCATCGTCAATAATTTGAGCGTATATTCCAGTATTACTTCTAAAAACAGCAAGTCTTGGCCTTTCTGCTGTACCTGAGGATATTTTTCTAATTCTCCTTCTGATACGTAGTCTTCTTTCAGTCTTCGTTAATCCCATAATGCTAATTATTAAGCCGATTTACCAGCTTTTCTTCTTAATTGTTCACCAACGAACTTAATTCCTTTTCCTTTGTAAGGCTCTGGCTTACGGAAAGATCTTATCTTAGCGGCAATCTGCCCCACTAATTGCTTATCATGCGAACTTAGCTTTATAATAGGATTCTTTCCTTTTTCGGATACGGTCTCCACTTTTACCTCGGGAGCCAAATCAAAAATTATATTGTGTGAAAACCCTATAGCTAGATCCAACGTTTGTCCTTGGTTACTGGCACGATATCCTACCCCAACCAATTCCAATTCCTTTACCCATCCTTTAGACACTCCATGGACCATGTTAAAGATCAAAGATCTATAAAGACCATGTTTTGCTTTATGTTCCTTGGAATCCGAAGGTCTTGTAACAAACACTTGACCGTCTTCAACCTTAACAGCAGCACCAGAAAATTCTTGGGAAAGTTCTCCCAACTTACCTTTTACAGTAATAACATCTTCCTTAACCTCTACGGTTACACCTTCTGGAATTGCTATTGGATTATTACCTGTTCTAGACATTGTTCTAAATCTTTATAGTATTAATAAACATAACATAATACTTCCCCACCTGCATTCTCAAGCTTGGCCTGCTTACTGGTCATTACACCATGGGAAGTAGAAATAATAGCAATACCAAGACCATTTAATACTCTTGGCAATTCATTTGCGCTAGCATATTTCCTAAGCCCTGGTGTACTCACTCGCTTAATTTTCTTTATAACCGGCTCTTTTGTGAACTTGTCATATTTCAAGGCTATCTTAATAGTCCCTTGAACCGAATTATCTTCAAATTTGTAACTTAAAATATATCCTTGATCGAATAATATTTTAGTAATTTCTTTCTTAAGATTAGAAGCAGGCACCTCTACCACTCTGTGGCCGGCGCTACTTGCATTTCTAATTCTTGTTAAATAATCCGAAATTGGATCTGTAAACATAATTATTGATTTACGGTAACGGTTTTTAACCTCTTGGCTAAACCTGAAACCAGTTTATATTCTTTATTACCAGCTAGCCTTCCTAACACCAGGTATAAGACCATTGTTGGCCATTTCCCTAAATGTAACCCTGGATATACCAAAAGTTCTCATGTACCCCTTTGGTCTACCTGTTAGCTTACAACGGTTGTGCAAACGTACAGGAGAGGCATTTTTTGGCAATTTTTGTAGCGCCTCATAGTCACCGGCCTCCTTTAAAGCCTTTCTCTTCTCGGCATACTTTGCGACAGTCTTAGCTCTTTTGACCTCACGGGCCTTCATAGATTCTTTAGCCATACTAATTCTTTTTAAAAGGTAGTCCTAATTCGGTTAATAATGATTTAGCCTCTTTATCTGTATCAGCAGAGGTTACAAATGTAATATCCATACCATTGATTCTATTAATTTTATCAATGTTTATTTCAGGAAATATGATCTGCTCCGTAATACCAAGATTGTAATTGCCCCTACCATCAAAACCAGTAGCCTTAATTCCTTGGAAATCCCTTACCCTAGGTAATGCAGTTGTAACCAATCTATCCAAGAATTCGTACATTCTCTCACCACGCAAGGTTACTTTTGCCCCAATTGGCATGCCTTTACGCAATTTAAATGCTGCAACATCCTTTTTAGACATGGTAGCAATTGCCTTTTGTCCAGTGATAGTAGTCAACTCATCAACCGCATGGTCTATAAGCTTCTTGTCTGCAACTGCAGCCCCTACCCCTCTACTAACGACAATTTTTTCTAATTTAGGAACCTGCATTACATTTTTGTAACCATACTCCTCTTTAAGAGCTTTTATCACTCTTTCTTTATATTCCTGTTTTAATCTTGGAACGTAAGCCATAACTAAATTACTTCTTTAGATTTCTTAGAAAACCTTACTTTCTTACCATCTCTTACTTCAAACCCCACTCTAGTGGTCTCCCCTGATTTTGGGTCGATCAATGATAGATTGGATATTTGCAAGGGAGCTTCTTTCTTAACAATTCCACCTTGTGGATTGCTCGCGCTGGGCTTTTCGTGTTTGGACACCATATTGGCACCTTCAACGATTGCCTTGTTCTTTTCACGGTCCACACTAACCACCTTACCTTCTACACCTTTATGGTCTCCGGCTATGATCCTTACGGTATCCCCTGATTTAATTTTTAATTTTCCCATTTTGCTATTTTTATTAAAGCACCTCTGGAGCCAATGATACAATTTTCATGAACTGCTTATCACGTAGTTCCCTGGCCACAGGACCAAAAACACGTGTTCCCCTCATTTCACCAGTTGGGTTCAAAAGCACACAGGCATTATCATCGAAACGAATATAAGAACCATCCGGTCTTCTAACTTCCTTTTTAGTCCTTACAACAACTGCTGTGGAAACTGCACCTTTTTTAATAGTTCCGTTTGGGGTAGCTTCCTTAACGGCCACTACAATTTTATCCCCTACAGAAGCATATCTTCTTTTTGTACCTCCCAACACACGAATGGTCAAAACTTCTTTTGCCCCCGTATTATCCGCTACTTTTAGTCTAGATTCTTGTTGTAACATAATTATTTAGCTCTTTCAATGATTTCCACTAATCTCCAACATTTGGTTTTACTCAATGGACGTGTCTCCATTATCTTAACCGTATCGCCAATATTGCAATCGTTCTTTTCATCGTGCGCAACATATTTCTTAGTTTTCAACACGAATTTACCGTACATAGGGTGCTTAACACGTTTAACTTCTGAAACCACTACCGATTTCTCCATTTTGTTGCTAGTTACAACGCCTATTCTCTCTTTTCTTAAATTCCTTTTTTCCATAAAGCAGAACCAATTATTGTAATTCCCTTTTAGTTAACTCAGTTGCCAATCTCGCCACAGTTCTTCTTACTTTTCTTATAAGTAAAGGGTTTTCCAATGGTGTCACAGAATGGGCCAATTTTAGGTCGGAATACTGTTTTTTAAATTCAGCACTCTTCTCTTTTAACCCTTCAACTGATAATTCTTTTATTTCTGATTGTTTCATGATTCCTTGCAATTATATTAAGCAGAATAGTCCCTAGCAATAATAAATTTTGTTCTTACTGGTAGTTTCTGTGCCGCAAGACGCAAAGCCTCTTTTGCAATATCAAGAGACACACCGGCAACCTCGAACATAACCCTTCCTGGCTTCACCACAGCAACAAAATACTCTGGAGCACCTTTACCTTTACCCATACGTACCTCCAATGGCTTCTTGGTAATTGGCTTGTCCGGGAATATTTTGATCCATAATTGGCCTTCTCTTTTCATGTATCTAGTTGCCGCAATACGAGCAGCTTCAATCTGGCGCGATGTTATAAAACAGGCATCCATTGACTTGATACCGAACATACCGTTAGAAAGCTGATGCCCCCTTCCGGAGAGTCCTTTCATACGACCTTTCTGCTGCTTACGGAACTTAGTTCTTTTTGGCTGTAACATTTCTTTACTTCTTTAAAAAATTACTTTCTACGACGTTGTTTCTTCGGTCCATCTTGCTTACCTCCTTTACCGGAAGACTGGTTTTTAGCCATACCTACCAATGGAGAAAGCTCTCTTTTCCCGTAAACCTCACCTTTCATGATCCACACCTTAATACCCAATCTACCATAAGTAGTATGCGCTTCGTGCAAAGCATAATCAATATCAGCTCTAAAGGTAGATAATGGTATACGCCCGTCTTTATAAGATTCGGACCTTGCCATTTCAGCCCCGTTCAAACGCCCAGAGATCTGTATCTTAATACCTTCGGCATTCATTCTCATCGCCGCTGCGATCGCCATTTTTATAGCCCTTCTAAAAGAAATTCTACTTTCAATCTGACGCGCAACACTGGCAGCTACAAGATTAGCATCCAATTCCGGTCTCTTGATCTCAAAAATATTGATCTGAACCTCCTTTTCCGTAATCTTCTTAAGCTCCTCTTTTAATTTATCTACCTCTTGTCCACCTTTTCCGATAATAATACCAGGCCTTGCAGTGGTTATGGTAACGGTAATCAACTTAAGAGTACGCTCTATAATAATTCTAGACACACTTGCCTTGGCCAAACGTGCATGAACATATTTTCTGATCTTATCGTCTTCGGCAAGTTTATCACCATAATCGTTTCCACCGTACCAGTTAGATTCCCATCCTCTGATAATTCCTAGACGATTTCCGATTGGATTTGTTTTCTGTCCCATACTAAATGTTCTAGCTTTGTGTGTTATTGTTAGATCCCAAAACCAAGGTAACGTGGTTGGAACGTTTTCTTATTCTATGTGCTCTTCCCTGTGGTGCCGGACGCAATCTTTTCAACATACTTCCGCTATCCACTCTAATCTCTTTTACAAAAAGTTCAGCCTCTTCAACACTGGCATCCTCATTCTTAGCTTGCCAGTTTGCTATTGCGGACAATAACAACTTTTCCAATCTACGAGAAGACTCCTTTTGGTTGAATTTTAAAATAGCAAGGGCTTTTTCTACCTGTACACCTCTTACCAAATCCGCAACTAAACGCATTTTTCTAGGAGAAGTAGGGCAATTATTCAATTTAGCAAATGCTATTTGCTGTTTTTCAGCCTTAATTCTTTCGGCCATTTGTTTTTTTCGAACTCCCATAGCTTACTACTTTTTACCTTTATTTTTTGCTCCTGCATGACCCCTAAAAGATCGCGTTGGAGAAAATTCACCTAATTTGTGCCCTACCATGTTTTCTGTTATAAAAACAGGAACAAATTGCTTTCCGTTGTGAACCGCTATTGTCTGACCTACAAAATCAGGAGTAATCATAGAAGCTCTAGACCATGTCTTAATGACTGCCTTTTTACCAGATTCAACATTTTGCTGGACTTTTTTATCCAGACTATAGTGAACGTAAGGTCCTTTCTTTAATGAACGTGCCATTTCTTTCTACTTTTTATTTCTTTCTACGTTCTAAAATATACTTGTTGGTACTCTTGGTCTTGGAACGGGTCCTGAATCCTTTAGCAGGAATTCCGTTTCTAGATCTAGGATGACCTCCAGAAGCTCTTCCTTCACCACCACCCATTGGATGATCTACAGGGTTCATAGCTACCGGCCTTGTTCTTGGCCTTCTTCCTAACCATCTGCTTCTACCAGCCTTACCTGATACCAATAACTGATGATCGGAATTGGATACCGCACCTATAGTCGCCATACAATCCGCCAAAACCAATCTAGTTTCACCTGAAGGCAATTTAATGGTCACGAATTTACCCTCCTTAGCCATTAACTGAGCAAAGGTACCGGCACTTCTCGCCATTACAGCTCCCTGTCCTGGACGCAATTCGATACCAGAAATAATAGTTCCCAATGGTATCTCCTTTAAAGGAAGAGCATTCCCGATCTCAGGAGCAACATTGGCACCTGAAGACACTTCCTGCCCTACCTGCAATCCATTTGGAGCAATAATATATCTCTTTTCACCATCAGCATACACCAATAGCGCTATAAAAGCTGTTCTGTTAGGATCGTACTGAATAGAATCTACGGTAGCCACAACATCTTGCTTATCCCTCTTAAAATCTATCACACGATACCTTCTCTTATGACCTCCACCTTTCTGGCGAATGGTCATCTTTCCTTGACTGTTTCTACCTCCGGACTTTTTTAACGGAGCAAGCAAGCTCTTCTCCGGCTTATCAGTAGTAATGGCGTCAAATCCATTTACTACTCTAAAACGCTGTCCTGGAGTGATTGGTTTTAATTTTCTAACTGACATTTTTTGTCTTTATAGATTACTGTAAAAATCAATAATATCCCCTTCTGCAACATCAACAATTGCCTTTTTAAAAGCGCTTGTCTTACCATGCTGCACACCGGTCTTAGTGTAACGCGATTTGCGGGAAGGACCGTAATTCATTGTACGTACCTTATCCACAGAAACACCATAAGCTGCTTCTACCGCTTCCTTTATCTGAATCTTGTTCGCTTTAGGATTAACAAGAAAACCATAACGATTGTGCAACTCGCTATCAGCAGTCATCTTTTCCGTAATAATTGGCTTTATCAACACACTCATGGTTCGCTTATTTAATTAAGTTCGACTCGATTCCTTCTAAAGAACCCTCCAACAACACAAGGTTGTTAGCATTTAAAATTTTGTAAGTGCTTAGTTCTGAGTTAGTTACAACTTCAGAGCGCTGTAAATTGCGTGAGGACAAATATACGTTATTATTTGAATCACCCAACACAATTAGGGATTTTTTATTCTCCAAGCCCAAAGACTTCAAAATTTGCTTAAATTCTTTTGTTTTTGGAGCCTCAAAGTTAAAATCCTCAACCACTACAATTGCATTCTCTTTGGACTTCAATGTCAAGGCCGACCTTCTGGCCAAACGCTTCACATTTTTGTTCAATTTTTGCTTATAATCTCTTGGCCTTGGTCCAAAAATACGTCCACCACCTCTAAAGATCGGTGATTTAATACTACCAGCACGGGCGGTACCTGTACCTTTTTGTTTTTTTATCTTTCTGGTACTACCAGCTATCTCCGCACGCTCCTTGGATTTGTGCGTACCTTGTCTTTGGTGCGCCAAATACTGTTTAACATCCAAGTATACAGCGTGATTATTTGGCTCTATTGCGAATACATCGTCGGAAAGTTCAACTTTCCTACCTGTTTCTTTTCCCTTAATATCTAAAACTGCTACCTTCATTACTTCTCAATAGTTACGTAAGCGTTCTTATGACCAGGAACACAACCTTTTACTACTAAAAGGTTCTTTTCTGGAACAATTTTTAATACCCTCAAGTTCTGAACGGTAACCTTATCGGTTCCCATCCTACCGGCCATCCTCATGCCCTTAAATACCCTTGCAGGATATGAGGCCGCACCGATGGAACCCGGAGCTCTTAACCTATTGTGCTGACCGTGGGTCGACTGCCCTACACCGCCGAAGCCATGTCTTTTAACCACCCCTTGAAAACCTTTACCTTTTGAGGTACCGATTACATCAACAAATTCTCCTTCTACAAAAAGATCTACTCCTAAAGTATCTCCCAATTTGTAAGCACCTTCTTCAAAATACCTGAATTCCATGACTTTTTTCTTGGGAGAAGCACCCGCTTTTTTAAAGTGACCTGTAGCCGCTTTATTAGCACGTTTTTCTGCCTTGTCATCGAAACCAAGCTGAAGGGCATTGTACCCGTCCACCTCTTCGGTTCTGACTTGGGTAACTACGCATGGTCCAGCTTCGATAACTGTACATGGAATGTTCTTTCCATTTTCATCGAAAATGCTGGTCATACCGATTTTTCTACCTATTAACCCAGACATATTTATAATTAATTAATTGATTACTATTTAACTTTCTGACAAAAAAACAGGGTCAAAAAACAATTCAACCCTGAATATATTTTTTTCCGTTTTTCCTTCGCGAAACGCTCCGGACATGTCCCTTCCCGAACTATCGGGAAATTTTATCTTTCACCCATCAATGTAGATAGGATTCCCACCATAATAGGAATATAACTACACCTTGATCTCCACCTCAACACCAGAAGGAAGCTCAAGCTTCATAAGGGCATCGATGGTTTTTGATGAAGAGCTATAAATATCCAATAGTCTTTTGTAAGAACTTAATTGGAACTGCTCCCTGGATTTTTTATTTACGTGAGGCGAACGCAACACGGTAAATATCTTTTTATGTGTTGGCAAAGGAATAGGCCCAGTTACAACCGCACCAGTAGTCTTTACCGTTTTAACGATCTTCTCAGCAGATTTATCTACCAAGTTATGGTCGTATGACTTTAATTTAATTCTAATTTTCTGACTCATCTTAGTACGATTTAAGCTGTTAATCCTTTTGCTTTCTTAATCACCTCTTCCGAAATATTGGACGGTGTTTCAGCATAATGTGAAAATTCCATTGTAGAAGTAGCCCTACCAGAAGACAATGTCCTCAGAGAAGTAACATAACCAAACATTTCCGCAAGAGGCACTTCACCTTTTATCACCTTGGATCCTGCCCTATCGTCCATATTGGTAACCACACCTCTTCTTCGGTTTAAATCACCTACAATGTCACCCATGTTTTCTTCAGGAGTCAACACTTCCAACTTCATTATCGGTTCCATTACTACAGCTCCCGCAGCCTTACCTGCAGCCTTATAACCAAGTTTGGCAGCCAATTCAAAGGAAAGTGCGTCAGAATCCACAGGGTGGAAAGAACCATCCTTAAGAACAACCTTCATCCTATCCATTTCATAACCGGCCAAAGGACCGTTCTTCATAGCAGCCTGGAAACCTTTTTCAACAGGTCCTATAAATTCCTTAGGAATACGACCACCTTTGATCTCATCAATAAACTGTAACCCAGCTCCTTCAAAATCATCATCAGCAGGTCCCATTTCAAATACGATATCACCAAATTTACCACGACCACCAGATTGTTTCTTATAAACCTCTCTATGTGCAGCAGTTTTGGTCAACGCTTCCTTGTATTCTACCTGAGGCTCACCTTGACTTACTTCAACCTTAAACTCACGTTTTAAACGGTCTACAATAATATCCAAGTGAAGCTCACCCATACCAGAAATAATGGTTTGACCTGAAGCCTCATCCGTTCTCACAGTAAAGGTTGGATCCTCCTCAGCCAATTTACCCAAAGCCATTCCTAACTTATCTACATCAGCTTTGGTTTTAGGCTCAACAGCTATACCAATTACTGGATCTGGAAAATCCATACTCTCCAAGACAATAGGATTCTTTTCATCAGACATGGTATCACCGGTCTTGATATCCTTAAACCCTACAGCAGCCCCTATATCACCAGCCTCAATATAATCAATAGCATTCTGCTTATTGGAGTGCATTTGATAAATACGGGAAATACGTTCTTTCTTACCCGATCTATTGTTCAAAATATATGAACCAGCATCCAAACGACCAGAATAAGCTCTAAAGAATGCCAATCGCCCTACAAAAGGATCGGTAGCAATCTTAAATGCCAAAGCAGCAAATGGTTCTTTAGGATCCGGCTTACGTGTAACAGCCTCTCCGGTATTTGGATCAGTTCCTACAATATCATCCTTATCTATAGGGGACGGCAAGTACCTACATACCGCATCCAATAAAAACTGAACACCTTTATTCTTAAAGGACGAACCACAAACCATTGGTATAATAGCCCTATCCATTACAGCAGCCCTTAAAGCAGCATGCACTTCCTCTTCCGATATAGAATCTTCATCCTCGAAGAATTTCTCCATCAATGCCTCATCATATTCTGCAACAGCCTCTATCAAAGCAGCTCTATACTCCTTCACCTCGGCCTTCATCTCTTCAGGGATATCAACAACATCAAATGTTGCCCCAAAGTTTTCATCATGCCAAACTATAGCCCTATTCTTGGCCAAGTCAACAATACCTCTAAAATCAGCCTCATCACCTATTGGCAAAACAATTGGCACCGCATTGGATCCCAACATTGTTTTTACCTGGTTACAAACCTTTAAGAAGTTAGACCCTTGACGGTCCATTTTGTTAACAAAACCTATACGAGGCACTTTATAATTATCGGCCAATCTCCAGTTAGTTTCGGACTGAGGCTCAACACCATCCACCGCACTAAACAAGAATACCAAGCCATCCAACACACGTAAAGATCTATTTACCTCAACGGTAAAATCAACGTGGCCGGGAGTATCAATAATATTAAAATGATAATCTTTCGCATCTTTGGTAGGCTGACCATTTTCCTTTGGAAACTGCCAAGTACAGGTTGTTGCAGCAGAAGTAATGGTAATACCCCTTTCCTGCTCTTGCTCCATCCAGTCCATAGTAGCAGCACCATCATGCACCTCCCCTATCTTGTGACTAACACCTGTATAGAACAATATACGCTCTGTAGTTGTTGTTTTTCCAGCATCAATATGCGCCGCAATACCTATATTTCTAGTATATTTTAAATCTCTTCCCATTACTAATTAGAATCTAAAATGTGAGAATGCCTTATTTGCTTCAGCCATCTTGTGCGTATCCACTCTTTTCTTAACCGCAGCACCTTCTTCTTTGGATGCAGCCAAAATTTCACCGGCCAATTTTTGAGACATAGCCTTTTCGTTTCTCTTACGAGCATAACTAATAAGCCACTTCATAGCGGTTGAAATTTTACGGTCTGGCCTAATCTGCATAGGAATCTGAAAGGTAGCCCCTCCAACCCTTCTACTTCTTACCTCAACATGAGGCATTACATTGGACAATGCATCTTTCCACAACTCCAATGCCGACTTCTCTTCGTCTGTCTTTTTTTCTTCCACGATGTCAATTGCATCATAGAACACCTTAAAGGCAACCGACTTCTTCCCGTCCCACATCATCATGTTAACAAAACGGGTCACCAATTGGTCATTAAACCTTGGATCCGGTAAAAGTGGTCTCTTTTTTGCCTGCTTTTTTCTCATTTCTTCTTTTTGAGTTAACGGTTAACAGCTAACTGATACGAACGCTAGCGCCCCACAATTAACTTTTAACTAATTTTTTACTTCTTAGGGCGTTTTGCTCCGTACTTAGATCTACGTTGAGTCCTTCCAGCAACACCTGCTGTATCCAAAGCACCTCTAACGATATGATACCTAACACCTGGCAAATCCTTTACCCTTCCGCCTCTTACTAATACTATCGAGTGCTCTTGCAAATTGTGACCCTCACCTGGTATATACGCGTTAACTTCCTTTCCATTGGTCAACCTAACCCTTGCAACTTTACGCATTGCTGAGTTCGGTTTCTTAGGAGTGGTAGTATAAACACGTGTACATACACCTCTTCTTTGAGGACACGAATCCAAAGCAGCCGATTTACTCTTCTTAGTAATCGTGACTCTTCCTTTTCGTACTAATTGTGAAATTGTTGGCATACTATATTTTGTATAATAAAACTTAACCCCCTCTTTTAAGGGCTGGCAAATGTAGTAATTATTCGCAATAATTCAAACCCTAAACAACTTATTTTCAATATTTTTTTAATGCAACAGATTCACAAGCTTATAATTAGGTTATTCAACAAACCACACCATATATAAATACAACTCAAAATTACACCACAACAAAACCTCCCGATACCTTTATAAGGATTTAAACAGAACTCAAACAACACCACAACACAATCCTACATTTTATTGCGATTTTCACAAACAAAACCTGAATTCCAAGATAAAATCGCACACAAATACACAAAAACACCATAAATTTTACCATTATTATGATATTGTCATTTTTTTAACTTTTATGATGCAAAAAAATCCTACAAGCAGTTTTATAATTGTTGCAAATGTAAATTATAACCCCCTTTATGTGTAAAAAAAACTAAACAACCGCTCTAAAGATCTATATTTAACAGGATTTTATTATGCAAGCATAAGAATTGTGGCTAAAAAGTTGCTTTATTAACATGAATTTAGGATTTTTGCAACTGCTAATTCAAATAAAATTAAAATGAAAACAAAGTTAAGTGGAATCCTAACGCTGTTTCTAGCGTTGATTGTGCAAGTTACTTTTGCACAAGAAAAAACGATTTCAGGTACGGTTACGGACCAAGATGGCCTACCGCTCCCTGGAGTGAACATCCTAGTAGAGGGAACTACTACCGGTACCCAATCTGATTTTGATGGACTATACACCATTGATGCAGAGGTTGGGCAGGTTTTAGTATTTTCCTACATAGGACAAAAAAATGCTAGAATGACTGTAGGCGCCAGCAATACGATAAACGTGCAAATGGAAGAGTCAGCACAAGCATTGGAAGAAGTGGTGGTAACAGCATTAGGTATTAAGAGGAATCCAAGGTCTTTAGGATACTCTGTCAAGTCTGTAGAAGCCGAATCTATCACTGAAAACTCTGAACCGGATCTTATTAGATCTCTTAACGGTAAGGTTCCAGGGGTCAACGTAAATGTATCTACCGGTGTTGCAGGTGCTTCCAACAAAATTAGTATTAGGGGTACTACTTCCTTTCAAGGCGGGAACCAACCTCTATTTGTTGTAGATGGGACCCCCTATAGCAATGACGAGATAGAAACTTCTAGCCAAATAACCGGTGGTGGTGGTTATGAAACCGGTATCTCTTCTTTGGACCCCAATGATATTGCCAATGTAGAAGTTCTTAAAGGAGCGGTAGCTGCGGCACTTTACGGTTCCAGGGCAGTCAATGGTGTTATAATTATTACCACCAAAGCGGGACAATCTGGAGGATTATCCAACAAAAAATTTGAAGTATCCCTTAACTCTGGGATTTATTTTGAAACCATTGCCAATCTTCCTGAATATCAGAATACATACGGTAACGGAACAAATTTCAATTACAACAACGCCAACGGTTCTTGGGGTGCAAGGTTTGATTCAAGGGAAACCATCCCAACCTGGCCAAATTTACTAAATGCCTTCCCTGATCAGTTTGGACCTACTGTTCCTTATGTAGCACAACCAAATAACGTTAAAGACCTGTTTAAAACAGGATTCGTTGCGGACAATTCCATAAACGTTAGATCTGCAAACGAAAATTCCAATTTCAGTTTAACCATTTCCAATATGGACCAACAAGGGTATATTCCTTTTAACTCTTACAAAAGGACCAATATATCTACAGGTGGTAATTTTCAATTGGACAATGGCCTTAAGGTTGGAGCTAACCTAAGTTATTCAGATGGTTACCAAGTTGGTCCCTTTCTAGGTGAAAACCAATATGCAGGTGCCGCTTCTTCTTTTGCAAGAACTTTAGTCTTGGGAAGAACTTGGGATTTAAGTCTTCCATACGAAGATGCTAGTGGGGCGCCTGTAATTCCTAATGGTGGCTGGGATCACCCTTTATGGTCATGGGAACACAACCAAATTAGAACGGCTACCAACAGAACGGTTGCCAACGTAAATTTTGCCTATGATTTTAATGAGCATATCAACGCAAGATATCAATTAGGTATAAACAAATACGAACTTGGGCGTGTTGAAATAACCGACAAAGGATCAAGAGGTGCTTCCGGTACAGGAAGGGTTGTGACGGACGATTACGATAGCGAGGAAATTGAATCTACCTTTGTGGTAACCTTTAATTATGACTTGACCAGTGATTTGAATATGAACTTTCTGGTTGGAAACAATGTTAACCAAATTTCAACCCACCGAGTTGGATATACTGGAACAAATCTTATTGCCGATGACATCTTTACTGTAAAAAATACGGCCAACGTAGTTGCCGATGTAGATGATACAACCAGAAAAAGAATTGTTGGGGTTTTTGGAGACCTAGGTTTGGGGTATAAGGACTATTTGTTCTTAAATGCCACAGCAAGAAACGACTGGTCCTCTACACTACCTAAAACAGATAATAGCTTTCTTTATCCTTCCGTTTCTTCTTCCTTCATATTTACCGAAGCTTTCGGAATAAATAACGATATCCTTAGCTATGGTAAGATTAGAGGTGGTTGGGCCAACGTAAGCCGGGATGCCGATCCTTACCAAATAAATAAGATTTTTGGCGTTGGGGATGTATATGCAGGACAACCTTCTGTATTTGTTCCTACAACACTAGGAAATCCTTCTTTGAGTCCAGAAAACACCGAAGAATATGAAATAGGTCTGGATTTGGAATTATTTAAGAAAAGAGCCATTTTAGACTTTACATGGTATAAAAAAACAACCACAGATCTTATCTCTGAGGTTAATGTTCCTACCTCTTCCGGTTACACTTCCTTTCTTACCAACATAGGTGAAATGGAAAATACAGGTATAGAAATAGGTCTAACCTTAATTCCTATTAGAACAGAGAACTTTAAGTGGTCTACGTTTACTTCATTTACCAAGAACGATAATGTTGTTAACGAATTAATAGAAGGATTGGACAGATTTCCACTTAACGTGAACGAAATTGCTTTCGTAGACGAAGGGGAACCCTTTGGAGTATTCTACGGAACTGCCTTTGCCCGTGACGATGAAGGTAATTACCTAATCGAAGAAGGTGGTGGTGGTATTTTACAGGCCGCTGAAAATAAGGTAGTAGGTGACCCCAATGCAGACTTTAAAATAGGTTTTACCAATACTTTCAAATATAAAACTTTAAGCCTTCAGGCTCAGTTTGACTGGAAAGAGGGGGGAGACGTAGCTTCCACGACCGTAGCCTCATTATTAGGTAGAGGGGTAACCAAAGACACAGAAGACAGGGAGCGTACTTTTATTATACCTGGTGTATACGGCGACCCAATAACGGGAGAAGCTATTTTGGACAATGCCGGAAACAAAATTCCGAATACGACTCAGATAACCATGAACAACTTATATTTCTCTCCTACCACCAATAGTAATACTTTTGGTATCAATTCTGTAGATGAGGCTACCATATATGACGGTACTGTTTTTAGGTTAAGGGAGATTGCCTTGGCCTACGAAGTTCCAAGGAAGTTTTTGGACAAAACCTTTATTGGTTCCATGACATTTTCTGTGGTAGGGAACAACCTTTGGTATTTTGCACCAAACGTTCCCAAGTATACCAATTTTGATCCAGATGTTACAGCTTATGGATCTGGAAACCTACAAGGGATTGAAACTCAATCTGCCCCTAGTTCCAAAAGGTTTGGGTTTAAACTTAACGTAACATTTTAATAAAAAGAACTATGAAAAATATATTCAAAATAAATCTTAAAAGCCGCACAATGTTCGCTGTAGCATTGGTGTCTTTACTTTTCTACAATTGTAGTGACTATTTGGATGTGAACACAGATCCAAACAATCCTACAACAGCACCGCTAGATCAACTTTTGACCGACGCGGAGACGAATTTTAACCTAATCACGGAATTTAGGGTTTATATGGCGGAAGAACTTTCTGCCTATGTACACCAGTTCACTTTTCGTGAAGAACAGGATCAATATGGTACCCAGCCCGATAATGCAGATATTCAAAATTCTTGGGATGTAGCCTATTCGGTAATAACTGCAACAGACATTATTATTGAACAAGGTACTGAGGAAAATGAATTGATTATGGTAGGTATGGCACAAGTTATAAAAGGCTATACTGCTACAATTATTGCAGATATTTGGGGGGATGCTCCTTTTTCAGAGGCATCCAACCTAGCAAATGGGGTTGTTAGCCCAGTCTTTGATAGTCAAACATCAATCTATGAAAACGCCTTGGCCTTAATTGATACTGGTCTAGCCAATATTAATAGTGGTGAGGGAACAAATCCAGGCACACAAGATTTATTTTACGATGGTAACATAACCAAATGGAATAAATTTGTAAACACTCTTAAATTAAAATTGTACAATGAAATTAGATTGTCATCATTATTTGATGCCGGCAAATTAAATGCATTAATTTCAGCAGATAATTTTATGACTAGCAATAGTGATGACTTCCAATTCCCTTACTCTACTACCCAATCTCCTGCAGAGGAAAGAAATCCACTTTATAGAGCTTCCTATTTAACTGGACAAACTTCTCACTATGCCAGTCCTTGGTTTTATGAAATCCTAAAAGGATGGAACCCTAATATCCATAACGGACTTGAGGATCCACGACTTCCCTACTATTTCTTTAACCAGTTGACCCCGGGTGAATTACCTCCAGATGTTGGGGATCCAACCACAGGTGACCCCAAGGCAGATTATTGGGATAGAAACACAGGTTTTCACACTATTAGATTCGGTAGCATAAGCGCCAATAGGGATTTTGCCTCTAGGGAATCATCCACTTATCCAGGAATATATCCTGCCGGAGGTAGATATGATGATGGCGAAGGAGGGGATGCCGATGTAGATGCCGGAACTGGTGCAGCTCCACATAGGTTATTGACTTTTCATGAATATCTTTTTATCAAAGCTGAATTAATTCAGGCGGGTGTAATTTCTGGTGATGCAAGAACTACTCTTGAAGAAGCAATTACTGCTGCATTTAAGAAAGTAGATGATGTTGTGGCAAATTCAGAAACCGATCAAACAGTTCCAACTCTAGACGGTACTACAGCTGTTCAAGAGTTTATAGATGGTATTTTGGCAGAATATGATGCTGCTTCGGATGACAAGAAAATGGAAATCATTATGACTCAAAAATGGGTATCAACCTTTGGTGACCCATTTGACCAATACAATGATTACAGAAGAACCGGATACCCGGTATTGGCGGATCCTAATGGACCATCTCCAGAATATCAGTTGGACAATGGCGACGACTGGCCATTGGATGATAGCGAGACAACGTTAAACAGACCATACCAGGTTTCCCTATTCTGGCCACAAGCCGAATTGAACGTTAATGAAAATGCACCTGCCCAAAAAGATGCAACTACGTATAAAATATTTTGGGATAACTAATACATAAAATTCATAACATGAAAAACATATATATATTAAGTCTCTTTTTAGCCTTATTTGCGCTAAATACGTCATGTGATGATGACGGAGGCACTTCAGTCATTCCTTTGAAAACAGGAGCTCTTCCAGATTTTGCAGTGGTGGAGGGAAGTCCAGCTTTTATAGACCTTACCGGATTAGACAATCTGAATTTACAGTTTACTGTGGGGGTTGGAGTTGGAACACCAACATCTTTTGATTTGAAAGCTTTTTACGCTACTGTTGATGGCGATTTATACGGACCGGTAATATTGGATACGGGAGTAACCACCTTTCCCAAAGAATATTCTTTAACCAGCTCCGACATTGTCAGTGCGTTTACTGAGTTAAATAGCACTGATGATATTCAACTTGGTGATATGTTCAAGCTTTATACTTCCTATACTTTTGATGATGGATCTCAATTAGAAGTTTTAAATAGTGAAGCCGAGCCCAATTACTACGCCGCCGATTTTAATCAAATTTCAGATTTTAAAATAAATTTGGATTATATCGTATCTTGTCCTTCCGATTTAGGTGGGGATTACAGCGTGGTTAGTAATGGTACTTCTACAGACGGAGCACCTGTTAACAATCCATTGGTAGACTTTGCTTACAATGTTACTCTGACAGACAATGGGGGTGGTAATTACACCATTTCTGACGGAGTTGCCGGTGTATACCAAGATTGGTACTGTACTCCTTATGGGTATTGTTTTGAAACGGCTGGTACCATGACCGACATCTGTGGAGACCTATCTGGGTCTTGGACCGAATCCTTTGGATGTGAAATTACCCTCACAGGGACAGTAAATGCAGACGGAACATTGTCAATAGAATGGGAAAATTGCTTCGGTGATTCTGCTACAGCAGTTTATACCCCTTTATAAATATATTACAGACCCCTTTCAATTGATAGGGTATACGATTAAAGCATGAAGAGGCTGCCCTTTTTTTAGGCAGTCTCTTTTTTTTTCTAAATAACGGAGTAAAAGTAGTTTTAACACAATGCAATGAATTATTATAGCCTTGCAACCACAAATGCGCTCATATATGTAACATATTTTCTACCTTTACCCCATGAAAAACACCCAGCAAATTTACGGCATTAGAGCAGTCATTGAAGCCATAAAATCCAATGAGCCCATAGACAAGGTTTTTATCCAAAAGGGACTAAAGGGAGATCTCTCCAAGGATATGGAAACCTTGATCCGTAAAAACGGTATTAGCGCTTCCTATGTACCAATTGAGAAATTAAACCGACTTACCAAGAACAACCATCAAGGTGTGGTAGCCAACATATCCCCAGTCGCATTTTTAACCGTGGAAGAATTGGTAGAAAATGTATTGGATCAAAACAAGACACCTCTTTTCTTATTATTGGACCAACTATCGGACGTACGTAATTTTGGGGCCATTATTAGAACCGCCGAATGTACCGGTGTGGATGGTATCATCATCCAAAAAAAAGGAGCCGCCCCTGTTACGGCCGATACCATTAAAACATCTGCCGGTGCCGCCTTTCGTGTTCCCATTGCCAAGGTAGACCACATAAAGGACGCCGTCTTCTACTTACAGGCTTCCAACATACAGGTAGTTGCTGCCACCGAGAAAACTGAAAACACCATTTACGATGTATCCTTTAAAGAACCCTGCGCCATTATCATGGGATCTGAAGACGTGGGCATATCCCCGTCTATATTAAAGGCTGCAGATCATATGGCCAAACTACCACTATTGGGAGAAATAGGTTCTTTAAATGTTTCCGTAGCCTGTGGCGTATTCCTTTATGAAGTGGTAAGACAACGACAAGAGTTGCTGAAATAGGCATTCCCTATCCACTTAGCTTCAACACTCACTAGTTTTGGGAAGATAAACGCTGTCCAATGTGGGTTTTGTACTTTTATTCCAAAGAAGAATGAAAGAGCTTTGCCCTGTCTAATCATCTTCCTTCCCTTCTCCAGAATCCTTTTTAAAATGATACTTAATCACAATATCATCATCCAAAGAGGCAGACTCAGGAGGCTTGCTTTCTATAAAATTTCCATCTTCGTCAAAATGTTTTAGAAACTCGTCCTCTTCCTCATTATAGTCCTCCCGCTCCCATTCATATTTCCTAGGCTTTGGCAAAGGTGCTTTTATAACAAATGCCAGAAACAGTCCCGTAACAAATCCGCCTAAATGACCCTCCCAGGATATACCCTCCTCAACTGGAAAAATATACCACAGTAAACTTCCATAGATAAAAACCACCACAAGGGACAAGGCTACCAACCTATAATACTTGGACAAAATACCTTTAAAAAAAACAAAACTGACCAATACATAGATCAGCCCACTGGCCCCTATATGATAAGAAGGCCTACCTATAAGCCAGGTGATTACTCCTGACAGTAAAACACCCCATAGCAGTACCCTAAATACTATTTCCCTATAGAAATAAGCCAAAGATGCGGTAAGCACCGCAAGGGGTATGGTATTATTGTACAAATGCTCTACAGAAGAATGTATAAAGGGACTTAGCACAATCCCCCTCAGTCCTTTTAAAGTTCTTGGATATACCCCATAATGATTAAAATTGACCTGATACCTAATTTCAAACCAATAAACTGTCCATATAGAAAGCACAGCCATCATGGGCAATAAGACCACTAAATTGGTAAATTTAAAATAGCTACTTTCTCTCATAAGCCGAAATATAACTATTCCTACAATATTGAAACCAAAAAAGTAAAAACGGCTAAATTGTCATAATCATTCATATACACTTTAAAAGTATGGATTAGGAGCAATCCTCTTCCAACTTTGTTTTATTTTTACATTATGAACGAGCCATTAGCAGAAAGAGTACGCCCAAAAACATTGGAAGATTATATAAGCCAGAACCATTTGGTGGGAGAAAAAGGATCATTGACCCATCAAATAAAGAAAGGCATCTTGCCATCATTGATTCTTTGGGGCCCTCCTGGCACAGGGAAAACCACCTTGGCCAATATTATAGCCCATGAAAGTGGTCGCCCCTTTTATACCTTGAGTGCCATAAGCAGTGGCGTTAAGGATGTAAGGGAGGTGATAGAGAAGGCAAAACAGAGTG
Source organism: Arenibacter aquaticus (assembly GCF_003957295.1). Classification (GTDB taxonomy): domain Bacteria; phylum Bacteroidota; class Bacteroidia; order Flavobacteriales; family Flavobacteriaceae; genus Arenibacter; species Arenibacter aquaticus. The sequence goes on from NZ_RQPJ01000014.1 coordinate 231,936, forward strand.
GAGGATTGTTCACCACCAAAAATCCCATACTATTTATAGATGAAATTCATCGCTTTAGCAAATCCCAACAAGATTCCTTATTGGGAGCCGTGGAAAAGGGCTGGGTGACCCTTATAGGAGCCACAACGGAAAATCCTAGCTTCGAAGTAATTCCTGCACTGTTATCAAGATGTCAGGTATACATCCTAAATCCCTTTGGTAAGGAAGACCTAGAAGCCTTGCTCCACAGGGCCATGGAACGGGACAGCTTATTACAAAAGAAAAAAATAACCCTTAAGGAAACCGAAGCACTATTGCGCCTTTCCGGAGGTGACGGCAGGAAATTGCTGAATATATTTGAACTTATCATTAATTCGGAAGATACGGATACCGTTGTTGTCACGGACGAATTAGTCCTAAGCAAAATACAGAAGAACACCGTTCTATACGACAAAACCGGGGAGCAACATTACGATATTATTTCGGCCTTTATAAAATCGATCAGGGGAAGCGATCCCAATGCCGCAGTTTACTGGCTGGCAAGGATGATTGAGGGGGGAGAAGATGTAAAATTTATAGCAAGACGCTTACTTATATTAGCCTCTGAAGATATTGGCAATGCCAATCCAACTGCCTTGGTCATGGCCAATACCACATTTCAGTCGGTTACCACCATAGGCTATCCAGAAGCGCGTATAATCTTAAGTCAGTGTGTTATTTACTTGGCCACCTCACCTAAAAGCAATGCCAGTTATATGGCCATCAACAAGGCTCAGCAAACTGTTAAACAAACTGGCGACCTTTCTGTTCCCTTGGCACTGCGCAATGCGCCTACCAAACTAATGAAAGATCTGGGATATGGGGAGGAGTACAAATATGCACACGATTATGAGAATAATTTTATAGCCGAAGAGTTTATGCCCAAGGAGGTAGCCAACACAAGCTTTTACCGTCCAGGAAAAAATCAACGGGAAAATGCCATCAAAGAATTTTTAAAAAAACGTTGGAAAGACAAGTATGAACTTTAGAATTTAATATTCAGTTCCTGTCCCATTAACTTATCACCTTCGTAATATTCAAAATACCACTTATCCCCTTTTTTAAGAACAAGGCCGTTACCCACATCCCCGTTTGCAATAAACACATTGGCCTGGGAGGTTTTATAAATCTTTAAGGTGATTTTTGGAGTACTGTCTACCAATTGATACCCATTGGCAATTGCCTGGGCGTACAAAACACCTGTTCCTTCAGTCTGGTATTTTACATTCGGTAATTCCATGGAAGGCATATTTTCTGCCTTGGTAATATTGGACTGAACCGGTTCCTTGCTTTTGTAGGACTGCTCCTCCAAGGTGGCTTTTTGTTGCACGACCTTCTGTAGGTTAGATTCGGCTCTATCCTCAGCCCTATCTGCAAATCTTATGTCTTTATCCTCTTCAGTAACGTTTTCCAACTGTTTAACATCATTTTTAAAACTTACGGTCGTGGGTGCGGTATCCCCACTGGGCTCATATTTATACCCCACCCCTGTTAAGGTTTGAAAGCATTCCTTTATGGCCTCGGTATAGGCCGCTTTGTATTCCTTTTCCTTACTAATACCCTCTTTGGTGGTATAAACCTCATTGGATAAGCAGTCTTTGAGAACAAGCGTTACCTTGGTAGTAAACAAGGAGGAATCGTCCTTCAATTCCAATAATAGTCCAAGGCACCTGTCACCCAGTAGATCTATCGGCAGAGCATTGTCATAAACCGCATTAAAACCGTTCTCTACAAGCATGTATTTGATCAATGTACTGGTCTGATGCTGATTGGCTTTTTTAAAGGCTTCAAATTTCGTAGGCACTATTATGTATTTGTAATTGTTTAATTGTGACTGCGCCATTCCTTTATACCCAAATATGGCACACAATGCTAATAAAATAATTTTTTTCATTTGTTTATGTTTCTTTGTTCTAAGGGAAATTCTGGTTCTTATAGCCACAAGGCTCCCACAAATGGAGAATATGGTTGGCACTACCGGTAAAATGGTAGTTTTATATACAACATTTGCCCCTTCTTTTTATAATTATGTGACGGTAATTATGTTACAAAAATGATACCAAGCTCGACAAATGCGTAGACAGCTCGCTTGTAATTGAACCTTATTTCTTTCCCCAAGATATGATATTTAATCCTATTTGAAAAGAAGAATAATGAGTATCCGCCAGGTTGCTATAAGCCAATAAGTTATCGGCCATGGCGTAAATATTTACCGGCCCTGCCTGTATGTTTAACCCTAAACCAACATTGGAAAAAGAAAACTTATCCACCGTATAGGTTCCTTTTAGGGCCAGTGCCCTACCAAATCTATGTAAGTAAAAGGCCGTAAGAGCTGCCTGTGGTCCCTTAGGGCGATTAATTACATACAATTGTCCCCCAAGCCCATTTGCATACTTGGTGTAATCCCTTCTTTTTGACACCATATAATTGCAGTCGCAATCCATATTGGTCTTTGTAATTTTTCCAAAATTATAACGTATGGAGCCATAGAGCTTAGTAGGTCTAAAATAAATATAACTATTGTTATTGGTTCCATGGGGAACCAGCGCATCCACTTCATCAACAAGATCTTGCCAAAAATCGGTATTGGAATTGGAAAAGGCATCTGGAAGAATCACCTCAATGCCTTCTACAGTAGCACTACCCTTAACGGTAAAGTTTTTTACATCGGTGGAACTATACACAAACCCCAGGTCCAGGACACTACCGGTAATTACGGTCTGTTTGTTTAGCTTATAGGTGAATCCCAGGTCCAGACCAACACCCAAATCCCCTCCAAAGAACATTCTTTTTGTTATTATCCCTGGCAAAAGGGAACTGTCGTTATCCAAAGCATCCTCAATTTCATTGACGCCCGATGACCTTAATTCCAAATCCGCATTCAAGGTATTGGCAAATATATTATTTTGCCCCTCTGTGGTAACAAAATACCCCTTATTTCTTGTAGACGAAAAATTAAAAACACTGGAGTATAATTTGGCCCTGGCTCCCAAGGTCCATTTATTATCCACTCGCTTATTAAGACCAAAATGAAAGACATTTACCATTTCCCCTCTGGTACTTAGGTGACTTATATCAAACTTTCTGTCCAACTGATCTGCATTACCTTCAAATGCCAGAATAGCATAGTCCTTTAACCAATAGCCTATGGCATCCCCTTCACTATAGATTCCGAAAGAATAAAAATTATCGGGGTTTTTACCTCTAAACCCCCCGCTCAATAATTCTACCTGATAGGTACCACTAAGTTCATCGCGTGGACTCATCCCATATATGGCACGGTCCCTAACCTTGGTGTTAAAGTCCAATCCGTCATCCGCAAAAAGATCGCTTACACTTAGCCCGCTACTCCCCGCTTGCACAGAGATACCCGATAAGGCTGGTATACCGGCAAACCATTGAAAATCTGTAGACATGCCTGGATTGACCATTAAGGCCTGAGGTATTTCCGTAAAATCGTACAGTATTTGTTTGTTTTGCCCAACCATAAAGCTGCACCCCAGAAACCAGGCCAATAAAATAAGTTTACAATTTCTCATTTTAATCGGAGCCTAAATTTCCCACTAGACCTAAAAATAATCTTTGGATCTGGCAGATTGGATACACTACTGTTATCGCCCAAGTTCTGGACATTTATCCTTATCCCGGAAGTATTTTTTATGATTTCTATGCTTTTCCCGCTACCTGTTCCATAAGCCACTTGGATCTGGGTAAGAGGCGTTGGGGCCGGATCGATATGAAAATACTGGTCGTCCAAAACATTTCCCTGCTCATCCAAAAATTCAACCGTAGCCTCCAACTCCTTGCTGGTGGTGTTCTCTATCTCATAAAACATATAGCCATCCAAGACCCTGTCCGCAAAAGCATCTTCGGAAAAAGCATCAAAATTAAAAACTTGGGAATAAAAATTTTGCCCTGGTGATTCGTTTATTATTCTTTCAGGGGATTCTACATACAATATACTGGCCTCTACAGTTGGAGTAATCTCCAATTCATCATATTGATCAAAATTCAGTTTTTCTACACATGAATTTAGCCCTAACAATAATAGAAGCGTAAAAAATACTCTATATCTCATACCAAAACATCCTATAACTACAATTAATATTTTGTTGTTATTGTCTTACCCCAAAATAATAACTCTATAAATAGGATTTTATTTCACTGAGCTCATGAATCATATCACAGATATCGTGTTTTGGTCCATTATTGGTATTAAAATGCAAGGTATGTAGACCCACTGCCTTTGCCCCTATAATATCGGCCTCCAAACTATCCCCAATCATCATGCATGTATTGGGCAAAGCATTGGCTTTGCTAAGGGCAAGTTTAAAAATCACAGGGTCAGGTTTTTTAACCCCGGCCATTTCAGAGTTGATAACCTGGTTAAAATAAGTATCTATTTTGGAGTTCCTTAGCTTTTTATGCTGTACTTCATGAAACCCATTGGTAATGATATGCAAGTTATACTTAGGTCTTAAATAGTTTAAAATTTCAATCGTATTGGGAAAAAGATGGTTATAGGTGGATAAATATTGGATATACTGCTCGGACAACCTATTTATCAATCCATTGGAAACCTCAAAGCCAAGCCTGTCAAATGTTTTTTTAAGACGCTGAAACCTAAGATCCTCCTTTGATATTTTGCCTTCCCTATAGTATTTCCAGAATTCAAAATTTATAGGGATATAGACCCTTAAAAAATCTTCCAAATCAACATCAACACAATTTTCATGCAGTATCCTTTGAAAGGTAAGCGCAGAATTCCTTTCAAAATCCCAAAGGGTATGATCCAAATCAAAAAAAACATCCGTCACTACATTCTTAAACATGTACACGTTTTAAAATACTACTATACAAATTTTTCCAGTTCAACTTACTTTCCCCTCCAATGAGCTCATTGGAAAATACGGTAATAAATTTCCCTTTCACCCTTTTGGTTTCCAAATAGAGCTTCTCAACAGCAGAAAAGGCCTCTTTCCTATTCCTATATTTCAACAATCCGTAGTCATGTACGGCAAAAGGATGGATTTTTATGGGCTGTTGCACTTCCAACGGAATATCATAAAAATAAAATGGCGTACAGGTACCTGCTCTATAACCAATTTCATGGGTATACCCCATGGTATAGTCATCGGTAAAACCTGCTTCTATTAAATTCCTATAGGTCTCCGGAATATCTACCCTGTTATAACGCATCCGGGAACTGCTTACCGATCTGTGTATGACATCCGATAGGTTCTTTTTCTCTTCCTTTAGGAGCCCTATGTCGTTAAAGGAGCTATAGGAACAGGAAAGGGAGACCTTATCGTAGTCTGCGACCGACTTAATAAGATATTTAAATTTATTGTTATTAGGCGATACGTTTTTGTCATAGGTGGAATATTCTGCAAATTGGAAAAAGAACATACCTCTCACCTTATTTTGTTTGTGCAGCTCTACCAGTTCCAAGAAATTGTCGTACGGATCCCTTTTTAATTTTGCCCATACCGAAATTCTATCCACTACCCGTCCCAATTTAAGGGAGCCCACGTCATACAGCAAGCCCGAAATACCTCTTAAAAAACCACGGTACGCAAAACAGTGTGATGACGAAACATCTACTATAGAGGTATATTGATAGTTTCTAGGCTTGTGCTCCAAATCTTCAAATTTCTCCTTTAATAGAAATAATAGTTTTTGAGCCCAAATATCTACAACCGGCTTATCCAAGAAACCATTTTGAAAGGCCAAACTTTCCTTGGGCGGGAACCTTCCGTGCATATCCTTTACATGGGGCAGATACTCTTCATACCTGCTGAGTAAATAAAAACTGGCCGAAAAAATATCGAAGGGAAGATTGCTCCTTTCCCCGGTAGAGAAGAAACAGGGGCTCCCTTCCCAATCCGAAATATGAATCTGCAAATCGTTTATTCCCTGCTCAAATAGCAGGTCATTACTCCTAACAAAAAACTCGTTTTGAAGTGGCTGCTTCGTATAGGTAATCTTAGGCCCCGTATGTTTTATAAAATCCTCTACCTTGGTGGTATAGGACACCTCTATCCCCAGGATAGTGGTAAACATGTGACGCATTATATAACTAAAGCGGTGGGTTATTTTATGGGTATAGATTAGCAGCATAATTACCTACTCCTTTTATTATATTTTTCAATTATTAGTACAATACCTGACATGGAATACCCGGTTTAGAGTATATTTTCATCTGCAAAACTAAAGTATTCTTTTTGGGTGATAATAAGGTGGTCCAAAACTTTTATATCCAACGCTAGGGATGCCAGTTTTAATTTTTGGGTTATTTGCTTATCCGCTTCACTGGGCCTCAACGTTCCGGAAGGATGATTGTGGGCCAATATGAGACCTACGGCCCCCAGTTCCAAGGCTTGTTTTAAAACCAAGCGAACGTCTACCAAGGTTCCTGTTATGCCTCCTTTGCTAAGCTGACCAGCCTGTAATACACTATTGGAGTTATTAAGAAATACAATCCAAAATTCCTCATGTGGCAACTCTCCCATAATAGGTTGCAATAATTCAAAAACATTTTTACTACTGCTAATTTTGGTAATTTTACGGCCCTCTTCACCTCTGCGCCTACGACCTACCTCCAGGGCGGCAGCAATAGACACTGCCTTGGCTTCCCCTATGCCCTTAAATTGCTGAAGTTGGTTTATGGAAAGTTTACCCAATTCATTTAGATTATTGCCTACAGATGCCAATATTTTTTTTGATAGCTCTACGGCACTTTCATTGCGACTGCCCGACCCGATAAGAATGGCAATCAATTCGGCATCCGAGAGTACAGACCTACCTTTTTGCACTAGTTTTTCGCGTGGCTTATCGTCATCGGACCAGTTTTTTATGGAGAAGGAAGTGGGCTTCTGTTGCATAGTCTAAAGATAAGAATCTTAAGCATTTACCATACTATTAAAGCGGGATATTGCTAGTATTTCCCATACCTCCCTTATATAAAAAAGTCCGACCACCCCTATCGTTCTCATGAACATGGGATGTCGGACTTTATATAATTTGGCAATATTCCTTAAAAGTCCCTGTACGGAGCGTCTAAAAATTTATTGGCTTCCGGTTCCGAGAACTGGGCAGTATTGGTATCCCAGTGCAAGGTTTTATTTGGAAAACGGCCGGCAATTACCCCAAGCAATATAGTTTCCGTTAATCGGGCCGAATAGTCAAAGGGTGCACTACATTCGTCCTTGCCCAAACAAGCATCAACAAACTGATGGTAGTGCTTATTACCCTCAGGGCCATAATCCCTTACTGGCTCCCCAATGGCCTCCTGATCCTTTATTATGGACAGGTCCAACTCCTTGTATTCACCATCTACAATATGCCTTGGCAATTGCATAAAATGTGGCAACAACAGTCTCCCTTTTTCACCTATGAACATAGCTCCCTGTCCGGGCAACTCTTCATTATTGGGAAGCTTTAGATCTTTATGCTTTTTTGGAGCTCCAGGACCATCATACCAAACCCACTTTAGGGTATCCCCGGTATATTTGGTCCCTGGAAAGGTATAGGTCACCGTATTATTTTCTGGAAAACCAAAACCTGTAGGCTTTCTACATTTATTTTTGATGGTCATAGGCACATCCAATTGCAAGGCATTATAAGGGGTGTCAAAAATATGAACACCCATATCCCCTAGGGTACCACAACCGTAATCCAATAGTTTTCTCCAATTGGCAGGATGGTAATAGCCTTCCTTATAAGGTCTTTCGGCCGAAGTTCCCAACCATAGGTTCCAGTCCAAATTGGCAGGAACTGGATCGGACCCCTTAGGCTCAGGACCATTAAATCCCCAGTTCTTGGGCGACCAAGCCCTTACCGTATGTACCTTACCTATAATTCCAGATTGGATTAACAAGGTGGCCAATTTATAGTCATAAAAAGAGTGTACCTGAATTCCCATTTGGGTAACCAGGTTTTTTTCCTTGGCCATCTTCCTCATTGCCCTAGCTTCGGCCACATGGTGCGTTAACGGCTTCTGACAATAAACCGGTTTTCCCAGGTCCATAGCCATCATAGAAGCAGGAGCATGGGTATGATCGGGCGTTGAAACGATTACAGCATCTATATCATTCTTCATTTCTTTGAGCATTACCCTGTAATCTTTATAGGTAGCGGCCTTTGGGTGCAATTCCTTGGCAGTTTGTAAGGCCTTGGAATCCACATCGCACAACGCTACCACATCTACCAACTCATGCGATGATATGGCTGCAAGATCGTTGCCCCCCATATTACCAACACCAATATGCGCTGTTCGCAACCTGCCATTCTTACTCAAGGCCCATACCGAGGATGGTAACATGGCCGTTAATCCCAGAGCGGCCGTACTTTTAAGAAAATCTCTTTTTTTCATATTCTTATTTATAATTTTTTGATTTTTATATTTTTAAACCATATTGGACTGCTATGGTCCTGAAAACCTATGTAACCCGATTTGTAACGGCCGTAATGTTCGGCATCCTTCCACTTCCCTGAATTCTTTTTTTCATACCATTCATCGGACCAAGGGACAAAAGATAATACTTTTTTCCCATTGAGCCAGTGCTCAACACGCTCTGGGGTAAATACAATTTTGGAAGAGTTCCATTGCCCAACAGGGTACAGCACCTTTTTTTCTGGATCTGCAACATGCATGGCGTAATCCGATGCGGTCTGTTGCAGTGGCTGCAACTCCGCTGGATTCTCTGTATGGCCTAGACTTAAATTATATTGGGTAAGATCATGGATTTTAGCGTAATTCTCATCATCTATCAATTGATACTCCGGTGATATTACTGGGGGTCCTGCATTGGGAATATGCTCCTTTAAATGATAAAAAATTCCGCTATTGCCTCCCTCCGGCAATTTCCATTCCACATAAAACTCAAAATTATCAAACTCTTCAAGGCCATAAATAATGTCCTTTCCCCCTGTGTAGTCCTGTTCCAATCCCAGTTGGGTATCAAAGGTAAGTACACTGTCCTTTACGGTCCATCCAGGAGGCAAGCTATCCCCGTTGTAAGCTCTCCAGCCATTGGTGCTAACACCATCAAATAGATAGATCCATTCATCGGTCTTTGCTTTGGATTCTTGAGCTGTTTCAGATTTGGAATCGGCCTTGGATTTGGTATTCTGTTTACAGGAAAACAAGACCAAAGTCATGGTAAAAAAGGTGATTAAGAATTTCATATTATTACTTTTTTCGTAGTATTTATAAAGGTTTGAAGATATAATATTTTTTTTAACCAATTCTTGTACCCTAATTGACTATCAATTTTCAATAAAAAAGCTGCGTCTATTGGTTTGCCAACCATCAATAAAAATCCTTCCGCATAGCAGTCTGCACCGCATAAGCTCTCTGTTGCTTTACTTGCTGTTGATCCAAATTCAACATAATGTTCGGCACCGCTATCTTTATTTCTTCTTCTCCCTTTTTAGGGTTTCAGTGAAGCTTTGAAAGGATTTTTTGGAGATACTCCAGTCCGGCGGTTTAATTTCACCCCAAGCCTTGGGGGTATCAGACATATTAAAATAATTTACACCTATAAGCTGTGAGTTTTGTGTAATTATTTCCGCAGCCCGCTCCAGCCATTTGGTTTGGTATTCTTCGGGCCCCTTGACCCCAAATTCTGTAATAAAAATAGGTTTGTCCAAAAATCGCAATCGCCAAACCTTCCGATTAAAAATAGTTTCAAAAGATTCTTGTTTTTCTGGATCTGTAATGTTTTTATCAGGCAGGCCGTAAATAGCGATACTCACTATATCAACCACATCATTACCTGGCCACCACTCCAAAGAGCCCCTATCTCCGGCCGGACCCCAAACCCGTTTAATATTGGACATTTCCTTCTCCGGAAAATTCATAAAATAACGGAACGAATTAATATAAACAATTGGATCTTGACTCTGCCACGGGTAACGTGTAATTGGAATTTCCATTTCATGGGCATACCTCAAATACACCAAGCGCTCTGTATTTCCTATTATACGGTACAACTGTTTAATTTCCCGATCATACTTACCTAGGGAAACATTTTGAAGCACCTCAAAATCAACTTCTTTGTTGGGATTCCTAAAAGGTTCAAAGGTTACGATTATATCGTGTTCACGGGAAATTACTTCTTTAAACCGCCTTTCAAAACTTCCATTCTTCAAATTTTCAAAATCAACAAAAAGATGTTCAACGGTTACGGATTTCTCCGTGTTCAGCAATGCTTGGGGGTCATAAAGTCCTATCTCCAACCCCGTTCCTGCCCTCTTCATGGTAGCAATATGAGCACGATTAAAATTCGCGGTGGAATATACGGTTCTGTTATAATTACTTACTTTATTTGCCAAGGAAGTGAATAAGGAGGTATTTATGGAGTCTTTAGGAGTTAATTGGGACCCCAAAATAAAAATAGGTTTATCTATAAACCTTAATCGATGTAATCTCCTAAAAACATCGTAGTCAATAGGATAATCTTTGGGATAAACCTTCAAGACCATCTCCGATTCACTTTTGGCAATTATAGCAGCTGCATCAACCACATCATCTCCAGGATAATACTCCATTACGCCAGGATAACCGGCTGTCCCCCATACTAATTTCACCGCGGGAGCAAATTCTTTGCACAGCTTCGAAAAATGGCGATACGCTTCAATATAATCAATCCCACCATATCGTTGCCAAGGATAGCGTTTTACCGGAACCTCCATAACTGGATTAAACCTTATATATACGTTGTCCCTATTGCCTATAAATTGGGTACACATTGCTTTGATAGCGTCATCATAATTCCCCTTTATAAGTCCCCCCATTGGGTTATACCTATAGGAGTCATACAGTCCTTCGCCCCAAGTTTCCACTGTAATCATGATGGGAGTAGTATCTGGAAATTTGGCTATTTCATTTGCCGCTTTTTCCCAATTTACACTTTTTGTGAGCCGTAGCCTGTAATGCTTATAAGTCGAAATAAGTTCACTAGGCGCATCCGGCTTAAAAGAAAACACCCCAAGAACTGGTTCTGATACAACTTCTTCAAAGACAGTTGAAGTGTTGGATTTGACTAAATAAATAATGATGTGTTTGTATTTAAACACATAGTAGCCGGCAATTAGAATACCCCCTATAAACAGTATATACAAGATTAATTTTTTCATGTGATTTGGTCTAAGGTTAAATTACAATTGTGCCATTGTCTTGCACAGACTGGTACAACAAACTATTTATGTCACTAATCATCATTTTTTCTTAATATCCCTTTCACAAATTTATCCTGATATTGCACCCAAGCACCCAACCTTTTTCGAGCGTGTTTTACCTCATCTTTTAAGTCCGGTGAAAACAAATTTACTTTTTCACCAAAATCAGTACTAAGGTCATAGGCTTCCACCATGTTCTGACTCTCATTAAAGATAAACTTCATATTTCCCTTTCGATATCCAAATAAATAATCCGACCAAGGGGAAAAGAAAAAAGCTTCTTCGAAATGGGTATTAAGTAAATCCCTCCCCTGCCAAACCTCTGGAATATTTTTATTAATGATAGGAAAAACGGTAGTTGCCAAATCCTTTAACCCTCCTATATCTTTCTTCTGCTCTCCATGAAACAAGGACCTGTTAATAAAATAAAGCGGGACTCGTAGATTTTCTTCGTAAATAGAAGAACCATGACCGTATTGCCCATGCTGCCCAAAGGCTTCCCCATGATCTCCAGTAACCACTACTAAGGTAGTTTCCGCAAGGCCTCGACTTTCCAGTCCTCTCATTACCTGCCCAATAAGCTCATCGTTATGTTTTAAGGCGTTGAGATACCTATTAAAATACACGTCTCCAACACCAAAATCTACCTCTTCCTGTGCATAAAAATAAGGATAGTGTCCTTGGACTGTCCAAATCATGGAAAAAAAATTCTGGTACGAGTTTTCATCTAACCAGGAAAAGAACCTATCAGAAAGACATATGTCATCTATGCCATTGCCTTCCTCGTAAATATCCTGTTTAAATTGTTCATCACAACTAATACGCCTATAGTCTTCTATATGATCCAATCCCCTGTTCGCCAAAAATTTATTACTGCTTAAAAAATTGAGGTCGGCTGAAGTAAAAAATGATGTTCTGTATCCCACTTTCTTTAATATTGAAGACATGGTAGGATGATCAAAATCCGGCGCCTCATTGGTTAAACTTTTATATGATAAATAGGGATACATAGACCCTAATATAGAAACCAGGGATTGATTGGTACCGGGGGCATGTGCATAAATGTCCGTAAACAGTACGGCCTCATCTTCATAACTATTTAAATTGGGGGTTAGCTGATAAGATCCGCCATAGCCATCCAAATAAACTGATCCTGCAGATTCCAAAACAATAAAAAGTACATTTTTAACATGACTTTTATTTTCCGGTTTCCCAACATTAACTATGGGTGTCCCTTCTGTAGGACTAAATTCCGACGTCCCCTCAGGAAGAATGGCCGAAAAAAAAGAAGCTTCGGTAGAAGATGAAAAAATGGAATGGACAAAGGCAATTACAGCATTCTGTGACTGCCCCTTGCTCCATGTACCCTCTACTCTATAGGCGCGATTAAATAAAAGTATTACCGCCATAAAAGATAAGGGCACAACAAAGTATTTTACCCGCCGTGGCACTGAGATCAATTGATAGGACAGGTATAGAATTTTGGACAGAATAAAAACGGAAAGACAAAATGCCATTAAATTGGCCAATATTTTAAGGGATAAATTTTCTTGCAAGGCATTTGTGGCATCATCACTACCCAAAAAGTCCGAATAATAAAACCATTGATAATTAAATGGTTTTCCCAGATATACTACCGTACTAATATTGGTATAGGCAACCAAAGTAGACAATATCACCAAAAAGACAAAAATTCCATATACAGTGTTTTTTAGTCTTATACCCCTGCTCCACCTCTCCAATATTCCAAACAACAATACAAGACCTATAACATATATAAAATCTTCAAATCCCGCCTTGACAATCCTTAATATTAAGCTAGGACTTTTAAAAATATATCTAGGATCTACACCTACTATTTCAGACCTCGCAAGTGCATGAAATAATAACAGGCTTAAGCCCATGGATATAATTGCTCCTCGTTTATCAACCGCACTATTGGTAATTAACATCCTATTCCTTAGTCCCCACAACAACCCATACACCCCTAACAATACAAGAAGTAGCATCCACCCCCGTGCTACAATTTGGGATTTCTTATTATCTATCCTTTTAACGTATTGAGCCTCTTTCAAAATAGGTGAGGCATCAGAAACTACCATTCTACCCCCTGAATGGCTATCCCAATGATCTTGGTAATGTCCTTGGGCATTTTTGGAAATCCAAAACAAATACTCAAAACTACTTCCTAAAGGAATTCTTAACCGTATCTTAAAGGTATCCTGCTCTAGGAGCATAGAATTTTGCAAAAAACTTTTAACCCGCCCAGTGTGGTCGTTCCAGCTCATAGCTTCCTCAAGGGTATGGTTTCCTGATTTCCACACTATACTCACCGATCCAGCCTCAGGGGCATAGTACCGTAACTCTTTTTCTATAAATTTTACAGACTGTTCTTTTCCTTTGGTAGTCGGGGAAGTACCTGACAAATGTTGCGGCACTGCAGCACTCAGCATTACTCTGCTTATATCTTTCTCCCATAGGTTAGCCTTACAAACAGAAGCCCCTATTAACACCACTACGGTAAATAGTATTCCCCTTAACCTATACCTTATCATATTTGCCGCAACTAGCGTTACCATAGAAGTCATTACATAGTTGTTCTACTTAAAACCTTAGACCAATTTAACTTTTTTTTCCTTGTGTTAACGGTTATAAAAAATTATGAACCTCCATTCCAATAGGCTAAAAAAGCACTATCACCTCTATAAACCAATGGGGTCTTCCCGTTATTTTTTTTGTTAACCGTCCTATGGTCATTTTAGAAGTTCGTCCACCACTAATACCAAATCCTCACGAACCCCTGGATTGGTACAATTTATCATTATAGAAAAAACCATATCCTGTTCCGGATACACATAAAACACAGCATAACCACCAACCCCATTACCAATATGTCCAAAAAAAGACCTGCCCTTGGCATCCTTGCTTACCTCCCAACCCAGTCCGTAATGGGTAGACTCACCCTTTACAGTTTGGGCAGTTAGGAATTGGGACCATGTCCCACTTCCCCTTGCTGAAATATCCAAACAGGCCTGTCCAAAACGTGCTATATCTGAAGAAGTGGACAAATACCCCCCTCCGGCCAATTTGTAATGGTTATTTACGGGAATAGCCTTTCTAAAGCCTTCTTTTTTTCTTGAGTAAAAAGATGTACAATGAACATTATTCTTAGCCTGTTTTTCCGTAAAGGTGTCTTTCATCCCATAAGGCTCCAATACCTTTTCCCTAACATAGTCTGCAAAAGGAATACCGCTGACCTCTTGCATGGCCAGGGAAATCAATACCCAGCCATAACTATTATAGAGAAATCCCTTTCCCGGCTCAAACAGTAGGGGGTCGTCCTTAAATAGCTCCAGGCCCTCCTCTATGGTCAAAGGCCTATTTAATCCGTATTCACAACCCCTATACCCTCTTATTCCTGCAGTATGCCCTGCCAATTGGCGTATAGTAATATCAAATTGCTTCTTTGGAAAAAAAGGCACATAATCATATATGGAGGCGTTGAGATCCAACCCATGGCTCTCCACCATCGCCGCCAAGGCGGCCGCAGAAATTGGCTTGGATACACTGGCCACCCTAAATATTGTCCTTTGGGGGTCTACTAACGTACCTTTCTCCAAGTCGGCATAGCCATACCCTTTTTGAAAATAGACACCGCCTTTCTTTAAAACCGTAATCGCCAACCCAGGGATACGGCCATCATTTATCAGTTGTTGTAGTTTGTGATCTGCCCTAACTTTTCCCATTGTACTCCCATCTGCTCCCAGTATACGCTGGGAGGCAAATAAACCCTTAAGATATGTAAGAATTGGATTCATGGGGATCTAATAAAAAAGAATTCTTTGGCCCGCCGGGCAACCACTACCTCATATGGCAATACTGCGTACTGCAATCTAAACAAAATCTTTTAACTTCCCTATCCCACCTTGGCAGCCATCATCCTATAAAGCAAAGCAGTGCTAATCTTTAAAAATAAGCTTCCCTTTATATAGCTGTTCCACTTCAACCACTGGTGGCCTTGAAATACTTACCAAATCGCCCGTACCGCGTAAAACTCCCTTCAGGGATTCCTGGGGGTTTACCAAAATGTCATTGGATCCCCGGTGGTTTAAACTAATATTTTTGGCAATCAAGGCTTCTGCTTCCAAACGGGAATCTCCTGAAGCAAAGATTATACTAAAATTGTCGGTGCTGCCCTTTAAGCTGTAATAGGAGATGCCATTGGAGACAATAGAAAGGCTTTGGGTATCCAACTCCAATTTAAAAGCCCCGCTGGTATAGCCGGCATCCGGATCGTTAAAACTTTCAGATATAAGGGAAAGACTGGGAAATGCCAAGACTCCCTCACTTGTAATATCTAAACCGGTACTACTCCTTATTTCCGTAATATTGGGGGCTGTGACATACACTTTGGTCAATCCGTAGTCACGGGTAAAGTTACAGTTATTGGTATCACGCAACAATAGTCTGCCTTCCTCCACGGAAAGCTCTACCTCATTGCGTAAATAAGCCCCGGTTTCCAGCTCTACAACAATAGCATCGCCTTGCTTTACCACTAGCTGTACATTTTCATAGACCGTAATCTTGTTGAAATCGGGCAGCTCTACTATTTCTTTTTCAATACGACCGGCATTTTGGAAGCAATCCGGCGCATTTTCGCTATTGCAATTCAGGAACAAAAAGGACAGGGCTAGAAGAGGAAAGTAATTTATAACTTTCCTAAATATGTCGCCCTTACTTAATTTTACACCCTTCATACCCAATGTGAAGTTCATATTCTTAATTACCTATAATTGTCCCTAATAAAAAAATTTTATACCAACCCTTTAAGGTTATACCAACTGTTCCTTGTATTATCCCTTTCTCCGGGACCACTGTCCTCATTCCATGGTTCCCCTTACAGCCTCACTCCCACTCCTACTTCAACTGCTTCGGCCTTGGCCCCGTGCGATTTTAAGGTTACCGCACCATAGATTTTATCGGAAAAATAACGCTTCAACCCAATTCTATTATAAACCCTTCCTTCAAAATCAAAGGGGTAATACACATAATAGCCCAATTGCGTTAGTACCGACATTTTATTGATAAAAAGTTCATGGCCCACAAAAATGCCCGCCCTTTTATAGTCGTCATCCGCTTGCACGCCATACTCGGGGAAGGCAACGGACTGGTAGCGTATCAATTCCTTAAGAAAGTTGGAAAAGTAAAGGTCGGCACCCAATTGTAGCGCACTTCTCCTGCTAAGTCGTTTGTCCACATAGGCCGATAAAATATAAAAGGTATACTGCCCAGAATCCACTACATCACTTTCATTTACTCCTGTTCTAAATGCCAGATTGTACCTAAAAGGCTCTATTCGCTGTATCTTTTCGGAACTTATATAATCAACTTCCCTACCGCCGTCCAAGTCATAGGTAAGCCCCAGGTTAAGGGCCATGGTATTGGTAGAGGTATTGGGGGCCGTAACATTGGCATTGGAATAATGAATCAGGGAAACACCCGCTTTTAGCCCCAAACCATGAAAAATATTTTCCTTGTGATAGTTAAGCATCAAATAGGTAGAACTCAGCAAATGGGAGCCGTAGGCGTTGTTCCTAAAATTCTTTTCCTTATCAAAGGGATTGGTATTATAGGCTATCCCCTGCCCCAACCTAAATTGTAGGTTACGCTTAAACAAATAAAAGTTGTAATGTGCATAGACCCCATAATTCTCCCCCAATGTACTATTGTTCATATTCTGGTATATGAAAGAAAATCCCGTATCGGGATAGTTATACCATTGATGCCACTCCTCGTCCCCATAGGTCTTTTTATTAAAACCTATTATAACACCTGCTGGGTGATGGGTAATTAAATGGGAGATATCCGGATTGTGCAAGAGTACGGAACCATTGTACTGACTAACGTCCAAGGTGTACCTTTTGGTTTCTTTACGGTCTTGTGAAAAGCAAAGAGCTGTAAGGAAACAGCCTATAAGAAATAGCCTTAGGTTCATGGGGAGCAAATGTACGGAAAAATTAAAACAGGGCGTTACAAAACAACACCCTGCCATATACTCTACCGGACAAATTACGTCTAAAATCCTTTAGAACACACCTTTTGCAATAGCCTCTACATTGTCCGATTTTCCCATGGAATAATAATGTAATACGGGAACTCCTGCCTCCTTTAATTCCTTGGATTGCTGAATGGCCCATTCTATTCCCACCTGTCTTACCGCAGCATTATTGGAGCAATCATCCACAGCATCTATCAAATCCTGAGGCAAATCTATCTTGAACACCTGTGGCAACAACTGTAAATGCCGTTTTACCGCAATTGGCTTAATACCGGGAATAATGGGTACATTGATCCCCATTTCCCTTGCAGCTTCCACAAATTCAAAATAACGCTGATTGTCAAAAAACATTTGGGTCACCACATAGTCCGCACCGGCATCTACCTTTTCCTTCAACCGCTTAAGGTCGGTTGTCAGGGACGGTGCTTCCAAGTGTTTTTCCGGGTAGCCGGCCACCCCAATACAAAAATTGGCCTTGTTCACCATCTCTACCCTGTCATGCAAGTAACTACCACAGTTTAAGGCGTATATCTGCTTAACCAAATCCGAGGCATAGCAATGCCCTCCCTTGGTGGGACTAAAATATTGTTCCCCTTTCATGGCATCGCCACGCAGTGCCATCACATTTTCAATTCCCAGATATTGGCAATCTACCAATACATACTCTGTTTCCTCCTTGGTAAAACCACCACATAGAAGGTGGGGTACGGTATCTACCTTATACTTGTGCTGTATGGAGGCACAAATACCAACAGTACCCGGCCTCATACGGGTAAGTTTTTTATCTAGCAACCCATCCCGCTCAATATAAACATACTCCTCACGGGAGGTAGTGACATCAATAAATGGGGGGTTAAACTCCATTAAGGGATCTATATTATCATAGAGTTCCTGAATACTCCTACCCTTTAAAGGTGGTATGATCTCAAAGGAAAACAATGTCTTTCCCTTGGCATTTTTTATGTGTTCTGTTACTTTCATCGCTTCTCCCTAAGTCCTCCCCATACGGTAAGGCCCATATTTGGTTTATATTATAAATTCTATTTTATTCTATTTTGGCATTCCCCATCCCCTCTGTATCCATCGGGGTCGGGGCCGGGCTATCCACTGTATTTTTTTATGTAAAGTACATAAAAAAGATGCCGTTCCTATCCCTATTGCAGAAAGCCACCATCTCCCTATACGTTCCAGTTTTATTGTTCCCTGCATATTACAAGGATTGTAGCCCTTCGTAATCTTGGTTGTTCTAGACCTACAAGGTTTTAAAAACCTTGCAGGTCTACTTCTCCCTGCTGGTCCGCTTTCAATCTTGACAGGCCCTATGGTTCTGGCTATTCATCCGCAATATTGGGTGCCAACCACTTGCTGGCCTCCTCCAAGGCAATGTTTTTCCGATCTGCAAAATCGGCCACCTGATCTTCCTTTATCTTGCCCAGGCCAAAGTACCTTGCTTCTTCGTTCCCAAAATAATAACCACTAACACTGGCCGCTGGCCACATGGCCAAACTATCCGTCAACTCCACCCCTATATTTTCCTTAACCTTCAATAAGTCCCAGATCGTTAATTTCTCCAAGTGGTCCGGACAAGCCGGGTAACCAGGTGCTGGCCTTATTCCCTTATAGGTTTCTTTTATCAATTCTTCATTGCTCAGCACCTCATCTGCGGCATACCCCCAATGCTGTGTCCGCACTTCTTTGTGGAGGTATTCTGCAAAGGCCTCGGCAAACCTATCGGCAAGTGCCTTGACCAGGATACTGTTATAATCATCCAGATTTTTGCGATAACTATCGGCCAATTCATCGGCTCCAAATCCGGCCGATACACAGAAACAACCTATATAATCCTGTATACCACTATCCTTGGGGGCTATAAAATCCGACAAGGCAAAATTGGGCTTGCCAGCATATTTTTTTGTCTGTTGCCTTAGGGTCCTAAATATATATTCCTCCCCATCGTGCTCCAAGGAAATATCATCCTCATTAATTGTATTGGCCGGAAACAGTCCAAAAATAGCCCTTGCTTGGAACAGTTTTTTATCCAATACTTTTTGCATCATTTGCTTGGCATCTGCAAAGAGTTCCTTGGCCTGCTCCCCTACCACATCATCCTCCAAAATATCTGGATATTTGCCGTGTAGTTCCCAACTTCTAAAAAATGGGGACCAGTCTA
Source organism: Arenibacter aquaticus (assembly GCF_003957295.1). Lineage (GTDB taxonomy): Bacteria > Bacteroidota > Bacteroidia > Flavobacteriales > Flavobacteriaceae > Arenibacter > Arenibacter aquaticus. The sequence goes on from NZ_RQPJ01000014.1 coordinate 251,366, forward strand.
TGTAGGGCACCAGTTTTTCCAAATCCATTTCCTCTATCATCTGTATGCCCAAAGTATTGGGTTTTACAATATTGGCTTTGGTCCAATCCAGTTGATATTTATTTTCCCTGGCCTCCAAAAGGGTCAAGTACTCCTTATGTTTGCCCCTGTTTAGGAATTTTTGCCTAAAGTCGGCATAATCCAATTTTATACTTTCCTTGTACTTCTTTGAAACCTCTTTTTGCAAGAGATCCCCAACCACCGTTACCGCCCTAGAGGCGTCATTTACATGCACTACGGCACTTTTATATTGGGGGTCTATCTTAACGGCTGTATGCGCCTTACTGGTGGTTGCCCCACCAATGAGCAAGGGAACCGTAAAATTCTGCCGTTCCATTTCCTTGGCCAAAAAGACCATTTCATCCAAGGAAGGCGTAATAAGTCCGCTTAGACCAATAATATCTACATTCTCCTCCTTAGCGGTATTAATTATTTTTTCGGGCGGCACCATAACGCCCAAATCCACAATCTCATAATTGTTACAGGCAAGCACCACACTAACTATATTCTTGCCAATATCATGTACATCTCCCTTTACGGTGGCCATCAATATTTTTCCGGCTGCCGAGCTACCTCCCTCGGGCAGGGGATTTTTTAGTTTTTCCTCTTCTATAAAGGGCAAAAGATAGGCTACCGCCTTCTTCATGACCCTGGCAGATTTTACCACCTGTGGCAAGAACATCTTACCACTCTGAAACAGGTCTCCCACTACATTCATTCCGGTCATCAAATGACCTTCTATAACCTCTATGGGTGCCTCAACACTTAAACGGGCCTCTTCCACATCTTCGGTAATGTATTGATCCAATCCCTTTACCAATGCCCGGGTAATCCTATCCTGCAAGGGCTCTTCCCTCCAAGACAGATCCACCTTATTTTCCTTGGCCTTCCCTACTACCGATTCGGCAAAATCCAATAGGCGCTCCGTGGCATCATCCCTTCTATTAAGGATAACGTCTTCTACATATTCCAATAGGTCCTTGGGAATATCATCATAAACCTCCAACATACTGGGGTTTACAATTCCCATGTTCATACCGGCCTTAATGGCATGATAAAGAAATACCGAATGCATGGCCTCCCGAACCGGGTTATTGCCCCTAAAACTAAAGGACACGTTACTAACCCCGCCACTTACACTGCAAAAAGGTAAATTTTCTTTTACCCATGCGGTAGCTCTAATAAAATCCAAGGCATTTAATTTATGCTCCTCCATACCCGTAGCAACGGGGAAAACGTTTAGGTCAAAAATGATATCCTCGGGGGGAAACCCTACCTTTTCTGTTAAGATATCATAGGAGCGTTTGCTAATCTCCAAACGTCTTTCATAGGTATCCGCCTGCCCTACCTCATCAAAGGCCATAACAATAACGGCAGCACCATATCTTCTGATAAGTTTGGCATGACGAATAAATTCTTCCTCTCCTTCCTTTAAACTAATGGAGTTTACCACGCATTTGCCCTGTACCACTTGTAAACCGGCCTCAATAATCTCCCACTTGGAGCTATCTATCATTATGGGTACCCTGGCAATATCCGGCTCCGCAACAATTAGGTTCAAAAACTTAACCATGGCCTCTTTTCCATCAATAAGACCATCGTCCATATTAACATCTATGATCTGGGCCCCGCCTTCAACCTGTTCCCTAGCTATATCCAAGGCCTCCTCATACTTGTCCTCCTTGATCAATCTCAGGAATTTTTTGGAACCTGCTACATTGGTACGCTCTCCCACATTAACGAAATTACTTTCCGGGGTAATCACTAATGGCTCTAGCCCGGAGAGTTTTAAAAATCGTTTTGTATTATGTTGCTCCTTATTATTATCCATGTATTAAATATAAACCATAACCCTAATCCCGAACGGAAACTAGAACGGTAATTTTGTTAAATCCACATTACCTCCGGAGAGTATAATGCCCACTTTTTTGTCATTAAACTGTTCTTTCTCCCTTAAAACAGCTGCCAATGGAACTGCGCTGGATGGCTCTACAACCAGTTTCATCCGTTCCCATATTAACTGCATGGCCGCAATAATCTCTTCTTCCTCTACCCTGATTATATTGCTGACCATTTTTTTAATAATGGGGAAGTTCTTATCCCCCAAATTGGTTTTTAGTCCGTCTGCAATAGTATTGGTAGAGGTATTAATCTCAATTTTTCCACTCTTCAGTGACCTATAGGCATCGTCCACCTCATAGGGCTCAGCCCCCACAACTTTGCACTCACTACCGTAGTAATGGGCGTATAGGGCCGTCCCACCTAGGAGTCCACCTCCCCCAACAGGAGTAAGGACAAAGTCTAGACCTGGCTGGTCCTGCAGCAGTTCATAGGCTGCAGTCCCTTGGCCAATTATCACATTCATATCATTGGACGGGTGGAGGAAGGTAGCCCCCTTTTCCCTTACTATTTTTGCCGATTCACTTTCCCTGGATTCCAAGGTGGGCCCAGAGATTTTAACCATTCCCCCATAGGATTTAACGGCCTCTATTTTTACGGCCGGGGCACTGCTAGGCATTACAATATAAGCCTTTACCCCTAAGTTTTTGGCCGCCAAGGCCAAGGCCTGTCCAAAATTACCAGAAGAGTGGGTCACTACTCCGGCTTTTTTTTGTTCCTCGCTCAATTGCTGAATGGCATTTAAGGCCCCACGCATTTTAAATGCCCCCATTTTCTGGAAATTCTCACATTTAAAATACAAGTGTGCCCCAGATATATCATCCAATAAATGAGATGTGAGTACGGGCGTCCTATGAACAAAGGGAGCTATGCGGTCTGCCGCTTCCCTGACCAACTGCTTGGATGGTATCATGCTTGGTATTCTTCTAAGGTGTTGATAGGCCTGGGCCTATATTCTTTTACTACATCGCTCATGGCTTTAATATGTTCTGGAGTGGTCCCACAGCAACCACCAACTATATTTACCAGCCCCTTTTCTGCATATTCCTTTATCTGTGCTGCCATCTCTTCCGGTGTTTCGTCATACTCGCCAAAGGCATTTGGCAAGCCCGCATTGGGGTGAGCAGAAACGGCATGCTCGGTTTTGGCAGACAATACTTCCAAATGAGGCACCAACTGATCGGCTCCCAATGCACAATTGAATCCTACCGATAAAATAGGGATATGGCTTATGGATATCAAGAAAGCCTCCGCGGTCTGCCCAGAAAGGGTTCTGCCAGATGCATCCGTAATAGTGCCACTTACCATGATGGGCACCTCTATTCCACGCTCTTCCTTTACCTCCTCTATAGCGAACAAAGCTGCTTTGGCATTTAAGGTATCAAAAATGGTCTCTACCAATAGAATATCTGCCCCCCCATCCAATAACGCCTCTACCTGCTGTTTGTAGGCTAGCCTTAATTCATCAAAAGACACTCCCCTATACCCAGGGTCGTTTACATCTGGCGACATACTTGCTGTCTTATTGGTGGGCCCTATACTTCCTGCCACAAAACGTGGCTTATGGGGTTCCTTTGCTGTAAATTCATCCGCAACGGCCTTGGCTATTCGGGCCGACTCATAGTTTAGGTCGTATATCAAATCTTCCATATGGTAATCGGCCATGGCTATAGTAGTGCTCGAAAAAGTATTGGTTTCCACAATATCGGCACCTGCCGCAAAATATTGACGATGGACCTCAGCAATAGCTTCTGGTTGGGTTAGGGACAATAAATCGTTATTGCCCTGCAAGGGATGCTCCCAATCCTTAAATTTCTCTCCCCTAAAATCTTCCTCTGTAAATTTATGTCGTTGCAACATGGTTCCCATGGCACCATCCAACACCAAAATCCTTTCCTTTAGTACCTCCTGAATATTCTTCATATCAGTTTTCATTTTTCTTGGCTCCGCTTAGGCTCCAAATCATAAAATACTTTCTGCCCCATTCTAAATGACAAACGGCAAAAATAAAAAATCGACACCCCAATACAATGAGGTCTCCCCATTTATCGGTATCATAAAAATTTAAAAAATCAAGTAAGGGAAAGTCTAAGACCAGCGTCTTTTTCACTGTTATCTATTCCCACTGCCAATTATACTATGATAAAAACCGACCTAGGATTAGAACGTAGCACCTTCTTTTTTCCTCCCGATAGTTATCGACAAAGAAAAAGGGTTGCTAAGGCTTCACTGGGTCTAGTCCCTCCGCCTTTCTTGATAACGTTTCAATTTGATAATGAACTGAATGCAAAGTAACGGATCAATGCTTTTAAAAGCAAGGAAACACGCTTTTTTATTAATGCCCTATGGTGTTAAGAACAAGGGTCTTATTAAGCTTATAAAACCTGCCAGGTTGTAGGCCTGGCAGGTTGTGCGGCTTTACGCCATAATACTCTGTACTACTTCTTTTTTAGCTTCTTTTTTGCTACCATCAAATCCGGTTACACCACCAACAGTGGTATACTTCATAACATAACGCTTTCCTGGATTAATCAATTGGTAGGCACTCTGACACATAACGGCGGCTTCGTGAAAACCGGAAAGTATCAATTTTAGCTTACCAGGATAGGTATTCACGTCCCCAATAGCATATACACCGGGAATATTGGTCTGATAATCATAGGCATTGTTCACCTTTATGGCATTCTTCTCAATCTCCAGTCCCCAATCACCTATAGGTCCTAATTTTGGAGAAAGGCCAAACAAGGGAATAAAATTATCGGCTTCCACATAGGTCTCCCCTTTGCTTTCATCATTGTGTTTCACCACTACTGCTTCCAAGTGATCATCACCGTACAATTTAACAACTTCTGCCTGGGTAAATAATTTAATTTTACCCAATTTCGCCAATTCAGAAGCTTTCTCAACAGAGTCCAAAGCTCCCCTAAATTCATTTCTCCTATGCACCAAAGATACTTCGGCAGCCACGTCTGAAAGGAAAATAGCCCAATCCAAGGCCGAATCCCCACCACCGGAAATCACAACTTTTTTACCCCTGTACACTTCTGGGTCTTTTATAATGTATGCAACACCCTTATCTTCAAAATCCCCTATATTGGATATCAAAGGTTTTCTAGGCTCAAAAGATCCCAATCCTCCAGCAATGACCACTACAGGAGCGTGGTGCTTTGTCCCCTTGTTGGTGGTAACAATAAAGGAACCGTCATCTAATTTCTCCAAGGTCTCCGCTCTTTCACCTAAGGTAAAACCAGGTTCAAAAGGTTTAATTTGTTGCATTAGATTATCAACCAGATCACCTGCCAATATCTCTGGAAAAGCAGGGATATCATAAATAGGTTTTTTAGGATATATTTCCGAACACTGTCCGCCTGGTTGTGGCAAAGCATCTATCAAATGCGTTTTCAACTTTAACAATCCTGCTTCGAAAACCGTGAACAAACCTGTTGGACCTGCTCCAATTATAAGTATATCTGTCTTTATCATACTACTTTGATTAATTCCTAATTTATATAAAACCCTTTACCAAGGCTGTTTTCTTCTTATGCTGAGGCAAATTTAGCCTGCACTTTGTTTATTTATGGCTTCTGTATACTGCAATAGTTGCCCTCGGTGTTCTACCACCTCCCCTATAATTATTATCGCCGGGTTGCTCAATTGCTTTTTCGCAACTACTTCCTCTATGGTCCCTATTGTACCAACACCTATTTTCTCGTTTTTACGCGTACCGTTCTGAATAATGGCTATGGGCTTTTTTGATTTCCCTTCATTTTTGAACAAGGCTACAATCTCGCCCAATTTTCCCATTCCCATTAAGATGACAACGGTAGCATTAGACTTGGCAGCCAAGGCCACATCTGAAGATAGCTCATGGTTTTTGGTGGTACCGGTAATTACCCAAAAACTTTCGGCGGCCCCTCTTTTGGTTACTGGAATTTGCTGGGAGGCCGGTACAGCTACCGAGGATGATATTCCCGGAACCATGGCCACTTTAAGACCCTTGCTTGCCGCGTATTCCATTTCCTCGGCTCCCCTTCCAAATACAAAAGGGTCTCCACCTTTTAACCTTACTACATGGGCATTTTTCGCTGCCCTGTTTACAATGAGCTCATTAATTTGCTCCTGCTGATAGACGTAGCAACCTTTTCTTTTGCCCACAAATATTAGTTCGGCCTGGGGCGCATAATCCAATAAAGAGGTATCCACCAAGGCATCGTACAATACCACATCCGCGGCCTTAAGGGCCTTTATAGCCTTCAAGGTTATCAACTCCACATCACCAGGTCCGGCACCCACAACGGTCAATTGGCCTTGACTTTTCCCAAAGGAAACAAAACCACATTCCGCTGTGATGGAATTATTACGTGTATTGTCAATGTCTTTTATCATACTATTATATGGAAGTCAATTCTGCCGCCCTATGCGCTTCTACCTTATTCAAAAACGCTTCAGCGTCCTGCAAATAGGATTTTGCAAAGGACTCAGATGGTTGGTTCCTATTTAATTGAAGCGCCATTTCCTCAAAACTATGCTCCAACTCAAACTTGCCCGTTTCCACAAAAATCTTATCAAAATCCTTAATAATACCTATATGGGTATTGACCTTTGTTTTTTCTGCTGTTAACAAAGCCTTGGCCGTATTCACCATGGAAGAATAGGAATGGTAAATACTAGCTGCCCATTTACCATCTTCCAGATTTAGTTTTGCCGTTGCAATTTTTTCCTCACTATCAAACAACAAGGTGGCTATCAAATCAATGACCACACCGGCACATTCCCCTACACCAATTGCTTTTTCATATTTCTCCGTATTTCCCCAATCAACAAAATCAGAAGCCGTTAAATTATCAACATCGGATAATGGCTTTAGGAAATCATAAAAATACATTTGGCCTTTTTCTTCATAGTACTCTACAAAAGGTACTCCATTTCCATTGGCATCATAGTCGTTCAATATAGCCCTCAATGCCTCTGGCCCCCTTTTACTTGGTATCTTAACCACTTTGTCTGCAAACCTACCATTGCCATCACCTAGATTACCTCCACCCAACAGTACTTGAAGTGCAGGGGCTACCAATTTGTCCTTGGTTCTAACAGACATTCCCTGAAAACCAATATTGGCCATATTGTGCTGACCACAGGCATTCATACAACCACTTATCTTAATAACCACATCCGGATTATCAATATAATGTGGATATTCGGCCTTTATAACCCTTTCCAGCTCCTCAGCAATTCCAGTACTACTGGCTATACCCAAATTACAGGTATCCGTTCCAGGACATGCAGTGATATCCAATGCTGTGTTATAACCAATTTCTGTAAAGCCCAATTTCTCCAATTCCTGATAAAAGAAAGGTAATAATGACTCCTTCACATACGGAATCAAAATATTCTGGCGCAGGGTCAATCTAACTTCGCCTGCCGCATATTTTTCTACAAGGTCTGCCAATTGACGGGCTTTATCTATATAAAAATCACCCAATAATACCTTGACACCTACAGCAAAATATCCAGCCTGCTTTTGGGGTACCAAGTTTGTAGCTTTCCATTTGTTAAAAGCCTGCTCATCCTTGATGGTAACCTCAGGAGCTTCATTCCCAGCTACCGAAACTTTTGGATAGGCCTCTGCATCAATTACAAAACTTTTGAACGGTATAGCCAACTGCTCTTCTTCCAACAATTGCTTAAATCCGTCCAGGCCAATATCCTTGATCAAAAATTTCATTCTGGCCTTTGCCCTACTTTTTCGCTCTCCATATCGATCAAAAACACGCACCACACCTTCCATCAATGGAATAATCTTTTCGCTGGGAAGAAAGGAGTAAAGTTCATCGGCATGCCTAGGTTGGGAACCTAATCCACCACCCAACAACACCTTAAAGCCAGGCACGCCATTTTGCACCTTGGCAATAAATCCAAGATCGTGCATGTAAGAAAGCCCGGTATCCTGATCAGAGGCCGAAAAGGAAACCTTAAATTTCCTTCCCATTTCCTGACTGATAGGGTTTCTTAAAAAGTATTGAAAAAGAGCGTGGGCATACGGAGAAACATCAAAGGGCTCGTTCACATCTATCCCTGCAGTTTCACTGGCCGTTACATTACGCACCGTATTTCCACAAGCTTCCCTAATGGTGATATCATCCTGCTCTAACTGCGCCCACAATTCCGGGGTGCGGTTTATATCCACATAGTGTATTTGTATATCCTGACGGGTAGTAATATGAAGACGCCCAGTAGAATATTCTTCGGAAACATCACAAATCCTTCTTAGCTGCTGAGCACTAACTTTCCCATAAGGCAACTTAATTCGGATCATTTGAACCCCAGGTTGCCTCTGACCATATATACCTCTGGCCAATCGTAGACTACGAAATTTCTCCTCGTCCAAACTCCCCCCTTGAAATTCACGGATCTTAGCCTCTAAAGCAATTATATCCTGTTCTACAACCGGGTTTTCCACTTCTGATCTGAAAGTGCGCATGTTTCTTTTATTTTTTTATTCAATATAATTTTTAAACTCTTTTAAACTTATTATCCCATAGGAATAATAGGTTATTTTGACAACGATTCCAATCCGTTTAAGAATTGGAAGTCAGGGAAATTAGTTTATAAAACCAACTCCTGCCGTTGTATTGGTTTGGTTATCAATTAAGATAAACGAGCCATTGGTTCTATGATTTTTAAAGGAATCGTAAAAAATGGGCTTGTTCAACCTAAAGGTAACCTGGGCAATATCGTTCATACCCAAAGCGTTGATTTCCGTATCAATTCCAGAATAGTCCGGATTGATCTTATGGTGGATATTCTCTACTTTGGCCAATACTTTATTTACGCCGTGCTGCACCACATATTTACCACCAACCGTTAATTGTTGTGAATCCATCCATGAAACCGTGGCCGTAAATTGTTTGTCTATAGTTGGCAGGTCGCCAACCTTCACCAGCATATCTCCCCTACTCACATTAATTTCATCTTCCAAAGTAATGGTCACAGAGGAACGCCTGGTAGCCGTCTTATATTTTTTATCGTAAAAATAAATTTCTTTAATCTTGGATTTGGTCATGGACGGCAATACCACTACCTCATCACCTACACTTAACTCTCCACCGTAAACTTTTCCGGCAAACCCTCTAAAGTCATGAAACTCTTCAGTTTTTGGGCGTATTACATATTGTACTGGGAACCTTGGGGTTCCTACATTAAAGATATCCTTCCTATCCAATTCCTCAAAATGCTCCAAAAGGGTCTGTCCTTTATACCAAGGAGTATTCTCTGACCTGTTCACCACATTGTCTCCTTTCAAAGCACTTACAGGGATAAAGGTTATTTTTTGGTCTTGATAATCTCGCTTACTCATTAATTCCTCAAAATCGGCCTTAATTTCATTGTATCTCTCTTCAGAAAAATCAACCAAGTCCATCTTGTTGATAGCAACGATCACATCTTTTATACGCAACAAATTATTAATAAAGAAATGCCTGTTGGTCTGTTCTATAACTCCCTTTCTGGCATCTATCAATATTATGGCCGCCTGCGATGTAGAAGCACCGGTCACCATGTTCCGTGTATATTCTACATGACCAGGGGTATCTGCAATGATATAACTTTTGTTAGGGGTAGAAAAATAGATGTGTGCCACATCTATAGTGATCCCCTGCTCCCTTTCTGCTACCAATCCATCTGTGGCCAAGGAAAAATCAAGGTAGTCATACCCTTTTTGTTTACTTGTTTTTTCTATGGCCTCCAACTTATCGTCGGTAAGTGATTTGGTGTCATACAGCAATCTTCCGATCAAGGTACTTTTCCCGTCATCTACACTTCCTGCTGTTGCTATTTTTAGTACTTCCATTTCTTTTGTGTTTTGTAATTGGTCCCTTTAAAAAGGCAATCCTTGGCTTGCCAACTATGATAAGGTCCCGTCTTAAAAGTATCCTTGTTGTTTTCTTTTCTCCATTGCTGCCTCGGAACGCTTATCATCTATACGCGCCCCTCTTTCCGATATTTTGGATTCCCTAATCTCACCCACCACTTTTTCTATGGTGTCTGCATTGGAGAATACCGCAGAGGTACAGCTCATATCCCCTACCGTTCTAAAGCGAACCATTCTCTCTTCCACTTTTTCATCCTCGGCACGGAAAACCACGTCATCTTCGGCAGACCATATAAACCCATCCCTCAGGAATATTTTACGCTTATGGGCAAAATAGATGGAAGGTATCTCTATCTGTTCTTTTTGTATATAGCTCCACACATCCAGTTCGGTCCAGTTGCTAATAGGGAAAACCCTTACGTTCTGACCCAATTCTATCTGACCGTTCAACATATCAAATAATTCGGGACGTTGACTTTTTTCATCCCACTGCCCAAAATCATCACGCACAGAAAAAATTCTCTCCTTGGCACGCGCCTTCTCCTCATCCCTTCTGGCCCCTCCTATACAGGCATCAAACTTAAACTCTTCAATAGCATCCAACAAAGTAGTGGTCTGTAGCATATTCCTACTGGAGTATTTACCTGTCTCCTCTACTACCTTACCTTGATCTATGGAGTCCTGCACATTTCTCACAATAAGCTCTACCCCCAATTCCTTTACCAACTTATCCCTAAAGGCAATAGTCTCTGGAAAGTTATGCCCAGTATCAATATGCATTAATGGGAAAGGAATTTTTGCCGGATAAAAGGCCTTTTGGGCCAATCTCACCAAGGTTATGGAGTCCTTACCCCCTGAAAAAAGCAATACAGGTCTTTCAAACTGTGCTGCCACTTCCCTTAAAATATAAATAGCCTCGTTTTCAAGGGCATTATTGTTCAATACCTCCAACTCCTTTGATTCGTTCACCTTTGTCAATGTTTCCAATTCTGATTCTATTGTGCTCAAAATAATTTCGTATTTATTGGAAGCCCCACTAAGAAGTACACTCCAATTGTTAATATTTTTTTCTTAGGTATGCAACCCACATTCCCGGTTTTCCAAAACCTTGGTAGGATCAAAATACTTGTGCTCATTAGGCAAGTTTCTCTCCTCTAGATACACGTCCAATTCATTGTCACTATAATGATAAAACGGACTCACTTTTAACACACCATCCTTACTTAGACTTAAAACATCCAAGCTATCCCTCAAAGCTGTCTGCCCCTTGCGCAAGTTAGTAAACCATACATCTGGCCTATGCTCTTCCATAGCTCTCCTAAAGGGCTCCAATTTTACCTGCTCGGTAAAAAGCTGATGCCTAGGGTCCTCGATACCAGGAATTCCCATCACCGCATCCCTATGGGAAGATGTTTGCTTAGGCACATATAGTTTAATGTTCAACTTAAGCCTATCTATCAATTCTTCCGCATGTCTATAGGTATTGGGGGTATTATAACCGGTATCACACCAAATTACGGGAATAGAGGAATCTACCTGGGTAACCGCATGTAAAATAGCCACCTCATACGGCCTAAAGTTAGTGGTCACCACTGCCTTAGCCGCCTGATCTATTGCCCAAGAAATTATTTCTTGCGGTTGTTTACCCTTAAATTCTTGATTTAATTTTTGTATTTGCTCCTCTGTAAATGCCATCTTTTAATCGCTTTAAATTCTTTGTAATTTATCCAATTACTTTCCCCAGCTAATTTTATTCCATATCCTTTCATGGAAAAAATACAAAATCATTTTGGTGAACAATTCCACCATCCCAATAGAAAACGCAACAGACAATGTTCCGGTAACGATCCAAGAAATCAGCATCGTATCCAAGGTTCCTATTATTCTCCAGCTTATAGACTTGGCAACACTCCTCTTTGGGTTCTCGGTGCTCTTGTCCGCCTTATAACTTTTAGTAACCGTGCTTTTGTTATTATTTGCAACCAATTGTTCAGCAATCATATGACAAAAAACTTATTATTTATTACCCTATCGATTTAATAGAGTAAGCAAAAATAAAACTATTTTGGAAAACAGCATACTAAAATTCATTTAAAATTTAGATTACCCTACAATTTTAGTAGATTAATAAAAAATCTCTTTTAATTTTAAAGAAAGTCCAGCAATTTTACGGAAATCATCAATAAAATTTCCCAAAAAACAACCTTTGTCTCTCAAAATCAGCCCCTTTAGGGCACCAAATCTGCCAGAGTGTTGTTTCTAAATACATCCAAGGTACTATCCCTTACCTGAAGCATCAGTTTATGCACGGAGCAACTGGCCTCATCCGGGCAATCGGAACATTTTTCATAGAAATTTAAACTTACGCAGGGCACCATGGCAATAGGACCTTCCAACACCCTCATAACAGTGGTCATGGGAATATCCTTGGGATCTTTAATTAGGTAATAGCCCCCGCCCTTGCCTTTCTTAGAGCCAAGAAGTCCCGATTTCCTTAAGGTAAGAAGTATACTCTCCAGAAATTTTTGGGAGATATTCTCATGCTGGGCAATTTCCGATATTTGAACAGGTACTCTCCCTTCCTGGGTTGCCAAAAAGGTAAGTGCCTTTAATCCATATTTTGTCTTTTTGGAAAGCATTCAGCGAAGATAAGGAAAATTAACACTTTCTATAAAACCTATCTAAATTTTGAAAATCAAATAGCCTCTACTTAGCTTTACTACCCTTTTTTCCCATTACATTTATTGGTCCAAGGCTTGCGATATATCGGCAATAATATCATCTATATGCTCCAATCCCACTGAAACCCTAACCATACCATCTGTGATGGATGTAGACAACCTTTCTTCCACAGACAATTTACTATGGGTTGTAGAGGCAGGATGGGTTACTATACTCCTGGAATCCCCTAAATTAGCGGATAGCGATAACATCTTAATGGCATTAAAGAACTTTTGTCCGGCTTCCACCCCTCCTTTTACTTCAAAAGCTACCACACAGCCCCCGGCTCTCATTTGTTTTTTGGCCACCTCATATTTAGGATGGGATTTTAAAAAGGGATATTTCACCCAATTCACCTTTGGGTGTCCTTCCAGATATTCTGCCAGTTTTAAGGCATTATCACAATGCTTGTCCACCCTAAGGGACAGTGTCTCCAAACTTTTGGAAAGCACCCATGCATTAAAAGGGGACAATGCCGGACCTGTAATTCTAGAAAAGCGATACACCTTATCTATCAATTCCCTGCTACCTACGGTTATCCCTGCCAATACCCGGCCTTGACCATCCATTAATTTGGTTCCCGAATGGATCACCAAATCTGCCCCAAATTTAATTGGCTGCTGCAAATAGGGCGATGCAAAGCAATTATCGATTATAAAAATTAAATTGTGTTTTTTGGCAAAATTCCCCAATACTTCCAAGTCCAAAACATCCACTCCTGGGTTGGTAGGTGTTTCCGCATAAATAATCTTGGTCTTTGGCGTAAGCAATTCCTCCAAAGTATCCAGTTCATCTACCTTAAAGTAGGATGTAGTAATATTCCATTTAGGCAAAAACTGTGTAAACAAACTATGAGTAGATCCAAAAATACTCCTTGAAGAAATAACATGATCTTCGCTTTCCAACAATGCTGCAAAAGTGGAAAACACAGCAGACATTCCAGAAGCAAATGCAAATCCGTCCTCGGCCCCTTCCATCTTACATACCTTTTCTATAAACTCTGAGGAATTGGGATTGCTATACCTGGAATATATATTACGATCCTTTTCCTCTGCAAAGGATGCACGCATATCCTCAGCATCCTCAAAAACAAAACTAGAGGTTAAATACATAGGTGTTGAATGCTCCAGGAATTGTGTTCTCTCTGTTTGAGTGCGTATTGCTTCTGTTTCAAATTGATATTTCTTACTCATAATTTCTGATCTAAATAATTCTTACAACATCCCTTTTCCGGGATAATCCCCATACTTTTTCATTGGACCATTTACTATCTTCGCAGCTATTTCCATTCTCTATACCAACTTCCAGGGCAGACAGACCATATATCACATAAGCCTAGCTAACACCTCTGTTCCTATGCTCGCCGCTGCAAGCGCCAAAACTATCCTTTTTCAGCAATGCGCAATATATCACCAAATACCCCTCTGGCCGTTACAGCTGCTCCTGCCCCGGCACCTTGTATCACCAAGGGATGCTCCCCATAGGATTCGGTATATATTTCTATTATGGAATCGGACCCTTTAATTTGCCCCAGTGCACTTTCTTTGGGAACCGAGATCAATTTTACTTCCAAATTCCCTTTCTCCTGTTGTAGGTCCCCGGATAGGTCTCCTACATAACGTAATACGTGCCCAGGCTTTTGCGCGTTCTTTATCTTACTAAACTTTTCATCCAACACATCAAGGCGCTTTAAGAAATCATCCACCTCACCATCCTGCAGGGACTCCGGTATTAAATTCTCTATCTGCACATCAGAAAATTCATTGCTCAGATCCAGCTCTCTGGCCAAGATCAGCAATTTTCTGCCTACATCATTCCCAGAAAGGTCTTCTCGCGGATCGGGCTCGGTAAAACCAAGCTTCATAGCTTCCTGCAAAATATCAGAAAAAGGTGCATCCTTCTCAGAAAAGGTATTAAAAATATAACTCAACGAACCTGAAAATACACCTTTTATACCGGTAATGTTCTCTCCGGACAAATGCAGCAACTTAATGGTATCTATTAAGGGTAGGCCTGCCCCAACATTAGTCTCGTACAGATATTGTTTTTGATGCTTGGCAAGTTCTTCCCTCAGCTGCTGATAGTAATCAAAACCTAAGGTATTGGCAATTTTATTGGAGGACACCAAATCAAAACCATTGTCCACAAAATCAAAATAAGCCGATACAAAATCCTCATTGGCCGTATTATCCACTGCTATTAGGTTTTCCAAATGGTGCTCTTTGGCGTATTTAAAAATATCGTCCATGGTGTAGGGAACGGCCTTGGTCTCCATGGCGTTTTTCCAGTTCTTGGCTATACCTTTATTATTAAGCAAAACCTTTTTGGAATTGGCCACTGCAAACACATTGAGATGAATACCTTTCCGCTTTTCTATGGTCTTATTGGATTTTAATATCTGATCAATAAGGGTCCCACCCACATTGCCATGCCCAAATATGGCAATATTCACTTTCTTGCTAATACCAAAAATCTGACCGTGCATAACGTTCAAAGCCTTATGCATATCCGATTTTTTAAGCACCAAACTCACGTTCTTACCAGAAATGGTATTATTGAACAACAGAGGGACTATCTGATTTTTTATCAATGCATTATAGGGTTTGTAAAAAGTGCTTAGGTCCTCACCCACTACCGAGATTACCGACACCTGATCCACAACCGTAATGTTATTGATGTCCTGCAGTTTAAAATCTGTTTGAAATTCCTCTTCCAAAGCCCTCTTCGCCAAAGGGGCATTTTGGGCATCTACCACAAGACCGATACCTCTCTCCGAGGATCCCTGGGAAATAATGCTAACACTAATATTATTATTGCCCATAACCCTAAATATACGAGCATCAACTCCTACTTTACCCAATAAGCCACGGCCTTCCAAATTAATCAACGCCATGTTTTCTATTACAGATAGGGACTTAATACCCTCCTTATTGGTACTGGCGCTGATCAAGGTTCCCTCGTTATCATCGTTAAAGGTATTTAAGATGCGAAGGGGAATATTTTTTTCTATTAATGGGATAATGGTCTTGGCATGCAAAATGGTAGTTCCAAAATTAGCAAGTTCATTGGCCTCACTATAGGAAAGTTCCTCGATTCGCTGTGCCTCGGGCACCAAATCCGGATTGGCCGTAAAGATACCGTCAACATGGGTATAATTTTGCAACTCTTCCGCATTGAGGTAGTTTGCCAATAATGCGGCCGAATAATTACTTCCATTCCTACCCAAAGTAGTGGTTTCGCCCAATTCGTTTGAAGCGATAAAACCGGTGGTAACCACAACTGTACCCACTTCCAATTTTCCAAACTCACTTTTTACATTGTCCTTGGACAAGGTCTCCAACACCTTGGCATCGCCAAAATTGGAATCGGTTTTTATAAGCTGCCTAGAGTCTATAAACTGGGCTTTTACTCCCTTATCCGCCAGCAAGCGAGCTACTGTTTTGGCAGAG
The DNA here is from genome assembly GCF_003957295.1 of Arenibacter aquaticus. Lineage (GTDB taxonomy): Bacteria > Bacteroidota > Bacteroidia > Flavobacteriales > Flavobacteriaceae > Arenibacter > Arenibacter aquaticus. The sequence goes on from NZ_RQPJ01000014.1 coordinate 267,344, forward strand.
ATCAATTCTCCGTGGGCCAAAACCTGATCTTTAATTTTTGGGCTATAATCCCCCAGTATGGCCACTCCTTCGTATAGTTTTAACAAAGACTTAAATTCTTCGGAAAGATCTATCTGCCCATAGGTATGCTGTTGATATTTTTCAAAGGCCTTAAAATCTTTGAGGTAATCGGCTCCATTGGCTGCCTTTTCCAACATGGCTTCCAATTGATCTGTAGCCTTGTTCCTAGCAGAAACCACAACAGCTATATTTTCTCCGGCTTTGAATTTATCGGTAACGATCTTCAATACCGTGTTCAAACCTTCACCATTGGCCAAGGATTTGCCACCAAATTTCAACACTTTTACCTTTTTAGATCTGCCATTATGGTCAAAAATTCCTTTTAGCAATTCCTCCATTTGATTAAATTCGATCAAAAAGGCATCGTGACCATGTAGGGAGTGGATTTCCCCATAAGTAACATTGCTATTGGCCTGTGCCAATTTTTTAAAGGTATCCTTATTCTCCTGGGCCGTAAAAAATAGATCGGAATCTACCCCAATAATATGAATATTGGTATCACTATCCTGTAGTTTTATAAAGGCTTCCTCTCCATCCCTTGTTATATCAATGGTCTTCAACAATTGGTTCATCAATTTATAGGCCGACAATTGGAAGCGTTCCTGCAATTTTTTTCCATGATGGGTTAACCAACTCTCCACATTAAAAACTTTCAATTCCTCATTGGTACTCCTCTTAAAGCGCTCCTTAAAGGATTCTGGCGTCCTATAACACAACATAGCATGCATACGCGCATCATGAACAGGCTGTTTGGAATTGATAAGGAACTGTTCCTGGATCTGACAATTGGCTATTAACCAATCTGTTGATTTCCAATCAGAGGCAACCGGAATCAAATGTTCTGCCAAATGGGGATCCAAAGCCGCCATTTCCCAAGCTATTCCTCCGCCTAAGGAACCTCCTATAAGTGCAAAAACCTTACTTATTTTTAACTGCTCCAAGCCAGAAAGAAAGATATGGGCTATATCCCTAGCCACAAAGTCCTTGTAATTATCTATTACAAAGCCATCATATCCGTTACCCGGAATATTAAAGGATAGTATGGTATATTTTTTAGTATCAATACACTTACCATCCCCTATCAAGGTAGTCCACCACCCGTTTTCCCCCGCCACATTGGAATTTCCGGTCAGGGCATGGTTTACTAAAATTATGGGGGCAGTATGTAAGGGTAGGCCAAAAACCTCATAGGATAATTTAATATCCAAGGTTTTACCGCTACAGGTTTGGTATTTATTAATTAAAAGATGATGTAACATAAGGTGTTTGTACTATAAATTTCTAAAGAACTTGGACCGTGGAGATACAAAAAAATGGGAGCGCCCTTTTACTAAGGAAATTGATTTATACGCTCCCAAATCATTTTATATATGAATGTATTAGGGAAATAAAATATTACTTAAGCCAATACCCATTAGTCTATGACCGAAAATGCCTGTTCCAAATCTGCTTTAATATCTTCAATATCCTCCAATCCAACACAGAGACGTATTAAATCCTTGGTCACCCCTGTTGTTTCCTGAGCTGTCTCGTCCAATTGCTGATGGGTTGTACTAGCTGGATGAATAATCAAGGACTTGGTATCTCCTATATTGGCCAATAGGGAAAATAATTTGGTTGCGTCCACCACCTTTTTGGCCGACTCATAACCTCCCTTAACACCAAAGGTGACAATGCCACTTTGCCCGTTAGGCAGATATTTTTTGGCTAATTCATGGTATGGACTGGATGCCAGGCCAGGATAATTTACCCAAGCAACCTCTTCCCTGTCCTGCAACCACTCAGCTAGCTTCAATGCATTTTCACTGTGTTTCTTAATACGAATCTCTAAGGTTTCCAATCCTTGGATGATCTGGAAAGCGTTAAACGGACTTAAAGCGGCGCCAAGATCCCTAAGACCTTCTACCCTAACCTTTGCAATAAAAGCGGCAGCTCCCAAAACATCATGGTATATAAGTCCATGGTACCCAGGAGAAGGCTCTGTAAATTCAGGGAATTTCCCACTGCTCCAATCAAATGTACCGGCATCAATAATAGCTCCACCCATGGAGGTACCATTCCCATTTACATATTTGGTAAGGGAATGGATCACAATGTTGGCCCCGTGCTCTATTGGTTTTACCAAAGCACTGGTTGCAACCGTATTATCCACAATAAATGGAATTTTTGCTTCTTTGGCCACCGTAGAAATAGTCTTTAGGTCCAACACATCCAATTTTGGGTTTCCTAAGGACTCCACAAAAATAGCCCTAGTATTGTCCTGAATGGCATTGGCAAAATTCTCCTTGTCCCCGGGCTCTACAAAGGTTGTTGTAATACCCAATCTAGGCAGGGTTACCGCTAAAAGGTTATAGGTACCACCATAAAGGCTATTGGAAGCAACAATATGGTCTCCCGCTTTTAACAATACCATTAATGCCGTAGAAATGGCTGCGGTCCCTGAAGCGGTAACTACAGATGCTATACCTCCTTCCAAAGCAGCTAAACGTTGCTCCAAAATGTCATTGGTAGGGTTGTTTAACCTGGTGTAAATATAACCGGGCTGGGACAAGTTAAAAAGGTTGGCCGCATGATCGGTATCGTTAAACACATAAGCTGTGTTCTGATAGATTGGCACGGCCCTGGTCCCACCTGTTAAATTTGTGTCGTGACCAGCATGTAATGCATTTGTAGCAAATTTTTGAGTACTCATGATTTCTTGTTTTTTTTATAAATTTTTATAAGATATAAATAAAAAGTAAAAACAAATAATGCAGACAATGCAATATTGTAAAATCAAAAAGTTAAAAAGAAAGTCAATTACAGAAGTAATCCTCAGTGTTATCTGCCATGAATACTGACTAGGTTCCAATAGGCATCGGATCAGTATTTAGGTAGAATGTAGCACCTTCTTCAACAAAAAATCAAAGGGTTGCTAAGGCTTCAAAGGGTCTATTCCCTCCACCTTTCTTGATAACAATTCAATAAGTGTTTGAACTTTAGGTTTGCAAATATAGGTATGGAAAATTCTAATTTCCTAATCTTTTAAAAGAAATTATAAATTAAACGCTTTTTTCACTGCTTCCAAAGCGTCCAATTTTTCCCAGGTAAACAATTCTACTTCTTTCTCTATTCGCCCATTATAAGGGGATTCAAAAACTTTGGTCACACTTTTTGGCTCCTTGCCCATATGTCCATAAGCAGCAGTTTCCAGATATATAGGATTCCGTAGTTTTAATCGCTCTTCAATGGCAAAGGGACGCATATCGAACAGCTCCGCCACTTTCTCTGCTATTTCCCCATCACTAAGACCCACTTTAGAGGTGCCATAGGTATCTACAAAAATAGAGGTGGGTTCTACCACCCCGATAGCGTAACTTACCTGCACCAACATTTCATCTGCCACTCCCGCAGCCACAAGGTTTTTAGCCGCATGTCTGGCAGCATAGGCGGCGCTCCTGTCTACCTTACTGGGGTCCTTTCCACTAAATGCCCCTCCGCCATGGGCTCCCTTGCCACCGTAGGTATCCACTATTATCTTTCTCCCGGTTAAACCGGTATCCCCATGAGGCCCTCCTATGACGAATTTCCCGGTTGGATTAATATGGTAGGTTATGCTGTCATTGAACAATTTCTGAATATCCTGTGGCAATTGCTCCTTTACTTTGGGCACTAACACAGAAATGATATCCTTCTTTATTTTGGCGAGCATCACCTCATCACTCTCGTCAAACTCGTCGTGCTGGGTAGAAACCACAATAGTATCTATACGCTGAGGCACGTTATCATCAGAATACTCAATGGTCACCTGTGCCTTGGCATCGGGCCTTAAGTAGCCAATGGTATCTCCCACACGTCGTAAATCGGCCAAAACCTGTAATATCTTGTGGGATATATCCAGGGCCAAAGGCATATAATTATCGGTCTCTTTGGTAGCATAACCAAACATCATCCCCTGATCTCCTGCTCCCTGTTCTTCTTTGGAACCACGATCTACACCCTGATTAATTTCTTTGGACTGCTCGTGGATCAAGGATATAACACCACAGGAATCACCACTAAACTTATACTCCCCGTTGGTATAACCTATCCTGTTTATGACATCTCGAGCTATTTGCTGCACATCCAAATAGGTGTGGCTCTTAACTTCACCTGCCAAGACAACCTGCCCAGTAGTCACCAATGTCTCGCACGCCACCTTACTTTCCGGGTCAAAGGCTAAAAAATTATCCAACAACGCATCACTGATCTGATCTGCTATTTTATCTGGGTGTCCTTCACTAACCGATTCCGAAGTAAATAAATATGCCATAAATCCTTTCTAAATAAAATTAATACGGATTTGACGAAGCACACTAGAGAAGTATGAATGTTTAAGCTCCCATGGAACAGAAACAATAAAAACTGCTTTAGCATTTGATTATACTGAAATTACTTCAGCACTTGAGGTTGCAATCAGTCAAATCCTTCCTCGATTTTTTTCGGGTACAAAAGTACAAGAATTACCGACGTAACTAAAAATGTTTAACAACATTTTTTACAAAGGAATATTACAGGTCATATTTTACGGTAAAAAGAACATATCTGGGCTGGATAAAATAAGAGGAGGTAGTAAAATACAATTCATTGGTACTGTCCCTGTTCAAGGTATCTGTTCCAAGTAGATTTGTTCCCTTAACTCCAAACTCCCATGGGCTGTCCTTTTTCTGATAGGTAAGATTCCCCTCCAAAAAGCTGTAGGTATTGTCTATGGTATCTTCTTCATCCCTATATTTATAATAATCATAATCCAAATTAAAAATAAAAGACTTTAAAAAGGTAGCGTACAATTTGGCATACGGCCTATTGGTGTAATAGGTGGTAGCCCTACCCCCGTTGTCATAGTTGTTTACCGTATACCTATACCCCAACTCCAAATTTGGTGCGTTCCTAAAATTGGTAGCCAAGGAAGATGTATAATTCTGGGTGAAGGATTCAGACTTTCTAGGCTCAAGATCAACTATGTTATTGGTAGCAGACCAATTGACATTGGCCCCAACAGAGGCTTTTATTTTACCAAAGGTACGCTGATACCTTCCGTTGGCACTTAAGGATTCGTCCTCCAAATTAGAGTTGATTGTACTACCAACCCTATTAATACCAATGATCTCAGAAGCACTTTTAAGGGCATCTATCCTCTTGGTATAGGTTACATTTCCAAATATATTTGTGAAATTAAACATATTAAAACTAAAAAAGTTCAAGGACAAATTATGATTTAAGGCACTCTCCAGATCCCTATTTCCAGAGTAAACAGAATTATAGTTGTTTAGGACATAAGCCTCCGCAAACTTAGTGATATCTGTAAAGGAGCGGGTTACCCGATAATTAAACCTAATATTCTCTGATTTTTTAAGTTGTGCGTTGATATACAAATCGGGCAACAAAGCAGTAAGATCATCCTTTATTGTGCTACCTAGCTGACTGTTTTTGGCCCCATATTGATGCAATGTCACCCCAGGATTAAAAGTAAAAATTCCAGCAATCACCTTGTAATGCAAGCCCAAATACAAATCTGAAATACTATAAGTTACGTCGTTGTTAAATTCAGGGTCCACAAAACCCAAGGAAGTGTCGTTATCCAAAATTTGAAAAATATTGGAATCAAAATTTTGATGGCTTTGCGTGGTTCCCAAAGTGAAATTTAAATTGCTTTTTAATCCGGTTACCCAATAGTAGTCCAACTTGGCATCTACCTTATTGGTAACGGTGTTTTTGCCCTGGTTAAGGTTGTAAATATCCTGCTCTTGATCTACTGGAAAAATATCGGTAAAGGCAAAATTATCGCGCATGGCCGTATAAAAAGGATCTTCATCCTGATAAATATGCTGGGCCTCAAAAGCAAATATATTCTTGGCATTCTCCGAAGTATAATAAATATTGGCATTCTGACTTACCGATACCGGTTTCTGCTTTTTTACTTCGGTAATCTCATCGGTAACATCGGAAACGGAGAGTACATTTTGCACTTCATCATCATCGGATTGCTTTAGCAGCACATCGTAATCAAATTGAAACCGATCATTGGGTTTGTAAACCGAGCTAAATTTTGCCAATCCCAAATGCGCGGTTTGGTCCGTGGAAGTGGTAGCGTCTTCGGTTTCATTGGAAGAGATATAAACCCTTCGCGTTTGGTTTTCCATTAAGGTACCGGTATAGGAATAAATACCAAATCCACTAAGGTCCCAATTTTCTTTTGGGGAATAACTAAAATTCACCGCAGCAAACTTGGTATCTATCTCCTTCGCCCTATTGTTCTGCAAGCTGGAAAGGCCTAGACCATCCCCTCCGATATCTATAGAACTCCCTCCTCTTGTCCCAAGGTTCCTAAAACCGCCGGTAAAATTCTGGTAATCCCTTCTATTAAAGGGTGCCTCCCCAATATTGTTAAGGTCTGTAATAATATTGATACTGTATTCCGGACTGTAATAAAATAGCTTAGGGTGCGCCAGATAGCTATCCTCTGTACCGTATCCTGCCGTTATCTCACCAAACCAAAAGCGTTTTTTTCCTTCTTTAAGTTTTATGTTAAGGGCCACATTATCATTATCGTTTGTCAACCCCTTCATTTGGGTAACTTCATTATAATTTCGCAACACCTCTATTTTATCCAGTGCATTGGCCGGGATATTTTCTGCTGCCAATTTGGAATCCCCATCAAAGAAATCCTTTCCTTCCACCATTACCTTGGTTACCTGCTTGCCCTCTACCTCTATTTGTCCGTCATCATTTATCTCCACTCCTGGCAAATTGGACAGCACATCCTTTAATTTTTTTTCGGTACCGTTAACAAAGGAGTCGGTATCGTAAACTATGGTATCACCCTTAACCGAAACTGGCATCTCATAAGTAACTTCCACCTCGTCCAACTGATTGGCCTGCTCATGCATTACAATATCCTTATCGGCATTGTTATCCGGTGCGGTAAAAGTAAATTCTTCGGTCTTAAACCCCAAATAACTAACGCGTACTTTGAAATTGCTGCCCGATTTTAGATTTAGCTTGTATTGTCCACTGTGGTTGGTAATGCCGTAGGATTCCAAGGCGTTGGTTTCTGTATTTATAGCGATTACATTCGCCATATCAATTCCCACACCGGTCGTATCCTTAACAATTCCCGATAGGGTAATTTCTTGGCCATAAGCTGTTGATAACATTAAAAGCAGGGCCAACACTAAAAAAAAATTCTTTTTATACATCTATAATAATTAAAACACCAAAAGGATAAATTTGTAAGAAACTGTCTATGATACTTATTAAGGCCTTCCCCCACCCCTTCTACCGCCTCCACCACGGAAATTCTCTCTCATTTCTGCCATCTTTTCCTTCGCAATTTTATCATACTCCTTTTGGGTTACCTTTTTACCTCCATTGGGTGCTTTAATTTCTTTTCTATCTGCTGGGTTGATCACTAGTTTGGTACACAGTACAACCGTTACGTCATCAGTAACCTCCAAGATCAAGCCTGGAAGCCCCCAATATTCCCCAGGTCCTTGACTCACCGGAATATCTGGGGTGTACCAGGCCACTATCTCTACATCCTTTTCAATAAACTCCTCTTCTTCCTTGTTTTCGGTATTTTCTCCCCTACGACGGAACATGGCCCTCATATTAGGCCTTTTTATACTTTTTATGGCCGTAGCCTTAAAAGCTGTATAATTCCCAATCTGCTTTGTTTCCCCTCCTAACTTCCAGTCCAATTGCGGCAATTCATCATCTACCATAAAAATTTTACCCAGCAGCTCATTCTTTACCTTATACCTTCCTTCTTTTACATCTTTATAATAATCCCCACCGGAAGGGTTCATCATTCCAAATCTTGATGGCCCCCTTCCGTTTCCTGGCTGCTCCAATTTTTCTTCTTCCTTATAAATAGACTGTGTTTTATCAAAGGTTAGTTTATAGGTACGCTCATTGGCATCCTTAATCCTTTGCATTATCTGTTTCTTCCTATCCTCCGGCATCTGCCTACCGTCCAAATTAATATCAACAGATGTTTTACTGAAATAAGTAGCCTCACCCTGAAAGTCTTGAGCATAAATACCCGTGATAGGGGTGATTAAAATCAGTAGCAAAAAAAGGTAATTTTTCATTTTGTTATTGTTTAATATTAAGCTTAAGACTACAAAGAAGTCTTTTGGTTTAATCCATACCTGAAAAAAAATCACCGTCCCATGGCATAGGTTTTTTATCGGATATTCATCCAAAGATTTTAACTTGCTCGCTATATCTTGTATATTGCACCCCTTAATTAGAAGTATCCACAACACTAACCGTAATTACAGAGACCTATGCATATCGCCGTTGCAGGAAATATTGGGGCTGGAAAAACTACCTTAACCAGATTATTGGCCAAACACTACCAATGGGAAGCTCAATTTGAAGATGTAGTTGACAATCCGTATTTAGACGACTTTTACAATCAAATGGAAAGATGGAGTTTTAATCTCCAGATATACTTTTTAAACAATAGGTACCGACAAATATTACAAATCAGAAAAAGTGGAAAAAACACTATTCAGGATCGTACCATTTATGAGGATGCCCATATTTTTGCTCCCAACCTGCACGCAATGGGACTCATGACCAATAGGGATTTTGACAATTACACCAGTCTTTTTGAGTTAATGGAAACCTTGGTACAACCTCCTGATTTGTTGATCTACCTACGGAGTTCCATCCCCAATTTGGTTAACCAAATACACAAAAGGGGGCGTGATTACGAAAATAGCATCTCCATTGATTATTTAAGTAGGCTAAACGAGCGCTATGAAGCTTGGGCCCAAAGCTATAGCAAGGGCAACCTTCTGGTTATAGATGTGGACAAACTTAATTTTGTTGATATCCCTGAAGATCTGGGATTGGTTATCAACAAGATCGATGCCGAAATAAACGGCCTGTTCTAACACCCCCTGCTGCACTACCCCAATAAGGTAAACCAAGCATAAGTCTAAAAAAACACCGGAACCAAAGCTAAACTTGCTGCTTTTCTCTTGTTCTTATAGGTGCCATGAGACAGGCCACAACCAAATTAAAATTGCTCCGGCCACAATGGCAATCCCAAAGGAAATTGCAATCCATCTACCCAACTCCTTACTGCCCAACACCCGTGCCAACACTCCCTTAAAAGCAAGATTGGATAATGAGGCCAATAAAATAAGTCGCCAACCCGTTGCTGCATTCAGGGTATCGGTTTTAACCAGTTGGGACAGGGAAAGGGTAATGGCATCCACATCTGTCAGCCCACTAATTATAGCCACAATGTACAGAGCCTCATTCCCTAATTCCTCCTTGGCAAAGGCAACCGCCAATAATATAGCCCCATAAAGCAGGCCAAAAACCAAAGCACTCTTAAATTGGGCCGGATTACTAGGCTCTGGCATACTGTCATCTCCCGACTCCTTATTTATACTGTAGAACAGACCAACACATATAATGGCCATCACAACAAATTGCAATATTAGCGGCAAAAGCATAACCGGAATTTTGTCGGGTACCACCACCCCCACTTCCACCATTACCCTGACCAGGGCTATTGCCGAGGCCGTAGTAATAACAAAAGCGGCCATTTTACTTATTGATACCGTATCTGTTGTCTTTCTGGCATAACTAACTGTGGTAGCCGTACTACTGATCAATCCTCCTAATATCCCATTAGAGATAATCCCAACTTTTTTCCCAACAAACTTGTATATAAAATATCCTAAAACACTTAGGCCTACTATAAGCGTTATCATCCACCATATATTCCTAGGATTCAATACTTGATAGGGACCAAAAGTCTTATCGGGCAAAATAGGAAGAATCACCAATGAAATCCCCGCAAAGGTCATTATGGCAGCGAAGTCCTTTTCCTTTAATTTATCTATTAAGCCATGAAGACTTTCCTTTATATACAGCAGTACAGACATTGAAGCTCCAATTATAACACCTACCACCCTATCGCCTACGACCAAATAAGCTCCTATCGCAAACATAATCAAGGCAGCAACCTCGGTGGTTTGCCCCACATCCGGATCGCTAAAGGCCCTTAATTTTATTATATTTGCCACAACCAATAAGGCGGTGAGTGCCAACCCCAGAATAGGCAGTATAAAAGGGTTTTGAAGATCCCTTGTCAGAAAACCTGCCAATACGCCCAAAATAGCGATTAGCGTAAAAGTCCTTACCCCAGCCATCTGATTATTTACCTTTTGACGCTGCAAACCAACCAAAAGACCAAGACCAAATGCAATTCCCAGGGTGGTTAAATCATGATAATCCATATGATATTGCTATTACCCAATTAGAAAGTAAAAGCCCCGAACAACGGGGCTTTTAAATATAATACCAAAATATTGGTTCTGCAACTTACTTCCTGATCTCGATTTTATCGATTACCACTTTTTCACCCTTCGCACCAGGTTTTGAAGCGCTACCCTCAATTGCCTCCAACTGGGCCTTTACCTCTTGCGCTGTACCTTTAATTCTCCTTTCTTGCGTTGTAGCCTTGCCGTTTATTGTTGTGGTATATGTTACAACTGCTTGGGCCAAATCTGTTGATTCTACCTGCATTTGCACTTCAACCTCTTGATTGGTTACCCCATTATCCACCGTATGTCCCCCTAATATTGGAGAAATAACCAACCCTATAAGACAGGTAAGTTTAATTAATATATTCATAGAAGGCCCAGAAGTATCCTTAAAAGGATCTCCAACCGTATCCCCGGTTACCGCAGCCTTATGGGCATCAGACCCCTTATAGGTCATTTCCCCGTTTATCTCCACTCCAGCTTCAAAAGATTTCTTAGCATTATCCCATGCCCCACCGGCGTTGTTTTGAAATATTGCCCAAAGCACTCCGGAAACGGTAACACCGGCCATATAACCTCCCAACATTTCGGCTATCAATTGATTGTCACTCCCGTATACCAATTTTCCCAGGATAACAATGGCGATAGGAAAACCTATGGTCAGAATTCCGGGCAACATCATCTCGCGCAAGGCGGCTTTGGTGGAGATATCCACACATCTCGCATAATTGGGCTTTCCTGTACCCTCCATGATCCCGGGTATCTCCTTAAACTGTCGGCGTACTTCATACACCATATCCATGGCCGCCTTACCAACAGAATTCATTGCCAGAGCAGAAAACACTACGGGAATCATACCTCCTACAAACAGCATGGCCAATACAGGAGCTTTAAAAATGTTTATCCCGTCAATTCCCGTAAAGGTTACATAAGCTGCAAATAGCGCCAAAGACGTTAATGCAGCAGAAGCAATAGCAAAACCTTTACCAGTGGCAGCAGTAGTATTTCCTACCGAATCCAAAATATCGGTACGCTCCCTGACAATGGGTTCCTGTTCGCTCATTTCTGCGATACCCCCAGCATTATCTGAAATAGGCCCAAAGGCATCAATAGCCAACTGCATGGCCGTAGTTGCCATCATTGCAGATGCCGCCAATGCAACCCCATAAAAACCAGCAAAAGCATAGGATGCCCAAATGGCAGCCGCAAACAAAAGAACGGTAGGGAAGGTAGAGATCATACCTGTTGCCAAACCGGCAATTACATTGGTTCCCGCACCTGTACTTGATTTTTGAACTATAGCCAGTACAGGTTTAGTTCCCAATCCCGTATAATATTCGGTAACCGAAGAGATTACCCCTCCTACTACCAAACCAATTACGGTGGCATAAAATACCCTAATAGATGAAATATCTTTTAAGCCTTCTCCAAAAAACTCCATTTGCATAGTTTCGGGCAACATATATTTTACTAGGGCAAAGCAGGTAATCAAGGTAAGACCAATTGATACCCAGTTACCAACATTTAAGGCTCCCTGCACTTGTTTTTCTTTGGCATCATTGCTATTTATTTTAACCAACATGGTTCCAACAATTGAAAACAGTATCCCAAAACCAGCAATAGCCATAGGCAACAGAATGGGGCCAATACCTCCAAAGACATCTTCTATTGCTCCGCCCATATCTTTTATAACGTAATTTCCAAGAACCATGGCAGCCAATACGGTAGCCACGTAGGAACCAAATAAATCTGCTCCCATACCGGCAACGTCCCCAACATTGTCCCCAACATTATCGGCAATAGTAGCAGGGTTTCTTGGGTCATCTTCCGGAATCCCGGCCTCAACCTTCCCCACTAGATCCGCACCTACATCTGCTGCCTTGGTGTAGATTCCTCCACCCACTCTGGCGAACAAGGCGATAGATTCTGCTCCAAGAGAAAATCCTGCCAGTGTTTCAAGAACAATAGTCATGTCTTCGGTAGAAGTCCACGAACCGTTCATAAAAAATTGAAACAAGAGAATAAAAGCAGTGGTTAGACCCAAAACGGCCAGGCCAGCTACCCCCAATCCCATAACCGTACCCCCACCAAAGGATATTTTAAGGGCCTCGGGCAAACTGGTACGTGCTGCCTGGGTAGTCCTAACATTGGTTTTTGTAGCGATCTTCATCCCCATATTTCCGGCCAAGGCAGAAAAAAATGCCCCAAAAATAAAAGCCACTACAATAAGAATATGTGTAGTGGGCACTATAAAGGAAATTGCAGCCAGAGCAACACTGGCACCTATAACAAATAAGGTCAATAATTTATATTCGGCTTTTAAAAAAGCCAAGGCCCCCTCATAGATATAATCCGAAATTTCTTTCATTTTACCATCCCCAGCATTTTGTTTTAATACCCAAGACCTTTTTACTGCCATATAAGCAAGACCAATTAATGCCATGATAACTGGCAAATAAATAATTATTGATTCCATTAGTTTGATTGTTTATAAAGTTATGTTACGGGCTAATGTAGTAAAATATGACAGAATAAAAAAAGCAATATTATTTCCATAATATTGCTTTTCAACTTATTAACTAAAAAATGTTTTAGTACTTTATACTCACGTCTTTTACCGGAACATCACTATCCTTAAAACGTTGTATACATTTGGCCACAATATCCTTGGCTTCCTGTATATCGCCCCAACCGCCAACATCAACTTTCTTCTTCTCCAAGTCTTTATAAACCTTGAAAAAATGTTCTATCTCTTTTATCAAGTGAGGATTAAGTTCATCAAGATTAGAGATTCTGTTCCATACAGGATCGGAAACAGGTACGCAGATAACTTTTTCATCCGGTCCTTTTTCATCGGTCATATGAAAAACGCCAATTGGCTTTACTTCCATTACGCAACCTGGGAAGGTTGCCTCTGTAACGAGAACGAGCACATCCAACGGATCTCCGTCCAAGGCCAAGGTTTCCGGGATAAACCCATAATCTGCCGGATACATCATGGATGAAAATATCATCCTATCATATCTAATCTTTTTTAGGTCAAAATCGTATTCATACTTATTTCTGCTCCCCTTAGGGATCTCTATCAATACATCAAACGAGGTAATTTCTTCACTGCTCATAGGTTATGTTTATTTTTCACATTTCTAAATTACAAATAATTATTAGGTACAGGGCATTTCTTATGCTTAGAAATAAAATCCAAACGATCCGGTTACCCCAAAAGACCTTGCGCCAGGGTTATCCAAATAATTGCCCCTAAAATTAAAATCTATTCTTAATATTTTAAATATATTTCCCACTCCAACGGAATATTCCCAATAAATCTTATCCTTTGGCGCCATCAATTGGATATTTGCCGGCGCACTCAAAGCTTTATTTTCATCACTAAGTGTTCCCCAGACACCTCTCAGCCCCACAATCTCCCTTAAATTCCATTTCTTGATAATCGGAATTCTAGAAAATATCCTTCCGTTAAAATTATGCTCAAAATGCGAAGAAACATAGGTATCGGTAACAAATTCATAAAAATCCAGATTGGAAAACGTATTGTACACGGAGAAAAAGGTCTGGTTTCCCGGGATGGCATTGAGTAATCCCAGTGGCACCTCCCCAAAGGTTTTCCCCATCTCTACCGTACTCAACAACCTACCAAAGCCTCCTAACTGCCATGGCTGAGTGTAGCTAAATTGAATTTTTTTATAGTCAAAATCGCTATCCATGAAATTTTTAATTCCGTTGCTATAGGTGAGAAACAGTGTACTGTAATCATCATTCACGTCCTTGCGCTCCACGCCATTACCAATAGTTCGTTTTCCCGGAGTATATATTATATTGGTAGAAAGTTCAAACTGATCTATTTCAGAGGAGATTCCTGATGGGGCAGAGGGATCTATATAATCCAAACTAAAAGCCTCTGGCAGTGCCGAACCTAGGGTTCTGTAAGACCCTCCCACCCTAAGTCTTACGTTCCGCAGGGGCTCCACCTCCATATTAAATGTACTAAGATCAATTGTACTAAGTCTATCGTTGGAACCTACGGTAAAAACAGAGGATGAGGCTATGCTCCTTCCCAGCACGTCTGTAGTAGACGTTAAACTGACCCCCAATTGTTCCACATCCCTTCGCTTCCCTGCCGAGACTATGAACCGTGATTTTTTATCAACCAACCACTTCCCTGAAATGCCATATTTAAATTTGTCGTCCCCAAAACCATAGGCTATGTAACCCTGTAACCTCCAGGGATCATTTTGTCCGAAATACGTTCTAGCCCCAGCCCTAACACGTACCCCTTCGGCTTCATTGTAACCAAAAACACTGTATACATCACCAAGGTCCAAATTCCACTTATCTATTTCCACATACCCTGAGGCCAATATGCTCACCATATTATAGTAGGTCTTAAACTTAGGAACTGTTTTTAGGGTATCCAACAGCTTGTATATCCCCCGTTCATCCTTGTTTAAAGACTCTAGTCTATTGGCCTCCCAAAACGCATCTTCCTTATCCAGCACCAAGGGATCAAAAGGGTCTGTTTTGGCCTTGTAAAATTCCTTGGGTTTGGGCTCGTTAAATTTATATCCCCCATATACCGTTGTTCTCTTGCCATAAACCCCCTTGGATTTCTCCTTTTTATTGAAACTGAAATCGGAGAGCATGTAGTCTCTTGTCAATAGAAAGACGGAATCGTTTACTACATCAAACTCCTGTTCAATATATATCTCCTTCACCCAATTTATATTGGCACTTTTGGTCACTGCCAAATTGATATTCTTTACGGCATAGGTTGTATCATTTACCCAGAAATTACCCTTAAAGGTAAGTTCATTCTTTCTTCTTGGGTAGTACACAATATTGTAGCACCACTTATTATCTATAAAGGCGCTGTCCGACAAAACATAATTGTAGGTATCCACCCCGGTTTTGGACAACGGACTGGTAAAGCTTTTATCAAAAAATTTTAAATAATTATCGTAAATATCATAGTCGTTGTACAAGTCCGCAACAAATGCAATAATGGCCTGATTATTATTGAAGCCGGAATTTTTACTTCCCTTCACATCTTCCTTTTCCAACGCCATTTCATTATTCCCATATACCTTAGAAAAAGTCTCATTAAGAAATATAGGCAAATAGGTCTTTCCGGTTATCCTAGAGGTATCCAAATCCTTAAAAACAAACTCCAGACCTTTAAAGACCTTGCTTTTCATAAGTGCACTATCAATAGTATTCAGGTCAAACTCTACCTTTTCATATTTGTCATATTGATATTGTTTAAACATATGCACCCCATTGTTGCGCTTTTTGGACCATATTTTCTTTAGGATATCAATAGCGGGGTTGTTCTTTTTATCGGTTTTTCCTACATAGACAACCACCTCATTGAGCTGCTCACTAGATTCCATTAACACCACCTTCATGTCATAATTAACCTTGGCGTTAAGCGGTATTTCCTTGGTTTCGTAACCAATGAAGGAGACGAGCAAGGCAGCATGACTGTTTTCGGACTCCATATAAAACCTACCATTGTCATTGGTAATGGTTCCCTCGGAAGACCCCTTGAACAGCACATTGGCAAAAGAGACCGGTTCCCCCTCCTCATCCACAACCACTCCGCCCACTTTGGTCTGCGAAGAAGCGTGCTGAACAAAAAACACCAATAAGATTAATAGGACTCTTGTCATTCTCTTTTTTAAAAGGACTACGGATTAAAGGATACTATTTTACAAAAACTTTAAACCTACCTTATAGACGCAATCAACTAAACTACCTTACCAAAATATAATGCCATATAATGTAAAAGCTTCGTCAACCCAAAGTCAACGAAGCCAAGACATAAGCCCTTAAGTAGTTACACTACAACTTGTACAATACTTTTTTCACAGCCTTCACAACATCCTCATGATTTGGCAACCACTCTGCCAATAAAACAGGAGAATAAGGAGCAGGTGTATCGGCCGTATTGATCTTTACAATTGGAGCATCCAGATAATCAAATGCGTTGGACTGTACGTGATATGTTATCTCGGTAGCCACATTTCCAAATGGCCAAGCTTCTTCCAGCACCACCAATCTATTTGTTTTCTTTACTGATTTTAAGACTGCTTCGTAATCCAATGGCTTAACGGTACGTAGGTCGATAATTTCGACACTTATATTTTCCTTGGCCAATTCTTCGGCAGCTTTATCGGCTTCTTTTATTATTTTCCCGAAAGACACAATGGTAACATCTGTACCTTCCCTCCTAATATCGGCAACACCCAATGGAATGGTAAATTCTCCTTCCGGCACCTCTCCTTTATCTCCGTACATTTGCTCGGACTCCATAAATATAACCGGGTCGTTATCGCGGATGGCCGACTTTAAAAGTCCTTTGGCATCTTTAGGATTGGAAGGAACCACTACCTTAAGACCTGGACAGTTGGCATACCAGCTTTCAAAAGCTTGTGAATGGGTAGCTGCCAATTGGCCTGCAGAAGCCGTTGGCCCCCTAAATACAATAGGACAATTAAATTGCCCTCCGGACATTTGATGGATTTTTGCTGCGTTATTGATAATTTGATCAATACCAACCAAAGCAAAGTTAAAGGTCATAAATTCTATTATAGGCCTATTGCCAGTCATCGCCGATCCTACGCCAATACCTGCAAAACCAAGTTCGGATATTGGTGTATCAATCACTCTTTCAGGACCAAACTCGTCCAACATTCCCTTTGACGCCTTATAAGCTCCATTGTATTCCGCAACCTCCTCACCCATCAAATAAATGGACTCATCATTTCTCATCTCCTCGGACATTGCTTGTTGTATAGCCTCCCTAAACTGTAGTGTTTTCATCTGTAAAATGCTATTCTTTATGTTAACTTACTAAAAGTGCAAGCAAAAGTAGCAAATAATATGTCAATTCTAAGGGGTTAAGAATTAAAAATACCTCAAAAATATACTATGCATGCATAGTATTTTAAAAATTATTGAGTATCTTAGCCAACATTTCGTAATTAACCGTCATCAAAATATAATTATATGAAAATTTTAGTATGCCTAAGTAATGTCCCTGACACTACTTCTAAAATAAACTTCACGGACAATGACACCAAATTTGACACCACCGGGGTACAATTTGTAATTAACCCCAACGATGAATTTGGCCTTACCCGTGCCATGTGGTTCAAGGAAAAGCAGGGCGCTACCGTACATGTGGCGACTGTTGGGGAGGCTAGCACAGAGCCAACCATTAGGAAGGCATTGGCCATTGGGGCCGATGAGGCCATAAGGGTCAACGCTTTTCCGGAAGATGGTTTTTTTGTTGCTGAACAGCTGGCAGAAATTGCCAAGAAGGGCAACTACGACCTTATCATTGCAGGAAGGGAATCTATTGACTACAATGGCGGTATGGTTCCAGGAATTATGGCCACTCTTCTGGAAATGAACTTTGTTAACACCTGTATTAGTCTAGAGGTAGATGGTAACAACGCCACAGCCATCAGGGAGATTGACGGAGGAAAAGAAAAAATCTCCACTACCTTGCCACTAATTATTGGAGGACAAAAAGGACTGGTTGCAGAAAGTGATTTAAGAATCCCGAACATGAGGGGAATAATGATGGCGCGCAAGAAGAAGCTTAGTGTGGTTGAACCCATATCCGCGCCCAAGGCCACCAAGGATATTAAATTTGAAAAGCCCGCACCAAAAGGTCAAGTAAAGCTTGTAGATGCAAACAATCTTGATGAACTTATTAATTTACTGCACAACGAAGCCAAGGCTATTTAAAGAACCGGTTTTGATCGTTAATGCTCCAAACGTTTTTGATACCACTTCAGAGACAATGACAGTAACAGAACCAAAAAAATAACCCAAGACCCAAAAGGCGAATATAACCGCGTTTGGACACTTGTTTAACACAAATAAGATCTATGTCAGTTTTAGTATATACAGAATTTGAAAACGGAAAATTCAAAAAAAATGCCCACGAAGTGGCTTCCTATGCTTACGAGGTAGCCAGTAAAATGGGCACTACCGTGACGGCCGTAGCCATCAACGCCAATAGTCCCGAATCGCTTGGTGATTATGGCGTGACCAAGGTTATCAATGTGCAGAATGAAGACTTAAAGACCTTTAATGCCAAGGCCTATGCAAATACCATAGCCCAAGTATCCGCAAAAGAAAACGCTACCATTATTATTCTTAGCTCCAGTGCGGATACCAAATTCTTGGCACCCATGTTAACTGCGCAATTAAAAGCGGGATACGTCCCCAATGTAGTTGCCGCCCCGGAAAGCACCAGCCCTTTCCAGGTAAAGAGAACAGTTTTCAGCAATAAGGGTTTTGCCATAACCCAATTGGATACGGATGTAAAAATAATTGGCGTATCCAACAATGCATTTGGAAGCGTGGAAAACAAAACCGATGCCACCGTTGAGGATTTTGCCCCTGACTTGGCCGAAGAGGCTTTTACCACCAAATCTATTGAAATAGACAAGGTTGTAGGAAAGGCCACCATTGCCGATGCAGATATAGTAGTGTCAGGAGGCCGTGGATTAAAAGGCCCTGAAAACTGGGGAATGATAGAAGAATTGGCTGAGGTATTGGGTGCGGCTACAGCCTGTTCCAAACCGGTTTCGGATCTAGGTTGGAGACCACATGGAGAACACGTTGGACAAACCGGTAAACCGGTTGCCAGTAATCTCTATATAGCCATAGGTATTTCTGGTGCTATACAGCACTTGGCCGGAGTAAGTGCCTCCAAAGTAAAAGTGGTGATAAATACAGACCCGGAAGCACCGTTTTTTAAAGCTGCAGACTACGGCGTAGTTGGTGATGCTTTTGAGGTTGTACCCCAACTAATAGAAAAATTAAAGGAATTTAAGGCGCAAAACGCTTAATTTTTGTTAAATTGTGCCCCTAAAGGGCTGCTCAAAATCACAAGGCCCGTCCTGTATTTTGAACAGCCTTTTTTAGTTGATAAATTTCTATGAGTTTAGTAAGATTAAAAATAAAAGGGATATCCTATAGCCAAACGCAAAATGGCGCATATGCCCTTATATTGAATGAAGTTGACGGTGATCGTAAATTACCTATTGTAATTGGTGCGTTCGAGGCACAATCCATTGCCATTGCACTAGAAAAAGAAATTAAGCCACCAAGACCCTTGACACACGATCTTTTCAAGAATTTTTCCGATCGGTTCGACATTGTAATCAAACAGGTCATCATCCACAAATTGGTAGATGGTGTTTTCTATTCCAGTATTATATGCGAACGGGACAAGATAGAAGAAATAATAGATGCCAGGACCAGTGATGCCATTGCATTGGCCTTACGGTTTAATGCACCTATTTTCACCTACAAGACCATTTTGGACAAGGCAGGTATATTCCTAAAATTCTCATCCAAAGAAAAAGACAAGGAAGACTCCGATGACAGTATTATGGTAGACGAAATACTTCAGGAAGGAGAAACCGTAGAAATAAATCCAAGCGGCTCTGAAGGCTACAAAGAACTTAGTCTGGAAGAACTGTATTCAGAACTGGACAAGGCTGTAGCCAGTGAAGATTATGAAAAAGCCGCCAAACTCAGGGACGAAATTTCCAAACGCAAATAGGACAATTATAAAGATTTAAGACTTTATGGATGAGAAATAAACTCCCGGTTTTATTGGTATGCTGCCTAATAGCCTTTCCGTCCCTTGCCCAAGACATCGGCAGTACCACTCCTCTCCAAAATACTACCGCAATTATACCCAATCAAGGGGCCAGCTTTAGCAGCATTTGGCGTGGCATTTTAGGTATGATTTCCTTGGTTTTTATTGCCTATCTTTTTAGCAACAACAGGAAAGCCATAAATTGGAAA
The DNA here is from genome assembly GCF_003957295.1 of Arenibacter aquaticus. GTDB lineage: Bacteria > Bacteroidota > Bacteroidia > Flavobacteriales > Flavobacteriaceae > Arenibacter > Arenibacter aquaticus. The sequence continues at coordinate 287,563 of NZ_RQPJ01000014.1, forward strand.
ACGGCCGGCATTGGCCTGTTGCTACAACTCCTACTTGCCATTTGCATACTAATTGGCGAAAAAATTGGCTTCAATGCTTTTGGCTACCGCTTTGACCTTAGTTTCGTTTCTAAATTCTTCGAATTTGGAGGCAAAATTTTTGTTAGTATTTTAGATTTCACAAGGGCCGGTAGTAAGTTTTTATTCGAGGGATTGGTGGTAGACATGGACACTTTTGGGTTTATTTTCGCCTTTCAGGTGCTCCCCACCATAATCTTTTTTTCGGCATTGACCTCCGTACTTTTCTATTTGGGCATTATACAAAAAGTTGTTAAGGCCTTAGCTTGGCTACTGTCCAAAACTTTAGGTATATCCGGTGCCGAAAGCTTAAGTGTTACAGGAAATATATTTTTGGGTCAAACAGAAGCTCCCCTTTTGATAAAGGCCTACCTTGAAAAGATGAACCGATCCGAAATACTATTGGTTATGATTGGCGGCATGGCCACGGTGGCTGGTGCCGTACTGGCCGCGTACATAGGGTTTTTGGGAGGGGACGACCCTATACTAAGATTACAATTTGCCAAACATTTGCTGGCCGCCTCTGTAATGGCCGCTCCTGGCGCCATTGTCATTTCAAAGATATTATACCCCCAGACCGAAAGTATAAACACAGATGTACAAGTCTCCAACGAGAAAATAGGCTCCAACATCCTTGATTCTATTTCCAACGGAACAACAGAAGGATTAAAATTGGCCGTAAACGTAGGGGCCATGCTATTGGTTTTTGTAGCCTTTATTGCCATGATCAATGGCATTTTGGACTGGACTGGCAACTTTACCGACTTAAACACGTGGATCGCAGCTAATTCACCCTATGAAAAATTTTCCTTGGAAGCCATATTGGGCACCCTTTTTGCCCCCTTAATGTGGCTGATAGGGGTAGATTCTTCAGACATTATGCTCATGGGACAATTACTGGGCATTAAATTGGCCGCAAGTGAATTTATTGGATATATACAATTGGCAGAACTAAAGGACAGTGCCAACATAGTTCACTTTACCTTTAACAAATCTATCATCATGGCCACTTATATGCTGTGTGGCTTCGCCAATTTCGCGTCCATCGGTATACAAATAGGGGGTATTGGATCATTAGCCCCTGGACAACGAAAAACACTATCCGAATTTGGCATGAAAGCGGTACTAGGAGGATCTATTGCCTCCCTGTTATCTGCCACCATTGCAGGCATGATCTTAGGGTAATTACACAGGCAGCCCTAGCTACCCTCTAGCAAGAAATAAAGCCCCCAACTCCGTTGATAAAAGTTTGATAACTTAGCCTAAAACCTAGCCCCAATAAAATGGGATTTGGCTAACTTGCCGACAGATTTAAAAGGACACTATACAAAAGGCCATTACTATTTACTAAGAGGCTGAAACAAGACACATGAAACAATACCACAATTTACTACAACATGTACTGGACAACGGAAGCCAAAAAGGAGATCGTACCGGTACCGGCACCAAAAGTGTATTTGGCTATCAAATGCGTTTCAATTTGGCCGACGGATTTCCCATGGTAACCACCAAAAAGCTCCATTTAAAATCCATTATACATGAACTGTTATGGTTTTTAAAAGGTGACACCAATATTTCGTATTTGCAAGAGAACGGGGTAAGAATCTGGAACGAATGGGCAGATGAAAATGGCAATCTAGGACCCGTTTACGGCTACCAATGGCGCAATTGGAATGGTGAGGAGATAGACCAAATTAAAGAAATAGTAGAAACACTAAAAAACAACCCCAACAGCAGAAGGATGCTGGTTTCTGCTTGGAACCCCAGTGTATTGCCCGATACCTCCATATCTTTTTCAGAGAATGTTGCCAACGGCAAAGCCGCCCTTCCTCCCTGCCATGCCTTTTTTCAGTTTTATGTAGCCGATGGAAAATTATCCTGTCAGCTTTACCAAAGAAGTGCCGACATATTTTTGGGGGTGCCCTTCAACATTGCCTCATATGCTTTGTTTACCCTAATGATGGCACAGGTATGTGGATTTGAACCAGGGGAATTTATACACACTTTTGGCGACGCCCATATCTACAACAATCATTTTGACCAGGTAAAATTGCAATTGAGCAGAGATCCCAGACCACTACCAAAGATGGTACTAAATCCTGAAATAAAAGATATACTGGACTTCAAATTTGAAGATTTTACATTGTTGGACTATGATCCACATCCCCATATCAAAGGGGCAGTGGCCGTATAAATTTCCGCTATCATGATGGTTAGGTAATTTTAGCATCCCGCACATAGTTTCCTTTGGTGTAAAAACCTAAAGCTAATCAAATGAGACCAAATCTTTAACAATTGGGTTAAACTTGGTTTATTTATATTCCTTAAATTTATAAGGATATCTATAAATTATGGTTTTAACCGATGAACTAACAGATTTTTTTTTAGAAACAAGGTCTTACACAGAAACTATATGCGAACCGCTGGAAACCGAGGATTATGTGGTACAGCCTATTGTGGATGTATCCCCTCCTAAATGGCATTTGGGTCACACCACTTGGTTTTTTGAAGAGTTTATATTAAAAAATCACCTAAGGGGCTATGAATCCTACAACCCCAATTTTTCCTACGTTTTTAACAGCTACTATGAAACAGTGGGCAAAAGGGTGGTGCGTGCAGACCGTGGCAACCTGTCAAGGCCATCCGTATCCAAGGTATATGATTACAGGAAATATGTAACTCAACACATGGAAACCCTACTCAGGGAACCTACCTCCAAGGAGGTTCAAAACCTTGTGGAAATAGGCATTCATCACGAAAAACAACACCAGGAACTCCTCCTAACCGATATTAAATATATTCTAGGAAACAATCCTCTTTTGCCTGTATATAAGGCAAACTACCAGGAGCACCTCAAAGAAAGGCAATCCCAGCAATGGCTTACCGTACCGGAGGGTATTTATGAAATAGGACATGCCTCTAAAGATTTCTGCTATGACAATGAATTAGGTCGCCATAAAGTATACCTACAGCCCTTTTCCATTTCCAACAGTCTGGTAACCAATTTAGAATATTGTGCTTTTATAGAAGATGGTGGCTACAAAAACTTTAAACTCTGGCATGCCGAGGGGTGGGATTGGGTGAAGGAGCATAACATTAAGGCTCCTTTATACTGGCACCTGATAGATGGTGAATGGCAGCATTATACTTTGAATGGGCTGCAAAAAATAAACAAACAAACCCCTGTCACCCACCTGTCCTATTTTGAGGCCTATGCCTTTGCCCAATGGAGAAATTGCAGACTGCCTACAGAATTTGAATGGGAAATAGGTTCCCAATATTTTAAATGGGGACAAAGGTGGGAATGGACAGAAAGTGCCTACTTACCTTACCCCAATTACAAGAAAGCAGAAGGAGCGCTAGGTGAATACAACGGAAAGTTTATGGTAAACCAAAAGGTACTAAGAGGAAGCTCTGTAGCCACTCCCAACAAACACAAAAGACATACCTACCGGAACTTTTTTCAGCCCCAACTACGTTGGCAATACACAGGATTAAGGTTGGCCAAATAATTACGACAATAAATTTATGGAAGAACGAACTCTAATTAAAACCGACCTTCAATTTGCACAAGAGGTTAAAAAAGGACTTACAGATTTTCCGAAACACCTATCTTCAAAATTTATATATGATCAGAATGGGGATAGGATATTCCAAAAAATTATGGAGATGCCCTCCTATTATTTAACCAACTGTGAATACGATACCCTGAAAAGGAACCGCAGGAAAATTGTAGACCTATTTACCCAAAACTCCAACTCCATCAACTTAATAGAATTGGGAGCCGGTGATGGTAAAAAAACAAAATTATTGCTGGAAGAACTTTCCAAGGGCAATACTTGCTTTAAATATAGCCCCATAGACATTAGTCAGAATGCCTTGGATCTATTACAATCCTCCCTATCCCAAGAGTACCCCAACATTAAGGTTGACCCCTACCAAGGAACCTATATAGAATCTTTAAAAACCATAGGCAATACTGGCGATGAGAAAAAAATTATATTATTCCTTGGCTCAAATATTGGAAACCTACTGCATGAGCAAGCCGTTCTTTTTTTACAGGAACTGAAAAAAACAATGAAAGATGAAGACATGATCTTTTTGGGCTGTGATCAAAAAAAAGACCCTCAGACCATATTGGATGCCTATAATGACCCCGAAGGTATTACCGAAGCTTTCAACAAGAATATTTTGGCCAGAATTAATACGGAGTTAGAAGGAAATTTTAATCTGGACAAATTTAAACACTGGGAAGTCTATGACCCACAAACCGGTACGGCGAAAAGCTATTTGGTTTCCATAGAACCCCAAGATGTATCCATAAAGGCTCTTGATCTTGAATTAACATTTGCCCAATGGGAAACCATACATACCGAAATATCCCAGAAATATGACGACCTTACCATTAATGCTCTAGTCGATAAGGCTGGGCTAAAAATAGCAAGGGCCTACGCTGACGACAGGGATTATTTTAAAAACTATATCCTAGTAAAAAAATAAAATGCAAGGGCCAATGACCTCATTTCATTAATTCAAAACAAAACTTGATGAAAGCTATTTGGAAAAATACGATTCTTGCAGAAAGTGACGAGACCACCGTAGTGGAAAACAACCATTACTTTCCTGCAGAAAGCATAAAAAAGAAGTATTTTACCCACAGTAACACTCATACCCGCTGTCCATGGAAAGGTAGGGCCTCCTACTACAATATTAAGGTAGCTGGAGAAGAAAACAAAGATGCAGCCTGGTATTACCCAGAAGTAAGTAAACTAGCAACACCTATTTAGGGAAGAATTGCATTTTGGAAAGGAGTTTCCGTTCAAGAATAAGTGTCAACTACCCTGTTACTTCAAAAAAACAGTTCTAAAAAAATTGATACAAACCGATACCGGCCAACCAAGCAGCAGGTATCGGCTGTTATACATTACAATTCCAATACCGAATTCTCAGCACCGGCATAGTCGTTCCATTGGTAACGATCGGCTTCCGCCTCGTTAACATAACTACCATCCACAATATACTTGAATTCAAAGGTTTTTTCCTTTGGCAAATCAAAAGTACCCTTAAATGTTCCGTTCTTTAATTTCTTTAAAGCACTCCCTTTCGGGCTCCAATTGTTAAAATCACCTACAACAGCAACCTTCTTGGCATCCTCCGCAGGCACTGAAAAAGTAACCTTACAAACTGGTTTAGTTTTTAAATATTGTTTTGTAATTCCCATAACCACCTAATTTTAGATTAAAAAGCAAAATTACACTTTTAAAGTGCTCATTTACAATGATCAATGTCATTTTTATCAATTTCTTAAAATAAGTTTAACAATTGATTCGCTTTAATAATTTAAGTGGGTTTTATTGGCAAGAATACAAGCCTGCACACGGTCATTTTAATATCCCTACAATCTTATCTATCTCATTTTCTGTGTTATAAAAATGAAAACTTAACCTAATTCCGCTTCCGCGCAGGGCACAAATCACATTTTGCCGCATTAATTTATCATACATTTCCTTACCCCCTTTAATATTAAAAATAGAACTATGGTCCTTTCTGCTTACCACAGCTTCCTCCAAAACCCCTAAACCTTCCAAACTTTCTTTTGCCTTATGCGTAAGTTTTCCAATTTTATCGCCTATACGCTCCATCCCAATATCCGATAAAAAACCCAAGGAATATTTTAAACTTCCAAAGTTCAGGGTGTCCAAATGCCCAGGTTCAAATCGCTTTGCAAAGGAAATACGTTCCTTGTCTTCCAGCTTGCCTTGGACAGCGTTAAAACCGGATGACAAGGGGGTAAATTTATCTTCCATTCCAACACCGAACATCATAAAACCGTTGCCGTAACCTCCCAACAACCATTTATAGGAACTTGCAGCCAGTACATCTATGCCCGACTCCTTAAAATTAAAATTTTCCGTGCCTAGGTATTGGGTACCATCTGCTATTATTATAAGGTTAGGGAACTCTTCTTTTAATTGTCTTAGGAATTCCAAATCTATTTTTATTCCGTTTAGCCATTGTACCAAACTCAAGGCCAAAATATCAAAATGGCCCGTTTTTATTTTATTATAAATATTTTCTTCCAGGTTTTCATTGATTTCCGCATAGTCAACTTTACACCCTCTAGATTCAAACGGCCAATTTACCGACGGATAATCGCCCTTCAATAAAAGAACATTGCGTTCCCTGCCTATTCCTTCCAACAAAAGATTAAGACCCATTGAAAAATTGGGCACCAAGGCCACATTTTCCTTTGGACAACCAAAAAAGTCTCCAATGCTATTTCTGGTGTCATCCAATAGAATGTGTGATGACATTTTCATCTGGCTACCACCAATGAGAAAATCAAGATCATGTTCCTGCCGCCATTCCAAAAGTCCGTCGTACAGCAGGCCAGAAGTTGCAGTGTTCAGGTAGGTATATTGACTTAAAACCGGGAATTGTTTAATAATCTTTTGCATATCAAAATTGATGAAATTTGTATTTATGGTATCTTTACGGAAAGATAGTGATAAGCATGTTCTCCAGAAACAAAAAAACATCAACAATTGAGGCGGAACAGCATGAAATGCTGGAATATGCCCAAACCAGGATTAAACAGAAAAAACGCTTATACAACCATTTTGTCCTTTTCTTAATAGGAAGTGTTTTTATGATAATCATCAACAAAATACTTAAGTACGGTGTTGAGTACAATTGGTTTGTTTGGGCCATTACCTTCTGGGCCTTTTTGTTTATAATCCATATTTTTAATGTATTTATTACTTCAAAATTCATGGGAAGGGATTGGGAGCGAAAACAGCGCGAAAAACTGGTTCTAAAACAAAAAGAAAAAATAGCCGAATTACAAAAAGAAATAGAAACCGATTTTCCATTATCCCACATAAATAAAAAAAAAGAAGCGTGAATACCCTTACCATTATTGCCGCCGCCGCCGAGAACAATGCCTTAGGAAAAAACAACGACCTATTATGGCATTTACCCGATGATTTTAAGCGATTTAAAAGCCTTACCTCCGGACATAAAATAATCATGGGGCGCAAAACTTTTGAGAGCTTCCCCAAGCCCTTGCCCAATAGAACACATATCATAATTACCAGGGATAAGGACTATGAGGTTGGCCATGCAGATTGTATGGTGGTCCATAGCATGGACGAAGCACTGGCACTTGTTAAGGAAGATCCCCTAGCCTTTATAATAGGGGGTGGTGAAATCTACAAAATAGGCATGGAATACGCCAACCATATGGAACTAACCAGGGTTCACGGATCATTTGAAGCGGATACGTTCTTTCCTGATTTTGATGAAGACCAATGGGAATTGACCAATAAGGAACACCACCCCAAGGACGAGCGACATAAATATGATTTCACCTATTTAACCTATATTAAAAAGTAAATAGCTCCCATTAAAAACGGTACATGCCTCTGAATTTAAAATATTATGCCTTGCTCTATCTATAGTGATAATTCCTAGGCCATAATCCTAGAAATACGACTAAAAATCCAAAAATTGGGCAGAATAGGGCACCGTAATATCTTTTAAGAAATCCTTTAAGATCAAGACATCACCATTGGTAAAGAATTGATGTTTTCCAACGGGTAAGGAGGATCCTTCGTTAAATAATCCGTACTTCTGCAAAATATTTTTGGTCTGCTTGGCCACCCCCTCGCCCGAATCTATAATTCTTATGTTTTTGGGCAACATCTCCTTCAACAAAGGAATTAAATAAGGGTAATGCGTACACCCCAATACCAACTGATCTATACCTTTCTTTAACATGGGCTCCAGGTATTTTTGCAACAACTCCCGTGTTCTATCAGAATACACCTCACCCTGCTCTATCAATTCTACCAGCCCCGTGCCCTCTTGTTCCAACACCGTTATTCCATTGGCATGGTTCTCAGATGTATGGTGAAACAAAGCACTGGACAAAGTGCCCTTGGTCGCCAGGACCCCAACGGTCTTGGTCTTGGAGTTTAAGGCTGCTGGTTTTATAGCAGGTTCAATGCCTATCAGGGGAATCTTGTATAATTTACGAAGCTCTGTTATGGCATTTGTTGTAGCGGTATTACAGGCTACAATTATAAGTTTACAGCCTTTATTTTTTAGAAATTCAACATTCTTAATACTTAGCTGTACTATCTGGTCTTTAGTCCTTTCCCCATATGGGGCATTTTTACTATCGGCCAAATAAAGTGTGTCTTCATTGGGGAGCATTCTACTAACCTCCCTCCATATAGAGGTACCTCCAATGCCCGAATCAAAAATACCTATGGGACCTTTATTCATTTAAAACAAATGATTTAACTGCATTAAAAGTACATTAATATTGCCTTTTAATACAGTACTTCGCCAAAATTTACATCCAAATGACACACAAAAGGAAAACTGCCCAACCTAATTAAAAATTAATTGGCCTGAACCAGCTCCTTAACCTCATCCAGATCTAATCCTCCATAATTCCCTGAACTCATTAAAAGCAGTACTGAGTTATCATATCCCTCTCCAAAAACAAAATTTTTAAATACTTCAGCATCGGTAAAAATCTGTAGATCATTACGCTGGAAAGCTTCTGATATTTGTTCCGGGGAAACCTCCTTAAGCTTTTTTATCCTAACCGACTCGGGCAAATAGAAAACTGCTGCCACATCTGCAGCATCCAATGCCCCTTTATACTCTTTTAAAAATTCGGGATTAAAGCTACTATAGGTATGTAGCTCCAAACAGGCAATTAGCTTTTTGTTAGGGTATTGTTCCTTTACTGCCTTGGTAGTGGCCATCACCTTACTTGGGGAATGGGCAAAATCCTTATATGCAACACTGGTTTTCCCCTCTGCTATTTTTTCCAACCTTTTGGAAGCTCCTTTAAAAGAAGCTATGGCCTCATAAAAGTCGTCCTCATCAACCCCCATATTTTGGCAAATCCATTTAGCTCCTGCCAAATTGCTCAGGTTATGCCTGCCAAAAATTTCTATGGGCATGGGTCCTTCGGGAGTTTCCAATATGGATTGTCCGTTTTCCACCTGGTATTCCGGGGTTCTATAAGCCAGTTTTCTTATAGGGTTCTCCGAGGCGTTAACCACCCTGTTTACCTCAGCATCCTCTTCGTTATAAGTGATACTCCCCCCCTTTACAATACTATCTACAAAAACCTGAAATTGTTCCACATAATTTTCATAGGTAGGAAAAACATTAATATGATCCCAAGCAATGCCGCTTAGAAGGGCTATATTAGGTTGGTACAAATGAAACTTGGGCCTTCTGTCAATTGGCGATGAGAGGTATTCATCCCCTTCCAGCACTATAAAATCATTTTCATCGGTAAGATGCACCATACGGTCAAAACCGTCCAATTGGGCTCCTACCATATAATCTACCGCTATATCGTGGTAATTTAACACATGTAATATCATGGACGTTATAGTAGTTTTCCCATGACTTCCGCCGATGACCACCCTAGTCTTATCCTTGGATTGCTCATAAAGAAATTCAGGGTAAGAGTAAATTTTTACCCCCAACTCCTGGGCCTTTATAAGCTCTGGATTATCAGCCTTGGCATGCATACCCAAAATTACCGCATCCAAACTCTTATCTATTTTTTCCGGAAACCAACCAAACGATGTAGGCAAAAGCCCTTTAGACTCCAGCCTGGTCTTGGAAGGTTCAAAAATTACATCATCACTGCCCGAAATAACATATCCTTTATGATGCAAGGCCAACGCCAAATTGTGCATGGCACTGCCCCCAATTGCGATAAAATGTATACGCATTAAATATTGATTTAAGCGGTAAAGATAAGCATTGTTATAGGCTATCAAAAAAAGTTAACGAATGGATTAGAAGTTGTTAATATATTCCTACAAAGTAATGCCTCCTAAGACCAATTATTTTTATTTTAGTAGAAAAGAATAGTATCCATGCCCTGTGCACTTTTACAGCTTCTTTTATGCTTACACATTATGCCGGTACCTACCCAAAATATGTTGTTTTTTTGGGAGCTACCGATAGGCAGCAGGTCCCTAACAAATTAGTTTAGCTAGCGGTACAACCAAGAAGTATGCAAATCCATATTAATTGGACTGCGATGGACCAAGCTGAATAGACACAGGGACAGAAGCCCTTTTAACTAAATTAAAAAATAGTAAACATGAACATTTCTCTTATAGGTAAAAAAGCAATGATAGGCGGCAGTAGCCGGGGAATAGGAAGGGCCATTGCCCAACAATTGGCCGCCAGTGGTGCCAGTGTAACCGTAATGGCGCGCAGTGAAGACAAATTGAACGCCTTGGTATCCAGTTTACCTACCAACAACGGGCAAAAACATCAATATTTAGTGGTAGACTATTCCAATTTTGAAGCCTATAAAAAAACTATCACCACATTTTTTAAAACAAACTCCGTAGATATCCTGGTAAACAATACCCAGGGTCCTGCTGCTGGGGGAGCCTTAGAAAAAAAGGTAGATGACTATCAAGAAGCCTTTGATCTATTATTTAAAACTGTAGTATACACAACAGAAATGGCCCTTAAAGGCATGATGGCCCAAAACCATGGACGAATTATAAATATAGCCTCCGTTTCCGTTAAGGAACCCCTTGCGTATTTATCACTTTCCAATAGCATACGGGCAGCCGTTGTAACCTGGTCCAAAACCCTGGCCAGTGATGTAGGCCCATACAATATTACTGTAAACAGTACCCTAACGGGATACTTTAATACTGAAAGATTAAAAAACTTAAATGCCACCAAGGCAAAATCATTGGGAGTGCCTATTTCAGAAGTAGAGGAACAAATGCTTACCCAAGTACCCCTTAGGCGATTTGGCGACCCTGCGGAGTATGGGCAATTTGTCACTTTTCTGGCCTCTGACCAAGCTTCGTTCATCACGGGCACCAACATTCCCATTGACGGTGGTTTGCTTAAGTCGTTTTAAGACCAAAATAAGAGCAGTAGGGCTTATAAAATATATCTGGAGCCCAAAAAATACAATATATACAAAGACAATTCTAACTAAGTTCTCCAAGGAAATTTATTTGAGTATTTTTTTTAAGCAACGTTGGTATTCTTTTTGCATCTATACATTCCAGGGAGCGTTAACTAACCTAATAGGGGCATTCCCTCGTTCCCGGTTGTCCCCCAGCAACAGATATACCAATTTTGTTCCTTAAATTAATACGAATGAAAAAAATAGCAACACTAATTATAATTCTATTATCACAAATGGGACAATCCCAAACAACAGATGATTCTTATGCCCTCCTTTGGCAACGCGTAGAAAAATTGGAAGCAGAGGACATGACCAAATCCGCATTGAAGGTTGTGAACTTGATCTCCAAAAAAGCAAAAAATGAAGTCGATTCCGCACAGATTATAAAATCACTGTTATATGCATCAAAATACAGCATGGACCTTGAAGAAGAGGCCCAGCTTCTTATTATACAGGAATTTAAATCGGAAATAGCCCAAAACCAATTCCCTGTAAACAATATTCTGCATAGCTATTTGGCCAATATGTATTGGCAATATTTTCAAGATAACAGGTATAAATTTTACAATAGAACCGAGACCGGAGAAAAGATAGACGAAACCGATTTTAGAACATGGGACCTGACTACTATTTTCCATGAAATTAGTAATCATTATGAAGCCTCGCTAAACAGGCCTTCAGCCTTGCAAGAGCTCCCTACTGATGTCTTTAAAGAAATACTGGACCAAGAGAAGGGGTCGGAGGTCTATCGCCCTACCCTGTTTGATCTATTGGCCCATGCTGCTTTAGATTTCTACAAGACCGGAGAAAATGAAATTACACGTCCTGCCGATAAATTTGAAATCACCGACCCCGAAATATTATGCGAAGGAAAACTATTCCTTCAACAAAAAATTAGCTCCACGGACAAGACTTCCTTACAACCCAAAGCATTAAAACTGTATCAGCAACTGTTGGATTTCCACTCATCCGACCTATCCAGCAAAGCCTATGTGGATGTAGACATACAGCGTTTAAAGTACATTAGGGAAAATGCAGTGTTCCCCGATAAAGACCAACACTATTTGGAGGTTATAAAGAATAGTGCACAATCTATCGAGAACAATAAAATCGCTGCCTTATACCAATATGAGATGGCCCTATTCTACCATGAGTTGGGCAATACCTATATTCCCCAGGAATCTGAAGAGCACCGATGGAAGCAAAAGGAAGCGCTTGCTATTTGCGAAACGATACTGTCCAAATTCCCCAATAGTAGCGCATCAAACAAATGTAAGGCCCTAAAATCAACAATTTTATCCAAAAGCCTTCAATTGACTGCAGAGCGGCATATACCTGTTAACCAACCTTCCCGACTACTTGTAACATATAGAAACCTAGATAACCTTCAGATGTCGGCTTACAAAATTTCCCAAAAGGAAATACAGCAACTGAACGCCCTGTATCCAGAGGAAGAAAAATTGGCCTTTATAAAGAAACTCAACGGCGTTAAAAACTGGGATGCCAAGCTCATCAACGAAAATGATTACCAATCCCATAAAACTGAAATCCTATTGCCCGAGCTATACAATGGATCATACATTATTGTAGCTACCCCTTATTCCCACTTAAACTCCACCTTTGCATATAGATCTATCCAAGTTACCAATTTTGCTTTGGTAGAAAGCAAAACAGATACAAAGCATAACTTTCAGTTAATAGACCGGAATAACGGAAAGCCTATAAGCGGGGCTAACTTAAAATTCTCCTATCAGCAAAACTACGAACGGCCTATTTTACACAAGACTTTCATTACGGACGATAAAGGACTAGTAACCCTACCCCTACCGAGCGAACGTTGGAACAAGGTCAACATCCAGGTATCCAACAATGGGGAAGTAGCCCATTTTGGAGATTTTTATGTGAATGCAAAATATAATCCAATACGTAGTGAAAATAATTATTCAGGATTTTTGTTTACAGACCGAAGCATATATAGGCCAGGGCAAACTTTATATTTTAAAGGGATAGCCATTTTGAAAGAAAATGATATATCCTCAGTGCTCAGCGGAACTGTTTTAACCGTAAGCCTTATGGATGTACACCATCAAAAAGTTGCGCAACAGGAATTTAGGACCAACAGTTACGGTTCCTTTTCCGGCCAATTTATACTCCCCAATAACGGACTGACCGGCAATTATTATTTGACATTGGATGCTGACGAAATAAATATTAACGGAGGTAGCAATTTTTTCGTTGAGGAATACAAGCGCCCAAAATTTAGTACTTCTTTTAAGCCTATAACGGAGACCTATAGACTTAACGATACCATCAAGGTTGAGGGCGAGGCCAATGCCTATGCCGGGAGTCCCATCACAAATGCCAAGGTAAGCTATGCGGTACGGCGAGTGGTATACTACCCAAAATGGCACTATGGGCATTTCCCTTATAGCAACAGTACGCCCCAAGTTATTGCCCATGGTGAAACGATGACCGACAGTAAAGGCCAATACCTCATCAAATTTAAAGCAATACCAGATTTAAGCATTGCAAAAGATAATTTGCCCACCTTCAACTATGAGGTTACGGCAGATGTAACAGACCTCAACGGTGAGACACATAGTACCACAACGATGGTCAACGTAGGATACCATGCGCTTACTGCCAATGTGCAAATAGATGACCCACTGAACAAGAACAGTAAAAACCCCAAGATAACTATTTCAACCAGCAACCTAAATGGTGAGTTTGTCCCGGCCAAAGGGAGCCTTAAAATGTATAAACTGAAAGCACCTAGCAATGTGTTACGACCCAGACCCTGGCCCGCACCAGATTTTGATGGCTTTGGAAAAACCAAATTCAAGGAACTTTTTCCCCATGATGCGCACGGTAAGGAAGATGATGCTACCTTCTGGGAAAAAGGGGAATTGGTATGGGAATCCAGCTTCGACACCGGGGAATCCAAAGAAATCAGTTTAGGCAAAGTGAAAAAATGGTTGTCCGGAAAATATATCCTAGAACTGGAAACAAAGGATAAGTTTGGCCAACTGGTAAAGGATATTACCCAAACTACTTTATACAGTGACAAGGACAAGGAATTGGCAGATAATCAGCTTTTTCAAATAAAGACCGATAAAAATAGTTATGCCATTGGGGAAAAAGTAAAGCTTACTGTTCTCTCTGCTGCCGAAGACTTGGCTGTAACCCTGTTTATAGAAAAAGATAAGGAAATAGTAACTACAAAATTGATTAATTTACGGCGTAACGCAAAGACTATTGAAATACCCATTGCCGACAATGACTTGGGAGGTTTTGCCATTAATTACAGCTTCTCGGCCTATAACTCCTTTCATTCCGGCAGCCTACCTATTGCCGTTCCCTACCCCAGTACCGACTTAAACATTGAGACCATATCTTTTCGGGATAAGCTATTACCGGGAAAGGAAGAAACCTGGTCTTTTAAAATAAAAGGGGCCAAAGGAGAAAAGCTAAGTGCAGAACTGCTGGCCAGTATGTACGATGCCTCATTGGATGCTTTTAAGGGGCATCACTGGCAATTTTCTCCCCATCACAAAAGTAATTACTACAGCAACAATTATTTAAATGCCTATAATAGTTTTGGAACCACTACCTTTAAATCTTACTTGAATTTTAAGGACACCTACCATTACACCACACAAAAATATGATTCCTTTGCTTGGTTCGACTTTGATTTTGGCTACGGACACATTATAATAGGAGCGACCGCAGCCACAATGAAAAGTAGTGCACCTAGTGCTAGAATGGGTGTCATGGCCGATAGCCCAGAGTTGGAAGAGGAAATAATTATGGACAGCGAATCACAGGCCCAAAATATGGAGGCCGGTAAGGAAGATGGTCTTAACGCTATTCCTATTAGAAAAAACCTTCAAGAAACTGCCTTTTTCTTTCCACATTTAATGACCGATGAAGAAGGAAGTATATCCTTTAGCTTCACCACTCCTGAAGCCTTGACCAAATGGAAATTACAACTACTGGCACACACCAAAACCTTGAAAAGTGGTACCACTACCTTGGAAACCGTAACCCAGAGAGAATTGATGGTCACCCCTAATATACCGCGTTTTTTGCGGGAAGGAGATAAAATAGTGATCAGCACCAAAATAGCAAACCTTACCAACAAGCCGTTAACGGGTACCGCTACGTTAGAACTGTCGGATGCCATAAGCGGTAGGGTGGTAACCCAAGAATTATTGACCAACAACAGTCCATCCGGAACTGTGCAATCCGATAATTCTTTTACAACGGATGCCATGGGCAATACCCAGGTATCCTGGCAGCTAAAGATTCCTGAAGGAATTGGGGCCATACAGTATAAGGTTATGGCCAAGGCTGGCGATTATAGTGATGGGGAACAAAATATACTCCCTGTACTCACAAACCGAATGTTGGTTACCGAAACATTGCCTATGTGGGTGCGGGGCAATGAGACAAAAACCTTCAAGTTGGATAAGCTAAGGAACAATAACTCCACCTCCTTAAAACACCATCAACTAAGCCTGGAGGTCACTTCCAATCCCGCATGGTATGCCATTAAGGCCCTACCGTATTTAATAGAATACCCATATGACTGCAACGAACAAATATTCTCCAGATATTACGCCAACACCCTGGGAGGGCATATTGCCAATTCCAACCCTAGGATAAAGGAGGTTTTTGATCAATGGGCAAGTTCCAATGGGCTTTTGAGCAATCTAGAGAAAAATGAAGAACTAAAATCGATCTTAATCCAAGATACACCCTGGCTACGTGATGCCCAATCCGAAACCGAACAAAAGAAACGAATAGCCCTGCTTTTTGACCTTAACAAATTGAAAAATGACCAATTTAATGCCTTTAGTAAATTACGGCAGAATCAAATGTCATCCGGAGCCTGGGCCTGGTTCAAGGGTGGTCCGGAAAACCGGTTTATCACCCAGCATATTATCATTGGCCTGGGGCATCTTAAAAAAATAACAACGACTGGGGCTAAAAACAAAAATTCCCTAACAGGGAAAGATCAGGATGCCCAGGAAGAGCAACTGACAAAAAGAGCAATTGCCTATTTGGATGATGAATTTGTAAAGGAATACGAGCAGATGAAAAAATATGCCTCGGACTTAAAGGATGACCATTTGAGCCACACCCAACTCCATTATCTCTATATGCGAAGCTTTTACCCAGAAGTTAAAGTCTCCAATAAAATTGCCGAAATTATGGATTATTACAATTCCCAGGCGATTAGATATTGGGCAGGTAAGGACCTGTATTCCAAAGGACTTATTTCCCTTTATCTTTATAGAAATGGAAATATGGCTACCGCCAATAAAGTAATCAAGTCCTTGGAAGAGAACAGCATATTGAGTGAAGAACTGGGCATGTATTGGAAGGAGAACAAAAATTCCTGGCATTGGCACCAGGCCGCCATTGAAACACAGTCGCTACTTATAGAAGCTTTTTCCGAAATAAAAAAAGATCCCAAAACTGTAGATAACCTAAAAATTTGGCTTTTGAAAAACAAGCAAACAAATCAATGGGAAACCACTAAGGCTACAACAGCCGCGGTATATGCACTGCTGATGGAAGGCAGTTCATGGTTAACAGTAAAAGATAAAGTGGATGTACTGGTAGGAGGAAAAGAAATTAACCCCTCAACCCTTAACAATGTACAGGTAGAGGCAGGAACCGGCTATTATAAAACCTCATGGACCAAAGAAGAAATAAATCCCAAAATGGCAGAGGTACAGCTACAAAAAACCGGGAATGGTATTGCATGGGGCGCATTGTACTGGCAATATTTTGAAGATTTGGACAAAATTACCCCTGCCGATACACCTCTAAAATTGGAAAAGAAGGTATTCTTAAAAAAGAACACAGATACTGGGGAGATATTATCTGAGATAAACGAAAAATCACCCTTAAATGTTGGCGATTTAGTCCGGATAAAAATCCAATTAAGAGTAGATAGACCTATGGAATTCGTTCATATGAAAGATATGAGAGCTGCAGGAATGGAACCTATAAATGTACTATCTGCATATAAGTGGCAAGATGGCCTAGGGTATTATGAAAGTACAAAGGATAGTAGCACCAATTTCTTTTTCCATTACTTGCCCAAGGGTGTATACGTCTTTGAATATGATCTTAGGGTTAACAATGCCGGAAATTTTAGCCATGGGATTTCCAGCATTCAGAGTATGTATGCCCCAGAATTTAGCAGCCATAGCGAGGGAATGCGGATTACTATTGAACAACAAAAATAGGTGATTGTTAAAAAGGTATTACTTTTTTTCATAAATTCATAAATAACTAACGTAAAATCAAAGAATTATGAACTCTACCTTTTTTATTGCTTTACGCCTTGTCTTTGGAATTTTCCTTATCGTCTTTGGGGCGAATAAATTCTTACATTTTATGCCGGCAGGACAAATGTCCGAAGCGGCCATGAACTATTTTTCGGCCTTAACCAGCACCAATACGCTATATGTAGTAGCTATAGTTGAGATACTTTCCGGACTTTCCTTGTTAGCTAACAAGTTTGGCGCCTTAATGATGATTATTCTGATGACTGTCTCTGTAAATGCCCTGTTGTTCAATGCATTTTTAGAGCCAGGTTCCATTGGTTTAACCCTAGTGTTGCTTATCCTAAATGTAGTAATGCTTTACGCTTACAAAGACCGGTATAAAGATATCCTTAGGGCTTAGACTTTCTACATTATGCTATAAAGCGGCTGAATTATAAATTCATCCGCTTTTTACGTATAAAAGACCGTTTTTGGTTCCATAAGGTATACTTCAATGTGTTATTTTTTAGGAGGATACTTTTCAAACGCCTTAACGACCAAGGCCCTAATTTTCTTCTCCCTCTCCTGGGGCGAACTATTTTCTTTTAGAGAACTTACAGTTACCGCTTGCCAAAAAAGCTCATCTTTTTGGCTGTCTACAAAATCAAACTGAATTTCCCGTTTTATGTTGGTAGCCCCTACAGGTAAACCAATAGACATACCGCCTCCAACATTTCCACCACCTCCCCCTATACCCACACCCACGGTATTATTCCTGGGCGCCTGAAAAGAACTACTAACAATTCCGATCAAAAATTCGGGCTCCTCGGACAATAAAAATCCCTTGCCGCGCAGCGTAGAGTCTATGGCCCGCAACAATCTTTTGGTATCCAATTCACTTAAGCCTGTATCCATATCCGGATAATAATTATACGTGGAATAGGCAGAGAATTCGGTTTCTTTATCGTAGTCGTAACTAACCTTTATAGCACTACAGGAGACAAAAAAGACAAGAATATATATAGAGAGCAGGTGTTTCATTATTCCATTTTACATAAAAATAGTGAAAATTACCGTTGCCCTTTTTTAAGTTGACAAGTATTCGACAAAAAACAAACTAATTTTCCTACAAGGAACTATTGCAGGGAATAGCAGTAACTAAAACAAAAAAAGAACACAGAATCCCATGGGTACTATTTATTTAGCATAGCCCATAGTCTATCCTTTAGTTCCACCAAACCTAATTGGGCCACTGAAGAAATGAACATATAGGGGATTTCCTTAAAGTCCTTATCCAGTTCCATTTTCATTTCTGTCATCAATTCCTCATCCAACATATCACTTTTAGAGATGGCAATCAGGCGATCTTTATCCAATAATTCGGGATTATATCGGCGCAGTTCGTCCAACAATATCTCGTACTCCTGTGAAATATCCTTACTATCGGCAGGAATAAGGAATAGCAGGGTTGAATTACGTTCAATATGCCTTAAAAAATAGTGCCCAAGACCTTTTCCCTCTGCAGCCCCTTCAATTATTCCTGGTATATCGGCAATAACAAAACTTTTAAACTCTCTGTATTGTACAATACCCAAATTAGGTTTAAGGGTTGTAAACTCGTAGTCTGCTATCTTTGGTTTGGCAGAAGTAAGGACAGAAAGGAGGGTTGATTTTCCCGCGTTGGGAAAGCCTACCAGGCCAACATCCGCAAGCACTTTCAGCTCTAAGATAAGATCTAATTCCTGACCGCTTTTTCCAGGCTGGGCATATCTAGGTGTCTGATTGGTGGGTGACTTAAAATGCCAGTTACCACGACCTCCCAAACCACCTTCCAAGATAATTTTCTCTTCTTGGTCCTCCGTAATTTCCATTATGACTTCCTGGGTCTCAGAATCCTTGATCACTGTACCCAAAGGAACTTCTAAATATACGTCCTCCCCATCGGCTCCACTACTTCTATTTTTACTTCCGTGTTCTCCATGGCCAGCTCTAAAAGTTCGCTTAAATTTAAACCCTAACAGTGTCCATAGATTTTTGTTTCCGCGGACAATAACATGCCCACCACGACCTCCATCCCCTCCATCAGGGCCACCTTTTGTTATAAACTTTTCCCTATGTAAATGTACAGACCCCTTACCTCCGTTACCGGATTCCAGGTGAACTTTTACATAATCCACAAAATTTCCTTCAGTCATTTTTCTAGTCTATTATTTACGGTCTACACCATTATACCTTTTAGTGTTTCCTGACAAAAAAGGCCTGCGCATATGATATGCTTTCAGGGCTTGGGCAAAGGCCATACTAAACCCCATTACCCCAGTCTAAACTGCCTGAAGCTCCTCTATCACCTTTGCCAAGCGGCTTGTAATATCCTCTATGGATCCTATTCCATTTACACTATGGAATTTTCCTTGATCTTCATAGTAGTCCTTGAGAGGAGCAGTTTTTTCATTATATTCGGTAAAGCGGTTACGTATCTTGGCTTCGTCCTGATCATCCGATCTTCCACTGACCTTTCCACGTTCCAACAATCGCTCTATCAGCACCTCATCATTGGCTTCCAAGGCAATGGTTGCGTCTATCCTCATTTCCTTGGATACCAAGAAATCGTCCAAGGCCTTGGCCTGTGCCGTAGTTCTTGGAAAACCGTCAAAAATAAAACCACTGGCATCGGCATTTTTTTCTACCTCGTCCTGCAACATTTTAATGGTAACCTCGTCTGGCACTAACTCTCCATTGTCTATATACGATTTAGCCAAATTGCCCAGTTCGGTACCATTCTTAATGTTATATCTGAAAACATCTCCCGTAGAAATATGTTTCAAATTGTATTTTTCCTTTAAAAATGAAGCCTGGGTCCCTTTTCCGGCACCAGGTTTTCCGAACAAAACTAGGTTGATCATGTGCTTTTGGTTTAATTGATATACTTCTCTTAAATTTCTTCCCAATTCATTATAATCCAGTCCGTAACCTACAATAAACCTATCTTCTATCTTCATTCCAAAATAA
Organism: Arenibacter aquaticus; assembly: GCF_003957295.1. Classification (GTDB taxonomy): domain Bacteria; phylum Bacteroidota; class Bacteroidia; order Flavobacteriales; family Flavobacteriaceae; genus Arenibacter; species Arenibacter aquaticus. The sequence goes on from NZ_RQPJ01000014.1 coordinate 307,897, forward strand.
TCAATATCATATTCTCCATTGTATACCTCGGATTTATAGAATAAGGTGGCCACCTTAAATTCCTTTACTTTGGTATTGGAAAACAGATCGATCAATTTTTTTACCGTCCTCCCCGTATCTATAATATCTTCTAGGATAATAACACTTCTACCCTCTATATTATCGGGAACATCCAAAAGGGTTTCCACGATTCCCGTAGAGGTGAGTCCCTGATAGGAACTTAAGCGCACAAAGGAAACTTCACAAGGGTGTGGGTATGCCTTTAAAAAATCGGACACAAACATAAAAGAGCCATTGAGGACACCCACAAAAATGGGGGTCTCCCTTTTATAGTCCACAGCAACCTGGTCCGCAATACGTTTAATTGCCGCCATAATTTCCCCTTCACTAATAAAAGGTTTAAAATATTTGTCGTGTAGCTTTATCAAGGCTGTCTTTTTTATAATAAATTCAAGATGCCAAATATAGCACTTTGATTTCTCTTTTTTAGCGGTCTAAGCCCAGTTTCTAAGATTTAGCTGTATTTTTGTCCTTAATTTACAATCTACATAATACAAGATAATCATTTCCAATGAACTATTTTTCTTCTGAATTTAAACTAGGAATACTAGGAGGCGGTCAATTAGGTAAAATGCTTTTGTATGAAACGAGAAAATTTGACATCCATACCAAGGTAATGGACCCGTCAAATGAAGCTCCTTCAAGAATTGCGTGTAATGAGTTTTTTCAGGGCGACTTAATGGATTATGATGCGGTATATGCCCTTGGAAAAAAAGTAGACCTACTTACCATAGAGATAGAGAATGTAAACCTTGATGCACTGGAAAAGCTGGAGGAAGAAGGCTTAAAAGTTTACCCTCCTACTTCTGCCCTGCGCATTATACAGAACAAAGCAAAACAAAAATTGTTCTATGTAGACAACAATATCCCAACTGCTGATTTTCAACGTTTCGCCTATAAGAGCGAAATAGAGGACAGTATAGCCAATGGCGGAATTACATTTCCCTTCATTTGGAAAGCCACTCAATTTGGATATGACGGCCAAGGAGTAAAAGTAGTACGTAAACTGGAAGACCTTAACGGCTTGCCCACAGGGGAATGCATTGCCGAAAAAATGGTGGATTTTAAAAACGAGCTTGCCGTGATCGTTGCTCGAAGTGCCAGCGGGGAAGTAAAAACGTACCCTGTTGTGGAAATGGAGTTTCATCCAGAGGCCAACCAAGTAGAATACGTGCTCTGTCCGGCCCGGATAGATGAAAAGGTAGCTGCAAAAGCAAGGGAAGTGGCTTTAGACCTATCCCATAAAATAAAACATGTAGGGTTGTTGGCGGTAGAAATGTTTCAGACCCAAGACGATAAAATATTGGTGAACGAAGTGGCGCCCAGACCACATAATAGTGGGCACTACAGCATTGAAGCCAGCTACACCAATCAATTTGAGCAACATATACGCGCTATATTGGATCTACCATTGGGCAATACAGACAGTAAGGTGGCCGGAATAATGGTAAATTTGGTAGGTGCAGAAGGCCATACTGGAAATGTTGTCTATAAAAACATGGAAAAAATCATGGGAATGGATGGGGTTACCCCACATATCTACGGTAAAAAACAAACCCGCCCCTTCAGAAAAATGGGACATGTTACCATTGTAAACAACGACATTGCCGAAGCTAGAAAAATAGCAGAGCAGGTAAAGAACAGCATTAAAGTAATTAGCGAATAAGAAATTTTCAACAAAATGAGCAAAGTAGCAATAGTAATGGGAAGCACCAGCGATCTTCCTGTAATGCAGGAAGCGATCGATATCTTAAAAGGTTTTGACATAGCGGTTGATGTGGATATAGTATCGGCACACCGCACGCCGGAAAAATTGTTCGATTTTAGTAATAACGCCCATAAAAAAGGATATTCCGTAATCATAGCGGGTGCCGGCGGAGCAGCACATCTACCCGGAATGGTAGCGTCCATGTCTCCCCTTCCGGTAATTGGGGTACCCGTAAAGAGCAGTAATTCTATAGACGGCTGGGATTCCATACTATCAATATTACAAATGCCTGGCGGTGTTCCGGTTGCCACAGTAGCCTTGAATGGAGCCAAAAATGCTGGGATCCTTGCCGCCCAGATCATAGGAAGCTCAGACAAATGCGTGCTGGACAAAATAATTCTTTACAAAGAAGGCTTAAAACAAAAGGTGATAGATGGCGCCAAGGAAGTAAACAAACAGTAGACTGTAATAATTGCCCTGTAGCCGAATACGAATTCTAAAAAAGTAATGCCAATTTATGAATCCATTATTGACCCCATTTGACACTGCCCCTTTCTCTAAAATAGAAAACGAACATTTTAAGCCCGCCTTTTTGCAAGCCATAAATGGTGCAAGATCAGAGATAGATGCCATTGCAAATGCCAAGGAGGCGCCTAATTTTGAAAATACCATAAAGGCCTTGGACTTTGCTGGTCAGCATTTGGATAGGGTATCCAGCGTATTCTTTAATTTGAATTCGGCCGAAACCAATGCCGAAATACAGAAGATAGCCCAAGAAATATCTCCCCTATTAACAGAATTCAGCAATGACATTACCCTGAACCAAAATCTATTTAAACGTGTTAAGGCCGTCTATGAGCAGCGACAAGACCTGAATCTGAACAAAGAAGAACAAACATTACTAGAGAAGAAGTATAAAAGTTTTAGCAGAAATGGAGCCAATCTTCCTGACGACAAGAAAAAGCGCTTACGGGAAATTGATGCAGAACTGGCCAAATTAAAATTACAGTTTGGCGAAAATGTACTGGCCGAGACCAACAAATACGAAATGCACCTTACCAATGAGAAGGATTTGGACGGACTCCCAGAAGGGGAAAAGGAGGCGGCAGCACATTTGGCAAAATCCAAGGAGAAAGAAGGTTGGCTTATAACCTTGGACTATCCAAGCTATATTCCTTTTATGAAATACGCCAGCAATCGAGAACTTAGAAAGGAACTATCTATAGCATTTGGAAGCAAGGGTTTTCACAATGATGAGCTGGACAACCAACAAAACATAATCCAAATAGCCAACCTAAGGCATGAAAGGGCCAATTTATTGGGTTACAAAACACATGCACACTATGTATTGGAAGAGCGCATGGCCGAAACCCCGGAAAAAGTCTACGAGTTTCTCAATGAATTGCTGGAAAAAGCCAAGCCCGCCGCTCAACGGGAATTTGCGCAATTGGAAACCTTTGCGAAAGAAATGGATGGCATAGATCGCTTGGAGAAATGGGACGGTGCCTACTACAGTGAGAAATTGAAACAAAAGCTGTTCAACCTGGACGACGAAAAGCTAAAACCGTATTTTAAACTGGAAAATGTTATAGCTGGGGTGTTCAAGGTTGCAGAAAAACTATTTGATCTCAAATTTGAGGAAGTTTTTGACGTGGACAAGTACCATCCAGATGTAAAAACCTATCGCGTATACGATGGCAACAAGCAATTTATTTCCTTGTTTTATGCCGATTTCCACCCCAGACCGGGTAAAAGAGGAGGCGCTTGGATGACGTCCTACAAACCTCAATACATTAAAAACGGTATCAACGTACGCCCACACATTTCCAATGTTTGTAATTTCACCAAACCAACTGCCAACAAACCTTCCCTACTAACCTTCAATGAGGTTACCACCTTATTTCATGAGTTTGGCCATGGTCTACACGGTATGTTGGCCAACACCGTCTATCCTGGACTTTCAGGGACTTCTGTTTATTGGGACTTTGTAGAACTCCCCAGCCAAATCATGGAAAATTGGTGCTACGAAAAAGAAGCATTGGAATTATTTGCCACCCACTATAAGACAGGAGAGGTCATCCCTATGGAACTGGTACAAAAAATAAAAGACTCGGCAACCTTCCAAGAAGGCATGGCCACTTTAAGACAACTCAGCTTTGGATTGCTGGATATGTCCTGGCACGGTGCCGACCCGTCCAAGATTACCGATGTTAAATCTCAAGAACTTGAAGCCTTTAAAGAAACGAATCTCTATCCGGAATGTGAGAATACCTGTATGAGCACATCATTTGCTCATATTTTCCAAGGAGGATATTCCTCAGGCTATTACAGCTATAAATGGGCAGAAGTATTGGATGCAGATGCCTTTTCCTATTTTAAGGAACAAGGAATATTCAATAAAGAAGTGGCTACAAAATTTAAGGACAACGTATTGTCCATGGGTGGAACAGAAAAGCCTATGGATCTATACAAGCGTTTTAGAGGAAGTGAACCCAAAATAGAAGCCTTATTAAAAAGGGCCGGACTATTGCAATAGCTTAGCCATAAACTATCAATTCTTAGTTCCCAAGAATAAGAACTTAGAGAGCAGTATTATCTTGTATTTTGGGTTTTAACCGTATTAAATGGCTTACAAACATCCTCTTCTTCTTAGGAGACAGGATAACACTTTGATATTTATTGTAAGATACCTCTAACCTATCTAATGAAGCAGCCGGTGCGCCGACAGGACTATTGGTTGCTTCATTTTTTTTATGCTAGTAATTAATATGGTACGGTTTATTAAAAAACCGCTATTAGTTCGCAATACCCCATCACCAATCCCATGATAAGTAGTTAGCAAAGAGTAAACGACTAACAGCATGGCTATGGGAAATGCCACAGCTCCAATCTACAAAGACTCTTGCCAGCACATACAAACAGAGGCACTAAGTACAACCAACCGTAACAAAACAAGAAATCAGTCTAGTTCAGACCTTTGTTTTACGATTATGTATAGTTTAAGAAGTTATCGGCTACTTTTTAACTATTACAAAAAGACGTAAGACTACACCAGAACTACTAGGCCATTACTTTTCCTTCTTTTGTTTAAAGGCCTCATATCCACCTTCCAAGTTTACCACCTTGGCAAACCCCATCAACTTTAATTTTTCCTTGGCCTTGGCGCTCCTGCCACCCATCTTACAGTACACATAAATGGTCTCATCCTTGCCAAAATCCTTAAACTGATCAGCAAATTCCGGATTATACCAGTCTATGTTCATTGCATTTTCCAAATGTCCGGCTTCAAATTCCTCTGCCGTTCTTACATCGACCAGAATTCCGTTTGCAAGCATTTCCTGTTCAAATTCGGTTATGGGCATATCAGCCACTTTTTCCTCTGAACAGCCCGTTTGCAATACAAGTGAAACCAATAAAATATACCACGTTCTCATATCTATTTTTGCTTATTCAAAAATAAGAATTCTACTTCAGAAAAAAATGCGTTATTTTTGAATTGACAAACAGGCATGACAAAACAAATTTTAAATCCGGACACATGGGTGGATAGTTATTCCGATTACCTTTTTAACTACGCGGTAACACGGGTAAACGATTCAGAAATTGCCAAAGACTTGGTGCAGGAAACTTTTTTTGCCGGCTTAAAATCTGCCAAAAATTTTAAAGGAGAGGCCGCAGAGCGCACATGGCTCATTTCTATTTTAAAAAGAAAGGTCATAGACCATTATCGAAAAATAAATTCTAAAAAGGCCAAATCCGTAATCCGCATTACCAAAAACAACAATAGCGATACGGACAGTAATTTTTTGGAAGAACAGGTTGCGGACCCAACGAGTCTTTTGGAAAACAGCAAAATGGAGAATGAAGAGCTGGGGATTGCTATTCAGGAGTGCATTGCAAAACTTCCCAAAAAACATGCTATGGCATTCACCTTAAAAACAATAAACGGCTTAAGCACGGAAGAAGTCTGTAAGGAGCTAGAAATCAATCCGTCTAATCTTTGGGTTATCATCCACAGAGCAAGAACTGCTCTAATGGAATGCCTAAACAACAATTGGTTTAAAATATGAAGACCTGCAAAGACGTAGAAATTTTATGCACAAAAGCTCAGTATAATGAGGCTACTCTTTTAGAAAAAATACAGCTTAAACTACATATGTTAATATGTAAAACCTGTAAAACATTTGTAAAAAAGAATACCAAGCTTACCTCCCTTTGCTCACAAGCAAAGATCAAAACCCTTCCTATGGAAGAGAAAGAAAAAATGAAACGAACGTTAAGGTCCAAATCTTAAAGCCCGCCCAGGACCAGGATAGCAACCCACCAAAAAATAGGGGTTGCCTCCACCCAGAAGGAAGAAAAATACTTGGGCTGTTTTCTTTGGGTGATGAGAATGAACACCCCCAACAATATGGATACAAGTGCCTTGCTAATTAATTCCAAAGGCGCCAACCAATCCTTTAAAAAGGTCATCATAAAAAAAATTACAACCCCAATAACCCCAAAAAGCTTCGTCTTTTGGTAACCAAATCGCTGCGGCAAGGTTTTAAGTTCCGGATCGTCATATTTCAAATCCCGTATTTCAAATGGGAGCATTAAAACAAGAACCACCAAAAATCGCTGTACGGTCTCTACCATTACATCCCAATCTATATTTTTCTTGGCCGACACCACGGGCAACAGCACCGTAGCACCTGCCCAGACCAAGGCCACTATAAAAATTTTTAGGCCTCCCAAACTCCTGAGGTTTTTGGTATTTGGGAGCAACGGAACAGCATACAAACTACTTAAAACGCCCAAAACGAAAATACCCATTAGAGTATAAAGTGGCAAAAAATACGCATGGTACAACACGCCCAGCCCCGCTAAAAAACTAAACAGTTGTATGTGCTTATGGTAGCTGTTGGCCACGAGTATATATTTTTTGGCCTCTACTCCGTATTTTACAAAATTATAGCAGGCAATTGTACCAAAAAATGCCAAATAGGAAAAATGGCTCTCCCTGTCTAGTTCAAAATATATGCAACTAATTTCAATTAATGCAAAAACCGAAAAGGCTACATGTACACTGGCATCCAAATAAAAATGAAAAATATATTTTAACCAGTTCATAAGCCAAAAATAGCCAAAGTGTTCATAACCCACGCATTTCGTTAAAAACTTTAAAAAGAGATCCTGGCAAAAGCAGCATAACAAAGATAAATAATGAGTATTTTTGCTCACCTTAATAAAGAAAAATTTGCTTGAATTATGAGGACAGACATGTTTGCCTTACGGCATATAGGGATTAACGAAGATAATCTTCCCGAGATGTTAAGTGAAATTAATGTTAATTCCCTGGACCAGTTAATTACAGAAACCATTCCCGATGACATTCGCCTTGCCAATCCTTTGGCTTTGGATCCTGCGATGAGCGAACACGAATATTTGTCGCATATTCAAGATTTATCGGAGCAAAATAAAGTTTTCAAATCCTATATTGGCTTGGGATACCACGAGAGTATTACCCCGTCCGTAATTAAAAGGAATATTTTGGAAAATGCCGGCTGGTATACGGCTTATACTCCATATCAGGCAGAAATTGCCCAAGGTAGATTGGAGGCCTTGTTAAATTTTCAGACCGTTGTTTCCGAACTTACAGGAATGGAATTGGCCAATGCCTCACTTTTAGACGAAAGTACGGCTGCGGCGGAAGCAATGGCCATGCTCTTTGACGTTCGCAGTAGGGATCAAAAGAAAAAACAGGTCAACAGATTCTTTGTCTCGGAAGAAATATTGCCTCAGACCCTTGCCCTTTTGGAAACAAGATCTGAACCACTGGGAATAGAACTGTCCGTTGGCAACCATGAGAATTTTTCTTACGGTGAAGAATATTTTGGAGCACTTTTACAATATCCTGGAAAGTATGGACAGGTTCATGATTTTGGTCCTTTTGTTGCAAAGGCGATAGAAAAGAACATTAAGGTAGCTGTTGCGGCAGATATTTTAAGCCTTGCCATTTTAACCCCTCCGGGGGAATTTGGTGCCGATGTAGTAGTGGGCACCACACAGCGCTTCGGCATTCCTATGGGATATGGCGGGCCACATGCCGCCTTTTTTGCTACCAAGGCCGAATATAAACGTAGTATCCCAGGCAGAATAATTGGAATCACCAAGGACACAGCCGGGAAGCCTGCTCTTCGTATGGCCCTACAAACCAGGGAACAACATATTAAACGGGACAAGGCCACCTCCAATATTTGCACTGCACAAGTTCTATTGGCCGTAATGGCGGGTATGTATGCCGTGTACCACGGTCCGAAAGGATTAAAATATATTGCCAATAAGGTACACAAGTCGGCCATAACCCTAACGGATGCCTTGGAAAAACTAGGCCTTTACCAAGTAAACACATCCTATTTTGACACCATTACCATAAAGGCAGAGACATCCAAAATAAAACCTATTGCAGAAAAACAAGGGGTGAACTTCCTTTATGTAGATGCCGAAACGGTTTCTATAGCATTGAACGAGGCCACATCCTTAAAAGACCTTCAACAAATAGTGAATATTTTTGCAGAAGCCTTAGGACAAGATGCCGTTACCTTTGAAAAAACCGTATCAAAAACGGTTCTAGACAGTCAGTTGAGGCGCAACTCGGAATTCCTTGAAAACACTGTCTTCAACTCCTACCATTCCGAAACGGAATTGATGCGCTATATCAAAAAATTGGAACGTAAGGATCTAGCTTTAAACCACTCTATGATTTCCTTGGGGTCTTGCACCATGAAATTGAACGCAGCTTCCGAAATGCTCCCTTTGAGCATGGCGAGATGGGGAAATATACATCCTTTTGTTCCCGTTGAGCAGGCACAGGGATATCAAACTATTCTAAAGGATTTGGAAAAGGACCTTAGTATTATAACAGGATTTGCTGCGACCTCCCTGCAACCCAATTCCGGTGCACAAGGAGAATTTGCCGGTCTTATGGTAATTAGGGCCTATCACGAATCCAGAGGTGAGGGGCACAGAAATATATGTCTTATCCCAGCCTCTGCCCATGGCACCAATCCTGCCTCCGCTGTTATGGCCGGTATGAAGGTAGTGGTTACCAAAACCGATGATTACGGAAACATTGATGTAAACGATTTGGCTGAAAAAGCGGCCTTACACAAGGACAATCTATCCGCTTTAATGGTCACCTATCCTTCTACTCATGGCGTATTTGAATCTTCCATCAAGGAGATAACAAAATTAATACATGATAATGGCGGACAGGTCTATATGGATGGGGCCAACATGAATGCACAAGTAGGATTAACCAACCCTGCCACTATTGGGGCCGATGTGTGCCACTTAAACCTGCACAAGACCTTTGCAATCCCTCACGGTGGCGGCGGCCCAGGAGTAGGTCCTATTTGCGTTGCTGAGCAATTGGTTCCATTTTTACCAGGGAATCCCGTTATAGAAACAGGCGGGGACAATGCCATATCGGCCATTTCTGCCGCCCCTTGGGGAAGCTCATTGGTATGCCTAATCTCGTATGGTTATATAAAAATGCTGGGAGAAAGCGGACTAACCAATTCCACCAAAACAGCAATCTTAAATGCCAATTACATAAAAAGCAGGCTCAGCGGAAAATTCAACGTGCTCTATACAGGTGAAAGAGGAAGAGCAGCACACGAAATGATAATTGACTGTAGACCATTTAAAGCCAATGGAATTGAGGTTGGCGATATTGCCAAAAGGTTGATGGACTACGGTTTTCATGCCCCAACAGTTTCATTCCCTGTTGCTGGCACTTTAATGATAGAACCTACTGAGAGTGAGAGTTTGGCCGAATTGGATCGTTTTTGCAATGCCATGTTATCTATTCGAGAGGAAATTGATGATGCCTCTTTAGCAGACAACAACAACCCCTTAAAAAATGCTCCCCATACATTGGAAATGATCACTAGCGATCAATGGGAGTTTCCTTACAGTAGACAAAAGGCAGCCTTTCCGCTTCCCTATATACTGGACAATAAATTTTGGCCAAGTGTAAGAAGGGTAGACGATACTTATGGAGACCGTAATTTAGTATGTACATGCGCACCTATTGAGGCGTATGCCGAAGCCTAAACACCCCCATAAAACAAGCCTTTACAGCCTTTCAATATAAATTGAAAGGCTTTTTTTATACTTCTTATTACAAAGAAACCTAGCCTTGGACATCATATGAATTTAAATAGCAGCACCATTGACCTAGCCATTTACCTTATATTTATACTATTAAACTATAATCAAATTATGAGCATTGGAATTACCGGCACCGGTTCTTACATACCCTCTTTGGTGACCAAGAATTCAGACTTTGAAGAACATGACTTTTTGAACACGGATGGTACTGCTTTTAAGCAAGGGAACGACATCATTATCCATAAATTTAAAAGCATAACTGGAATAAGCGAAAGGCGGTATGCAAAAAATGAACTAAACACTTCACAATTAGCATTCTTTGCGTCGGAAAAGGCCATATCGGATGCAAAAATCAACAAAGAAGAAATAGACTATATTATTGTTGCCCACAATTTTGGTGATGTCACCTATGGCAAATGCCAAGGGGACACCCTACCTAGTTTGGCCACTAGAGTAAAACAACAATTACAAATAAAAAATCCAAAATGTGTTGCTTATGACCTCCTTTTTGGATGCCCAGGATGGATAGAGGGGGTAATACAGGCCAATGCCTTTATAAAGAGCGGCATTGCCAAAAAATGCCTAGTAATAGGTGCAGAAACACTCTCCAGGGTAGTGGATCCACATGACAGGGACTCCATGATCTATTCCGATGGGGCCGGGGCCACCATCATAGAGGCCAAGGAAGGCACGGGAGAGATATTGGCCCACAACAGTGCAACCTACGCCAATGAGGAAGCCTTTTTTCTGTTTTTTGGGGAATCCTATTCCAATACCACGGAGGATGATAGACGCTACATAAAAATGCATGGACGAAAAATTTATGAATTTGCCGTTACCCATGTGCCACAAGCAATGAAGGACTGTTTATCACAAAGCGGTGTACCCATAAACGAGGTAAAAAAAATATTTATACATCAGGCCAATGAAAAAATGGATGAGGCCATCGTAAAACGTTTTTACAAATTATATGACATGGATATGCCAGACGGTATAATGCCAATGAGTATTGAAAAATTGGGAAATAGCTCTGTAGCTACCATCCCCACCTTATTGGATATAGTGAGAAATGGAAAAATGGAAAATCAATCCATCGCAAAGGGAGATGTTGTCCTGTTTGCAAGTGTTGGAGCAGGCATGAATATTAACGCTATAGTCTATAGGGTGTAACAGCTATAAGGATTCAACATCATTTAAAAATAGTATTTTTACGGACGGTACGTTTGCTGCTAACCTTATGTAGCAGCTCCGTTACAAATTTAAATAACATAGCATATAACGCCCGATGTACGAAAGAACATTTCCAAACAAACGTTTTAAACATACCCTAGACTTTCTACAGAAGCACGTTCCCAAAGACCAATCCATATTGGATCTTGGTGTTAAAAATCCATTTTCCAATATTATGATGGATAACGGATATAAGGTAACAAATACCAAAGGCGAGGACTTGGATCTGGATTTCTCCTCTGTCATTAATACTGATGCGGATGTAGTCACCGCTTTTGAAATTTTTGAACATTTAATTGCCCCTTTCAACATCTTAAGCCATATAAAATCTGATAAACTGGTAGCCAGTATCCCCTTAAGATTATGGTTTTCCCCTGCCTATAAAAGTAAGACGGATGCATGGGACAGACACTTTCACGAGTTTGAAGACTGGCAATTTGATTGGCTGCTGGAAAAGGCTGGTTGGGAAATCAAAGATAGGGCCAAATGGACCAATCCCGTAAAAAAAATAGGGATCAGACCCCTATTAAGGAGTGTCACCCCCAGATATTACATCGTATACGCAGAAAGAGCCCACAAGCCACAAACTAATCCCACCGAGTCCCAAGGCAATTAATTTATATGCGATATTACGTTATTATCCCGGCGCATAACGAAGAGAAATATTTATCGGACACCCTTACTTCGGTGACCAATCAAACCTTGACTCCCAAACAGGTAATTGTGGTCAATGATAATTCTACGGACGATACGGAAAACATCATAGATAAATTTATTGCTGCCTACCCCTTTATAAAAAAGATAAATACCTCCTCCTCCACGATCCATATGCCCGGAAGCAAGGTCATCAATGCCTTTAACAAAGGGCTGGAACAATTGGACGATGAATACGACTTCCTGGTTAAATTGGATGCCGATATTATTTTACCCTCGGACTATTTTGAAAGAATAGCACAAAAATTTAAATCGGACCCAGATATAGGTATTGCCGGCGGGTTTGCCTACGAACTGGACGCGCTAGGCCAATGGGAGTTAAATCACCCTATGGACAAAAACCATGTAAGGGGTGCTTTTAAGGCATACAGCAAAAGTTGTTTCCAAGCTATTGGCGGGCTAAGAAATGCAATGGGTTGGGACACGGTAGACGAACTATTGGCCCAATTTCACGGATTTAAGATTATTACAGATAGTGAACTTCAGCTAAAACACTTAAGACCATTGGGGCAGGCCTACAATAAAAAAGCTAAATTTTTACAAGGCAAGGCCATGTACAGTATGCGCTACGGATTTTGGATAAGCCTCATAGCTTCAATAAAAATGGCTTTAAAACAAAAAAGACCCTGGGCATTTGTAGATAACCTAAATGGCTACTTACGTGCCAAGAGGGATAAATCCAGTTTTTTGGTAAGCCCTGAAGAGGGGCAGTTTATACGCCAATTGAGATGGAAAAATATAAAAGCCAAACTATTGCGTTAAAATAGCTTGGCCTTTTTCTTTTTTACATAAGGATATACACCTACTACTCTATAACCTCGGAAATAGGCTCTCCTGTGGTTCCGGACGGAGCGTTCATCCCTAATAAAGCAGCTATGGTTGGGGCAATATCAGGAATTTCGGTTCTTTTTACGGTACTCCCTTTCTTTATACCCTTTCCATAAAACAACAAGGGAGCGTGCGTATCATAATTCCATGGAGAACCGTGTGTAGAGCCAGTCTTCCCATATTTTCCACTTCCCGGATCAAAGACCAACAACACCTCTCCAGAACGCTTCTGATTGTAGCCGTTCTGAATCATTGCCGGTATACCTCCCACATATTGATTTTTCCACATCTGATCTGCAGTAAATACCTTGTACAAACCGTCATACTGTATCAACTCCAAGGCAATATCTTCTTCTACTTCACCCAAATCCAAATCTAGGTTCTTCACCACCTTATAATCCAAAAACAATTGATTCCCGGATACCTTTTTTACTATATCAGTGGTACCATAGGTGTAATTTAAATATTGTGTTAATCTATCATTCAGGTAATTTCCGTCAACAACGCCCCCAGGAAGTTTTTGGTCCCTTAAAAATGCCGGAACATTGATCGCAGCGTGATCGGCTGTAAGAAACACCGTATACTCTCCTGCTCCAACCTTATCATCCAATGTATCCAAGAGTCTTTTTATATCCTGATCCAAACGAAGGTAAGTATCCTGCACCTCTTTTGAATTGACTCCCCATTTATGTCCCACATAATCGGTACTGGAAAAGCTAACAGCGAGAAAATCTGTAATAGCATCTGCCCCCAGCCCCTCGTTTTCTACTGCCGACAAAGCAAAATCGGTAGTTAGACTATTTCCAAAAGGGGTAGACTTAAGTATGCTATATTTCCCGTTGCCATCCCATAAAGCTTCCAAATCGTGTGGAAAACCAGAGGTTGACTGCCCTTTAAACAACCCTTCGTAAAGATTATTATCCGAGCCGCTCTCTACATATGTATTAATGTCCTTTAGAGTATTCCAGGTTTTTTTGTATTCATCTACACTACGTGCCTCATTAAACTGAGCTACCCAGGCAGGCAATTTATCCATATAATAAGTACTACTTATCCATTTACCATTGTCGCCACCGTCAAACCAATAGGCTGCATTTGCCGTATGCCCACCAGGTAATACCGCACCTCTATCTTTTATAGAAATAGCGATGACCTTTCCGTGCATTTGAGTGTGCAAGCGCAGTTGATCGGTTATGGTAGTGGTCTCCAACCTATGTGGGGACATTTTACCTGCATTGGAGGTAGTGCCAACAGTACTATAGGAATCATCCCCAGCACAATACACCATCTCATCTGCATATTTATCATACCAGTCATTGCCAATAATACCGTGATTGGACGGAGTGGTACCGGTGTAGACCGAAGCGTGACCTGCAGCGGTAACCGTAGGGGCGTAATTAAAATGATTGTTCTTGCAATTAAATCCGTCATTGACCAATCTTTTAAACCCACCTTCGCCATACTGGTCCCAAAAACGGGTCAAATAGTCGTAACGCATCTGATCTACCACTATTCCAACTACCAACTTGGGGGTAGTAGCAATGTCTGGGGCCGTGACAACCTCAGATATTTTAGGCCTGTTTTCTTTATTTCTTTTGGATTTTCTTTGGGCATTTACAATAAAGCTATTGGATCCTACCAAAATTAGAAATAGCCACAACAGAACACTCTTATTTTTCATTATAATAGATTTAAAATCACAAAAATATAGAATTTCACCCTTAAAATTTTAATTGCAAGTTAAATGATTCTTAATATTGTTATTTTTACCATCCATTGCAATTTTACACACTTGAATGAATTATTTAGCATCTATAGGTAGTTACTTCATTATGATCATGGAGGTTTTTAAAAAACCTACAAAATGGTCGGTTATGAAGACTTTAATCCTTAAAGAAATAGACGAACTGGTATATAATTCTATGGGGATTATCATATTTATTTCGTTTTTTATTGGAGGAGTGGTTTCCATACAGACGGCATTGAATATCACCAACCCACTAATACCCAGAAACCTTATTGGTTTTGCAACCAGGCAATCGGTCATTCTGGAATTTGCTCCTACCTTTACCTCTATAATCATGGCCGGAAAAGTTGGATCCTATATTACCTCGAGCATAGGTACCATGAGGGTTACAGAGCAAATTGATGCCTTGGAAATTATGGGTGTGAATTCATTAAACTATTTGGTCTTTCCTAAAATAATAGCCATGCTTTTGTATCCTTTTGTAATCGCCATAGCCATGTACGTTGGTATATTTGGCGGATGGACAGCGGGAGTATTTGGAGGGTTTAGTTCCAGTGCGGATTTTGTGGAGGGCCTACAATTGGATTTTATTCCTTTTCATGTTACCTATTCCTTTATAAAGGCCATGGTCTTTGCCCTTATTATTGCCACCATCCCCTCTTTTCACGGATATTACATGAAGGGTGGAGCCTTGGAGGTAGGAAAAGCCAGTACCACCTCTTTTGTTTGGACCAGTGTGGTAATAATTATTGTCAACTATGTGCTAACACAATTACTATTGGGCTAATGATAGAAGTAAACGATATACATAAATCTTTTGGTGACACCCATATTTTAAAAGGGGTCAGTACCAAGTTTGAAAAGGGGAAGACCAATTTGATCATTGGCCAGAGTGGTTCTGGAAAAACAGTTTTTTTAAAATGCCTCTTGGGTCTTTTTAGCCCGGAACAAGGCAAGATCAAATATGATGGCAAAGACTATTCTAAACTTTCTGCAAGCGAGCAAAGAAACTTAAGACAGGAAATGGGTATGGTCTTCCAGGGCAGCGCTCTGTTTGATTCCATGACCGTAGAAGGCAACGTTATGTTTCCGCTCACCATGTTTACAAAACAGTCCAAATCCGAGATGCAAGACCGTGTAGATTTTGTTCTCAAGCGGGTAAACTTAGTGGATGCCCATCACAAATATCCTTCCGAAATTTCGGGCGGAATGCAGAAAAGGGTTGCCATTGCAAGAGCGATAGTTATGAAACCAAAATACCTGTTCTGTGACGAGCCCAATTCTGGGTTGGATCCTAAAACGGCCATATTGATAGACAATCTTATTCATGAAATTACCCAGGAATATGATATCACAACCGTAATCAACACCCACGATATGAACTCGGTTATGGAAATAGGCGAAAAAATAATCTTCCTTAAAAACGGTCACAAAGAATGGGAAGGCAGCAACAAGGAAATTTTTAAGACCGATAATGAAGCGGTAACCGACTTTGTATATTCTTCGGAATTATTTAAAAAAGTACGACAGATGTATATAGAGGAAAGAAATTAACTTTCTTCTTCTTTCTTGACCTGAATACGCGAATCCTTGAGTCTTAAGCGCAACCAATCGGTTAATTTTTGAGAATCTGCTTTTATTTTTTCTGCAGACAAGCCCTTTTTCCAGGTCACATTAAAAACGGGAATGGTATCCAACTTATCAAAATCGGTCCTAATCGTATAAGAAAAGCCCAGACTGGTTAAATTTTCATAGTTGGTCTTTGCCTCCGCGCTTATTTCCTGAAATGGAATCTGTTGGGCAACAATTTTACTCATTTTCCCAACCTCTTCTTTTAATACCTGAATTTGTTGCTCCTTACTTAACAGTTCCGCTTTTTTGGATTCGTATAGTTCATTTACGTATTTCATCTGGTCCAGTTCCAGATTTTTGGAACCCTGAACTATTTTTAGGTCAACATTTTTAAGCTTCTCATAATTATTTTTTTGAGCAATCCATGTAGCAATTACATTGTCTGGAATGGTCTCGTTGCCCATAAACACCAATTCTATAAACCCGTCTTTCCCGTGATTATATTGTATATCGGTTAAATTTTCCAAATACCTTCCCTCCCCTGGCAATTTATACGGTTCAATATGGTCCCCTACAAACTGATTGGCCTGCTTTCTAAAAATGGACTCCTGAAACACATCGTAAAACGTAAAACCCGCCGGTATCATGACCAAAATTGCCACTATAGACGCCATTCTGGCTATAAACCTTCTTCTTTGTGAATTGGCATATCTAACCATTGGAAAGCGCAGCAACTTTATCACCAAAAAGGTCGCCAAACCAATAAAGATCGTATTAATGATGAATAGGTACATGGCACCTGTAGCATAGCCAAAATTACCTATGGCCAATCCAAAACCAACCGTACATAAAGGTGGCATTAAAGCGGTTGCAATGGCCACCCCAAATATAACACTGGCTATAGTTCCCCTCTTTGCCCTGGCTATTACCAATGCCAAGCCCCCAAAAAAGGCTATCAGCACATCCCTAATGTCTGGCGCCGTCCGCGCCAAAAGCTCAGAAGACTCATCCCGGAGCGGAAATAAATAAAAGAACAAAAAGGCGGTAAGAACACTTAGCCCAACCATTACGGCAAAATTCTTTAAAGATCGTCTTAATGTATCAATATCATTGATGGCCAGGGATAGCCCCATTCCTAAAATAGGACCCATCAGGGGGGATATTAACATGGCTCCAATAACCACAGCTGTAGAATTGGCATTGAGCCCCACAGAAGCTATAAAGATTGAACAAATTAAAATCCAGGAGGTATGCCCCTTAAAAGGAATGTCGGCAATTATGGATTCTTTCGTTGCCTCTTGATCCGTGTTACTACGAATGTCCAACAAATCTAAAAGAAATACTTTGACGCTCCCTAAAAGCCCCCTAAATTCCTTCTTGATTTCCTCTCCATTCTTATCGGCAAAATCCGCATTCTGGCCGTTGTCCTTTTTTTCCTCCATAATTAAGCTAGCTGGTCTCCAAATTGATCCTTAACTTTTGTAAGCACTTTCTTAATATCCTGCTCCTTGGACTTGGGATATATAAGCAACACCTCTTCCTTATCTACCACAATATAATCTTTTAATCCATCTATCACGACCACTTTTCCTTTTGGGGAGCGTATCATGTTTCCACTGGCATCCTGGGCCAAGACCTGACAATTTACCAAGGCGTTGTTACTTTCGTCCTTATCCAATTTATCATATAAGGAACCCCAAGTACCCAAATCGTTCCAATCAAAAGTTGCCGGCAAAACGAAAATATTATTTGAGGGCTCCAAAATAGCATAGTCTATGGATATATTTTCGGCCTTGGCATAATTCTCATTGATAAATGCTCGCTCTTGAGCCGTATTATAGAACTCCTCACCTTCTTGAAACAAGGCATACTGTTCAGGTTGAAACGTCTTAAAAGCATTAACTATGGTCTCAACGCTCCACATAAAAATTCCTGCATTCCATAAGAAGTTCCCTTTGGCTATAAAATCCTTGGCCGTCTTATAGTCCGGTTTTTCCCTGAACTGACGCACATTTTTTAAAGGCGCTTCATTTTCCTTTTCATATTCAATATAACCAAACCCGGTATTGGGAAAAGTGGGCTTTATCCCCAAGGTGCAAATTACACTTTCCTTTTCACATTTATCAAAACAACTAGTTACATCCTTGGTAAAGGCTTCCTCATCCTCTATCCAATGATCACTAGGTGCTACGATCATTACGGCATTTGGGTCCTTCTTCTGTATCTTTAAGGCAGCGTAAAGTATGCAGGGCGCCGTATTTCTCATTGCCGGCTCCAAGACCACCTGATCCTGATCTATTCCCGGTAACTGTTCCAGTACCAGGTCATTATATCTTTCATTGGTCAAGATTAAAATATTTTCTTCGGGAACAAACTTGGACAACCTTTTAAATGTCTTTTGTATCAGGGTATCCCCCGTACCCAGCATATCGTGAAATTGTTTGGGATAAGAAGAGGTACTTATAGGCCAAAATCTAGAGCCTACCCCACCTGCCATCAGTACTGCGTAGTAATTTTTTTTCATAGTTTTTCGCTTTAATCCTTAATTAGCTCCACTTCTGCATTGGGCTGAAAAAGATACATCTTTCCAGTGGCCAATTCAACACACTCATAACGCTTTATTCTCTTATTCTTTTTCTGAAACAATTTTCCATTATAAATTCGAAAGATACTGTTATGGGGCAGTTGAAAAACATATATTGCCTCGTTATCCCCTGGGTCGTAATGTTTCAATGCCAGAGATAATCTGGCATCCGTATCACTACTGGCCTTTGGGTTTCTAAAGTGATTTGCCAGCAACGGTAGCAGGGCCGTTGGAAAGATTTCGGGCCTCAAAAAAGGTAACATTAAATATTGGAAAGTTTTTTTCCACTCTAAACCATGAGGCTTAATTCTTCGCCCATATTTCTCAAAAGCGACCAAATGGGCAATTTCATGAATCAGCGTAATTAGAAAGCTATATTTATTCAAAGTGGCATTCACGGTAATCTGATGGGCTCCGTTGGGCATCCTTCGGTAATCGCCATGTCTGGTTACACGCTGGTCAACGATCTTAAGATGTACACCGTGTTCCTTAATAAGCGCTATACTTAAACCTACTGCCCTTTCAGGAAGATACTTTTCTAAAGTGTCCCGCATATAACAAAATTAGAAATTTTAGGGTTCCATTTAACTTCTTAAAAAGATTTTATCAAAAATTCAATCAACGATACTAAAAAAAACGTACTCAGAGGAATATTTACACTTTTATTAACGATTAAAGACAACTTCTTTCCACTAACTTTGCATTTCCAATGCCCAAGGCACTGAACTAACTATTATTTTAAATATGAACGATTTAAGAACTACAAATAAATTACTGCTCATTATAGTAATTCCTTTAGTGTTTTATCTATTAAAGCTACTTTCGTTTATTTTTATCCCTTTGATTTTTTCCATGTTCATAGCCCTTCTTTTTTTACCCATTATGAGGTGGCTGAACAAAAAAAAAGTTTCCAAACCCTTAAGTATCATTATTGTAATATTGATTTTTATGGGATCGTTAAAAATTGGCGGAGAACTTATACAACTTACCAGTAAAGAAATCCTGTCTACGGACAATGCTTTTTTTGAAAAGGCAGAATCGAAATTAAAGGACCTTTTGGCGATGATGGAAGAATATCTGGGCGTGCCCTACTCCGAGGAAGACAATATCATAAATAACTTTATCCCAAAGGAAAGTATGATGAAGAATTTTGGGACAACCCTTGATTTTCTTGGAAATACCCTCACTATGATGCTGATGACGGTATTTTTTGTAATCCTCTGGCTTGCCGAATCCATAAATGTTCAAAAATTAATGAACAATACCATCTTAAAGCAAAAGCATACTTCGGTAAAAACCTTTATGAAAGTTGAAAAAGATTTAATTAAATTTATTAAGGTGAAGTTTTTGGTAAGCTTATTTACCGGTATAGGTACAGGACTCTCCTGCGTGGTTTTTGGGGTTAGTTTCCCTATCTTTTGGGGTTTATTCGCCTTTTCCATCAACTTTGTGCAAATGGTAGGATCCATTATTACAGTAGTTCTTCTATCCCTATTTGCATTTGTTGAGCTAGACCCCACCAGTATGTTATTGTTCTTTGTACTTTCCATTACAGGGGTACAAGTTTTGTTTGGCTCTATCTTGGAACCAATTTTCATGGGAAAATCCTTTTCCATAAATATCATTACCGTTTTGGTGATGTTAATGTTATGGGGATATATATGGGGAGTTCCTGGTTTAATTATGGCAATTCCCATTACCGTATTTATAAAGATCATCTTGGAACAATTCCCTCAAACCAAGGTTATTGCAAGTCTCCTTTCAGGGAACAGTGCTCTGAAGAAGCCGTATAGTTAAGAAGCTATTAATCTGTGCTAAAGCCCCAATAAAGAAATTAATTCTTCCATTTCAACAAAGGACCTGGTCACTTCCATTTCAAATTTAGGATCTTCGTTCAATTGGGCATAACCGTAGACATCAAAGCCACCTGATGTAGCCGCTTTGGCGCCTTTATAGGAGTCTTCTATAA
This sequence comes from Arenibacter aquaticus, assembly GCF_003957295.1. GTDB lineage: Bacteria > Bacteroidota > Bacteroidia > Flavobacteriales > Flavobacteriaceae > Arenibacter > Arenibacter aquaticus. Next base: position 328,466 of record NZ_RQPJ01000014.1, read on the forward strand.
CTATACAATCTTTGGGCAAAAACCCCATGGTCTTGGACGCATGCAGATAAATAGCTGGGTCGGGCTTCCATTTACCAATATCATAGCAACTAAAAATATTGGCATCAAAGAAGGATGACAAGCCAGCAGTGGACAAATTCCTTCTTATCTTTTCCTGAGGCCCGCTGGATGCAACACAGTATGGCACCCTTAATTTCTCCAATACCTTTTCCACGCCATCAACAGCCTTCAATTGACTAGAAAATACTTCATATGACCTTTTACGGTATTGTGGTTCAAAATCTTTAGGCAAGGGTCTTTTAATAATAGCCTCCACCTTATTCATGGAATCATTTAAAAATCCGCCTTTAAAGTGCTGCATGGCATAATTGAGGTCTATGCCCGCACCATATTCATTGGCCATATCCACAAACACTTGATTACCCAATAACTCACTATCTACCAGTACCCCGTCACAATCAAAAATAATACACTTATAAGCCTTCATTTGCCACTTTTCCTATTATGGTGTAGAATTGGACACCTGTAGTAATTTCCCGTTATAAAACTTATTCCCAGTCAATGCGAAATCCTTAATATAGGTCGCCATTTCCAAAGCCGAGGTAGGAGCTACATATCCCGGAAAAGCCTCTTCCAACATCTCGGTCTGCACAGCACCCAAAGCCAACACATTAAAGGACGGACCTGTTTCCTTAAACTCCTCCGCCCATAATTCTGTCATAGTAATTACAGCTCCTTTACTGGAGCTATAGGCAGATAGACCAGGAAATTTAACACTGCCTTGCACACCACCCATAGAACTAATTGTAACCACATGTCCCGTCTTGGGCATCCACGGCAAGACCTTTTGGGTAATATGGGCCACTCCGAAGACATTTACCTTATAAACCTCTTCAAAGGCCTCCATCTCCGTATCCACAAACGGCTTATTTAATAATTTGCCGGCATTATTTATGAGAACATCAACCTGTTTCCAGTTATCTTTGATGAACGCCTCCAATTGGTTATAGTCCTCCTTATTGGAGAGATCAAAGGAAAAACCTGATATATTTCTGTGTCCCAATGCACGAATAGGATCAGCATTTCTTGAAAGGGCCAAGACTTTGTGCCCGTTATTAGCAAACAATTTCGCCAACTCAAAACCAATTCCCCTACTACTTCCTGTAATTATAATATTTGCCATTATTTATATTCAATTTCCCTTATAGGGGCATCAACAATCTTTTCCAAAACCGGGATGGTTTTATTCACCAAAAGGGCCATGTGTTGCATATCCATAATAGAGACCTCATCGCCTACTTTATGGTAGTGGTCAAAGTTGGTAAAGTCAAAAGTACAAAAGGTCTGCGAAGGAACCCCAAACGCATTGTGAAAGGGATAATTATCAGACCTTTTAAACAAGTTATATTCTTTGGCCGTTGGTAGGAATCCAACCAACTTACCGCCCGCATAACCATTGCATATTTCTGCCAGGTTAGACTCTTCATAGCCCGTGACATACATAAAATAGTCTTTCCCTTGCAACGGCACTCCCACCATTTCAAAGTTGAGCATGGCGTACAAATCCAAATTTTGCGCCTTAAGCCTTTTGGCCAAATGCTTAGACCCCAAAAGCCCCTTTTCCTCGGCACTGAACAGGGCAAAAATTAGGCTTCTCTTATTACTTCCTTTTTCAGCAAAATACCTCGCAAACTCCAACACCGCCGTTGTCCCGGAAGCATTATCATTGGCTCCGTTAGCCACATGATCCCCGGACACCGGGCCTGCCATGCCTATATGGTCATAATGCGCCCCAATGATAACGTATTCATTTTTCAGATTTTCATCACTGCCCTCCAAATACCCTACTATATTATAAGCCGGTTTTTCAAAATTGGATAGCGTATCCTTATAGCTATTAAAATAGGGACCTACACCGTTCTTACTAAAAACACCTTCTATATAGGTTGCCGCCTTTTCTATTCCCTCTGTACCTGCTTCCCTTCCCAATAATTCATCGGAAGCCAAGTAACCAATAATTTTCTCAACCCGTTCTTCTGAGGAGAAGTTTACAGCCGAACTGTTTATTTCCGAAGCAGTAGAATTATTTGGTAAAACCTGTTCATCAGCAACATCCACAGCGGCGCCTGAGCCATGCGGTTGGGCTACCGTATCCTTTACTTGGCCTCCCCTACAGCCCAACATAATGGATAGGACAGTTACCCCTACTACTACAAGCATCTTATGTTTCATAGTAAAATGTATTTATTTAACGATTTATGCCAAGGCTATAAGGCATTGCAATCTTTTCAGCCCAACAAGGACCAATGTTTTGGATTAAAATATCCCTCTAAATTAAAAAAGCATCCCGATAAATTAGGATGCTTTTCTTATAACTACCTTAAGCTTGTTTCTTTATTAAGTAGAAAAAGCAAATCTGATTCATATCTTATGCCAACATAGTGACCGGATTCTCTAAATAAGACCTTAAGGTCTGCAAGAATTGAGCACCTGTAGCACCATCAACCGTTCTATGATCACAGGCCAATGTAACTTTCATAGTATTGCCCACTACGATCTGACCGTTTTTAACAACAGGTTTTTGAATGATGGCCCCTACTGATAAAATGGCGGAATTAGGTTGGTTAATAATGGAGGTAAATTCAGATATCCCAAACATTCCCAGGTTAGAAACGGTAAACGTACTACCTTCCATTTCGGCAGGACTTATTTTTTTGTTCCTAGCTTTTCCTGCCAAATCCCTTACAGAGCCACCTATCTGGGTAAGACTCATTTGATCTGCAAATTTAAGTACTGGCACCAATAGCCCCTCATCTACAGCAACAGCAACACCAATGTGTATGTGTTGGTTGTACCTAGTGGTATCATTGTTCCATGATGTATTAACCTGCGGATGTTTTTTCAAGGCCATTGCACATGCCTTAACCACCATATCATTAAAAGAAACCTTGGTATCCGGCAAATTATTGATTTGCTCCCTGGACAGCTTAGCATGGTCCATATCCACCTCTATCGTTAAATAGTAGTGTGGTGCAGAAAACTTGGATTCCCCCAATCGCTTGGCAATAACCTTACGCATTTGGGAATTCTTCACTTCCTCTGTTCCTTCAGTGCCAACTGGCAAATTAACGGGTGCAGCAGCTGGTGCTTTGGCGGCAGCCGTGTCTTCTTGGGCAACTGCTTTTTGTTTAGGCTGGTACTCCTCAATATCTTTTTTGATTATTCTTCCCTGATCACCACTACCTTTAACATCTTCTAGATTAATCCCTTTTTCCTTGGCTATTTTCTTTGCCAATGGAGAAGCAAAAATACGCTGACCATCTTTGGCCGCTGGGGTGGCATCTTGACTACTGGCCGCTGTACTTTCTGGCTTTTTAGTTTCCTCGGCAACAGCTGCCTTTTGGCTGGTAGTATCTGATCCGGCATTCAAAACGGCATCCACATCGGTGCCTTTGGGTCCAATAACGGCAAGTATAGAGTCTACTGGCGCGGTTTCCCCTTCTTGGATTCCTATATACAATAAGTTACCGGCGTAGAAAGACTCAAATTCCATAGTAGCCTTATCCGTTTCAATCTCGGCCAAGATATCACCTTCCTCAACCTCATCGCCCACTTTTTTCAACCAAGTGGCAACGGTTCCCTCTTCCATGGTATCACTAAGACGTGGCATTTTCACAATCTCCACCCCTTCTGGGATTTCTACTGCTTCGGTTTTGGTCTCAGCTGGTTCTTCTTTTACCTCTTCTTCTTTTTCGGATTCCACATCGGTGGTGGAGGCATTCAACAGACTGGAAATATCCTCTCCCTCTTCTCCTATAATGGCCAAAAGCGAATCTACCGGGGCGGTATCCCCTTCTTGGATCCCGATGTGCAACAAGGTACCTTCATTGAAGGATTCGAATTCCATTGTAGCCTTATCGGTTTCAATTTCCGCCAATATATCTCCCTCTTCAATCTTATCACCTACTTGTTTCAGCCACTTAGCAACAGTCCCTTCTTCCATGGTATCGCTAAGTCTCGGCATGTTTATTACTTCTGCCATTTACTTATATTTTATGTTGTACAAATGGATAGTCCTCTTGATCGTAAACCATATCATACAATTGGTTTACTGGTGGGTAATCTGATTCTTCCGCAAATTTTTCACATTCGGAAACCTGTTTCTTAACCCTCGCATCTATTTCCTTAATTTGGTCTTCCGATGCGTATTTCTTTTCTTTGATTACCGACAACACCTGTGTTATTGGATCTATTTTCTTGTATTCCTCTACCTCTTCCTTGGTTCTATAGTGTTGGGCATCTGACATGGAATGACCCCTATATCTATAAGTCTTCATTTCCAAGAAAGTTGGCCCCCCTCCAGATCTGGCACGTTCTATGGCCTTGCTCATTTCCTTAGCTACGGTTACGGGATCCATACCGTCTACAGGACCGCAGGGCATTTCATAACCAAGTCCAAGTTTCCAAATATCTGTAGAGTGCGACGTTCTTGCTACCGAGGTACCCATGGCATAGCCATTGTTCTCACAAACAAATACTACCGGCAATTGCCAAAGCATTGCCAAATTGAAACTTTCGTGCAATGAACCTTGTCTAACAGCACCATCTCCCATATAACATAGGGTTACGGAATCTCTTTTAAAGTACTTATCAGCAAATGCCAATCCGGCTCCCAAAGGAATTTGTCCACCTACAATACCGTGACCACCATAAAAACGATGTTCCTTGGAAAAAATATGCATAGATCCACCCATTCCTTTAGAGGTTCCTGTAACCTTGCCATAAAGCTCTGCCATAACCTTTTTCGGATCAACCCCCATACCTATGGGCTGTACGTGATTCCTATAGGCAGTTATCATCCTATCCTTTTTTAGGTCCATGGCATGAAGTGCACCTGCAAGAACAGCTTCCTGTCCATTATACAGATGTAAGAATCCACGAACTTTTTGCTGAATGTATACTGCGGCAAGTTTATCTTCAAACTTTCTCCAGAACAACATATCCTCATACCACTTAAGGTAGACTTCTTTGGTAATTTTTTCCATTAACTATTAATTTTTGTAGTATTTCGCTTTATTCAGAAACAAGTTTAAATTAAAAACGGAAAACAAAAATACACATATAAATCAATAGGAAAAAAATTTAAATTAAAAGCTTTGCAGAAAGCAATTATATATCTCAAAATAATAAATTCTTGAGATAAATATAAAAATGACCAAATGGGCCTATTTTATATCGACCTAGCCAAGAAAAGTGCTATTAAAAGCAAGGGGCAAAATATCTGCAACAGATTGACATTTTAATATTTCACCAGTTTCTCCAGACATAATAATAGATATAGGGCTCTGTTGTTTTATTTCGTATTCAGAGATGACTTGCCTACAATTACCACAGGGAGCCGCTGGCCTATCCACCACATAGTTCTTTGAGGTTGCACTAACAGCTATAGCTTTTATAGACACCTCCGGAAATTTTGAAGAGGCATAGAATATAGCTACCCGTTCTGCACATAAACCGGATGGGTAGGATGCATTCTCTTGATTACTCCCCGTAACGACCTTTCCATTTTCAAGTAGCAAGGCCGCCCCCACATTAAATTTGGAATAAGGGGAATAAGCACGTTCCCTAGCCTTTATAGCTTCCTTCATTAATTCCTGATCTGCCACATTAAGCTCCTGTAGCGATTCAAATATTAACAGCTCAAATGCGATGTTTCTTTTTATCATACCAAACTTATATATGGTAAAAATAAAGAAAACCTGCCGATAAGCAGGTTTTATTGTTCATACTCCAACGACCTTGATTAATCGTTCAAAAATTCTTCACCTAAATTAAATGTAAGGGAGAATCGCAGGGTATTTTCCAATGGGTTTCTCACTTGGGAGGTAGAGAAAAGATAGGAAAGATCTACCTGTGCCGACTTAAACCTAAATCCGGCACCCAAGGTAAAGAACTTCCTAGATCCTTTTAAATCGCTCTCATTAAAATATCCAGTCCGCAACATAAAGGCGTCTTGATACGTATACTCTGCCCCGAGAGCCCATGTTAACTCTTTTAATTCCTCGCTAAAACCATCTGGCGCATCTCCAAAGGACTTAAAGACCCCTTCAAAAAAAGTGGTCTGCTGATATTCATCATTATCTGTTCCATCTATTACACCATCATTATTGTAATCCTGTGGGGTAGGCACCAACAGCTTGTTAAATTCCGTCGTAAGCCCTACTACATTATCATGATCCAAGATAAAATCAAAACCCAAGCCTGCCTTCAGGTTTGTGGGCAAAAAATTCTCTTGTCCTGCATCGTCGTATTTTATTTTTCCTCCTAGATTGGAAATATTAAAACCTGCCCTCCATCGTCCATCAAATCTGTTATAGGCTATTTCCCTAGAGCGATAATACCCAGAAACATCAACAGCAAAAGAACTGGCTGCTTTGGAATCCTCACTGCCGTTATCGGGCAGTTTTAGATTGGAACTAATATACCTACCCGCAACGGCCATGGAAAAAGTCTCACTAAGCTTTAGGGAATAAGACCCATCAAAAGCTACCTCGTTGGGCTTGGCCAATCTGGCCTGATCCCCTGCAAACTGCCTTAGTTCTATTTCTCCTAGGGTAAAATACCGTATACCAAATGCAAAAGCACTTCTATCATTGATCTTATTGTGAAAACTAGCGCTTAACAGTGCTATATCGGTAATTATACTTTCCAAATACGGGGTATAACTAAGCCCTATCCCCATTTTTCTTTCTGCAAATGCAAATTTCGCGGCATTCCATTGTTGTGAAAACGCATCGGTAGAGGTTGCAACCCCCAAATCTCCCATACCTGACGCCCTAGCATCGGCGGCAATGGTCAAAAAGGGAACTGCCGTAGTAATAACCCTGTCTTCTTGGCCAGAAACCTTAAACAGCACTAAAAACAGAAAAAGAATTAATATTTTTTTCATTTCTACAAGTTATAATCAAGATTTAGCTCTCAAAACCACAGAACATGGCTTTTAATAAATCTTACGGGTTCATAACTAATCAAACGCCCTTTTTCCAATTATCTTATATAAAACCAAAAAAAAATAAAGCCTTCAAAAACATTTACACAAACAAATGAACCAAATAGGAAAATACAGCACACTAACACTATTATTTAAGAATAATTCCCAAAGAATTTCCAAAGGTCCATACTATATTAAACTTTAAGTCGTTATTCATGTTAAGCGATGTTATTGTGATGCTTGTTGGTGTTGGTAAAATATTTCACACCGAACAAAATATTATCCTTTAATCGTCGTTTAATAAGCCAAAAGCGACACAAAATTTTAATAAAATAAGAATGACGAACTTCATTATACCATATTATAGTTTGTCTTTTGAACTCAAGTCCTAATTATGAAAAAACAATTCATCAAAGTTGTACTCTCTTGCGCTATTGTAGCTGGCGGTTTTACAAGTTGTAAAAATGCCTCCTCCTCTAAGAACGTTTCAAGGGCCACAGGCTGGAAAATCAATGCCAAGGAAGGTGGTTTTCAGTACAATTCAGACTTTAAAGAGCAAGAAACTGCCCCAGGCCTAGTTTTCGTTGAGGGCGGCACCTTTACCAAAGGTCAGGTTCAAGATGATGTAATGCACGATTGGAACAACACCCCTACTTCCCAACATGTGCAATCGTTCTATATGGATGAGACAGAGGTTACCAATGTCATGTATTTGGAATACTTGGACTATTTAAAGAGTGTATACCCTCCTGAGAATCCCAAATATGCCCATATATATACAGGTGCATTGCCAGATACCCTGGTATGGAGAAACAGACTTGGTTTTAATGAAACTATGACCAACAACTACCTGCGCCATCCTGCTTATGCAGAATATCCCGTAGTGGGAGTTAACTGGATCCAGGCAACACAATTTGCAGAATGGAGAACAGACCGGGTGAACGAGGTTATGCTGGAAAGGGAAGGATACCTTTCAGAAGATGCAAAATACAAGGTAGTTTCCGGAGAAATTGAAGGCGGATTTAGCACTGAGGCTTATTTAAACAGACCAGAGTCTGTTTACAATGGCCAGATAGATTCCCTACAAGGAAAAATGAAAAAAGATTCAGTTTCCAACTTTGCCAAAAGAAGTAGTGGAATTATACTTCCAGAATACAGACTACCAACCGAGACCGAATGGGAATACGCTGCACAGGCACAGATTGGATCCAGGGAATACAACAACTACCGTGGTAGAAAAAAATACCCATGGGAAGGTGACTACACCAGAAACGGGCAACGTGTAGGTCGTGGTGACCAGTTAGCAAACTTTAAACAAGGAAAAGGTGACTATGGCGGAATTGCCGGATGGTCTGATGATGGTGCCGATATCACGGCAGAGGTTAAATCATACAAACCCAATGATTTTGGATTGTACGACATGGCCGGAAATGTTGCCGAATGGGTGGCAGATGTATACCGACCAATTGTAGACGACGAAGTAAGTGACTTTAACTATTACAGGGGGAATGTTTACATGAAAACTGCCATTGGAGAAGATGGCAAAGTAAATGTAATAAGAGATTCTATTGTATATGACACCCTACCCAACGGAAAAGTTATGGCCGTTAATTTACCAGGAGAAATTAAAATGGTGCCTGTTGGCGAGGAAGAAACTTTCTTAAGAACTAATTTCTCTTCCAGCGACAACAGAGGATATAGGGATGGAGAGCCTGGATCCACTAGGTTCTATGACAGATTTAACGATGACGAAGACGAATCCAACCAAAAGAAAATGTACAATGCTCCGGTTAGCAAAGTACAGGTTGACGACAATGGCGAAATTGTTAGGGCCTATGACAAATCGAACAACAGAACTACTTTGATCAATGATGAAGTAAGGGTTTTTAAAGGAGGCTCCTGGAGAGATAGGGCATATTGGTTAGATCCGGCCCAAAGGCGATACTTACCTCAATACATGGCCACAGACTACATAGGGTTTAGATGTGCCATGTCTAGAGTAGGTTCAAAATCCAAGACAAAAAACAAAACACCAAGAGGCAAAAAAGCCAGGTAGTTCTACACAACAAATTAATACTAAAAAGCCCTTTTTAAAAAGGGCTTTTTTTATATCTTCGATTTATGACTATAGAACAATTACATCAAATCTTTTTACAGTACCCCCAGGTTTGCACTGACACCAGAAAGATTACGCCCAATTGCATTTTTTTTGCCCTTAAAGGCGAAAATTTCAATGGAAACGACTACGCTTCCCAGGCCGTTGAAAGTGGAGCCTCCTTTGCTGTTGTAGATAATGCGGAGGTAGCCAAGGAAAATAAGATGATATTGGTAAATGACGTTCTAAAAACACTACAATCACTATCCCGGTTCCACAGAAACTATTGCAAGGCAAAAGTAATTGGTCTCACCGGCAGTAACGGCAAAACCACAACCAAGGAATTAATTACTGCGGTACTATCCACAAAATACAAAACAGTTGCTACAAAAGGCAACCTCAACAACCACATTGGCGTACCCTTAACCCTGCTCTCTATAAAAAATGATACGGAAATTGCCGTTGTGGAAATGGGAGCCAACCACTTAAAGGAAATTGAGTTCCTATGTGGAATTGCCGAACCGGATTATGGCTACATCACCAATTTTGGCAAAGCCCACTTAGAAGGTTTTGGCAGCGAAGAAGGAGTTATAAAAGCCAAAAGTGAGCTGTACAACTATTTAATAGATAACAACAAACCCATATTTTTCAACGCTGACGACCCAATACAACGAAGCAAAATTGAACCAGTCATAAAAAAATATGGATATAGCCAGGACAATTCGCAATACTATAACATTAAATTAGTGGACGCCGACCCTTTCGTAAAATTAGAGGTAGAGGACATTACCATAACCTCACAACTTATTGGACGCTATAATTTTTCAAATTGTTGCGCCGCTATATTGATAGGGAAATATTTTAGCTTAGATCTAAAAGAGATTAAACAAGGTATTGAGAATTATATTCCCCAAAACAATAGATCTCAAATCATCCATAAAAACGGACACCATATTATCCTAGACGCCTATAATGCCAATCCTACCAGTATGAAAGCGGCTCTGGAGAATTTTAAAGAGATAAGTGGCGACTACAAGATTGTATTTTTAGGAGATATGTTTGAACTGGGCAGTTTAGCAGAAAAAGAACATCAGTATATCTCGGATCTAGCCATAGCAATGGACTTTAGTGAGATCAACTTAATTGGAGAGAATTTTTTTACCACCAACAACACACTTAAGAAATTCAAGTCGTTTGATGAGCTTAGGCAGAGCTTACAAGACACCCCTATTCCCCAAAGCGCAACCATCCTAATAAAAGGATCAAGAGGAATGGCCCTGGAACGAATTCTGGACCTACTATAGAATGTGGTGCCAGTATTGTTTTAGTGGGACATACTGGATTCGAACCAGTGACCTCTGCCCTGTCAAGGCAGCGCTCTAAACCAACTGAGCTAATACCCCAATTTCATATTAAAATTGTACGCCAAAATTACATCATTTTTAACTGTTTAAAACAACCTGATGGTACTTTTTTCACCAGATCCATCTCCTTTAGTTGATATTACAAAATCCCAACTCCACAACCCACATATAATCAATTAGTTACCCGAACTAAAATTACAATACCCACTAAGTTGAACACACCCCAAAATAATCTGTTAAAACTTAGATAATATTGGGCATATAAGAAATTTCAACATCCATAGGAATAGAAATCAATATTGTTTTTTCATTTTTTATCAAACTACACTAACAAGACAACAAGTCCAGTCATCTCCTAGCAGGAACACAAAAACTGTATATTCCCTTGGTAAAAGGCTATTGTTTTTACAACCATATATCACTTAAATGATGATTTCCTCTTATATCCCCTTCCGTTTGTGCATAATTTCCTACCAACTATACATTTATAGTGCAGTAACCACAATTGATACAGTATCTTTCCACTAAATAACAAGGAGCCTAAAGATCATAGGAAAGCAAATATCATGAATAGGATCAAAAACATATGCCTCTAGGATTTATAACAGAAGTAAATAATTATATAAGCTATTCATATAAATATATAACATCTTCCCCCGCCTATTATCGACATTTGTATAACACCAAATAACAATTTATCATGTCAGAGATTATAAGCATCATTTTGGGATTGAATCTATGTTTCGCCGCAGGCATTATTATATTGATTGTTCATGGAATGTATTTTTCCAAAAAAGACAATCAGCCGGATACCGATATACTCTATGACAGACAAAACACTGAAAGGCCTAAAAACCAATATTAGACCGTTAAGTCCAAATCTTCAGAAACACTTTTTACATCACCTACTAAGCAAAAAATGGGCTTATCTTTTATTAAAACCCTCAACAGCCTTTAGGACAAAGCATTAAATACAGTTACACTAAAAAAACTGCCCTCAAATTTTCCCTCACAACCATAGATTTACCAGCCCAACCCCTAGAACTTTAAACAAACCGGTTGCGGAATGTTTATTTGGTTCCCGGTATACTTAAGTCGACCTGTTTCCTTATCTACCTGAAAAACGGTTATATTGTTGGAATTTTTATTAGCTACCAAAAGAAAATTTCCATCCGGGGATAAGGTGAAATTTCGAGGCCAATCACCCTGTACCGATTCAATTGTCACAGGTTTTAAATATCCGCTGTCCGAGACCGAATAAACCGCTATGCTGTTATGCCCCCTATTGGATGCATACAAGAATTTCCCGTTTGGACTTAAATGAATGTCCGCGCATGAATTTTTTCCTTCATAATCTGCTGGAAGCGTACTTTGTTTATCTATCTTCTTAAACTTCCCCGTCAAGGGGTCAACACTTGCAGAAACCACGGTACTGGACAATTCATTTATAACAAACGCCATATTTTTGGTAGGATTAAAAATTAGATGCCTAGGGCCATCACCTGGATCCAATTGTAGCCCCACCACTGCCTTACCCAGTTTCTTTTCCTGGGTAATGGGATAGGCCAAAATCTGATCTATCCCCAGATCTACGGCATAAAGAAAGTCTCCATTGGAAGAGAATTGTACACAATGGGCGTGCGCCGCTTTTTGGTTGGGATGCGGGCCGCTTCCCTCATGTTGTATTTCTTGGGGATCATCTAGGATTTCCCCATTTTGATCCACAGGGTATAACACAATACCTCCCGAGCCATAATTGGCGGCAGCTAGTAGGTCTTCGTCCGGACTTAACCCAATATAGCAGGCCCCATCCCCTTTGCTGCTCAGATTGCCCACTTTGTTCAAGGCCGTTTTATCTTTATTCCATTTAAATACCGACACACTCCCCGGCTGAGTGCCGTTTGAAGAGTAGACCCTTTCCCCATCCTTGGAAAGGTATAGATATCCTGGCCTGTTCTCCACGGCTACCTGCCGACTATTGGAAAGCACTCCCGATTCCGGATTAAACTCCAGTTGGTATATACCTTGGCCGTCCCCTTCAGCAAAAGTACCTACCAAGAGTTGTAGACTTTTATTTTGAATAGGCTGTTCTTCCAGCCCCACTTGAGATTTCTTGGATGTATTTTTACAACTTGTAAGTAGCAATAAAAAAACAGAAAGCACTACATAACCAAAAATATGTTTCATAAAAAGAGTGATTTTATTGATCTAAATATATTCAATTCCACCCATATTTCGCAGCCCAATTACGGGATTTAATTTAAAACTGTAAGCCTACATAGACTTCTACATTAATATAGGTTCTTTACTTTTAGTTGGAGGCTAAGGTTGAATCAAAGCTTGCAGAATACTATTTGGGTCATTAACAATACAAAGCTCTTCCTATTTAACGTAACTCAATTCTTTACATCAACATCACAATACCCAGATATCGCACTAGATCCGCTTTTAGATCACAATTTAGGGGAGTCAGGAATACGGAATACTTCTTATATCGCTTGATTAAATTATATTCTTAAAATGGTAAAAACCCAGATTTTGGACTTGATCCAGAAAGATGGTACATGCTACGTCTGTGCCGTATGCAACAAAAAACAAAAAAGGCTTCCAATTTCTTGGAAGCCTTTTATTTGTTACTGTGGGCCCTACTGGATTCGAACCAGTGACCCCCTGCTTGTAAGGCAGGTGCTCTAAACCAACTGAGCTAAGAGCCCTATTAAACTTGTATTTCAATTTGCTTCTTTCGTTTCCCAGAAGCGAGTGCAAATATAGAATAGTTTTTAAATTCCACAAAAGAAAAATCAGAAAAATTTAAACTATTTCTGCAACAACAAAAGTACTCCCTCCAATAAATACAAAATCTGTCTTTTTTGCATTTTTCAAAGCCATTCTATACCCCTCATTAACAGACGTATACACATCCCCTATCAATCCAAAGTCTGCCGCTCTGCCTTTTAAGACCTCCGCATCCAAACCTCTTGAAATTTCTGGTCTGCAAAAATAATAATTGGCTTCTTTGGGAAACAGAGGCAAAATCTGATCAAGATTTTTGTCTTTTACAAAACCAATCACCATATGAAGACGCTCATACTCCTGTTCCTTAATCTGACCTAAAACTAATGTAAGGCCTTCCGTATTGTGGGCAGTATCACAAACAACCGTAGGATTCTTACCTAAATACTGCCATCTTCCCAGCAATCCGGTATTAGCAGCTACATTTAAAAGTCCTTTGGTAATATGGTGCTCTGTAACCTCAAAATTGCTCAATTCCTTAATCACTGCCACCACGCCTTTCACATTTTTGGCCTGATAACTCCCCAATAAAGACGTTTTATAGGTTCCGGGGATCACCTCCCCTGCAAATATAATTTTAGACCTTCTTTCTTTGGCCACTTTATTAAAAACAGATGCGGTCTCTTCTTGCAGTTCACTGATTACCACTGGCACCCCGGATTTGATGATGCCAGCTTTCTCAAAGGCTATTTTCTCTATTGTATCACCTAACATTTCTACATGGTCATAACCTATATTAGTGATCAATGAAACTTCTGGCTCTATAATATTGGTAGAATCCAGGCGCCCTCCCAATCCAACTTCCACAATAGCTATATCTACTTTTTCCTTTTCAAAATAGAAAAAGGCCATACCTACGGTCATTTCAAAAAAAGAAAGATCATGGGCCTCAAAAAAAACTTTGTTGTCCTTAATAAAATCAACCACAAAATCCTCTTTTACCGGGACTCCATTAATCCTTATACGCTCCCTAAAATCCTTTAGGTGAGGAGAAGTATACAGCCCCACCCGGTACCCGGCTTCCTGTAAAACAGAGGCCAACATATGACTACTGGACCCCTTGCCATTGGTTCCCGCAACGTGGATACTCTTAAACTTTCTTTCTGGATGCCCCAAATAGGTAGAAAGAACTTTAATGTTATCCAGTTTGCCCTTGTATGCAGATTTTCCTTTTTGTTGGTATATAGGCAATTGGGCAAACATCCATGCCAAAGTCTCCTGATAGGTCATTTGATAGGTACTAAATAATTAATAATGAATAGGTCAATAATACCTCTAGATAGGATTTAGAAGTCTTAAATGAAGTGAACAAAAAACAGAAACAATCAAAATAGTCTTACTCTCCCAATTGAAAATTAACCACTACAAAACCTACTTGCTGACTGGGAGCGTTTGAATCCAAATTCCATTGGTGCATAAAAGCAGTTTTCTTGGCGGGTTCCATTAGGCAGGGATGTGTATTGGTAGTTCCCTTAACTCCTGGGGTAGCACTTACCACCTTACCGTTACGGTCTACTACGATTTTCACTACCACTCTACCTTCCTCATTACATTCTTGAGGCACCTTCCCCTTATTCACCAAGGATCGCCCATTAAGACCATAACCACCGGTACCACTTCCTGAACCAGGGCTGCCGTAATAACTTGTAGCATAAGGATCGCCCTCTGGCTTACCTTTATCTCCTGCGCTAGTATCATCACCTTCCCCTCCAGAGGTTACTCCTTCGGATTTGTTGATTCCCCCAATGAGTTGGTCCAATTTGTTCTTTTTGGCCTCCTGCTCCTTTCTTTTTTTCTCTTCGGCCTCCCTTTTCTCCTTAGCTTTCCTTTCGGCCTCGGCTTTGGCTTTTTTGGCAGCCTCTTCCGCCTTTCGCTTTGCCTCTTGTTGTTGTTTTATTTTTATGGATTCTTCATTATCCTGCGTCAGTACTTTTTCGGCCGGCTTGTCTACGGAAACCTCCTCCTCGGGCACCTGTTCCACAATCTCTTCTACCTGCTGCTCTTGAACCTGGGGTTCTTTTATAGGCTTATTCACCGGTTCGGATTTTATTTTTTCCTTGGGCTGTACCCGGCCACTTCCAAAATCCGTGGTACCGAAATTAACGGAAATACCATTTTCTATTGGTGGATCCATATAAGTAAGACCTATATAAAAAAGCAATAGGAGGAGCGCACTTAGCAGAAGAGTGGTAAGTGTAAAGGATTTTTTCTCGTGTTTCGTATTAAGTAATGACATTAATTTGGTCGCACTGCCAAAATAACCTTGTAATTATTTCTATTGGCAATATCCATAACATTTACAGCCTCCTTAATGGCCACGCTTTCTTCTGCCCTTAGAATAATAGTAGGTTTTTCTTGTCCTTTTAGTGCCTTTTTTAATTCAATTTCTATGTACTTCCCGTTAATTTTCTCGTTATTCACAAAATACTCCAACTTCTTATTAATGCTCACCGATACGTTCTGTGTATTGGTTGACTTTCCTTTGGCCTTGGGCAACAACAGATCCAATGCATTGGGCGAGTTAGCGGTAAGCATAAAGAAAATGAGCAATAGGAATACAATGTCCGTCATGGAGGACATGCTAAAATCCGGACTAACTTTATTTCTCCCTTTTAGTTTCATCTGTTGTTATTTTCTAAAGCGGTTCGTTCAACAAATCCAAAAACTCTACGGCGTTGGCTTCCATTTTGTGAACTACTTTATCTGTTCTATTCACCAAATGGTTATATCCGATATAGGCAATAATTCCGACGATAAGTCCCGCAACCGTAGTGGTCATGGCCGTATAAATACCAGATGCCAAAGACCCCATTTCTGCTTGCCCCCCACTGGTGGCCATTTGATGAAATGCCAAAATCATACCAATTACGGTTCCCAGGAAACCGATCATAGGAGCTGCCCCCGCCACAGTGGCCAGAACAGTTACATTTTTCTCCAACTTATACACCTCTAGGGTACCTGCGTTTTCTATTGCAGTATTAATATCATCTAGAGGTTTGCCGATCCTAGAAATTCCTTTTTCCGTCAATCTGGCCACGGGGGAATCTGTTTGGGCACATAATAATTTGGCCGCTTCCAATTTACCATTGGTAACATGATCCCGAATTTGGTTCATGAAGTTGCTATCTATCTGGGATGCCGCTTTTATGGCAAAAATCCTTTCGAAATAAATATACAATGCCACAAAAAGCATCACAAACAAAACACTAATGATCAAGATACTTCCCGTACCTCCGTTCACTATCAAATCTATAACAGAAAGGGTCTTTTCCTCGGACACCATTTCTTCTATTCCCGCCTCTTGAGCTAGGTCTTGAAACAATAACATATATTTTCCCTATTAAAGTTGCCTTAATAACGGTCTTTTATCGATTAAATTATCCGTTTAACACAAAATTTCTAATTAATATAAATCCGGCGGCACCAGCAATAAATCCTACGAAGGCCAACCAAGCTATTTTCTTTAAATACCAGAAAAAATCTATTTTTTCCATCCCCATGGCCACAACTCCTGCCGCAGAGCCAATAATTAACATACTACCCCCTGTACCTGCTGAATATGCAATAAAGTGCCAAACTGGATCATCCATACCTACAGAAAACATTCCGATACTGGCAGCCACTAAGGGTACGTTGTCTATCACTGCCGATCCAACACCCAAGAAAAGCACAACCAAATCAGAAACCAATTCTCCTTGTGATTCGGTTCCCAACATTGGCATTACCTCATCCAAGGTACCGGCAAAATGGAACAACATCCCCAACGATTCCAGAGCGGCAACCGCCATTAAGATCCCCAAGAAGAAAAGAATACTGGGCAACTCAATTTTGGAGAGCGACTTATGCACAGGGCTGTGGTGCGACTCTTCTTCACTTTCGCCATCTATATTGGAAATACTAAATTTGGATTTACTGTATATCTCCGCAAAGGTAGCCACCACCGCCAAGGAAAGCATCATCCCAACATAAGGAGGCAAATGGGTAATAGTCTTAAAGAAAGGAACAAAAATAATTGCTCCCAGCCCCAGATATAACATAGTAGCACCATATCTAGACTTACTGGGCTCCACATCATCCAATCCACCTTCAAGGTTACCTGAAAAAGCTTTAAACCTACTGGCTATAAGGGTAGGCACTACCATACATACAATAGAAGGCAATAAAACGTGTTCTACCAATTGTGCTGCCGATACCTTGTTGGCGATCCACAACATGGTGGTGGTTACATCACCAATTGGGGACCAGGCCCCACCTGCATTCGCCGCAATAATGATCATCCCTGCAAACCATAGCCTGGATTCCCTATCGTTGATCACCTTTTGCAAGATGGTTATCAACACAATGGTTGCCGTAAGGTTGTCTATTATAGCAGAAAGTATAAATGCCAAAATGGAAAACAACCACAGCAACTTTCTTTTACTACGGGTCTTAATAAATCCCTTAATGGTAGCAAAGCCATCAAAATAATCTATTATTTCCACAATGGTCATAGCACCAAGCAGAAACACCAAAATCTCCGCTGTTTTCCCCAGATGATGGAGCAAAATTTCATCTATATGGGTAGCTTCCAATTCCCGCAATTCGGCATTTACCTCAAAAACCGGCATATGCGTTAGAGCGATAACCGCCCACAAAAGGGCCATCATGGCCAAGGCAGGAATTAATTTGTCAATCTTAAGGTTGTGTTCCAGGGTTATTGCCAAATACCCCGCAACGAATAGAATAATAATAATGCTCTCCATCTTACTTAATTATGGTTTAGTTTAAATTAATTGTTTTAAAGCAATCTCAAAACCTGTTTTACTGAGATTAATTTTCGTATTATTTTGGTTAAAAATATTTAAAATCGCATTTCTGATAGTATTCGATGTATCATTAAAAATCAGTTCATCATCCATAGCCACCCTTCCTTCCATAAAATAAGCAAAGACACGGGCCATCCCACAGTTGGAGATAAAGTCGGGAATTAAACTCACCCGCCCATCAATGAACTCCATAATGGGCCCAAAAAATATCTCTTTATCGGCAAAAGGCACATTGGCTCCACAGCTGACCACCTCCAGCCCTGCCTCAATCTTCTGGGCAATCTGATCTTTGGTCACCAACCTGGAAGCGGCACAAGGAACAAAAATCTCAGCAGGCAACTTCCAAATCCTTTCATTTATTTCAGAAAAAGGAATCATTTCATCGGCTAAAAGCATATTCCCTTTTTTATTCAAAAAAAAGGAGGTTATTTCTTCAAAAGAATACCCTTCCTCCTTAATAACTCCTCCTGCCCTATCTATAATTCCCACTACTTTTGCCCCCATTTGGGCCAAGTAAAAGGCTGCGGCAGACCCCACATTTCCAAACCCCTGTACAATAGCCCTTTTACCTACTACCGAACCTCCATAGATGTCATAAAAGTGTTTTACAGCTTCGGCAACTCCAAAGCCGGTAATCATATCGGCCACGGTAAATTTCCTTGTTACGGCCGGGGAATAATTACTACTCTCCAAAACCTTAACCACTCCTAACCTCAATTGCCCGATCCTATTGATCTTATCGGCTTCCGTTGGCTTAAAGTGTCCGTTGAACACCCCTTCTTGAGGGTGCCAAACACCGGCATCCTCGGTTATTGGGATCACTTCATTAATTTCATCCACATTTAAATCCCCCCCGGTACCATAATAACTCTTCAACAAAGGCGCCACAGCGTGGTACCACCTTTTAAGAACACCCGACTTCCTAGGATCACTGGGGTCAAAATTTATCCCGGACTTGGCTCCACCTATCGGAGGCCCGGACACTGTAAACTTAACCTCCATTGTTTTGGCCAAGGACAATACCTCGTTCATATCCAATCCCTCCCTCATTCGGGTACCGCCTCCAGCAGCCCCACCTCTCAAGGAATTTATCACCGCCCAGCCCTCTGCTTCCGTTTCCGGATCTTTCCAATTAAAAACAATTTCAGGGGCCTTGTTCTCATATATTTTCAGCAACTCTTTCATTACAACTCTTTTTCAACTGTTCAACATCATTTACCACAACCATAAACTTCCCTTCTAAATAAGGACAGTTTCAATTACCGCGATAGCTAATGTTGTCTCATAACAGATAAGCTGTTTTATTACCAAAAAAAGTATTTGACCGAACAAATATAAAAATATAGATTAGGTTTTAATGTTTTTATTCTCCATTATTATTCCAATGTATACTCGTATATTTGTAAGATTCTCACTATTTTGTTAAAACAATGGATTTTTCACTAACCGAAGAACAGTTACTAATTCAACAAGCTGCAAAGGATTTTGCCCATAATGAATTACTTCCTGGTGTAATTGAAAGGGACGAAGAACAAAAGTTCCCCTTGGAGCAAGTAAAAAAAATGGGGGAATTGGGTTTTATGGGGATGATGGTAGACCCAAAATATGGTGGAAGCGGACTAGATACCATTTCCTATGTATTGGTCATGGAAGAGCTTTCCAAGATAGACGCCTCGGCCTCGGTAGTGGTATCTGTAAACAACTCCCTAGTTTGTTGGGGCCTTGAAACTTATGGGAGCGACCTTCAAAAAGAAAAATATCTAAGTCGCCTATCAACAGGGGAAAGACTTGGTGCTTTTTGCCTTTCCGAACCGGAAGCAGGTAGCGATGCCACCTCACAAAAAACGACAGCAAAGGACAAAGGAGACCATTATGTTCTTAACGGAACAAAAAACTGGATTACCAATGGCAGTTCGGCCGACATCTATTTGGTAATTGCACAAACAGATATTGAAAAAGGCCACAAGGGAATCAATGCACTCATCGTAGAAAAAGGTGCGGAGGGTTTTGAAATTGGCCCTAAAGAAAATAAATTGGGCATACGGGGCAGTGACACACATTCCCTGATCTTCAATGACGTTAAAGTTCCTAAGGAAAACAGAATTGGAGAGGACGGTTTTGGTTTTAAATTTGCCATGAAAACACTTGCCGGGGGCAGAATAGGAATTGCCGCCCAAGCTTTGGGTATCGCTGCCGGCGCCTATGAACTGGCACTTAAGTATTCCAAGGAGCGAAAGGCTTTTGGAACGGAGATTTACAACCACCAGGCCATTTCCTTTAAACTGGCTGACATGCATACACAAATTGAAGCAGCAAGGCATTTGGTATACAAAGCAGCCTGGGACAAGGATCAGCACCAAAATTATGATCTGTCCGGTGCCATGGCCAAATTATACGCCTCGCAAGTAGCCATGGACACCACTATAGAAGCAGTACAAATACATGGTGGCAACGGCTTTGTCAAAGATTACCACGTAGAAAGATTAATGAGGGATGCAAAAATCACCCAGATCTACGAAGGCACTTCAGAAATACAGAAAATCGTAATTTCAAGAAGTATTATTAATAAATAAAAAGAGAACACCCCTCTTCATTTACGGGTTGTTTCATTAAAAAACAATAATTTAAACAGTACCGCCCCTGTTTTTTAAGGGGTTAAAACACAAAGAAGAACCATTTTACATTATTAACCCCCGGAGAAATGGAATCTATCAATATCCAAACCTATATATTGAGGAAATCCCAATTTAAAGGGCCGAAATATCGGAATATGCATTTATTTTAACGTTGAATTACAAACGTTGAATTTCTAGCGCACTATTTAAGTGAGCCATGCAGTAAATGCAAATATTTTGATATTTTTGAAGAAATATGATATTTTATGAAGCTGAGAAAACAAGGATTGTACCTACCGGATTTTGAACATGACAACTGTGGAGCAGGATTTATTTGTAGTCTTAAAGGAAAAAAGTCGAATGATATTATTCATAAGGCTTTAGAGATTTTAGAGAAACTAGAGCACCGTGGAGCGGTAAGTTCCGACGGAAAAACAGGTGACGGCGCGGGAATATTAATAGACATCCCCCATGATTTTTTTAAGGAAGTTTGCTCTTTTGAACTCCCTGAACCTGGCAGTTATGCGGTGGGCAACATATTTTTACCTCAAAAGGAAAATCAGAGAAATTACTGTATTGAGGTATTTGAGTCCAACATTAAAAAGCAAGGACTTAAATTATTGGGCTGGAGAGACGTTCCCGTAAACAAATCCATTCCGGGAAGAATCGCAGCTGAAACAGAACCTTCCGTAAAACAGGTTTTTATAGGCCGAGAGAATGACGAGCAGGATTTTTTCAATTTCAACCTAAAACTTTTTACGGCCAGAAAAGTTACCGAACACACCATAAATGCTTCCAAACTATCGGAGAGCAAATTTTTCTATGTTCCTAGCCTTTCTACCAAGATCATTATTTTTAAAGGGCTATTGATGCCCGAAGACATTAGCCTTTACTATAAGGACCTAATGGATCCAAGGGTAGTTACACGTTTGGCTTTGGTACACCAACGTTTTTCTACCAATACATTCCCTACCTGGGATTTGGCCCAGCCTTTCCGCTACATGTGTCATAACGGGGAAATAAACACTCTTAGAGGTAATGTATCCAGAATGCGCTCTAGGGAAGAATTAATGAACAGTGAATTTTTCGGTGAAGAAATAAAGAATATTATCCCAGTAATCCTTCCGGGCAAGTCGGATTCCGCCACTATGGATATGGTAGTAGAATTATTGCTGATGACTGGAAGATCCCTACCGGAGGTAATGATGATATTGGTGCCCGAAGCTTGGGAAAAGAATGCCGATATGTCCGAAGCCAAAAAAGCTTTCTATGAATACCACTCCTGTTTAATGGAGCCATGGGATGGACCTGCATCCATTCCTTTTACTGATGGAAACTATATTGGGGCCGTATTGGACAGAAACGGACTAAGACCCTCTAGGTATTCGGTTACCAAGGATGGATATGTTATTATGTCCTCTGAAGTTGGTGTTGTGGATATTGAACCAGAAAACGTTGAGCTACACGGTAGACTTGAGCCAGGAAAAATGTTCTTGGTGAACATGGAAGAAGGCCGTATTGTTAACGATGAGGAAATTAAAGAAGCAATTGCCGTTAGACATCCTTACAAAGAATGGCTAGACAAGAATCTAGTTCATCTTAAGGATATTCCTTATAACGATTGTCCACTTTTCCTCAATGAAGCTACGGTTCAAAAAAGAAAATCCGTATTTGGTTATACCCTTGAAGATATAAACACTATTATTCTTCCAATGGGAAAAATGGCCAAGGAACCTTTAGGATCTATGGGGTCTGATACACCCATAGCTATTTTATCCGAGCGTCCGCAATTGATCTACAATTACTTTAAGCAATTGTTTGCCCAGGTTACCAACCCACCATTGGACGGTATTAGGGAAGAACTTATTACGGACATCAGCCTTACATTGGGAAGTGACCATAATATTTTTGAATTTTCAGAACTACACTGTAGAAAATTAAAAATCCAAAATCCTGTAATTTCCAAAGAGGATTTGGATAAGATAAAGAACTATGACGCCAGTCCAGATTACAAGGTGGTATCCATTTCAATGCTTTATGATATTGAAAAAGGACATAATGGCCTGGAAGATGCTTTACAGTCCCTTTTGGACCAAGCAGAGCAAGCTATTGACGAGGGAGCCAACATTATAATCCTTTCGGATAGGAATGTAAGCAAGGAAAAAGCACCTATACCTGCCTTATTGGCCTGTTCATTTGTAAACAGTGGACTCCAAAGACTAGGGAAACGTTCCAAAATGAGCATGATCATCGAATCTGCAGAACCTAGGGAGGTACATCATTTCTCCTTATTGTTCGGATTTGGTGCCAGTGCCATAAACCCGTATTTGGTAAACGAAATCATTGCGGAACAAATTGAAGAACACGACATAACCGAATACACTTTTGAGGAAGCCATAAGTAACTACAACAAAGCAGTTGGTAAGGGAATCCTTAAGGTGATGAACAAAATTGGCATCTCTACATTAAACTCCTATAGGGGGTCACAATTATTTGAATGTATAGGAATCAACACCAAGGTTGTAGACAAGTACTTCCCCAATACCCCTACCAGAATTCAGGGAATAGGGCTTTACGAGATTGAAAAAGAAATTGCGAAACGCCATCAGAAAGCCTATTCCGATAAAGAAATTGAAGGCAATCTAGATTTGGAAATCGGTGGTCAGTACCGATGGAGAAGAAATGGAGAAAAACACTTGTTCAATCCGTTGACCATTGCCAAACTACAGAAATCCGTTCGCAACAATGAACCGGAAACCTATAAGGAATTTGCCAAACTGGTAAACGAGCAGTCCAAGGACTTAATGACCATTAGAGGTTTGTTTGAATTCTCCAATTATGACCCTATTCCATTGGAAGAGGTTGAACCTTGGACAGAAATAGTAAAGCGCTTTAAGACCGGTGCCATGTCCTATGGTTCTATAAGTAAGGAAGCTCATGAAAACTTGGCTGTCGCCATGAACAGGATAGGCGGTAAGAGTAATTCTGGTGAAGGTGGCGAAGATGCAGAGCGTTTTTACAAGAATCAAACTGGCGACTGGAAGAACAGTGCCATCAAGCAGGTTGCATCAGGTAGATTTGGAGTTACCTCCAACTATTTAACCAGCGCCAAGGAAATCCAAATTAAAATGGCACAGGGGGCAAAACCTGGTGAAGGGGGACAATTACCCGGACCAAAGGTTAATCCATCTATCGCCAAGACTAGGAATTCCACACCATATGTGGGATTAATTTCACCTCCACCGCATCACGATATTTACTCTATTGAGGATTTATCCCAATTGATTTTTGATTTAAAATCAGCTAACCGCGAAGCCCGTATCAATGTAAAACTTGTTTCGGAAGTAGGTGTTGGTACTGTTGCGGCAGGTGTTTCCAAAGCCAAGGCCGATGTTATCCTTATCTCCGGACATGATGGAGGTACAGGAGCATCTCCCTTAACTTCCTTGAAACATGCCGGACTACCATGGGAATTGGGTATTGCCGAAGCACAGCAAACATTGGTCATGAACGACCTTAGAAATAGAGTTGTACTGGAATGTGACGGACAGCTAAAAACCGGTAGGGATGTTGCCATCGCCTGCTTGTTGGGGGCTGAAGAATTTGGATTTGCCACCGCACCATTGGTAGCTTCCGGATGTATTATGATGCGTGTATGCCATTTAAACACATGTCCGGTTGGTATAGCCACCCAAAATCCAGAATTACGCAAGAAATTTGAAGGAAAGCCAGAGCACGTTGTTAACTACATGTACTTTGTAGCGCAAGAGCTTCGTGAAATTATGGCTCAATTAGGCTTTAGGACTATAGACGAAATGGTTGGACAGGTGCAAAAGTTAGACCGCAAAAAAGCATTGGAACATTACAAAGCGGCCGGAATAGACCTAACACCTATTTTATACCAAGTAGATGTACCTATGGGTACTAAATTCCACAATACCCAGAAGCAGCAGCACGACATTAACAAGTCTATAGAATTTGAAATAATAGAAAAAGCGCATCCCGCACTTTTTAGAAAAGAGAAAATCACTTTAGATTTCCCAATCCACAATACGGATAGGGCAGTTGGGGCAATTATTAGTAATGAAATTTCAAAAATTTACGGTGTTGACGGTTTACCTGAAAACACTTTAAAACTGAATTTCACCGGTTCTGCCGGACAAAGTTTTGGTGCTTTCGCAACAAAGGGCCTTACCATGATCGTTAATGGAAATACTAATGATTATCTTGGAAAAGGTTTGTCTGGAGCTAAACTGATCATTAAAGTTCCTTATAAATCCACACTAAAACCAGAAGATAATATTATCACCGGTAATGTTACCCTTTATGGAGCTACTTCCGGAGAGGTTTATATCAACGGGAAAGCTGGTGAGCGTTTTTGTGTAAGAAACTCAGGAGCCAAAGCGGTCGTTGAGGGTATAGGAGACCACGGTTGTGAATATATGACCGGTGGTATTGCCGTTATCCTTGGTGAAGTAGGAAGAAACTTTGGCGCAGGTATGAGTGGTGGAATAGCTTATATCTTTGATGAGAAGAAAACCTTTAGAAAGAACTGCAACGCAGAAACATTAAATCTTTTGAAGGTAGAAGACGACAATGATATTGCAGAGTTGAAGGGCTTAATAGAAAACCACTACAATGCCACCCTTAGTCCACTAGCCCAAAGGATATTGGAAAATTGGGAAGATTGCCTACCTCAGTTCGTAAGGGTATTCCCAGAGGAATACAAGCAGGCATTGATACGTTTAGAAAAAGAAAAATTAGAAACGATATAATCGAAATATGGGAAAGATAACAGGATTTTTGGAATTCGATAGAAAAGTAGAAGAGTACGCCCCTGTAGAAGATAGAATTAAAAACTACAAGGAGTTTACGCTTCCAATGAAAGAAAAGGAGCTAAAAGACCAGGGTGCCAGATGTATGGACTGTGGCATCCCATTTTGTCACAGTGGCTGTCCGTTAGGAAATCTAATCCCAGATTTCAATGATGCGGTATACCTAGGAAAATGGGAGAAGGCTGCCGAGATATTACACTCTACCAATAATTTTCCGGAATTTACAGGAAGGTTATGCCCTGCACCTTGTGAAGAGGCTTGTGTTCTTGGCATCAATGAGGACCCCGTCTCTATAGAGAATATTGAAAAAAACATTGTTGAAACCGCCTTTAAAAAAGGATGGGTCGTAGCCGAACCACCTGAAAGTAGAACAGGAAAAACAGTAGCCGTAATTGGAGCAGGACCTGCAGGTCTTGCTGCAGCACAACAGCTAAACAGGGCCGGACATTTGGTTACTGTCTTTGAAAGGGACGAAAAAGTAGGTGGACTTTTACGATATGGTATTCCAGATTTTAAAATGGAAAAAAATATCATTGACCGTAGAGTAGATATCCTAAAAGAAGAGGGCATTACATTTAAGACCGGAGTGCATGTTGGGGTAGATATTTCTGCCACAGAACTCAAGGAACAGTTTGATGCAATTGTACTTTCTGGTGGTGCTACCGTAAGAAGAGGGTTACCTATAGAAGGTGCAGACCTCAAAGGAGTGGTACAGGCGATGGATTTCTTAAAACAGAACAACAAACGCGTTGATGGTATAAAAGATCTAGGCGAGGAAATTAAAGCCACAGGCAAGGACGTTATAGTAATTGGTGGTGGAGATACTGGATCGGATTGTATAGGTACCTCCATTAGACATGGAGCAACTTCGGTTTCCAACTTTGAAATATTAGGAAAGCCACCAGTGGGCAGACCAGAAGGTCAGCCCTGGCCTTTTTGGCCCATGCGACTTAGAACAAGTACTTCGCATAAGGAAGGTGTGGAAAGATTCTTTAGCATTTCTACCAAAAAATTTGTTGGTGACAAGGATGGCAATCTAACCGGACTAATTACCTCTGAGGTTGAATGGATCAGAGAACCAGGCAAAAGGCCTACACTTAAAGAGGTTCCTGGGACAGAAAAGAAGTGGAAATGCGAATTGGCACTACTAGCCATGGGCTTTACGGGATCTGAAATGACCGTTGCGGAACAATTAGGACTTGAAGCTGATGCCCGTACCAACATTAAAGCTAGCGAGGCAGATTACAAAACAAATGTACCAGGTGTATTTGTAGCCGGAGACCAAAGAAGGGGGCAATCCTTAATAGTTTGGGCCATTTCTGAAGGAAGGCAAGCTGCACACCACGTGGATACCTTTCTAATGGGTAAATCATGCCTACCTTTAAAAGGTGAAGGGGATTTGCCTAGAGTGTAAGGTAGCAATCATATAGAATACATTTAAAAAAATCCAATCCATGTAAAATGGATTGGATTTTTTTTTGATAACATAACTAATAAATAAAACCTAGTTCTCAAATTAGAGTATGAATCAAAGGGCAAAACAATTTTCTTCTGCCCATCTAGATAAATCCCCTAGGACAATAGGCTGCATTGTATATAGGCCTGGCCATTTCTTGAGACCTACAAGCACATCTATATTTTCCAAGTTCCACTCTCAGCAGAAATTTCCACATCCCAATCCTGAGGTGGATTGCTCTTGTATTTAGGGTCATTGTCCTTAACTGGGAATGATTTAATCACTTCCATAAGGCTGTTAAAATTATTTTTCTGTTCCTCGGTGCTCAAACTATCAATAAGGTTTTTTCGCTCAAAAGGATCCTTGTTCAAATCAAAGAACTTTATAGCCTCCCTATTGGAATCTACATAGAGCTTATATTGCTCATTGCGGATCACCCTATCCCTAAACTTATATTGATTTTCCACTCCGTCTTCTGTCAGACGGGCATGGTTACCACCCCCCATTCCCAATATCCAATCTCTATTGGAGGCTTCATCTCCCTTAAGCAATACATCTTTAAAAGACTTGCCATCTATAGTATGGTTGGCATTACTTTTTGTCCATTTAACTTTTTCCCCTACACCGGCAATATCTAAAAATGTAGGTAATATATCCGTAAAATCCACTAAGGCCTCAGACTCCCTAGCTGCTGTTATTTCTCTTGGCCAACTAACAATAAAAGGCTCACAGATTCCGGATTCTTTAGTACTGGCCTTGCCCCCTTGTACAATCTCTCCCTTATACGTTCCGGAAATGGATCTGCTGGTACCGTTGTCCGTAGTAAAGACGATCATGGTATTTTCCAACAAATTGTTTTGCTTTAAGGCATCAACAAGTTGCCCCACAATCTTATCGGTATAGCGCACCATAGCCTTGTGTTTACCCAATTTATCATTGGCAGATTCATCCGGGGTATTAACCAATGGCGTATGTGTAAGCACCATAGGATAATACACAAACTTGGGATCTCCTTTGTTTTCTTTTAAAAAATCGATGATAAAATCCCTAAAAATATCGGGCCCAAAAGCTCCGGGATAGGTCTTGCTACCTTCCTGGGTATAAATATAGGGATCCCAGTATCTTTCGGCACTTGCCTCAATACCCGCCTCATAACCAGTCCACATACAGTATTCATCAAATCCGGCTTTGATCAAAGCATCTGGCTCTACCCTAAAATCATCAATTTGCCATTTGCCCGCAATACAGGTCTTATAGCCCGCCTCTCTCAGTTCTGTGACCAAAGCAGGGTTTTGTGTCTCATCAAAATGGGCTCCCCCTCCCCAGCGAGGTACATCCCAATGGTTTACCCACCCATGCCTAAACGGATACTGCCCCGTTAGCAAGGTCACCCTGGTTGGCGTACATTGGGGCATGGAATACACGTTGTTGAATTTTATACCGGATTTGGCCAGGGCATCTATGTTAGGGGTGTGGATATCCTCTGCTCCATAAGTGCTTATCCATTCCTTTCCAAGGTCGTCGACCAAAACAAATAGAATGTTGGGAGGTTCCTTTGCAACCAACTGTTTCGTCTTCACTTTATCACCACAGCTCAATAATAAGAGCACACAGCAGGCCATTAAAAGTTGCTTTTTTAGTATCACCGGTATTTTAATTTTTTATTGGAACATCTTGTTGTACAAATCCCCTAGTTCCAGCTTGTCATCCATTTTTTCTTGAAGCTGCATGAGGTCGTTAAATAGGGTTTTGACCTTGTCCGAATATTCGGGATTATTGGCCAGATCATTCATTTCGTTAGGATCTTCTTCCATGTCGAACAAGAGCACCTTATCAATCTTAGGGTAGATCAAGAGTTTATACCCGTCTTTACGAATCATACGCTGTAAATCTATATAGGCACCATAGATACCATCATAGTGGCTTTCTTGCCGCTCTCCTTTAATAATATCCATAAAACTATTGAACTGCACATACTCTGGCTTTTCTACATTGGCCAACTCCAAGGTGGTAGCCATGATATCCTGCAAATAGACATCCTGACTCAAAAGTTTGCCCTTAGGAATTCCAGGCCCCATTACCATCATAGGTATACGCACACTGTGATCAAACATACTCTGTTTCCCTATTAAACCGTGATGGCCAACGGAGAGTCCGTGATCCGCACCGAAAAATATATAGGTATTGTCCATTTTACCTGAAGCTTCCAAAGAGTCCAATATAATCCCGATCTGTTCGTCCATATGACTAAGAAGGGCAAAATATTCCTGACGATGCACTTTTACTGCATACTCTGTTCTAGGAAACGGAGCCAATGCTTCGTCCCTAAGTCCCGGTCTATTCCCCATATCATCTTTGTAAGGATATTCTGGCAAGAAGTTTTCGGGGACCTTGATATTTTCCAAGGGATACATATCCAAAAAGCGCTGTGGCGCCTGTCTTGGGTCGTGCGTAGCATTAAAGGCAAGATACATAAAAAAGGGATCTTCTTTTTTACTGGCAATATCAATAAATGCCAATGCATCATCTCGAACCACTTCGCTCCAATGTTTTCCTCCTTCCCAAAAACCACCCTGTAAGGTATCGGTAGGTTGCCATTCTGTATCGTCAGGTCCAGTAGGTCGGCCATAGCCCAGCGGCATATAATCGTTCCAATCCTTCATGTCCCCAGATTCCTCTTTCCATTTTTTGATGGCCGCCCCCAATTCATTTCTTTTGTCTCCGGGCATGCCAGGACGTATGTGTCTGGCATCATTAAAAACAGTTCCTGCTGGAGCTTCAACATGCCATTTTCCTGTCATATAGGTATTATATCCTTTCTTTTCCAATAATTTGCCCCATGTCTGGTTCAGGGCGGTTGAGTCTCCCTTGGACCACAATGCACTTTTATCACGTGCATTCCAAATATAGGAACCTGAAATAATCATGGCCCTAGAGGCCACGCATATGGCACCATTCCACCCGCCCATGTTATAAGCATGTGTAAAAGAAGTACCTCCCTTTACCAAGCGGTCCAAATTAGGGGTATACACCTCATCAAAACCAAGGGCGGCAATACTTTCAAAAGTCTGGTCGTCCGCGAACAGAAAGACAAAATTCGGTTTTTCTTCAGTATTATTATCTTTTTCTGATCCGGTTGGCTTACAGGATCCCAATAAGATAATGCTAAGTAAGGGTATGCAAAAAAATAGTCTCATTTAGGTTGTTTTTGGTATGTAAAATTAAATTCTAATTTTTTTCAAAGGCCAGTCGCTAAAATAATCAATAATCCTTGCCAAGGGCGCTATTCTCTTGGGAAGTCTTCCATTGTCTCCAAAAAGATGTCATTTCGGTAAGTTTTTGCGGCTGCTGATTATTTAGGCTGGTATTTTCCCCGGCATCCTTTTCTATGTTATACAGTGTAAAATTTTGACCGCCATCATCACTATAAATCTTATACTCATTATCAATTAGGGCAGCCTGCCCCTGAAAATCAAAAGCCAAGGGTTTGGTTCTCCGTTCCACATCACCTTTAACAATGGGCAGTAAGTCCACGCCATCGTATGGACGTTTGTTTTGCTCTAGGTCGATCCCCAATATATTGGCGATAGTTGGGAAATAGTCCGATGTAAAACACGGAATATCCACTGTTGTCCCGGAACTTATTTTTCCAGGCCACTCCATAATGCCGGGAACCCTGATTCCTCCGTCATACAAGCTTCTTTTTCTACCTTTAAGCCCCTTGGTGAGGCCTTGGGTCCTTCCTCCTACCGATTTACCTTCCGGACCATTGTCGCTGGTATAGAAGAGCAGCGTATTTTCAGCAACACCCAATTCCCGCAACTTATCACGTAAACGTCCTACTTGTTTGTCCAAGGCGGTTATAACACCATAATAATGTTTTTGATCTTCGGAAAGATGGGCATAGGGAGCTCTGTCATCCTCCCCAGCCAAAACCGGTAGATGGGGAGTGTGAAACCAAATAATACTTAAAAATGGTTTCTTGTCCTCTACGGCCTGTTCAATAAAGGGAATGGCCCTATCCATGATTACCCTAGAATCGTCCCCTTCCAAATTTTCTGAGGCCATTTGGCCCGGACCGGTCCAGTAAGAGGTATTGAACGGTTCCCCTTCTTTTAATTTCCCGTTAACGTCTCCAGATGATTGTGGAGGGGTAATCATGGGATTCCATGTGGGCACCTTGGATTCTGTAACAAAACTAACATCAAAACCGTGATCCCAAGGTGGGGCATAGTCCCCATCATATTTTTCCCTTCCTCCCCTATTGGCCTCTACCGTATCACGAGTCAGGGTACCCAAATGCCATTTACCAAAATGACCTGTAGTATAGCCCATTGTTTTCACCATTTCCCCCAAGGTAACCTCCTCGGATTTTATATGACCACAATTGGCATGGCAGATACCATAGCGCAATGGGTGCCTGCCCGTCATTACGCTTCCCCGTGTAGGGGAGCATACTGCCGAGGCGGCGTAGAAACGTTCAAATACTGCCCCATTGGCCGCCATGGCATCCAAATTAGGGGTTTTCAGGTGGGGATGGCCATTATAGGCCATATCCCCCCAACCCTGGTCATCTGCCATAAGAAGGATGATGTTGGGTGTTTCTTCTTCCTGTGGAATGTCCTTCGTTTTTTTTGGACCTTCCGAACAACCCACTAAAAATAGTATGCCTACAACGCAGATTTTAACTAATTTCATATTACAACTTTTATCCATAAAGCAAATACTTTAATAAAAAGGCACATATTGAATTCAAATAAACATTTTTCAAATTCAATTGTTAACTTCTAAAATAAAGATATAGATCAAAAAACCCATGTTTTCAACCTTTTCAAAAATAGAAATTATTGGTTGGGGAAATTTTATTCTCCCCAACCTAAATTTCCTTATTAAAACAGCAACTAGACGTAATTTGAATACGTACATTTTGTAGTCTTACCAACCTGGATTTTGAGTCAAACTAGAGTTTAAGCGAATTTGATTATCCGGAATAGGGAATAGCAGCATAAAATCCTCAACATTCTTGCCCTGTGATCGCATAACATTCAAAAACTGACCTCTTCGTTTTAAATCCCATGCTCTTTGCCCTTCAAATGCCAACTCAAATCTCCTTTCTTCCAAAACAGCCATCCTGAAATCATCTTGGGATAAGCCTGCCAAATCAGGAAGATCGGCCTCTACTCCATTTCGCGCTCTTGCCCGTACTTTGTTAATCCACACATATTTTTGACTATTACCGGGGTCAACCTCATTTAGAGCTTCGGCGGCAATTAACAAAATATCGGCATACCTTATAACATTGAAGTTAACTCCCGATTGCAACTCCTTTGCTCGGTCATCAAATTTGCTCACATAGTAAGGAAAGACTCCTGGGCCGTATGCCTCCTCCATGGTTATTGTACCGGTCACCCCATCAATATGTTCATAACTATCTGCAATGGTTACAGATCGACGATATGATATTGGGTTTTCTGCATTAAACTCCGCGCTTGGTGCAATTGAACCACCCACCACGGTATTGGCCCAAAAAGAATTGCCATATGGCCCAGGTAGCGCTCTCGGACCAAATGAACCGGGAATTCCGTTATTCCTTTCACCGCTTAAATATTGAATCTGATAAATATGTTCTATACCGTTATTATGCTCAGTTTTAAATGCGTTGGCATAATCTGGGAAAAGGTCATAATCACCTGAGTCAATTACATTTTTAGCGTGATTCAAGGAATTTAGATAATCACCTCTATAGAGATATATTCTAGCCAGCAAGGCATCCGCTATATGCGCATTAAGCCTTCCGGCCGCGCTAGTGGTTGGCAACTCTAAGGCAGCTTCTGTCAGATCCCTTAAAATCAAACTATACACTTCTTCAGCGGTAGCTCTAGGAGCATTTACGTTTTCAAAGCCCACGGTAGGGGTCTCATAAATGGGTACTCCTCCCATAGCCCGGACCAAATGCCAATAAAAAAGTGCTCGAAGAGCTTTGGCTTCTGAAACAATATCTGCTTTCTTATCCGAATCGAAATCAATTTCTGACGTATACCATGCTACTTCATTCGCTAAATTAATCCCATCATATGCAGAACGCCAAAATCCTTCGGTAAGTCCATTATTATAAGTAAACTCATCCCATTCGAATAAATCAGATACATTGGGTGAGACAGTTGCGTTGTCTGCGTTTACCTCTCCATAATTAATAGCCGTATTTCCGTATAGGCTATATACCGAGTTATAAACGCCATATAAACCCGCAATGGCATCGTCCTCAGAGGAATAGAAATTAGCTATACTTATATTTCCTGCTGGATTCTCTTCAAGATAACTTTCACATGATGTCAAAAACAGTGCGAACGTAATCAAAACACCTATTATATATTTTATATTTTTCATGATATTTTCCTCTTTATATTAAAAACCTAATTTAACACCCAACCTAAAGCTTCTTGACGACGGATAGGCTCCATTGTCAACACCAAAGCTCACATTGTTAGTAGCATACAAATCCACTTCTGGATCAAAACCGGAATAATTGGTAATAGTTATTAGATTATCTGCAGCAATAAAAAGTTGTGCGCTTCTGCACCAATCCAAGCCAAATTGATCCGTGGGAAGGTCATAGGAAAGATTTATTGTTTTAACTCGCATATATGAACCATCTTCTACGTTTCTATCGCTGAAATTCTTCCACTCACCGGCATTTGTCAAAGGTGCCTCTATAGTATTTCCCGACCCAGGCCCGGTCCATCGTTCATCAAATGCTTTTTGCAGTACATTGTGTTTTTGGGGTTGGGCATAAAGTCCAATAGTATTCATATTGGCCACGTCGTTACCTTGACTCCCGTTAATAAATATGGAAAGATTGAGATTGTTGAATGAAAAGGTATTGGTAAACCCATAAATGAAATCAGGATTGGGATCACCTATTACTTCCCTATCATCCAAATTCCTCTTGAATCCATCACCATTCAAATCCTTATATCTTGGCAATCCTACCCTATTAACCCCCCCTACAGTATTACCTGCAGATATAATTTCTTCTTCCGATTCCCAGATTCCTTCAAAACGATACCCGAAAAATTGGCCCAATGGCTTACCTTCTCGAGCAATAGAATACCCATAAGCCGTCTCTCCCCTACCAATTCCATTAATTAGTTCTTCTGTGCCCTCAGGAAGTTCAATGAGTTTATTTCTATTAAAGGAAATGTTGAAATTAGAACTCCATGATAGTTTTCCAAAATTATGGTTGTAACCAAGATCAAACTCAAATCCCCTATTCTCCACTTTTCCAATATTTTGTACACTTGTGGTATAACCTGACTGTGTAGGTATAGCCACACTTAACAAAAGGTCTTCGGTAGTTTTCACATAATATCCTGCTTCCAAATTTAAACTCCCATCAAGGAAACCCATTTCAAGGCCAAGGTCGGTCTGTTTAGTACGCTCCCATTTTAAATCTGGGTTATTGATTCGATTGGGAGCAAGGCCAACAACAGGAACACCTCCAATAATTGGTTGTCCAGTTGCAGCGTAAAGTGCCAAGGAATTATACGCGCCAATCGACTCGTTACCTGTTAAACCATAACTTCCCCTAAGTTTTAATGCACTGAACAAGTTTAGGTCTTTAATAAAATTTTCCTCAACCAATCGCCATGCTAACGCTCCTGAAGGGAAAACCCCCCATTTTTTACCATTTCCAAATTTCGAAGATCCGTCCCTTCGAATTGAAGCCGTAGCTATGTATTTACTATCAAAAACATAATTTACCCTTCCTAAGTAAGATAGCAAAGCTGTTTCCGTTGCGCTACTTTTTGAAGGTCGCGGGTCCGATCCCAGCTCCAAATTATTAAACTCCACCAAATCTGTAAAGAAGTCGTCTGTACGGGAAAACGCACTTTCCAACTTATCAATTTGGAAAGTATACCCTATAACCGCATCCAAGCGATGCTTGTCTCCAAAACTCTTATTATAGTTAAAAGTGTATTCAGCCAATAAATTGGTTCTCTGCACATTACCGATTGATGCAATTCCATTATTGGGTAGTGCTTGAGTTTCAGCTGTAGTAGGAGTATAGGCGTTCCGTTTAGAATTAATTAGATCGGCGCCAAAATTGGCCTTAAAAGAAAAACCATTGAACAACTCATATTGCAAAAAAGCATTGCTTAATATTCGTGTATTATATGTAATATCTGTTCGGGTTTTAGCAATAGAAACAGGGTTCTCCAGCACCTTTACGGTTTCATCGTGATTATGAACATAATTACCTTCACTATCAGTAACAGGAATAACAGGCGTAGTGGCCAAGGCATTCCAAAGTGGTGTATCATTTTGATAACCTCCTCCGTCAGAATCCACAGCATCATTGATGGTTCTGGTTATATTGGTATTCATACCAAATTTTAATCTTTCACCAAGACCTTGATCAAGATTAAATTTTAGTCCTGCCCGCTTAAAATTAGATTCAATAATGATACCATCTTGATCCATATAATTACCAGAAACCAAATAACGTGTACTTTCACGCCCTCCTGACACAGTAAGATTATAATTATTGGTTATTGCAGTTCTAAATATTTGATCTTGCCAATCTGTACCTTCCCCTAGCTCTTCCGGTAACGGCTTATTTACGCCGTCATAAATTAGTGGTTGGTTGTTGTTTGTGGCCCATTCATTCGTTAAAATAGCAAGCTCCTCTGCGTTCGCCAAATCTAATTTTTTTCTCACTGTACTTATGCCTGTAGAATATTCAAAATCTATTTTGGCCTTACCTACACTCCCCCGTTTGGTTGTAACTATTACAACGCCATTTGCACCCCTTGCTCCATAAATAGCTGTGGCCGAAGCATCCTTCAAAACTTCAATAGATGCAATTTCCCCTGGGCTGATACTTGTTAGCGGATCACTGGCTGCTGCTCTATTACCACCAGCCTCCGGAGTAGTATTACCATTATCTATTGGAAAACCATCAACTACATAAAGTGGCTGACTAGAGGCATTGATTGAATTAGTACCTCTTACTCTAATTCGGATCCCCCCTCCAGGAGCATTGGAAGCAGCCCGTATATCTACCCCTGAGGCTTTACCCTGCAAGGCTTGAACAAAAGTATTGGACGGTGTTTTTTCTAAATCCACACCCTTAACGGAAGAAACCGAACCTGTTAAATCTTTCTTTCTAACTGTTCCATAACCAACGACCACAACCTCATCTAAGCCTGCTGCATCTTCCTCTAAATTAACTGTAATATTTGTCTGCCCATTTATAGGCACCTCCTTAGTAGCATAACCAATATATGAAACAACAAGGGTTCCATTTTCTCCAGCCACTTCAATGGAAAAATTGCCATCAAAATCGGCCGTAACTCCATTTGAAGTCCCTTTTTCCACAATGTTGGCCCCTGGCAAAGGAACTCCATCGGCATCGCTAACTACCCCTGAGACCTGAAACTGCAAAGGCCCCTCCTTTTCCAATGGCTCCACCTCCCCGATCACAGAGGCTATTGAAGTATTTGTAGATCTAGTAAGTATTACTTGCCGGTCAATAGTTTTGAAACTGGTGGTGGTATTGGCAAAAAGTAAGGCTAAGACCTCCGATATTCTTCTTTTTTTGATGTGTAAGGTCACTTTTCGATCCAAATCTATCTGGGCACTCTCATAAAGGAACCGGAACTCCGAAATGGCTTCTATTTCACTAAAAACCTGTCCCACTGGAACATTATCAAATTCTAAGGTTAATTTGGTGCCTTGAGCATAGGTATTTGCTTGAATCTCAAATAACGAAACTATAAGCAATAAGGTAGTAAGCTTCATCCTTAAGTCGAATTTAGGGAAAAGCCTGTATAGCAAGACCCCCATAAATTTATTTTTCATAATTTTGGTTTGATTAAATGATTTTGAAATGGTCGTTTAATAATTAGTTCATAAATCGGGAAATGGTCTCAAGCATTTTCCGATTTTTTTTGAACTTTTTGTGCTGCATTCGAAGAGTTATGGCATAATCAATTGTTTATATGGTTCATATTAGTCTATAGTTATCTTTCTGTCTTTTATAGTGTATTGAAAAGAATGTAGCTCGCCAATAGATTTCATTACATCTTCTATACTCTCAATGTCCACATGAAACCGTGCATTTAAAATCTTCCCGCTCAGAAGTTCATTATTATTTTCAATGACCACATTATAACTGCGCTCCAGCTTTTGAATCATATCCAAAAAGCTAATGTCCCTAAAAACTAGTTCTCCCTTAATCCAACCTGTATACAGATCTACATCTACTTTCTCTTCATGTGTATCATGGGATACTCTGTTCCAAGCTCCCTTAGTTCCAGGAACTAACACCAATTGATCCTCCGGTCTTAAGGAATTGGTCATGCTAACGGATCCCTCCACCAAAACTGTCTTAATTTCAGTGTCCTCTTTATAGGAAGAAAAATTAAATTCGGTCCCCAAAACCTCCACAGCCACTTGATCGGAATGTACCACGAATGGATGGTTCTTATCCTTAGCCACCTTAAAGTAAGCTTCACCTTCAATAAATACTTCCCTCTTACCTTTGTTAAGGAACTTTACAGGGTACTTTATTCTTGTTCCCGAATTCAAATGCACAGTAGTACCATCAGAGAGTTCTACTTCAAATATTTTTCCAAACGGAATGTCCAATTCATTATAAACAAGTTCTCCTATTTCCGAATCAACCTTATAGCTAATCCTATTGCCCTTTTGTATTCCCAACACTTCCCCAGAAGAGGAAACAATCTGCTGACTGCTTCCCTCCTGGATGACCTTTACATTATGGTTCCCCATTTTGAGTTTTATGGAAGTTTCTGAAATGGGATTTTGGCTGGCCATATCATTTTGCCTAAACACCAAATACCCTGTCGCAATAACTCCAGCAAAAATAGCTGCATACTTTAGCAATGGTCGCCAAACGGAAGGCCTTTGTTTTTTAGAAGCGTTGGCATTTTCCATAAATTCCTGCCATTCCAAATCAGTGTCCATCTCTTCTAGAAACTCCAAAGCCTCTGACACCAAATTCTCATGAAAAAGTGTATTGACAATCTCCTTTTCATCTGGGGTAAGATGCTGAAGAACACCCTCCTCTATCTGACCGGATTGTTCAATACTTATCAAAACAGATTTCAACTTTTGCATAAGGCCTATTTGTGGTTCTTTTTAATAAGTTGTCATTTCAGGTTTTTAGGGTGACAAGAAAATTATATTTTTTTTAGAATTTGATAAATATTTATGCTAAATGAAATTAAATTAGTATAATTGACGACACTATTTATCCAATAACACAATAACCCAAACATTAATTAGGATGTAAAGTCCTATAGAATCATGACCAAAAAAAAGAAAAATTGCAACCAAGAAATGGAGAATCTTTTTAAAGAACATTTCCCTATGTTGTGCCTAATTGCTTTTGGAATTGTGAAGGATAAGGATACGGCCAAAGATATTGTTCAAGATTTTTACATCTCGTACTGGCAACGAAGGGAAAAGGTTGTTTTAACAATCTCCTTTAAGGCGTATGCCATTAGGGCTGTAAAAAATATGAGCCTACTTTACATTGAAAAAGTAAAAAAAGAAAAGTCACTACTTCAAAACTTAAATACTCCGAAATACAATGACCCTGAACCTATGGATCCCCCAAACGCGAACGGAAAAATACAGGCATTACTGAACGAGCTCCCAGAAAGCCGTAAACAAATATTTATTTCCGCCATTATTAATGGCTGCAGTTACGCTGAAATAGCTGAAATGCAGGGAATTTCTATCAACACGGTTAAAACACAAATGAAAAGGGCTTACGCATTTCTACGGTCGGCGGGGACCGAAAATCTATTACATTTTATTCTTTGGACAGCAATAATTTCATAGTGTATAGCTACATAAAATTATTAAAGTATACCGTGACCCTGTAATTACCATTTTATTGAAAGTTATTCCTTAACCTCTAGATTTCTAGTTCCTTACCTATTATTTATTGGCCAAAATCAAGACAGTGATATAGAAAAAAGCGGCTGTTTTACAAAAATCACTCTCCGGATATGTATTCATTTTTAGCAAAATCACGTATATAAAATATGGTTCCCAAATGCCATTTGCCGAAATAGCCCGCAGGGCAGCCCACCTCTTTCACCATTCCCTTATCGTAATTACATCGAACTTCATATGGCCGCCATGGTCATTACTAATCGCCTATCACGAGAGATGCCCACCTACTCTTTCAGGAGTTGAGCAGCCGACCACCGTCGCCAAATAAAATAATCACCATCCTAATTTGGAGGTCATGTCCTCCAAATTAGGATGGTGATCAATGGAAGGGTTATATAAAATATATCCCCCAGCCTGATTATTGACCATCAAGAATAAGGTTGGGTGTTTCTTCTTTCTATGAATAACTTAAGATATTTTTAGATTAAAGTTTCTCAATATAAACATAATATGCAGGATGCACCCTATTGTCCTTATCTATTAACTGTGCTTCCATGTCATATTTTCCCGCATAAATTTTGGCCGTAAAGGATACTTCTTTTTGGCCAGGCTCAACTTTTGCCGATTTTTCAAGGTCTGCCACATATAAATAAGCCTTTTCAAAATCTGATTTCACACTTGCTGGCATGGTCCTGTCCAGCTCTATAATTTTTTCCTGTGCTGGAAATGTTTCATTGATCCCCAATCCGCTTTCCCTAGGAAATCTGCATAGGCTAATTTTATATTCCCCATCTTCAACAAATTCTATTTTCCATCTTCCGGTGGCCTGCACTGCATTTACCGCCCCGTATTGATGCCACATACCATTAAATTTTCCCGTTAGCATATCATGTGCGGAAATCCGACTTGGGTTCTCTTTTGACGATCCCACTTTTATGTAGGCATAACGTTCATTTACCCCTTCATCCATAAATGATTGCCACCATCTTTCATAACCCTCTGCCAGTTTTTCAACCACCTCGGGATGTTCGTCTATTACATTTTTAGTTTGACTCCTATCAGTGTTCATGTTATACAGTTCATTACCGTTTACAAATCTCCAATTGTCATCCATTACGGTATATTCCCTGTACTTGACCAAATTTTGTAATCTTTGGGTATCTATATACAATGTTCTATTCGGCCAATTATCGGCCTGATTATATAATAGGGGTTTTAAACTTGTTCCGTCCAAAGGTTTTACCGGGTTAAAGTCTAGGTCCAACAAATCTACAAAAGTGGGCAACATATCATAGGCGGCTGCCAGTTTCCCTATATCCTTTCCTCCTGTAAGTTTTCCATCGGGCCAACGAATAAACAGGGGTACTCTATGACCTCCCTCGTATTCACTACCTTTTCCACCCCGTAAACCGGCATCAAAAACCTTATTTCCACCAGCCGTGCCATTATCGGTCATAAAAACCACAATAGTATTATCCGCTATCTTTAATTCATCCAATTTCTCCTGCAACAGCTTAAAATTATCATCGATATTCGTAATCATACCGTAAAAGCGCTGATATCGCTCTTCAAGACCTTTTACACCCTTGTACATATCCAAATATTCCTTGGGCAGATTTAATGGGCCATGTGGTGCATTGGTTGCGATATAACAGAAAAAAGGGTCGTCCTTATTTTCTTCTATAAAATCCATAGCTTCCGAGAAGAAAACATCTGTACAGTAACCTTTATATTTTTGTGTTTCTCCGTTGTGCCAGTATGTATCGTCAAAATAATCGTTCCCCCAATAATCAGGTCCTTGGGTGATTCCGCCCCCACCATGTCGAACTACCTCATGGAAGCCCCTGTCTTCTGGCCGGTATGGGTAATTGTCACCCAAGTGCCATTTTCCGAACATACCGTTGGTATATCCATTTTGAGCCAATACTTGAGGTAAAATAACTTCGTCCTCAAAAAGCAGGGAACGCCCAGTAATGGTATGAAAAACGTTTATCCTATTGGTATGCCTACCAGTCATTATGGCCCCTCTGGTGGGTGCACAGGTCGTAGACACATGAAAATTGGTAAAACGGACAGATTCCTTATAAAACTCATCAATATTAGGTGTTTTTATATAAGGGTTACCGTAGCAGCCCAAATCGCCCATCCCTTGATCATCTGTGATAACAATTATTACATTGGGCTTTTTCTTAGCAGCATTTTGGGCATCTAAAACCAAAGGCGAAATTAACAGCAACAACAGCAGTGTTTGTAAAATTTGTTTCAAAAAAAAGTGAATACCCTTTGGCTGAGGCCACCTTTTGTTAACACTGATCGTTTTTAGGTTGAATAGATTCAAAATCATTTCGTGATTATTATAGTTTAATTATAATGTACTTATTTATCCAATTCCCAACAATCCACATATCGTAACTCTGCAATACTAATAGAGTTCATACTACAACGGATTGCCAGGGCAGGGTCCTTAGAAAATCTAACAAGTTATACCATTCCCATCCAAGTTCCAAACTTTCTTAGTATCCTGGATTTTGAACCAGATTTTCATTATTTCTCAACTCATCGGTAGGAATAGGGAATAAAAGTTCCCGCTCTGTAAGTTGAGGGCCATAAACAAAGGTATGACCAACAAAATCATCAAAACCTCCAGTAGTAACATTAAACACCTTTCTTAACCTAACCATATCAAACCAAGTAACGTTTTCATAACTAAGTTCGTGCCATTTTTCTTTCCATACTGCTTCCCTAAACTCCTCTTTGGATAAGCCGGAATACTCTGTAAGCTGAGCCCTTCGCCTAATTTTATTCAAAGCCTCCTCGGTATCGGTTGTAGGACCCGAAATCTCGTTTTGAGCCTCGGCATAGATTAGAAGTACTTCGGCATAACGGATTAAATCCCAATTAAGATCACTGCTGGCCGTTTCCAAATTAGCAACTATATCAAAATGCTTATACAAAAAGTGACCTCCCAAAACTATGGTCTCGTCCCTGTCAAATTTTGAGGTATAGGTAGTATAATAGAATTCTTTTTCCTCTACCCTTTTGTCCCCATCCTCGTAGGACTGCACAAATTCCTGATTTGCATAGATTGCCCCGGTCTGGGCCGAATAAGCGGAAATATTCATGTTATAAGGTATAATCAACGGCTGCCAGTTTGAAGGATCTACAAAAGCCTCATATTGTACCATAAAAATATTTTCGCCAATATTGTTCTTTGTTGGGTCGTGCAGATCAGCATAGGACGTAAACAGACTGTATTCATCGGAATCAATTACTTCTTTGGCCTTATCAGCGGCTTTTTGAAAGTATTCGGTACCTTTTTGCAGCGGATAACCGGCCATAGTTAGGTATACGCTAGACAGCAAGGACTTAACCGCTCCCAGAGTAACCCTTCCCGTTGTATCGTTAAATGGTAGTCCGGACATTTCAGCTGCGTTAAGATCATCTACTATGGCGTTGTAAATATTCTCTACACTTTCCTGAGTAGCATAAAGGTTTTCGGAACCTAAATCTATGGGTTCCAATAGGAGTGGGACACTTCCAAAAATACGCACTAGGTTGTAATAATAATATGCCCGTAGAAACTTAGCCTCGCCCAAAAGTTTGCTTTTCTTAGCTTCGTCCATGGCAATATCCGGAATATTGGCTATTGCCAGATTAGCATTGGCTATGCCTTCATAACTACTATCCCAATAAACCTTACCGTAACCATTATCTGAGGTATTGGTCAGGTTTCGAATTATATTACTGTTATCTGCCTGTCCAAGGTCGCTCTCTGCAATACCCGTTGCAAATTCCAGCATTAGCCAAGGACTACCGCCATAAGACCCACCCCTAACGGACCTTAAACTAGAATAGATGGCATATATAGCGGTCTCGGCATGTTCAGCAGTTTTAAAATAGCTCTCCGCAGTAATATTTGACGGATCTGTTTCCTCAAGAAAATCGGAACATCCAGTTGCAAAGACCAGTGAAAACACCAATAACAATAAACCAATTTTGTTTTTTATAGAATTTTTCATTTTAATCATTTTTTAATTAGAAGGATGCATTTAGCCCTAACATAAATACTCTTGGCTTAGGATATTGGTCAAAATTAACCTCTCCTTGACCAAAGGTTGTGTCACTGGTTTGCACCTCCGGATCATAACCTTGGTATTTGGTGCTTACAAAGAAATTCTGTGTAGAAGCGTACACTTTAAGCCTAGATAGACTTAATTTATCTACCATATCCGCTGAGAAGTTGTAACCCAATAAGAGGTTTCTCCCCCTAATAAAAGACCCGTCCTGAATCATATGGGATGTATCCAAGTTATCATATCCTGCCGATACCGGTCTCCACTGTGCAATTGGCGTGTCTTGGTTTTCTGGTGTCCACCCATCCAGGACAGTGGCCAAACTATTTGCAATTCCTTGACGGTTTTCTTGTGGGCGGGTTGTGATATACATAATATCATTACCATATTGGAACTGCAGATCTATCAACAATTCAAAATTCTTATAATGAAATGTATTGGTCAAACTACCATATCCATCGGGTATTCCCTTCCCTATAATCGTTCGGTCTGCTTGATTGATAACTCCGTCATTGTTTCTATCTTCAATTTTCACGTCACCGGGCAACCTAAAATATTTAGCAGCCTCGGCCTCCTCATCCGTACCCCAGGTACCTAGGTGAACCAATCCAAAGAAGGAACCTACCGGCTCCCCTTCCCGTATTATAGTACGACTGGAAAAGATATCACTACCTCCAGAAAGGGCCACTACCTTATTCTTGTTCATAGCAATATTAAAATCGGTTTCCCATGAAAAATCGGTATTAATGATATTCTTGGTATTCAAGGCAAATTCTACCCCTTTATTTTCCATGCTACCAATATTTCTAAAGACAGAAGCATAGCCACTACTGGTGGGCACCGGTGAATTTAAAAGCATATCGGATGTCAATTTTCGGTAAACATCGGCTTCCATAGAAATTCTTCCATTAAAAAGCGCCAATTCTACACCCGCATCAACTTGCTCTGTTTTTTCCCATTGTAAGTTAGGGTTCGCCAATCTATCAATACCTATACCATTTACTATGGCATCATTTACCACATAGGCATAGTTTCCTAGACCAGAAAGAGCTCCATATGCCGGGATTTCGGAGTTTCCGGTTACACCGTAACTTGTACGCAACTTAAGATTGGAAATAACTGGAGAATCAACGAGAAAATTTTCCTCTGACACTTTCCAGGCCAAGGCCGCAGAAGGGAAGAAAGCATATTTATTGGTTTTTCCAAACTTTGAGGATCCGTCTACACGGCCTGTAACAGTAAATAGATATTTATTATCCAAGCCATAATTTATTCGTCCAAAATAAGAGTTTAAACCATAGGCAAAAGCACTGGAACTTGGCGTTCTTACAACAGAACCCGCCCCTAAATTATCAAAACTAAAGAAATCGTCAGAGAAGTTTTCCGAACCCGCGCTAAAATTGGAGCTATTTACATGTTGCCAAGAAATACCCAACAACCCTGTGAACGAATGAATCTCAGCAATATCCTTCTGGTAGGTCAGGTAATTTTCAAATTGCCAGGACATGTACTCATTTAACGACCTTGTGGCATAACCGTTGGTGGTGGTTCCTATAAAACTCAACTCCCTACCTGCATATTCATTTGTTTTTTGATCTATGCTATTTATCCCCAACGACGTTCTTAAATCCAACCCTTTCATCAAAGTAACATTGGCAAATATGTTTCCAAGTACAGTATTTGTTTTTAAATACCTTTTGTACTCCTCCCCAACTCTTACCGGATTAGGCCCTCCTTCCATACCAGGGTAATCTGCATTGCTCGCCCATGTTCCATCTGGATATTTTACGGGAATTATAGGAATGTTCTCAATCATATTTCTTCCTACCCAAGAGCCATGGATTACCCTTTCATTTTGATTGTTATAGCTTAGGCTTCCACCAACTTTTAACCAATCCGTGATATTGGAATCAAAAACGAATCGTCCAGAGT
This sequence comes from Arenibacter aquaticus, assembly GCF_003957295.1. Classification (GTDB taxonomy): domain Bacteria; phylum Bacteroidota; class Bacteroidia; order Flavobacteriales; family Flavobacteriaceae; genus Arenibacter; species Arenibacter aquaticus. The sequence goes on from NZ_RQPJ01000014.1 coordinate 373,353, forward strand.
ATCGTTTTAACCAAGAATCTTTCATAATACCCTCTTCATTCATATAGCCCAGAAAGGCACCATAGCTACCTTTCTCGTTTCCTCCCGTAAAAGACAACTGGTGATTTTGGGTAAAAGCAGGTCTGGTAACTTCATCTTGCCAGTCCGTATCATAAATGGGATCACCATTACTATCGAACAATCTTGGGTCGTTTCTTTTTAAAAAAGGGTCTGTATACTTACCATTGGCAAACCCAACGGCGTCAAATTTTTCTGCATTTTGGTAGGCCACCTCTTCAATCATCAGAAATTCCTCCGAATTAAGTACATCCACTTTTTTGGCAAGTGTCCCCAAACTGTAGTAGCTATCATAAGAGATTGTCCCTCCCGACTTACTACCTCTCTTGGTTGTGACCAATATAACCCCATTGGCCCCTCTAGATCCATAAATGGCAGTTGCCGAAGCATCTTTTAACACTTCTACCGAAGCAATATCATTTGGATTGATATAGTCTATTGGAGTACTATTATTTGCAAGGCCAGTAGATACCAGGATAACCCCATCTACAACATATAAGGGATCATTGGCCAAACTTACCGAAGAATTCCCACGGATCCTTATATTTGACTTTCCGCCCGGTCTCCCTGAATTGATAGAGACACTAACACCTGGCATCTTTCCAGATAAGGACTGGGTAAGTGAAGCTGCCGGACGCTCTTGAAGCTCATCCGATGAAACCGAACCAACTGCCCCGGTTAAATCACTTTTCTTTTGGGTTCCATACCCAATTAAGACCACCTCGTCCAATCCTGCGGCACTTTCTTCCAACATAACAGAAATAGTGGTTTGCCCATTTATGGGAATTTCCTTGGTGGCATATCCAATGTAAGACACAACAAGTATTGCATTTTCATTGGCCACTCCAATAGTAAAGTTACCATCAAAATCGGCCGTAACACCATTGGTTGTACCTTTTTCAACTATATTGGCCCCAGGCAAGGGAACACCATCAGCATCCGTGATGGCCCCATTTATAGTTATTTGTTGCCCAATGTCAATTGAAATTGTTTCTATAGGTACCAAAATCGCATTTAGCTCTGTTTTGGCATTCGCAAGAAACATGACCATGGAGCACACAAATGTGGTCCATAGTGCCTTTTGCGCGGGTTTAGAACCACGCATTGGTTCATTTTTTCCTTTCATTTTAAGGTTTTTAAGTTATTCAAGAAATCTTGTTGGTTATTAAACTTTCCTAGACCATAGGCTGCCGCTTAAAAAGCAACGGACGCTTTAATTCTTCCATTGTAATTATCTACACCAACCCGGTCATCGTATGAGTGTAACCAAATATACCTTGAGAGCCCAGTCTACATCTTGCTCATATCGCCCAATCATTTGCTCATAACTTGCTTTTTGGAATGAAAGATCTTAACCCCTTGATTTTAAATAATTTAAATCCAAGCCATTATCATTAGACATGCAGAAAAATTAAAGACCCTTTAATATTTTATTGGAAAATTTTGTAGAAATAGCACATTTAAAAGTTGTACCAACATGAACCAGGCTTTCATTTAATGGCTGAAGCCTTTTCTTGGGACATAGCCCTTATTTTTTATAACACCAAGAGTAATGCCAATCCATTAAAAAGCAACCAAGCCATTATGTTTCCGGAAAACTTGAAGTAAAAAACACTTGAGTACCCTGAATGCAGCTGGCTGAAGGGAATGCTATTATAGACATGAAAAACTTTAATTAGTCTACACTTTTAAAACTGGATACAAACAACATTCACAGTGCTTAGTAAGCTTTTGCCCCTCCAATGGAAGACAAGTATTACAGCCCTTACTAGAGAGCTTAGATCAAATGGAAGACATGTATATAACAAGAAGTATAGGCGAGATAATAGGGGTCAATAGCATAAGCCCTCTAAACCGTTGAAATACAGTTACAAAGGGCTTATAATATTTTAAAATTGAAGAAGCTGAATGTCTAATTTATATTTTCTCCGATGTAGTGCCAATTCCCTTCTCCATAATATTATAAAAAAGAGGACCTACTACCGAAAAACACAGGCTATCCCATAAAAAACAAACAGTTAATCTACGGTCACTTTGCTCCCCCACCAATCTTCATTGGGTTGAAAATCTTCCGATAAAAATTTTAAACGTTGTGCCTCCAGCGCTGGCCATTTATCATTAACGATAGTATTATGTCGCTTTTCAGCCAATTCTGCATCATATTCAGGATCCTTTTCAGGTAGTTTGGCACCAACCTCATTCAGCCAGCCCATTAATTTTTCACTCATATCTTTGGCTACCCCAGGATTTTTATCGATCACATTAAATTGCTCTCCTCCGTCCAGGGCCAAATTATAGAGTTCTTCGCTACCGTCTTCCCAATAGTGTATAAGTTTCCAATTACCTTCACGAATAATAGAGGAAGGATTCCCCCCTTGGTTCCCATAATGTGGGTAATGCCAATACAAAGGTCTATTCCCATTATGTTGTTCCCCTTCCAAAATTGGTTTTAGGCTAATTCCGTCCTTGTGTTGTTGGGGCAACAGTTCGGCTCCCACCAAATCCAAGAGCGTGGGGTAAAAATCGGCTCCAGTTACCGGGATATCGCTTTGGGATCCCCCATTTTTTAACCAAGGTACCTTTATAAAATAAGGTTCCCTTATACCTCCTTCCCACTGATATCCCTTTCCTCCTCTCAGGGGAAGGTTGCTAGTGGAAAAAGAGTCTCCCGACGCCACTCCACCGTTATCAGAGGTAAAGACCACTATTGTATTTTCGTCCAAGCCAGATTCCTTCAAGGCATTGAGCACCACTCCTACTGCCTCATCCATACTTTCTACCAATCCGGCATATATCGGGTTATCCTGCACCTGTCTTATGGGCAGGACACGTTCCATTTTATATCCTTTTTCAGCCAAACCCTGAGCCTGGGCTTTATCCCTATATTTGTTCCACTTTTCCTCAGTAGTTTGAATAGGTCCGTGTACAGCATAAAACGAAAGAAAGGCAAAAAATGTAGAATCTTTATGTTTTCTAATGAAACTGGCCGTTTCCTTCCCCAAGCGCATGCTAAGATTTTCCCCTTTCTCCTTGTTGGACAATTTTGGGTTCTTCCAAGGTGAGAAATAGCCTCCAATGGGACTTCCCTTATCCCAACCTCCTTTATTAAGCTGAAAACCATGATCTTCCGGATAGGAACCCTCATCCCCTAAATGCCATTTTCCGGCAAAAAAGGTTTTATAACCTTCGTTCTTAAAAGCTTCCGCAAGTGTCACATCATTGGCAGGCAGGCTATGTACATATTCGGCAGGCAGCAATTTATCGTGCCTGTTGTGGGAGCGCCATGCTTCTCCAGAAGCTGCTCCTATCCAATCCGTAATACCATGCCTTGCCGTAAATTTTCCAGTCATGATACTGGCCCTAGAGGGACTGCATACACGACTGGCCGCGTATCCCTGGGTGAACACCATACCCTCCTTGGCCAATTTATCTATATTTGGTGTCTCATAATAATTACTGCCTGTAACACCAAGGTCTACCAGACCAAGATCATCAACCAATATAAATACAACATTGGGTCTGGGATTTGAACTTTCAGGCTGTTGTTGGCAGCCCGTAACTAGCATACCAATTAATGCACAGCGTACACAATTGGCTATTAATTTAGGTAAAATCATTCTTTAAAAGTATTTGTTGGCTTATGGCAAAGGTTTTACCATGATATCCTTGTAATAAACAATACTTTTCGGATCATGGCCTTGCAGGGCAAAGGTTCCTCCCTTTAACACCCTATGCTGACGTTCCCCTGGATCACGCTTAGGATTTTCAGGTTCGGTATAATCCACAACCACAATATCATTTATTTTTATAATTATTCTTTTACCTTCTACTTTTATATACTCCGTATACCATTCATCATCGCCAACATAGGTTTCAATTACATTTACTATATCATATAGACTACCGGTACGTTTCCAATCCCCTTGGGAATTGTTTACCTGTACCTCATAACCATATACAGGCCAACTGGCTTCTTGATAACGGGTATGTATATAAATACCTGAATTGGAGCCTGGTTTGGTCATAACGGTAGCTTTGAATTCGAAGTTGTCAAAATTATGGTTTTCCACATCACCCACATAAAACAAATGCGCCTTAGGTCCTGCTACCTTAATAGCTCCATTTTCTACCGAAAAGGTATGGGCATTCTCCCCTACTTTCCATCCGTCCAAATTTTTACCGTTGAAGAGGGAAATCCAACCTCCATCTTCCTTGCTATCCCCCACTTGAGCGGTGGATATATTTAAAATACCAAGACCTAGAATTAAACACATTAGGTAAGCGAAATTATTTTTCATTTTTTACAGTTTAGTTTGAAGATACAATATATCAAAAAATGAGTTAAGCCATACATTAGCATTGTCCTAATTTTAATATTGAGCATGTAATATTGAGAATTCTTTAAAAGAGGAAAGTACCAGTACCTTAAAAAGACAGTCTAATGATATAGAAATGAATAAAGGTGCCAATAGTTTAATGTAGCGATGAAACAATGCAAGATTGAAGCGCTTGGTAAATTGGTTAATTTGTTGATTAGCCTATTTAAAATAAAGCATGAGACAATGCTTAAATTTATCAATTGGGCAATGGCACTATGTTGCACAGGACTGCTGCACAAAGCAACCAGACTTTGGAGTTTGACTTTGGACAATCCATCACGCCAAGGGCGTGCCTATTTTGGATATGGTATAAAAAAAAAGTCCCCTCATCTGATGATGAGGGGACTTCAAAAAAAAGGCGGCGGCCTACTCTCCCACTT
>NZ_RQPJ01000015.1:0-111366 GCF_003957295.1 Arenibacter aquaticus
CATCCAAAGGATCCGTACCATCAGTGGTCTCATCTTCATTGGTCACTCCGTCGCCATCGCAATCTGCCGTTAAGTAATCACCGCTCTGTGGCAAGGTTATACTATCTGGATTATAGTCGCAGGGATCCTGGGGATCCGTACCGTCCGTGGTCTCATCCTCATTGGTAACCCCATCGCCGTCACAGTCCACGGCGTTCCAATCTGTGGAAGTGGGCTGGGTTTGGTGTTCGGCCATATAATCACAGCCATCCAAAGGATCCGTACCATCAGTGGTCTCATCTTCATTGGTCACTCCGTCGCCATCACAATCTGCCGTTAAGTAATCACCGCTCTGAGGCAAGGTTATACTATCTGGATTAAAGTCACAAGGATCCTGGGGATCCGTACCGTCCGTGGTCTCATCCTCATTGGTAACCCCATCACCGTCACAGTCCACGGCATTCCAATCTGTGGAAGTGGGCTGGGTTTGGTGTTCAGCCACATAATCACAACCATCCAAAGGATCCGTACCATCAGTGGTCTCATCTTCATTGGTCACTCCGTCGCCATCACAATCTGCCGTTAAGTAATCACCGCTTTGAGGCAAGGTTATACTATCTGGATTATAGTCACAGGGATCTAGGGGATCCGTACCGTCCGTAATCTCGTCTCCGTTGGTCACCCCATCACCGTCACAGTCGGCATTCTTCCACTCGGTAGAGGGGGAACAGTTCTGATGGGCAACGATCAAATCACAGCTATCAAAAGGATCGGTATCGTCATCCAATTCTTTTTCATTGGTCACCCCGTCACCGTCACAGTCGGCATTCTTCCACTCTGTAGAGGGAGAACAGTTCTGATGGGCAACGATCAAATCACAGCTATCAAAAGGATCGGTATCGTCATCCAATTCTTTTTCATTGGTCACCCCGTCACCGTCACAGTCGGCATTCTTCCACTCTGAAGAGGGGGAACAGTTTTGATGGGCAACGATTAAATCACAGCTATCAAAAGAATCGGTATCATCATCCAATTCTTTTTCATTGGTCACCCCGTCACCATCACAGTCCGCATTCTTCCACTCGGTAGAAGGAGAACAGTTTTGATGGGCAACGATTAAATCACAGCTATCAAAAGGATCGGTATCATCATCCAATTCTTTTTCATTGGTCACCCCGTCACCATCACAGTCCGCATTCTTCCACTCGGTAGAGGGGGAACAGTTTTGATGGGCCACAATTAAATCACATGGATCGTTTTTATCGGTACCATCCTGAATCTCTTTTTCATCCGTAACCCCATCCCCATCGGTATCCACAGGAGGAATAATGGAGATGTCATTTATACCTGCCTCCATTTTTAGGTTGGCATCCACAACAGAATAACCCATTTGAAAGGATGAAAAATAGCGCTCCTTTTCAGCAAGATGATGCTCAAGGGTATGTGATTTTATAACAACGGCATCAGTCTCCACGCCATTGTTGACGGAAGAAAATTCCATTGAAGCCCCTTTAAATGAGGAACCCATTATAAAAACAAAAAAAACGGTTATAAGTGAAATATAACGAATAGTTAACTTTCGAAATTTCACAAAAGTAATTTTCTCCATAAATGATAGTTTTACTGCAACTAATCACCATGGCTAGATAGGTACTGTATGTAGTAAGAAGTTAGGGCAACTTCAAATATAAATGCAAGATATGCTTAAAATACCAATACTCATAAGGATTTTGAGTGGTAAATCACAGAAAATCTGCCAACAACAATATTACTCGACAAAGTGTTAAAAAAGATTATGTTCATCTAAAAATAACCACCGTTCATCTGTTGTAAAATCCTACAAAAAATTCAATATATTTATGTTTTTTCTTACTTTCCAATTCCAACATTTCCTCAAAATAAATACTATTACGGCTTCCCTGAATTCCATTAAGGCCTGTCACAATCACCATTATTTTGACCCACATGTTAACAATTAAAACAAACTATTATAATTATTTAATTATAAATAAGCATAGTTGGATAGGTCTCAAAACTGAGATTCAATCCCTTTCCCACACCTGTTAATATTGGAGCCTAGTTAGTTTACGTCCGTCTAAATAACCATCAAAGGAGCACTTAATTAGAGATTAATAAGACCTAAAATGCAGTATACCACAATTTATAATTTCAAAACCCTATTTAGCCGGAAATGGTCGTTGAAAAAATTAATTTGACTTATTTTTGCCGAAATTAAACTATCAATGGGTTTTAGGGACGAAATAGAGAGAAGAAGGACTTTCGGGATAATATCCCACCCCGATGCCGGGAAGACTACCTTAACGGAAAAGTTGCTGTTATTTGGGGGGGCCATACAGGAAGCGGGTGCTGTAAAGAACAATAAAATAAAGAAAAGTGCAACCAGCGACTTTATGGAAATTGAGAAGCAACGAGGAATATCTGTTGCTACTTCCGTTCTGGCATTCATCTACAGGGATAAAAAAATAAATATCCTTGATACTCCTGGTCATAAGGATTTTGCCGAGGACACTTTTAGGACCTTAACCGCTGTAGATAGTGTTATTGTAGTAGTTGATGTTGCAAAAGGGGTGGAGGAACAAACCGAAAAGTTAGTGGAGGTTTGTAGAATGCGGAACATTCCAATGATTGTCTTTATAAACAAACTGGACAGGGAAGGTAAGGATGCATTTGACCTATTGGACGAGGTTGAACAAAAGCTGGGACTATCTGTGACCCCTTTGAGTTTCCCCATTGGAATGGGATATGACTTTAAGGGTATTTACAATATTTATGAAAAGAACATCAACCTCTTCAGTGGGGATAGTAAAAAAAATATTGAGGACACTATTGCCTTTGACGATATTAACAGCCCACAACTAGAAGAGTTTATTGGGGAGAAAGCAGCCAATGAACTTAGGGAAAACCTTGAGCTTGTTAACGGAGTATACCCACCGTTTAGCACGGAGGATTATCTTAAAGGAACACAGCAACCTGTATTTTTTGGTTCTGCCCTTAACAATTTTGGGGTAAGGGAACTTCTAGATTGTTTTATAGACATTGCGCCCTCGCCACGGGCAAAAATGGCCGAAGAACGCTTGGTACAGGCCGATGAAAAGAACTTGACAGGCTTTGTATTTAAAATACATGCCAATATGGACCCTAAACACAGGGATAGATTGGCCTTTATAAAAATTGTCTCTGGAACATTTGAACGGAATAAACCCTATCTACATGTACGTCAGAATAAAAAATTAAAATTCTCCAGTCCAAATGCCTTCTTTGCTGAAAAAAAAGAGATAGTGGACATTTCCTATCCTGGCGATATAGTTGGACTACATGACACAGGAAATTTTAAGATAGGTGACACCCTAACGGAAGGTGAATTGCTACACTATAAAGGTATCCCTAATTTCTCTCCCGAACATTTTAGATATATCAACAATGCCGATCCAATGAAAGCCAAACAGCTTTACAAAGGTATAGATCAATTGATGGATGAAGGTGTTGCCCAGTTATTTACCTTGGAAATGAACAACAGAAAGGTAATAGGAACTGTTGGCGCCCTTCAATTTGAGGTAATCCAATACCGACTGGAACACGAATACGGTGCTAAATGTACTTATGAAAATTTCCCGGTCTACAAGGCCTGTTGGGTAGACCCACAAGATAACAACAGTGAAGAATTCAAGGAATTTAAAAGGGTTAAACAAAAATTCCTGGCCATGGACAAACGGAAACAGCTTGTGTTTTTGGCTGATTCCCAATTCTCCCTTCAGATGACCCAACAAAAATACCCAAATGTAAAACTACATTTTACCTCCGAGTTTGATTAAATAAAGGGTATACCATAAAAGTAAAGGGAACAAAGAATGGCTTAAAACAAAAAACCTTCTGCAATTGTGCAGAAGGTTTGTTGTTTTAAGCTTCACCGGTAGGTCCAAAATTTAAGGGAATTGGCGGTTGCTCATAATCCTTTATGGTACCATGGGTCTGTTCAAAGCGACTAACATTATCGCTCAATGCTTTAAGGAATTTCTTAGCATGCTGTGGCGTAAGTACTATTCTACTCTTAACCTTAGCCTTGGGCGCACCCGGCATCATACTAATAAAATCCACTACAAACTCAGAGACAGAATGGTTAATGATAGCCAAGTTGGAGTATATTCCCTCGGCTGTTTTTTCATCCAATTCTATATTTATCTGTTTTTGTTTTTGATCTTTATCGCTCATTCTAAAAATGATTATCTATTATTTACCTTTCAATTAAAACGACCCAAACATTGGCGGTCATATATAGCAAAAAAAAAAACCTCGGTGCTGTACACCGAGGTTTATTATATTAGAATTTCAATTCTTCTTTTCGGGCCATGATTTCATCGTATTCCTCTTTGGAGCCTACGATAATATTTTCATAATCTCTCATTCCCGTACCTGCAGGTATTTTATGACCTACAATTACGTTCTCTTTCAAGCCTTCCAAGGTATCTACCTTACCACTAACCGCGGCTTCGTTCAATACTTTGGTTGTCTCTTGGAAAGAAGCTGCCGAAATAAATGATTTAGTCTGTAAGGACGCTCTTGTTATTCCTTGAAGTATTGGGGTTGCCGTAGCTGCAATAGCATCTCTGGCAGAAACCAAATTCTTATCGTTACGTTTAAGAATAGAGTTTTCATCCCTTAATTCCCTGGCACTAACAATCTGACCTGGTTTTAAGTTTTCTGAATCCCCAGCTTCCTCAACTACCTTCTGTCCAAAAATCTCATCGTTCTCACGGATAAAATCATCCTTGTGAACCAATTGATTTTCCAAGAAAATAGTATCACCCGGATCTTCTATACGCACTTTACGCATCATTTGACGTACAACTACTTCAAAATGCTTGTCGTTAATTTTCACCCCTTGCAAACGATATACTTCCTGTACTTCGTTAACCAAGTACTGCTGAACAGCTGAAGGTCCTTTTATTGCCAGGATATCCTCTGGTGTAATTGAACCATCGGACAACGGCATACCTGCACGTACATAATCATTTTCCTGAACAAGGATCTGATTGGATAGCTTAACCAAGTATTTCTTAACCTCGCCCAATTTGGATTCAATGATAATCTCACGATTACCTCTTTTTATCTTACCAAATGATACTACCCCGTCTATCTCGGAAACAACAGCTGGGTTAGATGGGTTACGCGCTTCGAACAATTCGGTAACTCTTGGAAGACCCCCGGTAATATCACCAGCCTTAGCCGATTTACGTGGTATCTTAACCAAGATCTTTCCTTCTTTGATCTTATCGCCATCATCAACCATAATATGTGAACCAACCGGAAGGTTATAAGACCTCAATACTTCATCCTTATCGTTCTTGATCAACAATGTAGGAATCAATTTCTTATTTCTGGATTCAGAAATAACCTTCTCTTGGAAACCAGTCTGCTCATCAATCTCAACTTGGTATGTGACCCCTTGTTCTATATTCTCATAAGCGATTTTCCCAGGGAATTCCGAAACAATAACCCCGTTATATGGATCCCAAGAACAAACAAGCTCACCTTTTTCAATTTTAGCTCCGTTCTTGATAAACAATTGGGAACCGTAAGGAATGTTATTGGTACTTAGGGTTATTCCTGTTTTAGGATCAACTATTTTAATCTCAGAAGTCCTGGATATCACGATTTCAGAATCCTTTCCTTCTCCGTCCACGCCGGTTACAGTTCTTAGATCCTCTATTTCCGCAATACCTGCAAATTTGGATTCCAATTTATTATCCTCAGAGATGTTCCCTGCAATACCCCCAACGTGGAAAGTACGCAAGGTAAGCTGTGTTCCTGGCTCCCCAATAGATTGGGCGGCCACAACACCAACAGCTTCTCCTCGTTGAACCATCTTATTGGTAGAAAGGTTTCTTCCGTAACATTTACCACAGATACCCTTTTGGGCCTCACAGGTAAGTGCAGAACGCACCTCTATTTTCTCTACGGGCGATGCTTCTATCTTCTTAACGTCAGATTCCATAATCTCCTGACCTGCAGTCAACAGCAATTCTTGGGAAATTGGATCATATACATCATTAAGGGCTACCCTACCTAAAATACGCTCTCCTAAGGTTTCAACTATTTCTTCGTTCTTTTTAAGCGCCTCAACCTCTACACCTCTTAATGTTTCACAATCTTCTATATTGATAATAACATCTTGGGAAACATCCACCAAACGACGTGTAAGGTAACCTGCATCCGCCGTTTTCAAGGCCGTATCCGCAAGTCCTTTACGGGCACCGTGGGTAGATATAAAATATTCAAGAATGGATAGACCTTCCTTAAAGTTGGATAGGATGGGGTTTTCTATAATCTCCCCACCACCGGCAGTAGATTTCTTAGGTTTTGCCATCAATCCACGCATACCGGTCAACTGACGGATCTGCTCTTTAGAACCCCTTGCCCCAGAATCCAACATCATATACACAGAGTTGAATCCTTGCTGATCTTCACGGATACGCTTCATAGCCAATTCCGTTAACATGGCATTGGTAGAGGTCCAAACATCAATCACCTGATTATAACGTTCGTTATTGGTGATAAGCCCCATGTTATAGTTGGCCATAATACCATCAACCTGTCCGTTTGCATCGGCAATCATCTCGTGTTTCTCTGGTGGGATAATAATATCTCCCAAACTAAAGGACAATCCACCTTTAAAAGCGAATTCATATCCCATAGTCTTTATCTTATCCAAGAAATCAGCTGTTGTAGGTACATCGGTAACACCTAATATATTACCAATAATATCCCTAAGCGACTTCTTGTTCAATACCTCATTGATATATCCTGCCTGCTCTGGCACTACCATGTTAAACAATACCCTACCTACTGTGGTTGGTATAATCTGATAGACCAATTCTCCTGCCTCATTAAAATCTTTCGCCCTTACTTTAATTCCTGCGTTAAGGTGCAATCTACCCTCATTAAAGGCAATTACCACTTCTTCATCAGAGTAGAAAGTTAGTCCCTCTCCCTTAACAGGTACTTCTGGGGTAGACTTTCTTTCCTTGGTCATATAATACAGACCCAATACCATATCCTGTGATGGTACGGTAATAGGCGAACCATTGGCTGGATTCAAAATATTGTGAGATGCCAACATTAGAAGCTGGGCCTCCAAAATAGCCTCTGGTCCCAATGGCAAATGAACCGCCATCTGATCCCCATCAAAATCCGCGTTAAATGCCGTACAAACCAATGGATGCAAGCGAATTGCCTTACCTTCTATCAGTTTTGGCTGAAATGCCTGAATACCCAATCTATGCAACGTAGGGGCCCTGTTCAATAGTACAGGGTGTCCTTTTAATACATTTTCAAGAATATCCCAAACCACGGGCTCCTTCTTATCTATAATTTTCTTGGCAGACTTCACTGTTTTTACAATACCCCTTTCAATCAACTTACGAATTACAAAAGGTTTGTAAAGTTCGGCAGCCATATCTTTTGGCAATCCACATTCAAACAACCTCATTTCAGGTCCAACAACAATTACCGAACGAGCCGAATAATCTACACGTTTACCCAAAAGGTTTTGACGGAAACGTCCTTGCTTTCCCTTTAAGGAATCGGAAAGTGATTTTAACGGTCTATTGGATTCCGTTTTTACTGCAGATGCCTTACGTGTATTATCAAATAAAGAATCTACAGCTTCCTGAAGCATACGTTTCTCATTTCTAAGAATCACCTCTGGTGCCTTTATCTCCACCAATCTTTTTAGACGATTGTTTCTGATAATAACCCTTCTATACAAATCGTTAAGATCCGAAGTTGCAAAACGCCCTCCATCCAAAGGAACAAGGGGACGCAATTCCGGTGGAATAACAGGTATTACCTTCATGATCATCCAATCTGGCTTGTTTTCCCTGTTTTCCTGAGATTCCCTTAAGGCTTCTACAACCTGAAGCCTTTTAAGGGCCTCTGTCTTACGTTGCTTGGAGGTTTCGGTATTGGCCTTGTGCCTTAACTCATAAGACAATTGGCTCAAGTCTATTCGCTCTAAAAGATCGATTAGACATTCCGCTCCCATTTTAGCAATAAATTTATTGGGATCGGTATCCTCCAAATATTGGTTTTCTTGTGGAAGGGTTTCCATAATGTTAAGGTATTCCTCTTCACTCAAGAAATCCATTTTCTGAATTTCCTCACCATCTGGCCCCTTGGCAATACCTGGCTGAATTACTACATAGCGCTCGTAGTAAATAATCATATCCAATTTCTTGGAAGGCAAACCTAAAAGGTAACCGATTTTATTTGGTAGCGAACGGAAATACCAGATATGGGCAACAGGAACCACCAAATTAATGTGTCCTACCCTATCCCTACGTACTTTTTTCTCCGTTACTTCTACCCCACAACGATCACAAACAATACCGCGGTAGCGTATTCTCTTGTACTTACCACAGGCACATTCATAATCCTTTACAGGACCAAAAATACGCTCACAGAAAAGACCGTCCCGCTCAGGTTTGTGCGTTCTATAGTTAATAGTTTCAGGTTTTAAAACCTCACCTCTTGACTCTGCCAAAATAGCTTCTGGAGATGCCAACCCGATGGAAATTTTATCGAACCTTTTAATGGTATTATTATCTTTTAGTCTAGCCATAACTATATTCTGATACTAATTTAATTCTAATTGTTTGGAATAGTGTTCAAATCCTATTCTCGTTATTCTTCCAATCTAATATCCAAACCTAATCCCTTAAGTTCGTGCATCAATACATTGAAAGATTCTGGCAAACCAGGTTCTGGCATAGTCTCACCCTTAACGATAGACTCGTAAGTTTTGGCCCTACCAATTACATCATCCGATTTAACGGTCAATATTTCCCTCAGGGTTGCAGAGGCACCGTATGCTTCCAAGGCCCAAACTTCCATTTCCCCAAAACGCTGACCACCAAACTGGGCTTTACCACCCAATGGTTGCTGTGTAATAAGAGAATATGGTCCAATGGAACGTGCGTGCATTTTATCATCTACCATATGTCCTAATTTCAACATATAGATAACACCAACGGTTGCTGGCTGATCAAAACGCTGCCCTGTACCACCGTCAAATAAATAAGTATGTCCAAATCTTGGAATACCTGCTTCATCGGTATAGGCATTGATCTCCTCCAAAGTGGCTCCGTCAAAAATTGGGGTCGCGTATTTCTTTCCTAATTTTAGACCGGCCCATCCAAGAACAGTTTCATAAATCTGTCCAATGTTCATACGGGAAGGTACCCCTAACGGATTCAATACGATATCCACCGGAGTCCCGTCTTCTAGGAAAGGCATATCCTCATGACGTACAATTCTGGAAACGATACCTTTGTTTCCGTGACGACCTGCCATTTTATCACCAACTTTAAGTTTACGCTTTTTGGCAATATATACTTTAGCCAATTTCATAATACCTGCTGGCAATTCATCACCCACAGAAATGGTAAACTTATCCCTTCTAAGATTTCCTTGAAGGTCGTTTAATTTAATCTTATAGTTATGTAAAAGATCTGCTACCAAGGCATTACAATCCTTATCCGTAGTCCAACTTCCGCCAACCAAGTGGGCAAAATCGTCAACAGCATTAAGCATTTTCATGGTATATTTCTTTCCTTTTGGAAGTACTTCCTCTCCAAGATCGTTCAATACTCCTTGGGAAGTTTTACCATTCACCAAAGTGAAAAGCTTTTCTACCAATACATCTTTTAACTGTTGGAATTTTACTTCGTATTCCAACTCTAACTTAGCCAGTTCTTCCTTGTCTTCGGAACGTTTACGCTTATCCTTTACCGATCTAGAAAACAACTTTTTATCTATAACAACACCTCTTAGCGATGGGGAAGCCTTCAATGAGGCATCCTTAACATCACCAGCTTTGTCACCAAAGATGGCCCTTAATAATTTTTCTTCAGGAGTTGGGTCAGATTCTCCTTTCGGCGTAATCTTACCTATTAGGATGTCTCCAGGTTTTACTTCGGCACCAATACGGATCATTCCGTATTCATCCAAATCCTTGGTTGCCTCTTCGGAAACATTGGGTATATCATTGGTAAGCTCTTCAGCACCCAATTTTGTATCCCTTACTTCCAAGGCATATTCATCTACGTGTATGGAAGTAAAAATATCCTCACGTACTACTTTTTCTGAAATAACAATAGCATCCTCAAAGTTGTAACCTTTCCACGGCATAAAGGCCACGACCAAGTTTCTACCCAATGCCAATTCTCCACTTTCCGTTGCGTATCCTTCACAAAGAACCTGGCCTTTTTTAACCTTGTACCCCTTCTTTACAATAGGCTTAAGGTTAATACTTGTACCCTGGTTGGTCTTTCTAAATTTAACCAACTCATAGGTCTTGGAATCCTCTTCAAAACTTACCAATCTTTGCTCTTCGGTACGGTCATATTTGATGGTGATCTTTTGCGAGTCAACATACTCTATAACACCGTCTCCTTCTGCATTGATCAATACCCTGGAATCTGAAGCTACCTGACGTTCCAAACCAGTACCTACTATTGGTGAATCTGGCTTCAATAATGGAACTGCCTGACGCATCATGTTAGATCCCATCAAGGCCCTGTTGGCATCATCATGTTCCAAAAAGGGAATCAAGGAGGCAGAAATGGAGGCAATTTGGTTTGGCGCCACATCGGTATATTGAATTTCCGCTGGGTCTACAACTGGGAAATCGCCTTCTTCCCTGGCAATTACTTTCTCTGCAGTAATAGTGCCCTTTTCATCCATAGGAATATTTGCCTGGGCAATCTTCATTCCTTCCTCTTCTTCGGCACTTAAATAGGTAAATTCATTAATATCTACCGCCCCGTCCTCTACCTTGCGATAAGGTGTTTCCAAGAAGCCCATTGGGTTAACCTTGGCAAAAACTGATAGAGAGGAAATAAGACCAATATTTGGTCCTTCAGGTGTTTCAATAGGACAAAGTCTTCCGTAATGCGTGTAGTGAACATCACGCACCTCAAAACCTGCTCTTTCCCTAGACAAACCACCAGGCCCCAATGCGGATAACCTTCTCTTATGTGTAATTTCTGCCAATGGATTGGTCTGGTCCATGAACTGGGATAACTGGTTGGTCCCGAAGAAAGAGTTGATCACCGATGACAAAGTCTTTGCGTTGATCAAATCTATTGGGGTAAACACTTCGTTATCACGTACGTTCATACGCTCACGGATGGTTCTGGCCATACGTGCAAGACCAACTCCAAATTGCTGGGACAATTGTTCACCAACTGTCCTAACCCTACGATTGGAAAGGTGATCAATATCATCAATCTCCGCTTTGGAGTTGATCAACTCGATCAAATATTTTATAATGGTAATGATATCTTCCTTGGTCAAGACCTGCTTGTCCATTCCAATATCCAATCCCAATTTTTTGTTCATTCTATAACGCCCAACCTCACCTAAATTATAACGTTGATCGGAAAAGAACAATTTATCAATAATTCCACGTGCAGTTTCCTCATCGGGCGGTTCTGCATTACGCAATTGACGATAAATATGCTCTACAGCTTCTTTCTCAGAGTTTGTAGGATCTTTTTGAAGGGTGTTATGGATAATGGCATAGTCGCTCTGTGCATTATTCTCTTTGTGCAAAAGAATAGTCTTCACATCAGCTTCCAATATCTCATTTATATGATCTTTTTCCAATATAGTATCACGGTCAAGGATAATTTCGTTCCTTTCTATAGAAACCACTTCACCGGTATCCTCATCCACAAAATCCTCGTGCCATGTATTCAATACTCTAGCAGCCAATTTACGGCCCAAAACTTTTTTAAGTCCGGCATTGGATACTTTAACTTCTTCAGAAAGGTCAAATATTTCCAAAATATCCTTATCCCTTTCAAAACCGATCGCTCTAAACAGAGTGGTTACCGGTAATTTTTTCTTTCTATCAATATAGGCATACATCACCCCATTGATATCTGTTGCAAATTCTATCCAGGAACCTTTGAACGGAATAACCCTGGCAGAATATAATTTGGTTCCGTTAGCGTGGAAAGACTGACCAAAGAAAACTCCGGGAGAACGGTGTAACTGAGAAACTACAACTCGTTCTGCTCCATTGATAACAAAAGTACCACTTGGAGTCATGTAAGGTATGGTCCCTAGGTAAACATCCTGTACAATAGTCTCAAAATCCTCATGTTCGGGATCTGTACAATATAATTTAAGTCTTGCCTTTAAAGGAACACTATAGGTAAGTCCACGCTCTATACATTCTTGGATGGAATATCTAGGTGGATCAATAAAATAATCTAAAAATTCTAATACGAACTGGTTCCTTGTGTCTGTAATGGGAAAGTTTTCCATGAAGGTGTTGTACAAGCCTTCATTGCCCCTTTCGTCAGATTTAGTTTCAAGCTGGAAAAAATCTTGAAATGATTTAATCTGAATGTCCAAGAAATCCGGATAATTCGGCGTGTTCTTAGCGGATGCGAAACTTATTCTTTCAGTCTGATTTGTGAACATCTATGGACAAAATTTTGATCGTGAATACTATAACTGGGTAGTGTACACCTCTATACACTGTATGTATAAAAAGGCTTAGGTCTAGCCACAAAAAGCGGAAAGACCTAAACCAAAATAATAATGGTTGTTGCTACTATTTAAGCTCAACTTCTGCTCCTGCTTCTTCCAAAGATTTTTTGATTCCTTCAGCTTCGTCCTTAGCAATACCTTCCTTAACGGCTTTTGGTGCGCTATCAACGATGTCCTTAGCATCTTTTAATCCTAAACCAGTTAATTCCTTAACCAATTTAACTACAGCCAATTTAGAAGCACCGGCCGCTTTCAAGATAACATCAAATTCTGATTTTTCTTCGGCAGCATCACCACCGTCAGCAGCACCGCCACCAGCAGCAACAGCAACTGCAGCAGCTGCAGGCTCTATACCGTATTCTTCTTTTAAAATATCAGCCAACTCATTTACTTCTTTAACTGTAAGGTTAACCAATTGTTCTGCGAAATCTTTTAAATCTGCCATTTTTCTATCGTTTAATAAAATTTTAAAATATAATTGTTTTTAGTGCGTACGTATTATTTTTCTGATAATGTCTTAAGAATACCGGCAAGTTTACCTCCACCAGATTTAAGTCCAGAAATAACATTTTTGGCTGGAGACTGTAACAATCCAATAACCTCGCCAATCATTTCCTCCTTAGACTTAATGCTTTCTAAAGCATTCAATTGATCATCACCAATATATATTGCCTCGGCAATGTATGCCCCTTTCAACAAAGGCTTATCGGCCTTCTTTCTAAAGGCTTTGATAAGTTTTGCAGGTGCGTTTCCGGTTTCCGAAAACATCAAAGAAGTATTCCCCTTCAATACAGTGGAAAGATCACCGAAATCTTTTTCCGAAGCTTCCATTGCCTTTGCAAGCAATGTATTCTTAACTACAGCAAGTTTTATATCTGCCTTATAACAAGCCCTTCTCAAAGCCGATGTTGTTTCGGCATTCAATCCGGAAATGTCTGCTAAATATATAGTAGAGCTATCCCCTAACTGTGCAGTTAAATCTTGTATAACATTTAATTTTTCTTCTCTTGTCATAATAAAAATTTTTAACTACCAGTTAAACTACTTTTGGATCTAATGCTACACTAGGGCTCATAGTACTGGACATGAAAATAGTTTTCACATACACGCCTTTTGCCGCTGCTGGCTTTAATTTCACCAAGGTATCCAATAGTTCATTGGCATTATCAGCTATTTTTTCTGCAGAGAAAGAAACTTTCCCTATAGCCGCATGCACAATACCTGTCTTATCTACCTTGAAATCTATTTTACCAGCCTTTACCTCAGAAACCGCTTTGGCCACATCCATGGTCACCGTACCGGTTTTAGGGTTTGGCATAAGACCTCGTGGTCCCAGCACCCTACCTAAAGGTCCTAATTTACCCATAACGCTTGGCATAGTGATGATAACATCAACATCGGTCCAACCGCCTTTAATTTTATCCAAATATTCGTCCAATCCTACAAAATCAGCTCCAGCCTCTTTGGCTTCAGCTTCTTTGTCCGGTGTTACCAAAGCCAAAACCTTAACATCCTTACCAGTACCATGGGGAAGTGTAACTACACCACGTACCATTTGATTGGCTTTTCTAGGATCTACACCCAAACGTACCGCCAATTCAACAGATGCGTCAAATTTTGTATTGGTTATTTCTTTTACTAAAGCAGAAGCTTCCTGTACATTATAGAGTTTGTTCTTATCTATTTTACTGTGGGCTTCCTTTTGCTTCTTTGTTAATTTTGCCATTCTAAATTGCTTTTAAGATTTTAAAAAGGTCTAGTGCCTGAAACTTTTAAACCCATAGATCTAGCTGTACCCGCTACCATACTCATAGCCGATTCTACCGTAAAGGCATTTAAATCAGCCATTTTGTCTTCAGCGATCAACTTTACCTGATCCCAAGATACACTCGCTACCTTGTTTCTGTTAGGCTCGCCAGATCCTTTTTTAATCTTAGCCGCTTCCATTAACTGAACTGCCGCCGGCGGTGTCTTTACGACGAAGTCGAACGACTTGTCTTTATAAACCGTGATCGCAACCGGTAATACTTTACCAGCCTTGTCCTGTGTACGCGCATTAAATTGCTTACAGAACTCCATAATGTTGACCCCGGCAGCACCTAAAGCGGGTCCAACCGGTGGCGACGGATTCGCTGCACCTCCCCTAACTTGTAGTTTAACTACTTTACTTACTTCTTTTGCCATTGTTTAAAATTAAATTTAAAGGGTGTTAAATTGGAAGCAACACCACTTTTAACCATGTAACAGTTCTTATTAAATTTTTTCTACCTGCATATAGCTGAGCTCCAACGGGGTCTTTCTTCCAAAGATTTTCACCATTACCTCTAGCTTACGCTTCTCTTCGTTTATTTTTTCTACGGTTCCATTAAAACCATTAAAAGGTCCATCTATTACCTTTACGGTTTCACCAAACACAAATGGTATGGCGACACTGTCGGTTTTAACCGCCAATTCATCCACCTTACCTAACATTCTATTTACCTCAGACTTCCTCAATGGCACAGGGTCTCCCCCTTTTGTCTCTCCTAAAAATCCGATTACATTGGTAATAGAACGAATAATATGTATCATTTCCCCACCAAGATTGGCCTTGATCATGATATAACCTGGAAAATAAACACGTTCCTTGTTTATTTTTTTACCGTTACGTATCTGAACCACTTTTTCGGTAGGCACCAAGACCTCCTCTAAATAATCTTCAAAACCAAGTCTGGCAACTTCCGCCTCTATATAACCTTTAATCTTGTTTTCTTGACCACTTACAGCTCTTACAACATACCATTTTTTATCCAATACTTCTGACATACAGCGCTCTATTAATTGATTATGTTACTGAAATAAAGTTGTATCAACTTACTAAACAAACTATCAACGCCCCAAGTCGCCAACGCAAAAAGTATAGAAAATACGGCAACGATTACCATTAAGTTGGAAGACTCCGCCCTAGAGGGCAAAGTGACATTATTCTTAAGTTCGTCTATAGATTCCTTTATATATGTAAACATGCTGCGAAAGATTTATTTTCTTAACTATATAATAAAGGTCCCCACAAAAACTGACCAAATCATCCGAATCAGAAAAAAACCCATTATATTTTGCACGGGCGGAGAGGCTCGAACTCCCGACACCTGGTTTTGGAGACCAGTGCTCTACCAACTGAGCTACACCCGTATTTACTGCACCCATACCAATTTAACATTGAAATAGGATACAGCCTCTTATATTTACATTGAAAGGTATCCCGCTTTAGCAAGACACCCTCAATGTAAATTATACTATACTAAATATTATTAGTCTAATACTTTGGTAACCTGACCTGCACCAACTGTTCTACCACCTTCACGGATCGCAAAACGCAAACCTTCATTAAGTGCAATTGGAGACAACAAATCAACTGTAATTGTAAGGTTATCACCAGGCATAACCATCTCAACTCCACTAGGAAGATTAATAGTACCTGTAACATCTGTAGTTCTTACATAGAACTGAGGACGATAGTTATTGTGGAATGGAGTGTGACGTCCACCTTCTTCTTTTTTAAGGATATACACCTCAGCTTCAAATTTAGCGTGAGGAGTAACAGAACCTGGCTTACAGATTACCATCCCTCTTTTTATTTGAGATTTCTCAATACCTCTCAAAAGGATACCAACGTTATCACCAGCCTCACCTCTATCCAATATCTTACGGAACATTTCAACCCCTGTAATGGTAGAAGCCAATTTTTCTGCACCCATACCGATAATATCAACCGCATCACCAGTATTGGCAACTCCAGTTTCTATACGACCCGTAGCAACAGTACCACGACCAGTAATAGTAAATACATCTTCAACAGGCATCAAGAAAGGCTTATCAACATCCCTCTGTGGCAATTCGATCCAGTTATCAACAGCTTCCATCAACTCCATTACTGTATCAACCCACTTTTGCTCACCATTAAGTGCACCCAGAGCAGATCCAGAAATAACAGGTCCGTTATCCCCATCATACTCATAGAAAGAAAGCAATTCCCTTACTTCCATTTCAACCAACTCCAACAACTCCTCATCATCAACCATATCCACTTTGTTCAAGAATACCACGATTCTTGGAATACCA
This sequence comes from Arenibacter aquaticus, assembly GCF_003957295.1. Taxonomy (GTDB): domain Bacteria; phylum Bacteroidota; class Bacteroidia; order Flavobacteriales; family Flavobacteriaceae; genus Arenibacter; species Arenibacter aquaticus. The sequence continues at coordinate 16,660 of NZ_RQPJ01000015.1, forward strand.
ACCTGACGACCCAATAGGATGTGCTCACGAGTCTGAGGCATAGGACCATCAGTAGCAGCAACAACCAAAATAGCTCCGTCCATTTGCGCAGCACCAGTAACCATGTTCTTTACGTAATCCGCGTGACCTGGACAATCCACGTGAGCATAGTGACGGTTCGCAGTAGAATATTCTACGTGAGAAGTATTAATTGTAATACCTCTTTCCTTTTCTTCAGGAGCGTTATCGATAGAATCGAAACTTCTCAATTCAGAAAGTCCTGCGTTTGCCAATACTGTAGTAATCGCAGCAGTCAATGTAGTTTTACCGTGATCCACGTGTCCAATAGTACCTATATTCAAATGCGGTTTGGAACGATCAAATGTTGCCTTTGCCATGTTTGTTAAATTTAATTCTTAGTTTATATTAGTGTACAAATAATGCCTTACTTGAGCCAATGATGAGATTTGAACTCATGACCTCTTCCTTACCAAGGAAACGCTCTACCCCTGAGCTACACCGGCATCTTTAATTTTAACCCTTGGGCCAGGCCCAATTAAAAACTACAACCCTTAACCCAAAGTCAAAGAGCGTTGACGAAGTTACCCCCGGCCCCGCTCTGGACAGAATTCTCAAAATCCAGTCCATTTAATTCTAATTGCGCAAAGCCCCATCAAAGGAGCTTTTGCTATTAAAATTTTGAGCGGGAGACCGGGTTCGAACCGGCGACATTCAGCTTGGAAGGCTGACGCTCTACCAACTGAGCTACTCCCGCTTTTTAATTTTTAGGCAAACCTAAAAATTTATTTCATAATTTCAAAAAATTCTTTTTGTATTTTCATACAAAGACCATTTTAAGCCTTAGTGGGGAGAGCAGGATTCGAACCTGCGAAGACGTAGTCAGCAGATTTACAGTCTGCCCTCGTTGGCCGCTTGAGTATCTCCCCGAACCATTAATTTCAATTTTTAAAGAACTTAAGAAAACATTACATCTTCTTTTCATTTTCGAGCCGATAGAGGGACTCGAACCCACGACCTGCTGATTACAAATCAGCTGCTCTAGCCAGCTGAGCTACATCGGCTTTTGTTACTTTTTTCTTCAAAAAAAAGTCCGCTATTTCTAACGGACTGCAAATGTAGATATTTATTTAAATATTCAAAACATTTTTTTGATTTTTTTTACGCATAAAGCCTAATTTTTTCTTTTCGTTTTACCAATTTCCTTTCCAACGAGCTGCAAGCCATATCAATAGCCTCTTCAAAGGTCTTACATTGTTTTTTTACAACAAATCTATCTTTTGGCACCTGTACCTTGATTTCAACAATCTTATTTTCTTTGGAACTGGTATTTTCAACCTTCAAATAGACGTCAGAACTTATTACCTTGTCATAAAACAATTCCATTTTATTCAACCTGGATTGAACAAAATCAATAAGTTTTCCGTCAGCATTGAAATTTACCGATTGTGTGTTTACTTTCATAGAATGAAGTTTTAAAAATTAAACAATAGAAAAGCATCCCATAGCACTACTTCTTATTTCTCGGATGAGCCAAGAGATGTGCCCTCTTTAATTCCGCAATACTGTTATGGGTATAAACTTGTGTTGATGCCAAACTGGAATGTCCCAGCAACTCCTTTACAGAGTCAAGGTCAGCCCCCATATTCAACAAATGTGTCGCAAAGGTATGTCTTAAAATATGCGGACTCTTTTTTACCTTGGCCGACACCAAACTAAAATACTTATTTATAATTCTATAAACAAGCATTTCGTACATTTTATTGCCTTTGGAAGAAAGAAAAATATAAGGCTCCCCTGCCACCCCATTCAATGCGTTGCGTTCAACGAAATAACCCTCCAAGAGCTGTTTGATCCCCTCCAATAGCGGTATCACCCTCTCTTTATTCCGTTTACCCAACACCTTGATGGTCATAGATCCATAATCCAGATCACCAAGCTTCAAGTTTATCAATTCGGCCCTTCTCATACCGGTGACGTACAACAACTCAATAATCAACCTATCCCGCACCCCTTCAAAACCATCAGGGTACGGTATCTGTGAAAGCACCTCCCCCATTTCCACTTCAGAAAACGGAACCTCTATTTTCTTTGAGACTTTAAGAGCCCTATGCTTGGCAAGTGGACTAACTTCCAACACACCCAACCTTAAAAGAAATTTATAATACGCTTTTAGCGATGCCACCTTCCGATTTACAGACCTATTGGACAGACCAGAATCCACCAAGGAAACAATCCAGCTTCTAATCACAGTATAGGACACCCCGTCCAAATCACCCTCCTTAAACTCTTTATCACAAAACACCTTAAATTCCATTAAATCCTTTTCGTAGGCCCGGACAGTATGCGGAGAATAGTTTTTCTCCAAGGAGAGATAGGAAACAAAAGATTCTATAGCCATAAACCAAAGTTACAAAAGTTAAGCTCCACACTTGATTTAAGAGCATAAAAAAAGTCCCACTTTAAAAGCGGGACTTTTGTATTCCATATAACTACAATCAGGCCTAGATTTCTTCTTTATCTCTTAAACCTTGAATGTACTGAGCCTTTTGAATTTTAGCTCTGTGCTCAACAGATGGTTTTGTAAACTGCTGACGTTTTCTCAACTGTCGCATTGTACCTGTCTTGTCGAACTTTCGCTTGAAACGCTTTAAAGCTCTATCGATGTTTTCTCCTTCTTTTATTGGTATTATTAACATGGGCAATAACCTCCTCTCTTTTGTGATTAAGGGTGCAAATATAAATTTTTAAAATTAAATACGAACAATTATTTTAAAATATTTCTGGAGATAACCACTTTTTGAATTTCGGTAGTCCCCTCTCCAATGGTACACAACTTGGAATCCCTGTAAAATTTCTCTACCGGAAAGTCTTTGGTATATCCATATCCACCGTGGATCTGCACCGCTTCATTGGCCACTTTTACAGAAACTTCCGAAGCATACATTTTTGCCATGGCCCCCATTTGGGTGACGCTACGTCCTTCATTTTTAAGAAAAGCAGCTTTGTGCAACAGCAATTCAGAAGCCTCTATTTCTGTAACCATATCGGCAAGTTTAAAGGATATCCCCTGAAACTGACTTATTGGTTTACCAAACTGCACCCTTTCCTTTGAATATTTCAAGGCTGCCTCATAGGCTCCTTTTGCAATTCCCAAGGACAGGGCTCCAATAGAGATCCTTCCGCCATCCAAAACTTTCATAGACTGCACAAATCCCTCGCCTACTTCACCCAGCCTATTGGCATCTGGAATCCTGCAATTATCAAACACCATCTCCGCTGTTTCACTGGCCCTCATACCTAATTTGTTCTCCTTTTTACCGCTACCAAAACCAGCTGTACCCCGCTCTACTACAAAAGCCGTCATTCCCCGACTATCGCCTTTCTCTCCTGTACGGGCTATAACCACCGCAATATCACCACTTTTTCCATGGGTAATAAAATTCTTTGCACCGTTCAAAACCCAGTACCCCTCTTCTTTAACCGCAGTAGTACTCATTCCTGCTGCGTCAGAACCGGTGTTGTGCTCCGTTAAACCCCAGGCACCTATCCATTGGGCAGTAGCCAGTTTAGGGATCCATTTTTTCTTCTGCTCCTCATTTCCAAAGGCAAGGATATGATTGGTACACAATGAGTTATGCGCCGCAACCGACAACCCAATAGAAGGGTCTACCTTTGAAATCTCCTCTATTATGGCAATATATTCATGGTAACCCAAACCGGAACCTCCTAGCTCCTCTGGAACCAAAACCCCCATAAAACCCATTTCCCCGGCTTTTTTGAAGACCTCAACAGGAAAGGTTTGAGATTCATCCCACTCCATTACAAAGGGCCTAATATACTGTTCGGCAAACTCTTTGGCAGAGGCGGCCACCATTTTTTGAGTTTCGGAATAATCAAAACTCATTGTAGTAGGGGTATCAATAACCATTCTTAGCAATTTTTATAATTGCAAATATAACTGAATTATATCTAATTTGTCCGAAGGGAAATCTTCAATATTCACCAATTCATCAAAAGAGTCAATAGCACCTACCTGCTGCCTGTAAGCTACTATCTTAGCCGCAACGGAATACTTAAAGTAAACCAGCTTGGCTATATCATGTACAGATGAGCTGTTTATATTAATTTTTGAAATAGGCGGAGGGTTCAAAACCCTATACCTTTTCAAGACCCGATCTACCACCTCTAAATCCAAACCGTATACATGACTCAGCTGCCTTTCATCTATAAAGCCTCCCAAGCGATCCCTAAATTTCACAATGCGTTGGGACAATTTATCCCCAATACCTCTAATATCCTTTAACTCTTGGGCCGTTGCCTTATTTAAATCTTTTATCTTAATGGAACTTAAAGCCCTGTGACTTTCGTATGTCCTAATAGGATAAGGCGTGTCTACCACTTCACTTTTGTCCGTTGCCGTTAAATCGGTCTTAGTTCTGTCAGTGGCCCAATCAGGAAACTTGAAGTATGGGGCCAATTTATCCAATAAGGAATCGGAGATACGGGTAACCAATTGAAACTCCTTTTCTGAATTAACAAATTTATTATTGGCCCTAAAATTGTGAAGCCGATCTATTTCCCCTGGAGACATCCCCAAGGTATAACCCTTATAATCTGAAATAAAATTTGGATTAAATGGAAAAATTACCATGGAGTCCCTTTTTGAATTCCGCTCCTTGAGCTCTTCCATTTTCATCTGATAATCAACATCCTCTGTGAATATTTGCGGAGTATTGTCTGTAGGGTAGGCATACCCCACAAAATAAAGTATCTGAAAAACAACAATCAACAATAGCAGAAAAAAAATCCCACTCCGCTCCTGTTTATTGAACTTAAGAAAGGATTTTGGCGCTCTATTGTTCACATTTTAATCCTTTAGACCAGTTAAATTACTCCTATATCCTAGAAAAGCAGCTTGTCCCCATAAAGGCAACAAGGTTAAGGCCCCATAAAAAAAAAGGCCGATCGTATAACTATAACAGCTACCCGTACCAAAAGAACAATCCGCATTGCCTCAAACCCATGACACAACACCCATTACTTACTAGGCTTTCTAAATATACTAAAAAAATGGAATAATTGAGACAGCGGCATTTAGGCATTAGGACCGGAAACAAATACGAAAAACAAGATAACTGGCCCCTCGTTATAAAAGAAAAAATCCCATCCTGCTCTAAAATTTGGAGTAGGATGGGATCTACATTTATCTTTATATGAACGGTTACCCTTTCTCTTTACTATTGAATAAGAGTTTGGACTTAAGTTTTTTCAAATAATCATCCAAATCACCTTTCACCTCGCCCGACATTAAGTACAGGCCTATAATATTAGGGAAGGACATGGCCAAGATCATCATATCTGAAAAATCCAATACGGCTCCCAAACTCACAGATGCACCTACGACCACAAAAACCAAGAATAACATTTTATATACAAATTCTACTTTTTTACTTTTCCCAAAAAGATAGGTCCAAGCCCTCATCCCGTAATAAGACCATGAAATCATGGTAGAAAAAGCAAAAAGGAACACTGCCAACGCCAACACATAGGGGAACCATGAAAGTACACTCCCGAAGGCATCGGACGTTAATTGGGCACCTGCCATCCCCTCTACTTCATGCATTCCGGTAAAGATGAGTACCAAGGCAGTCAGGGTACAAACAACCACTGTATCTATAAAGGGCTCCAAAAGGGCCACAAAACCTTCGGAGGGCGGATGATTGGTCTTGGCGGTACTGTGGGCAATTGCCGCCGATCCTACGCCGGCCTCGTTGGAGAATGCCGCCCGCTGAAAACCAACAATCAACACCCCTACAACACCTCCTTTTAAGGCACTAGGACTAAAGGCCCCTTCTACTATGGCCGCAAACGCAGGTCCTATGTTTTCTATATTGATAATGATTACGGTCAAGGCGGCAAGAATATAAATAGAAGCCATTACAGGTACTACCCTACCGGTAACATTGGCAATACTATTGATACCTCCAATAATAACCACACCTACAAGCACAGCTGTTATCACCCCAAACCAAAATCCATTTCCCTGTAAGGCCGGAAATTGTCCAGAAAGTTGCTCAAAGGATTGATTGGCCTGAAACATATTTCCCCCTCCAAAGGAAGCCCCAACTGCCAATATAGCAAATAGGCCGGCCAACACTTTTCCAAAACCTTTTAAATTTCTTTTTTCCAAGCCATATCGAAGGTAGTTCATAGGCCCTCCAAACACCCTTCCATCAGGAAGTATATTTCTATATTTAACCCCCAGGGTACATTCCACAAATTTAGAAGACATTCCCAACAATCCGCAAACAATCATCCAAAAGGTTGCTCCAGCTCCCCCTAGGGACACAGCTACCCCAACACCTGCAATATTTCCTAGACCTACCGTTCCGGAAACAGCTGTTGCCAAAGCCTGAAAATGCGTTACCTGTCCAGGGGCATCAGGATCATCATATTTTCCTCTTGCCAGATCAATGGAGTGCCTAAATCCACGTAAATTGATAAAGCCCATCCTAAGGGTAAAGAAAACAGCCCCTACAACCAACCATATTACAATAAAAGGTATGGCTTTTTGCTGTGGATCCCCATTGGGGTGGGCAATTACAACCGGCTCATCATATTTAATCTGAGCAAGTATATGCGCCCCTTGTTCAATAACGTGCTCGGGGTTTTCCCAATTATATATTACCCCACCTTCTTTTACCAAATACCTTAACTCACCATTGACAGGGGCCAAAATAGTTTCCGTATCCCCGTTATTTTTGGAAATTACGGCAATCTCTTCTCCTTTTTTTACCTTTTGCCCTTCCGGCCTTAACCATTCCTTTAAGGTAAATTTATCCTGCACATCTGGGGACCATCCGGGTATTTCCACCCGTTTTACATCAGCATATATAACAGGATCATATACCCCAATTGCGGCAAATGGGTCCCAAAACAAAACAGACCCCAAGGCACTTACTGCTGGGGTCATAATTCCGTTGAAAAATTCTGTGATGGCCTCGGCGGGCACTTTGTATTCCTTAGTAACACTTAATCCTTTAGAATCTGTAATAGTTACCGTATAAGGGGAGCCTTCCACCAATCCCGTAGATTGACTGGAGGTCAATGGAGTACTTTGATTACTCCATTTATAATGATACGGTGGAGTACCTCCGTCTACCTCAACCCTTATTACCCCATCATTAATTCTGTTGGAAGGATTTAAAACGGTTTCCTTAACAACAAGTTCTTGGGAAAAGACAGTAAAAGAAAGTAGCAAAAAAATGGAAGAGAAAATATTCTTCATAGAATTAAAAATGTTTATGTTTTTTGTTGGTTCGACATAAAATATCGGGCAAGATCATAAAAATATTCTATGGAATCAAATATTATTGTTGAAAGATACTCAAACAATATGGAACATTTCATTTAATTTTTTAATCTGTTCCGGCCTTCCAAGTACAATAACCTTACCCTGTGGCTGCAGTTTTAAATCCGCTTCGGGATTAATAATATAATTCCCATCAGGTTCAATATATCCTATTATGGTACAGCCGGTTTTTCTTCTTAGGTCTAGATCACGAAGGGAGTGATTATCTATATTGGTCATAAAATTCTCTATGGTAACCTCTTCCAAATTAGTGGTGTGTTCCCCTTCTGTAGAGAGTTTGTCCATAAAGGTTATCAAGTCTGGCATTACCACTAATGACGCCATATGGTCGCCACCAATCTTATCGGGCATAATCACCTTATTAGCACCGGCAAGTTTCAGTTTTTTCTGTGAAGCCACCTGCGAAGCTCTACTTATTATGAACAGACTTTTATTTAATTGTCTGGCCGATAGGACCACAAAAAGATTGGCAGCATCGTCCGGCAAAGCGGCTATTAGGTATTTTGCGTTTTCAATACCAGCTTGGGCCAGCACCTCGTCCTCATTGGCGTCCCCTTCTACAAAAAGGATATCATCATCATATTTCTCTATGACCTCCTTATCCCTTTCCACCACTACAAAAGGCCTTTTATAAGCCGTTAACCTTTGGGCCGCCTGATTTCCATTGCGCCCAAATCCACAAATAATAATATGATTATTTAAACTCCTTATTTTATTTTTCACCTTTTTTTTCTTTAGAAGTTGAAGAGAATTTCTACTAAGAACATATTCTGTAATCACTGAGATGGCAAACGCAAAAATAAATACACTGGTAATAATTAGGAGTACGGTAAAAACTTTCGCCGGTGGATCCAGTGGCCGTACTTCAGAAAAACCTACAGTTGTAACCGTAATGATGGTCATGTAAAACGCATCCACCCAAGAATAATCGGACAAGAACCTATAACCAAACACCCCAAACATCATAACCAACGCCAACATGGCTATTGCCAAATATATTCTGGATCTAGAAAGTTTAGCCATATTTAAAGATCAAAAACAGAGGTCCTTTTAGTGTAAAGCAAATCCTTAATCCTTAACCAAAAGGCCATAAATAGGTAAAGGGCAAACCCAAACCCTAAGGTAACAAAGGTGAGATATATAAAAGTAGTCCTAACTACCCGAGTCCTAATCCCTAGCCGTTCTGCTATACGTCTACATACCTCAAACCCTCTTTTTTGGAAATAGTACAATAGCTTATAAAAAATATTCATGCTTTAAAATTAGGATTTTCTATTTAATAATTGATGGCCCACAGCACAATGTAGGCATTTATTTTGAGTACAATATTCATTATACAACTGCAACACAGCCTGCCCTTGCATGGCCGATGGCAATTGCAACCCAAGCTCCCTAAATTTTGAAATAATATTATTCCTTTCAGTAGGGACTCCTTCCACAATACGCAGAAGCTCTTCTGAAATGTCATTACCTATATATTTTGCGTAGCACAATTTGATAGGCAAAATTGTATTTAGAACCAATAAATGCACAAACTTTTTGGACAGCTTACTAGCTTGCTTCCTTGAGATTTTACCAAATGTAAAGTGGTTGTCCCAATATGGGCTTGCAGCAACATTAAACAGATCATATAATTCCGTCAGGCTACTGGCCCCAACCGCCTTACTAAACAGATTTTGGTGGCCAGAATAAAGGTTTGCCAATTGAGAAAGCCTTATGGTAGGAAAGTTGGAAGGCCTAAGTTTAAAAAATTCCACCTTGTGCACCTTGCTCCCAGAAATATTGAATTTGGACCTTAGAAAGTTATACTCCCTTTTTAGACTATGATGATAATGGTCACCCACAATTTCGTCGGACAAAAAACCGGCCAAACCAAACAGCACACTTTCCATTTGTAAGGTATTGGCCTGTATCTTTCTAATCATAGAAAAGTCCAGTGCACAGGCAATTTCAAAAAAAGACTCTCCATTAATTTTAAGTCCAAAGTTTTTGCACAGCACAATAAAGAAAACTTGTTCCCAATCATTATTGGAGTCCTTCAACAGTTTTTGAACCAAGCAGGATTTTTGTTCCAAGCGCTCAAAATACAGACGTTCTAACCATTTTTTGACAATAATATCATCTACTCTTGATATAGACTGTCCACAATTAATAAAAACCCCATCCTTCCGATGGAATAATTTTTGGTATTCCTCTAAAACCGATTGGGAAATATACTTTTTAAGAACCAAGGTTGGAATGCTGCTATTATCACTCCTAAATACGTCCAGATCATCGTCCCAAACAACATGCAAGATAACATTGTTGTAGTTGGGATCCCGTTCATGATGGTGGGCATACCAGTCAGAAGACCTAAGATGCATTTCTACCGTACCGGCCCAAAGCTGTCCATTTATTCGTATTCTGGCATTAAAAAAATCGGGACCGGATAAAAGGTTATGCGTTCCTACATCCAAGACTTGAATAGATTCATTCTTGGAGGAACGCAATTCCTCCAATTGCAACTTTTTGTACTTCCAGATAAAATGCAACAGGTCTTCCCGCATAGCCCAATGTAAAGAAAATAAATTACATCAAAAAGACTACACCGAAAATACACTACCCAGCACAGCCCCTTCTTATAACAGTAAAGGGGAACCAAAAAAAGCCTATTCTACGATGTCCCCTGTCCAATTCATAAAGCCACCTTCCAAATTATAGGCATTTTCAAAACCTAGTTTATTCATAATGGCACATGCCTGTCCACTTCGTTGACCGGATCTACAATAAACGTAGTAGTTTTTGGACTTATCCAACTTTTCCAACTCATCAACAAATTCTTGCCCTAAATAGATATCTATATTGGTTGCTCCGGGAATATACCCCTCTTCTACTTCTTCAGGAGTCCTTACATCCAATATAAAGGTATTCTCATCACTTTCCAATTGTGAACTCCACTCCTCTTGTGTTAAATCTGCCATTTGTTTATTTATTTATTTTTCAAAATTAGTGTTTTTACAAAAAAACATCACCCTTCCATTTAATTTATAACACTCAAACCAGGCTTTGTAAACCCCGACACCGCCACGTTTGCCTATCATTTAAAGTTTTTAACAAAATATTATCAGCCATAAATATTGAAAACTTGAAATTGTCTACTACATTTGTATCTACAACAATTGTACGGACATGAATGTAGAGGAGCGAATAAAAACAGATAAGAAACTACCCATAAAAAGCAGGACCTTAATACACTTAAGTTTAGTGGAGGCCATGATAAACGAAGTATTCACCCATCAGCTTAAGCCGTTTGGGATATCGTTACAACAATTTAACGTTCTTAGAATACTTAGGGGACAAAAAGGGAAACCGGCCAATCTCTCCACTTTAAACGAAAGAATGGTGACCAAAATGAGCAATACCACCAGATTGGTAGACAAATTAATTCAGAAGGAATATGTAGATAGGGTTATCTGCAAAAGCAATAGAAGAAAAGTGGAAATAAGCATTACCCCTAAGGGCGAGGAGGCCTTAAACAATATTGACAAGGTAATGGCAGAGGCCGAGGAGCAGTTGCTTAGAGATTTCACCAACAACGATCTGGAAAAATTGAACGCTTTATTGGATAAATTTTAGCATACATTAAAAAATGAATACACATTAAATTAATAATATGAACTCATATATAGAAAATCTAAACTGGCGTTATGCCACCAAAAAATTTGACAACTACAAAAAAGTACCCGAAAAAGACCTGGATATATTGCTGGAAGCAACTAGCCTAAGCGCTTCATCATACGGCTTACAGCCCTATGAAATTTTGGTTGTGGAAGACAAAGAACTAAGAAAAAAATTACAACCTGCGGCTTGGGGGCAATCCCAAATAACCGAAGCCTCCCATGTCCTTGTCTTGGCCAACCTAACAACTTTTGGTGAGGAACTAATAGACAATTACTTGCAGAACGTAAGCACAACCCGGGGTATTGCCAGTGAAGATCTGGAAGGTTATGCCGACTTTATGAAATCTAAACTACTTCCACTTTCCGAATCTGAAAAGGCCACTTGGACAGCACGGCAAACCTATATTGCCTTGGGAAATTTATTATCTGCCGCGGCAGACTTAAAAATAGATAGCTGTCCCATGGAAGGGTTCAACAGCACGGAATTCAATGAAATCCTAGGGCTTACCACAAAAGGGTTGAACGCAGCAGTCATAGTTGCCATTGGTTATAGATCCGAGGAAGATGCCTCACAACATTACCAAAAGGTAAGAAAAGCAAAAGAAAATTTAATTACTCACTTATAATTTAAATCCTAACACAAATTATTAAACATTTAAACATTAAAATTATGAAAAAAAGCGCATTGAGTTTGGTATTGGCAGTATTTACAGGTTTCTCCTCCATTGCCAGCACAACAATTGACAACGAAAAAAAGCAGGTAAAGACCTCAGAAAGTACCGTAACCTGGAAGGGATATAAGGTAACAGGATCACACTACGGTACCATAGACCTAAAAGAGGGAGCCCTAATTTTTGATGGAAATCAACTAATAGGAGGAGAATTCACTGTTGATATGGGGTCCTTGGTTTCCCACGATCTTGAAGGGAAATCCAAAGGCAAACTGGAGAATCACCTTAAATCTGACGATTTCTTTGGTGTAGCCGCCCATCCCACTTCCAAATTAGTTTTTACAAAGGTAAAAGCAAGTGGAAAAAATTCTTATGAAGTTAAGGGAGACCTTACCATTAAAGGAAAAACCAAGCCTATCAGCTTTGACATATCGGTTTACGGAAGCAAGGCTACCGCAACAATGAAGGTAGACCGTTCCTTATACGAGGTTAAATATGGCTCCGGAAGTTTTTTTGATAACCTAGGGGACAAAACCATATATGATGAATTTGATTTAGTGGTAGATCTGGTTTTCTAAAATTCTTGCCACGACTGTTTAAAACCTCACAATTGTGGGGTTTTTTATTTTTTACATAACAGGGGTTTGTAAATATCAAATTCCTTCTTATATTTGGCCTGCAATGAAAAACATGGTAAAAAATACTTGGTGGTGGAACAACTTACGAAAAACATCGTGAGCATAGCATCATTGTAGTATAACTATATAAAAGGCTTGTCATCACGACAAGCCTTTTTTTCGTTTGGCATTAAAAGTAAAACCATTGGGCACCCATTAGCAAATACAAAGAACTATTATGAAATATCAATTAGTATCACATCATAAAAAAATACTTGCAGATACCATTACACCTGTAAGTGTATACCTTAAAATAAGGGATCGTTTCCCCAACAGTATATTACTGGAAAGTAGTGACTACCATGCCAATGACAATAGTTTTTCCTATATCTGTTGCAACCCTATTGCTTCCATAAAGGTTGAGAATGAAACAGTGGTGCAACAATTCCCTGATGGCAGTACCGAAGAAATTGGTATTGACCAAGAAACGGACATTCCTGCCCTATTACATAATTTTAGTCAGAAATTTGAATCACAGGACAACAGTTTTAAGTTTATCAACAACGGTTTATTTGGCTATATGGCCTATGATGCCGTTAGGTATTTTGAAGACATAGATATCTCCAAAAAGGAAAATAGCATCGCTATACCAGATATCTATTATGCCGTGTATCAAAATATAGTGGCCATTAACCACTTTAAGAACGAGGCCTATCTTTTTGCCCATTGCTATGAGTCCGAAAACAATATCGGGGAGATTGAACAAATTTTAAATGCCAAAAATTTTGCCTCCTACAATTTTGCAAAGGATGGGACTCCCATTTCAAATCTACAGGACGAAGAGTATAAGGAACAGGTAGAGTTGGCCAAAAAACACTGCAACAGGGGAGATGTATTTCAGCTTGTATTATCAAGAAGGTTTTCCCAGAATTTTAAAGGTGATGAATTTAATGTATACCGCGCTCTAAGATCGGTTAATCCATCGCCATATTTATTCTATTTTGACTATGGCGATTTCAAAATATTTGGCAGTTCGCCGGAGGCCCAATTAATTGTGAAGGAAGGAAAGGCCGAGATTCATCCCATTGCAGGCACCTTTAAAAGGACGGGCAATGATGAGCAAGATGCAGAATTGGCAAAAAAACTAAAAATAGACGACAAGGAAAACAGTGAGCACGTGATGCTGGTAGATCTTGCAAGGAACGACCTAAGTAGAAACGGCACCATGGTAGAGGTGGAAAACTACAGGGAGGTACAGTTTTTTTCACATGTAATACATCTGGTTTCCAAGGTAAGCGGATTAAAGAAAAAGGACATCCCAACCATGAAAGTGGTTGCCGATACTTTTCCCGCAGGTACTTTAAGTGGAGCCCCAAAACATATGGCGATGCAGCTCATAGAAAAATACGAAAAAACAAGTAGGGGCTATTATGGTGGCGCCATAGGTTTTATGGATTTCAACGGAAACTTCAACCACGCCATCATGATCCGTACCTTTTTGAGCAAGAACCACCAGTTACACTATCAGGCCGGTGCCGGTTTGGTATCTGCGTCCAGTCCGGAAAACGAACTGCAAGAAACCTATAATAAACTAGGGGCCTTGACCAAAGCGCTGGAAATAGCAGAATCCATTTAAGACATTCAATATTTAGGACAATACCGAAATGACAAAAAATACAGATAAAGGAACAAATAGCAATGCCCTAGCTGAAGAAAAAGGAGCTGGACAGGGACAATCTATTTTGGTAATAGACAATTACGATAGTTTTACTTATAACTTGGTGCATTATTTGGAAGACTTGGACAGCCAAGTTACCGTTAAAAGAAACGACCAACTACGCCTAGAGGAAATAGAAGGTTTTAATAAAATTGTACTCTCCCCAGGTCCCGGCATCCCCGATGAGGCCGGACTATTAAAAGAAATCATCGCCATGTATGCCCCCACCAAAAGTATTTTTGGTGTTTGCCTAGGACAACAGGCCATTGCCGAAGTGTTCGGAGGCACCTTGGTCAACATAGACCAAGTTTACCACGGAATAGCGACCAAAATAGACATTATAAAGGAGGACACGCTGTTTCAGGGAATGCCCAAAACCATAGAGGTTGGCCGATACCATTCCTGGGTGGTAAATCCAGACCTTCCAGAAGTTTTGGAAGCAACGTCCTTGGACGGGAACGGACAGGTAATGTCTTTAAGACATAAGACCTATGACGTTTGTGCTGTACAATTTCATCCAGAATCGGTATTGACCCCTTATGGCAAGAAAATGTTGGAAAACTGGCTAAACAATTAAAAACCAATACAAAAAAACTAAAAAAATAATCTTGAACCATACGCAAAGAAAAAAATTGCCTAAAATAAAAGGATACCAGTACCCCACTCTAGTATCAAAACATCTAGTAAAAAAATGAAAAATATTCTAAACAAACTGATCAATCACGATGTGCTTCCTAAAGAAGACGCCAAACAGGTATTGGTCAATATTGCCAAAGGAGATTATAACACCAGTCAGATAGCCGCCTTTCTAACGGTATATATGATGCGTAGCGTCACCATAGAGGAATTGGAAGGGTTCAGGGATGCCCTTTTAGACCTTTGCCTAGGGGTAGATCTGTCCCAATACAACCCTATAGACCTTTGTGGTACCGGCGGGGATGGCAAGGACACCTTTAATATCTCTACCTTGGCAAGTTTTGTAACAGCGGGCGCAGGCGTAAAAGTTACCAAGCACGGCAACTACGGGGTATCGTCCAAGTGTGGCAGTAGTAACGTAATGGAGTTTCTTGGCATTAAATTTAGTAATGATGCAGGGTTTCTGGAGAAATGTATAGACCAAGCCGGAATTTGTGTGCTACATGCCCCTTTATTTCATCCAGCCATGAAAAATGTAGCTCCAATCCGCAGGGAACTAGGGGTAAAAACCTTTTTTAATATGTTGGGCCCCATGGTAAATCCGGCATTTCCAAAAAATCAAATGGTTGGGGTATTTAATTTAGAACTGGCTAGAATGTACGGATATCTGTATCAAAAGACGGATAAGAACTTTACAGTTTTACATGCCTTGGACGGATATGATGAAATTTCCTTGACCGGAGACACCAAAACCATCACCAACAGCTCCGAAGGTATGCTTAAACCATCCGATTTTGGCGTGGATACCGTACTGCAATCAGACATCGTAGGTGGTGATAGCATACAAGAATCGGCCCAGATATTTCTGAACGTTTTGCAGGGTAAAGGTTCTACCCATCAGAATAATGTGGTATGTGCCAATGCCGGTATAGCTATCGCTACCGTGAAAGGGCTGAGTCCACGGGAAGGATTTGAGGAGGCCAAGGCTTCCTTGCAGGGTGGTAAAGGGTTGGCGGCCCTAAAAAAACTACAGGCACTAAGTGAATAATAAAACAAATAAAAAACGCCCTTTAATAGGGCTTGTTTGTACAAATGAATATACTGGACAGGATAGTAATAGATAAACGAAAGGAGGTCGATTTAAAAAAATCGATTATTCCCGCTTCACAATTGGAAACTTCGGTCTTGTTTAACAGACCCACCATTTCTTTAGCGAATAGACTAAGGGAGAGCAGTTCTGGCATTATTGCCGAACACAAGCGTAGATCTCCTTCCAAAGCGGTCATTAACCAGAAGAACAGTGTTTCGGAGGTAGCAAAAGGGTATGAAAGTGCCGGGGCAGCGGGCATGTCGGTCTTGACAGATGGAAAATATTTTGGAGGCTCATTGGACGACCTTCTATTGGCAAGGGCCAGCGTACAAATGCCCTTGCTCCGCAAGGAGTTCATAATAGATGAGTATCAATTGTTGGAAGCCAAAGCATATGGCGCAGATGTTATTCTTTTAATTGCCGCCATATTAACCAAATCTGAAATAAAGGCCTTGTCAGAGTTTGCCAAAGGATTAAATTTGGAAGTGCTATTGGAGGTCCACAATGAAGAAGAGCTTCGTAAAGCTATCATGCCCAGCTTGGATATGCTGGGAGTGAACAATAGAAATTTAAAATCTTTTGAGGTAAGTTTGGAGACCAGTAAGAATTTGTCCAAGTTAATTCCTAACGATTTTATAAAAGTTTCTGAGAGTGGTATTAGCTCTACCCAGGCTATAAAGGAATTAAGACCCTATGGTTATCAAGGCTTTTTAATAGGGGAAAATTTTATGAAAACAGAACATCCGGGGGAAAGCGCCCTACAATTTATAAATGAACTTGCCCCAAAACCATAGGGAATATAATGTACCCTGTACCAAAAGTTCTAGTCACGTATCACAAAAGAGCCAATACCGGAACCTATAAATAATGAATTATGAACAGTAATGACGAAGATAGCCAAGAGCCACTGCCCATTCCTCCTAAAAAGAGCAGGGTTAAACTCAAGGTATGCGGAATGAAACTGAACACCTTTGAAGTGGCAGACCTAAATCCGGACTATCTGGGTTTTATTTTCTGGGAACCCTCCAAACGCTATTTTGAAGGGGATATCCCCAAGTTTTCCAAGGCCATAAACAAGGTAGGTGTTTTTGTAGACGCTCCTTTGCACCAAGTCCTGGAAAAAATAGACAGGCATGAGCTACAAGCAGTACAGTTGCATGGCCAGGAAACGCCTGAATTCTGTAATCAGTTGAGACTTTCCCGGTTAACAAGACCGGAAGGGGTCAGGTCTGCGGTTAAGATTATCAAGGTCTTCTCCATTAAGGACGATTTTGATTTTAGGAGCCTTATACCCTACGAAACGGTCTGTGATTACTATTTGTTTGACACCAAAGGTAAATTACCTGGCGGCAATGGCTATACCTTTAGCTGGGAAGTACTAAAAGGCTACCCCTCCCAAAAGCCCTATTTTTTAAGTGGTGGCATAGGCTTGGATGAAGTAGCTAAAATAAAGGATTTTCTACAAAGACCAGAGTCCAAATATTGTCACGCCATTGATGTGAACAGCAAATTTGAAAAAGAACCGGGGTTAAAGAAAGTAGATGAGTTAAAAGAGTTTATCAATAAAATATAACAATGTTGCTGTTTTGAGAGTTGCTTTTGTAGGCTCAAAACAAAATACCATACAATGCTTTTAAAATGAATTATAACGTAGACGACAAAGGATATTACGGGGAATTTGGAGGTGCTTTTATTCCAGAGATGCTCTACCCCAACGTAGAGAACCTAAGACAGCAATATCTAAAAATAATGGCCGAACCTTCTTTTAAAGAGGAGTTTGATCAATTATTAAAAGACTATGTTGGCAGGCCTTCTCCCTTATATTTTGCAAAACGGCTATCCCAAGAGTATAATACGAAGATATACCTAAAACGGGAAGACCTCAATCATACAGGCGCCCACAAGGTTAATAATACCATTGGACAAATATTAATGGCCAAACGATTGGGCAAATCGCGTATTATAGCAGAAACCGGTGCCGGACAGCACGGTGTAGCTACCGCTACGGTTTGTGCCCTGATGGGTATGGAGTGCATTGTATATATGGGAGAAATAGATATTGCCAGACAGGCGCCGAACGTTGCGCGTATGAAAATGCTTGGGGCAGAGGTGAGACCCGCATTATCTGGCAGCAAAACCCTAAAAGACGCTACCAATGAAGCCATAAGGGACTGGATCAACAATCCGGTAGACACCCATTACATTATAGGCTCGGCAATAGGTCCCCACCCTTATCCAGATATGGTAACAAGATTCCAATCTGTTATTTCTGAGGAAATAAAATGGCAGTTGAAGGAAAAGGAGGGCAAGGAAAATCCCGACTATGTAATAGCCTGTGTGGGTGGTGGCAGTAACGCTGCAGGCACCTATTATCATTTTTTACACGAAGAGGAAGTAGGCATTATTGCCGTGGAAGCCGCAGGAAAAGGTGTGGATAGTGGTGAAAGTGCTGCAACTTCCGTATTGGGAAAAATGGGGATTATCCACGGATGTAAAACCCTATTGATGCAAACAGCGGACGGACAAATTACAGAACCCTATTCTATTTCGGCAGGATTGGACTACCCTGGCGTTGGCCCAATGCATGCCCATTTGTACAAAACTGGCAGGGCTGAGTTTATTCCGGTAACAGATGACCAAGCCATGCAGGCAGGAATGGTGCTATCCAAATTGGAAGGTATTATTCCCGCTATTGAATCTTCCCATGCCTTCGCCGTTTTGGATACCAAAAAGTTTAAGCCGGAAGATGTAGTAGTCATTAATCTGTCTGGGCGTGGCGATAAGGATTTAAACACCTATATAGAATATTTTAAGTTATAGACCTTTTTATTTACCAACCCCTTAAGGGATAGAATAATAAAAGTACAATGAACAGAATACATCAAAAACTACAGGAGAATAAAAAACTATTATCCATATACTTTACTGCCGGGTACCCCTCTTTGAACGATACGGCCAAAACCATTAAAGAGCTTGAGGAAAATGGTGTAGACATGATAGAAATTGGGCTGCCCTTTAGTGATCCTTTGGCTGACGGCCCTACTATCCAGGCCAGTTCTACCCAGGCACTTAAAAACGGAATGACCACAGAGTTATTATTCCAACAATTAGGGGATATACGTGAATTGGTTTCCATACCCCTAATAATAATGGGCTATTTTAACCCTATATTGCAGTTTGGCGTGGAGAAGTTTTGCCAAAAATGTCAAGAAGTAGGAGTTGACGGCCTTATCCTTCCAGATCTACCACTAGATGTCTACCAGGACCAGTATGAACCCATACTGAAAAAATATGGACTTGTAAATATTTTTCTGATCACCCCACAGACCAGTGACGAACGGATACTACAAATTGATGCTGCTTCAGATGGTTTTATCTACATGGTAAGTTCGGCGAGCGTTACAGGTTCCCAAGAAGGGTTTGGTAACCAGCAGGAAAACTACTTTAAGCGTATAGCCAACATGAATTTAAAAAACCCGCAGATCGTAGGTTTTGGTATAAGCAACGCCGAAACCTTTCAACAAGCCACCAAAACGGCAAAAGGCGCCATAATAGGCTCTGCCTTTATAAAGCATTTAAGCAAAAATGGAACGGATACCATTGGTGATTTTGTAAAGGGAATTCTTAAAAATTAATAATGGAACTCATTAATAACTGGAAGGTAGTACTGCTTCTCTGTCTCGCCTTGGGATTAGCCCCCTATTTCCCCGAACCCCATATTTTGGGCAAAATAAAATGGATATTGGGCGGTGCCACAGGAATGAAACCTATGGATTGGTTTGATGTAGTCCTGCATGGTTTTCCCTTTGTACTTTTAATTAGACTGGTACTAATAAGAATCTTGAATAAGTAATTATTGGAACTGACCACCAACCCAAAAAACTCCGCCTTAACATCCCATAACAAAGGTTTAATGGTTCTTTAACGGAATTTCTCCCTACTTTTTATTAGGTTATTTACGAACCTTAAAACTTAAATATTATGGGAATTATGAATGATAAGAGAAAGTTTAAAAGAAAAGTAGAACAGTCCAATCCAACTAATCCAAGTGGTAACACCAATATAGACAATAATACCTTTGATATTGACGAGGATACTATTAAGGATCAAAAAAACAAATATTGATCCAGGTACTTAGCGCTACTTCGGGAATACCGAAGCTTATTGAAAAGGGCTAGAAATATTTTTTATACTGCAGAACCCTGTAATCAATGGTATTGATTTCAGGGTTCTGCTTTTTCATTTTCTTGTAATCTTCCAAACTTCCTACAGCTCTATTGGCTGCCCCTGAAGGCGCCGTCAAGGAAACAGTTTTTATATTACGTTCTTCCAAGTAATAACCGGAATCTTGATTGCCTGGCCCATAGATTAAACCCGGAGATGGAAGTGTAAAGTAATGGACACGTGGAACCTGGCTATTAACCACTTTTAAGTTAAGATTAAATTGCCGTAGGTATTTTCTAAAGAGGTATTCGGGTCCATTTTTACTGTTTCCGCCAGTGAACAAAAGAGTGTCTATACTGGAATACTCGTATAGGTAGGCAAACATATTCCTCATAACAATATGTTCCAGACCCGGGTCCGAAGCATCAATCTTGGACCGCTGCGCACTTTTAACGATATCGCATATACCAATTCTTCGTTGTCTTAAGAAATCTGTCCGCTGTTTAATGGCTTTCTCTGTAGTCTCAAAGGATAAGTTTAATCCAAATATCCTATCTAAAATAGGCCATAATTGGCCATCCCTACTTCCGTAGCAAAAATCAACATCCCCATCCTTTAATTCGCCAGTAGTAAATCTGGGTGGCGGCAAGGTACCCACAATACACTTAGTGGCCTCCCTAAATAAAAAGGGTTCATAGGGATGAATATGATGGAAGACTGTTTGTGACATTCGGATACAACAATAAGTCAGAGTGCTTTTACCAACACCTCCTCCATTTTACCAATAAAACGATACATTTAAAAAAGCTACAAAGAACTTACTTCAGCACCAAAACCAAATCTTCAGAATTTACTAGGGACCCACTGGATAAATGTACCTTATCTACAATTCCCTCTTCAGATGCCGTAACGGTTGTTTCCATTTTCATGGCTTCGATAACAAATAACGGCTGGTTTTTTTTCACCTCTTGATTTTTCTTTACCAAAACATTGGACAATAAGCCTTGCAGGGGTGCCCCTACCTGTTTGGGGTTGGAAGTATCCACCTTTACATTTTCCTGCTTGTTTACCTTAACCGAATTATCTTTGATGATAACATTCCTCAACTGTCCGTTCACCTTAAAGTAAATACTAACATTTCCGGCATCATCGGGCTCTCCTTTGAGCATAAGGGATACCAGAATATTTTTCCCCTTATCTAGTTCAACAAGGATTTCTTCGCCAATTTCCATACCATAAAAGAAATTCTTGGTAGGGATATTCATGACATTACCGTATTTCACATGCTTATTATAGGCTTCTGTAAATACCTTAGGATATAGTTTATAGGATAGGAAATCTGTTATAAGTAATTCCCTTCCCATTCCTGATTTGAATTTTCTTTTAAAAGCTTTGAACTCCTTATCAAAGTCTATAGGCTCCATATGGGCATTGGGCCTATCGGTATATCCTACCTCATCTTTGAGGACAATTTTCTGGATCTTGGAAGGAAAACCGCCTACTGGTTGCCCCAGATCACCTTTAAAGAAACCTATAACCGATTGTGGAAAGGAGATGCCCTCCCCTCTTTCCATTACATCTTCGGCCGTAAGTCCGTTACTGATCATATACTGCGCCATATCGCCCACAACTTTGGAACTAGGCGTCACCTTAACAATATCCCCGAAGAGTTTATTTACTTCCCCGTACATTTTTGTCACTTCTGGGAATTTATCCTCTAAGCCCAAGGCAATTGCCTGTCCCTTTAAATTGGAATACTGCCCCCCTGGGATTTCATGCTTGTACACCTCTCCTGTACCTGATTTTAATCCAGATTCAAAGGTGTAATAGTAATTACGAACCGTTTCCCAATAATTGGAATACTCCGCCAATTTATCGGTATTCAGTATATTTTCCCGTTCATTGAAACGCAGCATCTCCACAACCGAATTAAAGTTGGGCTGTGACGTTAGTCCGGACAATCCGCCCAATGCAACATCTACCACATCAACTCCGGCCTCAATAGCCTTTAAATACATGGCCGCCTGGGTAGAGGAGGTATCATGGGTATGCAAGTGAATTGGGATATTAATCTCCGATTTTAAGGCCGATATCAACTCATAGGCCGCATAGGGCTTTAATAGTCCCGCCATATCCTTTACCCCTAAAATATGTGCCCCGGCATTTTCTATGTCTTTGGCCAATTGCACATAATACTTTAGGTCGTACTTAGATTTGCTAGGATCCAAAATATCCCCGGTGTAGCAAATGGAACCCTCTGCCAAACCAGCGGTTTTGGTCCGTACATATTCTATACAGGGCGCAAGCGACTTCATCCAGTTGAGGGAATCAAAAATTCGAAAAACATCAACCCCGGACTTCCAGGATTCCTCCACAAAACGCTGTATTAAATTATCTGGATATGCTGTGTACCCCACACCATTGGACCCTCTAATTAGCATTTGCAACAAAACATTGGGCATTGCCTTGCGCAATAATTCCAACCGTTCCCATGGGTTCTCCTGCAAAAACCTAAGACAAACGTCAAAAGTAGCTCCACCCCAAACTTCCATACTAAATATCTCTGGATGGTTCTTGGCATAACCCTCTGCTACCTTTAGCATGTCTACAGTTCTCATCCGTGTAGCCAACAAACTCTGATGGGCATCACGCATGGTGGTGTCCGTAAAATGGATTTTCTTTTCCTTTAACAACCATTGGGAAAATTTCTCAGGTCCCATTTCGGTCAATAAGTCTTTGGTCCCCTTTGGATAAGGGTCCATTTTCGGAAAATCTGGCACCTGCGGTTTGGAAAAGATATGCCCCGGGTCTATTTTTTTCACATCCGGGTTGCCGTTTACAATTGTTTCCCCCAAAAATGTAACCAGTTTATTGGCACGGTTTCGCGGTTCCACAAATTGAAACAACTCGGGCTCGTTCTTGATAAAATTCACGGTAACCTTCCCTTCCCTAAAAGTTGGGTGCTTCAAAATATTATCCAAGAAGGCCATATTGGTCTTTACTCCCCTGATCCTAAATTCGGCCAGGGCCCTTCTCATTTTACGACAAGATCCATCCAATGTCCTACTAATAGCAGACACCTTGACCAACATGGAGTCAAAAAAGGGCGAAATGGCCACTCCCTGGTAAATGCTTCCCGCATCTAACCGTATTCCAAGACCAGAGGCGCTTCTATAGGTTGTAACCACCCCGTAATCTGGTTTAAAGTCATTCCCGGGATCTTCCGTTGTTATCCTACACTGTAAGGCATAGCCGGTAACAACAATAGAATCCTGGTTCTGTATCTTAATTTGTTTATCGGAAAGTTTATACCCCCCGGCAATGAACAACTGAGCCTTCACCAAGTCTATATTGGTGATCATTTCGGTCACCGTATGTTCTACTTGAATCCTTGGGTTTACCTCAATAAAATAAATACTGCCATCGTCATCAACCAAAAATTCTACGGTTCCTATATTATTATAGTCCACAGCTCGACATATATCTATAGCGTATCGATATAGATTATCCTTAGTTGCCTGTGGTAGTCCTATAGAGGGAGCAAACTCTATTACCTTTTGGTACCTTCTTTGAACGGAACAGTCGCGCTCAAATAGGTGTACAATATTGCCATGGGTATCGGCAACAATCTGAATTTCTATATGCTTGGGGTTCTCCACATATTTCTCCAGAAACACCGTATCATCACCAAAGGCATTCAAGGATTCGCGTTTTGCTTCGGGAAACCCTTTTTTTAATTCCTCTTCGGTACGAATGACCCGCATACCACGCCCCCCACCTCCGGAGGCCGCCTTTAGCATTAACGGATAACCAATTTCCTCTGCTTCGGAAAGAGCTATATCAATATTGGTCAAATCCTTATCACTACTCCTGATAATAGGTACATTATTGTCTACAGCAACATTCTTTGCCGTTATCTTATCCCCTAATGCTTTTAGAACAGCTACTTTGGGACCAACAAAAATAATCCCATTGTCCTCACATTTCTGGGCAAATTGGGCATTTTCAGACAAGAAGCCATAGCCTGGGTGAATAGCATCTACCTCATTGTCCTTTGCTACTTTTATAAGGGCATCAATATCCAAATATGGTTTTAATGGTTCATGATCCCCCCCAATCTGATAACTTTCATCGGCCTTATAACGATGCAGGGAATACCGGTCCTCATAGGTGTACACACCTACTGTCTTAAGTCCTATCTCTACACAAGCCCTGAATATACGAATGGCTATCTCTCCCCTATTTGCTACTAATACCTTTTTAATTTTCACCCTTTAAAGTTTTAGAATTGCTCTGTTAGTACTATTTTACAAACATAGTATATTAGACCTAGGGTGACAATATGTTAAAAGCATATCTTTCAAAAAAAATGTTATAAATCAATATTTTAAACAACAAACAATACCCTGCGTTAGAAACTTGACAATAAAGGATTATTATTCTAACTTTAAAAAAAGATAAAAACAAGACACATGGGAAAAGGAGATAAAAAATCGAAAAGAGGAAAAATCATCAATGGAACTTACGGAACAAGGCGTAAGCGAAAAATTAAAAAGAGACCAACGGTAGAGGAAAAAATACTGCCCGGAAAGAAAAAATAGGTATAAAAAACTGAGCTGTGCTTAGTCGACCACAAAATTAAGTTGCACCGTGCCTTCTTCCGAGATATTGAGTTCATAGGTATAAAATCCCAAAGACAACGGGCTTTCCCCAACAAAATCTATGGGTTGCAAAATGTAGGTATCTTCGCCCGCATTTATCCGAACATAAGAATAGGCATAGGCCGTTTCATATTCCAAATATCCAGAATATTCATCGGGCCCAACATTGTTATGCAGCTTATCCTCTTCCCCTACTTGCACCGTATCATAGGTAATACTGCTTATATTCTTGATCCTGATCTGCACCCCACCCAGCTCATCGTCCCTATCCGAACAAGCTGCAGTAAACAATACTAGTAGTATCAAAAATGTTAAATGTTTCATATAAAACCCCTTTATAGTTTAGCCCGTATTACCAACAACGATATTTCCTCAAAAATATTCTAATGGTATAGCCCCAAATGCAAAAATTGGTTTTAAACAGTGGAGATATTTTTTGTTCCCCTTTATGTAACAACTATCTAATGAATACCGGCTGGTTTTCCTTTACGGTGTGCTCCTGACTAAACATATAACCTTCTAGCTGAAATTCCTTAATATCTTCCACACTTTGGGCTCCGGAATCCACTATATAACGAACCATTAGGCCTCTTGCTTTTTTAGCAAAAAAGCTAATAACCTTTAAGTTATCATTTTTCCAATCCTTGAATACGGGGGATATTACAGGTACTTTAAGCTTTTTCTCATCTATAGCCTTGAAATATTCGTTACTGGCCAAATTTATAAAAAGCTCACCATCTTCCAGTTCGGAATTCAATTGATCCGTGAGTTGTTTTTTCCAGAATTCATACAAATTTTTGTTTCGTCCTATTTTTAATTGGGTACCCATTTCCAGCCTATAGGGCTGTATTAGATCCAAAGGCCTTAAAACTCCATATAAACCGGAAAGAATCCTTAAGGACTGTTGCAGGTTTTCCAATTTAGCCGGAGAGATAGAGTAGGCATCCAAACCTTGGTAAACATCTCCATTAAAAGCATAAACGGCCTGTCTGGCGTCCTCTGGTGTGAAAGGAAGGGAAAATTCCTGGTTCCTCTCCCAATTTAATTGCGCCAGATTATCGGAAATCCCCATTAACTCTGACAAAGCTTTCGGTTTTTTCTTGGATAAGACCTTATTGATCCGTTCTGCTTCTTTTAAAAAAAAAGGCTGAGAGAATTCGTCCGTCGGCAATTTACTTTCAAAATCCAATGACTTTGCAGGGGATATCACTATTTTCATGCTATGTATATTTTTTAATGAGGTAAAAATAATTCGCGCTATCCAAATTACCTAACCCTATAAAATCTTGTTATTTATAACGATATAAATGAAACCTATTCTGACTGACTGTTCTTGGCATATTGTTTCCACTTCTCAATGCAGTTTGCCATGTCCTCTGGTACTTCGGAATCGAACCTTAACAGCTTTCCAGAAACGGGGTGTACAAATCCCAAGGTTTTGGCATGAAGTGCCTGCCTAGGTAGAATTTTGAAGGCGTTGTCCACAAATTGCTTGTATTTGGTAAAAGTAGTCCCCTTTAGCACTCTATCGCCACCATATCGTTCATCGTTAAAGAGAGTATGACCAATATGCTTTAGATGTACCCTTATCTGATGGGTCCTACCTGTTTCCAGTTTACAGGAAAGCAGGGTTACGTACCCCAGACGTTCCAACACCCTATAATGGGTCACTGCCTCTTTTCCTTGTTCCCCATCTGGAAAAACCTGCATCTGCAACCTATTTTTTGGATTGCGGCCAATATGGCCTTCAATGGTACCGGAATCTTCCTCCATATTCCCCCAGACCAAGGCTATATACTCCCTTTCACTGGTCTTATCAAAAAACTGTTTCGCCAAATGGGTCATGGCCGCTTCGGTTTTGGCCACTACCAAAAGGCCAGAGGTATCTTTATCTATCCTATGCACCAGACCAGGGCGCTCATTACTGTTCTTGGGCAAATTATCTATATGGTACAAAAGGGCATTTATCAAGGTTCCCGAATAGTTGCCGTGTCCGGGGTGTACTACCATACCAGCAGGTTTGTTCACCACCAAGAGCACCTCATCTTCATAAACAATATCCAAGGGAATATTTTCGGGTGTCAGCAAAAGTTCATGAGGGGGATGGGCAAACATTACACGAATGTGGTCACCGGCCTTAACTTTGTAATTTTGTTTTACAATTGCCCCGTTGACCCATACGTTGCCATCCTTTGCTGCCTGCTGAATTTTATTTCTAGTGGCATTTTCAATGAAATTCATTAAAAACTTATCTACCCGTAAAGGCTCCTGTCCTTTGGAGGCTGTAAAACTATGATGCTCAAAAAGATCCTCTTCACTCAAATCAAACTCGTCCCTTGCTTCCATATTTATTCTGAATCTGCCTTTATTTCGGACCTTGAGGTAATATTTCCATTACCACACACCAATTCTATTTTAGATGTTTTGGGCAGCTTGTCCCCTGGAGAAATATACTTTCCTTTGTGTTTTATATTGTAAACCATGTCCTTCCCCAATTCATCCACATAGGTTACCCGTTCTACTTCCAGACCAACCGCTTTTAGCATGGAGGTGGCATTCCTTTGTGTTACCTGTATAATATTGGGTATGGTTACCTTTTTATAACCTGAAGGGTTAACAGTAATATATATCTTTCTACTTTCCTTTACCTTACTGCCTGCGGCCGGGGTTTGATCTATAATGCTAAACCTGGGATAAGAAGGGTTATAATTGGCAGAATCCAAAACCTCATAACGCAGTTTGGCCTTGTCTATGACACTCCGCATCTCGGTAACGGACATTTTGGCCAGATCGGGAACTTCAACGAAGGTGCCATGGTTGGTTGTATTCTTCAACCATTGCATGGTAGCAACTACCAAAACAATGCTTACTATCAATGCCAATAACAACTGTATCAAAAAAGTCTTACTTCCTAAAAATTTAAAAAAATTTCGCATAGTATAATTTCTTGTGGGGCAAAGATAGAAAACCGGAAGCTTTTTTCTTTACTTTGAATGAATGATATTTGTTACATGGTTTTCCCATCAAAAATAAACAGACCAATACCTAATAGAAATTGCCGCTTACACTTTTAATACAGGCAGCACTAAAATTAAGACCATAGAAATGAAAAAGAACATTGCGATTATAATGGGCGGCTACTCCAGTGAATACAAGATTTCACTAAAAAGCGGTAGTGTGGTGTACGACTATTTGGACAAGGAGAAATTTAACGCCTTCCCCATACACATTTACAAAGACCGATGGGTTTATGTAGATAGCAACCAAAAGGAGCATAAAATAAATAAGGACAATTTCACTGTAAAAGTGGCCAATGAGACAGTGGCATTCCACTGCGTTTTTAACGCCATACACGGCACCCCCGGTGAAGACGGACTCATGCAGGCTTACTTTGAGCTTTTGGGAATTCCGCAAACCTCCTGTAATTACTATCAGGCCGCGCTCACTTTTAACAAAAGGGATTTACTTAGTGTCTTAAAACCCTATGGCATTAAATCGGCCCCCTCCTTTTACATGAATTTAGGCGACATATTTGATGCAGACCAAATAATAGAAACAGTAGGTTTGCCCTGTTTTGTAAAAGCCAACAAGGCGGGAAGTAGTTTTGGAATCAGCAAGGTTTACAAAAAAGAAGACCTTCCCAAAGCCATAGAAAATGCATTTAAGGAAGACGATGAAATACTGATTGAATCTTTTTTGGAAGGCACGGAGGTTTCCGTAGGAGTAATAACCTATAAGGGCAAAACCAAGGTATTACCCATTACGGAAATTGTAACCGACAATGATTTTTTTGATTACGAAGCTAAATACCAAGGTAAATCCCAGGAAATTACACCGGCAAGATTAACAGCAGTGCAACAACAAAAGGTTATTGAGTCGGCAAAAAAGGCCTACGAAGTGCTTAAAATGAAAGGGTTTTCCAGAAGTGAGTTTATTTTTTTAGACGATGAGCCCTTTATGCTGGAAATGAACACCACCCCTGGGCTAACCAAAGAGAGCATCCTTCCCCAACAGGCAAACAAAGCCGGAATTTCCCTTTCCCAGCTCTTTGAAAGTGCTGTGTGGGAAGCATTGGGAGAAGATTACGATATTTAACAACAAGCCCTACACATTTTATTGTGTTAGGATGCCTTTAATTACTAATTTCTGACTAAGTTTATAAAAACAGGTCTATGACAACCATATTTACATGTTAATGAAAAGACGCGCCATCTTTCCAGGTTCTTTTGACCCCCTGACCCTAGGGCATTACGACATAATACACAGAGGGATAACATTATTTGACGAACTCATTATTGCTATTGGGGTCAACACGGACAAACAATATATGTTTTCCTTGGAAGAACGCAAACGGTTTATATCCGAGGCCTTTAAGGACCAGCCACAAATAACCGTGCTTACCTACCAAGGCTTAACGGTTGATTTTTGCAAAAAAGTAAATGCCGGATTCATTTTAAGAGGACTGAGAAATCCGGCTGATTTCGAATTTGAGAAAGCCATAGCCCATACCAATAGAAAACTCTCCGAAATAGAAACGGTATTCCTCCTAACCTCCTCGGGCAAATCCTATATTAGCTCCTCTATTGTTAGGGATGTTATAAGAAATGGCGGGGATTACTCTGGCTTGGTCCCAGATTCGGTAAGACCTAAATAAATTAACATCCAACTGTTGACCTAAACTGTTCTTCCTACAACTAGGATTTATAACATTACAAAAACAACAGCAACTATGATTATTGCGAAACCATTTTCAATAGTATGGTAAAAAAAAATTCAATATTCGGCCATTACACAACTATTTTGGGACTGTTCACAACAATCTATTCGCAGAGTTAAACAATCTAGGTACTATTGTAGGAAAATGCAACGGATGATAAAGAACACCCCCATCTTATCCAATGAGTTCCTGATAAAACAGTTACCAATATCTACTGTTTTCATAAATCGGGAATCCAGAGTTGTACTTGCGTCGGACAAATGGGCCCTAGATTTCAACTTTCAAGGAAAGGATTACATCGGAAAAACCATATACGAATTGTTCAACAAAACCAGCGACAAGTGGGCCAGGATACTTGAAAGTTGCTTTGACGGTAAATTTCCAGAGCCGGAAATTGAATCTACTACTGTTCCAAATTCACGAGAGAAATGGTTTGAATGGACAAGCTCTCCTTGGTATGACGAACAAGAAAACATTATTGGGGCAATTGTACAGGCCGAAGATGTAACAGACAGGGTTTTAACCGAAATCAAACTGGAAAAACTCCAATTTCTTCAAAAAGAAACTACAGAGCACGGTAAATTAGGTACTTGGGAATACAACAAACAACAGGATAGCTTTAGCTGCTCACAAATGATAAGGACCATCATTGAGGTAGATGAAGACTTTGATTTAAATATAGATAACATTGTAGAGTTTTATAAGACCGGATATAGCAAAAACACCATATCCATGGCAATTTATAACGCTAGGGAGAAAAACATTCCTTTTAAGGAAAAATTACAGATCGTTACCGCCAATGGAAATGAAAAATGGGTCAATGTTTCTGGGATGCCCTTAATTAAAAATGGGGAATACGTGGCACTACTGGGAATTGTTCAGGATATTACGGATTATGTGCTAAAAGAACAAGAAACCAAGGATAATGAACACCTCCTTAAAACACTAATAAATAACCTACCACTACAAATTTATATCAAGGACATACAGTCTAAAAAACTGTTGGCCAACAAATCCGAATTAACATTTTTAGGATTAAAGGACGAAAATGATATCATAGGCAAGGACGACTTTGACCTTTATGATAAAGCTACCGCACAAAAATTCAGGGATGAAGATGTGGAAGTTATGATTTCGCAAATTCCAATGTTGAACAAGGAACTTAGTTGTAGAAACGCAGATGGTTCCACAACCACTTTTTTAACCTCCAAAATTCCACTAAAGGGTGAAAATGGCGAGGTTAACGGCATTGTGGGAATATCCATGGATATTTCCGAACAGAAACAAAAGGAACAGGAACTTAAAGATTTAATATCCGTAACCTCTTCCCAAAACAAAAAGTTGATTAATTTTGCCCATATTGTTTCACATAATTTAAGGTCTCACTCTGCCAATTTTGCCATGTTATTGGATTTCTTGGCCCATGAAAAAGATAAAAAGGAAAGGTCTAGAATCATGGAAATGCTATCAGAGTCTTCCAAGAACCTCATGGAAACCCTTCATAATTTAAATGATATTGTAGCCATAAACACGGAATCTAATATAATTAAACAGAAGGTGAACCTTAATACTAATATAAACAAAGTACTGAGTAAATTAAAGCCACAGCTAGACAAGAACAAGGCCACCATTATAAGTGAGATATCCAATGATGTCAACCTAAACGTTGTTCCGTCCTTCTTGTTGAACATACTGGAAAACATTGTAAGCAACGCTATAAAGTACAGAAAACCGCAGCTAGATCCTGTTATAAAATTTAGTTTGAACTATGTACAAAATTATACCGTTCTAAGTATTGAAGATAATGGATTGGGATTGGACACAAAGAAATACGGGCATAAACTATTTGGGATGTACAAAACCTTTCATGGTAACCCAGATGCAAAAGGATTAGGGCTATATATTACTAAGAATCAGATAGAGGCCATGAAGGGCAAAATAAGTGCCACTAGTAAAGTTGGCAGCGGAAGTACTTTTAACTTATACTTTAATGAAAAAAATTAATTCAATTTTCATTGTAGACGATGACCCGATAACAGTTTACGGGATTAAAAAAATACTCACCTCGGTGGCGCAATGCAATACTATTTTTGAATTTAAAAATGGTCAAGTCGCCATTGATCAGATAAGAAAATTGGTCTTGGAAAATTCGGAACTCCCCGAATTGATTTTCTTGGACATTAATATGCCCATAATGGATGGATGGGAATTTTTGGAAGATTTCATAAAACTCCCAATAAAAGAAAGTATCAATATTAATATTGTAACCTCTTCCATTGACCAGTACGACAAGGACAGGGCCGAAGATTTTAAATCCCTAACCCATCATTGCATCCAATTTAACAGCAAACCTATTAAAAGGTCCGAAATTGAAGAAATTACCGAGATAGTCTCTGTTTAATAGCCCATTTTGCCTAACTTTGGAGTTGGTTATAAATAACCAAACAGCCGCTACCAAAGCACCTAACACCAAGTAAACACTGGTTTTATAGTTTAATCAACGGCAATTTTATCTTTTAACAGCAAACTATTATAGAGTGAGGCTTCTAATAGGACTACTTCTGATACTTTGTGTATTTTCTTGTGAGACCAAGAAAAGAAAAAAAATTGAACAGATTAAAACTGTTTTCGAAAAAAGTC
The DNA here is from genome assembly GCF_003957295.1 of Arenibacter aquaticus. GTDB lineage: Bacteria > Bacteroidota > Bacteroidia > Flavobacteriales > Flavobacteriaceae > Arenibacter > Arenibacter aquaticus. The sequence goes on from NZ_RQPJ01000015.1 coordinate 48,604, forward strand.
AAGGTCAAGAAACAGCTACCTACCTAGAGACCATTGACTTTTACATTCAACTCGCAAAGGAATTCCCAGAAATCAATATTCAAATTATTGGCAGTACAGACAGTGGTCATCCACTGCACATGGTAACCTTTAATCCTGATGCCGATTTCAACTTTCAAAAAATTGGCAGGAACAAAAATATCCTATTGATCAATAACGGGATACATCCTGGGGAGAGTGACGGTATAGATGCCACTATGCTACTTTACAGGGACCTCGCCTTAAAGAAAATAGCCCCACCAAAACATACAGTCGTTGCAACTATTCCCATCTATAATGTAGGCGGTTCCCTGAATAGAAATTCCACAACAAGGGTCAATCAGAACGGGCCCAAATCCTATGGATTTAGAGGTAATGCCAAAAATTATGACCTCAATAGGGATTTTATTAAAGTCGACACCAAAAACGCCCGCACTTTTGCCGAAATTTTTCACTTGGTAAAACCAGATATTTTTATAGACAACCATGTTAGTAATGGAGCAGACTACCAATATACCCTTACCCACTTATTTACGCAACACAACAAATTGGGAGGAGAGTTGGGCAACTACCTGCACAGAGAAATGATGCCTACTCTTGAAAAAGCCTTATTAAAGATTGATTGGGACATTACACCCTATGTAAACGTGTTTAATGCAATACCGGAAAATGGATTCACCCAATTTATGGATTACCCTAGATATTCCACCGGATACACCAGTTTGTGGAACACCCTTGGATTAATGGTTGAAACACACATGCTTAAACCTTACAAACAAAGAGTGGAAGGTGTATATGCCCTTATGACAAAAATTATTGAAATTTCTGACAGGGACTACGAAAAAATAAAGAAACTTAGGGAGCGTACATTTGAAGCCTTTTTAGAAAAACAAAACTACCCCTTGCAATGGACCATAGACAGCACCAAAACAACCACTATTAATTTTAAAGGTTATGAAGCCGAAATAATGGATAGCAAGGTAACAGGATTTCCCCGCATTAAATACGACAGGGAAAGACCCTATATAAAAGAAGTTGACTACCACAACTTTTATACCTATACCCATGAGATAGAAATTCCAAAAGCCTACATCATAAAAAAAGGTTGGGACAAGGTCATAGATTTGTTGGCCATAAACCAAATAGACTATGAAATTCTCAAGGAAGACACAACAATTGCGGTTGAGTCCTACAAAATAGACAGCTACGAAACCTATAAAAATCCATACGAGGGCCACTACCCCCATTTTAACACTAAAGTGTCAAGCACAAAAAAAAGGAAAAACTTCCAGCCGGGGATGTCATAATACCTACCAACCAAAAAGGAATGCGATACTTATTGGAGACCTTGGAACCAGAAGCCACCGATTCTTTCTTTAATTGGAATTTCTTTGATGTTATCTTACAGCGAAAAGAAGGGTTTTCCCCCTATGTCTTTGAGGAAATTGCTCTGGATATACTAACCCAAGACCCAGATCTAAGAATGGAATTTGAAGCAAAAAAAGAAGTGGACAGTACATTTTCTGCAAATTGGCACAACCAATTGGATTGGATTTACAGGCATTCAAAATACTACGAACCCCAACATATGCAATACCCGGTATACCGCGTTCTAAAAGAATAGAACCTTAGTCCTTAAAAAGGATTTTTATATTGGCATAAGAATTTTCCAGGGCTTTTTTAATTTTATCCGGCCCTTTCCATTTTACTTTTTCTATCCCTTCACTGGCCTCGCCTACCAATTCACCTTTAAAATTGGTTTTCATGGCAAACCAATGGACCTCCTTTAACTTATAGCTGCCGTTTCTTTTAAACAAGTGATATGTAGTCCTAAGAAAGTTTTCAATCTTTAGTCCCTTGACCCCTGTTTCCTCCTCTACTTCCCTCAGGGCACATTCTTCTATGGTCTCCCCTTTATCCAACTTCCCCTTGGGCAGGTCCCATTTATCATTCCTATAGATAAAAAGTACTTTGCCCTCCTTATTAGTCACAACACCACCGGCTGCAACCACCAAGGGTATTTTTTTTGAAAATTTCTTTAATATCTCCTCATGGTTGGGGTGATAAATAAAAGCCTTCTTCAATTTTTTGTTGGCCAAAGAATCTATTGCCTCATTTATGGCAGATCCATTTAACAAAAAATATTTACTATTCGCGGTATCTGATAATTTATTTGTTAAAATCAGAGGTGACTCATTAACAAAAACTTTATACATTTGCATCATGGTTTTAGATAAAGACACTGCTAAAAAAACTGCCGAGCTTCTGCTGCAAATTAATGCAATAAAGTTGGAACCTGAAAATCCATTTACATGGGCGTCAGGATGGAAATCCCCAATTTATTGTGACAATAGGATAATACTCTCATATCCAAGCATCAGAAATTTTGTTAGGGAGGAAATGGCCAAACAAGTTGAGCGCCTTTATGGCAAACCGGATGTTATTGCCGGAGTAGCCACAGGAGCTATTGGTATAGGAATGTTGGTTGCCGAATACTTGGGACTGCCATTCATATATGTAAGGCCCCAACCCAAATCTCATGGCCGGCAGAATCAAATAGAAGGCCATTTAGAGCCCAATCAAAATGTTGTGGTCATAGAAGACTTGATAAGCACAGGAAAAAGCAGCTTAAATGCCGTTGACGCCTTAAAGAGCAGCGGAGCCAACGTAAAGGGCATGATCGCCATTTTCACCTATGGGTTTTCAGTAGCCACAGAAAATTTTAACAACTACGGTATTGACCTACACACATTGAGTGATTACGAACATCTTATACAACAGGCCTCGGATACAAAATACATCCAGGACAATCAATTAAAAACCTTATTGGAGTGGAAGACAGACCCCGCTACCTGGCAATCTTAGATTTATGTATTTAGAAGCACCAAAAAAGAAAGTAAACAAAAGCAGTAAGGAAGTATTTGATTTTCTAAATGATGTAAGGAATTTTGAAACCTTAATGCCAGAGAACATAAGCAAATTTGAAGTGATCAATGAGGACCGATTCTTGTTCGCTTTAAAAGGAATGCCCGAAATAGTACTTCAAAAAAAACAGCAAACACCACACTCACAATTGATCCTAGGTGCGGCAAGCGACAAATTGCCATTTACCCTAACAGCAAACATTGCCGAATTAAATGCCAACGAAAGTGAGGTGGAACTGAGTTTTGAAGGGAAATTTAACGCTATGATGGCTATGATGGTAAAGGGCCCGATCACCAGTTTTATTGGAACACTATCAGATAACCTAACCAAAATATAGGCCAACAAATCTTAGCAGAGACTAGAACAAGAGCCTAACCTCTTTTAGATCAAACTCCTGTACAATGTCATCTTCCAGCAAGATTAAAAGTTTGCCCCCTCTGCTTACCCCTTTTATAAATCCCATAAACATTTCGCCTTCCTTATTTTTAAATGTGGAAGGCTTATCCTTTCTAAACAATAGCTCCTCATAACGTGAAAACAAATAATTTTCATCATTTATTTTTTCCTTTAGAAATACCTTGAGGTTGTCCACTATATTTTGAAGTAGCTCTTCCAAGGGCAAAGTTCTGCCCAGTAACAGTTTTAAAGAGGATACATTGGGCAGATTGGAGAACACCAATTGATTTACATTTAACCCAATTCCAATAATAGAAGCCTGAATTTGTTGTCCGGACAAAATATTTTCTATGAGAATTCCACAAATCTTAGAATGGCCTGACATAATGTCGTTAGGCCATTTTATCTTTAAATCAGGCACTTGCAGTTTTAACAATGTGTCATAAATAGCCAATGACACAGCCATGTTCAACAGAAATTGTGATGCAACCCCAAGGCCTTCTGATTTACTTAAAACACTGAATGTAAGGTTTTTACCAGGATCCGAAATCCAGCTTGTACCCATTTGCCCCCGTCCCTTTAGCTGTTCATGGGCCATCACAACGGTAAAATCTTCCAGGCTACCCGTAAGCAACAGCTCTTTTAAATAAGCGTTTGTGGAGTCCGTGGCATTAAGTTTGATTAATTGCATTTACAATCTTATGATTATTATATAATCTATTGTTAAAAACAATAGTTAAAAAAACAAAAAAATAATAACTTTGTACAAATTTAAATTATTTGAATGCAGAAAAGGAAAAGTAGCGCAGATGAATTAATTGCCTTAATCTTAAGTGGTATCGAAGAAGTTAAAGGACTTGATGTAAATTTACTTGATCTTAGAGATATTGAGAATACCGTTTGTGACTACTTTATTATTTGTAATGGTACTTCCAACACACATGTAAATGCCATTGTAGGCTCAATCCAAAAAACCGTTAGTAAAGCAATTCAGGACAAACCTTGGCATGTAGAAGGTTCAGACAATGCCGAATGGGTTTTAATGGATTACGTTAACGTAGTGGTGCATGTATTTCAGAAACAAGTGCGAGAATATTATGACATAGAAGGCCTTTGGGGAGACGCCAAAGTAACTTCAGTTGAAAGTAGCTTCAATCAGTAAAAAAAAATAATGGCAAAAGAAAATAATACAGGTCCCAAAAAACCAAAATTCAATACATGGTGGATATATGGCTTAATTGCAATATTGTTAATTGGTTTTCAATTTTTCGGTAGTGGAAATTTCGCGAACACCAAAAAAGCTAGCACCTCTGAGTTGCAGGAATATCTCAGGAATGGGGATATCAGAAAAATTCTGGTAATCACCAACACCAGACAGGCTAAAATCTTCCTTACGGAAGAGGCCTTGAACAAGGAAGTTCACACAGATGTTGCTGACCAGCCTTTTTCCCTAACGGCCGGTGCTACTCCACAGTATATTGTTAACTACGGAGATCAGCAGAATTTTGAGAACGAGATCAACGAAATAAAAAAGGAAAACAATTTAGATACCGAGCTTACCTACGACCAAGAGTCCAATGTGCTTACAGAGTTACTCTTAACCTTGCTTCCATTTGTTCTGATAATAGGTATATGGATATACCTGATGCGCAGAATGTCTGGTGGTGCCGGTGGTGGTGCTGGTGGACAAATATTCAACATTGGAAAATCCAAAGCAAAACTTTTTGACGAAAAGACAGATACCAGAACCTCCTTTAAGGATGTGGCCGGACTGGAAGGAGCCAAAGAAGAGGTAGAGGAGATAGTTGAATTTTTAAGAAACCCTGACAAATACACCTCTTTGGGAGGTAAAATTCCCAAGGGAGCCCTGTTGGTAGGACCTCCAGGAACTGGTAAAACCTTATTGGCCAAAGCGGTAGCCGGAGAAGCCAAAGTACCTTTCTTTTCACTTTCAGGTTCAGACTTTGTAGAAATGTTTGTTGGTGTAGGAGCTTCCAGGGTACGGGATCTATTTAAACAGGCCAAGGACAAATCCCCCGCCATTATTTTTATAGATGAGATCGATGCAATAGGTAGGGCCAGAGGTAAGAACAATTTTACCGGCTCCAATGACGAAAGGGAGAATACCTTGAACCAATTGCTGACCGAAATGGACGGTTTTGGCACCAATACCAATGTTATAGTATTGGCCGCTACCAACCGCGCCGATGTACTGGACAAGGCCTTGATGCGGGCAGGTAGATTTGATAGGCAGATATACGTAGACCTCCCAGATATCAGGGAACGTAAAGAAATTTTTGAAGTACACTTAAGACCTATTAAAACCGCGGAAACTCTGGATCTCGACTTTTTGGCCAAACAAACTCCCGGATTTTCTGGGGCAGACATAGCCAATGTATGTAATGAAGCGGCACTAATTGCAGCCAGGAAAGAGAAAAAAGCAGTTTCTAAGCAGGACTTTTTAGACGCCGTGGACAGAATTGTTGGCGGACTGGAGAAAAAGAACAAAATTATCACTCCAGGTGAAAAAGAGACCATTGCATATCATGAAGCCGGCCATGCCACTGTGAGCTGGATGTTGGAACATGCCGCACCATTGGTAAAGGTTACCATTGTTCCAAGGGGACAATCCCTAGGTGCTGCCTGGTACCTTCCGGAAGAAAGACTCATTGTTCGTCCAGAACAAATGAAGGATGAAATGTGTGCCACTCTAGGAGGTAGAGCCGCCGAAAAGGTTATTTTCAATAAAATATCCACTGGAGCTCTAAGCGATTTGGAGAAAGTAACAAAACAAGCTAGGGCCATGGTAACCATCTACGGTCTTAATGATGAGATTGGAAACTTGACCTATTACGATTCTTCTGGTCAAAACGAATACGGATTCTCCAAACCATATAGTGAGCAAACAGCATTGACCATAGACAAGGAGATTTCCAAGCTTATTGAAGAGCAATACGAAAGAGCCGTAGACCTATTGGCCAAAAACAAGGATAAACTTACCGAATTGGCAGAGCGTTTATTGGAAAAAGAAGTTATATTTAAAGACGATTTAGAAAAAATATTCGGAAAGCGACCTTTTGACAAGGATAAAGCACTTGAAGCAGAAGAAATAGCCAAGAAGAATAAAGAGAATATTTCTGAAACGGAAACAGAAACAGAAACAGAAACAGAAAAATAAAACGGAAAATAATTCGTTGTCCCCATTAAAGGGGCACATAGGGCGTTTTAGATATTAATGGGATTATTTGATAAACTTTTCGGGGGAGGTAAAAAAAAGGTTTCCAAGGAAACCGTTGAAACAAGAGGGCAACATATGCCCGACTTACACATTCCCGTTGATGAAAAATTTACCATTAATTTCAAACACAACGGCGGAAAGTTCCTCTATTGTGATTCCATTCAGGAGGTATTCGCCAATCTGGACAATATTATTATTGAGAATAAATGGCAAGACCAGACATTTTTTTCAATGGATAAACGATTGGAGGATAAGTTTTCCAAACAGGAAATAAATTTTACCGATCGTCCCCAGAACAGTGAGATATTTTTTACCACCTGCGAACATTTAATTGCCCAAAACGGTTCCATTTTAGTATGCTCCAACCAACTTAAAGAAAGAAAATTAAACGAGCTGCCCTCTAATGTAATTGTTTTTGCCACTACAAGTCAGATGGTAGAATCCATAGGAGAAGGACTCAAAACAATAAAAAAGAAATACAAAAATGTTATACCGGCCAATATTACGACCATAAAGCATTTTCAACCAACAGCCGAAAATTCAGATGATTTCTTAACTTACGGAAGTAGTTCTAAAAACCTTTATCTTTTACTTCTGGAAGACCTATAACATGAGAGAAATTCTAAGGCGCTTACTTACAGGTGCAGTATATGTAATATTACTACTCTCTGCCGTATTTCTGAGTTCTGATGCATTCGACTTTTTATTTATGATCTTTGGACTAGCCTGTCTTTATGAGTATAAACGTATGATAAAACTAAGGGGCTATCATATTTTTATTGCCTATTTGGCCTTATGGTGGGCATATATATACCTTGTACAGGACAAGATCCTTATCAATATTTTGATGTTCATCACAATTAGCATTAATTTTATATTGCTATATTATCTTTTTTCGGGGAAGGAAAAATTGTTTAATGGCTTGCAGAAATTTTTAATTGGCCTGTTTTATATTGGTGGAGGGTGTATTTTTCTAACCATGATACCCTACAAGGACAATGAATTTGCAAAATTCCTAATAATGGGAATATTTATCCTTATTTGGGTAAATGACAGTTTTGCCTATTTAGTGGGAAAGAGTATAGGCCGCAATAAATTATTCCCTTCCATTTCCCCCAAAAAAACTATAGAAGGGGCAATAGGTGGTTTTGTTTTTGCCATGTGCGCTGCCTATTTCTTATCTAAATACGAAACCAATATTACCCTAGGCCAATGGTTTATTTTGGCTGCAGTAATTGTTTTAACCGGAAATTTGGGCGATCTTATAGAGTCTAAATTTAAAAGGGCTGCCGGAGTAAAAGACAGTGGGGCCATATTACCGGGACACGGTGGTATGCTAGATCGTTTGGATAGCCTGGTATTTGCTGCTCCGTTTGCATATTTAACTTTAATTATTTTTTCACATGTTTCATAAGGAAGGACAGAGAATCATTATTACAACCTTTATCTTGGTTTGTTCAGTTGTTTTATTGGCCCATTTTTTTGTGGAAATACCATGGCTGAAATTTGCCCTTCAAATTAGCTCAATAGTCATCCTAATCTTGATACTTCAGTTCTTTAGAAACCCAAAACGCAAAGTAGCCAAAAGTTTTGACGAAATATTGGCCCCCGTAGACGGTAAGGTCGTAGTAATTGAAGAAGTAGAGGAAACCGAATATTTTATGGACAAACGTTTACAAGTTTCCATTTTTATGTCCCCCATAAACGTCCATGTAACCAGATACCCCGCTAGTGGGCTTATAAAATTTTCCAAGTACCATGCCGGGAAATACTTGGTAGCCTGGCACCCCAAATCCAGTGAAGAGAATGAAAGAACAACAGTAGTGGTCAACACCCCCAAATTCGGTGATGTTTTATACCGCCAAATTGCTGGGGCCATGGCCCGAAGAATTGTTAATTACGCGGAAGTGGGAGAAAGTGTTCAGCAAGGAGATGATGCCGGATTTATTAAATTTGGCTCTAGAGTAGATTTGTTCTTACCTTTGGATAGTGCAATTACGGTAAAACTGCACCAAAAAGTAATCGGGGCAAAAACATGTATTGCAACCACTAGGGCACACAAAGAAAATGAAAACTGATAAACTTAAAGAGGATTTCGTAGCGGCGGTTGACTATGTAAATGCGTATACCGACCCCTTACCCGCCGACCTTTTGCTAAAATTGTACGCATATTTTAAAATTGCCAACCGCAATTTTAGCCATCCAGGAAGCAGAACCCCCTTAATCAATGCTTTTAAGGCCAATGCACTTATACAGGCCAAAAATGTGAGCATTGAAGAAGCAATGGAAAAGTATATACAATTGGTAAACCAAGAGGTGAAAAAGATAAAAAAATAAACACCTCCCCCTCCAGAATAGGGTGTTCTTCTGGAACAACAAAGTAGTATTTCCCTATAATTGACCATTACAGCGTTGAAATAAAATACACTATTCCTACTATTGGGAATTTTTACTTTTCCTCTATTGGATACTATCAACCTTTGGTTTCAATTTAAATTAAGCATACTTTAGATATATGCTTTATATTGGCCCCAAATGAAACTAAGACATTCCATAGTAACACGTTTTGGCCTTTTTTTTACAGGACTCATTATATTTTCTATACTCCTTTCTGGATATTTAGTATTTACCAAGGCATCCGAGGTGATTACCGAGCATTCCAAGGAGAGGATCTTGCACTCATCTGAATTGGCCGAACAGCAATTCTACGCGTTGTTGAACGAGGTTACCAATGACATTGCGGTAATCACTTTAAGTCCCACCCTGCAACAACACATTGTACAGCCATCCGATGTCACAGCGAAAGATGTGGATAGACTGTTCAGTATAATTCTAAAAAACAAGGAATCTTATTTTCAAATAAGGCTCATAGATGCCAACAAAAACGGCAAGGAAATTATCCGTTTTAATAAGGAGAACGGCAATATCTTTAAATCCGAGATCCTACAACAAAAAGGGGATCGCGAATATTTTAAGGAAGCCTTACAGATCAAGAAGGGTGAACACTATTTTTCAAACATAAATCTAAATGAAGAATACGGACTTATCAGCGATCCGCCCACCCCTACCCTGCGTGTTGCCAGTGCAGTGTTCAATGAGGGCCAAAAAGTGGCCCTTCTAATCATTAATGTAAACCTTAGCCTGCTTTACGAAACACTGGATCAAATAGGCGGAATAGATGGCCAATGCTATTTAATAGATCAAACAGGACAGTACCTATATTCTCCTGATCGTACACAGCAATTTGGTATACAAACAAAGCAATACCAAAACTTTTACGAAGATTTTAATACAAACAAGGACACCCCCCAAAGACTAAAAGAAGGATTTACACAATTGGAAAAAACTCCCAGTGGAAGTTACTTATGCCACGTTAAGGAATTGACTTTTTTTGATGGCAAGAGAAAAATTTTTCTCATATCCAATATGGAAAAGAATATATTACTAAAAAATGCCCTAGCTGTAAGATCTAAAAGCTTACAAACCCTACTTTGGGTTTGTCTATGTTCCATACTCCTTTCATTGTTGTTCACCAATCTGTTTTCTAAAAAAATCACCAAAATTACCAAGGCCATAAGCAACTATGACCAGGGAATCCCAGATAATACCAGCCTAGATACCAACAGAAAGGATGAAATAGGTATTCTTGCCAACACCTTTTCTAAAATGAAGGTCAAAATTGATCAAAATGTTAAGGAATTGAACAGCGCATTGGAAAAGGAATATGAAGCTAGAAATCAACGGGACGAATTTCTACAAAATATGAGTCATGAAATGCGTACGCCCTTGAATGCCATTTTGGGACTTACCAAATTGCTTTATAAAAACGCCTCAAAACCACAACTCCCCATCATAAATGCCCTGGAAAGAAGTTCATCCAATTTGGCCGGTTTGGTCTACGATGTGTTGGACCACCAAAAATTGATTGAGGGGAAACTTCAAATACTCTTGGAACCTACTAATATTGCTGAGCTACTTAAGGACATTCATTCCACCTACCTGTACGAAGCGGTGCAAAAAGGTCTAACCTTTAGCTTATCTATAGACAATAAGCTGGAATCACATCTATATCAGACAGACGCCTTAAGACTAACACAGATTGTAACAAACCTTGTCATCAACGCCATTAAATACACAAAGGAAGGCCAAATAGAACTGCAAGCAACAATAAATAACAAAGCTCCACTACTTCTAGAAATAAGGGTAAAGGATACTGGATTGGGAGTTATGCCCAAAAACCTCAACAAAATTAATGATCGTTTTTTCATGGAGAAAAACGATTTATCCGGGAGGTACGGCAGTTACGGCCTTGGTCTATCCATTGTAAAGCAGCTTACTTCCCTTTTTGGAGGTACTTTAAGGGCAAGCTCTCAAAAAGATGCTGGATCTGTATTTATTGTAAGTCTTCCCCTTTTACCCACACCACATTCCAGTATCACAGAAACACCCCAAACTTTGGCTCCTTCTTACCCAACATTAAGCCATGTATACAAGGTGCTCCATATAGAGGATGATTTATCAACCTCTGAATTAATAAAGCACTTGCTGAATTCCAGTAATGTTTCATTGTTACAAACCAACTCTTTGGAAAAGGCGCTCACCATGATTAATTCCCATTCCCCAAATTTAATCATCAGCGATCTGATGCTAGATAATCAAAAGATCCAATCAACTTTAAGGCAATGGATAGCGACCAAAATAATTAACTGCCCACTTATAATCGTTTCTGCTCTGGACCCATTGGAAAACCCAGCCATAGGTAATTTATATTTTCAAAAACCTTTTGATATCGGATACTTCAAAGATGCCGTTCATAAAATATTGGGCAGCAATGAATTTCTGTGTCCCGATTTTCAAAATATTTATAGTAGCTATGACCATGACCCCAATAAAATGGTCAAAGTGCTTAAACTACTGGAGGAAGAATTCGCCACCTATTCCAAACGGATAGACCTAGTGAACAACAATAAAAAACAGGAACAATGGGAGGCTATATTGCATAAGCTAATAGCCCATATAAAAAACCTAAGCTTAACCAACCTAAAGGACATACTTCCAGAAAAGGTAAGTGATTTAGAAAATGGGGATCTTAAAAAGATACGGAATACCATAACCTATTACCTCTGTTGTTTTAGAGTAGAACGATATCTTAATTCAAAAGATCTATCTTCTTGAGCAATTCCGGAGTATAACGTTGACTAACAGGAATATGGTCCTTATTAATTTCCACAGCCCCGTTATGAATAACGTCTATCATATTAAGGTTTATAATATAAGAGCGATGTACGCGCTGAAAAAAATCAGGAAGCTTAGGCTCCAAATCTTTTAGTGCCATTAAGGTCAATATTTTCTTGTTTTTGAAAACGATGGAAATATAATTGGCTTCAGATTTAAAATAGGCCACTTGGTCCAAGCTTATTTTCACCAACTTCCCCCCCTCCTTTATAAACAAAGGACTCTCATTTGCCTGCTCTTGTTGACTAGAGGCAATGAAATTCTTGGCCTTTAAAAAGCCCTTCATAAACCGTGGAAAATTAATAGGCTTTACCAGATAGTCCACAATTTGCGGATAGTTATAGGAATCCAATGCAAAATCCTTGTTCGAAGTAACCATTATGACCGCCGACTTGGGATTAAGGTCTAAAATATCCCTACCCGTAATATCCGGTAAATTAAAGTCCAAAAAAATTAGGTCAAAAGAGGAGTTGTTAATAAGGTTAATGGATTCAAATCCTGACACCGTGGTGGTTACACTGTTAATTTCGTCAATCTTACTGCAAAAGTGCTCCAGCAAATCACAAATCAACGGATCATCATCAACAATTAAACACTTCATGACTTTATACAATAAATAACCTTTTTCATAAAGCAATATAAGCATTTCGTATAAAAATTAAATTTTACACAATCTAAAATTCTACTATTGTGGAGAATAAAACCAACCAATATGTCCCTTAAAAAACGCATACTACCTCTACTAACTATTTTATTTTTTGGATTGATGGGCTGTAAAGACCAGTCCAAGCAATCCATAACCATGGCAAAAAATACCATGGCCACAACCGATGAACCCCGGGGCACGAACAATGTGGCTTACCAATGGGCTTTTATGGCATTGGAAGGAACGGCATTGGACACAGATCGATTTAAGCCCAGACCCACAGTCACCTCCAGATATTTAGGACTAATATGTACGGCCATGTTTGATGCCTGGACACGATTTGACGACAAGGCGCAACCCGTATACCTGAAAGATGTAGAACGCTTCCCCACAGGCAAAAGGACCTTAAAGAACAAGGAAATTGCGGTAAGTTACGCCGCCTACAGAGCTTTAAAGGAGTATTATTATTCCGATAGCACTTTGTTCACTAAGAAAATGCTTGCCTTGGGCCTGGACCCAGAAAATCACTCCAAAGACCCTAATACACCTGAAGGAGTAGGAAACCTTGCTGCAGCAATGGTAATAGAAGCCCGAAAAAATGACCGCTCAAACCAATATGGTGAAGTAGAAGGTTCCAATGGACAACCCTACTTTGACTATACCCATTATAAACCTGTAAATGATATAGACAAAAATATTGACCTCAACAGATGGCAACCAAAATATTTTATTGATGAAGATGGCAACAAATATAATCCAGGCTGCCTTACCCCATATTGGCAGGAGGTAACACCTCTATTATTGGAAACGGCCGATCAGTTTAGGCCAGGACCACCTCCAATGGTAGGCTCCGAACAATTGGCCCAGGAAGTTAAGGAGGTAATTGACCTACAGGCCAATTTAACACCAGAAAACAAAGCCTTGGTAGAATTTATGCGGGATGGACCAAAATCTGTACAACAGGCAGGGCATTGGTTAAAATTTGCTCAGGACGTATCTGAACGGGACAACAATACCTTGGACCAAGATGTAAAAATGTACTTCTTGGTAGAAGCTGTAGCTATGGATGCTTTTATTTCCTGCTGGGACTCCAAGATGTATTATGACTATACCCGGCCATACGCCTTGGTACACGATTACTACCAAGATCAGGTAATTAAAGCCTGGGGAGGTCCGGATAAGGGCATGGTTGAAATGAAAGGAAAGGATTGGAGGCCCTATTCCCCGGATGCTTTTCTTTGTCCACCTTTCCCTAGCTACGTTTCTGGTCACAGCACTATAAGCGGGGGCTGTGCAGAAGCTTTGCGCTTATTTACTGGAGATGACCATTTTGGAGTAGAGGTAGAACTGGTTCCAGGAGCGCTTACAGAACCCAATAATCTAGACGACCCGGTTATCATTAAATTTCCAACTTTTACGGAAACAGCGGAAATGGCAGGAATATCCAGAGTTATGGGGGGATATCATATCCAGGCAGACAATGTTGCCGGATTGGAACTAGGACGACAGGTAGCACGTCATCACTATAAGAAATACTTGGAACTTATAGGTGAAAACGATAAAGGGTTGACCACGGTAAATTAGAAACCCCCTTGCTTATTGATAGGAAGATATCCATTATCAATCTTATAACATTATATCAACAAAAAAACCTAGCAAATGGTACGTTTAGCCCAAAATGGTAGGATACTTAGTATAAGCATCGGTATAGTTTACCTTTGGTTTGGCTTACTAAAATTTTTCCCTGGATTGAGTCCGGCCGATATGCTGGCCAAAGAAACCATTTCATTGTTGACCTTTGATTTGATTCCTCAACATATTGGAATCTTACTGTTGGCCATACTGGAAGTTGCCATCGGATTGTGTTTAATTTTTAATTTTCAACTAAAAAAAGTCATAATTGCAGCACTGATCCATCTTGTACTAACTTTTGTACCCGTGATATTTTTTCCTGACACTTCCTTTTCCGCTGCGCCATTTTCCCTTACCCTAGTAGGGCAATATATAGTGAAGAATATCGTAATCATCAGTGCATTACTTATGATTTATCAACAGCCGTATGGCAAAATTTCTTAACACAATACCAATATACTATACCCCACTTAAATATCTTGAGATTCACTAGGGTAATGTAAAGACATTTTGGAACGAGAGAGATAACATAAAAACTTCTTTAATTGTATCTATCCACAAGATAATAATGAGGTTTCTTGAACAAAACCAATATCTAAATTAGAGCCAATGATATTAAAACAACCGAACTTTTTAATCGCAATCCTTATTTTGGCCCTTAGCAGTAACCCAACCAATTTAAGAGCCCAAGGATGTGTAGCTATTAGACACTTTTCCTCCTGTGTTGGAAACAGTCTGGAAAATAACCTTTTGGAAAAAGGGGATCTTCTAGTTGGAATGAATTATAGATATTTTAAATCTTTTAGGCATTTTAGAGGAACGGAGGAGGAGGCAGATAGAGTAGCCAGCAGTACAGAAGTGATAAACCATTCCCATGCATGGGACTTTTTCCTTACCTATGGCATCTCCGACCGCCTCTATACCAGTATTACCATACCCACCGTAATAAACACAAGGTCTTCCCTTTATGAGCACGGAAGGGAAGAAAGAAACAGTACTTTCTCCAGAGGTCTGGCCGATATAAGGGCGGGATTAGGATATTGGTTGATGGATCCCATAAGTAATCCCAATGGGAACATTGCTGTTGGTTTAGGCATAAAGCTGCCCACCGGAAATTACAATGCCACCGATATATTTTACAACGTAGGCCCGGAAGGGAGTCCGGAGGTACGACCAGTTGACCAGTCCATTCAACCTGGCGATGGTGGTTTTGGACTTACTATGGATTTTCAATTTTACCAAAAAGTAGCGGCCGGTCTATTTGCCTACGGCGGTGGTTTTTACTTATTGAACCCCAGGGAAACCAATGGAATAAGAACGTTTAGGGAAACCCTGAGCCCTATCCTGGAAAATGAGGCCATTATGGCCGTACCGGATCAATATTCGGTACGTACGGGTTTAAGCTACAGTTGGTCCGGCGCAATATCCACATCCTTGGGGGGCCGCTTTGACGCTGTGCCTGTAAAAGACCTCATTGGTGGAAATGAAGGCTTTCGAAGACCGGGTAATGTACTTTCTATTGAGCCAGGCGTAGCGTATTATTCGCACAATCTCACCCTAAATTTAAATGTACCTATTGCAGTACGTAGGGACAGACCACAAAGTGTCACAGATAGGCAAACAGAGATAAGCACTGGAAATCCAAGAAATGGGGATGCTGCTTTTGCGGATTATTTAATAAATTTTGGCATCTCCTATCGTTTTCCAAAAAACAAAGCAATGGAAATAGCCCCTTCTATCAAGAACACTTTTAATTAAAAACACTTTATACCCCCTGGGCAGGTAATTTTTAAGTTAGATAACTGTCTGCCTTGGTAAATGAATAAATAGAAATGAACTAATTAAAAAGGTCCTACCATTATATGTGCCCTGTGGGTCCCTGGGTCCATAAGCCAAGGCATACCTGGCGCATGGGGTTTATCGGGCAGGCCAGTAGATTCCGTAGTTGCAAACGGGGTATATATAACATATCTAAACTTAGCGTTTTGCAGTTCTCCAGTTTTGGCATCATAATCCTCCTCCTTACCGTAATACACATACATCATACTAGGTTCCTTGGGCATTTTCAATTTACCCGAGGCCACTTCTTTTTCACGAATTTTCTCTCGTTCTTCACCGGAGAGACCTTGGGCAGAAAGTTCCCGACCTCGAGCCATAAACGGTTCCATTTTTTTGGAATAGCAGGCCACATTGATTCCTTTTTTGCCAGGGTTGTCGGCAATGCAAACCAAGTTATTGGTCCCCTTTCTCAAAACTACCAGTTCTCCATCGCCATTATAACCATAGACCATAGCAGCATCCCTCTCCTTTTCTGGAACAGGTAAAACAGCCGTTTTGATCTGAATTTCCGGAGGAAGGATAGCAATCTTTGTGTCTTGTGCCACTGTAGGCCAGACCGTAAACAATAGTAAACCAAGCAATACCTTTTTCATATGCAGCTAATTTTATAATGTTATCTGTTACAAACGCCTCTATAATGGGCTAGTATATTGTACCATAGGCACAAGAGGTTCTTAAAGATAAAAAATATGAAAGCATTTGCTCTTATAATCAACAAATATTTTAGTCTAATGTATAGAACAAATAAAAGGTTAAACCCTAAATTTACAGACTTAAATTATAACTATAGTATACATGACCTTAAACGAATTTCTAAGCACCCTTAAAAAAACACCACAGGAAATTTCCTTTAGTGATACCATTGCCACAATAGACGGTTACTACCACTTTTCTCCCTCTGCCTTCACCAATGGTACTGTAAGCAATAAGGCTGGTGAAAACTCGGGTTCCTGTAAAATATTTTCATTTGCCAAGCTACATTCATTAAGCAAAGAGGAAACCCTTGCCTGTTTTGGCACCTTCTATAGGGAAGATGTTTTGGGAAATCCAAATGGGACAGACCATCAGAACATTCGCAATTTTATGATCGGTGGCTGGGAAGGTATTTCCTTCGAGAATGAGGCCTTGAGTATCAAATAGGCACACGGAACCAAGTAGGTAGATTAGTCTCCCATGTATCTATCATTATCCATTAATAGATTTTGGAAGCCGCTGCCTTATCCAGGAACAGGGTAGCATCTTGGTGTGTTCTAAGAATAGAAGCAGGACAATTTGTATTTATATCGTTATACAAGGCATCGTAAACGGCCTGGGCCTTTCTTTCATCGGGTACAACACAACTAATGGCCTTACAGTCCATTATAGCCGGAATAGTCAAGGAAAGGGCCTGTTTAGGCACATCGTTAAAGGTTGGGAACCAACCTTCCCCTAACTGTTGGTTTCTGCAGGCCTCATCCAACTCTACCACCTTCACCAATTTGGGATCCTTAAAATTGGCAACTGCGGGATCGTTAAAGGCTATATGTCCATTTTCACCTATGCCTATACATGCGATATCTATGGGGTGTAAAGTAAGAGCTTTTTCGTACCTCGTTATTTCACCTTCCAGGTCTTCGGCATCCCCGTTGAGGAAATATATTTTTTTGGGAGCTACCTGATCCAATATGCGCTCTTTTAGGTACTTTCTAAAACTGGCAGGATGTGAATCGGATATTCCCTTGTACTCGTCCAAATGAAAAACGGTTATTTTTCCCCAATCAATTTCCTTGGTCTGCAACGCTTCTAAAAATGAGAACTGTGACGCACCCGTAGCCAAAATAAGATTGGCCCCTCCCCTTTCGTCAATGGCAATTTTTAATTTTTCGGCCACATTATTCGCTGCTGCTTCCCCCATTGCCTTTTTCTCCCGATAAATTTTTATGGCTAAATTTTCAATTTGAAGTGCTTTTTCCATGATATGTTCTTTATATAAATTCTAATATGGCGAACCAAGTGGTAATAAGAGCAAAAAGAATTACTGCCACCAATCCCAAATTTAATTTTAACTCCGCCTTATTACTCCCCATTAGTTTACCCTTATTGATTAAAACAAACATAGGTATGGCTACCGCTGGGAGGATACAGGCCTGAAAAGCTTGGGAAAAGACCATTAAGGCCGGGGGTCTTTCATCCAAAAAAACGGTACCAAAAGCAAATAGCAAAGCCCCAAATATAAGTACTCTAGAGGTGTTGGAATGGATATTTCTGGGTTTCCCTCTATAATCTGCCAACAACCAAGGAGCAATCAATACTATGGGAAAAATAGTGGAAAGTCCCGCTCCTGTAATCCCTACTATTAATACAAAAGCGGCCACTTTGCCCCCAAAAGGTTCAAATAGGGATATCATCTCTACCGTATTCTCTAGTCGCATACCGGAAACATACAGGGTCCCGGCAGCTACCGCCATTATAATTCCGCTCAATAAAAGCATCATAAAGGCCGATACAAAGGCATCGTTCTTTTCTTTTTTTAAATCGTTTATTCCCCACCCCTTCTCCGCTACCACGGTACTCCTCATTACAAAGACCGCAGCGGAACAGGTGGTTCCGGTAATAGCCGCCACCAATCCCAATGCCCCGGGCGTATCGGGAATACTAGGAACCATACCGGAAACAATATCGGACAGCGCCGGTCTTACCATAACAAAAGCCACCACAAACGACAGCCCCATTAAAATAACCAAAACGGTCAGTACTTTTTCAAAAGCTTGGTAACGGCCAAACCATAAAAAAAAGGCCAGTAATACAACAAAGAACAATATAATATACCCGCGCGAAACTATTAGTCCTCCATAGGCAAGGCGCAGCCCTTCCTGTACCAGATCGGCCACAATTCCCATTACCCCCATGAGGGCCAAGAGTTCACCAATTATCAGTACCAAGATAATGTAAAGCGACAGCAACCAGCCCCATTTAAACTCACGTTTAAAATTATATAGTGCAGTCCTACCTGTAACCAAGGTTACCTTACCATAGGCTACCATTAAAATATAGGTAAAAATACAGGAGAGTACCAATGCCCAGAAAAGCCCCATACCGTATTCTGCACCTGTTTTTGCCATGGTAGTCACACTTCCTGTCCCAATATTGTAACCTATTAGAAAAAGTCCAGGCCCCACAGCACTAAGTGCCAGTACTATTTTTTTGCTAATCGCTTTGTTTCCCATATGGCAGTTAAATCTTTAAAGGTTACAATATTTTATATTTTTTCCAGAACAAAGCTCCTCATTCCACTATTAGTCATCCTTAGAATAAACCAACTTTCCGGCCACGAAGGTTTTATGGATGACCATTTTATTATTTTCTAACTTAAAAAGAACCAAATTGGCTTGCTTGCCTTGGCCAATTTCCCCCAAATCTTGTAACGATAATAATTTTGCCGGATTTGTACTAGCCATCTGAACCGCTTCCTTAATACCGCATTGTGTATAGTCCATAATAACCCCTATACAAGCACTAATAGGAGATGCTGCTCCTGCCAAAACATTTTCCTTGGGCAATTTCACTACATTGGAGGTGAGCAATAAGCTTCGCTCCCCACGGATGTACTCCCCTGGTGGCAGACCGGCCAGGTCCAGGGCATCGGATACCAGAATAGTTTTGTCCGCTCCCTTTACCTTGTAAAAACTACGTACCTCCTCCTTGGTCAAATGAAAGCCATCTGCAATAATACTGGGGGTAATTCGGTCGTCCGACAGCTGAGGCCAAATAGGGTTGTGGTGCCTATTGATCTCGTTGGCACAGCCGTTGCCAAGATGGGTTGCCATTTTTGCACCTGCATCAACCGCTGCCGTAATATCTTCTGCCGATCCATTGTGGTGGCCAAGCGAAACGGTAACACCTGTGGCCACACAATTACGAATAAAGGCAATAGCGCCTTCCAATTCCGGAGCTAGGGTAATTAACCGTATACCATTATTCGCTGCTTCTTGCAGTTCCATGAACTCTTCCCAATCCGGATTTTTAATGTACTTCTCCAAATGGGCGCCCCTAAACCCTTTTACTGGTGAAATATAGGGACCTTCCAAATGAAATCCCGGTATGGATTTCCCTATTTCAGGGTCTTTTTGCGCCTGGGCCAGTATGGCAAAATTCCTCTTCATCCTAGCCAAATCGCTGGTAATAATTGTAGGAAGATAAGAGGTGACCCCCGCCTTCCACAAGGCTTTGGTAGCTTTTCTTACACGCTCAACACTAAGGTCGGGGCCAGAAAAATCTACCCCCATATAACCGTTAATCTGGATATCTATCAGGCCTGGGGCAAGGTACAGATCAGAGCCGTTCCCAACTTGGTTTTGACGGGAGATTGAAGAAATTTCTCCATTGGATATAGCTAAGGCCACCTCTTCCCCGTCCGAGAATAGCACCCCTTGCACCTTACTTTTGCCGTCTTGTTGTGATATACCCAAATTAACCAATAAGGAAATTGCCATAATTGATATACGCTTTATATTCATGATCATTTATTCTATTAATTAGGCTTATTGCCATTTATTTGATCCTACGGATTTTTATATTTCTAAACCATGCATCGTCCTTATGGTTTTGTAGAACAATATGCCCCTTTCTTTTTTCTAAAAACCCTGGGTAGTCCACATACTTGCTTTTCCGGAACAGGGAATCCAAGCGCGGGGAACCAAATTCATAGGCGACAACCTTTTTTCCGTTTAACCAATGTTCTACCCGCTTGTCATTTACTACAATACGACTGGAATTGAATTTCCCCGCAGGCCTAACATTGGCATTTTTCGGAGCAATCATATCATAAAGACTTCCAGTGTATTGGGAGGGCTTCAGTTTTCCGGCATAAAGTGTATCGCTGTCGTCCAATAATTGATATTCAAATCCAAGCGCAGCATATTTGGAACCATATTTCTGGGACATATCTTCGGATACATTATATTTTAAACCTGTATTTCCCCCTTGTAAAACTTTCCATTCAAAATACAGTTCGTAATTATCAAATGTCTCTTCCGTTATCAGATCCCCTCCTTCTATAGGCATGCCATCTGGCCGGGGCGGAACCTTTTCACTATTCAGTTTTCGTATGGTGCCAGCTTCAATTTTCCAAAGTTCGTCTTGTACTTGGGACCTTCCCAAACTTCGCCAACCTTGGAACGTAACCCCATCAAAAAGGGACTCCCAGCCCTCTTTTTCCTCCATCTCAGTAAGCACAGCCTCATTCTGGTTCCCTTTGTTCCATACAGCGGTTTTTTTACTGTTCGTTTGTTTGCAGTTTACACATAACGCAACAAGGGCAAGAGCAAGTACTTGGGTTGAAAGTTTGAATGGCCTGGACATAATCTAAATATTAATGGGTTCCCATTTTCCTGTGGTTACCGACTTATGCAACGCTTCCAAAATAGCTATACCATGTACAATGCTTTCGTGGGAACGGGGCTCCTGACCCGTATTGAACATGGTTACCATATCTACATAATTCTTATCAGGGTCTACTTTTTTGGCCTTGGATTTTAATTCAACCATCCCCTGCTCTGTTTCCACAAAGGTCTGCCAGCCATATTTTTTTGAGGTTATGACCAAGGTCGCCATCATCCCGTTTTCAAATACCAAGCTGGCCGTACTATTTAAATTGTCCTTTTTATTGACGTTGACCCTTGCGGATACCACTTTTTCATCAAACAAATAAATTAGGGGCTCCACCATATGAACACCGTAAAAATAGATTCCTCCATAAACAGAATTAATATCGGCTTTGCCATAGCAGGTAACCTGATTAATGTTGCCCATCTCTTTCAATTGTTCGCGCATATTATCATTGGCGTAACTATGGGCTATAGAGCTGTAAGAGGTTACCGGAGTGCCAATTTTTTTTGCCATTTTCAAAAATTCCTTGGCCTTATCACTACTGTAGCAAAAGGGCTTATCTATAAATGTAGGTATCCCGGCCAATACAAAAGGGCTGGCCGCTTCAAGATGCATATTGCCATGACGGTGATCCACGATGAGGGCATCTATATGGCCCAGCATTTCCCTGGGATCCTTAACTATAACAGGTATGCCCGCTTCTTCTTTGGCCTGCTTGGCAAATTCCTCCTTTTCCCCCCAGACGTATTTAACTTCCCAGCCAGGAAATTTCTTATCTATATTAAACATCTTTCCAAATCCCCTGGTATGTGAATTTTCCGCTCCTATAATCCCTATAACCTTGTTTTTCCTTACTAGGTCCTTGCTGCTCTCCCCATGTGATAACAAAGGTGTGGGCATGGATAATGCCAAGGTTGAATATGCTGCCCCTTTTCCGAGTTTTCCCAAAAACGATCTTCTATCTGCCATTTGTGTTATATTATAATTTCATTTCCCATCCTTTTTCATAAGAGCGCCCCCATAACCTCTGCGCCTCCCTGTCCTTTAGTATGTGTCCGTTGGATGGGTCTATATTTAGTGAGCGGCCGGTGCGTTGGGCAATATTGCCCAATTGTACCAACAAGGTACTTTTATGTCCAGAATCTATATCCGCATTAAGGCTACCGCCATTTTGGATAGCATTGAACATATTTTGAATATGTAGGGCATCCAACAGTTCTGCCGGATTGGTCTTATTCCTGGGATCTATTGTTTGGGTATTTTTAACCTCCTTAATTAGCTTACCTTCCAAATCAAAAATACTATAGCTATTACCGCCCGGTATAAGCAAACTACCATTTTCCCCGTAAAACATAACGCCTACGGCACTACCTTCTATATTTTTACCGTTGCAGCTCCTGCCTTCCCAAGACATGGACATTCCTTCGGAAAAATCAAGATTAATAATTTGGGTATCGGGCGTCTCCCAGTCGTCCTCATATCTGTACCTACCCCCATTGGAACTCACCCTGACCGGATAGTCTACCTGCATGCCCCATCGCAACAGATCAATCATATGGGTTCCATTGTTAAGTGCCTCACCAGTTCCCCAGTGCCATAACCAATGCCAATTGTAATGAACAATATTATCCTTGTAGTCCATTCTGGGCGCCGGACCCTGCCATAGATCCCAATCTAGCCAGTCAGGCACCGCTACTTTCTTCCCAACACCTATGGATTGCCGGTTGTTGGTATACCACCCTTTTCCGAAATACACACGGCCTATGGCCCCATCTTGCAACGCCTGTATTCCTTCCACCACATTGGGCCAGGAACGTCTTTGGTTTCCCATCTGTATAACCTTGCCATACCTCTTGGCTGCCTGTACCAGAATTTCACCTTCATTGGGGTTGTGGCTACATGGTTTTTCTACATAGACGTGTTTTCCGGCCTCCATGGCCAAGAGGGATGCCGGAGCATGCCAATGATCGGGAGCCGCTATAACCATAACATCAACATCCTTGCTCTCCAAAGACTTTCGAAAATCGCCATAACTTATGGCTTCGTTGTTTTGACGTTGTTTTACGGCCTCAAGACATTTTACAACTGCACGACTGTCTACATCACATATATGGTTAACCTCTGCATTGGGCTGACTGGCAAAATTTTGCGCCAAGGCCTTTCCTCTGCTATTTACCCCCATCATGGAAATATGCATGCGGTCATTGGCCCCAATAATCCGGGCATAACTCTTAGCGCTGAATTGAGGCAAAACTCCTGCGGTGGCAATAAAAGCCGAACCGGCAGCTGTTTTTTTAATAAAACTTCTTCTTGAATTTAATTTTGTCTCCATGCTAATTGGGTTTAATGGTTAATGCTGAACTGCAGCTCCGTCTTAGCCAACAAACAGCCTAATACAAATCGGAAAATTCCAACCAAAGGTTATTTATCTCCTCGTCCGATATTTCTCCTGAGCATATAAGGGTTCTGAACGCAAAACGGGCAGACTCCCCCTTCTTCAGGCTTAGGTTCATCACTTCTTTGCCTTCTGAAAAGACCTCTTGGCCCAGCGGGTTTACCGCAAAAAGCCCATACCCCCTTGCATGCCAATAAGCCGGGTAGCCTGGATTTTTTTTATGGTCCAGAATTACCACGGCCACTTTTTCTTCCTTGTATGTCCCATGTAGTTTCATCCATTTGGCTCGGGTACCCCATACCTCTTCCCCAGTAACCCCTTCACTGCTTAGATAGTCTCCGGACACCAATTTATTATCTACTACCTTATTGGGTTCCGGTCTACCATCGGCATCGGTCAGGGTAAGTGGTCTGTCCGATGGCAATTCCAGTTCGCGACTCACCCTTATGGCGAACATTCCTTCCTTGGTATCGTTAAAAACTATGTCCTCTTGGGCCGTCAGGGTACTCATCCAGTCGATTATTCTAATGGTACCCCTATCCATAAAGTGAAAACTGATATCTTCCTTAATTTGAATTTTGCCTCCGCCTTCCCAATTGGTTTTAACCTTTAGGGTTGCCTGATTCCCATCTGCCTGCGAGCCTACCACTTCTTGATGCCGTATGATACCGCTATAGGCCTTCCTGTCCTTGGGAGTAGCCTCTGAATGCCCCCAATAATCAATACCGTTCACATCCCCATAATTCATCCACATCCCTATATGATGGGGATGGTCTGCCCGTTCCCCCTTAACCGGTTTAAGTGGATATTTTCTGGTAATTTCTGTCCCTTTTGCTGTTACTATAGGCCACAGACAGGGTTTCATAATATTTTCAGGATAGATATATGAAGTAAAGAGATCTTCCCCAAAATAAACATCCACTCTTTTATCTGAACTTTTATCTTCAATTCTAACACCCGTCTTATCCGTAGCAGACATCGGATCTTCCTTTTTCTTTTCCTTTTTCACTTCTCCACAGGAGATAAACGCAAAAATCAAAAACGTGCAAATGGGAATACTTATCTTCATTCTGTATATTTATATTATTACTGGTATTGAAAATTTATATAGTAGTCTACATTCTCTTTAATGATAATATCCAAGGGTACAAACTGTACCGATTCCGGTAATTTTTTATAGACAAAAAAATCAAATAGCACCCTTACGGCAGTTACTCCTTGAAAAACCGGTCTCTGTGAAATAATATAGTCGATATGCCCTTTTTTAAGTTCGGTCAGGTTACCGGGAACGGTATCAAAACCAACCACTTTAATATCAAGATCGTGCAGCGCGTGATACCTAGAGATCAAATGCGCACGAGAGTTGCTAACAAAGACCCCTTTAACCCCTGGGTTTTTTATATAATATTTGGTCAGCTCCCGGTTTAACTCGCTCTCCACAGTAGTAGGAATGGTAATAGAGCTTATCTTTCCACGAACTTTGCCCTCCATAGCTTGAAAGAATTCCTTAAAACCTTTTTCAACAATGGCGGTATGAGCACTATTTTCAAGACCTTTTACGATATGTATTATGAGAATATCATCTGAAGGGCCCAAAATAGAATTCAATAATTTTCCAGCAATGAACCCACTGCCCTTAAGGTGCGGACCTATGTAACTAAGATTTTTTCTATCGGCTATATTGGCGTCTATAAAGACATAAGGAATATCCCTTTCTTCCAGTTTATCTATGAAGTTGTGACTTTCCTTTTCAAATAAGGGAGCCAGAATTACTCCACTGGGATTTTTTTCTATAATGGCATCGGCCATTTTAACAAAACTTGTTTCATCAAACAAACTGTATTCAAAAACTTCCAGTTGCATTCCAAAATCCCTGTGTCCCTCTACGGCCTGGGCTATACCCTTCTTGGGCAAGGTCCAATAACTGTCAGGGGAACTCGCTTCAGGCAGCAGACTGCAAACCATAAATTGTTGCCCCAGAGCCAAAGTTCTCGCCAATAGATTGGGGTTAAACCCCAATTTCTTTATTGCTTCTTCAACCTTCTTCCTCTTGGCCTCAGACACCTTACCCCTATTATGAATCACCCTATCAATAGTCCCTATAGAGACATTGGCATAATTAGCCAAATCCTGTATCGTAGTTTTTTTGTTCTTAGCCATTATAATAGAATTGCAACCACATGACTACAAACCAATTAAAGAAGTGTGTAGGCACACAAATATAAATAAATAGTTGACATACAGACCAATTAAAGCCAAAATAACCACCCATAAAACCTATAAAACTATTAAAATGTGTAAGCACACACTATAAATTAGCAATCATGAAAAAGTAAAAAAAACGACCCAACAAATTCTCTTTACCCTTAAATTAATGAAGACAAAAAAACCATCTGCACTTTTAAAGCGCTTTGCGTATACCTATAAACATAAAAACAAACAAGGTATAGATCACAAACAGGGGAATTACAAAATCAATCAAGCCTAAAACCAACAAGAGCGCAATAAGCAACAATTGAAACCCAAGCCCAAAGGTCGACACCAATGTCATAAACCAATTAGGTATTTCACCTCCCTCGGCGGCCCTTGGATCCAATAAATAAATTATTCTATCGAAATTTCCATATAAAGTTTTATACCACCAAAAAAGCACATCCACGGTGCTTTGCAATTCCCCCTCCAAGGCCACTGGAGCAGTGGTTTCAAAAACCCTACTGGTAATATCTCCTTTAAATCTATTCCTTAGAATTACGTAATAATAGTTATATAAGGTTCCCTGTAATTGCATTCCAAAAAGCGCAAGAAACGCCATTATTAATTTGGCATCCGTAGTATACCAAATTGCCAGAAACAGAAGGATATTAAGCACTATATCACTTACAGAATCCAAATACCTCCCCGTATAAGAAGGCGCATTCTTTAGCCTGGACAATTCCCCATCTGCAGCGTCCAAAACTGACTTAAGAATTAAAAAAAAGGCCGCCGCCCAATAATAAGCAAATAATATACACCAAATGGCTAGCAGGCCGGAAACAAAAAAAGCTATTGTAACATGGATCGGGGTAACACCAGTTGGCTGTAACGCCCTAGCTATAAACCGGGCAATGAACCTTCCATAATCTGAAAGATCCAAAAACGTATGGTTCTTTGGTAATTTGGACATTGCCCATTTTTTTTTACAGACCCCTAATTGATTAAGCTGGTAAAATCAACTAACAGCACCTATTAATCCTTTTATAAATATACGATTAAAAAAGCTGAGGGCCTATAAACTCACCCAACAAGGTAGCAGACACTTATTTCCATTTCCTGTTATACCCGATACCATCCACTCAACGTGGATCAAAGGCAGTTTTATCCTTCCAAAATTTCCATTTGTTGCAGAATGTCCTCCTCTGTAATGGGGTACGGCACCCCATTAACTATAGTCTTATACACATCTTCAAATAAATTGATGTAAGACGATTTTACCGACTTAATTTCAGACACCTTCTTTTCACCGTCCTCCGAAAAAGTTATAAGCTTACCTGCCATATTGGCCTCCTCTATACCAAACAGCGGGTCTGCCGGACTCACCCCCTCCATCAATTGCTCTTCTTGGATGTTGGTCCGTTCTTTAATATAGCTACCTTTGGTTCCGTTAAGCACAAAAGCAGGCAGCGGCTCTGCCACCATTAAACTTGTAGTTAAAAACACCTGGAGACCTTTTGGGTACACCAAATGAACATGGGCATAATCATCTACCTTGGTATTGGGCCTAAATTCTGCTGTGTGTTTGGTCCATTCCAAGGGGCAACCAAAAAGTGAAATCGCCGAATCCAACAAATGTGGGCCCAAACCATATAACACCCCTCCACCGGGAGCAGTCTCATTGGCAACTTTATCGCTTATTTTTAAACGGTATCTATCATACCTCATATGCACCTCTACCAAGCTGCCCAATTTTCCCGATTCCACAACACTCTTAACCGAAAGATAGTCGCTGTCATACCTTCTATTCTGATAGGCCATGATATTACGTCCCACCCTTTTTGCTTCCGCAAATAACTGCTGAGCCTCCAAAGACGTAACGCAAAACGGTTTTTCCACCAATACGTGTTTATTGGCACGGAGGGCTTTTAATGCCAGATCAAAATGAGTCTGGTTAGGCGTATTGACCACCACCAATTCTATTTCCCTATCACTCAACAAATCGTCTACAGAGTCGTAGCTCTTTATGTTGGGATAGTGTTCCTGAGCCCGTTTTTTACTCCTTTCCACCACTGCCCTTAACTGAAAACCAGGATGCTCCCTTAAGAAAGGGGCATGAAACAAGGTCCCCGACATTCCGAATGAAAGAATTCCCGTCTGTATTACTTTTTTGGTCATAACATTGCGTTTTTTATAAGGGTTAGAATGGTTTGCTTATTTTTAAATACACCTTTGGCTAAAACGGATTTAGACTACCCCAAACTCGTCAAACTTTTTTCCAAGGTTTCTATTTTGGCAATGGCATCGGCCTCCTTCTGACGCTCCAATGCTATTACTTGGGCCGGAGCATTGCTTACAAAACGTTCATTGGAAAGTTTTTTACGCACAGAGGCCAAAAAGCCCTTGGTATACTTCAACTCACCTTCCAACTTCTTAATTTCAGCCTCCACATCAATTGCCCCATGTATTGGCACAAAATATTCATTAGACTTAACCCTAAAGGTAAGGGCCCCATCCAAAGCAGCCTCTGTGTAGGTAATATTGGAAACATTGGTCAATTTAGCTATCACTACGTCCCAGACCTTGGAAACACCACCATCGTTAAGCACGGACAGTTCCAAGGATTCCTTCATAGGTATATTCTTTTCCTTACGAATGGTTCGCACACCCGATATAACATCCGATGCAAAATTAAACCCTTCTATAAGCTCATCATTTACAGGTTGCAAAGTTGGCCACTGAGCAACCACCAAGGCTTCCTCAGGGCTGCGTTCTGCAATATGTTGCCATACCTCCTCTGTAAGGAAGGGCATAAATGGGTGCAACAATTTTAAATTCTCCTCAAATATTTGGATTACCGCCTCATAGGTAGTCTTATCTATAGGACTTTGATAGGCCGGTTTTACAATTTCCAACAACCAAGAACTATAATCGTCCCACACCAGTTTATAAATGGCCATCAAGGCGTCAGAAATCCTGTATTTACTAAAATGGTCCTCAATCTCGGCCAAGGTTTTGTTAAATTTGGCCTTATACCATTCAATCCCTAATTTAGAGGCCTCGGGCTGTGGCAGATCGGCCACTTCCCAACCCTTCAACAAACGGAATCCGTTCCAAATCTTATTGGCAAAGTTTTTCCCTTGCTGGCAAAGAGCCTCATCAAACATCAGGTCATTACCAGCTGCAGAGCTCAACAAGAGCCCTACCCGTACCCCATCTGCCCCATAGTCTTCAATTAACTTCAGTGCATCGGGTGAATTGCCCAAGGATTTGGACATTTTACGTCTTTGCTTATCCCTGACCAAACCAGTTAGGTAAACATTCTGAAAAGGTCGTTCATCTCTATATTCATAGCCGGAAACAATCATTCTGGCAACCCAGAAAAACAATATATCCGGACCTGTAACCAAGTCATTGGTAGGGTAATAATATTCTATTTCCTTATTGTTTGGCTCTAGGATACCGTTGAACACGCTAATAGGCCAAATCCAAGATGAGAACCAAGTATCCAGTGCATCTTCATCCTGAACAAGGTTTTCCAGGGTTAAATCTGGGTTTCCTGATTTTTTTCTTGCAAGTTCCAAAGCCTTTTCAGGGGTCTCGGCAACTACAAAATCGTCCTGTCCATCACCAAAATAGTATGCCGGTATTTGTTGTCCCCACCACAACTGCCTGGAAATGTTCCAATCCCGAATGTTTTCCATCCAGTGGCGGTAGGTATTTTCAAATTTTTTGGGAAACAACTTTACATCCCCATCCTCCAAAACCGCTTTAATCGCCGGCTTGGCCAATTTTTCCATGCTCAGAAACCACTGATCGGACAGCCTTGGCTCTATAACCGCCTTGGTCCTCTCTGAGGTTCCTATTTTATTAATATGCTGTTCTGTTTTTACCAAATAACCCTTTTCCTCCAATTCCTTGGCAATAGCCTTGCGTACCGCAAACCGATCTTGGCCTTCATAATGCAATCCGTAACTGTTAAGGCTGGCATCCTCGTTAAATATATCAATGGTCTCCAGCTGATGCTTTTCGCCCAAGGCCTTGTCATTCACATCATGTGCGGGAGTAACCTTAAGACATCCCGTACCAAATTCAACATCCACATATTCATCCTCAATAATTGGGATTACCCTATTACAGATAGGGACTATGGCCTTTTTACCCCTTAAATGGGCATAACGTTCATCATTGGGATTAATGCAGATGGCAGTATCTCCCAAAATGGTCTCCGGTCTGGTGGTGGCAATGGTCACGGTTTCATCTGTCCCTTCAATCTTATAGGACAAATAATACAACAGGCCTTGTCTTTCTTCATAAACTACCTCTTCATCGGATAAGGTTGTCTTTGCCTCCGGATCCCAGTTCACCATTCTATATCCCCTATATATCAATCCTTTGTTAAAAAGATCTACAAAAACCTTGATAACAGAGGCCGACATATTGGAGTCCATTGTAAATTTTGTACGATCCCAATCACAAGAGCAACCCAATTTTTTTAATTGCTCAAGGATCACCCCTCCGTATTCATGGGTCCAATCCCAAGCATGTTTTAGGAATTCTTCCCTGGACAAATCTTTTTTATTTATCCCCTGCTCCTTCAACTTGGCCACCACTTTGGCCTCTGTGGCTATTGAAGCATGGTCCGTTCCAGGCACCCAACAGGCGTTTTTCCCCATTAAACGGGCCCTACGTATAAGAACATCCTGAATGGTATTATTAAGCATATGCCCCATATGGAGCACACCAGTAACATTTGGCGGGGGAATAACAATTGTATAAGGCTCCCTATTATCTGGGGTAGAATGAAAGTAATTATGCTTTATCCAATAGTCGTACCATTGGCCCTCTACCTTCTGAGGCTCATATTTTGAAGGAATTTCCATTATTTGGAACAGTTTTTGTTAACCCTAATCGGGCGATTACTAAAATACTTGTAATATTAATTTTAAACCTGAAGTAAATCTATAGTTTTTGTCCTTTTAGAAATACGAAACAAAAATAAGTAACGTTATTACATAACAAAAGAATTTTGGAGGTTGATTAAAAACATTTACTTTTGAAATTCACCAAAAACTAAAAATAATGAAAAAAGTAGTACTAGTTTTATTTATTGGTCTATTAGGATTTGGCCTGACTGCTCAGGAAACTGGAGCGAAAATCAAATTTAAAACTGAAATCGTCGATTATGGTGAAATCACAAAAGGCAGTAACGGAATCCGTGTATTCGAATTCACAAATACAGGTAACGCACCACTAGTTATCAGCAAGGTTAGCTCTAGCTGTGGATGTACCATCCCTAAAAAACCAGAGGCACCAATTATGCCAGGAAAAAAAGGGGAGATACAGGTTAAATATGACACCAACAGGGTTGGACCTATTGCAAAGGCCATTACGGTTATTTCCAATGCAGACACCCCAACGGTAGTTTTAAAGATCAAAGGAAAGATAAAACCAGTGGAAGGCAAATAAAAACCTTTCCCAGAGACATCCAAAGCTTGTATAGCACCAATTACGGTTACTATACAAGCTTTTTTCATTTAAATACATCTTTCAGCACATAACTTATCAGCAAGTTGCTTTCATTACGTGCTACCAACACCTTGACTCTTTTCCCTATTTTCTCATTGAGCATTTTTAAAACCTGTTGCAATTTAAAGTGGTGTACTTTCTTTCCGTTCACGGCCAAAATTATATCCCCTTGTTGCAATCCGGCCTCTTGAGCCGGACTTCCATTACGTATTCCCGAAACAACTATTTGGGGCACCACACTTAAACGGGTCCTATTTTCAAACAATAATTGAACGTTCCCAAAGGATTTACTTTCATCGTTGACTAGCGATCCCCTGCCGTCTGCTATACTTTCAGATATATAACGCACTCCATTATGCTGCAGATCTATACCACTCATATTAAAGTTGAAGGGATTTTTAAAAAACCTGTTCTTCCTAAGGCTCAGGGTACCTTCGGTATAATTAAAGACCAATGTAAATCTTTTTAGTAGCTCCCCGCCCAAACTACCGTTCCTATCGCCAAAAGAAGTGATAGTATTAAAATATTGCTTATCCGGAAAGGCGGCCCTGGTGTCTTTCATTCTAAAACCTGCCAAACCTACCCCTGCCAGCCTTGTTCGCTTGCCATAAATGCCACCTCCCAAGCCCTGTCCCAAAAATTCATAATAATTCTTCTTGGGCACTCCCAGACCTATTGCTTCATCCTCAAACAACCAAACAGCATCCGAACTACCGGAGTCTACCAATAATTTAACCGGAATACACTGCTTGTTTTCCAAAAATACCTGACCTTGTACATACGCCTTATTATCTACCACCTGTAATGCCACCGTTTTGGTCCTATTGTTTTTTTTAGTTTGATAAGTATCCGGCTTGTGCAGTTTTAAATATTGGGAGGTATAGTTTATCTCCACTACAAAATCCCTAAAAAGATCATAACCAATAATACCATGTACAGGCAACCCTAGCCTCGGTGATAAATTTATATCCCTATCCATTACCACGTACAGTAACTGCCCTGGGTTTTCTGCATTACCAATCCTAAAAGTATTATTGTATGAGCTCAATGCCTTAATTGGTCCTCCATCACCAAGGCCCTTGATAACAATTTCCGATACATCATTTATTTGAATGGAATCCTTATCCGACAAGTTGAAAAGTATTGGTTTGCTTACCCCAGAATCCAATATAAATGACAGATTTGCTCCATTTACCTCAACAGGCAAAACAATAAGATTGTTCACCAATTTAAATTTCACCTTCTGAAATAACTCTCCTTGAGGCAATTCATATGTCTGGGAAAAAATAAAAATGGGCAAAATACTGAATAACAGGTAGGCCAAGTGCCTTAAAACAGCTTTCATATCCCTACATTTAGCAACAACGGTTACTTTAAATTTACAAACAAAATATCAGTCCCTAGAACGTTTTAACATATTAAAAACCCATCAAATAGGGTCCATTTATTGTTTTCTCCATATTGATTTCTCATTTTTGCCTAAAATATAAACTTATATGCCATCAATTTCAAGGAGAGGCCTGAACATGCCAGAATCTCCCATAAGAAAATTAGTCCCATTTGCAGAAGCAGCAATAAAGAGGGGAATAAAAATTATTCATCTCAATATTGGTCAACCGGACATTAAAACACCAAAGGTTGCTTTAGATGCTGTTAAGAATAATAATTTGGAGGTACTATCCTACAGTCGTACCGAGGGTGCTGAATCTTACAGGGAAAAAATTGCGGGATATTACGCTAATAATGACATACATGTAGCGGCCGAGGATATTATTGTCACAACAGGTGGATCCGAGGCCCTATCCTTTGCCATGGGCAGCATTACCGATGCCGAGGATGAAATAATAATTCCCGAACCGTTCTACGCCAATTACAATGGTTTTGCCAATGCAACCGGTATAAAGGTAGTACCTGTGGTTTCCCACATTGAGGATAACTTTGCCCTGCCCCCTATTGAGGAGTTTGAAAAATTGATCACCCTAAAGACCAAGGCCATTCTTATATGCAACCCTGGTAATCCTACCGGATACCTATATAGTAGGGAAGAAATAAAAAAACTGACTAAGATCGTTAAAAATTACGGTCTGTTTTTAGTCGCCGATGAAGTATACCGTGAATTTACCTATGACGGTAGGGAACATTACTCCATTATACAGGAAGAAGGACTAGAGGACCATGCCATTATTGTGGATTCGGTTTCTAAAAGATACAGTATGTGCGGTGCCAGAATTGGGTATTTGGTTTCCAAGAACAAGGAAGTCATTAAAACGGCCATCAAATTTGCTCAGGCACGGTTATCCCCCCCTACCTATGCACAAATTGCCGCCGAAGCTGCACTCGAAACTCCTAAAAGTTATTTTGAAGCGGTTAAGGAAGAGTATGTAGCCCGTAGGGACATCCTAATATCAGAGTTGAGCAAGGTAGAAGGAGTAGTGGCAGCAAGACCACAAGGTGCCTTTTATTGCATTGCCCAACTGCCTATTAAAAATGCTGATGCTTTTGCCCAATGGCTATTGGAGGAGTTTAATGTGGACGGAGAAACCGTAATGGTTGCCCCTGCAGCAGGATTTTATGCCACCGCAGGCTTGGGCACCAATCAGGTAAGAATTGCTTATGTGCTTGAAAAAGAAGACCTCATTAGAGCGGTCTACATTTTAAAGGAGGCCTTAAAAGCATATCCAGGTTAATGCAAATACAGCAGAACATATCCCTTAAAGATTATAACACCTTTGGAATTGCTGTCAATGCCAAGTTCTTTTGTGAGGTCAATTCTATTGCAGAGCTTAAAAAGGCCACCACTTTAAATGGTTACCCCAATTACTTTGTACTGGGAGGGGGCAGCAATATGCTGCTTACCCATGACATTGATGACTTGGTACTCTTTATCAACATCAAAGGCATTGAAGTGGTTTGGGAAAATGAGGATGAAGTATGTTTGGAAGTAAATGCCGGGGAAAATTGGCATCAATTGGTATTGTGGACCTTGGAAAGGAATTATGGCGGATTGGAGAATTTGTCATTGATCCCTGGAAATACCGGTACAGCACCTATTCAAAATATAGGGGCCTATGGCGTTGAACTCAAGGACGTTTTTGTAAGTTGTAAGGCATTGGAATTGGCAACTTATAAAATAAGAACATTTACCAAGGAGGAATGTCAATTTGGATATAGGGACTCTTATTTTAAGAATGATGGTAAGGATAAGTTTATTATTACCTCGGTACGTTTAAAACTCACCAAAAGAAACCATAAATTACATGTAGGGTATGGGGCAATTGTTTCCCAACTACAAACTAACAACATTTCGGAGCCTACTATTAAGGACGTCTCCAATGCTGTTATAGCCATACGAGAGAGCAAGCTTCCAGACCCTAAGAAATTGGGGAATAGCGGAAGTTTCTTTAAGAACCCTATAATTAACGCACAAGAATTCCATACTTTTACAAATAAATACCCACAGGCTCCGTTCTATAAGATTTCCGACGATGAATATAAAATCCCCGCAGGTTGGTTAATAGAGCAATGTGGATTTAAGGGCAAGCGTTTTGGAGATGCTGGAGTTCATAAAAACCAAGCATTGGTATTAGTGAATTATGGCAATGCCAGTGGCAGGGAGATAATGGATCTGGCACATAACATCATAAAAACTGTCTTTGAAACTTTTCAGATTACCATTTCCCCCGAAGTAAATATTATAAAATAACCCCTGACAAAGAATGCCAGGGGCTATACCAAACCAAACTAACCAAAAAATTAAATGCACAGTTACCAGCTGCCCATTTAAATAATTATAACGCTAAGCATAACAATCAATTTTATAAATTAGCGTTTGTTTATATACGAAACAAAAGAGGTAATTGGATGATGAAGTCCAATCTTTTTTTTGAGAATCCAATTATGAAATGAGCATACTACTGGAAAATCATATTGTTGAGCTTCTTCAAGAGCGTAATGACAAGGCCATTTCATTGCTCTACGAACATTATGGGGACACCCTCTACGGTGTAGCCTATAAAGTGGTCCGGGACGAAGAACTGGCCCAGGACGTTGTACAGGAAAGTTTCGTGAAAATCTGGAAAAAAGCCGATTCCTACGACCCCACCAAGGCAAAATTATTTACCTGGTTGTTCCGTATTACAAGGAATACCGCTATTGATAAACTAAGAAGTGCCAACACCAAATCTGATAAAGAAATCCAAATGGATGTTTCTGACGTATATAAACTAGGAACCGAAGGAATAAACCCTGATCTGATGGACGTTCAGGATAATTTGGACAAATTGGATTTAAAGTATCAAGTTGTATTGGAAGCCTTGTTTTTTCAAGGAATGACCCAACAGGAAGCCAGCGATGAATTGGACATACCCTTGGGCACTATTAAATCCAGATTAAAAATTGGACTCAGGGAGTTGAAGAAATTATATGGAACCAGCATGTTGCTCATCTATTTAATAAGTTGTTTATGAATTAAAGCGCAATGTTGATTAGTCCCGGACCAAATACAGTGGACGGACATATGCAATCAAAAAGTGCTTAAAAACTAAGGCCATGAAAGAAAAGATCAAAATATTTTTGGAAACCGACCTATTGGAAAAATACCTTCTAGGTACTACCTCACAGGAAGAAACCCTACAGGTAGAAAGGTACATAGCCATGTATCCGGAAGTAAGAACAACTTATAACGAGCTTCAGGACAACTTAGAGGTCTTTGCCAAAATGCATTCCATGAAGACGCCAGACGGTTTAAAGGAAAGAATCCAAAACAGGATTAAATCCGAGAATACCGGAAGAAAGAGATTCTTTAGGTATGCCATTGCTGCCAGTTTCACTGCCTTGCTTTTTGCCGGGGCATCCTATTTCTTTTGGAACCAGAACCAAAGTTTACAAGAAGAAAATCTTATCGTAAACACTAAGATTCAAAACCTGGAGGAGAATATGCGCATACAGCTGGAGGATGTTAGGAACCAATTCATTGTCCTTAACAACCCCAAGACCAAACGCCTCAACGTTAAGGGAAACAGCAAGGCCAAGGAGCTTAAAGCGGTAGCTTATATTAACCCTGTTAAAAAACTCTCCTATATCAATGTAAGCAAACTACCCAACTTACCTGAAAACCAATGTTATCAGATGTGGGCAGAGGTTAATGGGCAAATGCTTAACCTAGGGGTGATTCAGGAAGCCACGGACAGTGAAAAATTGATGGCGCTTCCCTATGCGGAGAACGCTGTGGGATATATAACCATAGAACCAACGGGAGGAAACACCAGTCCCACGGTAGAAAATATTGTGGCCAATATATCCTATTAACGAAGACTTTAAAGTAATCTTAATCCTTCCAAAGAAGGTTATAAATTTCATATCTTTGCACAAAATAAATGCAGGGATATGAAATTAGTATTTTTAACAATAGGTTTATTGGCTCTTGCCTTTGCAGGTATCGCTATTAAAATATGGTCTAAAAAGGACGGTAAATTTGCAGGAACCTGTGCCAGTCAAAGTCCATTTTTAAACAAAGAAGGCGAGGCTTGTGGTTATTGTGGAAAACTTCCCAGTGAACAGGATTGCCAAAAAGATTCAGTAACCCAATAGGCGCCTCCCCCTGAAGCCATTCCTTATTATACCTTATTTTGGATAAAACAGAAGAATCGCTCCCCAACCTTATTGAAAGAGCCAAATTAGGCAACCAAAAAGCCTTCAGCACCTTATTGAACAACTATTGGAACGATGTCTACGGATTTCAGCTGATTAGAACCAATAATGAGAACGACGCAGAGGATATCACAATCCAGACCTTTTCCAAGGCATTCGACAAAATAAATACGTTTAACGAGGCGTACGAATTTAAAACTTGGTTGATTGCCATTTCTAAGAATCTGCATATCGACCTAATTCGAAAAAGTAAAAGAAACGTTCTTCAGGACAGCCATGAAAATAATAATGAAGCCATAAAAAGGGTTTTGGACGACGCCCCCTCCCCCGAAGACAGCTTAATTACCGAGCAAAACTTGGCCTCCTTATTGGCATATATCAAAAGATTAAAGCCGCACTACCAAGAGGTTATCAACCTCAGATACTTCCATGAACTCCCTTATGCCGAAATAGCTGAGAAATTAGGAGAACCTATCAATAACGTAAAAGTAAAACTGCTACGGGCAAAAAGGCTACTTGCCGAAATCATTAAAAACAATAATTAAAGTTCCGGCTTCAACACGGTATTGCACAAACATTGTTCCTCAGCCTGGAGAAACTGGGACTTGGTTGTTTACAATATAAAACTCAAAGAATATCTGGAAGAAAACGTCCACCTCCTTGTAACCGGTCTTCCAAAGGCCCCATTCACCATTACCCAACTTTTGTAATTGCCCCATAAAAAGCCCTAAGAATCCGTTGGGTTCTATCATAACCATACTTTGGCATCATTTGGTATTTTAACTATATCCCATTTTGTATATTTGCACAAAATCTTACTATGAGCAACGAAACTTTAGAAAGTGTCATCCCTCCAAAAGGAAAGCCAAAATGGTTGCGCGTAAAACTTCCTACGGGTAAAAAATACACCCAATTACGGGGTTTGGTAGATAAATATAAGCTCAACACCATTTGTACCTCGGGAAGTTGTCCCAATATGGGAGAATGCTGGGGAGAGGGCACTGCCACTTTCATGATATTGGGCAATATCTGCACCCGTTCTTGCGGATTCTGTGGAGTTAAGACAGGTAGACCTGAAGATGTGGACTGGGAAGAGCCAGAAAAAGTGGCCAGGTCCATAAAGATAATGGAGATTAAACACGCCGTTCTCACCTCTGTTGACCGGGACGATTTAAAGGATATGGGGTCTATTATCTGGGCCGAAACCGTAAAGGCGGTAAGAAGGATGAACCCCAATACCACAATGGAGACCCTTATTCCGGATTTCCAAGGCATATCCACGCATCTGGACCGCATA
This sequence comes from Arenibacter aquaticus, assembly GCF_003957295.1. Taxonomy (GTDB): domain Bacteria; phylum Bacteroidota; class Bacteroidia; order Flavobacteriales; family Flavobacteriaceae; genus Arenibacter; species Arenibacter aquaticus. The sequence continues at coordinate 86,960 of NZ_RQPJ01000015.1, forward strand.
TTGGCGGTTGGCCCGGAGGTGATATCGCACAATATGGAAACCGTTAAAAGACTAACCAGGGAAGTACGGATACAGGCCAAATACGAAAGAAGCCTTGGCGTATTATCCTATTTAAAGGAAAATGGAGCCAACAGAACCAAATCTGGTATTATGTTGGGACTTGGTGAACGGGAAGAGGAAGTAATCCAAACCCTAGAAGACCTTAGAAAAGCCAATGTAGACGTAGTTACAATAGGCCAATACCTACAGCCATCCAAAAGACATTTACCGGTAAAAGAATATATATTGCCCGATCAATTTAAGAAATATGAGGAAATCGGGTTGGATCTTGGGTTTAGACATGTAGAAAGCGGGGCTTTGGTCCGTTCTTCCTACAAGGCCCACAAACATATTGATTAGCATCCGTACATCCCCAATTTTACAATGCATGACCCCGTAGCGGCATAACGGGAAAAACAGCTTGCCACTTTATATGAAACAGATACATATTGGTATAAACGGCTTCGGAAGAATAGGCCGCACCCTATTCAGACTTCTCAGTGACCAACCCCACTTAAAAGTGGTTGCTATTAACGATTTGGCTGATGCCGGCACCTTGGCCCATTTACTAAAATATGATAGTATACACGGGGTTTTTCCAAAAGAGGTATCCCATACAGGAAACGCAATCCTTGTGGGGAACAGCAAGGTACCACTTTTAAACTGTTCATCACCAAAAGACATTCCTTGGTCCCGGCACAAGGTGGACATTGTTGTAGAGGCCTCTGGCAAGTTTAAGGATAGATCAATATTGGCCCATCACTTAAAAAATGGGGCAAAAAAAGTTATTCTCAGTGTACCCCCATCAGAAGATGATATTAAAATGGTAGTCTACGGTATAAACCATGAAACCTTGGACGGCACTGATGATATTATATCCAATGCCTCCTGTACCACCAACAATGCGGCCCCAATGATAAAGATTATCCAAGATCTTTGCGGTATAGAACAGGCCTATATAACCACTATACACTCCTATACCACCGATCAAAGCCTTCATGATCAGCCCCATAAAGATCTTCGGAGGGCAAGGGCTGCAGGCCAGTCCATTGTCCCCACCACCACAGGTGCTGCCAAGGCACTTACCAAAATATTCCCTGAACTATCGAACGTAATTGGCGGTTGCGGGATTCGTGTACCTGTACCCAATGGATCGCTTACCGATATCACATTTAATGTAAAAAGACAGACAAGTATAGCGGAAATAAACGAAGCTTTTTTGCAAAAATCGCAAAATGAACTCAAAAATATTCTATATTACACAAAAGACCCTATAGTTTCTATCGATATAAACAATACTTATTACTCTTGTACGTTTGATTCTCTGATGACCTCTGTAATTGGAAAAATGGTCAAGATCATAGGATGGTATGACAACGAATCCGGTTACAGTAGCAGAATTGTAGATTTAATTAATTTTATAATACGTAAACAATACGTTTGAAGCCTCTATTCTTACATATAAATAAAAGAAAACTATGGTTCTTAACCTTGGTATTGGTTTTATGCCAAAACATTTCTTTTGCCCAATTAACCGATCCCAATTCATATAATATAACCTCCTACTTTGAAAAGGCGAGAGAATTTGGAAACAGGGACAAAATGGAACCTGCCCTTGAAAGGCTAAACAAGGCAATGGAAGTAGCCTTCCAAAACAACGACAACAAGGCACTTATAGATGCTTATCACAAACTGGCCATACTTTACTTGAGAATGGAAAAGGACGACAGCGCCGAATACTATTCCGACCGTTCAAAATCCCTTTTAAACGACATTTCCTATCCCTACGGAGAGGCCACACATAAATACATAGAAGCCATTATTTCTTTCAGGGACGGCAAGAACTTCTTGGCCATATCCATGTTAAATGAGGCCAAACAGATAAACAATGACCGGAATTTACTGAACAATATTCTTTTTGTTGAGGGCGAAATATTTTTAAATCTAGAAAAATATGAAAGTGCCACTAAAAATTTCAATTCACTGATCGTTAATACGGACATCTATGAAAAAGAATATTTGGCGGCCAAATCGCACCTAAAATTAGCCGAGATACATTTTAAGACAGAAGACTTTGAGGAATCTATAAAAAATGCCGAAAATGCCTTGACATTGGCCGAAACCAATGATTTTCCAGTACAAAGGCTAGCGGCCAACAAACTCCTTGGTCGCGCAAATGAAAGATTGGGCAATTTTAAATCGGCCTTATTTTACAACAGAAACATTTTAGACCTTAAGGACTCGATTTTCACCTACGAAAAAAGTTTGGCCGAAACAAAAACCGCCGATAAGATTCAAACGCAATTTATGCGGGATGAGATTGATAGGCAGGAAACCAAAATTGCCGAATTAAGTCAATCCAAGAACAGATCGGAAATTACCGCCATTTTAACCTCGGCATTTCTGACCATAATTTCCATTTTGGCGGTATCGCTTTACAGAAACAACCAAATAAAATTAAAAACCAACGACCTTTTACAAACAAAGAACAATGAATTACAGGCCGCTAGGGATGCAGCGGTGATGGCCATGGAAGCCAAAACCAACTTCTTATCAACTGTAAGTCACGAATTAAGAACACCGTTGTATGCGGTTACGGGACTAACCCACCTATTATTGGAAGAAAACCCCACCGAGAGTCAGAAAGAACATTTAAAATCTTTGAAATTTTCCGGGGATTACCTGCTGAATTTTATAAATGACATTTTACAGATCAATAAGATCGACGCCGATAAACTGGAAGCCCTTCAAATCGACTTTAACCTTAAAAAGATATTAACGGAAGTTATAAACTCACTGCACCAGAGTGCCAAAGCCAATAACACCAAGCTGGTTTTGGAGTTTGATGAAAATATACCCTCACATCTATTGGGAGACCCCTTAAAGCTTTCCCAGGTATTTATTAATCTTATTGGTAACGGAATAAAATTTACCAAAGACGGACAGGTAACCATTATAGCCAAATTAGTAAAGAAAGTAGAAGAAAACTTAACCATCTATTTTGAGGTCAAGGACAACGGCATTGGTATAGACCCGGAAAAACAACTGAATATATTTGACAGTTTTGAACAGGGTTCTATACAGATTAACAGGGAATACGGTGGCACCGGACTGGGACTCACCATTGTAAAAAGTTTATTAGGCTTGTTTGGTAGTAAAATTCAGTTAAAGAGTGAAGAAGGAAAAGGAAGCTCCTTTTTCTTTGAAGTAGATTTAAAAAGCAAGGACGACCTTATTGAAGATATACCATTTGAAATTACAGAGGAGGCATATGACTTTTCTGGACTTCATATTTTGATTGTGGAAGATAACAAGATCAACCAGGTGATCACCAAAAAAATGTTGAATAAAAAGAATATCAGCTGTGATATTGCCAACAATGGACTGGAAGCGGTGGCCATGGTAAGAAAAACAGATTATGACTGTATTTTAATGGACATACATATGCCGGGTATTAGCGGTGAGGAAGCCACTATAGAGATACGTAAATTCAACAGATTGGTACCCATTATAGCCCTAACGGCAATTTCCCTGGACGATAGTTTGGAAAGTTTTTACGCTGCCGGATGTAATGACGTTGTAACCAAACCCTTTAAACCGGAAGTCTTCTACCAAAAAATTGGAAAGAATATTTTCGATACTAAAAAAAAAATTGAGGCCTAGTCCTTAACCTTAGGAGTATTCAATACTTTTAATAACACTTCTTCCCCTCCACCAAAAAATTTGTGCTTAACGCCAAGATAAAATAAGTTATCTAGCCTACCCTCCAACCTTACATAGTCTTTTTCAGTGGTTAGCACCATCTTCTTGCTGCGGAACATTTCTATTTCCTTTTCTGTAAAAAAATGGTGATCTGAGTAAGCCTTGTGCTCAAAATTGATTCCCTGTTCCTCAAGAAAGGAAACCAATGGCCGAGGATTTGCTATACCCGTCACCAAAGTTATTTCCATACCCTTGAGTTCCTCTAGGGAATATGTTTTACCCCCTCCTTTTACAGAGGTATTATAATCCAAATAGCTAAAAACCACCTTTTGATGTGCCTTAGGATTTAGTTTCTTCAAAATATACTGCTCTTCCTTTTTATCCAGTTCAGCCGGACATTTGGTAACCACCACAATGTGTGCTCGCTTAGCCTCCTTTTTACTGTCCCTTAGATTGCCCGTGGGCAAATACCAATCATCTACGTACAAATTACTGTAAGAAGTCAATAAAATATAATGGTCGCAACGCACCTTCCTATGCTGAAAGGCATCGTCCAGCAATATCAGATCTGGTTCAACTGTCTTTTCCAATTCGGAGATCCCATGCTGGCGCTCGGCATCCACTGCAACAGCAACATGTGGAAACTTCTTACAAATCTGATATGGCTCATCCCCCAGTTGGTCTACAGTGGTTTGCTCACCAGCCAATAAATAGCCCTTGGATTTCCTCCCATACCCCCTGCTTAGAATGGCTAATTTGGTCCCTGCCCTTGCATTGGCAACCAAAAACTCTATCATTGGGGTCTTCCCGGTACCCCCCACACTTAGGTTACCAACACATATGGTCCTGGTATCAAAGGACTTGGAAGTAAATATTCCTAGGTCGTACAAATAATTTCGTATGTACACCACTAGGGCGTATATCAAGGACAGGGGAAAACCCAATTTTCTTAGTAGCTGCATTAGAACGAAAATATAATATTTTATCTTTGGAAGACCATAAATTTAAAAAATGATCATAAAACAAGTTATCCAGACTTTGGAAGAGCTGGCACCTTTGCAATACGCTGAGGATTTTGACAATGTAGGGCTGTTGGTTGGGGATATAAACACCGAAGTTACTGGCATTCTGGTAACCTTGGACACTTTGGAAAATGTAGTAGATGAGGCCATAGCCAAGAAATGCAATCTTATTGTAAGCTTTCACCCCATAATTTTTAGCGGCTTAAAGAAAATTACGGGTGCCAATTACGTGCAGCGGGTAGTCATCAAGGCCATTCAACACAATATTGCCATCTACAGTATGCACACAGCATTGGACAATAGCCAATACGGGGTTAATGCAAAGATCTGTGAAGTATTGAACCTAACAAATCCCTCCATTCTAATCCCTCAGGCAGGCAACATTAAAAAACTGACTACCTATGTGCCAAAAGAGAAGGCAGAGGCCCTTAAAACTGCCCTATTTGATGCAGGGGCAGGGAACATAGGCAACTATAGTCATTGTAGCTTTGCCATAGAAGGCGATGGTAGCTATAGGGCAAAAGAAGGCGCCAATCCCTATCTGGGGAAAATAGGGGAAACGCATTATGAGAAAGAAACCCAGATAAACATTACTTATGCCAAGGCAAATGAATCCAAAATTCTTTCGGCCCTGTTTAACAACCACCCCTATGAAGAGGTGGCCTATGAGGTGCATACTCTGGAAAACAAGAACCAAAATATAGGTATTGGGATGGTTGGAACCCTAGAAAATGAGATGAATGAAACCGATTTTTTTAGGTTTTTGAAGGAAAAAATGGATGTTTCCTGCATACGCCATTCAAATTTTCTTGGAAAGAATATAAAAAAAGTTGCGGTACTGGGCGGTAGTGGTGCATTTGCCATATCAGCGGCAAAGGCCGTAAACGCTGATGTTTTCGTTACCTCCGATCTAAAATACCATCAATTCTACGAGGCCGAAGACAAAATACTTCTGGCCGATATTGGGCACTATGAAACAGAGCAGTTTACAAAAAATCTCTTAGTTGATTATCTTACAAAAAAAATTCCTAATTTTGCAGTCTCTTTATCAGAGAGCAAAACAAATCCCATCAAGTATTTTTAAATATGGCAACAAAGACAGAAACAACGGTAGAAGAAAAGTTAAGAGCTCTATATGATTTGCAATTAATTGATTCTAGAGTTGATGAGATAAGAAATGTAAGAGGAGAACTTCCTCTAGAAGTAGAAGATTTAGAAGACGAGGTTCTTGGCCTAAAAACTAGAATGGACAAGTTAAAGACCGACGTTGAAACAATCAACTACGAAATTGGAGCCAAGAAAAATCTTATTGATGAGGCCAAAGCTTTGATCAAGAAATATTCTGAGCAACAAAAGAACGTTCGCAACAGTAGGGAATTTAATTCTTTGACCAAGGAAGTGGAGTTTCAGGAGCTTGAAATTCAATTGGCAGAAAAAAATATAAAAGAGTTCAAGGCTCAGATAGAGCAGAAGAAAGAAGTTATAGCTGGCACCAAAGAACGTTTAAGTGAAAGGGAGGCCCACCTTAAGCACAAAAAAGGGGAATTGAACGCCATTTTGGCCGAGACCGAAAAGGAAGAGCAGGCTCTTTTGAAAAAATCGGAAGAATACCAAACCCAAATTGAGGAACGATTGGTAAAGGCCTACAAGAGAATACGCAATAATGTAAAGAACGGTTTGGCTGTAGTACCTATTGAAAGAGGTGCCTCTGGCGGTTCTTTCTTTACCATACCACCACAGGTACAGGTAGAAATAGCCTCACGTAAGAAAATTATTAGTGATGAGCACAGTGGTAGAATATTGGTAGATCCAGTTTTGGCCGAAGAAGAACAGGAAAAAATGCAGCAGCTTTTTTCTAAATTATAAATTACCATTGAGACACAAATAAAAAGCCATCCTTTCCGGATGGCTTTTTTTGTTACTATTTTCTTTATTTTAAGAGTGCGAGAATTTTCCTATCCACGGCATCCGTATCCCAAATCTCTTCTATATTGGGTATTTTCATTATTTCCTTCATAATCTCTTCCTGGGCATTGCCATTGGCCAAGGCTTCAGCATAGGGCTGGTTGGAAAACGTTACCCGTGAATAGGCAGGAATCCATTTTTCAGGATATTTTTTAGCAAAACGTTTTTCTATCTTTTTCTGTAATATAAACATAGGATCTGCCGTCATACTGCTCATCTCCACAAAGTTCCTATAGCTCAGCTCAGCTATAGCATCGGCATTGGGTTTGCGCTCCAATTGGTACGCCTTAAAAATTTCCTCCCAGTCGTCTCCGAATCGCCCTATAATTTCCTTAAGGGCAAAAATATCCTCAAACCCAGCGTTCATACCCTGTCCGTAAAACGGCACTATAGCATGGGCAGAATCTCCTACCAACGCCACCTTGTCCCAGTAGGTCCAAGGATAGCATTTAATGGTAACCAAAGCACTAGTTGGATTCTTAAAGAAATCTGTAGTAAGATCTTCAATTACGGGAGTAACATCGGGGAAATAGGTATTAAAAAATTTTTTGGCCTCATCCTTGGTATTTAATTTCTCAAATGAGACTTCCCCTTCAAATGGCAGGAAAAGAGTACAAGTAAAACTTCCATCCATATTGGGCATGGCTATAAACATAAACTTTCCCCTTGGCCAGATGTGGAATGAATGCATGTCCAACTTATGGGTACCATCTTCGTTAGCTGGTATGGTAAGCTCTTTATAGCCTACGTCTATAAACTCCTGATGATAATTAAACCTACTCCTTCTCTGCATTTTATGCCGCACTCGTGAAAAGGCTCCATCACAACCAAAAACAATATCATAGTCATATTCCTTCCAAGCTCCTTTTTCGGTAGCGCCAGTATAGATTTTGCCTTCCGGTAGGTTTACATCCCAAACCTTTTCTTCAAAATGGAATTTAGCCCCTTCCGCCTCTGCCAGATCTATCATTTTACGGTTCAGAACCCCTCTGGAAATAGACCAGATGGCCTCGCCCTCCTTACCGTATTTTTGGTAATATTCCGGCTTTCCCGCCAAGTGGATAGCACGTTTGTCCAACGGAATGGCAATTCTCTTTACTTCTTCCTCTATACCCACTTCACGCAGGGCTGTCCACCCCCTATCGCTCATCGCCAGGTTAATGGATCTCCCTGAAAATTGAACATTTCTTATATCGGGCCTTCGATCATAAACCGTTATTTGGTGTCCCAACTTCTTTAGATAGATTGCTAATAAGGAACCAACCAGCCCTGAGCCGATTATAGCAATGTTTTTGGGCGTCTGAATCATATTGATATTAATAGAGGAAAACTAATTGTTAAAAGACTAAATGTAGTAAAATAAAGTAACTTGAATAAATAGATGATAAAACATCACAATTGGCATATATTTTATGCAGGTCTATTAGACCATATATATCTCCCCATTAACCAGAGTGAAAAGTTTCCATACATTGGGTTTTTGACCACATAAACGCTAGCCGCCAACTTAAAAAATTGGATCACCAAAATCCAAAACCCCTGTTTCTTACGTATATAAAACATACCGCTTAGGCGTCCATATATAAAAAGGGCCTTCACATTAAGATTGTGAAGGCCCTTTCTCTTTTATATTACACCTACTATTTCCCTGTAAAACAAGACATTTATATACATCCCTTTAAAAAAACAAAAAGATTAGAATCTTGTTTTTTGCAGTCTAGGGCAGCTATTCCAGAATTCCGTCCACAATCCCGTAAGCAATAGACTCCTCTGCGTTCATCCAATAATCCCTATCAAAATCCTTCATTACCTTCTCAAAATCCTGACCACAATTCTCAGCCAACAATTTTGCACTAAGCTCGCGTGTTTTTATGATTTCCTTTGCTTGAATCTCAATATTGGAGGCCTGTCCCCTAGCTCCTCCACTAGGTTGATGGATCATTACCTGTGCATGTGGCTGAATAAACCGCCTACCTTTTTCCCCAACGGAAAGTAATATAGACCCCATGGATGCCGCCAAACCGGTACATATTGTAGAAACTGGACTCTTTAACGCTTTTATGGTATCGTACATAGCGAAACCAGAAGTTACGTATCCTCCCGGACTATTTATGTACAATTGAATTTCCTTATTGTTTTGCATATCCAAATACAACAAACGATCTATGACATGTTTGGCCGTATCATCATCAACCATACCCCATAAAAACACTTTCCTTTCGTCTAGTAGTTTTTCATCAATTGCCTCTTGTATCTTTCCTTTTTTTGAACCCATTTTTCGATTTCTTATTGAGTTATCAAAAATAATGAATTTATTGGGAATTACTACAGCTAAATTATTTGACCCTACATTCCTTTTATCAAATAGGTTCGGCATATCTTGAATTAATAAAATTCAATGGAAGAAGATAGCAGCATCGTGCACCAATTACCTACTAAGGAAAGGCTAGCTCCCTAAGGATGCGTAACTTTACACTCAACTCCCCCATGTACTGGAAGATTTTACTGGATTATGGCAAAAACCTATTATCTTTGATAAAAACCAAAAATGAAAAAATCACTACCAATCATTTTAGGCCTCTCTTTTGCCCTGTTAGCTTGTAAAACAGATAAAAAAACAGAGACAACCCATCAGACACAGGAATTATCCATTTTAGACAAGGTCGCCCATGCCCATGGATTTAATGAATTTAAGAATGTAAAGGAAATAGCATTTACATTCAACGTAGACCGAGACAGCAGTCATTTTGAGCGTAGTTGGGTTTGGAATACCCTTACCAACGACATTAAGGCTATTAGTCAGAACGACACAGTAACCTACAATCGCAAGGATATGGACAGCACGGCGACCAAAATAAATGGAGGATTTATCAATGACAAGTATTGGCTCATGGCTCCCTTTAACTTGGTCTGGGACAAGAAGAACATTACCTATGACCACCTAAACGATGTCCCGGCTCCAATCAGTAAAAATCCTATGCAAAAATTGACCATAGTCTATGGCAATGAGGGAGGTTACACTCCAGGTGATGCCTATGACTTTTATTTTGGGGAAGATTATATTATCAAGGAATGGATCTTTAGAAAATCCAATCAGGAAGAACCATCCTTGGTTACCACCTGGGAAAAGTATGTAGATATCAATGGCCTCAAGATTTCGGAAATGCACCAAAAAGAAGACGGAAGTTTCAAGCTGTACTTCACAAACATCAAAATAACCTCAAAAAACCCCTAGGTACCACCGTCACTTTATTTCCTCTTATAATACAGACCAATACTGGACCCCATTACAATAACAGCACACAAAAGTAGTATTACAAAAGTATAATGTAGCGAGTAGGTCTCGGCTACAAAACCAAGGGCAACAGGCCCCAATAAAAATCCGGAATACCCGGTTCCCGCAATAAAAGCTACGCCTTGGGAAGAATCCACACCTCTAACGGATCCCCCAATTCTAAAAAGTTCTGGAATTATTACCGAAAAGCCCAATCCGATCAAGGCAAAGCCCACTATAGCCAAATAAATATAAGTAGTTAAAACAAATAGAAAACCAACAATAGCAATGGATGCGCCTAGTCCTACCATTTTTATTGAACCTATAGAAGCGCTTATACTATCTCCCAAGAACCTACCCAAGGTCATCATAACGGAAAAAGCCAAAAACCCAGTTCCTATAAGTGCTTCCGGGGCCTTACTTATTTCCTGAAGATAAAGTCCGCTCCAATCGACAATAGCGCCCTCCCCTCCCATTACTATAAAAGAAATAATCCCAAGAACAAGGAGTGGCCGAAATAACTTTAAACTAAAGGCTTCTTTCTCCACTGCTGCGGCTACAATATGTTTATAGTGTTTGTGAAAAGCCCAATTAACAAGCAATACCAGCATTACAGCATAAAGCATATGCAATGCAGGGTTATTAATAGTTATGATCAAAAAACTTCCCAAACCCGCCAATACACCTCCCAAACTGAAAAAGCCATGGGAAGCCGACATAATTTTTTGCTTATCCTCTTTTTCTATCTCGGTAACCAAGGTATTCATGGCAATATCGGTTAGTCCATTACTCGCCCCCATAAGGAATAGAGCCCCCATAAGAGCATAGTAATTAGGGGCCAACAAAGGCAACAAGGCCGCAGCTGCACTAAATAAAAGACCGTACCAGGTAACTCTTCCCACACCAAACCTGTTTATAATTTTAGCTGCTACCGGAAACACGACAAATACACCCAGAGATAGAAAAAAAATGGCAATTCCCAAATCGGCCTTATCAATGTTTAGTTTTTCCTTTACCGACGGTATATAAATTGCCCAGGTACCAAATAATATATTAATACTAGCAAATACCCATGAAGGTGCAAAGTACCTAGGGTTGGAAAGAATTAGTCGGAGAGATTTCATACTGGTTATTTACAATGCCGCCAATGGACTGTGGCGGAAGACTATAGATTAAAGGATATTACTTAACCTTCCCTTTTAGTTGTATCCCTGATTTTAATATTTGCCCAAAATGGTACATATCTGTAAAGGAACAATAAAAGGGTGCCGGAGCCAACCGAATAACATTGGGTTCCCTCCAATCTGTAATCACCCCGTGGTCCATTAAATAATTAAAGAGATCCTTACCCTGACCGTGTAAAAAAACTGAAAGCTGGCATCCTCTTTCCACAGGAGTAATAATCTGGAACGACCCAGCGGTTTCATTATCAATTTCACCAAGCACAAACTCCAAATACGCCACTATAAGATCCCTTTTGGCTATAAGTGGCTCCATTCCTACCTCATCAAACATTTCCAAAGAAGCCAAGTATGGGGCCAGTGATAATATCGGAGGGTTGCTTACCTGCCAGGCATCGGCGTTTTCCATAGGCTCAAATTCGGGCTTCATTAAAAACCTGGTTTCTTTTTTGGTGCCCCACCATCCTTCAAATCGAGGTATATCGACCCTGTTCAAGTATTGTTCGTGCACAAATACCCCTGAGAGGTTGCCAGGACCGCTATTCATATATTTATAGCTACACCATGCAGCAAAATCTACCCCCCAATCATGAAGTTTTAATTTTACATTTCCAGCGGCATGGGCCAAATCCCATCCTACAAAAGCTCCTACTTCTTTTGCTGATTTGGTTATGGCCTCCATATTAAACACCTGGCCATTGTAATAGTTTACCCCTCCTATAAGCACTAATGCCAACTCATCCCCAACCTCTTTTATCTTATCCAAAATATCCGAGGTACGCCAATAATGCTCCCCTTCTCTTTTCTTTATTTCCACAATGGCATCTTCGGGCTGTAGACCGTGAAACTGGACCTGACTCTTTAACATATATTGGTCCGAAGGAAAGGCCTTTTCTTCACATATAATTTTAAATCTATGTGAGGTAGGCCTGTAAAAAGATACCATAAGCATATGCAGGTTTACCGATAGGGTATTCATAACGGTCACTTCCTTGGTCTTTGCCCCTACCACTTTGGCCAAGGGTGCCGCCAATCTTTCATGATAATCCCACCAAGGTTTCTCTGCATGAAAATGTCCTTCCACAGCTAGGTCCTTCCATGCTGTCATTACCTCGTCTATATATTCCTGGGTACGCTTTGGCTGCAGTCCCAAGGAATTTCCGGTAAAATAAATAACATCCTTCCCTTTAACCTTTGGAAAGTGGAATTCATTGCGGTAATCCTTTAAGGGATCCGCAGCGTCCAATTGTTGGGCAAACTCCAATGAATTTTTAAATTCCATATTATAAATTTTATCCAAAAATACAATTTACCAGAGGAAGCTACTGGGTTAAAAAACTATATTTTTACAGATTCACTTCTGTTCTCATTTCTACAATATGTTCACGAAAGCCCGCCTTTTCATAGGCCTTTATTGCCTTGGTGTTATCTTTGTACACCGTAAGCCTTATTTCTGTAAGCCCCTTAGATTTTGACCAATCCTTTAAAGCCTCCACAATAGCCTTATTCACTCCCTTTCCCCTGTAACCAGGATGGGTATACATAAATCCAAGGTAGGCATAAGATTCATGGATCAAATAAGATTTTGCCTCCCTTATTTGCCCATAGCCAGATCCTATGAGCCTAGCATTAATTTCTGCTACCATAACAATGGCAGAATTGGAAAGTATGAGCTCCCTTAGGTCATAATAGCTTATAGGGTGCTCATCCAAGGTAGGATCATATGGCCGCTCTGCCCGTATTATTTCCTGTTCAAAAGACTTCAAGGTCATTAGATCGGTCAAAGTGGCCTTTCTTATCGTATATTGTTCCATGATTACTATCTTTGAACCCCTAAATATACAAAGTTAGATCCATGAATTTCTTATCTCCCATATTGGAAAAATATATTGCCGACCATTCGGAACCAGAGCCAGTACTGCTTCAAAAACTTACGAGGGAAACCCACGTAAAGGTTGTACAACCCCGGATGATCACCGGACATTTCCAAGGTAGGGTACTAAGTCTATTGTCCAAGCTTATTTACCCCAACAGAATTCTGGAAATAGGCACCTATACCGGTTATTCTGCCCTATGCCTGGCAGAAGGACTACAGCGGGAAGGAACCTTGCACACCATAGATATCAACGAGGAGTTACACGATATGCAGAGAAGGTATTTTGAACAAAGTGAATACAATGACCAAATTGTGCAACACACAGGGGATGCCCTGGAAATTATACCACAAATGAATGAGGTTTTTGATCTTGTTTTTATCGATGCCGAAAAAGTAAGTTACGACCATTATTTTGAAGCTGCCATAAAAAAATGCCGACCAGGTAGTGTCATTTTATCGGATAATGTGCTTTGGTCCGGCAAAGTGGTAGAACCCTTGAACCCTAAGGACAAGGCTACCAAAGTACTATTGGATTACAACAAGAAATTAAGGGATGATCCACGGGTAGAAACTGTACTTTTGCCCATTAGGGACGGACTTACACTAAGTAGGGTGCTATAGATTGGTATACAGCTTTGGCGATAGAACTAAAGACAAGACAGGGTTTTACCAACTTCATGGCATATGGGACACCCATAAACCCCTCACCCACGGCCTATTTAAAAAAACAGTTATGACAATCCATGAGTTTGGTTCTTCTTAGTCCCTCGCCATGCATTGTACAAGCGGTAAAAAAGAAAGGCAAAAAGTATGCCTACCCCTGCTCCTACCAATAAATCCAAAGGGTAATGAACCCCTACATAAATTCGACTAGTTGCAAACATTAAAGGCCATATAAAAAAGAGCCAGCTCCATTTAAATTTATCTTTAAGAAATAGGAAGAAAGCGGTAGTAATACTAAATGAACTTGAGGCATGGCCCGAAAAAAAACTATAGCCCGAGGGGCTTTTAAGTATTCGGATCAAGGTGTTTATTTCTTCAGTGTTATTGGGTCGCAAACGGGCCACCCATTCCTTGACTATACCCGTAAACATAGCCACAAAAATTAATGTAAACAGCACGGTACCCAGAACCCACAAGGCCTCACCTTTAGGATATTTCCTAAAAACAAGGACTACAAATAAAATAAAAAGGGGAATCCATGTAGAGAAATTGGTAATGGTAGACCAAAAGACATCATGATTCTCGATGCCCAAACTGTTCAAGTAAATGAAGACATCCCTGTCCCATTGCAACAGTCTATCCAGCATACTATTTTCTTTTGACAACTCCAGTTACCTCATCAACATTTTGCTTAACCTTATTGATCTCGTCTTTTATGTCGTTTGTAAAACTAGTATCAATACCCTGTTTTTCGGCACTTTTCTGAATCTCATTTTTAATATCCTCTGTAGCGTCCTTTAATTGTCGCATACCCTTGCCCAATCCCTTGGCAATACCTGGAATTTTATCTGCACCAAATACCATTACCACTATAAACATGATAAAGAATATTTCGGCACCGCTAATAAATAGAATTATCGTACTTAACATAACACAAATATAATGAGAAGTTTGTCAGTTGCATAAAAAATATGGTTAACTTTTTTTGAATGGCCCCAACCCTGTACATAATGGGGATACAGTCTCTAAAACTCAATTGGAGCAGCATTTAATCCCATAAAAGAAGCTCCTAATTACAGATTCTAACACATTTTTCTGCAAACTAGGACAACGGTTATCACAAAGAAAAGCCCCGATACCCGTAGCGCTTAGGCTATCCGGTATTGGGGCTAGTCTTTTGTTGGGAGCAAACCTTAGGGTACACTTCCCGATGGGCATACAAAAATTATTTCCCTTTTAATCCTTCTTTAAATGCGTCAAATTCAGATTTAACCTCTTTTGCCGGCCAAGAATTATTGGTGATATCTATATCGGCAGTTTCCGCTTTGGGATCTACCGCAATCCCAACCAATTCTTTGGTAGAGGAAACCACACGTTTAACCTCCTTATCGTTTTTCCTCCATATTTCAGGGGGATAGGTAACATTTTCCCTAGTGCCATCTGCATAGGTATATTCCACTATCAATGGCATTGGGATACCTCCCGGCTTATTAAAGGTTATCTCATAGAAATATTTAGGCTCCTTAACGGCGTTACGTTCAGCGGCCGTCATATTATCCATCATAAATTCCTTTAGTGTCCTGGAATTTTCAGAAGGTGCTCTTCCTTTTAAATTGGCATCGTGATCCTCACTGCCCTCTTCGGCCAAAAATACCAAGGGAGGCAAATCTTGCTCTTTTATGTTCCTTGCAGCCATTAGTTCCATCATTTGCTTTGTAGGCTTGTTGGATACATAGTATTTTTTAACGTCTTTTACACCTATGTCAACATAATCCGTAGAATAGAACCAACCTCTCCAAAACCAATCCAAGTCTACGGCCGAAGCATCTTCCATAGTTCTGAAAAAGTCTTCAGGTGAAGGGTGTTTAAACATCCAGCGTTGCGCATAGGTCTTAAAGGCATGGTCAAACAATTCCCTACCCATCACAGTTTCCCTAAGAATATTTAAGGCCGTTGCGGGCTTTCCATAGGCATTGTTCCCCAATTGGTACACATTTTCCGGATTGGACATGATAGGAGCTATGGTGCTTTGGTCCCCTGACATATATGGTATAATTTTTGAAGGCTCGCCTCTTCTTGAAGGATATTTACTATTTGGTGCAATGGCCTCTGGGTAAGCTTCCCCAAACTCCTGTTCAGCAATATATTGCATAAAAGTATCCAAGCCTTCGTCCATCCATCCCCACTGACGCTCGTCAGAATTAACGATCATAGGAAAAAAGTTGTGGCCTACTTCATGAATAATTACCGAAATCATTCCGTATTTCACCCTATCGGAATATGTGCCATCCTCATTTGGCCTTCCATAGTTCCAACAGATCATAGGATATTCCATCCCTTGATTCTTGGCATGTACAGATATCGCCTTAGGGTAAGGGTAATCAAAAGTGTGATCGGAATAAGAGCGAAGCGTGTGGGCCACGGCCTTGGTAGAATACTCCTCCCACAAAGGGTTTCCCTCCTTGGGATACATAGAAATAGCCATTACGTCCTTGCTCCCTACCTTTACAGCCTGCATATCATAAATAAACTTTCGGGATGTTGCAAACCCAAAGTCGCGCACATTTTTCGCTTTCAGCTTCCAGGTCTTCTTTTTCTCGGAAAATCCTTTTTCAGCTTCCTCGGCTTCGGCTTGGGTTACAATAAGCACAGGCTTATCATAGGATTTTTTTGCCTGCTCATAGCGCTTAATCATTTCCTTGCTAAATACCTCCTTCATATTCTGCAGCTCCCCGGTACCGTCCAAAATATGATCGGCAGGAACAGTAATATTTACCTCATAATCCCCAAAAGGAAGTGCAAATTCACCGCTGCCCCAGAATTGATGGTTCTGCCATCCCTCTATATCACTATAAACGGCCATTCTAGGAAAGAACTGTGCAATAACATAAGCTCTATTACCGTCTTTTGGAAAATATTCATAACCAGAACGTGCCCGGTTTACAGTATGGTCTGGAATATTGTACCACCATTTAATGGAAAAAGAAACCTGCTCCTGGCTTTTCAGAGGTTCAGGAAGGTCTATCCGCATCATGGTCTGATTAATGGTATAAGGCAATGGCTTGCCCTTTTCATCCCTTACATATTCTATATTAAAACCTCCGTCAAAAGGCTCTGTCATATACTTTCCAGCAAATTTGGCCACTGGTTCTGCCAAAGGTATCTCTCCCCCATTACGCAATGGGGATTTGGAATCTTTGGAACGAACATTTTGATCTAACTGTAACCATAAAAATGCTAGGTCATCTGGCGAATTGTTGGTGTAGGTTATAGTTTCTGATCCATAGAGTTTTGCATTCTTGTCATCGAGCTCTATATCCATTTTATAATCAGCCTGCTGCTGATAGTAGTCTGGACCTGGAGCACCAGAGGCTGATCTATAGGTATTAGGGGTAGCAAATTCCTCGTAAAGCTGCTTAAATTTATTCTGGTTAACATGACCGGCCTCCCGCTCATTACTTACTTCGTCCTGAGCAACCGTTACGGCCGCAAAAAGGAACATTAGCGAAGCAAAAACATATTTCATTCTACTCATATTTTATTATAATTTTTTTTCAGCGCGGGAATTTAACTATTTAATGACTGATTGTTATTATTTACTTTAAGTTTAACATTCCTTTATTATTTTCCCTGATCAAAACAAAGCTCTTTTTCTCTCCTTTTGCCCTAATGTGCACCACATTTTTTTGTTCCTCAAAGTAATCCATCAAGACTTCGTTCTGCACTGCAACCGAGCTCAAGGTATCCAAATCAACCCCAGGAATTTCCAAAAAGCAAATCATAAGATCGTTATCATATTTTTTGCCCAAATAATCATAGGCTACCTCCTTACCATTGACAGATATAGCCAACTTGGCCCTAAAATATTTTTCTATAAAATCATTGGCCTGCGAAGACTCGTCCTTAGTAGCCAAATTGGCCTTAAGGCCGTATCGCTCTTGGAGCAGCTTATCCATATCATCTATAAAAACCCGACTGCTTATCTGTAAGGCCCTGTCGTTTTCTGAGTAATCTACTGTAGTTACACTGAGGTAGAATTTATGTGCAACGCCAAATGCCAATAACGGCAACAACACTAGCAGCATTGCTTTTTTTAAGTATCCCATTCGTAATTTTATTCTTTTTTTATAGCCATAAAGATAAGGGAAGTAATGCGGCAAGTATGCCTTTTTTACATCCAAGGAGATAATACTATGGATATCCAATTGTATTTATCCTTCAAAGATAAGCAATGACTGTGCCATTTTATCTGACTATCCACGGGATTTATTTGAATTTTAGTTTTATTCAATGTACTTTATGAAGTTGATAAAAAAGAAATGAAATTGCAATAAACACCCTTGATATGGGTTGACCTTTACTGCCTTTAGTTAATTGTTTACTGATTATTGCTAATTGTTAACAAACAGCCTGTCACCCAACAACCCCTTTCACTTCTCAATACAATTCCCCTACGGCGGATCACTCGAAGTCACGAAAGGGAATGACAGCTTCAGGAAATTGTTTATTGATCAATAAATAAGTCTTGCCCCGACGACCCTGGTCGGTGGACTTTTTTTACTTTTTAACTGTCTTTTCTCTCTTCTCTTTTTTCTTAGCTTATTGAGCTTTTGGCTTTTAGCTTTTGCCTTCTGACTAGTGACTATTTACTCTTCATTGCTCTATGTCACCTCGACAGAGTCCCTTTTTTGGGACGACGAGAGGTCTCACTTATTTTGTTATGGGGTTATAAGGTTATGGAGTGATGTGGAAAAAGTCGTGCCCCGAACAGATAAGCTGCGTTTTCAATCCCTTCCGTCTTCGCTCATGGCGAAGCCACCTTATCCTCCCGCGGAAATCGCGGGACAGGCTTAACCAAGGGAAGGAGCTTTTGTTTGATCCACTTACAACAAGCAGATTGCCGCGATTCGCCTGCCCTTCTGCTTCTCGATACAATCCTCCTACGTCGGATCACCCGCCTAGAGGCAGGGCAGGCCTGCCTGCGGTAGGCAGGCTCGAAGTGACGGGGTACTATGTAAGCTTGCAGTTACTTTTGGCTAGTGCCTAGTGACTGATTACTGCCCACTCACATTGATCACTGTTTACCGTCTGATAAAAACTGTTTATTGTTCTTCCTGTACACAACGCTCTTTTGTCTAATAAAATCCCATATCCTAAAAAGGTCTTTACTATCCACTATATTAGAAAAGTTGGAGTCTACCTCACAGAAATACAAAAAATCATCTATTTTTTCATAGGGGATTTTCAGCTGCAATACAAAAAGGCTATCGGCAAATTGGGTACGTAGCTGCTGGGTTTTATTGTATTTAATATCCCTAGCCACACGTTTCTTCAACATTTTGGTCCGTCCGGTTATAGCATTGATCAAGGGGTTGAACGGAACACTGGTAAGCATACCTACAGAGAATGGACCCATGGACGCTTCCCGTAACAGGCGTTCACTTTGCATTAAGGGTTTTACATGGGCATTGGGCAGGCCCAGGGAGGTTGCCGTGACCGGGGCAGGTATATTTAATCGCTTCATATCCCTATCCAGTTCACCGGTTAGGTTATAGGGCGTTACCACCACCTCATCCAGTGCAATATTGCTTTCTTCCAAAGGAATGGACAAAAATTTACTTTCCAAAATAGCCGTAGTCACCACTATTTCCTTTCGTTTGTATTGCACGGCAGAAATAACCAAGGTATCGTTCAATTGAACAGGAATGGAAAAGAAGCCGTTAAGGTCGGTTATGGCCGCTTTCTTGGTGGTAGTATTGAGCACATGGGTGGCTGCCACATCCCCATCAATGCTATACACTTTCCCTTCCAGTGTTTTAATGAAATCCTGAGCTACAAGCCCCTTGGAGAAAACACCAAAAATCAAGCAAAACAAATATATTGGGATTATTCGCACTACTATATAGTTATGGAAGAATTTCACTTAACAAGTCGGTAACACCACTTATTGATTATAAATCATCGTTTTACTGTTTAATCACAATCTGCCCTACATAGCTTATTGTAAATTAATTAAAGTAAATGAGTTGGGCAACAAGTCTCCTTCTCAGCTCTAGTCCTACGGCTGCGGATCCACTGCTTTGGATCACCGTTTACAAACAATAGATTTTTGCCCATTGTTCATTAGGGACCCTTCTACTTTGCTTTTTTTTCTTTGGTCTAATGGCTAGTTACTGGTAACCACTGATTGCTGACCACCTAAAACCGTACACTATCAATTCCCTTCCAACTCCTGCAGATAGGATTTACTTTGGGTCACTAAAAAATCTATAAGCTGAAATTCGTTGCGTTTTTGCAATAAAGACCTTGCCGGCAACTGTGCATCACAGTACATTAAAAAATTATCTATTTTATCCTGTGGCAGCTTTAGATCCACAACAAAAAATTCATCGTCATATACCTGCCTAAGAACCTCGCTAACCTTTAGGGGTCTAGTCTCCTCTTTCTCATCCGGTCCTTTGGCAGCCGTTAGTAATGCCTTAAAAATATTGACAAAATTCAATCCGTCCTTCATACCCCTTTCCGTTTGGGAAAGCGCAATATTCTCCACCTCTGTGGAGCGGTCTGTTTCATAGTTGTACTCCCTTACAAGAAATTCATCGTTCTGGACCTGAAGAAATTTCTCTTGATTTTCAGGAGTTACCACCACCTCGTCCAGCTCCGTCACCTTTTCATTTACCTCTACCACCAGTCTATTCTTCTCTAGGATTTCCGGTGTTATGGGGACCACCATCATCTGATAATTGATTGCCGTAAAAACCAGCTCATCACCTGCCTTGACCATAATTCCAAACTCTCCCTTTTCATTAGTTATAGTGGCCTTTTCTGTTTGTACATTGATTACATTCTCATTGGGAACGTTCACATTTCTATAAAGCACCTGACCCCTTAAATATTGGCGACCGTCGTCCTGTGAGTAGGAAACGATGGCACATAAAAGAAGAAGGGTGGAAAGAATTCTATTTCGCATTTTTTTATTTAAAATTAGATAAATTAAGCTTTAAATGCCCTATTTTATCCAAAGAAAACAACGCAAAATCCACTTTTACCTAAATGGGGCATAAAGAAAATGCAACTTATGGTCATAAAAAAGGTAGGCACCTTTAAACTTTTGTTAATTTGCATCCCTGTCCCCTTCCCTTTAACGGAATAAGGAACGGGCTACATCTTATAAATTTAAACCGTTTACGCA
Source organism: Arenibacter aquaticus (assembly GCF_003957295.1). GTDB lineage: Bacteria > Bacteroidota > Bacteroidia > Flavobacteriales > Flavobacteriaceae > Arenibacter > Arenibacter aquaticus. Next base: position 107,874 of record NZ_RQPJ01000015.1, read on the forward strand.
CATAAATAGTAAAACAGTCATCAGATGAAAAAAATATTATTGGCCAGTACATCTACCCTATTTGGACAATCCTACCTGGAATATTTATTAGAGGAATTACAGGATTTTTTTGAGGGTGTCTCCACCATCACTTTTATTCCCTATGCCCGTCCCGGTGGCTTATCCCATGACGACTATACTCAAATGGCAGCAACTGCATTCTCCAAAATAAACAAAAAGGTAAAGGGGCTCCACTGCTTTAAAGACCCTATGGACGGTATTGCCCAATCAGAGGCTTTTTTTACTGGAGGAGGAAATACCTTTCGTCTGGTGCAACAATTGCACCAATTGGGACTAATGCCTGCGCTAAAACAAAAAATTGAAAGTGGCACCCCCTATTTTGGCACCAGCGCAGGCAGCAATATAGCTGGCCCCAGTATGAAGACAACAAATGATATGCCCATAGTATATCCGCCTAGCTTTGACACCCTGGGAGTGGTGAATTTTAATCTTAACCCCCATTATCTGGACGCTGATGTTAATAGCACCCACAAAGGGGAAACCAGGGAAACAAGGATCCGGGAATTTCATATCTTTAACAACACCCCGGTAATAGGCCTACGTGAAGGCAACTATATTATGGTTCAGGGAGAACAGATTATCCTTAAAGGAGAGGGTACGGCCCGAATTTTTGAAGCTGGGAAAACCCCATATGAAAGTGCGAATATTCCCTTTTAACGAAGATTGATTTCAGTTCACCTAGTACAACGGTATTTTACCCGATAAAACTGGGTATTTCTAGCTATAATTTTACTTTTGATAGCCCAGAAATAAAAGCATAAACACCCTATTTTTAAGGAAGTATGTTTTTAATGGTTGGGTCATGGGTTAAAAACCTTAGGCTATTTGCGCTATCCATGGAGCATTAACCATGGTATTGTGCAACGTATACAATGGATAATGAATGGCCGAAGGAGACTAACGAAAAAAAAGAAAATGAAAAATTTATATCTCATATTATGTCTACTAGCGGCCAGCATGGTCCAGGCACAGATTAAGATTGGCGATAATCCTCAGAATATAGACCCTAGTTCGGTATTGGAGCTGGAAAGCACTTCCCGGGTACTGGTTATTACCCGGGTCAACACGGCCCAAATGAATGCCATAATTCCCTCGGCAGGCGCCATGGTTTACAATACTGATATTGGGTGTATACACTATTATACCGGAACCGAGTGGAAGGATATCTGTGATGCCGTTGCCGGTTCCATTACCTTTTCTTCAGACGATGGTACGGTGGTTGTCACCTCCACTGGGGACAATAACTTTGATTTAAAAGTGGGAGAGATCACAGGATTTAATATTGTAAACGAAACCATTTTTGGTGCCGATATAGCAACGGCCACCCTTGGGGAACGTCAATTGGCCCCCAATTCTGTAGGTGCTTCGGAGCTTCAGGACAATGCCGTTGGCAAAGACGAAATACAGTCTGGTGCCGTAAGCAGTTTGGAAATTTTGGATGGTACCATTCAGCCAAGTGACATACAGCCGGGAGCATTGGACCAATTGCTCACCACCGATGGCAGCGGTACAGTGGTATGGGTGAACAAAAACGAGCTAGCAGCTACCCAAACAGATGGTAATACCATTACAGGAGCCGGTACAATAACCGATCCCATAAAGGTAAGTGATACGGTAATGGGCGATATTCTTGCCAATGCCAATGATATATCCGTAAATGCCAGTGATATAGCTCAAAACAGTACGAATATAGCCACAAATGAGGCCGACATTATCACCAAGGAGGACTTGGCCAACAAATCGGACGATATTAATCTGGGCAACTCCACGGACCTCTACCCTACCCAAAATGCGGTAAAAACCTATGTAGATGGGATTGAAGCCAATATTACCTCCTTGAACGAGGCCAATATATACGTAGGAAACCCCTCCAATGTAGCCACAGGGGTGGCTATGACCGGGGATGCCAGTATTGATGCTTTGGGAGAGGTAACGATAAGTGACGGTGCCATCACCACAATTAAGATAAGTGATGACGCAGTAGACAATTCCAAGATTGCAGATGCAGCTGTAGGAACACCACAATTAGTCAATAGCTCCGTAATTTCCGAAAAAATAGCATCAAGTGCGGTGACTACGGATGAAATTTTGAATAACACAATCATTGCTGACGATATAGCGGATGGAGCGGTTAATGCATTAAAAATAAATGACGACGTTGCTGGAATAGGACTAGTTAAAAGTGCTGTAGATGGATCCTTGGAAATCGATGTCACACAATTTCAAGGAGACAGCAATTTGTCCTCTCCGAACAGCTCCATTAATATTGGTGGCACACCAACCAATTCCATTTTGGAAGATGTAGAATTAGATGTAAACGTGGACGAAACCACAATTGAAATTAACACCCTAGGCGAATTGCAGGTAGTGGATAACGGGATTACCGCAAATAAAATAAATAGCAATGTCGCAGGAACAGGGCTAGCGAAAAATGCCGCTGACGGTTCTTTGGAAGTTGTAGTTTCCGATATTGGAGGCGACGGAACAATTTCCTCTCCTAATAGCTCAATAGACCTCGGTGGAACACCTATCAATTCTATCTTGGAAGATGTAGAACTAGACGTCAACGTGGACGAAACAACAATCGAAATTAACACCCTAGGCGAATTGCAGGTAGTGGATAACGGGATTACCGCAAATAAAATAAATAGCAATGTCGCAGGAACAGGGCTAGGGAAAAATGCCGCTGACGGTTCTTTGGAAGTTGTAGTTTCCGATATTGGAGGCGACGGAACAATTTCCTCTCCTAATAGCTCAATAGACGTCGGTGGAACACCTATCAATTCTATCTTGGAAGATGTAGAACTAGACGTCAACGTGGACGAAACAACAATCGAAATAAACCCATCGGGAGAGATTCAGGTAGTGGACAACGGGATTACGGCAAGCAAAATAAACAGCAATGTCGCAGGAACAGGGCTGGCGAAAAATGTCGCTGACGGTTCTTTGGAAGTTGTAGTTTCCGATATTGGAGGCGACGGAACAATTTCCTCTCCTAATAGCTCAATAGAGGTCGGTGGAACGCCTATCAATTCTATTTTGGAAGATGTAGAACTGGACGTCAACGTGGATGGAAGCACTATTGAAATAAACCCATCGGGAGAGATTCAGGTAGTGGACAACGGGATTACAGCAAGCAAAATAAATAGCAATGTCGCAGGAACAGGGCTGGCGAAAAATGTCGCTGACGGTTCTTTGGAAGTTGTAGTTTCCGATATTGGAGGCGACGGAACAATTTCCTCTCCTAATAGCTCAATAGAGGTCGGTGGAACGCCTATCAATTCTATTTTGGAAGATGTAGAACTGGACGTCAACGTGGATGGAAGCACTATCGAAATAAACCCTTCGGGAGAGATTCAGGTAGTGGACAACGGGATTACAGCAAGCAAAATAAATAGCAATGTCGCAGGAACAGGGCTGGCGAAAAATGTCG
>NZ_RQPJ01000015.1:111432-116356 GCF_003957295.1 Arenibacter aquaticus
CAATAGCTCTATAGACATTAGTGGGACTCCAACTAATTCCATTCTTGAAAATGTAGAACTGGAGGTCAACGTGGATGAAAGCACTATCGAAATAAACCCTTCGGGAGAGATTCAAGTAGTGGACAACGGGATTACAGCCAACAAAATTAACAATGATGTCGCTGGTGTAGGATTAGCCAAAAATGCAACCAACGGCTCTTTGGAAGTCGACACCAGTGTACTTAATGGTTCGGGTAACATCACATCTTCAGACATAACTGTCACTGGGGGTACCGGGGCTTCTTTTACTAATGTTACATTGACAATTGCTGACAATGTGGTGACAGCATCAAAAATTGCTGCTGATGCTATTTCTGGAGGACCTAGTGGAGTAATAGCTGCAAACACAATTTCACAAGGTGATATAGGTGATAATGCAATTGGAGCTGCAGAAATACAATCAAATGCTGTATCATCTGATGAAATTGATGACGATAGTATTACCGATGCCGATATTAACTCTATCGCCGCAATAGCTGGTACCAAAATCAATCCTAATTTCGGAACTCAAAATGTTATTACAACTGGAACCCTAAATGCTGGAAACACCACAATAACTGGCGATTTAACAGTTACTAATTCCGTTACTGTTGGAGCAACACTTGTACACCCTGACTACGTCTTCCAAAAATATTATTTAGGAACTTCAATTTTAAATAAAAACTACACCTTTAATAGCCTTACTGAAATTGAGAAACATGTAAAGGAAAAACACCATTTACCAGGCGTAAAATCAGCTGAGGAGATCAAGGAACAGGGATTTTGGAATCTTGGAGAAGCCTCAAGAATAAACCTAGAAAAAATAGAAGAACTCTTCCTTCACACTATAGAACAGGAAAAGAAAATAAAACAACTAAAAAGTGACAACGAATCCCTGTCCAATGAACTAAAAGCTTTAAAGAAAGACATGGAGGAAATAAAGGCACTATTGAAAAACAATAAAGAGCAATAGCCTAATAGATAGCGGTAACGAGCGTATGAAAAACCTACTCTACATCCTTGCATTTTTGTTAAGCCAAGGGCTCATAGCCCAAACGGCCCTGTACAACAGTGGCAATATCAGGATCCATGATGAGGGCCAGATAGGGTTTCATACCAACCTGATAAACAATGCGGCCTTTGACCAAAATTTGGGACTGGCAGGTTTCTATGGCAGTAGCACCATCAGCGTTTCCGGGGCCTTTATGCCCATTTTTTACGATACGGAAATTGCCAATGAGCAAGGGGTTCTTCTCAATACCCCCCTTAGCGTTAGCTCCAACAACAATTTTATAGTCGGTAATTTTATAACCCCACGACAAGAGCGGGACGTATATTTTAATTTTCTGCCCAATGCCTTTTATGTTGGGGAAAGCAATGCGTCCAAGGTAGATGGCTATGTCACCATTAACGACCAACAAAACTTTATTTTTCCAGTTGGCGATGCCGAGTACCTAAGATCCTTGACCCTGAACAGTAGCTCTAACAATTCCCTGGCCAGATGCGCCTATTATTATGAAAACCCCGCCAACCCGGCCAGCTTTTCAGAAAGCTTTGACCCTAGCAGAAAACCCAGGACCATGGGTGACATCAGTGCGGTAGAATTTTGGCATCTGGAAGGCGGTGTTTCTTCTACCATACAAATAAGCTGGAACCAACGCAGTAATATGGGCGACCTAACAGACGATGCGGCCAAAATTATTCCAGTTGGCTGGAGTATTAGCGCAGGTGCATGGGTAAATTTAGGTGCCGCGACAGTTGTGGGCGATCTGGAACAAGGTTTTGTAATATCGGAAAGTTTTATACCTAACGACTTTGCCATAATAACCTTCTCTGCCGAGGCCACGGCCAAGGAATTGCTTACATTGGATAACTATCTGGTAACCCCCAACGGCGATGGCGTTAATGATGCGCTATATATTGAGGAACTGGAACTCTCCAATGACGATACAATTAGTATCTTTAATAGAAACGGACAAAAGGTGTACGAGGAAGCCAATTACACCAATGGTTTTACAGGCTACTCCAACGTGGACAACCTAGTGATCAATAGGGAAGCAGGATTACCCAATGGCGTCTATTTCTACCTAATTGCCATGAAGGACCTAGATCTAAACTATCAGGGCTATCTATATTTGGAACACTAAAAAATACCAAAACCCTCGTACTTGTCATTACTTAATTACCTACTTGAAAGAGTAGTGAAAATTCTTAGTGACCACAAACTTTCAATTCAGTGATTGGTCAAGATATAGAAAATTTGATACTACAAATTAGCCTCTTCATCCCTTCCAAAAAATCAGGTTTTATTTTTATTAAAATCTAAAATATCCCCTAGATTACAGTAACAAGGGCATAAATAAAAAAATAGGGATTATCTTATAATTGTAAGTATTTTCTTTAGTTCAACCACTTCGACCAACGACAAATTTCATAGACTTAATTTCTAGAAATAGCCCTACGCAACAGCTTTTATCGGGTTCACAACATTTCTTTAACATATCATACGTATAGGTCTAAATTTGGGGTTATATAGGTCTTTGTACCCTAATTCCCCTTTGAATGGACTTTAAAAAAATACTATTATTTCTTTTCCTAATAGGTAGCAGCTACCTAACTGCACAGGTAAAAATTGGAGAGAATCCCGACAGCATTAACGGCGCTTCCATAGTTGAACTGGAAAGCACAACCAAAGCATTTGTACTAACAAGGGTTTCTACGGCCCAGATGCAAAACATTAAACCCCTACGTGGGGCTTTGGTGTATAACACGGATGCACAATGTGTATTTTATTACAACGGTAACCAATGGAACAACCTGTGCCAGAGTGGGGGAACTGGAACAGGAGGTGTCGGCATACAATCTACAGTCGATAACGGGAACGGGACTTATACCTTCAACTACACAGACGGAACAAATTTTACTACTTCAGATCTAAGAGGTCCTCAAGGCTTACCCGGAACAAATGGGAAAGACGGAGCTCAAGGAATCCAAGGAGAAAAAGGTGAAACCGGTGCAACGGGAGCCACTGGAGCCCAGGGAGAACAAGGCGTTCAAGGTGAAAAAGGAGATACCGGTGCACAAGGAGAACAAGGTATTCAGGGTGAAAAAGGTGAAACCGGTGCCACTGGTGCAACTGGAGCTACTGGTGCTACAGGTGCAACCGGAGATAAAGGAGACACTGGTGCTACAGGTGCTACAGGTGCTACAGGTGCTCAGGGTGAGCAAGGAATCCAAGGTCTAAAAGGAGATAAGGGTGACACTGGATCTCAAGGAGAACAAGGAATTCAGGGTGAGAAAGGTGAAACTGGAGCCACTGGCGCAACAGGAGAAAAAGGAGACACTGGTGCTACAGGTGCTCAGGGTGAGCAAGGAATCCAAGGTGAGCAAGGTGAGCAAGGTGAGCAAGGTATTCAAGGTGAAAAAGGTGAAACCGGAGCAAAAGGTGAGAAAGGTGACACCGGAGCTACTGGTGCCAAAGGAGATCAAGGTATCCAGGGTATCCAAGGCGAGAAAGGAGATACCGGAGCTCAAGGAGAACAAGGTATCCAAGGTGAAAAAGGTGACAAAGGAGATACCGGTGCTCAGGGAGTTCAGGGTGAGAAAGGCGAAACTGGAGCCCAAGGTATCCAAGGTGAGACTGGAGCCAAAGGAGACCAAGGTATTCAAGGTAAAAAAGGTGACAAGGGTGACACTGGAGCTCAGGGAGTTCAGGGTGAGAAAGGTGACAAAGGGGATACTGGAGCCCAAGGTATTCAAGGTGAAACCGGTGCAACAGGTGCAACCGGAGATAAAGGAGACACTGGTGCTACAGGTGCTACAGGTGCTACAGGTGCTACAGGTGCTCAGGGTGAGCAAGGAATCCAAGGTGACAAAGGAGATAAGGGTGACACTGGATCTCAAGGAGAACAAGGAATTCAGGGTGAGAAAGGTGAAACTGGAGCCACTGGCGCAACAGGAGAAAAAGGAGACACTGGTGCTACAGGTGCTCAGGGTGAGCAAGGAATCCAAGGTGAGCAAGGTGAAAAAGGTGAAACCGGAGCAAAAGGTGAGAAAGGTGACACCGGAGCTACTGGTGCACAAGGTATCCAAGGAGAGACCGGCGCCACTGGTGCTACAGGTGCTACTGGAGCCAAAGGCGATAAAGGAGACACTGGTGCAACCGGAGCCCAAGGTGAAAAAGGAGACAAAGGAGAACAAGGTATCCAAGGTGAAAAAGGAGATACAGGAGCTACTGGTGCGACCGGAGAAAAAGGTGAAACCGGTGCAACCGGGGCCCAAGGTGAAAAAGGAGACAAAGGAGAACAAGGTATCCAAGGTGAAAAAGGTGAAACCGGAGCTACTGGTGCCAAAGGAGATCAAGGTATCCAGGGTATCCAAGGCGAGAAAGGAGACAAGGGTGACACTGGAGCTCAAGGAGAACAAGGTATTCAAGGTGAAAAAGGAGACAAGGGTGACACTGGAGCTCAAGGAGAACAAGGTATTCAAGGTGAGACCGGAGCTACTGGAGCAACGGGTGCTACTGGAGAGAAAGGTGATACTGGTGCTAAAGGAGATACAGGAGCCCAAGGTATCCAAGGAGAGACTGGAGCTACTGGAGAAAAAGGAGACAAAGGAGATACGGGAGCCCAAGGAATCCAAGGCGAGAAAGGTGACACTGGAGCTCAGGGAGAACAAGGTATTCAAGGTGAGACTGGCGCTACAGGTGCTACAGGTGCGACCGGAGCTCAAGGAGAACAAGGTATTCAAGGTGAAACCGGAGCAACTGGAGAGAAAGGTGACAAAGGAGATACTGGAGCCACTGGCGAAAAAGGCGAAACTGGAGCCACTGGAGCCAAAGGTGACAAGGGTGACACTGGAGCTCAGGGAGTTCAGGGTGAGAAAGGTGACACTGGCGCTACTGGAG
>NZ_RQPJ01000004.1 GCF_003957295.1 Arenibacter aquaticus
AAAAAAAGCTTGGCAGGTTAAAAAAAGGTTGTACATTTGCAGCCGCTTTGGGAAACAGAGCGAACGAGAAAAAAGAGTAAACGAGTTCATTGATATATTGTAAAGACAGCGTGCCCCGGTCCGGAGACGGTCCGGGGCGCAGAAAAAAAATCGAAAGAACGGGCCGGGAAAAGTGCTTTTAGTGGTTGATCGAAGTTATATAAGAATCAACGATGAAGAGTTTGATCCTGGCTCAGGATGAACGCTAGCGGCAGGCCTAACACATGCAAGTCGAGGGGCAGCGGGGATAAGCTTGCTTATCCGCCGGCGACCGGCGCACGGGTGCGCAACGCGTATAGAATCTGCCTTGTACTGGGGAATAGCCCAGAGAAATTTGGATTAATGCCCCATGGTATGTAATTGTGGCATCACATTTACATTAAAGGTCACGGTACAAGATGACTATGCGTCCCATTAGTTAGTTGGTAAGGTAACGGCTTACCAAGGCAGCGATGGGTAGGGGCCCTGAGAGGGGGATCCCCCACACTGGTACTGAGACACGGACCAGACTCCTACGGGAGGCAGCAGTGAGGAATATTGGACAATGGGCGGGAGCCTGATCCAGCCATGCCGCGTGCAGGAAGACGGTCCTATGGATTGTAAACTGCTTTTGTACGGGAAGAATAAGGACTACGTGTAGTCTGTTGACGGTACCGTAAGAATAAGGATCGGCTAACTCCGTGCCAGCAGCCGCGGTAATACGGAGGATCCGAGCGTTATCCGGAATCATTGGGTTTAAAGGGTCCGTAGGCGGGCCATTAAGTCAGGGGTGAAAGTCTGCGGCTCAACCGTAGAATTGCCCTTGATACTGGTGGTCTTGAGTTATGGTGAAGTGGCCGGAATATGTAGTGTAGCGGTGAAATGCATAGATATTACATAGAACACCGATTGCGAAGGCAGGTCACTAACCATATACTGACGCTGATGGACGAAAGCGTGGGGAGCGAACAGGATTAGATACCCTGGTAGTCCACGCCGTAAACGATGGATACTAGCTGTCCGGGCGCAAGCCTGGGCGGCCAAGCGAAAGTGATAAGTATCCCACCTGGGGAGTACGTCCGCAAGGATGAAACTCAAAGGAATTGACGGGGGCCCGCACAAGCGGTGGAGCATGTGGTTTAATTCGATGATACGCGAGGAACCTTACCAGGGCTTAAATGTGGTCTGACAGCTTTAGAGATAGAGTTTCCTTCGGGCAGATCACAAGGTGCTGCATGGTTGTCGTCAGCTCGTGCCGTGAGGTGTCAGGTTAAGTCCTATAACGAGCGCAACCCCTGCCGTTAGTTGCCAGCATGTAATGATGGGGACTCTAACGGGACTGCCGGTGCAAACCGCGAGGAAGGTGGGGATGACGTCAAATCATCACGGCCCTTACGTCCTGGGCCACACACGTGCTACAATGGCCGGTACAGAGAGCAGCCACGTCGCAAGGCGGAGCGAATCTACAAAACCGGTCACAGTTCGGATCGGGGTCTGCAACTCGACCCCGTGAAGCTGGAATCGCTAGTAATCGGATATCAGCCATGATCCGGTGAATACGTTCCCGGGCCTTGTACACACCGCCCGTCAAGCCATGGAAGCCGGGAGTGCCTGAAGTCCGTCACCGCAAGGAGCGGCCTAGGGCAAGATCGGTAACTAGGGCTAAGTCGTAACAAGGTAGCCGTACCGGAAGGTGCGGCTGGAACACCTCCTTTCTAGAGAATTTGCCATTGGGGGCAATTTTCAAGGGCCCGTTTTTTCGATTTCTGTTTTTGCAAATAATAAACTATAGTGAGTCTCATAGCTCAGCTGGTTAGAGCGCTACACTGATAATGTAGAGGTCGGCAGTTCGAGTCTGCCTGAGACTAC
>NZ_RQPJ01000016.1 GCF_003957295.1 Arenibacter aquaticus
GCAATGGCATCAAAGCTGGACCTATCTACCCAGGCCACAGTACCCACTGCATCCGTAACCAATACCTTGTCGTTTCCTCCCGAAGCCACGTCCTCTGTTAGGATAGTTCCGTTCAATATGTTTTCTGTCTGAACCGCGTTGTCCGCCAATTTTGCATTGGTAACAGCATCGGCACCCAATTTCACGGTGGTCACTGCGCCATCAGCCAGTTTGGCCGTTACTATGGAAAGATCTTCTACCTTGAAAGGATCCGCAGCAGTTCCTACACCGGTAATCGTTACCTGGTCCGCAATGGCATCAAAGCTGGACCCATCTACCCAGGCCACAGTACCCACTGCATCGGTAACCAATACCTTATCGTTTCCTCCCGAAGCCATGTCCTCTGTAAGAATGGTTCCGTTCAATATGTTTTCTGTCTGTACCGCATCATCGGCCAATTTTGCATTGGTAACAGCATCGTCACCCAATTTCACGGTGGTCACCGCCTTATCGGCCAGTTTGGCCGTAACTATGGAAAGGTCCTCTACCTTGAAAGGATCCGCAGCAGTTCCTACACCGGTAATCGTTACCTGGTCCGCAATGGCATCAAAGCTGGACCTATCTACCCAGGCCACAGTACCCACTGCATCCGTAACCAATACCTTGTCGTTTCCTCCCGAAG
>NZ_RQPJ01000017.1 GCF_003957295.1 Arenibacter aquaticus
GGTGCACCCCGAAGTGGTCATCTATAAAACGTTTTGCTCCTCTATTCTTTATTCGTCGCTCCAAAATTACAGCTTCTGAACGAGATAATACTTCCAGTTGCAAAACCAATTTCCAAGGGGTCCCACTCTTGGTAGAAGGAACAATCCCTAGGTTACGTCTTTTCAATCTTTTTATGATATCCGTAGTCTGACCTACATAATATCTTGAACGTTTCTCGCTATATAAAATATAAACGAACATATTCTAGCTTTCTTGGGGTGCTCACGCCCAAAGCGTGACGACCTCCGCGTCCCAAATGAGACGCTATGACAATGCTTTTGGATTCGCAAACCGGGCGAGACCTGCCACGCAAAAAGCGTGGTGCACCCCGAAGTGGTCATCTATAAAACGTTTTGCTCCTCTATTCTTTATTCGTCGCTCCAAAATTACAGCTTCTGAACGAGTTAATACTTCCAGTTGCAAAACCAATTTCCAAGGGGTCCCACTCTTGGTAGAAGGAACAATCCCTAGGTTATGTC
>NZ_RQPJ01000018.1 GCF_003957295.1 Arenibacter aquaticus
ATATGCGTAGTAAATCAAGGGATTTTTACAGCAGGAAAAGGGAGGCGCAGCTAAAACTCCTTAACCGCAGAGGACCGAGAGGTAAATGCAACGACTTGCATTTGCCGCAAGGGGCCAGCTGGCGCGATGGAAAAGCTCCGAAAGCAGGAGTCCCAAAATTGGGACGACGCGGAGTTTTGTCCACGGTTTTTCGACCTCGGTGTCGAAAAAATTCATCGGGGAAGGCGCCTCGCCATGGCTACGGCTGGCTCCTCTAAATCAAGGTGCACCGCACCTTGATTTTTCGGCCCTGGTCGTTTTCTTTGGGCGAGCAAAAGAAATCTAAAATTAGAAGACTCCCTAAAAAGGATTTAAGACTTTCTTTCAATTTTAGATTCACGAAAACCGATAAAAAACAATAAAAACCACTTGAGTAAATGAACAAACTACAATAGCAAGCTAGAACCTTCAAATCTTTTTTCGCCAGACCCTATGTGAAATCTAAACATCAAATACTTGTATCGAGAAGCGAAAGGGGTT
>NZ_RQPJ01000005.1:0-244260 GCF_003957295.1 Arenibacter aquaticus
ATACCGTACAGGCCGGTGAACTGGATACAGATGGTATTGCCATTGGGACACTGAGCGCCAATGGAGGGACCTTGGGCGATGCTGCCTCCAACAGTCTCAACACCACCCTGAACAGTGTGGGAAGCACCACGGCGGTATTGGTGGATGCCCTAGGGCCAGTTGGTTATTCCGTGAGTTTCGATCAAAACCCCATCAATGATGCCAATGCAGCCTCAATTAGCTTTTCCATCACTGGGGCCGAAATCGGGTCAACATACAACTATACTATAAGCAGTTCGGAAGGAGAAACCAATGTGACCGGTACGGGAACCATTGTCACAACTAACGATCATGTTGGCGGAATCGATCTAAGTACTTTAGCAGATGGAACCATTACCCTAGATTTTACCTTAACAGATATACACAACAATTTAGGAAATACTGTTTCGGATGCCGTAATTAAAGGTACTGACATTGATAATGACGGAATTCAGGATAGCTCGGACAATTGTCCCTCGATGGCCAATTCTGATCAGTTGGACACTGACACTGATGGTGAGGGCGATGTCTGCGATATGGACGATGACAATGACGGTACCCCGGATTCCGAAGATGCCTTCCCATTGGACAATTCCGAGGACACTGACACCGACGGTGATGGTACCGGAAACAATGCAGATACTGATGATGACAATGACGGTACCCCTGATTCTGAAGATGCCTTCCCTTTGGACAATTCCGAGGATACCGACACCGATGGTGATGGTACCGGAAACAATGCAGATACTGATGATGACAATGACGGTACCCCTGATTCTGAAGATGCCTTCCCATTGGACAATTCCGAGGATACCGACACCGACGGTGATGGCACAGGAAACAATGCAGATACTGATGATGACAATGACGGTACCCCGGATTCTGAAGATGCCTTCCCATTAGACAATTCCGAGGATACCGACACCGATGGTGATGGCATAGGAAACAATGCTGACACCGACGATGACAATGATGGAACCTTAGATTCCATAGACGATTTCCCCTTGGATAATTCCGAGGATACCGATACCGACGGTGATGGCAAAGGAAACAATGTAGATACTGATGATGACAATGACGGTACTCCGGATTCCGAAGATGCCTTCCCTTTGGACCCTACGGAGGACAAGGATAGCGATAACGATGGTATTGGTGATAATGCGGATACTGATGATGATTCGCTCGCAACCGTGAATATCCCTATCCCTGCAGAGGCGTTTACGCCAAATGGGGACGGAATTAATGACGCATGGGTTGTACCAGGCATCAACAACTACCCCAACAATGTAGTGAAGGTATTTAATAGGTCCGGTCATGAGGTATACGCAAAACGTAATTACCAAAATGATTGGAACGGTAGGCATAAGTCAGGCTCTTCAAAATTACCGGCCGGTTCCTACCTATACGTTATTGACTTAGGAAATGGCACTGCACCATTACAAGGTTGGATATTCATCAATTATTAATAAAAATCAAACAAATAAATGAACCTATTTCATAAAATAATAGTAATCTTGGTCTTTTCTATTTCTATTTTAACAAATGCTCAACAAGATCCCAATTATACCCTGTACAGATACAACATGAACTTGATAAACCCAGCCTATGCCGGGGCCAATGACGGAACCACCATAGGCGTTAACGTACGTAGCCAGTGGTCCAATGTTAAAGGCGCCCCTGAGACCCAAAGCTTAAACTTTGGAACACCTGTGGGCAAAAACCTTGGTATGGGTCTATCTCTGATAAGCGACAAGACCTTTATTGAAAAACAAACTTCAATAGCCCTGGACCTATCCTATCAAATAAAACTGGATGAAAACCATGACTTATTTTTTGGACTCAAAGCCGGATTCAATTCATATAGTGCCAATACGGACGGACTTGTCACTTATGGCATACAGGAAGACCCGAGCCTTATGAACCTCAATGGTAGACTAAATCCCAATTTTGGGGTAGGTATTCACCTAAGACATGACAAATACTTCTTATCCCTGTCCGTCCCCAAAATTTTAAGTAGGGACAGATTGGAAGAAGAGGAGGGTGTCGCCACTGTGGGAGCAGACAAAAAACACCTGTATTTTGCAGGTGGTCTGGATTTATATCTGGGGCAAAACGTTACCCTAAAACCCAGCACTTTGGTCCGTTATGTGGAAGGATCCCCTTTATCTATAGACCTGACCACCTTTCTTGCCTTTAATGATTTCTTTGACCTGGGCGCTGCCTACAGGATCAATGAGAGTGTTAGTGGTATGGCCCTTTTTAAGGTATCCAGCGGCATGTTGATCGGGTACGTATACGAAAGTCCATTGGAAAACTCGATAAGTAACATTGACAATGGAACACATGAGATTATGTTGAACCTAAAACTATAAATAACTTAAGTCTTTTTAACATTGGAAGCTGTCTGCAAAGGCAGCTTTTTTTGAATGAAGGGCAAGGTATTATTCTCTAAATTAGCAAAAATCAAATGAAATTCAAGTATCAGGAGGATGATTGAAGACTAAACGGTACACTCAACCCTCGAAGGATTTTAAAACTTTCAGTTCCAGATAGTCCCGTAAGGGATAAAGTTTTTTTCATCCGGCAACCAGTTTTGCCGGCCAACCCCGAATAGTGGCCATCTTGCATACTTTCGGCTATTATCTAACCCTTCATCCACACCCCTACGATATTGTTCCCATAAGAGGGATCACAAGGTCTGGCAGATAAAGATTGGCACCTATCAACCCAATTAACGGAAGGAAACACCTCGTGACAGGACATTCTATATAATACTTGGAAATCAATAAATTTAGTCATATGTTTGAAATTATTAATTACATGAAGAGTATGTCTGATACTGTAATTATAGAATAATAGTAATAAATTCCGATCGGATAAATTTTTAAATAATCTGCGGTATTTTTTTAAGGTCATATGAAATTTCATTTTTTATTTAATATGGAGTCTATTAAGCCGAAAATCATCTTTCCGAAGTAAAGGGTACCCAAGAGTGTACCTAAAACCTCCTATACTAACAATCCATTCTTCAGACCCTTTAAAAAAGGGGTCAACTACTCGTTACGATCTATTTACACTAATTATAGGGTTAGTGCACTATTTATTCATTAATTATAAAACATTTCATTATGGCCATTGGCAAAAAAAAACTTTCCAAACAGCAGGTCAAAGCTAAAAGACAAGAAAAGATCCTTCAGCGTATGGAAGAAAAAAAGATGAAAAAACGCAAATCTAGAGTGTAAGCCAAATTGAAGAACTTACTTAATATTCATAAAACAAAGAGGTCATCATTAAGTCACCTTTGAAACGATCTCTTTTAATTCTAAAACGGATGTACTTTTAGTGCATCCGTTTTATTTTGACTTCACTCAACAGGAAACACTTAATTATTCAATATTTTTTATTAAAAATACCTACTCGTGACCCTATAATTTTATGTAATTTTAATTCTGAAATTAGATTTATAATCAAAAAGCAAAATAAAAGTGCCTGTTCGGTATAATATTATAAATTAGCAAAGCTAAAATATAATAAGAGTTGAGTAGCACATTTAAATTTCGTATCCAACTGGATGGCAGTCACCCTCCTATATCACGTGAATTTTTGGTACCATCGGATTTCACATTTTATAAGCTTCACCATACCGTTCAAATCGTTATGGGATGGGAGAACTATCACCTATATGAATTTTCCATCGACAGCTATCGAATAGGTCAACAATTTGAGGAGGACGGCTTTAACGGACCTAATGAGATTATAGACTCCAAGACTCTAAAAATCGGTGATGTACTAAAATACAAAAGTCAGAAATTGGACTATCTTTATGATTTTGGGGATTATTGGCAGCATTCCTTGACCTTGGAGAGAATTGTAGAAGACCTGACAGTTCCATTTCCAATATGTTGCTCGGGAAATTTGAACTGTCCCCCGGAGGATATTGGCGGACTACCTGGGTTTTATGATTTTCTTAAAATCATAAACAAACCCAAGCACCCCGAGTATAAAGAACTCCAAAAATGGGTACAAAGTAAGCTGGTCTCTGTTGGCAGCAAATATGAACCTATGAAATTCTATAGTGAAAGGGTAAATTTTATACTTCTCAATTTAGATAAGTACATTATGGATTGGGAGAATGAGAGTGACTAATAATATAAATTCATAGAAAGTTTATGTTGAAAGATGGCTTTAGCTCGGACAAGTATAGCGACATACTGGATCACCTTAAAGATAATGGATTTCTAAGTACTGAGGATGTTTGTAATTTATTAAAAGAGTATACTTCCACCAAAAAAATTACTTTCGATTGTATAACCAAAGAAAAGTCCCTTATAGTATCTGAAGCTTTAATCGACAATTATCACAGAACAAAACCCAAGTAAAAGGTTTAAATTTCCGTTACGTTTAAAAATTGCGAAATATCGTTAAATGATAACATTTGTGTTTTCTATAGTTTAAATTTTTGTTAAAAATATAAAAAATGAACCTTTTCCTAAATTAGGCTTATAAAAAAAGGGCCTCCAATCCCTTGGAAGTCCCGTGTATAATGTGGTGATCGCGAAAGGATTCGAACCTTTGACCGTCTGATTAGAAGACAGGAGATATAAGATAGATAGAGTATTGTCCTGTCACACCTTCAGCGATCAGTAGGCATCCACAGTTTCCCTACGTTCCCTATCCTTGAACCGCTCCAGAAGCACACCAATATCCTCACTTATTTTTGACTCCATAACCTTGGCATATATTTGGGTAGTGGTTAACTTGGTATGACCCAATAGTTTTGATACCGTTTCTATAGGAACCCCGTTAGACAGCATGACGGTGGTAGCAAAGGTATGCCGTGCCACATGGAAGGTTAGATTCTTATGAATGCCACAGGCACTTGCAATTTCTTTGAGGTAAACATTCACTTTTTGGTTGGAGCACATAGGAAGTAATCCATTATAGGTTGGAAAATCTTTATACCTTTCTAAAATCTCCCATGCCTGGGGAAGAATGGGAATTTTCACAAGCTCGTCCGTTTTTTCCCGTTTGGTATAGATCCAGTTGCGATTGTCCATTCCCCTAGTAATTTTTTCAGCGGTAAGACTTTTTACATCCACATATGAAAGACCCGTATAACAGGAAAAAACAAAGCAGTCTTTTACATGTTGCAGCCTGTCCTGTTTAAATTCCGTTTCCTCTAACCGTCTTAATTCCCTTTGGGTCAGGTACACGCGATCGAATTTATTGAACTTTAATTGGAACCGGTCGAAGGGGTTCTTTTGCATCCATTCCAACTTTACAGCTAGGTTTACCATCTTTTTAAAGCGTTCCAAGTGTTTCATCACCCCATTATTACTGAGGCAAGGTTGTTTCTTCTTGTTAACACTTTTCCTTAAAAACTGCTCAAAATTCAATAAAAACCCGAAATTGAGTTGCTTCAGATAAATATCCTCACGTTTCAGTTTCGTTTTTAAATAACGCTTTATGTATTTTTCTGTCGTGTAATAGTTCTTCATGGTGCCTGGCTTGAGGACATGGACCATATTCCCGTTGTGGTAGTCTATAAGATCCAACAAGGTCCGGCTTACTTCATCTTCTCCCAGGAAACGCATTTTTATGGAGTTGGAAGATACAATTTTGTCCTCATTTACGAGTTGACCATGGCACAGTAGTAATTTAGCTTTTACCTGATCCAAATAGGTATTTAGGTTTTGGATAGCTTCAGATCTGCCCTTACCCCTACCCTTGTTATAATCCCAATGCTCTGCGTGAATTTTTCGCTTTAAACTGATCTCTGCACGTTTGCCCAAAGTAGTGATACGCACATAAATGGACAGGAGACCTGAAGTGCCCCTAGGTTTTCTTGTAAAAAAAATTACCGTAAATGTCTGGTTCGTTTTCATTTGAAATAGCTTTAGTTAGACAAAAATCACTAAGGAGAAAAGTCAAATCCTACCCTAAAGTTCTTTCAAGTTACTACAATTTCAGTGAACAACTGCACACCGAATTGCACACCGAATTAGGTGTACACATATGATATCAAATGATATCAAAGGAAATCCATAAAAACAAAAAACACTGATAATCAGCAGATTAACAGTGTTTTTGCAATTACCTATTTCTAGGTTCGTCGGGATGACAGGATTTGAACCTGCGACCACACGGCCCCCAGCCGTGTGCGCTACCGGACTGCGCCACATCCCGATACTACAATTTACTCAATACTCTCAATTCTTTTTCAGCATCTCCATTTAAATTGGATCCTCTGTGGGGCAGCCTGTCCTGAGCGTAGACGAAGGGCCGCATCCCAAAAATCCGATTGCAAAAATAGGAAAGTTCAAACAATTATACCCAAAACTTTTGACAAAAAATGAATCTTTTTTTAGCTCATAGGTCAATGTTTATTTAGATTACTTCTTTCTTCTTTGTTTTCTAAAGGAGTTAAAAGCTGAAATACAATCGCATACACGCAAAAACAGAAAATATTGGTCAATTAAAAAATAAATACTAATTTGAAAGTTTTAATTCATTGACTCAATACAAACCATAAACTATAGAATAAACCACCTATGAAGCTTAAACGATTAATCCAATGCCTATTTGTTACGTCCAGTATCATTTCCTACGCACAAACCCCAGATGAATCCTTGATTAGACTGGAGTATAAGGACACCACCTCCACAAAAGATTTGGCCGTAGGTCTTTGGGCCAATCCACTACCTATGGACTATGATCAGGACGGAGATTTGGATCTGGTCATCTCCTGTACGGACGTCCCTTTTAACGGTACTTTTCTTTTTAAAAATAACCTTGAAGTAGAAAATGGTCAAGCTGTATTTGATGCCCCTATAAAGCTTGGACCAGGAATGAGAAATGTGGCTATCTCTTATGTAGAGGAAGAGCCTAGGGTATTGGGTGTTGGTTTGGAATACAACAATTTTAGAAAATATGGATATACCAGGCCCGAAGGCCTATATCAGGCTTCCCAACTTCTAGACCAGTACAAGGAACGATTCAGCGATTGGAAATATGTTGACTACGACAACGATGGGGATATGGACCTCATTGTAGGAATAGATGATTGGAGCGAATACGGATGGGACAATGCCTTTAATGACAAAGGGGAATGGACCAACGGAGACCTCAGGGGCTACCTCTATCTGCTTACCAATGATAATGGCAACTACATTAATAGTGGCAAAATTCTGGCAGATAATAAACCCATAGATGTATATGGCAATACCACTCCCAACATGGCCGATTTTGATGGGGATGGCGATCTTGATTTAATATGTGGGGAGTTTGTAGATAGATTTACCTATTTTGAAAATATTGGAAGCAGGGAAAAACCTGTCTATTCCAAAGGGAGATTTCTAGAGAATGAAGATGGCCTCCTAAAAATGGATTTGGAGATGATGAGGCCAGTGGCTATTGATTGGAACAAGGATTCAAAAATAGACCTGATCGTAGGCGATGAGGACGGCAGGGTTGTATTTATAGAAAACACAGGACAAACCACAGATAATATGCCTGTATTTAAGTCCCCAATATACATAAAACAAAAGAGTCAGTTCCTAAAGTTTGGAGCCTTGGTTACCCCTTTTAGTGTAGATTGGGACGAAGACGGTGACGAGGATCTAATCTGTGGAAATTCCGCTGGCTATATTGGATTCATAGAGAATTTGGATGGTGGTGACACACCGGATTGGAAAGAACCGGTTTATCTAAAAGCAGATGGGGAAATTATTAGGGTATTGGCGGGGGAAAGCGGATCCATACAAGGCCCGGCCGAACGCAAATGGGGATATACCACTCTTTCCGTTGCCGATTGGGATGGTGACGGACTTAAAGATATAGTACTGAATTCCATCTTTGGAAAAGTGGAATGGTATAAAAACTCAGGTACTAAAGGAGCTCCCAAACTAACCAAGATGGGCGGAGTTAAAGTGGATTGGAAAAAAAACCACCTCCCAAAACCAGAATGGAATTGGTGGAATCCTGAAAAGGACGAGTTGGTTACACAATGGAGGACCACCCCCTGCGCCATCGACTGGAACAAAGATGGCCTAATGGATTTGGTAATGTTGGACCACGAGGGCTATTTGGCATTTTTTGAACGATTTAAAAAAAGAGGGAAACTTTACCTAAAACCCGGTCAACGTATCTTTAAAAACGCAGATGCCGCACATAACAACAACTGGCTGCGTTTAAATGAGCGTGAAGCAGGAGGCAGTGGCAGAAGAAAAATTGCCTTTGCAGATTGGGACGGGGATGGAGACTTGGATCTTTTAGCCAATAGTACCAACATAGAGTGGTATGAGAACCTTGGAGAAAAAGAAGGAAACACCATCTTTAAGCACAAAGGAAATATAGTTAACACCAAATTGGCCGGACATACCACCAGCCCCACAGTAGTGGATTGGGACAAGGATGGGAAACCAAATTTGTTGATCGGTGCAGAAGACGGACATTTTTATTATTTAAAGGAATAGTCCGTTTGTTTCTGTTATGGGTTCTTACTGTCTATAAATTATAGATAGTGCATTTTAACTTAACAGTCAACAAGCCAGCATTATATTAAGAAACCTTAAGACCATATGATTATTGGTTTTAAGGTTTTTTTTGTGCCCTATTTGTTATAGGGAAAGACCAAACTTAGCCCACTGCAAGGAGATAATGCCTTCCTTATAATCCGAAACAAAAAAATATGCCAACGTGAATTAAAAGCTTAGTCCATAAGCCAATTAAAATCTATTTAGAGATGCTAATAGACCAATGTTTTTTTTTAAAGGATGTTCTATTCCCAAGTTTTATTCAAGATAAAATGATAACAACAAAAAAGGGCCGACCCAAAAAGGTCGACCCTGATTAACACTAACTCAATGTAGACTAATTATTTGGTCCTTCCCCGTAATTTGGGTTGTTTTCATCGAACCAAATTCGCTCCGAATTTAGAATATTCGGATCATTAGTACCTGTAGTAAAGCCTTGCTCATCATAAGCTTGCTGTACATTTTCAAAGTTCACATTGTCCTCGGTTGGCGTACCTATCTCAAAACGTCTTGGTATACTCAATTCAGAACCAGCCGCCAAAATGGGCTCCCAAGGTAGAATAGCACTACCTACTTTAGGTATACCGGATCTTCTTACTGTTGTATAAACATCATGAGGAGTAGCAGCAAAGTTAATATATTGCTGAATATAGACTTTCTCCAATCCATCTGTAGACAAATCGTAAGCCGGCTGTGCCAATAAATCGGAAATTTCATTCTCCTTTAGTTTCGTTGAAGCCATTTCTGCCATGGTTTCATCTTCATATACAGGATCGCTTTCATAGTAAAAGGTTTCTGTACTTTTAGCCAAAGCATCCATTCTCCTAACCGAAAGCTCTACCCCTAAATCAAAATAAGCCTGGGCAGACCCGGATATATTGGCTCCCAACAACTTAAATTCTGCTAAATACAAATTAGTTTCTGCAGATGATCCTAATATTACTTCCAATGGCGGATGGTTGTTAAGCTTTTGGATCAAGCGCCCCCCTGGCCTTGTAGGGTATGTATAGTCTATTCCTGTACGGGTTAACTTTTCTGCAAACGAAGAGGTAGAACTATATGCCTTGTCCACACCATCTATGGTTATCCTGTTTTGTGAAGCTTGTTGAAAATAATCATCATAAGCACCATCCTGCTGTTTATCAGGAGATAGAGGAGCTCCATGGTAACGTACCCATGGTTCCCCCGGACCAGACCAGCCCGCGAAATCTCCAAAAATATCATATTCCACATATTGCTCTACGTAGCTTGGCAGTGGGTTGCCAGCATCAATAAATGCCTGTACTACTTCAGCGTTAAAATCATTTTTATCAAAAAGAAAACGCAATCTAGGGTCCCTATTGTCTCGTAGAAAATCAATTAGATTTAAGCCTCCTGTTCCTGGCTGTGTACCATTGCCGGTTCCTCTGTATTCAATTCCCCTAGTATAAATAAAGTCATCATCCAAAGAGTTCATATATCCGGCAGAAGAATTAACCACTTCCTCTACAATACTAAGTGCCTTGCTCTTATTGGCATTGACCAATCTAGCAGCTATTCTAAGCTTTAAAAGGTTACAGAACTTTGCCCATTTACCATAATCACCATTATAGATTATATCCTGACTTCCCAAGCTAAATTGATCCGCAGCAGTAAGATCAGCAATGGCACCGTCCAATTCTGACAACCAAGTATCAAATAACAACTCCTGTTGATCATAGATTGGCGTAATCAAGGGTGGAGTGGTGTAGGGTGCCAATCCGGCCTCTGTATATACCATTGATCCTTTAAAATCAGTCTGGGTCAAAGCCGTGGCAATCTGGGCTGCATAGGTCACCCCTACAATTCCTCGCATAGTCGCCTTTTCATCTTCTGGTAAAGCATCAATCTTAAACCTAATATCCTTTGCATTAGGAATAATATTATAAACGTTCTGAGCCCCTCCTTGAGCAGCCATTTCAACAAACGTCTCAGGGTTACCAACTCCAGTTCCCGTTATTTGGCCCCAAGGATATACATAATCAAAATTGGTGTAAAACCAAATTAAATAATCATTGGTATACATGTCATTGATTACCTTGGCTGCCGAATACCTAAGATCTGGTTCGGAAAGTGTTGATGGGTTACTATTCAGCTCAGCAAACTCGTCCTTATCGCAACCAACGATAAAAACTGCCAAGAGAATTACAAGTAATTTATATGTTTCTTTCATCTTTTTAATTTTTTATTATTAAAAGTCAATTGCAATGGAGAATGTGTAGCTCGCCAAGTAAGGACTAAAGGATCGTTCACGGAAAGAATCCGAACTAGTTGTTCCCCTAAAGCTTTCAGGGTTAATATCATTTGGCAATGAATTATACAAATAGGCCACATTTCGTGCGTTTATACCAAGATATACGCTTCTGGCCCCTAATTTTTCTGCCGCCATTTTGGGTAAGTTGTAACCTAATGAAATATTTCTTAAAGCAATGTATTTTACCTCAGCAAACCAGTCATCATTGATTACTCCATTCCCCCAAGAATTTAGACGATAGTGATAGTAGCTAGCGTGGGTAGGTTCTACATGACCGGCTTCATAAGCTTCTTGATAGGTCATACCCCCAACATCAACAGTAGATCCGTTAGGAGCTGTAACGGTTTGTCCTTCCGCAAAAACTCCGTCAGGTATAATACCATCACTAAATTGAGTTCCTTGAACATCATCATATCCCGACGTCCACGTTACACCACCATGCTCAGGATCCCTACCGTACAAGGAACTCTCCGTGAATCCGTAAGCAGTTCCGTAACGACTGGAGTAAGATGCCATATGTCCACCAAATCGAGCATCCAGCAGTACAGACATATTAAAATCACCTATGTTGAATTCATTGTTCCAAGACCCTTCAAAATCTGGTTGAACTTTACCAACTTCTTCGGCTTCTCCACTTCTTTCAAAATAAGCTCCTCTTCTTGAATCTACCCAAATCAACTGATTCTTTCCATTGTTTGGGTGGTTGGGATCCGAAGATTCAAATTTCTTTGGAGCACTATCCGAATACAATACGCCATACTCACCACCTTCAAAAGCAACCGATCCTACACGGAAGTTACCGTAGCTTATACTACCCCCTAAACTCTTATACTCTCCAAAATCTGGATGTACCTCATCTATTTTAGTGGTATTGTTCCAGTAGTTAAAAGTGGAATTCCAACTAAAATTATTGGTCTTAACGGGGGTACCCATAACTGTCAATTCAACCCCAGAATTGGTCAAGGTACCAATATTGGTAAGCAGGTTGTTATATCCAGACTCACTGGGTAAAGGAACATTGCCAATTTGCTCCGAAATAGTTTCGTCATAATAGGCTACATCTACACCCAATCTATTGTTAAAAAAACGAACATCGGCCCCTATTTCATATGAGTCCTTTCGCTCTGGCTTAATACTCCTATCTACCAAGGTGGTATTAACCGTATTGGTATAAATAAAGTTCCCCCCATTATCTATACTTCCTTGGCCGTACCCCTTGTTAATGGTATAAGGGCTGGTATCAGAACCGACTTGCGCCCATGAAGCACGAATCTTTCCAAATGTAAACCAATTGGAAGTCCCTGTTACTTCACTAAACAACCAAGAACCGGACACAGAAGGGTAAAAGTAGGAATTATTACCTGTTCCATCCGTATACACTAAGGCAGATGACCAGTCGTTTCGACCTGTAACATCTAAGAATAATTGTTCTTTATATGCCAAACTTCCCAAGAAATAAGCCGAATTTAATTGTTTTGTGTCCGAAACGCCACCATCACCTCTTTGGGTCCTAAGAGAGTTTCCTAAATAAAATCTGCCTGGAACTATTAAACCGCCATCTGTCCATCCTCTGGTATATGACTTTTCTTGCGTCCATATTTCCCCACCTAAAATAAGGTTGGCTGACAATTCTTCAGAAATATCCCTATTAAAGGCAAAAGTTAATTTTCCAGTTTTACTAACATCCTTATTATGCCTTAGTTCATAGTAACCACCCTCATTGGCAAATCCGCTACCCAAATTCTTTGCTTCGTACTCGGTTGTGTAATGGTTAAGGTTTCCCTCTGCAGTAATAGTCAGCCAGTCCGTTACATCAGCCGCCAAAGTAACAATTGGACGAACAACAGTTTCTTTGTTGTAATTATTATTGTTTTCATAGGCAAACCAAAGTCCTTTGTTAGGAACATCTGCGTAATCATCACCGTAGTTAGCGTTGGGAACCCCCCCATGGGATGCCTGCCAGTACTGTTGTTGACTATATTTTTCAGTATTGTACATTCTTCCAAAAGTACCATCAAAAAAGCTCTGGGAAATATCGTTTCTTGGGTTATGGGAATTGGAATCGGTAAAAGAAATGGATGCACTAGCTCTTAACCAAGGTGCAAGCTTATAAGACCCTCTAAACAGTAATGAATTTCTTTTAAAGGAATTGTTTGGCAAAATACCTGTCCTATCCGTATATGAATCGGAAAGATAAAAATTACCTTTTTCATTACCACCACTCAAAGCAACTGAGGTATTGGTATTAACACCAGTACTATAAGCGTCTAACATATTATTCTTTTGAGCTTCATAAGGAACCATATTCCCGTCGTAGTCCTCTATTAACCTACCATCAAATTTTGGTCCAAAACTCATCCAATCCCAACCGTGATTTCTTAAAGAAGGTACGCCGTCAGAATTATAGTTAAATTGTCCAGAATCATACGCATAATACTGGCCAGATCCGTCTTGATCTCCATAATCTATATAACCAGCCAAGGCACCTGGACCATACTCATTTTGCAAGGCTGGTGACCTATAAGCAATA
Organism: Arenibacter aquaticus; assembly: GCF_003957295.1. Classification (GTDB taxonomy): domain Bacteria; phylum Bacteroidota; class Bacteroidia; order Flavobacteriales; family Flavobacteriaceae; genus Arenibacter; species Arenibacter aquaticus. The sequence goes on from NZ_RQPJ01000005.1 coordinate 13,355, forward strand.
TCAAACCCAACAGATTGTTTAATAGAAACTCCAAGACCTCGAGTTCCAGATCCATCTTTGGTGGTAATCAACACTACACCATTGATACCTCTAGAACCGTATAAAGCAGTAGCTGCAGCACCCTTTAAAATGGAAACACTCTTATAGTCATCTGGATTTAGGTTTTTAAGTATATTTCCATAATCGTTGGACGATGCATTCCAATCTGCACTGGCATTGGAAGTAGCATTTTCCAATATAACACCATCTATTACAAAAATAGGCTGGTTGTTACTAGAGTTTAGCGTAGACACACCCCTTATTTGGATTTTGGAATTACCAAAAAGACCTCCGTCGGAAGAACCAATACTTACCCCTGGACTCTTTCCCTGTAGGGACTGAACGGGGTTCACGACATTGATTCTTGCCAATTCCTCTCCTTGAACTTCAGTCATTGCATAACCAATGGCTTTGGCCTCTCTTTTAATACCCAAGGCAGTAACCACTACCTCTCCCAATTGTTCCGAATCCTCTTCCAAACTGGTGTTAATGGTGCTTTGCCCACTTACTACAATTTCCTTGGTTGCAAAACCCAAAGAAGAAAAAACCAAGGTTGCTGAATTGGATACATTGATGGAGTAGTTCCCATCAAAATCGGTAGAAGTACCATTAGAAGTACCTTTCTCTACCACATTTACCCCTGGCAAGGGAGTCCCAGTATCATCTTTTACCGTACCGGAAACGGTTTTGTTCTGCGCAAACACTCCTTGGACAAGGAGAAGTGCGGTCAGCAATAAATAGTAATGAATTTTTTTAATCATACTAATAATTTTAAGTTAGTTAATTAGATTTTTGGGTAGTGACCCCAATGTTAAATAATTGCTAAATTTTCCACTTCTCCATTGAATGTTAAAATTAATTCGACCGACAACCAAGCAGAAACAATCAATAACCTATTCTCACCTCACAATGCATCCTTGTCCCCAAATAGCATTTTAGCTATTAAGTAAAAATCGTATAACAATAGGCATAAATAATATCTTAAAAACAAAGATTACTTAACAATTTGATTGTAAATCGTTAACTCTATAATCAAAGAATTAAAGTGAGAACATTTGAAACCGACTGAGTTTAAGTTCACAAAAAGTGATAAAATTTTGGAAAGAGCAACTAATAACCACTTCATTAATAGCTTTACAAACCGGATTTTACCAGTATCATAAATCATTAAGAAGAGGCTAATATAAAAGTGCCTTGCACAGTTAAGACAAGGCACTTTTATTTGGAAGATAGATAATCTATGTAATATTTGAGGATTTCAACATAGTCAATTAACCCTGCACATCATTTGGATTGGCCACATGGATTAAGGTAATTTCTCAAAGACTTGCAATTTATCGTTGTTGTTGGCTACCAGTATCCATTCTTTTTGGCCTACGGTGATAGACAAAAGACCTTTGGCATCCCTATTGGCAAATATGCCACTTTCACTTTGTTCTTTTGGGGTAAAGTTACCATTTCCGTCACCCATCAACAAAACACCAGTACCTGCATCATTTCTAGGAGTTTCTATCTCCGCAACAAACAAGTTTCCCACAACTAAAACATCCAGATAACCATCACCGTCAAAATCCTTGATCAACATATCATTAATACTGGATAATTGTGCCAAATTGGGAAGCGCACTGACCTTAAAATTTCCATTGCCCAAATTCTCTACGTAGGAAGAGGCAAAGGTATCGGTCTTATAATGCAGGGACCTATCCAAATTTTCCTTACCATAAACCTCGTCAATCTCCAAGGAGGCAAAAATATCATACTTCTGTATTTTGTCCTTCAACCCGGGGATCTGTTCTGAAGAACAGGAAAATCCCCTTAAAGGGTAGTGTTTCTCCCCATTGTAATAGCCCAGAACAATATCATAGTTGCCATTATTGTCAAAATCGTTAAAATAAATATCGAAAGGTTTTTTGGGAGAGGTCTTGTACTTATAATTAAGACCAATATTCCCCACTACAAAGTCCATATCCCCATCCTGATCAAAATCGCCTTGGCCTACACTGTACCACCATCCTGCGGTAGCTTGCAAATCAGGGATAATTAGTTTCTTTAAAACCCCATTTTCGTTGTTAAAAATTGTTATGGGCATCCATTCTCCAACCACTATTAGATCAAGGTCACCGTCACCATCATGGTCGCTCCAAATGCCATCGGTAACCATCCCAAGATCCTTAAACTCTGGGGCAACCTCCTTGGTTCTATTTACCAACTGCCCGTTTTCATTACTTAGAAACATACTCGTAGCCGGCAATGGGTAATGGTGCGGTACATGCCTGCCCATCACAACAAGATCCATATCACCGTCCATATCATAATCTGCTGCCACAACACTGGAGCCACTGCTACGATCCATACCTAGAATAGCTCCTTTGGAAAAAGCTCCATCGCCGTCGTTTATATAAAGTCGGTCTATATAATGAGGGTCATTGACTTTAAATTCATTCCCGCCACTAACAACATAGATATCCTGAAACCCGTCTCCATTAACATCAACAAAGAGCGCGGCAACGTCTTCATAAGCGGCATCTTTGTCCCAAATACCCCCTTCATTTTTTACAAAGCCCCCATTTTTATCCGCAATAAACAATGAAGCAGCAAATCCTGTGGCACCACCAATAAAAACATCTTCCAAGCCATCATTATTAATATCCCCCTTAGCCATCGCTGGACCAAACTGGGACATTTTATGAGGAAGCAGAACCTGATACTTATAATCATCAAAAACATTCTCTTGGTGCTTAAAATAAATCCCTGCCTTATGGGTAATGTCATTATACAATGAAGACACCGTTAAATCATTGGTTGTATTTGGTTGTATACCCTCTATCATATTGAGCGTCAACTGTTGACCGGTACTAATATTGCGTAAGTTTGTAACAGTATTATTGGGCCAGTGTACAATTATACTATCCACCACCGATCTTTGTCCTACTCCAAAATGGAGAATAGGCTCACTGGTAGAATAGATACCACGCACATTGGTATGCTCCAAAAATTGCTGCTCCCCTTGGGTATACAAGGTTACCTTTGTTCCAAATACCGTACTGTTCCCTGAATCTGTTAAAGCTATGCGAAGGTAATTACCGTCCGCTATTTTCTCAGAATTGTTTCTATAAATAAAGGCTTTTTCGTTAATGTTGTTTACGATCAGATCCAAGTCCCCATCATTATCCAAATCTGCATAGGCAGATCCGTTGGAAAAAGACTTTTCTTTTAGCCCCCATTCATTCATTATTTTCTTAAAATTCAATCCACCTAGATTCTTATAGGCATAGTTCTGTAAGGGTTGGGACGGAAGCACCCCCAAAACCTTGTCTAGATCCAATATATCAAATACACTGGTTATATTGCCACCTTGGGGATTTTCCTGTAGGTACTTAAAGCTTGTCTCATTAATGAGCTTTCCAACTTTTTTATCAGCGTCGGTATTCCTAATATCGTGTAATAGCCCATTAGTAATATAGGTATCCTTAAGTCCGTCATTATCAAAGTCCGCTATAAGATTGGACCAGCTCCAATCTGTGGCCGCCATCCCCGTTAATTGGGCTACATCACTAAAAGTGCCATTGCCGTTGTTGCGCTGCAAGGCATTGTACATATATTGATAGTGGCCTCCTTCATTCACCACCTTCCAAAAGGCCTCGGGATTCATGCCACTCATATTGGATTTCAGACGAAAATTGTCCTCTGCCACCATATCCACAACAAAAATATCCAAAAGGGCATCGTTGTCTATATCGGCCACATCTACTCCCATACTATAATATGAGGTATGGTTAAGCGCCTTATCGGCCACATTGGTAAATGTACCATCCTGGTTATTTAAAAGCAGGAAGTCAGGGGCATTGAAGTCATTGGCCACATAGAGGTCCGTCCAACCATCGTTATTAAGATCGCTGGCCGAAACGCCATTGGGAAAACCGGTCAACATTAGCCCGGCCTCTTCTGTGGTCTCCTCAAAGAACTCCTTACCGGTATTCCGATATAGCTTAACGTGGTACTCCTCCTTTAACAGTTCAGTACCTGAAAATTTGGAATAACTCCCAGGGTTTGGTGGCTGGGTCAACAAAAAAAGATCCAATAGGCCATCCTTATCGTAATCCAAAAAAGTAGCATGTCTAGTCCTTTGGGTATCGGCAACTCCGTACTGAGAGGCCGACTCTATAAATTTCCCGTTTCCGTCGTTAATATACAGCAGGTTGGTCCTCCATTGTGGCTTATCGTCATATAGCTCACGGCTTACATAAATATCCAAATTGCCATCATTGTTCACATCCGCAACAGTAACCCCGGTAGACCACCCTCCGTCATCTTGGATACCTGCGGAGCTGGTCATATCCTTGAACTTTAAATTGCCTTGGTTAAAATACAGTTTATCGGGAACCATATTACCGGCAAAATAAATATCCTGAAGACCGTCATTATTAAAATCGCCCACCCCCACTCCTGCTCCTCCATAAAAATTGGAATACAGCAGTATATTGGCGTCCTTGGTATCTTTTATTTTGTTGTTAAAATGTATCCCCGTGTGTTTGCCATTCATCAACGTAAACCTTGAACTTTCTTGTGCTACTACAAGAAAACACCCCAAAAGATACACCCATATAAAAAGTATCACTCTACCTTTACTCATCACATCCAATAAGATATAAATTAATTATTAAACCAAAGAAAGGAGGGTTTCCCCTCCTTTCTCAATTTAAAACATTACCAGTACATTTACAATTGTAATTGCAAAAGCTTATTCAGCATCCCACCAAACTCTCGTGGTAAGCAGGTCGGGTCCTTGTGCTGCGATAGCAGCTGCATAATTTTCTGGATTGTTACTTTGTTCACTTTCAGAATAGGTTAGCCTTCTCGGAATTGTACCATTGGTAACATTACCAGGATAGTTGACCGGTACTAAATTGGGGAAACCGGTTCTTCTCCAGTTGGAAAATGCCTCGTATTCATTTAAGAAAGTAGCTGCCCAATATTGGGTATTAATTTGTTCTATTGCATTAGCCGCATCGAAAGGGTTAGCCAACAAATAAGCATCTATATCATCATCAGCAATTACAGCATCTGGGCCGTATATCTCTAGCATTTTCATTGCTGCCCTTACACCTGCGTTGTAATGGGGTTCTGGATCGCCTCCAGCCAAATTCCATCTCACCGCAGCCTCTGCCAACATAAATTCAACTTCTGCATAGGTCTGAAAGAACATTGGAGCTTCAAAAAAAGTTATGATGTCACTAGGCTCTGCATAAAGATTAGTATCCTCCTCTCCGGTTGCTTCCAATAGCAACTCTGAATCCAATCCATTAGGCAAACCCTTCAAATCTGAAGGATCTGTACTGCCATCGCTTCTTCTTGAAGCCAATATGGGAAGCCTAGGATCTCCTTGCAAAAAGTCCACAAATGTTTTACTCAAACGCTGATTCCCATCCGCATCAAAAGCCTCACTATTGCCATTACGGTTGTTGACATCGTGTTGAAGATAAAAAATATCGTCATTAGATTCCATAACCCCACCATCAATGGCTTTGGTAACCCAAGCTTGTGCAGCTGTAGGATCTCTTTTGATTAAGCGAAAACCTAGTCTTAACATCAATGAATTGGCCAATTTTTTCCATTTGGTTTGATCTCCCTGATAAATTAAATCAGCGGCACCAAACTGCGATGTACCTGTTCCCAAAGCAGCCGCAGACTCTTCCAACTCTTTTAATAGGTCTGGATATATCTCACTTTGTGAATCATACTTAGGTGTAAGTATTCCAGAAATAAAAGCTTTACCAGCCTCACTGTAAGGGATATCACCATACAGATCAGTTAATCTGGAATACACATAAACCCTCATAATTCTAGTAATGGCCCTCATTTCCTCAGGAGCTTCCTCTTCTTCCAGTTGAACCATCATATCCTCTAAAGACTTTACTACATTTCCGTAGTACCTATCAATCAATGAAGAGGCATACCCCTTGTTCCAAGTGTATTTATCACCTGACCAATATCCTGCCGTTACCGCAAGATGCTGCATCATGGTTGATTGGTATATAAGGTTTGCGCGCCAGTTGTCATAACGCTCACTAGACATAAATTTTTGTGCTGCGGTCAGTTTTGTGGAAAGGCTAACCTGAACCGGTTTGGTTGGGTTAACATTTAATTCCTCAAAACCTTTATCGCATGCACCCAACAAGAATGCAATTAATAATATATAAATCGAATTTTTCATAGTCATTTTTTTAAAACTTAACACTTAAATTTAATCCAAAACTTCTAGAGGAAGGAACTCCAAAATACTCCAACCCCTGGGAATTTCCTACGTTATAAGCACTTTCTGGATCTATGTTATCTACACTTCTTTTTAAATAAAACAAATTGGAGGCAATAACCGAAATATTTACATTGGTCAAGAATATATTCTCCAATGATTTCTTGGGCAAGCTATACCCAAGACTCAATTGTCTAAATTTGATATAATCAGAATCTTCAACAAATTCTTCTGCTATATCGTTTATTTCTCCATAATAGGTTTGCAAAAACTCCGGGGCTACCGTAGTAGTAAATGGTTGATTGGTATCAGCATCTATACCGGAAACAGTAAGGCCGTTTTCCCTACCTTCCAAAGTCGCTTTATGTAACCCATTCCCGTATACGGTCGTATTGGTACCAGAAAATATTTGACCTCCAAATTTACCGTCGATCAAGAAGTTTAAATTGAAGTTTTTATAGGAAAAGCTATTACTGAAACCTAAAGTTAAAGGAGGCACGCCTTCTCCCAAAATCTTTCTCTCTCCTTCAACAGCTACAGGAACTCCGTCTCCATTTATGGTATATTTAATTACACCATTCTCATCCCTGTCATAAGAAACTCCAACTATAGTACCATATGCCTCACCAACAATATGTGTAATTCTAACATTACGGGTACGTGGCTCATCCAAATTCACGTCGGCATTGGCAGCATTCGTAGCCAACACTTTTCCTTGATTATAAGCTCCGTTGATGCTAGTGGTCCAATTAAAATTCTGAGTGCGTATAGGGCTGCCACTTAACAAGAATTCAACACCCTTGTTCTCTACTTTTCCAATATTGGCCTTAGCTCCTCCGTAACCAGAGAATACAGAAGTGGACACATCTACTATATCCTTGGTGGTTTCGTTTTCATAATATGCCATATCCAAGGAAAGCCTATTATTAAAAAACCTTGCATCCAATCCTATTTCCGCCTCAGTTTTACTAAATGGCACTAAATTGGAATTAGGTACGGTTCCTCCGTTAACCCGGCCTGTAGGTTGTCCTAAAAACCCCTGTCCAAAAATTTCATATGTAAGTGCCAAGGCGTACGCGTCCTGTGCTCCACCAGCAACCTCAGAGTACCCACCTCTTAATTTCAAGAAGCTGATTGGCTCTGGCATGTCAAATGCATCAGACAATATCAAACTCGCATTGACTGAAGGATAGAAATCGTTATTAGGGGTTGTTTTACCAGGAAAGGAAAGGGTAGAAAACCAGTCATTCCTACCGGTAAAAGTAACATAGGCCCAACGGTCATAAGAAAGCTCCACTGACCCGTACAAGGATCCTATTTTTCTTTCGCTATAACTACGGCTTCTGTTTTGATTGGCCGTATTGGCAATATCTTCCAGGCCGGGAACAATAAAATCACTACCCCCTAAATTTAATTGTTCTTGTTTAATGTGGTTACTGTTTGCTCCAACAAAAGCTACAGTAGAAAACTTATCGGTGATATCCTTTTCAACACCTAAAATAACATCAGCATCTATTTGAGAATAACGAATTTCCGTTTCATTAATTCCTCCCAAGGGCTTATAGGCTGTGCCAAAAGGTTCTACTGCAGTTCGTTTAATGGTAGAATGATCTATACCCGTCCGCCCGGATAAGTATAACCAATCCGTAATATCATAACGAAGAGAGGTAGAAGCAATTATCCTATTCTTGGTATCTTCATTTCTGAAGTTATATGCAGCAAAATATGGATTTTGCGAAAAAGTATTATTAGAGTACTGTCTTTCAGTTCCATCTGGATTTGTACCTGGCTCCATAAATCTTACATCAACGTTAGGAGGCAGATTGGCAACCGTAAAATTCCCGTTACCCGGGGCATCAGATAAACGTGGACGGTTCTGAACATCCTCATTGATATATTTTACATTTACTTGAGAAGTCAATTTCTCTCCTAAAACAGCACTGGAATTCAAAGAAAAAGTTTTTCTGTTCAAACCTGCATTGGGCATTACATCCTCATTGGTAAGGTCGGAAGCTGAAAATCTATAGCTCATCTTTTCTGAACCACTTGTAAGCGCCACAGTATTAATAAATGTTGTTCCCGTTCTGTAAAAATGGTCCAAATTACTTCCTACATAAGAATATGGTCTTTCTACACCGTCCCACTGCACAACCGAAGAGCCATCCAATTTTGCCCCCCAGGAACTGGTTCCCAAATCCAGAGCCTCAGACTGATTGACAGGTTTTCTACCTCTTGTTCCCTGTCCGTACTCTTTTTGAAAATCTTGCAAGGAAGTATCCACAGTGTCAAAGGTTACCGAGCTACTAAGCTCTACACCAAAGCCTTCCTGGCCTTTTCCTGATTTAGTAGTAACAAGTATAACCCCACCGGCAGCACGAGAACCATACAACGCGGAAGCAGCACCACCCTTCAGGACACTAACAGATTCAATATCGTCAGGGTTAAGACTGGAAATGCCATCACCACCATCCGAACCGCCCCATAGGCCAGCTGAACCATTATTTTCATTACCGATCGGGATTCCATCGACAATATACAATGGCTGATTATCCCCGGACAGAGAACTGGCCCCACGTATAATAACCCTACTGGAACCTGCCGCACCTGTAGCATTTTGGGTTATGTTAACCCCAGCAACCTTTCCTTGTAGAGCATTAATAGCATTGGTCTGTTTTACGGTAGACAATTCCTCTCCCCCTACCTCAGTCAGGGAATATCCCAGAGCCTTGGTTTCTTTTTTAATACCCAAAGCGGTCACAACAACTTCACCAAGTTGTTCTGCATCCTCTTCCAATCCTACATTGATCACCGATTGACCATTTATAGCAACCTCTTTGGAAGAAAATCCCAAAGACGAAAAGGTTAAAACACCATTTTTACTGGATACATTTATGGAATAATTACCATCAAAATCCGTAGAGGTACCGTTTACTGTTCCTTTTTCTACGACATTGACGCCAGGTAGCGGATCACCCAAATCATCAGTGACCGTTCCGGTTACAACTATGTTCTGGGCCGTAATTCCCTGCATGCAGAAAATAACCAAGAACATTAAATAATAATGAACTTTTTTAATCATACTAGTAATTTTAAGTTAGATAATTTAGAGTTAATCGGGAGTCACCCGAAATGTTAATTGTTTATTAAATTTTCTATTTATCAGTCAAATGCCAAAATATATTCGACCGACAACAACCAATTACCCACAAATAACGGAATTAAAGACAATTCCAACCAAATAAAACAAACAAAATATCACCAATTTTAGCATAAAAAACATCTAACTGGGTCCAAAAAGTACTAATATATTTTGATTTAATTTATGTTTTAATTAACAATTCAACAACTAAATATAGAACTGATTATAAAGTAATGATACTGCTTTATTGGTAATAAACACGATTTAACAATATTTCGGTTATAAAGGTTAATTATCAATCAAAATTTTCTTATAAATTGGTAGTTGGAAAAATTTGAAATCCTCAAAAAAAATCCTGACACGTACATATACGGTCAGGATTTACACTATACCTCATCAATTTCTCATAAACTAGGTTCTATTATCAGCAAAGCGAGTGCTTTCCCATACCTAGTAATAATGCAAAAACATCTAACTAATTCTCAATTAATTACCTTCAAAAATATATAAACAACAAAGGTTCAGACCCTTACAAATTATTTTATCTTAATCACAAAGGCCTCGGTTTTCAAAAGTTCCGTCTCCAATTCTTTGGGCAGTATAATGGCCATACCCTGATCTTTTTGAGACCACTTTAGATTTTTATTGGACCCTAAAAGCTTAGCTTTGGCCCTTTTTGAAGCCTTATAATCTGGAAACACTATCTCCGTGGGCAAGACTGTCTGTCCTTTTTCAACCAAATAGGTAAGATACACACTGCCATCGGGCTTGGCTGTTACACAAGTATTATTGAACTTATAGGGCGCCATAGCTCTAGTTCCATAGATAGCCTCATCATTTATAGACATCCATGTCCCAATTTCACTTAACAATCTGTATGCTCCCTCATCCCATTCCCCTTCAGGGCTAGGCGCAATATTCAGCAGAAGATTACCTCCCTTGGCAACAATATCTACCAAGGTATGAATAGCTTCCCGACCAGACATGTATTCGGCGTCAAATGAGTAGGACCAGCCCCCGCCGGCAATCATACAGGATTCCCATGGATAGGGAAGGGGTTTTTCTGGCACCCTGTTCTCCGGGGTTAGATAATTCTGATTTTTTCCATGTACCGCACGGTCTACCACTATTAAACCCGGTTGTTTCTTCCTGGCTTTCTCTACCAACTCGTCCATTTTAATATCCTGATTGACGATACGGTGTTTTAAATAGCCATTGTCATTATTGACCAATTGTTGTTCATACCAGTTGGTTATGTCCGACTTAGGTGTCTTAGCCACCCAGCCACCGTCTAGCCACAAAATATCTACCTTGCCATAATCGGTAAGCAGTTCTAAGATTTGATTGTGTGTAAAATCTATATACTCTTGCCATTTTTCCGGATTGGCCTCTGGTTCATAATTTACGTTTCTATCCCGTGGCGGATAATATGGATCCCAATAACTAGGGGTATTCCAATCTGGTTTGGAGAAATAGGCCCCGGCCCATAGCCCTTGATCCCTAAAAGAATTGAAAATCTCCTTGGTAATATTGGCTTTGGGGTGACTAGAGAAGGGGGTTTTGGGATCTGTAATTTTATAATCCGTATACTTGGTATCAAACATAGAGAAACCGTCATGGTGCTTTGTAGTAAACACCACATATTTCATCCCAGCCTTCTTCGCCGCCTTGGCCCATTTTTCCGGATCAAATTTTACGGGGTTAAACGTCTTCTGCAATGCCTCATACTCTTCCTTATAGGTATTGTAGTCACTGGGATTGGAACCTTTTGTTCGTTCGCACCATCCGTACTCTTCAGGACATAGGGACCAAGACTCCACTATTCCCCATTGACTATAGGTTCCCCAATGCATTAAAAGACCAAATTTTAAATCCTGCCATTGATCCAACTTTTCCAGTACCAACGGATCGGTTTCCGGAACATACCGCTCGTCCTCATAAATGGCTTGGGCGCCAACTAACTGACAAAACAGGGCGGATGCTACCACTATCATAATGAATCGTAACCTAGTATTTATAATTTTCATTTATACGGATTTTAATTAATTATTATTTCATCGGCAAACAACCAGGAAGGTAATCCGGCTGCGTGGTGCCAGTAGGGAGTTTTGGTATTTAAAGCTTTAACCTTTATATATCGTGCCTTTTGGGGGTCAAAATCCAGCTTAAAATACTGAATATCGTTTACCTTACTTTCCTTGGTCAAGGGCGAAGAATTCTGAATTTCCCCCAAACTATAGTACTCCTCCCCATCCATGGATCCAGAAAAGCTAACAGATGTAGGGAAGAACACCACATGATTGGTTACCTGTAAAAAAGCTGTAGAAATAGTGCTGATATCCATTGGCTCGCCCAAGTCTACCACCACCTCCATATCATTTCCTTCATACCCTAACCAATTTGCATAAAAACTACTACCGCCCAACGCCCCATCGGTCAGCACCATAGGGTCTTCCCGGGCATACTTCTTGGGGTGTGTTATACTAATCACTTTTTTCCCCAAAGCCTTGTTAGGCATCGCAGCAACCTCCAATGCCGACATATAATTGGCCAAGTACTCGGTAACGGTAAAACCCATTTCATTCATAAGAACCACATTGTTGGTGGAACTGGTTTCCCTAAAATTATCCAATAGGGTGGTTACCATGGGGTTTATGATTGTTTTACCCGTTTCACTTTCATTCAAAAGTTTAAAAGTGTCTGTTAGGTTTTTCCTGCTAGCTTCCAACACCGCGTAATCTACTCCCAAACGCGCCATTTTTACACGTGCCAATAATTCCGGTTTACCCACCACTTCTTCCTCGGCCTTATTGAACAACTCTGAATACTCCAGCAGTAATCCCGGACTTAAATATGAGGTAAAGGCTTCAGAAGGATCTCCATACAAAAACAAGAAAAAATCTTTGTCCTCAGCAATCTTGGTATGGATCTTATCTATATATTTTTTTATATATACGCCCGCCTCCCCATAGTAACCGTCTGTAAAATCGGCGATCAACTCTTCCAATTCCCTATCTGGGTTCCACAATAGTTGAGCGGTTATATAAGATCTCAATTCAAAGAGTTCACTTGGATGATTGCTGTGTTGTTCAAAGACCCATTGGGCATTATTGTCCCTAAACAAATGAATATTTGGTCTCAGCGTATTCAAATTGGGAAAGGGTGCCAAAAAATTGGTGAATTGGGTAGTATAATCCCATATCCTAATATTGTCGGTTAATTCTCCCCAACCCCTTAAATCGTCTGCAAATTCGGTACATTTTTCTGCGATGGGCGCGCTACGGTCGCACTCAATGGAACACAGTGTAATCAACACATTGTCCAATGGCTTTGTTTTACAAGGTCTTCGGGTATATTGATACGCCAATGTTGAAATGGTTTTTTCCGGAAAGTCCTTGGCTATCTCGTTTACAAATCTGATCATAGTACCGGACGGACTCCCTTCTTCTGTATCTACAGCACTACAGTTTTCACATTGACAATGTTGTTGATTGTCATCCTGACTTACGGACAACACATTTTTCCCTGGATGCCGGGCAAACAATGAGGCCACGGAATCCTTAACAATAGCAAGTACCTCCGGATTGGTCAAACACAACTGGGTGGGCAATCTTTTATCTCCACGCAAGGCATAATACTCCGGGTTGGTTTTATAAAACTTATCTTCCGGCATAAACCTGTGAAAAGTATGCACCCTAGCCTGCGGCACATAATCCGGGAAGGACTCGTAGGTCACCTTTTGTTTATCCGCAAAATCATGATTGTCATAATACAGTTGGGAATGTACCGTTCTTGTTGTAATATCGGGGGTATACCGGTAATCAATAGTGGGTAGTCGCACCGTTTTAACAGTGGGGATTTTCTCCACTCCAGGAGCGTACCACCTACAGCCCAAAAATCGTCCTAAAAACTCATATACGGCATTTCTCAAAGCCTTGTCCGACCCCCCCGAAATATAAAGATCCTTGTTAAGTGTTTTAATATGGATTTCATGCTCTCCCAAATCCTTTCCCGATTCACCAGTCAGAAATATGGAATTTTCACCCTCCTTTTGGGGTTCCCCTTCTACAATATTGATCCTTTCCCCACCTATATCGTACAGATAATATTGTAATTCTTCAGCAGTTTTGTATTGATGTTCTGAAGCACCTTCCCCTAGAACTATTCTATAGTCCGATTTACCACCATCAACCAACTCAATTCCATTATTACAGGACACTGACAATAGACACCAAGCAACTAACAAAAGGATCCTGTAGTGGTATAGAATAAACTTCATGGCTAAATAGGATTAAGGTTATTATTTTAGTTTAAACTCCAGTAACTTCGCATTCACCAACTTATCATGTGGAATAAAATAACTATTATGGGATTTCCCCTGAACACTTATGCTTTGGATACGTTTATTCATTTCTGATAAATTGGCTTGTATCGTTAGTTTTTCCTGCTGATAGTAGTCCGTATCCAAATGTATGGTAATCTTACTAAACTTAGGGGTAGTAATGGTATAGATTGGATTGGCCGGACTAACTGGGTATATCCCCATCATGGAAAAGACCGCCCAGGCAGACATAGTTCCGGTATCATCATTGCCGGGGAGTCCGTCCGCTGCATTTTTATAATAGGTATCCAATAGTTCTGAAACCTTTTCTTGCGTTCTACCTTCCTGCCCTTTTACATAATTGAACAAGTAGGGATAAGCAATATCAGGTTCGTTGGCCATATCGTACTGCCCTTTGTCAAATACGTCCTGCAGTCGGTCTGTAAAAGCCTTTCCGCCTCCCATTAGCCTCATCAGCCCCTTGGTGTCATGGACCACCATAAAGGAATACTGCCATGCGTTCCCCTCTATAAAACCCAGGTTCTTTTCAAAATTGGCCCCAGATTCTGGATTGTAAGGAGTTAACCAGCTGCCGTCATCATTCCTTGGCCTCAGTAGGTTGTATTCCTTATCAAAGAGCTTTCTATAGGATATAGCTCTTTTTGAGAAGCGCTTATAGTCCTCTTTTTTACCCAGGGATTTAGCTAATTGGGCAATAGCATAATCAGATATATTGTACTCCTGTGTAGTTGAAACCGACCCACTATTGGTTGTTTTTGTGGTAAGATACCCCTTCTCCAAATAGTCTTTGATTCCCGGACGCAATGGGTTGCCCTCAATTTGGTCTGCACTCTTTATCATTGCAGAATAGGCCTTTTCTATATCAAAATCCGTGATACCCTTTAAATAGGTATCGGCAATTACAATACCTGCAGGGTCACCTACCATGGTAGTTGTTTCCGTAGCGTTCAATTCCCATTTGGGCAACCAACCGCTTTCATCATATATCTGAAGCATACTTTTTACCATATCCGATTGTTGCTTGGGATATACCAAACTCATGAGCTGGTGTAAATTCCTATAGGTATCCCATAAGGAAAAAACGGTATACCGCGTATCTTCGGTCTTTAGCACATCCCTAGTTTTCATTTTCGGGTATTCGCCATTCACATCGTTTAAAGTACTGGGATGGATCAAGGTATGATATAAGGCCGTATAAAATTTAACCTTATCCTCTTCCTGCCCGCCCTCAACTTCAATTTTGGACAAATAGCTATTCCAATTGGCTTTGGCTTCTGCCAATATTTGATCAAATGTGCGGGTAGAGGTTTCCTTCTCCAGGTTTTCTCGGGCGTTTTCTATACTAACATAAGAAACACCAATTTTCATTTCCACAACAGTGGGTTCATCAAATTTATACCGCATATAGCTTCCGATACTATCCCCTACCACCACGGCCTTATATCCGGGCATTTTACGGGTCTTCCCGTTATACCCCATCCATTCCGCCTCAGCTCCCTTATAGGTAGTAGGCTTTTTCCATACACCAAACTCCTTTGCGGCTTGGGAAAATCGAGCCACAAAATAAACGGGATAGGCTTCTTCTGGCTTGTAGTAACAAAAAGAACCTACTGTGCGCACCCCTTCTATCTCTGTGGGCGACACTACCTTGACCGAGGCCCCTTGCTCATTGGTAAGCCCCAAGCCAAGATTGATCAGGATATTGGCCTCTCCTTTGGGGAAGTGGTACTTACTTACTCCTACCCTAGTTGTGGCAGTTGCCTCTACCTTTACCTTATGCTTGTCCAAGAAATTGGAGTAATACCCCACCTTGGACACCTCTTCGGAATAGGTAGTGCCGTAATCCAGGTGATTCACCTTTAATGCTCCCGTAGTTGGCATGGCAAGAATAACTCCCAGCTCCGGACAGCCAACACCACTAAGATTAACATGACTGAAACCCGTTAGGAACGAATTTTCGTGCACATAAGGAGTGGACAACCATCTACTATCCTTCTCCAATGGCAAATTCTCAGGTCCTGCAACGTTGAATGGTGACACATTTACCATCCCCCTTACGGCAATAGGACCAGGGTTTGTTGTTCCAAAATTAGAAGTCCCGATAAACGGATTTACATAATCTACCGGCTTTTTTTGGGCCTTGGCACCTATGGTCAAAAAAAGCATAACCAAGACAATTTTACATGGTAAGTTCATCATTATTTCTTTCGTTTCCATATTCTTAAATAAAAGTGGAGCTATTAGCTTAAGTTTTGCCCCCCTCTACTCTATTAACAATTATATAATTACCTTATTTTAAAGGCACCAAACACCCTACCTTAACACCACATGACTGGCTATTATTCTGCATACTTTCTAGCTTACAGCTATTCTACGACCACCTCATCTATAAACATCCAAGAACCGCCACCTGTAGGGGGCGTACCCAAATTTCTTGCAATAACCTTGACATATCTGGCCGATTGCTGCCCAATTTCCAGGACGAAATCTTTTAATTCCGAGCTACTATTTACCGCATAGGGCCTATTTATGGCTCCTACACTCTTATAGGTATTTCCGTCATCTGATAAGAATACCTCCACACCAACTGGGAAATATATCCCTGACCCTTGGTTTTCCAAAGACCCGATAGTTACTGTTTTGATCTCCGTTGGGTTTTCCAGATCAATGATCAATTCCATATCATCTCCCAACCATCCTTGCCACTGACCGTCATGAAAATTTTTGGATCCCCGCATTACATTTACCATTCCCAGATCCTTGGCACCTTGGTAGCTATCGTGATACCTATTAATATAGGTCACCGGTTTTCCTGCAGCCTTGTGGTAGGTAATTGTTTTTTCAAACAGGTCGCCAATAGGCTCGCCTTCTTTGAACACCTGTGCTTTGATAGTTGTGGTCTTATCAATAGTTAAGGGAGAGCTGTATTGTTCAGATGTCGCAGTTAAGGGGCTTCCATCCAAGGTAAAGCGTATATCGGAATCTGGAAATTCTGATTCCAGCACCAAGGAAATAGCTCCACTTTCCAAAACAGTAGCCTCCATTGAGACTTGATAAACACTTTTTGCATAGTTGATTCCCAATACATTGTATCGTTCAAACAAACTGCTAACCCTTCTTGAAAAATCTAACCATTCCTTATCTTCCTTTTCACTCCATACAGCTTCTGCCAAGGCCGCTAATCTCGGATAGGTCATGTATTGTGCCTGTGCTTCGGTAGGCACATATTCTGTCCATAAGTTGGCTTGGCCTCCCAAGACATGCTTGGCTTGCTCAGGGGTCATTTCTTCTACTACCGGATCAAACTTATAGACCTTGCTAAGAGGTAGGTTGCCACCCCAGGCCAATGGCTCCAAATTCTGATCACCTTGGTAGTAATCAAAATAACAATGTGAAGTAGGCGACATTACCACGTCGTGGCCTGCCTCGGAGGCCTCTAGGCCACCTTTTACGCCCCGCCAACTCATAACCGTTGCCCCTGGTGCCAGACCGCCTTCCAAAATTTCATCCCAACCAATCAGGGTCCTTCCCTTGGAACTAACGAAGCGTTCCATGCGTTTTATAAAATAACTCTGCAATTCCTCCACATTGGCCAAACCTTCATCACGCACTCTTTTTTTACAGTCCGCACACACTTTCCAATTTGTTTTGGTTGCCTCATCGCCCCCAATATGAATGTACTGGGATGGAAACAGCTCCATTACTTCCAGCAAAACATTTTCCAAAAACGCAAAGGTAGATTCCTTTCCTGGGCAATATATTTCGGTAATAGGCCATACACCTCCCGAGGGCACCATAATTTGATGTTGAAAACAGGACAATTCCGGATAGGCTGCAATGGCGCTCATAACGTGGGCGGGCATCTCTATTTCCGGAACAACATTAACTCCCTTACTACTGGCATAGGCCACTATTTCTTTAATATCTTCCTGGGTATAAAAGCCTCCCAAAGTAGCCTTGGTCCCCAATTCTGGTGTTGGACGCGCATTCCATGGTTTTTCTTCCTGGTCTACCCTAAAGCCCCCCACTTGGGTCAATTTGGGGTATTTTTTTATTTCTATACGCCAGCCCTGATCATCTACCAAGTGTAAATGCAGCGTATTCATTTTCAATAAAGCAAGCTGATCTATGGTGGCCATAATATAATCTTTGCCAAAAAAATGTCTGGAAACATCCATCATAAATCCACGCCATTTAAACCGAGGCGCATCGGAGACATCAACATTGGGAATAACCCAATCCACAGCATCCACAAGGGTATTACTTTCTATGGATACCGGAAGTAATTGCCTCACTGTCTCCAGTCCGTACAAAAATCCAGAATACCCCTTGGCCTTTATAGTTACCTTCTCCCTGGACACCTCAAGTACATAAGCCTCTTCCTTCAGGGAAGTGTCAACAACTAATTCAACAAAGTTATTAGCTGGGGCAGCGGTTACTACTTCCAATTCCCAATTTGCCGACCGATTAAATTTCTCTCTCAAAAAATTAACTACCTCAGCATACTTCCCGTCCACCACGAATTTGGTATCCGGGGTAAACTCAAAAGCCCCTTGATTTAACTTTAGATCATTAGGTTGGGGAACAATATGTATGTCCTCCTGAGAAAAAACCGTCTTACTTTTCTCTGTACAGCCAAACGCAACAAAAAGCAAGAACAATAACACACTACCAACAACAGCCTTATTCATATTTTACTCAACTTCTATTTATAATGGGTATCCCTTCTATTTTCCCTTTAAAAGAATCAGTTCTTTACGTCCAAAGTTTTAAACTTACCATCCTCGGTTATCACCAATGTTTTTCCCGTAAACGGACTTTTTACCGAAATGGTCCAACCAAAACTACTTTGTTCATACACCGCTTTCACAGTCTGGCCCAGAATTACCTTGGGTTGGGACACCTGTCCTACCGCACCTTCCCTTACATGCAAAATACCTCTGTAAAGGGAATACATATGCCATTTTATATGGTCGTCCTTTGGAATCGAAAAATTAGCATTACCCCCTGCCTCTTCCGAAGAAAAATACACATAGCCCCAATGCTCGGGTTCGTGCATATTAATTACTCCTTGTGGCGACCATACCCAGTTGTATTCGGGCATAAACTTCCCTTTTTCATCTTTTTTTCTGGAATAGCGCCCTTCCTTTAGATCAAAATCCCAGTTTACCCTAGAGAAATTAATTCGCCAAAATTGATTCTCCGGGACGCCTCCGCCAGAACTGGCTTCGGTAATAACCTTCCAAGGAAGGGCAATCTCCACCGTCCAGCCTTTGTCCAAATCCGATGAATTATTCAAAGTTCCATCTATATGTACTGCCGATTTCACCCCTTGTATGTCCCAACTATCTATTACCTTGCCATGGTTCCTGTAAGGCTTGGTCAAAAACAAATCCCATAGCGTATTGTGGGCATTCATCTCATACTCGTAGTAATTATGGGTATCCCCATCAGGGTCTATAAAAATTTCAAAATCGTTGTTGTAAAAGATCACTGTATCCCTTTGCTTTAAGGTTGCCCACACATGCGGCTCCTCCATTTCTGCCAACACATACAAATAATCCTCGTCCCACAACATTTTCATTCTGGTCCTATAAGTTGGCGTCTTCACCCCTTCTATATCAATATAATCCTGTGACCAAGGTGCCTTCTTCCATGCCGATTCATCACTCTTTCCATCTATAACCAAGGCATCATTGGCCTTGTAGGCTATATAATCCCTTGGCACTTTATCTTGGGCTTCCAGGGCATGAATACCCAATTGCATTAGAAAAATTACTAAAGCACATTTTACTGCTCTATTAAAATATCTGTGTTCCATATGATGTATTTTATTGATTATATGCGGTAACAACCAAACCAAAGGACTAGCCCCTATAGACTATTTTCTTTGGTAAATTTCACTATTTCTGAAATACGACCAAAGGCCAAACCGGTCACTGTGTCTGCGGCACCGTAGTATATGGCAACCTTATCCTCTTCTATAGAATGTAAAGCAGCACACGGAAAAACCACATTTGGCACATCGCCTACACACTCGTAATTGGTTTGTGGAGACAATAAATATGGTTTTGTTCTGTACAATACCTGATCTGGACGATCCTTGTCCAATATGGCGGCACCCATGGAATACCTAAATCCGTTGCAGGTATTTATAACACCGTGGTAGAAGGTCAACCACCCTTCATCCGTAAGGATCGGTATAGGGCCAGCCCCAATCTTGGTACACTGCCATGCACTGTCTACAAAGGGGGTAACTTTCATCACACATCTGTGTTCTCCCCAATACTTCATATCAGGGCTATAACTTATATAAATATCCCCAAAAGGCGTATGCCCGTTATCACTTGGTCTACTTAACATGGCGTATTTACCATCTATTTTTTCTGGAAATAACACCCCATTTCTATTGAAGGGCAGAAAGGCATTTTCGCATTGAAAAAACTCCTTAAAGTCAAATGTATAACCAATTCCAATAGTAGGACCATGATACCCATTGCACCATGTAATCCAATATCTATCCTCTATAAATACCACACGGGGATCATACTTATAGTCCGATTCTATCATATTGGTATTCCCCTCACCAAATACTATTGGCTCATGGTTAATATCCCAATTGATACCATCCTTGCTAAAACCTGCAAAAATATTCATTTGCACGGCCTTGTTATCACAACGGAACACCCCGGCAAATCCGTCCTCAAAGGGAACCACCGCACTATTAAAGATACTATTGGAAGAGGGTATTGCATCTCTCTCAACCACTGGATTTTCCGAATACCGCCATACTACATCTGCACAATCAGCAGGCCTTTCTTGCCATGGAATACTATTCACTTTATAATAATTTATATGTTAAACTTTATTTAATTGTCTTCTTAAAAATAAACTGATACCAAGGAAAAAGTAGCAACATTTAACCTACTTACCTTAATCCACTTGTTCATCCAACATCTTTAGACACCCTTTGGCACGCTTTAAGAAATCTTAACGGGATTCCCTTAATTGGGTATTTTCCTAACTTTATCCAACCATGTGAATTTAAGAATAGCCGATGTAAGAACAAACACCGCCAAAGCAATTAATGCCTTTGGATAGTCACGGATCATAAAATATATAGGCAGTACAATCATACTGGACTGCCACACAATTCCAACCACACAGTTCATCATATCCCACCAAAATTCATTGTTCTTTTGAAAGCTGGGGTCTTCAGCCTTTAAATCCTTATATATTGGATTCCACCATCCCCATGGCCTTACATTTTTATAGAATGATTTTAAAATTTCCCTATCTGTAGGGGCACTTAAATAGGTCCCCAAAAACGACCCCAATAAAGAAACCCCAAAAATTATAGGAAATAGGTATATAGCATGGATATGGGAAAGATTGTACAAAATACTATCCTCTATAAAATTGCCCTTATTCTGATCCAGTACAAATTGCAAGGAAGCAATGACCAAACCGGAGAGCATGCCCCAAAAATAACCCCAGCCGTTAAATCGCCACCATATCCATTTTAGAAAATTAGCAGCCACATAACCTCCAAACAGGGCACTGGTAATCCAAAGGGTAAGTGAGTTAATAGAATCTGCAAAGAACCCCATGAATACCCCTAAAAACACCACGACAAAAGAAGCGATATGACTGGCCTTAATATAATGTTTATGGGAGGCCTCGGGCTTAAAATATTTTTTATAAATATCATTGACCAGATATGCGGGACCGGCATTGACAAAGGCTGAAAAGGTAGACATAAAGGCCGCCAACAAACCAGCCAACAACAACCCCTTTATTCCCACGGGAACGTGAAAATTGATCACTTTGGGCAAAATAACTTCCATATCCCCACCTGTTAAGGAGGTATCTGAAACCATACCGGGCGTCAGTACTACAAGGGCTATTACCACAATACCTGTAATAAGCAGATAACGTGGTATAAACAACACCAAATTGGTAAATCCGCTCATATATGCAGCTTCCTTAACGGTCTTGGTAGATAAAATTCGCTGAAGATCATAACTTGGCGTTGGCCCGGCAATACTTGCAAAAAAGCCTTTGAAAAGGGTCATCCCTATCAAGGCCCCGAACATTTTATACCCTTCAGAATCTATCAAATCATTAAAGGCCTGAAATTCCCGGTCCCAATGGGTACCCAATTCCCAGCCAAAAAATACATTCTTCCATTCGGCACTTATTACCGAATTTATTTCCACATCGGTAAAGGCAAAAAAGGCGTAACCGGCAACAAGGATTCCGGCGATAACCATAATAATATATTGTAATACCTCCGTAGCCACTACAGAGAACATCCCTCCCTTTACCGTATAAATAGTAGTGAGGAAAATAATGATCACGGCATAGGTCTGCTCTGAGGTCAACAAAAGCATGTCTCCCAAATGAACAGCTAAATCCCATGGTAAAATTATAGTTAAGAACTTACCTACCCCTTCAAAGAAATAAGCAATAAACCCAACGGCAGCTACAATGGCAAATACGGCAACTATACTATGCGAGGCCCTTCCGGCCCTATCATCCCCAAAACGGGTTAATATCCACTCCGAACCTGTCATAATGTTAGACCTCCTAATCCAGACGGCCAAAAACATCATGACAAAAATTTGATTCCATATTGGCCATAGCCACATGAACATAAAGCTTTTTACGCCATAAAGGAATAAAATCCCTACCATCCAGGCGGTTCCGGAAACATCAAACATTCCCGAGCCATTACTGAGCCCCAAATAATACCATTTAATATTATTCCCTCCCAAGAAATACGACTTAAGGCCCTTTGAGGCTTTTTTTGAAACCCATATACCCACAAAGAGCGTAAGTACTACATAAACAATAATTATCGATATATCAATTACATTCATTAAACTCCTGTTTTAAGGGTTATTAAATAGTATATTCACCAGCTATCTTTGAAGTGCCAAAAGTTAAAAAGAAGGTATTATGCCATGTTTTTTCTTAGCAAAAGACAACTACTCTATTTTTTTTTATAAATTCCCCAAATTTTCATGGTGGGGTTGGCCGCAATCATATTTTTACACGAAAAATTACAAGTGTTTGCGGCTTTCAGAATTAAATATTTGATTTTTTTCAGGGAAGGAGAATAAATTTAGACCAACAACCAAACCGTAAAGCCAAACGCCTTTATTTGGAAACAACCACACCGTGAACTAAGCATTCAAATGAATATGGGGTATCAAAATATATTGGGTAAGAAGAGCTATGGAGAATTCAGCATTAATTACCGACACCATATAGTTTTTTGGTTGGTTTATATACTTTTCAACATTTTTAGATGGGGCAACGTACACCATGACTTTGTGTATTCACTAAAAACCAACTTATTGGGATTCCCCATCCATATGGCCCTAGCCTACCTCAATATTTATTTTTTAATGCCCAGGTTTGTATATACAAAAAAATATTTGACCTACACCCTGTTACTGCTGGCGTCCTTATACATAGGTCTGCTTATAAAATTTAATCTGACCTATTACCTTGTAAGTACCAATGTAATGCCAGAGTGGGGAGGCACCGAAAGCCTAACCCTAAATTACGCTATTGTAACCATGTTAGGGGAACTGTACGTTATGTCTTTTGTAACAGCTATAAAAATCACGGTAGATTGGCTCAACGAAAGTCGCAAGCTGCACGAGGTGGAAAAAAGACAACTGACCACAGAATTAAAATTCCTAAGATCCCAAGTCTCCCCACATTTTTTCTTCAACACCCTGAACAACATCTATTCACTAACCCTGGAAAAATCGGACAGGGCCCCACAGATTGTACTGCGGTTATCAGAATTAATGCGTTATTTATTATATTCAACAGATAAGCCTTATCAGGACCTAACCAAGGAAATTGAATGCATTCAGAACTACATCGATTTGGAACGTATCAGGTTCGATAAATCCTTAAATATAGACATGAACGTGTCTGGAGAGGTAGAGGGCAAGGGAATAGCCCCAATGCTCCTTATTCCATTTGTTGAAAATTGCTTCAAACATGGGGCCAATAAAAGTATTGGCGAAGTACAGATAAAAATTAATCTAGAAGTTGTAGACAATATCTTAAAATTTGAAGTCAGCAATAACATTCCCCAAAACACAAAGGAAAATATAATGCCTACCACTGAAGGGGGCATAGGACTTACAAATGTAAAAAAGCGATTGGAAATAGGCTACGAACCCAATGACTACGACCTATCTATATTTGAAGAAGATGAAATGTTTAATGTTATTCTGAAATTAAAAGTGTAATGAGTATGAAGGCCATATTAATAGATGATGAACCACTAGCAATCAATGTACTAAAAAATTATATTGACCAAATCAAGGAATTACAACTAATACAAACCTTTACCAATGCCATTGACGCCTCTACTTTTTTACAGAGAAATGAGGTAGATATTATTTTCTTGGACATTAATATGCCCATAATGAACGGATTGGACCTTCTAGGTGCCTTAAATTCCAAGGCTATGGTTGTTATGACTACAGCCCATGAAGAATATGCCTTAAAGAGTTATGAGTTGGAGGCCATAGATTATTTAGTAAAACCTATTCCGTTTCCCAGATTTCTAAAAACCATACATCGCATTATAAAACTCCGGGAAGGACTCCCCAATAGCAATACCCAGACCAAAAGTGAAAATCCAAGTATTTTCATAAAGATAGACAAGAAAAAACTGCAGAAAATTTATTTGGACGACATCATTGTCATAGAGAGCTTAAAAGATTATATCCGCATTAAGACCAAATCCAACAAATTTATAATACATAAGACATTAAGTAGTTTTACCGATGAACTTCCTTCGGACAAATTCATTAGAATACATAGATCCTACACTGTGGCCATAGACAAAATTGAAGCCGTTGAGGGGAACAGTCTTGAAGTTCAAGGGATACGATACACTATAGGCAGAAGTTACCTGAATGAGGTCAAGGGAAAAATATTAAATGAAGATTCGGAATAATAGATTTCGCTTTATCCGACGTATTTTATCAAATAACAATTAAGATTAGTACTATTCTCATTTAGCTTTTCTTATATGTTGTTAGTCGAAAAATAATCGTTAAATATTTGTAAATAACATAAATTCACAGGGCTTGTATTAACAATAAACAAATGCCCATTAAATCCAATCATAATTTATTATCGATATCACGATTAGGTATTTTACCCATTCTATACTTTGCTATGGCAGTATCAACGGTCAGCTGTACTTCTGGCGTTAAAACTACTGTGGCTATAAATTCCAACTCTGCACAGGTCACTATTCCTGACAAAATAGATTTCACCTTCCATGTAAAGCCCATTTTGTCGGATCGTTGCTTTAAATGTCACGGACCGGACAAGAATGCCATAGAGGGCGGACTCTCCCTTCATACCGCCGAGGGTGCCTATATAGCGTTGGGCAAAAACAAGGACCACCACGCTATTGTACCTGGAAACTTGGAAAAGAGTGAGCTTATAAATAGGATCTATACCTCTGACGAATCCCTATTGATGCCCCCACCAGAATCTAACCTAGTCCTGGAAGAACACGAAAAGGAAATCCTAAAAAAATGGATAGAACAAGGTGCTGAATACAAGACTCACTGGGCTTTCATCGCTCCCGAAAAACCAGAAGTACCCAAAATAAAGCAAGCTAATTGGGGGAATAATGAAATTGATCAATTTGTTTTATCAAAACTGAAGGAAAACGGATTGGCGCCCAATAAAAAAGCTTCCAAAGAAAAATTGCTACGACGTGTTTTTTTCGACCTTACCGGATTACCTCCGAGTGTTGGACAGATTGAAAAATTTGTTAATAACAATTCACCACTAGCCTACGAGCAGGTTATAGATTCATTATTACAAACACAAGACTATGCTGAGCATATGTCGGCCGAATGGATGGATATAGCACGCTACGCGGACACCCATGGGTATCAGGATGATTTTGAACGCATTATGTGGCCATGGAGGGACTGGGTTATCCATGCCTTTAGTAAGAACATGCCCTATGACCAATTTGTAACCTATCAACTGGCCGGCGACCTACTTCCCAATGCAAACGCCGAACAAATATTGGCCACCGGTTTTAACAGAAACCACAAGATCACCTTTGAGGGAGGAGTAATCCCTGAAGAGTATAGAGTAGAATACGTTGAAGATAGGGCAGTAACCTTTGGAACAGCCTTTCTGGGTCTTACCTTTGAATGCGCCCGTTGCCATGACCATAAGTATGACCCCATTAGCCAAAAAGAACATTTTGAACTGTATAGCTTCTTTAACAATATAGACGAGCTTGGGCTAACACCGGGAGGGGCAGGCAAAATTCCCAAACCCTATATGACCATAACCGAAAAAGAAAAAAACGGGGTACTGAGTTTTGTGCAAATGCAAAAAACCGAAATGAAAGAAATCCCGGTCATGGTCATGAACGAAATGGAAGATATAAGGCCATCATTTATTTTGAACAGGGGTGTTTATGACCAACCTACTACCCAGGTATATCCCAACACTCCACAATCTATTTTACCCTTTCCAAGCGAATATCCGCAAAATAGATTAGGACTGGCCAAGTGGTTGTTCCACAAGGACAATCCCTTAACGGCGCGGGTGGCAGTCAATAGGTTTTGGCAGCGGATGTTCGGAAACGGATTGGTAGCCTCCTCATTTGACTTTGGTAATCAAGGCTCCTTACCCACCCACCCAAAACTATTGGATTTTTTAGCCATCAAATTCCGGGAAGAGGGTTGGGATACCCGAAAAATATTAAAGTACATTGCCCTTTCGGCGACCTACCAACAAAGCACCGAAGTTACCAAAGAACTACAGGAATTGGACCCTGAAAACCAACTTTTGGCACGTGCGCCCCGACTGCGACTTACAGCCGAAGTGATACGTGACCAAGCGCTAAAAATAAGTGGCTTGCTCAACCGTGAAGTAGGAGGCCCCAGTGTAAAACCCTATCAACCGTCCGGAATTTGGGAAGCCACTACTGGAGGGGGAGGTGGAAGTACGGCTACCTATGTTACCAGTACTGGGAAAGACCTTTATCGTAAAAGTCTATATACATTTTGGAAAAGGACGGTTCCTCCACCAAGTATGATGACTTTTGATGCGGCATCCAGGGACCTATGTACCGTGAAGCGCCAGGAAACAAACACCCCCTTACAGGCCTTGGTGCTGCTGAACGACCCACAGCTCATTGAAGCCTCCAGGTTATTGGCAAAAACGGCAATGGACGTCCACATTGAAAAAAGCGACCAGATTAGCTTTATTTTTAAACAGGCTACCTCTAGGGATCCCGACGAAGAAGAACTGCACATGCTGGACAATTATTACAGTAGCATGCTGGAGAAAGTAAAAAACAAAGGTATAGGTGCCGAAGATTATTTGAGCATAGGGGCCTTTGAAGTAAAAGGAGAGTATTCCAAATACAAATTGGCCGCCTTGGCACTGACCGCCCATTCCATTTTAAATTTAGACGAAACAATAAGTAGAGGCTAATTATGAGCGAAAAAAAAATAATTGAGGAACGGTCCTTAATTCTAAATAGAAGATCTTTTTTAGGGAAAACCGCACTTGGCGTTGGAGGGGTGGCATTGGCTTCACTCTTGGGCGCCAACCTGTTTAGAAAAGATGAAAATGGCATCTTAACCAAAGATGACAGCCTTAACGGAGTAAAAGGTATTTTAAATTCCTTGCACCATCCCGCCAAAGTAAAAAGGGTTATATACCTTTTTCAAAGTGGAGGGCCTTCCCAATTGGAACTATTTGACCACAAACCTTTGTTGAACAAACGCAGGGGCGAAGATCTGCCCGAATCCATCAGAAACGGACAAAGACTTACCGGCATGACCGCTGGACAGGACAAATTCCCTCTTGTTGGGTCATTATACAAGTTCAATAAACATGGAAAGAACGGTACAGAGATCAGTGAACTATTGCCATATACCGCAAAAATGGTGGATGATCTCTGTATTATAAAATCCATGTATACCGAAGCTATAAACCACGATCCTGCAGTGACCTTTTTTCAAACAGGCTCCCAACAACCGGGAAGACCAAGCATTGGATCTTGGCTAAGTTATGGGCTCGGCAGCGAAAATGAGAACCTACCTGCCTTTACAGTTTTGTTATCGCGTGGTACCGGAAGACCTAACGGTCAGCCGCTCTATACCCGACTATGGGGCAATGGATTCCTACACTCACTACATCAAGGTGTACAGTTCAGGGCAGCCAAGGACCCTGTACTTTACCTAAACGACCCCAAGGGAATTACCAAAGAAGTTAAACGTGAAATGTTGGATAATATAGCTGCCTTAAACGATAAGCACTATCAAGACAACGGGGATCCTGAGATAAAAAGTAGGATTGCCCAATATGAAATGGCGTATAGAATGCAAACTTCGGTCCCCAATGTAATGGACACAGCCAAGGAACCCGATTATATTTACGAAATGTATGGCCCAGAGGCCAAAATACCTGGCACTTATGCCGCCAATTGCCTTTTGGCAAGGAGATTGGCAGAACAAGACGTTCGTTTTATCCAATTATATCACATGGGCTGGGATCAACATGACAACCTCCCCGGGGCCATTGCCAAGCAGGCAAAAGATGTAGATCAGGCTTCAGCGGCTTTGGTGGCCGATCTTAAGCAACGCGGTTTACTGGAAGATACCTTGGTAATCTGGGGAGGTGAATTTGGCCGTACCAACTATTCACAAGGCCTACTCACCGATACCAATTACGGAAGGGACCATCATCCTAGATCATTTACCATGTGGATGGCAGGTGGTGGTATAAAACCAGGAATGGTCTATGGGGAAACCGATGATTTTGGATATAATATTGTTAAGGATCCCGTTCACGTGCACGACTTTCAGGCTACCATGTTGCATTTATTGGGCATAGACCATGAAAAGCTAACTTATAAATACCAAGGTAGAAGGTTTAGATTAACCGATGTAGAAGGACATATTGTAAAAGATATTCTAACCTAAGCCAACAAGAAATAAAATGATATTACAGATTATAGATCTAGGGCGCCTACACCCATTATTGGTTCATATGCCCATAGGTATTTTGATATTGGTTTTCTTAATGGAACTATACTTCCGCAAAAAAACCAACGTTCCGGACCAGGACATTTTAAAATTTGCTTTAGGTCTGGCCGCCATCACCACAATCCTGTCCGTTGTTAGCGGATGGCTTTTAGGCCAGGACGGGGGATATGACGAGACCCTTCTTTTTAGACACCGCTGGATGGCCGTTGGACTAGCAGTGGGATCTATCATTCTATTCCTGCTAAAAAAATATCCTACAAAGTGGAGCAAACCTATCTATCTCCCCCTGTTTATCCTTATCATGGGGCTTTTGGGGCTTACCGGGCACTTAGGGGGCAGTATGACCCATGGTGAAGGATATTTGTATACGACTACAGAGACCAAAAAAGTAGTCATTACAAATGTACAACAGGCAATGGTATACCAACATATAGTTCAGCCCATTTTTGATGCTAAATGTACCGGCTGCCACAACCCCAATAAAGTGAAGGGTGGTTTGATAATGACCACCAAGGAGCAGCTTTTAAAAGGTGGTGATTCCGGTAGTTTGCTGATGGCGGACCAAGGAGAACCCAGTAGATTGATGCACCACATAAAACTACCTATGGAAGATGAGGAGCATATGCCACCCAAAGGAAAAGTGCAGCTTACCAACAATGAAATAGCCTTGTTGCAATGGTGGATGGATAATGAAAATTGTTTCGACTGTGTTGCCGGAACCTTAGAGAAAAACGAAAAAATAAACGAGATATTGGTTTCGTTGGAAGAGGACAGTTCACCAAGGGCCCAAATTGCAAAAACACTGGAATTGGTTCCTGACAATTGGTTGTCAAAAACAAACCAAAACGGAATTATCGCCACACGATTAGCTACCAATAACCCATTACTAATTGTA
This sequence comes from Arenibacter aquaticus, assembly GCF_003957295.1. Taxonomy (GTDB): domain Bacteria; phylum Bacteroidota; class Bacteroidia; order Flavobacteriales; family Flavobacteriaceae; genus Arenibacter; species Arenibacter aquaticus. The sequence continues at coordinate 43,100 of NZ_RQPJ01000005.1, forward strand.
AACCTTTCAGGGGAACAAGAATTGACAAAAGAACATTTTAAAGCGTTAAAAAAGTATGCCGAACATATTGTGGAACTAAATCTGGCGAACTCCAATTTTAACGATGACCTATCATCACAACTAACCTCCTTTAAAAACATCACCAAATTACAACTACAGAATACGGAAATTACCGATATGACCTTGAACCGCCTACACCATATGCGGTATCTGGAATCCTTAAACCTCTATGGCACCGCCATTACCGATATAGGGCTGGAGAAACTTACACCCCTATCCGGACTTAAAACTGTTTATACTTGGCAATCAGAAATCAGCCAAGAGGCGTTGGATAATTTTGACAGTCAAAACCCTGAGTTAACTGTAGTTCGTATAGACCAAGATCTCTTTCTCCCTACCCACCTAGATCCACCTGTGATCGTTTCCGAAAAGGATTTCTTTAAGGATTCCCTAGTCGTAAGCCTAGAGTCGTTCCACAAGGGCACAAGCATTTTTTACACCCTGGACGGATCCCCTCCAGATTCAACGTCCTTAAAATACAAAAAACCTATATTACTTACCCACTCCGCCCATATTAAAGCGGTCACCCACAAACCGGGCTGGGACCTAAGCACTATAAAATCTGCCAGTTTCAAAAAATCGGCCTTTACCTATGATTCAGTTACCCTAGAAGTACAGCCACATGAAAAATACAAGGGTCACGGCAACAAGACCTTGATTGACCAAAAAAGAGGAAGCGACAATTTCCTTGATGGCAACTGGCTAGGTTATGAGGGCAGTAGTTTTAGGGCTACCATTGAACTACAAAAGGAGGAGTTGATATCTACGGTATCCGTAGGTTCGTTATCGGCACCACAACAATGGATATTCTTCCCAAGGGGCTTCAAGGTCTGGGTCTCCAATGACGGGAACAATTACAAGCTTATCCATTCTGAACATTTGGAAGCTGAAAAGCCCAATACAGATACTAAGTTTAATTTCTTTGACCTTGCCATACCCCCTACCAAATCCAATTTTGTGAGGGTAGAAGTCATTAGCCAACTACAAAACCCCTCATGGCACCCCAATCCAGGAGAAAAGAGTTGGTTGTTCATAGACGAGATCGTGCTTAACTAATTTTTGGGTCTTTGGGCGGTGGCATACATCCTTGCTATGTAACAATTATTACATTCCAGTTTATAGTTACCTTTATCTTTGCATCAAAATCGTAAATATGGAATATATTCTACAACCCTGGCCGTGGTATGTCTCCGGCCCATTGATTGCGTTGGTGATGTTTTTGCTGATATATTTTGGAAAAACATTTGGCATGTCGTCCAATCTAAAGACACTTTGTACCATTGGGGGAGCAGGAAAATATTCAGATTTTTTCAGGTTTGATTGGAAGGCTCAACGTTGGAACCTTACCGTTGTTATTGGAGCGGTCATTGGAGGTTTTATTGCAACCCAATTCCTATCCGATGGTTCTACCATTGCCTTGAGTACAGCAACCATTTCGGATCTGGAAAAATTAGGGTTTAGCAATATTGGCGAATCCCTATTGCCCCCTGAAATTTATAATTGGGACAATGTACTAAGCCTTAAGGGAATGTCTATTTTGATCATTGCCGGGTTTCTTGTTGGGTTTGGGACCAGATATGCCGGTGGATGTACCTCTGGGCATGCCATTACCGGTTTAAGCAACCTACAGCTACCCTCGCTTATAGCTGTTATAGGTTTTTTTATTGGAGGTCTTGTAATGACTTATTTTATGCTACCGATAATTTTTGGGTAGTTAATCATGGCAGTAAAAAGAGGATACATTATAGGCACAGTGTCTTATTTGGCCATTTCCTCTTTAAATAATAACATCATGACATTAGTGGCCACTTGCAGCGGCCAACATATATTGAAACATAGAAAATATGAAATTTTTAAAATTTTTATTTGTAGGTATCTTTTTTGGGATCGTTTTGGTAAAATCCGAAGCAGTATCCTGGTACCGCATTTATGAAATGTTCAAGTTCCAATCATTCCACATGTACGGAATCATTGGTTCTGCCGTACTACTTGGAGTGATCTCGGTTGCGTTTATTAAAAAATCCCAATTAAAAAGCTTAGAAGGGAAGCCAATCCAATTGGTCATAAAAGAAAAGGGGCTTACGAGGTATCTCGTTGGCGGAACCATTTTTGGATTGGGATGGGCTTTGGCAGGTGCTTGCCCAGGTCCTATGTACATACTTGTGGGAAGTGGTGTCTTTAGCATGTTTATTGTAATAGCCGCGGCTATTTTGGGAACCTTTACATATGGTGTCCTAAAAAACAAATTGCCACACTAAGCCATGGTCCCTGGCAATTTAGATTACACCAACAAGGCAGTAGTAGGCAAGAAGGTGGGCTTATTTTGATAATTTGTTTACCTAATAGGGTATTATTTTAAGAGTTGGCCACAAAAACTTAATCCACATTACTGCAGACATGTTATTGCCCCATAATTAAATACTTTACTAGATTTTCAAATCCGCTACTTATTGGAAAGATCCCAATCACCAAACTCCAGATTAAACAATTTCAGCACTTAGTCCTGCCTGTAAAAGCTTGCCACAACGGGGCTCTAGATCATTATATTCCCCAGTCTTAACAGTACACTTACCGTTATAATGTACAATTAAGGCGCACTGCTCTGCTTGTTCGGGCGTGTGATCACAGGCCTTGATCAATGTTTCTATAACGTGATCAAAAGTGTTGACATCATCATTGAATAAAACGATCTCATTTTGCTTTACGGTATTCTCCTCCAAAAGTAATTCTTCCAAGACTTTTTCCCTGGTACTCATAGAATTCAATTTTAACACCTTCTAAAATACGTATTTTACGGCAACCCAATTATTCTTTTTAAGATTTTTTTCAAACTTCAACCCTAATCCGACACATTTTTCCGTTATTACAGTAATGTCCTGCTCATAAAACCCACTCAAAAAGACTATTCCTCCCTTATTTAAACAGTTAACGTAACTAGGAAGGTCCTCCAATAAAATATTCCTATTTATGTTGGCTATAACAATATCGTACTTTTGGTCTACCAATAGCTCTGCAGTACCCTCTTGTACCCTTATTTGCTCACAATGGTTACGCTCCACATTTTCCAAGGCGTTGAGGTAGCACCAATTGTCTATGTCTATAGCATCTATTTGGGTAGCTCCCTTCATAGAAGCCAAAATCGCCAACACTCCGGTACCACACCCCATATCCAGGACAGATTTACCTTTAAAATCGTGATCCAAAATAAACTGCAACATCATATGGGTGGTTTCATGATGTCCGGTACCAAAGCTCATTTTAGGCTCTATAACAATATCGTAATCAACTTGAGGCTTATCATGAAAAGGTGCCCTTACCACACATTTGTCGCTAACAAGGATTGGTTTAAAATTACTTTCCCAAGTGGCGTTCCAATTCTCCTGTTCTATTTCCTTCAATTCATATGTTATTGTAAATAAAGGATTTTTAAGGATATGTATATCGTCCAAGATTCCAGGGTGCCAATCTTCTTTCCTTATATAAGCCTGAATACCATCTTCTGTTTCCACAAAACTTTCAAATAGCACATTGCCCAACTCGGCAGTAAGAATATCGGAAGCTGGCTGCACCGGGTCTACTTTAAAATTATATTCTAAATATATAGTATTCGACATATTATATTTTCTTTTTGTTAGCCCCTTATAAGGAAAAATGCCCGTTAACGAATCAACGGGCAGCTGCACTCTTTAAGCCCAAAATCTCTTAATGGATAAATTTGAACTTATAATTACATTAAAATTAAATCGTATATACCTTATCCTATTGCCTCTATTATGGCTACAAAGTCGTCCGCTACCAAAGAAGCGCCCCCTATTAAACCTCCATCTACATCCGGCTTAGAGAATATTTCTACGGCATTGGCCGGTTTTACACTACCTCCGTACAATATGGAAACATTATTGGCAACACCTTCATCATACGCCTCGGTAATTGTTTTACGGATAAAGGCATGCATTTCCTGTGCTTGCTCTGGTGATGCCGTTTCTCCAGTACCTATTGCCCATACCGGCTCATAGGCTAGGATAATCTTGCTCCAATCTGCAGCATCCAAGGTAAATAATGCATTTTTTAGTTGGCTTTCCACCACATTAAAATGATTTACTGACCTGCGGTCCTCCAACTCTTCCCCAAAACAAAACATTACCCTCATATTCTTGGCCAATGCAGCTGCTACTTTTTTGGCCAATATTTCATCTGTTTCACCAAAATAGGCCCTTCTTTCAGAGTGCCCTATAATTACAGTATCCACACCTACGGCCAAAAGCATGTCTGCAGAGATCTCCCCCGTATAAGCACCATTTTCTGCAAAGTGCATATTCTGCGCTATCACTTGGATAGTTGAAGAACCCAATTGAGTTACTGCCGAGGCCAAGTTCACAGCAGTAGGGGCTACCATAACTTCTGCCTGTGTTTCTGGAAGCTTAGCCGAAAGTTCTGTCAATAATACTTTCGTTTCCCCAAGGTTCTTATTCATTTTCCAATTCCCTGCTACTATTTTACTTCTCATTTTATACCTATTTACGTTGTTCTTTCTTTAAATGATTATTTACTGTTTTGCTTAAAACAATTTGTATTACAAACTAATTAAACTCCAAATCGTCCAAGTCGTTATAATGTACCTTTTGGACTATAGTTCCTTTTTCCAAAACCAGTACTCCGGGATTGGAGCGAACTATTGTCTTTAAGGTGGTTTCATCCGTAAAATAAAATTCGAATCCCAGCTGATACTCCTTTTTAATCTTTTGCGTATACCCTGGTCCGGAAGCCGACATGCCAATTACCTTATATCCTTCATTCATGGCCCTATCGGTCACCCCTTTTACATCTTCAAAAGCACTGTATTGACTCTTTGCCAAATCATAAGCGATTACCATCACCAACTTAGGCTCCTGCAACAGTGCGGGCGCAAAATCCTCCCCATCCTTTTCTATACTAAAATCGTGTATAGGAGGTTCATATCCCTTTTGCACCTCTTCGGTCTCAACGCCAATAAACTCGCCATCCACCGAAGGGTAATCCCCATTGGTTACAACAACCTTCTCTTGACCATTTACATTGAACTTCCAACTATAATCAAAAATAGCAACTGGAGCACCTTCGGGCACACTCATACCTTCCTCTATATTGGCCCCAATTTTATAGGGTCTAAAATCTATTGCAGGCAAATGGTTAAGTACATAATACGCAAAGATAGCACTAGCCAATAAACCAACCCCTACAATAAGTCTTTTTCCTCCCTCGCCTAATGGCGATTTAATAGAATTGATACCAAGCAAAAGTATAACAATGAGCACCAACAAAATAACGTCCTTGGTAAAAGATTCCCAAGGTGTTAGTTTTATGGCGTCCCCGAAACAGCCACAATCGGTAACCTTATTAAAATATGCGGAATAAAAAGTAAGGAAGGTAAAAAACACAATCATGGCCAAAATGCTCCATAACGTGACCTTAATACGGAATCCTACCAATAGCATTATCCCTAAAAGCACCTCTGCAATGACGACCAAAATAGAGATTGCCAAAGCATAGGGCATTAGGAACTCCAAATCAAGTACGCCCGGACTAAAATATTCCTCCAGTTTAAAAGAAAAGCCAACCGGGTCGTTTAATTTTATAAATCCACTAACAATAAATAATAGCCCCACAATAATGCGGCATAGTGTCACTATATATTTCATATTTTAATAAATTCCTTTTTAAACGAGCCTTGCAAATACAACACACAGGATAATTTTTTTTCAACATCATTAATATCAAACTCTCAAGCCTTTTCTGCCACCCCTAGGTGGATCATTGCAAAAACGGCATAATTAATCATGTCCTGATAATTGGCATCTATACCTTCGCTTACCAATGTCTTGCCCTTATTGTTCTCTATTTGCTTAACCCGCAACAACTTTTGTAGAATTAAATCGGTCAATGAACTCACCCTCATCTCCCGCCATGCTTCCCCATAATCGTGATTTTTATTTTCCATCAATGTCTTGGTGACGGAAATATGTTTATCAAAGAGGTCTATTGCTTCGGCAGCAGAAAGATCGGGCTGGTCCACGATCCCCTTTTCAATCTGAATCAAGGCCATAACGGAGTAATTGATTATCCCAATAAATTCGGAAACTTCCCCCTCATCTACCTTGTGCACTTCATTTTCCTGCAAGCCCCTAATACGCTGCGCCTTAATATATATCTGATCTGTAAGTGAGGGAAGTCGTAGAATTCGCCATGCACTGCCGTAATCTTGCATTTTTTTTAAGAAGAGATCCCTGCAAATCTTAATAACGGCATTGTATTGCTCCGAAGTATTGTGCATTTAATGTTTCAAATTTGTGTAAATTTCGCTTAAAATTTTAAACTATTCAAAAATCGAGGTTTAAACTTAACTTCCCAAAGTTTTGCCCCATTTTATATCAAAAATAATATGACCTTAAACTGCAAAGGACAGTTACTTGATCTGGACACCCCAAAAGTTATGGGAATCCTTAATATTACGCCCGATTCGTTTTATGACGGGGGAAGCTATAAAAGTGAAGATGACTTATTAAAGAAGGTGAATTCCATGTTGCTGCAAGGAGCCACTTTTATAGACGTGGGCGCTTATAGTTCTAGACCGGGTGCCGATTATGTAGAGGAAAAAGAGGAGTTGGCACGTATTGTTCCTATTGTAAAACTACTAATACATCACTTCCCCGATATTATACTCTCTATAGACACCTTTAGAAGCACTGTTGCGGAGGAATGCCTTAAACATGGTGCAGCTATCATAAATGACATATCGGCCGGTAATTTGGACTCCAAAATGATATCTACTGTGGGTAAATACAAGGCCCCTTATATTTTGATGCACATGAGGGGAAACCCTAACAGCATGCAACATAAAACCCATTATAAGGACCTTCTTGGCGAAATGATTTTCTATTTTTCAGAAAAAGTAGCCTTGGCCAGGGAATCAGGGATCCAGGATATTATTATAGACCCTGGTTTTGGTTTTGCAAAAACCTTGGAACAGAATTATGAAATTCTAAAAAAATTCAGCTTATTACAGCAGTTAGAACTGCCCATACTTACCGGTATCAGTAGAAAATCCATGATTTACAAACTCTTGCAAAACACCCCCAAGGAAGCCCTAAACGGCACAACCGCTTTGCATATGTACGCCTTGGGCCAAGGCTCCAAAATTCTAAGGGCACACGACGTAAAGGAGGCTATGGAATGTATTACACTGTTTAATACTATTGACACAAAATAAAGGATGACCCCTGATAATTGTCCGTATTGGGGAATACGGTACAAAGCTACCGGAAACATTTTTTAATAATTTAATTTGCAGTACTGGCTTATTTCCTATTTTTACAAAAACCACAGCCTTGGATTTTTTAAACTTTCTAGATTTTAGTATTACTGATATTTTAGACATCTTTTTGGTGGCCGTACTTTTGTATTATGTCTACCAATTGGTTAGGGGAACGGTGGCTATTAATATTTTTATAGGTATCGTTATTGTTTGGGGCTTTTGGAAACTTACCGAAGTCTTGGAAATGAAAATGATCAGTAGCATGGTAGGGGGCTTTATGCAAGTGGGACTAATTGCCTTGATTATTGTTTTTCAACAGGAAATCAGGAAGTTCCTCCTAATGGTAGGTTCCACCAATCTGGCTTCCAAACGCAACTTCCTAAAACACTTTAAATTTTTAAAGGAAGATGGCCTCACCATTGGCACCAATGTAGATGCTATTTTGGCAGCCTGTGAAAAAATGGGAAACTCAAAAACCGGAGCTTTAATTGTTATTGCAAGAAATAATTCATTGGACTTTGTTAAATCTACCGGCGACAAAATGTACATAGAGATTACCCAGCCAATATTGGAAAGTATTTTCTATAAGAACAGCCCCTTGCACGATGGGGCCGCCATTATTGAAGACAACTTTATTGTTGCAACTAGGGTAATACTCCCCGTCTCCAACGAGCGCACCATACCATTGCGTTTTGGTCTTAGACATCGTGCTGCCGTTGGCATTACCGAAAAAACAGATTCGTTGGCCCTAATAGTCAGTGAAGAGACCGGACTAATCTCCTATATAAAAAATGGGGAATTTGTTCTTTACAAAGACCTGTCAGAATTGTCCAGTTTAATCAAGGCAGACCTTATGTAGCCCAATTGTTGTACCCCAATCATTAGGCCACTTCTTCAGCCAGGAATTGAGATTCATATAGATTTTGATAATAACCTTTTTTACGCAACAACTCTTTATGTGTACCCGTTTCCACTATCTTTCCATCTTGCATTACCAAAATCCTATCTGCCTTTTTTATTGTTGCCAGTCTATGTGCTATTATAATAGAGGTACGACCCTCGGTTATTTTCTCGGTAGCACGTTGTATCAACTGCTCCGAATAAGTATCAACAGAGGAAGTAGCTTCGTCCAGCACCAGTATACTGGGATTGCTTACGTAGGCCCTTAAAAATGCTATGAGTTGTCGTTGTCCACTGGATAGCATGGTCCCCCTTTCTTTTATATTATAAGTATACCCTCCTGGCAGACTGGAAATAAACTCATGTACCCCAATTTGTTTAGCGGCCTGTTCCATATCTCCTAAGCTAATATCCTGGTTCTTTAAGGAAATATTATTGGCAATGGTATCGGCAAACAAGAATACGTCTTGCAGTACCACCGCAATTTTAGACCTTAAAGAATTTAACTTATAGTCCTTAATATTGACCCCATCTACCAATATAGCTCCGGAATTAATTTCATAAAACCGGTTGAGCAAGTTAATAATAGTTGATTTTCCGGCCCCCGTTGCCCCAACTATGGCTATGGTTTCCCCTGCATTGACGTTGAACGATATACCGTGCAGCACTTCTTCATTTTCCAAATAACCAAAGCGTACGTCTTTAAACTCTATACGCCCCTCCACCTCCTGCTTTTCTACGGTCCCAAGGTCTTCAATATTGCTACTGGTATCTAAAATTTTAAACACCCTATTGGCAGCAACCATCCCCATTTGAAGGGTATTGAACTTATCAGCAATTTGACGAAGAGGACGGAACAACATACTGGAAAGTAATATGAACATAAAGATGGTACCGTATTCTTCCCTACTTATATTGGCAACATTTTGAAGTCCCCCATACCAGACAATCAAGCCCACGGTTATAGAAGAAACAATTTCGGCAACTGGAAAAAATATAGAATTGTACCAAACTGTTTTTAGCCAAGCATTTTGATGTTTTTCATTAATCTTCCTAAACTTTTCCTTTTCTATTTCTTCCCTAGTAAACAACTGCACTATCTTCATTCCCGTAATACGCTCCTGCACAAAGGAGTTTAGGTTGGAAACTTGTGCCCTTACCTCTATAAAGGCTACCTTCATGGCCTTTTGAAACAACCTTGTAGCATATAAAATAATGGGCAAAACTGCAAAAACGATGAGGGACAACTTCCAATTGGCCACAATCATGACCACTGCCACAACCAGCATTTTTAAAAGGTCTGATACGATTACAAAAAAACCTTGACTAAATATCTCCCCAATTCGTTGCATATCGGTCACCGCTCGGGTCACCAACAGCCCTATGGAAGAATTGTCATAGTATTTCATTTTAAAGCCCATGAGGTGATCAAAAAGCTTGATCCGAATATCCATGATAACCGATTCTCCCAACCAGTTGGCATAGTAATTAAAATAGAGCTGACTCAACACCTCTCCAATTAAGGTTCCCAACATGGCCAGAGTCAATATCAGCAATTTATCACCGTCTTTGTTTGTAATGGCATTGTCTACGACCTCCCCAACCAAAATTGGCGTAAGTACCGCAAAGGCCGATAGCAATATTGCCGCCAAGACAACACCATAGAAGGTTGTTAAATAAGGTCTTACATGCCGCAACAACCGCTTAAACAATCTAAAATCAAATGCTTTTCCCGTGTCCTTATCCATTGTGCTCAATACTTAATTCTGGGTATTTTATTGCTGTTAAATATAATCCATGTGCGGGCACAGATACCCCTGCCCTACTCCTATTCCCACTGTCCAATATAGCGATTACGTCTGCCAAGGACGATTTGCCCATCCCTACATCCAAGAGGGTTCCTACAATAGCCCGCACCATATTGCGCAAAAATCTATCCGCTCTAATGGTAAAAACCAGTTTACCTTCCTGCTGTTCCCAATGGGCTCCTCTCACATCACAGATATAGGTTTTAACATCCGTATTGGATTTGGAAAAACATTCAAAATCCCTATAGTCCACTAAAATAGTGGCAGCTTTGTTCATCTGCTCAATATTTAACGGATATTTCACATAATATGCTGAATCGGTCAAAAATGGATTTTTTTCCTGTACTACCCAATATTCGTATACACGTTCCAAGGCATCAAAACGGGCGTGCGCATCCCCATGTACCTTAAAGATTACTTTCACCCCAATATCATTGGGCAAATAGGCATTTAGACGATACTTTAACTCCTCACAATTAAATACTGCTTGGGAATTAAAGTGCGCATACATTTCCCTTGCATGAACACCGGCATCGGTACGCCCTGCCCCAGTCAATAAAATAGGCTCTTTTAGAAGCAAACAAAGTGCTTTCTCCAATACCTCTTGCACAGTTATTGCGTTTGGCTGCTTTTGCCAGCCATGATAGTTTTTACCGTTATAAGAAAATTGAACGAAATACCTCAAAAGTATATTATCTAATTATGGTTGCCAAAGATACTTGTTATTGAGGAGAAATAAATAAGCCCATCACAGAAAATCACCGGACAACTACAGCACTCTTTATTTAATTGGAACAATGAAACCACTACCTTTGACAGCGCCATAGGCAACGTTAAATACAATTAAGGCTAAGAATGAAAAAAATACTGCTACTATCGGACACTCACGGACACATAGACGAAAAGATTCTAAAATATGCTAGGGAAGCCGATGAAATATGGCATGCTGGTGACATCGGCAATTTAGAAGTAGTAGACAGTTTACAAAAATTTAAACCGCTAAGGGGAGTTTACGGCAACATAGATGATCATATATTACAATTGGAATTCCCGTTGGACAATAGATTTAAATGTGAAGATGTTGATGTTTGGATAACCCACATTGGCGGTTACCCCAACAAATACAATGTGCGAATTAGGGAAGAGATTAAAAAGAACCCTCCCAAACTATTTATTTCCGGGCACTCGCATATCCTAAAAGTCATGTGGGACAAAAAATTAAACCTCTTGCATATGAATCCCGGTGCGTGCGGTATCCAAGGATTTCATCAAATAAGGACCATGTTGCGATTTGTTATTGACAAGGAAAATATAAAGGACCTGGAAATTATAGAACTGGGCAAAAGGGGGTAATTTTCATGAGCCTCCATTAAGGGCTAAAATTAATATATCCCCCAAAAAAGGGAAATGCAGAAATTGCAAGGCAGTTTTTTCCAATAAAAAACCCGGGCACTACCCCGGGTTTAACGCACTAATACTACTAAGATGTTAGGCTTAACGCAATCGATCAACAGATTTTACAAGATCTTCATCCTTTTTGATCGCCCTGTTGGCCAGGGCTAAAAAAACGATAGAAAATACAGGAATCAACATCCCAATACCCTTCTCAGAAACGTTGGTCTCTCCGGATAAATTTAGCGATCGGAAAACGAAAAATCCTAGTAAAAAAAGATTCAATATTATATTCAATCTGTTTACCACAAATTGTTTTTTCCTATTTTTAAATAATACTATGGCTAAAAGCGCCAGTACTGCAATAATATAAAAAGCAATTGAAATAAACACCTCATTTTCGGCAAAAATTTCATTTCCCGCAGCGTCGGACCACAGATTTACAAAGAACGGAAGAACCGCCCCCAATAGTATAACTACCATTAAATAAACTGTCTGTATTCTTTGAATCATGCTATTTAAACCAATTTTTGACGCAAAAATAAGCGTCTTTTTAAAAATTATCCCCAAAATATTGAAAATAATTTGTAATATTGCTTCGTTATAAGTCAGAATACTTACCAAAAGGGAATTTCATTCCCTTTATATTATCCAAGACAAGAACAACATACACTTCGTATTTTCGTAATAAGTATAATTTATTCAACACTTAATGTTTGAGATTTCAGATTTAAAATCAAAAAAGCTTCCTGAGCTTCAAGAGATAGCCAAGGGACTAAATGTAGCCAAGTTTAAAACTTTGAAGAAGCTGGATTTGGTCTATCAAATTTTGGATGTACAGGCATCGAACCCGAAAATTGTAGAGGCAAGGACCGAAAAGTCTACCGAAGAGGACAAGCCGGCACCCAAACCCAAAAGGTCCAGAATTGTGAAGGCAAAGCCACAGGCAAAGGAAACCAAGTCTCCTGCCCCAAAGAAAGAAGAGAGCAAGGACACCAATGCGGATCAAAAGACGGCTTCTAGCCCGACTCCTGCCCCAACAACTGAAGATAAAAAGGAAGAGCAAAAACCTGAGCGTAAACCAAGGCAGCACAATAAGTCCAATCAAGGAAAAAAAGAGCACCAAAAGACCGGTTCACAACAAAATAGTTCACAACAGAACACCCAGCAAAACAATAAACCTCAGCATAAAAAAAATACCCATCATCAAAAGGGCGGTTCGGACAAGAACAATAGCAACTTTGATAAAGACCTTAGAAATAAATACAAAGAACCCGAATTTGAGTTCGATAGTATTATAGAAAGCGAAGGTGTTTTGGACATAATGCAGGACGGATACGGATTCTTAAGATCTTCCGATTACAATTATCTTTCCTCACCAGATGATATATATGTTTCCCAATCACAGATAAGACTATTTGGACTTAAGACAGGGGATACCGTTCTTGGCAACGTTCGTCCACCTAAAGAAGGGGAAAAATATTTTCCTCTTATAAAGGTTAATAAAATTAATGGAGTTGACCCCCAAGTAGTAAGGGACAGGGTAGCTTTTGAGCATCTAACACCCTTATTCCCTCAAGAGAAATTTAACTTAGCTGAAAGACAAAGTACCATTTCCACGAGGATCATAGATTTATTCTCTCCAATAGGAAAAGGACAAAGGGGCATGATTGTTTCTCAACCTAAAACAGGTAAGACAATGCTCCTAAAGGATATCGCAAATGGTATAGCAGCCAATCATCCTGAGGTATACCAAATTATCCTTCTGATAGATGAGCGCCCAGAAGAAGTTACCGATATGCAACGCAACGTTCGCGGAGAGGTAGTAGCCTCCACATTTGACAAAGAGGCTACAGAGCATGTTAGGGTTGCCAATATAGTATTGGAGAAGGCCAAACGCTTGGTAGAATGCGGACATGATGTAGTGATCCTTCTGGATTCCATCACTCGTTTAGCGCGTGCATACAACACGGTTCAACCTGCTTCCGGAAAGGTTTTGAGTGGTGGTGTGGATGCCAATGCCCTTCATAAACCTAAACGTTTCTTTGGTGCCGCCCGTAACATAGAAGGCGGAGGATCATTATCTATCATTGCCACCGCACTTACAGAAACCGGATCCAAAATGGATGAGGTGATTTTTGAGGAATTTAAGGGAACCGGTAACATGGAATTACAATTGGACAGAAAAATATCCAACAGAAGAATATTCCCTGCCATTGACCTTACCTCCTCTAGTACAAGACGTGATGATCTGTTGTTGGATGAAAATACCATTCAAAGAATGTGGATCATGAGAAAGTATTTGGCCGATATGAATCCTGTAGAAGCCATGGAATTCATTGAGCAACGCTTTAAGCAAACAAAAAACAACGAGGAATTTTTGATGACAATGAATCAATAATTACTAGCAGTATACCCCTTATATAAAGGGAAAATCTTTAATCCCATTTGGTTGGTAACCAAATGGGATTTTTTATTTTCTATTACTATATATAAAAAAAAATGCCGCCTAAGCTCTTGAAATTTTTGTAGCTATATAATAATGTGTAATTTAACTTTTTAATTTTAACAAGGGTTTTCCCCCAATCCTACTCATAAATGCAACATTTATTCAAAGAAAAAACTTGTAAAAACCCGTCTTATGAAAAACCAAAGAAAAAATTTCTTGAAATTATTTTTAACATCCCTAATTGTTATAGGATTTCTGTCTTGTGAAACCAAAAAAGATAAAAAACCGGTAACCGTGCAGGAAGTATCGGAAGTTACCGCCCCTAAACAAATTGTTAGCGTTGCCCAAGCCAAATCCATGTACGACGCCTATGGGGAGCGCAGGGTAGGCTTAATAGAGAAATTTGAAAATGAACAAGCCCCTGAGAAAAAATTTGATGTGGCCCGCTTTGGGTATTATGACTATAATACTATTAAAGATTACCTTGCCTATATTGAGCAGGAAGCCAAAAAGGCCAACGTGGAAATTTCTACGCTTCGGTTTTACTTTTCTAACTACCCGGATAAAAAATCCTTTGAAGACGGAAGGGAAATTAAACATCCCAAACAAAATTCTTTCTTTATCATCCCTACTCTAAAAACAGAAGACGATAGAGATTACGGATTTTATATAAGGGAAGAAGACGATGGTAAAAATGTTCCCGTACTACTAACTGATAATCTAAATCCCAAAAAAGGAAATGATTCCGATATGCAACAGCAAACTGAACGTAAGTCCGAGGCTTCTTTCCTTCCCAACGCCGCCCCTGACATGTTTTACGAAAAAAACAAAAGTCTAATAATGAATGAATCCAATATGGTTCCTCCCCCGTATCACGAGGATTAACTAAAGTTCTGATAACACTATAGACAAAATGCAGATATTGGATACTTTTTTAGAGAATGCCAGTGAGCCCATTTATGCCCTAACCCTTGTCATAGCCCTAATAAAGTATCCAAAATACTTTAGTACCCCATTGAAATATTTCCCAATACTTCTTATGTACACCTTATTAACTGAGGTATTGGGACATATTACCAGAAACTATGAGGTATACCATATTGCTATTTTTTCTTCCTATGCTAGTTATAATGTGATAATTTATAACATTTATAATATCATATTTTTTAGCTATTTCTTCTTTGTATATTGGAAATATATAAATAATCGTTTCTACAAAAATATTATAGTTGCCAGTGGGTCATTGTTTCTTATCCTGTCGGCTATAAACCCATTCTTTCAGGATTTTAAATTGGAAGCACAGATGTACAGTTATTTAACCGGGGCCATTATCATGCTAATGTGTATTGTACTCTTCTTCCTTGACCACCGCAATGCAAAGGATAAACTGGATTTTAGGTATACCGGTATTAAATGGATCAGTATTGGCCTGTTTATTTTTTACGCCGGATATTTTCCTATAAAAGTTTCCATATATCAAAGTTACCTAAGCCTTTATACAGAATATATACATCTTAGAAGGATACACCTTACCCTGATAATAGTCTCCTACAGCTGTTTTATTATTGGTTTTGTGAGGATGAAAAAAAAGTTCTGGATTTAATATGCCCTCTACTTTTTAAGATACACGGTCTTTTTATTTACAAACTCCAACATCCCTTCCATAGATAATTCCCTGCCATATCCAGAAGCTTTGGTTCCCCCAAAAGGCAATCGAGGATCGGATTTAACCAATTCATTAATAAAAAATGCCCCATCAGGAATATCGGAAATGCAATCCAAGGCCGCATCAGTATCCTGGGTAAACAACATTGTTCCCAGACCATATTTGGATTCCATGGCCAACGTAATAGCTTCTTGTCTATTACTTGCCTTAATTACACTTGCCACCGGACCAAAAAGCTCCTCGTTAAATGCGGGCATACCCTGAGCCACATCGGTCAATATAGTAGGTTCATAAAAAGCAGCCTCCCTATTGTTTCCATAATATACCTTGGCGCCCAATTCAATTGAAACTGCTACCTGTTGGGACAGGTCTGCAGCAAGATCTTCCCTGGCCATCACCCCAACTTCCGTATCCATTTCCAGGGGATCACCTGTTTTTAGTGCACTTATTTTATCCCTGAACTTCATCAAAAATTCCGAATAAATTTCCTCTACCACAATAAACCTTTTGGCTGCAATACAACTCTGACCGGTATTCTGCATGCGGGCCATAACCATGGTATCCACATATTGGTCCAAATCGGCATCCTCCCATACAATACAAGCGTTGTTACCTCCGAGTTCCATAACCGTTTTTTTCAAATACTGACCTGCCATTGCCGCTATAGCCCTACCCGCTTTTTCACTACCTGTCAAGGTTACCCCCTGAACAATAGGGTTGGCAACAATTGATTCCAATTGCCCATGGCCAACAAAAATACTTTGAAAGCAACCCTCAGGGTAACCTGCCTCCAAAAACAATTCCTGAAGGACTGTTGCGCAGCCTGGAACATTACTCGCATGTTTTAAAAGTACCGTATTACCGGCCGTTAGGGTTGGTGCCGCAAAGCGGATAACCTGCCAAAAAGGAAAATTCCATGGCATAACGGCCAATATACACCCCAAGGGGTCATAACTAATAAAACTTTCGTCCGCCTCTGTTTCAATTAGGTCATCAGATAAAAATTGAACCGCATTCTTGGCGTAAAAATCGCAGGCCCATGCACATTTTTCAATTTCAGAAATCCCCTGTTTAATAGGTTTTCCCATTTCCTTGGACATGAGCATGGCGTAGTTCTCTTTTTTCTTTAACAACAAGGAGCTCAGTTTTTTTAGGAGTGCCACTCTATGTTCAACACTTTCCACCTTCCATTCCTGATAACAGCCTGATGCGCTATCCAGAACAGTATTAATTTCCGTTTCCGATAATATTTTATACTTATTCAATGACTCCCCTGTGTATGGGTTTACTGACTCTATATATTCCATTTGTAACATTTTAGGCTTGCCCACAAATTCACGGAAGCCTGTTTAACATTATTTATTTATACTCTTTGGAAAGATTTCAATAAGTCTTTCCCTATCCAACTTGTTGTCTATATTATCTACTACATCCTTTTTTAAAGCTACCAGCTCCCCTTGCAGCGCTTCTTTATTTACAGCTGAAATTTCCGTGTCTCTTTCTGCATATACCAAGGCATCCAAAAGTGTTTTGACCACGGAACTATCTTTTTTGGAATACAATCGGATAGGCTGCACCAATAGTTGTAAAAGGTCTTTGGCCAAAATATTATTCCGCACCAGAACAAGTTTGCCCTCCTTTACAGAGATGGAAGTTTTATTTGGTAGCCGCATCATTTTAATTAGTAAGGGTACAAGGTTATTTATGGCATTGATTGCCGTTCCTGGGTCATTAATACCGGGTGACATTGCTTTCACCGCTATTTCCATAAGTTTAATTGCTCCCCCCAGTCCATCTCCCAGGTCGGTTCTACTCTTGGACAGATGAAGGCAAAGCGACAATTTTTCCAATTCCTTATCCGCTATAGACTGTTTTATACCCAATACCGGCATTCCTTCCCAAACACGCTCGCCCACATAAGGCAAAACTTCCATAGTAAGACCTTGTTCAAGCAGGGAATCGTCAATAAAATTCTCCTCGAAACCTCTGAAGTAACCCGACTTATGGGCCCTGATGGTTGTACCGTTGGTCATTTTAAATTCTTGTAATCCAAGTTGGGAATTAGCTTGCTGTTTCAACTCCCTATCCATGTATTTTGAGCTAGTCTGAAAAATGTTGTCTATTATATTATTTATTTGAATAGCCGTGGAAATACTGTGTATAAAATAAACGAACAGCCCCACGCACAACACTCCCAAAACTGCCGCCAACATGGTTGACAGTCCAACGGAATTGGCATCCATCTCTCGGGCCCCCAAGACAATTAACACCAGTATACAATATAGCAACGATCCTATATATACCCCTAAAATTATTTGATGCCGCTTGTTGGAGACCAACCCGGGCAGCAGCCGGGGCGAAAAATTGGCAGAAGCCTGACTCAGCACTACCATTACCATGGTAAAACTAAAAACGGTCAATGAGAGAATCCCGGATATCAAGGTAGTCAATATGGCCCGTGAGGTTTCTTTGTCCTTTATAAAAAAATATGGAACCTCTTCCTTGAGGGACTTAGCGAGTTCTATAGTCTCAAACTGCAACATTAACAAAGCCATTAAAAAAAACATCATAGAAATAAGAACAGGGTAAAACGCAATACTGCGAAGCACTCGCCCGTAAATCTTCTTAGAATATTTTAAAATGGATTTTAGCATAATACAACTAATTTACCGCTTACCTAAAGGTAGGCAATAGTTCTATCGCAAAAAAGCCCTCCTAAGTTAGTTTTTGACGAAATACACCAAATGGCTACTGATTATAAGATACTTACAAAACCCCACACTCCATTAGCGTCAAGAATATTTGGAATACAGGACGGATAAGCAATGAAAAGCCAATAAATTTGTATCAAACAAAAGGGTTACTGCAATACTATGGATAGACTTACTATACAAGTTCTTAAACTTAAGTCGCTTAAATAGTATAATATATCTTAAAATAAGAAGGAAAGGTATTTCATTTTAAGATATAGATGATTAGGTTGGTTGTTTTAAAATGGTTCCGAGACACTTTTTTTTATCGGAGCCATTTTTCTATTTAAAAATACCTGCATATATTGCCCTAAAGACCCTAGAATTTTCCTTTGAACACTTGGAATTATTGGCAAACACCTTGATTATGGACTTAAAAATAAACGATGCCTGGAGCAAAATGCTCAATAGATTGACCTCGTGGTTAGACAGTCTAATAGTAAACTTACCCAACATCATTCTAGCCTCGGTCGTATTTATAATCGTTTTAATACTTTCTAAATATGTTACCAAACTTACTTGGAAGCTACTGAAAAAAAGTAGCCTTCAAAAATCCATGAAGAATGTCATAGCCAAATTACTTTCGGTGCTGGTTATTCTTACAGGCTTATTTTTTGTATTGGGAATACTGGATCTAAGCAAAACCCTAAACACCATCTTAGCCGGTGCGGGGGTTGCGGGACTAGCAGTAGGGTTGGCCCTGCAAGGTGCCTTGGCCAATACCTTCTCAGGGATTGTATTGTCTTATATAAAGCATATTAAATTTGGGGACTGGATAGAAAGCAATGATTTTTCCGGGGAGGTAATCGACATTGACCTACGGGCGGTTACCATCAAACAACCTGATAACAATTTGGTGTATATCCCCAACAAATTGGTATTGGAGAACCCAATTAAGAACTACTCTACTACCTCACAATCACGGGTAATACTTAGCTGTGGGGTAGATTATTCGTCCAACTTGGAATTTGTACGGGATTTGGTGATCAAGACCATAGAGTCTAGCTTTGAAAATGTGGGGACAGACAAGGAAATTATTTTTCTATATACAGAATTTGGTGATAGCTCCATAAACTTTGAGACCCGGTTCTGGATTACCTCCACCTCTTCCCTTGAGGTACTCAAGGCCAAGACCCAAGCCATGATCGCCATTAAAAAGGCCTTTGATGCCAATGACATTAACATTCCGTTCCCCATACGTACATTGGACCTGCCTAAAGATTTTAGAAAGAACATCTAGGATTCAGAGGTAATCCATTGCCCTAAGGCCATTTTAGGCCCACAATAAAGATTGTATAGCTGTATCAATGCCCAGAATTTTCCTTTCGCCTCGCATCATGGGTATTTTTATTGGTATTGTAGAATATCCATAAATGGAAAACAGCACATAAAACTCAATTTTCCCTATATAAGAGTAATGGAACAAAAAATATGATTTATTGGGTCAACAGCTTCCGTAACAACATATTACCTTCGTCCTAGATGATGTTATGCGGGAGGCATCACTTAAAAAATTCTCTCCGCTAACTTTAAAACCACATATACAATGAGCACATACACTGCAACAGTAAGTGAAAAGTTAAATGACCTATTGGAAAAGACCTACGACGCCGAAAAAGGATACAAAAAGGCTTGTGACAACACGGACAATCCGTATCTGAAATCGTTCTTCGAAAAAAAGAGTGCAGACAGACAACGATTTGGACTGCAACTAAAAAGCGAGATCGGTAGCTTGGGACAAGAATGGAAAAAAGACGGAAGCCTGGCAGCTGCGGCACACAGAACATGGATGGATTTCAAGGCCTTTTTTTCGGCCGATGACGATGAGGCTATGTTAGAGGAGGCCATAAGGGGAGAAAAAGCCTCTGTGGAGGAATATAAGGAGGTACTTTCTGATGCCAGTCTACCACCCAGTACTACTACCTTATTAACACAACAAATGAACCAAATTGAAGCAGATCTCAATGAAGTAAAGCGCTTAGAAGACTTAAGTTAAGTACCATAACAATTAAATCAGCAAAGAGGATGCCTGGCATCCTCTTTAAGGTTTTAAAAAATAGTCCTGATGATACAAAGATTAACTGCTCTCCAAATTATACCTGTGAACAATAATTTTTATTAAATAAAATTTATGTACCACAAACTATCTAATACCGCTAGTAGAACAACATTGGAAAAGGAATTAAACAAGCGTTTTAAATATCCGAATTTATATCAAAAACATATATTGATAAACGGTATAGACGAAGTAACTATTCCTATAATACCCATGGAAGAAGAAAACTTGATTGTACCTGCCATTTGGGGAATTCTACCAGAAAATTATAAAGATGATTGGAGTGTTTTTCAGAACATCTTCAATTCTTTAAATTTAAATATTAATTCCCTTGACAACCCCTCCTGGTACTCCAATGCCCTTCTTAACAGGAGGTGTCTTATTCCTGTTACAGGATTTTTCACTTCCTACTTAATTGACGGCATTCTATATCCATACTATTTTCACAGGAAGTCCGGATTACCATTTTGCTTAAGCGGCATTTATAACAAACTGGAAGATGGTTTCCTTAGCTGTACCATCATCACCACCCATAACAAACAGGGGCCAAAAACGATTCAAAATATAGATGGTAGTATTCCTTTGCTATTGCCAAAAAATCTTAATCACGCATGGCTAAGTCCGGATCTCAACAAGGTTGATATTCAAGAAATGTTAAATAGCGCCCCCAACTACAATTTAGTAGCACACCCCATTTCAAAGGAATTTTTCAAAAATAATATCTCCTACACCTCCATGCTAGAGCCCGTTTACTATGAAAAAGCGCCTCGAGGCATGATCCTTAAAAACGGGATAGAACTATTTACCTTGTAAAACTGACCCTTGCTTATCCCCGCAATCCCAATTTCCATACTCATATTTTGCATACCCTACTAAAAGGACCGCTTTCCATACTAATATTAGTGTAAATCGCTTTGCCCAACAAATAGCCTTAAATTTATTTACAGCCTATATTATAAGAGGTCTAACAGTATAATTTAGATCAACAGCTAACAGCCTATTTATCAAAAATTTACAGGCACCAACACTAAATTTATCTGAGTCAATTATTAACTGGATATCGACAAGCCAACTCTAAAAATACTAGGATATTTGTATAGAGGGCAATTGATAAAGCCCGCATTATTAACCTAAAAACAAAAAACTATGTTACGTTGGACAGTCACATTTGTAATATTGGCAATCATAGCCGCAATTTTTGGATTCGGTGGTATAGCCGCAGGGGCCGCAAGTATTGCTAAAATTTTATTCTTTATTTTCTTGGTTCTTTTTATTATCTCCTTATTTACAGGGAGGAAAAAAGTCTAAGAAGGATTTACCGAGCTATAGTCCTTAATAGATATATAGCCATTGAGCAGAACACAAATTTTACAAATCTTAAAATTTAAAAACATGAAAAAATCAATAGTATATTTCGTATTAACCTTATTATTTACTTTTTCCCTTTCAACCTTAAATAGTTGTAGGGAAGATAAATCTGCGGGAGAGAAAATAGAAGAAGGAGTTGAAGATGTAGGTGATGGAATTGAAGAAGGTGTAGAGGAGGTTGAGGATGAAATAGATGATGCTACGGACTAGCATTGGAAAACTTTCCAGATTAAGAAACATCTATCTATAACGGACATTTTCCTTTCCGGACCATGTCCGTTTTTTTAATCTTCAAATTATAGAATTTAGCTGAACCAAAAGTTCAATGGGAGATATGAAGGTAAAAATGCGGCAACATTTTACTAAATAGATTGCTAAGGCTTAAGTATTAGAAATTAAAGACAATTATTAAAATATTAGGACATGACAAGTGAGTTTGCAAAAAATGAAAAGGAAATTATTCAAAAATATCAAAGGGAAGGATATACAAGTAATTATAGAGTTGAAAACAATAGCTTATTGGACTTGGATAGCAAAAAGAATTACATTCCGGAAGACGTGCATATTGTAGCAGAACATCGTTTTGAAGGTATGAGCAATCCTTCGGACATGTCTATTTTGTACATCTTAAAAACAATGGATGGTAGCAAAGGGACTATTTTGGCCAATTACAGCCCTGCCAGTAATCTAGAGACAGCCGAATTTTTTAAAAAGATCCCCAAGAAAAATTACTTGTAAACCTATAATACTATGAACTACGTGACAATGAGGTCTTTACCTCTGATGTAACAATAACAAAGGACAAAGTAAATAGCATGGCAATACGATACCCTAACGGGTCCTATTGCTAGAACAAAAGTCGAAAGTTAGTTTTAACTAGTTAAAAAAATGTTTATCTAGTTATCTTCCAATTTAAAAAATCATCATCTTTGCTTAAACGGTACTGTTCTCTGCTAGGCGGCAGGATAGATACCGTTATACACCAATAAAAGCAAAGGATGAGAATCTATTTAAAATTCGATTTCAACACAATCTGTAAAACTGTGATACAGGAGCAACTGAACGCTATGGGCATGGATTACACCATCCATGGGGTTGGAGAGGTTGAATTTAGAAGGAAGCCCACTCAAGATGAAGAGCAAAGAATGGAGGATATGTTGGGTAATTATGGAATAGAAATCATGGATGATCATCAAATAGCCTTGGTACAAAGAGTAAAGGATACGGTAACGGAATGGATCCTAGACGAGGAGCTTCCCAAACGTTACAATTTCTCTACCTATCTATCGGATAAACTTAATTACACCTACACCTATTTGTCCTCTATCTTTTCTGAGGCCACCTATTCCTCCATTGAAAATTTCGTTATCTTAAAGAAAATCGATATTGCAAAAACCTTTATTGGTCAAAACAATTTAACGTTAACAGAAATAGCATACAAACTTAATTATAGTAGTGTGGCACATTTATCTGCCCAATTCAAAAAAACGACCGGTTTAACCCCTTCAAGCTTTCAGAAAATAATTAAAAAGCGAAAAGAAAGATCATTAACCAAAGAATAACCAAACGTAGTTATGCCTTTACACACCCTCAATATTGCCTTGGCCGATGATGATGAAGATGACCGAATGTTATTTAAGGAAGCCATAGATGAAATTAAGATAAAGACCAAATTATCATTGTTCAACAACGGTGAGGAATTAATGGAGCATCTAAGTCTGCCAGGGGTAGTTTTGCCACAAATTGTATTTCTAGATTTAAATATGCCTATAAAGAATGGCATGCAATGTCTGCATGAAATACGAAACACCCCCTGTTTAAAAGAATTATTGGTAGCCATCTATTCTACTTCCTCTTCGGAAGCCGACATAGAAGAAACCTTTATTAATGGCGCCAACATCTATATTAATAAACCCAATAGTTTTGGGGCCCTTAAAAAGGCCATAGACAAAGTCTTACAGCTTAATTGGCAATACCATACATCTGCCTTGAACAGGGATAACTTTTTGTTACGAATTTAAAGTGGATTTGGTATGACCTGGCACAAAGTGGTATCATCAACTAAATTTTTTGCGATCCTACTAGTCCTGGCTGTTGCCCTGTTAATGTTTATTGGCAGTGTTAGTTACAAGCAAGTGATTCGCCTAGGCGAATCGGCCGATTGGGTTTCCCAGTCCCTGAAAGTGGACATGGAAATTGACCAGCTTTTTTCGTATTACCACCAAATGCAGTCCGTTGAATTTAAGAACCTGCTTTTACGAGATACCTTGGGCATATCTAGCTATGAAGTTTACAAACCCCAAGTACTATCTTCCCATAAAAAATTAAAAGAACTAACATACAACAATCCGGTTCAGCAAAAAACACTCCTAAGAGTCATGCATTGGCAAGATAGCCTTTACCGAGCCTTGGCGACCATGTCTTCCATTCCTTTCCAAAAGACCACCTATTCTAAAAGCGATCAGGATAAAATAGCAAAAGTATCCGAGGTTTTGACGCAGCTCAACTTACTAAAAAACCAAATGCAGCAGGAGATGCAGCTGCAGCTTGCCAAAAGAAAGGACGACTATAAATCCCAAATATTTTTCACCCCTTTAATGACATTATTGCTGGGAATGTTCGCCTTGATTATTTTCGTTATTTCCTATTTGCAAATCAACAGCCAACGGAAAAAAACAGCGAGAACAGAGAAATTTCTTCAAAATGTATTGAGCAGCACAGAGAATATTATAAGTTATTTTTTACCCATCTACGATTCCGCTGGGGAAATCAAAGATTTTAGTATAGCCTTCACCAATGAAAAAATAGAACAGGTATTAAGCCAAAAGCCAGATGAACTAGTTAACGGTAAGATGTCCGATTTAATCCCGGATAATTTTAAGAATGGTATATTCCAAGAATTGGTTGCTGTTCTCAAGGATAAAAAAGCACGCAAATTTGAAAAGCCTTTTGAATTTAAGGGTACTACATTCTGGTTTAAGACCACTGCTGTTGAAATGGAAAATGGGGTTCTTACAACCTCTATAGACACCACCTTGGAGAGACAGCATAATCAAAACCTAAAGGTTCTGAACCAGCAGTTGGAAACCCAAAATAACCACCTGGAAGATACTCAGGCATTTTTGAACAGTATCTTGGAAAGTACGAGCAATACGGTAAGCCACCTCTCTACGCAACGGGATGCCCAGGGACAAATAAAAGATTTTAAATACTTGTTCGCCAATAAGGAAATAGAAAAGCTGACAGGTATACCCGTTGCGGAAATAGTAGGTAAATCCATATCCCAAATATTCCCATTTATAAAAGAGAACGGATTATTTAACCTTATGGTTAAATGTGTCAACCAAAAAAGCATGGAGACCCACGAAGCCAAGTATACCTTTCAGGATCGGCAGGCATGGATACATACTACCATTAATAACTTAAACAATGGTCTTACCCTGACCTCCCACAACAGTACCCAGATTGTTGAAGCCAAACAACGTTTACAGGAACTAAATGAACAATTATCGGTGCAAAACTCAATTTTGAACGACGCAGAAGAAGTTGCCAAAATTGGTAGCTACCGTTGGAATATTACAACTATGCAGGCCACTATGTCCGATAATTTTTACCGACTACTGGAATGTGAACCTGGAGAATTCCCTCCTTCCCCGGAAAATTACCGGCCTTTTGTTCATCCAAAGGACCTTGTTGAATATGAAAAAAACTTTAAAAGTGCACTTGAAGAAAAATTAACCAACAGTTTTACCTACCGCATCGTTACTAAAACAGGCAAGGTAAAACACCTACAAAATTCAGGGCATTACCTCCAAAATGAATTCGTTGGTGTGGTAAAGGACATCTCCACCGAATTAAGGAACGAACAAAAGTTAATAGATAAAAATCTGGAACTTAAACGTTCCAATAAAGAATTGGAATCCTTTAGCCGTGTGGCCAGTCACGACCTACAGGAACCCCTAAGAAAAATACAGCTGTTTATTTCCAGATTAACCGAAAGAGATAACAGTTCCTTTTCCAAACAAGAGGAAGAATACCTTAAAAAAATATCCTCATCTGCCAATAGAATGCAAACCCTAATCAAGTATTTGCTCTCCTATTCAAGGCTAACTACCACAAAAAAAGATTATGACAAGGTTAATCTAAACCTTGTTATGGAAAAGGTACAGGAAGATCTTGAGGCTCCTATAAAAGAAACAGGTGCCCAAATTATCACAGGAGAACTTCCCATGGTAAAAGGAATATCCTTTCAGATAGAACAACTGTTCAGAAATCTAATTTCCAATTCGGTCAAATACCACAGTAAGGGATGCTCTCCAAAAATTTTAATAAACAGTACAAAACTGGAGCGCGGCGAGATCAAAGACAAATTTAGAAAAAAGGCCAAACACTATTTCTGCATTTCCATAGAGGATAACGGTATTGGATTTGCCCAAGAGGACGCCAACAAAATATTTGAGCTATTCCAACGCCTGCATAACAAGAACCAATATTCAGGGACAGGTATAGGTCTGGCCATCTGCAAGAAAATTATAGAAAAACACAAAGGTCATATAGTAGCTATTAGCGAACCGAATAAAGGAGCTACTTTTCACATTTATTTACCGGCCTAAAATACACAGTACCAATTAAACTTTTTATCCTTCCCGTAGACCATTCCAGTTCTTTTGGGGGCACCCCACTATGGCCATTGTACGGAACTTACCGAAACACTTTCCTCCTCAAAAACACTGCTCCAACCCAATAAATTACTGCCCTTATCACACAAAACACCCCTTTTTCATGGAATTATATAACAGAATATAAAAATTGTATAACAAAAAAAGCCCACTCTATATCGAAATTTGTACAACACAGAAATAAACATATAAAGACAACAACCATGAAAAAAACATTAAATCAATTTTCATTGAATTCTAAAGTTGGTAAAAGTTGGACTTTGGATTCACTTCCCGAAAAGATCAATGGTCTTTCCGAAAATTTTATACTGGGAATGACCCATCAAAAAATTGACTCCCAATAGGGTCAATAACGTTAAATGCCAAGGCTTTATAAGTCATTGGAAGGTTAACCAAAAAGCAAAATGTCCAAAATGTTGATCATTACAGCCTCAATTATGCTCGCTATCTGGGCTGTTGGCCTTTTTATCTACGACATGGGCATAAACATACATTTTACTCTTTTGCTGGCTGTAGTACTCATTATTATAAGGGTGATACGAGAAAAATAGAACACTAATCTTAAAACAAAGAACCATGAAAATAGTATATCTAAAATCAAATAATATAGAAAGTATATTTAATCAGTTACAGCAGGATATGGGAGGGAATTTAACGACTCGTCCTCAGGAATATACGCTACGGCTAGACAATGAATTGGTTCGTGGAATTATTACAGGAGTTTCTTTTAAGAATAACATATCCTTTATGGAGTATGACCTTTGTTTTAGTAATAATACGGTTATCATTAATAATATGCCCGTTTCCAACCCCATACATTTTATGTACTGTGCAGAAGGCAAAATAGCCCATAGTTTTGGTATAAAGGGACAGAAAAGGCCATTGAATCAATTTCAAACAGGAATTTTTTCATGTGACCCCAGTATGGACACTACCCTGTTCTTTGAGAAAAATGTAAATGTAAAGCTCTCTAATATTATGGTAGACACCCAAAAGCAGAACTCTGGGGACGAGGGTTCCGATCTTCTGCAAAAACAGCTTTTAAAAACATTTATGCCAAAAAAGGATAATGAAATATTTGCATATACGGGGTCCTATAATTTACAGATAGCCGAAAAAATGCAACAATTAGAAAGTATCAACCAAAAAGGGTTGGTAAGAAACCTTTTGATAAAAGGAATAGTACATGTTATGCTGGCCTTGGAAATACAGCAGCACAAAGAGGATAAGAAAAATGCTAAAAATAACTTTGGTTCCTTGAGTAAGGAAGAAATTGAAGATATAAAAGAATTGGCAGAGTTCATCAGAAATTACCCAGAGGTGCAATATAACCTTAAATACCTTAGCTCCAAATCTGGTTATTCACCCGCTAAATTACAGGAAGGGTTTAAACTGTTGTTCAATAGAACGGTAACGGATTACATTAGGAACGTTAGAGTTGAAACAGCCGAAAACCTTATTAAAACCACTGACCTTAATATCTCCGAAATTGTGTACAGTGTTGGACTTACCAGTAGAAGTTATTTCTCTAAAATATTTAAGGAAAAATACAACTGTAGTCCAAAATACTATCAGGACCATCAAAATTCGATAGCTGTTACAGCCTGATATATAGTTTGATTACATTCTCCACAACCAGTCTAAGCGACTGGTTTTTTTGTGCTTTTCATTTAGATGTATATCCCAAAACACTAGTCGCCACGGATCTATATAATGCCTAGAAATTTCTTCATCCATTAATATAAATTAGAAACTCCTGTAAGCCCAAGAAGAAGCAATGCTTTACCTGCTAGGGCCATTTCGTTTTTTTGATCACAAAAAAACGGCAAGATATTGGTTTCTTGCCGTTTTTGGTAAACTGTAATAAGATCTAAACCTTAGAATGTTTTTAAGGAAGCCCTCAGCATCCAGGACATCTGTTCATGCACTTGCATAATTCCCGTAATAAAATCGGCTGTTCCCTCATCATTGTGTTCTTCTGCATTCTCATTGATACTTTTTCTAATAAACTTAATTATGGTATTGTGGTCTTCCAGTAATTGCTCCATAAAACTGGCACTGTCGTTCTTCTGTGGACTGGTATCCTTTAAATGGGATAGCTCCAAAAAGTCTCCCAGGGTCCCTGGGGAATAAAATCCCAACATTCTAATCCGCTCAGCTACCTCATCCACAATCTTTTCTATTTTATTGTATTCTTCCTCAAAAAAGACATGTTTGGTATGGAAGTCGATTCCCTCCACATTCCAGTGTGCATTTCTTAATTTGGTATAGAGTAAATATTCGTCTGCCAACAGTTTACGCAGCATACCTACCACCGCTTTTCTATTGTTTTTTTCAATTCCGATAGTAGCTTGTGTTGTTTCCATAAAATCTATATTTTTTATTATTGTTACTTGCTACAAGATAAACCTCAGACCCTAATAACATTGACGTAAACCATTTTTTACTTATCACTATTAATTTATGGATGCCAACATCTACTTTACGGTCATTTTAGCTTCCTATTTCTTTATTTTCAATATTCTGTTCTTCCATTATCCGTATAAAATCAGTTGGGGAATGCACCTTAAAAAATGCAGTACCCACTATTATAATCGGGCAAATGAGCAAATGAGGTTTGTTTCTAAGAATATTGAGCCAGCCCTCCGATTCCAAATCTACATCTGGACTGCCGTATTCCTTAATAAAATCTGGATGCTTCCTATGAACAAGATCCGCAATCCCTATGCCCAGACCTTCTGCTAATTCTGTCCATTGCGTCCCAGTAACTTTGGTTTTTGCAATATCGATAGCCAGAACACTCCTTTTAGCTGTGGTAACATAGGGATAGGTTTTCTTGCCCAAAGAGGTTCCAGAGTGATAAAAAAGCGTAATTTTTCTTGCGTCCTTTGAAATGGTACCCATTTTGTTTTTAATTAAAAGATAAGGAATAGGAGCAATTGGGATGGCGCATTTAAATTTTAATTTAATGCTATTACAGCGAAAGAAGCTCTAGTCTTTTTCGCCATCACCGGTAAGTGTATTAACAATACCGTCCTTTACATTGAGCCACAAATAATTGAAGAAGGATTTGGTAACATCGCGTTCTGCATATACGGAGCCATATCTATACCCGTTTTTATCGGTATTGGAACCGTCATTGGTAAAAATATTGCCAATAAAGGTCAATAACTTATTTACTCTCAAGCGGTCTTTCTTTAAAACCTCAAAACGAAAATCCTCATACTTCATTTTCATATCTCCACCCGAACTAATGGCGTCTCCACTAATAGTAAAATAAAGTTCCTTTATATCACCTTCCGCTTTTGTGCGAAGGTTGGGTATCAGAAATTCATTGATACTTCGCGATTTAAAATCCCTGACCACTCCCTTTAAGAAAAAGGCATCGCTATTATCGTTACAGTCAAAATCCCAATATATATGAATTGGGGCATGCCCCATTAACTTTGAGGTGATATCTATTTTAGTTTTATTACCGGGTTCATAGGTATTGGAAATATTATTAAGGGTAGCATCTAAATGGGTAAAGGTAAGTTGCCCTGGTTTTCCCCCTGCTTGGACCAATTCTGAATAAGCAATTTCACCATTGGTAATTCTCGTTCGGGAGATATCCAAATCTATGGGCAATTCCCGTATCATCTTACTGTACAACCTCTTTTTTTCCCAATCGTCTTTCACCAATTTATCCCGATAAACAACTAGGTTTGGATCATGGATATTTAAAGCTTGTGCTTTTATAAAAAATTTTTCTACATTAAAGCCGAAATCGATTTTGGCAGATGAAACTTCGGCAATGGACAATTGTATATGATCATGTTCCTTATTTAGTCTTTTGGAAAGCTCCTGCCTTGTGTATTTGGACTTTAACAATAGCTGTTTTAAGCTAAGCTCGTCCCCAGCTACAGTACAGGCTTTTATACTCAAGGTTTCAAAAGGCCCCAGATCCAAAAATACATTGCCTGTATTTAAGGAATATCCCTCATAGTGCAGAGGTATAGTGTTTTGTATTATATTCCCATCCGTCTTAAGTTCCTCTACTTCCATATTCCATTGCTCTACCTTAAGTTTAACGGAATCGCCCGCTCTTGCCATGCCTATTAGCTCCCCGTCAATAATTTCAAAGCGATCAAGGCTCATTTTCGATTTTATTTTTGCCGCCATCTCCCCCCTTCTTTTGCTGTTTTTAAAATCGTGGCCAAGGCGATAACGCACTATTGGGTTGAGCAGGCTAATTTTCTGAGCTCCTATCCTATTGTGAAAAAAATAATTAAAATATCCAAAGCCGTCCATACTAAGGGCATCTATCTGAATATCCAAAATTTTTGAAGTCGTATCAGCCTTTATATAGTGCATGCTAACGCCATTCAATATAATAGAACCCTTTAATATGTTCAATTGTAATTGGCCATAAGTGAAGTTAATATCTTTGGGGATTACCTCATTAATATAAGCCGTTACGTATTTCTTGGCCTGGAACTGCATAATGGCCAATAGTACTATTGCGATCCCAATTGGAATACCAATAATTTTAAACACCCTTGTTTTGGATACCTGTATTGCCATAATAAGTTAAAGACCTGTTCCTTTATGAAAGGTTTTCATACAAAATTCAATCATAAAATATTAATATCTGATCCAAGCGAAATTAAAATTGACCTATTTGGTCTAAGTAATATATATAAACTACCTATCAATGGCGTTATTTTTTGTTTTTATGAAGACCAAGAGGTTTATACCTTTTTAGTAATATTGTAGAAAAATAAATCGATGATGAAAAAAACACTAAGTCTATTTGCTATTTTGACCTTTACCTTCATTGGGGCCAATGCCCAATCCATTTCTGAAAATGCCCTTGGTCTACGGTTTGGGGACAATGACGGATTTGGAGGAGAAATTACCTATCAACGCGCTGTATCTGAAGACAATCGATTGGAGTTTGATCTAGGGTGGCGCGATTCCAACAATGTGGATGCTTTTAAATTAGTTGGACTCTACCAATGGGTTATGCCAATTGAGGGAGTATTTAATTGGTACGTTGGGGCAGGAGCCGGAATTGGTTCTTTTGATTCTCCCGGCGGCGATGGAACTTTTGCCTTGGTGGCAGGGGATATAGGTATTGAATGTAATTTTGATTTTCCACTATTGCTCTCTTTGGATATTCGGCCAGAGTTAGGATTCAATGACAACTATTCTGATGATTTGGATTTGGATATTGCATTGGGAATACGATACCAGTTTTAATAGAAAATCCCGCAACAAAACCAACAACCCTAGATTCAATCATTGATTTCTAGGGTGTTTTTTTTTAGCTCTTTCTTTATCAATACAATTCAGAAAAACAGAATTGTTTCAGATTCCCTTTTCACACCTTCTCCCCAGCCTAAACCGGCCAAAAGCTTGCGCCCACAATTAATTCCCACTCAGCTCCCAAGTATCCCAAATGGACCACTTGCTAGGCTTGTACTCAAAAATATTGACTATTGCCCTTTAAACAACACTTGATCTTTCTTTATTGATTCTCTCCTAAGTTTTTTTTAAATTACTGAAATAAAATCGATTAAACCTTAGAAATGAAAAAACTAGAGGGACAGGTAGTCATTATTACTGGTGGAGCAAGAGGCATTGGAGAAGGAATTTGCTCCATTTTTTGTCAAGAAGGGGCTACCGTAGCCTTATGGGATATTTTAGATGATGGACAGGAAACAGCCAATAAAATTGCTAAGAAAGGCGGCAAAATATTTTTCCAAAAAGTAGATGTGGCCCAGCAGGAATCGGTTGATACGGCCGTAGCAAAAATTATAGCCAAATATGGTAAAATAGACGTTCTGATCAACAATGCAGGAGTTATCCGTGATAGATCTATCCTAAAAATGAGCCGAGAGGAATGGGACCAGGTAATGCGCGTAAATGTAGACTCCCTATACATAACCGCCAAAGCGGTAATACCCCATATGAAGAGTGCCAAATATGGTAGGATTATTTCCGCTTCTTCTATAAATGCCTTTCAAGGGGCTTTTGGGCAAACCAATTATACCGCCAGTAAAGCTGCCATTGTTGGCTTTACCCATTCACTATGTCGGGAAGTAGGCAAATATAATATCACGGTTAATGCCGTTGCCCCCGGATTCATAAAGACCGATATGACCGATTCCATGCCAGAAGATGTAATTAACGCTGGGATCGCCACCATTCCTGTGGGACGAATAGGTACCCCTGAAGATATGGGAAATGCCTATTTATTCCTGGCTTCCAGGGAGGCCGGATTTATTAGTGGCCACACCTTACATGCCAATGGGGGTGCCATGCCCATGTAGTGGTACCTTTGTTATGTTCATTTTTTTTATAACATCCCGCTAATTCTTAGGCACATTTGTTCAATTATAAACCTTACTATGCTAGAAAGAATACAACAAAAATTTGACCTTACAGGCAAAGTAGCTATTGTTACGGGTGCCAGTAAAGGTATTGGGGAATCTATTGCCAGGGGACTGGCTCAATTTGGTGCCAAGGTAGTCATAAGCTCCCGCAACCAGGAAGCAGTAGACCAAGTGGCGAACAATTTAAGATCGGACGGACTGGAAGCCAAAGGCATTGCCTGTCACGTTGGCGATGTCTTACACCTACACAATCTTCTGGAACAAACTGTTGAAACCTATGGAGGGGTGGACATCTTAGTGAATAATGCCGCAACCAATCCCTATTATGGGACATTGGAAAATATGGATCAAGGTCTTTTTGATAAAATAATGCATATAAACCTTAAGGCTCCTTTCTTATTGGCCAACCTTTGTTATCCTCTGATGAAAGAAAAAGGCGGGGGCAGTATCATCAATATTGCCTCGGTTGAAGGAATGAAACCTAGTGCCGGCCTTGGTTTATACAGTGTAAGCAAGGCTGCCTTAATTATGTTGACCAAGTCGCAGGCCGTGGAATGGGGCAAGCATGGGATTCGTTCCAATGCCATTTGCCCAGGGCTTATTAAAACCAAATTTAGTGCTGCACTTTGGCAAAACGAAAAAATATTGGACCAAATAACACGACATTTACCGACAGGGAGAATGGCACTTCCCGATGAACTTTCCGGTCTGGCCTGTTTTTTGGCCTCCGATGCTTCCAGTTATTGTACCGGATCTGTATTTACGGCAGATGGAGGACATATGGTTGCTGGCGGATTGGCTTAAACATGAATAATACCAACCCAGTGGACCATAACCAGTGGGAAACATATAAATTGAAAATACGATATGGCAAACAAAAAAGCATTGGACAAGGGATACTCTACAGAAATTGCACATCTATCAGATTTAACTGATTACATAGGAAAGGACTTGGGAATTTCCAATTGGATGACCGTAACCCAGGAAATGATCAATAATTTTGCCAACACTACGGGGGACAAGCAATGGATACATGTGGATCCTGAAAAAGCTGCCGCCCATTCCCCCTACAAAACAACTGTGGCCCATGGTTTTTTGGTCCTTTCACTAACCTCTAAATTTTGCTACGAAACCTACCATATACAGGATGTGGCCATGGGAGTGAATTATGGATTGGACAAAGTACGTTTCATGAACGCTACCAGAGTGGGATCCTTAATAAGGGCAACTGTCTCCCTAATGGACTTTACTCCAATTAAAGGGGGTGGCAAATACAAATTAAAAATTGTGTTTGAAATTAAAGGAGAAGAAAAGCCGGCATGTGTAGCAGAATTCCTGGTCCAGGCCTATACAAATCCCGTCTAAATTACAATACACCCACCACACCTTATTGTCCACTGGTCTACACTTAATTTCCGTTCGTCTACACTACCGTTTTTATTAAGACCAATCTTTCGTACTTTGTTACTAATTTAAATATGCCCATAATGAATATATTATTTATTGAGGATGACGTCATTGAAACCATGAAACTTCATAGGACCCTGGCCAAATTAGGGTTAAAACATGAAATTACTGAAGCAAAGAATGGAGAAGAGGCGTTGAAGGTTCTAAATTCAGGTACAGGGCTGCCCGATATTATCTTTTTAGATCTTAATATGCCGCGTATGAGTGGAATTGAATTTCTAAAGATCCTTAAGGGGCACGATAGTTTCCGATATCTGCCCACAGTTGTTTTAACCACATCGCAAAACAGGGCCGACTTATTGGAATGTTATAAAATAGGAATTGCAGGATATGTTCTAAAACCCCTGAAATATGAGGATTATGCAGAAAAGCTAAGCAAAGTTTTGGCGTATTGGGAGGCAAACGAACTGGTGAAAAAATAACAACTTTCTGGGCATTCACAACATTTTTTTTTACACCGTTAAGCGTTTTCCTACATTTAACATAAATCAGTTAAGATGAAAGGAATTGTATTTACGGAATTTTTGGAAATGGTAGAATCCAAATTCGGCTTGGAGGTAGTAGATGAAATCATTGAAAAATCCAGTTTGGAATCCGAAGGCATTTATACATCCGTTGGCACCTATGAATTCAACGAAATGGTGAATCTGATTACCAATTTAAGCAACACGGTAAAAATAGATGCGAATACTCTACTCCATACCTTTGGCTACTACCTATTCAGCAGCCTAGGGAAAGCACACCCTGAGGTAATAAAGAGCTACTCCAATCCTTTAGGGCTGTTATATAGCATTGAGGACCACATACATGTTCATGTAAAAAAACTATATCCCGATGCAGAACTCCCCACCTTCAAAATCCTAGATAAAACAGAGCATTCCATTTCTATGATCTACGCCTCATCACGGGGTTTGTATTCCTTGGCTCACGGACTAATTGAAAAGTGTTTTGAGCATTTTAATAGTTCGGCAAAAGTGAGCTATGAACTGCTACAGGAAGATGGCACTGAAGTAAAATTCGATATTGTTCAAAATGGAAAGTAAAGAGGTTACACTTTTGAAAAAGGCTCTGGAACGCCAAAAAAAGGCGCGCATTCAAGCAGAAAAAATTTTGGAGGCCAAGTCACATGAACTTTACAATACAGTGCATCACCTAAAACAGGAGAATAGCAAATTACAACATCTGCTAGATGAAAAAATTTCTGAGCTGGATGGTGCCTTTATTAATATTATAGACCCATATGTGGTGATGGATTTAAAGGCCAATGTTATTAACATGAATAATTCTGCCAAAGAATTTTTGGGCTATGACCATACCAAAAATAAAATTAATCTATCCAAATTGGTCCACCAAGATGATCTAGAGTACACAATAAAGTCTTTTAATTTTTTATTAGAAGTTGGAACCCTAAAGAATTATAAGGCTAAAATCATTCTAAAGGATAAAACCGAAAAGCATGTACAGATCAACGCCAACTTAATTTATGATCCAAATGGGAAACCTATTGCTGCCCAGGGTATCATTAGGGATGTGAGCCAGGAAACGGAAATAAAACAATTGTTGGCCGAGCAGAAAAAACAACAGGATATCATAGTAGAAAATTCGCCTTTGGGCATCGTCCTAAGTGTAGAAGGGAATATTGTAAAAGCGAATCCCAGTTTTTCAAGGTTGATGGGGTATACGCAAAAAGAACTTAAAAATTTAACCGTCAATGATATCAGCGCAACATATAACACCCAAGAGGCAGACCAATTTCTTAAGAAAATGAAATCTGGTGAATTGGACAGTTTTACGGTTACCAAACAGTATATCAGAAAAGATGGTAGCCTATTACATGCCAAGACCAATGTTAGCGCTGTTAGGAATTTTAAAGGGGAGGTAGAATTTCAGGTGGCCATTATTGAGGATATCTCCAAGGAGTTGGAGGCGGAAGAACAGTTAAAGGCTAGTGAAAACAGACTCTCAACTCTTATTCTAAACTTACAAACCGGGGTATTGTTAGAAAACGAAGACCGCAAAATAGCCCTTACCAACCAACTTTTTTGTGACCTTTTTCAAATACCGGCAACCCCAGAGCAATTAGTAGGAGTAGATTGTGAGGCTGCCGCAGAGCAGAACAAAGTCCATTTTAAAAAACCAAAAGCTTTTGTTCAGCGAATTGAAGAAATTCTGAAAGAACAAAAAATGGTGGTCTCGGATGAACTGGAAATGGTGGATGGTAGAATTCTGGAGCGGGACTACATTCCCATTTTTAACAACGGGAAGTACAAAGGTCATTTATGGACTTACCAAGATGTTACCCTAAGACGCAATTACAAGCGAACGTTGGAGGCCCAACGGGAAAAATACAGTAGTATAATAGCCAATATGAATCTGGGACTCATTGAAGTAGACAACGATGATGTGATACAAATGGTAAACCAAAGTTTCTGCAACATGAGCTCCTATACAAAAAAGGAACTGCTGGGACAAAAAGCCATAGATATTATAAAGGTAACCGACCACAATATTATTAACGATAAAAACAAAAAAAGGCAGCAGGGCAAGTCCGATTCCTATGAAATAGAAATTGTGGATAAAAACGGTACAGTAAAACATTGGTTGGTAAGTGGTGCGCCAAGATATGATGAAGCCGGCTCTATAGTAGGTTCAATTGGAATACATTTGGATATAACACAACAAAAACATCTGCAGCTTCAAAAGGAAAAATTACTTCGGGAGTTGGAAACCAGTAATAGGGGACTTCAGGAATATGCCCATATTGTCTCGCATGATCTAAAATCGCCACTGCGCAGTATTAGTGCCCTAGCCAGTTGGATGAAGGAGGATTACCAGGAAGTGTTGGATGGCAATGGCCTAAACCAGTTGCAGATGATGCAGGAGAAAATAGAGGGTATGGATAAACTTATTGATGGCATATTAAACTATTCCAGCATAAACAGTGATAACCTAAAAACTGAACGGGTAGACCTAAACATCGTAATACAAGAGATACGCGAAATCATCTTTATTCCAGACCATGTTAAGGTTGTAATTATGAATACACTTCCTGTTCTGGAAACCGATAAGACTAAAATGCACCAGTTATTCCAGAACCTCATAGGCAACGCCGTAATGCACATTACCAATACCGAAGGTCTGGTCAAAGTAAGTAGCACGGAGACCTCAACCCATTGGCAGTTTAGTATAGAAGATAACGGAATAGGCATCCCAAAAGAGTATCATGAAAAAATATTCAAAATATTCCAGTCTATTGGCGAAGGAGAGCGTTCTACCGGAATAGGACTTTCCATTGTAAAAAAAATAGTAGATTTATACGAAGGGGACATATGGTTAAATTCTGAAAAAGATAAGGGCACTACCTTCTTTTTCACTTTAAAGAAAACAACATGACAGAGACACCTAACCTAAACTATATAAAGGAACTGTCTGGAGAGGATACGGATTTTGAAAAAAAATTCATTGACATTATTAAACAGGAATTCCCGGAAGAAGTGAATACCTACTGCCATCATATTGAACAAAACCAATGGGATATGGCAGCCGAAATTGTACATAAACTAAAGCATAAATTTAATATCCTTGGTATGGAGCAAGCCTATGGCCTTGCCGTTATTTATGAGGAAAATTTAAGAAAGAAGGATACAGGTCTGGATAAAGACTTCCAAGAAATCCTAAACCATATTAGCCAATACCTTAGAACCATATAAATATGAACTGTATTATCATAGACGATGAATTAACGGCCAGGGCCATTGTATCACAATTGTGTTCCAAAATCCCCGAATTGGATGTAATTGCCGAATTTGACAACGCTATTGAT
Organism: Arenibacter aquaticus; assembly: GCF_003957295.1. Classification (GTDB taxonomy): domain Bacteria; phylum Bacteroidota; class Bacteroidia; order Flavobacteriales; family Flavobacteriaceae; genus Arenibacter; species Arenibacter aquaticus. The sequence goes on from NZ_RQPJ01000005.1 coordinate 81,186, forward strand.
GCTATAAAATTTTTAAACCAAGAGTCCATAGATATAGTTTTTCTTGATATTCATATGCCTGGTTTCTCAGGAGTCGATTTTGTGCAAACCCTAAAAAATTCCCCTAAAATTGTATTGACCACCTCCGACACGGATTTTGCCATAGAGGCCTATGAATATGAGTCCATAGTAGACTATCTGGTAAAGCCCATTACCATGGAGCGATTTGAAAAATCGATCCGAAAAATAAAAAACTCCACTCCTTCAAATAGCCGTCCCACCCAGGAAGAGGGGAACACCATAGATGGTGAAGATCTGTACATCAATATTGACAGACGCTTGATTAAATTAAAATTCAATGAGATTATGGTCATTGAGGCCAAAGGTGATTATATTGATATCAAAACCGAAAAAGAAACCTATCACGTACATACCACCCTTAAGAAAATAAAGGAAAAACTTCCTGAAAAGATTTTTCTCCAAATACATCGATCGTATATCATCAATTTTAACAAGATCATAGACATAGAGGACAACAGTGTCTTAATTGGCAAGAACGTAATCCCTATCAGTCGCTCTAACAGGCCTGAATTAATGAGACGGTTAAACCTTCTTTAAATTATCCCCTAAAAAATATTACTATTCAGGTGAGCTTTAGTAAATATTAATCCACTTGATATGCTTGCTTAAGTTTGGCGTAGAACAAGGGTTTTTGGGTCATGGACCATTTTAATTTAAAACCGATTTCCGTAAATTCAAATCCAGCAGCCGTGGCCGATGCTATATTGCTATATTTTCCATAAATATTTCCACTAAGACGTTTGCCAAATTGGTGCTGTATAGCTGCTTCGGCCCTGAAAATTGCGGTCTGGGGATCGCTTTCCACTTTTTGGATTCCAGTAGCCACGCTGCCCATATAGTTGGTGTGTTTTGATATTTTTCCTCTAATATCCCCAAAAACCTCTCCGGCCTGATATTTTTCAGGACTAAAATAAATGGTAGGCACTTGCTCCCCAAAGGTTATATACTGATAATTTAGACCAAACTTAAGTGCTGGTTTTTGTAAGACTGTATAGTACAAAGAGGTAAACAACAGATTTCGGCTATTATTATCGGTCTGTTGTGTGTGCATCAATTGCGTGTACCAACCTAGGTTTATATTGGTACCTAGGTTGTAATTTAGTCCATAATGGTTCATTACTATTTCCCGCTCTATTAGATCTGCGTTAAAATTCTGAACCTCACGCTGGTACCCCAATTCCAAATGCTGTAATTTATAGGGTTTCAGCTTCAATTTGGCATGTAGTACAGGTTGGGTATAGGCAGTTTCCATAAACCTACTGTTGTTAAACCCCAAAATTGTGGTTAAGTCAACATTGGGTGCTAATTTGTATCCCAAACCTGCCAACACAACATGGGAGTCCGCCTTGTTTTGGGTAACCGTATTTTCTGTAGTACGATATTGATAACTTAGGGTAGTTTTAAATTTGGTAGAAAAAGGCAGGAAAGTATTTATTATATTGGAAAAGGCTATGTTATTTCCATTATCAAAGGTGTAGGCCGCATGCTCTTCAATACTAGGGGTATGTAATCCATTTACTTTTTCAATAAAGCCCTGTGCATCCTTTTGATCCTTAAATATTTTCAAGGTCTGAAAAGCAGCCTTGTATGCGGGAACGATACGATCTGAGGCAAAAAGGGCATTTGCCTTTCCCAAGTTCCCGTCAAATGAGATGCTGTCCTTGGAGAGTATAGTGTCATAATTGGACAAACTTACCTTAAAATCCCCGGTATACATCCCTAAGGTTGCATTCAACGCCTGTACCCAACTACTATTAGGATGTACCCTGGTTAAACTGTCTATTTCCTTTTTGGCGTCATTAAACTTTCTGTTCCATATCAGGGCTTGGACATAACGGTCATAGGTGAGTTGACTCAATACCGTATCACCAAGGGAGTGAACCTTTTCCTTAGCCTGCAAAGCCATTTTCAAGGCCTTCCTTTCATTTCCCCCTATATGCTCTGCCAGTGCAATCCCATTTTTAGCGGTGATAGAATCTTTGGAAGATGTGGCATATCGCCAGTAGATACGCTTGGCGCTATCCACCTCTTTGGTTATCAAATGTATATTTGCCATATTTAACAATACTTCCTTATCCTCTGGAAAATCCTCAAAAATCTCCTGTAACAACTGTTGCCCCAGCCTATAATTTTGAGCATTTACATACTCATTGGCATAGCCCAATTTTATATATTTTCTGGAAACCTTGGCACCTTCATTATCCGGCTTCAGGGCAATGGCTTTATTTACCCAATACAAGGCTGCTTTAAATTCCTTCAGGTTGCTCAAGGTATTGGCGTAGCCCAACAAAGCCCCAAACTCATTGGGATAATCTGCCACCATTTTTTTATACAACGGTTTTGCCTCCTCATATTTTCCTGCCCATAAAAAGGATTCATTATAATTAATGGCCACCTCATAGTCATTGGGGAATTCTTGGACCAAATTGGCAAAAAGGGAATTGGCTCTATCTGGCGTTCCGTTTAAACCAACAGCCCTTCCATAACAGATCTGTGCCGTCTTATTGGTAGCATCCAATTTTAGATAAGAGTCGAAAAAATCTTCGGCATCCGCAAAATTTCCATTTTCCAATAATTCAAATCCCTTTTGCATAGATTGTTGGGCCTGAACAGTAAATGACAACAAGAAAAATAATGCAATTATTTTATAAGTATACATAGGTTAAGTTTTGTGGAATTAAGGTCGCTATTTGGTTCGCCATAAATCCTATTATTAAGCTTATGTAAAGCTACGTCCTACTTCACTTTACCGGAAGTGCAAAACTTACCATTCGTCTACAGCAAACTACAATCTGTCTATAGCGACCATTTTAAAAAGGCGATTGTGTAGATATTTGCCTTATAACAACACGGTTTATAAGTCTTAAAAACCATAGTTGAATATAGGCTAACACAATAGATTAAACGTATGACCTTAACCAATACATTTATCAAAAAAATTTCCCCCGCACAGTTGTTTATGGGTAGTGCCCTCCTAGTTAATGGGGGCAACTACCTGTACAACTTAGCCCTGGGGAGAATACTGGGCCCTGAGGCCTTCGCCGAGGCTGCACTACTGATTACGCTTCTGTTGGTGCTTTCCTTTGTTGGAATGACCTTTCAACTGGTGACTGCTAAGTTTGCCGTTTTATTTTCGGAAGAAGATTATGCCCATTTTCAAAATACCATCTACTCCTATGCCCTTACATTTGGTCTTGTTATTGGGACAATGGTTGTCTACTTTGCACCTGAACTTCAAACCTTGTTTCGGACCCAAAATACGGGTATGTTCACCATCTTTGGGATTGGTATCCCCATCTACTTTCTTATGAGTGTTAATCGCGGTAAATTCCAGGGGTTCCAAGATTTTGGTAGATTGTCATTTACCTACCAAACTGAAATGTGGAGCAGATTGGCCATTACCATTACGTTATTGGTACTCCTCCCATTTGAACCTTCTATTTTGGTTGCCCTGGGCATTGGGATTTCTTTTCTATTTGGATTGATTCCTATTGATATGAGGAGAGTGAAGGTCTACACCAAGAATAAACTTTCAAAAGAAAAATCCAAAAAAGTATTACAATTTATAGGGCTTACTGCAGGTTATGAGCTAACACAGATCATTATAAACAACAGCGACATTCTTTTAGTAAAGCACTATTTTGATGCATTGGATGCCGGGCTATACGCCTCATTGGCTCTGATTGGTAGGGTGGTCTATTTTGTAGCCTGGATGTTTGTAATGCTACTACTTCCCAAAGTGGTTCAAAGACATAAGGATGGGGAACCTACCGTACCGGTACTTTCAAAATACATAGGGTTAATTGGACTATTATCATTCGGAATTGTATTGGCCTGCTATCTATTTCCCCAACCCATCATAAATTTATTGTTTGGGGAGGCCTACCTCTCAATGGGACCCTTACTATGGCAATATGCCTTGGCAACATCACTTTTTGCTATTTCCAATATTTTTGCTTACTATTTTTTGTCATTGGACCATTACATACCCATATTGCTATCCGGGATATTGGGAATATCCCAAGTGCTATTGATTATTATCTTTCACAGTAGTCTCACAATGATCGTTCAAATTCAAATTGTGGTAATGATAGCTCTATTGGTAGCCCAAGCACTTTACTTTTTCAGTAAATCCATAAAATAATGATCCCGGTTCCCATAAAATGTTCTTTGCCGTTTGGCTCCCATGTCCTTTCAAAACCATGACAGCGAAAACATTACAATTATCAACATACCCAAGATCAACAAATATCAACTTAACCAAACTCCTTTACCATTCGTCTACACCAAAAGACCAACCACCTTTAATCCCCATAACAAACATTACATAATAAGGATATTTGTAACAGAAATAAAATTTAAAAACCAATATAAAACTTAACCTATGAAACTAGCAATTGTAACCGCTTATCCCCCCAGTAAAGTAACGCTAACCGAATACGGATATCATCTAGTAAAGCATTTTAGAATGCAAAATGAGGTAAGTGAAATTGTTTTGATCACCGATAAGACCACTGAAGAAAAAGATCTGAATTTTGAAGAGGAAGGTTGTAAAATTACCGTGAAGGAATGTTGGAGTTTTAATAGTTACACCAACATGCTAAGCATAAGTAAAACCATCACTGAAACAAAGCCGGATGCGGTATTGTTTAACCTTCAATTCCTAAAATTTGGTGATAAAAAAATTCCCGCTGCCCTAGGTCTGCTCTTACCTCTAATATGCAAGCTTAAAGGAATCCCCACCATTTCCTTACTACACAATATTATGGAGGAAGTAGATCTAGCCAATGCGGGCATTACCAAGAATATCCTTCTTCAAAAAATCTACGGACTTATAGGTGCTACCCTTACCAGATTTGTTTTAGCCTCTGATGTCCTTGCTGTTACCATTAGTAAATATGTTGATGTCCTAGAGAAAAAATACAAGGCTAGAAACGTTGCACTTGTACCCCACGGTGCCTTTGAAACACCACCGGAACCCAATTATTGTTTGCCGGAAGGCCCAAAACAGATCATGGCATTTGGTAAATTTGGAACCTACAAAAAGGTAGAAATACTCATAGAGGCCGTAGAAATTATTAGAAAACGTAGCCTATTGGATTTGGAAATTGTAATTGCAGGTACGGACAGCCCCAATACTCCTGGCTATTTGGAAGGAATAAAGCAACAATATAAGCACGTGCCACAACTGCGGTTTACGGGCTACGTGGCCGAGGAAGATGTCCCCCGAATTTTTCAGGACTGTGCAGTTACCGTGTTTCCCTATACTTCCACCACGGGCAGTTCCGGGGTATTGCACCAGGCAGGCAGTTATGGCAAAGCTGTTGCCCTTCCCAACCTGGGCGATCTGAGTATTCTTGTAAAAGAGGAAGGTTATAAGGGTGAGTTTTTTAAACCAGAAAGCGCAGAATCCTTGGCCGATGCCATACAGAATATATTAGAAGATGATCTTTATCGCATTCAACTGGGAATGAACAATTATAAAGCGGCCTGCTCTTTGCCAATGTCCGAAATCACCAATATGTATGTGAATTATTTTCAAGCGATTCAATTGGCGAAATCCGAAGGTTTTTCTTTAAAATTACCTAAAAGAGTGGCAGAACTGGAAAAATAAAAGGTATTAAACCTCAGGGCAAGCCCTGAACCCTATAATAGGAATCGACCCAAGGGTCGAGGTATTGAACCTAGATCCCGCCGAAAAAGGCGGGATTAGTTCAACTTTCAATTTTCAGGGCGTCTTACTGACTTCTCAAAATTGAGTTTCACTAATAAAATATAGTTTTAGGTTAAGTGAGGAAAGGGGAACGGTTTTATTAGTTGTTCCCTTTTCTGTTTTCAAGGGTGTCCTTAAAAATGTAATACGCTTCTTTGGGTTTACCACTTGCATCCAGACAACCAAAATATCGCTGCGGGGCCCTGCGCCATGGCAGACTGCCCACAACCGTTGATGGCACCTTTTTAAAATCATATAATGTCCAGAATAAATATGGTATCTGTTTCTTGTCCAGAATAGATTGAAATTCCTCATAATAGGCAGCCTGTTGTGCTTCCGAGTTTAGAAAGGCATTCCATACGCCGCTATAGGAAGACTTCCCATATTCCTGTAACACCGTTATTTTTCCTTTGGGAATAGCTCCTAGCATTTTTTCATATGCAGATATAAAATCACCCGTATCCCTATAGTAGTGAAAAGAAACAAAATCCACTTCTTTGGCCATATTCACCGCCGCTTCCGGACTTGACCAACCTATGGTGACTGGATGCAATCCGTCCCATTTTTTCACCCTTAGGGCAAGCTCGCTCAACCAGGCCAACACCTCTTCCTTCCCCCTTGCTTCAAAATCCAAATCAGGTTCATTTTTTAGATCCCACGCCAATAGACCGGGATGATCCTTTAAGGCGTTTACCATTTTATGGGCATGTGCAAAGGTCTGTGTCCAATTGGGCACACTGTAATCGCCATAAAAATCAAATAGGGTAATGACCACCTGAAGCCCTTCCCTCTCTGCACCATCCAAAAATGCCCGTACCCTGGCAAGTCGGTCCTCCTCTATACGGGCCTTTCCAAAATCTGCATACGGAATAAATATACGAACCGTATTAAGCCCCATACCTCTAATGGTTCTTAAATCGGCTGCAACAATACCATCGCTATAGTGATTCCCAAAAGTATCCCACGGACTGTCCTTAGGGTAATAATTAAGTCCTTTAATGTTGCTCAAAGCTTCCTTGACACCATCACTCATAGATGGCTTTTCTTCCTCTTCCCTAGGCTGGGAAGCAACACGTATAAGGTGACGTACCCTCCAAAAACCATCCTCCAATAGCATAATCACCTGGAAGCTTGCCGTTTCCTTGTATTCCAGGACCGGATTTCCGTCAACATAGCTCTTCTTATAAAGCAATACATTCCTATCCAGAAAAGAAATCTGGGTTCCATCCGCACTGTAAAAATTTAGCTTGGGAAAATGTTCTAAGGTGGTCTGTACAAAACTGGCGCCACTATTTTTGTTAGCTTCTAGTATTTTATAGAGTTTGGCCCTAGCCTTCTTGGTAAAATAATCGGAGATCCCATAAGGATTGTTGGTTGCCATGGCATTGTTTCTAACCAACCATCCGTCCAAATAATCCCTTTCTACCTTCGCCAAGGTCTGTTGTTCAATGGGCCGACCTTCCACTGCAGTGGTGTCCCAAACCACCGAGGGCAAATAGGTGGGCGACTTTTCAGTTACCAGGTGAAGGATAGCTGAGCGGTCTGCACCTGTATTAAGATAGGACCAAACAGAACTTATACCAAAAAGGATCAAAGCATTTACAGCCAAAAATGAACCTATTAAAAGAACCCTTAAGATGTTTTTATTCCACTTCATTAGGGGTCAGTTTTATGTTCATTTCTTTTTTAATTCCAGCCAAGTGGACTACTATTTGGTATTGGCCACTAGGGTAAAATCCTTCTTTCAATTCAAAAGACCCCTTTCCCATTCTAGAATTGTTTTGTTTGACCTCAATAAAATCTCCATTACCATCATAAATTTCCAATTCTATAAGCAGTCCTTCCGGCACCAACTGGCCCATAAACCCTAGGATAGGGCCCACTGTAATCTTACGATTGGTCTTGGACAACCCTACTTTAAAATCTTGTACTGCACTTTTAAAATGTAGTTTTAACATATCACTTTCCGCCTCTCCGGTAATAAAAGCCTTAACCTGCCAATCTTCGGCATGGCTAGGGTGCAACATTTTGGCAGTTGCCACTCCGCCCAACGTAGTCCCCATAGATTTAAGCAATGCACCTTCTTTGTTCACCACTATAAAATTCACCAAGGTCCCATCACTTACCCTGTTCCCATATTTGTCCCTGATAACCGAGGTTGTAAAGCTGATTACCTGGTTAGCGTCTGCATACTCATGTACCCGTTCAAATCCGATGGTGAAGTTGCGGCTATTTGATGGAGAAATCATAGCGGTAAGTTCTTTGGAAGGCGTATTGCCCACCGCTGCACTTACCAACATACGGCCAGTACTTTCTTCCCCATAAAGCAACTTCCAGGCAATACCATCCTTAATGCTACTTTCAAATACTTTGGTTTTGGAACTAATTTGTTGGCTTATAGAAACCAAAGTGCTATCCGGAAGTGGGTTGTCATAATCATCTGTAGGCATTACGGTAAGCATGGCATAGTCATCCCCCCCTGCCCTAACATTTCTTGGTCCAAAATAGGTTTCCATTACATGAGTGCCCCCACTTCTAGGTGCCAAGACAAAAGTATCTGAAAACAATACCTTGGAATTGCCTAAAAGCTTCCAGCTATATTCCCCTGCTTGTTGGGTAAATTTGGGCAAAACCGTGAACCGGACTTTATCATTGGATATTTTAGGTTTAAAGAGCATAGAACCAAAACTACTGTCCAGCAGTAGTGCCAGATTTCCATCCCCCTGAACATGAAATTCAAATTCCAATCCCATGCCAACAGTTGAAGGTACGCTAACAGTCTGCCTTTTCACCTTTAGGTTAGACGTTGGTACCTCTGCCCTTTCTTTACAGCCAAGAAAAATAAACCATGCCAGAATGTAGATTGACCACTTCATCTTATCTCGGATTACCAATATAGCTATTCATCTCCAATTTTATAAACTCAAAGCCAGATCCTGAAAATGGCTGTAGTTGCTCAAAGACATGTTGTGTATTACGCTCTGTAATTAATTTATCTGCAATCTCTGCATTGGGAAGACCATTTACAAAGCAGTTCTTTAAACTGCTGTTAATAACCACAATGCTATCCATTTCCAATAGGGTATAGTTAAAGGATTGTTTGCGTTGTACCCTAACCCCATCCCCTATAAATTTATGGTCAACCCAGAGGAGTTCTTTTTCCTTGTTGTAATACGATATCAACAACAGGGGAATGGTTACTTCTTGAATTCCAGAATTAAAAAGCTGTCCCTTAAGGCCGGTAGGGACCTTTTTTAATTCCTGTAGCACCAAACCTTTATAAAGATCGATATTGGCCACATTTCCGGCACATTGAAGATTAAATTTTGTTGGCTGTCCCTCAAGTTCCACTGGGGTAAATTCATCCGGGTTAAAACTCGGGGGTAGCGTATCCGTGGTCTGTGACCAGGCAATACCTTCAAAATTAATTTTAAAGGTTGTGGTCTCCATGGGCATAAGCTTGTGTTTCATATGATACTTGGCGTTGTAATGTGCCAGTTCCTTATCGTCTTCATTATAAAGGGTAGCCTTTATCACTACGTCGGCAGGTACATTATCTACGTTCTGCAATTCCCCGATTACTGAAAACCGTCCATCTTTTTTCACCAATTTGGCACTCAGTACCTCCAGGACTGGCTGTTGTAACACATCCTCATGATGTGTCTGTTCTGTAGTTATTCTCCTTCTTCCATGGTTGTAAAAAGTAGTATTGTTGCTACTGAACAATTGATCAGGAGGAAGGTCGCTATCCAAATATGTAGGAACTATATACCATTTACCATCGCGTTCCACCAAATCATGGGTATAGGTCTTCTGAATGTTTTCTAGGGGTGTTACCCAAAAGGTTTTCACCTCTGCCTTTGCATTATGCCGGGTCTCATGTAACAACCTTATTTCCATAGCATCCAATTTGGCATATGAACTAAGAATACCATCGGTTACTGAAACCTCCTGCATGTATTGTGCTATGGAAACTCCCTTTTCCGTATCCAATAAAGAATGGGCTGTCTCAAATTCTTTAAAATCCAAGGCGTTGTAATAGGCCTTGACCACATTTTGGGGAGATCGCTGCGCGGTATTCTGCAAATAAAATTGATAGATCCCAAATCCGAAACACAAAAAAACCAAAAGTGCCCAGATATGGTTTACCAAAATTAGAGCAGAGGGAAATTTAGTATAGTTAACCCCATATTTCATGTAGGCTGGCAGCGGAAGTTTTTTGGAATTCAACACCCTATACCATAGCAATTGAATATTTATTACAAAGGCCAAAAGCACCGTTAAAATGGGGATGGTGCCCCACATCAGTTTCAACCACTGTGCCACATCCTCTTTGGGCAGGTTGGCAGGCAGCGGAGGTACATTTAATTTTTCCCACACCATTATCCCGTTTTCTAGCTGCTGCAGGCGTTGCCATCCACAGAAGTATAAAATGGGATCGTAAAATTTATCATTGCTAAAAATATACTTTAGGTTGTATTTCTCTGGCACGGTCAAAAACTGTTGTAGGGAACCAATGCCCTCTACCCCCCTAAATTTGGAATTCTCCAAACGTTCAATGGCCCTGGTGGTCAATTCGGGCAATCGCCTTGCCGAGTGATAATTTCCATCAACCGTCATAGCATTTGTCTGTGCCGATAGCCATGCCATTTGATCTCCAAAGCCCAAGGGTAGGTATCGCCACTTGTCATGCTGGTCCTGATTTAAAAAATTAACGATGGGCAACATATTTATTTTTTGCGGCTGTGATGGCCTAAAGTACCCTAGAGTCATGGTGAAACCAACCATAAGAAGGATTCCCCCTCCCAAAACCGTACTAAGTAGCCTGTGATAAATGGCTCCAAAACGATGCTGAAGTTGACTCTTTAAATCACCTTCTACCAATCTATAAACGAATTCCCCAAAAATAGGAAGTGCCATAATGGTGGCCCAAAGAGTAAACCGGTCCAAGGTTAGGATATTAAAGGCTGTTTCCCCCAATACCTTTAAGGGAATAGGGGTTGTACCACCAGTTCCTAAAATACTGAGTGCCGATATGGACAGCCCAAAGAACAAATAGCGCTTACTGTAATACCTATAAAAAATATAGGGGAGCAAAAACAATAGTATACCCCAAGGAATGATAAAGAATACCAGGCCAGAAGAGGTTACCTCCAAAAAGTTATCCCTAGAACCGTGTGGAATAGGAATTTGGGTTATGGGATTCTTTTTGGAATTGATCCAATAGGGCAAAATACATACCACTATTAGTACTAAGGAAGAAAATCCAAATGTTATGATGCGCCAAAATAATTTGGTGAAAGATTTAAAGAATACTCCAAAAGTGAGTTCCCTATTGGTATTGACCCTATCTCTGGAATCATCCATAATAACCATTCCTATCAGAGGAAAAATAAAGAATACCATTCCAAAAATGGGAGTCACATGGTGGGAGGTAACCGTTACGGCTATTAAGGACAAAGAGGTTATCAAATAATAATACTTCCCCGTTTTGATCCATAAATATATTTCGGGCAGGGAATGTAAGAGAACAGAAAGCCCTATAATACTGGGCAGCTGTCCAAAAATATGTAATGTTTCTATAAAAGTAGAAGAGAAAACCGCCAATAGCGCCGTATAGCCCGCCACTTTCTGGTTGCCTGTCATTAAAAGTCCAAAACGGTATGCACCTGTAATGAATAACACAATGGCTATAAGGGCTACCGTGAACATTCCAAATTTTAATCCACCTACATAAGACAATAGGGCAATAGATTGATGAACCAAAGGCGGATACCCTTGCACAGTGAACCCCGTGTACCATCTATAATCCCAAGGTTCAAACCAACTACTGGCGTAGTGATCGGCAAAAAATAAATGGATCAGGGCATCATAGGTAGATTCCAACGTAAAAAAGATGCTGGCACCGTGAAATGCAAGTCCAAAAAACAAGGCCAAGACCAGTAAGCTATTGGTGTTTTTCATTGAAAGGTTATAACAAATTAATAACAAATTAAAGATAGCATTATTGTATAAGAGACTATATATCAGCTATCGCATCAAAAAAACCATTCACCTACAGAAAACCGCCATTGAACTTTGGCACCCAAATTTGAGGGGCAGTATGTTGCTACATTTGCTTAAATAACATCAACAAACAAGTCTTTTTAAATAAAAACCTAAAACTTAACCTATGAAAATTTTAGCTATAGATGACCAACAACTAATTCGCTTATCCGTAGAAAAAAGATTAACTCAACTTGGCTATGAAGTTCAAACGGCCAATAGCGCTATTAGCGGAATACAACTCTACGACACCTATGAACCGGATCTTGTTTTAGTGGATATGAACATGCCAGACATGTCCGGTATGGAAGTAGTTAAGCACATTCGGTTTTTTAAGGATTCCAAGACCCCTATCTTGGTCATGTCCGGAAATACCGATGAATCTATAATATTAAACGGCTTTACTCTTGGTATAGACGATTATATGAAAAAACCGGTAAGTTTAGATGAAATGACAGCACGTATAAAACGTATAATCGGCAGTCCTAAATTGCCAGAGGTAACCCAACAAACTGACAGTACCCGCATGCTGCAAAAAAATTGCGTTGGTGTAGTCATTCCTTGTTATAATGAAGAGGACAGACTTTCCAGTGATGAATTTAGAAATTTTGCCTACCAAAACCTTGGCTATCACCTGTGTTTTGTAAACGATGGAAGTACAGACAACACCTTGGCAGTATTGGAGGAATTGAGAAAAGGCAACGAGTCCAATATAAGTGTCTATAATTGCAAAAAAAATGGTGGAAAAGCGGAAGCAGTAAGACAGGGAATCCAGTATCTGATGCAGGATGAACAATTTGATTATATAGGTTATCTGGACGCGGATCTTTCTACAGATTTTAGGGATTTTGACGATTTGGTAAAAACCATGGAAACCTCTCAATTTAAAATTGTAAGTGGCTCACGTATTAGTAGAATGGGGGCCGACATTACCAAGGAATCTGCCAGAAAAATTATTAGTAAAACAATAAATATAATTATCCAAAAAATCCTTGGAATGCCCTTTAAGGATACCCAGTGCGGGGCCAAGGTAATGAACAGGGAAATTGCCTCATCCATGTTTAAAAAGAAGTTTGTTACCAAGTGGCTGTTCGATGTTGAAATATTTATGCGCATGCGCAAGCACTATGGCAAAAAGGAGGCCACAAATATGATATGTGAACAACCCTTAAAACGTTGGATTCATGCCGATGGCTCTAAATTATCCATGAAAGATTCCCTCAAAATTGTGGGGCAATTGGCACAAATTGCGGTAGTATACAAATAAAACCCATAAATGGTTGTTTTTTGTTATCTTCCGCCTTCAAAAACCAACAAACTAGACCATGAATACAAAACGGTGTGGAATAAAGGGATTCCTTAAGACTATTTTTACCCTATTGCTAATTACTGTCTCTAACGGATTGGGTTATAGCCAGGAGAACTTGGGCAATTCCCCTAATTTCATTATCATCTTTGCCGATGATCTGGGTTATGGAGACCTTGGAACTTATGGCCACCCCACCATAAAAACACCTAATCTGGATCAAATGGCCGCCGAAGGGCAAAAGTGGACTAATTTTTATGTTGGGGCCAGTGTATGTACGCCCAGCAGGGCAGCCTTATTAACGGGACGTTTACCTGTAAGAAGTGGTATGGCCAGTGATGTAAAAAGGGTGTTGTTCCCTAATTCTAAATATGGCCTGCCAAACTCGGAGATAACCCTAGCAGAACAATTAAAGACCGTTGGATACACCTCAGCCTGTATAGGTAAATGGCACCTTGGGCACAAAGAAGAATACCTGCCAACACATAACGGCTTCGATTACTATTATGGTATCCCCTACTCCAACGATATGGATTTTGTAGGTGATTATGAGGTAAAAAGAAGAACCAAAGGAAATTTACCCACTGAGAACTATAATGTTCCTTTGATGAGGAATACCAAAATCATTGAAAGACCAGCCAACCAGAATACCATTACCAAAAGGTATACGGAAGAGACCATAGACTACATTAAAAAAAATAAGAATAAGCCCTTCTTTATTTATCTGGCCCATAATCTGCCCCATATACCCCTATTTGCATCGGACGAATTTTTAGGGAAGAGCGAAAGGGGCCTCTATGGTGATGTGGTTGAGGAAATTGATCACGGTATAGGACAAATAATCTCCACCTTAAAGGAAGAAGGCTTGGACAAGAATACCATTGTGGTCTTTACTTCGGACAATGGTCCTTGGCTTTCCTATGGTGTTAATGGTGGAAGTGCAGGACTATTGAAAGCGGGGAAAGGTATGACCTGGGAAGGTGGCATGCGCGAACCCTGTATCTTTTGGTCCCCATCCAATATTGAGCCCGCCGTAGTAAGCCAATTGGGCACTACCATGGACCTATTTTCTACCTTTAGTGCCTTGGCAGGTGCTGAAATGCCCAAGGATAGGATTATGGATGGGTTTGACCTAAGCGGTACCTTACTGGAAGGAAAACCTACTCCTAGAAACAGTGTTTTTTACTATAGGGGAACACAGCTATATGCAGCTCGACTTGGTGATTACAAAGCACATTATATTACAGAGGGTTCCTATGGTCAGTTTGGCAAGAAGGAAGTACATGACCCGCCCATCTTGTACAATTTAAGTGTAGATCCATCTGAAAACTTTGATCTGAGCGCCAGTCATCCTGAAATCATTGCTAAGATCAACGCCGTGGTAAAAGAACACCGATCCAAAATGGTAAAGGGAAAAGACCAACTGGTTGCCAAGGAATAAAACTATAATAAAAACCTAAGCAAAGGCCACTAATGATTGGCCATAACAGTTTTGCCCCAATACAGGAAAAGCAATTTCTATGCCTACAGTTGTCTGGCCCTTGTACCGGCTATAATACTCAAAATAAATATCTGGGTGGCATGGAATATCATAATGGGCAACAAAATAATGCCCAGCGAGGCCATATTACCAAATAATATTTTTGAGAAAACCGTACCGTGTACCAAAGATTTTTTAGTGCCACAGAATTGGGCCGTAATTTGATCTTCCGGACTGAATTTAAATTTTCTGGCTACAAGACCTGTTAAATAAAACACTATATAAAATAATGCCAATACGGCAAGAAAGAGCACTAGCATATCTATAAGGGATACCGCACTAAATATATCTCCTTCAAATGATCCCGCAAAACTTTTGTAAATAATAAGCAGGATAATTAATTTATCAAACAAGCTTAATCGCTTACTGTACTTTTGCGCCAAGTCCCCAAAAAAGCGTTGTAAAAGAAAGCCGATTACTACAGGTAATATAATTTGCAGGATTAGTTTGCCGTAGATTTCGGTAAAATCAAAATCTGTCATGGCATTTGTTACAAAGGGCCCCAACCACAGTGGGGTAATCATAATTCCAATAATTCCTGAAATACTGGCATTGAAAATGGCGGAAGGAATATTGCCCTTGGCCATAGATACCATTACCACGGAAGATGAAACCGTAGAGGGCAGGGCTGCCAAAAAGAAAAAAGCCAACCACAGGGTCTGCTGATCTTCAGTTTGCATAAACGGATAAAACGCCAAAACAATAATAGGAAAAATCATAAAAGTGGATAGCTGCACCAACAGGTGTAGCTTCCAGTTTTTAAGTCCCGCTTTTAATTTATTCGGACTCAATTTTAACCCGTAAAAAAAGAAAATCAAAGAGATCCCTATCGCACTAATGGTATCAATCGGGATTTTACTATCTGCCATGCCCCAATGGGGGAATATATAAGCTATTCCAATGACGGCTATTATGAACAGGACAAACCCATCGATTTTAAATTTCATTCCTATAAAAAATTTACATTTATCAAAAACGGGCTCCTTACAACATTAGGCATTTAACAGTCGCTACAACTATCAATAGTACATATAATTGCCAATACTTATCTATACTTAAAAGAAATATATAAATAAGTGACAGGCCCCTCTTATGGGCTGTAAATTTAAGGTTTAATATTATGCCAATATAAGGAAGCAACAGCTTAAATATACAATTGACAAAGCTATAAATAAAGATTTGCCTATCTGTGTATCTTCAACACCTTGGCCCCTTTTATATGTCGTTCCTTTAGATCTAGTAGTGCTGTATTGGCTTCCTCCAAGGGGTATACCGCAACTTTTGGCTCAATAGAAGCTTTAGCGGCGAGCACGAGAAAATCTTCAATATCCTTTGCTGTTAAATTGGCAACCGATTTAATTTCCTTTTCCATCCAAAGGTGATCCTGGTAATTTAGCTTTTGAAGGTAGTTCTTATCCATTTCCTCTTTACGAATGGCATTGATTACCAATCTACCTCCTTTTTTTAAGTTGGCAAGCGCTTCTACCACCGGCTTCCATGCCGGGGTGGTATCAATGATACTATCCAGTTTTTCTGGGGATGAATTTGCGGTATCCCCTGCCCATACGGCTCCCAATTCCCTAGCAAAGGCTTGTTCTTCCTTCTTTCTGGCAAATACAAAAATCCTGGTCTTGGGATAGGTGTAACCCAACAATTTAAGGACAAGGTGTGCAGAAGCTCCAAATCCGGTAAGGCCTACACGGTCGCCATCCTTTATATTAGCCAGCTGTACGGCCCTGTACCCTATTGCACCAGCGCATAAAAGAGGAGCTGCCCGGATGTCTGAAAAAAAATCCGGAATGCTATGGGCATATTTTTCCCCTACCGTCATATATTCGGCATAACCGCCATTGGCATCCTTACCAGTAGCCTTAAAATGATCACACAGGTTTTCCCTCCCCTCCAAACAAAATGTACAGCGGCCACATGCCGAGTGGATCCATGCAACCCCTACCCGATCGCCTTTCTTAAATTTACAAGTCCCAGGGCCCAATTTGTCCACAATACCCACAACCTGATGCCCAGGAACCACAGGGAAAGCTATTGGTGCCAATCGACCTTCAATTTCATCCAGCTCTGTATGGCATACCCCACAAACCAAAACCTTTATCCGTACTTCACCGTAGATGGGAATGGGCATGGGAATGTCTACCAAATCCAAAGGAAACTTATTAACCTTTAAATTACTTATGCCGTTCAAAATCATTGCTTTCATATGGACCTTTAATTTATTAGATTTTTTAGCAGCCTGCTGTTTAATCGGATTTAGGAAGATCCTTAAAACCAAGTATTGTACCTAGCTTATGATTGACCTCGTCTACAAAAAAAGGTGCATTCCCTAGGATAGATTCCCCACTAAGGGCATCTACACCATCTATTTTATAGTTTCCATCACCGGAGGTAGCTAGATAGACCATTTTCTCATGGTATTCTTTTGCTCTTTCAGTAAAGGCAGATACCGCTTTGGGAGGTTTCCAGTATTCCCAGGTATGAACAATCAAAATAGCATTAAATGGTTTTGGATTTATGGTATCCAATGAAGTAACATCAACAACCCGGATATATACAGAGTCCTGTTTATAGCGTTCAACTACAGCAGAGGTCAGGGCGTTTTTAAAATCGCTCCCCTGTGTAGCTATCAATAGCTTTTTTTCTAGGGAGGGCTCATTAACGTCATAAGCCTGCACCACCCCCATGGAAAAGGTGATGCTATACCAAAGTGACAGTATTATAAGACCCATTAGCAGAAACAGACCAAAAAGCAATGCTTTTTTTAATCGTTTCATTCCAATTTACCTTTGTGACTCTTTAGATGCCGCTTTAAGAGTAGTTTTAGGTCATCTAAATACTGACTAAATACATTGATATCCAATTGCGGGTTCGCCGTAGCGGGCAAGGTCATGGGATTTTCATCCAAAAAATGATAAAGTTCCGGATAGTTCGTCTCAATATTATTGGTCAACTGGGTAATGTTCTTCAATATTTGCTGTAAATCTTTCATGTTATAAAATTTTAGGTTTCCAACTAGCTAAAAATTTCCTCCTATCCCTTTTAGCTAATGTTATATTAAACCCTATAAACAATAGTCCGGAATAGTTGTACTAACTGTACAAATCATTCTTCGAGGTGCTGATGCTGTTAGTTTTAAACAAAACACAGGATTCTCTTGGCAGTGCCCAAGTCCTTGGGCATCCAGGTAAAACTCTACAATACCTGACAAATATGCGGTCTATATGCACCCGATATCCAAAGTGGGTTCCCAATTAAAGCAAGATTTCCAAGGTCTCCAGCGTTTCTGAAACCATCCATTAACAAGAATGGTTCAATAAATATAATCTAGGTACTAGTAATTTAAAATGACATAAATCATGTAGAGCCCACTAGGGCATGACATTGGTCATTTTAAAGCTCGATCATAAATATTAGCTTGAAAACAGCTATCTAAATTACACTATATGAAGACCATTCTCTACGCAACGGACTATTCCCAAAATTCTGCCTCGGCATTGCAGCTAGCCCACCTGCTGTGTGGAGCATTCCATGCCAAATTAATTGTAATGCACGTTTTGGATATGCCGATCTCCCTAGCCAGTACGGTTTCTATTAGCCATATGAAAAAAACGAAAAAACTGTTGCTGGAGCACGGATCAAAACTGAAAGAATTTTGCTCAAAACATTTAGGGGATGCATGTGAAGAATTACAAATATCCTTTGAGGTGGTACATAACAGCTCTGTGGTAGACGCCATTCTAGAATACGTAATGAAGAATAGTGTAGAACTTATCGTGCTAGGCGCCAAAGGTGGCAGCCCCTTAAAAGAGTTTCTGCTGGGAAGTACTGCCCAAGCACTCATTAAGAAGGCCCCCACCATAGTCCTGTCCGTTCCAAATATGAAAACTATAGGTAAATTTGGAACAATGATCTATGCAACCGATTTTGAACAAGCCGATATTTTTGCTATCGGGAGACTGGTAAAAATTGCCACCCAGTTTCAAGCCCGTATAAAAGTGGTTCACATCACCACCTCAAAGGAATATGCCGGTGACCAACAAATGGAATGGTTTAAGGAAATACTAGGACAAAAGGTGCAGTATAAAAACATGGAATTCCATTTAATCTTCTCCGATGACATCTTGGAGGAATTAAACGGATATTTGAAAAAGACAAATGCTGATCTGTTGGCTATGCTAGAACGAAAAGACAGTAGTTTTATTCAAAAATACCTGCAGAGCGACAAAGTAAAAAAAATGGCCTCCCAGCTAACCATCCCCCTATTAAGCTTTAATGTTAGCGGATTGTAGTAAGGGTCTCCCATAACTCAGGGCTATGCCATGACCATACTGCAATAACAAGACTTTCCCAGTAAAAAGCCAATCAACAAACCCAAAGTTTACTAATTCCCGCATCTCTTAGAAACTCCCTAATAGGCGATAGTGCAACAAAGTGGTATGGACCTATAATTACCTTTATACATAGGCCTGCAGTTTATAGTTAAAGTAAGAAGCCTTATTGGCCAATGACCAGTTATCACTTCAACCAGACCATGGCATGCTTACACAAATAAAAAACACTTTCCCGAATATTATTTAAAATAATTCTAAATAATTTTGGTCGATATAAAATTGCATTCTATTTTAGCACCTTATTTATAACAAGTCTAAATTAAAATAGAATGAAAAAAATAGTATTATGGGTTCATTTATTGATAGTCACCGTCCTATTTTCCCAAAATAGTGGCACATTACGTGGGACCATAGTAGATGGCAATGAAAACCCTATATCCTTTGCCAATGTATTTTTGGAAGACATACAAAAGGGAAGTATGGCCAACGAAGATGGTACCTATGAACTCAAGGATATTCCTTATGGCACATGGCAATTACGCATAAGCGCCGTAGGTTTTAAGACTAAGACTTTTCCGATATCCATTAACAATCCTGAGGTTACTGCCAAGCCCCTTCAATTAGCAATGGAAAATCACCTGAGCGAAGTAGAAGTATTTGGCAGGAGAGCTTCGCATCCTGACAAAATAGAGGCTCTTACCCGTTTACCCTTGGAGCCATACGAACAAATCCAAAGTATCTCCGTCATATCGGACAAGCTAATAACAAATCAAGGAGCGCTGACCATTTCTGAGGCCACCAAGAATGTACCTGGGGTCTATACCTTTGCCACCTATGGCAACAAGCGCGAAAGTATGTCTTCCCGCGGTTTTAGGGGTATTCCAATCTTAAAAAACGGCGTAAGGGTACATTCGGATTTTAGGGGAGTAGGCATCCTTACCGATATGCAGGGAGTAGACAACATACAGGTATTAAAGGGTTCCGCCTCTATAACCCAGGGGGTTGCCACGGATTTGGGGAGTCCTGGTGGAGTCATTAACATCGTGACCAAAACACCAATCTATCAATTTGGAGGGTCGGTATCACAGCGTTTTGGCAGTTACGGACAAGTAAGACCAACCTTTGATATATATGGCCCCATTGACGACAATCAAAAAGTGGCATTCCGAATCAATGGAGCCTTGGAGCGCGCAAATAGTTTTCGTTCCGGAGTAAGTTCCGAGCGCATTTATATAAACCCCTCTTTACAATGGAAGATAGACAACAGGTCCAAGATTACAGTGGAATTTGATCATTTTGATGACAGTAGAACTCCAGATCTGGGTACTGTTAATTTAGGTCCAAATGACCAAAATGCCATCTATGACCTTCCTTCAGATAAATTTTTAGGATATGAAAACGACAGGTCCCTTACTAAAAACACTACCTATTCCCTACGTTTTGACAGGCAGTTTAACGACAAGCTAACCCTAAAGACGGCTTTTTATAAATCCCATTTAAAATTGGACGACAAAGGTGCCAGTCTAGGAAGTGTAGTTACTATAGATGATGTAGAACAATACAATTTAAGAGCTAGAGGTTACTCCACTTCTACCCGAAGTGATGACAATGGGGTACTACAAGTTGATCTTATTGGCACGAAGGTACAAACAGGTTCTATTAATCATACCTTTCAAGTGGGATTTGATTACCGTACCTCCCAATACAGCACCACTTCCCAAAGACAAAGTGTCATAGATACCATCAATGTTTTTGAAACAAATTCCAATACACTTCCTTCCGTTGCCTTGGTAGCTGGCACCCCTGGTGGAGCAGAAAGCAAGTCTTTGGGACTTGTAGCCCAAGATGTAATTTCATGGAATAACTGGTTAAGGAGTTTTATAGGAATTAGGTATAGCAGTACCGAAACCATCACCGATATAGAGAACAACAAGAGCGATGCTTTTAGTCCTTTAGGCGGATTTATCGTTAGCCCGTATAAAAATATCAACCTATTTGCTTCCTACACCAACAGTGCCTACCCAAGAACGGCGGCCAGACTGGGCGTGAATGGGGAGGCCCTGGGCAATGAACGCTTTGACCAATTGGAGGCAGGAATAAAAACCTCATGGCTGGAAGACCGTTTACGCTTTAATCTTACTATATTTAAGATCAATAACAAGAATATAAATCTACCCGTTTATGACGAAAATTGGGTAGCCACTGGATACTATCAAAAGGGCGGTAATGATCAGCGTCAAGGAGTGGAGGTAGAACTTACCGGCCGCATACTTGAGAGTTTAACGGCCGTTGCAGGGTATTCCTATATTGATGCCCAATACAAAGATCATACTTCCTATGTTTTTGGATCGGCCCCTCTAAATACACCCAGACATACCGCAAATATATATTTGGATTATAAGTTTAGCGGAATGCTGGATGGCCTGTCTTTGGGTGGAGGCGTATACTATACTGGTGAAAGACCCATCAACGATTGGTCTTCCGGGGCAGTTACTCACGAAGGTATAGTCCCAAATGAAAAACCATTCAATGTAGAGGCCTATACCTTGACCAATCTTCAGGCCGGATATAGGTTTAACAACCATTGGGATCTGCGATTGATGGTGAACAATGTATTTGATCAAATAGGTTACAATGCCTATAGAACCAGTTATATAAACCAAACAGCCCCAAGGACATTTGGTGGAATATTGAGATACACCCTTTAACCATTTACAAGTTTTAAAACATGGCCAAAAAATCAAAAAAATACACCATTAGAAAGTTAATAAACGACATCCACCTCTGGTTGGGAATAGGCAGTGGGATTATTTTGTTCCTAGTTTGTTTAAGTGGTACCATACTGACATTTGAAGAGGAAATAAAAAATCTATTTACCCAGGATTTTAAGGTTGCCCAAAGCAGCAATAGAAGGCTTTCTTTAGAACAACTTTCGGAATCCC
Source organism: Arenibacter aquaticus (assembly GCF_003957295.1). Taxonomy (GTDB): domain Bacteria; phylum Bacteroidota; class Bacteroidia; order Flavobacteriales; family Flavobacteriaceae; genus Arenibacter; species Arenibacter aquaticus. The sequence goes on from NZ_RQPJ01000005.1 coordinate 103,135, forward strand.
TATCCAAGGAAGGCACGGTCACCAGCGTTACCCTGCCTATTGAAACTGGGGAACCTTTACAATTCAATGTAAAAACCTCGCCAAAAGAGAGACGCGGGACTACCTATTTTGTGGACCCCTATTCCGGGGAATACCAAAAAAAGCAAAAATCCCAATTGGACGGTTTCTTTCTAAGTATGTTTAAAATGCACAGATGGCTTTTAATGGATACAACCATAGGTAGACCTGTAGTAGGTATTGCCACCATCATTTTTCTTATTTTGTCCATTAGTGGAATTATATTGTGGTTTCCCAAAAAACGGCGTTGGAAGAATTTCAAACCCGGATTTAAGATCAAGTTCTCTGCCAATTGGAAGCGTATTAATCACGATCTACACAATACCCTTGGATTTTACGCCTGTATTTTTTTGGTAATCATGTCGCTTACCGGACTATTTTGGTCCTTTGAGTGGTACCGCGATGCCGGTAGCGAAGTTCTGGGTACCAAGGTTTTTGGCAATCGAGGTGGGGGTCCAAAATTTACCTCAGCCCTTAGCCCCAATGCAAGGGTCAAGACTTTTAAAGAGATACTGGAAATTTCTGCCGGGGAATTAAACTATAAAGGAGAGGTTAGCATCACCATTCCTTCAACGGACAAGGATGTCTTTACCATAACAAAAAGCAATGCCAACAGCTGGTCACCCGTCATCAAGGATAAATTGGTATTGGACCAAGACGGAACCCTAATGCACAAAGAAATCTTTAGGGACAAGCCATTAAACGTGCAGATTGCTTCCCTTATAAAGCCCATACATATGGGCACTATTTACGGAACTTTCTCTAAAATAATATACTTTTTCGCCTGTTTGATCGCCACTACCTTACCCATAACAGGTACACTTATCTGGATCAATAAATTAAAAGCCAAGAAAAAGAAAAAAAAGAAAGTGGCTTTCGCTTAAATTATTGAGGCAAAAAAGTAACTTCCAGCAAATAAAAAGGGCTTTTATAAGCCCTTTTTATTTGCTCCTGTAAATCGAAGCACCAAGTATCCAACAATACCGGATACAACAGACCCTATAAGGATACCCACCTTGGCCGAATCAACAAAAACTACGTTGTTGGCAAATGCCAAATTGGCTATAAAAATAGACATGGTAAAACCCACTCCGGCCAAAATAGCAATTCCGGAAATTTGGAAAAAATTAAGGTCCTCTGGCAGTTCTGCCATCTTTAATTTTACCCCTAGCCATGACAATAATGTAACGCCCAGCAATTTCCCCACAAACAACGCCAAGGCTATGTTAATTATCAATGCGGCATCTAACTGCATATTGGACCCAAAAACAACTCCTGCATTGGCCAAGGCAAAAATGGGCATTATGAAATAAGCCACCCAGCCATGGAGTCGATGCTCCAATTTTTGTAATGGTGAGGTAAATTTATCGGTTAAATCCTCCAAATCGTCTATATATCCCAATTGCTCATTTGATAAAACCGGAACATTCTCGTTATTGGTTTTGGTAATTCCCCTCATTATATCCAATAAGTTATCCTTAAAAGACTGCATATCTATCTTTTGCCGAATTGGCACTGTAAAGGCTACCAATACACCAGCTATGGTTGGGTGTATACCAGACTTTAAGAAAAGTACCCAAATAATTATCCCAAGAATTATTGTCCAGTATTTGGAATATATGCCCTTTATCCCGAGAAAAGAGAGAATCAACAATGGAATTAATGCGTATAAAATTAAAAGCCAATCCACACCTCCACTGTAAAAAATGGCTATGACCATTACGGCCCCCAAATCATCCACAATAGCAAAAGCGGTCAGGAAAATTTTAAGACTTAAAGGAACTCTATTCCCCAATAGCTTCAAGATTGCCAGGGAAAAGGCAATGTCCGTAGCCATGGGAATCCCCCATCCTTGTGAGGTTTGAGGCGAATCATTCAAGAAAAGGAATAACATCAAAGGAAAAATCATCCCCCCTATGGCCGCGAACAGCGGAAACATTGCTTTTCGCAATCCATTGAGTTCCCCTATCAGAAGTTCCCTTTTGATTTCCAACCCTATCAGAAAGAAAAATAAGGCCATGAGTCCGTCATTAATCCATAGGATCAATGGTTTTGTAAGTTGGAAAGTTTCTGAGCCAATGCCTATTTTATATTGCCATAACGCATTGTAGGATTCACTAAAGCCAGAATTTGCCCAAATCATAGCTATGAGTGTCGCACTAAATAGGAGGACCCCACTTAAACTCTCGATTTTTACAAATTTTTGAAAAGGTGTAAGAATAATTCTTTTTATCATATAATTTAATGTGATTTATAAAAGGTCATAAAGGTAAAAATACATAAATACTTCAAAGAGCTAAGCCAAGCTATTCCCTATAGATTTTATTTATTAGACCCTTGCGCCCCGTATAAATAGCTTTTCATCTACCTTTACCCACATAAAGATCAATGCATTATACTTATAGCCCAGCTAACAACCATTAATTACTGGGAACTGGGATACGCTTTAATCAAATTCTATTTTTGATGTTAACCGCAACATTTTATTGCTTAAAGAAAACAGCCATTGCAAATGCTCGCGTATCAAATGGACCTCTTGTAAATCCCGTTCCATCTGAGGGTCTGTTCTAGATGCCAGTTCGGGATCATCGGGGAAAGCACCTGGTAACATCCGTCTAAAGAGAACTTCTGCATCCTTGGAAGAAGGGGCCACAACAGAACTTTTATCCTTTAACGACTCCAGTACTAAGGCTAAATTTTCATCTATTTTTGCTACTGCCGCCTTAAATTTCCTGGAAGCCTCTGTAGTGGGGTTATTCTGTATGTATGTGCTTAAGGAAGCCAGGGAAGACAAAAAGGTGTGGTTTAGCACCACCAATTCGTATATTTTATCTACATGTCTTTGTTTGGATTCCGGTTCCTGTGCCATACGTTGAAAAGCGGAGCCCAAGTTGGATGTTTCCACAAAGGCTTCCTTTCTACTTACTTTGAATAAGGTGGGTGCTTTTCCCTTCTTTTCATAATATTGGCCAATTTGAAGTAAAAATTCACGGTTGGCCTCCACACTTTTTTCTATATGCAGCCTTATTTCCATAAACCCCCAAGCGGGCCAAATCCATAGAATGGCCATAAAGGAAAGCCCTGCACCAATAAGGGTATCCAATATTCTATATTGGATTACAGTAAGTACATCAGGCCTGATAATGGCATAAATGAATACCACACTCAGGGTAATAAAGGTCGCCCCAGCCCTATAATTCTTTTGAACCATTGAAAAGGCAATGATCAAGGATACTATTCCCATTGCCCCGAACACATACGGATCCTGGGTTAAAAAGACAATTGCCGTTGCAATAGCACCTCCTATCAAAGTCCCCATTATCCTGTCCTTGGAACGCTCTTTGGTGAGTCCGTAGCTGGGGCGCATTATTACGATAATAGTGAGTAGTATCCAATAGGGATTTTGAAAATCGAAGAAATTACCTAAAGCGTACCCCAGCATAACTGTGATGGCCAACCTAAGGGAGTGTTTAAACAAAACCGATTTAAAACTAAAATTCCTTACCAAAAGCCGTGGATCATAATCCAGAGGCACCAAGAATTGCATGGAGGTGGCCGTATCTATGGTGTCTACAGCGTTCATATCAGGATTGCCCAGCAACCAAGTTATTTTTTTAAGCTTATCAACCTGTTTCTCCTGATATTCCATAAGATTCTGAAGCATAAGAAACCCTTCATAATCCTTGGCTTCCACTTCATTTCGAAAAGAATTAATTTGCTGTTTTAGCATTTTCAAGCATGTTGCCACCTTATTGTTCTTAGGCAGTTTTCGTATATTATGTCCTTTTTTGGCTATAACCCTCAGTTGATGGGACATTTCGTAAATTAAGTCCTGAAAACTTTGTATGTACTCGGGATGATCCTTGAATAGCCCATCCATCTTATCATAATTTACAGGGTTGGCCACTGCCGTCTCCAGCATATCTACCAATTGTGCAAAGACCAACAAACGTTTTGCCTGATAGTGGGATCTACCTGAACTTTTACGAGACAATATCAATATTTCCCTAAGCTTTTCGTGATGTTCAATAAGTTCACTTTGCAACTCGTACAACTTGGACTGCAATTGGGTCCTATCTATCTGGGGACCTACCAGTTTTCCCCGGGTCTCCAAGAATTCGGCAGTAAGGGTATAGGTTTCTGATAATAACTCCTCTGTCTGCGCCTTGGGATTAATACGGTACCACAACATAGCCAAGGACAGATACCACAGTCCACCGGCACCAATAAATAAGGCATATTGATATATTTCAAGTTCCGTGGAATCATGGGCAAAGCTCAAGACAAGGGCCAACAAGCCCGAAAAACTAATTAACGAAGCCCTAAATCCGTAGACGGAAATAAAGGCTATGGCAAATGTCAACAATCCCAGAATGGGAAGTAACAGCCACAACTTTAAATGTAGATAGCCCCCTATAAAACTTACCAACATAATTAAGGCGGCCGAAAAGAGAATGCCGTACTTTTTATGCCGAAAACTGCCACTAACATCACTGGGCGAACTCCAAAACGCTCCAAAACAAAATGCCAGACCCACTTCAAAATAACCAAATTTAATGCCTAGCACAATGGGGACGGTAACAGCTATAGCTATTAGGATCGCCTTGGAAAAATTAGTGCTCTTTAAGAACAGAATAAGCTCCCTGCCAGATGGGAAAGTGGTTGGGCCAAATAACTTCACTGTACAATTGTTCAGCCCTAAAGATACAATTAGATTAAGTGCTCAACAAATGCTGCGGAACTGCTTTTGGGATTATTTGTCCAATGGAACCTGTTGCACCATTACCCAGAACAAGAATTTGAATTGAACTTTAAAAATGATATTTTTGTTTAATCATTTTTACTAAATAATGAACAGCGTTAAAAGCACCTTTAGCATTAAGGACCTTGAAAACCTCTCCGGGATCAAGGCCCATACTATTAGAATATGGGAAAAACGCTATAATCTATTGCAACCTAGTAGAACGGACACCAATATTAGATACTATGATATAGAAAACCTTCAAAAGCTTTTAAACGTTACCTATCTCTATAATAACGGATTTAAAATTTCCAAGATTTCGGCATTGGGTCAGGAGAAGATTTCCAGCGTAGTCAGGAATTTAACTTCCGAACAAAAGGCTAATGAACATATCCTTAGTTCTTTTAAAATGGCCATGTTGAATTTTGACCAGGTACTTTTCTCGGAAACGTACAATAAGCTTTTAAAGGAAAAATCGTTCCAAGATCTTTTTTATCAAGACTTTATCCCGCTGCTGTCCGAGCTGGGAATGCTGTGGCAGACCAATACTATAACCCCATGCCACGAACACTTTATTAGCAACCTGATAAAGCAAAAAATCCTGGTCAATACTGAAAAGTACCAGTCCCTTAGCCCAAGTAATATTTCAAAAACCTTTATTTTATTTCTTCCCAACAATGAAATACATGAGCTGGGACTATTGTTCCTCAATTATGAAATTTTACGGAAAGGCTACCGGGCAATTTTCCTAGGCCCTAGCATACCAATAGAGGAATTAAAAGATTTTCTCAGCCTCTACGACAATCTTATCTTTCTATCCTACTTTACCGTAAAACCCGATGGTGATAAGGTTAATTCTTATCTAATGAATTTTTATGAGGAATTGTTAAGAAATAGCGATGCGGAACTATGGGTATTGGGAAGAATGTTAAAGCAAGTAAACACCAAAAAGTTGCCTACTAAGATTATTCCCTTTTCCCGTTTGGACGAACTGGTTAAAAAGCTTTAACCCCTGCAAGACCAATTCTCCCAATAATATTTTTCTACAAAAACCGCCAATCCCCATACACAATACACCCTGGACAGCTATCCTTCCCAGGTACATCTCCCATGTCCAATTACGCTAAAGAATTGGGCATCTATGGATTTGACCCAACTCTGTTAAATACGCCAAAGTTAAATTTTGTTTAATATTTATATAAAAAGATTAAACATTTTGTATCTTGTTCCTTATAAATGAGCACTATGGCCAAAAAGAAATCTATTTCAAAAAACGACATCATTTCCTTGTATATGGATTATGTCTTAGAGCAACATGAAAAACCAAAATCGGTTTACGCCTTTGCCAAGGCCAACAATTTTGAAGAATCAGAATTTTATGCACTATTTGGTTCTTTTGAGGCCATTGACAAGCAGGTTTACAAATCTTTTTTCTCCAATACCCTAACCTTATTGGAAAAAAGCAAAGACTATGCTGGCTATGATGCCAGAAACAAACTACTAAGTTTCTACTTCACATTTTTTGAACTTATGACTGCCAATAGGAGTTATGTGGTATACAGCTTGTATAAGCACAAAAACCACATTAAAAGTTTATCGCTCTTGTCCAACCTCAAACGAGCTTTTACAAGCTATATAGACGAATTGGAAATTGAAACTTTGGATATCAAACAAGAGGATATAGATAAAATTAAAAAAAGAGCTCTGCAGGAATCGGCTTGGTTACAGCTGGTATTGACCATTAAATTTTGGTTAGATGATAGTTCTGCCTCCTTTGAAAAGACAGATATCTTTATAGAAAAATCGGTAAACGCCAGTTTTGATGTCCTAAATGTGGCACCTATAAAAAGTATCATTGACTTGGGAAAGTTCATTTTCAAGGAAAAAATGCACAGCAACTAATTTTGGCCAATGAAAACCATAGACAATATTCCCGTTTCCAAAATACAGCGTGCTTCCAAATTGGTTTCCACCGGAGCCAAGGTAGGGGTTAACTACCTTAAGTATTACGGAGATAAATTGACCAAGTCGGAAATAGAAGCCAGGTCCAAATTAAACCAGAACAACGCCGAGGATATTTATGACAGTCTTAAGCAATTAAAGGGCAGTGCCCTAAAAGTTGCCCAAATGCTCAGCATGGAAAAAAGTATTATGCCCCGGGCCTATGTGGAGAAATTTTCTTTGGCCCAATTTTCAGTACCGCCCTTATCCCCTCCCCTGGTACTTAAAACCTTTAAAAATTATTTTGGGAAGTTGCCCAATGAATTATATGATTCCTTCAACACTACTTCGGTAAATGCTGCCAGTATTGGCCAAGTCCATTTGGCAGCGAAAAATGGGAAAAAACTTGCTGTGAAAATCCAATATCCCGGAGTTGCCGAAAGTATTGCCTCAGATTTGGCCTTGGTAAAACCCATCGCTATTAAGATGTTCAATATCAAGGGAAAAGATTCTGACAAATACTTTAAGGAAGTTGAAGGAAAACTTATTGAGGAAACAAATTACGTACTGGAAATTGAACAAAGCAAGGAAATAGCCAAAGCATGTTCAGGAATTCCCAATCTTTTGTTTCCCGGCTATTACGAAGAATTGTCTTCGGAGCGAATCATTACTATGGATTATATGGAGGGCGAACACCTCTCCGAATTTACTGCCCACAATACAGATCGGGAAAAAGCCAATCAATTGGGACAGGCATTATGGGATTTTTATATGTATCAAATCCATAAATTAAGGAAAGTCCATGCCGATCCCCACCCCGGAAATTTTTTAATTACCGAAGACGCAAAATTGATTGCGTTGGATTTTGGCTGTATGAAAACCATACCAATGGAATTCTATGAACCCTATTTTGAATTGGCCAAACCCGAAAATATTTCCGACCAAAGCTATTTTGTTTCCAAATTATATGAATTGGAGATTTTGCGCCAGGACGACTCGGCAGCAGAAGTTGAATTCTTTACAAAGATGTTTCATGAACTGTTAAGTTTGTTTACACTACCCTTCCATGCAGAAACCTTCGATTTTTCGGATACAGACTTCTTTGGAAAGATAAATGAACTGGGACAGCGGTATTCCCAGAACACAGAACTCCGAAAAATGAACGCAAATAGAGGTTCCAAACATTTTATTTATATTAACAGAACGTTCTTTGGATTATATAACCTTATGTTCGATTTAAAAGCAACGAACATTAATATCCACAATATTAAAGAATCCTGAAGTACTATGACCAGCAAAGATGTATTAAAATAAGCCCCTAAATGAAAATTCTCGTAACCGGTGCCACAGGCTATATAGGAAAACGCTTGATCCCCATTCTGATCAATGAAGGACATCATGTGGTCTGCGCGGTAAGAGATAAGCTAAGAGCGGACAAAACACATCTTGAGGAAGACAACATTTCAATCATAGAATGCGACTTCTTAAAACCGGAAACTCTCAACAATATTCCCCAAGATATTGACGTGGCCTACTATTTAATCCACTCCATGTCTAACTCCTCCAACGATTTTTCCAGTTTGGAGGCCCGTTGTGCTACCAATTTTAAAGATTATTTTTCCAATTTACCATTAAAACAAGTCATTTATTTAAGTGGTATTACCAACGAAGAACAATTATCCAAACATCTAAGCTCCAGAAAAAATGTAGAAGAGATATTAACTTCAGATTCCTATGCTCTTACCATTTTTAAGGCAGGAATCATAGTGGGGTCAGGAAGTTCCTCCTTTGAGATCATTAGGGACCTAGTAGAAAAGCTGCCCATTATGGTTGCCCCAAAATGGCTTAATACCAAAACCCAACCCATAGCGGTACGGGACGTATTGGCTTTCTTGTCCAGAGCAAAAGAAAAAAAAGAACTCTATAATAAATCATATGATGTCTTTGGTCCGGAAATACTCACCTACAAACAAATGCTCTTGCAATTTGCAGAAACAAGAGGGCTAAATAGATATATATTGACCGTTCCGGTCATGACACCAAAACTATCTTCCTACTGGTTATATTTTGTAACCTCTACCTCTTACAAACTGGCAACCACCCTGGTAGATAGTATGGGCGTTGCTATAGTGGGGAAACCCAGCAACATCAACAAAATATTGGGAGTAGACCCAATAACTTATAAAGAGGCCGTGAAATTGGCCTTCGAAAAAATTGAACAAAACAGTATTATATCTAGTTGGAAAGATAGTATGGTGAGCAGCGGGCGATTAAAAAAAAGTCTGCACAAATACATAAATGTCCCCAAATATGGCTGCTTCAAAGATTATAAGGAGCGCCTTATTATTAATGAGGAAGACACCATAAACAAAATTTGGTCTATAGGTGGCGCCACAGGCTGGTATTACGGAAATTTTTTATGGAAAATAAGAGGCTATATAGATAAATTGGTAGGTGGTATTGGCCTGCGCCGAGGCCGCACACACACTTCAGAACTGGCTGCCGGTGATGCCCTGGATTTTTGGAGAGTAATTTTCAGCGACAAAAATGAAAAGAAATTACTGCTGTATGCCGAAATGAAACTTCCTGGTGAAGCGTGGCTAGAATTTAAAATTGATAAAGGAATTCTAAAGCAGACCGCTACGTTTAGACCACGTGGACTGGCCGGCCGACTCTATTGGTACAGCGTATACCCTTTTCACGGGCTTATATTTAATGGTCTAATCAACAAACTGACCAACAACTAACCATATTCCACATAGGTATCTTCTATTGCACTATAAGAAAATAGAATTCCATTTTGTTTAACTTTTTTCATAAATACTTAAACATTTTGTAAATTTGATTGGATTAAAATTACAATGGTTCTAGATACGTCAAATAAAAATAAGAATATAGTTTTACTCATCAATGATTTGGTAGGCAAGCCCTATAGCTTTATACAGCTTTTAAAAATGAAAGGTAGTTTTAGCAAAAAAATGATAATAGCGGATGCAAGCGTTTATATGGGCCTTTATTTAAATAAAGCCAATACTGTAACCCTTGCAGACATAGAACTTAGACCTTTGGGGGTACTGATTAGAATTTTTAAGGGTATAAAAACATTTACTTGGGTAGTACCATTCTATCAACTGGTACTATACAAAAAGGACTGTAACAGCATACACGCCCATGGACGTTTTTTACGATTCAAAAAAGACCATATATTTGAAAAAAATAAGGCTTATTTTCATAAATTATTGAATCAGAAAGCAACCTATGAATCAAAATATGGGTCTTTAAAATATAGTGGTTCTTGAATTGTTCAACCTTAGCCAAGGACATTGTCCCATTAAGAATGATAATGATTAAAAAAAAAAAGAAACCAAAATTAAGAATAAAGACAGGGAAAAAAATAAAAAACCATTTTGGCCAATAAGTATTTGATTCTAAACCCGTGAAAGGAAGCCAATAGCAATACGACAAAAAGAAGACATTTTTATAAAAAAAGATTATTAAATCACTTTAAATATTTATTCTAACTCAATTAAAAATCACATCGTGCTTTGCCAAGTGTAACTACTATACCGGGACAGCACATAAAAAAGACCGAATGAAAATAGACGCATTAGTTGCCAGCAAAGAAAAAACCGCTACATTAAATGGGTTTACCCATGGCGAAATAGGGGACGACCACCTATCTACTGGATTAGAAACTCCCATGAAATCCGAAGCATTTGCCTTGTCGGATTCCGAGAAAAAGGAGCGTATAGCCCAACTTTTCCATGAAATTATGGATGTAATGGGGCTGGACCTTACGGACGACTCCCTAAAAGGAACTCCAGAACGGGTTGCTAAGATGTACATTGATGAAATATTTTCCGGACTAAATCCCGAAAATAAGCCCAAGGTAGCTTTGTTTGATAACAAATACCAATACAATCAAATGCTGGTAGAAAAGAACATTACCTTCTATTCTAACTGCGAACACCATTTTGTACCTATAATAGGGAAAGCCCATGTGGCCTACATCTCTTCGGGAAAGGTAATTGGTTTGTCCAAATTGAACAGAATTGTTCAATATTATGCCAAGCGACCTCAAGTACAGGAGCGACTTACCAATCAAATAGCGGAAGATTTAAAACAAATATTGGGCACCAATGATGTTGCTGTCATTATAGACGCCAAGCATTTATGCGTTTCTTCCCGTGGTATCAAGGACGATACCTCTGCAACGGTAACCTCCTTTTACGGAGGTGCATTTAGCTCCCCAACAAAAATAACAGAATTACTCAACTATATAAATCAATAACTCATGGATATCATTGAAGAAGCATTGGAATTTGAACAAAGAAAACTAAAGTCGCTTTCAACCAGTGACAGAGTAGAGATCTCGAGAAAAGCCAAAACCTTGATCTTAGGCCTGAACGAAATCTATAAGCGAAAAAAAGATGATCAGATTATGGACATTATGAAGCGTTTAACAGCCATAAAACGCAAAGTAGAGAAACGATTGAATGGAAAACATTTGATGACCAATATATAATCTAACCTCGATGAAAACATTGGTCATAATTGGTGGTAGTAAAGGAATAGGTTTGGCAATTGTACGGACAATGTTACCTACCCACAAGGTAATTAACATAAGTAGGTCCAGGCCAGAAGTTGAGCACAGTAACCTCACCCATTTCGATTGTGATATACTTCAGGACAATTTGCCAGACATATCCGCCATGGATACCCTGGTTTATTGTCCTGGCAGTATTAACCTTAAACCAATTGGCCAACTGAATCTGGAGGATTTTAGGGAAGATTTTGAAATTAATGTGTTGGGAGCAGTAAAGACCATAAAAAAATACTTGGACGTCCTAAAGAAGGGTACTTCCCCTTCCCTGTTGCTCTTTAGTACGGTGGCTGCTAAATTGGGTATGCCCTACCATGCCAGTATTGCTACGGCAAAATCGGCTGTGGAAGGCTTGGTAAAATCCTTGGGAGCAGAACTGGCCCCTACCCTTAGGGTAAATGCCATAGCCCCAACGGTAACCCATACGCAATTGGCCTCAAAATTGCTTCGTAATGATAAAATGATTGAAAATATAAAAGAACGGCATCCTTTAAAAAAATACCTGGATCCCCAAGAAGTAGCCCATATGGCCCAGTTCCTAGTTTCAGAGAAAGCCTCCGCTATATCAGGACAGGTATTTGAAATGGATTGCGGTATTGTTAGCTTTAAAATTTGAGGTCATAGTGGCAATACTCAAATGGGATGTTGCCAATTGGCTAAACTAACAACAATACTTCTATTTTATTGAAAGCATATTTTTAAAATTACTTCCCAAAACTTTTACCTCATTGGAGGGGAACAAAGCAATAATAAGTTAAATTAACACCTATATTGGCCGCGTTGTTTATTGTATTTGAACTACTTTTGTCTTTTATAAAAAAAGAGAAAATAGTATTCCGACCAATCGGAGAATCGAGGTCACACCTTACTCCATTTAAATGCACTAAAAACTCCCCCTAATACCAAATAAGAAATAGCTCAGGGTAACATCTTTGCTGTTTATATATGTTTAACCTGAGAGCAAATTCTTACTAAACCATAAGAAATTGAACAAGCCTAAGAGCAACCGGAAAGTACAGGAAGAATACAACAAAATCTTTATTGAGCAGGCGCCAACGGCCATTGCCATGCTTGATAACGATATGAAGTACATTGCCGTCTCGCAACGCTGGCTAAAGGATTATAAATTGGAGGGGCAGAAAATTATTGGTCGCTCGCACTACGAAATCTTCCCCGAAATAGGGGATGATTGGAAAGAGAACCATAAGAAATGCTTACAAGGCGAAATAAATAAATGCGATGAAGCTCCCTTTAGGCGGGCTGACGGTTCTGTACAATGGATTTATTGGGATGTGCGCCCCTGGTATATTACTGATGGTAGTATAGGCGGGCTCATTATGCACACTGGTGATATTACACACTTAAAGGAAAAAGACCTAGAAAAAAGCAGGATAGAAGCCATCTTGGAAAAGACCAATGAGGTTGCCCGTATAGGGACCTGGGAATTTAACATAATAAAAAATGAAATCTTCTGGAGTAAAATAATTAAGGAAATACACGAAGTACCCGAAGATTACAAACCAAATTTTGAGGAGTGTCTACTATTTTTCAAGGAAGGGGAGAGCCGTGAAAAAGCAGTTAACGCCACCAACAATGCATTAACCAAGGGTACCCCCTTTGATCTGGAATTGGAAATAGTAACCGCAAAAGGCAATAGTCGATGGGTACGGGCCATAGGAAAATCAGAGACTACTGAAGGTAAAACTAATAGACTCTTTGGGATCTTTCAGGATATCAGCAAAATTAAGCTTTCTGAATTGGCACTGGATAGGGCGCATTCCGAATTAAAAGCCATTTTTAATTCCCGGTCCATAGCCATTATCTCTACCGATAAGGATGGCATTATTAAAAACTTTAATCGGGGAGCCGAAGCATTATTGGGATATAAAGCCAATGAAGTAATAGGTGTAAAAAAACCCAGTGTATACCTTCTGGAGGAAGAAGTTAAAAAATTCACAAAAGATATAGCAGAGTCATTTGGAAAAAACGCAGCTAACTTTAACCACTATTCAGACCTAGCCGGTCGGGAATTAAACGATACCAGGGAATGGACCTACATAAGAAAAGACGGTTCCACCTTTCCTGCCCTCTGTACCCTGTCTGCCATTAAAAACAGTGAAGGCCAAAACGAAGGTTTTATAGCGGTATCAACCAATATTTCCGAGATTAAAAAAGTAGAAAACGAACTACTGCGGAAAAACCAAATGCTGAATGTGGCCGAGAAAATAACCATGATGGGAAATTGGCAGTGGGATACCATTACCAATGTGGTTAAATGGTCCAAAAACCTTTATTCCATTTTTGAATTGGATGAAAGTCAGGAGGAATTGACCTATGACACCTATTTTAGTTTTGTACACCCAGATGACCAAAAAGACGTAACAACCATTGTACAGCAATCCATTAAAGATAAAAAATTCCACGACTTTATTCACCGTATCATAACCAAAACGGGAAAAACAAAAACAGTTCAACTTCTTGCTGAAATAATTACCAATGACCAAGGAGAAGTCATAGAGATGATTGGTACCTGCCAAGATGTAACAGAGCAAAAGATGGCAGAAAAGAAATTTAGGGGCCTTTTGGAATCTGCCCCGGATGCCATAGTCATCGTTAATGCGACAGGAAAAATACAGCTCATTAACAAACAGGCAGAAAAATTATTTGGGTACCAAACGGAAGAATTACACAATAAACCGGTAGAAATCCTTATTCCAGCAAGGTTTACGACCAAACATACAGATGATCGCAAACGTTTTTTCCTCACTCCAAAGACAAGGATAATGGGAGAAGGTAAAGAATTGTACGGCCTGAAAAAAAATGGAAAGGAAATACCCGTTCAGATAAGTTTGAGTCCCCTTCATACCGAAGAAGGGCTATTGGTATCGGCCGCGATACGAGATATTACCAAACAGAAATTGGCCGAGCAAAAAATTATTGAGTCCAAAGAAAACTTGGAGATCATTGCCGAAAAACTAAGGCACCAAAATAAACAACTTGCAGACTTCACCCATATCACTTCCCACAACCTACGTGCGCCGGTAAGCAACCTAAATGCTCTGCTATCCCTATACAAAGAAGGAACAAATGAAGTGGACAAAAACGATTTGTTCAACAAATTTGAAACTGTAATCCACCATCTTACCTCTACTCTGAACACCCTTATGCTGGCCTTGAAAATAGAAAGTGAGGATTTAGAGGAAGATTTGGAAACTATTCGTTTTGAGGACATCCTACATAAAACAAAAGAAATTCTAAGCGGTGAGATTATAAATTCAGGCAGCGTGATAGATAGTGATTTCTCCAAATGTCCAAAAATTAAATATAAAAGGATATATTTAGAGAGTATTTTCCTAAATCTAATTGGCAATGCCATTAAATATAGATCACATTTGCGTACTCCTGAAATATGTATCGAATCGGCCCTAACCGATGAAGGAAAAGCTGTTTTAACATTTAAAGACAACGGCTTGGGAATTGACTTGGAAAGACACGGACATAAATTATTTGGTCTAAACAAAGTATTCCACAGACACCCTGATGCCAAGGGTGTTGGATTATTTTTAACCAAAACACAAATTAAAGCAATGGGTGGCCATATTTCGGCAACCAGTAAAGTAGATGAGGGAACAACCTTCACCATAAATTTTAATTAACACAATATGCGTACACTAACCAAAATATGTATTGTTGATGATGACGACATTTATAGATTTACTATAGAAAGAACATTGGAATCACTAGAGTATTCTACAAAGACCATGGCCTTCTCGGATGGGGAACAGGCCATTAACTTTATATCGGACCATCTTAACGAAGATGCTGAACTTCCAGATATTATCTTCTTGGATATAGACATGCCCGTTATGGATGGATTTCAGTTTATGGAGGAATATGAAAAAATTAAATCCAATGTAAGTAAAGACATGATTATCTATATGGTGTCTTCCTCCTTGGACCCCGTAGATATTGACAGCGCTAAAAAAATATCCTCAATTTCGGATTATATAGTTAAACCCATAAGTTCTGACCGATTAAAATCCATATTGGAAAATTTAAACTAAACCTCTTTAATAGTCTATACCATAATTCTTTTACCCTAAAAAAATCACGGCCATAACAGTGGGACAGATGATTGGAATTACAGGCCAAGTTATGACAACTTTATGCCAATGGTCAATCTACTTCAACAACAGATTGAGGTTGTGAACAACCAGCCTACACTATCATAGGATTAGGGTAGGCTATGCCCTGCCAATACACTAAAAAATACAATAGGCAACCAGGAAACTCCTATTTAGCTGGCCCTGCATTCATATTGGCCACTACCCACCTATAAAAATCCCCATAAAACTTAAATTTATGGGGATATCACCTTCAATATGAAGTAATTGCTTAAACTAAAAATTCTTATGCATTTAATAGTGCTTTTAATTCCTTAGCTGCTTCGGCAGGATCCTTGGCCCCATAAATGGCCGCTCCAGCAACCGCCACGGTTACCCCAGATTGTTTTACGGCAGTAATACTACCACTATTAACGCCACCAGCAATAGATACGGGAACTCCAGCCCTTTTAGCCTCATCTATTAGAACTTGTATGGAATATCCAGCCTCTGCCTGTTCGTCCAAACCGGCATGCAATTCTACAAATTCGGCACCCAGGGAAATGGCTTCCTGTGCTCGTTTTACTCTATCCTTTACACCTATAGTATCAACCACAACTCCTTTCCCATGGGCCAACGCAGATTTTACTGCTCCAGCAATGGTTGAATCGCCCGTAGTGCCTAAAATGGTGATGTAGTCCGCTCCGGCCCCAAAAGCCATATCGGCTTCCAATTCCCCGGCATCGGCCGTTTTAAAATCGGCCAAAACCAGCTTATCAGGAAAGGCCTCTTTCATTTTTCTAATTCCGGATAAGCCTTCACTTTTAATAAGTGGGGTTCCTAATTCTATTATGTCTATGTAGGGTGCCACTTTTGTTGCCAATGCAATGGCATCTTCTATTTTTAATAAATCGATTGCTACTTGTAATTTAGCCATAGTATTCTATTTAGATTAATTTATATTTATGAAATGTTATAATTTGCTTTTGCTATTCCATGTTGGCATGACGTTTCCATAATTCAGATGCCTCACTGCCATCCGTTTCCCATAAAGTTTGTATTAGGGCGTCCAAAACCAACAGCAGGGATTGCTCAAAAAGACTACCGGCATATTGTTTGGAAATATCCTCATCACGTTCCTGTTTCTGGGCTGCAGGAATAATCACAGAATAATTGGCCGTGGTCCCTAAGGGAGAATTGCCATCGGTAGTAAAGCACAGTACTTTGGCCCCCACTTTTCTGGCCGTTTCTGCAGCTTTTACAATTCCGCTTGTTGTCCCTGAACCAGACCCGGCCATAAGAAAATCTCCTGCACTTATTGCAGGGGTGGTGGTCTCCCCTACCACATATACCTTGTACCCAAGGTGCATCAATCGCATAGCGCCGGCCTTCATCATAAGCCCAGTACGCCCCGCACCCATTACAAAAATAGTTCCGGTCTTGGTCAGCGATGTTAGCATAATGGCAATTTCCTTATATTCAATAGCACCTATTGTTCTTTGGTTCTCTTCCATAATGGTATTGATTGCTCTTTCAATACCCTGGGCCAGCTTATTTGCAGCTATAACGTTCATAGACTATTTAACTTGAAACTTTTATACGATCAAAATTCTGTGGCAAAGATAAGCTGGCAGTGCATCAAGGAACTTATACTATTTGATAGATATATGGTACAATTTGCCCTTATGAATTAAATTGATGGTGTTATTCACTATTTTTGTGGTATAATTTGGAAACAGGCTCTTAAATGATTGGTTTTAACTTTTTAAATCCCTCCTGCCTGGAATCAATACATCAAATTTATGCTTAGTAACGAGGTATTATATATTAGGGATTTAGGAAATTGTCCTCCCGCTTATTTAAATGACCCGGCAAGGCGGGACTTTTTTGAGATCGTTTGGTTGCGAAACGAAGAAGCGTTACATGTTCCACAACATGATTTTCAGACCTTAAAGGGAAATTGGATTTATTTGATTCCCCCCTATAGAGTACATCAATTAAACAAATCCGGCAAAAATGGCGTTCTAATTTCCTTTAAACAGGAATTATTGGAGGGGGATCTAAAAGAGTTCTTATTGGACGTCTTTAGGATATTCAATATTCAGGGGGAGTTTTCCTGTTTACAGGTAGACGAAAACAGCTCCAATACCTTGGTTGCCGTATTTAAGTTGCTCCAGGATGAGTACAATCAAAAGACCATCAATCTCATTATGATGAAAGCTCTCCTAAAGGTCTTCCTACTAAAATTGATACAACTGAAGGAACAGCACTTTACCTTGCAGGATATTAATGAAAAGCGAGTGTACGAGTTTATGCTACTACTAGAAATGAACTATCAAGAAGAACGAAACGCCAAGTTTTATGCCGAGAAATTGGGAATTAGCGCCAAACGATTAAATCAAATATTAAAAGAAAAATTGAGTAAAACAGCTGTGCAGATAATCCATGACCGTTTAATTCTGGAAGCAAAACGACAAATGATCCACAGCGAATATACGATTAAGGAAATAGCCTATAACTTAGGATTTAAAGACCACTCCTACTTCAGTCGCTTTTTTAGAACCCATGCAGGACAAACGCCAATAGCGTTCCAGAATAAGGCAAAAGAGCATGTTGCAACACATGATAATACCTTGTACAGTTAGTCTAACAAGCTAGGTACCCATGGGCACAGGGATGTAAAAAATACGGGATTTATAACATTTTGCACCGTCGCAAACTCAATAACGCCCAACTATGGATCTATCCTGAACCAATTAAGAAACACAAATGTATCCGTAGAATCTCATTGCCAACCTGCCTTCCGGAGGCCGGAATAAAGGCATTCCAGGAACAGTTCAGAGGCCTTAGAAACCCAGAATACAAGCTGTTTAGAGCAACGCAATACTTACATACATATCCGAATACCAAAAAAATGGACTTGGTCCATGATAATTTAATTTAAAAGTGGAAGTTAAGGATTGTATTTATAGATAAAATATTGCCAAATAAACTTAAGTATCCAACCAACAATGGCTCTATATACGGGAACAATCCCTACATGTGCCGGTTAAAACACAATTTACATTTTCAACCAAATATTCATCCGGAATGGTAAAATTAACTTCTACCGGCAGGCACTCGATAGTTTCGCATCTTAGACATCTAAAATGAAAATGATGACTAGGTTCTTTATTATCCTCACATTTCACACATAAGGCAAAATATTGTTTGCCATCCTCCGCAACCACCCTATGTACAATGCCGTCGTCGCAAAAACGGTTCAAAACACGATAGATAGTAGCCCTATTGATATCAATGTCTATCTTCTGCTCAATGGCATCTTGACTCATCGCTTTCCCGGTCTTTGACAATACCTCCAAAACAGCTTCTTTGGTAGGCGTATTCCTTCTTTTTTTCACATTAACGCGATTTGTTCGCAATTATTTATTGCGATTGTATTGCAATATTACAAAATAAAGATATATTTGCAAGGCAAACTAATGCGACACCATTGCATTAAAATTTAAAGTTATGGAGAATCAAGCTTTTGAAGTGATCATTATTGGTGGAAGTTATGCGGGCCTTTCTGCGGCATTAAGTCTTGGTAGATCTTTGCGAAAAGTACTTGTTATAGACAGTGGCAAAGCATGTAACCAACAAACACCGCATTCCCATAACTTCCTAACTCAAGATGGCAAGACACCCAAAGAAATCTCGCTCATTGCCAAACAGCAAGTAACCCAATACAACACCGTTTCTTTTTTAAATGACCTTGCTGTACATGGGCAAAAAACACCTATTGGTTTTGATATTCAAACACAATCTGACCGAGTCTTTTCTGCAAAAAAAATAATTCTTGCCACAGGAATTAAGGACATAATGCCCAATATAAAAGGATTTTCCGAATGCTGGGGAATAAGTATGATACATTGTCCTTATTGTCATGGCTACGAATACAAAAAAGCAAAAACAGCCCTCTTAGCAAATGGAGAAAGAACATATCACATGGCTAGTTTGATAAACAACCTCACCAAGGATTTAACCATTTTGACCAATGGCCCCATGGATTTCAATGAGCAGCAATTAAAAAAACTAAAAACCAATTCTATTGAGATAAATGAAAAGGAAATTTCAGAAATTGAACACAAAAATGGTCATTTGCATAAAATAGTTTTTAAAGATGGTAGTAAAGAAAGATTCCTTGCCGCCTATGGGCCTCTTCCTTTTGAACAACAAACTTCCATTCCTTTGGAACTAGGTTGTGAATTAACAGAGGACGGTCATATCAAAGCAGATTATCTCCAGCAAACTACCGTCCAAGATGTTTTTGCCTGTGGGGACAATTCCAGCCCTATGAGATCAATAGCCCATGCTGTAGCCACCGGAAATATTGCGGGTGCCATGGTCAATAAAGTATTATCCGAAAAACAATTTTAAACAAGTTTTAATGTGTTTTACCTTTTCACGGCAAAGATCCCAAATGAAATTCTGGCAATTGTTGGCACTGCAACCCTTGAGAATAACTATTCAGGATTAAAAATTAGTATCAACCTAGAACCTAAAATTATTCACTACCCCGTAAACTCAAAATATATTGGGTTAAAATAGAAAGAATGCAAGTCAAGGGTTTTAAGATATTGGCTCATAATCCAATTTAAACATGGATATGCCAAAAGATAAATTACACTCCAAACAAATCACTAAATGACTGGATTCTGGGAAAAAAGCTTTAAGAAAAACCAAGAAATGTGGGGTCTAAAGCCGGCAAGATCAGCGCTGTTGGCAAAAGACCTTTTCAATGAAAAAGGAATACAAAACATTCTTATTCCAGGAATGGGCTATGGTAGAAACGCCAAAGTATTTAAAGAAAATGGTTTTGATATAACCGGAATTGAAATATCTAAAACAGCCATTGATATGGCAAGAAAGTATTTGGGTCATAATATGACGATCTATCACGATACAGTAAGTAATATGCCCCTAGATTCAGGAAGATATGGAGGGATTTTTTGTCATGCCTTGGTTCACTTATTGGCCAAAGAAGAAAGGAAAAAACTAATCCTTAACTGTTATGACCAGCTCCTTGAAAACGGATATATGATTTTTACGGCCATAACAAAAAAAGCATCGAATTTTGGAAAAGGAAGACGTATAGGCAAGGATCGCTATGAGTTTCACCAAGGCGCCAAACTATTTTATTACGACGAATTTTCTGTACAAGAAGAATTTAGTGAAGTAGGACTTTTTAAAGTAGAAGAGATCAATGAGGACCAACCACTTTACTACATCCAGTGCCAAAAAAACAAAAGCTTAAAATAGAAAATAAAAATATGAAAATTAAGAATAATACCTTGGACATCATAGCCTTATCTAGCTCCCTAATATGCGCCTTACATTGCGTTGCAGCACCAGTAGTGCTTTCTCTCGCCACATTTAGCAGTATGCACTTTTTAGCAAATCCAATAATAGAAATAATATTTATTGTCCTAGGCCTCGTCTTTGTCCTTACTTCCTTGTGGCCCAGTTATAACAAAATTCACCGTAAATTAAAACCCTTGCAATTTGCTACTTTGGGATTTATATTTATTGGTTTGGCTAGGCTCCATTTCACAGATTTATGGGAAATAAGCAATACCATCATTGGCACCTTATTGGTTTCCTTGGCGCACTATTATAATTGGAAACTTTTAAGGTTCAGAGTACATCACAAGCAATAATTTTAGTTAAGATTATTTTAACACCGTATTCTCCTTATTTTAGTATGTTTGCATTTGATGAAAAATAGTCGTCTAAAAAATAATATCAGCATTCTGTTCCTTGCTCTTTTCCTCACAATGAAGATGGCAGGGCTACATGTGCTTTCCCATACGGACGATAAGGAGCATGCCTTGCATTGTTATATATGTGACCATGCCGTTTCCCATAACTTAACTCCGGCAATTTCACCGGCTATACTGGATTATGGTATTAAAAACACAGAATTCTCTTTACAAATAGAGAAAGCTGAAATTTACCATTTCCTTGTTTCCAGTACTATTGCACCAGACCAACTCTTTTCCCGTCCCCCTCCAATTTTACTATAAGTTTCCTTTGCACTTAATTCTTTCTAATATTCTTATTTAACTCCAATTCTTTATAGTTACACCTATTTCGTAATTGAGAGCGGTATATAGGTTATTAAAATAATCGCTATTTAAAGTTAAAGAAGTGGCTATGCCACTGTCTTATCGCTATCGCTTAATATCAAGAAGTTATAATAAATTTCCCATAGAATTATTTGCATAGGTTTTGTAATCACCCCTCCACGGGGAATTGTCCAAACTTATTGTAATAAATCATGATTCATAAAGTACTGAGCGCATGGCTATTTTTTAGCCTATGCTCTATGGTATTTGCACAGGATTCTTTTCAAATTAAAGGATTAGTGATAAATGCCAAAACCCTACAGCCTATAGAAGGTGCCAATGTTATTGGTAAAGGCTTATTTTCCATTTCATCCTCAACTGGGACATTTACCATAGAGAATGTGGCCCGTGGTACACGGTCCTTAACCATTTCCCACATAGGCTACTCCTCCAACATGGTTACTATCAAGGTGGGACCAAAAATGGACTCGCTAACAGTTGCCCTAAAGGAGTCTGCCACACAGCTCCAAGAGGTAGAAGTCAACGGTAAATCCAAAAAAAGGCAGAACCAGGAATACGCCGCTGTGACGCACACAGTCTCCAAGGATTTTCTTGATAAGAACAGGGAGAACAGTCTAATGCAGACCTTGAAGAACATACCCGGTGTAAGCACCATCAATATTGGTTCTGGGCAATCTAAACCAGTAATCCGGGGCTTAGGTTTTAACAGGGTAGTTGTAGTCCAAAACGGTATAAAGCATGAGGCCCAACAGTGGGGCAATGATCATGGATTGGAAATTGACCAGTATGGGGTAGAAACAGTGAAGATTATAAAGGGCCCTGCTTCATTGCAATATGGTTCCGATGCCATTGCAGGGGTGGTAGATATACAGGCATTAAAATTGCCATTACAAAATTCACTAAAGGGAGAACTAAACTTATTAGGCGAAAATAACAACGATTTATTCGGGGTTTCGGCAGGCATACAGGCACGTAAAAACAAGTGGTTTTATCGCGGCCGATTAACCTATAGGGATTTTGGTGATTACAAAGTACCAACAGACAAGATCAATTATGAAAATTACGTCTTTGAACTACATGACAATAATTTAAGAAATACTGCCGGGCGGGAAGCTGATGCAAGTTTTGGGATCGGTTATATTTCAGACAACATAAAGTCCGAAACTACTTTCAGTAATGTAAATGCTAAAAATGGATTTTTTGCCAATGCCCATGGCTTGGAGGTCAGAAGCTCCAGCATTGATTACGATAATTCCAACAGGGATATCGATTTACCTTATCACAAGGTTAACCACTTTAAAATTACAAACAATACCTCCATTGCTATTGGAGAACATCACCTTCAATTGGATCTGGGATATCAAAACAATCACAGAGAAGAACTCTCCGAACCCGTCCCCCATGGATATATGCCTACGCCACCTGATAGTAAGGAACGGATATTTGATAAGAATACCTATGCCTTAAATATAAGGGACTCTTTTAGCCCCAATGAAAGACATGATCTTACCACCGGTGTAAATTTGGAATATCAAGATAATAACATTGGAGGATGGGGATTTCTAATTCCTGCGTATAACCGTTTTACCATCGGGGTCTTTGCCTATGACCAATTTGAGCTCCATAAAGATCTACATTTATTGGGCGGCTTACGCTATGATTATGGGGTACTGGACAGCAAATCCTATTATGACTGGTACCCCACTACGGTGAACAACAGTGACGGATCTACATCCTACATCTATATGCAGAGGGCGCAAAACAAAACCCTCGATTTTGGCAATATCAGTGCCTCCTTAGGACTAAGTTATATACATAATACCACTACCTATAAAATTAATCTAGGAAAGAGTTTTAGAATGCCTCTGGCCAACGAACTGGCCTCGGACGGGGTAAACTACCATATGTATAGGTACGAAAGGGGAAATCTAGATCTTGACCCTGAATCATCCTATCAATTGGATCTGGATATAGACCATACCACTGCTGCCTTTAGTTTTGGTGCTAGTCCCTTTGTAAACCTTTTTGAGAATTATATCTATCTCAATCCCACCTCAAATTATTATGAAACCCTCCAAATATATGAGTATACCCAGAGTCAGGTATTTAGGGTTGGAGGAGAGATTAGGGCAAGTACCACTGTATTAAAAAATCTGCAATTGAATGCTTCTGCAGAATACGTTTATTCAAGGCAGACAAGTGGACCTAAGAAAGACTTTACACTTCCGTTTTCACCCCCCTTGTCGGGACTTTTCTCAGCCAGCTATCAATTCAAAAATTTTCTCTTTTTCGGAGAACCAGAAGTAAAGGCCAACTATAGGATTACGGCAGCACAGAATGAAATAGTGCCTCCCGAAGAAGTAACGCAAGGATATCAGGTGTTGAACATGGCTTTTAGCAGCAAGTTAAGCCCTTTTAAAAGCAGCATGCCCGTTGAAATGCGGGTAAAACTCAACAATGTATTCAATACCCATTACTATGACCACAGCAGTTTTTACCGTTTGATAGATGTGCCAGAACCCGGCAGAAACCTATCCATCTCATTGACAGTACCTTTTTAATAAATAGTAAACATTAATTAATAACAATTAAAATTAAACACATGAAAACAAACATTATGAAAGCAAAATTTAAAACACTTGCCATTGTTGCATTTTTAGGACTCTTTTTACACTCCTGTAGCACTGACGACGACAATACAACCGATGTAGCGGCCCCGGTAATTACAAATTTCGAATTTGGAGAGGGTAGTGAACATTCTACGGAACCATTTGCCTACAAAGGGTCCGACCTTCATCTGGAGGCAGAAATAAACGCAGAAGGAATTGTTAGTAGCATATCCATAGACATTCATGCCGATGATATTGAGGTTGGAGACGGCGAAGTTGAATGGGATTATGAAGCTACCTATACAAAAGACTCCTATCTGGTAATTAACCCAACGTTCCATGAACATATCGACATTCCATCCAACATTCCCGCTGGTGAATACCATATAGAACTGACCGTCACAGACGAGATGGGAAATAGTACAGAGATTGAGGGACATCTGGAAATTTTGGATCCAATCACTATAAGTGACTTTCATATGGATACCACCGTCGCCAGAGGAAGCGATTTTCATGTAGAATTCATGATCAATGCGATTAATGGTATACATAACATTACCGTGGATATCCATGGACATGATCTAGCAGTTGGTGAAGGGGAAGTGGAATGGGACGAGGAAGTAATTTTTGAGGACGGATTCCATGAAGAGACCGAGGCTGAATTCCACAAACATATCGATGTTCCTGCTGATGCCCCTGCCGGTGAGTATCATGTCTTATTCACCGTTGAAGATGAAGATGGTAATACAACAGCGTATGAAACCCATATAGATGTTACCGTTTAAGAATACCATAACCTTACCGCATGTCATAGAGCCATTTTATGACATGCGGTTTAAAATTTACATTATGAGCTTTTCAACAAAATACATTTTCATTCTATTTCTGAGCCTTGTTTTCACTTCTTGTACTACCGATGACAACACTAAAAAAGACGAACAGAAACCAACCATCAGTATCAATTATGACGAAGGGTTTCCCCAAGGCTGTTCCCAACTTGTAAGAGGGGAAACTTATTCTTTTAGGGCGATGGTCACAGATGATGTGGAATTGGCCTCTTACAGCTTGGATATACATCACAATTTTGACCATCACACTCACGATGATCAAGAAGGGAGCTGTAGTTTAGATCCTAAAAAAACTGCCACGGATCCATGGATATTTATTGAAAATTATTCTATTGAAGATGGATTGACCACCTATGAAATAAACCTGAGCCTAACGATTCCCAATGATATTGATACTGGGGACTACCATTGTTCATTTTCGGTAATAGATGAAACAGGGTGGCAAAGCAGGACATCGGTAGATATAAAAATTATAGAATAACAATTCTATTTCTAACATGAAAACAACCTCGGCTCTTAAAAAACTAATAATGGCAGCACCTATTGTACTCCTATTGCATTTAACTTCTGGCAGTTGGGATGACCACTAAATTAGATTTCTCCAACCCACCATATCAAGGGTTGCGATTGGACTTAGTATAAATGAAATTGGGGTCATTGGTAGGGATTTTCACCTAAACGCCGAGATTGTAGCGGGTGATAAGTTAGACCTGGTCCAGATTACTTCTAATACTATCAAAGGTAAGAACTATACCGGTTTCTGAAGTTTTAAGCTGAGCCGGGATACCTTCAGTGATCCTGTTCTGGGGTCGGTGCTCAAGAAAATCCGATACAGCCTAACGGCTGTACGTATTTTTTGTTATTCCCGGCTTAAGAGTCTCGGTGTAAAAAAGAACCTCCTTAATGCAGGATTACCTCCTTGCGTCAGGTGGACCGGCAGCTATGTTATCGCAGGGAATTTTAGGCTATAAAAAACCATTTTAGCCAAATAAATTACCTCGCTTGTCAATAAGTAAATCAATGTCTACATCAAACTTTGAGTTTTGCCTTTTCTGATAATAAACATGACTTAGTTCACGCGTAAACTTTTCCAATTCTTCCGAAACCCCATAGAGCTTCCGAGAAAACTCTTTTATCTCTTTTTCACTTAGATCTGTGTCAATTATTAAACTGGTTAAGCTCATCATTGTAGTAACAGGTCTACGCATAACATGACTGATATCGTACAGAATCTGCTCTATGAATGTAATATAATCAATAAGTGGAGTAATGTCACCTGTTGCTCCATACCATACTATTTTTCCATTTTTATCCTTTTCAGGAATTGCCTGCATCCACCGCCATCGGACTTGTTCATTTACGACTACCCTATATTGCACACTAATCAATGCCTCTGTAAGATATGCCTCTTTCATGGCATTATTAAATTTAGTCTTATCATCATCATGCAACAACCCCCTGAACATTTCAGGGTGTCTTAGAGCTTGTTCAATATCGGAATCATAGTTCAAGATGTCTTTTCCGCTGTTCATAAATAGTACTTTAGTACTTCCCTTTTCATCTATTTCAAACATATAGGTATTAGCAGGAACCTGACTAGTAATTTTCCTTAATAATTGTTCACTTTCCTTAATTTTTGTTTCCCCCTCTTTGCGTATTGTTATATCATGATGAATAGATAAATATTGATAAATATTCCCATTGTCATCAAAAAATGGGACAACAAAAGTGTCTACCCAATACAGTGAGCCGTCTTTAGCCTTGTTACAAAACTCTCCCCTAAAAGGCTTACCTTCTTGCATGGCTACTTTTAGATCTAAGAAATAATCTGGCGGATGAAGACCAGACATGATAATACTGTAGTGTTCACCCTCTAAATCGTCTGACCTATATTTGCTGGCTCGACAAAAATTTTCGTTCACAAACGAAAAACAACCATCAATATCTGTTATACTGATACTAGCAGCGACGTCCAGAGCATATTTGTAATCTTTCAGTTCTGCTCTTTTCTCCCTGTGCTCCAAATTAACTTTAAGCATTTCTACCAACGTGTTAAGAAGATTGTGCTCCTCCTTCAAAAAAGGTATTTTATGTTTATCCGACTTGGATTGCGAATAAACTACCTCTATACTAACTTTAGATTCTTTGATAGTTTTCATCTCAACGAATAACGCGTTGTTGGAAGGCATGTAATTGGGTGTGACATATTCCTTATTATCTACACAAATACGGGCCGATGTAATCTCTGGATACTGCCAACCCATTGGAATAACTTCAACCAATTCCTGAAAAAGTTGATCAGATGTCACGTCTAAATTTTGTAAAATATGGCTCGCATTATATAGAACTTTCAATTCTTTTACCCGCTCTCCAAGATCGTAAACAGATTGGTCTTTTATTTTTTCAGCCACTTCCCTCTTTTGGATTTCATTTTGAAGTGCAACTAAACTGGTACTTAGATGGTGGGTAGCAAAATATTGTATTGCAGCTGCTAAGGAAATAGGAAGAACTAATGCCACACCCCGTCCAATTGGGGATCTAACAAATTGTACTTCGGGCAAGTTGCCGTTTGCTTCAAGCAGAGCCAGCCCAAATGTTACTGCTATACATAAAACAGCCATTATAATACCCTTTTGCCTACCAAGCAAAAAACCAGTCGTTAATACAATAGGGATATAATTCGCAATGCCAGGCAAAATAGTTCCCCCACCGGTATAAGCTAGGTTAGTAATATGTAAAAACATACAACACGGCAATACATACGCGGCTATTTTGGTATGCCCGAAACGATTAAGCCCCAATGTCAACAAACCTATACCTGACACGGTTAATATAATAGAAACCCATCTAAAAACCGATGCCGGGGCATATATGATAATCCCTCCTACCATTACAAGAGTGTTTACAATTATCCATATCCAGCTAAGTTTAACAACTAACTCGCTTCGAAATTCATTTTCATTGTTACTGCAGGAGTACATTTTTACTTTAATTTAATTATTTTAAGAATTTGGAAGCTTGATCCGAAAAACTAAGAATATATGACGCATAATACTTTAGAAAAATCTTCTTTTTTATTCGTCATTAAGTTGAAACATGAGTGAGGTCCATTTAAGCCATAAATCCGTAACGCACGAATGGTAATACACTTCCTTAAAGCACCTACCAATTTGTAATTGGATTCTTGATAAATAAAAGAATCAACATAAGTCCGCTGCCCCCTCTATTAGTTATAAATAAGTCTGATAGAAGAATTTGGTTATCTTAGTGGGTTGCTTATAAACGATCTATAGGTCCCAATATCCCTGTCACAGAAATAAGTTCTAAAATATATACGTGTCATAATTTAGAGGGGATAAAGACAATTAAGGTATCGCTATTGAAACCTGCTCTCCCTTAATTTTTTAACAAAAATAATACTTTTTCTGGAATACCCCTCTTGCATGCAGTATTACCTCCTTGCCCTCGGTGATCCTGTTCTGGGGGCGGTGCTCACGAATATCCGACACAGCCTAGCGGCTGCACTTATTTTTTGTTTTCCATAGCTTAAGTGCCTGACAGTACTAAAATGACCCACTTGTTTGGAGGATTACCTCCTTGCTCTCGGTGATCCTGTTCTGGGAGCGGGGCTCACGAATATCCGATACAGCCTAACGGCTGTCCGTATTTTTTGTTTTCCATAGCTTAAATGCCTGACAGTACTAAAATGACCCACTTACTTGAAGGATTACCTCCTTGCTCTCGGTGATCCTGTTCTGGGGGCGGTGCTCAAGAAAATCCGACACAGCCTAGCGGCTGCACTTATTTTTTGTTTTTCCCGGATTAAGTGCCTGACGGCACTATACCGTTAAAAATAAAAAAACCGATCACTTTTGTGATCGGTTTTTTTTGGTCGGGGTGGCAGGATTCGAACCTGCGACCTCCGCGTCCCAAACGCGGCGCGATAACCGGGCTACGCTACACCCCGAAATGGTTAATAACCACCTCAACAATACTATTTTTAAAAAAGCGGAGAGACAGGGACTCGAACCCTGGCGACAGTTACCCGTCGACAGATTAGCAATCTGCTCCGTTACCACTCCGGCACCTCTCCAATAATTTTAAAGATCGCGCACTAAAAATGCGGTTGCAAATGTACTTTTTCATTCACAAGAACGCAACATTTTTTTGATATTTTTTTGATTAAATTGAAACTATATCCATATCTCATTCAGCATCAACCCGTTTAGAACCTAAAAAAACAAAATGCCTTATCCCAACTAACCCACTATTCCGGGTATTCTACCCGCAAATGGTAAATATTGACCAGTTTTTGCTTAAGAACCTTTTTTACCGCTTCTATTTCCTTAAAAGTAATATTGGCATTCAAAAATTGTTCTGCCTTTATTTGCCCCTCTATAATCCGCTCTACAAACTCATCAATCACAAGAAAAGTAGGGTTTTTTAAACTCTTTGAAGCCGCCTCTATCGAGTCGGCCATCATTAAAATCGCCGTTTCCTTTGAAAATGGCACGGGGCCGGGATACCTAAAGTCCTCCTCGTTTACCTCCTCATCCATGGCCTGTTGTTTCTTGTAAAAATAAAAGACCAATGAAGTGCCATGGTGCGTCCTAATAAAATCTATTACCCTATCTGGCACCTTATTTTTTCGCGCTATTTCTATACCGGCAATAACATGGTTTATAATTATTGACGCAGCCTCTGTTGGCTCTAGATCATCATGAGGGTTTACATTGGTTATTTGATTCTCGGTGAAATAAGTGGGATTGTTCATCTTTCCTATATCATGATATAAGGCCCCTACCCTGACCAACATAGCGTTGGCCCCAATTTCATTGGCGGCAGCTTCGGCCAAATTGGCCACCTGTAGCGAATGATGAAAAGTCCCTGGAGCCTTGTTAGACAGCTCCTTTAATAGCTTAGAATTGGTATCCGACAACTCCAGCAAAGATACATCCGAAACCAATCCAAAGATTTTCTCATATATATATATCAGCGGTTGAACAAATAAGGTTATCATACCGTTCAACAGAAAGAAACCGAACGCCATCCATTCCACATCGTCCAAATTGCCTTCGTGAATCATATGAAAGGCAAAATAGCCTATAATGTAAACTAGGGTTATTTGGCCCACAGAAATAAATAGATTGGCCCGCTTGTAGAGTTCAGAAACCGACAATATGGTTACAATACCCGCTAAGGTTTGCAGAAAAATATATTCAAAACTATTGGGCACCACAAACCCCAGTATCAATACCGTTAAGACATGCACAAAGAGGCCCAGCCTTGGGTCAAAAAAAGTTTTAAGGATCAAAGGCAAAATACAGAGTGGGACCACAAAGACATAGGCTACATTGTACTTTACCACCATTGTGGTCAAAAAGACCATGATAAGGATATTGACCACAATAAACGTTACCTTGGTATTGTCCTTAAAGATGTCTGGACGATATTTCTTGAAAAACAAGAACAACATCATTAATACCATGGCCACCAAAACCGTATAGCCAAAGAGTATATAATATTGATTACTGGCTTTCCATAGTTCGGATTCATATTCACTTTTCAAGGATTCCAACACCCGCACATCCTCGTCTTCCACCACTTCCCCTTTGGCAATAATAAGTTTCCCTTCATCCACATTGCCCAAAGTGTAGGAAATCTTGGAGTACTCAGATTCCAACTCCTTATTGGTAAGATCCGCATCAAAACTTACATTGGGCTTAATAAGATTAAAGAACAACTCCTGAAAGGCAGATTCATAAGCCGTTAACCCATGCTGCGCAAGCTTTTCCCTTATTACACCTTCTACATCGGATAAACTATGGATATCCTTAAACTGCAACTTTTTGGCCTCATTGTTTTTAACCAAATACAGACTGTTCTTGGTATTCCTCCTCTCTATTTTAGACAGTATACCATTTTCATACAAATCTGCCACTACCTCCTTGGCTACCAATCTAACCCGGTTAAGTTCAGCACCACTAAGATCTGAAGCACTAAAGGCCATCTGCAGTTCTTCCTGTAGTAAACTATCTACCTCCTGTACAATTTCAGGATCATAATAGTAATATTCTATATGATTGTTCTTTACCTTCTGCCGTTCCTTGGCAATCTCTGCCTCACTCTTAATTACAGAAAAATCAAAAGGAGCATAGAAATTGTTATACTGCCAAGGTTTTCCCTTTTGGAATTCATACTTGAACTTTCCACCACGGGGAAAGAAAAAGACTATAAAAAAAACAGTTAGTACATATAAGAAATACTTGTAAACCAAGGAATGGTTCTTATATAGGCTATCCAAAAAATTACGCATACGTGTAGTATATATGATCAAAAATAGAAAAATATTAACTTATAACGGGACTTTAAGCAATTTAGGGAGTATTATAAGAATGCCTTCTTCCATTTTTGGATTCTGCTTACAACTAACTATTGTTGCCGTACCCTATATCTAGGTGAACTATTTACAAAAAACTTGGATTATTCCACTCTTCCCCACCTCATTGCACTATTATTTATTAATTTCGCAAAGAATAAAAAATGAACATGATGAAAGAGGTTGTGATCGTTTCTGCAGCAAGGACACCTATTGGAAGTTTTATGGGAGCTTTATCTACCATTTCCGCTCCCAAACTTGGTGCCATAGCTATAAAAGGTGCGTTAAATAAGATTAAATTGGACCCTTCCATGGTAGACGAGGTACTCATGGGAAACGTTGTACAGGCGGGAACCGGACAGGCACCTGCCAGGCAGGCGGCCATTTATGCCGGTATACTCAACACGGTTCCCTGCACCACAATCAATAAGGTTTGTGCCTCGGGAATGAAATCGGTAATGATGGCAGCCCAATCCATTGCCCTTGACCACAACAGCATAATAGTGGCCGGAGGCATGGAAAACATGAGCCTTATCCCCCATTATGTCCACTTACGGAATGGTCAAAAATTTGGTCCCACCACGCTAATAGACGGTATGCAGAAAGACGGACTTGTAGACGCCTATGACCAACAAGCCATGGGCACCTGTGCCGATGCCTGTGCCACAAAATATAATTTTAGCAGGGAAGAACAGGATAATTACGCTATACAATCATACAAGAGATCTGAGGAAGCTTGGAAGATCGGTAAATTTGCAGATGAAGTTGTACCCGTAGAAGTCCCCCAACGAAGAGGGGAACCCATTATGGTCACTGAAGACGAGGAGTACAAAAACGTAAAGCTCGATAAAATTCCACATTTAAGACCTGCCTTTTCCAAGGAGGGCACCGTTACGGCCGCCAACGCTTCTACCATAAATGACGGGGCTGCGGCAATGGTATTGATGAGCAGTGAAAAAGCCAAAGAACTGGGGCTTACCCCTTTGGCCACCATAAAAAGCTATGCCGACGCTGCCCAGGAACCAGAATGGTTTACCACGGCTCCTGCCAAAGCACTCCCCAAGGCCCTGGCCAAAGCGGGTCTTAGTTTGGCAGATGTAGATTTCTTTGAGTTTAACGAGGCCTTTTCCGTTGTAGGCCTAGCCAATATGAAAATTCTCGGGCTAGACGATAAAAATGTAAATGTGAATGGTGGAGCGGTTTCACTAGGCCACCCCTTAGGCTGTTCAGGAGCTAGGATCATTATTACATTGCTCAGTATTCTAAAACAAAACAATGCAAAAACCGGAGCCGCAGCCATATGCAATGGTGGCGGTGGAGCTTCGGCCATAATTATTGAAAGAAATAAATAAGTTCTTGTAAAGCAAGCCCATGCAATACGGTATTTGCCACCTTAGTATTGTCCCTGTACGTGCCATTGCGGATGACGCAGGCGAAATGGTTTCCCAACTTTTGTATGGAGAACATTTTAAAGTTCTGGAACAACGAAAAAAATGGAGTAGGATCCGAAACGCTTTTGATAAATGTGAAGGCTGGATAAGCAATCAGCAGTTTACCCTTATATCTGAAGATGAATTCAACGGAATTGAAGATTTGGGTACCTACAGAATAACATCAGAATTAATTTCTTTTATAGAAACAGAAAATACTGTTCTACTACCTATTGTACTAGGCTCTCCCATTCCTAAACACTGCCTGTTGCAAAACAGTTTTGACGGCTCCTACAGCGATGGAATGCAGGACAAGAGAGAAATAGTTAACAAGGCCCTGCTCTATTTAAACGCCCCTTTTTTATGGGGCGGCAAAACAACATTTGGTATAGACGGACCCGGCTTTACCCAAATGGTTTACAAAATAAATGGCTACCGTCTACTTAGAGGTGCCCAAGAACAATCCACACAAGGGGAAGCATTAAGCTTTATTGAAGAGAGCGAACCAGGGGATCTGGCCTTTTTTGATAATAATGAAGGCATCATAGACCACGTAGGGATAATCATGGAGAACAACTATGTTATCCACTCCTATGGCAAAGTACGCATAGACAGGATAGACCATACAGGTATCTTCAATACAGAGACCAATACCTACACCCACAAACTAAGGGTCATTAAAAAAATTATATAAAAAAAGGGCCAACGTTTTCCGTTGGCCCTTTTTCTTAGTAATAGGTTCAAATTACTCACCCATTAACTTTTTAAGACGTAAGAAGTTTTCATTGTCTCCCAAAGCCCCGTAAATATTTTTCAACTGGGAAAGAATACTTTGGTTGTCCGGATTTAATTTTAAGGCATCCTCCAAAATAATAGCCCCGTCACGGAATAAACTATCTTTTTTGGCCTTTAATTCGTCATATCTGGCAATATCCTTTTTGGAATTCCCCAAAGAATTCATTTCATCAATTAATTCGTTCCCCTCATTTACATAGGTAGTTGAAAGGTTCAATTGAGCGTTTACATAACCCGGATTAATTTCGATAGCCCTTTTGTAGGCCTTCCTAGCATCTTCCAAGTTACCTTGCTCCATATTAATTACCCCTACGTTATAAAACAAATCTGGATTATCAGGGGCTACTTCTGAAGCCTCGGCCATTAGCGCCTTAAATTTTTCCTTATCACCCAACTTATAGTATAAATTGGCCTCGTTCAAAATAAGGTTCACATCTTGTGGATCTTTTTCCCTAGCATCCTTGTACGCCTCCAACGCCTTGTCATCTTGACCTAATTGGGTATATATCAAAGCAATATTCTTTACTATTTCAGTAGTCTTGGACGGTGTTTTTTCCTCAATTGGATCCTTATATGCTCCAGATTTGATCATCAAATCCCTTTGGGTCTTGTCCATCTCCTCTACCTCTCCTGTAGATACATTGGTAGCCTTATATACAACAGCGCTACCGTCAAAGCCTAAATCCTTAAGCTCATTGTAAAAAGTAAGTGCCTTTTCATAGTGTCCGCCATTAACGGCACTACTAGCAGCATAATAAAGATATACGGTATCCTTTGGACTAAGCTTATACCCCATATAGAGTTTATCGGCAGCAGCCTCGTATTCTTTATTGTTGTTGTCCTCAACAGCAGAATTGATTAGATCGGCGGTCATATTGGAAAGCTTCTCTTGGGCATCTGCCCCATATTTGTTTTTACCACTTTCTTCTTCAATTTCACTTACTTTTTTTAAGGAAGAAATAGCTTCATCAAAAGCTCCTTCAGTGCCCTTCTTTGCCAAATCGGCATAGGCGCTACCTCTTAAAAAATAATACTGGGCCTGCATTTTTGGATCGGCACTGCCAATCAATGAAGATGCCGACTCCAAAGCAGATTTGGCCGCCATGGCATCGCCCGACTTCAAGGCCTTATCGGCCGCTTTAATCTCACTTTTTTGGGAAAATCCAGCTACGGAAATCAACATAGCCCCCATTATGATAATACTTGTTCTCATTTCTATATTTATTAAATTACCTGTTAGTGTTTAAATGTTATTCTTTTGTTTCTGCACTATCATTATCAAGAGCCGTGCCATCCTCTTCTTTAGCATCAACATCCATAGTGCTTATGTCATCAATATCGTCCTCTTCCTTCATTACCTTGGCCACTGCTGCAATGGAATCCTTACCTTTAATATTGATGAGCTTAACACCTTGTGTTGCCCTACCCATTACCCTTAGATCCTCGACACTCATTCTAATGGCGATACCCGATTTGTTGATGATCATTAAATCATCCGAATCCGATACGTTTTTAATTGCCACCAGACCACCGGTCTTTTCGGTAATGGATATCGTTTTCACCCCTTTACCTCCTCTATTGGTAACCCTATAATCATCTATACTGGATCGTTTTCCATAACCTTTTTCAGAAACTACCAATATTTCTTCTTCAAAATTATGCACACTTACCATTCCAATTACCTCGTCATTTTCATGTGCCAAGGTTATTCCACGTACCCCAGAGGCATTTCTACCCATAGGTCTGGTCTTAACCTCTTCAAATCTAATGGCCTTACCAGATTTTAAGCCAAGGAATATCTGACTGGATCCAGTGGTAAGCTTAGCTTCCAGCAGCTCGTCATCCTCCCTAATACTTATGGCATTAATACCATTTTGTCTAGGCCTTGAATACTGCTCCAAAGAAGTCTTTTTCACAACCCCCTTCTTAGTGGCCATGATTACAAAATGACTGTTTACGTATTCCTCATCCTTAAGGTCCTGTGTACAGATAAAGGCCTTCACCATATCGTCATTCTCAATATTGATCAGGTTCTGTATAGCCCTTCCCTTAGATGTTTTGGTTCCTTCCGGAATTTCAAACACCCGCATCCAGAAACATTTTCCCTTCTGGGTAAAGAACAACATATACTGGTGGTTGGTCCCAACAAAAAGATGCTCCAAGAAATCTTCATTCCTAGTAGAGGATGCTTTTTGACCTACACCTCCCCTATGCTGTGTCTTATACTCCGTAAGAGGGGTCCTTTTAATATAACCGGCATGGGAAATGGTAATCACCACCTGCTCATCCGGAATCATATCTTCCATGCTAAGGTCACCCCCGGCAAAATTAATTTCGGACCTACGGTTATCACCGTATTTATCCTTTATCTCCAAAAGCTCTTCCTTAATGATATCCATCCTTCTTTCTTTCCTGGCTAGGATATCCTTTAAATCGGCAATTGTTAGAATTATCTCATCGTATTCAGACCTTAGTTTGTCCTGCTCCAGTCCGGTCAACTGTCGCAAACGCATTTCTACAATGGCCTTGGCCTGAATTTCACTAAGCTTAAAGCGCTCCATTAACTTCTCCCTAGCTTCATCCGCGTTGGAAGACCCTCTTATGATAGCGATAACCTCATCTATATTGTCAGAAGCAATTATAAGTCCTTCCAAGATATGGGCCCTATCTTCTGCTTTTTTAAGCTCAAATTCTGTACGCCTAACTACTACTTCATGGCGATGCTCCACAAAATAGTGGATCATATCCTTAACGTTCAACAACTGCGGCCTTCCATTTACCAAGGCTATATTATTGACGCTAAACGAAGATTGAAGCGAAGTATATTTAAATAGGGTATTAAGTACTATATTGGGAATAGCGTCCCTTTTAAGAATGTATACGATCCGCATACCACTCCTATCGGACTCATCCCTTATGGAGGAAATACCCTCAATCTTTTTCTCATTGATCAAATCGGCGGTTTTCTTAATCATATCCGCCTTATTGATCTGGTAGGGAATTTCTGTTACCACGATACATTCGCGACCCTGCACCTCTTCAAAACTTGCCTTGGCCCTCATTACAACACGGCCACGTCCGGTATGAAAAGCTTCCTTGACCCCGTCATAACCATATATAACACCCCCAGTTGGGAAATCTGGTGCTTTTATGTGGGTAATCAATTCATCTACCTCAATATCATTGTTCTCTATATAGGCCACAGTACCATCAACTACCTCGGATAAGTTATGGGGAGGCATATTGGTAGCCATACCCACAGCAATACCGGAAGCCCCATTTATCAACAAATTAGGTATCCTGGTAGGAAGAACCGTTGGCTCTTTTAAGGAATCATCAAAGTTAAGCTGATGATCTACGGTATCTTTCTCGATATCGATCAACATATCATCGGCAATCTTTCGCATACGCGCCTCCGTATAACGCATAGCTGCCGGACTATCGCCATCTATGGAACCAAAGTTACCCTGACCATCGACCAACATATATCGCAAACTCCACTCCTGGGCCATACGCACCATAGAATCATAAACAGAGGTATCACCATGTGGGTGATACTTACCCAAAACTTCCCCGACAATACGAGCCGACTTCTTATGGGCGCTAGTAGATCTAACCCCTAATTCGTGCATTCCGAACAAAACCCTTCTATGTACGGGCTTTAAACCATCCCTTACATCTGGCAGGGCACGTGACACAATGACCGACATTGAATAATCAATGTACGCAGATTTCATTTCATCTTCAATGTTGATCGGAATTAATTTTTCTCCTTCTGCCATTTAAAATCTTCTATTTATTTATAGTTAAAAAAGCACGACAATATACGTAAAATCGATACTATACAAGCACTTACAACATACTTTTGTAAATAATTTATTAACACTTTAACTATAGGCTTCGGTTAACAAATTGATTGTTAATATTTTTGTTATTAGTGGATTTTTTCGTCAATTACACCACCTTTGTCGAATATTAGGTACAGTATTTGCCATAGATTGGTATAGATTTACTATTTTTAAAGTTGAAAGGATATTTTATGGACGACAATTTTTCCCCTAGAGTAAAAGATGTAATTGCTTATAGCAAGGAAGAGGCCTTAAGATTAGGCCACGACTTCATTGGTACTGAGCACTTAATGCTGGGATTACTGCGGGACGGTAACGGAAAAGCCATCAGTATATTGGATGCCTTGGACGTGGATTTAGACCACTTGAGAAGAAAAGTGGAGATTTTGAGTCCAGCCAATCCCAATGCCGGTAGCTCACAAAAAGACAAAAAGAATCTGCATTTGACCAGACAGGCAGAGCGTGCGCTAAAGACAACATTTCTTGAAGCTAAATTATTTCAAAGCTCTTCTATTAATACCGCTCATTTATTACTTTGCATTTTGCGAAACGAGAACGACCCTACTACAAAATTATTACACAAACTAAAAGTTGATTACGACGGAGTAAAAGACCAGTTTAAATCAATGATAACTAGTGATGACGATTATATAGACACCCCTACTTCGGAATCGTTCCCAAGCGATTCGGACGAACCCGGAGATGAAAAAGAGGGTACTTTTGGTAGTTCGGGCACCGGTCAAAAAGGTAGCAAAAAATCCAAAACCCCGGTATTGGACAATTTTGGACGCGACCTTACCAGAATGGCAGAAGAAAATAAGCTGGATCCCGTAGTGGGACGTGAAAAGGAAATAGAACGTGTTTCCCAAATTCTTAGCAGAAGAAAAAAGAACAATCCCCTGTTGATAGGCGAACCCGGTGTAGGTAAAAGTGCCATAGCCGAAGGCTTAGCCCTTAGGATCATCAATAAAAAGGTATCCAGAATACTCTACAATAAAAGGGTGGTAACCTTGGATTTGGCTTCCTTAGTGGCAGGCACCAAGTACCGCGGTCAGTTTGAAGAAAGAATGAAGGCCGTCATGAACGAACTGGAAAAGAACGATGACGTTATTCTGTTCATAGACGAAATCCACACCATTGTAGGTGCTGGTGGCGCCACTGGCAGTTTGGATGCCTCCAACATGTTTAAACCTGCATTGGCCAGGGGCGAAATTCAATGCATTGGAGCCACAACTCTGGACGAATACAGACAGTATATAGAAAAGGACGGCGCTCTGGAAAGACGCTTCCAGAAGGTTATAGTTGAACCTACCTCCGTAGTGGAAACCATTGAAATACTAAAAAACATAAAAAGCAAGTACGAGGACCACCACAACGTTATATACACGGATGAGGCCATAGTGGCCTGTGTTAAGTTAACAAACAGATATATGACGGACAGGTACCTACCGGACAAGGCTATAGATGCCTTGGACGAGGCCGGTTCCCGGGTACATATAGTTAATATGGATGTGCCCAAACAAATTCTAGAACTGGAAAAACAGCTGGAAGATGTACGGGAATTAAAAAATACCGTGGTTAAAAAACAGAAATACGAGGAAGCAGCCAAACTAAGGGACGACGAAAAACGAATAGAAAAAGATTTGGCCGTAGCTCAAGAAAGATGGGAAGAAGACAGTAAATTGCATAAAGAAACGGTTACCGAAGATAATGTTGCAGACGTAGTTTCCATGATGAGCGGCATCCCGGTAAACAGGATTGCACAGACCGAAAGCAACAAATTGGCCGAACTGCCGAAGCTCATCAAAAGCAATGTAATTGGTCAAGATGATGCCGTAGCCAAAGTGGCCAAGGCCATTCAGCGTAACCGCGCCGGTTTAAAAGATCCCAACAAACCTATTGGCTCCTTTATATTCTTGGGCCAAACAGGGGTGGGTAAAACCCAATTGGCCAAGGTATTGGCCAAGGAACTTTTTGATTCGGAAGACGCCCTGATCAGGGTAGACATGAGCGAGTATATGGAAAAATTTGCCATATCCCGACTTGTTGGAGCACCTCCAGGATACGTTGGCTACGAGGAAGGTGGCCAATTAACCGAAAAAGTACGGCGTAAGCCCTACTCCGTTATTCTTTTGGACGAGATAGAAAAAGCCCATCCAGACGTGTTCAATATGCTGTTGCAAGTACTTGACGATGGATATTTGACCGACAGTCTAGGCAGAAAGATCGACTTTAGGAATACCATTATCATTATGACGTCCAATATTGGGGCCAGACAGCTAAAAGACTTTGGACAAGGTGTAGGCTTTGGAACCTCGGCAAAAAAGGCACAGGCAGACAGTCACCAGAAAAGTGTTATTGAAAATGCCCTGAAAAAGGCCTTTGCTCCGGAATTCCTTAACAGAATAGATGATGTAATCGTATTTAACGCCTTGGAACGGGAAGATATCCATAAAATTATAGACATTGAACTGAACAAATTGTTCATTAGAATCAAGGATATTGGGTATGATCTACAACTTACCGATAAGGCCAAGGACTATATAGCCGAAAAAGGATTTGACAAACAATATGGCGCCAGACCACTTAAAAGAGCAATTCAGAAATACATTGAAGATGCCCTTGCCGAAGAAATCGTCAACTCCAAACTAGAGGAAGGCGATACCATTCACATGGATCTAGAAGGCAAAAAAGACGAACTGAGCATAAAGATCATCAAGTCGGAGAAATCCTCCAAAACATAAAAATTGAACCGTATTTTTACTAAAAAAGGAGTAGCAAACAGCTACTCCTTTTTTTATGAATTCATCTTGAATTGTAAGAAATAATAGACATCTAAGCCAATTCCTTTCCACATAAACGATTAAACTGTCTTTTATCTAATAATTTTTCTATTGCATACACTTAATTCTACATTCGCCACAGACACACTATATAAAATACGAAGAATGAAAGTCGGACGACCCAAGAAGACTATTATCGTAAGAGAATACCAATTGGATATTGGAAAAGTCCAGGTATTTGACGATCACATGATTTCCATTTTTAATGAAGGAATCACCATGACAAAGGAGAGAGTTTTTCAACTCATTGGAATAATGGAAATTCATTTTAGAAATAAAAATTTCGGTTATATAAGCCTAAGAAAAAACTCTTATGCCATAGATCCAATGGTATACAATCAAATACGGGAGATAGAAAATATGAAAGCGCTTGCCGTGGTTTCCATCAAAGAAATTGATATGCACAATTTCAATATAGAAAGGTTATTTTACAAGAAACCGATGAAATTTTTCATAGACCAGGACAACGCTCTCAACTGGATAAAAAGACGTGTAAGAACGGCAAAATCCTAACGACCTACTTATAGCCCCCAATACTTCCAAAACCAGACAGTACCTTATTTTCCCTTTTCTTCTTTGGCATCTTCAGGTTCAACCACCTTAAACAGATCCAAGTAAGACTTGCCTATATGATCTAGAATACTGCTGGCGATCAAAGCTTGAAAGCCAGTTTCCCCAACCGCAATATCTGCTGCCCTACCGTGTAAGTATACTCCAAAAATAGCCGCATGAAGCGCAGAATACCCCTGAGCCCTTAGACCCGTAATTATACCTGTAAGCACATCACCACTACCCCCGGTGGCCATTCCCGGATTTCCACTAGTATTCACATATCCACGATTGCCGTAAACCGTAATGGTATGAGCTCCTTTTATTACCACTATACAGTCGTATTTCTGCGAAAACTCCTTGACCTTTCTAAGCTTATCAAAATCATTTTCCCACTTGCCCAGCAAGCGCTCCAACTCTTTAGGGTGCGGGGTTAGAACGGATTGAGCCGGCATTTTATCCAATAGACCTGGGGTTTCGGACAATATATTAAGTGCATCCGCATCAAGGACCAAAGGTATGGTGTTGTTATCCAAAAAATTTGAGAGTGCCTGCGCTGTTGTGGGATGGGTCCCAATCCCCACTCCCATTCCTATAACATTGGGGGAAATACTAAAATCAATATTGGAAATCTTTTCCTCCGCACTATCGGTCAATACCATAGCTTCCGGAAAAGAACTCTGCAAGGGTAGATACCCACATTTGGGAACAAAAGCTGTAACCAAGCCACTTCCGACCAACAAACTGCCTTTGCAGGCAAGGGTAACCGCCCCAATCTTCCCATAGCTCCCCCCAACAATTAGGGCATGCCCATAGGTGCCCTTGTGGGAATATTTCTCCCTTGGCCTATACATGGCCAATACTTCATTTTTCCCTATCAGCTCATAATCGGTCTCCATTCCCTGCAAAAATTCCCAATCCAAACCTATATCCAAAATCTCCCATTGCTCCACAAAAACACCTGTCTGAGGCAGAAAAAAGGCCAATTTGGGAACCTGAAACGTCAACACATAATTTGCCCTTATAGCCCCTTCGGAACTAGGCACCATATCCTGCATAAACACCCCGGATGGCATATCGATTGCTAAAATAAAAGCCTGGGAATTGTTCAAGTGCACTATTAAGTTTTGCACCCAATCATCCGGGGCCCTATTTAAACCTATTCCAAAAATAGCATCCACCACAACATCCTCTTGGGCAATTGCAGGGAAGGTAGCGTCCTCATTTAAGAAATTTGGCCAGATACCTTTCTCTTTTAGTCGATCCAAATTAATTAAAAAGTCCTCAGATCTACTATCGCTATAATTAACAATATGAACATCAATATTATACCCATGTTCGTTAAGATGCCTTGCCAAAACCAAGCCATCTCCCCCATTGTTCCCTATGCCACAGAACAAATGAATTTTTATCTGTGCACCCTGCAATCTGGAATGAATCCAATTAAAAATCTGGATTGCAGCCCTTTCCATAAGTTGCTCACTAGTAATTTGTTGCTTTTCTATTGTGAATTTATCAGCATCGTATATCTGTTTACCACTAAAAATCTTCATTCCACAAGATTATTTATAAAAAATTGATGATTTAGTAAAAATTCAACCAAACATTTGATTGGGAAGTCAAAAATACTACATTTGGTTCTTTATTTTAAGAATGACAAGAAGCAATACGGATATAAAACCTAATCATTCACCATTATTCAATGGTTGCATTACAAGTACCGTTATCGGCACCACTACCCCTTTGGGGTAAGCTACTACATATACGTCTGTCATACAATTTTATCAAAATTCAGTTTTTATTATCTAATTCTATTGAACCATGAAAGTTCTTAAATTCG
The DNA here is from genome assembly GCF_003957295.1 of Arenibacter aquaticus. Lineage (GTDB taxonomy): Bacteria > Bacteroidota > Bacteroidia > Flavobacteriales > Flavobacteriaceae > Arenibacter > Arenibacter aquaticus. The sequence goes on from NZ_RQPJ01000005.1 coordinate 145,849, forward strand.
GGGGCACTTCAGTTGCCAACGCAAAAAACATAAGCCTAGTAAAAAATATTATTGCCGATTTAAAATCCGACAAAACCGTAGTTGTGGTATCTGCCCTTGGGGGAATTACAGACCTCATATTAAAAACAGCTGCCTTGGCCTCCCAGCAGGACAAAAGCTACATGACCTCGCTAAAAGAAATAGAGGATAGGCACCTTGTAACCATTAAAGAACTTATCCCTATCCAATCCCAGAGCAAAGTGCTCAGCAAGGTAAAAAGTGAACTAAACACCTTGGAAACCCTTCTTGAGGGGGCCTTTTTAATTGGTGAGATCACCCCTAAGTTATCGGACAAAATAGTTAGCTATGGAGAACTTCTTTCTTCCTATATAATAAGTGAATACTTTATTTCAGAAGGAATAGACACTGCCTATGCCGACAGTAGGGAACTAATAAAAACCAATTCCACCTATGGAAAGGCAGCCGTTAATTTTGAACGCACCAACCATAATATCTCCAATTTCTTAACCAACTGTAGTAACAGTACAGCAGTAATGGGGGGCTTTATAGCCTCTTCGGTGAACGGGGATTCTACCACTTTGGGACGCGGGGGATCGGACTATACCGCTGCCATAATAGCCAACGCCGGCAATGCTGAGGCTTTGGAAATATGGACAGATGTTAGTGGCATGTATACCGCCAACCCTAGAATAGTAAAGCAGGCCATGGCCATCCCAAAAATATCCTATGAGGAAGCCATGGAACTATCGCACTTTGGAGCCAAAGTTCTTTATCCTCCAACCATACAACCCGTACTGTCCAAAGGCATTTCAATCCTCATAAAAAACACTTTTGACCCCCATGCGCCAGGTACCTTGATTACCAAAAATAAAAATGGGGAAGGCAAAACCGTTCGCGGTATCAGTCATGTAGAAAACATAGCGCTTATTTCGTTAGAAGGTCCTGGAATGGTTGGTATTACCGGTATTTCCAAACGTTTTTTTGAAGTACTATCTACAGCCGGCATCAGTGTAGTAATGATAACACAGGCCTCTTCAGAGCATTCTATCTGTATAGGTGTGGACAACCATGATGCGGACCATGCCGTACAGGTTATAAACGATGCCTTTAACGTTGAAATTTCCCAGGGTAAAATAAAAACTGTGGTGGCCGAAAAAGACTTGGCCATCATAGCCCTTGTGGGAGACAATATGAAAAGTCACCAGGGACTAAGCGGTAAGATGTTCAGTACCTTGGGCAAGAACAATGTTAATATTCGCGCAATTGCCCAGGGAGCATCGGAACGTAATATATCTGCCGTTATCCTTAAAGAAGACGTAAAAAAGGCCCTCAATACACTGCACGAAGAATTTTTTGAAGAAAACGTTAAGCAGCTGAACTTATTTGTAATGGGTGTTGGGAACGTTGGTGCTAAATTCTTAAACCAAATTCTAACTCAAAAGAAATATTTAAAGGAAAAGCTTAAACTTTCCATTAGGGTCATTGGTATTTCCAACTCAAGGACCATGGTTTTTGATGAAGACGGAATTGCCCTTAAAAACTGGCCAGAGCTATTGGCCAAGGGACAGAAGGCTGATAAAGAGCTATTTTTTGAAACCGTAAATAAGCTAAACTTCAGAAACAGCATTTTTGTAGACAACACCGCTAGTCAGGAGGTTTCAGAGACTTATAACTCTTACCTAAGAAATAGCATATCGGTAGTAACTTGCAACAAAATAGCCTGCTCTTCAGAATACAGTAATTATCAGGAATTAAAGGATTTGGCCCGCCAATACAATGCACCTTTCCTATTTGAAACCAATGTAGGAGCAGGACTACCAATTATAGACACCCTTAAACACCTTGTGGCTTCTGGCGATAAAATACTTAAGATACAAGCGGTTTTATCGGGCAGTTTAAATTTTGTATTCAACAACTTTAATGATACCACCACCTTTCACGATGTTGTAAAGCAAGCGCAGGAGGAGGGCTATACAGAACCGGACCCCACTATAGATTTAAGTGGTGTGGACGTTATGCGAAAAATCCTGATCTTGGCCAGGGAAAGTGGCAATGTTTTGGATATTGAGGATATCCAAAACGATTCCTTTCTGCCCAAAGAGAGTTTGGAGACCAACAACAATGCCGATTTCTTTAAGACCCTGACCAAGCACGAGGAGTCATTTCAAGAAATGTACCGCAAGGCTGTAGAAGAAGATAGCAAGCTAAAATACGTAGCCCAATATGAAAATGGCAAGGCCAGTGTTGGGCTACAACGCATACCTAGAGGACATGATTTTTATAATTTGGAAGGAAGTGACAATATTGTCCTGTTCTATACGGAACGTTATCCAGATCAACCAATGATCATTAAAGGAGCCGGAGCCGGGGCCGATGTTACCGCTTCGGGGATATTTGCGGATATTGTACGTATCGGAAATTTTTAAGATTGTTTATAAGAATTGAAATCATAACAACCTATAATGAAAACTGAGGAAATTAGAATTTTCTGTCCGGCCACCATAGCCAATGTATCCTGTGGTTTTGACGTATTGGGATTGGCATTGGATGCCGTTGGTGACGAGATGGTAGTAAGAAAAACCGATGAAAAAGGTATCAAGATCACCAAACTCACCGGGCAGGACCTACCTACCGAAACCCTGCAGAACGTGGCCGGGGTAGCCGGCTTGGCCTTATTGGCAGAAAGTGATCATGTAGGTGGTTTTGAGATCGAGATATACAAGAAAATAAAGGCGGGTAGTGGTATTGGAAGTAGTGCTGCCAGTTCTACCGGGGCAGTATGGGCCATGAACCAACTATTGGGTTCCCCTTTCAGCAACCTAGACCTTGTTAAATTTGCGATGGAAGGAGAGCGATTGGCCAGTGGGGTGGCCCATGCAGACAATGTAGCTCCTGCTCTTTTTGGGGGCTTTACACTTGTTCGCAGTTACCAGCCCTTGGACATTATTAAGGTTCCTACTCCGCCTGAATTGTACGCCACCGTTATTCACCCGCAAATAGAAGTAAGGACCTCAGATTCCAGACGTATCCTTAAAACCTCCATTTCCTTGGAGGACGGCATAAAGCAGTGGGGCAATGTAGGTGGCCTAATAGCCGGTCTCTACACCAATGACTACGATCTTATTGGCAGATCCCTGGTAGACCACATTGTAGAACCTATTAGGTCTATCCTAATCCCAGGGTTCGACAAGGTAAAGGAAAACGCCATGGGTGCCGGTGCCCTAGGCTGCGGCATATCGGGATCTGGTCCATCTATTTTTGCATTGAGCAAAGGAAAGGAAACCGCTGCCAAGGTAGGGGAAGCTATGAGAAACGTATACGAAAAGATTGGTGTTGAATATGATATTCACGTTTCTAAAATAAATACGGAGGGAGTTAAAACTATATAGGGCCATCCCTGTAGCACCTCTTGGGGCCATAATATATCTATAAACTAACATTATACCTAAACTATAATAAATATGAACTTCTATAGCCTTAACAAACAAGCACCCAGTGTCTCCTTTAAAGAAGCTGTAATAAAAGGTATAGCTCCAGATAGAGGGTTATATTTCCCTGAGAAAATTACAGCATTACCAGAGACCTTTTTTAATAACATAGAAGACTATTCAAACCTCGAGATTGCCTTTAGGGCCATTGAACAGTTTGTAGGCGAGGATATTCCAGCGGATGCCCTAAAAGAAATTCTGGCAGAGGTCCTGGACTTTGAGTTTCCGGTGGTTGAAATTGAGGACAATGCAGCTACCTTGGAACTCTTCCATGGCCCAACACTTGCCTTTAAGGATGTAGGTGCCCGTTTTATGGCAAGGTGCTTAGGATATTTTTCCACTGAAAAGACCGAGGATGTAACCGTATTGGTAGCCACCTCCGGAGATACCGGTGGAGCTGTAGCTAACGGATTTCTGGGTGTAGATGGGGTAAAAGTAGTAATCCTATATCCCAGCGGAAAAGTTAGCGATATTCAAGAAAAGCAGTTGACCACCCTGGGCCAAAACATTACGGCCCTTGAAGTGGAAGGTACCTTTGACGATTGTCAGACCATGGTAAAAACAGCCTTTTTGGACGAAGGAATAACGAATAACATGCAGTTGACCTCGGCCAATAGTATCAACGTAGCCAGATGGCTTCCCCAGATGTTCTATTTTTTATTCGCCTATAAGGAAATGAAATCAAAAGGCAAGGACATAGTATTCTCTGTGCCAAGCGGTAATTTTGGAAATATCTGTGCAGGTATCATGGCCCAACGCTTAGGGATGCCCTGCCGTCACTTTATTGCCTCTACCAATGTAAACGATGTTGTTCCCCGCTATATGCAATCGGCAAAGTACGAGCCAAAATCCTCCATAGCAACTATCTCAAATGCCATGGATGTGGGGGACCCTAGCAACTTTATCAGGATAAGACATTTATTTGAAGACAATTTTGATTCCTTGTCCAACAACTTGTCCTCCTATTCGTTTACAGATGAAGAGACCAAAGCAACCATCCTAAAATTGCACAACGATTATAACTATGTAGCCGATCCACATGGTGCCGTGGGTTATTTAGGGCTAAAGAAATATCAAGAAAGCCACCCCAATACCTATGGAATATTTTTGGAAACCGCACACCCAGTAAAATTCCTGGACGTAGTGGAAGATACCATACGCGATAACATTGCCTTACCGGACAGTATTATAGCGGTAATGGATAAAACTAAAAAATCTGTTCAAATATCCGAATACCAGGAACTAAAAGACTTTTTACTAAATAGTTAACAGCACTACTGTGCGTTGAATATTTTTTTACTCTTGGCCAGGGCAGAGGCAATTACTTGATGCATATCATAGTATTTGTACTCTGCCAGCCTACCCCCAAAAATAATGTCATCTTGCAGGGAAAGGTCCCTATACTTAATATACATTTCATTGTTTCTCTTATCATTAATGGGATAATAGGGCTCCTTGTTCCCTGACCATTCCGTGGGATACTCCTTGGTTATAACCGTCTTTTTCTGGGTTCCAAACTCAAAATGTTTATGTTCCAAAATACGGGTATACGGAATTTCGGCGTCTGTATAATTTACTACGGCATTGCCCTGATAGTTCTCCATATTCAAGGTTTGGTGCTTAAAATCCAAGCTCCTATACTCCAATTTTCCGTAGCGATAATCATAAAACTCATCAATCTTCCCGGTAAAAACCAACTTATCTGCCATAGACATCAAGGCCGTCTTATCTTGGAAAAAGTCGACCTCCAAGCGAGTCTCAACCCCCTCCAATAATGCATTGATCAACTTGTTATAGCCACCAATGGGAATACCTTGGTATTTGTCGTTAAAATAATTATTGTCAAAGGTAAATCGCAGGGGTAATCTTTTTATAATAAAAGCTGGCAATTCCGTAGCCTTTCTTCCCCATTGCTTCTCCGTATAGCCCTTGATTAATTTTTCATAGATATCCCTGCCTACTAGGGACAAGGCCTGTTCTTCCAAATTCTTGGGGTTTTTAATCCCCTCCTGTTGCACCTGCTTATTTATAAAGGCCCTGGCCTCTGCCGGCGTTTTTACCTTCCACAATTGGTAAAAGGTATTCATGTTAAAAGGCAGGTTGTATAGCTGGTCCCGGTAGTTGGCCATAGGCGAATTGGTATAGCGGTTAAATGCTACAAAGCTATTTACATAGTCCCAGATCTCCTTATCATTGGTATGAAAGATATGCGCCCCGTACTTATGAACATTAATCCCTTCAATCTCCTCGCAATACACATTGCCCCCCAGATGGGAACGCCTGTCTATCACCAAACACTTTTTTCCTTTTTTTTGGGCCTCATGGGCAAAAACAGAACCAAAAAGTCCGGCTCCAACAATTAGGTAGTCATATTTCATTTATGAATATTTACAACACACTGCTATATTATCAAAGAGTAAAACTAAGTCATAATATGTTGTATTTTTATTGATTTCAAAAAAAAATGTGCATTAGGATAACATAACTATATTTGCAGGGCATAATCAAGCTACTTAAAATGTCCAAATTATTTTATATCTCCCGCAACTACAAAGCTACCAACAGCGCCGCCTCCAAACCCAAGACAGATTGCGAACGCATTTTGGATACCATTGGATTTCAGAATCTAGGTTTTAAACAGACCACTTATGCCAGTTCTGCCATAGGTGCGGTAATTAGTTTTTTGGGTATCACCAAAGGAGTTATCCGTTTGCCCAAACATGCAACCCTGGCCATACAATACCCTCTTAGTAAATACTATAAATATATCACTACCATTGCGAGGATAAAAAAGTGCAGGATTATCCTTATAGTTCATGATGTAAAGTACCTCATGGGCAAGAACAAGGACATTGCCAGGGAAATGAAAAAATTCTCCTGTGCCGATGTAATCATTGTTCACAACGAAAGCATGAAAAAATGGTTCCAGGATCAAGGTTCCAGAGCTAAGTTGGTGCCCTTATACCTCTTTGATTATTTGGATGACACCAATACCTATACGGCTCCGTCCATGTCCAAAGAAAGTACCTTCGACGTAGTATTTGCCGGTGGTCTTGGCATGCAAAAAAGTGCCTTTATCTATAAGCTGGATGCCTTAAAAAACAATAGCTTTCACTTAAAACTTTACGGAAGTGGTTTTATAAAGGAAGATGTAGACCCTTCCAACTCTATCATAAGTTTTGAGGGTATGTTTTCACCAGATGATGTAGCCAAACACATAAGTGGCTCTTTTGGTCTTGTATGGAACGGTAATTCCATTCACGAATGTGCCGGTCATTTTGGACAATACCTATTATACAACAACCCTCATAAAACCTCCCTTTATTTGCTCTGCGGATTGCCTATCATTATTTGGGACAAAGCCGCTGTTGCCAATGTTATTAAAGAGCGGCAATTGGGAATTTGTATATCTTCTCTTGAAGAGTTGGATGAAAAGCTGAAAAACTTGTCTGAGGCGGAATATCAAAAGATGGTACAGAACGTTTCCGAAGTTCGGGAACAGATTATATCGGGAGGATTTTTAAAAACCGCAATGAAAAAGGCACTTTTACACCTGTCTTAACCCAAATATAAGGGCTTTCTTAATCCAAATGGGGTAGAATAAAATTGTCCAAGGGACTCGCTTCCCTCATAACCGCCTCTATTTCCTTAATGGTCCTTGGGGCCATTTGGGATAAATTTACTGGACCATCCCCAGTAATAAGAATGTCGTCCTCTATACGCACAGCAATACCCCACCATTTTTCATCACATGCACTGCCCTCGGGGATGTAGATACCCGGTTCTACCGTAATAACGGCATTTTCCTTCAGGGGCCCATAAGTACCCTTGTCATGCACATCCAGTCCCAAATAGTGAGAAGTGCCATGGGGGAAGTACTTACCAACCTCCTTTGGGTCTGCTATGATCCCCAGTTTTTTTAAACCTCTTGCTATGACCTCCTTGGCCGCCATCCCCGGGGCTTGAAAAGGTGCCCCTACCACACTTGCCTTAATACCGGCTTCCTGTGCTTCAAAAACTATACTATATATTTGTTTCTGCTCTTTATTAAATCTCCCATTGGCCGGAATGGTGCGGGTAACATCGGCCGTATAACCATGATACTCGGCTCCAAGGTCCATTAAAACCAGATCATTGCCCACTTTGGGTTTGTTATTTTCTATATAATGCAATATACAGCCATTATTACCTCCGCCAACAATGGAGGGATATCCCTCATATTCTGCTCCGTATTTCTTATATACAAACTCATGCACACCTTGAATCTCCGTTTCCGACATATTGGAGTGCATGGCCTTCATCACTTCCAATTGTCCGACCGCTGAAATTTCCACGGCCTTTTTTAATAACTTCAGCTCTTCCTTGGTCTTTGTTTCCCTTAAAATATTCATTATCTCCCCCAACATATTGCTATCCAAATTATTAGATTTTAGTTTAAGGGAAACCTGCTCCCTAATTTCGGCCCTGGACTGGAGATCGACAGCCTCTGCATACCCCAATAATAAGCTATCGGAATTTAATTCCTTATGATACCTCAAGTAACGCCCCACCGTTTGGGCCACATTGGCAGCATTTTCAATTTCTGTAGACTTTATCATTGTATATAGCTGTTGCTTGGTAGGGTCGTAATCCGATGGGTAATTGGATTTCTCTTTAAAACTGCGTATTAAATCATAAAGATCTGCTGGGTCTCTGCTATCCCTATAATCATGTTTAAAATTGAAAAACAAAACCTTATCAAACTTGGAGAAATCGATATCGAAGGTGATAAAATCCTCGGCATTGAAAGCGTGCGTAAAGCCCAATTGCTTTAGAACCCCTTGCACTCCCAAACGCCTACCGGTCCACTGTTCGGCCTTTTCGTCCCTTTTTTGAACAAATAGCACCTCATTAAAACTAGCGCCTATTGCGTCTATTGCGTCTATTTGTGCATCCGAAAAAATAAGCAACACTGCATTGGGCTCCTTATATCCGGTTAAATAATAAAAATCCGGATCTTGGTGGTATACGTAGTCCACATCGTTGGCCCTGTTCCTTACCGGATTGGCAAAAAAAACGGCCACACTATTCTTGGGCATTAGATCCCTAACTGCCTTACGCCTTCCCTTATGGAAATCGGCCGATAAATAATCAGTTGGAACATTCTGTGACCAAGCCATTAAACCTACAAAGAGCAAAAAACAGCCCACTATTGTATTCTTCATAAAACCTCCATATAATAATCTAGATCCAAAATTAATGATTTTATACAGCAGTTATCATTCCCCAATAACCAAATTCATCTATTGATAGTTTATTTCGGTTATTTACCATTCCCCACTATACATATTGTTACCTTGTCCTAATAAATGGTCCAATTCCAATTTAGGAGTCCCTATAGCCAACCCCTATTAACATTTTTTTATGTAAAACAATAAGTATATAGATTTTCACATCGATTAATTTTCGATATTTTTACCCCTTAATCATATCCAATGAAAAATACTACACTGACAAAAGTCCACGAAGGGCTTGGTGCCAAAATGGTACCATTTGCTGGTTACAATATGCCCGTTTCCTACGAAGGGGTCAATGCAGAACACCAAACCGTTCGTGATGGGGTGGGTGTTTTTGACGTATCCCATATGGGAGAATTCCTAATAGGGGGGCCAAATGCCTTGGACCTTATACAAAAAGTAAGCTCCAACGACGCATCCAAACTAACCGTTGGAAAGGCGCAATACAGTTGTATGCCCAATGAAACTGGAGGTATTGTAGACGACCTTATCATATATAAAATTAAGGAAGAACAGTACCTGTTGGTGGTAAACGCCTCCAATATTGAGAAAGACTGGGATCATATTAGCAAGTACAACAAAGACTTTGGTGCTGACATGCGAAATATATCAGATGGTTATTCCCTTTTGGCCATTCAGGGCCCTAAAGCGGTAGAAGCCATGCAGTCCCTTACTTCCATAGATTTGGGGGCCATAAAGTTCTACTCTTTTGAGGTGGCCGATTTTGCAGGTATAGGCCATGTTATCATTTCCGCTACCGGCTATACAGGTTCCGGTGGATTTGAAATATATTGTAAAAATGAAGAAGTAGAACAGATCTGGAACAAAGTATTTGAAGCTGGAGCCCCGTACAATATAAAACCTATTGGACTGGCCGCCCGTGACACCCTACGTTTGGAAATGGGTTACTGCTTATATGGCAATGATATTAACGACACTACCTCCCCATTAGAGGCCGGTTTGGGCTGGATCACCAAATTCACCAAAGACTTTGTGAATAGCGAGGCCTTGGCCAAGCAAAAAGAAGAGGGCGTAGCTAAAAAATTGGTGGCGTTTATATTGGATGGCAAAGGTATTCCCAGACAGGGTTATGATATTGTTGATGAAGGAGGAAATAAAATAGGTGTGGTTACTTCTGGTACCATGTCCCCTTCTTTGGGAAAAGGTATTGGCCTAGGCTATGTACCTACACAAAACTCCAAAACAGCTAACCAAATACAAATACAAATAAGAAAGAACACGGTTCCGGCAACAATAGTAAAATTGCCATTTTATAAGGGTTGACAAAGGTGAGAATTGGGTTTGGAAAACGAAGGTGATAGAATGAATAAAATACTCATTTTAGGAGCAAGTGGTTTTATAGGTAATGCCATTTATAAGGAATTGCATTCCTACTTTGACACCTACGGAACCTATCACTTGTCCAGAAGGAGCTTTGAGAACAATCAGCAGTTTTTTAGGTACGACTTGGAGGAAGATGATATTTTTGACATTTTGGAAGAGGTTAAGCCCGATCTGATTATTTCTGCGCTTCGCGGTAATTTCCAGGCCCAGGTCATAGCGCATCAACATATGGTAGAGTATATTCAAGATAAAAATTGCAAAATATTCTTTATCTCATCGGCCAATGTCTTTGATGCCTATAGCAAATACCCCTCTTATGAAAATGACAAAACCCTGTCTTTGAGCATTTATGGCCGTTTAAAAATTAAGATAGAGAATATGCTACTTAGGATATCTCCCTCCAAAATGGCCATATTACGTGTACCTATGGTTTTTGGCAATAATTCCCCGAGAATCAAGGAAATAAAGACAGCATTGACCAATAAAGAACCCTTGGAAGTCTTTCCCAATTTAATCATGAATGTCACCAATGACGACAAACTAACCCAACAAATACATTACCTGATAAACCACAATAAGTCGGGAGTTTTTCATCTGGGCAGTGTAGACTTAATTCACCATGAAGATTTTATTAAGGAAATAGTAGGTAGGTTGGGCCACTATAACCCCATATACAAACGCGTCTTCACCACCAATGAAGATCGCTATTTGGCGGTATTGCCAAAAATAAACCCCTTGCCACAGAACTTACAATTTACCTGTCAGGAAATTATAGACCATCACATCTTTAGCGAATAAACCCTGTCCATTGTAGCGTTTTAATTAACTTTATAAAAACTATCGGAATGAAAAAACTATCAGAAAAGGAAATAGAAAAACATTTGACTGAATTGGACGGTTGGGAATTGGTAGACCGTGCCATTGAGACCTCGTTCGAATTTAAAAACTTTAAGGATGCCTTCTCCGTTATGACGCGCATTGCCTTTGAATGTGAGGCGCAGAACCATCACCCCGACTGGAGCAACGTTTACAACTCCCTCAATATAAGGTTATCTACACATGATGCCGATGGGGTAACGGAAAAAGATTTTAAATTGGCCCACAGTATTGAGGAAATTATAGAAAGCTAGTGCCTTAGGCACTTGCAGCAGCAGTAAAAATTGTTAAATTTGTTTCAAATTATTCTAATAAAATAAAGAAATGGGAAGAGCTTTTGAATTTAGAAAAGCGCGTAAAATGAAAAGGTGGTCTGCTATGTCTAAAGCCTTTACCCGTATAGGCAAAGATATTGTTATAGCAGTAAAAGAAGGCGGACCCGATCCAAATTCCAATGCCAGACTAAGGGCTGTTATCCAAAATGCCAAGGCGGTAAATATGCCCAAGGACAATGTGGAAAGGGCCATTAAAAGAGCTTCGGACAAGAGTTTGGGCGATTATAAGGAAGTACTTTTTGAAGGATATGCCCCCCATGGGATCGCCATATTGGTAGAAACCGCAACCGACAACAATACCAGAACAGTAGCCAATATAAGAAGTTACTTTAATAAATGTAACGGCAGTTTGGGAACTTCCGGTTCGGTGGAGTTCATGTTTGACCATACCTGTAATTTCAGGATACCCGCAGAGGGGATAGACCCTGAGGAACTGGAACTGGAAATGATCGACTTTGGAGCAGAGGAAGTTTTTTCTGATGAGGATGGTATATTGATATACGCCCCTTTTGAGAGTTTTGGAGCCATACAAAAGGAATTGGAAAATAGGGAAATAGAAATATTATCCTCTGGCTTTGAACGTATCCCCCAGGTTACCAAAGAACTAAGTGAGGAAGAAGCGGCAGATGTAGAAAAGCTTCTTGAAAAAATTGAGGAAGACGATGATGTACAGAATGTATATCATACCATGAAAGAGTAGCCAAAGATTAACTACACCACAATAAAAAAGAGGCCCTGATTGTGGCCTCTTTTTTGTTTTATTTACTTTTCTTCGGCCTTAAACCTCTTTTAATCCTTAGTAAATCCATATTTTTTTTAATACCCCTCATCTTCCGTTTCCAACAATAAAGACTTATTGAGGGTTAGAAAAACAGTACCATCATCCTCAGACTTTTTTACCGAAGTGATAAAATTATTTTCTTGGTTACCTGTTGCTACAATGGGGTTTCCGTACCATTTGTTCCCATTGTTTATAAAAATATTATTGGTAATGGTGGTTTTGGAATCATACTTGAACCCTCCGCCGGTATTGAGTATGGTTCCCCTATTACCCTGAAATAGGTTACCATCAAAAAGGGTGTTATTGGCACCCAAGGTATCACGGCCCCAAGAGGGAGTATCCCCAATTTTACTGGAGAAAGTAAATAAGAGATGTCCTTTATTCTCCACAAAGTTGGAGTTTAATACCTGATAGCGGTTTACCCCTCTAAAACTGGCAATTTGTCCATAGTTCTTTTTAAAGGTACAGTCGTCTATTTTTACATAATTCTCTGTAGAAAAAATTAGATCACGATTATAGCTAAAGGTAGAACGGCTTACCGTTATCCTATTGGTATAGTCACTTTCATTGTCCGAGGTATAAATAGGCGTAGACCCGCCATGGCTCCTAAAAAGTGTGGCGGCATTGTTCTTAAAGGTAGCGTTAGAAATACTTATATTGGAATGCTCTCCCTTAGACCAAAAAGCCGTTGGGTTAGCAATTCCCTCCACCACTATATCCGAAGCTTTTACGGTGGATCCGGACACATCAAAAATGGTACCTTTGTTATAGTTGTTGGCAGAATTCGTAAAGGTAAATCCCGAAATCTCCAAATTAGATCCCTTGTTCACTACAAACATGTGATACTTACCGCCGCCGGAAATAACCACATTTTCGGCCCCAGGGCCCATTATTTTAATATCGCTATTAATCGGGGGCAAATCAGCAGACAACCTTAGGGTTCCTGATAGGTCTGGCGTAAATATGATTTCCTTTACATCACTGTTCTTATTGGCCGTAGTGATGGCCCAACGCAAAGTACCTTCGCTATTATTATCATTTAGGCTACTAACCATCAATTCATTTTGTGCAAGGGATACCGAAAAACTGAAGATAGCCAAAACAAAGTATAGAATTTTATGTGCTTTCATTTTCGATGTACTTTATACTTTAAATGCTGATTAATACAATTCCTTTTTTCTACTTTTAAACCAACATACACCATGTTCATTTATAACGTATTATGATCAAAATTAGTATTATAACCCTAAAACCTCTTTTAACGGGACATCAAAGATGTATAAGTGTTAAAATATGTTGTGAACCACCAAAATAAAGCGGTTAGCTTTTTTAGCATATAACCAATTTCGTGCCAAAAGTATAAGCCTAATTACAAAAATTTAGCTGTAATAGTTTGATTGGTTATTCCGGTCCCAATAGGTCCAACATTATTGTAATATAGCGGTCCCATTTTATGCTTTTAGCGCTTGGCAACCCTTAAATTATCCTCTGGAGAGAGGTTAGGTTTACCGGTAAGAATTATTGAACCGTTTCACTAAGACTCCTGACCTAGCGCTCGCACATAAAATTTACATACAGCCACCAAGTGGCCGTAGAATAAATTAATGTTAGCCAAAACCATAATATGTGCGACTTCCCGTCGTCCTGAAAAAAGAGGCTGGCGAAGTGACTTTTGTACTACCGCCTCCCGGAGCCTCCCGATTTAAAATACCTCCGTAGAATATCTTCTCGACACAATTTTATTATGCTGCCCTCATAAAACTACCCGAAGTGACGTATCCCAAATGCAGTATAAAGAACAGCATAGATTACGCCTCGCTTAGTCTTCTGGCTTAGTACCGCTTGGCTACATCTCCTAACTTCATATACGTTGGTTCAACTTTGTGAACATTTATATTCATCATCAACGTCCTGCTTTTTATTATGAATACCCTCCTTAAAAACTATTCTGGGGCACCTTGCCCACCACTCCCTTAAAAAATGATTTATAAGTAGTAAAATCCTTTTCCTGCTGTGGAGTGGGATACTGAGGTTCCGAAATTTTGACCTGTTTTTTTCCGAAATCGAAGGCCACCATCACAATGGGTACATTGGCCTCCTTGGCAATATAGTAGAAGCCCGTTTTCCACTTGGTCACCTTCTTCCGGGTCCCTTCCGGGGAGAGTGCCAATCTAAACTTCCTTTTTTCCTTAAATATTTTAGCGATGGCAGCTACCGTATCCAACCTCTTGGACCTATCAATAGGCGCACCGCCCATCCATCGGAAAAACCAACCAAAAGGAGGTTTAAAAAGTGACTTCTTGCCTATAAAATGAATATCCTCTTTCAATACACTTCGCAACAAAAGTCCCAAGAAAAAATCTACCCAGCTGGTATGCGGCACTACAATGACCACGCATTTATCCAACTGTGGAAAAGACCCAAGCAGTTGCCAGCCTAGAATTTTGAAGTAAATAAATTTGGCAAGTGCCTGCATAGACCATCCAATTAATAAAACATTAGGCAACAGCCTTCCCCTGTCTCTATCTATCCTAAATTTTATATCCCTATTCCAAGTATAACGCCAAAAGGCTAATTTTGGTTAAAAATTATATCATTTGGTAAATAGATCTCAATTTATCGGGAGTGATCTGTTTACGCCATTCTTTTCCCAAGGCATTTTCCCAAAGGGGTTCCAAACTTAGGGCTACTTTGATCATTATATCAAAATCGTCCTCCGTCAAATTTTTACAAATTCCCTCTGGGAGCACAATATGGTGCCTATCTTTCATAGCGTTAAACAGTGCTACCCCTTCCGGATAAAATTCCTCCAGGTGTTGGAATACCAAGCAGTTCCCAACACCGTGTCTTACCCCCAATAAATAGGACAGCCCATAACTCATGGCATGGGCAACCCCTACCTGGGAATAAGCAATGCTCATCCCTCCGTGCCAGGAAGCCATCATTAATTTGTCCCTGGCATCACCCTCCTGCAATTCTTCCAAATACACCTCCTTACACAGGTCCAGGGCCTTCTCCCCATAACTTTGACTAAAGGCGTTTAAAAAAGTACCGTTGAGGGACTCAATACAGTGTATATAACAATCCATACCGGTATAAAACCACTGCTCTTTGGGAACCCCCTTTGTAAGCTCTGGATCTAGGAGCACTTGATCAAAAGTGGTGAAATCCGAATTTATCCCAAGCTTTTTCTCTGGCCCCAATAATACTGTGGTACGGGAAACTTCTGCCCCCGTACCACTTATTGTTGGGATACCAACATGATATATAGATGGCTTTTTCACCAGATCCCAGCCTTGGTATTCATAAGCTTTGCCTGGATTGGCAAGCATAATGGCTACCGCCTTGGCCAAATCCAACAATGTTCCTCCTCCTATTCCTATAATTCCCGAAGGCAGTGCCCCATATTGGAACTTTATCTTTTCTACCAATACATCTACCTGATCTGTTTTGGGTTCCTCATCAGCGGAAATAAAAATAATCTGGTCATTGAACATCAGAGGAATTCTAGAAACCAATGGGGATCCCTCAAAAACATCATCCACCAAAAAAATAAAGGGTGCCTCTGAATGTATTCGCTTTGGTAATAAAATCTCTCCCAATTGATCAAAACAGCCAGGGCCAAAAATAACCCTGGGCACCATAGGAAAGTTTTTATAATTTGTCATAGGTTTTGGGACAGAAATGATACTATTATTAATTTGTTCGGTATTCATAAACCTAACTTAGGTATTTTAATATATCCTTAATGTTGTTTAGTGTAAGGTGATCGTTATTGTGCTCTTCCGGGCCTACCACCTCATGCTCCCAAGTGGTATGAAAGGGAATATGTACGGCCTGTGCACCAATATTTATAATAGGCAACACATCGGATTTAAGTGAATTTCCTATCATTAGGAACTCACCTACCTGTATTTCCAAATGCTCCAAAAGATTTTTATAGTTATCCTCTTTTTTATCACTGAGTACCTCTACATGATGGAAGTACTTTGACAAGCCCGACTTCTCCAGCTTTCGCTCCTGATCTAACAAATCGCCTTTTGTCAAAACAATCAAACGATATTTGTTCTCCAATGTTTGCAACACCTCTTCCACACCTTCCAATAGTTCCACGGGACGCGTCAACATTTCCTTACCAAGGTTCAGAATCTCAGTAATAGTTCTCTGTGAAACATTGTTATTGCTCAATTGTAGGGCCGATTCTATCATGGAGAGCATAAACCCCTTAATACCGTAACCATATAATTCCAGGTTCTTGATCTCCATTTTAAACAACTCCTGATCTATTTGGTTCTTTGTCTCGTATTTTTCCAACAAAGAGGCAAATTTCTCCTCGGCCTCCCTAAAATAGGTTTCATTGACCCATAAGGTATCATCGGCATCAAAACCCACTACTTTTATATTGCTAAGATCTATTTCCATTCTTTTTTGGCTTTTTCCAAATCCTCGGGAGTATCTATTTCTATACCTGTTACATTGGTTTCTACCATCTTTATCTTCTTGCCGTATTCCAGATAACGAATAGCCTCAATTTTCTCAGTAGCTTCCAATATCTGCATGGGCAACCTTTGAAAATCCATCAGGGCACTTTTTCTAAAGGCATAAATCCCTTTGTGCTTATAATATGGAATATCCAATTCCCTGGACCTAGGGTATGGAATTGGTGCCCTGGAAAAGTAGAGCGCAAAATTCTGATTATCCACAATTACCTTTACGGTATTGGGATCGTTGATCTCTACCCAATCTGAAATCCTGGTCATTAGGGAAGCTAGGTCTATTTCCTTGGAAACATCGTCTTTAAATACCTCGATAACACTTGCCAGGCTCTCCCGGTCTGTAAAGGGTTCATCCCCCTGTACATTTACTATGATATCCACCTCCATGGGTTCAACGGCCTCTGCAATACGATCGCTTCCACATTCGTGCTCTTTTTTACTCATGATGGCCTTACCTCCTATTTTGGAAATGGTATCATAAATAACCGTACTATCGGTCACCACATATACATCGTCAAACAGCCCAGTATTCACTGCCGCTTCATAGGTTCTTTGAATTACGGGTTTCCCTTGCAGGTCTTGCATTAATTTGCCAGGGAATCTAGAGGCCGCATAACGAGCCGGTATCATTGCAATAATTTTCACTTGAAAATAGTTTAAGATTAATTTGGATTAGCCTTTAGGTCTGAATTTTCTATAAAACCTATACATGACGATCAAAATAATAAGCACCAAAACCGCGGCCACGGCAGGCGCAAAAATGGATGCCGTAGAGACTACTACCGCTGTAGTAGTTTCTACTAGACCCAAAATGGGATTGGCCATTCCGCCTGTACTGGCTGTTGATGCCAATCTACCAGTTGCCGAGGCACCTTTTATTGCCGTAGCGGTACCTCCTCCGGCTATAATGGCCAGGGTCCAAGTGATCAATGGGTCTAAATTAGCCACTGTAGAGACCATAACGGCGGTTCCTGCCAAGGCTGCCAAAGGAATAGCTACACTGTCCAATATATTATCTACCCACGGAATTAGATAGGCAAAGACCTCTACCACAGTTGCTACCCCTAACGTTATCAAAGTTGCCAAACTTCCTACCCATTGCCAATTTTCATTCAGTTCCCATACATTGAAGTAGGCTGCCAAACTCAGGGAAAACAAGGGTAAAAAAACCCTAAATCCGGCCGAGGCAGCAAGTCCCACACCTAAAAATATGCTTAAAATGGTCTCAAAAGCCATATACTAAACTTTAATGCGAAATTAGGCTATTCCTAATCAACAAAAAAATCGTTCTTAAAGCCAATAAGGTATAGTTTATGCTTGGCCCGGGTAACAGCAGTGTACAACCAGCGCAGGTACTCCTTATCTATACCGTTTGGTAAATAGGGCTGTTCCACGAATACGGTATTCCACTGACCACCTTGGGATTTATGACAGGTAATGGCATAGGAAAACTTAACCTGTAGGGCATTGAAGTATTTGTTGTTCTTAACTGCCAAAAACTTTTTGTATTTCGATTTTTCTTCGGCATAATCTTTCATGACCTCCTGATAAAGCCTATTTCCGTCATCATAGGACAAGGAAGGGGTCACCGCCATGATGGTATCCAATAAAAGTACCGTTTCAAAGGGTTTTTGATCTGGGTAGTCTACCATTTTCACCTTTACCTCGGCAAATCTAAAACCGTAAAGTTCCTTGATGGCAAAAATTTCAAGTACTTCTATAATATCTCCATTAGCTATAAATCCGGCCTCTGAAGTAGGTTTTAACCAGGAATAGTTGTTTTTAACCACCATCATATAGTCCCCTACTGCCAATTCGTTCTCCAGGAAGAGTATTCTATTCCTTATATTTTCATTATATAGATTTGCTCTTTTATTAGAACGCACTATAATGGCTGTTTCCTCCTTACCATTCTGGGAATAGGATTCGTCTATTGCCTCCTGTATATCATTCCCATCCACCAACCTAACTATATCGGAGTACGAAGCAACGGAGAATTTAAAATCATCAAAAAAATCGCCCTGCAACTGTTCCCTTAAATTAGTGGCATTGACCAAAATCCCAGAATCCTCGGCCTGCCTAACCACCTCGTCCAACTCCAGTTTTATCACTTCCTTATTATAGTTTAGGGATAATTGATCCTGGTCCAAGGCGGGACTAATATCTAAATGAACTGGAGGAAGCTGGGCCGTATCGCCTATAAGTATAAGCTTGCAGTTATGACCAGAATAAATATACATTAACAGGTCGTCCAATAGGGAGCCATTTTCAAATAGTTTGGAATCTGCCGGTGAATCCGGGATCATAGAAGCCTCATCCACAATAAAAAGGGTATTCCTGTGCTTATTGGGTGCCAATACAAACTGTATGCCTCCCCCACTTTGCTTTTTGGGGAAATAAATTTTCCTATGTATGGTAAAGGCCTGGGTTCCGGAATAATTGGACATAACCTTTGCAGCCCTACCCGTAGGTGCCATTAATACTGCCTTCATGGTTGTTTTCCATAGATTGGTGACAATGGTACCAACAATGGTTGTTTTTCCGGTTCCGGCAAAGCCTTTAAGAAGGAAAACACAGTCTTTTTCCTTGGATAAAACAAATTTTGCCAATTTCTCCAAGGCCACGGACTGTTTTAGGGTTGGATCATGTGGAAACTTATCTTTCAGTAATTTATAAAAAGTAGCGTCAGTGATAGAATTCATGGCCATCAAAGATAATCAGTATTTTTAAGGCCAAATACTTTTGGCATTAAAAAAAAATTGTAGATTTGTGACAACCACTAAATATAATAACACATAATAAAATGAAGACCATATTACAAATTTTTCTTTGGCTAGTATGTATCGGGTTGGGTTATATGATTTACAATTCCGTAAATGGACCTATCGAGTTTAAAAAAGTTAAGCAAGAGCGATTTGCCCAAGTAATAGCTAAATTAAAGGACATTAGAGATTCCCAAGAAGCTTATAAAACTGTAAATGGTAGATATGCTAAAGATTTTAATTCCCTTGTAAGTTTTATCGATACCGCAAACTATACCATAACACAACAGAGGGACTCTTCTTATATGGAATTTGACAAGACTTATGGGATAGACATGTTGAAAGAGGTAAAGATTATAGATACCTTGGGTACCGTAGCGGTAAAAGATTCTTTATTTAAGAAAGATAACCGTTACAAGAACATGATGAATGTTCCCTTTGCTCCCAACGGAGAAAAATTTGACATGAAAGCTAGCATCATTGAAAAAGGCGGTTATAAGGCCCCAGTTTTTGAAGTAAAGGTTAGCAAGGACGTTGTTTTGCACGATCAGCCTAAAACACTTTTGGCCAAAGAGAATACACAAGTAAACGTTGACGAGGTCAATGGAAATGTTATTAAAGTTGGATCGTTGACCGAGGTAAGTACCAGTGGAAATTGGCCTTCTATTTATGACAAACGAATCGACCAATAGCATCTTAGAAAATTCTAAATCGGAATATCATAAATTGTCCATTCAAGTTAGCTTGAATGGACTTTCTTTTTGTGTTCTGGACACACTTTCCAATACCATTCTTGCCTCAGAGCGAATAGTATTCGAAAATGAATTGACCCCTTATGCCGTTCAAAAAGAAATAAAACACCTCTTTGAACAGAACAAAATTGGGGATATTACATTTTCTGAGCTGGTTGTTATCCACAGAAACAACCTTTTTAGCCTTGTTCCCAAGCCACTGTTCAATGAAGACGAACTGGCCAATTACCTTAAATTCAATGCCAAAATATTGGCCAATGACCATTTGGAATATGATGAGGTAAACAACTTGGACCTGGTAAATGTATATGTACCCTTTGTTAACATCAACAATTACATCTATGACCTTTTCGGGGAATTTGAATTTATGCACCATGCCAGTGTCCTTATTCAAACATTGACCAACAGCCAGGGCAATAGTAACGAGCCCATTTGCTATGTTCACCTCATTGAGGGCCATATGGACATCACTGTCATTTCACAGAAAAAGCTAATACTGTACAACAATTTTAGTTTTGCCACCAAGGAGGATTTTATCTACTATCTTCTATTTACCTTTGAACAATTAAAATTGGACACCGAAAGTACCAAACTTAAATTATTTGGGTCTATAGAAGAAGGGGATGCACTATACGATATGTGCCATAGGTATATAAAGGATATTTCTATCTTTATACCTTCCAATACCTCATTCTACCACTTTGGGGAACTAGAAAAGGAAACCATAGATTTCACCCTGCTAAACAGCTTATAATGCGTATTATATCAGGAAAAAATAAAGGACAGAGGCTTATAGCACCAAAAAAACTTCCAGTACGGCCTACAACCGACATGGCAAAAGAATCCTTGTTCAACATCCTGAACAATCAATATTACTTCAGTGATGTAATTGTATTGGATCTCTTTGCAGGTACTGGCAATATTAGTTATGAATTTGCTTCCCGGGGGAGCGAAACCATTACCGCTGTAGATGGTGACATGGGCTGTATTAGATATATTTCCGAGACTGCAACTAATTTCGGTTTCCCCATTACTGCCATTAAAAGGGACGTATTTCAATATCTGGAAGGCAATGCCGTTAAGGCCCACATTATATTTGCCGACCCACCTTACGACATGCCCACAGAGGATTTTACAAAAATTGCCCAACTAGTGTTTGAAAAAGAACTGCTTTTGGAGAATGGTGTCTTGATCATAGAGCACTCCAAACACACCGATCTTTCCCATTTGCGACACTTCACAGACCACAGAAGGTACGGAAGTAGTGTATTCAGCTTTTTTGAATGGACCGAAGAGGACGAATAGTAGTGCATTTACAATAACACTTTGCTTTCATTGATGAAGTTGAACCAATTGGAAAACAAGATGTTTTCTAGCCTTAAGAAATTATTTGGCACCAATGTCAGGTTAAAGGCCGCAAACTGACCTTTGGAGCATGGATTAAAAAAATTATCCTTCTCCAATAAATAACCAACTTGATACCGCCTGCGGCGGCATTATCCAAAAAGACATTCCTTAACTTATAATGATACCACCTATGGCGGCATTAATCAAAAGACCCTCCCATTCTTAAATGATACCGCCTATGGCGGCATTAATTCGACTACGCATTTTCTGCGAAAATGCTGTCTCATTAAAAATAAAAGCAGGTCATAAGCCGGATTCTGTTAACCCTGAAGCATTTCAAGGCCTCCTTATCATTTATCTAGGCCCATGGTTGCCCATAGACTCTAACCGCCTACCCTTCAGCTTGGGCGTGCAGCCCTCAAACACTGATTTACATGACGTTGCACCGTATAGAGTTTACCTGGTTTCACTACAGCATAACCTGTACATACTTTCTGTTGCACTTGTCCTCATCTTACAATGGACGGGCGTTACCCGCTATACTGCACTGTGGTGTCCGGACTTTCCTCTCCCTGCATAACACGGGGAGCGATAAGGCGACCTGCTTTTGCAAAGGTAGTTCAATTGTTGATAAATAAAATACTAAACAAAGTTAAATAGCTCTGTAAATAGGATGCTATTTTTATATTTGTAATTCAATAACGGCAAGTACATTTATTTGCCAATAGTTAAGTTAATAGTCTTGGAACCTTTTATTGTATCTGCCCGAAAATACAGGCCCCAAACATTTAAGGATGTTGTTGGGCAACAGGCTATTACCAATACGTTGACCAATGCCATTGACAACAATCATTTGGCACAGGCCTTATTGTTTACTGGACCCAGGGGAGTTGGCAAAACCAGCTGCGCGCGTATTTTGGCCAAGCAGATCAACCAAGAGGGCAGGGAAGATGAGGAAGAGGATTTTGCTTTTAATATTTTTGAGCTCGATGCCGCTTCCAATAATTCCGTGGATGACATTAGGGAACTTACCAGCCAGGTACGTATACCACCTCAGGTAGGCAAGTACAAGGTGTATATTATTGATGAGGTACACATGTTATCCCAAGCGGCCTTTAATGCTTTTTTAAAGACCTTGGAGGAACCACCCGCCCATGCCATATTTATTCTGGCCACTACAGAAAAACACAAAATTATACCCACTATCCTTTCGCGCTGCCAAATTTTCGATTTTAAGCGTATAACTGTCAAGGATGCTGCGGAGTATTTAAAATACATTGCTCAAAGTCAAGAAATAGAGGCCGAGGACGATGCCTTGCACATCATTGCCCAAAAAGCGGATGGAGCCATGCGCGATGCCCTTTCCATATTTGACCGTGTAGTAAGTTATTGCGGTAAGAATTTAACCCGAAAGGCCGTAACCGAGAACTTAAATGTCCTAGATTACGATACGTACTTTAGTGCTACAGAGCTTATCTTAAATCACGACATTCCGGGTCTTTTAATACTTTTTAACGAAACTTTGTCCAAGGGATTTGACGGACATCATTTTATAAGTGGACTCGCCTCCCATTTCCGTGATTTAATGGTATGTCAACACCAAAACACCATTGCTCTTTTGGAAGTTGGCGAGGAGGCTAAAAAACAGTATAGCGAACAGTCCAAAAAAACATCGAGACCCTTTCTACTGCATGCCATAGACTTGGCGAACGACTGTGATATAAAATACAAATCCAGCAAAAATCAACGTCTTCTGGTAGAATTGACCCTTATGAAATTGGCCTCCATTGATTTTGATGGAGAAAAAAAAAATCTGAATTCCTAGGGAGCGGTAAGTACAGGCCAAATTTTATAATACCCGCCTCACACTACAGGGCAGCCCCCTCACAACAGAATACAGAGGCCAAGGGAAGCAACCCCTCACAAAACCAACAGCATAGTGCATCCACGGCTCAGCCTGCCCCTAAAGCAGTAGCTGCTCCCGAACAACAACAACCCGACGAAGCTGCACAAGGCAGTAGTCATAGCAACCAAGAAACGGCGACTACTCCCGCACCCAAGCCGAAAATAAACCTCAAGAACCCTAAAAAGCGTGTATCCGGACTATCCCTTTCCAGTTTAAAGGCTAAAAAGGAACATGAGCTCAACAAAAAAGAGGTAGTGATAGATGAAAAAAATCTGCCCAGAAGCCCCTTTACGGAAGAGGAAATGCAAAAACATTGGGCCGATTTCGTGGAAATTTTGGATGAGAATGGACGTAAAATATTGGCATCCAATCTGCATTCCGACGTCCCTAAACTGCTAAAAGATCATACCATTTGGATAGAACTCCCCAATGGCACCATGAAAAAAGAGATTGAAAGGGACAAGTACGACTTAATGGAGTATTTAAAACTAAAACTCGACAATCATTTTATTCAACTAAAAATCACGGTTAACGAGGCTACCGCCAAAAAATTTGCATTTACCCCAGAGGAAAAATATCAAAAACTAAGGGAGAAAAACCCTGTAATAGATTTACTTAGACAAGAGTTTGACCTAGACATCTAGGCCATTTCTGGCCACCTTAATCCTCCATGCGTAAAATAACATCACCAAGGCCATAATAAACAGGCCCAAAGATTCTCTGGCATGCTCTATATTATTGATATTGCCTTCTCCTATGGCAACCCCTTCAAACTCATCGGGCCAAAAGACATAGGCGCCAAATAAATAAACAAAAGAAAGGACCACCGGAAGCAACAAAGGCAGTTTTTGTATAGCAAACAAAAAGGACACCACAGCGGCTACCCCATAGATAAAATACCACAATACTGGATCTGGGTCATTGTATTGTAAAATTGCTGCCCAAACAAACAATATGGCAAACACCCCTGAAAGTACCTTGTAACCGCTTAACATATTAGCCTTCTATTAAATGATTTTCTATAATCCCACAGACTTCAGTTGCCAATAAAGTATCGCCCAAAGCAAGATTGTCTTTATTGGTAATAAGAATTGGGTGGTCATTGGCATCTTCTGGAATCCTTCCATGCGATCCCTTTATAAGGCTTGCGTCCAGAGGAATAACATCCATCACCGTTCTAAAGCCCAGTTTCTTCTTCAACAACTTCCATACTACCTTGGCCATAACCAATTTATCTTTTGGATTGGTAAGCATCTCTACCGGATCATAGCCCGGTTTCTTATGTATATCCACCATTCTTGCGTAATCCGGGGCCTTTTTATCATCCATCCAAAAATAATAGGTAAACCATGAATCCTTGTCCGCAATAGCCACCAAATCCCCAGAACGATCGTGATCCAAGCCCACCTCCTTTAGTTCAGGACCACTAAGTACACGCTCTACACCCTTAACGTCTTGTAGTAATTTTTTAACCGTTTCTATTTCCGAAGGGTCTTTTACATAAATATGCGCCAATTGATGGTCTGCAACCGCAAAGGCCTTACTGGCTCCGGCATCCAAGAGTTCCAAACCTCTTTCTATGCGCACATTTAGATAACCTTCTTGTCGCAACTTTCTATTTAAATGTATAGGATTATTTACGTTGGTTATCCCATACTCCGAAAGCAAAATAATATTTGCCGATTGTTTTTCATAGTAACGCACCAACTGCTCCACAACTGTATCTACCTCCCTTAAATCCTTGCCTATAACATTTTGGTCTGTCCCATAACGCTGCATATTATAATCCAAGTGGGGCAAATACACCAAAGTTAAAGTAGGATTGTGCAAGGCATCGGTTTTTATAGTGGCATCAGCGATCCACTGACTGGATTTAATGGAGGTTTTAGGCCCCCAAAAATGAAATAAAGGAAAGGTGCCAAGCTCCGCTTGTAAGCTGTCTCGCAACTCCGCAGGATAGGAATACACATCCGGTATTTTTCTACCATCTGCCAAATAATTTGGTCTGGGGGTTACACTGTAATCCACACTGGAATACATATTGTACCACCAGAACATATTGGCGCAGGTAAAATCCTTATTTTTTTTCTTGAGTTTTTCCCAGATTTTTTCGCTTTGAATAAGACTGTTGGACTGTCGCCAAAATTTCACCTCATGCTCCTCCTTAAAATACCAACCATTGGCTACAATACCGTGTTGTGCAGGTGTCTTACCCGTTAAATAGGTTGCTTGGGCCGAACAGGTCACAGCAGGTAGCTGTGGGCTAATACTTGCAGACGCCCCTTTATTTAGAAAAGATTTTATAAAAGGTGTATGCTCCCCAATTAGGCCACGGGTTAAGCCAACAACATTAATTACAACGGTTTTCTCCATTTATTACAACTTGCTTTTTAACCATTCAATTTCACGAACAATGGAACTGGACAATTCTGCTTTTAAATCTTGTGGCAATACATCCCACGTGTAGGTCTCTATTTCCAATTGATCTGAAAACTTGTTGTTCTTAAGATACTCCAAAACCTTAATTATCTGGTCTTGGGTAGAAAACAACTGACCGTATTTTTCCAAAAATATAGGCACATGAAAATGGGCCCTTAGTTCCGTTCGGTTTTCCTTCTTGGCCAAAACCTGGGGCAAGTCCCCATAGGTTATCACCTTATCACCAACTTTTTCGGTTACCTGATGCAGATAGGTTGGCTCGTCAAATTGCGCCAAAGACTCCCATACCTCTTCCCTGTTTTCATTATTGAACAAAATTTTCAGCGCCGAACTAACCTGTATTTTCCCCACCTTAATGCCAGCCCTATCAAATTTCTCCAAGGTCATCTTTGGTTCTTCGTAAGCTAAGGAAAAATGGCAAACATCGTAGCACACCATTATATGTCTCAAGACCAATTCCTTGGCTTGGTTTTCCCCACACCCCAAATTTGCCATCAGCAATTTACTGGCTATGGGCACTAAATAGGATTCATAAAAATGAATGACTTCGTCACTATTTTCAATCATCCCGTCCGGTTCCGGCTCAATATCCAAGTGCAGGCATTTGCCCGTGTTTATTTCAATTTCAACCAACTGCAGTACAATCTGCGCCATATTCCCAGCCCCAGTCCTAAAAGCTTTATCCAAGGCCTCATCAGAACCGTGCCAATGCTTATAACTAACGGGGGAGGTAGATATACCGCCAGAAATACCCGGGGGAACTAAAAATGCCAACTGATTAAAAAGCCTTTGGGTATACTCCAATCTTTCGTTGGTGGTCCAATCTGGGGCATGTACCAGATCCTTTACCCGTTCATTATGAAAATTACCATAAGGAAATCCGTTCATGGTAAAGACATATAACTGATTGCTCTCCAACCAATCCTTGAACTCCTGTAAGCTATTGCCCTCGTCCAAGCCCAAACTTGCCACATTGGACAATCGCAATCCAATACCAAAGGCCGTTTCCCTGGAAACTTCTTCTTTAATATTGGGCAGATAGGTTTTAAGACTATCAAAAGTCTGTTCCCAATCCTCGCCCGGATGTATATTGGTACAGTAACTTAAGTGATATTTATTATCTATTAACATATGCTATTGGAAACTTTGGACTTGTACATTTCTTTTAACCAAACTATGGCATTTCTCATCATATTAATATCAATTTCATGCACATCGTGCTTTGCTCCTATCCTAGAGATAAGGGTTATGGTAAGCTCTCCTCCCAAATGCTCCCTAAATTCTTGAATTCCGCCAAGCAACTCTTCCAATTCATCATCGGTATCAAGAGGAATACACAGGTTAAAACCTATATCTTCCAACACCTTTAATATACGGTCTAGGGTAACCTTATCTATAAGTCCTGTAAAATGGGCATATACCAGATCTACTGCCATACCAATGGCCACAGCTTCTCCATGGCGCAACTGGTAATTGGTCATATACTCCAATTTATGGGCCGCCCAATGGCCAAAATCCAACGGCCTGGAGGAACCACTTTCAAAAGGGTCGCCCCCTTGGGCTATATGCTCCATATGCATTTGGGCACAACGGTAGATCAAATACTCCATAGACTCCATATCCCTGGCCTGTAGTCTTGCACTATGTTCCTCCAAAAACCCAAAGAATGTTTCATCCTTGATCAGTGCCACTTTTACCGCCTCTGCAATACCCGAAATCCAATCGCGCTCTTCCAATGTGGTTAAAAAATGTCTGTCATTTATAATGGCATAGGCCGGGGCAAAGGTGCCCAAGAAATTCTTTTTCCCAAATATATTTATACTGTTTTTCACCCCCACAGCAGAGTCGTTCTGCGACAATACCGTAGTAGGTATCCTTAAAAGTTTTACCCCTCTGTGAGCTATGGCTGCAGCATAACCAACCATGTCTATTACTGCTCCTCCGCCAATGGCAACGACAAATGAATGCCTACATATACCATTGTTGTTTACGGCCTCTAAGATGGTCTCTACATTCTTATAATCGTTTTTACACTGCTCACCGCCGGGAACCGGGATTACTTGGGTTAAATTCATCACTGAACCATATTCCCTACAATAGGCAGTAATCTGCCCCACTAATTCTGGATGACATTCCTGAACACCACTGTCTATCACAAATAGCACCTTTACATTACCCTTAGGGTCATAACCATGGATAAGTTCCTTGAACAAAGGGTTATTAAGCCCAAAAAGATGTTCGGTAAAATGGAGCTTGTACTCATAGTTAACTTTAAACGATTGTTCTATTGGCTTATAATGTGACATATGCTATAAGGTTAAGTAACTGCAAACAGTTTGGATAAATAAATTGATAATGGCAGTAATAACAAGGTTACCAATCCCACCCACCAATGGGAAAACCCTACGGCCATGGCGGCATCCAGCAGTATAATGGCTATTACCCCTGCCTTAACGGCCTTTTTAATATTATTAGGTGAATTGTCCTTATAAGCCCCGATCAAAGGCTTGAAAACAAAAAAGGAAAAGAGCAATAAAAAGGGAAGGGCTTCCAACAAATTACGGTCCGATGTTAAAAAAAGTAAGACAAGCCCCAAAATGACGGAGGCATATAGACTACCGGAAAAAATGATATGACTCTTATTATCCCCATGAACCTCCCCTCTACTGATTAGGGTAATGGCGGCAATATAAACAATGGGAAGTACCAAGTACCACCAATTATCCAAACTACCTAAAAGGGTTATCCCCATCAAAAGATTCAATCCCCTACAGATTCCCATAGTAAGAGGTCCAAAAATGCCGTGATGTTTGGCTACCGCATCATATAACAATATAAAAATCCCCAATACAAAGGCTATAATCCCGCTCATCTGGTTTACCATAAAAGCAAGCAAAACGCCTATATTGAGTAAAATCCCTCCAAAAATAGCAGCTGACCTTAATGGTATCAAACCAGACGGAATAGGTCTTTCGGGGCGTTCAATCTTATCCAACTTATGGTCGAACACATCATTTAGCACTACCCCTGCCGCATAAATAAAAATGGAAGCAAAGACCAATAACAATAATACGGATAGCCTACTGGAGTCCCATAATCCATCCAATGGTACATTGACAAAATATCCGGAAATAGCCGCTCCCGCAAAAATGTCCGCAGCGGCAGTAGGTAAATTTGCTGGTCTAGCAAGGCGCAAATATCCTTTAACTACAGGATTCATCATACTATTTTATCCGAATCTACCTTAGGCTCCTGCCCTCGCAAAACACTATTATCGTTATATAATTTTGTTTGATTGATACCCTCTGCCCTTAACCAATCGCTCTCCTTCATTTTACCATTTACACCAAAGATATCCAAGGCATTCTGATAACAGGTCTTCACCACATCGGCCTTCGCAATCCCTCTTTTTAACATTAGTGAAGCCGTTTTTGGCACGGCAAGCGGATCACTTACCCCCCAATCTGCAGAACTATCCACTATAATATTGTTACTGCCATAGTTGCGCACTACCTCTACCATTCTTTCGTTTCCCATCTTGGTTTTTGGATAGATGGTAAAGGCCGCCCAGAAACCACGATCCAAGACTTCCTTGACAGTTTCTTCGTTATTGTGGTCTATAACCACCATAGAAGGGTCCAAGCCGTGCTCCAGGCACACTTCCATACTTCTTATGGTCCCTGCTTTTTTATCCCTGTGGGGCGTATGTACCTGCACCGGCATATTCAGTTCCTTGGCCAGCTCCAACTGCATTCTAAAATATTTATCTTCTGCCGGGGTCTGATCATCATACCCAATCTCCCCTATGGCTACAACATTTTCCTTGTGCACATACAGCGGCAACAACTCAATAACCTGCTCTGCCAAGGCTTCATTATTGGCCTCCTTGGAATTTAATCCAATTGTACAGTAATGACATATCCCAAATTGGCTGGCCCTAAAAGGCTCCCAACCTACCAAACTGCTAAAATAATCCTGAAAAGAACCTACTTGGGTACGCGGCTGACCCAACCAAAATGAGGGTTCTATAATGGCTACTACCCCTGCTGCGGCCATCGCCTCATAATCATCGGTAGTCCTGGATGTCATATGTACGTGAGGATCTATAATCATCATTTTCTCTTCCATAATACTTTGCTGTATGCTTAAATTGATTAATATCTTAAAAAAAATATGCTGGCTACCTATAACAAACGCCCTTCACTAAAATACGAACACGTTTTTCTGATTAGTAACACCAACTGATAAAGTTATATAATTAATGGGTCATAATGATATTAAAGACACCATTTTAAAAGTGTTTTAACAGTATCCCTGCACTTTAGCCCAAAATACCCGCCATTAAACCTATTATTTAATTTCACCCAACTTTCAATGGTTTAATTTCATAGCCATAAAATTGGCCACAACATCTTCCTTATCGCCAGCTCCCCTGAATACCAGACAAACAACACCATTGTAAGTAGTAGGTTTCATCTGAACTTTATATTTCTTTTCACTTCCTTTTTCTTTATCAAAGTACTTTAAAGCAGCTTCTCCAATGATTTTTCCTTTGGCATCATTTTCACGGATCTCTACCTTACCTTCATAATTGTGGTCCGCACCAAAATACATGGACAGATCTATACTTTTTACTCCTTCCAAGTCTATATCACTAAATTTTATAAAAGAATTGTCCTTGATAGACCCTATCAACTTATGGCCATTTGCCTCCCAAACGCTTAATCCTCCACTTTTACCCCTTACATCCGCAGCAGCATATCTAGGATACTTAAACACAATTTGATCCCTTACAGAAAGAGTTGCTTCTGGCTGCCGGTCACTACCTTTATCCGTATATGAGGCCATTAACACGTATTTACCATCTACCTCCTTGGCCTTATGATCTGTAAAGCCCAGGTGCCCTTCAACGGGCAGGAAGGTCTCATCATCACCGGCTTTGGAATCTAGTGATAGGATATAATCTACTATCTTACCTACTTCACCTACCTTTAATTGCGGATGTGCAGACATCATACTTTCTCCCCATACGCCAGATCCACCTTTGATAATTTTATCAATTAGGTAGTTTTTGTCTTTTTGGGAGTATCGCTGGGCAACCTCCTCATAGGAAGGTCCGTTCACTTTTACATTAACGGCATGGCAGGCTTTACAGTCCGTATCATCCATAAGCAATCGCCCTTCCGGCACCGTGTTTTGTTGATGGCCAACCGTGGCCTTCACCATATCTTCCCCTTCGGGAATATAATTAAAGGTAACCTTAACGTCTTTGGGGTCAATGCTACCTTCCAGGGTAATACCATCCTGTTTATCGGTTACAACAACCTTATACCCTACTTTTCTACCCTTCCAAAAGGTTTTATTTTTGGTATCCAGTTCTATACTCAATTCAGGCACGTCATTACCAACCAGTATTTTAGTAGTAGCTTCGTCCGTATTCCCTTGGGTATCCGTTACTTTTAAGCGGACGGTGTAGTTGCCCGGTTCGTTAAAAGTAAAGCTAGGATTCTCAGCGGTATCCTGAACCTCGTCAGAATTAAAGTACCATTCATAGGTAAGTGGATCCATGTCAAAATCTACAGATTCACTCCCTGAAAATTTAACGGTAAAGGGATGGGAACCAACAATTTTATCGGCTGTAATTCTGGATACAGGCTTGCGATTGCCATTTACAAAACTAATCCTGTTTAAGCGGGCATCCATATTTTGAGTATTCCATTTTTGCCCATATTCCAATACATAGAGATTTCCATCAGAAGCAAAAAGCATATCCATAGGATGTGAAAACTCACTATTGGGCATAAAAGGATCTGCTTTTACATAGTTGTAGTCCTCGTCCAAGGTTACCACATACACCCAATCTCTCATCCATTCGTACAAAAGAATCTTATTTTCAAAATACGACGGGAAATGGTTGGTAGCATTAGGGTAATCGGAGGCGTGAAAAATTGGCCCCGCCATAGGGTTTACTCCTCCAGAACCCAACCATGGAAATTCTTCTGATTCCCCATAAGAGAACCATATCATAGACTCTTGGGCGGCCGGAAGCTCCTTTATACCAGTGTTATTAGGAGAATCATTGATCAGCTTTTCCGGATTAAATTTCTCACCCGATGTTTCGGTCGCAAAATTATAGTCGTTATACGGCTGGTTGTTCCCTCTTGTATAAGGCCATCCCCAGTTCCCTGCATGCCTTGCCTGATCAAATTCGCCCATCCCGTGTGGCCCCCGGTCTGGCTTACCCTTACCGGCATCTGGCCCCACATCTCCCCAATAGAGATAACCTGTTGCGCTATCTATGGAAAACCTAAACGGATTTCTACTTCCCATCACATAGATCTCCGGTCTTGTATTGGGGGTGCCTTCAGGAAATAGATTGCCCTCCGGAATGGAATATGTACCATCATCCTCCGGTTTAATCCTCAAAATCTTCCCTCTAAGATCGTTGGTATTGGCTGCCGATCTTTGTGCGTCCCACAAGGCCCTTCCTTCCCTTTCGTCTATAGGTGCAAATCCGGAAGACTGAAAGGGATTGGTATTATCGCCCAGACCTATAAATAAATTCCCATTGGGCCCAAATTCCAACGCTCCACCACTATGGCAACATTGGCGCAAGGTAGGAACAGTGAGTAGAATTTTTTCCGATTCCAGGTCCAAGTTGTCCCCTTCCAAAGTAAACCTTGAAATACGTTGTTTGGATTCTTCTCCAGGGGCGGAATAAAACAAATAGATCCAATTATTTTTTGCGTAATTTGGATCTACCGCTATTCCCAACAGTCCATCTTCATTACCATAAAATAGATCCAACTGAGCAATTACCTTTGTTTTTTCCTCCTTAAAATCATACAATTTCAATGCCCCCCTACGCTCCACAAATAATATTCCCCTGCCTGGTAATTCCTCCAGCTCCATGGGTTCGTTCAGATTAAAATCCAACACTTTGCGTACATACCTATTTTCTTCCGGTATTCTTTCGGTCTTGGCCTTGGTATAATCCAAATTGCCATTTCCCATAGCGTAGTTAAGTCCACCTAAGAGATGCTTTAAAAAATCTGGATTTTCAAAAGTTACATCGGTATGACCCATTTCGGTATAGAATGCCCTACCCCCATCATAATCATGATACCAGGATATGGGGTGGTGCTCGCCATTCTCCCCGCCCTGATAACTTGTTTCATCAATTTCCAACAACACCTTTATATCTGGGTTGATATCCTTAAAATTGTACCACTCGTCCTTTTTCATCCAAGTGTCGGCCATTCCTACCGTGGCCTCGTGGCCCTTATCCACTATCCGCAACTTCGCTTCCTGCACTTTAGGATGGTTTTTAAAATAAGCCCCCACCAATTTATTGTACCAGGGCCAACCATATTCCGTATCTGTGGCGGCATGTACCCCAACAAATCCACCTCCTGCTTGAATATATCGCTCAAAATCTGCCTGTTGTGAATTGTCCAGAACATCACCAGTCGTATTCATGAACACCACTGCGGAATAATTGCGTAGTATTTCCTCAGTAAAATAAGTAGCATCCTCAGTAGCATGGACCTCAAAACCATTTTGCACTCCCAATTTTTTCACAGCAGAAACTCCAGCCTCTATAGAACCATGCCTAAATCCTTCAGTTTTGCTAAACACTAATATCTTTTCGCTTTTTTGGCCACAGGACCCCAAAAGCCCCAGTAA
This sequence comes from Arenibacter aquaticus, assembly GCF_003957295.1. Lineage (GTDB taxonomy): Bacteria > Bacteroidota > Bacteroidia > Flavobacteriales > Flavobacteriaceae > Arenibacter > Arenibacter aquaticus. The sequence goes on from NZ_RQPJ01000005.1 coordinate 179,337, forward strand.
TACAATTGCTACAATTGATCTTTTAATACCACTCATTGTTTTATTATTTATATACACTCTATCTACTCAACAAAAAAACAGCCCATTTGTTGCTATCTTTGGCACTACAAAAAGCCTGTTTATCGCATTTCAAAGCAACAAAATAGACTTAGAAACAATAGCATCTCCTTGGGATTGAGCGGCAAGGTATTTAATTTCCTCTTTATACTAAAAATGAAATTTAATATTTCCCTGCTTCCAACCGTGAAAAACAAGCAAGTTTTGTGGGCCTACCAAAACAACACTGCCCTAAAATCCAACAACTAACTGGTTATCAGGTACAAAAATCCAGCATTGTTTATTTTCTCTAAAAAAAACAAAAAGTTGTGATTGTTTGTCCACATTATAATCTTAACATCCCAAAATGTTAAATATCAAAAGTATGATCTCCCATAATTTATTAATGTGATATTTTTAGCCTCAAATTAATTCTGAAATATTATAAATTCAATGAAACTCAAACTATCTATTCTATTACTTTTTTTCGGATGTAGCCTGTTCGCTCAAGAACAGTTATCCCTGAAAAATTTAAACGACTTTCAAGAGCAGGTCGGAAACTGGCAAATTGTTGGCGAAGTTGTTGCGGACCGCAACACCGCGGTCCACATACATCATGAAACGGAGCCCGAAAAAAAATCCAAAAGAAAAAAACGCAGAAAGGCTAAGGAAATACCGCATCCGGTAAGTATCCAAGCCGGCACCGGTATTTTGTTCAACAATTATTCCCCTACACAAAAAGACCATTTGTTGACCAAATGGGAACATGGGGATATCAAATTGGAATTGGAGGTTCTAATTCCTAAAGGCTCCAATTCCGGTATTTATTTACAGGGCAGATACGAATTACAAATTAAGGACAGCTGGGGAACATTGCACCCTACTTCCAGTGATTTTGGAGGTATTCACAGAAACTGGGAAGAAGAACCTTCCCAAGTATTTTTGGGTATCACCCCTCTAAGCAATCCCGCCAAGGCCCCGGGATTATGGCAAAAACTAAAAATTCATTTTGAGGCCCCAAAATTTGATGGGGCCGGACAAAAAATTGCCAATGCCAAATTTGTAACGGTTGAATTAAACGGAGAATTGATACACACCAATGTAGAGGTTCCCTTGCCTACCGGCGGCCCCATTTCCAAGGTTGAGACCGCAATGGGTCCTTTAATGATCCAAGGAGACCATGGTCCAATGGCTTTTAGGAACATAAAATATCAACTATTAAAGGATTCCGATGTTGCCTTGAAGCAGTTAGACTACATTAGCTATAAAGGGGATTTTAAAGGCTTGGAAGATTTGGAAACTGCAGAAGGCAGTGAAAGAAAAAATGCCAAGTTAATTGATATCAATGCTACCAACGAAGAAGACCGTTATGGCATTGTATATAGCGGTAAGATCAATATTCCTACGGCAGATGAATACACCTTTTCCGTTGGGTATACCGGTGGCATTAAATTTACCCTAGATGGTAAAGTGATTGCCGAGAACAATTCTTCCAGTGCCCAAGGGAACATGGAAAAAACCATAAGCCTAACACCGGGCGACCATTCTTTTACCTTAGCCAACATAAAAAACGCTGGTTGGAGGGCACCAAGGCTAGGTTTATCAATAGCAACCTCTAGCACCAACCCAAAAACCTTTCATACCTACGATTCCTACCCTCCAAGTATTAGTAGGGTGTCCCCTATTTTGGTGAAGGCCGAAGCCACTCCTCGTTTGTTAAGGGGATTTGTAAATTTTAAAGGTGACCAAGAGCGTTTATCCCACACCATTGGAGTAGGTACACCTCAAGGGCTGAATTATGTCTATGATCTGGGAGCAGGAAATCTCTTGGGCATGTGGCGCGGACAGTTTGTTGATGCTACCCCTATGTGGCATAGCCGGGGCAACGGGTCATTTAAACCCAATGGATCGGTACAATGGACCTTTTTAAACCAACCATTGGCAAGTCTCAAAGACCTTAACACCCCTTTCCCGAAAAGTAGTGATAAGGAAGATTTTAAAACACTAGGCTATTCCATAGACCCTGTAGACAAACTACCTGTCTTTAAATACACCTACAATGGCGTAGAGGTCAGCAACAAAGTCTATCCAAATGACAAAAACACCCATTTAGTCAATGAAATTAATTTTTCAAACAACATGGTGCCTTCCGGGTATTATAAAATTGCTTCGGGCAAGGCCACTAAATTGGCAGATGGGTCTTTTGACATAAACGATCACCAGTTCTACATAAATGTACTTTCAGGACAAGAGCCTATTATGCGAAGGGTCAATGACGAATCCGAGCTTTTGATTCCAGTAGATGGAAGCACTATTAAATACGAAATAATTTGGTAATAAAATGAAAAGCATACACAACAATACAATCATATCGGTAAAAACATTTGTGTTCATCACATGTATGTTCCTATCAACCCTTTTAACGGCACAACAAACCGTAACAGAGGACGACTACTACAGATTAACCACTATACCCACTCCGGAAGGAATTAAGTTAGAAGGAGGAGGGGTATTATCTCTTCCCAATGGGAAATTGGCAGTATGCACCAGAAGGGGCGATGTTTGGATCATTGAAAACCCAGCCATGTCCAACGGCCTACAGCCCACCTTTACAAAATTCGCCTCGGGATTACATGAACCTTTAGGTCTTGTGTTCCATGACCAAGCCTTATATACCGCCCAAAGGGGGGAGTTGACCAAACTAAAGGACAACAATGGCGACGGCATTGCAGACGAATATAAAACCATATACGCCTGGCCACTTTCTACCCATTATCACGAATATTCCTTTGGCCCCATATTGGCCCCTGACAATTCATTTTTTGTAACGGCCAATGTTGCCTTTGGAAACGAAGAATGGTGGAGAGGTGAAAGTAGAGTGCCATGGAGAGCGTGGACCATGAAGATCACAGAGGATGGAAAAATGGAACCGTGGGCTACCGGGATGCGTTCCCCTGCTGGCTATGGTATGGTTGGAGACGAACTTTTCTATACGGACAACCAAGGCGACTGGGTAGGTTCCGGAGCTATTTGGCACCTTCCCAAAGGCGCCTTTACCGGGCATCCCGCCGGCCTAAGATGGACAGGCCATAAAGATTCCCCCATCCAATTAACAGAGGAGGTGTTTTATAGCAAATTAGACAAAAGGCAAGTCAAGAAAAATGGCCGATATGTAAAACCCGAAAATATCAGGGACGAGGAGAACCCCGATTTTGCTTATGAACTAAAAAAATCTTTTCCCGAATTACAATTACCGGCCGTAATATTACCGCATGGTATCTTAGGTATATCCAATTCAGAAATTAAGGTAGACAAGACCCAAGGTAAATTTGGACCTTTTAGCGGCCAATTACTGGTTGGGGATATGGGACAGAGCAAGATTATGCGAGTTGTTCTCGAAAAAGTAAAAGGAGAATACCAAGGTGTAGCCTTCGATTTCCGTACCGGTTTCCAATCTGGGGTAATGCGTATGGATTTTGACAACGAAGGAAGGCTTTTTGTTGGTGAAACCAATAGGGGCTGGGGATCTGCCGGAACCACCAATTCTGGTTTGGAATACTTAAGCTGGACAGGTAAAACGCCATTTGAAATGAAAACGGTAAGCGCCATGCCAGATGGCTTTGAAATAGAATTCACCCTTCCAGTAGATAAGGCATCTGCCGAAGATCTGGATTCCTATTTTGGCAAAAGTTACATTTATAAATACCATGCCGCCTACGGCAGCCCACAGACCAATATTGAAGAAATAAAGATAAAAGGGGTCAAGGTTAGTGAAGACGGAATGAAAGTAAGGGTTGTAATAGACAATCTTAGACAATACTACGTACACGAAATAATATTGCCCGGAGTAAAGGCCAAGGAATCTGGAAATACCATCCTGCACCCAACATTATATTATACACTCAACAATATTCCTGAAGGGGCCACAGTACCGGTTTCCGAACTTTCTACCAAACGCAGCAGCCTGCTTAAGAAAGCCGTAGCTGTAAAAAAAGCAGCCCCTAAAAAAGCAAGTAAGACCAAAACGGTATTATCCGATGCGGAAGTACAGCCTTTATTGATGACCAACACCTGCGTTGCCTGTCACCATAAAAACAAAAGGGTTGTAGGGCCTTCCTTTACCGAAGTTGCAAAACGGGGCTATAGCAATGAGGAAATAGTATCCCTTATATATAATCCCCAGCCGAAAAACTGGCCGGAGTATGCCACCCCCATGGCGCCTATGCCCCATGTACCCAAGGAAGAAGCCTTAAAAATTGCAGGCTGGATCAACTCCTTAAAGTAACACTTACCTAATATGTATAAAAAAAGCGGTTCAACAAGATTTTATCTATTGAACCGCTTTTTCTATGTAAAGGCATAAAACCTATTCTTTTATTTGCTCCCAAGTAATGGAACCTTCCTGAATTCCCTTTTCCAGTTCTGGAAATTGCTGTAGCAAATCCTTTGCCTCGGACAAATTGGAATTATAACAACATAATGCCGCTGCCTTTTTTTCGGCCATATTATCACTTGCCAGTAGCTTTTTCATATCCTGTAAAAGACCTTGGTCCATATAATTGCTCACCGGCCTCCAAAAATGTGGGTCGATTTCCCGTGATGCCGCCCAGCGCTCATGGGCATAATCCGAGATGATACGCGCCAACTCCTTGTTCGCCCTTTTATCTACCTGCTCAATAGCGGTAAGATCTTGCTGCATAAAGGCCGCCTTAAGGTACATTTGATTCCATTGTTGTTCGTTAAAATACAATGCCGGATAAGGATTATTCAAGGCAATGGCATCAAAAACAGTTGAAATATTTGTTCTTAGGGCCTCTACCGCCTGGGCCTTATAATTTTCAGGGTTGGGAAGCAAGACCAAAAACTTTAAAAAAGTCTCCATCTCACTTTTGTCCGCAACCTCAATTATATTGGCCACCTTGGGCTTAAAAAATTCCTCCTTGGCTTTCAATACCTTAAAGAGCAAATAAATTCTACCTATCTGCTGTAAATTGGCCTCCTGAATACCCAGGTAATTCCTTAAGCTATCACTGTCCTCTGGAAGGGACAGTTTGGCCGTTGTATTGATTTTAGTAGGTACTAGACTATAGGTTAGATACAAATCCTTAGTGGATTCGGTTTCCACAATGCTCTTAATTTTAGACAACAACCAAGCCTTATTTTCCTCACTTACATTATCCTCCAAAATTTTTAACAGTTTGGAACCTACATTTTGAAATAACATATTACTATTAATTTATTTATTGTTAGCCAATATTTAATGACAGCAGAGCAGTTCCTCAGGTCCTTAAAAAAACCTATGCCTCCCGCGCCACGCCCTAAATATAAAACTATATCATTAATATCTTATGTGGGTTTATACTATTCTTTCTATTTTTGAAGTGGAAAAAATACTATTAGCCCTTTTTAATGCGGCCTACCCCTTAAAATGTATACGCTGCCGGAGGGGTATTATTAAGATAAATACTATGTTAGGTTTAAAATTGCCCACAGACCCTAGATGGGTCAATATTGTAGAAAAGAATATTGACGAAATATTGACAGATCACGCCTATTGTGAACAAAAGGCGGCGAGTACTGCTATTTCCTTGATCGTAAGTTTTCCTGAATACACAGAACTCACTCAAGAAATGATAGCACTATCCCGTGAGGAAATGGGCCATTTTAAGATGGTACACGACCGTATTTTAGCAAGGGGAAAAACCCTTGGTAGGGATAGAAAGGATGAATATGTGGTTGCCCTGTTAAAATTCTTTCCAAAAGGGGGCAGTAGAACAACACAATTGATACACAGACTTTTATATGCCGCTTTGATAGAAGCCCGTAGCTGTGAACGTTTTAGACTTTTATCGGAACAATTGCAAGACAAAGAACTTGCGGAATTCTATCATAAATTAATGGTAAGCGAAGCCGGCCATTACACCATGTTCTTAAATTTTGCCCGTAAATATGGAGACCGACAGGAAGTGGACAAAAAATGGGATGAATTGCTGACCTATGAAGCCTCTATTATGGAGGATTTGGGCAACAAGGAAACTGTACACGGATAAAGTAATTTGGTCATAGCTTGGAAACAGGGTTTATAAAACCAAATTTCTCAATTATCTGATTGGTAGAGGGTTTTTATGATGCCATCGGACAAGCCAATTTTGGGAACATGGATTTTCTTGGCCCCTATCCATTTTGCGGAGGAAACAAATATCTGGGTTGCCGGAATAATAACATCTGCCCTATCCGGATTAAGTCCCAGTTCAGAGATCCGCTCCTCATAGGTGAGACTGGTTAAAAAATGATATTGGGCCTTTAGCCATATATAAGACAGGGACTCACCTTCTTTTCTCCCGGACATCTTATGCAATTTATTGATATTTCCCCCAGAACCTATAATGGACAGGTTGGGCAGACCTTTTACGTTCTTCTTTAACCAGTTCTCCAATTCTTGCCAAAGCTCCTCACTCACCATATCGTTCAAAAGCCTTACCGTTCCAATCTTAAAGGATTGTGATATTTTTATTTTTCCTTCCGTAAAAACAGTAAATTCCGTACTGCCTCCACCTACGTCTATATAAAGATAGGACTCCTCTTTCCGAATAAGCTTCTTAAGATCTGTAGAAGCTATAATGGAAGCCTCCCGCTTCCCATCTATCAACTGTATTTCTACTCCGGAAGCTTCGTATAGATTATGTATCACCTCAAGACCATTTTGGGCCTCTCGCATGGCCGAAGTGGCACAGGCCATATATTTTTCAACACCATGCACTTCCATAAGCAGCTTAAAAGCCTTCATGGCACTTAATAGGCGTTCCTCATTGCGCTGTGAAATACCTCCGTTCTTAAAAACATCCTCTCCCAGGCGTATGGGCAACCTGACCAATGCACTTTTTCTAAAAAGGGTCTCTTTGCCCTCTTCTTCTATAACATTGTGTGTCAACAGCCTTATGGCATTGGATCCAATATCTATTGCAGCATATTTCCTAACTTTCAAATCAGGGCAAGTTTATGAATTCAATTTATTAAGGTAGTAATCATAAGTGGCAAATTGCGATCTCACCTTGGTGTTATTATTTTTCCTATAGGCATTATCCTGCTTATCGGAAAAGACCCGTGCCTTTATATTATCACGCCAGGAAATTTCAAAGGTATCCAACAATTCCTGCTTCACATCCTCATCGTATATGGGCACACCAACCTCTACCCTATAGTCCAAGTTTCTGGTCATCCAATCCGCAGAGGAAATATACACTTTGGTGTCTCCGTCATTACCAAAAATAAATACCCGTGGATGCTCCAGAAATTTATCTACCACACTTATGGCCTCAATATTTTCACTCATCCCTTTCACTCCGGGTATCAAACAACAGACACCTCTTATTATCAGTTGGATCTTGACCCCTGCATTACTGGCTTCATACAGTTTATCTACCATTTTATAGGAGGTAAAACTGTTCATTTTTATTTTTATAAACGCCTCTTTACCAGCTTTGGCATTTTGAATCTCCTTATCTATCAATTTTTTAAATACATTTTTGGTATAATGGGGAGATACAATGAGATGCTTGTACTTATTGATCTTATAAGTTGTTTCAAAGAAATCGAAAACCTTATTAAGCTCCTTTAAAATACCATCATGGGCCGTGAACAAAGTATAATCTGTATATATTCGGGCGGTAGCTTCGTTAAAGTTCCCCGTACTAACAAAACCGTAGCGTTTAATTTGGTTATCCTCTTCCCTTTCTATCAGACATATTTTGCTGTGTACCTTTAACCCGCGCACTCCAAAAATAAGTTTCACCCCTTCGGACTGCAATAATTCTGCATATTCAATATTGGCCTGTTCATCAAATCTGGCCTGTAATTCTATTTGTACCGTTACCTGCTTTCCGTTTTTTACGGCGTTGATCAAGGAGGCCGCCACCTGCGAATTATCTGCCAATCTATATACGGTAATCTTGATACTTCTTACTTTGGGGTCCAAGGCCGCCTCCCTTAAGAACCTAATTATATAAGAGAAAGTTTGATACGGAGTATACTGCAAAAAGTCCTTTTCGGAAACCTTTTCAATAAGGCTCCCCTCCTTAGAAATGCCTTTTATAGGCAAAGGGGTTATCTTATCGTACATTAAATCATTTCTTCCTAAACTGGGAAAGCCCATATAATCCCTTCGATTATGATACCTTCCTCCAGGAATAACGCTATCGGTATCCTCTATGTCCATTTTTTCCTTTAGGAAGTCCAACGTATCCTTACCTATACTTTTATCATAGACAAACCTAACTGGATCACTGATCTTACGGTGCTCTACACTAGAGGATATTTTCTCAATAAAACTTTTACTAAGATCGTTATCCATGTCCAACTCCGCATCCCTTGTTATTTTGATCATATGGGCCGAGACAGACTCATAATCGAACATATTGAATATGCTCCCCAAATTGTATCTAATGAGGTCATCCAATATGATTATATAATTTTTATCACCCTCCTTGGGCAGAACAACAAACCGATCTATCCCTTTGGGTATCTCTATCAGGGCATAGCGCTTTTCGGTTTCGGCCGAGGCGTCACCTGGTTGCTTCTTTAAAATTAATTTTACGGCCAAATAAGCGGCCGTATCCTTTAACATGGGAAAGCCCACAAGATCATTTAAAATTATGGTCATAAGGACCGGGCTAACCTTTTCTATAAAATAATTCTTGATAAAGGCACACTGGGATTCCGTTATTTTAGATTCGTTGACCAAGAAAATATTCTGGGTCTCCAATTCCTTTTCAATATCACTCAGTATTTTTAAACTTTTGGTCTGCTGCTTAATAACTATATCAGTAATTTCTTCGAGCAGATCTTTTGCAGTCTCACCTCCCAAAACACTTTTACCTGTTCTACCGGCTTCTACTATACGCTTTACCGTAGCATATCTAACTTTGAAGAATTCATCTAGATTATTGGAGAAAATACCCAAAAATCGCAGTCGCTCTATTAAAGGAACATTCTTGTCCGCACTTTCCTGCAAGACCCTTTCATTAAAACTTAACCAACTTATTTCTCTATTTACATATTGATTTTTATTTTTAATCATTCTTTTATTTGTTTTGGAAAAAGTGTCCGTACTGTTGTTCCTTTAACTACAGCACTCCAATCGTTTGTGTCAAAATCTATTTGTACCAATCCACTTGTGGGAACGTTGTCAATATACAGGTTTCCCAAGGAATTAGCAATATGGGTAAAGGCCTCGTTATGGCCAAAAATCACAACAGTATCATAATTATTGTTCAATTGTTTAATAAAGCTGCCTACAGCCTCCCCTGAAAAATCATACAGTTTATTTGAAAGCTCAAAATTATCCAAAGGAAAGTTTAGGGTCCTCAAAAAAATCATGGCCGTATGCAGCGCCCTATTGGCCGGACTGGAATAGGCTGCGTCCAAATGAATTGAATTGGCCATAAAGGCCTTTACCACCTTATGTACATCCTTTATACCCTTTTCCTTTAAGGGTCTATCCTTATCGGAAACACTGTATTCCCAGGACGATTTTCCGTGCCTTACCAAGATTATCGTTTTCATTTCCTTGCTGTTAATTATTGATAACGTTCTGCTATTCAAATAGGAACTACTTTTTTAGGGGGCCAATCTTTCTATCTTCCATTCGTAATTAGACTGTAAACTATAGCGGATACGATCGTGCAGCCTGTTTGGCCTTCCCTGCCAAAATTCCATAGATACCGGTTTTACGATAAATCCTCCCCAGTAAGCAGGTCGTTCAATCTCCTTACTTTCATATTCCTTTTCCAGTTTCTGCAACTTACCCTCCAAATATTCCCTATTCGGAATCACCTGGCTCTGATTGGAAACTACTGCCCCCAGTTTACTGCCTTCAGGCCTGGATTCAAAATAGCCGTCCGATAAGTTTTCCGCTATTTTCTCCGCACTCCCTTTGATTATGATCTGCCTTTCCATATTGTGCCAAAAGAAAGAAATACAGACTTTGGGGTTATTGGCAATAGCCTTACCCTTTTCACTTTCATAATTGGTATAAAAAATAAAACCCTCATAGGTGTACTTTTTTAAAAGTACCACCCTATTCTTGGGAAAGCCATCCAGACCAATGGTAGAAACTGTCATGGCATTAGGTTCGTCCAAACCATCGGAAGCTTCTACCTCATAAAACCACTTCTGGAACAATTCCATAGGATTTTCAGGGATAACATCCTCTGTAAGCGAACTTTTTTCGTATGATTTCCTGTAATTCCCTAAATCTTTTTGCATGCCCAAGCTTGGATATTAATACCTTGAAAAGTTACTATACAAAATTGCACAAAACAAACATAAACACGAAAACTAAGTATAATTTTTTATAATTTCTTTTAGCTGTTCAAAGCGTGGCAATGGACAGTAATAACCGTAAGTACACAATAACCTTGTTCAACAAAATAAATTGAAAACTGCCGCGGCTTTGTTAACGACTTCCCGATAAAAGCACAGAACTGTTTCTTTTAGGTAAATTCATATGGCAAGCCATACATTTACCCCTATGCAAAAAAATCAACTGAAATCAAATTCCTTACCATCGTCGGCAAGGTCCACATTGTCAAATATGGTTTGGGCCTCTTCCTTAAAAAGTTCCAAGGATTTATATCTGGTAGAAAAATGCCCTAAAATAAGTTTCCCTACATTGGCTTCTTTGGCGATTGTCGCGGCCTCTTTGGCTGTGGCATGTTTTGTTTTGGGAGCCAGTTTTTTTTCGGATTCCAAAAAAGTAGCTTCGTGATATAGTACATCTACCCCGCATACCCAAGGAATAATAGCTTCACTAAAGGCCGTATCACTACAAAATGCGTAACTTTTTGGCGCAGGGGGGTCAAATGTCAATTCGCTATTTGAAACTACCTTGCCACTCTCCAAAGTAATATCTTTCCCATTTTTTATATTTTGATAATAGCACCTATCTATCTTGTAGCCTTCTACTGCAGCGATGTTCAGCTTACGTTCCCCCAATCGTTCTTTAAACAAAAAGCCATTGGTATATATACGATGCTCCAGGGGAATAGTACTAACGGTTACCTTTTCATCCCCATATATCACCTGAGGCTCGTTAGCACTCAATTCGTGAAATAGGAGTGGATAATTGGTCCAAGAATCTCCTAATTTCAAAAAAAGGGTAATGGCTTCCTTAATACCTTTAGGTCCATAAATATGCAGTTCAGTTTGCCGTCCCAGTAATCGAAAAGTAGATATTAAACCGGGTAGCCCAAAAAAATGGTCCCCGTGTAAATGCGAAATAAAAATATGATTGATCCTAGAGAACTTAATCTTGCTTTTTCGCAACTGCACTTGAGTACCCTCTCCACAGTCTATCAAAAACAAACGGTTTTTCATCTCCAGTACCTGGGAAGTAGGATTGTTAAGTGATCTAGGTGTTGCGGCATAACAACCCAATACGGTTAGTTTCATAAATGGCTAATATTGACAATGGAAATAAAAAAAATGGAAAAACACGCCTTATTTATTCTAATTCCTGGGTACTATTTATACGTTATACTGGCTATTTAACCCTATAAAAAAACCTCAATAGGACCTAAAACCTTCCTTTTCATATATATATCCTTATAGCGAGCAACAACAGTTGTGGACATTACATAGTTAAGCTCTTATAAAACAAGCCCCTCTACAGTTATATTCCTACCACAGTAGAATATTTATATTCCCAAATCCCGCTCTATCTCCTCCATTTCTACAATATCCTTTGCCTCTTGTATTGTTGGCACCACACAGATAGTTTCCGGCACATCGGCATAAGAAACCTTATTGGTTACCAATACAAATGATTTGTTGGCCTTACGGTGCGCATCGGAAAGCTGTAAAAATTCCAATATATCGTCCGAAGTGAGTTTTGTAAAAGAAAAAAGATTTAGAATTATATGATCTTTTTCTATTTTAGGATATACTTCTTTTAGGTTGGAAACAAATTTCTCCAATGAAATATTTTCTTGTAATACAGTAGTTACGTTCCCTTCTTTGTCCAAAATCATACGCTCGTTATTTAATTTTTGATGCCAATAAATATATCACCGCCATACGTATGGCGACCCCATTCTCTACTTGGTTCAAAATAATGGATTGTTTTGAATCGGCCACGTCACTGGTAATCTCCACGCCTCTATTAATTGGTCCTGGGTGCATTATCACGATCTCCTTATCCAAACTGTTCAACATGGCCTTATTTACCCCAAACTGTTGTGTATACTCCCTAGTAGTTGGAAAATAGCTAATATCCAAACGTTCGTTCTGAATGCGGAGCATATTGGCTACATCGCACCAATTTAAAGCCTTTTTCAAGTTGGTCTCCACACCAACACCAAGTGATTCTATATATTTTGGCAATAGGGTTTTTGGTCCACATACCTTTACATTGGCGCCCTGCAATTTTAGGGCAAAAATATTGGATAAGGCAACCCTTGAGTGCAGAATATCACCCACTATTACAACGTTCTTACCTGCTACGTCACCCAGTTTTTCCCTTATGGAATACGAATCCAACAAGGCTTGGGTAGGGTGTTCATGCGCCCCATCACCTGCATTTACAATAGCCGCCTTAACATGTTTGGAAAGGAATATCCCGGCACCGGGATTTGGATGGCGCATAACCACCATATCTACCTTCATGGAAAGTATATTGTTTACCGTATCTATAAGGGTTTCCCCTTTTTTAACCGATGATTGACCTGCTGAAAAGTTTATTACATCTGCCGACAATCGTTTTTCTGCCAATTCAAATGACAACCTTGTACGGGTACTATTTTCAAAAAAGATGTTTGCGATGGTAATATCACGTAAAGAAGGTACCTTTTTGATGGATCTGTTAATTACCTCCTTAAAATGATCTGCAGTTTCAAAAATGAGCTCAATATCCGACTCATTCAGATATTTTATCCCCAACAAGTGATTTACACTTAATTCGCCCATGCGCTATGTCTTTACTAAATATATAACATCCTCACCATCATTCTCCTCCCACATTACCTTTACTTTTTCTCCATTAATGGCATCAACCTGCCTCCCCCTGTAGTTGGGCTGTATAGGCAAATGCCTACTAAAGCGACGATCTATCAAGGTTAACAACTCAATCTCCATTGGTCGTCCAAAAGACTGAATGGCCGTTAAAGCAGCCCTGATACTTCTTCCCGTATACAAGACGTCATCTATAAAAACAACCTTTTTATCCTCTACCAAAAAATCTATCTTGGTTTTGTTGGCTTCCAAGGGTTTTTCTCCTCTCCTGAAATCATCCCTATAAAATGTAATATCCAAAAACCCTAGATTTATATCCTTTACACCATATTCCTCGCCAAGAATTTTGGCTAGGCGCGATGCCAAAAATATCCCTCTTGGCTGAATGCCAATGAGGACGGTATTCTTAAAATCCAGATGATTTTCTAATAATTGACAAGCCAGGCGATGCAGGATAATATTGATTTCTTTGGAAGAAAGTAATACTTTTTGACTCATAGATTAATTTGGCCCATGCTTTTGAATTACAAAAGTAGGGATTTCTATTTAATAATAATGCCATAAATACAAAAGACCAGTTTAGACTACTTGTCCTACACCCTACTTGGAATGCAATTCACTGAAACAGAACAACTCACACTATTTATAAATTCTCCAAGTCTTCCCACTGCCCTTAAGGTGAATATTCTTAAACAAAAAAAGCCCTGACACAAAGGTCAGGGCTCCAATATACTCTATACGAAAGAAGCTTATTTCTTCTTCTTATCGTTAGCTTCCATTTTATCTTTCAACGCTTGCAAAGCTTCGTTGGCATCACCTAAGGTAGGCTTAGCTTCATCTGCAGATGCTGCAGCCTTTTTAACGGCAGCTTTTACATTACGTTGCTCTTCTTCTCTGAAGATAGCAGTATGACTGGCCACTACTCTCTTGAATTCTTTGTTGAACTCAATGATTTTGAATTCGGCCTCTTCACCTTTTGCCAACTTCTTGCCATCTTCTTTTTCCAAATGACGAGATGGTACAAAGGCAACGATATCCTCATTGAAATCGATAGTTGCTCCTTTATCCACTATTTCTGCTATAGCTCCTTTATGAACGGTACCTAAAGCAAATTCAGTCTCATACTTATCCCAAGGATTCTCGGTAGTCTGCTTGTGTCCCAAACTTAGTTTACGACCATCAACATCCAATTCCAATACCTCTACTTCCAAAGTATCACCAACAGTCACAAATTCTGATGGATGTTTAATTTTCTTGGTCCAAGAAAGATCGGAGATATAGATCAATCCGTCTATTCCTTCTTCCAATTCTACAAACACACCAAAATTAGTGAAGTTACGTACAATACCTTTATGCTTGGATCCAACAGGATATTTGGTAGTAATATCTGTCCATGGGTCTGGAGTCAATTGCTTGATACCAAGGGACATTTTACGATCTTCCCTATCCAAGGTCAATACTACTGCCTCTACCTCATCCCCAACTTTTACAAAGTCCTGTGCAGAACGCAAGTGGGTAGACCAAGACATTTCGGATACGTGAATTAATCCTTCAACACCTTCGGCAACTTCGATAAATGCACCGTAGTCTGCAATAACAACTACCTTACCTTTAACTTTGTCTCCAATTTTAATGTCCTCGCTAAGAGCATCCCAAGGATGTTTCTCCAACTGCTTAAGACCTAATTGGATCCTAGATTTGTTCTCATCAAAATCAAGGATAACAACATTCAATTTCTGATCCAATTCCACCACTTCATTTGGATGGTTGATCCTGCTCCAAGAAAGATCGGTAATGTGTACCAATCCATCAACACCACCAAGATCAATAAAGACACCATAAGAAGTAATGTTTTTAACAACACCTTCCAATACTTGTCCTTTTTCCAATTGACCGATGATCTCTTTCTTCTGCTCTTCAATATCAGCTTCGATCAACGCTTTATGGGAAACTACTACGTTCTTAAATTCGTGGTTTATCTTAACCACCTTGAATTCCATAGTCTTGTTCACATACTGATCGTAGTCACGGATAGGCTTAACGTCTATCTGAGAACCTGGTAAGAATGCCTCAATTCCAAAGACATCCACAATCATACCACCTTTGGTTCTGCATTTCACAAAACCACTAACAATCTCTTCTTTATCATGGGCCGCATTAACACGATCCCAAGCCATGATTGTTCTTGCCTTTCTGTGCGAAAGAACCAATTGACCACTTTTATCCTCACGGATATCGATCAACACCTCTACCTTGTCACCAACTTTTAAATCTGGATTGTAACGGAATTCGTTCAATGAAATAACACCTTCAGATTTGGCATTGATATCAATGATGGCCTCACGCTCAGTTAGGTAAACTACAGTTCCCTGAACAACCTCTTCGTCTGCTGTATCTACAAAGTTTTCAGCTACCAAGTCTTCAAATTCCTTTAGTTTGGAATCCTCTACACGCTCAATACCTTGCTCGTACTTGTCCCAATCAAAATTCTCCAAAAACTCTTTTGGATCCTGTACTTGGGCCTCTACTTTTGTTTCTTGTTTAGCTTCGGCAGTTTCTTCTACCTGAGCTGTTGTTTTTTCTTCAGCCATTTGCTGATTATTATTTGTATTCTATGAATTACAAGAGTTAACAATTAACATAGAAGAAGTTATATTGATTTTCTTTCTATTCCCTTTTTCCTCTTGATGCTTTGCTAAAAAAGGAGTGCAAAAATACAACTTAAAAATGGTTTTACAAACCTAAAAATGACATGAGTGCCAATTACTTAAGTATTTTGTAAAAATTAAGGAGAATCACCCCAATATTCCCTATATTCAAGTGATAAATATTAACCGTTTAAAAAAAAATAAGCATGAGTGTTAAAGCAAAATATCAACCTGTCTTGGATCTTGGCGAGGAATTGGCCATACAAAATGGCGATGTCAAGGAAGAAAATGGCGTCCTAAAAGTAAAAGGCGAAGCCAAAACCCAATATGAAAAGAATATATTGTGGGATAAAATAAAGGAAATAGGTGGCGAAAATCCTTCGGATATCATGGCGAATATCACGGTTGCTGACCAAAGTGTATACCACAGACACACTGTTAAAAGTGGAGAATCGCTTAGTAAGATTGCCAAGAAATATTACGGAGACCCTATGAAATACAAGAAAATTTTTGAAGCCAATACCAATATCCTAAAAAATCCTGATATTATTCATCCGGATCAGGTTTTGGTAATACCTAATTAATGATTGAAACAAACTGTTCATATAGGCAAAGGGCCATTTTAATTTCCCTACTGTATTTCCCTTGAACAATCACATTTTTACCAAAATTAAACACTAAAGCCTATGGATACTCCATAGGCTTTAGTTTTTTAGGGAATCAATTTGCTACCCTTCTATTTTACGAAGTGCAAAATTATGAATTCGCTCCAACTGCTCCTTTAGCCCCATATCACTATTGTCAAACTCAATAGCATCCGGTGCTTTTCTCAAAGGAGAAAATTCCCGGTGCGAATCTACATAGTCCCTGGTCTGCACATTCTTTAGCACCTCTTCATAACTTACTTTCTCCCCTCTGTCCAAAAGTTCCTTATAACGTCTAAAGGCCCGCGTTTCAGGAGATGCCGTCATAAAGATCTTAAATTCGGCCTCCGGAAAAACCACGGTACCTATATCCCTGCCATCCATGACAATGCCTTTATCCTCACCCATTTTCTGTTGCATTTGTACTAATTTTATACGTACCTGCTCCAAGGTGGCAATCTTGCTCACCTGTCGCGAAACGGGCAGGGCCCTAATTTCATTCTCTACATTCTCCCCATTAAGATACATCTCCGAAAAGCCTAAGGACTTATTATAGACAAACTTTAGGTCTACCTGCGGCAAGCTTTGGACCAATTTTTCCAAATCATCCTTCTCGCCCCCTATAAACCCATGGCGCATGGCAAAAAGGGTAACCGCCCTATACATGGCTCCGGTATCTACATAAATATAATTCAAGGCTTTTGCCAATTGTTTGGCAATGGTACTCTTTCCTGTTGATGAGTAGCCATCAATTGCAATAATAATCTTTCCCATGGGCTTAAATTGATAAAAATTGGCCTTCCGCAACAGCTTCACTACCAATCTATAATTACAAATTTAAAAGCACAAATATAAAGGATTTGAAATAGCTTCCCTTTGATACAATAACCAATAGCTGTTAATTAAAGCACAAAAAAAAATACCCACGCCTGAATGCTGTGGGTATTTTGGTTCTACATATTAAAAAAATCCGTTACAACTCTTTAGGGTTTTTAACCGCCTCATCGGTAATAGCAATATCTATCACCTCCTGCATATCTGTAACATAATGGAAGGTAAGACCTTTTAAATAGTCTTCTTTAATTTCCAAAATATCCTTTCTATTATCCTCACAAAGAATAATCTCTTTTATTTTAGCCCGTTTGGCAGCCAGTATCTTTTCTTTTATCCCTCCAACAGGCAGCACCTTGCCCCTTAGGGTGATCTCTCCGGTCATGGCCAAACTCTTTTTAATCTTTCTCTGTGTAAATAGTGATACCAAGGAGGTCAACATAGTAATTCCCGCACTGGGACCATCCTTTGGTGTAGCGCCTTCCGGTACGTGGATATGCACATTATATTTATCAAAAACCTCAGATTCAATACCGTACCTATCCGAATTGGATTTAATATACTCCATGGCAATGGTGGCCGATTCTTTCATTACCTTACCTAGGTTACCCGTAATAGTAAGGTTCCCTTTTCCCTTGGATAGGATAGACTCTATAAAGAGAATATCACCCCCAACACTGGTCCAGGCCAATCCCGTTACTACTCCTGCCACTTCGTTGTTCTCATACTTATCCCTTTCCATACGGGCAGGCCCCAACACCTTCTCCACATCATCAAAGGATACTTTTAAATTATACTCTTCCTCCATGGCAATGGATTTGGCGGCATGACGGACCATTTTGGCTATTTGTTTCTCAAGTGATCTAACACCGGACTCCCTGGTATAGCCTTCTACAATTTTCTCCAATTGTGGCTTGGCTATCTTAAGATCCTTCACGGTTAAACCATGCTCCTTCAATTGTTTTGGCAAAAGGTGTCTTTTGGCTATTTCCACCTTTTCCTCAATAGTGTAGCCCGTAACATTTATGATCTCCATCCTATCCCTTAATGCCGGCTGTATTTGGGACAGGTTATTTGCTGTGGCAATAAACATTACTTTAGACAGATCGTAACCTACCTCCAAAAAGTTATCGTGGAACTCATTGTTCTGTTCCGGATCCAAAACCTCCAACATAGCCGAAGAGGGGTCTCCCTGGTGGCTATTGGAAAGCTTATCAATTTCATCAAGTATAAAAACGGGGTTAGACTTACCGGCCTTTTTAAGGCTTTGGACTATCCTTCCCGGCATGGCGCCAATATACGTTTTACGGTGCCCCCGTATCTCCGCCTCATCGCGTAATCCACCTAGGGAAATACGAACATACTCTCTTCCCAGCGCTTCTGCCACCGAACGGCCCAAGGAAGTCTTACCTACCCCTGGAGGTCCATATAGACAAAGGATGGGCGATTTCATGTCATTTCTCAATTTTAGAACGGCCAAATACTCTATTATCCTCCTTTTAACATCCTCCAAGCCATAGTGATCCCTATCCAATATTCTTTGAGCCCTCTTTAAGTCGAACTTATCCTTGGAGAATTCGTTCCAGGGAAGATCTATAAAAAGGTCCAAATAATTGCGCTGAATAGAATACTCCGCAACCTGAGGGTTCATTCGTTGCATTTTTGCCAATTCCTTTTCAAAGTGCTCTGCAACGTTCTTGCTCCACTTTTTCTTTTTGGCCTTTGCCCTCATCTCATCCACCTCTTCCTCATAGGACAGGCCACCCAATTCCTCTTGGATAGTTTTCATCTGCTGATGAAGATAGTATTCCCTTTGCTGCTGGTCCATATCACTACGCACCTTGGACTGAATATCATTTTTCAACTCCAATTTCTGAAGCTCAATATTCATATATTTCAGGGTAGCCAAGGCCCTATCCTGAAGACTTTCTATCTCCAGGAGTTCCTGTTTGTCATGAACACCTAAATTGAGATTGGAACAAACAAAGTTTATCAAAAAAGAATCGCTCTGAATATTTTTTATGGCAAAGGAGGCCTCGCTGGGAATATTTGGATTATCCCTAATAATCTGAAGTGACAGCTCTTTTATAGAGTCTATAATGGCCCTAAATTCCTTATCGTCCCTTGGTGGCCTTACCTCATTGGTCTCCCTCACTGTTGCAGTGATATAAGGTTTTTCCGTTAGTACCTCAGCAACCTCAAAACGCTTTTTACCCTGAATAATCACCGTGGTGTTACCATCTGGCATTTGAAGAACCCTTAGTATCCTAGCTACGGTTCCCAGAGTATTGATATCTTTCACACCGGGATTTTCGGTTTCTTCATCCTTCTGCGACACCACCCCAATTACTTTGGTGCCATTATTGGCATCCTTGATAAGATTAATGGACTTGTCCCTACCCGCAGTGATGGGAATCACCACGCCCGGAAAGAGCACCGTATTCCTCAATGGCAATATAGGCAGCGTATTGGGCAACTTTTCATTGTTAATTTCCTCCTCATCCTCAGGGGTCATCAACGGAATTAACTCTGCATCCTCATCAATTCCATGCAGTGACATAGTGTCAAATTGTATGTTTTTTATTTTACTCATATTCTAATTTCGGTCATTCTGTCATTTAAAAACAGAAACTATGTTTATTTTTATTGTTGAAATCCTTTGTTTCCCCTTTAAATTCAGGAATTTATGGATTCTACTACTTCCTATTCACCTTTTAATGGGCAATTCCTATGCCAACCAGGAAAAACTTATTATAAATAAACTGTAACATTCCCTAAATTACTGTATCTATTAAGCAAAGTAATCCCTTTTTTGAGTCAAAAGAAATTACATACCAACGCATTGATACCGCTGTGTCTAGAGGGCAATAGAAACGCACAACTGGAACTTTACAACCGCTATTACCGGGGAATGTACAATGTTTCCCATAGGATTGTAAAAGATAGTGCCATAGCCGAAGATGTAATGCAAGAATCCTTTTTGAGCGCCCTTACCAAATTGGATTCCTTTAAGGGAGAAGTATCGTTTGGTGCATGGCTAAAGCGAATTGTGGTAAACAATAGCATCCAAGAATACCGAAAACAAAAAAAACGACAGGAAGTGGACATACAGAACATTATGTATAAGGTAGAGGACAACAAAGCATATGTCGCAGATAATGGTGAAGCCCAATTAAAGGCTCAAAAGGTAATGGATACTATGAAGCAGCTAAAGGACAATTATAGAATTTCTTTGACCCTACATCTTATTGAAGGCTATGATTATGAAGAAATAAGCCAGATTATGAATATTAGCTATGCCAATTGCAGAACCATGATATCCAGGGCAAAAGAAAGTTTAAGGAAAAAATTAAATATGGTGTACAATGCATAATGACCCGATAGAAAATTTATTTAAACAGCTGGAAGGCAATTTTGACTTTGAAGAACCAAAGGATGGACATGAATCAAGGTTCTTGGCCAAATTGGAGTCCCGCAGCCCCACCAAATCCTACGCTAGCAAAAGTTTCATTTGGTGGAAATCGCTGGCTGTTGCCGCTTGCCTGTTATTGTTTTGCTCCATAGCCCTTTATTTTTTAAGTGCGCCCGCCAATATTAATGAGCAATTATCCAATATATCCCCGGAAGCGGCCAACACCGAGTATTATTTTGCAAATATCATTGAAGAGCAGGTGAAAAAATTGCACAATGAAAGCACTCCCGAAACTGAAAAAATAATCGCTGACACCATGCTTCAGCTAGAAACACTGGACAAGGACTACAAAAAAATGCAGCAGGACCTACTGGAGGGCGGCAATAGCAAACTTATTCTAAGTGCCATGATCACAAATTTCCAAACAAGAATTGACCTATTAAACGAAGTATTGGAAGATATAGAAGAAATTAAAATTTTAAAAAACTACGAAAATGAAAATAGTACCATTTAAATATATTATCGCCCTTATATTGCTTATACCTGTAATGTCATGGGCCACCAATACGCTACCTCGTGGAAAACACACTAAGGAAAAGACCATTAAAAAGGAGTTCATGGTAAATGCCGATGCCTTATTAAAAATCAAAAATAGCTATGGCAACCTAAACATATCTTCCTGGGACCAAAATAAGATAAGCATAGAGGTCCATATTAAAACCACTGGTGATAATGAAGAAAAGGTGGCACGTAAATTAGAGGGTATTACAGTAGATTTTGAAGGGAGTAGCCACCTAGTTTCCGCCACCACAATCTTCAGCAAGGACAAAAGCAGCTGGGGTTGGAATTGGGGCCGAAGCGGTAAGGTAAACATGCAGGTGAACTACACCGTAAAACTCCCCATAAAGAATAGTGTAAACCTAAGCAACGACTACGGAGGCATCTTCTTGGACAGAATAGACGGACATGCAAATATTAGTTGTGATTATGGTAGGTTAAACATAGGGGAGCTTCACGGCAGAAATAACCAACTATCATTTGACTATACCTCCAAATCTACCATAGCCTACATCAATAGCGGACGTATCACTGCAGACTATTCCGGTTTTACCGTAGAAGAGGCCGGGAATTTGGATATCAATGCCGATTACACCGATGCCACTGTCATGAAAATGCAAAATCTGTCCTACGTTAGTGATTATGGAAAATTGGAAATTGGCGAGGCCAGAAATGTAGAAGGTAATGGCGACTATATTAACGTAAGGCTGGGAATAATACACGGCAATGTAGATATCAAGGCCAGCTACGGATCTGTAAAAATTGATGAAATGGCTTATGATGCCAAAAACCTACAGATTAAAACAGAATATACCGGTATAAAGATTGGCTATTCACCAGAGTATCATTTTAATTTTGAAATACAGACCGAATATGCCGGAGTTAACGGTAAAGATCATTTTAACATACTGGTAAACAAGGAAGAATCCAACGAAAACTATTATAAAGGCTACCATGGCAACAGGGACAGTCAAAATATGGTATACCTGAACAGTGAATATGGTGGCATATCGTTTAGCAAGAAACAATATTAAACCATGGAAACAAAATTATAAACCCCTGCCCTGTTAATCTTAGGTAGCATGAAGGCCTTTTTGGGCAGGAAAAATACTATTGACCATGCTTAGCGCGATCTTCATGGAAACCGGCATACAAACATGCGAATAGATGCTCAAAAGCACAGTTAGGAAACCGTTGTTCTTAGTTTCAATATAAAAAATTACGCCATTTATTGGCTTTTAATTTTTAGGTATTCAAATAGAGTTTCCTTTGTTCACTCGCGTCAACAAAAAGGCTCCAATCAAAAAAAACAGGCCCAATAAGATGATAGCGTATCGCATACTACCTGAATATTGCGCCACAAATCCATAGAGAAAAGTACCAATGACAATACCTATTTTTTCGGCCACATCATAAAAACTAAAAAAAGTGGCCGTATCGGTGGTTTCTGGCAAAAATTTGGAATAAGTAGAGCGTGAAAGTGCCTGTATACCTCCCATTACCATGCCCACACAACCAGCGGCTATATAGAAATCCAAAGGTGTAATTAAAAAATAGGCATAGACACAGATAAACACCCAAAGTATATTGATGACAATCAGCGTCCCAATATTACCAAAGGACTTGGAGGCTTTTGCCGTAAGGGTTGCTCCCAAAATAGCCACCAACTGTATAAGCAAAATACTAACAATAAGTCCAGTAGTCCTTTCTGAATCCGAATTCCATTTTATTTCTTCCTCCCCAAAATAAGTGGCTATGAGCATAACGGTTTGCAGTGCCATACTATATACAAAAAACGCCCCTAAATAACGCTTTAAACGTCTTTGTTCCCCCAGCTCTTGCCATACGCTGTACAATTCCTTAAAACCATTGAGAATAATATTCTTTCTGGCCCCCTCCTTTTTATAGCCTTTGGGCAGTATATAAAAAGTGTATTGGGCAAACCCTATCCACCAAATACCAACCGTTATAAAGGAGTATTTCATTGCCTTTATTTCGGCCACCCCATCAGCATCGGATTCCAAACCAAATATTCCAGGTTTCATAACCATTGCCAAATTAAAAAGCAGTAAAATAACGCTTCCAATATACCCAAGGGAAAACCCCTTGGCGCTAATGGCATCTTGTTGTTCATAATTGGCCACATCGGGCAAATAGGAATTATAAAAAGCCATACTGACCCAAAACCCTACCAATCCAAGAAAGTAACAAATAAGGCTATAGTAAATATGCTCCAAAGAAAACCAATAATGCCCAATACAGGATATGGCCCCCAGATAGCAGAACAGTTTCATAAAGACCTTTTTATTTCCTAAATAATCGGCTATACCAGACAAAAGTGGCGTAATAAGAGCCACCAACAAAAAGGCTGCCGAGGTAACGTAACTAATGAGTGGCGCCCTAGCAATTTCTCCTCCAAAAACCACCACCTTCTCTATCTTGGCCACCCTAAAAAGGGCTCCATAAAAAATGGGGAATATAGCAGAGGTAATTACCAAGCTGTACACAGAATTGGCCCAGTCATAAAATGCCCAGGCATTTAATAATTTCTTGCTACCCTTATTTAAAAATGCTTTGGCCATATATAAATAAGGAAGCTGTCTTTTTAGGACAGCTTCCCCATTGCTTTTAATGCTATTAGTTACACGTATGGATCATTACTCAAAAGAAGTAACACCAAATTTGGCCGCTTCCTCTTTCGCCAAGGGCGCCCATTGGCTAAGATTGGCTATACGGGTATCGTTGGAAGGGTGGGTACTTAAAAACTCAGGAGGAGCTGCACCGCCACTATTGGCCTTCATTCTTTTCCATAGTTCCGCAGCCTCATCAGGATTATATCCTGCAATAGCCATGATCTGCAAGCCTATTCTGTCCGCTTCTGTTTCATGGCTACGGCTAAAGGGCAACATTACCCCTACCTGTGATCCAATACCATAGGCCTGATTGAAGATATTTCTTTTTTGCTCATCCTGAATGGCCACGTTGCCCGCCACGGCCCCCAATTGCTGTAAGGTACCTGCGCTCATTCTCTGGGCCCCATGATCGGCCAAAGCATGCGCCACCTCATGGCCCATTACCACGGCAACACCAGTTTCTCCCTGACAAATGGGAAGGATTCCGGTATAAAAGACAATCTTACCCCCTGGCATACACCAAGCGTTGACCGTTTCATCGTTCACAAGGTTGTATTCCCATTTATAATCTTGTAGGTAGCCCGGATAGCCATTGGCCGTTAACCAACGTTCAGCAGCCGCCGCAATGCGTTGGCCTGTCTTGGTAATCATCCTGGCATCTTCTGTACCGGTAATGACCTTATTCTCTTCAAGAAATTGATCATATTGGGCAAAAGCAGTTGGGAAAATTTGACTATTGGGATAGAAGTTCAATACTTTCTGCCCCGTGAAAGGATTGGTCTTACAGGCTATAACCCCCATAAAAACCAGCAATATCATTACAACTTTTTTCATCTTTTCATTTTGTGTTTGTTCAACGAAAATTACAAAAAAATTACGCTCCAATAATGTGCAAAACGGTAAAATCCTTGCTTATTTGAATATTATTGGAACCGTTTAACTTCACATCTTTCAAGTCAACCGTTTCGTTGTCTACCTGTATTTTTTTCATTTTAAAGGGCAATCCATGAAAGTTTAACCTAAAGGTTTTATAGGAAGTTATAAAGCTACCATCCTTAAATTGATTGATTACCAACTCCTTCTCTTTCCCCTTAAAATTAAAGTTCCTAAGACTGTACCTACCCTTTTTATAATCATAACCGTCCTGGGCATCCTCATAAACAGTAGAGGTCTCCACGCCGTTCTTATAATAGACATCCAATTGCAGTTCTTCTATATCCAATTCCCCTACATACTGTTGAATAGGGTATTTGGGGATTATAGCACCTTCCTTTACAAAGAAGGGTATTTTGTCCAAACTGGCCACAACCCATTTCTCCATACCCCCACTAACTACCTCATCGGTCCAATAATTGTACCAAGTTCCCCTAGGAATATACATCCTCCTACCTTGGGCATTTGGTTCCTGCACTGGGCATATCAATATTTGTTCCCCAAAAATAAACTCATCAGTCCTAAAATGGGTCTGATGATCCTCCTGATCATAATGTACCAATGATTTTAACATTGGGATCCCGTCCTTGGAATACCTGTAGAACATGGTGTAGAGGTAGGGAAGCAATTGATACCGAATCTCTATAAATTTCCGCACAATATCAGTCACCTCATTGTCAAAAGACCAAGGCTCCTGATCTCCGTGATCACCACTGGAATGCACCCTACAGAAGGGATGAAAAACACCAAGTTGTATCCATCTGGCAAACAATTCCCCATTGGGCTGTTCTGCAAATCCACCTATATCAGACCCTACAAACGAATATCCGCTCATACACATGCGCTGGGCCTGTACATTGGCTATCCATAAATGCTCCCATGTTGCCACATTATCACCTGTCCAGGTAGAAGCAAACCGCTGGGTTCCGGCAAAGGCGGCCCTAGTTATAACAAATGGTCTTTTTGGGTATACGTATTTTTTTATTCCGTCATAGGTTGCCCTTACCATCTGCATACCGTATATGTTATGCGCCTTCCTATGCGAACAGGGGTGTCCGTCATAGTCATGTCTGGTATCCAAAGGGGCCGTTTTGGTAGGCACCTCCATAACCGCTGGCTCGTTCATATCATTCCATACGGCGTGCACCCCGGTCTCGGACATCATTTCCTTATATAGCTCTGCCCACCACTCCCTTACCTGAGGATTGGTAAAATCAGGGAAGTTACACTCCCCTGGCCAGACTTTTCCTTTCATGTAAGGGCCATCAGCACGCTTACAGAAGTAATCATTCTCTACCGCTTCCTGATACACCCAATAATCCTTATCTATCTTGATACCCGGATCTATCATGACCACAGTCTTAAATCCATCGTCTTCCAGATCAGATATCATTTTTTTAGGATCCGGAAAACGCGACTTATCCCAAGTAAAACAGCGAAAGCCGTCCATATAATCTATATCAAGGTAAAGGGCATCGCAGGGTATTCTTAACTTTCTAAAATTGGCCGCTATCTCCCGTACGTTACTTTCCGGATAATAACTCCATTTGGATTGATGGTACCCCATGGCCCACATTGGAGGCAGTTCAGGAGTACCGGTTAAGTTGGTATAAGATTTCACCACTTGGTCCATTTGGGGACCGTAGATAAAATAATAGTTCATCTCTCCCCCATCTGCCCAAAAGCTTGTAATATTTCTACGCTCATGTGCAAAATCAAAATAAGTCCTAAAGGAATTATCAAAGAAAATACCGTAGGACTTATTGTTGTGCAATCCTATAAAAAATGGAATTGCCTTGTATAACGGATCCTGATCCTTGCCATATGCATATTGATCGGTTACCCAATTGCTAACGCGCTTTCCTTTTAGGTTAGAATGGGTAGCCTTATCCCCCATACCATAGAAACTTTCGGCACTTTGGGTTATTTTACTCATTTTTACCGTATTGCCCCCGTGCTCGTAATTCTCTTCCCAGTGAAAACCAAGTTCATCCTCATTAATAATCTTTCCGTCCAAATCCGAAATCTGGGTCCTCATGGTCTTTTTATCTACAAGCAATCGAAGTTTGGCTGTCTCCACCAAATACTCGGTAGGCGTCTCATTTACTTCCAGTTCGTTATATCCCAGACTAACGTCCTCGCTTATAGCATAAGAGAAGTCCGGTTCAAATATATTCTCAGTGGCATATCTAAACCGTATAATACTATCGCGCAATATGGTGATTTCCAAAATAACGCCATTGGAAGTGGTAAAATAAAGTTTATCGGTATCCCGGTAGAAATCTACTATGGTGTTGGGATATAAATTTCCTTTATACTCAAGCTCAGTATTGGTAATCATGCTGTGTTATTTTAGGGAATACAAAAAAACTACTTTCAATCCAAATAATAAAATGATATTCATGCAATTACCAACAATTACGTTTAAACCCTATAAAATTATTTAAAAACCACTATTCCCAGTGGCGGAATAGTAATTTCAACAGACCTCTCATACCCGTGCCAGGTCTTTTTGGTTGTTTTTAGCACTCCATTTTTCATCCCACTTCCGCCATATTTTACATCATCACTATTAAAAACCTCTTTTAATTGTCCGGTTTTGGGTATGCCCATTCTATATTTCTCCCTGGGCACAGGCGTAAAATTACAGGCTATATACAAGTCTTTCTTACTATCGTGTCCCTTTCTAATATAGGTTAGAACAGAATTTTCGGCATCCCCGTAGTCTATCCACTGAAATCCGTCAGCGCTAAATTGTCTCTCGTATAATGCCGGGTGGCTTTGGTATAGTTTATTTAAATCCTTGACCAATTTTTGGATCCCGCTATGAAAATCATATTCCAACAAATGCCAATCCAGGCTTTTTTGAAAATTCCATTCGGAAGATTGGCCAAATTCGCCTCCCATAAAAATTAAGTTTGTCCCTGGGTGGGTGTACATATACCCAAATAACAATCTAAGATTTGCAAAACGCTGCCATTCATCACCGGGCATTCTATATAGCAGGGATTGTTTTCCATACACCACCTCATCATGGGAAAAGGGCAACATAAAATTCTCTGTAAAGGCATAGGTTGCACTAAAGGTCAGATCGTTTTGATGATGTTTTCTATATATGGGTTCTTTTTTAAAATACTCCAAGGTATCATGCATCCAGCCCATCATCCATTTCATTCCAAAACCAAGCCCCCCCATATTTACTGGCTTGGAAACCATTGAAAAGGAAGTAGATTCCTCGGCGATCATCTGTATTCCCTCAAAGTTGGAATAAACGGTTTCGTTCAGTTCCCTAATAAAGGATATCGCCTCCAAGTTTTCATTATTCCCGTAAATATTGGGTTCCCACTGGCCGTCTTCCCTGGAATAATCCAAGTACAACATAGAGGCCACGGCATCTACACGCAGGGCATCGGCATGAAATTGATCTAGCCAAAACATGGCATTACTGATCAGAAATGCACGAACCTCGTTTCTACCATAATTAAAAATTAGACTCTTCCAGTCTGGGTGATACCCCCGTCTACTATCTGGGTGCTCATATAGGTGCGAACCGTCAAAAAAGCCAAGTCCGTGGGCGTCCTCGGGAAAATGCGAGGGTACCCAATCCAGTATAACCCCTATTCCATTTTGATGAAGGGCATCTACCAATAGTTTAAACTCTTCGGGCTTTCCAAATCTGGAAGTAGGAGCAAAATAACCCGTTAATTGGTATCCCCAAGAAGGGTCGTATGGGTATTCCATAATAGGCATAAATTCTACATGGGTAAAATTCATTTCCTTTACGTATTGTACCAGATCCTTAGCAAATTCTGCGTAGCTTAAATAATCGTTGTTATTTGTGCGTTTCCATGATCCTAAATGCACTTCATAGACAGCATAGGGCTTGTCCAAAGCATTTTTATCCTTTCTTGTCTGCATCCACTCTGCATCTTTCCACTTGTAATCTGCTTCCCAAACAATGGAAGCCGTCATAGGAGGGTGCTCACAACATCGGGCAAAAGGATCGGCTTTCTCTGTTACTACCCCGTGATTGGTAGAATGGATTAGATATTTGTACAAGGTGCCCGCACCTAACTCCGGAACAAATCCTTCCCAGATACCGCTTCCGTCCCATCTTACATTTAAATGGTGTTCCCCTTCGTACCAGTTATTAAAATCGCCTACTACGGATACCGATCTTGCCGCTGGGGCCCAGACAGCAAAATAAGTACCTTTTACCCCATCGACTTCAATTACATGTGACCCTAATTTTTCGTACAACTTAAAATGTTTACCTGCCTTAAAAAGGTCGATATCAAA
This sequence comes from Arenibacter aquaticus, assembly GCF_003957295.1. GTDB lineage: Bacteria > Bacteroidota > Bacteroidia > Flavobacteriales > Flavobacteriaceae > Arenibacter > Arenibacter aquaticus. Next base: position 208,336 of record NZ_RQPJ01000005.1, read on the forward strand.
ATCTGAAAATAAACTATGGGCAATTACTTTGGTCATGATTATGTTATTTATTGTGCTATTAGGCCAACTTTGCTCCGGTGATTGTATTATTGAAAACCGAAGTTCCAGTTAAAACCTAACTTTGCAAGTATAGATATAAAAATTGGAACGCTTTTTGAAACCTCTATAAAAATACAATAACATTTATTCATTACATACTGCTAATCTCTAAAATAAATAATATGAAAAAAGTAACCTTATTGTTCGGCGCATTAATAGCTATATTCTTTATCTCCTGTGAAGGACCGGCGGGCCCTCCTGGATTTGATGGTTTGGATGGTCTGGATGGCCTAGACGGTGCAGATGGCATTCAAGGCCAAGTATTTGAAGTGGAAAACATTGACTTTAACTACGATGCCGGCGGTGACATTTACTCCTACATTATTACCTTTTCGGACTTCACCAGTTTTGAAGTTTTTGAATCGGATGCCGTTTTGGTCTACAGGTTTGATGGCACCGTGGAATACGATGACAACACCACGGCAGACGCCTGGAGCTTAATACCGCAAAATTTCTTTTTACCGGAAGGTACTATTCAATATACCAATGCACATAATTTTATAGATGTGGAAATCTTTATTGACGGGAATTTTGATTTATCCAATTTGGACCCTGCTTTTACAGACGATCAGTTATTTAGAATTGTCATCCTTCCCAGTGAATTTGCACAATCTAAATTGGACAAATCAAACCTCAAGGCCGTCATGAACAGCATTGGAGTAGAAGAAAAGGAGGTGCCTCGATATAAAATTGACTAAGATTAACCCTTGGACAAAGCAGCCCCTATTCCCAACAAGACAATAGGGGCTACTTGGTATATTATTACTAGCTGGTTCGGCATGTAAGGCAGGATAAGTTGAAAGTAAGCCCATTACGAGACGTCTAACCACAAAACTATTGACATGAAAAAATTATTATTTATCCTTTGCGTTGTATTGATTGGTTGCAAAGGCACATCACAGGAAAAGGCAGAATCCAAGGCGGGAGCCCAGGATAAGAAAGAACATTTTAAAGTTTCCAAAACGGAGGCCGAATGGCGAAAACAGCTTACAGACATGCAATTCTATGTACTTAGAAAAGCGGGTACCGAAAATGCGGGAAGCAGCCCATTGTTGCACAACAAAGAAAAAGGCGTATATACCTGTGCAGGCTGTGGAACGGAACTTTTTAAGAGTGAGCACAAGTTTGATTCCGGAACGGGCTGGCCCAGTTTTGACAGGGAAATAAAAGGCAATGTGGCCTTTGATGTAGATTATGTTTTGGGATATGCCCGAACCGAGGAGCACTGCGCTACCTGCGGGGGCCACCTAGGACATGTATTTAATGACGGTCCCAGAAATACTACTGGAAAAAGACATTGTATTAACGGTGCCGCCCTAAAATTTGTCCCTAAAAAGTGAGCTACTTCCCTGCCGCACACCAAAATTCCCTAAACAATGGTAGGTCAGTGCCGTGCAAGTACGGGCTTCAATTATTCAATTAATTTAAAATGCCAGCGGTAGGAATTCCGTCTGGTTTTGTAACTTTGCGACTTCATGATTTATTTATCAAAAAAAATTATAAATGAGCAATTTCGATATTATTGTATTAGGTAGTGGCCCAGGAGGTTATGTAACTGCAATCAGAGCTTCCCAATTAGGATTCAAGACTGCCATTATAGAAAAGGAGAATCTAGGTGGTGTGTGTTTAAATTGGGGGTGTATACCTACCAAGGCACTATTGAAATCGGCTCAGGTATTTGAATATCTGCAGCATGCCAGCGATTACGGATTAAAAGCCGAAGGTGTTGACAAGGATTTTGGCGCCGTGGTAAAAAGAAGTCGAAGTGTCGCGGACGGTATGAGCAAGGGCGTTCAATTTTTGATGAAAAAAAATAAAATTGAGGTCATAAAAGGTTTTGGAACCCTAAAGCCGGGCAAAAAGGTAAGTGTCAAGGATGCGGATGGCAAAGAAACCGAATACACCGCCAATAATATTATCATAGCTACAGGGGCACGTAGCAGGGAATTACCCAGCCTGCCCCAGGATGGCAAAAAAATAATTGGCTACCGCGAAGCCATGAGCTTACCAAAACAGCCCAAGAAAATGCTTGTTGTAGGTAGTGGTGCCATAGGCATAGAATTTGCTTATTTCTATAATGCCATGGGTACCGAAGTTACGGTTGTGGAATTTTTGCCAAATGTAGTACCGGTAGAGGATGAAGAAGTTTCAAAGCAATTGGAGCGCAGCCTTAAGAAAACCGGAATAAAAATTATGACCTCCTCGGAAGTAACCAAAGTGGATACCTCTGGAGAAGGGGTCAAGGCCACCGTAAAAACCGCCAAAGGAGAACAGGTTCTTGAAGCCGATATAGTACTTTCTGCGGTAGGTATAAAGACCAATATAGAGAATATTGGTTTGGAAGCGGTTGGTATCGCCACGGACAGGGATAAAATATTGGTGAACGATTATTACCAAACCAATATTCCCGGATACTACGCCATAGGTGATGTTACCCCAGGACAGGCATTGGCCCACGTTGCTTCGGCAGAAGGGATACTTTGTGTGGAAAAATTAGCTGATATGCATGTTGAACCGTTGGACTATGGAAATATTCCGGGATGTACCTACTGTTCCCCAGAAATAGCCTCTGTAGGTCTTACCGAAAAACAGGCCAAAGAAAAAGGATACGATATCAAAGTAGGGAAATTCCCTTTTTCCGCTAGTGGAAAAGCAAGTGCATCCGGCGCCAAAGACGGTTTTGTAAAGGTTATATTTGACGCCAAATACGGCGAATGGCTAGGTTGTCATATGATCGGTGCAGGTGTTACAGACATGATAGCGGAAGCAGTTGTTGCCCGTAAATTGGAAACTACAGGGCATGAAATCCTTAAAGCCGTTCACCCTCACCCTACTATGAGTGAGGCCGTGATGGAGGCCGTTGCAGATGCCTACGGAGAGGTTATCCACTTATAGGATACTGCATTTTCGTATAAATACAATAGACCTGTTAGGTAGTATTACCTGACAGGTCTACTTATAAAACAAACACCTTTATTAAATACCCCAGTTCACATGTTAAAAATCTTTAGTTTAACCGCTCTCTTGGAAGGAATATCCTATTTATTGTTATTTGGCATTGGTATGCCATTAAAATATGTGGCCCAAATACCAGAACCCAACATATACATTGGGTACGCACATGGGTTTCTATTTATTGCTTATGTAGCCTTGGCAGTAATGGTGTGCGTTGAAAGAAAATGGAGCCTTAAAACATTTATTATCCTTTTTATTGCTTCCTTGCTACCATTTGGTACTTTTTATATAGACAAAAAGTATTTAAAGCCGCAGATGGCATAGGAAGTAAACGCTAACCAAAGGTCATTATAAGGCAGATGGACAATATAGTTTCTTAGTCCTTGTTCAAAAAGCTTTGAATGGCAAGGTCGTAACTCTTTAGTCCGAAACCTAGGATCACCCCTTTGGCCACTGGTGAAATATAGGAAGTATGCCTAAACTCTTCGCGCCCAAAGGTGTTACTTATATGCACCTCTACTACCGGTGCAGTAATTCCCTTTATAGCATCCCCTATTCCAATGGAAGTATGGGTATACGCCCCAGCATTCAGGATTATCCCATCATATCCCTCAAAACCGCAGTCATGTAGTTTGTTAATAATCTCACCTTCTACATTGGATTGGTAATATTCCAATTGCACATCCTTAAACTTAAATTGTAGGTTGGCAAAATACTCCTCAAAAGTAGTCTTTCCGTAAACCTCGGGTTCTCGCTTCCCCAAAAGGTTTAAGTTAGGTCCGTTGACAATTATAATCTTCATGCGATAAAAGTAATGAATTGTAATTCATTAAAAAAGTGAAACCGATGCCTTATTGGAGCACAATAAAAGGCAACAAAGCCGTATACTGCAATACCCTCCTTTTTCGTCTAAATTTATTACTCGTATAAAATATTCATCAAACCAAGGAACAACCGTTTATTGCCATATTTATGATTGTAGAATTCCATGTTTTTATGGTCAAGGTGTTTTTTATGGTGTTGATTCTAATTGTATATTTACCTCATGAACTGGAATCAAGCCCTTCAGGATTATCAACATTACCTTAAGCTGGAGCGGGGACTGTCACAAAACTCCATTAACAGTTACATTCTGGACATTAAAAAACTAATTGTCTTTATAGAAACCAACAAGCTAAAGGAAAACCCCATAAACATAGACAGAGCTAGTATTCAGCGCTTTGTTTACGAACTTCCCAAAAAAGTTAACCCTAGATCCCAGGCCCGGATAATCTCTGGTTTAAAAAGCTTTTTTAATTATCTACTCTTTGAGGATTACAGGAGGGACAACCCCATGGATTTGATTGAATCCCCTAAAGTAGGCAGAAAACTGCCAGACACCTTATCAGAAAAGGAGATCAATACCCTAATTGGAGCTATTGACCTCTCCAAACCCGAAGGTGAGCGCAACCGTGCCATATTGGAAACCCTTTACGGCTGTGGACTTAGGGTTAGCGAATTATTGGATTTACGGCTATCAGACCTTTATTTTGAGGAGGACTTTATTAAAGTTACCGGAAAGGGCAATAAACAGCGTTTTGTCCCCATTAGTGAAATAAACAAAAAATATATAAACATTTACAGAAAGGAAAAGCGGGTGCATTTGCCCATTAAAAAAGGGCATGAAGATATTCTTTTCTTAAATCGTAGGGGCGGACAACTTACCCGAGCCATGATTTTCACCATTATAAAACAATTGGCCGAAGAAATAGGGCTTAATAAAAGTATAAGTCCGCATACCTTTAGACATTCATTTGCCACCCACCTATTACAAAATGGTGCAGATCTCAGGGCCATACAACAAATGTTGGGACATGAAAGCATTACCACTACGGAGGTGTATATGCATTTAGACAGAAAGCATTTGGCCGAAGTAATGAATACTTACCACCCCAGAAACAGTACTATATCACCAGATTAAGCATCCTTCAACTACTTAGGTGCTAATCCTTAAAAGCGCTGTAATTCCTGTTAAAGGGCCTAATAATTAATCGGGCTTCCCTATCAAACCTTATGTAATTATACACCCAATTCACAAAAACCACCATTCGATTTCTAAATCCTATTAAAAAGAAGAGGTGTACAAACATCCATACGAACCATGCAAAAACACCTTGGAATTTTATATTCTTCAAATCTACAACAGCCTTGTTCCTGCCTACGGTGGCCATACTGCCCTTGTCTTTATAAACAAACGGCTTTAGGGGCTTGTTATCCAACAAACGCAGTAGATTCTCACCGAGGTTCTTTCCTTGCTGTATGGCCGGTTGTGCCATCATAGGGTGACCCCTTGGCGTATCTTTGGTCTGCATACAGGCCACATCCCCAACGGCAAATATATTATCATGGTCCATTACCTGGTTAAACTCGTTTACCCGTATTCTATTTCCCCTTGCCAAAACATCCTTGGCATCCAATCCTCTGATGCCAGCTCCCTTAACGCCTGCTGCCCAGACCAAGGTTGCCGTTTCAAAAATAGTATCCGTATCTGTTTTCACCGTTTTACCGTCATAGCCGGTAACCCGTGTATGTTTCCATATTTGCACCCCAAGTCCCTCTAAAAAATCCTCGGCCTTTGAAGATGCCTTTTCACTCATTTCCTTGAGGATACGGTCACCCGATTGTATAAGGTGTATCTGCACCTTTCTCGTATCCAGGTCGGGGTAATCTTTGGGCAGGATACCTTTTTTTATTTCGGCCAAGGCCCCGGCCAATTCCACCCCAGTGGGTCCACCCCCTACAATAACGAAATTCATCAGGGCTTCCCGTTCATGATATTGATCTGTTAAAAGAGCCTGCTCAAAATTCTCCAGTATAAGACTGCGCAGGTTTAAGGATTGGGGAATGGATTTCATGGCCATACTGTTCAGTTGAATCTCCCTATTCCCGTAATAATTTGTTGTAGAACCCGTGGCCATCACCAAATAGTCATATTCCAAATTGCCAATATTGGTCACTAAGGTATTATCCCCAGTTTTTATTTCCTTTACTTGTGCCAACCTGAAGAAAAAATTAGGGAAATCCTTTAAAATTTTCCTGATGGGATAGGCTATGGAATCCGGTTCAAGTCCGCCGGTGGAAACCTGGTACAGCAGCGGTTGAAAAGTATGGTAGTTGTGTTTATCCAGAAGTACTACCTGCACCTCCTTGTTATTTAACTTTTTAGCGAGGGATATTCCCGCAAATCCACCGCCGATTATAACTATTCTTGGAAAACTGGTCTTTGGAATGTTCATATATACAAATATGGGTAAAATTAACCATTCGCAATATAACCGTAAAACGCAATCTAAGATTTACTGCATTTAGCCAAAAACCTCCTTTGGCAGACATCTTTAATGCTGTCCTGTACGTTGGCTTATTGCCTGGCAATAGATGGCGTTCGTTTAAAACATGCCAAATAATTAATTTTGATTTTTATATTGTAACAAAACGCAAAGTGTGACTACTAACCAATAACTAACTATTAGAGCCGAGTGACCAAAGATTTGGAACATCAATTCGTAAAGGAATTAGAATGCAATCAGAACATTGTGCATAAGATATGTACTTTGTATACCAGTGACAGGGATTCCCACAACGATTTGTTCCAGGAAATAACCATTCAGTTATGGAAAGCCTATCCAAAGTTTAGAGGTGATTCCAAATTTAGCACTTGGATGTACCGGGTAGCTTTAAACACGGCTATTACACTTTATAGAAAATCAAAAAGAAGTGTCCCGACCCAAGACTATGAATCGGTTATTTTTAAAATAAAGGCTGATGAATATGATCCTACCCAAGAGCAACAGCTTAAATTAATGTACAATGCCATTAGGCAATTGGGAGATATAGACAAGGCCCTGATCTTTCTTTATCTAGAAAACAAAGACTACAGAGAAATAGCGGAAACACTAGGTATTTCTGAAGTAAATGCAAGAGTGAAGATGAACAGAATAAAAAATAGATTAAAAACGATATTAAATCCCTAAGAATATGATGGATGAACTGGAATTATTAAAAAGGGATTGGCAAAAGAAAGGCAAGGATTTGCCAAAGCTCTCCTATGATGAGATTTATAAGATGATATGGAAAAAGTCATCTTCCATTGTTAAATGGATTTTTTTCATCAGTATTATTGAGTTTCTACTCCCCCACCTTTTGTACCTACTCCCTTCCATGAGTAAAAACATGGCGGTCTGGAAAGACTTGGGGTTGGGCAATTTTCTCTTGTTGTCCAATGTGGTCCAATATTCCGTTGTACTCTTCTTTATTTTTCAGTTTTATAAAAGATATCGGGAAATTTCCTCCTTGGACAATGCCAAACAACTACTGGCCAACATCCTAAAGACAAGAAAAACAGTGAAATACTACGTGATTTTCTGTTTGTCCTTAATTTTTATATCCTTCATGGTAATGGCCGTTGGCATCTATCTTAATGATGACCCAATGTTGGCATTGGGGTATGGTAACCAAGTAGAAAACATCAATCCGGAAAAATTAAAGACCACTTTGCTTGCCACGGTGGTTATACTAGGAGTTGTGATAACCCTGGTTATGGGATGTATCTACTTTTTGTTGTATGGAATATTACTTAAGAAACTAAAAAGGAATTACCGTGAGCTTAAAGACATGGATGTTTAGACCCTGAACTTTCTTTTTTTGTTTTCCTCTTCGTAGGCCATTAGTTCACTTTTAGGAATAACCTTTAAAAAAGAAGGGTGTTGCTCTATGGCATATTCCAATTTTTCTATAATGGAATCAAAGGACTCGTTCTCATAGTCTATATCCAACGGTTCCTTAATAACCATGGATTGCAATATCCCTTTCTTTTTTATCCGCAATCCCTTTTTGTCGAAAGAGCGACGAAAACCGTCTATGACCACTGGTACAACCACCGGCTTATATTTTTTTATAATATGGGAGGTCCCTTTTCGCAAGGGTTTCCAAGGTGTTGTAGTACCCTGCGGAAAAGTAATGACCCAGCCATCCTTAAGCGCTGTGCCTATATTGGAGATATCGCTCATTTTAACCTGCCTCTTTACGTCCTTGCCCTCGGACCTCCAGGTCCGCTCCACGCTGATTGATCCGGCATAGGCCAAAACCTTGGTCAACAAACTCTTTTTCATGGTTTCCGCTGCCGCCACATAATACATATTTAGTTTTGGCTGCCATATATACCCCAAATTTTTTATAGAATCTTCCCTACCGCTCAAACTGGCGTTAAAAACATGGAACATGGCCACAACATCTGCAAAATAGGTTTGATGATTACTTACAAAAAGTACATTTTCGGGTGGCAATTTTCTAATTATATCGGAACCCTCTATTTCTATAGTATTAAAGCCCCGGTATCTTTTATGGGTAATTACGGCCAAAATACGAATAAGCCACTTTTTTAAAAACAAATTATGTCCAAACGGATTTTTCTTAAACAAGCCCATATTTTTTGGTTAATGCCCAAAATTACAAAATAAGTGCCTTATAACACTTGTCTAAACAGTTCCTTAATTTCATTTAGCATCATTGCAGTAGCCCCCCAAACCGTATAACCATTTAATTTAAAGGCGGGTACCTCAACATTATTAGCATATGAGGTGGATAAAATTTGATGAAATATTTTCCGGTCATCCATAAAATCCAATAGCGGAACCTCAATAATAGCGGCTACTTCATCGGATTCCATTAAAAAAGGTCTTTCCTTTTTATATAGCCCCAAGTATGGAGTTACCTCAAAATTACTGGGTGGAATATACACCTCGCTCAGGGAACGGATCACAGTGATATGATCGCTAACCGCCCCAACCTCCTCATAGGTTTCGCGCAAGGCTGTATCCAACAAATCAGCATCGGTTTTTTCCATTTTCCCACCTGGCAATGCTATCTGGTTACTATGAATTCCTTTGTAAGTATTTCTTAGTATAAGCAAAAGGTTAGTATTATTTGCCAAGCCGGGATAAAAAAGGGCCATTACTGCTGCGAGCCTGGGATTCTTTTTCAAAATCTTGCCCGATTCCAATTCCTGCGCCCTAAATGCCGGGACCATTTTATAATGTGAAGCCCTGCCCGGAAGTTCCAGATTGTCTATTTTTGAAATTCGTTTGGAAAAATCATCAAAATCCACAAACTCGATTTTTTTGTAATTTTCGGCAAATTAATTAAAAACCACCAACCTTATTAGGCTGAACGGTCTTTTAACAAAGGATTAAATTTAATAAAAGTACATGGCAGTAAGAGAAATTTCATTTTTGGGACTATTTGTTTTTTTTATATTGATGGGCTGCAAAGACCGCCAGGCCACCAACAACAATACCGGGACTGAGATTGTAACGCAAGTAGATACCACAATCACCGATTCTGTCCCCAAACAACAGGAAACCGAGGAAAAAGAGGAAGAGGCATTTGAATTGACCGAGGATAACGCCATTGAGTTCTTCTACAACTACAACAAAACCCTAAAGGAGAACAAGGTTAAATTAACTACAACATTTGGAGAGATAACCATTCAGCTGTATGACAATGTTCCTTACCACAAGGCCAACTTTATATACCTCACCAGAATGGGCTACTTTAACAACACCTACTTTCACAGAGTGGTAAAGAATTTTATTATCCAGGGAGGGAATGCCGATAATTTGGAGACCGCAAAAAAAAGAAGTAAAATTGGGCGCTATCTTCTTCCGCCAGACACAAAAAAAGGTTATAAACACCATAGGGGTACCATATCCATGCCCAGCAGTGAAATAAACAATCCACATATGCTGGCCTCTCCTTACGAGTTTTTTATAGTGGTTACCAACCCCGGCTCCTATCATTTGGATGGAAGCTATACTGCCTTCGGTAAAGTTATAGACGGCATGGACGTGGTGGACGAAATTAATCAGCAACCTGTAGACAGTGGAGACTGGCCCTCACAAAACATCTATATTCTCAAGGCCGAGGTAGTTAAGTAACCATATTAGGCCAAAGGGTATGGCGGATGGTCCCTTTTTATCATTTATACTTCAAGGGCATTTTTTGAATCCCCAGACTGATCTTAATTTACAAGCCAACGGCAGCCCTATAGTCAGGGGTTAACCGCTAATAATCACTACTGTTACTTATTGGATTCGGAGCCATATATATTTGGGAGGGCAATCTTAAACTTAACGGCCAAAATTCGGATGCCAATAATTATAAGAATGGCGGCGACATAGGCATACGCATTGTCCAAGGGCAATTTCCTTATTAAAAAATAACTCACTCCTCCAGCAATACAGGCAGTGGCATAGATTTCCTTTCTACTAAAAATAACAGGGATCTCATTACAGAGAATATCCCTGATAACCCCTCCAAAACAGGCGGTAATGGTACCTAGGGATATACACATTATGGGTAGTAAGCCAATATTGAGTCCCTTTTCTATACCTACCATGGTATACAATCCAATTCCAATGGTATCAAATAAGAATAATGATGTTCTAAGATATTTTAATTTATCCCTAAATACTATAGCGAAAATAACCGTGACAATTACGGTATAGATATAAAAGGGTTGCTGCATCCATAATACCGGAGTGTTCCCAATCAACAAATCCCTAAGGGTACCCCCACCAACCCCCGTAACAAAGGCTATAATGAAAACCCCAAAAAGGTCCAGTTTCTTATCCATTGCTACCAAAACCCCCGAGATAGCAAAGGCAATGACTCCTAAAATGTCGATTACAAAATAAAACATGGGCTATGAGTTTTGGGTGTAAAAATTATAATCTTTCAATACTGTTTCTATATACTGCCGGTCATATAGTTCCGACTTTGAATTTAGAAGGCTTTCCACCTTATCGCGTAAGGCCTTCATGGTCCTATAATCCCCACTTTTATTGGCAATTTGGTAGGTTTCCTTTATAAGCCTCACGTCTTTATCGCTCAGTATCGTAACATTGGTGAAAATCGGGACATGGGTCTGTGCTACCTCTTCCAAAATGGTATGGGATATATTTACCTTATTTTTAGTACTGATCACCACTGTTCCGGCCGCAGCATCTCCCAAACGCTGCTTTTTGTCCGTAAACAAAATTGTCAATAGCCCCACGGACCCGAAGAACAGCCAAATATCTACCAATCTCAACATCCAACGAACCAAAAAATTGGACCAATGCACAGGAGAACCATCCAATTTTACCACTCGTAATTTCAAAATCATTTTACCTACCGTTCTTCCGTTGAACAGACTATGCATAAGCAAACTATACAACATGGCCGGCAAAAAAATAAGACTTACCAAGCCTATTGTAGTCCAATTATCATCAAACACATATCCCAAGGCACTACCTATTACTTGTACGAGGACGGCGTAGAGATATAAAATAAACCCATCAATTAAAAATGCCAGGATTCTTTCGCCAATACCAGCAATTTTATAATCTAGGTTAACATTTTGCGTGGTATTGATTTGAAGATTGGACATATTAGCACTACTTTTATTTTTTAAAGGATTATCCCCGTATGCGTGAGGCAGCTTTTGTGAAGCAAAATAAAGAAAAATGGATAGCATTTGAAAAGGCTATTAACTTTAATCCACACATTGATCCGGATGAACTTGCCAATGGCTATATTCAGATGACCAATGATCTGTCTTATGCCCAAACTTACTACCCGGACAGTAAAACGCTGTTGTACCTAAATTCCTTGGCCTCACAGGCACATCAAAAAATATATAAGAACAAAAAAGAACAGCGGAACAGAATTATTGATTTTTGGAAAGTTGAATTTCCACTGTTCTTTAAACAATACCACAGCACTCTGGGCGTAGCGTTCCTGACCTTTGCCATTGCAGCTGCTATAGGAAGCCTATCGGTATTGAACGACAGTACCTTTGTAAGGTTGATTCTTGGGGATGCCTATGTAAACGAGACCCTAAACAATATTGCCAAGGGAGACCCAACTGCCATATACAAGGGAGGCAGTGAAATTGGATCCTTTTTGGGCATTACCATAAACAACATCAGAGTAGCCTTTTTAGCCTTTTCTTTTGGAGTAATCAGCAGTATTGGCACTGCCTATATTTTGTTCAGTAATGGCGTTATGCTGGGGGCCTTTATTACCTTTTTTTATACCCAGGATGTTTTCTATCAGGCAAATAAACAGATATGGCTCCACGGTACCATTGAAATATCGGTAATAATAATTGCTGGGTGTGCAGGATTAATTATGGGAAATAGCATATTATTCCCCAAAACCTATTCCAGGAGGGTATCATTTATGAAAGGGGCCAAAGCAGGGTTAAAGGTAGTGGTAAGCACTATCCCATTTTTCATACTCGCTGGTTTTATAGAAGGATTTATCACACGATATTCCAATATGCCGCCCTGGTTGGCATTTCTTATCATTGGCAGTTCACTGACCCTGATCGTATACTACTATGTTGTTTATCCCATATTATTAAACCAATCTTATGCAAAGAGAAAATAAGGACAATTATATAGAACTGAGAGTAAACAGGGACTTTGGTGATATGATCACTCTTTACTTTGATTTTTTTAAACAAAACCTAAAAAAATTCACCAATATCTTTATTGGTTACAACGGTATTTTTCTGATTGGACTTTTACTTGTTAGCTATTTACTGGTTTCTGGGGTCATAGGTCTTATTAGCAACGAACAAAACACCTTCTTGGATGGGGTGGGCTTTGGAACAGATGCATATCTAATATACTTTGGCCTGGGAGGAGTACTCTTCTTCTTTATCTTCTTAATGGTTGCCATTCTAAATTATAGTTTAAGTACCTCCTATATGATAAAATATGAGGAATACAAGGGGCAGGGCTTTAACAAAGAGGAGGTATGGCAGCAAATAAAAAGTAATCTAGGAAACATAGTTCTTTTTATACTATTGATATTACTGCTTTTTGTCCTTCTAATGGTAGTGGCCTTTATACTTGCCTTTATTCCCTTAGTGGGTATGTTGGCGCAATATGTTCTGCAGTATTTCATCATGGCCTGGGTTGGCGTGTCCTTTTTTGTAATGTTGAAGGAAAAGCGAGGGATAATAGAGGCTTTAGGGGAGGGATGGAACCTGGTTACCAAAAACTTTTGGACAGCAGTAGGAGTCAATTTTATACTGGGACTTCTCATTGGTCTACTTATTATGGTTGTAATGATAATTCCTGGAATTTTGGTAGGTATCTATACTTTTCATGTGGTACAGAACGATGTTGCTCTAGGGTCCTCCATAGTACCAACCATCATCTATACTTTGGGAACATGTATGTTTCTAATAATAGCAGTGTATTCACAGTGTCTTTCCCAATTTATTAATGGATTACTGTATTTTTCACTGCACGAGAAAATGTACAACCTAAATTCCAGAAGCAAAATTGATCAAATAGGATTGCAAGACCAGTGATAAAGTTCCAATACGCCACCATATTCTGTTTTTTGGTCCACTACTCCGGTATATCGCAAGGGGTACGGGATTCCTTAGCCATGCCCGTAGACACTAGGACCAATATGGCGTTGCGTACTTTTCAAGGAAACTTGGTGGAAAAGTACCAAGGCAAAGAATTTAATTACAACCTAAAGGATGGGGAGTCTAAAAATTTACTATCGCGTTTAATTTCGTGGCTTTTGGATGTCCTAAATAACGTATTTGGAATAGACCTTCCCCCAGGGACCATACAGGTATTGGAATACATAGTGTACTTTGCTTTGGTTCTAGTGGCCATATACCTTTTGGTAAAATTCTTTAGCGGGGAAAACGCCTCCGCCATTTTTAGAAAAAAAGCCACCTCCTCCATGGATATAAATTTGGAAGAGGAACATATAGCTGATTTGGATCTGGACTCGTTAATAAGCGAAGCCCAAACACATAGGAATTACCGATTGGCCATACGCTATCAATACCTAAAAGTATTGAAAACACTGGCTCAACAACAGCTTATTGCATGGGATTATGAAAAAACAAATTTGGATTACCAGAAGGAAATAGACCTTCCCAAAGTTAAAGTACTCTTTAGGGATGTTTCCTATGTGTATGATCATATCTGGTACGGAGAAAAAGAGATTGACGAAGAAAGATACAAGGCTGTTCAGCATTCCTTTACCAGCCTCTATAAGATGAAGGCCAATGGATAAGCGTTCCAAAATAATCCTAGGGATATTTATAGCCGTTCTCGTTGGGATCATGGCCACAGAAATTGTACGCCCCAAACCCCTAAATTGGAGTCCGTCCTATACCTCCTCGGACAAAATACCGTTTGGGTGCTATGTATTGCATCAAGAGCTTAAAGAGCTGTTTCCCAATCAGAAAATATTTTCTACAAACCAAAGTTTATACAATGTTTTAACCCATCGGGATAGTAGCAAAGCTTCCAGTTATTTAATAATCAATGATATTTTGGACCTTGACAAGCAAGAATCCAATCAGTTACTGAACTATGTATACCAGGGCAATGACAGCTTTATAGCGGCCACCAACTTTGGGAGTATTTTATCGGACACTTTGAATCTAAGGGTGGAGACAATGTATACACTTTCGGAGGACACCCTGCAAATACGTCTTAGCAACCCTAGACTATCCAACAAAACCTATCCCTTGGCCCGTGGAGCATACAACGCACATTTTACATCAGTAGACTCGTTAAACACCACCATTTTAGGGAATATTACCTATAGCTCGGAAGACCAGCCCTTAAAATCAGAAAAACAGCATACCATTACAAGCCCAAATTTTATCAAAGTTAAGTTTGGAAAAGGAAATTTTTATCTCAATAGCACCCCACAGACCTTTACCAACTATTATATGCTTAGAGGAAATGAGAATTATGTAAGCAGCAGTCTATCCTATTTAAGGAATGTGGATCTCTATTGGGATAATTACAAAAAATCGGGCCGCAAAATAATAGACTCCCCAATGCGCTTTGTACTAAATCAAACGTCTTTAAAATGGGCCTATTACCTCGGCATTAGTGGTATTTTGCTTTTTGTGATATTTAAGGCCAAAAGGGAACAACGTATCATTCCCATTATCCGACCCTTGCAAAATAGTTCCATTGAATTTGCCAAGACAGTTGGTGGACTCTATTATGAGTATAGGGATTATACCGATCTGATCTATAAAAAAATTAACTTCTTTCTAGAGCATATTAGAAGTAATTATCATATTAATACTGTAATCTTAGACGATAAGACCGTGAGGGATCTATCGGCCAAAACCGGAAAACCAATAGCCGAGACCAAAGCCCTTATAGATCTCTTGATACAGCTTAAAAACAAGAAACAACACAGTGAACAGGATCTAATAAATCTTGAAAAAAAATTGAATAAACTTAAACACTAACGAATGGAAGATATTCAGAAAGGGGAAGGCAACAAGCCGGTGGAATTTAAAAGTAGAATAGACCTAAACAAGCTGCAGAATTCAGTAAATAGAATAAAAGAAGAACTGGGAAAGGTTATCATAGGCCAGGAAGATATGATAGAACTACTTATTATTTCTATCCTTGCCAACGGACATTCTTTAATAGAAGGGGTACCCGGAGTGGCTAAAACGGTAACCGCAAAACTCCTTGCCAAAACGATGAGCGTTGAATTTAGTAGGATACAGTTCACCCCAGACCTTATGCCCAGCGATATTCTAGGCACCTCTATTTTTAATGTGAAGACTTCGGAATTTGAATTTAAAAAAGGGCCATTGTTTTCAAACATTATCTTAATTGATGAAATAAACCGTGCCCCTGCCAAGACACAGGCCGCACTTTTTGAGGCTATGGCAGAGCAACAAATCACTATAGATGGAGTTGCCTACGCCATGCAACCTCCTTTTTTGGTCTTTGCCACCCAAAATCCCATAGAACAAGAAGGTACCTATCGTTTGCCCGAAGCACAATTAGATCGTTTCCTATTTAAAATTAAGGTAGAATACCCCTCATTGGAAGAGGAAATACGGATATTGGAAAACAAGCATCACCAAAAGAACAAAGATGCAGAAGGCTTGGTAAGCACCGTACTCAATGCCCAAGAAATAGCTACCTATCAGGACATCGTAAAAGAAATAGTCATCGAAGATAATTTGATGCGATACATTGCCGGCATCGTAAACAATACCCGCAGCAATGCCAATCTTTATCTAGGAGCCTCACCAAGGGCCTCTATCGCCATAATGGATGCTTCCAAGGCATTGGCAGCTATAAACAGTCGTGATTTTGTTACCCCGGACGACATAAAAAAAGTAGCAGTCCCCATCATTGGCCATAGGGTATTACTAACTCCAGAAAGGGAAATGGAGGGCTTTACTACGGAAAAAGTGATAAAACAAATTTTAGAGGCCATTGAAATACCGCGATAGGCAATATCCCTATTCAGCAAATAGCTGCCAATATAACCCAGCACCCAATCCCAGTGACCAAAATTAAAAGTGTTTAAATTTTAATAATGAAAAAGTTCCTGTTCAATATCTTTTTGGCAAAGCGATTCTTCTTCGTTCTAACATGCTTGGTTATTGGGTTTTTAATATCATACATGTATCCCCATGTTTTAGGGGTAATGAAGCTATTATTATATTTCTTTTTATTGTTTTTTTTGGTTGATATTATTCTGATGTTTGCCTCCAAGGGTGGTGTCCATGCCAGTCGCCTATTGCCCGAAAAACTATCCAATGGGGATGAAAACCAGATTAAAATAATCCTTTCCAACTCCTATTTGTTTCCGGTGCAATTAAAAGTTTTGGACGAAATTCCACACCAATTTCAAAAACGCGACTTTGTAATTAACACCACCTTAGGAAAGGGTATGGAAAAACAATATACCTATCAACTTAGACCCACAACAAGAGGCCTGTATTCATTTGGGGATCTAATAGTCTTCTCCAAGTCTCCCATAGGGTTTATTTCCAAAAAGTACAGCTTTGACCATAATAAGTCGGTCCCTGTTTACCCCTCATTCCTACAACTTCGGAAATATGACCTTATGGCTTTTTCCGATAGATTGTTTGAATACGGTCTAAAGAAAATACGTCGCATAGGTCATACCATGGAATTTGAACAAATTAAAGATTATGTTCAAGGCGATGATATTAGAAACATTAATTGGAAGGCAACCGCCAAAAAAGGCCAATTGATGGTAAATCAATATCAGGATGAAAAATCGCAACCCATCTACTCTATTATAGATAAGGGGCGGGTCATGAAAATGCCATTTAATGGCCTAAGCCTATTGGATTACGCTATTAACTCCAGTTTGGTGATATCCAATATCGCCCTAAAAAAACAAGACAAAGCCGGTATGTTTACCTTTAGTAACAAAATAGAGAACCGGGTGGTTGCGGAACGAAGAAGTTCTCAAATGAACCTTATTTTGGAAACACTCTACAATATTGAAACCAATTTTGTGGAAAGTGATTTTTCCCGATTGTACGTTGATATAAAACGAAACTTAAACCACAGAAGTCTCTTATTACTTTATACCAATTTTGAGACCTTGGACGCCTTACAACGACAGCTCCCCTATTTGCAGGCACTTGCCAAACAACATTTGTTGGTAGTCATATTTTTTGAAAATACCGAATTGATCAAATTTACCAAGGATATTCCAAATACCACCCTAGGGATATTTGAAAAGACCATTGCCGAAAAGTTTGTCTATGAAAAGAAACTGATAGTAAACGAATTAAGAAAGCACGGTATACAGACCATTCTTACCAAACCCGAAAATTTGACCATCAATACCATTAACAAATATCTGGAAATTAAGGCTAGAGGACTTATTTAGGCTTGCAGAAGCTACGGTACTTAACATTAGACCTTCACTGCTGTATATCAAACAGCCCGCTTACCACCAAAACACAAACCACTCGTCTACAGTATTTTACCCTCTCCCTAAACACTATATCTCATTAAAATTTTCTACTTTTACATTGAAATTGTACTAGGCATTGCAAACGTGCTTACTTCACAGTTTACTGTATTACCCCCCATGTTATTTTAAAGTTGTTGTGACCTTTTTTTAGAGGCATGCTGTTTTTTAAGGATCCTAGCAACCCGTTACAGCATTAAACTGTTTTAAAACAGGTTGGAAAATATGGGCCTTGGAGGCCTACAACGTACAAATTGAACACTAGTATTCTTTAATCAAGAGGACCTGTTCCTGAAAGCAATAGCTTGGGGGGGCCTCGCATTAAATTTTGGCATCATGAAAACAAAAATGATTCTTACGGCACTTACAGCCCTACTTCTGATAGTGATCTACAATTTTAACAGATCTGAAAGGCCCACAGTAATAGAGGTTCCGCAAAATGCAGGCTTTTCTTCCATTAAGTGTACGGTGGCAAAATATCTACTCTCCAATGTGGACACCACCCAACAAATTGCCCCCTTATTCAAAAATCTTGGAAATCATCATTACCCCATAAGTACAACCAATAAAAGGGCGCAACAATTTTTCGACCAAGGCTTAAAGCTCAGTTATGCCTTTAACCATGCCGAGGCACACAGGTCTTTTATGGAAGCTGCTCGCTTAGATCCAAATGCAGCAATGGCTTTTTGGGGGCAAGCTTACACCTTGGGGCCCAATATTAACGATCCCTTTCCAGACGATGAACGTAAAACAAAGTCCTATGAGGCCATTGAAAAAGCCAAGAAGTTAACATCCAATATATCGTCCAAGGAACGGGCGCTCATTAACGCTTTAAGTACGCGGTACAGTAGTAACCTTTCAGTTGAAATAGATGAATTAAACAAGAACTATATGCATGCCATGGCCGATGTTGTAAAAAAATATCCGGAGGATGCCGATATCCAAACCCTATATGCCGAAGCAGTAATGAATACCACACCATGGAATTATTGGGACAATAACGGGAATCCCGCTCCCAATACGCTCAATGGAAAAACAGCCTTGGAACAGGCTATGAAACTTAACCCAGATCATCCCGGAGCGCACCATTATTATATTCATATGGTAGAGCTGCCCAAGCCAGACCTTGCTGTTGCCAGTGCGGACAGACTGGCTGGACTTATGCCGGCAGCGGGCCATTTGGTGCATATGCCCTCACATATATATATTAGGGTAGGGCGATATGAAGATGCCGTAAAAACCAATCAAGCAGCCATTTTGGCCGATGAGGATTATATTTCACAATGTTACTCCCAAGGTATGTACCCATTGGGTTATTACCCTCATAACCTTCACTTCCTATGGTCTGCTTCCAGCTTGTTGGGCGCCAGTGACATGGCCATTGATGCTGCCAAAAAAACTGCGGAAAAAGTACCCATTGGCGAAATGATAAATCTCCCCTTCCTGCAAGATTTTGCCTCAACCCCATTACTGGCTTACACTAGATTTGGGAAATGGAATGAAATATTGACCATTCCCTATCCGGGAGACGATTATAAACACCTTAAACTTATATGGCACTATGCCCGCGGGATTGCCTTTTTAAGAAAAGACAACATTAAGGAAGCCAAAGAAGAACTGGAAGCCATAGCCCTCATGACAGAAGATACGGAACTGGAAACACTCATCGCCAATTACACCAATCCATCTTCCAATATTGCCAAAGTGGCCCATGAGGTAATTGCAGGGGAATTGGCTGCGGCCGAGGGCAATTTTCCAAAATCCTTGGAACACCTCGAAAAAGGGATCGCTCTGGAAGATAATTTAATCTATAGTGAACCCAGTGCATGGCATATCCCCGTTAGGCAAACCATGGGTGCCATTTTGCTAAAAGCACAAAAATATAAAGAAGCCGAAAGAGTATATCGTGAAGATTTAGCCACGCTCCGGCAAAACGGTTGGTCGCTTATGGGGCTTCATAAAAGCTTAATGGAGCAAGGAAAAACAGAAGAAGCCAAAGAAGTCATAGAAGTATTCCAAAACGCTTGGCAACATGCCGATTTAGAAATAAGTACTTCGGTCCTTTAAAGTTGTTGATACGAAATACCTTTTTGAAACGTTATTAGCAAAGCATTTAAACCTAAAATTGATAATTTCAATAAAGTTTTTGATTGAGCAAAAAACATCAAGCTTAAGTAGTTATATTGCTTAAAAGTAATAAATATCTTACAAAAATTTACTATTTTTGAAAGGAAGTAAAATCCCCCCAAATGAAAATCGCTAACAAACATCCTCAAGAAGCCTTACGTTTAAAGGAATTACGATCCTATTCCATATTGGACAGTCTTCCGGAAAAAGATTACGACAATCTAACTGCAATTGCTGCAGAAATCTGTGAAACCCCAATCTCCTTGGTCACCTTACTGGATGATAATCGCCAGTGGTTTAAATCACATCATGGACTATCCATTTCAGAGACACCCATAGAAGTTAGTTTTTGCTCGCATACCATTGTAGAAGATAAGGATATTTTGATTGTTCAGGATTCCAGATGCGACGATCGCTTTAACGAGAATCCTTTTGTTACGGGTGACCCCGGAGTAGTTTTTTATGCCGGGGTACCATTAGTTAGTCCAAAAGGTCTCCCCTGGGAACTATATGTGTTGCGGACAACAAACCGAAGGATTTGAGCAAAAGCCAAATTACATCCTTGAAGGCCCTTGCTTCCCAGGTTATGAACTTACTTGAACTCCGGAAAAAAAATGAGCTATTGAAAGATTCAATGGTAGCTTTGGAGGACAAAAACAAGGAACTGGAAAGCTTTGCATATATTGCCGCGCACGACCTAAAATCTCCATTGAACAACATATCCGCATTGTCTATGTTACTTCAAGACTCCTATGGGGAGCAATTGGATAATGAAGGGCAAACCATGCTGGGATATATCAACAGTTCATCAGAAACGCTTAAAGGACTTGTAGACGGCTTACTTGAATACAGTAAAAGTGCTTCAATACTTGATGAGGAAATAACAGAGATAGGTGTAAACGATATTAAAGAGGAGATTTTAAGCCTTTTTTCCTATCAGCATACATTGGAATTTAAGGTCCGTTCTAGTTTGGAAAGTATTTTTGCCAATAGGACCGCCATAGATCAAATTTTGATCAATCTTATTGCCAACGCCATTAAATACAACGACAAGGAAAAGACATACATAGAACTACACATCTTGGAGGATGATGAATTTTATGAATTTCGTGTCCAGGACAATGGGCCGGGTATAGCCCTGGACGACCAAAAAAAGATTTTTGAAATTTTTACGGTACTTCAAGGTCAGGATAAGGATGGAAAAAAAGGCCATGGCATAGGATTGGCTACGGTTAAAAAAATGGTAGAGCATATGGGCGGTACCATTCATGTACAATCAAATATTGGAGAAGGCACTTCCTTTAATTTTAAAATAGCCAAGAGTGGCCAAATGATAGCTAACTTCCATTAGTTTAAAAAGACGGGATATCCTTTTTGGCCTTCTCGAACTCCATTACCATATCACTCACAATTTTGGCTGCGGGTTTTATTTCGTGGATAATAGCGGCTACCTGCCCTATTTCCAATTCGCCCTCTTCCAGGTCTCCTTCGAACATACCTTTTTTGGCTCGCGCACGGCCTAGCAACCTCCTTAATTCTTCCACGTCCGCACCTTTGGCATATGCCTGTTGTATATCCTGAAAAAATTTATTTTTAATCAACCTCACGGGAGCCAATTCCTTTAATGTGAGTTGGGTAGCCCCTTCACCGGCCTCTACTACTTTCTGTTTAAATAAAGGGTGGGATGAAGCCTCATGACTTGCTACAAAACGACTCCCCACCTGTACGCCATCGGCTCCCAAGACCATCGTGGCCAACATAGCGCTACCAGTTGCAATACCCCCCGCCGCAATAAGCGGAATGGAAACTTTTTCCTTAACAGCCGGAATTAAGGTGAGCGTGGTGGTCTCATCCCTTCCATTATGTCCGCCTGCCTCAAAGCCTTCCGCAACAATGGCATCTACCCCAGCCTCTTCGGCTTTTTGGGCAAACTTTACACTGCTTACCACATGGACTACAGTTATACCATTGTTTTTTAGATAGGACGTCCAGGTTTTCGGATTCCCAGCAGAGGTAAAGACTATTTTTACTCCTTGCTCTATAATAATATTCATCAACTCCTTTAAGTCTGGATATAACATGGGCACATTAACCGCGAAAGGCTTATTGGTGGCCGACTTACATTTCTGAATATGTTCCAAGAGCACTGTTGGATACATAGATCCTGCGCCAATAACCCCCAATCCGCCAGCGTTTGAAACAGCAGATGCCAAACGCCAGCCACTGGTCCATACCATTCCAGCCTGTATGATGGGATATTTAATCTTAAAGAGTTGTGTGATTCTATTCTGCATTAGTTTTTAATAATTTTAAATTCCTGGCAATCACCATCAATATTCAATTGCCCTATGTACATGGCATTGCTTAGATGCCCTACAGATAATTCAAGATTAGTTGGGGTAATACGCCTTTCCAAAATACGCTTTCCATAGGCATCAAAGAGGGAGAAAATAGCAGTGTTAAACTCGTTTGGAAGGTAAAGATAAAGATTGGCAGTTGTAGGGTTTGGATAAAGATACCATTGCTCCATTTCATTATTGGGCATTGGAACACCCTCGGCCAGCAAGGCCGAGTAAAAATTAGGTATACCAAATCCCATTTGGGAGTTTGGGCTTTGATTATGAGATGAATATTTCCTAACCATAGCCATTATTTCCCAATTCGTTTTATTGGGCAGCGCCTGCCAAAAAGAAGCTATGGCACCTGCCAAAATAGGGGAAGAAAATGATGTTCCATTACTCCTTACCAGTCTATCATCGGGTCCTACTACCACGGCAGCTTTTCCCAAGGCCATACCATCTGGCTTAATTTGGCCGGTGGCATTAGGTCCTTTGGAACTGAAATCCACATATTGGCCGTTTTCATCTACTGCTCCAACTGCAAATACATTGGCATCGGCCGGGGCGGTAATAATGCCCCATTGGTTATCACCCGAATTTCCGGCAGAATTCACCACCAGAATACCCTTCTCCATAGCAATATTGGCCCCTTTGGAAACAAAAGTGCTATTTCCATCCATTTGCGAGGGTCTATAATTATAATTTGGGTCATCAAAGGTACTATATCCCAAAGAGCTATTTATTAGATCCACTCCTAGGCTATCTGCTCTTTCTGCAGCCTCTACCCAATAGCTTTCCTCCACCGGAGTCTCTGTGGCAGAATCCTCTGTTCTAAACAACACATATTCAGCATCCGGCGCCGTACCTACATACACCCCTTCTACAAAGGCGGCCATACAGGATAAAACCCTTGTACCATGATCACTGCCATTGGGCCTATATATGTCCGCTGATCTGTCAACAAAATCATATCCTCCCCACAAGCGTCCGTCTGACCGTAAGCTATAAAAAACAGACATCTGGTCTACATTGGGAAAACCGCTATCTAGCACTGCAAGCAATAATCCCTGCCCCGTAAAGTCATTATCATGAAGTTGCTCAAGGCCCAACTGTCTTATTTGCCGGCCAGTTTGTCCATAGACAAATTCTTCCTGCTGCCGCAAATATTTCCCTCTATGATTAGTAGACTGAGAAATCACATTCCATTCTTTGTCCCATTTAGCATTGAAACTTCTATTGGCATACCATACCCTCGCCACAAAATCCAATTCCAGAAGTGCAGAAATATTGGATAGACTCCCCACCACATGTACACAATTGAACCATTTGGATTTTGCCTTTACAGTAATGCCCTCTTGAAGTTTTAAGCTGGCAATATAATTCTCGTTAACGGGTACATCCCGTTCATCTATGGGAATATTAAATTTAGCTTTCCGAGTTAGGGAGCGCTCGGTCAATATACTGGACGGACTTGCAATAGCCTCTTCTACCCCAATTTTATCCTTAAAATACACCCAAGCGTGTTCTTGGGCCCCTGCCCTGATAAAGCATAAAAAAAGTAGGATAAAGGCGGCCCTATCCATGTCAAGAGATTACGCCAGATCCTATCAGTTCGTCCCCTATATACCAAGCCACAAACTGCCCTTCCGTAATGGCAGATTGTTTTTCCTCAAAATCAACATAAATTCCAGCATCTACCTTATATAGAGTAGCCTTTTGCAGAGGTTGACGGTATCTGATCCTAGCCATTACCTCCATGCTCTGATCAATATCCAAGGCCAGATCCGTGCGTACCCAATGTAGTTCGTCATTGCTGACAAATAAGGTCCTCCTATATAGTCCGGGGTGACTTTTGCCTTGACCTGTATAGATAATGTTTTGGTCCACATCAGTTTCTATAACAAATAGGGGTTCCTTGGTACCTCCAACATCCAATCCTTTACGCTGTCCTTTGGTAAAATAATGGGCTCCCTGATGTTCCCCAACAACTTTTCCGTCGGTAAGATCATAATGGGGTTTTTCAGCATAAAAAGCCAATTCCTCCAATTTGGAACTAAATTTAGGGACATTGTTAGCATACTGCTCCAATACAGCAGGAACTTCCACTATAACACCCTTTTTGGGTTGTAATTTTTGTTGTAAAAATTCCGGTAGCCTTACTTTTCCTATAAAGCAGAGACCTTGGGAATCTTTTTTATCCGCAGTAATCAGATCATTTTCAGCTGCAATCCTCCTTACTTCGGGCTTTAATAATTCCCCAATTGGGAATAGGGTCTTGGCCAATTGTTCCTGTGATAATTGGCATAGGAAATAAGATTGATCCTTATTGCCATCTACACCGGCCAACAATTGATATGTTTCCGTACCGTCCGGGTTCTTTATTATCCCCTTTCGGCAATAATGACCGGTTGCCACATAATCCGCCCCCAATTGCATGGCTATTTTCATGAATACATCAAACTTAATTTCCCTATTACAGAGCACATCGGGATTGGGAGTTCTACCCTTTTCGTATTCGTTGAACATATAATCTACGATACGCTCTTTATATTGAGCACTTAAATCAACTGTTTGGAAAGGTATCCTCAACTTTTCTGCCACAATAAGGGCATCGTTACTATCTTCCAACCAAGGGCATTCCTTGGAAATGGTCACAGAATCGTCGTGCCAATTCTTCATAAACAGGCCTATAACCTCATAACCCTGTTCTTTTAAGAGATAAGCTGTAACACTTGAATCCACTCCGCCGGAAAGTCCGACTACCACCTTTTTCATCTACTTTAATTTATAGTTTCCCTTTGGTCGTTATAGACTATTAGGGACTTACAATTGCGGTACAAAAATACAAAATTGGAAATTGGTTGCCCTTATACTACCAGATCTGTTGTAATGCAATTTTAAGCTGTATTAAGTTTAATTGGAAAAATTAAGTAATTTGGGGCATACGGCAAGGAATAAGAAACCAATTAAAGCCTTTGTGGTAATCCGCTATCCATAAAAACCATTGTCCTCTACAAATAATGCCTTTACCCACATACATTATTTAGCCCAAACATCAGTACAAGAAGGTTTAACATACTAAAAAGCTCTCTTTACAACTATTTGTTTTACAACCCCTAAAAAAAATCAATATTTGAGGACCCAAATCTTACCAAACCAAACTATTTATTGCTAAAAACCCCCCGACCAATTGGCCGGGGGGTTTATTTTTAAGGAAAATACAATGTATTCCCGGAATCTTAGGGAGTTATTTATTATCCCAATCCCAATATTGATGTCATCAAATTAACCCACAGTATAAAAAAAAGTGCTTGAAAAAAATCAAGCACTTTTAATTATTGCACACAAATTTAAATCGGGATTATTTCTTTCCCACCTTCTTTTGTTCCTCGGCCTGTTCCATCATCTCGCGCATTTTTCGTTGGAACTTATTTTCTTTCTTAGGTTTCTTTTTGTTTTCTTGGATCCGTGCATGGATCTTATCCTCATCCAAGATAAAGTTCTTGATGGCCAACATAATGAATATGGTAATTAAGTTAGACACAAAATAGTACAAACTCAGTCCACTTGCATAGTTGTTGAAGAACACCAACATCATCAATGGGGATAAGTACATGATGAATTTCATATTGGGCATACCAGGCTGTGTCTGCATATTCTGACCGGTGGTCATCATCATATAGAAGAAGATAGCTACCGATGCCAATATAGGAAACAAACTTACGTGATCACCATAGAACGGAATGGTAAATGGCAGTTGTGCTATGGCATCATAGGAAGAAAGGTCATCTGCCCATAAAAAGGACTTCTGCCTTAGGGCAAAGGAAGTAGGGAAGAACATAAACAGCGCATAAAAAATAGGCATCTGCAACAAGGCGGGTACACATCCGCTCATTGGGCTTACACCTGCTTTATTATACAATTTCATAGTCTCCTGCTGCTTTTTCATGGCATTGTCCTTATACTTCTCGTTAAGTTCCGTGATCTCCGGCTTTAGGACCTTCATTTTGGCCTGTGACAAATAAGACTTATAGGTTGCGGGAGACATTATTAACCTAACCAAGATGGTCATCACTACAATAGCGATACCGAATGGCAGGAATGAACTTAAGAAGGTATAGACCGGAGTAAAGATATAACGGTTTATCCAACCAAAGATACCCCATCCAAAAGGGATGGAATCTTCTAGACCCAATTCTTTATATTGTGCCAAAACCTTTACATCTGTAGGCCCGTAATACCAGTTAAAATTATAGGCCAATTCGCCACCTTTCATTTCCAATGGCACTTCTGAACTAAATTCCTTGGTATACTGTTGGGTATGGCTTTCTTCTTCAACCAGGTTTATAGAACTTAACCTTGCCGTTTTAAAGGTATCTGAATAGGCGAGAATAGAACTAAAAAAATGCTGTCTATACGAAATCCATTTTACATCATCTTCCAATTCCTCATCCTCACTACCCTCGGATAGCTTACTAATTTTATCATCGTCATGGTTATAGGTAACCCTTGTATAGCGATTTTCGTACTGAATACTTTTAGAATGTCTTATTCCCTTTAGATCCCAATCCAAATTAATGGGTTTGGAACTGTTGACCACCCCGTTAAGACCTTGGGAACGCACGGTAAAACCTAGAAGATATTCTCCCGGTTTCATCTCATATCGGAATTCCAAAAACCTATCGGACGCCACCTTAGCTTTCATGGAAAGCACTTGATTGTCCCCTGATTGGGAGAGTGAAGGTTCAAAAAAGAGATCATTGGTATTCAGCACCCGATTATCCGATGTTGAAAAAGTAAGCCCAAAATTAGCATTACCATCTTTTACCAAATAAACTGGAATGGAATCATAGGTTACATAACCTTTCATTTTTGCCTCAACGATCTGCCCTCCCTTGTTGTTGATCTCCAAATAAAGCACATCGTTCTCCAGAACGGTAGTTCCTTCTTTGGGAGCTGTATAACCAAAGGCCCCTATGGCACTTTTATAACTTGCCACGGCAGTTGAATCTTGTAGGTCTATACTTTGGTAAGTGGTACTTTCTTCTTGTTTAGCATTTGCCTCCTCCTTTTGGGCGGCTTCCAACTGCTCCTGTTCTGCCTTCTGCGCTTCCAGCTCTTCCGGTGTTGGCTGGTTTTGCCAAAACATAAAAATAAGAATCCCAAAAATCAGTACAAAGCCGATAATGGTATTAATATCCAATTTTTTTTCTTCCATCTAAAGTTTACTTTTAAAAAATATTACCGCAAGGTATGCAACCTATCAAGGTTCCTAACAGCTTGATTAAGCGTGCAAATATACACCCAAATGTGTTGTTTATGCCAAACTGACACTAGTTTATTGCTTTTGATGTTTCAATGCCGCTTTAACAAATCCCACAAATAAAGGATGTGGATTGTCTACCGTACTCTTATATTCAGGATGATATTGTACCCCTATAAACCATGGGTGCGCGGGCACTTCTACAATCTCCACCAGACCGGTATCGGAATTTATTCCCGATGCAACAAGTCCGGCTTGCTGCAATTGATCTTTATATTTATTGTTAAATTCATATCTGTGGCGGTGGCGTTCCGAGATTTCAGTGGCCCCATGATATACCTTTTGCACCAAACTGTCCTTGGCCAGATCACAGGTCCAGGCACCTAGTCTCATAGTCCCCCCCTTGTTTTCGATATTCTTTTGTTCCTCCATAATACTGATAACCGGGTGGGTTGCATTTTCATCCATCTCGGTAGAATTTGCATTTTTAAGTGCCAAAACATTTCTGGAGTATTCTATAACGGCCATTTGCATTCCTAGGCAAATCCCTAAAAACGGAATATTATTCTCACGGGCATATTGTACCGCCCTTACTTTTCCTTCAATACCTCTTTCCCCAAAACCGGGGGCCACCAAGATACCATCCAAGCCCTGTAGCTTTTTTTCCAGGCTTTTGGGGCTCAGGTGTTCAGAATGAATAGACTTTACCTTTACCTTCACATGGTTTACGGACCCTGCATGGATAAAAGATTCCAAAATGGATTTATAGGAATCCTGCAACTCTACATACTTCCCTATTAAGCCAACGGTTACCTCATTTTTGGGGTTCTTGTGCCACTCCAAAAATTGGTTCCACTTGCTAAGATCGGGAACAACATCATCCGGAAGCGCCAACTTTTTAAGGGTAACGGCATCCAAGCCTTCTTCCTGCATTAAAATTGGCACATCATAAATGGTTGAAGCGTCAATAGATTGTATAACGGCCTCCCTTTTTACATTGCAAAAGAGCGCTAACTTTTCCTTAATCTCATCGGAAATCTGATGCTCTGTCCTACACACCAAAATATCGGCCTTGATACCACTTTCCATTAAAGTCTTAACAGAATGCTGTGTAGGTTTTGTTTTTAATTCCCCTGCTGCAGAAAGGAAAGGAACCAAAGTTAGATGAATAACAATTCCATTGTTATCGCCCAATTCCCAAAGTAACTGTCGCACGGCCTCTATATACGGTAAAGACTCTATATCCCCTACTGTTCCTCCAATTTCAGTAATAACAATATCATAATCCCCACTTTTACCAAGTAGTTGGATACGTTCCTTTATTTCATTGGTAATATGAGGTACCACCTGTACCGTTTTACCTAGGAATTCCCCTCTGCGTTCTTTTTCTATAACGCTTTGATAAATTCTTCCAGTAGTAACATTATTGGCCTGTGAGGTCCTAACATTTAGGAAACGTTCATAGTGCCCTAGGTCCAAATCGGTTTCAGCACCATCATCGGTAACATAGCACTCTCCGTGCTCATAGGGATTTAAAGTTCCCGGATCAACATTAATGTATGGATCTAATTTTTGGATAGTAGTTTTATAACCCCTAGCCTGTAATAATTTGGCAAGAGAGGCTGCTATAATCCCTTTCCCAAGGGAAGAAGTAACCCCACCGGTTACAAAAATATATTTCGTCTGTGACATGAAGCGTTAGGTTGAATTCGTAACGCGAGCAAAAATACGAATTGCTGGCACAATTCACGGGTATTACTGAGGAAAATCTTTTTGAATTTTTCTAATTAGACCTTCCAGTCCGTTTATTTTAATTTCCAACATGGCCCTTAACATTATTCCAAGCTTACCTTCTGGAAATCCACTTTGCTGAAACCACACCAAATAGGGTTCAGGAAGCTCTACCAAATACCTACCTTTAAATTTACCGAATGGCATTCTGTAGTGTGCCAATTCCAATAGCTGTTTTTTATCCGGAACTATATTCATATCCAATATTCCCTTCAAAGATAACACCTTCCCCGACTAATAAAACAAGAAGCAACATACTAAAGCCATATTTAGATCCTACTTTAACATTCCAAACCATAATTAGGAATTATTAAATGGAATCCCCTATCTTTATACACGTACAATTTACGTTTATAAAACCCTGCTTAAATGTACACTCAGCCTAAAAAAAATGAATTTATTTTTTTGCAGACACGTTCGTATTACATAGCTAATTATGATACCTGCAACCTATTTCTTTTTTTTAGATGCGACTTAGAAAATACCTTTAAAAAACAGAAGTTAAAGTTAACAAAATGAAACGAAGAACATTTATAGGGACTTCAGCTGCCGCCTCGGTTGGTATGCTGGCCTGCAAAACTGGTAATGCAATGGACAAGGAAGAAACAGAAACAAAATTAAAGAACAACATAGACCACAGCGTTTGTTATTGGTGTTATGGTAGTATCCCCTTGGAGGATTTTCTTAAATCTCTCAATGAACTGGGCATAAAAAATGTTGATCTTATTGGACCAAAAGATTGGCCACTATTAAAGAAGTACAATATTAATTCCTCTATGTGCAATGGGGCTGAAATTAGCCTTACAGAAGGATGGAACGACCCTCAATATCATGACACCCTTATTAAGAATTACACCGAAATGATTCCAAAAGTGGCCGAGGCAGGCTACACCAACCTTATTTGTTTTAGTGGTAATCGCCGAGGAATGGACGATGCAGTGGGTCTTCAGAATTGTGTGGACGGATTAAAACAGATAATGCCCTTGGCAGAAAAACACGGCGTAGTAATACAAATGGAACTATTGAACTCCAAAGTAAACCATGAGGACTATATGTGCGACCATACAGAATGGGGCGTAGCCCTTTGCAAAAAACTGGGATCGGACAATTTTAAACTCTTATATGACATTTACCATATGCAAATTATGGAAGGTGACATTATACGTAACATACAAGACTACCACCAATACTTTGGACACTACCACACTGGGGGCAATCCGGGAAGAAACGAAATAAACGAAACCCAAGAGCTTTATTACCCTGCCATCATGAAGGCTATTGTGGCTACTGGATACAAAGGGCATGTAGCCCAGGAATTTATTCCTACCTGGGACGATAAGATAGCTGCCCTTAAAGAAGGTGTTACTATTTGTGATGTTTAACAAACACCATCAACTTATTGGACTGTCCTAAACTTTTCAATTACAGATTCGGCATAGGCATTGAAGATGCTGCTTGGTTTGAACCCATAATAGGTTTAGGACAGTCTTTTACTTTACCTCCCAAAGCTTTGTTTCCGTTTCCAGGACACAAAGATGCAATTACCTCAAAAGAAAAACCATTGGACCCTAAAGGACTTTGCAGGAAAAGCTATAACCATTTACACCGATTCTTGCTACTTAGAGATGGGGTATAATGGATGCTGTTCCTTTATAGCTCCCAAGAAAAAGAGATATCCCTAATAATATCTGGATGCAGACTATAATGGACAGGACAGGTATTTGCAGTATGTTCCAGGATCTTCCTATCCTTTTCCGAGATATTGGCCGGCAATCTAAACAATACCTCTATTCTGGAAATACGCCTGGGGTTAGCTTCCATATGTTTTGTCACTTCGGCCGTAGTATGGGCAAGGTCTACATTAAGATTATTGGCCTTAATACCCATTACCGTAAGCATACAGCTGGCCAAACCAGTAGCAACCGTATCTGTTGGGGAAAAAGCCTGTCCCAACCCATTATTATCCAAAGGGGCGTCTGTAATAAAGGTATTTCCAGAACCAAGGTGTTCACATTTTGTACGGAGTCCGCCGGTATAAGTAACTTTAGAAGTCATAATATAAATTAGTCCTTAAGCTCGGTAACCCTCATATTCTCAAAACCGAGAATATAGGACGCCATATTAAAATATCCAGAGGTCCTATCCTTCGTAAAGTTAAATTTGTTACCACTATACTCAGTCTCCCCTATGAGTTTTGACGCCTTAACCAAATCGTTTTTATAGGCAAGTTTTAGCAATAGATCCAGCGTAATATCAAACCCTCTCACGGCATAGGCATCTGGATCTGCGCCAAACTTCTTCCTATACATTTTAGCAAACGCATTATTTCCTATCTCCCTGGATGCGGAGGGATATGCAAATCTAAGATTGGAAAGATGCGAATACGACACTACCTCACTATCAAAAGCCTTGTTCTTATCCGTGGTCATAAGCCGTATACCTACTTCCTCTGTAATAAGCGAATTGAGCAAGGACCCAACATGGTAGACCACATTGGCTTGATCGGTTTCCAAAAACACCCAATTTTCAACCTCCGCTGAAAGCAACTGGGAAATTTTTTCAATATCTACCGTTCTATCCTCTTTCAAGGTCACAATCTTGGCCCCTGGAAACCTCATGAGCAAAGTAGATTCTATAGGTTTATTCTTTTGGTCGGCTATAATAATAATATTTTCCTCTGTCCTTATTCCTTCCACATAGCTCATCATATGTTCCTGCAGCACATTTTCCGTAGGCATGGCAAAAAACACATTGCTTAAACTTAGGTCACTTTTTTCGGTCAATGGTGCCACAACTGGTACACCATATTCTGCTGCCTGCAGTGCTACCTCTTTGAGTGATTGCGGTTCCAGAGGCCCAAAAATGGCAGAAAGATTCATCAAATTTTCCCCCTGCATAAGACTTTTGGTCCTATTTCTATTCAATTGGGTGTCATAGGTCTTAACATCTACAGAAATCCCTAATTTAGCTATGGAATCCAATGCTATCATCGCTCCGGAATACAGCCCTAGACTATACCTTACATCTTTTCTGTTTTCAATGGCATTCTTTGCTGACACATCATCACTTAGGTTCAACCTATCCAAACGGAAAGGCAAAAGAAACAACAGCTTTGGTTTGTTCATGCTGTTAATACTATCCACCAAATTGATCTTATCCAAAATCAGCGCATTTTTAACATCAAAATCCCCTGTTTGATCCTTGGGCAGCTTAAGCACCATTCCGGCCTTTAATCCTTCCTTTAGTTCTGGATTAAGTTCCAACAATTCCTCATAGGTAACCCCAAGCTTACGGGTAAGGGAAAATGCAGTTTGTTTTGGTTTTACCTCATAAAAATTATAGTTGACTATATTGACCTCTCCGGTCTGTGTCTTTTTCACGGGTATTCTTAGCACCATTCCTTCCTTTAGTCCTCCTCTTTCCTTGATCTCTGGATTTAAGGCCATTAATTCATCGGCAGTTAAGCCAAACTTCTTTTCCAGACTGTAAAAAGTCTGCTTTGGGGGAACAGTATAGGAGTTGTACAACTGGGTTTCCTGTTCTTTTATGGAACTACCCAATATTCTTGGCAATAAAAGCTCTTGACCACTGGACAAGTAGTCTGTAATTTTTGATAAGTTGGGGTTAAGCACCAAAAGGCTATCAATTGTTATTCCATACTTATGTGCAATACTCCAACGTGTTTCCTTGGGTTGCACGGTATACACCTCATAGTCCTCCTCATTATACTTGCTCTCGGAAACGTCATTATTTTTGTATCTAGGTATCTTAAGAATCATACCTTTCTTAAGCTGAACCGAATAAAGCTCCTTATTATAACGTTTTAATTGGTCTTCCGTAATATTATACCGCTTGGCAATACCAAATAAGGTTTCCTTTCTTCTGGTCCTATGCGAACTGTAGCCTATAGGCTCTTTTGGCCCTTGCTTGACGTCTTTACCTTCCAAGGCCAACAGAAGTGCCTTTACGCCAGCGCCATTATCCCCTTCTATGGTATCGGTACTTTTTTCTACTACCGCCACATTTGCTTTGGAAGCGGGAATAACCAGAATGGTATTGGCCTTAATGGCCTTTCCTTTTTTTACCTCCTTGTTATAATTTAATATTGACTGCTCTGTAATCCCATATTGTTTTGCGATACTCTCCAATGTCTCCCCTTTCTTTACGGAATGGGTAGTAAATTTTTGGGCTAGCGCACTAAAGCTCACCAACATTAAGAATAATGTTGTAAATATTACTTTTCTATATATTTTCACAAGTATATATTTTTTTGTTCTATCTAATATAAGCCAATTATAGGGATACAAGCAAAACTCCACAAAGCATCCCTTTATAACAATAGGGTCTCAACAGTAACCAAAACAGGGGTTTCTAAGGACACTCCCTTATTCCCACTCTATGGTAGCTGGTGGCTTGGAACTAATATCGTATACCACCCTATTTACACCTCTCACTTTATTAATAATATCGTTGGAGGTTTTTTGCAAGAACTCATAGGGTAAATTCACCCAATCGGCCGTCATACCATCGGTACTTTCCACGGCCCGTAAAGCCACACATTTTTCATAGGTCCTTTCATCTCCCATCACACCAACACTATTAACCGGCAAAAGCATTGCTCCGGCCTGCCAAACCCTGTCATAAAGCCCCCATTCCTTTAGGCCGTTTATAAAGATAGCATCTACTTCCTGTAGTATTGCCACTTTTTCTGCGGTTATATCCCCAAGGATTCGGATTGCCAATCCAGGCCCAGGAAAAGGGTGCCTACCTAGTAATTCCTTGTTGATACCCATGCTGGCTCCTACTCTTCTCACCTCATCCTTGAACAACATACGCAACGGCTCTACGACCTTCAATTTCATATAATCTGGCAAACCACCTACATTGTGATGGCTTTTTATAGTTGCCGAAGGCCCTCCTGTAGCAGAAACAGATTCTATTACATCTGGGTAAATAGTACCCTGCGCCAACCATTTTGCATCTTCCACTAGGTGTGATTCATCATCAAAAACCTCAATAAAAACCCTACCAATGGCCTTTCTCTTTTTTTCGGGATCGCTTTCCCCTGCCAAACTATCCAAAAAGCGTGCCGAAGCGTCTACCCCTTTAACATTAAGTCCCATTCCCTTGTATTGATCCAATACAGACTGGAATTCATTCTTTCTTAGCAAGCCGTTGTTTACAAAAATACAATGCAGGTGTTTCCCTATTGCCTTGTGGAGTAATACGGCCGCAACGGTAGAGTCTACACCCCCGGACAATCCTAAAATTACTTTTTCATTGCCAATTTTTTCTTTCAATTCGGCAACAGTGGTCTCCACAAATGAATCCGGAGTCCAGGTCTGGGCTACCCCAGCTATGCGTACCAAGAAGTTCTCCAACAATTTTTTACCGTCTGTAGTATGATATACCTCTGGGTGAAATTGAATAGCATAGGTTTCTTCATGCTCCAATTTATAAGCTGCATTCTCCACATCATGGGTACTTGCCAATTTATAAGCTCCAGTAGGCAAAGCTTTTATAGTATCACTATGGCTCATCCATACTTGACTGCCTTCTGATATTCCGTCAAAAAACAATTCCCCATCCTTTATATAGGAGAGGTTTGCCCTTCCGTACTCCCTAGTATTGGAAGGAGATACATTACCACCGTTAAAATGTGCCAAATACTGGGCACCATAACACACGGCCAAAACAGGTACTTTGCCCTTGATCTGTGATAAATCTGGATGTGGGGCATCTTCTGCCCGTACCGAAAAGGGAGAACCTGAAAGGATCACAGCCTTGTATTCGGACAGGTCGTCTGGCAAATGGTTATACGGTTTAATTTCGCAGAATATATTGAGTTCCCTGACCCTTCTAGCGATGAGCTGCGTATATTGGGAACCAAAATCTAATATGAGGACGTTATTTTGCATGGGCAAAAATAGTAATTTGAAATTTTTGTAAAAGTATCTTTCCAGTTTATTAATCACAAAACTTATAAACATACCATATATCGCCTACCAAAAATCACACGCAATTACATGGAAAAACCTATAAATCAAGCCAGTCCACAATTACACATGCAATACACCACCCCTGATTTTTTTTTAGAAACAACTTTTAATTTTGGCAGTTAGGTGAAACCATCATTTTTTAACTGACCATAGGATTAGGTTACCAACCACAAGAACTGCCAATACCCCTGCCGAAGCATAGGTATAAAACGGTCAATTATATATAATGTAATGTTTTATTGAAAATTGTACCAGAATAGGTATCACAAGAAATAAAGGAAAGTCAATTCAAAGAGGTCCCGGCACAAAAAAGGCCCGGTAACCAACCGGGCCAAACTAATCAAACTAACCTAAACCAATCAACTACTATTAACCACTCATAATTCTTTGAAATTTATTTTCAATTTCATAGCAATTTATAAGTATAACAACTAAGAAATGAAATACCCTACTCCCACTTTTATTTTTTATCTTTAGTGAACCAAAAAAAAAAAAAAAAAAAAAA
>NZ_RQPJ01000005.1:244281-611635 GCF_003957295.1 Arenibacter aquaticus
CAGGCCATCCTTTTCGGTTCTTCACTTTGGCAACCGTTGGCCTGGATCAGGTAGCCAGATTGCGTACCGTGGTGTTACGCCATGTTTCAGAAGACTTAAAACTTACATTCTATACAGACAGGCGCTCAAAAAAAATTACCCATATTAAAGAAAACAAAAGGGTAAGTCTACTAATGTACCATCCAACCAAAATGTTTCAGATAAAGATTCTGGGAACAGCTACCTACAAGGATGATGAGGACACCAAGAAAAAGTACTATGAGCAGCTAGACCCCAAGGCAAAAAGACAATACACCACCAGCAGATCTCCTGGCAGCAACCTTATTCATCCAGACCATCTGGAATACCTAAATGAGGAAAACCATTTTTGCACGGTAGAGATCACTCCCTACAAAATAGAATTCCTAAAGTTGAGCCAACCCCATCACACTAGGGTGCGCTTTTCTAAAGTGGGCGCAGAATGGGAGAGTGAATATTTGGTACCATAACACCTATCACCTTCCCTTATTATCCACTTTATTTCATTGAGTCCAAGATCATTTCAATATCCTTTTCTGTAGTATCCGGGTTAATAAAACAGAAGCGGGCAACCGTTTCATAAACACCCTCGTTCTTATACTTGGTAGGGGTTACCAAGGCAAAACCCTCCCTATGGTTTTTATAGGTCCAATTGGTATACTCCTCTGGAGACCATCCCTTTCTCCTAAACAGCACACAAGAAAGACTGGGCTCCCTGACCAACTCCACACAGGGGTGGTCCTGTATTATGGATGCTGCAGAATTTGCCAAGGCTATACCTTGGTCCACTGCCCATGAATATTTATCTGTACCATGCATGGCCAAGGAAAACCAGAGCGGCAAACCCCTTACCCGACGCGTTAATTGAATTTGATAGTCCGAAGGATTAAAACCAACAGCCCCTTCGTCCTTAAAAATATCCAAATAAGATCCTTCCTGAGAATGGGCCTCCTTGGCCAAGTCCGGATTTTTATACAATATTGCCCCACAATCATAAGGCGAAAAAAGCCATTTGTGCGGATCAATGGTGATACTATCCGCTCTTTCTATGCCCTTAAACAAATGTCGGACAGTTTTGGAAGCTAAGGCCCCTCCCCCATAGGCCGCATCTACATGGAACCATAATTTATGGGCTTCACAGGTTTCCGCAATACCATTTAAATCATCTATTATTCCTGCATTAGTGGTGCCTCCGGTTCCTACAACAGCGAACAGCCTTTCTCTTTCTTGCTTGCCCAAGCCTTCTATTTTATTCCTTAGGGCTGCAGCCGTTAAGCGATCTTCGGTCTCCACCAAAAGCACATCACAGTCTATGACCTTGGCCATTGACTTTACAGATGAATGGGCTCCCGAAGAAGTAATTATAAGTCCTTTTCTATTTTCGTTCATGGGATTCTTGCGCCAATTTTCCCGTGCCGTGACCATGGCCGATAAATTGGCCGCAGTTCCTCCACTTGTAAAAACCCCAAAAGAACCAGAGGGCATCCCAGTTAGGGACACCAACCATTTCATGGCTTCATTTTCACAGAAAATGCCGCCGGCACCTTCCATCCAATACGCCCCGTGAATACTAGAGGCCGAGGTCACCAAATCGAACATTACAGCAGCCCTGGTAGGTGAAGCGGGAACAAAGGCCAAATGCCGCGGATGATCAATGGGTACTGTAGCTTTAATAAGTACATCCTTAAAAAGCTGAAAGGCCTTTTCCCCTCCTATACCTTCAGGGGTTACCGTATCCCCTACCAAAGCTTTTAACTCTACTTCTCTCTTGGGCTTACCCAATTCCGGCGCTGGGTGGGTAATACGCCCAATGGCATATTTCATGACATCCAAGGTCATTTCTACCATATCAAAATCTACTTTATGCATGGACATAGGATCTGTTTTTTAGGTGTTAAAAATAAGGTTTGAAATAGTAAAGGACTCCACTCCCAATCAAGGGCAAAACCGGAGCTATTCCATTTCTATAATGGTAAAATCTCCAGAAAGGGGCTTTAAGGCCTTCATTAAGTTTGGTATCAGCCGCTGACCATACTCCAAATAAAGCTCGGAAAAATTAAGGTTTCGCTCTTGTAGGGATTGGCCGGGAAAAAGCTGATTCTGAATATCGGTCATTCTTGACACTTGGTCCCTAAGCTTTCTTTTTTGCGCTTTCAACAGTCTTTTTTCCAGTTTATCCAAACCTTTTAACTGCTTAACCTCCTGAGCTTTTACAGCCCCTAAAAAAGATGCGTCTGTTTGGGATGCCAACTCATATAAATCCTTGAACTGATCTGTTAAACACTTTCTTTGCGCAGACAAATCTATATCGATATTGGAAATTTCCCGAATCTTTTTATTAATAAAACTGCTTTGTTTCAAAAAAAGATCGGATAACCCAATATTCATTTTCTGAAGTTTCTCCTTCTGCTTTCCTGTTATCACCAAGGCCGAATTTCGCAATAACAGAACTGGAAAAGCCACTTTCATTGCCATAAACATTTCCTTCAATTGCAACCAATAGGCCAATTCGCCACCACCGCCAATATAGCAAAGGTTTGGAAGAATAACTTCCTGATATAGCGGCCTGGTCACAACATTTGGAGAAAAACGTTCCGGGTGTTTTGCCAACTCATCCAGTATAGCCTCCTTACTAAAAGATATATTGGTGTCGTTTACATAATACATACCATCCCGCTCTACTATACGTTCACGGACTCCATCTATCAAATAGAAATAATTTATCTCCCTAGGATTCACCTGAATACCATAGTTTTCGGATAAGGTTTGAAGTTGACCAATAGTAGAGGAAACATTTTTAAACGACTTGTTTTCCAACAAATCTTTCTCTACATAGGGAACCAGCAACTGCTTTAGCTCAGGATTGTTCCCATCCAAAATCACCAAACCGTATTCCCCAAATAATTCGTTGGCCAAATACCGAGTAGCCTCTGTAAGATTATCGTGTTCCAGATAAGCCTTTTTAAACAATTCCCTTAACCTATTGGCATTGACACTATTCCCCATTTCATTGGAAAAAGCATCATAAATAGCCTCCAAACCATCTGTAGACAAAGGACCTACTGCCCCAGAAACCTCCTTGTTCCATTGCAATTTTTTACCCTTGTAATTAAAATAATTTATCTCATCAAAATCGTGATCCTCTGTCGCCATCCAATATATGGGCACAAAATTACTCTCCGGGTTGGAAAATTTAAGCTGTTTGGTGAGATTAATGGTCGATATAATTTTGTACAAAAAATATAAGGGCCCAGTAAATAAATTTAATTGATGCCCCGTTACCACGGTAAAAGTAGAGGATTCCTGCAGTAGGGAAATATTTACTTTTGTATTCCCGGACATCTGAATCCCTTTATACTGATCCCCAAGCACTGTGTACAAAACCTTTCTATGGGTGTCTGGAAAACTTTGCTTAACCGCTATCTGCTCTTTAAACTGTTCTATACCCGGAAGCCTTTCGTAAAAAGGTTGCAGGGAATCTTTGCCCTCTAGATAATCACAAATTAAATCTGAAAAATAACCGGTATTTTTAAAGGGTATGCTTTCAACTTCCATAAAAAATTGGTAATAGGGGCGTAAAGATAAAATTATCCCCTTTTTCTAATCCCAAAAATACGTTAAGAAGTTTAATTTTCCATTGTTCAAAAATTTTATTAGGATCCAGGATGTTGAAATTCATTGCTGCACTTTTTATCATTTCTATTATATCGTCAATATTCCTTAGATTTGATTAAAACCTAAGATTCCAGTTCTATGAAAAAATTTCTACCCGTCATTACTTTTCTTGCCAGTGCCATCGGGTTATCCCAATCCATAAAGTCCCCATCTGAATTCTTAGGTTATGAATTGGGGTCAGAGTTTAGCAGACACCATCAAGTGGTGGACTATTACTATCACCTGAAGGAAAATGCCCCCGAACGCGTTAAACTGGTGGAATACGGGAAAACCAATGAGAGAAGGCCCTTGATACTGGCCTATGTTTCCTCGGCCAAAAATATAGCCCAACTGGAATCTATAAGAACCGAGCACCTTAAAAACACTCTAGGCAAAGGCTCCCCCACCAAGGCAATAGTTTGGCTAAGCTATAACGTACACGGCAATGAGAGCGTAAGCACAGAAGCCTCAATGCAGACCATATACGAACTACTAACCAGTAAATCCTCCTATTTGGAGAATACGGTTGTTATTATAGACCCTTGTGTTAATCCGGACGGCAGGGACCGTTATGTTAACTGGTACAATCAATTTAAAAACACCCCCAACAACATAGACCCCAACAGCAAGGAACATCACGAGGGCTGGCTAAACGGCAGGAGCAATCACTATATGTTCGACCTGAATAGGGATTGGGCTTGGCTCACCCAAGTAGAGAGTCGGCAACGTATAAAAATCTATAACCAATGGCTGCCCCATATTCATGTAGATTTTCATGAGCAAGGCGTAAACAACCCTTATTATTTTGCGCCGGCGGCAGAGCCTTTTCATGAGGTTGTAACCAATTTTCAACGCGAATTCCAAGGCACTATAGGAAAAAACCATGCGAAATACTTTGACGAAAACGGCTGGTTTTACTTTACCAAAGAAGTGTTTGACCTTTTGTACCCCAGTTATGGCGACACCTACCCAACCTATAATGGGGGTATAGGCATGACCTATGAACAAGGAGGCAGTGGCCGGGCAGGACTGGGGGTCATGACCATTATTGGTGACACCCTTACCCTGCACGACCGTATTGCCCATCACCTCACTACCGGCCTATCTACTATAGAAGTAGCAACCATGAATACCAACAAATTAAACAAGGAGTTTAAAAAATTCTACCAAGAGAAAGATTACAAATACAAAAGCTATATTCTCAACGGGCAAGCAGATAAAATAAATGCGCTGACCTCCTTACTTCAGGCACATGACATTAAGTATGGATGGGCACAAGAAGGCCTGGCAAAGGGCTACCACTATGGCTCAGGTAAATTGGGCACCCTTAAGACCACGACAAATAGCCTTGTAGTCTCTACCGATCAGCCCAAAGGAACCTTGGTAAAAGTACTAATGGAACCCAAAACCAAATTAACGGATTCCCTAACCTATGACATTACCGCATGGTCCCTACCCTATGCCTATGGCCTGCAAGCCATTGCCTCCCAAAGCTTGGTTAAGACAAATCCAATTGGCCAGGACCGCATTCCCCACACCAGCCAAGGTCCACTTTCCAAAGCGGCATATGCCTTTGTCTGCGATTGGGCCAGCATGGAAGATGCCCGTTTCTTAACAGCCTTACTGAAAGATAAAATCCGGGTACGCTTTGCCCAGAAACCGTTCAGTATTGAAAGTAAAAAGTTTGACAGGGGCAGTTTGATCATTACCAAAGGGGACAACAAAAACCATAAAAATTTTATTGAAAGCTTAACGAGGATAGCTTATGAACACAAGGTAGACCTAACAGCTTCCAGTACTGGATTTGTAGACAAGGGAAAGGATTTTGGCTCCAGTTATGTTCCTTTAATTTCCGATTACAAAATAGCCATATTGTCTGGCGAACCCACCAACACATTGCAGTTTGGAGAAATATGGCATTTTTTTGAACAGCAATTGAAATATCCGGTCACCATATTGGACACAGAATATTACAATCATATAAGCTTAAGCGACTATGATATCCTTATCCTGCCCAATGGTTGGTATACAGAATTTATGAGCGAAAGTAAATTAAGTGGTTTAAAAGACTTTGTGAAAAATGGAGGAAAATTAATTGCCCTGCAAGGAGCCATCAAGGGTTTAAAAGGTGAAAATGGCTTTACCATCAAAGAAAAGAAAATAAAAACAGACAGTTTGGAAAACATACTTCCTTATGAAGAGGCCGAGCGCGAAGACATTAAGAATGCTATAACAGGTGCTATTTTTAAAGCCAAGGTAGATCCAACCCACCCTTTGGCCTACGGATATGGAGACCATTATTTCACTCTTAAATTAAGTACTAATGCGTTTGAAAAATTAACTACCGGAACTGTGGCATATTTAAACGGGGACAGCAATCCTATTTCTGGTTTTGCCGGGAGTAAAGCCAAGAAAAAAGTAGCAAACACCCTTATTTTTGGAGTAGAAGAATACGGTAATGGACAGGTTGTTTATATGGTAGACAACCCCCTTTTTAGAGGATTTTGGGAGAACGGAAAACTATTTTTCGTGAATGCCCTCTTTATGGTGCAATAAAAATAAAATATCATTTGGATAGGATATGAATAACTTACTAAACACAGTATTTTAGATGGAAAATATATTTAAGGAAGAAGTAGTTGCCAAAGTAATTGATCGCATCAACCAATTAAGTCCAAAAAGCACCCCGGAATGGGGCAAAATGAACGTAGCCCAAATGCTAGCACACTGCAACGTTCCCTATGAAATGGTCTATACCGACAAACACCCCAAACCAAAGGGACTTATGAAACTGATGCTCAAACTTTTTGTAAAAAAATCAGTAGTCAGTGAAAAACCCTATAAAAAAAATAGTAGAACTGCACCTGCATTTTTAATCATTGATGAAAGGGACTTTGAAAAAGAAAGAAAGCGACTCATAGACCACCTAAAAAAAACACAGGAACTTGGGGAAGCGCACTTCCACAACAAGGAGTCACATTCCTTTGGCCCCCTCACCAAAGAAGAATGGAACAATCTCTTTTACAAACACCTTAACCACCATTTGGTACAATTTAGGGTATAGGCACGATAACCAATAAGCAAACCCCTCCCTTGATATCCCTCCCCCAACCACAATCCCTGAATTGTTCAAAAAAAATATTATCAATGTGAATAATATTCAATATTTTTGCCAATTACTAAAACTAACATCATCAAAACATTAGAATTAAAACCAACCTTTATGAAAAACATTACAGGTCTTTATCTTTTGGTATTCTCCTTCCTACTTTTCTCTTGTTCCCAGAAAGAGTATAAGATGGGCGACTTTAAATTATTGCCCCAACCACAGCAGTACAGTATAACGGGAGTGAGTGCTATAACCCATAATGAAACTTTTAAGGTAGACAGCCAAGCGAAAGATCAGCTACCTATTATTAACAAGGAGGTATTGGATATTAATCCTGACCAAGGTAAGATTTCCATTTCCTATGCCGTAGACAACCAATTGGACACTCCTGCCGAAGGCTACTCCCTAGCCATTTCCGACCGCGAAATTAAAATAACCGCAAAGGATGACCAAGGGTTGTTCTATGC
Source organism: Arenibacter aquaticus (assembly GCF_003957295.1). Taxonomy (GTDB): domain Bacteria; phylum Bacteroidota; class Bacteroidia; order Flavobacteriales; family Flavobacteriaceae; genus Arenibacter; species Arenibacter aquaticus. The sequence goes on from NZ_RQPJ01000005.1 coordinate 251,530, forward strand.
TTTCAAAACACTGGAACAAATTGTTCAGGATGCCAAGGACCAAAAGGTGAACCTACCGCTTTGCCAAATAAAGGATTTCCCACTATTATCGTATAGATCGGTACATTTGGACGTGAAACATCATTTGGAAAAGACGTCCTATTATTACCAATTATTGGATAAACTGGCCAGCTATAAAATTAATGGCATTATCCTGGAAATAGAAGACAAACTAAAATTTAAACGACAACCAGTAATTGCTTCTGAGGACGCACTAAGTATAGAGGAATGGAAACAAATAAGTGAATATGCCAAGGAACGCCATATAGAGATAAGCCCATTGGTACAAGGTTTGGGACACGCCTCTTTTATCCTAAAACACCCCGAATACAAAGAACTACGGGACAATGTTGAGAGTGATTGGGCATTTAATCCCTTGGACCCAAAAACCTATGAGGTGCAGTTTGACCTTTATTTGGATGCCATGGAAGCCTTCCCTTACGGAAAATACCTGCATGTTGGGGGTGACGAGGTGCACACTACAGCTAGAGGAAGTAAAGAATCACCATTAAAACTTCAATTAATGTGGCTGAACAAGGTTGCCAATTTTGCTGAGGAACATGGAAAAACACCTATTTTTTGGGATGATATGCCGTTAAAACAGGCCGATGTTTATGCTCCAATGTTCAAAAAAGAAATGACGGAAGAAGAAGTGGATCGGATATGGGCCAATAATGAGCACAAGCTATTGGAGTTTCTGGACATTTTCCCCAGAAACTGTATTTATATGAGGTGGAATTACGAATCGCCACAGGCAGTAGGAAATATTAAGGCCATGAAATGGTTTACAGACCATGGTATGGAGGTTATGGGAGCCACTGCGGGCCAGACCAGATGGGTATTGATGCCACAGGAAGAAAGTAATATGGAAAACATTAAATCTTTCGCCCTAAGTTCTATAGAAAGTGGGCTCAAAGGGTTACTGCTCACCTTATGGGATGACGACTCCCCACATTTTGAGTTATATATGCGCGGTATATTAGCCTTTGCAGAGTACTCATGGGCTGGTGACAAACGAAGTAAGGATGAGATTAAATCGGCCTTTAGACAACGACAATATGGTTATACCATGGCCGAAGAAAAAAATGCCTTCATTACGAAATTGGAAAAACCAGTGGCTTTTTGGAAAAATGCACTGCTAAAGAAGAACCAACGTAACTTTCTACATACAATAAACAATCCCCTGGAAGAAGCTGTAATCAATTTTCCGGACAAAGACAATACTGGTGCCTGGACTTTGGAGCATGAGGCACGACTTAAGAAAGCCAGCCAAGTATTGAAGACAACAGATAGTATTGCCCAGGCAATAGCAGATGCCCGATCTATAGCCTTGAGAAATGACCACAACCTACAGGTCTACGAGCAGGTAAACAAGCTGGCACAATATAGTCCAAAGATATTACTGACACTCAAAGAATATGACCTGGCTGATAATAGGGAAGAAATAACTGCTGCAGCCGGCAAATTAAAAGATCTGGAATCTGAATTCAACACCATTAGAAAAGAATTGGAGACAGTATATGGCAAAACCCGTATTTTAAACAAACCGGATAATTATATTTTGGATCAGGACCACCATGTGCACCTGGCCAATCAGACCAAAAATTTCGACTGGCAATTTTACGCCGAAATGCTGTTTTTTGAAAAACTTAATAATGAAATGGCGAAGGAAGTTTATATGGAAAATGCCGACCCGCTTAAAAAATAGCTCTTGTCCTCAGAATCCAAGGTCGTATATAAATGGTGTAAACATGGCAGCGGAAATATCTTCTGCCAATGTTTACCAACCTAGTGTTTATTTAAGTATATTTCGGTCCTAAAAACCATTATTAAAAACAGGGAAAAGGAGCGCGTATATGAAAGAGAAAGATGCCACCCGGATAAACAAATTTTTAAGTGAAATGGGGTATTGTTCGCGTAGGGCTGCGGACAAACTTATTGAACAGGGCAGGGTTACCATCAACGGAAAAGTTCCTGAAATGGGCACCAAAATCACTGTAGACGACGAGGTCCACGTAGACGGAAAACTTATTTCTGAAGCAAGGGAGAAACCTATATATATTGCTTTTAACAAACCTATAGGCATAGTATGCACCACGGATACAAGGGTAGAAAAAGACAATATTATAGATTACATTAACTACCCCAGTCGTATTTTTCCTATTGGAAGATTGGACAAACCCAGTGAAGGCTTAATCCTCTTGACCAATGACGGGGATATTGTGAACAAAATCCTAAGGGCCAGAAATAAGCACCAAAAAGAATATATTGTTAAAGTAGACAAGCCCATTACCAAGACCTTTCTTGATAAAATGAGCAATGGGGTCCCTATATTGGATCGTGTAACCCGAAAATGTGAAATAGAGAAGATTAGCACCTATCAATTTAAAATAGTCCTAACCCAAGGACTTAACCGTCAAATTAGGAGAATGTGCGAATATCTTGGCTATGAAGTAATGGCCCTTAAGCGTATCAGAATTATGAACATATCCTTGGATGTACCTGTTGGAAAATGGCGGTATTTATCCAAAGAAGAATTGAGAGAAATAAATGAAATGATCTCAGGTTCCTCTAAGACCCACAATTAGCATTTACCCATTATTCACCTCTTACTAATCCCAACAGCATGGCCATGAAGATGGAAGATATAGAAAATATTGAGTTGTTGTATTTGAACGTGGACGACTATCAAGAGCTTAAAACAGCCATGATAGCCTCGTATACCTCAATGCCCGATGCCTATTGGAGGGAGCACCAGATAGACAACTTAATCTCCAAATTCCCAGAGGGCCAAGTGGTAATTAAAGTAAACAACCATATTGCAGGTTGCGCCCTATCCATCATAGTAGATTACGAAAAGTTTGAAGACAACCATACCTATCAAAAAATAACCGGTAACTACACCTTCAATACCCACACACCGGATGGCGATATGCTTTACGGCATAGAAGTTTTTATAAAACCGGAATTTAGGGGGATGCGACTGGGCAGAAGGCTGTACGATTACAGAAAGGACCTTTGCGAGCGCTTAAATCTAAAAGGCGTTGCTTTTGGTGGCAGAATTCCCAACTACCACAAATACAAAGACAGTATATCCCCTAAAGCCTATATAGAAAAAGTTAAGCGCAAGGAAATAAATGACCCCGTACTTAATTTTCAAATATCCAACGATTTTCACCCCAGTAAAATCTTAAAAAACTACTTGGAAGGAGACGCCGCTTCTGACGACTATGCGGTGCTTTTGGAATGGGACAACATCTATTACGAAAAGAAAAACAAAAAGGCCAGTGTTATTAAAAAAGTGGTTCGTGTTGGATTAATTCAATGGCAGATGCGACCCTATAAAAATTTGGACGATGTACTGCAACAGGCAGAGTACTTTGTAGATGCCGTATCGGGCTATAGATCGGATTTTGCCCTCTTTCCTGAATTCTTCAACGCCCCTCTCATGGCAGAGAACAATCATTTATCAGAGCCCGCAGCCATAAGGGAACTGGCCAAACACACGACAACCATAGTACAGCGGTTCTCCGAATTGGCCATTACATACAACATTAACATTATTACAGGAAGCATGCCAGAGGTAAAGGATGGCAGCCTGTATAATGTTGGGTATATCTGTAAGAGGGACGGTACCAAAGAGCGTTACGAAAAACTCCACGTAACCCCGGATGAAGCCAAGGTTTGGGGACTTCAGGGAGGCTCTGAATTAAAAGTATTTGATACAGATTGCGGAAAAATAGGAGTACTAATCTGCTACGATTCCGAATTCCCGGAACTCAGTAGATTATTGGCCGATGAGGGAATGGACATCTTGTTTGTCCCCTACTTGACAGATACCCAAAATGGCTTTTCAAGGGTCAGGAACTGTGCTCAGGCCAGGGCCATAGAGAATGAATGCTATGTAGCCATTGCCGGAAGTGTGGGCAATTTGCCAAAAGTACATAATATGGACATTCAATATGCCCAATCTATGGTATTCACCCCTTGTGATTTTGCCTTCCCCGCCAATGGCATTAAAGCAGAGGCCACGCCCAATACCGAAATGATACTGATCGTTGATCTGGACATAGATTTACTTAGGGAACTAAACCAATTTGGAAGCGTTAGAAACCTAAAGGATAGAAGAACCGATATTTTTGAAGTAAGACGCAAAGACGGTAAAACAAAAAATTAACCTAAGTTCCCTGCGGTACAATAAGACATTAATCCATAGCGAAAAGCACGGCAGCTAAATACCGCCCATACTCCCATAGATAAAATAATAATCTGCACCCCAACAGCCTAATTTCCTACGGCGTTAAAGCCAATGGAGTCTAGAACGATCTTCATATCCTTTCTATCCCCAAACCTAGGAGATCTCTACTTTTACGATCCCACCAATTTACCCCCTTCCCCTCAACAACTGACTGAAATAAAGCATTTTACACCCTACCAACAATAATCAAAAAGCCCCAAAGCACCCATAAAAGAAGCATAGCACTAAAAAATTTAAACAAAATTTTAATAGACTATATCACTTAAAATCACTAACTTAGGAAGAGAATCGTTCATTGACAGCTTTATTTTCATCTATGCAGAAGGAGACTTGCACGCATAGAAAAATACAATTGAAATTTATTGGAAATTTCCCCCGACATCAAAAGCAATGGACGATAATAACTAATAAATTATAGCGTATGAAATTCAATAATATTCATTTCACAAAAAAATCCCTTATGACGGCTTTCTTGCTTTTGTCGTTCATTGGGGTTACAGAGACCGCAACGGCCTCTTACCTTTACCAAGATTTGCAGGAGCAACAAGAATCCTATAAGCAATATCAAGGAAAAATTGTAGACAGCGAAACCAATAAACCTTTGGTCTTTGCCACACTTTCCATTGAAAACACCAATATCAGTACCGTTAGCAATACCGAGGGTGAATTTTCTTTAAAGGTCCCCAATGACATGGCCCAGGGCAATGTTATGATTTCCTTTTTGGGCTATGAGACCAAGTCCATTCCTCTAAACCAATTACAGGAAGACAAGAATAAGATAGCTCTAGAAACTTCCTATACGGAATTGTCCGAGGTGAACATAGCAGCACCCAAAGACGCCAAAGCTTTGGTACAGGAAACATTGCTTAGGAAAGGTGACAATTATTTTGACGACCCTACTCTAATGACCGCTTTTTACCGAGAGACCATTAAAAAAAGAAGGAAAAATGTATCCCTATCGGAAGCCGTGGTAAACATATACAAATCACCTTACAACACAGACCGCAGGGATGCCTTGCAGCTATATAAGGCGCGCAAAAGTACAGATTACAGTAAATTGGACACTTTGGCCATAAAATTACAGGGAGGCCCCTTTAATACACTTTTTGTGGACATGATAAAATACCCCCAATATATCTTTACAGAAGAAACCTTTGAGGATTATGACTTTAGTTTTGAAAACTCTACCAAGGTCAATAATCGACTCATTTTTGTCATCAATTTTAAACAAAAGGAATATATTACAGACCCTTTATACCAAGGAAAACTATATATTGATCCAGACAACAAAATCCTGACCAGTGCCATATATACCCTAAACATAACCAATCGCGAGAAAGCCTCCAAAATGTTTGTACGAAAAAAACCGGCCAATGCCAATGTATGGCCAACAAATATTGCATACCGGGTAGACTATAGGGAAAGAAATGGCAAATGGTACTATGGTTATAGCAATGTACAATTGGAATTCAAAATAAACTGGGATAAAAGACTTTTCAATTCTGTCTATAGTATGACCTGTGAAATGGCCATAACAGACTGGGAAAAGAACATAGACGGAACTACCCCTAGGTTTAAGGATCGTATTAAATCATCCATAATATTGGAAGATGAAGCTGTAGGCTTCTCGGACCCGGATTTCTGGGGAGAATACAATATCATTGAACCGGAAAAATCCATAGAGTCTGCCATAAAGAAAATCCAAAGACAATTAAGAAGAGCCAAATCCAAAGATGACGGTACATCTTTGGGCATGTAATGCAGTAGACCCATAATTTTAAAGTCCGCCTATTTTAAGGCGGATTTTTTTTGTGCTATTTTTAGGCCATTAAACACAATACAAGCTCTAATGAACAATAGGCGAAAGTTTTTTCAGACCGCGCTCGGGGCCAGTATGGCCGCACTAGTCCCTTCAACCCTTCTTGGAAGCCCTCTTAAAACAGACTATCTCACGGATGTGATAAAGGCAAGAGCGTTAAAGAAAGGGGATACCATAGGATTGGTTGCCCCAGGTTACGCCATTAAGCCCGAAATATTGGAAGAGGCAAAACACACCCTTAAAAATATGGGCTTTAAACCTGTGCACACCAACCGAATACTAAAAAACCATGGATACTTCAGCAATACCGACCAAGAAAGGGTGGCCGATTTACATGAAATGTTTGCCAATAAAAAAATAGATGCTATTCTTTGTGCCAGGGGTGGCTATGGGTGCACTAGGATTATGCATATGATAGACTACGACCTAATTAGAAAAAACCCCAAGATATTTATAGGCTTTAGCGATATTACTGCTCTGCTCAATGGCATTTATCAAGAAACCGGATTGGTTACCTTTCACGGTCCGGTAGGAAGCACTATAAATGACCCCTACAGCATTAACCAGCTTCAAAATGTGGTAATGAAAACAAAAAGGATACCTACCATTACCAATATAGGTATCACACAACAGGAGGAATATTACAAACCAGAGTTTGAACGCTATAGCATAACCCCAGGCACAGCCAATGGCAAATTAATAGGTGGTAGTTTAACCTTGGTAGCCTCCTTGATGGGCACTGCCCATGAACCGGATTTTACAAACGCCCTAGTTTTTCTTGAAGACATAGAGGAAGCCCCCTACCGAATAGACAGGATGTTGACACAGTTGATACAGGGAAAGACCTTTAAAAATGCTGCCGGATTGATCTTGGGTGTTTTTAAAGGGTGCGACAGTGAGCCAGACCCCTCAACATTTACCCTAAAAGAGGTTATAATGGACAGAATAAAGCCACTGGGAATACCAGCCGCTTACGGTATGACCTTTGGCCATATTGAAAACAATTTCACCCTTCCAATTGGGATAAACGCCCAATTTGATGCCAATAAAATGACATTAAAACTGTTGGAAAAGGCGGTACGATAAAGAAAGTCAAACAACCTCGCAGCCCTTTTACAAGATATAAAATAAGGCCCCTAGACAATGTATGTCAGGGGCCTTATTTATACTCTTTAATCCTATTTAATTGGCCACCTCACTAATAAATTTTAATCGGTACAGCCTAAGTTCCTCATCTTCGTATTCACCATCAAATTCCTTTAGCGCCACTTCCAAATCGTCTGTATGCGCCTCTAAAAAGTATTCATGGATTTCCTCTTGCTGATCATCATCCAAAATTTCATCTACCCAATAAGCAATGTTCAATTTGGTCCCACTAAAAACAATCTGCTCCATTTCCTTAATCAAATCGGGTAATTCCAATCCTTTGGCAGAGGCAATGTCATCCAGTGGCAATTTTCTGTCTACATTTTGAATTATGTATAATTTTAAAGAAGAATTGGCACCAGTACTTTTTACGACAAGGTCCTCTGGTCTTAATATATCATTCTCCTCCACATAAGTCGCTATAAGTTTTACAAATGGCTTCCCGTACTTTTTGGCTTTCCCTTCACCAACTCCATAAATATTTACCAGTTCCTCTATAGATATTGGGTATTTCAAGGCCATATCCTGCAAGGAGGGATCTTGAAAGACCACAAATGGGGGAACCCCAAGTTTATGGGCTTCCTTCTTTCTCAAGTCCTTTAATTGTTTTAACAACTTCTCATCTGCCACCCCGCCAGCGGATTTTGCTGCACTAACAATGGCATCGTCGGTTTGTTTGTTGTAAACATGGTCAATGGTCATCATAAAGGAATTTGGGGTCTCCAAAAACTCTTTGCCCTTTGGGGTTACATGCAATATCCCGTATTGTTCAATTTCCTTTTTAAGCAATCCCGCCACCAGCGTTTGCCTGATCAATGCCATCCAATACGCCTTATCCCTATCCTTTCCGATCCCAAAAAATTCCTTTTCATCGGTCTTATGTGAAGAAATTAAGGCATTTACCTTCCCGATAAGGGTCAGGACTATTTCTTTGGATTTAAATTTTTCGCTTGTGCCGGATATTACTTTGATCAGCTTAACCACATTATCCTTTGCCTCTTGCTTCTCCTTGGGGTTTCTGGTGTTGTCATCCATATCGGCACCCTCCCCGTTCTTTTCGTCAAATTCCTCTCCAAAATAGTGTAGGATAAATTTTCTTCGTGACATGGAAGTCTCTGCATAACCCACAATTTCCTGCAACAGGGCGTTTCCTATCTCCTGTTCGGCAACGGGCTTTCCAGACATAAACTTTTCCAGTTTTTCCACGTCCTTATAAGAGTAAAAAGCCAAACAATGACCCTCTCCCCCATCTCTACCGGCCCTTCCCGTTTCTTGGTAGTAGCTCTCAATACTTTTAGGAATATCATGGTGAATAACAAAACGTACGTCTGGCTTATCTATCCCCATTCCAAATGCAATGGTCGCTACCACCACATCCACGTCTTCCATCAAAAACATATCCTGATGCTTGGATCTGGTCTTACCATCCAATCCGGCATGATAGGGCACTGCACTAACACCATTTACCTGTAATACTTGGGCCAACTCCTCTACCCGCTTTCTACTTAAGCAATAAATAATACCCGATTTCCCAAGGTTTTGTTTGATAAACCGAATAATATCGCCATCTACATTTTGGGTTTTGGGCCTTACCTCATAGAACAAGTTGGGGCGGTTAAAACTGGCTTTGAACACTTGGGCATCACCAATTCCCAAGTTTTTAATAATATCTTCCTGTACCTTGGGAGTGGCTGTGGCCGTAAGGGCAATCAATGGTATACCATCTCCCAACCTACTTACAATAGACCTTAAATTACGGTATTCAGGTCTAAAATCATGTCCCCATTCCGATATACAGTGTGCCTCATCTACCGCCACAAAGGATATTTTTTGTTCCTGTAAAAAGTCCACGTATTCCTCCTTGGTCAGCGATTCGGGAGCAACGTACAACAACTTTGTAACACCACTGGCCACATCGCTCTTCACCTGTCTAATCTCTGTTTTGGTCAAGGACGAATTTAATACATGCGCCACACCAATTTCATTGGACAAACCTCTTATGGCGTCTACCTGATTCTTCATCAAGGCTATCAATGGCGATACCACTATAGCCGTTCCTTCCTGCATTAATGCCGGTAGTTGATAACAAAGTGATTTCCCCCCTCCGGTGGGCATAATCACAAAGGTATTGTTCCCTTGTACAATATTCTTAACTACTTTTTCCTGTAAACCTTTGAATTGAGAAAATCCAAAATACTTTTTTAGAGAGGCATGCAAATCAATCCCATCTATACTACCCATACCGTTCTTCACCATTATTAAATTGTATTTATTGGCAATAATTTAAAACCAAATTCCTTAAGATAAGGAATTTTTATATTTTTAAATAGTAATTATTGCAAATAAATTTGTTCCAACATAAAATATTCTATAAACTTAAGTTTATGTAATTTTGCAGAATAAATATAAGACTTTCTTTTAGGAAAATCATCACTTAATTTTAAATTACTTTGAGCGATACCAAAGCTATATTGGCCATAGCGAAGAAAACTATTGAAACTGAGGCCGAAGCAATACTGCATTTAAGCTCTCTCTTAAATGACGATTTTGCCAATACCGTGGAGTGCATAAGACAATCTAAAGGAAGGGTTATCATATCGGGCATTGGAAAAAGTGCCATTATAGCTTCCAAGATTGTGGCAACCCTAAACTCTACGGGCACCCCCTCCATATTTATGCATGCTGCGGATGCCATCCACGGGGATTTAGGTACGGTGCAGAAAGACGATGTGGTTATCTGCATTTCCAAAAGTGGGAATACCGCAGAGATAAAGATGTTGGTCCCCTTGATAAAGCGCGGTAAGAACAAATTGATTGGCATGACCGGAAGCCCCGATTCTTTTTTGGCTTCACAGGCCGACTACCTATTAAACACCCATGTAAAAAAAGAGGCCTGTCCCAACAATTTGGCCCCCACTACCAGCACCACTGCCCAATTGGTCATTGGTGACGCCCTTGCCATTTGTTTATTGGAACTTAAAGGCTTCAGCAGCAAGGATTTTGCCAAATACCATCCCGGCGGTTCCTTGGGCAAAAAATTATATTTAAGAGTGGGCGACATCGCAAATTATAATGAAATACCCCAGGTACATTCCAGTAGTGACGTAAAAACCGTCATCTTGGAAATCTCCGAAAAAATGTTGGGCGCAACCGCGGTGATCGAAGACAATAAGATAGCCGGAATCATAACAGACGGTGACATTAGGCGAATGCTCAATAAATACGACAACATCAATGGATTAACTGCTAAGGACATTATGAGCCCCAGTCCAAAAACCATTGCCGAAGATGTCTTGGCCGTTAAAGCACTGCAATTAATGCAGTCTAAGAATATTTCACAATTATTGGTTGTGAAGGGCGACAATTACAAAGGAATAGTACATTTACATAATTTAATAAAAGAAGGCATATTATAATGACAAAAAAAATAAAGACACCTGATGAAATGTCTTTCCTAGACCATTTGGAAGAACTTAGATGGCATTTAATCCGATCAACCTTAGCTATAGTTATTATTGGGAGTGTGGCCTTTTTACTGAAAGGCTTTATTTTTGATGTGGTTATTTTTGGGCCCATGATGCCCGATTTTCCAACCTATCATGTATTCTGCGACTTTTCCAAGCTATTGGGATTCAGTGAGGCCTTTTGTAATACCGAACCCCAGTTTACGGTACAAAGTAGGCAGATGTCCGAGCAATTTTCGGCCCATATCTGGACCTCCATTTGGGCAGGATTCATCATAGGATTTCCTTATGTACTGTATGAATTGTGGAAATTTATTGCCCCAGGACTGTATGACAACGAACGGCAGAACGCCAAGGGCTTTATCTTTATAGCCTCTTCCCTCTTTTTTATGGGTGTTTTATTTGGATACTACGTAGTTGCACCTTTATCCATAAACTTCCTTGGGAGCTATTCAATTAGTGAATCCGTAGTAAGGGAAATAGATTTGCTTTCCTACATCTCTACGGTACGTGCCGCAGTAATAGCCTGTGGACTCATATTTGAATTGCCCATAATTGTCTATTTCTTGACCAAAATAGGTTTGGTAACCCCGGAGGTGCTACGTAAGTACAGAAAAATATCATTGGTTGTGGTCCTGATCCTATCTGCTGTAATTACCCCTCCAGATGTGGCCAGTCAGATTATTGTTGCGGTTCCTATCCTTATTTTATATCAAATAAGTATTTATATCTCCAAGATAGTCTTAAAGAGAGAAGCTAAAAAACAGAAAAAGAATGTCTAATCAAGTTAAGGAATTCAATGACTATAGGGCCAAAATGAATGAAAAGATTTTGGCCGACAACAACAAGGTCATAAAAAGAATATTTAATCTGGATACCAATGCCTATTCGGCAGGGGCCTTGGATGTAAAGACCAAGGAACTATTGGGACTGGTGGCCTCGGCAGTACTTCGGTGTGACGATTGTGTAAAATACCACCTGGAAAGCTCTTATAACGAAGGGGCCACCAAGGAGGAAGTCATGGAAACACTAAGTATAGCTACTCTTGTGGGCGGCACCATAGTAGTACCCCACCTAAGAAGGGCCTATGAATATTGGGAAGAATTGGAAAAGCAGGAAGGTTAAAAAAACTACAATATCTTTCTCTAAACTAATTTAAGGTTTAGTTTTGGGGTATAGCACAGGATACTATGAAGTTAAGAGCAGAGAATATAATGAAGTCCTATAGAGGGCGACAGGTGGTCAAAGGTATTTCACTGGAGGTAAACCAAGGTGAGATAGTTGGTCTTTTGGGTCCCAATGGTGCCGGAAAAACCACCTCCTTCTATATGATTGTGGGATTGATTAAACCCAATGGCGGTAATATCTTTCTTGACCAGATGGAAATCACTAAATTTCCAATGTACAAAAGAGCCCAAAACGGTATCGGCTATTTGGCTCAGGAGGCCTCCGTTTTTAGAAAATTGAGTATCGAAAAAAATATTCTCAGTGTTTTGCAGCTTACCAAGCTCAGTAAAAAAGAGCAATTGATGAAAATGGAATCCCTGATTGAAGAATTTGGGCTAGGCCATATTCGCAAGAACCGAGGTGATCTATTGTCTGGGGGAGAAAGAAGAAGAACCGAAATTGCCAGGGCATTGGCAACTGACCCCAAGTTCATTCTATTGGACGAGCCCTTTGCCGGGGTAGACCCCGTGGCAGTAGAAGATATTCAACGGATCGTAGCCCAACTTAAAAATAAAAATATCGGTATACTTATTACCGACCATAATGTTCAGGAAACATTGGCCATAACAGAGCGTTCCTATCTTATGTTTGAAGGGGGCATCTTAAAATCTGGGATACCAGAGGATTTGGCTGCAGACGAAATGGTGCGAAAGGTATATCTTGGCCAAAATTTTGAACTTCGCAAAAAGAAATTGGATTTCTAAAGGCCATACCATTCCCTTGTTCTAATAAAGAAATCACTTGCTTTAAACTTTTCACAGTCTTTTTGGACTATGCCATATTTTTGGTTTTCAGCGTATTTACCAAAGAACTAATTACATAGATAGCAATAATGGCAGGGATAGCCATAAACTTCATGGTCAAAAGCAGAACCAAACTCACTACAATAAAAACATAGCGGAGCGCATTGTCCCTAAAACCCCAATTTTTAAATTTTAAGGCAAACAAAGGTATGCGGGCATTGAGCAAATAAGTACTTAACAATGTGGTACCTATTAAAAACCACTTATTCAAGATAAGCGTATTTAAAAAATCGTTGTTATGGTATAGGAGTATAAGGGGAAAAGAGAGGATGAGCAAGGCATTGGCTGGAGTTGGCAACCCCATAAAGGAAGACACCTGATTTTCATCCAAATTAAATTTTGCCAACCTATAAGCAGATCCAAGGGTTATAAGGAACCCAAAAAAGGGCAATATAGGCAAACCCAACATATTTGACCCCGTACCCACTACAGTATCGGAATGTAAACCAATGTTCCACCCCCCACTATAGGACATACTCAATAACTGGAACATAACAATCCCAGGAACAAGGCCACTGGTAATCATATCTGCCAAAGAATCTAGCTGAAGCCCCAATTCGCTCTTTACATCCAATAAGCGGGCAGCCAATCCGTCAAAAAAATCGAAAAAAATACCTAAAAAAACAAAGGTCGCGGCCAGCTCCAACTTGTTAAGAACAGCGAATACAGTTGCAATACATCCGCAGAGAACATTTAACAAGGTTATAAAATTTGGAATATGGCGTTTCATAGGGCATCGTTTAATGGGTTTAGCTCCAAAACAGCTGCAGCTTTATCCCGATATGGAGATGTAAAAATACCAATTATTAAAAAATGCTGTTAAATTAAATCCCCTTTTTTATATTAGCCCGGGCTATTGTATGCTAATCCTATAAATTATTCGATATTTGCGTTGATTTTTTTAAAGCTTGGCACCCTAAAGCATATGAGGTTAAAGATTCTTCTTACTACATTTTTTCTGAGTCTATTGTTCCTTGGCCATGCACAAGAAAGGCTGCTCTCCCCAAAAGCACAAATAAGCGTTTTAACATGTGGTTCCGGCAGCGACCTATACACCACCTTCGGACATAGTGCATTTAGAATACAAGACCCCTCACAGGGCATTGATTGGGTATATAACTACGGGACCTTTAACTTTGACCCACCCATGTTTTATGTAGAATTTGCTATGGGAAAACTATACTACTCCTTAAGCAAACAGAGCATGCCCAATTTTTTGTATGCTTATGAATTAGAGAATAGATGGGTAAAAGAACAACTTTTAAAACTTAGCCCAGAAGAAAAAAATTCATTGTTCCACTTTTTGGAGAGGAACTACCTACCCCAGAACAGGGATTACAAATACGACTTCTTTTACAATAATTGCGCCACTAAAATTGGTGATGTTTTAAAAAAGGTACTGGGAGACAGCCTACAGTTTCATCCAGGGCATTTGGAAAAACAATATACTTTCCGCCAGCTGATCCATCAAAACCTCAACACCAATACGTGGTCCAGTTTCGGGATAGATTTGGCTTTAGGTGCCGTAATAGACAAAACGGCCACTGTAAAAGAACACATGTTCTTGCCTCAATATGTCATGGAACAATTTAATAACACAACTTTATCGGGCAGCGACCTGGTAGAGAGGGAAAGAACAATTTTAAAACCTACAAGTCAGGACGAAGAAACTTACTTCCTTGCCTCCCCCCTCTTTTGGAACACTGCCCTGTTATTATTTGTACTCACCATTACCTATATAGACCATAAGAACAAAATACGCAGTAGGGTATTGGATTCCTTTGTTTTTTTTGTTACCGGCCTGGCAGGCTGTTTATTGGTATTTCTTTGGTTTTTTACTGACCACACTGCAACCGTACAAAACTATAATACACTTTGGGCATTTCCTTTAAACTTAGCTATTGGATTTGTCCTCCTTAAAAAGAACAACACTCCCAGCTGGTTGCCCAAATACCTGTTATTTCTTTTGGGACTACTTGGAATTACCATAATTTTGGGTATTTTTCAAATACAAGTATTCTCCCCATTAACTATACCGCTATGGCCTATGCTAGGGGTAAGATATCTTTTTTTATGGAAGTACTTCCAGAAACGAACAAGTTTAAAATAAGACCTTAAATGAACCTACTTACTGTAGAAAACATATCCAAATCCTTTGGTGAATTATCACTGTTCGCCAATATATCCTTTGGCATCAACAAAGACCAAAAGATAGCCCTTATTGCCAAAAATGGCAGTGGCAAAACTTCCATCTTAAATATCCTCTCGGGTAAGGATACGGCAGATAGCGGACAAATAAACTCCCGCAAAGGCATTAGAATATCTTTTTTGGAACAAGAGCCGGACTTAAATCAAAACCTTAGTATAGAAGAAACCATATTTGCTTCGGACAATGAAGTGCTCAAGGTTATTCAAAACTATGAGCATGCCCTATTAAATCCAGAGGACGAAAAAGCTTATCAAAAGGCTTTTGAAGCCATGGAACGATATGACGCTTGGGATTTTGAAACCCAGTACAAGCAAATACTGTTCCGATTAAAATTGGACGATCTAAACGTTAAGGTCGGACTGCTCTCTGGGGGACAAAAGAAGCGATTGGCCTTGGCAAATGCCTTGATCAACCGCCCAGACCTCCTTGTATTGGACGAACCTACCAACCACTTGGACCTAGAAATGATAGAATGGCTGGAACAGTATTTTGCAAAGGAAAACATGACCCTGTTCATGGTGACCCATGATAGATACTTCTTGGAGCGCGTATGTAATGAGATTATTGAACTGGACAATGGACAGCTGTACTCCTACAAAGGAAATTACTCCTACTACCTAGAAAAGAAAGAGGCCCGCTTGGCACAGGAGGCGGTAGAACAGCACAAATCCAAGATACTTTTTAAGAAGGAACTGGATTGGATGAGAAAACAACCCAAGGCCAGAACCACAAAATCAAAGTCCAGGATAGACGATTTTCACACTATAAAGGAAAAGGCCAACCAACGAAGAAAAGAACACGAGGTTCAGCTAGAAATCAATATGGAACGGATGGGCAGCAAAATTGTTGAGCTCCATAAAATTTCCAAATCCTACCCTAACAAGCCTATTCTGGATAAATTTGAATATAACTTTTTAAAGGGCGAACGTATTGGGATCATAGGAAAAAACGGTACCGGGAAATCTACCTTTCTCAATATATTGACCGGAGCCACTAAACCGGATAGTGGTAAAGTGGTCATTGGCGAAACCATAAAATTTGGGTATTACACTCAAAAAGGGATAACCCCAAAAGAGGGGCAAAAAGTAATTGATGTAATACGCGAATTTGGGGATTACATACCCCTTATGAAGGGGAAACAAATATCTGCCCAGCAATTACTGGAACGCTTTCTTTTTGATCGCAAAAAACAATATGATTACGTTGAAAAATTGAGTGGAGGGGAGCGTAAGCGCCTTTACCTATGTACGGTATTGATCCAAAATCCCAACTTTTTGATCTTGGATGAACCTACAAACGACCTGGATATAGTTACCCTAAATGTACTGGAAAGCTTTCTGCTAGATTTCCCTGGTTGTCTTATAGTAGTGTCCCACGACCGTTATTTTATGGATAAGATCGTAGATCATCTTTTTGTTTTTAGAGGAAACGCCGAAATTGAGGATTTCCCAGGAAATTACTCCGATTACCGCACCTATGAGGATAGTAACATACAAGAGAGTCGCGCTTTAAAAGAGAAGAATAACGAAACAAAAAACACTAAGAATACTTGGAAAGAGGAGGAAACAGGCAAAAAGCTCTCCTTTTTGGAACAGAAAGAGTACAAACAACTGGAAAAAGAAATTCAAAAACTGGAAACCAAAAAAGAAGAGCTGCAGAACAAGTTTACGGACACCTCCCTATCCGGTGACGATATTGCCAAGTTGTCTATAGAACTAAAAGAAATTACAAACGCCATAGAAGAAAAAACAGAACGCTGGTTTGAGCTTTCCATGGCAATGGACGACTAGTCTCAACAAAATTTAGGCACACATGTTCTATCGATTTTTTTCCCTCCTCAACTTTTGGGTTACAGCTACCAATCAGCATGGGGTACACTCGCCTTTTGTATACAAATTTGTCACCAAATGCCTGTATTCCCCACCTAGTTTTACTTCCAACAAGTCCTTGAACACCTTATTAAAAACCATTTTATACTTTAAAAAAAACAGCATACAGTTAGTAACCAATGATACCGACTTACCTAGGGCCATTAAAAAAAAAGTTAGGGATATAGAACTGTGCAGTACGTCCAGCGAAATACTTTATCTGGAAAATTTGGACAAAGAGACCATAATGCATTTTATAGTTAAAAACAATGCACTAAACAACAACAGCATAGTTTATGTACACAACTTGTACAAAAACAAAGCCACCTATAATCAATGGAAAGTCATCAAAAATCTGGAAAAAGTAAGGGTCACCATAGATATGTTTTACGGAGGCCTGGTGTTTTTTAGAAAGGAGCAGGTGAAGGAACATTTTAAAATCCGGATTTAATCCCGTATTTTTAAGGTAGGTAAAAGAAAAACCATAAAAATTAAAATTGGTCAATGGACTATATTATTTACATTGTACTTGCTATTCTAGGCGTTATTTACTTTATTGGACAGGGATTTGCTAAAAAGAAATCTAGGGAAAGAAAGTCTAGGCGATTCATGGAAGATTACCAAAAAAAGGAAAGTAAGGAGACATCGGACCAATAAAGTCCTTTGAATGGGTCTCAACAGTTACCCCCCCTTATGGGTCGGTTGCCTTGACCCATCTTTTAAAAGTACACGTAAACAAGCTCCATAATATAATAATTACCCTGACATTAATGAAAATATATACGAAAACAGGTGATGATGGCACTACCGGGCTGTTTGGAGGCACACGTGTACCCAAGCATCATATAAGGATAGAAAGCTATGGAACCTTGGACGAGCTTAATTCATGGATAGGACTTATCCGGGACCAGAACATTGACGAACGCTCAAGAAAGGTTTTGTTGAACATTCAGGACCGTTTATTTACAGCTGGGGCATTGTTGGCCATTGACCCTAAAAAAGAAAAGTTAAAAAATGGCAAGGATCGTTTAAACATACCCAAAATCAACATGGGTGATATTGAACAGTTGGAAAGCGAAATTGACCATATGGAGGAGGGTTTGGCGCCTATGACCCATTTTGTACTGCCTGGGGGGCACACCACCGTGTCATATTGTCACATTGCGCGTACTATATGCCGCAGAGCCGAGCGAATGGCAGCCCAACTTAATGAACTGGAGCCTGTAGATCCTATAATTTTATCATATATCAACAGGCTTTCTGATTTCTTATTTGTATTGGCACGAAAATTGTCCCATATTTATAAGGTAGAAGAAATGAAGTGGGTTCCTGAGAAAGGGAACCAATAAATTGCTTAATTCTTCGTTATCAAATTATTAAAGCCTAAAAAACAGCATATAATAGTTGAATTTTATTAGAAAAAACTTGGCTATTTCAGTTTAAAAATTACTTTTGCAAAATATTAAAAACAATTAATTACGATGTATTGGACATTAGAATTAGCATCCTACCTTAGTGATGCGCCCTGGCCCGCCACAAAAGACGAATTGATAGATTACTCTATTAGAACCGGTGCACCTTTGGAAGTTGTGGAAAATCTACAATCCATGGAGGAAGAAGGCGGGGAAATATATGAATCTATTGAAGAGATTTGGCCAGACTATCCTACCGAAGAGGACTATCTTTGGAACGAGGATGAGTATTAAAATATTAACGGAATTTCAACAAAAAAGTCTCATATGAGGCTTTTTTTTTACGTAATTTTGACTTTGGTAAATCCAATACCAAAAGACAATATAACACTGCTCCTAACATCCGTTAGGGCATATACGTACTTTATGGCCTAAACACGGTCATTTATAAACAACAGAAAACATTATGAGTTTTTTAAATTCGGTATTAAAGGTATTTGTAGGGGACAAATCCAAGAAAGATGTTAAGATCCTTCAGCCTTTGGTAAATCAAATAAAATCTTTTGAAGCGGAACTGGAAAAATTAAGTCATGACGAGCTTAGGGCCAAAACCTCTTTTTTCAAGAATAAAATAAAGGAAGACTGCAAGGCCATCAACGACAAAATAGAGGAGTTGCTGAATGAGGTAAAGACGTCTACCGATATAGATAAGAATGAAGATATTTATGCGGAAATAGACAAATTAAAAGAGGAGGCATACACCATTTCAGAAAAGGCCCTGTCCGAAATGCTACCAGAGGCATTTGCCGTGGTAAAGGAAACAGCTAAGCGTTTTGCCAATAATGAAACCCTAAGTGTTACAGCCACTGAAAACGACAGATTACTTTCGGGCAGCAAAGATTATGTTAGCTTGGATGGGGATAATGCTATTTGGAAGAACTCTTGGGACGCAGCCGGAAAACAAGTTACTTGGGACATGGTACATTACGATGTACAGTTAATTGGAGGTATTGCACTCCACCAAGGAAAAATTGCAGAAATGCAAACTGGGGAAGGAAAAACCTTGGTAGCTACCCTACCTCTTTATTTAAATGCCCTTACCGGCAACGGGGCGCATTTGGTAACTGTGAACGACTATTTGGCCAAGAGGGATAGTGCCTGGATGGCACCTATTTTTGAATTTCACGGCCTCTCGGTAGATTGTATAGACAAGCACCAACCCAATTCTGATGGGCGAAGGGCCGCCTATAATGCTGATATCACCTATGGCACCAATAACGAATTTGGCTTTGATTACCTGCGGGACAATATGGCCCACACCCCAACAGACCTTGTACAAAGGCCACATAATTACGCCATAGTGGATGAGGTAGATTCAGTTCTTGTAGATGATGCACGTACCCCACTTATCATTTCTGGACCGGTACCCGAGGGGGACCGTCATGAGTTTAACGAGCTTAAACCCAAGGTGGGAGACATTGTAAACAAACAACGCGCTTACCTTACCGGTGTACTGGCCGAGGCCAAAAGACTTATCAAGGAAGGGGACACCAAAGAGGGCGCCTTTTTATTGCTAAGAGTTCACAGGGGACTTCCCAAAAACAAGGCATTGATAAAGTTTCTTAGTGAAGAGGGCGTAAAACAATTGCTCCAAAAGACCGAAAACTTCTATATGCAGGACAACAACCGGGAAATGCCCAAGGTTGATGAGGATCTATGGTTTGTAATAGATGAGAAAAACAATCAAATAGAACTTACTGAAAAGGGTGTGGAATATCTTTCCGGCGATGGCGAAAAGGACTTTTTTGTAATGCCTGATATCGGCAGTGAGATAGCCAAAATTGAAAATCAAGAGTTGGAAATTAACAAGGAAGCCG
Organism: Arenibacter aquaticus; assembly: GCF_003957295.1. Lineage (GTDB taxonomy): Bacteria > Bacteroidota > Bacteroidia > Flavobacteriales > Flavobacteriaceae > Arenibacter > Arenibacter aquaticus. Next base: position 271,652 of record NZ_RQPJ01000005.1, read on the forward strand.
AATTAAAGGAGGAATTGTTTAAGGATTTTGCCATTAAAAGTGAGCGTATCCATACCATGAACCAACTTTTAAAAGCCTATACCCTTTTTGAAAAGGATGTAGAGTACGTGGTGATGGACAACAAGGTGATGATCGTGGACGAACAAACGGGCCGTATCATGGATGGTCGTCGCTATTCAGACGGACTACACCAGGCTATAGAGGCCAAGGAAAATGTAAAGATCGAGGCCATGACCCAGACCTTTGCCACCGTTACCTTGCAGAACTACTTTAGAATGTATAGCAAACTGGCAGGGATGACAGGTACAGCTATTACCGAGGCCGGGGAATTCTGGGAAATCTATAAGTTGGACGTGATGGAAATCCCGACCAACAGACCTATTGCCCGTGATGATAGGCAGGACCTAATTTATAAGACTAAACGGGAAAAGTATAATGCCATCATAGACGAGGTTACCAAAATATCTAAATCCGGAAGACCGGTACTTATTGGTACCACCTCGGTAGAGATATCGGAATTGCTTTCGCGAATGCTGACTATTAGGAAGGTTCCGCACAATGTTCTTAATGCCAAATTACACAAAAAAGAAGCCGATATCGTGGCCGAAGCCGGTAATGCAGGGGTGGTGACCATAGCCACCAACATGGCCGGTCGTGGAACGGATATTAAACTTAGTCCGGAAGTAAAAGAAGCTGGCGGACTGGCAATTATTGGTACGGAAAGACACGATTCCAGAAGGGTAGACAGACAGTTAAGAGGACGTTCAGGGCGACAAGGAGACCCTGGTAGCTCACAATTCTACGTTTCCCTAGAAGACAATTTAATGCGATTGTTCGGGTCGGACAGAGTTGCCAAAATGATGGATAAAATGGGACTGGAAGATGGTGAGGTCATACAACATTCCATGATGACCAAATCTATTGAAAGAGCACAGAAAAAAGTAGAGGAAAACAATTTTGGTGTACGTAAAAGGTTATTGGAGTATGATGATGTAATGAACGCCCAACGGGAAGTGGTCTACAAAAGAAGACGCCATGCCCTGCAAGGAGAACGTCTTAAGTTGGACATAGCCAATATGATCTACGATACCTGTGAGGTAATTGTGGAGACCAACAAAGCTGCCAGCGACTACAAAAACTTCGAATTTGAACTGATCAAATATTTTTCCATCACCTCCCCTATAAGCGAGGAAGAATTCTCCAAAATGGGGGTACAGGAAATGGCCAATGTTATTTATAAAACGGCCTTTTCCCATTACAAGGACAAGATGGAACGAAATGCCGCAACGGCATTCCCCGTTATTAAAAAGGTGTATGAAGACAGCGAAAATAAATTTGAAAGAATTGTTGTACCTTTTACAGACGGAATAAAATCACTTAATGTGGTTACCAATCTTCAAGATGCGTATGAAACCAACGGTAAGCAACTGGTAACGGATTTTGAGAAAAATATTTCCTTGGCAATCATTGATGATTCATGGAAAACCCATTTAAGAAAAATGGACGAACTGAAGCAATCTGTTCAATTGGCCGTACACGAACAAAAAGATCCACTCCTAATTTACAAATTTGAAGCTTTTGAACTCTTCAAAGGCATGATAGATAAAGTAAACAAAGAGATCGTATCCTTTTTATTCAAAGGGGAACTGCCCAACCAAAGTTCTGAAATTCAGGAGGCACGCAATGTTCGCAGACCTAAGGAAAACCTAAAGACTACCAAAGAAGAAATTCCCAATAGCGATGAGTTGTCTGCCCAGAATAGGGCCGCTGGCCAAAACCAAGGAGGTAGACCACAGGTCACGGAAACTATTGTCAGGGAAAAAGCCAAAATTGGAAGAAACGAAAGGGTGACCATTAAGCATGTAATGTCTGGCGAAAGCAAGACTGTAAAATACAAGCAAGCAGAACCTCTTTTGGATAAGGGAGAATGGGTATTAATAGAAGAATAAAACACATTCCATTCCAAAAATAACAGGATTTTTAGTACCGAAAAGCGGCGTCCCCCAAAGAACGCCGCTTTTTTATTGCCCAAAAATTAATATATTTATAATTACACTGGGGTTTTTTCCTACTTAATTAACACCATAAAACCTATTAAGCAATGTTAACGATTTACTTAAAATTTAATTCCACGTATAAATTGTTTTAAACCTTAAAATATATCGTGCTTACATTCAAACGATTATATTTACGGTTAGAATATAACCATTAACCATTTTTTTTAATGCGAATACCCAATCAGGATCAGTACCAACTAAAGGACAAAGTGCATTTAATGCTGAGGGTGAACTATATTTCCTCTGCCCTGTCCATTATTTTTGGTATTCTCTGTATTTATTATCTAAAAATCACTCAAATAATTCCGGTTTCGTTTATCACTTTCGGGCTATTGAACTTGGTAAACACCCTATTGTTCCACAAACACAGAAAACTTACCTTAACCTATAACATTACCTCTATTTCGGGCCTTTTGGCTTCTATCATCATTACCCTGTACAGCGGAGGCATCAACAGCCCCTTTATCTTTGTCCTGGCCCTAATTGTATTTGCCGGATATATTAGCACTAGAGGGTACGGACGTATTTATTTAAACCTAAACTTGGTTGTAATTATTCTAATATATTCGCAAAGCCTACCCGATTTTAGTTTCACCCATAATGTTGTCCCTGTAGAAAGTAGAAATATTTTTGGCCTTTTTAGTATACTCTTCTCTGTCTATCTCTTGGGCGGGGTGATTGGCAAGAACCTTCTAAAAGCCCACCATGAACTACATAAGATCAGAAATGAAAATGAGGCCCGAATAAAAGAAAAAGATACCCTATTGAAAGAAATCCACCATAGGGTAAAGAACAACCTCCAAACCGTATCGAGCCTACTAAGCCTACAATCCAGGGTAATTGAGGAGCCCAGAATGAAAAACATGATCAAAAGTAGCCAAAACAGGGTTATTTCCATGGCCATGGTCCATGAGATGCTGTATATGCGCCACGACCTATCTAAGATAGAATATAAGTCATATGTGGAGGAATTAACCGATTATCTGGTGAGATCCTTTAAAGGCTCGGAAAACAATATTTCCCTAAAAATAAATATTCCAGATGTTAAACTTGGTATAGATACCGCCATTCCTTTGGGACTATTGATCAATGAAGTAGTCACCAATGCACTCAAATATGGAATAAAAGACAATGAACCAGGTGAAATATATATCAACCTGCAAAAGTCCAACGACAAAGATTATATTTTATATATAGGCGATAATGGGGAAGGCTATCCAGAAACTATTAGCCATAAGAACACCAAGTCTCTTGGCCTAAAACTTATCTACAATTTGTCCCGACAATTAAAAGGATCTATAAAAAGGGATTTTTCCAAGAAAGGCACCAACTATATTGTTGAGTTTTCAGATATCCAACATCCATTTAAAACCTAAATTGGTAATCGGAAGCCCAATTCACTTCCTAATACGGAACTAAATACAATTAGCAAAGCAAATTGTAGCACTTAAAGGGAATGCTGCATCAATTCCCATGTTTTGTCACTACTTTTAATATTTTCATGTTCTTCACTAATTTAAGATAAACCACCCTGAAATAAAGTAGTATGTACAATGGAAATAAAATAGCGATCAATATCATAGTATTCTCTTATGAAATAGGGCCCAATTGCCCTAATGTGATTATTTAATACACTTATTAAGCCAATTTAGCCCTGTTCAATTTGGTAGAGAAAGACAATTCTTTGGTTACTTTAGAATTTTTGAACATATATAAACGGGCAACTGTATTGTTTGTTTCAGCAGCCACTTCTTGTTTAGAAGTAGCAGTTGCAATACCCATGGTTACAGTTTCAACCTTAACTTCAACAGCATCGTTTTGAGCTTGTGCAACTACTCCGATAAAAAGGACAAAAATTAAAGTTAAAATAGTTTTCATGACTTGCGTTTTACTATATATATAACTCCAGCAAGTGTATTTCACTAGGTTCTGATTCGATGAATAACACTGTTTCTCGTTAAGTTGATAGAATTTGGATTAAGTGCAGAAAAATCCCGACAAACGTATCAGGCCGCCAAAACACTTCAGCGATTAAAAGTTGTATTTTATCGATGGCAGTAGGTTTTTACTTACACTCTATAACCTTCCTATTCCAACACTATATCCCAATTATTCAAAAAATTGATTTGATAAACAGCCAAGAAGTTGAAGATTATTATCGATATTTATAATTCATACCCCCTATTTCTGAAATGAAATGTACCAATGGACCACAACAAGGAAACATTTGAAACCTGGAACAAAATAGCTTCCCTATATCAAGACAAGTTTATGGATCTGGACTTGTACAACACTAGCTATGATCTTATTTGTGAATCCATATCATTAAAAAATGCAAGAATTTTGGAGATAGGCTGTGGCCCCGGAAACATTACTAGATATCTTTTATCCAAAAGGCCCGACTTTAATATTCTGGGGCTAGATATTGCACCAAATATGATAACCTTGGCCAAAAAGAACAATCCAACCGCCACCTTCAAGGTTATGGACTGTAGGGACATTAACCTACTAACCTCCCAGTATGACGGCATAGTATCAGGGTTTTGCCTACCCTTCCTTTCTGCTGCAAATTGTGTTCAATTTATTAAAGACAGCCACCAATTACTTTCCAACAACGGCTTGCTCTATATAAGTTTTGTAGAGGGCGAACCAAATAAATCGGGTTTTATAACAGGTAGTAATGGCAACAGAGTGTATTTCAATTATCATAAATTGGATACGCTAAGAGCACTATTACACCTTAATTCATTCATGGAACCTGAGGTTTATCACATAGATTTTAAAAGAACCCACAGCCATCTGGAACAACATACAGTTCTATTAACTCGGAAAAAACAAGACTAAAGGGACAACTTTAAAAAAAGAAACAAAAGCATAGGATAAAAAAACTATTAATCGTAATATTGCAATATACAAATTCAATAAATCATGGGATTAGCTAAAACAGAAATATTCTCTGATCAACAGAATGCAATTGCCAGTTTTTCCAAAGCCTTTGGTCATCCGGCCAGAGTAGCCATATTACAACATTTATTTAAACTGGACACCTGTGTTTGTGGTGATCTGGTAAGCGAAATAGGCCTGGCACAACCCACCATTTCCCAGCACTTGAAGGAGTTGAAACTACTGGGACTTATAAAAGGAAATGTAGAGGGTACCAGCGTATGCTATTGCATCAACATAGAGAAATGGCAGGAAATGAAGGAAATCTTAAATAGTTTTCTTAATCAAGATCTAACTTCACAAGGAGATTGCTGCTAAAAAAATTTGAATACATTAATCGCATTATTACAATAAATTTATTTTATCATGAAACTATCAGAAATAAAGACAATTTTAGGAAAATTGGAAACTATTGCATTCCAATTGCCAAACGGCAATTTAGTACCCAATCATTTTCATGTTACTGAGGTTGGAAAAGTTACCAAAAACTTTATTGACTGCGGTGGTACCGTACGCAAAGAAGAGGTTGTAAATTTTCAACTATGGGATTCAAACGATTATGACCACCGATTACATCCTGAGAAGTTGGTACACATTATAGAACTATCGGAAAGGACTTTGGAAATTGGGGATTTGGAAATTGAGGTGGAATATCAAGGGGAAACGATTCAAAAATTTGGATTGGACTTTGATGGCACCAACTTTCTTTTGGCCACCAAGCATACAGATTGTTTGGCAAAGGATAACTGTGGGATCCCGACTGAAAAACCAAAAATAAAATTATCCCAACTACAAGAGGCATCGGCCAATTGTTGTGCGCCTAACTCTGGATGCTGCTAACTGAATAATATCTTCACATACCTTTTTTTATGACAGACGCAAAAACGAAGATCTTTGACCAAATAGATCTGGCTATCTCTCAACTTAGTACTGCTAATATTAGTGAGGAGCGAAAAGAAATTCTACAGCCTTTAGCGGATTATATTCAGCATAAGGCAAATACTCAACAAGCAGTTAGAATTAATTTCATATGTACCCATAACTCCAGAAGGAGCCACTTATCCCAAGTCTGGGCACAAACTATGGCCTTCTATTTTAAGGTTAAGAATGTACAGTGTTATTCCGGCGGAACAGAATCCACTGCCTTATTCCCTGTGGTGGCACAAACCCTTAAAAATACTGGATTCCAAATAAAAACCATTTCTGAAGGCAAAAACCCCATTTACAGTATAAAATATGCCGAGAACGAGCCTCCCGTCATAGGGTTTTCAAAGAAATTGGATGATGAATTTAATCCCAAATCTGAATTTGCAGCAGTTATGACCTGTTCACAGGCAGACGGGGGATGCCCATTTATCTCAGGAGCTGAAAAACGTTTCCCTATTACTTTTGATGACCCTAAGGCATTTGACAATACGCCACAGCAGGCTGAAAAATATCAGGAAAGAAGCCTTCAAATTGCAACGGAATTGTTATACGTATTTGCCCAAATAAAACCTCTATAAATGGCTTCGAACAAAAAATTAAGCTTTCTGGACAGCTACCTTACCTTATGGATTTTTACAGCCATGACTTTAGGGGTAAGTATAGGCTATTTTACACCTACTTTCCCAGAGTGGATCAACAGTTTTAGTAGTGGGGCCACCAATATACCAATTGCCATTGGACTCATCTTAATGATGTACCCTCCTTTGGCCAAGGTAGACTACTCTCTTTTGCCCAAGGTTTTTAAAAACACCAAGATTTTATCCATTTCATTGATTCTCAACTGGATTGTTGGCCCTATTTTGATGTTCGCCCTAGCCATTACTTTTTTAAGGGACTACCCAGAATATATGGTGGGCCTCATCCTTATAGGTTTGGCACGTTGCATTGCCATGGTACTTGTTTGGAACGACCTTGCGGAAGGGAGCAGTGAATATGGTGCCGGTTTGGTAGCCCTTAATAGTATATTTCAAGTATTTGCCTATAGTTTTTATGCCTGGATCTTTATAACCGTACTCCCTCCCTACTTTGGGTTTGAAGGGGCAATAGTAGATATTTCCATAGCCACCATAGCAGAAAGTGTAGCCATTTATTTAGGCATTCCGTTTGCCTTGGGTTTTTTAAGCAGATTAATACTGGTTAAAATGAAGGGTGAGGAATGGTATTCCAACACCTTTATTCCTACCATATCCCCTATGACATTGATTGCTTTATTGTTTACCATAGTAGTCATGTTTTCTTTAAAGGGCGAAATGATTGTTGGGATTCCCTTGGATGTTCTGATCATAGCCGTACCCTTACTACTATATTTCAGCCTAATGTTTATCATAGGGTTTTTCTTCACTAAAGCTATGGGAGCAGAATATGACAAGACAGCCTCGGTGGCCTTTACTGCGGCGGGAAACAATTTTGAACTGGCCATCGCCGTTGCCATAGCGGTCTTTGGATTAAATTCCGGACAGGCTTTCGCAGGGGTCATTGGTCCGTTGGTTGAAGTGCCGGCCCTAATTTTATTGGTCCGGGTAGCCTTTGGCTTGCGCAAGAAATATTTCCTAAAAGCCAATGCCTAAATCAGGATTGGCTTTTGGGCTATTGGAGCCATCAATGTCCATACAAAAGGTCCTATTTTAATTTATTGAATACTTTTATGAATCTAGCAAAACTCCCAAATAGGTCCTCACCCTTCCAATTGATAAAATAACCTCTATATCTAACGTATAACGCCATAGCTGATTACAGCTCTCAGATTTAACACACCAAAAGAATTCTATTGTTGACCTAGGAGTTTAATCCTTTCATGACCCGTACCTGATTCCTGGGTAATAGTACATCAATTGTCAATTGCAATACCTTGGTGGAAAATGCTTAACTTGGTAGGTAGTAGCAATAACTGTTATGAAACCAATAAAAAGACTAAAGCTAATCCCCTTTGCCTGTTTCCAAGCCTTTCTGGGACTGTTAATTGGCCTGCTCTGCGGAATACTGTACGCCTTCGGCGGACTCCTCATTGATATTGGGGTAAGTTTAGGCCTACTTAACCCTGAATCCATGTCTACACCAGGATTGAGTGTGGGAACCCTGCTGGCTTTTGGAGCACTCTTGGGGATGCCCCTTATTTTCGCCGGGCTAGGATTTGTACTGGGAATTGTTGAGGCAGTATTATACAACCTATATGCCAAATGGTTCGGCGGACTAAAATTGGATTTTGATTAGCGCAAGACACAACCCTATTTCAACCTCATAAACATGATAAGAACCCAACCCATTATTGCCGTGGAAGACGTGAAAAAAAGTTCCAATTGGTACCAAAGGCTTCTACAATGTAAAAGCGGTCACGGTGGGCCAACATTTGAAATTCTATTAAATGAGCAGGAGGAACAGATCCTGTCCCTTCACAAATGGGGGGACCACGATCACCCTACCCTTTCCAATCCAGATATAACAGTAGGAAATGGATTGATCCTATATTTTGTGGTAGACGACCTGGATCTAATATGGAAAAATGCTGAATCCCTAAATGCTACAATAGAAAACACACCACAAATAAACCCCAATTCGGGACGTAGGGAATTTTCCGTAAGAGATATTGATGGTTACTACTTGTCTATCTGCTCCAAAAAACAATAACTTAATCGTTCTTGGTTCCAAAATACCCAACCGCTACTAGCAGGTGATTCATCAAAGCAAAGGCTCCTGGAACATAAAAGCAGATGAATCGCGAAGAGGAAATTTTAGATTACCGAAAACAGTGTTTTGATTTACCTGAAACTTCTTGCCCTTTGCCATACCCTTACCACGACCGAACGTTTTCTCATCAGCATAAAAATACCTAGGGAAGCAAGTCCGCAAATAGCAAACCCAACAAAAAGCGGAAGTGTTGTCCCCAATATAAAACTACCTATATAGGTGGCAATAGGTATAGCGATCAAGGTAGATACAAAACCAGTAATGGCAGCCCCAATCCCAGCTATATGCCCTATTGGCTCCATTGCAATGGCCCTTAGATTTCCAAACAGGAACCCCAAAGTAAAGAACTGCAATGACAAAAAACTAATCAGTATAGGTAAACTAGGGTTTTGGGTATTATGGAACAAGACAACATAAATAATGGAAATGCCACAGAATAAAATCAAGGATACCAATGCCAATCTCCGCATTCCAAATTTAACAACCAAAGTACCGTTCATCAATGTGGATAGTCCCACCGATATAGCTAATCCGGCAAAAATAAATGGAAAACTATCAGCTAAACCGTATTGGGTTTCAAAAATCTGTTGTGCGGCACTCAAATAAACCATAAAAGCCCCTGTAATAAGACCTGACACTATAGTAAATGCCACCGTTTCACGGTATCCGATAAGCTCCTTAAACCCATCTATAAACACACGACTGGAGAATTTAACCTTAAATTCGGGTTTCAGTGTCTCGGGCTGTCTTTTCCAAAACCATACTCCTACCACCATGGTAAAAAACAACTGCATGTAAAAAATTGCCTCCCACCCAAAATGATCCAAGAAAAATTTACCCATGGCAGGTGCCACAATGGGAACCAGAATAAAAAATGCCGTTACAAAAGACATAATTTTGGCCATATAATCCCCTTTGTAAGAATCCCGGATCATAGAAATGCTAATGGTCCTTGGAGCAGATAGGCCTATTCCCTGCAGTATCCTTCCAAAAATCATCCATTCAAGGGAGGGTGACAGTACACAGATAACACTAGCAATACTAAATAGAATAAAACCAATATAAACTATGGGCTTTCTACCAAAACTATCCGACAATGGACCAAAAACCAATTGTCCCACTCCCAATCCCAAAAAAATCATCGTTATCAACAGCTGATTTCTAGTAGGATCCAAACTGTTGATAGCCACGCCAATAGTGGCCATTGCCGGCAAAATGGCATCGATAGTCAGGGCCACAATGGACATTAAAGAGGCCATTATGGCAACAAATTCAAATTGAGGCCTTTGTTGCGGTTTTTGCATTGTGCAAAAGTAACCATATGGTCTAAGGGAAACTACTTTCCTGTATTAAATAACATTTTATCAACATTAATTAACATTATACCAACATCTATTAAGCCAATTGTAGCAGAACAAGGCTAAATACCCAGAAATGAAACGTTTCAATAAAAATAATCATAAAGAATCGGGGCAATACCCAATATTATAGACTCTAAAGAACACTCCTAACGCACCAAAGCTCATCCCTGTCACAATTTCCCATTACAGCCACACCCATTATTACGTAAAACTTCACCTCTTTATTCCACCATCCTCCATATTAATCCCGTTGGTTTGACAGCAAATTGTTATTTTTGAAACAAATTAAAGATACATGCTGGTTATAGGAATTGCAGGTGGTACAGGTTGTGGCAAAACCACGGTCGTAAACCAAATCATAAATGAGTTGCCCGATGAGGAAGTGGGGGTAATTTCTCAGGATTCATACTACAATGACCTGTCGCATTTGGCTTTTGACGAACGTACCAAAACTAATTTCGACCATCCACGTGCCATAGATTTTGAACTGCTGTGCGGGCATTTGCAGGAATTAAAGAATGGTAATCCCATACATCAACCCGTGTATTCTTTTGTAAAACACAACCGTACAAAGGATTCTATCCTTACCCACCCCAGGAAGGTGATGATTGTAGAAGGAATCCTTATCATGACCAACCCCAAAATACGGGAAATGTTCGACATAAAAATATTTGTACATGCCGATTCGGACGAGAGACTCATCAGAAGGTTAAAGCGGGACATCAATGAACGGGGCAGGGACTTAAACGAGGTTTTGACGCGTTATCAAAACACCTTAAAACCCATGCACAACCAGTTTATTGAACCTACAAAAGAATATGCAGATATTATTATCCCTAATAATAAATACAACACAGTAGCCGTAGATATTGTAAGGACTATTATCAACGAGAAATTAGGATAACCAAAAATGGGAATCAAAGGCATAAGAAAGAAAAAATGGTTTGGGGTCGTCACCAATATGTACGTCTTGGTTTTGACGGTATTTGTGGTATGGATGCTTTTCTTTGACACCAATTCGCTCTTGATCCACTGGGAACTTCAAAAGCAAATAGACAACCTTGAAAAACAACGGGATTTTCTACACGAAGAAATAGAAAAGGATAAAAAAATAATAGAAAAATTATCCCATCCGGAAGAACTGGAGAAATTTGCCCGGGAACAATACTATTTAAAAAAGAAAAACGAAGAAATTTATTTGATCGAATATGAGGACAGCATAAAAACCAGTAAAGATGAGTAGCTCCGGACTATTTGGCGATTTCCCTGAGGTATCTTCCAAGGCTTGGAAACAAAAGATCCAATACGATCTTCAAGGCAAGGACTATAGCCAAAGTCTGGTATGGGAATCCCCGGAAGGGATTAAAGTAAAGCCGTTCTACCATCGGGATGAACAACTTGTGGATGAACAATATAATCCAAGCAGGGAAACCGACTGGAAAATTGGAGAATTCCTATATGCTGGAGATGCGGAACAAACAAACATCAAAGCTAATGAGGCCCTGGAACAAGGTGCAGAAAGCCTACATTTTACAATTCCCTCCCAAGACATAGCCTTCCACACCCTGGTAAAGGATATTGATCTACAAAAAACAGCGCTCTATTGTGATCTCCAGTTCCTATCCCCCACCTATGTAAAATCTATTTTGGATACCACAGAGGAACAAGGGGGACAAGTTTTTTTAAATATTGATATTGTTGGACACTTGGCCAAAGTTGGCAACTGGTACAACAACATAAATAAAGATCATAACCTTTTGGCGGAGATCATTAAAGAGGGGCATCCTTATACTTTAAGCGTTGATGCATCCCTTTATGCAAACGCCGGCGCCAATATGGTTCAGCAATTGGCCTATGCCATGGCCCATGCCAACGAATACCTCAACCTCTTGGACAACTCCCATAAAGATTACCTAAAAAAGGCAGTGATTACATTCAAGGTTGCGGTTGGCTCCAATTATTTCTTTGAAATAGCCAAACTAAGGGCCCTAAGGATATTGTACCAAACCCTGAGCACTGAGTACGGAGCTTTGGACCAATGCCATGTCATTGCCCTTCCAAACAGAAGAAACAAAACGCTTTACGACCATAACAACAACCTATTGCGCACTACAACAGAATGTATGTCGGCCATTATAGGTGGGGCCGATAACCTATGCAATATGCCCTATGACGACATTTACAATAAGGATAATGAATTTAGCAAGAGGTTGGCAAGGAATCAACTACTGATATTAAAGGAAGAGAGTTTTTTCAACAAGGTGAACAATCCCGCAGACGGTGCCTACTATATTGAATCCATCACGCGGCAACTGGCGTCCAAGGCCTTGGACCTTTTCAAGCAAATTGAAACTGGCGGAGGGTTTTTGGTGCAATTAAAGGAACACATCATTCAGAAAAAAATAAAAGAAACCGCAGCCAAAGAACAGCAACTTTTTAAAGAACAGAGGAAAATTTTGGTGGGGACCAATAAACACGCCACTAGAAAGGACAAAATGAAAAACAAGCTGGAGCGATACCCCTTTGTAAAAACAAATACCCGTAAAACCCTCATAGAGCCCATCATTGCAAGAAGGTTGGCCGAGGAATGGGAAAAAGAACGCTTAAAACAAGAATAGTTGCTTACATATGGGGCCTACAGACCAATTCCCATATTTAAATAGGATAGGGTCAAGGACCGGCATTAAACTAAAAGACAGCATGGCAAGGAAAAATCTTCAACACATTGTACTGAAGTCTGTTCGGGGACAAAAACCTACAGGCCAGAATTCCCATGTGCCATTTGAGACTGCCGAAGGCATCAATCTTAAAAAGGAATATACCAAAGAGGACATTAAAGACTTGGATCATCTTAATTTTGCTGCCGGTACCCCCCCATATCTCAGGGGACCCTATGCTACCATGTATGTAGGTAGGCCTTGGACCATAAGGCAATATGCAGGATTTTCTACAGCCCAAGAAAGCAACGCTTTTTACAAAAGAAATCTAAAGGCAGGCCAGAAGGGACTTTCCGTGGCCTTTGACCTTCCTTCCCATAGGGGCTATGACAGTGATCATCCACGAGTGGTGGGCGATGTAGGCAAGGCCGGTGTAGCCATAGACAGTGTGGAGGATATGAAAATTTTATTCAATGACATTCCCTTGGATAAAATGTCGGTCTCCATGACCATGAACGGTGCAGTACTCCCCATAATGGCGTTTTTTATAGTTGCGGCAGAGGAACAGGGAGTACCGGCCAAAGAGCTTTCCGGAACCATACAGAACGACATCTTAAAGGAGTTTATGGTCCGGAACACCTATATCTATCCCCCTACCCCTTCCATGCAGATCGTTGCCGATATTTTTGCCTTCAGCAGTAAGTATATGCCCCAATTTAACAGCATTAGCATCTCTGGCTACCATATGCACGAAGCAGGGGCCACGGCAGATCTGGAATTGGCCTATACCTTAGCCGATGGGCTGGAGTACATACGAACTGGACTAAAAGCAGGATTGGATATTGACGACTTTGCCCCCAGACTATCCTTTTTCTGGGGAATAGGAATGAATCATTTTATGGAAATTGCCAAAATGAGGGCCGGCCGAATGCTATGGGCCAAATTGGTAAGGCAATTCAACCCTAAGAACACAAAATCCCTTGCCCTAAGGACACATTGCCAAACCAGTGGCTGGAGCCTTACAGCACAGGACCCTTTCAATAATATTACCAGAACCACTATAGAGGCGGCTGCGGCTATTTTTGGCGGCACTCAAAGCCTGCATACCAATGCCTTGGACGAAGCCATGGCCCTACCAACCGATTTTTCTGCCCGCATAGCCAGAAACACCCAATTGTTCCTTCAAAAAGAGACCGAAATAACAAGAACGGTAGATCCATGGGGCGGCAGTTATTACCTGGAAAAATTAACCAACAACTTGGCCGAAAAAGCGTGGACGCTTATAGATGAGATTGAATCCCTAGGGGGAATGACCAAAGCAATTGAAGCCGGAATCCCAAAGATGAGAATTGAGGAGTCTGCTGCAAAAAAACAGGCAAGAATAGACAGCTGCAGGGAAACAGTCATCGGTGTCAATAAATATAGGCCCAAAAAGGAAGACGACAATCTGGAAATACTGGAAGTTGACAATGCCGGAGTAAGGAATCAACAGCTTGAACGTTTACAACAGTTAAAAAAGGACAGGAATGACAAGGAAGTCCAAGAGGTACTGAATAATCTTACAGAAGTAGCCAAGTCCAGAATTGATTCCAATACCCACACTACAACAGATGAAGAAAATTTATTAGCTTTAGCCATCAAAGCAGCTAAGGCAAGGGCTACCCTAGGGGAAATAAGCACCGCATTGGAAAATGCCTTTGGACGACACCGGGCAAGCATAAATTCTATTAGTGGAGTGTATTCAAAAGAAATAAAAGAAGACGATAGTTTTGGCAAGGCTAGGCAAATGGCAGATGCCTTTGCCGAGCAGGAAGGCCGTAGACCGCGCATCCTGATTGCTAAAATGGGTCAGGACGGACACGATAGAGGCTCTAAAGTGGTGGCTACTGCCTATGCCGACCTAGGTTTTGATGTGGATATAGGACCACTTTTCCAAACCCCGGAAGAGGCTGCCAAGCAGGCCGTTGAAAACGACGTCCATATTTTGGGAATCTCATCCTTGGCAGGCGGACATAAAACCTTGGTGCCACAGGTTGTAGAAGCCATAAAAGCCTATGGACGGGAAGATATCATTGTTATTGTGGGTGGAGTAATTCCGAAACAGGATTATGAATATTTATACCAAGCAGGTGCTGTGGCCGTTTTTGGGCCAGGTACAAAAATAAGTGACACGGCCATCCAAATTTTGGATATCTTAAAGCTTTAACACCAACTTTTACACAGGCTACTAAATACATATCTCATTGGCCTGAAAAAACTACTTATTTTTAATAGGTTGGTGGTAAAACCACTTAAACTTTAACGCAGTTTAACGAAAAGAGAAGAGTTATTTGCCCTGTGTTAACAAAATACATTTTATAACAACGTAAATAATCGTATTTTTACCCCCTAACTTACTATGATAATGGGCAAAATAATTGCTATTGCTAATCAAAAAGGAGGCGTTGGAAAAACGACTACTTCGGTAAACTTGGCCGCCTCTTTAGGTGTTTTGGAAAAAAAAGTGTTGCTAATTGATGCCGACCCCCAAGCTAATGCAACTTCAGGATTAGGTTTGGATGTGGAAAGTATTGAATTGGGAACCTATCAACTTCTGGAGCATACCACCCCTGCCGAAGACCTAATTATTGAGACCACCTCTCCCAATGTGGATCTAATCCCTGCGCATATAGACCTTGTAGCTATTGAGATTGAATTGGTGGATAAGGACGATAGGGAATATATGATGAAAAATGCGGTGCAAGAGTTGAAGGATAAATACGACTATATCTTAATAGATTGTGCCCCTTCACTTGGACTGCTTACATTGAATGCGCTTACTGCCTCAGATTCTGTAATGATTCCCATTCAATGTGAATACTTTGCCTTGGAAGGATTGGGCAAATTATTGAATACCATTAAAAGTGTTCAAAAAATCCATAATCCAGCACTTGACATTGAAGGCATGGTACTTACTATGTACGATTCCAGGTTAAGGCTATCCAATCAAGTAGTGGAAGAGGTAAAGAAGCACTTCTCCGAAATGGTATTCGACACCATTATCCAAAGAAATGTTAGGCTTAGTGAAGCGCCTAGTTATGGAGAAAGCATTATTAAGTACGATGCCAGTAGTAAAGGAGCTGCCAATTATTTAAATTTGGCCAATGAAGTAGTTGTGAAAAACAAGGAGACAGTATAATGGCGAAAGCAGTAAAAAAACAAGCGTTGGGCCGCGGCTTATCGGCCCTATTAAAAGACCCTAACAACGATATACAATCGGCTACGGATAAGAACGCCGATAAAGTAGTGGGCAATATTGTGGAATTGGAAATGGAGTCCATTGATGTGAACCCCTTTCAGCCCCGCTCAAACTTTAATGATGATGCATTACAGGAGCTTGCCTCCTCTATTCGTGAATTGGGCGTTATTCAGCCTATCACAGTAAGGAAATTAGATTTCAACAAATATCAGTTGGTATCCGGGGAACGTAGGTTCAGGGCCTCCAAATTGGTGGGTTTGGCAACCATCCCGGCCTATATCCGTATTGCCAATGACCAAGAATCTCTTGAGATGGCCTTGGTTGAAAATATTCAAAGACAGGATTTAGACCCTATAGAAATTGCATTATCCTATCAACGACTGATAGATGAAATTCAACTGACCCAGGAAAAGATGAGCGAAAGGGTCGGCAAAAAACGGTCTACCATTACCAATTACTTGCGCTTATTGCGTTTAGACCCCATCATACAAACAGGGATCAGGGACGGCTTTGTAAGTATGGGCCACGGTAGGGCCTTGGTAAATGTTGAAGAAAAGCAAGACCAGATTGCCCTATATGAGAAAATTGTTGGGGAAAACCTTTCGGTGAGAGATACGGAAAAAGCCGTCAAAGAGTACCAAGAGGGAAAGACCGATACGAACCAAAACGATTCTGTATCGGGAAAAAATCAAAAAAAATCTACCTCAAACCCAGATTTCGTAATCAAGAACCTAGGAACCTTTACCGAGTATTTATCTGCCAAAGTAGATATTAAGGCTTCTGAAAAAGGTAAAGGAAAAATTACCATCCCCTTCCACTCCAAAGAAGAATTTGATCGATTAAAAAAATTGATTACGGGTGAATAAATCTTTTGTATCACTGGCCATATGTTTTCTTGTCATATCCGTAGGACTAGCCCAGGAAGAAGAAAATAATACCCAGGCTTCAGACTCCGTGCAAACCGCCCTGAAAAAAGAGGGCGTTTCCGTAGTGGATACGATTAAAGTGAAGAAAAAGGCCATTAATCCATTGGCTCCCAGCAAAGCCGCTTTTTATTCGGCAGTATTTCCTGGTCTAGGACAAATATATAATAAGCGCTATTGGAAAGTACCTATTGTATACGCCGTAATGGGAACCGGAGTATACGCCTACATATACAACGACGACCTCTACGACAGGTTTAGAACGGCGTTTAAACGCAGACAGGCCGGATTTACCGATGATGAATTCTACGACCTGGGAGCTCCCAATGAACCAGGCTCCGATCCCGACTTTTCGGACGAAGCCCTGGAAGATGCCCAAGAAAGATATCAAGAGGATCGCGACCTTTGGTTGTTGATCACTATAGGCATGTATGCCCTAAATATTGTTGATGCCAATGTTGATGCCCATCTAAAGCAATTTAACGTTGACGACGACCTAAGTATGGATTTCAAGCCCTTTTTGGATTTGGATCCAATAACCGCCAAGCCTATTTATGGAATGGCATTAACCGTTAAGTTTTAATTTATGAATATTGCCTTGTTCGGATATGGGAAAATGGGAAAAATGATTGAACAGATCGCCCTAAAAAGAAACCATACCATTGTTGCCAAAGTAGATGTAGACACTACGGAAATAAATTATTCCGAAATTGACGTTGCCATTGATTTTAGTATGCCCAATGCGGCCTATGGTAATATAAAAAACTGCTTGGAGCATAATATCCCTGTAATATCGGGTACTACAGGATGGTTGCAGGACTACCAAAATGCCGTGGACCTCTGTAAAGAAAAAAATGGTGCTTTTATCTATGCTTCCAATTTTAGTTTGGGTGTCAACCTATTTTTTGAGCTCAATTCCTATTTGGCCAAAATGATGGCCCCATTAAAACAATACAACGTTAGCATGGAGGAAATTCACCATACCCAAAAACTGGATGCCCCAAGCGGAACGGCTATTACCCTTGCTGAAGGCGTAATAAATGAAACTGATTACACCAATTGGAAGTTGGATGAAGCCGGGGAACAGGAAATACCCATAACAGCTAAACGTATTGCCGATACTCCGGGAACCCACACCGTATCCTATGATAGTGAAGTGGACGGCATAGAGATTAAGCATACCGCCCATAACAGGGAGGGCTTTGCACTGGGAGCAGTCATAGCCGCTGAATGGATTGTTGGCAAATCAGGGGTTTTCACCATGAAAGACGTGTTAAACCTTAGTTAAAGACCGTAACAATACGCCATTTAGGTTGACTTAACCTTTGATGAAGATTCTCTTACCAACGACTATTAAATAATAAATACCAATATGAACGGCACACAGTGGATTATTTTTATACTAATTATTCAACTTATTCATTTTTTAGGCACCTGGAAATTATATGTAAAAGCAGGAAGAAAGGCTTGGGAAGCTGCAATTCCCGTATATAACGCCATTGTACTGATGCAGATAATAAATAGGCCCAAATGGTGGGTCATATTGCTGTTTATCCCCATTATTAATCTATTGATGTTCCCTGTAGTCTGGGTAGAAACCCTTAGAAGTTTTGGCAAAAACAGTTTAATGGACACTTGGCTGGCCATTTTGACCTTGGGATTGTACATATACTATGTAAACTACTTTGAGGAGGTTAATTATATTGAAAACAGGGACATACATCCCAAAACTGCTTTGGGGGAATGGGTGAGCTCCATAGTTTTTGCCATCGTTGCAGCCACTTTGGTGCATACTTACCTGATTCAACCCTTTGTGATTCCCACCAGTTCTTTGGAAAAAACCCTTTTGGTAGGCGATTTTTTATTTGTGAGCAAATTCCACTATGGCGCCAGAGTACCCATGACCACTGTGGCAGCTCCCATGGTACACGACACCCTGCCCATATTTAAAACAAGATCCTATATTGCCGACGTAGACCCTGCCACCTACAGGACTTCTGTCTGGAACAAACTACAGTTACCCTATATGAGGCTGCCTGGTTTTAAAGAAATTAAAAGGAACGACATTGTTGTTTTTAGTTGGCCAGCAGATACCGTATATCAATTCTTTAAAAAACAAAAAGGGGTACGAAAGCCCATAGACAAAAAATCGAACTATGTAAAACGATGTGTTGGGGTTCCTGGTGATTCCCTATCCATCAAAGACGGATATGTATATATCAACGGCAAAAAAACGGTCTTACCCTATAGGGCTAAACCACAATTTCTGCATACGGTTACGGTAGAGGGACAGTTTTCCAATGATGCCATAGAACTGCTGGGAAGAAAAAATTTGTCTGGAAACGTAGTTAGGCTACCCAACAGCTCCTTGGAACAAGAAAGAGCAACCGAAGTTATTCATGCCATGGGCTTGGAAAGAATTAAATCCGATTCTTCCTATACCTATTATGCCGGAAATATAAGCAATCAAAAAGTAGCAGAATATTTAAAGAGCGAGGACATGAAAAATATGGCCCTCTTTAACTTGACCGAAGAGGAAGCTAAAAATTATACCGGACAGGCCGGCATTAGCGCTATTGATAAATTTGCCTACAAAAATCCCGATACTTCTGTTTTCCCACAAGATGCCAGCCATACCGGTACTGTAGACAACATGAACACCTTATATATTCCCGAGCAGGGAAAGACAGTACCCTTAAACATTGAGGTACTACCTATTTATGAAAAAATCATAAAGGAATATGAAGGGCACACACTTCAGGTAAACGGCAATCAAATTTTAATAGATGGGGAGGTTGCCAATACCTATACCTTTAAACAAAACTATTATTGGATGATGGGTGATAACAGACACCGTTCTGAAGATAGCCGATTTTGGGGTTATGTCCCCGAAGACCACATAGTTGGCACACCCATATTTATATGGATGAGTATTGACGGTATCAACGATGGAATGTCCAATTGGAAGGTTCGCTGGGACAGGGTTTTTACCACTGTCAGCGGCGACGGGGAACCTACCTCCTACTTTAAGTACTTCCTAATAGTATTGGCCGCATGGTTTGCTTATGACTTCTTTAGAAAAAAGAAGAAGGTGGAAAGTAACTAATCTAGCAAGTATTGAGTGCATCAATTAGACGATTCTGGTTTTTATACATCCAATTGTTATAGTAAACAATTTATAAATTGATACATTTTCAAATTACGCCATGAAACTACTTCTTCACCCTGGTTATTTTCTCAATATCGCCAATTTTGCCGCGATTGTACAGCACGATATTTGTTGGGAGGTACATGATAATTACCAAAAACAAACCTATCGCAACCGATGTTATATTTGTACCGATCAGGGAGCACACATGCTTAATATTCCAATTAAGCACATTGGCAAAAAAAAGGGCAAGCAGAAGTATGCAGAAGTACAGGTAGACAACGATTACCCATGGCAACGACAACACTGGCGCACCTTGGAAACGGCTTACCGGACCTCCCCTTTTTTTGAGTTCTATGAAGATGACATTGCCCCGCTTTACCAAACAAAAGTAGAGTCCTTGATGGATTTTAACCTACGGAGTACCGAGATTATCTGTGCGTGCCTACAGATAAGTATGCCCATGGATAGGACGGAAACCTACGAGCTGCATACCGTAGACATGATTGATGGTCGACATTTGGTAAATTCCAAAACCAAATCTACAATAGACCAACCTCCCTATGTACAAGTATTTAATGACAGGAACAACTTTGTGCCCAACCTAAGTGTCTTAGACCTACTTTTTAATGAGGGCACCAATGCCCTTAGCTACCTAAAAGACCTAAAAATAGACTTTCCAAATGCTTAGGTTTTTTGTGCATTACGGAATTCATTTTATAGTGCCTATTATAATTGGTTTATCTTTTTATAAGAAAAACCGCCTAAAAATTACAATTATTCTTCTGGCCGGGATCTTAATAGACCTGGACCACCTATTGGCCAATCCCATATTTTCCCCTGACCGCTGTAGCATCAATTTTCATCCCTTGCACACCTATTGGGCAATAGCTCTATATCTTATTATGCTTATACCCAATAAAACTAGGGTATTTGGTATAGCCCTAATGATCCATATCTTGGCAGATACTGCAGACTGTTACCTCATGTAAACCTGGACTCGCCAAAGTAATCCCCCCTCCATACATGCAACCAATTTCTATGGCAATCAACCAAAAACTCCCTTGTCTACCTTATCTGCACATCTTTTATCAGTGCCATTTATCAGCCTAGAAAATTTAAAATATTATCACTATTTTGTATAGCAATTATATTAAATAAACAAAATAAACATAGATCCAAGGTCTTTATCCCGCTTAGGTGATTCTAAATATAAAGACTAAAGCTTTAATCTTATTCTATACCCATGACAGATAATACATTAGAGGAATCGCTTCAAGGCGGACGTAGGGAATTCATAAAAAAATCGGGAATTGCACTATTAGGCAGCACATTGGCCTATCCTTCTGTGTCCATGGCCACTACAGGCCTTAAAAAAGACAATACCCTCAGGGTTGGCCTAATAGGCTGTGGAGGGCGCGGTACAGGAGCTGCGGCACAGGCCTTGGAGGCCGACCCCAATGTAATTTTATACGCCATGGGAGATGTTTTTGAAGACCGCTTGGAACAGGCTCACGCAGCCTTATCCAAATTGGCCCCAGAAAAAATTAAAGTAGAAAAGAAAAACAAGTTTATTGGTTTTG
Organism: Arenibacter aquaticus; assembly: GCF_003957295.1. GTDB lineage: Bacteria > Bacteroidota > Bacteroidia > Flavobacteriales > Flavobacteriaceae > Arenibacter > Arenibacter aquaticus. The sequence goes on from NZ_RQPJ01000005.1 coordinate 293,234, forward strand.
ACTCCTACCAAAAGGTATTGGCCACAGACGTAGACGTAGTACTCCTAACCACGCCCCCTGCGTTTAGACCGGATCATTTAAAAGCCGCTGTAGATGCTGGGAAACACGTATTCTGTGAAAAGCCGGTTGCCGTAGACGCCCCGGGAATACATAAGGTAATGGCAGCGGCCAAAAAAGCCAAGGAAAAGGGGCTATCCCTGGTATCCGGATTTTGTTTTAGATACGATTATGCCAATAGGGCCATATTTGGTCGTGTACTAGACGGTGCAATAGGAGACCTTAGAACAGTTACCACTTTCCGTCATGGAGGGGAAGCCTGGTATAAGGAGCGACAACCGCATTGGACCGATATGACCTACAAAATGAGAAATTGGTACTACTACAATTGGCTGTCGGGCGATTTTATAGTGGAACAGGCAGTCCATAGTTTGGATATGATGTCCTGGGTAATGGGCGACAAAATGCCTGTAAGTGCAACGGGAACAGGTGGCAGACAGGTACGTACCGATAAAAAATATGGCAATATATTTGACCACTTTGCCGTAGAGTTTGAATATGCAGACGGAGCAAAGGGTTATCACTTTACAAGACAACAAAGCCATACCTCCCATAAAAATAGTGTGGAAGTATTTGGAAGCGAAGGTACGGCCATTGTCCATATAGGACGCCGATATGATATTACAGGCAAGAACAAATGGAGCTTTGAAGGAGAACGCAACAATATGTTTCAAACAGAACATGATGAGCTCTTTGCCTCCATCCGAAAAGGAGAGCCCATAAACAATGGTGATTGGATGGCCACAAGTACCATGCTGGCCATTTGGGCGAGAATGGTAGGGTATACAGGGCAAACCATTAGCTGGGACCAGGCCTTTAATTCCAAAGAAGTCCTAGGCCCCAGTGTAGACCAATATCATTGGGACCTAAATTGGCCTACACCACCAATAGCCATACCGGGCCAGACGACTTTTATCTAATTGTAATGGCCGGGCATAGCGAAGCCTTAGAACCCTAATGATGAATAAGGCCCAAATCTCTGAAAAATCGACCTAATAAACATAACCATCATACCATGAAGTCCATTACATATTTCGCCGTACTCACCCTGCTCTTTAGCATGATTCCCAAACTCCATGCCCAGGATACAACACTGTCCTTTGGTACGGAAATAAACTTGGACGACTTGTCCAAACAAGGATCCATGACGGAAAAACCTATAAATTGGATCAATGTAAATACGTACCAGGACACTTGGAAAAAAGAGGGAGACACCCTTATTTGCAAAGGTTTACCAATAGGGGTTATGCGCTCTGAAAAACAATATGAAAACTTTATCCTACTTGTAGAATGGCGGCATATGGAGGCAGGAGGCAATTCGGGCGTATTTGTTTGGAGTGATGCCATACCCGGAAAGGAAAACCGCCTACCAGGAGGCGTAGAAGTACAAATGCTGGAACTGGACTGGGTAAACCAGAATACGAGAAACGGCAAAAAACCACCTATAGCCTATGTCCATGGTGAACTCTTTGGGGTTGGAGGCGTAAATACCGTCCCTGACAACCCTAGGGGGAGTAGAAGCAAGTCTGTTGAAAACCGGGCCCTGGGAAAAGGACTTTGGAATTCCTACAAAGTGGTCTGTGTAGACGGGACCATCAAATTATCCGTTAACGGGAAATTTGTGAATGGCATTAGTCGGTCTTCCATAAAAAAAGGATATCTCTGTCTTGAGTCCGAAGGAGCCGAAATCCAATTTCGTAATTTTAAAATTATAGAACTGCCTCCCGGAGTGACTACGACCTCACAGACTGTAAAACATTTGGATTAGGGCAATACAGAGTCCAATTTCACCGATGCCATTACCGGAAAGTGATCGGATAGTTTTACATCATAGTTTTTGTGCGCCACTATTTCCAGCGTTTTATCGGTCATAATAAAATCGATACGAACCGGATAATATTTAAAGTTAAAGGTTCTTCCATAACCCGTACCCTTTTCTATAAAGGAATCCAGCATATCTCCTTTAATCACCTTATACACATTTGAAAACTGCGTATTATTAAAATCGCCGCAGACAATGGTCCTATAGGGAGATGCTTTTCTGTGCGAGTTAATTATGGTTGCCTGTTGCCCTTGTTTGGCAAAGGATTTACTAAGCCTTTTGAACAACCTCATTTTAGGCTCGCCCGATATTCGCTCTACACTGGGTATTATTTTGTGTGACTCTAAATGAAGGTTATACACCCTTAGTGTATCCTTATCCACCACCACATCTGCAAACAGCGCATTGTTGGAACTATCCGGAAAATCCAATGATCCACCTTGGACAATGGGATATTTAGAGTAAATGGCCTGGATTGTCTTCTTTCTAGCCAATTTGTAATCGGTGGTATAGATATAATCGTACGTCTTCTTTAGTTGTCTATGCCGAATTCTACTAAATTCCTGTATGCATAAAATATCTGGGGTTTCGGAAACAATCAGGTCCAATATCTGATCCCCTATGGATGAATCCTCTATCCATTCATACTTATTAAAGCCTCTAACATTAAAAGTCATTATACTAAGGTCTCCATTTTGGATAGGGACCTCGGACAGCTTAAACTTAAAAAAGGTTCCCAGCAAGGTATACCCCAAAAACAATATCACAGCCGATAACCACAATTGTTTCTTGCGTTTTAAAACCCAATACATTAGGAAAGCAATATTGAACAGTACCAGCAAAGGCACCATTAAACTAAGTATGGAAAAGTATGGAAATTGGGCTACCGGTATCTGGGGAACCGCACAGGAAATAAGTAATAATAGGGCCAAAACCGCATTAAGGAAAAATAGGAATCTATCTAGAATATTTAGACCCTTCACAAATTATTCTTTTCCGGCTTTGAACAAAAAATCCTTTTCTGCCTTGGAAAGGCTTTCATAGCCAGACTTGCTTATCTTATCCAAAATGGCGTCTATCTTACGTTGCCGACTTTCCTTATCATAATTTTCGCTCCTGCCAGCACCTTTTTTTTCTTTGCGGTATACCGTTTTCATAGGGGCTTTTCGCTCACTTCGCTTAAACAAATTGGCCACAGCATCTACCATTTTGGCAAACCCGCTACCAATATCGTTTCCTTTCATAAGCTGTTTTGCATAAAAATAACCTAAAGCGGCTCCACCCAGATGAGCCAATCGCCCGCCAACATTTCCACCCAGCGAGATTTGGATCAAATCCAACAACACCACAAAGACCCCTATATGCCACAATTTAACGTTAAAAAAAACAATCCGCACCTCTTGGTTTGGCAAATAGGCACAAACAAATATAAGTACAGCCGTTACCCCGGCAGATGCCCCAATCAAAGAAGTATTGATCCCCAATAGGGCAGGAAATATATTATAACTCAATAAAAAGATGAGTCCACCTAGGATAACTCCTAGGAAATATACATTCAGAAACCGCTTGTTATCAAAGAGGTTTAAAAATATTCTACCTGCAAAATAAAGCATCAGCATATTCCAAAAAATGTGACCGAGGCCCGCATGAAAAAAAGAATAGGTCACCAAGGACCAGGGCTGTCCCAGATAGTGGAAAAAGTCTTTGGGCAGTTCAAACCATTGGGCAATACCAGAAAACCCAAAGAGTATTTTAAGAAGGCCGTTTGCAATAAACACCACAACGTTAAGGGCTATGATCCTTTCTGCAATGTTTAGCCTATTGTAATAATATCTAATACTTTGATTGCCCATTACCTATCCCATCTATTGTTGTTAAATTGATTTTTTTTCCAATACCACATCATAACGAACCCAAATAAGGCTCCCCCTACGTGGGCAAAATGCGCTATGCCGTTTCCAAAAATAGAATAACCTGTAACCCCAGAGAACAAATCCAGACCAATTAGCACCGGAATAAAATATTTAGCTTTTACCGGCACAGGAATGAACATTAAAAACAGTTCACTGTTGGGGTAAGACATTCCAAATGCCACCAAAACCCCATATATAGCTCCTGAAGCCCCAACTGCAGGGGTGTTAAAAGCCGACAAAAAGTTATCAATGATATCTTTTGGAGCCAAATTATACCAATCAGGGCTGTACTTACCAGCCGAAATAATTTCCATGATCTGATCCTTGGGAACACCAGAACTTACCAAAGCCTCTACTCCCTGGTTCACATAATAATAATTGACCCCACTATGGATCAATGCAGCCCCTATTCCTGCGGAAAAATAGAAAAAGAAGAATTTATTCCTGCCCCACATCCGCTCCAATGGCGAGCCAAATGCCCAAAGCGCATACATATTAAATAGAATATGCATAAATCCGCCGTGCATAAACATATGGGATACCACTTGCCAAAAACCAAAATTTTGGTTCTTGGGAAACCACAGCGAGAACCATTGGTACATTTGATCCCCGTATAGTTGTGTTGCCACAAAAAACAGAACGTTAATAATTATCAAATGCTTTACTGCGTCGGTAATTCTACCCATTTATATAAATTTTTTATCTATGTCGTCTTCCGTAATGGTGACGTATATTGGTTTATTAAACGGACTAACTTCTGATTCCTTACAGGCAAACAAATCGTTCACCAACGCCAATTGGGAATCACTGTCCAATAGCTCCCCTGTTTTTACGGCCAGGGATTTGGCCAAGGTCTTGGAAAGTATATCGGTCTGGGAAAAACCTTCTACCACGTAATCTTGTTGGTAGTCCGATATAAGTTGATCTAAAATAATCCCCACCTCACTTTCGGGCACAGACAGGGGCAGTCCGGTAACTGTAACCTCTTCATCCCCAATACCTCCAAAAACAAAACCAACTGTGGTTAAGCTATCTTGAATTTCTTCAATAATAGCACAATCAGTTTTTGAAAAGGTTAAAGATAACGGAAATAACAATTGTTGGCTCACAGCCTCCTTAACCGTTATATTTCTTAAAAACTTTTCATAAAGCACACGTTGATGTGCCCTACTTTGGTCTATGACAACCATCCCAGATTTAATGGTGGTCACAATATACTTTCGCCTTAATTGAAAAGTGGTGGACCCTGTATCAACGGACTCTTTTTTATTTTCAAATATAGAACCTGTAATGGTGTCCGATTCAAAACTAACACTACTAAAATCAGAATTCTTGCCAATATTGGATTCCATACCTACATATAGGCTTTCCCAATCCTTATTATTTTGTTTTTGGAAGCTTGATTTCTTGACAGCACCTACATCTTCCTTAAACGGATTAAAACCCGCATCTACGATTACTTTGGGCGGCTCAACGGATTTATCCTTATAACCATAGGGCGTTTCCAGATTTTGATCCTGCTCAAAGTCCAAGGAAGGCATTACATTAAACTGTCCCAAGCTATGTTTAACGGTAGACCGCAAAATAGCGTAAACCGTATGCTCGTCATCAAATTTTATCTCTGTTTTGGTAGGGTGTATATTAATATCTATAGAGCCTGGATCCACGTTTAAATACAAAAAGTATCCAGGGTGATTTTCCTTTTTTATTAGCCCCTCAAAAGCACCTAAAATGGCATGGTGTAGATAGGGGCTTTTTATAAATCTATTGTTTACAAAAAAGAATTGTTCTCCTCTACTCTTTTTGGCAAATTGTGGTTTGCTGATAAAACCATTAATTTGCACCACTTGTGTCTCCTCCGTAACAGGAACCAGTTTTTCATTGGTCTTCCCCCCAAAAACATTAACAATTCGCTGTCTAATGTTACTTACTGGCAAGTTAAAAAGTTCGCTGCCATTATTGTACAAATGAAAGCCAATAGTGGCATGTGATAAGGCCACCCGCTGAAATTCATCTATTATATGCCGGAGTTCTACGTGATTGGACTTTAAAAAGTTACGCCTGGCCGGAATATTAAAGAACAGGTTCTTCACCATCATGGAAGTCCCTTTTGGGGCAACGGTAACTTCTTGGGAAACCACCTTGCCACCTTCTATTTTAATATGAGTGGCCACTTCATCCGCTTCTGTCCTTGTCTGCATTTCCACATGGGCTATAGCCGCAATGGAGGCCAATGCCTCTCCCCTAAACCCTTTTGTGTGCAGATTAAATAGGTCTTCGGCTTTTTGAATTTTGGAGGTAGCATGCCGTTCAAAACTCAATCGGGCATCGGTAGCGCTCATGCCCACCCCATCATCAATAACCTGGATTAGTGTTTTACCACCGTCCTTAATAATCAATTTAATGGTGGATGCTCCTGCGTCTATGGCATTCTCCATAAGTTCCTTTACAACCGATGCTGGACGTTGTACCACTTCCCCTGCAGCAATCTGATTTGCTACATGGTCTGGCAAAAGTTTTATAATATCCGCCATTATTTAGGTATGAAAATAGATAGATCGAAATCTATGATATATAGAAAAATAAGAATTAAAATCGCCACTATAATAATGGTCCTTATATTTTGATTTTGGGTGCCACCTCGTTTTAGGTCGTCCATAGCCCTGCCAAACTTACCCTTAATACCTCTACGCCCATCCATAGTGGGCCTATACTTATCCAGTTTGTGCTCTATTTTAAAAGGACTCCCCTCACCTTTATCATCAAAGTAACGAGGCTTGTAATTAAACTTTTTGTTTTTACGTAATTTTGAAAACTTTCCCATAATCCTTATTGTTTCAAAGTTACTTAAATTCAAAAAAAATGCGCTAAATCCCCTGCCAAAAAATGTTAACAATCAACTTGCACACATCAATGGGGAGTTCAAAATAGAATATTTTAGGAAAAAGATGGAGCTACTTACCCAGACTGGCCATTTTTATGGCTGCAATAGCGGCTTCAGCACCTTTGTTACCATGCTTACCACCACTGCGATCAATGGCTTGTTGCATCGTATTGTCCGTAAGCACACAGAAAATAACAGGCACTTTGGTATGTACGTTCAGGTCCATTATACCTTGGGCAGTTGCGCCGCAAACGAAATCAAAATGTTTGGTTTCACCCTGAATTACACTACCAATGGCTATAACGGCGTCCAATTCCATGGTTTCAATCATTTTTTTTGCCCCAAAGGTAAGCTCAAAACTTCCAGGGACATTCCATCGATGCACATTCCCTTCTTGGGCACCGCAATCCAAAAGAGCCTCTATAGCCCCTTGGTACAGTCCTTCCGTAATACTTTCGTTCCATTCAGAAACAACAATCCCAAACCGAAGGTCTTTCGCATTTGGGATTGTCGTCTTATCGTAAGCCGATAAATTCTTGTTAGCCGTAGCCATATGTTAGTCTTTTTTTGCCTTACCTATAAAAGCATCTATAGTCCTTGCCTCATCAGCTGTAGGAAATTCTTCCTTAATTCTTTCAAAGTAGCCCAAGGCCTTATCTTTCTTATCCAACTCCAAGGCAGTTACACCGGCCTTGTATAAAAATTTAGGGGTCGTAAAGTCGTTGGAACTATGGGCTATGGCCTGCTCATAATATCCCAAGGCATCCTCAGGCTGGTTTAGTTGTAGAAAGGCATCACCAAGTCCGCCTTTTGCAATGGCCCCTAATATAAGATCATCAGAGGAAAATCCTTCCAAATGCTTAATAGCCTCATCATACTGTTGCATATTCAAATAAGCCATTCCTGCCGAATACTTGGCTAAATTTGCAGCCGAAGTGCCACTATATTCCTCAATAATATCCAGAAAACCATATTTACCCTCTGCTCCGTTCAAGGCCAGCGTAAACAAAGAATCCTTTTGGGCCGTAGCAGCCAATGCCTCATCAAAATACTGTTGTGGATATAACATCTCATTGGCAGCACTTGCCTCTTTAGGCTTTTCTACAAATTGATAATATGCCATATACCCTAAAACGGCAACGGCAATTACCCCAATTACTCCAAGAATGTAATTCTGATTTTTGGATACCCACTCTTCAGACCTGGACGCTCCTTCATCCAATGAACTAAAGACTTCTGCAGTTGTACTTTCCTGCTCATCCAATAAAATCTCCTCCTCTTTATTTTTTGGTTTAAAACCTCTTTTCTTGTAAGTTGCCATTTTTGAATTTTATTAATCGCGCAAAAATAAAGTTTTTATCCAAAACCAAACGTGTATTTATTCGTTATTTTTGGATATTTTATAGTTTACTGGACCAAATAGAAATTAAATATTTTACGAGCCCAAATGTTTCTAAAGAAATTATCCCTGATTAATTACAAAAATTTTACTTCGAAAAATTTCGAATTCGATTCCAAAATCAACTGTTTTGTAGGGGATAATGGGGTTGGCAAAACCAATGTTCTGGACGCTATTTACCATTTGGCCTTTGGCAAAAGCTATTTTAACCCAGTTGCCACACAAAATATTAGACATGGGGAAGATTTCTTTGTAATTGACGGAGAGTTCCTAAAGAATGACCGGGAAGAAAAAATTCTTTGTAGCCTTAAAAAAGGCATGAAAAAAATAATCAAACGCAATGGCAAGGCCTATGATAAATTTTCGGACCATATAGGCTTCCTTCCTTTGGTCATTATATCTCCAGCAGATCGAGACCTTATTATTGAAGGCAGTGAAACCCGTAGAAAATTCATGGATGGGGTCATTTCCCAATCGGACAAGGAATACCTCCAAAATCTAATCAAGTATAACAAAACACTTGCCCAAAGAAATTCGCTATTAAAATACTTCGCCGTAAATCATACGTTTGACAAGACCACTTTAAGTGTTTACAATGAACAATTACAGGAGTACGGAAGTAAAATATACAGAAAACGGGCTCAATTCCTGGAATCTTTTATTCCAATATTCAAAGAACAATACCAGGCCATTTCCGGAGGAAAAGAACCGGTAGATTTAACATATGACAGTAAGTTAATACACAACGATCTATTAACTTTATTGGAACAAAACTTGGAAAAGGACAGAGCCGTACAATATACGAGTGTGGGCACGCACAAAGACGATCTAAGTTTTAGCATCAACGAACATCCCATTAAAAAATTTGGTAGCCAAGGACAACAGAAATCCTTCTTGATAGCCCTAAAATTAGCGCAGTTTTATTTTATAAAAAAACAGGCAAAAACAACACCTTTATTACTATTGGATGATATTTTTGACAAGTTGGACGAAAACAGGGTGGCACAGATTATCCATTTGGTAGACGAAGAGAATTTTGGACAGATATTTCTTAGTGACACCCATGCCGATAGGACAGAGAACATTGTGAAAAATATTCATCAATCTTATAAAATTTTCAAACTTTAGTATGCGACCATTATATACCCTGATCCTCTGTCTGGCCCTTTTTGGCTGCAAGGATAAAATAGTTAAATCCGATTTAAATTTCATCACAGGCTATTGGGAGATTGAAAAAGTTACCTTGCCCGACGGCTCAAAAAAGGAATATCCCGTAAATACAAGTATAGATTATATGGAAGTGAACAACCTTATGGGATTTCGAAAGAAGGTACAGCCTAAATTTAATGGCACTTACGACACCTCTAATGACGCGGAATTGTTTACTATTTACGAAAGGGATGGTGTCTTTTTTATGAATTACAAAACAGAGCTGAGCGAATGGCAGGAAAAAATTGTAAGCCTATCCAAAAATAACCTAAGCCTCAAGAGTGAAGATAATATAACATACCATTACAAAAGATTTGAACCCATTAACATAAATTAACCATGGCAAAAAGAAAACATGACAACCTTCGTCTGGGCGAGGCCCTGCAAGAATTTATCACCGAAAACAAATTACAAAAAGGCATGGACCGTGTTAATGCGCGGGATGCATGGACCAAATTAATGGGCAATGGGGTCAACAACTACACAACAGCCATAGAATTGCGCAACACCACCCTTTTTGTTTCCCTTTCCTCATCCGTTTTAAGGGAGGAACTAAGTCATGGCAAATCCAAGATCATCAGATTATTGAACGAAGAATTAGGCAAGGACATCATCACCAAAATAGTGTTGCGATAAGATTAGGCCATTGGATAGAATAAAAAAAGCCCCGGTCATGCGGGGCTTTTTTGTTCTCTATTTGGAAAGAAACTTTAGAAAATCTCCCTTCCTGAAAAGTGAAAAGCACCTTCAATAGCAGCGTTTTCATCACTATCCGAACCGTGTACTGCATTTTCACCTATCGAAGTGGCATACATTTTACGAATAGTACCTTCCGCAGCATCCGCAGGATTTGTAGCCCCGATCAAGGCACGAAAATCCTCAACAGCATTGTCTTTCTCCAAAATAGCAGCAACAATGGGGCCCCTGGTCATAAACTCCACTAACTCCCCAAAAAAAGGACGTTCCTTATGAATGGCATAAAACTCTTGGGCATCCCTTTTACTAAGCTGGGTATACTTCATGGCCACGATCTTAAAGCCGGCTGAGGTTATTTTATCCAAAATACCTCCGATGTGTCCGTTTTCAACAGCATCGGGCTTAATCATGGTAAATGTTCTGTTTGTACTCATTTCTATTAAATTTTGGGCAAAAATACGCTTTATTCCACAACTCACAAGCTTTATAGGTTAGGAAACAATTAAACCCTATTTAGCTGCATTTCAAAGACTGTAAAGCAAAATTGACCAATTCCCAATTCCCCAATTAATACTCTAATAGTCATTATCTTTGTATATCTCACACAATGCTTGGGTGGACCAACGCTAAAACCGAATTATGAAAAAATCTATTTTTAAACTTTTAGCAAAAATAAACAGGTGGCTATTACCATCTTATTCCAAAAAGCAACTGGACCTATCCAAAGCCAGCAAGCTACAGATGGCTGTTATAGGATGGCGCTATTATATTACAACCAATGCTTTGGATTAGTATTGCAAGAGTGATACTACTTGGTAGTCCAATAGTTTCTCCCTACCCTTCAAAAATTCCAACTCCATTAAAAAATTACACTGTACTACCTCACCCCCAAGTTTCTCTATGAGCTTACAAACCGCTTGAGCTGTACCACCTGTTGCCAACACATCGTCATGGATCAGGACTTTTTCCCCTTTTAATATACTATCTGCATGTATTTCCAGAATATCCGTACCGTATTCCAATTCATAGGACTCACTAATTTTCCTATAGGGTAGTTTACCTTGTTTTCTTACGGGTACAAATCCGGCATTTAATCGGGTTGCAAGGATAGGAGCAAAGAAAAACCCCCTACTTTCCATTCCCACCACTTTATCTACCTTAATAGAATTGGTAAATTCAAATAAGACTTCACCTGCTTTTTTTAGGGCGTCGGCATCCTGCAACAAGGGAGTAATATCTTTAAAATTGATTCCCTCTTCCGGAAAATTAGGGATATCCCGAATATATTTCTTAAAATCCATTTTTTTGACCACTGTAATTTTGCTGTAAATTTAAAAAGAAATATATTTGCAGCCCGTAAAACGGGAAAAACATAATTAAGAAATGGCCTCGTGGCGCAACTGAATAGCGCATCTGATTACGGCTCAGAAGGTTACAGGTTTGAATCCTGTCGAGGTCACAACACTCAAGAAACCACGTCTTTTAGGCGTGGTTCTTTTTTTTTACGGAAAAAGCCAAACAAAGTTTGAGGTTTTGAAATAAAATACAGAACCCCGCCTTTTTTGCGGGGTTCGTTCCACTATCGCATTTCAATGCGCCTAAGGCTTTCAAAATACAGGTCTCACGAACAAGCAGCCCTAGCTGCGGGGGTTTCTTATTTGCAATTTTGAGCTGCAAGAAAGACTAATGGCTACCCAATTAACCCAATAAATAAACCAAGACCTAATTAACCTGGTAGAAGAACAATAAACAGGATAAGTCAGAAATCAAGGCGTGTCTAGTCTTGGCATACTACACAATGCCCTATTTAAATCTCTCTGGCGACAACAGCCCCATATCTACGGCAAATTTTTCTTTCCCTATTGCCTGGGTCACTAATTTGCCAGTTATAGGTCCTAAGCTCCAACCCATCATAGCGTGACCTGCCGCTATGGTCAGGTTATCATACTTACTGGTTTTCCCTATAAAAGGCAAGCCATCAGGAGAAACAGGTCGCAAGCCGGAAGTAGCCTTGTTTTTCTCTTCTTGATTAATCTCTACTTCCTTATAATAAGTTTTAACGGCCTTTGCCAAAGCCTCTACGCGCTGTCTTTCCACAATGGTATTATTACCGGAAAACTCCATGGTACCGGCAAATCTTGAAAAGTTCTCCATAGGGGTTACTGCTACCTTAGCTTCCAATAAAATGGCTGGAATAGTAATTCCGGTTGGCCTATAAACATCCATACTGTAGCCTTTACCTCCTTGTATTGGAATATTGAGGTTGAGCAGGGAGGCTAATTTTGATGTCCAGCTTCCACAGGCCAATACAAATTCATCCGCATCAAAAACCGCTTTCTCGGTCTTGGCGGCAACAATCTTATTGTTCTTCATGGCAAAGCCATCTACTTTTTGTCCAAGCTCAAAAGTCACTCCTTTGGACCGTAACCACGTTTTCATTTGCCCCATAAAATGATTAGGGGTGGTATGGGCATCACATTTATAATGTACGGCTCCTTTTACATAATCGGAAAAAACCGGTTGCAACTCCTTTAATTCGGCCTTTGACAAGCAGGACACATCCAGACCTTCTTCTGCTGCCCGTTCTGCCATCATATGCTCTTCCTCTTCACTCTTGGCCGTACTATAAGCCATTAGGACCCCTTTTTTTTCATAATGAAAAGCAAAATCCAACGAACCCAGCATTTCCTCGAACAAAAACTGACTTTTTAAGTTTAGCTCTTTCAATAAAGGAATGGAGCGTTGTACATTGGACTTCGTTGCCGATTTTTTGAACAACAGGGCCCATTTAAAAAAATCAACATCCCAACGGGGCTTAATATACAGGGGACTGGAACTGTTCAACATCCATTTTAAGCCCTGAGTAATAATACCCGGTGCCGCCAAGGGAATAAAATGACTTGGTGTTAGATATCCCGCATTTATAAAAGAGGCTCCAGTGGTAATATCCCCTTGGTCCAAAACCGTCACAGAATATCCTTCCTTCACCAAATAATAGGCGCTGCACAACCCAGAAATACCACCTCCAATAACAACTACTTTTTTCATGCAAGTCTATATTACATCATCCTTAAATCACTTGAAAGCCATGTGCGTAGGGATCATCATCATCTATTATAATATTATTATAACCAATAACCCTAGCCCATCCCTGAATACTGGGGATTATGGCCTTTCTCCCATCCAAAACGGTCTCCTCTTCTATGCAACCCGTAAATTTACTACCTATAAAACTCTCGTGTACAAATGACTCTCCAAGTTTCAATTTGCCCTTTGCATGCAATTGAGCCATACGGGCAGATGTTCCAGTACCACAAGGGGAACGATCTATGGCCTTTTCCCCGTAAAAAACAGCATTTCTTCCAGAGGAGGAAGGATCCAAGGGGTCTCCTGTCCACAGCATATGGCTTACATTCCTGATAGTATCATTTTCAGGATGCACAAACATACCTGGGTACTTTAGATTAATCCGATTCCTAACCAACTGCGAATACTGTATAATCTTGGCAGCGGTAAAATTATGCACCCCACTAAAATTCTCCTGGGGATCCACTATTGCATAATAGTTGCCACCATAGGCAACATCAAAGGTTATTTCCCCCAGTTCCGGACAATCTACAGTTAAGTTTTGGGCCGCCAGATAGGATTTAACATTCACCAATTTCACCCAATCTACCTTTTTCCCTGTTTGTTGGTATTCTATTTCCACCAATCCTGCGGGAGCCTCCATTCTAATCTTTCCGGGTACTTTTGGTGTAACCAAACCTTCTTCTATAGCAATGGTTATGGTACCTATAGTACCGTGCCCACACATTGGCAAGCAGCCTGAAGTTTCTATAAAAAGGATAGAAAAATCATTTTCAGGGTCATGGGGCGGATACAATATGCTTCCGCTCATCATATCATGCCCCCTTGGCTCAAACATTAACCCTCTCCTGATCCAATCATATTCCTTTAAAAAATGCTGACGCTTGTCGCTCATACTGTTGCCCAGGAGGTTTGGGCCTCCTCCAGCAACCACCCTAACGGGATTACCACAGGTATGGGCATCTACACAAAAAAAAGTTTTTCTCCCCATTATAAGATCCAGTCTTAATTACACTTACTTATCTTTTTAAGGCAGATGGCAGCAACGATTCTGGAAAAGATTGATAACTAATAGGTCGCACCCATCTCTTTATTGAATCCGTCCCAACTGCAGTAAATCTAGAATCTGTAGAGGCCGGATACGGACCACCATGTTGCATGGACGGACAGACTTCCACTCCAGTGGGCACCCCGTTAAAAATAATTCTCCCAACACGATTCTCAAGTGCATCCACAATATCTGCCAGGGTGTTACAATCTTCTTCTTCAGCTATAATAGTACCGGTTAATTGACCTTCCAAACCTTCTATTATACTAAGCAACTCCTGCTCATCCTTACTTCTCACTACAACGCAAAAAGGACCAAAAACTTCTTGGTGTATTTTGGGGTTTGCCAAAAATTCTGCTCCACTAACACTAACAATTTGTGAATCGGCATAATTTTCCTTAACTCCTACCTCTACCTTACCTTCTACTTGCACTCCATCTTGAGCCACTACAGCAGTTCCGTTTTCTTTAAAACCCTTTTTAATTCTTGGGTGCAGCATACATTGGGGTTCAATAGCTATGGTCTTCTCCGCCAAATCTTTTATAAAAGCTCCGGTATTACCATCCTCTATGGTCAATAGCAATCCAGGGTTGGTACAAAATTGCCCGGCCCCCAAGGTAATGGAACCAGCATAGGTACTGGCAATTTCCTCAGATCTGGCAGCTATGGCATTAGGAGTAATCAACACAGGATTAACGCTTCCCATCTCGGCAAATACAGGAATAGGCTCTTTGCGCTGCGAGGCTAGATCAAACAAGGCCCTACCTCCTACTATACTACCTGTAAACCCAACAGCTTTCAGTTTAGGATGATTTACAAGATTGGTTCCTACCGTTATTCCCCTCCCTACCAGATTGGAAAATACTCCGTTTGGCATACCGGTTTTTTCTGCCGCCTTTATAATGGCAGAAGCTACCAGTTCTGCCGTTCCGGAATGCATCTCATGCGCCTTGGACACCACAGTACATCCTGCAGCTAGGGCACTAGCCGTATCACCTCCAGCAGTAGAAAAAGCCAATGGAAAGTTACTGGCCCCAAAAACAGCAACAGGACCTAGGGGAATTAAAGTCTTTCTTAAGTCATCTTTAGGCAATGGCTCCCTATCCGGAATGGCCTCATCAAAAGTATTCCCCCTCCAATCCTCATTGGACACCAATGTAGCAAAGGATCTAAGTTGAAATATAGTCCTGCCACGTTCCCCTACGGCACGACCTTCGGGAAGACCTGATTCTGTTGTATAGGCATCTATTAATTCCTGCCCCAACTCCATGATCTCATCTGCTATGGCATTTAAAAATTCAGCTCTTTTTTCACCAGAAACTTTTCTGTATTCCTTAAAGGCAGACCAAGCCAAGTCTACGGCCTGGTCAACCTCATCATTCGTAGCTTCTACAAATATTGTTGGATTCTCTGTATTTAACTTAGGGTCAATTGTCTTATGTGTATTGCTTCCCGAAGCTTGTAGGGAGTTACCAATATAATTCTTTCCTGTAATCATTTGCTTAACAACTTTTGTATTATATAGTACACCCCAATCTATCCACAAAGAACAAACCTAAAAAAGTTACCATTGGAAGATGGGGCTATTTATCAATTATTATAGTACCAAGTCCGCCAACCCTACACAGGGCGGCACAGAAATAAAGACTGTACCGCCATGCATTTTAATTGAGGACTACTATTATGTATTCTTAAAAAGAAGAACGTTTTTAAGCGGTAACGCTCAAAGCCTTATAATCTGGCAATTGTGGTCTGTTTTCAAGGCTATCCTCAATAATCTTAACCACTGCTTCGCGCTCTTTACCCGATAAAGGTTTCCTAGGAGCCCTAACATATTCAGATCCAATTTTAGTATAGACAGAGGCAAGTTTAATATTTTGCACCAACTGAGGACTAATATCCAACTCCAACAAAGGCATAAACCACCTATAAATATCCAAGGCCTCCTTGATTCTCCCTGCTTTTTGAAGTTCATAGATAGCTACAGTTTCTTCAGGAAAAGCATCCACCAAACCAGCTACCCAACCATCGGCTCCAAGAAGCAAGCTCTCCAATGCCAAGGTATCTACCCCAGTCATTATAGCCAACCTATCCCCAAACCTGTTCTTAATACGGGTAATATTTGTAGTATCACGGGTAGATTCTTTTACCGCCTGGATATTTGGACATGCCTCCAATAATTCTGCAAACATATCAAGTGTTACCTCAATTTTATAATCAACCGGGTTATTATAAATCATTATAGGCAAGGAAGTACTGTTTGCAACCTCCTTAAAATAGGCTACCGTTTCGGCATCCGTGGCTTTATAACGCATTGGCGGCAACATCATTAACCCCTTGGCGCCATCTTCTTCAGCAGTTTTTGCCAAATTTATAGCCGCTTTGGTAGTTTGTTCCGCAATGTTCATTAGCACAGGGACTTTCCCCTCTACCAATTTAACCGCTTCCCTTGTAAGAACACGTCTTTCTTCATCTGTTAAGGTACTTGCTTCACCTAGCGTACCGCCTAAAACAATCCCATGAACACCGGCATCCAATTGCGCCTCAATGTTCACTTTGAACAAATCTAAATCCAATTCATCTTTAGAGGTGAATTGCGTAGTTACTGCTGGCATTACGCCTTTCCAATTTACCATGATCATATATTTTTACACAAAAGTATATGTTACCTCAATAAAGGAAGCTACATAAATTAGCCTAATATCATACTATATTACCAAATTATATGACCTAAGTGATATTTTTAAGTAATATTTACAAAAAATTAAACTTTGAAAGTTTTACCCTTTAAAATACCCAAGCCTAAAAACGAAGCCTTGGTCTACCAAGAAGACCGGGGAAGGATATTTTATGACGAACTTCACCAACACAGTGAGATACAAATAAGCCTTATCATAAAAGGACGCGGATCCTTTATAGTTGGGGACACCATAAATGAATTTCAGGAGAACAACATCTTGGTATTGGGTGCCAATGTGCCCCATGTTTTTAAAAGCGACCCAAACAAAACCGAAGAATCCATTATGTACAGCCTATTTTTCACACAAACATCCTTCGGAAACGTTTTTTTTGAATTGAGTGATATGGCCGATATCCGTGAATTCTTTAAAGATTCGGAATATGGCATGAAGGTGCTTACCAACAAAAAGAAAATCATTAAGCATTTCCACAAACTAAACCAACAAAATAAAATAGAACGCATTGCTTCACTGCTTAAAATCATCAGTTTGATCAGCGAGGCCCAAACCAGACCTCTTTCTTCATTTGTTTACAAAAAGAAATATACGGATGATGAAGGGAAACGAATGAACACAGTCTTTAAATATGCAATGGAACACTATTTTGAACCCATCACCCTGGATGAAATAGCAGACAAGGCAAATATGAGCAAAAATTCATTTTGCCGGTATTTTAAAAAGCGAACCAACAAAACCTTTTTTCAATTCTTAATTGAAATTCGTATCGAAAATGCCTGTAAAATTATTTATGAAAACCCAGATGTATCCATCTCTATCATTTCCGAACAATGTGGATTTAAGAACATTGCCAACTTCAACAGAAAATTCAAGGAAATAAAAGGCGTAACCCCTAGACAATACCGTACCAAGAGGTTTTGACTCCTAATACACTACTATTTATCTTCTTTCAAAAAATTTTTCCTTAGACGAACCGGGCTTTCCGGCACCCTGTTAATAAGTTGCTTTTTATCATCTTTTTTAACAAGATCAAAGGCATCGTACAAATTACCTATAGGTGTATAGGCCTCATACTTTACCGTATCCTGGGCCACGGTAATAATTTGAAACAGTTGGGTATACTCACCCCTCCTTACCATCCAGTCCTGATCCTGGGATTCATACATTTTAGGACCACTTACTGAAACTGCGTACACGGTACCCGCATCATCAACCAAGGTTAACCCCTTGCCTTTATTATCCGCATAGCCGCGAGCATAGGTGTGATCATGTCCCTGCAGTACCAGATCCACCTTATATTTATCTATTAAAGGTTTTATACCTTCTCTCAACTCCCAATTGTCCCGCCCTTCTTTGGTTGAATAAACCGGATAATGCGTGAAAATGGTTATCCATTTTTTAGTGTTCGATTGTAAAACGGAATCTAGCCATTTTATCTGCGCCGACCGTGCTTCCATACTTTCATCATAACCTTCGCTATCAATAGAAATCAATTTCATTTCTTGATAATCAATTACGAAGCACGTTTCTTGCAATTCCTCAATGGGGCCATTTTCGGGCAAAGTGAATTGTGGTTTCCATAAAGAGGTTAGTACACCATCCCTATATTCATGGTTCCCCGGGGTCATCACACTAGGAACCGTTGCATGAATAAAACTACCGGCATAAAACCATTCTCCCCATTCCAGATTGGCATCCCTATCATTGATAAGGTCTCCGGCATGAAGCATAAAATCTACCTCCGGAAATTTTCTATAAGAATTTCTAATTACCCTTGACCAAAGCGATTTTACATTGTTCTGGGCATCGCCAAAATATATAAAACTAAAGGGCTCATCCGGGGCAGCACTGGCCGTAGTAAACTGGAACCATTCACTCCACCCATCATTACCATCCTTGCCATCACCAACCCTATAGACATAGGTGGTCTTTGGTTTTAAACCATCTACCACAACTGAGTGATAAACCGCTTTTACGAGAGGCTCCTTTCTATTCTGGTTCTCAAATATTTGACTTTTGGCCCTGATCTTCCTTACCCCTTCCAATAAAAACTCTGGACCATCCGTGGCAAGGGCTATCTGGAGCTCCCCCGATTTAACATGTTGGTCCGTTCTCCAATTAACCGCAAAACTATGCGCTGGATCTGCTGTTAAATTAGCAATAACCCTATCGGGCACTTGGGAAGGAAATATCAACTTATGGGCGGCAATGGAATCGTACACTGGATAATGTGAATGTGAATGCGAATGTGGATGGGAATGCCCATGTTCCACTTCGGTCAACTGTTTACTATCCAATTTTTCATGTTGCGTCTTGCAAGCAATAAAAAATACCAATATAATTAAACCCCATTTTTGTTTAATGCCCAATAATCCCATTAGCTTCACCTTTAAAAAGTTTAAATCCAGAAATAATACAACCCCCAATATAATAGGAATCATTGTAATTACCTAAACTCAAAAACAACCAACATTAATCATTACAATATTTTAATAACAGGATCACACTTACCTACCGGAGTCCACCTACACCCTGGCAATCAAAAAAACATATTACAAAAAAAACGCCCATTCTTGCGAATGGGCGTTTCCTATAATGAATTTTCAAATTTCTTAAAGCGCAGCTACTTGCTTAGTTAATTTGCTCTTTAAATTGGCAGCTTTATTATTATGAATAATATTTCGCTTTGCCAACCTATCAATCATACTAACTACACTTGGCAATAACGTTTCAGCAGCCTTCTTATCCTCCTCTGAACGCAATTTTCTAATAGCGTTACGAGTTGTTTTATGCTGGTATCTATTACGCAACCTAACCGCTTCGTTCCTTCTAATCCTCTTTAATGCTGACTTATGATTTGCCATTTTCTATTTAATTAATTTTTTATCGGGATATCTCCCTACATTCACTATGTAGTCCGTAGGGGAATCGAACCCCTGTTACCAGGATGAAAACCTGGCGTCCTAACCCCTAGACGAACGGACCATTATTTGGTTAACTATTGAACAAAAATATAACCTTCTTGTCAATACTCCAAAATTTCAAATTTACTCTTGTAGTCCGTAGGGGAATCGAACCCCTGTTACCAGGATGAAAACCTGGCGTCCTAACCCCTAGACGAACGGACCATTATATTGCTTAATTGCGGATGCAAAAATACAATTATTTTTTACTATCGCAAGAGCAAAATAATTTTTTTTAAAATTTTTAATACGCCTTGGCAAAAAGCACCCTTTTTAGGGAAGGCTTTCCACTTACCATACAGCTTCCTTCCTCCTCTTCCGCATCAATGGGAATGCAACGTATAGTGGCTTTTGTCTCCTCTTTGATACGTTCTTCAGTTTCCGGGGTACCGTCCCAATGAGCCGAAAGAAAACCTCCTTTATTTTCCAATACCTCTTTAAATTCCTCATAGGAATTAACTTCGGTAATATGATTTTCCCTATGCTCCAAAGCCTTTTTGTGAATATTCTTCTGAATATCCTCCAATAAAAACTCTATTTTCCCAACAATTCCATCGGCAGCTACAGTCTCTTTTTCAAAAGTATCCCTACGTGCCACCTCATAAGTACCATTTTCCATATCCCTTTGACCTATGGCCAAACGCACCGGAACTCCTTTTAGTTCATATTCATTAAACTTAAAGCCGGGCTTATGGGTATCCCTGTTGTCATATTTAACCGATATGCCCTTGGATCGCAATTCTTTTACCAATGGTGCTACTCGTTCCGAAATGGCATCCAACTGATCTTCCCCTCTATAAATAGGAACGATCACCACTTGTATGGGCGCCAATTTTGGTGGCAATACCAATCCGTTATCATCACTATGCGTCATAATCAAAGCCCCCATCAAGCGGGTAGAAACCCCCCATGAGGTAGCCCACACATGCTCTTGCTTTCCTTCTTTATTTGCGAACTTAACATCAAAGGCTTTGGCAAAATTCTGGCCTAAAAAATGGGAAGTACCTGCCTGCAGGGCTTTTCCATCCTGCATCAAGGCCTCTATGCAATAGGTCTCCACAGCACCTGCAAAACGCTCACTGGCCGTTTTGGTTCCTTTTATAACCGGAACCCCCATATACTCCTCAGCAAATTCGGCATACACATGCATCATCTGTTCTGCTTCGGCTATAGCTTCCTTTTCCGTAGCGTGGGCCGTATGACCTTCCTGCCACAAAAATTCCGCGGTCCTTAAAAACAAGCGCGTTCTCATTTCCCACCTAACCACATTGGCCCATTGATTCACCAGTAGTGGCAAATCCCTGTAAGATTGTATCCACCTTCTATAGGTGTCCCAAATAATGGTTTCAGAGGTTGGTCTCACAATAAGTTCTTCCTCCAACTTGGCATCAGGATCCACTATAATACCGCTTCCATCTTCGGCATTTTTTAACCTATAATGGGTAACTACAGCGCATTCCTTGGCAAAACCTTCAACATGACTGGCTTCCTTACTAAGGTATGACTTGGGTATAAACAACGGAAAATAAGCATTCTCATGACCTGTTTCCTTAAACATCTTGTCTAATTGGGCCTGCATCTTTTCCCATATAGCATAACCATAAGGCTTAATAACCATACAGCCCCTAACCCCCGAACTCTCAGCCAGATCCGCTTTTACAACAAGTTCATTATACCATTTAGAATAATCCTCTTCTCTTTTCGTTAACTTTTTACCCATACTAGTAAGTTTGGCACAAAACTTGCGACCTTTTATTAATATAAAATAGTTCGGCAAAACTAACTATTTTTACAAAGTTCAACAATTAAATTTACAGCGATGATACATTCTCTACCCCACCGAAGAATACATATAGCGATAACCGTTGTATTCCTGAGTGTAATATTGAGTTCTTGCGGGTCTTACCAGCAAGCATCATATTACGATAACGATGGTATTTACACGGATAGAACGGAACAGGTTAGGGTTACCCAGCAGCCTAGGACCAGCCAACCTGCACCCAAACAGGATGCTTTTGGCGATTATTTTGATCAAAAGGCCAACGAATATGGGGAAATTTTGGAGAGCGAAGTATTTACCGATGTGGACGGATATTATTCTGATGTAGAGAACGACAGTATATATGTTGATCAAAGTTTTCAATATAATGGCGACAATAACGATTACAACGGATATGCTGCTTGGGGAGACAACCCAACCAATGTAAACATTAACGTATACGATAACAATTGGGGATGGGGCGGTTACCCATTTGGATGGGGATATAGTGGATTTTACGGTGGCTTCTATGGAGGCTATTACGGGCACTACAATCCTTGGAGATGGAACCGTTACGGCTACGGATGGAACAATTGGGGCTGGGGAGGTTATGGATACTACGGCTGGGGAGGCTATTACCACCCTTATTATTACTCTCCCTATTATTACAGACCCTATCGCCATTATCCCTACTACTATTCCCGTAGTAGATATGGCAACCTTTACAACAGAAGCTATGCTTACAACGCCAGTAGAAGAGGCACTTACAACTCCCGTAGCACCCTAAATAGCACTGCCCTAAGGGGAAGGTCCAATCAAAATACCACAGCACAACAAGCTACCAGTAGATATAGGAGCACTCCTTCACGTAGCAATGTAAACAGAAGCAATACCACTAGTCGCTATAGCAGGTCCAACACAGGAACTACCTCTAGGAGCAAAGTTGGGGTAGATGCAATGGAAAGAAACAGGTCTTACAGGACTAGTAGAAGCACAAGGGCAGTCCCAAAATACAATAGCAGCACACGCAGCAATCAGACCTATAGAAGTAGTTCTCCCAACAGAAGTACGTACAAAAGCACAACTCCAAGAACTTCTACCTACAACAGGAGTTCCTCTACAAGATCTTCAAACAGCACCTATAGGAGTAGTTCTCCCACAAGGTCCTCTTCCAGTGGAACATATAGAAGTTCCAGTAGCTCTAGAAGCTCTAGTGGAAGTGTGAGAAGCTCCAGTAGCAGCAGGTCGTCCTCGAGCAGTGGAAGAAGTAGCGGAAGACGTAACTAGACTCTATGCCCATTATTCAACGAATATTTTCTAAATAATTTTACAATGATAAGGAACTACACTTTCATACTACTATTGGTATGTGCTTTTGCCAGCGGCCAGAACATTAATGATGTTTTGCGGTATAGCGGAGAGAACTCTTATGGCACGGCGCGCTTTCAAGGTTTAAATGGTGCCTTCGGTGCCCTGGGCGGCGATATGTCGTCCTTAAATGTAAATCCAGCGGGATCCGCCGTTTTTAACAACAGCCTCTTTTCCGTTACCGGATCCAATTACAACGCAAAAAATGATGCGATGTACTTCAACGGATCCAGCCAGGCTTCCTTAAATTCGGTAGACATTAACCAAGTAGGTGGTGTATTTGTTTTTAAAAGTACCAATAACAATACGGAATGGAAAAAAATATCCTTGGCCTTTAATTACGATCTGGTAAAGAATTTTGATGACGAACTGTATATCACCGGAAACAGTAATCAAGGTATAGATAATTATTTTTTGGATTATGCCAACGGAGTGCCCTTTGGTCCATTACTGATAAAGGACGGAGAGTACATTGAGGAGGCCTACCTGGATATTGGAAACACCCTGGGCTTTGTAGACCAACAAGCATTTTTAGGCTACTACGGCGGTATCATAGACCCGGTAGATTTCTCGGACGATAATAATACAGATTATATATCCAACGCAAAATACAGTAGTGTAAATCAGCAGTACTCCCAAAGTACCGCTGGTTACAATAGTAAATTTACCGCTAACCTAGCATCACAATATGGTGACAACCTATACCTTGGTGCCTCTTTAAATTTTCACAGCGTATTTTTCGACAAACTCAGCCAACTTACAGAAAGGGGCTTTGATTCGGATTCTGAAATACAAACCATAACCTTTGACAATCTTCTAAGAACAGAAGGTGGCGGTTTTTCATTTAGTCTTGGAGCCATAGGCAAACTCAATGAAAACTTTAGAATAGGTGGTAGCTATCAGTCTCCCACTTGGTACAACTTAACGGACGAAACGTCCCAAAAGATTAATTCGGACCTGGCCGACAACGATATTTCATATATCAATTTCAATGTCGTTAACATATATGAAGACTACACCATTAAAATACCGGAAAAACTTACCGGTAGTTTGGCCATTATCTTTGGGCGCCAAGGCCTTTTAAGTTTCGACTACAGTTATCAAGATATGTCCAAAGCAGAATTAAGACCTAATTCAGACCCTAGTTTTGCTGCAGAAAACAATTATATTTCCGACAAATTAAGCGCCGTTTCCACTTTTAAATTAGGTGGCGAATACCGCATTGAAGCAGTAAGCCTAAGAGCAGGATACCGCTTTGAACAAAGTCCGTATGCCAACGGTGGGACCATAGGCGACCTAAACGGTTATTCAGGAGGTATTGGTTATAATTTTGGCGGAAGCAGATTAGACCTATCCTACAACTATGCCACCCAAGACACAGACAAACATTTATATGACACTGGCCTGCCTACAGCGGCGGCCATCACCAACAAAAATACAGTAGTAAGCTTAGGGTATACACTAAACTTTTAGCGCTGAAAACTTTATAAACAAGAAGCCGTTTCAATAATAATATTGGGACGGCTTTTTATTATGGCCAGTGCAGACCATAAGCCGGACTTTTTACCAATACCCACTCTTGCAGTCCGCTATTTCAACCGGACACCAATAATACAAATGCATAGGCAGAAGGCCAACTCCCCAAATAACATACACCCCACGAACACATCATCCACTATAGGCCAGCTTACCCACCCTAAGTATTGTAGCTACATCTGTCCGTTACCATCTGCTATTGGTACCCTTGGATAAGTTAATTTCACCATTAATAGACAACATTTCTGAAAAAGCCCTAGGATCAATCAATAATGCACCTATCCTAAATCTTAATAGTTTTTTACAGTCACAATATCCCAAAAAATGGGTTGGGAATACCTATAAATTTGCCGTGACATTCTATTAATTTGATAATGAAACAATGAATAAAAATGTCACTGATAATTTTTGACAAAAACAGTACAGTACAGGATGGTTGTAAAAAGAATACCTATTAAAGTTGCAAATGGAAACCTTTAAAAAGTAGACAACTGTTGTTTATTTTTTCTAAAATCATTAAACCCAAAGAATGAGTCACTTAAAATGCCACCCCCTTCGTTTTGCCGTATTACTATTCACTTTGTTGATTTTATCCTGTAAACAACAACCAAAAACAAATACAGTAGATGTTCTAGGACATATTCCAAGACCCTCCGTGGCTGAGACCAAGCCCATTTACACTCCACAAAGCCCTGAGGAGACCATAAAATCAATTTCAGTACCCGAGGGGTTTGAATTGCAATTAGTAGCCAGCGAACCAATGATATCGGAGCCTGTGGCTATTTCCTGGGATCCCAACGGACGATTATTTGTGGCTGAAATGAGAACCTATATGCAGGATGTGGATGGAACCGGCACCAATGAACCTGTTAGCAGGATTTCCATGCTGGAAGACCTTGATGGGGACGGCAAAATGGACAAAAGCACGGTATTTATTGACAGTCTTTTACTTCCACGTATCATTTTGGCATTAGACGATAGGCTTTTGGTTGGGGAAACATATACGAACAACATTTGGAGTTATAGCGACTCCAATGGTGATGGTAAAGCCGATGAAAAAAAACTGGTTTACAATAACCCCAAAAGGGATACAAGAAACCTGGAACACCAACGTAGTGGACTTGCTTGGAACTTGGATAATTGGATTTATATGGCCCGGTCCCCTGTTAGGTTCAAATTTAAAGACAACAAAATGGTAGCAGACACCTTAATGGATGCTCCGTTTAACCAATGGGGCATTGGCAAAGACGACTATGGTCGCCTTTTCTTTTCTATAGCAGGACGGGAAGTACCAGCCAATGGCTTTCAATTAAATCCTAAATACGGTAACCTAGACCTTGAAGGACAGTTAGAGAAAGGCTTCGAAGCTACTTGGCCAGGAGTAACCACTCCCGATGTACAAGGTGGGCAAAAGCGACTGAGGGAAAACATAACCCTAAACCATTTTACAGCGCCCTGTGGGCAAACGGTGTATAGAGGAGATACCTTACCAGAGAGCATGAAAGGGGACCTGTTTGTCTGTGAGCCTGTAGGCCGACTCATTAGAAGGGCCAAGGTAACCGACAAGGATGGGAAAATTGTACTAAAAAACGCTTATGACCAACAGGAGTTCATAACCTCCAACGATATGAATTTTAGGCCGGTAAACACCTACACAGGGCCAGATGGATCCCTATATATCGTAGATATGTACCGAGGAATTATCCAGGAAAGCAACTGGACAAAAGAGGGGAGCTATTTACGACCCGTGATCGTGGAACATGGGTTGGACAAGAATATTGGGCGTGGACGTATTTATAGACTTGTTAAAAAAGATCATCAGCAGACACCAAAACCACAATTATTGGACACACCCACCAATCAACTACTGCAATACTTATCCCATCCTAATGGTTGGTGGCGGGACAATGCCCAAAAACTAATTATTCTGCGGGAAGACAAATCTATTGTTCCACAACTGGAGGAGTTGGTCTTAGGAAAATCTTCTATTGCCGACAAACTCATGTTTTGGAAAGACCCAGCATCCCATCTTGGCCGTATACACGCGCTATGGACATTGGAAGGATTGGGAGCGCTAGACAAATCTGTGATTCTTTCAGTAATGGACGATGAAGATCCACAGCTGCAAAAGGTAGCTTTGGAACTAGGAGAGCCCTATCTTCAAAATAACGACACTGAAGTATTGGCCAAGTTTAAAAAATTAGCCAACACTTCCAATATAAACGTACGTAAACAAGTTATCCTCTCCCTGCAATATGCACAACCCAAAGGTGGAAATGACCTATTAAATGATCTTAAAGCGAAAGAAAACAATGAAAATCTATTGGCCTTTGCCAATAGAAAATTACTGGGAAGCAATAGTGACCCGTGGAAAGACTTAAGGGCAAAGCTTGTGGACAAACACCCATACTATAGAGATATGGTCATAAATGGTGCCAAAAACTTTTCTCAATTATGCGCTACCTGTCATGGTAAAAACGGAAAAGGCGTACCGGTAGAAGATGGTGGGTATTTGGCTCCACCACTATCCGGATCGGCATTTGTGAATGGAGATCAAGAAAAATTGATCAGTATTCTTCTCCACGGACTAACTGGTCCCATAAACGGTAAAGAGTACTCAGATGTAATGCCTTCACTTAAAGGACAGACCAATGAATATATAGCTTCGGTTCTAAGTTATATACGGACCAATTTGGACAATAAGGCCGGAATAATTAACCCACAAACAGTGCAGAAGGTCAGGGAAAAGACCAAGGACAGACAAAAATACTGGACCGAAGAAGAATTAAAGAATTACAAATAAGAAAGGATTTAACATATTTTCTGTAATGGGTTAGTACCACCATTGACCTATTTTAATGCAGATTACATGCATCTATTTCTTGTTGCGCATCATTACAGATAATCCAAATCAAGGCTATGCCCTTGGAAGGGGTGGGGTATTTTACTTTATAAAATCACGGATAATTGGTTACAGGCAGTCCCTTTTTAAGGGATTATCGCTTTAAGCTAAAGTGACTCCTTACGGATCTGGCCACTATTACTCCGCCCTCATTTTGGGAATAGTCCATTTTAAACCAGTAATCGGAGGCGGGCATAGGCCTACCATTAAAGGTGCCGTCCCAACCAATGGTTGTATCATCTATTTGTTTGAGAAGCTTTCCGTAGCGATCAAAAATAAACACTACGGGATCAGTTAGTGTAGAGATGCCATATACATTCCAACGATCGTGGATACCGTCTGCATTGGGCGTAAAGAACTTGGGGTACCCCACCACCAAAAATTCGATAGGTTCTGTAGTCCCACATCCATTCTTATCATTAATAATTACCGTATTGAGACCTGGCGGTACGTTATTAAAAACGGGGTCATCCTGAAATTCCCCTCCATTAAGCGCATATTCATACTTTCCATCGGGATTGGCCACCACAATTTCCACTATGTTGTTATCCGAGAGATCATCCCTAACAATAACTTCTTGCAGTACGGGTGTTCCAAAATAGGTTATCAATATGTCATCCCCAACATTATTTCCGAAACTATTGGTCAATTCAACAAAGTAACGCCCAGAATCAGGGCTACGTACTACCAATTCTGCTCCCGATGGCCCAGATCCTGGCAAAGTAGCATCTATGGTGCCATCATCATCATAGTCTACCGTCCATGTTGCACTGGCAATATCCGGACCAAAGGGGGAGTTCAACGCAGACAAAGTGATATCCGGATCGTCCTCACAGGCCACAATATCCAAGCCTAAAAACTCATCCCTAAGGGTGCAATCCAATGCATTATCCTGATCGGCATCCACACTACTTCCTGTAAACGTCAACATAAAGGATTCTGGGTCCCCATCAAAATTGGTATTCCAGTTATTAATAAGGATATAATAAATTTCCCCTGCTTTAACATCCAACCATTCATCATAGGTATTCTGACTTTGCTTAACAAAGGGGGCGCCTACCTCTCCATTCTCAGGATTAACCCCTACCCCGGTATAACGGGTATTATTGGTCTCATAATTACAACGAATTGGCTCTACCGCTGCCGTACCTATTTCCAGACAATCTATATCCGGGCCATATACCGCAAAATCCCATTCCGCAGTAATTGTATTACCGCTCACAGGCAATGCTTCAATATCAAAGCCCACTTGGCCGTCCGTTCCCGCTCTAAATACATACCAGGAGGTATTGTTTTCTATATTGGCAGAAATATTACTCCCTTTTTCCAAGCAGCCTGTCTGCCTAACCTGATCGGGGTCAAAATCATCAATTCCAGAACCGTCAGCGGTACCCATTATAGTCTCATCGGCACAAACAGGAATAGCAGACCTACAATCCGGGGAATTTTGCGCACTTACACCACTAAAAATCAACAAAATAAAACACAGTGAACAGCTAAATGCTCGCATAGACATTGGGGCTAAATACATTATTAAGTCAAATATAATAACTCTATTGCAATAGATTTAGTATTCCCTCCATTACATATTACACCTAAAAAAGCTGGAATTGGACATCAAAAACCGGACACCTACCCATAACAAGCATGAAAAATGATTTAACAAAAAATAACAATACCCGAGATGTACACCTACAATTTTGATGCCCCTTGAGCAATACAGGAACCTCATCTATATACCATCATCGCTTTAGGGAGAAATGATTATTTATGTATTTGGCCATTGTCCGCTGCCCATCTTTATCCAAATAACTCAGTTTAAACCAATAATCGTCCGAAGGCAAGGATTTGCCATTATAGGTACCATCCCAACCTAAATTATTTTGGGACAACTGTTTTAGCAATTTTCCATACCTATCATATACCAGCACCATTGGGTCTTCCAAACTTGAAAGCCCTATAATGTGCCAACTGTCGTTTACCCCATCACCGTTAGGCGTAAAAAATTTTGGATACCCTACCACCACTATGCTTTCGGTAGCAGTTCCACAACCATTTAGATCTAACATGCTTAGCTTATGGGCTCCAGGCAATACCTCATAAAAAACATTATCGGACTGAAAGCTGCCCTCATCAAGGGAATATTCAAAATCGCCTTCCCTATCGGGAATTACAGTTACGGTATTTTGGGCCTGTAAATCCTCAATAACCACTTCTTTAATATGTGGTGTTTTGGAAGCGTATACCTGCACCACAAAGGTGTTGTCGCAAACCGGTCTTCCCATTCTATCGTTAATAACTACTTTATACTGCCCCCCCGTACTTACCGTTATGCCCGAAGTATTCTCACCACTACTCCACTGATAATCATAATCCGGGTTTGGAGATGACTCCCCAATAAAAGCATTGAGTTCTCCTTCACATAAAAACACTTCAAGAGGAAAATTGGGTACCAAAGGCTGATACACCTCTATATTAAAACGCTGGGATGCATCATAGCATTTAGGGTTTAGTACCGATGTTGTCCTAACATAAATTGTATGCTCCCCTTCCACCAGGCCATATTGTCCCGGCAATGGATTTATTCCCGCTTCCGCATCGGCATTACTGTTATGATAACTAACACGAACCTCTTGGGAAGATTGACCACCCAAAACCGAAGGATCCTTAGAGGTCAAGTCAAAAAATTCCATATCCGCACAGAGATACTCATCGGTCACCGCAAAGGATGAGGGTGCCGTGGAAAATCCTACTTGCACATCACTAATAATATTATTTGAGGATGGCACAATTACTTCTACCCTATAAAAAGCCTCTTCCATAACCGTTAAAGTAGCACCGCTTTCTCCAGGGATTACGGCAAAGCCACCCCCAATATCCTTATACCAGGAATAACTTATCGCATTGGGAGTGGAAGCATCAAGCACCACATTTTCATTGTCACAGGCAGCAATGGGCGGCCCTAGTAGATTACTAACAATGGAACAATCCAAGGCATCATAAGGATTGGTAACAAAAATATGACCTGTAAACTGTATTGAAAATCCAGAATTAACATTACTGAAGTTATTTACCAAGAGGTAATAATCTTCTCCGGGCAGTACCTCTAGCCATGCCTCATATTGCACATTGTCCTCCGCCCCTTGTGGATCTTCCCCAACACCAATATAGTTGTTGCCGTCCCTATTATCAAAAAAGTTGCATCTTATGGGGTCTCCCAGGGAACCACAATCACTTGCCTTGTACAGGGCAAAATCCCAATCCTCATTGGCATCAAAACCTATATCAAAACCCAATTGCCCGGATGCACCGGTCCTAAACCTATACCAAGCCGCATTAGACTCAATAGCCCCAGAAAGTGTTTTTTCCAAGCAACCAGATTTGGCCTCATTATTAAAATCATCAATCCCAAAACCATTGGTACCCCCATTAACCGGAGTATTGTTGCATATAGGAACGGCATTGGCACAATCTGGGGCAACTTGGGCCAATATCAAAGCGGTACCCATTAACCACACAATTCCAAAAACCATGACCAACCTTCTCATAAATAGCTACATAATTAGGGTAATTCAAAAATAAGCCCCTAGTTTCCTTAACACTAATTTATGTTGTGTAACGAAGTAAACATGGTATAAAGTGGCATATAATGTATATCTTTGCACCCTTAAAAAGTCATATCTTAATGAAAATTAACAACGCGTTGGAAAAGCATTTTGAAGAGTTGGGAGACGATCACGCTTCTGCTGCCCAGGATACGCCTTTACGTAAGGATGCATTTGTGCTAAGCGATGAAGAAAAAATTGAAAGTATAAAGGGAAATGTCACCCAGATAATGCAAACCTTGGGGCTTGACCTGGAGGATGACAGCCTTAAAGGCACCCCAAACAGGGTTGCCAAAATGTTTGTCCAGGAAATTTTCGCTGGGCTGCACCCAAAACGTAAACCGAAATCATCTACATTCAGCAATAAATACAAGTACGGTGAAATGTTGGTTGAAAAAAACATCACCCTATACTCCACTTGCGAACACCACTTATTGCCCATCGTTGGTAAGGCCCATGTAGCCTATATTTCAAAGGGTACTGTAGTGGGACTCTCCAAAATGAACAGGATTGTAGATTATTACGCCAAAAGACCACAGGTACAAGAGCGACTAAATATCCAGATTGTCAGGGAACTGCAAGAGGTTTTGGGTACCGAAGATGTAGCCTGTGTTATAGATGCCAAACATTTATGTGTGAATTCCAGAGGTATACGCGATATAGAAAGCAGTACCGTTACGGCCGAATATGGTGGAAAATTTAAGGATGAGGCCGTTAGACGAGAATTCTTGGACTATATAAATATTGACACTAAATTCTAATTGTCAGCTAAAAAATGCCATTGTACCAAAACCAAAAACTAAAAGTTTACAATTCCCTTACCGGAAAAAAAGAAGATTTTAAACCGCTTAATGAAGGCCATGTGGGCATGTATGTGTGCGGACCTACGGTGTATAGCAATGTACATTTGGGAAACTGCAGGACCTTTATGTCTTTTGACATGATCTTTAGGTATTTAAAACATTTGGGGTACAAGGTTCGCTATGTTAGGAACATAACAGACGCTGGGCATTTGGAGAACGATGCGGAAGACGGCGAGGATAAGATTGCAAAAAAAGCCAGGTTAGAGCAGTTAGAACCTATGGAAGTGGTTCAGCGTTACACCTTGGACTTCCACAGCATCCTGGAGAAATTTAACTTTCTACCCCCTAGTATAGAACCCACTGCCACTGGGCATATAATAGAGCAAATAGAGATTATAAAAAATATCCTGGAAAAGGGGTACGCATATGAGATTAATGGATCGGTTTATTTTGATGTAGAAAAATTCAACGAAACCAATGATTACGGCAAGCTAAGTGGCAGAAAGTTAGAGGACATGATAGCCAACACCCGTGAATTGACCGCTCAGGACGAAAAAAAGAATCCGCAGGATTTTGCTTTGTGGAAGAAAGCCGAAAGTCAGCATATTATGAGATGGCCTTCACCCTGGGGTGACGGTTTTCCTGGTTGGCATTTGGAGTGTACGGCTATGAGTACAAAATATCTTGGGGAGACCTTTGATATTCATGGAGGGGGAATGGACCTTAAATTTCCCCATCACGAATGCGAGATTGCACAGGCAGAAGCCAGCAACGGGCATGCTCCCGTAAAATATTGGCTCCACGCCAATATGCTGACATTAAACGGAAAAAAAATGGCCAAGTCTACGGGCAACAATATTTTGCCCAATGAAATGTTTTCTGGAGAAAACACCATTTTAAGCAAGCCTTACGCACCCGCTGTAGTCCGTTTTTTTATGATGCAGGCGCATTATACCAGCATATTGGACTTAAGTGATGAAGCCCTTTCCGCTTCTGAAAAAGGCTATAACAAATTAATGGATGCCCTGAACAGTCTAGATAAACTACCAACCGCTGCAACATCCAATTTTGATGTAGAAGCCTGGAAGCAAAAAGGCTATGATGCCATGAACGATGATTTTAACACCCCCATGTTAACAGCGAATTTATTTGAAGGGGTAAAACACATCAATCTAATTAAGGAAGGCAGGGAAACCATTTCCAAAGCGGATAAAGACCTCCTTAAAGAAGCCATGCAGGTTTTTGTTTTTGAAATTTTAGGCCTGGAAAATCAAGATAGTATTTCACAGAATTCTGATAAGTTGTCCAATGTAATTGGACTTTTAATACAACTGAGAAATGAGGCTAGGGCCAATAAGGATTTTTCTACCTCTGACAAGATCAGGGACCAATTGGCCGAAATGGGAATACAGCTTAAGGACGGCAAGGAGGGTACTACTTTTAGTCTTTCCTAATAGTCGCCTTCAGGAATTAACATATACGGCAATAAATGCCCCCCATACCTAATGCCCCTTATAAATAGGCCCAGGGTTTGACGAGCGTTTTTTTTTAAGTTGTCTTAAAGTGGAACCAAAACAGTAAACAGGTGAAAAAAATTTTAATAGCTCCTTTTGTTCTTTTGGTTAAGTTTTACCAAAACTTCATATCGCCACTCACCCCTGCCAGTTGTCGCTATTCCCCCACCTGTTCTCAATATAGCCTGGAAGCACTTCAAAAGCATGGACTCTTTAAAGGCGGATGGCTGGCCATAAAAAGAATTTTGAGCTGCCATCCTTGGGGCGGAAGTGGTTATGACCCAGTACCCTAATCCCTGTATACACACTCCATTGGTTACTACAGCCAGGCGAAGACCGTTAAATTAACGTAGGTTTAATATTTACAGGGAATAATTCCTATTTACCTAAACCCGTTTCTTTAGACTATTTACTTATCTTAGTCCCTTAAAATAAATTCTTGATGTACTTTTTAGGTTTTACTTGGAACCCTGCCGACACACTTTTCAAAATTGGGGTATTACAGATAAAATATTACAATCTTCTTTGGATAATAGCCTTTGCCTTGGGCTGGTACCTTATGAAAAAGATTTTTTTAAAGGAGAACAAATCTTTGGAACAATTGGATTCCCTTTTCATATATACCGTCTTGGCCACCATGTTGGGAGCACGTTTAGGCCACGTATTCTTCTATGATTGGCCCTATTATCAAAACCATTTGCTGGAAATTTTACTTCCTATTAGAGAAAACGCAGATGGTAGATTATTTGGTCTTTTCAGAGGCTACGAGTTTACAGGTTTTACAGGCTTGGCCAGTCATGGTGCGGCCATCGGAATTATCATAAGCATGTACCTATATACAAGAAAATTCCCCGAATTTAAAATCCTTTGGATCTTGGACCGAATAGTTATCCCCGTATCCATTGGCGCCTTTTGCGTACGCTTGGGTAACTTTTTCAATTCGGAAATCAATGGAAAACCAGTAGAGAAATCTTTTGCCTTTGCCACAAAATTTATACGAGATTCCGATGATATGCCCGCCTATAAAGCCTTGTCCATAACCAAGGAAAAAACGGTTAATGCGGCCTATAACCTTATTGAAAAAGACCCTAGGTTTTCCGAATACCTGGAAGCTATCCCCTACAGGCATCCTGCACAATTGTATGAAGGGGTATGCTATATCTTTGTATTTGCCCTCTTGTATTTCCTTTATTGGAAAACAGATAAAAAAGAAAAGCTAGGGTATCTATTTGGCCTTTTCTTGGTACTGCTGTGGACCATTCGCTTCTTTGTAGAATTTGTCAAAAAAAGTCAGGGTGGCTTTGAGGAGTCCTTAGGGCTGCTATCTACCGGACAATGGTTGAGCGTCCCTTTTATTTTGGTAGGATTATATTATATGTTCAGACCTAGCAAAGGAACGGTTAAATAGCCTAGTCATTCCAAAAGTATTGAACCGCATTGGAAAAACCACACTATGAGAAGTAATAGCATTTATATCCTTTTAATAGCCTTTTTTATACTTCAAATCTCGTGTAAGGAAGGTTCCAAAAAAGAAATAAAAACCACCACGGTTGCCTTTAAAAAAGAAGGAACACTCCAAATTCTACAAAAGGATACCGACTCTATTCTAGCGCATTTGGATATAGAAATAGCCGATACTGATTACGAAAGGGAAACAGGCCTTATGTACCGTAATGCCATGGAAATTAATCAGGGAATGCTATTTGTCTTTGAAGACCTGTCTATGCATTACTTTTACATGAAGAATACCAAAATTCCGTTAGACCTCATTTACCTGGACGAAAATATGAAAATTGCCAGTTTTCAAAAAAATGCCCAGCCAATGAACGAAAGCAGTCTATCCTCCAAGGTACCTGTAAAATACGTTTTGGAAGTCAATGCAGGTTTGGCAGATAAATGGGCCTTGGCCATAGGGGATTCCATTACATACCAAAAAAACCCTTAAACCAGCTTCTATCTGCCATCCGTCGGACCTCAAGAAGTCGCAACCCTGGCCTCCCATACTATTTAATTCCGTATTTTAGTGCTTAGAACCAACAATAACATCCCTTGTCAACCAACCGCACAGCATTTCTAAGCTTCATCATCAGCCTTCTTGCGCTTTCTGTCCATTCCCAGAAAAAAAACGAAAACTACAAACTAAATATCAGGAAGACTACAGGGCCAATCACCATAGATGGCTATGGTGATGATAAGGCTTGGCAGCATACAGATGTAGCCAAAGATTTCTTTATGGTGTTGCCCATGGACAAGGGCAAAGCCAATGAACCCTCTGAAATCAGGATGACCTATGATGATGAAATGCTGTACCTATTGGCCATTTTTTACCAAGGCACCAAGGGTCCCTACTATGTAGAGTCGCTAAGAAGGGATTTTTCATTTGGTAAAAATGATAATTTTCTGTTGTTTATGGACCCCTTCAACAATCAGACAACCGGTTATTCCTTTGGCTCCAATGCCGCTGGGGCCCAATGGGACGGCACCATGTACGGTGGGGGCAGCGTGGACCTGAATTGGGATAGCAAATGGATTTCCGAAGTAAGCAGTGATGAGAATAAATGGATTGTTGAAATGGCCATTCCCTTTAAATCTATCCGATATGAAGATGGAGTGATGGAATGGGGAATTAATTTTAGCAGATTGGATTTAAAAGCAGGAGAAAAATCGAGTTGGACCCCTATTCCCCGGCAGTTTCCAACCGCTTCTTTGGCCTATACCGGCACCTTGGTCTGGGACTCCCCTCCACCTTCCCCAAAAACCAATTTTTCTATTATCCCTTATGTCCTAACTGGCATGAATGGGGACAAAGAAAACAACCTGGACACCCAATACGACAAAAAATTTGGTGGGGACGCTAAAATAAGCCTGAGTACCTCCCTGAACCTGGACTTGACCATTAATCCAGATTTTTCCCAAGTAGAGGTAGACAGACAGGTTACCAACCTTGACCGCTTTGAACTTTTTTTCCCGGAAAAAAGACAGTTTTTCCTGGAAAATGCCGATTTGTTCGCCAATTTTGGATATTCCACCATTCGGCCTTTCTTTTCAAGAAGAATAGGTTTGGGGGTACCCATAAGAGCAGGAGCCCGTGTAAGCGGCAACCTCAATAATAAATGGCGCATGGGACTCATGGATATGCAGACCGCCAGTATTGAGGAAACAGGGCGCCCCGGTCAAAATTTTGGAGTACTCTCCCTACAGCGGAAAGTCTTCTCCCGTTCCAGTATTGGATTAATGTTCGTAAACAAGGAGTCTACCCATTACCCCAATGAACAAGATTCCCTTAAGACCCTTTTCCCTAAATACAATAGAAACTTGGGACTGGAATACAATTTAGCCTCTCCCAACAACCAATGGACCGGAAAAGCTTTCTTACTACAGTCCTTTGCCCCGGACAAGAAAGGCAAGGGCATTAGCCAAGCTGCCCATTTAGAATATAAGAGTCGAAAATGGAATTGGAGAATACAGGAAGAAATGGTTGAGGACGACTACAGGGCCGAAGTGGGTTTTGTACCCAGGAATGGCTACGTTAATATAACCTCCCATGTAGGGCACCTATTCTTTCCCAAAAAAAGCAAAGTAGTTAGTCACGGTCCAAAAATTAGTTCCACCTATTTCTTCAATGAAAAAATGCAACGAACAGATAATGCGAATGTATTTTCATACCTACTGGACTACCGCAATAGATCCTCATTAAGTTTATCCGTATCGGATGAATACGTAGAATTGTTATCACCTTTTGACCCTACTAGGTCCGGAAAGAAAACTTTAGAAACAGGAAGCACACACCACTGGAACGCTTATATGTTCGATTATATTTCCAAGCCACAAAGCATGTTCACCTATAGCTTGGGAGGCCGCTTTGGCGGATACTACGAAGGCGGAAACAGAACCAGTCTTATCAGCGAACTTGGCTATAGGTTTCAGCCATTTGTAAGCCTCAGCTCTACTCTTAGCTATAACCATATTCACCTTCCTGCACCCTGGAACAATACCGAATTTTGGCTTATAGGGTCCGAGGTGGACATCACCTTTACCAATAAGTTATTCTTTGCGACCCTGTGTCAATACAACGAACAATCCAAAAATTTTAACCTAAACTCCCGTTTTCAATGGCGCTATAAACCCGCCTCAGATCTTTACCTGGTGTATACCAACAATTACCTCATAGACCCCTTGGAAGGCAGAAACTGGGCGCTTACTTTAAAATTTACCTACTGGTTCAACAATTAAAACAATACAAAAACACTTAAAGATTACAACACCACATTTATGAATAAAAAAGAACACTGGGCCATATTTATAAATAACGATTCCCGAAAGTCACTGTTTATAAAAAATATTCTAGAAGGGCCTACCCCCTTGGAATTTAAAAGCCTAGAGCATAAGAAAGGGCTACTATTCTCAAAAATTACCTTGAATAAATTTATAGATGAAGAAGAAAGGCATGACATCAAGATCATAAACAAGAATACGGCACAAAAACTAAAAACCATGTCGAGCGGGGAACAAAAGAAAGCCTTGCTCGCCTATATTTTTCAATTAAAGCCCGACTTTATTGTATTGGATAATCCGTTTGACAATTTGGACACTGATTCCCAAAAGGACCTAAAGGTTTCCCTTCAAAATATATCCAAGACTACTTCTATCATACAGCTCATCAGTAGAAAAGCAGATATGTTGCCCTTTATTTCCAATCTAATGCTATTAGATAAGTCTACACTACGCCCACAGCCTCAAAGTATAGGAAAGGAAGACGCCAATACAGGCATCAACTTTTCAGGAAGGATCCCTTTACCACTGACTCCAACAGACTACAAGGGTACCGTCTTGATAGAATTCAAGAACATAAACGTTGCCTATGGCGAGAAAAAAATACTTCAAAATATAAATTGGACCATTAAAAAAGGGGAATTCTGGCAACTTATTGGTAAAAACGGAAGTGGAAAATCTACTTTATTGTCCATGATTACAGGAGACAACCATAAAGGATACGGGCAACAGCTATACCTATTTGGCCAACGCAAGGGAAGCGGTGAGAGTGTATGGGACATAAAGAAAAGAATTGGCTACTACACCCCAGCCATGACCGATAAATTTTCAGGATTGCATTCTGCAATGAACATGGTAATCTCAGGCATGAACGACTCCATAGGACTCTATTTAAGGGCTACAGAGAACCAAAAGGCACTAGCCAAGGAATGGTTGACCATTTTGGACCTTTGGCATCTTAGGGACGTTTATTTTGCAGAATTGAGCACAGGACAACAACGAATGATCATGACCGCCCGTGCCATGATAAAACATCCACCACTGCTTATATTGGATGAACCTACTGCCGGTCTTGATGATGGGAATGCCCGCCTTTTTATAGCTTTGGTAAATAAAATAGCCAAGGAGAGCGAAACAGCCGTTGTCTTTGTATCCCACAGAAAAGAAGAAGGCCTGGAACCCCAACACACCTACGAATTAATTCAGTCTCCTCAAGGCTCCATTGGCAAAAGAATATAACAAAAAAAGGCCGCTAATTAGCGGCCTTTTTTTATATAGTTGAATAGAGACTTATTTCTCTTCTTCTCCAATTTGCGTTTTACCTTTCAATGTATCGAACATTACAGGTGTTGCAATGAACAATGAAGAATAGGTACCCACAATAACACCAACGATCATTGCGAACATAAATCCTCTTAAAGACTCACCACCAAAAATAAAGATGGCCAATAGCACTACCAAGGTAGTCATAGACGTATTCAATGTTCTACTTAAAGTACTGTTAAGTGCCAAGTTTGTATTCTGACCGGCTTTCCATCCTTTTTCACTTATAATTTCCCTAATACGGTCAAATACTACTACCGTATCATTCAATGAATATCCAATAACGGTTAGAATAGCCGCAATAAAAGCCTGATCGATTTCCATGTTGAAAGGCATTAGCTTTCCAAAAATGGAGAAAACACCCAATACAATCAAAATATCATGGAATACCGCAGCAACCGCTCCCAAAGAGAACTGCCATCTACGGAATCGTAGCAAAATATATAGGAAGACAACTGCCAAGGAACCAATAATGGCCAAAAAGGCATTCTTCTTAATATCATCGGCAATGGTTGGTCCTACTTTCACTGATTGAAGGATACCAATTGATTTTTCTCCACTTCCAATAACAAAATCGTCAAAGGTGGTACCATCCGGCAAATATTTTTGAAGGGAAGTATAAAGCTTATCCTGGATTTCGTTATCCACTTCTATTCCTTCCACATCTACTTTATAAGGAGTGGTAATCTTAATTTGATTGGCTTCCCCAAAGGTCTTAACATTGGTACCACTACCAAAGACCGTATTTAATTCCGAAGCTATTTCAGAAGGGCTTACCATTTTTTCAAATCT
Organism: Arenibacter aquaticus; assembly: GCF_003957295.1. Lineage (GTDB taxonomy): Bacteria > Bacteroidota > Bacteroidia > Flavobacteriales > Flavobacteriaceae > Arenibacter > Arenibacter aquaticus. The sequence goes on from NZ_RQPJ01000005.1 coordinate 332,882, forward strand.
AACGGTATAGGAACGCCCTCCTACAAAATCTACCCCCTGTTGCAAACCTTGGGTAAATAAAGAGAACAAACCTATGGCCACCAATATGGACGATATGATATAAGCTATCTTTCTTTTGGCCAAGAAGTTTATATTTATGTTCTTGAACAAGCCTTTGGTCACAGGAGTAGAAAAATCCAATCTTCTTCCTTTTCCTCCAAGATACCAATCTACCAACAATCTGGTAATAAAAATAGCGGTAAACAAGGAAGTAACAATACCTATCAATAAGGTTGTTGCAAATCCTTTAATGGGTCCAGAACCAAATACAAAAAGTATCAAAGCGGTAAGACCTGTAGTTATGTTGGCATCCAAGATAGAGGAAAGTGCATTTCCAAAACCATCGGAGATAGCCTGGGCCTGACCCTTGCCTTTAGCCAATTCTTCTTTAATACGTTCAAATATAAGAACGTTGGCATCCACAGACATACCAATGGTCAACACAATACCGGCAATTCCAGGAAGGGTTAATACCGCATTTAAGCTTACTAGTACTCCAAAGATCAATAAGATATTCAATAGAAGGGCCACATCTGCAAACCCACCCGCTTTTCCGTAATAGAATACCATCCATATCAATACTATTGCCATGGCGATCATAAAGGAAGAAAAACCACTGCTAATAGCCTCTTGCCCAAGTGAAGGACCAACAATTTCGGATTGAATAATTTCTGCCGAAGCAGGTAATTTACCAGCTCTAAGAACATTGGCAATATCCTTGGTCTCGTTAACGGTAAATGTTCCTGTGATTTCGGAACGACCACCGGAAATTGGACCGGAGGAAACTCCAGGGGCAGTATAAACCTTATTATCCAATACAATGGCAATTCCGGTCTGATTATTAAAGGCATCACCAGTTAATTTCTCCCATTCCTTGGCGCCTTTGGTATTCATGGTCATGGATACCGCAGGTTTGTTATATTGGTCAAAGGTATCCGAAGCATCAGAAACCACATCCCCGCTAATTCTAGGTGTATTGTCGCGGTTTGATTTTAAAGCGTACAATTCAACAATTTCAGAACCTTCGGTTGGGCGTTCCCAAACAAATTTCACAAATTGTATATCCGCAGGAATCAATCTACGGATTTCTTTCATTCTAAGGTATTCCCCTATTTGGGCAGTATCTTTTATTGCGGCACTTACCAATGCATTTCCGTTAGGATTAGCTGGCAACAACAAGCTGAACAAAGGATTTACATCTTGGGAAAAATCCAATGAATCCTGAGCCACATCAGACAACAAAGAATCCAATTCCGATTCTGGCTTGGCTTCCTCTTGAGGTTTTTCAACCTCTACCAAGGTCTTTAATTTTTCATTGGCAGCCTGTAAAAAGTTGCTTAAACTTGGATTGCTCTGTTTGTATGTTTCCCAAAACTCCAATTGTGCCGTACTGGAAAGCAGGTCCTGAGCCCTAGCTATATCCCTTGCACCAGGAAGTTCTACCAAGATACGACCAGAATTCCCTTCACGCTGTATATTGGGTTGGGTAACACCAAAACCATCAATACGCTCACGAAGTACTTCAAAAGCGGAAACGATGGATTCATCTATCTTAGTTCTTATTATTGGCTTAACCTGATCATCGGTCATTTGAAAATTAATGACATCACTAAGGCCTTTATTTGCAAAAATATCTGGAGAGGCCAATTTGGTATCCCCTTTTATATTGTCAAATGCCTCAAAAAACAAGTCTATATACGTTGCATCACTATTTTTGGAAGCGGCATCCGCATCGGCCAAGGCTTTGTTAAAAACCGGGTTTTTGGAATTGTTGGCCAAACCTTTCAATATATCCTTTACAGAAATTTGTAAGGTTACGTTTATACCCCCTTTTAAATCCAGACCCTTATTAAGCTCCTTCTTTTTCGCTTCATTATAGTCGGTAAAACCTAGGATAGGCTCATTACCTATGGAGTCTAAATACTTAGCTTCCAGCGCCTCCCTCTTCTCTAAATAATCTTCTTCGGATTCCGAAACACTGTTGGCAGCAAAGACAGTTGCTTCCTTTTCAACTTTACTGGTAATAAAAGTGTAGGATAGCTGATAAATACTAACTAACCCAAACAAAAAAGCGAAAAGCTTTATAAGTCCTTTATTTTGCATTGGTTATATTATTTTAAAATGGTATTCTTAAATAGCGTGCAAATATATTATTTCCCATAGGAACTAACAATTTATTTACAAGTTTTATAAAACAAGGGCATCCGTCCCGCTCCGATACTGATCGGAAACATTTTGGACGGATGCCCTTTTTACATGTTAGCTACTGATTCTTAAAGGGATAAGAGACCGTTTGTCTTTCTTACTCCTTCTGCACTTTCCTGCATTTTTGCCTTTTCAGCCTCGGTCAAATCTATATTTACAATTTTTTCGATACCATTTTTACCCAAAAGTACTGGCACTCCAATGCAAATATCGTCCAAACCGTACTCTCCTTCCAACAAGGCAGAGCATGGGAACATTTTCTTCTGATCACAGGCTATGGCCTGTACCAATCCCGATACAGCAGCACCTGGAGCGTACCAGGCACTTGTGCCCAATAATTTGGTAAGGGTAGCACCACCTACCTTGGTATCTGCTGCTACTTGCTCCAATCTTTCTTCTGACAAAAATTCGGATACCTTAATACTGTTTCTTGTGGCATGGGCCGTAAGCGGTACCATTCCGGTATCACTATGCCCCCCAATTACCATACCATCCACATCAGAGATAGGTGCTTCCAATGCTTCGGCCAATCTGTATTTAAACCTGGCACTATCCAAAGCACCACCCATTCCTATAATTCTATTTTTAGGCAGCCCAGTGGTCTTATGCACTAGATACGTCATAGTATCCATAGGGTTACTTACCACTATCAATATTACGTTAGGGCTATGCTCTATTAGACTGGAGGATACCGTTTTTACGATTCCGGCGTTTATTCCAATCAATTCTTCACGGGTCATTCCAGGCTTACGAGGAATACCAGAAGTAATAATAGCGATGTCGCTTCCAGCGGTTTTGCTATAATCATTGGTAACTCCTGTTATCTTGGTATCAAAACCATTTAACGAAGCCGTTTGCATTAAATCCATGGCCTTACCTTCAGCAAAGCCCTCCTTAATATCCAACACAACTACTTCTGATGCAAAATTCTTTATAGCAATGTACTCTGCACAACTTGCGCCCACAGCACCTGCCCCAACAACGGTAACTTTCATTATAAGGTTATTTTAAATTAAATTTTATCGTCCAAAAATACAGAATTTTAACAGAACAATACCACCATATACCAAGAAAACCCCTTAATTTTTTAATATGTGGGAATTCTGTCCAAAAGGTCCCAAACCCAAAATTAAAGGTCTAAAAACACCCTATTCACCGCGCACACTTAACGCCGTTTTAACACTCTTTATCGAAAAAAGTTAAAATATGATACCATACATCGATTTAATATAATAGAAAGATGAAATAGTGCGTTCAATACTAAGTACCCAAATTCAGAAAATTCCTACAAAATGAAAAAAGTATTTTCATTCTTAGCTATTATTGGCATCCTACTTGGCAGTAATTGCACTAGAATTACAGAGAACAACGATCCTGTCATTGGCATATGGTCACACATATCCGCAGAAGGAGGCACCACTCAAAAACAGACAACCATTAAACAGGAGTGGATCTTTAACGATGCCTATTTAGGCAGATACCACACCTATCAAAACAACGAACTGGATATTATATCGGATTTTAAATGGGTCCACAAAGACAGTGTTTACACAATTTCTTACCCTGGACTGGAAAAAGAAGAGGATGTCGTAATCATGACACAATCCGAAAACGAGACCATACTCACCAATGAGAATGGTGATATTTTAGCTATTCGCGAATAAAACCAGCAACAGCACAACTGGAAAGTGAATTTTGGATTTATCTAAATCCAAAATTCACTCCTACAGTAAGGTTATTGAATTCCGCAAATGAATAATCTGCATTTAATCTAAAGAAACCTATTTTCAACTTGGCGCCTAGCGTCCCCACTACCCCATTGGCCTTTCTAGTCAGGGAAAAGGGATCGGTATAAGTCTCTTGAAAAGGTCCTGATTGCACACGGTAGGTTCCCAATACGTCTGTAGTGGAATTCCCGGACACATATCCCAATCCTCCATAAAAATTAATTACAGGAAGCTTGGTAGAGGCCACGGCCTGAAAAGACCACACATTCATATCTACTTCCACCCGTTGATCACTACCATCCACTATTTTTGAATTGGTAAAATCATAGCTAGCATCCATGTGGGTATACCCAGCAACAGCCGAAAGTGCTATTGGCAAAAGTTTATCGGCAGGCAATAGCTTTGTAAAATCATATTGCAATCCGGCACCATACAAGCCGAAACCTACATCCTCTGTGTCTATTTTAGGTAAAAATCTAGCCTTTAGCTCCAAGCCCTTTACAAGGCCCACACCAACCTGAACAAAACCCGTAGGAATAAAATTTATATTTTCCGATGCCAATCCTGTTGGCAATTCAAATTCTTCCTTTATAGGAATGGGCCCTATACCCCCCTCCACAAATACATTTATTCCCTGCAAGTCTCCCAAGGCAGTGGAAACAGGTTTGGATGTACTCCCATCAACAAATTGAAGGTTCTCGTAATCGGCAGTGTTTAAAACAAATTGCTTCTTATCTTCTTTATTTTTAAATGATGTCATATTCCCAATTATGGAAATTTCGAACCCTCCGAGGGGTTTGGAATCGGCAGAATTGTACCAGCCGTTTGCAAGACTGTAGATAGCACCTTCGGACACAGGGCCAAAATAACTATCGGAAAATCGCTCCGCATCTTCTACACCGGCCGCAAACACTTCATTCACATTGGACTGGGAATACCCCAATACACTTGAGAACAAAAGAGCTGTAATATATATATACTTCATAGCTTATAGATTTTTGTTAAAACTAAAAAACCCGCACCAATGGCGCGAGTTTTTGTTGTGAAAACACTATTTTTTATGCATCAATGTTGGCATAAACGGCATTTTTCTCAATGAATTCCCTTCTTGGGGGAACCTCATCGCCCATCAACATAGAGAACACCCTATCTGTTTCCGTAGCATTATCTATGGTAATCTGCCTTAAGGTTCTAAACTCAGGATTCATAGTGGTGTCCCACAGCTGTTCCGCATTCATCTCCCCAAGACCTTTATAACGCTGAATCCCAACGCTACCGTTAAAAGTAGCCGCAATTTCATCGCGCTCCTTATCACTCCAGGCGTATCTTTTCTTGTTTCCTTTTTTAACCAAATAAAGTGGAGGTGTAGCAATATACACGTGCCCCCCTTCAATCAATTCCCTCATATACCTAAAGAAGAAGGTCAATATCAAAGTTTCAATATGGCTTCCATCGACATCCGCATCACACATAATAACCACCTTATGATATCTCAGCTTCTCCAAGTTCAAGGCCTTACTGTCATCTTCGGTACCAATGGTAACCCCCAATGCAGTATAAATATTTTTGATCTCCTCATTTTCAAACACCTTATGTGTCATTGCTTTTTCCACATTAAGGATTTTACCCCTTAATGGCAGAATAGCTTGAAAATTCCTATCCCTACCCTGCTTGGCCGTACCACCTGCCGAGTCTCCCTCAACAAGAAACACTTCGCAAAGTGTAGGATCCTGCTCGGAGCAATCTGACAATTTCCCTGGCAAACCTCCGATACTCATAACTGTTTTACGCTGCACCATTTCCCTAGCCTTAGTCGCGGCATGACGGGCCTGGGCTGCCAAGATTACCTTTTGGACAATTGTCTTGGCATCATCGGGATTTTCTTCCAAGTAATTGCTCAACATTTCAGAAACAGCCTGACTCACTGCAGAAGACACCTCTCTGTTCCCCAATTTGGTTTTGGTCTGACCCTCAAATTGAGGTTCGGACACCTTAACAGAAACAATGGCCGTTAAACCTTCCCTAAAGTCATCTCCTTGAACCTCAAACTTCAGTTTTTCCAACATACCAGAGGCATCGGCATATTTCTTTAATGTGGAAGTAAGTCCACGCCTAAAACCGGACAGGTGGGTACCTCCTTCATGGGTATTTATATTATTTACGTAGGAGTGCAGGTTTTCCGTATAGGAAGTATTGTAGACCATGGCTACCTCTACAGGAATATCGTTCTTCTCCCCTTCCATGGAAATCACACTACGAATAAGTGGCTCCCTATTGCCATCCAAGAACTTGATAAATTCTTTTAGTCCTTCTTCCGAAAAGAATCGCTCGGAAACAAATCCGCTTTCACTTTCCTCATCCTTCTGTCTTCTATCTGTAAGGGTTATGGCCACACCTTTATTCAAATACGCCAACTCGCGCATTCTATTGGCCAAGGTCTCATAGCTGTATTCAACCGTTTGGGTAAATATGGTCTCATCCGGTGTAAAAGTCACAATAGTACCTTTAACATCCGTCTCCCCTACACTCTTAACGGGATAAAGGGCCTTACCTTTACTATACTCCTGCTCCCAAATCTTACCATCTCTATGAACGGTAGCCTTCAAGTGTTTGGACAAGGCATTCACACAGGATACACCAACACCGTGCAAACCACCGGAAACCTTATAGGAATCCTTGTCAAACTTTCCACCAGCTCCAATTTTGGTCATAACCACCTCCAAGGCAGAAACCCCTTCCTTCTTATGAATATCTACAGGAATACCCCTACCATTATCTTCGGTAGTGATAGAATTATCTTCGTTAATGGTAACTTTTATTTCGTCACAATGACCCCCCATAGCCTCATCTATGGAGTTATCCACTACCTCATACACCAAATGGTGCAATCCACGTACCCCAACATCTCCAATATACATCGATGGCCGCATACGTACGTGCTCCATCCCTTCAAGGGCCTGAATACTATCGGCAGAATACCCACCTTTATTTTGCTCTTCTTTATTTGCTTCTTCGCTCATAAATTAAATACTTATTTCATTGTAATTTTAGCAATCCTACAAATATACGCAATACCTATTAAATATAGGGTTCGTAAGCCATATTAGTTCGTAAGTTATCAACAAAAATTGTGGAAAAATCCAAGTGATATTCAGACCGCAATCCGCATCTCCGATTCAAGCTTTGTTTTAGGACAACATTCAAAAAAATAATGGTATGTAAGCCTGCCTACGGAAGTATAAAATGGAAAAACCACCTACATCTAACCAACCATACCTCGGTCTTTGTGCACTCCCTAAGGAACACAACACCGAAGTGGATCCTTTAAAATTTACAAACCAAGGACCTTAAACAAAAAAAAAAAGCACCCCTCAACAGGGTGCTTTTTCTAAACTAAAATAAACTTAATAAACCGAACTTATTATTTGTACCAAGACAGATTATTTTACATAGGCATCCGAGTGGACTTTTGACACAGCCCTACCAGATGGATCGTTCATGTTTTTAAAGGCCTCATCCCATTCCAGGGCAATTTTGGTACTACAGGCCACAGAAGGCTCCTGAGGCACGCATAATGCCGCCGCATCTGAAGGGAAATGCTCTTCAAAAATAGCACGATAATAAAACTCCTCCTTGGAGGTTGGTGTCTGTAACGGGAACCTGTACTTGGCATTCGCCAGTTGCTCATCCGTAACTTCCTTCTCCACAATCTCCTTAAGCGTATCGATCCAACTATACCCTACACCGTCCGAAAATTGTTCTTTTTGTCTCCAAGCAACGCTTTCTGGCAACATATCCTCAAAAGCTTTACGCACCACCCATTTCTCCATGCGTTCTCCGTTGATCATCTTATCTTCTGGGTTAATCCTCATGGCCACGTCCATAAATTCCTTGTCCAGGAATGGCACCCTGCCCTCAATTCCCCAAGCAGCCAATGACTTGTTGGCCCTTAGACAATCGTACATATGGAGCTTATCCAATTTACGCACAGTTTCTTCATGGAAATCCTTGGCACTAGGCGCCTTGTGGAAATATAGGTAGCCACCAAAAAGTTCATCGGCCCCTTCCCCGGAAAGTACCATCTTAATACCCATAGACTTTATCACCCTAGCCATAAGGTACATAGGAGTAGAAGCCCTAATGGTAGTAATATCATAGGTTTCCAAATTGTACACCACATCTTTAATGGCATCTAAACCTTCCTGTATGGTAAATTTAATTTCATGGTGCACAGTACCGATATGATCTGCTACTTTTTGTGCAGCCGCCAAATCTGGAGAACCCTCCAATCCAACAGAAAAAGAATGTAATTGAGGCCACCAAGCTTCCTTGGTATCATCTGATTCTATCCTTTTTTGCGCGTATTTTTTAGCAACAGCAGAGGTTACCGAAGAATCCAATCCGCCGGACAGCAATACGCCATAAGGCACATCTGACATTAATTGTCTGTGAACCGCTGCCTCCAATGCCTCTTTCACCTCTTGTATACTGGTCTCGTTTTCCTTAACCGCATCGTATTCCATCCAATCCCGGGAATACCATCTCTTAAACTCCCCATCCTTACTGTGCATATAGTGTCCTGGAGGAAACAACTGTATTTTGGAACAAGTGCCTTCCAAAGCTTTCAACTCGGAAGCTACATAAAAGGTACCGTTAATATCCCATCCCACATACAATGGAATGATCCCCATATGATCTCTGGCAATAAAATATTCATCCTTTTCAGAATCATAAATAGCGAAACCAAAGATACCGTTCATCTCATCTAAGAAATCGACCCCTTTTTCTTGGTATAGCGCCAATATCACTTCGCAATCCGACTCGGTCTGAAAATTATATGTCCCGTCAAATTGCTTGCGCAACTCCCTGTGGTTATATATTTCACCATTGGCAGCCAGCACCAACTTACCATCTTCACTAAACAACGGTTGCTTTCCAGAAGCTGGATCTACGATCGCCAGACGCTCATGGGCCAAAATAGCCTTATCATTCGCATAAATTCCACTCCAATCCGGCCCCCTATGTCTAATTTTCTTGGACATCTCCAACAACTGAGGCCTTAAAACCTCGGTACTCTCCTTTACCTCAAAGGCACATACAATTCCACACATACGATAATATTTATGTCAATTTTAAAGCAAATATCCGCCTAATATCTACATAACGAAACACATAATACTATTTTAATTATAATATGAAACTATTTGAGACATATTGCATACACAATGAAAGCACATAAAGGAATTTACTTAGCATAATACACTATTTTGTAAGTTGTATAAAATTTACCGACTTTTTATATTAATTAAAAGGAATACTCATTAAATTTGAAAATCACTAAAACATTTAAAATGAAAAATTTATTTACAATTACCCTTATGGTCATTGCCTTGACTTTCAGCACGGAAGCGATGGCTCAAAAATTCAGCGGCTTGGATAAGAGTCCTGCAGATATTGCCTCTTACCCATCAGATTATAAAGTTTCAGAAAAATTGGTCCGTATAACCTATAGTAGACCACAATTAAAAGGTAGGTCTATTTCAGAACTGGCCCCAGCCGGGAAAGTATGGAGGACCGGTGCAAACGAAGCACCAGAAATTACCTTTTACAAGGATGCCACGGTAGGAGGAAAATCGGTTTCTGCCGGTACATATTCCTTGTTCACTATACCTGGCAAAAGCGAATGGACAGTGATTTTAAACAAAAACTTAAACCAATGGGGAGCCTATTCCTATCAAGAAAGTGCAGATGTTGTTAGGGTTCCGGCCAGCGTTAGCAAAGGCTCAGAATCCTTGGAAGCCTTTTCTATAGCCTATAAAGATGCCGACAATGGCGCACATATGGTTCTTGGATGGGGAACAACAAGAGTATCCCTTCCTATTAGCTTTTAAGACCATTACAGCAAACCCATAAAAAAGCCCCGTAATAGCGGGGCTTTTTTTATATCGTACTGCCTAAAAAAAAAGGAAATTGATTACCCGTTATTCAGGATCCAATCTTCTTTCGCCTTTCAATGCAAACACCCCATCGTAGGAACTGGCCTCTCCACTTATTTTATCGCCATCTACCTTAATGGTCACCGAAACCAGCTCGCCTTCAAGGTCTAGATTAAATGTCAAGGTCTTACCGTCTACCTTTACATTTTTGGCTTTTCGCTCACCACCAGCCAAGGCAACCACTACATTTAGATCTCCCTTCTCTTTGGTAATAAACAATATTCCATTAGCATACTCATAGGGAACATTTTCTGCCGAATATTTCCAATTTCCAATAAAATCTTCCTCCCCATAGAATTTATATATTTTAACAGGACTATCCTTACCCGAATTAAAAGATGTACTGGCCATTGCTGTAAATCCACATAACAAAGCGAACATAGCCAAACCTAATTTTAAAAAAGCATTAATTTTCTTCATTGCTGAATAATTATTGATTTACAATCATTTACTTCACCTAATGTACTAAAAAAAACATTTAAGCTGTGGCCAATAAAAAATTTAATTTGGATAGTCTTATATACCTACATAAAAACGAAGCTTTTGTGGAACACTAGCAATAATGTTTAAATTCGCATCCAAGATAATCCCGTATATACACCCCCATGAGCGAGCCACAACTTCCCAGTCCTCCCAACGACCCGGCTATATTGCTACAAGAGGAGATTAACAAAATACAACAGGAACTCACTGGAATAAATGAAAAAACTACTGCTTTTGAAAATATACTTCGATCAAAATTAGAGGATGAGCTCATTGAAGAGCAGGAACTAATTATTCTCTATAAACAACAAAAAAAAGCAAAGAAAGAAAAAAGGCTGGCCCAAAAAAGACGTGGAAAAAACTATAAGGAGCCTACTGGCATCAAAACTGTTCACAAGACCTCCGTTCCCGAAAAAAGCCCAAAGGAACAAGAACAAAAGAAACGATTGTACCGAGAAGCAATGCTGCAGGTACACCCTGACAAATTTTCAATGCAAAGTGATAAATTGGACATGGCCACCCAAATAACCACCAAACTAATAGAAATCTATCGTTCTGGGGACCTTGCCAGCTTGGAGGCCTATCACGCGCACATCTTCAATACCCCCAATCTGTTGGGAACCAACATCACCCCTAAGGCCGAAACGGGTTCGGGCCTAGCCTATTTACAAATGGAATTGAAAAACATAAAAGAGGAATTGGATCTTGCCAAAAACAAATACACCTACAAGGTACTTATGGAATACGACAACCCTATGTCTTTTTTAGATGAGTTGAAAGCATATTATAAAGATAGGATCAAAAAGCTCCGAAAACGCACAAGGACCAAATGATGGATCAGTTTGAGTCTGCCGTAGGTATTACGTTTTGGCAAACCATATCTACCCATTACATGTCTTCCACGCTTTTCCTCCAATTCATGGCCTTGGTTAAGAATACATTATAGTATTACCAAAGTGGCCATATTAAAAACTTCATTTGCTCATAATTAAACCTCCTTGGTATTGCCCTTTTTTATAGTTTTGCACACTTAAAATCCGAATATGATTTCAGTAGATGCAATAGCAGTAGAGTTTAGTGGCGATACCTTGTTTAGTGATGTTTCCTTTGTTATAAACGAAAACGACAAGATTGCCCTTATGGGGAAAAATGGTGCCGGTAAATCTACTATGATGAAGATTATAGCCGGGCAGCAAAAAGCCAGTCGTGGTCATGTTCGCTTTCCCAAAGATGCCGTAATTGCCTATTTGCCCCAGCATTTATTGACCGATGACAGCTGTACCGTTTTTGAAGAGGCCTCCAAGGCCTTCAAGGACATTTTTGAAATGCGCGATGAAATGGCGCGGTTGAACAAAGAATTGGAAACCCGTACGGATTATGAATCGGATGCCTATATGTCTATCATCGAAAAGGTGTCCGATCTAGGAGAGAAATTTTATGCCCTTGAAGAAATAAACTATGAGGCCGAAGTAGAAAAAGCCTTGAGGGGACTGGGGTTTAAACGTGAGGATTTCCATAGGCTTACCAGCGAATTTAGTGGTGGATGGCGCATGCGAATAGAATTGGCCAAAATATTATTGCAAAAGCCAGACCTTATCCTATTGGATGAGCCCACCAACCATGTGGATATTGAATCGGTAATTTGGCTGGAAGACTTCTTGATCAATAAGGCCAAGGCCGTACTGGTCATATCACACGATAAGACCTTTATAGATAATATTACCAATAGGACAATTGAGGTAACCATGGGCCGTATCTATGATTATAAGGCCAACTACACCCACTACCTTCAATTAAGGGAAGAGCGTCGCAGCCATCAGATCAAGGCCTATCAGGAACAGCAGAAGTTTATAGCCGATAACCAGGCGTTTATAGATCGATTTAAAGGAACCTATTCCAAGACCAATCAAGTAAACTCCAGGGAGAGGATGCTGGAGAAACTGCAGATCATTGAGATTGATGAAATAGATACCACTGCCTTGAAACTGCGTTTTCCGCCGTCCATACGCTCCGGGGATTACCCGGTAACCGTAGAGGGACTTACCAAAAGTTATGGGGAGCACACGGTATTCAGTAATGCCAATCTCTCCATTTCAAGGGGAGAAAAAGTGTCCTTTGTAGGGAGAAACGGCGAAGGTAAATCTACCATGATCAAAGCCATAATGGGAGAAATTGAGGTAGAAGGCCAATGTAGCCTTGGACACAACGTAAAGGTTGGGTACTTTGCCCAAAACCAAGCTTCCTTATTGGATCCCAATCTAACAATTTTTCAGACGGTGGATGAAGTAGCGGAAGGGGATGTTCGCACACAGATAAAGAATATACTTGGCCGCTTTATGTTCAGTGGCGATGATCTGGAGAAAAAAGTAGGGGTGCTCTCTGGAGGAGAAAAAACCCGTTTGGCCATGGTGAAATTATTATTGGAACCTGTAAACCTATTGATCCTGGATGAACCCACCAACCATTTGGATCTAAAATCCAAAGATGTGCTTAAGGAGGCCCAATTGGCTTTTGACGGTACTTTGATCTTGGTTTCTCACGATAGGGATTTTCTACAAGGACTTTCCCATAAGGTCTTCGAATTCAAGGATAAGCGTGTTATAGAACATTTTGAGACTATAGATGCCTTTTTAGTACGAAACCGAATTGAAAATCTAAAGGAAATAGACTTAAAGGCATAAGCCATAGCTACATCAAAAGACTAAGGTACAGGAGCATAAAATCCCCCAAAAAATAGTACCCCTAGCCTTTAAAAAACTTATCAAAAAACATTAATTGATATGTAATGGCATTGGCCCAATAGTCCCAATTGTGACTTCCTGGGCGCTCTATATAATCGTGAGGTATATTTCTTTCCAACAATTTATGATGCATACGCTTATTGGCATCATAAAAAAAATCATTTACCCCACAATCAAAGATCAGTTTTAAATTATCCTTTTTTAATAAATGTACCATATTGATTACGGTATTTTCTTCCCAATGTTCCGGGTATTGGGCGTAACCCCCCAATCTTTTGGGTAGGTCCCAATTCCCTGGAAAAGGCCTTATGTCCAGTCCACCACTCATACTTCCCGCAGCACCCCATACTTCCTGATGTTTAAAGGCCAAATAAAATGCTCCATGGCCACCCATGCTCAGGCCTGTAATGGCCCGGGATTCCCTTTCTGCCCTTGTCTTGTACGTCCTATCCACTGCGGCTACCAATTCTTGGGAAACATAGGTTTCGTAACGCATCTCCTTTTCTATAGGACTATCCAGATACCAGCTTGTTTTATTGCCATCAGGGCATACGATAATCATTCCCAACTCATCGGCATATTCCTTTATTGAGCTAACCTTGGACACCCAATCTGTATGGTCGCCTCCTGCCCCATGCAGTAAGTACAAAACGGGAAAACGTTGGTTTTGGGCGCTGTAAGCATCGGGTAAAATAACTACGTTGGCAATCTGTTTGTTCATGGATCTACTCATTACCATTAGGGTATCTATCTGGGAAGCTAATACGTTAGGTAGATTGGCAAAAACAAAAAGTAGGGTCAATATTAATCTCATAGGTTGTGGGCTATCTGGTTATACCTTTATCAAGGTGTTCTTTATAATATAAAATTGAGCTTTTGTAGCGTATGGTCTTTATTTAGTAAACATACTTATCCCAATATTGGTTTCCAAATTAAATTAAGTTCACCTCAGCGACCAATGAATTTTGTCCCTATAAAAAGTAGTTATTGCTCTAGAATTGGGATGGGTTGGCAGATCCCTTATAACTTTCTGGTAATGGACGATAGGCATAGTAGTGGAGCACTTCTTCAATAGCAAGTACCATGGCTTTATTAATAGGTTCTATGGTATTGCCCAACCTAAAATCGATTTGATTCAGTTTCATGTAATAATCGGTAAATACGGGGACATACAGCCCATTTTTCATGGCTTCTTGTGCACTCTCATAAAGGTCGTGCTGATTTTCTTTTATAATCTTACAGGTTGCCAAACGGAGTGACCCCAATTTATCCCTATTGGCACCATATCCAAAGAGCCTACATATTAATCCACGATACTTATAATGTCCACAGCTACCCTTACTAGTGTCCGATGCTGAATGTGGCCGATACAAAAAACAGCTGGATCCCAGTTTGGTTTGCAAGTCGCTGAGGGTGGCTTCTGCTGTTCCATTTAAAAAAATATGGAAGGCCCAAGGTAAAAATTCCAAGGGAGAAGCATTAATATCCGGGTGGGCACAACATTTTCCACAACCTGCCAAACAACTTAGGCCAGAATGGGACTGGAAAGTTTTAATTTCTTGGTCTAAACCTGCAAACAACTCCTCAACTGCATTTACCCTCCGCTCTATGGACATATATTTTATTTTACACGAATGTACGCTAATAAAGCCCCCCTTTAACAAACACCCCTTATAAAACCAAAAACAAGTACGTCCTAAAATCCTCAAAACAAATAAACTAAGACCAAGGATTACAGCCTAAGGCCGTCACTGATCCAACTTTTTCAATTCCATCCAAAAAGGGAAGATGTTTTTATTGTTTACGGCATAAAATGGTATTAGCTCGCCCGTCATTTTGGGGAAGTAAACCCGCTTCATTTGAACAACATCGGTGTTATCCTCTTTATTTACCATTTGCCTAACCAGCGTATTGGCTTCCAAAACCATTCGGCCATTTGCCTTTATAGGTTTTACAAATTTATAGGTTATATCATAATACCCCTCTTCTATATCTACCTCCCAATTGCCATAAACCTCTTCTTGATTCCATATTCCGCGCTCCCCTCCCGCATCGTTCCTATTAAGTATAATGGGGTTTTCATGGGGATTGCCTACTATGATCTTAGGGGGATTTACAAGGTTCTCCGAAAATACCAATTCCTTATAAATATCATCCAATTCCTTTTTTAGATCCATGGCCAATTCTTTCTTGTCGCTTATCAAATTATTTTGTTCATAAGGATCCTGCCTTAGGTGAAACAATTCAAAACCCTCAATATTCGCATTATAATCTGTCTTCCCCACCAACTTATAGCCTCCTTTTTGCAGGGCCATATTGTTGTACAACTCGGGATAGCGACGGGACCAATAAAAAAACAGGGAACGATCTTCCCAATCCACAGTCTTACCCTTGATAAGAGGCACCATACTTTTGCCATCTATTACCCTATCTTTGGGCATTTCTACCTTACATATCTCAGATAGGGTTGGCAGTACATCCAAATGGGCCGTCATCGTTTCTATATCTTTATTACCCTTGGTAAGCGAAGGATATTTTAGAAAAAACGGCACTCTTACACCGCCGTTGTAAACATTTCCCTTTAACCCCCGCATTCCGCTTACATACCTTGTTTGCTGTGGCCCGTTATCGGTCATAAAAATAACAAGCGTATTATCGGATAGCTTTAGTTCATCCAATTTTTGAAAGAGGCGCCCTAAATTATCATCAATATTATGGACCATGGCATATACTTTTCGCGCATCTTCCTTATCCTTTTCGCTCATTGGAGAAAAAGGCCTATCATCCCCAACAAAACCCGAGGATGGATCTATATCCTTGTATTTTTGATAATAGGAATCAGGAACTTGTAAAGGGGTGTGGGGAGCGTTAAAGGCCAGGTAACAGAAAAATGGCTTCTCCTTATTTTCATCAATAAAATTGATAGCTTGGTCCGTAAAGATATCTGAGCAATAACCTTGGTAAGCTTGCTGTTGGTTATTATGCCAAAGTACCGGGTCAAAATAACTCCTATCTCCCTGGAAATAGGTGGTGATATCCCCTACCTGTCCCATCCCTCCGGACAGATGGATTACGGATTCATCAAAACCTTGATCGGTAGGCCTAAACGGATAGTTATCTCCCAAATGCCACTTCCCAAAAGCACCCGTCCTGTAGTTGGCCTGCTTCAACATTTCTGCTATTGTGACCTCATTGGAAGCCATAATAGCTCCTCCATTATAGGTATCCCTCATACCCGTACGCAAGGAATAGCGACCCGTCATTAAACTGGAACGGGTGGGGGCACATACCGGAGAAACATAAAAATTATTAAAACGGATACTTTCCTTGGCCAGAGCGTCTATAACAGGAGTTTGAACATGTGGGTTCCCAGTGACCCCCAAATCCCCGTATCCTTGGTCATCTGTAATAATCAGAATTACATTGGGCCTTTGCTTTTGTTGTGCCCCAACAGTTGCGGCCATTATTAAAGTTGCAAAAAGAAGGAAATAAGTATTTCTATTGAATATCATAAATTGGCATTTATTTTTTCTGATAAATATTTTATTAGGTTCTTATTTTAAGGGTGTCATGGCCCATTCTCTGGATAAAACGGTGATACTGCTGGTCTCCAATCCGTTCCCTGAAGTCCTATTGCCTGAGCAATAGGCCATAATAATATTTTGCGGATCTACAAAGTATAGGGCTGTATAGCAATACCACCCATTGGGGTCCTCTTCAATATTTTTGATTGCTGTCCATGTTTTCCCTTCATCTTTGGAGATTGCCATTGTTAAAGGGGTTCTCTTATTCTTTGTAGCAGGATTGGAACCATCATTATTGTTCCACACCATTATCCAATTATTGCTTCCCGGAATTTTTTCGATTGTAGCAGGGGAAAGCGGCGAATATATACTACTAGGCGTAAGTGGGCTCCAGCTTTCCCCACTATCCTGGGAATAGGACAAGTGTTGAACACCTCCACTTGCCCTAATATACATCATAATTTGGCCATCCTCCATCTCTATTACCCCAGGTTCTTGGGTAATAATATCTGAATCGTTGGGTACTCTTGTACTGGAAGACCATGTTTTACCATTGTCGTCCGAATAATAACTATATAGATTACCCTTGGCCCTAAAGCCCTCTTCGGTTGTGGGATGTTCCGCCACCGCCAACAGCAATCGCCCATCTGCCAACTGAATCACCCGGTCGTTATTTAATACAAAATACCCTTTCTTGTCCGTGATACAGGCTATGGGGTCGCTCCAACTCTGCGCCTCATCCATAGATAATCTCATCATGGGCACACAATCTAAGGTACTATTCTTTCTAAGATAAAATAGGGCTATAGCACCGTTTTGCAATCGCAAAAGGGAAACCGACATCACATTCATCTGCCCTTCATTGGGGACAATTACCTCATCTTCCACACTCCAGGTTATACCCCCATCCAAAGAATATCTGCTAGCCAGATGGGCAGGGTCATGATCTGTACCGGATCCCTCGCTATAATGGGTGTAGACATAAAGTAGTTTCCCGTTATTGAGCATTATAAAATCACCTTCGCTATTGCGGGGATTATCATCGTTAGGAGGCAATCGCAGCACCGTCCTTGGAGACTTTACCCCTTGCACCTTTTCTCCCGTATAATCTTTCTTCAATTTACAGGAAGCAATGCTTCCAATCAATAAAAATAATAAGATTCCAAAAACAACATATTTTAATGAAACGGTCTTACCTTTTGCCTTCATAATTTAATTTTTCAAAGCTTGGTTCAGTTCCCTCAAGGGTATTTCTGCAAAATAAATAGACGTTTTTTCGGTTTCATGGGAAGAATAGTAGCTCATGTACAGGGTATCATTTTCAAAGACAAAGCCGGGATAGCTACTATCAGAATTGGAAGGTAATTTTAGTACCTCTTTAAAATTACCATTTTTATTAAAAGAAAGCAGTCCGGTATACTCCCTGTTTATTCTTCCCCCGCCAATATATTGCTCCTTTCCTACCGACACAAAATCTGGCCCTCCTATAAAATATGGCGATTCGGTAAAGGTCCATTTGGTATAGGGAGGATAACTGTGCCCTAAGTACGCTCTTTTATTCCCATTTTCCCGTCTTATGAGCATAATTGCCTCACCCTTGTCATTGAACCTAATGGTAGATTCATTGGGGTTGCCCTCAATTTCCAAATTGCTAAGCAGTGAATAATCCACCCCGTTAGTAGTCTTCACCAATTTAATAGTAGTCTTATTTTTACCATCACCAATTTCCTCCCTGGAATAGAGTCCGCCATAACCAGCCCCTTGAAACCATGTTAAACTCCAAAGCCAATCAAACTTACCCTTTAACCCTTTCTCCAAATTAATGGGCTGGGGATTGGAAAATTTTGTTCCTTCTTCATTTGAAAATGCTATATGGGGTATTCCCCCCAACAAGGTCTTGCCCTCATAAATAGACCCTCCCATAGTGGCCATTATAAGCCCATTGGGCGTAACCGACAATTTGGGGTCCCTTAGATCGAATCCGTTGAGGACAATTTGATCCACTTCTTTCCAGACCTTACCATCTTTGGAAGCTATTATTTTTATAATTCCATCCTTACCATGTACATGCTTTTCCCCAGCGCGGAAGGCACAGTAAAATTTACCCTTAAACTTAATAAGGGAAGTAAATGCATTATAATTTTCATCAGAATAGATTTTGGACACCTTAATATCCTTGGCGGTAGACTGGGCGGTTGCATTGGTATAAAGCAGCATCAAAAAAAATAGCTGACATAAAGCACCCACAATTTTGTGTTTTCTCATTATTTGGTTTGGTTATGGTCTGTGGTCATAGTCGCCCAAAAGGCGATATTACATCAAGTATTATAATCCCATCAAAATCAATGGGGACAGATTTATGATATCTCCTTTTAAACCTCCATTATATCCCTGCCAAAATTCAATTGATGATATTTTAAGGCTAGCTTGGGTATTGACCATTGCTCCATCATGTTTAAAAAGACAAAAAAACGCGCACATCTTCCCTGGCAGCGGACACCAATACTACACACTTTTGGATCAAAATCTGTTGCCTAAAGTTAAACTAATTTAACATAAGGAAAAAAATAATCTTTGTGTACCACTTTCCGGTCTATTGGAATATCCCCATAGGCCATGGCCCAATAGAAGCGTAAGCAAAATCTATTCCAATCAACAAATGCGGCCGCACCCTATAAAGCCTTAACCTACAATGGAATAGATCTTTCAAAACCTTGACATATGACACTAAACAGTCCTAGTTTCCTTCCAGTTCTCAAACGCTAGTCTAATCTTTTCGTCGACAAGGGGATAAAGTCCGATTATAGATTTACCACTTTTCACTTCTTCCATCACATATTCCTCAAACAGTGTCATTTGCAAACATTCATCGGCCACCTCAGCAGCAATTCTGGCCGGAATAACCATAACACCATCATCGTCACCTACCAAAATATCACCGGGAAATACTGCCACATCGCCGCACCCAATAGGTTCATTAATGGCTATGGCTTGGTGAAGGGTCAGGTTGGTGGGTGCGGACGGTCTGTTGTGGTAGGAGGGCAAATCCAATTCTGCAATTTCCGCCGAATCCCGGAAACCGCCATCGGTTACAATTCCTGCTACCCCTCTTACCATTAATCTAGTAACCAATATAGAACCTGCCGAGGCCGCTCTGGCATCCTTTCTGCTATCGATGACCAGAATAGCCCCTTCTGGACATTTTTCAACGGCCACCCGCTGCAGATGCTTGGGGTCCTTGAAAACTTCTATCGGGTTTAAATCTTCCCTGGCCGGTATGTACCTCAAGGTATAGGCCTCCCCTACCATGGTAGGTTTTCCCATTTTTAATGGCTTAACATCCTGTATAAATTGTTTTTTCAATCCTTTTTTAAAAAGACAGGTAGCTATGGTAGCTGTACTGACTCCCTTTAGTTTTCCTATTGTGGAATGGGTATTGTAATCCATAGTATTGTTTATTGGTTATCTTTAATTTATTCAGCTTTTTGCCAAGCCTGTTGAACAAAGGCCAAGTCCTTTTTCATTTGCTTAAAGACCTCTTTTTTATCAATTGTAATAGTAGATGCCCCGTGCTCCGCGCCTCCTAAACCGTATTCTAAATGAAGGGATACGGGCACATTGATCTTATATTTCTTAAGCAAGGAAAAGTAGCGGTCAAAATCTACCATCCCTTCTCCCAAGGGGGTATTCACTGGCTTCCATTTTCCTTTCACGATTCCCCACTTAAAATCTTTGATAACTATAGATTTTATGAACGGTTGTATCAACCGCAGTCCAAGTTCCCAGCTGCTTCCACCTTCCACAACAGCATGCCTTATATCATATTGGCACCCCATATGCACATTTTTGGTAGCCTTGAGAATTGGGGGCAAATCCCAAATAGGAGCCCCTACATGATTGCCTGCATGATTTTGATAACACCCTATTAGTCCAAGCTCCTTATTAAACTCCTCCAAATTATTGAACTGTTGACCGTATATATTCTGACTCTGGGAGATTTCCCTATCTTCGGGATAGGTTAACCAGCCAGTACGATAGTGAGTAATCCCCAGCTTGCTTGCCGTTTCCAAAACCGTCCTATGCTCCTTGTTTTCAACGTCTACAACGTTGGTGGTCATCATCCTAGGAGTTAGACCATATTTTTTCATAGCCATAACGGCCTTGGGCAAATCCTCATCCACCTGGCTTGGTAACACATGCCCCTTAGGCCTAACCGTTAAATCCAGACCATTAAACCCCATTTCGGCGGCCACCTCGGACATGTCATTATAATTCAGGAACTGCAGGTGTTTGGAAAATAAATGCACCTCTAAGTTTCCAGGTGTATTGGAAAAGGAATTTAAGTTGTATTGTTCAAATCCCATCAGCGGAAAGGCTAGGCCTGCCATTGCTGAAAGCTTAACAAAATCTCTTCTAGAAAAATTTACAGTATTATTCATTTTTTACAAGTTGGTTAATTTATTAATTAACAGTTTTTATGTTAAAAATTTGTTAGTCTTACAAATATACGTATTTTTGGTCAACCAATCTGGTTAACCAGTTTGTAATTATAAGTGGCCCTAAAAAATCTATTAATTATGAGGAGAAAAGTAACGCTACTGTACTTTTTATTTGTTCTAAGCGCTTGTACGGACAAGACCAATCAGAATACCAAAATGGTTAACACACCTGAAGAATTGGAAACAGCTATAAAAAAGGCACAGGCCGGAGACAATATTGTTATGGCCAACGGTATATGGAAAGATCTTCAAATTAAATTTATAGGTGAAGGAACGGAAGACAATCCAATAGTTATTAAAGCTGAAACCCCTGGAAAAGTCATTATAGAAGGAGTGTCCGATTTAAAATTAGGGGGAAAGTATTTAGTGGTCAAGGGTCTACACTTTAGAAATGGCTATTCGCCGAGTGATGCCGTATTGGAATTTAGAATTGACGAAAAAACAATAGGAAATCACTGTACCGTTACCAATTGCGTAATTGAAGATTTTAATAAAATGCAACGTGATGATACAGATCTTTGGGTTCAATTCTGGGGAAGACATAATACGCTTAGTAACAGTTACATTGCCGGAAAAACCAATCGCGGACCAACTATTAGAGTTGACTTAGAGGGCAATGAGAGCATAAATAATCACCATCAAATAATTAAGAACCATTTTGGACCAAGACCTCCCAAAGGTGGTGCTAGTGCGGAGACCATTCAAATTGGCAATAGTTATACTTCAATGTCTCCCAGTTATACCAAGGTTGCCAATAATTTGTTTGAAGCCTGCAATGGAGAAGTTGAAATTATTTCCAGTAAAGCAAACTTCAACGAGTTCAGAAATAATGTCTTCTATAAAAGCGAAGGTTCTTTGGTAACAAGACACGGAAATTATTGCACTATAGATGGCAATTACTTTATTGGAGATGGTAAAAACGAAAATATAGGAGGTATCAGAATTATCAATACTGGACATTGGGTAACCAACAATTATTTCTACAATATAAAAGGAAAAAATTTTAGAAGTGCATTGGCCGTAATGAACGGAATTCCAAAATCGCCCCTCAACAGATACAATCAGGTTACAGATGTAGTGGTAGCATACAATACCTACATAAATTGCGATTCCCCTTTTCAATTTGGGGTTGGTCAAAATTTAAATCAGCAAGATGTTTTGCCACCCTCCGAAATTCGCTCTGCACGACCTATAAGGACCATTATTGCAAACAATGTAATTTACAATGAAAAAGGTGATGCGTCACCAATTGTGGAACACGATAAGGCGGATGGTGTGAGCTTTAAAAGTAATGCCATCAACAATCAAGGTTTGGATTTTAAAGCTAATGACGGATTGGAGGCTATAAATTTTGATATCAAGGAAATTGAAGAATATATATATATCCCTTCGTCCAAGTTGGATATTGAACCTTATCAAGGGTTCGAATTTGAAAATATATCTACAGATTTAGTTGGAAATCCCAGAGCACACAACAATTCCATTGGAGCCTTCACTTATACCGATTTTAAAGACCCGAATATAATGGATAGATCCCAATACGGTCCAAGTTGGTATATGGCCGAAACAGCAGTTCAAGAGCCTAAAACGGAAATTGTTGAGAAGGCAGAAAACCTTCAAACAAAAATAGATGAAGCGGAAAATGGGGATATCATTTCGCTGGAAGCAGGAAATTATGATATCCCCCATTCTTTGATAATAAATAAAAAGTTGACCATTCAGTCCTCTGATAAGTCCAAAGTTATCCTAAATTATTCAGGAGTAGAAAATTCACCCCTATTCCAACTTCAACCTAAGGGTTTTTTAAATCTGAAAAATATCGACTTAAAAGGAAGTAATTCCCAATTTGCATTCGCCAGTTTAAAGAAAAATATGTATACACATTTCGGGTTAACAGTTTCGAATTGTGACATCAGTAATTTTAAATATGTCCTAAAGGTCTATAAAGAGTCCTTTGCAGAGCGTATTACTTTTGTAAATACTTCCATATCCAATTGTGAAAATGGTTTGGAACTATCGGAAGAAACCAATGACAAAGGAGATTATAACACTGAATATCTAACAATAGACCATTGCAGGTTTCACAATGTAAAAAGCAATGTGATAGATTACTATCGCGGGGGCTATGACGAATCTACCATTGGCGGCAATCTATTGGTCACCAATAGCACCTTTACCAATTGTGGATCAGAAAAAAGAAATGGAATTTTGATCAACTCCCATGGCATTGTAAATGTTGATATTTCCAAAAACACTTTTAACAACAATCCGGTAAAACTAGTGGCCTTACTTTGGGGAGCAAAAAACAATACACACGGGAACAATGAATTTAACAATTCAGGAGAAATCAGGGTTGAAGAAAATTTAGAAATGAAATTAATGTATTAAATCCATCTCTCCCGTCCCTAAACCGACCTACATGGACTACGTCCAATGATTACAATAAAAAAGAACTAAGCAAAATTGAAAACCTATATTTCAGAGAAAAAATGAAAAACAAGAATAAATTAGCTGGCAAAAATGTTCTCGTAACTGCTGGTGCCCAAGGAATTGGAGAATCAATCACAAGACACTTTATTGATAATGGAGCTAATGTAGCCATCCATTATTTTTCCAGTGCAGATACCGCCAACCAATTGGTTGAATACTCAACCAGCAAAGGACAAAAAGCGGTTGCCATAGCTGGTGACCTAACAAACGAAGCCGATGCAAATGCAATGGTCGAAAAAACAATAGAAGCATTTGGTGGACTAGATATACTTATTAATAACGCAGGTTCACTTGTTGCACGTAAAATGCTTGGCGAAATTAAGGCCGAGTTCTGGCACAAGGTAATGGATATAAACCTTACATCCATGATGTTTGTAACACGGGCCGCTGCTCCATACCTAGCTAAAAATGACAACAGTAGCATTGTTAATTTGGCATCTCTAGCAGGACGTAAAGGCGGTCACCCCGGGTCATTGGCTTACTCTACCAGCAAAGGTGCGATTCTAACACTAACACGAGCGCTTTCGTCAGAATTAGGGCCTCAAGGCATACGTGTAAACGCCGTTGCCCCAGGGCTTATCCTGGGCACCTCATTTCACAACACCCATACAACTAAAGAATCAGCAGCTGCAACAACAGCAGGCATTCCAATCCAACGAGCTGGTAATGCATCTGATGTAGCACGAGCTGTTTTGTATCTGGCGTCAGAATACGATGGCTTTATTACTGGGGCAACACTAGACATTAATGGGGGTGTTTACAATATGTAGTTTCTTGTTGAAACATAAATAAATGATTGTTTTAAAATTACTGGATGAAACTTCGTGGATCGGAATAAAACGATGGTCTTTCTACGACAAAACGAGGGATCTTGCCACCACTTTAATTACTCTAATAGGTGACCAGCTCCCCTTATCTAATTAAATACTAAGGTGGGTATCGTAAAAATGGTAAAAGAAAAAGGAATCTTAGACGAAATGACCTTATTTATAAATTCATTTTTTAAGTACCCCAACACCTCCTTCGTTTTACGCCAAAATACACATTTGCCAAATTATCAATTCACCCCCTTACCAATTATTAATTATAAATAAAATGGAAGTAATTATTGTTAAATATTTGGCAGTTCCACAAATTTGTGTATTTTTGGTCAACCAATCTGGTTAACCAATTTTATAAATTCAATTTCGATATGTTTTTTCGCGGCTTTCGTTATCGCATAAATACGGCTAAAACCATCTAGTAGAAGGTTTTGTTTAGATTGTAGAAGAAATTATCATAACCGATAAAAGCATTGACTTTATACGATTTTTATTGTAAACATAACCCACATAATATGAACTCTAAAGTATTCCATTCGGTTTCTGTACGGCATTTATTCATGATAGGTACCATCTTGCTATTTTTTAGCTGTAAGGAAAACAAAAAACAAAAATCTACGGACAACACTAAAAATGTAGCGATAGGTCCTTCTGCAAACGACATCATACCATTTTTCCAACATTGGAATTTGATCTTAGGTGATGGTTCCAATGTAGGCAAGGCTATGGACTATGAGAACAAAGATTTCTTTTATACAGCGAGTGATGATGGTGGGGATTGGGTAGTATTTAAAGCTCCAAATGCAGGAAATACCCATGGTACTTCGAATAATACGAGAACCGAATTGGCCCAATTAAAGAAGTGGTCACCAATGACCGAAGCTAAAATGAAAGCCACCCTAAAGATAATGAACGTTTCATCAACGGGCGATGCCCGTGTTGCTTCCACCTATTCCGTAGTAGTTGGTCAGATACACAGTGCAGATGGGCACGAGAACGAACCGCTTAAAATATTTTACAAAAAATTTCCTGGCCATAAAAACGGCTCTGTCTTTTGGCATTATGAAATAAATACCGCAGGTGATGATAATTCAAAAAGATGGGATTACTCCACTCCCGTATGGGGACATGATTTTTCTGTTGTTGGTACTGATGCAAATACCTATCCCCCAGAACCAGTAGATGGAATTGCTTTAGGTGAAGAGTTTAGTTACGAAGTGGTTATTAAGGACGGTATTATGTATCTTACATTTACTAGTGACGGCCATGAGACCAAAAAATTTACTAAAAATCTTATTTCCTCTGAATATGCGAATCGTTCAGACATGCCAGAGCAAACCAAAAAATTATTTGTACCCATTGGTCAGGATGGCCTTGAGCGTAAAGAAGGATATGCCGGTGAGGGCCTCTTTTTTAAATTGGGCACGTACAACCAAACCAACGGAAAAGACCCTAAGGTCAATAAAGTCTGGTGTTCTGGTGCCGAAACCCATGGCGGTGATATACAAAAGCAATATGCCGATGGCAATTACGCCGAGGTGTGGTTTAAATCGGCAGATATCACCATCAGCGATGATGCCATTTCCAATGCAGGTTATTTCCAAGCCAATGATGGCTTAAGTGCGAAAACTGTTTATCCACATGAAGTGATTCCCTTTATGGATAAATTTAAAATATTGTTGGGTGACGGAACCCATGTGGAAGATATCACGGAGTTTGAACACAAAGATTTCTTTTATACCGTGATTGACGGTACCAGGCGTTGGGTAGTTTACAAAACCCCAAATTCAGGTGTCACTTCAAAAAACTCAAGTAATACAAGAACCGAACTACATGAAAAAAGAGAATGGCTCCCTAAAGATGGTGGTAAACTAACAGGCACCTGCAAGGTAATGCAGGTCTCCATTTCTGGGGATGCCAGGGTTGCTGCCTCCTATTCAACTGTTGTTGGGCAAATTCACAGTGGTGAAGGACATGAAAATGAACCACTAAAAATATTCTACAAAAAATTTCCTGGTCACACAAAAGGTTCCGTATTTTGGAATTATGAAATCAATCCAGAAGGGGACGACAATTCTGACAGGTGGGAATATTCCTATGCTGTTTGGGGACACGATATGTCTGTCATTGGAAAAACCAAAAACGACTATCCCACTGAGCCTACCAATGGAATTGAACTTGGTGAAGAATTCAGCTATGAGGTAAATGTTTACAAGGGAATAATGTATCTGACCTTTAGAAGTCCAGATCACGAAACTAAAACATTTACCAAAAATCTAATCTCATCTGAATATGTAGAAAGATCGGACTTTCCTGCGCAGATGAAGAAATTATTTGTCCCCATAGGGCAAGATGGGACTGAACGTGCCAACGCTTATAGTGGAGAGTTGAATTATTTTAAACAGGGGGCGTACAACCAGACAAATGGAAAAAGTCCGGAAACCAATATGGTTTGGTTTGCAGGTGCAGAAACCTATGGAGGTGATATCGCCAAACAATATGAAAATGGCTGTTATACTGAAGTATGGTTTAGGGAAGCAACAGTAGGTATGGGTACTCCACCCGAGTAAATTAAATGGGTTCAGATTGAAGAGTTGACTCCTATTATTAAAGAGTAAATACATATTAAAATCATAAAAAAATGAAACGATTTAGTGAAAAATACCTCATCTCAAAAGAAATGAAATGGGAAAAACTTGGAGGAGGAGTATCAAGACAGTTTTTGGGTTACGATAACCAAATCATGATGGTAAAGGTGAAATTTGAGAAAGGAGCATTGGGTGCCCCTCATCAACATTTTCACACGCAAGCTACTTATTGCGCTTCAGGTAAATTTGAATTCGAAATTAACGGAGAAAAGAAAATTGTAGAAGCAGGAGATGGCGTTTATATTGAACCAAATCTATTGCATAGTGCCGTTTGTTTGGAAGAAGGGATACTAATTGACACATTTAGTCCCGTAAGAGAAGATTTCCTAAGCGGTGGAGAGGTATCCTATTTTGGAGATAAAGAGTAATAATAGGACAAGCGGCTCTTTATGGGAAGACTTTAATTCATAAACAACATATATGAATTAAATAGGATAAATAGCCATTGTTACTGGAGGAACCAGAGATATTGGAAAGGCCATTTCCATAATATTGGCCAAGGAAGGCGCACAGGTTGTAGTAAATTATTGTAGCAACTATGGTGACACCAAAAATCTTCGGATAAACAAGGCCGGTAACTTGGTTGCCAGAAAGACGGTAGCCAAGATGGATGAAGCTTTTTTTGATAAGTTGATATAATTAAATCTCAATTCTACTTTCCTTTTTACACAAGCGGCATTGCCACCAATGAAATCCGCACCCTCCGTCATAAACATTGCCCCCAGGCCGGCAGGGATGGCGGGGGCGTTGGATCCGTAGCCCAGGCAACACCACAAGGAACCATCATGACCATCACAGGCGGTCTGGAGAAAGCAGTTGGCCCAAAAAATATTCGGTAACATAGCCTTTGCCCTAAAATGATAGCCACCGCCTTTCAGGACATCTTCATCACAGATGAGATGGTAAAAAGTAACAGGTTTGACTCCTCTTCGCCAAGTAGGAAGAGTTAAAGAAATTGCCAATACACTAATCTGCCACGCTTCGTCCGAAACTTCATTCATTACAGGAGCCAACTTCTACATAAACGGCGGACTTGCTTTTTCGTAAACATTAAGCTTAGCACTGTTAATTTAACAATGACCACGGAACCAATTTAGCAGATCTTTAAAAAAACCGAACAATACTTGTAAAAAAATTTTTGATTAACGAATAAATAATATATATTTGGTAAACCAAACTGGTAAACCACTTTGGTTTACCAGACGAAATTAATAACACCAGCCATGTTAAAAGAAAAATATTTAAAAATAGACCATAGAATTTGACAAAAAAAGGACGGGCGCACACCCATCCTTTATAAAAAAGATTACTTCATTCTGAAGGGAAGTAATAACTCGGACATAAAATAATATACCATTTTACGCCAAGTGCAAATATAATAAAAACATTGACTTTAAACCGATTGGGCGATTTGGTATATAGCGGGAAAAATGTGTATGCACAAGCACATTTACAAGCTGATTTCGATTATCGAAATTGGAAATTGATAATTCTAACTCAATACAAACAGCAATGAATTTAAGAAAGAAACTCATTTTAGGAGCGTTATTGCTCATTAATGTCGCCTTGTTCGCCCAAGATGGTTATATACTGTCCGGAACGGTAACGGACGCTGCAAACGTTCCAGTACCCGGAGTTAATGTGATTATCGCCAATACAACTACAGGAACGGCAACAGACTTCGACGGAAATTACCAAATTACGGTAAAAAACGGGGATGTATTACAGTTTTCATCCTTGGGATTTGTAACCCAATCAATTACGATAGCAGGCCAAGAACAGCTAAATATAACCTTGGCCGAAGACTCCAGTCAACTAGATGAGGTAGTTGTAGTTGGTTATGGTACCAGAAAAAAATCACATCTTACTGGAGCGGTCGCAAAAGTAGGTGGAGATGAAGTTGCCGCTGTTCAAGTGGCTCGTGTAGATGATGCCCTTGCAGGTAAGTTATCCGGGGTACGGATTCAAAATCAAAGTGGAGAACCCGGTGCGGATCCCAAAATCCAAATTAGGGCGGCATCATCTGTTTCAGGTGACTCTGGACCATTAATTGTAGTGGATGGATATCCAATTTCAGGTAATTTGGCAACGGTAAACCCCAACGATATTGAAAGTTTAGAGGTTTTAAAAGATGCGGCATCTGCTGCTATCTATGGTTCTTTGGGTGCCAATGGTGTTATTTTGGTTACCACCAAAAAAGGAAAAGCAGGAAAAGTTAATTTTAATTATAATTCATATGCAAGTACTTCAAGTAAGTATATAAAGGACATAGAAATGCTGAAGACAGCAGGAGAATGGGCCAAAGAATTACAAACCGGTGCCTATGATCTTTCCGAAACCGACCCAGGTTTATTGGCTTATAGACTAGATGCATACGCCAATGCCCCCGATGTCATTAGCGTAGAAGATTGGCTATTCAAAAATGGGAGTACCACCAATCATGATTTTAGTGTGAGCGGTGGATCAGAAAACTTAAAGGCCTTTGCTTCGCTTGGTTATTTGAATACCGATGGTATCGTAAAAGGACAAGGTTATGAAAGGTATAACGGTCGTATGAATCTCGATGCCAACTTGAGTTCCAAATTAAAGGCCGGATTGAGTATGAATGGTTATTATGGCAAACAAGATATTGTTCCTTGGGAAATGAGAGATCTATTGAGAGCATATAGCATTAGTCCTATATACCATACGCAAGCCTCAATAGATTTCGTTCAAGAATTGGATCGTAAGAGACAGGCATTAGCGGATACTGGTTTTACAGGAAATAATATCGGTAGATCTTTTGACCAAGATTATAGAGGTATAGGGTTAGATCCAACCAGTATATATGATTTGCAACCAGGCGATGTAGTTCACGATTGGCAATACGGCAGAAATCAAAATGGTATTGGAGGAACAGGGGATGCAGGTGTAGCCGCTAAGTTTGACAATTCCAGAAGATGGAAAAAGACATATTTTGGAAACCTAAGTTCTTATTTGCAATATGAAATTCTAGATGGTCTAAATATAAAAACCGTTTTCGGAGCAGATTTGGAAGACACCCAGACTTACGTATATGAGGGAATATTGTCGGACGGCCGACAACGTTCCAATCAAACTGAGTTGGATATATCCAATATAAAAAAATCTACTGTATTAAGTACAACCACTTTGAGTTTTGCAAAAATCATTGCTGAGAAGCATGACATCTCTGCCGTGGCTGGGATGGAATTTGTAAATACCTATTATAAGGGAATTGTGAATAATGGATCGAACGTACCATATGGTCTACCTTTGAACTATGATTTTTTTGACCCTGCAGATGTAATTACCAACGAGATAGATGAAACTCAGTCCAGAAATGGCTTTTTTGGAAGAATTGCTTATGCCTTTGATGATCGTTATCTTTTATCGGCATCAATAAGAAGAGATGGTGATTCACGATTTGGAGCAAATAAAAAATATGCAGTATTCCCTGCTCTATCTTTGGGATGGAATATTCACAATGAATCTTTTTTCGGAAATGCTGATGCGTTTAGCCTATTTAAACTTAGGTTTAGCACCGGATCTTTAGGAACTGCCTCTTTCTTGGGTACATATAACTCATTAAGTATTTTGGGCACCTCCCCAACAGCTTTCGGGACAGGATTTCTTATTCCTGAAGATATAGCCAACCCAGATTTAACCTGGCAGACCAATAAAGAAACCAACTACGGTGTTGATTTAGGTTTTGCTAGTAACCGAATTAGATTTAGTGTAGATTATTATACGTCCGATGTCCAAGATATGTTGATCAATCAAAGTGTATCTGAGGTTCTTGGGACCCCTGCTATAAAACTAAATCGCGGTGATGTTACCAGTTCTGGATTGGAATTTGAACTTAGTACAAAAATAGTTACCAATCCAAACTTCTCTTGGAGTGTCAACGCCAATTTATCAACTGCCAATTCAGAAATTACCAATCTTGGTGATTTGGACGAGCTGCCCAGGCAAATTTACGGTGGACCCAGTGGTAGAGGCCCTGAATTTAGAAACTATGTAGGAGGTGAAATTGGTGAAATGTGGGGATATGAAGTAACTGGTGAGGTGGAAACAATACATATGTCAGATCCTTCCAGGGGCGTTGGATTTGGCAGCTCAGAGTGGTATGTTGTTGATCAAAACGGTGATGGTGAAATTACCTATGAAGGTGATTACGTAAAGCTAGGGTCGGCCACACCGGATTTTTATTGGGGACTTTCAAGTTCTATGAATTTCAAGGATTTTGATCTGTCGTTCCAATTCCAAGGCTCCCAAGGAGCAGAACTTTACAATATAGACCCAATTTACTGGAAATCACAATTTGGCGGTAGATTAAAGTCTAGTTTTGACGCGAATGATGATGGTATAGCTGATGCCAGTGGGAAGTTCTATCAAGAGACCAGAAATGCCCATGGCTCAGGAATTCAAGATGCTTCTTATACAGCCTTGAGAAACCTAACTTTAGGGTATACCCTTAATCCGGATTTAACCGATAAAATTGGCTTAAGTTCAATGAGGATTTATGTTGCAGCTACCAATTTGTTATATATAATGGCAGATGATTATACCTCATTTAACCCTGAAGGTGTAGAGATCGAAAATAGTGGTTATGCAGGTCCAACCACTTACGGATACCAAGAAGGTGCGAGTCCGATTGTAAGAAGTTTTACTTTGGGTATAAATGTAAATTTTTAATTCAGAAATCATGAAAAATATGAAATCTATATATTTAGTAATAGTATCCCTGTTGTTGATAACATCATGTGATAACGATTTGGATCAAACGCCACCCTTATTACTTGAATCCAGTGGTTTGGAGGAATTTGGACCCGTATTAAATGCAGCGTATTACTATCAGACCGGCGGTGCAACACCAATGGGTGTGATGGGCGACTTTAGGGCCGACAATATGCTGATGTTAGAAAGCCCATATACGGCTTTTGACACCTACAACGCAGATTTGGGAGGCTTGGATTTGGTTGAGCAATTTTTTAGACCCCTCTATAGCAATATGTACAAGGCCATCTTAAGTGCCAATAATGTAATTGATAATTCAACTGACGCCACTGAGATTGCTGAAGCCAAATTCTTAAGAGCATTGTCTTACTTTAAATTGGTGATGGTTTTTGGAGATGTCACAGTGAATTTATCTCCTTCCCCTAGCCCATCGGATTTGTCCATTTTAACAAGACAACCGGCTGCCGACGTGTACAATAACGTGATTATTCCGGACTTTCAAGCCGCAATAGCCGGTTTAGACAATTCTGGATTGGCCAGTGGACGCGCATCCAACATCGCTGCCCAGGCCTTTCTCGGCAAAGTATATCTACACAGAGGTAATTTTTCCGAAGCTGCCACAACGCTCGGAACTGTAGTTAACAGTGCTGCCGATGCAGGGATTAGTTTGGAAAGCGACTTTGCCAACGTTGTAGTAGACGGTAGTTCAGAAGTCATTTTTGCAACCCAATTATCAACTTCGGTTCCAAATGCATATGGATCCGCCACCACCTTCGTAGGATGGGTCAGCGGGGCCGATACAAAATCCCTTACCCCCCTAGACCCAAGCTTAATTGCCGCTTTTGATGCCAGTAGTGCTAGTGGTGGAGGTACGGATTTAAGAAAGGCACTTACTATTGATACCGATAATATGAATGGTAGTAGGAAATATACTGGCGGACTTGAACAGGATTATATAGAATTAAGATTATCCGATGTTATTCTAATGTACGCCGAAGCTCTGAATGAAACTGGCTCCGCTGCAGCCACTGTACTTCCGTTATTGGATCCTATAAGAACGAGAGCGGGTTTAAATAGTTTAAGTGGAACTATAAGTTCGCAGGCCGACGTGAGACAAGCGATCTATGACGAAAGAAGATTGGAATTGGCCTTTGAAGGACACAGATGGTTTGATTTGGTAAGAACGGGTACCGTTGATGCTGAAATGGGTGAAACGATTAATAATAATTATTATGTATTTCCAATACCGAACTCGGAAATACTTGCCAGTGATGGGGTAATAACCCAAAATGATGGTTACTAAAATTTAGAGAAGGTTATAAATACTAGTAAGTAGAGTTAGTTAATAATTGGAGTTTACCGGCCTAAGGTCTGGCCGGTAATTTTCTTAAAACTGGATGGATAAGACTTATATTTTAAAATCCTAGATTATTAATATTTCTTTCGGCTATTGTTTTTATGTAGTTTTGACAAACCAATTTGGTAAACCAGTTTTAGAAATACTTTATTATGACAACAGAAATTCTCCCAAAAAACGAAAACGACTCTATTCAGAAAGAGATTATATCCAAGATCAGGGATTATATTAATTTTAAAAACCTTGAGCCAGGAGACAAATTACCCTCGGAAAGAAAGCTTTCCGAAAAATTTGAGGTAAGCAGGGGCAATGTAAGGGAAGCTATACAAACCTTGGAGTCCTACGGACTATTATACTCCAAGCCCCAAAGTGGCACCTTCATTGCCGACATTGGCCCCGTAGCCATGAACGGAATGATCAATGACATTTTGCGCCTGGAGGAACCCGATTTTAAGACCCTGGTAGAGACAAGGATACTTTTGGAATTAAAGACAGTGAGGCTGGCAGCTTTAAGAAGAACCGAGGAGGATCTTAAAGAAATAGAGGAGGCCCTAGAGGCCTATGCCGAAAAGGTAATGAAAGGGGAAGATGCTGTTCAGGAAGATCTATTGTTCCACCTAGCTATAGCAAAAGCAGCTGGTAATAGTACCATTAACACCTTTATGTTAACCATCACCCCGGAGATCATAACCAATTTTGCCAAATACCATGTATGTGACAAGAATGTAGCTTTTACCGGAATACAAGAACATAGGGATGTTTATGAAGCAATAAAGAAAAAAGACCCCCAATTGGCCAAGGAAAAAATGAAAATACACTTTAAATTGTTATATCAATACTGCTATAACATTAATGATTAACTGAAATAAAACAAGTGATGGAATCGCACACTTTTGTCACTTTAAGAATAAATATCTGAAGGGAAATAATGCTTGGAACACTATCATAAAATTACAATGTATTTAAACTTCGGTTTTAGGTACTCCTAGTAATTTATAGATCCAGTTAAAGTATATTAATAAACACGGGCATAAGGCCTGCAAGGCATCTATTGCCTAGAATAAAGAAACAGCGATTAATAATTAACCAAAAATATACAGTATGAAAGTCAAAGGTTTAAGATGGTGGATAATAGGGCTGATCTTTATAGCAACTGTTATCAATTATATAGATAGGAGTGCTTTGTCTATTATGTGGGGCAATGAAAATGTAGAAGGCTCCATATCGCATTCATTGGGTCTAACCAAGGATCACTACAGCTATATCCTAAACATTTTTATGGTCGCATATGCGCTGGGACAATTATTCTCGGGTAAATTGTTCGATAAGGTGGGTACTAGAATTGGATACGTGATAAGTATAGGTATTTGGAGTTTATCTACCGTCATGCACGCCACTGTTAGAGGTTTTTTGTCATTAGCATTTTTTAGAACCACCTTGGGTTTATCCGAAGCCGGTAACTGGCCAGGAGCTGTAAAAAGTAATGCGGAATGGTTTCCAATAAAGGAGCGCGCCATTGCCCAGGGACTTTTTAATGCAGGCGCTTCCATTGGCTCGGTCATTGCCCCACTCTTAATTGCCCTTCTTTTTGTAGCCTATGGCTGGGAGGTAACCTTTATAATAGTTGGGGGCTTAGGGCTTTTATGGATTATCCCTTGGCTTATAATTAATAAAACAGGTCCCAAAAAGCACCCGTGGATTAAGGAAGAAGAGCAAAATTTTATTTTGGAAGGACAAAGTAAGGCAGATCAAAATGCTACGGAAGACCAGAAAGGCCTAAGCCTAAAAGAAATACTTTCCTATAAAGAGTCCTGGTCCATTGTAGCAAGTAGATTTTTCTTGGAGCCCATTTGGTGGTTATTTGTTGGCTGGATGCCCATATATCTTTTTGATGTATATGGTTTTAATGTAAAAGAGGTAGGTATGTTTGCTTGGGTCCCGTATGTAGGTGCGGCTATTGGGAGCATTGCAGGAGGCTATGTGTCCGGTGTTATCATTGCAAAAACAAATTCGATAAACAAGGGGAGGAAAACCACAATTTTCATAGGAGGTCTCATTATGGTCTTAGGCCTTATCTCAACTATATTATTTGCGGACACCCCGGAAAAATTTGTTGCAATTGTATTTATAGTGTTGTTCGGTTTTCAGTTTGCAATAGGAAATATCCAAACACTTCCTAGCGACCTATTTAGTGGCAAGTCTGTTGGATCATTGGCCGGCTTAGGGGGTATGGTAGGCGTGTTTTCTGTAATTATCATGAACTTCTTGGTTCCTGTAATTGCAAAAGTTTCCTACACACCAATTTTTATAGCCATTGCCATATTTGTGCCATTGGGAGTTGGGTCTATATACTATTTCGCAAAAAATATTAAGTCAGTAGAATAATTAAATAATAATATAATTAAAATTAGAAATATGAGTAATTCAAACGGTAAAGTAGCAATAATAACCGGAGCTACCGGAGGTATAGGTTTTGAAGTAGCAAAAAGATTGGGTAAAGACGGGTATACAGTAGTATTAAATGGTATTGATAACGAAGCAGGAGTTAAAAGGATAAAAGAGCTTACCGCAGATGGGATCAATGCCGAATATTATGGATTTGACGTGACAAAAGAAGAAGAAGTCACTAAAAACATCACCGCTATAGGGGAAAAGTATGGAAAAATTGATGTTCTTGTCAATAATGCCGGTGGATTGGGCGGAAGGTCCAGGTTTGAAGAAATGACAACGGACTTTTACCGCTTTGTGATGGCATTAAACCTTGATTCTGTTTTTTTCGCATCAAGAGCCGCTATTCCTTTTCTAAAAAAAGGGGAGCTTCCTACTATTATTAATTATACTTCAATTGCGGGTTGGAATGCCGGAGGTCCCGGAGCAGGGATCTATGGCACCTCCAAAGCAGGGGTGCATGCCATTACCAGGGCACTGGCAAAAGATCTTGCCGAATATGGGATTAGGGTAAACGCCGTATCTCCTGGTACCATTGACACACCTTTCCACGCCCAGATAAAATCGACAAAACCAGAAGTATTTGCTTCATGGAAAAACAACATTTTATTGGGCAGGTTGGGACAACCGGAGGAAGTTGCCTCTGTTATTTCGTTCCTAGCAGGTAAAGATGCGGCTTTCCTTACTGCCGAAACCATCCAAATTGGAGGCGGACAAGGTTTGGGAATATAATAACACAGATAACTGTATGTGACATAGCAAATAGATTCCGGGAAATCCCGCCTCCCCCGAAAGGGACCTTTCCGGATCTATTTGTACTTACAACACACATACTTCCATATTGTATTAGGGACCTACAGTGTAAATAGATCGGCTACTCATCAAATTCAACCGAATGTTACCCTACAAAGCCCTTAAACAACCAATAAATGTATATGGCAGCATATAAAGGAAAACAGGTATTTACCCCTTATAGTACGATTAGCTAAAAGACTTGGTAAAATTGTTTAACACAATACTACATAAAAATGGCAAACTTTGGGCATTACAGTCCAAAAGCTCGGGCCAGTGGTACTGCAATATAATGTATTGGAACTCTCTCAAATAGAGGGCTAATAACCTATTACCTTACTAGGTCCTATTAAATAAAAGATACCTTTTACAAAAATTCAGGCTCCGGTTAAAAACCAAAAACAGCATTCATGGAAAGTATAAGCACTAAAAAATCATTTTTTAAAAAGATTTTAGCCTTGATACTGGCATTTGGCCCAGGAATATTTGCCATTGGATACACCATAGGAACGGGCAGTGTAACCTCCATGATAGTGGCTGGCAGCACTTATGGCATGCAGTTGCTATGGGTTTTACTATTAAGCTGTGTGTTCTCCGGCATTTTGATGTTTACTTATGGGCAATACGCCTTGGTCACCGGGGAAACTGCATTGTATGCGTTTAAAAAACACCTAAAATGGGGGAAAACAATTGCCATTCTAATAGTATTGGGCGTTTCCTTTGGGCAATGGAATTCCTTGATGGGTATCTTAGGGATTTCTGCCAATATTATCTACGAAATCTTCCTGATCTATTTTCCCCAGATTCAGGGCTACAAATATGAAACGGTACTTATTGTAGCCATTGTGGTCATTGGCATTATGTACGCCCTATTGTGGGTTGGAAAATATACTTTCTTTGAAAAGATCTTGGTGGTTTTTGTAACCATTATGGGGCTATCGTTCATCATCTCACTATTTATGGTATATCCACTGCCAATTGAGGTGGCAAAAGGGCTTATCCCTTCCATACCCCAAGTGAAAGGAGGAAATATGATGGTCGCGGCGTTTGTAGGAACCACCATGGCCGCCGCCACCTTTCTCTCTAGGCCGCTATTTGTAAAAGGAAAAGGTTGGAGTATAAATAATCTAAATCAACAAAAAAAGGATGCCATCACGGCTGCCTGTTTGGTATTTATCATCAGTGCATCGGTAATGGCGGTTGCAAGTGGGGCCCTTTTTCACCAAGGTCAACCCGTTACAAAGGTTTTGGATATGGTAAATACATTGGAACCGGTTGCAGGAAAGTTTGCCTTGACACTATTCTTTTTTGGAACCTTGAGTGCCGGACTTTCCTCTATATTCCCATGTTTATTAATTGCCCCTATTTTACTGGCAGACTACCAATCCGGGGAATTGGATACCACCTCCAAACAATTTAAGATCATAACAGCCCTAGCCTGTTTATTTGCTTTGATTGTCCCAATTTTTGGCGCCAACCCCATTGAAATGCAAATTTTGTCCCAGGTTTTTAATGTGTTTGTCCTACCATTGGTCATTATAGGGATTATCTTGCTTATTAATAACAAAGAATTGGTGGGAAAATACAAGGCCAGTCTTTGGCTCAATATAGGCCTCATAACAGCCTTCTTCTTTTCATGTGTAATTTCCTATAATGGGATAATAGCCTTATTGGACTTTTTTGGTTAGCACTTATAACGCTATAGGTGTTTCACCCTAGATTCATATTTTTTATACAAGGCATCATTATCTGCCTCATCTATATTCTGACTTTGGAAAACTGAAACTTCTATCCCCTGCTCATTACATTTTTTAATGGCTTCGGTTGAAATGATGTTAACAATTATCATTCCCAGTACCGAAGAAGCCGGACCTATCATAAGCTTATTCGCCTCAATTATCCCATCACCGGATGGCACGCAGTTATCTATAACCAAATCTGCTATTTCAAACAATTTCTTGCCGCTTTCATGTCTGGATGCATATTTTTTGGATTGTTCAAGGGATGTGATGGCTATAGTCTTTATACCCTCTTTTTTGGCCTTCATGGCCATTTCCAATGGCAGGGCATTCCTACCCGAGTTTGAAACTACGATCAATACGTCTGAGGGCCTAAACTCATATTTGTTCCATAGTACTTCGGCAAGTCCGTTTAGTTGTTCTATTTCCGCCGAACGCCTGGCACCACCGGCCATGAGTACCATATCATCCATGATGGCATTAACATTCGCAGGATTGGCAGCCCGTCCAAATAATTCCATTCCTATCATTTGGGAATGGCCGGTACCCATGGTGTGAATTATACCATCGTTCTTCATGACCTCTGCCAGCATTCCCGAGGCCCTTAGCAATTGATCCTCCTGATCTGTGGCCATCTTGTTTATCAACAACTTTATTTTATCTAGATATTCAAACATAGAAACTATTGCATTTAGTTAATGAAGGAAACCCTACGCATTACTATATGCATGTGCTAGCACGTCTAACAACAATGCCCACCAATGTTTCCAAAATCCAATATAAAGAATAAAATCATAGCCCCGTGAAGATATAAAACTACATGGGCACATTGTTGAGCCATAATTTCTAACTATAAAACTTAATGAATAACATTAAAACCTAAAGCAAATACTGCCTTCTACAAGCAACCTAACCTAAGGCCAAGGCATTGAACCTCCCCATGGCCAGGGCATTGAACCGGAAACCCCGCCAAAAGGCGGGGTTCGTTCGTCCATCGTATTTCAATGCGCCTACGGCTTTTGAAATACGGGTCTCACGAACATAAAAAAAGGACCTATCAATTGATAGGCCCCAGGTCATAAGAATTTTAAAAGTATATATTAAATAACTTTCACGTTCACGGCGTTTAATCCTTTTTTTCCTTCTTTAAGTTCAAATTCGACCTCATCGCCTTCACGAATTTCGTCGATTAAACCGGAGATGTGCACAAAATGTTCCTTCTCTGAACCTTCTTCGATGATGAATCCAAATCCTTTGGCATCGTTGAAAAATTTTACTGTTCCTTTACCCATTACTAAAATTTAAATTAATGATTACAAATCAAATATAGCCCCAAAAGTTTGAAACACAATTACTTAAAGTAAACATTTTTTTTCGGATTTAACCATAATGTCATTATGATCATTTTATTTCCATTTTAGAAATTACAAATTCTACACGCCTATTTTGGGCCCTTCCCGTTGCTTCCTTATTGTTGGCAATGGGCATCATATCTGCGTAACCGTTATACAGTACCCTATCTTTGGGCATTCCCAATTTTATGAGCTGGTCGGCTACGGCCTTTGCTCTTTTTACGGAAAGATTTTTATTATATGTGGTTGTTCCCAAGCCATCCGTATAGCCATTTATCTCAATCTTTAAATTACTATCCAATTTCAGGTATTTATAGACCCGGGCTATCTCCCTTAACCCTTTACTGTCTATATAAAACTCATCAAAATTAAAAAGCACATTCTCAAAAACGTGGGTTTCGTTCAGAGTAAAGGTTTGGGTACCTTCTCCAACATAAACCATATCCAAAAAATAGTAGGCTCCCTTAATGACTCTTTCTTTAACCAATTTTTGTCTTCTGGTGGCTGCATTATTCTTAAAATTGCCAATGGTTATAAATTGCTCACCTCCTTTGGCTATAAAGGTGGTTGAAATCTTGACCCAAGCGTCTTCATTGGTTATAAACCCATCCCCTTCTATGGGAATGTAAGTAACCGCATTTTCCTTAACCTTGGAAAGCTGGTATTTTGTAAGTGCTTTTTTTATTCTTAAGTCCAGGGGTTTTGCGGACAGTAGCACATCAAAATCCCGTATGGCATAGTCAGAATTCTCAGCTAGGCTTATGTAAAAAGACAGGGTATAATTAAGGTCCTTTTCCAAAGGCCATTTAAGCTCGCCCTGAACATATTCCCTATAATCGGCAGGGGCGTACATATAAAACCCTACATATCCGTTGCCAAATTTTGACCCCTGATTTCCCATAAAATTCTGGGGCACGCCCATAGAAAGGCTACAAGTATTAAAATAATCTGTAGTACCCTTGGTGGGAGCAGACCAATAGGTAAGGTCTTCTCCAAAATTCCCAAGCTGAGCGGGACATTCCAAAAAAGACTCAAAACTTGGGTTTTCCACCAAGTTTTGGGATACACTTATCATGGTACAGCCCAAGAAGATAAAACAAATAATATGCCTAATGGTATGCATTGAAACCATATAAAGGTTTTTAAATCCCTAAAATACAGAATTCTACCCATAGCAATAATGAGACAAAGCTCCATTACCAAAGTAGGTACAGAAAACCTAATGGCGTACTATGAAGTGGACTACAGTACAATAAAGTAATCTATATTGGGTCTGGCCCAATACTGACCCCTGCCCTACTATGCATCGCCTACTTGGGACCTAAACTACCCTTAGTATTATAAACCTCTTACAGATCAAATTTATAGGTAACTCCGGCCAAAACCTGAAAGCCCTGAACCCTATAATTGTTCCATTTCATATAGTTCTGGTTGGCTATATTATTAGCTCTTGCAAAAATGGATAGTTGATCGTCAAATCGGTAACCAATATGTGCATTGGCATCAAAATAACTTTTTAAAGTTACTGGGGTCATTGTAAAATCTTCTGGTAATGTCCCCGGCGAAGCAATTGTTTCCAAATCATCGCGCTCACCTACATAAAAAAGATTAGCTCCCATAAACCATTGCTCCCCAATTTGATAATCCAAGAAGGTAGAAGCGGTAAGTCCCGGCAAATTCCAAGCAGGGTTATCGGTTTCCGTGTCGTAATCGTACACCTGGGCATTGACACCCAAACTAAAATTGCGATTTATGTCTATATTAATTTCCCCAAAAACACCCAAGGTTTTTACGTCATCATAAAAAACCTGAAAACTATTGCCGTAGTAATATCCTTTGTCATCTGTTCTTGTAGTGTTTTCCGGATTAAGCATAAAGAGTGGTTTTCTATTCTCGGCCTTATAAGATCCTTTAACATTGTAGCTCAGATTTGGCAGTAATTGCCCTTTTAATCCAATATAACCATCGTATTGCTGATCTGTAGGCTGAAGGTCCAAGGTGGGTGACACATACGGATTCTCCTCTACAAAACTGTAGAACGAATTTTGTTTCAACTCCCCTTCAATTCCCCCATAGGCAACAGCTACCTCGTCTAACAAACGATAGGATGCCGTTACCTTGGGGTAAATATAGAAGTTGCCCTCACTATTCTCTAAATCCATGCCATAGACCAAATTCACCCCTAGATTAAGGCTTAGATTATCCCTTAAAATTTTAATATTGGGGTTAATTCCCGCCTGTAGGTGTGCATAGTCTATTCCTGGCAAATTGGATTCATTGCTCACCTCACTGTTTTTAAACTGCCCCCCAAGATAGTCTATCTTGGTCTTCACTGTCAACAGCTCATCGGACAGGGGAACCTCAATAGTAGGTTCCAACACTGCCCTGTTCTCTCCAGATTTAGTTGCATCCCAAAATCGCCTAAACAAGAGGTTGGCTCCTTTAAAAAAAGAATCCTCCAGACTTATAAAAGCGCCTGCATAGGCATTAAAATAATTCTGTTTTTCATCTATACCGTTTACCACTTCCTCTGTATAGTATCCATTGGGAATCCCGTACCAATTATACAATTGATGCTGTCCCCCAATATGGGCTCCCCAACTTAAATCCCTATCCTTTTTGGAGTAATTCGCCTCCAATTTCGTATTGTAGAATACGTTGTCCAAGGCAGTCCCATCTATTTCCCCTCTCGAAGAATGGTGATTTAGGCTAATATCCAGTCGCTCATCCCTATTGATAGCGCTACTGGTGTAAAAATCTACCAAGGCATTGTTATAGTTGCCCAACCCTACCGATGCATAGGTATTGTACAATTTTGCCGGAGGTGTTTTTTCTACCCCTGAAGCCTTGCCCTTTGCAGGGGTAAATGTGGAGGCTACCGGCACAGAAAATATACTGTAGGTTATTGGCTTTTTTTGCAATACTATGGAATCATTAAGGCTAGGAAGGGACTTCACCTTAAAGGCATCCGATATGGTTGGGCTATAGGCCTTAACTACCGTGACGGTTTCCGTACCAATATCTTTTTTATCGTCCTGTGCTGTTGTGGTCTGTACAAAACCAACAATAGCGAATATGAATACTGTGATGTACTTGTGCATATAATGTTCTTTTTGCAAGGTATTTTTAATTTCCTTCTGGATTAATAGA
The DNA here is from genome assembly GCF_003957295.1 of Arenibacter aquaticus. Classification (GTDB taxonomy): domain Bacteria; phylum Bacteroidota; class Bacteroidia; order Flavobacteriales; family Flavobacteriaceae; genus Arenibacter; species Arenibacter aquaticus. The sequence goes on from NZ_RQPJ01000005.1 coordinate 375,630, forward strand.
GGAATTGCTCTGAGCTTCTTTTGCCTTTATTATGGCCGATTCCTGTTTGGCCTGTTCAACAATACCGGGATAATCTCCAAAATTAGCTATTACACTATCCAAGATATAGGTGGCCTGAAAAGCATCTCCCAAGGCATAAAAGTTTTTGGCCATAATAATAAGGCCCTTGGCACTCCATTCCTTGTACCCGGCATAATCCTTGGCCAATTTTTGGACCGAAGTGTTGGAAGCCTCATAATTATTTGCCTTGTTTTTAAAATAGGCGTCGTAATAAAGGGCTTCGGCCGCCAATTCGCCTGTGGCAATTTTTAAAACTTCGGCATAAGCCTTCTCTGCCCTATTTTCATCATTGGTTTTTATGGCCGATCTGGCAATCATAATGTGGGCATCACTCTTTATACGGTTGTCTATTTTAGGTGAAGACAGCACCTTACCCGCATATTCAATGGTCCTAGCATAATTGGACTGCTCATAATACCCCTTCATAAGGTTAGATTGTGCAAAGGTGATGTTCTGTTGAATTTCCGCTTTGGACTCCAATTCTTCCAAATAGGGAATGGCTGCTACATAATTGTTTTTACCTACATAAATCTCACAAACCCTTGTAAGGGCCTGTTCGGCATATTCATTATTCCCTTTGGAAGCCACATTTTTAAAATAGGGCAAGGCCTTTTCTTTCTGGTCTTTAGCAAAATACAGCTGCGCCAAATTAAAGTTGGCCTGTAGGGCATTCATCCCGTTGGGGAATTCTTTCAGATAACGTTCATACCCCCTTATGGCAGCCTCGGAATTACCTTCAATATATTGTTTATCGGCCGACTCGTAGGTGGCGTTATCCAGTTCGGTATCAGTGACCTCCACAAAATCCAAACCTTTTACCCACTGTGCATACTCGTTGACCCTTCCAAGGTCTACATAAATAAGTTTGGCAGTGGTAACGGCCTGCATGGCCTCCTGTGAGTTGGGATAGTCCCTCACCACAGTCTTAAATTTGCCCAGGGCCTGTTCGTTCCTATTGGCATTGTAATGTACCAGGCCTTGACGCATCATGGCTTGGGGCACCAAGGAACTACCTCTATAGCTTTGTATCAATTCATCGTACAACTGCAATCCCCGTTCCGTGTTATTGGCCTTCACATAGGAATTAGCCAGCTCAAACAAGGCATCATCCTTAAGCGTAGATTTTGGGTATCTGGACACAAAATTGGAAAGCTCCTCGATCTTGGTGGCACTACGATCTACAAATCCATAACTCATGGCCTTTTGATAGGCTGCATAATCGCTATCGGGGCTTTTACGGGCTATAGCCTTGTTATAGGTCTCTATAGCTGGCCAATATTTTCTGCTTACAAAATAACTATCGCCCAAACGCAAGTAGGCATCATCCAATTTCACTGCATCGCTGCTACCGCTTTCCAAATAACTGGCAAAGGAAGATATGGCATTGGAATAATCTTTTAATTTGAAATAAGCGTAGGCCAAGTTGTAATACAATTCCTTGAATTCTGTGGTAGCCCTAGCTCTTGGATTTCCTTTAAACTGAAGGTAACCGGCTACCGCCTCCTCAAAATGGTTCAGGGCGTAATCTGCCTCTGCCTTCCAATAACTGGCTCTTGCCTCAAAGAAAGAATCTTCGGCATTGTTCAAGGATTTTTGAAAAACATTGGAAGCCTCCTCATAATTTGCTTCCAAGAACAATTCCACTCCTCTGTAGAACGCTACCTTTTGGTAGGTGGCCTTAGAGGCAAAATTTTTGTTATTCTCCAATAGCGTCATGGCTCCGGCAAAATTCTTGGAAGTAATATAGGAATCTACCAAGAGATTCTGGATCTCCTCTTTATGATCGTCATTGGGATATCGTTCCAAATAGTTGGTCATCACCTGTGGTACAGGTTCGTAGGCATTGCCTATTTCATAGCTTAGACGTGCATAATTTAGATAGGCATCTTTTTGAATTTCCGTATTAAAATCCATTTGGGATGCGTTTCTAAAGGCATTTAAGGCCTCCTGTTTTTTATCTAATTTAAGGTAACATTCCGCTAAATGATAATAGGCATTTTGGGAAACACTGTTATTGCCATCTATTATTTTATTAAACTGTTGTACCCCATTGGCATAATCGCCTTGCATATAATAGGAATAGCCCAATAGATAATAATCCGTGTTGCTCCATTTTCCTCTTTTACCCTTATATTCCTTTAAGTAAGGAATGGCATTGGCATATTGTTTTAAATTGAAATAGCTTTCGCCAATAATTTTATTGAGTTCCGATATTTCATAACGATCAGACTTGGGCAGTTGTTTTTTGGCCAGTGCTATGGCTTCTTCAAACTTCCCCAGTTTAAAATTCATATCTGCCTGATAGTAGGACAACTTTTCCTCTAACAACTCTTGATCGGCAATTTGATCAAAACGCTGATTGGCCTGGGCATAGTCATCTTGCTGGTAAGCAATATAACCCAGATAATATTTGGCTTGGGAGCCATAGGTTGTAGATGTGGTTACCTGGTTAAGGTATCGTTCTGCCTCCTTGGGCTTGTTAGATGAGAATAAGGCATACCCGTTATTAAAATTAAACCGCTCCTTATCCTTTCTGGACATGGAACTTTGGTCTACCTTTTTGTACCATTTTAAGGCATAGGGGTATTTACCGGTTTCAAAATAATAGTCGGCCACATCCAAATAGGCAGAATTGCGTTTGGTAGAGGTTGGATAGTGCTCCACAAAATCTTCCATCATCCTATCTGCCCCCAACTGATTTAGGCGAATGGCCGCATTGGCGGCGTAATAAGCACTATTGGCCTGGGTCTCTTCATCCCTAGTGTTGTTTTTTACTTTCTCAAAGATTGTTTGGGCTGCTTGATACTGCTTATTATTATACAATGCCAAGGCCTCTTGATAGTCCTTCTGGTCATGCGTATAAATCTTGGTTTCCTGGGCCGATACAAAAAATACGGACCCAACAAAGCACAGTAATACAGCGGTTTTTTTTCTTAGCATAATGTTCTCTAACAGTTAAGAATTACCGTATTTAAATTATATAACGATAAATATTGTCCTCAAGTATATGATAAAGAAAAAGATTTTTTAAGAAGATTTGGTTTATTTCAACAGGAACTTATTACATTTATATCAACATTAGGAACTATGAGCGAAAGCATATTGCAGCTAAAGGATGTAGCCGTATTTCAAGGAGAAAACTTGGTATTGAACGATATAAGCCTAGAGATAAAAAAAGGTGAATTTGTTTACTTGATCGGAAAGACCGGTAGCGGAAAAAGTAGTTTTATGAAGACCCTCTATGGTGATCTTCCTTTGAAGCAGGGAACCGGACAAATTGTTGACTTTGATCTAAAAACCTTAAAGGAACACCAAATCCCCTATTTAAGAAGGAAACTGGGTGTGGTTTTTCAGGATTTTAAACTATTGCCCGATCGCAATATCAACAACAATCTCATTTTTGTACTAAAGGCCACAGGATGGAAAGATCAGAGCAAAATGAACGCCAAGATCGAGGATGTGCTGGAAAAAGTAGGCATGAAAACCAAGGGCTTTAAATTTCCACATGAACTTTCTGGCGGGGAACAACAACGCATTGCTATTGCACGTGCCCTTCTAAACGACCCTGATTTAATTTTGGCCGACGAACCTACGGGCAACTTGGACCCACAGACAAGCGTGGAAGTTATGAAAGTACTTCAGGACATCAACAAAACGGGAAGGACCATTCTCATGGCCACCCATGACTATGCCCTTATCCTAAAATACCCTTCCAAAACCCTAAAATGTAACGGAAACAAGGTATTTGAAGTCATTCAACGGGCTATTTAATACTATCAACAAAACACTTAGACCAAGTTAAAAACAATTGGCCGGCCAAAACTATTGTTTATCAAATAGCTGTTGGCCCAACCCAAAATAAAAAACCCTAAAAATCGTACATATTATACGATTTTTAGGGCCCTGTTTTACTTAGAAAATCCAGAATAAAACAACCTACTATTTGGACTTGGCCTTAGCTTTTAGCACAACGGACTTGGAGCCCGTCAAAGGTTTTACATTTACTTCCCCATTATCGGTATAACTGGCAGTGATCACCATTACAGTATTCCCTTTAGGAGGATTGGGGTCAATACTTCCTGAAGCCGGCAAAGACTTCTTTTTCATCCCGGTATTGGCCAAGGACAGTATATAGGCCGAAATTTGTCGAGCCTCATCTTTGGTCAAATTGGGATGTGCTGGCATGGTAACCTCACCCCAAACGCCACTACCGCCAGATATTATCTTTTTCTGCAGGTAATTCATGGCCTTTTTGTCATTTTTATACTTTTCGGCAACATCCTTATACATGGGGCCTACCGACTTTTCCTTTTCCTTGTGACAGGTTTTACAATCCAAAGCCATGGTCAACGCCTTACCGGTAACGGCAGCGGACACTTCCTGATGCCCCAATGACATGGAAGCCTCGTCCAAACTTTCTAAATAATCAACCGAAACAAAAATATTGTTCTCATCAATGTCCGAAGTATCCGGGTCAGTAACCGATACCGAGTATTTTACTGGCACCCCTGGAGTAAACAATTTTTCATCTCCACCACTGATCTCAATAGACAGCTGTGGTCTGGAGTTCCCTACTACCAGGTTCACGGCCTCGCTTTTTGCAGAAGCCTCTTTTTTATCTACAACCGAAACCGAAATAAAATAATCCCCGGGCTCTTCATAGGTATAAGCGATTTCAGGCTTGGTAGTCTCTTTGGTTTCCCCATTCCCCAAATCCCACACATAGTGCATGGCATCCTGCTCGCGGTCCTTTGCCAAGACCCGTGCCTTAACGGCAAGAGGCAAGGGACCGGAAGTCTTATCCACTACTAGCTTTTCAATAAGCGGAGGTCTATTACCCCCATTATATTCAATATAACTTAGGGCAGCGTCATCATTTTTAGAGAACCAGCCGCTACCGTATTCCAATAGATAGACCCTACCATCCGTACCTACCTCCATATCTATGAGGTTGTTCAGCTTTATTTCATCTGCAAAAGGTTCCATCTTATTAAATTCCCCGTTGGGAAACAAGCTAACAGCCATCATCCAGCCCCTTATCCAATCATATACCAATACCTTTCCATCATAATACTCCGGCAGAGCATTGGGTCCGTTGTATAGATCTGAATAATACACAGGTCCTGCCATGGCATTTCTACCACCTGTTCCAATTTGTGGAAATTCCTGTGATGCCACATAGGGATAAAACCCATATGCCGGCATGGCCTTGGGAAGCACCCTAAGTCCCGTATTATTTCTTGAATCGTTTATAGGCTTTTCAGGATCAAAAGCTTCTCCACTTTCGCCTGTAGCATAATTATAACTGCGGTACGGCTTGTTGTCGGCAACAAATAAGGGCCAGCCAAAGTTTCCGGCTTCCCTGGCCTGGTTCATCTCATCATAACCTCTGGGACCCCTGGTTTCCATACTGTCTATTCTTGCATCCGGACCAACATCCCCCCAATATACATACCCCTTTTTGGGGTCTACCGAAATTCTATATGGATTCCGATGACCCATGGTAAATATTTCTGGACGGGTCTTTGCCGTACCCTCAGGGAACAAATTACCCTCCGGGATGCTATAACTTCCGTCCTCGTTTACTTTTATACGCAATATCTTACCCCTTAGATCATTGGTATTCCCAGAAGACCTACGGGCATCATATTGCTCTTTTCCTTCCAAATCGTTCAAGGGAGCATAGCCCTTATTGGTATACTTTGCTCCTTTTTCATTAAATGGAGTACTGTTATCACCAGTAGACAAATACAACATATTATCCGGACCAAAAGCTATGGAGCCAGCAGTGTGGCAACATATTTCCCGCTGACTGTCTACCTCCAATATGATCTGCTCCGAGGCCATATCAAAAACATCACTCTCAAACTTAAAACGGGATAGCCTATTTACCCACTTATCACCGGTAGGACTATAATACACATAGATCCAATGATTTTTTTCAAAATCGGGATCTCTTTGCAACCCCATCAATCCTTCCTCAGCATTTACATTAGGGGTATTTAAGGTTTTATGGTAAACATCCAAAAAACCTACTTGGGACAACTCTTCCGTTGCGGCCTTATACAGCATAATCTCACCCCTTCTCTGCGAAATTAGGATATCATTATTTGGGAGTATAGCCATTTCGGTTGGTTCAAAAAACCCTCCTACACTCAAAGGCACCTTGGTAAAACGATCCGAATCTGGTGGAATTTGACTAATAACCTTACTATAGTCAAGAACTTCATTATCGCCAATGGCATACTGAATTCCTCCTAACAAGTGTTTTAAGAACAATTCCTCGGAAAAACTCTCTTTCGTATGGCCCAGAGCCGTATAAAAAGCACGACCCCCATCGTATTCATGGTACCAACTCATAGGGTGGTGCTCTCCATTTTTTCCTCCCTTATAAGTGCTCTCATCCACAGTCATCAACACCTTCACATCTGGGTTAAGCTTTTTAAAATTATAAAGCTCATCCGCCCGGTGCCAAATAGAATCGGTGAACATATTTGTAGCTGCAAAATTCTTTTCCTTAATCACAAAATCTGCTTCCGGGGTTCCAGCTGGGTGACTGTCAAAATAGGCCCCTACCAACTTTCCGTACCAACCCCAATCATATTCGGTATCTGTGGCAGCATGTACCCCAACAAATCCACCTCCAGATTGAATATACCTTTCAAAAGCCGCCTCTTGCTTGGCATCCAAGATATTACCTGTGGTACTTAGGAAAATTATAGCAGAATACTTCTTTAGGTCTTCATCGTTAAAAACCGCTGCATTTTTGGTGGTATCCACTAAAAAACCATTTTCCGATCCCAATTTTTGAATAGCCTCCAATCCTGTTGGAATGGAAGCATGTTTATACCCCATAGTTTTAGAAAAGACCAAAACCTGGGCTTGTCCCTCCCTTTTATTGCTATTACAGGACATAAGGATTAAAATAAACATACCAAGGGTAAGCGCAATGTAATTTTTCATTGACAGAGTTTTTTAAGGGTTAGAAACAACAGGATTACACACGGGGAACAAGATAGGAATGGATTACGCGGAATGCCAACATTATATAATCAGAAATTAATTGTGAGAACATCCCAATAAGAATATTTTTATTCAAATATAATATTTATTTAACACTCTTATTGGCACATCATAGATTATATGCATGTTCTTTTACGAAGCACCTTCATCATAGGGTAAACAGTATTTTTTTCTGCAGAAATATTTTTTACCTTTAAAAACCAACCAGGGCCAATGATTTTTAAAAAACAAGTATTTCGTGCCGATAAAAAAGTAACCCCGCTTATAGGAATTATTCTATTCTTTATTTCCATATTTCTCTTTATCATCACCATCCCCTTGGGCTTTGTCTATGGGCTGTTTTACAAATTTTTCAAAAAAGGGATTGTTGGGATTGGTGAGTACCTCCTAAACATTGCCATCTCCATTGACCAGTTGGGCAATGTAACCATGCAGCATCTATTAAACCTGTTATGGATAAAAAAGAACGGATATAAATTTGGCAATCGGGACGAGACAATTTCCAGTGCCCTAGGCAGGAATAACAAGCTGGGCACCCTCAGCTACTTTGGAAAAACAATGGATAAATTCCTTAATTTAATTGATAAAAACCACTCCCTCAACTCCATAGACTATTACATAGAACCATCGGCCGATGTTATTGACAAGCTGGCGTGGATATATATTATAAACCAACGTGTCCTATTGCTAGGAAGCAAGGAGCAGCCATATTATTCCTTTCCTGGAGGAAAAAAGCAAAAAGGAACCTCTGATGCCATGACATTACAAAAACGAATTGCCGATGTCCTACAAATAGAGTTGGATATCACCACTTTTCAATTTATTGGTATTTTTGAAGCCGAAGCTGAGGAATACAAACCAGGGATTTTAACAAGAACCACTGCCTATAGTGCCAGTTTTTCGGGTGTTCCCACAGCTTTCGCAGAAACCGACCAGATAGTCTGGTTACAATATAAAGACCGTGATAAGGTTTCTAGGGTTGATAAATTGATTTTCGATTTCCTTAAGAAATCAGGGCGACTGGCCTAACCCAACCAAACGTTGTATTTTAATCCATTACAAACACTAAAACTATAATAATCCATGCCAAACCGATTAAAAAAAACACCCTTCCTTTTCGCTTTAACCCTCCTTTTAACAATTAGCAGCAGTTGCGCCCAAGAGCCTAAAGCACCCAATGTATTGTTTATTGCCGTGGACGACCTACGAACAGAATTAGGTGCCTACGGCAATCCCATAGTGCAATCTCCCAACATGGATGCATTGGCTTCAGAAGGGGCATTGTTTACCAATCATTTTGTACAGGTTCCCACCTGCGGGGCCTCCCGATACGCCCTATTGACCGGTATGCGGCCCACCAAACCCCTTCACCTTCGGAATGATGCCATTGAAAAGGAATTGACCCATAAACCAGAAGGCAAAACTCCCGAGAGTTTTATACACCAGCTAAAACAAAACGGCTATTACACTGTAGGTATTGGGAAAATTAGTCACTCTGCCGATGGTTACGTATACGGTTATGAAGAGGAAGTATCTTCCCAAAAAGAATTGCCCCATAGTTGGAACGAATTGCTGTTCAACCCTGGCAAATGGGAAACAGGATGGAATGCTTTTTTTGCCTATGCCAACGGAGAGAACCGGCAAAGCCTAAAAAAACAGGTGAAGCCTTACGAAGCAGGTGAAGTGAATGATGATGGCTACCCGGACGGACTTACTACACAACTTGCCGTTGCCAAGCTTCGGGAACTTAAAAAGCAAAAACAGCCATTTTTTATGGGCGTAGGTTTTTTTAAGCCGCATCTGCCCTTCAATGCCCCAAAAAAGTATTGGGACCTCTATAAACGGGACGATATTCCACTATCACCCAATCCAGAAATACCAAAAAACATCAACCTAAATAGCCTGCATAACAGTGGAGAGTTCAATCAGTATGCTCTAGGTGAAGAACATCCAAATTTGACCAAGCAGGCTTCCCAAGAGTACGCCAAAAAATTACGGCACGCCTACTATGCCTCTATTAGCTATATAGACGCACAGATTGGTGAACTCTGGAAAGAATTAAAGACCTTGGAAATGGACAAGAACACCATTATTGTTATCTGGGGAGACCACGGTTGGCATTTGGGCGACCAACGGGTTTGGGGCAAGCACACCCTATTTGAAAACGCCCTAAAAAGCGCACTTATTATAAGGTCGCCATATGCATCCCATCAAGCCAAAAAAGTAAATACCGTTATGGAAACAGTGGACATCTACCCCACTTTGTTGGAATTGTGCAACCTTAAACCTAAAAACAAGGTTGACGGTGAGAGTTATAAAGCAATTTTGGACGGGAATCAACCTACTGTAGCTCCAATGGCCTATAGCTATTACAGAAATGGTATTAGCCTACGCACAGAACGATACCGCTTAACCAAATACTATAGATCCGAAAACCCCATGATAGAACTATACGATCATTTAAAAGATCCCAACGAGACGGTAAACATAGCCCATGATAGGCCAAACCTAGTGGCAGAGCTTTTGCCAAAACTTGAAAAAGGCAATAAAGGTCTTTATACCTCAAAATAAATAGTAACAACAACAGCGAATTTAAGTTTACAAAAGCTACCAAACACCCTTACTGGAACGACTCAAAAAAATATAAAGATTCCTTAACTAAAAAAGTTTTTTGTTACTTTGTTCGCAATAATTACAAATTAATACATGGAAATCCTCGGAATTGATGTCGGTGGCTCAGGCATAAAAGGAGCTATAGTGAATATGGAAACCGGAGAAATGATTACGGAACGGTTTAGAATACCCACTCCAAAATCGCGCAAACCAAAGCCTATGGCCGAAGTAGTTGCCAAAATTGCGGAGCACTTTAACTACAAGGGGCCTATTGGTTGTGGATTTCCAACCGTTATTAAAAAGGGAATCTGTAAAACACCTGGAAATCTACATAAAAAATGGGCCGGCGTTAATGTAAACGAGCTCTTTAGTGAAGCTACCGGCCTACCGGTTACCGTAGTCAACGATGCCGATGCGGCAGGCTATGCTTCCATGAACTATGGAGTAGGAAAAGGCAAGGATGGGCTAGTTGCCATGATTACCATAGGAACAGGCCTGGGCAGTGGCGTATTTTTTAATGGTGAATTGTTACCAAATTATGAATTGGGACAAATACCTTACAAAAAATACGATAAGATAGAATTATGGGCTGCAGCCTCCGCCAAAGAAAGAGAAGACCTCAGCTATAAAAAATGGGGCAAACGCTTCAATGTTTTTTTGGAATTGGTAGAATTGATCATCTCTCCGGACCTTATTATTCTAGGAGGTGGAACCTCCAAAAATTGGAAACAGTTTAAGGATTATATCAACATAGAAACTCCCGTAATCCCTGCTAAACTACAAAATCATGCCGGGATAATTGGTGCGGCAGCGGCGGCCTACAATAAAAAAGCCTTGGTACATTAGCGACAAGCTTTTAAACCACCATGTAAAGCGCCCCCCTGTATTCATATATATTGGGTTACAATAAGAAAGCAAAAAAAAGGTGATTTCCACTATTGGCAAATCACCTTTTTTATGGCATCATTTAGAGCCCTTTTAAAAGTTCTCCTCCTTCAGGGCGCTCAAAGAACCCTTCTTCCAATTGCTTTTGAAATTTGATATCACTTATTTCAATACTGGTGATGGGCTCGCCCTTTGGATGACCATTGTCTGTGGACCAATAAGTATAAAATTTTGTAGGAAAAGCAATTCCCTCAACCGTTTTAAGACTGACCAGCTCCATAAATTTTTCCGGATTATTTCCTCCGTCGGGAAAATACCCTGGGTAGGAAACTATATACCGAAGTGCGGTTAAAAGATGTGTCTCCTGGTCCATATACAAGATATAGTAATCATCCGGAGCATCCCCAGTACCGGAATCGAAGGTTACTTTTACCACCTCTTGGGGTTTGTCCTTGTACACTACTTTGGGCAAAAGTTCCAAATTTACCCCTTCCCCATCCAAAACTAGTGGTTGTGCGGCCAAATATAACGGGGTAAGTGCCCAAAAACGTAAATTATACTTAAAAGCAGTACTATCCTTGGTCTTCACCCAGGCATTTTCCCCATCCCATCCATAAGTTGCCGTACTGTCGGTTGTGCTATAATGCCTTGCTTTGTTGCTCCAAGTATCAATTGTTTGATAGGTATCACGGGGAACAGAACCGTCCAACGGCTGATAATTAAACCTAAAAGACAAATATCCGTTACCAAACCACTTCTCCAATCCTCCGTGAGCTTCCATGGACTCCCATATCACTTTACCTGCCTCACTGGCATTCAAGCGTTTATTGGCCTTCTCTACACGTTTCTGAATCCACGACTCTGGTATATGATAACCCTCTTCTGCAGGGAAAACTTCAGTCTTATCGGCTTTCTTATGTTGCTCCTTGCAACCATTGGACAACAATAAGATAGCTGCCATACATATCGTTAAAAAACCTTTTCCCATACTCCTAAATTTTAAATTTAAATCTGCTTTGTCGGTATTACCTCTCAATCCTTTCAAACCAATTAAAAAAAAATCCCAAGATTTTACACCTGGGATTTTAATATTAACTTAACCATTCACTTAGGCTATTTTATTACGCTTGCGCTCATTCTCTGTTAAGTGTATTTTTCTGAGACGCAAATGTTTTGGAGTAACCTCTACATATTCATCTTTCTGTATATATTCCAAAGCCTCTTCCAAAGAAAACTTGATGGCCGGAACAATCTTGGCCTTATCATCGGCCCCTGAAGAACGCACGTTGGACAATTTCTTGGTTTTGGTAATATTAACCGTCATATCATCTCCCCTTGAGTTTTCGCCAATAACCTGACCTTCGTAGATATCCTCACCAGGATCTACAAAAAACTTACCTCTATCCTGTAACTTATCAATAGAATAAGGAATGGACTTCCCGGTTTCCATAGATACCAAGGACCCATTTTGTCTTTGGGGAATATCCCCTTTCATAGGCTGGTATTCCAAAAATCTATGAGCCATAATAGCTTCTCCCGCAGTGGCTGTCAATAATTGGTTTCTAAGACCGATAATACCACGTGAAGGAATTAAAAACTCACAGACCATACGATTTCCTTTGGCTTCCATGCTGGTCATTTCCCCTTTACGGATAGATACCATTTCAACGGCCTTTCCAGAAACTTCTTCTGGCAAATCGATTGTAAGTTGCTCAATTGGCTCACATTTTACACCATCAATTTCCTTAATGATTACCTGTGGCTGTCCAATCTGCAATTCATAACCTTCCCTTCTCATGGTTTCAATAAGTACCGAAAGGTGCAATACCCCACGACCAAAAACCAAAAATTTATCCGCACTATCGGTTTCATGTACCCTTAATGCCAAATTCTTCTCCAACTCCCTTTGTAAACGGTCATTGATATGTCTTGAGGTTACAAATTTACCGTCCTTTCCAAAAAACGGACTATCGTTAATGGTGAACAACATACTCATGGTAGGCTCATCAATAGCAATGGTCTTCAATTGTTCCGGGTTTTCTATATCCGCTACGGTATCCCCGATCTCAAAGCCTTCCAAACCTACGATAGCACAAATATCCCCTGTGCTCACTTCCTCTACCTTTAAACGCCCCAAGCCTTCAAAAGTATATAATTCCTTTATTTTGGATTTTACTATGCTTCCATCTCTTTTTATCAAAGAAACCTGCTGCCCTTCCTTTAATGTCCCTCTCTGCAATCTTCCAATAGCGATCCTTCCTGTAAAGGAGGAATAGTCCAAAGAAGTGATCAACATTTGGGTATTACCCTCCTGAGGCTCAAAAGTTGGGATATGTTCTATAACCATATCCAATAAGGGCTCTATGTTTTCTGTTTGATTTTTCCAATCCTCGCTCATCCAATTGTTCTTGGCAGAACCATAAACGGTTGGAAAATCCAATTGCCACTCTTCAGCACCCAATTCGAACATAAGGTCAAAAACCTTTTCATGTACTTCCTCGGGAGTACAGTTTTCCTTATCCACCTTATTGACCACCACACATGGCTTTAAACCAAGGTCAATAGCTTTTTGAAGCACAAAACGCGTTTGTGGCATAGGTCCTTCAAAGGCATCCACCAATAAAAGTACTCCGTCTGCCATATTTAGTACACGCTCTACCTCACCACCAAAATCGGCGTGACCAGGGGTATCAATAATATTGATCTTCGTATCCTTGTATACTACCGAAACGTTCTTGGAGGTAATGGTAATACCTCTTTCCCTCTCCAGATCATTGTTGTCCAAAATTAGGTCACCAGTGTTCTGATTTTCCCTGAACAGTTGACAATGATACATTATTTTATCTACCAAGGTTGTTTTACCGTGGTCAACGTGAGCTATAATAGCTATGTTTTTTGTTACTCCCATATTTAATTTTTAAACGCATCTAAGCAGCCTAAATGCGGGCGCAAAGATACTCATTTTTTTCACCCCAACTACAAAAGCCCAATTTTTCTTATCTCACTGATTGTGAAGCTGTTTTACAATCTACTCCATAATCCTACATTAAATTGAAAATCTGTCCTTGAACCTCCCATTGGGTACAGCTAAAGCCCTCTCCCTAAACCTGTTCATCGGCAGATGGACCATAGGTTGCGGGAACAGACTGGTCTAACAACCTAAGATATACTCCCAACTGTGCCCTATGATGTGGAATCTGGTTAAACACCATACCCCGTAGCACATTGTATTTAGGCATTTCCATAAGAGTCTGCCCACCTTTTTCCATCTTCCAAGTTTTGTGATACTCATTGTTTGGAACCTTTAAGGAATTCACAGCTTCCTTTGCCGATGATGTTAGGGTGTGAAGCATTTCATCCACATTTTCGTTTATTGGCGGTTTATAATCATCCATGGTCATTCCGTCCTGGGTCATTGTTCCTACGATCCAACTGGGCAATTCTGCCAAATGGCTCCCCAATTGCTTTAGGGTCATTGATTTCTCATGTGGTCTCCAATCCAATTTATCTTTAGGAATACGCTTCAAAAATTTTTCAGTGATTGCTATTTCCTGTTCTAGTTCCGGGATCAATAAGTCTTTAATTTCCATGACGTTGCGTTTTTAGATTAGACCTTATAATTTACGACAATTATCCCAATAAATGATTAGTTAAAAACCTAAAACACATTAGTAATAACCTCAATGTCCCAGTTGATACTTAGGGAGCATTTGCCCACAATTTGCTTATATCTATTCCTTATCTTTGCCACAAATTAGAATAAGGATGAAACTAGAACTAGTACCCCAGATAAAACACACCCAAAGCAATAACTTTTTCCTGCTCTGTGGCCCTTGCGCCATTGAGGGGGAAGATATGGCAATGCGAATCGCCGAGAGAGTGGTTTCTATTACCGATAAATTGAACATTCCCTATGTTTTTAAGGGGAGCTTTAAAAAAGCAAACCGAAGTAGGGTCGATTCGTTTACAGGCATTGGAGACCAAAAAGCCTTAAAGATCCTTAGAAAAGTTTCCGAAACTTTTAAAGTTCCCACCATTACGGATATCCATGACGTATCTGATGCCCAAAAGGCTGCGGAATACGTAGATGTGTTACAAATACCGGCCTTTTTGGTCCGGCAAACGGATTTGGTGGTGGCTGCCGCCGAAACTGGCAAGGTGGTAAACCTAAAGAAAGGACAGTTTATGAGCCCGGAAAGTATGAAGCATGCAGTGCAAAAAGTCCTAGATTCAAACAACCAGCAGGTATTGGTAACCGATAGGGGCACCATGTTTGGCTACCAGGACATGATTGTAGATTTCCGTGGCATCCCTACCATGAAGCAATATGCTCCGGTAGTGTTGGATGTTACCCATTCCCTACAACAGCCCAATCAGTCCTCAGGGGTAACGGGAGGACGGCCAGATATGATAGAAACTATTGCCCGCGCCGGAATAGTTACAGGTGCGGACGGCATTTTTATGGAGACCCATTTTGACCCTTCCAATGCCAAAAGTGATGGGGCCAATATGCTGCACTTGGATTACCTGGAAAAATTATTGACCAATTTGGTTGCTATCCGCAAAACCGTCAATTCCCTGTAAGACCTAGAAAACATTTTTAAGACATAAGAAGGACTTTATAAAATGCCGCAGCTTAAATGCGGCATTTTTTTATTCCGGTTTGGTTAGAAAAGCAAATGATGTTAGAGGTTTCTAAGAAACATGTCCCTATCCAAGCTATGGGACAGCAAGGCACAACAAACCTGGGAAACAGTTTTTAGGATTAAGCGCGGTTTGCCTTATTCCAACATTGATATATATTTGCTTTTGACAACCACTGCTACCACTAAATGGAGAACAGGGTTGCAAACCAACCAAATTGATCCCCTATGAACCGCAATCTCTTTTTTCTCTTTTTGACCATCGGCCTTTTACATCTAATATCCTGTAAAAATTCTGTCAAGGAAACAGAAAAAAAGAAACCCAATATTATACTCATCATGGCCGATGATTTGGGAATTGAAACTTTAGGGTCATATGGAGGCAGTAGTTATAAAACCCCTAACCTGGATCAACTGGCCAAAGGGGGCATGCGATTCACACATTGCTACGCCACTCCCTTATGCACTCCTTCCCGTGTTCAGATCATGACTGCCAAGTATAGTTTTCGCAATTATATTGGCTTTGGTTTGTTGGACCCCAATGAAAAGACCTTCGGTCATTATATGCAGGAAGCAGGATATACTACCTATGTTGCCGGAAAATGGCAATTGCTGGGAAATGCCCGTCAACAACAATTGGCCGGCAATAGAATAGGAACCTGGCCAGACAAGGCCGGATTTGACGATTATTGCCTCTGGCAAATAGATACATTGGGCTCACGTTACAAAAATCCTACATTAAGTAGCAAAAAAGACGGAACAAAAACATACCCGGGTGAATATGGCCCTGATATTTTTCTGAAAAACATAACCAACTTTATGGAAAAGCATAAAGAAAGCCCTTTTTTCGTCTACTACCCTATGGTGTTGACCCATGACCCTTTTGTTCCGACTCCAAAGAACAAAAAATTTACCGATTTTGCCCCAGGATCAAAGGTCAATGACCCTGCCTACTTTGGGGAGATGGTCCATTATATGGACTCCCTCGTAGGACAGATAGTGAAAAAAACAGAAGAATTGGGAATTCTAGAGAATACGCTCATTCTCTTTGTTGGCGATAATGGAACGGATAGGGATGTTGTATCTACCCTAAACGGCCATCCGCTTAGGGGCGACAAAGGCCATACTACTGAGGCCGGGACACATGTCCCTTTTATAGTACAATGGAAAGGCAAGGTTGCCCCCAATAGCACCAACAACAATTTAATTGACTTTACTGATTTCCTCCCCACCTTACTGGATATAGCCGGAACCAAAAAATCATCAAACATGACACTGGACGGTCTAAGCTTTTACCCTCAGCTATTGGGGAACAATACCGTAAAACGGGATTGGATATTTTGCCATTACGAACCCAATTGGGGAAAGTTTAGGAACAGGCGATACGTTCAGAACAAATCATGGAAATTATATGGCAATGGCGAACTTTATAATTTGGATAGGGATAATGCAGAAAAATTCCCGATACAGCCAGATAATTACCCAAGGGAACAGCAAGCGCTCATAAAGACCTTTAAAGCGGTTTTAAACCAATACAATTAGTTAATTTATTACTGGTAATACAAAAACAAAATATTATTTTTACCCTCTAATTTTAGATCTTATTACAAGCCATATGAAACCCTCATTATTAACTATCATTTTCGCAGGATTATTCCTAATTGTATCTAGCTGTAAGGAAGAAGCCAAGGAGCAGGCCCCTCAAAAACCGAATATTGTTTTCATAATGTCCGATGATCATGCATACCAAGCCATTAGCGCCTATGACGACCGACTTATTACAACTCCAAATATAGACCGAATAGCAAAGGAAGGGATGCTTTTCACCAATGCCAGCGTTACCAACTCTATCTGCGCCCCCTCTAGGGCTGTGATCCTAACTGGAAAACACAGCCATATGAACGGAAAAATAGATAACATATCCCCATTTGACACCACAAATGTCACCTTTCCACAGCTATTACAGAAGGCAGGTTACCAAA
Organism: Arenibacter aquaticus; assembly: GCF_003957295.1. Lineage (GTDB taxonomy): Bacteria > Bacteroidota > Bacteroidia > Flavobacteriales > Flavobacteriaceae > Arenibacter > Arenibacter aquaticus. The sequence continues at coordinate 392,836 of NZ_RQPJ01000005.1, forward strand.
CGGCTATGTTTGGGAAACTGCATTTTGGCAATAATCCAAAAGGATTTGACGAGTTTAAAATACTTCCAGGACAGGGAGATTATTACAACCCCCGTTTCATTACAGCTACTGGAGACACCACCGTTACTGGTTATGTGACCGATATTACCACAGACCTCACCTTGGATTGGCTAAAGAAAAGACGAAAGCCCAACAAGCCCTTTATGTTGATGTATTTGCACAAAGCGCCACATAGATCATGGATGCCTGCACCTAGACATTACAAGGAATTTACAAAGAATACATATCCTCTACCCAGTACTTTGTTCGACGATTATGCTTCCCGAGAAACTACGGCCGGACCTGCAGAAATGAATATCCTAAAACATATGACCCTGCGCTATGACTTAAAAATAACAGATGAGGTGCTGGAGGAATTAAATATTAAGGAACATTTGGGTATTGGAGGCCTTAGAAAATTTAATCCTGAACAAAGAGCGGAATGGGACAAAGTGTACGGCCCCATTAACGAGGCCTTTAAAAAGGAGTATGCCAACATGAACGATTCTACCCTAATGGTATGGAAATACCAACGCTATATGCAGGACTATTTAGGGACCATTGCCGCAGTTGATGAAAACGTTGGTCGGGTTTTGGATTATTTGGACCAGGAAGGGCTTGCCGAAAACACCCTAGTGGTGTATACCTCCGATCAAGGTTTTTATTTAGGGGAGCATGGTTGGTTCGACAAGCGGTTTATGTACAATGAATCCTTTAAGACACCGCTACTTATAAAATGGCCCAATATAATTACTCCTGGCACCACAGAAGATGAAATGGTACAGAACTTGGATTTTGCACAGACCTTCTTGGAAGTGGCCGGTGTAACAGCTCCTGAAGATATGCAAGGAAAAAGTCTAGTGCCATTGCTTAAGGGCGAAAAAGAAAAATGGGATAGGGATGCCGTATACTATCACTATTATGAATATCCTGCAGAACACGCCGTAAAAAGACATTATGGCATAGCCACTAAAGAATATAAACTGATACATTTCTATTACGATGTAGATGTTTGGGAACTCTACGATCGAGAAAAAGACCCACAGGAACTCAACAACGTCTACAATGATCCAGCTTATGCCGAGGTGGTTTCTGAAATGAAGGAAAAACTAACTGAGTTGCGAAAAAAATACAAGGATTCCGATGCCTTGGGCAATCAATACATACAGCTTTACAAGGATAAAGGATTGATAGAATAGTGAACAGGGTACAGTAAACAGTGAGCAGTCTATACTGTTTACTGTTTACTGTTTACTGTTTACTATGCCTTTGCCTTCAACATAGTCCTGTAAATAGGAATATCTATCCGTAAGTTTTCCATCTTTGGTCATCCTGGCTCTTTCCAGAACACCGTCCTTATCCCCATTAAAAAAGGCAGGGATTACATTTTTAACAAAGGCTTCGCCAAAACCAATACTGGCATCCCTAGGTAACTCGCAGGGTAAATTATCAACGGCCATTACTGCAACCGCCCGAGAATCCTTTACGTCTACCTCTGATTCTGAAATAGGATCATAACCATAAACGGGATCAGCAATGGTACTGGAGCGTATGGTCGTTGCCACGGGACCGTCAATATCACAACTGATATCGGCAACCACCTTTATTTTAAATTTTTTTTGTTTGGCATCTTCCCGGGTAAAAAGGTAAGGCGCCCCATCACCGTAGAAATGTCCGGCTATATACATATCACTTACTTCGGCAAAGCGCATAAAATTAGAACGGTATTCCTCTGGATGGGCAAAAAAGTGAGCTATATCTTTTTGAAGTCCGTCCTTGTGCCGATTGTAATCCAGTACATCTATCTGACAATATATGGGTTCATCAAAATCTTTATCCAGATAATCCTGAACGCCAACACCTTTAACACCCATGGCATCCAGCATTTCCTTTGCGCCATTTCCAACCCTTCCCTTGCCGGTTAAAACTATTTTTATATTGGGAAGATCAACCTTACGCAATTCAGCTATCAACGCCCGTTGATCGGTTAGGGTCTCGGCCTTGGGCAGCTGAAACCTTTCATATTTTAATCCGTATGCCCTAACTCCGTTATAAGCCCCAACTATTCCGGCATACCTGCCAAAAGCCACAAGACGCTCTCCATTAGAATTGGTAATGACCTCATGGTCGTACAATTCGATATTCTTTTCCAAAACGGCCCTGAGCAAATCTTGATTATAGGGCTGTTTTTTAATGGTATGCGAAAAGAAGAAGTATTTTTTATTGGGCAACAAATTGGATATTGGTACTTCCTTGACCCCTATAAGCACATCACAGGCATCCATTTTCGTTGATACAGGGATTCCCTTTTCCCGGTATGCCTCATCAGGGAAGGCCCGTATTGGAGACGGTTCTACCATAAATTCTGCCTTCTTAAATGTACCCATTGCACTCTCACAGGCCTCAGGTGTTAGAACCACCCTGCGATCGGGCGGATTTTTGCGTTCCCTAATTATCCCAAACTTCATAAATAATAAATTTATAACTTTATTAAACCCAATAGTTGTAAATGTAACATATGACAACTTGACTAGCAAAATTTTTTTTGGAATACTTTTTGAAGTATCTTTGGCGACCTCGTTAGGGATAGAGGCGGCATCTTTTTTGATTTTCCTTTGACAATGTTTGGGTGAAGATCAAAAAAATATAGCCGATAGCCCGACCTTTTTTTTGACACCTACAAGGTTTTGAAAACCTTGCAGGAGAAAAAAAGGGAACGCCCAAAAAATGGTTACAAAGTTCATTGATAAAAAAGATGAGAGAATATTTCTGCGTATAGTGGAATAAACCTGGCTGTATCCTAGGATTAGGCAGGTTGGATTACGATACGCAAAGCGTACCTATCTCATTGAAGGGGCCGACTGGTTTTGACAGCGAGATCAATTGGAATGTAAGCATGCCGAGCGCTGGGCTACAGCTCGTTAATCTCATTTTCCACACTTTTTAATTGGCGAAAATAATTACGCTCTTGCCGCTTAATCTGAATCATAGTAGGATTTAGCCTCGTTCCCGCAAGGCGGGAAAGCGAGATGTTTCTGGGAAGCCCTTGTTGACGGCGTCCCTTTCAGAAGCACCATCAAAGTCAACACAAGGGTAGTGAAGCTTCGGCACTATCACCAAAACTTAAGAAGCTAAGTGTGTATTAGGCTGTTTCTAGTCAGGTGCACATCGAAAACCAATTAGGAACTAAGCATGTAGAAGGCATTGTAATTGCTTGTTTGGACGAGGGTTCGAATCCCTCCGGCTCCACGATTAAGCGCAACTGGTTTGCGATTTACAACATTAAAAGCCCGACAAGTTTACTTGATCGGGCTTTGCTGTTTTAAAGCGTCTGGACCACAAGGACAGCCAGTTGCATTTACGGGACGGGGGCCATTAGGGAAAACCAAAGGTAATCCCTCTAAATAAGTAAGTTTCGCCTACAGGATTCGAAGGCCAACACGCCAGCCTGCACCCCTACTGATGATCTTTTACGAAAAATTAGCCTCCAGAAAATAAAGAAAACACAACATCAAATTAAGGTTTATTATAGATTTAAGCCGTATACCTTTTAAGAAATGAGCTTTTGTCCTAGACTTTTCTACGATGCGCTTTGGCCGGCATGTTATGGAGGTCCATGGGCAGAGGTTTTGGAATACTGCCCAACTATATAAAAATATCAGAAAGGGTTGGCCCAAATTGTAGCCCAACCCTTTCCTCTTTTTTGTGCTCAAAAATAGATTGCTATTTTATCAAAACCAGATTATTATATCCCGACTTTCTCTGGATTTCCAGCCGTTTTGATTTCCAACTTCAGACTAGCCTCTTCTTGCGCCGAAAAGGTACAATCAACCTTAATTTTATGACCTCCACTACTGATATTAAGTTTTTCTGGGTCTATCGGGATGCTTTTTATTCTATTCCAGGATTTATCGTACAGCACAACCTCATTACCACCGTCGTACTTCAGATTCTCTCCTTTGTCTATAGTGATATCCAATTTAACTTTTTTGAAATCATCCAACTCAATGGTTATGCCGGATACCTTGGTATTCTTTGTAGTCAAAATAAATTTAATTGGCTGCTGGGAATATATATTTTTATACTGGAACTCTGACCAAACCGGCTCTCCAGGTTGTCTAATCTTCAGCTGGTGCTCAAAGCGCTGAACGGAATATGGGGTTAAATTCCAACTATTTTCCGATACCGTTTCCAAAGAGAACTCATCATTGATATTTTCCATCCTCTTCTTTTGTTCCTCGGTAAAAGCTCCGGCGAGTCGCGCCTTTTCCCACTGTTTTATTTTCTCCAATATCTCATCCCCAAACCCGTTCTTTTTAACAAGATCCACAGAGGTGACCAGCGCATAGCCGGCGTCAAATGCAGCACTCCTGGCCAACATCCATTCTATGTCTTCCAAGCTGGTATTGTCCCGCATGCTAAACCAGCCCAACATACAGGGAATAAAATTTCTCCTAAAATAATCCTGATTCAATAAGCGATATGAAGTCTGACTTTCCCTAAAACCGGCGTACCATGGTTCTCCCCAGTTCATACGAGTAAACATGTGCCAAAAATAATGGCCTGGTCTACTAGCATCCATAATATAATTATTCTTTACCTCGGGTTCCAAATTACTATACCATGCATCCACAAATAACAACTCTCCGTATGCGCCCATTCCTGTTGAATAGTTCCCTTCCAAACCATCGAAGGATATTTGTTTTAAACCCGTTTTATTATATAGATCCGCTATTATCGTTGACATTTCCACCCCAAGTTCCATATTGGCCAAAAGCGTCTTATAACCGTGGTCTGCCAATTTTGAAATTTTATCGCCCTGGTTATGACCAATAGCCTGTGTCCCAAAGGCTCCCCGTTGACAATTTAACAACACCCAAGGAGTCGTTTCCGTGACACTTTCGTATCTAATTATTTCATCACCAACTACCACTGCGTGAAGGTTGTTGTTGCTCATTTGGTTAAAAAAGGATGGATCTTTAATTTCGATATTTTTATCCTCTACATCTATATCATTGACAAGAAAACTGGACCCTACCTTTGCCAATCTTTTATCTGGAACAGGTGTTACGTAGGGGTCATTGGTGGTTATAAAGTTGGACAAGGTGTGGGCACCTAATTTAATTCCCTCCTGTTCTGCCTTTTCTACACATTCTTTCATGCTATCCCAATTATTGGGAAATGCTTCTTTATGTAATTCGAAATGTCCCCAATTTACAAATGGCCCGGGGTGGTACAGGTATTGCAGGCCTGCCTTTTTGGTCAGGGCTATGGCATCATCAATATTTGTTGTCCCAAAGTCTTGGATTAAATAGGCGGCAGTAGCTGTTTTAGCCCTTTTACTCCAAACCCCATCTATGGTTGGATGTGGTAAGCCTTCTGCCAATTCTATTGCTTCAAGGGTATTGAGCACTTCTTCTGGGCTACACCCGAACAAGGCGATTTTAGAGCCTACTATACCCTTGTCCTCGAATGCCGGAGCCACATACTGCTCATGGTCCATGGCAGGGATGACCCTTTCCTGATTCCTATTTCTGGTGTACGCCTGTAAAGAACTCCCATAATCTTTGGGCATAGCCGTATGTCCTCTATAAAGTATGTTTAGGGAATCTGAAATATCTACCAAACTAGTAGTTCCGAAAATATCAAAAGAGGGTGTTGAGTCGTCCTCGGCAGAAGGGTACCCGCCCAGTGTTCTTTTGTTCAAGGCTTGAATTCCAATAGCAAATTCCTTGTTGCGGACCACCCCTACAGTTTCTCCAATGGTTTCTTTAATGGATGTCTCAAAAGGTCCCCACAAAACCAATTCAATTTCGTTTTCTTTGGTAATCGACATAAGCTCCAAAGTAAGGTACCCTTCTTTTTCTTTCAGAGCAACCTCTGCTTCTATGCCATTTTTTGGATAGCTTAACATAATAGTATCCTCCAGTTCCTTAATATCACAAGATGCTGGATATTCCAATTCTCCGTTAACCCTGATTGCCAAAATGGATTTGGGGTCCATACCCTGATATAAGTAATTCTTTCCACTTTGGGAATCATCCAAAGTCTTGATAGCCCCATATTGGTCAAATCCAATATCAAGATCACCTGCCGAATACATATTCTGTTTGTTATCGGTACAGGAAGCCAACATTACCAAAATTGCCAAAATCAACAATTTGAGGATATTTATTTTCATAGTAAATAGCTTATATATTAATGTGTTATTAATGGAATTCCAAAATCTTTACTTCTCCTGGTTTTAGGACAATTCTTAATTCTTCCCCATACTTATAACCTTTATTGACAAATTCTGGGCTATTGGCCAATGGGGATGATACCTGAAAGTGATCCTTTCCCTTGACAAGACCTAATTTCCGGTCTAAAATTACCGAATAAGTCCGTTGATCTCCTGAAGGATTATGGAAAGATATATACCCTCCGTTTTCATTCCAGCCCGTATACCCATATACCTGGGCTTCCTTTGGGTCCCCACCATGCATTCTTGCTCTTTTAAAATATGGAAACACAGACTTCGTCCACTTCAGGCCATCTGCCAAAACATCCCAATCATCCTGTGAAAGTTCTTGGGTTTTAATATACAGTTCTATAAAACCCGTTCCCCGCGACAGATTCATCCATAAATATTGTGAAAATGCCTCCCGACTTTCTCCGGTTCCCACTTTTTTGGGTTCATGATTAAAGACCGAATTTAATGGGAACTGTGTATTTTCCTTTTTCCATGTATCATAATACACTCCATCCCGGTAGACCAATTCCTCTGTTCTATTGCTTCCGCCAGCTGCATCCCCAGCATTGATCATCCACACGGCATCTATGTACATTAGCCACCAAGGGCTTAGATACGCCCCATTGGATATCACCACATACACAGTAGGGTCTACTTCATGTTGTTTCTTGAACAGATCCATCAACCGCTCTGTTCCGGCAACGAGATAATAAGTTTTTAATTCATCAAATTTCGAATCGTTTAGTAGTGCATCTGATGCCGATAATCCTTTTGTTCCCAATTGCGGCATATAAGGTATTCCGTATTTATCACCATGGAGTTCAAATTCCCTAGTATTAAGGTGTCCGAACACGCCATCCAATTTAAAATAATTCACCCCCTGTTTTGTTAGTTCCAGTATTCTATCTTCCAACAAATCCATATATTTAGGACCGGCCATGGACATCCATTTGCCCATGGTTTCAAACCCCTGCTCTTTAAGTTTCTGCGCCGCAGGTTCTGCCCCAAAAAGACAGCCCGGGCTCATCCACAACCCAAGTTTGGACCGAACAGCCGCTACATTATTAAAACTGGTGTTGAAGTCTGGATCAAATTTCCCGTTCACCGTCCATGATTTATTGGACCAATCTGCCTGTACATCTTGCCATCCATCATCTATTACAAAGGCACTAAGTGGATCCACGCCTCTTTCCTCCACCAATTCCTGATGGACCTTTGACAAACTAATTCCAAATTTTTCCTTATCCACCCCACTATAAAAATCAAACCAGCTGTTGTATTGAATCTGCAGTCTTAACGGTCGTGCACGAACCCTGTCTATATAGTCATAAAATGTATCCTGAATATATGCAGGATCGTCCCCTACCCCGATAACTCCTTTGTAAGTGGTATACGTTTCCCCAGCTGTTAATTCTTTACCATATAGATAACCACAATATCCCGATCCATCCTCGACAAAATTGGATGATGCTGGGAATTCCACTCCAAAAAACATAGCCGATTTCACGGCATAAAGAGGTTGGCCCAGTCCAGGTTTCCATTGGGCCATACCCCGTGAGGTTATTTTTTTAATTTGATATGGTTGATGCATATCTTCCAAAGCAATGGTCTCCACATCCAACCTTTCTATAATAACCGCCTCTTCCGATCTTATATTAAGGTATTTATAGATATAAAAATCGCCCCTTTCACCTTCATATACAACCTCAACTTCCAATCCATGTTCTTTATTCTCCAAGAGGAAACCAAGGGAGGAATTGTCCATCGGTAGCACCTTGATCACTTCAAAGTCCTCTGAGCTCAAGATCTTATCAGAGCCCTCAATATGGGTCCCTTCCGAAATACGGAGCCTAAATTCTTCTCTGTTCTTTGGCACCATATTCTTGCCCGTTATGTTATTTTGTATCTCTAGGGTACTTAATTGGCCATCTTCATTTATACCAATAACCCTTGTTACCGATCCGGTTTCAATAACGTATTCTTTTTTGGTATCACAACCAATGTTTACCAATAGAGTAAATAGTATAAATGATTTTAATATAGAATTCATAAATATATTGTATCGCTATTATTTTTTATTAAGGAAGTTATTTTTAATCAGAAAGAAATCTAATCCCAAAGCAAACTTATTGCCAATCCCTTCCGAATCCGGGTTATGGCCGATGAATGTAATACGCACCACAAACGAATTATCGTTCGGGTTGCACTTTCCCAGGTCCAAATAGGGATTTATGACCCCGGCATGTTGTGAATAGAGGTCTTGATCTATTTTCTTGACCCCATTTACAACAATATCGAATCTTCCACTAGTAGGTCCCACAGCGGCGCAAAGAAAAATTCGGGAGGCTTCAAATTGCTCGCTTATCTTAATTTCGACGTAGTCGCCAGGTTTCTCGAACCACAAATTCTTCATAGCGCCAGAACTTATTTCTCCCCACATAGGAATTTCATGAAGATTTTCTATTACACCATTACTTACTCTGGCCAAGGGCAGCAGTTCCGCTTCCAAAGCATTGTCCACAATATATTGTGTGCCTTTGGCTTTTTCCATCACCCTTTCCAGGTCCAATATAGTGGGTAGATTGGCCGCAGCGTACGTTGGCAATGGTGGCTTATTGTGAACCACACCCGGAACACCATACCAAAAAGTTGTTTGTGCATATTGAAGAAAATGGGATTTACTGCGTTTGCCACAAGACGATTCCACATCAAATTTAATTTGGTTTTTAAATGGTATTGCATCCAATACACGGGTTCTTGTACATACATTGTACCCCTTCGATTTTTGACCAACAATAATATTTCCCAAAAATGGTTTTGAAAACTCATCTTTGGGTGTAGGCACTACACCACCAGCCCATCCGTAATAGTCTTCGGTCCCTGTTCCAAAATGAGATGGAAAGTTGGCCTGCAAATCATCATCTATATATATTTTCTCATCCCCTTCTCCCCACCAGCCTTCAATAGGGTTAAGAACAGACCATTCATCACCTACCACCACTCCTTTGCCAGTTGCGCTCAAAAAATTATAATCGTATAGCGGGAAGGTGGGGGTAGGTGCATCAGTTTGCCAGGTGGCGTAAAAGTGCATGGTATTGGAGGTCCATTTCATTTCCTTGGTCGTGACGGACATTTTAACCTTCACTTTTTCTTTTCCAAGATTCTCAACAACCAGCTGACCGCTATTCTTATATGGCATTACCCAACGGCAAATCATATTGCCGTCTTTGGTAACCGATCTCTCCCACATATCATAAGGTTGCATTTTACCCACATTGTTAAAAAAGTCGCCCACAGGGGCCCATATTGTTTCCTCATCATCAAAGTTGGACTTTAGTACCAGGGAGCGCAAGGCTTGGGCCATATTGGAAGTAGCCGTAAGCTTGATCTGAAATTCCTGAACGGAATTATTTCCTTTTGGAAGGTCAAAAATTATAGACTCCGAAGGACCAATAGACTTTTCTTGTTCCTTTACGACTCCACTAGCAAGTGTGTATTCAGTTAACATTGTCCCCACTTTGTCTCTCAGCTTGGAAGCCTTATCAAAATCTTCCATAGTAAAAGTTCTCACCTTGGTACCTATTGGGTATTTTCTGAAATTAATGATATTATAAAAAGCTTTCTTATCCATGGTAATTTTACAGCTCTTGGCATATGGAATGGGAAAATAAAGATTCCCTGCCCTAGCCGATACATCTGCAAAGGGAGGTTTTATAAAATCTTTCCCTTGTACAAGGTTGAAGAAATTAGTGGAAATTACGGGATTTGGATTGTCGTCCAAGTATATATTAATATTTGCTCCCTCTGTATTGTCCAACCCATAATAAAAGCACACTGCCCAGATTTTGGTAATTACACCCGGCCCAACATCCTCCATTAGCACCCATTCTTTTTTTCCTTTGTTTTCCTCCTTGCGAACAAATGACACCCCATCACTATCTGCAAACCAACCTGGCAGATCTGGAGAAACCGATTCCCTATTATAGCTGCTTGCCTGTTTGGATTGATAATTGGAAGATGGAAACTGCGTAATCTTCTCGCGATCCACCATTTCCTTCAATAGGCTGGTAATATTCACTTCCTTTTCCTGGGCATATATCCCCATAATTGAGGATATAAAAAATATCATTAAAAGTGTCCTTAAGGAAATTGTACTCTTTTTCAAAAATTAAAATTTAGATTTAACGACCCGTTAATTATTTCACGAACAAGTATAAATAACAAATCCAATAATTTGGTCTTTTGGTACAGATTGGGACAAACAAATCCCTGAAAAAACAACCCAATGAGCATTGGGACACTATCCAGAGGAACATAACAGTTTTCAAAATTCCAATAGAGAACCAAATAAATAACCAACTACCTTTTATTCGCAAGTTTTGATTTTTCCATTCACATTATTTATCAAAATCCATTCATTTATCAAACTGGATTAATATTGGCCATTGGTCAACCAAAAATTATTGGCTCTCTTGAATCAATTCACTTTTATCAATTGTGCCCTACCATTATTGACCGCTACTACCAAGGCCTTATGGTTTTTATAAACAATAAGCTTCATCTCTTTTACATCCTGTGAAATATTCAAACCCGATTTCCCCATAGGTATGGGCTCAAAAACAAACTGGCCATGGCCTTTTAAAAACAGACCCAAGCTAGCATCATTTCTTGTGGTCTCTATTTCAGAGCCATAAAGATTACCGGCTATAACAATATCTTTTATACCATCCTTATCAAAATCATACATTACGGAACTATTAATGTTGGAAACTTGGGCCATATTGGGCAATGGTCTAATATTGAATTTACCATTCCCCAAATTTTCCATGCTGACACTTTCAAAAGTCTTGGCCTCATAATGCAGGGCATTATTCAAGTTGGAATCACCGTAAATATCCTGCAGGGTTGATGATGCAAACTCATTGTAGGTTGCGAATTTCTTTTTTATTTCCGGTATTTGTTGGGAGGAACAAGACCTGCCTCGTAGGGGGTATTGGGTTCCGTAATTATAGTAACTTAATACGATATCATTTTTTCCGTTTTCATCAAAATCACCATAATGAACGGAAAATGGTTCATTTTCTTTTGCCTTGTATTTATAATTCAATCCTAAATTTCCAACAACATAATCAGCATCTCCATCACCATCCATATCCTCACTTGAAATACTAGACCACCATCCCGTTGTGTTTTGCAAATTGAATTTTTCAGTGCTATTAACAAAATCCCCCCCTATATTCTCCAATATGGAGATTGGCATCCACATTCCAGTAACCAATAAATCCAAATCCCCATCACTATCAAAATCGGTCCAAACTGCATCGGTCACCATACCCAACTTATCCAATACATTGGTATTGGTTTTTACAAAACCCAAGGCCCCAGTTTCCACGAGCTGATTTTCTAACAAATAACTATCCGCCGGTTCGGGATAACGTCCTGGAACTTGCCGTCCGCCAACGAACAGATCCATATCCCCGTCATTGTCATAATCGGCAACCTTTACCCTAGATCCACTTGCCTTAATCAAGGGCAGCTTGTTTACTGCTAGCTGAAAATTTCCTTTGCCATCGTTCAGATACAATCTGTCCTGATAGTTTTCCGAATCCAGTTCAAACTCATTACCACCTGAAACCACAAAAAGATCTTGATCCCCGTCATTATCGGCATCAAAAAAAACAGCCCCCATATCTTCCCTGTTTAGGTCAGGAATAAGCTTTAAGGGACTTTCCCTAAAGGAACCAGAATTTTGTTGCAAATACAGTTTACCTAAGCCTTCGTTGGGTCCACCAATGTAAAAATCCTCCAATCCATTGCCGTCTATATCCGCAACCGCAATTCCCGATCCTAAGGTAGACATGCGATGGGGCAACAATATCTCACGCCCAAAATCATCATACTTATTTTCTTTATGTACATAATTTATATTCGCCGCATCGGAAACATCTTCAAATAATACTAAATCCATTTTATTAGGGGGTGCTTGGCTATTTTTAGCATCATTAAGATCATACGCCAATGTTCGGTTTACCTTGATTTTTTTATAAATTGAGGACTGACCATTGAACCAATCTATTCTTAAACTGTCTATAGTGTTGATTTGATTTAATCCAAAATGTACTACTTCCTCACTACTGGAATTAATTCCTCTGGCATTGGTCAATTGTGAGATTTGTACCCCATTCTTATGAAACAAGGTAACCTTAGTCCCAAAAAAGCTTTGACCTAACTTGCCCTTTTTGAAATGTATCCTCAAGTAATTATTCTTTTTCTTCTCGGAGGTGTTGTTCCTATATACATAGGCCACCTCATCTATATTATTAACTACCAAATCCAAGTCCCCGTCATTGTCCAAATCTCCATAGGCTGCACCTGTTGAAAATGTCTTTTGGGATAAACCCCATTGTTCAGAAACTTTTTCAAATTTCATCCCATTGACATTCCTATACATATAGTTTAGAATTTTATTGGAAGGAAAAAAAGACAATAACTTATCCAAATCGGCATACTTCCAAACGTCAAAATTTTTGTTGCCCTCATTATTGTAGTTTGTATCAATATCCCCTATGTACTGGTCCAATTTCTTTAAGGCATCGGTATTTCCAATCTCATGTCTAATCCCATTGGTCACGAAAAGATCAAGGCGTCCATCATTATCAAAATCGGCCAATAGGGGGGACCAACTCCAATCCGTGTTGGAAACACCTGCCATTTGGGATATTTCACTAAAAAGCATGTTCCCATGTACGTCCACTCCGTTGTTAAGCTGTAATGTATTGAACATATATTGATAATGTCCACCTCTACTAACATTGTTCCAAAACTCTGAGGGGTTCATGGAGCTCATATTACTTTTGAGCCTATAATTATCCTCGGCCACCATATCTAGAACAACGAAATCTAACCAACCATCATTATTGATATCCCCTAAATCGGTACCCATACTGAAATAAGAGGTATGCTTTATATTCTCATAAATTTTATTGGTAAAGGTTCCATTTCCATTGTTGATATAAAAAAAATCAGGGCCCAAATAATCGTTTGCCACGTAAATATCCTGCCATCCGTCCATATTGAAATCCCCTATACTTGAACTTAATCCATAACCAAAATTGCTAACACCCCCGTTATTGGAGATTTCATAAAATTTATGGTCTTTGTTCTCCAACAACCTATAATTTTGGGTCGGAGATATTTTTTCTTCATTGTTTGCAGGTGCCAAAAATGAAGAGTTTTTGGGTTGATTGATCAAAAAAACATCAAAATCCCCGTCCCTGTCAAAATCAAAAAAATTGGCCTCTGTAGTCCTATTTCTATCATCAAGGTTAAAGTCTGCTGCAGCTTCCACAAAAGTTAGGTCACCGTTATTGATATATAATTCATTCTGACGTAATTCTTCCCTGTCATCATAGAGGCTTTTGCAAACGTAGATATCTTTAAATCCGTCATTATTAATATCCACCATACTGACATGGGTAGACCAGCCCCCTTTGTCCAATATCCCCGCTGCCAGGGTAATATCCTCAAATTTTAAATCTCCCTTATTGAGGTACAGTTTATCTCCTACCTGATTTCCCGTAAAATATATATCAAGAAGTCCGTCATTATTAATATCGCCAATAGCTACTCCACCGCCCTTATAAAAACCTTTATAAACAAATATGTTATCCTGATTGGTTTGATGAAGTAGATTCTTAAAATTGATATTGGTTCCCGAAGGATCTAGTTGGGTAAAAAGTACTTCGGCCCTATGAGATCCATCATTTTGTGAATAAGACTGCAATGTAATGACCAAAGTCCAAATTACTAGGAGTATGTTATTTCCTCTTTTCATATTAGGTATTTTATTTTTGTTTTTGGGCGCACTGGGCGAAAACCCTATGGAATGTTCAAATTTAACCGTTAGGTATATACCGGTCCTTTCGTCCTTTAAGAATAATTTACCGCCTTGGAGTGGAATCTCTTTACACTTCCACCTCCTTCAGCCTTAAGTCTATTGGCCTTTACAGTATTGATTCTTTACAACACAACTAGGGTCATTCATATGCCAATCCTTGGTTACCGGCATTTTCCTTATTCCATGTATCTCCTCCTATTCTATGGTAAAACAAAAGGAGATAAGCAGACTAGTCAACTATTTTATAGTACGGAAATTTACTATCATTTCAGGACCTGCCACCCTTCCTTTTCCCTGGTAATCAAACTCTATGACGTTTAGGCCTTCTGTTACCGATAAATAACCGTTATCTATTATAACTTCATCCTTAACTTTTAGGTCTTCGGAAAAATGTTTATACGTATTGCTGCCTTTATTAACAACAAAGTCGCCTGGTTCCAATATAAACGGTATTTCAACTTTTTTTGCTCCTGCCTTTAAATAGATACCCTTTACACTTTCATTGGATGCTTTAGGGAGCCGAATTACAAATTGTAATTTTTGCTTGGATACCGCACATAGATACTCCCAAATGGCGGCCGTTGGCTGTCCTGGTTCCGTTGTCATATTCCTGTGCTTATAATCCTTGGACACCGGGGTTTCCGGCCTGTTTTCCAATATCGTCGATGGCAGACTGTTTTGATTATCCCCTATCTTGTTGGTAGCCCCTTCTGGAGCCCATGATTCTATAAAAACCAATCGCACGCCTTCTTCATCTTGCTCAAGACCGTAGAAAGTATATGGATCCCGTAGTTTTTCTTTTTGTGCTTCTGTAAAAAGACCTTCCATTCTTGCTTTTTCCCATTTATTAATTTCTGATAGGATAGCATCGGCTTCTTTGTTAATTTCTTCAAAATTGGGGCTAATGTAAAAATCTACACCGGCATCATAACCGGCACATAGTCCCATTACCCATTCAATATCCTTTTTTGTAGTTTTTGCATTGATGCTAAATTGCCCCATTTTCCGTGGTAGCAAGTCTTCTTTTAAGGCCTGTTGCACACTCAATCTATGCTCTAAATGTGCTTCCCTGAAATTGTCGGAGGTCCAAGGTTCGCCCCAACTTTCATTAGCCAAATAATGCCACCCAAAATGGGTTACATCCGATGAATTGGCAACAATATGTGGATCCTTTAAATGGTCAAAGAAGACCTTTACAAAACGATCACTTCCATACCTACCATGTCCAGAAGCCAGACCTCCTTCAATACCATCAAAACTAATTCTTTTCAGATTTGCCTCATTAAAGAACGTTGCTAGGTTTTTTGCCATTTGATCTTGTAAGTTAATATCTGGAAAAAACACCTTATAACCATGGGACATTAGGCGACTTACCTTTTCACCTTTTTTGTGTTCTACAGCCTTTGTACCAAAGGCACCACGTTTACATTCTTTTAACACCAATTCCCCTTGGGCAGTTGCAAAAGAGTACACTATAATTTCATCCCCAATTTTAACCGCTGTATGCTCACGCCATCTGGGGTTTACTTTTTCTATATTTGGTTCATGGTATGCCGGGCGTACCTCCTCATCCTGCAATGACAATTCATTATCATTGGCAGAGATGCTTTTTCCAAGTTTTGTGATTCCGGCCAAAACGAGGCCCGGATGAGGTTTAGGAGTAACCAAAGGATCATTGGTCGTGATAAAATTTGTTAAAGTATGCGCTCCTAAATTTATTCCGTGTTTATCGGCTTTATCCGAGCATTCCCTAACCGATTTATAACCATTGGGAAAGTCCTTTTCATCCAGTAAAAAAGTTCCCCAAGTTTTAAAAATGCCTCCGTGATAGACAGATGAAATACCAGCTTTTTTGGCAACGTCTATACAAGCTTCAATGTTATCAACATTATAAGACATAATTAGTTTAGACGAACTGGAATATTTTGAAACCTTATTCCAAACATTTTTGGTCTTAATGTAGGGTAGCTCTTCGTTTAAAACGATTTCCTCCACAACCTCAATTAATGTACTGGAAGGCACACAATAGAAAGCAAATTTGCCACCTACTATTTCAGCATCGCTATCATTGACAGGAACTGCCTGTCCTAACTTCTGCTCCCAATTATCCACAGTTTGGAATCTTGAGCGATCACGTACAAAACCGGTCAAGCTTGCTCCTCCTTCAATTTTCTTAGCAGCATTTCCAAATCTTTCCCTCGTTGCAATTTCAAATCCGCCTCGACTCTTCAGATTTAATCCCATTAAACCTATGGCTATACTATCATTATAGGCAATCCCTATTGATTGACCTATTTTTTCCGAAGGCAGCACCTTAAAAGGCCCCCAAATAACTTTATCAATCAATTCATCCGTTTTCACTTCAACTATTTCAAAAGTTAGATAGTTACTTTTACTCTTAACTTTAACGCTAATTTCGGCTCCAGGTTTATTGAACTTCAATTTCAAAAATTCACCTTCATGTTTCCAGCTAGTAATGGGATAATTTACCCCTTCGGACTGAACGGTTAATAGAGATGTACTGTGACCTGGAATTAATAAGTTTTCACCTGTTCCCTTCTCTATTAACTCCATTAATTTACCTTGGCTGTCCAGTGCTAATTTGAAATTAACATTTTCTAGAAAATTCTTGTCCTGAGAATTAACGCATGCGGTTATACATATTGCAGATAATAATATCCAAAATAATTTAGTCATAATTTTATATTGTACTTATGGGAATTTCATTGATTACATTCTTTAACCTATAACACTATGTTGCTCACAAAACCAAGACTTTCTTTTAATTGGTTAAGAAAACACCGCTTTCAGCCGATCCATATTCTAATTTGATTTGCTCTTTTCCATTTATCAACTTGGGCAGAAAATGTCTTGAATTGTAAAAAGAGGCTGAGGAATTTCAGCCCCTTTTATAAACAACTAACTCAAAACTAATTTAACACAATGATCAACTCAAGAGTTTTTACAATTTTATTGTAAAGGATCGAAAGTCCCACCTGGCCAGCCATTGGTCTGTTCAAGGTTTGGATTTTTGTTAAGCTCATCCTGGGGGATATCAAAAAAGTAATAGCTATCCAAATAGTTGATCGCACTACCATCGTCATCAATATTTCCAAATCTTTCAACACTTCTCAACTCTGTATTGAAATAGGTGTTGTATACACTTGGGTCGTTAAGGTCTATGCTTCCATTATTTATCCCCTCTTCCAAAGCTATACGATCGTCCAAAATCTCTTCGGAAGGATCAAGGGCATCAAAAGAAGCAGTTTTGGTAATTCTATAGCCTTGACGATAGGTGCCATTTATGGTCTCGTACATTCTTCTTCTTCTAAGGTCTGAGGAACGCTTACCTTCAAAAACCAACTCTAGCCTTCTTTCGTGCATTATAGCGTTTCTCAATTGATCTTGGTCCATTCCCGCTGCAAGTCCATACGAACCATCCAAACCGGGTTCTATCCCAGCCCGCTCCCTGATTTGGATAAGGATGTCGTAGGCCTCTGCGGACAATCCAACCTCATTTGCAGCCTCGGCCAGGTTCAAAAGTACCTCGGCATATCTAATTTCGATCCAATCCGTAGGGGAGGACAAGCTAGCCGCTCCTCCTTCAATGGATCCATCTATAGCCTTTCTACAATTAAAACTAGTGGGGGTAATACGGCTATCTGCCTGCCCTTCAATGGCACTTTCCTGAAAAGTCCACTCCAAATCACTGGTCCTATTTGGAGCAGGATTGTTCAACGGCCAAACGGCACCGTTCCAAGCAATGGTAGCGGAAAATCTCGGATCCCTGTCCACCCAAAGGGCCGTTGGATCATAGGTATAGGACGAGCTAGGATCATCTATGGCCTTTCCATCTTTCATAGGGAAGGCATCCACCAGACTTTTGGTTGGTTTATCAAAAGATTCCCCATTGGTACCAACTATAAAAGGTCTACAACCTGCGTCCCTATTGTGGGATTGATCTAATGTATATCTTTTGACCATTATTGCCTCCGGATTGGTTTCACTTTCATCGAACCAAAGATTTTCATAGCTTGGATGCAGCCCTTTTCCATTAGCGGAAAGCAAGTTTATCGCAGCCTTGTTTGCATCGTAGGCCGCTTGCCATCGCCCTTTATCCTGGGAAGGGTCAAACTGTTCACTGGCATAATGCAGCAACACCCTACCTTTATAGGCCAAGGCTGCACCTTTGGTTATTCTTCCGTAATCCGCTGCCGCATTGGGATAGGCAATTGGCAACAGTTCTGCCGCCTCATCCAAGTCGCTCAAAATTTGCGCAATACATTCGGATGTTTTGTTTCTCGGCACCTGCAAGGCCTCTATGTCCGATTTATCCCTCGCCTCCAATACCATGGGTACCCCACCATATGTGGAAACCAACCTAAAATATAAATGGGCTCTAAAAAACAGGGCTTGGCCAGACATCAGGTTCTGCACTTCGGTGTCTATGGTACCCGTACCAATGTTGGCCAAGAGTAAATTTATATCCTTAATGGTTGTATAACTTCCGGAATATATATTCATTGAACCCGGTTGAGCCTCACCGTACATATAGCCGTTTTCGCCATGGGCGTCATCCGATAGTTGAGAGGCGGTAGTTGCCCAGCCCGGAAGGGCCCTACTGTAGATATTGTTCAAAAATCCTAGGGCCAAACTCTCATCGTTCCATACTACCTCTTCACTGATAGCCCCCAGTGGTCTCTTATCCAATGGATCTTCACTACATTGGGTAAGGGCCAAAAAGCAAAGGATCATTAATTTGTTTATATTTCTTATGTTCATCATACCTTATTTTAAAATGTAACGTTTATTCCCAAGCTATAACTCCTATTCACCGGAATACCCCTTCCCGAGGTTTCAGGGTCAAAGGCCTTGATCTTACTGTAGATCATGAACAAATTGGTTCCGTTGGCAAAAAGATTTATCCTTTCGGCCCCTACTTTGCTCGCTAGGGAAACTGGGATATCATAACCAACATTCAAATTTTTCAACCTTAAAAAGTCGGCATCCTCCAACCAAAAAGTGGAATCGTTGCTACTAAAAGGGGAACCAAATCTTGGAAATGAATTATTTGGGTTATCCGGTGTCCAAGCATTGAGCCACTGGGTATGGGAAGATTGGCCTATGGAGGCGAACTGAAACCTATTGTTGGCCGGTTGATATCTTTGATGTCCTGCAAATCCTTGTCCAAAGGCCAGGAGACTAAATCTTTTATATCTCAAATTTAACCGTATACCATAATTTACAGAAGGGTTACTTCTAGCTCCTATATAATCCCTATCGTTATCATCAATTACTCCGTCTGGCGTATTGCCTTCTGGGTCCACTGCAGCTGCCCCCCGTATATCCCTAAAATACAATGCTCCAATTTGGGGGTCTTGTCCGTATATTTTATAACCATTGGCAATTAAGTCGTCCAACTGTTCCTGAGTCCTGATAATACCCTCTGCTTGGAGCCCCATTATCCTGCTGGTTTCCTCGCCGGACAACAACTGGTATGGCCTTCTGGTTTCCGGTTCGTCCAGGGTTACATAGACGGCCTTGGAATACCCTATATTAAAACCAACCTCATAATTAAAATCAGTGGTAATATTGTCCTTATAGGTTACCAAGCCCTCCACACCTTTTATATCTATGGCGCCATAGTTAACCGGCCCCAAGGTAAGCCCCGAGGATGAAGGGATAAAGACCTGTCTGCTCCCGTATAGATCGGTTTTCTTATTTTTAAAGAAATCAATGGTGGTCGACAATTTATCGTCCAATACCTGAAAGTCCAGTCCAAAGTTATACGAAGTTTGTTTTTCCCATGTGATAAACAAGTCAGGTTCCGCACCAATGGAAGTTGCACTGGAAATTGCATTATTGGTACCGAATATTGGACCACTTCCCCCTACATTGTAGTTTTGTATATAAGGGAAAATTGTAGATCCTTGACCCGTTACATCATCGTTCCCGGTGTTCCCAATAGAATATCTGAGCTTAAAAAAATCAAAAAAGCCCAAATTATCCTTAAAAAACCCTTCCTCACTTATTATCCAGGCCGCGGATACGGAAGGAAAGAACCCCCATCGCTCGTCCTCCGAAAATTGTACGGAACCATCATACCTAAAGGTCGAGTTTAGGAAGTACTTATTTTTGAAATTGTATCCCATGGTCCCGATATAGGATTGCCTACCCGTTTCCCCTGCATTTCCATTCGCAAACTGATTCTCCACCGCCGGATTGGTTGCAAAAAGCTGCGAAACCAGTGGGGTGAGCAAGCCTCTACGAAGGGCGTAGAAAGACTTATCATCCCGCTCATACTGTTCGTAGTTGAACAATGCGCTTACGGAATGGTCTCCAAATGTATTTTCATATCCTAGGCGTGCATTTAATTGATAAGAATTGGTCTCCGCAGTAGACTCTTGCAAGCTATTGGAATTGGCGCCATCATCACTACGAAGTCTAGTTCCCAGAATTTCATCGGTTAAGACAAAACGGTTATTGGGGTCCACCCCAAAAGTAATGTCCTCCACTATATTTCTTTGGAGGGTTCTATCGTTCCGGATATTCAACTTATTATAGGTTAATCCTGCCGTTAATCCTTCCAGGAACGGAAATTTATAATTTACGTCGACTATCGCCCCTATATTCCTGGCGCTTCTATCATTGGAGCCCGCACCTTCTTCTGCCAAATGAACAGGGTTCCATCCATTAAAATTGGCAACATATTCCCCATTGTGAACAGCTGGCCCCCAGCGACCTGTTCTATTGGCCGTTCTATAGAAATCACCAAAATCTTCATCACTCCCGTTCCATCTCCAATAAAATTCCTCTCGCTGATCGTTATTGGTATTAAGGTTTAAGGATACGTTAAGGTCGTCTGTTATATCAACGTCCACCTTCGCCCTGAAGTTTGTTTTTTGATAAGACAGATTGCTAAAGGCACCTGTTTCCTTGATGTAGGACCCGGACATAAAATACCTTACATTGTCCGTACCCCCATTAACGGTCACAGCATGTCTGTTTAGGACCGGGGTTTCTTCGGCCTGGTCTAAAAAAGAACCTATATTCAAGTTTTTCAAATAGTCCAATTCGGTTTGATTGAACCTATTGGGGTCATCGGCAGGTACATTGTTAAAATCCTGAACCTGTCCCATGATCAAGGCTTGCTCATAGGCACTGGTCATGGGGGGTACATTGGTAGGCTCGGTAGTACCGATCGTAGAGGTAAAGTTAATTGTGGGACTGCCTGTTTTTCCCGATTTTGTTTTTACCAACACAACCCCATTGGCAGCCCGGGACCCATAAACTCCGGCAGATGCTGCATCCTTTAATATGGATACTGATTCTACCTCACTTACATCCAGAGCATCAAAGAGTTCTTTGGAAGATATAATATTATCTATTACGTATAAGGGCTGATTATTACCGGCAAACTGTCCTGAAGTAGCACCCCTAATAACAATATCGGAACTTCTACCCGGCTTACCTCCTGCCTGACTAATATTAACCCCGGCAAACCTACCGGCTACCGCATTACTCAATGAAGTTGCTGGAATCTCTTGGATCTCCTCTGTAGTAACTGCCGCTACAGAACTTGTTAGGTTCCTTTTTATTGTAGTACCATACCCTACTACTACCACCTCCTCCAGTGAATTAACATCTTCCTCCATTGCGACATTCAGAATAGAAGTGTTTCCTACTTCAACATCCTTGGTCTTTAGCCCTAGATAGGAGAACCGAAGAATATCCCCTTGATTTGCGGTTATACTAAAATTTCCGTCAAAATCGGACTGGGTACCAATAGTAGTACCCATCAAAAGTACGTTTACCCCGGGAAGTGGAGTCCCAGTCGCATCCGTGATCGTTCCTGTTATGGTCTGTTGGATGACTTCCAAAGGAGTCATTACCTCGGCGCCCCTAACATTTATGAATGTAATGGTCAAAAGAAGTATGGGCAATACATTTACCCAACTAACACTCCTTTTTTTGTGCTTCTTTAAGTTTCTTAATTTCATTCTTAAGGTTTTGATTGTTACTTATTATTTTGGGATGATCATGCCATTTACCATCCCGGAACTATTGGTTTCACTAATCCCTATACGGGACAACTACTTCTTTTTCATAATACGCGCTTTTATTTGGTTAAACATTATATTAATCGGACCCTGGAAACCCATCCAGATGAAGGGTATCTAAGAACCCTCACAACATTAACAAACAATTAACCTTAAATCGACCTGAAAGGAGTATTGGGACTAGAATTGAAAACATAAAAAAGTCCCAATAAGCATTGGGACATCGGAAATATTGTGCTCTGGCAACGTAAACCACCGTAAATTAACTTTATAGAACAAACACCTCTAAACACCTGAAAATCAGGTTTTAAAATTAACTATAGCAAAAAACCAAGGGTACAGGAGTTTTATATACTGTGTCATATTTCAAATAAAAGACCCATTCCCTAAAAGGAAATGGGTCTATCAAAAAATATTATGCCGGCAAGGCAATTGAATTACCTATTTTTTCCCAGCTTTCTACCAACTGCTTTTATTTGTTCCAAATGACCAGGGAGAATATCCCCCTCGGAATTGGTTACTACCTCAAGACACAAGATACCTTTATTTTCTACAATTTTCACTGCTTGGTGTAATAAGGAATCAGTAACAAATTGTTGTCCATGACCACCCCATTTTTAACCTAGATAGGTAAATAAAAACCATTGAATACCATCTTCCGCCCATCTACTTGACGGATATTCGTCGATAGTGAATTTTTCACCAGAAGTATAATCATCATATAGAGTATTCCCATGAATCTTCCCAAAGCCACTGTTATATGTTACAATACTATTTTTGTTTCCCGCCTTTGCAGAAAGGGTATGGGTACTTGTATTATGTTTAGGGACATCTTCATACGCGTACTTCTAATATCGTTCCAAGAATATAATCCATCAAACCACTATCCTTGGACTCCATCACCATAGCGCAAACTCAACTCCTCAATCATATTTTCCAATATGGGTTGATTAAATTGGCTCGTGGCTGAATCCTTTTGGAACGTATATCTTAATTTCTCGGAAACATATTTATTGTTTATGGGCGGGTTACTCGGCAAGTACAAAATCAATGGAATGTTATACTTTCCCAAGGCCATAATCAAAGCCTTTGGCAAATCCCTTTTTGAACATAGTTCCCCGGTTCTACCCCAACTGCCTTATCAAAAGTGGTATTGGGTGAACAGTAATAACCAGAGTTCTGACCCAAGGTAAACATTACATACCCAGCTCCTGCCTCGTGGACCTGACTTGCAAAATTTTCCACATTGAAACTATTGACCACCTTATTCCACTCCTCTGTTCCTCCATCAGGGACCATAGCATTTTTTAGATAATGTACCATTACCCCAAAACCAGCCTCCTGAAACCAATCAGTATTGGTATTTTCATTAAATACAATAGGCTCGGATGATATTACCGAAACTGTTTTTAATAAATCGCCTTTTGGGGGCTTATAAGAAATCTCACACTTTAAAAAATGATCCGCATATGAAGTGAGTAAAACAATTTTGTTAGTCCATATTCCATGCAATTCTTTCCATTCACCATCTTTAGTTGTGGATATATACCAAGAATATTCAGGCTTTTCACTGGGCTCCGGAATCTCCCCTTGTAAACTTATAACATTTTTTGCCAATAACTCCCCGTCAAATGACAGATTGACTTTTTCTGTTTTGTTACAGCTGTAAATCAAAACTGATGTTAAGAACAGCACCAATATCTTTTTTTCATATTCAAATTACTTTATTGGATAATAAAAAAGTTGTTCATTTTAGATAAACGTTCATTACAATGGACTTTGGTAAATCCATCCATGGTGCTAGCTTTGGGGTCCACTCCCTACAATAGATTCACCAACCATAAATTACTATATTGGCTTCCCCAATTCTCCGGTAAACTTCCATCATAAAAAAATTAACCTCTTATTCAACCACGTACCAATTATACCAATTAGGAGCAACCTCTACCTCAAGTTCTATTTCATAATTGCGGTTTAACTTCATAGGGCTGCTCTTCCCCTCCTGTTCACGAATATTGGCAACATGTGTAATACCTGTATAATACAAGGGTACGGTTATTTTCTTCTTGATAATATTGTTCGTAGGATTGAAAACCAACAAGAATCCTTTTTCTTTAAGTTGAGGATTAACATGCATCATATAATCCAGATCCCGTCCATCTGAACGGCGTAAGTGCAGTATATCACTTTCCAATATATCACGATAGCCCTTATACCAATCAACCACGCCCTTTACCATATTCTTGGTTTCCTGGGTATCGTACAATCGGGGGCCTCTTAAGGCCGATTGTATACCCATCCCAATATTGCTAACAAGCATCATTTCATAATGATCCAAATGTTCATTTAATGGTTCAATAGTAGCCGCTGCGCCACCACCGTGATATTGCGCCAAAGGAATAAAGCTCCAACGCATGGTCGGAATACTTTCCCATGTGCCGTCAAAAATATTCTGCCTTGTATGGATTAACTGGTGCCTTCTGGGTAAAGACCAATTATTTTCCCGGTAACCTACCCCGCTTTGATTGGACCCCGACAGGTAATAATAATCAGGGACGCGTAAATATACTCCTTGGGCTTTGCACCATTTGTAAAAATCGGAAATCATTTTCCACTGCTTAAACTGTGAATCCCCTAGACTGGTATGTCCAGGGTGATCTTCAGAGGCACATACATCACCAGGGTAACTACCGTCATGCGTAAAGGTCATGAATCCAGTTTCGCTAAACATTCTATACATTCTTCTAAAATAATCCTGCCCCCATTCACTGCCCAAACATGGAGAATTGCCGAAGATGGCAAACCCTCCCCTTTTGCCTGTTTTGGGATTAATTACATCATCCTTTTCACTTATGCTCCTTGAGGCAAGTAAGGAATATGTGCCTATTTTAATCCCCTTACTATCTGCATATTCCACATATTTTTTCATTTGCCTATAGTTCTCCTCGCTCTCGTTTTCTGGATTAAATCCACTACCAAAGGAAAAATTGAGCATTTCATAACCCACCTCCGCACACTGATCTATCCCCATTTTAAACTCATCCCATCCCGATTTGGTTAAATGGAACATCATTGGGTTTTCAGTTACCCAAGGCGCAATAGTACGGTACATTTTTCTTAAAGCAAGACCATTTCTTTCCTTGTCATATGAATCATATGGAAGAATAAAAGTTCGTATTGATTCGAAAGATTCCTCTGCATCAACCAGATAATGATATCCCTGATCCGGATATATTTTCATGGTATTGGGAATATCCTGAACCCATGATATCTGGGTAACATAATCCTGGTCGGCCTCCCAATGTACTGTTTGGCCATTGGCGACAGTCACCTTCCCAGAAGAGAATGCATAATCTGTCTCAAAATGAATATTGGGCTTAACCTTTAAATCTTCACGACCACGATAACCACTGTATGGGTCATGGTCAGCGATACCTAAAAATTCTGATACAATATTGTCCACCTTTATTGGTGTTCCCGACCCATTATGAATTGTAACCCATTTAGACATCACCGGCACCTTATCATACAATTCGTAGTTGACAGATATCACCACCTTTTGCAATTCCTTGAACTTTGCCTTGATTTTCTCCAGTTCGCTGGAATTTGTTTTTCCATAAACGCCAAATTCATTTATTTTAAGGCGCACTAGTTGGCCAGGAACCTCATGATCCACACCTTCTGCATGCCTACCAAGCTTTCCGATTCTTACCGCCATTGGATCTTCGACTTCCTTTCCAAAGTCTATAGCCTCATACGTTTTCCAAACACCACCTTTAGGTCTGGCCTCGCAATACACCTTATTCCCTTCAATCCTCATACGCAAAAACCAAGTCTTACTAAAGTCGACATTTTCCTTTCCTCCAGCTCTTGTATTTTCCCTTTCCCCATCATAAACCGTAAATCTCCAAGCCTCATTGTTTTGAACCCCCGATTCATTTCCAGGTCGCATATTAAACTTTATTGTCCTGTCTTTCCAAAGCAATGCTATTCCCGGTCCCCACATACCACTAAGATCAGTCCCAAGATCTATTGATGTCTCCACCAATCCCACCCCAGGTGCCAATTTATACTCCGCATAAACAGCTGAATTGTTTGGGGTATAGATCTCTCCAGGTTTACCTTCATTTATAAACGAACTTCTCTCGTTGATTGGGCTCGTCCTAACTCTCAATTCGGGAGATAAGGTTGAAAAATCATCAAAGTACATCACTTTTCGGCCTAGCCTACTTTCTTGTGACATTGCCAATATATCCTCTACCAACAAATTATCCATTTTGTAATCCATTTGTAGTTTCACCCCTTTGGGAGGCCATTCTACATCTGGAGCATGGTGCCTAACCCTTTTCCATTCCATGTGTTTTTCAGGTTTCCCAATCTTGAATCCTGAAAATTTAAAGGACAAAGGATCAGCCTCCAGACCATCAATCCAATCGGGATAAAGAAAGGCAAGGTTTGGTTGCCCTTTTAGCCCCCCTACATTTATTGTGAAACCATCGATATTTACAACAGCTTCTGGTTTAACAGCGCGTATCAGTTCCTGTTGGTTCCCAAGCAATTTTAAGCCGATTGTTGTGCTATTTGGTGTAATGCGAAAAGTCCTTGATAGCAGCCCATTGGAAAGGATTAACTCATTGGATTCCTTATTCCGATACACGGCTGCCGTGTCCTTAACCTCAGACACAAGCCAATCTACCAACGCTCCTTCTTTCTGTTTCTCGGACCATATGGATAAGTTATGTACATTCGCAACATGTTGTTGACCAATAACGATATTTATAAAACCAAAAAAAAGGCCAAGTCGTGCTATTCCAATTACATTTCTATTCATTTGTTCATGATTAAAGATTATCTAGTACAGAAGTAACCACAATTATAGGTCTTATTGATTTTCCAATCGACCCAATAGGAGGAAAGGGACATTGATAATATCTAGTTATGGTACCAATGAGCATAAGGACATATAACACCTAAAACTCACGCAAGCTTCTAGCTCACTCCCCTAGTAGATTGGCCATTAAAATTGTGCTAAATTTCTTTCTGGTACTGGCTAGGCGTTTTTCCCGTAAATTTTTTGAATATTCTATTGTAAGCCGACTTAGAATTAAAACCACAATCACCACCAATAGAGGATAAAGTTTGTCTCTGATAATAGGGGTCCTTGAGCCTACGTTTTACCTCCTCGACTCTAAAATAATTGACGTAGTCATAAAAATTTTTGCCTATATAGTCATTCAATAGCATAGACAAATGATTGGTGGAGACATCTATTTTTTCGGCCAACTGAGTTAGTCCAAGTTCAGAGTCCAAATAAACTTTTTCTGTTTCCATCAAAAGATACAATTCCTTAACTTTTTCTAAATTCTCTTTATTCAGTTCAGGGTCAATAACCCTTATGGGCTTTTTACTCTTAAGATTTGGATCCCGAACCAGTGAGCGACCTTTATATTTCCTAAAGGCTAATATTCCCAAGACCAAGGTCAACAAAAGTAAAACGCCTATGCCAATTTTTACTATTTTCCAATCCATCAGATTGGGACTTACTGAGATATCCATGAAAATGGGTTCGTTGTTCCATACTCCATCATTGTTCGAAGCTTTCAAATAAAAACGGTAGCTTCCTGCCTTAAGTTTGGAATAATTGGCGCTTGGATCTATACCCCCTGTATATTGCCAATCCCGATCTATCCCTTCCAACTTAAAGGCATATGTATTCCTCATTGAAGACGCAAAAGACAGCGCGGTAAATTTTATTTCAAATCTATTATCATTTGCAGGCAGCTTTACCATAGAACCAGAACTTAACGGTTGACTAATTACAACAGTATTGTCCAGCGATTGTCCGACTTCCACTACCTTACCATCTATCAACAAATCTAGAAAAACGGGATTCGGAACATTGTTATTGATCTTGAAGTTATTCGGATTGAAGTAATTTATCCCAGCAGCACCACCGAAGAAGAGTGTCCCATCCTTGGTTTTCCATTTAGCATTTTTCCTAAACTTTCCTTTCAGAACCCCATCATAAGTGGAATAGTTGGTAAATGTTTCCGTATCAATATTAAATTCGGAAAAACCTGTATTTGTGGCAATCCATAAATCACCCTCATGGTCTTCCAAGATCGCATTGATTTCATTATCCGATAACCCATCATTCTCTGTGTAACTCTGAAAATAGTAACCATTATTAATATCGGATCTACCGTCCTCTTTCAAAAGATTTAAGCCAGCGCCCGAGGTACCAAACCAAACTCGATTGTCAACATCTTCATAAATTACAAAAACTTCATCGTCACTTATAGATTTAGGATCTGAAGGAAGATGATTAAACCTGAGAAAGCTCTTACCGCCCCCTTTTTCCACTAACAAACTAAGTCCTCCTTTGTTCGTTCCAATCCAAATTCTTTGCTTACTATCTTCAAAAACGGAATAAATATCGTTATAAGGCATAGACGTAGTATTCAAGGTAGAAAACCCTAAATTCTCAAAGGCATACTCACCCTTTCCATCCTCCGACAAAAGGGATAGGCCTCCACCTGTCCCAAACCACATTCTCCCTAAATGATCCTCAATTATGGCCCGTACCGAAGATGATGCAATGCTATTGGGGTCTTCACTATTATGGGTGAAACGTCTCATCAAATTTTGGCCCTCATGGATCAGAAACAATCCATCACCCATTGTTGAAATCCACATTCTATCTTTGGAATCCCTAAATATGCTAGACACATAGCTATTGTTTAAGGGCTCAAAAAGCGTGTTGTTCATATTCTTATGGGATATTTTGGGATTCGTATACCCCTCATCAAAAACCACCTGGTCTATTCCCTCACGTGTCCCTATCCAAAATAACCCATCCGTATCCTGAAAAATGGTTTGCACAAAACTACTTCGTAGACTATTATTGTTTTCGGGCAAATGCACCAGACTGTTAAACCTATGCCTGGTATAATCATAGTAATCCAATCCTTCTTGCGTTCCTACCCAAATAATGTTTTCATCATCAACAAAAACATCATATACATCATTACTGCTAATGGACAAGTGGTTTTCCGGGTTTGCCAATAGTGGCTCATATAAGCCTGTGGCTCTAGAGTATTTTAGTAGACCATCGCCGTAGGTACCAAAAAAAATATCTCCTTCATCATTTTCTGATATGGCATTGAAGGTCTTGGATCCATTAAAAACTTCAATGAACCTATCCCTTTCTGATTGGTATCTATAAATGCCATGTGATTTTGTAATCCATACCTCTCCATAGGAATTGGTATAAATTTCATCCAAACCATACGCATTAAAGGCCCCGAGTTCGTAATTTTTTATAATCGTTTTGGTTTTGTAATCGTATTGCAGCAAACCCTTGTTGGTACCAATCCAGTAGTTGTTGTCAAAACCTTTGGCTACAGCAGCAATCTTATAGTCTTTTAAAACCCTCTCAACTTCAAGTGAGGCAGCGTCAATAATAAAATTTTCACCCTCTGTAGAAGCCCAGACCACATTGGATCCATCGCAGAACAGTTGAAGAACACCATTTTTACCAATAAAATTAAAAATATTTGGTGTGGGGATTACCTCCAATGTAACTGTATTGATAACACTCAAACCGGTTATTGTCCCTACCCATAACTTATCCTTGGAGACTGCTAAGGAATAAATTTTATCCCCAATAATACTGCTGCTATCATTGGGAACATTTTTGAATACTTTAAAGCGATAACCATCGAAGCGATTAAGACCGTTTTGAGTTCCAAACCACAAGAATCCCTGATTATCCTTAACAATCTTACGAACCTCATTATGGGAAAGACCATTTACAGTAGTAATGTGCTGAAATTCATATTCTTGGGACCAACCAACAGATAGGTTTATCAAAAAAATAATAATCAGAACAGCATAATATTTTCGCATCTTCATATTTACTTTTGAAAACAATATACAAATTGTATTACATTTTCAAGATAAACTATAGGATGATAGGAACACCAGCGACAACAGCTTTACAATCCCATGTGCACAACACTATAGGTCAATAAGTAATTGTTCTTTATTCAATAACCAACCAGGAATAGGAGTTAGCTGGAATACGGACCTTGACCTTTATGGAATAATCCCTATCCAATTTATACCTTTTGGAAGCCCCTTCTTTTTCCCTCACCATGGCAAAACTGGTTAAGCCTGTATAGTACAAGGGCAATTCCAACTCCCTTTCCATATCTTCCCCCAGCGGATTGAAAACCATTACCAAGCCCTTTTCCTTCAGGTTGGGATTAACGTGCATAATGCCGTCCCAATCTCTGCCAGATGGCCTTCTAAGGTGCAGAACATCACTGTTAAGTATTTCCCTGTATTTTTTGTACCAGTTGATCACATTGGCCACTACAGCCTTCGTTTTAGGGGTATCATACAACCTTGGCCCCCTGTAACAAGCCTGTACTCCGGCTCCATAATTCTGCATCATATGACCTTCATAATCGTCCAAGTGTTCGCTCAATGGCTCCAGTGTAGCTGCCTTACCCCCTCCATGATATTCGGTAAGGGGCACAAAAGTCCAGGACATGCTCGGTATAGTTTTCCACAGTCCGTCGTAAATATTTTGTCTACCCAAAACCAGTTGCCGCTCCCTAGGCAGGGACCAATTGACCTCCCTATAACCAATTCCCGTTTTATTGGTGCCTGAATTAACATAAAAATCCGGAACGTTCATATATATACCCTCAGACCTCATCCACTTATAAAGCCCTTGTATCTGAGCGTATTGTTTCCATTGGGAATCCTCCAAACCATTGTGATAGGTATGTAAAGTTGATGCGCAGACATTACCAGGATATGAGCCATCATTTTCAAAAACACTCATACCTGTTTCCTTGAAAAAGGATTTGATCTTTCTAAAATAATCATACCCCCAATCCGAACATAGGCAGGGTGAAGAACCAAAGATCATTCCGCCCCGCTTGCCTGTTTTGGGATTAATAACATCTACATCTTCACTAATCCACCTACTGGACAACAAAGAATAGCCACCCAATTCAACACCCTTGGATTTTCCATAATTTACCAAATCCCTAAATTTCGCATAATATTCAGGAGACTCCTTCTCCATATTTAAACCGCTCCCGAAACTTAGGATTATCATTTCATAACCTACCTCGGCACATTGATCTATAGCCTTTTTGATCTTAACGGGATCTGTGGTTGTCAAATGCAGAAATATAGGGTTTTCCGTGGTCCACGGAGAAATAGTCCTATACATTTTTCTGATGAACAACCCCTTACGTTCCTTATCATAGCTGTCAAATGGGGTCTCCCAAACCCTGAAGCTCGTAAAGGATTCACCTGGAGCGATTCCCACATTAGGCCCCAAAGGAGGTCTTACCTCCAAAATGGCCGGTAATTGCATGGCGTAATTGGTCTGGGAAGTATATCTGGGATCGGTTTCCCAAAAGGTAGTTTTATCCGACGTCTTCTGTTGCATGGCACCAAAAGCATAATCCGTTTCAACGTGAATATTGGGCTTTTCAAAATGTACAGGGACATCCACTAGGCTTTCACCCTCCACCATGGCCAATTGTTCCAATTTAAACCTATTCAACTGCACCATTAGATCTCCGTTATTGGTAACCTCTATCCATTTGCTTAGTGTTGGAAGCCCATCGTATAAGGCATAGTGGACTTTTACCAAAATATCATCCTTTGTCAAGGTAAACACAATTTCCTTACCTGTTGGCATCTGCGGATTGGAAGCCCAACGAACACGTTTCCACTCCAAACGGTCGCTCAAATTTTTAACCTCAAAATCCTTTATTAGAAAGGAATTTGGATCAATACCCAGATCATCTATCCATTCCATTAGAGTATAGGCATATTCTGGTTGCCCTGTAAGGCCTCCAATAGCTATTTCCTTGCCATCTATTGTTAACACCCCCTCATTGGAAACACTTCGCAATAAACTCTCCCCTGTCATTTGGTTCATAAAATCTACAGTCGCCAAATTGGGAAACAACCTAAACACCCTGGCAACAAGGCCATTTGTTAGAATAACATCCTTGCCGTTATCACTACGATAGACATTGGCTTTGGCATGGCTATTATCTATTAGCCAATCAACTTCGGGTTGTTTCAACGGTGTCTCAATTTTAGGCAGTTTGCCCAATAGCCCCTTAAGCTTTTTGTCAACTTCTTTGGATTGTTCCAATTTTTCACCCGTGTAATCATAGGCAACCATAATCGGGGGGATTTCAAAGTAATCAATTTTTGGATCGATCCAAACGGCATGGTCTCCACTTTTTCCGTCACCCCCATCTTCGACAATCATTTCCAATATCCCTCTATCAATTTCAATCTCCACCTCCTTGGCTCGGTCCCCAGCATACATAACACCACTATTATAAATCTCCTTTCCATTATTTACCAACATAAAAACTACACCTCCCTGATCTATCTTTCCATCTTCCCCTTCCAAACCAACAAACTGTTTTCTAGAATCCGAAATTTCATAAAACAAACGCTTCCCATCGGTTAGTGGAATAGTGGTTAGCGATTTGGACTGAAGATCCACCTCCGAATCATTAACTCCAATCTTGGCAGTAAATTTTCGGCTATCGCTAACTTTGATCTTTAAGCTAGATCTAGAATGGACCCCGATACCAATTCCATAGCTTACTCCCGCAATGGATAATGCTCCCCCGGTCACTGCCCGGTTTTTAACTGGGGCACTGTAGGTCTGTAGCCCTAGTGAAATTTGCATATCGGCAACATGGGCCACATTTTGGGCCTTTACCGAAAACACCCAGATGCAATTAAACAATAAAACCGTTAAGTAAGTCACCCTTATATTTTGTACCATCATCTTTTGTCCCGTTATACTAATCAAGAATAATTATTAAGTTTTTAGTCTGACTCAATTTTGACAAACAAACACAACAAGTATAGTACATTGAGTTAGGTCAATCGACCCATATAATAAAATAGGAGAATTATTACTGTTTTTTACTGTCCCAATTATCATTAGGACTTTCTTTTTATTCCGCTAACACCTAATGTCTGAGACACTTCCAAATGATTATAAGAAACAGGGTTAAACAATGCATGAAGGTTTAAGAGATCAAAACATCAATGACCCGTGCTACCCTAATATGAAATAAGAACACATTTTAATAAATGCTTCAATACAATATTTTTTATTCTTTCATGAATTAGAAAAAGCCATGCATATAGGTACGTAGTCTAATCACCAACTGCAATTCACCCAACTCATTGTGCCATACTTTATACCTTTAAGTTATACTTGGAAATGGTAGGAACGATGGGGTCATTAGGCAAGGATTCGTGTAAATTCATCTCACGGGGTCCTGGACCAACAAACTCAGTTATTTTGGGTTCTATAATAATTTTATTATGTTTTATTTTTACAAAAGTATATAGTGGATCCCTATAAGGAATAGTGTACTTTATCCATTCAAACTTTTCATCAATTTCTTTACTATATCTAACAACTTTGTGATCCCCGCCAACCCATCTATAAGAAGCACTGTTGATCTGCACATAGTATATATCATTAATTTGGTTAGCATAATCAGTGTGGGTGTGTCCATTTATACAGCATAGCACTTTTTTAAATCCCGCTTTTTCATTTGTCCTTTCCAATATTCCCCTGATCTCCTTCATATTGGCAATTCCGTCATATTCCAACTCCAATGACTGATGGCTGAAAATAATTGTAGGATTATTGGTCTGTTCCAAATCCTTTATAAGCCATTCCTTTTGTGCGTCTCCGATATATCTATTGTAACCCGACCATGGGCTAGGGTTAGGGTCATTACCATCCAATACAATGAAATGAATGCCTTTTTTATCAAAGGAATAATAATTTTTGGGCATGTTCCAAAACATCCTAGTTTGGTCACGGGAAAACCCACCATCCATATCATGGTTCCCCAAAACATGATATTTGTCTCCATTATAACCGTCAAAGATATTAAGGAATTCTTGGTTGTATCCATAGGGCCTACAGAAGTCTCCAAGTTGCATAATAAAGTCCAGGTCTTTTTTACTGGCCACATCTATAAATTCCTGTAAACGCTCATCGGCGTCGTGCATAACATCCTTGTGCACGTCCGCTATTAGCCCAAATACGATGGTTTCTTTCCCAATGGGGCTGGACAAGACATCCAACGGTAAGATCAATGTCGTTCCTGCCAAGGCAGTGGTCTTCATAAATAATCTCCTATCGATATTTTTTCGGGTCTTGTCCATGATACTATAATTTACTATTGACCCCAGAGGGATTAAAATTTTATATTGTAATCTGAAATAATTGGAGTGTAGTCACTAGAATCGGTTCCTTTGGACATTCACAGTTCATAAGGTGAGGGGGACATCCATTTACTTTTCACCCCTTCAAATTTCATAAGACCTCTAGATTTTAAGGATACAAAAGCATAGAGAGGGTCTTTATAGCCCGCAATGTGGTGTAAGTTTCCATACAGCTTATATAATTCTTTAGAAAATCTTTCTGTGCTTTCGTATTTACCGGAAACCCACTGATAGGACATGCTGTTGATCCCTATATAATCAATGTCATTTTTTTTAAAATGATAATCGGTATGGTTATGCCCATTTAGGGAGCAGATAACCTTTTGTTTATGCTCCTCCATAATCCTTTGTAATGTCAATCGGTTTTTAACGCCATGCCACAAGCTTTGATGGGAAAATATAAGGGTGGGCAATGTAGTTTCCTCCAAATCACCCTTGAACCATTCTATTTGCTCTTTATTGATGAAAGTTCTAATCTTGCTATCTACATAAAAATTGGCTTTATCGTAATGGATAAATTTACCTTCATCATATAGAAAATTGGCATCCAACACAATGAAATGATAACCTCCCATATCAAAGGAGTAATACGGTTTAGGCATTCCCCAGAAATCCAATACCTCTTCTTTGGAATGTTTGTCCATATCGTGATTTCCCAAAATATGATATTTAGGTCCTTTATAGGTTTCCCAGATATTCAAAAAGCCCTTGTTTTTTTTTGTCCGAAAAGCAGAAATCCCCCATTTGAATAATAAAATCGACTTTTCTTTCTTGCGCTTCATGTATAAAGGTCTCCAAACGCCTGTCCGCATCTGGCATTAAATCCTTATGGACATCGGTAACAACTCCAAAATTCAACTCATTGGATTTGTTTACCCCGTCTATGCTGGGAATAAACGACAGCATAGTTGGCGGAGTAATAGCTGCAGCAGCTCCAATTCCTATTTGATGAATAAACTTTCTACGTTTCATTTCCTTACATCTAAATATCAACTCCTAATTCTAACTAATTCCTTTCACTAGAGAACGGACCTGGATACTATTTTTTTTCCAAAAAATGTGTTGCATAATCAATGTCCAAAACATCATATCTTTTGGCAAGGTGTTCCAATCTACCTTTAAAATCTTCCCAAGACCTAGATTCTTGAGGAGACCATACCACCTCGGACAAGGCTGTCATTCGGGGAAAGGTCATATATTCTACCTGATCCTCCGTTTTCATATATTCGGTCCACACGTTACCCTGTGCTCCCAGGACAAATTTTTGTTCGTCTGCATCCAGTTCTTTCGGAATAGGATTATAGGAATAGACTTTTTCCAAGGGTAGAAATCCGCCTATAGCCAAGGGTTCATTCTCCGTATCCTCTGATTGGTAATAATCGAAATAGTTATAGGTGGTAGGTGTCATGATAACATCGTGATGTTGTTTTGCCGCTTCAATCCCTCCTTTTTCGCCTCGCCAGGACATCACTGTTGCATTAGGGGCCAATCCGCCTTCCAAAATCTCATCCCATCCTATAATTTGTTTCCCCTTTCCGTTTATATATTTCTCCATTCGCTGAACAAAATAACTCTGCAGTTCATGCTCGTCACTTAGGTTTTCCTTCTTGATCCTGTTCTGACAGTTTGGGCAACGTTCCCAATGGGCCTTTGGGCTTTCATCCCCCCCTATATGGACATACTTTGATGGAAAAAGCGGTATAACCTCATCCAGTACATCTTGAAGAAATTCAAAAGTACTTTCCTTTCCACCACAAAATACGTCATCCATTACGCCCCATGTTTCTTGCACAATCTTATGGATACCGGACTTTTGCAACTCCCTGCTCTTGTTGGACATCATATCATTGAACACCGTCGTTGGTTCTTCCGGGAAACAGCTCAAATAGGGATAGGCCGCAATAGCTGCCGCCCCGTGCCCGGGCATCTCTATCTCCGGAATAATGGTAACATGTTGCTTAGCGGCATATGCCACAATATCCTTTACATCTTCTTGGGTGTAAAAGCCTCCGTACACCTCCTGATCGTTTGCGGTGCCCGGGTGGTGACCAATAATGGTTCCGTTTCGGTAGGCTCCTACCTTGGTCAATCTAGGATACTTTTTTATTTCTATACGCCAAGCTTGGTCTTCTGTTAAATGCCAATGAAGGGTATTCATTTTATGCAGGGCAATAAGGTCTATATACTTCTTGACAAAGGATACCGGAAAAAAATGACGGCTTACGTCCAGCATCATCCCCCTATAGGCAAATCTGGGCTCATCTTTAATAACCACTGCCGGAACGGACAATTCGCTTTCCAATCTTCTACCCGATTCTATTGTGGGCGGCATGAGCTGTCTTAATGTTTGAATACCGTAGAACACGCCTTTGGCCGTTTTTCCTGAAATTGTAATGCTGTTGTACTCCACTACCAATTCATATCCTTCTTCATTTTCAATATTTCCGTCCAGTTTAAGTGTTATACCACCTTCACCAGTTTTACTCGATTCCATTGGAAGCTGGGTACCAATTGCACTACCCAACATTTCCGAAAGGTATTCGGCCTCTGTCCTCAAGGCCTCAGGATTTGATATGTAGGTATTTCCATTGACCAAAAACGAACCCTTTGAGCCCACCAAGGACATAGGCTTGGGAATGATTTGATATGCTTGTTCCGGATTCTCCGTGTTTTTGTTTTGGTCTGCACAGGAAATGGTCAATAATCCGATCAAGAAAAAAATAAGTATTCTCATTATTTATTAATTATAATTTAAGTTTTAAAATTTGTTTATGGCACCCTCCAATTATATAATAGCGGGGTTTCATTAATCCAGGGATGTATAATCAAACTCGGCCATGACCGGGTAGTGGTCCGAAAGCAAGCTGGTTTCCTCCTTATTAAAGATTTCGGCCTTGGTACATGATTTTGCCAATTCCGGACTGGCCAAAATAAAGTCTATGCGTTCATTTCTATTGTTTACTTCTTTGGAAGCAGGGCATGGGTAGGTATACCTATTGTCTGGCCCTGTAAAATCTAGACAAACATCAATGGCCGGTAAGGCCAAAAAGGATGATATTACCGAATAATCAAACTCTCCAAATCGTAAGTTGGAACGTCCCGCTCCCAATTTCTGGTTTTCAAACGCCGTTCTGAGTACCTCTTTTTCTTCTAAAAAATATTCATCAAAGGGAGAATGTGAGTTAAAATCACCGAGCAAAATATACTTTTCACTTTTGCTCTTTCTCACCTTTTCTGCTATAATACCGGCTTCCTTGAGCCTAATATTACAATCGGATGGGGAGAGGTGCACAACAAAAAAATCGATTCCAAATGTTTGGCAATGCAAGGAGCCATGAGACATGCCATCCAATATTCGTTCTTTTAAAACTATTGGCTTTTTGGAAGTAAGCCCTACCGGATATCCCTCGGTCTTGAGGATCATGACAAAAGGATGTCCCCACTTGGATGCATCTCTCTTTAGCTTTTCCTCATCATAGCCGCAAAGTTCCTGTAAGGCCATTACATCTGGATTTTGGGACTTGATCCATTCAATAGTGGCCACTTGGCGTTCGCTGTCCTTGCCCCAATCAAATCCGTTCCAGATATTATAGGTCATCACTTTTAATTTCTCTTGCGACCTTAACCCATTTGAAGAAACTCCAAAAGTTAGCATTAAAAGTACAAAGGGCTTTATTTTATTGATCATTTGATATATGTGTTATAATTAATTTCTTATGCTGCGTATTACTTTATCAGTTCTTACTTAGTTCACCTTCAAAATCTACCCCGACCAAGGTCAGGGATATTAAATATTCCCACTACACTGTTTTCGGCGAATGGTTGGTCTTCATTTGGATATTTTTATTCTACTACTAATTCATCAACTAGAATAATTGCGTTGGCCCCGGACATATGATGCCCCTTAGGAATGGGATTAATTTGTTTTCCAATGAACCTTAGATAGTTAACCTTAACCGGATCAAACGCTACCTCATAAGGTATTTCGTTTCTTCCCTGCACACTACTAATTTCAAACTTGTCCACCGTTCCCAATTTATAAAAATCCATTCCGTTCACAGACCCATGGACCTCTACATTTCTGGGTGGGTAGATCCCTGCAATCGTAAAGCGTAAGGCATCAAACTTAACCTCCTTTACAGCCGTCAGGGTATCAAACTTAATGGTTACATCCATACCATTTTTAAAAGACACCCAGTTAGGGTCACTTCTGTTCAATTTACCATAGTTGAGATCCGTCAACTTTTGCAAATCAGGAGATTCATTTAGCACTCCGGCAGCCTTATGTACATAAAAATCCATGGATGATGTATAGCCTACAGCTTGGCCATCCTTAAATGCCCTTGCTTTGATGGTGGCCGACTTGTTTAGTTTGAAGTTGCCGCTATATTGTTCCGACTTCATTGTAGGTTCAGAGCCGTCCAACGTATAGTAAATATCCAAATTGTTCACTTCTGTTTTTAAAGCAATTTCTATATTATCTCCCTGGCCCGTATGATCTATCCAAGGGCTATATGCGCTTACGGCATACCGAACACCTTGCTTATCCAATCGTAAAAATTGGGTTTGAAGGCGATTTGTAAAGTTGTCCCAGTCTTTTACCCGAGGAGAGGTCCAGCCACTCTCGGCTATGGCGTACAATCTTGGGAAAGTCATATAGGTAAGTTTACTCCAATCGCTTATAGACTCCGTCCACATATTGGCTTGAATCCCTTTTATTAGGCCAGCTTCCTCTTCTGAAATACCTTTGGGAATAACATCACAGCTATAGGCAGTGGATAATAATAATTGGGAATAACCTAAATTTGGCTCTAAGTCGTCGTGTCCCTGCTTTAAATCTATATAACAATAGTTACTGGGGGTCATAATTACTTCATGTCCC
Organism: Arenibacter aquaticus; assembly: GCF_003957295.1. Taxonomy (GTDB): domain Bacteria; phylum Bacteroidota; class Bacteroidia; order Flavobacteriales; family Flavobacteriaceae; genus Arenibacter; species Arenibacter aquaticus. Next base: position 432,258 of record NZ_RQPJ01000005.1, read on the forward strand.
ATTTTGGCGGCTTCTATACCGCCCTCTTCGCCCCTCCAGCTCATAACCGTGGCATTGGGAGCCAGACCACCTTCCAATATTTCATCCCAACCAATCATGATTTTGCCACGGGCGTTGATGATTTTTTCAATTCGCTTTATAAAATAGCTTTGTAGTTCGTAAACATCCTTTAGCCCCTCTTCCTTTATTCTACGTTGTGCATCGGGATCTTTTAACCACTGACTTTTGTTGCATTCGTCCCCTCCAATATGCATATAATTAAAAGGAAATAGGTCCATCACCTCATTCAACATTTTTTCGGCAAATACAAAAGTCTCCTCTTTTCCTGGGTTCAATGTATTATTTTTAACCACTCCCCCAGTAGCCACATATTTTTCGGAATTAACGCAGCCAATTTCGGGGTAGGAAGCTACCATGGCCTGGGCGTGACCAGGCATGTCAATTTCGGGAACCACCTCTATAAAACGTTCTTTGGCATACGCTACAATTTCCTTGATATCATCTTGGGTATAATAGCCCCCGTAGGTAGGTTTTTCCCCTGGTTTTTGAACGGGCCTTCCAAACCAATTGGAAATACGCTCGTCCGTAGTATTGTAGTCCATACGCCAAGCCCCTACCTCGGTAAGCTTGGGATAGCTTTTAATTTCTACCCGCCAACCCTGATCATCGGCCAGATGCCAATGAAAGCGGTTCAGTTTGGATTCTGCCATAAAATCCAACACCTTCTTTACTTGTTGCTTATCAAAAAAATGACGTGACACATCCAACATATAACCTCTCCACTCAAAAGCGGGCTTGTCCTGAATACGCACCGAAGGTATCCCCCAGACTATATTGGGTTGCAACTTGCCACTGTAAAAGGATACCGGCAATAATTGCTTTAAACTCTGAAGTGCGTAAAAGAATCCGGCTTCCGAACCAGCGATTATTTTAATATTTTCAGGAGTGACCTCTAAATTATAGGCCTCTGCAGCCATAGTTGGTTCCGTTATAAAAACGATATCGCCATCGCCTCCAATATTTACTTTTGGCATCCATCCGGACACCGTGGTAAATTCATCAAAAAACAAATTGGCCAAAGCCATTTGGGCATCGGTTTCAACTGTAACGCTTGTACCTTCATTGATTTCAAAATGCCCCGTTCCCACTAGCTGCTTTTCTGGAAGTGGAATAATGGCCACCTTCCCTATTTCTACTTTTTTCTGAACACAGGAAACATGGGTCAGTGCTACCAAAAAAAGTATTATGCTGTATTTATTCATCATTGATTCGTTTATTATTCGTATTCATTTTCTACTGATCACAGCCATACCTAGCTAGGAGAGTTTGTTTAAATATGATTCTTTAAAAGCTCGTCTCATGGCAATTAGTTCCTACCTCCGCTGGAATTATAATTCAATTCCTATTTGGTGATAACTCCTATTTCCCCAACTGATAATCTTTTATCATCGTCAATTATTTTAACTCCTTTCAATTTTATAAATCGTGCTTTCGTTGTTTTAAAGCTTACGGTTTGTTCAATAGGGTTGTTTTTGATATTGGCAAACTCCCCAGTAGCTGCCACAGACCATGTTTTATTATCCCTACTAATTGAAAACTCATACTTTGAAACAATTCCCACCGGCCATCTTCCCCGAACGGGCATATAGGTAAATCCTTGTAACCGCTGTACTTCTCCTAAATCAACAACGACTTCAACAGCTGTATCGCTTGCCGCGCTAGCCCAAGTAGTGTTTGGATTGTCGTCAATAATCCTATGGGCGTCTCCAAGCTTTCCGGCACTTACCTTTAGCACCTTCCAATCTTTTTTGCTAATGTCAAAATACATTTCCTTGACCGAGGTTTTCTCCCTGTTTTCCGGATTATAGGCCAAGGCCTTAATAGTTGTAGGTTTATCTATCCTGAAACCTGATTGGTATTTGGGAGATTTTTCTGATGGCTCCGAACCATCCAAGGTGTAATGGATATCTATATTTTTATCGCTTACCTCCATGCTTACCACACCACTTTTATCTCTTTTGATAATAGGTTGTGTCAGTAAATTGGGAGCACGGTACAACTCGATATTCGAAATAACGGGTACCGCTTTTGATGCGGTAATATTTATTCTGACGGCTGTAGCTTCAACGGTATCAAATCGTAAGATTCTTTTCACTCCTATGGTAGTTTGCGTATCTAGAAGTTTCCAATTTCCGTCTATCCTAGCCTCTACGTTAAATCCATAAATACGTTGTCCCAAGGCAATATATTCTTGAAGTAGAATTCTGTTAACTTCTGTTGGTGAATCGAAGTTTAGGGTAAGGGAAGCTGTTGTGACCCCCTCATCGGTTGTCCAATAGGTGTTGTTGTCCCCATCAATAACATTCCCAGCTCCAAATTTGGAATGATTACCCCTAACATTTGTGGCACCAACCTCAGCGGTTTTAGCAATGTTATTTGCAAAATCCTTCTTTATTTGTTCCTTTAGCGCCATTAGTTGAACCGAATCCCTCTCATGTACAAGCCCTCTATCATCTACGGGTAGATTAAGCAACAATGAGGCATTCCTTCCCACCGATTCATAGTAAATCTTTACCAAATGTTCCAGGGATTTCACTTGCGAATCCTCGGAAGGGTGGTAGTACCAGCCTGGTCGTATAGATACATCGCATTCGGCCGGTACCCAATGCGTACCGTTCTCATGTCCGGAACGTAATTCCTTATACTTGGAATAGCCTGGATAAACTTTGTTTCTTTCCAACAAACTCCAATTGGTTTCATTGGCCCATCCTTCCTCATTGCCTACCCAACGGACTCCAGGACCACCATCACCAAAAATCACTGCATTGGGCTGTAGTTCCCTTATTATTGCAATGGCCTTATCCCATTGATAATAGGTTTTGTTATCAATTTTCCGTGTTTCATTAGCCCCTCCATAATAACCGGACCCTCCATTGGCCCCATCGAACCAGACCTCAAATATCTCCCCGTAATTGGTAAGCAATTCCCGTAATTGATTATGAAAATAGGTCACGTACTCCGGTTTGCCGTAGTCCGCATGGTTTCTGTCCCATGGAGAAAGATACACCCCCATTTTTAAACCGAACTCTGCGCAAGCTTCAGATAAATCCTTTAACACATCACCTTTACCATTTTTCCAAGGAGAGTTTTTTACGGAATGTTCTGTGTATTTTGAGGGCCATAAACAGAATCCGTCATGGTGCTTGGCAGTTATTATAACCCCTTTCATACCGGCTTCTTTTATAGTTTTCGCCCATTGTCTGGCATCCAAATCTGTTGGGTTGAATTGTGATGGTTTTTCACTCCCCATGCCCCATTCCATATTGGTGAAGGTATTCATATTGAAATGAATAAACCCATAATACTCCATATTGTGCCATGCCAATTGACGCTCTGAAGGCAAAGGTCCGTAAGGTTCCGGTGCATCATTATACTGCGCATTGGACAGATAGAAATTTAGTACTGCTAACAGTACAATATTTAGATAAAATTTACTCATGTACAAAAATTTACAATTCTTACTTATTATAAGTCCTATGGATAAGGCTAGTTCTCAAAGTAATGGCATTTTCATAATAAAGCAAGAATAAAGGAGAGACTAATAAAAGTCTCTCCTTAACAACTCAACTAATTAATAAAAACAAACCAATTAAACTCTATTTTAATTTTTATAATCAATTATATATAAAGGAGGCTGATTCTTACCAACCACTATTCTGCTTCATATTTTCGTTTGCGTCTATTTCTGCTTGCGGAATTGGTAAATAGTCATTCTTGGGAGAAGAATAAACTCTTGTCTCAACCACAATAGGACTTTCATTGTCTGGATCATAGGCTCCTTCAAGTGTCCCCTCCATTTGTTGTTCCGCTATTTGCCATCTCCTTAAGTCAAAATACCTTTGGCCTTCAAAAGCTAATTCTACCCTTCTCTCCCTTCGAAGAAGCTCACGTAGTTTCTCCTGAGTATTGTAGACCGTTTCATCTACATTGGGCATTCCAGCCCTATTCCTGATCTTATTTAAATATATTACCACATCTGGATTATTGTAATCCCCCAATTCTATCAGTGACTCCACATATACCAACAATATTTCGGCATATCGAATAATCATATAGTCCAAGTTACCAGAATAGGTCTTGCTAACATCCTCGGGGTCTATGAATTTTGATAAGGCAAATCCTGTTTTTGAAGCCCCACTCTGGGAAATAGCGTCGTCACTATTTTGATCAAAAGGATTTAAGGTATGCCCTAAAAATTCTTCTCCAGGGAGCCAAATAGAGGCGTCCAACCTAGGATCTCGAGCCATGAAATTAGGATCTTTTATAAACTCTTCTCGGTTGTCCGTATACTCATCAATAGTTTTCCCTTCAAGTGTTTCGTAGGCATTTACTATAGAAGCCGTTGGGTTTGAAGCTCCTTGTCCACCCATAGACTTAGGCATGGACCTAAACCATGACTCAGAAAAGCCCCTTCTAGTGTACATAATTCTTTCATTATTGATTTGTCCAACATATCTGAACAGATCTCTATAATGCAATTGTTCCGGGTCCGAGGTATAAAAAAGATCAAATTCCTGCATATTAATAACCTTGAGGGCGGCCTCCTTGGCTACTTCGTAGCGCTTGGCTTGAAGCCCTACAATAGCTTTTAGGGAATAGGCTACCGCCTTGGAAACTCTCCAGCTTTTATCTTCCGTATACTTATTTGGCAGGTATGGGTTATTGATAGCCAAATCTAATTCGGACAGGATAAAATCTTCCGTTTCAGTTTTAGATGCTCTTGAAGCAAAAATTTCCTCCGGATTCAAAGGGTGGTCAACAATAGGTATTCCTTCATTTCCTCCAAAATAGAAATAGAGCAACATATGGTAATAAGCCCGTAGTATGTGTGCTTCACCTATCATTCTATCCCTTTCTTCCTCACTGGTGAAATAAGGTGTTTCAATATTTTCAAGAAACCTACTACACCTCCTAATGTACTCGTAATAAGACTGCCACATTTGTCTGGGATGCCAATTCAGGGAATTGTTGGTCCCACTTCCTATAGTCTTAACATCACCAAGGTAGTTTCCAGAATGATACATATTATCCGTCATACCTTCTAAGGCTACATTGGAAACATAAGGTGCCGAATAGTGATATCCTCCATGAGGAAGCCCACCATAACAGCTATTTAGTGCATTTACCGCATCATTGGTTGTCTTCCAAAAATTTTCATCGGTTATACCAGTTGGATGATCTCGCGTTAAAAATTCATCCGAGCAACTCGTGCAAAAAACAAAAATTAATATTATATATTTTATGTGTTTCATCTTGTTTTATTTAATAATTTAATGCTTCGACCTGTTCTAAAACTTAACATTCACCCCAACGGTAAATACTTTTATCAATGGGTAAGTACCTGACCCTCCCAAGTTCTCAGGATCTGTTATATCTTGGGAAGTAAAGGTTAAAGGGTTCTGTGCATTCGCATAGATCCGGCATTTCTGAATACCTATTGGATCAAGGAATCCCTCCTTTAAAGTATATCCCAACTGCACATATTTTACTCTTAAATAAGAAGCATCAAAACTCCAATAATCGGAAGGTTGCAGATTATTACCTGGTTCTGGTGTAGGTCTTGGATAATATGCATCAGGATTTTCAGGGGTCCAATAATCCGAGTGGAATTTTTGTGGGGTGCTGCCTGAATCACCGTTCAAGTTTAAAGGAATCGCATGGACCCCGTTATAAAATGCATCAACACCTTCTACTCCTTGTAACAGTAACTCAAAATCCCAATTTTTATATCCAAATGAAAAATTTGTAAAATAATTAAAATCGGGCTGCCCATCGCCGGCTATCACCCTATCTTCATCGTCAAAACTCCCATCATTATTTGCATCTATGAAGCGGATGTCCCCTGGCTTTTGGTTCCCCCATAGGGTAACGCCCTCATTGGGCACAAGGTTTCCTTCGCCATCTTTAGAAAAATCAGATTCTTGCAATAGCCCATCGGTAACAAACCTATAATGGGATCCCAAAGCATAACCTTCTTTATGAATTGTTGACCCACTGATATAGGGTCCTCCAGGTAGATTTTCTATTTTATTTTTATTTCGAGACACACCTCCATGTATTGTGAAATAACCATCAGTGAAATTTTTAGCATAATTTATACCCAATTCAAAACCTTTGTTCCTTACCTCTCCAGCATTAATTTTTGCTGAAGATGTACCGCCGATATAGGATATAGGTGGTGAAAGAATAATATCCTTCGTCAACTTATCGTAGGAGTCAAAAGTAACGTCCATATCCTTGAACACTGTTAGATCAAATCCATAATTAAGCATATTAACAGTTTCCCATGTTATGTTTGGATTTCCAAAAACCGTTTCAACACCATTTGATGCATTAATAAGGTTTTGATATTGATAAAGACCAATATTCTCATTTCCCAACTCACCGTAGGATACTCTAGCCTTCAGGTTTTGCAACCAAGATAAATTATTCAGGAACTCCTCTTTATGCATGTTCCAACCCAATGAATAAGAGGGAAAATAGCCGTACTTGTTATCCTTACCAAATCGTGAAGAGCCATCAGCCCTAAATGTCACCTCGGCCAAGTACTTATCATTATATGTGTAATTTGTTTTTCCGAAAAAAGACTGCATAGACCATTGATCCCAATTTCCAGAATTTGTCAACTCCTGGTTGTATCCTCCAAAAGCAAAAAGCCTATGTTTATCATTTAGATAAGTATAGTCAACATTTCCTCCTATAAAATAATAACTAGACCTGTCCGTTGAGGCAGACCGAACGTTATCCCAAGTATAGTTTAATACACCGGTATCATATTCAAAAAAATTAAAAGGGTCTCTCCTTTGATTGGTTGCACCACTATTGATCCTATAACTATATTGTCCATTCAAGTTAAGATCAGGTAAAATCTCCCATTTGGGCTGTATATTGATACTCATATTATCATTAAGCCTCTGAGTAATACCCCCACGGTCCAACATGGCTCTAGGGTTTCTCATTTCAAAGAAAATTCCGTAAAAATCCGTCCCATCCTTAGTAGGGTATTTGGGCACTAAATTTGGAGGGGCCCTATATATGTAATTCAATACATAATCAGTTTCACCATCTCTTAGGTTTGTTTCTATCTGATCTTTTCTTATGGAATTAAAGTCCATATTTACCGTAACGTTATCAGTAAGGTTTACAGTGGTATTGGCGCGTATATTAAACCTCTCAAAACCTACATTTTCAATAAACCCTTCCTGATCCAAATAGTTTACTGTAAGGGCAAATCTAGCTATGCTATTTCCTCCTTGAACCCCCACTGAATGATTGGTCAAAAGGGCGTTCTTTTGCCAGGTCTCATCAAGCCAATTAGTATTGGGGTAGTTTATAAGGTCAGTTTTATTCCTTGTTAAACTAATTGTTTCTTGGGAATAAATTGGGTTTCCACCGTTGTTGGAATAGGCTAAATTTACCATATCCATATAATCGGCCCCATCCATAAAATCTGGAAGATAGGTCGCATTTTGTACTCCTATATAAGAATTATAACTTACACTTACTTGACCAACTTTCCCTCTCTTGGTCTTGATGACAACAACCCCATTTGCAGCTCTTGCTCCATATATTGCAGCCGCCGAGGCATCTTTTAATACCGTGACACTTTCAATAGTATTGGGATCAAGATCGTTCATATTCATAGGGATCCCGTCAACCAGAACCAATGGGTCCGAATACCCCAAAGTAGAAATCCCCCTAATTTTTATAGAAGCGGCATCTCCTCCAGGTAATCCGGTACCTTGAGTTACCGTAAGGCCGGTAATACCACCCTGAAGCGCTTGGGATAGGGAGGTAATTGGTTTATTGGCTACATTCTTCGCAACATCCAAGGTTGCGATAGAACTGATCATATTAAGCTTTCTTTCCTCGCCATATCCTGTAACTACCACTTCTTCCAATTTGCCTACCTCCTCTTCTAAGGAGATAATTAAATTAGAATAAGCCTTCTCAACTTTGAATTCTTTGGTAGTATACCCTATAAAAGAGAAAACCAATAAATCTCCTTTTGCAGCCTCTATGGTAAAATACCCATTATCATCGGTAATTACCCCCTTATTACTATCCTTTATGGATACGGTCACGAAAGGTAAAGCCTCTGGAGGTTCATTGGAGTCAAAAACCCTTCCTTGTATAGTTAACAAATCCTGTTCCGAACTTACTTCGCTATTAATTGTTGGCTTATTGTTTCCTGCATAACATAGCGTCACCTGAAAACTCATCACCATTAACAGGAGAAATAGTTTTTTACATGTCCCTTTTAATTTGGAAGCGGTCCTCTTCCGTAATTTTTGATTCATACTCATAATAATTTGATGGTTAATTATTTATTCAATACTCCCCTCTTTGCCATGTCTTATACATTACGCATGGGTATAAAAAAGCGGTCCATCAAAACTATTGGGCTATGGGTATAACTACGGGGGGATAACTGGTTTCCTTAGGCATACAATTGTACATTATACCACCTGCAAACTAACTTTTTATAGGGCTCATTTATACTTTGCTTAACTTAAACTATCACATAAAGGATTGATTATAAGATGATTACTATCACATAAAGCACATTAATCTAAAATTTTAACTATAGGTAAAATTTTAGCTCTTCCCAGTTAAACCCCATAATTGTATATTTGGATCATGTCCATTAGAATTAGTTTATTTTCAGTACCCCCAGAAAGATTGAAGGTAAAAGTCACAGCACGGAATTATTTTTTTATACTGATAGCATTTTGTTGCAACATCATTTTTGGACAACAGGCGTTCAACAACATTCCTTTCTTTACCTTGAATGTAAAAGATGGGCTTTCACAAAATTATATTACATGTAGTGCTCAGGACTTTGAGGGGTTTATTTGGATCGGCACACGAAATGGTCTTTATAAATATGATGGCTACCATTTTGAACAAATAAATCTAAAAGAAAAGGGAATTGAGAACAATCATATCAACTGTCTATATAGGGGAAATGACCAAAATTTATGGATAGGTACCAATCAAGGCCCGGTACTTTATGACTACCACAGCGGAGACATTACCCCCCTATTCTTGGAGAATGGTGCCCTGGCAAAAAGCATTACGACTTTTTTTCAGCAAGACAAAAAAAACATCTGGATAGGTACTGGCGAAGGACAGCTCTTATCATACAACATAGCCAATAATGAAATAAAGACGTACAACCACCCCGGATTTAAGAACATTTCCAATATTGGAATGACAAACACCAACTCCTTATTGGTTGGTTTCAAATACGGTGGACTGTTAACCTTCTCTATAAAAAATGAAAAATTCTCTGTCCCGAAAGGATATGAAAAGATAGGTGGAACCGGGATCAATACTTTAATTGAGATCAAACCAGAAACTTTCCTTGTCGTTACCCCCAAAGGAGTATTCCTTTATAAACATGGGGTTAACCCCTTGGAAGTTCAAAAATTGAAAAGCCCAACGAATGCCAATGCCCTAAATTCAGTTATTAGTCTATTGGCGGCAAATAAGAAACATATATGGCTAGGTACGGACGGTCATGGTATACTTGATTATACTATTGCATCTGGAAAACTGGAGCCATTACATTTCGAAGGGCTATCCCCTTCCTTCTCCGTCACCTCCATGTTCAAGGCCAGGGATAATTCCATATGGATAGGAACTACCAATCAAGGACTAAAAATAGTCAACCCCTATAAAAGTCAGTTTAACCATTGGGCTTTTGAAAAAGGCAATAAAACAGGCTTAAGTAGTAATTCTGTTTTAGGATTGACGGAGGACAGCAATGGAAAAATAGTCTTGGCAATGGATGGAGGCGGCATTACTATATTTGATCCTAACTCCAGAAAATTTGAACATTATTTCAAAAATTCAGAGGAAAAAAGGGTGGTTAACACGGTAATCCAAGATAAAAATAATCGTATTTGGGCCGGAACCTTCAATCATGGATACCATGTTTCCCGACTTTCCTCCTCCAACTTCCTAGAGCCACTGACCCTTACAATACCCAAAGAAATTGAAAACATTTCTGTTAAATCCTTTCTTCGGGACAAGCAAAACAACATTTGGATTGGTACCGTTACTGGAGGAATCTACCTTTTCGACTATAAAAACGGAACGATAAAAAAGTTTAAGGAAAATAATCCCCTTGTTCAATACTCACAACCCTATTGTATTTATCAAAGCTCGGATTCCAAAATCTGGTTTGGATGTTACTCCGGCCTGTACGTTTATAACCCAAAAGATGATTCTTTAAAAGAATTCTTTCCTGAAAAAGGATCCCACTTTAAACAGGTTATCTCCATTGAGGAATTGGATGGGGACAATTTATGGTTAGGCACCAAAACCGGATTATATAATATAAATAGAAAATACAATAAAACAACACTTTATACAGAGAAACAAGGCTTGCCCAGCAATGTAGTCAATTCCCTTTTGGTTGATTCCTCAAAATTCTTATGGTTGGGAACAGACAAAGGTCTATCTCAATTTAATCCAATTTCTAAGGAATTTCGAAATTTTGGACGTGAAGATGGTGTTGATGGACTTGAATTTAATGAAAACGCCAAACTGAAAGGAAGTGACGGCACTTTGTATTTCGGCAACACTAACGGAGTATATTTCTTCCATCCCAACCAAATAAAAAACAATCCCAATCCGCCCGAAATAGTTCTGACCAATTTTAAAGTTACTTCAGACAACAGTAATATATCCCAAAATACTATCACGCAACATAAGCCCGTCAACCAAGTAAAAAAAATCTATTTAAACCATAACCAAAATTTCTTTAACCTCCACTTTACAGCCTTAAATTTTACAAATCCAAACAAAAATCAGTACAAATACAAACTTTTAGGTTTTGACAAGGATTGGGTTTTTACCCAGAATGGGAGAATGGCCACTTATACGAATATTCCTCCCGGAGAATACACTTTTATGGTAAAGGCCAGTAATAATGATGGTGTATGGACTCCTACTGCCAAATCGATAACTATTACCATACTCCCCCCTTGGTGGCATACCTGGTGGGCCAGGGCTCTATTCGCTTTAGTGGCTATTGGATCTATTATCTTGGCCAATACCTATATCTTGAAGCAGATAAAACTAAAGAATGCCCTGAAAATTGAACGCTTGGAAAAGAACAACCAGATTCAGTTAAATGAATTCAAGACCAAGCTATTTACTAACCTTACCCATGAATTAAGAACTCCCTTAACCATGATTTTGAGTCCCTTGGACAAATTGATTGCTACCGAAGTCAAAGGACCAGAATCTAAAAAACAATTATTATCCATTCAAAGAAATGCCCACAACCTCCTAAAATTGATCAACGAATGGTTAGATTACCGCAAAACTACCTCAACACAACCTATCATCAAGGCCGTAGAACTGGACTTGGTTCAATTTGCTGAGACTATTATAGAATCCTTTAAAGAGCTAGCGCATGACAAAGCTATATCCATAAAATACACCTCCCATTCGCCTTCCATTAATTGCTATTTTGACCCAAGTGCCATTCAAAAAGTAATATCCAACCTTATTTCCAATGCCATTAAATATTCTGGTGAAGGGAGTAACATTGCAGTAGAAGTAGGAGCATCCGCACAGAAGGTAAACGGAAAGCCACATGCTTTTTTAATAATTGAGGACGAAGGGGTAGGGATTTCATCTGAAGAACAAAAACTGATATTTGAACGCTTCCAAACACTGGGCGAAAATCCGTCTGTCGGGACTGGTATTGGGCTTGCGCTTTCCAAAGAGTTGGTGGAGGCCCATCATGGAAAATTAAAACTTACCTCTGTCCCCGGAAAGGGTAGCACCTTTACGGTAATTTTACCTTTGGGTACCGCACATTTTACTGATGAGCAATTATCCAATACTACCAACCACCACATACCAATAACCTCAACGCAAAAACAAGATCTTCAAAAAGAAGTTTTCCCCAACTTAGACACTATTAAAGAATTTAACTCAGCATCCGATTACACCGTTTTAATCGTAGAAGACGAGGATGATATACGTGAATTTATAGCGAACGAAATGTCTGATTACTTTAAGGTGTTGACCGCTAATAATGGCCAGGAAGGGATTCAAAAAGCAATTGAAGCAATACCAGACTTAGTGCTCTCCGATGTTTTGATGCCAAAGACAACAGGACTGGAACTTTGCAAGAGCCTTAAGAACAACCTACAAACCAGTCATATCCCTATTATTCTATTAACCGCCTTATCTGATGAAGAAAGTCAGGTACAAGGCTTAAAAGAGGGAGCGGAAGACTATATAACCAAACCATTTAGCATAAATGCCCTATTCTTTAAAATTAGGTCGATTATAGAAAATAGAAAGCTAAGCTCACAAAGATATCAGATAGAGACGGTAATGAAACCAAAGGAGTTGGCACAATCCACACCAGACAAGGACTTCTTGGAACAGACCGTAAAAATAATACATAACAATATTTCGGAGCCCAACTTCACTATAGATAAATTGGTTGTTGAATTGGGCATGAGCAGAACTCCTTTCTTTAAAAAGATCAAAAGCCTGACCAATTTGACCCCGAACGAATTTTTAAAAATTGTCCGTTTGCGGCATGCTGCGCAGCTTCTATTGAAAACTGAAATGAATATATCGGAGATAAGTTTTGAAGTTGGGTTTTTGTCCGCTAAATACTTTCGATCAACCTTTAAAAAACAGTTTGGGGAAACACCTTCAAGTTATAGGGAAAAGAGAATAAAGGTATCCTGATCGCCTGTTCCAATGTCCTTTTTTTTAGGACGCTTGCGGATAAACTTTTTAAGGAGAAAAATGTACAGCATACTTAACCAATAGGCAGTTTTAGAAACTGTCATCACAACCTTTATTTTAACTGAGAATGAATAAGATAATACTCATCCTTCATTAAAGCCACCTATTTGGGCAGCATGTAAAACAAACGTCCCCACCCCCATACACAGAGTATTCCAACGGTAGTTTCTGTAGTTCCCTCCCTAGATTCAAAAGACAACACTCCATCTTGCTTCATCACCACAATATACACTTTAACTTTTTCCAAAAGCTGCACCTATTCATGTTCATCCATCTTAAAACTAGAAATAATGGTATCTTCGGGACAACAATAATGGAATATGTCGAACGTCAAATCTTGGTTACGAACCCTCATTGACCTTTTGGAAGTCTTTTTAAACAGCTCGCATCAAAGTAAACGCGGCAGAACTTGGCACCAACATGTTGTGCCCTATAAGGAAGGCTGGGCTGTGCGCCGCGAGGGCAACCAACGTATAAGCAGTAAACATAGAAAACAGAGCACGGCCATACGTAAGGCCAAAAGTTTAGCTAAAAAATACAAGGCCGATGTCATTATCCACAGAGCGAGTGGTGGTATACGTGACCGGATTAGCTATGATGATTAAAAAATAAATTCATAAAAGAATACCATTGGGTCTAAAAAAAAGACAATCCGAGTTATTAAGAAGAGTTTTTTTACATGCCCATATTAAAAATTAATCTGTCCACAAAAAGTCAGTTGGCCATTGATATAAAATCATCAAACAGATCCCAGAAGTTTTACATGATTTTTAAAATTATTGGTCTAAAATGAATTATCAGTATTTCTGGAGTTCTCATTGGTAAATACTTAATTCTAAAGGATGTAAATGGTTCTTGAACCACCAATATTCTTCACTTCCTAATTAAAAAACTCAAGGTTAATTTTCTTATATTCGGACTTATTAATCAGATTTTGAAGACTGATTATCGCTCTTGGCATACTGCCATGTAGCGGAGTAACTTTAAAACCAAAGAATATTGAAACCGCTTATCCATTGCTATATCTTACTCCTAGTCCTCCTAGCTTCTTGCAAACAAGACAAAAAACAACATGAATCAGAAAATCTGCCTAAAATCGCCATTGCCGGTTTGGGTATAGAAAGCAGCACCTTTTCTCCTGCCCTGACCCATGAGGACGCCTTTCATGCCAAAATAGGTGATTCTATATTTTCCAAATACCCATTTCTCCAAGTAGATTCCTTAAATAGAAAAAGGGCGCAATGGGTACCTACCTTGGTCGGGAAATCTTTGCCAGGGGGTACGGTTACCAAGGAAGCCTACGAGTCCTTGGTCTCCAAGACCTTAAAATTATTAAAGGAAAATGGTCCTTTTGACGGACTTTTTTTTGATATTCACGGAGCTATGAGTGTGGTAGGGATGGATGACCCCGAGGGTGATCTCATAGAACGAATTAGGGAAGTCGTCGGGACCAATGTCCTCATATCCACCTCCATGGACCTACATGGAAACGTATCCAAGAAATTAGCTAAACATACCGATTTAATAACTTGTTATAGAATGGCTCCCCACGAGGATGCCATACAGTCCAAAAAAAGGGCCGTTACCAACCTTTTGGACCGACTTGAAAATGGTATGGGCAAGCCCAAATATAAAGCTTGGATCCCTGTACCCATATTGTTGCCAGGGGAGAAAACCAGTACCCGAATTGAACCAGGGAAAAGCCTTTATGCAAAAGTGCCCAATGTGGCCAATAAAGAAGGGGTTATAGATGCTGCTATCTGGATTGGCTATGCTTGGGCAGACGAACCCCGCAACCATGCCGTAGTTATGGTTACGGGAGACGACAGGGAAAAAGTTAAAGACGGAGCCGAAACCTTGGCTCAAAGCTTTTGGGATGTACGAAATCAATTTGAATTTGTTGCCCCAACGACCAGCTTGGAAGAAAGCCTAAAGTTGGCACTGGCCAGTAACAAGCATCCATTCATAATCAGTGATATGGGAGATAACCCCACTGCTGGTGGTGCGGGGGATGTTACCTGGACCTTGGAACAATTGTTGGAAAGACCCGAATTTAAATCGGACAACGGCCCCTCCCTGATCTATGCCTCTATCCCTGGTCCAAAATTTGTTGAAAAAGCCATTGAAATAGGTGTAGGCGGAAAAATAAAAGCCACTGCAGGAGCTACAGTGGACAGTCGTTTTGCCGGGCCCTTGGAACTGGAAGGTACCATAGAAGCAATCAAATCAGGTGATCGGAATGCAGAAACCGAAGTCGTCGTTAAAATTGGGAGTATAATGGTAATCGTTACCAAAAAAAGGAAACCCTACCACCACCTGAGCGATTTTACCAACCTTGGCTTACATCCCAAAAAGACCGACATAATTGTGGTGAAAATAGGGTATTTGGTCCCAGAACTTTATGACATGCGCGGAGATTGGGTCATGGCATTGACCCCTGGTGGGGTTGATCAGGATATTAACCGACTTGGCTACAAACGTATCAAGAGACCTATGTTTCCCTTAGATAGCACCATGGCACAACCAGACTTGAAAGCTCAATTTATTCCCGCCTCCAACGCAACCGAATAATTATAGACCAGCTAATTCTAAAACCGTTTAAAGGCTACAACTCCCTGTGATACCTAAACTAGTTTTTATTACAATCTAGTTGTTCCAATTCTGACTTATTTCGACAGCTAATTTCAGAATTTCTGTGTCACTGGATTTTACCATGTTATTTGTCTTTTAAGAATATTCTTCTGGGGGTACTGGTATTTGAGTATTACATAATCATATAGTAGCTCACAATTACCCCAACTAAACTGTATTTAGAACCATCGCTATACAAACCCAACAATTGACCCCGGGTCAGTTTTTAGCAATGCTACAACTACCCAGTCATTATCCCCCCCTATTTCCTTTTAGGTACCCGAAACGGCTTTTAGAATAATGAATCCCCAATGGGCATAGGTGAACATAGGCCATATACCATTTTATTATTATCAAAAAATCACTATTCTTGTAACATTATGAAATCGGCCATCCGTAAATTTCCTATCCCCAATACAAAATGCCTAAAGGTAAAGCAACTTGTTGAGCCCCACTTTGATCCTACTTGGCATTTCCACCCGGAATTTCAACTTGCCTGTGTGTTCCAAGGAACTGGGACCCGCTATGTAGGTGATGATATCAGCCAATTTGATTCAGATGATATGGTCTTGACAGGCGCCAACCTACCCCATGTTTGGAGAAGTGATGACAAATACTTTGAGAATAAGGGATTAAGTACAAAAGTTATAGTAACCTACTTTTCTCCTGATTTTATGGGCGATATTTTCTTAAACAAGGATGAGATGGCTAGAATTAAACAACTACTAATTTCTGCTGATAGAGGTATAGAGATCGTTGGCAATACAAAAAAAAAGATTCGTAAAATAGTCCAAAAAATGTACCGGCAAGAAGGTTTTGAAGAAGTCCTGTCCCTTTTGCACATTTTGCATATACTGTCTACCTCCAACGATTTGCGCATGATAAACAAACAAGGTTATGTAAACAGGGTTTCCGATTCGGATTCCACAAGGATGCAGCTGGTGCATAATTATATTCTAAATCATTATAAAACAGAAATTAGATTGGAGGAGATTGCTAAACTGGCGAATATGGCCCCCAATTCGTTCAGTCGCTATTTTAAGTCCAGGACCAATAAATCTTTTACCGATTTTATAGCGGAGCTAAGGATAAGCATGGCTTGTAAATTATTAAAATCAAACAATCAATCCGTTATTCAGATTGCATACGAATGTGGTTATAAAACCCTTTCCAATTTTAACAAGAAATTTAAGGAGATTACAGGTACAACCCCAAAAATGTACAGAAAGAATTATCTACAAATTCTTTGATCTTCAATTAATGGTGCAACTTACAAACGCATAATTCCAGGGTTACCGTTATTTTATCCAAACGACACTATTTTTAAGGATTGTCCGATACGCTTTTAATCCATGGGCCCTTTCATCATGCCCCAAGGTATTTCCAATAATTTTAGCCTTGGGATGCTTTACCACCCATACTACTGGGTACTCTTTTCCAGATTGTAACCCCCTGCCTACTGCCAAAACTTCTATTTCAGCATCAGGGTCTTTTTCCCATCTATAAAGTTCATCAGTGATCCTAAAAGTCGAAGGAACCCCTTTCATTAAAGGGTGATTAGGTTTTATAACTTTTACCTCAAATTCTTGAAGTTTCTCATGGGATCTAGATCCTCCGCCAACAAGTGTTTTGTTATATTCTGGCCAATCTTCCCAATTGTACCAAGTACTTGGGTGATAGATCAGCATATTCATCTTACCCTGATTTACCCTG
This sequence comes from Arenibacter aquaticus, assembly GCF_003957295.1. Classification (GTDB taxonomy): domain Bacteria; phylum Bacteroidota; class Bacteroidia; order Flavobacteriales; family Flavobacteriaceae; genus Arenibacter; species Arenibacter aquaticus. The sequence continues at coordinate 449,451 of NZ_RQPJ01000005.1, forward strand.
GTCATAACAGCATTTTTGGTATTAATATCCAAGGGCTTGTTATTGCTAAGAAAAAGAATATCGGTAGACGGTATCAGGGCTCCCAGTTCCCTAGGGTTCTCAGTGTAAATCACAGTATTCTTGCCTCCTTCACTGAGCACCTTACCATCGGCGATACCAAAATACTTAAGAAAGTCATGGGAGCCACCGCCTCCCATTACAGTAATTTTTGGGGCATCTTTATTTTCTGAAATGTACGATCCGGGAGCCGTTACTATGATAACGCCTTGCATCATTCGCCAATGACCCGGAAAAGTACATACATAGGGGTAGATACCAGGAGTATCCGGTAGTTTTAATACAACAGACCCCTTAGCTCCCGGAGTCAACATATCCGTAGCTCCCAATACGTATCTTGATTTGGGGACATATCCATATTTTTCGGCTTCAGGATTTTTTAGGAATCCATCTACCATAGCTCCAAAAGCATCTAGGCTACCTGGTTGAATAACCACCAAATTATGGGACATTTGATCCCTGTTGTTCAAAACAATTTCTACGGTCTGACCAGCCGTGGCGCGGAGGGTTTTCTTATCAAAAGCCATCTCTTGATTCACGGTATTAAGAACAAAGGTAACATCGGCCTTCACCTTACCAACTTTGCCTATACCCATATCTATATGCTGATTACCTCCCGTATTAACACAGTGAACGGCAATTAGATTCTTGCCTTTAGTAAACAATTTACCTTTCTCCTTGTCCAGTTTTATGTATTTATAAGTCTCACTAGAGCCGGTTTCTGATATTAAAAGCTGTCCGTTAATATAAATTTCATAATCGTCATCATGGGCTATTTTTATTACAGGCTCCGTCATATCATCATGGATAACCACCTCTTTCCGCATCCAAATATCATTGCTGCTCCATGGGGTGTTCACCTGTTTCATATTATCACCACCAAACTTGGCAGCCCCTTTTTTCCAATTAGAATCATCGAATTCCCATTTCGTCCAATCAGCTGTAGGCTTTACAGTAGTATAGTTCCAGATAGATTTTTTTTCTTCTGCCGAAGGCACTGTCATAACCACGGAAGAAGGGTCCACTTCCTCAAAGTTCAATTCCCTGAAATAAATCTTTATAGCGGCATTGAGCCATTTGTCCGAAGTAATAGCTGGATCCTTGGCCAACTTTTCTATTTCGGTGTACAAGGCGTTGGATTCTGGCAATTCCCCCGCCCGTAAAATGGCAGCGAGCTTTATCTGTGCATCCGGACTGTTCAATACGCCCGATTGGGCCAGGATCTTACTACTTTCCCGGGTGGTCGGCAATAAAGCGAGAGCAGCACGTTGCACGGCATAGGAACTACTGTTCAATGCGCCAACAGCCAATTGGTTAGCCTCATCATTGGAGCCACTCAACGCGCCCAACCCTTTTAAGGTCCATAGGGCATGTAAAGCCGAGGCGTTAAGTCCACTTTTATTGTTATTGTCCGCAGCTAATTCTATTAGATCTGGTATAAGGGATACTTTCTTATTTTCCACTATCAAACGCTGAGCTGTGGTCCTCCAAAACATATTGTCGCTCTTAAGAGCTTCTAGAAGTTTTTTATCATCCTTAGGGTTCAAGGAGCCAATATCAGGGTCTTCCGCATCCTCATGGGTAATTCTGTATATTCTACCATGTCCATAATCGCGCAACTTGTTTTTATGGGCATTGCCTTCTCCTTTTTCCGCATTCCATATTTGGTTTTCCATACCCCGTTTATCCGGGTTGTGCTGAATTACCGGGTTGTACCAGTCTGCGACCCACAAATTGCCGTCAGGACCTGTTTCTGTAAAAACCGGTGCGGTCCAGGCATCGGTACTGGCAAAAATATTTCCTCCATCAACCTCTTTATACCCTGCCCCATCCCTTACAATTTTTGCTATATGTACCAAATGACCTGTAGGCTCACAAACATACATTTGGTTCCAATATTCTTTAGGATAGTTTCTTGCGGTATAAAAATTGGCTCCTGAAGCCGCTGTATACCCCCCACGCACATCAACCTGTTGCAAGGGAATGGTATCTACCGGACTTATTTCGTAATGCCCTTGAATAAAATCTGCATTAACGGCCCATGAGGGTAGTTTATTTAAGTAGTTGTAATGCTTTAATGGAATGCCTACAAAACAACAGTGGTTATTGTTGGCGGTAGATCCAAATACTTCAAAGTTTTCATTAAAACCCAATCCCCAAGTATTGTTGTTAAATTGTCCCACAGGTTCAAAGTAAGAACCGTCTTTGGTAAATTTGTAGACCCCCATTTTAAATTCCACAGGTTTTCCTTGGAACTGATTCTCAAAACCGGAATAGCCTACGGCACCCCAGATCATATTATCCAATCCATAGTGCAAATTTGATGGTCCCGCATGAGTGTCCCAAGTTCCGAACCCATCAAACAGAACGGTGGTTTTGTCCATTTTGTCGTCCCCATCCGTATCCTCCAAGAAAACCATATTTGGAGCCTGTGCTACAATGGCACCTCCTTTTACCAAGGTAATGCCCGTTGTTAAATTTTGCTCGGTTGCAAAATCAGTAAAGGTATCTGCCTTCCCATCGCCATTGGTATCCTCACAAATGGTAATTCTATCACCCCCAACATCATTGGCCAATCCATGTGGATAATCTTTGGACTGTACTACCCATAGTCTTCCCCTTTCATCCCAAGTAAAGGCTATAGGATTAATGATATTGGGCTCAGCGGCATATAGCTCTGCCTTGAATCCTTCTGGAAGTTGAATGTGTTTTTGGGAATCCTCCGGACTCAAAGGGTTTTGTACCCGTGGGGTTTCACCTGTATATGTCAATGGCGGAGGCGGCTCTTTTTCCCCAGAACAACTAAACATGAAGACCATACCACAACATAGTGGTAAAATGTAGGCAGTTATAATTTTCATTGTTTTCTCTTTTAATTCTATAATTACTCTAATCAAACCCAATTGGATCGCTTAATGAAAGGGTTAATTTTTTAGTCGCTCAAATTCTCGGACGATACTGGCAATAGGGAACTTTTTCACTTACATCTATTGTTCCGGCCTCCCACCCATTGGGAGGGGATAAAATTGCCAAAAATTCCAATTCTTCATCTCCCGCATTGAAGGTACCGTGGGCAACATTTGCACCTATATAAACAGAGTCACCCGCTTCAAGTAGCTGCATCTCTCCTTCTACCCACTGTTCGGCGGTGCCTTTAAGTATATAAAGAATTTCATGCATTGCCGGATGCAGGTGAAAATTATGGCCACCTCCTTTGGGCACCACCACCTTCACCATATAGGAGTCTGCCTGTTCTATAATATCGGGATGATAGTGCCAATGATGTACTCTCCCAATAATCTTTTCCAACATTAGGCCCTTCTCCCTTACAAATTTCCAATTCCTTTCCATGGGTTAACTATAGGGTCAATGCCTTAAATTCCTTGGTCAAATTGGTCAATGACTGTTCTACCCCCATTCTTTCCAAGGAAGAGGCCCCCACAAAACCGTGCAGGCCCTTGCAATGTTCCAGAACGTATTTTACATCGGCAGGGGTATTGATCGGACCGCCATGGGCCAACAAAAATGCATTGGGATTTGCCTTCTTTACGGCGTCCACAATTTTTTGGGTACGCTCCAGGGCATCATCCATTGAGGCAGTAGCGTTTGTAACCCCAATAGATCCACCTACTGTTGTCCCCACATGGGCAATTATAGCATCCGCACCCACATCGGCCATTTGTACGGCCTCTTCGGGCTTCCCCACATAAACTACTGAGAAGAGGTCCATTTTGGTGGCCAGATCTACCATTTGCACTTCTTTTTGAAAGCTCATTCCTGTCTCTTCCAATACGTTTCTAAAGTGACCATCAATAATGGAATGGGTAGGAAAATTATTTACCCCGGAGAACCCCATGTCCTTTACTTTTCCAAGGAAATGCCACATCCTTCTCCTTGGGTCGCTACCGTGTACACCACATATCACCGGAACCTCCTCTACCACCGGAAGCACTTCAAACTCTCCAATCTCCATGGCCACCGCATTGGCATCGCCATAGGCCATCATACCGGCCGTAGAACCGTGCCCGGACATTCTAAACCTACCAGAATTGTAAATAATGATCAAATCCGCACCTCCCTTTTCTATAAATTTAGCGCTAATTCCCGTTCCTGCACCTGCGGCAATAATTGCTTTTTTTTGATCTATCACTTTTTGCAACCTGTCTCTCACCTCCTTTTTCGTATAAGGGTTTCCTTTCCCTGTCCATGGATTCGGCATATTCTTTTATTTTATGATTAACTGATTTTTGGTTAAAATTGATTTCTAGCAGTTGTTTTATTTGCAATTGAAGTAATTTGAAATGGACCTTTACTCCCAATTTCGCGCACCATATTAAAACCGTCTATTGTTTTGAGGCAATCAAAACTTATTGCCACCAAAAGGACACGATTTTACATATTGACCGATTAACTGCCAATTCCATAACAAATGTTGTAATTAATCTCTATAAAAGAAATCTGCATTTCACCCAAAACTGACTGTTTAAAACCATATTATTCATAAAACAAGTATATAAACAGCATAATCAAGAGTGGTTTAGAACTAATCAAGCCTACTGCTTGTATTGAAAGGACTAGAATCCTACCTATTACTTTAGGGATTTTTAACAATTAAGATTTCGTTAATATAAAATTAGCCCTAAAAACGGTACTTTAGAAAAAACCTAAACACCACCCACCATTGCAGATTTCAAACACTTCCTTAAAGTTAAAACCGCAATTCAAACTAAAAGGAATATATAAGTCCCTTCTAATTTGTTTTTCCATAACCGCTCTGGCCTTTTTTGGCTGTTCCCCCAAATTATCCCACATAACCCCGCCCATTGGAGTAATAAAAGAATTTTCAAATAGTGGTAATGGTATTTTGGAAGATAAGTGGTGGACTGCCTTTAATGATGAACAACTGAATATCCTAATTGATTCAGCATTACAGTCCAACCTAAACTTAGCCGCTACCTGGCAGCAATTTTTATCGGCCAAGGCCGTAGTGGCCCGGGAAGCCTCCAATAAATGGCCGCAGATAGAAGCCTCGGCGCAATCGGCCATAAATTTACCGGAACCCGATTTTGTGGGTGGTGAAAATACGCAATTGGGTCTCTCCGCCAATTATGAAATTGATTTATGGGGCCGCATAGGCACTGCTGTGCAAGCCGAGAAATTAAGAGCAGATGCAAGCCTGTATGATTACCGTACTGCAGCTATTTCCCTCTCTGCTGAAATTGCTTCAACTTGGTACCAACTCATAGCTGCAAAAAAGCAATTGCAGATTACGAGGGACCAAATTGCCACGAACGAGGACATTATAAAACTAATAAGGTCCCGGTTTGTGGGCGGCCAAATTAGGGCCGTAGATATTCTAAGGCAAGCCCAACTCTTGGAAAGTACCAAAGAACAGGAAATAATCTTTGAAACCAATGTGGCTCTTCTGGAAAATCAATTGGCTGTACTTATAGGTAAGCAGCCGCAGTCCAGTATAGTGTTCAAAACCACCCAATTACCCGTTCTTCCAGCATTACCGGCAACCGGTATGCCCTTGGAACTTATTAGGCGTAGACCGGACATACAACAATCCTATGCCCAATTATTGGCTACTGATAGGGATATGGCTTCGGCCGTACGCAGTAAATACCCAAGATTATCGGTAAGCGGAAGGGGGCAATTACGATCCAATAGTTTTAAAAACCTCTTTGATAATTGGGCCTATACCCTGGCCGGAAATATTTTGGCCCCTCTGTTTTATGGCGGACAGCTAAGTGCGGAGGTAAATAGAACCAAAGCTCTAAAACAACAGCGCCTTTTGGAGTACGGACAGATCACTTTGGAGGCATTTCAGGAAGTTGAAAATGGTTTGGTACAGGATGTAATGCAAAAGCAACGGGTAGAAAATATTGCCCGGCAATTACAGCTTGCCGAAAAAAGCAACCGGCAGTTGCGAATAGAATTTTTAAATGGTTTTAGTCCCTATTTGGATGTACTCATCGGTTTGGATGCGGAACAGCAATTACGAAGGGATTATATACAGGCCCAAAGGCAACGCATTCAGATACGGATTGGGCTATACAGGGCTTTGGCGGGAAGTTTTGAAACCGAAAGGGAATTTAGCAACCAATAGAAAAACGACTTTATGAGCAATAAAAAAATACTGTGGATATGTTTGGCAATTCTACTTGGAGGCATTGCCATTACCACCTTAATTTTCTCTACAGAACCTGAAGCACAAACCGAAGGGGCAAGTATTGAAACGGCAATGTTAGTAGACGTAATAAGGGTACAAAGTGGCACTTACAAACCAATAATAGTGGCTACAGGCAATGTACAGCCCGTGGAAGATGTTATATTAAGTCCGTTGGTTTCTGGACAGATTATCAGAAGGGATCCTGCCTTTAGCCCAGGTGGTTTTGTAAGAAAAAACCAAGTACTCTTACAGATAGACCCCTCCGATTACAAAAACACCCTAGAACTAAGAAAGAGTGAATTACTGCAATCACAGACTACCTTGGACACTGAAATGGGCCGTCAACAAATTGCGGAACAAGACTTAAAACTTATAACGAACGATTCCCTTTTTGGAAGCGACCCGCTATCTGAAAGTGAGCGTCAACTGGTGTTGAGGCAGCCACAACTCAATGCTGTTAAGGCTACCATCCTAGGTGCCAAGGCCTCAATGGAACAAGCTCAACTAAATTTGGAACGAACTACCATTCGCGCTCCTTTTGATGCCCATATCCTGAGTCAAAATGTTACCCGGGGATCACAAGTTGGCCAAGGGGATAATTTGGGCCGACTTGTGGGAACGGACTATTACTGGGTTACTGCAACGGTACCGGTCTCCAAACTGCAATGGTTACGTTTTCCCAATAATGACACGGAAAAGGGAGCAATGGTCCATATTACCAATAGTACAGATTGGCCGCAAGGTCTTTATCGAGAAGGCTATCTGGACAAACAGATAGGGGCGTTGGACGGACAAACACGCTTGGCACGTATACTGATCAAAGTAGCGGACCCCCTCTCCAAAAGCACCCCTCTTAAAGAAAAACCAAAGCTTATGATAGGCACTTTTGTAGAGGTCAACATCCAAGCAAACCCCATAAAAAATGTAGTGCGACTTAAAAGAGATTATGTGCGAAGCAATAACACAGTTTGGGTAATGAAAGATGGGAAATTGGAAATTCGCAATGTAGATATTGAGTTGACCGATAATGAGTACGCTTATATTCAGAGTGGCCTAAATGAAGGTGAACAGGTCGTTATCACAGATTTGAGTACGGTGAGCAATGGCATTGGGCTTAGGACCCGTTCTGCGGGAACCGAGAACGAAATGAAAGAATAGCAAAGCCATGGAACAGAGGAAAATAAAAGACAATAATAAACCTAGAAGGGACGGGGCTATAGCCTATATGGCCAAAAACTCCATAGCTACCAATCTCCTAATGTTGGTTCTTTTGGGCGGTGGTATTTTTACAATGTTCAACATACAGAAGGAAGTCTTTCCGGAATTTCAACTGGATTTTGTAGAGGTTTCCGTGGCCTACCCTGGTGCTTCCCCTGCTGAAGTGGAACAGGGTATTCTGCAACCCGTGGAGGAGGCTGTCCGGGCCGTACAAGGCATTAAGGAAATTGTTTCCGAGGCCAACGAGGGATCGGGACAGATCAGCATTGAACTTGTTGCAGGATCAGAGCGCATGAAAGCCTTTCAGGATATAGATCAGGCCATTAATCGCATACGTACCTTCCCCGACGATATTGAACAACCCGTTGTAAGCCTTCAATCGCGCCAGCGAGATGTACTTCAAATAGGGCTTTATGGCAAGGCTGACATTTGGACCTTACGTCAACTTGCCGAAAGGTTGCGCACTATACTGCTAAACAACCCTAAAATTACACAGGTGGAATTAGGAAATGTTCCGGATTATGAAACCCGTATTGAGATTCCGCGCCACACCCTGCAAAAATACAATCTTACACTGGGACAGGTGGCAGATATTATTGAACAGAGCAGCAATGACGTGCCGGCAGGGGCAGTACAAACCCAAAGCGGGGAAATATTACTCCGGATGCAGGAGCGTAAACAATGGGCAGATGAATATGGAAATATCACCGTTGTCTCCTCACCATCAGGTGCCAACCTAGCCTTAAAGGATATTGCTACCATAACCGATGGTTTTGAAGAAACCGGATTTCACGGGCAATTTAATCAAGAAAACTATGTGGAATTGAGGATCTTCCGTATAGGGGACCAATCCCCTTTGGAGATTGCAGATGCCGTGGAGCATATTATGGAAGATTTCCAACTTCCGCCAGGCATCAATTACCGTACAGACAGTAATAGAGCCGCAGATTATCGTGAACGACTATCGCTATTGACCGAAAATGGTATTCTGGCCATTATTATTGTACTCATCATCCTAACGCTTTTCTTGGAGTACCGTTTGGCCTTTTGGGTAATGATGGGTATGACGGTCTCCTTTGTTGGAGGAATGATATTGCTGCCAATTATCGGAATAAGTGTAAATATGATTTCCATGTTTGGTTTTTTGGTGGTATTGGGTATTGTAGTTGATGATGCCATTGTGGTGGGAGAGAATGTGTACGAATACCGTCAAAAGGGGTTAAGCCCCATAAAAGCTGCTATTGCAGGCACAAAAGACGTTTCCCTACCGGTGGTCTTTAGTATCATGACTACCATCATAGCTTTTGTACCCCTGCTATTTATGCCCGGGGAAACAGGTAAATTCTGGCAGCCCTTGCCGGCAGTTGTAATTGTTATTTTGGCTGTCTCCCTTTTGGAAGCCTTATTTATTCTTCCCTCCCATTTGGCACATCTTAAAAAAGAAACAAATAAAAATAAATGGGTCCTTAAACTTGAGGGTTGGCAACGTTCTTTTGCCAAAAGTTTTGATCGTTTTGTTGAAAATCATTATCGCCCACTGCTCGACTTGTGTTTACAATACCGATATATAACCCTCAGTGCGGCGGTGGCACTTTTGCTCATTGTTGGGGGCTTTGGCTATAGTGGCCATATGGGAATGATCATGATGCCAGAAGTAGCGGCGGACGAAATAGAGGCCGGTGTACGTCTTCCGGTAGGCACTACACCAGATCAGGCTGCCAAGGTAGCACATGCCATTTCCAGTTCTACACAACGTATGTTCGAGGAGCACAATCTTTATGAAGTTGCCGAAGGAATCAAAACCAACGTACGGGGACAGAACTTTATAGACGTCGAAATTGTGATGTTGCCCCCAGATCAACGAGACATCACAGCTGGAGAAGTTATCGCTTTGTGGCGTGATAATATTGGGGATATTGAAGGAGTGGATCAAATTACATTTGAGGCAGAAAGAGGACCTGGTGGTGCTAGACAGGCTATAAGCATTGACCTCAGCCATTCGGACATCAATGTACTGGAAAAGGCCAGCTCGGCCTTCGTAGAACGAATGAAGGCTTTTTCCAACACCCGGGATGTAACCGATAATTACAACAAGGGAAAAATGCAGTTCGACTTTACATTGTTGCCCCAAGGCAGAAATTTGGGGCTCACCTCAGACGAGGTGGGCCGACAGGTACGTGATGGTTTTTTTGGGGCCCTGGCAATGAGACAACTAAGGGGAATGAACGAAATAGAAGTTCGGGTAAAATTGCCACTTGATGAACGTAAGGACATACAAAATTTGGAAAATTTTCTTATTCGTACCCCTGATGGAATTGAAGTTCCCTTAATGGATGTTGTTGAAGTAACCCAACGGGAAGCCTTCACCAGCATCAACCGGAGGGATGGCAGGAGAATTGTCAATGTTGGTATGGATGTAGAACCCGCCAATACGGTTACCAGGGTCATCAACATGGTACAGGAAGAAACCCTCCCCCAATTACGTGCCGATTTTCCGGGTATTACATGGAGCTTTGAAGGCAGTCAGGCCGATATGAGAGAAAGCACCAACACCCTTAGGGCTGGCTTTACCATAGCCATGGGCCTTATATATGTCTTACTGGCCATAGCCTTTAGCAGTTATACACAACCCTTGATTGTCATGACCGCCATTCCTTTTGGCATAGTTGGGGCCGTAATAGGACATATCTTGTTGGGATACGACCTGTCCCTGGTAAGTTTAATGGGCGTAATAGCCCTATCCGGTGTTGTTGTGAACGATTCTTTGATTATGATAGATTATGCCAATAAACGAAGGAAGGAAGGAAATCCTATTTATACTTCCATCCATGAGGCGGGAATAAGAAGGTTTCGCCCAATTATCCTAACGACTATGACAACCTTTGGTGGCCTAGCACCTATTATCCTGGAAACTTCCAGTCAGGCCTATTATTTAATTCCCATGGCCATTTCCTTGGGATTTGGAATTGTATTTGCTACAGCCATTATATTGGTTATTGTTCCCTGTCTATACCTTGCCTTGGAAGATATAAAGCTACTGGTAAATAAAGGTAGGACCGTAAAACAAATGGATGTATCCAAAACTCCAAAAAATGAGGATCCGGTACTTGTTGATAAATAGAACAAAATGTGGGTAAAATACCAAAGAAAAACTTAAACCCCTTAATAAAAAAATACAATAGGGCCTATATTAATTCTACACGGTGAATATAGCCCCTTAAGCCATTTTAAAAGAAAAAGTCCGTACCATACTCTTAACCCTAGATCTCCCTTAAACAGTACATGCCCAGGCTGTTTATTTAGCAGAAGAATTACTGGCATCTTCCGCCTCAATTTCCGCAAACAAATCAACGAGTACTTTGTCTGATAAAGGTTTGGCTATAAAATCCTTTACCATAGAATACTCACTGGCCTTTTCTAAATCGTTGGAATCTATTGAGGAACTAACAATATAAATCATGGGATATTTGTCTAAGGACAACTTGGTAAATTCATCCAAAAATTGCCATCCATCCATTACGGGCATATTTAAATCCAAAAACAGAATATCTGGCAGCTCTTCCCCAGAGTTCACCATGGCGACCAAACTGTCCAATGCTTCTTTTCCGTCTTCATGGACCATTATGGTAGAACCAAAGCTACAATTGTAGTTCAATAACACCTTAGTGCCATAAACAAAAATGGGGTCATCATCAATAATACATATTGTCTGGATCTTCATACGCTAAAAATTGTAAAATAAAACAAGTTAACCACCCTCAACTATTTATGAATAGCGCAATAAAATTGACGCATAAACTATATTAGCGAACGTAACAACATTATAATTCCAGTGGTCCTAATTTGGGTAAGTTTATGTGGATAACAAAGTACTATTTTTCCTATATCAATTTTTTTTTACAAATGTAAGAAAATAATCGTAAAACGAAGTGATGCCATATAGATGTTATCGCTACAATGATTCTTAACCAAAAAAGAAGGTTAATTTACTTGCCCTTCTAGAAGTCAATTAGTTAAAAAACAACAAACATCCTGACACGGAAACGACAGTGGAAAACGTTATAAATTTAGGTTTAAGCTATCCATTACTATAGAATCCAAGCTAATTGACCCAGGCACAATCCCTTGCACGCTATCAATGCCAATAGGCTTATCTATTAACTGCTCCAATGTATCCCTTATCCGCAATTGCATGAGATATGTGGTATCCTGTTTTGCAAATTCATAGGCCTCTTTGGCACTTAATTCACTATAGGGCATACATGGGAAATAGTCAAAATTATACTCAAAATTAGTTAGCAGCGGCCTTTTCCAATAACTTAAATTCTTAAATATGGAAGCTACAATAGGCAGGGCCGTATTGGCCCCAGAGCCCAGTCTTGTTGTTGCAAACTGAACCCTTTTATCTAAGGTTCCCACCCATGAACCAACAACTAGCTCAGGGGAACAACCTATGAACCAGCCATCCCCATTATTTTGTGTGGTACCCGTCTTACCTATTAAATTATAAGGAATTTCGTAGCTCTTTAGCCTAGCGCCTGTCCCTTCCTCAACCACCTCTTCCATCATTTTTTGAAGGGTTTTAATGTTTTCTACAGTGGCCACCCTTGCTGTATACTTAGGTTTAGCCTCATAGAGAAGGTTACCCATTTCATCTTCAATTCGCTCTATAGCGTATGGTTGCACCCCATTGCCCCCATTGGAAATACTGGCGTATGCGGTTGCCATTTCCAACAAACTTATATCCGCGGTTCCCAGGACCAAGGAGGGAACAGCTGGTAATTCAGATTTTATCCCCATTAATTTTGCCTGGTCCAACACTTTTTCCATACCTGTTTTAAATTGTAAGGCCACGGACACCGTATTTATAGAATGCGCCAAAGCCCCGTGCATACTATAGCTACCACCATAGTTATTATTGGAATTACGGGGACTCCAATTGTCATACTCCTTATAAGTAAGTTGTTTATTATTATAATAGTCACAGGGGTCCTCTCCAGATTCTAGGGCTGCCAAATAGGTAATAGGCTTAAAAGTAGAGCCTACTTGTCTTTGGCTTCTAATATTGTCTATCTGACTAAATCCATAGTCGATTCCCCCAACATAACCCAAAATTCCTCCAGACCTACTACTTAACACTACAACTCCGGCATGAAGCCTATTAATACTCTGTGCGATAGAATCCTCGAGGCTTAGCATACGATCTTCATACCCTTTGCCGATGACCCAGTATTCCCTATTGCGCCTTTCTTGTACAAAGGAATCAATTTCTGCCTCCGACCTCCCGTTTTGACGCATTTGAACCACTTCCTTACTGCCGTCAACAATTTTTCTCAATAAGGCTTGTTTTCCTCCCTCTGTGGTGAGGGCCGCCCAATGGTCATGCATTAGTTTTTGAAGTCCCTCCAACTGATTTTGCAATGCCGATTCCGCATATTTTTGGATATTGGCATTCAGGGTGGTATAAATACTCAGCCCATCAGATTCCAGATCGTAAATATGTCCGTCCGGAGCAGGGTTATTACCGGCCCATTTTGAAAATTCAGTTGCCACATAATCTTTAAAATAGGTGGAGAGGGAAGATATTTTTCTTGGGGGTTGATAGTTGATCTTCAAAGGGGATTTAGCTGCATCATAGGTATCTTTTCCAATATAGTTGTACTTTCTCATTTGCGACAGCACCACATTCCTTCTATGTTCGGCCCGCTCCGGGTTTCTCCTCGGGTTATAATAGGAAGGAGCCTTGAGCAAGCCTACCAAGGTTGCACTTTCCTGTAGGGATAATTCCTCTGGCAACTTATTAAAAAACCGATGGGCAGCCTTTTCAATTCCGTATAGATTCTCCCCAAAGGAAACCGTATTGAAGTATAGTAGTATTATTTCCGATTTGTCATAAATAGCCTCTAACCTTTTTGCAATGAACAATTCCCTTATTTTATTGATCGGGGTCGACAGAAAAAACTGTTTTTCCCTACCAAATAAATTCTTCGCCACTTGTTGGGTAATAGTACTTCCTCCACCGGCATTCTGTTGTAAAATAATAGATTTGACCAAAACCCGTAAATAACTCCTATAGTCTATACCATCATGATCATAAAAACGGGAATCCTCCGTGGCCACCAAGGCGTTTCTTAAAGTTGGGGTAATTTGTGAACTATCTACATTAGACCTATTTTGGAGATAATAATACCCTACAGGCTCATTATTGCTGGCATATATAGTGGAGGTAACAGGATTTTTCAATTTTTTTAAATACGAGCTTGAAGGCAATTTCCCAAAGGCACCTAGGTAAATGCTAAGAAACAGTAAAAACAAACCAAAGATACCTGCCACAAAAACATACAAAATAGCCTTATATGGATGATTCCATATAAAAGCAAGTAGCTTTCTCGACCAATTTCTTAGTCCAGTCCATATGGCCCCTAAAACTTTGACTGTCATCAGGCTGTTTTACATATTTCCATAATAGAATAAAATAAAAATAAATACTATTGCAACAACAAACGACCATTTTTTTAATTGAAATAGCCACAATCCTAAACTACATAAGTATTGAACACAACAAGATCAAAAAATCATACTGCCAACAATTGAAATTTTAAGGGAATGATAGGAATATTGAATATCAAACATAGATTTTCACCCATCCTGAATACCTCTAATTATGCCTTCCATGATATACATCAGAAAAATGTATAATTACAACGAAATTGGTGTCCTTAAATTCAAAATTTCGTTCTTGTTCTTTATCTTGCTGATTAATTGCCAATTAGAGATCATCCCGTTGGCAACCAAACCTACTGGAATTTTAAGATAATTTTGATTTTTGATGTTTATCTTTGCAATATCCCAGTAAAAACTTTGGCAGATAAAGTGGCCTGATAGAAAGCTAGAAACAGCTATTTTGGCAATGTATTTTTAGTTTAGGCACAGGCGACCGAACTGATAGGACAAAGAAGTTTATGTACATTTTATTGAATCCAATTTTATGATCACACAGGTAACAAGAGGAATAAAGATTTCGGTAAATACAAGTTTTGAAGGAACATTCTTTAAGAACTACAAAATGCACTTTGCTTTTGGTTATACCATTACCATAGAAAACCAGAGCAAGGATTCGGTACAATTGACTTCCAGGCATTGGCGAATCTATGATTCCCTGAACGAGTTGGAAGTTTTGGATGGCGAAGGTGTAATTGGGAAAAAACCTGTTATTTTACCTGGTGAATCGCATACCTACAGCTCGGGATGTTTATTGGCATCTACCGTTGGGGCCATGAAAGGCCATTACAATATGGTTAGTATCAATAATTCCGAGAAATTCAGGGTATACATCCCAACGTTTAAATTCAGTGCCCCGTTCACTCTAAACTAAGCCTTCCAAAAATAGGGCTGTGCCAATAGCCATATTTTAAACAGGGAGCACAATTTTACATTTCCGAAAGGAAAGTCTCAAAAATTACCAGAGTTGCATGTGCACCAAACAATCCACCGGTGCTAATAGGATAACAACTTGTTGTTTAAGATGGTTTTTCTTTTTGGATCCAAGTGCCTCTTATCTTTCCTAAACTGCCTTAAAATATCTACAGCCAAGACTAACCAGTATTACACTCTGTTGGATAAAATACAATGAAGAGCTTTAAAAGACCATTAAACCGCTGTCACCCTCTATAGTACGGGCCTTTTATTGACGGCTTCATCCTGCATTTTTCTCCATCCGCCCCTTTAACTTTTAACTGTTAATTCAGCTGTTAATTCGTTTTTTAATGGAACATGCATTTAGTACCTTTGTTAGTATTTTAACTTTAAAAACTAACTATTATGGGCAAAGGATTTTTTCAAGTCCCTACGGCGATTAACGAACCAATTAAAAGTTATGCCCCAGGCTCAGCAGAGCGGGCAGAAGTATTGGAACAATACAAGGCTTATTACAATAGCACAATAGACATTCCAATGTTTATTGGTGGAAAGGATATAAGAACAGCCAATACCAGATCCATTTCACCACCACATGATCACCAGCATATTGTAGGGCAGTACCATTTAGCCAATGAAGAATTGGTATCCGATGCCATATCCAACGCCTTGGCAGCAAGAAAAAAATGGGCAGAATTACCATGGGAGCAGCGTGCCGCAGTCTTCCTAAAGGCCGCCGATCTTATTTCCGGGCCTTACCGGGCCAAGATCAATGCAGCTACCATGATGGCCCAATCCAAAACAATACATCAGGCAGAAATTGATTCGGCCTGCGAACTCATAGATTTCCTTCGTTTCAACGTTGAGTACATGTCCCAAATCTATGAAGAACAACCAGATTCTGCCGAAGGCCTTTGGAACCGGGTAGAGTACCGCCCATTGGAAGGATTTGTCTATGCCATAACCCCCTTTAATTTTACCGCTATCGCCGGCAACTTGCCAGCTAGTGCCGCTATGATGGGAAATGTGGTACTTTGGAAACCAAGTGACCATCAGATCTATTCGGCCAAAGTAATTATTGATATCTTTAAGGAAGCCGGACTCCCTGATGGAGTAATCAATGTAGTGTACGGAGACCCCGTCATGATTACTAAAATAGCTTTGGAAAACCCAGATTTTACAGGTATCCACTATACGGGATCCACTCAGGTTTTTAAGGATTTATGGAAACAGATCGGCAACAACATCCATAAGTACAAAACCTACCCTAGAATTGTAGGTGAAACAGGAGGAAAGGATTTTATAGTAGCACACCCAACAGCCAACCCAAAACAAGTGGCCACAGCTATAGTTAGAGGTGCCTTTGAATTCCAAGGTCAAAAATGTAGTGCCGCATCCAGGGTATACCTACCCAAATCTATTTCCGAGGAAATATTGGAACATGTTAAAACTGATCTGCAGTCTTTTAACAAGCCAGGATCTCCAGAAGACATGAGCAATTTTATCACTGCCGTTATTCATGAAGCCTCATTTGACAAATTGGCAAAATATATAGATCAGGCTAAAAAGGACCATGATGCTACCATTTATGCAGGAGGAAACTATGACAAATCCAAGGGGTATTTTGTAGAGCCTACCGTGATTGTAACCACGGACCCAAAATACACCACCATGGAAACCGAGCTTTTTGGCCCAGTAGTCACTATCTATGTATATGATGACCAGGATTGGTCCCAAACTCTTGAATTGATAGACAGCACCTCTGAATATGCCCTTACAGGAGCTGTAATTTCTGGGGATCGCTATGCCATTGACGAAGCCACCAAAGTATTGGAGAACTGTGCCGGTAACTTTTATATCAATGACAAACCAACTGGAGCCGTAGTAGGCCAGCAACCTTTTGGTGGAGCCCGAGCGTCTGGAACCAATGACAAGGCCGGATCTGCCCAAAACCTACTTAGGTGGGTTTCCCCTAGATTGATCAAAGAAACCTTTGTAACACCAGTGGATTATCGTTATCCCTTTTTAGGATAACACCCAATTTATATAAGATAAATTAAGCCCGTATATGCAATTGCTATACGGGCTCTTTTTTTTAACCAACCTAAATATACAGCTGGTATTACACAACAGGAACATTGGGTTTGTAATGAGCTTAACAATTAAAATTTAGAGTCGCAACAAGGATCTTAACAGTTTAGCAATATATCCAAACAGCTTGTTTTACTACTGTTCATCCCCTCTACTTCAAGAGGACTTCTACTCCAGAAATTCATGCATATCGTTGAAAAAATTTAAAAGACAGCCTTGGCAAATTACTGCCTATCAACAGTTTTAACATTCCTTTACATACGTATTTCACAATATTAATGTAAATTTAACGTTAAGTAATTGTAAACTTACCATAAATATAGTGTTAACTAAAATAGAATGTCATGAAAGAAAGACTAGAAAAAAACGCTACAGAAAAGACAAAAGGGTTCTCTTTGAGAAATATCCCCAAGTTTATTAAGGATTACGCAAAAACCTGCAGGGAATCTTATTATCACATGTTAAGCCTGTAGTAATTAGCCCTTATATTTCATGGGCAAATAGACCATTTTTTTGGTTTCAAAGAATTCCTCTTCAAATATTTCCGCAAGATTATAAATCTGTACGGTACGGTATTCCTTTAATTCTTCTTCCAGATCCCCACCTTTTAAGTATAGGATGCCATTTTTGCGCGAGTGATCGGAATTCTTTTTTATTTTCCCTTTCACCCAGTGCACAAAGGTTGGCATGGCTGCCACTGCCCTGCTCACAATAAAATCAAATTGCCCTTCAATATCCTCCACTCTGGAATGTATGGCCGAAACGTTTTTAATTTGTAAGCCATCGACCACCTCTTGCACCACTTTAATTTTTTTTCCTATGGCATCTACCAAGGTAAAATGGGTATCCGGAAACAATATGGCCAGTGGAATTCCTGGAAATCCACCTCCAGTACCAACATCCAACACAGCAGCCCCCGGATTAAACTGCTGAATTTTAGCAATTCCCAAGGAATGCAGCACGTGGCGCACATACAACTCATCTATGTCCTTGCGGGATACTACGTTAATTTTCATATTCCAATCTTTGTACAAATCTTGTAATAATTCAAACTGATGTTTCTGGGATGCTGTTAGATCGGGAAAATATTTATATATGATTTTTAAGTCCATTTTAAGTCCGTAAGTTTATTAAATTAATGGCAAAAATAGTATATTAATGGCCATCGCCTAAGTTTTAATAAATCAGTTATATTTAATTTGGGCACGAATTACCGTATATTTACAAAAAATTAAATCATGGACAAGAATCCCATTCGATTTTCTCGAAAAGACTCTGCACAATTTTTCAAAACCCTCAACAAGCGGGTTAATGACTATTTTAAGGAAAACAACCTAAAAAAAACCGGCAATTGGAAATTGCACCTCAAGACAGCTGTAATGTTTGCGCTGTTTCTGGCCCCGTATTTTCTGATATTAACCCTTGGCCTACCTAATTGGGCCAATTTATTATTGACCATAACCATGGGCGTTGGTATGGCAGGTGTGGGCATGAACGTTATGCACGATGGCAATCACGGCTCCTACTCCAATAAAAAGTGGGTAAATAAAATTATGGGGGGCAGTATTTACATACTTGCTGGGAATGTTTACAACTGGCAGGTACAGCACAATGTACTTCACCATACCTATACCAATATCCATGAACATGACGAGGATCTTGAGGCAGGAAGAATCTTAAGGTTTTCAAAACATGCCAAATGGCACAGGTTCCATAAGTTTCAGCATTATTATTCCATATTTCTTTACGGACTACTGACCTTTAACTGGGCCATCACCACCGATTTTCAACAAATGTATCGCTACACAAAAAGAAAATTGGCCTATGGAAAATTTCCAAACCCTATTATGAACTGGAGTATGTTGGTGATCACTAAAATGATCTATTTAACAATATGGATCATATTGCCTATGTTGTTCTTGGACATTGCTTGGTGGAAAATCCTTTTGGGCTTTTTTATTATGCATTATGTTGCCGGGGTTATTCTAAGTGTGGTATTTCAATTGGCACATGTGGTAGATGAGGCAGAAACACCACTTCCGGAAACAGATGGAACTATGAAAAATACCTGGGCCATACATCAATTGTTTACTACGGTTAATTTTGGCACCAAAAACCGTATCGTCAATTGGTTTACAGGTGGCTTAAACCATCAGGTAGAGCATCATATATTCCCTAACATTAGCCATATTCATTACACAAAAATTGCCAAAATTGTTAAAGAGACCGCTAATGAATTTAATTTACCCTACAACGAATATAAAACTACAAGAAAAGCTATAATTTCGCATTTCAAACATCTAAAAGAACTGGGCAAGAAACCCAATTTTCAGTATCAGTAAATTATAATAATACAATGAAAAACCATTTATCCGATAGGATCAATTCCATGTCCACTTCGGCCACATTGGCCATGGCCGCCAAAGCAAGGGAATTAAAAAGCGAGGGCAAAGACATTATAGGCCTCAGTTTAGGGGAACCAGACTTTAATATTCCCGATTTTATAAAAGACGCTGCAAAAGAGGCTATAGACCAAAATTACAGCAGCTATTCCCCAGTTGATGGATATGCCGACCTAAAGCAGGCCATTGCCAATAAATTTAAGAGAGACAACGGACTAACCTACGGTCTTAACCAGATTGTGGTCTCTACAGGTGCAAAACAGTCTTTGGCCAATATCGCCATGATCATGTTAAACGCCGGAGATGAAGTTATTTTACCAGCTCCGTATTGGGTGAGTTATAGCGATATTGTAAAATTGGCCGGAGGTGTTCCCGTTGAAGTGCCTACAAGCATTGATACGGATTTTAAAATGACACCGGACCAATTGGAAAAGGCGATAACACCAAAAACCAAAATGATGTGGTTCAGTTCTCCTTGTAACCCCAGTGGATCCGTATACAACAAAGAGGAATTGGAAGGCTTGGCAGCAGTTCTAAAAAATCACCCTAATATATTTGTGGTATCAGACGAGATCTATGAGCATATTAATTTTAGGGGCGGACATGTAAGTATTGCCAATGTTGAAGGTATGTATGACCGTACCATCACGGTAAATGGTGTTTCCAAGGCATTTGCCATGACCGGATGGCGTATAGGATATATTGGTGGACCGGAATGGATTGCCAAGGCATGTACCAAATTCCAAGGACAGATCACCAGTGGTGCCAACGCCATAGCCCAACGCTCCACTATCGCTGCCCTGGAAGCTCCTGTATCCTCCATCAAATTCATGATAGATGAATTTCACAAAAGACGTGATCTTATCTTGGAATTGTTGGGTGAAATTGAAGGATTTAACCTTAACGTACCAGAGGGTGCATTTTATGTATTCCCAGACATTTCCAGCTTCTTTGGCAAAACCCTTAAAGGCACATTGATCAACAATGCCTCGGATTTTGCTTTGTACCTATTGGAAAACGCCAATGTAGCCACTGTTACCGGAGAAGCTTTTGGAAACCCCAATTGCATACGTATTTCCTACGCTGCATCAGAAAAGGAGTTGAGGGAAGCTATTTCTAGAATAAAAGCGGTAGTATAACAATTACTACAAGCTCAACATAAAAAAAATGGACATCCTCACCGATGTCCATTTTTTTTTATATCAATACAATCCCTCCATATACAAATCAAAAAATACTGCAACCAGTAAGTTTAGTTAGGATCTTTAAATGCGTTTCCAAAAATAAGGTGAAAGCAATATAAGAACTGTAAAAAGCTCCAACCTTCCCAATAGCATTAAAAACCCACACCACCATTTTCCCAAGGCTGGAAGGCTGTTAAAATTGGTCAATGGGTACAAGGATCCCAAAGCCGGACCTACATTGCCCAGGGAAGAGGCTGCTCCGCCAATAGCACTTTCAAAATCCAAACCCAGGCCTCCCAACACCAAGGATCCAATTATAAACAACAACATATAGAGTACAAAAAATGCAATTATATTGTAAACTATATTTTCTTGCACCGTTTTGTTGTTATATCTCACGGGTATAATAGCATTGGTATGCAGGGTACGTTTAAACTCCAACAAACCATTTTTGATAATAATCAAATGCCTCATTACTTTGATACCTCCAGCGGTAGAACCTGCAGACCCTCCCAAAAACATAAGTCCAAAAAAGAATACTGTTAAAAAGGGCGTCCAAGAAGTAAAATCTGCTGTCACAAACCCAGTAGTAGTAATTACAGAAATTACCTGGAACAAGGTATGCCTAAAGGTACTTTCTGCCTCACCAAAAATCATGGGATGAAAATCCGAAACAGGTACATTTCCTTGAAAATAAACCACCAAGCCAGCCACAACAGTAAAACAGAGCACAAAAATAGAATAGAATTTAAATTCCTCATCCATAATCACTTTCTGCACCTTTCCCTTAAAGGCGTAGTAGCTAAGTACAAAATTACTACCTGCCAAAAACATAAACAGTATAACGATATATTGTATTAACGGCTCATCGTTCCAATAGGCCATACTAGCGTTTTTGGTAGAGAACCCGCCAGTAGAAAGAGTTGCCAAGGAATGATTCACAGCATCAAAAAAGCTCATTCCTGCCAGTTTTAACAAAATAGTTTCCGCAACCGTATAACTAAAATATATTAACCACAACCTCTTCGCCGTATCGGTAATCCTAGGGTGCAATTTATCACTACTGGGCCCCGGGGCCTCTGCCGCAAACAACTGCATTCCCCCTATCCCCAATAATGGCAAAATAGCTATGGCAAGGACTATAATCCCCATTCCACCAATCCAATGGGTAAGACTCCTCCAAAGAAGAATACCTTCGGGCAAGGCCTCTATATCATCTACCACGGAAGCTCCGGTGGTAGTATAGCCAGAAATGGTTTCAAAAAACGCATTGGTAAGATCGGGTATGGTTCCGGAAAAGAGGTAAGGCAACATACCGGAGGCTGACATTACCAACCATCCGAAAGTAACAATAATATACCCCTCCTTTCGTTTTACCTGTTTCTTATGGTTTCTGGTATAGAACATGCCCAAAACGCCTACCAACATAGTAACGATAGCCGCCAGGGTAATATCCAAGGTGGCACCATCGTCATAAATACCGCTGACCACTGCTGCCAATATCATAAAAAAGCCATTACACAGTAACAGCAATCCCATTAAGTGAAAGATTATTTTGGAATTTAGACCCATACTATAGGAAAAGCTTTTCAATTTTTGGTATAGCGCTGGGCAAACAACATACCACTACCCTATCCCCTTCAGTAATTTTAAATCCCCCTAAGGCAATTATTCCCTCATCATCACGGATTACCCCTCCTATGGTAGCCTCCCTCGGAAAATTAAGCTCCCTAACAATTTGCCCGTTCACCTGGGATGTAGGTTTTACTATAAATTCCAATATCTCGGCATTGAGGTTGTTCAATCTTGTCATGGCCACGATCTCACCCTTTCTAATATGCCTAAAAATATTATTGGCGGCCAAAAGTTTCTTGTTCAGCAAGGTATCAATACCAATGGAATGCGATAGTTGAAAATAATCCATATTCTCCACCAAGGCAATTGTTTTCTTAACGTTTTTGGACTTAGCTACCAAACAGGACATGATATTGGTTTCAGAATTACCGGTAACCGCTACAAAAGCATCCATGGCCTCCATGTTTTCCTCCTCCAACAATTCCACATTGCGCCCATCGCCATTTATTATAAGAGCACTGGGCAATTCATCGGCAAGATCAAAGGCCTTTTCCTTATTTTTCTCTATAAGTTTAACGTTGAACTTTTTCTTACAAAGGTCACGGGCAGTCTTAAAGCCAACCTTACTACCCCCTAAAATCATCACACTTTTTATCTCCTTTTTCTCTTTCCCCGTAAGTTTATACAATTCATCCAAGCCCTCCCTTGAGGTAATAAAGTACACTTGATCATTTTCCTTAAAAACCGTATCTCCTCTGGGAACTATGGTATATTGGGTTCCCATCCGCTGTATAGCAATGGGCATAAAATGAAGTTCAGGAAATACTTTGGCAGCTTCCTTTACCGACTTTCCAACAAATGGGGCCGATTTGGGAAGGGAAACCCCCACCATGATCAGTAATCCCTCCTCAAACTCATAGGTATTGTTAAAAGCGGATTGATTTAATAGAAGTTGTATTTCGGTAGCTGCGAGTGCCTCAGGGGAAATAAGTTCATCTATCCCCAAATCCGAAAACTTTATAGCCTCCTTATTACGGATAAATTCCGCATTGGAAATACGGGCAATGGTTCTTTTACAGCCCAATTGCTTCGCCAACATACACAATGTTATATTGGTGGTCTCTGAAGCCGTAACCCCAATAACCAAATCCGATTTTTCAACCTGTGCATCCTTTAGAACCGAGATAGAGGTAGCATCACCACGTAGCACCCTAATATCCAAATGTGTATCGGCGTAGGACAGACTATCTTTATTACAATCTATTAACGTAATATCCTGAGATTCATAGGACAATAATTTGGCTAAATGAAAACCTACTTCACCTGCTCCTGCAATAATAATTTTCATCTGTATTGTAAAATCTTTATCATTGACCTATGAGTATTCAAAACCATTAGCTGTATACCTCATCGGCATTATGAATTTCGTTACCCCTGCCCAAAACACCATTTATTTTTTTGCCATACCTTGTTATGGGCAGGCCCAGTTCAGTAAGGGAATTTATATTAGCCCCATAAGAACAAGGGGATTCCCTATGTCCTTTTCTTTTAAACTTTGAATATAGAGCGCCACAAAATTACATAATTAAATTGGGTTGTGTTCCAAAATATTGAAGTTAAAACATATAGGCCCTACTGTTTATTGTGAAAATTTAGAACTATAACTTTATACGATATAGTATATTTACCAAAAATTTGAAGACAATGGATAAGAAGGTTACCCCATACAAAGATTCAAACCTTGGAAAAAAGGAGCAGGTAACAAAAATGTTCAATACCATATCAGAAAACTATGACGGTCTAAACAGGGTCATCTCTTTTGGCATTGATATAAAGTGGAGAAAAAGAGTTGTATCCATAGTCTCCAAAAACAAACCTACCAAAATTCTGGACATTGCCACAGGTACAGGAGACCTGGCCATAAATATGGCTACTACCGGAGCCAAGGAAATCATTGGACTGGACATTTCCCCTGGCATGCTGGAAGTAGGCCAGAAAAAAATTGAGGACAAAAAACTGGGGAATATCATCAAAATGGTAGTAGGCGATAGTGAGAACCTCCCCTTTGAAGACAATACATTTGATGCCATTACGGTTGCATTTGGTGTAAGAAACTTTGAAGATCTTAAAAAAGGACTAAAGGAAATTTACAGGGTCCTAAAACCGGGAGGGACTTTTGTTGTATTGGAAACCTCTGTACCCACCCGAACCCCTTTTAAACAAGGATATACATTCTACACAAAATACATTCTTCCTGCCATAGGGAAGCTTTTCTCCAAAGACCGTAGCGCCTATGCTTACTTATCCGAATCGGCAGCAGCTTTCCCCCACGGGGAACAGTTCAACAATATTTTGGATAAAATTGGGTTTATAGGTATAGAGAATAAACCCCAAACATTTGGTGTGGCCTCTATTTACATCGCTACAAAGTAAAGTATGAAAAACATCCTTATTCTTTTTATTGGCTTTTTACTACTGTGCAAGACCACTAGCGCCCAGTTTAATGAAAATCCCGTCATAAACCTGGAAAACGAGGACAAACCACTTCTAAATTGGGGGTATTTTTTAGGCCTTAATCAATACGACTTTAAATTTGGATACAAAGAAGACCTTCCGGACATATTGGTAGAAAAAACGTTTGGCTTCAATGTGGGGCTAATAGGTGAATTACGTCTAAACAATTTTTTGGATTTACGTTTTGAACCAGGACTACATTACAACCAAAGAAATTTGGGTTTTCCCGGTTTTGACAATGAAAGAGACGCCATAAGGGAGGTAAAATCAACCTACATCAACTTTCCCCTCCTCCTTAAAGTCAGTACAAAAAGACTGGGAAACTGGAAACCGTTCCTTATCGGTGGTGCCTCAACCTCCCTAAACTTGGGTAGTAATGAACAGAGTCTGGATGACAATAGTAGCGCTACATTCCGAATGAAAAAGAGAACCTATTATTACGAAATGGGTTTTGGAATTGATTTTTATTTGGAATACTTTAAGTTTACCCCTTCTATCCGCGGGGTATTTGCTATTAATGATGAATTGGTGAGGGACAATGACCCCAACAGTCCGTGGACCGGCAATATTGAAGCCATGATGACAAGGGGCCTGTTCATCAATTTCACCTTTGAGTAAAAAACTACCCTCTTCTTACCTCATTCAGCAGAATGGCAGTAGCTGTCGCCACGTTTAAACTTTCGGCAGTCTTATCGCCAAATTGGGGGATACTAATTTTTTTATCAACTAAATCCGCTATAGCCGTAGAGACACCATTAGCCTCATTCCCCATCACCAACACCCCTTTTTTGGGCATTTGCTCTGTATAGACCACCTTTCCATCCATAAATGCCCCATATATAGGAAGTTCCAATTCCCCCAATAGCTGTATCAGATCGGCATAGACAATATTGACCCTACTAATAGACCCCATGGTAGCCTGCAAAGTCTTCGGGTTATAACAATCTACCGTATTGGGCGAGCAAATTAAAGAGGAAATTCCAAACCAATCACACAAGCGGACAATAGTACCCAGATTCCCCGGATCACGAACATCGTCCAATGCAATGACCCAGTCAGAAAAATCTATTGGCCCAGGCTCCGGCATATGAAAAACCCCCAAGACCTTATTGGGAGTTGCCAAACCACTCATCTTTTTCAATTCTTGCTGGGTGACCAATTCCAAAAAATCATGGTCATCCCCAAGTACACTGCTGTCCGTTACATAGATTTTATAGACCTTCAAATTGGAATCCAAAAGCTCTTTAACAGTCTTTACCCCTTCTACAACAAAGAGCCTATTTTGGCTTCGATACTTTTTCTGCTGTAAATTTTTTATAAATTTTATTTGGCTTTTAACAACCATACAAATAACGTATTTTTGACCTCTATGAGGATGCGATCGTTTATGGATTTAAACAGTACGAAAGTAAGATTATTATTGCTAGTTATTGCAATTACCTCATGTAATGCCGTAAAAAGAGTTGGTGAAGATGAGCTACTACTTACCAAAAACTTTATTTACGCGGATAGTGTAAAGGTTACCAATGAAGATATCCACAGCCTTATCTTTCAAAAACCCAATAGTACCTTATTGGGATACCCGCTACGATTAAACCTCTATAACCTGGCCAAGAAAAACCCCGACTCCTCTTTCCAGGCATGGCTCCACAAGAAAGAAAAAAGGGAAAAACGACTTACAAGTATACTCTCTAAAAAGCAGGTGGACCGATTGGGCGAATCCTTCTTGGTAAAGGGCGCCAGCGTTTGGTTAAAAAATATAGGAGAAGCACCAACCATAGTAGATACCACTAAGGCAAGAAGGTCGCTACAGCGCTTGAATGCCTACTATAAGAGCAAGGGCTATTTTAACAATTCCACCACCTACGAACTAGACAGTAGCGCCAGAAGTAAACGGGCTATTATGAACTACAGGCTAGACTTGGGCAAGCCTTATTTAATAGACTCCATATCTACCCAGATAGCCTCCCCAGCTTTGGATTCCATCCAAAAAAAGAACAATGACAACACCTTTATCAAACCAGGGCAACGAATTGATCTGGAAAATTTCAATAGCGAACGGGAAAGACTGACCAACCTCTTTAGAAACAACGGTATCCATAATTTTCAAGAAAGCTCCATTTCCTATGATTTAATTGGGGACACTACCAAAATAGGGAACAATCAAAAGTTGGATATTCTTTTAAATATTGAAAACCTTAAAAAAAGAACCGACAACAACCTTACAACCTCCGAATACAAGGTACATACCTTTAAAAAAATTAATATTTACACAAACTACCTGTTCAACAATGGACAGGATAGCCTAAAAAAGGTAGATTATAAAGACTATACCATCTACTACCACCGTAAATTACGGTTCAAGCCAAAAACGCTTACCGACGCCGTTTTCCTTAGTAAGGACAGTATTTATAGGGAAATTGACAGAATACGCACCTATAGGCAAATCACCAACTTAAACACTTTTAAGTATCCCAATATAGAATTTGTGGAAGATAGTACCCAGTCAGAATTGACTACCAACATCTACCTTTCCCCTAAACCAAGATATTCATTGGGAACCGATTTTGATGTAACCCATTCCAACATCCAATTCCTGGGTTTGGCATTTAGCCCTTCCTTACAAGCAAGAAATTTATTCAAGGGAGCAGAAAACCTAAGCATATCGGGAAGAATAAACCTAGGTGCTTCCAAGGATCCGGATATTGTAGACAACCGTTTTTTTAATTTGCTGGAATTTGGAGGTGACATCAACCTGAACCTCCCTCGTTTATGGTTTCCATTTGTGAACACCTCCAGGATCATTCCCAACTATATGCTCCCCAAGACCAATATATCTATTGGAACCAGCTTTCAGCAAAATATTGGCTTGGACAAGCAAACCTTCAATACAGTATTGGGTTACAATTGGTCACCCACAGATTTCAAAAAGCTCACTGCCGAACTGATCAACGTACAATTTGTGCGCAATGTAAATCCCGATAGGTTTTTCTCGGTATACGAGAACACCTTTGAAAACCTGGACGAAATAGCCGATAATTACGAGACCGAAGCTTCCCTGGCCGATTACTACGAGACCACATCGGATGAAACAGACCCCACATTGATTATCCCTGAGGGTACCACAGGATTTATCAATGCCATTCTTAATGAGGAAGTATCCGCTTCCGAAGATGATTATGACGACATAAGTAGTATTGAGGAAAGACGAAAAAGGCTAACGGAAAACAATTTGATTTTTGCCAGTAATTTTACCTTCAACAAAAACAACAAACAAGGTATTACCGACAATAGTTTTTATAAGTTTAGGTGGAAACTGGAAAGTGCCGGAAACCTGCTCAGCGGTATATCCTCCTTTATCCCCTTCAACAAAAACGAGGACGATAAGCTATTGGTCTTTAACGTTCCCTTTTCCCAATACGTAAAAACCGAGTTCGATTTTATAAAACACTGGAGTTTCTCCGGAACCAATGTATTGGCCTTTAGAAGTTTCTTTGGAATTGCGGTACCTTACGGCAATTCGGACAACATACCATTTGTGAGAAGTTATTTTGCCGGTGGATCCAACGACAACCGGGCTTGGCTACCGTATTCCCTAGGCCCTGGAAAGACCGAAGATGTGAACGATTTTAACGAAGCCAATCTAAAATTGGCCTTTAACCTGGAATACAGGTTTCCTATTGTAGGGGATATAAAAGGGGCTCTTTTTGCCGATGCCGGTAATATTTGGAACGTATTGGACAATGTTAAAGATGAGAATGCCACCTTTGACAGTTTAGCGGACCTTGGGGACATAGCCTTGGGAACAGGATTTGGATTGCGTTATGATTTTACCTATTTTGTTTTTAGGCTAGATATGGGGTTTAAAACCTATAATCCGGCCGAAGAATCCTCTAAAAGATGGTTTCGGGACTACAATTTATCCAATGGAGTATTTAACATAGGTATAAATTATCCTTTTTAGAGCTAAATATTTTATTACTTTTGTCCCATCTTTTAATTAACTCAATAAAGTAAGATTATGGCTCACAATATTAAACCAGGAGTTGCTACCGGTGATGAAGTTCAGGAAATTTTCAATTATGCCAAAGAAAAGGGTTTTGCTCTTCCAGCCGTTAATGTTATAGGATCAAATACTATGAACGGAGTTTTGGAAACTGCTGCCAGTTTAAATGCTCCCGTAATTATACAATTTTCCAATGGAGGTGCTCAATTCAATGCAGGAAAAGGCTTGTCCAATGAAGGACAACAAGCTGCTATCTTAGGGGCTACTGCAGGAGCAAAGCATATACACCAAATGGCTGAGGCCTACGGCGCCACTGTAATTCTACATACAGACCACTGTGCCAAGAAACTATTGCCTTGGATAGACGGACTTTTGGATGCCAGTGAGAAACATTTTGCTGAAACCGGTAAACCATTGTACAGCTCACATATGATAGACCTTTCCGAAGAACCTTTGGAGGAGAACATTGAAATATGCAAGCAATACCTTGCCAGAATGAGCAAAATGGGCATGACCTTGGAAATTGAATTGGGAATCACAGGAGGGGAAGAAGATGGTGTGGACAACACAGATGTAGACGATTCCAAATTATATACCCAGCCAGAGGAAGTTGCTTATGCCTATGAGGAACTTTCCAAAGTAAGCCATAGGTTTACCATTGCTGCGGCATTTGGAAATGTACATGGGGTATACAAACCTGGAAATGTAAAATTGACCCCTAAGATCTTGAAGAATTCACAAGAATTTATCTCTGAAAAATACGGGGTAGAACACAACCATATAGATTTCGTTTTTCACGGTGGATCTGGTTCAACCGTAGAAGAAATTCGCGAAGCAATTGGGTACGGGGTTATTAAAATGAATATAGACACAGACCTACAGTATGCCTTCCTAGAAGGGATAAGGGATTATGTACAAGGTAAAAAAGACTATCTTCAGTCCCAGATCGGAAACCCTAACGGAGCGGACGAACCCAATAAAAAACACTACGACCCACGTGTTTGGTTAAGAGAAGGAGAAAAAACATTTATAACACGTCTAAAAAAGGCTTTTGAAGATCTTAATAACGTGAATACCCTATAATCCTCAAACCCTAAAAGAAAACGTATGTCATCTTGGTTTAAAAGAAAGGAAAAAGGAATACAGACCGCCACGGATCAGAAAAAAGACACCCCAAAAGGGCTCTGGTACAAGTCCCCAACCGGGAAAATTGTTGAATCTGATGAATTGGCAAAGAATTTTTATGTTAGCCCAGAGGATGATTATCATGTAAGAATAGGCAGTAAAGAGTATTTTGAGATTCTTTTTGATGATAACAAGTTTACCGAACTGGATGTTAAACTTTCCTCCAAGGACCCTTTAAAATTTGAGGACACCAAAAAGTATGTAGACCGCTTAAAGGCAGCTGAGGCCAAAACCGGATTAAAGGATGCGGTAAGGACTGCTGTGGGAAAATCTATGGGCAAGAACGTAGTTATTTGCTGTATGGATTTTAGCTTTATAGGAGGCTCTATGGGAAGTGTTGTTGGTGAGAAAATAGCGAGGGGAATAGACCATGCCATTAAAAAGAAGCTTCCTTTTGTGATGATTTCCAAATCTGGGGGAGCGCGTATGATGGAAGCTGCGCTATCACTAATGCAACTGGCCAAAACATCGGCCAAACTAGCACAGTTGGCAGAAGCCGGAATTCCCTATATCTCTTTGTGTACAGATCCTACTACAGGAGGTACAACCGCCTCGTACGCCATGTTGGGGGATATCAATATTTCCGAACCAGGGGCATTGATAGGTTTCGCCGGGCCCCGTGTAGTTAAGGAGGCTACGGGCAAGGAGCTTCCGGAAGGATTCCAGACAGCCGAATTTTTACAGGAACACGGATTTTTAGATTTTATAGTCCATAGAAGGGACCTTAAAAAGAAAATCAACCTCTATATAGATTTGATAGAAAACAATCCGGTTAGACAATAAAGACAAAAGGCCCTGAAATTAGATCAGGGCCTTTTTTTTACTCTTATTTGTTGAACCTTCTCAGGAAAATTTCTTCCGTGGATCCGTCGGGATACGTTAGTTCCCCTTTGGCATCACAACTGCCATCACCAAAATCGAGGCTTACAGAGGCATCGTTTCTGCTTACCTCCACAACTCCACTAACAATAAACCTACAGGAAAGCTCACGACGCAAAGGAGTTGTGATTTCCCTGCTGTGCACATTTCCCAGTTTCCCATTATACGTACCCTTTCCTGTTATAAGGAACACATTGTCTGCCCAATAACCACTGCCATATCCCTCTATCCATTCACGGGTCCTATTGCCTTCAAAACTAGCAGTGCTTCCATCGGGCCATACGCCATTATAACTGGCCACAGCGTCTGATTGGGGATTGCCATTTTCATTGGAAGCAGTCCTTACCAAGGTACCCCCGCCTTCCACGGCCACCCCATTAAAGCTGAAATTTTCCAATGAAAAATTCACTGTTGCCGTCGCCGCATCGGCGTCTCTGGAGCGACTTAAAAAAAGTATTCCGCTCAGTAGATTTCCATTGGGCAGCTCACAGCCTTCCCCAAAATCTATAGTGGTTTCCCTAGTGGTATCCGTAACAACCTTAGTAATGGTGACACAATCTGGCAAATAATTGGATCTGTATAAGGACTTGCCGGTAGCATTGATAGCCTCGGTGGCCATAACATCCTCACCAATGGTGGCAATTTCCTCAGATATTGATTCTGCCTCATCACTGGACACTAACTGGGCCACTTCAAAAGCAGAATCTTCTTCATTGACCGTGGAATCCTCATTACTACAGGAACCCATTACCAATAATACAATAAGCAACCACCCCGTTCCGTTTGTTATTTTAAATTTCTCTTTCATCTTTTTTAGATTTAATTGTTGAACAATTGTTACAAGCAATTAGCGGGTATATGGCTAGCCTAACATTACGATCGTTTACCGCCTACTGCATTATAACATTTTTTTAACGTTTAATATATGACCGCGTTTAAATAAAAAAGTTTAATCCATGATAAAAAAAAGCCGGATTGGACGGGGATTCTAAAAAATAGTCTATCTTTGCGGCCTGATTGAAAATCAATCATGTACATAAAAATCATTAAAGTAATATTGGAATGTATTTAACTAAAGAAGTAAAAGCCGAGATTTTCAAAAAACACGGCGGAGAAGCAAAAAACACAGGTTCCGCTGAAGGGCAGATCGCTTTGTTTACTCACAGAATCAACCACTTGACAGAACACTTAAAGAACAATCGTAAAGATTTCAACACTGAGCGTTCATTGGTTAAATTGGTAGGAAAAAGAAGATCTCTTCTTGATTATTTAATAAAGAAAGATATCGTTAGATATCGTGAAATCATTAAAGAATTAGGAATTAGAAAATAATTTATCAAAAAAGGGGGAAGTCTAACTTTCCCTTTTTTTTTACAATACCGGTACAATTTTTTTTTAATTTTACCGCAAAGCCCCAAAGGCTTACCTTTGGGCACAATCAAAAAGCTTGCACATAGTTTTTCATTGGTCCGCAACACACAACTACAACACAACAACGTCGTCTTTACTAGACGAAAGACCATTGTTTAACAAACCTGTAATAAGGCAGGTTTTAATTCGTATTTATGATACCAAAAGTATTTAAAGAGGTCATTGACCTTGGTGACGGTAGGGAGATTTCTATCGAAACCGGAAAATTGGCAAAACAGGCCCATGGTTCTGTTGTTGTACAATCAGGAAAATGTATGTTGTTATGTACAGTAGTTTCCAATTACAAACAAAGTGATGTGGATTTCCTTCCATTGACGGTAGATTACCGTGAGAAATTTGCAGCTTCCGGGCGTTACCCTGGAGGTTTCTTTAAAAGAGAAGCAAGACCAAGTGATGGCGAAGTATTGACCATGAGATTGGTAGACCGTGTTTTACGTCCTCTTTTCCCAAAGGATTACCATGCTGAGACACAGGTAATGATACAGTTGATGTCCCATGACGAGGATGTTATGCCAGATGCCATGGCAGGATTGGCCGCATCTGCTGCTATCCAATTATCTGACTTCCCATTTGAATGTGCCATTTCAGAGGTACGTGTGGGACGTGTTGATGGTAAATTTATCATTAACCCAACCAGGGCACAATTAGCGGTATCCGATATTGATATGGTTATTGGTGCTTCTGCCGATTCTGTAATGATGGTAGAAGGGGAGATGAAAGAGATTTCTGAAGAGGAGATGGTAGAAGCCATTAAATTTGCCCATGAAGCCATTAAAGTACAGTGTGCGGCACAGATAAAACTTGCCGAAGCATTTGGCAAGAAAGAAGTTCGTGAATACGAGCCGGAAAGAGAAGATGAGGAATTGGCCAAAAAAATCCATGACATGGCCTATGATAAGGTTTATGCCATTGCCAAAGCCGGATCTTCCAAACATGAAAGAAGTGCGGCATTTGACGCAATAAAAGAAGAAATAAAGGCTACTTTTTCCGAAGAGGAATTGGCCGATATAGGAGACTTGATTTCCAAATACTATTACAAGGCTGAAAAAGCAGCCGTAAGAGACCTAACCTTAAATGAAGGGCTTCGTCTTGATGGTAGAAAAACCGATGAGATCAGACCTATATGGTGTGAAGTTGACTACTTGCCTTCTACCCATGGTTCCGCAATTTTTACCCGTGGGGAAACCCAGGCCTTGGCAACGGTTACCTTAGGTACCTCCAGGGAAGCCAACCAAATAGATATGCCTTCTTATGAAGGAGAGGAAACTTTCTATTTACACTATAACTTCCCTCCATTCTCAACTGGGGAAGCAAGGCCTATCAGAGGAACTTCACGTAGGGAAGTAGGACACGGTAACTTAGCACAACGTGCCTTAAAAGGTATGGTTCCTGAGGATTGCCCTTATACCGTTCGTGTAGTATCCGAGGTATTGGAATCTAACGGTTCCTCTTCCATGGCTACCGTATGTTCCGGTACTATGGCCTTGATGGATGCCGGTGTACAATTAAAAAAGCCGGTTTCAGGTATTGCCATGGGATTGATTTCCGATAGCGAATCTGGAAACTATGCAGTATTGTCCGATATCTTGGGAGATGAAGACCACTTAGGGGATATGGACTTTAAAGTAACGGGTACCGCAGATGGTATTACGGCCTGTCAAATGGATATTAAGGTAAAGGGACTATCCTATGAAATATTGGTAAATGCCCTTAAACAAGCCTCTGCTGGTCGTTTGCACATTTTGGATAAATTGGTTGAAACCATAGCTACACCAAATGCAGATGTAAAAGCACATGCACCGAAAATGGTTACCAGAGTTATTCCTGGCGAATTTATTGGAGCCTTGATAGGACCTGGTGGCAAAGTAATCCAAGAATTACAAAAAGCTACCAACACTACCATCGTTATCAATGAAGACCCTGTTACTGAAGAAGGTATCGTAGAAATTCTTGGGACCTCTCAAGAAGGGATTGATATGGTTCTTGCTAAAATAGATTCATTATTGTTTAAGCCAGAAGTAGGTAGTGTCTACGAAGTGAAGGTTATTAAAATGTTGGATTTTGGTGCTGTGGTAGAATATACCGAGGCTCCAGGTAACGAAGTGTTGCTTCACGTATCCGAATTGGCTTGGGAACGTACAGAAAATGTTTCCGATGTTGTAAACATGGGCGATGTTTTTGATGTTAAGTATTTTGGCACAGACCCAAGAACAAGAAAGGAAAAAGTTTCACGTAAGGCTTTATTGCCAAAACCTGAAGGTTTTAAAGAAAGACCTCCAAGAGAAGATCGTGGACGCAATGACAGAGGAAGAAACGATAGAGGTAGAGACAGGGACCGCAAGCCCAGAAGGGATTAGTTTGTAACTACAACTCTTAATACTCAAGGCCGCCTTTACCAAAAAATGGTAATAAGGCGGCCTTTTTTTATGCATTTTATCCAAAAAAGTAAAATAAAGCAGACTTGTTGTAACATTTCATATTTATTTACGTATAACCTTATACAGCTTATGCTTAGTGAACTTAACTTTAGAAAGAAAATATTTCGATGAGACAGCTTAAAATAACAAAACAGGTTACCAATAGGGAAACCGCTTCCTTGGATAAATACTTACAAGAAATAGGCAAGGTTGATTTGATTACCGCCGATGAGGAAGTAGAATTGGCACAGCGCATCAAGGCCGGAGACCAAATTGCCCTTGAGAAGCTGACCAAAGCCAACCTTAGATTTGTGGTATCTGTTGCCAAGCAATACCAAAACCAAGGACTTACCCTACCTGATTTGATCAACGAAGGTAATCTTGGTCTTATTAAAGCGGCACAGCGTTTTGACGAAACCCGTGGATTTAAATTTATCTCCTATGCGGTTTGGTGGATTCGCCAGTCTATCTTACAGGCTTTGGCAGAACAGTCGCGTATTGTAAGATTGCCCCTTAACAAGATTGGTTCCATCAACAAAATAAATAAGACCTTTGCCTTTTTGGAGCAAGCGCATGAAAGACAACCTTCAGCAGAGGAAATTGCCAAGGAATTGGACATGACTGTTGAAGATGTTAAGCAGTCCCTTAAAAATTCTGGTCGCCATGTATCCATGGATGCCCCATTGATAGACGGTGAAGATTCTAACCTTTACGATGTACTGCGTAGTGGTGAATCTCCTAACCCGGATAAGGAGCTATTGCACGAATCCCTTAGAACAGAAATAGAAAGAGCCCTTGAGACCTTAACACCTAGGGAAGCAGATGTCATCCGTTTGTACTTTGGCTTGGCAGGACAACACTCCATGACCTTGGAAGAGATAGGAGAAACTTTTGACCTCACCAGGGAAAGGGTCCGTCAGATAAAGGAAAAGGCTATCAGAAGACTAAAACACACTTCAAGAAGTAAGATTCTTAAAACATATCTTGGATAGTTGATCCATACAATTAAAATTTTAACGCAATCCTTTCCCGCATTGGAAAGCTGTATTTAAAATTGTAATTTGTAAACAATAACAACAGTTATCATGACTGTTCGTTTTTTGATTGATGAATAAACTCCGGCTGATTACCGGAGTTTTTCCATTTTTACGGCCCGTTAACCACCATTTAATCCTTCAATTCCAGTGTTTTAATTAAATTCATAGGCAGTTAATACACTTCTTGACATTATTTTCCTAATCAGGGGTGTTCAATTAGCCCTACTCTAAACAGAAATTTCCATTTTGCAATAGGGGTTTAAGGTACCTTTTACCCCAAACACTCCTATCTTTGCAATTATATATACTATTGCCATGTCGAAAGACCTTTTACTAATTACCCCGCCTTTCACTCAATTAAACACTCCTTACCCGGCCACGGCCTATTTAAAGGGCTTTTTGAACACAAAGGACATTAGCGACTTTCAAATGGATTTAGGAATTGAAGTCATCTTAAGGCTCTTCTCCAAAGATGGCTTACAAAATATCTTTGACCATGCGCATAGCAATAAAACAATTGCCACTGATAATAGTTCACGGATATACGCTTTAAAGGACCATTATATACGCACAATTGATTCGGTCATTCTTTTTTTACAGGGACAAAACCCAACTCTTGCCCGACAAATATGTACTTTTAACTTTCTCCCACAGGCTTCCAGATTTGACCAATTGGAAGATTTGGAATGGGCCTTTGGCTCCATGGGCAATCAAGATATGGCCAAACATTTGGCTACCCTTTACCTAGAAGATTTATCCGACTTTATAGTGGAATGCATTGATGAAAATTTTGGTTTTAGTCGTTATGCGGAGCGACTTGGCAGGAGTGCCAATTCCTTTGATGAATTACATGCCCACTTGCAAGACAAAACCACCTATATAGACCAGTTGACCCTAGAACTATTAGATGATAGCATAAAAAAGGTACAGCCTAAGCTGGTTTGTTTTTCTGTTCCCTTTCCGGGAAATCTTTACAGTGCCTTTAGAAGTGCCCAACATATCAAAGCCAAATACCCTGACATAAAAATAGCCATGGGTGGAGGCTTTCCCAACACCGAATTGCGGTCCGTATCGGACCCCCGTGTCTTTGACTATTTTGACTACATTACCTTGGATGATGGGGAGCTACCCATGGAATTACTGGCACAACATTGCACTAATCCCAATAAGAACGATAACAATGTACAACTAAAAAGAACGTTTTTACTCAAGGATGGCGCCGTATTTTACAACAACCTATGTTCCCGACAAGATTATAAACAAAGTGAATTGGGTACCCCTAGCTATAAAGATCTACCGCTAAGCCAATACATATCGGTCATAGAAATTGCCAATCCTATGCACAGCTTATGGAGTGATGGTAGATGGAACAAACTTACTATGGCCCACGGCTGCTATTGGGGCAGGTGCACTTTTTGCGATATTTCCCTAGACTATATTAAGGTGTATGAGCCAATAGCTGCCAAACTTTTGGTAGACCGCATGGAGGAGCTTATGGAAGAGACCGGCGAAAGTGGGTTTCATTTTGTTGATGAGGCCGCCCCACCCGCGTTAATGCGAGCCCTGGCCCTAGAAATCATCAACCGTGGAATTACTGTAAGCTGGTGGACCAATATTAGATTTGAAAAGAGCTTTGGCCTTGACCTGTGCAAGTTGCTAAAGGCATCAGGCTGTATTGCCGTTTCCGGTGGGCTAGAGGTGGCCTCGGACCGCTTGTTGCAACTTATCCAAAAAGGGGTAAGCGTAGAACAGGTTGCAAGGGTAACCCGAAATTTTACCGAAGCAGGCATATTGGTACACTGCTACCTAATGTACGGCTATCCCACCCAAACAGTACAAGAGACCATAGATAGTCTGGAAATGGTACGTCAAATGTTCCAAGCAGGAATCCTTCAATCTGGCTTTTGGCATCAATTTGCCCTTACGGCCCATAGTCCGGTAGGACGCAATCCGGATGACTACCATATTATACCTGAGTATCAACCCATAACTTTTGCCAATAACGACATCCAATTTAAGGATACCACAGGAATAGACCACGAGCAG
Source organism: Arenibacter aquaticus (assembly GCF_003957295.1). Taxonomy (GTDB): domain Bacteria; phylum Bacteroidota; class Bacteroidia; order Flavobacteriales; family Flavobacteriaceae; genus Arenibacter; species Arenibacter aquaticus. The sequence goes on from NZ_RQPJ01000005.1 coordinate 487,084, forward strand.
TTCCGATTTGGGTTAAAAAAATCGATCTATAATTTTATGCATGGTATCTGTTTGGATTTTCCCTTACAAGAATGGTTCGATTTTAAGATACCCAATACTACCATATCACCCAATTTTATTCAAAATGCGCTGAACGAACCACCTCCCCTAACTACTAAACCAAATGCCAAAATACTATGGCTAGGGGGGCAACCAACAGTGACTACAATAAAAAAAACCAAAAAGGGACAAAGCTGGGAAATGCTTAAGTTAGGATTTCACGATATAGCAGACAGTGTAACGGCCACCCTTAATAAGCAGGAAGGGGAATGGCTAGTAGATCTTTTGAACAAGCTATCTATACACCCCAGGACTCCCCTTACCTTTACACAGCTTAAAACCGATTTTGAATCCCATTTTCAAGATTTTGAATTATTTTGGTATTCCAAGCCCATGCAGATAATACGCACAAAAGGTCTGTTGACCCTTTAACACAGAAAAGAACATTGATTTTCCAATGCTCTTTTCCTAAATTAAGTAGTGGTTGTTCCCTGTATCTTTTAGGCCATGGCCGCCTCACCGTGTATTCCCGATTCTAAAAGCCCCTTGTTTTTGGCTAACCAGGTACTAAAGTCCATCAATTCCGGATATAATTCCTTGGTAAATTGTACATCCCTTGCCATGCAGTAATAGTCCTCAAATTCTTTCTTAAACTGAAACATATTCCCTAGGTCTTCTGCCCCAGGGAAATCAAATTTTCTATAAGCATCTGCCGAAACATCCTTATATCCTATTTCCATATCCAACAATTTGCTAAAGGCATTGGCCATTTGCTCACCTGTCAGCTGCTCCCCTGCTATTCCAACGGTTTTGTTCCAATATTTGGTTCCCGCCTTAAAAATATTCAGGGCACATTTACCAATATCCCCTACGGCAATTCCCGGAAGTTTTTTGTTCCCCATGGGCATGGTTATAGCCCATTTTCCATCAGCACCCCTAGCGGGTCCGGATCCAAAATAAATAAAGTTCTCCCAATAAAATGATGTAAGCAACAAGGTATAAGGAATCCCGCTCTCTTTAAAATAAACATTGGAAGCTCCTTTGGCATCAAAATGTGGTACTTTATAATGCTCCATCAATGTAGGCATTCGTTGATCGTCCAAGGGCACCCATTTACGGGTATCCTCCAAGGTAGACCAAATAACATGCTTCAACCCCGCTTCTTTAGCAGCTTCTGCCATATTTTTAGCATGTTCCATCTCTTTCCCTGGAGAAAAGTGCTCCCAAAAAAATGTAACACAATAGGCCCCATAGGCCCCTTTAAAAGCTTTTACAACACTTACCCTATCATCCAAGTCTGCATAGACCACCTTCGCCCCCAATTGCTCTAACTCCATTGCTTTTTTGGAATTCGGATTTCTGGTAATGGCCCTTACCCCAAATTCACCTTTACCGTCGTTTAAAATTGCACGGACCAGTCCGCCACCCTGGGCACCAGTGGCACCTACAACAGCAATAATTTTTCTCTTTTCCATGATATTAACTATTTTGATTAACCAATTCATCCAATCTATTAAAAACCATAGATCATACCATTTTTAACAGCATTGGAAAGAGGTTTCCAACAACATCACCATGGGCAATTGCCATAGTCCAGAAGGGACCTTTGCCTGTCTTTTTATATCCGATAAGTTTTTAATAGCTCATATAGCTAGCGGGTTCATAACCGCTATGGGACACCTGGTTATTACCATAACCAAGGTACTGGGGAGAGTATTGTGTTCCGAATTGCGGCAGTCATACCCTTATTTATAGGATACGAAGATCAAAACGGATATTAAATTTAAATAAATTTATCAAGTCCATAAAGGATTCAGAGTTAAGGTTAAGCCAATTTTGAATAATTATGTTAATGGCTTGGAACAGACCATGGTTTAGGGTTCAATGCCATTTGTATTTGGCCTTGTCCCCTGACTTGACCAATTTATACCGTTGACAGCGAATTTAGCGTACCTTTGCAATGAAGACTGACAAAATCAGTACCCATATGAGTTTCAATGAACTAAAGCTAAGCACACAGCTATTAAAAGCTATTGCCAAAAGAAATTACGAATCCCCCACCCCAATACAGGAAATGGCCATTCCCTTGGTACTAAAAAATAGGGATGTAATTGCCTCTGCCGAAACCGGAACCGGTAAAACTGCGGCCTTTTCCCTTCCAATACTTCAACTGTTGTTGAATAAACAAGGGGCTTCGGCGAAGAAAAAAAGGATAAGGGCCCTTATAGTTAGTCCCACCAGGGAACTGGCCCAACAAATACATGAAAGCTTTACGGCATACGGGCAATTTACCCCCCTAAAATCGGGTGTGGTATACGGAGGAACGGGCATAGAACCACAGCTAACCATGCTCAAAAAAGGGATCGATATCTTGGTCGCCACGCCAGGCAGGCTATTGGACCTTCATAAGCAGGATATGGTTCACTTGGACCATGTGGAAACATTGGTATTGGATGAAGCCGATTTAATGTTGGATATGGGGTTTATAGACGATGTAAAAAAAATAGAACGTTTGTGCCCATCGGAAAAACAAACCCTGCTCTTTTCCGCCACCATGCCCTTCAAGGTAGTACAGTTGGCAGACACTATTTTGAAAGATCCGGAAAAAGTAGCCGTATCACCCACCTCCTCTGCTGCGGCCACAGTGATGCAATTCCTGTGCTATACACCCAAACCCAACAAAATTGAATTATGTCTATACCTACTCAGAAATACCATTAAAGGTAATATTCTCATCTTTAGGCGTACCAAATACGGGGTAGACAAATTGGAAAAAACGCTGCTTAAAAATAATTTTAAGGTTGAAACCTTACACGGTGATAAATCCCAGGCAGAGCGACAGGAAGCCTTGCGGAAATTTAAGAATAAGGAAACCAATATTCTTGTAGCCACGGATGTGGCCGCACGAGGACTGGATATAGATGAATTGGACGCGGTTATAAACTTTGACCTGCCCAACATTCCTGAAACCTATGTACACCGTATTGGAAGAACGGGAAGGGCCGGCAACACAGGAACAGCCTATGCGCTGTGCTCGGCAGACGAAAAGGGGTATTTGGCCAGTATACAAAAACTGATGCAAAAACAATTGGAGGTGATAGAAGACCACCCCTACCCTTTAGACCCAAAGGCCAAGCCCCAGGTACACAAAAGAAAAGGCAGCAAATACAAAAAAGGCAGGAAATCTGCAGCTTCCAAAAAGAAAAAGAAACGCTGGTATTAAATTAAAAAGTGCGCTAGAAAAATATTGTGTCGCCCATTATCGGGCAGGGCCCCATTATTTGAAACCACATCAATTCATTACCTTTGCAAATCAATACTAGTAGATACATATGGATAAAAAGATTATTGCCCCTTCCCTACTGGCAGCCGACTTTGCCAACTTACAGCGCGACATAGAAATGGTGAACCAGAGCGAGGCGGACTGGCACCATATTGATATTATGGATGGTGTTTTTGTTCCTAATATTTCCTTTGGTATGCCTGTCCTCAAGGCAATTTCTGCACACGCCAACAAAACTTTGGATGTGCATCTAATGATCGTTGATCCAGATCGCTATATAAAAACCTTTGCCAAACTGGGAGCTGACAGGCTTACCGTACACTATGAAGCCTGTCCCCACCTGCACCGTACCTTGCAAGCCATTAAAGCAGAAGGAATGATGGCCGGAGTAGCTTTAAACCCACACACCAATGTGAGTCTCCTTGAGGATACTATCAACGACATAGATCTGGTATGTGTAATGAGCGTTAACCCAGGCTTTGGAGGGCAATCGTTTATAGACAACACCTATGACAAGGTTAAAGCCCTAAAAGCCCTAATAGAAAGGAAAGGAGCCAAGACCCTTATTGAAATAGACGGCGGGGTTAGCTCGGAAAATGCCAGGCAACTGGTAGACGCTGGAGCCAACGTACTGGTAGCCGGAAGTTTTATATTTAAAAGTGAGCAACCTGCGCAGACCATAAAAGAACTTAAAAACTTAATAGCATAATGAAGATTTGGGATATAGTGATAGTAGGTGGAGGACCCATTGGTATTGCCTGTGGCCTGGAAGCCAAAAAACTGGGATTGTCTTATATTATCCTGGAAAAGGGATGTATTGTTAATTCTCTCTATAACTACCCTCAAAACATGCAGTTCTTTTCATCGTCCGAAAAACTGGAAATAGATGGTATTCCCTTTATCAGTATTGAGGCTAAACCAAAAAGAAACGAAGCCTTGGAGTATTATAGACGCATTGTTACTTCCAATGACCTCAACATATCCCTATTTGAAAAAGTAAACTCCGTTACCAAAACAGATGGAAATTTCCAAATCACATCGGATAAGAATAAGTACCTTGCCAAGAACGTAATTGTAGCTACGGGCTTTTATGACCTACCCAATAAGATGAACGTCCCTGGTGAGGATTTAAAAAAGGTATCCCATTATTACAAGGATCCACATTTTTATTCCAGTCAAAAATTGGCCGTTATCGGGGCTAGTAATTCTGCCATAGATGCTGCTTTGGAGTGCTACCGTAAAGGTGCCGAAGTATCCCTAATAATTAGAGGTCCTGAGGTTGGGAAACGGGTAAAATACTGGGTAAGACCCGATATAATCAACAGGATTGAGGAAGGCAGTATTAAAGCCTACTACAATAGTACTGTTAAGGAGATTACAGAGAATCATATTACAATAAAATCGCCCCAAGGAACAACCAGCCTTGAAAACGATTATGTACTGGCCCTAACGGGATATATGCCCAATTTTGGATTTTTGGAAAAAATGGGCATCCACTTGTCCCAGGATGAAAAAAAACTCCCGCAATATAATCCTGAGACTATGGAGACCAATATTGAGAATTTATATTTGGCAGGGGTAATATGTGGCGGAATGGAAACCCATAAATGGTTTATTGAAAATTCGCGTATCCATGCCTCTATGATTATGGATAATATTAAAAAGAAGTTGTCCTCCAAGCTCAGTTTTTCCAATAGTTAAAATGAAAAAGTTGGTGAGGCGTGCCTAATATGGAAATAAAAAGAATGAAATAGCGGGCAATACCCCAATTGTATTGGGACAGTAAAAATTAAAAGTAGGTATTGGCATCCCGCTTTCTTTTATATGATAATGTATTGACCAATTCCCCTCCAGGGTTGATACCTCTTTAACAAATATTAACTAACTTCTTCTATTACATCATCTTTAACCATCCAATATATTCGTATTTTTAATATTGGAAGGCCAACCTCATAATAACAGTTCAAGAGATTCTTATGGAAACTGAAAAACTGGAAAGAGAGTTGGAAAAAATTCACGCAACATTGATAAAGAAGGAGTCGGTTGCCGTTAGGATTGGTGCATCCGTACATCCACTATATATCAACAGTGCCAAAAACCTATATCGTTATTTACTTTTACGGAGCAAGGACATAAGAAAAACCCAGAATGCCCTATCCGAGTTGGGCATATCTTCTCTAGGGACTGGGGCCGGGTATGTATACTCAAATGTATTTGCCGCCCTAAAGCTTGTAAAGCTAATAAATGGCAAGAGATGGAAAGCCAATAAGCAGATAGAAACTTTAAGTTTTAGTGATAGCAAGGCACTTTTAGTACGACATGCCAATTTACTTTTCAATACAGAAAGCCTCGTCCGCGACACGGAAATCATGGTTACCATGCAGGACGAACTGAACAATAGCAAGAAACAAATCAGAAAATTAGCTATGGCCGGTATGGGTATTGCCAGAATAAACCTTAGTCACGGAGACCCAAAGATCTGGAAAAAGATACTCCACAAAATCCATGTTGCCACCCCAGCAGGATACCGGCCCACCCAAGTTTATATGGATCTCCCAGGTCCAAAAATTAGGATAGACACCATTTATCATAAAACGGGCAAAGGGACAGATTTAGAGACCCTTCCGTATGTAAAAATTGGCAAGGGCACCCATATACTGCTGATTAAACACCCCTCTGTAGCAATGTCCCTAGAGGACAAAAACCCACAACTTAGTGTTGCCCAAATTTTAGTTGAGGTCTCACTACCACAAATTATTAAGGGCTTACAAGAAGGGCACTCAGTATTCTTTGATGATGGAGCTATTGAAGCCGAAGTGGTTTCCTCCTCCAATGTTGCCGCATTGCTGTTAGTTAAAAAATCTCGCAAAAAGAAGTTACGCCCCAGTAAAGGCATTAATTTACCACAAACCAATCTAGAGCTTCCCTCCCTAACAAAGGAGGATTTGGAACTCCTTCCCTTTATAAAAGCCAACGCCCAATTAATGGGGTATTCATTTGTACAGACCGCAGAAGACGTTGCGCAATTGTATGAGGAGCTAAATAAAATTGGAGATCAGGATACAGGGGTCATTTTCAAGATCGAAAACAGTAAGGCTTTTGAAAATTTGCCCTCCATCTTGTTAAAAGCCATGCAAAGACCAAAGGTTGGGGTGATGATTGCTAGGGGCGACTTAGCGGTAGAGGTTGGTTTTGAGCGTATCTCCGAGGTTCAGAACGAGATACTTTGGCTATGTGAGGCTGCACAAATCCCCGTTATATGGGCCACCCAAGTATTAGACAGCCTAGCCAAAAAGGGCATGGCCACCAGGGCCGAAATTTCAGATGCCACTATTAGCGCACAAGCCGAATGTGTAATGCTCAATAAAGGACGTTATATTTTGGAAGCTACTAAAACCCTAAGAAATGTGTTAAGGCGTATGGAAGCGCATTCCCAAAAATCCAAGAACACCCTGCGTGCCCTGAAAGTAGCAAAAACAGGCTTAAAAAATATTCACAAGGAATATGCTGTATAACAAAAAACCGTCTATACTGGAAAGGCCACGCATACCTTACACCCAGGTCCTGTTAATCTAATTTAGCTAACGGCTTTATCTTACAATACCACAAACAAAAAAGTTTTGTTCTATTAGAAATTATATAAAGAAAATTACCAATAGCCCAAATTGCTTAGTTAGCCATTATAGTCCCCCTTTTAATCCATATAAAATGAAATATTTGCAATTTTACTTGGTTTTATTCACAACAATTTCCTTATCAACTTCCTGCCGCAACAGTCAAAAAACCAACCGCAATGATCTGGTTACGGTTAATGTTTCTAAAGCAAATTTTAATGATGATGTTACCATAACAAAGGTTCCCTGTACACTTTCCGATGGCACAAAAACCGAATGCTACCAAATAGCAACCAACAGTACCCCAACAGACCATCAAATGGGTCCATGGTGTCCAGACCACATAACCGACAGTGCGAAGGAAGGGGGTATATGGCTCAGTGACGGTGAGGTATACGACGTTGATGGTGCTTTTGTACAAAACCTTGCTGAATTCTATAATGACACCACCTGGGAAATGTATGATGAAGAAGGAAATATTTACATCACGGATACCAAAGAAGATTGCAATAATGCTGCCAATCCAAATGTAGGTGAGGAGTACAAAAATTTTTGTGTGGAATGTATTCCGGCATATATCACCAATGTAACGCAAAGTTATTTAATCCCAATAAGACCAGTACCGCAAGATGAACTTACCTTATTTTCCAGAGGGCCCAGAGGAGGTGGTCCCGGTGCTGATGGACCCAGCCCTCCGGATGGCGCAGGTCCGCCAAGGGGTCCTGGAGATCATAATGGCGGTGATAGACCTGGAGGTCGTGGTGATGATGGCCCTCCCGGCAGACCAAATGGCAACCAAAATCCAATTCCTTCCACCAGGGGAATTGCATTGAATGGTGTGGAATTTTCCGCTCCCGCCCCGGTCAACAATATTTTGAGCGCCTACACCCTGGCCCCTTTTGACGATGCCGGTGGACATATAAATGTACACCAAGGATACCATTACCACACTACCACTGGAATGAACAGGACCATTGCTCAAAATGATGGTCATAGCGGCTTGATTGGATACGCAATGGATGGACATGGTATATACGAACGATTGGACAAAAACAACATTGAACCTGCCGATTTGGACGAAGCAAGAGGTCATTATGATAAGACTAGAGGTTACCATTACCACGTAGACGCTTCGGGAAACAACAACTTCATTAACGGTTTAAAAGGTGCTTATGCAGTGGATTAATGGCTTGGCAAAAAAACTGATCCCATGCATTTTAGCCATAATATCCTATTCCTTTGTTTTTGCCCACTCCCCTTCCAACTCCAGCTCGCTGCTGATTGAAGGAGAAAACGGAATGTGGATGCTGCAAATACGGTCGGCACTCACCGCTTTGGAACAAGAGGTCCATACCAGATTTTCAGCGGACAGCTACAAAACACCTGAGGAATTTAAAAACCTGGTAGCCGAAATATTACAAAAGGACCTATCCTTATCCTTTGAAAACTCCCCCCACATAGCCTTAAAAAAACCGCAAATAAAGCTCGGACACGAAACCCTTGTGGTATACCAATTTAAAGGCCCTGAACAACTAGACAGCTTTATTTTTAGAAATGAATCGTTCAGAAATATTGCCAATAGTAAGAACGTTTTATTTGTTGTAAAAAAAGGGATAGATAAAAACCAGTTTACACTGAACCGGCACAATAATTTCGAAATTCGATTAGTGGCCGATGGAAACAATTATAGAATCTTTGGGCCTACTCAAGAATCTAAAATCAAATATGCATGGTTTGTTGCTGGTCTAACGGTCATATTATTGATCATTGTGGTCCTTGGGTATAAAAAAAAGCTGAAGCCTACAAACTATACAACTAATGGCAGCTAAATTCAATGTTTCTCAACGATCTATCAACTTTTTTCAAGCATAAGTTTAAAGCAGCAAAAACCCTCCCCCATGGGAGATTTATGAAGTGCCTCTAAATTACGGACAGTACCTTATAAGACAGAAATACAATACACAGAAAGGCCGCGATCAATGGAAGTAAAAACTTTCTGTTCCCCCAACATTTCTTACCATAATCTTTAACTGCCAACTTCGACTGCGACAGATTAACCAAGGTAAAAACACTTATAATGACGTAACTGGTAGTATTGGCCAGTTGCACAATAGGTACAAAAATAGCTAGGACCGTAATCCCCAAGGCTATGGTGAGGGTGGCCAGTATAGGGGTACGGTATTTTTTGTGTACTTTATGAAATAATTTTGGGGCATTGTTCTGCCCGGCCATTCCATATAGGACCCTAGATCCCATGATAAGCTGTGCCAACACCCCGTTTAAAACAGCTACCAAACTAATAAGGCTTATACTATAAGCATATTGTTGCCCTTTACTTGCCACTATGTCGGCCATTGGAGCATTGGTGGAAGACAGTTCATCCAGGGGCAAGGACACCACCGCCACCACAGCTACGGCGATATAAAGAAATAAAGCGATGAACAAACTCCCCATAATAGCAATAGGCATGCTCTTTTTAGGGTTTTTGGCCTCTTCGGCCACATTTGCCAAATCTTCAAAGCCTACAAAGGCATAGAATGCCAAGAAGGCCCCTTGAAACACCGCAAATATATCATAGCCAGGTGCCTTAAGGAACATTTGCGAAAATTGGGCAGTAAATTTCTCCATATCGATGCCAGCTACAAAGATCACAAAAATGAGCCCTCCAACTTCAATTAGGGTTACCAATCCAATAACATTTAAGGATTCACCTATACCCCATATGGCCAATAAACACAAAAGTGTCATACTCACTATGATTACCCATGCATCGGTTATTTCAACAAACACGTCCAAATACCCAACAAAACCTTTGAGAATTGCCGCGGCGGAAATGAAGCCTGTAAAAATTACGCCCCACCCAACCAAGGAAGCCAATTGTTTTGAATTGAAAGCCTTATTTACATAGACTATTTCACCCCCACTTTTCGGAAATCGAGGGGTTAGTAAAGAATAGGAGTAAGCGGTTAAACCTGCCAAAACCCCAGCAAGTAGAAATGAAAGTGGAGCCAAGGTTCCAGAATAGCCCGCTACCTTGCCCACCAATACATAAATGCCTGCACCCAACATGGTTCCCACACCATACAATAAAATTTGAATGGTCCCCAGTTGCTTCTTTAGCCCTAATACTTCCTGTTCATCCTTCATACCTTAAAGATTTCTTATAAAGTTAAGGGATTGAAACACTTAGAATACAAAAGGGACATTTTTTTTCCATATGGCAATAGCCCCACTGCAGTTCTAATTACTTTTACAGAATGTGCTAGCTGTCTACCATCCACTCTTATTAATACCCAGATGCAAAGAAAGCGCCTTCGACAACCCCAGCTGTCTCCTACAAACCTCCCATTTAATATACCCTTGCACTACAAAAAAAAAGATAAGGTGACCCCTTATGAAATGTCTTTTATTTTTATAAAAGAATTGCCAATCTCAAGAGTGAGAAAAAATATGTCCAATTAAAATATCCGAACTATTGCGGTAATAATAATCAAAAATTAGACGTTATAAGTATAATATAACCAGAAACATAACTCTATATTTTTGATCTTCATGAGGAAACTATTTTCTAGAATAATCGTCCTAACAATATTTTCAACCGCAGCTTTATTAATTAGCTGCAGTACAGACAACGATGATAACAAATATGCGGAGGTAACTATAAATGAGGGGCCGATTGGTGATATCGGAGGCGATTTTATAGGAAATGGAGGCAACACCTCCGAAACCTTTGAATATCAAAATAGCCTTTCTCGGGCGGAATATAATGCAGATATAACAGCATCAAATGGAGGGATATTCCAAATGATAATCAGGGACGCCGATGAGAACACAGTTTTGGATCGCTCCCTATCTGGGAATAAGGAACCGGATAGTTTTTCAGGTGTAACATCTTCCGGAACAGCTGGCACTTGGACAGTAACCATAATCTTGACTGAATTTAATGGAGATGGCAGCTTTTCTTTAAGTGAAGGGGATTAGTTGGGATCTTACACAAAATTGGCCATATGACATTATCTAACTTTAACCCATAAGAGGGCCGATGTATACTATATTGTTGTTTAATATGAACCTTTCATCACCATGAAATATCTATATACCCTGACAATTGCACTAATATGGACTTCATATAGCTGTTCAAAAAACAATGAGACAACAAAAGACCCAGTAACCGTATCGGATCACCTCAACTATTCCAATATGGAAAATTGGGCTTTTCACCCTGAAAAAAATGGAACCTTATTGAACCATTACAATCTAGACGTAGCGGTAATAAATGAAAACCTACAAACCGATAGCATAATATCCATACCCAACAACTCATCAACAGACACTGGGGTAGACGTATTCTTTGTTCACCCCACCGTTTTATCCCAAATTAACGACCCGCCACAAAACATTGTCCTAGAAGAGCAATCGGAGTTTATGGTTTCTGCAACAATCTTGGCCCAAGCTGGGCTAATGGCCAAATATGGCAGGTTTTTCGCCCCTAGATATAGACAATCAACCGGTACCACCTATAGAACTACTACTTCCAAGGAATTACAAGCATCAATAATCACGGTTTCCTATAATGACGTCAAAGCAGCTTTTATAAATTATCTAACCAACTACAATAACGGCAATAAAATTATATTGGCCGGTCATTCACAGGGATCATTCTTATTGGCCATGCTGTTAAGGGATGTTTTTGACAATAATGAAGACTTAAAAAGTAAATTGGTCACCGCCGCATTGGGCGGGATAGGATATGTCTATGCAGCCCAAGATAGTTATGAAGGGGGGTGGTGGAAAAACATACCTTTATGTACTGCCATGGAGCAATGCGGATGCATTCACAATTGGAGGAGTTTTGATGAGGGGCAATCACTACCGGAAATAAATACAGGCCTGCCAGAATTCAACCCTCATTTAATAGACCAGGGTTTAATATACAGAACCGTTGATCAAAATCAGGATTGGTTTGTGCAGGATTCTGAATACTACGGCTCTGATGTACAGCCTTTGCGGTACTATATTGTTCCAAACCAACAATACAACCTTAGTGAAGATGCCAATTTTATTGCCTTCGACAAGCTTTACAACGTAAGGTTCGCAAGAGAGGGGCCTTTTAAAGTAGGACTAAATGTTGAATTAACTCCAAGTACAAATGATCAAAGGCCGAATGATTTAGCTGATGAATTAAACCACCCCAATTATGACTACTGGGGCTATCACAGAAAAGACTATAACATATATTTATGGGCATTATTGGAACAGATTGATTTAAAACTTCAAAATTGCAAATAATACGGTCAATCGCTAAAGTGATTCTTCATAGGGTCATAAAGTCAGTAATATAAGCTACCATATATCATACCCACAACTGTACCCATGACCATCTATTTTGCCTTGCATAGCCTATATTCTAGATGACATTAATTGGTAAAAAGTCAATAAAACAGTTTCTTTACAGTGTAAAATAATTGGTAAGGGTAATATTGATTTCACCCCCTATTAAACTGAGAGCAAATAATGTATTCAACCCTTTTACCCCTGCATTCTTTAGTACGTTGGATGGTATTGATAAGTTTACTTTTTGCTATTTACCGTTCTTATAATGGCTGGTTTTCCAACAAGGAATTTCTAGGATTTGATAATATGGTCCGACATTGGACAGCTACCATAGCACATATACAGCTAGTTATTGGCCTTTGGTTATATTTTGTTAGCCCTATAACAGACTACTTTATGAATAACCCCCAAGAAGCTGTCCACCTTAGGGAAATACGTTTTTTTGGCATGGAGCACAGCCTGATGATGTTTATCGCAATCGTTGTGATCACTATTGGCTCGGTCAAGGCCAAACGTAAATCAACCGACACCGAAAAATTTAAGACCATGGCAATCTGGTTTACAGCCGGACTACTCATAATATTAAGTTCTATTCCCTGGCAATTTTCCCCGTTAACAAGTCGCCCCTATTTTAGAGCATTTTAGTTGCAAATTTTAAAAAAGGGATATGACATATTTAAACTTTCAAAAAGGCGCATAAGGGCTAAATTATCGGTAATCCTTTGGATCAATTTGGTGGCAATTAAAAAATTAAAAACCTGAATACCCAGTTCTATACCTGACCATTCCCCCCGAGGGAGTCCTGCTGCTGCAAAACAAGGCTATCAAGACGATTACCCTTTGTATATTGAACAAAATTGAAAGTTGGTAACAGTCAATGCTATTTTCCAAAACTTTAGTTTACTCTTTTAAACAACAGCAAACGAAAGTCCATAACCTCATCCCCAGGGATATTAAGCGCCCTTAGTGTTAGATCTCCCTTAGCCTTCTTTAAGCTTATGCGACCCAAGTGCATGGGAATAAAATCCTTAGTATAGGATTCAATCCTGGGATCACGATCTCTTTCAGCCCCTACCAAAGGTGGGTCATGGGCTTTATCCAGAACACCTACTAGGGTACTTTCTCCAAAACGCAATTCAATTTCAGCTCCTAGATTCTGTTCCTTGGCCGTATAATACAATTCAACCTCAAATTCACCATCGGCCAAGACCTCCACATCCCAACTAATATAATCCGATGTACTTATCCAGTTAGTAAAGAAAGTACAGTTTGGGTGTTTGTTGCTCCTTACAATATTACCATGTGCCACTCCATCCCTAGCTGGAATCTGGGTGTACACATAATCAGGATGGCCCAAGGTAAAGGGACGGTCCTCTGCCCCTTTGGATTTTGGCATTACTTCTTGCAACCAATCTCTTTTCAACTGTTTCAAAGAATCTGCAAGCTGTGGAAATTGACTGGATAGATCTTTGGTCTGCCCAATATCCTTGGTCATATCATAAAGTCTATCCTCACTATCCAATCGGTATTCCTGAGTTCTGATACTGGTACTACTACGCCAATGGTTATAGACCACTCTTGGCTGCCAATTGATATCTTCTTCGAATAACAAGGGTTTTAGGCTTTTTCCATCCAAGGGTTTAAGGGTATTGAGGGGTATTTTTGCCAAATCGGTCAAGGTGGGCAATAGATCTATGGTACTTGCTATCTCTGCAATCCGTTTTCCCTCTGGCAACTTATTCTTCCATTGTATGATCAATGGTGAACGCACCCCTCCCTCGTCTGTAGATCCCTTTTTACCACGCATTCCCCCATTCCATCGCCATCCATTGGGGCCGTTGTCCGATAGGTACAATACAATGGTATTATCTTCCAACTCAAGATCTGTCAACCGCTGCATTACACGCCCAACATTATAATCAATATTCTCTACCATAGCCAATGCGGCTCTGCTAAAATTATCATTCTCAACTTCTTCACCATGATACTTGAGCAGCAGTTCCTTATCCTTAAACCTATTCCAATATTTATTGGGTACCTGCATAGGGCTATGGGGGGTATTATAAGGCAAGTATAAAAAGAAAGGGGTGTTGCTGTTTCGGGCCATAAACTCCAATCCCTTATTGGTAAGATCGTCAATAATAAATCCGTCTCCCTTCACTATTGCCCCATTATGTTCCAACATGGGACTAAAATAATTGCCCCAATGTCCGGAAGCGAACCCATAAAAATCATCAAAACCACGAGCATTGGGATGATAGGGAGCTTGCATACCGTTGTGCCATTTACCATAAGCAGCTGTAGCATATCCCACTTCCTTAAAGACTTGGGCTATGGTAGTTTCGTCAAGATTTAGGCGCTCTCCTCCCGAAGAGGTGGAATATACCCCTACTCTGGGAAAATATCTACCTGTCAAAAGTTCTGCCCTAGTGGGTGAGCATACCGGACTTACATAAAAATGATCAAAACTCACTCCTTTCTTGGCCAAGGCATCTATGTTGGGGGTACTAAGGTTGGTATTACCAGTGATCCCCAAATCGCCCCAACCCTGATCATCAGCCAAGATAAGCACTATGTTGGGCTTTTCATTGTACTGTGAATGGGTCGTGGGTTCTGATTTCAGCTTTTCCCCACAGGAAAACTGTATTCCCAGAAGGGAGATAACTGCGCACTTAAAAAAGAAGCACCTCATTGGATAGTTATTTAAAAGTATGGTATTTAGAAGTTTAAGATAAGAAATATATTAACTCCTGTGCCTTTTATCAGCTACCTGAGTTATCTAGGCTCCATGAACCATCTCCAATCAGAACTGATCTTAGGGATTGGCTCCGCCCATCCCTACAAAGCTCCGCATAAGCTATACCCTCAAGAAGCAATTCCAAACAGAGCTGATCTTAGGGATTGGCTCCGCCCATCCCTACAAAGCTCCGCTTTGAAAACCACAAAAAGTTGTACTGCACTATACTCCAAAAAAGAAGCGAGCTTCATTTTTGAAGCTCGCTTGTACAACCACTTTTTTGTGGTTTATTCGTGACCACGGAGGGATTCAAACCCCCGACCGCTGGAGCCGAAATCCAGTGCTCTATTCAGCTGAGCTACGTGGCCGTAAGATGACCTATCAAGGTCAGCTAATATTTTCTAATTTGCCAATTTTGCCTTTACTATATTGGAAATGGTCTTGCCATCAGCCTGTCCGGCCAATTCTTTGGACACCATCCCCATAACTTTTCCCATATCCTTCATCCCAGAAGCCCCAACGGCATCAATGGTCTGTACCACCACCTTCTCTATCTCTTCTTCCGTTAATTGCTCTGGCAAGAACTTTTCTATAACTGCAACCTGGGCCAATTCCGGTTGGGCAAGATCATCACGGCCTTGCTCCTGATATATGGCAGCACTATCCTTGCGCTGTTTTACCAACTTTTGAACCAGCTTAACCTCATCTTCCTCGGACAATTCCTTTCCTGTACCTGTCTCGGTCTGTGCCAATAATAAAGCAGATTTTATGGCCCGTAACGACTCCAATGCAACGCTATCCTTAGCCCTCATTGCCGCCTTCATTTCTTCCATTACTCTTTGCTGTAAACCCATATCTCTATTTTAGCCCTGCGAAGATAAAAATAAACCCGAAAATATATGCTATTTTCGGGTCTAAACTTTATGATAAAAATTCCTAACAAGGATTAATCTACATTGTCATGCAAATAGGAGTTATTGGAACGCAGTTGAATATCATCATTGCCATCCTCACTAAGTGTAGTCCTGGAAATTTTGTTTTCCCTTGGGCTATCATTTAAATCTACCCCCTGTCTTTTATAGGCTGGCTGTTTTGAAATTTCATCCAGGTTGCTAAGGCTGTTCTGGAATTTATAATTAAAATCCTTCAACTTCCTACGGCGTTCATCGGCTCTTTCCTTTAAGAGCACTTCTATTGGTGTATTGATGGGGTCCTCTTCCTCTACCACCACTCTATTTGGCTTTTCTTCCTTATTTTCAACTGTCCTTTTCTCAAATACCAATTCGTCCTCAACAATGCGGGGATCAAACTCCTCTGCCTTGGACTTGGCACCGGTAAGTTTCTTTTCCAGATCCATATAATCATCCAGACTATATCGCTTTTCTCCATTCTTGTTGTATTCCAACACTGGTACCACCTCTACATGGTCTTTTACCTCCAGGTCCCGTACCTCTTCATCCAAATCAAAGGTGATGGTATTCTGAACCTCCTCTTCTTCTACCGGCTTTTTGGCCAGGGGCATATCAAAACTAAATTCAAATTGATCCTCTTCAGGGGCCTTGCTAGACACTACCTTAGGCTCTACCACCTCCATATCCTTAATTTCGTCCGAGGCATTTACTATGATGAAATCGTCCTTCACCTGATCCGCAACCACCTCCTCATAGAACACATTAAAGTTCTTTATGTAATTATTTGTAGGAATCAAATCCATTTCTGGCTCCTGTTTCGCCTGAGGGCTTTTGGCAGGTGTTGGTGCCGTTTCCTCTTCTTCTTCGACCAACTGGTGAACAACATTTTTAGGAGTCAAATTCTGCTCCGCACGCTGTTCATCTTCTAACGTATGAATGATTTTTTTGGATTCGGTATTTACAATATCATCCTGTTGATCTACATTAAAACCCGTGGCAATAACCGTAACTGCGATAGCCTCGCCCAGTCCCTCATCTTCACCGACCCCCATAATGATATTGGCACCAAAACCGGCCTCATTTTGGATATGGTCATTAATTTCACCTATTTCGTCTATGGTTATTTCCTGTGAACCAGAAACGATCAACAAAAGAACATTCTTGGCCCCGGTAATTTTATTATCATTGAGCAAGGGAGAGTCCAAGGCCTTCATAATAGCCTCATGTGCCCTAGAGGAACCAGAGGAAATTGCCGATCCCATTATGGCTGTCCCACTACTACTCAATACCGTTTTAGCGTCCCTTAAATCTATATTCTGTGTATAGTGATGTGTTATAACCTCTGCAATACCACGAGCTGCAGTGGCCAAAACTTCATCCGCTTTGGAAAAACCAGCTTTAAAACCCAAATTACCATACACTTCCCTTAATTTGTTATTATTGATAACAATTAAGGAATCTACATTTGCGCGTAATTTTTCAATTCCCAACTGAGCCTGTTGGCAACGCATTTTACCCTCAAACTGAAAAGGCATGGTAACGATCCCAACGGTAAGAACATCCATTTCCTTTGCCATTTTAGCAATAACGGGAGCAGCACCAGTACCTGTTCCCCCACCCATTCCAGCAGTAATAAATATCATTTTAGTAGTTGTATCGAGCATCTGCTTGATATCCTCCATACTTTCAATAGCCGCCTGTTCCCCAATTTCTGGATTGGCACCAGCACCCAACCCTTCGGTTAACGATACACCCAATTGAATCTTGTTGGGTACAGGACTGTTTTGCAGGGCTTGCGAATCGGTATTACAAATCACAAAATCCACCCCATTAATTCCGGCCTGGAACATGTGATTTATTGCGTTGCTACCTCCTCCGCCAACACCTATGACTTTAATGACATTACTTTGATTTTTGGGCAAATCAAAGGATATACTTTCAAATTCCGTGTTCTTGCTCATATTTTCTAATTTACTGGTTTACTATACTGTGTTCTTATTCTATAATCTATTCTGCGTTATCCAAAAAATCTTTCAACTTTTCGGACCACTTATCAAAAATAGATTTCCGTTCTTTTTTAAGGGCCGTTTGGGCTTGGGAACTGCCCTCCATCCCATAGCTATCTTGCCCACCTTCCTTTTCTACGGCGTCTTGGGGCACCTCCTTAATCTTTGGCTTGTTCTGTACGGCATTCATCAACAATCCTACCGCAGTTGCATATAAGGGACTGGCAATCTCCTCATCCGAATCACCGGCCAAATGTTCATTGGGATATCCTATCCTGGTATCCATTCCTGTGATGTACTCTACCAACTGCTTTAAATGCTTTAATTGGCTTCCTCCACCGGTAAGAACTATACCTGCTATTAACTTTTTCTTCTGCTCCTCATGTCCGTAGTTCTTGATCTCTACATACACCTGTTCTACAATTTCCACTACCCGCGCATGGATTATCTTGGAAAGATTTTTCAAGGTAATTTCCTTTGGTTCCCTTCCCCTTAAGCCAGGAATGGAAACTATTTCATTATCCTTGTTTTCTCCCGGCCATGCCGAACCAAATTTTATCTTTAAAAGCTCGGCCTGTTTTTCAATAATGGAGCATCCTTCTTTGATATCCTCGGTGATAACATTTCCTCCAAAAGGAATAACAGCTGTATGCCTTATAATACCGTCTTTGAAAATGGCCAGATCGGTTGTACCCCCTCCTATGTCAATCAGCGCCACACCGGCCTCTTTTTCCTCCTGGCTCAATACTGCATTCGCGGAAGCCAATGGTTCTAAGGTTATATTACCCAAATCCAAACCGGCACTCTTAATACATCTTCCCACATTACGTATTGAGGACACCTGTCCTACCACCACATGAAAGTTGGCCTCCAATCTACCACCGTACATTCCCATGGGCTGTTTAATCTCTCCTTGCCCATCTATTTTAAATTCCTGTGGCAATACATGAATAATCTCTTCACCTGGAAGCATCACTAGTTTGTACACCTGGTTACAAAGCTTATCTACATCGTCCTCGTTGATTACCTCTTCCGATTTAGCCCTGGTTATATAATCACTATGTTGCAAACTTCTTATATGCTGTCCTGCAATACCTACAACCACCGAACCTATCTTTAGTCCGGAATTGGCTTCTGCCTGTTCAACAGCCTGTTGAATAGACTTAATGGTTTGCGTAATATTATTTACCACACCACGATGCACACCTAAACTCTTGGACCTACCAATACCCAAAACCTCAATCTTACCATATTCATTTTCCTTACCAATGATGGCTACAATCTTGGTGGTCCCTATATCCAACCCAACCGAATAATTACCTTGTTCCATATCTTATATTTTGGTGCACACTACTTGGTTACTAAATTCTAAGCTCACTTTACTATAATCGTCCAACGTTTCGTCTTTATTTGCTTTGGTATAAAATGCTTTGAAATTGCTGAACTTTTTCTCCAATTCTTCCTTATTACCCAAGTCCACAACAAAGTTCTCCATCCTAAACTTTAATTGATATTTCTGATCATCGGTAACATGAACCCCTATGATATTCTTCCTTAAAAATTCGTCCGAATTTATATAAGTTAAAATCTCATGCACTTCCTTAATGGTTATTTTGGTTATTACTCCGGTAATAATTGGTACCCTTGCAGAATGATATTTGGAAAATGGCATGCGTTTTCCATCTTCATCAATATAAAACTTTGCACCTCCTTCTACTCTACCGATAGGTTTACGCTGCACAACTTTTGCCTCTAAGCCCCCGTCTACCGTGAGATAAACTTGGGCATTTTTCACCATTTCATTAGCTACTATAGCTTTTTCTATAGTATTCAAAACTATATCTTCTTTGGGCACGTTTTTAAGGTCGCCCAAATTTTGTATTAACAATTTATTAACCGCTTCATGGGTTACGTATAGATTTTGATCCCCTACGAACTTTATATCTATTTTTTCTATTCCTTTTTGCTTATTCCTGCTATTGGAAAATGCATAGAGTCCGGTCACCAAAAGCAACAGGCCGCCTAATTTTATGAAATTCCAATTCACCTTCATTTTTTTCCTTTTTCTACTATTATATACTTTATAAATTTCCTGTCATAATCCCTGGCCCCATGGCCCAACACCAGGTAAAGATTATTCCAATTCCTTTCTTATTTTCAACACTTCCAATCCTATATCTCCTGCACCCATGGTTATCAATACCTGAGGATCACAAGCCTTTATTTGTGGTATTAAGTCCGATTTATTGACCAGCTTTTTATAGGGACTTTCAACCTTATCCAACAACCACTGAGAACTCACTCCTTCTATGGGCTCTTCCCGTGCTGGATATATATCCAGCATCAACAGATTTGGAAAATTAGAGAGACTACGTGCAAAATCATCTACAAAATCCCTTGTCCTGGAATATAAATGTGGTTGAAATACTGCCAAAACACGTTTCCCAGGATGCATTTCCGATACAGCCTGATATGCCGCATCAATTTCCGTCGGATGGTGGGCATAATCGTCTATAAAGACAAAATCGTCCCTCCTCAATTGATAGGAAAAGCGCCGCTGCACCCCCTTGAAAGAGGCTAATGCCCCTGCCAAACTTTCTGGTGCAGAACCGGCCTGAACAGCCATGGCATAAGCTACCAATCCGTTTAACAAATTATGCCTTCCCGGTTTATGGAATCTCACCCCCTTTAAATTGGCTTCAGGCGACGCTATATCAAAAACATATGCACCTTGCTCCACTCTAACATTCTTTATACAGTAGTCAGCATCATCCTCAATACCATAGGTTATACCCTCTATAGGCAGACCTTTGCGCACAAACAGCTTTCCATTGGGCTTAATTCGTCCTGTGAACTCTTCAAAGGATCTATTGAGCTCCTCTCCAGATCCGTAAATATCCAAATGATCTGCATCCATTGAGGTAATGCAAGCCACATTGGGGGAGAGCCTAAGAAATGAGCGATCAAACTCATCGGCCTCCACCACGGAGTAGTTGGTTCCTTCCAATAAAAAATTGCTATTAAAATCCTCTGAAATACCTCCTAAAAATGCAGTTATCAGAGTCCCTGTCTCTCTTAACAAATGTGCCAAAATACAGGAAGTAGTGGTCTTACCATGGGTTCCCGCCACAGCAAAGCAGAAGGTATCCTCCGTTATAAGCCCCAAAACTTCAGAACGTTTTTTAATCTGAAATCCCTGATCCTTAAAATAATTATATTCCAAGTGACTAGAAGGTACCGCTGGGGTGTAAACCACCAAAGTGGTTTTAGGGTTCTTATACGCCTCCTCTATTAAATCTACATCATCCTCATTATGCACAGTAATCCCCACCGACTCCAACTCCCTTGTAAGTGGAGTTGGAGTCTTATCATAGCCAGACACCTTCTTGCCAATAAAATTAAAATATCGGGCAAGCGCAGACATACCTATACCTCCGATACCTATAAAATAGACGTTATGTATATCTTTACTATTCATTATTCAACAACTACCGCAATAAATTTTCTATTTCGTCCACAATTTCCTTTGTTGCATTGGGCAAGGCAAGCTTTTTAATATTGCTACCTAATTTTTCCTGCAAACTTTTGGTCAGCATCACATCAGAAAAAGACGATTCAAACTCGGTGTCCAAATCTGCTTCCCTTACCATGATAGCCGCCTCCTTTTCAACAAGGGCCATCGCATTTTTGGTTTGATGGTCTTCCGCCACATTGGGGGAAGGAATAAAAATCACAGGTTTTCCCACTATACACAATTCCGATACGGAACCTGCTCCTGCCCTTGAAATAATTATATCCGCGGCCCTATACGCCAAATCCATCCGATTTATAAAAGCAAATACCTTTACCTCTTCGTTTTCATATTTTTTGTACTCTTCATGATACAGTTTACCACATTGCCAGATTATCTGAATCCCAAACGTTTTAAAAAAGGACAATTTTTCCTCTAATAGTTCATTCACCCTTCTTGCCCCCAAGCTACCGCCCAAAACCAGCAGAGTAGGTTTATTTGGCTGCAGCCCAAAGAATTTTAAGGCACTTGCCTTATCACTGGTCAAGGCTACCAGATCTCCACGTACCGGATTGCCCGTTTTTACGATTTTTGATTCCGGAAAAAATTTCTCCATTCCGTCATAGGCCACACAAATTTTGGCAACCTTATTGGCCAAAAGCTTATTGGTTATCCCAGCGTAGGAGTTTTGCTCCTGCAGCACACAGGGAATCCCCTTCCTTGAAGCTACCTTCAACAAAGGCCCACTGGCAAACCCACCAGTACCCACTACTGCATGGGGCTTAAACCTTCTCACTATTTTTACCGATTTTATCAAGCTGCTGATTACCTTAAATGGAAACATTAAATTTTTCAGGGTCAGTTTTCGCTGCAATCCGCTTATCCATAGTCCCTCTATCCTATATCCAGCCTGGGGCACCTTCTCCATTTCCATTCTGTCCTTGGCCCCTACAAATAAAAATTCGGCATCAGGATACCTCTGCTTTAACTCATTGGCTATAGCAATGGCAGGGTAAATATGCCCCCCTGTTCCTCCTCCTGATAATATAAATCTATAACTGCCCACTTAACACTTCTAAAGGGTTATTTTCATCTATTTCCTCTGGTACTTCCTGCACTTTCTTATTACTTGCACTTAGGATTATCCCTATGGCCAAACAGGTCATCCAACTAGAGGTCCCTCCACTACTTATCAAAGGAAGGGTCTGTCCTGTTACCGGAAAAAGCTCTACGGCCACCGCCATATTTATCAAGGCCTGAAATACAATGGGCAGCCCTACGCCCAATACCAATAATTTTCCAAATATGGTTTCATTGCCATTGGCAACCACTACTATTCTAAAAAGCAACAGCAAATAGAAGAACATTAAAATAAAGCCTCCCAATAATCCGTATTCCTCTACTATTATGGCGTAGATAAAATCTGAGGAACTTTGTGGAAGGAAATTCTTCATAACACTTTTTCCCGCTCCATTACCTACAATTCCACCAGAAGCAATAGCAATCTTGGCCTTTTCAATTTGATAATCGGCCTCAGTATCTTCTGGGTTGGCAAAGCTTTCTATCCTACTCATCCAGGTATCTACCCGATTGGGAAACAAATCCGGTACTGCCTTGGCCGTTAAAATAAATAAGGTCAACCCTAACAGACCGGCACCTACTATCCCCAACAAATATTTAAAAGGGTAACCCCCTAAAAAGCAGAGCAGCAACACCATAGAGAATATTATACCTGCCGTTGAAAAGTTTGCCGGCAAGATTAAGATCACCACCAAAAACACCGGCAACCACAAGGGAAGGATACTCTCCTTGAAGGTAATGGTCTTATCCTTGATCTTGGTCAGATACCTCGCCACATATATCATTAATACGACCGAGGCTAGGTTAGAGGTCTGAAAAGTAAACCCAACAATAGGAATTCTGATCCATCTACTGGCATTGGCACCATCTATAACCTGCCCTTGAGCCAAGGTATAAAGCAACAAAAGCAACACCACAGGCATTGCTATCAAGGACAATCCCTTAAAGAAGTGGGTAGGGATACGGTGCACCCCGTAAATAATTCCAAACCCCATGAGCAGTAATATGGCATGCTTAAGAAGATAGCCAATGGTAGTCCCGTTACCCACCACGTACACCAGGTTACTACTTGCACTATAAACAGGCAAAAAGGAGAACAATGCCAAAAGGGCAACCACTGCCCAAATAGCCTTATCTCCATTTATTTTGTTTAAAAATCCAAACACAGATTATAATTTTTTTATTGCTGCCTTAAATTGATTTCCTCTATCCATGTAATTCTCAAACAGGTCAAAACTGGCACAAGCCGGAGACAACAATACAGTATCTCCCCGTTCTGCAATCTTATAGGCTACCTTCACTGCCTGGTCCATGGCAAATGTTTCCACCATTAGATCTACCACATTACCAAAAGCATCTATAATCTTTGAATTATCCTTGCCCAAACAAATAATAGCCTTCACTTTCTCACGTACCAAAGGCATCAACTCCCTATAGTCATTCCCTTTGTCCACGCCCCCTACGATCCAAACTGTTGGCGTTTTCATACTGTCCAAGGCGTAATAGGTAGCGTTAACATTGGTAGCCTTGGAATCGTTCACATATTGAACATGATGTATTTTCAACACCTTTTCCAACCTGTGTTCCGCACCTTGAAAACTCTCTATACTTCTCCGTATAGTTTCTTTTCTAATACTGATCAATTTGGCCGCAGTGGTAGCCGCCATAGTATTTTTCACATTGTGTTTACCTTCCAAAGCCAAAGCATCTCTACTCATTTCCGTAGTGTTATTTTCTATTTTAATAATAATTTTATCGTCTTCTATAAATGCCCCTTCTTCCAATTTCCTTTCTAACGAAAAGGGCAGTAATTTTGATCTCACAGGGTTCTTCTTCAACCAGTCAACAATTACTTCATCATCTGCGTCATATATTAAATAATCATCCTTGGTCTGATTCATTGCAATCCTAAACTTGGACGCTATATACTTGTCAAATTCGTAATCATATCTATCCAGATGGTCCGGAGTAATATTCGTTAGCACGGCTATGTGCGGTTTAAAGTCCACTATGCCATCCAACTGAAAACTACTTATCTCCAGCACGTAGTAATCATGATCCCTTTCTGCCACCATTTTGGCGTAACTATCACCAATATTCCCTGCTATCCCCACCCCTAAGCCAGCCTCTTTAAAAATGTGGCCGGTTAGCATGGTAGTGGTTGTTTTTCCGTTGCTACCGGTTATCCCAATAATTATAGCCTTGGTATAACGCGAAGCAAATTCAATTTCCGAAATAACGGGCACTCCAGTCTCTTTCAAGGTTACCACCAAAGGAACCGAATCCGGGATTCCTGGACTTTTCATTACCACATCCGCATTTAAAATCTTATCCTCGGTATGTTGCAACTCCTCCCACTCTATCTTATAATGTTTAAGAACTTCTTTATATTCTTCCTTTACAGGGCCTTTGTCACTTACAAAAACCTGAAAACCTTCCTTTATACCCAAAATGGCAGTACCTACGCCACTTTCACCTCCACCGAGAACCACCAAACGCTTCATACTATCTCACCTTTAAGGTTACGATTGTAATCACGGCCAATAGTATTCCTACCACCCAAAACCTGGTTACTATCTTACTCTCGTGATACCCTTTTTTCTGGTAATGGTGATGCAAGGGGGCCATTAAGAAAATTCGTTTTCCCTCTCCAAACCTCTTCTTGCTATATTTAAAGTAACCAACCTGCAACATTACAGAGATGGACTCCGCAAAAAAGATTCCGCATAAAACCGGAATCAACAATTCCTTTCTAATGATAATTGCAATTACAGCAATGATCCCTCCTATGGTCAGGCTTCCCGTATCGCCCATAAAGACTGTTGCGGGATAAGCATTATACCAGAGAAAACCTACCAAGGCACCTACAAATGCAGCAATAAAGACCACCACTTCACCTACCCTGGGAATAAACATGATATCCAAGTAATCGGAAAAAATAATATTCCCGGAAACAAGGGTGAAAATCCCAAGGGTAAACACTATGATTGCCGAAGTCCCTGCGGCCAATCCGTCTATACCATCTGTAAGGTTGGCCCCATTGGAAACTGCCGTTACAATTATTATGATGATCGGAATAAACACCAACCAGGCATAATTTTCCATTCCATCTCCCATCCAACTTATAAATCGGGCGTAATCCAACTCATTATTTTTAATAAATGGCAGAGTGGTCATGGTAGACTTAATTTCTTTCCCAGGAACCTCCTCAAGGGTATAACTCTGGGTAATCACGGTTTTTCCGTGCTCCTTCATGGTAACATCAGGGTGAAAATACAGCACCGCCCCCACCATTAGGCCAAGTACTACCTGTCCCATTACCTTAAATCGGCCCTTTAGTCCCTCCTTGTCCTTTTTAAATATTTTTATATAATCATCCACAAAACCTATAATCCCCATCCAAATGGTAGTAACGATCAAAAGAATGATATAAATATTATCCAGGAAGCGGGCAAACAACAATACTGGAATCATTGTAGACAGTATAATGATCAAACCGCCCATGGTTGGGGTTCCTGCCTTCTGCGATTGCCCTTCCAGGCCAAGATCCCTTACGGTTTCCCCTATTTGTTGGCGCTGAAGGAAGAGTATTATCCGCTTTCCATAGACCGTAGCCAAGAGAAGTGATAACATCACCGCCAGAGCTGCCCTAAACGTAATAAACTGAAAAAGCCCCGCCCCTGGCAGTTGGTATTGATTTTCCAAATATTCGAATAGGTAGTAAAACATTCCTGGTTTTTTGTGTTTATCGTTTTTTTTAATCTGCTATTGGCATTAGAACTATTTTCCCAAGCTCTCCAACAGCTCCTTCACCATTTTATAATCATCAAAATCCTCTCGTATCCCTTTAGTCTCCTGATAGGTTTCATGACCTTTCCCTGCTACTAAAATGATATCCTTGGCCGCAGCCAATTGGCAGGCCGTTTTAATGGCCTGTTTCCTATTTTCTATGGACAAAATTTTCTGAACATGCTGAGGCTCCACACCGGCCTCCATCTCCTCCATAATTACCGTGGGCGACTCGGACCTAGGGTTATCCGAGGTGAAAATAACTTTATTGCTTAAGGAGGATGCGATATGACCCATAACCGGACGCTTAGACTTGTCTCTGTCACCACCACACCCCACGACGGTGATGACGTTTTCATTTCCAGTCCTCAATGTACCGATAGTTTCAAGTACATTTTTCAAGGCATCCGGTGTATGGGCATAATCAACAATAGCTGTAATATTTTCTTTTGATATATAATATTGAAACCTTCCGTCCACATTTTCCAATTCACTTAGAAGACGTAAGGTTTCCAGTTTTTCCAATCCCAGCAAATCAGCCGCCCCAAAAATGGCCAACATATTATATGCATTAAAATCCCCGATCAACTTGGACCACACCTCATTGTCATCAATTTTCAACAACTGTCCGTTAAACTGTTTTTCTAGAATTTGCCCCCTGTAATCCGCATAGGACTTCAGGGCATAGGTATATTTCCTCGCCTTGGTATTTTGCAGCATCACCAAGCCGTTTTTATCGTCCACATTAGTCAGCGCAAAGGCCCGTTTAGAAAGTGCATCGAACAATATCTTCTTGGTATCCCTGTACTCTGCAAAAGTTTTATGGTAATCCAAATGGTCATGGGAAAGATTCGTAAAAATAGCCCCTTCAAAGGTTAGACCTTCGGTTCTTTTCTGGCTAATACCATGCGAACTCACTTCCATAAAGCAGTACTCCACTCCTGCTTCGCTCATCAACCCCAAATATTTATTAATAGTCAGTGCATCTGGGGTGGTATGCGTAGTAGCGTACTCCACTTTATCCACCATTATTTTAATAGTAGAAATGAGCCCCACCTTGTACCCAGCCTTCGTAAACAGCTGATACAACAAACTACTTATCGTTGTCTTTCCATTGGTCCCTGTAATACCCACCAATTTTAAATTCTTCGAGGGGTTATCATAGAAATTGGAAGCCATAATAGCCAAGGCACTATTTGCGTTATCTACCGCCACATAGGTTACCTCATCCTCCATTTGCCGTGGTAACTCCTCACATATTACAGCCCTGGCACCCGAAGCTACCGTCTGTTCTATAAATTGATGGCCATCTGCAACCAGCCCTTTAATGGCCACAAAAACATCGTCTGTCCCCACCTTTCTGGAATCGAAACAGATATTGTTCACCATCACCGAAGTAGTTCCACTTACCGCCGATAGGCTAACCCCGTACAATATGTCTTTTAGCGACTTCATGATAGCTCCAATACTATTTTATTTACCTTTTTTAAATCAGTTCCCTTGGAAATAGATTGTTTCCTAACTTTTCCGTTGCCCTTTACCTCTACCTCTATTCCTAAATTTTCCAAGATAGAAATGGCATCCATACCACTCATACCTTCCACATTGGGCACCTGTTTATATTTTTTATTGGCATCCGCATAATAACGCTGATATGCCTCATCCAACTCTTTACTGTCCACCTCATCCACATCCACTTCATCTATCTTGGGAGAACTGGCATAAATCTTTTGCGCCACGGACTTAAACACCGGCCCCGACACATCGGCCCCGTAATACCCCACACTTTTATCTGGCTCATGTATTACGACGATACAGGAATATTTAGGATTTTCAGCTGGGAAGTATCCCGCAAAAGTTGATATATACTTCATCACCTCAGGATCTTTGGAAACGTAATTTTTTTGGGTAGTCCCCGTTTTACCTGCCATGGAGAAGTTGGGAGAATACAAGCGATGGCCAGTTCCATGCTTCTTTTCCACCACATTCTTCAACAGCTGTTTTGCCTTGGCTGCAGTTTCCTTGGAACATATGGATGGGTTTATTACCTCCTTTTCAAATTTTATGATAGTCTTATCCCACTCCTTAACCTCTTTTATCAACCTTGGCCTTAACATTTCACCGTCATTGGCAATGGCATTGTAAAACGTTAAGGTCTGCAAAGGGGTTAATGAGACCTCGTACCCGTAGGACATCCACGCTAGGGAAACCCCAGACCAACCCTTATCCCCTGGATAGCGAATTACCGGTTTCCCCTCTCCTTTTATAGGCAGCCCCAGCTCTCTATGCAATCCCATATTCATTAAGCGGTTCACAAATTTTTCTGGCTTATCCTTATAATTGGTGTTTATAATCTTAGCAAAGGCCGTATTGGAAGAAACCTCGAATGCCTTGGCGGCTGTAATTTTACCATAGCCCCCATATTTAGAATCCCTTACTGTCCTATTGTATACCTTATAAGTACCCTTTTCCGTATCCACTACGGTACTGGTATCTATAACCTTATCTTCCAAGGCCACCACCATGGACATAAGCTTAAAGGTAGAACCCGGTTCATGTGACTCCCCAATGGCATAATTTAACCTTTCGTAATATTTGCCCCCCGTGGTTCTCCCTAAATTGGAAATTGCCTTTACCTCTCCGGTCTTGGTCTCCATCACAATTACACAACCGTGTTCTGCATTGTATTTTTCCAACTGCCGCAATAAGGCATGATGGGCTATATCCTGAATATTGATATCAATGGTAGATACCACATCATAGCCATCTTTAGGCTCAACTATATTATCCCATCCTATGGGCTTCCACTGACCTTTAGCTATTTTTTGCTTCAGCCTCTTTCCTTCAACCCCTCTCAAATATTCCCCGAAGGCCCCTTCCAGACCAACCCTGGTATAGTACCCATTCTCATCTACCCTTTCATAACCTACACTGCGCTCTGCAATTTTCCCTAAGGGATGCTCACGTACAATCTTTTGCTCAATAATTAAACCTCCCTTGTAGGGACCTTTATTAAAAAGAGGAAATTGTTTTACTGCTATATAATCGGAATAATCCAAATTACGTGCCACCAAGGCATATCTATTCTTATTTACCTTTGCCTTTCTCAATAATTGCTGATAATGGGAAGTTGTCTTCCCAAATAATTTCGCCAAGGAATCGGACAGAGCCTTTACATTTTCCTCAAAATCCTTGTTGGAAACCGTTTCCGCATCAAAGCGAATAGTATAGCGCGAAACCGAAGTAGCCAACAAACTTCCATCATCAGAATACAAATTGCCCCTCTTGGGGGCTATGGTAAACATCTTCTCTGTGCGGGCCATGGCCAGCTTCCGGTACTTATCCCCTTCAACCAGCTGTATGCTCACCAGCTTAACCAACACGGCCATCGCAAACAGGAATAGAAATCCCGCCACAACGTACAACCTGGTCAATATGTTTTTCTCTGTTATTGGCACTATTACCTTACTTGTTTTTAACCTTTATTTTTTTTGGTGGTGTTTCTGACGGAAACAAGCCTTCTTTTTCCACAATACCCATTACAGTAGACTCCAACCTCAATTCCTGCATATCGGAACGCATATCCACAAACTCACTCCTCAACTCCCTTACCTCCTCGTCCAGGGCAGCTATTCTATGCACCTTGCCATCGGCACTGTGCGAACTGGCTATCATTACCGTAGCCAAAAAGGACACATAAATGATAAACATCCAATTCTTGGGGGCTCCACCACTAACCAAAAACTTCCCTCTTAGTATGTTCAACAATCCCTTTCTCATAACCATCACAAAAAAAACCTACCTTATATATACACTTATAAAATATTAAACAGCTTTCGCTCTAAATCCGCTCCGCTATCCTTAATTTGGCACTTCTAGCCCTATTATTGATCTTTATCTCTTCCTTTGAAGGAACAATCAAGCCCCCTACCTTCTTTAAAGGCACCTCTATGTTACCATAAAAATCCTTTTCCGGCTCCCCTTCAAACTGCCCTGCTCTTATAAACCGCTTCACCAATCTATCTTCCAAGGAATGATAACTTATCACACTCAATCTCCCTCCTACATCCAACAACTCCGGCACCTGCTCCAAGAACTCCCTGATCACCTGTATCTCTTGGTTCACCTCTATCCGTATGGCTTGATAAATCTGCGCCAATATCTTATGCTCCCTATGCTTTGGAAGAAAACTCCCCAAAACCTCTTTTAATTGATCTGTGGTCTTTATAGGTCCAGCAGTCCTATGCGCTATAATAGCATTGGCCATGGCATTGGCGTTGCGCAAATCGCCATACTGAAACA
Source organism: Arenibacter aquaticus (assembly GCF_003957295.1). Lineage (GTDB taxonomy): Bacteria > Bacteroidota > Bacteroidia > Flavobacteriales > Flavobacteriaceae > Arenibacter > Arenibacter aquaticus. The sequence goes on from NZ_RQPJ01000005.1 coordinate 517,690, forward strand.
ACACCCGTCTTAAGGCATCATAATCATATTCATTAACCACATCAAAGGCAGAGATCGCATTTTTTTTGCTCATCCTCATATCCAGATCAGCATCGAACCGAGTAGAAAATCCTCGTTCCGCCTGATCGAATTGATGGGACGACACACCAAAATCGGCCAAAATCCCATCTACCTTCTTAATGCCATAGAACTTTAAAAACTGCTTTATATATCTAAAATTCTCATTGATCAACTGAAAGCGATCATCCTCAATTACATTTTGTAGCGCATCCTCATCCTGATCAAAAGCCAACAACCTACCATCATCCCCCAACCGCTTCATAATCTCCCGGGAGTGGCCACCACCACCAAAGGTCACATCCACATAAATGCCATCTGGCCTAATATTGAGCCCATCAACAGACTCCTTCAACAATACCGGATTATGATAACTCATCTTCGTCACCCCCCATTACTTCTTCTGCCAAGCTCGCAAAGTCCTCGGCCGTTTCTTCCAATACTTTTTCGTAATTCCCTTTGTCCCAAATCTCTACAATATTTATAGCCGAACTCAAGACAACCTCCTTGGCAATCCCCGCTACTTCCACCAAATTTTTTGGAATCAACAATCGTCCCGTGGCATCTATTTCTACTACCTTTACACCAGCGGAAAACCTTCTTATGAAATCGTTGTTTTTCTTCTTAAACCGGTTCTTTTTGTTCATTTTCTGCATCAACAAATTCCACTCTGCCATGGGATACAGTTCCAAACACGGCTGAAAAACAGATCGCTTTATTACAAAGCCTTCATTGATCACCGGGGACATTTGATTCTTAAGCGCCACAGGAAGCATTACCCTTCCTTTGCTATCAGCCTTACAATCATATGTTCCAATGAAATTTATCACTTAAAGTAGCTGGTTTTTAATTTGATAACTCAAAGATATAGAAATTATTACCACAATTTACCACAAAATACCACTTTGTTAATAAATTCCACACTTTATCGACCAAATACACCAATGACAACCTTAAAAAGAGTTTCTCATTCAGGGCCAAAAAAATTTTTTATATAAAAAAAATAATTTAAATATTAGGGTTCCGAAAACTTGATTATACTTGTATAATAATGAAATGCCTATATTTGCCAACTAAGAATACAAGCAATCCTTAATGGAAAAAAAGATAATTAGCGAGGGGAAATTCCGATATATTGAAATTGGTGAGGGAACACCCATTATCATATTGCACGGTCTTATGGGAGGATTGAGCAATTTCCGGGGTGTCATGGAACATTTCCCGCCTAAGGGCTACAAAGTATTGGTCCCCGAACTTCCTATTTACGATATGCCCCTGCTAAAAACCAACGTTAAGAGCTTTGCCACTTTCCTAGAGCAGTTTATAGAGCACAAGGGTCTTAAAGATGTAATTCTTTTAGGAAATTCCTTAGGCGGTCACATAGGTCTATTACACACCAAACTTTACCCAAAAATGGTTAAGGCACTGGTTATAACCGGCAGTTCCGGACTATATGAAAGCGCCATGGGCGACGGCTACCCCAAAAGGGGCGATTATGAGTTTATAAAGAAAAAGGCCCAAGATGTTTTTCACGATCCAGAGGTAGCTACCAAAGAAATTGTTGACGAAGTTTTTGCGACGGTGAACGATAGGATGAAATTGGTAAAAACCTTGTCCATTGCCAAGAGTGCCATAAGACACAATATGTCCAAGGATTTACCACATATGTTGACTCCCACATGCATCATATGGGGCAAAAACGATACGGTCACCCCTCCCAATGTAGCCAAAGAGTTCCACGAACTCCTTCCCGATTCCGATTTATTTTGGATAGACAAATGTGGCCATGCTCCTATGATGGAGCATCCGGAGGAGTTTAATAAGGTCCTTGACGCTTGGTTGCAGAAGCGTAATTTTTAATTATTAGTCAGAAGCAATAAAACGTTTATTTCGCCTTATGAAAATAAAGTCGGCCAACTTTGTTATGAGCAACTCCAATGTGGCAAAATGCCCAAAGGAACTCCTGCCCGAATATGCCTTTATTGGGCGCTCCAATGTAGGAAAATCTTCATTGATCAATATGCTTACCCAACGGAAAAGTCTGGCCAAAACCTCGGGCAGACCAGGTAAAACTCAGTTAATAAACCACTTTAAAATAAACGAAAATTGGTTCTTGGTAGATTTACCGGGCTACGGCTATGCCCGTGTATCCAAAAAAGACAAAAAGACCTTTCAGAAATATATCACTGACTACTTTCTGGAACGTCAACAACTGGTATGCGCCTTTGTTTTGGTCGATATTAGGCACGAACCACAAAAGGTAGATCTGGAATTTATGGAATGGATGGGCGAAAACCAGATACCCTTCTGTCTTATTTTCACCAAAGCAGACAAATTAAAGCCCAAAGCCATAGAAAACCACGTAAACACATACCTTAAAGCCTTATTGGAAGGCGTTTGGGAAGAAGCTCCCAAATATTTTGTAACCTCCTCCTCCAACGGACTGGGCAAAGAAGAATTACTGGCGTTTATTGAGGACATCAATATCAACTACTTTAAAGAAATAAAGTAGCAGCATCTTACCCATTTTATTTAAGTTAAACAGTTGGACCGCCTTCTGCCGTGATGACTTGGTATTTTTGACGTATGGCCAGAATAAGATCTTCCTGACCCTGCATTTGGACTATCTCATCCCTATCCAAAAAACTGAACAATGCACCATTCATAGACACAAAGACCTTGGGCCATTTGTTTTGGCTTGCTATATAATCCGGGTATTTCTTGGAAAACTCGTCACTATGCAAGAATTCCATGGAAACACCCCAGGATCTCCTAAAGTCTTTCCATTTCCTATTTTCGCCCATCACCCCATGGGTAATGGCACATAACCCACAATCATAGGTTTTGGGACTTAACATTTTATGGGCACTGTCCAACAAGGCATTGGCAATGCCAGACTGGGCATTGTACACAAATACCAAACCTTCTACCACTGTATTATCCAATAGTCCGTTTGTAAGTTCTACCCTATTTTAGTCGGAACCCTTGGCAAAACTAAACAAAAAGGGGTACAATAGTTTTCTTAGCCCCCGCCTATCGCTAAATTTAGGACTATTTCTTCAACTCCAGTTTTTCTGCAAAATAATCGCAAAAATCCTTCATGGTTGCCGTCATTTTTTCATCTTGCGTAGCCTTCATAAAAGTATCCGACAAGGACACCAAGGTCTGATGAAAGAACACCTTCATCTCATCTACGGGCATATCCTTGGTCCATAAATCGATTTTTAAGGACTCCTGATTCTTGCTGTCCCAAACAGACAATAACATTGCCTTGGCCTCTTCATTGTTTATACCTCCGTCTTGGGCTGACCATGAAAGCTCCTCTGGAACCCTATTTTCATCCAATCCAACCTTTAACGTAATTTCCGATGTATGCACTTTTGCCATAATTTCACTTTTTGATAATTTGTGACCTCTTAGAACTTCTTTGGTTTATATTTAGATTTCTTAAACAACTCCCCCCCAGGCACGGTCAACATTTCCTGCAAAGTAATCTTATTGTTTTCCATAAAGGCCTTAACTATGCGATAGCCCATATACCTCCCAATTTTTCCCGGCGATTCATTGTCCAATTCCAACTCAAATTTAGAAAAGGGGGCAGGATCCAAAAACCGCGGTCCCAATTTACTGTTGGTACTATAAAGCAGTTCCCTTTCTATAAAATACCGCCATATCTGTTCTTCATTGGCAACTGCCCAATCCAATTTTTCCGGAAGATAGCCCAAAATGGTAGCTTCCTCTTTTAAGGGCATTAAACGCTCCATGAGATACAATTCCTTACCGTAATAAACAAGTTGGGACAGGAAGGTACGATCTCTGGGCGAAGGAACCACCCTTTTAGCAAAGGCACTTGCCACATCCCGGGTCAAATACCGTGGATCCAGGTCGTTGGCAATATATTTTGAAATACCCTGATAGAATTTATGCGAAGCCCCCAAGTAATTATCCAGACCTATGAGCAGCAAACTATCAGTTAGGATAACCCTATTATTATAGTCCACATCGGTGGTAACCGTAACCACCTTAGGCACTTTATAGTTGGGAAAATAATATTTAATGTGTTTAAACAACAATTCCAGATCTTCCTCTTCCGTTTCAAAGCTGGGAAAAGATTTTTCAACCTCATTAAACACCTCTATCTGTAGGCTATCCTGCAGTTTGGCCACCCAGACACTATCTGCATAACTGGCCGGAAAAAGATAGGGATACGCCTTCTTTAAGACAGGGATATTCAATGGCTGTGCCCCTGCAAATTCACGATCAAACCTGGCAACTTCCAGATCTACCCCTATTTTGGCCACCTCTTCGGCCACCTTACCGGTGCGGGCACAACTACATAATGTAACAATCGGAAGAAAAATCAGGAAAAAGGCCTTGTACATTCTAAAGTAATTCTATTATTGTTTTAAATTTTAACTTGTAGGCTTTATTTTTACCATGCAAAGTTAAGTTTTTAAACCATATAAATCATTCTGATGCAAACCGAAAAAGTAATAGACCATATTGTGGACTGGTTAAAGGACTATGCCAACAAAGCCAACATCAAAGGATATGTAATAGGAATTTCCGGAGGTATAGATTCTGCCGTAACCTCCACCTTATGTGCTAGGACAGGGTTGCAGTTATTGTGTTTGGAAATGCCCATACATCAGGCCGAAAATCAGATCACTAGGGCTTCCAACCATATAGATTGGCTCATGGGCCAATACAAGGCTGTAAACAGGCAGCTTGTGAACCTCACCCCTACTTTTGACAGTTTGGTACAGGCCCTTCCTGCCGTTGAAAAGGAGGAAGACCGATTTATGTCCTTGGCCAATACCAGGGCCAGATTGAGAATGACCACTTTGTACTACTTTGCAGCCTTAGACGGGCTATTGGTTGCCGGAACCGGCAATAAGGTAGAAGATTTCGGAGTAGGTTTTTACACCAAGTACGGTGACGGCGGGGTAGACCTTAGCCCCATTGCCGACCTACTAAAAACAGAGGTATATGAGATTGCCAAGGTTTTGGGCATCAACGAGGAGATCATAAAAGCAGCGCCAACAGATGGTCTTTGGGGAGATGACAGAACCGATGAAGACCAGATAGGTGCCTCCTATCCGGAATTGGAATGGGCCATGCAAATGGCCGACGAAGGCAAAACCTCCAAGGATTTTTCCGATAGAGAAAAAGAGGTATTCCTTATATACCAAAGATTCAATATCGCCAACAAACATAAGATGGTTCCTATACCCATTTGTGAGATTCCCAGTGACCTAAAATAACCTCTCACCTAAGAACCAAGTGATTAAATCGAAAAAACAGGTTAAAATTTTTAATTTTAGATAAAAAAATGAAGCTTTGCCTAACGAATTAGATAATTTAACCCTACATTGCATGTCAGTATTATTAGACATGGTTATTGATGTTGAAATCTAGAAAAATAACTCGAAATGATCAAAATTTTAATTGCTGACAATCATCCTATTGTTCGAATGGGTGTAAAACAAGTGTTAGAGCCTGTTTCGGATATTCAGGTGATTGCCGATGCATCTACTACAACGGAATTATTTGACAAGTTGGAAATCTTTACCCCGGACGTTATTCTTCTGGAAATGGACATTCCTGAAATCAATGGTATTGCCACCTTGAGAAAAATGAAAAAACAGTACCCCAATATTCGGGTATTAATCTACAGCGGGCAATCTGAAGACGTGTACGCTTTGAGCACCATCCGTGCCGGAGCTTTTGGTTACCTATCCAAAACTTCTGAAATTGATTACATAATCAGTGCCATTAGAAAGGTAAGTGAAGGTAACATGTTTATCACCAACGAATTGGCACAACGCCTTGCTTTTGACGAAGGAACACAAAAACCAAGAAGGTTCTTTAGAAAGCTTTCCACTAGGGAAGTAGAGGTCCTTAAGCTCTTGGCAAGTGGCAAGCGAAACAAAGAAGTGGCCCAAGGACTAAATCTGAACGAAAAAACAGTTAGTACCTACAAAGCACGATTAATGCGTAAGTTAAACGTAGACAACCTTGTAGATCTTTTACAGCAGGCCAAGGCCTTGGAACTGTATTAAACTACGCCAAAACAAAAAAAAGACCGCGTTCCTGGTCTTATTTAGGAATGCGGTCTCTTATTAAAATTTGAACCAACAGTACATTAGGATAGCACCCTGTTCAATTTTTTATTCAGCAGCATATTAAGCTGAATGTAATTCATGATTTCTTCCAAAGTCTCCGAGTTCCCCCCCTCAGATTCCAGTGTACGCTCCTGCAGCGATCCTATTCTCTTTTTAATCAGGTAGCACCTAAGCGTCAAAATAGTCTCGCTAACCAATTGTGAGATCCCTATTTTCTTGTCTTTTGGATAAATATCCTTTCTCTCCCATTGATGTAGCATATATTTCTCTTCATCCATTAATATGGAAGATATTTCTATGGCCAGATCCTGGTCCAAATCGGCAATAAATCTGTTGATGGAAAAATTCTCCTTCTCATTTAGCTCCTCCATTATCCTATAATAGATATCCCGAAACAGGTTATGTGTAAGTTCTATTTCGTCTTCCTGAAGGTCTAAATAAATCTTTTCAAACACTTTCGCCTCCATAGACTCGGGCTCTAATTCCAGGTCCCCCTTCTCATTTTCCTTGAGTACCAGATCCTCAAACTCCTCGTCCTTATCCCCATAAAGCAGTAATAACTCTATAATTTGCCGTTCCAATTCATACTGCACGTCTACCTTTTGTTGCTGTGGCTCATTTTTCACCACATTAAAAGCCTGCTGATCGGGTTTACTTTTTTTATTGGCCTCGGCAGCATCTTTTTTACCAATCTGCGCCAAGGTATTGAACAGAACGGATTCTGAAACATTCATGATCTGGGCACACTCCTGAATATATATCTCCTTTTTGATACGATCGGGGATTTTTCCAATACTATTAACAATGTCCCGTACCGTATCTGCCCTTTTTATAGGATCATTGGCCGCCTCCTTCATTAATAAGGACGCTTTAAACTGGATAAAATCTTTGGAATTCTCTTTGAGGTACCGTACCACCTCCTCATAATCGTTGTTCTTGGCAAAGCTATCAGGGTCCTCCCCTTCCGGAAAAGTACATACCTTAACGTTCATTCCTTGTTCCAGTATAAGATCTATACCGCGCAAAGATGCCCGTAAACCGGCAGCATCCCCATCAAACAAGACGGTAATATTCTTGGTAAGACGGTTTATCAACCGTATTTGATCCGAGGTCAAGGCGGTTCCACTGGAGGCTACCACATTTTGAATTCCCCTCTGATAAAACTGTATCACATCGGTATACCCCTCTACCAGATAACAATTATCCTCCTTGGCAATCGCCTGCTTGGCAAAATAAATACCATACAGCACCTTACTCTTATGGTAAATATCGCTCTCTGGGGAGTTTAGGTATTTGGCCGCTTTTTTATCATTGGTAAGGATCCTACCCCCAAAACCCAAAACCCGGCCACTCATGCTATGAATTGGAAACATAACCCGACCCTTAAACCGGTCAAATGTCCGTTTTTTTTCGGGGTTGGACTGATCCTGCTTAACAATGCTAAGCCCCGTTTTCTCTAGGTAGCTTAATTGGTACTTTTTATCCAGGGCCGCCTTGGTAAAGGCATCCCATTGATCCAAGCAATAGCCCAGTTCAAACTTTTTAATGGTTTCATCGGTGAAGCCGCGCTCCTTAAAATAACTCAGCCCAATGGCTTTTCCCTGCTCCCGTTCCCACAAAATCTCAGAAAAATACTTCTGGGCATATTCAGAAACCAGGTACATGCTCTCGCGCTCATTGGATTGTTCCTTTTGCTCATTGCTCTGCTCTGTTTCTTCTATTTCAATATTGTATTTCCGGGCCAGGTATTTTATAGCCTCGGGATAGGAGAAATGTTCGTGCTCCATTAAAAAGGCCACAACGTTGCCGCCCTTGCCGCTACTAAAGTCTTTCCAGATCTGTTTTACCGGCGAGACCATAAAACTGGGGCTGCGCTCATCGGTAAACGGACTTAAGCCCTTAAAGTTGGATCCGGATTTTTTTAATTGTACAAAATCCCCTATCACCTCCTCTAAACGGGCCGTCTCATATACTTTGTCTATTGTGGATTTTGAAATCAATTTTTTCTTTCTTTTTTTGGAAGGCTAAAGATACTACATTCATGAAAGTTGAAAAAAAGAAAAGGCATTCATATAATTTATAAATTAGTCCTTCCCAATACCATTCAAGGACAAAAAACAGTTATACAATGATTTTATTCTTAGGGACCAAACCCGGCAAAACCATTTCGCAATTGCTCCCCAATCTTGCCTGCCCCTATTGTGAGAACAAAGGAACCCTCACCGCGGTGAGTAGCACAACCTATTTTCACTTGTTCTGGATATCCCTCTTTAGGGTAGGCAGCCATACCGTTATAAGCTGTTCCCATTGCAAAAGAACCTATTTTAAGGATGAATTTACCGAGGAAATGCAACAAGAACTACTGTCTGCCCAAAACAAAAAAGATGAACAGTTTTAACGGATAAGAATTAAACAAACCCGGAGACCACTAGAAACAAAAGGACTATGAATTAATAGATCAATCCAAGTCTAACCGTAGCCCCAAGGAAATATTATTCTGTTTTGGATACTGATTTTTGAAAATAGTAGACAAATTGTATTTAGCATAAACACTTATATCTCCAATCCCAACATAAGCCCCCAGACCATAAACAAAATCGTTGGTCCCAAAGTCTTGTTTGGACTTATCCTTTACTTTTTTTCCATCCTCCTTATATTTTAGCTTTTGCATAGTCCCTAAATTTACCCCGGCAAAGCCACCTATACCCATTTTAAATTGGTCATTGTTCAAATATCTTATCCTGTCATCTTTTTCCATCCTTTTGGAAGGACCAAATTCCAGATATACAGGCAAGACCAAATAGGTTGTCCTAAAATTCGCCTTCTTTAGGGAAAATGGGAATTGCTCCAAGGCAACGGTAGCCCCATCTTTCACAAAATACTGATTATCCTTCAGATTTAACTTATTCCATTGCATGGAAAAGCCGTACTTGAGCCTCCAGAAATTTGAATTCTTTAATAGCCGCGTATTCCAATTCCAGCCCAGCTCAATAAAGCCAGACCCCCCAACCTTATAAGGTGTATCCTCTAAACTACCCTCCTCCCTAATAGCATTATTAAAGCCAAAAGCAAACAACATTTGATTACCCGTTCGTCTATCATATTTAACAGGCTCATTTTTACCCTTTATTTTTATACCTTTTTTTCCGGCTCCTATTAGTACAGAAAACCTGTTTTCCATAAGGGTATCATTCACCAGCTCATAGTTGTTACGGTGTAACAGCGCTATTCTATTTTCTATTATTGCCAACCTGTTCTCGATATTTCTTGCGTGCTTTTCTGCAGCCAATTTCTTAAGCTCTTCAGCTTGCAAGTGGGTTATCTCACCCCTTTCTTCCCGGGCATTTATGCGCATCACTTCTTTTTTAAGTCCTTCCCGCTCAGAAGTTTTAACATTTTCCCTACTTTTTTCCAACCATGCTATTTGTTGTTCCTTGGCCAGCTGTTCCTGTGCACATATATCCTCTGCAATAAGACACAGTATGAAAAACATAAGATAATTGACCACTTTTCCCATAATAAATGTTGATTTAGCAATCCCCTGCCCTATCGCTCCACGAAGGAGCAGGGCCAAGAGATTTAATTAATGATTGATGAATTTTATTAGTTATTTCTTGAGGCGACGACGGCCGTCTTAACTTTTAGATATCCTTCTTTAAGGGCTTGGAACAATTGTTGTCGGTATGATTTGTCCAGTTCCCCTTCTACATCTGCCAATAAGGCTTTGGCATCTACTTTGTAGCCATCACCCTTTATTTTTTCCGAAAACAATTCCCTTTGGGCCTGCCACAAAAGGGAGTCCACTTCGGCCTCGGTAAGGGTTTGTTGATTTTGCTCCATTATCCCTATTTGGGCTACTACCTCCACTATTTTTGTCTCTATATCCGCTGTAGATGCAACTAGGGGCTTATCCGCGCTTACAACCTCAGAAGTATCCATAACCTCCCCATTAATAGCCGCTATTTGGTTGTCCAAGAATTGTTTTTCCTGTATTTGCCCCAGGGTTTCCGCATTACCTTTGCGGGGTTCCTCATTATCATCAATTGTCACTATTTCGGTAGATTTGGCTTCTATAGACTTTATTATCTTTTCTTGGCCAGGCAATACTATTTTGTCTTTTGCTAATGCCCCAGCTGTTTCAACACTGGGAACCGCCACAATACCAGGTTCACCCGCTGGCTGTTTATCATTGGTACCAACATAAAACGTAGAAGCCACCAACAGCCCCAAGCAGGCAGCTACTGCCCACCAAAAGAAAGCTCCTTTCCCCTTCTTCTTATTAGGACCCAATTGCCGGGATAAGCTATCCCAAGCCCTGTCCGAAGGGATAATTTCGCGCTTATCCAGGGTCTCCTTTATATATTCCTCAAATTTCATTGGTGCCATATCCATTGTTATTTACTACGTAAGCCTACTTTTACTTCATGCCTATTTTTGCCCCTTTGCTTATGCCCAACAGCTGTAACTGCTGTTGCAACATTTTACGAGCCTTAAACAATTGTGATTTGGAGGTACTTTCAGATATACCCAACATGCTACCAATCTCATTATGTTTGTACCCTTCCAAAGCATATAAAACAAAGACCATTTTATACCCTGACGGTAATGCATCTATAAGCAATTGTATTTCCTCCATATCCAGTAGGGAAATATCTGTATTTACATGAATGCTTGCCCTTTCACACACCTCATCATCAAAAATCACTGGTTTGGATTTTCTTAGGTAGGTAATACACTCCCTGACCATTATTTTTCTTATCCACCCTTCAAAGCTACCCTCATGCCTAAAGTGGCCCATATTTTTAAACACCTTGACAAAACCACTGACCATAACATCTTCGGCAAAGTGAAGGTCCTTTATGTATTGCCTGCAAACACTTAACATCTTAGGAGAGTATTTGTCATACAAAAACTTTTGGGCCTCTCTGTTTCCAGCCGTGGCTTTCTTTACAAGTAACTTTTCGTTATGGTACAAAGAAATAATTTTCAACTGCCTTAAGTTTGTTTGCTATAAAGATAGACGACATAGCCGGGCAAAAGGTTGCCTGGAAGCATAAAAATATTAATGAATGTAGATTATTACACTGAAAAACAGAACAATAGACGTTATTTTTTTCTGTCCACCACGTAGTTCACCATAAGTTTCAGTGAACTTTTATAATCGGAATCAGGGTAGGTATCCAATAAGGACAATGCTTCTTCCTTGTAGGCAAGCATCTTTTTTACGGCATAGTCCAATCCACCGTTATTCTTAACAAAAGCAATAACCTCTTTTACCCGTTTTTTGTCCTTGTTGTGATTTTTAATGGAATTGATCAGCCATTTTCTTTCGGCTTTGGTACACTTGTTCAGTACAAATATAAGTGGCAGGGTCATTTTCTGTTCCTTTATATCAATACCGGTAGGTTTCCCGATTCGCTCTTCACCGTAATCAAATAAATCGTCCTTAATCTGAAAAGCCATTCCAATAAGTTCCCCAAATTTTCTAAACTTTTCCACATCCTCAGAATCGGGCTTAACAGAACAGGCACCTAGGCTACAACAAGCAGCAATCAAGGTTGCCGTCTTTTGTCGTATAATGTCGTAGTATACCTCTTCGGTAATATCCAAACGCCTTGCCTTCTCTATCTGTAACAGCTCTCCTTCACTCATTTCCCGCACTGCCACCGAAATAATCTTGAGCAGGTCAAAATCTCCATGATCTATGGACAACAGCAAGCCTTTGGACAGTAAATAATCCCCAACCAGGACAGCTATCTTATTTTTCCACAGTGCGTTTACAGAAAAAAAACCTCTCCGCTTATTACTATCATCAACTACATCATCATGGACCAAGGTAGCGGTATGTATCAATTCTATGACCGAAGCTCCTCTATAGGTTCGCTCATTCACTTCCCCATTGTTCAATAACTTTGCGGTAAGAAAAACGAACATGGGCCGCATTTGCTTCCCTTTTCTATTTACAATATAGTAGGTAATCCTATTTAACAGGGCTACTTTGGAGGACATGGACTCGTAGAACTTTTTCTCAAAAAGTTCCATTTCCTTATTAATGGGCTCCTTTATTTGGGATACAATTTTCAAGCGGTAAGTCTAGACTGTTTTATTTTGTCGGTTTGATCCTTGGTGTAAAATTAGGCAAAAAAATATAGTAATACCCCGCCCATAACGGTAATGTGAAAGTTATTTGTCCTTTTCAGCAAAATAGGGTCCAATAATTCCATAAAAGCCCTTTTCCTTTCTAGGATTTGTTGGCCAATTGCCCACAAGCCGCATCAATATCTTTACCCCTGGACCGTCTTACGGTTACCGTAATGCCATTTTTTTCCAAAGTATCCACATACATGTCTATAGCTGCTCTATTGGCCTGTTGAAATTCACCGTCATCTATGGGGTTGTATTCTATAAGGTTTACTTTGGAAGGGGCAAACCTACAAAAATCTACCAAGGCATTCACATCTTTTTGGGTATCGTTGATACCGTCCCATACCACATATTCATAGGTGATCCTACTTTTTGTTTTTTGATACCAATACTCAAGGGCTTCCCTTAAGTCTGCCAAGGTAAATGTGGCGTTAAACGGCATTATAGAGGTACGCGTCTCATCAATGGCCGAATGCAGGGATACTGCCAATTTAAATTTAACGGCCTCATCTGCCATCTTACGAATCATTTTGGGAACACCGGAGGTAGAAACGGTAATTCGTCTTGGCGACATCCCCAATCCTTCTTCAGAGGTTATCTTGTCTATTGCCTTGAGTACGTTGTTGTAGTTCATGAGAGGTTCTCCCATTCCCATAAAAACAATATTGCTCAAAGGCCTATCAAAATACAACCTACTCTCATTGTCAATTGCCACCACCTGATCGTAAATCTCATCAGGATTTAAATTCCGCATCCGTTTAAGTCGCGCCGTAGCGCAAAATTTACAATCCAAACTACAGCCTACCTGGCTGGATACACAGGCTGTAGTTCTGGTTTTGGTAGGAATCAGGACCGATTCCACAATAAGGTCGTCATGTAGCCGAACCGCATTCTTTATGGTTCCATCGCTACTGCGTTGCATCTGATCTACTTTGATATGGTTGATCACAAAATTTTCCTCCAGCATTTTTCTGGTTGCCTTAGAAATATTGGTCATATCCTCAAAGCTATGGGCCGATTTTTGCCACAGCCATTCATAGACCTGGTTTCCCCTAAAGGCCTTGTCTCCCTGCGATTCAAAGAACGACCGTAGTTGTTCCTTGGTAAATGCCCTAATATCTCTTTTCTTTTTTGCGACTTCCACTTCTTAAAGATAAATGATTCTATAAAAAAAATCCCGTCAACCCAGATATATCTCTGATTCTGACGGGATTTTAATATTAATTTGGATGCTTACAATATCAACATAGCATCACCGTAAGAATAAAACTTATACTGTTCCAAAATTGCCTCCTTATAGGCCTTCTTCATTAGGTCATGCCCCATAAACGCAGATACCATCATTAACAGGGTAGATTTTGGAAGGTGAAAATTAGTTACCATGGCATTGGCAATACTAAAGTCATATGGAGGAAAGACAAATTTGTTGGTCCAACCCTCAAAGGTATTCAAGGTTTGTTGTGAAGACACCGCACTTTCCAAAGCTCTCATGGCAGTGGTACCTACAGCACACACCTTGCGCTTATTAAGCTTGGCCGTGTTCACAATATCTGTTGCTTTCTCATCAATGATCAGCTCCTCGCTATCCATTTTGTGCTTAGAAAGGTCCTCTACCTCAACAGGATTAAAGGTCCCCAGTCCAACGTGCAAGGTTACCTCTGCAAAATCTATACCTTTAATCTCCAACCTTTTCAACAAATGCTTGGAAAAGTGGAGGCCTGCAGTTGGTGCAGCCACGGCTCCTTCGTGCTTGGCATAAATAGTCTGGTATCTTTTTTCATCCTCGGCCTCTACATCACGCTTAATATATTTGGGCAAGGGTGTTTCACCTAATTCTTTTAATTTTCTTCTAAAATCGGTATAAGACCCATCGTATAAGAAACGTAAAGTCCTTCCTCTGGATGTAGTATTGTCTATTACCTCAGCCACCAGGGTTTCATCATCCCCAAAATATAGCTTGTTTCCAATTCGTATCTTACGTGCCGGATCTACCAAAACATCCCATAGACGTTGTTCCTCATTTAACTCCCTCAACAAAAAGACCTCAATTCTTGCCCCCGTCTTTTCTTTGTTACCGTACAACCTAGCAGGAAACACTTTGGTATTGTTAAGCACCATAACATCGCCCTCATCAAAATAATCGATAAGATCCTTAAACATTCTGTGCTCAATTTTGCCAGTGTCCCTATGAACTACCATTAATTTGGACTCATCCCTATTCTCTGCTGGATACTCTGCCAATAACTCCTTTGGAAGTTCAAAATTGAAGTGCGATAATTTCATTTAGTATATTCCTTAATATTAGATTAATGTTTTGCGGCTGCAAATATACGATGATGCATGGGGCGATGTCAAGTAAATCCGCATTTAAATCAAAATCAGACGGTTTTAACCTGAAATTTTAATTTTTCCATATCCCGCCAAAAATCGGGATAAGACTTGGACACCACCTCGGCATCGTTAAAATAAAGAGACGTTTTTAGGGCCAGTGGGGCAAAAGCCATGGCCATTCTATGATCGTTATAGGTATCAATTGCCACATCCTTAACAAAATCCTGTGACGCCTCCAATGTCAAGGTTTTATCGGTTACGGAAATAGACGCCCCCAATTTGGTCAATTCAGCTTTTAGGGCTTCCAATCTATCGGTCTCCTTTATTTTTAGGGTATGCAATCCGGTCATATAACAGGCCACGCCCAGGCCATAACAACTAACCGCTATAGTTTGTGCTATATCTGGCGCATTGGCCAAATCAAAAGTAAAACTACTGTCTTTGGGGTTGCCTACTTTTTTTAGTACTATACGATGCCCCTCAAAGGTAGTTTCTACCCCAAAATGGGTATAAATTTCCTGGAGTACGCTATCTCCCTGAAGGCTGTCTTTGTGATAGGCCGATAGGGATATCTCCGTACCCACCTCACATAGTGACACAATACTGTAAAAGTATGAGGCAGAGCTCCAATCGGATTCTACCACCTGAGTACTGGCTACAACCTCGGATTTTGGAGAAACTCTGATTGTATTGCCTTCAAAAGAACTCTCTACCCCTATTTGGGAGAGTAGGCCCAAGGTCATTTTAATATAGGGCACAGAAGTGATTTTACCCACCAACTCCAATTCCAGACCGTTCTGTAAACTTGGCGCTATCAAAAGCAGTGCGGATATATATTGGCTACTGATATTGGCGGGCAGGCTCACCTGGGTCTTGGTCAGCTTTTTACCCTTTATGGCAATAGGCGGGTATCCTTCGTCCTTTTTGTAGCTTATTTCCGCACCTAGGCTCCGCAATGCATCTACCAGTACTTTTATAGGTCTTTCGGTCATCCTTTTAGAACCAGTTAGGGTAACCTCCTTATTTTCCTGTGAAGCAAAATAGGCAGTTAAAAAGCGCATGGCTGTACCTGCGTGGTGAATATCTACCGTTCCACTGCTGATCTGCAGTCCTTCTTGCATTACTTGGGCATCATCCGAATTGGACAGATTTTCAATTTTAATGGCTGGAAACAAGGCTTGTAACAACAACAGCCTATTGGTTTCACTTTTGGATCCCGTAATCGCTATGTCAGATTTAATTAGGGTCTCCGATGGGGCAGATAAATGTAGCTTCAATTTCTATGGAATTTTTAAGGTGTATTGCGTTGTTTTTTACGCAATCTTACAATTTGCAAAACGACAAATATACTACTATTTCAACTTTTTATTGTTATGA
This sequence comes from Arenibacter aquaticus, assembly GCF_003957295.1. Taxonomy (GTDB): domain Bacteria; phylum Bacteroidota; class Bacteroidia; order Flavobacteriales; family Flavobacteriaceae; genus Arenibacter; species Arenibacter aquaticus. The sequence goes on from NZ_RQPJ01000005.1 coordinate 533,724, forward strand.
TGTCGGTCATGATCGCGTTGAGCCTTTAAATCAAGCTTCTTATCAAAGGCCTGCTGTAGGTTTATTCCCGTTTGGTTTGCCAGACAGAGGACCACAAAGAGTACATCGGCCAATTCCTCTCCCAAGTCTTTGTTTTTGTCCGATTCCTTTTCACTCTGCTCCCCGTACCTTCTGGCAATTATACGGGCCACTTCCCCTACTTCTTCGGTAAGTTGGGCCATATTGGTAAGCTCGTTAAAATAACGCACTCCATGGTTATTGATCCATTCATCTACAGCTTGCTGTGCATTTTCTATATTCATTATTCTTTACTTTTAGTCAAAACTATTTTTTCGCTCATTTTATCTACCACCAGCTTAAAGTACTCCCTCAATGCACTATAATATAATGGCGCTATTACAGATTGGTTTACTCTTGTATTGACCAAGACATTGATCTGATTTGATTGGGCTGCAACATTAAATAAAAAGCTTCCCAATTCATCTGGCAACTTCAAACGTGTAGACTCGGGCAAGGACTCTACAATATAACCTTCAGGGATAGCTATACCAATTCTATACTTTGTACTGGAAGGATACCCAAAATCTACAGGAAACTCCCTCTTTTCCAATTTAAAAGGATTTTCTTTTGTCCCTAAAAAAAACATGGGAGAAAAATAGATACGATCACCAATCATTTCCATGTGATTCTCTGTAACGAACTTATAAGATTCCATGACCGGATGGGCCAAGTCTACATTGTTCTTCACTTCAAAATCCGAAACCATCATCTCTCCATATTTATTCTCCAATTTTTCAATATAAACATCTTCTTTTTCACTATTAAATTGCTTACGGTAACCCATTGCATCATGACCGGTCTTAGTCCTCCTAATCATTCCCTCTATATCACCATTTTTCCCTAATCCCACATTAAGGTAGACTGTTTCCTGGGCAATATTCTTAGGATACAAATCAACCATCACGGAACTACCGTCTTTATTAACCATCCTACCTTCCCAATTCAAAGCCCTTAAAGGTAATACATTTAAGGAACTGTAGGTATTGGTAGCATCCAGCAAAATGGTATCATTATCCACCACAACTCCCGAAATTACATAATTATAACCTTCACGTGTTGGAAATACTGGAATACCATTATCACGAGTGCTTACCAGTATTGGATTGGAATTAAATCCCGCACTTCTCAGCATGGAAGTAAGCATGAGGTTAATATCTCCAACATTCCCGGTACGCTCCTTATATGCTTGCCTTACCCCATTTGTTGCATATTTACCATAATACCCATTCCATTTAACCTGAGATTTTACTTTATCAAAAATTTTTGCAATTTTCTCTAAGGGATCAGTACTATCTGTCAAAAGAGCGTCCAAATCCTTTTGATAGTACCCTGTCCTATTCAACTCACCTCCAAATTCAGGTCTTTTATATATTGTTTTCACCACGTCTTCCCATGTGGTTGAATAATGCTCCAAAATACTATTGGGAAACTTAGTAAAGGATAATTCGTACTTTACGCAAGACCTGTAGTTATCTATATTGTTCACATAGGGCTCATTTTTTAAGGCTGGTACATCTGTTAATTCATAAGAATTCTTATTTATATCAAACCTTAGTTTTGAAGTGTTAAAATTTGTCTTGACTGAAGAAAACCCAGACCCAGAACTCCTGGTTTTGGTATGAAAATTTATATCACCAGCAATTACTTCCTGCTTAGCGGATATTGGTAAAAAACCCTTCATATTCAATTTGTAGTTAAAATACTCGGGGGACATAAAGATTGCGATCAACTTTTTAACAGGGATACTATGCTGCAACTTAAATTCGTCAACGATAGATACAAAAGGAGATTTCACCTTGTACTTATACTCAATTACAGACCCTTCCTTGACATTTGGCATAGTAAATGTCTTTTGATTATAATACTGGGATAGTTCAATATCAAACTCACCATCGCCCTTAAGTTTGCTATCCTCTATCTTATCATCTACCAAGTTATAAGTATAAGCTTTTAACTCACTTACTTTTTCCCTCTTTCTAGCATCCTTATAGAGATTTATCTTTTTGGTAGCATATTCAAAGCCGTCCTTATTGTACAATTTTATTCTCTCATGGACTTCTGTGATCAATTGAAAACCTTCATTTTCAAAATACTCTACAGATGTTTTCCTATATTTATATAAATAGGAAGCTGAAGCGGAGGAATCCGCCACATTGAAGCGCTCTTTCAACTCTTCTTTGGATACCTTACCAAAGTTAAAATTTTGGGCTATAACAAATTGAAGATTGAGTAGGATGCAGACAAGCATTAATTTTTTCATGTGGTTAGTTATTTTTCGTCAATATAATTTTAGCGTTATCGTTCTTGGAAACTTCTTTTATAAAACTTCTATAGTCTGCATATTCCTCCTTAGGATATACCCCTTCGTAAACCACGAATTGTCGGGTATATTTTAGTCTGCTCTCCGACACCTTCTCAATGTCTGCACTATATTTTCCGAATTTATTCTCAATGAATAGGTTATCGGGAGTTGATTCCAATTTATATCCCTTTGGCAAATGGATGTCATATTCAGCATTATCAGAAAAACCCCTTTCTATTTCCAATGGCATTTTGCGGTTTCGGTACCTTTGCGGTAGATGAATAGTTTTGTTTAGCGTATTGACAGGGATAAGCAATAAGGAGCCCGACACAGAAGAAAAATTGCCCGCTCTAAAGTCTATCTCCTGGGTAAATGATACCGACTCTTTATCATTATGGAAATCCATACGATCTATATCCATGTCACCCATATGGCCCCATTGACTTTTTATAAACTTTTCCTTTTCTAGCAGCGTCTCCTTCTCTAGGTAATACCTTTTATTATATCGCAGCCCTTCAGATATAACCTTAGCATTGACAACGACACTCCTATCATCCAGTATTTTTAAATTGGCCTTTACTACCTGACTATTTTCTAAAGGATCATATTTTGGAGTGCGTATTATTTTGCCACCCTCCGGAGAAATAGCCAAAACATTTCTATTATCGGTAAAATCTCCCAAAAAATTAAAGGGCAAAGATTGACTTGTACACTCTAACCAGACAGATTTATTATTTTGGATCGGAATGTTTAATATAACGTGATTAGCCTGACCTAACAAGGAAGGGAAACTTTTATCCATATCAATCTGATTGTTGGCAGACGCATACACTTCTGTATAGTATGATGTTACCCCTACCACTTCCAGCAAGGCCCTGGTATAGTTGGTCAACCCCTTACAATCACCGTATTTAACCCTGTCCACTTCCGATGCAGGTATTGGCCTAATCCCGCCAATACCTACTTGCACACTAACATATCTAGTGTTGTTCTGTACATAATTATATATTACTCGGGCCTTTTCCAGGGGGCTATTTATTCCTTCAACGAGCCCAAGCACTTTTTTCTTGGTTTCCTCAGAAAGGTCCGTACTCCCGCTCAACAAATTATCGTAAATCCATTTACCCATGGTCTCCCAATCCCCAGCTTCAATTTCGAAGCCCTCATAATGCGAGCGTAGGGGAGCAATTAGAAGTACGGGGGCAATACTCCTAAAATCTGGACTTAGTTCTTCGGGTTCAATAGCCTCTAAGTTTTCTGCTATATAACTTACAACTCCATTTTTACTTTGGTCCAATATGTTATATCCCGTAAAATTCTTCTCTTTTTTGCTTAATCCGAGAGCACTATCGTAAACAATATCATAAGTACTTTTTTCCGTGCTTATGTTGTAACCTTGTAAAGGTCGCCAAAAGGGAATCCAAGTGGTATTGGAGGTCGTAGTTTCGTAATAAAACTCAATGGTATAGGGATAGCTATTAGGAATGTAGCTAAGGTATTTTACCCTACTGTCTTCATATAAAGAAAAGCTGCTAACCGCCGCCATATCCTTAAAATCACCACTTTTAAACTTTTTTAGTTGCTTGCCAAATTTGTCATAAGCAATGGCGCCCAAGTTTTTCACCTTAATTTTATCGTCGTAATAAACTTTAAGGTCTAAATGGTCATTTCCCTTACTGTTTAAAATGGTCACCACTCTCTTATGGGTTTGCTTTAGACTTTCCAGACCTGCAATTTCAATAGTGGTCGCATTTAACCTTACAACGGCATCAGCGTTTGCGACTAATTTAGCATCAAGTAATATGGCTTGGTATTCTTTTTTTTGTGCCTTTACTACAAAGAAGAATACACAAAATAGGAGAGAAAAATAAAATCGCATCAACAATAAAAATGTAAATATTTATAGCGATGAAATATAGTACTATTCGTACGACTGCTTCAAAAAAAATCGTTTAACGTCATTATTCCCTGTTTTTGGAATCTATTTGTATTGTTACCGGTCCGTCATTCAGAAGCGCCACTTTCATATCGGCTCCAAATATTCCAGTGCCTACCTTCTTTCCAAGGTCTTTTTCCAATTGGGACACAAATTGCTCGTAGAGCGGAACGGCCACCTCTGGTCTTGCCGCTTTTATATAACTGGGTCTATTGCCTTTCTTGGTTGAGGCGTGAAGCGTAAACTGACTAATTACCAAGGCTTCCCCATTAATCTGAAGCAGTGATAGATTCATGACCCCCTGGGCGTCATTAAAAATCCTTAGATTGGCCACCTTTTTGCAAAGCCATTTTATATCTTCCTCCGTATCCGCTTCCTCTATACCCAAAAACAAAAGCAGTCCGTTAGAAATTTCCGAAACAACCCGCTGTTCTACCGTTACACTTGCGGTGGTTACTCTTTGTATGGTTACTCGCATTATTTTTCCCCGTAGATATCAATTCTATAATTCTCTTGTTCCCCATTTAACATCTGCACATAACTTTTATACCTGCTCCAGGCCACTTCATTATTGTCCAGGGCTTGTTTTACTGCGCAATGCGGCTCATCTACATGCAAACAATTATTGAACTTACAATCGGATTTCAACTTAAAGAATTCAGGAAAATAATCTCCTATCTCCTCCTTTTCCATATCCACTATCCCAAATCCTTTTATCCCGGGCGTATCTATTATTTTGGCTCCGAAATCCAGGTCGAACATTTCCGCAAAAGTAGTGGTGTGCTGTCCCTGCATATGTTGTGAGGATATGCTTTTGGTCTTTAGGTCCAGTTGGGGCTCAATGGCATTTACCAAGGTAGATTTCCCCACTCCCGAATGTCCGGAAAACATACTTGTTTTCCCCATCATCAACTCCTTAACCTTATCTACATTCTTAGTGGTTTTGGCAGAGATCCCTATACAGGTATACCCTATCTCCCTATACAATTCTGCCAAATATCTAATTTCATCCAACTCCTCTTCAGTATAGGTGTCGATCTTATTAAAAAGCAAAATAGCAGGAATACCATAGGCTTCGGAAGTCACCAAAAACCGGTCGATAAAACTGGTAAAGGTTGGCGGATTGTTCAAGGTTACCAATAAAAATACCTGATCCAAATTGGCCGCGATGATATGTGTTTGTTTGGACAGGTTGACCGATTTTCTAATGATATAGTTTTTCCTGTCCTTAATTTCGGTGATGATACCTTGAGGCGTATCTTCAGAACTATCCTGTTCAAAGACCACCACATCTCCTACGGAAACAGGATTGGTACTCTTTATCCCCTTAAGGCGAAATTTTCCTTTTATCCTGCATTCGTAAAAAATACCCTCCTCCGTTTTAACGGTATACCAACTACCGGTAGATTTATATACAGTTCCTTCCATTAAGGTGTTCTAACATATTTATTTACAAAGAAACAACTTTAGTTTTATACTAGCCTTTAAAATTGAGCGTTGATAATGCTGTATCAACATATAAACAACCAAAACATGAAAAAACTATTATTCATTGCCTTTATTGTAATGGCCGGATCACTAGAGCTAAATGCCCAACAATTTAAAGTGATAACCAGTGTAGAATCTATTGTTCCCAATGGACTTGGTCGCTCTAGAATAATAAGCGCCAATGAAGACAAGGACTACAAAGAGTTTACCAGCGTACAAACAGAGGACGACAACAGCAGAAACAAATCGAAGCGCGACGAGATAAGGGTAAAGAATTTTGAAGAGACCAAACTTTTAAACTTCTATAATATTGGAGGCATCCGGTTTCAAAATATTGCAGCCAATGATGCCCTAATCACCTCAAAGATCAACGCTATGGTAGCTGAGGGATGGGAATTGGCCTTTGTAACCAGTGCGGTTGAAAGTGAAGGTGGCAAGGGAGACGGACAGGGCATTTTTATTACCCGATACATTTTTAAAAAATAACGATCCAAGAATACAAAACAAAAAACCCGGTCCTATGGCCGGTTTTTTTGTTTTAGTCAGTCTCCATATGGGCTTAAAGCAGCCTACAGAAAAATCTTGCCCTAGTCCTTTATTTGAACCCGACCACCGGCAAAAGTATTCTTGTTCACTTCCTTGGGGTTGCCATAAACCACGACATCTCCACCTGCCCTAATAGTGATATCAATCGCGTCCGATGTATGCATCTCAGCCTCCCCTCCGGCTGTTATCTTAACAGTGCCGCGCTTACTCACCAAAGGTTTTCCCACAAAGACGCCTCCTGTATTTAACACCACCTCTTGGGTGTTGGTCTTCCCTGCAGCCTCTACAATGCCTCCGGTAACACATCTCACCACCACATCCTGCACTGCCAAACCAACCTTAATCTTAGCCCCTTCTTGCGTCCTTAATTCAATTTTATCCTGATCCAAGGTTTGGCTTACCGTAATCTTGGCCCCTTCATTACCGTCTATAACCGCTATATCTTTATAATACACCTCAACAAAAGTATCCTCTCCATGGAAAATTTTATCCAAGGCCATTCTAATCTTTAAGGTTCCGTTTTTGTTTACAATTTGGATGTCATCTACATTGTCTCCTTTTACCAGAACTTTATTTTCATTGGATTCAATAAGGTTTACAGCAATTAGATCGTACACCTTTATGGTTTTAAAATCGCCCACCGATTTTTCCACAGTCCGCTGTGAGACCCCTATAAAGGACACCAATAAACACCCCAAAACCAACAACTTACTCATTTTTATCATTTTTATTCATAGGTTTTATTCTAGGACCCAAGCGGTCCCAAAGATTTTTGCCTTCTATTATTCTGTGTAAAGATGAAACAAAATAGAATTTGTTACACTTGTTTAAAGAAACAATTAACATTTTTTGAAACATTGAAACGAACGCCATGTTTAAGAAATCCTTACAAACAAAAAAACCCGCAAAAAGCGGGTTTAAACGGTTTACCAAAAAAATAATCTAAGAGTTGATTATTTTTTCCTGGTGATTTATGGATTCCTGATGAATGGCCTTGAACATTTTCAAAACAAACTCCTCGCTCAATCCTTTTGACTCACCTTCCAAGATCATATTACCTAAAATAGCGTTCCAACGGTTGCTTTGCAATACCGCAACGTTTTTCTGCTTTTTCAAAGCACCGATGCTATCGGAAACTTTCATTCTTTTTCCAAGCATGTCTATCAACTGGTTATCCAGAACATCTATTTGTGCCCTTAGACCACTTAGCTCACTGTTATATGCTGCTTCCGGATCTGACTCTTTTCTGATTTTCAAATCTCTCATGATCTGGATCAATTTGGTAGGCGTCACCTGTTGTGCGGCATCACTCCATGCATTCTCAGGATCAAAATGGGTTTCAATCATTAAGCCATCAAAATTAAGGTCCAAGGCAGTCTGGGAGACATCAAAGATCATTTCCCTATTCCCAGTAATGTGGGAAGGATCGTTGATCAAAGGCAAATCAGGGAATTTATTTTGAAATTCTATCGCCAATTGCCATTCCGGAATATTCCTATATTTAGTTTTCTCGTAGGTAGAGAACCCTCTGTGTATGGCACCTAAATTTTTAATCCCGGCAGAATGCAACCTTTCAATACCACCAAGCCATAAAGCCAAATCTGGATTTACCGGATTCTTCACCAATACTATTTTATCTGTCCCCTCCAAGGCATCAGCAATCTCCTGCATGATAAACGGACTCACTGTTGAACGGGCCCCTATCCACAACAAATCAATGTCATGCTCCAATGCCAACTTAACATGGGCGGCATTAGCCACTTCGGTACAAGTTTTCATACCGGTCTCTGCCTTCACTTTCTGCAACCACTTTAAACCTAAAGCTCCTACCCCTTCAAACATTCCGGGACGTGTTCTTGGCTTCCAGATACCAGCACGAAAATAGTTTACATCGGTATCTTTTAACTCATTGGCAATTTGGAGCACTTGCTCTTCTGTTTCCGCACTACAAGGCCCGGCAATTACTAGTGGATGGTCCAATTTCATATCGTCCAACCATGTTCTCATTTGTTTTGAATTTTCCATTTTTACTCTATTTTTTGTTAAGTGGTATTCCGTTTAATATTTCCTTTATTTTATTCGTATTATTCATTTCGTTATAAATGCCCTCATAATCATCACTGATCAACATTTTTTCAAATTCCTTTAGGTTTTCTATATATTCCCCTAAGGTTTCCACAACATTGGCCTTATTTTGTTCAAAAATGGGGGTCCACATGGCTGGTGAACTTTTGGCCAAACGCACGGTGCTCTCAAATCCACTGCCTGCCATATCAAATATATCCCTTTCATTTTTTTCCTTTTCTATCACCGTCTTCCCCAACATAAAAGAACTTATATGGGACAGGTGTGAAACATAGGCAATATGCTTATCATGAGCTTCCGGATTCATATATCTGATCCGCATCCCCAATTCATGAAATAACTGCAATGCCCTTTCCTGTAGCTTAAAGGCTGTTTTTTCTATTTCACAAATAATATTGGTCTTCCCTATATACAAGCCCTCAATAGCCGCGGAAGGCCCTGAAAACTCCGTTCCTGCAATTGGGTGACAGGCCAAAAAATTTCTTCTTTTGGGGTGGTCTTCCAAGGTTTTACATATTAGTGCCTTGGTAGAGCCTGCATCAAACACCACTGCATCGTCATTAACAGCATCCAAAATTATGGGCAATTCCCGCACCATAACATCTACAGGTATACTAACAATGACCATATCGGCCTCATGGAGCTTTCCGTAATCTGCCTTTTCATCAATCAAGGACAGGGCCAAGGCCTCGTCCAAATGAAGCTCATTGGCGTCAATTCCAAAAATTCTTGTATCGGGCCGGGAACGCTTGATATCCCTGGCCAAAGACCCTCCAATTAGTCCGATACCGATTACAAATACATTCATATTAATTCTGCATTAGTTCCTAAGAAGAACAATACCGGCAACCCCAATCACCCTACAGATTGCCCTTATTCATTTTTTACTTTAAAACCTACTTATGGCTTCTGCTATCTTAGCTGCAGAAACACATAGTGAAAATCTAATATAACCCTCTCCGTTAGACCCAAATATGGTTCCCGGGGTAATAAAAATATTCTTATCATAGAGTACCTTATCTATAAATTCTTCGGCAGATGGTATTCCCGATGGCAACTTTGCCCATACGAACATACCCACCGATTTTTTATCATAGGTACAGTTGAGTTTGTTGGCCAGTTCATAAACCAATTCCCGACGTTCATTATATACGGTATTCAATTGCTTAAACCAAGCATCACTACTATTAAGGGCGGCAATGGCACCTTTCTGAATACCATAAAACATTCCGGAATCCATATTGCTTTTCACCTTAAGAACAGCATTGATATGTTCACTACTCCCTAAAACCAATCCTACACGCCAGCCCGCCATGTTAAAGGTCTTACTCAAGGAGTTTAATTCCAAAGCTACCTCCTGTGCTCCTTCCAATTCCAAAATACTAATAGGTTCCTCGTTCAAGACAAAGCTATACGGGTTGTCATTCACCAATAAAATATCATTTTCTTTGGCAAAATCCACCAGCCTTTGCAACTGTTCCCTACTCGCAATAGCCCCGGTAGGCATATGCGGATAACTGGTCCACATCACCTTTACCTTGGACAGGTCCCTTTCTCCCAGGACGTCCAAATCCGGAAACCAGCCATTATTATCCGTTAAATCATAATATAGTGGTTTAGCTCCAACCAAATTGGTCACAGAGGTATAGGTAGGGTACCCTGGATTGGGAATCAACACTTCATCACCTGGGTTCAAAAAGGCAAGACTAATATGCATTATCCCTTCTTTAGACCCCATTAAAGGCAATACCTGGGACTGAGGATCTACGGCAACACCAAACCTCTTCTTATAAAAAGAAGCAAAGGATTCCCGTAATTCGGGCAAACCCTGATAGCTCTGGTACTGATGCGCCCCATCATGTGCCACGGCATCCTTAATGGCGTTCACCACCTCGGCAGAGGGCTCCAAATCCGGACTCCCAATACCCATATTTATAATTGGCCTGCCTTGGGCCATTAATCCCCTGACTTCCCGCAATTTTTTGGAGAAGTAGTATTCCTCAACCGTATTTAACCTATTCGCCGTAATCATATTGTTCTGGCATTTTTATATTCGCCCAAGACTCTAAATTCTTCAGACATTATTTCCAATAAAGCTTTCGCTTTTACAAAGTGTTCATATTTTTCAAAGGTAACATCCACAAAAAATGAATATTTCCACGGCATCTCTATAACCGGTAGCGACTGGATCTTTGTAAGGTTAAGGTTACAATCGCTCATCACATTCAATATTGTAGCCAAGCTACCCCGCTTATGGTCAGTGATAAAACGCACGGACGCCTTATTTATTTCATGCTCCGGCAAGACCTTATTCTTCGTCTTAACAATGATAAACCTAGTGGAATTTTCCTTTATGGTCTGTATTTCCGACTGAATAATTTCCAAATCGTACAATTCCGCAGCTACTTTAGGCGCTATGGCCGCAATACCCTTTAATTGGTTTTCCTGAATTCTTTTTGCCGTCTCCGCCGTATCAACATCCTCTACCAATTTAATGTGCCGGTATTCCTTAAAAAACTCGTTGCACTGCAACAGCGCCATAGGATGGGAACGCACCTCCTTTATATCATTTATAGTCTGCCCTCTCAAAGCCATTAGGTTGTGATGAATACTTAAATACTGTTCACCTATTATATGAAGGTTCTTGTGAAAGACCAGTGCGTAATTTGGAATTATGGATCCGGCGATAGAATTCTCTATGGCCATTACCGCTTTGTCTGCTGTCTTATTTAGTAAATGCTCCACCAAAATATCAAAAGATGAGCATTCTACAAACGTAACATTGTCCCCAAAATAATCCTTGGCCACCTGATGGTGATTAGACCCCTTTATACCCTGTATTGCAATTTTTAATTCCACTCTAATATTATTTCCTCCAAACTATGACAATCAATGCCCAATCCATTTTAAACCCCTCTTACCTAGAAAGTTGAACCCAAAAAAAAAGTCCCAGTTTTCACGGGACTTTTAAATATATACATCTTGTAATATACTAGAATAGTCCCCTTCCTCCCTTAAAAAAGAAGTAAAAGTAAAAACCATTCCAGAAATATTGCTTTGTCATTTTTTTGTAAATCTTGCGCTAAAGTAACAATTAAATTCATAACTCTACCCTTATGACGATATTTTTTTATTTATTTTGGTTAAAAGCCAAAAAATTAGGGATAAACTCCTTAATGCAACCAAAATTTGAGAATTATAAATAGCTAAGCAAAAGTTAATTCTATTCCTTCAAATACAATTTGGTATTTACATTCATTATTTCAAACAGCTTCCTTTTAAATCAAGCATTCACTTATTTACCTTATTTTTGATAAAAAAGAATACGCATGTCCATTATCGTAAAAAACATTACCAAAACCTTTGGGACGCAGACAGCACTACAGGATGTTTCTTTCTCCATAGAAAAAGGTGAAATTGTAGGTTTCCTAGGCCCCAATGGTGCCGGAAAGTCAACAATGATGAAAATACTTACCACCTATCACACTGCAGATGAGGGACAGGCTGTGGTAAATATGTTTGACGTTTTGGAGGAAAAGAAAAATGTACAAAAGAGCATTGGCTACCTTCCTGAACACAACCCCTTATATCTGGACATGTATGTTAAGGAATACCTTGGGTTCAATGCCAATGTATACCAAGTAAACAAGGATAGGATAAAACTGGTTATTGAACAGACCGGACTAAGCCCTGAAGCCAACAAAAAAATAGGGCAACTCTCCAAGGGATATAGACAAAGGGTAGGCTTAGCTGCAGCCTTGTTGCACGACCCTGAAGTACTAATTTTGGATGAACCCACAACTGGACTGGACCCCAACCAATTGTTGGAAATTAGAAAATTGATAAAGGAGATAGGAAAGGAAAAAACCATTCTTTTGTCTACCCATATAATGAAAGAGGTAGAAGCGGTATGCGACCGGGTTCTCATTATTAACAAGGGAAGACTTGTAGCCGATAAAAAACTCTCCGAATTGCGGGAAGAAGAAGATCAAGTATTAATAGTAGAATTTGATTTCAGGGTAGAGGAAGCCTTTCTAAAAAAACTGCCCGAGGTTACACAGGTACAAAACACCGGTGGTTTTGTTTACGAGATTACCTTTAACACTACAAAGGATATGCGGCCGGCCGTATTTGATTTTGCCCATGACAACAAACTAAAAACACTGCAACTGAGCCGAAAGAACAAAAACTTGGAAAGTCTGTTTAGCGAATTAACCCTCTAACCTCTATTACGCCCAGATTTCCACAACTTTTAGAGTTTTTGAACAATTGGATTAAAGGCTTTGGATGCCACCAGAACCCTATCGCCCACCCTTAAATTATTGGCCTCATTGGGATCAACCACCACCCTAATAATATCATTACCTATTAAGACCGAGACCACATTAAAAACATCTTCTTGTTGTATCTTTAAAACTTCCCCTGAAAACCTAAACTTGGCACTGGTTTTATTAAGACCAAAGAATTCGTCTGTTGCACCTTTTCTAACAACCTGCCCATTATGAAGTTCAAAAACCATATCCGAGAGCCTTACTATTTCTCCAATATCATGACTTACCAGAAGTGTTGTAAGCTTAAATTCCTTGTGTATGAGCAGCAAATATTCCTGTAATTTTGTTCGCATACGCACATCCAACGCAGACAAAGGCTCATCCAATACCAATATATCAGGTCGTGGTACCATGGCCCTGGCCAAAGCCACTCGTTGCTTTTGCCCGCCGGACAAAGACTCGGGCTTTCTATACCGCAACTCTCCTAGAGCCATAAAATCAATTAACTCATGTATTACTTTTTTATCCTGATTTTTAAAAAGGGCAAACTCCAAGTTTTGTTCAACGGTCATATTTGGAAAAAGCGCATAATCCTGAAAAACATACCCCAACTTACGTTGTTGTGGCCTTAGATTTATTCTCTTTTCGCTATCAAACCAAGTTTCCCCGTTCACCACTATCCTTCCGCTATCCGGTTTCAACATGCCGCCCAACATTCTAAGGGTAGATGTCTTTCCAGCGCCAGATTCTCCATAAAAGCTCACAAATTGCCTCTTGTCCACACTTAGTTGCACATCCAAGGACATACACCCCCCTTCCGATCCCAGTTTTTTATGTACGTCCAAAGATATCATCGGTTAAGTCGTTTTAAATACCCCCCATTGGCCATATACACCAAAAGAAGTATCGCAAAGGTTATGGCAAATAGGATGAGGGAATAGGAATTGGCCGCCCCATAATTCAATGCTTCCACTTCGTCATAAATGGCTATGGATGCCACTTTTGTTTTACCGGGCATATTGCCCCCTATCATTAACACAACCCCAAACTCTCCTACGGTATGGGCAAAAGAAAGCACTACCCCGGTTAACAAGGATGGCTTAATATTAGGCAGCAACACTTTAAAAAGGGTGGTGATCTTTGATTTTCCCATGCTATAGGACGCCTCCCTAAGGGTGGTTGCAAGTGATGACAATCCGGCCTGGATAGGCTGCACCATAAAAGGTAGGCTATATATAACCGACGCCACTACTAGGCCTCCAAAAGAAAATATCAGTTTAATTCCAAGGTGCTGGTTCAACCAACCCCCAAAAGCATTTTCAGGACTGAAGGCTACCAACATATAAAAGCCAAGCACTGTTGGTGGTAGCACTAGCGGCATACTGACCAAGGTTTCCACAACCGGTTTTAATTTAGATCGGGAATGTGCTAGCCAATTGGCGATAGGGATAGCGACCACCAACAATATTGCCGTGGTAATCAAAGCAAGTTTAAAAGTAAGTACCAAGGGTTCCCAATCCATCACGGTGCCAATATTATCTCATTCAATTTAATTAAAACAGCAACTTCCATATTTTCCTTAAGCCCAAGCTGGGCAACACTTTTTTCACTTAGTATGGCCACTACCTCGCCCAGTTGGGTAGAAAGGACAAGCCTAGATAGCAACACCCCTCTCTTTATGATCAAAATTGTGCCCAAAATTCTATTTTCAATACTAATGTTACTGACACCTTCTTTATCCGTGGCCAATACCACTTCTGTCTCCTTGAACAACAGCTGCACCTGCCTCCCTACCACTAAGTAAGGAGCGGTCTCCGGGGTATCGATTACCACGGAAAAAAAATCGGCACACCCTCCAACCCTAACGCCCACTATGGAAATACTTCCACTGGTTTGGATATCCACAATACTACCTGGAAAACTATTCATTTATCAAATATCCAAATTCTTTTAATATCTGCTTGGCTTTGAAGGTAAAAAGAAAATCATAGAAGTCTTGCGCCTCACTCCTACTTCCCTCTTTGTGTTTAACAAGAACCACCCCTTGACCAATATTGGAGTATAAGGTAGTATCAATGGTCATCCAATGTCCCTTATCCTTCATCGCCCCGGAAAATACCGAAGAAAGGGCCGTAAAACCAATTTGTGCAGAGCGGGTAGTTATAAATTGATCGGTCTGCGCCACACTTTCCCCATACACCAGTTTATTGGACAAAGTTTCGTACAATCCGTAGTGCTGTAGCACTTCTTTGGCAGCAACGCCATATGGTGCTGTTTTAGGATTTGCCATGGCTATATGCCTTACCCTATCTTGGGACAAGGCCCCAATAGATACCGGCACTTGTTCCTCCATGGTCCACAACACCAATTTCCCGTAAGCGTATTCCTTAGGGCGCCCCAAGGCCTTTCCCGATCTATAAACCTCCTCAGGATAGCTCATATTGGCCGCTACAAAAACGTCAAAAGGCGCCCCCTCCAATATCTGGGCTGTCAACTTTCCGGAGGATCCCAGGATTACTTGGCAAGCTACCCCTGATTTTTCCTCATAGGCCTCTACCAAGGCTTGCATGGCAGTGCGCATATTGGCGGCAGTAGCAATGGTAACTTTTTTTGAACCGTCCCCACGGCAGCCCCCAAAAAGGCAGACAAAGCCTATAAATATACACAAACACAAAACCTGCCTTACCCCAACCATTTCTTTACGGTTTATTTCTTCTTAAAACATTTTCCAAACACCAAAGTATTACATATTCTCAATGCTCCTCCGTAAGCAGTTTGCGTACACTAATCCAGAACATATTCATGGCGGAGGTAGTACTGTTGGCCAGCTCGGCCAACAATAATAAATTTCTCTCAAAATTCAGTAATCCTCCACTTTTCCCTTGGCTGTCAACAGCGGAGTAAAATGCCATATTCCAATCATTAAAATTCCGGGAATCATTTACCCCTTCCCACAGCAATACCACCTCACGATGCCGTGCATCCTGTTTTATATGTTGATATAATAATTGGATGTGTTCTTTTTCGCCCTCTATTATTTGAACAAAGGCCTGCTTGTGAAAAACCAGACAACCTGTAACCCCCAAGGTCTCATTGCGCTTGCGCGCCGTTTCTAAAATGTCTTCAATAGCCTCCTCATTTACATCAATGGAAGCCTTGGAGCAATACGTAAGTTGGTACATAGAAATAATTTAGACCAAAGTACAAAAATAATCACTCCTAAGGGTATATTGTGTGCCGCCCCTAGCCTGTGGCCAATGAAGTAAATTAAATACCGTAATTTCTATTTGTACGGGATCTTTAGATACGCCATCACAGCCTCGTCTCCCTTTAAAGCATTATCAGGCCTAGGATTTTCCTCATCAAATACCTTCAAGTCGCCGGGAGACAAAATGGTGACAAAATGCTCCTCATAGCCTTCCTCATAGGGAATATTACCGGAATCCAAATCCAGATAGTGATCAAAAAAATTATAGGCTGCCGTTCTTTTGGAATATCCGTAATCATGTCGTTCAGACGGCAGGTGTACATTTTCTACTTTGTGTTCGGCATTATAAAGACTATATACTTTTTGTATATAGGGATACTCCACCCTAGGGGTATTTCTGGTCCAATCTGCCCCATCCGATATTAACAGCAAAGGCCTTGGCGCACAGAGGGCGGCAATCTCCACATTGTTGGTCTGATGCTCCTTACTTTTATGTATTGGCATTCCGCTCTCACATACACATCCCCCAAAAAAATGGGCAGACACTTGTACCACAGGAGCCGCTACTTTCACCCTATTATCAATCGCTGTCAACAAAAAGGTCTGGGTACCCCCGCCAGAAGCCCCGGTCATCCCAATACGCTCAGGATCCACATCCGGTCTGGACAAAAGGTAGTCCAATACCCGCCTACTGTTCCACGTTTGCAATAGTAGGGCTATTGGCATTTTATGGTTTACCTGATTACTTTCTGCATAGCCTATCATATCATAGGCAAAAACCACTGCACCCATTCGCGCCAATGTTGCACACCGCCATTGAATATAATTGGTATACCGCTTATCCGTCATATGACCGTGCGGACTTAAGATGGCCGCATAAGAGCCCTCTGTTTCCACAGGTCTATACAGGTTTCCGGTAATATAAAAGCCAGGAAAACTTTCTATAGCTATATTTTCAACAATATACCCATCCATAACCCTAGTCTTTCTTATTATAGGATTAAAATTACCCTTTATTTTGGGCATCTTATCCAGCTGCATTCCCTCTATAATACCTTTCTTAATGGTCAACGCCCTTTCTTCCCAGGATTCCAAATCACTCCATTCATTGGCAAATTGCTTCATAACAGTATTGGCCTGGTCCTCGGTCCAATAGCTACCTACACATAACATAGGGTCTTGGGAATGCACTACTAACCCGTAAAGGGCAACAATAACAAAACAGCAAATATTTTTCATAAGTGTGGATTTTAATCTCTGTATCGGAAACTTGGAACAATTTACCAAAAAAAGCAATCTGTCCCTACAGAAGACCAACTTCCAGTCTTTATTCGTAAAAACTTATATTACCCATTGTTACTGTTTGTAACCTAACATGTATTAAAAATTAAAAATTTTCGTAGCCATCAAACAGTTCCATAATCTAAAATACTGCATTTACAGTTTTGCACTCAAGTCTATTCCGCTGAAAAGTGGAATTAGTTAAACCTAGGATTTTAAATAAGCTGTACAGCAACTTTTAAAAACAATATTTCACCAACAAAAAAAGCCATGCTTTCGCATGGCTTTTACCTAATATATCTTGTTCGTTAGATTAGAAACCCAATTCCTTCTTAACATCTGGCAATAGATCCTTACCCTTAGCAACTATTAATCCGCCACCTTGTGTAGCATCCATTACGTAATCTATTCCTTGTGCTGCGGCTACAGATTCTATGGCTTTCTTGGCCTTGGCCGTAATAGGCCCCAATAGTTCGGCTTGTTTTTTCTGCAATTCCTGCTGTGCAGTCTGCTGGGCCTCCCCTATGTTCTTTTCAAACCCTTGTAGTTCCAAAGCCCTTTTCTGATTTTCTTCTTCCGACTTGGAAGCAGACTCATTGGAGTATTGGGTATATTTGTTCTTAAGCTCTGTCATAGAACTCTCTATATCGGCCCTATATGTTTCCTGTAATTTTTTAAGTTCGGCATCTGCTGCTTTCATCTCCGGCATTTCAGATAATAGTTTTTGTACGTCTATGTGTGCAATCTTCGCCTGTGCATTTACAAAACTACTTGCTGCTACGAACAAAACTATGGCTACTGCTATTTTTTTAATCTGCTTCATGATTCTAATTAATATTTGAGTGTTAATTTAAAGATTTAGTTAAATAAATTTAATTTGGTTCTATAATTATTTATTGTCCTTCTATTTGAGTGTTACTCTTCCTTTTCCTCATTGTCTTCCCCACCATTTCTTTCTTCTAGTTCCTTCTTTCTTTTGGCTTCTCTTTCTTCCAATAATTTTCTTCTTCTCTCCTCATACGCCTTTTTGCGTTCTTCTCGAATCTTTAGCTGAGCCGCCCTTTTTTCCTCTGCCGTCTTGGCCCTGGCTTCCTCTGCCTGTTTGGCTCTTTCCTTTCTTTCTATGATGGCATCGCTCACTTCTTCTTCTGCCTCAGCATCCTCAAAGTTGTTCAAGCTACTTCTACCCTCCTGCCTCTTCTTGGGAGCACTGATCCTCCTTGTTCTGGATATACCCCTTAAGACCAAGTCGCTAATATCGTGCCTTTTCTCGGAATACAACATTACAACATCTGCAGATTTATCAAAAATAAAATCATATTTTTTATTGGCCCCTATTTTCTGCACCTCATTAAAGACCTGATCCTGTATTGGCTGTATCAGCCTTCTTTTTTGCAATACCAAATCGCCCTCCGGACCAAATCTATCCTGTTGATAATCGAACATTTCCTTTTCCAGAATTTGAATTTCCTCCTCGCGTTCAGAAATCAACTCCTCGGTCAACAGCACCTTCTCGGCCATCAAATCCTTTTTCATCCGATCTATTTCGGCTTTCTCCTGCTCCAATTCCAGCTTCCATTTCTGCACCTTATTGGCCAACTGCTCATTAGCTTCCCTGTACTCCTCTACATTCTCAAGGATATACTCCATGTCCACATAGCCAATCCTAATACTTCTTTGGGCCGAAATACTCGTTGCAAATAAGGCCATCGCCAGCAACATAAGTACTTTTACTTTTACTCTCATGCTATCTTCTTTTTATTGTATAGAAAATATCGTGCCAAAATAACCAAATATTTTAGAATGAACTGTTCAACACATAAAACTATTGCAAAATTCTATACATTAAAACTGCTGTCCAATGATGAAGTGGGTCTGCCAACCACTAGGTCCGACAGAATTAGGATTGTAATCTTGATCAAACCCATATCCAAAATCGATTCCCAGCAATCCGAATGCCGGCATAAAAATTCGCAGTCCCACCCCGGCCGATCTTTTTAATTCAAACGGATTAAAGTCCTGAAAATTGTTGAAGGCATTCCCCGCCTCCAAAAATACTTGTCCGTAGATGGAAGCCGATGGTTTCAAAGTAAGAGGATATCTGAGCTCTAAAGAGTATTTATTATAAACAATACCACCGTCCTGCACCTGACCTCCACTTAAAAGATCTGTGCTATAAGGTGTTAAGGATTGGTTTTCGTAACCTCTTAAGGCTATTACGTCCCTACCATCCAATGTATAGGTCCCCATACCATCACCACCTACATAAAATCTCTCAAATGGAACCTTACCTACCTCTTCATTATAGCTGCCCAAAAATCCAAATTCTGCATTGGTCCTTAAAACCAACTTATCTACAAGGGTAGTATACCAATCACCCTTAAAGTTTACCTTATAAAATTCAAGCCATTTGAAGCGCTCCTGATCTATACGCTCTACCTCTTCACTATCCTGCTCTTCAACGGCAGTTTCCATATCCTCGTTCAACTGCTCATAATCTATATTATTAAACAAGGAAAATGGGGGTGTAAACTTGGCAGTAAGCTCAAAATTAGATCCATTCCTAGGGTAAATACGCCCCCCACCGGTTGCATTTCTTGAAATACCCAAGGTATATGCTATGGAATTGGATTTTCCGTTTCCAAAATTAAATAGTCCTAGGTTGTAGTCTTGAAAGTTGTACAATTGGTAGCCCAAAGAGTGGGATACTGTAAAGAAATCATCGGGCCACTGCACCCTTTTGGCCAAACCTGCAGTTATCCCTGTAATGGAAAACTGCTTGCTCTTGTCAGGTTTGCTACTTACATAGGGGTTGTAATAAAATTGCTGAGTTCTGGACAAGGACATATTAAAGCGTACAGGCTTTTTACCCCCCAACCAAGGTTCTGAAAAGTTAAGACTGTATACCCTATAGGTTCTACTTGCCTGCAAACGCAGTGCAAAGGTTTGTCCGTCACCCATGGGCACCGGCTTATAGGCTTCTCCGTTAAACAAGTTTTTCATGGAGAAGTTACTAAAAGACAACCCTAGGGTTCCAATAAAACCACCTCCTCCGTAGCCCCCTTGGAGCTCAATTTGGCTAGAACCGGCTTCCACCAGGCTATAGGCAATGTCCACTGTCCCTGCGTTGGGATCCGGGTTTTGGATATCCGGGGTTATCTGCTCCGCATCAAAGAAGCCCAATTGACCCAACTCCCTAATACTACGTATAATATCCGATTTGTTATATCGCTGACCTGGCCGGGTACGCAACTCCCTAAAAATTACATGGTCATTGGTCTTATCGTTGCCCACTACCGTAACATGGTCCAAAAAGGTCTCCTTACCTTCTATGATCCTAATCTCAAAATCAATGGTATCGTTCTCTGCAGAGATCTCAACCGGATTGATACTTGAAAATAAATATCCGTTGTTTTGGTACAAGTTGGTAAGATCCTCTCCGTCTGGCTTGGTATCATCCGCAATACGTTTTCTTAGCAGTACCCCATTATACGTATCTCCGGTCTTAACCCCTAATACCTGGGAAAGCTGGCGATCTGTATATACTGTATTGCCCACAAAGTCTATATCCCCAAAATAATACTTGTTTCCTTCCTCGACCTTTATTTTTAAATCGATCAAATCATCGGAAACCTTGACAAAGGTATCCGATATTACCCGTGCATCCCTAAATCCTTTTTCGGCGTATTTATCTACCAGAGATACAAGATCCTCCTTATAATCCTCTTCTATATACTTGGACTTCTTCCAAAATCGGTAAAACTTTTTCTTCTTGGTCTTTTTAAGGGCCTTGGCCAGTTTTTTATCGGACAACTGCTCATTGCCTTCAAAAACAATATTGTTGATCTTTACCTTATCCCCTTTTTTAACATTGATTACCATACTCTGGGTATTGGCAGCCGTAGTATCTTTTGCCGTTGCAATGGTGACCTTGGTATTTAGATACCCTTTCTTCTTGTATTTGTTCTGAAGGTAATTCTTTGTATTGGCAATTAGACTCTCTGTTATCTTTTTGCCCTTTTTTAGATCGGTATCCTTAAGAATCTCATCTACTTTGTTCTTCTTAACACCATAAACCTTAACATTGGCCAAGGTGGGACGTTCCAGAATATTAAGTTCCAGAAAAACATTCTCCCCTTCTATATTGGTAATGTAAAAGCTTATGTCGGTAAAAAGCTCCAGCCCCCATAACTTATTGATGACTGCACTTATTTCATCTCCTGGAACCGTAATGGGCTGACCTACCCTTAGACCGGTGTAGGTCTTAACGGTCTGTTCATTATAACTCTGCAGACCAGTAACCTCCAGCCCCCCAAGTATATATTGTTTACCATCCTCATAGGAAGTGTCCTGAGCATTGGCCAGGGTAGTAAAAATTAAGAATAAAAGTGTGATAAAAAGTTCAAGTGACATGAACTTTTTCATGCCGCTAGGTGAGTTGTTCGCTAGTTTTTCCAAATCGTCGTTCTCTGTTCTGGTAATTTTTAATGGCTTCCAATAAATGATGCTCCGAAAAATCGGGCCAAAATACATCAATAAAATATAATTCCGCATATGCTATCTGCCAAAGTAAAAAATTACTTATTCTATGCTCCCCACTTGTTCTTATCAGCAGGTCCACATCTGGCAAATTATGCGTGTAAAGATGGTTATTAATAATGGTTTCGTCAATATTTTCGGGAGAAATTATATTATTTTTAACTTTGGCACTTATCTGTTGAACAGCATTTTTAATCTCGTCCCGAGCCCCATAACTCAGTGCCAAGGTCAGGGTCATCCCCGTATTGTTCTTTGTTTTATCCATCACATCCAACAATTCCTTATGTGCCGTTTTGGGCAGGGAAGCAATGTCACCAATGGTATTGAGTTTTATATTGTTCTGGTTCAAGGTCACCAATTCCTTTTTAAGGGAGGACATTAACAAACGCATTAGGGTCTCCACCTCAAATTTGGGCCTATTCCAATTTTCTGTAGAAAAAGTATACAGTGTTAGGTATTCCAATCCCAACCTAGCACAGTCTTCCACCGTTCTTCTTACGGTCTTGACCCCTTGCTCATGGCCAAAAACCCTTAATTTACCTTTCTCTTTTGCCCATCGCCCATTGCCATCCATAATAATAGCGGTGTGCTTTGGCAAGGCCTTCATTTTTACATCTTCCAAACTATCTATTTTTACACTACTGAAAGCAGTCTTGACACGGTTTTCTACCAAAAGTATACGTTAATGTAATACCAGAAAACACGTACCAATCATCACTAAAAATATTTCCAAACCTAAATTCCTCATAATTTGACCCTTCCGGATTACTGGCATCCAAATTATCCGTAAAGGTATATCTGGCCCCAATCTCGGCACCAACAATAAGGAACTGGTTAAGCCTTAATTTTGCCCCTACCGTCATAGGTATGGAAAAAGAACCGTCCTTTTGCCCCACATCCTGCAACTGTGCTGCATCAAAATAATGATACCCAAACCTAAAATAGGTAAACCCCGTATATAAATACGGTGTAAATGCAGGTCCCAATTGATGCAGGTTATACTCCACAAAATTAAATTCCAATCCAGCGGACACCTCCAACACACTGTTATCCATTATTAGATTTCGCTTTTGCCTGGAAGGAATGTCGGATTTGGCATCATCTGCCGTAAACTCACCATAAATTATACTACCCCTCCACGCATATCGCTTACTCTTATTCCACTTAAACAATCCACCGAATGCCGGACCGGAAGGCAAGATAAAATTGGTTCTTCCAACATCCCCAATATTATTGGCACCTCCTGCAAAAAGCCCAACTTCATAAGTTTGAGCCTTTATTTCACCAAACATGAAAATAAGAATTGCCGCGAAAAATAACCTCATTATTTATAAAAGTTTGCAAATATAACAATTTCAATAGTTTAGACTAAATAATTATTACATTCATGTTTCCAATTGATAAACAGCTTTTGTTCCCTTTTATTGTTTTATTGAAAAACTATCAATTGCGCCTATCTTCGCCCCATAATAATTTATTGCGAAGCGTTTTTAGAAAACTTTCAGAAGTATATTCTATCATCTTAATGGTAAAGGGAGCTTTTCTAACAAAAATTTCCTTACCATTTTCCACCGTAGCAATCCTTGAATCCAAGGACACCAAATGGTTATCCTCCCTACCCGATACTTTGAGTTTAATTACCGTTTCATCCGAAATCACCAAGGGTCTGGCGTTGAGGTTATGTGGCGCTATTGGAGTAAGTATCAATGACTTGGCCAACGGTGCTATAACAGGCCCCCCGCAACTAAGGGAGTAGCCAGTAGAGCCAGTTGGCGTGGCCACAATTAAGCCATCTGCCCAATAAGAAGTAAGATACTCGCCGTTTAGATGGGTCTCCACCGTAATCATGGAAGTGGTATCCTTTCTACTTACGGTAATCTCGTTAAGAGCAAAATTTAAAGTTTCAAATTCAGGAATATGGGAATCCGAGCTCACCTCCACTAAACTCCTTTCTACAATGGCATAAGCCCCGGCAACAAATTCCTTCACCACCTTCCTGACATCTTCCTTTTTAAAAGTAGACAAGAATCCTAGCCTTCCGGTGTTCACCCCTACTATAGGAATATTTAAATCCCTAACAAAGGTAGTGGCCCTTAAGATAGTACCATCACCCCCGAAACTAACGAACATATCAAAAGAGGTATCCAGACCACTGGACTCCGTAAAAGTAGGAAAATCTCCCACATTCTGTTCGTCTAAAATAAGTTGGTAAAAATCCTTTTCGAAGTATATTTCTGCCCTTTCCTTGTGCAGTTCATCCAGTAGTTCCAGAATGTATTCCAGCGTGTTGTTCTGGCAAGTTAATCCGTAAATGGCAACCTTCATAGGAGTTATACGTTTAGGTATTTATCCAAATAATCGGACCTCTGCTTCAAATCCTCCAAAAACTGATCATCGTTGTTTCCGAACAATATAGTGTAGTTGTACCTCCTAAAAGACTGTACTATCTCGTTTAAGTGGGAAGTCCCTATCTTAATGGTAACCTGAACCAAATCATTTCTCATATCGGTAATAAAACCTCCTAACAATTTCACATTATTACTCTCCACAATTTGAGCGATCTCACTAAAGGAGTAATCCTTCACCCCTTTGGCCAAAACCAAGATACCTCCAGGTTCCGTGAAAAATGGGGTGTCTATAAATCGATCTACAATATCAATCAAATCATAATAACCCAGTACTCTACCCTCATCGCCCAGTACAGGCAAAAGATTGGCATCGTTACTGGAAAACACCTCCAACACATCTAACCATGATGTTTCCCTGAGCACAAAAAAAGTATCCAAGCTATAGCGGAGGTCCTCAATTTTCTTATCCGTCTCAAAATTATCCAGGTCATCCTTACCCAAAACACCAACAAAAACCCCCTTCTCCACAACTGCTATATGAGAATAGGTAGAGCCCTCAAAGAATTGGACCACTTTTCCCAAAGAATCCTCCACTTTAAAAATCGGCAATGTGCTTATTATGTTGTTTTGAATATTCATAACTTTAATTATAACGCAAAATACTAATAAAAATTTCTAAGAACCCCAATCTTCCAAAGTATTATTACCAAAGGCGGCATCTTTTACGGTCTGCCAAAAATCTGTCCAGCTAATTTATCAATACTCTAAAACCCATTTTGGATCCATAACACCAACAGGCTAATTTCTTTTTACCATCCCAAAAACAAAACAGGGGCTGAAAAATGAATTCTTTACTATAAAAACTGCAAAAGGCATGCCTAATTTGTATTTTTGCCCTTATAAACATATTAAAGTCCTATGACAAAGCTTAGCGTTAATGTAAATAAAATTGCAACATTAAGAAATTCGCGTGGAGGTAACGTTCCGGACCTGTTAAAAACAGCCAAAGACATTGAGGATTTTGGAGCACAGGGCATAACCATACACCCCAGACCAGATGAAAGACACATAAGGTACCAAGACGCAAGGGATTTAAAAAGGATTGTAAAAACCGAATTCAACATAGAGGGAAACCCCATAAAAAAATTCATGGATCTAGTATTGGAGGTAAGACCCACCCAGGTCACCCTTGTACCCGATGCCATTGATGCCATAACTTCCAATGCCGGTTGGGACACCATAAACAACAAATCATTTTTACAGGAAGTAATAAGCACTTTCCAAAGCAATGGCATTAGAACGTCTATTTTTGTGGATGCCGACATCAAGATGATAGAAGGAGCCGCACAGACCGGTACCGATAGAGTAGAGCTCTACACGGAAAGCTATGCCATGGAATTTGCAAAAGGAAACAAAGAAGGGGTAAAAGCCTTCACGGATGCCGCCGAAGCAGCCCATAAATTGGGACTGGGCCTTAACGCAGGCCACGACCTTAGCCTGGAAAACATAAAATTTTTCAAAGAGAATGTTCCCCACTTATTGGAGGTCTCCATTGGACACGCCCTTATTTGCGAGTCGCTTTATTTAGGTTTGGAAAATGTCATAAACATGTATCTAAACAAATTAAAGTAATGCAGCAACTACACTCCAATATTATAGGGGAAGGCAAGCCCTTGATAATTTTACATGGTTTTTTGGGGATGTCCGATAATTGGAAATCCATGGGGCTTAAATATGCGGACCTCGGTTTTCAGGTACACATGCTTGATCTCCGAAACCACGGCAAAAGCTTCCATTCTACCAATTTCAATTACGAACTTTTGTCAGAGGACCTAAAACATTACTTAGAGGAGCATCAACTGCCAGCAGCAACAATCCTAGGGCACTCCATGGGCGGAAAAACAGCCATGCTCTTTGCCTGTCGCTACCCCCATCTGACGCATAAACTCCTGGTGGCCGATATCGCCCCAAAATTCTACCCCCCACACCATCAAGATATTATAAATGGACTTAACGCCATAGACATAGACACCATTAAAAGTAGATCTGAAGCGGACAAACAGTTATCCCGCTACCTTCCCAATCTGGGTATACGGCAGTTTTTACTAAAAAACCTTTACTGGAAAGAAAAAGGGGTGCTCGATTTTAGATTTAATCTTGCTGTATTAAGTGAAAAAATGGAGGAAGTAGGCGAGAATATTGGATCAACGGACAGCTACAATGGCCCTACTCTTTTTTTGAGGGGAGATAAATCGGAATATATCACTGCCGAGGACTTTCCGGCCATAAAGCGGCATTTCCCTCTTGCCTCCATTGAAACCATTGACAATGCAGGACACTGGTTGCACGCAGAAAACCCGGTGCAATTTTTTGAAAAATCGGCTGAGTTTATACGGTGAGAAAAAAACTAGCTACAGACCACTACGAAAAGTGCTTGCATAAAAATGCCTTTTAGGGCATAAAATATTT
Source organism: Arenibacter aquaticus (assembly GCF_003957295.1). Taxonomy (GTDB): domain Bacteria; phylum Bacteroidota; class Bacteroidia; order Flavobacteriales; family Flavobacteriaceae; genus Arenibacter; species Arenibacter aquaticus. The sequence goes on from NZ_RQPJ01000005.1 coordinate 560,257, forward strand.
GTTTACTTTTAAAGTAGGAAGATCAATCCCTTAACGATTATAACCCTTAAATTTAATCCTATGAATTTAATTTTACGAATACTCCTCAGCGCCTTAGCGGTGGTTGTACTGGCAAAAATTTTACCCGGCGTTGGGGTAGACTCCTACACCACCGCCATCATCGTAGCCATGGTTCTAAGCTTATTGAATTTTATTGTTAAACCTATACTGGTTATCCTTACCTTACCGGTCACTATTCTCACCCTAGGACTGTTCCTACTGATTATCAACGCTATAATAATACTTTTAGCAGACAGCTTGGTAGATGGTTTTCAGGTCACCAACATTTGGTGGGCACTCCTTTTTAGCCTATTGCTGTCGTTTCTACAATCCATATTGTATTCATTTCTAAATGACGACAAATAAAACCAAGTTACCTTTTTGACATTCAGTAATTTAAAAACTTGTTGGGGATAAGAAAATGTAGTACTTTTGCATCCCATTTTATTTTAGTAAAATTAGATATAGAAATGAACATCACTAAAGAGCAGATTGACGAATTAAATGCAGTAGTAAAAGTTGCGGTTACCAAAGAGGATTACCAAGATAAGGTAGAGACTATCTTAAAGGACTACAGAAAACAAGCTAACATCCCAGGTTTCAGAAAAGGACAGGTTCCTATGGGATTGATAAAGAAGCAATACGGAAAAGCTGTTTTGGTCGATGAGGTCAATAAACTTTTACAGGACAATCTCAACAAATATCTTACAGAAGAAAAGTTAGATGTTCTAGGGAATCCACTACCTAAACAACAGGATAACTTTGATTGGGATTCAGAGGAATTTTCCTTTGAGTTCGAATTGGGACTTGCCCCTAGTTTTACGGTAGACCTCAAGTCTAAAAAAGCTATAACCCACTACAAGATCGTTGCCGATGACAAAATGATTGATGAGCAAGTGGAGCGTATTCAAAAGCAGTACGGAAAACTTATCAGTAAAACTGAGGTTAGCAAAAAAGACGAAGTTAACGGTGTCTTCAAGAATGAGGCTGAGGAAATAGACAACAAGACCGTTATCGAGATTGAAAAAATCAAGAGCAAGAAAGCTTTGGATAGCCTATTGGGCAAAAAGGTTGGTGACGAAGTAACCCTTAACACCAAAGGTCTTTTTAAAGAAGATCACTTATTGGGCAGTGCCTTGGGCATTGATTCCGAGAAATCGGATAAGCTGGATATAGAGGTTACTTTCACTATTGAGGAGATAAACGAAAAAGAGCCTGCTGAATTAAACCAAGAGCTTTATGACAAACTTTTTGGAGCAGACGTGGTTACTTCCGAAAAAGAGCTCAAAGAAAGGATTAAGGAGGACTCTGAAAAACAATTTGAACAACAATCCGATCAGAAGCTATTAAATGACGTAACCGAGCATTTTATTGAGAACACCAAGTTTGAACTACCTACCGAGTTCCTTACAAAATGGATTCAAACCACAGGTGAAAAGCCATTGACCGACGAAGAGGCCAATGAAGAATTTGAAAAATCTGAAAAAGGTTTGCGCTACCAGTTAATAGAAGGTAAGATCATACAGGAAAACGGTATTGAGATTCAATTTGAGGAGCTTAAAGACTTTGCAAAAGGTTTCATAAAGCAGCAAATGGCCCAGTTTGGACAATTAGACCCTAAGGAGGAAGAATTGGACAGTATTGCAGCAAGGGTACTTTCTAACCAAGACGAGGTTAAAAGATTGTCCGAGCAATTGATGAGCCAGAAGCTATTGACCCTTTATAAGGAAAAAGCCAATTTAAAAGAGAAGGAAGTTACATACGAAGACTTCGTAAAAGAAGTATACGGCTCGTAAAAAACAGTAAAACAATACTTTTTAATTAAGCTTCCTATGCAGCTATAAAAACGTTGTTTCACCAAAAATAAGTATATTTACAGTGTCGATCGATTTTCTTTCGACACTTTTTTTATCTTATAAAAACATTGATTTAAAATATGGATTACGGGAAAGAATTCAAAAACTTCGCTATTAAAGACCAGGGTATCAATAGCATGTATTACGATAACATATTAAGTAGTATGTACCCTACCAACCTTACTCCGAACATTATTGAAGAAAGACAACTCAATGCTGTAGCAATGGATGTTTTTTCCCGACTAATGATGGATAGAATTATTTTTCTGGGAACAGGAATCAATGATCAGGTGGCCAATATAGTACAGGCACAGCTGTTGTTTTTGGAAAGCACGGATGCCTCCAAAGACATTCAAATATACATTAATTCCCCTGGTGGTAGTGTTTATGCAGGCTTGGGGATCTATGACACCATGCAGTTCATTAAGCCCGATGTAGCCACAATATGTACAGGGATTGCAGCCTCAATGGGAGCTGTTTTATTGTGTGCTGGTGAAAAAGGAAAGCGCAGTGGCCTTACCCACTCCAGGGTAATGATCCATCAGCCTTTGGGGGGTGCCCAAGGACAGGCCAGTGATATAGAGATAACCGCAAGGGAAATCCTTAAACTGAAGGACGAGCTTTACCAGATAATTGCAAAACACTCCGAACAGACTATTGAAAAAGTTAGCGAGGACAGTGATAGGGATTATTGGATGAGGGCCAACGAAGCCAAGGATTATGGAATGATAGACGAAATCCTAGTAAGGGAAAGAGACTAAGCCCGACTAAAAGATTTGAAATATTCCTGTTTGCTACCTCTATAAAGAGACCATATAGTGGATTATTTCATAAGAATTATTGAAAGTGATAAAATGATATGGCAAAAGAAAATTTAGAATGCTCTTTTTGTGGAAGAAAGAAACCGGAGACCAATTTATTGATCGCCGGCCTTGATGCACATATATGTGACCGTTGTATAGAGCAGGCCCATGGAATTGTGGCAGAGGAATCCAAACAAACAAAAAACAACGACCTTTCCTCTGAACTTACCCTAAAAAAACCATTGGAAATAAAGGACTTCCTGGATACCTTTATCATTGGTCAGGACCGCACAAAGAAAGTAATGTCCGTAGCGGTATACAACCACTATAAAAGGCTTCTTCAACCAAAGGGAAAGGAAGATGATATAGAAATCCAAAAGAGTAATATTGTAATGGTAGGCCAAACAGGGACAGGTAAAACCTTGATGGCAAAAACCATAGCAAAAATGCTAAACGTGCCTTTGGCCATTGTTGATGCCACGGTACTTACCGAAGCCGGTTATGTTGGTGAGGACGTAGAAAGCATACTAACCCGTCTACTTCAGGCCGCTGACTATAATTTGGAAAAGGCGGAACGCGGTATTGTTTTTATTGATGAGATTGATAAAATTGCCCGTAAGAGCGATAACCCTTCCATTACCAGAGACGTTTCTGGCGAAGGGGTACAGCAGGGGTTATTGAAACTATTGGAAGGTACGGTTGTAAATGTGCCGCCCAAAGGAGGCCGTAAGCATCCCGATCAAAAGTTCATTGAAGTGAATACAGAGAATATACTGTTTATCGCAGGAGGAGCCTTTGACGGAATTGAAAGACACATTACCAAAAGGCTAAACATGCAGGCCGTAGGCTATAGCGCATCCAAAGCCGAGGAAAAGGTAGACAACGAAAATATTTTACAATACATTGTACCCAAGGACTTAAAGGAGTTTGGATTAATCCCAGAGATTATTGGTAGGCTTCCTGTGCTAACCCATATGAATCCTTTGGACAAAAAGACTTTAAGGGCCATTTTAACCGAACCCAAAAATGCCATCATAAAGCAATACGAGAAATTGTTTAAAATGGACGATATCACTTTTAAGATAACGGATCAGGCATTGGACTATATAGTTGATAAGGCCATAGAATATAAATTGGGCGCAAGGGGACTAAGATCTTTGTGCGAGGCTATTTTTACCGATGCCATGTTTGAGTTCCCCAGTTCAGGACAAACAGAATTTAAGGTTACCAAGCCTTATGCGGAAGAGAAATTGTCTTTCGAAACCATTAAAAAACTAAAAGCAGTCTCTTAAGACTGCTTTTAGTTTTTTAATCCCTTATGTTAATTTTTAATTTCACGCCAAGGCGCATTATTAGTTTCGGTCTTTTAGGCTACAGATTTCTTTTTCATTATCTTACCTAACAGCTCCAGGCTAACCTTACCAATTATTTTCTCATCGGTATAGAGGCTATGCCCAAAATTTTTGACCGTTTCCATTTCCACACCAATTTCGTGTGACCAATTTTCAGAAGGCTTAAATTCATCATTACTACCGTAAAGCAATTTAATATCAACTTTTTTAGGTCTTTGGTCCTCTCCTCGCAGTCCGGCACTGGAAATAGCATAAAGCGATTTCACTGGCAACCCCTTTTGGGCCGCTTTCCAGGCAATGGTACCGCCAATACCAAAAGCTAAATAATGACTGCGTTTATGTTCTTTTTTTAGTAGATGGGCCACCGCTGTATCTACACCCTCTTCCATAAATGCTTTTTGCAAATTTTCTGGGCTTTCAACGGTTAAATTTAAATCGGCCAGTTGCTGACAGTCATAAAATGTAATTTTATAGTACTGCTGTAAATACCCTAAATACGAAGTAATCCACTGACCTTTTTTAGCCCCCCACATATCCGAAATTATTACTAATCTATTTGCCATAATCTTCAAGTTTTAAAGTTAAAGGGGGTCATTTATTAATAGCAAATTGGAAATAATATCCTAAATCTCCATATTTATTTGTTCATGTGAAGCAATTCTTCGATGTAGTCCCTTTTATTGGACAATCTCGGTATTTTGTGTTGTCCGCCTAATTTATCCTTGGATTTTAGCCAATCATAGAAAAGGTTTTCCCTAGCAATGTGCACTTTAGGTGGCTTTAAGGTGATGTTATTATAGCGTTTGGCCTCATAATCCGAGTTCAGGGATTTTAGGGCATTGTCAAGAAATTCGGTAAAATAGGCCAGTTCTTGGGGGGGCTTTCTAAATTCTATTATCCATTCATGGGCACCTTTTTCCTTACCCTCCATAAAAATAGGTGCCACCGTATAATCCATAATCTCCGAACCTGTTTTTTTACAAATAGATTTTAGGGCCTCTTCGGCATTTTCTATTATCAATTCCTCCCCGAAGACATTGATATGGTGCTTGGTTCGTCCTGTAATTTTTATCCTATAGGGGTCTACAGAGGTAAATCGGACCGTATCCCCTATCCTATACCGCCATAAACCGGCATTGGTAGTGATCACCACGGCATAATTTTTATTAACCTTCACCTTCCACAGAGGCAGGGTTATCTGCTCTGTCGTGCCATAGGTTTCCATAGGTATAAACTCATAAAAAATACCGTAGTCCAACATCAACAATAAATCCTCCTCATTATTCCTATCCTGAATGGCAAAAAAACCTTCGGAGGCATTATATATTTCGTAATAATTAAAATTTTTCCTAGGCAGTAAATGGGCATATTGATCCTTGTAGGGACTAAAATTCACCCCTCCGTGAAAGTACACTTCCAAATTCTCCCAAATTTGAAAAAGATGCTCCTTTCCTGTTTCTTCCAGGACCTTGTTCAACAACACCAACATCCAGGAGGGGACCCCGGCAAGACTGGTTACGTTCTCCTGAACGCTCTCCTTTATAATGGCCTGCAACTTGGATTCCCATTCGCTCATCAAAGACACCTTATTACTGGGCGTGCTGCTCAACTCGGCCCAAAAGGGCATATTGTCTATCAATATTGCGGACAGGTCCCCAAAGAAAGTACCGTTATCTTGATACAGTTCCTTGCTCCCTCCCAACCGCAAACTCTTACCGGTAAACAATTGGGAGTTTTCATTATTATTGAGATATAAGCACAATAAATCCTTACTGGATTTGTAATGGCAATCTTCCAGAGCCTCTGAACTTACCGGAATAAACTTGCTTTTGGCATTTGTGGTACCGCTGCTTTTGGCAAACCATTTAATAGTGGTTGGCCAATATATATTCTGCTCCCCTCTTCTAGAGCGCTCTATCATAGGCTCTATTTCTTCATAGCATACTATGGGCACCCTTTCTACAAAGGTTTCATAACTGTTTATAGATTCAAAATCATACTTCCTTCCTATTTCGGTATCTTCCGCTATGGACAACAATTGGTGTAATACCTCATCCTGTACCTCCTCCGGATATTTTAAAAAAAGCTCTATCTGATGATAACGCTTTTTAAGCAACCAAGAAGCTATGGAATTAAATAATGGTATTGGCATTTTTAGGTATCTTTATCCCAATATAGTATTGGGCTTGGGTTTAGTTAAATAAGCTAAAAATAACTTTAATTGAATTCATATTCAAATAGAATTTACTACAAGAAATAAAATTTATGCAGTATCAAGGTGTTTTAAGAAAAATGCAAACTGAAATTGGTGACCCCATTCAATATTACCTCCTCTTTGACGGGGATTTTTTAAACCTCAACCAGGTTCTCAACAAGGAGCTATCCATAACCTTTATTAAGTTCCAATGTCTAAATTGTGGGGAAGAACGTCCTATTTTCAGGCAAGGCTTTTGCCGAAGCTGCTTTTACGAGATCCCCACGGCTGGAGATTGGATTATGAGGCCCGAGCTAAGTACGGCCCATTTGGATAAGGAAGACCGTGATCTTGAATACGAAAAAAAGGTACAATTACAGCCCCATATCGTATACCTTGCCAATTCTAGCAATATAAAGGTAGGCGTAACCCGAAAGTCGCAAGTCCCTACAAGGTGGATAGATCAAGGTGCCCATGAAGCCATTGAAATTGTTGAAGTACCCAATCGATATTTGGCCGGTATTACCGAGGTAGCCCTAAAGGATCATATTGGCGATAAGACCAATTGGCGCAAAATGCTCACCAATGATGTGGATGACGAGGATCTAATAGCTTACAGAAACAAATTAAAAAACTATATCCCTAACGAAGCCTTGGACTACTACATTGAAAACAATGAGGAAACCCATATGATCTTTCCGGTAATACAATACCCTGAAAAGGTGAAAAGCTTAAATTTGGACAAAACACCACATTACAAAGGCAGACTAAAAGGCATTAAAGGGCAATACCTCATTTTTGAAGACAATACCGTATTTAATGTACGCGGAAATGAAGGATATGTGGTTGGACTGGAAGTACAATAAGTAATGACCGGTAAGCCCCAATTTGCAAATCATAAAACCTATAAAAATGGACATAGAAACAGATTTTAGTGAAATACCTAAGTACTCCGGGGATATTTCAATTTTTTGGTTCAGAAGGGATTTGCGAATAGAAGACAACACAGCTTTTACCGAGGCATTGCGCAGCAAGCAAACCATACTTCCTATATTCATATTTGACAGCTGTATTCTGAACGAACTCCCTGAAAACGATGCTAGGGTAAGTTTTATCCACAAGACCATTTTACAGCTTAAAAAGAGTCTTATGGATAGTGGTTCGGATATTTTGTGCATTAAAGGCGACCCCCTTGTAATTTGGCCCAAGTTGATGGAACACTACACAATTAAATCGGTTTTTACCAATAAGGATTACGAACCCTACGCTATTGACAGAGACCGAAAAATAAAGGAACTGTTAAAGGAGAACAATATAGCGTTCCATGGCTACAAAGATCAGGTAATCTTTGAGGAAAACGATATTCTGAAAGGGAATAAAGAGCCCTATACGGTATTCACTCCCTACAAAAACAAATGGCTGGACACTTTTAAAGATTTGGCACCGCTAACAATTGCCAACCCCAATTTAAACAACCTAATAAAACTTACATTTCCATCCCTTTCCCTAGAAGATATTGGTTTTAAGGAATCTAGCATAGCGGTAAAGGATTATAATCTTTCCCAATTATCACAGTATGGATCCAAAAGGGATTTTCCTTCTGCAGACGTGGGAAGTTATTTAGGGCCACATTTGCGATTTGGGACCATAGGGATTAGACAGTTGATCCAAGAGACTAAAGAAGAGGATGCGGTGTTTCTAAGTGAATTGATATGGAGGGAGTTTTTTATGCAAATACTGTATCATTTTCCGCATGTAGTGACGGAAAATTTCAGACCCAAATACAATGGCATTCAGTGGCGGAACAATAAGGAGGATTTTAACCTATGGTGCCAGGGAAAAACTGGCTACCCCATGGTAGATGCGGGTATGCGGCAACTTAACAAAACAGGTTATATGCACAATCGGGTAAGGATGGTCACTGCAGGGTTTTTGTGTAAACATTTATTGATAGATTGGCGCTGGGGCGAAACCTATTTTGCCGAAAAATTACTGGACTACGAATTATCTTCCAATAATGGCAATTGGCAGTGGGCGGCTGGAACCGGCTGCGATGCAGCCCCTTATTTCAGAATCTTTAATCCGCACTCACAGCTTAAAAAATTTGACAAAGACTTCCATTATATAAGAAAATGGATCCCAGAGTTTGATTCATTGGAATATCCGGCCCCAATGGTAGACCACAAAATGGCTAGGGAAAGAGCTTTAGAAGCCTATAAAAGTGGCATCCAAAACGACTAATATTTATACGGGAAGCTCGTTTCTGAAGTTAAAATCTAATAAGCATTCAGTTTAATCCTTAGATATCCTTTTACCAGAATAAATATTTTCATGGGATTGGAAATGCGTATTCTTTCTTGAAGAATACTTTCCGGCTTGCACTTCTTAAGTTTCTTCAACAGTTTAAGGTAATATTTATAAGCAACGTAGACGCCAAGTCTACTTTCTACAGGCAATTGCACCAAACCCTTATAGGCTTTTAAAAAATCTTCTTCAATTTCCCTTACGATCTCATTCCTTACTTCTTGGGTCAATTCGCGCTTATGTACCTTTGGAAAATACGATCTGCCCAAGGTGTCAAAATCCTGCCTTATATCCCTTAAAAAGTTTACTTTTTGGAATGCAGAACCCAAACTGGTCGCCGAAGGCTTTAGAGCTTTGAATTTTTCCTCATCATTATTTACAAATACCCTCAGGCACATTAACCCAACCACATCAGCCGAACCATAAATATAATTTTCATAGGCTTCTTTGGTTTTATAATCCGATACCTTCAAATCATAACGCATGCGTTCCAGAAAATCATCAACATAGTCATAAAGTACATACTTGTGCACCACTTCCTGAAAGGAATTAATAATAGGATTTAGACTGATCTGCCTTTTAAGTGATAGTTTATAATCCCGTTCAAATTCATTAAGAAGTATCTCCTGATCATATTCACCAAAGGAATCCACAATCTCATCAGCGTATCTTACAAAGCCGTAGATAGCATATATTGCGGGTCTAATCTTAGGTCCAAATAGTCTTATCCCCAAAGAAAATGAAGTACTATAGGAATGGGTTACCAATTTACTGCATTTTAAGCTAGAGGAGTCAAAAAGCGCTTTCATTATATGTTGTTGAGAAATTAGGGAATGAAACGAGAAGGATAAAACTGAGAAAACCAACGGCCACTAGTTGGCCGTCAGTTTCCCAGAAAAAACATATTAAAACACAATCAATGGTTTCATATCAGTGCCCAAGGGCATCTAGTACCTCCTGCGGCAGCAATACCTTGTCTATAACATGTACCACTCCATTACTGGCAGCAACATCAGCTGGCCCCACTTGGGCATCCACATCGGTATCATCCTGAATAAAGACTCCCTCATTTATACTAATAGTCAGGGATTCCCCCTCAAGAGCCGTTGGCACTTCCTGACCATCACTCAAATCAGTGGAGTAGGCAGCTGTACCACTCACCACGTGATAACTTAATATCTTGATCAACAAGGCTTTTTCTTCTGGAGTATCAAAACTATCTACTCCCGTATAATCTGGCCCCAATGCTTCCAACAACTCAACAAAAGCTTGATTGGTTGGAGCAAAAACCGTGAATGGACCTTCTGTTTGCAACAAGGCCACAAATCCGGCCTCGGCCTCTACCGCCACCAATGCCTCTACCAGCACAGATAAGGTTTCGGTATCCGATGCCAACTCAACAATATTAGGTTGCGGGAAGAAAAAGTCCAGCGCCTCCTGAGGCAACAATACTTTATCTACAACGTGGACTACACCATTACTGGCAGCAACATCAGCAGGTCCTACTGCTGCATCCACATCGGTATCATCCTGTATAAAGACACCTCCATTAAGGCTCACCGTAACCGACTCCCCTTCCAGTGCCGTGGGCACTTCCTGACCGTCACTCAAATCAGTGGAGTAGGCAGCTGTGCCGCTCACCACGTGGTAACTTAATATCTTGATCAGCATAGCCTGTTCCTCAGCGGTATCAAAACTATCCAAACCTGTATAATCTGGACCTAGAACGTCCAACAGATCAAGAAATGCCTGGTTAGTAGGCGCAAATACCGTGAAAGGACCATCGGTCTGCAATAATGCTACAAATCCAGCTTCAGCATCAACTGCTACCAAAGCATCTACCAGAACAGATAAGGTTTCGGTAGCCATAGCCAATTCTACAATATTAGGCTGAGGGAAGAAAAAGTCCAATGCCTCCTGAGGCAACAATACCTTATCTATTACGTGAACTACACCGTTACTGGCGGCTATATCGGCCGGGTCTACCTGTGCATCCACATCCGTATCATCCTGAATAAAGACACCACCATTTATGCTTACCGTTACCGACTCACCTTCCAGTGCCGTGGGTACTTCCTGACCATCACTCAAATCAGTGGAGTAGGCAGCTGTGCCGCTCACAACATGATAACTCAAAATCTTGATCAGCATAGCCTGTTCCTCAGCGGTATCAAAACTATCCAAGCCAGTATAATCAGGTCCCAATGTATCCAATAAATCGGCAAAGGCCTGATTGGTTGGTGCAAATACCGTAAATGGACCTTCAGTTTGCAATAAAGCTACAAACCCAGCCTCGGCATCAACCTGCACCAAAGCACTCACCAAGGTGGACAAAATTTCCGTGTCCGTGGCCAGTTCCACAATGTTGGGGGTAGGTTCTGGTGTTAGGGCATCAATAACCGCCTGCGGCAACAACACCTTATCTATTACGTGTACAATTCCGTTTGATGCCCTAATATCTGCCGGACCCACTTTGGCATCTTCCTCCGTAGCATCCTGAACATAAACATCAGCATCAATCTTAATTGCAATCTTTTCACCCTGTAGGGTAGTAAATTCATCCCCATCCGACAGGTCACTGGAAGTGGCCGCCGCTCCCACTACAACATGATATTTGAGTATGTCGGCCAGAATTTCCCGTTTTTCAGGGGTATCAAAATCATCCAAATCGTCAAAACCATCCAAACTAGCCAATAAGGCCGTAAAAGCGGAGTTGGTGGGAGCAAATACAGTGAAGGTGCCCTCACCATTCAAGGCTCCTATCAAATCCGAGTTCTCGTTCTCATCCGCCTTGGTCAAAGCAGCGACTAAGCTACTTAATAGATCATTACTCTGAGCCGTCTCCACAATAGTAGATAAAGTGGGTTCGTCAATTACAATGTTATCATCATCATTATTACATGATACCATAAATAACAGAGTACTAATTAGTGCTAAAAAATAAATGCCAATTTTTCCCATGTCTAAGTTTTTAAATTAATTCTTAGACAAATATAGACAATATTTTATTTCGTCCAACTTTTAGTATGTTAAAGTTGGACAAAATAAATTTACACACTACAGATTTACATATTTTTGTATAACTTTAAACCATAATTAATTAGACGTAGACCATGAGCAGATATAGTATGGCACAAATTGTTTCCTTAACCGGTATCAGTTCCCACACCCTAAGAAAATGGGAGAGCAGGTATGACTTTTTGGTTCCAGAAAGAACCGAAACCAACATTAGATTTTATACGGACAGTCAACTTAAAAAGCTATTGAACATTAGTATTTTAAGAGAACAAGGACATCGTTTATCGGCCATTGACAAAATGTCGGACAAAGAAATCCATCAGCTGGTTTCCCAGGTTTTGACCAATTCTGATCAAGAAAGCGAAATTAAGGCCTTGGTTATAAGTATGATAAATTTAGATGAGCAGGAATTTGACGACATTCTAAAATCACACATAATCAAGAATGGCATTCTAACAACCTTTACAGAGGTTGTCTATCCATTTCTTCACAAAGTGGGGGTACTATGGGGTATAAACAAGATTATGCCGGCACAGGAGCATTTTGTCTCCAACCTTATACGGCAAAAAATATGCAGCGCCATTGATCTATTACCCATAGCCCCAAAGGATGCTCCTAAAATTATAATGTTTTTAAGTGAAGGGGAAAATCATGAAATTGGACTGCTATTAGCTTCTTTTATTGCAAAAAAACTAGGATGGAGGGTATTTTACTTAGGGCAAAATGTACCGCATGACAATTTGCATACCATGGTAGAGTTACTAAGACCTACATATATCTTAACTTTCTTTATCACCACAACCTCCTCCTCTGTAAAAGAAAGAATAAACAAAATAATTTCTCAATCCGATGCACATCTTCTATTCTCGGGAAGTAGCAGCAGCATTGATTTAAAAGAACTACAAAAGCGTGTGACCCAGCTAGAGACCCCAAAGGATTTGATCTCGATATTAGAAAATACAAACAATTAACTGTACGCCATATATTAAAGACCTCCCTAATTTGGTCATCTCATTGCTTTCGTACAGCCGGTGGTAAATATGGGAACTTTAATTATATCTTATCCCCTAAAGTTATATAGGAAGAACCACAAAATACTCCCCTTAATTCCAGTTTCGCTATAAAATTTAGCAGCTACTTTTATTGAATACTATCTTCTTTTGTTGTCTCTTCCTCTTGTTTTTTCCCAAACAATCCACCCAAAATTTTCTTGGCCACTTCTTTCTGTGTTTCTTTTTTACTTAGATCGGCAGAATCTGCTCCCCCTGTTGAGTCCATTTTTTTGCTTCCTCCTCCAAGCAAACCGCCAATAACACCTTTAGTAGTTTCTTGGTTCTCTTGTTTGGTAGAGTCAGTAGCCTTTTGGTTTTTGGTAATCAGTTCCCCAATGAAGTCCTTAGCCTTATCCTTGCCTTTATTGAGAAGCTTCTGCTTTTCAATTTCCACTAGCTCTGCCGTTACATTTTTAATACCTGATGTTAGGTCGGTAGTAACGGTAGGACTGGTATATGCCCCTCCAATGTTGGCGGTTACCGGAATAGTTAAGTTCTCCAAGGATTGCTCATCTATTCTGGCAATTAAATTATTTACATCAGAGCCCAGATATTTGGCAGGAACTTCTATGGTAGCGGTATAATTCAGTTTCTGATCAAAGGTATGGCTACCCGCCACATTTATAGCAATATCCTGATAGTTCACGGTAAATGGTTTAACCTGGACCATACCATTTTCAAAGGCCAACACCGTCTGCAAGTCTTTTAGGCTTAATTTCTCCAAATCCAAAAAATTTAATTTACTGTCCAATTCAGATAGTAAGGGAGCACTGTTTACATCAATTTTATTTGTTAAGAGTTGGGCCAATATATTCCCTGAAATAGTATTTAAATCTGGGGTAAAGTCATCATTCAAATTCCCTGACACCACCACATCGGAATTTAAGGTACCTTGCAAAATTTTAGCAATAGGAGCCAATGTCCGGAACATTTCCAAAGCCTGAAAGGTCTCAGCAATCTTTAAACTTTCCATCCCCAACTTCATGGCAAAGGTAGGGCTGGCCTCTTTAGTGGACACTTCCCCATTAAATGCCAATTTACCGTCAAAGATAGAAGATGTCATATTGGACAAAATTGCCTTTTCATCCTTAATACGCAGGCTTCCCTTAACGTCCTTAAGGGTAAGGTTGTCATAGATTACCGTATTGGCATAAGCATTTATGGTACAGTCCAAAAAGGATGGAATCTTAATTTTTTCCGCTACAGCCCCCCCATTGTCTTGCTCTTTATTAGCTGTTCCCTCCTCGGGTGTTTCTTCTGCCACCATAAAATCATTCACGGCAAAAGTGTTGGAATTTAAATTAAAGTTCCCCTCTATTTTTTCATCGTTGAACATAAACCCTAGGAGATTGTTTATAGTTCCTTTGGCATCAAAATCCGTTTCACCCGTAGCACCCTGAAGTTGGCTTAAGGTCACCGTTGTAGGATTAAAGGTTACTGCAGTGGATTTTAAAATAACAGGATTGGGAATTTCATCGGTTTTGTATTCAAATTCCCTTAGGTTTAACGTACCACTGGTCTTGGTATTTTCATATCTTTTATTTTCTATGGAGGCCATATCAAAGCTACTACTAATATCCGCACTCAATAATCCCTTTAAATCCAAATCGGCAGGCACTGGATAGGCCTGGGAGATATTGGCTAGGTTCATCTGTCCATCCACTTCGGCCACGACCTTGGTATTGCCTAGGAGCTCGGTTATTTTTGCAACCATATTAAACTTGTCCTCCTCTATCATAAAAGACAGCTTACGAATATCTACATAAGTATCCTCCGTAATACCCGTATTATTGGAGATTTCAGTATCTATAAATACGTTTCTAACCGACTTTGGCAGGTCTGGGTATTTAAAAGAAGCATTATCGGAATTGATATCTATTTTAAATTTAGGAATATGGGTATCATCCACAATACCGGAAAACTCCCCTGAAACGGTGAAATTACCCGTTGTACTTACCTGCTCTATATTTTTGGAATAGGTTTCCGGGATTACCGCCAAGAAATTCTTGAAGTCGGATGAAGGCGTCTTAAAGCTAATGTTTACCTCTTGATTATCCTCATTTATTTTTACAAACCCATCAAAAACCAACGCCAGTTGGTTTACCATGGCCTCGTTCTTTAAAAAAGAATATTTATTTTCCTTTAGGTCCACCCCTATAAGGGCCTTCAATTTCACCGGGTTCCTTTTCAGATAATCCGTACTGTCCATTACAAAGGATACCAAAGCAGAAGTCTCAGTATCCAATTCAGAGTTTTCCAAGGACAGGTCACCTTTTCCCATGTGGTTCATTTCGGCAAGAGTGAAAGACATACCAGTTGAAAGGTCGTCATAAACAACACTTCCATCAACTATACCATAGGATTCCATAGAAAGGGTAAACTCCCCTTGTGAAGAGGCTGTATCGGTGTTTTCCGAAGTAGCACTATCCCCTTCCGCAGCAATATCATAATTGGCATTGCCCTCTTTATCCACAGTTATATTTACAAGTGGTCTGTCTACCTCCAAACTTTTAATAGCTATGGGTTGGGAAGCATCCTTAAAAAGTTCCATTACAGACATGTTTAGAGCTATCTTATCTGCTGCAAAAAGAGTATCCCCTTCAAAGGGGGCCTTGTTTATTAAGCTTATCCCCTCCAGGGTAACCGTTGCATTTGGAAAACTGCTGAAAAAGCCAAGACTGGCCTCGGAAAAATCGAATTCGGCTTTAATACTACTATTCACCTTGTTCTTGATAATGTCCGATATCTTACCTTTTAGAAAAAAAGGGGCAGCAATCAATACCAATACTATTACTAAAAAAACACCGCCAAAAATCTTTAGAATTCTTTTTTTCATCTCTTATTATTTAAATGTTTTAATTCCCACCGGCCAAATTAACCTTATAGGGACACCACATATCCGTATTTTGCTCCCAAACTTTTTTATACATTCCACTTGATCATTGGCCATTAACCCTGGTCATTCCCCAAGTCAATAATTCTGGGGTGACCACTATTTGCCCAATAATACTTAAAACCAGCTATGTTTATTGAACTTATACATTAAAATCTTGACGCAATTCTACGATAAATAGGCTAGCCAAAATAAAATTCACACCGAGTTTAAACAATATTTAACACAGTAGACAAGTATTGCTTAACAGCTGGTGCCTAACCCAATAACTTTAAAATTCAGCATAGCGCTTGGCTTCTTGAAAAAGAACAGTAAAAAATGTATTATTATGCCACAAGATCAATTTCCTGATTCACTTTTAAATTAAATCGCCTTCTAAAAAGATATACGAAAAAATAGAGCAAGGGGGTATCCAAAAACGCCACAATCACTTTAAAGACAAATCCGCTTATAACCAAACCATAGAACATCTCCCAGGGCAAAATTTGAAAAATACATAGTAGCCCTACAACAGTAAACGTATCTATAAACTGTGAAAGGAAGGTAGAGAAATTATTACGCAACCACAGTTGTTTCCCATTGGTCAGTTTTTTCCAAAAATGGTAAATCCCAATATCTACGTACTGGGCAAAAAGATAGGCCAACATAGAAGCAAAAACGGCAATGGGCGAAAGCGCAAAAACATGGTTAAACACCTCATCATTGACTGGCGAAGTAGGTATTGCAGGCACTTCATTGGCCAACAATACTATTCCCATAGAAAAAAATGAAGCAAATATTCCAGCGGTTACAATTTGGTTTGCCTTTTTCCTCCCAAAGATCTCCGATATAAGGTCTGTGATAAGGAAGGTAAGAGGGTAGGGCAAAATACCCACGGAAATTTCGAATAATGGAGCTCCAAAAACTTCAATATCCCCGAAAGGTTTCCAATAGAAAAATTTTTGAAAAATAAGGTTGGACACCACCAAGGAGGTAATAAAAAGTCCGCCCAAATAGAGATAGATTTTAAACGCCAACTTTTTATCCTCTTCCTTTAAAACCTTGTACATTAATTTTTCATTAAAAATTTTAACATTGTATACTTTAAACTCTTTTATATCGTTTCTTAAACGCATGCGTTTAAAAGGCATCAAATTTAGGGAACAAGAATTGAATAACAACAAAATTGAAAACTTAACTTAAAAATGAAGAAAACTACTTTAGCAGCATTTCTAATTTTAATGGCCGCCGCCGTTAATGCCCAATCCTATATAGGGTACCATAGCGACAACTACAACGGGGTTCACGGACTACTATACAATCCGGCCAACATTGCGGATTCCAGATTTAAAACCGACATAAACCTTATTGGGGCCAGTGCCATCATTGGCAACGACTATTACGGAGCTAAATTAGAGGATATCTTTGAAGAAGATTTTAGTTTTGACGATGACGGTTTAAAATCGCCCAAGAATTCCAATAACGCTTATGGAAACGCCGATATCCTTGGTCCGTCTTTTATGTTCAATGTTAGCCCCCGCAGCTCCCTGGCAGTTTTTACAAGGGCAAGGGTGTTTTTTAATGCCAATGACATTAATGGGGAAACCTATGAGAATATATCGGACGAGTTTGACGAGAATGTGGATTTTAATGTAAACGAGGGCGACTATGAACTTAGTAGTCACGCTTGGGCCGAAACGGGAATTACCTTTGCTACCGTTCTTTTGAACAAAGATCAGCACTTTATAAAGGGAGGACTTACCCTTAAATACCTTATGGGGTATGGCAATGCCTACTCTAGCGGAAAAAACATTACTATAGATTACGATGCCGATGGTTCCGGAACCACAGGTAGTATTGAATCTACAGGGGAAATATCCTATGGTAACAGCTCCAATATAACCAATGATTTTGAGAACTATGAGTTTGAAAAAAGTGCGGATGGCTTTGGAGCCGATCTAGGTTTTGTATACGAGTGGCGTCCTAATTATGCAGATTATACCACAACCGATGCAGATGGCAACACTTATGCCCCAAAGGACATTAACAAATATAAACTTAAGTTTGGCCTATCCTTGACCGACTTGGGCAGTCTTAACTATAAAAACGGCTCTGAGGAAGCATATGACATAACCAATTCCATAAACCAGGACGATTTTGAAAACGAAGAGGGTTTTGAGGACAAGCTAAACAACTTGTATACTCAGATCAGGTCTGGCAACTCGGCCAAGGCGGTATTGCCAACAGCCTTGCATTTTAATGCGGATTGGAATATTAACAATCATTTTTATGCCAACCTCAACACTGACCTTTCACTAACTTCCAAAAGTAAGACCAACACCAACAGCATAGCCAATATTGTTTCTCTTACCCCAAGGTTCGAGAGCAAATGGTTTAGTTTCTATTCTCCAATTAGCTACATTGAAAACATAGGTGTACAATGGGGCGCAGGCCTTAGGGCCGGACCGTTATACATAGGTTCAGGATCCATTATTACGGTATTGACCAGTGATGAATCTAAAGGGGCGGATGTATATGCCGGATTAAAAATCCCTATTTACCAGAACAGGCCCAAAGACAAGGATGGTGATGGTGTTATGGACAAGGTAGATGCCTGCCCGGATGTTGTGGGTCCTGCCGAAAACAATGGCTGCCCATGGCCCGATACCGATGGGGATCAGGTTTTGGACAAGGACGACAATTGCCCAGAGGAAGCTGGTGTTATAGAAAATAAAGGATGTCCTTGGGAAGATACGGACAAGGACAGTATCCTGGACAAGGATGACAACTGCCCTGAAGAAGCCGGAGCGGTAGAAAACAATGGCTGCCCCTGGCCCGATACAGATGGTGACGGAGTTTTGGACAAGGAGGATGAATGTGTAGAAATTGTAGGAACAGTTGCCAACAACGGTTGCCCCGAGGTGACCATAGAGGTTCAAAAAACATTGAACGAATACGCCAAAACCATTTTGTTCAATTTTGGAAAGTCCACCATACAAACTGCTTCCACAAATGTATTGGTAGATATCATTAGCATACTTAACGAATATCCCAATGCCAAATTCACCGTAGAAGGACATACAGATAGTATAGGTAGCGTTCCTGCAAATCAGAAGCTATCCGAGGAAAGAGCCTTGGCCGTAAAGAATTTCCTTATTAAAAAAGGGATAGACCCCGAAAGGTTAACATCTATTGGCTACGGGGAAAGTAAACCAATTGCCACCAATATGTATAAAGATGGTCGCGCCCAAAACAGAAGGGTAGAGATCAACTTGGTGAAGTAAACATCCTAAGTTCTGGATAAAAAAAGAGACTGCTATTTTGGGCAGTCTCTTTTTTTATGTCCAAGTTTTATTTGATTCTTAGCGTAAAGGGCATTCTGGCCTGAACCCCTTTGTTTTCCATAGCGGTTTTAATCTCTTTTAAAATTGTATAGGCCTCAAAACCAATCTCCTGCTCAATAATGGCCTGCTTACTTTTGGCGCTAGCCCCACCCAGATCTTCCATCAGCTGCTCAAAATCTGACTTATATTTGGGCAATTTTTTAAGTCCGTAATTCTCCAAGCCTGCCAAATTAGCTGCCCCAGCAATGGCGTCATCCAAGCCACCCAACTCATCTACCAAGCCCAAACGCTTGGCGTCTACCCCACTCCATACCCTACCTTGGGCAAGGCTGTCGGCCTGGACCATGGTTATTCCTCTTCCTTGGGCTACCCTTTCCAAAAAGATACGATAGGTCTCCTCTATTCCTTCCTTTACATTAGTTCTAAAGTTATCCTTCATAGGCTCAAAAAGTGAATATTCCACGGCATTCTTATTGGTCCCCACCTGTTCTGCATTGATTCCTATATTCTCCGCCAATTGGCTAATATTGGGAATGGTTCCAAAAACCCCAATAGATCCGGTAATGGTAGTGGGCTCTGCAAAAATCTTATCGGCTCCCGCCGCAATGTAATAGCCTCCCGAAGCCGCTACATCGCCCATGGAAACCACCACTGGTTTACTCTTTTTTGTAATTTCTATTTCACGCCAAATAATATCCGAAGTCAAGGCACTGCCCCCCGGGGAATTTACCCTGACCACAATAGCCTTTACCTCCTCATCCTCCCTCGCTTTTTTTAGGGCATTATTAATTATTCCCTGACCAATAATATTGGGGCCGCCTTCACCGTACCATATCTCCCCCTGAGCATAGATTACGGCAATCTTATCCCTTCCACTATAGACCTTCTTTCTTTTGGAAGTCCCTATATAATCTAAAATAGGCACATAGTTTATTTCCTGATCCTGTTCTACCCCAAGGGTTTCCTTTATCAAGGCTTCATATTCATCAAAATATAGAGCTTCATCCACCAAACCGGACAAGGTTGCGTATTTACTGGTTCTAGTACCCAAGGTATCGGCTATTTGGTTCAAATTATCAACAGGGATGTCCCTGCTTTTAGAAATATCGGTGAGCATGGAACCCCATAAATTCTCCAATAATTCCTTAATCTGCTCCCTGTTGGCGTCACTCATTTCATTGGCCAAAAACGGTTCTACCGCACTCTTATATTTACCATGACGTATTACCTCCATCTTAATTCCCGACTTCTCCTGTAGGTCTTTAAAGAAAAGGACTTCGGTAGAAAGCCCCTTAAAATCCAGGGCACCAACAGGGTTAAGGAATACCTTATTGGCCACACTGGCCAGATAATAATCTTTTTGGGTATAATAATCCCCAAAAGCGTAAATAAATTTACCGCTTTCGGCAAATTCCAACAATGCTTCACGAATAGCCTGCGTTTGGGATAAACCGGCCATAAGAATATTGTTTTTTAGACTTATCCCTTTTATTCTGTCATCCTCCTTAGCAATCCTTATAGCATGTAGAATATCGTCCAATCCTTGATTTACATTAAAAAGTCCGGCAAACGGATTGGAATCATCCATTCCCATATAATCTTGGATAGGCGTTTGCAACTGCAGCTCCAAAACAGTATTATCCTTCACCACCACAGTCTCCTCACCACTTCCGATCAGGGCAGCAAATATGAGAAACATCACAAACATGATCCCAAAGGCAATTAGACAACCTATAATTGCCGCCAATAAATTTCTTAAAAATTTCATTCCAAATACATATTACTTATAACTCACAAAGATAAGGATTGTCCAAGTCATGAACTCGTAATTATTTATTAATATACTGTCCTTAACTGGCCACTATAGGGAAGAACAAGAATTCCCCCTTCAAAACGGCTAACATATAAGCTTTACTACAAGCCAAACTACAGTTAATATTAATTGGCCAGTGTTTTAAGTTTTTCCTTTATGTATTTGATTTCTTTTATTTACTTTGCCCGCTCTTATGAATAAGACGGTAACCACATATCTTTCCCTAGGAAGTAATCTTGGGGATAAACTTAACCACCTACAGGAGGTTGTATTTTTAATACAATCCAAAATTGGACGGGTGGAGAAGATATCACATATCTATGAAACCCCGGCTTGGGGATTTGATGGCGAGGATTTTTACAATGCCTGTATAGCAGTAAAAACATCCCTTTCACCAGAGGCCCTATTGGAAAAATTGCTGGAACTGGAAACAACTTTGGGCCGGGAACGCAACACTTCAAAAGGTTATGCCTCCCGTACAGTGGACATTGACATATTGTACTACGATAGGGAAGTATTAAATACCGATTCACTTACCCTACCCCATCCGCATTTACAATTGCGGAGATTTGTTCTAAGGCCCTTGGCAGACATAGCACCACAGTTCTATCATCCAATCCTAAACAAAGACACGAGAAATCTACTACAAGAATGCAAGGACACTAGCGCTATTACGCGGACCAAATATAAATTATACGCTACAAGACTACAACTCTTTTCCCAATTACATTATATCGCCATAGAAGGGAACATAGGTGCAGGAAAGACAACCTTGGCCCATAAAATAGGGCAGGATTTTAATGCAAAATTGGTTTTGGAACGCTTTGCCGATAACCCCTTCCTGCCAAAATTTTATGAAGATAAAAACCGCTATGCCTTTCCTTTGGAAATGTCCTTTTTAGCTGATAGATACCAGCAATTTATGGACGACACCTCACAATTTGACCTTTTCAAGAATTTTATGGTGAGCGATTACGATATCAACAAATCCTTGATATTTGCCAAAGTAACCTTGCAGGAAGAGGAATTTAGATTATATCGAAAGCTTTTTGGCCTTATGTACAAAGAGGTAAAAAAACCAAAGATGTATGTCTACCTATACCAAAATACAGAGCGTTTACTGCAAAATATAAAGAAAAGAGGAAGAAGTTACGAGCAGAACATAGAAACCAAATATCTGGAAAACATTAATAAGGGGTATTTGGATTACATTAAGAGTTTCCCCCAACAAAACAACCTGGTTCTAGATATTAGCGAACTGGATTTTGTGGCCAGCAGTGACGATTATGAAGTAATACTGCACAAGATTCAGGAGTTTGCCGTTGGGCTTTCATTTTAAGATAATTTTCACATTTTATTTGCACAGAACAAATCATTTTATTTACTTGCGCATGCAACAAAGTCCTTTTGAGTTATATCTAGAATTAGAAATTACACACAAAGGACTTTATAGTTTCAACTAACTAACTCAAACTATATTTGCCAAACCCAACCACAACGGTTGGGTTTATTCGTTGAAGTACTCTATCCGCAATTTAGGATTGCATTTTGGCCCATAGATCCCAGACCACCACCCCAACGCTTACCGAAATATTCAGGGAGTGTTTAGTACCGTATTGGGGAATTTCCAAAACCCCATCACTCATAGACACTACGTTCTGTGAAACTCCTTTTACCTCATTGCCAAAGACCAGAGCGTATTTTGCGTTTGATTCTACCCGAAAATCGTTTAACATATGGGCATTTTCGGCCTGTTCAACGGACAGGGCGATATATCCCGATTCTTTTAATTCTTTTAGCAATTGTACCGTATCCTCCCTATACTCCCATTCCACACTCTCTGTTGCGCCCAAAGCCGTCTTATGAATATCTTTATGGGGAGGTGTCGCTGTTATACCACACAAATAAATGCGCTTTATTAAAAAGGCATCTGCCGTTCTAAACACAGACCCTATATTGTTTAGACTCCGTACATTGTCCAACACAATACAAATAGGCGTTTTCTCTACCTGCTTAAACTCTTCCACATTGAGACGTCCCAATTCACTATTCTCTAATTTACGCATTTGATACCAATTAATTTTTATTTCCACAACAGTTACAAAGCCCTTCAAAATAAGGCGAGAGACATATAAAGTTATCCCCAAAATATCAACAATACTGTACTTTCCAGTAGATAAACCTTACTTTCGTTGTTTTACAAAGGATTGCAAAAATAAGTTAATATAATCGCTTTTGGCTGACAAAGGAAAAACAAAAAAGGTAACCCCTTTAATGAAACAGTACAATACCATTAAGGTGAAATATCCTGATGCCTTGTTATTGTTCCGTGTTGGGGATTTTTATGAAACCTTCGGGGAAGATGCCGTTAAGACCTCCAAGATCTTGGGTATTATACTTACCCATCGTAACAATGGGGGCGACCGTACGGAATTGGCAGGTTTTCCGCACCATTCCTTAAACACCTATTTGCCAAAGTTGGTAAAAGCCGGGCAACGGGTCGCCATCTGCGATCAGCTAGAGGACCCCAAACTTACCAAAACCATAGTAAAGCGTGGCGTTACAGAATTGGTAACCCCTGGGGTTGCCATGAATGACGATATTTTATCTGCCAAGACCAACAATTTTTTATGTGCCGTCCATTTTGGACGTAAAAGACTGGGCATCTCCTTTGTTGATATCTCAACCGGGGAATTCCTTACTTCAGAAGGCAACGAGGAACAGATAGATAAATTGCTCCAAAATTTCTCCCCCAACGAGGTATTGGTATCCAAAACCCAAAAAAAGGAGTTTTTAAGGGTTTTTGGCCAAAATTACCACACTTTTTTTACCGAAGATTGGATTTTTCAGGATGACTATGCCCTAGAGACGCTTACCGGCCATTTTAAGACCAAAAGCCTTAAAGGGTTTGGGGTAGACCATTTAAGCTACGGAATTGTAGCCTCAGGGGTGGTATTGCATTACCTTTCGGATACCCAACACCGGCAATTACAGCACATTAATACGTTACAACGCATAGCCGAGGAAGAATACATCTGGATGGACAGGTTTACCATAAGAAACCTGGAACTGTACCACAGCACCAATCAGAATGCTGTTACGCTATTGGATGTAATAGACAAGACCATTTCACCTATGGGTGGGAGGATGCTAAAAAGGTGGCTGGCCCTTCCTTTAAAAAACGTAGAAAAGATAAAAAGAAGGCATCAGGTCATTTCCCATTTATCCCAGAATAAACAGGTACTGCAAAAATTACAGCACAATATAAAAATGATGGGTGATCTGGAGCGATTGATCTCCAAGGTAGCCACTGGAAAGATCAATCCCAAAGAGGTAGTGCAGCTCAAAAATTCCCTAGAGGCCATCGTTCCCATTAAACAAATTACCATAAAAAGCAAGAATGAAGCCCTTAACCTTCTCGGCGATCAATTGCATACCTGCGACATGCTCCGTACCAAGATCAAGGAGATGCTCTGCGAAGAGGCCCCTGTAAACATTCTAAAGGGCAAAACAATTGCTGATGGTTATTCTGAGGAACTGGACGAACTACGCAAACTTGCCTTTTCGGGCAAGGATTATTTGGACAAAATGCTGGAGCGTGAGATGCAACGTACAGGTATCAGCTCCCTAAAGATTGCTTCCAACAACGTATTTGGCTATTATATAGAGGTTAGGAACACCCATAGGGACAAGGTTCCGGAAGAATGGATACGAAAGCAGACTTTGGTGAATGCAGAGCGCTATATCACCGAAGAGCTTAAGGAGTACGAATCCAAAATATTGGGTGCCGAGGAGCGCATTCTAATCTTGGAGCAGCAGCTCTTCTCCCAACTAGTGGTATGGATGCAGGAGTACATAGCCCCTGTCCAAAACAATGCCAATCAAATAGCCCAACTAGACTGCCTTTGTGGCTTTACCCAACTGGCTGAGGACAACAATTATACTTCCCCAGAGTTGGACGATTCCACTGAAATTTCAATTATAGGGGGCAGGCATCCCGTAATAGAAAAACAATTGCCATTGGGCGAGGCCTATATAGCAAATGACGTTACCCTAAACAGGGACGAGCAACAGATCATTATGATCACCGGACCCAACATGAGTGGTAAATCGGCCATATTAAGACAAACAGCCTTGATTGTACTACTGGCCCAAATGGGCAGTTTTGTACCGGCCAGTTCGGCCAAAATTGGTTATGTAGACAAAATTTTCACACGTGTAGGTGCCAGTGACAATATTTCCATGGGCGAATCTACCTTTATGGTGGAGATGAATGAAACGGCCTCTATCCTCAATAACCTTTCAGACAGGAGTTTGGTGTTGTTGGATGAAATTGGTCGAGGTACCAGCACCTATGACGGCATATCCATTGCCTGGGCCATATCAGAATACCTGCATGAGCACCCTGCCAAGGCCAAGACGCTGTTTGCTACGCATTATCATGAACTAAATGAGATGACCAGCACTTTTGAGCGTATTAAAAACTTTAATGTATCGGTCAGGGAGCTTAAGGACAATGTGCTCTTTTTGCGAAAATTGACCCCTGGGGGCAGTGAGCACAGTTTTGGTATACATGTAGCCAAAATGGCCGGCATGCCACAACAGGTAATACTCAAGGCGAACAAAATCCTTAAGAAACTGGAAAAATCGCATTCTAGCGAAGAGTTGTCCGATAAATTGCAATTGGTACAAAACGAAATGCAACTCAGCTTTTTTAATTTGGACGACCCACTATTGGAACAGATAAAGGAAGAAATTATCCATTTGGATATCAACACCTTAACCCCAGTAGAGGCATTAATGAAACTGAATGAAATAAAGCGATTGCTCTCAAAAAAGAAAAATGCCTAGGGCAGTCACCATATCAAATGAATCATAAAAGGCGTCCCCTAAATTATTCACTTTGCGCACATTAGAATTATTTTAATTCTTTTTAGAAAAAAGTTCTTTGCTTTTTATAGAATTATATTAAATTTGCTCCCGCATCTGAAAAGGATGTTATGTTCATTACAAATAATGCGAAAATAGCTCAGTTGGTAGAGCGCCACCTTGCCAAGGTGGAGGTCGCGGGTTCGAATCCCGTTTTTCGCTCCATGGTAACATGTCTACTGCCTTGAGCAGCTAGGCTCGAGTGGTGGAATTGGTAGACACGTTGGACTTAAAATCCAATGGCCATTATGGCCGTGCGGGTTCAAGTCCCGCCTCGAGTACAAATGAAGAAAGACCAAAGTGAAAGCTTTGGTTTTTTTGTGCCTTAATTTTTGCCAAAATTATATGAGTAAAAATGCAAGGAACAAAAATTGTAGTCCTATAAGGACTGGTCTTTTCTTATCAAAATTTTCGAATGGGACACACCGAACGAAGTGAGGTAATTCCCGCCTCGAGTACAAATGAGTGGAAGAGCCCTGATCCTTAGATCGGGGCTTTTTTGTTTTCAGCGCTGAGCCAAATTTATATGAGCATAAGAGGCAAAACAAAAATGCAGCATAATATGCCTACTTTTCCACTATGAACAGCTTCAGTTATGATTCATTGAATGAAGTGAGGTAAATGTAGCCTCGTATACAATTGCATAAAACCCTTAAGAGGCTTAGTTTGGTGGTCTAGTATTCTAAGTGTTTCATGCGAAAAGACTATGGTACTGGATGGGTCCCCATCCATCTTTAAATCAATAACAGAATAATTAATTTATAATGAATATAAAAATATTCGACCCCCATAACAAACCATTGGATACCGAAAAAAAAGAGATTGTAGATTTCCTCCATACCCACCTCGAGGAGTATGGAGACCCTAAGAAGGATATTGAGAAAGCAATTGAATATTCCGTCAAAGACTTTATTTCATTTGGAGGCTTTACTATGTTAATCACAGAAAATAAAAAAATCATTGGGGCTACCGTTGTCAATAAAACAGGTATGCAAGGCTATATCCCTGAAAATATACTGGTATACTTAGCCACGCACAAAGACTACAGAGGTCAAGGACTGGGTAAAAAACTGACGCAAAAAGTAATTGATTATGCCTCAGGGGATATTTCCTTACATGTAGAAGCTGGGAATCCGGCGAGGCAACTTTATGAAAAATTGGGATTTACCAATCCCTATTTGGAAATGCGATTGAAAAAATGATATTTGGTTAGGCTAAAACATAGAGATACACTTGAGAACTTATTAAACAAAAAAAACTCTAAGTGGACTTTATATTTCAGTAATCGTCTTCCCACTTTTACGGTCTAATTATTTCTATACTACCTAAGGTAACAACAAAAAATAACTTCTCTAAGGCTTTGGTGCCATCCCTGTGGGTGGTACTGAATTTAATTCTACGCTATTGTTCTTTTTCTCCAAGTGGTTTTTGAACGCTTGGAGTTTTAGTCTTTCCATCCTGCTCATTTTAGGTTTTGCATTTTTCATGGTACCAAATATTATGGCAGCTTAGGCTAAAGATAAAAGTTGTATCAATACCTTGCACTTAGATTGCAGGGATAAACCACAGATATTTAGCCTTTGCCAGTCAAAATCTAAGCGGAGTGTTTGACAAGCTTTTCCACTATCGAAATGTTAGATGGGGACTCACCAAACGTAGTGAATTAATTGCCGCCCCAAGTAAAAAAATCTTATCTAACAACTGGTTTTGCAGTAATTTATATTACTATCAACTAAACACCCAAGTGCTTAAAATTCAGCGCTCACCCTAGATCTTCTTCGTCAAAAGCGCCACCCAGTCTTGGCTTTTTTCTTTTGGTGGCAGCCCCAAGGATTGTTTCCCATTCCCTGAGATAGTCTTTATCTTGGTCTGTTTCAGCTTTCCTCCTTTTCTAGGGTTATACCATTTAAGCTCATAGGTCACCCCGTTCTGGCCCAAGTCCAAAGTGGATTCCCCTCCATTTTTAAGATATACTACATAGGTATTTCCTGAATTAGCCAGTACATAGTCGCCCTCAGAGGAAATAAGGGAATCGTTGGATTGCATTTCCCAAACCGGAATCTTATTGTTTATAAAGAATTCCAAACAAAAACGACCTTGGTCCCAAAAAAGGTCTCGGGAACGAAAGTCCTGACAACTGAGATCTGAATGAGGGTGTTTATATCCAAAATACCACTCCGTTCCCCAGGCCCCGGCCATCATGGCTCCCCATAGACCATTTTTTCTTGCATCATTGTGTTCTGGATCCTCCTCATCCGTAATGAGGGAATGCTGGGCATCTCCCGGTTCATCACAGGCCACCGCCCAAACTTTTCCTGCTTCCTTGGAAGCATGTAAAATTCTAAGGACCGATTTATGAACATTGCTAAAATCGGCCTTGTTCGTTTGCAAGGAAGCTCCGGTAAATTTGGAATCGGGACCGTACAGCCCATCAAACCATTCTCCATTATGTATTACGATGTGATGTTTATACGCATCAACAGAACTTACATATTCGGCGAGACGTATACGTTCCTCCAAATCAAGGGGAAAAGTAGGTGGCGTTGCGGTCCAATCACCCGTTTCCTCGGCCAGATTCCAGTTAAGTGCAAGGTGATGGCCAAAACGTGCAATAAGCTCCCTATAGTAGAGCTTGGTATATAAACCGGTACCACCATTGTCCAACAAGCCTTGATTTTCGTGTTCCAAAGTTTTAAAATGCAGGAACATCCCCAATTTATCGGCATGTTCAAAAAGGATTTCCCACTGATCCAATTTTGAGGTATCAAAGCGATCATAGGTATCATAATCTACATAGGGGAATACGTTCTGATCATCGCCTGCAATGTTCATGGTAAGAAAGGAAAATGCATTCATGCCCTTTGACGCCAAGTAGTTGATGGCTCCTACCAACTCCTTGCCCTTTCCTCCTTTCCAGCTAGGGTCGCCTTCTTTCCAATCTTGCCGATGGGCCTCCCATGTTTTTACCAAATCATCCTTATGCCCGTCGTTGTGGAAGGTTCCATCAAACTGATCATAGGCCAATAGGTTTTCCGGGGCATCGGAACCACATTTTAGAAAGTATTCCCCCGTTCCGGCAAATTTAAGATAGCGCTCACCTACATATTGCAATCGGCCCTTTCCCCTAAAATCGCGACCGCTCTTATCGGACTCGGCTATTCTAATGGTACCCCTTGCTCCGTCCATATATTCTGCACTGTGCAATTTGGTAGAATTTCTTACGGCCGCCCATTTCCCTTTCTTAAAGTCCACCTCATAGGTCCATTCCCCAATTTCATCAGGGGCAAAATGTACTTTCCAAATATTCCCTGCCGTAGCCCCGCTGTTCCCTGCATTGCCATCAGAAGCATAATACCCGGGAATAAGGTATGTTTTCCCAGTACTAGTATGCTTAAACACTACATTTAAACGATAATTCAGAAAAGGGTTGTACGCTGCCCCTTCGGAGGTATTGGGCCCTTCAAATTGAAGACTTAGCTTGTGCCATTTTTTTAGCTCTCCGGAAACTTTTTGTCCGATAGCTATATTTTGGAATAAGAAAATTAGAACTGTAGTTAAAATAAGGAAGGATCTCTTAAGTTTCATAAAACAGATTGGTGGTTTTTGGTTTAGGTATTGAATATAGGGATAAAACTGCTATAGGATTCATTGTCCGCAATAAAATTTTTGGTTTAAAAAACGTTGATCAGCAACCCCTTACCAACACTGTCCATAGTACCATACATCCCAAGACCAATTATTTGGGGGATTTTGTCCCCTTTGCCCTTTATCCCCTGAAAATGAGCAATGGGTGTGCTAAAGATGCCTAAATAGTCTATTTTAATACACTGCCACTTCGCTGCCGGCTGCACTATTTTTTTGCAACCACAGCATAAAGTCTTATTTTCTTGCTATACTGTTGCCTTAGTTTTTTTTGATTTCTTTTTTATTTTGATTCCCCTTTTGCCGTATGCGTTGTTTTTCTTCTGGAAGAGAAGCGCATAATACTCTGATAATCTCCGTTGTTATAGATATGGGAAAGTCCCCATCTTAGGATTTCTGTAGGTTCCTTTTCGGTATCGGCATCCCTATTAAGTCCTATGGCATGGGCCCTTACTCCGGGAATGACCGACATAATTTCAAAATTAATACCGTCTGCCGCCCATTGGATGGTATTTTTCTCCGGTCCGTCTGTAGTGATCAAAGAAGCAATACCACCGTTGTACGGCCATACGCATATTTCATGCCCACTATTACTTATAGGGTTATATGGCGATTTTACATAAGGCCCTTTGGGGTTGTCCGCAATGGCGACCCCATGTCTAATTTGACGCCCTCCAAAGGTAATCTCCTCGCCCATCTGCTCTCCTTTGTAATACAGATAGAATTTTCCATTATAAGGAAGTATACAGGGATCATGGACTTTATGACTGTCAAAATCACCTTTCTTCTCTACTAGGAAACGGTTCTGCTCCTCCCCTTTCCAGACACCGTTATCGGCAGGACTCAAAATTGGCTCCTTGCTCTTGGTCCAAGGACCGTTGGGAGAGTTGGACCAAGCCAGTCCTATTTGATTCTTAACACGTACGTTATAGGGCGACTTTACTGTTTGATAGCACAAATAATACATCCCTTCATGCTTCATCACCTCCACGGTAAAAACGGAACGATCGTCATACTCCCCTTTTTCCCCTCTGGGCACGGCCAAGCCTTCCTCTTTCCATGTCCAGCCATCCTCGGAGGTAGCATACCAAATATCGCAACGGTCCCAAGGAAACACCTTATCGTTTTCAATATCCCCACCAAAACCTTGGGTAGGTCCGGTACTCTTACTATACCATACATAATACTTCCCATTTTCCCTGATCATGGCACTGGGGTCGCGCCGCACTACACCCTCCTCATAAGCAAGATCCCCTTTTAAGGGCTGTAAGGGCCCAAATTCTATAAACCAATCATTACCCAAATCAGTAGGCCACTGTAAGGCCCTTTTTGATGCTGCACTTAAATGATTAGGGTCTGTGATCCCCAGCTTTTCCAATTGGGCATCACTGACCCCTACTTTAGATTCCCTATTGTCCATGTCACTTTTACTTAAGGACGTACGGTTCTGATTATTGCAGGCCAATACCAATACGCTTACTACTAAAATGAAGACATATGTAAGTTTTCTCATTACAATTATTGCTCTTTTGGTGAATTAAATTTTTAAATACCGTATTGCTTATTTAAAAAAATACAGACCATATATCATGCATAATTTAAAATATTGCAAAAATCAAACTGGACTAAGAACCCTTTCCTTTTAACCTTAAAACCAGCCTACTTCTTACCCAGTTGTATAACAAAAAAAGGCAGACGGAGTGTATTCCATACAGAACAGTTTACCTAGAACCTAGCTACACGTTAAACTACAATTAGCCATCGTACTTTATCCTTTAATTGTTTCAAATATGAAACTAGTTTTTTATTTGAAACAAATGTAACTAAAAAAACAACATATCAATGAAGTTGCTAAAATTTCTGATAACATTCATAAATTGAAATAGTCAGCAATGCAGGCATTAAAATATGGAAAAAGGTAATAGAGGATAAAACACAAAACCGCTCATGTACCCAACACCTATAAGTAAATAGTATTGAAGAGGAGGTAAAAGGTGTTGGAATTTTACTGCCCCAAACTAAAAAGTTATGTGTCCACTAGTCTATTAAACCGCCTTTGAATCTTATGCTGACCGAACTCTATAAAGAAGAAAATATAATTGCAACGTCTTATCTTGAAAAGGAAACTGTTCTACTGGGTTAAATAGCCCAGTTTGGCCGAAATCTCCTTGGCATATTTAACCACCACTTTTCCTTTATTTTCAAACTCCTTTACTGGCAGTCTCCCGTATGGGGCCGTTATCCAAAGTGCAGCCACGGGATAGCCATATTCATTAAATACTGGGGCGCCTACACAATTAATACCTTCTATATCCTCACTATTATCTACAGCAAAGCCTTGTTGCCTAACTTTATTGAGCACGGACTTAAATTCATCTCTTGAAACAATGGTATTTTCCGTAAATTTAGTCAAGGTTTTGCCTTTCAAAATATCATCAACTTCCTTCTCTGAAAGAAATGCCATAATGCTTTTGCCCCCAACGGAACTGTGCAGGCTGAATTGCGTACCGGGTTCCACAAACAGTTTCACAGGGTGGGAAGAAGGAACTTGCTCCAGAATGGTACCCTTAGACCCCAAAAGCACGCCCAACATAACAGATTCCTTCAGCTCGTCCCTTAGGGCCCTCATGACATCTATAGAAATCTCTACCAAACTTTGTTCGGTCATGGCGCTGATCCCCAAAGTCAGCATTTTACGGGACAGGGTTATTTTCTTTGTAGTTTCATTTTTTTGCAGATAATTACGGAACAAAAGGGTACTTACAATACGAAATGCACTGGACTTTGTAATAGAAAGAGTTTCCGTTATTTCGGCCAAGGTCAACCCCTTACTTTTTGTCGCCAGCAGCTCTATAATCAATAGGCCCCTTTCCAAATTGGGAACATTGTAAGTTGATTTCAAATCGGCCTTTTCCTTTTTCATAGCGTACCATCTATTTGGGGCTAAATTAATATTATTTATTCAACCGAAACACAGATAAGGCTAAGACGATATGTTCCCTGTTAGGGCTTTGTGTTTTCCATTTCACCAAACAATACCACGCCATATGGGTTAAAATCAAAATAAAGCAAGGGTGGGACATTATTTTTTAGGACCATGCCCTTTTGGAGACAGACAGGTTGATCCCCTCCCCAATAAAAACCTATGAAACTTCCTGGCCCCAAAACGATTATAAATCTTGGGGTGATCTTTCTATTTACTCAAGATATTCCCAAAATTATAACTGGCGTTCACCAGATTGTCATAGCTACTATCCATAGCCTGCTGTAGGTTGGAAACACCCCTTAATATAGAGATTACATAAGCAAGTCCAAATTCCTTTTGAAGTTGCACAGAGAGGTTCACAGACCCACAGAATGCCGCTACGGGAATAGTGTACTTTTGGGCTGCGGAAATGACCCCATCCATAGTTTTGCCCGATAGTGTTTGTTCGTCCAGTTGCCCTTCCCCTGTTATAATCCAATTGGCTCCTTTTATGGCCTCATCAAAATTGGCCAATTCCATAATTAAATTTATACCAGAAGTTAGTTCGGCATCCAAGAAAGCAATGGCCCCGCCCCCAATTCCTCCTGCGGCACCGGAACCAGGGGTTGACTGTAAGTCTATCCCATATTTATGGAGAATTAGCTGGGCGAAGTTCATGAGTCCTTTATCAAGTTTATCTATTTCTTCTTGAGAAGCCCCTTTTTGTTCCGCATATATTTTTGCTGCACCTTGTGGACCATAGAAGGGATTGGTTACATCACAGGCTACCTTGAAAGTAACAGTAGATAACTTAGCGTTCGCCTTGGTGGCATCAATATGTTTTACCGCAGAGAGGTTTTTCCCAATAGGTTTCAATTCTTCCCCGTTGTCATCCAAAAATCTATAGCCCAATGCCTTCGCCATACCCATGCCCCCATCATTGGTTGCACTACCGCCTATACCCAATATAATTTCCTCTGCTCCCCTACCAATAGCGTCAGCTATAAGTTCCCCTGTACCAAAGGTGGAAGTCTCCATGCAATTCCTTTCGGCTTCCTTCAGTAGCTTAAGTCCCGACGCCTCCGCCATTTCTATATAGGCTATTTTATTTTTTGGAGCATATAAATAGGATGCCATAACCTTACGGAAGAAGGGATCATTGACCTCAAAGAAAACCTTTTCCCCGTTTATGTAATGTTTTACAACATCTATGGTACCATCCCCCCCATCGGCAAGAGGCTTCTTAACAATTTCAACATCTTTGGAGACCATACGGAGCCCTTCTTCCACGGCTTCGCAAAATTCAAAGCCGCTGAGAGACCCCTTAAATTTATCGGGCGCTATTACAAATTTCATGGATAAAGGTTTAATTTAAAAAATTTGGCAAATACACGCTAAAAAGAACAATTGCCACAAAATACCCTACCAAGATAGCCACTTCTTTTTTACCTGCATAATAGACCACTTCCAAACCTTGATTGACTTTTCTTTTAATGGTATAACTTGTGGTAAAGGCTATCAATATGGTAACAAGACAGCCCAATGCGTTCCACCAAAACCAAAATATCTCCGGAACATTCAACCAGAGGTAAATATTGAACAATACTCCTGCCACGATTCCGATATTCGCTCCAAGAGCATGCACCCTCTTTGTTAGTATGGCTAAAATAAATGCCGCTAATATTGGACCATAAAAGACCGAACTAATTTTATTTATTACTTCGATTACCGTCCCTTCTATATTCCCTGCAAAAAAAGCAAAGAACAAACATACAAGCCCCCAAAAAATGGATAACAACCTTGAAAGTGTTACATATTTTTTATCAGGAAGATCTGTTTTAAAACGCTTTACAAAATCTTCCATGGTAACAGCAGATAGGGAATTGACCGTTGAACTTAAGGTAGACATGGCAGCGGACATAATAGCTACTATTAAAATACCAATAACACCGTTGGGCAAATACTTAATAATAAAGACTGGTACCATCAAATCTGCCTTCTTCCCTTCCAATGAAGAAATATTAGCTTGGTAAACGCTTTCCATCTGCTCCTGAAAACCAACATCCTGAATCAATAAGGTACCCAACACAAGCCCCATAATACAATAGGTTAACGTAAATGGAAATCGAAGTAAACCATTGGCCATCATCAATTTTTTTAAATTGGGCATACTGCTGGAGGATAATAACCGCTGTGATTGAGTCTGATCGGTACCATAGTAGGAAGCGTAAAGAAAAAATCCACCTATTACCATGGGCCAAAATCCAAATTCGTCATTACCATCTGCATTGTTAAAACCCCATTTACCAAAGTCGATTGCTGTAATACGGTCCTTATCCACATGGGTCAAGAAATTATCCACCCCTCCCAATTCACTGAAACCGTAAAACAAACAAATAATTATCCCTAGAAAAAGAATACTCATTTGAATTACATCGCCCCAGATTACAGCCTTCATCCCTCCTTGAAAAGAATAGATCATAGTAATAACACCAATAATCAATATTGAGATCCAAAAGTCCAATTGAATGGTGGCCTGCAGTATCAAGGCCATGGTATATACCATAACTCCTGTTGCCACAGACCTGCTTATCTGAAAAACAAAACTGATCAAAAGTCTTGATGAGGCGTCAAAACGCTTTTCCAAATATTCATACACACTAACAATACCAGATTTGTAGAGTGTGGGCAACAGTGCTATTAATAAAAAAGCCATTGCCAAAGGCACTCCAAACTCATAGGTCAGCCATTGCATCCCTCCACCCTGTTTTAAGCCAACGAAAGCTGGTGCCGACACAAAACTTATGGCAGAAAGTTGTGTAGCCATTGCAGACAAGCTCAGAGGCAACCAAGAAGTCTTTCTTCCTCCCAGGAAATAGTCTCCGGAAGTGTTGTTTTCCTTAAAAATAAACCCCAGTCCCAAAAAACCGACCAGGTAAACCACGATAACAATATAATCTAGATAATTCATACGCTTAAACCACTTTTAAGATTGGATGGTAGTTCCCAATTCCAGTTATTTAGTGATAACACTTATACAAGAATCAATCTTATACGGCCTTACCATTAAACTATTATTTTTAATATAATGCATATTTTCACAAGTGACATTCTTATTATGGTCTCCAGGGCGGTTGAACGTGAGGGGGAATCTTTATCTAAAATCACATCGTCCCGCCCTATAGAGACTTTTTAATTAACGGAGCAGTACTAAACACCCCGTTTTTGCATAATTACTGACTATACCTACCATATAAAATAGTTCTCCAATAGTTGATGTAATTCTATACTAGCAGCCATTAAAAGGTCATAGACGCAATAATCACTTTCTGTTTTTTACTCCTTTATTTTCCAATCCATTTTAGGCCTTAACTTTTAATTCTTCAGCAGGTCTATCAAGAGAGCAGCACTCCAGGAGAAATTACCACCTCCATAGCCTTTTCTGTTTTCTTCACCCGTATCCTTGCGACAATCGAAATATTCATAAAAGCCATCACGTTCAATTAATTCGATGGAATCGTCTTTTATACGTTGTGCGGTCTCCATAAAACCATACCTTTTGAGTCCATAATAAAGCAGCCAATTCATATTGATCCAAACAGGGCCCCTCCAATATTTTCTGGGATTGAACCTTTCATTGGTGGGATCAAAGGAAGCACAGAGGTATTTATCGTCCCCCCCAAACCTATCCAACATGGTCTGCACTACCACCTTTGCTCTTTCCTGATTTGGAATACCCGCAAAAAGTGGGGAAAAGGAAGACGAGGAGAGGTGGCGAATTGGAATATTGTTCCTTAGGTCATAATGAACATAGGCCCCTAATTCCCCATCGAACAATTTACTGTTAACCCCACTGATACTTTTCTCCTGCCATCGTTGTAATTGCTCTTTTTCTGTTTCATGACCACCAATTAACTCATAGAGACCTAATAAAGCCTCATTGGACTTTATAAGAATAGCGTTAAACAGTGGATCTTGTACCAAAAATGGAGATAGTTCAGCAATTTTTGCATCGTCATAATGATGTTCCTTTGCAATCTCAATAATGTGCAAATAATGATCATATTCCCTTTTGGATGGTCTTTGAGAGGCATCTACATGGGTGGTATCCTTTCGTTCAAAAGTATATTCTGGTGGGCTCATGGTTTTCCAGATATCATCCCATACAGGGGAATTGTCCGTCCCGGATTCCCAATTATGATAGATGTACACAAGACCTTCATTATGTGGGTCCCGATTTTCATAGAAATAAATATGGTTTTGGTACACCTTATCTATATGTTCCTTGATAAAATGAAGCATATCTTCCTTATTCTCTGCAGTACGGTACATTTCTTGCAACACAAATCCTGTTACCGGTGGTTGTGTCATTCCAGTAGACCTGTACTTCTTGGATGATTTTGAGTGCAGATCGGACCTATGAAAATCGGCTCCTGGAAAATAAGAGTCATCTTCGGTATGAAAAACAATGTGAGGAATAAACCCGTTGTCCCATTGGGCTTCCAACAATGTTTTTATCTCCGTTTTTGCTTTTATAATATCGTAGTGTGCAAAGCCAATGGCAATGAAGCCAGAATCCCATTTCCACTGAAAAGGATATAGGCCCTTACTTGGAATGGTAAAACCACCATCTTGAAAATTGGCATCCAAAATATCAATGGCCCTGTTGATTAAATTTTCGCTCATAAAATAGACATTGTAAAGACACACTGACAGAATTGTCGACCACCAATGTGCCTTTGAATTTTAATTAAATAGATTTAACTAAGTTGAATTTGTTTTAGAAATTAAATGTTGCCGTAACAAAAAACCTTCTTGGCAAAATTGGACGACCTACAAAAAATTCAGATTCGCTCTGGCCCGCAACTCCCGCTCTAGGGTTACCCTCGGTGATACCGCTGCTGTCGAACAGGTTGAATACCGAAAATCCTAAACGAACCGACTGGTTGTTTTCCAGGTCCCCAAAAGTATAGCCAGCTCCTAAACGGGCTATAGTAATAGCATCCAGTTCTATATTATTGGTATCATCGGTAAATTTCTTCCCTGTATAATTAACGCCAAAATTGGCATCGAATTCACTGTTATCAAAATACAGCCCCAAGGAACCCAAAAAGTTTGGCTGTCTGGCCAATTCATTACCTACATTGGCTTCTGCAGAAGTACCGTTTACCAAATCGAAATCTATATTCTTGGTGATTTCATGGGCCTGATAGGTAGCCGTTCCCCTTAAACTAAGGTTATCTACAAGCCTATAATCTGCTGTAGCCTCTATACCTACAGTCCTAGTATCCTGTTCGGAACGGGTCTGATCTATCAATTGTCCCCCAACAATAGCTTGAAGTATTTTTATCCTATCTTTTAAGGCTACATAATACCCAGCAACAGAACCAGAAAATTTAGAGGTGCCAAATTTGGCCCCTGCCTCGAACTGGATAATATTTTCTGGATCGTACACATTTTCAGAAATACCGGCAACTGGCGCAAAACCCCGTATTTGGGGAAAGAAATACCCCTTGGAAAAATTGGCATATAAATTAGTGGCATCCGTAAGCTCATAAAGTCCGGCCAACGATACCGCCCATCCGGAGGCACTTACCGTTGAGCGCAAAAAACTACCATCGGCGGTCTGCACATTGCTCAATTCTGCGGTCAATTCCGGATTGTCATAAACTGTCCCGGAAGTAATACCGCCCCTATTGTTCTCACCTTCGGTGTGTTCCCATCGGAAACCAACATCAAAACGCCATCTATCAAAGATCATTTCGTCCGTTAGGTAAAAGGCCAACCTATTCTGTGACAGGAAATTATTGGCGGTCTGCCCTATCCTATTGTATAGCCCCCCTGTTGAATACACTACGTTGTTGCCACCTGCATCCGTATAGCTCAAATTCACCAATCGGGGATCGTTATTAAATTCGGTCAACACCCTATACTGATAATTTACATCTTCGGCCTCTGTTCTAGCTACAAAAGATCCTAATGTAATATTATGACTTCCACCATTATCCGTATTGATTGTTTTTGTTAAAGAGGCCTCACCGGAATAATCTGTCATTGGGCGGAGACGATCTACATGTAAGTTATCAATCACGAGGTCAGCCCCATTAATCTGCTCATTAGGGTTTCCACTTTGGTAACGGGCAACATACCCTTGATTCCCAGGAGCTATACTCTCTACGTAATTGTCCAATGTAATGGGATTACCATTATCACCGTTTCCTGCTACGTACAAAGCAAAATTATGTTTGTAATTGGCATACCTAACTTTAGACTTAAACCTTAGATCATCGGTAAACCTATAATTTAGATCGGCCATGACATATCCACCTGTCGTAGACACTCCATCGGCTATGGGACTATTATAAGTACCCCCAGGAGTATTAAAAGAAGTATTGGCCAAATCTCCGGGTAACAATTGTTCAACTGGTTTTCCATCATTGCCATCTATTCGCTCCCTACTTCCCCCAGACAGGGGCAATGGAAGGTAAAATTGCGCCTTATCGTTGATGAACTGTCCGTGCAAGGTAAAAGATCCTTTCTCAAATTTCTTCTTAATATTCCCTCTAAACTGCACCCCTTTCGTGGGTAGTCCTGTATCGATAGGACCCCTATCGTGACGAACAAATCCGGTAAAAGCATAGAAGGTATTGGAATCTTCACCTCCCAATTGGCCACCGCTATAAAAATCGGTCTTTAGCCTTCCTTGATCGGCCACTTCCAAGTTTACTATATTACCAGCATCGGTATCTCCAGTTTTACTAGTATAATTTATAATTCCGGCAACAGAACCGGCACCGTACAATATAGCCGACCCCCCTCTAACAAATTCCACTCCCTTAAAACCAATATCTGGCCTGGCATAAACATCATGAGCCGAGGAATTTAGTCCAAAAGTACTCATCAAGGGCATACCGTCATATTGAAGCGGGTTAAACACGTATTGCCCACCTGAGGGCAACCCTCTGACAAATACGTTGGTTGCAGTCTCACCACCCCCTCCTTCTGCTGTTATGCCCGGCACACTCCTAAGAATATCAGCCTGACTGTTAGCGGATAGTTTTGTAATCTCCTTCATTTTAACCGAACTTATGGATAAAGGAGCCTGTTTTTGTGACCTAAAAGTACTGGAAGCCGTTAAAACCACTTCGTCCAATTGCTGTCCTCCCTCCTGCAGTTGAAAATTGACCTCCAAAGGTACTCCCGTTAATTCCACCTCTTTATCCATCGTAGTAAAACCCAAATAAGAAACCCTTAAAATCTGATTACCAGTTAAGTCTGTTAAAAACGCATAGTTTCCATCAAAATCCGATGTAGTTCCCGAAGTACTACCGGCAATAATAATGTTCGCTCCAGGTATGGGCTGCCCCGTGTTGTCCGTCACATTTCCTATAAGTTCGGTCTGTGCAAAACCGCCTGCACTTATTATAAGACCCATTACCGCAAAAATAAATCCTTTCATGATTATTGATTTTTAAGTAAACAATTCCATTAAAAAATTGTTATATTATTAGTATATAGGCAAAATTATCACAATATCACACCCGTAAGACAAATAAACTACATAATTAACACGCAAACGTTTGCGGTAACGATTGCTATGTCTTTTGATCAAATGGATGAATATTGTTTTATATTTGAAATCATAAGCATTCATATTCATGAACAGAAAACGCAATACCACGCTAAAAGAATTGGCAAAAGAGCTAGGCTTATCTATCTCTACCGTATCGAGAGCCTTGAACGATCACCCGGACATTAGTACAGAAACCAAGGAAAGTGTAAAAATTTTGGCGGCACAAATGCATTATGTCCCAAACATGTTCGCCAAAGGTTTTCGATCCCAAAAAACAAATATCATAGGTGTTATAGTCTCCAACATTACCCATTTATTTACGTCCACCATTTTAAAGTCCATTCTAGAGGAAGCAGAAATAAGGGGTTATCGCGTAATAATTTCCGAGTCCAACAACAACGAAGCCAAACAGTCTGAAATGCTTACCACCATGTCCCAATTTGGAGTAGATGGCGTTTTAATGTCATTGGCTAGAAAAACTACTTATGTAGATGATGCTTTACGAATATTGAACCGTATGCCCCTAGTGCTGTTCGATAAAGTCTCGAGTAAAATTCCTTGTACACAAATAGTCATCAATGAAGAGGAAGCCGCATTTAATGCAGTGGAACATTTGATAGGACTAGGCAAAAAGCGCATCGCTATAATGAAGGAAACGGAGAATTCCTATAATTCAGAAAAAAGATATGCCGGTTATCTGAGGGCGTTAAACCAATATGGCCTCCCTGTGGATGAAAAAATAATCCTTAGCACAGAAGATATATCCCTCGTACAGGGCAAACGATTGGCCAATATACTTTTGAGCATGAAGAACAGGCCGGATGCTATTTTCGCCATCACCGACAATGCGGCCATTGGCGCCATAAAGGCCTTGAACAAATTTAAAATTAAAATACCGGAAGAAATAGCTGTTGTTGGCTTTAGCAACTCTATTAACTCCACTATAATTTCTCCAACACTGACCACTGTTGACCAACCAGGGGATAAAATTGGGAGAACCGCGGTGAAATACCTTATTGAAGAAATAGAGAATCCCAAAAATGATCTACTAACCAAGACCGTAGAGATAAAGACCAACCTAGTGGTAAGGGATTCATCTTTTAAGGCTTAAGACCATTTATCAAAAGAATAGCGGCCCGTCCATTGCACCAATGTCTCCCCCAATTAAAAATCATGAATAGCCACTTTGAAAGTAAAAATATTGCGCTATTTTAGACGCGCTTTAAAAATCACCGTATGAAAACACAGATAAACAATGTTCTTTTTGCCCTAGCTTTTATTATTGGCTTGATCGTATTTTCCACTCCTACTTTTGCCCAAAAGAATATGAAATGGAAACAACTGTTCAATGGAAAAGACTTGAATGATTGGCAGATAAAGATCAGACATCATGAATTAAATGAAAATTATGCCAATACGTTTAGGGTAAACGATGGACAAATACAAGTCAGGTATGACGAATATGATGCGTTTAATGAACAATTTGGCCACTTATTCTACAAAGAGCCTTATTCATCTTACCTCATAGGCGTAGAATACCGATTTGTAGGAGATCAGGTTAAGGGCGGACCAGGTTGGGCCTACAGAAATAGTGGTATAATGGTCCATGGACAAGATCCGGCAACCATGACCAAAGACCAAGATTTTCCAAATTCCATAGAAGTGCAATTGTTGGGCGGAAATGGTAAGGACCAACGGTCTACGGCAAATCTTTGTACACCCGGAACCCAATATGTAAAGGACGGCAAGCTTATAAAGCAGCACTGCACCAATTCTACCTCCAAAACATTTCATGGCGATCAATGGACCAGGGTAGAGGTATTGGTCATAAAGGACTCCCTAATTGTCCACTATGCCAACGGGGAAGAGGTAATGCGCTATACAAAACCGCAATTAGACCCTATTAATGATAAAACTGAAGGCGAGTTGTTGACCGGAGGTAGCATTTCCTTACAGAGCGAGAGCCACCCTGTAGATTTTAGAAAGGTAGAAATCATTGATTTGGAAAAATATGCAGACAAGCCCAAGAAACTAAAAAAGGTGATAAAAAAGCTAATGGCACAAAAAAGGTTGCCCTAGTGTTTAAATCGTCTACGATTTGCAGGAATACCCTTTCTTTAGAAATGCGACCACTCAGACGACTGGTTATCAGACACCTATACCAACAACCTATCTAAAACCCATGCATCATTAACCAGTATATAAAAATACTGGCCATAAAGCCCAGATTAAGGCTAAAATTCCATTATAAGTGGTAACCACATCAGATTGTATTACACTTTAACGATTATTTACACCAGTGACAGTAATAATATAATATTGACGCAAATTTTTTAGAATATTTGAGTATAGAACTTAATACCCCCTGAAACATGAAAAAATATTACTTTTTATTTTTATTGTCCTTTTCATTAGTAATCTCCAGTTGTTCCAAAGAGGATTCGGATGGCAATCCGTCTACCAGTGTAAAAGTCTTTACGTTAAAGCCGGTTTCCAATTCCCAGATTTCTGGAAAAGTTACTTTTACCAAGAATGAGGATGGGTCTACCACTGTTTTGTTGGAAATAAACAATTCCTCCACAGACATCCACCCAGCATTTATTAATTATAATAGTGCCGAAACAGGCGGTTCCGTCGCCATTACATTAGAGCCTATTGAATGTGAATGTGAATCCAGTACTACGATCATAACCACCTTGGATGATGGTACACCAATTACCTACGAACAACTAATGGAATTTGACGGACACCTTACCATTCATCAAAATGGAGAGCATATGGAAATTATTCTTGTAAAGGGTAATATAGGTTCCAATGCTGGATAAGAAATCCTAACTTTATACTAAATAATTGTAAACCCCGACCAGAAAAGTCGGGGTTTGTTTTTTTATCAAACATCGGATTATAAAAAAGTTATTGAACAGCTGCTTCCCAAGGATTTTATTTTAATCTGCAACAATCCATTCCTTTTCCAATAGAAAATAAAAGTGGTTTTATTACCTTTAAGTTTCATTTTTTCGGCTCATGAAAAAGAAAGTTGGCTTTTTATTTCTTCTAGGGATATTTGGTATTTCCCTGGTATTGATAGGCTGCAACCAGATCATTAAAAAAGCGGCCGAAAACCGCACCTATTGGGAAGTAGACAAAATTCCAAAGAATAAGGTAGGCCTTGTACTGGGAACCTCCAGTAGATTGGTGGGAGGCGGATCTAACCCATATTACACCAACCGGATCCAGGCAACACTTAAGTTGTACAAAGCCGGAAAAATAGATTATATATTGGTAAGTGGCGATAACAGTTCCCAATACTATAATGAACCTACCGTTTTCCAAAAAGACCTTATTAAAGGGGGCATTCCAAAAGATAAAATATTCTTGGACTATGCCGGTTTTAGAACATTGGATTCCATGGTGCGGGCCAAACTAATTTTTGGATTGGACCAGCTTACCGTTATATCCCAAAAATTCCACAATGAACGTGCTATTTATCTGGGCGAAATGAAGGGGGTAAATGCCATTGGATTCAATGCCGGGGACATTTCCCTTAGAAATGGTTTAAAGACCCGCATACGTGAGTATTTTGCTAGAGTAAAGGTCTTTATTGACCTTGCGCTTAACACACAGCCAAAATTTTTCGGAGAGCGAATAGAAATACGGTAAACCCGCTTATATTTACACCCAAAAACCTAGTATGGCCTTTGTAAATAAACTGATCAAAAATTTGGGCCCAGGCCTACTTTTTGCCAGTACCGCTATTGGAACCTCCCATTTGGTATTATCTACCAAGGCAGGAGCCCAGTATGGTTGGCTTATGATCATCCCCATTCTCTTGGCCAATATTTTTAAGTACCCATTTTTTGAATTTGGGGTGCGGTATACCAATATTACCAACAAAACCCTAATTGAAGGTTATTTAAACCGTGGCAAGGGCTATTTACTGTTTTATGCCCTTATCACCCTGGTAAATACCTTTACCATTCTTGCAGCCCTCTACGTGGTCACCTCCGGCCTACTCATCAATCTCTTTAGGCTATCCGAAGTTTCGGTCAGTACGGTTGCAGCCGGGCTATTCCTACTAATCAGCATCTTATTGATCATAGGCCGATATAAACTATTGGAAATCTCACTGAAATATGTGATATCCCTATTGTTCATCGCCCTAATGGCTACCACCTTCTTGGTTATGGTGAATGGAAAGGTTGCCTCTGTGCCCGACTTTAAGGCCCCGGCACTTTTTAATGAGGCGGGAGTACTTTTCCTAATTGGACTAATGGGTTGGATGCCCACAACGGTAGAGGTATCTAGTTGGATAA
This sequence comes from Arenibacter aquaticus, assembly GCF_003957295.1. Classification (GTDB taxonomy): domain Bacteria; phylum Bacteroidota; class Bacteroidia; order Flavobacteriales; family Flavobacteriaceae; genus Arenibacter; species Arenibacter aquaticus. The sequence continues at coordinate 604,326 of NZ_RQPJ01000005.1, forward strand.
GTCTTTGGAGTATTGAAAAATTTAAAAACTCCAATCAGAAACCTTCCCTTAAAGAAGCTTTGGAAGAATTTAAATTTGGCTATTTCTCCACAGCAGTCCTCGCTATTTTATTTATGATCATTGGATGGCTAACACTCTATGGCACCAATACCCAGCTAAGTGATAAGGCTGTAATTTTTGCCGATCAATTGGTACAGTTGTTCACTGCCAATATTGGTTCTTGGGCCTACGTTTTTATAGCAGTTGCAGCATTCTCTACCATGTTCAGCACCTGTATCACCGCCCATGATGCCATAGCCAGGGTAAGTGTAGATATAATCTCCCTGCTTTTTCCAAAAAATACCAACCTTAAAAAAAGGGGCTTCGCTGTTGCGGTTATCCTCTTGGGCATTATAAATTTTGTGGTCATTAACACCTTCTCCGCCAATATGGGCCTTTTGGTGGCCTTGGCTACCTTTGTTTCTTTTGTGGTGGCCCCTATTATAGGATATATGAACCTTAAAAACGTAACAAGCCATGAAATTCCCAGACCATATCAACCTAATAGGAATCTAAGACTTCTCACCTATGTGGGCATCCTCTTTCTCGGTCTATTTTCATTGTATTACTGCTGGATGGTGCTCTTTTAACCTTAGTTTGATGTTTTTTGTTGTTAATGAAGGAATTTGGCTATTGATGTACGATTAATAAGTTGCTTCCTCATTTTAAAGATCCAATTATCCAATACCCTATCCACATTATCCTATGAGTTGAAAAAACCGCTACATCAATTAATTTATAATCAGCTGTTTAAATGATGCTACATAAGAAGTTCACCTTGTTTTAACGGAATAGGAACAATAGAACCAAGAGGCCACCAATAACCCTCTATTCTACAGGCGGTTTAAAAAGACTTAACAGATATAATTTGCTATTGGCTCACAGATTTTTAATATTTGCCATTAGAAACCATAAGCACGGAATAATGAAATTGATTGGTATTCAGCGAAATACAAAAAATGAAAAGCGTTATAATTCCAGGATGGGCATTTTGTACACTCGGGTCACTTATATAAAGAAGGCCATTTTGGGTATTCCTTTTAGGACACTTCACAAATACAGGGAAACCTATTACGGAGAAATTAAAGACTGCGAATCCTGCGTACTCAGCAGGTAGTCCAACAAGCATTAAAGAACACTTGCCATCCCTACTTTTAAATGGGGCTAAGCCCGTTGTAGAGGATTAGAACAACAGATTATAATTAAGGACCGCCACTAGGGACCGCTCATTTTTATTATGTAGCATTTCCAAGCAGAAAACACCGTTTTTACAGTTGTTCAAAAGCTTTTCCTCTCCATATCCAATAGCATACAGGATGTTGGTAGTTGGTACCCCTTGCTGTAAAAGGTAATTTTTTATGGCATCTGCACGTTTTTGTGAAAGGGTAAAATTACTACTGCTCCCCCCACGACTATCGGTATGGCTTTCTACCCGTAGTTGCAGTTCCGGGAACAATTTTACCGCGTCCACCACCTTATTCAGTTCGGCAGCTATCTGTGGGGTAATATCCCACTTGCCTTTACCAAAATAAAACTTGTTCATTTTTATCACATCCTGGTCTTCGCTTTCCACCACTATATCTTCTATATTGGCTATATCAATATTAAAATTATTGGTGTTCAATGCCTCCAATTCCTGTTCATTATAGGTCTTGGAAAAGGTTGAAAACCGCTCTTTGGACACTTGGAGTACTATCTTATCCCTCCAAGGTATCTCTATCTCATACTGCCCTTCTTCCCCGGAATACACCTCTTTAATAGTTTTTCCTTCCTCGTCCAATATACTCACCATGGCCTTATAGACTCCGGAATTATTTGGCTTTACAATATTTCCTTTAAGTGCCAAGGTTTTTAGGCCCGGTTTTTCCTTAACGTTAAACCCGTAAATATCATCACCTCCTTTACCCCCGTCCCTATTGGACGAAAAGTATCCCAATAGGCCATTGGCATCATTATTTTTTATAATAAAGCCAAAATCGTCTCTAGAAGAATTAATTCCTTCGCCAAGGTTAATGGGAATACTAAAGCTCCCATCGGAATGCATATTGGTCTTATAAACGTCCATTCCTCCCAGTCCATAAAAAACATCTGAGGAAAAATAAAGGCTGTTCTCAAAAATAAAAGGGGCAATTTCATTTCCAGGGGTATTGATCCTTGGCCCCAAGTTTACTGGAGAAGACATAATAAGACCATCATTGGTATACACATAATAGATGTCCGTACCCCCTAAACTATCCTCAAAATTGGCCGCAAAAAACAATCGTCCTGTGGACGCTTCATAGAAAGGGTAGTAAAATGAGGTGTCCAGGTCCCTTAGTATATACTTAAAGCTTCCATTACCATTGCTCATGGCCATGGCCAGGGCATTTTTTCCTTTATCACTAAATTGCATATACTCCCCATTGGCATTGGACAGCACATAAAATATTTGATTCAGCTCTTCTGAATAATAAGGTGTTGCCTTGTGAAAAAAAGATGCTGCTATTCCTTTGAATACCTCAGGATTTTTAATGTCTCCCTGCAGCTCAATATCGGCTTTATAGATATTTAGGTAAGCTTCTCCTGTAGGCCCATATTTCTTTTTGGAACCACTGCCCCTACTACTGGAAAACAGCACGCCATCCTTGTAAAAGGCAGGGCCAAAATCGGCCTTTGGACTATTTCCACTTATATTGAATATTTCAAAATCCAGCTCTTGATCCTTATTGGATGCGATCAACTCATAATTAAACTCGGCATTTTCCAACAATTCAGGGGACAGCTCATCCTTTTTTGTTGACAAATAGGCCTTTACCTTTTCAACCTCCGAGGTTCTTGATAGGGCCTGTAACATTTTATTAAAATGATGGGTAGACATGGTGGTGTCTTTCTGAAAGGCCCTTATGTATATTTCGGACGCCTTCTTATAATCCCCTGTATTCAGGTATGCATCGGCAAGATTTAAATACTGCTTATTGGTAAGTCCGTCTTTCTCCCTTAGTTCTTTCTGATATTCCTTGATAGCAGCGCTGTAAGAATACTCGAAAAACAAGATGTCTCCTTTGGATTTTTTTTGTTGGGAAAACCCCAAAGAGGACATTATAATAAAAAATACAACTATTGAATTGAATCTCATATTCATAAATATAATTTAGAAAAACCTGGGGCTATCTATCTGTTTGGGTTTACCTTTTTGGTCTTGCTTCTTCGGCTTTTTATTTCTATCGCCACCTTTGCCCAGATAAAACTTTAATATTACCTCGTGGGAGCCCTGACTATATTCTCCCAGGCCGTTGGTATTATAATCATAGGAGTATCCAAAAAACAAACTGCTGGACACCTGCAGGCCGGCAAGGCCACTCACTGCATTGTCTAACCTATAGGAAGCTCCCAAGGTGACCAGGTCGCGAATTAAAAAATTGGTGCTCAGGTTTAGGTTTAGGGGCGAACCGTTTAAATAGTTCATTAAAAAGGCGGGTTTAAATTTTAGGCTCTCCGACAGTTCAAACACATAGCCACCTATTAGATTAAACTGCACCTTGTCCTCAACAATATTAGCAACTTCATCGGCGTAGATACCAGAGGTTAAAAAGTTGGGCACCGATAAGCCCAGGTACCACATCTCCTGGTACATAAACAACCCTGCCCCTACGGTAGGGTAAAACTTATTAAAATTGTCCGAGTTGTTCAATAAGGGCTCATTTTCTTCTTCAAAATCCCCTTTGCTATAATCCACGTCCAGCAGGGATCCCCCGGCGTCTACCCCAAAAGATAGTTTGGTTTCGTCAGACAGTTGTATCTGAAATGAATAGGCAACATCTATATAGGTTTGTGAGGTAGGCCCCAACTGGTCACTTACCACATTAAAACCAATTCCATTCTTTTCGTTGGCCAGGGGCACATTGGTACCAAATCTTAGCGTTCTGGGCGCCCCTGGTATTCCGGACCATTGCACACGGTACAAGCCTGTAATATCCGGTGTTTCTACCGTACCCACATAGGCTGGGTTAAAACTTCCTATATTGTACATATACTGGGTGTATTGGGGCTCCTTTTGCCCATATACCAAGGCAATGAAGAGGAAAACACCACAAAACAATAATAAATCCCTATACCTTGAGCTGTATATTATAAACTTCATAGTCGCTGTTATCTAATGATTTGGATCCAACCTTTTTTAACTTCCGTTCCATCGCCAAGATCCAAAACATAAAAGTAGGTTCCTTTTGGCAAATCTCCATTTTTTCCTGTTCCCATCCAAGAATTATCATAACCTTGGGCCGAGAAGACCTCGTTACCATAACGATCAAAAATTGCTAGGCTATTACTGGGGTATTGTTCTATACAGTTAATATATACTGCATCGTTAATACCATCCCCATTGGGCGATATCTGATTAAACAGAAAGCCACACTCATTGGTAGATCTTGGGGTTACCGTTACGGTAGCGGTAGCACTATTATTGGTTACATTCCCATCTTCCGGAAAGGAATCTACGATGGCTGCTATATTTTGATAGGTACCAACTTCGGGCACACTGGCCGTAATGGTCAAGGTACTCACTTCCTCTTCCAGCAATTCATCTATTTGCCAAACCCCTGTCACTTCATCATAGGTACCTTTGGTTGTGGTACTGCTTACATATTGAAAGCCCAGACTTGGATCTATCAATTCGTTTACCGCCACATTGGTCACCATTATCTGGCTTAGGTTGGTAAGGGTTATGGTAAAGGTAACTTCACGCCCCACCAACTGACTTTCTGTATCCACCACTTTCTCTATGGCCAGATCAATCTGACAGGCTGCTGATATATTGGGAACGCAAGGATTGTCATTTGCCGGATCCAATTGATTTACGATACCGTCATTGTCCGAATCCAGGATATTGGATTCCAGGGCATCTATTACACCATCCCCATCAGTATCCATTGGGTTATTGATATCGGACCCTACCTCTGCCGAATCATCAAGGCCATCGGCATCGGTATCGCTATTATTGGGATCCAGACCCAATGCTGTTTCATCCCTATCCAAGAGTCCGTCACCATCCGAATCTACGGTACAGGAACTCACGGTTACCGTTACTTCCACGCTATCCTCTACACAGGGTGCCATGGCTGTATTGGTGGTAAATCTAAAAATGTAGTCCCCATCGGCGGCACCTTCAAAATTCACAACGTTATCCGCATCTATGGTAATACTTCCGGGAGGGGTACCTACTATGCTCCATGCACCGCTATCCCCACCGCTTCGGGTATCGTCCAGATCTATGCTATTGGGACTTTCGGTAACAGCACTACAAGCCGTAGTATTGGTGGTAATCCCCGGATCCGGGGCCACTGCCACGGTTACGGTTACCGCAACCCGTTCTGTGGTACAGCTGTTCGCCGTAGCCTCTACATAATAAGTAGTAGTTGTGTTATTGTTAGGGGTCACAAAGGTTTCTCCTTCTCCCAATGGTGGACCGCCGGTATCCGAACCAAACCAAAACAAGCTTCCGCCGTCCGTCACCGTTGCCGTTAAGGTGGCAGTTCCGGGACCACAGATGGTAGCTCCGGTGGTGCTTTGGATCACTGGTGGCTCATTACGCACCAAGGTTACTTCCATAGGCGGACTAACACATCCGCTACCTTCGTTATATAAGAAACCGTAAAAGGTAGCCTCAAAATCCACTACACTGGTAGGCAGCCTAGCCCCCGATTCGGAGAAATCGCTGTTACTGCTCCATACCAACTCAAATCCGGAAGGAATATTGGTATCTGTATAATCGTCCAAATCCTGGGTAAAGGCATCACAAAATATAGTATTAACATCGGGGTTTAGTAGGGGTGCCTCAATACAGTTATCGTTATCGGTAATGGTTCCCACACCTTCATCCTTACTTATTATGACCAGGCCGGTGGCATTGGTAAGTTCTACCGTGAAGATCTCTGTGCCTTCGGCCTCCTCATCGTTTATAATAGGTATCGTAATAGTATGTTGTTCATTATTAAACCCAAGAAAATCAAGATCCCCGGATTGGGCCGTATAATCCATGCCGTCCTCTGCCGTACCGTTGGCCGTAGCATAGCTTACTGTAGTACCCGAAGGCAAATCGGCATTTAAGGTGACGGTAAAGGTGGCGGTAGCATCCGCTTCATTCACCATGACGTCATCTATGGACACCCCTGCCCTGTCTTCACTGGTAATATTGACAGTAGCATTATTGGATAGTCCCACATCATATCCAGCTCCGTTATCCAGAGTAACAATAACAGTTTCAAATCCTGCTTCCACTTCATCATCGTCCAAGGGAGTTACCGTAATGGTACTGCTTTCTTGGGAATTGGGTACGGATACCGTTCCTGTTAAGGTAATATAGTCTGAACCTGCTGTAGCCGTACCGCTAACGGTATATCCTATGTCTATAGGGCTACCAGTTTCATTGGGTGTATTGAGGCTAACGGTAAAAGAACCCGATTCTACAGGCACTTCGGAGGCGGTGTCATCTGTTGCCGCAATGTTGGCAATGTAGCTATCGTCGTCCAGGATAGTCCCAACCCCTTGTGACTTTCCAATTTGGGCAAAGCCGGTGGCATTGGTTAGGTTAACAAAAAAGTTTTCGCTGCCTTCCACCAGTATATCGTCATTAATATCTATGGTAATATCTCTTGTTTCCCCATCAAAACCTAAAAATCCAACCGTACCAGAATCCGCCACAAAATCGCTTCCTGCTTGCGCGGTACCGTTGGCCGTGGTATAGGACACAATAGTCCCCAAAAAGACCCCACCATTAAGGGTTACGGTAAAGGTGGCGGTACCATCCGCTTCATTCACCGTTACATCGTTGATGGACACCCCTGCAACGTCATCATCGGATATGTTCACTGTATCACTATCACTGGCACCTATAGTATAGCCTGTACCTGTGGTAAGGGTCAACTCCACGGTTTCTGGATCCGCTTCGGCTTCGTTATCGTCTATGGGGGTTATGTCTATGGTGGCACTTTCCTGTGTATTGGGTATGGAAACTGACCCAGTAAGGGTTTCATAGTCATCACCTTGTGTAGCGGAACCACTCACCGAATAAGTAACAACAATGGCACTTCCAGAAGTATTAGTAGTATTCAGCCCTACGGTAAACACCCCACCGTCCAATGGGTTTTCGGAGGCATTGGGATCGGTAGCGGTGATGGTTGCAATATAACTGTCATCATTGGTGATGGTATAGGTCATGGAGGTGGGCGCAACAAGCGTAACGTCACCCGTAGCGCCACCCAGGTCAAGGACCACGGTCTCGTCGGGCTCAACAG
>NZ_RQPJ01000019.1:0-2523 GCF_003957295.1 Arenibacter aquaticus
GGCAATCTGATTATTTATGGTAAGATTGCTTCGTCGCAAAAGCTTCTCGCAATGACGCCCATTCAAATCTACATGCCAAACACCGTCACTTCGAGCCCGCCTTTTGTCACTTCGAGCCTGCCTACCGCAGGCAGGCCTGCCCGGCCGTTAGGCGGGTGATTTTATAGAGCATAGCGGAATAAAATTGTATCGAGAAGCGAGAAGCAGACGGGGAAACACCAAACCAGTTCTCGATACAACATACCTAACGGCTACGTCACTTCGAGTGGTTTTATGCAGCGCAGCGAAATAAAATTGTATCGAGAAGCGAGAAGCAGACGGGGAAACACCAAACCAGTTCTCGATACAACATACCTAACGGCTACGTCACTTCGAGTGGTTTTATGCAGCGCAGCGAAATAAAATTGTATCGAGAAGCATTCGAACTGACGACTTTCCTTAACCATTTAACATCCAACAAAATAAGTAAGACCTCTCGTCGACCTAAAAAAGGTCTCTGTCGAGGTGACATGGAAAAATGAAGTGTAGATAGTTACTAACCATTAGCTAAAAGAGCTAAGAAAAAAGAGAAGAGAGATAAGACAGTTGATTGGTGAAAAAAGCCCACCCTTTAGGGTCGGGGGAAGGCTTTTTCAATGAACAATAATCAATCACCAATCTCCACATAAACCCATTGTTACATTCCCACATTGTTACATTTTCACATTGCTACATTTCCACATTGACAATTCCTTAATCTAACACCACTCAAAAAAAAAGTATATTTAACCAAGTAATTCAATACAACTAAACCAAATGCCCCAATGACCCTTATACAAAAAAACTTAACAGCACTTGTAATCCTTACTATGATCGGTTGTGGATCAAAACAGCACAATGCCAAGAACAAGACGCAAATGACTATTGGTATAGTGGCCGACTGCCAATATTGCCACTGCAAATCTACCTCCTCCCGATTCTATAAGAATTCGCCCCGAAAACTAAAAAATGCCGTAGACAGCCTTGACCAATCGCCCTTGGATTACGCCATTCATTTGGGCGACTTTATAGACCGTGATTTTAATAGCTTTGATACCCTTGCCCCTATCTGGAACAACTTAAAGACCAAAAAATACCAGGTATTGGGCAATCATGATTTTAGTGTGGCCGAATCCCTAAAACCACTGGTTCCCAAAAAAATGAAACTCACACAGCGCTATTACAGTTTTGTTAAAAATAACTGGCGGTTTATTGTGCTGGATGGGAACGACCTAAGCTACCAAGGCGCCATTACTCCAAAAAAAATTGCTGAAACCGACTCCCTATTCAATCTATTATCAAAATCTGACCTCCCCAACCTGCAGACCTGGAACGGTGGCCTGAGCAATGAACAGCTCCAATGGGTAGAAAACGAGCTGCAAGAAGCCTTGGCCCTAGAACAAAATGTAGGTTTTTATTGTCACTTCCCAGTACTAGGGGAAGACAAGGTACACCGATTGTGGAATAGCCAACAGTTTATCTCACTGATAGACCAATACCCCCACGTAAAATTCTATTTTAACGGACACAACCACAATGGGGATTATATGCAACGCAACGGGGTGCACTACCTTACCTATAAGGGAATGGTAGATACCAATAACACTACCGCTTTCGCTACCGTGCAAATCACACCCGATTCCATTCTGGTTCAAGGATATGGCCGCGAACCTTCAAGAAGCCTAAAGATTAAATAACAACTGTAAATACTTAGCCTTCAGTGAACCATTTTTAGTTAACAGTCTTAGGCACAATACATTAGATATAAGAGCTAAGAAAAAAGAAAAGAGAAAAAAGACGGTCTAATAGTAAAAAAAGTCCCCCCTTTAGGGTCGGGGAAAGGCTTTTTCAATTAACAATAATCAATTAGCAATAAACAATAAGGAGTGAACAGTTTTCAGTAAACAGTGATCAGTTACTTACGTCATTGCGAGCTTGCCCTGCCGCCAGGCGGGCAAAGCGCGGCAATCTGCTTATTTATAGTAAGATTGCTTCGTCGCAAAAGCTTCTCGCAATGACGCCCATTCAAATCTACATGCCAAACACCGTCACTTCGAGCCCGCCTTTCGTCACTTCGAGCCTGCCTACCGCAGGCAGGTGGTTTTATGCAGCGCAGCGAAATAAAATTGTACCGAGAAGCAGAAAGGTTGCCCGGGCTGGCAAACAGTCCATTAACAATTAGCATTATGGAGTGAACAATTATTAGTAAACAGTGAACAGTGGTCAGTCATTAGTCAATAGGCAAAAGCCAAAAGCCAAAAGCCAAAAGCTCAATGAGCTAAGAAAAAAGAGAAGAGAGATAAGAAGCTGGTGTGAAGAGTAATCAGTAAACAGTTGTAAGTGAACAGTAATCAGTTGCTCAAACCTTAATAAATGCCGTCATTGCGAGCAAGCCTACCGCTAGGTAGGCGCAGCGTGGCAATCTGATTATTTATGGTAAGATTGCTTCGTCGCAAAAGCTTCTCGCAATGACGCCCATTCAAATCTACATGCCAAACACCGTCA
>NZ_RQPJ01000019.1:2533-106942 GCF_003957295.1 Arenibacter aquaticus
TCAATGACGCCCATTCAAATCTACATGCCAAACACCGTCACTTCGAGCCCGCCTTTCGTCACTTCGAGTGATTTTATGTAGCACAGCGAAATAAAATTGTACCGAGAAGCAGAAAGGTTGCCCGGGCTGGCAAACAGTCCATTAACAATTAGCATTATGGAGTGAACAATTATTAGTAAACAGTGAACAGTGGTCAGTCATTAGTCAATAGGCAAAAGCCAAAAGCCAAAAGCCAAAAGCTCAATGAGCTAAGAAAAAAGAGAAGAGAGATAAGAAGCTGGAGTGAAGAGTAATCAGTAAACAGTTGTCAGTGAGCATTGAGCAGTCATTAGTCAATAGGCAAAAGCCAAAAGGGCAATGAACTAAGAAAAAAGAGCAAAGAGAAAAGACAGTTGCATTGTAGAAAAGCCCACCCTTTAGGGTCGGGGGAAGGCTTTTTCAATGAACAATAACCAATTCCCAATCTCCACATATACCCATTGTTACATTTCCACATTGCTACATTAACCCATTGTTACATTTCCACATTGCTACATTTCCACATTAATCAATTTCCTTTAGCCGCGTCTCTTAGGCAATAGCTAGACCTGTGCATTATTACGTCCACAACTTCATACAAACTGCTAATAATCGCCATCATTAATCCCAATACTTAACCCTATATTTACTGGAAATTATAAATACCAAAAACACAGAACTAAATGGAATGCATTAGTGTTTTCGATATGCTAAAAATAGGGGTTGGCCCATCTAGCTCCCATACTTTGGGACCATGGCGTGCAGCCGAGCGTTTTATAGGGGAATTATTGGAAAAAAGATCACTACCATCCGTTGCCCATATACAAGTACATTTATACGGCTCCCTCTCCCTGACAGGCAAGGGACACGCCACAGACCTGGCCGTTATGTTGGGCCTTACCGGCGCCGACCCCGTTACCTTCCCCATCCAAAATATAAGCCAAATTATAAATGACATTAAAGAGCATAAAATACTGGCTTTAAACAACGTACATAAACTTCAGTTCGACCCCAAGTTGGATATCGTGTTCAAGAAAGAGTTTTTACCGTTTCATGCCAATGGTATGACTTTTACCGCCACCTTGACCAATGGAAAAACAATTGAGGAAACCTACTATTCCATAGGAGGGGGCTTTGTGGTCAAGGAAGAACAAAATAGGGCAAAAAAGAAATTTGAGGTTTTTAAAACCTTCCCCTATCCCATAGAAAATGGAGCGGAACTGCTGACCAGCTGCAAAAAAGAAAATAAGTCGGTTTCAGAATTGGTGTTAGAAAACGAGCGTTCCCTGCGATCGGATACTGAAATAGACCAGGGATTGCAACAAATATGGGATACCATGTTACAATGCATGTACGTGGGTTGCCATACGGAAGGGAACCTCCCGGGCGGACTCAATGTACGTCGTAGGGCCTACGACACGCACCAAAAACTAAAGGGCAACCTCCCCTATTCCACCCCAACGGAATGGCTGGAAACCATTAGGAAGACTGAAGTAAAATTCCGGTCCATCCTAAAATGGGTCAGCTGTTTCGCCCTGAGTGTCAACGAGGTAAATGCCTCATTGGGCCGGGTGGTCACCGCCCCTACCAATGGCAGTGCTGGTGTAATCCCGGCTGTACTTATGTACTATTTGGTAATAGAAAACCATAAGGCCACTTTTAAGCACATTAAGCAATTTTTATTGGTAGCAGGTGAAATAGGCAGTATTTTTAAAAAAGGGGCCACCATCTCTGCGGCCATGGGTGGCTGTCAGGCCGAGATTGGAGTTTCTTCCGCCATGGCCGCCGCTGCCCTTACAGAACTTTTGGGAGGCACTCCCGAACAAGTGCTCATGGCTGCAGAAATTGCTATGGAACACCACTTGGGCCTTACTTGTGACCCCATAGGTGGATTAGTACAAATTCCCTGTATAGAACGTAACTGTATGGGGGCCATAAAAGCGATAAACGCCGCAGAATTGGCACTGGACTCCGATCCTACCAATGCAAAAGTCCCCCTGGATAAGGTGGTGAATACCATGTGGGAAACCGCCAAGGACATGAGTACCAAATACAAGGAAACCTCTGAAGGCGGACTGGCCGTAGGAGTGTATTTAAGCGATTGCTAATAGCCAATGTTCTATTAACAATAAACAGTTAACAATAAACAATTAGCAATGTGAGTGGGCAGTATTCAGTGAACAGTAATCAGTAGTCAGTAATCAGTAGTCAGTAATCAGTAGTCAGTAGTCAGTAGTCAGTAGTCAGTAGTCAGTAATCAGTAATCAGTAGTCAATAGTCAGTAGTCAATAGCCAAAAGCCATTAGCTAAATGAGTTTAGAAAAAAGAGAAAAGATAGTTGAATAGTGGAAAAAGTCCACCCTTTAGGGTCGAGGCAAGGCTTTTTCAATGAACAATAAGCAATTAGCAATAAACAATAAGGAGTGAACAGTCATCAATAATCAGTAAACAGTTGTCAGTGAGCATTGAGCAGTCATTAGTCAATAGGCAAAAGCCAAAAGGGCAATGAGCTAAGAAAAAAGAGAAGAGAGAAAAGATAGTTGAATAGTGGAAAAAGTCCACCCTTTAGGGTCGGGGTACGACTTTTTCAATGAACAATAAACAATAAGGAGTGAACAGTTATTAGTAAACAGTAGTCAGTGGTCACTAGGCTGAAGGCAGAATGCATAAGCTAAAAGTCTCTTAGAAAGGTTAACGGCCTATTTTTATATGCGTAGTAAATCAAGGGATTTTCACAGCTGGAAAAGGAAGGCCTGCCTGACGGCGAGGTAGGTGCCCAAAGAGCATTTCACCTTAGTGAAAGCGGCCTGGGCTCCGTGGACGTGGAAATCCCGTAGATTTCAAGTATAAAAAAATCAGCCTATCCTTGGCTTCTGCTGGCTCCTCTAAATCAAGGTACACCGTACCTTAATTTTTCGGCCCTGGTCGTTTTTTTATCAATGAAAAAAATGAACATTTCCCAACAGCGAGGTGGAAGCTTCTAATATTTATTGGCAACAGACCTCGGGAAACTTATACATAAAATCATTGTATCGTAAAACGAAAGGTAGGCGTAGCGCGGCAATCTGTTTCTTATATTATGAGATTGCTTCTTCGCAAAAGCTTCTCGCAATGACGTATCCCCATAACCCTATAACCTCATAACAAAAAAAGTAAGACCTCTAGTCGACCAGAAAAAGGTCTCTGTCGAGGTGACATGGAGCAAGGAAGAGTGGATAGTAATCAGTAATCAGTAATCAGTAGTCAGTAATCAATAGCCAATAGCCAAAAGCCATTAGCTAAAAGAGTTTAGAAAAAAGAGAAGAGAGAAAAGATAGTTGAATAGTGGAAAAAGTCCACCCTTTAGGGTCGGGGTACGACTTTTTCAATGAACAATAAACAATAAGGAGTGAACAGTTATTAGTAAACAGTAGTCAGTGGTCACTAGGTTGAAGGCAGAATGCATAAGCTAAAAGTCTCCTAGAAAGGTTAACGGCCTATTTTTATATGCGTAGTAAATCAAGGGATTTTCACAGCTGGAAAAGGAAGGCCTGCCTGACGGCGAGGTAGGTGCCCAAAGAGCATTTCACCTTAGTGAAAGCGGCCTGGGCTCCGTGGACGTGGAAATCCCGTAGATTTCAAGTATAAAAAAATCAGCCTATCCTTGGCTTCTGCTGGCTCCTCTAAATCAAGGTACACCGTACCTTAATTTTTCGGCCCTGGTCGTTTTTTTATCAATGAAAAAAATGAACATTTCCCAATAGCGAGGTGGAAGCTTCTAATATTTATTGGCAACAGACCTCGGGAAACTTATTCATAAAATCATTGTATCGTAAAACGAAAGGTAGGCGTAGCGCGGCAATCTGTTTCTTATATTATGAGATTGCTTCTTCGCAAAAGCTTCTCGCAATGACGTATCCCCATAACCCTATAACCTCATAACAAAAAAAGTGAGACCTCTCGTCGACCTGAAAAAGGTCTCTGTCGAGGTGACATGGATCAATTAAGAGTAGGTTGTCACTAGGCAATAGCCAAAAGGGCAATGAGCTAAGAAAAAAGAGCTAAGAAAAAAGAGAAGAGAGAAAAGAGAAGAGAGAAAAGATAGTTGAATAGTGGAAAAAGTCCACCCTCCTGGGTCGGGGCAAGGCTTTTCCAATGAACAATTAGCAATTAGCAATAAACAATGTGTGGTGAACAGTAATCAGTGGTCAGGCATTAGTCACGAGGCATTGGCATTAGTCATTAGGCAAAAAGTCTCTTTGAAAGCCTATCGGCATAAAAATTTCAATTATCCTAACCCTTTATTAACATATACAACCATAATTTGGCAATTAAGACAATATTTAATGCAAATCATGTAAAATATAGTAGGCACAATACTCCTGAATAGGGTTTATTTGTACTAGTGGGATGATACCATACCTTTAAAAACCGATGTCACTATTACAAATCAGCCAAATAATAGCACTAAAAACACAATTCTACTTTTTATGAAAAATTATTTTCATCATTTTCTGGGAGCAGTGCTCCTCCTATCGTTTTCCTGTTCCGAAGCTCCCAAAACAGAAACCAAAACAGCTTCTCTTCCGGTTTACAAAGACGTTCCCTACTTGCAGGACTATAGCATAAAATATAACAAACAGCAGGATGACCTTCTGCTATACCAAGCCTTTATGGACCGTAACCAAACCATTCAGCTATCCGGCTCCGATGGGGTAATGCGAACACATGATGGTCAGTTTCTCTATCCCGGCACCCTATTAAAAGATAAGACTTATAGGCCCATAGCCGATAGAAATATCTCGGCCATGACGGTCTACAAAGATCAATTTGTTTACTTGGACGACAAAGCAGTGCTTAGCAATGCCTGGGCCGGCACCTTATATCTAAAACACCAGCTGCCCAAGGCGAACACATTTGCTGCTGGAAATGATTTCGGTTTTCTGGTGTCCGATGGCCAATCGCTACAATACCTCCACAAAAAAAAGCCTACCTGGACCGGCTCATTAAACAATGATGTGGTTAAATCCATTCGCTTCGATAATAAAAATAATTCTTACTGGGTTTTGGGTGAAAACTCCATCTCTAGCTTCAGCCCAGGCAACCAGACCCTAAAAACCGTATTTCAGGGCAATAATTTCACCTCTTTCGCCCTATTTGACAATAAACTGATCCTTACCACGCTCGATGGCTACTTGGAAGTGGATCCCGCCAGCGGAGAACAAATTGGAAATAAAGTAACCAAACTGCCATGGACAGAAATTACCTATGTGGAAGTCATAGACAATAGGCTATGGTTTGGTTCTACAAAAGGGGCATTTAAACTCAAAAAAGACGGAAAATTTGACTACTATTACGGACAAAGGTGGCTGCCCGGAAACAACGTAAAGCACATTTCCAAAGGTACAGATGGTTCTATCCTTATCCTGACCGACAAAGGGTTGGGACGAATTATTTTTGAGGAAATGACCCTGCATGACAAAGCCCAATATTATGAAAAACAGGTACGTAACAGACATATCCGCCTAGGCTTTAATGCTACTCTGGTAGATATGGAGAACGGTAATTTTGATACGGGCCGACTCTCAGATTCTGATAATGACGGACTCTGGACTACCATGTACCTCGCGGGACAGGTTTTCCGCTATACGGTGACCCAATCTGAAGAAGCCTTGCAAAATTGCAGGGAATCCATGGATGCCATGGAACGCCTGTTCAGTATTAATCCAGTCCCCGGTTTTCCATCCAGATCTTTTGAACGAAGTGGTTATATAGAACAACTGCACGACCCTGAAAGATGGCAACATACAGATGATGAGGAATGGGACTGGAAGTCCACAACAAGTAGCGATGAGGCCATTGGACATATTTTTGCCTATGGTGTAATGGCCGAACTGATGAACAACGACCTAAAAGACCGTGCCATCACCCTGATAGATACCCTAATGAGCCATATTGTTCGCAACGATATGTATATGGTAGACTTTGACGGAAAACCTACTACCTGGGGCCGATGGAATCCCGAATATGTAAATGCCAGACCTAAAATGGTAGGCGACAGAAAAATTAATGCTTCCAATATTATAGGCATGTTACAAACGGCTTATCATTTTACGGGTAAGGAAAAATACAAGGAAAAAGCCTTCGACCTAATGGAAAACCATGGGTATTTGGACAACCTGATGTGGCCCATGAAAGATGTGGCCATGGCTCCAGAAGATGCCGATGACTGGAGCAAAATGTTATCGGAATCCTGGAACCACTCGGACGACGAAATGTACTTTGTTGGCTACTGGGGCCTTTATAAATACGCCTTTAACGACACGCTGAAAACTAAGTTCAAAGAAGCCATAATAGACCATTGGGAGATAGAACGGCCAGAGAAAGAGGGGGCCTGGAACATTATGACCGCCCTTACCGGTACCCAAGAATTTGACTTGGAAGAGGCTGCTTGGTACCTTAGGGAACATCCTATGGATATGGTTTCCTGGAACATAATGAACAGCCATAGAAAAGATATTACTTTTATAGAACCTAATTTTAGGGAACAGACCATAAGTGAGGTACTGCCACCAGACGAAAGACCCGTACAGCGACACAATGCCAATATGTTTAGATTGGACCGGGTGTCTAGTAAAGATGGTAGTGAGGAATACTCTGCCGGGGATATTTGGCTGTTGCCCTATTGGATGGGTAGATATCTAGGGGTAATAAGTGAACCACAATCCTAGGACCTTATATTATACAAAGCACAAGACCCACTATGGAAAACAGCAGAAAACTACTGAAGATTAACTTAGATAACAACCCTATAATCCTATTGTTTGTAACCCCCATACTTTTTAGTGCTTGTGGACAAGACAATTTTAAAATGGAAAAACAAATAACACACGACCTTTCCTATAATCACGACCTTGACAATAATGATAATTTTTCTCCGGACGATGAGTGGTTGGTATATGATACCAGGACTGAAAAAGGAGGTATTGGCGGCAATGGCAAAATAGAGAAGGTCCATTTGGAAAGTGGCCGTAAAGTAGCGCTTTACGAACTGGATAACAATCAGGAATATGGCCCTGGCGTAGGTGCGGTAAGCTACAGCCACACCCAAAACGAAGTAGTTTTTATACATGGATTATTAAATTGTTCTGCGGACAAACCTTATGAACAATGGAGACGTACCGGGGTTATCATTAAGGATGATCAGCCTGGAAAACCCATTTTTATGGATGCCAGGGATATTTCCTTCCCCTATACAGCAGGAGCCTTACGCGGAGGCAGTCATAGGCACGAATACAGTGGAGACGGACAATGGATAGGCTTTACGTACAATGACGCCATTATGAAAAAACTAGAAGATTCTACAGGGGTGAGCCATAACCTAAGGACCATAGGGGTTTCTAAGAGCAATCATCCTGTAGGGATAGCCGACTCTGCAGACGGTGAGAATTTCTCCGGGGAATGGTTTTCTGCCCTAGTGGTAGAAGTGGTTCCGGACCCAACTCCCGGATCCGATGAAATAAATAGGGCAGCGGGCGATAGCTGGGTTGGACATTCAGGCTATAAAAAGCCCAACGGCACTATCCAAAGGGCAAGGGGCTTTATAGGCACAGTGAGAAACCAAAATGGAGAGGCAGTAGACGAGGTATTTATCGTAGATATACCAGAAGATATTACCGTTCCTGGCAATTCTCCGCTGGAAGGAAGCCAAACCACCATGCCAGCGCCTCCCAAAGGAAGTGTGCAACGCAGGCTTACTTTTACCGCCAACACCAAATACCCAGGCTGTGAAGGTATTGTGCGCTCTTCCCATGACGGCAGTATGCTGGCGTTCCTGGCCAAGGACTCCAATAATATTAAACAAGTATTTACCATTTCCCCACAAGGAGGGCAACCTACCCAAAGGAGCTTTCATAATTCGGACGTCCAGGGTTACCTGCGTTGGCACCCAAAAGAACATCAGCTTGTATATGTGTGGAACAATGCCCTGATAGGATTAAAACTAAACGAAGACAAAAGCGTAGTGTTAACAAAACCCGACGTGTATACACCTTCCAACCTGGTGTGGTCCCATGATGGTCATAAAATAGCCTACAATAAAATGGTGATGGACGAAGACAACCAACTGTCCAAACAAATTTTTATGATAGAACTATAAGCCAGACCAAAAAAATAAAACCTATATTTCTTTTAATACCGCTAGGGCCCTATACCTGCTATCCCAATAACCACAATTCACTGATAGCGGCATAACCCAGACATACCCTATGTGGTAAAACAGAACACCTCGGCAGGAACACCCTGGCCCGACCCATAAATTTTGAACTCTGTACCCATATTAACTTATTGCTACATTATATCCCCTAACGGCCCCTTCCTTGGTATAAAAACCAAAAAACGGGAAAAGTTTAAAGTAAGCTCATGTCTTATTATCTTGTAGGATATATGGTATATGCTTTCCTATTTTATGGCCTCAAAATTAATTTTAAGAGAAGTAAAGGGTACAAGCTTCCTAATTTTTATAACAAATCATTACTTTTATCCCACCAAAAACAATTCTAGATGTCCACTACCAAAAAAGAATACAAAAGAGTCACCGTAAAATCCCTTGTTGATATGAAAAAAAACGGGGAAAAAATATCGATGTTAACGGCTTATGACTATTCTATGGCCAAAATAGTGGATGCTGCCAATGTGGATGTCATCCTAGTAGGCGACTCTGCCAGTAACGTCATGGCAGGGCACGAAACTACCCTTCCCATTACCTTAGATCAAATGATCTACCATGCTTCTTCTGTCATCAGGGCCGTATACAGGGCTTTGGTTGTAGTAGACATTCCTTTTGGAAGCTACCAAAGTGATCCCAAGGAGGCTTTGCGTTCCGCCATTCGCATTATGAAGGAAAGTGGAGCGCATGCTGTAAAGGTAGAAGGCGGCCACGAAATAAAGGAATCTGTGAAAAGAATTCTAAACGCCGGAATCCCAGTGATGGGACATTTAGGACTCACTCCGCAATCCATTTACAAATTTGGAACCTATACCGTACGTGCAAAAGAAGAAGAAGAGGCCCGTAAGCTTAAAGAGGATGCCAAATTGTTGGAGAAAATGGGATGCTTCGCCATAGTACTGGAAAAAATCCCTGCAAAATTGGCCAAGGAAGTAGCTGAAAGTGTATCCATCCCCATTATTGGGATAGGAGCCGGAAATGGCGTGGATGGCCAAGTCCTGGTACTACATGACCTATTAGGGATAACCCAAGAATTTAACCCCAGGTTCCTGCGCAGGTACCTGAATTTATTTGACGAAATGGGCAAGGCCATATCCCAATACGTAGATGATGTAAAAACCAGCGACTTCCCTAACGATGATGAGCAATATTAAGCCCCTTAAAAGTTTTCTCCCTAATAGGGTTTATTAGTTTTATACATGGTATTACAACAACCCAATTAATACGGCCCAGGTGTCCAAAAAAATAATTTCCACTGCAGAAAACCTCCAGGTATTGTACGAAGACAATCACCTAATTGCCATAAACAAAAGGGCAGGTGATATTGTACAGGGAGATAAAACCGGGGATACACCACTCAGCGAAGTGGTAAAAAATTACCTTAAACATAAATACAACAAACCTGGTAATGTATATCTTGGGGTAGCCCATAGATTGGACAGACCTACCACAGGGATAGTGGTCTTTGCAAAGACTTCCAAGGCCCTGCCCAGATTAAATAAATTGTTCGCTGAAAAAGACGCCAAAAAAACCTATTGGGCCGTAGTTAAAAAAATGCCCCCTAAAGAAGAGGACACCTTGATCCACTGGCTTAAACGAAACCCTAAGCAAAACAAATCCTACGCCAACATTAAGGAAGTCACGGACAGTAAAAAGGCTATTTTGGACTATAAGCTGATTAAAAAATTAGACCGACATGTTTTATTGGAGGTCAATTTAAAAACTGGCAGACACCATCAAATAAGGTCACAGCTGTCGGCCATTGGCTGCCCTATTAGGGGCGATCTAAAATATGGGGCAGATAGGAGCAATAAAGATGGAAGTATCCACCTGCATGCCAGAAGCCTCTCCTTTATCCATCCGGTAAAAAAAGAATTGCTACAATTGGTTGCCCCCCCTCCTACCGAAAGCATTTGGAATGCCTGTACGTAAATTTTCACTATATTTAGTACACACCCCTTTATAAAAGGTAGTATGGGAACTAGATCATTATTTATTATAGGTTTGCTATGCCTAGCCTCCTGTGGAAGCTACAATTCCATTGATTCCTTTTATGAAGCGCACAAAAATGACAATCAGGTTACGGCAATAAGAGTACCCCAATTTATGCTTACCACCCTCAGTGGCATTTCACCGGAAATAAAAGAATTGATAGGAGGCGCCAATGACCTTAGATATATGCATTTTGCAGTGGAAAACCCCTCCCGAGCACAATTCCTAAATACCCAAATAAATGGTATAACCGGAAACTCTTTCATTGAAATTTTTCGTAAAAATGATGAATTAAAACGCTCAGTGGTTTCTATACGGGAACGCAAGAACAGCGTTAAAGAAATTTTAATCTACAATAATAATATTAGCAGCGGCTCATTACTGTATATCAATGGCGACTTTAACCCAGCCCGTGTGCGACACATGGCACAAAATAACGATTTTGACAACCTTGGGAATTTCTTGGGCAATTACGGGGTAAATCTGTCCAATTAAATTCCCCCCTATATTATTTATAGGAACGCACACTTTCTATCACTACAGAACTTAATATAAGTACCCCCCCAATGACAGTTGTCCAACTGGGGATTTCGGATAAGAATATCATCCCGATAATAATCCCGAAAACAGGCTGTATACTGCTAATAATACTCACCGTTGTAATGGTAAAATGTTTAAAGCAATTTATAAAAAGTGTATGACCAATAGCCGTGGTAAATAAAGCAAGGGCCACCAGGGCCGGCCACTGTTCCGCTATAGCGCCACCTACTTGGTACATAAAAAATGCAGGCGCTAAAACAAATCCCACAATTCCTGTTTGGTAGGCCATTAACATGGAACCGTTGTACCTACTCCCCTTAGACTTCAACATAATATTTCTAATGGCATAAGCCAAGGCCGAAAAAACACCCAAGCCCACCGCTATTAAATGGGAATTCCCTGACTTAAAGTCCGGTGCCAACAAATAGATACCGCACAAAACCAGTAACCCCAAGACAAAATGGATACGCTGGAAAGGTGTTTTTAAAATTATGGGTTCCAGCATGGCCGTTATTATGGGATAGGTAAACATGGACAACATGCCTATGGCCACACTGGAGAGTTGCAGGGAATAGAAATAGGTTATCCAGTGGATACCCAAAAAAAGACTGCTCAATACTATTACCGGCATATCCTTTTTGGCAATACGGAACGATATCTTTTTCCATTTGCAGTACAACAACAAAAATAAAAAGGCCAAACCGGCCCTACTGGCAATGGTTACAGGTACTGGAAGCTGTACATACCTGCCCAGGGCACCAGAGGTGCTAATGAACAACATGGCCAGATTTATCTCCAGTAAATGGTTTATGTGAAGGCTTTTGGTTTTCAAGTCTTTGTTTTATCTGGTAATGGACTTCGCCTTCTCTCTAATAATCTGGGCTACAGGTTTATTTTGTAAATGACTTTCCAACCAGGAAATAATGTCCAAATATAAAAAAGCCCGCTTTTCATATGGGTGATTTTCGTATTTTTTTAATTCATCGTACAACTTCTGAAACTCATTGGACAACTCGTGGGGAAAGATATCCCCCAATCGTCTTAAAAATTTGATCATTTCCTTCTGTACCGCATGCAGGTCGTTCATTTTCAACAGAAATTTATAGGTGCTTTTAAGTTGTACTTCCAAATGGTAGTCCATTCCGGCCTCATAATGGGCAATAAGACTCAAGACCCTGGAGAAACACATCAAATCCTCACGCATCTTAAGATTTTTATTATTAATAATGCGCTTTAGGTACTGTATACATGTTTTGTTGTCCCCTATACCAAAATACAGACAGGCTATCTTATAGTACAATACCATTACATGGTGCTGGTCTATTCTATCCTTATGCTTGTTTATGCCGTACTCTACAATTTTCACCAAATAAAGTCCCTTTTCAAAAGTGCCCTCCAAAAAATGTAGGTTTAACTTGTTCAGATTGATATAAAGAAACGCCAAGGAGGCAATATTGTCATTGTCCGGAAAATCCTTGCTTTCCACTATTTTCTCCATTCGCTCCAAAGTCTCCTTAAATTGCGAACTGTACTTCACATAAAATAGGGATTCCAATAGGTAATGGTTCCCTTTTAAAAAGAAAACAGGATTTAGATAGATCATTTCCTTATTGTCATAGAAAAGGTCTACCCACTTACTGGAGTATTTATAACAGGACAAAAAATCCTGAAGCAAAAAACTATACCAAAGGTGCGCCTTGTACAACCACAGCTTTTCCCTAAACCCCAAATCCTCTATCTGGTATTTGGGCATATGTTTGTCAAAATACTTTTTGACCCTATTTAGATCATCATCACTCCTAACATACCCTATTTTGAGCATCTGCCCATATAATTGGAGCGACAGATTGGATAACTTACTGGTAATAACATTCAATTCCGACAACTTTTTGGCCTGAATGGCCAGCTCATCTGCCCTATCTGGGATACTACGCGTAATATATTGGGTCTCAATAACCTTTTCCAACTCCACTATCTCATAGGCCACATTTTTTTCCTCATTCTCAATGGCCGTAGCCTTTGCCTTATCCAAAATCTTTAAACTTTGCTTATAAAGTCCCTTTTGGTAGAGGATGGTAGCAAAATCCAATTGCTCCCTAATCTGAACCCTAATATTCTGATTTACTGGATTAAGTCTTAAACTAACCAAGATCTGTTTATACAAATGAGCCTTAAGATTGGATAACTGGGCCTTTTTTACAATACCATTTTCCAGAATTAATTTTTCATCGTACACCTTAATTTTATCCAATAAATTGAAAAGGGCCAGGAATTTGGCATCTGTATTCACCCCAAGGCGACCAACGTATAATTTAAATTGACGTTTTTCTGACTTGGAAAGTGATTTGACCAGAACGAATAATGCATCTTTATGCGCATTTGTCATCGTAATAATAAAGGTTTATATTATTGATATTCAGTGATTTATATACTCTAAAAAGTTATTTAACGTTGTAAATGCCCGTTTACACCAAAGCCTAGCTAACCTACTAGTACTATATTCGTATAGCGCACCTAAAATTACGTAAATATAATGAGCAAAGATAAGGTACAAATTTTTGATACAACACTAAGAGATGGAGAGCAGGTACCAGGATGTAAATTGGATACCGAGCAAAAATTGATAATCGCCGAAAGATTGGATCTTTTAGGGGTAGATGTCATTGAAGCAGGATTCCCTATTTCCAGTCCGGGTGATTTTAACTCTGTTCAGGAGATTACAAAAATTGTAAAAAATGCAACAGTCTGCGGTCTTACCCGCGCTGTGAAAAAGGATATAGAAGTCGCTGCCGAGTCCCTGAAATACGCCGTAAAACCAAGAATACATACCGGTATAGGAACCTCAGAATCCCATATAAAGTTTAAGTTCAACTCCAACAAGGACGCCATTATAGAACGAGCGGTAGATGCCGTAAGCTATGCCAAAACCTTTGTGGAGGATGTGGAATTTTATGCAGAGGATGCTGGACGTACCGATAATGAATTTTTGGCACGCGTATGTGAGGCTGTAGTAAAAGCCGGGGCTACCGTACTGAACATTCCTGACACCACCGGGTACTGCCTTCCAGAAGAATACGGTGCCAAAATAAAATATTTAAAGGAAAACGTAAAAGGTATAGACAAGGCTATTTTGAGCTGTCACTGTCACAACGATCTAGGTTTGGCCACCGCCAACTCCATTGCCGGAGTAATCAACGGGGCTAGACAGATAGAATGTACCATTAACGGAATTGGTGAACGTGCCGGAAACACTGCTCTTGAAGAAGTGGTGATGATCCTTAGACAACACCCAAGCCTTAATTTGGACACCAACATAAACAGTAAGTTACTATATGATACCAGTCAGATGGTTTCCCAAAAAATGGGCGTATATGTACAGCCCAACAAAGCTATAGTTGGGGCAAATGCCTTTGCCCACAGTTCAGGGATCCACCAAGATGGTGTAATCAAGAACAGGGAAACCTATGAAATTATAGATCCGGCAGACGTTGGGGTCAATGAGTCCTCTATTGTCCTTACCGCAAGAAGCGGAAGGGCCGCATTGGCATACAGGGCCAAGAATGTAGGCTATGAGCTTACCAAGACCCAATTGGATGTGGTGTACCAAGAGTTCCTGAAATTTGCGGACAAACAAAAGGAAATTATGGACGAGGATATCCACGATATCATAGTAGCCAGTGGTATTAAAATAGAAAGTGTAGCATAATAAATTATATGGATTTAAAAATAACTCTTTTAGGGGGAGATGGAATTGGTCCCGAGGTTTTGGCCCAGTCTGTAAAATGCTTACAGGCCGTGGAGGAAACCTTTAACCACCACTTTACCTATACCGAAGGGTTAATAGGAGCCGTTGCTATGGACAAATACGGTTCCCCTTTACCAGAGGAAACCATAAATCTCTGTAAGGAATCCGATGCCATTCTTTTTGGAACCATAGGCACTCTAAAATACGATGACAACCCTAGCGCAAGGGTACGCCCGGAACAGGGATTGCTCCAACTTAGAAGAGAGCTAGAGCTATTTACCAACATTAGGCCAGTTAGGATATTCCCCACATTGGTCGCCAAATCACCCTTAAAAAAACACGTCATCTTTGGAACGGATTTCGTTATTTACCGGGAGCTTACCGGGGGTATATACTTTGGGGAAAAACAATGGAGCGAGGACGGGACCTATGCCTCCGACCTCTGTGAATATTCCGAAAAAGAAATTAGCAGAATTGCCCATTTGGCCTTTAAGGCAGCAAAAAGCAGAAAAAAGAAACTCACACTTGTGGACAAGGCCAATGTATTGGAAACTTCGCGTTTATGGAGAAAGGTTGTGACCAGAATTGCCGAGAGCTATCCAGAAGTGAAATTGGACTTCCTTTTTGTAGATAATGCCGCCATGCAGATGATGTTAAACCCCAATCAATTTGACGTTATCCTAACTGAAAATATGTTTGGGGATATTCTTTCTGACCAAGGAAGTGCCATCTGCGGCTCCAAAGGGCTACTCCCTTCAGCATCCATAGGTGCGGAACATGCCATGTTTGAACCTTTTCACGGTTCATACCCCCAGGCAACAGGTAAAGACATTGCCAATCCGGTAGCCTCTATACTTTCAACCGCTATGATGCTGAGCCATTTTGGAATGCATGAGGAATCCAGAGCCGTGGTCATTGCAGTGCATAAATCCATGAGGAAAAATGTGGTCACAAAAGATTTGAACGCCAACAGTAGATACGGTACCAGTGAGGTTGGCGCTTTTATTGCCGACAATATCATTGATTCTGATGAAAACCTTAACTATAATTATGAGAATATAGGTCTGGGAAAATCAACCATTATTTAAAGAATCCCATTACCTACACCAACTTACTCCTTTCTTTAAATTAAAACATCCCTGAATATTATATATACAAAACTAGACTACACTCTTTGTTATTAACTGTACAGAAAGAAAGGTTTATTCCTCCAATAGCCCCGTAATATCACGATGAAAGTTTCGCTTGAACCGCTGGTAATTTTGACCGGTTGCAGGGCCGTTAAAACCGGTATGTATTTTTCGCACCTCTCCATTTTTATCCAGGAGTATCGTAGTTGGGAACGACAGTACATGGTTTAGCATAGGCAATTTTTCCTGGGCCAATTCCTTATCTACGCTCCCATATTGAGCCAGCAAAATAGGGTAATCCACGCCTATTCTATCTTGTAATCGCCTTATTGCTGCAAATGCAGCCTCTTTTGTCTTGGCGTATTCAAAAGCAAGGGCAACAACAGCAATTTCATTATCATTATGTTGCTTAGTGTATTCTACTAAAAACTTGGTCTCATCCAAACAATTGGGACACCAAGTACCCATAATCTGTACTATCACTACTTTATCTTTAAAATACGCATCCTCCAAGGAAACTGTTCTCCCTTGAGCATTGGGAAAGCTAAAACTTAGCTTGTTATATCCTTCTTTTATAAAGGTTAGAGAGTCTGCATTGGGCAATTCAAAATTTTCATTCCTCTTGGCCGTAAATTGAGCCTTAAAATGATTTCCAGAATAAAAGACTCCATCCATAGTGCTGTCCGTTACCTTGGATTTAAACAAATAGGCATGGGCCCCATCAAAAGTTGATAACATCAGGGAATCTCCATTAAGGACCCCCTCCAAGAAACGGTAGTCTCCCGTCAACGTTTTAAAAGTCCCCACTACCCTGTCTCCTAGCTGCTTAAAAACACCCTTTGCCTTATAGGGGTCGTCCAAAACAGGATTAAACCCAACTTCCCAGTTCCCGGAAATATTGGTATTGGGCATTTCAGCCACCCTAAACCTTTCTTTTATTCCGTACTTAGCGGTAAAAGGCACTACCCTTTCTTCGCTTTCCTTTATAAAACTCCCCTTCATATTCTCGGCAGTAAACCTACCGGCCAAATACCCTTCAAAAACAGGCATCTTAATGACTATAGAGTCCTTTATTACCTTAATTTCGTCTACATGGATAACTTCATCAGCATTGTACACCTCCAAACTATATCCCGCATTTTCCAATGCATTAAGTTCAAAGTTAAAGGGCAGCAATTGCCCATCACCCACTTCCAAATGGGCCAACCACATACCTTCCTTTAACCTTTCGGTTGAAGAATTGGCACAGCTACCGAGGAATAAGACTAAAAGTATGATAACAACATTGCGTTTCATTACAATACAAACATTTACATTTTGGAATTGAATCCATATTGATTTGTACACCGTACATTATGGACCTTCTCTCTACGGGAGGACTTAAGCCTAATTATTACACTCATTAAGAGTTAATTACAAAAACATATAGACTTATCTATGTTGAAATAACAAAAAATTTTGGTAAATAAAAAATAAAACATTCGAGCACCTAGATATTGAATGTCTTACTGCATTGTTTTATATTTGGGGTCTCTAAAATTTTTCGATGAAAATATCATACAACTGGCTAAAACAGTTTCTAAAAATTGACTGGGATTCCCAAAAGACAGCCGAACTATTAACGGACTTAGGCTTGGAGGTTGAGGGTATTTCTACTTTTGAATCCGTGAAAGGTGGATTAAAGGGAATTGTTGTTGGTGAGGTTATAACCTGTGAAAAACATCCCAATGCGGATAAATTAAAACTCACTACCGTAAATATTGGTCAAGACCAACCCTTACAAATAGTATGTGGGGCACCTAATGTAGCTGCAGGACAAAAAGTGCCCGTGGCCACCATAGGCACTACATTATACACTGCTGAAGGAGAGTCTTGGGTTATAAAAAAAGGAAAAATACGCGGAGAGGAAAGCCATGGGATGATTTGTGCAGAGGACGAGCTTGGTCTAGGGGATAGCCATGACGGCATTATGGTACTCGCCGATACTTTAAAAGTAGGCACCCCTTGTTCCGAGGTTTTTGATATAGAACTGGATGAGGTCTTTGAAATAGGACTTACCCCAAATAGGGCAGATGCCATGAGCCATTTTGGAGTGGCGCGGGACTTAAAGGCCGGCTTTAAACAAAAGGATATCAATAAAGAATTGATTACCCCGCCAATTTCCAATTTCAATATCATAAACAGGTCGTTACGAATTGATGTTGAGGTGGAGAAGAGTGAACTGGCACCAAGATATTGTGGGATAACCATTAGCAATCTTATTGTACAGCCCTCACCCGATTGGTTAAAAAACAGATTAAAAGCTATTGGGATTACCCCAAAAAACAATGTGGTGGATGCCACCAATTACGTATTGCACGAATTGGGTCAGCCCCTACACGCATTTGATGCTTCTAAAATAAAAGGCAATAAAATACTGGTGAAAACCCTTCCAAAAGGTACTAAGTTTACCACCTTGGATGGTGTAGAAAGAGAGTTGAGCGAAGAAGACCTAATGATCTGCGATAGTGAAAAACCACTATGTATTGCTGGAGTATTGGGAGGAGAAAACTCTGGTGTTACCGAATATACCAACAGTATCTTTTTAGAAAGCGCCTTTTTTAATCCCGTTTCCGTAAGAAAAACGGCCAAACGACATGCTATCAATACAGATGCCTCTTTTAGGTTTGAAAGGGGAATAGATATAGACAATGTAGAATACAGTCTAAAACGCGCCGCTTTACTGATCCATGAGATTGCAGGTGGTGATATTACTTCGGATATTGTTGATATCTATCCCAAGAAAAAGGACGACTACCATGTATTCTTAACGTTCGATAAAATAAACAAATTAATTGGACAGGATATATCCAAGGATACCATCAAGTCCATTTTGGCATCTTTAGATATAAAGGTAAAAAACGTAACCGAATCCGGACTTGGACTAATGATACCCTTTTACCGGGTAGATGTACAAAGGGAGGTTGATGTTATTGAAGAAATACTAAGGGTATTTGGATACAACAATGTAGAGTTCAAGGAGAAGTTAAATGCTTCCATTGCACCTACTTCCAAGTTTGAGGATTACAAGATCCAAAATATCATAGGTAATTTACTGGCTGCCATTGGCTTTAACGAAATATTGACCAACAGCCTTACCACCCCGGCCTACAACAAGTTATCCCCGGATATCAATGAAGCACATACTGTTGCCATGCTCAATCCTTTGAGCACGGAGCTTTCGGTAATGAGACAATCCATGTTGTTCTCCGGTCTGGAAACCATAGCCTACAACAGTAACCGTAGGATGCAAAACCTCAAGATTTTCGAATTCGGTAAAACCTACCATCAATTTGAAAACAACAGAGAGGAAAAGAAACATTTAAGTCTTTTGATTACAGGAAACAGACAGGAAGATACTTGGACCGTTCCCGCTAAAAAATCCGATTTCTTTTACCTGAAGTCGGTCGTAGAAAACGTATTGGACAGATTAGGGCTCAACAAACTTGAATCTACCCCTTCCAAACCGGAAATACTCTCCGAAGGCATTTCCCTGCAATATGCAAAAAAAGATGTGGTAGTTCTTGGCGTGGTCAAGAAATCTCTTCTTAAGGAATTTGATATTAAAGAAGAGGTGCTATATGCCGACTTCGACTGGGATTATATTTTAGAGGCCATTGTAACCAATAAGATAATTTATAAGGAAATACCAAAATATCCGGAAGTAAAAAGGGATTACGCCTTATTGGTAAATGAAAATGTGGGCTTTAAACAAATACACGACCTTGCAGTACAGACCGAGAAGAAGTACTTGACCAATGTAAACCTTTTTGATGTATACAAAGGGAAGAACTTACCCGAGGGCAAAAAATCATATGCTGTAAGCTACACACTTCAAGATCACAAAGGAACTCTCACCGATAAGCAGATTGATAAGATCATGAACAAGTTACTGCGCCGGTACGAAAGTGAATTAGGGGCCGAGTTAAGGTAAGACTACTCGGCCAACAGTTTGGGTAGAATTACTCTGTCTACCCCATGTAATAAACAGCTAAATTTATTGGCAGTACACTTTGTGATTTTAGGAGAATACTCAGCAATATGCAAATTGGGCATTATTATAAAAAAATTGCTTCGGCCGCTATGACAGTGAATTAGACGCCTAGTTAAGGTAGTTTTAGCCCAGTCAACAGCTTTGGCAGAATTACAGGGTTTAACTCCTGTATATCACCCTGGAACTGATTGGCACAACACTTCAAAATCACAAAGGAACCCCTCACCTATGAACACATTACAACATCAAGAAGAAGTTACTGTGACCACTACGAAAGTGAATCATCCGCCGAATTAAGGCAAGTTTACCTCGGCCAACAGGTTTGGCATGATTACGCTGTCTATCTCATGTATAACACCGTTGCACTGATTGGCATCGGCACTGGTTATTTTGGCCCTGTTGCCCAACTTATCACTCAACACTATATCCAACCCTTCCATGGAGGCGTAAATCTTTTCTCCCTGCACGGTAGTAAAGCTCGCTTTGCCATTACCCCTGCACATGGCTTTTAAAATATTGGAAGCGGTAAGGTTACCGGCAACGATATGATAGGTTAAAAGTGAAAACAACTCCCTTTTATTCCCTGGTAACAGAAGCTCTTTTAAATCTATCTTGGATAGTTTTTTAAATGCCATATCCGAAGGAGCAAAAACTGTAAAGGGGCCATCCTCATTTAAAATTTTATCCAAATTGGCGGCCCGTACAGCCTCTAAAAGGGTGAAATGATGACCGGAATCGGCCGTTCCTTCAATAATTGAATTATTACTTCCCGAAAAGCTGTTCTGATTTATTGAAGATTGTCCGTAAATAAGAGGGGTAAACAAAAGAAATAGAGCATAAACGGGCAGGTGGCATTTCATAATATCCTGAGCTTGGGGGTTTTAAAAAAATCGATGAACGGTTAAATTCGTCGACAATATACAACATTCAATCAATAATTTTGTCGCAAAAATTAGCCTAAATTCTATTTAACAAAACATTAACAATTCCAATAAAAACTGCAAACCCAAAGATATTTCAACACCCTAGTTTTCAACATTTTCCAATACAACATTGAATTGAGTTCTATAATTCCTTAACTTTATGAGCAGGGCTAAAAATATTGGCAAATGTTAGTACAAAGAACCAACATTCAGGAACAACTTTTTAAGACCAAACAAAGGGATAAAGCTTCTAATGATATCATGCAAGATGTATATCGTATTTTAAGCACAGCGGATGACTCCCAAGAAAGAATTGCCCAAAACATACAAAGGGTGTTGCCCACAACCTCCAATAATTTTGATTTTGAGTTGTTGGAAACAGAAAGTATATACCACATTGATCATATCAAAAAAATATGTATCGACTACCGATTGCGTTTTTTGGACTCCCATTATTTTAAGGGCAAAATGCCCCATGAAGTTATTTCCAAAATTAAAAATCTGGAAAAAGAGCACCACATAGAATTAAAGGGCTTTAAAATACTGGCTCCCTCAAAACTCTTTAAATTGGACGACAGGGACGACCCCATATTGTTTGCCCCTATTGGCAATGACTACTACTATTTGATTCATAAAT
The DNA here is from genome assembly GCF_003957295.1 of Arenibacter aquaticus. GTDB lineage: Bacteria > Bacteroidota > Bacteroidia > Flavobacteriales > Flavobacteriaceae > Arenibacter > Arenibacter aquaticus. The sequence continues at coordinate 23,758 of NZ_RQPJ01000019.1, forward strand.
GGGGCAGGGATTTACACCCTTTAAGAAAAATAATGATGTGGCCCTTCAAAAATATGCTTAACCTGGTAGCCACAGTAGTGGGACTTAGTTATCTGGTAACACTTTTTGTTCCCAATGGCCTGTTTTCTAAGAACAGTACCAGTTTTCAATTTTGGGTGATTTTCTTTTTTATGTTCAAATGTATTGCCTCTATAGTTATATTCTACGGCTTCGCAAAGGGCAAGAATTTTAACACGGCCATCTGGAACAGTAGATATCTAAAATCGTAGATTGATCTTACCCCTTTCTCCTATTTCCACATAGTACTAGGCCATCACTTTTACTTTTCTGCATAATTCAATCGTATATACTCACTATATAAATTACGGTAACCTCAGAATCAATTTACCTATTTCCTATGTATCCCCGCCATTATTATCACTCGCACTAAAGACCAAAAAATAATTGCCCCAAGCAACACCGGCTTTTAAAAGGCATTACTTGGGGCAATTGGCAGCTAAAATTAAGAAGCTGATGATTTTTAAAACCTATACCGGAACTGCGTACATTTTGTTACGTTGCTCCTTAATAGATTTATCTGACATATATTCATCAAAGGTTAAATAACGATCTATATTTCCTTTAGGTGTCAATTCTATAATTCTATTCGCCACTGTTTCTGCAAATTCGTGGTCATGGGTGGTAAAAAGCACTGTTCCTTTAAAGTTCTTTAGGGAATTATTAAAAGTTGTAATACTTTCCAGATCCAAGTGGTTGGTAGGTTCGTCCAGCATCACTACATTGGCCCTCATCAACATCATCCTACTTAACATACAACGCACCTTTTCCCCACCGGACAATACGGTACATTTTTTAAGGGCTTCTTCCCCACTAAAGAGCATTTTCCCCAAAAACCCCCTTATATTGACCTCTTCCCTTTCTTCTTCAGTTTTGGCATATTGTCTAAGCCAATCCACCAAATTAATATCCTTGGTAAAAAATTCCGAATTATCGGCAGGAAGATAAGATTGATTGGTTGTCACCCCCCATTGGTAACTACCATTGTCTGCTTTTCTGTTTCCATTTATAATTTCATAAAAGGCGGTTGTTGCCCTTGAATCACGGGATATTATGGCCACCTTGTCTCCCTTGGCCAGATTAATATTGATATCCTGGAAAAGCACCTCTCCGTCTTCAGTGCTGGCAGCAAGTTTCTCAACGTTCAGTATTTGGTCACCGGCCTCCCTTTCTCTTTCAAAAATAATGGCAGGATAACGTCTACTGGAGGGTTTAATATCCTCTACCTTTAATTTGGACAACATTTTTTTCCTGGAGGTTGCCTGTTTACTTTTGGCCACGTTAGCACTAAAACGCTGTATAAACTCTTGTAACTCCTTTGCTTTTTCCTCTGCTTTTTTATTCTGCTGCGCCCTTTGCCTAGCAGCCAATTGGCTACTTTCATACCAAAACGTATAATTTCCGGAGTAAAGGTTCATCTTACCAAAGTCTATATCCCCTATATGGGTACATACAGAATCTAAAAAATGCCTATCATGGGATACCACGATTACGGTATTCTCATAGTCACCCAAAAAGTTTTCCAACCAGTTTATGGTTTCATAATCCAAGTCATTGGTAGGCTCATCCATGATAAGCACATCAGGACTTCCAAACAAGGCTTGCGCCAACAGCACCCTTACCTTTAATTTAGAATCCATATCCCCCATCAGGGTATAGTGCATATCCTCCTGAATTCCCAAATTGGAAAGCAATGCAGCAGCGTCGCTATCAGCATTCCAGCCGTTCATTTCCTCAAATTGTACCTGCAGCTCACCTATCCTATCGGCATTCTCATCACTGTAATCCGCATATAGGGCATCTATTTCCTTCTTTATCTTAAATAGGGGCTTATTACCCATTACCACACTTTCCAAAACAGTATACTCATCATAGGCATTGTGGTTTTGCTCCAAAATGGACATTCGCTTGCCAGGCTCTAAGTGAACATGTCCGGAAGTTGGATCTATTTGCCCGGAAAGCACTTTTAGAAACGTGGATTTTCCCGCTCCATTGGCACCAATAACACCATAACAATTACCTTGTGTAAAGGAAACATTTACTTCATCAAAAAGAACCCTCTTTCCAAATTGCACAGATAAGTTTGATACTGATAGCATATAATATGTTTTAAATTTTGTGCAAAAATAACAAAAATAAAGCCGTCATACCAACATTATTAAAAGGCCTTTACAGGCCATTTTAACGCAGACCCAATAGTTTTAACTCACAATTAACAAGCTGAGTCTATTGAGTTTATTAGATTTGTTTTCTATAAAGTAGCTATTCTCATATGAATAAACCTTTACTCTATGCTTTTCTACTTGCGCTAATTGGTTGCGGTACTAAAGAAAAAAAGTCCCCAAGTGTATTCTTTGCTGGAGAAATAGTAAATCCTACCAGTGAATACATTGTACTTTTTAAAGATGATGTGGTGATTGATTCCGCAAAACTCGACGTAGACAATAGGTTCGCCATTAAATTGGATTCCGTGGATGAGGGTCTCTACCATTTTGACCATAGCCCAGAACTGCAATACGTTTATTTGGAGAAAGGCGATAGTCTAATGATTCGCCTTAATACAGAGGATTTTGACGAGTCCCTAATATTTTCGGGTAAAGGTGAGGAAATTAATAATTTTCTATTGGAGCTCTTTCTCAGCACCGAAAATGAACCTGCTATAATTTATTCCTACGCAGATCTTGAACCACACCAATTTAAAGATAAAATAGATTCCTTGAGGGCCATTAAACTTAATTTGCTCAATGAACTGTCCAAAGAAACAACACTATCACCTAGCGCTAAGGAAATAGCCCAAGCCAGTATAGATTACAACTATTACATCTATAATGAAAAATATCCGTTTTGGCACAGAAGAAAGACGGGAAGAACCATCATCCCAGAAATGCCAAAACATTTCTATGACTATAGAAATGAAGTAGATTACAACAACAAGCGTTTATCCTACCACCGGTACTACTACAACTTCATGAAAACGCATTTCAATAATTTATCCTATATGGGATGCTATTCCAATTGTAAGAGTGCCCACCGCGAAATAATCACTAATAAATTACACTTTAACCAACACAAGTTAAAGCTGATAGACAGTATGATCACCCAAAAGGATCTAAGGGACAACCTCTTCCGAAACGTGGCCCTGGATTACTTGATTAAGGTGCATGATAGCAACAAAAACAACAGAATATTCATCAATGATTTTCACAAGTTGTCCGGAAACAATAAGCATAGTGCGGAAATAGAGGCTATATATCAAGGGGTGAACAACTTACAACCTGCCAACAAATTACCCAATATATCCGTTTACGATGTTGCAGGGAATTCTATAACACTGCAGGAAATTGCAGAGAAAGATAAGAACACCGTCTTTTACTTTTGGTCCGGAACACAAAGACTGCATTTTGAGAATATACTTAAAAGAGTAACCCTACTCTCAAAAAAGAAACCTGGATTCTCCTTCGTTGGCATAAATTGCAATACCGACCCCATAAGATGGCAATCGTTAATAAATATTAATCAACTGAATGTGGACAAACAATTCCGCACCGATGATTTTGAACATTTAAAAAACACCTTGGTAATAGGCGGGCTCAATAAGGGAATAATTACCAAAAACGGACTAATCGTGGATGCCTTCGCCGATCTTTTTAAAAGTTTTTAAGCCCTATTCCAGTTTACCTTCCATCATTTAACGTAGTCCCCACTAAAGAATACACTTCTACTAAAAAACAAATACCGTACTCACAAAAAAAGCCCCCCAAGCTTGAAACTTAGGAGGCTTTATATTATATAAAAAGTTTAAACGTAACCCTTAGTTACCTTTTTTATAATCTTCCAAGAATTTGGCCAAACCACTGTCGGTCAATGGGTGCTTTAACAAACCTTCAATAGCTGATAAAGGTCCGGTCATTACATCGGCACCAATTTTAGCACAATCAATAACATGCATGGTATGCCTTACAGAAGCGGCCAATATTTGAGTTTCAAAGGCATAGTTATCATAGATATGTCTAATTTCCGAAATTAAATTTAACCCATCTGTAGAGATATCGTCCAACCTACCAATAAATGGCGATACATAGGCCGCACCTGCCTTAGCGGCCAAAAGGGCCTGCCCACAAGAAAATACCAAAGTACAGTTAGTCCTTATTCCTTTGTCGGAAAAATATTTGATAGCTTTAACCCCATCCTTTATCATAGGAACCTTCACTACAATTTGCTCGTGCAATTCGGCCAGTTCTTCACCTTCCTTGATCATCTCCTTATAGTCTGTAGAAATTACCTCGGCAGATACATCACCCTCCACAATATTACAGATATCTACATAGTGCTTCAATATATTGTTCCTTCCGGTAATACCCTCTTTGGCCATAAGGGAAGGATTGGTAGTTACCCCATCCAGTACTCCTAGTTCCTGGGCTTCTTTTATTTGTGCTAGGTTAGCGGTGTCAATAAAGAACTTCATTTTACTTTCGTTTTTAAAATTATTAATCTAAATAATATGGTATTACTATATAAGTCTTATATTTTGATGATACAAAATTACAATTTATAATGGTTCATTAAGAGTTTCTCATACACTTTGTCCGGTAATATTTTTTTTAAAAACAAAGAGAACTTTTGCATAAAATCCCCTACCTTATAATGCACCTTAGGCTTTTTGGCATTAATTATACGCAATACCATATGGGCAACCAACATGGGGTCCTTACCGGCATCCACATGTTCGTTCATTATTGCCAAAGTCTTGTCATAGGGCAAGGCATAGGGAGAACCTTCCAAAATTGGCGCATGATACCTACCAGAGGCTATATTGGTGGCAAAATCACCTGGTGCCAAGGTAGAAAAATGTACACCAAAAGACTTGGTCTCCATCCGCAACGCCTCTGTTGCCAATCCCAAGGCCCCTTTGCTCGCCGAATAAATACCCCTATAGGGCAGCCCCATATAACCTGCTATGGATGTGATATTGATAATAAGTCCCTGATTTTGGTTTCTCATATGCGGCAAAACCGCCTTGCACATATGCAGTGGTCCATTAAAATTGGTATCAAAGGCCTTTAATATTTCATCATGTGGTGTCTCCTCTATAGGCCCGGTAATACCGATACCCGCATTGTTTACCAACACATCTATCCTACCTTCCTTACTTATGAGTTTGGACACGGCCTGCTCTATGCCTTTAGGATCCCGTACATCAAGCTCCAAAAGGTCAAAATGGTTAAACCCAGGATAATTGTCCAGCTTCCGTGTTGTACCAAACACCTTAAAACCTTTAGATTTTAAATAAATCCCGATAGACTTACCTATTCCCGAGGACCCTCCCGTAATCAGAACTACCTTACGCTCCATGAATATAAATTAAGGATGCAAATTAACGAATAAAACAGGAATGCCCATCCGTAAAAATGTTATATAAATGAAATGTTACCCAAAGAGTGAAGAAGTTTTTTGCTGAATTTAGGGCACAAAAAATGGCAAGCTACCTACATCGCACCGCTACAACCATATACCCTTGCTGCGTTCCCGCCCTGGGGGATTCTACAGGAGCTGGTCGTGTAGGACTTGCCGATGCAAATATACAATCTTTTAATTTTTTTACAATCGTTTTCAGGTCTTAATTTTATTAAATATCTTGCCTTTGATTAGTAATGGAATTAGGGCCTGATAGGCATCTGATTTTAAGACAAATAGGATTCCCCTAGCTAAAACAAGGGGCTCCTACAACATAAAATTTGTTAATACCATACCACAATTTACATCAATGAACTGCTTTAAACTAAACCTATTATTTATAATTCCACTTTTCTTTTTGGCCTGTGACGGAACTAATAACCCTTCCAAATTATTCCAAATTGAACTTGAAGGAAACAAAGCAGCGTTTCAAAAAAATGAAGTTGTAGGTATCTCCGTCAAAAATTTGAAGAATAAGGATATAGAAGAAATAACCTATAAGTTAGACAACGAGGAACTTGCTGTAAACAATAACAAAATTACATTGGACCAATCGGAACTGGGTGCAAAAACCCTAACTGCCAATATTAGTTTTGAAGGAGAAACCGTTGAAGTATCCAAGAATATAAAGCTATTGGCGGAAAAGGCCCCAGAGATCTATACCTATAAAATAATCAATGAATATCCCCATGACCAAAATGCTTACACCCAGGGACTGGAGTTCCATCAGGACACCCTTTATGAAAGCACCGGAAAAAAAGGTAAATCATCACTGCGTAAAGTCGACTTCAGGACCGGAAAAGTACTTAAGAAGATAGATCTGGACAATAATTATTTTGGGGAGGGAATAACCATTCTGAACAACAAAATTTATCAACTTACCTGGCAAAGTGGAATAGGATTTATCTACGATCTTAGGGATTTTAAAAAAATTGACAGTTTTAAATACAATCAAAGCCGGGAGGGATGGGGACTTTGCAATGACGGCGAAAAAATATTTAAAAGTGACGGTACAGAAAAAATATGGTTCTTAAATCCACAGACCATGGCTGAGGAAGGTCATTTTGAAACCGTTACAAACACTTCTATTTTCAACAAAGCCAACGAATTGGAATACGTTAATGGGAAAATTTACGCCAATGTTTATCAGAAAGAAAGTATGATGATCATTGACGCCAAGAGCGGTGCCATAGAAGGTGTCATAAATTTTGGGGGACTTAAGGGTAAGGTTTCCCAACACCAAAACTTGGACGTACTAAATGGAGTAGCCTACCATCCGGAAAGGAAAACATTCTTTGTAACCGGAAAAAACTGGGACAAATTATTTGAGGTAGAGATCCTTAAAAAATAGCTATGGAAGTTTATGAAAAGACCATAAAAGTACAGGAGGATGACCTTGATGATCTAAATCATGTGAACAATGTACGATATGTACAATGGATGCAAGACATTGCAAAGGAGCATTGGCAAGAAAAAGCTCCGGAGGAATTGGTGAACACTACGGTCTGGGTAGTATTAACCCATCACATTACCTACAAAAGTGCCGCCAAACTAAACGACCCTATACTAATAAAAACCTATATAACTAAGTCTAAAGGGCCAGTTAGCGTACGGGTAGTGGAAATGTACAATAAGGAAAATCTCCAATTATTGGTCAAATCCAAGACTGAATGGTGCCTATTAAATTCAGAAACCTTTAAACCAATGAGGATATCCCCCGAAATTGAAAGTATTTTTATCACATAGACTCAACTATTTGGCCATAAGCAATCTACATAAAAAGGGGTATCTACTAGTTTTTCTGGTTATTGCCTTAGTATACTGTTCTTGCAGGCACGACTTCGACTATAAAAAGAGTAATGGCAACTTGGAATTTTCCAAGGATACAGTTCTATTGGATACTGTTTTTAGCAGTATTGGGAGCAGCACCTACACTTTAAAGGTATATAACCGTAGTGACCAGGATATAAACATACCTACAATTGGGCTTAAACAGGGAGATCAAAGCAAATATAGACTAAACGTAGACGGGGAAGCAGGATACCATTTTACAAACACTCCCCTATTTGCCCACGATAGCCTTTATATTTTTATTGAGGTTACCTATTACACACAAGAGCAGGATCCCCAAGAATTTCTGTATTCAGATGCCATTCAATTTGATCACCAAAACCATTTGCAGGAGGTACAATTGGTTACCCTGGTCCAAGATGCTATTTTTCTTTTCCCAAATAAATCTACAAACAGAGAACTGGCAAGCATTGAATTACGCTTATCCGATTCTGAAGAGGTAACATGGGTTGAAGGATTTGAACTCAAAGACCATGAATTAAACCTAACAAATGAAAAACCATATGTAATATACGGCTATGCCACAGTTCCCCAGAACAAAACCCTAACCATTGGGGAAGGTGCGCGTCTATACTTTTACAAGGATTCTGGTTTACTTATACCAAATAGCGCCAGCATTCATATTAACGGAAAGTTAAGTGAGGATAATATACTACTGGAACGGGAGGTAATATTTGAGGGTAATAGATTAGAGCCTGAATACTCGGAGGTTTCCGGACAATGGGGGGGACTATGGATTGCCAATGGCAGCATAAACAATAGCATTGAATACCTAACCCTTAAAAACGCCACGCTTGGAATTATGGTCCAGGGAGACACCACCCTCAACGATAACTCCCTGACCATTAAGAACTCTAAAATATACAATAGCCAAAACATAAACTTATGGGGGCAGTCTGCCGTCATAAATGCCAAAAACCTAGTCTTGGGAAATGCTGGAAATATATCCCTCTATTGCAATATGGGAGGACAATACAGCTTTATACATAGCACAATAGCCAACTACTGGAAAAAAGGTTACCGCAACAATGCCGCATTGCATATAGACAACTACTCCACAATAAACGGGAATGCCTACGATTTGCACAAAGCCGATTTTAAGAATTGTATTATATATGGTGACAATGGCACGGAACTAAACCTGGACATGGACCCCAACAAAGAGTTTCAGTACTATTTTGAAAATTGCCTAATTAAATTTTCGGAAATATCAGAGCATAGCTTGTACGATTTTAGCAACCCAGTAAGATATAAAAATATACTGCTCAATTTAGACCCTAGATTTGAAGCCGCTGTAAAAAACAACTTTTTAATAGATAAAACCTCAAATGCTATCGATGCCGGAAATTTGGATTCTGCAGCCTTGGTACCCCTAGATATTTTAGGGAATACCAGAACAGAAAACCCTGACCTTGGGGCATTTGAAGCCCTTTTTACCAATTAACATAGTACTAACCTTTAATTAATGAAGGAATAAACTTACAATATTAAAAAAAAATAGCAATAAAATGAAAACCCTAGTTTTTCTAAGGTTTCACTGGGACCCTATAATACTAAGTATCACTATTTTGCATTAAAATCATTAGAAAAATGGGATTTACTTATACCATTCTAGACTCCGATGCCACTTCCAACTTGCAACTGCAACACTATATGGAAGAGTACAGCGAATTTGACTGCGCCGGAATTGCAACCGACAGCGTTGATGGTCTTAATGGTATACTAAAAAAATCTCCTGATGTAGTATTTATCCATTTAAACGATAAGGCACATGAATATTTCCATATGATTATGGAAATGCACCAATACCTAAAAGACATCCCCTTGTTTGTTGGGATATCAAAAAGTAAACAATACGCCTATGATGCCCTGAAATGCCATTTTTTTGATTATTGGTTATTGCCATACAACGAGTTTGATATTAGAAAAACGGTATTGCGTTTAAAACTGGAGATTACCAAAGAAGAAAAGCCCAAAACCCTTTTATTACAGTCCTATAAAGATTATCGCTATATAAATACACAGGAAATCATGTATTTACAGGCCGATAACAACGCAACCGATTTTTTTATGAAAGACGGGAGTACTATAAGTGCTTTTAAGACGTTAAAGACTTTTGAGAACAACCTACCTTCAAATTTTGTTAGGGTACACCAGAGTTATATTATCAATATCAACTTTATTTCCCGTATCAACTATGGTAAAGGAGTATGTACTTTAAAGCATGAAAAACTGCAATTACCCTTCTCAAAATCCTACAAAAACAACATTGATAACCTAAAACAGGTACTGGCTAAAAACACCATTTCTACGCTTAATTAGTCAAATTCTCGCAAAAAGCATACGTTCACTAATAGAACTGTTGTTTTTGCTAAAGATAATTCCTACACAACTCCCTCCCCTTTCTTTTATAGTAGTTTAGCCATTATTAACCCTCGAAATACTATAATTATGAAAAAATTAGTAGCGATTTTTGCAGTAGTACTGCTAAGTGTAGGCTTATTTGCAATGAAGGCTGATCAAGCCTTTCCCAATGTAGACAACGCCGTAGCCACCGATGGTGACAATGTACCGAAAGACAGGAGAGACCCTCCCCCAACAATGACCGAATTTGATTACAGTGACAATGCTGTTGCAACTGATGGTGACAACGTACCAAAGGACAGAAGGGACCCTCCTCCAACAATGACCGAATTTGATTACAGTGACAATGCTGTTGCAACTGATGGTGACAACGTACCAAAGGACAGAAGGGATCCTCCCCCAACAATGACCGAATTTGATTACAGTGACAATGCCGTTGCCACCGATGGAGATTATGTTCCTAAAGACAGAAGAGATCCCCCTCCAGCAAGGACCGAATTTGACTACAGTGACAATGCAGTTGCAACCGATGGAGATTATGTTCCCAAAGACAGAAGGGACCCTCCTCCAACAATGACCGAATTTGATTACAGTGACAATGCCGTTGCAACCGATGGAGATTATGTTCCCAAAGATAGAAGGGATCCTCCCCCGGCAGTACATAGCTTCCAGAACAACTATAATGCTGCTGCTTAAGATATAAGGAAATTCTTACAGAAAATTCTGTTGAAGATGTAAAACATCTTCCTTAAAATATAAAGCCCTAAACAAATTTGTTTAGGGCTTTTTTTTTATCTTGCCCTCTAGATGAACAAAAATGTACTTTAAAAAATTTATATTTTTTGCCATATTAACCCTACAATCAATAATCCTTGGCTGTACCGGGACAGCTACCGATGTTGACAACTCTGTGACAACTGGTCAAAACGACAGCATTCAATATTGGCTTGCGGAGAAAAATTCCAACTCGCAAGAAGAATACATAAACAACCTTTCCAAAGCCTACGATCTGGCCATACAAGAAAAGAACGATTCCCTAAAATCCAGACATTTCTCCAAACTCTCCTACTACTATTCAATAGTAGGCGACTCCCTTCAGTTTAGACGTTCCAATAAAATAGCCCTAAATCTTTCCAGAAAACTGAATGATTCTACTTCATTGGCCTATAACCACTGGGACCTGGCTTTTTTTTTAGAGGACAATGCCGTTGAGGACAGCGCTTATTACCACTTTTCCCAGGCAGAAAAAATTTTTAGGGCTCTAAATGATACGTATTCAGCTGCCAGGATTCTTTACAATATGGCCACCATTCAGGCAAATGTAAAAGACTATACCGGAAGCGAAATTACAACCATACAAGCCATAGAATTGCTGAAACCCTTGGACAAACCCTACAATCTGTTTTTATGTTATAATAATTTAGGCTCAGTAACCAACGCCCTAAATGAATACGACAGAGCCTTGGAATACTATGAAAAGGCACTGTTTTATTTGGAAAAATCAAAGATGGACTCATCTGGCAGATTGCAATCAATAGCCCACAACAATATAGGAATGGTCTATCATCAAAAAGGTAATTATAATCGGGCCATTGAGTCTTTCCAAAAAGTAATCGACTCGGATAGTATATATTTCAAAAATATATCATTATACGCACAAGGACTTTCTAATTATGCCCAAAGTAAAAGTATAGCTGGAGACACAGCTGGAGTCCTAAATATGTTTAATGAGGCATTAAAGATCAAAGATAGTCTTGATGATACAAGGAGTACAGCCATCATCCATTTTCAAATAGCCGAATACTACCTAGGGAAGAAAGACACCACAACGGCCCTGCAATATGCCCAAAATGCCAAAAACATTGCTGAACAGACCAGTAACAATAGACGTTTATTGGAATCCCTGGAGCTTATTGCCAGATTAGACCCCATTAATTCTTCCCGATATACCCAAGAATACATTAAATTGAACGACAGCCTACTGGCTGAAGAACGGTCAGCTAGAAATAAATTTACCAGGATACGTTTCGAAACCGATGAATTTATAGAGCAGAACGAATTACTAACCAAACAACGACAGCTGTGGATAGGCATAGCAGCAACATTATTTGTATTGGCGGGCTTCATCCTTATAATCTTGGATCAACGCAGAAAAAATCAAAAATTGAGATTTGAACAAGCCCAACAAAAGACCAATCAGGAGATCTTTAACCTATTATTGGCCCAAAACAAGAAAGTTGAAGAAGGAAAGCAATTGGAGAAGAAACGTATTTCAGAAGAATTACATGATGGAATTTTAGGACAAATGTTGGGAATCCGACTTATTCTTTCTGGACTGAACAATAAAACCGATTCTGATTCCGTTCTAAAACGCAGTGACCTACTTAAGAAATTACAACAGATAGAGGAGGAAATTCGTACAATTTCCCATGAATTGAGCAGGGCATCACAAGAAAAAATTCATAACTTTATTGTTTCCATAGAAGAATTAGTCCAGACTATTCAGGAATCCTCGCAAATGAAATGTCATTTCGAGTACGACAAAATAATAGATTATGACCAGTTAAAAGGAGACATAAAAATTAATATATACCGTATTGTTCAGGAGAGTTTGCAAAACTGCATTAAACATGCCAAGGCCACTGAGGTAGATGTACGCTTTGAGTCTGAAAAGGACTGTGTAAAGATTACGATTACCGATAATGGAGTTGGTTTTGACCAAAAAAAGGGCAAACGTGGTATTGGACTAAAAAATATTAATTCCAGGTTGGAGAAATTAAATGGGACCTACGACATTCAAAGTAAAATAGGCCATGGCACAAAAGTTATTGTGACCATCCCTTATATTTTGGAAGAGCAAGTTGGCCCGCAATCTGCATAATTGAGTATTAATTGCAATAAGAATGAAAACTTTAAGAGTTTTAACCATTGATGATCATGAAATGATCACTACAGGATACAAGTACCTACTGGAAGCTGCAGAATTTGAAGATTTTCAGGTGAAGGTTGAGACTGCAAATACTTTTGACACAGGTAAGCAAAAAATAGAGGACTCGGCCAGATCCTTTAAATATGACCTTTTATTGTTAGACGTGCAATTGACCGAAACACACCTAGAGGAGCCCTATTCTGGAGAAGATTTAGGCATTTATGCGCGAAAAATTATACCAGACACTAAAATCGTCTTTATGTCCTCTTTTAGTGACAATTATAGGATTAACAGTATTTTAAAGAATGTCAACCCAGATGGGTATATGGTAAAATCTGAAGTAGATGAAAAATCCTTGATCGCCATGGTAAAGGGAGTAATTGCCTCTCCTCCTTATTATAGCCAGAAAGCATTGGTTGCCATTAGAAAAAAAGTTTCCAATGATTTATTGCTGGATGACAATGACAAAAAAATACTGTATCACGTTTCTATTGGCACAAGAACCAAAGACATGGTAGACTATGTTAATCTATCCCTTGCGGGAATTGAAAATAGAAAAAGACAATTGAAAGTCATTTTTGGAGTAGAAAAACAAAATGACCTTGCTTTAGTCCACGAAGCAAGAAACAGAGGCTTTCTGTAGATGCTTTCTAAGGGCATAACACCTACTATAAAAGGACTTTAAGACCTGGTAATTCCAAAATCTAAAGATTCACTTTTTTCGCGCCTCATTGTTCTATATTTAACCTTTTACCATTTATCGTCTTTTTTTTCGATGAATACACTTGAATTAAACAAAAACCTTATTTTTTCTAAGGTTTTTATCGAATTAAGGACAGCCGTTTAAGCTAATTTTGATAATACATTTTCAATCAATTACTTTCGGAATGTCTAAATTAGGAAACGAATTTTTCAATAATCCAAAAACCGGAGTTCAAAACACCGACCATATTAATGGATTAGAGCTTTTTAGAAAAAGTTTGGAAAAGAATTATTTTGCCGAAGTTGGTATTGCCAATTATGGGGCAAAAGAAGAGGTTGCCAACTTAATAATCGACCTAAAATGTAATTTTAGTCTGTCCGAAACCTTATTTTACCTTACTAACACCATTTCAAAATCAAGGAAACCCAAAAGCCTTATACCACGTAAAACATTTTTGTTCCATAAAGCCTATTCCAAGTTAAAAAATAGCAACCACATCTCACTCGATATCAGCGAGCTGACCATAAACCTAACAGACACCACTATACTGATCAGTAAGATTTATGACCACAGCATAGAGGACCAAATAGAAAATATTTTTACCGAATTAAGTAACCACAATCTATACTACACAAAGGGACATAACGAAACGCCTTTTGAAATATTTATCCCTGTTTTTGAGGAAGATACACTGGAAAGTGATGCCAAATTACAGAATATAGTGTCGGACAATAACAATATTAACGACTATTTTGGCTTTTGGGGAATGTATTATGATCTAACCGAAGAGGCGGTTATATACGACCTGAACACCAAACGAATTATTCAAGGGGATATCCGGATACTGAGCGAATAAACACCTATACTTACATCTAACCAAAAAGCAGTATGCATCTCAATGACTTAAGGTGCATACTGCTTATTAAATTATATTTATTTATACCCGCTAGGCGTTAAACAGATCCTTGGAATGCATTAAGGTATTTACCTTTTCCTTAACCTTTGCAAGTATAGCTTCATCCTCAGGATTCATTATTACCTCATCTATAAACTCTACTATAACCTTCATTTGGTCCTCCTTAAGACCTCTTGTGGTAATGGCAGCTGTACCAAAACGGATTCCTGAAGTAACAAAAGGCGATTTATCATCAAATGGCACCATGTTCTTATTGGCCGTTATATCTGCCTTTACCAATGCCTTTTCTGCATCCTTACCGGTAATGTTCTTATTCCTAAGGTCTATAAGCATCATGTGGTTATCTGTTCCACCAGAGATAATATTATATCCTTTTTCTACAAAAGCACTGGCCATAGCAGCGGCATTTTTCTTAACCTGAAGCATATAGTGCAAGAAATTATCTGTAAGGGCCTCACCAAATGCAATGGCCTTGGCCGCAATGATATGCTCCAATGGTCCTCCTTGATTACCTGGGAAAACGGCCAAATCCAACAAGGCCGACATTTTTCTTAGGTTACCGTTCTTTAACTTAATTCCAAAGGGATTGTCAAAATCCTCACCCATTAAAATAAGACCACCTCTTGGTCCACGTAAGGTTTTATGGGTAGTAGTGGTTACAATATGACAGTGGGGAATGGGGTCATTTAAAATTCCTTTTGCAATTAATCCGGCTGGGTGCGATATATCGGCCAACAAAATAGCACCTACGCTATCAGCAATTTCCCTAAATCTTTTAAAATCCATATCCCTGGAATAGGCAGACGCCCCGGCAATAATTAATTTGGGCTGTTCTTTGGTTGCTATTTCCTGAATTTGATCATAGTCCAAAACCCCTGTCTCCTTGTCAACCCCATAAAATACCGGGTTGTACAGACGCCCAGAGAAATTCACTGGAGATCCATGGGTTAAATGCCCTCCGTGCGAAAGATCAAAACCTAAAATGGTATCCCCAGGCTTAAGGCAGGCGTGATAAACCGATGCATTTGCCTGTGATCCCGAATGCGGCTGAACGTTGGCATAAGCCGCTCCAAACAATTGCTTGGCCCTATCTATGGCAATTTGTTCTACCTCATCCACTACCTCGCAACCACCGTAATAGCGCTTTCCAGGATACCCTTCCGCATATTTATTGGTCAATACAGATCCGGCAGCCTCCATTACTTGTGGACTGGTGAAATTCTCGGAAGCAATAAGTTCAATTCCATTTAGTTGGCGTTCCTTTTCCGCCTCTATTAGCTCAAAAATTTGATTGTCGCGTTGCATACTGTAAAATTGTATTAAATAAGCCGCAAAAGTACGAATTGCAGAGCGTTAATTAGAAGAAAATAATATATTTGATAAGATAATTTATTAAATAACCTTTAACAAATTAGAAAATGCCGATAAAAACGAATCATCCGAACAAGAAAACTTGGATGCCTGTTCCTGCCAATTCTGATTTTCCCATTCAGAATATTCCTTTTGGGGTATTTCTAACGCGGGACGATATCATTACTATAGGCACTAGAATAGGAGACCACGCAATTGATTTGGGGGCATTACACCAATTAGGATATTTTAAGGACATTCCCCTGACCGATGATATATTTCTTCAGGATACCCTAAACGATTTTATTTCGGATGGTAAGAAGACATGGCGGTTGGTCCGGAACAGAATCAGTGAAATTTTTGACATCAACAATAAAGATTTAAAGAATAACGAGGAGCATAAGAACATTGTACTTTTTACCTTGGATGAAATTGAGATGCAACTTCCAGTACAAATTGGAGACTATACGGATTTCTACTCCAGTAAGGAACATGCTACCAATGTGGGCACTATGTTCAGGGATCCGGAGAATGCCCTTCTACCCAATTGGCTACATCTTCCTGTTGGATATCACGGCAGAAGCTCTTCCATTGTCCCAAGTGGCACACCGGTTAGGAGACCTATGGGACAAACGCTGCCCAAAGGTGCGGAGCAACCAATTTTTGGCCCCTCTAAATTAGTGGATTTTGAATTGGAAATGGCCTTTATCACCACCGATGCCAACGTATTGGGTGAGCCCATTCCTGTTGAGGATGCTGAGGATTATATTTTTGGAATGGTTCTTTTCAATGACTGGAGCGCCAGGGATATCCAAAAATGGGAATACGTCCCCTTAGGTCCGTTTTTAGCCAAAAATTTTGCATCCTCCATCTCACCATGGATTGTTACGCTAGACGCACTGGAACCATTTAGGGTACAGAGTCCCGAACAAAACCCCGAGCCTCTGCCCTACCTGCAACAATCTGGTGAAAAAGGATTCGATATCCATCTGGAAGCCTCCATTACCCCTGAAGGTGGTGAAGAAACTAGAGTTAGCAAGTCCAATTTTAAGTATATGTACTGGACCATGGCACAGCAATTGGCACACCATACCATAAATGGTTGCAAGATAAATAGTGGGGACATGATGGGCAGCGGTACAATTTCTGGCCCTACCCCGGACACCTACGGATCTATGTTGGAACTTACTTGGCGTGGCGAAAAACCCATAATCCTGAAGGACGGATCTACCAGAAAGTTTATTGAGGATTACGATACGGTTACATTAACAGCCTATTGCCAAAAGGACAATGTTCGCATTGGATTTGGAGAGGTTAAAACCAAACTACTACCCGTTTTTCAGCCAAAAAAACAGTAACTACAAAATAAAATTAGGGGCTTACGTACGATACCGGGCAGTTTAACGTTTCTTTATTGGATCATTTTTGGCATAGCTATTGAACTATGTCCAAAATACCATAAAATTAAACGTCATGAAAAAAGCACTACTCACCCCTTTATTACTGTTTTTTTTAATCTCCTGTGGTGGAGTAAAAAAAACACAGGAAGCCCTTAATTTAGGTAATTACGGCAACGCAATAAATAAAGCGATAAAAAACCTTTCTGAAAATAAAACCAAGAAATCCAATCAACCCTACGTTTTATTGCTGGAAGAGGCTTTTAAAAAGAATTATGAACGTGAACTTCAACAAATAGCCTTTTTAAAGAAAGAAAACAACCCAGCCAATTATGAGGTTATTTTTAATTCCTACAGCAATTTAAAATCTATTCAACAGCGCATAAGGCCTCTATTGCCCCTTAGGGTCATTGAAGAAGGAAGGGATGCCAATTTTGTGTTCAAGAATTACGATGAAGAGATCATCAATTCCAAACGTGAGCTATCGGACTATCTATACAACAATGCCTCAGCCCTGCTGGAAAAAGGTAGTTACAAGGAAGATTTTAGAAATGCCTTTGAACAATTTAGCTATCTAAATGAATTGAGTCCCAATTATAAGGATACCGCTTTAAAGATTGAAGAATCGCACAACAAAGGATTGGATTATGTACAGGTTGTAATGATCAATGATTCTGAACAAATTGTACCGGAACGCCTGGAGCAGGAATTATTAAATTTCAACACCTACGGTTTAAACGACCTATGGACCGTTTATCATACCAATGCCATAGAAAGCATAAATTATGACTATGCTATGGAGGTAGCGTTCAGGGATATTAAAATTAGCCCCGAACAGGTAACAGAAAAACAGATCTCTAAGGAAAAACAAATTAAAGATGGTTATAAATACGCCACAAATTCTGAAGGGGTAGTCTTAAAGGATAGTCTGGGCAATAAAATAAAGGTAGATAAATTTAAAACGGTAAAATGCAACTACTATCAATTTACCCAACACAAAATGGTAGAAGTTGTAGGGAACGTAAGTTTTTTAGATTTGGAAAAACAGCAGCAAATTAACACCTACCCCTTATCCAGTCAGTTTGTCTTTAACCATGTATACGCCAAACACCAGGGAGATAAAAGCGCCTTGGAAGATGAGATGGTTCCTTTATTGGAATTGTCTGCCGTTCCCTTCCCTACAAATGAACAAATGGTTTATGATGCCGGGGAAGACCTAAAAGCCAAACTAAAAGGTATAATTAGCAGACAACGATTTAATTAATAGCCATACAAAATATCCTTGGTTATATATAAGATGTTTTTATAGCCCTACTTATAGCGATAAGGTGTATAGTAACACTTTATCGCTATATGTATTTTTGTAGCTCTAGTTGGGTAATGGCCCCATGAGACTCGTGCGCAACAACTTCGCCATTCTTTATTACCAACAATTGAGGAGATTCATGAACCACTCCAAATTCATCGCTTGTTGCATTGGAAACTGGCCTATAGGTGTGCAAATCCAAGTAATACAGGTCTAGGCTGGCTGCCGGAATATCATAACTTTCTTTAAACCTGTTCATTACCATACTACTTATTCCGCAAGTGGTAGAATGCTTAAAAATGACCTGTGTCTTAGAAGCAGATTTCTCCTTAATTTCACCTAGTTGCTCCACAGAGGTCAAAGGAATCCAAGGAACTTGACTGGATTCTTTCCTTTCTTCATTTTTTTCTTTCCCAAATAAGGTTTTAAAAATTCCCATTTCGTATTTTTATTAGTAAGTCGGGCTACTCTCAAAATCTTACACACTGCCTAATTGTCGTTATTTTCATACAATTAAGCGACATTTTGTCGTGTTAAAAACAATGGTAGGATTGTTGCCCTAAAGACATCAAAAGTAAACAATAACAAGAAATAAAAACAGCGATATGAATTTTAATAATTTCACTATAAAATCACAGGAGGCTATACAGCATGCCCAACAAATTGCACAGGGCATGGGACATCAACAAATAGAAAACGAGCATATTTTTAAATCTATTTCGGAGGTTGAAGAAAATGTATTGCCATTTATCCTAAAAAAATTAAACGTCAACACCTCTATTTTGAAACAAATTTTGGAAAAGGAATTGGAGAGTTTTCCAAAGGTTTCCGGTGGAGACATAATGTTATCCAGAGAAGCCAACAAAACCTTGACCCAAGCCAGTATTGTTGCTAAAAAAATGGAAGATGAATATGTATCCATAGAGCACTTATTATTGGCCATTTTTGGCTCCAAAAGCAAAATTGCCCAGATTCTAAAAGATCAAGGGGTAACAGAAAAAGACCTAAAAGCAGCTATTTCGGAACTGAGAAAAGGAGGCAAGGTAACTTCCCAGAGTGCAGAGGACACCTATAACTCCTTAAACAAATACGCCCGAAACTTAAATGAACTGGCAGATAGCGGTAAATTGGACCCCGTTATCGGTAGGGATGAGGAAATTAGAAGGGTGCTACAAATACTGTCGCGTAGGACCAAGAACAACCCAATGCTTGTTGGGGAACCTGGAGTAGGAAAAACAGCCATTGCTGAAGGTCTCGCCCATAGGATTGTTCAAGGGGATATACCCGAGAATCTAAAGGATAAGATAATTTACTCCTTGGATATGGGAGCCTTGATTGCAGGCGCAAAATACAAAGGGGAATTTGAAGAGCGACTAAAAGCGGTTATCAAAGAAGTTACCACCTCGGACGGTAATATTGTTCTCTTTATAGATGAGATCCACACCCTTGTAGGGGCTGGTGGCGGACAGGGCGCCATGGATGCGGCCAACATTCTAAAACCAGCATTGGCACGTGGAGAACTACGTGCCATAGGCGCCACTACCTTGGATGAATATCAAAAATATTTTGAAAAGGACAAAGCCCTGGAAAGAAGGTTTCAAAAAGTGGTAGTGGACGAACCGGATACGGAAAGTGCCATTTCTATTCTAAGGGGAATCAAGGACAAGTATGAGGCACATCACAAAGTACGAATAAAAGACGAAGCCGTAATAGCCGCAGTGGAACTATCCCAACGTTATATCACCAATAGGTTTCTACCGGACAAGGCTATAGACCTAATGGATGAGGCCGCTTCCAAATTAAGAATGGAAATAAACTCCAAGCCCGAGGAACTGGATGTACTAGATCGCAAAATAATGCAATTGGAGATAGAAATAGAGGCCATAAAAAGGGAGAACGACACTTCCAAGTTAAAAGCCCTTAACGTAGACCTCGCCAATTTAAAAGAAGACCGTAACGAGATCTTTGCAAAATGGGAAAGCGAAAAAACAGTAGTGGACGATATACAAAAGACCAAAAACGATATTGAAAACTATAAGTTGGAAGCCGAGCGTGCCGAGCGTAACGGGGACTACGGCAAGGTAGCCGAGATAAGATATGGAAAAATCAAGGAAGCTCAAGAGAAACTAGAGCAGCTGCAAGGTTTACTACAAGAGCAACAACAAGGAGAGACCCTGATCAAGGAAGAGGTCACCAACGAAGATATTGCAGAAGTAGTGGCCAAGTGGACCGGTATACCTGTTGCCAAAATGCTACAGAGCGAGCGGGAAAAACTGCTTAAACTGGAAGATGTATTGCACAAGAGAGTGGTAGGACAGGAAGAAGCCATACAAGCAGTTTCCGATGCCATTCGCAGAAGTAGGGCCGGTTTACAAGACAGTAAAAAGCCTATTGGCTCCTTCCTTTTCCTAGGTACTACCGGGGTAGGAAAAACCGAACTGGCAAAAACCTTGGCCGCCTACCTCTTTGATGATGAAAATGCCATGACCCGTATTGATATGAGCGAATACCAGGAAAGGCACGCAGTAAGTAGATTGGTTGGGGCACCTCCAGGATACGTTGGATATGACGAAGGGGGACAATTGACCGAGGCGGTTAGAAGAAGACCTTATTCCGTGGTTTTACTGGACGAAATAGAAAAAGCACACCCAGATACCTTTAACATTCTATTGCAAGTACTGGACGAAGGCCGACTAACGGATAATAAAGGTAGGGTAGCCGATTTTAAGAACACGGTCATTATTATGACGAGCAATATGGGTAGCCATATTATTCAGGAGAAATTTGAAGACAACCCGGACATATACAGTGCCACCGAGGCAGCAAGGGTAGAAGTCCTAGGACTTTTGCGCAAAACTATACGTCCCGAGTTCCTGAATAGGATAGACGACATCATAATGTTTACCCCCCTAAACAGGAAGGATATCAGTAAAATTGTAGTGCTGCAACTAGAGCAACTTAAAAAAATGGTGGCCAAACAAAATATTACTATTGATGCCACCGAGGAGGCCATAGCGTATCTGGCCAACAAAGGCTATGATCCGCAATATGGCGCCAGACCTATTAAAAGGGTTATCCAGAAGGAGGTTTTGAACAATATTTCCAAAGAACTGTTAAGCGGAAGAGTATCTCCTGGAAGCATAGTTCTCATAGACTCCTTTGATGATAAGCTGGTATTTAGGAATGAAAGTGAGCTTGCTAGTTAATTGAATTAACAAAAAAATAGAAAGGGCATCCGATTTGGTTTCGGATGCCCTTTTTTTATCAACAATATATACCAAGCAGTATAAGATTTTTTTATATTAGCATAAAACTGTAAGAACATGTCTACAAAAGCCGAAAGAACCTCAGCCTATATTATAGAGACCGTTGCGCCAATCTTCAATAAGTTGGGATATGTTGGCACCAGCATGAGCGATCTTACAGAGGCCACCGGTCTTACCAAAGGTGCGCTTTACGGAAATTTTGAAAACAAGGACTCCTTGGCCATGGCAGCCTTTGAATATAATAGCAAAAAACTACTTTCTAAGATAGATGAGGTATTGGATACAGATGGCAACTGCCTACAAAAGATGTTTGTGCTCACCAACTTCTACCGTCACTATGATACTTTTGTTAAGGAATTAGGGGGCTGCCCTATCTTGAACGTAGGAGTGGACGCCAATCACAACAACTCACAATTATTGGCCGCCACTCGCGAGACCATAAAGAATATAGAAGGTAAAATAGCCCTAGTTTTGGAGAACGGACTCAATAACAATGAAATAAGATTGCCTGTAACCCCTCTTCAATTTGCCAAACAATTGTACACTATGATACAGGGCGCCGTTGCCATGGCAACGATTACCGCCGATAGAAAATACCTACTGAACACTATTGCCTATTTAGATCAATTGATCATTAGGGAAATAAAGAAGTAAAAGATTCTTGTATGGTATTCTTTTTGGGTATTACTCTCCTATTACCCTAAAAATCCATGTTTTATCCGTGTATTGTCCGTCATATTTACTATCGCGGGCCGCTTCTGCCTCTTGTAGGGTATCAAACCGTTCCAAATAAACATAGTTATATTTTGTTCTTGGCAAATAGAACGATTTAGCGTTTATACCTTTCTTTTTCAGACTATTAAGAAATATATCATGGTATCTACTAGATCCGTAAACATTGGCAATTAGATAAAACCCAGCCTTTTCACCATCAATTTTCTCTGCTTCTTCATAATGTCCTTTGGTTACCGGTAGACCTGCCTCTTTTCTTGCTGCAATCCTATCCAGATCTGCTTGGATTTTATTAGCCCTTGCTACCTCCAATTGTTTTATGGAGTCTAACCTTTTCTGCTCCTCCAACTGTAATGCTTTTTCCAATGCAAGGGCTTCCTGCTCTTCCTTTAATCTTTTTGCCTCGGCCAATTCCTGTGCCAATCGCATTTCCTCTTCCATGGCCTTTCTGCTCTTCCTTTTTCTGCGTTTTTTCTTTTTAGCACTCTTTGCCTTGTTTTTCACGGCCAAGGCTTCGGCCTTTGTCAACTCTTCTTTAATCTTGAACTCTTCCTCTGCATCTTCCTTCTCCAATCTAGCAGGGTCCTCCCCCAACACATCATCCTCCGCATCAAACCCTACTACTTTTTTACGGTCATCCGGCCTACCCAACGTAAATGCCGCAATAAGCTCAAAACTTGGATCCATATCCTTAAGCTCCGGATCTGTACCATATTCTATTAGCGCCCCTAAGGATAAGCGCTTAAAAAATCTAGCGCCCAATCCTCCCGAAATACCATAAAAACTATTATATCCGCCTTGAATCCAAAATTTATTCGTAGACAATAGCGCATTAAAACCAACTTGCGTATCCGCATATGGCACTGACCGTATATAAAGCAAAGGCAATAGGTAGGCATCGTCTACTCCAGAAAATAACGTTACTGGCAAACGATAATCTATTGTCCCCATGTATATTTTCTCGTCCGACTCCGTAGCTATCTTATTGGTAGAAAAATTATAATCCACAAGATTTTCTGCCGTAAAGCCAATACCTAGTCCGTCTACAGAAAACCGTAGCCCCGGGGCAAATTGCATAATAAAGGTATCGGACAGCTCCAATTGTGGCAATAGAATATTTGGATCAGGCTGATATCGATCGTCTGCCAATTCACTATTGAACCCAAAAATATTCAAACCAAGGGACAATTGCATATTGTTATCAAAATCAAAGGAATAGGCATAGTTCAATACAGCTCCTGTATTTAAAAATACCCCTGTATTGTTCTGTATAAACCCTATACCAATGGCCGACTGTGGAGTTAATTTCCTTGAATAATTTAAAAATATTGAGGTTGGGTCACCATCTACCGTCTGCCATTGATATCGGGACCAAAATGCAAGGGACTCCGGATGGTTTCTATCCAACGAAAAAACAGGGTTAAACAAACTGGAATTGAATTCATTCAAGTTATGCTGCCTTATATCTGTAGGTACAACAACATCTTGAGCATGCGAAAAAAATACTGCAAGCAGAAAAACGTAGATAGTGTTCTTTTTCTCCATATACAAAAGAACAAAAAACTACCTGTACTACATACTTTTTTGATGTAATTTTAGTTACATTATTAGAATAAACCTTTACCAATATCAGAATCGACCATGAAAATAATAAAACTGTTATTAATTCTATCGTTTACATTGGGCATATTGGGCTGCAAAGACGACCCTCAACCCCCGTTAGAAATTGCAGAAGACACCATATCAACCTATTACTTCATAAGACATGCAGAAAAAGATAGGAGTGACCCACAGAATGTTGATCCCGAATTAAACCAAGACGGATTGGGACGTGCCATAAGATGGGCCGAAGTATTTGACCCTGTTGATCTGGATGCCATTTATATTACCGATTTTGAGAGAACCGCCATGACTGCTGCCCCTACCTCCATCAAAAAAGAAATAACCCCTCAATACTACGACCCCAAGGTTATGATCATCAACGAATTTAAACGCCAGAACTTAGGAAAAAATGTACTGGTCGTAGGTCATAGCAATACCACCCCAGAATTTGTCAACCAAATGCTGGGCGAAGAGAAATACTCCCAAATGGATGATTATGACAATAGTAGTTTGTTTATTGTCAGGATCATAAATGGCAAGGCCACGGACATCCGGCTAAAAATGGATTAATGCAATGCCGATGCCGATACGTTAATTTGCTCCAGTTCTATTTTGGAAAGCAAATTTAAGCTGCCAAGTGCGTAAAGGCTATCCACATCATAAATTGACGTTTTTTCTTCGGAGGCCTCATAATTCTCATAATCAACAAAGCGAATACCTCCAATATAACGCTCATTATAAGCTGCCCTAAAGCGTATTCCCCCACCGTTAACATGAAATAGATAGGCTAAATAAGTAGGCTTAAATGTCTTCTTATCAAACCAGTAGAGGTATATATCATCATAATCATCACCTCCCCCTTTTTTATCAAAACTTATCTTTACCTTGTAAAACTCCCTATCCTTGATTTTTGTCTCACCTAAGAGCTCCTTGTTTACAGCTGCATCGTTTAGTCCATAGGGCAAATTGGCAAAATAATGGACAGAATTCACCGAATTGGCGTATAAATTGGCGAGTGAATCGTTTAAAATAACCAGACTGTCGTTGACAAAACGTCTAAAATCCTGGTTGGTTCTCACATCTACCACCTCCAAACTATCGGTTTTTTTGATCCGTTTTAGTATCTTTTTCCCATCTTTCCATTTGGAAGCATAATGCATATCCCTAAACTTAAAGGAAATATCGTTAGTTTTATAGCGCTCCCCTCCACTTACTTTTATAGAGCGATCTACAATCTCCTGAACAGACATAATGGTCTTGGTCTTACCCTTACACGAAAGAACAATTAATACAATCGCTAATGCATAACTAAATTTCATCTACTAATATGTATTTTATAATAAGGTTTGCCTACCCATTCCCTTTACACTGACAAACCCTTCTAATTTCATAAGATTAATCGTAAGCTACTTTCATTCATTACAAAAATTTATACCAAACCCTTCATTTACTTATAAAATCAATATCTGGAGGCTAATTGCCAATTGAATAATTGTTTCTATTTTTGCTATCATATGCAGAAAAAAATAAACATAAAGAATAAAAGGGCCCGGTTTGATTATGAATTACTGGACACTTACACTGCCGGCATTGTATTGTCTGGTACCGAAATTAAATCTATCCGGGAAAGTAAGGCTTCCATATCAGAAAGCTTTTGCGAATTTAATGAGCTGGGCGAATTGTTCGTTGTGAATATGCAGGTAGATGAATACTCCCATGGCACACACTACAACCACAAACCTAAGGCAGAGCGAAAGCTTCTACTAAACCGTGGAGAACTTAAAAAGTTACAAAAAGAAGTAAAAAATACCGGCCTTACCATAATTCCCTTAAACTTATTTCTAAATGATAGAGGCTTGGCCAAACTGAACATTGCCCTGGCCAGAGGAAAGAAATTATATGACAAACGCGAAACAATCAAGGATCGGGATAATAAGAAAAACCTGGACAGAATTAAGAAAAGCTTCAATAATTAAACCTTAAACTAGTTTTTGTCCTCCAACAAGGGAACAAAACGGAATGACCCCAGTTCTTTTTTTTCAAATTCTTTGGCAGATTTCCTTACAAACAAGGTCATAATCTGTTCATCAGTTCCTACTGGTATTACCAGTCTACCACCAATTTTCAGCTGGGCCAGCAAGGGATTGGGCACAAATGGAGCGCCAGCCGTAACAATAATACTATCAAAAGGAGCTTCTTCGGGCAAACCTTTATAACCGTCCCCAAAAATTACTTTTTTAGGCCTATAGCCCATCTTTTTAAAGAAAAGGTTGGTTTTCTTAAATAGCTCCAATTGTCTTTCTATTGTATAAACCCTTGCTTTCAGTTTTAACAAAACTGCCGTTTGATACCCACTTCCGGTACCTATTTCCAACACTTTATGATTTGGCTCTACCTGCAAGAGCTGCGACTGAAAAGCTACGGTATAGGGCTGGGATATAGTTTGATCGGCACCTATGGGAAAAGCCTTATCCTGATAGGCATGGTCTTCAAAACTACTATCCAAAAATAGGTGTCTGGGCACCGCTCTAACGGCATTTAAAACGGCAGTATCCACAATCCCCTTATCCAAAAGGATGTCTGCCAACTTGTTACGCATGCCACGATGTTTAAAGGTATCTTTCAATTGATTGGTTTTGGTCTGTAAAGTTAAAAAATGATACATTTAAAATAAAGAAAACTGATAATATATCATGGTGCAATCTACCATCTTTGCCATTGCCATCCTCCAATAATAAAACATTTTTCTCAAAATAAATTCACCTTATCCGTACAATGTCCATAAAAACCCCTCTATAGCAAAAACCGAATAATCCGCTATAGCGTTTTAGGGTACAGGTGAACTTTTGCTTTTTAAGGTACTTAACTTGCAAACTATCCTTATTTTTGAAGAAAATAATTAAATATGCTTAATGTTGGCGTCCTTGGAGCAGGACATTTAGGAAAAATACATTTACGACTCCTTAATGAGTCCAAGAAATACAATTTAGTGGGTTTTTATGATCCCGATGTAATCAATGGTGAAAAAGTAGCAGCCCAATTTGGTTACACTTTTTATGACAACATCAACAAACTTATTGATGAAGTTGATGTAATAGACATTGTTACCCCTACCCTTTCACACTTTGAATGCGCCAAAAAGGCTATGGAAAAGGGGAGGCATGTATTTATAGAGAAACCCATCACCAACACTTTGCAAGAAGCCGAAGAATTATTGATTCTGGAAAAGAAATATAATGTAAAAGGACAGGTGGGCCACGTAGAACGGTTTAACCCTGCCTTCATGGCCGTAAAGGACAATATTAACAGTCCTATGTTTATTGAAACCCATAGACTGGCAGAGTTTAACCCTAGAGGTACAGACGTCCCGGTTGTATTGGATCTGATGATCCACGATATAGACGCCATACTTAGTGTGGTTAGCTCTGAAGTAAAACACATAACAGCCAGCGGAGTCTCGGTCATTAGCAACTCACCGGATATTGCAAACGCCAGAATTGAATTTGAAAACGGCTGTGTAGCCAATCTAACAGCCAGCAGAATTTCCCTGAAAAACATGAGGAAGTCCAGGTTTTTCCAAAGAGATGCCTATATATCTGTAGACTTTCTTGAAAAGAAGGTCGAAGTTGTAAAAATGAAGGATGCCCCTGAGAAACCGGGAGATTTTGATATGATACTGCAAAATGCGGAAGGGGTAAAAAAACAAATATATTTTGAGAATCCTGATATTCCCACCAACAATGCAATTCTTGATGAATTGGAAACCTTTGCCGATGCAATAAACCAAAATACCGTTCCTGTTGTGACCTTGGAGCAAGGCACTAAGGCACTAAGGGTGGCTTTGGGAGTGATAGCGTCTTTCCAGAAGTAATTCACAACCCCAATATACGGTCCGGCAAATTGTCTTGGGACAGTTTTATAGACCATAATAAAATGCAAAACCTAAAACCAATGAAAAAAATAGCAGTCATAGGAGCCGGAACAATGGGTAACGGAATTGCCCATGTTTTTGCACAAAACGGTTATAAAACCAATCTAATCGACATTTCACAAGACTCCTTGGAAAGAGGTATGGCTACCATAAACAAGAACTTGGACAGGATGGTAGCAAAAGAGATTATAACGGAAAAGGAGAAAGAAAACACTATAAAAAACCTTAACCAGTATACCGATTTGGCCCAAGGTGTAAAATCTGTTGATTTGGTAGTCGAGGCTGCCACCGAGGACACGGATTTAAAAATTAAGATTTTTACGGACCTGGATCGTTTATGCGATGCAGACACCATATTGGCCACCAATACCTCGTCTATTTCCATTACCCAGATAGCCGCCGCCACCAACAGGGCCGGAAAAGTCATTGGAATGCACTTTATGAACCCAGTTCCCATTATGCAATTGGTTGAGATTATCAGAGGCTACAACACCACCAATGAGGTTACCCAAACCATCATGGATCTCTCCAAAAAATTGGGTAAAACCCCCACGGAAGTAAATGACTACCCAGGTTTTGTAGCCAATCGTATATTGATGCCAATGATAAATGAAGCCATTGAAACCCTATACAATAACGTTGCAGGGGTCTCCGAAATAGATACGGTGATGAAATTAGGCATGGCCCATCCGATGGGCCCCTTGCAATTGGCAGATTTTATAGGTCTGGATGTTTGCCTGTCTATCTTAAAGGTAATGTACGACGGCTTTAAAAATCCGAAATATGCCCCATGCCCCCTCCTGATCAATATGGTTAGAGCGGGTAAATTAGGTGTAAAATCCGGGGAAGGGTTTTATGACTATTCAGAATCCCGGAAAGCGGAGAAAGTTTCAAAACAATTTAGTTGATCCATGCTTGCCTATTAGTAATATACCAAATCAATGTCCTCCCTGATACGTTTTTAGTTAATACCCAAAAACTACAGCAAATGCCCATTAAAGATAATCTAATAAAAATAAAAGAATCTATTCCATCCCATGTAACCTTGGTAGCCGTTTCCAAGACCAAACCCCTTGAAGATATTATGGAGGCCTATGAGGCCGGTCAAAGGATTTTCGGAGAAAATAAAATCCAGGAAATGACCCAAAAATGGGAGAAACTGCCCAAGGATATACAGTGGCATATGATTGGACATATACAACGCAACAAGGTAAAGTATATGGCAGAATATGTGTCCTTGATCCACGGAGTTGACAGTCTAAAACTATTGACCGAAATTAACAAACAAGCAAAAAAATACGATAGGGTAATTCCATGTCTTTTGCAAATTCACATTGCAGAAGAAACTACAAAATTTGGTTTTGACGCCAGTGAACTGGAACACATAATTACTCCTAGCACGCTTGCACAGCTCACCCATGTCAAAATTGTTGGGTTAATGGGCATGGCAACTTTTACACAAGACACCCAGCAGATTAGAAAGGAATTTAAACACCTGAGATCCCTATACGAAAAAGCAAAAAATAAGCTCCCCTATATATCAATTCTTTCTATGGGAATGAGTGGGGATTACAAAATAGCCATTGAAGAAGGCAGCAGCATGATACGTGTGGGCAGCAGTATATTTGGGGCCAGAAATTACCACTAATACTTGCTATTTCCTTGACAGGAGAATATGTATCTTTGTTTAGCAATCCGAATTAGAATTCATACATGTACGTCATATTAGATATTGAAACCACAGGAGGGAAATACAATGAAGAAGGAGTCACCGAAATTGCGATCCACAAATTTGACGGGCATACAGTAGTAGACCAATTTATAAGTCTGGTAAACCCGGAAAAGGACATTCAGCCCTTTGTGGTAAATCTCACTGGTATCAACAACAATATGCTTAAAACGGCCCCAAAATTTTATGAGGTGGCCAAGCGGATTGTGGAAATTACCGAAGATGCCGTGATTGTGGCACATAATGCACAATTTGACTACCGTATATTACGGACCGAATTCAGGAGACTAGGATATAATTTTGAACGTAAAACACTATGCACCGTTGAACTGTCCAAACAATTATTACCAGACCAGGACTCCTACAGTTTGGGCAAATTGGTACGTTCACTGGGTATTCCCGTAAGTGACCGTCATAGGGCCAATGGCGACGCCTTGGCTACATTAAAATTATTTAAGCTATTACTTTCAAAGGATCTGGACAAAACCATTATAAAGAATGTATTAAGAACAGAAACGCAAGGAGAGCTATCTCCCAGACAATTGGACATGGTAGACCTATTGCCCTCTGAAACAGGGGTCTACTATATGCATAATAAGGATGGGGATATTATTCTTTTGGGCAAAAGTAGCAACATAAAAAAAAGGGTGAACCAACACTTCACCAATAATAGTCCCAAAGCCAGAAAGCTTCAGAAGGAAACGAAAAAGGTAACTTTTGAAAAAACAGGTAACGAATTGGCCGCCCTGCTGAAGGAAAATGCCGAATTAATACGGAACAAACCAAAATACAACCCCTTTTATAAAAAAAGGCTTTTTTCACACGGCATCTACCAATCTTTCAACGAACAGGGTTATGCCGTTCTGACCGCCGAAACCATTAAACCAAAAAAAAGACCATTCGCTACCTTTAACAGCTTACAGGCTGCGGAGAATTTCCTTCACAGGATCAGGGAAGAATTTCAGTTGTGCAATAAGCTAAACGGACTATCAAAAGCCAAAAAGCAGTGCTCCCATTATGATGAAAACAACTGCCTGGGGGCCTGCGTTCAGAAAGAGTCGGCAGACCAATACAACAAAAGGGTTAACCAAGCTATAGAACAATATAGTTTTAACAATAAGAGCATCTTGATCATGGACAAAGGCAGGGAAATTGGAGAACGCTGTGGGATTGCCATAAAAGATGGCACTTTTATAGGCATGGGGTATTTTAATCTAAACTATCAGATTAATAATATGCATATATTGGAAACCATAATTACCCCTATGGATGGAAATGATAATACCACCCATATTATCACATCTTATCTTAGAAAAAAGAAGGTTTTAAAAATTTTGGAATTAAAATAGTAAAATTTGAAAATTAAAAAAAGTTGGAAACATAAGATCCATGAGGTAATCTACGGGACACACACCCCGGCCGGAAAACTGTTTGACATAGTTCTTCTCATTATAATCGTCTACAGTGTAATCATCGTAATGCTGGAGAGTATCCCAGCCTATGACGAGCGGTATCATAAATTCCTAAACCTTTCGGAATGGGTGGTAACCATTTTGTTTTCCATAGAGTACATTTTACGTATTGTTTCCATCAACCGCCCAAAAAAATATATTTTTAGCTTTTTTGGTATTATCGATCTATTATCCACCATTCCCAAATACCTAGCCCTGTTTCTTGTGGGCTCCCAATACCTTACGGCCTTTCGCATCCTGAGGTTGTTAAGGGTGTTTAGAATTTTAAAACTGGTACGTTTCGTAGGGGAATCAAACAATCTGGTGAGAGCTCTACATGCGAGTAGGACTAAAATATTTGTTTTTGTTTTCTTCGTGATCATCATATCTGTTTTATTGGGAACGGTAATGTATATTGTTGAAGGCCCCACCCACGGCTTCTCTAGTATTCCCCACAGTGTATATTGGACCATAGTAACCCTTACCACAGTGGGCTATGGCGATATTTCCCCAGAAACACCCTTGGGACAGTTTATAGCTACTGTGATCATGATCATTGGTTACGGAGTTATTGCGGTGCCTACAGGAATTGTTTCGGCAGAATACGCCTCGGGCATATCCAAGAAAACCAAGAAAAACCCTGGAAGGGCCTGTCCTGAATGTGGTACGGAAATTATGCGCGTGGATGCCCACTATTGTAGGGAATGCGGGCACAGATTAAATGACGAAGACTAATGACTAACAAGACCCTCATATCAGTCGTAGGGCCAACGGCCATTGGCAAGACCGCTTTGGCCATTAAGGTGGCGGATTATTTTGGTACAGAAATTATTTCAGCAGATTCCAGACAGTTTTTTAAGGAAATGCGTATTGGGACAGCAGTCCCATCACAGGAAGAGCTGGCGAGCGTTCCCCATCACTTTATTCAGCACAAAAGTATTTTTGAACCCTATAGTGTAGGTGATTTTGAACGGGAAGCCCTTTCCAAACTAGAATTCCTCTTTAAGAAAAAGGATGTTGTAGTAATGGTAGGCGGCAGTGGCCTTTATGTAGACGCCGTAACCCATGGATTGGACCATTTTCCCAAGATTGACCCAGAAATACGCCAAAACTTGAACGAACAGCTTTTAAACAAGGGGATAACAAGCCTTCAAGAGCAATTAAAAACCCTAGACCCTACATACTATGACAAAGTTGATCTTAACAACCCACATAGGCTTATTAGGGCCTTGGAGGTGTGCCTAGGCACTGGTGACCCCTTCTCTTCCTTTTTAAAACGGTCCAATATTAGCAAAAGGCCTTTCCGTACCGTTACATTGGGCATAAGTGCTGCCCGTGATATAATCTATGACCGTATAAACCTAAGGGTAGATCTGATGATGGATGAAGGCCTCTTACAAGAAGTAGAAACCCTGGAACAGTACAAAGACCTTAATGCCCTACAAACTGTTGGTTACAAGGAATTATTCCAATATCTTAAGGGCGATATTGATCTGGAAACAGCAATAGGGGATATTAAGAAAAATACCAGAAGGTTTGCCAAAAGGCAATTAACCTGGTTAAGAAAAAAAGAAGATATCCTTTGGATTGATTATAAGTATGACTTAGCCGCAGTTTTAAGTAAAGTGGAACAAAATATCACGGGATAATGAGCGCTACAAATAAGAATATACTTTTCATTATTGGTGTTTCCGGAACCGGAAAATCAACCATCGGGGAAATGCTGGCCAAGGCACTCAAACTGCCTTTTTATGACGGGGACGATTACCATTCGGAATCCAACATAAAAAAAATGGCCAATAAAAACCCGTTGACCGATGAAGACCGCCAGGAATGGTTGGCCACTTTGAATAAATTAGCCCGGGACAAAAGGGATACCGGGGCCGTAATTGTCTGTTCGGCATTAAAAAAATCTTATCGAAAAATATTGGCTAAACAAATTGAATCACAGGTAGTATGGGTTTCCCTAGAAGGCTCCTTTGAGCTGATAATGGATCGTCTACAAAAAAGAAAAGGACATTTTATGCCTTCGGAATTGCTACGCTCCCAATTGGATACTTTTGAACCCACCACAGAAGCCATAAAAGTGCCCATTACGGGTAGCCCCAAAGAAATAGTTGATAATATATTAAGGGAATATGACGGAACCAAATAAGTCTTTAATGAGACTTTTGTAGCAGCATCCTTAAAGTTAGGGAGACATTAGGAGCGTGTTCACTTTTTTTGGCGGGATCCGTTAAGCCGGCGCATGGGGCTGAAGGTTACAACTATGACAAATCACAAATAAAAAGCGCCAAGTCAGATTTCTGCTTGGCGCTTTAAAATATATTATGTTCGGCAAATTTATTCGTCCTTTACCACAAGCCTAAATCCTTCTCCGTGAATATTTAATATCTCAACGTTTTCATCTTTTTTCAAGTATTTACGCAATTTAGCGATATAGACATCCATACTCCTTGATGTAAAATAGTTATCATCTCGCCAAATCTTGGTCAAAGCCAATTCCCTGGGCATCAGATCGTTCTCATGTAAGGCCAATAACCTAAGCAATTCATTTTCCTTGGGGGATAATTTAATTGCATCCTCATCCTTATATTTTAAAAATCTCAATTTTGAATTTAACTGAAACCCTCCAATCTTAAACTCAAACTGTTTACTATCTGCCAAAGAATTGGATGACTTCCTCTGAATTATCGCTTTCAATTTCATTAAAAGCACTTCGGAATCAAAAGGTTTGTTTAAGTAATCATCAGCTCCCGCCTTGTACCCCTTAAGCACATCTTCCTTCATGGTCTTGGCCGTTAAGAATACTATGGGAACATTTTCATTCTTCTCCCGAATCTCCTTAGCCAGTGTAAATCCATCCTTGTAGGGCATCATTACATCCAAGATACAAACATCAAAATTGTCTTTCTTAAATTTCTCAAAACCTTCCATTCCATTTTTAGCCAACGTAACATCAAAATCGTTCATGGCCAAATAATCCTTTAGCACGATTCCAAAATTGGGATCATCCTCTACAAGTAATACTTTTTTATCTGCTGTTTCCATTATCGTTTTATTAAATTAAAGGTAGTTTTATATAAAAAGTGCTTCCTTTTCCTTTTTCACTCTCCGCATAAACCTCACCTTGGTGATCATCTATTATTTTTTTCACATAAGCTAGACCCAATCCGTGACCCTTAACGTTGTGTATATCTCCAGTGTGTTCCCTATAGAACTTTTCAAAAACTTTTTTCAGTACCGCCTTGCTCATTCCAGCACCTTGGTCCTTTATTTTTATAATTATATAATTGCTTACCACTTCGGTAAAAACATCTATTTTAGGCGCTTGGGGCGAATATTTCACGGCATTGTCCAAAATATTCACAATTACATTTGTAAAATGCATTTCGTTGGCCAGCACCTCTGAACGATCTGCTTTTAAATGGGTTTTAATATAGCCGCCTCTGTCATCAACAATTAGCTCAACATGGGTAATGGCATCGGCTATTATGTCGTGCACATCGGCCCTATCCTTACTAATATCCAACTGGTTTTTTTCCAATTTGGAAATTCGCAATACATTCTCTACCTGGGCATGCATTCGTTTATTTTCGTCCCGGATCATCAGCAAATACCGCAACACCTTATCTTTATCCTGGATTATCTTAGGGTTTTTTATAGCCTCTACTGCCAAATTAATTGTTGCTATCGGGGTTTTAAACTCATGCGTCATATTATTAATAAAGTCCGATTTTATCTCGGAAATCTGTTTTTGTTTTATCAATTGATATATGGCGCTGGAATACGCTATAACAATAACCAATGTAAAGGCCAATGACAAAATGGCCATTCCCAGAATGGACTGTATTAGGAACCTTTTCTTTTTAGGAAAGGTAAGCAATAGGGAAAAATTGGTGTTTCCTTCACTATCCTTAAACAAGGGAGCTTTGTACAGCGTGGTTTCGGAGAATTTAAATTTTTTAGATTTAACCTTTGTGGGCAACCCCTTACTGTAAACCCCATATTCATAGTCAATAGTAATACCCCTATTCTTTAGCTCTCTGCTGAGAAACAATTCTATTTCCTGTTTGGATACCCGTTTATGGATAGACCTGGATTTGGCCTGCTCCCTAAAAACATCATCCAAAGCCGCCTTATCCACAGAAGAAAGACCTCCTATTTTTTCCAGCTTTTGGACGGGTGTCAAAGAATACTGACTACCATCCAAACCAAAATCCTCTTTATATATTTCAGTTTTCCTGGTGCTCGTAATATTCCTAAAGGTTGTTGTGTCCAAGCCTATATCAAAGAACGTAGAGGCCATATTATAGTCCTCCTCGAGAATACCATGGGTATAAAATCGGATTTCATTGGAGTTAATATCCCGATCAAAAAAAAAGAAATTCTTAAGATGGGTGGCCTTGGGCTTTCCCACACTATCCTTTAATCTGTAAAATTCATCAAGATAATCCTGTACCTCTCTTTTTTCAATATCCTCTACAACCCTATTTAGAATTTGATTGACCGTATTTGAAAATTGCTCCTCCTTATCCTCTACCGATTTATTGATCCAATAGCTTTGGACAAAGATAATCCCTATTAGGGAAAGGCTCATTAATACTACCAATAAACCAAATAACCTCTTATTCATTTATTAACAAAATTAAAAATTTAACATTTAGCGGATTGTACGTTTAACCTAACCTTAACAAAAATGTTAAAATAATGCTCTTAAGCCCCTAATTTAAGTAGTTCTTGGTGGATCCGCATCACCTCATGTCGGGTTTTCTCTAGCTCTATATTTGCTATTATGAAGTCTGAATACTTCTCTTTTTGACTGTCGGGCAATTGATTTTTTATCCGCTGCTCCACCTGGGCTTCGGTACTACCGTCCCGGTGCATCACCCTACTTATCCTTGTTGGGATCGGCGCCGTTACCAATATTATTTTATCGTAGAATTCACGGTTTCCGTTCTCAAAGATAATAGCAGCTTCCTGAATTACGTACTGCGCTTTTTGACCCTTGGACCAACCCAAAAAATGCTCCCTAACGGCAGGGTGCACAATACCGTTCAAAGCCTTTAAAAGACCCTTGTTCCCAAACACCTTCTTAGCCACATAATCCCTATTGAGCTTCCCGTCAAGGTAACTCTGCTCTCCCAATAACCCTTGGATCTCTTTTTTAATATTAGCAGAAGAATTCATTAGATTTTTAGCCTCCACATCGGAATTATAGACCGGCACCCCCAATTCCCTGAACATATTGGCTACGGTAGACTTTCCACTACCTATACCTCCAGTAAGCCCTACGATCATCATTGTCTCTTGAGTATAAATTCCACTTTGTTCGTCCTTAGTTGTACCACAGTAATACTGTCCGGTTTTTGTGTCAGTTTAAGTTCCAATACATTATCGCTATTCTCTTTTATATTGGCATAATCTGCGGTAACGGAAAAATCTGTTTTTTCCAACTCCTTTATATGACTTAAACGTCCTCGACATAAAATGGAGACCATTTCGGGAAAAGTTCGGACCACAACCCCGTTGGGCACATTGACCACCTCAACAGGCACCTCAAAGACCCGCTCGGAGAATTTAAACACCTTGGCCGACACCCTTACCTGGGTATGTGAAAATTTAGTGTTTTTAAGTTCTTTGGGGAGGTTTAATTTTATATCCCTTGATACATCCGAGTTGAGTTTTTGCAACTCCAAAGACCTGGTAAATACCCTTTTTAAGGTGTCTATTTCTTTTTCGGGACCTATGACGGTAATGGAATCTGGCTGCAATTGAGGCTGCTTATCCATCAGAAAATGTTGATCCAGGTCCATGGTTACCTTAGACAAGACAGGAACCTTCTTTGTATACAGTCGCTGAAAATTAAAAAATAGCGTATCCCTATCCATATCTACTATGGAAATAAACTTGGACAACTGATTTTCTATCTGATTTTTATACCTAGAAGGGGAAACAAAATACTTGGAACCCTTTTGTTCCAGTTCAGACAAATCCACTTCTACCGTTTTATTCTTAAATCCAAACATAAGAAATTGAAAACCACTGGCCCTAAGCCTTACCTTTATGTTTTTTTTTGAAACACTGTTCAATAGCAAGCTATCGGGAGTACTGCCGTAGTATAGATCAAAGGTGGCGTTATTGGTATATTGATCTCCCAATTTCCCTACAAACCAAGCTAGACTGGAACCTAAAAGAAAAACTAAAAATAGCTTTGCTTTCCTTTTGTTGATTCCTTTTTTTATACTTTCTATCAAGGTATTATTTGGTTTTAAAAAATAATTTTGGAAATAATTCCTTAGGCGCTTTTTTGCTAAACAATAGCAGTAATGTATTCTTTAAAAAGCCATAGCCATATCCCAAAAATTGAATTACTACCGCGACCAACGATAAAAAAGCAACTTTTATGCTTTTGTTGGTCCAATAGGAATGTACAAAAAGTACACCAAAATACAAGGCATAAAAGTAAAGAGGCCAGGTAACTCCCAAAACCAACAAGCCAATGGCTACCAACAAGCCAAAACTAAAAAGGGTAGGAAACCAATAGGTAAGCTTTGCCGTTCCCGGGTGCCACTTATTTAATATAGGTCTTACCATACCAAATTTCTTGACCTGCAAATAGAACTTATTCCAATTTATTCTACGCTTATGATAAACAAAGGCCTCAGCAATCAATTTAGTGTCGTAACCGGCTTCCCATATTCTAAAAGTAAGATCTGGATCTTCACCTGGGTGAATATTTCCATAACCACCGGTTTTCTGAAAAACAGCCTTGGATATTCCCATATTGAAACTCCTGGGCTGAAATTTACCCACTGCTGCCTTGTTGCCCCTTATCCCCCCTGTTGTCAACACAGAGGTCATGGCATAATCAATAGCCTTTTGTACAGTACTGAAAGATTGGTGCGCTGCATCCGGTCCACCATAACAATCCACATAATCATCATTCAAGGACCTCTCTACAACAGACAGGTATTGTGACGGGATAATACAATCCGAATCCAGGACTATGTAATAATTGCCCTTGGCCCTCTCCATACCATAATTTCTTGAATCCCCAGGACCCGAATTCTTCTTTTTTAGGTAGGTAATGGCCAATTTGTCCTTAAATTTTTCCACTACACTCTCCGAACTCTCCGTAGAACCATCTTCCACAATAACCACCTCAAAGGGCTTTTGGTAATCCTGTTCCGAAAGACTGCTCAACAATTCATCCACCTCATTGGGCCTATTGTATACGGGGACGATAAAAGAAAAGGAAAGACTCATTATTGCTTGCTAAACTACTAAAGGCTAAACCAAAAACGGTCCAAGGTTACCTGATATCCAAAAAAGGTATCAATACCCATTATTGACCAAAATTGGCTTAAGCCCAAATTAAATGTTTATTTTATTCCGAAGGACCCAACATTACTCCAATTACCTATTCAGTGAACTTTTCAACCACTTCCTGACTTACTCCTGTATTAGAAAATCCACCATCATGAAATAGGTTCTGCATGGTCACCTTCCTTGTAAGATCGGAAAACAAAGTTACTGTATAGTCTGCACAATCCTGGGCTGTAGCATTTCCTAAAGGAGACATCTTATCGGCATAAGAAATAAAATTACTAAAACCTTTTACCCCCTGCCCGGCAGTAGTAGGCGTAGGTGATTGGGAAATAGTATTTACCCTAACCTTCTTCTCTTTACCGAAAAAATACCCAAAACTACGGGCTACAGATTCCAAATAGGCCTTGTTATCTGCCATGTCATTGTAATCTGGAAAGGTCCGCTGTGCTGCTATATAGGTCAAAGCTACAATACTCCCCCATTCATTCATAGCATCTGCCTTGTAAAGGCTTTGCATGGTCTTATGGAAAGAAAGGGCGGAAACATCCCATCCCTTGGTAGTAAAATCATATTTTTCATCGGTATAGGCCCTACCTTTACGTACGTTGACCGACATCCCGATGGCGTGCAACACAAAATCGATCTTACCCCCTAATATTTCCATTGATTTGGCAACCAAATTGTCTAAATCCTCAACGCTTGTGGCATCGGCCGGAATAATTTCCGAACCGGTTTTTTTTGCCAATTCATCTATTTGCCCCATACGCATTGCAATGGGGGCATTGGTAAGTACAAAGCTACCACCTTCTGCATGTATAGATTCGGCCGTTTTCCATGCAATTGAATTTTCATCAAGTGCTCCAAAAATTATTCCTTTTTTTCCTTTCAATAAATTAAAAGCCATGTGCTATATTCTTTGTGTATATGAGAGGTCAAAGATATTAAAATTAGTTGGCAGTCCGTAAAAAGAAGTAATGCTAAAGATCAAAATAAAGGCTATGCCCCTTAGGGTTAAAAGAAAATAACTTTTCACAAGAAGTCTAACACTATGGTATTACCAGAACAGTTACAGTAAACCTAAAGAAATAGGGCTTCCTAGTTATTATACGCAAAAACCAATTAATCCAACAACTGTCGGGCATGGGCAAGAGCAGAGTCGGATAGTGTTTTGCCCCCAAGCATTTCGGCCAATTCCATAATTCTCTCCTCTCCGGAAAGTCTTTTCATTTTGGTATTGGTACCCATAAGCTCCTCTTCCTTATACACTTTGTAGTGTTGTGCGCCTTTGGCAGCTACCTGAGGTAAGTGGGTAATAGAAAACACTTGCATGGTATTGCCCATATCCTGCATAATATCTCCCATTTTATTGGAGATCTCACCTGATACGCCCGTATCAATCTCATCGAACATCAGGGTTGGCAATTGCACATATCTGGCCAGGATAGCCTTAATGGTCAACATAATCCTGGAAAGTTCCCCTCCTGATGCTACCTTTTTTAAGTCCCCATATGCGGACCCTTTATTGGCCGAGAACAAAAAAGTAAGCTCATCCCTGCCGGTTGGTTTAAACCCCTTGGAGGATTCCAGTTTTATTTGAAACGTAGCACTGGCCATTCCCAATTCTACCAACGCATCTTCCAACTGTTTTTTTAGCTTTGGAATAATAGAAGACCTCTTCTTACTAATATGGTCAGCCGCCGTTGTCAGGGATGCCTCCAGCGCTTGCAGTTCCTTTCGTTTTCGTTCAATATCTGTAGCAACATTTTCCGTGGCACTTACCGTAGCGGCCAACTTATCCCTAATCTCCAACAGCTCTTGAATATCTTGGGCCTTGTGTTTCTTTTGGAGATCGTATAGCAATTGAAGCTTGGCCCCTACCTCCTCCAACAACTTAGGGTCGGCC
This sequence comes from Arenibacter aquaticus, assembly GCF_003957295.1. Lineage (GTDB taxonomy): Bacteria > Bacteroidota > Bacteroidia > Flavobacteriales > Flavobacteriaceae > Arenibacter > Arenibacter aquaticus. The sequence continues at coordinate 64,031 of NZ_RQPJ01000019.1, forward strand.
TCCACCTTATCACCCAACAAATTAAGTTCGTTGGCTACATCGTCCAGCTCTATCAACACAGACTTGATCCGCTCGTTTATATCGGTATACTGATTACCAAAACCTGCAAGTTTATTGGACACTTGGGTGAGTTCAGTCAATACATTTACCACTCCCATTTGCTCATCATTCAACAGCTGCTGCCCATGTGACAAATGCTCCAAAATAATCTCAACATTATTAAGCTGCTCATACTGCTCTTCCAATTCTTCCAGTATGCCTAATTTTAAAGGTGCCGCATTTAATTCCTGCAACAAAAAACTATTATACTCATGTTCTTTGGTTGCCTTGTCCTGATAATCTATCAACGCGTTCAACTCCTTTAAAGTAGATTGATAGGTTTCCAGTTTAGCTCTATATTTTGTTAGAGCTTTCTCGTTATCAGCCAAGGCATCTATAACCTTTAACTGAAAATCGTTATCCGCCAGTCTCATGGTTTGATGCTGAGAATGAACATCTATCAATTGCGCCCCTAATTGAGACAATATATCCAAGGTAACGGGAGAATCATTGATAAAGGCCCTGGATTTGCCACTGGGCAATATCTCCCTTCTAATTATGGTCTTTTTTTCATAATCCAGATCATTGTCTTCAAAAAAAGATTCAAGACCATATTTAGAAACCTCAAACTCGGCCTCTACAATGCACTTGCTATCCTTCACCCGAAGTGAAGAAAGATCGGCTCTTTTGCCCAATACCAAGGACAATCCGCCCAAAAGTATAGATTTACCAGCTCCGGTTTCCCCAGTAATAACCGTAAAACCATTGGTAAACGTAACGTTTAAATGATCTATTAAAGCGTAATTTTTTATGGATAGGTTTGTCAGCAATGCTTAAATTCTAATATTGCCGTAAAGATAATTTATATTGCCTTGGAAAAAAATGGGAATTCAAAAATTCTTGGACTCAAATATAAACACCCTATGCCATAAGCTTTGTAAAGTATCCTTTAAGGACACCAGCAACTAATACTTTATATCGTTCCAAGTGGAGGAATAAAGCGGTGCAATCTTATTTAAGGTCTGTTTAAGCTGAACTATATCTACCTTGGGGCCGTCTGAAAAGATATTTTGAATTTCTTCCGATTTGGCGTCAAAGAAGGTTTGGATCAAGAAGGCATTGGGGTGCCTGCTCACCATGGTCTCGAACAATCGCATGGTACCGGCCACCACTTGTTTTCCCGTACTGTTGTTATCTGCCAAGACATCCAATCCCTTTCTATGGTAATTATACATAGCTATACGGAATTCCCGGTAGGAGTTAGACATTAAATTATCTACCAATTCAAACCGGCTACGCTCTCCTGAAGTTTGGGCCCAGCCAGAATATCCGGCACTTTGGGACAAGGTAACTATCTGTTGTGCCTTCTTATAAAATTCACTTCCCCCTTCCAAGGAAAAGGTATCTGCATCCAATCCCAATATAATATACACATAGTAGGACACAACACCTACCAAGTTGGAATCTATATTATTTTCATTAAATATTAGAGGTTGGAATTCTATATAATCAAAACTAAACTGATTGTCCTTATAATTAAAAATAGGGCTCTCATAGGAGGTATTAAAAACCGGTCTTGACGATTGAATCTGAATATTACCCTTAAAGCGATTGGAATCATACTCTGTTATGGTAATGAACATCTGGGCATTTACCCTTTCATTTTCCTTATAAATCCTATTAGACCACCTATTCTTGTTCACAAAATCGTTCAAGGAGCGCTCCAAGGTCTTAAAAATCTGTTGATTGGTTTGCCCTACTTGATCCGAATTTATGGTGACCGCACAATTTAATTCCTGGCCGTACATTGTAAGGCAAATGATAAAGAAGAGACTGCTAAGAAGTAGATTACGCATGGATCCTGGACGTGATTTCATTTAAAATATCCAAAGCCACTTCCGCCTTGGTTTTTAACTCAAACGTTTTTATCTCCAATTTCTTATCTATGAATGATATTTTATTGGTAATCTTTCCAAATCCAGCACCGGAATCGTTAAGGGAGTTTAAAACAATGGCATCCAAATTTTTCTTTTTCAATTTCCCGATGGCATTTTCAACCTCATTTTCGGTCTCCAATGCAAAACCAACCAAAAACTGCTTTTCTTTACGTTCCCCCAAGGAAAAAAGAATATCCTTATTCTTAATTAGCGGTATAATTAGCTCTTCCGTATTTTTCTTTATTTTTTGATTGGCCATGTTTTTAGGCCTATAATCCGCTACCGCCGCCGCACATACTGCTATATCCATATCCGGGAACAAGGCATGGGCCTCATTGAACATTTCCTCGGCGGTTGTTACCTTGATAAGACTTACGGAGGAATGTTGTATGCTTAGATGGGATGGACCGGAAATTAAAAATACAGTAGCGCCCAGATTGGCAGCTTTCCTGGCCAATTCATACCCCATGAGTCCGGTAGAATGGTTGCCTATAAATCTCACAGGATCTATAGCCTCATATGTAGGTCCGGCTGTAATGAGTATTTTTTTTCCCTGCAACGGCAGTCCCTCCCCAAGGTGCTGCATAAGAAAAGTCACCATCTCCTCCGGTTCGGCCATACGTCCCTCTCCTATCAAACCACTGGCCAACTCCCCTGAGGTGGCCGGAATCATAATGTTTCCGAAGGAGGCCAAGGTTGAAAAAGATGCAACAGTGGATGGATGTTTAAACATATCCAAATCCATGGCCGGAGCAAAATAAACCGGGCATTTGGCCGACAGGTAAGTGGCCATCAACAAATTATCGCAAATGCCATTGGCCATTTTAGACAAGGTGTTGGCAGTTGCAGGGGCAATCAACATAAGATCTGCCCACAACCCCAACTCAACATGGTTGTTCCAAGAAACACTACCATCCTCTTCGTTCACAAAAGAGGACAACACAGGGTTCTTGGATAAGGTTGCCAAGGTTAAAGGGGTAACAAAAGAGCTGGCGCTATCCGTTAAAACAACCTTAACGCTAGCGCCAGCTTTAATAAGCAATCGGACTAAAAAGGTAGTCTTATAAGCTGCTATACCTCCAGTAATGCCTAAAAGTATATTCTTACCACCTAGCATCCTTTATGATTCTTTCTCTGTATTCCTGTGATAGATTTTATCATCCAACCACTCCTTTACGGCCAAGGCGTGGGGTTTGGGTAATTTTTCATAAAACTTGGATACCTCAATCTGTTCCTTGTTTTCAAAAACTTCCTCCAAACTATCGCTGTAGGTTGCAAATTCCTCCAACTTCTCCAAAAGCTCTTTCTTAATTTCAGAGTTTATCTGCACTGCTCTTTTTGCAGCTATTGAGATGGCCTCATATATGTTGCCGGTCGGGGCGTCAAATTCATTTCTATTGATGGTAACAGTAGAAACTGGGGCCTTGGAGTTTTTTAAATCGTTCATATTCATAACAAAGGTATTTATTTGGAATAATTCTGTAATTCTTTTTCTAATTTCTCCAAAGTCTTGTTGGCTTCCTTAAGATACTTGGACTCCGGAAAATATTTTACAAATGACAAATAAGCGTCTTTGGCATCGTTTAACCGTTCTTTCTTTAGAAACTCGTAGCTATTAAGTGCCAAATTGGTGGCTGCATCAAACTTATAATATAAAGCATCTTCCCTGTAAACGGAACCTGGATTATCTGAAATAAAATTATCAAATGCAGTAACAGCCGGTGTTAAGAAAGTATAATCAAACTCCCCTATTGTGTTAAACTGTTTAGCTATTTCAAAAGACTTTCGCTCCTTCTTTGTTGTTAATTCCTTTGCCATAATATTGGCTTCCACCAAATACTCGGAATCCGGATGGGTATTGATAAAATTCTGCAATTTCACCAAGGCCTTATCGGTATCTGTTTGATCCAAAGAATAATTGGGAGACAGCTCATAATAACTTTTGGCTCCGTAAAACGCAGCTTCCGCTGCCTTATCGCTCTTGGGGTAGGATTTTAGGAATCTTTCAAATTGATATCCGGCCATGTTATAATCCCGCGTCTGAAAATACGAATCCGCAAGGAAGAACATCACCCTTTCCCCCTGTGGTTTCCCAATATACTTAGGTGCTATTTGCTCCAATAATCTGTTGGCCCTTTTAAAATCGCCCTCGTCATAGAATTTTTCGGCCATATCATATTTGGCCTTCACATCCTCATTTTTAAGTACCTTCTGGTACTCGCTACAGGAATTTAAGACAATTGCTATAAGTAAAAAGGAAAATAAACGCTTCATTATTAAAAACATTTTGCAAAATTAAGGATTCTAAACGGATATAAAAAACATTTTTATCTCGCTAAAATAGCCCGCTCACCTACCAACGACAACATATTTATGCAAGTTTTAACGTTGTTGTCCCAGAATCCCCCAACAGGAAGCCTTTAAATCTCCTAGGCCAATGTCTTTAACCGACTATCCATAAATTTTTTAATGCTCTTTTTTAAGCTCGCAGTAGCTTCAACCAGTGGCAACCTAACTACTGCCGTTCCAAGCCCGATAGTTTCCAACAAGGCCTTAATACCTGCTGGGTTCCCTTCCTTAAAGATCAAGTCCATACCATCCTGAAGTGCGTAGTGAATAGTAAAGGCTTCTTTTACCTTACCGTCTAACCCCAAACGTATCATCTGCGAAAATTCACTGGGCACACCTTGACCCAGAACAGAAATAACACCAGAGCCACCGGCCAATACTGTGGACAAGGCGGTAAAATCATCGCCAGAAATTACCATGAAGTCACTAGGTTTATCCTTAATTAGACGCATAACCTGCACCATATCTCCACATGCCTCCTTAATACCTACTATATTATTAAAGTCGTTCGCCAACCTCAACACGGTTTCAGGCAACATATTACTTCCTGTTCTACCAGGCACATTATACATTATGATGGGTTTGGGCGAAACCAATGAAATAGCCTTAAAATGCTGATATATCCCCTCTTGGGTAGGTCTATTATAATAAGGTGAAACGGATAAAATAGCCTCAAAATCACTTAGATCCAACTGCTGCAGCTCCTCTACCACCGCCGCTGTATTATTGCTCCCAACACCTAAAACCAAGGGAAGTCTTCCCTTATTGGCCCGTACCACGGTCTCTACGACCAATTGCTTTTCCTTTTTAGACAAAACAGCAGATTCCGCAGTGGTACCAAGGACCACCAAATAATCTATTCCGCCATCTACATTGTATTCTACGATTTTTGCCAAAGCAACCGTATCTATAGAAGAATCCTCCTTAAAAGGAGTAACCAAGGCAACACCTGTACCTACTAACTGTTCCATTATTTAATCTCATTTAAAACCCGTAAATATTTCCCCAACTCCTTTTTAAAAGTTTGAAAATCATCAATGGGCGTATTCAATATCAAATCGTTTAATTTCTTATCCACATTTCCAAAGCCCACTTTTAACCTGGCTCTGGTCTTTAATGTCATTAATTGTAACAATAATTTTTCATTATCGTAATAGTTTATCAGTAAATCATACTCCCTATTTAAGAATTCCAATGCATAGCTGTTTTCTATATTGGCCTTCCATCCTAAATCCTTATCCGAAAAAACAGGTGTAGCGTAAGGAGAGTTTTTGTCATAAAATTTCCTATATCCAATAATCTTAACGGCATTGGGTTGCAATGAAAATGCGTCTAAAAACTCATAAAATTTATTGGTATCCTCAAACTGGTCCAAATCCACTATACAACCTACAGAACGTATTCCTTTTTCCCGATTTACAACTCCTGAAGGAGATTCCAAACCACGCTGTAAAAATTTTTTACCCGCCCTAAACTTAATTTTTTCCTTAAGCGCTTTTAAAAACATGTATTTTTACATTTTCCAGAATGTAAATGTAAATATTATCATCACAATATTAAGCACGAAGGTAAGAAGTATATGGATTTAAAAAACCAACATTTTGTTATAATTATAACTTTATTAATGTTCTTGGGTTGCAAGGAATCTCCTACCAGCTTGAAAAATATTGAAGGTCAAAGGATTCAAATAAATTATGCCACCCCTCCAAATGATTCTATAGACCAAATAATAGCTCCCTACCGCAACAGAATAAATCAGGTTTTGGATAGTCCTCTAGCCTATTCCCCTAAGGTTATATCCAAAACCGATGGGATATTGAACACCACTGCCGGTAACTTTATTGCCGATATCATATTAGAAGAAGTAAACCCTATATTTGCAGCCAGAACCGGAAAAAAAATAGATTTTGTACTCTTAAATTTGGGGGGCATACGATCTGCAATCTCACAAGGAAATGTTACTACCAGAACCGCCTATGAGGTAATGCCATTTGAGAACAAGGTAGTTATAGCGGAAATGGACGGTAAGGGAGTCAGAGCCATGGTCTCCTTTCTTATTAGGTCCTCCCAGGCCCACCCTATTGCAGGTCTGCAGATAATAATGGATCAGGACAAAGTATTACAAGCCGTAAACATACAGGGGAAACCCTTTGACGAGAACCGTACCTATTTTGTGGCCACTTCTGATTATTTGGTCAACGGTGGGGACAAAATGACTTTTTTTAAGGATCATATATCCCTAACCGATTCTGATTACTTGATTAGAAACGCCATGATTGATTATTTTAAGAAAGTAGACACCCTAAAAGCCGTTGTGGATGATAGGTTTGTACAAATAAATTAAGTAGCTATGGACCGTAGAAAATTTTTATCAAGAACAGCAGCTTCCACTGCCTTTGTTGGTATGGGAGGCCTGGCCTTAAATTCTTGTAAGAATTCCTCAAAAAAACATATTACCATCTTACACACCAACGATGTACATAGCCACATAGATCCTTTCCCCTTAAACCACTCCCTCTATCCCAATCTAGGAGGTATTGCCAGAAGGGCTACCCTAGTAGCCAATATAAGAAAAGAAAATCCCTGTACACTTCTCTTTGATGCCGGAGATATTTTTCAAGGAACCCCTTATTTTAATTTCTATGGTGGGGAATTGGAGTTTAAGTTAATGAGCATGTTGCGATATGATGCCGCTACCATAGGAAATCATGATTTTGACAATGGTCTGGACGGACTTGCCAGCCAACTTCCCTTTGCCAGGTTTAATTTCCTATCTGCCAACTACGATTTTAGTAACACCCTATTGGATGGCCTAGTAGACCCATATAAAATATACACCCTTGAAGGCATAAAGGTAGGGGTCTTTGGCCTGGGGATAGAGCTTAAAGGATTGGTGACCAAAAAGCTTTACAAGGAAACGGTCTATTTAAATCCAATAGAAGTGGCCCAAGACATTAGCCTTAAGCTTAAAGAAACAGAAAAATGCGATATAATTATCTGTCTATCCCACCTAGGATATCAATATAAAAATCCGCAAAAACCGGATGATCTTAAATTAGCGGCCCAGACCGAAAACATTGACCTTATAATAGGTGGGCATACCCATACCTTTTTAGACCGCCCTACCATAGTACTCAATAGAAAGGAACAGCAAACCCTTGTAAACCAGGTTGGCTGTTTTGGGGTTAATCTAGGAAGAGTAGATTTTTATTTTGATAATGCGCAAACAAAAAGCTCGGAGGGAGTATCCATAAAGGTGTAAACAGTAATTATGATCAAGGAAAAAGAAAAATCAATTGTAGAAAAACAAATAATAAAAGTAAATGGCGAGAAGTCTGAGGAATGCCTGGATAAAATTGCCGTTGAAGAGCCCCTAGAAATTAGTATAAGTATTTTAAGATCTACCCGCCCTATTGCCAGCAAAAATATTTCCATTACCATGAGAACTCCTGGCAATGATGTGGACTTGGCCACTGGATTCCTGTTCACCGAGGGTATTATTGTATCTGCCCATCAAATCGCTACCACCAACCGTGATCCGAATAGCATCCTTTTCCAGCTCAATGATGCGGAAGACCTGGATCTTAGCAAACTGGAGCGTCATTTTTATACCAGCAGCAGTTGTGGGGTTTGTGGTAAAGCCAGTATAGAAGCAATAAAAACTGTATGCCGTTTACCGCCTACCTCTTCAGAGTTCCAAATAAACAAAAGCCTTATTTTATCGCTCCCCGATATACTCATGCAGGAACAAACTATATTTAACAATACGGGAGGAATCCATGCCGCAGCCCTGTTTGACCTCTCTGGTAAATTTATGGCCCTAAGGGAGGATGTTGGAAGACATAATGCTTTGGACAAACTCATTGGCCACAGCCTAAGGCAAGGGAAGTTGCCCTTGGGAGAACATTTGTTATTCTTAAGCGGCAGGGCAAGCTTTGAGTTGATCCAAAAAGCTGCCATGGCCGGAATCCACTTTATTATGGCTGTTGGCGCCCCCTCCAGTCTGGCAATAGAGATGGCCCAAGAACACAATATAACCCTAGTGGGGTTTGTTAGTAACAGCCGCTATAATATTTATACTGGGGCCCAGCGTATCAAAATTTAGGGATATACCCTTTGAGGCTTACTAGCTAATCCCTAACTTTATATACCTGTGATAAAAATATAGAACCTATGAAGATTAGAATACAAAGAAACTCAATTCGGTTTAGACTTACCCGTTCAGAAGTGGCCTTATTGAAAAAAAATGGCTCACACAGGGAGCAGACTGCCTTTAACGGCAAAAGTTTTGGCTATGCGGTTGCCGCCAAAGAGGGTATTACCCAGCTCGAAGCTGAATTCCAGGAAGACACTATTACCCTCTTCCTGCCCAAAACAGAAAGTGAAAAGTGGCCCGATAGCGAGCAAGTAGGCTACGAAAACAAGATGGTTTTAAAGGACGGACAGCTACTCAATTTATTATTGGAAAAAGATTTTGTGTGTCTGGATGAGCGCACAGAGGACCAGTCCGACCAATACCCCAATCCTGCAGCAACTACCAAAACATAATGGCACATCCTCCAAAGAAAAAATATCCGAGTCCCACCCCTCCCGAAAAATTGACGGGTATAAAAACCACCCAACCCAAAATGGTGGCTGCAGGTATACCTGCGGTTATATCCTCGGCCAAACATGTCTTTGGCGAAATGGGTATTGGCAGGGGACTAAAAGCCTTGGCCAACCTCAATCAAAAAGGGGGCATTGATTGTCCGGGCTGCGCTTGGCCCGATCCTGATGACGAACGGAGTACCATTGCCGAATACTGCGAAAATGGAGCCAAGGCCATTGCAGAGGAAGCGACAACCAAAAAACTTGATGTTGAATTTTTCCAAAAGAACAGCGTTTCCCAACTATCTACCCTATCCGACTATGAAATTGGAAAAAAAGGCAGAATAGCACAGCCTATGTACCTGCCAAAGGGGAGCGACTTCTATGAGGAAATAAGTTGGGAAAAGGCATTTGGCAAAATTGCAGAACACCTAAACGGATTAAAGAGTCCGGATGAGGCCATTTTTTATACCTCTGGAAGAACCAGCAATGAAGCTGCCTTTCTGTACCAGCTCTTTGTTCGTGAATACGGCACCAATAACATGCCCGATTGTAGCAATATGTGCCATGAAAGTAGTGGGGTAGCACTTATGGACACTCTGGGCATAGGTAAGGGGTCTGTAACTTTGGACGACTTCTACCAAACAGAGGTCATTCTTATCCTAGGTCAAAATCCGGGCACCAACCATCCTAGAATGTTAAGCGCCCTAAAAAAAGCCAAAAAAAATGGGGCCATTATAATATCTATAAACCCCTTGGTAGAAACAGGTTTGTTAAATTTCAACAACCCACAAGAACTTAAAGGGGCATTAGGAATAAAGTCAAAATTAACGGACCTGTACCTCCAAGTAAAAATAAATGGAGATATGGCCCTACTACAAGCGTTGGCACAACTAATGCTTATAGAAGAGGATGCCCAGCCGGGGAGCGTTTTTGACCTTTCCTTTATTGAGGAGAAAACTAATGGATACAAGGCATATCTAGACCACATACGAACACAGAACATAGAGGAACTCATTGAGGAATGTGGAATACCCTTTGAAACTCTTAAAAAGGTTGCTAATATCTTATGCAGCAACAAAAAGATTATAGCTTGCTGGGCCATGGGGCTTACACAGCATAAAAACTCCGTAAACACCATAAAAGAGTTGGTTAATCTTTTATTGTTAAAAGGCAGCATAGGGAAACCAGGGGCCGGCACCTGTCCCGTCCGTGGCCACAGCAATGTACAGGGCGATAGGACCATGGGGATATACGAAAAGCCCCCAAAATACCTGTTGGACAACTTGGAAAAATCCTTTGGTTTTAAGCCGCCAACCAAACATGGGTACGATACCGTTGATAGTATAAAAGCCATGCATTCTGGTAAGGCCAGGGTATTTTTTGCCATGGGAGGCAATTTTCTTTCCGCCACCCCGGATACCCTATATACCGCTAGTGCCCTGCAAAAATGTGATTTAACCGTTCAGGTATCTACAAAACTGAATCGAAGCCACCTCATCCATGGAAAAGAAGCTCTTATTCTACCCTGCTTGGGTAGGACGGACAAAGATCTTATTGACGGGGAATTACAATTTGTAAGTGTAGAAAACTCAATGGGAATAGTACATAGCTCCAAGGGTAGTCTTAATCCCATTTCTGCCCAACTACTAAGCGAACCATACATTGTATGTAAACTCGCCATGGCCACCTTAAAAAACTCTAAAGTAAACTGGAAACTATACCTGGAACATTATGATCACATACGGGACAGCATAGAAAAGTGTATTCCCGGGTTTAAAGATTATAACCAACGGGTGCGGATACCCGCCGGATTTTACCTTCCTAACGGAGCACGGAACAACAGCTACGAAACCTCTACCGGGAAAGCTAATTTTAGTATTTCCTATAATGAAGCCATAGTTCTGGCCGAAGATGAATTCTTAATGATGACCATTAGAAGCCATGACCAATTTAATACTACCATTTACGGATTAAACGACAGATATAGGGGCATATACCATGAACGACGGGTTCTGCTTATTAATCCCAAGGATATGGAAAAACACAACCTAAGGGAAAGACAACTGGTAGACCTGTATAATTATCACGGGAATACAGAAAGAGTGGCAAGGAATTTTATTGTACTTGCCTACAATATTCCCCAGCAATGCTGCGCCACTTACTTTCCCGAAGCCAATGTTTTGGTCCCTTTAAACAGCACGGCCGACAAGAGCAATACCCCAACCTCAAAATCTGTAATTATAAAAATACAAAGTCATGAGGCCTAACCTTTAAAAAACTAAGCCTGCATTTCACTATTCTTTGAAATTTGTTTTGTTATGGTAACCCTAAAAAAAAGCAACTCCAAGGATCCTGATTTTATAAAACTGGTGAAGTTACTGGATGCCGATCTAAAGGTTAGGGATGGTGAAGAACATGACTTCTATGCCCAATTCAACGGTATTGAGGACATGGAACTGGTGATTGTTGCCTATAGGGAGCTTACCCCCATTGGTTGTGGCGCTTTAAAGGAGTACAACAACAACAGTATGGAAATCAAAAGAATGTTTGTCATGCCCCAAGAGCGCGGAAAGGGAATTGCCTCCATGATTTTAATGACCATGGAAAAATGGGCCAGAAACAATAATTTTAGTTTTTGTATTCTGGAAACTGGACTTAGACAGCCAGAAGCCATTGCCCTTTATAGAAAGAATGATTATTTAACCCAACCAAATTATGGACCCTATAAAGGAATACCCAATAGCGTTTGTTTTATAAAAAAATTATGACCTTCTTTTCTAAATCCCTAACTTAAGACTCTTTAATTAAATAATCAACAATGCACTCTAATTTAAATCCAATGCACAAAACAGTTTACCTATCCATTCTTTTACTTTTCCTAACCATAAACAGCTTTGGTCAAAAAGGCCAACGAGAATATTACCAAATAAAAACCTATCTCTTGGACACTGAAGAGCAGGAGCAAAAGACAGATAACTATCTTAAATCTGCCCTATTGCCGGCGCTCAAAAGATTAAACATACACCATGTTGGTGTCTTTAAACCTAGGACTATAGATTCCCTGAATCCACGAAGTATAAAGGTTTTAATACCCATGAAGAGCATTGCACAGTTAGAAACCTTAAGATCCAAACTTGAAAAGGACAAGCTATATATGGACGCAGCAAAGGACTTCTTGTATGCCCCTTACCAAAATCCCCCTTTTAAGCGGATTGAATCAATTCTTTTAAAGGCTTTTGTAGACATGCCCAAGATGAAGCCTTCCCCTTTGAGCGGACCACGTAAAGACCGCATATACGAATTGAGAAGTTATGAATCGCACACCATAGGCAAGCATTGGAATAAGGTAGAGATGTTCAATAAGGGCGGGGAAGTAGCACTCTTTGACGATCTTGGTTTCAATGCAGTTTTCTACGGCGAGGTACTTTCTGGAGCAACCATGCCCAATCTAATGTATATGACAACTTTTAAAGACCAGGCCAGCAGGGACGCGCATTGGAAATCCTTCTCCAATTCCCCGGTGTGGGAAAAATTAAAAATGGATCCCAATTACCAAAATAATGTTTCCAAGAACGTTACCCGTTTTTACTACCCTACAGAATATTCCGATTATTGATTATAATCTTCATAAGGTATAATTTCATTCTTGAAATGAGCAATAAAACCCCTTGATACGGATTACGAATTTATAAAACACAATAAAGGCCGTACAATACGTTACGGCCTTTTAATTTTTAGAAACTTCATGGTTTTTTTCCCAGAACAAGCTTTACTACTGTTGATGGGCCAAAAAATACTCTACCAATTGTTTCTGTTCTTCTTCCAAATTTATCACAGGATATTTTTTACCGGCCATTCTGTACCAATACCCAGCATTAAATTTATCTCCCTCTTTTCTATGTAAATATGCATGAATCCAACTTCCGTTGTTGTCGTGCATCTCCTGTGCTATATCATGGGAGGCCTCCCAGTCCCCTTTAGCGTCATACCACATGGCTTTCAGGGCATCAGACCAAGTAGACAACGGGGAATCATGTTCTAGCGTTTTAGAAAAGGTTTCAAAGTTTTTTGGTATGGACATGTTTCTTAAATCCGTTTTTTTAGTTAGGCTACGGTATTGGAAAGGGTTCCAATAGCATCTATGGTTATGTTGATCTGGTCGCCATGCTCCAAGGTAAAGGAGTCTGGGGGCACTACCCCGGTTCCCGTCATTAAAAGGCTGCCATAAGGAAAAGACATTTCCTTGTATAGATATTGAACGAGGTCTGTTAACTTTCTTTTTATCCGTCCTACTTCGGTCTCCCCCTCAAAAACTATTTTGCCATTTCGGATTATGGTTATACCTATTTTGGATTCCAATGAAATAGGCTCCTTACTAAGCCAAATACATGGCCCAACGGCGGCTGCCCCATCGTAACTTTTTGCCTGTGGCAGATATAGGGGATTCTCCCCTTCTATATCCCTGGAACTCATATCGTTTCCAATGGTATAGCCTATGATTTTGGCATTTGGTGAAATTACCAAGGTTAATTCCGGTTCGGGAACGTTCCATTTTGAATCCTTTCTTATCCTCACATCCTGCTTATGCCCAACGGCACGTTCAGGGGTGCTTTTAAAGAATAGTTCCGGTCTTTCTGCATGGTAGACCCTATCGTAAAAATCACCTCCCCCAGCATCCTTGGATTCTTCTATACGTGCCTCCCTACTACTGTAGTAGGTAACCCCTGATGCCCAAATTTCTTGACGCCCTACAGGAGGTAACACCCCCGCGGTCAACAACGACTCGCTATCGGATATGGGCTGCAGTGTAGAAATTAGATCCAATGTATTGTCATAAATATCATCATCTGCAATAAACAAATCCCAATCTTTTGTACTTAAATAATATTGGTTGTCATTTTCAATCAGAATTCCATGGTTGGTCTTATATACTCTCATTCTATATAAATTAAATTAACAAGCTTATCAGGGTTAAAATTATCATGGCGGAAAGGCCCAAAATAACAGTGCCTAAACTGTGGGTCCGGTATCCCTCACCTACTTTCATATCACTCAATTGGGTAACTACCCAAAAAAAGCTATCGTTGGCATGGGACACTACAGCAGCTCCCGCCCCAATGGCTACCACCGCCAATGCCTTGGATACCTCAGTATCAAAACCCATAACGGGCAATAAAGGAGCTATAATAGAAGCTGTGGTTATTATGGCCACAGTAGACGACCCTTGGGCGGTCTTTAACCCGGCCGCGATAAGAAAGGGCAACCAAATTCCCAAGTTGCCGTTGCCAACGTTCGCTTCAAGCAAACTACTAATATTGGATGTTTGCAAAACTTTTCCAAAAGCCCCGCCCGCCCCGGTTATCAAAATTATAATGGCTGCTGATGTAAGGGCCTCCCCTATCCACCCCGTGGTACCCAACATCTCCCTATCCAATTTCTTGGGCAGTGTAAAAGACAAAACCATCCCCAGCAATAAGGCTACCACAGGATTCCCTATAAAACCAATTGCAGTTCTAAAGTAGCCATCACCAAAGGGTTGGGTAGGATACTCGGCAAAAGACCTTAATACAATCAAAACTATGGGCACTATAATTGGAATAAAAGATTTAAAGACCGATGGGGCCTGTTCTAACTGAGCATTGATCTCCTGCTGTGTTATCTTGGGAGCTGGATCGATAAAAACTTTGGCCCCAATTTTCTTGGCAAAGAAAATACATACCAGCAAGGCAGGAATACTAGTAAGCAATCCAAAAAGGATTACCTGTCCCAAATCCGCACCTATTATTCCAGCAGCAGCTATTGGTCCAGGAGTTGGGGGCACCATGGTATGTGCGGCCATCAGCCCTAATGATAAAGCTACGGCAGTACCCCCCAAGGATAATTTGGCTTTCTTGGTCAGTGCCCTGTTCAATGGGGATACAATAATAAAACCACTATCGGCAAAAACAGGAATGGACACAAAATACCCAATAAATCCCATTGCCATATGAACGCGTTTGGGGCCTATGATACGCAATACTAAATTGGCCAAGGCATAGGCTCCGCCAGATTTCTCCAAGAAGGTACCAATAATTAAACCGGCAATAATAATGATCCCCACTCCACCTACAGTTCCTCCAAATCCGTCATTGATTGTTGTGATCAATTCATCCAATGGAAGCCCAGAAAAAATCCCGAACAACAAACATGCAGCCAACAAAGCTAGGAAAGGATGCAGCTTAAAGCGTGTAGAAGCAACAATAATAAACACAATACAAATAAGAAGAAGTAGTATGGTATACATAAGGCTAATTGGTGCTTAACTTATTAATCTTCATAACTTCCCTTTTATGGTCTATATTAGATGTTGATTATTTTAGTTTAATTTGGAACCTAACTATAGCATTCCTATAAAATCGTCCTCTGAAATAATGGGTACTCCCAAACTTTCGGCCTTTGTCCTTTTACTGGGTCCCATTTTGTCACCCGCTACAAGATAAGAAGTTTTTGAAGAAATACTAGAGCCTACCTTTCCGCCATTGTCCTCAATCATTTTTTTTAGCTCATTTCTGCTCAGCTTTTCAAAAACGCCTGAAACCACAAAGGTCTGTCCCTTTAAAATATCTGTTTGATTCTGAAGTTTGTCGGCCGACAGTTCAAATTGAAGTCCGTATTGTTTCAACCTCGAAATAATTTCCAAGTTTACCTCGTTCCCAAAAAAATCGACTACACTTTCGGCAATACGCTGACCAATTTCGTCCACTTCCATTAACTGTTCAATATCCGCTGCCATCAAAGCATCGATATTCTTATAGGCCTTGGCCAGTTTTTTGGCCACTGTTTCCCCTACAAAACGGATACCCAAGGCAAACAATACCCTTTCAAATGGAATTTTCACAGATTCGGCAACCCCTTTTATCAAATTTTCGGCCGACTTCTCCGCCATGCGTTCCAACGGTAACAATTGGTCTTTTGTAAGCACATAAAGGTCCGCATAATCCCTTATTAGTCCTTCTTTGTATAACAGTTCCACGGTCTCACCTCCCAAGCCTTCAATATCCATAGCTTTACGGGATATAAAGTGCTGAATTCTACCGGTAATCTGCGGAGGACATCCATATTCATTAGGGCAATAATGTTTGGCATCCCCTAGGGTACGTTGCAAAGGCGTATTACACTCAGGGCAAATAGAAATATATTGGGTAGGCTGTGATTGAATGGTTCTTTTGGTAAAGTCCACACCTACAATTTTGGGGATGATCTCCCCTCCTTTTTCCACAAAAACTGTATCCCCTACCCTAATATCCAGTTTCTCTATCTGGTCTGCATTGTGCAAGGAAGCCCTTTTTACCGTGGTCCCAGCCAATAGTACCGGTTCCAAATTGGCCACAGGGGTAATGGCCCCTGTACGCCCCACTTGGTAGGAAATCTCATTTAATACGGTTGTAGCCTGCTCTGCCTTAAATTTATAGGCCATGGCCCAACGAGGGGATTTTGAAGTGTATCCCAGCTCTTCCTGATGCTGTAAACTGTTCACTTTAATAACCACACCATCTGTTTCATAAGGTAACTCATGTCTATGTTTGTCCCAATAATCAATGAACTCCAACACCTCTGCCGTAGTTTTGCACAATTTTGCCGCCTTGGGAACCTTAAATCCCCAATTCCGAGCTTTTTCCAATAATTCTATTTGGGACGAGACCCCTAAATTAGTCCCTACAATACTGTATAACAAACAGTCCAACGGACGTTCTGCGACCAAGGTACTATCTTGCAATTTTAAACTCCCCGAGGCTGTATTCCGGGGGTTCATATAGGGCTCTTCCCCATTCTCCAACCTTTCCTGGTTCATTTTGGCAAACCCTTCAAAAGGCAGTACAATCTCACCTCGGATATCAAATTTGGGCGGATAATCACCCTTTAAGCGCAAGGGCACCGATCTTATGGTCTTGATGTTATTGGTAACATCATCGCCCTGAAAACCATCTCCCCTGGTCAACCCTCTTACCAATCTGCCTTGCTCATAAGTTAGACTAATAGAAGCCCCATCGTATTTTAACTCGCATGTAAATTCCACTGCAGCATCACCCAGTATTTTTTGAATCCTTTTTTCCCAATCCTCCAAATCCTCCTTGGAATAGGAATTGTCCAGGGAATACATTCGATGTCCATGCACAATCGTTTCAAAATTTTTGGTAATTGCCCCTCCCACTCTCAAAGTTGGGGAACTGGCATCATAAAATTCCGGGTGTTTGCCTTCCAATTCCTGGAGCTCCTTTAGCTTCATATCAAACTCATAATCGGATATGGTAGCATTATCCAAAACATAATAGTTATAATTATGTTCGCGGAGCTCCTTTCTAAGGGCTTCTATTTTTTGTTTTATTTCCATTTATAACTGTTCTATTTTAATCCATTTTGGCAATGGTAGCGGTTGGTAACTCCTCATTTTATCCAGTAGTCCGTCAACGGTGTTATCTACCAACAACATATCGTAATGATCCTGCTTTAAGAAGCCCTTTGTGACCATTGTTCGTAACATGGCCAATAACTCATCATAAAACCCATTGATATTTAACAAGCCAATAGGTTTTTGATGAAGGCCCAATTGTGCCCAAGTAATCATTTCAAATAATTCCTCCATAGTGCCATATCCTCCTGGCAGGGTTAGAATAGCATCGGACAGTTCATGCATTTTTAATTTACGTTGGTGCATGTTTTTCGTAATAATAAGTTGGGTAAGTCCGTCATGAAAGACTTCCTTCAACTTCAGAAAATCGGGTATGACACCAATAACTTTTCCCTGTTCATCCAAAGCCCCTTGTGCCAATTTGCCCATAACACCAATTTTGGCAGCTCCGTAAACCAAGGTAATCCCCTCTTGGGCAAGCTTAGCCCCCAATCGATACGCAGATGCTACTATTTCAGGGTCTTTCCCTTGACTACTACCACAAAAAACAACGATACTTTTCATACTACGATGACCTCAATTATATAGGTAATTTTAAATAAACTTATTGTTCCAGTTTCTCCATTTATAGCAAGCCAGGGCTTGCCCTTAAGGCCGCAAAACCCCTTTTAACATTCTGTGGTTCCCGAACATATCTTTTCGGAGTTCAATTTCTGAAAAATTTTCCTTACCCAAAAGCAGCTTGGTCTCTGTTCCCAAATATTGGTTTATCTCAAAAAAGAGCATGCCTCCAGGAGACAAGTGGTCTATGGAAAATTGCACTATGCTATTATAAAAAAGCAATGGATCTTCGTTGGGCACAAAAAGTGCCATGTCCGGCTCATGTTCCAATACGTTTTTTTTCATCTCCTGCTTTTCCAATTCCCTTACATACGGGGGGTTGGAAACTACTATATCATATTTATCTTTATGGTCATGAACCTTAAGGATATCGGCCTCTATAAAATGTACCTCCACATTATTTGCCAAAGCATTGCGCTTGGCTACTTTAAGGGCCTTTTCAGAAACATCCATGGCAAATACTTTGGCATGGGGTATGTTTTTTGCCAAAGCTATGGCAATACAACCACTACCGGTTCCTATGTCCAAAATTCTGAGGCTATGCTCCTTGGATGTTTGTTTGGAATTCCGCTGTTGCACCAACTCCAAGATCCAAAACACCAATTCCTCTGTTTCCGGACGCGGAATCAAAACGTTTTCATCTACCTGCAAGCTCAGCTCACAAAAATGGGCATGACCTAGAATATACTGTATTGGACGCTGCAATTTTAACTGACTTAAAGCATAAAACAAATCGGACTCTTTCTCTTTGGACACCACTAGATTAGGCTCTAAAGCCAGTATAAATCTTTCCAGTCCCAAATAATGCTCTATCACCATGTAAAAAAAACTATCAACCTCTTCCTTGGGGAAAAGGGGATCTAGCTCTAGGTGATAAATATCTTTTATCTCTTTTAATAACATTCCTTATACAATCATGATTTTCGATATTACCTTATGGAAAAATAGTAATGCTTGGATATAAATGGCCCTTCATATATTTTTAATCATCCAAACAGAACAGGAATAGTGCCCAGTATTCCCCATGGGCTTTTCCAAATAATCAAAACCCCACTTTAGATATAGCTTTTGGGCATCCTTCATATAGGGCATGGTTTCCAGATAACACTGCTCATAACCGTATTCTGACGCTCGTTGCAGACATACATTTATCATCTTACTGCCCAATCCACGCCCTCTTGCTTCTTCCAAAAAATACATTTTCTGCAACTCGCAGACATTACCGTCATAATTTTCCAATTGGGCTATTCCTGCACAACCAATAATTTTACCTCCTTCATCAGCCACAAAATAAGCGGCCTTAGGTGAGGTGTAATTTTCAAACATACTATCCAAGGATTTATCGGCATAGGCAGTACCCACCTTGGGCACCCCCAAATCCAATAAAACCTTACGGATTACCTGGGCCACTTCTTCGTTGTCATTGGGCCTTATTTCCCTAATAGTGGTGACTAGCATATGATTACTGGATATCTGCCAATATTATTCTATTTTTACGAAGTGAAGATACACGAAAAATATATTTCAAGATGCATACAGTTGGCCAAAAATGGACTGGGAACCACCTTTCCCAATCCAATGGTTGGCAGTGTTATTGTACATAAAGACAAAATTATAGGCGAAGGATACACCAGTCCCTATGGCGGTGCACATGCCGAGGTAAACGCTATAAATTCCGTAAAAGAAACCGCCCTTTTACAGGAGGCTACCCTATATGTTACGCTGGAGCCTTGTTCCCACTTTGGCAAAACCCCTCCCTGTGCAGATCTAATAATTAAGCATAAGATCCCTAATGTCGTGATCGGGCTGCTGGATCCCCATGAAAAAGTTGCTGGTAAAGGAATTGAAAAACTAAAGGCCTCCGGATGCCAGGTTACAGTAGGCGTAATGGAAGAGGAATGTAAGGAGCACCATAAGCGCTTTCTAAGCTTCCACCTGAAAAAAAGACCTTATATCATCCTGAAATGGGCAGAAACTGCCGATGGCTTTATAGCACCCAACAAAGACAAGAGAAGTAACGCACCAGAGCCTTTTTGGATAACCACCCCCTATTCCCAGCAACTTGTACATAAGTGGAGAAGTCAGGAGCAGGCTATTTTGGTAGGCACCAATACCGTCTTGGATGACAATCCCAAATTAAACGTCAGACATTGGAGCGGGAATAATCCGGTTAGAATTATTGTGGATAAAACCCTTAAGGTGCCACCTCATTATCATGTATTGGATGGCAGTGTACAGACCATTGTCTTCACGGAACAGGATAAAACGTCTTCACAGGACGGACTTATTTATGAGAAAATAAATTTCAAGGATCAGGTAGCTGCCCAAATTTGTAATGTCCTCTTAAAAAACAATATTGTCAGCGTCATTATAGAAGGAGGCGCAAAAACCCTACAGTATTTTATCGATTCCGGATTATGGGACGAGGCTAGGGTATTTAGGGGCAGCACCCTTTTTAAACATGGATTAAGGTCACCCACCCTCCATGGAATACATTGTGGGCAAGAGCATATTGGGAATGACCTTTTAACACATATTAAAAATGATTAAGAATATCATATTCGATTTTGGGGATATATTTATTAATTTGGACAAACAGGTAGTATTCAAAGCCATGCAAAATTCCGGTATTCAGGAATTCTTGCCCAAATATCACGCATTGAACGCAGATTTTGAAATTGGAAAAATTTCCCCTCAAGATTTTGTAGCACAACTGCAGCCCGATTTTCCCCATCTCTCCCCAAAGGAAATAATCGACATTTGGAATTCCATGTTATTGGATTTCCCAGACTACAGGTTAGAATTTATAGAGAATCTGGCCAAAGAAAACAACTATAGGCTATTTCTTTTGAGCAATACCAACTCCTTGCACATACCTCATGTAGAACTCATCATGGGCACCAAAAGGTTTGAACGGTTTAAAAACTGTTTTGAACAGTTCTACCTTTCACATGAAATACAACTTAGAAAACCAAACGAAGAGATCTATCAATTTGTACTGGAGCAAAATGATTTACAGGCAGAAAACACCTTTTTTATTGACGACACCAAAGAGAATACCGATGCCGCTGGAAAAATGGGAATAAAAACTTGGAATCTTTTGGTAGGCAAGGAAGATATTGTTCAGCTAAAGGAAAGAATATAGTATGCTGGATCTTGGACTAAGCATTCTCTTCTCGAGCCTGATATTTGTTATTTTCAAGTTGTTCGACACCTACAAAATAGAAACCCCCTATGCCATTACCACAAACTATATAGTAGCTTCTACGGTAGGCCTATTATTTTATGACCAAGATATTGTTCTATCTTCAATTCCAGGCAAACCTTGGTTTTTTGGCACTTTGGCATTGGGCATCTTATTTATAGTGGTTTTTAATCTTATGGCGGCTGCCTCACAAAAAAGTGGTGTGTCCGTAGCTTCGGTGGCCACTAAAATGTCATTGGTAATTCCGGTACTGTTCGGGTTATTGGTATACAAGGAGCATTTAGGTCCGTTAAAGGTACTTGGCATTCTATTGGCACTGGTAGCGGTCTACTTTGCTTCGGTAAAGGAAAGGGTTATACCCATTAAAAAAAGTATCCTCCTTTTGCCCGCTCTGGTTTTTATTGGATCTGGGGTCATAGACACTAGTATTAAATACTTGGAGGAAACCTTGGTCCCCAAAGAAGAGTTCCCTCTTTTTTCTGCGATCGTTTTTGGTTCAGCCGCCTGCACCGGACTTATGGTAATGCTGGTTAAGTCTCCCAAAAAAGCAATTAGGCTAAATTTTAGAAACATACTTGGCGGTATAGCCCTAGGCGTACCCAACTATTTTTCCATATATTTCCTTTTACGCGCATTTCAGCACGAAACCCTTAACAGTGCTTCCATTTTCACAATAAACAATGTAGCCATAGTAATGTTTTCTACGCTTCTGGGCATTGTTTTGTTCAAAGAAAAAGTAAGCTTCAAAAACTGGATCGGCATCACCTTAGCGGTCATTAGCATCGTCTTGGTGGCATTTTTTTAAAATTACATGATGGAATCGGATACCTATAAGACCCTAGCAGCTCCTTCGGAAGAAACATTACTTAAAGAACGCAAAAGCAAGTTTTACGGGTATGCCTTTCCAATTAAGGACGTAAAAGAAGTAAAACCTATTATTGAGGAATTGCGAAAATTACACCATACTGCCAACCACGTTTGTTACGCCTGGCAACTAGGCCCCAGTGGGGAACAATACAGGGCCAATGACGACGGAGAACCCAACAACTCTGCCGGAATGCCCATTTACGGACAAATACAGGCTTTTGAGGTTACAAATGTACTTGTTGCGGTAGCCCGTATTTTTGGTGGCACCAAACTGGGGGTGGGAGGATTAATTTCGGCCTATAGGACTGCTGCACAAATGGCACTGGAAGCTTCCAACATAGTTGAAAAAACCTTGAAGCAAGGCTATAGACTTTCTTTTGATTATTCGGAAATGGATAAAGTTATGCGCACCATTAAACAGCATCAATTGGAAATTACCTCCCAAAAAATGGAAATGGACTGCGTACTGGATATATCGGTAAGAAAAAAAGACGCGCAGGTGACCGAAGACGTATTTTCCGCAATGTATCCTGTTAAAATAAAAAAACTAGACATTTAACTTATCAAGAATGTAATCTGGACATTTTACAGGCTTGTTGGACTTCATATCCATGAAAGCTAAAACAGTGTTCGCCTCTATTAACAGATCCCCTTCCTGGTTACGTATCTCATAGTCAAATTCTATTTTGACCATGGGCTTTTTTTTGATGTATGTAGTAACGGTTATCAAGTCGTCATAGACCGCTGATTTCTTGAATTTTATGTTTAAGGAAATTACGGGCAACATAATCCCGTTTTCTTCCATAGCCTTGTAGGAAATCCCCATTGATCGTAACCACTCTACCCTTCCCATCTCCAGGTATTGCGCGTAATTTCCGTGATAAACAACCCCCATTTGATCTGTTTCCCCGTATCGCACCCTAAAAGAAATCTCATTAAAATCCATATTATTTCGCCTAAAACCTTTATATTTAAAAATGTGAAAATTATGCTCGCAACATGAGAAAAAAAAAGAGAATATTCAACCTCTTTGTATTTTTTTTTTAGAATATTTGTTCACATATTTGCCTACTTGATAATGCTAATTTATCTAGCGCAATATCATCATTAATTTACACTAACCACAAAAAAAGAAAACATTAAAAATGAGTGTTACTGCAACTTCCGTATGGAACCATTGTTTGGGCTTTATCAAGGACAATATCCAACCGCAGGCATTCAAAACTTGGTTTGAACCTATTAAACCTATCAAGCTTACCGACAATGCTTTAAGTATTCAGGTGCCCAGTAAATTCTTTTACGAATGGTTAGAAGAGCACTATGTAAAATTACTAAAAGTAGCCCTTACCAAAGAGCTAGGTGAGACCGCCAAATTGGTGTACATCATAAAGATGGAAAACACCTATGGCAATCGTGAACCCTTTACAGAAAAAATTCCAAGTTCCAACAGGTCCCAGGTAGAACCCCAAGAATTGGACGTAGCCATAAAATCCAAAAACCCGGAGTTGAAAAATCCTTTTGTTATTCCGGGCATAAGAAACATAAAAATAGAATCCCAACTAAACCCAAATTACAATTTTGAAAACTTTTTGGAGGGGGATTCCAATAGATTGGCCAGGTCGGCCGGAATGGCCGTTGCCAACAAACCGGGAGGAACCTCATTTAATCCATTGTTGGTTTTTGGCGGCGTAGGTTTGGGAAAAACACACTTGGCCCATGCCATTGGTGTTGAAATAAAAGACAAGTACCCGGAAAGAACGGTTTTGTATATTTCTGCGGAAAAATTCACCCAACAATATATTGAGTCGGTCAAGAAAAATACTAGGAACGATTTTATCCATTTCTACCAACTGATCGATGTGCTCATTATAGATGACGTACAATTCTTATCCGGTAAGTCGGGAACACAAGATGTCTTCTTCCATATTTTTAACCACTTGCACCAAAATGGCAAGCAGGTAATATTAACCTCTGACAAGGCTCCTGTTGACATGCAGGATATTGAGCAGCGCTTATTATCGCGATTCAAATGGGGCTTATCCGCGGAATTGCAGACACCGGATTACGAAACCAGGATCTCTATACTAAAAAATAAATTGTACCGTGACGGGGTAGAAATGCCCGAGGACATTATAGACTACGTGGCCAAACACATAAAATCCAATATCCGTGAATTGGAAGGGGCCATAATTTCCCTGATAGCACAGTCTTCTTTCAACAAAAAAGAAGTTACCTTGGAGTTGGCACAATTGGTAGTAGAAAAGTTTGTTAAAAATACCAAGCGCGAAGTATCTATAGATTACATCCAAAAAGTAGTCTCCGATTATTTTGAAATGGATGTTGCCACATTACAATCCAAAACCAGGAAAAGACATATTGTCCAAGCCAGACAACTGGCAATGTTCTTTGCCAAAAAGTTTACCAAAGCCTCGTTGGCCAGTATTGGATCGCAAATTGGAAAAAGGGACCATGCCACGGTATTGCACGCTTGCAAAACTGTTGATAATCTTGCGGAAACCGACAAGCAATTCAGAAAGTACATAGACGACTTAACCAAGAAATTTTCCTAAAAGCTACTGAGTCATGGGATTCAAGGTACTTATGGTCTGTTTAGGAAATATCTGCAGGTCCCCCTTGGCCCAAGGCATCCTGGAAAGCAAATTGGACCCTACATTTTTTCAGGTAGATTCTGCCGGTACGGCCAGTTATCATCTTGGAAAAAAACCAGACCACCGATCTATAGCTGTAGCCAATAAATATGGGATTGACATTAGCCATCAGCGCTGTAGGCAATTTGCCGCTAGGGACTTTACAGAATACGACCTTATTTTTGCGATGGATAAAAGCAATTACCACAATATTATTGCCCTAGCAAGGAACAATAAGGAGAAGGCAAAGGTGAGCTTACTGCTACAAGCCACACAATTAACACACCAAGAAGTTCCGGACCCCTATTACGGGGGCGAAGATAGGTTTGAGGAAGTCTATCATTTAATAGATAAGGCTTGCAGTGCAATAGCACGGAACTTAATCCAAAATACATCTAACTAAAATGGATCAATTTAAAGGTAATCTCGGAAAACTCTATCTAATACCTACCACATTGGGAGACAATGAGCCATTGGAAGTATTACCCATTTCCATAAAAAGGACCATAGAGGAAATTGACCATTACATTGTTGAGAACGAAAAAACCGCCAGGCATTTTATAAAAAAGATAAGCTCAAAAAAATCACAACCCAGCTTAGAGATCAACCTACTTAACAAATTTACCGAAGCTGAAATAATTCCTACTTTTCTAGATCCATGTTTTCAAGGTTTCAATGTAGGCATACTTTCGGAAGCGGGCTGCCCCGGAATTGCGGATCCTGGAGCCGATATTGTTCGTATAGCCCATCAAAAAGGCATACAGGTGGTTCCTTTGGTAGGCCCCTCCTCCATCCTACTTGCCCTTATGGCCAGCGGACTAAACGGACAAAGTTTTGCCTTTAACGGCTATCTACCCATAGAGACCACAGAGCGTAAGCGAAGCATTAAAAAATTTGAAAAGCTATCCAGGGAAAATAACCAATCCCAAATATTTATAGAGACCCCCTATAGAAATGACAAACTCCTGGCCGAATTAACCAAAACACTTTCTCCCCAGACCTTGATCTGCATCGCCTGTGACATTACCCTGCCAACGGAATTTATAGCAACAAAAACGGCCCTAGAATGGCAAAAAACCACGGTTGACCTCCATAAAAGACCCACTATATTTATATTGCACGCATAAAAAAAGCCCTAACATTTACATGTCAAGGCCTTCTATTTACATTTTTACGCAGTTTCTATATTCTGGGATTTCTCCTTGACGGTACATGCGACATATCGTAGCCAGAGAACTTCTTGATGTAATATGAAACCGATGAACCAAAGTCATCATTTACATTTAATTGTCCATAGGACCTTAAATATTTTTTTACATTTCCGGCCCCGGCCAAATGTGCCGCCGCCAATATTCCTGATTCTGTAATCTCCTGTCCATTGATTACCTTACCTACAAAGCGTTTAATATCCCTTCTAAGTATCCATTTGTTCCTAGAAAGGTTGGTATGAAACACCCTCTCCTGCAAAATAGGATCGTTAAGAAATAAAGTAGCATTGTACACACCAAGTAACTCTAGCGTACCAATACCAAATTGGTATTTTCCCAGATAACCCAATGCATTGGTCGTAAAATAATTTCCTTGAGATTCCTTAAAGGCCAAAGCCTCTTTAAACCCGTTATAGGAAGTACCTAAAAAGGGTGGCGCAACCATAGAAGATTTTAAAATGGTTTTGTGCTTGGGAAACAAAACTTCAGTAGGCCCATTTACTCTTAACGCTTCAGGGACCACGGACTTAACCGGTCTAAACCCAAAACTAACAAGAATAAAAATCATGATAACGGGGAACAAAAAACTTGTCCACTTTCTCATATTTTTGTTTTCTTAAGACTTACAGCCCAAAAATAGCCTGCTTAAATTTCACGCTACAAATATACGGCCCATTTTGAAAAGCACCTCTATTTTAACGCAATTTTGTACAAAAAGAGATTTACACCGGACGAATGGTCTATAAATAACGACCACTTACTCAACGGTTTATCTTCTTACTATTGATCCATCGGACATACTGTTCCTTATTTCGGTTATGTTGTCTTAAGGTCTTGGCAAATTTATGGTAACCAAAATTTTCAACGTTTGCCACAAAGTAATAGTAATCATGTTGTTCCCTGTTTAGCACAGCATCTATAGCCGAAATATCGGGCATTGCAATAGGTCCCGGCGGCAATCCTCCATACTTATAAGTATTATAGGGTGAGTCCAATTCCAGGTCTTTATAGAGCACCCTTTTAATAACGGTATCAAAGTTCCCTGTATGAAGTTTCAGGGCATAGATCACTGTAGGGTCTGCCTGCAGTGGCATCCTTTTTTTCAATCTATTTAAATACACTCCGGCCACACGTGGTCTTTCATCTACTTTAGCCGTCTCTTTATGTACAATTGCGGCCAAGGTAATAACCTCTGCAGGGGTTAAACCCAAGGCCTTGGCTTTTGCCAAACGCTGATCGTTCCAAAATCGCTTAAATTCTTTATTCATCCTCTCCCTAAACCCCTTGGCCGAAGTATTCCAAAAAAACTCGTAGCTATTGGGAATGTACATAGAAAGTGCCGTATTCCGCTCAAAGCCATTGGACTCCAAATAAGCAGAATCCTTAAAAGCACTCAAGAGCTCCAAACTATCGGCTTCTATCTGAAGGGAAATTCTCCCCGCTAAGTCCTCCAAGGTTTCCTGATTGTTGAAAGCAACCTTAACAGGAATATTGCCACTTCGCAGGGAGTTCACAATATCATTGTTACCCATGCCCTTTTTTATGACATACTTACCAGCTTTTATATTGCTACTATAGCCTTTTCTGTCGGCGGCCGATTCAAAGGTCCCTATATCCTTTAACAGTGGTTCCATAAGGTCTTTAACGGCCTCAAAATCCGAATTGGAAGGAATATGGACGTAAGCCACCTCATTATTAAAATTGGTATTGGGCAGGAAAAAGGCCTTATAGACCATATAGGAAAACGCACCCCCTACCACAAGACCCGCAGCAACTATTATCAGTAAAATTTTTTTAATGTACATTACCTATTTATCTTTTGATACAAGATTTCATTTTTAAAACTACCGTTAGAATATATCCAATCCTGTTTTTCCCCTACTTTTTTAAACCCAAGCTTTGAGAACAGGTGGATACTGGGAGCATTACCTTCCAATACATTTACATACACCTGTCTAAGCCCTAACACCGAAAACACATAATTGGTAAGGATCTCAACGGCCTCTGTGCCAACACCCTTGTTCCTTTGCCCTTCCTGACATATAATTATTCCCATCCCCACCCGTAGGTTCTTAGGGTCAAAATCAAATAGATCTATTAAGCCAATAACAGCTCCTTCCAAGTTACAAATACACAGTCGTAATTGTTTTACCTCGTAAATGTCTTTATGGGCGTTTTCCAGGTACATCTTCAACACATGTCTGGAATAGGGAGCAGTGGTACCACTTATTTCCCAAATTCCCGGATCGTTTTCCAATTCATAGAGAAAATCCAAATCCTCTGGCTCCAGGGCTCTGAGAAATATATTTCTACCTTTAAGACGCAACATTAATCTCACCTTTAAACACTAGTTTGGCAGGCCCCGTTAACCATATTTCCTTATATCCGTCCGGGCTGCTTTTAAATTTCACCTCTAGTTTTCCACCTGGGGTATTAATACGGACCCTATTATTGCTTGTTTTTCCAGAATGGTACATGGCCAATGCCACGGCCGTTACACCGGTACCACATGAATAGGTTTCATCCTCTACCCCACGCTCATAAGTACGCACGTTAAAAGTGTCCGGACTCTCTTGGTCCACAAAGTTTATATTGCTCCCTTGTTCGCCATAAATACCATAGCGTAATTTTGCACCTTCCTTGGGTACATCAAAATCTTTAAGGCCATCTACCAATTGCACGTGATGGGGAGACCCAGTATCCAAGAAAAGGGAATTACTTTTTTCCATTATTTCCTGGACTTCCTGCATTTCCAGGCTTACAATACCATCATCTATACTGGCACGATGAAGTCCGTCTATGGCTACAAATGAAATTTCTTGATCAACTATGCCCAAAAAATTGGCAAAGGCCACAATGCACCTTCCTCCGTTTCCGCACATAGTACTCTGTCGCCCATCCGAATTATAATAGACCATTTTAAAATCGGCAGCCTGGTCATTTTCCAAAAGTATGAGTCCGTCTGCACCTATTCCAAATCTCCTATCACATAAAAACGAGACTAATTCCGTATTATCCTTAGGAAAAACCCCCTTGCGGTTATCAATCATAACAAAGTCGTTTCCTGTTCCCTGGTACTTATAAAAATTCAGTAGCATATTGTATTTTAAAGCACAAAGATATAATTTTATTAAGGTTTTTTTATCAGTTAAAAACTCGTTAAAGGCAAATTATTGCTATGGATTTGTGTTAATTTTACGATAGCAAATTAAAAAAATGTTTTTATGAAGAAATTTGGAAGTTTATTACTGGTTTCTGTTTTTGCAGGTGCTATAACCCTAGGCGCTTACAAACTTTTTCTAGAGAAACCCAATTACGCCATAGTTCCACAGGAAAGTAGTGCAAATATCATAACCTCTAGTTATACACCAACCTCCGCCAGAGGCTCTGGCATTAATGAGGTTGATTTTACCATGGCCGCCGAAAACTCGGTGAATGCAGTAGTGCACGTTAAAAACGTGTCGGTCAGCAAGGGTCCATCCAGTATAATGGAATTCTTCTACGGGTACGGAGGCTCCCAAAAACCACAGGTAGGAACAGGATCTGGTGTAATCATATCACAGGACGGATACATCGTTACCAATAACCATGTGATAGCCAATGCGGATCAACTACAGGTTACCCTGAACAACAATAAGACCTATGACGCAGAGCTTATAGGTACCGATCCCAACTCGGATATTGCTTTATTAAAAATAGATGTAGACCGAAAACTGCCATATTTGGCTTTTGGGGATTCGGACAACACAAAAGTTGGGGAATGGGTCTTGGCAGTTGGAAACCCCTTTAACCTTACCTCTACGGTTACGGCAGGTATCGTTAGTGCCAAAGCAAGGGCCTTGGCCAGTATAGACCAATCCTTCATACAAACCGATGCGGCCGTTAATCCAGGAAATAGCGGTGGTGCCTTGGTAAATACCAATGGGGACCTAATAGGGATCAATACAGCTATTACTTCGCAAACCGGCTCCTATGTTGGCTATTCCTTTGCGGTACCCAGTAATATTGCCAAGAAGGTAGTAGAAGATATAATGGAGTATGGCAATGTTCAAAAAGGAATATTGGGCATCAATACCGTTCCCATGAACAGCCCGTATGCCATAGAAAACGGGATAAATGAAATAGATGGTGTATATATTGCCGGGGTAGAGGAAGATTCCGGTGCCGATGATGCCGAATTACAGGAAGGCGACATTATAAAGAATATAGACAATGTAGAAATTCACAAATTCTCGGACCTTATAGGATATATATCCTCCAAAAGACCAGGAGACCAACTAATGGTCACGGTATTACGTGGCGAGGACAAGATGGATTTCCCCGTTACCCTAAAAGAAAGGCAAACCATTGTAATTCCTGTCCTAGGCTTTGAGGTAAAAAACCTAACCGAGGATGAGAAAAAGAGTTTCAAGACCAAGAAAGGGGTCAAAATAATTGGAGTTCCCGAAACCTACAGGGATTATGGCTTTGAAGGCAAGGTGCTGCTTTCCTTTGGGGATGAAGAGATAAACAACATCCAAGATGCCAAGAACAAGTTTGGAAGAATTTCCAGATATGACAGGGCCAGTATTACCATGTTGAATAAAAAAGGAGAAAAAGAACGACTGATAATCCAATAAAAAATTTCTTGACTAGCGCTCCCAAATGGGGGCGCTTTTTTTATGCAATTATTTCTTTACGAAAACGTTTGAAATATATAATTTTAACGAAACTGGACTACGTAAAAAAATAGGCTATGGATACTATCCAATCATATGAGAAGGAATTGGCTTTTCAGGCAGACCGAAGGAAGGCCTCCACCGAATTTATTAAAATCACAAGTGATTTATGGTACGACAAATCCATTGAAATCGTACTTTTTAAAAATCAGGTTATAGACAAAAATGTAAGCGACATCATCAATCTACATGAATACGCCGGGGCGTTTGTCCAAAAACCAATTTCAATATTCGATTCGGTAGAGCTATTACGAACCATCAACGACATCCCCTTACCCCCCTCCAAATTGGATATAGGAAAACTTACCTATGAATATCATTCCGAAATCAACAATTATAACACGGTCAAGAATTTTGTTCTGGAAAAATTAAAAGGGGCCGAGGACAGCAACGAAATAAAACCTAAGGATGTAGTGCTCTATGGTTTTGGCAGGATAGGTAGGTTATTGGCCAGGGAGCTGATGGCAAAAACCGGCAAAGGAAACCAGCTGAGATTAAGAGCTATCGTCACTAGAGGGAACATAGGCCCGGAAATTCTGGAAAAAAGAGCAAACTTATTGCGTACCGACTCCGTACACGGGCAATTTCACGGAACTGTTGAGATAGACCACAAAAATATGGCAATGATCATTAATGGCACCACGGTGCATATGATAGCCGCCAATGACCCAAAAGAGATAGACTACCAACAGTATGGTATAAACAATGCTTTGATCATAGATAACACTGGAGCCTATAGGGACAGGGAAGCATTGAGTATGCACCTTGACTCCAAAGGTAGTGGAACAGTGTTGTTAACGGCACCCGGAAAAGGAGTTCCCAATATAGTACACGGCGTTAACCACATGGAATTTGATCCTGACACCACTACTATATTCTCTGCTGCCTCCTGTACCACCAACGCCATAACACCTATTTTAAAAATCGTGGAAGATTCTTTAGGAATAAAAAAAGGTCATATAGAAACGATCCACGCTTATACCAATGACCAGAATTTAGTAGATAATATGCACGCAAAATACAGGCGTGGCAGAGCTGCCGCCCTCAACATGGTCATTACCGAAACCGGCGCCGGAAAAGCTGTAACCAAAGCCCTACCACAGCTTGCAGGAAAATTAACCTCTAACGCTATAAGGGTACCCGTACCCAATGGGTCCTTGGCCATACTTAATATAGAAGTAAAAAACAAGACCTCCAAAGAGACCCTGAATACTATTATTAAAAAATACGCCTTGGAAGGCGACTTGGTAGAGCAGATAAAGTTTTCCCTTAGCAATGAACTGGTTTCTTCTGATATTGTTGGAAATTCGGCCCCCTCAATTTATGATAGCACGGCAACCATTGTATCGGAAGATGGTAAGAATCTAGTGTTGTACGTTTGGTACGACAACGAATTTGGTTATGCCCACCAAGTTATTAGGCTGGCCAAGTATGTTGCTAAAGTTAGAAGATACACCTATTACTAAAATTTTAAAAACATATAATAATTTATAAAATAGTGGGTTATACATGTTGACTGGAGAAACCTAATGCCCCATTTTTTTCATAAATTGGGAATATTAAAGTACTTTAGCCCCCTCTTAATCATTATTAACAATAAGAATTACATAAATGAAAATTTCGAGAATACTCTTTATTGTAATGGCTCTATTGTCATTTAACCTACATCATGCGCAGGAAAGTTCCACAGAAAACAAACTTTCCCTTGATGAGGGCCCAATAAGCTCACAATTTGAATATATTTCAAAAAAATCGGGCAACTACAGGGCCGACGGTGTTAGATACGAAGTAGTAAAAGAATACAACTTAGGCAAACTAAGACAAAATGTATTGGATTCCATTAATGAATTCAACAATAATATCAAACAATTAAACGCTACAATTTCCGGTCATGTTGAGACCATAAATTCACTGAACAAAAAACTGGAGGAAACTACCAATAATTTAGCATCGGTGACGGAAGAAAAAGACAGCATGTCCTTTTTGGGCTTTCTGGTCTCTAAAAGTACCTACAATTTTATTCTTTGGACTATTATTGCTACCCTACTACTACTCTTGTTGTTCTTTATTTATAGATTTAGAAACAGTAACATCCTTACCCAGGAAGCAAAGGTTGCACTTTCCGAATTGGAAACGGAATACGAGGACCACAGAAGGCGGGCGCTGGAACGGGAACAAAAAATTAGCAGACAGTTGCAAGACGAACTGAACAAACAAAAGAAATCCAAATAACACGCTAAGCTCCCTGAAGGGAGCTTTTTTTTTTTAACCCTTATTCCATTGACCACTTACTGCAAATCATGATAGAACCGCAAGTTGGAACCGTAAAAAGTTGTTTTAAAAACACATGCTTTTCACAATTAAAAAGAAATTGAGCTCGTTTTTACTACTTTTGGCCCATATTGTAAGATACCAATAACGTTATTGCCCGTACCATGCGAATAGATATTATCACTGTAGTTCCCGATATATTAAAAAGTCCATTTGAAGCTTCAATTTTAAAGAGAGCAATAGACAAAGGGGTGGTAGAAGTGCATTTTCACAACCTAAGGGATTACACAGACTTGAGCTACAATCAAGTAGACGACTATCAGTTTGGAGGTGGAGCTGGAATGGTACTTATGATAGAACCCATAGACAAGTGTATCTCTGCATTAAAAGAGGAACGGGATTATGACGAGGTAATCTATATGACCCCGGATGGAAAAACCTTGGATCAAAAGATGGCCAACGGACTGTCTTTATTAAAGAACATCATTGTTCTTTGCGGACATTATAAGGGGGTAGATCAAAGGGTTCGGGATTTATTTGTTACCAAAGAAGTATCTATTGGCGACTATGTATTGTCCGGAGGAGAACTGGGAGCGGCAGTGCTTTGTGATACCGTTATCCGCCTTATACCAGGTGTTTTA
Organism: Arenibacter aquaticus; assembly: GCF_003957295.1. GTDB lineage: Bacteria > Bacteroidota > Bacteroidia > Flavobacteriales > Flavobacteriaceae > Arenibacter > Arenibacter aquaticus. Next base: position 97,514 of record NZ_RQPJ01000019.1, read on the forward strand.
AACAATGAAACCTCTGCTTTGACAGACACTTTTCAGGATAACCTATTGGCCCCTCCCGTATATACAAGGCCAGCTGAATACAAAGGTCATAAGGTACCCGATGTGTTATTGAGCGGCAATTTCCCCGCTATTGAAAGCTGGCGAGAAGACCAAGCCTACAAAAGAACTGAAGAATTGCGGCCCGATCTGCTGAAGGAATAGCTATTAAAAGCAAAATACCCCAACATAGTGCCTTAAAATATAAGTCCCTTAGGTACAGCACATAGCAGCATTATGACAATATACTGTTACAACAACCCCAGTTAATATTAAAAAGTAATTTATTTGCTTGTTAATTACAAATATTAAACTATTTTTGCACTCCATTAAATTAACCTCTGACGATAATCGTGAAAGTTGATTTAAGTAAACATTAATTAAAGACCATGGAAGAGTTAATAAAATTTGTTGAAAACGAATTCGTTCCTAAAAAAGATTTTCCAAAATTTTCAGCTGGTGATACCATCACTGTGTACTACGAGATTAAGGAAGGTGAAAAAACAAGAACACAGTTTTTTAAAGGTGTTGTTATACAAAGAAGGGGATCGGGAGCTACCGAAACATTTACCATTCGTAAAATGTCCGGAACTGTTGGTGTAGAGCGTATTTTCCCTATCAATATGCCTGCTTTGCAAAAAATAGAAGTTAACAAGAAAGGTAAAGTTCGTAGATCACGTATTTTCTACTTCAGAGGACTTACCGGTAAAAAAGCTAGAATTAAAGAGGTTCGCTCTTAAGAAGCATTTTTTAAGTATAGAAAAAGCATCCTTACACATTTGTAAGGATGCTTTTTTTATGAACAAATGTTCAAAACCTAAGTGCATAAGCTGTTGATAATAAACTCTTTATATTATTTGCCTGTTAAAGAACATTTTAGTACTTTTAATAAGTGGCTGGTAATTCATATTCTGCGGATTTATGAATGTCACACGAAGTTTACGTTCTTTGTCTCAGTGTTATAACATTATTAAGCGGCTACGCTTTTTTGTTATCGGATTGCCCACTTGCTTTGGCAGGAAGGTTGGTCTGTAATTTTTGGATATTATTAAGGTATGACTCCATGTTGTACATTAAGCTTATCAAATAATTAAACAGTGAGTAGCGACATATTTATCTCTTTATATATTTATTTAGGATAATGTGTTTCAAACGTTGAATTAGTGATGCAAATGCAATCAATGGTTGCCGTTTTGCAAGAAGCAAAACAAGAAATTTGTAAACTATTTCTAGAAAGCCATATCAAGGTATTTTATACAATGATATGGCTTTTATTTTTATAGCTTTTAAGCCTTCAATCCGTGTAATAACAACCTATCTCCCTCTCTCTTGAACAATTAGACAATATTATAGGCTTTCCCTATTTATTTGGCACTTTTAAAATTGTATATTTGCTCCGCTTAAACATAAAAACCTAAATTAAAATGCCAAAAATTTTATATACCAAAACCGACGAGGCCCCTGCTTTAGCAACTCAATCATTACTTCCAATAATTAAGGCATTTACAAAACCTGCTGGCATCAATATACAACTAAAGGATATTTCACTAGCCGGTAGAATAATTGCAGTATTCCCAGAATACTTAAAGAAGGAGCAGCAAATTTCCGATGATTTGGCAGAGTTGGGAGAACTGGCCAAAAAACCAGAAACCAATATTATTAAACTTCCCAATATCAGTGCCTCTGTACCACAATTAAATGAGGCCATAGAAGAACTACAGTCTAAGGGATATAATATTCCCAGCTACCCTGTAAATCCTAAAAACGACACCGAAAAGGATATTAAATCCAGATACGACAAAATAAAGGGAAGTGCGGTAAATCCCGTTCTAAGGGAAGGAAACTCGGACCGTAGAGCACCAAGAGCCGTAAAAAATTACGCAAAAAAACACCCACATTCCATGGGAGCATGGACCGCGGACTCCAAGACCCATGTAGCTACTATGGGGCATGGCGATTTTAAATCCAATGAAATATCGGTTACTCTTAAAGAGGCAACTGCAGTAAATATTGTCCTTACCCAAACAGATGGCACCACGGTAACCCTTAAGGAAAACCTTAGCCTCATGAAGGATGAAATCATTGATGCTACCGTATTGAACAAAAAAGCCTTGATCAGCTTTCTACAGGAACAGGTAAAAGACTCCAAAGATAAAGGAGTTTTATTCTCCCTGCATCTTAAAGCCACTATGATGAAGGTTTCGGATCCTATTATTTTTGGACATGCCGTAAAAGTATTCTTTCAAGATATTTTTAATAAGTACAATGCTACTTTTGATAAAATTGGTATAAGCGCCAACGATGGCTTGGAAAGTTTGTTCAACAAAATCCAAAGCCTTCCAGCAGCGGAAAGAAATCAAATAGAAGCGGATATCGCCCAAACCATTGAAGAAGGACCGGCCTTGGCCATGGTCAATTCTGATAAGGGTATTACCAACTTACATGTACCTAGTGACATCATTATAGATGCCTCTATGCCAGCTATGATCCGGAACTCTGGTCAAATGTGGAATGCAGAGGGCAAGGCTCAGGATACCAAAGCTATAATTCCTGATAGCAGTTATGCGGGCATCTATACGGCAACAATAGATTTCTGTAAAAAACATGGGGCTTTTGACCCCACCACAATGGGTACGGTACCAAATATTGGACTAATGGCCCAAAAAGCAGAGGAATATGGTTCCCATGACAAAACTTTTGAGATACAGCACAACGGCAAGGTTTCTGTAATAGATGTCAATACCAACCAAGTTCTTATAGAACATGAAGTTGAAGAAGGTGACATCTGGAGAATGTGCCAAGTGAAGGACGCACCAATCCAGGATTGGGTAAAACTAGCCGTAACAAGAGCCAGGGCAACCAATATACCAGCTATATTCTGGCTTGATGAAAATAGGGCTCATGATGCTCAATTAATAAAGAAAGTAAATACCTATTTGGCAGACCACGATACCACTGATCTTGATATCCAAATCATGTCACCGGAAAAAGCCACGGTATACACCTTACATAGACTCAAGGAAGGTAAGGATACCATATCGGTTTCAGGAAATGTACTAAGGGATTACCTAACAGACCTTTTCCCAATCCTAGAAGTAGGTACCAGTGCAAAAATGCTGTCTATTGTCCCTCTTATGAACGGCGGTGGACTTTTTGAAACGGGTGCTGGAGGATCTGCTCCAAAACACGTAGAACAATTTTTATCGGAAGGACATTTAAGATGGGACTCCCTAGGAGAATTCTTGGCGCTTGGTGTTTCCTTGGAACACTATGGCGAAAAAAACAATAATCCCCGTGCCCTGGTCTTGGCCGAAACCTTGGACATAGCCACCGAGCAATTTTTGGAAAATGATAAATCGCCGTCCAGAAAAGTAAACGAACTGGACAATAGAGGTAGTCACTTTTATTTGGCGCTTTACTGGGCCAAGGCATTGGCAGCGCAAGATAAAGACAAGGAACTAAAAGATCTTTTTACCCCAATAGCGGAGCGTCTTACCAATAGTACCGAGGAAATCCTGAAACAATTAATTGATGCCCAAGGTGCAGCAGTCAATATTGGAGGCTACTACTTACCAGACAGCAAATTGATCAGTGAGGCCATGAGGCCAAGCACGACTTTCAATACCATCTTGGAAACTATTTAAAGAAGTGGTAAAACCATAAGAAAGACCTTTTCATATATTTGAAAAGGTCTTTCTGTTTTAATAGAACCCAAGTTTTTTTTTCATCATAATTATTATCAATACTTTTAGATAAAATTGTCCTTAATGAAAAAGAACATTAGACTACTGTTATTCCTTCTTCTTTTTTATTCTACCTGTATATTTTCTCAAGAACGGTTTACCCTTAGTGGTACCATCACAGAATTGTCGAGCAACGAAACTCTTATTGGCGTTACCGTAGCGGTACCATCCTTGAGCACTGGAGTTATAACCAACGAATATGGGTTTTACTCCATAACCCTACCAAAAGGTACTTACGAAATCCTAATAAGCTCTTTAGGCTATCAGGATATAGTAAAACAGGTAGAATTATCAGTTAATCAAAAAATAAACTTTCAACTGGCCGAGGATGCTCAGCAATTGGAAGAAGTGGTTGTTACCGAAGATGTTGAAAAACTAAACATTAGGAAGCCGCAGATGAGCGTAAACACGCTCTCCGCTGAAACCATAAAAAATATACCTGTCATCCTTGGCGAGGCCGATATAATTAAATCCATTCTACTGTTGCCTGGTGTTAGCAATGCTGGGGAAGGGTCTTCGGGCTTTAATGTTAGAGGGGGTGCCGCAGACCAAAACCTTATTTTATTGGATGAGGCTACTATTTTTAATTCGTCCCACCTCTTTGGTTTTTTTTCGGTCTTTAATCCAGATGCCATTAAAGACGTTAAGTTATACAAGGGAGGTATTCCTTCCCGTTACGGCGGGCGGCTATCTTCCGTTTTGGAAATATTTCAGAAAGAAGGAAATAGCAAAAACTATAAAGTAAATGGAGGCATCGGAGCGGTTGCCAGTAGACTGTTGGTAGAAGGCCCTATAATTAAAGACCAAGCAGCTTTCCTTATAGGCGGTAGGGCATCCTATGCTCATTTGTTCCTCCCTCTTTTTGATGTGGACAATACAGCCTATTTCTATGATCTAAATACCAAATTAAATTTTAAATTGAACGAGTACAATAACATTTACCTGTCCGGATATTTTGGTAGGGACGTATTTGGTATTAGTGATAGTTTTGTAAATATTTATGGTAATGCCGTGATTAATTTTAGGTGGAACCATTTATTTTCAGATAAACTGTTCTCTAACTTATCCCTAATATACTCGGACTATTATTATGGTCTAAAATTGGATTTCGTAGGGTTTAAATGGAATTCCGGAATTCAGAACTTCAACCTGAAGTACGATTTCAAGCATTATCTAAGCAACAGTTTTCAACTAAATTACGGTGTCAACAATATATACTACCGCTTTAACCCTGGTAAGATAGAACCCAGTGATACAGATTCCGGGATTATTGAAGACCAGTTAATTCAAAAATACGCCAATGAACTAGCTGTTTATGTAGGCGTTGAACAGGAAGTAACCGAAAAATTGAGCCTACAATATGGCTTGCGACTTAGCAATTTTCTGCGTCTTGGACAGGATGAACTAAATTTATACCAAAACAATCCCGTATATTTTGATCCTTTTCTACAAATCTACAAAGAAGCCGAACCTGTTGATGTTGAAAAACCTAAACGCAAGGAGCAACTGGCCTCTTTTACCAATTTGGAACCCCGATTGGCAATGGCTTATACCTTTGATCCTGATAACTCCATAAAGGCCAGTTATACCAGAATGGCCCAATACTTACATCTTCTTTCCAACACCAGCTCCCCAACTCCCCTGGATGTTTGGACTCCTAGCGGACCTTTTATTAAACCACAATTATTGGATCAGTATGCCTTGGGATATTTTAGAAATATAAATAATGGGAAATTCTCATTGGAGACTGAAGTTTTTTATAAGGATATTCAAAACCGGATCGACTATATTGACGGTGCCAATTTAATTGCCAATGACGCTATAGAGCAGGTTATCTTAAATGGGCAGGCACGGGCCTATGGCTTAGAGCTTCTTGTGAAAAAAAATGAAGGAAGGGTTCAAGGTTGGCTGGCCTACACCCTTTCCAAGTCCGAACAAAGAACCCCCGGCAGAACCAGTACAGAACCGGGTATAAATGCTGGGGAATGGTACAATACCCCTTATGATAAAACCCATGACATATCGCTTTATCTAAATTACAAATTAAACGAAAAGTGGAGTTTTAATAGTAATTTTGTTTTTCAGACAGGACAACCTACCAATTATCCAATTGGTCAATTTGAATTTCAAAATCTATCTGTCCCATATTACGGCCAAAGGAATAAACAGCGACTTCCGGCCTATCACCGAATTGATATTTCTGCCAGTCTCAGCCCTAGAAAAAACAAAGGAAGAAAGCTTAAGTCAGAATGGGTTTTTAGTATATATAATATATATAACAGAAGAAATGCCGCTTCTATAGGATTTAGCCGTAATGGTGACACTGGCGTCAATGAGGCCGTTAGAACCTCTATTTTTGGTTTAGTACCCTCTGCCACCTATAATATAAAATTTTAATAACATGAGGAAGATTATTTATTATGCCGTTTTTTTTATCTGCATTAGCTGCCAAGATGTTATTGATGTGGATCTTCCTACCGAAGAACCTAGGTTGATAATTGATGCCCTGATAAAAATTGAAGATATCAATAGCCAAACCGCACTGGTACAAGTAAAAGCTAGTCTCAGTAGCTCCTTTTTTGATACAGTTTCTCCCACACAATTAGAGGAAATTACGATTAAAAATACTACCACCAATACAACATTAACGCTACTGGAGTCCATTCCGGGTACCGGGCTGTACGAAAACGAATGGGAAATGGAACAGTTGACCCAAGGAGCCCTGGAGTTAAACATAAAACATGCAGATCAGATCTATCTGGCAAAAACTACTTTTGTGCCAACAGTTCCCATAGACAAGCTAGAGCAGGGCAGCACTACTCTATTTGGTGAGGAAGAGACAGAAGTAATAGTATCCTTCACAGATGATGGTACTAGGGACGACTTTTATCTCTTCGATTTTGATTTTGGTGAATATTTGGTTACCGAAGATGAATTTTACCAGGGACAGCAGTTTGAGTTTTCCTTTTTTTACGATAGCAAATTGGAGGACGAAAGATTGGTAACCGTAAGCATCTATGGTGTGGATAAGGATTTTTATAATTACATGAACCAACTTATATTTCAAAGTGGACCCGATACTGGCCCTTTTAGTAGTCCCGCTACCACAGTTAAGGGAAATATAATTAATGTCACCAACAATACGGATAACCTTAACTTGGATAACACTAATTTTGCCTTAGGTTATTTTGCAGTATGCCAAACATTTTCCGACAGTTTATTAATTAAAAAATAACCTTCCTACTTAAGATAACACCAAAAGAGTAACAGTATGAGAACAAACAAGGCGCTATTATTAAAAGGTATAAAATTTTTAGCATACACTGTTGGGCTAATGTTTACAGCTCCCGTAGTGATTTACCAAGCTTTTAAAAATGAAGGACACCCTTTGTACTGGCCAGTTTTAATAACCGGTTTAATATTAGCTGTAGCAGCCATAAGTTTAGGTTTCTACGGAATAAAACTATTAATGGATGCCTTGTTCAACAAGGGTGAAAATAAAGACAATTAACTATTTAACGGCTCGCCTATTCACACACAATGAAACGTATGCACAATATGTAATCCAAGTTTTACCAATAGAACTGCTCTAATTTATCTAAGCCACTCCCCAATGCATTTAAAGTATTAAACAATCCCCCCTTGGACCTATATGTTCTATTCCAGAACAAAATTGGTTATTTTAGTACATAAAATATATTTGAATGACTTTATTTGTTGATATGGACGAGGTGTTTGCTGATGCGTATAATGCCCACATACGGCTGTACAATGCCGAATTTAATGAAAACCTGACCGAGATGGACTGTATGGGCCGTGAAGTTTGGCAATCCGTTCCGCAGGAGCGTCAATCCAGTGTAAGGAACCATGCAAGGACAGAAGGCTTCTTCCGAGCTCTAGAACCCATTAAGGATAGCCAGAAAGTATTGAAGGAACTCTCCCAAAAATACGACCTATATGTAGCCTCGGCGGCCATGGAATATCCTAATTCATTACGGGAGAAGAGTGATTGGTTAGATGAGTACTTTCCGTTTATCCATTGGAGAAATAGAATCCTCTGTGGTAGCAAGCATATTTTAAATGGGGATATTTTAATTGATGATCGCAGTTACAACCTGGAGCATTTCCAGGGAAGGAAAATATTGTTTACCTCTCCCCATAATATACATACCAAAGGATATGAACGAGCCGACAATTGGTTGGAGGTGGCCCGCTTATTATTATGAAAAAAAATAGATCCACATAAGAATGAAGCCATTTGACAATTGGCAAATTCAACACTGTACTGATTAGAAAATATAGTAATGACTTAATGTGCCCATAGTTTAATGTAGCAATGAAACAATGTCACACAAGACTGCTATACAAAGACTCCAGACTTTGAACCTCTATATGGCAACCGATCCTGAATCATTCCCGTAAATTGTATGTGGGTGGGTGTGGATTACATAAATACAACACCCCCACCTGTAGATTGAGTTCTGTTATTTTTTTGCAGCACCCAAATACAGAGCATTGGCTACGCCGAATCTCGATTTTTTGAATACCTATAACAATCAATAAACCAGCCCATGCATAAAAAACGACCAGGGCCCATAAACTGAGGTACAGCGTACCTTATATTGGAGAAGCCAGCCCTAGCTTAAATAAATAACCTATATGGCCGCCTACCTTATGGTAGACAGGCCTTCCATTGTCCAACATGGAAAAAACTTGATTTAGGACGAAATTAAAAATAGGCCGGTTTTAGTTCCTACATTCCATTAGTGCATATAGATTATTAATCTTTAATTGTATACCTCCAACATTGTTTTTAAAGACTGTTGCTTAACCCATCTTATTCCGTGGTAGCGGTGGCATGGCCGTTAAGAATTATTGAAGCCTTGGAAATAATTTTGGCGATGGCATCGGTACCTAAAACTCCTAGATTTTATAGCCGACATAGTGAAGAAGTGTCTTTTCTTTTGTTTCATTTTATTCATTGCTTATCTATTTTATAATAAGGTATAGATGCACCTCCTACATTGGTTTCATTGGACTCGCAAAGAAATCGAAGCTTCACGAAAACTGATAAAACAATAAAGACCACTTGGGTAAAATTAAAGAACCTTAAATAAGGTGGTATACATAAACCTCTTATATTAGATTCAATAGTAAGCAAAAAGCAATAAAGACATATTATGTAATGTAAAGGATGAATATATATAAGTCGAACTAGATCCATTCCTAATAATAAAACCACAAATCGAAAAACACAATAATTAACCATGATCCGTAAATACCCAGAAAATGAACTTGATCCCAGAAAATGGACTTGATCCAAGGGGCACGGGAATTGATCACGCCAGCGGCGTGCCCTATTTTGGATTTAGACCAAAAAAAAAAGTCCCCTCATCTGATGATGAGGGGACTTCAGAAAAAGGCGGCGGCCTATCAATGACCGTCCCTGAGCGCCAACAAAGTGCTGCGCGAAGGGATACGGGAATTGATCACGCAGAAGGCGTGCCCTATTTTGGATTTAGACCAAAAAAAAGTCCCCTCATCTGATGATGAGGGGACTTCAAAAAAAGGCGGCGGCCTACTCTCCCACTTGGTGTAGCAGTACCATCGGCGCAGACGGGCTTAACTTCCCTGTTCGGAATGGTAAGGG
>NZ_RQPJ01000020.1 GCF_003957295.1 Arenibacter aquaticus
TACCCACTGCATCCGTAACCAATACCTTGTCGTTACCTCCACTTAGTATATTTTCTGTCTGAACCGCATCGTCGGCCAATTTTGCATTGGTAACAGCATCGTCACCCAATTTCACGGTGGTCACCGCCCCATCGGCCAGTTTGGCCGTTACTATGGAAAGGTCCTCTACCCTAAAGGGGTCCGCAGCAGTACCTACACCGGTAATCGTTACCTGGTCCGCAATGGCATCAAAGCTGGACCTGTCTACCCAGGCCACAGTACCCACTGCATCCGTAACCAATACCTTATCGTTACCTCCACTTAATATATTTTCTGTCTGTACCGCATCGTCCGCCAATTTTGCATTGGTAACAGCATCATCACCCAATTTCACGGTGGTCACCGCCCCATCGGCCAGTTTGGCCGTAACTATGGAAAGGTCCTCTACCTTGAAAGGATCCGCAGCAGTACCTACACCGGTAATCGTTATCTGGTCCGCAATGGCATCAAAGCTGGACCTGTCTACCCAGGCCACAGTACCCACTGCATCGGTAACCAACACCTTGTCGTTACCACCACTTAGTATATTTTCTGTCTGTACCGCATCGTCGGCCAATTTTGCATTGGTAACAGCATCGTCACCCAATTTCACGGTGGTCACAGCGCCATCAGCCAGTTTGGCCGTTACTATGGAAAGGTCCTCTACCTTGAAAGGATCCGCAGCAGTTCCTACACCGGTAATCGTTACCTGGTCCGCAATGGCATCAAAGCTGG
>NZ_RQPJ01000021.1:0-943 GCF_003957295.1 Arenibacter aquaticus
CATTTACCTCTCGGTCCTCTGCGGTTAAGGAGTTTTAGCTGCGCCTCCCTTTTCCTGCTGTAAAAATCCCTTGATTTACTACGCATATTAAAATAGGCCGTTAGGCTTTCTAAGAGGTTTTTGCCTATTGACTAATGACTGCTCAATGCTCACTTTACATTGTTTATTGCTAATTGATATTTATTTAAGGGGCTACGTCATTGCGAGAAGCTTTTGCGACGAAGCAATCTTGCCATAAATAAGCAGATTGCCACGCTGCGCCTACCTAGCGGTAGGCTTGCTCGCAATGACGGCATTTATTAAGGTTTGAGCAACTGATGACTGTTCACTCCACATTGTAATTTGCTAATTGTTTATTATTTATTGTAAGAAGCAGATTGCCACGCTGCGCCTACCTATCGGTAGGTAAACTCGAAGTGACGGTGTTTGGCATGTAGATTTGAATGGGCGTCATTGCGAGAAGCTTTTGCGACGAAGCAATCTTACCATAAATAAGCAGATTGCCGCGCTTTGCCCGCCTGGCGGCAGGGCAAGCTCGCAATGACGGCATTTATTAAGGTTTGAGCAACTGATTACTGTTCACTTACAACTGTTTACTGATTACTCTTCACTCCAGCTTCTTTTCTCTCTTCTCTTTTTTCTTAGCTCATTGAGCTTTTGGCTTTTGGCTTTTGCCTATTGCCTAATGACTGACCACTTTTTACTGACCACTGTTCACTGAATACTGTTCACTCCTTATTGTTTATTGCTAATTGATTATTGTTCATTGAAAAAGCCTTCCCCCGACCCTGGAGGGTGGGCTTTTTTTATTTTTTAACTGTCTTTTCTCTCTTCTCTTTTTTCTTAGCTCATTGAGCTTTTGCCTAATGACTAATGACTGCTCAATGCTCACTGACAACTGTTTACTGATTACTGTCCACTCTTCCTTGCTCCATGTCACCTC
>NZ_RQPJ01000021.1:987-25873 GCF_003957295.1 Arenibacter aquaticus
CGGTTAAGGGATTGTCAATGTGGAAATTGGTTAATGTGAAAATGTAGCAATGTGAAAATGTACCAATGTGAAAATGTAGCAATGGGTTTATGAAGCAATGTGGAAAATTGCTAATTGTTAATTGACTGCTTGTCACCCGAGGTAACCCTTTCTTCTTCTCGATACAATTTTTTTCCGCTACGCTTCATAAAATCACTCGAAGTGACGAAAGGCGGGCTCGTAATGGCCAGGTTGGGCATGTAGATTTGAATGGGCGTCATTGCGAGAAGCTTTTGCGACGAAGCAATCTTACCATAAATAAGCAGATTGCCGCGCTACGCCGGCCTGACGGCAGACTCACTCGCAATGACGTAATGAATACTGTTTACTGACCACTGTTTACTGAAAACTGACCACTCCAGCTTCTTAACTCTCTTCTCTTTTTTCTTAGCTCATTGCCCTTTTACCTTCTGCCTAGTGACTACTGAGAACTGTTTACTCATTACGGTTGACTGACCACGGATTACTGACCACTGTTTACAGAAGACAGGTTATTTTGTTGGGCTGCATAGCTATAGCAAGCCCATTTATTATTGGTCTTATATGGATAATAATTGTATCTTGGGCAATTTTTATGTTAGCTGATTATCAACGTATTATTTTTTAACCAACACACTTTTATTTAAATGAAAATCTACAGGCTTATTTTAGTTGTTTTATGGATGATTTCCTTTAATATCAATTCCGCTCAAGAATTACGTATGTCCTCCAAGGATTATACCGTTACAAGCTCCTGGATGTTGGGGCTGGGGTATAATTTTGTGGATGATTCTGGCTATAGGGGCGAAGGCTTATTTGATTTTAAGGAGAATTGGAATGCTGTGGCTTTTCCGTCCAGAGTGAGTATTGGACGGTATTTTGAAAGTGGTTTGGGGTTTGAAGGTATTATAACCTACAACAAATATAAAGTGGGGAAAATTATTAATGGCGCTGTAAACAGCGTGGAAACCGATTATCTTGCATTTGATACCAGGTTGAGCTATGACCTGAACAAGATTATTGGAGATACCGGTTTTTTTGATCCTTACGTAGGGGTAGGCCTTGGATATGCGGACGTAAATGACGAGTTTACGGGAACCTACAACGCTGTTGTGGGCTTTAGGACCTGGTTTTCGGATCGTTTTGGTTTGGATATCAACAGTTCTGGAAAATGGGGCATGGGCAGTGGTGCTGGCAACCATTTACAACATGCTGTTGGTGTTGTATATCGCTTGGGAATAGAAAAGGGACTTTCCGGAAAGGGAATAAAAAAATTGGCCCGTATCAATGAGGCCCAACGTAAAACAGACTCCATTAACGCGGCCAAGAAAGCGGAGGAAGAGGCTAGACTTAGAGCTGAGCAATTGGCCAGGGAGCAGGAGCAGGCACGTTTGGCCGCCCAAGATAAGGGGAAAAGCGAAGCCGAAAAGCGGACGGCTATTGAAAAGCAGTTAAAAGAGATTGGTATGGTGCACTTTGACCTTAATTCCTCTTATTTAGGCAAGGCAGACAAGCAGCGGTTGGATAAGCTTGCCGACATTTTGAAAGCAAATCCCCGCCTCAGTTTAAAAGTCAATTCGCACGCTGATTCCAGGGGAACGGATGAGTACAATATGTGGTTGTCCAAGAGAAGGGTGAAAAGAACAATTCTCTATTTGGTAGAGGAGAAAGGCATTGATGCCAGTAGGTTACAAGGAGAAGGCTTTGGAGAGACACGCTTGTTGGTAGAACCGGATGCAACTGAGCAAAATCCGGAAGCCAAGCATAAGATTAACCGAAGGTCCGATTTTGAAATAATCGATTTTTAAAAAAACAAATTAAGCCTCCCAGACGCCCTTTTCCCATGGAAGTATATTTACCTAGGCCGTGACGGAAAAGTAGGGGACAGGGGTTTACAGGAAGTAATAAGACATAGAAACACCCGCTGTTGTTAGAAATAATCTGACAGTAGCGGGTGATTTTTTGGAGGTAAGAGGTATTGTTGAGGGTTTATTGCTAATTGATATAGGGTTATGGAAAGTCGTCAGTTCGAGTGCTTCTCGATACAATTTTGCTCCACTTCGTTTTGCAAAATCACTCGAAGTGACGAAAGGCGGGCTCGAAGTGACGGTTTAGACATTAAGGTTTGAATAGTCGTCAGTTCGAGTGGCGTGCCGTTAGGTACGTTGTATCGAGAACTGGTTTGGTGTTCCCCCGTCTGCTTCTCGATACAATTTTGCTCCACTTCGTTTTGCAAAATCACTCGAAGTGACGAAAGGCGGGCTCGAAGTGACGTAGCTGAAAGCAGGCCTGCGTACCCGTAGGTACGTTGTATCGAGAACTGGTTTTGTGTTTCCCCGTCTGCTTCTCGATACAATTTTGCTCCACTTCGTTGTGCAAAATCACTCGAAGTGACGGAAGGCGGGTTTAAGCGATGGGGTTAAAAACGTTTCTTGGCTAAGTTGGGCAGCTTTTCGAATTCGTTATTGATCAATGCCTCTTTTTTTGCCCTGGACCATTTTTTTATTTGTTTTTCAGTTTCTATGGCAAGATTTATATCCGTGAATTCGGCAAAAAATACCAATGAAATCGGTCGTCTTTTATAGGTGTAACTATCCGTATGAGCTCCTGAAATATGTTGGAATATCCTTTGGTTCAGATTGGATGTAACCCCAGTATAATATGAATTATCCGAACATTTTAAAATGTATACATAAGACAATTTCATAATTGGGCTTTTTTTTGTTTCCCGTCTGCTTCTCGATACAATTTTGCTCCACTTCGTTGTGCAAAATCACTCGAAGTGACGGAAGGCTTGCTCGCAATGACGGCATTTATTAAGGTTTGAGCAACTGATTACTGTTAACTTACAACTGTTTACTGATTACTCTTCACTCCAGCTTCTTTTCTCTCTTCTCTTTTTTCTTAGCTCTTTTAGCTAATGGCTTATGCCTAATGACTAGCAACTGACCACTGTTTACTGTTTACTGAAGATTATTCTCTCCACATTGTTTATTGTCCATTGTAAGAAGCAGATTGCCACGCTTTGTCTGCCTCTCGGCTACACGCCTACCTAGCGGTAGGCTTGCTCGCAATGACGTCAGTTAATAAGGTAAAAGCAACTGTTTACTGAAGACTGTTTACTGACCATAGAAAACTGTTCACTGATAACCGTTCACTCCAGCTTCTTTTCTCTCTTCTCATTAAACCATTGGCTTTTGCCTTCTGACTAGTGACTAAAAAATTAGCTTCTTTTTCCCCATCGTTTGTACCAAGGGGTGTGTTTGGCACCGTCTTCACTGTAGCCGTAGCCATAGCCATAATTGTAGCCATAACCATAGCCTTTGGAGCGGTTAAGGCCTACTTCGTTGAGGAGATAGCCCATATTCTTCAGTTTCTTGCTCTTGTTGAGTTCCTTGGAGAATTCCAACAGTCGTTTGTCCGTATAACCGGCACGGGTTACATAGAGGGTGGCATCGGCGTGCTGGGAGATTAAAAGGGTATCCGTAATAAGAATTGTGGGGGCCGTATCTACAATAATATAGTCGAACTCCTGTTTGGCGGCATTGATAAATTTTTCAAAGCCACCCCCGGACAATAGCTGTGGGGCATTGGGGGGGATGCTACCACTAAAGCATACCTTGTGGTAGGGAATTTTATTATAGCCCTCGTGTATACTGTCTTTCCAGTTTAGTTCCGGATCATAGAGGTAGTCTGCCAATCCCTGTACATTCTTGTCTACCTCAAAATAGTTATGCAGCTGTGGGTTCCTCATATCGGCCCCAATGAGCAGTACTTTTTTGTGGATACTGGCATAAGCCAGGGATAGGTTTAGGGCTACCAATGTTTTTCCTTCCCCTTTAATAGTAGAGGATACATAGATTACCTGTCCTTCCCCATTGTCTTTTTTGGGCAGGAGGTAATCCACATTGGTACTTAGGATACGGAAAGATTCTGCCAAAATGGAGCGGTCATTGGCCTCTACAAAAGTTTTATGGTCTTCCAAAAAAGGAATCTCTGCCAGCACCGGTATTTCCGGGTTTTCTTTTTCCAAATCTGCCCTTTCGTGAATTTTAGTATCCAGGGTAAAACGGAGGTATAAGACGCCGAAGGGCAGTAAAAGTCCCAATAGAAGGGCCATAGCCATAATCTGTTTCTTTTTTGGGGAAACCGGAATATTGGAGGTAAGGGCATAGTCTACCACCTTAATTGAGGGGGCGGTAACGGCCAGGCTAATGGCGGCCTCCTCGCGTTTTTGCAATAACAAGAGAAAAAGGTTTTCCTTAATGCTCTGTTGGCGTTCTATGGCACGTAACAATTGCTCTTTTTCGGGCAGTTGGGAGAAGGAGGCGCCTGCCAGTCTTTCTTCCTGCCGTAGCTGTGCCCTGGAGACCTGAAGCTGCTGCTGGTAGCTGCCTACCGTTTGCAAAATGTTCTGTTTGGTGCGCTGTAACTGGCTGTTGATCACCAGCAGGGTAGGGTTGTTTTCCCCGGCACTGGCCACCAGCTTATCGCGTTCCAATACCAGTTGGTTATAATCTGATACCAGGGAATTGATGCCAGAGTTCTCCAAGCCAATATCGGCCGGGAGCAGGCTATAGGCGGCTTCTTGGGCAAGGGTTTGCTGTAAAAGCTTGGAGAGAGCAATTTGGGTTTCCAACCTAAAGGATTCCTCTTCAGCTGTCGACTTTTTCTTGAGGGTAATACCCGCATCGGCCTCTATGTAGGAGAGGTTGTTTTCCTGTTTAAAGGATTTTTTATCGCCTTCAATGGAATCCAATTCCTGGGTAAGGAAAATAAAACGATCGTCTATAAAATCCAAGGTACGTTTGGAGACCAATTGGCGGTCCAATATGCCATCCTGGTTAAACTTGTCTATGATGGTATTTAGAATGGCTTCGGAACGTTCCTTGCTCTCACCAACCATAGAAAGAGAGAGAATGTCTGAGTTTTTGTTCGTGGCATTCGCCTGTAATTGACCACGAAGGCCCATAACAGCTTGTTTTAGGGGTACTAACACTACCTTAAAGGTAATGCCTTCGTAATTGGTGGCATTCTCCTTAGGTGCTATATTAAAAGGTAGGCTATCCACGGCACCGTCAGTATTTTCAAAACTACTCTTATAGGTCTTTCCCCCTTCGTCCGTAATGGTGAAATCTGTGGAACTCATTGTAATGGTATAGCTCTTAGAAGTCTTAAAACTTTCTTGAGGTATTTGTTTGGTTATCACAAAGGGTGTATCCCAGACCTCAGCAGTTTTTATATTGCCTTCTATGTAATAGGCAACATCTAGCTGCAATTCGGCTACCACTTGTTTTAGAAGACGGTAGGATTTTAAGACTTCTATCTCGTTTTCCAGATTTATTTGGGGTTTTCCGCTGAGCAGGGACATGGCATCGGTGGCGATGTTCATCTCCTTGGATTCGTCCACAATCTTTATCTTGGCCACGGAAGTGTAGGTGACCGAGGCGTATTTTAGGTAAAAGAAGGCGGCCACCACGGTAAGAATAACAGTGCCCAGAAACCAGGGCCAATAGCGGAGGTATTTTAACAGTTCCTCTTTAAGGTGTAGGGAGTTTTTTTCCTCAAATTCTTCCAGTATGTAGGGAGATTCTTTCATAGCTTATCGGGTAATCAATACAATAGAGGTGAGTATAAGGGAGGCCACGGAGATAAGGGTACCGGTATTGCCTACAAAGCCAGCGCTTTTTACCTTGGGGCCATTGGGGTTCACTACAATAAAGTCGTTGGGTTTTATATAGTAATAGGGACTGTTAAACCAGTCTGTTTTGGTCAGGTCTATATGGGCCACGCTACGTTCTCCATTTTCTTCCCGGATGAGCATAATGTTATTGCGTTCCCCATTAATGGTGAGGTCGCCCGCATAGCCCAGGGCCTGTGGCAGACTTATCTGCTGTTCGGTAAAGCTATAGGTACCTGGTTGATTTACTTCGCCCAAGACAGTGACCTTGGCATTGAGCAGGCGTACGCTTACGGCAGGCTGTACCAGGTGCCCACCCGCTTCCAATAGTTCTTGTAATTGGTTTTCCAATTGGGCCGTGGTCTTGTCCTTTACTTTTAAGGTCCCTAATATAGGTAACAGAATGGTCCCTTGGGTAGAAACTAAATACCCTTGTAATTTTAGTAGTTCTAGACTACTCCCCAAAGTGGAATTGTTTGCATTTTGTTTGTTATAGGGCAAGGCAGTTTCTGGGATTAGGGCCGATACTTTTATGTCCAGAATATCGTTGGTTTGTATCTTGGGATTCTCATATTGTATCTGTTGTGGCGCCATCGTCTGGGCATCCTGAAAATAGAGGATGTCCTTTTTGGAGGCGCAGGATTGTAGGATGAGTAGTAGGAGGCCTAAAAGGGTTAGGGATTTCTTCATTAATATTGTTTTATTCCAATGAGGTTAATGCGATATGGGTCGTAGCCGGCAAATTTAGGGTTTTTGACAAGATGTACCAACCCTTAGTTGTATTAATGGATGTAGGGCGTCACTATTTTTATTATAGGAAGAGCTATCATAATACCAATGATTTAAATATCTATTATTTACATGCCTTTTGGTTAATTTAATTATCATGGCACAAAAGAAAGAGAATAGCAGTTTGAAAAATTATTTAGAGAACCACTGTGGAATTTTGGAAAAGTTTTTCAGAAAAATAACTCTTAGAGGAAAGGAGATGTGATTTGCTTGTGCGGCTTTGTAATCTTCTTTAGTCTTTCTGATGAGATTGCGCAAGCTTCTATTGCTAGCCCCGCCCACTCTCATTTTGGTGATGGTTATGGGCAAGTATTTGAAAGTGAGAATTTTTTGTTTGAAGACCCTAAGAATAAAATCATAATCAGCAGCAATTTTATAATCCAAATTAAACTGCCCATTTTTAATATATATATCCTTTTTTAGAAATAGGGTAGGGTGGGCAGGCATCCAACCACGTTTCAATAATTTTGGGGAGTAGGGTTGGCTTATCCAGTTACGAATTATTTTATCAGTATCATTATATTGTACATAATGCAGATTACCATATACGCCATCTATAATTTCAGATTTAAAAGCTTCGGCTATTTGTGAAATTATGGAATTATCTGCTAAAAAATCATCCGAATGCACAAACCCAATCACCTCGCCGGTAGCTTTTCCTATGCCTTTGTTCAAAGCGTCGTAAATGCCATTATCTGATTCTGATATAAAGACAATATTGGGGTGGTTTTTTGCCTTTGACTGGATTAGGTTGAGTGTATTGTCTTTGGATTTTCCATCAATAATAATATATTCGATATGCTCATAATCCTGATTTAGGACGGAGTTCATACAAACCTCTAAGGTCTTGGCGCTGTTATATGAGGCAGTTATGATTGAAATTTTCATTGCGATATAAGCTATTTTATAAGGACGTAATTTTGCAATACTAAAACATCTAGATTTGTTCTAAAGAAACAATCTAAAGCCTCCTTGGGATGGTTTACCACTGGTTCATTTTCATTGAATGATGTATTAATAAGTATTGGCACACCCGTTTTTTCATTAAATTTTGTAATCAGTGCATGATACCGTGGTCTTAATTCCTTGTTGACTGATTGTAACCTACCACTACCATCGACATGAGTTACGGCGGGAATTCGTGATCTCATTTCCTTCTTTATTGGTAATACACGTTCCATAAATGGGGTGAATTGGTAATTTTCAAAATACTCAGAACCAAATTCTTCTAAAATACTAGGAGCGAATGGCCTAAACGACTCCCGCTTTTTTATTTTCTCATTTAATAGTTGTTGTGCCTTCTCGTTTCTTGGATCAGCAAGAATGGAACGACTTCCTAATGCTCGTGGGCCAAATTCTGCACTACCATCAAAAAATCCTACAACTGAACTCTTACTTATTTGGGTTGCCAAATAGTCAAATAGCTGTTCATCTTCCATGAAGGTAGCCTTCAAGTTCATGTCATCTAGGATTTCCTTTATTTGGGTATTGGTAAATGAAATACCTAAGTTCGCATTGTATAATGGTGCATTCCGCTGCTTTTTCAAATCATTAAAATAATAATATTGTGCTGCCCCCATTGAAATGCCAGCATCATGGCCTGCACTGGGTATGTATAGCTGGTTAAAAGGAGTATGGTTTAAAATTTTACCATTAGCAACACTATTTTGTGCAACACCGCCCGCAATACAGACGTTTTTTAAGCCAGTAAGTTCAAAAGCACGCGTTAAGATTTCAAATATGAGTTCTTCTGTTCTTTTTTGGACACTGCTAGCTATGTCTTTATGACGTTGATCAAAAGAATCCGTTTTTGTTTTACTCTTACCAAATAATGGCTCTAATTTATCTTTGTTATAAAGGGTACTGACTACAGGCATATTGTTTTCGTAAGAAATCACACCACCTTCTAAATCAAAATAACTTTTATCCCATTCTAAAATCCTTTTTTTACCAGACCAAATTATTTTTCGCATTTCTTCTAAATAAGTTGGTTGACCATAAGGTGAAAGCCCCATCACTTTATATTCATCACCATAATATGGAAATCCTAAAAATTGCGTGAATGCTGAATAAAAAATTCCAATACTTACTGGGAAATCTTGAGATTCCACTACCTCGATGGTATTATTTTCAGCTTTACCTATCATTACTGTTGTAAAATCGCCCGAACCATCAATAGATACAACTGTGGCTTCATCAAAAGGACTAGAAAAAAATGCAGAAGCCAAATGTGCACGATGATGCTCGACATATTTAACTGGAGGGCAATAACCAAAAGTTTTTGAAATTTGATCTTCAATGGATTGTAAATCATTTCTGTTAGAAAATCGTTGTTTAAACATACCCAGAGCTATTTTCCTATTGCTGAGTGTATATTTTATTTTGTTCTTTAACTTAGCCTTCGGGTCTCGACCTATGCAAATAGCGCTCACCTGATTAATTGAAATACCCTCAGCTTCTAAACAAAATGCAATTGATTTTAAAGGTAAACCTGCCCAATGTTTGATGCGTTCAAACCGCTCTTCTTCAGTGGCAAAAATTACCTCTCCATTTTTCAATAGTGCAGCAGAACTATCTGCATGATAAGCATTTATTCCTAAAACGTACATATTTTGTTATTTATAAGTAAAAAAAATTAAATAGTTTTTGAAAATATAATTGGTGATTGAAAAGTAACATTTATTGAAATAGCTGAAGATTTTGCTTCAAAACTTCAGGGTTTTCTATGAAATTATCTGCAAAATCTATCGCAGCCTTTGACATGATGAAATATTGTTCTTTTGGCAATGATGCAGCACCTGTAATTGTCTCAGAAACTTTTTTGATATTTTTTAAATCTAAATCCCATCCAATTTTCCTTTCCTGAAGTTTCTTCCAAGGCGTTTGATCTGAAATAATAACAGGACAACCCGCTGAAAATGCTTCAAGAATGGCGTGACCAAAATTTTCTCCCTCTGAAAGCAAAATGAAAAAATCGTAGTTACGTAGTGCATTTGGCACATCTTCACTAGGAAGGCTTCCTTTATATTGTACTTTTACATTTTCCGGGAGGCAGTCTATCTGTTTTTGACATCTTTTCCAATATTCAGAATCGTATATTGGACCAAAAATATCCAAAATAATTTCAGATGTTATGTTTTTTAGGGAATCGATCATTTTCAAAGTCCCTTTTTCTACAGATACTCGCGCGATATTGACAAAGCGGGTGGGGCCAGTTTGTTTATGTTTAGGAACGGTTACATCCTTTGTTTTTCGGGGAAGATTTGGTGCCACATGCATACGTTTAAAATTTTTAATGTGGAAACCAATCTGAGCTGATTCATCTTCATTCGTGGCATGAAATTCAACATTCTTGTAAAAGTTGATGAAATTGGCTATAGAAATAAATGTTGTTTTTTTGAACTTCTTTACAGAGAAAGCCTGAGTGTTTAACATTCCTCTAGCTGAAACAATAATTTTATGTTTCTTACTAACTAACAGGACAGGTAGTATTGAAAAAAAATAACTATAAATACCGTTAACATACAATACGTCAAAGTTCGTACTCTTAATTAGGGAGGTTAGATTACTTTTCGTTAGGTTTGCTTTTGAAAAATAGTAGATAGATAAATAGTTATTTATTCTATTCCAAGCGTCTGATTGAATTGAATCATATACTTCATCTGAACAATAGTCAGTATCTCTAGTGATAATCAAAAAATCGTGGTATTTTCCCAAATGTTCAATCATATTGGCATAAGAGCGTACAGGCCCTCCAGAACGTGTACCTGGCAAAAACCAATCGATGGTAATTAATATTTTAGTTCGTTCTTTCAAACTACTAGTTTTGGCTTCAGATTTTTAATCAAATATGGATAAACAATTTTTTTAACTACAAAAAAGACTATCAATGCTTTGAATAAATGATTTAGAACCATATAAAATTCATTTCCTGGTCTAATTAAATAACTAAAAATAAATGGTAACCATATAATGTTTATAGGGTTGGAATAAACAAATTGCTTATAAAACCATAGCGATATTCTAGAAAAAAAAGCACCTAAAATAAAAAGACAAAAAAAGGACCCAAAAAAGCCAAAATTAATATAGATGTCCCCCAGAACACCTATAGTCATTGCAGTTCCAGAGTTTAAGTTATAACCTGTATAATAATTAAAACGCTTGTAGTCATTTACCACTCTCTTGTTGGGATACAAAAATCTTGGCATAATGGATGAAGTTACATCTTCTAAAAGAGCACTTCCATCTTCAAATTTAACATTTGTTGGCACATGGTTCATTACCATAGAGGTTTGCCAACCTTGATTTAAACGATGAATGGTTTGCAATAGTGAATCGTTATTACCTATATCAATATTGAAAGCAGCGCTAAACGAATTAAAGGATATTAATTCTGAAAGTAAACCTATTTTATCAATAAATGAAACTTCATTCTCCCACACAACTTTTCTATACTCCGCTTTTATTCCTTGGTATACGGTCAAAAACAACATCGCAGATAATGCCATTGTTATTTTTATTTTATTTGAGATGGTATATCTAAGACTAATATACATCAGCATAAAAATAGAGAAGACTATAAACTCTATCAAAAGTGCATTTAAAATTGCTGAGATGGCTATTTCTAAAAATACAATAACAACAAGAAATTTATCAATTTTCTTTTGAGAAAAGATCAAACTAAATACACCAGGCCATTTTAATATTATAAAAAAGGTAACAATAGATCTCAACGAATCAGGAAGAATTAACATGGCAAAACTACTTAGTAAGCCTATTGTCAAAAATACCCGACCTAATCTTGATGCAATTTCAGGATTTATTTTTAGTGGTTTTAAACTCAATTTCGGTGTAAAAACAAATAATCCAGTGATAAATGATAAACTTGCGAATGTACCAAAAGGCAAATATTCGTCAATAGGAACAGACATACTTCCTAATTCACCAAATTTATACTCTAGCATGGGGGCAATTCCATATTGTAACAAATACAAAACAGCAGTTAATTCAAATAATGGAAATGTTTTTCCTATGTTCTTAATAAGTGTGTAACATAAAAGAAAAAACGCAAAAACAAGAAAAAATTCAATCATTTATTTCGTTTAAAAACGTTATGTGTTTTTGCTTAAACCCCCTATATGAAAAGTGTTCATTGGCCACAGAAATTGCATTCTTAGATTTATCTTCAAACTCCTCTTTAGAGTTTAATATATTTAATAATGAATTAACGTGGTTGTTTAGATCAAAAGGATCGATACAATATCCATTGCGTGATTCAAATATTGCTTCTTGAGAACCATCTTGATTACCTACAATTATTGGCGCTCCACAAGCCATGGCTTCCAATGGTGTTAATGGGATGCCTTCTCCTCGTCCTACCCCTCTATCTGAAACTAGAGAAAAGACATGCGCTGCACTATAAAATTTAGGCATATCATCCTCATGGACCATTCCAGAGAAATAAACACGCTCTGAGACATTAAATTTCTTTGCTAGATCCTTTAAATGATCAATCATATCCCCTTTACCAGCAAAAATTAACACAGACCTATTATCCTCCTTACCTACTTCAGAAAACACTTCAATTAAGCGTTCGTAGCCTTTGTGTGCTGCAGAAAAGGATAGACGACCTAAACTTAATACCCAAGGATTCTTTTTAGGATCTGGAATGTTGTATTTTATATGAAAATTATCCAATGATTTTAGAGGTGCAAATTTTTTTAAATCAACACAATCCCATATAACTTCTGTTGAATCTTTAACCCTAAAGCCATTTTCTTCAATGTATTTTGCGGTAAAATGGCAATCTGAAACCACATAATCTACTTTTTTAAAGCCCTCTTCTACTTTTGGTCTCAAACCACTCCAAATTTCTAAACCATAAACGTTCAGAACAGTTTTGGCAGGTGAAAATAAATTAAATCTTACTAGTATTTCTGTGAGATTTACGTGTCCCAACCATATTATATCTGGTTTCCAATACCAGAAGATAAACAATACTTTATATACATAAGCCAATTTGCTCAATTTTGAAATACCCCATGCATGCCAAGTAACGTCAAAATGGTCTTCAAAGTCTCCTTCTTGAGGAGGTAATAAGGAGAATACTTTTACGTTTTCCTTTCCTGCAATTTCTTTTAAAGTGTTAATTTGATAACGGTTGTACCGACTGATGCCTCCTTTATCAAAACAACCAGGAGATAAGTACAAAATTTTTTTATTCATTATTTTTAGTCCTTGACGAATATATTGAATTCTCTTCTATTATTTCACCTCCATTTAACACACTAGACACGGCAACCCAAGTCCCATTCGGAATTTTAGAACCGGGTAATAATACAGAGTTTAAACCAACTGCAGCGTTATCTCCAATAGATACATTTCCTATAATTAAAAATTGCTCATCTTTTGGAGCCATGGATGAAAAAGAGTAACGTCTGGTATCCAATTTATCATTCAAATTTTTATAGTGGTGAGACAAGCTATATATTTTAGACCCAGAACCAATGGTTACATTATTTCCAATTTTCACTCCTCCATGAGCTTGTACTAAACTAAACGGTGCAATATGTACATTATCTCCTAGTATTAAATCTCCCCAATTTATTTCTTCTAATCCTTTCCTATAAAATTTCCGGCCTATAGAGTTGAATGGTCCTCCTAATAAAATAGAATCTTTATCAATCCAAATATCATTTCCTAAACTCATTGAGTTAGGATTTTCGATAAAAACACCCTCTTCTATAATTATATTCGTTCCACATGCTTTAAACTGAGTTTTATAATAGAAATACCTCAACTTTCTCCCTAAAGCCCCCCCTATATTTCGGATCAATGATTCAAATAAACTTTTAAATTGATTACGCATTGAACAATTGTTTCAAGACATCACAAATAAACTTGACTTGAGATTCTTCCAAATCGAAAAAGGTTGGTAAGTTAATACCACGTTGAGAAACCATATCTGATACTGGTGTATCTACTTTTTCGTTTATATAAGGCATTTGAGACATAGGGTAAAAATAGGGTCGAGAATCCACTCCATGTTTTTTTAAATCGGTCATAAATTGGTCCCTATCTGTAGCGGTCCAATCTTTATGTTCTAAGCAAATTAACCAATAGGCATTTGTAGCCCAATCATTCGTTTTGTTTAAGCTCACCTTGTTTATCTCACCGAGGTGCTTTTTATACCATGAAAATATCAATTGACGTTTAGCCATAAAATCACCAACACGCTCTAATTGCGCACAACCTATAGCGGCTTGAATGTTAGTCATCCTAAAATTGAAGCCAGGAGCCGTATGCCAATAGCGTTTTTCCTTGCTCATAGCATGATCTCTAAGATATTTACATTTGTTATAAAAATCTTCGTCATTAGTCGTAATCATACCGCCCTCTCCTGTAGTGATATTTTTATTTCCATAAAAACTAAAGGTAGCACAGTTCCCTAACGAACCAACTGGCCTACCATTTACAGTAGCCCCGTGTGCCTCTGCCGCATCTTCAATAACCAATAAATTATGTTTACCTGCTACTTCTAAAATAGCCTCCATTTGAGCGGGATGTCCATATAAATGCACCGGCATTATAGCCTTAGTATTTGGAGTAATTAAATGCTCAATTTTAGTGGGGTCGATACATAAATTTACGGGATCCACATCGGCAAATACCGGCTTAGCGCCACTGTGAAGCGTCGCATTAGCGGTAGCAACAAACGATAAGTTAGGCATGATAACTTCATCACCCTTTCCAATATCGTAGGCTGCCAATGCCAATTGAATGGCCACAGTACCATTACTTACACAGATAGCATAGCGGGATTGACAAAAATCTGCAAATTCTGCTTCAAAGCGGTCAATGTATTTCCCAAGACTAGAAATCCAGGTTGACGTAACAGCATCTGTGACATAATCAATTTCTTTTTGAGTAATTGACGGTTGTGATATTGGTATAAACATTTTTTAAATTTTTGATAAAATGTATTCTAATCTTTTTTTATAAGTATGTTCTGAATGAGCTCGTATACAGGCCGCTTCTCTAATTTTTAAAATTTCTTTAGGTTGTTTTTTTGCAAAGTCTATAATTTCTAATAATTCCTCAAAAGTATTATAGACCAACACTTCCTTTCCTGGTTCAAAGCAGGTTTCAATGGATTTTCTGTTTTCCAAAATGTGTAAACCTCCACAACCTGCGATTTCAAATGCTCTACAATTTACAGAATCAAATTCACTCATCGCGGTAGAGTTTAAAACGCCCAAAGCTGAGCCAAACACTTTTGCTTTCGTCTCTTTAACAATATACTTTTGAGTATGTTGTTTCTTTATTTCTGGAAAAACCCATCGTGGTAAAGGGGGACCATATAATGCAACATCTACATTGTTTTGAATTAACTTCTTAGTAATAAACTGTCTATAGTCATAAAAAGAACCTGCAATAACAAGATCTGTATTGGTTTGTTGATGTGAAGGTTTATGCCAGGCCGGATTCATGGCCTCTAAAAGTTGTTCTGCATTGATGCCTAAACTCTTAAGTTTTTGTGTTGCATAAATATCCTTTATATATACGAAGTCCCAATAATCTGAAAACAAACCATGTTTTTGCATGTTAGCAGCTGTATCGCCCCACCATGATATGGTGGTCACATTTTTCTTTTTACATTCAAAAAGCACTTCTTCATCAATACATTGAGTAAGTGACAATAAAACATCTACTGATGTTATTTGAATAGTAGACAGAATAAACTTTTCCTGTTTAGATAATTGTGGAAATGCTTTTTGGTGTAGGTCTTTTACCGTTTTTAAAATTTTAGAATAAGCTTTAGATACAGAAACTTCTCCCATGTTAATAACCTCATGCCCCATTGTTCTTAGAGTAAACGATACATTATCCACAAAACTGTCTGGCAAGTTATAATTAGGTATTAATATCTTCATATATTTGAAGCGATAAGGGTTTGTAAACGGTTTCGCAAAAATACGGGCTATTTTTGTATTCTAACCCTTCTTTGTTCAATGCATCTGAAATATTTAATGTCGCTAGATTCTCAAAATCTACCATTAGCATTTTAGGATATGTATTAGAGATAACATAGTCTTTTGCAGTTACCAACTTATCCGAGCACCAAACATCTAAGTCTAATGCTAGGTATTCAAAAATTTTATTAGGTGCGTTATACGTGAAATTTAACGATTTAGTTTTATATAAAACCAATCCTACATCGTATAAACCTTTAAGCTGGATTAATTCATCATAATTGATGCTTCCCATAAAGTGTACATTCTTGTAACTTTTTAATTTTTGAATTATTATCTCATTCGTTGAATGTGAATAAAAATATATTTCATATTTCTTGTTATTCCCAAATGCACTAAGTACCTCTGCTATGTACATGCCTTCCATGGATAATGAACCAATATGAACAAGTTTAATTAAATCGTGTTTAGGTTTGAATAAGGACCTCTCAATCCATTCTTTAGGAGGATAATTAGGTAGAACTTTATGATTGTCAGGGTTATAATTAATATTATATTGAGATAGGAATATTTTCAAGCGGTACATATTAGTTTCGGATATCCAACGTGCCTTTGAATAAAGTTGCTTATTTTCCAGTTTATTTAATATCCTATGTAACATTCTGCCTCTTCCTGTCTTTAATTGTTCTAATGTAAATAGCTCGTGATAATGGATATAAACTTTGACACTTTTATATAAAATTGAATATATGAAGATTGGTAGTGACGAAAAAGTTCCGTAATACATCACTACTTTTGGTCTTTTAGTTAGTAGTTGGATTAAAAAATTTAAATAAATATAAAAATACTGTAATAATCTTCTCGGATAGCTCATACCTAACTCTATACCCCTATATCTAAGAATATTAACATTACTACAACTGTATGGATCTAAATTGTTTTCAGGCTTAGTTGTTAATAAAAATACTTCTAGGTTAGATTTAGGAGATAAATCATCCGAAATAACTTGAGTAAAGTTTAATACTGGCGGATAAAGCTCAATTGGCAAAAAATGTATTATAAACAGAGATTTAGACATTCTAGTTTGTTCTTTCAAATGTTAGAGTTAATCTGTACTATAATTCTCTCAACAACTTTATCCCAAGTATTTTTTCCAACCCCAAATTCTCGCGAATTTTTTCTCATTTTAAGGTAGTCAGTTTTTGACATTTTCAACACTTTATTCATTAAATGTGCAATTTCATCTACATCTCTAGGATCGTTAATTAAAAAACCAGTCTTACCATCTATTACGTACTCAGGTATTGCAAATTTATTTGATGCAATTATAGGGCAACCAAAATAAGATAATTCAATAACTACAAGGGGATTTATATCCTTAAGGGTTGGATAAACTAACGTAAATGCTTTTTCAAATATTTCATATAGTTTCTTTTGTTGTTCCGGATTGTTTTTATTAAAAAAACCCAAGTAATTGACACCCGTAGTCCCCTTTAAATCCATTCCTTTATTGTCCCCTATTATCCATAGGTTTGCATCAGAGTTTTGGCTTTTTATTTTTTTAAAGGCTTCAATAACAACTTGTCCTCCTTTAGATAAAAAATCAGTTGATATAAAAAGAAAATCACGACCTCCTTGATGCATATCCTTTTTAGGTATTGCTATAGCCCCACCAACCCCAACATTGAGGAAATTCTCTCCTTTAATATTATATGCCTTCTTGGTTTGCTCAAGAGCCCAATTGGATCTAAAAAAAACCTTCTCAGCGTTTTCGAGCCATTGTTTTTCATGAAGGAAAATCCGATTTGTATCTTTATTCGAAAATTCATTCGGATTATTGGAAGTATGTAGGTATGTGTAAAAACTACCATCATTAAAACAGAAATAAGGTTTGCTAGGTTTAATTTTAATCCATGGTGTGAATCCATGAAAAAAAAGAAAATCAGCTTTTTTCAAATTTTGTAGTTTTAAATCAAACGAAGTTTTAACGTTATTCAAACTTTTTTCAGAAAAATGATGATAATTTCTTTTTACCCCTATTTTTTTGAGCAAAACCGACTTGAATTTTGACAATAAGTCAATTTTCTGCTTTATTAGAATATAATCTAAATTATAATATTGAAGTTTTAACCTATTGAAGGTAGCAGAATTTACACCTGACCCACCACCACCTGATTCCTTAAGTTCAGTATTAGATATATATATAAATCGAAATTTTTTCAAAATCTTATTGATTATTTGATAAGATCACTTACCGTGATTAAAACTGATATGTATTAATATTAGATAAAATAATTCATTCAAAACTAAATACTCTTACACCAATAATGAAATATTTATATTAACTCCATTCTATTGTAAATAGATTTTTTATAAAGCCTTATTTTAGCAATTTGATTAAAGTAGTATTTAGCAACATTTCAGTATTATTATATCCTATTGTATTATATAATAGTCTAAATTTTATTGATTGATTAAGAGGTTTAAAATTAGGATCTAGTGTGTAAATTTTTCGCATTATCTCCTTATTCCATGATTTATCAATTCTATATACATTTCTAGCAACTAAAAAAAGTCTTAAAGCAGCAGCTCGTTGATATTCATAAATTAGCTTATTTTCAATTTTTAATAAATAAATTGCCTTACAAATAACATCGATGGTATCCAACCAATATTTCTTCCTTGGTCCTCTAGCCAGGCTCCTAGTATTGACATACCGATAATAGAAACTATGAAGGCCGGGGTCATAACTAAATTTATAGTTATTAATGGCTAATCTTACCATTACATCAAAATCTTGAGCGTTTACCAGCTTTTCATTACTGCCCCCTATGGCCAAATAACTACTCTTTCTTATAAGATAAGAGTGAAATGGATTCCACCATTTTTCCAAAAGAGATTCTATATAATCGGTTTTTTCTCCCGAAATTATAATTGGATTTTCAACGATATGGTTTTTGTCGTAGTATATAACCATTCTCCAATCAGAATATACAACATCCGCATTTTCCTGCTTCGCTTTCTTTAACTGTTTACCTAACTTAGATGGAGAAATTGCATCATCTATATCTATAAATTGCAAATAATCTTTACTTGCCATTCTAGCGCCCGTATTTCGTGCAGCGGCCACACCACTATTAGACTGTTTTTTACACAGTGCCTTTGGAAATCTTTCGGAAAACAATTTAAGCGTATTATCCTCCCTTTCACTACCATCATCAATCATTATGATTTCATAGTTTTCACGGTAATAGGGCTCAATAGTACTTATTATTGAATTCAGAAATTTTTCTCCATTAAAAGTTGTAATTATTATACTAACACTCATATCCATTATTAACATTAAGAATAAATTGAATTGTCAAGTTTTGAGAATTTTAAGGAACGATATATCTGTACTATGTACATAATAGAATAAATAATACTATACAGAATTAAAAATTCGTAAATACTTATTCCAGTTTTAGCTATAAAATAGGAAACCAATAAACAAAATATATATATTAAATGAATTAAAAGATATTCTTTTTGTTTCCTTGCAACGAAATACATATAAACCACTGGTCTAGCTACGAATCTGGCTAGATATAAAAATGAAAGTACCTGAGCAAATTTTCCTGCCTCCCTCCATTCCTCACCAAAAACAAACGCGAATAAGGCTGGTAGAAAGTAAAATATGCTAATCAAACCTATAATACCGATAATTAATAAAGGTTTTATTACACCTATCAATATTTCTCTACAACTTTTATCCAAATTATAAGTTACGGAGAGTTTCGGTTTTAGCACCTCTGTAATTGAAGAAGAAATTAAATCAATAGGCAAGCCTAACATTCTAACACATAGGTTATATATTCCTACGGACCCACTACCAAATATTCCACCAATTACGAATACTGGAAGATGACTTGCAAACCTGTTAATCAACTCTGTTGGAGTAGAGTATAGAAAAAAATGCTTATTTTCACTAGCCATCTTTTTTATTGATTTCAAATTCTGATTTGATAATTGAAATTTACACTCTTGTGGTAACGAAATTTTTAAAAATATAGTTGGTAAAATTTGTCCAACTAAAAGTCCGACAAATAGGCCAGCTACACTATTTGTTAAGACTCCTATTAAAATAGAAGTTGCCGGCGTTAAAATAGCCACAGATAAATTGTTGATACTCAGTATTTTAAATTTATTTTCACGGTTAGCTAGTTTACGATATATTTCACTTTGACCAGAAAAGAAAATAGATAGAGGTAAGAATAACAACCAAAACTTCAATTGCGGTATTTCGAAATATTTAGCAATAATACCTCTAAGTAATAGGACAATTCCAAAACTAACAAAGGAAAAACCTATGTTGAGTCCTCGGTTTAACCATACAGCCGTTCCTACTCTTTCATTATCTCTTTCTAATAATATTAAATGTGTATACTGCAAAGTAGAAACTACACCGACTACTCCAGTAATAGCCATATATATTCCCAATAGGCCATACTGTTCTTTACTATAAATTCTATATAATAAAGGAGCAGAAATGATAGATACTAATTGTGCTATCAAAGTACTTGAACCTAGAACAGAAACATTTTTAGCAAATGTAGACATTGTAAGCTTCCTAAAGTATGAAATTAGTTTTTCCAAAAAGCATCTATTTTTTATTACACGAAAAACTTTTTTAATTGTATTAACACAACCTTTAGAAATTTTGTGAAAATAAACTCTGTTCTTACCAAATTTATCATGAGACAATCATACGGATTCAGACTCCATTTTGAGTAAATTTTACTGTTATACTGAAAATAAGTTTAATTCTTAATCTTCTCATTTTCACTGCTAATAATACTTAATTTAATATCTGAATAAGGGTAATGTTTCACAAATTACTCCAATACCAGTAAACAGCTTCTTTAAGGCCAGTTTCAATATTAAATCCTGGTTTATAATTTAGCATTTTTCTTGCCTTTGATATAGAAGCTAACGAATGGGGGATATCACCAACACGATTCGGTCCGTGTTTAATATCTACTTCTCTAATCTTAGGATCAAATTCTGATAAATATTTTTTTAATAAGGTAGTTAACTCTAACAAGTTGCTTCTACCCCTTACCGCCGTATTATAAACCTGAATAGAAGCTAACTTATATTTGGTCACTAAACCAAGAAGGTCATTTGTATCACGTTATCGATATAAGTAAAGTCACGTAAATACGTCCCACCACCATTAGTCACCAGGCTTTCATTATTCATTAACTAAATTACAAATTTTGGAATCAACGCGGCATAAGCTCCGTTTGGATCCTGTTTTCTTCCAAATAGATTAGAATAACGTAAGCCAATTGTATCAAGACCGCATGCTTTATGAAATATAACTGCATATAATTCATTTACAAATTTTGTGATAGCGTAAGGAGATAAAGGCTTTCCAATTTCATGCTTCATCTTAGGCAACTTTTGAATCTCCATAGAAAGAAGAACTAGCTGCAAAAACAAAACGCTTAAAACCGGCATACCTTGCAGCAACGAGCATGTTTAAAAAAACCGAAACACTTACATCCTTACTGGTAATGCGAACGTTAATAGATCTTGGCACTGAATCTTATGCAGCCTCCAAAACACCGTTAGTATCTATCTTCATTAAATTAAAAATCTTCGCCAGCTTATTCACGAAATCTATATTAATATCTCGTTGAGAATTCTCTATCACTTTTGCCGCTTCTACAACTTAAATTGTCGGCGCTAAATGAGTGCCGGCAGTAATCATAGAGGAATACAAAGCATCAACTTTTACTCCTATTTCTGGAGTAGAACTAGGAATAACTTTTTTGATCTTCTCTACTGTATGTTCTTTATCTCCCGGATTGATACGTTTCGGGGAATATCGAACAAAGAAATCTTCGTTAAATTTTAAACCGCTTACACGTTCCAATACTGGCATACACTCATCTTTGGTTACACCAGGATAAACAGCAGATTCATAGATCACCGTATCTCCCCTTTTCAAAACTTTAACTACTGTCTCACTACTCTTATATAAAGTAATCAGAACCGGTCTGTTTTTTTTATCTACCGGAGTAGAAACCGTGATGACATAGTAATTTCAATCAGCAATCGCATCCAGATCTTAAGTACAATTCAAACCTGTTTTTACGGTCTGTACTAACTGGACCTCATCCTCTGAAGAATTAGAGTTTTGCTTTGTAACCAGATTAGATTTTAATAGTACCGCCAGTAAAATGTCATCTTCTACTTCTAAAGTAGAATCGTGGCCATAAACAAGCTCGTTAATTCTATTCTGGTTAATATCGAAACTCACTACCGGGTATTTATTTGTGAATAAACGCGCTAAAGGAAGACCTACGGATCCAAGACCGATTACTCCTATTTTAGTTATATGTTTCATATTATAATTTCACCTGTTTATATTCGGCAATATTATCTACAAACCATTCGTAAGTTGTCTTAATGCCTAATTCCAGTTGAGTTGAAGCTTCCCAGCCAGCTTCTTTCATTTTGTCGACATTCATCAATTTTCTAGGAGTACCGTCTGGTTTTGTGCTGTCCCACACAATTTCTCCTTTATGGCCAACAGTTTCCTGTATCTGTTCTGCTAGAGCTTTTATAGTAAGGTCCACGCCTGTTCCTACATTGTACAAATGCTCTGGCAACACATTTTCTATTGCAAATAAAATGGCCTGGGCCAGATCATCTACATGCAAAAACTCTCTCATTGGCGTACCGCTGCCCCATAATTCGACCGGCTCATTACCCTTTTGTTTTGCCTCATGGAATTTCCTAATCATGGCAGGTAAAACATGAGAAGTTTTTAGATCAAAATTATCAAAGGGCCCATATAAATTGGTAGGCATTAGACTAACATAATCTTTTCCAAACTGCCTACGTATGGCTTCACAGGCTTTTACCCCGGCAATCTTGGCAATGGCGTACCATTGGTTGGTGGGCTCTAGGCTATCCGTAAGCAAATACTCTTCCTTTAATGGTTGTGGCGCCAATTTTGGGTAGATGCAAGAACTTCCCAAAAAGATAAATTTGTTTACCTCATTTTTATGTGCCGCATCTATCAGGTTGTTCTGTATCTGCAGATTTTCCATTAAAAATTGATATGGAAAATCGTTATTGGCCAAAATACCGCCCACACGTGCCGCAGCGTCTATTACAGCTTCTGGTTTTTCGGTCTCAAAAAAAGCATTCACTGCTTGTTGGTTGCGTAAGTCCAGTTCCTTGCTGCTTTTTCCAATTAAATTGGTGTAGCCAGCAGCCGTCAGGGCTCTCCATACTGCAGAGCCTACCATACCTCGGTGTCCGGCGATGTATATTTTTGTGTTCTTATTCATAGCTTTTGTGCTAATGGGTAACTTAAATAATATATTATACTTCTAGGTTGAATTATTGATTTCACGGATTTCACACGGATTACACCGAAGGAGTATTAATAAAGCGTTTCCACTTTAAGCTGGTCTCTCCAAAATTTATCAATAAACCAACTTCTGATTTGGTTGCTTTAAGGTAATTTATTACCTGAGCTTCCATTTTTTTATGAATAAACTCAGCAGCTTTTATCTCTATGATTATTTTATCAAAACATAGAAAATCGGCAATGAAATATTTATCCAATAATTCTCCATTATAAGAGATTCGTAACCGATGTTGTTTTTTATATGGGATCTTCGCTTCTATGAGCTTTATCTCTAAGGCCTCCTCATAAACCGACTCAAGAAACCCATTACCAAGAGCTTTATGTACATTTATACACGCCCCAATAATTTTATAAGTTTCTTCCTCGTGTAGTAGTGGTGACATCTAATCCGTGTAATCCCTTTTTTTTATCCGTGTAATCCGCGTTTTTATTACTCGTAATAATTCATGATCTGATAACCACCATCTTTTAGGAATTGGTCTTTTTGCATCAGCTTAACATCGCTTTGCATCATATCCTTTACCAAGTCCTTAAGTTCATATTTGCACTCCCATCCTAGTTTGGTCCTGGCTTTGGTAGGATCTCCTATTAAAAGATCTACCTCGGTAGGTCTAAAGTATTTGGGGTCTACGGCCAAAACTTCTTTACCTATGGGCAATTGGTATCCTGGGTTGTTACAGGCTTTTACAAAAGCTTTTTCGTCTACCCCTTCGCCTCTAAACTCCAATTCGATACCTACTTCGGCGAAGGACATTCTAACAAACTCCCTAACCGGAGTGGTTTTTCCGGTAGCAATTACCCAATCCTCTGCTTCTTCTGCTTGTAGGATCATCCACATCATACGTACATAGTCCTTGGCGTGTCCCCAGTCTCGTTGCGCATCCAAATTTCCCAAATAAAATTTATCCTGTAATCCCAAAGCAATACGGGCGGTTGCCCTGGTAATCTTACGGGTAACAAAGGTTTCCCCACGTATGGGCGATTCATGATTGAATAAAATACCGTTGCAGGCATACATGCCATAGGCTTCCCTATAGTTTACGGTAATCCAATATGCATACATTTTGGCTACGGCATAGGGACTGCGGGGATAGAAAGGGGTAGTTTCGGATTGCGGTACTTCCTGCACCTTCCCATATAATTCCGAGGTAGAAGCCTGGTAGATACGAGTTTTCTTTTCCAACCCTAATAAACGTACCGCATCTAAAATTCTTAGGGTACCTAACCCATCCGCATTTCCTGTGTATTCTGGCATTTCAAAAGACACATGCACGTGACTCATTGCGGCCAGATTATAGATTTCGTCGGGCTGAATCTCTTGTATTAATCGGATAAGATTGGTACTATCGGTCATATCCCCATAGTGCAAAATAAAATTACGATCTTCAATATGGGGATCTTGGTATAAATGATCTACCCGATCTGTATTGAATAGGGAAGAACGCCGTTTTAGACCATGTACTTCATACCCCTTCTTTAAAAGGAATTCACTTAAGTACGCGCCATCCTGTCCGGTGACTCCTGTAATAAATGCTACTTTCTTTTCCAATTGACCTATTTTTAACTATTATATATTTTGCTATGTACTTTTTGTTGTTTCTTTAAAATCAACAACATATTTTTTTACTTTTTTGTTCTACCCCTAAATCCTACCGCCAAAAGAGCGGCACAGGCCTAAAGGGGACTTTTTTTATTCCTTCCTTAAACTTTACTGTTTCTTCAAGTTGTACAAGTTTAAACGGACTTCTATTTTCATATTTAGTTTCAATTTCCACCCTTTAGGGTCGGGGTTAGGAAATTGAGATTGTTTTTTATTTTGTTCCACCCCTATATCCTACCGCCAAAAGAGCGGCTCAGGCCTAAAGGGGGGCTTTTATTTTGTTCTACCCCTAAATCCTACCGCCAAAAGGGCGGCACAGGCCTAAAGGGGACTTTTTTTATTCCTTCCTTAAACTTTACTGTTTCTTCAAGTTGTACAAGCTTAAACGGACTTCTATT
>NZ_RQPJ01000021.1:25951-46199 GCF_003957295.1 Arenibacter aquaticus
TACCCCTAAATCCTACCGCCAAAAGAGCGGCACTGGCCTAAAGGGGGGGGCTTTTATTTTGTTCTACCCCTAAATCCTACCGCCAAAAGAGCGGCACAGGCCTAAAGGGGACTTTTTTTATTCCTTCCTTAAACTTTACTGTTTCTTCAAGTTGTACAAGTTTAAACGGACTTCTATTTTCATATTTAGTTTCAATTTCCACCCTTTAGGGTCGGGGTTAGGAAATTGAGATTGTTTTTTATTTTGTTCCACCCCTAAATCCTACCGCCAGAAGAGCGGCACAGGCCTAAAGGGGGGCTTTTATTTTGTTCTACCCCTAAATCCTACCGCCAAAAGAGCGACACAGGCCTAAAGGGGACTTTTTTTATTCCCTCCTTAAACTTTACTGTTTCTTCAAGTTGTACAAGCTTAAACGGACTTCTATTTTCATATTTAGTTTCAATTTCCACCCTTTAGGGTCGGGGTTAGGAAATTGAGATTGTTTTTTATTTTGTTCCACCCCTATATCCTACCGCTACAGAGCGGCACAGGCCTAAAGGGGGGGGCTTTTATTTTGTTCTACCCCTAAATCCTACCGCCAAAAGAGCGGCACAGGCCTAAAGGGGACTTTTTTTATTCCTTCCTTAAACTTTACTGTTTCTTCAAGTTGTACAAGTTTAAACGGACTTCTATTTTCATATTTAGTTTCAATTTCCACCCTTTAGGGTCGGGGCAAAGAAATTGAATTAGTCTTTAAGTAAGGAATCAATTTTGGTTTTAATTACAGTCATTACATTATCAAGATTGTTTATTACTTCTTTATTGGTAAACCTGATTATATGTAAATCTTGAA
The DNA here is from genome assembly GCF_003957295.1 of Arenibacter aquaticus. Taxonomy (GTDB): domain Bacteria; phylum Bacteroidota; class Bacteroidia; order Flavobacteriales; family Flavobacteriaceae; genus Arenibacter; species Arenibacter aquaticus. The sequence continues at coordinate 26,784 of NZ_RQPJ01000021.1, forward strand.
ATTTTAAAAGTTCAGTTCTATCAATGTCCAGTACTTTCTGTTCCTCTCTTTTATGATATTCCCCATCTATTTCAATTACCAAGCCTATTTTATGGCAGTAGAAATCTACTATAAATAGGTGTATGGGGTGTTGCCTTCTAAATTTTAAGTCCTTACATTGGTTGTTCTTCAAATGTGCCCAAAGCTTTTTTTCAGCCTCAGTCATATTTTCCCTTAACCATTTGGCTTTCTCAAAGCTACTTGGAGGAGCACCTTTAAACAAGCTTTGATCGTGGTATGGACCATTATTGGACATTGAAGCTTATACGTTTTTATGGAAAACAATGCAATGTGAAATATTGTTCTTTTTTTACTTCATCAATTTCCACCCTTTAGAACCTAGGTATGGAAATTAATATTGTTTTTCTACCTCTTACTTCCCCAAGGCAACACCAAATGTATCCTACCTTCTTTGCGTACCAGTAACCAAGGAGAGGCGTAGAGTAGCGGGATGGCCAAGACCAATATGGGTAGTTGTGTATTGATGTCCAGCTCCTGTATCAAGAGGGCTAGAACAATGGCCAATATGTTGAGGCAGCCAATGATGAGAGAGGCCTTTATATGCGGAAATCCAAGGTTTAATAGCCGGTGGTGTATATGGTTGCGGTCAGCGCTAAACGGACTCCGTTTGTGATAGATACGGATAATAAAAACCCGTAGGGTATCCAGCAAGGGATAGGAGAGGATGGCCATGGCCATTATAGGGGCTTTTACCCAGACCGCAGGGGAAAGAGCGGTGGTGTTATAAGCCAAAAAGGATACGGCCTGGTAGGCCAATAAAAAGCCAATAAACATAGAGCCGCTATCTCCCATAAAAATTTTGCGCTTGGCAGAGGTATTAAAACATAGAAAACCAATCAGGGCCCCCACCAAGGTAAAGGAGACCAAGATCATGGCCTGCCGCTGATTTAGGAAAAAGAAACCCCCAAAGGCCAGGCTGCAAACGATACCTATGGTACCGGCCAAGCCGTCTATACCGTCTATAAGGTTAAAGGCATTGATGACCAGCATAAAGACAAATACCGTGAGTAATATAGAAGCTATATAGGGCAGTTCATATAGGCCAAAAAGGCCTTGAAAGCTTAAGATCCTTAGGTCTATAAACAGTACGCAAAGGGCAGCGGCGAAGGCCTGCATGCCAAATTTTTTAAGGGGGGAGAGGCCTATAAGATCGTCCTTTACCCCAATGGACATCAAGATAAGGGTAGCCGCCAAGATGGTGAGCAGTTGCAATAGCTGTTCAATACCCAATTTACAGGGTAAGGCCAGTAGGACGAGAGAGAGGGCAAAGGCTATAAAGGCCACCACTCCGCCCAGCGTTGGGGTTTTGTGTGTATGGGCACTGCGGTCTCCGGGCTCGTCCATAAGGTTTTTGGAACGTACCACCAAAATGATGGTGGGGTAAAACCTTAGGGACAACAATAGGGGCAGCAATACGGCTGCCAAGACCAATAGGTATTGGCTGTTGAAAATAAATTCTAAATAATGCATGATCTGTGTTTTTATTAGGGGGCTATCATGCCGTAGTATTCGTCAAAATTGTTTTTTGGTATACGACAAATTACAACAGCTGGGGGCTAATTTTATTATTAATGTTGTTTTGTTGTATCTACCTGTAAATCAGTTGTTTTGTTCTCTGTTAAGGTGTTGGGTTTTCACGGCTCCGCCGCCGTCTGTCCCATAAAAACGGGCTGCGGTGGCAAGGCGGAAGCAGTTGCTAATCTGCTGCTTATCAATTATCTAAAGCCTTCTCTGTTAGAAGGGGGCAAAAGTAGGAAAAGAAAGGGTTTTAAAAAACATTTAAAATAGATAAATTGTTATTTTTTGTATAGTTCTTCCTACATATAATGAGCTGTCTTTTATTGTCTGTGCTTTTAGACGTTTGCTTGTAATTCTTGGTCTTTTATATTCTTATATCCAATTGTGTTTTTTATTTTACTGCTTGTTAGACTACTTTTATGAACTGCATTAGTGACTCGCACTATTTTTGTCTGTTACATCGGAAATTTTGGCAACTACCTTATACCCTAGGGCAGGCAGCACCAATTGCAGTTTCTTTTTCCCTACTTTGGCAATTACCGCCGGTTGGTCTTTAAGGGCCCCTTTTTTAAAAGATACCTTGTCGCCCGGCTGTAGATGGGTAATTTGATGGTCATGCAGTTCATTGTCCTCCAAAAAGTTGCGCAACTCCTCCATCTCCTTATCGCGAATAATGGCAGGGCGTCCCAACCAATGCAAGTAGCGCACTACATAGGGCACGGCAAATACCAGTTTGCGGTCTTGCTCCCGTAGTTTTACAAACACATAGGATTTAAAATAAGGGGTTCGCAGCTTTTTTTTGCGATCGCTCCATTGCCGCATCTCGGTATATACCGGGCAATAGGCCTCCACGCCTATCTGGCTTAGTTTGTCATGGGCTTTTTGTTCGCACTGTGGTTTGGTATAGATTACATACCAGTGGTATGGGGTCTTCTTATCCTGCATAGCCTATGGATAGCAATTTATATTTTGGGTATTGGGTTTTTATCATCCCCAAGGCCGAAAATGGTTTGTCTGGAGAGGTACATATTGGGGTACAGTAATTGTCACTGGCCTTATACAAGGCTACCTTGCTTTTATTTAGGGGGTCAGTAGTAAACTTGGTTTTTTTTCTAGGGGATGGTCCTAGATAGGTAATTTGGCCCATCAGGGCTGTTTGTTGGGTGCAATAATTCCTTTTCATATACCTTACTTAAGCACTAGACCTATCCCTAACTATTTATTTTTTATCCTAAAAAGCTGTTGAGAAAGGCTCTAAAGGTAGCCAATTTTCTTTTTCTGCTCATTGTTTGTTTGCTATTACGGCCCCTGTTGCGAAGCTGCCATGGCCCTATATAGAAAAGAGGGGTACAGAGCAGTAGGATAAACAATTGCAGGTTGATGTTAAGGTCTTGTACGCCATAGGCCAGGGCTATGATGGTAATATTAATCCCAACAATGGTCAGAGATGCTTTTTTGTGACTTAGTCCAAGATCTAATAATTTGTGGTGTATATGGTTGCGGTCTGCACTAAAGGGGCTACGTTTTTGGGATATACGAATGATAAAGACCCGTAGGGTGTCCAATAAGGGGTAGGAAAGGATGGCCATGGCCATGATAGGGGCTTCTAACTGAACCGTGGCCGTGGTGCCAAAGGAATGGAAATCCATTAAAGAGATGGCCTGATAGGCCAACAGGAAACCAACGAACATGGAACCCGAATCGCCCATAAATATTTTACGGTTCTTGGAGATATTAAAAATTAAAAATCCTATAAGGGAACCTACAAGTACCAAGGAAACCAACAACATAGTAGTGCGACCGTTGAGGAAGCTAAAATAGGCAAAGGCCAGACTGCTAATGATGCCCACGCTACCTGCCAGTCCGTCTATACCATCTATAAGGTTAAAGGCATTGATGACCAATATAAATACAAAAATGGTGAAGAGGACAGAGATGATATAGGGAAGCTCATAGAGTCCAAACAGGCCAAAAAAGCTTACTATCCGAAGGTCTGTGGCAAAAACTATTATGGCTGCCGCAAAGAACTGTATACTGAATTTTTTCTTGGGCGATAGCCCTATAAGGTCGTCCTTGATCCCCAAGAACATAAGTATATTGGTAGCCCCTAAAATGGCCAATAACCGTGCCATTTCCCCTTGTTGCGTTTGTATCATTAAGGTCAATAAAATGAGGGATATGGAATAGGCTATAAAGATGGCGACGCCGCCTAGGGTTGGGGTTTTGCTGGTGTGGGTACTTCGGTCTACGGGTTCGTCCATCAGATTTTTGGAGCGCACCAGTAAGATGATTACCGGATATAGGCGCAGGGATAGCAGCAATGGCAGAAATATGGCTGTAAGCGCCAGGAAGTATCGGTTGGTAAATAGATCGTACAGGTATGCCATGGTTTGTATTTAGCACATAAGAGTTTAACTCATTAATCACTAACTCATGCCAATTTTGTCATACTTTTTGCGGGGGTAGCTAAAGTATCATGCGGGGGGAACCCAAAGTAACAAAAGCAAAATTTGGGTCCAAAACCGACACTGATTACAGAACGATTTTAGGAAAGCAAAATTAGCAATAATTATTTTTTCGAGTTTTGATTAACATTTGTTTAACATTTACTATCGATTAAATACATCTTTTATCGATTTAAGGTATAGGTTCTTCAGGGTTCAAAGAAAGTTGAAGCTGTTCATTTCAGCAAGGAGTTTGCGTTAACAAAATGTTAGTTAACAATATTCTTTTTTGCTTTGGTTGTTGTCTATGCAATTGTGATGCTGGTGGACTGTGAGGGGTGTTCATATTGTGTATTGCTCTTGTTTTATTGGTGGTTGTTGTATGGTAAAAAGGCTAGGCTTGTCTAATTGGTGAGTTCCCCCGAACACTTTTCAACAAGCCAGCCCATTTGTTATTTTTTGTTTTTAGGACCGGTCCCTTAAGGGGAGTCCCTATGATTTTTTTCTGTAGGCAAACCTAGACCATACCTCTTGTTTATCCTTGCGGAAAACCGCAAAGGTTTTGAGAAGGGTAGTGGTGGGGCCCTTCAGATGTTGATGGGGGGCAAGAATTGCGCCGAGGGTGAGGACCAAGGCTGTTATTTTGGTAAGTTGCTTGTTATGAGGTGTTTGAGGGGTGTTTTTTTTAAAAAGGAATTTAAGCTTGTGGGGTGTAGTTCCCTATATGGGGAGGAACTACCCGTAGTGTTGGAAGTTTAAAGCAGCTAGGGGACAGGGCATTAGGCTGAAAACTTAATTTGAAGATTTGGCAATGAGCCGATTTGAAAATGTAGCAATGTAGCAATGGGTTTATGTGGAGATTGTTTATTGTTCATTGTAAGAAGCAGATTGCCGCGCTTCGCCCGCCTGACGGCAGGGCAGGCCTACCTTCCGCTTCTCGATACAATTTTATTCCGCTACGCTACATAAAACCACCTGCCTGCGGTAGGCAGGCTCGAAGTGACGGTAGGCTTGCCTACCTATCGGTAGATAAACTCGCAATGACGCTAGTTATTGACCCTGACTACTGTTTACTGCTCACTGATTACTGTTTACTCGACATTGCTAATTGCTAATTGTTTATTGTTTATTGAAAAAGTCGTGCCCCGACCCTAAAGGGTGGACTTTTTTTACTTTTTAACTGTCTTTTCTCTTAGCTCTTTTTTCTTAGCTCATTAAGCTTTTGGCTTCTGGCTAATGACCAGTGACTATTGAATACTGACCACTGTCCACTGATTACTGTTTACTGATTACCGACTACTGTTCACTCTTCCTTGCTCCATGTCACCTCGACAGAGACCTTTTTCAGGTCGACGAGAGGTCTCACTTTTTTTGTTATATGGTTCAACGGTTATGGGAAGGCGTCAGTTCGAGTGGCGTGCCGATAGGTACGTTGTATCGAGAACAGGTTTTGTGTTCCCCCGTCTACTTCTCGATACAATTTTGCTCCACTTCGTTGTGCAAAATCACTCGAAGTGACGGAGTCAGATAGGTATGTAGGTTGTGAAAGCGTCAGTTCGAGTGGCGTGCCGATAGGTACGTTGTATCGAGAACAGGTTTGGTGTTCCCCCGTCTACTTCTCGAAACTAGTATTTGATGTTTAGATTTCACAAAGATACTAGTAAACAAAGATTTGAAGGTTCTAGCTTGCTATTGGTAATTGTTCATTTTTTTCATTGATAAAAAAACGACCAGGGCCGAAAAATCAAGGTGCAGTGTACCTTGATTTAGAGGAGCCAGCTGAAGCGTTGGCATGGCTTCTTTCCTGATTAATATTGGGACGAAGCAATCTCTGCCTTGAAATAGGCTGATGGCTACTCGAGGCAACCCCTTTCGCTTCTCGATACAATTTTATTTCGCTGCGCTGCATAAAACCACTCGAAGTGACGGTAAAGATTGACAGCTACTGAGAAACAGCAACAAGCAGATTGCCGCGCTGCACCTACCTAGCGGTAGGCTTGCTCGCAATGACGTCAATTATTATGGTTAGAGCAACTGATTACTGTTCACTGACTACTGCCCACTGATTACTGTTTACTGATTACCGACTACTGTTCACTCTTCCTTGCTCCATGTCACCTCGACAGAGACCTTTTTCAGGTCGATGAGAGGTCTCACTTATTTTGTTGGTGGGGTTATCAGAAAGCGTCAGTTCGAGTGGCCTGCTGAAAGCAGGTTGTATCGAGAACTAGTTTGGTGTTCCTCCGTCTGCTTCTCGATACAATTTTATTTCGCTACGCTACACAAAATCACTCGAAGTGACGGAGTCAGATAGGTATGTAGGTTGTGAAAGCGTCAGTTCGAGTGGCCTGCTGAAAGCAGGTTGTATCGAGAACTAGTTTTGTGTTTCCCCCGTCTGCTTCTCGATACAATCCTCCTTTGTCGGATCACCTGCCTGCGGTAGGCAGGCTCGAAGTGACGGCAGGCTTGCTCGCAATGACGTCAATTATTATGGTTAGAGCAACTGATTACTGTTCACTGACTACTGGCCACTGATTACCGACTACTGTTCACTCCACAATGTTAATTGCTAATTGCTAATTGATTATTGTTTATTGTTTACTGCCTACCGTCCACTGTTACAAACCATAGAACTCCACCGCATTTTGGCCCATGATGGCGGTTTGTTCGGAGGGGCTGAGTTGGGAGATGAAATTGGTGGTGAGGTCCTTGACCTGAGTGTAGGTGCCGGCAACAAGGCATACTGGCCAGTCCGAACCGTACATACAGCGGTCTGCACCAAAGGCTTTGAGAACCAGTTCCATATAGGGCTGGAACTCATCCGGGGTCCAGTTGTTATAGTCGGCCTCAGTGATCATGCCCGAGATCTTGCAGTAAACGTTTTCCTGCTTGGCCACTTCGGTCATTAGGGCCGCCCAGCCATCATAGAAGCCATCTTTAATATAGGGCTTGGCAATATGGTCTATGACGAATTTCTGATGGGGGAATTTTTTTACGAATTCCAACGTAGCTCCCAACTGATGTGGAAAAATCAGGATGTCATAGACGGCACCGTATTGCTCCAATTTGGAGATTCCCCTAAGGAAGTCCGGACGCAACAAAAAGTTATGGTCGGCTTCTTCCTGTACTACGTGTCGGTATCCCTTTAATTTTTTATAACTGGCGTATTGTTCCAAAGTAGCTTCTATGTCGGGGCTTCTTAGGTCTGCCCAGCCAACGACCCCTTTTATGAAGTCGTTCCCATGTGCTAATTCCAACAGGAAATCGGTTTCGGCCAAGGTTTGGTCTGCCTGTACGGCAACGCAGCCATCCACGCCATTGGCCTCAAAGACCGTTTTAAGTTCTGCAGGGAGAAAGTCCCTGCGGATAACTGTCATATTTTCGTCTATCCAAGAATGTTTTATGGGGTTGTACTTCCAAAAATGTTGGTGCGAATCTATGGTCATAGGGAAAGTGTTGTTTTTAATTAAATGATTGTTATTTAGTTGTGTATTATATGCTATCTAAGGTGGCTTGCATGCCATTCTGGTTTATGGAGGCAATATAAGAAAAAACGGCGGAGCTTAGTCCAGGAATGGCATTTAGGTTTTCTCCCCAAATGCTGTCCTTGGCCAGAATATGTTCTACGGTTTCTTCCAAGCTGCGTTTACCTTCTTCTTGCTGTTGCCAAGCTTCCTTGAAGAAGGCCAAGACCTCCGCATCATCTTTTAGGTCAATGGGTTCCCCGTTGTATTTCCCCTTGTAAAAAAGGATGAGGGCAGCCAGTCCCAATACGATCCTTTTGGGAGGTTTTCCTTCCAAGGCTACATAGTCTTTCAGGGTAGGCAGTAGTCGCGCTACAAATTTTGAGGTGCTATTTAGCGCTATACTGATCAGTTGGTGCTTTAAGAGCGGGTTTCTAAAGCGATCCAGCACATCGGCCACAAACTGTTCTTTTACTTGCTGTGGGAAGTCCAGGGTTTTTGCTGTTTCCTCTAGTAACAGTTGGTTTATAAAATTACTGATATTGTCGTTGGCCATGGCCTCATCTACCAGTCGGATCCCTGCCAAATACGCTACGGGTACCATGGCGGTATGGGCACCGTTAAGGACGCGTACCTTCATTTCCCGGTAGGGTAACAGGTCGTCTACAAATTGTACGTTTAGGTTGGTCCTGTTAAATGGCAGTTCCTTTTGTACGGCCTCGTTGGCCTGTATTACCCAGCTATGGTAGTATTCCCCTGCCACCATAAGGGGGTCTTTGTAGTTTAGTTCGGCTTCCAGCTGGGGGGCACGGTCTTTGGGATATCCGGAGACGATGCGGTCTACCAGGGTGCTGCAGAAATGATTGGCGGTTTTTATCCATTGGGTAAATTCTGCACCCAACTTCCAATGCTCGGCATACTGCAATATGGTTTTTTCAAGGGCTTCCCCGTTGTTTACAATCAGTTCACAGGGCAATAGGATGCAGCCTTTGGCGGGGTCTGCCTCAAAGTGCTGAAACCGCTGGTGCAGTAGAATGGTGAGTTTGGCCGGAAATTCCTTGGGCGGGGCATCGCTATAGCGGTCCTCGGGATTGAATTTGATACCGGCCTCGGTGGTGTTGGATACCACGAAGCGCAGCTCCGGATTTTTGGCCAGTTCCAAATATTGCTCCCATTCGGTATAGGCGTTCACGATATTGGTAACACAGCTTACCAGTCTTTTTTCGGCAATCGTCTCCCCGTTTTTGATGCCATCCAGCACCACTGTGAAGAGTCCGTCCTGATTTTTTAGTTCCTGATAATCGCCCCTTTCGGTGGGTTTTATGACGGTTATTCCGGTGTTAAAGTCGGTTTCTTCGTTCAGCACCTGCACCATCCAGTCTACAAAGGCCCTTAGGAAGTTACCGCCACCAAATTGGATCATTTTTGTGGGTAGGGTAGGGGTTGTGGTTGCTGTGGTATTTCTGTTTAGGTTGTTCATTGTTTTTTTTGGTTATAAGGTTGTATTAATTTGAAAATTTGGTGATGAGTCGATTTGAAAATGTACTAATGGGTTAATGGATTAATTTGGCAATTGCTAATGGTTTTTGCCTAATGACTGCTCACTGTTTACTGTTTTCTGTTTACTCAACATTATTCATTGTAAGAAGCAGATTGCCGCGCTACGCCTACCTTCCGCTTCTCGATACAATTTTGCTCCACTTCGTTGTGCAAAATCACTCGAAGTGACGGGGCTCTATAGTAAACCTACGACCAGCTTTTGCCTATTGCCTAATACCTGATCACTGTTTACTGAAAACTGATAATAGTCTGCATTACTTACCATTAAGGTCTCGACTCCGCCTGCCTGCGGTAGGCAGGCTCGACCGGACAACATTGCTAACTTACCACTGTTTACTGTTTACCCATTACTGCTCACTGCTCACTGACTACTGTTCACTGCCCACTGATTACTGATTACTGATTACTGTTTACTCCACATTGCTAACTGTTAATTGTTTATTGTTAATTGAAAAAGTCGTGCCCCGACCCTAAAGGGTGGACTTTTTCTATTACTTTAACTATCTTTTCTCTCTTCTCTTTTCTCTCTTCTCTTTTTTCTATACTCTTTTGGCTTCTGGCTAGTGACCAGTGACTACTGACTACTGTTCACTGCCCACTGATTACTGCTAACTGATTACTGTTCACTCCTCATTGATTATTGTCAAAGCGAGATGCCTCTTTTCCAGGGGATGAAGTCGTTTTGCTCCAGGCGTACGGCCGCGGGGACAATAGTACCGCTGGCTACGTCTATGATATAATCCAACAGTTCTTCCCCTTTGGTTTGTATGGTGTCCTCTCCGGTGATAATGGTTCCGGTATTAAAATCGATGATATCCTTCATACGTTCGCTCAGGGCGTTGTTGCTAGATAATTTAATAACGGGGGCCACTGGGTTTCCGGTAGGGGTGCCCAGTCCGGTGGTAAAGGCTATAACATTACATCCCGAACCTGCCAGTCCGGTTGTGCTTTCCACGTCGTTCCCAGGGGTACAGAGCAGGTTTAAGCCTGGTTTGTTAACTTTTTCGGTATAGTCCAACACATCCTGCACCAGGGAGGTCCCACCTTTCTTGGCGGCTCCGGCCGATTTCATGGCATCGGTGATGAGTCCGTCCTTGATATTTCCCGGTGAGGGATTGTTTTCAAAACCAGAACCTACGGAGACGGCTTTGGCGGAATAGGCCCTCATGATATTGGCGAATTTTTCCGCATCCTCAGGAGACTCACAGCGGTTGATGAGTTCTTGTTCCACGCCGTTCAATTCCGGAAATTCCGAAAGTACGGTAGCCCCGCCCAGAGCCACTATAAGATCGGAGGCATAGCCCAGGGCCGGATTGGCCGATATGCCCGAAAAGCCATCGGACCCTCCGCATTCCAATCCCAATGTCAATTTGCTTAATGGGGCTGGTTGGCGTTTTACCTTATTGGCCTCAATAAGCCCTAAAAAGGTTTTCTTTACGGCTTCTTCTATAAATTGTCTTTCGCTCTTGCTTTTTTGCTGTTCCAGGATATGGAGCGGCTTGGAAAAATTAGGGTCGCGTTTGGCTATGGCGGCCTCCAGAATTTTTACCTCGGCATTTTGGCACCCTAGGCTAAGGATGGTAGCCCCGGCTACATTGGGATTGGTAATATATCCTGCCAAAAGGTTACAGAGGGTGTCCGAATCGCCACGGTCACAACCACAGCCCCCTGCATGGGTCAAAAATTTGATACCATCCACATTGGGGAAGGTCCGGTTTTGTTTAATTTCTTCGGCCGTTTTAATAATAGGAGCGCCCATAAGTTCTTCGGCATTGGCGCCCTTTTTATATTTGGAGACCAGGACTTCGGCATCTATCGTATATTCTTTGGAGGTCTCGTACCCCAAGGCATTTAAAAGGGCATCTTTTATGACATTCACATTTCTGTTCTCACAGAAAACCATGGGGATAACCAGCCAGTGGTTGGCGGTCCCCACACTGCCATCTGCACGGTGGTATCCGTTAAAAGTACTGTGCTTCCATTTGGAAACGTCCGGGGCCTGCCATTGCGATTGCCGTTCGCCCACATTGTAATCGGAAGAGGCGTGCACTACATTTTCTATAGTGATGGTCTCGCCCTTGGCAATGGGCATCGTAGCCTTACCAATAAGAGTTCCGTACATCAATATAGGGTCTCCCACTTTAAAGTTGTAAAGGGCAAATTTGTGCTTGGCCTTTATATTGTTCTGTAATGGAAAGGAATCCCCCTTAAATTCAATCTTAAACCCCTTGTCCATGTCCTGCAGGGCTGCTAGGATATTGTCGTCCGGGTGTATTTGTAAAAAGTTCTTCGACATAATAATTAGTTGGTCTAAATGATTTGTTATTAGGGCCTGTACCAGGCTGCCCACCCTATTTTTTAGTTGCTCGTTATAATGTTGTACACGGGGTCAGGCCTGCTAGGGATTTAAATAGTATTGGTTTTTAAAATTGAACGGTGGCCTTTATGACCCCTGTACTGGGTTGCAACCAGCTGTCAAAATTATCCTTCATATCCGTATAGTGCACGTTATGGGTGATGAACGAATCGGTGGGGAACTGATCAAGAATATTGATTACATGTTCAAAATCGGCCACAGTGGCATTTCTACTGCACAGAAGGGTAGTTTCCTTGGCGTGAATGGCCGGATGGGTAAAGGTAAGCTCCCCTTTGGATAGTCCAACCAGAACAAACTTACCACCGTGGGCCATATAGGAAGGGCCGCTTTCCAAGGCACCCTTGTGTCCGGAAGCATCGAAGACTACAGTAGCCAAATCCCCCTTGGTGATATCGGAAATCTGCTTAACAGGATCATCGTTAACGTTAACGATGTAATCCACACCAATAACTTCCTTTGCGTATTGAAGTCGGTCTTGATTCATGTCCAGGGCAATTACCTTGGCACCTTGGATCTGCGCTAATTTCATAATGCCAATACCAATGGGGCCGCAGCCAACCACAACTACCGTTTCACCGGGCTGTACGTCTGCCCTGCGTATGGCATGGGCACCTATGGCCAATGGCTCTACAATGGCCATCTGGTTATCTGTTAGATTGTTGGCCGGTAACAAGATATCTGCAGGTACGGTTATTTGTTCCTGCATACCGCCGTCTGTGTGTATTCCTAGCACCTGAATTTGGGTACAGCAATTGGTCTTGCCATTTCTACAGGCCACGCAGTGGCCACAACTTAAATAGGGCATAATTACCACATTGTCTCCTGCTTTGATGCCCTTGGGGTTTTCATCTATTTCCACTACCTGGGTAGCCAGCTCATGGCCCAAGATCCTAGGGTATGTGAAAAAAGCTTGATTGCCGGTATAGGCATGTAGATCCGTTCCACAGATTCCTACCTTGTTTACTTTTAACAGGGCTTCTCCTTTTTTCCTTATCGGGGCTTCTTTTTCCTTTAGCTGAAAATTTCCCGGTTCCTCACATACAATATATTTCATGCGTATTATTATTCTTGAATTAGATCTTTATACTCTAATAAGGTGTATATAATTTTATAGCACCCAAGCCTGCAATGGACAGGCGTACCTAGGGTGTGGGCCTGCTTAGATATAGAAAAACTAGGCCCTGTGAACTTAATTCAGCTTATTTCCTAGGGTATTTGAGGGCCTAATTTACTTAAAAAGATTTATATACGCCCTATATATGGAAACACCCAAAGATTATAAATGTTGGTAGATTACAAATAGGCTTTGGGCTAATAAAACAATTCCAATAAAAAATGTTAACTTTCTTACTGTAATACAGTTAAAATTCTATGGTGCATCATATGGTAGTTTTAGGGGCCGGTGGAATAGCCCGGGCCGTTGGATTGATTTTGGCCGAATGGAGCAAGGACCCTGTACAGATTTATATAGGCAACCGTACTTTGGAAAAGGCCAAGATGGTAGCAAAGTGGATAGAAGAGGGGACAGATAGGGCCTTAGAGGTAAGGGCATTTGCCTTATCCGAAGGAGAACCCAACAAGGAGATGCAGCAAGTCTTTTCCCAAGGGGATGTGTTGCTCGACTGCCTTCCCGGGGGGCTGGCTCCAAAAATGGCCACTTACGCCAGGGAGTATAACCTGCACTATGTTAACTTGACCGAATATGTGGCCGAAACCAATGAAATCATTCAATTGGCAAAAAATGCCGAAACCGGTTTTGTACTGCAGTCGGGCTTGGCCCCTGGCTATATAGATCTATTGGCCCACCACCTATATCAGGAATTTTGCGCTGACCATGGTGTAGATAAGGTAGAGCGATTGGAATTTAAGGTTGGGGCCCTTACGGACCATGCTGTGGCCCCACACTATTACGGCTTTACCTGGAGTCCCGTTGGCGTGGCTACCGAATACCTCAAGGAGGCGGAAGCCCTAAGGGAGTATAAGAAAGTATCCCTGCCTTCCCTGTCCGAACGGGCAAGGATAATTATCGACGGAATAGCCTATGAGGAGGACCTCACTTCCGGGGGTGCTGCAGACCTGCCCGATGCCCTAAAGGGAAAGGTACGCCAATTGGATTATAAGACCCTTAGGCACCCGGGGCACTACGCTTGGGTACAGCAGCAAATTGAAGCTGTGGGAAAGGGGAAGGAGACCATAGCGGCATTACAGCAGAAAATGGAACAGCAGATCCCGCATTTGGAAAATGATCAAATAGTGCTATATGCCGCTGTAACGGGCAGGGATGCCCAAGGGGTACTTCGCAGGAATGAGCGGTCCAATACCATTCGGCCACAGCAGATTGGAAAACATAAGGTACGGGCCATTCAGGCCACGACTGCAGCCCCAATGGTGGAGGCAGCCTTTATGTTGCTGAAGTCCAACACCAAAGGTGTGGTCCTGCAAAGTATGATAAAACCAAAACCATTTTTAAACGGTCATTTTGTTGCTTCGGTCTATGGAAAGTTGGACTAAGGTATTTGGGAATATGGTTGTGTGTTCTTGTAGGTGTCTGTAAGAGAATGGGTTATAGTGGTCAGGTAGATCTCAAAAGTTACAAAAACCTGTCTTAAGTCGACTTTCTTAGGGTTAATATAGGATTTATAATTGATCAAATTTATGTATTGTTATCCTTTATCTTTGGGAATGTTCCATCGCGTCCAAATTTCCGGAATCTGTATTTTTTATATGTATTGGTATCCGGCAAGTATTTTGGCCGCAGCGGGACACAGTGTATAATGAAATCAACAAAAACTATTTAACCGATCATGAAACCAATTGTACAAATTTCCTTAGACCTGACGAATATTGATGAAGCCCTGGAAACCGCGGCCATGGCATTGCGGGCAGGGGTAGACTGGCTTGAAGCTGGGACGCCGCTAATTTTAGCCGAAGGCTTGCACGGAGTGCGCAAACTAAGGGAGGCTTTTCCAGACACCCCCATTGTGGCCGATCTTAAAACCATGGACGGAGGATATCTGGAGGCCGAAATGATGGCCAAAGCCGGTGCCACCCATGTAGTGGTTATGGCGCGGGCACATGCCGAAACCGTTAAAGTGGTAGTACAGGCAGGAAAGGATTACGGGGTAAAAGTAATGGGTGATAACCTGGGCTGTCCGGATATGGTGTCCGGGGCCAAATGGCTGGCAGACCTGGGTTGCGATTATATTATTCACCATATAGGGTATGATGAACGTCGTGGGATTGCAGCTCAAGGGCTTCCCATGCCCAGTCCAATGGACCAGCTCAAGGAAGTTGTAAATGCCGTAAACGTGCCGGTGCAGGCAGTAGGGGGACTTTCCCTGGAACAGGCAGTACGCTGCCCGGAATACGGTGCGCCCATGGTTGTGCTGGGAGCACCGCTCACCATAGATGCCGATTCCTTTAAGACTGCAGACGGGGACCTGGAAGCGTCCTTGCGACTAATATGTGATAAAATACATAGCTACGGTGAGGTAGCACCCTAGTAGCTTAAGGCTTCTAGCCAAATAAAATAAAAACCAGACGCAGAATAGGTATCCATGGGATAGGCGGTGGACCAATAGGTTGGCCAGCCATCTAGCCAATGGGGCGGAATAATAAAAACAAACAAATTATATCAAATGAATTCGATAGGAGTAGTTAATTATGCTGAAGAAAAAGGGAGTGTAGAAATTAGGGAAATAGCCAAACCAAGCATTGGGGAGGACGATGTGTTACTGCAGGTGGCCAATGTTGGGGTTTGTGGGAGCGACCTGCACCAATGGACCTCCGATCACAGTTGGCCGGTAAATTACCCCGTAGTATTGGGGCATGAGTTTGGTGGCCACATAGTGGAATTGGGAAAGCGGGTGGAAGGATGGAAAGAAGGCGATAGGGTAGTAAGTGAAACAGCTGCCGTAATAGATGCCAATAGTCCCATGACCAGACAGGGACTTTACAATCTGGACCCTAACCGTAAGGGATTTGGCTATGGTGTTAATGGGGCCATGACCAAATATGTGAGGGTGCCGGCCCGATGTTTACATAGGGTCCCCGAAAATTTACCTTTTGAACAGGCCTGTTTAACAGAGCCCTGTTCCGTAGCCTATAATGCCGTAGTAGTTAACTCCAGAATACAGCCGGGAGACCGAGTGGTAGTGGTAGGCCCAGGGACAATAGGGATACTGTGTGCGGCCGTTGCCCGTTTGTGTGGTGCCGAAGTGGCCATAGTGGGCTTGGAAGCGGATAGGGAACGATTAAAAATTGCCGAGCAATACGGATGTGTAGGTATTGTAGGCGATGCCACGGCCTGGGCACAGAAACAGGACGGCCTGGGGGTAGACTGTGTTATTGATGCCGCCGGGGCCAGTGCTACCCTAAAGATTGCTCTGCAATTGGTTAGGCCCAATGGACATATTACCAAGGTAGGCTGGGGGCCACAGCCCCTGAATTTTTCCTTGGATCCCCTAGTACAGAAAAATGTTACCCTACAGGGGAGCTTTAGCCATAACTGGCCCATTTGGGAAAAAGTACTTTCCCTACTGGCATCGGGTACATTGGATGTAAAACCCATTATTGGAGGGGTTTGGGAATTGCAGGATTGGCATGAGGCCTTTGACCAAATGCACAGCGGCAAAGTAGTGAAAAGTGTCTTGAAACCAAATTAATGCCCATGCGATTAAAAGATAAAGTTGTTCTGATTACCGGTGGCTATACCGGGATTGGGAAAGCCATAGCAACACGATGTGTTGCCGAAGGGGCCAAGGTAGTGGTAAATGGCTTGGAAGAAGAGCGTGGCCTGGCATTGGTGGCGGAATTAGGGGAGGAAAATATTGCCCATATGACCGTTGATATTACAGAGGACCAAGCCCCCAAGAAATTGGTGGAAAAATGTGTGGCCCAGTTTGGCAGCTTACATATTTTAGTCAATAATGCCGCCTATATAGCTTCCTCCAATATCAATACCACTGATGCCGATTTTGCCAAGCGCATCATGGCGGTAAATGCCATAGCCCCGTTGTTGAATATTCAGGCGGCTCTGCCCCAATTGAGCAAGAATAAGGGCTGTGTACTCAATATAGGATCTATAAATGCCTGGGGCGGGGAACCGGATCTCTTGGCCTATAGTATGTCTAAAGGGGCCTTGATGACCATGACCAGGAATTTGGGTGATAGCATGTTCCGGGAATACGGGGTACGTGTAAACCAGATTAATCCGGGTTGGGTACTTACCGAAAAAGAGATATTAAATAAAAAAGAACAGGGAATGGAGGCCGATTGGTATAAGGAAATCCCCGATATATTTGCCCCTGCCCAACGTATCTTTTCTCCGGAAGAGATTGCAACCGCCTGCCTATATTGGATGTCCGACGAGTGCGGTCCTGTGAGTTCACAGGTAATGGATCTGGAACAGTTTCCTATGATAGGGCGTAACCTGCCAAAAACTTGGGAAGGTTCACACAAAAAGAAATAATTACTAACGATAAAATAATTAAGATTTGCCACAATTAGCAGTATTTCCCAAAGCATTTATGCACCAACTTTGTAAGGATGGAACCATGAAAGTGTCCGAATGGATCGATTTAGCCGTTGCACTACCGGTAGACGGATTGGAATGGTACGCCGGATTTTTGGAAATGAAGGACACGGCCAACTGGGCTGATTTCAGGAAGCAGGTAGAGCAGCACGGGAAGGAAATCCCCATGATGTGTTGTTCTCCAGACTTTACCCACCCCGATGCAGCTTTTAGGGAAAAGGAAATAGAGAAACAGAAGGGATGGATAAAAATGACCCATGATTTGGGAGGCACCTATTGTAGGGTGCTGTCCGGTCAACGCAGGCCCGAACTGAGCATAGAGGAAGGGATTGGCTATGCGGCCGACTGTATAAAAGCATGTTTGCCCTATGCCGAGGAATTAGGGGTTACCTTGATCTTGGAAAACCACTACAAGGACGATTTTTGGGAGTATCCCGAATTTGCACAGCAAATGGATATTTTTTGCCAGCTGGTGGATAGGATCCACCATCCCAATTTTGGAGTGAATTACGACCCCAGTAATACCTTTTTGGCAGGGGAGGACCCCTTGGAACTGTTGTACAGGGTTTCGGATCGGGTGGTGACCATGCATGCCAGTGACCGGTATTTGAAAGAGGGTACCATTGAAGATTTAAGAAAGGAAGAAGGAGGTGCCATGGGGTATGCCAAACGCTTGAGCCATGGGGAGATAGGAAAAGGCCTTAACGACTACGATGCTATTTTTAAGGAATTGAAAAGGGTAGGTTTTGACGGCTGGATCAGTATAGAGGACGGGGTAGACGGCATGGATCAGTTAGAGCGAAGCGTTGCCTTTTTAAGAAAGAAAGTGAAGGAATATTGGCCGGAGTTTAAGTAGGACTTTTGGGGGGATAAGGTGAAAAGAATAATGTCTAATGCGTAATGTGTAAGGTCACAGGGCAGAAGAGGTTAATTTGAAGATTTGGTAATGAGCCGATTTGAAAATGTAGCAAGGGGTTGATGGAGTAATGTGGAAATGTAGCGTCTAATGCTTAATGTGTAAGGTCACTGGGCAGAAGAGGTTAATTTGAAGATTTGGCAATGAGCCGATTTGAGAATGTACCAATGGGTTGATGGATTAATGTGGAAATGTAACAATTTGTAAATGTAACAATTTGTAAATGTAATAATGTGAAAATGTGGAAATGTACCAATGTGGGAATGTAGCGTCTAATGCTTAATGTGTAAGGTCACAGGGCAGAAGAGGTTAATTTGAAGATTTGGCAATGAGCCGATTTGAAAATGTACCAATGGGTTGATGGAGTAATGTGGAAATGTAGCAATGTGAAAATGTACCATGGGTTAATGTGGAGATTGGTGATTGTTTATTGTTCATTGAAAAAGCCTTTGCCCCGACCCTAAAGGGTGGACTTTTTTTACTTTTTAACTGTCTTTTCTCTCTTCTCTTTTTTCTTAGCTCATTAAGCTTTTGGCTATTGCCTAGTGACTAATAACTGACCACTGCTCCCTGATTACTGTTCACTGAAAACTGAAACCTGTTTACTGAAACTGTACATTACTGAAACCTGATCATTGTTAATTGCTAATTGATATTTATTTAAGGGGCTACGTCATTGCGATGAGCTTTTGCGAAGAAGCAATCTCACCATAAATAAGCAGATTGCCGCGCTTCGCCTACCTTTCGCTTTACGATACAATGATTTTATGTTTAAGTTTCCCGAGGTCTGTTGCCAATAAATATTAGAAGCTTCCACCTCGCTATTGGGAATGTTCATTTTTTTCATTGATAAAAAAACGAACCAAAAAAATCTAGGCTGATTTTTTTATACTTGAAATCTACGGGATTTCCACGGCCACGGAGCCCAGGCCGCTTTCACTAAAGTGAAATGCTCTTTGGGCGCCTGCCTACTGGGAGGCAGGCCTCCCTTTCCAGCTGTGAAAATCCCTTGATTTACTACGCATATAAAAATAGGCCGTTAAGCTTTCTAAGAGGCTTTTTGCCTATTGCCTAGTGACTAATGACTGACCATTGCTCACTGACTACTGGCCACTGATTACTGATTACTTCTCACTGCTTACTGTTTACTGTTCATTGTTTATTGCTAATTGATATTTGTTAAAGGGGCTACGTCATTGCGATGAGCTTTTGCGAAGAAGCAATCTCATCATACAAGAGACAGATTGCCGTGCTACGCCTACCTTCCGCTTCTCGATACAATCCTCCTTTGTCGGATCACCTGCCTGCGGTAGGCAGGCTCGAAGTGACGGTAGGCTTGCTCGCAATGTCGGCATTTATTAAGGTTTGAGCAACTGATTACTGTTCACTTACAACTGTTTACTGATTACTCTTCACTCCAGCTTCTTTTCTCTTTTTTCTTAGCTCATTGAGCTTTTGCCTAATGACTAGTGACTGATTACTGTTCACTCCACATTGTTAATTGCTAATTGATATTTGTTTAAGGGGCTACGTCATTGCGATGA
>NZ_RQPJ01000021.1:46209-969790 GCF_003957295.1 Arenibacter aquaticus
TCATACAAGAGACAGATTGCCGTGCTACGCCTACCTTTCGCTTCTCGATACAATTTTATTCCGCTGCGCTACATAAAACCACCTGCCTGCGGTAGGCAGGCTCGAAGTGACGGTAGGCTTGCCCGCAATGTCGGCATTTATTAAGGTTTGAGCAACTGATTACTGTTCACTTACAACTGTTTACTGATTACTCTTCACTCCAGCTTCTATTCTCTTTTTTCTTAGCTCATTGAGTTTTTGCCTTCTGACTACTGTTCACTGGCCACTTCCCATTGTTCCATGTCACCTCGACAGAGACCTTTTTCAGGTCGACGAGAGGTCTCACTTATTTTGTTGGAGGTTATGATGTTATGGGGTTAAGGGGCTACGTCATTGCGATGAGCATTTGCGAAGAAGCAATCTCATCATACAAGAGACAGATTGCCGTGCTACGCCTACCTTCCGCTTCTCGATACAATGATTTTATGTTTAAGTTTCCCGAGGTCGGTTGCCAATAAATATTAGAAGCTTCCACCTCGCTATTGGGAATGTTCATTTTTTTCATTGATAAAAAAACGAACCAGGGCCGAAAAATAAAGGTACGGTGTACCTTGATTTAGAGGAGCCAGCAGAAGCCAAGGATAGGCTGATTTTTTTATACTTGAAATCTACGGGATTTCCACGTCCACGGAGCCCAGGCCGCTTTCACTAAAGTGATATGCTCTTTGGGCGCCTGCCTACTGGGAGGCAGGCCTCCCTTTCCAGCTGTGAAAATCCCTTGATTTACTACGCATATAAAAATAGGCCGTTAAGCTTTCTAAGAGGCTTTTTGCCTATTGCCTAATGGCTTATGCCTAATGACTAGTGACTGATTACTGTTCACTCCACATTGTTAATTGCTAATTGATATTTGTTTAAGGGGCTACGTCATTGCGATGAGCTTTTGCGAAGAAGCAATCTCACAATAAATAAGCAGATTGCCGCGCTTCGCCTACCTTTCGCTTCTCGATACAATTTTATTCCGCTGCGCTACATAAAACCACCTGCCTGCGGTAGGCAGGCTCGAAGTGACGGTAGACTTGCCTACCTATCGGTAGATAAACTCGCAATGACGCTTGTAACTGACCACTGCTCACTGATTACTGTTCACTGAAAACTGAAACCTGTTTACTGAAACTGTACATTACTGAAACCTGATCATTGTTTATTGCTAATTGTTTATTGTGAACTGATTCTGACCACTTACAACTGTTCACTGTTCACTGAAACCTTCCAGTATATCAACGATAGGCCCTAACCGATCCCATTTCCAAGGTCACAGGGCCCAATTGGTGCTCTACCGGTAAAAATGCACCGCTCTCAGTGACCTGCCAAGTGTCCCAGCCGGCTTCCAGTCCGCCAATGGGGATTATATTTACCCACATCCTGAAACTGATGGGAAAACCATTGGGCTGCAACAACCAAACATAGGAATCCCCGGGGGTATCCCCACCGCTGGTGTAGGTGACCATTAGCCCCTTTTCGCCATTTTCCAAATGCACTATGCTTCTGATGGTGCCCTTGTCAAAAACCTTATAAGGAGCCACCAACCAAAAGGAGTCGTTGTTAAAATAGGAGGTTGCTTTTTTAATGAGCTGCTTCTCCTTATCCGATGTGACCCGTTTATTCCCCTTCTTGGCAGTGCTCTTGGTACTGTTTTTTAAGTCTAGGGACACTTGGTAATCTTTCCAGCTTACCAATACGGTATCTGATACCTTGTCCCATTTGTAATGGTGTTTTCCGTTTACAAAGGACCATTCCAAGTAGCGGGCCTCCTTGTAGGCCTCATGATTTAGTGCGGTTAACATCTTTGTGGCCAGGGCATCGGCTTCTTTGCCTGCCACTCCTTGGGGCAGGGGCTCATGGTATAGGGCATACAGGATACCGGCGCTTATTAATACAAGCAGCAAGAGCCCCAAGAGTATTTTACCAAGTTTTTTTAGCATATAGTGCTTATTTATATATTAAAAACCAAAGGCGGTATCATCCCCGCGTTTGTCTGCTCCTCCTTCCAACCTTCCGTTGGGAAGTACCTTTATGGCGTCTACCTTTCCAATTACCGGGGTGTTTTCTTCGTTGATGTTATACCCCTTCTTCTTTAGGTCGTTTACTAGACTTGCAGGAAATCCGTCCGGTTCAAAAATAATGGCGTCCGGTAGCCATTGGTGATGAAATCTTGGGGCATTGACGGCTTCTTGCATACTCATATTAAATTCATAGCAATTAAGAATGGTCTGGGCCACTGCGGTTATAATGGTGGAGCCTCCTGGGGAGCCTACTACCATCCAAAGCTTTCCGTCTTTTTCTACAATGGTAGGGGTCATACTGCTCAGCATCCGTTTTTCTGCGGCAATGCTATTGGCTTCGGCTCCAATAAGTCCAAACATATTGGGCACTCCCGGCTTGGCACTAAAATCGTCCATTTCATTATTAAGAAAAAAACCAAGTTCATCGGAATATAGCTTGGATCCATAACCGCCGTTGATGGTAGTGGTGGCCGAAACGGCATTTCCGAAGGAATCCACAATAGAATAATGGGTGGTTTCATCACTTTCCGTAATTAACACCTCCCCGTGCGATATGGCATCGGAAGGGGTAGCCTTATCAAAGCTGAAATTTTGCATTCTTTCCGTTAGATATTCTTCGTTCAAAAGTTGGTCCAATGGAATTTCAACAAAATCGGGATCTCCCAAAAAGTAGTTCCTATCGGCATAAGCCCTACGGGCGGCCTCGGTAAACAACTGAATGGCCTTAGTGGAATTATGCTCGTAATCAGACATCTTATAAGGTTCTATCATTTTAAAGATCTGATTGATAGTGAAGCCACCGCTACTGGGTGGACTCATGGAAATTAAAGTAAGGTCCTTGTAATTAAAAACTATGGGCGACCGCCATTTGGCTTCATACCTAGCTAGGTCTTCCACACTTACAAATCCGCCTTTGGATTGTATAAACTGGGCCAATTTCTGAGCAACCTCCCCTTTGTAAAATCCGTCTTTTCCCTGTTCAGATATCTTTTGCAGGGTTTTGGCCAAAGCCGGGTATTTTATGGTATCCCCTTCCTTGAAAATTTTGGCAAAAAATGTACTGTCACTATTCACCTGTATAAAGAGCTCCCTATAATGATCCAATCGCTCTTCCTGCTTCTTGGTGACCACCACTCCTTTTTCTGCCAACTGTATTACAGGGGCCATTATTTCCTGAATGGGAAGGGACCCAAATTTTTCATGTACGGCCATCACTCCGGCAACCGTGCCCGGCACCCCTACAGCGGTGGCGCCCAAGGTGCTTTTGCCAGGGATTACATTTCCCAAGGAATCCAGGTACATATCCTTATGTGCCAACAAGGGAGCCTTTTCCCTGTAATCCAGTCCACCGGTATTCCCATCGGCTTGCCTATAGACCATAAATCCACCACCTCCTATATTGCCCGCAAAGGGATAGGCTACGGCAAGGGCCAGTTCGGTGGCCACCATGGCATCAAAGGCATTGCCGCCCCTTTCCATTATGGAAGACCCTATTCTAGAGGCTTCAACCCGGGCAGAAACTACCATGGCCTTTTCCGTTACCAATCCGGTAGGAGAAGGGGCAGCCTGTCTACAGGCCAAGAATACAGTGCCAATAATAAGAAGAAGTAGTAGTTTTTTAATTCTTTTTAGTTGAAGGTTTTTGCCCATAATTCTAGCGCATTTGTCAACCAAGGATCTTTAAAATTAGGTGTGTGTTACACGATCTTAGTTGGTTGATATTTAGTTATTTTCGTTTTAATTGTGTGCTTTTTAGCGTAATGATAAATATTTTTGTTTGGAGAACTCTATTAATTCCTCGAAAAAAGTGGTGAACTCCCCTTCAAACTCGCTGTAATACTCCTCAAGGTCCAATATGGCATAATTCATTTTGGACTTGTTTTGGGTACGTCTGTTGAGGCCGTTCAAGACCCTGGAGATGCCTTCCATTTTTGCGTAGTTCAAAATCCAGTTATCAGCTATCATATAGGGCATCATCCGTTTTACCCCGGGGGGCAGAATGTCGTAATTGTTTTCCAGTAGGTCGTAGAAATTGTCCACAAAATGGGGTAGTGGGGTAGTGGTGTAGTCGGCCCAATTCTTGGCAAGGAAATGGTCATAGAAAATATCTACGATTACCCCACTGTAATGGCTGTAGTTTTTATGCAGACGTTTGGTACTCTGCCGTACAACGGGATGCTTGTCCGTATACGTATCTATGGCCCGGTGTAGGATGATTCCCTTTTGGATATTTTGGGGCAGGTGTTTGTATTTATTACCTCGGATACTGTCTGCAATAAAATTTCCGATCGTGATCTCGTCGTCTTCAAAGGATAGGTAGATGTGTGCTAAAAAATTCATGGACCTCGCTTGAAATTTATTAAAGTCGAATTTACAACTTAGCAAGGTAGGATTTAAACCTAAACTTTTATATTTGACAAAATTTAATAGAAAATATGACTTTAATAAAATCTATTTCGGGAATACGAGGTACCATTGGAGGAAAACCTGGGAATAATCTTACCCCCATCGATGCAGTGAAATTCGCTGCCGCTTATGGTGTTTGGTTAAAAGAATATTCCAAAAAGGAAAAATTAAAGGTAGTCATTGGTCGCGATGCACGCCTATCAGGGGAAATGATCCAAAATTTGGTAGTATCCACACTGGTAGGTCTGGGAATAGATGTGATAGATTTAAATCTATCCACGACCCCAACGGTAGAAATAGCTGTTCCTTTGGAAAAGGCCGACGGGGGTATTATCCTTACGGCAAGCCATAACCCAAAACAATGGAACGCCCTTAAGTTATTGAATGAAAAAGGGGAATTCTTGGATGCGGAGCAGGGAGCCAAAATTCTGGCGATTGCCGAAAAAGAGGCCTTTAATTTCTCAAAAGTAGATCATTTGGGAACAATTTCCAGGAATGACTCCTATATAGACATTCATATAGATGAAGTATTGGATCTTTCCTTGGTAGATGCCGATGTGATAAGGGCTGCCAAGTTTAAGGTAGTGGTAGACGGTGTAAATTCTACAGGAGGCATAGCCATTCCAAAACTGTTAAAGGAATTAGGGGTAGAGGTAGTGGAGTTATATTGCGACCCTACTGGGCATTTTCCCCATAATCCGGAGCCGCTTAAGGAACATTTGGCCGATATCTGCGAACTGGTTGTAAAGGAAAAGGCCGACTTTGGAATTGTGGTAGATCCGGATGTAGACCGACTTGCCTTTATTACCAATGAAGGGGAAATGTTTGGGGAAGAATATACCTTGGTGGCCTGTGCCGACTATGTGTTGGGAAAAACCAAGGGCAGTACCGTTTCCAATTTATCCTCTTCCCGTGCTTTAAGGGACATTACAGAAAAGCAGGGAGGCAACTACGAAGCCTCAGCTGTGGGAGAAGTAAATGTAGTGACCAAAATGAAGGCCAATAATGCCATCATTGGAGGAGAGGGCAATGGAGGGATTATTTATCCAGAAAGTCACTATGGCAGGGATTCCTTGGTGGGAACGGCGCTATTTTTAATGTTAATGGCAGAGAAAGGTGGAACGGTAAGTGAGCTTAGGGCCAGTTACCCCAGCTATTTTATGAGCAAAAAGAAAATAGAACTTACTCCAGGCCTGGATGTAGATGGCATATTGGTGGCAATGGCCAAGAAATACGAAAATGAGGAAATCTCGACCATTGATGGGGTAAAGATAGATTTTCCCGAAAATTGGGTGCATTTGCGTAAATCCAATACGGAGCCTATTATTAGGATCTATACCGAAGCCAAGAGTCAGGACGAAGCGGACAACCTTGCGGATAGAATCATAGGGGAGATCAAGGCGGTAGCCGGGATTTAATTAAGGGTAACAAGGGTCGGAGTTTATTTACTCGATAATCGAGTTTTGAACCTGACTACCGAAGGCAGGTGCTCCGACGCTTGCCTGCCTTTGTTGGCTAAGACAGGCTTGCCCCGAAGTAGTTTACGTACGACCCTTTTTTTATAGCTAATAATTATTTTTGAGATGAGCAGATTGCGAATACTGTGTATTATTTTTTTTGGAATTACAATTTTTAAGACACAGGCACAGGCCGATACCCTTAGGGTGATGAGTTTTAATATTCTTCACGGGGCTACTACCCAAAACGATTTTAATTTAGATACTCTGGCGGGGGTTATAAACCATTATAAACCCCATTTGGTAGCCTTGCAAGAGGTAGACTTTAAGACCAATAGGGCCAAAAAATACGATCTGCCAACAGAATTGGGTATACGCACAAAAATGGCCTCCCTTTTTGCGCGCGCCATGTATTATGATGATGGGGAATATGGTGAGGCGGTGCTGTCACGCTACAGTTTTGTGGCAAGTGAAAATATAGCCCTGCCCCATTTGCCAGCATCCGAACCCCGGGCAGCATTAATCACTAGGGTAAAGACCAAAAATGGCAACACCATACGGTTTGTGGCTACGCATCTGGACCACCAAAAGGAGGAGACCGATAGAATTATGCAGGCAAAGGCTATAGTAAAAGCTCTGGGGGATACCGAATATCCCACCTTGCTAGTGGGCGATTTAAATGCCGAGCCCGATAGTGAAACCTTGAATATCCTGACAGAAAAATTTACCAAGACCCCACACAAGACGGCATGGCAGGGAACCTGGCCAGCAACAGGGCCCACAATATGTATTGATCATATACTCTTTAATACACCACAAAAATGGCAGGTATTGGATTATGAGGTGCTATGTGAAAATTATGCCAGTGATCATTGTATTGTTATGGCGACACTGGTTTATTTACCTTGACCGAATGTTGTTTTAGGAATTCCCCACGTACCAATTTGGCCGTTTGATGTTCCCCTGTGTGGCTCCAGCCTGGAGGCATTACAATATAAAGTAATTTGTTCTTTATACCCGGTGCCCTGGCGACGTCCTTGAAAAGGGCCACGAATTCCCCAAAATATACATCCCAAAAATTCCCGGAGTCCATTTCCCTAGTGATACCATATTCTATTTTTATATCCCGCTCTTCATTTTGGAAGGTACCAAAAACCTTGTCCCAAATATTTAACAGGTTACAGAAATTGGTATCCATGTAAAGCGGATTTTTGGCGTGGTGTACCCTGTGGTGGGAAGGCGTTAATATGAGTCTGTTCAAGAAGCCCATTCTACCATCTTTCATCATATTTTCACCTACATGTATAAAGGCCCCATAGGTGCCATCTATAAACATTATGGCGAAAAGCATAACCGGTTCTACCCCAAGTAGGATACACACGGTGGTTCTAATAGCATCGGCATAGGGTGCCTCAAGAAAGAAATGGGCATGGGTAACGGAGAGGTTCATTTGCTCCGGGGCATGGTGGGTAGAATGCAAACACCAAAAGAGTCGCACTTTATGCCCCCAATAGTGATACAGAAAATGACCAAATTCCCAGACAATGTAACCGTAAATAAACCAATACCAGGTCATTTTGGTCTGGAACAGGGCATAGGGCTGCAACCACCCTATTATAAGTGTTACCATGGCAATGGCTATGAACCTGCCAATAAACCTATTAAATACATATATTAGGAAATTAACCTTATACACCTTGGTGTCGGGTTTTTTATAGACCAGGCCCAGTATAAATTCCAGAATCAGCAATAGGGGAATAATAGGGTAGATCAAGGCTACAACCCCGTCATAGGTAGAGAAAATACTATAGTCCCCTGCCTGTAATAATTCCAAAGCCTTACTAATTCCCAAGAAACCAATGACTTCATTGTATAGAGTACCTAAGATATCCATATTTAACAGCTCATTATTAAATTAGTGGTAAAATATACGGATTTTTATAGGTTGGTACCAAATATTAAGACCAACGACCTTTTTGAACAAACCAAGGTAAGTATACAGCAAATATATGGTCTGTTTAATATAGATGCCATTAATTTGTTGATGGGGCAGGTTTTATTTTCTTATAATGATAAAATCGCAACGCCTATTGGCCAAGTGTTGTGCATTGCTGCAGGGAACGCCATTGGAGCATTCGTTGAGCAAACGCGACTCCCCATAGCCAATAACACTGGTAATTCTTTCTGGGGCTATACCCATTTGCACCAGATAATTATAGGTAGACCTGGCCCTGTTGCCAGAGAGTTCAAGATTAAATGTATCCGAAGCCCTGGAATCTGTGTGGGCTTCTATTTTAATTTTAACATTAGGGAAGCTCTTCATAAAGCTTACAATCTTGTCCAGTTCCTTGGCAGCCTTATAGGTAATATTGTAGCGGTTAAGGTTAAAGAATATAGGGTTTACATTAATTTTTTCAACGCCATCCTCTTCTATTACGAAATTGGAGAAGGAGGTCATGGGGATGGTATCGGTTTCCTTAAAAAGAAAAGGCTTGTCCGCTTGGTTTAGCTTCTTGATCTCCTGTTTGTATTCCAATTTAAAAAAGGCGAGTGTGTAGTTGGAATCAGGGGGCAAGGACATCTCAAAAAAACCTTCATTGTTGGAAGTGGTTTCTGCTACCAATTGGTTTTCTTCGTTATAGGCCTTTACAACCACTTGGTGAATTGGGGTGTTGGTACTGTTGTCCTTAACCACCCCTTTGTAGTTCAAGGTTTTTGATAGTCCCTTAAATGAATAGATATCATCGTCTCCTTTACCATTGTCCCTGTTGGAAGACAGGTAGCCACGGTTTTCAATTTGGTTGATGATCAGGGCAAAATCATCCTTATTGCTATTGATGGGGCGGCCTAAATTTTTGGGCATGCCAAAGTCATTATTTGTTTTTATTTCGGATTTAAAAATATCCAGACCACCTAGTCCAAAATGGGCGTCCGAGGCAAAATAGAGATTGTTGCCGGTAACAAAGGGGAACATTTCCCGTCCAGGGGTATTAATTGTTGGTCCTAGGTTGATGGGAGATCCTATTTTTCCATTTTCTTGGATTTCAACATAATAAATATCGGTTTCTCCAAATCCGCCAAACATATTGGAAACAAAGTACAGCCGTTTTCCATCCTCGGTTAGAAAAGGGTGGCCAAAGGAATATTTAGGGTTGTTAAATTTTAAGGAAACAACATTTACAATGGAGTCCTGGACCAATTCCCCTTTCATGATCTGCATATTTGAAAACCCTTTGGGGTTTAGCAGTAGGTCGTTATTTTTTAAATAGTTCTGGGTGTAATAAATGGTTTTGTAATCCTTGGAATAGCTAAGGGTTCCTTCGTGATAGGCAGATTGAATATTGTTGTGGAATGGCTTTGCCTTGCTAAGTGTTCCTGTTATACTGTCTTTATTGGCGGTTAAAATAGCTAGATAGGGCTGATTGTTCCATGAATAATTATTACCCTTTCCGGTGGCGGCTTTCCGGTTGGACGAAAATATAATGCGATCCTTATAGTACATGGGGGCAAAGTCTGATAGGGGGGAGTTAATTTCGGAATTGCGAAGGCTGAACCTTGGCATTTCTGCCATTAGGCTATCCAAATATGCTTCTTGTGCCAATAGGGTTTCCAACTTTTGGGAATTGTGGCGATAGTGTTTTTTTAGTAAGCGGTTTGCAGTAATATACTCCTTACAGGCCTTTAGGCTTTGCACATATTTTATCAATGTATTTTCATCTATTCTTTTATCTTTTAAGGTATATAGGGTATCATACCATATCCTGGCATTGCTGTAATCGCTTATGTTAAAATAACTTTCGGCCAATCGTTCAACAAATAGAGGTTTTTTCTTTTTCTTTTTGGATAATAATTGCTGATAACTATCAATGGCTTCCATAAAGTTGAGGTTTTGGAAATGCGCATTGGCTTCTTCCCTGGTATGCTGGGACAGACCGGTGCTAAACAGGAATAACGTAAATATGGAAAGAAGGGTTTTCATCCGCTTTATCTTAAAAGAATCTAGGTGATCGGGTATTTGGTCCCCATCTGGGCATTATATATTTTAGTATTAGTTCATGTGAACCTTGATTATAATTTCCTAAATCCGAGATACTATAGTCATAGGAATATCCAATAAAAAAATTCCTGCTCGCCTGAAAACCTGCCATGGCACTGTAACTGTCCTGCAACCTGTGCGACGCACCCAAGGTAAATTTTTGTAGAAAGAGGACATTTAAAGAGGCATCAATAGTGGTGGGGGCATTTTCGGTAAATTTTAAAAGAACCGATGGTTTTAGTTTTAGGTCGGCCGCAACATCTAGTACGTAACCCCCTATAAAATAAAAATGACTGTCCTTTAAGATCAGGTTTTTATCACTTACCACATTGGATTTGTTCAATAGAAAATTGGGAATGGAGAAACCTCCATACCAATTTTCACTAAATATATATACCCCTGCCCCAATTAATGGCAGTGTGTTGTAGTAGTTGTCATAGCTGAGTAAGGCATCATCGGCATCATAATAATTTCCCTTGGAATAATCTACCTCATAAAAATCGGCCCCGGCATTTATGCCCAGGGACATCTTTACTTTTTTGTTTAGGTTGAGGTAGTAGGAGAACATGGCCGAGGAACTAAATTCGGTAGAAGGCCCTATGTTATCCTTAAAGATATGGATGCCCAAACCTATTTTGTGATTTATGATACCGGAAACGGTAAGGGTTTTGGTTTCGGGAGCCCCTTCTATGCCTATCCATTGCGCCCTATAAGTTAGGGTAGCATCCATTCTGTTATTCTCATTTAGGTAAGCAGGGTTTATAGTGGAGGTATTGTACATATATTGGGTGTACTGTGGCAGTTGTTGCGCCTTAAGGATGAAGGCACAAAACGTGAGGATTACCGCTAAAGGATACTTAATGTGGATTTTCATTATATTTTTTCCAGTGTAATACGTATTAGTCTTTTCTTAAAAATAACCAGCCTGTAGTATTTTCGCTTGTATTGTCCAGGTTTAGTATATAGAAGTAGGTTCCTGTGGGCAAAGGTTCTCCCTTGCCTACTACTCCGTTAACATTGGCCAGCCCGCGCCAGTTGTTTTGGTAGGCCTTTTTTTGGTAGACCAAGGCACCGTAGCGGTTAAAGATCTGCAGATTGGAGTCTGGAAAGTTTTCAATACATTCTATTTTAAAATAGTCATTGTCCCCATCATCATTTGGGGTAAACTCATTATATATGGTTATACAGGAAGGTTCCAGATTAATTTGGGCACTGTTGTTCTGGGGATCCATGTCCCTTGGAACGGAACTCTCTATAAAAGAAGTACTGCCGTATTGGCCGTTTGCCATGGTTTCCAGCTCAAGGCTAAGAACTGCTTTTTCCATGGGGGCCAAGGTGTCAATGGTCCATTTATTGTTTCTGGGATCATAATTGCCATGGGTAAGGTTTTTGGAAAGGTATTTAAAACCACTTTCCAGTTCCTCGCCTATAATGACCTCCTTAAAATTGGAGGAGCCATTGTTCTCGACGCTAATGGTCAACATTATTTTTTCGCCAATCATTGGCTGTTGTTTGCTTACTGTCTTGTTAATTTTTAAATCTG
Organism: Arenibacter aquaticus; assembly: GCF_003957295.1. Lineage (GTDB taxonomy): Bacteria > Bacteroidota > Bacteroidia > Flavobacteriales > Flavobacteriaceae > Arenibacter > Arenibacter aquaticus. Next base: position 57,697 of record NZ_RQPJ01000021.1, read on the forward strand.
AGGTTTCCTTGATTTCTACGCTCACCCATAGTCTTTCTGTACTTTCGCAACTATTGTTAATAAGGGCGGCGTAGTAGCTCTTGCCGTGGGACAATGGCGTATCAAAGTCCAGCAGTGATCCTGCTACTGCTTGGTCATACCAAACAATATTGGATTCCAATACTTGTAGATCTCCAATGGTAGGGGCGTCTTCGGTAAAAAAGACCTGAACCGGGTTGTTAGTGGTAGGGGCCAAAAGGGATAATAGGGAAACTCTTATAGCCAGCCGATCACTACTTTCTTTGCCATCCTTTAGTTGGGCGGCATAATAGGTGGTATTGTTTAGTAAGCTGGTTTCAATAGGCAATTGCTTGCCGTTGACAGGAGTATTGTACCAAACAATATGGGGTTCATTTACCTGTATTGATTCCAAGGTAGGGTGCTCCATGGCGCAAAATTGCTGCTGCGTATTTTTAGTTGTTGGGGGGGCAACCTTATCTCTCATGTCTGTAGATGCACTATGTGGGCCAGGCGGTGTTGTTACCGTTACAGTTCCAGGGAGAAAGGTTGTTCCCGCTTCTTGGGAGGTGTATAAACGGGAGCTTTGATTAACCTTGGACATAGCCATGGGACAGGAGTGTGTACAACTGTGTGCCGGTATGCAAACAAGTAGAAAAATAAGTATAATAAGGTTTACAAGACCTTCACTTCGGTTTAAAGAACCCGCCATAGATACCAAATAATTTTGTTGTATAACGCAGAAAAAACCAAAATATTTAGTTTTTAGGACATATTTGATGTGGAACACCCAGTGTTTTGGTATGTTTTCCTAGAAAAGAGGATCAATGCTTGCTGTAGATTTTTAGAAGCAGTAGCAATGCTTATTGGAATTTTTTGGGAACTTTGTTCCGGTGTTTCCATCGTTTATGGGTCCAGAGGTAATGTTCTGGTTTTTCCATGATCTGTTGTTCGGTAAGTCGGAGAAACCTATCTGTAATCTCATTCTTTTCCGTTTGTTTTCCCTCAATGGCAATGGGTATGAATTCTGCCTGGTAGTAGCCTCTCTTTACCTTGGAAACCTTTAGGAAAACTACGTCAAGATCCAATTTTCTGGCCATACTTTCGGGGCCATTGAATATAGGAACTTTAACTCCCATAAATTCGCTCCAATATTGCGCTCTTTTTACTTGTGGAGATTGGTCGCTAACCATTCCGTAGCCCGCAATAACCTGGTTTTGTACGTTTTTATAAACGGTTTTAACCGTTTCTTGCTGGGTAATTAAGGTGGTGTTCCATTTGGCCCTTATTTTTCTTATTAGGCCATCAAAGTAACGATTCCCTATTTTTTGATATACTGCATATCCCTTGGCGTCAACATAGTTATTGATACTTACGTTCCATTCCCAATTGGCATAGTGCGAACACACGATCAGGACGCTTCTATCTTTGGTGATATTTCGCAACACTTCAATATTGGTGACCTTGTACCGTTCTTTGACCGCTTCTTTGGTAAGATCCAGAGTTTTTACCATTTCCAGGAACATATCGCACATATGGCGATAGAAATCCTTTCGGAGTCGCTTTAATTCATCCTTGTCCTTCTTCGGAAAAACAAGCATAAGATTATTCAAGACCACTTTTTTGCGGTAACCCACCACATGGTAGACGATTACAAATACGAAATCTGAAAACATATAGAACAACCTATAGGGCAGTTTGGAAATGAGCCACAAAAAGGGGTAAGTAGTAATATAAACGAGAAATTGCATGCAGAAAGAATTCTCTACAAATATAGCTATATTTGGACCCAAAATTAATAGTTTTTTTATGAATAATATTCATATTGCCACCATAGTGATAATGGCGGCCAATGTTTTGGCATCCTTAAAAGGTTTTAACGACACTTCATTCTTTGAACGATATAAATTTGGCGTTGGCGCCATCCAAGCAGGGCAAAAAGATAGAATGGTGACTTCCGGATTTTTACATGTAGACCTGTCCCATCTATTTTTTAATATGTTTACCTTATATTTTTTCGCCGATGTGGTAATCAGCTGGTTTGGCCCCAGTAAATTTGTAATGCTGTATTTTATAAGTTTGGTGGCGGGCAGTCTACTTGCGCTCTATTTTCACAAGCGGGAACCCTATTACAGTGCCGTGGGTGCCAGTGGAGCGGTAACCGGTATTTTGTATGCCGCCATATTACTGGAGCCGCAAATGCGATTGGGGATCATGTTTATCCCTATTCCGCTACCAGCCTATGTTTTGGGAATCATATATTTGTTCTATTCCATATACGGTATGAAAACAAGATTGGGCAATATTGGCCATACGGCCCACTTTGGCGGAGCCATAGGTGGGTATTTGGTAACCATATTTTTTAAGCCAGACCTGCTTTATACAGATACCTTAATGGTATTGTTATTGGCTTTGCCAATCCTGCTCCTTTTTGTTCTTGGTAAACTGGGGAAGATTTAGGAGCCAATAATATGATATAAAAAATCCCGTAAGAACATTACGGGATTTTTTATATATGGTATTTTAAACCTCTTTACTGTAAAAGCTCGGCAATTTTAGATTCCAATTCAGGACCTCTAAGGTTTTTGGCAACAATTACCCCATTTTCATCCAAGATAAAGGTGGCGGGAATGGCTTCTATATTGTATAATTTGGCCACGGCATCATTAAAATAGTCCAAGTTGGAAATATGGTTCCAGGCAAGATTATCATCTTCTATTGCTTTTTTCCAATCTTCCGCCTTACGGTCCAAAGACACGCCAATGATGTTTAAACCTTTGGAGTGGTACTTATTATAAATCTTCACTACGTTGGGGTTTTCTACCCTGCAGGGCTTGCACCATGCCGCCCAGAAATCAATAATAGTTACTTTTCCCATGGCATCCTTAAGGGACAATTCTTTTCCTTCAGGAGTAGGTCCCGAGAAATTGGGAGCAGTGGCGCCTATTGCCGTACTCTTATTTTTCTCTTCCTTTGCTTTGGCCGCTTCCAAACCTTTTACGATATTTTTGGCCGGTTGGGTTTCTTTGATTTCCTCAGACAGACCATCGTACATTTCTTTGGCCTCCCCACTTGGCAGTACTCCGGCATTTAAAGCTTTTTCTATCAATAGCGCAGAGATAAGTCCGTTTGGATTGTTCTTAATAAAATCCAATTCAAAATTCTTGTATTCTTCCTGTAGCTCGGCAAACTCGTCACGCAAGGAATTAATAGTAGCTTCATCGCCGCCCATGGTAGCCTGTTGCATATCTTTTTGAATGGAAACTGCCTGATCTGATAGTTCTCTGGATTGGTCCAGATACTTAAAAAAGATATCGTTCTGTTGGGTTCCTTTTACCTTGGCAAAATGTAGACTGTCCTTTTGGGCTGTAAGTTCAATCTCACCCTTCTCCGCTACTACCGGGGTATAGCCTTGAACTTTGTCTATAAACACATATATCAGTTCTGGTGCATCTACAGCTCCGCTCACGGTAAATTTTCCGTTTTCAACAGTGGTAGTATCTATATCTACAGGCTGATTGTTCTCATCGATCTTTCTGATAAATATTTGGGTACCGTTTTCCACATCGCCCGTCAAAGATCCATTTAATACGTATCCTTCGGGTTTACTGTTGCAGGATAATAGACCCGCAATCACGGTAAGGGATAATAGAATTTTCTTCATTGTTTGTTTTCTTTTAATTGGCGCAAATGTACTTATATATAGGTAATAAAAAAAGTCATAAATGCTACGGGAACATTCATGACCTTTATTAAAAGTTATATGGGGTAGGTTTTAAAATTGGTAGCGTATCCCCAGGGCAATGTCAAAATCGAAATTATCCGAGAAATTTTTGTAGCCTACAACGCCTATTTCCGGCCTAAAATCCAGAGAAATAAGAAGAGGGATATCAAAATTGTATTCTATACCTATATCCCCGGCCGCCAAAACAAAGAGACCGCCATCCGGGGTGTAGGACTGGTTCTGGCTGTCTGGTCGGGAAGCAAAGTCCACACTTCCAATACCGGCACCGGCACCGTAATACCAATTAAAATTGCCGTCCAAAGGCAAGACCCATTGGTATGAGGCCGTTAATTTAAAGGCGTCAAAATACCTACTGTCACGCCATCCAAGGTTGGCTTCCAATCGGTTGTCCCGATCCAAGGCTTTCTGATAGGAGATTTCAGCTCCAAATCCATCACTGTCCCCTAACCGTAGCCCTAGGGCATGATCGGAGATTTCTTGAGCGCTCACAGAGAACCAAGAACAACACAGCAACAATGCAAATAATTTAAAAATTTTCATAAGGGTTCTAAATTTAATTAAAGTAAAAAATATAAATTCATTATTAATCTGAAACAATAAAACTTAATTTAGTGCCCAAAATTGTTTTGAGGTGGATAAAAATATGCTAAATAAATTAAAGCAGGATTTAGAAGGGGAATTGTTTACAGACAAATTAATGACAACCCTATATGCAACAGATGCATCAGTGTATAGAAAAATGCCCCTGGCGGTAGCCTATCCCAAGACGGAATCGGACATTCAGAAATTGATTCTTTTTGCTAGGGACAACAAAGTTGGATTAATCCCTCGTACGGCAGGGACCTCCCTTGCAGGACAATGTGTGGGGGATGGTATTGTGGTAGATGTCTCCAAAAACTTTACCAAGATTTTGTCTGTTGATGAAGAAAAGAAACAAGTTACTGTTCAGCCTGGAGTAATACGGGACGAATTAAACCAATTCCTTGAGCCTTATGGTTTGTTTTTTGGTCCCAACACCTCTACCTCTAACCGTTGTATGATAGGTGGCATGGTTGGGAACAATTCTTCAGGGACCACTTCTATACAATACGGGGTAACAAGGGATACAGTGGTTTCCCTAAAAACCTTTCTCTCTGACGGTAACAAGGTGGAATTTAAAACCCTGTCCTTGAACGAGTATCTAGGAAAAATGGCCCTGGATAGTTTTGAAGGGGAGATTTATAGTAATATTCATAAAGAGTTAAGCAACAAGGAGATACAACAGGAGATTATCAAAGAATTTCCAAAGCCCCAAATTCATAGGCGTAATACCGGTTACGCTGTGGATGAGTTGTTGAACAACAGCGTTTTTGGCGATGGGGAACAAGGTATTAACCTATGTAAATTATTGAGCGGTAGTGAAGGAACCTTGGCTTTTACCACCGAAATAGTGCTCCAATTGACCCAGGTGCCCCCCAAGCGTTCCGCTATGGTGGTGACCCATTACAAGACCTTGGAAGACTGTTTGATGGATGTTGCGCCATTAATGGCCAATAGCCTGCACACCTGTGAGATGATGGACAAGGTAATATTGGATTGTACCAAGAACAACCGCACCCAATTGGCCAATAGGTTTTTTGTGGAGGGCGATCCCGAAGCCCTGTTGATGTTGGAGGTAAAGTCGGATACCGAAGAAGACCTGGCGCGCCAGTTGGAAAAATTGCTACAGACTGTTAAGGCTTCGGGCCTTAGCTATGCCAGCCCTATTTTAAAGGACGGGGATGTAAATAAAGCCATAGAACTACGAAAGGCCGGGTTGGGACTTTTGGGTAATATTGTAGGCGACAGAAAAGCGGTGGCCTGTATAGAGGATACCGCGGTAGCCTTGGAGGATTTAAAGGACTTTATAGGCGAATTTACACAAATCATGAAGGGGTACGGTCAGGATGCGGTGTATTATGCCCATGCAGGAGCTGGGGAGCTGCATCTAAGGCCCATACTAAATCTTAAAAAGTCGGCCGATGTTGGTTTGTTCAGGGATATAACCACGGACGTAGCCAAACTTACCAAAAAATACAACGGATCCTTTAGTGGGGAGCATGGGGATGGAATTGTAAGGGCAGAATTTATTCCTTTAATGATAGGGGATAAAAACTATGAGCTCCTAAAACGTATAAAAACTTATTTTGACCCGCATAATATTTTTAATCCCGGGAAAATTGTGGATGCCTATCCCATGGATGAATCCCTGCGCTATGAAGTAGACAGGGAAGAGCCAGAGATAGCTACTATGATGGATTTTTCGGATAGTCAAGGTATATTAAAGGCAGCCGAAAAATGCAACGGTAGTGGCGACTGTAGAAAAACCCACAAGGTTTCGGGGGCTATGTGTCCCAGCTACCACGCTACAAAAAATGAAAAGGATACCACACGTGGACGTGCCAATACCTTACGCGAATTCTTGACCAATTCGGAAGAACCCAATAAGTTCAATAATAAAGAGCTAAAAGAGGTATTTGACCTGTGTTTAAGTTGCAAGGCCTGTTCCAGTGAATGTCCCAGTAACGTGGATGTGGCTACCTTAAAAGCCGAATTCCTGTACCAATACCAAGAAGAAAACGGTTATCCGTTAAGAGGTAAACTATTTGCTTATAATACTAGTTTGAACCGTCTTGGAAGTAAGGTGGCCGGAATTACCAATGCAGTATACGATTCCAAATTTTTAGGAGGATTGCTCAAAAGAACCGCCGGGGTGGCAACAGAAAGAAGCCTGCCTAAAGTGTTTAAGGTAGATTTTGATAAAGAGTTGATAAAGGCTAAGAGTCAGGCTACTAAAACCAAATCTAAATTGGTATTGTATATAGATGAGTTTACCAATTATTTGGATGTGGAATTGGGCAGGGATGCCATTGAGGTATTAACAAGATTGGGGTATGAAGTGGAGCTATTTTATGGTGAAAGCGGAAGGACCTATATCTCCAAAGGCTTTTTAAAGCAGGCCAAGAAACTGGCGACTAAGAACTTGGAGCAACTTAGTGTCTTTACGGATAAAGGCCTCCCTATTGTGGGGTTGGAGCCCTCTGCCATTTTAAGTTTTAGGGATGAATACAAGCGTTTTGGACTGGATAATGGCAAGATGGAGGCCGTAGCGGCCAATTCTTTTTTAATAGAAGAGTTTTTGGCCAAGGAAATACAGTTGGGGCATATAACAGCAGACCAATTTACCACAGAAGCCAAAACGGTAAAGATACATACCCATTGCCACCAAAAATCCATATCCAACCAAAAGGTAACCTTTGACGTACTTAATTTGCCACAAAACTATAGTGTTTCCATCATTAGTTCAGGATGCTGTGGTATGGCCGGGTCCTTTGGATATGAAAAGGAGCATTATGAAGTGAGCATGCAAGTAGGGGAGTTAAAATTATTTCCAGCGGTGAGAAAGGCAGCAGCTGATGTAATCATCGCAGCCAATGGGACCAGTTGTAGGCATCAGATTTATGACGGAACCAAGAGAAAAGCCCTTCACCCGATCACTGTACTGAAAGAAGCCTTGCTGTGACCAAAAGTGTTCGTTAAAGGAAATGCCAATACTATCTAAGCACCTTTTTGCACAATACGTATTTGGAATAAATAGGTTTTGCGCAAAGGGGTGTTTTTATGTGCTCTGTTTGAAAAAGTAAATAAAACTGCATTTAGCCCCCTTGGGCTAAGCTTATATTTTTTCTTTTTTTGTCGATTTTGTTTGGGTAGCCATATGTATGGATGCCGCAGCCATTAAATCCTGCAGATTCATGTTTTTAAGTTCCTCATCAACGTAAAAAGCAGAGAGCTTGTCTGAACTGTAGCGATAAATTTTCCAACGTTTAAAGGTGTATTCCAAGGCTGTAAGGTTTTCTACCCAATCCCCGGAATTGAGATAGGTGCATTTCCCAAGTTCGTTTTCATATATCTCTTTGTTTGGCTGATGAATATGACCACAAATAACATAATCATAATTATTTTCAATAGCCAGTTCCTTGGCAGCATGCTCAAAATTTTTAATAAAATTTCGGGCACCGCTTACATTGTGCTTAATTTTTTTTGCGAGGGAATATTTTTCGCGTCCCAGTTTTAGCAAGACCAAATTGGTAATTTTATTGAACAGTAATAAAAGGTCATAGCTATAGGCTCCCAATTTGGCTACCCATTTGGCATTTTTAATAGTTATATCAAAGACATCCCCGTGAAAGAACCAGGCCCTTTTACCGTTCAACTCCAAGCTTAGTTTATCCACTACATGGATATTGCCCAAGGAGGTGCCGCTAAACCTGCGTATCATATCATCATGGTTGCCGGTAATATAGTATACCTCTGTGCCGCTAGTGGCCATTCCCATTATTTTTCTAAGCACTTTTAAGTGGGTTGCCGGAAAATACCTTTTGCTAAATTGCCCAATATCAATGATATCGCCGTTCAATATGAGTGTTTTTGGTTTTATGCTATTTAGGTAGGACAGTAATTCATCGGCATGGCAGCTAAGGGTGCCCAGATGGATATCGGAAATAACAGCTAAGTCTAATTGTCTCTTTTTCAATGATTAAGTGTTTTCTCAAATTAAGCAATCCTAGTTAATTAAAAGGTGAAGACAAGATGAAATTAGAATAAGGAAATAGTTAAGTTTATATTAAGTGGCTTTAAATCTGTTTTTATTTGCAATATAAAACAGTTCAATTTTCGTATCTCTTTTTTAAGATTTACCTTTGGAGCTTTGAGTGTTGGTTAGGTTGAAAACCAATACATAAACCACAACTTTTTACATACGATCATGGCAGGAAATACTTTTGGAAACCTTTTTAAACTAACTACCTATGGTGAATCACATGGAGTTGCCATTGGTGGGGTATTGGATGGCTGCCCAGCTGGCATTACTTTGGATCTTGAAGCCATACAAGAAGAGTTGAATAGGCGTAAACCGGGGCAATCGGCCATAGTAACCCAACGAAAGGAACCGGATACCGTAGAATTCTATTCAGGTATTTTTGAGGGGAAGACAACTGGGACACCAATAGGTTTTGCCATTCACAATACCAATCAGAAATCCCGTGACTATTCCCATATAAAAGATTCGTACCGCCCATCGCATGCCGATTATGTTTACGATCAGAAGTATGGTTTTAGGGATTATCGTGGTGGAGGAAGGAGTTCTGCCCGTGAAACAGCCAGTAGGGTAGTGGCCGGGGCCATTGCCAAGCAATTTTTGGGCGGGATGAAAATTAACGCCTATGTTTCCCAGGTAGGGGAATTGAGCTTGGACAAAAGCTATCAAGAATTGGATATGTCCCTTATAGAATCCAATCCGGTACGCTGTCCAGATACCGATACGGCTACCAAAATGGAAGAGTATATCAAAAAAATAAAAAAAGAAGGCGATACCATAGGAGGGGTAATTAGTTGTGTTATCCAAAATGTTCCAGTAGGGTTGGGAGAGCCTGTCTTTGATAAACTACACGCCGAACTTGGCAAGGCTATGCTCTCTATCAATGCCGTAAAGGGGTTTGAGTACGGCAGCGGTTTTGAAGGGGTAAAAATGAAGGGAAGTGCCCACAATGATCAATTTAATCCTGATGGTACAACCAAAACCAACAATAGTGGTGGTATACAAGGTGGTATTAGCAATGGTATGGATATTTATTTTAACATCGCCTTTAAGCCTGTAGCAACCGTTATTCAGGCCTATGATACCATAGATAAGGAAGGGAACAAGGTAACCACACAAGGAAAGGGTAGGCATGACCCATGCGTAGTACCTCGTGCGGTACCTATAGTAGAAGCTATGGCGGCCCTGGTTATGGCAGACTATACCTTGCTGAATAGAACCATTAAATTATAGAAGTCTATTTTTGGTGCTTTGGGGTAGTATATAGTATCTTACCGGTCTAAATCTTTTTTTTATGAAGAAATTGGAACTGCATTGGCAGATATTATTGGGTATGGTAGCAGGGGTACTTTTTGCCTTGGCAATGGTACAGTTTGATTGGGGCCCCAAGCTAGTATCTGACTGGATTAAACCTTTTGGGAATATTTTTATAAATTCCCTTAAATTGATCGCCGTTCCGTTAATTCTAGCCTCTTTGATCAAAGGGGTGTCCGATCTGAAGGATATTTCCAAGCTTTCCAAAATGGGGGGTAGGACCATTGGGATCTACATAGTGACCACTATAATCGCCGTAAGTATTGGGTTGACCATAGTAAACGTTGTTAAACCGGGAGCCTCTATAAGTGAGGATACCAGGAACGAATTGGTGGAAAACTATAAGGGTGATGCCGACTCCAAAATTGCCCAGGCAAACGAACAAAAGGAATCTGGCCCTTTAAGGGCATTGGAAGAGTTGGTTCCTGATAATATTTTTAGTGCCGCAAGTGACAATGGGAATATGTTGCAGGTCATCTTTTTTGCCATATTCTTTGGGGTGGGATTAATTCTGATCCCTGAGGAAAAGGCTTCTCCCGTTAAGAAATTTTTCGACGGATTTAACGAGGTAATCCTAAAGCTTATAGATCTAATTATGTTGGCAGCACCATATGGGGTGTTTGCCTTATTGGCAGCTTTGGTTGTAGAGTCGCCCAGTGTGGATCTTTTTAAGGCCTTGGCCTGGTATGCGGTCTGCGTGGTTTTAGGTTTGGCATTAATGATATGTGTGTACATATTGTTCGTTTGGATCTTTACCAAACGCAGTCCCTCTTTTTTTGCTAAGGGCATTTCCCCTGCACAATTATTGGCATTCTCCACTAGTTCCAGTGCGGCAACCTTACCGGTAACTATGGAGCGTGTAGAGGAACATATGGGGGTTGAGGAAGAAGTGGCCAGTTTTGTCCTTCCCATTGGAGCTACCATAAATATGGATGGTACAAGCCTGTATCAGGCCGTGGCCGCTGTATTCATTGCCCAAGCCTTTGGAATGGACCTTAGTTTTGGTACCCAATTGGGTATCATTGTTACGGCTACCCTTGCCTCTATTGGTAGTGCTGCCGTACCAGGTGCAGGAATGGTAATGTTGGTTATTGTTCTGGCCCAAGCCGGAATACCGGAAGCAGGCCTTGCTCTAATTTTTGCCGTTGACCGCCCTTTGGACATGTGTAGGACGGTGGTAAATGTAACCGGGGATGCAGCCGTTTCCATGATGGTCGCAAAATCGGTAGATAAATTGGGCGAGCCCAAAATAAAGGAATGGAGCGACCACTATAAGGTAGAAAAGTAATTACCTGCCCTGCTTACCATTATTGAGAAGCCTGAAATTTTTTTTTTGGAGATGCCAAAAATAATCACAACCAGAATAAAAGGTATATTTTTAAGCTGCTAATCCACACAAACATATACTCAGCCTTTGCTATTAATTGGATACTTGTAAAACCAAAGCGGTATGGGAGAGGGTGACTTCATGTATCATAGCATAAAAATAAAGGGTAGTTCAGAGGCATAATTACGTTTGGGAGCATACGCATTAATGTACCATAGGGCTCACTGGATTGTGGACAATGGGGCAGTGTTGAAATAGTGATAATTATTTTTATCTGCTCTTGGTATAATAAGCTAGATTTTGATATCTTTGTACCGTTATTTAAAAAAACTAAGCAAACATGTTCGATTTTGACCAATATCTAGGGTTTTTAGCATTTTTGACCATTTTAACCATCGGTTTTTGGTTAATGATTTTTCTTTTGACATTTGTAATTCCTTATTGGATAGGAGGTTCCCTTCTTGAAATATGGAAGGAAAAGCGCGAAGCTAAGAAAGCAAAGCGTGACCAATAGGGATACGATATAAAATAAAAAAAAGGGAGCCATTTGGTTCCCTTTTTTTATGCTCTTAGATCTGGAACTATCCCTCAAATTCCATATCATCGCCACCGCCATTGCGGCCGTCCCTATTTCCGTCCCTTTGGTTCTGGGGCTGGTTGAATCGGTATTGAAAGGATAGGGTAATCTGTCGTTGCCGCCACTGAAATTCGCTATAGGTAAAAACGTTTTCCGTTCGGGTTTCGGTCATTCGTTTTCGTGTATTAAAAATATCGCTGACATTTAATGAAATAGAGGCATTGTCATTTAAGACATCCTTGCTCAGGGCCAAATCTGAACTTAGCATACCTTTGCTCTTGCTTTGTGCATCCTGGGAAGGACCTCTGTAAAAGAAATTGGTCTGAAAATCTATTTTTCCAGGCAGCGGCAATTTTGCGCTAAAACGGGTGAACCAAGAAAAGTTATTGGCATCAAAATTTTGTACTACTTCTTCATCCTGACTGTTTACATAGGTGTAGTCCCCTTTTAAATTTCTTTGGTACGCATTTAGGTTCCAGCTTAATCTCCAATTTCGTTTAGGGGTAAAGGTGGTGGTAAATTCCATCCCGTAGCGTTCCTCTGTTGCCAAGTTTATTGGGCTACGTACCTGTACCGGTACCACAATTGGATTTTGTAGGTCGTCCGGGTTTTCTATGGTTACAAAATCGCCTGTTTCCCTGGTAACAAACTGGAATACCCCCGTAGATCTATTAAAATAACCGGAGGTAGTAAAGCTCATCTTGTCCCATCTTCTCAAATACCCCAGGTCATAGGCATCGGTAAAAGTAGGGTCCAGATCTGCATTTCCTTGGAAAAGATTGGTATTACTGGACCGGGAAGGGGTTGATATATCTGGAACGTGGTCTTCTCAGCCTTTTACTGTAACTGATGGTAACCTGCTCCTCTTCTGAAAATTCATAACCTAAAAAGATGGAAGGAAACCAATTTACATAATTCTTATTGGTTACTTCGTTGGTGTTGAGCAGTTCAATACCAATATCCGAAGCTTCCATTCGCAATCCACCTAGGATACTAAATTTATCAATCTTGGTACCCAACTGTGTGTAGGCCGCATTAATATATTCCCTGTAGTTTAATTCATTGCTAAAATTAGGGTCGCTGTTAAAACTACCGTCCTGCTGTAACACTCCAAAATCAAAATCGGTATTGTTGTCGTTGAAGGTACCTCTATAGCCCATCTCAAATTGCGATTGGTTGTCCTTTCCAAAAGGCAGTACGTAATCCATTTGTAGCAATTGGGATTTTTGAGTTTGGTTATCAATCGTCCTTTCTGTGTCCAGGTCAATATTATCACCCAAAATAACCTCGCTAATTATAGAATTTTCATCATCTATGCCTTTGGAATATTGGTAGTCGAAGGTTAGGGTGTGTCCGTCCTCATCAAATTTCTTTTGGTAATTTAGGGAGTATTGTACCTCTTCTTCAAATTCGTCTTCCATGGTGGAACGGTTTCTTTGAATGGTAGGATCCATATTGGCATCAAAATTAAAGAAATCAACATCTACCGAATTGTCGCCATTGGATTTCCCAAAGACAAAGGAATTGGTAATACTACTGCTCTCGTCCAAAAAGAGCTCAAACCCTACATTGGTGTTGAAGCTTTTGTCCTTTCTTTGGTAGTCCCTTATTTCGTCCTGGAAACTTAGCGTATTTCCGTTTTCATCAAAGTTTTCCTGTTCAAAAAGTGCATTCCCGGGACCGCTTCGGTAGCGATAAGTGGTATTGGTGAAAATATTGAAATTGTCCCGTCTCAAGTTTAGGCTTACCGCGCCCCCATAGCTCTCGGGATAGCCGGTATATACGTTAACAGATCCATTGAGTCCGGCTGTTTTGCTTTGCTTTAAAACAATATTTAAAATACCCGCTGTTCCCTCGGCATCATACCTTGCCGATGGATTGGTAATAACCTCTACCTTTTCAATAGCGTCTGAGGGTAACTGTTGCAGTGCATCCGGACTTAAGCCGGATAAGGCGGATGGTTTTCCATTGATCAGGATCCGGACACTTTCATTGCCCCGCAAACTTATATTGCCTTCCACATCCACGGTAACAGAAGGGACATTGCCCAGTACATCGGTAACGGACCCCCCTTTAACGGTTAGGTCAGAGCCCACATTGTACACTTTCTTGTCCAATCGTAACTCAACGGTTGTTCGTTCACCTATCACTTCCACCTCGGCCAGCTGGGCAACATCCAAGGATAGTGGTATGGTACCTAGGTCTGTGAACGATCTTAAATTCTGATTGTTCAGAGTATAGGATTTGTACGAGATATACTCAATACTGATATTGTAGTTTCCTGGAGGGGTTTCTACCGTAAACTTACCAGTGGCATCGGTTATGCCCCCGGTAACCTTATCAGGGTTTCTAACACTTTGTAAGACCAAAGTGGCGTATTCCAAAGGCACATTGGTCTCCTGATCTATAACTGTCCCAGTTATTTTAATGGGTTGTTGTGGCCCCTTGGGACCTTGTGCAAAATTTACTAATGAAGTTAATAATAATACAACTGGGATTAGTTTTTTCATGTTATGGTTTAGATTTTTTCTTTTTTCTTTTCTTCTTTTTGTCCTTAACTTTTTTAAAGTTGTTTTTTTGAAGTTCTACAAAGGCTTCATATTTATCGGCCGGAAGCCCAGCTTTGAGTTCTTCATCCTGTTTCTTGGTAATTTTTTCATACCCTTCCCTCATTTTATCGGCGGGCAATTCCAATATCTGCAATTCTATACGCTCCTGTAAGTACTTTTTTAATGTGGTACTTAGAATGGCTTCCTCAAAGGCATTAAGACCCAATTTTTCTGTAATTGCCGGCATCTCGGCATCTACAATTTGGGCCGCCGTCAATTTTTCAGGTTCCTTGGGCGTCTCCTGTACCTGTGGAATGGTATTTCGCTGCCTGCCATACCCGTAACCATTATATCCACCGTATCCATATCCGTATCCATTACCATAGCCGTATTGGGCATTTAAAAAGGGGAATGACAATACGACCAATACAATACTTATAAATAATCTTCTCTTTGTCCTCATGATGATAAGCAATTAGTGGGATTCCAAAAATAATCGATGGTTTAACCATCAACAGTTAAATGTTTGTTAATTCCAAATACCTCAAGAATCGTACCTATTTTGGACTGTACTCCCGGTATTTTAGGTAGGACGGGGAGGGGTTGTAGTCTTGCACCCGGTCCATTTACTAAAACCTAAGTTCTCTATTGGCCCAATAAACTATCTATGTTTTGGGGTGGCCGCCCAATAACGCCCTTATTATTGCTAATAACAATAGGTCGTTCAATTAACTTTGGGTGGTTTACCATTGCAGTTATTACCTCCTCATCGGTCATAGACTTTCCTTTGTAATTTTCTTTCCAGATGGCCTCGTTTGTTCTTACCAACTCCATAGGGGGAATAGCCAAGATTTTTAGTATAGACTTTAATTCTTCATGGCTAGGGACCTCTTCAAGGTATTTAATGACCTCAAAATCTTTTCCCGATTTTTCCAAAATGGCCAAGCCTTCCCTGGATTTTCTGCATCTTGGGTTGTGATATATTTTAATCATATTCCTATTGTTTTTATTTAGTAGGGAGTTTTTGATATCAATAGCTGCTTTTAAGGTATGCGCTTAATTCTTAGACTATGAATGTCTTACCCTTAGTTTTAAGTCCAGATATTGATATTATTTTAGTGCCTACTAGGGTTTAAATTTCTTCTTTTTGGCCCATCATCATTAGGTAGGCCTTTAAAAATTGATCTATGGAACCGTCCATTACAGCCTCTACGTTTCCTGTTTCTTCACCGGTACGTACGTCTTTCACCAATTTATATGGGTGCATAACGTAGTTTCTAATTTGGGATCCCCATTCAATTTTCATTTTGGAGGATTCTATTTCCTGACGGGCTTCCATTTTCTTTCTCAATTCTATTTCGTACAATTGGGACTTCAGCATCTTTAAGGCCGTAGCCCTATTGTCGTGCTGGGATCTGGAATCTGAGCAGGAAATTTGAATTCCACTTGGTTTATGCGTAAGCTGTACTTTTGTTTCTACCTTGTTCACATTTTGTCCCCCTGCACCACTGGATCGTGCGGTGGTGATTTCCACATCGGCAGGGTTAATATCGATCTCAATACTATCATCAACCAAGGGATATACGTAAACAGAGGCAAAGGAGGTATGCCGTTTTGCATTGCTATCGAAAGGAGAAATACGCACCAGTCTATGCACACCGTTCTCCCCTTTGAGCCAACCAAAACTATAGTCACCTTCAATTTCCAGGGTCACCGTCTTTATACCGGCCACATCGCCCTCCTGATAGTTGAGTTCTTTTACCTTGTAGCCATTTTTTTCGCTCCACATCATATACATACGCATCAACATGGAGGCCCAATCGCAGCTTTCTGTACCACCGGCACCGGCTGTTATCTGTAATATGGCCGTTAGTTCGTCACCCTCGGCCGAGAGCATATTCTTGAATTCCAATTTTTCAATGGCATCAATGGTCTTCCCATGATGATTTTCCACCTCCCCTTCGCTCATCTCTCCCTCTTTCTGAAATTCCAGAAAAATCTCCAGATCGGCTACCAAACCCTTGGCCGCGTTGAAATCATCGACCCATTGCTTTTTGGATTGGATCAGTTTCATTTGTGCCTGGGCCTGCTGTGGATTGTCCCAAAAGTCGGGCGCCAATGTTTTTTCTTCTTCGTTTTCTATTTCTATAAGTTTGGCATCAATGTCAAAGATACCTCCTTAACGCACCAAGGCGATCAATAAGACTCTTGTAGTGGTCCGTGGTTATCATAATCAATAATTTTCATCCAAAAATAGGATTCTTTTTTTTGATAATAGATTAAAATTGGAATGTTATTTATTGTTGGGCCAGTACTTCTACAGAATGTTTGGTGTCATTACTGCCATGGGAGTATACAATACCCTTTAAAGGGGAGCAATCGTGATAATCTTTTCCGTGTGCAACCTTTATGTGGTCTTCTTTGACCAAAAGAAGGTTGGTAGGGTCAAAGCCCATCCAGCCCACTTGGGGCACATAAGCTTCTGCCCAAGCGTGCATTTGTGAGTCTCCAAAGTAACCATGGCCCTGGTGAAGGTATCGGGAAACATAATGGGAGGGAATATTATTGGCCCGGGCCAAAGCGCAAAATAAGTGGGTGAAATCCTGACATACACCATTGGGGGTCTCTATGATTTCTTGCAATACGGTATGTACATGGGTAACCCCTGTAGTAAAGTGAATGAAATAATAGACCCAACGGTTCAATTTTTGAAGATTCTCAAATATGCTTAGGGCAGGATCAAAAACATAAAGATTACCTGAACTCTCGGGAAGGGTAGTGAATTTGGTTTTTCGTAGAAATGGCTCAAAATCCACTTTAAAGTCTAGGCTATGAATAAGGTCGTAGTTATCTTGAAGATCAAAGACGGGGGTTTTTTCAAAAGGGTTGCTAGGTAGCTTTTTTATTTTAAAGGTGGCTGTGAAATCAATTTTTTCAAAGGTCTTTGCGGTATTGATCCGCAAGGTCTGAAATCCATAGCCGTTTTGGGAGAAATTACTTTTTATGCCCAATGAATTTTCCATAACAAAAAAATAGGGTTCTATTATTATTAAATTCATTATAGGGAGCGGAAAAAAAAAGGGAGTTGCCAAATACTAATTTCATTATGTATTATTTTAGCGCCCTTAGTTGAAGGGTGTTGCCCGCTTAGGGCATATTTTTCAATATAATTCTATACGATATGCAGATAAACCTAATTAGTGATACGGTAACCAAACCCTCTCCAGGAATGTTGGAGGCTATGATGACAGCGGAAGTGGGTGATGATGTTTTTAAAAATGACCCTACTGTAAATAAGTTGGAAGAAAAAGTAGCTCTATTATTTGGTAGGGAAGCCGCTCTTTTCTTCCCTAGTGGTACCATGGCCAACCAAACAGCCATTAAGCTGCATACCCAGCCTGGTGAGCAATTAATTTGTGATAAATATGCGCACGTTTACAATTATGAAGGGGGCGGAATTAGTTTTAACAGTGGGGTATCCTGTAGGCTGGTTGATGGACATAGGGGAATGATGACAGCGGCCCAGGTAGAGGAGGCCATAAACCCGCCCGATTTTTACCATAGTCCCCTTACATCCTTGGTGTGTGTAGAGAATACTACCAATAAAGGAGGGGGTGCCTGTTGGGATATGGAGGAGTTGGAGCGGATAAAAGCGGTATGTCACCAACACCATCTAAAGTATCATTTGGATGGTGCCCGTTTGTGGAATGCCCTAGTGGCCAAAAAGGAGTCCCCAAAGCAATATGGCGATTTGTTCCATACCATTAGTGTATGCCTAAGTAAAGGTTTGGGTTGCCCTATAGGATCTGTGCTAATAGGGGACAGAGAAACAATTCAGAAGGCAGTGCGGGTAAGAAAGGTTTTTGGAGGAGGTATGCGACAGGCAGGGTATCTTGCGGCAGCAGGTATCTATGCATTGGACAATCAGCTGCAAAGGTTGGAAGAGGACCACAACAGGGCAAAGGAGATAGGCCAGGCCCTACAGGCATTGACCTATGTAAAAAAAGTAGCGCCCATAGAGACTAATATTGTAATTTTTGAAATAGATCAATCACAAATTTCGACGGACATTTTCATTAAAAAGCTGGAGGAAAAGAATATTCAGATCATTGGCATGGGGCAGGGGAAATTGCGTATGGTTACCCATATGGATTATACGGAAGCGATGCACCAGAGATTATTGGATATTTTGGGGTCTTTATAGTCCAATGGCATCGGGCAATAGGGAGATGCTTGTCTTTAGGTTCTTAATGCCGTTTTCCATGCCCGCTTCAGAGCTGTATAATTGGGAAGTTCCTATGATATTACCATCCTTGTCCTTTAAAATGAAAAGGAATTTCCCATCATAATTGGTTTTGCGTTCAAAAACTGTGGATTGGGAAATAAGATTTTTAAGATTGGAGATGGTATGGTCCATTGCGGTCCTACTGGAGTATACTACACTGTTCAGAATGGTCTGTCCGCTTTCCGATTGCAGACTAAAGGTGAATAAGCTATCCGATTCCTGATTAATTTTTAGCATGTCCGATGGCAACTTTTTTTAAAGTTACACAAAATATATGAAACTGTAATTTGGAAGTGGTAAATTAATAATAGTTTAATATGTTCTATTATTCGGGTTGATTTTATTGCGTAAACCAGCAGCGTGCTTAGGTTCTGCTATGGTGAATATGACCTTGCCTATTGTGCGATAACAGTTTTTAAAATCTAATTAATCTGTGGGAGGATATTTTGCATAAAAAACCGGGACAGGTAGGCTTTTCTACTTGTCCAATACCAAAAAAAAAGGGCGCAGAAAAGTATCTTAAAACAATACCTTGCTGTGCCCTCCCTTGTCGGAAAAGTTTGATTATTCGTCTATTTTTGGCAGACCAAAAGTGTCTACCACATAATCTATGTCCTTATCGCCCCTACCACTTAAGTTAACCAAAATGGATGATTGAGGGTTCTGCTGTGCCAGTTTAATGGCATAGGCTACGGCGTGTGCACTTTCTAAGGCGGGGATAATACCTTCTAGTCTACTAAGTTCATAAAAGGCGTCAACAGTTTCCTGGTCAGAGACCACGTCATAGGTAACCTTGCCCATATCCTTCAGCATACTGTGTTCTGGACCTACCCCAGGGTAGTCCAATCCGCTGGCTACCGAATGAACGGCTCCAGGTTCACCCTTGTCATCTTTTAACATATAGCATTTAAAACCATGTATCACACCGGGGCTGCCCAGGGTCATGGTGGCGGCGTGCTCCCCATAATCCATAGACCTACCGCCTGGTTCTACACCGTACAAGGTACATTCGGAATCGTCCATAAAAGCAGAGAAGATGCCCATGGCATTACTCCCGCCTCCTACGCAGGCAACTACCTGATCTGGCAATTCTCCGGTCATTTCAACAAATTGATCCTTGGCTTCAATGCCTACAACCCGTTGAAAATCGCGTACCATCATTGGAAAGGGATGTGGACCTACGACCGATCCGATACAATATATGGTGTTGACAGGGTCTTTTAAATAAGCTTCAAAGGCCGAGTCTACTGCTTCTTTCAATGTTTTTAAACCATGGGAAACCGGAACCACCTTGGCACCCAATATTTTCATTCTAACTACATTGGGATGTTCTTTGGCAATGTCTACCTCACCCATATGGATTTCACATTCCAATCCAAAATAAGCGGCTGCTGTGGCCAAAGCAACCCCGTGTTGTCCCGCGCCCGTTTCGGCTATCAATTTCTTTTTTCCGAGGTGTTTTGCCAGAAGGGCCTCTCCCATACAGTGGTTTAGTTTATGCGCTCCGGTATGGTTTAGGTCTTCCCGTTTTAGGTATATCCTTCCGCCGTATTTTTCGGATAGCCTATTGCAGTAATAAACAGGGGTGGGTCGCCCTTGGTAGTGCTTGCGTATACTTCTAAGCTCGGATATAAAATTATGCGATTTGCTTATGGAGAAATAAGCATCGGTTATTTTTTTCATTTCCGCCTCTAGCACTGGGGGGATAAAGGCACCTCCATATTCATTAAAAAAACCATTCTGGTCTGGGTACTTTTTAAAATAATTCTCGGTCATAATAAATGTTATGTATTTGTTTTGGTTTTAAAAAAAATAGGGCACTGAAAAATAGCCCTTACAATTATACTAAATTATTGGTTGGGTTTTGTTCCTTTTTATTGCTGAGGGCAGTATAACAAGACCTACCAATATTTAATGGATGCCCCATGCCGCACTGGCCGATTTTTAAAAGAGGATCTTTTTTTTTTTTTTGTCAAAACGGGTTTAAAAGGGTCAGGAACTTGGCCAGAATTAGATGTGGCAAGTGTTGCCCAGTTTTAAAATGCCGATTTGTGATTTAGGTTACAGTTAGCTAAAACGGGTGTGTTACAGTTTTCTATTTTCCCTGAGAAAATCCATATATCTGTCCACATCCGATTTGGACCCATAACCAGAGAGGGAAGCTATTTCTTTTTCATTGCTGCCAACCAAGCTGATAAAAGGGAAGACCCCTTTTTTGTTCCATTGTTTCAATAATTCCTTGTTCTGGGTAAATTCTTCCGGGCTGAGGCGTTCTTTTTTTCTGGGAAGATCAACATACAACAAAACATAGTCCTTGGCCACTTCCTTAAACTGATCTGTTTCCAACAAGTCCTTTTTTAGGGCTTTGCAAGGGGAACACCAATCACTTCCTGTAAAGTACATTAGGATGTTGGTATTGTTCTTTTTTGCTATTTCACGAGCGTTGTCGTAATCGGTCAGCCAATCTACCTCCGAAGCTGTGGTACTTTTCTGCTGTGCGCAGACCAATATAGGTAAGAAGGCCAATAGTAACAAATACTTCATTATGGGATTTTTTTTAAATGATTGGTATTAACTTAATCATTTTACTCGATAATCGAGATTTAAAACTGTCTGCCGCAGGTTGGTGATCCGAATCCTGCGTCGAAATCCAAAACAAGGGTCCTTTCCATGCCTCGAGGCCCTGCCTTTGTCCGTCAGACTGGCTTGCCCCCAAGTAATTTACTTTAAAAAGGAATCCATTCCAGGAATATTGGGCATACCTTCCTTCGCAACAGCGGCCAATTCGTTTTCGTTTATTGTGGTCGCCTTTTCTATGGCTTTGTTCAGGGTTAGGATCAAGTAGTCCTCTAATTGTTCCTTGTCCTCCAATAGACTATCGTCCAACTCAATGGATTTAATGGTTCTATTTGCGGTAATGCTAACCTTCAACAAGTTGTCCGGTGATTGTTCGTCAACAATAACGGTATTTAAACGTTCTTTGGTGGCTTTTACTTTTTCTTGGGTTTCCTTAAGTTTTCCCAACATACCCATCATATCTCCAAACATAGTATTGCAATTAATCGTTTTGTGGTAAAATTAATAAATTGAGTTGGTTTATGTAAAACAATAGTAGCAGGATTCCAAAATAATAGTATAGATAGGGGGTTAGCGCATATATCTAACAGATGGAAAGGAGCGGATGTAAAATTTTTGGTTGCGGCAACTGTTTTAATTTGTTGTTAAAGATTGCATTTAGGTAGCTGAGTCTTAATTAAATATTATTTTTGCGCATTCTTACTAATTAATAGTTACTCATGCAGCGGGAAGTAAAAACACCAAGTGCAAAAAAAATAGCAAAGCAATTAATAAAGCACGGGGATGTTAGGACAGATGATTATTACTGGTTGAACCAAAGAGAAGATCCGGAGGTTATTGCCTATTTGCAGGAGGAAAACGAATATTACGAGGCACTGACCGCCCATACCAATGATTTAAAGGAAAGCCTATTCCGGGAAATGAGGTCTAGGATAAAGGAAGATGATACCTCTGTGCCATACAAATATAACGGGTATTGGTATGCTACACGTTATGAGTTGGGGAAAGAATACCCCATATTTACCAGACGATTTGGAAAGGAAGATGCGGTAGAGGAGATCATGTTCAACTGTAATATCATGGCAGAGGGCTTTGATTACTTCAGTTTGGGAGGGCTTGCGGTAAGTCCCAATAATGAATTGGCAGCATTTTCAGTAGATACGGTTTCCAGAAGACAATATACCCTGCAGATTAAGAATTTACGCAGTGGGGAAGTGTATACGGATAAAATAGAAAATACTACGGGGAGTGCCGTATGGGCCAACGACAACAAAACTCTTTTTTATACTAAAAAAGATCCGGTAACCCTTCGTTCCAATAATATTTATAAGCATATACTGGGAACTCCGCCAGAGCAGGACCAGTTGGTCTTTCATGAAGAGGACGAGACCTTTACCACTTTTGTGTATAAAACCAAATCCAGGGAGTTTATTGTAATTGGTTCTTCCAGTACCTTGACCTCCGAATATCAGATTTTAAGGGCAGATGAGCCCAATGGTCAGTTTCAGATTTTCTCCAAACGTGAGCGTGGTTTGGAATATTCCATAGCTCATTACAATGACAATTTTTATATACTCACCAATAGGGATGGGGCTACCAATTTTAAGTTGATGACAACGCCCGAAGACAGGACCGAATCGGGGAACTGGGTAGATTTTATACCCCATAGGGAAGAGGTATTGTTGGAAGATATAGAGATGTTCCATGATTATTATGTGCTATCCGAGCGGGAAAACGGTCTAAATAAACTAAAAATTGTCCGTTGGGATACCGGAGAGGGTTACTACCTTCCTTTTGATAACGAGACGTATACGGCCTATGTTGGTACCAATCCGGATTTTGATACTGAAATTTTAAGGTATGGCTATAATTCACTCACTACTCCCAGTTCTGTAATAGATTTTAATATGCGGACCAAGGTGAAGGAAGTGAAAAAGGAACAAGAGGTTTTGGGAGGCAACTTTCATAAGGAAAACTACATTTCGGAAAGAGTCTGGGCCACAGCCCGGGACGGTAAAAAAATACCAATTTCCCTAGTTTACCACAAGGATACCCAATTGGACGGCAGCAGTCCCCTGCTGCAATATGCCTACGGTTCTTACGGGCATACTATAGATTCTTATTTCTCATCTGTGCGACTAAGTTTATTGGACCGAGGCTTTATTTATGCCATAGCCCACGTTAGGGGAGGGGAATACCTTGGTAGAAAATGGTATGAGGAAGGAAGATTGCTTTACAAAAAAAATACGTTCACCGATTTTATTGATTGTTCTAAATTTTTAATTGAAAAAGAATATACCGCAGCGGAGCATTTATACGCTTCTGGAGGGTCTGCCGGGGGGTTATTGATGGGGGCCGTTATAAATCTGTCTCCCGAAATCTACAACGGCGTTATAGCAGCGGTGCCATTTGTAGATGTGCTAACCACTATGTTGGATGATACCATTCCATTGACCACGGGGGAATACGATGAATGGGGCAATCCCAATGAAAAGGAGTATTATGATTATATGAAGTCATATTCACCCTATGATAATGTAACAGCTAAAAAATATCCCAATATATTGGTTATTACCGGTTTGCATGATTCCCAGGTACAATATTTTGAGCCTGCCAAATGGGTAGCGAAACTTAGGGAGTATAAAAAAGATGAAAATTTATTGCTTTTTAACATCAATATGGATGCAGGCCATGGCGGTGCCTCAGGGCGTTTTGAGGCCCTTCGGGAAGTAGCCAAAGAATACGCATTTTTATTAGATTTGGAGCATAAAATTCGATAATCAAAAAAAAAGACTAATTTTGTCCTGATCTTATTGGTGTAATTTTAGCGTATCAATAAGGTCTAAACCTAGAAACTGTTTATGGAACATAAGATCAATGCTTATAACAATCTCCTTGAGCTTGTAGGAAACACTCCATTAATCAAACTAAATAAAATAGCCGACTCCCTAAAAGGTAACTTTTACGCCAAGGTAGAAGGCTTTAATCCAGGACATTCTTCCAAAGACCGTATTGCCCTTTATATAATAGAAGAGGCAGAGCGAACGGGGCTACTAAAAGAAGGAAGCACTATAATAGAGACTACTTCGGGAAATACGGGATTTAGCATTGCCATGATCAGTATTATAAAGGGGTACGACTGCATACTGGCAGTAAGTTCAAAATCTTCCAAGGACAAAATAGATATGCTAAGGTCTATGGGTGCCAAGGTCTATGTGTGTCCTGCCCATGTGAGTCCGGATGACCCAAGATCCTATTACGAGGTGGCCAAGAGACTACATGAAGAAACCGAAGGCTCCATTTATATAAATCAATATTTTAACCAATTGAATGCTGAGGCCCATTACCACAGTACAGGGCCGGAAATATGGAAACAGACCAATGGACATATTACCCACTTGGTTGCTTGTAGCGGAACCGGAGGGACTATTTCCGGAACAGCTAAATATCTAAAGGAACAAAATCCCGATATACGTGTTATTGGAGTGGATGCATATGGTTCCGTTTTAAAAAAATATCATGAAACAGGGGAATTGGATACCAAGGAAATATATCCTTATCGTATAGAGGGACTTGGTAAAAATTTGATTCCTACGGCTACCAATTTTAAGGTCATAGACGAATTTATTAAGGTAACCGACGAAGAGAGTGCCCATACAGCAAGGGAAATTTCCAAAACCGAAGGCATTTTTGCAGGTTATACCAGTGGAGCGGTAATGCAAGCGGTAAGGCAGTTGAATGAAATGGGGGAGTTTAAGGAAAATAGTAATGTTATCATGATTTTTCCCGACCACGGTTCCCGATATATGAGTAAAATATACAGCGATCAGTGGATGAACGATCAAGGTTTCTTTGACAGTAAAAATGTAGAAGAACCACAGAAAATAGAATTCGTAAAATAGTAAAGTGAAAAGTATATGTTTTTAACAATATGGGAAGCAACGGTAAGTAAGTCGTTGCTTTTTATGTCTTAAAATAGTTGTGTATGCTTATTAAAAATATATACTTTTGCAAAATTAATCAACGTAGGATAGATGAGAGATTTATTTGACAGAATTATCGAAAATAAAGGTCCATTAGGAAAATGGGCGTCCCAAGCAGAAGGGTATTTTGTATTCCCTAAATTGGAGGGGCCTATATCCAATAGGATGAAATTTCAGGGAAAGGAAGTAATTACCTGGAGTATTAACGACTACCTAGGACTTGCCAATCTGCCAGAAGTTAAAAAAGTAGATGGTGAGGCAGCGTTGGAATATGGAGCAGCCTTCCCTATGGGGGCCAGGATGATGAGTGGACATACAGAATTCCATGAGCAATTGGAGCAGGAGCTTGCAGCTTTTGTGCAAAAAGAATCTGCATATTTATTGAATTTTGGTTATCAGGGTATGGTTTCGGCCATTGATGCCCTTGTTTCCAAGGATGATATTATAGTATATGATGTTGATTCCCATGCTTGTATTATTGATGGGGTTCGACTGCATATGGGTAAGCGTTTTACCTTTAAACACAATGATATTGGTAGTCTGGAGAAAAACCTTGATCGTGCCGTGAAATTGGCCGAGCAGACCGGAGGTGGTATATTGGTTATCTCCGAAGGTGTTTTTGGAATGCGCGGGGAGCAAGGTAAGTTGAAGGAGATTGTTGCCCTGAAAAAGAAGTATAAATTTAGATTGTTCGTGGACGATGCCCACGGTTTTGGAACTCTTGGAAAAACAGGAGCCGGAACAGGAGAAGAGCAGGGGATTCAGGATGAAATTGATGTTTATTTTGCAACTTTTGCAAAATCTATGGCAGGTATCGGGGCTTTTTTGGCCGCGGACGAAGAGATAATAGATTATCTTAAGTACAATTTGCGCTCCCAGATGTTTGCTAAATCATTGCCAATGATTTATGTAAAAGGGGCCTTGAAAAGACTGGAAATGTTGCGCACCCAGCCAGAGCTTAAGGCGAAACTTTGGGAGAACGTAAACGCTTTGCAGAACGGGCTTAAGGAAAGAGGTTTTGATATAGGGACTACCACCAGCTGTGTAACCCCAGTGTATTTAAATGGTAGTATTCCGGAAGCAATGGCCTTAGTTAAAGATCTTAGGGAAAACTTTGGGATATTCTGTTCTATTGTAGTGTATCCGGTAATACCTAAAGGATTAATCCTTTTGAGGATGATTCCAACGGCTACCCATACCCTACAAGATGTTTCAGAGACCTTGGAAGCTTTTTCTGTTATTCGGGAGCGTTTGCAAAATGGAACATACAAAAGACTATCTGCCGCTGTAGCTGCTGCTATGGGAGAGTAGTGATAGAAAAAGGTAATGCAATACAATAGCCAACTTAGTTCTCTAAGTTGGCTATTTTTTTGTTTTGATGATAGATGGGGTAAACCATTGTCTTTCTAAAAATGGACTGGGGAGTTGTTGGTGCCCAAATACTTTTTGGGTATTGTCCAAATTGGTTTTAATCATTTTTCATTGTGTCCATTGGGGAAATGGCCGATGTATTAACCAATGCCGGGTAGTTTTGGGTTAATACTTATTCTTGTTGAGGGTAGTGTACTTAAAAAACAATCCACTAAGGAATATCATTACAGAATAGTAAAGGTTGGTCTAATGCCAGGACTATTTTTGGTCCATGCCCTAAGAAAAGCTTGTAAGGTGTTTGATTAAATAAATCGCACTGTGGTTAAATTAGCCGCTTTTAAAGCGTTAATTTGGTCTGCTGAAG
The DNA here is from genome assembly GCF_003957295.1 of Arenibacter aquaticus. Lineage (GTDB taxonomy): Bacteria > Bacteroidota > Bacteroidia > Flavobacteriales > Flavobacteriaceae > Arenibacter > Arenibacter aquaticus. Next base: position 84,404 of record NZ_RQPJ01000021.1, read on the forward strand.
GCAACCTTGGGGTTGCTGTCTTTTTGTTTCTTAAATAACCGCTGTTGCTGTTTAACTGTTAAGGTGCTGCCGTCCGGACTCCATCCTGGAGGGCCAAAAATATACATAAAGGCGTGAGAAAGCTTTTTGGCTTTCTTTACATCATTGTATATATCTTTAAATTCATGGGTAAGGATAACAACCGGATTGTGGCTGTTTGGTGCGTGGATAACGCCGTACTTCACATCAATATCGTCATCAAGTTCTTTCCAGGTGCCAAACATTTTGTCGAATATATTCAAAAATCCACCGTGGTTTTTGTCCAAGTATTCTACATTTTGGGCGTGGTGTACCTGGTGCATGGTGTGGGTGTTGAATATTTTTTCCAAGAAGCCCATTTTTGGCACATAAACCGTATGCAGTTGAAACTGCCATAATGCTTCTATTCCCAGGCATACAACCACCATTTCTGGAGGGAAGCCAATTGCTGGCATCCACATGTAGAACAATGGTTTGTAAAGAATGGTAAACCAACCGTTGCGAACCGCAGTTCCAAGGTTAAAGTTGTCCGAAGAATGGTGAACAATATGTGCAGCCCATAAAATACGGATCTCGTGATTGGCTCTATGGAACCAATAATAGGTGAAATCGTCCGCTAACTGACATAAGAGCCATACATACCATGCATAACCAAAAGACTCATAGCCCAAAATATTGGTTCTTACCCCATCGGTGACAGGATTGAAAAAATTGTACGTAAATTCGAATATTACAATAGCCGATACAACCTTGATCAAAGGGGCTATAATTGCGGATCCAACTCCCATAAAGCCACTGGCCGCCAAATCCTTCCAATCATATAAATGATCGTCACCATGCGTTTTGCTATACGTTAGCTCTAATAATATGAATGCAATAAAACAGGGAACACCGTATACCAAGGGGTTGGTAAAATCCATAGAAAAATCAATTTTCGCAAATATATAACAATATTGACTTAATCTTCAAGTAAATAATCCCAATTAATCTTAAATTAAAAGGATTGTATATAAGCGACTTTCAATAATTCACAATAAACGCTAAATTAAAAAAGCCGTGGTTGTGAGTCGTCATCCTCTTTTGATTCTTTTTTTTGTTGTCCCCCAGCGTTGCTAGAGTTGGAATTGTCCGCTGCCGAATTTTTGTCGCCCCCCACATTTTCCTCGTCTACCACTTCCATATCGGTAGGGTTGCTTTTTTCTGGCTCCTCATAGGGTAGTGGATCCAAGGCGTTGATATTCTTAACCTTGTCTGCAGTTAATTGATTGCCTAAAGCCTTTATTCCCTTTATTGCTATAAATTCCTCCAGTTCAACGGTTTGATTGGGCTTGGCGTCTTTGCCCCTGGGTTTAACAAATTCTATTTCTATAACCGGTTTCCAGTCGGTGGAAATGAGCTCCAAGAAAGATTTGGGGTGCTCGGAAATAAACAGATCCTCCTTGTTTTCGTTCTCTATCAAGAATCGCTTCACGTAGTAGCGCTCTTTTTCTCCTTCGTAATATACGGCGGACAACGGTTTGTTGGGGTTCCATTTTTCCAGTACTATCATGTCCTCATCAAAATGTGTGGATAGGTTTGGGGTAAAGGTTTTGGCAACTCCTTTTTGGGTGACCACCAAGAGCATGTCCTCTCCTTTGAACTCCCCTAACAGCTCCCCTCGGCCGTCTACATTTAGTCTTCGAACCACCTCGTCAAACCATATTTTTCTGGGTTTTAATGTGGAGACGCCTTTTTCTTTCAGTTCAATCCGCTTTACGGAGTATTTGGTAACGATGTTGCCTTTGGAGCCCCTACCTTTTATTAGGACATCGGCAAAATCAATATCCCATTTTAATTTTTTAACACTGCCTACCTGTCTAAGGTGCACGGTGATCACTTCTGCTTCTCCATTGGGGTTGGCAGTGAAGTAAAGTACTTCGGATTGGGGCTTTCCGGTGGTAAGGTCGTAAAGTTTGTCCCTGGTTACACTGGTTACGTTGAATCTCTTTATGTAGCTAGCGCCTCCCTTACCGTCTTTATAGATCATATTGTAGGTGGTGCGCTTGTCTTTCTTTTTAAACACGGCAACGTGGATAATATTTTTACCTACAAAAATTTTGGAGTCCACCTTGGCAACCATCATTTTTCCGTCGCGGGTAAATACAATAATATCGTCTATATCACTACAGTCGGTTACATATTCGTCCCGTCTTAGGGAGGTGCCCACAAAACCTTCTTCCTTGTTTACGTACAGTTTGGTGTTTCTGATTACTACTTTTGTGGCTTCGATGTCGTCAAAAATACGAATCTCCGATTTTCGTTCCCTACCTTTACCGTACTTTTCTTTTAGAGACTTAAAGTAGTTGATAGCGAATTCAATAAGATTGGCTAAGTGATGTTTTACTTCAGCTATTTTTTCTTCCAGACTATCCAGGTGTTGCTGCGCCTTGTCCAGGTCAAACTTGGAAATTCTCTTAATTCTAATTTCAGTAAGTCGAACAATGTCTTCTTCGGTCACCTTTCTTTTTAGGTGTTTTGTGTGAGGGGCAAGACCCTTGTCGATGGCTGCAATAACTCCTTCCCAGGTTTCTTCCTCTTCAATGTCCCTATATATTCTATTTTCGATAAAGATACGCTCAAGGGAGGCAAAATGCCATTGTTCTTCCAGTTCCCCTAGCTGTATTTCCAGTTCCGATTTTAAAAGCTCCACGGTGTAGTCCGTAGATCGCCTTAGCATCTCCGTAACCCCTATAAAAAGAGGTTTGTTGTCTTCGATAATACAGCCCAATGGTGATATGGAGGATTCGCAGGAGGTAAAGGCATAAAGGGCATCAATGGTTTTGTCCGGCGACAGGCCCGAGGGTAGGTGAACCAAAATTTCTACTTCTGCAGCGGTATTGTCCTCTATCTTTTTAATTTTTATCTTCCCTTTGTCATTTGCTTTTAGAATGGAGTCTATTAAAGAAGAGGTGTTGGTCCCATAGGGTATTTCTTTGATTACCAAGGTGTTTTTGTCCAATTGTTGGATCTTGGCCCTGACCCTGATCTTTCCACCTCTCATTCCGTCATTGTAATTGCTTACGTCTATGACCCCTGATGTTGGGAAGTCGGGGAAAATGGTGAATTTTTTGCCCTTCAGGTGTTTTATGGAGGCATCTATCAGTTCGTTGAAATTGTGCGGCAATACTTTTGTGGATAATCCTACTGCGATTCCCTCCGCCCCTTGGGCCAATAGTAAGGGGAATTTAACGGGGAGGTTTACCGGTTCTTTTTTTCTACCGTCGTAAGAAAGTTGCCATTCCGTAATTTTTGGGCTATAGACTACTTCCAGTGCAAATTTGGTTAGTCTGGCCTCAATATATCGGGATGCAGCTGCGCTGTCCCCTGTCAAAATGTTGCCCCAGTTCCCCTGGGTATCTATAAGTAGGTCTTTTTGCCCAATTTGAACCATGGCGTCCGCTATACTGGCATCTCCGTGGGGGTGATACTGCATTGTATGTCCAACAACATTGGCCACCTTATTGTATCGGCCGTCGTCCAGTTCCTTAAGGGCATGCATTATTCTGCGTTGAACCGGCTTAAAACCATCTTCAATGGCCGGTACGGCGCGTTCCAATATAACATAGGAAGCATAGTCTAAAAACCAATCTTTATACATTCCCGTAACCTTGGTAAGGGTATTTTGGGAAGCTTCTTGCTTGTCTTGGGGTACTTCGTTCAGTTCTTCGTTCTCTTCCATAAAGAAAGAATCGTGTTAGTTTGGCCTGCCTGCGAGCGGGCTGATTTATATTTGGTTTTCTTCAACTAGGTCAACCTCTACTTTAAGGTTATTAATAATGAATTCTTGCCTGTTGGGGGTGTTTTTGCCCATGTAAAATTCAAGCAGGTTTTCAATGGACATTGCTTTGTCCAGCATTACCGGCTCTAATCTAATGTCTTCACCAATAAAATGTTTAAACTCATCTGGGGAAATTTCTCCAAGTCCTTTAAATCGGGTTATTTCTGGTTTTCCACTTAATTTATCTATGGCCTGTGCCTTTTCTTCCGGACTGTAACAATAAATAGTCTCCTTTTTGTTACGGACCCGGAACAGTGGGGTCTGCAGAATGTAGAGGTGGTTTTCTTTTATTAACTCAGGGAAGAATTGCAGGAAAAACGTAATCAACAGCAAGCGTATGTGCATACCGTCCACATCGGCATCAGTGGCTATTACGATTTTGTTGTACCTTAGGTCTTCCATAGAGTCCTCTATGTTTAAAGCGGCCTGTAATAGGTTGAATTCCTCATTTTCATAAACAATTTTTTTGGACATCCCGTAGGAGTTAAGGGGTTTTCCCCTTAAGCTGAAAACGGCCTGGGTGTTTACATCCCTGGATTTGGTTATGGATCCGGATGCCGAATCACCCTCCGTGATAAACAAGGTGCTTTCTAGGCATCTGGAGTTCTTGGAATCAGCCAAGTGTACTCTACAATCCCTTAGTTTTTTATTGTGGAGACTCGCCTTTTTTGCTCTGTCCTTGGCTAGTTTTCTAATTCCCGAAAGCTCTTTGCGCTCCCGTTCGGCCTGCATTATTTTCCGCTGTAGCTTTTCTGCGGTTTCTGGGTTTTTATGTAGGTAATTGTCCAGATGTTTGCCTACAAAATCATTTACGTAGGTCCTTACGGTAGGTAAATCGCCACCCATATCCGTGGACCCCAGTTTGGTTTTGGTCTGACTTTCAAAGACGGGTTCCATGACCTTTATGGCAATTGCGGATATGATAGATTTTCTAATATCCGAGGGATCGTAATTCTTTCCATAAAAATCTCGTACGGTCCTTACAATGGCCTCCCTGAAGGCAGATTGGTGCGTACCGCCCTGAGTAGTATTCTGTCCGTTTACAAAGGAATGGTATTCTTCGCTGTATTGTGTCTTGCTATGGGTGAGGGCAATTTCAATATCGTCTCCCTTTAAATGGATTATGGGGTAGGCCATATCCTCCATACTGTTGTTGTCTTCCAGTAGGTCTTTGAGGCCATTGGCGGAGTGAAATTTTTCACCGTTGTAGACAATTGTTAGGCCTGGATTGAGGTAAACGTAGTTTTTGAGCATACGTTCTACATACTCATTCCTGTATTTGTAATTTTTAAATATGATTTCATCAGGGGTGAAGGATACTTTGGTCCCTTTTCTCTTGGAGGTATCCTCGGGGCCAGTTTCCGCCACCAGATTACCTTGATGAAATTCTGCTATTTTTAGTTTGCTTTCACGGGAGGATTCTACCTTAAAAAAACTGGACAGGGCGTTGACGGCCTTGGTACCAACACCATTAAGCCCTACAGATTTTTTAAACGCACGGGAATCATATTTGCCCCCCGTATTCATTTTGGAAACTACATCGACCACTTTTCCCAAAGGAATTCCCCGACCGTAATCCCTAACATTAACGGTGTTGTCCCTTATGACAATTTCAATAGTTTTTCCAGCACCCATAACAAACTCATCAATGCAGTTGTCTATAACCTCTTTTAAAAGTATATAAATACCGTCATCTGCAGAAGAACCATCACCCAGCTTGCCAATGTACATTCCCGGGCGCATTCTAATATGCTCCTTCCAGTCTAATGAGCGTATGTTGTCTTCTGTATATTGGGTGTTATCTGACATGATATAGGGCTTTTTTCAAAGTGTTGCTAATATAGGAAGTGTTGTAAAAAGATGAAACCCTTAAGTGTTAAAGTAATTAACAAAGGGGCAATGATTTGTTGATAGTAAAGGCTTTGTTTTTGGGAAAGCTAAAGGTTTCAACCATAATCAAGAACATCACAGCTATTATTACCGGATGCGTATTGGGAAAGATACCAAAAAAAGACCGATCGTCAAAAAAGTAGTGTCTTTTTTAGTAGTTGGTGGAAACAAGCGACTAAAAGTCCAACCGTGAACTTGTTAAGCCCCCGTTCAATGCAACGCCTTAATTGCTAGAGAGCCTTTAACTAAGGGACGGGGATTAAAGATGGTTATGTTATAAAATAATGGGGGGTAGGCTGTTTAAGGAGCAAGTCTGTTTATAATTGCTTTTTTTACTTCATGGCCTCCTTGAAATTTTATAAGCTTGGCCTTGCCCTTGAATAGCAAATCGGCTTTGGATAGTTCATGTTCTAGCTTTTCTGTGGTAAGGAAATTGTCCTGATCGCCTACTATAATTTTAACTTGGGAATGTTGGAAGGCCTTAAAATTAAAATCGCCAGGGGTAAGTTCCTCGGGAATGCCGCCGGCATAAAGTACCAGCTGGTGGCAGGGTATTTTGTTTTTGGCCACCCATCTGGTGGCAATAGATACCCCTTGGGAGAATCCAAGGACAATGAGCTGGCAATGATCGGGAATGTTTTCTTCCGTATAGATCCTGTTTAGGTAACTCAATACGTTTTTTGTTTCCATTTCTCTCTTTTCCTTGGTAAGCCAACTTGCACCTACGTGTTTAAACTTGTTGTCCAAATAGTATTTGGATGGGGCTTGTGGTGCAATAACATAATGTTTTTCTTTGGGAAGCTGGTTAAAATATTTTAAAAAATATCTGCTCAAATACCCTATTCCGTGCAGGACTATCCAAACATATTCGGTTTTTTCATTTACTGAATTTAAGCATAGGTAGGTATTGGTGCTGCTGTATGAAATTTGCTTTTCTTTGGTGGCCATAAGAACTGTTTGGATATAAAGTAAGGCAATAGTTGTATTTTGAATGCTTAATTTTACAAAAAAATATTTGATGAACGAATACAAAGAAAAAATACTGAGAATTTGCAATGAAGCCAATAAAGGAACGCTCATGGAGACCTTGGGAATAGAATATGTGGATGTTGGCGAGAATTATTTGGTGGGAAAAATGCCTGTTGCTCCCCAGGTTTATCAGCCTGATGGTGTTTTGCACGGTGGGGCAACGGTAGCATTGGCAGAAAGTGTGGGAAGCGCTGCTTCGTATATATTTTTGGATTCAAAGAAGTTTTTTGTTCGTGGATTGGAAATCTCGGCCAATCATGTCAAAAGTGTTCGTGAGGGAGAGGTATTTGCAAGGGCAGAAATAGTCCATAAGGGTAGAACTACCCAGCTATGGGATATTAAGGTGACCGATTCCGATGCCAACCTAATATCTATTTGTAAACTAACTACCATATCCTTACCTAGAAAATAGTATGTCTGTAAGTATTTTGGACCGGGTAGACCGGCAGTTGTCCAATAGTCTACCGGTAGTGGCTTATCGGAAACCCAATGAAAAGGCGGTTCGGGTGGTTTTGCAGAATAATTCCGATTTGCATTATGTGGAAGATTATTTGGAAAGTGGGTTTGTTTTTGCCCCTTTTGACTCTAGGGATCCGGCTGTCCTGATAAAAAGTCATGAGATTTTTCAAAGTGATTTAGATGAGGGATCTATAAGTTTAACTCCAGTTGTTCCCAATGGTGGGGATAAGGGATTGGAAAGGGAGAATTACCTAGCTGCTATAAATAAGGGAATAACGGACATAGCCTCGGGGAAATTGGAAAAAGTGGTCCTGTCCCGTGTTTTGGAAGTGGAAGCCCCAAAGAAACCCCTTGCTTTGTTCAAGGAATTGCTAAGTCTATACCCAACTGCCTTTTGTTATATTTGGTTTCATCCTAAAGTTGGACTATGGTTGGGGGCAACTCCTGAAATTTTTCTAGAAATGGAAAACCATCGTTTTAGGACCATGTCTTTGGCCGGTACCCAGCTTTATAGGGATGGAGTAGCCCCTAAGTGGGAAATAAAGGAGCTGGAGGAACAGGAGATGGTAACCAAATTTATCCGTGAATCACTATCGGGCAAAGTGGCGTCAATGGAGGTTTCAGAGGCCAAATCCACTAAGGCGGGAAACCTCTGGCATATTAAATCTACCGTTACCGGAAATATGGGAAAATTCGGTTTAGCCGATATTATAAATGCCCTGCATCCAACACCTGCGGTATGTGGAGTGCCCAAAGAAGGAGCAAAAGAGTTTATTTTAAACCATGAGGGTTATGATCGGCAATTTTATACCGGGTTTTTGGGAGAATTAAATTTTAAGGAAGAGGTGCAAAGACCTACAACGAGAAGGAACCAGGAAAACAGGGCATATAGGACCATAAAGAAGAAAACGTCGTTGTATGTGAATTTAAGATGTATGCAATTGGTGGATGAGCGGGCTAAAATCTACGTAGGAGGGGGAATCACCAGTAGGTCTGTCCCAGAGAACGAATGGGAGGAGACCAAGGCCAAGAGTAGGACTATGTTAAATATACTTTGTAGGTAAACTAATGGAGAATTGTTTTGGATTTAGAATTGGCGTAGTTGTATTTTTGTTCCAATGAAATATTCAAGTATTCCCGCCGCACAGTCTGTTGTTGACCATTGTAAAGCCAGAGGTATAAGCAATATAATTATTTCTCCGGGTTCAAGAAACGCCCCGTTGACCATAGGGTTTTCCGAAGATCCGTTTTTTAATTGCTACAGTATTGTAGATGAGCGTTGCGCAGCCTTTTTTGCCTTGGGAATGGCTCAGCAACTTAGGAAGCCTACTGCTGTTTTGTGTACTTCGGGCAGTGCTTTGTTAAACTATTACCCTGCCATTTCAGAGGCTTTTTATAGTGACCTGCCACTAGTTGTTATTTCAGCGGATAGACCATGCTATAAAGTGGATATTGGAGACGGACAGACTATTAGACAGGAGAATGTGTTTGAAAAGCATATTGGCTATTCTGCAAATCTGAAGCAGGATGTGGTTCATGCAACAGAAAGTTTAATGCGCTATGATCCAGATCAATTGGCTGGACTTAGTGTGGGGCAAGCACAGGCACAAGTGCAACAATTCAATGATGCAGTATTGGACAAGGCCTTAAACATGGCCTTTATGGATAATTGCCCCGTACATATTAATATTCCTTTTGAGGAACCTCTTTATCAAACAGCGGATGAGCCAAGTGTTGTACCGCAAATCCATTTTTTGGAAGAGAGGGATAAGCCAGCGCCATCGGCCTGGGAGGAGTATAAAAATATCTGGAAACAAGCCAAGCGGAAAATGATCTTGGTGGGGGTTCTTCCGCCCAATACAATAGAAAGGGAATTTCTGGATATTTTAGCGGCAGACCCTTCAATTGTAGTATTTACAGAATGCACTTCTAACTTATCCAATACTAATTTTTTTCCTAATATAGACAGTATACTGGCTCCTATTGAAAAAGCAGGGAATAGGGAGGAGTTGTTTGGGTTGTTGCAACCAGAGGTGGTCTTGACCTTTGGGGGGCTTGTTGTATCTAAAAAGATCAAGGCCTTTTTACGGGCATACGCTCCCGTGGCGCATTGGCATGTTGACAAAAGAAGGGCGTATGACACCTTTTTTTGCCTTAGTAAACATTTTAAGTCCGATCCCAACGATTTTTTCAAAGAGTTTTTGGATAGGACTACTGTTGTTGAGAGTGGTTATAAGGCTTTTTGGGCCGCTAAAAGAGAGCATTATAGATTGCAGAGAGAACGTTATCTGGGGGAGATACCTTTTACAGATCTATGGGCGTTGGGACACATATTGAAGAGCATTCCTAAAAATTTCCAATTGCAGCTGGGAAATAGTTCAACGGTGCGATATGCCCAACTTTTTGATATAGATCCTTCTATAGGGGTTTTTTGCAACCGTGGCACCAGTGGTATAGATGGGAGTACGTCAACAGCCATCGGTGCATCGGTTTATTATAAGACACCTACTTTATTGGTAACCGGAGATCTGAGTTTTCTGTATGATAGCAATGGCATGTGGAACAATTACATAAGACCCGATTTTAGGATTATCGTTATAAACAATGACGGAGGAGGAATATTTAGGATTTTACCTGGAAAAGAGGAAACCCATAATTTTAATACCTATTTTGAAACCACCCATAGTTTAAATTTGAAATCATTGGCAGAATTATACGGTTTCGATTTTGAAGAGGTTGCAGAAAAAGATGAACTGGAAGACACATTACTGCAATTTTATAAAGCCTCCGAAAGACCTAAAATCCTAGAGGTCAAAACTCCTAGGTTAATGAATGATAAAATTTTGCTTAGTTATTTTGATTTTATATCTTAGGGAAATAAATCTAATCATTAAGAACAATAAAAATTATGAGTAAAAGAGACGAATTAATTGAAAAGTATGCAGCAGACATAAAGGAGAAATTTGGGGAGACCCCCGATATGGATTTATTGACCAAGGTAACAGTTGGTTTGGGACCATCAATTTACAATATGGATGCATCAAAAGTCTCTGGTTCGGACGACAAGGAACTGGAAACGGTAAAAAAGAACTTCCTGATCAAGAAATTAGGTTTAAGTGACGGCCCAGAATTAATGGAAGCCATAAAAAGTGTAGCCGATAAATACGGAAGCTCTGTAAAAAGTAAGCACAGGGCGGTAGTATATTATATGTTGGCCAAGCACTTTAATAAAGAATCGGTCTATAACAAATAGAATCTGCATTACTCAATATATACTGCCGCTCTTTAAAAAGAGCGGCTTTTTTTTATTGGGATTCTTTTTAAGTGTATTTTTGCCCCATGATAGCACTAGGAAAATACAATAATTTAGAAATATTGCGAGACACCAGCGTGGGTCTCTTTTTGGGTGATGAAGAAGGCAATGATGTATTATTGCCCAATAAGTATGTCCCAGAGGAATTTGAAATTGGGGATTTTATTGATGTTTTCTGCTATTTGGACCATGAGGAGCGTGTAGTGGCCACCACTTTAGAGCCCTATGTTATGGTAGATCAGTTTAGGTTACTACAAGTGGCCGAAGTTAACGAATACGGTGCGTTTATGGACTGGGGCCTGGAAAAACACTTGTTGGTGCCTTTTCGCGAACAACGCAATAAAATGCAGGAGGGACAATGGTATGTGGTGTACTGCTACCTGGATGAAAAAACAGATAGGTTGGTGGCGTCCAATAAATTGGATAAATTTTTGTCCAATGATACGCTAACAATAGGGGAACTGGACAAGGTAGACCTAGTAGTGACAAGACTGACCGATTTGGGCTGGGAAGTGGTCATTAACAATAAACACAAAGGACTGGTCTACTCCAACCAAGTATTTAGGAAAGTGGCCATAGGCGATATGCTAACTGGTTATGTTAAAAGTATCAGACCCGACAATAAGATAGATATTAGTCTACAGCCAATAGGAACCGATAGTCTGGAACCCACCGCCAGTCTTATTTATCAGAAGTTGGTTTCCAACGGAGGGAGCTTGCCCCTACATGATAAGTCGGACCCAGAGGATATTAAAGCCATGTTGCAGATGAGTAAAAAAATGTTCAAGAAAGGAATTGGCACCTTATATCGGGAACGTAAAATAGAAATTGGAACCGATGGAATTCGATTGGTTTAGTCATTGTCTGGTTTAATTGATGACCGATAAGAACGGGGAAATCAGTTGATTGTGAATCTTATTCTCAAAATATTTGTTGTTTTGCAACAAAATCCATTACTTTTACAACAAGTGGAATGAAAAAGCGAGCTGGTCATTGTTTTTTCGTTAAATTTAAAAATTCACCCCTAAAACCAGTATTACTATGCCGTTCATAGAAGAAAGTGATTTATTGGAATTGCATAAGGATATAGACAAGGCTCAAATTATAAATGAGCGTCTATTAGATCAGATAAAGTATAAGAATAAGGAATTAAAACGCAGTAAGATACAACGTAACCTTTTTGGTATTGTAACGGTACTTTTTTTAATAGGTACTTTGGCAGTTTTTTCCTATAATGCCGGATTCATAAGGTCCTCCAATTACGAAAACAGAAACAATCTATTAGTGTCCATTGATAGTTTGGAGGTAATAAAAGCTAGAATAGATAACCTTAAAGAACAAAACGAAGAGCTTAGCTTGGTAAAGGAATTCTATTTGGCTAAAAAGTTCTTGGACAAGGAAAAAATATATTCCGTACAGGTAAAGTCCTTTGTGGATAATAATATAACCCTAGCATCCGAATCCTTAAGTAATACTATTTTTGCGAAGACCAACCCATTCTACTCTTATTCGTTGGGTAATTTTGAAACCTTGGAAGAAGCTAGGTCCTTCAGGTATCAATTGGTGAAAATGGGATTTGAGGATGCCTTTGTAGCCTCATACAAAGAAGGAAAACGCATAGAAATAGAAGACCCTTACTAGTTTGCCTAAAATTAAAGCTTGGATCAATGCGGCCCGTTTAAGGACGCTTCCCTTATCATTGTCCGGAATTATAGTTGGTACTGCCTTGGCAGGTATGTACGGTATGTTTCAATGGGATATTTTTATATTGGCACTTCTTACTACCATAGTCTTTCAGGTTACTTCCAATTTCGCCAATGACTATGGCGATGGGGTAAAGGGAACCGACAATAACAATAGGGTAGGGCCCCAACGTGCCTACCAAAGCGGACTACTTAGTGGGAAAGAGCTTAAAAACGGAATCATCATTTGTATCCTTATCGCTGCTTTGTTGGTCATTTGGCTATTGTACCGCTCTTTTGGGACAGAGTATTTGCTGTTTACCTTAATTTTTGGAGGTTTGGGAATACTAAGTATTTGGGCGGCTATACGATACACCGTGGGGTCGTCTGCATACGGGTATAGAGGGCTAGGTGATGTATTTGTATTCCTGTTCTTTGGTTTGGTAGGGGTAATGGGCTCAATGTTCCTATATACGAAAGAACTGTTCCCCTATGCTTTCTTACCTGCCACTGCTATTGGCCTACTGAGTACAGCTGTTTTAAATTTAAATAATTTAAGGGATTTTGAATCCGATAAACTTTCCAATAAAAATACCCTGATTGTTAAAATGGGGGTCAACAATGGTAAAAAGTATCACATAATTCTTATTCTGTTGAGTTGTTTATGTATGCTGTCCTTTACCCTTCTGCATTTTAACAATTGGATAAACACCCTACATTTATTGGCATTTGTACCTATTTTTATGCATCTAAATGCCACCATGAACCAAAAAAACACGGTTCTCTTGGATCCCCAATTAAAAAAATTGGCCCTAAGTACCTTTTTGATGGCAATTCTCTTTTATTTTAGTTATAATAATTTTTTGTAATTTTGAGGTTATAACCTCTCAAATAACACAACTTTGGAACAACCAATTAGAATTCTTATTGTCGAGGACAACGTTATTATTGCAGATGACATGCAATCGATGTTGGAAGAAATCGGCTACGAGATTGTAGACAATGTAATTGTCTACGAACAGGCAGTGGAAGTATTAAAAAATAAGGAGGTTGACCTAGTGTTGATCGATATTATTTTAGCTTCGGATAAAACGGGTATAGACCTAGGCAAGCATATACGGGAAAATTATAACATCCCCTTTATATTTGTTACCTCCAACTCGGATCGGGCAACTGTGGAAAATGCTAAGACCGTAAAGCCAAATGGCTATTTGGTAAAGCCTTTTGAACAGCAGGATCTTTATACCTCTATAGAAATTGCCTTATCCAATTTTACGGCCATAAAGAATAACGCAGCTGCAGAAAGTCAGGAAGCTGAAGACGACAAATTAATGTCCAACAAGGTCTTGAAAGACTCTATATTTGTTAAAAAACAACATCTGTACTACAGAATCCAATTTGGGGATATACAATTTATAAAGGCAGATAATGTTTACTTGGAAGTAAACACCGTAGACAAAAAGTTTTTGGTACGTTCTCCGCTCAAAGATTATTTAGAGAAATTGCCCCAACAGAAATTCTATAGGGCCCACAAGTCTTACATTGTGAATGTAGATCACATTGATGCTATTAATTCCAAGGATATTCTAATAAACAATACCTTGATTCCTATTTCCAAAGAATTTAAGGAATTTATTATATCGGCTATGAATTCATAATAGCCCGTAATTATATCGTATAGAGGTGCCCTAGGGCACCTTTTTTTGCAATATAGCGCACCGCTCCCGTGAAGGAATATAGTACAGAGAATTATCTATCCATCATTACGCTAGACTGTTTTGAAGAAAAGCATGGACCAAGTAATACTGTAAAGCAACCACTTTGTATTCCGGTAGGAATATAGCGGGTTTCCAATAAAGGTTGCAGGAACAGGTATATAGGGCTTATGCAACTGCAACCGACTGTTCCATTTCCCTTAATTTTTTAAGGGCCTCCGATTTGGAATTCACATTCAATTTCAGATATATATTCTGAATATGAAAATTTACCGTACTAGGGGTTACAAATAGGTTGTTGGCAATAGTCTTATAGGTTGCGCCTTGACTCAAATATTCAATTATCTGATTCTCCCTTTCCGAAAAAGAAGCATAGCTTTTGGGTTGGAACAGGGATATTATTTTCTTGGCGATATCATTGCTAATCGTTGCGCCTTCATATTTTATTGAATTTAAGGCGTGAAACAAACTATTTTTGTTTACCGGTTTGGTAAGGTAGCCATCGGCCATATTCTTAAAAGCCTTTTTTACGATATCCAAATCACTTTGGGCACTTAGCATAATGATTTTTACCTGGGCATCTTTTTTTCTAAAAAGACTAATGCCCTCAATGCCACAGCCATCTGGCATGGATACTTCGGATACAATAATGTCTGGCTGGGTTTTGTCGTAATCTTTTAAGGCTTCCTGTATAGAGCCGTAAATACCCATTAGGGAGTAGTCCCTATAGGTTTCAAAATAATTCTTGTAGGCTTCATGAAAAGTCAGGTCATGGTCTATTACAATAATTTTTAAGGGTGTAGGTTTCATGATTTGGGAATTTGGGGTGAACTAATAATTAATTTTTCAAAGGGTATGAATTTTAGTTAATATTAAATTGTTTTTACTATGAACATAATTTTATATTGGGCAACCCTTGAGATTTAAACCGCTTTATAAAAACTTAAAATTATGTTAACAAAAGTGTAAATATAAATAATATATTTCTAAAACAAATATTTTTTCGATGTATTTTCCTACAAAATTTTATTATTGGGAATTTGTCGATTTTTTAATATAAATATTTAATTATCAGTTGACTATTGGTAATTTTGATGCTATTCTTGGTTGCAAGATTTTGGGGCTAATTTGTTTATTTTGGGTGTTTTGTTACGTTTTGGCCAATAAGGGGGGGTATTGAAATTATAGGTAAAAGAGTCCAATTAAGCCCTAGGGCTTCTAGCTTTTTTGGATTGTGATATGCGAAACAAATTACTTAGAAGTATTCTAAAATTCGTCCCCGTCTTCGTATAGATTATCGGCGGTAGCAGAGGATCGGTACACTTTCATGATCCACTTGTCTTTTTGGTATTTGCCTTCCAAATTGGAAGAATAGGCCATTTCGGCATCATTTTTTTTGTTGTAGTCTGCCAAATAAACGTAATACAGCCCGTTGATCTTATTATAGAATTGATGGGCCTCTAATCCCTGTTGTTTTAATTCATCTATAAACGAGTCTACATTTTCTTTGTTCTTGTAGACATTGGCAATTATATAGTAACCTGATTTTACACCAATCAGGTCCGATTGTTGTTCCATTTTTATGGGTAACTTTTCGTATTTTACTGTCCGGGCATTGTTTATGCTATAGATGGTTTTCTTTTCTACCGCGGCAAGGGCAGTTTCAAAATCCGCATCGTTTGAATCTTGGAAATGTGATTTAAGGTTTTGCTTGATCTCGCTTTTTATAATGCCAACAAGCATATTAAATCGTTTGTCAAACTCTTTGTTTTGGGCAGTTTCCACAGAGTCTTGCCTTAAGATCAATTCGTCCAATATTAAGCGGTTTTGATAGGCGATGGTTTGACAATCATTTTGATCAACATGGGATTTTACCACTGCATCATTGCTGTTGTGGTCTATTATTACCCTAACCGTTTGTTCATTGGTCTTCTGTGTGCGTACCAACCCATTAAGTAGTTTTCTATTTTCGTAGGCCAGGGAGTTTTGACATTCACAGTTTTCGTTTTCTTCCTCTTTTAGCCTAAACATTTCACCGCCAGAGCCCGTTTTAGGCTTGTCTTGGTATAGTTGCAGGTTACTTTGTACAACGGCATTTTTTGAGGAATCATCCCTACTTTTTAGCTCTTGTGTAAGTTTTAAGATCTGTTCCTCATAATTTCTGGTGATTCTGTCAATTTTATTGTCTTCCTCTTTTTTGCGTTTGTTCCTAACCGCTCTTGTAAATTTTGTTTTGGGGGGGTTGGGCTTATACGTTTGGGAGTTATTATTATTGTTATTGTTGCGAAAAGTGTAGGCCAAGGAAAGCTCATGGTTCCACCCCAGACTAGCACCATATTCCATGAAGTTCTTTTCAAAGACATATCCTATAGACATTCTTTTACTTAGATTAAACCCTAAGCCTAAGGACAGGCCGTATTTGTCATCAAAAGTAGATTGTAGCCAGCCATATTCCGGGAGGTCCAATAAAAATGATCCGGCAAGGGAGAATTCAGAGTCCTCATTTCTACGGACCTCTAATAGTGGCATAATTCTTCCATTGGAAAATATGCCTCTGCGACCATTTAAATCATGGGTGTACTGCAGGGAGGCCTTAACGGTCTTGTCGCTAAATTCTGTGAGTACACTATTTGTTGTTTGGTTATAACTGAGTAAGTTTTCGGCATATAGCCCAAAATCCAACGCGCCTATTGAAAGGGCAATGCCCGGTTGCAATGATAGCTTGGTTTCTTTTCGGGCGTCAAGAATTTCAGGGTCGTTTTCCGAAGCGATTATTCGATTTTTGTCCAGTCCCTCATTCAAATAGGTAATATTGGTCCCAAATGTCAATGTATTGTTTTCGCTGAGTTGAATAGCGGTGGCGTAATTGGCGTTTAGCCCAAACTCCTGGACAACACCTTCCCAATGGGTATAGACCCCTATACCAAATGCTGCTCTATCATTTAACCTGTTACTGAAGCCTAGATAGTAATTCTGATCATTATCCGCAAAGGTGGCATATTGGTTCCTGTGCAGGATATTGATATAGCTCTTATTTTCCCGTAACAACGAATAGGCCGGGTGTATTAAAAACCTGTTGAATACCAATTGGTTGTGGTAAGAGGTATTGGAGTTGAATTCTGAACTAGCCTCCTGGCCATAGGCAGCTCCTTTGCCAAATAAACAGCAAAACAAGGATAGGAAGAATACCTTTTTTAATATGGCAACACTGCAGTTCATCCAACGGATTTAGTATTATCTCATAAAGCAATGGTTGTATGTCTACACATACAAGGTGTACAGTGTAGGGTCGTACTATGATGTACTGAATAGCTACCTCCTAAGAACTTTAGGAAAGTGTCTTAAAATAGACCATTATTTTTGAGGGCACTAAATTAATGATATGTAGGTGTATTCTTACTGTTATTTTATCATAGTTTTTTGCTTTATTAAAAAATATGTGGATTTATACCTAAGTGTTCTTATTTTTTACTCCTCAAAAACCGAGGTGGAATAGTCTATATTGGAGTTTTCCTGAATTGCCTCTAAGCTGTTAAAGTCCTTTTTGTCCAAGTTGCGCTTATTTCTGTCATTGGAATAGGAAAAAGCTAGCTGTTGGGGTTTATTTGTACCGTCTCCGCGGTTAGACATTACATATGCTATACCACTATTTGCCATTAAGGAAATGGAGAAATCATCTTTATGGCTATTTATAGGGCTACCCAGGTTTACAGATGGACTTACTTTTTTCTTGTCTACCTGTACCATATATACGTCCAAGCCACCAAAACCATCGCGACCTTCGGAAGCGAAAAATAAGGAAGATCCTCCTCCAAACTTGGGGTAAAGGTCATTGTCCTCCGTGTTAACTTTTTGTCCTAAGTTCTTTGCTACTCCAAAGGAACCGTCACTTTTTATATCTGCTACATATATATCGTATTTACCAAAAGTTCCTGGCATGTCAGAAGCAAAAAATAAGCGTTTACCATCTGGCGAAATAGTAGGGTGAATAGTGGAGGAGTTGTTTGGCGCCAAGGCAACCTCTTCTACGTTATGCCATTTTCCATTTACCTTTTTGGCCTTGAAAATTTTGTGGACTATTTGCTTTTTGGAAAAAAGTCCGTATACGGGCTTAGTGTAGGTGGCCTTACTGAAATAGGCTGTATTGCCATCTGCCGTAACTGCTACAGGAGCACTGTAGGAAAACTTTGAATTCTTTTGTTGGTCTGTGCCCAAGTTGTCTTCCAGTCCCAAGTCTTCCATTGTCAATGCTTGGGATGTATTGGACTTATCTTCTTGTAGGAAGTCCAGTTCCTTGAATTTATGCTGGGTTCCATGCCTGGAACTTGGCTGTTCCCGGTCATTTTTTAGCTGATAATCGGCCTTAACCTCGGCCACCCAATCTTTTTGCTCAAAGGGAGCATCTAGGTTGGTAGCCTTAATTTTGTTTAATGCATAGTTGTAACGTTCCGTGTACCCTTTTGAAGTACTTTCATCTGTAGGTAATTCCATGAGCTTATGATACCAAAAAACGGCCTCACCATAATTTCCCGCTAGAAAATTGGCATTGCCCAAATCTTGAAAAATTTCACTGTCCTTGAAGCCCATATTGTGCAGTTCCTCATAATATGCCATTCTTTTTGAAGCTAATTGGGAGCTTTCATCGGGGTAGGTCTTGGAATGCTGTGCCGTTGCCAATGAGCAGAATAACATAATAAAGCATCCAAGGATCCCTTTGTAATTCATGGAATTGTTCATAATACTCGATATTGGGGTGTTAAAGTGGACAAAGTTCTTAAAATGTTTGTGACTTACTATTATTAAAATTTCATAGGTTTTGTTTTTTTTAGAAAATTTAATGGCTGCTTTGGGGTGAAAACCAATGGGAAATTAAATACTTTGTTCTTTTATGGCCATTTAGATTGGTTGTTTTCCATGCGCTTCATATACAACTGCTTAAAATAAAAAAAAAGCTGCCTCCATGGCAGCCTTTAAGTAGGTGTGCTGAGGTATATTACTCAATAATACCTGCGCAACTTATTCTTTTCCCTGCATTTCCACTGGGCTGGGAAACAAAATCATCTGTTCCTTGGTGTACTATAACGCTTTTTCCCATAAGATCTTTGTTAGGGTCTTCACACCCTATACACCACTCATCTGTAGAAAAGGTTATAGTGGCATTACCTTCGTCATCTGCTGTAAAATTTCCAATATCCCCTCTGTGATAGCCTTCGGCGGCTCCCCATTTACCGTGTTGGGAATGGGTAGGGTTCCAATGCCCCCCTGCAGATGTTCCATCGGCAGCTGAACAATCGGCCTTTTCATGGATATGGATGGCATGCTCTCCAGGTGTTAGACCGCTAAGTGTAGCCACCATTCTTACACTGCCGTTCGTTTCCGTAAAACTAGCAACTCCCTTAACATGGCTATCACTTTTTGGTTCTAAGTTAATTTCTAAGGTCTTTTCTTCAACCTCTAGCTGTAATTCTTCCATTGTCTGTTCTACTTCATTCCCTGCTTTTTGTGCTTCCTTTTTAACGTCCTTGCAATTAAAGGAAAGGCCCGCCAGCAATGCTAGGGCCAAAATATTAATAGGTTTCATATTCGTGTTTTTTTTGGTGAATTATAAAATTATCAATTATTTGGGCCGTTGTCAACCTCCTAAACTATATGCGTCATTGTTAATGGGAATTGCGTCAAGAAAAAAGAAAATGGGTAGTATAAAAAATCCCCCTGCCAGATCTAAATTTGGCAGGGGGATTTTAATGAATACAGTTTAATACACTGTAGTATATTTAGGTAGTGCTCGGCGCCAAATGGGCCATGCGGGCTAAGACTTAATTCTTTTTGATGAGAACCTCGGCTTTTACAGCAACTTCACTCCAGGTCTTGCTTATTCCATCCTTTCCGGTATGCAGTGCCTCACAAGCTTTGTTTATAGAAGCTACAGCTTCTAGGGCATTCCAGTTTTCCAAATTCATAACCCCTGTGAAGGAATAGCGGTTATCCCCTGTTTTTTCATATTCCAACGGAATGCTTTGGGTACTTCCATTTAAAGTGACCTCTATAGCGTATTCATCTGCTCCGGTAGCTTTGAATTCACCAGAAATAAATTCTGTGTTCTCCATTACTCCAAAGAAGAATTCCAAAATTTTGGGATCCCTGGTACCCGTGGCATCATTGGTAAATAGACTGCTAACAGGAATACTAAATTTTGTACCCTTCAAAGCCTCCATAGCCGTACTGCCTTCATGGGTATTGCTAAAGTTTATTTTAGTGAATTTACCACCTACCGGCAATTTTTCGGTAGTCTTGTAGGCTGTGAAACTTACAACGGTAGAATCCTGTACCAAACTAAATTTTTCTGTGGCAGCCTCAGCTTCAACGGCTTGCCCTTCTTTTTCCTTTTTGGTATTCTTACAGCTTACTCCTGTAACCAATAATAAGCCCAAGCAGGCAAAAGCTATTTTTCTCATAATGTGCTATTTAAAATTTTAAGGCTAAAGTTAAACATAATATGGAATGCCCGACAATTATTTGTAATGATTTAATCAATTATTAATGTCGCGATACCGTTATTGAAATAAGTAAAATTGAGTACTAGTTATCTGTCAATTTGGTGGTTATCTCAATAGTGTTGTGCAATGTTTTGTGAACGGGACACTTATCGGCAATTTCCAGAATTTTTGAAATTTGTGTTTCATCCAGGCTTCCTGTTAGTTTGATGCTTCTTTGAAAGGTATCTATTTTAGTTTTGGGAGATTCGCAATTCTCACAATCCGAGGCATGGGTTTTGGAGTAGGAGGTATGTACTTCCACATTCTCCAAATCCCATTTTTTTCTTTTGGCATACATCTGTATGGTCATGGCCGTGCAGGCCGACAGGCCTGCCGAAACCAACTCGTAAGGTGATGGACCAAAATCCTGGCCTCCATAAGAGGTGGGCTCATCGGCTGTGAGATAGTGATTTCCCACTTTCATTTGTGTGGTAAACCCTTCCTCGGCATCAAGGCTCGCTACCACTTGATGGGAAGTTTCCAAAGAAGGATTTTTTGGTAATTCCAGATAACGCTTGGACCAGCTTCCTATGATGTCCCCTGCATAGGTGGCATCTTTGGAATTGCTCAATAAATGGTCTGCACCATCCAAGCTAACAAAGCTTTTGGGATGATAGGCAGCAACATAGATTTCCTCTGCATTTTTTATTTCTACGATAGTATCCTGTGGGGAGTGAAGGATCAAGAGGGCCTTTCCCAGGCTTTTTAGTCCGTCCAGGAAGTCATTGGACTTTAGATCCTTTATGAACTGTTGTTTAATAGTAAAACTTCTTCCTCCAATATTGACTTCGGCAAGGCCTTTGTCCTTAATGGTCTCCAAATTGTCTTTAAAGATATGTTTTACATGTTCAGGGGATGAAGGGGAACCTATAGTGGCCACCGTTTTTACCGAACTAATATGTTGGGAAGCCAAAATAGCGGCCGCCCCGCCCAAGGAGTGACCTATAAGAAGTGTAGGGGACCTGTGGTGCTCCTCAAGGTATTGGGCAGCGTCTACCAGATCTTCCACGTTGCCAGAAAAATTGGATTCGGCAAATTCCCCCTCGCTCTCCCCAAGCCCTGTGAAATCGAACCGCAACACCCCAAAACCTTGGGAGGTTAGGGCTCTACTAATATTTCTTATTGCAGAGAAGTTTTTATTACAAGTAAAGCAATGGGCAAATAAGACAAAATTATGCGGTTGTCGGTTTGCTGGCAATGCCAATTTACCAACTAGTGTTTCTCCTTTACTGTTCTTAAAACCAATCTTTTGAGTGTCCATGGTGCTATTTTTTTTTCAACATACCTCTTAAGTCGGGATTATAGGTAATACCTATCTGTAATCTGTCATAGTGGGCTGGGGAAAAGTGGTTTTTTAAATAGCCCAACTGTAAGCTCATGTTTTCGGTAACGTTTACGCCAAGGGCAGCATAAAGACGGTTCTGACCAAATGTCTCTCCCTGGAGGTTGATGAAAACCTCATCGTAGAAATTAAGAAAAAAGGTATTGGTCAAGGGTAGTGTCAATTGTAAACGATACCTCGCTCTATGCTGGGTATCCTTGCGATCTCCAAAATCCAAAAAGCGTTGTTCCAAAGTATATCGATGCTCAAAATTAAACTGTCCAACTTTGTTCTTTAAGAAAAAGCGCTCAAAAATACGGTGTTCATAGAGGTGGGTTTCGTTGGGGAATTCCTCAAAACTACCATCGGTAACAATGTAACCATAGCCCAAGGTAGTACTTGCGTTGGGGTTTATGTGGTAGTTGAGGCCCGTACGTAACAACAATTGATTAAAATTTTTGGCCTGTTCATAATACCGGAACTGTGCTTCAGTATGAATGCTAAATTTCTCGGATACTTTGTTGGTGCCAAAATACATATACCACGAACCCAATTTATGCTCTCCGTTTTCTTGTGCAGTTCCGGTGAAAGTTGAAATTAGAATTAGAATACCAAAAATTTTTCTCATAATGTTAATGTGTCTTTTTTGTGTTGATTATTAAAATTTATAATGAGCTGCCGCCCTGGATCAGCTTCCCTTTGATTTAATTAAAGTTCCAGGAATTTTTGTATTGATTTTTTTATGGTAAATGGATTACCGGGATGCAAAATTAGGTAATAAGACTTAAGTCACACTTAATTATTTCTGGCATTTTTGGCTATGGATTCCAATTTTTTATCAATCTCTTCCTTGGATAGCCATGTCCCCCTTACCATAACGCCCGAAATCTCTTTTAAGGCCGAGATATTGTTTAAGGGGTTATTGTTTATCAATACCATATCGGCATCCATGCCTTCCTTTATTTGGCCAAAGCTATCTTCCATTCCAAAGTACATGGCCGGATTTTTGGTGCCCGATTGCAGTATTTCCAAGGGGGTTAAGCCGGCTTCTATCATCCCCTCCATTTCGTGGTGGATGGAGAAGCCGGGAACATTAAATAATTGGGGGGCATCGGAGCCTAATAACAGACCGTGGCCGTCTTTCTGTAGTTTGCGTATCAATGTTCTCCTAATAGCGGTAAACCGTTCCCACTGTTCCTTATTAAAATTGGTTTTGGGAGAAGTGGAGGCGTCTTTTCTTCTTTTCCAATTAGCCAGCGTAGCATTGGGCATATATTTCATTTCTGGTTGCTTCAATAATTCGTCAGAGGATACTGGGGCAAACCACCTTTCAAATAAACTTTGGGTGGGTACTACCCATACCTTGTTTTCCTTGGACAGGCGTACCAGTTCATCAATTTTATCGGTCTCCACAAGTGGTGTGAAGGCATAACCGAAGAAACCATTTTCACTGGGGTCTACCTCTTTGGATTCGGGAACAAGCCCCTCCAAAAATCCGTCTACATGGTCTATGGAAGCATATTGGCTCTTAAGGGCATGCCTAATGCCAACCATGACAGGGACGTGCCCGGCAAAAGGAATGTCCACTTCATTTGCCGTTTGTACCATTTGGTCAAAAACCTCCAATTGCATACCCGGATGGATTTTTAGAAAATCGTACCCTTCATTTTTATAGGCCACAACTTTTTGCATGGCCTCTTCTTTGGTCTTGACCGAATTACCGTTAAAAGACGGACTAGAAGTAAAAATTCTAGGACTTAAAATCTTTCCATTCTGGGCCTGTTCCCGCAATTGTAGGTGGGAAGGATGCCCTAACATCCCCCTAATTGTAGTAATGCCGTTGGATAGGTACAAAAATAAAGTTTCCTTGATCCGCTGATCCGTAGTAGGGGGTTGTGGGATATGGGCATGCATTTCGGCAAGACCCGGAATAAGGTATTTACCCTTTCCTTGGATTACATTGGTATACGCTTCCGGAAAATCTATAGACTCCCCAATTTTTTTAATAAATCCGGAATCTATGACCACCTGACGGTTTTGCAGCACATTGCTCTGGTCAACATCAATAATGTTAACATTGGATATCAAAATGGCCGTAGGGCTTACTTTTTCCTTTGATGGTGAACAGGAAAAGAAGAATACAGCATAAAGAAGTAGACTTGTTTTTTTCATTTTATCATAGTTTTAAGTTAAATGATATTTCCAATCACACATTATAAACAGGGTAATGAGCCTTACTGCTATTGCTTGTTTCAAGGCATTTTAATACAAAGACAACTATCTATTTCTTACATAAATCAATTTAAACCTACCCTTGGAATTTTCCCTTTGGTCTACTTCAAAGTTTTTAATAGATTTTATCAAAGGAGTTAGTTTCTGAAAGCCGTAATTTCTTGAATCAAAATTGGGTTGTTTTTTCTGCAATAGACTTCCTACATCCCCAAGAAAGGCCCAGCCATCATCGTCTGCCACATCGGAAATGGTAGAGGCAATAAGTTTAATTTCCTTCTTGGTAATTTTGTCTACATCGTCTTTCTTACCACGCTTGCTATCCGTGCTTTCCGAAGTACTTCCTTCGGTTTGGTTTTTAAGGATCTCTATATATATAAATTTGTCACAGGCCACAATAAAGGGATTGGGGGTTTTCTTTTCCCCTATACCAATAACATTCATCCCTGCTTCCCGCAAACGGGTTGCCAAACGCGTAAAATCGCTATCACTGGATACAATACAAAAGCCACTTACCTTGTTGGAGTACAAGATGTCCATTGCATCAATGATCATGGCAGAGTCCGTTGCATTTTTACCTGTTGTATAAGCATATTGCTGAATAGGCGTAATGGCGTTTTCCAAAAGGAGATTTTTCCATTTGGATAATTTGGGGTTGGTCCAATCACCATAAATCCTTTTTATAGTGGGGTTCCCGTATTTGGCAATTTCTTCCATCATTTCCTTTACATAGGCCGATGGTATATTGTCACCGTCTATTAATACCGCTAAGTTTACTTCCATTTAGTATTTTTTTAATTTTTATTATAGCGTAATCCCTTTGTCAAGGATAACGCGACTTTATATTTTCTTTGCATAGTTGCACTATTTCACGGATCCGCTTTTGTCTGGTTTCTGTCCGTTTTGCTTGTTTAAGCCAGTAGAGATAACTCTTTCTGTAACTTCTTGCAAAACCATGGTAATTTTTAAGAGCTTCCGGCTCTTTGTCGAAAGCTTCTTGTAAATCGTTTGGGATAATCCCATTTTCAACATCATCCAAGGCATTCCAAGATCCGTCTTTTTTCGCCTCTGCAATTTTATCTAGCCCGCTAGTGTGCATCTTTCCAGCGGAAATAAGTTCTTGAAGGTGCTTTTTATTCAATTTGCTCCAAGGGCTCTTGGGTTTTCTTGGACAGAAATATTGTCGTCGTTTTCCGTCCCCAAGACTTTTTACCGTACTATCTATCCATCCATAACAAAGAGCCACTTTTACAGCTTCTTCCCATCTCATACTTTCCTGTTCGTGTGCTACACTGTAAAAAATTAGGTGAACACCCTTGCTGTTAGCATGATGATCATGAAGCCACGCCCGCCATTCCGTGGGGGTCTTAAAATAGTATTCTTTTATAATTTTCAAAAATTATTTTTTTGCAACCTCTATATAAAAGTTCCTGTCAACCACTACAGACTGTACATCTTTTTGGTAGGTGTTTTTTTTCCAGTCCAAATTGGGGTAAATCCATTCCTCGCTACCATTCACCATTATTTTCAGTGGCATATCAAAACCACTCACAATATTGCTATAACGGTAATGCAGCTGTTGTCCTTCAATTTTATATTCAAATATAGGCAATTGGGCATTACGCAAATACTGGTCAAAAAATTGGGTAAGGTCAATACCGGATTGCTCACTAATATAGTCCTCTATTTCTTGAGTGGTCACCGTTTTATGATAAAATTCACTATTAAGCCCTCTTAGTATGCTACGCCATTTATCATCATCGTCTATAAGTTGCCTAAGGGTATGTAGCATATTGGCACCTTTGGAATACATGTCCCCAGATCCCTCCTTGTTTACATTATAGGTGCCTATTATTGGTGTATTGTTTTTTATATTGCTTCGGGTCCCTATAACATAATCTGCAGAGGCCTTTTTTCCGTAATGATAATCCAGATAAAGGTTTTCCGAATAGGCGGTAAAACTTTCATGTATCCACATATCAGCTATATCCTTATAGGTGATGTTATTGGCAAACCACTCATGGCCAGATTCATGGATAATAATAAAATCAAATTTTAGCCCCCAACCGGTGTCGGACAAATCCCGGCCCAGATACCCGTTCATATATTTGTTTCCATAGGTTACAGAGCTTTGGTGTTCCATGCCAAGATAGGGAACTTCAACCAATTTAAATCCATCCTCATAAAAAGGATAGGGGCCAAACCAATGTTCAAAGGCTTCCATCATCAAAGGAGCTTGTTTAAATTGTTTTTCTGCCTTTTCCTTATTGTCCCTTAGCACGTAGTAGTCCATGCTTAGCTTTCCCTTTTCTCCTGGATAGGTCTCCCCAAAGTGTACGTAGTCACCCATGTTTATGTTAACTCCGTAGTTGTTTATTGGATTGTCTACATACCAATGATAGGTTCTGGTATCCTGATGATCCTCTATTTTTTTTAACCTACCGTTAGACACGTCCATGAGATCTTTTGGAGTAGTAATACTAATGGCCATGCTATCTACCTCATCATACATATGGTCCTTGTTGGGCCACCATATGCTGGCCCCTAAACCTTGACAGGAGGTCGCTACAAAGTGTTTGCCGTTGTCATCCTTTTTCCATGAAAAACCACCATCCCATGGTGCGCGGACCGCCTCTTTAGGGTGTCCGGAATAATAAACAACCACCTCATTGGTCGCTCCAACTTGTTGCTTTTTTTTTAAATTGATGAAATGGGCATTTCCGTTGGAATCTACTGTTAAGGACTGCCCATCCTGAGTAACTTTCTCGATCTTTAAAGGGGGTTGAAGATCTACTTGAAGTCGCTGATGGGGGCTTAAAACCGTATAGCGAATGGTATTACTTCCAGAAATATACTTTTTATCTGGTTCTACTTCCACCTTTAAATGATAAAAATTGAGATCCCACCAAGATCGCTCCGGGGTAATACTGCCGCGAAGGGTATCCTGTTCTGTAAATGTTTGTTCTTGTCCATAAGAGCTAAACCCTATGGTTAAAAGTAATACTGCAATTTTTTTTTTCATTTTTTTAGATGAATTTATCAATTAGTGTTATTGGCGATTTTATATTTTTTCCATGTTTACCTTATAATTTTGTTCGGAAACCTAACCGGGCTTTCAAAGCCATTGGCTCCTACGGCGGTAATCCCAAAAAAGAAATTGTCTATGACTACGCCTTCCAAGGTAAAATCAGTTACATTTCCAACATAACGGCTATGGTCCCAAGTAGGGGAAGTGGTATCTCTCCAGTATATCTTATAGCCTACTGCGTTGGGAACCTTGCTCCATTCAAATTTTGCGGAAGGAGCCACAATACCTCCTATTGCCAATTCTTTGGGAGCTGGTGGCGCCCAAGCCAAGGAGGCTAAATTGATGGCATTGACCGCTGTTAATTTTTTGGCGTAATCAAAATTTACATGCTCCAGGACATCCCCGTAAGATATGCCATTTTCTATACGGATATCCTGGTGTTGCTGGGTGTAATTTTCGTGGGCTTCCATAATTCTAATACCTGCGAACCCTAAGTCGTTGAACGGTCTATGGTGCCCTCCTCTTCCAAAACGATCCAACCTATAGATCATCATGGGGTTCATCTCTGGCATATAGGTTTTTACGTTTTTGTGCACATAACGTGCCAATTGACGGGAAATACCATCTACCTCCCCTCCATAAAACCTACGCATATTACGTTCATTCTCCGTTTCGGTCGGCGGTACGGGTTCCGAAAAGATCCTAAAATCAGTGTTACTGATAATTCCGTCCACACCTTTTATATTGCCAATCATGTCGTTATTGAAAACTCCAATTATATCCCATCCCTTCTCCTTGGCGTACTTGGCCATTCCTTTTCCGCCAAAGAGCCCTTGTTCTTCCCCGGAAAGCCCTAAGTATACAATGCTATTGTCAAATTTGTATTTTGAGAGTACGCGGGCTGCCTCCAAGGTTCCGGCCATTCCGCTGGCATTATCGTTGGCGCCTGGTGAGTCAGAGGTGTAATCATTGGAAGCACTGACCCGTGAATCTATATCCCCGCTCATAATAATATAACGATCAGGGTATTTTTCACCTCTCTGTATAGCTACCACATTAACAATCCAAACATCCTTGGTAATCCGTGGGTTTGCACCTTTTTCTACAAAGTTCTTCTGATAGGATACTTCCAGACAATCATTGCAGTCCTTGGATATTGTGCTGAATTCACTTTTAATCCACCTTCTTGCGGCACCAATCCCCCTGCTGCTCGATACCGTATCACTTAGGGTATGCCTGGTACCAAAATCTACTAGGGTGCTAATATCTTTTTTTATGCGTTCGGCCGAAATATCATCTATTATATCATAGATGCGGGGGTCTGTTTGGGACATAGCCAAGGTAGTGAAAAGTAAAATAAAGGGAGTAAATAACTTGTGCATAGGATGTTTGTTTTCTTTAAAAATGTATTTTAATCAACAGATAGAATATCTAAAATATTAGTTATGTGTCTTGCCAAATAATACAGCGGTTCCCAATACGGGACCAATGGACAACAAGGTAAAAATAAGGATTGGATCCAAGAAATTAAGGGCATAAGTTAGCAGTTGTATGCTCATAATGCTTATGCTAAAACCTAGACAATTTACCAGGGTGAGTGCAGTACCTTTTAATTGAACGGGAACAGAATTGGCCACCATGGTGGAAAACTGAGGCGAATCGGAGGCTACGAATACCCCCCACAGGCAAAACAATAATAGAAATATGCCGGTGGGTAACATAAAAAATAGGGGGGAGGCAAGGCACAGCCCTCCTGATAGGATTAAGGAGGTAAGGGCTACATTTTTACTGCCCCAACTAAGGGCCATATGCCCTCCAACAGCACATGAAATACCACCAAGACCAATTATAGCGAATGTCCATAATGAAATAGGAATATGGGCATGATGTGCCTCATTAAAGGTTTTTAACGCCAAAGGTATAAAGGCCCAAAAGGCATACAGTTCCCACATATGGCCAAAATACCCCATTGCTGCCTTTCTGAAATTACTAAGGCGGAATAGCCTAAACCCAGATCGCAACATCAAAACTGTACTTGCTTTTCTATAGGGGCCATCGGGGACCAAAAAATAAAGCATGCTCCCACCCATCAGCGCCATTAGGGAGGTGGTTATAACCACTATAGTGTAGTTTTCCCCCAAATCCATTCCCTTTAGTAAATGGGGAAAGGAGGTTCCCAACACCAAGGCACCCACCAAATATCCCAAGGCCTTGCCCAACCCTTTTTCAAAATAGTCGGCAGCGATTTTCATTCCCACAGGATAAATTCCCGCCAGAAAAAAACCAGTGCCCAATCTGGCCAAAAGGATAAGCCATTTGGAAGGGCTCTCACACAGTAGCATGCCGTTACATACAGCAGCCAAAAGGGAACAGACTAGAAAGACCTTGGAAGGGGAAAACCTATCCGCAATCATAAGAAGGGCAAAAACAAATGTTCCCAGGATAAAGCCCAATTGAACGGAAGACAATACATAGCCCATAATTTCGGGGCCCAGACCTGTTTTTGACACCAGCTCATCAATTACCGCGTTGCCTGCAAACCACAGGGATGTACAACCAAATTGTGATAGAATAATGATAGGCAGTATGTAGGACTTCTGTTTCAATGTCAGGGATTGGTCGTAAAAGGCACTAAAATATTACCTAGCACTTTAAATTGTAAGCTTTTTACTATACAATGCTTGCTTTTAAAACATTCTGTTAGCGCGTAAACCTATCTAACAGATTCCTAACATTTTTAATGCTATCAACATAATATCTGGCTTGGGTCTTTTGGCGGCCTACTTTAACCGTTATGGACGTTTCGGGTAATTCTTGAAACATAAATTCATCGGTCCAATCGTCCCCAATAGCAAATACAAAATCATATTCCTTTTCGGAAAATACGCGCATTGCGGCACGTCCTTTGTTTACGTTGCTACTTTTTATTTCTATAACCTTATTTCCGTTAAGAACGCTAAGATCATCATTGGCAATAAGGCTAGTGAGCACGGTATTGAGTTCGGTAGCCCGTTTTTTACCAAAATCGGGATCGGTTTTCCTATAGTGCCATGCCAAGGAATAATTTTTTTCCTCAATAAAACTTCCAGGGGTCCTATCCACAAAAGAATCCAACACCGGGTGAATTTTCTCCATCCAATCTTTTTTTACATTTTCCAACATTCTAAATTCTTCCCCATTTTCTGAGATCCACACGCCATGCTCAACGATCATATTGTATTTTTTGGGTAAAAACCACTTGGTAAAGGTTTCTTTATCCCTACCACTTATTAAATACATATCTGTATTTTCCTGTGCCGCCAAACGGTCTAAAAGAGCATACATTTCTTCGTCTGGGTTAGCCTTTTGCGGATCTCCATGAAAACCTGCCAAGGTGCCGTCATAATCTATAAATAATAGTCTTTTACTTGAGTTTTCGTAGGATTCTGTGACTTTCTGGATTAAATCGCTCGATAATCTACGCGATTTATAGGAATGATCTTTTTGTTTTTGAAGCTGTAAGGAGGTCATAAAGTCATTGGCCCATTTCTCCACATTATAGCGCTCCAATCTTTTTTGTAAAATGGAATTTCTGGCCTGCTGTTCCTCAAGGGGCATATTTATTGCCTCGTATAGGGCATCTGCCGTTTGTTCAAAATTATTGGGGTTAATGAGAAGGGATTCGTTCATTTCATTTGCCGAACCGGCCATTTCACTAAGAATAAGTACCCCTGTCTGATCTGTTCTTGTGGCAATATATTCTTTGGCAACCAGGTTCATCCCATCACGGATTGGTGTCAACCAAGCTATATCACTGGAGGTATAGAGGTCAATAAGGTTTTCAAAGGGCATGGAGCGATAAAAATACCATATTGGTGTCCAGCTTACCGTAGAAAATTCTCCGTTGATCCTTCCTACCAATTCATCAATTTCCTTTTTTAATAATTGATATTGGGGCACGTTGGATCGGGAGGGTACTGCCAATATAATAAGCCTTACCTTTTCTTTGTATTGTGGGTATTTGTTTAAGAAGTACTCAAAGGCATATAGGCGTTTGGCTATTCCTTTAGAATAGTCTAACCGGTCTATGGAAAGCAAGAATTTGGCATCAGGTGCCGACTCTTTGTGCATATCCAACCGTCGTTGTAGTTCTGAACGCTGCTCAGGTCCTTTTTGGTCATGCTCCTTGGCAGCCTCATTAAACTTTTTATAATCGATCCCCATAGGGAAAGAGTCTACCTTAATAATACGGTCTTCCAGGTTAATTTCATTAAAGCTAACCTCCAATCCCAATAATCGCCTTACCGAGCTTAAAAAGTGTCTTTCATAATCATAGGTGTGAAACCCTATTAAATCGGACCCCAGCAACCCCATTAGGATTTCCTTACGCCAAGGCAAAATTCTAAATATTTCATAGGAGGGAAAGGGAATGTGCAAAAAGAAACCTATGGAAATGTTGGGTCGTTTTTCCCGCACCATTTGAGGTACCAGCATAAGTTGATAGTCATGTACCCAAATGGTGTCATTGTCATCGGCCTCTTCCAGTATGGCATCTGCAAATTTCTGGTTAACAGACCTGTAGACGTTCCAGCTATCCAATTCAAATTCGGAATACTGCAAAAAATAGTGAAACAGTGGCCATATGGTCCTATTGCTAAAGCCATAGTAAAAGCCGTCTACTTCCTCTGCCGTTAGGTTAACTTTGGAGGATCCGTGTTTTGCCAAAGCCTTATCTATATCTGGAGATAATTCCTCAGGAATTTCTTCATCAGTTAGGCCGCTCCATCCAATCCAAAGGCTGTCCCCACCAGTATGAACCGATTTCATTCCAGTGGCCAGGCCCCCAACACTTGGTATTGCCGTTATGT
Source organism: Arenibacter aquaticus (assembly GCF_003957295.1). Taxonomy (GTDB): domain Bacteria; phylum Bacteroidota; class Bacteroidia; order Flavobacteriales; family Flavobacteriaceae; genus Arenibacter; species Arenibacter aquaticus. The sequence continues at coordinate 116,288 of NZ_RQPJ01000021.1, forward strand.
TTCCTTTGTCAATTTGTAATTGTACAGGTAGTCTATTTGAGATTATGATAGTTTTGGACATAAATTAACTTATTAAGATACTATTGGTAGTAATTTTGCTTAAATTTCGGTAAAATCGAGGGTAAAACCAACTAATAAAAGTTTTTTAAAGCATAAAATTAAGTATGGATAATTTAGATTACGGAATAATAGGAAATTGTAGGAGCGCAGCACTTATTTCTAAGAAAGGTTCATTGGATTGGTGTTGTTTGCCAGAATTTGATTCTTCTTCCATATTTGCCAAGATCTTAGATGAAAAAATAGGGGGTAGCTTTGAAATATTAGTGGATGATAGCTACACTATTGAACAGAAATATATTCCAAAGACGGCCATTTTGGTCACTAGCTATAGTGATGGGGACAATAGCTTTGAAGTACAGGATTTTATGCCCCGTTATTATCAAGAGCGTGGTGGCTACCATGCACCACCAGAAATTATTCGTTATATAAGGCACATTTCCGGAAAGCCAGTGTTTAGGGTGTTGTACAATCCCAAATTGGAATATGCCATGGGGACAACCAACACCTATGTCAAGGAAAATTTTATTGCCAGCCTAACACATGAGGTCAAGTTTGACACCTTTTTCCTTTATACCTCCTTTGATAAGGAAATGGTATTGGCTCAGCAAGACATTGTTTTGGAGAATGACGGGTATTTTCTTTTGGGCTATAATGAGAAAATCTTGCTTCCCAGCCTAGAAAGGGTTTATCTGGAATTGGAGAGGACCAAGGTATACTGGTTAAATTGGTCCAATAGAACACCAACCTATAAAAAATATGATGCAGAAATAAAAAGAAGTGCCCTAACCTTAAAAATGTTAAGCTATGACAAATCGGGCGCGGTATTGGCCGCAGCAACCACCTCCCTGCCGGAGACAATAGGTGAGGTCAGGAATTGGGACTATCGTTTTTGCTGGATACGGGATGCTTCCATGGTCATTAAGGTGGTTTCCCAATTGGGACATAAAAATATTGCCAAACGGTATTTGCAATTTATTATAGACCTGATTCCAGACAAGGATGAGAAGCTTCAGATCATGTACGGCATTAACAAGGAGAAAAAACTTACCGAAGAAACCTTGGATCATTTAGAAGGGTATAAGGGCTCTAAACCTGTGAGGATAGGTAATGCCGCCTATAAACAGCGACAGAATGATATCTATGGAATCCTTATGGATGTGATTTATACACAGCTGGAGAAATTTAGCACGGAAATAGAAAATGGAGAGGAGCTATGGGGCATTACCAAAGGGATTGTCTGGATCGTAGGGAAACATTGGAAGGAGGCCGATAAGGGTATCTGGGAATTCCGTACCGAAGACAGACATTTTACCTTTTCAAAAGTTCTGTGTTGGACGGCAATAGACAAAGCCATTAAAGTGGCCGAATTTTTTGGAAAGCAACGCAAATTGGCAAAATGGAAGGCCTTGGAAAAAGAAATCAGGGAGGATATCCATCAAAACGCCTGGAGCGAAGAAAAACAAGCTTTTACCCAATCCTATGGCTCCAACCATTTGGATGCTTCTGTGTTGTTGATGGAATCTTATGGTTTTATAGACGCCAAGGACCCCAAATATGTGAGCACCGTATTGGCTATTGAAAAAGAGTTGAGCAACGATGGCTTGTTGTATCGCTATAAAAATGAGGACGACTTTGGACTGCCATCCTCTTCCTTTACTATTTGTACTTTTTGGTTTATAAACAGTCTTTTTAAAATAGGACATGAAGAAAAGGCAATGAGGCATTTTGATCGCTTATTGAGTTATAGCAACCATCTTGGTCTGTTCAGTGAAGATATAGACTTTAAGACCAAAAGGCTGTTAGGGAATTTCCCTCAGGCCTATTCCCATTTGGCCTTGATAGAATGTGCCATGAATTTTTCCAAAAAACACAGTGAAGTGGAAATGTTGCAATCCCTTAGGGACCACGACAAATAAGTGTGTTGGTCTTGAGTTGAACTGACTCTATAATAGGATAGCTAAACGCATCCTAGAACATAGATCCATACCTTAGAATTTTTCAAATACCCCCAGCCCAAAAAGTGCGAAATCATATTTTACGGGATCCTGGGGGTCTAATTTTCTTAAATTAGCGTCCAGTTCTGCCAGGGCCTTGTCGTCATTTTGCTTGCGTTTAATGAGTCCCAGTTTCCGGGCAACGTTGCCGGAGTGCACATCCAAGGGGCAGGACAATTGGGCCGGTTTGATCTTTTTCCAAAGTCCAAAATCCACCCCTGTACTGTTATTTCTTACCATCCACCTTAGATACATATTTATACGTTTGGCGGCAGACCCTTTTAGGGGGTCGGAAACATGTTTTGTAGTTCTTGGCAAATGGGGGAGCTCAAAAAAAATGGTTTTAAATTGGGAAATGGAGGATTGTAGGGAATCTTTGCTGGCATATTGGGCAAAAACATTTTCCAGCCCATGGTGGTGGGTATAGATATTCCTTAAACTTTGAATAAAATAGATTAAATCGTCACCATTAAATGTTCGGTGTACAAACTGCTGAAGCGGCCCAAGGTCTTTTTCTTGGTGGTGCATAACAAAATCAAAAGGGGAGAAATCCAGCATTTGCATCATTTGCCCAGCATTTTTTATGATGCTTTTGCGGTTTCCCCATGCTATGGTAGCTGTAAGGAACCCGCTAATTTCAATATCCTCTTTTTTATTAAATTGATGAGGGATCTGTATGGGGTCCGTGGTCAGGAATTCAGGGTGATTATATTGTGCGACCTTAGTGTCCAAAAATTCTTTGAGTTCAGAGTTTGTCATGCCAAGGGGATATTTATAAGTTTTGATAGTAATAGGGGCAATACTAAAATGGCGTTATAGGAAGCGTGTAGACCTATAGACCAGCTAAGGCCAAGTCTTACGCGTACGTATCCCAGTAAAACGCCCAATATAAGTTGCGGACCTACTAGTAGGGGAGCAATATAGTACACTTTCCCGGACAATTCAAAATTGGACAAATGAACTAGGGCAAATAGGACAATGGAGGAATATAAAGCGTATTTAAAATATGTTTTGCCCCGGAACCAAATCAAGGGGCCTCTAAACAGGCATTCTTCCAAAATAGGAGCCAAGACAACACTTAAAAAGAAGAGGGAGTATGTGGAGTAGGTTTTTAGTAATTTATCCATGGCGTGTGGGCCTAGGTCTATGTTCAGCATATCCAAAAACCAGGCGTTAAAAAGTCCAAAGCTTAGCCCAAAAAGCAAACCCCATTTAAGAAGGGCCAATACAATTCGCAGCTTTAAGGAATAGGGTGTATGGTCCAAGCGGCTGTAAACAGGTGTTTTGGTAAACAGCCAAACCTTACGGAGCAGTTTCATGGGGTTATGGTACCGTCTACCATGGTTAGCTTTCTATCGGCCATATTGGCAAGCTCATCATTGTGGGTAACGATGACAAAGGTTTGTCCAAACTTATCCCTGAGGTCAAAAAATAACTTGTGTAGGTTGTCCGCGCTTTCAGAATCCAAATTACCACTAGGTTCGTCGGCATAGATTACAGCAGGGCTATTTACCAATGCCCTGGCCACTGCTACACGTTGTTGCTCACCGCCAGAAAGTTCATTTGGCTTATGGTGTAGACGATGGGATAGACCCAAAAATTTCAACAGCTCAGAGGCCCTAGCCTCTGCCTTTTCCTTTTTTGTCCCTTTGATGAAGGCCGGGATACATACATTTTCCAAGGCTGTAAATTCTGGTAACAATTGGTGGAACTGGAAAATAAAACCAATATGGTTGTTACGGAATTTGGCCAAGGACCTGTCTGACAATTGGGTTATATCCTGGTCGTTTATTAAAAGGGTACTGTTATTCTTGTTGCTGAGGGAATCCAAGGTTCCCAAAATTTGCAGTAAGGTGGTTTTTCCGGCACCGGAAGGCCCAACAATAGATACTACCTCGCCTTTTTTTATATGTAGGTCCACTCCTTTTAGCACTTGGAGGTCACCATAAAACTTATTAATATTTGAAGCCTTGATCATTTTTTATAAATATGGGATGAAAGTAAACATTAGCGGTAAGATTACAAAATACCAATACCAAAGCGCTTTGTATTGAAAGGCAAATAGGAGATTCTAATGCCTGTTATTAAGGTACTATATAGTTTTTATAATAATATGGTAATGATTATCTTGTGAATGATACTACATTTGTTATCCTATAAAAATCAATTATTAAAGGATAGCTTGTTATTTTATTGGATAAGATTTAAGAACGAAGATAATTTTAGGACAACTAATTTATGGCACCATACAAAAGCTTAGAAGAATATAATTTGGAGATTACGGACGAAGTGAAGTTGAGATATTCTTCAATTATTAAGGAAATAGGGGAGGATGTTTCCCGTGACGGTTTGTTAAAAACTCCTGAGAGGGCTGCAAAGGCAATGCTTTTTTTGACCCAGGGTTACAAACAGGATGCCGTGGAAATTCTTAAGGAAGCCATGTTTAAAGAGTCCTATGACGAAATGGTAATCATAAAGGATATTGAAGTTTATTCCCTTTGTGAGCACCATATGCTACCATTTTTTGGGAAGGCGCATATAGCCTATATTCCTAATGGGCATATTGTAGGACTAAGTAAAATTCCAAGGGTTGTGGATGTTTTTGCAAGAAGGTTACAGGTACAGGAGCGATTAACCAATGATATTCTGGAGTGTATCAACAATACCTTAAAGCCACAGGGAGTGGCCGTAGTGATAGAGGCTTCCCATATGTGTATGATGATGAGAGGGGTGCAAAAACAAAACTCGGTTACCACTACTTCCGGGTTTAGGGGACAATTTGAAAAGATTGAAACCCGGAATGAATTCTTAAAATTGATCAGTTCGGACCTGCACTAAACATCTGCGCTATACCGTAGATGGAAAAATGGCATTTATTTTGAATATAAACCCTTTCACAAACTATTCGTTAATACATGGAAACATCAAAAGACCATAAATTAAGAAATCTAATTTTGGGATTGCTTTTTGACGGCATAGGAATGTTATCTTTTGCAATTCCCGGGATTGGAGAATTTTCAGATATTATTTGGGCACCGGTTGCCGGGTGGTTAATGACCCGTATTTATAAAGGAAGAAAAGGTCAGGCGGCTGGTATAATTGCATTTCTGGAAGAGATAGTTCCTGGTCTGGATGTTATACCAACCTTTACCATAATGTGGTTGTATACCTATGTGATCCGACCTTCTAAAAAAGACAATATTATTCCGGCAAAATAAATTGATTATCAGTCTATTATAAAAAGTGTTGGATTTTTACTGTTAAAATGGTAGCTAATGTTACCAAATATCTCTTCTATCTTTCTTAGTTTTATGTGATATTTAAAACTAAACTGCATGAAAAGAAGGAATTTTGTAAAAAAAACAACCCTGGGTTCATTAGCTGGAATCCTGGGGATGGACATTGTATATGGATCAAAAATACCTGAAAACTATACACTGTTGGGTTTTCAGGATCCGGATCCATTTCAGCTTTTCAATAAGGATAAGGAAATGGTAGTGCTTAACAGCAAACCATGGAATATGGAAGCGGTGGCCCATTTGTTGGATGACAAGGTTACCCCTAACAAATATATGTTTGTCCGTAATAACGGATTGGTTCCCGAAAATATAAATAGTAAGGAATGGACCCTTACCATTGATGGGGAGTCGGTAAAGGAAGAGAAAACCTTTACTTTGGAAGAACTTAAGTCCAAGTTTGAACATCATACCTACCAGCTCACCGTTGAATGTGGTGGCAATGGCCGTAGCGAATTTGATCCTCCGGCGAAAGGAAATCAATGGACCATAGGAGCTGTGGCTTGTGCTACATGGACAGGGGTGCGTTTAAAGGATGTACTAAAGGAAGCCGGCATAAAGGACGATGCCGTTTATATAGGGTATCATGCGGTAGATCAGCACCTAAGCAGGGATCCCAGTAAAAAACCTATTTCTAGAGGTGTTCCCATGTCAAAGGCCTTGCAGGATGAAACTCTATTGGCTTTTAAAATGAATGGGGAAGATATCCCTTTGGTACATGGATATCCCTTGCGATTGGTGTGTGGGGGGTGGCCTGCCTCCACCTCAGGTAAATGGGTAAACAGGATCAGTATTCGGAATATCGTCCATGATGGGGAGAAAATGACCGGCACCTCATACAAGGTACCTTGCCACCCAGTAGCCCCAGGTGAGAAAGTGAAGGAAGAGGATATGTGCATTATAGAATCCATGCCGGTTAAATCCCTAATTACCTATCCTAAATCAGGGGCTATTCTTCCCAGTGGTAAAAAATTGAACATAAGAGGTCATGCCTGGGCAGGAGAATTAAATGTTTCCAAGGTTTCATATTCCATAGATTTTGGAGCTACATGGTCTGACTGTGTGCTGGAAAAGCCTGTAAATAGACTGGCCTGGCAACACTTTAAGGCTAGTATCAGTTTTCCTAAGACAGGGTATTACGAAGTGTGGGCAAGGGCAACCGATTCCAATGGGGTAAGTCAGCCTATGTTGCTACCTGGATGGAACCCCAAGGGATATCTTAACAATGCATGTCATAGAATTGCAGTAAAAGTAGCGTAAATGGATAAAAAGGATAATTTTAGAAAGCAGGTCCGGTCTTTTTATAGCGTACTGTTAACCTCCTTTATTATGGTGATGCTAATAGGTATATTGGGCGTTACCTATATGATAAATCCTTCGGCCTTCTCCTTTAAGGAAAACGGACCAAGTTCCGAAATGGTCAGTAAAAATGCTGAGGATGAGGATTGGGATAAGATAGAAAATGGTATTCACCTTAGAACTGGACTAAAGGATGCCGACGGGCTTATGGCGGTGGTAAATAATTGTACCAATTGTCACTCTGCCAAATTGGTGATGCAGAACAGGATGAACGAGGAGCGTTGGGTAGAAACCATTCGTTGGATGCAGGAAACCCAAAACCTATGGGATTTGGGAGAGAATGAAAAGGTAATTGTCGATTATTTGGTCACAAATTATCCTCCAAAGAGTAAGGGAAGGAGGGAAGCACTGACTAATATAGAGTGGTACCCGCTGGAAGATAAGTAATTTGGCGGGCAAATAATGACAAAACGACTTGGAGAAATATTTTGAAGCTTTTATCAATGCAATTATAGGAACCTTCAATTGGACCTGGAAATCCATTATTTTTGAGGTGCCCTGGTATACCAATTATTTTTGGGGACTAATTATTATATCCTTAGTGGTATGGGGTTTGGAAATTTTATTTCCCTGGCGTAAGAACCAGTCTATTTTTAGAAAGGATTTCTGGCTAGATGGGTTTTATATGTTTTTTAACTTCTTCTTGTTTGCCATTGCCATTAGTGGTTTTTATAAGGTTTTGGGCTTATTGTTTGGTGATTTGGGGATTAAACAAGGAAGTCTGTCCCTATTGGATCTCTCCCCATTCCCCAACTGGATTCAATTAATTATTTTTTTTCTGGTACTGGATTTTGTTCAATGGTTTACCCATATCCTCTTACATAGATATGCCTTTTTGTGGAAATTTCATCAAATACACCACAGTGTTAAGGAGATGGGGTTTGCGGCGCATCTTAGGTACCATTGGATGGAAAATGTATTCTATAAACCTTTAAAGACCTTCGGGGTAATGATTCTAGGGGGCTTTGAGCCCGAACAAGCCTATGTGGTTCATTTTTTTGCTATTGCCATAGGACACCTTAACCACTCCAATATAAAGATTACATGGGGTCCTTTTAAATACCTTCTAAATAACCCGGTAATGCACCTTTATCATCATGCACATGATTTGCCAGAGGGGAAGTACGGTGTTAATTTTGGTATTAGCCTTAGTCTCTGGGACTATATTTTTAAGACCAACTACATCCCGGAAGACAGCGGTACTATAGTATTGGGATTTGAAGGGGATGAAAAGATCCCAAAGTCATTTTGGAAACAAATAACCTACGGTCTGAAAAAATCCAAGCCGTAGGTTTTTTGTTTAATTTATTATTGCTTAGGCCTAACCGTTGTATAGGCTTATTTTCTTTTTACAAAAGAATATTTATACCAAAGGTAAACGATCTGCCCATATTTAATATGCCGTCGGTTTTAAGACGTGATAGGTGTGCAATATATTCCTTGTTTAAAAGGTTATTGGCACTTAGATTAAAATTCATCGTTTTTTTAAGAAATTTTATATCCCCGCCAAAGCCTGCATTTAAAAGGGAATAACCCGGTGTTTCCGTTTCAAAGGCACCCACATTTCCTTGTTTAAAGGTGGTATTCACGGATACAAAGGCATTGGAGTTGAGTAGGAAAGCATCACTATTAAAAAATTCAACCCTTAGGGTATTGGTTAAATTATTGGCCGGTATCAAGGGCAGGGATTCACCACTCCTTAATTCACCTATGACGGTTTGATAGCTACTCTCAATATGGAGCCAGTCATAAGGATGGGGATGCAAATGAAATCCTATTTCACCACCGTATAGTGTTGCGTCTTCCTGTAAATAATTATACACGGCTGTTTCATCTATAAAGGTTCCACTAGGAGCAATATATATGTAATTGTTTATACTGTTGTGAAATCCATTGAGAAAAAACTCATAATGCTCATTCTTAAATTCCAAGGCTAAATCTATTTGAAGATTTTGTTCGTTGCTAAGGTTTGCATTACCAATTTCAAATCGGTTGGTCCCCTCGTGGCTTCCATAGGAAGTAAGTTCGGCTAAATTAGGCGCTCTAAACCCCGTTGCTATATTGATACGTCCCGTAAACTGCTCTGAAATATTGTTCTTATAGCCAAAGGCGCCATTAAAGCTGTTGAAGTTCTTCTGTAATGGGGCAATATACCCTTCTTCCCCAAAAGTGCCATATGCCCTACTATCTATGTTTCTATGGTCAAAGCGCAATCCCAATTGAAAATCGTTGTTTTGGTTGAGGTGAAAATGTGTGGTACCCATAAACCCAATGTCCTGGGTAGTGGCATCTGGGATTAAAATTTCTTCCCCGAAATTTTCATTGGTCTGGTGAATTCCTTGGACCCCAACCACCGTTTCAAAACGGTTCCATACAGGAAGATGGTATTGTACATTGTAATTAAAGGTGTTGAGTTTCATGTTTAAGGCAGCGTCTTCATGGTCTTCTTCCCCTTCATGTTCTTCCTCGTGCACCTCACCCTCTTCCTCATGTTCTTCATGATCATGGTCTTCAAACTCTTTGCGAATATTACCAATATAACCAAGCGTAATGTCCAAATTGGAGTTGTTGAAGAATATTTTGGTATTGGAACTCAAAATGTGGTTGTCTATCTTTTGATAGGGCAGATCTGGTGTTCTGGAGGTGGTCTGTAGTCCTACGGATTCTGGAATCCCTAAGTTGGACCGATTGTAATTGTACCTGATCTCACTTTTAAGGGATGTAGCTTGGTAACCCAATCCCATTTTTAGATCTTTTTCGTTGAACCTGGAATTGGTAACCCTTTCTCCATCACCCCCAGCATAATCTACATGGCTTACACCGGCCAATCTAAGGAGATACTTAAATTTATCCCCGGACGACTTTATGCCGGCTCCGCTGCTAATTCCTTGGGTGTTGGTGTTGTAGCTAAAGTTTATATCTCCTTCCGTACTGTTGCTCATGGCGAATTTTTCTGGATTTAGATAAAGTACTCCTCCCATTGCGTCCGAGCCGTAAAGTAGGGAAGCCGGACCTTTTATAACTTCCACACTTTCTATTCCTGCCTCATTGACACCTAAGCCATGTTCTGCTCCAAATTGCTGGTTTTCCAGTCGAATGCCTTGGGTATAAACCAAAACACGATTGGATGTTAAGCCCCTGATGACTGGTTTACCTATTCCCACACCGGTAGAGACTACATCCACCCCTGGAATGGCCCCTATTCCTTCTACCAAGGTAGGTGCTCCCTGGGATTTTAGGGATGATAGCTTGGCAAACTCTACTTTCATTACATTTTCCCTTTCCAGTTTGTGGAAAGGGGTAGAAACAATAACTTCTTCCATTTCAATGGCACTTGGAAGCATGGAAATATTCAGGGTATTACTGCCTTTTTTTATGGTAATACTACCGGAGTAAGTTTGGAAGCCTATGTATGAAGCCACTATATTATAAGTTCCAAGGGGTAGGGCATCAATTGTATAGTTCCCAGCACTATCGGAAATACTTCCTTTTTCCAATTGAGGAAAATATACGGAGACCTGTTCCAAGGCTTCTTGGTTTTCAGAATTGTTTATTTTTCCAGATAAGGTATTTTGTGAATTTAGGGATATAAATGTCAAGACGCAGATTAATGACAGAACATAATTTTTCATTTACTGTATTTTATGGGTAGTAGAGGGAACTAGTTTTTGTTAGTTCGCTAGTCAGTTGTTTTTAATTAAAGTTTAGCAAGCCTATATAGGAGGCCATTAAGGTATATTCCCTTAAGGAGTTTATGAAATAAAGGCATAGCTCCAAAACACCCGCTAGTGGGTTGTTCCATATGATGGTGGTTTTACCCGTTTACATATAGGGCATTTACGACATGTAAGTAAGGAGCATAGTATTAGATTAAGGATGGAGGTCCCCTCCAGGAAAAAAGAAATACCTCATACTTGCTTAATGAAGTATAAAAGTTTATAATTTTTTTCGATTTCGGTATGCTTGTAGAAGTGTTAAACTCAGGTTGGAAATAAGTATAGTAGTGTGTAAGATTAAATTTGTGGTAATCACAATCCAGTTCTACTTCGTGTATATGTAGCATGCCTTTCTCCTTACAAACAAAGGTTTGGTGCTCTAGTATAGCATGCTTTAATTTTAATGCCGAAGGCAGTAGTATTAAACCTACCAACAGTGAGGCAAAAACATAAGAAACGATATTTTTGATATTAAACTTCACACTTCAAAACTACTGGTAACCCAACACAATGTTTGTTAATAAATATATAATTTATCCGCAGGCCCCCTATTTCTTATGCTGTAGCTAGTTGCAGATTGAAATGAGCGTCCAAACCATGTCTTTTGGTTGGGGTCACTGTTTCCAGAGCTCTGATTGATAGTCAGTTTCTTGGACAGGATTCAATACAAACCATGGGGCTTTTGCTATCTATTTGAGTATAAAGCCCAGACCCATTCTATTCAACATCTTTTTCTCAAACTCCCAAAAGAATTTGAATTGGCCAAACAACCAACCGTAGATCACCAAAAGAAATTGGTAAATAGGGAATATCAATAATATCCTGAAGATTAGATAAATTAGACCTCCCCAAAGAAAATCCGGTGAAAAATTATCCCTGGATAACCCAATCCATTGTAGAAACGGCTTTGCCGCGTAAACGGCTGAAGATCCAGTAATGGAGAACACAATAAAAATTATGGCCAACTGTAGGTTTGAGGTTATTCCCCAACGTTCTTTTAATTTCTTCATACTTCCAATAATCGCGGACAAAGATAGCTTTTTATACTCTAGGAACAAATGGTCCTAGTCTTTGATTGTATTTGCGCTGGAAATAGATGAAGTAATTGTACAGCTTATAGTTAACCTCATACCCGTAATCTATATTGGGGTTGTAGTCTATTTGTAGCTCGTAAAGATTAGGGCTAAACCTGTAGGGTTGAAGTACTCTAGCATTCCACTCCGCAACATAAATCCGGTTCCTATTCTCCAAATAAGACTGGGAGTAATACCCCTCTGGTTTGGCAATACTTTGCAGCCAAAAATTAAACCCCGGCTCTATAATGATTATCTCGTATTCTGTTTTGTCATCTTTGATGGCTATGGTATCCCCTTCGGTTTGTGAAAAGGCTGTTTTTTCATCATCTGTTATGGCAATTGCTTTCTTGGTACCGCTACAATTCGCCATAGAAAACATTAGGAGTACTAAAAAACTGATGGTAAAAATGTATTTCTTCATATTATTATATTTTTATATCATATTCATACCCCTTCTAGCTATTTCGGATCTTTTCAGGGGAATAGCGAACTATGATGATTTTTAATGCTCTCCCTTTAAGGTACAAAAAAAGCCATTTGTTCAACAAATGGCTTTCCTTAAAATATGTTAAATCTCTTATTTCCCAAAAAGGCCACCGAGCATACCTCCCAGTCCGCCTTTCTTTTTGTTGGATCCCATGACCATCCCGGCCACATCGTCCAAAACGCTGCCATCACCATCTGCATCCAACAAAGTAGTTATTAAACTTTGGTTTTCTTTAGGTTGTCCTCCAAGCATGCTGCCGAGTAGGGTATTTAGACCGTTGGCATCGCTTACATTGCTTTGGGCTTTTTGTTTTCCCAGGTAGGCCATCACCAAGGGGGCGGCTATTTTTAGGATTTGGGCCACAGATCCTACATCCAATCCAGATTTTTTGCTCAGGGCACTTTCTACATTGGCCTGTTTTCCACCAAATACATGTCCTAAAATTCCGGCACCGTCCTGCATTACGGATTGGTCTACACCACCGCCAAAAAGTCCACCGAGGTTATCCAATAATCCGCCGTCATGTTTGGAGGATAGTGCACTCATTAGACCTTGTGCTCCCTCGGGAGAGGATACATTTTTTTTCATGGCGCCCAATAATAGGGGCATGGCCATACTTAAAACCTCTCCGGTCTTATTTTCTGGCTGACCGGTTTGATTGGCCACACCGCTAATTAGTTGCTTGCCCATCGGGCTATTTAGTAAATCCAGTAATCCTGACATCTTTATATTTATTACGGTTAATGATTAATTGACCATAAGGTACAAAAAGTAACAATATGTTTGAGGCTGTCTTGAGACCTTATTTGTACAAACTGATGATTTGGGAGGCCAGTTCCAGCCCAATTCTTTCCTGAGCCTCCTCCGTGGCAGCACCAATATGGGGGCTTAATGAAATATCTGGGTGCATTAATATGCGTATTTCAGGAATTGGTTCAGATTCGTAAACATCCAGTCCGGCAAAGCCTACTTTACCACTTTCCAGCGCATCTACCAGGGCTACCTCGTCCAGGACTCCGCCTCTAGCGGCATTGACGATTCCCACTCCATTTCTCATCATTTCAAATTCCTTTTTTCCAATGACATAGGATTCTTGGGCCGGAATGTGCAGACTGATAAAATGGGATGTTCTTAGCAGGTTTTCCAAGGAGGTGCCCGCCAATTGAAATGAAATGGAACGGCCATCAAAGAAAGGTACCGTAACGGTGGCCTCCTCCAAAAGGGGGTCGGTAAAAATAACATTCATACCAAGGCCCAAGGCTATTCTTGCCGTGGCCACCCCAATTCTACCAAATCCAATAATACCTAGGGTTTTTCCTCTAAGCTCCATCCCCTTGGCATATGCATTTTTCAGCTTCTTAAAATTGCTATCTCCTTCCAATGGCATATTCCGATTGGCGTCGTGTAAAAAACGAACACCACTGAACAAGTGTGCAAAAACCAGTTCGGCCACGGAAGACGAGGATGCTTCCGGGGTATTAATTACATGTAAGCCCTTGGACTTGGCATAGGCAACGTCTATATTGTCCATTCCTACCCCGCCGCGACCAATTATTTTTAAAGAAGGACAGCCTTCTATAATCTCCTTGTCTACCTTGGTGGCACTCCTTACTAGGAGCACAGAGATCCCATGTTGGTTGATGTAAGAAATAAGCTGCTCTTGGGCCACCTTAACTGCCAGTACCTCAAAACCTGCACTTTCAAGTTTTTGGATGCCACTTTCAGAAATCCCGTCGTTTGCTAGTATCTTCATTATTAATGCTAATTGTTAATTTCTATTGTATCCTTGCGCTGTGGCGTAGTATTAAATAGGGTTATTAATTAGGCCTTTCTTTCCAATTCACTCATAACATCTACCAAGGTGCCTACACTTTCCAAAGACAGGGCATTGTACATAGAGGCCCTATACCCGCCAACAGATCGATGTCCGTTTAAGCCATTTATTCCGGCTTCCTTGCACATTTCATCAAATTCATCCTTTAGCTTCTCCTCAGACAGGGTAAAGGTGGCGTTCATTAGTGAGCGATCTTCCTTCTTGGCGAAACCCTTGAACAAAGGATTGAGGTCGATTTCAGAATACAATAGTTGGGCTTTTCTCTCATTTATTTCCTCAATGGCGGCAATTCCTCCCAAATTCTGTAACCATTCCAAGGTAAGCATGGAAACATAAACGGGAAACACCGCTGGCGTGTTAAACATACTGTCTTTTTCTATATGAACCTTGTAGTTTAACATAGAAGGGATTTTTCTGCTAACCTTGCCCAATATATCTTCCTTTATTACAACTAAAGTAGTACCTGCAGGCCCCATATTTTTTTGGGCTCCGGCATAAATGAGGTCAAATTGACTAAAATCCATCTGCCTGGAAAAGATGTCCGAACTCATATCACATACCAATGGGGCATTGGTCTTGGGAAATTTCTTTATCTGGGTTCCATAGATAGTGTTGTTGGAGGTTAGGTGAAGGTAATCCAAGTCTGCAGGTATAGTATAACCTTTTGGGATATAACTATAGTTTTTATCCTTGGACGATCCTACCTCCAGAACTTCACCAAAAAGTCGGGCTTCTTTTATAGATTTATCGGCCCAGGTACCCGTATTAAGATATCCGGCCTTTTTCTCCAAAAGGTTGTAGGCTACCATAAGGAATTCCATACTGGCACCGCCTTGTAAAAATAACGCTTTATATCCTTTGCCTTCCAAGCCCAAAAGCTCTAAGGCCAAAGACCTGGCCTTTTCCATAACCGCTACAAAGTCCTTACTTCTATGAGATATTTCTATCAAAGAAAGTCCAAGACCATTAAAATCCAATACGGCCTCGGAAGCCTTTTTCATTACTTCTTGTGGTAAAATACAAGGTCCTGCGCTAAAATTATGTTTTTTCATATTTTCAATTATGTTGTTTTTATAGGTGGGGCAATTTTTTACTGCCACCAATACTTTTTACTATGGTCTGTTATTATCAATATTAAATAGTCAAATGTTGATGTATGGTAGTCCCAGTCCAATTATTTATTTAAGGCCCTAAAGGTCATAAATATTTTAGGAAGTACCCTATGGAACATGGCAATTCTTCCCTTAGGTTTTTAACAAAAAATCAACAGTATCCACATTGTCGGCATAATCTCCCAAAGATGGTTTTTGTGTTGTTCCAAAAGGTACTTCATTTGCCAGTACCCCGTTTGCCACTATACATTGCAATAAATCCGCGTCATGGGTCAATCTGTTTTTAAGGTTATCCAAGGAGTCATAATACTCATAAAACAGGGTAGCGATGGGCGATGCATAGCTTTTATCTTCTTTTAGCATTAGAAAACCATTCTCCAAAACTTTATAAAGACTCATGAGGTAAACCGCCTTGTTATAATCATAATTGTTGGCGTATTTATGTTGTTCTATTACATATTTAAAAGGGTAGAGAGCATTAAAGAGGAGGTCAAAGTTATAATCTTTGGGAACATAAATTTTGGACACGCTTCTACAGCCAAGTCCGTAGTATCTAAATATATCTTCTCCCAAAGCACTTAATTGCTCCTTGGTTTCCTTACCTGTTAAAATGGCCGCCGAATTCCTGTTTTTTCTTATAATGTTTGGTTTCTTTCCAAAATAATGTTCAAAATAGCGAGAGGTATTGTCACTTCCAGTGGCTATAACTGCATCATAACCCTCCATTTTACCTTCTACAAATGAAATTTGATCTGTTAAGCAGGGCTCTATTTCTGTAATATACTCAGCAACCAATGGTAATAAAACCTTGTCATTGGATGAGAGTTTTATTAAGGCCGTATTCCCGGAAATAACCGTGCATAGGAAATCATGGAAACCTACCAGTGGAATATTACCAGCCATGATCAAAGCTACTTTTTTGCGGGTGTTTTTGTCCATTTCGTAGGTAGACAACCAGTCCTGTAGTTGGTTTTGTGAGAGCAACTCGGCCCATCTATCAAAACTGTACAGGATATTTTCTGGTGTAAACCAACCGTTATGATGTTTGGCCAGGCTAAGAGTTTCATCGAATTTTTTGAACCATCCAAGCTGATTTTCATCCATGTGCGATTTCTTTTTCGCATATTTGCTGTATTCTGAAAAGAAATCACCTAGTTTAGCAAATGCTTTAATTCTTTGTGTAAGGTCACTCATTATATTTGTAAAAGATTTTTTTAGGCTTTACCTTTGTGCAAAAGTATTGATACTGAATTTAAATCAGCATAAAAGAAATATAAAATATGGCAATTATAATAACAGATGAGTGCATAAATTGTGGAGCTTGTGAGCCCGAATGTCCAAACACTGCAATTTATGAAGGTGCGGATGATTGGCGATACAGTGACGGAACCCTTTTAAAGGGAGATGTGGTTTTGCCAAACGGTAAGGAAGTGGATGCCGATGAGTCACAGGAACCTGTAAGTGATGAAATCTACTACATAGTTCCCGATAAATGTACGGAGTGTAAAGGTTTTCACGATGAGCCTCAATGTGCCGCGGTTTGTCCGGTAGACTGCTGTGTTCCCGATGATGATCACGTGGAGTCTGAAGAGGAGCTTTTGGGCAAGCAGCGTTTTATGCACCCAGAATAAGAATGGTATTATTTTTATAGGTAATAATTTGCTGTAAACTGTAGGTAGGACCATAATCTACAGTGTTGTAACCTTGAATTAGATCCTGTCTTATATGGGATATTAAAAATATAAAAAGGCTGCCCTTGGGCAGCCTTTTTTAGTACGGTTCTTGGGTTATTTAGAAGGTAAACCCCAGCTTGGTATAGTAATAGGCCCCACCAAATCCCATTTGTACAGAGTCCCAATACCCTCCACCTTCTACCCAGTCGTCCTGTTGGTCAGGGTATACATTGAATAGATTATTGGCCCCTACATTTAACTTAAGGCCATCGCATAATTGATAGCCAAAAACCAGATCGGTTACAAGCCTAGCATTATAAGTATCTGTTGCCTGATTGATCTGATCCTCAAAACTGTCATAATCGGAAGTAGGCTCATACATTTGGTAATCCAATAACTCCACCTTACTAAAATGCGTGAAGGCCAGTCCGGCATCAAACTTGTCCCTATTGTAATTAATATTTAGGGTGAATTTACTTTTTGGGGCCGAGGCCAATAGGAATCCCTTATCCCTTTCCCCAAAAAAGGTTTCCGCATCCAGACTGCCATTGTTTACCTTATCTATACTCATGTCATTGATATTGCCCGTAAAAGTGGCAGATAAGCGGTGGTCATCAAAGCTCTTTTTCCAAGCCAGCACAATGTCCAAACCTGTAGTTTTGGTATCCACACCATTTACAAAGAATTGTGCCGCCTCCACATTGGGAATTTGGGGTGCATCAAAATTACCCGTAAGCACTATACGATCGTCCACTTTAATATAGTAGCCGTCCACAGTTGCTGTAAAATCGCCAAAGGTGGCCGTAAAACCTAGCCCAGCATTAAGGGCCTTTTCCTCCGTTAACTGATCTATCCCAAAGGAAGCTGTTACCGGACTGTTGTTGGGAGATAACAAAGACTCCAAAGCAGCGCCACCTACAAAATTGGTAAACTGTAGATTATAATATTTTTGTGCCAAGGAAGGGGCTCTAAAGCCTGTACTTACAGAACCTCTTATGTTAACATTGTCCGATGCCTTTAATCTTGCCGCCAATTTGCCGTTTATGGTACTCCCAAAATCACTGAAATTTTCAAATCGGGCAGCGGCACTTACAAGAAAGGTTTCAGTAAGGTCAAACTCCCCATCCGCATACAGGGAAAAATTACTCCTGCTTCTATCCACTTCGTTTGCGGGACTGTATCCGGGAAACCCTTGGGAACCCCCTGGACGGGGATCACCCGAATCCGGATCAATTGGTTGGGTTTGGTTGGCCGGATCCGTAATTAATAGTCCATTTACGTCATAAGTACCCCAAGATCCCTCCTCCCCAGCGAAAATGACAAAATTTTCCGTTCTATACTCGGCACCAAAAGCCAAGTTCATACCCTCCAAAACATCTTCATAGTACTTTGAAAAATCCAAATTCATAGTGTTTTGAGTCAGGCTATGTCCTCCTGCATCAAAATCGGTAGGGGATACATCTTCCAAAGAAGCGTTAAGGGTTCCTTTTATGTAATAATGAAAATTATTTTTGCCATAAGTATTGCTGATATCCAGTTTCCAGCCATTATCCAGTTCACTCCTAAAACCGGCCGAAAAGGAATTATCAATAATGTTGGAAGTAATCCTAGGGGTAAATCCATTGGGGTAAATGGAAGGAATTACCCTGTTGCCACCATTCCTGGTAAAGGCATAGGCGTCCGTATCCCTATAATTTCTTCCACCAAAGGCATATAATTCTGAATTATCCGAAAGAGGTACCGAGGCATTCACCATTAAATTGAATCCGTCAATGGCCGCCTCCCCGAAACCTCTTCTAAAATCGAATCCAGGTCTCAAAGTCTTGTTCTTGCTGATGTATTCCGTAGTAACATTTACAAAGCCGCCATCGTCGCCGATCGCCGCTCCAAAATTAACGCCAGCCTTTAGAGAACCTCCATCAAAGCTCTGATCGCTACCAATTGCGTTTCCGTCCTTCTCGGTGTCCAATCGGTTGCCATCGGTATTGGGTGTTCCTGACGGAAAATCTCCTTTTGCGTTGGTATTATAGGCTCCATAATTAATAAAGCCGGAAACCTTGTCCGTTTGGTTTTTCAACACAATGTTGATTACCCCTGCAATGGCATCCGAACCATATTGCGCGGCGGCGCCATCGCGTAATATTTCTATTCGTTTAATGGCCGATGAAGGAATAGCATTCAAATCGGTACCTGTGTTGCCCCGTCCCCTAGTTCCAAAAATATTGATCAAAGAGGATTGGTGCCTTCTTTTGCCGTTAATAAGTACCAAGGTTTGATCGGGGCCAAGGCCTCTGAGGGTAGCAGGATCTATATGGTCTGCCCCGTCCGACCCTGATTGTTTATTGGCATTGAACGAAGGAGCAGCATATTGTAATAGTTCATTTACTTCCACACGGCCTGTTTGGGTAGATACTTCCGCAATATCTATAACATCTACGGGAACCGCAGTATTGGTAGAGGTACGTTTTGGGCTTCTAGAACCCACTAGTTGCACCTCGTCCAGCATCATTCCGCCGGACAGCGCAATATTGACTAGGGTTTTTCCGGAAACATTTTCCTCCTTGGTATCATACCCAATATAGCTAAATACAAGGGTTGCATTATCCATGACCGATATTTGATAATTTCCATCAAAATCGGTCGTTGTACCATTGGTAGTACCCTTTTCCACTATGTTTACACCAACTAATGGTTCGCCACTGTCATCCGTAACCTTACCGGTAACCGAATTTTGCGCAAATGCCAGGATATAGTTACCCAGCATAAATGCCGTAAAAAAGAAGGTTTTTTTCATGTTAATGATTTTAAGTGTTTTAACTTCTAATTTAGGTATTTTATTTTTACATAATTAAGATTGTCAATCTGTGTTCTTAAACGGACATAAATAGTATCTTTGCAGCTGTTTTAAAAAAGCTGTTTAGTGGTTTTTTATTTCAACACTACAGCCAATAATCATATTTAACCATGAAAGCAGGTATCGTAGGATTGCCCAATGTTGGAAAATCCACCCTTTTTAATTGTTTGTCCAATGCAAAGGCACAAAGTGCCAATTTCCCGTTCTGTACCATAGAGCCCAATATTGGAGTGGTAAACGTTCCCGATAATAGATTGCAGAAATTGGAAGAACTGGTTAATCCGGAACGCGTCTTGCCCGCTACGGTAGAGATAGTGGATATTGCCGGATTGGTAAAAGGGGCCAGTAAAGGAGAAGGATTGGGAAACCAGTTTTTGGGAAATATTAGGGAAACCGATGCTATTTTGCACGTTCTCCGTTGTTTTGACAATGACAATATTGTTCATGTAGACGGTTCTGTAGACCCGGTAAGGGATAAGGAAACCATAGATATAGAATTGCAGCTTAAAGATTTGGAAACGGTAGACAAAAAGCTGGATAAAGTTAAGCGTGCCGCCAAAACAGGGAACAAAGAAGCCCAAAAAGAGGAAGCTGTATTACTAAAGATAAAAGAAGGTCTTGAAACTGGAACATCGGTACGCGCCTTGGATATAAGTAAGGATGATCGTGCGGAATATGTTAGGCCCTTGCAATTTATTACCGATAAGCCGGTAATGTACGTTTGCAATGTAGACGAGGATGCCGCAACTACAGGAAATGAATATGTGGAAAAGGTAAAAGCTGCGGTTGCCAATGAAAATGCCGAGGTTATTTATTTGGCCGTAGGTACGGAGGCAGATATTACGGAGTTGGATAGTTATGAGGAGCGACAAATGTTTCTGGAGGACTTGGGGTTAACAGAACCTGGTTCTGCCAAACTGATAAGGGGTGCCTATAGGTTGTTGGATTTGGAAACCTATTTTACGGCAGGTGTTAAGGAGGTCCGTGCTTGGACTATTCCAGTTGGGGCTACAGCACCACAAGCGGCCGGCGTTATCCACACCGATTTTGAGAAAGGTTTTATTAGGGCAGAAGTAATCGCATATGAGGATTTTGTAAACTTTGGAAGTGAGGCCAAGGTCAAGGAAGCTGGTAAGATGCGGGTAGAAGGGAAAGAGTATATTGTAAAAGATGGAGATGTGATGCACTTTAGGTTTAATGTATAAAACCTGTTATTCTTATAAACAAGTACCCGTTGTTTTTATTGGTATTGGACTGCCATGAAAAAAGTGTTTAATACCAAAAAGGCCTGTTTAGATTTCTAAGCAGGCCTTTTTGGTGTCAATCCAGTTATGTGAAGGGCTACAAGTCCTTTTTATAGGTTCTTCTGCGCTTGTATATTTTAGGGTCAAAATGTTTCCAAAGTTGGCGAATGGCCACATTTTCTTCCAGTTCAGGGGTTCTTACACAATTTTCTACCCCTTTGGCTTTAAAGGTTTTGTAATATTCGTTGAACATAACGGCCGTAACCCCTTTGTTTTGGTATTCTGGAAGCACCCCTATAAGGTAAAAAATAACCTCTTTACTATTTTTTTTGGCGTTCAAAAGATGAAATAGGCCAAATGGGAATAGCTTGCCATTTGCTTTCTGCAAGGCCTTGGAAAAAGAGGGCATAACAATTCCGAAGGCGATAAGATTGTCGTCCTTGTCCAGGATGAATTTTATGTATTCCGGATTTATAAAACTGATGTATTTTTTCTTGAAATATTCTTTTTGAATGTCGGTGATGCGGACAAAAGAAGAGAGGGAGGAATAGGTTTCGTTAAATAGGTCGAACATCTTATCGGCCCATGGCATAACGTCCTTGGTCTTGCTAAAGTTTAATTCCTTTACCCCATAGCGTTTTCTTACCAGTTCATTGGCCTTCTGAAAGAATTTGGGTTCTGCATTGCTGAAGGGGAATTTATTTTCCATATACTCCTTTTCCTTGATAAACCCATGGTGTTCAAAATGGTTTACGTAATACGGATGGTTGTACCAGGTAATCATGGTACCAATATGATCAAATCCTTCCGTTAGAACACCCACCTTGTCCAAATTGGAAAAACCAACGGGCCCTTCCATATAGGAAAGCTTATTCTCCTTTCCTATTTCCGCCACCTTATTGAGCAATGCCTCAGAAACTTCATAGTCATCTATAAAATCGAACCACCCAAAACGCATTTTCTTTACATTTTGGTCATTGACCTCCAAACTGTTTATAATGGCAGCAACCCTTCCAACAATTTTATTGTCCTTGTAAGCCAAAAAGAACCAAGCATTGGCATCCTTAAAAACTGGATTTTTATTCTTGTCAAATGTCTCCAGCTCATCATTGATAATGGGGGGTACCCAGTATGGGGAGCCCTTGTATAGTGAAAATGGGAATTTTACGAAATCTTTGAGTTCCGATTTTGTTCTTGCTTCTTTTAAAGTAACCATACCTTCTTTTGTTGTATGGTTCAATATTAGCAATATTAAATCATAGGAAAAAGTGCAAAAGTTATTTTATTAGAAATCTATTTCAGAATCGTTTCTATTTTTTTTCTTTAATTTTCGCAATTGCTTTTTACTGGGGCCTAAATCAACATCTTCGGCGCCACTACCTTTTTTCTTCTTTTTGTTCTTTTTCTTCATGGCATTTTTGTTAATGGGGCCGCCATTTTCTCCGGCATTTTGATCTTCTATAGCCTTTAACTTATCCCTGTGCATATCTACCCTGTAAGAGAACCCAAGGGCCGCAAAAATTCTGGTAGGTGTATTTTTGAAGCTGGCACCTAGATTAATGTCTGCCTGCATATTTTCACTTATTAAATGGGCAACACCCCCGCGAAGCAATACATCCGCATATCTGTCGCTCTGTATCCCCTGATGTTCTGCAAAAACGCTCCATTTAGGGTTTCTAAAAGCATGGGAAAGGGAAACGGTGTAGTTCCATTCGGGAAAATCGGTTCCCAGTCTATCATAGGCCACATTTGAAATAAGTACAAATCTAGGGGTAAGCCTACTTTGTGTGGCAATCATTACTCTTGGGGAAACAGTGGGGTCCCCACTATAAAAAGGGTTATCTCCCAGAACAAAATTGGCACCGGCATAGACTGATACGGCCGGGATAAGATTTTTTAGCTTAAAACCGTAATTGGCCTTCCAGCTGTAAAGATTGGGCTTGTTCTTCTCCGGGTTCCTATAGGGGTCGAAAACCAAAAATTTTAATCCCAATCGGTTTCTGGAGAAATCGGTATTTCTGACCTCAACACCAGAGTTGAGATAAGTTTTTTTCTGATCGTCAAAAGTGCCCTCGTAATTTATCTCCAAGGTTTCAAAAAGGAGGCCATATCGCAGAGATAACTCGGCTCCCAAAATATTGGATTCGGTAGAAAGCCTTGTGTGGTCACGCTGTTCATATCCTACGCCCAATTCTGCCTGTAACACATTGGTACCTACCGCATAGGCGCTTACCGAAAGTCCCGGTCTGTTGGAATTGATTACATCTGTATATTGAGAGAAACCAAGCCAATGCAGGGAGAAAACTCCAAATATTAGTATTTTTTTCAGCTGTTTCGTGGAAACATTATATTCCATAGGAACTATTTTATTATTATTTTAAGACTTTTGCACTATTATTACAACGTTAGAATTGTACTTTTGATATAAAATTTGTCTACTAATTATGGGTTTTTTAAAAACGATATTAATTGTACTCTTAGTATACTATTCCCTTAAGTTACTCGCAAAGTGGTTTGCTCCCAGATTGTTCAGGTATGCTGCCAAAAAGACCGAGGAGCATTTTAAGGAAAAGTTTGAGGGTTTTGCCGATCAGAACCGCACGGCT
The DNA here is from genome assembly GCF_003957295.1 of Arenibacter aquaticus. Lineage (GTDB taxonomy): Bacteria > Bacteroidota > Bacteroidia > Flavobacteriales > Flavobacteriaceae > Arenibacter > Arenibacter aquaticus. The sequence continues at coordinate 139,599 of NZ_RQPJ01000021.1, forward strand.
GAAGAGCAAGTAGGGGATGTTATTATTGAAAAGAAGACAAAGAAAAAAACCAGTTCCTCCAATAAGGTTGGGGAATACATAGATTTCGAGGAAATTGAATAACCATTTACCATAGCCAAACATGAGAAACGGTCTAAGAGCCTTTTTTATCCATTTTTTTGTAACTGCATTTTTTATTTTAGTCGCCCTGGCCTATTTCCATCCCGTACTACAAGGGAAGGTGATACAACAGTCCGATATTGTCCAGTTTACTGGAATGGCCAAGGAACAAAACGATTTTAGAAAAAAGACAGGGGAGGAGCCTTATTGGACCAATAGTGCTTTTGGGGGCATGCCCACCTATCAATTGGGGGCTTATTATCCACATGACTACGTAAAAAAATTGGACAGGTTAATCCGGTTTTTGCCTAGGCCGGCCGACTATCTTTTTATTTATCTCATTGGATTTTACATTTTACTTTGTTGTCTCAAGGTAGATTATAAACTGGCGGTGTTGGGAGCTTTGGCCTTTGGTTTTTCTACTTATATGATCATTATTTTGGGAGTGGGACATAATGCCAAGGCCCATGCCCTTGGATATATGCCCATGCTCTTGGGAGGAATAATACTGGTTTTTAGAAAAAAGTATCTATGGGGGTTTGTGCTTTCCGCCATTGCCATGGCTTTGGAAGTTGGTGCCAACCATTACCAAATGACCTACTATTTTATGCTGTTGGTGCTTATCCTTGGTGGCGTGTATTTGGTAGATGCCATAAAGACAAAGAAGCTGAAGCATTTTGGTATTTCCGTAGGGATACTGGTTTTGGCCGTACTTCTTGGGATTGCTGCCAATGCTACTAGCCTAATGGCAACCAAGGAATATGCGGATTGGAGTACCAGGGGGAAATCTGAACTTAGTATAGACCCCAATGGCAATGTTTTGGAGAAAGGAAGCGGATTGGACAGGGAATACATTACCCAATTTAGTTATGGCATAATGGAATCTCTAAACTTATTTGTTCCCAGACTTTTTGGAGGCTCTGGGGGCGAGGATTTGGGGACTAATTCCAAGACTTATACCTTTTTGACCGAAAATGGCATTTCTAGGACCAAGGCTTTGGAGTTTACCAGTAGTTTGCCTTTGTATTGGGGAGATCAGCCAATTGTTGCCGCCCCGGCCTATATTGGGGCGGTAGTATTTTTTCTTTTTGTCTTAGGGCTCTTTTTGGTAAAGGGAAAAGCTAAGTGGTGGCTGTTGGGAGGAAGCATAATGGCCCTTCTACTTTCATGGGGAAAGAATTTTGGTCTACTTACCAATTTTATGATAGATTATTTCCCCTTGTATAACAAATTCAGGGCAGTTTCGTCCATACAGGTAATTCTAGAACTTTGCGTTCCCATTTTGGCCATTTTGGCTCTTGTGGAACTGTTCAATAAAAAGAACGAGAGCACAAAGAAACTAAAAGACCTAAAGATTACTGTTTTTATTACTTTAGGTATTGGTGTGCTGCTGTTTTTGATAAAAGGATTTTTCGATTTTGTGGGCCAGAATGATGAAACCTATAGGCAGTATTACGGTGATGATATCGTATCCCTTATAGTGGCAGACCGTAAGGCAGTTTACAATTCGGACCTCATTAGATCTATGGTCTATATTGGTTTGACCGCCTTGGTAATATGGTTTTTTATCAAGGATAAATTAAAACAGAATTTGGTAGTCATCTTATTGGGTGTCTTACTGCTGTTTGATTTGGTAGGGGTAGCCAAACGCTATGTCAATGAGGACGATTTTGTTGCCCAGCGTAGAATGTTGGAACCCTTCCAAGAAACCAATGTGGATAAACAAATTGCCCAGGATACCACAATTTTTAGGGTTTATAACCCCTCGGAAATAGGTGGTAGTGGAAGAACTCCCTATTTTCATCATTCTATTTGGGGATACCATGCGGCAAAGCCTGCAGGCATACAAGATCTGTACGATTTTCATATTGCCAAGAACAACGTTGCAGTATTAAGTATGCTCAATGTAAAATATGTGGTGCAACAGGATGAGGAGGGCAATACCTACCCTGCTGTAAACCCGGATGCCAACGGAAACGCCTGGTTTATAAATGAATTGATTCCGGTGAACAATGCCAATGAAGAAATTATGGCTTTGGGCAATTTGGATGTAAAGAATAAGGCAGTTTTCAATAGGTCTGTCTTTCCTAATAAGGACAAATTAAATTTTGAGACCGATTCCACTGCAGTTATAGAACTTACCCATTACGAGCCCAATCACTTAACCTATCAATCCAATAACAACCATGCAGGGGTAGCGGTATTTTCAGAGATGTACTATCCCAACGGTTGGAACGCCTATATTGACGGAAAACTGGTGCCACATTTTGAGGTAAACTACGTTTTAAGGGCTTTGGAAGTTCCGGCAGGAAATCACAAAATAGAATTTAGGTTTCAACCTACCCTTGTTGAGGTAGGAGGCAAGATAACGATGGCCAGTTCCATTTTGTTGATCTTGGTGCTGTTGTATGGAATAGCTCACGCCATTATGAAGTCAAGAAAAAATACTACGGCTTAATGCAAAAAGTGCTCATCATCACCTATTATTGGCCACCGGCAGGGGGACCAGGTGTACAGCGATGGTTGAAGTTTGTTAAATACCTTAGGGATTTTGATATTGAGCCCATTGTATATACCCCTGAAAATCCCAATTACCCTATAACAGATACTTCTTTTTTGGACGAGGTTCCAAAAGACATTAGGGTATACAGGAGAAAAATTTTTGAGCCCTATGCCCTGGCCGGTATTTTTTCTAAAAAGAAAACAAAGCAGATCAGTGCGGGCATCATAACCTCCAAGAATCAATCGCTGTTGGAAAAAGTGCTGTTGTGGATACGTGGCAATCTTTTTATTCCCGATGCAAGAAAGTTCTGGGTAGGGCCATCGGTAACTTTCTTGAGTGATATTTTGGAAAAGGAGGCTATAGGAACGGTTATTACCACTGGGCCGCCCCACAGTGTTCATCTTATTGGACGCGAGTTAAAAAGACAATTAAAAATTAACTGGGTGGCCGATTTTAGAGACCCTTGGACTTCTATAGGATATCATAAAAAACTAATGCTCACCTCTTTCGCACAGCGAAAACATAAACAACTGGAACGTTTGGTCCTAAACGAGGCCGACAAAATTATTGTGACCAGTAATACTACTAAAAAGGAGTTTGCCGCCATAACCAATAATCCCATAAAGGTTATTACCAATGGATATGATACATACCCTATCATAAATGAGCCATTGGATGAGGCCTTTACCCTATCTCATATAGGGTCTTTGCTAACTGGGAGAAACCCTCATAACCTTTGGAAGGCCTTATCTGAGTTGATCCATGAATTTCCCGATTTTAAAGAAGTTTTTAGGTTGCAGCTGGCCGGAGTGGTAAGTTCCGATGTTTTGGAAAGTATTTATTTTTATGGGTTACAGCCTTATACCCATTTATTGGGGTATATTTCCCATGAGGAGGCCTTGCAATATCAAAAAAGGTCTCAGGTGTTGTTATTGGTAGAAATAAATACCGAGGAGACCCAAGGTATTATCCCGGGAAAAGTATTTGAGTATATGGCCGCAAAAAGGCCTATATTGGGTGTTGGTCCCGTAAATTGGGAGGTAGGCCGTTTAATTACAGAATCCAATACGGGTCAGACCTATGACTATGAACATCATGAGGTATTGAAGGAGGTTTTGTTGCAATGGTTTAGGGATTATAAAAAGGGAAAACTGGGCTTGTCCAAGGCAAAGGTGGAACCGTATCATAGAAGGGAATTAACTAGGAAATTGGCGGAGTATCTAACATGGGAATAGTCTTAAAGCAATCTTTGAACAATACGCTGATCACTTATGGTGGTTTTGTTATTGGGGGGCTAAATCTACTTTTTCTATATACACGTTTTTTAACAGACGAATACTTCGGCTTGGTCAATGTAATTCTTTCGGCCTCCGCAGTTCTAATGCCTATATTGGCATTTGGGGTACCCAATACCTTGGTCAAATACTTTTCCAGTTTTCAGGAACACCGCAGTAAGGACGCATTTTTAACATTGATGTTATTGTTGCCGTTAGTTCTTATTGTACCTATAGGAGTGGTTTCGTATTTGGCAAATGAGACAATAGGGAGTTTTTTGTCCAGGGAGAACCCTATAGTAAAAGGCTATGTTTGGCATATATTTATTATTGGGGTAGCAATGGCCTATTTTGAAGTCTTTTATGCTTGGGCCAAAGTTCAGATGAAGTCGGTTTTCGGAAATTTTATGAAGGAGGTATTCAGTAGGTTAGTGGTGGCCCTATTGCTTTTTATGGTATACATGAAAATTATTACGGTACTTACTTTCTTAAACGCCCTGGTAGGGATGTACCTTCTTAGGACCCTTATAATGCAGGTGTATGCGCTAAGGTTGCAGCAACTAAGGTTTAATTTTAATTGGCCCGGCAATACAAGGGAGATTGTTAACTATAGCGCCCTTATTATTTTGGGAGGCTCGGCAGCCATTGTACTGCTAGAAGTAGACAAGGTAATGATCAATCAGTTTATAGAGATTGAAAATGTAGCTTATTACAGTGTTGCCGGTTATATTGCTACGGTCATCGCCGTGCCTTCACGGTCCATGCATAATATTACCTACCCTTTAACGGCAGAAATACTGCACAAAAATGATATACAGGCCCTTAAAAGGCTTTATCAAAAAAGCTCCCTGACGCTGTTGATAGTTTCCGGGCTTATTTTTATCCTGATTACATTGAATTTGGATGACCTATATCTTATGTTGCCCGATTCCTATCGTGGTGGGTATGTAATTGTCTTTATAATAGGATTGGCCAAGGTCTATGATGCCCTATTGGGAAATAACAATGCCATCCTCTACAATTCGGATTTTTATAGGACATTATTGCTGATGGGGGTAGCATTGGCCATTCTTACCATTTTACTAAATCTTTGGTTAATTCCACAATATGGTTTGGATGGGGCGGCCATAGCAAGCTTTTTGGCATTTTTTATATACAATACCACAAAGTTGGTTTACGTACAGCTCAAGTTTGCCATTCAGCCAATAACCAAAGATACCATAAAGGTGATTGCCTTGCTTGTACTACTATCCTTATTATTTTATTTTGTAGTCTTGCCCTTTCACCCAATAATCAATATAGTGCTTAAAAGTTTTTTGATAGTAGTTAGCTATGCTTTTGTCCTGTACCGCTTTAAGGTTTCGGAAGATGTAAATGGGGCCATATCACTTTATTTAGGAAAGATTTTTGGCAACAGATGGCCTAAAAAGTAAAACCCCGTAGGAACGAATTCGCTACGGGGCTAAACAACTAACCAACCTAAAAACTATCTTTATTGAACTCTATATCTTCTGTTAGAGGACGTTGTTGATTTATTTCTTGCACTCTTGGCAGATGATTTTGCCACCGACCTTGTAGATCTTACATTTTGTCGTTTAACAGCCGTTTTCCTTACAGCTGAACCATTGGAACTTCTTTTGACCGAACTACTTCTTACAGCTGTACTTCTAGGACTTCTTTGATATTCTTTTTTAATTGAAGTCCGGCTGCTGTGGGCAGGTCTGCTAGTCACGGTTTTAGACCTTTTTACGGTATTGCCCTTGGGGCTTTTACTCCTAGTGGTAGTGGTTCTACTAATCGTTTTTTGTCCGTTACCATTGTTTCTGGACCTAATAGTAGTACTTCTGGAAATAGTTCTATCCCTAGGATCTTTTTTAATTGTTGTGTTTCGTTTTACCGTACGGTTTCCTTTGGTATTGGAACGCAGTCCGCTGCTCCTACTAACTGTTCTATTATTTTGGGCGGCGGATGAATTCTTTCTTATCGCACTGCTTCGGTTTATTTTCTTATTGCCTGGATAGTTGGAACGGGAAGCTATATTTTTAGATACCGCTCTATTGTTGTTCCTTAATCCATCATGTCTAGAGGTCGCGCTTCTGTTAGATCTAAGGTTTTTATTCCTCACGGCAACCCTTTTATCGTTTCTATATACCGATCTTCTTTTATCATGGGCCTTATTGTACTTATAATGATGGCCTATTTTAGCATATGCCCTACGGGTATTTCGGTGGTAAGGTCTGTAATAGGTGTACCTAACTGGGCTGTAATATCTTCTATAAGGTTTATTGAAAACCAAATTAAATCCAAATGCAGGTCTCGCAAAATAGCGATGGAAGGGTCTGTATACATAATGTCTGTTATAGACATTTATATATCCCCTATGATGACTAAAGTGACCTCTATGGTCGTAATAAACGTAAAGTCCACCAAGCCTTGATACCCTGCCTCGGTTATAGTTGATGTTTACATCCCCAATTTGGGATACACGACCATAATAATCATAATAGATAGGGATGTTCTCTACTTGGATTACGGCTCCATAATCGTCATATTGAACATAGGGGTTATAATCGTAACCGGAGTTAAAAGTAATATTGGTACGACCAAGATTTACATTGGCATGTATGCCCACCCTGTCATCTATATAAAAATCGAATTCCCCATCGGGGTATACTGAAAACGTAACACCGTCTTCAACAAATATAAATGAATTATCGTATCTATAAGTCGTGGTTATTGCAACCCTATCTTCTATTGATGAGGCGATGGTAGCAGAGGTTCCAAATATAAACGCTGCTAAAAGAAGTGTAAATTTTCTCATGTTATAAGGTTTTAATTAAAAATGTAATTATTTACATTCGGTAAGTATATACCAAACAGCATGCCAAAAATTCAAATAAAACCATAAGTAGCTATTTGTCAACATGTTATACAATAATATCCAAAAGCTTTTTTTATGGAAGAAGGAAAATTATGGGGAAAAGAGAAATATATTAACGGACTTCGACTGTTAAATTAGGATATTAAGAGGAGGAGAAATAAAGGCTATGCCCAAAGGAAATTGGGCATAGTATAATTGCTTTTGGGCATAACTCAAGGTCTAGTCACTGGATTAGTAAGTAATAAAACTAAATGCTAAAGATTCCTACTTATTTAATTAGGCAATTTTTCCTTTAGGTATTTGGCTGTATAGGAGATTTTATCCTTGGATACGACTTCAGGAGTTCCTTCTACAATGAGCTGGCCTCCCTTGTTTCCTCCTTCTAAACCTAGGTCTATAATATAATCGGCACATTTGATAAGATCAATATTGTGCTCAATTACAATGATCGAATGGCCTTTGACAATTAAGGCATTAAAGGATTTTAGCAGTTTATTGATGTCATGGAAATGAAGTCCGGTAGTAGGTTCATCAAAAATAAAAAGGGCTTTGTCCTTTGTATTTCCTTTGACCAAAAAGGAGGCCAACTTTATTCGTTGTGCCTCTCCTCCGGAAAGGGTAGAGGAGGATTGGCCCAAGGTAACATAGCCCAGACCAACGTCCTGAAGTGGTTTTAATTTGTTGACTATTTTGGACTGTTTGTATTTTTCAAAGAAAGCAACCGCATCATCTATGGTCATACTAAGGATATCATCTATATTGGCGTCCTCAAAATGTACTTCCAACACTTCTTTTTTAAATCTTTTTCCCTTGCAGGTTTCACATTCAAGGTGTACATCGGCCATAAACTGCATTTCCACGGTGATTTCACCTTCTCCCTTACATTTTTCACAACGCCCTCCATCTACGTTAAAGGAAAAGTGTTTGGCCTTATACCCACGGAGTTTACTCAGCTTTTGGGAGGCAAACAAATTTCGGATATCGTCATAGGCCTTTATATACGTAACGGGATTGGAGCGGGAAGAACGCCCAATGGGGTTTTGATCTACATATTCTATATGCTTTAAGGATTGATATTTACCGTCCATAGTGCTGTACTGCCCGGCTTTTTCCCCATAGCCTCCCAACTCCTTGAGCATTATGGGGTATAGCAGTTTTTTTACCAAAGTACTCTTACCACTACCGGAAACCCCGGTTATGACGGTCAGCACATTTAACGGAAAGGTAACATCAATATTTTTCAGGTTATTCTCCCGGGCACCCTTTATTTCTATATACTCTTTAAATGGGCGTCTTGTTTTTGGTATGGCAATTTCCATACTGCCATTGAGGTAGGCTGCGGTGAGGGACTTGGATTTTAAGATCTCTTTTAGGGTGCCATGGGCTACCACTTCACCACCATGGGTACCGGCCTCGGGACCAATGTCTATGACCTCGTCGGCAGCCTTCATAATATCTTCGTCATGTTCCACAACAATAACTGTATTGCCCAGGTCACGTAGCGATTTTAGGACCATAATTAGGTTCTCGGTATCCTTAGGGTGCAGTCCAATACTGGGTTCGTCCAAAATATACATAGAACCCACCAGACTACTGCCCAAGGAGGTAGCTAAATTAATACGCTGACTCTCTCCACCGGATAAGGAGTTGGATTTTCTATTTAAGGTTAAATAGCTTAACCCAACATCGTTTAAGAAACCTAACCTACTCTCTATTTCCATGAGTAAACGCTTGGCAATGGTCTTTTCATTGGTACTAAGGTTTATATTCCTAAAGAAGTTTGTAAGGTCTTCAATGGGCAGTTCTACCAGATGGGAAATGGATTTCCCGGATACCTTAACATAATCGGCCTCCTTTCTTAGGCGTCTTCCGTGGCAGCTTGTACATTTTGTTTTCCCCCTATAGCGGGAAAGCATAACCCTGTTTTGTATTTTATAACTCTTTTCTTCCAAGCCCTCAAAAAAACTGCTTATGCCGGTGAAATAACTATTGCCTTCCCAAACCAGCTGTTTTTGTTCATCACTGAGCTGATACCATGGCTTATGTATTGGGAAGTCAAATTTATAGGCCACATTTACCAATTGGTCCCTATAGGCTCCCATGCTTTCACCCCGCCAGGGGAAAATGGCATTCTCAAAGACCGACAAGGAGGTATTGGGGATCACCAAATCCTCGTCTATTCCTATTACATCCCCATAACCTTCACATTTGGGACAGGCTCCGTAGGGGTTGTTAAAGCTGAAAAGATGCACATTGGGTTCTAAGAACGACATGCCGTCCAATTCAAATTTATTACTAAAATGGGTTTTGTTTTCAGTAGCCAGTTCCTGCACGATACATTCTCCCTTTCCTTCAAAAAAAGCTGTATCTATGGCATTGGCCAGTCTGTTGAAGAAATCTTCATCATTTTTGTAAATAATCCGGTCTACTACCAAATAGAACTGTCTGCCTATATCTTTTAGGTCGTCGTCTATTCGCAATACCTCACCATTATGTAGGATTCTGGCAAATCCCTGTTTGGAGAATAATTGGAGCGACTTTATGGGGTCCCTGTCCTCGCTTATCTGAATGGGAGCCAACAATAAAAGCTTACTGCCTTCCTGGTACGACTTAATGTGCTCTACCACATCCGAAACGCTATGTTTTTTTACCTCCTCGTCAGATAGGGGCGAATAAGTTCTCCCAATCCTGGCAAACAATAGTTTTAGGTAGTCATATATTTCCGTGGTTGTCCCCACGGTAGATCTTGGGTTGGTAGAATTTACTTTTTGTTCAATGGCGATAGCTGGAGCTATGCCCTTGATAGAATCTACCTTGGGCTTGTCCAATTTTCCTAAAAATTGTCTGGCATAGGAAGACAGACTTTCCACATACCTACGTTGTCCTTCGGCATAAAGGGTATCAAAAGCCAAACTGGATTTCCCGGAACCGGACAATCCGGTAATAACTACCAATTTGTTTCTAGGGATTACGACATCAATGTTCTTTAAATTATGGAGTCGGGCCCCTTTTATGATAATATTGTGCTTCGGGTTTACGTCTTTTATTGAGGTCATGTCTGTATTTAAGTTTGCAAAGATACGATATGCTATATTTATTCGCTAGTAGCCTTACTCCTACAATAAATTAGTATTCATTGAAGGAAAGTTCTTTGAATAGACTTAAATTTTTATATATTTGGGTTATAATTAAGACCTAAATAGCCTATACGTAAAAAATTACTTTTTAAAAATTTTGTTTTGCTTCATTGAGCTTTTCACAGAAACAGCTATGGGAGTATAGCTTTAAAAAGTAATTGTATGGAACTAGTAATAGACGATTCAGTATTAGTAAAAAACTACATGAACGGGGACGAAAGAGCCTTGGAGATTTTAATTCACCGTCACAATCAGCGCCTAAGCAGTTTTATTTATTCCAAAGTCCAAGATCGGGAAATAACTGAGGATATTTTTCAGGATACCTTTATTAAGGTAATTAAAACTTTAAAAAAGGGTAATTACAATGAAGAAGGTAAATTCCTCCCCTGGGTAATGCGCATATCCCATAATCTCATAATAGATTATTTTAGAAAGAGTAATAGAATGCCGCGTTTTGAAGGCAACAGCGATTTTAATATTTTCTCTATAATGAGTGATGATAAGCTAAACGCCGAAAGACAACTTATAAAGGAGCAGATAGATCAAGACCTTTGTGTTTTGATCAAGGAGCTGCCCAAAGACCAAATGGATGTTTTGGAAATGCGTATCTATAAGAATATGAGTTTTAAGGAAATATCTGAAAATACCGGTGTTAGTATCAATACTGCCTTGGGAAGAATGAGATATGCCCTGATAAACCTTCGTAAGATTATAGAAAAGCACAATATTATTTTAACGAATTAATGTTCCGTATAACCGTCTTTAGTTAATTTCTTCCTAATACTTGCGTTATTTGTACATAACAAAAAATATTATGGACAAATACGACGTTACTACAAAGAACAAATGTACCCTAATGGCAACAAGACAGTCTAAAATAGATTTTTTGCTAAGCTACTCCAAATCATTGTACCTCGTAAAATGCAATGGTAAGCTACAGGAGCAGTGTCTTAATTAACGTTTTATCTTGGCCGTCTTCTTTGGACGGCTTTTTAAATGATATTAGGGTTTTCCTCAAGGGAAGGCGTCTGCAAGACATAATGTACGGTTAGATGTTGTATACCTATTAAGAAGTGGTTCGGCCCACTATGTAACATTTTATTTTAAACTTTAATATAATGTTCTGCATTGGTTTGTAAAGAACTACTTTATAATAAAACTATATTCCTTATATATAGGTAGGAAATTACTTTATAGCCAATTTTTGGAACACTTCTTCTTTTTTAACCTCTTTTATAACATCTACATCCAACTAAATTTTAGACCATTTATTATATCAAAAATAATAAAATTGGCATTTGACATCATTTAATGGGGGTTTTACAACATAGTTTTTCCACAACTTCATCATTTATATACTTTTATCCTGTTGTTAATTGATACTGTAGGTTTAAAATCTGCATCAAGTTTTAGCTAACACAAAGAAAGTCCAATCAGCAAGGTGGGGCACTAGTTTAACCAAAAAATATATTTTGTATGGAACTGCAAATAGATGACTCAGTATTAGTAAAGGATTACATTAACGGAAATGAAAAGGCGTTAGAGGTTTTAATCAATAGGCATAACCAACGTATAAGTAGTTTTATTTATTCCAAGGTTTTGGACCGTGATGTATCTGAGGATATTTTTCAGGATACCTTTATTAAGGTAATAAAAACCTTAAAAAAAGGAAACTATAGTGAGGAAGGTAAGTTTTTACCTTGGGTTATGCGGATTGCCCATAACCTGGTCATAGACCACTTCAGAAGAAACAAAAGAATGCCCATGTTTGAAGGGAATGATGATTTTAACATCTTTTCTGTTATTGGGGATGATAAATTAAATGTAGAAAAACAATTGATCAAAGATCAAATAGATTCTGATTTGTCCGTACTGGTAGAAGAACTTCCAGAAGATCAAAAAGAGGTTCTTGTGATGCGTATTTACAGGGATATGAGCTTCAAAGAGATTTCTGAGAATACGGGAGTGAGTATTAATACGGCTCTTGGAAGAATGCGTTATGCGTTAATTAACCTGAGAAAAGTCATAGAAAAAAACAATATCGTTTTAACGAATTAATAGGTCATAGGTCGAACAGGGCAATATTTCGGATTTGGTAGCGTTATCTTAACATAACAATACTATAATCCTATGGAAAAAATTTACTCTGAGAATCCAAACAAGTGTAAACTTGCGAAAGCAAGTCCTGAAACTATCAAGTTTCTAATAGGCTATTCCAATTCCTTGCAAATAATTGAACACAATAATGTTCAGTTCGAAAATAATTTGAACTAGAACAAAAAATCCCAACTTAGGAGTTGGGATTTTTTGTTTTATAATAGCTGTTCAAGACAGTTTTTCTTCCAATTTTTTTGGTGATAATGTCCTTTTCCAAATCCCAGCCCCTTGCTGGTGAATATTCCCTTCCGTACCAAATAATCTGTAGGTGAAGGTCGTTCCACAGTTCTTTAGGAAACAATCTTTTAGCATCTTTTTCAGTTTGAACCACATTTTTACCATTTGAAAAACCCCAACGGTACATGAGTCTATGTATATGGGTGTCTACCGGAAAGGCAGGAATCCCAAAGGCTTGTGAGACCACCACGCTGGCGGTTTTATGTCCAACTGCCGGTAATTGTTCCAAAAGTTCCAATTCCTGTGGTACTTGCCCGTCGTATTTTTCAATGAGGATTTTAGAAAGGCCATAGATACCTTTAGATTTCATAGGGGATAGCCCAACAGGCTTAATAATTTCCCGGATTTCTTCCGGGGTCATTTTCACCATGTCAAAGGGGTTGTCTGCCTTGGCAAATAATAGAGGTGTAATCTTATTGACCCGCACATCGGTACTTTGGGCCGACAGCAGTACGGCAATCAGTAGGGTATAGGGGTCTTTGTGGTCTAGAGGAACTGGGATTGTGGGGTACAGTTTTTGTAAAGTTTCAATGGTAAAGGTAACTTTTTCGGCTTTCGTCATTTATTGCTTAATTTTATAAAAAATTGAAGATCCTTCAGATGGATCCAGTCTTTTTTAGAATCTAAAATTACTTAATTTTTAACTATGAACACTTTAAAAGTAGGGGATAAGGTCCCAGAGTTCTCCGCTAAGGATGAAAACGGAAATATGATTAGTCTGTCTGACTACAAGGGTAAAAAGCTGATCGTTTTTTTCTATCCAAAGGCCAGTACCCCTGGCTGTACTGCCGAGGCATGTAATCTAAGGGACAATTATTCTGAGCTTAAGGCCCAAGGGTATGAATTACTGGGCGTTAGTGCCGATACACCCAAAAGGCAGTTGAATTTTAAAAATAAATATGAATTTCCATTTCCCTTATTGGCAGATGAAGACCATACCGTATTAAATATTTTTGGGGTATGGGGGCCAAAACAGTTCATGGGTAAAAAATATGATGGTATTCATAGAATGACTTTTGTAATTAACGAGGAAGGGGTAGTTTCCAAGGTAATAGAAAAGGTAAAGACCAAAGACCACGCCGCACAAATACTTTAAGTATTGTTAGAAGCTAAGAGGCCCTGTACACGTTGTTACTATATAACAACATTCGTGTACAGGGCCTACATTTATATAATTTTAAGGATTATACCTTTTGCTTGTGTTCCGCTTCCAAAGGTTTGCGAATGAAAAGTTTCTTCTGTTTAATGATGTCTGCAATACCCTCGGGCAGTACAGATTCCCAACCTTCTTCGCCGTTAATGATTTTCTTAAGGACGTCTCTTGAGAAAACATGAAGGATTTCAGGATCGTAATCAATTATATCCATCACCTTGCCATTGTACTTAAAGAATTTGTACAACTCTTTCATTCTTGGATGCACCTTTATGGTATTACTGGTCATGATCTGACCGGTTTCCTCATTACGCATAGGGTATAGGTACACTTTAAGGTCCTTAAAGAATAGCTTGCCAAAGGCTTCCAGGATACCACCACTAAGGTGACGGTAATACTTTTCATCAAAAATATCTACCAAATTGTTTACCCCCATGGTAAGTCCAATTTTGGATTTGGTATAGTTGCTAAAGTATTCTACCAACCTAAAATACTCCTGAAATTTGGATATCATTACCGTATGGCCCAGAGAGCACAACAGTTCTGCCCGGTCCATAAAATCCTGTTCATCTATTTCTCCGGAGGCCCTAAGGTTAGAAAGTGTAATTTCAAAAATGACTACTGTATTTTCTTCTTCAACACTTTGTTCCCTAATAAAAATTTCATAGGATTTCTTAAACATATCCATATTAACCTTGGTCACTGGTCTAAAGCTACCCCGCAAGGCCAATATATTCTTTTTGTATAGAATGGTCGCTGGCAATAGGTTATTGCCATCAGGTCCGAACATCACGGCATCGGTCATGTCATTCTTCACCAATTGCAAACTCATCAAACGGTTGTCGACTTCAGCAAAATTAGGACCTGAAAAGTTAACCAAATCTATTTCTACAGTGTCCTTATCTATGTGGTCATATAGATATTTCAGCAATTTTCTGGGCTTATCATATTTGTAAAAAGCCCCATAAATAAGATTTACACCCAATATCCCCAGAGTTTCCTGCTGTAATCTTGCCTCATTTTGCTTAAAGCGGATATGGAGGATTATCTCATTCAGTTCTTTTTGTTTGGGGTCTAATTGATATCTTATACCTATCCAACCATGACCTTTGTAGCGCTTGGAAAAATCAATGGTAGCAACTGTATTGGCGTATGAAAAGAACAGGCGGTCCGGGTGTTTTTCCCTACTTATCCTGTTGTCCATGTTTTCCATTTCATGGGCCAACATTTTCTTTAACCGGGACTGGGTTACATACCGGCCGTCTTCTTCAATTCCATAAATGGCATCGCTAAAATCCTTGTCATAAGCACTCATGGCCTTTGCTATGGTTCCGGAAGCGCCTCCAGACCTAAAAAAATGGGCCGAAGTCTCCTGACCGGCGCCAATTTCTGAAAATGTACCGTAAATATCAGGATTTAAATTAATCCTTAAGGTTTTTGCTTTTATTGACGGAACGTTGGTAAAAACATTTTCTTTCTTTAAAATTGTGGACATAGCGTCTTTTTTACTTGTAGCAAAGTTAATAAGATTGAGTTATCTATTAAATAAATTAGTTATAAATTTGGAAGAAATAGATGTAGGGTTGAAAATAACTTTTTTAGGAACAGGAACTTCGCAGGGAATACCCGTAATTGGCAGTACTCACCCAGTTTGTTTAAGCAGTGATCCTAAGGATAAAAGACTTCGTGTATCCATTATGATCAGCTGGGACTCCTATAGATATATTATAGATTGTGGCCCCGATTTTAGGCAGCAAATGCTGACCAATAATGTTGTGAAGATAGATGGCATTCTCTTTACCCATGAGCATTCGGATCACACTGCGGGAATAGATGACATTCGTCCCTTTTTCTTTAGACAAGGTGATATACCTATTTATGCTCATGAACGTGTCATCAACTCTTTAAAACAGCGATTCGACTACATATTTGCCAATGAAAATAGGTACCCTGGGGCTCCGGCAGTAGATATAAATACGGTTGTTAACAATAAACCTTTCAAGATAGGTAACCTAATGGCTATACCTATTGAGGCGCAGCACAATAGGCTGCAGGTATTTGGGTTTAGGATACAGGACTTTGTTTATTTGACCGATGTAAAGAGCGTGGAAAAAGAAGAGATGGAGAAAATAAAAGGAGTGAAAACCTTGGTGGTCAATGCTCTAAGATTAGAACCCCATCATTCACATTTTAATTTGGAAGAGGCACTCGCCTTTATTGCGACTATTAAACCGGAAAGAGCCTATTTAACCCATATTAGTCATTTAATGGGTTTTCATGAAGAGGTGGAAAAGGAATTGCCAAAAAATGTACATTTGGCTTATGATAATCTCGTGATTGAGGTGTAGCCAAAATATCCCAAAAATAGTAGTAGCGATTGCTATAACCAAAAAACAACAATCAACAATCCAAAACAATTTAATTTCTTATGAAACATAAAATTTACTTTTATCTATTAATATTTGTTTCTTTAATAGCCCTGTACCAATTTGTAAGCACCAATAATATGGTAAAGGCCAAAAATTCCCAAATAGTAGCGCAGTCTGAAAAACTTCAAAAATTGGAGGATTCCATACAAAAACTACATCTTAAAGTATTGGATAACCAGTACTTTTCCTTGGAAAATAATGACGATGCCCTAGCATACTATGATCATTTGCAATTAAATGACCCTACGCTTTATGTGTCGGACAAATTATTGGAAACCAATGAAAGTAAGGGCGATAATCCACTTATTCCCTATGAGGGTATGGAAAGTGACTTTAAAATCAATAAAATAAAGGTCTTGAACCACAAGTGGATTTTGGCCGATTTCTCCGATGGCAAATATTGGGGCGAGCTATTGGTGAAATATGAGCTGAAGGACAATCTAGGAGTCGATTTTTCTTTGATAGACCACTTATTGTATACCCGTAGCCACTAAATTTTATCTTGTAACCAGTTGTTAAAGGAATAAAAATTCTGTGGTGCCACCCCGTGGCCAACTGGAAACTCCTCATAAACGTGTTTAATATTCAGGTCTTTTAGTATCTCCGGGGTTTTTTGTGCCCAAGTAACTGGGATAACTTGATCTACACTACCGTGGGAAGCATAAATATTTAAGTCCTGAAAGTTGTGGTCCCTGTGGTTTTTTACCAGTAAGTTCTCATTGATATACCCGCTTAAAGCTACTACATTTTTCACCAAGTGCGGGTATGAAAGGGCCACGGCATAACTCAAAATACTGCCTTGACTAAATCCTAAGAGGGTGACGTTGTTGGCATCCAGTCCATAGGTACTACAGGCTTCTCCAATAAAGGCTTTTATTTTGTCCCTGGATAGTACGGCCTGTTCTTCGTTGTTCCACTTACCTTGATCCGCATCAAAATTAATAGCGTACCATGCATTGCCAGAAGGCTGCATAGGATAGGGTGCCTTTACCGATATAATGCAAAGTTCTTTTGGAAGCTCAGGGGCAAAGGAGAATAAGTCCTCCTCATTGCTGCCATAACCGTGAAACATAAATAATACAGGAGGTTTGCCGCTGCCAAGATTGGAGGGTCTTATTAGGTGTTCTAAAGATAAAGGTGCTGTTGTCATTTTAGGAGATAAAAGTGAACCATTTTTGAAAGTACGGGCCAAGAACGGGAACTTCTTGTTTTTTACCGTTTAAAGCTCCCAAGAACCCATAGAACCATAGTACAATATAAAATACATAGAGTCCGTACCAAGCATATTCGCTGAACCAGTTGCTTAAAAAAATGGCACATCCTAGAAAAACAAGATGAAGTCCAAATGCCTGTCTTGTGTGAAAACGGGCAAAATCATTCTTAGGATCCGAATTCATGGAGATGGCGATAAGCGCTCCCACCATGGTCATATAGGCCACGATTGCCGTGGTCTTTCCTTCTTTAATATCATTGTTCATAGCGGCAAAATTAATCCAAGTTTAAAATATGTACAAAAAAAGAGGTCCTGTAAAGACCTCTAAATCTTTTTTAAAAGTAATACTTACTCGCCTATGGTGCCTATATAGGGCAACTTTTCTAGCTTTCCATTGTTGGCGTTAATGGCCCCAATAACGGCAAAAACAAGGGGGATCCATCTTATTAGACCTAATAAGCCCAAACCAGAGGAGGTAGCTGCCAGTCGCAAAACCAACCCTATGACAATAGCCAATATCCATACCCTAAGCGATTGGCCTATATGGAATTTTACAAATTCGTTCTTTTTGTCATAGTTTACTATAAAGGCTATTAATAGGCCAATAGCAGTAATATAACTGATAACGGCCATAATTTTACCTTCATTTATGGTTTGTTGGTTCATATAGATCTTTTTTGTGGTGGGTAAGCTAATTTACGAAATAATCTGGTTGTTGGATATGACGCCGTAGACCCTTCCCTTTAGTTTTGCTCCCAAGAAACAGCTGTTTTTGGAGGTTGATATGATGTGTTCTTCGTTGAAGGTATATTCGGCTGTGGGATCAAATAATGTTAGTGTGGCTTTTTCGCCTACCCTAAGACTGGGCAATGGTATTTCAAATCGTTCCCGGCCCTTGGTAAGAAATACAATAGTCGTTTCCAGATCAAAAATTTGATTCATCATGCCAAAAGCTGTTTCCAACCCAATAGTTCCATCTTCAGCATTATCGAATTCCACTCTTTTTTGCTCTATATCCATTGGTCTATGGTCTGTGGTCACAAAATCTATAGTACCATTTTTTAGTCCTTTAATCAAGGCTTTATTGTCCTTATTGGTCCGTAAGGGCGGTATTAGTTTATAGTGGGTGTCAAATTCCACAAGGGTTTCGTCCGTAAAACAAAGGTTATGTAAGGCAACACTACAGCTAACATCCAAGCCTTTTTTCTTGGCTTCGGCAATTAATTTCACCGAATTTTCGGTAGATATAGTAGGGATATGCATTTTTCCTCCCGCATACTCCAAAATAAAGAGATCCCTAACT
This sequence comes from Arenibacter aquaticus, assembly GCF_003957295.1. GTDB lineage: Bacteria > Bacteroidota > Bacteroidia > Flavobacteriales > Flavobacteriaceae > Arenibacter > Arenibacter aquaticus. The sequence goes on from NZ_RQPJ01000021.1 coordinate 157,985, forward strand.
ATATTGAGTTCCTCTGCCAAATGGGGAATCCCTTTTAGCCCCAATTTGGTGGATATTTCGCCTTCATTCACTATTCCTTTCCCGGCAATCTGCTTATCCATGGGAAAACTAAAAACAAGTCCGTCAAAATTATGGGCGTACTGAAGGGCTACTTTTAAGAGGTTCGAATTTTTTAAAGGTAGTTTATAGTCGTAGAAACCTACTGCACCTGCAGTTTTCATATCGTAGAGCTCGGCCAGACTTTCGCCTTCAGATTTTATGGTCAGGCTCGCCAAAGGGTGTAGGGTAGTGGCACTCTGAGCTGCGGCATTACGTAAAAAAATGATATCCGAACTGCTATCTGGAACTGGATTGGAGTTAGGGTTAAGGACTATATCGGTAAACCCGCTTTTGGCAGCAGTGTATAGGCCGTTTGCTATAGTTTCCCTTTCCTCGTAGCCAGGTTCGCCAAAGCTGATGCCCGAATCGAACCAGCCAACGGAGACATGGAGATTTTTGTGCTCTATGACCTTTGTTTTACCCTGCACCTCCAGATTGGATCCAATGTCTTCAATTGTCCCATTCTTTATGTATATATCGCGCTTTTTCATATGAAGATCACCGTTGGTGGGATCTATAATTTTGGCGGACTTTAAGAGTATGTTCATTTTAGATATTTTTGGATAAGAACTTCGATAAGTATAAATGCCAACGCTAAAATAACAAACCATTTCCAAAGCTCATTGATGCTGTTGTCTTTTTGTATGGTTTGAAATAGAGCTGATACATCATTGTTTATAATATTGCCCTGAAGGTCACTATTGTTCATGTAATCCAGTTTACTTTCCTCCCTCGGAAGATTAAAACTGATATTTTTTATATCCTTTCCCAGGTGGGTAATACTATAAATTCCGGCAGATGTAGGGTAGTCGTCAAAAGTCAGGGTGGTTTTATTGCCATAGGATTGTTGATATGGAATAAACTCCTGGTTTTCATTGGAAACCTTTAGTATTTGGTCTTTGCCTAAACTGATGGGAATATCCAAGGTTATTTTATTCCCTACCATTTCATAGAGCCTTGGCATTTTTAGACTACTCATTCCCATATTATAGAAGGTGGGTACTATTAATGGGGACTGGGTAAAATTAGAATTTTCCAAGGAAATGGGAGCAGTAAAAAGGTATAGACCATTTGCCCCTATCAGGAAGGGCTCCCCGTTTTGATAGGAGAGAATTTTAGGAAGGGATGAGGTTGTTTTATAATAGCCGTTAACAGAGGGGTATTGAAAATTGCTCACTTCCTTATTAAATACATTTTCAAATAATGGGTGCGCAAAGGAAATCTGACTAACTTTTCGCTCTTCCCCTATGCTGGAAACAAACTTGGAATTGGAGAAAGTCTTGATAAAAGTGTTGTATTCGTTGATATCGGCTCGGTTATTGGGAATTATCACCAAATGACCCCCTGCCTTCCTAAAGGCTTGCAGGGTATTTTGTAGGGATAAGGGAATTGTATTCAGTTCATTGAGGATGATAAGGTTTTGTGACGCTATGAGGCTATAGTTTAAAGCCTTTAAACTGAAGCTTGAAAAATGGAAGCTCTCTTCTGTATATATGCGTTCTAAGTAATCACTTGGCGTTTCCCCAATAGACATCACCTTGATTTTTTCTTGCCTATTAAGGTTAAAATAGAGTTGGTTATCGTATTGCAACCCAGAGTCCGATATAAGTATTTTTCCATTGATCACCTCCTTGGCCGGGATCGTAAAATGCACTTCCCCATGGAGGTCTTCATTAAAGGAAGCGGATGTCTTAGCAATTAAATTATCCCCATTGTACAAGGAAACAGGGGTATTTTCAATTTTTAGGCTGGAAGTTAGGAAACAGCTCAGATCCAAATTCTCCGAGGAAATGGTTTGGGTAAAAGCAGAATCGATAGCAATGTTTAAAAGATCTTTTGGGACGCTCTGCACAACATACCTATTTATATTGTAAAGGGAGTCATTGGTCTGGGACAAAATACTCTTTTGAAAGTCCGAAATTAGGACCAGGTCGTTTTGGGTGTTGGGCGTATCGGGGAAAAGGGTATTGGCCTTTATATAGATGTCGTTCAGCTGCAGTTGATTGGTGGAATAGGGAAGTGCAAGCAAATCATTTTTAATGTCGGCCAACGTTACCTCCTCAAACGTTTGGTCGTTGGTAAAAATGCTAAAGTTGGTTTCTGGTGGTACGGACTTTAGTAGTTGTTGCACCATATTTTCCAAAAGGGTCCCTGTTCCCATATTGGCCTGCATGCTTAGGGAGTTGTCCAGATATATTACAATGTTGTTGTTTTTTAAGGCCGATTTTCCAGGGATAAAGGGTTGGGCAAAGGCCACTATTAAAGCACTTAACAGTAGGAGACGTGTGAAAAGCAGCAACCATTTTTTTAAGGTATTGCTTCTTCGGGACTCGGCCACTACCTTTTTTAAAATTTTTACATTGGTAAAAGGGGTTTTTTTGAACTTACGAAGTTGAAATAGATGGATTAAAATTGGAATCAGTAGTAGAAAAAAAGCCCAAAGGAGTTCCGGATGTTTAAACAGCATTCCCAAAATTAATTTTTCAAATATAAGAAAAGTATTTAGGGGCATTTGTATTTATTATCTATAAATGAAGCAATACCGCCTAGGTTTTGGGAGAGGTGAATAAGGTTTGTGTTCCAACACTTTGAGACTCAGCAAAAAAAGAAATAGTCAGAGTTAGGGCGTTTGCCCAATGACAATAAAAAATCTTCTATGAATTTTTGGGCTTCCTCATTGGCCACGGTAATGATAAGTTGCGGGTTATTTAATTGGCCGATTTCTGAATAATGGGCCATTTTTTTTCCGTAAATGGTCTTGCCTATTTTTTTGGAATTATCACAGACCCAAATAAAGTTGGTTTTCAGGGAGAGAAGACTTTTGGCCACCTCCTTACCTTTGTTCCCTGCTCCCCATAGCACCAACGGCCTTTGGGGTAGATGGTCCAATTTTAGAAAATAATGCAGTTTAATATCCAGAAAATAGTTCTGGGCATAATGTTCACTTGTCCTGGAAGTTCTTGTGGAATAATCGCGCCAATAATGAAGTAAAGCCTGGGTTGGGATGCATTTAAGCCCCAGTTCATAGAAGCGAAAGGCCAGATCATAATCTTCCGGGTATCTATTGGGTAAGAATGCACCTGCCTTATCCAAATCGTTTTTATATACCATCCAACAAGGGGAAGGAATTACACATTCTTTATAAATTTCGGTATAATTGCTTCCTTGTTCCGTAAGCCGATTTAACCATTGCTCATAGCGTTTATAACCACCGCCAAGGCCTTCATCCGAGAAGTACTCTACTTTGCCCAGGGCAATATGTCCCTGCCCGTGCTCTTGAAGGGATATGTACATGTTCTCCAATTTGTTTTGGGCCATTACATCATCAGAATCCATCCTGGTAATAAAAGTTCCGCTAGCCCTGGAATAGGCAGTGCGAAGGGCGGCAATGATACCATTGCCCTCATTGTCAATAACCTTGATCCGCTCATCATTCATTGCAAAATCGTTCATGATATGGCCACTTTTGTCCGTGGAATGGTCATTTACGGCAAGTATCTCCCAGTTTTCATAGGATTGGTTTAGGGTAGATTCTATGCATTGAGGCAGATACTCCTCGGTGTTTTTAAAGGGGATAAGGATGCTGATATTACTTTTATTCATTTGTCAAAAGTAGAAATATATTTGCTATGCATCCAAGATGGGATTAGCAATTAAATGTGTAGTGGACAACCACAGAAATTAAATTGACAGGGATATATACATTAAAAAGTTGTTTTTTTAATTGCCTCTTTATCCGTTTGTTCATTAAACGATTCCAATGTCAAATGGGTAGGTGACATAGAGGACAGTAAAACAGAGTTTTCTTGTCTTAAAAAAATCGGTTTTGTCAAAGGGCTCAAAACCAAAATGGTTTAGCTATAATGTTATGTCCGGGATGTTCGCTTTGTTACAAGTAGCATTTTAATCTGATGATTGGGGAGTTTCATGAAGTTTCAAAAGCATAGGAATAATGGGGATAAACAGAAATAAGCATCAAGAATTGGAGTTGGTAATTAAGAATATATAACTTTGGCGGCTTCAACACTTTAAAAATGTAAGGAAAGTGTTTATTGGAAACAAATTATAGTCCAAAGCAAGGCTGTTGAATTGGAATATCAATCAGGACACTCTTTTAATACATATTAGTTTAATTAATAAGTTTTAATGGGGCAGACCGGCTGCAAACATAAAAAACAATTGAGAATAAGGTATAAGATTGGGATGCAAAAAATTATAGAAAGTTGTAGGATTGCGGGCAAAACTGGAGCAATCCTAGGTTTGCTAATTGGTTTATTAATGATAGGATGCCATGACGTTGGCGATGTTGCCATTACCAATAATAGAATAAGTTTTGATAAGGACTGGAAATTTATTCAAAAAGACGTGAAAGGGGCAGAACAGGTTGGCTTTGACGATGGCAATTGGCGAATTTTAAATGTACCCCATGATTGGAGTATTGAGGGCGAATATAATGAACAGAACCCTATGGGCGCACAGTCGGGTTATTTGCCTGCAGGATTTGGTTGGTATAGAAAAACTATTTCTGTTCCCAAAAGTTGGAAGGGGAAACACATAGAAATCGACTTCGATGGGGTATTTATGAACAGTACGGTATGGGCCAATGGACAAGAATTGGGTACCAGACCTTATGGTTGGATCTCTTTTGCTTATGATATAAGTGAAATTGTCAAAAAATCGGACAAAATAACCTTTGCGGTTCGTGTGGACAATGATAAACAACCCTCCGCACGTTGGTACACAGGAAGTGGTATTTATGCGCATACATGGATTAATATAAAAAATATGGCCCATATTCCCAGAGATGGGGTTTTTGTTTATACAGAAGGAAATAATGTTCTAGTGGAAACCGATATAGAAGCTAATGACATCAAATACAAAAGCGGTGAATTGGTAACCTCAATAGTGGATCAAAATGGAAATACAATTGTTTCCCATATAGATGAAATAAATAGCCAGTCGCAGACTGTGGTTAAAACTACCTTGGCAGTTCCCGACCCTAAACAATGGTCTCTGGAAAATCCGTATTTATACATCTTAAAGAGTGAACTTAAATTAGACAATGAGGTAGTAGATGTTGTACAGACAAAATTTGGCATTCGTGATATAGCTTGGAAGGCCCAAACGGGCTTTTGGTTAAATGGTAAGAATATTAAACTTCAGGGTGTTTGTAACCATCAAGATGCAGGTGCTTTGGGTGCCGCTGTCCCGGATAAGATTCTTCGCTTTAGAATTCAGCAATTAAAGGATATGGGGGTAAATGCCATTAGAACGGCCCACAATCCTCAAACTCCCATGTTTTATGAAATATGTGACGAATTGGGAATGTTGGTGATGGATGAAATTTTTGACGGCTGGAAAAGAAAAGCCAAAAATGACTACGGAGCACATTACTTTGATAATTGGTGGAAACGAGATTTGACCGACTGGATCAAAAGGGATAGAAATCACCCATCGGTTATTATTTATAGTGTGGGTAATGAAACACGAGGTCCTATTGGCAAGGATTTGGTAGCACAATGTAATCATTTAGATCCAACTCGCTCAGTAACTTCAGGGCATTCCGGTTCTGAATTCATGAATGTTTTAGGTGTAAACGGCAGCAGTGAAAAGAAAGGTTACATAGAAAATTTATCGACTCATCAAAAAGGAAAAGCCTTTATAGGTACAGAAAACACACATACTTGGCAAGTAAGAGGGTTTTATAGGACTAAAACATGGTTTAGGGATGGTTTTCCAAATAAAAAACAGCGACCGTACGAACTACCGGATTTAACCGAAAAAGAAGTTTTTACGCATGATTGGACAGAAGAGTCAGATCGAAAAAATAGAAAGCAAATATTCAATTCCAGTTACGACAATGCTACTGTACGCGTATCATCACGTTTAAATATAGAGCAACTTCGTGATATACCAGCCTATGCAGGTTCTTTTCGTTGGACTGGACATGACTATATTGGAGAAGCAGCTTATGTACATGGTGGTTGGCCATTTAGGGCATTTATGGGAGGTGCCATTGATTTGGCAAATTTTGAAAAAGATTTGTATTATTTGTATCAAAGTCAATGGACCACTGATCCAATGGTTCATATTCTGCCACATTGGACACATCCTAAAGTAGCATTGGGAACAGAAATTCCAGTATGGGTATATTCCAATTGTGATGAGGTGGAGTTGTTTTTTAACAATTCCTCGTTGGGGAGGATAAAACCGGGAACCAAGTGGGGTGAAATGCAATGCCAATGGATGGTGAAATGGCAACCAGGCACTATTAAAGCCGTTGGATACAGGAATAATAAGATTGTTGCCGAAGAAATCATAAGAACAGCCAATGAGCCTGCAAAAATTAAATTATCAATAGACGGAAAACCTTTGGTTGACAAAGCGCATGATATAGTACAGGTACGGGTTACAAGTACTGATAGTACTGGGGAGTTTTATCCATATGGGGAAAATAGAACCTATTTTAAGGTTATAGGGGCTGGGGCAATTAAAGCCTTGGATAATGGTAGCCCTGTAGACGTAGAACCACATGTTGGACCTAATCATAGAAAAGCATTTTATGGGCTTACACGGGCATATATAGTATCCACCAACAAGCTTGGTGATATTAATTTATTGGCTAGCTGTATTTTGGGAGAGAAAAAACTAATTACATCCAATAAGGTGAGCATTGATACGGAAATAATCAATTTAAGGGGAAATGGAATTGATCCGAAAATTGAAATATTTTATACCACTGATGGGACCTTACCAACCATAAACTCCGAGGTTTATAGCCAAAGTTTTGAAGTTGACTTGGAAACAACCGTAAAAGCGTTAATAGTGGTAGATGGTAAGCCTACTCAGGTATTGGAAGAGCAATTTGGAGAAAATGAAGGGTTTACATGGAATGATAACCAGGGAGATACTATGTTTATAGGTGATCAGGCGGAGGAAGCAACTATTGTCAACGCCAATATTCTGACCAAAGGAGAAAAATTCAATGGTAAAGGTTATGTGAGTTTAGATAAAATAAATGCTTCGGTAACATGGTATCAAGAAAATGACGGGGGAGCAGGGGCTACAGATTTGCATATACGTTATAGTACAAAAATAGATAATGCTCCAGGAACTTACGTGAAAGTCAATGTTAATGGAAAAGTTGTCAAGGATAAATTTTTCCTACCCAATACAGCCAATATAGGACGTTCTTGGAACACCATTAAAATTCCAATTCTCATAGATCGCGGAGCAAACACAATAAAACTGGAGACTGTGGAGAATAAAGGCCTTTATTTGGATGAAATTCTAATAAAATAAATGGTATAAACCTACATACACTTGCCGTATGTAGGTTTATGTTTTGCAAGCTAGATGAAGTCTAATCGCTATTTTCACCAATCGGTTCCAGATCCTTTATTGCGGCCAACATAGCCCTAAGACAGGCCTCTTGGGAAACAGGATGCTTTGTTTTTTCTTTTTGGGTATGATAGCTTTTAATGAATCCGCTGGCAGAAGACCAGACAGTATGCATCACGCCCAAAAAGTGCTTCTCCATTTCTGGGGTAGAATTTTCTTTAAAGTTATACATCATCATAACCTGTTCCCTGGCCACTTCGGGCTTCTTCCAAGGACAGGCAATAACGTCCAATCCCTTAAGGGCAAATAGGGCAGGGGTTGGAAGGGCCTTTTCATAATGCCAGTCGCATATCACCACAGATTTATCAATTAAGTCTATGGCCCTGGCCGTGTTGTTCATACTGGCCTCCCACATCCCAATACCGGAGGTGGATGCATCTATTAAACGATCGCCCCAAATCCATAGCCGTTTGTTGTTCATCTCTAAATGCCGACTTATCTTATTAACTTCATTGGCAAAAAGAGTAGCCGGATCTTTCCCTTGGCAGCGAGGACATTTTTCATCCGCAATGTAAAATACCTCATCCATTCCTGCGTGAAAAGCTTCGGCCTCAAAGACAGAAATAATTTCATCTACTAGATCAAACACTACATTGTGCACTTTTGGATGCAATGGACAATAACTTTTGCAGTAAAGTCCATCAGCATTTGGCCATTCATATTTTTCAGGTATTTTAACATGGGGCGTTTCATCAAATTGGGGATAAACCTCCAAAAGTTTATTGGTTTTCCCTGCCCAACTCTGATGTCCTAATAAATTAACTTGAGGAATTAGATTTATATGGTGTTTTTTGGCAACAGCAACCAGTTTCTTTATTTGCTCTTTGGATAATGGATTAGTGCCCCTTAATTCGGGCCTAGATTCGTAGGCGTAATTAAAATCTACGCGTAATACAAGGGTGTTGATACCATTTGGGCCCAATTCTTCATCCACGAATTTTACAAACTCGTCCACACCATCGGCATTGGGAGCAGCTATACAGAGCCCCTGCACTTTGAAGGTATTTTGCCCGTTGCATACAAGGGTTCCCAGCGTTAACAATATAAGGAAAATCTTACCCATAGTAATAATAGAATGGTTTTGACTCATGAAAAATTACCCCAAATAATATGGTCCATAATCTATTGCCGTTGTAATGCTTCTTTTATGGCCGTTTCCACCAAGGGTTCCATTAAGGCATAACCCGCAGCGGTAGGATGTACCCCGTCCTTGGCATATTTTTTTGGAAGTCCGTTGTTATCATCGGCCATAACGGAAAAGTAGTCCAAATAAATATGGCCATTGGCTTCGGCATATTCTTTTAGTAATGTATTTAAAGCCGGTATTTTTTCGTTGGGTTTCAGTCCTGGTCTCCAAGGGTAATCAAAGGCCGGTAGTACAGAGGAAATAATAACTTTAATTCCGTTGGCCCTAGCCAATTGGGCCATGGATTTAATATTGTCCACTATCATTTTTGGAGTAGCAGGTCCAGTATTTCCTGCAATATCATTGGTGCCTGCCAAAATAACCACTACTTTAGGTTTTAAATCTATTACATCCTGTCTAAAGCGCAATAGCATTTGTGGAGTGGTCTGTCCGCTTATACCTCTATTGATATATGGTTTCCCCTTAAAAAAGTTAGGCCTAGTATTTATCCATCCAATTGTTATGGAGTTACCCATGAATACCACTCGGTCTTCATTGGCCTGGGGCTCACCCAATTTTTTGTTGTCTTCGGAAAAGTGCTTCAGATTGGGCCAATCTTGGGCAATGGTATCGTTCATGGTAAAGAGTGTGAATAGAGAAAAAATTAATGGTAGTCCAAGGCTTTTCATGGAGTTGGTTTTATGTGGTTTAATAATTGGTTACTGTAAATTGTTAATAGGGATAAAATAATTTATAATTTTTACAAAGGACGATCCTCATTTTCTAATTGTAGCTTATCTTCTTTGCTCAAAGCTAGATCTTCTATCAATCTCACTTTCGTAGGTCTCAATTTTATAAGATACAGGAGTAAAAGTAAGGAAATTACTAAATAAAATACATTACTGCGCAACATAAAGACTATGGCGCTAAAAAACGTTGCCATATCCAGTATGGCAAAACGTACCATGCAGGTTTGTTGGTAATGAACCACCTTTTTTCTTAAAGAATTATTCTTTGGTATTTGGGCCAATTTTTTTTGGAAGTAATAATTACTACCAAAATAAGCAATCATAGCAATGAGCGGGACTAGGTATACAAAAGCGGTGTTTCCGGTAGGAAAGCCTAAGATAAGATCATTGGTTGTTATAAAAATAAAGAGGATAAACAATAGAATTCCTGCGGTAACAGCAGAGTGGGTAATGGATAATGAAAATAAAATTCTTTTGAATGTTAGGGTTTTGGCATTGCTCATAGTAAGTTAATTGTTGCGCTAAGTTGTCATGCACTTCCCATGTAAAAAGAGAAGTAAACATCCTTTGGGTAAATAGTTATAAAGGTAAGGTCTTTGGCTTTTTAAGCAAGGTATCGGTGTATCAAATTATTATTATACCAAACCGTACCCAATCTTATTAAAAACCATCCTCGAAACCAATCCGCTTCATATTGAGGCATAACATATCTATTGGCCCCAAAATTTTGTTTATTTTTAGGACGCTAATTCACAAAGCGGATTAAGAGATTTAATATCCCAATACCTAATAGACATGACCCATATGGATTTTTATATACTTCTTGCAGATGATGATGAGGATGATTGCATGTTTTTCAATGATGCTTTGGAGGAACTTTCTATAGCAGCCTCTTTAAAGACTGTAAACAATGGGGTAGCACTAATGGAGTTCTTGAATAACAATGAAAGGGGTCTTCCTAATGTTATTTTTCTGGATTTGAATATGCCCTGTAAATCCGGGCCCGAGTGTTTGTTGGAGATAAAAGAAAGTGAAAAATTTAGGCATATACCCGTAGTTATGTATTCTACCTCGTTTAACCTTGAGGTTATGGATCAATTATACCATAATGGTGCTCAGTACTATATTCGAAAGCCGGCCGATTTTTCAGATTTAAAATCAGTAATAAATAGGACTATCTCAACAATTAAGGCCAAAGGAGCCCAAAGACCGCTCAGGGAAGAATTTGAGATGCAACCTTAAATTGAACAAAATTGAAAACTACCCAAAAAAATAACAATCTATTGTTTCTCAGTGGTGGGGGGCAAATGAGTGAGCTGATACGAACTATTGACTGGGACAATACCTCTTTGGGAAACATTCAAAATTGGTCGGTAAGCTTACGCACTACCCTTGGCATAATTTTGCACACAGCCCAACCTATGTTTTTATTTTGGGACAAGGATCAATTTTGTTTTTACAACGATGCCTTAGCAGTAAGTTTGGGTAATGAACGGAAATATCCTGTCATAGGTAAGAAAGGAAAAGAAGTATGGCCAGAATTGTGGGAGGTCATTGGTCCAATGGTAGACCAAGTGTTGAGTACGTCACAGGCTGTATCATTTTCGGATCAGTTGGTTCCATTTTATAAAAACGGGAGGAGGGAGGAGGTGTACTGGACATTTAGCGGTAGTCCTGCTTTTGATGATGACGGTCTTGTAAACGGTGTATTGGTTAGCTGTTCGGAAACCACGGAGACAGTGGTGGCCAAAAGTGGATTAAAGGAAAGTGAGCGCAGGCTGCGATCTATGATTATCCAGGCTCCGGTGTCCATAGCTATTTTTCGTGGATCTAAGTACGTTACCGAAATGGCCAATTCTCTGGCTCTTGAAATGTGGGGGAGAAGTGAAGAGGAAGTTTTGGGTGAATCAATTATAGAGGCAATGCCGGAACTTAGAGCACAGGGTATAAAGGAGTTGTTGGACAAGGTATACCAAACTGGCAAAACATTTACTACCTCTGAGTTTCCTGTTCAACTAATGCGGAAGGGAAATTTGGAAACTACCTATATTAACTTCAGTTGTGAACCTCTCTTGAATTCCAATGGGGAGATTGAAGGAATAATGGCCTTGGGAATGGAAGTCACGGATCAAGTATTGGCCCGTAAAACTATTGAAGAGAGCGAGAAAAAATACAAAGAGCTTATTTTTGGTTTGCCCGTAGCGGTATATTCCTGTGATTCCAAAGGGCGTATTCAACTCTATAATGATGCAGCGGTTAAACTTTGGGGACGTACCCCTGAGCTAGGAAAGGATTTGTGGTGTGGTTCCAAGAAAATCTTTACTGCTGACGGAAATCCTATTCCCTTAGAGGAAAGCCCTATGGCCATAGCTCTAAATGGAGGGGAACTAATTAAACCTGAACTGCTGGTGGAACGGCCAGATGGCAGTAGGGCAAATTTTATTCCTTATCCCCAACTTATTTATGACAACGAAGGGCGAATTACCGGGGCTATTAACACTTTGATTGAAATTACAGACCAGGTGTTGGCCAGGGAAAGAATAAAAGAAAGTGAAATGCATTTCAAGGCCATAGCAGACAATATACCCAACCTTGCCTGGCTGGCAGATGCAGATGGCGCTATCTACTGGTACAACAAAAAATGGTATGATTATACGGGGAAAACCGCAGAAGAAATGGCAGGCTGGGGCTGGCAGTCTGTACAGGATCCTAAAATTCTACCCCAAGTGATGTCTAATTGGAAATACTCCTTGGAACAAGGCAAGGAATTTGAAATGGTATTTCCTCTCCGCGGTGTGGATAGAACCTTTAGGCAGTTTCTTACCCGAGTTCTACCTGTTTATGACGATAAGGGGAAGATAGTAAAATGGTTTGGTAGCAATACTGATATTACGGATCATGTAAGGGCGCAAAAAAAGCTGGAGGAAAGCGAAAAAAAATTCCGACTCCTCGCCAATTCCCTTCCGCAGCTTATTTGGATAGCCGATCCCAAAGGTAACCTCAATTATTTTAATAAGGCGGTAATGGAGTACTCCGGACTGTCACTAGAAGAAATAGAGAATGGAGGGTGGTTGCAGATCGTACATGCAGAGGATAGGACAAAAAATATTGAATTGTGGGAATACTCGGTAGCCACAGGAGAAGATTTTTTGATGGAGCATCGTTTTCGCAAACACGACGGTACATACCGTTGGCATCTAAGTAGGGCTCAGGCACATCGCGATGACAGAGGAAAAATACAAATGTGGGTTGGCAGCAGTGCAGATATACAAGAGCAAAAAGTTTTTAGGAACGAACTGGAAAGGCAGGTCAGGGAACGTACCGCTCAGCTGTTGGAATTAAATGAATCCCTTAAAAAAAGTGAACAGCGTTATCACCTGATGGTTGAAGAGGTTCAGGAATACGCCATACTATACTTAAACCGTGAGGGTATAGTGGAAAATTGGAATTCAGGTGCGGAAAAAATAAAGGGTTATAAGGCAGAAGAAATAATAGGTAAGAGTTTTTCCAATTTTTATACACAAAAGGACAGAAAGGTTAGGCTTCCCCAAAAATTATTGGGCATGGCCGCGAAAGAAGGTAAAGCGGTACATCAGGGCTGGCGGGTAAGGAAGGATAAAAGTTTGTTTTGGGCAAGTGTGGTTATTACCGCCATACATAATGAGCTAAATGAAGTGATAGGCTTTTCTAAGGTTACACACGATTTAACTACAAAGAAAGAGGCGGATGATGCTCTAAACGAAAAAAAGTTGGAACTGGAGCAAAAGAATATTGAACTTCAGAAAATGAACAAGGAGCTGCAATCCTTTGCCTATATTTCTAGTCATGACCTACAAGAGCCGCTAAGAAAAATACAGACCTTTGCCTCTCGAATTATAGAGAAAGACATGGATACCCTTTCCGAAAAAGGGAAATTTCTGTTTAATCGGATGCAACTTTCTGCAGAACGGATGCAGTCGCTTATAGATGATTTGTTGGCCTATTCCCGGACGCACAATATGGAGGGCGATTTTAAGCATACATCTTTGGGTAATATAATAGAGGATGTGAAACAGGATCTTAGTGAAGAGCTCCTTGAAAAGAATGCATCTATTGAGTTTGATGGTACATGTGAGATCTTTGTTATACCTTTTCAGATGAAACAACTGTTTTACAATCTGATAAGTAATTCCTTGAAATTTTCTAAGCCGGACCTAGCTGTAGAGATCTCTATAAAGAGTGATCACGTAACGGACCATGGTAGGGAGGAAGAAGAAAAGCCAACTGGCCATACATACTGTCGGATCGTTTATTCGGACAACGGCATTGGATTTGATCAAAAGTATAGCGAAAAGATATTTGAACTATTCCAACGGCTCCACGGGAAGACAGAATACCCTGGAACGGGAATAGGGCTTGCCATTATAAAACGCATAGTGGAAAATCATAACGGTATGGTAACGGCAAGGGGTGAATTGGGCAAGGGGGCAAGCTTTGAGATACTACTTCCGTTAAATGAGGCACAAGCCATACGCTAACATGAAACCTAATGTCTAACTAGTACGATGTCAAAATAAGAGGTGGGCCCAAGACTCATAGGGGATAAGTATGCAATGATAAGGCTGATATATGGGGCAAGCTAGTCCAATGATAAAGGTGTTGCCATATCTACCAGAAATATTCCAAAATTTAAGGGAAGTCTAATTTTTATATGTTTATAAATAACACCAAACTTGTTAGTTCTTTATTTAAAAAACTGAGAACCAACTTCTATAACGGTTAATAAAAAGCACATTTTTTTTATGGCCAAAACTGCATCCTAAAGAAAGAAATGAGGTAATTTTGACGCCATGAAAAGAGGGTGTATTTCTATGGCCGAGTCAACGGATTTTAAGGGAGGGCAATTAAAGGAAGTTCCTTCCTTATCCCTTGATGTTCCGGTGTGTTCCTTTTCGGGGAAACCAGCGGAATATTATATCGGGCTATCTGGTATGGACAATTCAGAGGAGGTAAGGATTCTTGGGGCAATCAGTTCCGAGTTTGTAGAAACGGCAATCGTGAACGTTTTGGGACAAGGGGTAGACGACATTCATTGGCCGGTGATCCTAGACCTAAATAAAGAAATATATTACCATTCCTATCAAGCGCATGCCCGAGGCCTATCAGCAATAATGGGATGGAAAGAATTGCAGGGATAACGCAAAAGAGCAAAGCATATTTTTATTATATTGCATAGAGTTAACCAAACAGTGATAGGCGTTGCCAATTGGATATTAGTTTAGAAGAATCATTAAGTTGAAATCTAATTGCCTGTCTTGCCTAGTAGGGGACGCAATATAAAATTGGATTATTGGTTCGGCTGCAGTTTGTGTCTTTTAACAATTTGTGGTGCTTTTGAATTTCTTGTTGTAATAAGTACAAATGTTAAGACCACTTTTTAAGAAATAGCATATACCAGCATTTTATTCCTGTATTAAATTTATTGTTCTCCATAGTTGTTTGCAATCGTTTTATATAATGAACAGCTTATCATCCAACGGGAGTCCCTATGAATCCGAAGATCTAATTTTTGAGCTAGGACCTTTTCCTATGTGGATTTTTGATATGGAAACCCTTAAATTCCTAAAGGTAAATACGGAAGCTATCCGGCAATACGGTTATTCGCAAAAGGAATTTTTATCAATGAACCTTAAGGACATAAGACCAGAGGAGGATATCCCTAGGTTGGATAAGGCTATTAAGGACATGGTTACCCGAGAAGGAACTTATAAAGAAAGTATTTTTCGTCATAAAAAAAAGGATGGTACAGTCTTTCCGGTAAGATTAAAGTCCAATTTAATAACATATAACGGGAGGAATTGTGAAATTGTCAGTGCTATAGATATATCGGAAGAAGTTGAATACCAAGATTATCTTTTGCGACAAAAACAAATTATAGGGGCAATTTCGGATATCAATTCCATCTTGTTGAAAAATATAGACTGGTTAAAAGCGCTAAAACTATGTTTCCGAATTGTGTCTGAAACCCTGGAAGTGGATAGCGTTTATTTTTTCGATATCAATTTAAAGGAACAGACCGCCTCACATAAAATGGCCTGGACCAATGCCGAGAGAAATTCTATGCTTGAGAGTCCTAAATTTCAGAACATACACCTATCGGAGGTTTCTGATTTACTGGTTTGCTTTAAGAGAGGCCAAAGGTATGAGGCCCATGTGGCCAATATGGAAGAATCGGCTACCAAAGCATTTTTGACGTCTATGAAATTAAGGTCCATATTGGCTTTGCCGGTTATGGCTGGTGGTGATCTGTTCGGCTTTATCGGAATAGATAATTGTAACCAAGAAAGAGAATGGAAAGACGAAGAATTTCAGTTATTGGATGTCCTATCCACTAATTTGGCAAACCATATGGCTCGTACCGAAGCCCTTAGAAAGTTGGAAGAAAGCGAATACAAATTTAAGACAATGGTGCAGAGGGGTAAGGGCTTAATGGCTATTGTAGACAGTGGGGTAAACTATAAATATGTAGCTCCAAATTCTAAAACCGTCTTAGGTATAAATGCTGAGGATTTTATAGGAAAGAACGCCTTTGATTTTATTAACGAGGAAGATATACCACGACTACAGGAGTATTTGCCTAGAGCTTTAAATGAAAAGCATGTATCCGTCCCCCCTTATAGGTTCAAAGATAGTGAGGGCAATTGGAGGTGGATAGAAACGGTTCTTACCAATCATTTGTCCGACCCTATAATCGCTGGAATCGTCGCTAATACAACGGAGGTAACCGATGAAATGGAAAAGAAAATGGCCAAAGACATGCTCTACTCCATATCAAAAGCAATAGTACAGCCGTGTGAACTTAGTGACTGTTTAGACAATGCAATGGAAATTTTGATATCTTCTACCAATATCTGTGCAGGGGAAATCTGGTTGAAGACAAATGATGGGACCCGACTTATTTTAAGGGGCAAGGCATACCGGGGAGAAGCCATTAAAAAATTCTATCAGGAAGACAGTGTAGTGGATATAGTAGGGAAAGGTGTAGGGCTGGCCGGTAATGTGTGGAAAACAACAAGCATTTGTCTGTGGGGAAATATAAAGGACAGTTCGGATTGTGTACGGCAAAAGGGGGCAGAAACGGCTTCAATAAATTCGGCTATCGGATTACCTGTTTTTTATGGTGAAGAATTTTTAGGCTGTATACTACTGTTTTCCCAGCAACCAAAGAGCTTTTTGTCCAACATGCAATACCTTTTAGCCGACTTAGGAGATGAGATGGGAGCGGTGGTAAAACAACGGATTACGGAGGATGAATATCATAATTTCTTCGATATTTCTCCAGACCCGTTTTGTATTATAGGTTTCGACTCCCGTATCAAGAAGGTGAACAAGGCCTTAGCAGTTGCATTGGATTACAGAGAGGAGGATTTGGTAGGTGCCAATTACCAACAATTTGTAAATAGTGCCGATCTTGGGGTAATTGATGAAAACTTGACGTCACTAATGCAGAATTTATCCACTGAAGGCGTGGAGGTAAGGATGCTAACCGCCCAAAAAGATGAGAGATGGTTTGTTTGGTCCGGGACGGTAAAAAAGGATGAGAAATTGATTGTGGCCGTAGCAAAGGATATCACTGAGAATAAACTTGCGCGAATATCTTTAAAATCGGCCTATGAGAGGTTGCAATATGCCCAAAGCATAGCTAAACTGGGATACTTTCGACGTAATATCGATTCAGATATCCAACAATGGACAGAAGAAGTATATAAGATCTTTGGGCATAGTCCTAAAAACTTTGTTCCCTCCTTTGAGAATGTTAAGAATTGTCTACATCCCGATGACCGACATATAATGGAAGGTGATCCCATTCTAAATATGGTTCCCGGGAAACTGCATAGCTTTGATCATAGAATTTTAACGCCCACGGGAAAAATAAAATGGGTGCACGAAGAAATTCAAGTAAAGTTGAACGAACAGGGAGAAAGATCCCATATAGAAGGTACTGTACAGGATATAACCGAAAGTAAGGAATTTGAACAACAACTGCTTCTTAGTAATGAACGGTTTAGATTGGCGATGTTGGCCAGTAATGAAATGATTTGGGAAATAGACCATCAAAAAAATATAATGATCAGGGGCAATGCAGAGGAAAGCGATATGGAACCTACCCATAATGAACCTTTTAATAAGGATAATAGTTGGTTTAAAAAGGTGCATCCAGAGGATAGGGACGGGGTGCTTAATAGCTTGTACAATAGTCTGGGAGATAAGGAAAAGGATTCTTGGGAGCATGAATACCGTATGGAATTGGAAGATGGTTCTATTGCATATATGGTAGATAGATGTTTTATTCTTAGGGATAATATGGGCACTCCGGTACGTTCTGTGGGATCGGTAATGGATATTACTACTTCTAGACAGCATCTTGAAAAAATAAAAGAACACAACAAAAACCTGCGTGAAATTGCTTGGCTACAATCGCACGTGGTACGTGCTCCCTTGGCAAGAATAATGGGACTGATTCACCTATTTAAAGAATATGATGGTGGCGATCTATCGGTTGAGGAGTTATTTGATCTGATCTCAACTTCTGCCCATGAACTTGATGAGGTTATTCACGAAATAAGCGATAAAACCAATAAAATTAAAGACAAAGAAGCATTAAATGCATCTGATAGGTGATACCTAGGTTTTTAATTAACTCGGCCACTTGGTTGATTGAGCTTTATTTCCATTATATATTCCAGAAAATTATCTTATTGCCCCATATACGATAATAAATATAGGTTACTATAGATTTTGAGAGTAGCTATCTGAGTATGGAATTTGCGTACTATTTAATGTGTATAAATGTTTCTCTTTGGGCGGAAAACGTTTAAATTGGGATCTTGTAACATTATAATAAAAACCACCAAACCAAAGCATGAGAATACTACTGTATATATTCTTTATTTGTTGCCTTAATGTCCAGTTTATAAATGCCCAGGCCTACCGCAACTTATTAAGCGGTAATTACCCCTATGATACTATTAAAAAATATATTGTAAAAGACCAATCCTGGGTGCCATTTCCAGAATATAAAAATCGTACGCAATGGGAAAAGATTCCCCAAAACCTGAGGGATGCCTATGTTGCCGAAGGGGAAAATTATTTGGAGTATCAATGGAAGTATATTCCGGTTTCGCACTATTTGGAATTTACCAAAAGCGGTAGTAGGACTATTATGGAGAAACCTTACCGGAAGAATATTAAAGCCTTTGAAGCCTTGGTATTGGCTGAATTGATGGAAGGCAAAGGCCGATTTCTAAAGGATATTATCAATGGGATATTCTATTATAGCGAGCAAACCTATTGGGGCAATTCGGCACATTTGTCCCTTCAACGGGCAGGTGCCGGGCTGCCCGATGTACTAGAACCTACCATTGATCTGGGAGTGGGAAAAGTGGCGGCCAATTTGGCATGGACCCATCATTTCTTGGAAGAGGAAATAGACAGTGTAAACCCTTTAATTTTGAAAAGGCTGCGATTTGAAATAGAAAAAAAGGTACTTAAACCGTACTATACTAGAAGTGATTTTGGTTGGATGGGGTATACCAATGAGAGGGTCAACAATTGGAACCCTTGGTGTAACTACAATGCTTTGAACTGTATTTTGCTTTTGGAAAAAGATTCCATAACCCGCAGTGTGAACGTGCAAAAAAGCATGCTTTCCGTTGATGAATTTATGAATTATTATAAGGATGACGGCGGCTGTGAAGAGGGGCCGTCTTACTGGAACCATGCTGGCGGTAAGTTGTTTGATTACTTGGAACTTCTTTTTAAGGGAAGCCAAGGTAAAATTGATATTTATGAAGAGCAGCTTGTTCAGAACATTGGGAAGTATATCTATAAAGCTTATATCAATGGAGAATATTTTGTGAATTTTGCCGATGCCTCCGCTAAATTAAAATCGCGCCCCGGTACTATTTATCGTTATGGAAAGCGCATTAATGACACGGTGATGAGCGATTTTGGGGCTTTCTTGGCCCGGAAACAACATTATGGAGAAAGTACCTTCAAAGGAAAAATAGAACTGGCCCTGGATGAGCTCTTTAATTTGGACGAAATTAAAAATGCAAAGGCGAGGGAACCCCTTTTGGGTGATTTTTGTTTGCCAGACACTCAAATTATGGCCGCAAGGGAAAATAGGGAAAACCATGATGGCTTTTATTTCGCGGCAAAGGGAGGCCATAATGCAGAAAGCCATAATCACAATGATGTGGGCACTTTTATTCTATATTATGATGGCAAGCCGGCCCTGATAGATGTAGGGGTAGATACCTATACGGCCAAAACTTTTAGTGAGGATAGGTATTCTATCTGGACCATGCAATCTACATATCATAACCTACCTACCATAAATGGTGTGGACCAAAAAGACGGACAGGAATATAAAGCTAAAAACAGTTTCTATAAGGCAGAAAAGGATAGCGTCACTTATTCTTTGGATATTTCAGGGGCCTATCCCAAAAAAGCCAAAGTAGGGCAATGGCAGCGTAGTTATAACCTGATAAGAGGCAAGAAATTTGAGATTTTGGATTCATATTCGCTTTTGGAAAATGTGGGGAATACCTACCTTAATTTTATGGTTGCCTTGGAACCCATTATAGCAAAACCGGGCTATATAAGACTTGGACGGAAAAAGACCGGCTTGTCTTTGCAGTACAATCCAGAAATTCTAAATCCAATCATAGAAAATATTGTTATTGACGCCAACTCAAGACTGTACAGCATTTGGGGGAAGCAATTGTATCGCATAAGATTTGAAGTGTTGGGCAGCAGTACCCAGCAGGACTTAAATATTTCGGTACAGCCCGTAAAATGACATGCGAAAAAGATTGTTGCCGATAAAGAGGTATTTGCAGCTGCTGGTTGCACCTTATAATCGTTCCAAAAGACCTTGTCAACCATTCCAAAGAATATGAAGCCCTGTGTAAAAGTGTTTGTTTTCTGGTAAAAAAAGCTTCTGTACGTCAAGGTGTTATACATTGGCAACAATATTTTATTGGTAGGGAGCAATGGCTCAATGCAGCGGTAATTGCCCCTATAGGGTATAGATCTACATTGGATAGAACACAAGACAGAAAAAAAATAAGAAAAACGAAGGAAGAATTGTTTGTAATCACTTGACAATTAATGTTCTAAGTAACGAAGTAGGCATAGAGGGGTAAACTTTTTAGGCTTGCTCTAAATAGCCAAATAATAAAAGAATGCCAAGTAGAAACATGCAGATCAATGAATAAATTTAAAATTTAGTTGTACATTTATCAACACTAAAGCACGGGGTGCCTGGTAAAGACCAAGCTGAGATAATACCCGATACCTGATTTGGATAATGCCAACGTAGGGATGCAAGCCAAGATATTTCGTTTTCGGCTCCATTGTTTGGTACTCCAAATAATGGAGCTTTTGTTTTTAAACAAATTAAAATGAAAATAGAAAAATCAAATCTAGAACTTATTCCCAAGGACGACCAAAATTGGCAAAACAGGCCAGAATGGTTTTTTAACAGAGAACACACGGATACCTATGAGCAATGGTACGAAGGGAGGTACAAGCGTGCTGAAATATGGCAAAAGAAGGTAATGGAACAACTGGTGTCCAAAGATAAACGTATCAAAACATTGTTGGAATTTGGCTGTGGTACTACCCGCTTTACCCGCTGGTGGAAAGAGATTGGCATTGAGGCAACAGGAGGCGATATTTCACCATTGATGCTTTCGCAAGCCGTAGAATTATTTGATGGTGATCTTGTTATGGCCGATTCGCACCACATGCCCTTTAAAGACCATTCCTTTGATTCCCTCGCCTTCATTACCACTTTTGAATATTACAAGGACCCAGTACAAGTAATCCGAGAGGCTGCAAGAGTAGGGAAATATGGTATAGCCATGGGCATGATGAATAGAAATTCTACCAAGGTGGTGAGAAGAAGGATACAAGAAGTGTTTGGTAAGAATCCATTCTATCTTACGGCAACCTTTTACACACCGGAAAAACTTACCAAAATTATAGAAACGGCGCTTGAAGGTAGGGATTACTCCATAGAATGGACTTGTACCGGACTGCCCAAATGGTTTCCCGTACAACAATGGAGTCTGCCACTAGGTGATTTTTTTGGGTTGTACATCAAATTAAATGACGTAGAATAAATGAGCGACAAACTAGGAAAAATAGATCCACATTTATTCCAAAAATTTATTGACAATAAATGTGGCTTTAATAGAAAGGAAGTAAGCACTGGACCTGGATTTGGGGTAGATGTCTCAATTGTAGATTTGCCTCAGGGTATGGCTATGGCCATGACCAGTGACCCACTAACTCTCCTCCCAAGTCTTGGATTGGAGGAGTCGGCCTGGCTATCCGTACAATTAATGGCAAACGATATGGCCACCACAGGCTATGCACCCATGTACGGGCAATTTGTTTTAAATCTGCCCAGTAGCTTTTCAAAATCGGATTTTGAGGTATATTGGAACTATATACACCGTTTTTGTTCTAAAATTGGAATAGCCATTACCGGCGGTCATACAGGTTTTGTAGAAGGGCAAAATTCCACTATGGCCGGTGGAGGTACATTTATAACCATTGGACCTAAAGACAATATGTTGGTTTCAAAAAAAGCACGGCCGGGAGATACCATCTTGGTGACAAAATCCTGCGCTATTTCTTCTTCGGCCATACTTGCCATGTGTTTTCCGGAAAGCGTTAAAAATAAATTGGGTGCCGAAATACAAGAACTGGCCAGTGATTCTTTTTACGACACCTCGTCACTCCAAGATGCCTTGGCTGCGGTAGGGAAAAATAGGGAGCATAGGGATATAACGGCCATGCATGATGTTACAGAGGGAGGTGTTTTGGGAGCAATATATGAATTGGCAACGGCTTCCGATAACGGGGCTCTGATATATAATGATCAATTGCCTGTAGGTTATGTTCAAAATAAAGTCTGCGACTTGTTTTCCTTGGACCCACGTAACTGTATAGGGGCAGGCTCAATGGTCATCACCTGTAAAAAAGGAAGCGCAAGAGATGTCATCCCTAGGTTGGAAAAGGAAAATATTGTCTGTACTGAAGTGGGGGAAATAGTGGAAAGGGACAAAGGAATAAAGCTTATGAAAAATGATGAGGCCAACAGGCTAGGGTACAATGAAAATGACCCCTATTGGGCAGCATTTTACAAAGCATTTAATTCGGGTTGGAAATGAATGCGGGCCAAAAACGAAAAATGGGTTCCGGTATCTATTTGATAATTGACCCATCAATGGATGAAAAAGTTCTTCTGAATAAGTTAGACATATGCCTTAATGAAAGGCTAGCAGCAGTACAGATTTGGGACAATTTTAAAGATACTCAAGATATAACCACTTTAATCTGTAAAATTTGCGATCTATGCCATGCTAAAAATGTTCCGGTATTGATAAATAACCAATGGGGTTTGCTTAATAAAACCGATTTGGACGGGATTCATTTTGATATAATTCCTGAAGATTATGAGGAAATAAAAGCTGGAGTAAACAAATCTTTTATAAGCGGACTTACCTGTAATAATGATTTAAGTTGGGTAGAATGGGCAAACAGGAACAATCTGGACTATATTTCTTTTTGTTCCGTATTTCCTTCCCAAACTGCCAACAGTTGCGAGATAGTCCATTTTAATACCATACAAAAGGCGTCCAAACATTATGATTTGCCTATATATTTGGCCGGTGGGATTACCGCCAATAATCTGGGGCAACTTAAGGGACTTAATTTTAAAGGGATTGCTGTGGTATCTGGTATTATGGGCGCAACAAACCCTAGCGAATCAATAAATAATTATCTAAAAGAATTAAATAAAAAATGAAGAAAGAAACGATCAACAAACTATGTTGCCCCTTTGACAAAGCGGATCTTAAGCTAACGGAAATAACAAAGGATACCTCCAATAATGTGTTGGAAGGCTTTTTAGTATGTACAAATTGTGAACGCTTGTACCCCATTGTAAAAGGTATCCCAATTATGAGTCCGGACGAATACCGTGAATATAAACTTGAAAGCCCTTTAGTGGAAAGATGGCAAAAACATCTAAAGGGACGTACGTTTGAAAATTTTAGAATTTCGGCATCTATGGAAGTTGAAGGGTAGGAAATTACAGCCTAGGCCTACATGGTAAGTAAAGATTAATAGAAGTAATTCTATTGTCTCTTTAAAGAGGTGAATTTAACATTACACAAAAAAAATCGAGGGTCGCGACCCTCGATTTTTTTATATTACTAAATATTGTTTTTGGTTTATAACCATAGTATACTAGTTAGTTATTGGTTATACTAAATTCACAAAGCACTCTAAGTAGCGCCTAAAAATGATGATTATACATTATGTAGGGCCTCTATTAACACATTTTTTTTGTTTCTGCTCAACGGAAGCTGTCTTCCGTCCAGTTCAACACTTTTACTATTGAATTTCTGAACTTTTTCCAAATTTACAATGTATGATTTGTGTACCCTCAGGAATTTATCCTTTGGTAATTTCTGTTCAAAAGACTTCATAGTAGAAAGGATAACTACATTGCCTTCATTGGTCACCAATTTTATATAGTCGCCCAATGCTTCTACCCACTTTATGTCGTTAAGCACTACTTTACGTTGTCTTAGATTGCTTTTTACAAAGATATATTCATCATCCTCTGGCACCTTTTGCAACTGCTCATATTTAGTTAGAGCTCTTTTTATAGACGTATCAAAACGGGAAGCAGAGATAGGTTTATGCAGATAATCCGTAACGTCATAATCAAAAGCTTTAAGGGCGTAGTTGGGATTTCCGGTAATCAATATTACCTGTGGTGGGCTGTCTAAGGATTCCAATAAATCGAACCCATTGATGATGGGCATTTCCACATCCAGAAAAATAAGATCGATGTTACTGTTTTTAAGTCCGTTCTTTGCTTCAATGGCATTGCTGTACTCTCCAACCATTGTCAGGTGGGGATGATTGTTCACTAATTTGGCTACGGCAATGCGCTGCATAGACGAATCGTCTACAATAATACTTCTTAATTTCATAATTGGTGATCCTCGTTTTAAATCTTGTTGAAGGTACCCAAAACTACCTTCCAAGTTGCCAAAAATGATGTGAACGGTGCATAATGTGTTGTGTAAATGAAGAATTTTGTGGTTTAGATATTTGGCAGTTAATTCCCAAAGAATAAATTGTAAAAATCAGATATAGAGGCTTAAAAGGTATATGCTATTTAAAATTAATTGCATTATTTGTCGAAATTCGATGCAAGCAATAGGGAGACGCATTTTAGTTGCTATGAAACAGTGGGAATTGGTGGAATTAATTGTTTTAGGTAATCCTAAAACCTAACTTGTTGCCCTACAATTTGAAGATTTTCCAAGATACAAACTTGTTTAAATGGAAACAGAAATATAGGCTATTTTACAATTGCATTTAATCGATAATATTTTCCGTTTATCTAGTTTTCCTTCCAAGAATTATGAAGGGGTAATATTCTTGCAAAAAAAAACGAGATTCATGAATATGTCCAGATTATCACTTAAAAGCAACAATAAACAAGGAACTTTTAAGGGTATTGGAAACCATTTAATAGCAAATGGATTTAAAATATACTTCTGGGTCTGCACCGTATTTTTTATGGTAGTATTGTACCATCTTATTTCCGCCATGGTTGGTATTTGATAGGTGGTCCCAAAGAAAATTTAAGTTGTATTTTGTAGGGGAAGGTTGAAAGTCCTGTTATTTATGCGCTTTTTTCCGTCTACCTTTGGTGCAAATAGAATCATTATTGGCTATAGACCACCAATTATTTTCAAAAATGGATTAAGCTCACTTTAGCTGCTTAGATAGTTATTAGAACAGCTCTTTATAGGGGTATGGCATGGGCGTTTTTTATCTCTCCCATCACAAAGGTACTATGTGCACTTCCAATGTTTTTCATGGATCCAAGATGGTTCAAGACAAAATCTTGGTAATGCTTCATATCCTTTACCATTACCTTGAGTAAAAAATCATAATCGCCAGATACGTTGTAGCATTCGGTAACTTCCTTGATTGCCGCGATATCCTTTACAAATTGGTGTCCAATTTCACGGGTGTGCTGTTTTAAGGTTATGTTGCAAAACACTGTTAAGCCCTTGTCCATTTTTTCGGGATCCAATACAGCCACATATTTTTTTATATAGCCCTTTTTTTCCAATCTTTTTACCCGTTCAAATACGGGTGTGGTAGATAAATTAACCCTATTGGCCAGCTCCTTGGTAGTTAGATTGGAATTGCTCTGCAGTAATTTTAGAATTTGAATATCAATTTTGTCCAAATTGGTCATAGAATATTTTTCTGTTTTAATGCCCATTTTAAATACAAATGGATGAATAACCTAGCTAAAGAAACTAAAATAGGTTTTATTTCCAAAATAAATTAATAACATGGAAAATTAAATCTTAAAGATGAGCTTTGTTGGAAAATAAACAAAAGCAGAGCAAATGAAAACCAACGTTTTAGGATACCCGAGAATTGGGGCCAAAAGAGAGTTAAAGAAAGCCATAGAGAAATATTGGAAAAAGAAAATTTCAGCTGAGGAACTGTTGGAGGTTGGCAGTCAAATACGAAGAAAAAATTGGATCCTGCAAAAAAAGAGTGGGATCCATTTTATTCCCTCTAATGACTTTTCCTTTTACGATCAGGTATTGGATGCCACAATGACCTATGGCTGTATTCCCGAAAGATTCAGGGAAATTGATAAAAATAGATCGGACCTAGATCTTTATTTTGCTATGGCAAGGGGGCTACAGGAGGATAGTTTTGATATTACGGCACTAGAAATGACAAAATGGTTTGATACAAACTATCACTATTTAGTGCCTGAATTTGCAAAGAGCCAGACATTTGAATTGCGTTCCCTAAAAGCTGTTGAAGAATTTAAAGAAGCATTGGATCAGGGTATTTCAACCAAGCCTGTATTGATATCCCCGGTTACTTACCTTTTTCTAGGGAAGGAGAAGGAGGAAGGCTTCCATAGATTGGATTTACTGGAAGCCCTTTTGCCCGAGTTTTATAAACTGTTATCACAGTTATCCGCTGCTGGAGCGGAATACATACAATTGGATGAACCCTGTTTGGCGATGGACTTGACCCATAAAGAGCTGACGGCCATAAAGACACTGTACACAGATATAGCAGAAAAATTCCCCAAATTAAGAATAATTCTAACCAATTACTTTGACTGCTATGGAGCCAATTTGGAAACTATTTTAGGTCTTCCCGTTCATGCCATCCATTTAGATCTGGTCCGGTGCCCATTGCAGTTGAACGACATCATAGATTCTCCAACTTACAAAGGTAAGCAAGTACTTTCGTTAGGAGTTGTTGACGGTAGAAATATATGGCGCAATAATTTTGATTCCTCCTTGGACCTCATAAACATGGCCTTGCAAAATGTTTCTATTGAAAAGCTCTGGGTTTCCAGTTCTTGCTCATTTCTACATGCGCCCTATGATCTAGATCTAGAGACCAATGAAAAAAGTTTACCAGCCGAAGTAAAGCAGTGGATGGCATTTTCAAAACAAAAACTAAAGGAGTTGGTAACATTAAGTGAGCTTACACCGGAAATACCCACAGAAGAGGCGGCAATGGAATTGGTAAGTAATAGACGTACTTTTATTGATAAAAGAATCTCTGGACTGGTGCATCACAGCCCCACCAAGCAAAGGGTCCAATCCTTGGCGGATACGGCAGGAAAACGTAAGAGCGCCTTTACTGTTAGGAGGTATGAGCAGGGAAAGAAATTAGGTCTGCCATTATTTCCTACTACCACAATTGGATCTTTTCCCCAAACCAGGGAGGTGAGGAGTATAAGAAGACAATTTAAAAACAAGGAAATTACCAGTACGGAATACAATGAATTCCTGAAGAAAGAAACCCAAAGGGCTATTGCTTTTCAAGAGGATATAGGGTTGGATGTTTTGGTGCACGGCGAATATGAAAGAAACGACATGGTGGAGTATTTCGGGGAAAAATTAGAGGGGTTTGCCTTTTCCGGAAATGGATGGGTACAAAGTTATGGTAGCCGCTGTGTAAAGCCTCCCATCATTTATGGAGACGTATATAGGGATAAGCCTATGACGGTAAAATGGACTTCTTACGCACAATCGTTAACTAAAAAACCGGTAAAGGGAATGCTTACCGGACCGGTAACTATTTTGCAATGGTCCTTTGTGCGAAACGACCAGCCTAGATCCGTAACCTGCAAACAAATAGCTTTGGCCATACGGGACGAGGTAACTGATTTGGAGCAGGCGGGAATAAGTATCATTCAGATAGATGAACCTGCAATACGGGAAGGGCTGCCCTTACGACGTGAATATTGGAATACCTACTTAAATTGGGCGGTGGAGTGTTTTAGAATTTCAGCCTCCGGTGTGGAGGATAAGACCCAGATTCACACCCATATGTGCTATTCGGAATTCAACGATATTATACAGAACATTGGGGATATGGATGCCGACGTTATTACCATAGAAACCTCAAGGTCGGAAATGGAGCTTTTGGACGCCTTTGTGAAATACAAGTATCCCAACCAAATAGGACCTGGGGTATACGACATTCATTCTTCCAGGATTCCCAATGAGCATGAAATGGCGTCTTTATTGCACAAGGCGGCCAAACTCTTACCGGTGGAAAATTTGTGGGTAAATCCGGATTGTGGTCTTAAGACAAGGGACTGGCCAGAAACCAAGTCCGCTTTGACCAATATGGTAAAGGTGGCCAAAAAAATAAGATCTGAATACACTATTGATGTGTAGTTAAGACCTCAATACCATAAAGTGTACATTAACAATGTATGTTAACAATCCAAATAGACCGTCTAAATTAAGTGTTTAGACGGTCTTCAGGTTTTTTTTAAACTGTGATGGTCTTGGTTATTTCATAGACCCAATTTTAATTCTTTTAGAACATCCTTTTTCAAAGGTTTTGTTAGAAAGGAAGTAACAAGATTGCTCTTATCTGCTTTCCGCTTATCCAATGAATCAAGGGAAGAGCTTAAAATATGGATAACTAAATTGTATTGGCTTGTATCCTTTGAAAGCGTTTCTAAAAATTCCCAACCATCCATTACAGGCATATTTATATCCAAGAAGATCAGGTAGAATGATTTGGGATTTTCCCTGATATATGCAAGGGCGTCTGGACCATTTTCAAAAATGACAGGTGAATAATTCGGAAACTCCGATTTTATGACCGTATTGTTAATAAAATTGGTCATTGGATCATCGTCAATCAGTAATATTTCGTGTGTCTTCATCTTTAATCTTGTTAGTTTTTTCTGTGATGATTGTTGGATTCACCGATTACTTTGGGTTGGAAATTTAAATTCTTGAGCGTTTCTATACATTAAATAACGCCTCAATGAATTCGCTTTTCTTATTTCTGCTCAATGGCAGCTGAATTCCCTCGACTGTAATTGACTTACTATTGTATTTTTCTACCTTTTCCAAGTTCACAATATAGGATTTATGTGTCCTCAGGAATTTATCTTTCGGCAATTTTTGTTCAAAAGATTTCATGGTAGAAAGAATTACTACTGTACCTTCATTGGTGATCAATTTAATATAATCGCCCAGCCCTTGGACCCATTTTATATTGTTTAAAACTATTTTACGCTTTCTCAAATTACTTTTTACTATTATATGCTCTTCCTCACTGTTCACGTGAGTACTTTGGTCGTAATTGAAGATAGCTGTTTTTACTGAGGCTTCAAAGCTGGCCTGAGAAATGGGTTTATATAGATAGTCGGTAAGTTTAAAATTAAAAGCCTTTGGTGAATAATCAGGATTGCCGGTAATTAATATTAACTGTGTTGAGGTATCCAAGGCTTCCAAAAATTGGTATCTCTTTACGCTTGGCTTCTCTATATCGATAAAGGCAACATCAATGTTGTTGTTTTTAATACCGTTTAACGCTTCGATGGAGTTGGTGTAGTTAGCTATCAAAGTCAGTTTTGGGTGATTGTTTACCAACTTGGTTATGGCAGCTAGTTGTAAACGTGAATCACATATGATCACACTCTTTAATTTCATAACGGGGGACTTGAAGTTTAATTTTTGTCAAAGTAATTAAATAGCTGTTTGGGTTGCCAATAAATGATGTGAACAGTGGATATAATGTTGTCTGAATAGAGTTGCTCGACTGGGAAATGTAGTCAGGGACCACTATTATTAGTTGCTCCTGTTTAAAATGAAGTCGACATTAAAATAGGGGAGACGATATGGCTCATGTTTTTTTAATGCCCCTTCTTTTTTGTTTAGAGGGATAGGGTGGATGAATATACATTTTGCCCCATTTACGCGTAATTATTATTGGTCTAAAGAAAAGGCGATACTGTATTGGTACAGCTAATAGCTTGTAGTTTAATCGGTTTACTCAGAACACTCGGCGAAAAAGTATTGGATTAAAACTTTGTGCGCATATATTTAGATTGTAGCTTTGAAAATATAGGTGAAAATTACTATTATTGCTGTTTGTTTTTTATAAAATTATAGGGTTTAGTTCAGCAATTCTAATATAAGAACTTAACAGGAATTGTTGCATTAAGTTGATAGTGGCAATGTATATTTAGGTTGCGGAAAGTCCTAGGTGAAATGGTTGGTTAATAAATTTTTAATTGGTATTGTAAATTAGCATGGAAGGAGAAACTTTATGGATTATTGATGATGATATGGTATCACAGTTTGCCATGACATACAAAATAGGACAGGTACACCCCCATTATAATATTACCACATTTTATACAGTTAAAGAGGCCTTGGACCATCTAAGGAAGTGCTGGAAAAGTAAAAAAGGACTTCCAGACAAGCTATTGTTAGATCTTGGTTTACCGGATTTGGATGGATGGGACTTTCTAATGGAGTTGGAAAAAATTGGTGTAAACATTAGTCCTTTCGATATTTATATAGTCTCCGCCTTTACAAACTCAACAGATCGAAAGCGAGCCAAAAGCCATCCTCTTATAAAGGATTATTTTGATAAACCCTTGAACAAAAATGCAGTTGACCGGATTTTTGCCTAATGTTGAAATGATTGCTAATTCAATATACTGTAAGAAATCCTATTGGTTGTAAAACCTATTTAGCCCTGGATTATAAGGCATATGTAATAGAAAATAGGCGATGTACTTTTTCTATTTACCGAATTGACACCCGTAACTTTTGAGATTGACCAAAATATTTTAAGGAAGTGGATGATTAGTTTATTCTACTACTGTAATGGTCAATTATATTGGGACCTCGTGTTTTCCATGACCACCAAATTACTTTATAACCATTCATTTAGTTTGTTGATATACAAATCTAAGGGAAAAATATTCTATGTAGTTCAAGATCAGTATGTTACTGTCATAGTTAAAAGCTGAATCGATTAAAGTTATCAATCAGACCTAAAAAATCGGCTTATTGAGCGTTTTTTTTTTAATCTTTATGAAAATAAAATGGATAAAGAAAAATGACTTTAGACTACCCCTCGATAATGTTTTTTTTAGCCTTGAATAACTTATTTATCATGGCATTGTTCATTTATCAATATTTTTATCATCACAAACAATGGTATTTATTACTGGTAGCACTGGGTATTACCTTCCAAACTATTGCCATTGTTCTTTTTGCCAATAGGGATGTTTTACCGCCTTTGCTAAGCTTGCGAATTAATAATTTTCTTTTAATTTCTTGTTTTGCACTAACAGCCTTTGGTTTGCTCTCCTATGACGGAACCATCCGAAAAAAACTCTTGAGGCTTTTTATTGTTTCTGTTTTTCTATTTTATTCCGCAATTTTATTCGTTGAGGAAAACTTTACTATTCTCAGTGTAATACGTATAACATCCTGTTCATTTTTCTTTGGAATAGGTGCTTTTTATCTGTATACTAATAAAAACAAATATAAATTTTCTATCCTTTTAAGTGCTGTACTTCTATTGTATTCCGTATTTCAGCTAGTACGTGCCATTCACATTTATCAAATAGGGCAGTCATATGTTTTTCTCCAGAATTCTACCTTCAATAATTGGTTTCTTATAGTTTCCGTCCTTGTAATAAGTGCTATAAGCATAGGTTTTATAATGCTTTTAAAGGAAATAGATCAAAAAACTATACTTGCAAAAAATGTTATCATTGAACAGGATAAACGTAAACTACAAGCGTTGAACCAAACCCAAAATAAATTATTCTCCATTATTGCACATGATCTAAGGAGTCCGTTTATAAACATATTGGGTCTTTCCGATCTGCTCTTGGACAATGTGAAAGATACCGACAATCCGGAATCAGAAAAGTATACAGATTTAATAAATTCAACTGCCAAAAACACCCTCAATTTACTGGACAACTTATTAAATTGGGCAAAATCACAAACTGGGGAACTTGGCTTTAATCCTGAAAAAATTACACTGTCTGAGGTTATTGATGAAATTATAGGTCTTAAAAGGTCGCAAGCAAAGGCTAAAAATATTGCTTTACAACATTCGCCAACAACAGACATTGAATTATTTACGGACAAAAATATTCTTGCGACTATATTAAGAAACCTAATTGCGAATGCCATAAAATTCACGGATTATGGAGGACAAATAGAAGTGGTAGCTACTACTCATGGACAACAGGTGGAAATTTGTGTTATAGACAATGGGGTTGGTATGACCGATGAAACAATTCGTAAAATTTTTGACTTATCTGCCAATGTTACATCACGGGGTACCGCAAACGAAAATGGTTCTGGTTTAGGTTTGGTTCTTTGTAAGGAATTTGTAGAGAAATTGGACGGACATCTTTGGGTGGAGAGTGAAATAGGTAAGGGAAGTAATTTTAAATTTACCCTGCCTTTGCATATTCCAGAACCAGAAAGGATAGATTCTACTTTAACAGGAGCGCAGGACGCAACGGAGTCGGTAGCACTGGCATTTAGTTCATATTCCCAAGGACAGGAACAGTCTTCCAAATCTCTTAGGTAACCTAAAAAGCTTACTGCCAATACCTGTATATTTTGTTCTTTGGTGGGAGGATGGGGGTAAATGGTAATACAGTTATGATTAAAAATTTTTCTACGTGAAAAGTGAGAGTTTTGGATAAAATCTAAATTTTCCCAAATATGGAAATGACCTCTGTAGCCCATAAGGCACAAGCCTTAGACTTAGAATTCAGTTATTGGATTTTTTATTTTGTTGAAAGTAGGTCTGCTTTAATGTAAATATAAACTTAGGAGTATATTTACCCATGTCAACGATATTAAAGTAGCTTACACCAAACTAGCCTACTGGTACAAAGATGTAGAGGAGTCAGGATTTAAGAGCTTCTAAACGG
This sequence comes from Arenibacter aquaticus, assembly GCF_003957295.1. Classification (GTDB taxonomy): domain Bacteria; phylum Bacteroidota; class Bacteroidia; order Flavobacteriales; family Flavobacteriaceae; genus Arenibacter; species Arenibacter aquaticus. Next base: position 190,728 of record NZ_RQPJ01000021.1, read on the forward strand.
TAGCCAATAGTATTACTTTAAATTACCGCTCTGTACTCAACTATTTTATAAACAGAAGTACAAATGCTTCAGCAGAATCATTCAACGCGAAGATGAAGGCATTTAGGGCACAGTTCAGAGGTGTGAGAAATGTAGAGTTCTTCCTTTACCGATTAACCACAATTTTTGCATAAACACAACAATTGGTCATGATCCGTTTTTTGTTTGGGATAGTAGAGCAAAAGTACAGAGCGATATTCTATCCACGCTTTTAAGGATATATCGAGAGGGTGTAATTTGAACTTGGTCTGTGGTTTTTAGTATGTCGTGGATCCCGTGCAAGCATAGAAACCATAACAAGCTAACGCTTGTAGGTTTTTTGTTTCCTTCCTATTATGGGATTCACTGCGTGCATCCCAACAAGGCAATCCGGGGCAAGCATAGAAACCATAACAAGCTAACGCTTGTAGGTTTTTTGTTTCCTTCGGCCCCTCGAAGTAAACTTCGGTGGCTCCAGTAAACAAAAAACCCATAACTTTCGTTATGGGTTTCCTTTTGCGGAGAAAGAGGGATTCGAACCCCCGGAGGTGTGACCCTCAACAGTTTTCAAGACTGCCGCATTCGACCACTCTGCCATTTCTCCTTAGCGGGTGCAAATATAGAAACCTTTTTATTCTTTTTAAAAGAAATTTCAATTTTTATTTATTTTTTTAAAATTGCCGATGTCATTATAGTCCTTATTATTTTAGTTAGCTGGCCTTTTTGCTTTAAATAGTTTTAATCACATAAGCATTTAAATGTAAATGGGGCCTGGAATCAACTAGTTTGACGGGAGGCTATCTGGGCACTTTTTAGCCCGAATAGTACACGGGAAAGGGAAATAGGCTTAACTTTGGCCCGGAAGCTACCCATTGCCTATAGAAAATGGAAATTAACTTTATAAGGGACCCATGAAATGTGGCAGCTGTGTAAGTGTTGGAAGAAAAATGGGCTTTAAATAAAAAAGAATTTACCTTGGATATTATCAAGAAATTAGAGTGGCGTTATGCCGTAAAAAAATTCGATGAGAACAAATTGGTGCCAGTACAAAAATTGGACAAATTAAAGCAGGCTTTTAACCTAACTGCTACCTCTTATGGGCTACAGCCCATAAAGTTACTGGTTGTGCAGGATAAGAAACTACAGAAAGAGTTGGTGAAATTGTCCTACGGCCAAAATCAGGTGGCCGAAGCCTCCCATGTTTTTGTAATCTGTATTGAAAAGCAAATAGACAAAAATTTTATTCATGACTACTTTAAGAGGGTGCAACAGGTTAGAAACACCTCGGATGAAATTTTGGAACCTTTCAAAGGGGCGTTGATAGAAAGCTTTTCCAAAAAAGAATTGAAAGAGGTCCATGATTGGGCCACCAATCAGGCCTATTTGGCACTGGGGACCTTATTGACCGTTTGTGCTTTGGAGGAAGTGGATGCCTGTCCTATGGAAGGCTTTCAGCCAAAAGGGTACGATCAGATTTTGGGACTTGACGACCATAAGCTAACTTCAGTGCTGGTCCTGCCAATAGGATACAGGTCAAGTGATGATATGTTTGCTAGTCTTAAAAAAGTACGCAGAGAAATTGATGATAGTATTCTGCACCTACCATAATGTGAAATTACCGCCTTTAATCTTTACTCAATTAAAAACTACTAAATAAATTATTATAATATGCCAGGATTTGAACTTTTTGGAGCTCAAGAAAGGGAACAATTAAATGACGTTTTGGATAGCGGGGTTTTAATGCGCTATGGTTTTGATGGCAATAGGAATGGGCATTGGAAAGCCAAGGAATTGGAAAAGGCCTTGGAAGAACGTATGCAGGTTAATCACGCCCAACTGCTTAGTAGTGGAACGGCCGCCTTAACAGTGGCCTTGGCCTGTGCCAAGGTAGGGGCTGGTGATGAGGTTATACTGCCTACTTTTACCTTTGTAGCCAGTTTTGAAGCCGTGCTGTCGGTTGGGGCCATACCCATTTTAGTGGATGTGGACGACACCCTTACTCTTGATCCCCTTGCAGTGGAAAAAGCCATTACCGAAAAAACAAAAGTAATTATGCCGGTTCATATGTGTGGATCTATGGCCGATTTGGCTCCTTTGCAAGCCCTGTGTAAGAAACATGAACTTATCTTACTGGAAGATGCCTGCCAGGCCATAGGAGGAAGCTACGACGGTAAACCCTTGGGAAGTTATGGGGATTTAGGCTGTTTTTCGTTCGACTATGTAAAGACAATTACCTGTGGGGAAGGTGGGGCCCTTGTTACCAATAATAAGGAATATTATGTTCGAGCCGATCAATTTTCCGATCATGGTCATGATCATATTGGTTCCAACAGGGGAGCCGAAGGCCACCCTATATTGGGTTATAATTATAGGATTTCGGAACTACATGCAGCCGTAGGACTTGCTCAAATTGGACGTTTGGACGATTTTATAGCTTCCCAGAAAAATAACTATTCCGTATTAAGATCGGCCTTAGAGCAGATCCCGGAGATTACCTTCAGAAGAGTACCCGCTAAGGGGGAAGAAAATTATTCATTTCTGAGTTTTTTTATGCCCGATGAAAATCTGGCCCGTAAAACCGTAGAGGCATTGGCCGATAACGGACTGGACGGATGCTTCTATTGGTATGACAATAATTGGCACTACTACAGAAAATGGGAACATTTAAAAGATTTAAAAAGTTTGGTAGGGCTGTCCAAAGAGATAAGGGAAGGGGTGCCAAATTACAACTTGTCCAACTTCACTAAATCCGACCATTGGATAGGTAGAAATATATCCTGTCTGATAAAATTGGGTTGGTCTGAAGAGGAGGTGCAACAGCGTGCCAATAAAATGGTGGAAATCATTAAAAGTCAGTTGTCTTAAAAACTGGTCTGCCTAGTATATGGTAGTTTTACGTAGGCCTTAAACCTCAATATAGACCATGTTTTTTGACGCTGTAGCTTGAAATATAAGGTTGAGTACAATGAAAAAGTAGCAATATGTCTATATTTATTTTTTAAAAAATTATTAAACCAAAATCAAAATACCAAAAGATCATGAATGTAAAAACCGTTTTTCTAGGGCTAGTTGCAGTGGCCCTAGCCATTCCAATGGGAGCACAAGAGACCCAAAAACCCAGCCCACCAGAAGTATCCCCTATGCCGATGAAACCACAAATGACCGAGATATGGGAGCCAGAAGTTGAAGTAGTGACTCCGGGAAAAAAATTAGGCGACGCCCCATCAGATGCCATTATTCTATTTGATGGAAGCAATTTGGATCAGTGGGTAAGTAAAAATGATCATTCTAAGCCGGCACCATGGAAGATTGTAGACAATGACCATATGGAGGTAGTTCCCAGATCTGGAGGTATAAGTACGAAAATGAAATTTGGGGACTGTCAGATTCACTTGGAGTTTAGTGCCCCGGATGTGGTTAAAGGCCATAGTCAGGGCAGGGGCAATAGTGGACTATTTTTACAGAACAGATATGAGCTTCAAATTTTGGATTCTTATAATAACCGTACCTATCGCAATGGACAGGCAGCTAGTATTTACAAGGATGAGGCTCCATTGGTAAATGCCATGCGCAGCCCACTTGAATGGAATACCTACGATATTATTTACAGGGCACCCCGTTTTAAGGAAGACGGAAGGTTAGATACAAAAGCAACTATAACTGTGTTGCATAATGGTGTACTGGTCCAAAATAATACGGTGATCAATGGAATAACATACTATACTGGTTTGCATAATTATCCCTCGGCCCATGGGGACGATGTAATTACCCTTCAGGATCACGGGAATAAAACCCAGTTTAGAAATATTTGGATAAGAAAATTATAGGTTCTACCTAGATCCGCTTAAAATAGATTCCAGTTTTATGTCGGGTACCTTCTAAAAAACTTTATTAATACCTTGCTTAAATACCTCTTGGACAACTCCTGTCCAAGGGGTGTTTTTTTTATGCAAACCCTAGGTAGATTTTAGACCGCTGTTTGGGGATTGATAATTATAACGTATTAGGACTGGCAAATCGTTAGTTTTTCTATGTCCATTCTTTGATTATGGCAACCATTTTGCAGCTCTAACCTACATTAAATACGTACTTTTTTTGTTTTCATCCTTTTTAATAGGCAATGCACTCACTCGCTATGCCCCGTAAACACTGGGCTTGAATAATCTATCCATGTTTTTGGGAAATATGTCCATTCCTTCACATTTCATTAACATTAGCTTAGCATAACATAATTAACAAACTAATAAGAAATGAAGAAACTTAAACTTTTGATGCTAGTCATTTTGATGGGTGTCACAACTGTTTCCTGGGCTCAAACAAATGTGACGGGGACAGTTATGGACGAACAGAATGTTCCGCTTCCTGGAGCTAACATTGTGGAGAAAGGAACTACCAATGGGGTAGTAACCGATTTTGATGGGAATTTTTCCATATCGGTAAGTAACAATGATGCGGTATTGGTGATATCTTATATAGGGTATGTGGGCAAGGAAATTAAATTGGACGGATCCTCTTCCTATACCATTTCTTTAACCGAAGACGCTACAGGTCTTGAAGAAGTAGTAGTAATTGGTTACGGTTCGGTCAAGAAAAGTGATTTAACTGGTGCCGTGGCTTCTTTAAATACAGAAGCCCTTACGGAACAGAAGAAAACAGACCTAGGACAAGCCATTCAGGGTAGGGTAGCAGGTGTAGATGTTAGGACAACTAACAATAAGCCTGGGGCACCGCTTTCAATTGATATTCGAGGTAATACGGTAATTAAGAACAATGATGCTACCCGTGATGGATTAAGTGATAATCTGGACAATGATCTTTCAAAGCCGTTATATGTGGTAGATGGTGTATTTTTTGAAGATATTAATATTTTGAATCCTTCTGATATCCAGCAAATGGATGTTTTAAAAGATGCTTCTGCGACTGCAATATATGGAGCTCGTGGGGCCAACGGGGTAATCATAATAACTACAAAGAGTGGAGTTGAGGGGAGAACTATATTTACTTACGAGGCCACTCTGGGTTCAAATTCGCCTACCAATGTGCCCGATATGTACAATGGGGATGAGTATGTAAATTTTGTGGAAAATGTTTTGAGAAGTACCGCTTGGAGACAGTTGTTTAATCCTAGCCAAGGTATATACCCAACGGTTGAAGATTATAATAATTTAACGGTTGACATGTCCAGGGAAATTAGAACTTCCAATGAAGAGGCCGACAACGCTGCCAATCGTCGTTACACCAATTGGGCAGATGATTATAGGCATTCCAGTCTACAAACCAGTCACAATTTGGGAATGTCCGGGGGTAGCAACGGATTAACCTATAATGGATCTATCGGATACCTTAGTAATGAAGGGGTAGTAGGTATTGAAGGATATGATAGATATAATTTAAGTGCATCCCTAACAAAAAAAGTCTCCAATAGTTTTACGGTAGGATTAAAGGCGTACCTGGCCTTATCAGAACGTGAAACTGGAAGTAATGAGTTGTTCAGGAGTTCCTTAAGGTTGGCTCCAACGGTAAATTCAAGAGACCCTGAAGGAAATATTATTTTATTTCCAGATGATCAGGACGGACGCTTTCTTAATCCATATTACGAATCCAAAGGTTCTTGGTTGAGCAATACAAAGACTTTGGATGTTATTGCAAATGTGTTTTTGAACTACAAACCGGCAGATTGGATCAGCTTTAAAACGCAATTTGCCCCTAATATTCAAACTGAGAGATATGGATCACATTTTGGGCTGTTGACAAAATCGGCAAGAAACGAGCCAAGCAGGACAAGGGCTTATTACAATGCCTATTTTAATACAGCCTATACCTGGGATAACATAGTGGACTTTGATTTTGATATCCTTGAAGGACATAATTTAAAGACTACCCTTATTTCTTCGGTTTATTACAACCAGCGGGAATTTAGTAAGATAGAAACTAGGGATTTTGATACGGATGCTTATACCTTCTACAACACAGGGGCCGGCTTGGATCCCAGAGCCTATAACACCAATTATTATAAGGAGACCTTGGCATCCTTTGCTGGTAGATTAAACTATAACATTCTAGATAAATATCTCTTTACCTTTACAGGTAGGTACGACGGTTCTTCTAAACTTGCGATAAACAATGAATGGGCATTTTTTCCATCTGCGGCTTTCGCTTGGAAAGCAAGTGATGAAGTCTTCTTGCAAGATGCGGGTTGGTTAAACAATCTGAAATTTAGGGTTAGTTACGGTGAATCTGGAAATGATAGTCCCGTTAGTGCCTATAGTTCCTTGGCCTTTTTGGGGGAATCCGATTATTTATTCGGAGATACACATACCAACGGGGTAGATGTTAACGGATTGCCCAATAACACCCTTACATGGGAACGTTCAAAGGAGGTGAATGTTGGTATGGATCTTAGTATTCTGAAAAATAGGATAGGCTTGGGAGTAGAGGTATATAACAAAAAAACGGTTGATGCCATTCTGAATAAAACATTGTCCAATATCACCGGTTATTCCACTGCGGTAGGTAACTACGGATCTGTTCAAAATAAAGGTGTAGAAATTACCTTGAATACGGTGAACATACAAACCGATAAGTTTAGATGGAAGACTAGTTTAAACTTTGCGAAAAATAAAAATGAAATTTTGAAGCTCGATGGAGACCTTGACAAGGAACCTTATGGCAATCATGGTGTTTTACAGGTGGGGCAACCAGTTGATGCTATCTATTCCTATGAGATTGAAGGTATTTGGCAATTGGATGAAGCTGCAGAAGCTTTTGCTTATGATGGCAGTTTCCCTGGTCAAAATAAATATAGGGATTTGGATAACAGTGGTGATAGGGATGAAAGTGACAAAAAGGTTATTGGTTCTATTTCTCCTGATTGGATTGGTGGTATGACCAATACTTTTACTTATGGCAATTTAGATCTGACAATTCAGGCATATACTAGACAAGGTTCTTATGGTCACTCTGAATTTTATAACAATTTTGTTCCATGGCAAAACGATGATGCCAAATTTAATAAGGTTGATTTGGATTACTGGACTCCAAATAATCCAGATTCTAAAAATCCAGCATTGGAATATGGTGCTACTGGGAACAATTATTATACTGACTATGATTTTGTAAAAATTGGCAATATAGGTTTGGGATATCAATTTCCACAAGAATTACTGGATAAACTAAAAATGTCTAGTCTTCGTTTGTCCTTGGATGTACAAAATCCGTTCACCTTTACAGATTATGCTGGTCCAGACCCTGAAACAGGGCTACAGAACTCTTATAACTCCGGATATATGGTTAAGACCATATTATTTGGACTAAAGTTGGCTTATTAATTTTAAAAAAATTGTCATGAACATATTAGATAAAACAAAACATATCGTAGCTTTAATAGCTTTCTCAATACTATTAAATGCCTGTGATTCTTATATAGAGGAAGATGTCTTTTCCAATATTACCGCAGAAAATTTTCTAACAGAGGATACTGCAGATCAATTAATTGTAGGACTTTATACCTCGATGAGAGGGGTTTACAATAACCATAATTATCAGTTTGCCGGAACGGATGTTTTTACAAGCCAAGGGGAAGTATTTTCCTTTTCTGCAGAAAATGATTATAATTCTTTTAATGCCCCCCAGTCAAATGGCCTTTGGAACGCCAATTATAATGTTATTTCTAAGGCGAATACCGCTATCAATAGATTTGAAATTGAAGTAGATTGGAGTGAAGGTAGATTAGATGAAAAGGCCTATGGCATAGCCCAAGCAAGGGCATTAAGAGCCATGTCATTTTTCTATTTGGCACAGCAATTTGGAGGTGTTGTACTAGATTTGGAGGAACCTCAGAGTATCAGAAACAACTATACCAGGTCTACCGAAGAAGAGACTTATTCCTTGATAATTTCAGAATTGGAGGCTGCTATTCCAGACCTGCAGGCAGATCCTGAAACAGGAAGGATTTCCAAAAGAGCGGCACAGCATGTATTGGCTGAGGTGTATTTAACTAGGGCCTACAAATCTTTTGCAGGTAGTAACGATTTTCAAACAGCCGCAGATTTAGCGGAACAAGCCATAGGCTCCTACGATATTAGAAGCCAGATGTTCGATCAGCTTTTTGCTTATGACAATCAGGTAAATCCTGAAATACTTTTTGCTGCTCAATGGGGCAATACCGGGTTTGTCCAAGATAGAGGTAATAACAAACATTCCTTGTTTATGACAGGAGTGGAACAATTACCTGGAATAAGCAGAAATAATCCTTATGGTAAGACCGGTAGTAATCTAATGCCCACACCTTATTTTTATTCATTGTTCGAGGATAACGATACAAGGGAAGAGGTTACTGTGCACAGGGTTTTATATGCAGATGAAGCAGGATTTTCAGTCGGGACCGATGAGATTGCAGTAGGGGACACAATTGTGTATTTCCCAAAAGAGACTATAGACATGACTGAGTTAGTGGATAAATTGGATCGCTATTGGGTATATCAGCCTGATCAATATTTGTTCGGGAGACCAGATGAGGTTGGCGAAGTAAATTATAAATATGAAGTGAATCCGATGTTCACAAATTTTCCAATATTCAAGAAATTTGACGATGAAATCTTTCAAGAAGAAGGATTAGGGGCACGTGACACCTATGTTTACCGGATAGCAGGAACACATTTGTTGGCTGCAGAGGCCTATTTAGGTGCAGGTAATGAGACACAGGCCTTATTCCATATCAATAGAGTAAGGGAAAGAGCAACAGGTGTAGCAGATCATTATGCAACCATAGATTTGGATACCATACTGGCAGAACGCGCCTTGGAGCTAGCTGGGGAAGAGAATAGATGGGCCGTCTTAAAGCGTATGGGGAAATTGGAAGAACGAATCGGCTTATACAACCCACATGTAATTGATCATGGTGCCTTTGATGCAACGAAGCATTTATTAAGGCCTATTCCTATAAAAGAATTGGAAATTTCACCAGAAACTATGACCCAGAACCCAGGGTATTAAGCAAAATATTTTCCTTATTGTTTAGTTAGATTAGTTGATTGTTAAAATTATGGACGGGATGAAATATCCTGTCCATATTTTTTAATCCGTACCATTTAAGAGGGTGGAATTTTGTTTACTATTAAAGACCAATGGAATTGATAAAATATTGCGGCCTAATCAATCTTAAATAAGGCTCAATAGAATACTATTTCGATTTAATTAATTATGCCATGCTAGAAAAAGTAGTTAAAATGAAAATCTTGGCCAGCATTTTCCTTATTAGCACATTAGTGGGTGTTTCCTGTTCTAATGTCGGTACAGATGTGTACTTTATCATTCTTGGGGAACGGGCGACCAATATTGAAAAAACTACTGCCGAGGACTTAAAGGCCGATCTTCAAAAAGTGCAGGATAGGGAAGTGGTCATTGTATCAGAAACAGACGTATTACCAAAAAAAGGGGTGTTCTATATTTTGGGAACACCGAGTTCCAGTAATTTGATCGCTACCTTGGCAGGAAATAATGAAATAGCGCTAACAGCCAGTAACCCTGGCCCTAGGGGAGGACTTTGGCACAAGACCATACTGGACACTGGTCAACATTCAATTGTTCTGGCCGGTTCGGATGTCCAAGGGCTACAATATGCCGTGTATGACTACGCAGAAGATATTCTGGGAATAGACCCCTTGGAGTATTGGACGGACAAGCTCCCAGAAAGTAAAACCAAGGATCAGTTACTAAATTTTGAAAACAAAAGTATAGCTCCTCCAGCTGTTCCAATTCTATGCTATTTTGAGAATGATGTGGACGAATTGGCCAATTATCGGGGCAAGCTATTGGAATACGATTGGGAAAGCTATACCAAAATGATCAATTCATTGGTACGCCTACGTTATAATGCCATCCAATTGTTTGATATGCTAGGAAGACCGGAATTTTTTATACGCCCTGAGTATAAATTATTAAGTCCAGACTACCAGGTAGATATTGATTATGTGGAGAAAATGATAGATTATGCCCAGAAAAAGGGCATGAAAGTAGCCATAGATTATGCCTTGGGATACCAAATTCACCCTATGTCCGCCGACAAGGCAACTTGTTGGAAAGAATACAAGGAAGATTGGATAAAGGCTTGGCGCTATTATCTGGAGAAAACCCCTTTGGGAAAAACCGACATATTTATTCTTAGACCGAGACATCAAGTATGGGACTGGGAGTATGAGAGTAGTTGCGGGGAAGATAAGATAGCTGTCTTTAATGAAGTCTATAAGGCTTTTGGTGATTTGGTGGATGAATATAAGCCGGAGGCCGACAAGGTTTTGGTGTGTTATTCCGACGGGATGCAAATGTGGAATGACGGATTTAGACCTCCCAAAGATTGGATAGTAGCTTGGTCCGATCATGGTTTTGGTGAATTTGAATACCTGCCCAATACCACTGATGGTTATAAATTTGGCACCTATATGCATGCCGGTTTTTGGCTAAATCACACGGTTCACAATCCGTATCCGGAAAAAGTGGATACCGTTATGAAAAGAATGTTTAAAGAATATGATGCCAATAAGTTTTGTTTAGTAAACGGTCAGAATTTTAGACCTTTTCTATTGAACATAGAAGCCTATTCCGCTGTTTGCAATAATCCTGAAACTTTTGAAGGAGATCTCTTCTATAAGCAGTGGACAGAACGTTATTTTAAGCCTACCGTTGCCCAACATGCCGTGAAAGCCATGAAAATGTTACACCAGGCCCAGCCCGAAAGGATTGGTTATGTTCAGCATTTATGGGAGATTCGGGAAGCGGTGGCCTATTTGTCCAATTCCCCAATTGAACGCCCCGGAAAAACACCGGTGGCCTACGAATACAGAAGGGTAGAAAACGACCTGGATCACGTTAAATCCATTGAGAATAGTATTCAAGAAGCTTTACAAGAGGCTCAAAAAGGACTTGACTCACAGGAGATGGAGGGAGATTTCTATTTTGATTATATTTACCTTCCAATACTTTTATATTCCGATTTGATAACTTTTGAACGCAGTCTGCACCAAATGGCCTTGCTAAAAAAACAGTATGAAGAAACCAAGGAGCGTCATTTTATAGACCAGGCACTACAATTACTTCCGCGTGCTAAGAAACAATTGGAAATCATCTATCAGCATAGGGAAAGGGGTGATAGAAACCCTAAATGGACCCGTTGGTACTCCCCAGAAATAAGGAGGCCAAACAATGGTTTTCCAACATTTGAAATGTTGGAATCCATAGCTGCAAATTTTAAAAAACACTAAACTTTATAATAAATGAAAATTACAAAACCATACTTTAGGTCGATTCTTGGAATGTTTGCATATGCAATGTTCCTTGCGTCTTGTGGTGAAAATAATATAGATAAAAAAGTCCAGAGCAGTCAAATTAATCCTGTAGACCTCGTATATCCACAACTGGACACCGAAAATTCCAGATGGTTTTTCTTCGCTTCGGCAAGTAGACCTTTCGGCATGGTAAACCTAAGTCCCGATACGGAAGTGGATGGTGCCTGGGGCAGTGGCTACCGGTTTAAGGTAGATACCGTTCAGGGATTTAGTCATATTCATGCTTGGCAGCTTTCAGGACTTTCTGTTATGCCAGTAGGATTGACCGAAAAGAATAAGCAAACTATTTATGAGGACTATACATCAAAATTTGATCACGAAACAGAAAAGATTTCTCCGGGCTACCATTACATAGAACTTCAGCGATATGGTATTGAAGCTCAGCTTACCAGCACAAAAAGAGTAGGTTTTCATAAATATACCTATCCGGATACTTCCAAGCCTGCCATCCTTTTTAATTTAAATGGGACTTTGGGTCCATCGGATATTACTGACGGCACTCTTAGCCAGGTTGATGGGAAAAATCTAAGTGGGGAGCTAACTATTGCTCCTACACATAGAAGACCCAAGCCAGTTAAGTTGTTTTTTAATGTTGCCCTGAACAAGGAGGTAAAAAGTATAGAACAAGACGAGGCTACAGGAAACTATTTAATAGCGTTGGACGACGACACCCAAGAGGTATTGATGAAAGTTGCTATTTCCTATACTTCTTTGGAGAACGCCAAGGAAAATTTAGAAAGCGAACTTTCGCATTGGGATTTTGATACGGTAATAACTGATTCCAAAAAGGAATGGAATGATATGCTATCGCGTATAGAAATATCTGGGGGCACAGAAAAGGCCCAAAAGCGTTTTTATACAGATCTATGGCATGCCTTGCAGGGACGTAGGATTATTAGTGATGTGAACGGGTCTTATCCGGACAATACTGGGGACAGCTTTAGGGTAGGACAGATACCGCTTGATGAGAAAGGAAAACCAAAATTTAACCATTATAACTCCGATTCTTTTTGGGGTGCCCAATGGACAATAAATACGCTTTGGGGCTTGGTGTATCCTGAAGTCATGAATGAGTTTGTGCAATCCTTATTGCAGTATCAAAAGGATGGGGGATTGGTTCCCCGAGGTCCATCTGGCGGAAATTATACCTATGTTATGACCGGGTCCTCATCTACGCCATTTATTGTTAGCGCCATTCAAAAAGGCATAATTACCAATAATTTGGAGGAAATTTATCAGGCAGTAAAGAAAAATCACATGCCTGGTGGTATTATGGAAAAGGCAGGCTATGAGCATAATACAGCCCTGGGAGGAGGTCTAAAATACTATATCAAGGACGGTTATGTACCCCATCCCATTCCCGAAGGAAAATTTGGAGGCCATCAAGACGGGGCAAGTTTAACTATGGAATATGCCTATCAGGACTGGACCTTGGCCCAATTGGCAAAAAAACTGGGACATACGGAGGATTACAATTATTTTATGAAACGATCCTTGAACTATCAAAATGTATTTGATACCACAGTGGGCTGGATGAGACCAAAAAATGCGGATGGGGAATGGTATCAAGATTTTGATCCCTATGAGCATGAACACGGATTTAATGAGTCCAATGGAGCCCAATCTACATGGTTTGTGCCCCATGATCTTCAAGGTTTGGCAACACTTATGGGTGGAAATAAAAAGGCGGTTGACAAACTGAATGATCAATTTGTAACGGCAGAGAAATTAGGGTTCACCTCCGGTAATTCACATGCTCAGGAATTGCATCCAGAATATAGGAGAATTCCAATTAACTATGGAAACCAGCCTTCTATTCAGACAGCCTTTGTGTTTACTCAGTTGGGGAGACCAGACCTTACGCAGTTCTGGTCCAGAAAGGTGGTAGATAAGGCCTTTAGTGGTTTGTCGCCCGCAACTGGTTACAAAGGTGATGAAGATCAGGGACTTATGGGTAGTCTGGCAGTGTTAATGAAGATAGGTCTGTTCCAAATGAACGGTGGAACAGAAGAAAATCCCCAGTACGAGTTTGGTAGCCCAATGTTTGATAACATAACCATCCATTTGCACAATGGAAATAAATTAGTGATCAATGCCCCGGGAACCTCTTCTGAGACACCATATTTAAATGCAGTAAAAATTAACGGTGTGGAATCGGATCAATTAAAAATTAACCATTCAGATATCCTAAAAGGAGCCACTTTGGATTTTACCATGGGGGCGGAACATCTTAATACCCCAGAGCAATAATAGAATAGGGGCAACCCCTCAGGGTAGATTGGAACACTGGATAAAGGCCTCAAACTAATTTGTCACTATTACGACTTATTAATTTGAGGTTTTTTGGGCTTTACTAACCAAGGTTGCTTATATTGGTAAAGGTGAAAATTATTGAGATTACATTGACTATGGGTTACAAACTTCAAATTCTGATGGCTTTAACGGTTTCCGTGTGGAACCTGAATGCCCAGTCATTAAAGTTTGAACACTATAATGATAACAATGGTTTATCCCATAATTCCGTTAGGCATATTGTCCAAGACGATAACGGCTTTTTGTGGTTGGGCACCTTTTCTGGCCTAAACCGTTTTGATGGCTATGAATTTAAAACGTTCACCAGTGCTTCCGCTCCGGAAAACAGCATACCGGATGATGATATTACGGATTTGGAACTGGATAGGGAGTTGAATCATTTATGGATTGGGACAAGAAAGGGGCTTGTACGGTATAACTTGGATACGCATACCTTCCATAATTTCCTTCCCAAAATTAATGATCCAAACGCTTTGCAGGACGGGGAGATCAGGGCAGTTCACGTAGACCGCTATAAGCAGGTATGGGTAGGGACCAAAGATAATGGTCTTTTTGTTTATAATCCGGAAGAACAGCGTTTTAACAAGATAGTTCTGGATGGTTATACTTACATCAAAGAAATTTTTGAAGATTCCGAAGGACATTTGTGGATAGGGAGTTATGGAAGTGCCGGGGTAGCTAAAATATCCTTGGACAATCTGGGGAATATAGCACAGGTTAAAGAATACAATCTAACGATACCAGAATCAACTGAGATAAATCCCTATATAAACTTTATTTATGAGGACCATAAATCGGACATTTTTGTGGGGAGTAGGAGAGGACTCTATAAATTGGATGTAAAAGCAGATTCTTTTGAAAACCTATACATAGAGGATGCGGAAATAAGGGATAAATTAGGACCTTATTTCATATCTGTAGCCAGAGCGCCCAATGGTGAATATTGGCTGGGTACTTTGGGGGGTATATTGGTAGTTGATGAAATAGAACAGGTTGGCCAACAAAATTATCGTTGGTATTATTCAGAATTATCGGATGACGATTCCTTGGTAGATAATCTGGTGGCCGCCCTTTATTTTGATGCGGCTGGTGTGTTGTGGATAGGCACCGAGGACGGATTGGAAAAATACGATCCCTATAACAATCAATTTAAGTATAATGCGGACATCTCCCGGTACATTGGGAATCAAGTGCCCCGTATACGGGGATTTGCCAAAACAAAGGACGATAGGATTATAGTGGCCACCAGACATAATGGGCTTTTTATTTCCAATGATGGAGAGTTTGTTCCTTTGTTCAATAATAATAAGGATATAGTAAGTATCTATACCAACGACGGTAATATTTTCTATTGTGGTTTATGGGAGGGTCAGGTATTGCGCTATGATTATAGTTCTGCCAAAGCTACCGTACTGGATGTTGGTTTTAGTCAGTCTCCGGTCCTGGCATTTGCACATTTAAACAACAACACCATGGTAGTGGGTTCCCATGGAGAAGGATCTGTAATAATCAATACAGTAAGCTTGCAGCCCGTAAAAGGACAAGGAATCTTATTGCCTTCGCGCTCAATTAACAATTGTGTTATTGACAGTGTCGGAACTATTTGGTACGCCACCCAGACCGGAGTGGTACGGTATGATCCAAAAGGCGGGAACATAGTGGCATATGAAGCCGATAATGGCAATAAAACAGGTCTCTCACATGGAAATGTGAGCGATATCGCAATAGATCCATCCGGGAAAATATGGGCAGGAACGCGGAAAGGCTTGGACTACTACGATCCTGATTTGGACGAATTTGTTCCTATATTAAACCCTGCTGAGCTTCACAATAGTTGGGTTACCGATGTGGTGGCGGAATCTCATGGGGTTTTATGGTTAAATATGAACAATAATAGAGTGGCACGCTATAACAGCATTTCCAATGAATTAAAAATATACTATACAGATAGTGGTAATAGGTTGGATGTCTTTAGTTTAACCGACTTTTACTACGCCGATGATTCCCATGTTTATTTGGGGGGTAAAAATGAAATTATCTCATTTTCACCCAAAGACATACAGGACAACGATTATTCCCCACCACCAATAATTACCGATATAAGGATACAGAATACAGACTTGGAAGTAGGAGGGGTTTTTAACGATCAGCAAATTCTTACTACCGATCTTAATGTAAGTAGGGAATTGGTATTGGAAAATGACAATAAGAATTTTTCCCTGACATTTTCAAGCCCGTCCTACACCAATGAGCGTTTTAATAAATATAGCTATAGATTGGCGGGTTTTGACGAGGGGTGGACCACTGTAGATATGAGGCAGCGAACCGTTCAATACACCAATTTATTTTTTGGGGACTATACCTTTGAGGTAAAAGCGATGAACAGCTACGGGGTATGGAGTGATATCTCTTCATTTAGGATAGAGATTTTACCCCCTTTTTGGCTTACTTATCAGGCATTCATACTCCTATTAGTAGTACTTTCCGTATTATTTTATGTGGTTAGAAAACAAATTAAATCACGGCTCCAATTAAAACAACAATTGTTGTTGGAAAAGGTAAAAAGAGAACGCGATGAAAAACTGAACAATGAAAAATTGCGTTTTTTTACCAATATATCTCACGAACTAAGAACCCCTTTGACACTTATTCTGGGGCCTACCAAACAGCTTATTGATGAAAGTAAGGGAACGGGAAACCAATTTCATCAGAGCAGATATAACATGATTCTGCAAAATGCGAACCGACTCCTTAATTTGGTGAATCAGGTATTGGATTTTAGAAGGGCCCAATCCGGTGAACTACGGCTAAGGGTTACGCAAACCGATATCTTATTGCACACTAGAAACACCTTTCGTTCTTTTGAGGAGCTTGCCGATGATAAGAAAATTGAATTTAATCTTATTTGTGAGAGCAACACAATAGAGGGCTATATAGATCGGGATAAGTACGATAAAATGTTGTACAATTTACTGTCCAATGCCCTAAAGTTCACCCATAAATATGGGCATGTAGATCTTTTTGTGGGCACTAAACTGGAAGATAGCAAGGCCATTCTGGTGGTAGAAATAAGTGATGACGGTATAGGTATTCCATTGGAAAGTCAGGAAAAGATCTTTAGCCGTTTCTACCAGGCAGCCAACAGTAAGGAAAACAATACGGGCTCTGGTATTGGGCTTTCCCTGGTCCAAGTATTGGTTCAGCTTCATAAAGGGACCATAGCTGTGCAAAGTAAGCCGCAAAAGGGCAGTGTATTCACTCTGAAAATACCTATAGACCGAAAGGCCTATGGGGACCATGAAGTGTTTGAGCTGGGCAAGAGTCCGGTTATAGAACATTCGCCCCACCTAATTTCATCCAAAAAGATTATTAAGAGTACCCATTTAAAGGAACGGATCCTAATTGTGGAAGACAATGTAGAATTGCGTAGTTATCTGGTAGATTATTTGTCTGATTATTACAAGGTATTTGAGGCCGAAAACGGACAAAAGGGACTGGACATCTGCAGGCAGATAAAACCTGCACTCTGCGTAGCAGATATAATGATGCCTGTAATGGACGGACTTGAGTTTTGTAAGGAGCTGAAAAATGATGGGGATATTAGTCACATTCCGGTAATATTGCTGACAGCCCTATCCGATAATGACGATAAGATAAGGGGCTATAGTTCCGGAGCGGATGGATACTTGGTAAAACCTTTTGACCCCTCCTTGTTAAAGACCAGAATAGAGAATATTATCCACTCCCGCATGGACTTGAAAGGTAAATTCTCCGGGGAGGTAGAAAGCAAGGCAATTACCTTGACCCATTCGCCCGTAGATGAAAAGTTTATGCAAAAGCTCATTAAACTCATTGAGGATGATCTTGGCAACATGGAAATGAGCACTACCTACTTGTGCCAAGAATTGGGCATGAGTTCATCAAAATTGTATAGAAAAATAAAAGAACTTACAGATTTGGCGCCAAACGAATTTATAAGGACCATTCGTCTAAAGAAGGCAGCCCAACTGTTAGGTTCTAAAAAGTATAATGTTTCGGAGGTGGCCACTATGGTGGGCTTTAATGACCCCCTATATTTTAGTCGCTGTTTTAAAAAGCAATTTGGCTACCCCCCCAGCAACCTTGTTAAACATTAATACTGCTTTACCTTCTAAATTAATTTGTAGGTTGTATTTTCCATTTTACGCACCTTTAAAGAAAATGCCTGTGTGGTTAAACTCATTGGATATTAGAAAACCTGTATCGTTCGGTTATTAAAGGTATCTGTGTCCTGTCATATTATGATATGATTGTTGGGTGATGAGGTACAACTTAGGGTTGTCCAAGCCCTGCCAACCTTATGTGTAGACTACTTTTAATACTTAACGTATTCCACAATTTCCAGTCCATAGCCTACTAGCCCAACTCTTTTGGTTTGCGTGGAATTGGTCAACAATCTAATTTTAGCAATATCTAGATCGTGTAAAATTTGTGCACCAACGCCAAAGTCCTTGGCATCCATATCTACTTTAGGGGCTTTGTAAATACCTTTCTTTTGCAAATCTTTCAGTTCCGCCAGTCTACCCAGTAAGTTTAAGGATTCTGTTTCTTGGTTTATGAAAATAAAGGCCCCTTTACCTTCCTCGTTTATCGCTTTAAACATATCCTCCAATTTCTTATCAGGATTATTGGTCAGCGTACCTAGGATATCGTTATTGATCAAGGTAGAGTTAATACGCGTAAGGACTTTCTCCTCTTTTTCCCATGTTCCTTTGGTGAGCGCTATATGTATCTGGTTATTGGTCGTTTGCTGGTAAGCTCTTAACCTAAATTCACCAAATCTGGTAACAATATTAAAATCTTCTTTTTTCTGGATCAGACTGTCGTGTTCCATCCTATAGGCAATCAATGCCTCTATGGAAACAATTTTTAGATCAAAGGTTTTGGCTACTTTTACCAACTGTGGTAGTCTAGCCATGGAGCCGTCCTCATTCATGATCTCAACAATTACCCCTGCTGGTTTTAGTCCCGCCAAACGGGCAAAATCTATGGCAGCCTCGGTATGCCCTGTTCTTCTTAATACACCGCCTTCTTTGGCGACCAACGGAAATATATGACCCGGCCTTGCCAGATCGTGCGATTTTATGTCGTCTTTGGTCAGGGCTAGTACTGTCTTGGCACGATCGGCAGCAGAAATACCCGTGGTAACCCCGTAGCCCCTTAAATCCACAGATACCGTAAAAGCAGTCTCCATAGGATCCGTATTGTTATGTACCATCATATGAAGCCCCAATTCCTTACACCTGCCCTCTGTTAGTGGGGCGCAGATAAGCCCCCTACCATGGGTGGCCATAAAATTGATGGTTTCCGGCGTGGCCAATTCGGCTGCAGCCAAAAAATCCCCTTCATTTTCCCTGTTCTCATCATCAACCACAATAATAACCTTCCCTTGCCTAATATCCTCAATGGCCTCCTCAATAGTGTTCAATGTGATGTTCTTATCTATTTTGGTTGTCATGTTACAGCATTTTTATCTTTCTTTTGAAACATCCTCTTAAAATAATCAAAAATACTACCAAAGGACATAAGGCCTCTATCTGCCGTGGCCCTTCTGGTTAGGAATACTCCCAAAGGTAGCATTATAAATGTGGAAAGCCATGCGCCAATTATAGGGTGTATGCTTCCTTCTTTGGCATAGTTACCAGCAAAAACACCTATGAAGTAATACGTAAGGAATAGAATTATAGCAATTACCATGGGTAGTCCCAATCCTCCTTTTCGTATAATGGCACCCAATGGCGCCCCCACAAAGAACAATATTATACAGGATAAGGCCAAGGCATATTTTTTATGTAAGGATAATATGTGAAGGCGATAAATTTTATATTTTAACTGAAGCTCATTTTTCTTGCCCATAATGCTGGTTAGAATATTGGACGTAGCGCTTTTGGCCGAGCTCAAGATCTGTTTCTTTTGCCATGAAGGAAACAGGGCAACTATACTATCTGTAGACACTACCGTACCCAAGGAGTCTCTTTCCTTCTTTTTTTCTGCGATGGCAACGGCGGCAAGGGAATCTGGCTCTTTAAGCTTGACAAATGCCCCCATACGATTGACAATATTCTTAGAGAAGGCGGTTACCACTTTTACGTTATTCTCTTTTAGGGAATCTATGTCCTTGGATAGGCGTGAAATATTTTTCATCTTATCCGTACTAACATCACGCTCCTCGTTTAGATCCACATCGTTAAGATCGGAAAGGTCTTTGTTGATGGTATAGGTCCTAAAATTGGCTTTGGTATAAGGATGTTTTTTCTTGTCCTTATTATTTTTAGTGGCCATTTCAGAATAATAATGTCCGTCTTTTAAGACCAATTGCAGTATATCCGATTTCTCACTGCTTATAAGCTCCCCTGATTTTGCTTTGATTACCGTAGTATTTACCTTGATCTTGGATTTTTCATGAATAATTACATTTTCCAAAAACCTATCTTTTTCCCCGTATTTACGGTCTACCTTCATATTCATTTCCGTGCCTTCCAAATCACTAAAAACCCCTTCCGTAATAATGGCCGCAGGTTTTACCTTGGCAATATTCTTTCTGAGGTTATATATCTTCATTTCAGATATAGGAATGATGTTATTGGCAAAATAGAAGGTAAGTCCGCCTAAAAAGACTACGAAAATAATGAGGCTGAGCATAGCCCTTTGTAGGGAAATACCCGAAGCCTTCATGGCGGCAAATTCGTAATTCTCGGCAAAGGTACCAAAGGTTAGAATAGAAGACAGCAATACGGTCAAGGGTATTACCTTCTCCATTAGATTGGGCATCAGGTAAAAAAGAAATTTCCCAATAATAAAGATATCCAGCCCTTTTCCGGCAAAATCGTCAATAAAAAGCCAAATCGTTTGAAATACGAAGATAAACATCAGTATTACAAACGAGCTAAAAAAATTAAAGAGGAACCTCGATAAAATATATCGGTCTAATATTCTCAATGGCTTAATTTCTTATAATGTAGTACCCGTCATTTTTGTACTTATTCTCATCAAAAGTAAATAAGGTTTTGGACAAAGGCTGATCTATTTTAAAAGAATTAACAGTAATAGTGGTTTTAGTACCATTTTTACCGGTTTCTATAAGCTTATAGATATGCTTGGTCTCAACATCTACTCCTAAAAGAATAGATTTTATTTCGGAATTGGTATCTATAGGGGTCAGTTTTACAAATTGAATTTTTCTACCCTGTACATTTTGTAAAATGTCCCAATCGTAGGTGTGCCCCTGCTTGTAAAAGGTTAGCATTTTAGATGGTGTAATGGTATTCTCGTCATCCATTTTATCCTCAATGGTCACCTCCTCGTTTTCAGGAACTACGGTATACACCTTTTCACCGTCATAAAGTTGTTTTGAACCTAAATAATTAAATAGGTATTTATCGCCTTGCATGGTTACGTCACCCCTTGTTTCGGTATTTATATTGGCCTCCTCGTTATGGAGTGAATATTTAAAATCGACAAAAATATTGTCATAGCTCATTACTTTGTTGTACACTTGGTCCAATAAGGACTTGGCCTTGGCAGAATTTTGTGCCATGGACAAGGAGGTTGACAAGACCAATACCATTAAAAATAATTTCTGTTTCATTAGCTGCTATTTAATTTGTTTACTGTCCTTTAAGGACTTTCGTTACCTAATATTTGATCTAGCCCCTGGATATCCTGAACAAGGACCTGTCTAGCTTTACTTCCCTCAAAGGGGCCAACGATTCCTGCGGCCTCCAGCTGGTCTATAATTCTACCGGCTCTGTTGTACCCCAGTTTTAGCTTTCTCTGGATCAAAGAAGCAGAACCTTGTTGTGCTATGACGATTACCTCGGCGGCTTCCCTAAATTTGGCGTCCCGATCGGAGATATTATAATCAATACTTGTGCCAGAATCGTCATTTCCTACATATTCTGGTAGCAAGTGGGCATCCGGATAGGCTCTCTGTGCCCCAATGAACTCGGTAATCTTCTCTACCTCAGGGGTATCTACAAAGGCACATTGAATTCTGGTAACGTCATTTCCCTGGGTATATAACATGTCACCACGTCCTATTAACTGGTCAGCTCCTTGAGCGTCCAAAATGGTTCGGGAATCTATTTTGGAGGTCACCCTAAAAGCTATCCTTGCTGGGAAATTGGCCTTGATGATTCCCGTAATTACGTTAACCGAAGGCCTTTGGGTAGCGATGATCAAATGTATACCTATTGCCCTGGCCAATTGGGCCAACCTTGCAATGGGTGTTTCCACCTCTTTTCCGGCCGTCATGATCAGATCGGCAAATTCGTCTATCACCAATACAATATAGGGGAGGAACATATGCCCATCATTGGGATTTAATTTCCGCGCTTTAAACTTGACATTGTATTCCTTAATATTCCGGACCATGGCTGCCTTTAACAACTCATATCTATTGTCCATCTCTATACAGAGGGAGTTTAAGGTGTTTATCACCTTGTTATTGTCCGTAATTATAGCTTCCTCAGAGTCGGGGAGTTTGGCCAAATAATGACGTTCTATTTTGTTGAATAGGGTAAGCTCTACCTTTTTGGGATCTATAAGGACAAATTTTACCTCCGCCGGGTGTTTTTTGTATAGCAGGGAGGTCAATACGGCATTTAATCCAACCGATTTACCTTGCCCCGTGGCCCCAGCCATTAATAAGTGTGGCATCTTGGCTAGGTCTACTACAAAGGTTTCATTGCTAATGGTCTTACCAAAGGCTATTGGCAGTTGCATTTCGGCCTTTTGAAATTTACTTGAGGCAATAACCGATCGCATGGAAACTATGGTAGAATTCTTGTTTGGTACTTCTATACCAATGGTACCCTTGCCCGGAATAGGGGCAATGATACGAATTCCCAGAGCCGCTAGTGAAAGCGCAATATCGTCTTCCAGGTTTTTAATTTTTGAGATTCGCACCCCAGCATCGGGAACAATTTCGTACAGGGTAACGGTAGGGCCTATAGTGGCCTTTATTTGTGCAATCCCTATTTTGTAATTCTTAAGGGTCTCAACAATCCTGTTCTTATTTTCCTCCAACTCCTCCTGGTTGATGGTGATGCCGCCTGTAGCTCCATGCTGGTCCAAAAGGTCCAAGGATGGAAATTTAAAATTACCCAGTTCCAAGGTGGGATCAAATTCGCCAAAATCCTCAACCAACTTATCGGATATATTGTCCGGCTCTTCTAATTCTTCCTGGATTTTTTCTACCTCCATGGCGATGGTTTCCTCTTCGGTACCCACCTCAATTTTGAATTCATTTTCCTCTTCTTCCTGTTTTAATACCGGAATATCCTTTTTATGGGTATATGTATCTATTACGATAGGAGTTTCTTCTTCTTCCAGAGGAATCTCATCGCTTTCTCCTATTTTTTCCTCTTGGGGCGTTACACCATCCTTGGGTTTGGTGGCAGGTCTATTCTTTAGTTCAGTGGCCAAAGATTTCCCCTTGGTGTTTATATAGGCCACCGCTGTATCCGGAGAAAATTTAAAGAAACGCACCAAAATAACGATCAAGCCAAAGAGTAAAAGTAGGAAGACCCCGACTTTACCTCCGTAATCCTGCAAGAAATCGTTCATTTCGTAACCTACCATGCCTCCCAGAAGTGGTTTTTCATCAGCAAAAAATCCCATGGCGATGGAAATCCATATTATAAAGACCAATCCCCAAATCCATTTTCTCAATAGTCCCTGCTTTTGCATGCTTAAAAACATGTACAAACCGCTTAAAAAGAGTAAAAAGGTAAAAAGGATGGAAGATATTCCAAATCCTTTGTAGAGTACAAGATGGCTTACGTTGGCGCCAAATTTGTTTAACAAATTCCTAGCCTGTTCATTTCTATTGGAGAATTCGCTGAGAAGGCTTTGGTCATCTTGCCAGGTGAAATAAAAAGATATAAAGGAGAAGAACAGTGCAATGCCCAAAAGCATTAACAATCCCCCCAAAATAATTTTATTCTGTTTAGATAATTTTAAAGAAAATCTCTTTTTTCTGGGTGTTGACTTTGGTTTTTTTACCTTCTTTGCCATTCAATTTTCAATTCTTGGGGGCTAAATTACAAATTTACTAATGAACTGATCCGAACTTTTTCCAATAGCCGAAAATTTTGGGTTTGATCCAGGTATTGTTAAGTGTATTGGCCATAGCGGGCTGTACCACACAAGCGGTTGCTACATTATATAGTTACAGGGAAAGTTAAACCTAAAAACGCCGATATGGCTATATTTTATCCTGGCCACTGCATTGAGCTATGCCCATTGCAGGTAGAAAACCCATAGCCATTAATGTAGCTTGGGGATATATATGATAAGGCCAATGATGCATGCGGCAATAGACACTAACATTACCGCACCAGCTGATATGTCCTTGATAAACCCGATCTTTTTATCGTATTCGGGTTGAATAAAATCGGCTGTTTTTTCTATGGCTGTATTTACACCTTCTATCCCCAGAACCAAGGCTATGGCCAGTATCTGTATGGTCCATTCCGTATTGCTGATTTGGAAATAGAATCCCGCAAAGGTCATTATTATTGTAATAAAGACCTGAATTTTAATACTAGCTTCGGTCTTTATCAATAATAAGGCTCCTTTAAACGCGAATCCAACACTACGGATACGATTTACCAAAAAACTTTCCTTAGGCATCCATCAAGGCTTCTAGAGCGGCCTTATAGTTAGGCTCCTCCACAGTTTCAGAAACCTGTTCCGTGTAAAGAACCTTGCCTTTTTCATCTACAACAACAACAGATCTGGAGAGTAGTGTTTCTAGTGGGCCATCGGCAAATTCTACTCCATAGGCCTTACCAAAATTACCGTCCTTGAAGTCGGACATCATTTCCACATTATTAATACCCTCTGCACCACAGAATCGCCCTTGGGCAAACGGCAAGTCCTTGGATATACAAACTACGGCCGTGTTGTCCAATTCGGCGGCCTCTTGATTAAATTGTCTCACAGATTGGGCACAGGTGCCGGTATCTATACTTGGAAAAATATTGAGTACTACTTTTTTTCCTTTGTAATCCGAAAGGGATCCAGAAGATAAGTCTTCTTTGGTCATTGTAAAGTTGGGAGCATCAGATCCAACAGCTGGGAGTGTTCCTATAGTATTTATTGGGTTTCCTTTAAGTGTTACAGTAGCCATAATTATATTTTTTAATTTTTGTGAAATTAAAAAATTAATGGATGATAAATAAGGAATATTGTAGAAAAATAGACGGGTGGAACAAAGTTGGGCCTATGGGGTCATAGTTTTATGAAAAATCCCACTATTTCCAAGTTGTTATTAGAATAGTAGGATCTATTTTTTAGTGGGATCAGCGCCTTTGGTAGGGTCAATTGTCTATGGATCCTACCACTCGCTGCATAAATTCGTTCAAAGCCTCTTTTTGTGGCTTACCATCCTTAATGGACTTCTGTACTTCCAAGGCCCCGTATAGATTGGAGATCAATTCGCCAATAACATCCAATTCCTCGTCCTTTAAGGAGGAAACTTCTGTTACGGATTCCAAGGTTTCCAAGGTTTCCAAAATGTAATCTTCATCGTTTTCCCCGATAAAGTGGACTAAATGTTTAATTACTGGTAACTTCACTGATCAATTCTTTTAATACGTCGTATTTGTTTGTCTGTACCTGATTTTTAAATTCCCCTCCGCTAAAAACTGCAAATGTGGGTAGGTTGTCTACCT
The DNA here is from genome assembly GCF_003957295.1 of Arenibacter aquaticus. Lineage (GTDB taxonomy): Bacteria > Bacteroidota > Bacteroidia > Flavobacteriales > Flavobacteriaceae > Arenibacter > Arenibacter aquaticus. The sequence continues at coordinate 216,118 of NZ_RQPJ01000021.1, forward strand.
TAGCCAATTTTCTGGATTCTGGAAATTTTTCCGCATCGGCCAATACAAAGGTAACGTCCGCATTAAGGGAGGCTTCCTTCTTAAATTTAGGCTTCATTATTCTACAATTACCGCACCAGGTAGCCGAATACTGTACAACCACTTTCTTGTTTTGATCGATAATTTCCTTCAAATTATCATTTTCCAATTCAAGTAACATATTTTCTAATTTAAATTTATGAAAAGGGAGTCAATTGAGCGTGCAATTGACTCCCTGATATTTGTTTGTAGCGCTTAGTTAGCGTGAGCGGACAAGTAGCTGGCTACCCCATTTCTGTCGGCAGTCATAGCATCTTTACCTTCTTCCCAGTTGGCAGGACAAACCTCACCTTTTTGTTGTACATGGGTATATGCGTCTATTAAACGTAAATATTCGTTTACATTTCTTCCCAATGGCATATGGTTGATGCCTTCGTGGAATACAGTACCTTCTTCATCAATAAGGTAGGTAGCACGGTAAGTCACATTATCGCCTTCTACAGTTACTACACCGGTATCCTCATTGTATTGCTCATTGCTAATATCCAAGATACCTAAGGTAGAAGCCAAGTTTCTATTGCTGTCGGCCAGTATTGGGTAGGTTACCCCTTCAATACCTCCATTGTCCTTGGCTGTATTTAACCAGGCAAAGTGAACCTCTGCTGTATCACAGGAAGCTCCAATAACAATGGTGTTTCTGCTTTCAAACTCACCCAAGGCAGCTTGAAAAGCATGTAGTTCTGTTGGGCAAACAAAAGTGAAATCTTTTGGGTACCAGAACAAAATCACCTTTTTGTTGTTTTTTTGGGCTTCTTCCAAAACATTTACCTGGAAAGTGTCGCCTAAATCGTTCATTGCATTGACACTAAGGTTGGGGAATTTTTTTCCTACTAAAGTCATATTTGTAATTTTTTACGTTTAATTTCTGATGTAAAATTACAGCTTAATAAGGAGGTGCAAAGTAATATGGATTAAAATAATTTATGCCAATATAACTATTGCATATACTTGCGTGAAGCGTTGCTCAATATTATTAATTTGATAAAATAACATCTATATTACCAATAAAAACTACAGCAATAGGCTTGTATATTGTCAATATGTCAAACCAAGCGATTAAAGGTTTTGTGCAGTTGTTTTAAGTTGCCTGATTTTTAGGTGCACTGCGGCAAAAAATAAGGTCATAAACGGACTTAACCAATTAAAAATAGCGTATATAAAATATTCTCCCACGCCAACCCCCAGAACGCTGGATTGGTACGCACCGCATGTATTCCAAGGGATAAGTACCGAGGTTACGGTTCCCGAATCTTCTAGGGTTCTGCTCAGGTTTTCGGGGGCAAGTCCTTTATCCTGAAAGGCTTTTTTAAACATCTTTCCCGGTATTACAATGGCCAGGTATTGGTCACTGGCTATAGCGTTAAGTCCCAAACAGCTTATTACGGTGCTGGCAAATAATCCAAATACAGAGCTTGCTACGGACAATAATGCTTTGGTAACCCTGGCCAAAGCGCCAATGCCATCCATTATGCCACCAAATACCATAGCGGAGCATATTAAGTAAATGGTCCATAACATTCCTTTCATGCCCCCTGCACTGAACAAATCGTTTAGTTTCTCATTTTCCGTTGTTATGCTTGTATCGCTAAAAATGGCATTAAAAATTGCGGTAACATTGGAATCCGAAAGGGTTTTTAATACCTCGGTCTGAAAAAACAAAGCAAATACACCGGCCAGGCCCACCCCTGTGCCCAAAGCGATCAGGGGTTTGGTTTTAAAAAGGATCATGAGAATTACAACTGCGGGGACTATAAAGAGATATGGGGTTATATTAAAGGTTTCCTTAATAGTAATTAGCAGTGAGCTTACATCTGCACTACCAGTAGTTTCCACATTAAAACTGATCACGGCAAAAACCCCCAGAGTGATCAGGATAGTAGGGACGGTAGTATAGGTCATGTATTTAATGTGTGTAAACAGATCTGTTCCTGCCATAGCAGGGGCCAGGTTGGTGGTGTCACTTAAAGGGGACATTTTATCCCCAAAATAAGCACCGGAAATTACAGCGCCCGCTATCATACCCGGGGCAATGCCAAGGGCACTTCCAATACCCACTAAGGCAATACCTACCGTAGCGGAGGTTGTCCATGAGCTTCCGGTGGCCACAGAGATAATGGCAGCTATAATAACAGAAGCGGGTAGGAATATGGCAGGATTCAAGACTTGTAGGCCATAATAAACCATGGCGGGAATAATACCACTCACCAGCCATGTACCGGCCAAGGCGCCTACCAAGAACAAAATCATAATGGGCACCAAAACACTTCTTAGGTTTTCTAATACCTCCAGCCACATTGTCTTTAAGGAGGTTTTGTTGAACAGCCCTACGACAGCTGCAATAAAACCAGCCATTAGTAAGATAAACTGATTGGAATATTCTCCTAGCCATTCCCCCTCGGCATAGAATATATTGTAGGCAAGCATCATCATCAGAAGGAATACAGGGATAAGGGCTTCCCAGATATTTAATTCCTTGTTATCTACAATATGTTCATTTTCAGGTCCGGAGGGATTGGTACTGAGGTTTTGCATGTATTTGCTATTAGAAACTTCGTAATATTACGATTTTGCAATTTGTTCTGCAAACACAATATCACACCTTAGCTTCCCTATGGCCAGATATATTTAATTGTTTTAAACAGTCTTTCATGGCTAAATATGTGCGGTGTATATCGTTGTCCAAACCAATGGAAAAACGGATCAAACCATTGGATAATCCCATTTTTATTTGCTCTTCCATGGGAATTTCGGAAGAGGTAGAGCTTCCTGGTGCACTGAACAGGGTCTTGTAGAACCCTAAACTCACCGCTAAGTATCCCAATCCTTTGGTTTGCATTAGCTCCATAAGGGCGTTGGCTTTTTCCACGGTACCTACATCTAGGGTCATGAGCCCTCCATAACCGTATTCCTGATTGTACTGTTTTTTCATTGTACCGTGTCCAGGATGCGATTTTAATCCGGGGTACACCACTCTAAATCCGTTCTTTTCAAAATTTTGGGCCAAGTACAATGCGTTTTCACTGTGTTTTTTTATTCTGATGTGCAAGGTTCGCATATTTTTTAGGATAGATGAGGCCCGGAGGCTGTCCAGAGTGCTTCCCAAGAGCATTCCGGCTCCCTGGTTTACATCCTTTAGGGAGAGACAGAATTCCTTAGTGCCGCATACAACACCGGCTACGCAGTCACTTGTTCCATTGATAAACTTCGTTAAACTGTGCACAACAATGTCGGCTCCCAATTTGGAAGGGGAAATGGATAAAGGGGAAAAGGTGTTGTCCACTACCAACGGAAGCCTATGTTTTTTTGCAATCTTGGCCAGGGCTTCGATGTCTGCTACTTCCAATAAAGGGTTGCTGACAGACTCGCAATAGATCATTTTGGTATGCGGGTCAATGGCATCTTTCACCTCATGTAGATTGGTGGTATCTACAAAAGAAATACTGATATTGAATTTCTTTAAGAAGTTTTTCATAAAAGCGTAGGTGCCCCCGTAAATGGTCCTACTGCATACAATATGGTCACCGGCCTGGCATAATTCCATAATTACTGCACTGATAGCGCCCATGCCGCTAGCGGTGACATTGGCGGTTTCGGTACCTTCCAATGCGGCCAAGGCTTCGCCAAGATATAAATTGGAAGGAGAGGAGTGCCTACTATATAAGTAACAACCTTCGGTATTGCCCTCAAAAGTATCGAACATGGTTTTTGCCGATAAAAAGGTATAGGTGGAGGAATCCGAAATAGAGGGGTTTACGCCTCCGTATTCACCAAAGTATTGTAAATCCTGTAAATCATCAGCTGCCTTAAAGTCCATAATAGTGTATTTTTTTCACTATAAAAATACTTATAATTAGTCTTTAAATCAATATATGTGATTATATATAGATAATAAAACTATGTAAAAAGACATATATAGATTATTTTAGCGTTATGCTATTAGGTTTGGCCTTGCCAAAGAAAATATATCACATGAAATTTGATGAAATAGATACTAAATTGTTGGCCCTATTACAAAAGGACAGTAAGAAGACAACCAAGGAATATGCCCTTCAGCTCAATCTTTCGGTTACGGCAGTGTATGAACGTATTAAAAGGTTAGAGAAATTAGGGGTGATTACCAATTATGTGGCTTTGATAGATAAAAAGAAGGTGAATAAATCTTTTGTTGTCCTGTGTCACGTGCGGTTGGTGCAGCACAATAAGGAATTTGTATTGCAATTTGAACGGGAGGTGCTTAAGTTAAAGGAAGTGGTGGAATGTTATCATACCAGTGGGGATTATGATTATATACTAAAGGTATGTGTGAGCGATATGGATGATTATCGCGAGTTTATGATTACCAAGTTAACGGCCATAAACCATATTGGCAGTACTCAGAGTTCCTTTGTTATCAATGAGGTAAAGTGTACTACGGAAATCAGTATTTAACAAAGTTGGAAAAAAACATCAATATCCTAAAAATCTGAATGTTGCCCAACAGCAAAACATTCGTATTTTTGTGACTACAATTAAAAATTAATCTTTTCAATATAGATATAATATGACCCAATATGATGTAGCCATTATAGGCTCAGGTCCTGGCGGATATGTTGCGGCAATCCGTTGCGCCCAATTAGGAATGAAAACGGCGATAATAGAAAAATATTCAACCTTGGGCGGTACCTGCCTTAATGTGGGCTGTATTCCCTCCAAGGCTTTATTGGATTCATCCCATCATTATGAGGATGCCATTAAGCATTTTGATACCCATGGAATCGAGATACCGGGGGATGTTAAGGTGAATCTAAAAAAAATGATTTCTAGAAAACAGTCTGTTGTAGATCAGACCTGTGCAGGTGTTAAGTTTTTGATGGACAAAAACAAGATAGAGGTCTACGAAGGGATTGGTAGCTTCAAGGATGCTACACATATAGATATTAAGAAGAACGATGGCAAGACCGAGACTATAGAGGCCAAAAACATAATTATTGCTACGGGCTCCAAACCATCTACCTTGCCATTTATTAAATTGGACAAGAAACGTATTATAACCTCTACAGAGGCCTTGGAACTAAAAGAAGTTCCCAAACACCTTATTGTTATTGGAGGTGGAGTAATTGGATTGGAACTTGGACAGGTGTATAAGCGCCTGGGGGCCGAAGTGACGGTTGTAGAATTCATGGACCGAATTGTTCCTGGGATGGATAAAGCCCTTTCCAAAGAGCTTACCAAGGTGATGAAAAAACAAAAGGTAAAATTTAACCTTTCGCACAAGGTTACCTCGGTAGAGAATAAAGGAGACGAAGTAGTTGTAAAGGCAGAGGATAAGAAAGGGCAAGAGGTTACTTTTACTGGTGATTATTGTTTGGTTTCCGTTGGGAGGCGCCCCTTTACGGATGGTTTAAATATTGAAGCTGCAGGGGTTGAGATGGAAAAGAACGGTACTATTGCCGTTAATGAGCACTTGCAGACCAATATTCCTAATATTTATGCTATTGGTGATGTAGTAAGGGGGGCTATGCTGGCACACAAGGCCGAGGAGGAAGGAACCTTCGTGGCTGAAATATTGGCCGGACAAAAGCCTCATATAGATTACAATTTAATTCCAGGAGTTGTCTATACCTGGCCAGAGGTGGCCGCAGTGGGCAAGACCGAGGAAGAATTAAAGGAAGCCGGTGTGGCATACAAGGTGGGACAGTTTCCAATGCGTGCCTTGGGAAGAGCTAGAGCAAGTATGGACTTGGACGGGTTTGTAAAAATATTGGCTGATAAGGAAACTGATGAAGTATTGGGCGTCCATATGATTGGAGCCAGAGTAGCCGATCTAATTGCCGAAGCGGTAACCGCTATGGAATTTAGGGCTTCGGCAGAGGATATTTCCAGGATGAGCCATGCCCACCCTACTTTTGCGGAGGCCGTAAAGGAGGCAGCACTGGCAGCCACCGATAATAGGGCCCTGCATGTTTAGATAAAACTGGGTTTAAAAAAACCAAAGCCCCGTTAGGATTTGCCTAACGGGGCTTTTTTTTGTGACGGTAATTTCTTATGACTTAATTCTAACAAAATAAACTGCCTTTACATTTTGTGGCTGCCATCGCAAAAGGGCGGATTCTTTGTTAATTTGCAGGTGCACAAATATGCCTTTCTACTCTCCTCCGCAACAAAGGTGATGGGTGGGGAAGCCTTTTTGGCCCTATGACTGCCATCACATAGCGGTTGATTACTACTGTGACTACAGCTGCACCATGAATATTTTTTATCTTTTTCCAACTCCACTGCAATGGGAGTGAATTTTTTATTGGTAGTACCCATATTTTATAATTTTGAACGAAAATAATAGAATTCCCAAAGATAAAAACAGGGGATACTAATTCTTTACCATTCTAAATAAGCGCATCAGGCCAAACTTGGTTTTGAGGATTAACGATTTTAGTATGGGCTGCCCTTCCTGGTTTAGCCAAATTTCAACTTTCATTTGACCTACTTTTAAGGCCTTGTACAGTTGCTGATTTAAAAGGGCCTTGTTTTCCTCATATCTTAAAGCCAGTACAGTGGTGATCAGTATAAATACAAAAGCTCCTGCAATGGCCATAGTTGGTGAAAGGCTGTGGTTGAGGAAGTAATAAAGCCCCAAGCCTGTAAAGCTTCCGTATAAAATAATATAGTGTATTACATAGATAGACAAGGTGCTCCGCCCAATTCTCAGGATGGTCCTGTTGTTCATAAAACGCCTAAATAACATAAATAAGGCAAAAACCAAGAAGACATCACCTAAGCGAATAAATAGGTAATTGTTAAAATAAATTTTAGAGAATATCAGCATACCGCTAACCTCATAGAGCTTTAAAAAAAAGGTAGAAGAATAGGTCAAAAGCGCAAATCCCAGAATGCTTAGGCTGCCAATCGCAATAGGGTAGAGGTAGGTGCTATTTTTGAATCTACTAAACAAAACCGACAAAAAGGCACCAATACTGGCATATCCAAACCAGGGAATAATGGTGAAAACAGATCCATTTGTCTTTGTAAGGTAATTTGCCAAAAGCTCGGGCAGGTAATAATGTGTATATTGTTTGTATTGGGGTTCCATTACAAAAAGGACCAATGTACTGACCAATAAAATGCCAGGGAACAGCAGCTTGTTTCTTTTTATGGTAATCAAATAAATGCCTATTATGCCCAAAATAGAAAGCCCAATACAGTGCAGTACATCCACAAGGTAAAAGGAATCGTATAGCTGTCCATTAAGGAGACCAAAAAAGTTGGTGCGCAGCAGGTATCCAATTGCTAAAAGCTGCAGTCCCCTTTTAAGCCCTTTTTTTACCCTCGGATTGTTCAGTCCCACTTGGTCGCCCTTAATAAGCAGGTAGGTAAAAATAAAACCGGATACCGTGAAGAAAACTGGTGCAGTAACCCCTCTGAAATATTTCCAAATGGAATAGAAGGTGTTGGAATTGTCCCTAAAGGAGTTGTCTAGCAGGCCGTCTATAAAATGCCCTTGGAGCATCATTAGAATGGCCCATGCCCTAATGGCGTCAATAAAATAAAGTCGAAGGTTGTTGTTCATTTTATTTTTATGTAGACCTATATACTTGATAAACAGCTTCTTTGGATCTTGTGAGTTGCAAAATTATGCAAAATACTCGCAATTCAATCTATTTTAAGGTATTTTCGTAGATGGAATCGATAAATAGAAATGCATTGAAGTTATTAGCCTTTGCTGGAAGTAATTCCAGTACCTCAATTAACTATAAATTAGTAAAGTACACTGCTACACTTATCTCTGAACATGAGGTGGAGTTGTTGGATATGACAGACTATAGTTTTCCGGTATTTAGCGAGGATTTGGAAAAGCAGGAAGGATACGGTCCGCTTTTGGTGAAATTAAAGGATAAGATTGTGCAAAGCGATGCATTGATTATTTCGGTGAATGAACACAATAGCAACCCCTCGGCCTATTTTAAGAATGTATTGGATTGGTTGTCGCGTGTAGACAGGAATTTCTTGGCAGACAAAAAGATATTGTTGATGTCCACCTCCGGAGGAAGAAGGGGGGCTATGGGCTCCTTGGAAGTGGTGAAAGCAGTGATACCACGATTTGGCGGAGAGACGGTCGCTACCTTCTCCCTGCCTTCATTTAACCATACCTTTGACGAACAGAAGGGCATTACGGATGCCGAGCATTCCGAAGCGCATAAAAAGGCCCTAAAATCTTTCTTATCTAAAATATAGTTATCCTTGCGAAAAAAGGTCTCTTTTACGGTCCAAAATATTCCTGATTTTAAAACAGCCCTATTAAATTGGTCCCAACAATTTTATGAGACAGTTTGGTTGGATAGTAATGGGCACCAGGGCAAGTATACAGCTTTCAATGGAATATTGGCGGTAGATGCCCTAACTTCAATAGTTACGGATACCGAGAATGCCTTTGAGGATTTAAAGACTTATCAAAATAATACCAAGGATTGGTTATTTGGTTATATGTCCTATGATTTAAAAAATGATATAGAGCAACTTTCCTCCTCCAACTATGATGGGTTAAGGTTTCCGGATCTTTATTTTTTTCAGCCCAAGAAGATTATCAGTATCAATGGGAATAGGGTCACTTTTCAATACCTGAATATGGTAGATGACGAAATTGAATCTGATTTTGAGGCCATTGGCAGCACTATGTTCTCAAGGTTGTCTGATGAGGAACATACTGAGGGCATTAAAATAAAACTTAGAATTTTTAAGGATGACTATTTTAAGCGTGTAAGCAAAATGTTACAGCATATCCATAGGGGCGATATCTACGAAGCAAATTTTTGTCAGGAATTCTATGCTGAAAACACTAAAATAGATGCTTTAAAGACCTTCAAGAAGCTTAATTCCATATCCAGGGCCCCTTTTTCGGCCTATATGAAGGTAAATGATAAGTACCTTATGTCCGCTTCGCCCGAGCGTTATATCAAAAAAAGTGGAAACAAAATAATATCACAGCCTATAAAGGGTACAGCCAAGAGATCCAAGGATAAACAGGAAGACCTTAGGTTACTACAAAATTTGGAAAAGGACCAAAAGGAACGGGCAGAGAATATTATGATCGTAGATCTGGTAAGAAATGACATGTCCAAGAGTGCGGAAAAGGGCAGTGTTAAGGTAGAGGAGCTTTGTAAGGTGTATTCTTTTGATCAGGTGCACCAAATGATCTCTACGGTGGTGGCCCAGGTATCCCATGACAAAAACCCGGTAGAGATTCTCAAGGAAACCTTTCCTATGGGAAGCATGACAGGGGCGCCAAAACTTTCCGCTATGCGTATAATAGAAGAGTTGGAAGCCTCAAAAAGGGGACTTTATTCGGGTACCGTTGGCTATTTTACCCCTGACGGTGATTTTGATTTCAACGTTGTTATTCGCAGTATCCTCTATAACCAATCTTCCCAGTACGTTTCTTTTTCGGTAGGGAGTGCCATCACTGCCAAGGCGTCTCCGGAAAAGGAATATGAAGAATGTTTGCTAAAGGCCAAGGCCATGAGGCAGGTATTGGAAAATTAACGCCCTATTGTTGTTTATAACCTAATTTCACATTATCTTATATTTTACACCCGATCAAAAATAGTGGGAATTGATGTTTTTAAAGAATTATGGAACTGATAGAGCACAAATTTCAATATAAAAACATTCCAATTTATGGTTGGCACGTTCAACCAAAGGAGGTAGCAGGTATTGCTGTACTGGTGCACGGTTTGGGAGAGCATTCCGAGCGCTACCTATCAGATGTTGTTCCCCGTTTATTAGATTGCAATTTGGTGGTCTTTTCCTATGACAATTTTGGGCATGGAAAATCTGGGGGTAAAAGAGGTCATTGCCCTGATTACGATGCTTTATTACAATTGCTGGACAATATAATAGCGAAGGCCAGGATGCATTTTCCCAATAATCCCGTATTTCTCTATGGGCACAGTCTGGGTGGTAATTTGGTGCTGAATTACGCTTTGAGGTTTAGGTCCGATCTAGCAGGGATTATAGCTACAAGTCCATACCTAAGGCTAGCCTTTGAGCCCCCAAAATGGAAAATGATAATTGGTAGGGCCTTGTTGAGGTTTTGGCCCAGTTTTACCATGTCCTCCGGTCTGGACCCAGAGGATCTTTCCCGTATAGCGACAGAAGTGATCAAGTATAAACAAGATCCTTTGGTGCATGATAAGGTGAGTCCCATGTTTACTTTTCCTATCCAAGAGGCTGGGGATTGGGCCATTGACAATGCCCATAAACTTAGGACCCATGTACTGCTGATACACGGGACCGGGGATAATGTCATAGATTATAGGGGAACAGAACGTTTTTATAAAAACTCCAAAAGGGCGGAGTTGCGGTTGATAGAAGGTGGCTATCACGAGTTGCATAAGGATGTAGGTTGTAATGATACCTTGAACATGATTGGTGTTTGGATAAATATGCAAATGGAAAGCGTTGCCGTTTAGCTGCTATCATTTTTCTTCCGTAATTTAGCGCCGTGCTAAACCAATTTAAAACACACATAGAAAAGTTTTTCCCCCATCTACAGGAAGGTAAATTTATATTGGCCTGTAGCGGAGGGGTAGACAGTGTGGTCTTGGCCCATTTATGTGCTAGTTGTAAAATGGACTTTTCCATAGCCCATTGTAATTTTAATTTAAGGGGAGAGGAAAGTGACAAGGACGAAGAGTTGGTCCGGGGACTGGCCAAACACTTGGATAGGGATTTCTATGTAACCCATTTTGACACCATTGGATATATTGCCCGGCACAAGACCAATGTACAGCTGGCCGCTAGGGAACTGCGTTACACTTGGTTCTCCAAAATAATGAAGGATAATGACATAAAAACATTGGTAACGGCACACCACGCCAATGACAGTTTGGAGACTTTCCTTATTAATTTGTCCAGGGGTACGGGAATAGAGGGGCTTAGCGGTATACCTTCCCATACCCACAACTTGTCCAGACCCCTATTGCAATTTTCCAGGGCCGATATCCTCAGCTATGCCCAAGAGAACGGTTTGGATTGGAGAGAGGATGCCAGTAATGAAAACACAAAATACCTCAGGAATAATATCCGTCATAATATTGTTCCAAAATTAATGGAGTTACACCCTAATTTTTTGGATAATTTTCTAAAAACACAAGAGTATCTTGGTCAAACCCAGCAACTATCACTATACCATATCAACCAAATAAGGGATAATATTTTCATAAAAGAGGATGGAGTGGAAAAGGTAGGGGTGGCTACTTTATTGGCCCTCAGCCCTACCAAGGCTTATTTGTATTATTTCTTTAAGGATTATGGCTTTACCCAATGGGAGGACATATATGGTCTACTTACCACGATTAGTGGAAAGGAAGTGCATTCTGCTACCCATAGGTTGCTAAAGAACAGGGAGTTTTTAATGCTCAAGCCCAAGGAGAAAAAAGATGTGGTGGAATACAGTATCCATGAAGGACAAAATAATTTGGGACACCCAATTAAATTGGAATTAATGGAGGTAGATGCTTTGGGGGAAACTTCCCAAAATATATTATATGTGGATAAAGAAACGTTAAAATACCCCCTAATCGTCAGGAAATGTAAAAAAGGCGACTATTTTTATCCACTTGGTATGAAGGGTAGGAAAAAGGTATCTAAATTTTTTAAGGATCAAAAAATGGATATTTTTTCAAAAGAAAACCAATGGCTGCTCTGCTCTGCCAACGATATTGTTTGGATTATAGGAAAAAGGGCGGATGATCGATTTAAGATCACCCCCAAAACAAAAAATATTATAAAGATTAGTTTGCTGCAATGAAAAATATATTTGGAGTATTGTTATTGGTATTCAGTTTTGTGACGGGGTATTCCCAGTCCGATGATAACCCTGCAGTGTGGACCTATGAGGTACAAAAAGATTCTGATGCAGAATACACCCTCAAGATTAAGGCCGATATTCATGAAGGCTGGCATATCTATTCCCAATTCACCGATGAAAACGGCTCCTTGCCCAGTGAATTTACCTTTGAAAAGGCGGGTGAGGATTATGAATTGGTTGGGACTACCTCTGAAAGTGCCACGCTTACCGAATATTCGGAAATCTTTGAGGTAAATGAAACCTTTTTTAAAGATAGGGCGGTATTTACCCAAAAGATAAAACTTTTAAATCCGGAAGTTACCCAGGTATCCATTGGGTTGTTTTATCAGATCTGTAAAGAGGTGTGTATTCCAAAGGACGAAGTATTCCATATATCCCTTACTGGGGAAAAGGCTGTTGTGATAGAGGAGACTGTAGATGAGCGAAGTGCACAAATGAGTGCCGATATGGTACTCAATTTAAAGAACAAAGACCAGCTAGCTCAGGCAAGGGAGGGTGTGATGGAGGAAAAATCTGGCTTGTGGACCATTTTTGTATTAGGGTTTTTGGGCGGCCTAATAGCCTTACTGACCCCCTGTGTGTTTCCGATGATACCATTGACCGTATCATTTTTCACTAAACAAGGAGGAAATAAGTCCAAGGGAATAGCAAATGCCCTCTTGTACGGATTTTTTATAGTGGTGATCTATTTCTTGTTAAGTCTTCCTTTTCATTTATTCGATTCCGTAGATTCCCAAATATTGAATACGATAGCCACCAATGTGTGGTTAAACCTTTTTTTCTTTATCATATTTATATTCTTTGCCTTTTCCTTTTTTGGATATTACGAGCTCACTTTGCCAAGTTCATGGGCCAATAAGATGGACTCTGCATCCTCCAAGGTAGGTGGGGCTTTTGGTATCTTTTTTATGGCCGTTACCTTGGCCATTGTGTCCTTTTCCTGTACGGGGCCTATTTTAGGGGGATTGTTGGGCAGTACTGCATTATCTGACGGGGATGTAGCCACTAACTTGTCGGCCGGTATGATCGGTTTTGGTGTGGCCCTAGCCTTGCCTTTTGGATTGTTTGCACTGTTCCCGGCCTGGTTGAATTCGCTTCCCAAAAGCGGTGGATGGATGACCACGGTTAAGGTAACCCTTGGTTTTTTGGAATTGGTTTTGGCCTTTAAATTTTTGTCCAATGCGGACTTGGTTGGCAATTGGGGTTTGTTTAAGCGGGAGCTGTTCTTAGGGGTGTGGATACTGCTATTTGTTCTGCTGACCCTATATTTGTTCGGAATATTTAGATTCCCACATGACGGACCTAAAAAACCGCTATCCAAGGGTAGGAAAATAGTAGGTTTGGCCAGTGCAGGCTTTGCCATTTACCTAATCCTTGGGTTGTCCAATGTTACCAATTTAAAATTATTGAGCGGTTTTCCCCCACCTGATTTTTACAGCCTGGTGGAAACCGAAAGCGATTGCCCGTTGGGCATAGACTGTTTTAAGGATTTTGACAAAGGCTTGGCATATGCCAAGGAAGTTAATAAACCTATATTGTTGGACTTTACGGGTTGGGCCTGTGTCAATTGTCGAAAAATGGAAGAAACCGTTTGGAGCGAACCGGATATATATCCAATTCTAAAGGATGAATATGTACTTATTTCACTGTATATAGATGATAGAAAGGAGCTTCCCGAAGCCCAGCAGTTTAGTTTTAAGTATGAGTCTGGCCGAGTGAAGGAAATAAAGACTGTGGGCGAAAAATGGGGTACCTTCCAAACTTTGAACTTTAATGCGGCTTCCCAGCCTTATTATGTGCTCTTATCGCCAGAGTTGGAAGTGTTGAACACAGCAGTGCAGTATACGGACAGGGACACCTATAAGGAATGGTTGCAAAAAGGAGTCAGTAATTTTAAACAATTGGGGCAACTTAAATAATCATCTGGGCGCTACCTACATTTGGTAGTTGCAGGGAATAGTGGTGGAGAAATAACCCTACCCAATTTATGTTCCCCATATGTAAGAAACAAAAAACAACAGCTACATGAACAGAATCTTAATTTTTGCTATCGCTCTAATTATTACTTCCTGCGGGCGTATAGGTATGAACCTGCCATCCAATAGGACCAATACGTCCGAGGTGGAAACCTACAATCCCAAGGACCATTATAACAAGATGGAGGTGAGCATACCCATGAGGGATGGTATAGCATTGCACACTACCATATATTCGCCAAAGGATACTTCCAAAGAGTATCCCATTCTTATGTCTAGAACCCCCTATAGTTGTAGGCCCTATGGCAGCAATGAATACAAAGCTAAGATTTCCCCCAATAAGAGGATGATGAAGGAGGGCAATATAGTGGTATACCAAGATGTACGCGGTAGGTGGAACAGTGAAGGCGTATATGACAATATGAGGCCTTATATACCCAATAAACAAGAAGGAGAGATAGATGAGGCTTCTGATACCTATGATACTATAGAATGGTTGATAAACAATGTTAAAAACCATAATGGAAAGGTGGGGGTCTGGGGTATTTCCTATCCAGGTTTTTATTCTACCTATTCATTATTGGACGCCCATCCTGCTTTGAAAGCCGTTTCTCCACAAGCCCCGATAGGCGACTTCTTTTTTGATGATTTTCACCATAACGGAGCCTATTTATTGAGTTATTGGAGGGCCACCGCCGTTTTTGGATATATGAAAGACCAACCCACAAAGGAAGCATGGTATAGTTTTCCGGAATTGGGAACCAAAGACCAGTACCAATTCTTTTTGGATGCAGGTCCGCTATCCAATTTAGACCAGTATTATGGGGCAGACAATGTTTTTTGGCAACAACTCAAGGATCATCCCAATTATGATGAATTTTGGCAGAAAAGGGGCATTATACAACATTTGGAAGACATTAAGCCCGCAGTAATGACAGTAGGGGGGTGGTTTGATGCCGAAGACCTCTATGGTCCGTTAAATACCTATTCGCACATTGAAGAAAACAGCAATAATTATAATACACTGGTGATGGGGCCATGGAGCCATGGAGATTGGTCCAAAGACAGCAAACGGCAGGCCATAGGCAATGTTTATTTTGGCGACGATATCTCCAAGTTTTATCAGGAAAATATAGAGACCAGATTTTTTAACCACTTTTTAAAAGGGGAGGGGGAAAGCAGTGGGTTGCCCGAAGCATATGTTTTTGATACCGGCAAAAAGGAGTGGGCAACCTTTGATTCCTGGCCACCAAAGAACACGGTTAAGGAAACCTATTCCCTGCAGCGTGGTCAGCGTTTGGGGAAAATGGCCACTAGGGAATATTCTTTTCAGGAATTTATCAGCGACCCCAAAAAGCCGGTTCCTTATTCAGAAGACATTAAAATGGTCTTTACCCCCAGAAAATATATGACAGATGACCAACGCTTTGCTGCCAGAAGGCCAGATGTGTTGGTTTTTGAAACCGAACCTTTGAAGGAGCCACTGAGCTTGGCAGGGGATATTATGGCAAAATTAACCGTAGCAACAACCGGTACGGATGCCGATTGGGTTGTTAAGGTGATAGATGTATACCCGCCAGACCATAAGGACTACGAGGAAACCCAGGCCTATTTAAAAATGGGGAACTATCATCAAATGGTCCGTAGCGAAGTGCTTAGAGGAAGGTTTAGAAATGACTTTTCCCAACCAGAACCCTTTGTGCCCAATAAGGAAACCAAGGTCAATATAAAGCTACAGGATGTCTTCCATACCTTTAAAAAGGGACATAAACTGCAGGTACAGGTACAAAGTACCATGTTCCCGTATATAGATATTAATCCCCAAACCTATGTAGAGAATATATTTAAAGCCAAAGAAGAGGACTTTAAAAAACAAACACACCGCGTTTACAACACTTCATCAATAGAATTTACCGTATTGAAGGACTGAGCGTATACCTTATAAACCACTTTGCTAAAACATCAAAGTACCCACATGGGTACTTTTTTTATTTCTTTAATTACTATACCTTTAGTCAAGTGATTCATTTTTATTTGGACTATAACCACCCTTGTTATTGCTGCTAAATAAATTATGGTAAACCTATAAGTGTGATAAATTTTAAGAAGGTTTTCTGGGTAGTATTGGGAATTGTAGCTGTCCTCTTTATTTGTATAGGGCTTTTTATCTATTCCCTTAGTCCCAACTATGATGGAAAGCGGGAATTACTAGGATTGGAGGAAAAAGTAGAAGTGTATTTTGATACCTATGGGGTGCCACATATTTACGCCGAAACGGAAGAAGATGCCTTTAGAAGTCTGGGCTATGTACACGCCCAGGACAGATTATGGCAAATGGAGTTGATGCGCAGAATAGGTAAGGGGCAGCTATCAGAAGTGTTTGGGAAAGAAATGGTGAAAACCGATAAGTTTTTTTTGGCCCTGGGAATAGATGATGCTTCGGTAGCAACGGTTGATTCCTTGGACAAAAATACTCCTGCGGTGAAACTTTCCCAGGCCTATTTGGACGGGATCAACCAATTTATACTAGACGGCCCTACACCAATAGAATTCTATTTAACCGGCCTGAAAAAAACCGAGTTTTTACTCAAGGATATATACAATATACTGGGGTATATGGCCTTTGATTTTGCTATGGCCCATAAAACGGATCCATTGCTCACCAATATTAAGGGTAAATTAGGCATGGAATACATAAAGGATTTACAAATAGAGGCCAATTCTGGGGCTGGCACTATTAAATCTTATAGGCCACTACCGCAGGATACCATAGGGAACCAATTGTCCAGTTTAATCTCTGAAGTATTAAAGAAGGTCCCGGCACCACAACTGGAAGGGAGCAACAGTTGGGTTATAGGCCCTCAAAAGACCAAGGGCGGTAAGGTTATTTTTGCCAATGATCCTCATATCGGCTTTGCACAGCCATCGGTTTGGTATGAGGCCCATATCAGTACGCCATCGTACAAAAAATACGGTTACCATTTGGCTGGTGTTCCCTTTCCCATATTTGGGCATGACAGGAAATTGGCCTACGGACTAACCATGTTCCAGAATGATGATGTGGACTTCTATTACGAGGAGGAAGACCCAGGGGATCCCAGCTCCTACAAGACTCCTTTAGGTTGGGAAAAGTATGAAACCGTAAATAGGACCATCCAGGTAAAAGGTGGGGAAGAGGTAGCTTTTGGTTTTAAGAAATCCAAACACGGCCCTTTAATGAACGGTATTGCAGATCAGCTGCCCCAATCTAGGCCTATAGCCATGTCTTGGATTTATACCAAGACACGGAATAGGTTGTTACATGCGCTGTATAACATGTGTCACGCCCAAAATCTTCTGGATTTTCAGGCTTCTCTGGCAGATATCCATGCGCCCGGGCTTAACGTTATGTACGGGGATGCCACGGGCAATATTGCCTGGTTTGCTACCGCAAAATTGTATCAAATGCCAGATAGTACCCATACCAAATTTATATTGGATGGTAGCAAAGGGAAGGATGAACCTATTCGTTATTTGGACTTTTCCGAAAACCCAAGGTCTGTTAATCCTCCGGACCACTATGTATATTCGGCCAATACTCAACCAGATTCCATTAATGGCAGTATATATCCTGGTTATTATTTACCGGACAATAGGGCCAAACGAATTAAATCACTTTTAGATCCAAAAGACGATTGGAGTCAAAAAGAGGTAGAACAAATGCTTTTGGATGTAACCTCAAAAGTAAATGCCAAGGTAGTGACCCAATTGGCAAAATGGATCGATGTTGCTCAGATGTCTTCGGGCCAAATTGCAGTAATGGATAAACTGAACAGCTGGGATGGGGATAATCAACTCAACCAGATAGAACCAACCATATATCACAGATGGATCTATTTCTTGCTAAAAAATACATTTGAGGACGAGTTGGGATCCGATTTGTTTGAGCAGATGTTGGATACCCACTTTCATAAACGGATTATTGGCCCAATGGCGGCAAAAGAGCATTCGCCCTGGTGGGATAATGTAAATACCAAGGACAGTGTAGAATCAAAGGAAGAAAGGGTGAACCTATCCTTTCAGATGGCTTACAAATCCTTGGAAGATAACTTTGGAGTAGATTACAACAAATGGACTTGGAGCAAAGTACATACCTTGGAACACCCACATCCTTTTGGGCAAATGAAAGCCTTACGCTCCCTTTTCAATGTAGGCCCCTTTCCCATTTCGGGAACCCGGGAGGTAATCAATAATATGTATTTTCCCTATGATGATTCCGGATTTAACCGAGTTTCCTCAGGTCCCTCAACAAGAAGGGTAATCAACTTTTCCCATATAGATAGCAGCAGTAGTATACTCCCCACTGGCCAATCTGGCAATCCTTTTAGTAAGCATTACAGGGATCAGGCGGAAATGTACAACAATGGGGAATTTAGAAAGATGTTGATGAACAAAGAGGAAATTCTTCGTACTCAGAAGTCGCTACTGCTCCTGGAATCTGCCAAGTGATACGGATAAAAGAACACAGCTAAGCCTAGAAACATATCCAATAGCCCTGAAATCGGATCATTTTTTAGTGAGGTGTTTCCGTCATTGTTGGTTCATAGACACACCTTCTTGGATAAAGTGCAGTGTTTTGACTCTAATTACCCATAAATTAGCATGTTAGCGGTGCTAAATATTTATTTTATTTGTTTACATTTAAGACAAATAACAAGTAAATGCTTACAAAAGTATATGGGAGTGCCGTTTTTGGAGTGGAAGCTACCACCATTATTGTGGAGGTAAATATCAATAAAGGTATAGGTTATCATTTGGTAGGTTTGCCAGACAACGCCATTAAGGAGAGCAATTACCGTATTGCGGCAGCCCTTCAAAACAATGGCTATAAAATTCCAGGTAAAAAAATTACCATTAATATGGCTCCGGCCGACCTACGCAAGGAGGGTTCTGCCTATGATCTTACCTTGGCCCTGGGAATTTTGGCGGCCTCCAGCCAAATTAAATCCGACGCCATAGAAAAGTATATTATTATGGGAGAACTCTCCCTAGACGGCAGTGTAAATCCTATAAAGGGAGCATTGCCCATAGCTATCAAAGCTCAGGAAGAAGGGTTTAAAGGTTTTATACTGCCCTTGGAAAATGCCAAAGAGGCGGCAATCGTAGACGATTTGGAGGTATATGGCATAGGAAATATTAAAGAGGTCATCGATTTCTTTGATAAGGGTATTCCTTTGAATCAGACCATTATAGATACCCGAAAGGAATTCTATAAAAGCCTGGATTTTCCGGAGTTCGATTTTTCGGATGTAAAAGGTCAGGAGAGCATAAAACGCTGTATGGAAATAGCCGCTGCAGGCGGACATAACATTATTTTGATAGGCCCTCCCGGCGCAGGAAAGACCATGTTGGCCAAGCGCCTTCCTTCTATTTTACCGCCTATGACACTTCATGAAGCCTTGGAGACTACTAAAATCCATTCTGTGGTGGGCAAGATCAAAAATATGGGGCTTATGAACCAAAGACCGTTTCGCAGTCCCCACCATACCATATCGGACGTCGCCCTCGTGGGAGGTGGCGCCTACCCACAGCCAGGAGAAATATCGCTGTCCCATAACGGAGTCTTGTTCCTGGATGAACTGCCCGAGTTTAAAAGAGGAGTATTGGAAGTGATGAGACAACCCTTGGAAGATAGGGAAGTAACCATATCCAGAGCGCGATTTACCGTGACCTATCCCAGCAGTTTTATGTTGGTGGCCAGTATGAATCCCAGTCCAGGAGGTTATTTTAACGACCCCGATGCTCCGGTGACCTCCTCACCGGCTGAGATGCAGCGGTATTTAAGTAAGATTTCCGGGCCTTTGCTAGATCGTATCGATATCCATATAGAAGTGACCCCGGTACCCTTTGAAAAGCTGTCCGAGGACAGGAAGGGGGAGAGTAGCGTGGAGATCAGGAAACGGGTCACGGCCGCCCGGGAAATACAGACCCAGCGTTTTGCGGAGTTGGAAAATGTGCATTATAATGCCCAAATGAATACCAAGCAGATCAGAAACTATTGTAGGATGGACGAGGCCTCCAAAGAACTGCTTAAAAACGCCATGGATCGCCTAAACCTATCGGCGCGGGCCTATGATAGGATTTTAAAAGTTGCTAGGACCATAGCCGATCTTGAAAACGCTACTAATGTTGGCGGTAGCCATATTGGCGAAGCCATCCAGTACCGGTCGCTAGATCGAGAGGGTTGGTTGGGGTAGGGATTCGAAAATAGTACTTTTGTTTATCCTGACAGATGTCAAGGGCACGAGCCTGCCTCGCCGTCAGGCAGGCGTGACGCCTATCTGCCGATTGGTAGACTCGCGCCAGCTGGGGAGGCAACAGTCCATGGATCCATATGAGAAATTTGCTATTGATTCGTTTTTGGTGTAAATTTACATCAAACATAGATAAAGATGGCACGACAAAGTATCTCGTTTACAGAGCCTAATGATGAGTGGTTAAAGGAGCAGGTAGACAATAAAGAATACGCAAGCAAAAGTGAACTTGTCAATGATTTGATTAGACAGGCGAGAAATCAGCAAATTCAAGTTGACTGGATCAGGGCTAAATTGGAAACTGCTGAAAATAGCGGTTTTACCGAAGAGGGTAAAGAACAAATTTTAAAGCTATCAAAGTCTAAGTTTAATGGCTAATTATAAGCTAAGCAATGAAGCCAAGGACGATTTAATTCGAATTCATCATTACGGTATCAAAAAATTTGGAATGTCCCAGGCCGACAAATACTTTGAATCGTTTTTTGGATATTTTGACATGATAGCCTTACAACCATTTTCATTTGAATCGGTTGATTATATCAAAAAAGGATATAGACGCTGTGTCTGTGGTTCTGATAGTATTTATTTTAGGATAACCGATGAGATGGTTGAAATAATGGCAATTGTAGGGAGCCAAAATTTAGAGGATATTCTCTAAACACCTGCCCAAACTGGCGCAATCCCGCCTTTGACGGCAATACAGGTGAAATCTTCGTCAACATGTCCCAAAGACGAAAAATGGTAGTATCCTTCAACCGGTAAAGCTTTATAATCACTGTACTACCTTTAAGGTTGAATACCCCAAACTGCCTTTCTCCAACTTAATCTGCGTTGTAATACGTTCTTTTAAGGCACTTACATGCGATATGACACCCACCGATTTGTCCCCTTCGTTTTGCATTTTCTCCAGAATGGTAATGGCCTGGTCAAGGGTTTCTGGGTCCAAGGTGCCAAAACCTTCATCTATAAACAGTGATTCTATCCTTACATTTTTGGCGGCAATATCCGATAACGCAAAGGCCATGGCCAAGCTTACCAAAAAGGTTTCCCCGCCCGACAGGGTGCGTACAGATCGGCGGACGTTGCCCATATAGTTATCATAGATCTTGAGCGTATCACTTTTTTCGGCCTCATTGGCCGTAGGGATATCCAATAGATAGCGATCGCTGAATTCCGATAAACGCCTGTTGGCATGCCCAATAAGCTGTTCCAAGGTAAGGTCTTGCACAAAGTTGGAGAATTTGTTGCCCGTGGCATCACCAATTAAAACGTTCATGGTTTTCCAAAGCGACAGGTCTTTCTTTAAGAGGTTAATTTGTTCCTGTACTTTCTGCTGGCGTAGCTTGGCCTTTTCATCATCCTCCAGACTTTGGGTGATTTTTCCAATTTGTACGGAAAGCGCATCCCAATTGGATTTGGCCTCGTTAAATAGGGTTGTTAAAGCTTCCAAGGAAAGTTCTTGGCTGTCCTTTGGAGTTAATTCCGATACTACTCTTTTTAAGGAGTTTTCTTTTTCAGACAGTCGTGTTTTAAGCTCTTTTAGTTCATTTTCGCGCTTTCTAATTTTACTGGCCCGTTCTTCTGAAATTATGGCAGAACGCAGCGCTTTGATACTTTCCAATTGTTCTTTTAAAACAATACTATTTAGGGCTTCCTCTTTTTTTGCCTTATTGCCCAAGTGTGCTTCCAGTTTTTTTGCGAGCTCTTTTAATTGCTCCTCAAGGGATGAAAGGCTGGTAAGGGACCGTGTTATGGAAGAAGATAGAACATTGACCCTTCCGTTGATGTCCGGTCCGTCATAAAGCGCAGTACGTTCTTTTTTAATGGAATTATAGGTTGTTAAGGCTAAATCCCACTGCTGTAAGCCTGTTTCCATATCCTTTAAAATGGTAGCTGCCTGAAATGCTTGTTTCGACCTTTCCATTTTTTGAATCCGACTGTTTAGATGAAGTCGACTTGCTGTTAGCGTTTCCAAATCATCCTTGTAATTCCATTGTAATTGGTTGGCTAGTTTGCCAAGTGATTCCAATTGCTCATCTTTCTCCTCTGTAAGGGTTTTAAGAGCGGTGTTAAGGTCGGTTATTTCCTTTATCTGGAATTTGTTTTTAGCCCTTAGGGAGGTAAGGTAGTCCGACTTGGTTTGGAGCGATTTCTTTTTTTCTTTCAGTAGTTCTTCCTTGCTGTCAAAAAAAGGTTCTTCCGTAGCATAGGGGTGATGTAAGGAACCACAGAGCGGACAAGGTTGCTCCGGGTCTAACTGCAAACGATATTCCGCCAAGTTTTGATGCTTTCGCTGTTGCACCAAGGTGTGTTCCAGTCCTTCCAACTCCTTTGTTCCTTCTGCTACTTCTTTTTCCAGAGATGCTATGGTGGCGTTATCTTTTTCCAATTGTTCTTTGGCCGCCTTTAGTTTATTGGTTTGGGTTTCAAGGGTCTTTTGTACCTTGGTAAATAGCTCTTTACTGGCCAGCAATTCTCCTGCTTTTTCATTTAAACCACGGTAATTCTCCAATTCCGTATTTAATTGTTGTAGTGAATTTGCACCGGAAGCTGCTATGGTTTCCTGAACGGTTTTGCCAAAAGATTCCAATTGGGGCTTAAATACTGCTGGATTATCTGCTAATGGCAGCTGATACCCCAACTGATTTACATTTCTTACGAAGGTATTGAGGGTAGTTTGATATTGAGAGGCTTCACTCTGTTTCTTTTTTTCTTCCGATTGAAGTTGGACAATTTTATTTCGGAAGGCTTCCAATTTCCCATTGGCGGAAGTAACATCTACCTTTTCCTTAAGTAGTGATGTAACGGCATCCAAATAGGATTTAAGTTGTAAGGCGGCTTCTGATTTAGATTTGTCAAGTTTCCCACTTTCTTCTTTAAGTTGGTTTATTTGAAGGCAAACAGTGTCGTATTCTACTAAGGTAGCAGCGTGTTTTGCCAGTTTATCGTGTAGTTCTAGCTCGGATTTAAAGGGGATAAAGATATTCCAATCTTTTTTTAGCTGAAGTTGTTGGGCCTGTAGTTCTTTTTGTTCCGCTTTCTTTTTCTGCAGCTCCTTTCTAATGTTTATTTTTTCCGCGGCAGTTTGATAGGCCTTTTCGGTTTTAGGCCTTGCCTGGTTCAATGATTTAAGCTCAGTTTTCTTTTCAGCTATTTGCTCAGAGGTTAGCAGTTCAATAGTTTCCATGCCTGCCTCTTTGAGGGCTATTTCCTTTTCTACCTGTTTGTAACGGAAATATACCGCCTTTCCTATTTCACGATAGGAGCGGGCCCCTGTAATGTCTTCCAACAACTTATTGCGTTCATTGCGAGGTGCTTGTAATAATTTACTGAATTCACCCTGCGACAGTACCATGGCTTTTACAAATTGTTCATAGCTTAGGCCAATGAGCTCCCTGTTTTTGTCCGGTGTCTTGGTTCCGGTTTCTAGGATCTGTTGGGTAGCCACTTCTACCAATTCCTGTTTACGGGCGTTTAAATTATTATTTCTATTGCGCTCTATAGACCAGTGGCTGCGATAAACCTTACCATTAACACGATATTCTACCTCTGCATAACAACTCTTCATGTTCCGGGTCATAATACCGCCATCATCCTCCAAAATAGTGTTGCTGACGGCCTTGTCTACCCTTGCAATCCTATTGTAAAGGGCTAGGGTAATAACATCCAATAAAGTTGACTTACCAGAGCCGGTAGGTCCGGTGATAGCAAATAGTCCGGCTTCGGCCAAGATACCTTCACCAAAATCTACTTGGTGCTCCCCTTTTAAGGAGTGGATATTTTCAAATCTAATTTTTAGAATTTTCATGGACTATAGTTTCAATTCCTCTAAAATTTCGCGAAAGGCATTTTTTAAATCCGCCGTGTTTTCCAAATTGGTCTGTAGTTCCAGTTTTTTTTCAAACATTTGCATAGGGGTCACATCTGCTACATCGGTACCCACGGCAAAGGCATCACTGGCGCCCCTAACCATGCTTTTAAAGATAAGTCGCGATTTCACAATTTCGATATTCGCATTGGGTTGGGAATTGATAAGCGCCTCAAAAGCTTGGCGCCGTTCCAAACTTTCATTCTCCTCCGTTACTATTATCTCAGCCAGGGAGGTCAAGGTGGTTTTTTCGGAATAGGCATTTAGATTATGCGCTACCTCTTGCAGGCTGCCCTCAAAAGTAACTAAGTTTCTATGCTTGGGAACAGGAACAAGGTCTAACTTGGAAATGCTATTGTTTTCTATGGTAATGACATTGATTTGCTTGCGATCTTCTTTTTCGGAAAAGCTCAGTGGTATTGGGGAGCCACAATAATGTATGTTTTGTGCTTGTGAAATAACTTGCGGTTTGTGAATATGGCCAAGGGCCACATAATGAGGAGTTTCCCCAAACATATTGGCCTCTACACCAGCTTGGTTGCCAATCTGAATATCGCGCTCGCTTTCGGAAAGCTCACTGCCCTGTACATATAAATGCCCCATTACTATAAACACCTCTTCGGTATAATTTTTATCGTAGTGCGCATTCACGTTTGAAAAATATGTACGTAGCCCAGATTTTATTTGTTCAATTTTTGTGGCATAACTTTCCCCTGCGGCCGACTTGCGAATATCCCTGTCCTTAAGGAAGGGAATGGTAGCCACCACTAATTTTTCATTATTCTTTTCTACAGTCACAAACATATCGGTCAACTCCTCCGTGGCGCCTCCCGTAACACTTATATCAAATGCTTTTAAAAGTTCTGCAGGTGCGTTTAATACCGTAGGGGAATCGTGGTTTCCCCCGGTAAGTATAATTTTGCAATCTAGGCTAATAAGATTTTTTAAAAGATCGTAATACTGTTTATAGGCTGCTTGGGAAGGATTGGCCTGATCAAAAATATCGCCTGACACCAATAAGACATCAATATTTTCACTTTTAATATATGCAATGAGCCAAGTAAAAAATAATTCTAGATCTTCGCTCAGGTCATATTTATGAAGTTGTTTCCCGATATGCCAGTCGGAAGTATGAAGGATTTTCATGCAGTTCGTTTATAATGAATTGTAAAATTACAAGAAAATAGTCCAAGGTCTAATACTTCTGGTTTCTTGTAGTAGTTATTTTTCAACCCATAGAAGATATCGTTGATTACATAATCTGCAAACTGTAAGCATCACCCTCGCAGTTCACTATAAATATAGGTGTTTATGCCAATGGGTATCATTCAAATATAGGGACATAGTCCTTTTAAAATCATGCTTCGGATTGTAGGATGTTTGCAATACTTAGGAAAATGGCACCAAGGTTTTTTACCTATTGATAATGCATACCCTTCTGTTTCCGAAAGTCCCTACCATTAAAACTTTATAAGTGAATATCCTTCAGATTGATAGATAGTTAACACTGTCATAGATGACAAGGCCAATTTAATTTCGGGCATTATTTCGGACTTGGAAATACCAGAATATGCTGCTGATTGGCCACAGATGTACATGTCTACCCCGTGTTCGGATAAGGTCTTGATTAATTGTGTGTTGGGATTGTTGGAACCATATCTTTTCTTATAGGCTTCATTATTTAATGCGTCCTTGGTAGAATCTCCGTGTAAAACAAATGCTAGGGAGATATTGGATTTCTTCACGCCATTTCTGACATGCATATTAAGATATCTGTGAAGACTGGAAATTAGAGAGTTGGAAGCCAAGGGGTCCTTGGGTTTGTAGTCAATATCAAAGATGGCCTTTAGTACAGTTTCGGAATTTGGGGCAAAATCTACATCCTCAATGTTAAAGGTAGCCCCTATTTGGTTAAATACAGGTCCATATTCCGGTTTTGGACTTTGTGCCATGCAGTAGTTGTAAAATAGGCCCATAAAGGTAATGGCCAATAGGTATTTTTTATTGTTCTTATGTAGTGTCACAAGGATTTTCATTAGGATTAGTAATGTTTTTAAACTCACAAATATAGACAGAAGGCTTCAGGAAAAAAGGCAATTTGGGTGATTCCATTTTATTTTTGCCACAAAAACACTCCCATCGCTACCATATTTTTCCACCCCTTCTGGTTGCATCCACTCCGAAACCGTTACCCAAGACTCCCCGGGAGATATATGGGTAACACCAAAATTTCCTAATCGGGCACCTCTCTCCGGTACAAGTATCTGTTCCGTAGCCTTAATTACACATAGTTTTTCAGGGTCTACCTCTGCCATAAATAGTGGTGCCCTATGACGAAAAACATGATCGTTATCGGCTCCTTTTCTCGTATAAACCAAAAATAACCCTTCGCTATGGGTAAGCCAATGTTGCTGTGTGTTATAACTTCCCAATTCGGTGCCATCGTCAAATTTCCATGTCTGGTATGTGTCGTAATGCAACCCGTCCTTACTGCGAGCCACAAAACTTTTTTTATCATTTCTAATGGTCAGAAAAAAATCACTCTTAAATTTCGTCAACGAAGGTTCTCCTAACCCGCGGGTCTCATTATTTAATTCCAGTTCGGTGCCATGCGCTAAATATTTCAGTTTTTTTCCGTCATAAGAACACTTACAAACGGTAACTCTTGAATTTTTTCCTTTTGGACGAAAATATATTGGGAGAAATATATCACCATTTTTTAAATCATAGCGTTGCACACAACCGGCACCGGCATTGTAAAATTTCTCCTTGTCCGGCATTTCCAATTTTTGCCAATTCCCCCATTCTCCTTTTTCAATATCATAAATGGAGTAGGCAGTGCTTCTGGGTCTTGGGTTGGCTACCTTCCAATTTGGCGTATAGACCACAGTATGGCCTACCCCTAGTAGGGTTTTGGTAGTATTATGCCATTTAGGCCAGAAGTCGCTCACGGCAACAGGTCGCCTTATGCCATCAATTATTTCGAATTTTGGAGCCAATGTTTTCAATTCTTTCGGGTTTGTCCATTCCTTGCCCAGATTATTGGTAAGCAATCCATACATTCCGTAAAAAACATCGCTCCCAGCAAGATCCAATTTGTTTATGGTCATTACTATACTGGGGGTATCCGTGTCTTTAGATCCAGGTACAATTCCCGCCCTTGGATGGCACCAACACCTTTCCCCATCAAACAGTTTGGTGGGAACATTTAACTCTAGGGAATAATCCAATTTCTTTTGTGTATAACTGTAAAGGGGCGGAATACAGGTCAATGAAATACTACCTATCAAAGTAGATTTTAAAAATTGCCGTCTCTTAATTGTAGAATATTCAGTACTATTCTCTTTCATGTACGTATCAAATTTAAAGTCGCATAACCCTAGCATAGTGAATAGGATCATTTTTTACTCTGGTTTTTAAATAGGAATCAAGATAGTGATTGTAGGAAGATGTTTAAAATAAACTTTTGAGATGCAGTCTTATCTGCAATGTATGAACTAGTTGGTATATAGTGCTATACTTTTAGAATATATACGCCCAAAGGGAGGCGACCTTAAAAGTTTTATCTAGCTTGTAAAAAGAGGGGACTATTCGCTATGCCAATAAAAAAAAGCAAGGCAAACCGAGGCCCTAGGGGCAAGTGGGAAGACTATGCATGCAGATCTTCTGGAAAGAGTCCAAGGTGGACTACAAGGAGTAATGTAAGCGTAAAAGCCTATAGTGGCTGATTGGTATTTTTATCCGTATTGGAGGCAATTTGTGCCGCTTGTCTGCCATACTTCTTATTCACTATTTTGTGCAGGTCAGGGATAACGGTTTTAGCCAATTTGCTTGTGCTGTTCAAGAGAACACAGATTCCCAGTTCATTCTCAGGATATATGGCAATTTCATTTCTAAAATTATTAACACTGCCGCCATGGTGCCAAATTGTTTTTTCACTGTTGGAGCCATTGTCCAAATATTTGTGTATTCTCCATCCAAAGGCATAATAAGAGGATTTATGTCCTGGCCATTTTTGGTAATATTTTCTACTTCCCTTTATTTCTATAAAGGGGGTAAATGTTTCCTTTAAGTCGGCCCTGTCCATTATTTCCGGATTGTATCCCATTAAAAAACGCATCCATTTAGCCATATCAATAGCACTGGCGTTTATCCCTCCAGCCGCTATAGCATTGAAATACCTATTGGTCAATGGCAAGGTTTTATAGCCTCTACCTCTATGAACGTGCGGTAGGGCCACATTTTCTGTTTTGGCCAAAGTATTGTAGTCCATGGTGGTAGAGCACATACCCAAAGGATTGAACAATCTATTGGTCAAGACTGTTTTTAATTCTTGTCCCGTAGCCTTTTGTACCATTTCCCCACAAAGGGCGAACATCGCATTTTGATAGCTATACATAGAACCTGGCTCGCTAATAGGGGTCACTTCTTTGAAACGTTGGGCTATATCCGATAAGGGCAAACCCGCTTCAATGAGATTTGTGTAGCTATGGTAAGGAGTGCCAGAGGTGTGTGAAAGAATATTGGCAAGGGTTATTTTTTCCGTGTTGCTTTTATCACCAAATTGAAATCCGGGTATAAAATCACTTACCTTATCATTCCAATGTAATTTACCTTCCTGCTTTAAATTTGCAGCCAATACACCTGCAAATCCCTTGGACAACGATCCAAGTCTAAATATCGTACTTCCATCTACTGCTTCCCCGGAATTTAAATTTCTTTTTCCAAAACCCTCTGTCAACACTATGGAATCCTGTTTAACAATACTTACTCCAGCACCAACAATATCACCGGCAGCAATGGCTTTATCAAAATAGGCCTTTACGGCTGCACTCAATTCCTGCTGATGGGTTTTATACAGATATGCCTCATGTTTAATTGCTAATTCCTTTTTTTTATCAATGGCCGAAATGGCTTTCTTGGGGGCGGATTCCGTTTTTGAAAATAAACCATTAAGGCATATGGCCATGAGTGTTAGTATTATAAGCGAAGCGCCTATCCGGAATGTACTTCTCTGCATAGGAAGATTGAGTTTAATTTGGGTATAAAAAGATAAATATAAGATGATATGCTTAAATAACGGATGAAATGCATTATTTCTTATGTTAATCTTTTTTTTAACACTCTGTTCCTTAGTTATTATATTGCTGATCCTAGGCCAGTTGCTCTATTTTTATCATGGCAGATGGGGGGGGCACCTAATTACAAAAAAGATATAGGTCATAATTAAATGCCCACATTAAATCTATATATTGTAGGCATTGTTAAGTAGCATTAATCTTTGAATACATGAAAAATCACTACTATAAAGCCAAAGTGGAATGGACTGGCAATGAAGGAAAGGGTACCTTAAATCCTAAGTCCTACAAAAGGGACCATACCATCTCTTGTAAAGGGAAATACGATCTGATAAAAGCCTCATCCGATGCTGCCTTTTTGGGTGATGCCAAAAGATATAATCCAGAAGATCTGTTGGTTTCATCTATCGCAGCATGCCATATGCTTTGGTACCTACATCTTTGTGCCATAAATAATATAGTGGTAACGGACTACACGGACAATTCGGTTGGTCTTATGCAGGAAACTACCAATGGCAGTGGACAGTTCAAGGAAGTTACACTTAATCCGGTAATCAAAATTACCGACCCCGAAATGATAGAAAAAGCCACTCAGTTGCACATCGAAGCCAATAAAATGTGTTTTATTGCCAATTCTTGTAATTTTGGGATAAAACACCATCCAACCATTACTGCGGAATAGTAATAAGTTACCTTAATCTGGAGAATAAAAGAGACCAATTAACAACTATATAAATAGAATGAGCCAAAAAAAGTTAATGTTATCTCTCCTAACATTGGGGGTTATATTTGGGATGAGGGCCCAAGAAAAGGACCAAAGAACCCAATATTTCCCAAAATCCGAATTGAGGGTGCAAAAACTGCCCCCAAAGGACAACGTATGGGTTTTTGTATTGGCTGGCCAATCCAATATGGCAGGTAGGGGACAGGTAGAACCCAAGGATACGATTCCAGATCCCAGGGTATTGACCCTAAATAGACAGGGCAATATTATCTTGGCCAAAGAACCATTGCATTTTTATGAACCCTCTATGGCCGGACTGGATTGTGGTTTGGCCCTTGGCAAGGCCATGCTAAAAAATATTCCGGACAGTATTTCTGTTTTGTTGATTCCTACGGCGGTAGGAGGGAGTTCCATTTCCAAATGGTTAGAGGGTAAAGAGCACAGGCAAGTTAATCTGTTGAGTAACTTTATGGAGAAAGTAGAACAAGGAAAACGATTTGGAGCTATAAAAGGGATTTTTTGGCACCAAGGGGAAAGCGATGCAAAGCCAGAAACTGCTCCATGGTATGAGGATAGACTACGTAAACTGTTTACCATCTTCAGAGAGATAGTTGGAAAACCAAATACTCCTATTGTAATAGGGCAATTAGGGTCGTATTCCACAAATGAATGGTGGCCAAAAATCAACGAGCAAATTAAAGCCTATGTCTCTTCGGACAGCAATGCCGGACTAATTAATACCTCTGACCTTGAGCATAAAGGCGATGAGGTACATTTTAATTCGGAGGCACAACGGACCATGGGCGAAAGATATGCCCGTGCCTATTTCAAAATCCGTCAGTAAATCACGAACATATTTTTACGTATGACCAGTGGTCTAATATGGGGCTTAAATCTTATAGCTAAACTGTGCCAATTATCTAATTGGCTAAGAGCAAAGGACATATAATGCCCACGCAATGCAAAAAGCACAAAAGAGATAGAATAAAAAATCGTTTAAAGTAGTATTTTCTTTCATAGGATTTGGGTTTGTATATAGAACCTGAAAACACCTAAAAAAGGATATGGCGTCCCGTGAATGGGGCATAAATTCGATGTCCCGACCCCAATTCCGACAAAGCGTCAATATCATCTATGAAAGTAAAATCTCACAAAACATTAAAACCTTGAAAAGCAACCATTTATCGATGCTTTATAAGGCCAAAAGGCATGGTTTTACAATTTCACCTCACAATTTTGGGCGGCCGACTTGTAAATGGCCTCAACAACACGTATGTCTCGAAGGCCTTCTTCTCCCGGTACAATTAAGTCTGTGCCGTCCATTATGGCCTGGGCGTCCTCGTCCATTTGTTTGGCTTGTTGGCTGGGTATGCTGAAGTTAATGATTTCCCCATTGGACATGCTGCCATTGTTGCCATTATAGGAAGAATGCGGTTCCATTTTTAGCCACCCTTTTTCGTAGTTAACATGAAGGTGGTTCATTCTGATCCCAAAACTGGTATGGCAAGAGGCCAGGGCACCACTGGGGAACTCCAATAGGAACATCATGGTTTCTTCAACCTCATGATAAATTTCAGGTCTGGTAGTGGAGGCACGAGCCAAAACGGATATGGGTTCTTCCCCAGTTGCCAAGCGTGCCCCCTGAAGGGCATATACCCCCATATCGCCCATGGCACCACCACCCATTTCTTTGCTTTGTTTCCAATGGTTGGTCCTGCCATCAAAATAACCAGCGGCAGAGGTAACCATCTTAACCTTACCAAAGGGTTTTTCCTTGCCTACCTTCATATACGCCTGTATATTGGGATCATGCTGACAGCGATACCCGATTGCCAGTTTTACCTTATTGTCCTTACAGGCTTTAATCATGGCTTCACATTCTGCTACCGAAGGGGCCATGGGTTTTTCACACCACACATGTTTACCGGCCTTGGCCGCCCGTATGGTGTATTCGGCATGCATTGACGGGGGTAGTACAACGTAGACAACGTCTATATCCCTGTTGTTCGCAATATCATCAAAATTTTGATAGTTGTAAATGTTTTTGTCCTCAATGCCATATTTAGATTTCCAGATGGGAATTTTTTCGGGACTACCGGTAACAATTCCTTTTAATTCACAATTTTTGGTCCGCTGAAGGGCAGGAGCAAGGAGGTCAGTACTGTAATACCCTAGCCCAACCAAAGCTACGCCCAATTTTTTGTTTTGTTTTTTTGAAAAAGGTAATAGTATTTGCGGGGCCAAGGTGGTTGTGGCAGCAAGCACTCCCGCTTTTTGTATGAATTGTCTTCTCTGTTTTTCCATAACGTAGTGTTTAGGAACAGAAATTACAACAAGAATTTGAAAAAATCAATTTAAGGCAAAAATAGTGGGTAATCTTTACCTCTGGTAAATATGCTTCAATAAACCGTTGGGACTAAAATAATATATCTCGATATACTGGAAGAGGTGGGGGTTATTTTTCCCTTTTCTGGAGTTTTTGGCTAAGGGTATCCTTGAAAACATAGAGTGTAACCGTGATAGTTCCCAGAATTATGATGGGTACAGCGTATTCCCATTGTAAAATTTTACCGATACTACCTATAATAATCTCCAATATTCCAATCACCATTATGGTATTCCAAATAAGTCGGTTATTAAGGCTATTGCTGTCTCCCTTATCGGCAATTAAGTAGGTGGTACCTTCCATTATTATCCAAATAATAAAGGCCAAGCCACCTACAAGCTGAAAGAAATCGGTAAAGGATAGCTCAAGAATTTTAAAAATACCGTCCAAAGACCAAAAACAGACCATCACCAGTTTGGTATATTCCAAAAATCCTTTTTTTGTTTTTTTTAAGAAGCGCAGACTATATAATATGAATATAGCGCCAAGCGATAGGACAATAAGCGCACTTGCGATTTTGGGAACAAGGAGAATTTTACAAATAAACCCAATAAATAGTAGGGAAATAGCAATTCTTAAAGGAGTCTTCAAAATCTTCTTTTCTGTTTTCATAACATAGCTTTTAAGATTCCGGGCATTCTGTCTATAAGACTTCAGTACCTTCGTAGTCCTCCAAGAAAGACATTCCCTACCTCATACCATCACGGCCAGCTTATAGTACTTTAATATTGGCTCGCAGACCTTCCATAATTCCCAATATATTATTGACGGTTTCTTTTAAATAATATTTAATTAGCACATGGGGGATGCGGATAGTGGTGAATCCGTTTTTGAATGAATGCATGGCTTCTTCCAAATCATTAATGGCCTGTTTGTGGGTTATGGCATTGTATTCCGTATCCACTTCTATATTGAGTTTTACACGGGATATAGCAATATCAACAGATTTTTTTCCATCCCACCATTCCAGCATGGGGTTTACACCTGCATCTTTTAAACCATAATATAATTGTATGGCTTCTTTTGGGGTCTTTTTGAGTCTAATTAGCTTTTCCATTCTGTTTCGGTGCTGGGGACACAGTTCTAATCCTAATAGATCCATGGCACTTTTATGGTCAAGATAACTTAGCTCTTTCTTACAATCTAAACATGTCATTTAAGTAGGTTAAAAGTTTAATTTGGGACTATTATAACCTTAAATTTTTTGGATTATTATGTTATCATAATGTAAAATGGGAAACTTTTAGACGAACTGCATCTTTTTAGACGAACTACCTACTTTTTAAACCACCTAGCCTTTTAAACGGATATTTTTTTCATCAATTTGGATTATCCCTATATATTTACATTTCATCAAAACCAATCCCAATTTAACCAATTCGGCATTATGTGGCATAAGTTATCCCTAATTCTTCTTTTTTTCTACTTAATCGTAGGCTGCAAAAACAGTAAAAAATCAGAAACCCAAACATTAACGGAGGTCCCCCCTCCGGAGCTTACTTTTAGTGAGGCCAATAGATTGGTGCGTCTACCCTTGGATTGTCTGCAAACGGAATACCCCAACAAATTAAATCAAACCTTGCAGGACTCCACCCATTTGGGCAGTCCACAGCAATTGCATCCGGCCTTTTATGGCTGTTTTGATTGGCACTCCTCTGTACACGGGCACTGGTCCCTGGTTTCATTGCTTAAGCAATACCCCAGCCTGAATCAAGCGGCAACCATTCGGAATAAATTGATAGAAAATATATCCGATAAAAATATAATGGCGGAGGTAGATTATTTTAAATGGACAGGAAATAAGTCCTTTGAGCGTACCTATGGATGGGCTTGGATCCTTAAATTGGCGGAAGAGCTCCATACCTGGAATGATCCTTTGGGGCGGGATCTGGCAGCAAACCTACGGCCGCTTACAGAATATATTGTAGCCTCCTATGTGGAGTTTTTGCCCAAGCTAAATTATCCAATAAGGGTGGGGGAGCATTCCAATACAGCTTTTGGTCTGTCCCTAGCCTGGGATTATGCGGTAGTTCTTAACAACCAGGAATTAAAAGAGGCTATTAGTAGTTGTGTTGATAGGTTCTATTCCCAAGATGCCGAATGTCCGATAACATGGGAGCCTAGTGGGTTCGATTTTTTGTCACCCTGTTTGGAAGAGGCTAACTTGGTTCGGAAAATATATCCACAGGACAAATTTAAAAAGTGGTTGAACAATTTCCTTCCACAGTTGTCCCATCCCCAATTTGAGCTGGAACCAGGTAGGGTTTCGGATAGGACAGATGGTAAACTGGTACATTTGGACGGGCTAAATTTTAGCAGGGCTTGGTGTTTGTACGGAATAGCGGAAACCCTTCCGGAATATGCACATTTAAAGGGTGTTGCCTCCGAACATATAACATATTCCCTCCCCAATATAATAGATGAAAATTATAGTGGTACCCATTGGTTGGGAAGTTTTGCCCTCTATGCCTTAAACCATGCGCATTAATATGTTTAAGAAAATGGGTCCAGGGGTTTTGGTGGCCGCAGCCTTTATAGGGCCCGGGACGGTTGCCATATGTACCATGGCAGGGGTGCGCTTTGGATATGGGTTGTTGTGGGCCATGTTGTTGTCCATTGTGGCAACTCTGGTATTACAGGAAATGGCAGCTAGACTTGGGGTAGTTACCCAGAAAGGTTTGGCCGAAGTAATAAAGGAGGAAATGGCCGTACCATGGATAAAAGTCCTGATCATTGGCTTGATCCTAGCTGCTATAGTTTTGGGCAATGCAGCGTATGAAGGAGGTAATATTGGAGGCGCCAGCTTGGGGTTGGAGGCAGTTTTTGGAGATGGATACACCCGCTATTACCCTCTTGTGGTTGGTTCTATTGCCTTTATTATTTTGTTTTTTGGCAATTATCGTTTGTTGGAAAAAGTATTGGTATCCTTGGTCCTTATAATGAGCATATCGTTTGTATTGACTGCCTTGATCACCAAGCCCGATATTCTTGGAGTAGTACGCGCCATAATATTTCCCAGAGCACCTAAAGGAAGCATTTTAACCATTATCGCTATGGTGGGTACCACGGTTGTTCCTTATAATTTATTTCTTCATACCTCCCTGGTTCGTGAAAAATGGAAGGCTTCAACAGACTTAAAAGCAGCAAGGCAGGATACCTTTTGGTCCATTATCATAGGGGGACTGGTCTCCATGTCCATTATTGTTGCGGCAGCTGCCATTCCTTCTGTTGAAATAAGTACAATTATGGATATGGCCAAAGGCTTGGAGCCACTTTATGGGGACAGTGCAAAATACTTTATGGGGGTCGGGATTTTTGCGGCAGGACTCACTTCTTCCATTACAGCACCTATGGCTGCGGCCTATGTGGTGAACAGTTGCTTTGGATGGAATGCCAGTATGAAGGATATACGTTTTAAATTAGTTTGGATGTTGATCATTGGGGTAGGGGTGCTGTTTATGTCCCTAGGGATAAAACCCATGGAAGTAATTCAATTTGCCCAGGTTGCCAATGGCATGTTGTTGCCTATTATCGCTATATTTTTATTATGGGTAGTTAACAGGCAAAAGGTGATGCAGCATTATAGGAATTCCTTATTTCAGAATATCATGGGAATTATCATTATTTTATTGTCTGTATTCCTTGGGGTAAAAAGTATATTAACCGTGTTTGGACTAATCTAAAAAAAATATATGCCTACTATAGATATTAATTGTGACCTTGGTGAAGGAATAGATAATGAGGTTGATATCATGCCTATGATTTCCTCCTGTAGCATTGCTTGTGGTGGACATGCCGGCAATTTGGAGACCATGGAAAGGGTGGTAGGTCTGGCCATGGCAAATGGGGTTTTGGTAGGCGCTCATCCTTCCTATCCTGATAAAGAGAATTTTGGGAGGGTCAGCATCCCAATTTCGGCAGAAGCCCTAAAAAAGAGTATCAAAGAACAAATAGAAAGTTTAGTAACAATTCTTAAGGCCAGGAATATGGAATTAAACCATATAAAACCCCATGGCGCGCTGTATAATGATATTGCAAAGGATAGGGGGCTGGCCCTGTTATTTCTGGAAAGTGTAGCGCCTTATAAGGAAAAGGTGGTTTTATATGTGCCTTATGCTTCTGAAATAGCCAAACAGGCCAAAGAAGCAGGGTACCGTATAAAATATGAGGCCTTTGCAGATAGGAATTATAACCAAGACCTTACTTTGGTGTCCCGTAAAGCTTCAAATGCCATGATCCATGATCCTCAAGAGGTATTGGACCACATATTGCTTATGGTGAACAGGGGAATGGTAAAAACGGCTACAGGTGCCAAAATACACTTATTGGCGGACACCTTTTGTATACATGGAGATTCTCCATCAACATTACAAATATTAATGTATCTTTCACAGCAGTTACCCAAGAAGCAAATCTTTATAAAGAAGTGAACACTTTTAATATTTCAGTTAGGCAGTATGGGGTCCACGCCGTTTTGGTGGAATGGCCCAATCAAGTAGAGGAGTCCATTTTGGACGATATTTTACAATTTATTAAGTATCTAAAGAATCATAAGTTAGATGAAAAGGAATGGGAATTTATCCCGTCCTATAATTCACTTACCCTCATATGTAAGGATAAGGTTCTTGATTTTGATGTACTTAAGCCCCAAATAAAAGATTGGTATAGCTTGAAAGGTGAAATAAAAGGGGTTACCAGATATGTGTGGACTCTACCAGTGTGTTACGATCAAGAATTTGGACTTGATTTGGAAGAGGCCTCCAGCTTTTTAGGGTTAACTACAGAAAAGCTTATAACCATGCACACACAACAAGCCTATACGGTTTATTGCATTGGCTTTTTACCGGGTTTTATGTATTTGGGAGGTGTACCTAAGGAATTGGAGGTGGCCCGTAAACCTAACCCCAGGCCAAAGGTTCTCAAGGGATCTGTAGGTTTGGCGGGTAAACAAACGGGGATCTATCCTCAGGATTCACCAGGTGGGTGGAATATTATTGGAAAGTGTCCAGTGCCTATGTTCGATGTAAAAAAAGAAAACCCCTGCTTTGTAAGTGTGGGGGATAAAATAAAATTCAAACCTATCTCTAAGGCCGAATATGAATTACATAAAATAGAGGCGGAGGTAGGTATTTATAATATAGAAAAATCTGTTTGGGATGCTTAATATTTTAAAATCGGGTTTTTTTACTACCATTCAGGATGATGGGCGTTTTAATTATAGGGATAAAGGGGTTCCTGTAGCTGGGGTAATGGATACTTATTCCGTATCTATAATAACTTCCCTGCTGGAAAACGAAGAACCTACGGCCGTTCTGGAAATAACCATGACCGGACCACAGTTAGCCTTCGAAGCGGATACCTATATAGCCTTGGGAGGTGCAGAAATGATGGTGACCTTGAACGATAAACCCATCGAAAATTATAGGGTTTATCAGGTTAAGGCGGGTGATGTTTTGTCCTATGGTAAATTGGAAAAGGGGTTTAGGGGCTATCTGGCCCTAAAAGGAGGTATTGACTCCCTGGAGGTATTGGGGAGCCGATCGCAATATAAACCCATAACGGAACACGTTTCCATAAAAAAAATGGGTGAGCTGCCGTATAAGGAATGTAAGGAATTTAAACCCAAAATATCAGAAATTAAAGTAGATTCCGTATTGGATAAATCTGAATTGAAGGTTTTTAAAGGACCGGAATTTAACCTGTTGACCGATAAACAGTTGGGGCAGTTGTTTTATAGGGACTTTACGGTGGCCAATGAAAACAACAGAATGGCCTATCAGCTAAATGAGCCCATAGAAGAAAACAATTTTACCATGTTAACCTCTGCTACACTTCCAGGGACCGTGCAATTAACACCCTCGGGAAAATTGATTGTTCT
Organism: Arenibacter aquaticus; assembly: GCF_003957295.1. Lineage (GTDB taxonomy): Bacteria > Bacteroidota > Bacteroidia > Flavobacteriales > Flavobacteriaceae > Arenibacter > Arenibacter aquaticus. The sequence goes on from NZ_RQPJ01000021.1 coordinate 254,241, forward strand.
CATGAAAGACGGACAGACAACCGGAGGCTACCCTAGAATTTTACAGCTTTCGGATATGGCCATATCCATATTGGCGCAGAAACGATCAGGAGATCACATTAGCTTTAAATTAAAATAGACGGAGAAAAAATCTTTGCCATGTCAATTTTAATTTTTAATTTTATCCGGATGAAAAGAAACCACATTATAATCAATTTAGTCATTGTCATTCCTTGATAGGGATGATACGGATTTCTATTGATTTAAAAAGCCTGTATCACATATATCTGATACAGGCTTTTTTTTAGTTTTTTTGGGGAATTTAGTAAGGATTTCTGTCTTTTTTTGGGCTTTCCACAAGTTTATTTAAGAATAAAAACCTACTGAATATGATATGGTTTAAGTGGTTAACTATTTGATTTTTAGATAGTTAAAATTAAAACTTTAAAATTGAATTTAAATCAATGTTTTATGTTAAAAACTTAAGGGTTTTTAAACTTTTATCTTTGAAAGTCGTAGTATATAGAATTGTAATAAAAATTGTAAGAATACATATCAATGGAATTAAATAAATATAGTAAAAACGTTACACAGGACCCAACCCAACCAGCTGCCCAGGCAATGTTATATGCCATAGGACTGGAGGAAGAAGATTTAAAGAAACCATTGATCGGGATTGGAAGTACAGGTTATGAGGGGAATCCTTGTAATATGCATTTGAACGATCTGGCCCAGGAGGTAAAATTGGGAACGGACAAAGGGGGCTTGGTAGGTCTTGTTTTTAATACCATAGGTGTCAGTGATGGTATTTCTATGGGTACTTACGGTATGCGATATTCCTTGCCTTCCAGGGATATTATCGCAGATTCCATGGAAACGGTGGTTCAGGCCATGAATTATGACGGACTGGTAACGGTTGTAGGTTGCGACAAAAATATGCCAGGAGCTTTAATGGCAATGATACGTTTGGACAGGCCTTCTGTTTTGGTCTACGGTGGAACCATAGCTTCCGGGTGTTTTAAGGATAAAAAATTGGATATTGTTTCTGCCTTTGAAGCCTGGGGCGAGAAAGTGGCAGGAACTATGAATGAGGATGACTATAAAGGGGTAATACAGAACGCATGTCCCGGAGCAGGGGCCTGTGGTGGTATGTACACGGCGAACACTATGGCTTCCGCTATAGAAGCATTGGGTATGGCCATGCCTTACAATTCTTCCAATCCAGCCATTGGCAAGGATAAACAGCAAGATGCCATAAATTCCGGTTTCGCCTTAAGGTATTTATTGGAAAACGATATTAAGCCAAGTGACATTATTACCAGAAAGTCTTTTGAAAATGCGGTGCGACTGCTAACGCTATTGGGAGGCTCTACCAATGCCGTTCTTCACTTTTTGGCCATAGCCAAAGCGGCAGGTGTTGATTTCACCTTGGATGATTTCCAGAAAATTAGCGATAGTACTCCATTTTTGGCAGATTTAAAGCCTAGTGGCAAATATTTGATGGAGGATCTTCATCGTGCAGGAGGGACTCCAGCAGTTATGAAATTTATGTTGGATAACGGTATGTTGCATGGTGACTGTTTAACTGTAACTGGGAAGACCATTGCAGAGAACTTGGCAGAGTTGCCAGGTCTTGTAGAAGGTCAGGAAATAGTAAAGCCATTGAGTGCTCCTATTAAGGAAACAGGCCATTTAAGGATTTTATATGGTAATCTGGCCGAGCATGGGGCAGTTGCAAAGATCACAGGCAAAGAAGGATTACATTTTTCAGGTCCGGCAAAGGTTTTTGATGATGAGTTTGCGGCAAATGAGGGCATTGGGAAAGGTCTGGTCCAAAAGGGTGATGTGGTAGTAATTCGCTATGAAGGTCCCAAAGGTGGCCCGGGAATGCCAGAAATGTTGAAGCCTACGGCAGCCATTATGGGAGCAGGCCTAGGAAAGGATGTGGCCCTGATCACCGATGGTAGATTTTCTGGAGGTACCCACGGTTTTGTGGTTGGCCACGTTTGTCCTGAAGCACAGGATGGGGGAACCATTGCATTGATCAAGGATGGGGATATCATTACTATTGATGCAGAGAAAAACAGTATTTCGGTAGACCTTAGCGAAGAAGAATTAAATACGCGTAGGGCAAATTGGGTACAACCACCACTAAAAGTAAAAAGAGGAAGTCTGTACAAATATGCCAAAACGGTATCATCGGCCTCCCAAGGTTGTGTTACTGATGAATTATAGGAAGCGGGCAACAATATAGTCCACAAAAATTATAAAGGGTTTTATACCTAAGTATGTTAACCGATTAGGTCTACAAATTATGGAAACATTAAAAAAGGAAAAAGCAGCGTCAACAGAGCAAGGCACAATCAAAATAAGTGGTGCCGAGGCTATCATCCATTGTCTATTAGCAGAGGGTGTAGACTTAATTTATGGATACCCGGGAGGTGCAATTATGCCCTTGTATGATGAATTGTATAAATTTCAGGATAAACTAACCCATATTTTAACTCGTCATGAGCAGGGGGCAACCCATGCTGCCCAAGGCTATGCCAGGGTAACGGGACAGGTAGGGGTAGCTGTAGCCACTTCGGGTCCTGGAGCTACCAATTTGGTAACGGGCTTGGCAGATGCTCAGATAGATAGTACTCCAATGGTATGTATTACTGGGCAGGTACCACGTCAATTGTTGGGATCTGATGCTTTTCAGGAAACCGATATCATAGGTATTTCCACTCCGGTCACTAAATGGAATTGTCAGGTTACTAAAGCTTCGGACATACCAGAGGTTTTGGCCAAGGCATTTTACATTGCCAGATCGGGTAGGCCAGGTCCAGTTTTGGTAGATATTACCAAGAACGCCCAATTTGAGGAATTCAACTTCTCATACGAACACTGTAAAGGGGTAAGGAGTTATAATCCGTATCCCAAACCAAACCTAAAGTCCATTGAAATTGCAGCCGAATTGATCAATGCGGCCAAAAAACCATTAATTGTTTTTGGGCAGGGCGTTATTTTAGGTGAGGCAGAGGAGCAACTCAAGGCCTTGGTGGAAAAGGCGGGTGTTCCAGCAGCGTGGACAATACTTGGACTTTCTGCACTGGATACCGAACATCCATTGAATGTTGGAATGGTGGGTATGCATGGTAACTATGGCCCTAATTTATTGACCAATGAATGCGATGTCCTCATTGCCATTGGTATGCGTTTTGACGATAGGGTAACCGGTAGTTTGGATACTTACGCCAAACAAGCTAAAATAATCCACTTTGATATAGATCCGGCCGAAATTAATAAGAATGTCAAGGCCGATGTGGCCGTACTAGGGGATGCAAAAGAAACGTTGTCCCTATTGCTGCCATTGGTAAATGCCAATAAGCACGAGTCATGGCATAATGAATTTAAGGAGAAATACAAGATAGAGTTTGATCAGGTTATAAAAAATGATGTGTACCCTACCAAGGAAAAACTGACCATGGCCGAGGTGATTGAGGAAATCAATATAGCCAGCGGTCAGAAGGCCATTATTGTTTCCGATGTGGGGCAACACCAGATGATTGCCTGTAGGTATGCAAAATTTAAGCAAACCAAGAGCAATGTTACCTCTGGAGGATTGGGAACTATGGGCTTTGCCTTGCCAGCGGCCATAGGAGCCAAAATGGGGGCCATGGATAGGGAAGTGGTTGCCATAATAGGTGACGGAGGGTACCAGATGACCATACAGGAACTGGGAACAATCTTTCAGAACAAAACTCCGGTCAAGATCGTAGTATTGAACAATGACCATTTGGGTATGGTACGTCAATGGCAGGAACTGTTTTTTGAAAGTAGGTATGCCTCTACAGTAATGACAAACCCCGATTTTGTAAAGATTGCCGAAGGGTATCATATCCAATCCAGAAGGGTAAGTGAGAGAGAAGACCTAAAAGCAGCGGTACAGGAGATGCTGGCCTCAAAGGATGCCTACTTTTTGGAAGTGAAAGTGGAGAAAGAAGACAATGTTTTTCCTATGATACCATCAGGGGCATCGGTATCGGATATACGTTTGAAATAAATAATTAATAATTTAAATAGTCCGTTGCCTACTATTAGAAAGGCTGGGACTGGGATTAGGAAATGGAAAAAAAATGGTTTACGATTTCAGTATACTCCGAGAATAGCGTTGGACTACTGAATAGGATATCAGGGATATTCTTAAAGCGTCATATAAATATAGAGAGTTTAAATGTTTCTAAATCGGAGATTGAAAATGTTTCCAAATTCACTATTGTGGTGTATACCACCAATGAATGGGTAAACAATATTGTGGGGCAGATAGAAAAGCAGATAGAAGTGATAAAGGCGTTTTACCATACCGATGAGGAGACCATCTATCAGGAATCGGCCTTGTTCAAGATAGCCTCTTCGCTATTGTTTGATGAAAGAAACATTCAGAATATCATCAAGGAAAGCAATTCGCAAATAGTAACCGTATCCAGGGACTATTTTGTTTTGGCAAAAACAGGTAGAAGAAATGAAATTGATGATATGTACCAGCAGTTAAAACCCTACGGAATCATGCAATTTGTACGTTCAGGAAGGATTTCAGTTTCCAAAGCCGAAATGCAGATTTCCGCCTTACTTAAAGAATTTAATCAATAAATAGTTAACCCCGACCAGTGTCGGGATAAAAATCCAGTTTTAAAAATGGCAAATTATTTCAATACGCTATCACTAAGAGAGCAATTAACCCAGTTGGGGAAATGTAGGTTTATGGAATCTACAGAATTTTCTGATGGTGTATCAGCTTTAAAAGGGAAGAAGATCGTAATCGTAGGTTGCGGTGCCCAAGGACTTAACCAAGGTTTAAATATGCGCGATTCCGGATTGGATATTTCGTATACCCTAAGGGAAGCGGCAATAAAGGAGAAAAGACAATCATTTATCAACGCAACAGAGAATGGTTTTAACGTAGGTACTTATGAAGAACTTATTCCTACTGCCGATGTGGTTATTAACCTAACTCCGGATAAGCAGCATACCAGCGTAGTATCGGCTATTATGCCATTGATGAAAAAAGGTGCCACTTTATCTTATTCACACGGTTTCAATATTGTAGAAGAAGGAATGCAGATCCGTGAAGATCTAACTGTTATAATGGTTGCTCCCAAATGTCCCGGTTCCGAGGTGCGTGAGGAGTATAAAAGAGGCTTTGGAGTACCTACCTTAATTGCAGTTCACCCGGACAATGACCCTGAGGGCAAAGGCTTGGCGCAGGCAAAAGCTTATGCTGTTGGTACTGGAGGACATAGGGCCGGTGTATTGGAATCTTCCTTTGTTGCCGAAGTTAAATCCGATTTAATGGGCGAGCAAACCATACTTTGTGGGCTGTTGCAAACGGGTTCTATTCTTTGTTTTGATAAAATGATTGAAAAAGGCGTGGATGCAGGCTATGCTTCCAAACTTATTCAGTACGGATGGGAAACTATTACCGAAGGACTTAAATATGGTGGTATAACCAATATGATGGATCGTTTGTCCAACCCAGCAAAAATTAAGGCTTTTGAATTATCTGAAGAATTAAAGGAAATAATGCGTCCGCTATTCAACAAGCATATGGACGATATCATGAGTGGTCATTTTTCCAAAACTATGATGGAAGATTGGGCCAATGACGATAAAAACCTATTGAGCTGGAGAGCAGCTACCGGAGAAACGGCGTTTGAAAAGACTCCTGCAGGGTCTGATGAGATCTCGGAACAGGAATTTTATGATCATGGTGTACTAATGGTTGCTATGGTAAGAGCAGGTGTGGAATTGGCTTTTGAGGCCATGACAGAATCTGGAATCATCGCAGAATCTGCTTACTATGAGTCGCTTCATGAAACTCCATTAATTGCCAATACTATTGCAAGAAAGAAATTGTTTGAAATGAACAGGGTTATTTCCGATACTGCCGAATACGGCTGTTACTTGTTTGATCATGCTTGTAAGCCTTTGTTGGCCGACTTTATGAAGACCATTGATACCGATGTGATTGGAAAGCACTTTGGCGATGAAAAACATCTTGGTGTGGACAATGCAAAGTTAATAGCGGTTAATAAAGCGCTGCGTGAGCATCCAGTAGAGATAGTGGGCGCTAGGTTGCGTGCATCCATGACTGCTATGAAACCCATAGTATAATTGAAATGAACTATTGAAAGGACCTGCCCGGATTCAAAACCTGGGCAGGTTTTTCTTTATATATAGATATGAAAGCATATTTTCCTAAAATAGAAGACATCAGAAAGGCCGCCGAAACCATTAGAAAGGTAGCCGAAGTTACGCCCTTGACCCAGAGTATTAGGTATTCCAAGGAGTACAACGCCAATATTCTTATGAAAAGGGAAGACCTGCATAGGGTAAGGAGTTATAAGATAAGGGGGGCCTTTAATAAGATCAGTTCGCTTACCAAAGAACAGTTGGTCAATGGGGTGGTTTGTGCCAGTGCCGGAAACCATGCCCAAGGGGTTGCATTTGCCTGTCACCATCTGGGAATTCGCGGAACTATCTATATGCCATCGGTAACACCAAAACAAAAGGTAGAACAGACCCAGTTATTTGGTGGGGAATGGGTAGACGTAGTGCTGATAGGGGACACCTTTGATGATGCCTCGGATGCTGCCAAGAAATTCTGTTTGGAAGAGGGTAAAACGTATATACATCCATTTGATGATCCAAAGATTATTGAAGGTCAGGCAACCGTAGGGCTTGAAATTTTGGAACAGGTTAAAAAGACCATAGACTACGTATTTGTGGCAGTTGGGGGAGGTGGATTGGCTTCTGGCCTCTGTGCTGTATTCAAGACCCTATCTCCCAATACAAAAATAATTGGAGTGGAACCGGCCGGTGCCCCGTCCATGAAAACTTCAATAGAAAATGGAATAAATACCGAATTGGGGCAAATTGACAAATTTATTGATGGTGCCGCAGTAAAACGTGTGGGGGATTATACCTTTAGCATTTGTAGGGAGTGTTTACACGATATAGTAACGGTACCCGAAGGGAAGGTGTGTCAGACCATATTGGACCTCTATAACAGGGATGCCATAGTAGTAGAACCAGCAGGAGCACTTACTATTAGTGTTCTGGACTATTATAAGGAAGAGATCAAGGGTAAGAATGTTGTTTGTGTTGTTAGTGGGAGTAATAATGATATTACCCGTACCGCTGAGATTAAGGAAAGAGCATTGCTCTATGGTAAACTAAAACATTATTTTATAATACGTTTTCCACAGCGCCCAGGAGCCCTAAAACAGTTTGTGGCGGAAATTCTTGGACCCACAGACGATATTACACATTTTGAATACTCCAAAAAATCGAGCAAGGAAAACGCCCCCGCCGTTGTGGGTATAGAACTAAAAAGCCCAGATGATTTGGCGCCCTTGATAAAACGAATGAAAGACAATAATTTTTATGGGGATTATATTAACGATAAGCCCGATTTATTTCAGTATTTAATATGATATCTCCTTTGTGTTTATTGTGATATACCTATTTGCGTAAGCCTTTTTGTAGTGATATTTCGAATATTTCCCCAAAATTATGGAGAATTACAATTGCCGTTTTATTAATTTAGTGCCTAAGCTGTGCAAGTCGCATTATTAATTATAAAACACAACTATGGTAAAAACAAATATCCCGGCAGAATACGAAATAAAAGAAGTCATCCACCAAAAACAGTACCTGATCAACGGGGAGTTGAAGACTTGGGACGGAAAAACTTCTGAGGTATATTCCACTATTTCCAGCACTGATGAATATGCGCCTACCTTATTGGGAAGTATTCCGGATATGGAAGAAAAGGAGGCTTTGGAAGCCTTGGGTGCGGCGCTAAAGGCTTTTGATAAAGGAAAAGGAGCTTGGCCAACCATGAGGGTGAACGAACGAATTGAATGCATGGAGCTTTTTGTAAAGAAAATGCAGTCCAAAAGGGAGGAGATCGTAAAACTTTTGATGTGGGAAATAGGCAAATCACTACCAGATTCACAAAAAGAATTTGATCGTACCGTAGAATATATCAATGACACCATTGAGGATTATAAACAATTGGACCGCGATGCGGCCAAATTTGAAAAGAACGATGGGGTGTATGCCCACATAAGAAGGGGGCCATTGGGTGTAGTACTTTGTTTGGGGCCCTACAATTACCCCTTGAACGAGACTTTTGCCCTGCTCATTCCTGCAATAATCATGGGAAATACTACCATTTTTAAGCCTGCCAAACACGGGGTGTTGCTTATTACCCCGCTACTGGAAGCTTTTCAGTCTAGCTTCCCCAAAGGTGTAGTCAATATAGTTTTTGGTCGAGGTAGGGCAGTGGCGGCTCCCATAATGAAAACAGGCAAAGTAGATGTTTTGGCATTGATAGGCAACAGTAAGTCGGCCAATGCACTGCAGAATCAGCATCCTAAGAGCAATAGATTGCGTTTGGTATTAGGTTTGGAAGCGAAAAATCCGGCTATTATACTCCCCGATGCAGATCTGGACCTTACAGTAGATGAATGTATAGCGGGAACCCTATCCTTTAACGGACAACGCTGTACTGCCTTAAAAGTGATATACGTTCATGAGGATATTGCCGAAGAATTCAACAAACGCTTTGCCAAACGGGTAGATGCCTTAAAATTTGGTAATCCATGGGAAGAAGGGGTTAAGTTAACGCCCTTGCCCGAACCCGGAAAACCGGCTTATATACAGGAATTGATTGATGATGCCAGGGAAAAGGGAGCCAGGATATTGAATAAAAAAGGAGGGCAACATTCAGAAAATTATATATGGCCTGCCATACTGTATCCGGTAAATAAAGATATGAGGGTTTATAAGGAAGAGCAGTTTGGTCCTGTTGTTCCTATTCTTACTTTTAAGGATATTGAAGAACCATTGGATGACATGGCGGAATCCAATTACGGGCAACAGGTAAGTTTGTTCGGTAAGGATGTGTATGCCATAGCTCCATTAATAGATACCTTGGTGAACTTGGTCTGTAGGGTGAACCTCAACAGTTCTTGCCAGCGCGGTCCTGATGTATATCCATTTACAGGAAGAAAAGATTCTGCACAGGCTACCCTAAGTGTACATGATGCCTTGCGTTCTTTTTCGGTACGTACATTTGTGGCCTTTAAAGATAATAGCCTTAATACAGAAACCGTAGAGCAATTGCTGGAATCCAAATTGTCGAATTTTATTAGTACCGACTATATTTTGTAGTACATTAAAGGTGAATATATTTATTAGCCTGCCCACTAACACTGGGCGGGCTTTTTTAATTGTGATGATCACATTTCGTATCTGTGGAACAACTGGGAATATAAATAATATAAAAAGGTCTAATGGATATATTTTTGATGTAGAATACCAATTAACTTTTTAAACAGATCCGTAGGATTAAAGGGCTTGCATATAAGTCCATCTATTCCATATTCCCACAATTGATTCTTGATATCCATACCTGTAGAAGCAGAGAGCGCATAAATAGGGATTACTTTATGCAGTGGATTGTTGGATTCCCTTATGGCCTTACTGGCTTCGAAACCGTTCATAACCGGCATTTGAAGATCCATTAGAATCATGTCATAGGTGTTTTCCAAAGTCTTGTTAAGTGCCAGCAATCCGTTTTCTGCAATATCATAGTCTACCTGCCATTTGGAAAGAAACTTTTCTATGACCATAATATTAACCTTGTTGTCTTCGGCAACCAGGATTTTTACGCCTTTTAGGTTGTCCTGTTGATGGATGGCACTAACGTCAAAAATATTAAGTTCTTCCTTATAATCTGCCTTGGTGCTTTTGGTTAATTTTATTTTGAAACTAAAGGTGGATCCTTTTCCTACTTCACTTTCTAAATGTAATTCACTGTCCATTAGTTCCAATAGTTGTTTGCATATGGCAAGTCCTAATCCCGTTCCTCCATATTTTCGTGTGGTATCGGAATTGGCCTGGGCAAACGAAAGGAATATTTTATCCTTTTTGTCTTCAGGAATGCCAATACCCGTATCGGTAATAATAAATTCCAGTACACAGTAGTTTTTGGACTCCTCTATTGCTTCAATGTCAACACTTACCTTACCTTCCTCGGTAAACTTAATGGCGTTGCTTACCAAATTGGTTAGGATTTGAGACAATCTGGTGCTGTCCCCAATAAAAGTCTTTGGTAGGGTAGTATCTTTTTTAATGATTAACCTCAAGTCTTTTTCTTTTGCCGTATTGTGGAATATGCTTTGTAGGCCATTTAGTACCTGGCCAAGGTTAAAGTCCCTTTCTTCCAATTCCAATTGCCCGGAGGCAATTTTGTTAAAATCCAAAATGTCATTTACCAAACATAAAAGATGCTCGGAGGAGTGTTTTAGGGTATTTAGGTTTTCCAATTGCTCTGGCTTGGGGTTTTCCAACAATAACAAATGGCTAATTCCGATAACTGCATTTAAAGGGGTCCTGATTTCATGGGACATGGTGGACAGGAACTCATCCTTAGCTTTATTGGCGTGGGATTCTTTTTCTTTGGCTTCAATTAGTGCTAACTCTGTTTCCTTTATCTTAGTTATGTCAACAATTGTCCCTATATATCCTTCATTCTGACCCTTTTCAGACTTAATCACTTTTAGCGAAAAGTCCAGCCATTTGTGTTTACCGTCCAATTGCTGGGATTTAAAGATCTTGCTTAAGGTCTTAAAGTTTGGGGAGCTGAGGTTAATTAAATTGGTATAGGGCTTACCTTGGTCATCCCTAAGGAATGTGTGGTACGGTTTACCCAAACAATCCTTTACCTTAAAACCTGTAAGGGTATACCATGCAGGGTTAAGGTAGGACCAGTTGCCATCAAGGTCCATTTCAAATATAACATCCTTAATATTTCCGGCAACTTTGGATAGTTGACCGGAAATGGACTCTATATTGTTTTTTAATTGCTGGTTGGTTTGAAACAACTCTTGGGAACTTTTTTCAAGAATGCCTTCTACTTGTTGTAAGTCACTGTCAAAAGTGGTGTAGGCTTCGTTGACTTGAAGCAAAAATGGCGCAATTAGACGAAGTGTCCCAGCATCCAGATCGGCTTTTTTGAGTTGCCTTTTTAGAAGTCGGTGATAAGTGTTCATTCGGAAAAAGTGGTTATGGTCATCGTTTGATTATGCAAGGTGCAGGGAGAGAATTTATCAAATGGGGCTATCTCTCCATAGGAGTAAAATCCGGTGGTGTTGATTTCATCTCCCAGTACTTGGTTTACGGCCTCCACTTCCTCTTCAACTAACTGCTTCATCACTAAACGTCTTCCCACACAGCTGATTAGAAATGCCAGTTGACCTTGCTTTTCGTTATTGTTTACAGCGGTAATGGCCGATTGTTCCGCACCTCCAATTATCCTATCAATATTCGCCTTCATTAATCTAACATAAGAGCCTTGGGGGATGTTACCGGCAAAAGTTAGACTTCCCATTTCTTCGTCAATGGCCAATATGGTCCTTACAACCGGAATTTGGTTGTCCTCGTCTCTCATACTTAACGGGAACAATAGCCCCGAGCTGGGAAGATCCTTGGCTTTATTGCCTAAAAAGGATTTATAGAGAGCTAGGGCGGGTTGTCCGTCCAATTCATAGAGAATATTATTTTGTGATTTGGTAACCAGGCGTTCTACTCCAAAACTGTCCCAGCCTCCTTTGGAACCAAATCCAATTTGCAACTCCGGACCATATAGGCCTAAAGCCACTATCTTTTTGGAGGCCAGGCGGTCTCCGGCAATCACAAAAGTGTCCTTAAAGTCCGAACAGTCGGCTGCCAGTCCACCGGTGATACTTACCTGCTTGTCCAGATCGGCATGCAGGCCTTTTACCAGGTCGGCACCATTTACGAACAATCCGTCACTCAGTACAAAGATATGCCTCAAATCGGCAGCCATTAAGGAGTTGCTAACGGCCTTTCCGGCCTCATAGCTATCATGATTGTAGGTGTTGAGATCTACTTCCCTGAATTTAATCTTGGTATGGCTGAACTGAACTGCCGTTAGGGCAATGGACGAATCCATGACCTGGTTGCCCAGGATTTCACCGGCAGTGGAGCATCCAAATAATATAGCTTCAGGATAGTGTTGGGCCAAGGCCTTGACGAATTCCTGGGTTCCCTGAAATTTTGGAGAGGCAAAAAGAAAAAATACATCCGGCGAAAATTCGAGTGCCAGATCCTTAACATCATTGCTGTTGAGAACTATATGTTGGTAAATCTTCATTTTATTTAGTTGTAAGAAAATACTCTATCTATTGTAGGTTATAATTTTATGTTTGTAATCTATTAAACAACGGTATTTTGTACAAAATCGTATTGACCCTAACAATTTAATTGTTAATTATTTAGATGCTTTGACTGGGTAAGGGGATCATGCTTTGGCCTAAGGCCCTAATATTATTGGTATAACAGGACCAGAGGTATATATGCGTGTACATAACATTGGTAAATAATAAAGATATGTAGGGTGAAAAATACTTTGAATATTTTCAAAATACAGTAAACAATAGAAGTTAGGCGTTATTATTATATAAAGAGTATTACTTTTGCAAACTTTTTTAAGGGATATAAATGAATATAAATAGGATAATTCTCCATATCACATCCTACTTGCATTGCTGTAATATTGTACTGTAATAATTTTCTAAATTAAAATGTTATGAAAGCGGACAAATCGAACAAAAAAGCCCTTATTGCCCTAGGGGTAGGAGGGTTTGGAATTGGGATGACCGAATTCGTTATTATGGGCATCCTGCCGGATGTGGCCAATTCACTTAGGATAAGTATTCCACAGGCGGGCCATTTTATTTCGGCCTATGCTTTGGGGGTTGTGATTGGAGCACCAACGCTGACAGCCTTAAGTGGTAAGTGGCCTGCACATAAAGTGTTACTGTATCTTATGGTGTGGTTTACCTTGTTTAATACACTATCGGCTTTTTCCACAAGTTACACCACCTTGATGATAGCTAGGTTTTTGTCTGGATTACCTCATGGGGCCTTTTTTGGTATTGGCGCTGTTGTGGCCGGAAAGCTGGCAAAAGAAGGGAAAGCGGCTCAAGCTATAGCTACAATGTTTGCCGGACTTACAATAGCAAATGTAATAGGAGTACCTGTTGGGACTTATTTGGGGCATCACTACAATTGGAACCTTTCCTTCTTGTTGGTAGGGGTTGTAGGGGTTTTTGCTATGCTAAGTATATACTTCTGGATCCCTAAACTTGGAAAGTCGTCCTCAGGTGGATTTTTCAAGGATTTAAAAGTATTTAAGCGAATGGAAATTTGGATGTTGATTTTGCTAACCACTATAGGTACCGGTGGGTTCTTTGCTTGGTATAGTTATATAGCTCCATTGTTGACCAAAGTATCTGGGCATTCCGAAAGTATGGTTAGTTATGCTATGATTTTGGCAGGTGTGGGTATGGTTTTTGGTAACTTCATAGGTGCTAAAATGGCTGAAATATTTAAACCCTTAAAAGCAGTCATCATCAGCCTATCATTGATGGTGTTGGTATTGGTGATCAATTCCTTGGTTGCAGCCAATCCCGTGGCCATTCTAATACTTACTTTCATAATTGGAATAGTTTCCTTTATGGTTGGGACACCTATACAGTTGGCTATTATTAAAGCATCAAAGGGATCTGAAAGCTTGGGATCTTCCATGAATCAAAGTGCCTTTAATATGGGGAATGCCTCCGGTGCTTTTTTTGCGGGACTGCCAATTGCTATGGGGTATGGTTTTACTTCTGCCAGTCTAGTGGGGGCTTTTATGGCTAGTATAGGTATAGGAATTGCCCTATTGATAATAGTGGTTTCCAGAAAAAGGACTGTGAATGCCAAAAGAAAGATGGCATTCAATTAATTGCATGGATATATTTATACAAACTAAAAATCCCCAATAATGATTGTCATTATTGGGGATTTTGTTTTTAGAAGTTCAGTTATGGCATTTAGCCAGCTGCTATATGGAATTGGTTAAATGTTCTTGGCCAACCAATCGCCTAATTCACTTGTTTTATAAGATTTACCGCCTTCGGCCAAATCCTCGGTAACAACTCCTTCTGATAAGGACTTGTTTACTACATCTCGGATGGCCTGGGCTTCTTCCTTAAGGTTAAAGTCCTCGAACATCATGGCAGCGGATAGAACGGTTGCCAAAGGATTGGCAATATCCTTCCCGGCAGCTTGTGGATAAGACCCGTGAATAGGCTCGTAAAGTTTGGTCTTGGTGCCTACCGAAGCAGAGGGCATGAGCCCCATGGAACCTGAAATAACAGAGGCTTCATCGGTTAGGATGTCCCCAAACAAGTTTTCCGTTATCATTACGTCATAGGAATTTGGCCATTGTACCAGTCTCATGGCAACTGCGTCAACAAATTCATAGGTGACAGTTACTTCTGGGTAGTCTTTTTCCATGGCTTGTACGGTCTCTCTCCATAATCTAGAGGATTCCAAAACATTGGCCTTGTCTACACAGCAAAGTTTTTTGGAACGGGACATGGCCATTTCAAATCCTTTTTTTGCTAAACGCTGTATTTCAGCACGTGTATACGTACAAGTGTCATAAGCTGTATCCCCATTATCTTCACGGCCTCTTTTTCCAAAATAGATACCGCCAGTTAGCTCCCTTAATATGATTAAATCTGTTCCTTCTATGCGCTCCCTTTTTAAAGGAGACTTGTCTATAAGCGAAGGAAAGGTGAAGGTAGGGCGCACATTGGCAAATAATCCTAATTTTTGACGCATTTTTAACAAACCTTGTTCTGGGCGAACCTTGGCAGAGGGGTCGTTGTCAAACTTAGGGTGTCCTATGGCTCCAAATAAAACGGCATCTGCCGCTTCACAAACAGCGTGTGTCTCATCCGGGTAAGGCTCCCCAACCGCATCAATGGCAGCAGCCCCTGTTAAGGCTGGTGACCAGCTAATTTCATGATTGTATTTCTTTGCAACGGCATTGGATACTTTTACCGCTTGGTCAATTACTTCAGGACCAATTCCATCTCCTGCTAAAAGGGCAATATTTAATTTCATTCAGTTTTGCTTTTTGCCAGATGACCTGCAACTGGCATGGTTATAATTGTTTCTGTTGTTCTTAGATAATGTTCAACATTTTTTCGGTTGCCTTTATGGCCGATACGGTTTGGTCAGAATCCAAGCCTCTGGAAATAAATTCCGTATCCCCACTTTTCCACGTGATAATTGTTTCACAAAGGGCGTCCGAGTTGCTCCCTGGAGGGATCCGTACGGCATAATCTACCAAAATAGGCAACTCCATGTTTTTGGATTCGTAAACTTTTCTCAATGCATTCATAAATGCATCATACTGTCCGTCACCTTGGGCATGCGCTTCAATGCGTTCACCGTTAATTTCCAAGGCTAGGGTAGTGGAAGGCTTTAATCCTTTAGAGTGGGTAAGTACATAAGACTTTACAAAAACCTTTTGTTGAAAAGTGTCACTATCCAGTACATCGGAAATAATATAGGGTAAATCTTCCTTGGTGACTTTCTCCTTTTTGTCTCCCAACTCAATAATACGGGCTGTTACCTTTTTGAGTTCATCATCGTTCAGCGTAAGCCCTAATTCCTGTAGATTTTTTTGGATATTGGCTTTTCCTGAAGTTTTTCCTAGAGCATACTTTCGCTTCCTGCCAAATCGTTCTGGCATTAAGTCGTTAAAGTAAAGGTTCTTTTTGCTGTCTCCATCTGCATGTATACCAGCTGTTTGTGTAAATACATTTTCACCCACAATTGGTTTATTGGCGGGAATGCCAAAACCTGTAAAAGCAGATACCAGCTTACTTACTTTGTAGAGAGAGGATTCGTTGACGGATACCTTTATATTGGGCATAAAATCATTTATGACCGCTATTACACTTGCCATTGGGGCGTTACCTGCCCTCTCGCCCATACCATTAACGGTTAAATGAAGTCCATGACAACCAGCTTTAATGGCTTCCATGACATTGGAAACGCTTAGGTCATAGTCGTTATGGCCATGAAAATCCAAATGCAATTTTGGGTAGGCCTGCGCAATTTCTGAAACAAAGGCAAATGTTTCTGTATGGGTAAGTACTCCCAAAGTGTCTGGTAATAGGACCCTTTTTATGGGTTGAGTAGATAGGAAATCCAAGAATTGAAACACGTAATCCTTAGAATTTCTCATACCATTGCTCCAATCTTCCAAATATACATTAGTAGCAATTCCTTGCTCTGCCGCCAATGCGATAGTATTCTTGATTTCTTCGAAATGCTGCTGGGGTGTTTTCTTTAATTGGTGTGTTAAATGGTTTATGGAACCTTTGGTAAGAAGGTTTTGTACCTTGGCACCAGATTTTTTCATCCAATCCAAGGAAACCCCCTTGTCTACAAAGGTCAGCACCTCTACGCGTTCTAAATACCCTTTGGAAGAGGCCCATTCCGTAATTTGCTGTACGGCAGCCAATTCACCCTCGGACACCCTTGCAGAAGCCACTTCAATCCTATTTACCTTTAATTCGTCCAGCAGTAATTTTGCCAGTGTCAGCTTCTCGGATGCAGAAAAGGATACCCCAGAGGTTTGTTCTCCGTCCCGAAGGGTGGTATCCATGATTTCTATGTCTCTTCTTTCCATTTATGATGAGCTGGTTTCAACAATTATTGTGTCCAATAGGCAATCTTGATTGCACCCTATTCTTATGAAAACGTGGAATATCTCTCCAGAAATTGGGATTAATCTAGGTGTATTTTACTATAATGGGGTGTCCTTGGCAAATTCCCTAATGTTTTCTTGGATATTTAATAGGTAATCAATATCGTCGAAGCCATTGAGCATGTTTTGTTTTTTATAATCGTTGATATCAAAACTTTCAGATTCTCCTGTTGTGCTCAGCGTAATGGTCTGCTCGGGAAGGTTTATTTCCAATTCCGTTTTAGGATCGGCTTCAATTGCTGCAAATATTTTTTCCAGGAAAGGAGCACTTACCTGAACAGGCAATACCCCTATGTTCAAACAGTTATTTTTGAAAATATCGGCAAAAAAGCTGGATACGACACATCTAAATCCGTAGTCGTATACGGCCCATGCAGCATGCTCCCTTGAGGAACCTGACCCAAAGTTTTTACCGCCTACCAATATTTTTCCACTGTAGGTAGGATTGTTTAGTACAAAGTCTTCCTTAGGGCTATCGTCCGAGTTATAACGCCAGTCGCGAAACAAATTGTCACCGAATCCTTTACGCTCGGTAGCCTTGAGAAAACGGGCCGGGATTATCTGATCCGTATCCACATTTTCTATAGGAAGTGGAACGGCCGTGGAGGTAAGTATATTGAATTTATCGTATGCCATGTTGTTGTTACAAATGTGCTTGGCGTAATACGCCAAACGGAGTTTAACTTAATTTACTTAATGTTTGTTTTTAGACCAGTTCTTGCATCAATTCCCTAGGATCGGTCACCTTTCCGGTCACGGCAGCAGCAGCAGCTACCAATGGGCTGGCCAATAGGGTTCTGGAGCCAGGTCCTTGTCTACCTTCAAAATTACGGTTGGAGGTACTAACGGCGTATTTTCCTGCCGGTACCTTATCGTCGTTCATGGCCAAACATGCAGAGCATCCTGGTTCACGAAGTTCAAAACCTGCTTCATGCAAGACGTCCAATATTCCCTCTTCCTTGATGGCCGCTTCTACTTTGTGGGACCCAGGGACCAACCAAGCCGTTACATTGTCTGCTTTTTTTCTACCTTTTATAATGGATGCGAAGGCTCTAAAGTCTTCTATCCGACCATTGGTGCAGCTCCCCAAGAATACAAAATCAATGGGTTTGCCAATCATATTGTCCCCTTCGTTAAAGTCCATATATTGCAAGGACTTTTTATAGGTGCTTACCCCACCTTCGACGGCTTCTGCGGATGGGATGCCATTACAAATTCCGATACCCATTCCCGGGTTGGTTCCGTAAGTGATCATAGGTTCTATGGCCGAAGCGTCAAAAGTTACCTCTTTGTCAAATTCGGCTCCCTCATCTGTTTTAAGGGTTTTCCAGTATTCCATAGCCTTGTCCCAATCGGCACCAACAGGCGTAAATTCACGTCCAGTTATATATTCGAAGGTTTTTTCGTCTGGGGCTATCATCCCTCCACGGGCACCCATTTCAATACTTAAATTACATACGGTCATCCTACCTTCCATGCTCATGTTGGTAAATACATCACCGGCATATTCTACAAAGTACCCTGTGGCACCAGAGGTTGTTAACTGGGAGATGATATATAGGGCAACATCTTTTGGGGTAACCCCTTTGTTCAGTTTCCCGTTTACATTGATCCGCATGGACTTTGCCTTCTGCTGCATGATGCATTGGGTGGCCAATACCATTTCTACCTCAGAGGTACCTATGCCAAAGGCAATGGCTCCAAAGGCTCCATGGGTAGAGGTATGCGAGTCCCCACATACAATAGTGGCCCCTGGTTGGGTTATACCATATTCCGGACCAACAACGTGAACAATACCATTTTTTTCATGTCCCAGCCCCCAATAAGAAATACCATAGGCCTTGGAATTTTCTTCCAATGCCTTTAGCTGATTGGCTGAAAGTGGGTCTTTTACCGGCAAATGCTGGTTAATGGTAGGGGTATTGTGATCTGCAGTAGCAAACGTGCGCTCTGGGTACATTACTGGAATATCCCTATTCTTTATGCCAAGAAATGCAACCGGACTGGTAACTTCATGCACCATATGGCGGTCTATGAACAATACATCCGGCCCATTTTCAATTTTATGAACAACATGGGAATCCCATACTTTATCAAATAACGTTTTCTTCATTTTATAGGGTTATGATTTATGATCTGATTAAAAATATTACAAAAGAAAGGCAAAAACCTACTTTTTTACTAGCATGCAAAATTAAGACTATATTGGAAATCATTGAAATTATAATTGGAATAATTACGATGTTCAACAGAAATATTAGCGATTGTTGGGAATATAACCTGATTTGTTTTTTATTTCGTAATCACTGTAAATTTCTGGCTTTGGTAGGGGTCAATGGCAAAAAAAAAGGTGGCCGATTTTCTATCGGCCACCTTTTTTTTGGACAGGAAGCGGTTTGGCACCACATTAAATATTCTCTTTGTTTATTTGGCAGCCTTATCTACTTTTAGTCGGGCCTCCCTATTTGCTATTTCCCAAGCCGTATAAAATACCAATCTTGTCCTGTTCTGTAGTAGGTCGTAATTTATTTTATCAGGCGTGTCCCCAGGTTGGTGGTAGTCTTCGTGGGTTCCGTTAAAATAAAAAATAATTGGAATGTTGTTTTTTGCAAAATTGTAGTGATCGCTTCGGTAATAAAAGCGGTTGGGATCGTTTTCATCATTATAGGTATAATCCAATTCTATATTCATATATTTTTGGTTTACCTCCTCTGAGAGATCATGTAGTTCGGTGCTCAATTTGTCCGAACCAATTAGGTAGATGTAGTTCCTGTCGCCATCTCGCTTAGGGTCTATCCTTCCAATCATATCAATATTCAGGTCGGCCACCGTTTCAGACAATGGGAAAATAGGATCGTGGTCTGCGTAATATTTAGATCCCAATAATCCTTTTTCTTCCCCGGTAACATGGAGAAAAACAATTGATCGCTTTGGACCGTCTCCTTGATCGGCTGCTTTTTTAAAGGCCTCTGCAATTTCCAATACCCCAACGGTTCCGGATCCATCGTCATCTGCACCATTATATATCTGGCCGTCCTTGCCAACACCAACATGGTCCAAGTGGGCCGAAATAATGATGTACTCATTGGGTTTTTCGCTACCTTTGATAATAGCGGCAACATTTTCGGAAACAACGTCCTTGCTGTTGCTCACTATGTTTAGTGATAAATCTGTGGTGATAATTTTAGATTTGTTTTCCGATTTAATATTTGGAAGAAGTTGATTGGCAACTGTGGCGTCTATATAGAATTGGAAAAAATCTTGCTCCACTTCATCTTTAAGGACCATACTGCCATTGTCCCTCTTTTTCATATGGTTAAATCTGTTCTTAAATCGGGCAAAGTTGTCTTCGTCATAATAAAACACCCCAATAGCTCCTTTGCTTGCAGCCAGTTCCATTCTTTTCCCTAAGGACTCGGACATATTGCTCCATACTGATTTTTGAGTGGTTCCAGAGAGTGTATAGGTGCCATCATCATTCATTGGTTCTCCTGATTTTATCAAGACAATTTTTCCTTTGACGTCCACATCGGAATAATTGGAGTAATTGTTCTCCTCAATACCATAGCCTACGTAAGCTATGTTGTTTAAGTTGGCTTTTGCTGCTGAAAAAGTAAGTAAGCCATCTCCATTGCTAAATTCCTTGCCGTTAATGCTTACATTGCCTTCTGGTAATTTGCTGATGACCAAGGGTACGTTTTGAAAATAGTCGCCATCTGCCTTGGCCGCTGGTATTCCCAGTTCAATATATCTGGCCTTTAGGTATTCTACCGCCTTTTTTTGGCCCGGCTCTCCTGTATTTCTGCCTTCAAATTCATCTGAGGCATAAATATATAGGTGTTCCTTTAGGTCTGCTTCGGTAATGGAGGAAGCGTAAACCTCTGGGTTAACCGTTTTTTTTGCCGATTCTGTTTGTTGGGAGACGGTCTTTTGTGAAGAGTTGCAAGCCATGGATAGGCCTACTGCAACTAGCAATATTTTTTTCATTGGTAATATTTAAATAATTCAGAATTTTTCAAAAATAGGGAAATCCCAAGGAAACAATCTTACTATTTTTATAAAACTGTATTGGTTGCTGCTAAAAGTTGGGCCCTGCTTGCAGTTAGGGGTGACAACGGTATTGATTTTTAATGTTTTAAGCAAAATAAACATGAACTATGTTGCAATTTTGTCAATGACAATCTGTAGTGGTTGTGGGATTTCTTTAATTAGTGTCAAAAATCTCCTATTAATGGTCAATATTCCTTAAGTTAATGCTTTATTTAAAGCTTAATTTTGTGTTGTTTAAGAGTTACGGATTAACAAGGGGAAAAGAGAAAAAAGGGGGTGGACTTTATTTTTGTAGTTGACTTTAAAGATTGGTGTCAGCTAATGCATTGCTTTAGTGGTGGGTATGTGAACACAAAGGTGTACTTTCTAAAATGGGTCAGAAATTTCTAAAGTGTTAAATTAGTAGTGAAATTCCAAATTGGAAAACAGCGAATTATATAAAAAAGTAATTTATAATGATAACAGGCAAAAATTTTATTGGCACCGATATGTCTGCCAAAAGCAACAAAACATATACTACTTTCAACCCTGTATTGAATTTACAAACGAAATGGACGTTTTATGAGGCTTCCCATGAAGAAATAGAGGGGGCGGTACAAAAAGCATCAGCGGCCTTTGAGGTCTACCGCAATTTTTCGGGTCAAAAAAAAGCTGACTTCTTAAATGCAATTGCGGACGAAATAGAATTATTGGGTGATGAGTTGGTAACAACCTATGTTGAGGAATCTGGACTTCCCGAAGGTAGGGCCAGAGGTGAGCGGGGCAGGACCATGGGACAGCTCAGGGCTTTTGCTTCCTTGTTGAAGGAGGGCTCTTGGGTAGAGGCTACCATTGATACAGCTCAGCCAAATAGGCAACCCTTGCCAAAAGTGGACCTTCGAAAAATGTTAATGCCTATAGGGCCTATTGTAGTCTTTGGGTCCAGTAATTTTCCCTTGGCATTCTCTACGGCCGGAGGTGATACGGCCAGTGCCTTGGCAGCAGGGTGCCCTGTTATTGTTAAAAGTCACCCCATGCATGCAGGTACCGGGGAATTAGTGGCATCGGCAGTGGTGAAAGCGGCAAAAAGCACTGGAATGCCCGATGGGGTTTTTTCTAACCTTAATAGTAGTGATCTGGAAGTGGGGCAGTTGTTGGTGATGCACCCTAAAGTAAAAGGGGTTGGTTTTACAGGAAGTACCACAGGAGGAATGGCCTTATATAGACTGGCAACACAACGGAAGGAGCCTATACCGGTGTTTGCAGAAATGGGCAGTATTAATCCCGTGGTACTCTTGCCGTCTGCCTTAGAGGAGAAGGGGGCTGATTGGGCTTCGCAATACGCCGGGTCCATTACCCTGGGTGCGGGCCAGTTTTGTACTAATCCTGGGCTAATATTAGGAATTAAAGGTGATGCTCTTGATGATTTTGCTTCTGTGTTGAGGGAGAAAATTGAGGAAATTGAGCCCTCCAGTATGTTGCACCCAAATATTCATGAGAATTATGAAAGGGGGAAAAAGGAGTTGTCCACACAACCAAAAACCGAAGAAATTGCCACCTACACCAAAGAGGTGGCGCCCAATTTTGCCCAGCAAATGGTTTTAAAGGTCGCTGCTTCAGATTTTTTGGACAACCCCATATTGCATAGGGAAGTCTTTGGGCCATTTTCCGTAATTGTAGAATGTGGGGACAAGGCCGAATTGATTACTGTAGTGCAGCATTTGGAAGGTCAGCTTACTGGGACCGTTTTAGGCTCTTCGTCTGAACTGGAATCTTATAGTGATGTAGTGGATGCATTGGTGAACAGGGTAGGGCGTATAATTTTTAATGGAGTCCCTACGGGGGTGGAAGTGTGCCCTTCAATGTTGCACGGTGGGCCGTTTCCGGCTACATCGGATAGCAGGTTTACCTCAGTGGGTACTGCTGCGATAAAAAGATGGGTGCGCCCTGTTTCTTTTCAGAATTGGCCAGAAACACTATTGCCCGACGCCCTTAAGGATAGCAATCCTCTTGGAATTATGCGATTGGTAAACGGGCTTAATAGTGCGCAGAAAATTTAGATTATAACAAAACACAAACAGCCTTATATAAAGATGTTTGTGTTTTGTTATATTAAGTAATGCTTTAAGTTTTTGTAATTAAGGTTAAAGCAAGAAACCAGGATAGAAATTGTATTTCTATCCTGGCTTTTGGTTGTTAATTGCGTGTAGTGTTTAAGGGCATTGGGAGGTGTTGGTCACCGAGATCAAATCCTATTCATATGTCAAAAACAAGGTTAGTGGTCGTGGCCTCCAGATTCCCCTAATATATTAAAGCCGCCCTGCACTACAAATTGGTCATTCTTCTTTAAATTGCCTATATCCGTTAGAGCTGTATATCCATTGTAGCTGTCGCCTACTTTTACTTCTTTGGCTTCCAATATCAAGTGCTGGTCGTCCTGTGAGTTTACGGTTAGTACATATTGCTTTTCATCCATGGTAAGTACCCCTTCGTTGGGTAGGGCCAATAGACTCTTTTCTTCAGTAATAATGTTTGCCTCTACGAACATGCCCACCGCAAAATTGTAATTTTCATCATGGTGCAGATGTCCGTGTACCTTTACCGTTCTGCTGTCCGGATCAAT
Organism: Arenibacter aquaticus; assembly: GCF_003957295.1. Lineage (GTDB taxonomy): Bacteria > Bacteroidota > Bacteroidia > Flavobacteriales > Flavobacteriaceae > Arenibacter > Arenibacter aquaticus. The sequence continues at coordinate 277,562 of NZ_RQPJ01000021.1, forward strand.
AGAGGTTCCTACCAAATATACCGCAGCTTCAAAATAAGTGGGAGAAGCTTCAGGGATAGTAAATCGTATTTGTTGATTTTTTTTAATTTTAAGGATGTCCTTTTCAAAAACGGATAATTCTAAATGGATATGGTCTGTGTTGATGATTTCCATGATCTCATCGGCAGGGGATACATACATGCCTTTGTTAACGTTTACCTTGGTTATACTGCCGCTGATGGGGGCGTATATTGTAACCTGGGAGACCAAAATCCCTTGTTCTACCTTGTTTGGTGAGATGTTTAGCATTTGAAGTTTTTTTCTTAAGCCATTATACATCGCTAAATTTTGCTTGTATGAACTTTTGGCTTTTAGAAAATTCTTTTCAGAGCTTATTTGTTCTGCTACAAGCTTTTCCTGTCTCTCAAATTCCGATTTAAGATAGGTGAGTTGCTCTGCAACCTCTAGGTAATCTTGTTGTAGTTGCACAAATTCTGGGTTTTCCAAGGTAATCAAAGCTTGGCCTTTTTTAACCTTGTCTCCAATGAGAAGTGGGGTTCTTTTTATATAACCACCAGTGAAACTACTTACAATAGCCCTGTTTTGTGGTGGTACATCTATAGCACCGGTAACGCTGACCAGGGTTGGGAAATTTTGTGTTTCTAATTTCCCTAGAATCATATTTTCTCCTTCAAACTGGTCTTGTGATATGGTAATGGTCGTTTGGTGCTGTTCATTTTCTTCTAAATTTTTAGGAGTATTGTTTGCTGTTTTGGTCTCACCGCAACCCGTAATGGATAATAAAAGGATGATTAGAAAAGAGGTATGTTGTATATGTAACATAATGTTGTTTTTTTAAAAGTTTAAATAATTGATGGCAATCACCGTTTGGTTGTATGCGTTTAGGTTCTCTAGATATGACAGGGTGATGTGGTAGCCGTTTTCCATGCTTTGTATATATTGGAAAAAATCAATTTCCCCACTTTGGTATCCCCTGCTTGCGGTTTTGATAATTTCATCTGCCAAGCCTTTTCCTTCGGTCTCGTAGTAGGAAAGGATTTCTTTGTATTTTTTAAGTTCACCCATAAGTGATTGGTACTTGGCATTGTATTGCTTTAGAAAATCCTTTGTCTCTTCCAGGGATTTTACTTGCGCTATCTTGGCGGCCTTTATTTTGGATAGGTTCCCGCTGAAGAATAATGGAATCTTAATACCTAGCCTAAAACCGTACAAATGTTCACCTAGGGTTGAATTGGTGCCTTGGAAATAATTAAGGCTCAAATCGGGCAGGGTCTTGTGCTGTTGCAGTTTGCTCTTGGCTTCAAAAAGTTTGGTCCTGTTCTCGTAGAGCGTGCGATATGGGTTGTTTGAGCTGCCAACCTCTGTTATTTGTAATTTTTCCATTGGAAGGGTCTTTATGATTAGGAGGGAATCTGGTTGAACGGTTTTCATTAGTTCGTTATAAGCTATATTGGTGTCTTCAATAGCTTTTTTGTAAAGTACTTGAAGTTCTTTCTGTTTGGCCTGGGCGGTTATTTTTTCCAAATAATTGCTTTCACCGAGTTCAAACCGTCGTTTGGCGGCATGTGAAAAGCGTTCGTACAATTTTGTGAGCTCGGCATAAGTTTTCTCCTTTTGTCTGGTATACTGTAGATTGTGATAATTGGAGGCTAGCTCTTGTTCAAAAATTTGCTTTTTTATCTCATTTCTGTTTTCTTCAATGTCGTAATTAATCTTGTTGATGCCTTTTTGGGCAAAATATACCGTAGGGAAGAGTATGTTTTGTTGAACTCCATACACTTTTAAGGGTCTGTTGTTAAAAGCCAGATTGCTCTGGTCGTATTGATAATAAAATTCGGTCTTATCAAAATCAAACGCAGAGCCAATAAGGGTTTGGGATTCGTTTACGGAGAGTTCTGCGGCTCTTAGGGTCGAATTGGATTTTAGTGCAATGCTTCTTATTTCGTTAAAGCTGAGCCCGTTCTCCTGTCCAGTTGATATTCCGCTGCACAAACAAAATAAAACGCATAAGCTGAGTAGTTTTTTAGTGTTGTCTGCTTTCATGTGTTCCTTTTTGTTCTTTTGGTGAAAAATAGAGTAGAGTATTGGGAGGACAACCAGGGTTAATAAGGTAGCGGTAATGAGTCCGCCAATAACTACAGTTGCCAATGGGCGTTGTACTTCGGCCCCTACATTGGTGGAAACGGCCATTGGTAAAAAGCCCAGGGCTGCCGCAGAAGCGGTAAGCAAAACAGCACGTAGGCGGTCTTTGGATCCTTGGATGATCAATTCCTCTGAATCTTCCATTCCATTGTTTTTTAATTCCTTAAAGTGTTCTATTAAAACTATACCATTAAGTACAGCGATGCCAAAAAGCGCTATAAAGCCTACGCCGGCCGAAATACTGAATGGCATGTCTCTGCTCCATAATAGTAGTACGCCCCCAACAGCAGCCAAAGGGATGGCAGAGTAGATTATTAGGGCTTCTCTTATGGATTTAAATGCAAAATAGAGCAGTATAAAAATTAAGATCAAGGCAATCGGGACCGCAATTTTTAATCTGTCCTTGGCGCTTTGTAAATTCTCAAATTGGCCGCCATAAGTTATGTTGTAACCTGCAGGTAGATTCAAATTGGCGTCAATCAGGCTTTTAACATCGTCAACTACGGATTGGAGGTCTCTGTTCCTTACGTTGATGCCTACTACAATTCTTCGTTTGGTATCGTCTCTGGATATTTTTGCAGCTCCAGTGGTGTAAGAGATGTTGGCTAGTTCACTTAGGGGTATCTTGCCTGCAACCGGAGTATCTACGTAAAGATTTTTTAGATTTGAGATGTCTTTTCTGCTGTCTTGGTCCAACCTCAGGGTTAGGTCAAATCGCTTTTCGCCCTCAAATACACTTCCTAAATCGCTGCCGGAGAATCCCATGGAGATCAATTTGTTGAGATCTGAGATGTTGAGTCCGTACCGGGCAATTTTTGCCCTATTGAACTTTACGTTCATCTGTGGTAATCCGGCTATTTTTTCAACCGTGATATCGGCGGCCCCTTCCACATCTTGAATGAGGGTTTTTATTTCATTTCCTTTCTTGTTTAGAATGGCGAGGTCTTCCCCAAAAATTTTGATCGCTATATCTGCACGCACCCCGGTAATCAATTCGTTGAATCGCATTTCAATTGGTTGGGTAAATTCTACTTCCATACCAGGGATTACGGCCAAGGCCTCTTTAAACTGGTCTGCCAGATCATCCTTGGTCTTGGCAGACACCCATTCTTTTTTGGGGTTGAGGGTGATGATTACGTCACTGTCTTCCATGGACATCGGGTCTGTGGGTACTTCTGCAGCACCTATTCGAGTGACCACCTGTTTTACTTCCGGGAAATTGTCCAATAGGATTTTTTCTATTCTCGTGGTGGTCTCAATGGTTTTGCTTAAGGAGGTCCCTGTTTTTAATATAGGCTGTATTACAAAATCCCCTTCGTCCAAAGTGGGGACAAACTCGCCTCCCATGGTGGTGAAAATATATACGGAGATGGCAAGTAGTAGGGCGGCAAGGGACAAAACCAGTCTTTTTTGCCTTAGAGACCATCTAATAATAGGGTCGTAGGATCTGTTTAAAAAGCGCATCAAGCGAACAGAAATGTTTTTGGGAGATTGGACTGTGGGCTTAATAAAAAGGGAGGTGACCACCGGTACATAGGTGAAGCATAAAAACATGGCGCCTAACAGTGCGAAGCTGAAGGTCAGTGCCATGGGTTTAAACATTTTTCCTTCCACTCCACTTAAAGAGAGTATGGGGATAAATACAATTAAGATGATTAATTGACCAAAGACGGCCGAGTTCATCATTTTGGAAGCTCCTGTGATGGTGACTTCGTTTTTCAGGGTTTGTTGTTCGCCTGGAGCTAGGAGTTGTAGTTTTTTGCTGTTCAGTGTTATTTTGTAGGCGATGTATTCTACAATAATAACTGCCCCGTCTATAATAATCCCAAAATCTATGGCCCCTAAGCTCATAAGGTTGGCGTCTACGCCAAATAAATACATTAAGGAAAGAGCAAATAGCAAACACAGGGGAATTATGGAAGCGACGACCAATCCAGATCGCAGGTTTCCTAGAAGGAGTACCACAACAAAAATAACAATCAGGCAGCCTAGTACAAGATTTTCGGCTACTGTAAAGGTGGTTTTGCCTATCAGTTCACTTCTGTCGAGAAAGCCGTTAATGTATACCCCTTCTGGAAGGGTTTTGGATATGGCTTCAATGCGTTCGTGGACAGCGTTTATGGTTTTCTTGGAATTAGCGTCCTTTAACATCATAATTTGTCCCAACACCTTTTCACCTTCCCCATTTCCTGTTATGGCTCCAAATCGCGTTGCGCTTCCAAAGCCTACACTGGCTACATCTTTGATGTAAACGGGGAGGTTGTTGATCTTTTTGACTACGATATTCTCTATGTCCTCAAGGGAGTTGATCAGGCCTTCACCACGAATAAAATAGGCCTGGTTTACCTTTTCAATATATCCGCCTCCAGATACGCTGTTGTTTTTCTCCAGCGCAGTAAAAATATCGGAAGTGCCAATATTCATGGCGTTGAGTTTTTGAGTGTTGATGGCTACTTCATATTGTTTTAAATAGCCGCCCCAAGTGTTCACTTCTACCACGCCAGGGATACCAGACAACTGTCTTTTAACGATCCAATCTTGAATGGTACGCAGATCCATGGCAGAATAAGTGTCCTTGTAGCCTGGTTTTGTGTCTAGGATATATTGATAAATCTCTCCCAAGCCGGTGGTAATAGGTCCCATTTCGGGTGTGCCGAAACCTTCTGGAATTTTTTCGGAGGCCGATTTTAGTTTTTCGGATATCAATTGTCGGGGTAGGTAGGTTCCCATTTTGTCCTCAAAAACAATGGTGACCACCGAAAGTCCAAACTTTGAAACGGAGCGTATTTCGGTTACTCCGGGCAAATTCGCCATCTCCAGCTCAACAGGGTAGGTAATGAATTGTTCCATATCCTGGGTTGAAAGGTTTTTGGAGGTGGTAATGACCTGTACTTGGTTGTTGGTGATATCGGGAACCGCCCCAATGGGGATCTGGGTAATGGAATAAAGTCCAAAACCTATAATAAATAGGGTTAGTAAAAGAATAATTAATTTATTCTTTATACTGAATTGAATAATATGTGATAGCATAATTTATACATAATTAGTTGTGCAGACGGCTATTAGGGCAGTCTGCTCAATGAATATTTTAAGTAAAAAAATGAATTATGCTATTTTGGGAGGCTGGAAAATATCCGAATTTTTCAAATGGGAATATGTCTCTTGGTAAAAGAATTCTGAGCTGGTGTCTTGGATCAATGGGGTTTTGGGTAACGATAGGTCAACCCAGTTTAACACAAAGGCTGAGGGGCTGTGGGTGCAGGTCTGGTGGTTGAATGGAAGTTCTTCATGATCCTTATGTTCTTCTTTGTGCTCCTGTTCGTGTTGTAATTTAAGTTCGCCATAGTGCTTGGATATAAATGCAAAAATATTGTCGCCATATTTTTGCTTGTGGAATTTGGCGTGTGTTAAGAAATCGTCCACTTGGGCAATATCTACTAGATCCATATTGAAACTTTGGATCAAAAGCAGTAAAGACAGGGTTATGGAAAATAATTTGCTCATTGGAAGTATAAAGATATAAATTATTTATTACCAATGAAGAAGCCTAGAATATTGGTTTGGGTTAAGCCTAATAAAAAAACACGGGTTGTTTATTGGGGACCATGCTTGGAAAAGAAGTTGCAAAAGTGTTAGTCGTTGTTGTTATTGGGGTCGGGTAGGAATAGGTTGTTGGAGGGCTTGTGTTTATGGACCAGTATATAGGACATGGATCTGTTTTTTTTGAATGGAATTTATTTTAATTAATTTCACATCTCAAAACAAATAACTTACACTACTTTTGTTAAAGTAAAGAATTAGGTAATTGTATTTGTATAAGAGGTTTTTTGTAAGATGAATCCTGGATAAAATTTTCTTACTCTATAACTACCAATGCTTCCATAAGTGCTTCTTTTTTGTGTCTGCTCAAAGGAATGGTGTGTCCACATAATTCCACGGTTGAGCCATTGAAGTTCTCAATTTTTTCTAAGTTAACAATGTAGGATTTGTGTATCCTTAGAAATTTATTCTGTGGCAGTTGCTGGGCAAATCCCTTCATAGTAGATAGGACCAGTGTATTTTTTTCTTCCGTAATAATCTTTACATAGTCTCCATAAGCTTCTATCCACATAATTTCATGTAGGAATAGTTTAGTTTTTTTAAGATTGTTGGTTACGGTGATGTACTGGGGTTTAACTGTTTCTTTGTTTTGTAATTTATAGGTGTTCAGCGCTTTTTTAATGGCGACATCAAACCTGCTTTTGTCCAAAGGTTTTTTTAGGTAATCTGTTACATCGTAATCAAAAGCCTTCATAGCGTGATTGGGATTTCCTGAAACAAGAATAACCTGTGGTTTGGACTCTAGGGATTCCAAAAGATCAAAACCGCTTAATCCGGGCATTTCAATATCCAAAAAGATTAGGTCTACAGGGGTTTTGGATAGTTCTTTAAGGGCACATAGGCCGTTGTCCAGTTCATTGACTAATAGTAATTTAGGGTGTTCTTTGACGAGTTTTGCCACCGCACGTCGTTGAGTGGTGGAGTCGTCTATAAGTAGGCATTTTAACTTAATGTTTTTCATGGTCGTATTCTAAGGTAACACCCATGAACCATTAAAGAGGGGGCTGTGCCCAAAGATATGGGATAGCCTTGGTAAGCGCTACTTTTTTCAGGGGGTAGTAGTATGCCGGTTTGTCTTTAATGCCCCATGGTTAGTGTTTGGCATTTATTGCGGACAAATATACAGTATGTTGTATTAAAAATAAATAGTAATTACCATTAATCTATCAGCACCAGTATATCGGGGCAGTACAGGGTTTTTGGTTGCTGCTTACAGTTTTAAAGCAGCTAAAATTGTAAGAAAAATCACCTTTTTGCAAATGGGTTTGTGTTGCTGTTCCGTTAGTGTGGTGATAGTTTTTTAGGGATATAGTTGGGGTTTGTTGGTTGGTCATAAGTGTGTGGCGATTGTGTTTTCTTGTTAGTCTTTATTGACGATGTTTCGGATAGGCATTATTGGGCTATTGTAAATCTGTATGATGTTCATATAATGGATTAAAGGTATTTATATTTAATTAAAAAATATTGTATTACAGGTATTTGTATTACCTTATATAAATAATAAGTTTAAATATTTTCAATTAGTTTTTTGAAAGGTGTTTTGTGGTTTTGACAAGTGTTGGTGCATCTTTGGGTTAAGACATATAGTCCAGGTTAATGGGGAGCGAGGGTGTGTAGTGTGGTAAAGGTTAGATTTGTAAGGTTGTTATGTCTTAATTTGTTTTCAAAATATTTTTTAATAGTCTAATTTTGGTTTATGGTAAAAAAATGTGCTATCACTATTTATTGTTTTCTTGTGTTCTTTTTTGGTTTATTGTTTTCTGTGAGCCTTAAAGCGCAGGAAATAAAGGTGTTTCAACTGGGGGACTTTGATCTTCGAGGCCCGGTTAAATCTTGCTTGGTTATAACCGATTACGGAAAAGAGGAATACGATTTTAATGAAGAGGGGGCGTTGACCAAAGCCGTTACGCGATACAGTGACGGTGACTACGATGTTACCTTGTATAAACTAGCGGGAAGGGAATTGTTGGAGAAGCGTGTAGAAAATTATCGGGACGGTGTTTTTGTTAAAAATACCTCGATTGCCAATTTTTATGAATTGGATACTACCGAATCCAAAAAAATTACCGAAAAGATAGTGTCTTATAATAAAGAGTTTTTGGATCAGTATGAGTATTATTTTGGGGAGGATGGAAGGCTTGTGAGTATTAAACGAACCAATGATAATGGGATAGATGAAACCCATATAAAATATGAGCTGTATAAGGGGGAGTTTACAGAGACTTATTATTTAAATGATGTTATTTTGAAGTCGGTTCGAACCTCTAAGATAAAAGGTGAGGGTGGTGAAATGCGCAAATTGGTTTTGACAAAGGAATTTTTGGAAGGAGAGCCGCAAAAAGCGTTGGAGCAGGTTATTGGGGGTGATGATAAATTGGTTTCGGAAAAGAAGTTTGTGTATGATGATAAGAAAGAGGCTTTCGTGACTGTGGAAAGTGTGGATTACACCTATAATGAAAAGGGGGTGTTGGCCAGTTCAAGGACTAAAACCGAAAAGTACGAGAGGGTACAGGAGTATATATATCAGTATGATAGTACAGAGTCAGAGAACTGGATCAAGCAGATTGTAACCCCGGATAACTCATATAAAACCAGAAAAATCAAATATTACCCCAAAGAAGAAGCTTTGGGTGAAAAGTCGTGATTCTTTAGTTGCCTTCCCGGCCTAACAAGTGAAGGATTGTCTTGTTTCTTGGTTTAGTAGCGCGAACGGTTAAGGGGTTTTTGATTTGCCATTGAGATCCTAATCGCAACAAAAGCTTTTGTGGAATAAATGTGCCGCCAGAATAGGTCGTTACTTACTTTTGTTGTCCTGTGGTACTGGCTTGTTTTTCTTCATTCTAATGTTCAGGAATTCTACAAACAGGGAAAACGCAATCGCAAAATAAAGGTAGCCTTTTGGAATGGCCCCTATTTCTTGGTTAAAGAATTTAGCGTGGCTTAAATGTGCGGCCTCCATTATTAGCATAAAACCAATAAGGATCAAAAAGGCGAGGGTCAATATTTGCATCGAGGGGTGTTTGCTTATGAATATACGAATTGGATTGGCAAATACCATCATGATTATTATTGAAATAACCACTGCAATGATCATGAGCAATAGGGCGTCGCCTGGTTTGTTGCCTATTCCGTTGGTCATACCTACGGCGGTAAGAATGGAATCTATTGAAAAGATAAAATCGATCAGGACAATTTGAACCAGGGCCTTGGAGAAACTTGTGATCCCCTTGGATTTTATCTGGTTTTCATCGTGATCCGGCATTTCTATTTTTTCGTGAATTTCGGAGGTACTTTTGTACAATAGGAAGATGCCTCCAAAAAATAATATTAGAGCCTGTCCGCTTACCCCTAGGTACATCCATGATGTTTCAATGTAAAAGAAGGGGTTTTTAAGCCCAATTAAGAGCGAAACGGCAAAAAGCAATATGATACGCTGTACCATAGCCAGAAGTAAGCCTAGATTGGTTGCTTTGGCCTGGTCTTTCTTAGGTAGTTTGTTTGCAATTAGGGAAATGAAGATAATATTGTCTATACCCAATACAATTTCCAGAAAAGTTAAAGTAAGCAAGGCTACCCAGGCGTCCGGACTTGAAAGTATTTCGAACATGGTTATTGAATTTTAATTGCGGTGCCCTTGGATTTTTTGGAGCTTCCTACAACATTATATTCAAAAGTATAAGAATTATCGGTAGTGGACAATATCTTCATATGGATAGATTTCTCTTCGGCCATGTTTTTGGGATGGAGTTTCTTTACAATGTACTCGCAGTCATTGATCCATCTAACGGATGAAGTGTCTACTTTTCCTTCAAACACATCAATTTCAATGGAATCGGTTCTTGAGAATATAGTTGTGTGTTCCTGTCCTTCTATTTCTGCTGTAAACGAAAATTTACCGTTTTTAAAATCGCCGCAGTTCCTTTCGGGCTCATAACAGGAGCTTAAGGTGAGTACAAGAATTACAAGTATGATGGTAGTGTATTTTGTCATGCTGCAAAATAAAGAAAATTGAAACTTATAACGTACAAAAAAAATGAAAATTCAATACTCTTTTTCCGAGTAGGACTTAAAGCTGCCATCGGAGTAAAAAATAACAATTTTGTCGATCTCCTTGGTTTGGGGAGGAGAGGGTTTAGGGGTGTCGACTTTTATTTTTTTCTCCGGCTGGGGTTGTGTGGTAGGGGCTGTCTTTGCTTTACTTGGATAGTGGCCTTCCCCGTGTAGGAGCCAGTAGAGGTCAACTTCGGGAAAGGCTGCGGTTACCTTCATTACAAACTCTAGGCTAGGCTTGTTGCGTCCTGCCAGTAAGTGGGAGATGCTGGATCGTTGAACCCCAATTTTATCGGCAAAAGCGGAGGCAGATAAATCGTGGAATTTTAAAATCCGATCTATTCTTTTTGTAAAATCAGCAACGTTCACAATTGTAATTTAATTTATGTAAAAGTAGTCATTTTGAAACGTAAAGACTGTAAAAATCTTTAATAAAATCTATCATATTGTTAAATTAATACATTAAACAGAAAGATATAATACATTGAAAAATAATATATTGTGCTTAAACAATAAATTTTTTTAATAGATTATTTCATCCTTGCCTTCTTGAGTGATGGGTAAAGAGGGAATATGTAAACAAGGTGTTTACAAAAGTAAATTAAAGGGTTTACAATTGTAATCAATTTTGAGGTTACCTTTGCAGGGTTCTAATAAAATTATATTACAGGCATGCAGTTCAATTATGATGAGATCAAGGAAGAAACAATTCAAGGAAGGTATGTTACCCATAAAGAGATTGAGGGGTTTTTAAAAACAGTCCCAGGGATCTTTCCAATTCACTTGGAGGGAGAATCCGTTAAAGGGGTGTCAATAAAAAGTATGGTTTTGGGCAGTGGTGATTTCAAAATATTGATGTGGTCACAAATGCATGGTAACGAATCTACTACCACAAAAGCGGTATTGGATTTGATTAATTTTTTAAAAGGTAATTCTGAATTGGCTACCTTAATATTGCAAAGCTGCACCCTGAAGATTATTCCTATGTTAAATCCCGATGGCGCCATGGCGTACACAAGGGTAAATGCCAATGAGGTAGATTTAAATAGGGATGCCCAGGAAAGAACACAGCCCGAGAGTTTGGTGCTGAGAAAAGTGTTTGATGAATTTAAGCCCGACTTCTGTTTTAATCTACATGATCAACGGACCATTTTTAATGTTGGTGAAACGGCACAACCTGCAACGGTTTCTTTTTTAGCACCTGCACATGATGCCAAGAGAAGTATATCTACTACTAGAGGGGTAAGCATGCAGCTGATTGTTGCTATGAATCAGGAATTACAAAAATATATCCCGGGCCAGATAGGTAGGTATGATGACGGTTTTAATAGTAATTGTGTGGGGGATACTTTTCAGATGTTGAATACGCCTACCATTTTATTTGAATCCGGTCACTTTCCAGGAGACTATGAAAGGGAGCAAACTAGGAAATACATTTTTATATCCATATTAAAGGCCTTGGAGGTTATTTCAAATAAAAGCATTGGGCAGTACGCTCAGGATGACTATTTTAAAATTCCGGATAACAATAAGAATTTTTATGATGTATTGATTCAAAATGTTCATTTAATAAACCCTAAATACACTCCAGGTAGTAGTGCGGGTATATTGTATGTAGAAACTTTGGTTGATGGGGATATAGAATTCAGGCCTAAACTTGAAGAAGTGGGCGAGTTAAAGGGTAAATATGGTCATACTACCTATAATTTATTAAAAACTAAGGACTTAGATGCTTTAAGGTTGGAGACCAATTTCTTAAATTTAGTTAATTGAATTGGAAAAATTTTCAAAAAAGCTGAAAACGTTACGTTTTTCATAAATAAATGATAGATTTATTACAATTAATTTGATATTTTTTTATTTTTGCAAATAAATTCAACAATAATGGGTAAAGTAAAATTAGACGAAATTGACCACCAAATTCTGGATATGTTGATAGACAATACCAGAACACCGTTTACGGATATTGCCAAAAAACTTTTAATTTCTGCAGGTACGGTTCACGTGCGTGTTAAGAAAATGGAGGAAGCTGGTATAATAAAAGGATCATCACTTACTCTGGATTATGTTAAATTGGGCTATGCCTTTATAGCATATGTGGGTATATTCCTTGAAAAAACGCATCAGACCAAGTTTGTGTTGGAACGATTGAATCAAATTCCTAATGTTACTGTGGCCCATATTACAACTGGGAAATTTAATATCTTTTGTAAGATACGTGCCAAGGATACCAATCACGCAAAAAATATCATTTTTAAAATAGATGATATAGAAGGTATAGATAGGACAGAAACTATGATATCATTGGAAGAAAGCATTAATGACAAGAAACGTCTAATGCATACTATTTTTAATGAGATGTAAATAAGAAATTATTTATCAAAAAGGAAGTCGTAAAGTCCCAGGCATATTTATGTTTGGGATTTTTTGGTTTAAATATCCCAGTTTGTAATTAAAAACAATAGCGTTATGAACAAATCAAGTTTGCCCAAGGAGGCCTATGATCAGTACTATGCAACCTATTTATCTCAACTGGACGATAATGACTTAATGGTGTTGTTGAAATCCGGAAAAACTGAATTCACTAAATTTATTGAGGGAATCAAGGCCGAAAAATTAAAAATCGCTTATGGAAAGGGTAAGTGGACCATCGCGGAGGTTATCTTACATGTTATTGATGCTGAGCGCATATTTCAATATAGGGCGCTGCGTTTTTTGAGAAATGATAAGACTACCTTGCCCGGTTTTGATCAGGAGCAATACGTGTTGCACTCCAATGCCAATATAAGGAGCAGAAAAAGTTTGATAACCGAGTTTAATTCGGTCAGGGATGCCAGTATTACTCTTTTTCAAAGTCTTGGGAAAGAAGATTTGATGCGAAAAGGAATAGCTAGTAACATTGAATGGACGGTGGCTACTTTGGGATTTGTTATCTGTGGTCATTTAAAGCATCATCAGAAAATCCTCAGTAATAGATACTTGTTGGTTTAGTCCCAATTGTTGTCCCCTTCATCTGTATTTAGATTTAATTCGGGCTCCTGTGCTGGATTGTGGTATGCAATCTCTGTATTTTTGGTTTGCAGTTCCTTCTCCATATTTTCTTCAAAATTGGATATAAAATTGGCAAGGCTTTTACTTATTTTAACCAAGTAGATAGTGTCTTCTGTTTTTACTTCTACGGCTTCTATAATTTCTCCGTTAATGTTCTTGAACACAATAATATCCTCATCGCCGTAGCCATCTGGATAGCGTTCTATTAGTCTTGAAGCAACATCTAGGTTTAGTTTTTTGTGATCAACAAGTTTGCGTAACATAGTCAGGTTTTTTTTTATCCCGGATTACCAGGGGTTATTTATGTTACCTAAACTATATAATTTATAGATTGAAATTTATAAAGAGTTGTGAAAACCTAATTTTTAGTATATGTATCTGTTATTCTGCGTAGTAGGAAAAAGATTCTTTCAATAATTCGGGTGTCACTTTGATGTCTATTGCCGTTTTGCCAATACTTTTTAGTAGTACAAAATTAATATTCCCATGTGAGTTCTTTTTATCGAACTTCAAAAGTGTTAGTATCATATCAATGTCTTTCTTGGTAAAGCTGGTTTTTGGGTACCGGGCCAAAAAGGTTTTTTTGATGTCCTCAAGTTCATTTTTGCTCAAGCCCGTAAGTTTATAGGAAAGAAAGCCCTCCAAGATCATTCCAATGGCAATAGCCTCACCGTGAAGCAGTAGGTCGTGCTCTTCGCTTTCCAGAAAATGGGATTCTATGGCGTGACCAAGGGTGTGTCCGTAATTTAGTGTTTTTCGCAGGTGTTGCTCGGTGGGGTCTATTTGCACCACCTCGTTTTTAATGGATACCGAAGTGTAAATAAGTTTGTCCAATTTTTCAAACCCTGTAATTTCTTTCAGGGTATCCCAGTAGCTGGCATCGCTTATGAGTCCGTGTTTTAGCATCTCGGCATACCCACTCTGCAACTGTCTTTGGTCCAAGGTTTTTAAGAATTCTGTTGCCACTAGTACCATTTGTGGTTGGTTGATTACGCCAACTTGATTCTTCAATGGCCCCAAATCTACCCCTGTTTTCCCTCCTACAGAGGCATCCACCATAGATAATAGGGTGGTGGGGATGTTGATGAATTCTATTCCTCTTTTAAAACAGGAAGCTACAAACCCTCCCAGGTCCGTTACCACTCCGCCTCCAAGATTGATCATGGCGCTCTTTCTATCGGCATCCAATTCTGATAATACTTCCCATACCTGCGTACAGGTAGCTATATTCTTATGAATTTCTCCCGCTTCGATCTCTATAATTTCAAAATCGTATTCACCTTCAATATGCGACATAAAAACAGGAAGACAACAATTATGGGTGTTTTCGTCCACTAGGACAAAAATTTTGGAATAATTGCTGTTGGCCAAATGATCATTAAGGGCCAAATAAGCATTTTCATTGAAATGAACAGAATAAGTGGCTGTGGTAATAGAATTCATTATAGATTAATTTCTGGCAAAATAAACACTATTTTATATCATAGGAATACAAAATGTGTACTTATATTTGGTTACTGAATAATTTAAGGTAAATGAAAGGAATTTTTGAGGATACTGCAACTGCTTTTGCTCTTAAAACCGACTCAGAATTGGAAAGGGCGTATTTCTTGTTCAAGCTTATAGCCAATGAACCCTTGGTGAAAATTGGGACAGCGGTCACCAATTTTGCCATAAAGGCACATTTGCCGGTAGAAAGGCTTATAAGGGCTACTGTTTTCGATCATTTTTGTGGAGGGGTCAATGAGGAGGAGTGCCTAGTGGTAGCTGATAAGATGTATGGGAAAGGGGTGAGTACTATTTTGGATTATTCCGTGGAAGGGCAGGAGGTAGAGAACCAGCTGGACTCCTGTTATGAAAAAGCCCTGAAAACCTTGGATTTTGTTAAACAAAACAAGGCTATACCATTTATTGTTTTTAAACCTACGGGCTTTGGACGGTTTGCGCTTTACCAGAAAATAACGGAAGGCGAAGAGCTTAGCCATGAAGAAAAACAAGAATGGCAGCGTGTGGTAAATAGGTATGATAGGGTTTGTAAAAAAGCACATGGGCTGGGGGTTTCCATATTAATTGATGGGGAGGAAAGCTGGATGCAAAAGGCTGCAGATGATCTGGTACAGCAGATGATGAGGAAGTACAATCAATCAGAGCCTATAGTTTTTAATACCCTACAAACGTATAGATGGGACCGACTGGATTATTTGAAAGAACTTCATCAGGATGCCAAAAGGCACAATTATTTAATAGGGATCAAAGTAGTCCGTGGTGCTTATATGGAGAAAGAAAATGATAGGGCGGAAGAAATGGGATATCCTACGCCCATATGTGATTCAAAAAAGGCTACCGACAGTAATTTTGACAATGTGGCGACATATATGATCAATAATTTGGATACTTTTTCAATTTTCGCCGGGACTCATAATGAGTTTAGCAGCTATAAATTAATGGAGCAAATGAAAGAAAAAAATATAGCTGTAAACGACCCAAGAATCTGGTTTGGTCAGCTTTATGGCATGAGCGATCACATATCCTTTAATTTAGCAAAAGAGGGATATAATGTAGCGAAATACCTGCCCTTTGGTCCTGTTAAGGATGTTATGCCGTACCTGATTCGAAGAGCTGAGGAGAATACCTCGGTTGCCGGGCAGACCAGCAGGGAACTAAGCCTGTTAAAAACCGAACGAAAAAGGCGAAAAATATAAGATTTACGGTAAGCTGTTTTATTCGGTTTTAAAACTTTAGACTATCTTGTAACCTAAAAACTAGTCCTAGTAATATTAGTGCTCCCGTGGTTAGGGAGTTTGTATTGTAAATTAAGCTGTATTAATAGTCAAGGTCTTCCACTACGGCCTTGTCCGGACAATTCTTTACTTTTAAGGTGGCTGATTTTTCGTTTATAGTGCCTTCTATATAATAGGTTTTACAAGGAGTGGTTTTGGTTTCACTTTTGCTAAAATCAACATCTCCGTTGTGTAGAAAGCCATTTATATCCAAACTGTCCAATTGGTTGTTCTGAACTAACTGTCCAATGGTTTCGGAGTAGGACAAAGGCTTGGATCGTATGTCTTTTAATGTTCTGCAATTGGGAAAATAACAGAATTGGGTTCCCGTTTCCTCTGATTTTTTTTTCAAAAAAATAGTAAGAAAGACCAATCCAATGGAAAGTCCGAATAAAAAGAAGCCCAATCGCTTTAAAAATGCCATAACTTAAAAAATAAGGAAATTAATATCGCTGTAAGAAAGGTCAAACCATTCTCCAACAGATTTATTGGTTAAAATACCGTGGTACAAATATAGCCCACTTCGCAACCCCTTGTCGAATCGCAGGGCATTTTCAAAACCACCGTCTTCCCCTATTTTTAATAAGTAAGGGGTAAAAATATTACTAATAGAAATGGATGCGGTTTTTGGGTATCTAGAGGGTATATTGGGTACACCATAATGTAATACCCCGTTTTTAACTACTATAGGGTTATCGTGGCTCGTAATTTCACTAGATTCAAAACAGCCGCCCATATCAATACTTACATCAATGATTACTGCTCCTTTCTTCATCTGTTCTACCATGGTGTTTGATACTACAACTGGTGAACGGTCCTTTCCGCGGGTGGCTCCAATGGCCACATCGCAACGCTTTAGGGCTTTTAATAAATTTTTAGGTTGTATGGTGGACGTGTAGACGGTTTGTCGCAAATTGGTTTGTATACACCTTAGTTTGGAGATGGAATTATCGAACACCTTTACGTTGGCACCTAATCCTATAGCAGATCTGGCAGCAAACTCACCAACTGTACCGGCACCTATGATTACTACCTCTACTGGAGGTACCCCGCTTATATTGCCAAACATTAATCCGTTTCCCTTATTGGTAGCGGCCATAATTTCTGAAGCGATCAAAACAGAGGAGATCCCGGCAATTTCACTTAAAGACCGTACCGCAGGGTATTTTCCATCGTCATCCCTAATATATTCGAAAGCAATGGCTGTAATTCTCTTTTTGGCCAATTCCTCAAAATATTTCTTGCTTTGGGTCTTAATCTGTAGGGCAGATATAATAGTAGATTGTGGATTTATTATCTCTATTTCTTGAAGGGTGGGGGGCTCTACCTTTAAAATAATTGGACAGCCAAAAACTTTTTTGGTGTCCCTAGTTATTTCGGCCCCGGCATTGGTGTAATCAACATCCGAATAATTGGCCCCATCGCCAGCACCAGACTCAATCAAGACCCTATGTCCGTTGGCAGTGATTGCATTCACAGCGTCTGGTGTAAGGCAAATACGCTTTTCCTGGTATTGGTTCTCCTTGGGCAACCCGATAAAAAGTTCCCCTTTTTGTCTAAGGATTTCCAAAGTTTCTTCTTGAGGCAGTAATTGCTGCTTGCTAAAAGGTGAGGGATGTTGGCTCATATGCTGTAAATCTGTTCGTTACATTTCAACTTATATTGAAACATAGCAAATTCAAAATTACGATATTTTTTCTTTAGCTATCCCTTCTTTTTTGAAGTGGTCTTTTTGTTGTTTCTCTTTCTCCTTATAAGACTTTATTTCCTTGTCCATTGCTTCCAAATCAATACCTAAAACATGCTTGTCAAATAGTTTCAATCGAATGAAGTAAACAAAGGGTATTACAATCGTCATAATGGGCAATAGCCAGTATAATTCCACCTCGTCCAGAAATCTATCCTCGTATACAACCGATACAATCTGAAAAGCGAACATGGCGATCGGAATAAGTATTACATGATACCACCAATGCTTGCAAGTGAAAAACCAGAGTACTAAAAGTAGCAATGGAACAAATTTGGCCATAAATAACCACATTACCATGCTTATGCTTTCTTGGTATTTACTTTCGTAGGTAAAAAAGTAAAGGTCCAAGGAGCTATTCATAGGGAAATACTTGTAAGTATAGAAAATATAGGGGGTTAGGGCTATAATGATGGCCACAATGCTCCCGATGAGAATACTTCTTGACTTCCTTTTTGCGGGTTTGTTGTCAAGATCGTTATGTAAGTTAGGCATGCAAATACTAGTAGAAAATTAATTTACTAGTAGTATAACAAAAAAAAAGGGTTCCTAGTATATAGAAACCCTATTAATTTTAGTTCATTTTAACTACCCGTTGGTAGGTACTTTTATTTTGGTCCTGTCAATACCGTTTGCAGGTACTTTTATTTTGGTCCTGTCAATATTTTGTTCGTATAAAGCATCTTCTTCCGTCGTATTGTCAGGGGAACAAGAAAAGCTTACGAAAGCAAAACAGATTGTAAGTGAAACAGCGAAAAGATTTTTTTTTGTGATCATGGTTTAAGATTTTAGGTTAAGATAAAGGGTTAATATCCACAAAACTATAAAAAAAATCCACATAGCTTACGTTTCATCGATTAATTTGATCGTTTTGGCGAAAAAAAGTGGATATCTAGTCAATTTGCTTTTCTGGTAGAACAGTCAAAGGAAGCTGATTTTTTGGGTATAAAAATGGTTAAAAATTGTGGGGCAGATAGGTAAGGAAGTACTTTATTTGTCTCTAGCTCATGCTAAGTTCCCGTGTATTTTCGTCCAGTATTTCAATTTTTATATCCGTCCGGTTTTCTGGCAGTAATCCTGCTATTTTTTCGGGCCATTCCATAAATACCCACCCGTCAGAAGAGAGGTATTCTTCCAATCCCAGGTCCCAGGCCTCAGTTTCGTCCTCCAGGCGGTAAAAATCGAAATGATATCCCAAAAAATCACCATTTTCCTTTTCGTATTCATTAACTATTCCAAAGGTAGGGCTGCTACTAGTGTTGCCTCCGCCCAATTCTTTAACCATAGCCTTGATCAAAGTGGTTTTTCCCGCGCCCATATCCCCATAAAAACAAAGTATTTTATTGGGGGTGTTCGCAATTATCTGCTTGGCTACTCCCGATATTTGGGAAATGGTATAGGGAACGGTCATCTGTTTTACTTTAATAATTCGCGCAATTTAAATCCAATTTGTCAAAAATTAAAATCCTAGTTGTTGGATATATGTTTTTTTATACCGCAAATAGGATCCTTATGGGATATTGCTAGGAAAGCCTAAGTGAAGCAAAATCAATCTTTGGGCAGTGGGGCTTATTTTTACCTGGCCTCCAATACAGCAAAGGGTATAATCATTTCCTCCATGGATACACCTCCATGTTGGTATGTATTTCTATAATAGCTTACATAGTGATTGTAATTATTGGGATATGCAAAGAACAAGTCGTTCTTGGCAAAAATATAGGAGCTGCTTACATTTATATTAGGCAGGAATATTTTTTTGGGGTCCTTGGTGGCCAACACATCTTTTTCTTCATAGGTTAGGCTCCTTCCTGTTTTATAGCGCAGGTTTAGACTGGTTTCTTTGTCCCCGATAACTTTTGAGGGTTGTTTAACGTTTATGGTGCCATGGTCTGTGGTGATTATTAATTTTAGGCCCAAGCCTTGAGCTTGTTGTATTATTTCCAAAAGGGGTGAATTTTTAAACCAGCTCTTTGTTAAGGACCTATAGGCTTTATCGTTGGCAGCCAATTCTTTTACTACCTCCATTTCCGTTTTGGAATGTGAGAGCATATCTACAAAGTTGTAGACTATGACCGTTAGATCGTTGTTCTTATGTGTCCTGAAATTCTGGGATAAGTGTCTTCCTTGTTTGATACTGCTAATCTTGTGGTAGTCCCACTTTAGATCTAACCCGAGCCTTTTTAATTGTGCCTCTAAAAACTCCGCTTCGAACAAATTTTTTCCTCCTTCATCCGTGTCGTTCTTCCACCATTGAGGGTGTTTTTTTTCCATATCCAAGGGAGTAAGTCCAGAAAATATGGCGTTTCTGGCGTATTGGGTTGCCGTAGGCAAGATACTGTAATATGGGGTCTCCTTCCGTTTCCTATAAAAAGTATTGAGAGATTCCTCTATGGCCAGCCATTGGTCATATCGCAGGTTATCTATTACTACCAGTAGCGTTTTGCTGTCCTTTAACTCTGGTTTAATTAGTTGGGCAAATAGGGTATGCGACATTATAGGGCCATTTTTGTTGCCAAACCAATCAACGTAATTCTTTTCTACAAATTTCCCAAACTGCTGATTGGCTTCAGTTTTTTGGGATTCCAGTATCTCGAACATGCCTGAATCCTCAATCTCTTCGAGCCGCAACTCCCAGTAAATAAGTTTTTTGTACAGCTCTGCCCATTCCTCATAACTGTTTACCATAGCCAGTTCCATGGCTATTTTTCTAAACTCTTGCTGATAATTGGCGGTGGTTTTTTCAGAAACTAATCGTGAGTGGTCCAGGTTCTTTTTTAGGGATAAAAGTATCTGGTTGGGGTTTACGGGTTTAATGAGATAATCGGCTATTTTGGAGCCGATCGCCTCTTCCATAATTAATTCCTCCTCGCTCTTGGTTATCATGACAACGGGAAGTGAATTGTTGATGATCTTAATTTCGTTCAATGTTTCCAAACCGGAAATCCCGGGCATGTTTTCGTCCAAAAAAACTATATCAATATGCCTCTGTTTTATTTCTTCCAATGCTTCCTGTCCACTGAGGCAGGTAATTACCTGGTAATTTTTACGCTCTAAAAAGAGAATATGCGGTTTTAATAAATCTATCTCATCATCTACCCAAAGTATTGTAATCTTGTTCATTTAGTCCTTATATTTGTCTGCCTAAAGAAATGTGCTTTTGAAAAAATCAAATAAGCTTAAAATTTTCAATGATCCAATTTACGGATTTATCGGTATACCCAACACACTTATCTTTAATCTAATTGCGGAACCCTGCTTTCAACGACTTAGAAGAATATCCCAAATGGGATTGTCTTACTTGGTTTATCCAGGGGCCCATCATACCCGTTTCCATCATGCTCTGGGCAGTATGCACCTGATGCAGCAAGCTATTCAGGCATTGCGACAAAAGTCTGTAAAAATCAGTAATGAGGAAGAACAAGGGCTACTTTGTGCAATATTGCTGCATGATATAGGTCACGGACCTTTTTCCCATGCCATGGAGCACAGTATAGTAGAGGGGATAAACCACGAGTATATTTCCTTATTGTTTATGGAGAGTTTAAACTTAAAATATAAGGGTAAATTGGATGTTGCTATCGCCATATTTAAAGGGGAATACCCAAAAAAGTTTTTAAATCAATTGGTTTCCAGTCAGCTGGATATTGATAGGATGGATTATTTAAAGCGCGATAGTTTTTATACCGGGGTTGCCGAAGGCAATATTAACTCGGAAAGGCTGGTTACCATGTTGAACGTGGTTAAGGGCGAGTTGGTCGTGGAGGAAAAAGGTATTTATTCTGTTGAGAAGTTTTTAATGGCCAGGCGTTTTATGTATTGGCAGGTATATTTGCACAAAACCGGTCTGGTGGCCGAGCAATTATTGATAAAAATCCTAAAAAGGGCCAAGGAACTTTTGGTAGCGGGGAAAACCATAGAATTTTATGGGGCCCTTCAGTTTTTTATGGAGAATAATATTTCTAAAGAGGATTTTACACAGGCTAATTTGGAAATGTTTGCCCAATTGGACGATGTGGATATCTTGGCATCTATCAAGGCGTGGCAGAGTCATGACGACTTTGTACTATCGCGACTGTGTAAAATGATAATCAATAGAAAGTTACTGCACGTTAAGCTAAAAAACAAGCCTTTAAATTCTGAAAAGCTACACAAACACTTTTTGGCTTTTAAGAATAAGTATGCACTAACCGATGAGGAAACCGCTTATTTTGTCTTTTCGGGTGAAATAACCAATCAAGCCTATAATGCTCAAAGGCAGAATATTAATATCTTAAGAGCAAATGGTAGGATTACCGATGTGGCCAAGGCTTCCGATCAACAATATTTAAAAACCTTGTCCCGGACTGTTACCAAATATTATATGTGCTATCCTAAAGTTTCCGTTTAACTATTTTTCTTACTTTTGTCCCCATGATATTTACTGCAAGTCAAATCGCGGGTATTTTAGAAGGAGATGTCGAGGGCAATCCGGAAATTGCCGTTCATAAATTGGCGAAGATCGAAGAGGGGGAAAAAGGAGCGTTAACTTTCTTGGCAAATCCGAAGTATACTTCCTTTATATATACAACCAAAGCATCCGTAACCATAGTTAATAGGGATTTTGTTCCGGACAGAGAATTGGAAACCACCCTTATTAAGGTGGATGATGCCTATAAATCATTTTCAAAGTTATTGGAGTATTACAACCAGGTAAAGAATAACAAAGTGGGGATTGAGGAGCCGGTTTATAAATCCGATTCCGCTACCTACGGCAATGATTTTTATCTAGGGGCTTTTTCTTATTTGGGAAACAATGTCAGTATTGGTGACAATGTTAAGATATATCCAAATGTGTACATTGGAGACAATGTTACCATAGCCAATAATGTAATAATCTTTGCTGGAGCAAAAATATATTCGGAAACCAAGATTGGGAATAATTGCGTGGTTCATGGTGGGGTTATTTTAGGGGCAGATGGATTTGGGTTTGCGCCAAATGATAAGGGTGAATATGTAAAGGTGCCGCAGACCGGAAATGTTATCTTGGAGGATAATGTGGACATTGGTGCTGGTACCACCATAGACAGAGCCACTCTTGGTTCCACTATTCTTAGGAAAGGGGTTAAATTGGATAATCAAATTCAAATTGCCCATAATGTAGAAATTGGGGAACATACCGTAATTGCGGCCCAAACTGGTATTGCAGGATCTACTAAAATTGGTAAGCATTGTATGATTGGCGGTCAGGTGGGAATAGTAGGGCACATTGTCATAGGGGATCGCGTTAGGATACAGGCCCAGTCCGGTATTGGTAGGAATGTTAAGGACGATGAAGTGCTTCAGGGCTCACCAGCCTTGAATTACGGGGATTACAACAAGTCCTACGTGCATTTTAAGAACTTACCGAAAATAATTAATAGATTAGAACATATTGAAAAAAAGGATTGACGGTGATTAAAACAGCTACAAAACAACGGACAATTGCAAAGGAAGTGACACTAACAGGTGTTGGTTTGCATACAGGGGAAAATGTAACATTGAAGTTTGTTCCTGCCCCGGAGAATTTTGGTTACGCCTTTAAGCGCGTAGACTTGGAGGGAGAACCCGTCATTGAAGCAGATGCCAATTACGTGGTAAATACCCAAAGGGGAACCAATCTTGAAAAGCGTGGAGTAAAAATACAGACCTCAGAGCATGTGCTTGCTGCCCTTGTAGGATTGGAAATAGATAACGCACTAATAGAGTTGGACGCCCCAGAACCTCCTATTATGGATGGTTCGTCAAAGTTCTTTGTTGAGGCGTTGGAGAAAGCGGGTATTGTAGAGCAAGAAGCCCCCAGGGAAGAGTTTGTTGTAAAGGATGTTATCTCCTACAAGGATGAGGAAACCGGAAGTGAAATTACTATTATCCCGGCTGATACTTATCAGGTGACCACTATGGTAGATTTTGGTACCAAGGTTTTGGGGACACAAAATGCGAATCTTGAGAATTTAAGCGATTTTAAGACCGAGATAGCCGATGCAAGAACTTTTAGCTTTTTGCACGAGTTGGAAATGTTGTTGGAAAACGGTCTGATAAAGGGAGGTGATTTAAACAATGCTATTGTTTATGTAGATAAGGAGATCTCCGATTCTACCATGAAAAAACTGGAAAAGGCCTTTAATAAGAAAAAATTATCCGTGAAGCCCAACGGTATATTGGATAACCTAAGCTTGCATCAGCCCAATGAAGCGGCACGGCACAAGTTGTTGGATGTTATAGGAGATCTGGCATTGGCAGGTACCCGGATCAGGGGAAAGGTTATTGCCAATAAACCTGGTCATTTTGTGAATACCCAGTTCGCCAAAAAATTGTCCAAGATCATAAAAATGGAAAAAAGGAACCATGTTCCTCAGTACGATCTTAACAAACCGCCATTGATGGATATCCATCAAATTATGGATATGTTG
Source organism: Arenibacter aquaticus (assembly GCF_003957295.1). Classification (GTDB taxonomy): domain Bacteria; phylum Bacteroidota; class Bacteroidia; order Flavobacteriales; family Flavobacteriaceae; genus Arenibacter; species Arenibacter aquaticus. Next base: position 301,360 of record NZ_RQPJ01000021.1, read on the forward strand.
CCGCATAGGCCACCTTTTTTGTTGATAGATAGGATCTTGGAATTGTCAGATGAGCATGTGGTAGGGATGAAGAATGTAACCATGAACGAGCCTTTCTTTGTAGGGCATTTTCCAGGGGCACCGGTAATGCCCGGTGTACTGCAAGTAGAGGCCATGGCGCAAACAGGAGGAATATTGGTGTTGAGTACCGTTCCCGACCCCGAGAACTACCTGACACTTTTTATGAAAATAGACAATGTAAAGTTTAAGCAGAAGGTATTGCCAGGCGATACGTTGATTTTCCACTGTAGCTTAATAACCCCTATTAGAAGGGGGATATGTCATATGCAAGCCTACGCTTACGCCAATGGCAAGTTGGTATGCGAGGCCGAAATGATGGCACAAATAGTTAAAAAGAAATAAAGGATGAATCAACCACTGGCTTATATTCACCCAGGAGCTAAAATTTCCAAAAATGTCGTAGTAGAACCTTTTACCACTATTCATAATAATGTAATTATTGGAGATGGTACTTGGATAGGTTCCAATGTTACCATTATGGAAGGTGCAAGGATAGGGAAAAACTGTAATATTTTTCCAGGGGCCGTTATATCAGCGCCTCCCCAAGACCTAAAATACGACGGAGAGGACACTACTGTTGTAATTGGTGACAATACTACTATTAGGGAATGCGCAACCATACATAAGGGGACTTCCGATAGGATGAAAACCGTTATTGGCGACAATTGCCTTATAATGGCATATTGTCATGTGGCCCATGATTGTATTGTAGGGAACAATTGTATTTTTTCCAATAATTCAACCTTGGCAGGACATGTTACCATTGGGGATAATGTTATCTTGGCCGGTTTGGTTGCAGTGCATCAATTTGTGTCCATTGGACGGCATGCCTTTGTAACCGGAGGGTCCTTGGTACGGAAAGACGTACCCCCATTTGTTAAGGCGGCTAGGGAGCCTCTATCTTATGTAGGGATCAACTCCGTTGGCTTAAGAAGAAGAGATTTTGAATCCGATAAAATTAGGGAGATTCAGAATATATACAGAATTCTTTATCAAAAGAACTACAACAATACCCAGGCCGTGCAGATCATTGAGGCAGAAATGGAAGCTACTCCGGAAAGGGATGAGATTTTACAATTTATAAGAGATTCCCAGAGGGGGATTATGAAAGGATATTTTAGTACAAATTAATACATATGGCATCAACATCAGATATTAGAAAAGGATTGTGCATCAGGTACAACAACGACATTTATAAAATAATCGAATTTCTTCATGTTAAACCAGGGAAGGGACCAGCTTTTATTCGTACCAAACTAAAAAGTGTAAGTACGGGCAAGGTTTTGGACAATACCTTTTCCGGAGGGGCAAAGATTGAGGATGTAAGGGTGGAAACACGTTCCTATCAATTCCTTTATGCCGAAGGGGAAACCTATCATTTTATGAATACGGATGATTATAATCAGATTGCTCTTCAAGAGAGTTCCTTGGATGCACCTCAATTATTGAAGGAAGGCCAAGTGGTAACCATTCTTTTTAACACAGAGGATAGTATGCCCTTATCCGTTGATATGCCGGCGAGTGTTATTTTGGAGGTAACCTATACCGAACCAGGTGTTAAAGGTAATACGGCAACAAATGCCACTAAACCTGCTACGGTGGAAACTGGGGCAAGTGTTAATGTTCCTCTATTTATCAATGAAGGGGATAAGATAAAAATTGATACGGAAAAAGGCTCTTATATGGAGCGTGTTAAGGAATAGTGCCTTTTTTGGGCGGACTGCCGTACATAGGTAACTAGAATTGGAAAATTATGAAATTCCCTACTCCTTATACTTTAAAACAAATTGCCACCATAATCGGTACCGAATATGTGGGGAGCGATGATTTCCCGGTCATGGGCATGAATGAAATTCATGTTGTGGAAAAGGGGGATATAGTCTTTGTGGATCATCCCAAATATTATAGCAAGGCATTGAACTGTAAGGCTACTATTGTTTTGATCAATAAAAAGGTGGAATGTCCCGAAGGCAAGGCCTTGTTGATTTCTGACGATCCTTTTAGGGATTTTAATAAGCTGACGCTTTTCTTTAAACCTTTTATAAAGGCTCAAAATTCTATTTCATCCCTGGCGAAGATTGGTAAGGATACTGTTATTCAGCCCAATTGTTTTCTTGGGAACAATGTGGTTATAGGAGATAACTGTACCATTCATTCCAATGTATCTATATATGACAATTGTGTAATTGGTAACAATGTCACCATTCACGCAGGTTCGGTCTTGGGGTCGGATGCCTTTTATTATAAAAAAAGACCGGAAGGATATGATAAACTGTTATCTGGAGGTCGTGTTGTTATTGAGGATGATGTTGATATAGGAGCCCTATGCACATTGGACAAGGGAGTAACAGGCGACACCTTGGTAAAAAAAGGCAGTAAACTGGATAATCAGGTACATGTAGGCCATGATACGGTGATTGGTGAGAGGTGTCTTATTGCTTCGCAAACAGGTATTGCTGGTTGTGTGGTGATTGAGGATGAGGTTACCTTGTGGGGCCAGGTAGGGGTCACCAGTGCGGCCACTATAGGGAAAAAAGCGGTAGTCATGGCGCAAACAGGGGTATCAAAATCCTTGGAAGGGGGTAAAAATTATTTCGGAAGCCCTGTTGAGGAGGCCAGGGAAAAATTACGACAAATAGCCTATGTAAAGCAAATCCCTTCCATTATAAAAAGATTAGATAAATAAATAAGCAAAAGAATAGTTTAGAATTCATTTTCAAAACTTTATTTTTGCGACAATCAAATAAACCAAATATATAATGAGCGTTTTAGTAAATAAGGATTCCAAAATTATTGTTCAAGGGTTTACAGGTAGTGAAGGTACTTTTCATGCCGAACAAATGATTGAATATGGCACCAATGTAGTGGGTGGTGTTACTCCAGGAAAAGGTGGACAGGAACATTTGGGAAGGCCCGTATTTAATACGGTTGAAGAAGCGGTGCAAAAAGTGGGGGCCGATACCACCATCATTTTTGTTCCACCTGCATTTGCTGCCGATGCCATAATGGAAGCTGCTAGCGCTGGAATTAAAGTTATAATTACCATTACTGAGGGGATTCCCGTTGCGGACATGGTAAAGGCATACGACTATATTAAACATATGGACTGCCGTTTGGTAGGGCCTAACTGTCCTGGGGTCATAACTCCAGAAGAGGCAAAAGTTGGTATTATGCCAGGTTTTGTATTCAAAAAAGGTAATGTAGGGATTGTGTCAAAATCAGGGACCCTTACCTATGAAGCTGCTGACCAAGTTGTTCGTCAAGGTCTGGGCATCACTACAGCCATTGGAATTGGAGGGGATCCAATAATAGGAACAACCACCAAGGAGGCGGTAGAATTATTGATCAATGACCCGGAGACTGATTGTGTGGTAATGATAGGTGAAATTGGGGGGCAATTAGAGGCCGATGCTGCTAAATGGTACCAAGACAGTGGAAGTAAAAAACCTATAGTTGGTTTTATTGCTGGTGAGACCGCTCCTGCAGGTAGAACAATGGGTCATGCCGGTGCTATCGTTGGTGGTAGTGATGATACTGCTCAAGCTAAAAAGAGAATTATGAGTGAATGTGGTATTCACGTGGTAGATTCTCCGGCCGAAATCGGTTTAAAAGTTAAGCAGGTATTGGGGTAAGCCCATTTTAAAGACATTACATTCCGTTTATGCTGTACCCCTAATGTCGGGATTGTTCAGTGTAAACGGGATTTTTTTTATGCCTAAAAGTTTAGGGTATAAAATTTTTTCCCGCATTTGAGGTAAAAATTTTAAAACGGATAAAACATAACTTATATTTGATCAACAACTAAGATATAATACAAATGAAGCTACTAGAAGGAAAAACTGCAATAATAACAGGAGCAAGTAGGGGAATAGGAACGGGTATAGCCCAAGTATTTGCCAAAGAAGGGGCAAATGTAGCCTTTACCTATAGTTCCAGTGAGGCGCCTGCCTTGGCCTTGGAAAAGGAATTGACCGCCTTGGGAATTAAAGCTAAGGCATATAAGAGTAATGCCGCCAGTTTTGAAGATTCGGAAAAATTGGTTGCCCAAGTATTGGAAGATTTTGGTGGCACTATCGATATTCTGATCAATAATGCAGGAATTACCAAGGATAATCTTCTTATGAGAATGGGAGAGGACGATTTTGATTCGGTTATCGAGATAAATCTAAAATCTGTTTTCAATATGACCAAAGCGGTGCAACGCACTATGCTTAAGCAAAGAAAAGGGTCTATTGTTAATATGAGTAGCGTAGTAGGAGTTAAAGGTAATGCAGGTCAGGCCAATTATGCCGCTTCAAAGGCCGGTATGATCGGATTTACCAAATCCATTGCTTTGGAACTGGGATCTAGAAATATTAGGTGCAATGCAATTGCACCAGGGTTTATAGAAACGGAAATGACCGATAAATTGGACGAAAAGGTAGTACAGGGTTGGAGAGATGGTATTCCTTTAAAAAGAGGTGGGCGTCCTGAGGATGTGGCCAATGCATGTTTGTTTTTGGCTTCCGATCTATCGGGGTATATCACAGGACAGGTTCTAAATGTTGATGGGGGAATGCTTACCTAGTCATTTAGTTGATAGATACCATAGGGCGTAGGCGATTGATAATGAAGTATTTTCGGTGTAAAAATAACTTTTTTTGCAGTCGATCAAAATAAAGAGCCATTATCTAGGCTTACACTGTGACCAATTAACAGGAATACGATAATATGCAAATACAGACAGTACTTTTTATATTGCTGGCGGCAATAGTTGCACTGGGCTTGGTACTGTTTCAATATTATTACAAAAATAAAAGGAAAGGACAGCTGTATATTGTTCTTTCCTTTTTGCGCTTTATGGCAATTTTTGCCACCCTCTTACTTATTGTCAACCCTAAATTTGTTAAGAATCAATACCAGGTGGAGAAGGCAAATTTGGTTTTGTTAACGGATAATTCCTCTTCTATAAAAGCTGCTGATAGTGCTAAAGTCCTGTCCCTGCTTGGGCGAATTACTTCTGGAGAAACTGAGGTTAATGACAGATTTAATATTGCTCAATACAGTTTTGGGGAGGGCTTAAATACCGCGGATAGTCTAACCTTTAACGAGGAAGGAACAAATATCTCAAAGGCCTTGGCAAGCCTAAATGAAATATACAAGGGCTCTAATACTGCAGTAGTGCTGTTTACGGATGGTAACCAGACGGTGGGTGAGGATTATGAATTTTATGGTGAAAGACAAAAGTTTCCTGTTTTTCCGGTAGTATTGGGAGATACTACCAGCCATGAAGATCTTTATATAAGTCAGCTAAACCTAAATAGATATGCTTTTTTAAAAAATAAGTTTCCCTTGGAAATGTTTATTTCTTATGATGGGAAGCAAGAGGTTGATACCCAAGTTAAGGTATATGTTGATGATAAACTGGTTTTTAGTGAAGGGGTATCCTTATCCTTGGTTTCCAATACCAAAGTTATTACAGCCCAGCTAGATGCCAGTACCGTTGGCGTAAAAAACATTAAGGTCCGTGTAGCGCCTTTGACCAATGAAAAAAATGTGGAGAACAATGAAAAGATAGTGTCACTGGAGGTGTTGGATGAAAAAACCAATGTGGCCATTATTTCCAATATTGTCCATCCGGATATTGGAACCTTAAAGAAGTCTATTGAGAGTAATGAGCAGCGGTTGGTGAATATTTATAAATCCAATGTGGAAGCTTCCAAATTGGAATCGGTAGACCTTTTTATCCTGTACCAGCCCGATGCAAGCTTTGATAGGGTTTATAAGCAGATCCAATTGCGGGAGGCCAGCTCTTTTATGGTATTGGGAAAGTCTACTGATCTCAATTTTATAAACGCAGCCCAGAATTACTTTATAATAGAAACGGGCTATCCTATACAAGAGGTGTTTGCTGCTCCCAACAAGGCTTTTACAAAATTTGATATTTCAGAATACAGTTTTGAGGGTTTTCCGCCTTTGGAGAGCGATACAGGCCCCGTGGTAGTATTGGGGTTAAATGAGACCTTGTTGAATATGCGTGTCAAAGGTGTGGAAATGGAATCGCCTATGTTGGCCATCGCTGAAGAAGGAACGGTGAAACACGCCGTTTTAATAGGGGAGAATATATGGAAGTGGCGATTGCAAAGCTATAGAAACGACCAATCTTTTGTGAATTTTGATGGCTTTTTGGGAAAACTTATTCTCTATTTATCTACCTCAAAGGCCAAGAACAGGTTTATTTTGGATTATAAACCTATTTATAACAATAGTAATGAGGCTAGGATAAGGGCCAACTACTTTGACGAGGCCTTTATCTTTGATGCCAACGCGTTAATTAATCTAAGGGTACATGAAAAAAATACCAAAGAAAGTATGGAGTTTCCTATGTTACTTCGGGAAGGGTATTATGAGGGCGACTTAAAGAATCTTTCGGCTGGGGAATATACTTTTACCGCTACTGTAAAGGAGGAAAACCTAAGTAAATCAGGAAGTTTTACAATTCTGGATTTTGATGCGGAAAAACAATATACCTCCAGTAACCATGGTAAATTGAAGAGTTTGGCTAGCCTTAGCAAGGGTGAATTGTATTTTCCAGATGAATTGGATTCCCTATTGGGGCAGCTTAAAACGGATTCTAGGTACGTGCCAACCCAAAAAAGCAAACAAATTATCGTACCTTTAATTAATTTTAAATTTCTTTTGTTGGTGATCATTGGAGCCTTGGGGCTGGAATGGTTTCTAAGAAAATATAATGGATTAACTTAATAAATAATAAATATAATAAATGGACAAATTACCAAAGATTGCATTGCCAGTGATATTCGCTGTTATTTTAGTTATCATTTTAATTTCAAAATCGGCCATTACCATAGGGTCAGGGGAAGCCGGCGTGTTATACAAAACCTTTGGCGGTGGTGTGGTAACCGATGAGGCGCCATTGGGGGAAGGTTTTCATTTGGTTGCCCCTTGGAACAAGGTGTTTATCTATGAGGTAAGACAGCAGGAAAAATCTGAAAAGATGCAGGTATTATCATCCAATGGTTTGGAAATTAAATTGGATGCCTCTGCATGGTTTGAGCCTAAAAGAGAGTCTTTAGGAAAACTGCATCAGGAAAAAGGCCAAGATTATGTAGGTAGGGTTTTGTTGCCTGCAATTAGATCTGTTGCAAGGAGTGTTGTGGGAAGGTATACGCCAGAACAATTGTACTCTAGTAAAAGGGATGCCATTCAACAGGAGATTTTTGAGGAAACCAAAAAAATTGTTGAGAAGCAATACATTCAGTTGAATGAGATACTAGTAAGGGATGTTACGCTTCCTCCGGCCATTAAAGAGGCTATTGAGCGAAAACTAAAACAAGAGCAGGAGTCGTTGGAGTACGAGTTTAGATTGGTTACTGCGCAAAAAGAAGCAGAAAAAGTAAGGATAGAAGCTCAGGGTAAAGCTGATGCAAATATGATCCTTAGTGCTTCTTTGACCGATAAGATTCTTCAGGATAAAGGCATAGATGCTACTATTCAATTGTCAGAGTCCCCTAATGCAAAAGTAATCGTAATTGGTAGTGGTGAATCTGGAATGCCCATTATTTTAGGCAATCAATAATAATTTAACAATTTTGAAATAAATTGTTCTGTATAAATTTTTCAAGGTTGAAAAATAGTTTTAATTTTGCCATAGCATGAGAAGAAACAAGACACATCATCATCATTTCATAACTTGCAGTCAAGCGAGCTAGAAATGTATTGTTGTATCTAAACTATATTCTAACCCGTTTGAGCAATCAAACGGGTTTTGTATTTAACAACCTGTTAGATTTGTTCAGGCCAAAAGCAAAAAAATAAAATGAAAAAAATTAGAATTGCTATCCAAAAAAGTGGTCGTCTTAATGTAGATTCACTGCAAATACTAAAAGATTGTGGTATTTCCATTGACAATGGAAAAGATCAGCTTAAAGCATCTTCAAGGAATTTTCCATTAGAGGTCTTTTACCTTAGGAACGGCGATATCCCACAATACTTAAGGGATGGGGTGGTAGATATTGCTATTATTGGTGAAAATGTATTGATAGAGAAGGGGAATGATATTTCCATTGCAGAGAAACTGGGTTTTTCCAAATGCAAGGTGTCCTTGGCTGTTCCCAAATCGGTTAAATACAATTCGGTCCAGGATTTTGAGGGGAAAAGAATTGCAACTTCCTACCCAAATACAGTTAAAAATTATTTGGACGGAAAGGGAGTTAAAGCAGACCTTCATATTATTAATGGTTCGGTAGAAATTGCCCCAAATATAGGGCTTGCCGACGCCATTTGCGATATTGTATCCAGCGGTAGTACACTGTTTAAAAACAACTTAAAGGAGGTAGAGGTGATGCTTCACAGTGAGGCCGTTTTAGCGGTTTCGCCCCAGATATCTCCAGAACGTACTAGTTTGTTGGAAGAACTAAAGTTCAGGATACAGTCGGTCTTAAAAGCCAGACAGTCCAAATATGTACTCTTAAACGCACCAAACGACAAGCTGGATGAGATTATAAAATTATTACCGGGTATGAGGAGTCCAACCGTACTGCCCTTGGCGGAAGAAGGATGGAGTTCTGTTCATACCGTAATCAATAAAGACAAGTTTTGGGAGGTGATCCAAGAACTTAAAAAAGCTGGGGCAGAAGGTATTTTGGTCTGTCCTATAGAGAAAATGGTGCTGTAGAGATCATGGAAATGAATACTGATTTTCGGTTTGAATTTATTCCTAAAGAGAATATGGATATAATTCTACCTTTGGTGAACATCTTGAACAATTATGAGGTTCCTATGGAAACCCTTGTAAGTAGGCTGAAGCAAATGTTGCTTATGGGCTATAAATGTTTGGGGGTTTATGATGGGGAGAAATTGATTGGTATCTGTGGGGTGTGGGTACTCAACAAACTATATGTAGGTAAACACATGGAATTGGACAATGTCTTTGTTTTGCCCCAATATAGAAGTCAGGGAGTTGGACGCTTAATGTTGGACAGGATACTGGAACACGCTGTGGATATAGGATGTGAGAGCTCTGAGATCAACTGCTATATAAAAAATGAAAAAGGCGTTCAATTTTGGGAGGATCAGGGCTATAAAGCCATTGGTTACCATATGCAAAAAGTATTATAGGGATGAACAAAATATATAATCCAAAAAAAACCGACTGGAAAAAGGTGCTACAGCGACCTACCCAAACCGTGGCGGATATTGAAGGGACCGTAAATTCCGTTTTCTTGGAAATAAAGGATGGGGGGGATAAGAAGGTGAGGGAGTATACCCATAAATTTGACGGTGTAGACGTGGAAGACCTTCTTGTTGGAACTGCAGAATTGGAGGAGGCGAGGACCTTGGTATCCAATGACCTAAAATTGGCTATAGAACAGGCCAAGGACAATATTGAAAAATTCCATGAAGCCCAACGAACCAATAAGGTTTCCGTAGAAACAGCCGATGGTGTCCAATGTTGGCAAGAAAAGAGGCCTATTCAAAAAGTGGGCTTATATATTCCCGGTGGTACGGCACCTTTATTTTCTACCATTTTAATGTTGGCCGTACCGGCTAATATTGCTGGTTGTAAGGAAATAGTACTTTGTTCCCCGCCCAATAAAGAAGGGAAAATACACCCGGCAATCCTGTACACGGCAAGCCTGTGTGGAGTTACTAAAATATTTAAGGTAGGCGGTATACAAGCCATAGCCAGTTTAACTTTTGGGACAGAAACCATTCCTGCGGTATATAAGATATTTGGCCCAGGAAATCAGTTTGTTACGGTGGCTAAACAGATTGCAACAAAGCATGGCGTGGCCATTGATATGCCTGCTGGTCCCAGTGAATTGTTGGTGATGGCCGATGATTCGGCCAAGGCATCCTTTGTGGCTTCAGACCTTTTGAGTCAGGCTGAACACGGAGCCGATAGCCAAGTTATTTTGGTGTCTACCTCCAAAGATCTAATAGATGCCGTAGAGGCAGAAGTGGAGCAACAGATTAAACTGTTGCCCAGAAAGGGGATTGCAGAAAAAGCCATAGCAAACAGTAAGTTGATCTATGTTGAAGATGGGCAAACGGCCGTTGATATTATAAACGAATACGGACCTGAGCACTATATTCTTTGTGTGGAAAACGAAGAATTTTATTTAGATCAGGCTTATAATGCAGGTTCTGTTTTTATTGGGAATTTTACCCCGGAAAGTGCAGGGGATTACGCTTCTGGAACCAATCATACCTTACCTACCAATGGATATGCCAAACAGTATAGCGGTGTTAACTTGGATAGCTTTATGAAGAGCATGACATTTCAGAAAATATCGGAAAAAGGAATTCAAAATATAGGAAATACCATTGAGCTTATGGCTGAGGCTGAAGGACTACAGGCACATAAAAATGCCGTCACCCTAAGGTTAGACAGTTTAAAATAGACTGCATGCTGGCAAAAGGCAAAGTAAAAAGAGGATGTCTGTCCGCAAACAATATTCTTTGGTATAACTAGGAAAAGGATGGGACTTTCATTTAGGGGAGAAATACCTAATTGTGGAAACTAAACAGTAATATGAAAACCAAAATATTCAATATTAACGAAATAGTCAGGGAAAATGTTAAGGGGTTAAGTCCTTATTCATCGGCTAGGGATGAATACATCTCTGATGGTTCCAAGATGGTGTTTTTGGATGCCAATGAAAACCCATATGAGACAGGGGTGAATAGATATCCAGATCCACTTCAAAGACGCTTAAAGGAGGCCTTGGCGGAAAAAAAAGGGGTGCCCGCCCAACAGATTCTTCTGGGCAACGGCAGTGATGAGGTACTAGACCTTATTTTTAGAGCCTTCTGTGAGCCCAAGGAAGATAATGTTATAAGCTTACCTCCAACCTATGGGATGTACAAGGTACTGGCCGGAATCAACAATGTAGAAAATAGGGAAGTATTGTTGACCAAAGAATTTGAGCCCAATGTCCATGGTATTTTGGAGGCAGTGGATGACAGGAGCAAATTGTTGTTCCTCTGTTCGCCCAACAATCCTACTGGTAATAGTTTCTCCCGTGGTTTTATAAAGAAATTATTGGAGGATTTTAATGGATTGGTGGTTATAGACGAAGCTTATATCGACTTTTCCAATGAGCCAAGTTGGATCAATGAGTTAAAAAATTATCCAAACCTAATAATAACACAAACCCTGTCCAAGGCCTATGGTATGGCAGGGATAAGGTTGGGCCTTTGTTTTGCCTCGGAAGAGGTTATTGGGATTTTGAATAAAATAAAACCACCCTATAATGTTAATGAGTTAACCCAGCAAAGAGCTTTGGAAAGGGTTTTGGACCAGGAGGCCGTAGACATGGAAGTGAAGAATATCCTTGAACAACGAGAAATGTTGTATAAGGCATTGCATCAAATGGATTTTGTAGAGAAAATTTATCCCTCAGATGCCAATTTTATATTGGCAAAAGTGGATGATGCTACAAAAAGATACAATCAATTACTTAGTGAGGGTATCGTTATAAGGAACAGGACCACCCAGCCCCTTTGTGAAAACAGTTTACGTTTTACCGTAGGGACCCAAGAAGAAAACGAGAAATTAATAAAGGCATTGCAAAAAATTATAAACGCATAAGATGATGAGTCAGGATACAAATTCAAATCCCACCGCCGGAAACCGCAAAGGTAAAAAGGTGCTGTTCATAGATAGGGACGGCACTATAATCAAGGAAACCGTTGATGAGCAAATAGATTCTTTTGAAAAAATGGTCTTCTATCCCAAAGCATTTACTTTCTTGGGGAAGATTGCCAAGGAATTGGACTATGAGTTGGTGATGATTACCAATCAGGACGGTCTTGGAACCGATGTTTTTCCAGAGGACACCTTTTGGCCGGTACATAATTTTATTTTAAAATCCTTTGAAAATGAAGGGGTGGTTTTTGATAAAGTTTTTCTGGATCGCACCTTTCCCCATGAAAATGCCGATACCCGAAAGCCGGGCACAGGGTTATTGACCGAGTATTTTTCAGAGGATTATGATTTGACCAATTCCTTTGTTATTGGTGATCGCTTAACAGATATTGAACTGGCCAAGAATTTGGGTTCAAAAGGTATTTTTATCAACGATAAAACTAATTTGGGAACCGGCGAAATTACAGTAAAAAGGGAGGAATTGGACAGCTATATCGCCCTGGAAAGCAATGATTGGGAAAAAATATATGAGTTTTTAAAACTAAGGGACAGGGTTTCGGAAATTAGCCGTAAGACCCATGAAACCGATATTTATATAAAACTGAATTTGGACGGAACCGGAAAGAGTAATATCAATACCGGATTGGATTTCTTTGATCATATGCTGGATCAATTGGCCCGCCATGGACAAATGGACCTTGATATAAAAGTGAAAGGGGATTTGGAAGTAGATGAGCACCATACTATTGAGGATACCGCTATAGCCTTGGGAGAGGTATTTTATAAGGCCTTGGGGAACAAATTGGGGATAGAACGATATGGGTTCTGCTTGCCTATGGACGACTGCTTGGCGCAAGTAGCCATTGATTTTGGAGGTCGTAATTGGTTGGTTTGGGAAACGGAATTTAAACGCGAGATGATTGGGAAAATGCCAACGGAAATGTTCTATCATTTCTTTAAGTCCTTTACCGATGGGGCTAAAGCCAATTTAAATATAAAAGCAGAGGGTGTTAATGAACACCATAAAATAGAAGCCATATTCAAGGCCTTTGCCAAGGCAATTAAAATGGCCGTTAAACGCGATGTGGAAAAAATGGTACTGCCTAGTACAAAAGGAGTATTGTAATAATAGTGTGCAAGGATAATTGAAATGAAAATAGTAATTATAGATTACGGGGCAGGAAACATACAAAGCATTAAATTTGCCTTTCAACGCTTGGGCTATGAAGCTGTATTAAGTAGCGATGCCAACGAGATCAGAGAGGCTGATAAGGTTATTTTCCCAGGAGTAGGTGAGGCCAGTAGTGCCATGAAAAAGTTAAGGGAGAGTAAATTGGATTTGATTATTCCTGAGCTAAGACAGCCGGTTTTGGGAATTTGTTTGGGGATGCAGTTAATGTGTCATTCTTCTGAGGAAGGAAATACCCAAGGATTGGGAATTTTTGATGTGGATGTGCTTAAGTTTTCCAATGATGTAAAGGTCCCTCAAATAGGATGGAACCAAATAAACCACTTAAAATCGGACCTATTTAAGGGGATAAGAGAGAATGAACATATATATCTGGTGCATAGTTTTTATGCTCCCATATGTAAGGAAACAATAGCTCAAGCCGAATATGGAATAGTATATAGTGCGGCATTGCAAAAGGATAATTTTTACGGGACACAATTTCATCCGGAAAAGAGCAGTGACGCCGGGGAACAGATATTGAGAAATTTTTTAGAAGGTATTTAGTAGGCTGAGGTGTCTTATAGAACGGCGGATAGAGCTTAATAAAATTGATGGTTTTTTTGATCTTGGATAAGAAATAAAGATTTAGATTTTTAGTTGAACAAATAGAGTGTAATATATTGACAGTATGAGGATTATACCCGCAATAGATATTATTGAAGGAAAATGCGTTAGGCTTTCCAAAGGAGATTATGATACCAAGAAGATTTATAACGAGAACCCTTTGGAGGTAGCCAAGGAGTTTGAAGCCCACGGTATAGAATTTCTGCATTTGGTGGATCTGGACGGGGCAAAATCCAAACATATTGTAAACCATAAGGTGCTTGAAAAAATAGCTTCCCACACCAACTTGAAAATAGATTTTGGTGGTGGTTTAAAGACCGACGAAGATCTAAGGATAGCTTTTGAAAGTGGCGCCCAGCAAATTACGGGAGGTAGTATAGCTGTTAAGGATAGGGCAACCTTTGTTTCCTGGATCAATAAATATGGACCTGAAAAAATTATCTTGGGGGCAGATGCCAAGGATGAGAAGGTGGCTGTTTCCGGATGGATGGAAGAATCCAGGGAGGAATTGGTTCCCTTTATCCAATCCTATCAGGAAGAAGGTATCAGGGCGGTTATCTGTACCGATATAAGTAAGGATGGGATGTTGCAAGGTCCGTCTTTTACATTGTATACTAAGATCCTGGAGGCCTGTGGACCTCACATATCGTTAATTGCCAGTGGAGGGATCTCTACCTTTGAAGAGCTGCCTAAGTTGGCCCAATTGGGGTGTGAAGGAACTATAATTGGCAAGGCTATCTATGAGAATAGAATAAGTTTAAAACAGTTGGAAAAGTTTATTCTAGATTGTAAATAGGTTTCAATAAAGAATTGCTCCAAAAACTAAAAATAGAACAGCAAATGTTAACAAAAAGGATTATACCCTGTTTGGATATTAAAAATGGAAGAACTGTAAAGGGGGTAAATTTTGTGGATTTACGGGATGCAGGTGATCCCGTTGAATTGGCTGCGATTTATGCCCAAAGCGGCGCGGATGAACTGGTTTTTCTGGATATTTCGGCTACGGAGGAACGCAGAAGAACATTGGCAGACCTAGTGCTCAGGGTTGCCGAAAAAGTAAATATACCCTTTACCGTAGGCGGTGGCATTTCTTCAGTGGAAGATGTGGATATATTGTTGCATAATGGGGCGGATAAAGTATCAATAAATTCATCTGCGGTTAAAAATCCACAATTGATCAATGAATTGGTAGCAAAATTCGGTTCCCAATGTATTGTTGTGGCCATTGATGCCAAACAGATAGATGGTGAATGGTTGGTACACCTGGTAGGAGGTAAGGTCCCAACAGAACTTAACCTTTTTGAATGGGCGAAAGAAGTGGAAGAACGTGGGGCCGGAGAAATTTTATTTACTTCTATGAACCATGACGGAACCAAGGATGGTTTTGCCAATGAAGCCTTGGCCAAATTATCAACTCAACTAAATATACCCATTATAGCCTCTGGCGGGGCGGGGAAAATGCATCATTTTACCGATACTTTTGTTGAGGGGAAGGCAGACGCAGCCTTAGCTGCAAGTGTATTTCACTTTAAGGAAATAGAAATCAAGGATTTAAAGGAAGAATTAAAACGAAATAATATCGCGGTTAGACTGTAGTGTGACCGGGAATTTTGGGACTGTACTGCGTGTTCCCATTCCAGGCAGATGACCAGTTACATACATTTTGAAAAAATGATTATGAATATAGATTTTAACAAGAACCAAGACGGGTTGATTCCGGCCATTATACAGGATTCAATCACCAAAACTGTACTTATGCTTGGCTATATGGATCAAGAAGCCTACAGCAAAACAATGGATACCAAAAAGGTGACCTTCTACAGCCGTACCAAAAAAAGGTTATGGACCAAGGGAGAGGAAAGTGGTAACTTTTTAAACCTGGTAGATATTAAGCTGGATTGCGATAATGATACCTTGCTGGTCTTGGTAAATCCTGTGGGACCAACCTGCCATAAGGGTACCGATACCTGCTGGGGGGAAGAAAATAAGACCGACTTCGGGTTTTTGTCAGAATTGGAAAAGATTATTCAGAATAGAAAAGAACAGGCAGAGGGAATAATTCCAATTCCCGAAGGCGTTAAACCAAGTTACGTGTCTTCCCTATTTAAGAGTGGTATTAACAAGGTGGCACAGAAAGTAGGTGAGGAGGCCGTAGAGGTGGTTATAGAAGCCAAGGACGACAACGATGATCTGTTTAAGAATGAGAGCGCCGACCTTTTATTTCACTATCTTATCCTTTTGCAGGCAAAAGGGTATACACTACAAGATATTGTAGCGGTACTTCAGGCCCGCCATTAGTTGTAGGCTTGCTTATCTTGTGGTATTGAAAATTGTGATATTTCCAGATTGGTTTTTTTTGGTTAAAAAAATTAACTTATCTTCAAAAATTTAAAGAAATATTGAATAACATTCATCACAAATAAGCACTTAGACTATGAAATCAAATAGGAGAGATTTTATCAGAAAGACTTCCATTGCCGGAATGGGTATGGCAATGGCCCCGGCCTGGTCCCAAAACCTAGCGGAAAAAAGTTTAAATAATACACCTGCCGCTAGTCCCGGTTCTATTTATATGGGAGGTTTTGCTGCTCCTAAGTTGGATACTGTAAAGTGTGCTTTTATAGGTGTGGGGGCTCGGGGATCTGGGCATGCACATCAAATAGCATCCATTGAGGGCACCGAAGTCGTTGCCATATGTGATCTATATGAGGATTTGGCGGAGAAATCGGCCAATAAATGCAAGGAAAACGGCGGTGGTACCCGCCATCAGGATATTAAGCTTTATACCAAGGGGGAAAATCATTGGAAGAAGATGCTAAAGAAAGAAAAGCCCGATGCGGTTTTTGTTTGTACCCCATGGAAATTACACGCGCCAATGGCTATTGAAGCCATGAAAAGAGGTGCCCATGTTTTTGTAGAAGTGCCATTGGCCCTTACAATAGAAGAGATGTGGGAAATTATAGACACCTCCGAAAAGACCCAGAAGCATTGTATGATGATGGAGAATGTTAATTACGGTAGGGAAGAGCTACTGTATTTAAATATGTGCCGTCAGGGTGTAATAGGGGAGTTGCTTCACGGTGAGGCTGCCTATATTCATGAGTTAAGAGGCCAAATGCACCAAGTAGATAGGGGTACAGGCTCGTGGAGAACTTATCACTATGCCAAGCGCGATGGTAATTTGTACCCTACCCACGGACTTGGACCTGTTGCGCAATATATGAACCTGGCCAGGGGAGAGGATAATTTTAAGTTTATAAACTCCTTCTCTTCACCTGGGAAAGGGAGGAATCTCTATGCAGCCAAGAATTTTCCTGCCGACCATAAATGGAACAAATTGGATTTTAAGGGAGACATAAATACTTCCATTGTAAAAACCGCTTTGGGGAGGACTATTATGGTACAGTGGGACGAAACCAGCCCACGACCCTATACTAGGCATAACTTAATTCAAGGCACCAAGGGAACATTGACCGGCTTCCCTACCCGAATTGCTTTGGAAGGAGGAGTGGAAGGCGGACCGGACAATCACCATGAATGGGCAGAAGGGGAGCAATTGCAAAAAGTCTTTGAAAAATACGAACACCCGCTATATCTCCGACTTGGTGAATTGGCTAAGAAAATGGGTGGTCATGGGGGAATGGACTTCATTATGAGATACCGTATTATAGAGTGTCTAAGGAAAGGAGAGCCCCTAGATCAAAATGTTTATGAAGGTTGTTACTGGAGTGCCATGGGGACCTTGAGTGAGGTTTCTGTAGCGCAAAATGGAGCACCGCAGGAATTTCCGGATTTTACCAGGGGCAATTGGAAAACTACCCAGCCTTTGGGAATTGTTTCATAAAACCACAAAATTAAATAACTAAAAAGTCCTTGTTTTATAGCTTTAAAACAAGGACTTTTTATTTTAGGTTATCGATCCGATTTTATTCAGGGCTCGTTTCCAAGCCAGCAATTTCCGTACCACTATCCAACAAGGTTATTAATTCTTGGGTACTGTTTAAAACCTTTTTACTGTAATACCGACCTCTGTCCCAATCAACCGGATCTGATGCCTTAACAGCATCCGCTATAATATCTTGTACCTGTTCTGTAAGGGACTCGCATTTAGATCCCTCCAACAGGACTAGAATCTTATCATAAGAATCCAAGGCCTTACCGGCATAATACTTTTGATGGTCGTAATTATTGGCATTTAAAGCCTTCTTTGAGTGGTTTAAAGCATAGGAGGCGGTAGAATATATCTGGTCACATCCATCTTGGGCCATGGCCATTGAAAAAATAAATAGAGAAAAGCATAACAGGTAAATTCTTTGCATAAGATTGGGGGTTTTATGGATTAATGTTAATGGAACGGAACAATATGCCTAATATTGTTGATGCAGAAAATCCTATTAGTTTTGCACAGTGCCGGTTGACTGTAATGCAGGTAGTTATTTTTCATATTCAATTTACCACCAAACCAAAAACAATTTTCCAATTTCCGCCTTGTTGTCTCTGACCCACAGCATGGTTGAAATATTGTTGGACCATTTATTGGTCATCTCCTGAAGTACCTGGTTAAAATTAAGCCAAGGTACTTGGTCATGCGGCGTCAAAAGCCATTCCTGTTTAGACGGAATATAGTAATGTGAGGAAGCAAAGGGCATTGAATCAAATTCTTTGTAGGACAGGTACTTTCCGGCAATGCACTGTGTATTAAAAGGGGCCAACGCTACATTATGGTCGCTAAAAGGTATAAATATTTGTGATTTAAAGCATACTCGATGGCTTATTTCGTTGAGGGCAATACCGTGTGCTTTTAAGGCTTCAATTGCTTCAGGGGTTTTTAATAATGGAATTTGACGATTTTTAATTTTTTCTTTTTTTAAATAGAAAGAGTCCCTTTGATTGGGACCGATCAAGTTGTATTCCAACGCGGATTTTTCTTTGCGCAATAAATAAAACTTATAGGTTAGTTCAATGTGTATATAGCTTTGATTTTCAATGTCTTGAATTATAAAATCGATTTCTCCCAGGCTAATTTTGTTCCTCCTTACCGGTATGTTGTGCCCTATTAATCTGAACTGTTCGGAATGTTGGATGAGTTGAAGGAAAATATGTTCTATTTTATGGCCAAGCCTTAAATGGGGAGGGATTCTTTTTACGTTGAGACTGGTAAAATCTATATCTGGAAATACAAATTGCGATAAACTATCATATTGCCCGGACCACAACGGTGGGGTTTCAACAAACGATTTAAAGTATGAAAGGTTTTCTTGGTTCATACGATACTAATATAGGTAAACCGTTAAGTTTTCCATAAAAAGAAAACGGTCTAGTTCAAATTAATTATTTTTATAGTATGACGGAGAACAAAAGAAAAGGGTTTAGATTTACTCATTATGAAGCCCCCGAACAGAGTCCGTTCGAAAAGCTTTTTGATATATTCAGGGAATTGGTCACACATACTTCAGGTGATGTGGACGAGGCTCTGGATTGGCTGAGGGAACTGGATAAGGAATATGAACTTACCGATGAGAATTACACTATAGACGATTTCATTGAAGATTTAAAGGCGAAAGGATTTTTACGCGAGGAGTTTAAGAAAGGTAATGGTGAAGGGTCAGGAGATGGGAAAGGCAATTTGTCCATTACGGCAAAAATGGAACGTATCATAAGACAGGCTGCTTTGAACCAGATTTTTGGAAAGTTAAAACGCAGCGGCTCCGGCAATCATAAAACTGGTTTATCCGGTAGGGGTGATGAGCATACAGGGGAGTACCGCGAATTTAGATTTGGCGATAGCCTAGAGCGTATTTCTATGACCGAAAGCTTAAAAAATGCCCAAGTAAATCACGGTATAGGGGAGTTTCATTTGTCAGAGGAGGATCTGGTTGTGGAGGATACCCAATACAAGGCTCAAATGAGTACGGTCCTTATGATCGATATTAGCCATAGTATGATCCTATATGGCGAAGATAGGATTACTCCTGCCAAAAAAGTGGCCATGGCCCTGGCCGAGCTTATTACTACCCGATATCCTAAGGATACCCTGGAAATTTTGGTATTTGGCAACGATGCATGGCCAATACCTATCAAGGACCTTCCATATTTGCAGGTGGGACCTTATCATACCAATACCGTAGCCGGACTACAGTTGGCCATGGATATGTTGCGCAGGAAGCGCAATACCAATAAACAAATTTTTATGATTACCGATGGGAAGCCCAGTTGTTTGCGATTGGCGGATGGTAGCTACTATAAAAATAGTGTGGGCTTGGACGACTATATTGTGGAGAAGTGCTACGATATGGCGAGACAGGCCAGAAAATTACACATTCCCATAACTACCTTTATGATTGCACAGGACCCCTATTTAACACAATTTGTTAGGCACTTTACCGAGGCCAATAAAGGCAAGGCCTTTTTTACGGGACTCAAGGGGCTTGGAGAAATGATATTTGAGGATTATGAGCAAAACAGAAGAAAAAGACTAAAAGGATAAGATAATACATACCTACGCATGGAATTGAACATTAAAAACATTACAAATCTAGGAGAACTTAAACAGAGTGGATATAAAACGAAAAGTATAAAAGATGAGTTGAGGGATAACTTAATAGCCCGGATAAAATTGGGAGAGACCACTTTTACTGGGGTATGGGGGTATGACAACTCGGTGATACCGGAATTGGAAAGAGCTATATTATCTAGGCATAATATTAATCTTTTGGGGCTAAGGGGGCAGGCAAAAACCCGATTGGCCAGGCTTATGGTTCATCTGTTGGACGAATATATTCCTGTGGTTGAGGGTTCCGAAGTAAATGATGATCCCTTTAACCCTATATCCAGATATGCCCAGGATTTAATAAAGGAAAAAGGGGACGAAACCCCTGTAACATGGTTGCATAGAAGCGACAGATTTTATGAAAAGCTAGCTACCCCAGATGTTACTGTTGCCGATTTAATAGGGGATGTAGATCCCATTAAGGCTGCCAACCTACGTTTGTCCTACGCAGATGATAGGGTTATCCATTTTGGAATGATCCCACGTGCCAACCGCTGTATTTTTGTGATCAACGAATTGCCCGACCTCCAAGCAAGGATACAGGTATCCCTATTTAATATTCTTCAGGAGGGAGATATCCAAATTCGTGGCTTTAAATTGCGTTTGCCCTTGGATCTACAATTTGTATTTACGGCCAACCCCGAGGATTACACCAATAGGGGAAGTATAGTGACTCCTCTTAAGGATCGTATTGGCTCACAGATTCTTACCCATTACCCGGAAGATATAGAAACGGCACGTAAGATCACGGAACAAGAGTCTAAGTTGGACGATAGGCAGACCAATAAGGTGTATGTTCCAGATTTGGCGAAAGATCTATTGGAACAGATTAGTAGGGAGGCTAGAAAGAGTGAATATGTGGATGCCAAAAGTGGTATAAGCGCTAGAATGAGCATTACCTCTTTTGAAAATCTTATGAGTACCGCTGAGCGAAGGGTTTTAAAGAACGGACAAGAATCAACCATGGTGAGATTAAGTGATTTTATGGGCGTAATCCCATCCATCATTGGTAAAATTGAGTTGGTATATGAAGGGGAGCAGGAAGGAGCTGGAAGTGTTGCCGAAATCTTGATAGAAGATGCCGTAAAGTCACTTTTTTCAAATTATTTTCCAAAAATTGATAAGCTGGAGCGTAAGGATGCCGAAGGGCCTTATGACGAACTGGTAAGCTGGTTTTTTGATGGAGAAGGCTTCGATCTTTTGGATGAGGCTTCTGACTTTGAATATAAGAAAAAACTAGATAGTATTATTCCCTTGCAACAGTTGGTACTTAAATATCAGCCAGAGTATGAAAAGGAAGACAGTTATTTCTTAAAAGAATTATTGTTATGGGGCTTGGTGGCCCATAAAAAACTTAGCAAACAGCGCTATACCATAGGGTATCAAATTAAGGATGTTTACGGAAGTTTTATAAGGGGGTTGTGATAAAAAACCTATTCCCAAGCGTCAAGATGGTTGTTTAGGTAATCAAAGTCATATTTTCCAACCCTTATTTTTCTAATGGCAAATGACCAAATGCTAAGACATACCAAAATAGTCTGTAATGTCACAATTAAAATGCCCATGGGCATAAAGGTGTTGGGGATAACATGGTCTTGAAATTCGTTATGGGTACTTAATATGGTATAGGTGGAAAAAATTTCATATCCGTAGACGAGGACTATTCCGTACATGATGTATTCAATATTTTTCATGATTGAATCAGGGTATTCTCTTTCCGTTATCTTAAACCACAGTACATACAAATACAGAAAATGTGTTAAGGTCAGTAATGGAAAAATATAATTCTCCGCTTTATTAAAGAAAAAAGTATTCCCGTACATACCATAAAAACTTAAGACGATCAAGGCTAAAAGCACAACAATGGTAAGTAATACATTGGTTTTTGGTAATAGTAGGTTAGAAGGGCTTGACATAGTAAATACTTAATAAATAAAACATTCTACTACATAGATACTAGTAAAATCCTGATCGTGAAATAAAATTTCGTTGAATAGACAAAAAAATAAGATAGAAAAAAGGGCTTGGGAAGAACGGTATTAAACTCTCGTCAAAAAACACCCCCCGGGTCTGGGTCAGTGCCATTATTAAAAGAGGGCAAGTGAGCGTTCAAAGGTCTTAAGAATTGATTATTTTTAAGAGATGTTTGCACTTTTTAAAAGGTTTGGGGTATTATTGTCGTAAACAATTAATGGAGGACAAGACAACTTTGGTGTTCTACTCTTAAAGAAGTGTCTAAGCCCAATAAAAACAACCCATGCAAGCAGTTCGATTTTACTACCTTATCCGTGTTCAATTTTTGGGCTTTAGATTTAGCGGATGGCAGAAACAGCCCAACCTAAAGACGGTAGAGGGGATGTTGGATAAGACCTTAAAGTACATATTGCCCGACTCGAAATTTAAAATTTTGGGTGCTGGACGTACAGATGCCAAAGTTTCTGCCCTGAATGCTGCTTTTGAATTGTTTTTGGATAAGGAGCCCATAGCGGAGTTGGATACTTTTTTAGAAAATTTTAATAAAAACCTCCCTCCAGATATTAGGGCTATTGGCATAAACGAAGTTGATGAAAACTTTAATGTAATTCAACAGAGCAAGTTGAAAGAGTATGTATATTTATTCTCCTTCGGGCAAAAAAATCACCCATTTTGCGCCCCTTTTTTGGCCAATATCATTGAGGATCTGGATTTGGAATTAATGAAAGACTGTGCCAAATTATTTGAGGGTAGCCATAATTTTACTGCCTATACGGCGCGTCTACAACCTGGCACCAAAGTAATTAGAAAAATAGACAGCTGTGAGATAATTGAAAATGATATCTTGGAAGCCAATTTTTTTCCCGATAAAAGCTACGCCCTGCGCATTTGTGGAGCAGGATTTATGAGATATCAAATTAGGATGATTATGGGAGCCTTGATCCAAGTGGGTAAAGGGGAACTTAATAGGGAAGAAATTAAGGCCTCTTTGAGCAATAACCATTCCTGCGAATTAACCTTTGTAGCACCCGGATCTGGCCTATTGTTGAATGATCTACAGTTTGAATAGTTATTGGGACACAAGATGTAAAAATCTCGAAAATAATCCCTTGAATTTTGAGAGGTAGACAGCATGTATATTGTAAATTAGTGTTATTACATGTATTCTAGGAACAAATAAAATTCCAATTTATGGCTAAAAAAAAACCAACACAAAAACGGCAGTCCCAACGCCACCTGAAGACGGGCAAGTCTCCGGGAACAGTTACCTATTTTGGGAACAGGGTAGGGGTGAGGAGTATAGTAAATATAATGGAGTACGATAAGCAGGACATTAAGGAATCTGCAATTGATGTGTATACCCCGTCCAATTTGCAAAAAATGGTGGCATATAAGGAATCTCCATCTATTTCCTGGATCAATGTGATTGGAATTAGTGATGAAGGGTTTATTGAAAATTTGGGGCAAGCCTTCGCATTAAACCCATTATCTACTGAAGATGCCGTTAATACCCATCAGCGACCAAAAGTAGATGAATACGAAAATTATATTTTTGGCAGCTTTAAAATGCTCTATATAAATGCAGACAATGAATTGGTTACAGAGCATTTGGCAATAGTTTTAATGGAAAATACCGTTCTGGTTCTTCAGGAAATGAAGGAAGACGTCTTTAATAGCGTTAGGGAAAGGGCCAGGGCCAGTACAGGTAGAATTAGGGCTAAAAAAGCCGATTATTTATTTTTTGCACTTTTGGATGCCATTATAGACAATTATTTTTTGGTGCTGGAATATGTAAACCATAAAATAGACGTTTTGGAAGAGGAAGTGTATGATGACCCCAGTAATAAAACCGCCCATGACATTCAAGAGTTAAAGAAAGAGATACTAAGGATTAGAAGGAATATATACCCGGTAAAGGAGTTGATTAGTAAACTAATAGATACTGAGCATCATTTAATTAGCAAGGATACCAAATTATTTCTCCGAGATACCATGGATCATTGTACAGAAATAAATGAAAGCCTAAATATTTTGAGGGAAATGTCCATGAGCCTCATGGAAATGTATATGAGTAACATGAGCAATAAAATGAACGAGGTAATGAAAGTCCTTACCATCATGGCCTCTATATTTATCCCACTTACCTTTATAGTAGGGGTTTACGGTATGAATTTTGAAAATATTCCCGAGCTGCAGTATCAAAACGGATACTTCTATGTATGGGGGCTCATGATAGCAATTTTTATAGGCTTGCTATTTTATTTTAAAAGAAAAAAATGGATTTGACCTAATGGTTCTAGATATCAAACAGATCGGAAGATAAATACCTATCGCCCCTGTCGCAAATTATGGAAACAATGACCCCTTTATCCAAATTTTGAGCAAGCTTTACTGCTGCTGCTGCGGCACCACCACTACTCATGCCAGCAAAAATCCCCTCTTCCTGGGCTAATCGTTTGGCCATTTCCCTGGCTTCCAACTCACTGACCTCTAAAACCTGATCCACTTTATTAGGGTTAAAAATCTTTGGAAGGTATTCCTTGGGCCATTTTCTAATTCCCGGTATTTTGGCTTCATCGGCGGGTTGTACCCCAACAATCTGCACGTCTTTGTTCATTTCCTTTAAATAGGTAGAGGTACCCATTATGGTTCCTGTAGTGCCCATTGAGGACACAAAATGGGTAATACTCCCTTGGGTATCCCTCCAAATTTCGGGCCCTGTACTTTTATAATGTGCCTTCCAGTTATCATTGTTGGAAAACTGATTGAACATAACGAAACCTTCATCCTTCACCTTTTGTTCGGCGTAGTCCCTAGCTCCCTCTATACCTACTTCGGCTGGGGTCAGGGTTACCTTTGCTCCATAGGCTCGCATGGTCTGTACCCTTTCCTTGGTAGAGTTTTCGGGCATTACCAATTCTATGTCCAATCCATAAATTCCGGCAATCATGGCCAGGGCAATACCGGTATTGCCACTTGTGGCTTCAATGAGTTTGGAATCTGTGTTGAAATCACCTCTCTCCAACCCTCCTTGAATCATATTGAGTGCTGCACGGTCCTTAACGCTTCCGCCAGGATTATTGCCCTCAAGCTTAAAAAACAGTTTAACATTGGGATTCTGGTTAACAACTTTGGATAACACTAATGGAGTGTTGCCAATGGTATCCAATATACTATGAGACATGCGGTAAGGTTTTTATTTTAATGATTGGGGAATGGTAAACAGTGGAATTGGCAGGAACAGATTCGGTCAACCACGCATTTCCCCCTATTACAGAGTTCTCACCTATTACCGTTTCCCCACCCAGAATGGTGGCATTGGCATAAATGGTTACATTGTTCTCAATGGTTGGATGCCGCTTTGTTTTTTGCAATTTTTTTGCCACATACAGGGCGCCCAAGGTTACCCCTTGATAAATTTTGACATTGTTTTTTATTATGGCAGTTTCCCCAATAACCACACCAGTAGCATGATCAATAAAGAAAGAACTACCTATTTGTGCGCCCGGGTTGATATCTACCCCTGTTTCTCTATGTGCATATTCAGTCATAAGCCTAGGCACCAAGGGAAACCCATCTGTATAGAGCTCGTGCGCCAGTCTATAAATGGCAATAGCATAGAAACCTGGATAGGCCATATATACTTCCTCTATAGAAAGTGAGGCAGGGTCACATTTAACTATTGCTTCCGCATCCAAATTTAATTTTTCTAAAATCTTGGGTAAGCGTACCACAAAGTTTTCCCAAACCTTTTTGCAGGGTTTGTCCACATTCCAACAGGCGAGGTTCACCAAGGTATCAAATTCCTCTTCCAACTTGTCCAAATTTTCATCCACTGGGGTGTCAATATCAAACAAGGTGTAGAATAGCCTATTGGTAAACAACTCTGTCTTCTCCTTAAGTTCAAACCTAAGATTGGGCTGTTTTTTGTGCTCCTTTATGTCTTTTATTATAGATGCCTTATCCATTTCTAATTTTAATAGTTCATTCAAAATTAACCATTATTTCAAAATCATCTTTTGCTAAATTGGTTAACTTTAACACAAAGATAATGTGTTATGGGTCGTGTACAACAAGAAGTAATTACGAAAGATGTATTCCAATTTTTAAAAAATCTGGAAAAAAACAACACACGGGAATGGTTTGCGGACCATAAAACGGAATACAAAGCGCTTGAATCCAGGGTTAAGGGATTTTATACTTTGGTTATGGACAGGTTAAATGAACACGACGAAATAGAAAAATTAAAAATGTTCAGAATCTATAGGGATATACGTTTCTCTAAGGACAAAACACCATATAAAACACATTTTGCCGGTTCTTTTACCCGAGCAGGCCTACAATTACGAGGAGGGTATTACCTGCGGATCAAGCCTAAGGAAACCTTTGCGGCGGTAGGTTTTTGGGGACCCAATAAGGACGATTTGTTAAGAATACGCAAAGAGTTTGAAGCCGATGCAAGTGGTATACGCTCTGTAGTTAATGATAATGAGTTTCACGCAGTATGGGGAGATATGCAGGGCGATGAATTAAAAACGGCCCCTGCAGGATTTATTAAAACCACCCCAATATAGACCTCATTAAAAGGAAGCAATTTATTTTTGTCAAGAATTTTTCGGACCAAGAAGTGCTTTCTGCCCATTTTATAGAGGATATAGACCGGGCATTTAGGGCAACGCGTCCCTATTTTGATCTTATGAGCGATATACTTACCACCAACATTAACGGGGAATCCCTGTTGGAATAACCATATATTTTATCCAATTCGCTTTCTACAACCCTTACATTTTTAAAGATGATGTAAGTGGGGCTTATTACTGCAGGTTCTTAGGTTCTGAAGATTTTGATATCATGCAGGTTGTAAGGCGATATCCTCAAAAAATTGAACCTGGTCTTTAAGACGTTCAATAACCATCTGCATCATGCGCTTATTTAGGGAGGAGGAATTTTGAATGTATAATTGATACTCCTCCGTGGTAAATTGCCCTATGATAATTCCCTTTAAGGAATTTCTAAATTTGATATCCTTTTGAATGGCATTCTCTATAAAAAACAATCGTTTTTGCAACCCTAGATCATAAAAGCTATTCTTATGTTTAGTGATGTAATTCTGAAAAACCATAAGCAGTAAAGAGTTCTGCATTTTAATTACCGGACGTAAGGTTTGGTTTTGAAACCGCTCCCCCATACTCATTTGTTCCGATATTTTGGCCGATGGGATTATAGGACGAATTTCCAAAAGATTATGGGACCTGTCGCTCATATCATAGGTGTTTTTATAAAGATAGGCATTCCAGTTTCTGGATAATGGGCCTCTCCTGGATAGTTTTTAACTAGGTTATGAACATTGGATCAATATGGCTTGAGACCGGGAAATTCTTGAATAATTGGATGTTGAAGCATCTTTTTTATTTCTGGATTCTCTTGTTTCGGAATTGGTATCTTCGTTATTATCACCCTACTTTATTCCTAAATTGACCAAAAAAATAAGATGTAATTTTCATATATCAAATTCGACAAACTTAACTTATAGATGACATGGATGGAGAAATTTTCTTTATTAATTTTGTCAAAAAATAATATAAAAGCTATGAGATTTCATACTAGAAAATGGGTAAAACCAGAGGATTTAAATGCTAACGGCACCTTGTTTGGAGGCAAGGTTCTGGCATGGATAGATGAGGAGGCTGCCTTGTACAGTATTATTCAGTTAGAAAATAAGCGTGTGGTTACCAAATATATGTCGGAGATTAATTTCATGAGCACGGCCTTAAAGGGGGATATTGTGGAAATTGGCATTGATGTTGTAAAATTTGGAAAAACCTCTCTGACCCTTAATTGTGAGGTTCGTAATAAGATGACCAGGGAAACCATTGTTACCGTAGACAATATTATTATGGTAAACCTTGGGGCCGATGGGAACCCCAAGCCTCATGGTAAAACGAAGATAGAATTTGTCAAGGACCGTTTATCGGCTGCAGAATCCTAGTTAGGATTCAAGCCATTGGCCACGTCTTGTACCTCGTCTAAAACACGGAGTAAATTACCGCCCCAAAGTTGGGCTATCTCTTCTTCGGTATACCCCCTTTTTACCAATTCCAAGGTAACATTGGGGGTTTCCGAAGCATCGGACCAACCCGCTATACCACCGCCACCATCAAAGTCAGAACTAATCCCTACATGGTCTATCCCGATTAAATTTACCATATAATCTATATGGTCAACAAAATCGGCGACGTCAACGGCTTGTGGAGCTTCTTGTTTTTTGGTAACCAAATCCTTGGCCAAAGCCACTACCTTTGAATAGTTATTTTTAAATATTTTTTTCTTTTCTTCTCCCAAGTTGGCCAATTCATCCTTATTAAACCATTCAATCCCCAAGGAATCTGCTACTTCTTTGTAATAACCGGGCATGAAATCGGCATGGGCCTGGTGTTTTTTTGTTTTTAGATAAGAACTAAAGGCTACAGTTTGTACAACACCGCCATTCTTTTTCATCAATAGCAATTGCTCGTCATCCAAATTCCTGCTGTGGTCACATAGGGATCTGGCCGAGGAATGGGAGGCAATGATAGGGGCTTTGGACAGGGCAATCATCTGCTTCATGGATTCTTTGGAAACATGGGATACATCTATCATGATGCCCAGGCGGTTCATCTCGCTCACCGCCTTTTTTCCAAGGTCGCTTAAACCGTTGTGTAACCATACGTTATTGGCTTCCCCGGTGTTGGAATCACAAAATTGGCTGTGTCCGTTGTGGGAAAGGGAAATATAGCGTGCCCCTAAGTTGTAATAGTTTTCAAATTCTGATAGGTCTTCGCCAATTGGGTAGGCGTTTTCAACTCCTATCATGGCCACTTTTTTACCGGATTTTACAATTCTATAAACATCTTCCGAGGTATAGGCCAATTCAATTTCATTAGGGGCTAGTTCTTTACAAAGTCTGTGGATGGCATTAAACTTGGACATGGCGTTTTCCTTGGCAGTGGCGTAGCCCGCTTCATCCAAGCTTGCTTGACCGGTATAGACAATTAGCCAACTTACATCTAGCCCGCCTTCTTTCATCTTTGGTAGGTTTACTTGATTGTCCAACTCCTGGGTGTAATTTACCTCCTTGGTGAAATTGGCCACATTTATGTCGTTGTGGGTATCGATGGTAATGACCTCTTCATGGATTCTTGATGCCTTTTCTTCCAATCCCTCAACAGCTCCCTCTTGTTTTTCCTTACAGGACAAAAAAGCTAAAGAACATAATAATCCGATGAAATACTTCATAATATTCTTATTTGATACATACAAATAACGCTATTTGACAACAAAAAATGAAGCCTAGATAACATTTAGTTGTAAACAGCATATTAAAAAGTGAGTTTTAAACTTTCAGTGACCAGACGATACTGGAAAATTAGGAGTTTAAGCCTGCTTAATTCTGAATCCAGCAATTTAAAAACTGATTTAACCTATAACCATTTTATAACAACCTAAAATTGAAAACTAATAACCTACTGTCCCAATTAACAAACCTGGAAGGGCAACTAAATCATTTTTCGTTTGAGGAACTAACCTCCGAAGAGGCCTCACTATTAAAGAAGTCCTTTGTGTCGTTCAAATCCCGTTTAGAGGAAAAAGTGTTGGGACCTAACACTAATCCAAGCTCCCCTTGTAAGGATGGGCAGGGATTGGATTTGACTCAAGAAGGTAATGATTCTGCTTGGAATCCACAGGAAAGAAGGTTGTATAGGGAAGCTTCCCTCTTGGCGGGAGTAGGTAAGGAAATAAAATCGCCCATTGATAGCATTCTCAAATCTGTAGATGTTTTAAAGGAGAGCGACCTTTCTATTAGACAACTACAACAATTGAATGCCATAAGTGGCTCATCCAATTATCTTTTGGAAATTATTAATGAGTTGTTGGAATATGCCAATCTTAGCAAGGGGCAGGATCCTATAGGCGAAATAGATTTTAATTTCCACAGCATTATTAAGGACACCCTATATCTGTGCAATACCCTTATTTTGAACAAAGAGGTTAGCCTACAGTTGGAAATGGATGAAGATGTTCCGGAAACACTAAGCGGAGACCCTTCCAAATTATCGCAAATACTGTTAACCTTATTGGGGAACATTATAAAAGGGAGGGACCAAGGGCATATCAGTTTAAAATTAAGAGTAAAGCAACAGCATGCCAAGCACTATGATTTGGAATTTATAATATCGGAATCTGGACTGCCTACTCCGAACAACAGCTCTAGTTCAACAAATGAAGGTGCTAAATGGGAACAATACCAGGGAGCATCAGCTACGGGAAGTACTCTGTTAAGTTTTGAGATAGCCAAACAGACCATACAAAATTTAAAAGGGTACATGACCTTGCCCCAGGGACACAAGGCAGAATGGACCCATAAGTTTACCATTCCCTTTTCTAGGTCACAAGAGGGTAAGGTAACGGTTGCCGAATACGATGCTGAGTACCTGAAAACGGCATCAAAAGGAATAGCAGGAATGCATGTGCTTGTTTTTGAGGACAATATCCTTATTCAAAAGCTAATGGAACAGCGTTTAAAAAAATGGGGCTGTAAAGTATTGGTGACAGACAGTGGCATAAAAGGTATAAATTATCTGCAGGACCAAACGGTAGACCTGGTATTGTTGGATATTGAAATGCCCATGATGAACGGTTTTAAAATAGCACGATCTATACGTGAATTTGCTTTGAACAGCGGTAAAGACCTTAGCATAGTTGCATTGTCCCGGGAATTTTCCAATAGCCATCTTAGAAAATGTAAAGCCCTGGGCATAAAGGAATATATAAAGAAACCCTATAGTCCGGACCAACTTTTGGCTAGCATGTATAAATGTAAAAATGACTTGGATTCCAAGGCCTTGTTTGGTAATACCAATAATACGGATTTATACCCATTGGAGATTGACTTATGTTCGGCTAATCTTTCCAATATTCTTGAGGAATGTATGGGGGAAATTGATCTTTTGGAGGAGTTGATAGTACTTTTTAAGCAAAATATCCTGGAATTTATTGGAAAGGCCAACATATATATCCCACAGGGCAATTTTACGAAGCTGGGATTTGCAGCCCATAAAGTAAAAACCGGATTGTCCATGATGAAGGCACATGGCTTATATGCCTTGGTGAGCAAGATTGTAGTCTGCTGTAAGACTAACCAGAATAGAAAGAGCATAGAGTTTTTATATAACCAAATCCTGAAGACCTATCCCATGGTGGAAAAGGCTATTGATAATCAATTGGAAAGCCTAAAGGACAACAAGAACTAAAAGCCATTAAAAAGAGCAAATACGTGAAAACTCCCAATGTACATGACAACCTATTATGGGATTTAACAATCTTATTTGCTGTATTGACCATAGCTTATTTAACAACTATATATATAACCAACAAATTGCGAACAAAATCGGATAATAATATAAATAGTAGAAGTCAAATAATGGCCATAGTTTGTCAGTTGTTGCTTTATGGCCAAAGTAAAAGTGACGAGTATAGTGGTTTCTGTAAAGACCTCAAGGTATCCTTGTGGAAACTGTTGAGAGTACCTGGAAACAAAGTAATATTGTCAGAAATCCTCCTAAAACTGGATGCAGATCTGGCAGATACATCCCGGGAAAGAATTTATTCCCTCTATAAAGAATTTAAACTTCACATTGAGGCCTTTGAACAGGCCCAGGCCAAAGGCCATAATACCTCCAATAAAGCTATGCCCAGGAAATGGACTAGTACAGTAGAGGACAAACAAGAAGATTTAGAAACAACAATGAAAGACCCCCAGGACAATATGCCAAAAGATAAATACCCAAGCAATTTTGTAGGTGATGAGGTAATTGAGATGAATTTTATTCCTTTGGTCACACAAAATCAGGAAATGGCAGATGAGGCCACAAAGGCCTTCCACGAGGCTTTGTTGATTAACTGCGATCTTGATTTCTTAATGCAGTGTTTAAGGGCACAAAATAAAGAACCTGATCCTTATGAGGAGGTGTATAATACCTTGATAGACAAAATAGTAGACAGCCCTAATGAGGGTAAAGATATAGTTGAGTCTTCTTTTTTAAATATCGATTTCTTGCCAATGATAATGGATGCTGAAAATTCAGAGGCGGAGGAAACAGAATCTATGGTAGATATTAACGACTTGGATGTAGATTATGAAGTAGTCATTGACCCGCATCTAAAAAGTCAGATTACCCAAATATTGGAGTCGCACACACGGGAACAGCTACAAGATGAGGTATTATTTGACAAGGAAACCAATATTTTGGATTTGGGTGAAATGGACATCCCTGCAGCCAAATTCTATACGGACTGGGAATACAAAAAAGTAAAGCTATTACAATCTATAGTCGAAATGGGGGATATCCGTGAGGTTCCCTTATTGAATGAAATGTTGGATGAAGAAGAAAATGAATCAATAAGCGTATTGATCAAGGAAATTATCCATAGGTTTTTGTCGGAATATCCCATGGTTATAGATGAGGACTACATTGATTCAACAAAGGTAAAAATAGGGGACCATTATGTTTTGAACCATTTTTTTCATGCTGTAGATACCGAATCACAACTTATTCTTTTGGAAGAAATTATGCAGGTGGGGGGACTTAATGAGTATTATTTTTTGGAAACCCTGATTGATTACCCTGAAAAAAGTGTTGCGGATAAGGCTAAAATAGTATCGGAAGTGCTAAAAATGAAGTTGGAACTGAGTTACCAGGATGGCACAGAAGAAGGAACCGGCCTATTCGCCAATCAGGATTTGGATTTAAATAGTAGTGTCAGGGATGGGGCCATATTCTCTCCCAAGACCCAAAAGACCTTAAGTTTTAGTAGTTACGGCTGTGCATCTGTTCAGGATAACAATGCCATGCCGGTATCAGAAGCGGCTCATCCATTTAAGGAAAAACACA
The DNA here is from genome assembly GCF_003957295.1 of Arenibacter aquaticus. GTDB lineage: Bacteria > Bacteroidota > Bacteroidia > Flavobacteriales > Flavobacteriaceae > Arenibacter > Arenibacter aquaticus. Next base: position 334,323 of record NZ_RQPJ01000021.1, read on the forward strand.
ATAGTGTATTAAGTACTGGCCAGGAAGACACAGGCTCCATAGATATATTCAATATTGATTTTGAACTGTCGCGCTCCAGTGTTGGCCATGATCAAGAGACGTCAAGGGTTGAAGACAATGAAGGGAAAAAGGATTCAGAAGACCTAAATTTTCTAGGTCACTTAAAAGACTTGGGACATAAATTTTTAAAAAACAAATAACCTATAGCGTTCTTTAAGTTATTAGGGTTGTCTTTTGCAACTCTTTGGGTTCCATATCCTAATAGGTAGAAAAGGACCAAACTTTAAGAACTTGTGATTTGACAACTAAAAATATGAAGTACACAACATTTAATTGATTTGAACACCAAATATAAATATGTTTACCATATAATTATTGACCCAAGCAATAATAACTTAAACCAAGTCTTACTATGTTATACGATACCTACGGAGAGGAATACTTATTATTCCTACAAGATTTAAATGAAATTTTAAGTTTAAACCAATTAGTTGAATTGGACTATATGTAGTTCACTTTTAAACTGAAAATCTAAAACCCCTAAAAGATGGCAAAACAAAATCCAGACAATGCGGCTTATTTAAACTTTATTGAAGATTTAAATGAGATTTTAATTGATTATAATATCAATAAATTGAGTTTTTCTTAGTAGAATTAATTAAAAACCATAGGGCCGGATAAGCAGTGTTTATCCGGCCCTATGGTTTTTATACCTTGTTATCCCAAATAGGTTTTTAATAATTTACTTCTAGAATTGTGCCGTAGTTTTCTGATAGCCTTCTCCCTTATCTGTCTTACGCGCTCCCTGGTTAGGTCGAATGTTTGACCAATTTCAGCCAAAGTCATGGATTGTTGGTCCCCAATACCGTAGTAAAGCTTAACAACATCTGCCTCGCGTTGAGATAAGGTGTCCAGCGCTCTATTTATTTCCGTATTTAGGGATTGCTGTAGCAGTATACGGTCTGGCCTAGGTGATTCCCCAGAGCGCATAACATCATAGAGATTGGAATCCTCTCCTTCCTTTAAAGGGGCGTCCATGGACACATGTCTTCCTGAATTTTTTAGTGATTGTTTTACCTCGCTCACTGTCATTTCCAATTCCTTGGCTATCTCCTCAGGAGAAGGTGGGCGCTGATGTGCCTGCTCCAAATAGGAAAAGGTCTTCTTAATTTTGTTGATAGAACCAATCTTGTTCAAAGGCAGGCGAACCACTCTGGATTGCTCGGCCAAGGCCTGTAATATTGATTGGCGTATCCACCAAACCGCATAGGAAATAAACTTAAATCCTCGGGTCTCGTCAAACCGTTTGGCAGCCTTTACCAATCCTACATTTCCTTCATTGATCAAATCGGGCAACTTTAATCCCTGATTTTGATATTGTTTTGCAACAGAAACTACAAATCTTAAATTTGCTGTTGTAAGTTTTTCCAACGCTATTTGATCCCCATCCCTTATTTTCTGTGCTAGCTCTACCTCCTCATTAGCGGTGATCAACTCAATTTTACTGATATCTTGCAGATATTTGTCCAATGACTTTGATTCTCTGTTGGTTACCTGCTTGATAATCTTTAGTTGCCTCATATATATCTTTATTTGGAATTAGAAGTATTAATCTATCATTATACATTATTATTACGTCTTTTCCAAGGGAAGTAGGAATACTTATACATAATTTATGAGAAGTTTAAGATATTGAACATGGATTTCCTGCTTATAAATAATATTTTGCCATCTTGCGGCGTCTTGGAGGTTAAAACAGACTGCAATATTCCTCTATGGTAATCCCGAAGTAGCAAATGATATGAGTAAAAGAGCATTGGCAAAATACTTGTCCGAATTGGATAAAGAAGAGTTGGAGACCCAACTTATGGATCTTTATAACAGGTTTCCGGTGGTTAAGGAATATTATGATTTTGTTTTCAACCCTAAGGAAGACAAATTGGTACAGGAGGCCAAAGTAAAAATATCCAATGAGTACTTTCCCCTTAAAAGAAAAAGGCCCAAGGCAAGACGTTCTGTTGCCCAAAAGTATATCAAGCATTTTACTAAATTAGGGGTAGCCCCACATTTGATAGCAGATGTGATGTTGTTCAATTTGGAAATAGCACAGTCGTTCTCTACAGAAAAGAAAGTCCCAGATGCCTTTTATAAAAGCATGGCCAATTCCTTTAAAGAATTGGTGCAGCATATTGCAGTGAACGGCTTATTAAGTGATTTTAGGGAGCGAATAGTTGCCTGTTATGTTTTTACCAATGAACACCGTTGGCCAAATCAGGAGGACTTCTCCAAATCCTTGGATATTATAGATTGATATAATAGCCAAAATAGGTTTTACAATACCTAATTGTGGTGTACAATAGCTGTCTTGGTTTATTTTCAACATGAGGTTTGTTATAGCCCTTATGTCTTGGTATCGGGCTATTTCTTCCTTGTCAATCATACCCCTTTTATAGGTTTCAAAGAGGGATCGGGCTGTATGTTTTAAATATTAAATTTCATTCGAGCATAAAAAACTCTTAATTTTGTAAGGTTTGATTGTTCTTAATTTAAAATTATTGATCCAATTTGGAGCTACCTAAAGAAACCAAGGAAAAAACCCTATACGATTATCAAGAGGAAGATCTGAACACTATTTTTAAGTGTTTGGACGAATCTCCAGATGATATAAACTTACTTTATCAATTGCCTACCGGTGGTGGGAAAACTGTGGTTTTCTCTGAAATTGCCAAGCGGTATATCAACAAAACAAAAAAAAAGGTAGTTGTACTTACCCATAGGATTGAATTAAGTAATCAAACCTCACGGATGTTGCGTGGATTTGGTGTTAAGAACAAAATAATTAACAGTGAGGTAAAAGAGTTGAGTGACCAAGATGATTATATGTGCTTTGTTGCCATGGTAGAAACACTCAACAATAGACTGCAGGATGATAAGGTTAAGATAAACGATATTGGCCTGGTCATAATAGATGAAGCACATTATAATTCCTTTAGAAAGTTATTCAAGTATTTTAATAAGTCAATTATTCTTGGGGTTACGGCCACTCCGTTGAGTTCCAATATTAAGCTACCCATGAAGGACAATTATCAAAAATTGATTGTTGGGGAGTCCATTTCGTCGCTCATAAGCAAAAACTTTTTGGCCAAGGCCAATATGTACAGCTATGATGTTAGCTTAAAAAGTTTAAAATTGGGTATTAGTGGAGATTATACCGTAAAGTCTTCTGATGAGCTTTATGGAAATCAAAACATGCTCTCTAAATTGGTGAGTGCCTATGAAGAAATAGCCAAAGGCACCAAAACGCTTATCTTTAATAACGGAATAAACACCTCTTTATATGTACGGGACACCTTTAGAAAGGCCGGGTACAATATTAGGCACCTGGATAATAAGAACAGTGCATCGGAACGCAAGGAGATTTTGGAATGGTTTTCCAAAACCCCAGATGCCATTCTTACATCGGTAAGTATTTTGACAACTGGATTTGATGAACCTACCGTAGAAACTATTATCCTTAATCGTGCCACCAAATCCCTAACCCTTTATTTTCAAATGATAGGAAGGGGGTCTAGGATATTACCTAACAAAAATGAGTTTACCGTGGTAGACTTGGGCAACAATGTGGCTCGATTTGGTCTTTGGGATGCACCTATAGATTGGCAGGAAATTTTTCATTTCCCCGATTTCTATTTGGAGAGTATAAAGAATGACGAAGAAATTGAAAGGGATTTTGTCTACGAAATGCCACCGGAACTAAAGGAATTGTTCGGTAAATCAAAAAATATAGAATTCGATATCAAGGCAGAATATAAAAAGGTTTTCGCCCAAGGCCTTAAGTCCAAGACTGTTCTGGAAAAGAGTATAGAACAACATGCCACCATCTGTGTGGAGAATAGCGAAGATGTTTTTGATGCCCGTATTTTGGCAAAAAAGCTAAAGGAGGAAATAGCCTATAGGGTACGTCAATATTCGTACTGTATAATGAACAATACAAAAAATTACAAAGAGTGGCTGGAAGAGGATTATGAACGTAAATTACGTTCTAAAATATCCCAGAAATTTGCCCAACGCATGTAGAAAAGAGCAATGGCCGCAATAGATAAAAAAGTATTGATAATTGGCTGCAATTGGCCAGAGCCCGGTACCACTGCCGCTGGTGGGAGGATGCTTCAGTTGATACGTTTTTTTCTAAAACAGGATTATGAGCTGACCTTTGCCAGTACGGCTGCAGAAAGCGAATATTCCTATGACCTGGAAAGTATTGGGGTGCGTACACAGTCCATTTTACTTAACCATTATAGTTTTGATGAGTTCATTGGACAATTAAATCCCACGGTTGTGCTGTTTGATCGTTTTCTCACCGAGGAGCAGTTTGGCTGGCGTGTAGCAGAACACTGTCCTCAGGCCATGCGAATACTGGATACCGAAGACCTACATTCCTTGCGAACGGCCAGGCAGTTGTCACATAAAAAAAAGCAACCTTTCTCCATTAAGAGCTGGTTGGATCAAGACCTTACCAAAAGAGAAATAGCCAGTATCTATCGGAGCGATATTAGTTTGATAATTTCCCTTTATGAAATGGAATTATTGACCGAGGAATTGAAATTGGACCCAGATCTTTTGTTGCATCTACCTATGATGTACAATGAAATTGATGTCGAGCAGCGAAAGGATTGGTTGGATTTTGATCAAAAAAAAAATTTTATCTGTATTGGTAATGGCAAGCATGCCCCCAATGTAGATGCCATTAAAACCTTAAAGCTGACGATCTGGCCCTTGATCCGTAAGAGATTGCCTAAAGCTAATCTTTATGTGTACGGAGCTTATTTGCCCCAAGAAATACAGCAAATGCATAAACCAAAAGAGGGCTTTTATGTAATGGGACATGCAGCTAATGCCCAGGAAGTAATTACAAGGGCGCGCCTTAGTTTGGCCCCATTGAATTTTGGTGCGGGGATAAAGGGAAAATTGTTGGACAGTATGTTGTTTGGCACCCCCAGTATTACCACCCATATAGGGGCGGAGGGTATTTGTTTGGACATGCCTTGGAATGGATGCATTGCCAATGCGCCAAAGGACTTTGCCCATGCAGCGGTAGAATTATACTTAGACCGCGAGAAATGGCTTATATCCCAAAAAAATGGTATGGATATTATTAATAGCTGCTATGATAAAGCGGTTCTACAACAACGGTTGTCCCAAAAAATAGAACAAGTAGGAACAACACTGAACCAACATAGGTCGGGTAATTTTATTGGTGCCATGTTGCTGCACCATTCCATGGCGAGTACCAAATATATGTCCAAATGGATCACGGCCAAAAACAAGAAAACATAATTCTGGGACGCTTGGGCTATAATGGACAAGTGCACCACAAATTTACCAAAGTGTGTTATCTTTGGTATTGTTAATACTATTTTGAAATGCAAAAAAAAATTGATTGGAAGGTTGTAAGGGAATTTGAAGATATTACTTATAAGAAATGCGGGGGTGTGGCCCGAATAGCATTTAATAGGCCCAATGTAAGAAATGCTTTTAGGCCAAAAACTACCAGTGAACTCTATCAGGCATTTTACGATGCCCAGGAAGATACCAGTATTGGGGTGGTTCTTCTTTCCGCGGAAGGCCCCTCTACCAAAGACGGCGTTTATTCCTTCTGTAGTGGAGGCGACCAAAAGGCCAGAGGCCATAAGGGTTACGTAGGGGAAGATGGTATGCACCGTTTAAATATCTTGGAGGTACAACGTCTTATCAGGTTTATGCCAAAAGTGGTTATAGCTGTAGTGCCTGGATGGGCAGTTGGAGGAGGACACAGTCTTCATGTGGTGTGTGACCTTACCTTGGCCAGCAAGGAACACGCTATATTTAAGCAGACAGATGCCGATGTAACCAGTTTTGACGGCGGATACGGATCGGCCTATTTGGCAAAAATGGTGGGACAGAAAAAGGCAAGGGAGATATTTTTCCTCGGTAGAAATTACTCAGCTCAGGAGGCCTTGGAAATGGGCATGGTAAATGCAGTGATTCCCCATGAAGAACTGGAGGATACGGCCTATGATTGGGCCCAGGAAATTCTGGAAAAATCGCCTACCTCCATTAAAATGCTAAAATTCGCCATGAACCTAACAGACGATGGTATGGTAGGACAGCAAGTGTTTGCCGGGGAGGCAACCAGGTTGGCCTATATGACGGAAGAAGCCAAAGAGGGACGGAACGCCTTCCTTGAAAAACGCAAGCCCAATTTTGATAAGAACAGTTGGATCCCTTAAATAAAAGGCAGTTTGGTATTTGTAGTTTCATGAATACCCAAAACTAAAAAGAGCCTTGTCTTTAGAAACAAGGCTCTTTTACGAGAACACTATATGAAAATGAAAAAAATTATTACTTCGTTATTACATTGCTAATGTAGGGGAGAAGTACATTACAAGGAAACTATTGTTGTGAACTGATGTATAATTGTGGTATAGGTAGGGAAAATTGTTATCAGTCCTCCTAAAAAAACTAATTTTTAAATTATCAATACTAGATCATGGGGTTCAAAAAAATCCAGGAAGAGTTAATAGAAGCATTGGATGTAGCAGGTTTTAAGGAGCCTCTGCCATTCCAAAAGAGGGTTTTGTCCCAAATTAAAGGGGGAGCAAGTATCTTTGGAATTGCCCCTAAGGGAGCGGGCAAGACTACCGCCATAGTTATAAGTACCTTGCAAAAATTGAATTGTGCGGCCTTTGAGGAAGCTCCCAGGGCATTGATCTATGTTAAGGACAAGGAGGCAGCTTTGTCTTTGGAGGCAACTTTTAAAAGATTTACCAAACGCATGGACTTGCGTATATATCCCGTATATGAGGAACATAATATTGAAGCCCAAAGAAATGATATTTTTGAAGGGGTAGATGTTGTTATTGCCACGCCCAAAAGGCTAAGCAAGCTCTTTTACCTAAATGGGATAAACCTTGGGAAATTGAAATTATTTGTGGTAGACGACGCGGAATTTTTGTCCAAACCCAGTCCATTTTCCGATGTCATCCGTATCCCCGAGAGTTTGGATAGGTGTCAGTATCTTATTTTTTCTTCCAAGTTTGATGCCCGAATGGAACGTATGCAGGAATTGTTTATGGCCAATGCACTAATTGTAAAAGCTGGTAAATAGGGTTTTTGGACTCTACTGCTCCCCGTTTAGAATAGCAAGAACCAAGGATTTTGTCAAAGGTTTGTTGGCAGCTTTTGTTTTTACCTCCTCAAAGGAAACCCTAAAATCACATCCATTGTCATGGTTACTACATCCGTATGAGGTTCTCCCTTTTACAATATGCCCCACATTACATTTGGGACAACTAGGGAGGGTATCCTTCTTATTGGCTATCTTTTTGGGTTCCAGAACTAATTTATAGTGTTCATTAAATCGAACAAGTCCTTCCTGCTCCTTGCCATCCTCCTGCTTAAAGCCCTTTAAATTTACGGTACAATCCTTTTCCAAGAGCCTGATGAACTGCTTTTCCGATATTTTCTTCCCGTAAACATAGAATGGCAATAGAAAATCACATCCGCTTTTATAGGAGCTGCAACCATAGGCAGATTTTCCTTTTAAGAGTCTGCCCTTTTTACACTTGGGGCAGGTTTGCCCTACCACTGTTTTTGTCTTTTTTTTAGTTTTTGAAACTTCTTTTTTTTGCTCCACCTTGGTTTGGGAAATATTGGCGCGGGTGGTCTCACTACGTACCTCATAGACTAAGTTGTCCACCATTTTTTTCATATTCCTTATGAATAGGGAGGGGCTGTACAATCCTTTTTCTATATCTTTTAATTGTTTTTCCCATAGACCGGTAAGTTCTGCCGATTTTAGTAATTCGTTCTGAATAGTTTCAATTAATTGAATTCCCGTTACCGTTGGCAGTACCTGTTTTTTGTTTCGTTTAATATACTTGCGTTTAAACAGCGTTTCTATGATATTGGCTCGGGTAGAAGGCCTCCCTATACCATTTTCTTTCATAAGTTCGCGCATTTCTTCATCATCAACCTGCTTGCCGGCGGTCTCCATTGCTCTTAACAAGGTGGCTTCGGTATATTGTTTTGGAGGCTTGGTCTGTTTTTCCATGAAGGATGGTTCATGAGGCCCTTTTTCCCCTTTAACAAAAACAGGTAACAGACCTGCTTCTTTTTTTTCTTTGGTGGCTGGTGTCTCAAATACAACCCGCCACCCTTTTTTTAATATTTCCTTGCCGGTTGTTTTAAAGGAGATATTGGTAACCTTTCCTATTACCGTTGTATTGGAAACCTCGCAATCGTCATAAAAAACAGCTATAAACCGTTTAACAATACTGTCATAGACCTGTAGTTGGGGGCCTGCCAAATTCATTTCAACACCTGTGGGTATAATAGCATGGTGGTCCGTAACCTTTTTATCGTTAAAAACTTTGGCAGATTTCTTAATTTTTTTTGTCAATAGGGGTGCGGTCAAGGATTGGTACTGACTTAAATCCTTAAATATTCCTGCCACTTTAGGGTATACGTCGTTGGGAAGGAAAGTAGTGTCTACCCTGGGATAGGTAACAACTTTTTGTTCGTATAATTTCTGTACAATCTTAAGTGTTTCTTCGGCTGTTAATCCAAATTTTGTATTGCAATGCACCTGCAGTCCGGTGAGGTCAAACAATTTAGGGGCATATTCCTTGCCTTTCTTCTTGGTAATGGATATTATTTCAAAATCGTGCTTCTTAACCTCATCGGCTACAACCTGCCCTTCTTCCTGCTTTAAAAAACGTCCCTCTTCGTAGTTAAACACAGTGTCCCTATATACGGTCTGCAATTCCCAATAGGGCTGAGGTTTAAAGTTTTCAATTTCCGTAAACCTTTTTACCACCATGGCCAAAGTAGGGGTTTGTACCCGCCCTATGGATAGCACTTGTTTATACCCGCCGTGTTTCACCGTATAGAGTCGTGTTGCATTCATTCCCAGCAGCCAATCGCCAATAGCCCTGGAAAACCCGGCATAATAAAGATTGTCGTACTCCTCAGAGGGTCTTAACTTGGAAAAACCTTCTTTAATGGCTTCGGTGGTCAAGGAGGAGATCCATAACCGTTTTACTTCCCCATCGTAGTTAGCCTGATGCATAACCCAGCGCTGAATAAGTTCCCCTTCCTGTCCCGCATCCCCGCAATTGATGACCAGCTCTGCTTTTTCAAAAAGACCCTTAACAATATTAAACTGTTTTTGTATCCCACTGTTATCTACCACCTTGGTTTTAAACTTTTCGGGGAGCATGGGTAAATTATTGAGGTCCCAGCTTTTCCAATGGGGCTTATAGTCATTGGGCTCAAATAAGGTACATAGATGCCCAAAGGTAAAAGTTACCGCATAACCATTACCTTCAAAATAACCATCGTGTTTGGTGTTGGCACCTAAGACTTGGGCAATTTCACGGGCAACGCTTGGTTTTTCTGCAATACAAACCTTCACTTATTAGGGTTTTGTTAGGGGGTGCAAAATACTTAATTTAAACCGAATCTTCATAGGTCCTTAAAAGTGGATTTTAGTCCTTATGTGTTAATTTTATTGGTCACTATAACCTAATGTGATATAGTGCAGGAAGAGTAGGCCAACAACTTTAGGGCTCTGGAAAGTTGTGGGGCCATAGGCGGAAAGAGGGATTTACAATTAGAAAAAAAAGGATGTATGCTGTATTAATTGCGATTTATAGGGGTAACGGGACCAATTTTGAATGGAAAGCAATATATTTATAGAGGATGTGAAAATGAAGAAGCGAGACAATTAGAAGTAAAAATCCAAACTGAAGGTTTGGATCAGTAAAGGGGTTGTTGTACCCTAAGGCATTAGGTGGTGCAAGGTGTAATAAAGACAATGCCGGAAGATTTGGGAATGTTTTAGTAAACCATATTTAATATAAATAGATGAAAAGTAAACACCTTGTTTTAATGGCTTTTTGTTGCCTAATGAGTTGTAATTCCCCATCCCCTAAAAGCCTCTTCAATGGAAGGGATTTGGATGGATGGCATGTAGATGTCCCTGAAATGGATAAGGACCCCAATGCTATAAATCCCTTTATCATAAGGGATGGCCTACTGGTAAGTTTGGGGAAACCTCAAGGGCATCTTATTACCGATGCCGTTTATAGTAATTTTAGATTGGAAGTGGAGTATAGGTTTGCGGGTGAACCAGGAAATTGTGGTGTGTTGGTCTTTGCCTCTACTCCCAGATCGCTGTATGATATGTTCCCTAAATCTATAGAGGTGCAAATGATGCACAAGAATGCAGGGGATTTTTGGTGCATTGTGCAGGATATTAGTACCGATAATATGGAAGAAAGAAGAGGGCCAAAAAAAGACTGGGGTATTACCGAAGGCAAGTTGAGGAGGATAAAGAACCTTACGGACGGGTCCGAAAAACCTTTGGGAGAATGGAATTCCATGACCATAGAGTGCCTTAACAATGAAATAAAGGTATGGGTAAATGGCGATTTGGTTAACCATGGTTACAATGCCACGGCAAACAGTGGACAAATAGCACTTCAGGCCGAAGGTGCGGAAGTAGAATTTAGAAAAGTCTTTCTCACCCCGATTACCTCGCTGACCCCATAAATTTCATTATTGGTACTTGGTGTAGGCGAACGTTTTTCTTGGATTAGGTCACTTTAGTGTCCTTAAAGTAGCTTTTTGTATCTTATACGTATTGGTTTTTTGCCACTGCAATTATAAATAAGATGAATGTAAAGCTTCTTTTTTTACTCACTTTTCTTCTCTTGGGCTTCAATTTCCTAGAGGCCCAGGACCAATATTTCAAGAAAAGGAAAGAAATGGTGAATACTCAGCTTCAGGATCGTGGAATAAGGAATCCCGCCACCCTTTATGCCATGTTAAATGTACCTCGACATCAATTTGTTCCTCAAGAACTTGTTGAGCATGCCTATTCTGATGGTCCCTTGCCTATTGGTTACGGGCAAACAATTTCCCAACCCTATATAGTAGCCTTTATGACCGAAACATTGAATTTAAGGTCATCGGATAGGGTATTGGAAATAGGTACGGGTTCGGGATATCAAGCAGCAGTGTTGGGTAAAATTGTAGATTCCGTGTACAGCATAGAAATTGTGGAGGAGTTGGCTCTTGCATCTAAAAATAGATTGGAGAAGCTGGGCTTTGACAATGTAATGGTTAAATGGGGAGACGGGTACCATGGTTGGCCACAAAAAGCTCCTTTTGATGCCATCATGGTAACAGCTGGGGCTGATTCTGTTCCACAGCCCTTATTGGACCAGTTGAAAATCGGCGGGCGTATGATTATTCCTGTGAGGACCAAGGAACATATTACCCAATTGGTAAAAGTGACCAAAAAAAAGGATAAAATTGTCACCAGAAAACTAATTCCGGTCCGGTTTGTGCCCTTTACAAGGAACAATTGATTTTTATGGGAGTTGATGGTATATAGGGGCATTTTTTACCAGAATTGCAATATGGTATAAACAGGGTTTATTTGATAATCTATAACAGCACTATAAGAGCAAATTGTCTAAAGGTGTTATATTTCCAGGGCACAGATCTTCTAGCAGAATATTTCCTATTCGTACTCTTATGAGGCGCAGGGTAGGAAAACCTACAGCGGCGGTCATTTTTCTAACTTGTCTAAACTTTCCTTCGGTAATAGTGATGCTTATCCAAGAAGAAGGACGGTGTCTTCCAGCCCTTATCCGCTTATCCGGTTCCGCTAAGGCAGGTAAGCTGTGTAACCTGCGAACGGTAGAGGGTTTAGTCTTATATTTTATACCGTGGAACCCAATTTGCACCCCTTGGCCCAATGTAATGATGGCTTCCTCCGTGATTTCCCCGTCTAACTGCACATAATATTCCTTCTGCACACCTGAGCGATTTATATGATCACTAAGTTTTCCGTTGGTGGTAAGTAGGAGCAAACCTTCAGATTTTTCATCGAGCCGCCCAATGGGCATAATACCATCAGGTAAATTATAGAGTTCACTTAAAAACCGTTTGTTCCGGGATTCCTTGGCATCATTGGAATGTAATTGGCTGAGCATGCCAAAGGGTTTGTAAATTTTAAAATGAAGGTGCATGGATTCCTTATATGCGGGGGTGGTTTTTATCAGATTTATTCTGTTTGCAAAGTTCACTATTTTTTTAAAGCCATACGAGGGTCGAGCTAAATATTTTGATAAGCCCGTTATAACATGATACGTCTATTAGGACAGCAGACTTTAATCCACAGCTTTGGCGTGTAGCAATTCCATTCCGGTGGAGGAACGCGGTTTAAATCCGGTCCAATCCTCCTCATTGGAATTTTCCTGTATCTCCAAATATTTTGAATAATCTTTTTGTTTAAGGTGAATCCCCAAAAAGGCTGTTAAGAAATGTTGGTTAACGTTATTTATTTTTCGCTCATCCCAGCTTGGTTCGGCATATCTATAGTATTCATCAATATGTAGGCCTTCTTTTAAGGATTCCACAGGTGGTGGATTGGGAGCTACATTATGTCTGGCATTTTTATAAGTTAGTAGGTAGCGGTTAGCATTTACGGCTCCACTATAAATAGCTTTGATACCTTTCTCGTAACCGGAAATGTCATCTTGATCGCCAGCAATAAAAAAGGTGGGTGTTTCAAGGCCTTTTAAACCGTTCATATCCCAGACCCCCCGCTCCATTCCCCATGGAGCAAAAGCCACTACTGCTTTTATCCTCGGGTCTACTTTATGATATTCGGGATTGCTCATAGTCAGTTTACTTATAGCGTTGCTGCCCCCGGTCATTTGTGTAAAAAAACCGGCGAGACCATCACTGTATCCGGCTCCGGCCACATTCAAAACCCCATAACCACCCATGGAATAACCAATGATGCCAATATTTTCTGAATCTATCATGCCGGATAAAATATGTTGCCTTCCATTTTTACCTATATCGGCCATCTCTTTTAAAATAAAGGAGATATCCTTGGCTCGGTTTAACAAAGTGCTGTGAAAAGCATTGGCGTCCTTAAAAGTAGATTCGGTATGGTCTATGGCCACTACCACATAGCCTTTGGAGGCTAAATTTTCGGTGAGATAGGTCATAAGAAATCTGGATCCCACATATCCATGGGACACGATCAATAGAGGAAAAGGTCCGTTCATGGTCAATGGAGAGGCATCTCTAGCCGCCCTACCATTAAAGGTGAAGGGCATTAATGGCCTTAAGGAATCATTGGCAGTGCCCATCACTTCATTGTAGGTGACAAATTCTTCAATTCCCTTGTCCAAATTAGCCGGGTACCAGACCTCCACTGTTAATGGCCGATCGTAAAGGGGGGCTGCACCGTTTTTGGACTTTAAGATATCTACCTGGTCCTTATTTACGAATTGCAAACTTTTGACCCCTACCTTATAGTCGCCTCTAATGGCCAACTCAGGAGCATCTGGAAGTGGGTCTCCATATATAAAGGAACTGGTCTGGGCATATAGTGTGCCGCTGAGAATAAAAATAACAAGTGAGATTGTATAAAGAATAGCCGGGTGTGGAAAGGTTTTTTTCATGTGGTGTTGCTTTTCTTTAAATGTACAAAATTTTAAAGGTATAATTTGATATGGTTTGGTATATATAGGTAATACATCCATGTACTAAGGATATTATAAACTATGGTATTTTGCAGGAGCCTGTTTTAGTAGCGGGTTGGTGGCCAACAGGACTTGGAATCAAAGGAGCATTGTACTTTATTTCTACTTCTATTTTAGGGATAGCGGGGAAAATAATACCTTGCTGTTCCAGATCTATATTGGTTTTAGGTCACCTTTAATATTTTGGGAATCTTCAAGGGAATTGGTTGATATGCAAGAAATTGAAAAACATTTAAAAGATTTGGGAATAAGACCAACTGCGATGCGTATTTTGATCTATCAGTTTATGGGGTCACAGAATGCGGCGGTTAGTCTTAGTCTGGTAGAGGAGAATTTTGATAAGTCGGACAGGACTACTCTTTACCGGACCCTAAAAACTTTTGAAGACAAGGGAATAGTCCATCAAATTGATGATGGAACGGGAATCCCAAAATATGCCTTATGTCAACATGAACATCAAGCGAAAAAACACTCGGATCTTCATTTACACTTTCATTGTACCCATTGCAATGAAACTATCTGTTTAACGGAGCATAGGATACCACAAATTAATCTTCCGGATGGATTTGTGCCCGAAGACATCAATATGCTCATAAAAGGGATATGCGATAGTTGTAGTGGGTAAATGCACAACCATTGCACGGACATTAATGGTAATTTTGTTTTAAAACATTGATTAATGTCCAATAAGAAGCAACACAGCAAATTAAATAATCACGCTCATGATCATGCGCATGGGGGAATTTTTGGAGAAAACACGGAACTTTATTTTTCAATTTTAAGTGGTTTTTTCTTTTTTTTAGGGCTTATTATGACTACTTGGTCCCAAGTTCCTGGATGGGCAGCGTTGATTAGCTACATAGCTGCTTATTTTTTCGGAGGATTTTATGCTTTGCTTGAAGCAGTGGAGAAAATGGGACAAGGCGAATTCGAAATCGATTTTTTAATGATCATTGCTGCTATAGGTGCGGCCTTCATTGATAGCTGGGGAGAGGGAGCACTTTTATTGTTCTTGTTTAGTTTGGGACATTCTTTGGAACATTACGCCATGGGCAAGGCCAAAAAATCCATTAAGGCATTGGGCGAGTTGTCCCCCAAAACCGCTTTGTTGAAAGATGGGGGTGATATTCGGGAAATCCCAGTAGGGAAATTAAAGTTGAACGATATTATTGTAGTAAGGCCCAATAGTAAAATTGCTGCCGATGGAGTAATAGTAAAAGGTAGCAGTAGTATAGATCAAGCGCCTATTACTGGGGAAAGTATTCCCATAGATAAGACTGCTCTCCCTACAAATACCCCAATAACCAATTTTGAGGAAATAGACTCGGAGCACAGTGTTTTTATGGGGACTATTAACGGGAACGACTTACTGGAGGTCCAAGTTTTAAAATTGAATGAGGATGCCACTATTTCACGTCTAATAAAAATGGTGAGTGCAGCTGAAACCAAAAAGTCGCCCACCCAAAGGCTTACCAAAAAATTTGAAAAATGGTTTGTTCCCAGTGTTGTTATATTGGTTCTAGGTCTTTGTTTTGCGTATGTATTTTTGGATGAAACCCCTAGGGAAAGTTTTTATAGGGCCATAACCGTATTGGTTGCTGCCAGTCCATGTGCCCTGGCAATCTCAACACCTAGCGCAGTATTGAGTGCCATAGCCAGGGCGGCCAAAAAAGGTGTGCTTATTAAGGGGGGGCTTGCTTTGGAAGAGTTGGGCAGCCTAAGGACTATTGCCTTTGATAAAACCGGTACTCTGACCGAAGGAAAGCCAAGGCTTACCAATGTACAGCCCATGAACGGTTTTGACAAAGAAGAGTTTCTTGAGTTGGTCTTGGATGTAGAAAGTTTAAGCACACACCCCTTGGCCAAAGCTATTTCCAAGGAGCTTGTAGAGGAATACGGGGTAGAAAGGAAGCAACTATCGTCCCAACTAAAGGTGGTTCAGGGAAAGGGGGTAGTGGCTTATTATAACGGAGATAAAGTGTATATAGGAAATCTCCAACTTATAAAGGATGCCAGTATTCCTATTGATGGGGATACTGCGCAAAAAATGGATGCACTGTTGGAAGACGGACATACCGTTATGCTGGTTGGGTACCGCGACAATCTGATTGGTTTATTAAGTGTTATGGATGCCCCACGTAAAGCTACGGCAGCTACTTTGGAACAATTGAAGGAAATAGGAATTAATAAGATGATTATGTTGACAGGGGATCACCAGGGGGTTGCCAATTCCATAGCTAGGCAAATTGGGCTTACCGAGGCCATGGGCAATTTACTTCCCGAAGACAAGGTAGAGGTTGTGGGCAAACTAAAAGAAAAAGAACGCAAGATAGCTATGGTGGGCGATGGTGTTAACGATGCCCCTGCCATGGCCATTAGTACAGTGGGGGTTGCCATGGGAGCCGCAGGCAGTGATGTGGCTTTGGAAACAGCGGATGTGGCCCTTATGTCCGATAAAATAGAAAGTCTACCTTTTGTAATTGGCCTAAGTAGACAATCCAAGGTAATCATAAAACAAAACCTGTGGATAAGTATGGGCATAGTGGCCATTTTAATTCCTGCAACCTTAATGGGATTGGCCAAAATAGGTGTCGCTGTGGCCATACACGAGGGTTCTACTCTTTTGGTGGTGCTCAACGCCCTGCGATTGCTTCGCTATGAGCTAGATAAATAACCCCCCCTTTGATTATTTATTCTAAGGAGGGCGGGTGTTATTCCACATTGGGCAATTGGGAGCTTACATAGGCGCCAGCCACCCCAAAAAGGGAGAGAACCAAAATGATACCTTCGGTGGAGATAGCTGCTGCAGCGGCACTGATCCCTCCGGTGATCAGTAGGATAAAACCAATAATTGTGTTGCTTACAGCTACGTAGTCTGTCCGCTTATTACCGCCGGCCATATCCACTATATATGTTTTTCTTCCCATACGAACCCCACTATGGGCAACACCTAGCACGAAAAAAGCGATAGGGTATAACCAATATTCGTTTCGGGCCCAAGGTATATAGCTGATAAGAACAAACATTATTATTCCAAGGAGGGAGGCTATTACAGCTGCAAAAGCCATTACATTTCGGCTCGACTTATCGGCCATTTTGCCCCATATGGGAGCGCTGATTACAGAGGCGAGTCCGTTTGCAATAATGAATAGTCCCAAGAGGTAGCTCTCCTTTCCCAGATAGGTTTGGGCCAATAACACATAAAAAGGAGCCGTTAAAGCAGAACACAACAGAAGGGAACGCGCAATGATGAACTGCCTAAAATGTTTATCGGAACGTACTATATCAATACGCTTAAACGCCTCTTTCCATCCATTTCGGCCACCGGAGGTTTCCCCTGGTAATTCACGTACTTGGGAGTAGATAAAAGCTGACAATAACCACATGGCACTAGCGAAAAATATAAGGTAGCTATAGAAGAGGATACCGGTATTACTGTTGGACTTATACAGCATATACAGCCCCACAATCAATACCAGAATTCCGGATACGGCAACAGTATATCCCTTTAATCTACCCCTGCGTGTCTTAGGGATGGTTTTACCCAATACGTCTTTGGACGCCACCGAACACAATCCTCTGGAGAGGCTAAAGGTCACTAGGAAAAGAATAACCAGCCAACCGGCCAATACCCCTTCTGTGGTCAAGGAAACGTAACCAATACCGATCATGGATGCACATTGTAGTATGGCCCCAATTACATATACCCATTTACGTTTACTCTTGGTACGGATAAAACTTGCTATTACAATCTGTGGAAGCATTGAGCCCGATTCACGGATGGGAACAATAAAACTTATTAGGTATACAGGTGCATTTATATAGCTCATTACCCAGGCCAAAACGGTTTTGGGGTTACTTAGGGTGTCGCCCAATTTGGTAAAGATGTTGCTGAGCATTAGCAAAAAGTAATTCCTGGGGGTATATTTACAGGCATCCTCATTAATATCCTTACAGATTCTTGCGTCCTCCTCGTTGTTTAAATAATCATATAGTTTCTCCGTGAAATGAATGGGCTTCATAGGCTATGGCAATAGTGGATAGTTAATTATTACAAGATATTCATTTAAGCACCACAGTCCAAGTTAATTGGTTTCTTTGAAGGCTTTATCCATGTGGCCCCGTTTGGTGTGGAAGTAGGTTTTATCGTAAATTAATCTGCAATATCCAGTCTGGGGCAATAACCAATAAAAGGTACTCTGTATTTGGTAAAATGAATAGACCAAAACAATCCATAACTAGATTAAAATCACTAAATTGTATACAAAAGAAAGCATATGCCAATTTTCATGGACCGTCATGATATTCCAGAAGAAATTACCGCAGCGCATGTGGCTCAAATGCATAGGGAAGATTTAAAAATAGAGCATTTATATGGCTGCAAGGGTATGACCTATTGGTGTGATGAAAAGCGCCGTACGGCATTTTGTCTTATAGCGGCACCCAATAGGAAAGCTATTCAAGATATGCACAATCATGCCCATGGCGATGTTCCCCATAGAATAATTGAAGTGGAAAGTGCCATAGTGGAATCCTTTTTAGGACGTATAGAAGATCCTGAAAAGTCCAAAAAGACCGAATTGAACATTATTAATGACCCTGCCTTTAGAATCTTAATGGTCATTAATGTTGACCGAAAATTCTTTAAAGGCTTGGTACGCGATCAATTATTAAAAGAATCCAGAGAAAGTATTGCAACAATTCAGTTCTTGGTACAACGCTTTTTAGGCAGGGTGGTAAGACAAGGTACATACAAATTTTTAGTGTCCTTTAATTCCGTTACCGCTGCTGTGCATTGCGCCCAGGCATTACATGCAAAAATCCGGCCCAAAAATGGATTATCGCCAAGTATAGGATTATATGCTGGGGTTCCGGTAACTGATAAGGATGGCATATTTGAAGATACCATAAAAAAAGCAGAGCACTTTAGTGATATGGGCTCGGAGAAAATTCTGTTGTCCAGTGAGGTGAAGGAATTATATGAGAGTGAAAATCAAAATATAATTTTGGACAGTGAGTTTATGAAAGCCCTTAGCTCAAGAGAAGAGGGGTTTGTTATTGCTTTAATGGACTGTATGGGGAAGAATTGGCAAGATCCGTATTATGGTTCCAAAGACTTAAGTAAAGACCTGGGCTACAGTAAATCACAATTATACCGTAAAATGCTCTCTATTATTGGAAAATCGCCCAATAATTTTATCAAGGAATACCGTCTTAATAAGGCTAAACAATTGTTACATAAAGATACAAAGACCATTTCCCAAATAGCTTATAGCACCGGTTTTAACAGTCCGGCTTACTTCTCAAAATGCTTTATGGATACTTTTGGAATTCTTCCCTCAGACTATATGCGTCTGTACGTGGCCTAACTTTTTCTTTTTGTATGGCCTTATGATTCAATTTTGTAATGAATTGAACAAAATTTAGACCTTCATCGCCCATATTTGTACTAATTTTATATCAACGATATCAACTATACCTACAGGATAATTTGACCTGTTTAAAAGTAAGAAATCCATTAGTGGCAATAAGATAGGACCACGGTATTGGATGTAGAAGCACCCCTCCTAGTTTTCTGAACAAATAGACCAGCAATTACCAATCATTGTACTTAAGTCCTGGGTTTACATATGGGAAGTACTGTGTACAATATATTTTCTGGGTTGTACTCTGCTGTCGTAAATCGTTCAGGTTTAATTGAATAGTAAACTCTTTTATTAACACAAACAGATTATTAACCTTAAAACTATTAGCCATGACAAAGAATGTTGTTTCTTCAAAATTTAAGATAGCGGTGTTCACCACCTTGTTGCTATTAAGTGCTTCCTTTTATGGCCAAAACCAATATGGGGAGGGAATGGAAATGTCCCTGGTGAGGACCCATGAGGACAAAGACTTAGATTGGGGCGGATGTACGTCTTTTATGCCCGAAGGTTGTACCGTAGCCGTATTGCACGGTAATCCCGCAAGTAAAAATTTGGATATTTTCTTTAAGGTCCCTGCTGATTATGAAATACCATCACATTGGCATACCTCGGTAGAACGTATGATTCTTGTTTCTGGGGAATTGCAGGTTACCTACGAAGGAGAACCCATGCAGACCATGAAAGTTGGGTCATATGCTTATGGTCCCTCAGCCAAGCCACATACTGCCAAATGTGTTGGTGCAGATCCATGTGTTCTTTTCATTGCCTTTGAAGAACCCTTGGATGCTTTTCCCATAGAGTCAAATAAGTAAGAAATTAACGAAGCAGAATGCTCGGAAGAGTGAAGTATTAACACACCTAAAATATATAATTATGGAAATGGTAACGGAAATGGATGCCGGACTTATAGCATCCTTTAAAAAACAAATAAGAGGGGAAGTGGTATTGCCGTCCGATGTAAATTTTGACGATAGCCGCAAGCTGTACAATGCCATGATAGATAAACGTCCGGGAATAATAGTCAAATGTGTGGATGTTGCCGATGTTATGGCTGCGGTAAATTTTGCTAGGGAAAACCATTTGCTGTTGGCAGTACGGGGCGGGGGACACAATGGAGGAGGATTGGGATCCTGTAATGACGGATTGGTAATAGACCTGTCTGGCCTAAAATCCATTCGTGTAGACACCTCCGACAATACCGTACGTGTGGGAGGAGGAAATCTTTGGGGAGAGGTAGATCATGCCACCCATGCCTTTGGATTGGCAATTCCTAGTGGAATGATTTCTACAACAGGAGTAGGAGGGTTAACACTGGGAGGTGGTGTAGGTTATCTTTCCAGAAAATTCGGTCTTACAATAGATAATTTATTGGACGCCGATATGGTGTTGGCCGATGGTTCTTTTGTAACCGTGAACGCAAAGCAGCATCCTGATCTTTTTTGGGCCATTCGTGGTGGGGGTGGTAATTTTGGGGTTGTAACGTCCTTCAAATTTCAGGCCCATCCTTTAAAAAATGTATTTGGAGGACCTACTTTATGGCCCATAGAGAAAATAGAAGAAATAATGGAGTGGTTTGATGATTTTATTCATGACGCTCCGGAAGACCTAAATGGGTTTATTGCCACCATGGTCATCCCTGGGGCACCTTTTCCGGAGTCATTGCACCATAGAAAGTTCTGTGGAATAGTCTGGTGCTATACGGGTCGCTCAGAGACCTTTCAGGAAGTTTTTAAACCTGTATTGGCCCAAAAACCAGAATTTGAACATGTAGGTGAAATGCCCTATCCTTCCATTCAAACAATGTTTGATGGACTTATGCCTCCCGGAATGCAATGGTATTGGAGGGCCGACTTTTTCAATAAATTAGGTCCAGAAGTTAGGGCTGGGCATTTAAAATACGGTTCAAAAATTCCGACACCTCTTTCGCAAATGCATTTATACCCCATAAGTGGGGCAGCAGCTAGGGTAGGAGATAAGGATACCCCGTGGGCCTATAGGGATGCAAAATACGCCGGAGTTATTGTAGGTGTAGATCCCGATCCAGCAAATGCCGATAAAATAACCAATTGGTGCAAGGATTATTACAATGAATTGCATCCACATTCCTCAGGGGGTGCTTATTCCAATTTTATGATGGAGGAAGGGCAGGAACGGGTAAAAGAAAGTTACCGTCAGAATTATGGGAAATTGGTAGAAGTTAAACAAAAGTACGATCCCAATAACCTGTTTAGGGTAAACCAAAATATAGCACCATAGAAGCGAATATATAGGTCTGTTGTTCTTTATTGGATAACAGGCCTATCGTTTAAAGCAAATTAAAGGTTTAGACCTTTAGGTTATAGAACGTCAAGTGTTCTTTGCGCATCGGGGCCTATACGTTTTTTAGTTTCATCCGTAATATATTTCCTTTGGTCCACTTGCTGTGGCTGTTCCGAAGTACAAAAATAGCTGTGGATACTCCTTCGTGGTTTAGAAGTAAGGTTGGTGGTTCCACCGTGCCAAGCATGGGAATTAAAGATAAAAACAGACCCTGCAGGGGCAGTGATAATTGTTTCATCAGGATGGGGAAGGCTGGGGTCTTCCATTTTCTCCTGTGGCGGTATACCCAGTTTATGGGTTCCCGGAACAATGCGCGTAGCCCCATTGTTTTCTGTAAAATCGTCCAGCAACCATATGGAGTTACATACCTTATAAACACCATCCACCATGGTGTTGCCCCAATCCACATGTAGTTTCTGCTGGCCCTGACCTGGTTTGGCGGCCCTATAATTAAGGGAAGATAATTTAAAGGAGGGACCTAGTACGGCAGCAATTCCGGCCAGTACCCGCGGATGGGTATAAAACACATCAAAAACCTCTCCTTTATTAACCAGATCGGCCAAACGGTCAGCACCTTCCTCTTTGGGGTGTCGTATATATTTGGATTCGGCCAATTCAGACCCCGCATTTTCGCCTTCGTGGTCAAGGAGTTCTTCAATTCTGTTGTTTATAGCTTTGACTTGTTCATCGGTCAATAATTTCCCCAAGGATACATATCCCTGACGGTCCAATGTCTCCAATTCTTCTTTTGTAAGCATAAAATTGTGGTATAGTGATTGGTATTTCTATATTGGTTAAGGTAAAATTTTACTTTTGTTCCAACCCAAAAAAGATACAATTTATATTGGATTTATTTTTGGCAATGGGATAATTATTTTCTTTTTGACATAGGGGCAATCAGGTTAGCCCATAGGGAACAGCAAAGCGCCGTAATGGCAGCACATAATGTAAGGGTATTAATAAATTCGGCCTGGGGCAACCATCCCGTTAGTTTTAGGGTCAGGAATGCGATGTAACTTGAGGGTAGCTGGTAGTGCCCCAACCTATTAAGGATGTCATAGTGCCAGTCTGTTAGAAAGCAGTAGCCCCAGCCCTTCCATATCCCTAACAATCCCCAAGAACCAAAGGTTAACAATAAGCTAAGGAGATTGAGTTTTCTAGTAGCGGAAAATAGCCAGCCGAATAGGTTAAAGGCAATGAGTAGTGTATGAAAGAGGTAGAAAAAGATATTGGCTATCTTTAAAAGTAAATCCTCCATAATGATTATTGTTGTTTGGCCTACAAGATAGGAAATTATTGATGTTTTGGAGCACCTTCTAAGTAGCCTGTTACCCTTTGGAAACCTTAGGTGTAGTGTCCATGAAAATTTATGTATACCACAGTATTTCAAAATCTTTTATACCTAGTGATCTCGGCATTAATATTAGGAATAAGACTCAAATAAGGAGATTTGTTTAATCTATAATCATCCTTCCTGCAGACCACTGTACTCCTTGAATTTTTTCTTTAATAATAATATACTAAAAGGAATATATGGACAATGGGAGTGGCAATGCCAACATAGACGGAATTTATTTACCTTAGCAAACAATTGTTAAAATAGTTTTTTAATGAAAAATATTTCTTTTATACTACTGTTGGCGGTTTTGTTTTCTGCTTGTAAGGACTCCAAAACCTCTGACCGATCAACTTCCCAAAACACTATGAATACTAATGAAAATCCACTACTTAAAGAAAGTAGTTTGCCCTACCATGCACCTGATTTTAGGGTTATTGAAAACAGTCATTTTAAGCCGGCCCTATTACAAGGAATTACAGAAAAAATGGAGGCCATAGATAAAATTGCCAACACTCCTGAAGCGGCTACATTTGAAAACACCATTTTGGCCTTGGAAAAAAGCGGAGTGCTTTTGGAGCGGGTTCGAAATATCTTTTCGGCCCTGACCGGGGCCCATACCAATGATACCCTTCAGGCTGTACAGGAGGAAATGGCGCCGAAATTTTCAGAACTTAGGGATGCAGTATATCTCAATGAGAAATTGTTTCAACGTGTAAAAAGTCTTCATGATCGCAAAGAAAGCCTGGATTTGGATGCGGAATCCATGAAATTATTGGAAGAATATTTTGAGGATTTTGAAATTGCCGGTGCCAATCTATCCAATGCCGATAAAGAAACCTTAAAAATGTACAATTCCCGCTTGGCTACCTTAGTAACATCCTTTAATAAGACCTTATTGGAGGCCAATAATGCCGGAGCGGTAGTCTTTACGGAAAAATCCGATTTGAAAGGTCTTTCGGAGGCGCAGCTAAAATCCTTGGAAAACAAGGAAGGCAAAGGGTGGAAGATTCCACTAAAAAACACCACCCAACAACCTTTGTTACAGTCTTTGGAAAAACGGGAAACCAGGGAAAAAATATTCAAAGCAGCATGGAACAGGGCAGATGGTACCCCTCAAGACACCAAGGGCATTATCACTGAAATTGCGGCATTAAGGGCCAAAAAAAGTGCCTTGTTAGGTTTTGGTAATTATGCGGAATGGAGCTTACAGAAAACTATGGCTAAAGTACCGGAAAATGTTTTTAAGATGTTTAACGGACTGATTCCTTCTGCTACTGCCAAAGCTGCTCAGGAAGCTGAGGAAATTCAAAATATGATCCGGAAAAAAGGGGGAGGCTTTACATTGGCACCATGGGATTGGAACCACTATGCAGAAATGGTACGTAAGGTGAAATACGACTTGGACGAAGATCAGATTAAACCTTATTTTGAACTTAAGACCGTTTTGGAAAAAGGAATTTTCTATGCAGCAGAAAGGTTGTATGGTATAACCTTTAAGGTCAGGACCGATATCCCAACCTACCATGAGGACGTATTGGTATATGAACTTTTTGAGGAGAACGGAGATAAATTGGGATTATTCTATGGCGATTTCTTTGCAAGGCCAAGCAAGCGGGGAGGAGCTTGGATGAGCAATTTTGTAAACCAGTCGCATCTTTACCAGAAAAAACCGGTAATCTATAACGTCTGTAATTATCCCAAACCTACAGAAGGGGAACCGGCCTTGTTGACTTATGACGAAGTAGAAACCATGTTCCATGAATTTGGACATGCCTTGCACGGATTTTTTGCGGACCAACAATATCCATCTCTTTCCGGTACCTCTGTGGCAAGGGATTTTGTGGAGTTCCCTTCCCAATTTAATGAGAATTGGGCATTATACCCTGAAGTACTTAAGAATTATGCCCTACACTATAAAACCGGGGAGCCTATTCCTCAAGAACTAATAAATAAAATAAAGCAATCGGGTACTTTTAATCAAGGCTATAGTCTTACAGAGAATTTGGCGGCTTCCAACTTGGATATGCAATGGCATATCATTGCTTCGGAAACAGAAATAACGGATGCCAATGAATTTGAAAAAGAAGCCTTACGAAGAACAAAACTGGATGTGGTGTCCGCCGTACCGCCCCGTTATCGCTCAACTTATTTTGCCCATATTTTTGGTAGCGGTTATGCAGCAGGTTATTATTCTTATCTATGGACCGAAATGCTGCACCACGACGCCTACAATTGGTTTGAGACCCATGGTGGACTGAATCGGGAAAATGGTCAGCGTTTCAGAAACATGGTACTTTCCAGAGGAAATACCCTTCCATTGGAGAAAATGTACAAGGATTGGCGCGGCCAAGAACCTAAGATAGATCCCATGCTTAAAGCAAGGGGACTAAAATAACACAATAAAAGATTTGATATCAATTATAAAAAAAAGAGGCCTGTACAGGGTCTCTTTTTAGTTTGGAAATACTTGTCTTAATGGTTTAGCCCCTTTTGGGTTTGGTATTAACATGGGGTATGTAATTTATACACCAAAATTCCCAAACAAGATAAAAAGGGTGTTATCTTTAAGGCAGTAACACTAAAAATTGCCATTATGGGGAATATAGCCTACTACCAACAGGCTTTTACTATTGTCCTTTTTTCTTTATTGTACACCTTTGGCCATGCACAGCTAGACTCGTCCTCAGAGCTATACCAAACCATTAAGGAAGTAGACAGTATTCTATTTGTAGAAGGGTTTAATCAATGCAAGCTAAAGGAAATGGAGCCCTATATTGCGGTGGACCTTGAGTTTTACCATGATAAGTCAGGGTTAAGCACTTCCAAGGAGGCGTTTTTTGAAGCAATAAAACAAAACATTTGCGGGAATGGGGTAAAGAAGCCTATCCGTAAATTAGTAGCTGGTAGCATGGAGGTATTTCCCTTATATCAAAATGATGTTTTATATGGAGCAATACAGCATGGGGTTCATGAGTTTTATATCAAAGAAGCTGATAAAGACATCTATATTACGGGAATCGCTAAATTTTCACATGTCTTTACTCTGCAAAATGGGGTTTGGCAGTTGAAACGGGTATTGAGTTATGATCACCAAGCTAAGGAGTAGCAGAAATTAGAAAGAATAAATATTGATTATTAAATATTATACAGTTATTGCATGAATAAGATTTATCCACCTAAAGTTTATCTGAACGGAGACATTTTAGCTCCTGACGAGGCAAAAATTTCTGTATTTGACAGAGGTTTTTTGTTTGGTGATGGCATTTATGAGGTGATGGCGCAAATAGGCGGACAATTTCTATACCAGGAGGCCCACATTGACCGACTGCAGGAAGGGTTGCAAAAAATTAAAATTGACTTTGATGTTAGGCTTTTGGATACAGAAATTCCCAAGCTGCTAGATGCAGCAGAACTGCATGGGAAAGATTGCCTGCTATACATACAAATAACTAGGGGAGTGGCTCCAAGAAAACATGCCTATCCAAATCAAATAACACCAACTATATTGATGTATGCTACTGCTCAGACCTTACCAGATATTAATGATGTCCTGGCACAGGTGGTTAGTATGAACGATTTTAGATGGTCTCGTTGTGATATTAAAATGACCTCCCTGTTGGGAAATGTGATGGCCAATGAGTATGGAGCCCAAAAGGGCTGCTACGAAACAGTTCTGTTTAGGGAAGGATTGGTTACCGAAGCCTCACACAGTAACGTGTTTTTTGTAAGGGATAGGGTGGTATATACCCATCCTGAAAATGAGTATATCCTAAGTGGCATTACTAGGAAGATTGTGTTGGAACTTTGTGCCCAGTTGGGTATAAAGGTGATGGAAGAGGCAATAGCCATAGAAGAGGTGGTGAAAATGGACGAAGCCTTTCTAACAGGAACCAACACCCAGATTGCGTCTATAAAACAATGGGACGACCACTTCTTTTATCATGGAGATACTATTGAAGGTGTTACAAAAGAACTACAATGGGCCTTTAAGGAACTTAAAGAGAGAAATAGTACACTAAAGTAGTAGTTCTAAAACAGAAAAGAATGGGAGTTACAACAAAAAATAAGGCACTTACAAACCTTTCGGGTTGCAAGTACCTATTATTATTATTATTACTTAGTTTTAATGTAGTAGATCCAGTAATTTTTCGGCTACCAGTTCTGAAGAAGCCGGATTTTGACCGGTTATCAAATTCCCATCCTGTAGGGCATAAGCAGTCCAGTCGGCCTTTTTGGAATAGTCTCCACCGTTTTCTTTTAACATGTTTTCCACTAAAAAGGGAACCACCTTGGTAAGTTGAACCGCTTCCTCCTCGGAATTTGTAAACCCAGTTACCTTTTTTCCTTTTACCAAAGGGGTACCGTCTACATTCTTAACATTTTTTAGTGCTGCTGGAGCGTGACAGACGAAGGCGATGGGTTTATCTTGTTTATTAAAGGACTCTATTAATTTAATGGAATCGGCATCATTGGCCAAATCCCATAAGGGACCATGTCCTCCGGGATAAAAAACGGCGTCGTAATCTGAGGGGTCAATTTGTGATAATACTAAGGTATTATTGATTTTCTCACGGGCAACCACATCCTTTTTAAAGCGCTCGGTGTCCTTGGTGCTGGACTCTGGCGTATCGCTACTAGGGTCAATAGGTGCAGCACCTCCCTTTGGGGTGGCCAAGGTAATATTGGCCCCTTTATCTAAAAGGGTATAATATGGATTAGCAAATTCCTCTATCCAGAATCCCGTTTTCTTTCCAGTGTCTCCCAGTTTGTCATGGGAGGTCAATACAAATAAGATATTCATGTCTTGATGTTTTTTAGTTAATAGAATAATAGTAGGGTTTTAGGCCTTTACCACCATCTTACCCTTGTTTTTACCCTCAAATAGATCTAAGAAAGCCTGTGGGGTGTTTTCAAAACCTTCCACGATAGTCTCTGTATAGTCTAGTTTTCCTTCGGTGAGCCAGCTGCTTAAATGCTCCATGGCCTCAGGAAATTTATCAGCATAGTTCCATACGATAAACCCCTGCATCAGGGCGCTGTTCTTTACCAAGAAAGGCTGTACGCTGACACTTTTTGGCATTTCTGTATTGTTATATACCGATATGGCCCCGCATATAATCATTCGTGCAAATTTGTTGATATTGAACAGCACGGCATCGGAAATAGGTCCACCCACATTATCAAAATATATATCCACTCCGTCTGGACAGGCTTCTTGGATAGCCGACCTCATATTAGTAGTGGTGTTGTAATTAATGGCTTCATCAAAACCGAATCTGGACGTTAACATTTCCACTTTTTCGTCTGTACCGGCAATGCCCACAACCCTAAGGCCCAGAATTTTTCCAATTTGTCCTACAACACTACCCACGGCACCGGCTGCGCCAGAGACTATCAAGGTTTCTCCTTTTTTAGGTTTCCCTATTTGGGTGAGGCCCAAATAGGCTGTTAGTCCGGTCATCCCCAAAACACCCAAATAGGCACTTAGGGGGGCTTTGTCCTTGTCCACTTTTAATAAACCTTCTCCATCGGATATCTGTTGTGTTTTCCAATTTAGCATGCCGGAAACAAATTCACCTTTTTTAAAGTCTTCATTTTTGGAAGCTGCCACTTGGGCAATAATTCCGGAGCTTATCGGTTTACCTAATTCAAATGGCGCCACATACGATTTGGCGTCGTTCATCCTTCCCCTTAAATAAGGGTCTACAGAGATATATGTTGTTTCCAACAGTATTTCACCGTCTTTAAGGCTTAGTTCCACATTTTCCTTAACAAATTCGAAATCCGATAGGGCAGGTGTGCCTACGGGTCTTTGTTTTAATAAAATAGTCTGTATCATAATATCTTGTTTTAATCTATTAGGGTTACCAGGTCTTCAGTACTCTTTCTAACCTTTATCAAATTTACCAACCAATCCGCTTCTGTATTTCTATATCCCAAAGGTAATAGTACGGCACTTCTTAGTCCTTTTTCGTTTAAGCCCAAAAGACGGTCTACAGCCGTGGGGTCAAAGCCTTCTATGGGGGTAGCATCAACGCCCTCAAAGGCGGCCGCAGCAATAGCTTGGGAAAAAGCAATATACGCTTGTTTGGCCGCATGATTAAAATTCTCCTCAGGGTCTCTTTGAGGATAGGAATCCAATAACATCTGTCGGTAATTTTCCCATCCTTCGTTTTTAAATCCCCGTATTTCGTTGGTAAGGTCGAACATCTTATTGATACGTTCGGCCGTATAAGTGTCCCAAGCTGCAAATACGAGTAGATGGGAGCAATCTGTAATAACAGATTGGTGCCAAGCCATGGGTTTTATACTCTCCTTTATTTGTTGGTTTGTAATCACCATGATTTCAAACGGCTGTAATCCACTGGACGTAGGAGCCAATCGTGCTGCTTCTATAATGCGGTCTATTTTCTCCTGTGGGATTCTTTTCCCGTTCATCGCCTTGGCTGCATATCGCCACTTTAATTTATCCAATAATTCCATTGATATGTATTTAATATGTTGAGTTAAGTTTTTATTTCTTGATACTGTCCCATGCCGCTTGGTAGGCCTCTTCTATGCCGTCTTGATCTATTTTAAAGACCCCGCGCTGCTGCATAACCATTAAAAAGGATAGGGGGTTAATGGAGTAGGCATAGAGCAAATAATCCGATAACGGTTTTATAATGTCTTCTTGTTTGCCTTTATGCCATAGATCCAATAAGGGTTGCAGGTGTTTTAGTCCTTCTTGCCTACTTGGCTCATCAATCATGGGCGTATTGTCGCACTGGGCCAGAAACATGGCTTCTTCCACTTCTTTTAGTTTAAAATCGGCAATTCGCTTCCAAATTTTTTCAAATCCTTCTGCTACGGGAATGTCTTCATTGTGATTTTGAAAAGCATAGTCCGTAAATTTGGTCTTGACATCGAGGTATACCTTGTTTACAAGGTCTTGCTTATTCTCAAAATAAAGGTATATGGTGGCAGGGGAGACATTGGCCATTTTTGCAATTTTAGACATAGGGGTGGCATGAAAACCGCTGTTATTTACCAAATGGATGGTTGCTCTTACCAAAGCTTCCCGCTTTTCAAGACTTTTTTGAAGTTTAGCCATATATTCTATTATATTAATTTTTATACCCTGTTTATACCGCAATTTGTTGGTAGGCGGGTACAAAGATATCGATAAAAATGAATATTCATTCTCTTTTATAAGGTCTTAACATAAGATTACAACTTAGCCGTTAATAAATGGCTAAAAGCGGGTAGTTAAAAGGGGCATTTAGACCAGTTGTGGCATATAGGGGAAAAGAAGAGTGTAATGGGTAGTGGCGTTGTATCATACTTATAATCAGTTAGATGTGAATGCATTTTCAATATGGGGGTCATAAGGTTATTTTTTGTCCCCATGGAGAAATATTAAGATTGGGCAATCTTGGGTTTGTTTTGGGTTATTATAAAGTTATCTTAAAGTTAAGGCTGTGAAATATACCTTACAACCGTAATTTTTACATTTACGGCTAGGATGCTTTGGAAACAGGCTATATAATAATCAAATTATTTTGAAAGATACCATAAGGACTTATAACAAGATTGCTTCGGAAGTAGGTATAAAAATTGAGCCTTTTGATATATCCAAACGCTATACCAAGCCCCATAAGCACAATAAGTACTTGGAAATTATCTATTTTGTTAAAGGTAGTGGCTTTCATCATCTGGACATGAAAAGCCATAAAATAGAACCTCCGTTGTTGTTCTTGGTAAAGAAGGATGAGGTACACCATTGGGAAATAGATACGGTACCCCAAGGGTACGTAATTATTATTAAGGAGTCGTTTTTGGAAGAAACACTGGACAAGTATATCAATACCCAATTAATTAAACTGAGTAATAGTCAAAAAGTATTTGTCAACGAAAAGGATCTTTCCTTGCAAGCTTTATTTGATGCAATGTGTTGGGAAATGAAGCAAGATCCTTTGAATCAGGAAGTGGTAGAAGGAGGTTTAAAGGCCATTTTGTCAAAAATAGTGAAATACGCTGCGGCACAGGGAGCGGACAATAACGATAAGGCTATACAGTTTGTTGATTTATTATCGGGAGATTTAAAAAATAATGTTTCTTTCTATGCGGATAGCCTCCATACCAC
This sequence comes from Arenibacter aquaticus, assembly GCF_003957295.1. GTDB lineage: Bacteria > Bacteroidota > Bacteroidia > Flavobacteriales > Flavobacteriaceae > Arenibacter > Arenibacter aquaticus. Next base: position 365,142 of record NZ_RQPJ01000021.1, read on the forward strand.
CTCACAGAATCTCAATGCCATATGTAATAAAGCATTTGGGAAGACTGCTTCTGATGTAATTGCCGAACATATTATCAGGGAAGTGAAAAGACAATTGTTATACACCAATAAATCTATTGGTGATATTGCTTACGCTCTTGAGTTTAAGGACACCTCCCATTTTACCAAATATTTTAAGCGATACACCCAACAAACGCCCTTGCAGTATAAAAAATCCCATATGTAATTGTAAATACCATTCCTTTTTCAAATACACCATTTTAAGTTTGTCCAGTCTCCTATTTTTGTCGGACCAAAATCAAATTAGACATTTATGTATAGTAAGAGTATTTTAGTTATGGCAGGCCTATTTTTTGGGGTACAAGCCTTGACAGCCCAAATTTCCGGAAAGATTATCGATGCAAGTGACGGTTCACCTTTGGAATATGCTACTGCAGCCTTGTACAAGCAAGCCAATGGTGACCTGGTAACGGGAGTGGTAACTTCGGGGGATGGGTCCTTTATCATAGAAAGAGTAAAACCGGGAACCTATTATTTAGAGGCCTCTTTTATGGGGTATGATACCAAAACTATTTCCAATATTAGTATTGATAAAAAGCAGCCCAAGCAGGATCTGTCCGAAGTGGGGCTAACCTTTGGCAACCAACTGGAAGAAGTTGTGGTACAGGGACAACGGGCCACGGTGCTACATAAAATAGACCGTCAGGTATTCGATTCCAAAAAATTCCAAAATAGCCAAGGGGGCAATGCCATTGATGTTGTAAGGAATCTGCCATCTGTAACCGTTGATGTACAAGGCGGTATAAGTGTTCGTGGCAGTAAGGGATTTGCAGTCCTAATTAACGGTAAGCCTACCCAAGGAGATGCCAGTGCCATACTGGCCCAATTACCAGCCAATGCCCTAGAGACGGTGGAATTGATTACTGCACCATCCGCCAAATATGACCCGGAAGGAAAGGGCGGTATTTTAAATATTATTACCAAAAAAGGAGCAACCAATGGGGTCTTTACCCAGATCAATGTGCGTGGCGGGCTACCTTCCATAGAGCCTTATGACACCAAGGAAGCTGCCCAGCGATACGGAATTGATGCTACCCTAAACAGGCGAACGGATAAATGGAACCTTTCCTTTGGTACCAGTTACCAGCGCAACGATAAAACAGGAAGAAGGGAAGGGGAAGTATTTGTAATTAACCAGGCCGAGGACAAACAAACTTTTTTACCGTCTGATGGGGAGCGTAGTTTTGATGACGTTAGTTACAACGGCAGATTTAGCGTAGATTTCACCCCTAACGACTCTGACACCTATTCATTGGGCTTTTATGCAGGGAAACATACAGTAGACCGTTTGGCAGATATTGACTACTATGACAATCATGCCATTTCTCCTATTGGCAGTGGGAATAGGGAGTATACTTTTCAGTATTACAATCATAATCTAAGGACCAGAAAGGGAGATTTTGCCTTGGGGAGCTTTGATTATGCCCATAAATTCAACGATGATTCCAAATTATCTACTTCTTTACTTTATGAGTACACTTTTTTGGGAGGTCCTACCTATAACGATAATTTAGGTCTTAATGATCGTAATATTGTTTATCAACAAGAATACAATACCAATGACAATCCCTTAAACGGGTATCGGGTAAATCTAGACTACCAATTTAGACCTTTTTCTTTCGGGATGCTGGAAACAGGATATCAATATAGGAATATTGACCATACTGGCGAATTTGTTTATGAGCGTGACGGTGTATTGGTACCGGAATTTTCCAGTAATATAAGCCTTGAGAGAACCATTCATTCCGGATATGCTCAACTAACAGGGGCAAGCAGTAAATGGGACTATGCAGGAGGTGTGCGTTTGGAATCTATGGACCGTACCTATTCGGAAGAGTTAAGGACTGCCGATCCAGAACAAACCTATAAGTACAATTTCGTAAAGTTGTTCCCTTCGGCATCCCTGCAATATGCCGTTAATGATAGGACAAAATTAAAGGCGGCCTACAGCAAAAGGGTAGAAAGAACAACCACCCTTAAAATGAACAGTTTTGCAGAGAGGGAGCATTCAGAGGTTTTTGAACAAGGGGACAATCAATTAAGACCAGAATTTATTGATTTGGTAGAATTGGGAGTGACCAAAAGTTTAAGAGGAGGCAATTCATTTAGCGCAACTGCTTATTATAGACATGTAGACAATGTAATTAACCGAGTAAATACCTTGGCATATGAAGCCAATGGGGCGGTACTGGACAGTATAATCAATAGAGTGTATTCCAATGTAGGAAAAAGTAGTGCCTTGGGAATTGAAATAGGGGCGCAACTAAAGCCAACGGATAATTGGACCAATTACATAGGGGCCAATATTTATTCCTATGATATAGACGGGGCCTTTATCTTTAGACACAGAGATGGTGTTAGTAGAAACTACGATGTAAACAGTAGTGCTACCATTTATTCTTTGAACCTAAATTCTACCTATTCCTTTTGGGAAAATGCCTCCCTACAATTTACATTCAATTATTTATCGGATACCAATACAGCCCAGGGTGAAGATTCAAGGTTTTACTCCCCCAACCTAACGTTTAGGAAGTCGTTTTTTGACGATAGGTTAACGGCCACCTTGCAATGGCAAAATATAGATATGGGAATGCTTGATACCAATGAACAGCGAATAACCACCTTTAAGGAGAATGAATTTTATACCACAACCAATTACAGGTATGAGGTAGACATGATATCTATAAATCTTTCATATACCTTTAATGCTATTAAAAATAAGTCCAAGTTTATAGAGAGCGAATTTGGTAAAAAAGAATTTTAATACCTCCGGTATAGTAATAAGACAATTTAAAAAAGGTTCGGCTATTTACTTTGCCGAACCTTTTTTGTTATAGAGGATCTATCTATCTGTATAACAACCTATAATCATAAACTACCATTGTTTTGTGGTGAACGCTAGCAGTAAACACTAGGATATAGTTAAATTCAAATATGGTATTTTATGCTACTTCACGCATTTATGTCATAGCTTTTTAAGAAGGCTTTAACCTAAAACAGGATAAAATGAGCTCAAAAAATACGGGAATAACTGAAAATTAATCGGTTAGAGGTCATGAAAATAGGGGCTTGAGGTAAAAATAACCACTTTTTTCGGTGAATTTTCAAAAGATTTGGAACTAAACTGCTGTTGTTTAAATTATTAGCACCATATTTGCAAAATAATATTATAATAAATTTAATTACATTACGATGAGTAGTAAAGGAACAGTAAAATTTTTCAACGACACTAAAGGTTTTGGTTTTATCACCGAAGAAGGTGTTGAAAAAGATCATTTTGTACACATTTCTGGATTGATCGATGAAATCCGTGAAGGAGATGAAGTATCTTTTGATCTAAAAGAAGGTAAAAAAGGATTGAATGCAGTAAACGTACAAGTTATATAATATATACTTCCAAGTTTAATGAAAAGAAGAGACCGTCTAAATTATTTAGACGGTCTTTTTTTTTTGCTATAATCCAGAATTCTTCATTTAAATACTGATAGATTATACTACAATCGTCTTCAATAGCGTATAACCATCTGTATTATTGCCTGTAAGGGAGTCGGTCATATTCCCGTCTACCCCATCCGAAAAAACGCTGTCCCCCGTATTTAGGGTGTCCGCCTCCCCTTTATAGTCTGTAGAAGTATAGACGGTATCACAAACTGATTTTGGAAAGGCAATTTGACTCACCCGTATAGAGGTTTCATTGACAGTCAATATTTCCAAATGAATATGCGGAGCCCTACCTGGATACCATCCTGGGAAAATACTTATAAAACTGGCGTTCCCATTGGCATCCGTTGTTTGTCGGCCTCGTAGAAAATGCGATTGGGTAAAATCCTCTTCCTGTAAGGAGGTATTTCCATATTCAGAGTAGTAGCCCTGGGCATCGCAATGCCAAATATCTACAAGGACACCGGATAAAGGGTTACAGTTGTTGCTTTTGTCCAGCACACTAATGGTAATGAGCATTGCAACCCCGGATCTGTCCCCAACTATATTTTCCCTCATTAATTGGGAAGGAGTCTTAATGGTAAATGGACCAGTGGTTTCACTGGGTGATAATTCGCATTCCACTAGCTCTTCCTTTTCATTGAATGGATCCTTATCCTTGGAGCAGGCATGCAATACGGTGGGGACGGCAACCAGTGACCCCATACCTATTAAGCCTTTTTTTAAAAAATCTGTTCTTTTCATCTTGGCTTGTCTTTGGATGATAAATTATCTATAAGTTAAGGATTTTTCGTTGATGATTATAAAAACAACTGGAATTCAGTAGGTTGATTTCTCACTTGTAAGAGAAAAAGTAACAAAAAGTCTGTATTTCATCGAAAAAATGGAAATAAATGAATAAATGGGTAGGGTATTGCCCAACTTTGATTGTTATCTTGTATAACGCTTTGTTGTTTAAGCTTAGGCCTATTGATATTAACATTAAAAATTGGAGTTATGAAAGTTCGTTTATTATCAAGTGTATTATTATTGGTTTTTATAGTTATGGCATCCTGTACGGATAATGATGACCGAAATAGTGATTATGGAAAGTTGTCCATTGATCTAACAGATGCTCCCTTCCCACATGATATGGTAGCGGAAGCCAATGTTACTGTTTTTAAGGTAGAAGCCCGTTATAAAGGGGATATGGATATAAATTTGGAAGAAAATGATGATGTGGACGATGATAATGAATCTTCTTTCATAGTACTGATGGAAGAGGAAGTTCAGGTAAACTTATTGGATCTGACCAACGGTGTTACTACTAATTTGGTGGATGTTGATGTTCCGGTGGGGACCTATGATCTGGTAAGAGTCTATGTAAAGGGTGTTAACGTGGTATTGGTTGATGGCACTACGTATGATTTAAAGGTGCCTAGCGGAGAACAGTCAGGGATCAAAGTCTTTATTAAACCGGGAATAGTGGTAAGTGGTGGATTAAGTTCCGATCTTTTGTTGGATTTTGATGTAAGTAAATCCTTTGTTGCCAGGGGCGGGGGAAACTTAATTTCGGATATTAAGGGATTTAATTTTAAACCCGTAATCAAGGCTTGCAATCTGTCTACTGCTGGTACATTATCTGGAATGGTGTCCACTTTGCAGGAAGATCTTGTTGTTGGGCTGGAAGGAGCTCAAGTGGCAGTTTTCGCGGCCGACACCTTAAATACAACTACATTTAGTGATGCAGACGGATATTATAAGGTTTTGGGGCTAAGTGCCGGTTCCTATGATGTGGAAGTGGAGCTGGATGGTTATCAAATTCAAACGGCTGCCGATATTGAAATTATTGCGGGTAATAGGACCGTACAAGACTTTAATATGGTTGTTCAGGATTAAAATATAAGACTCTATCGGGTTTGGAAAGGTGTGCCTTAAGGCACACCTTTTTTTTGCCATGACTATTTTTAAAGCTGGTTATAGTTATGGTCCTGGGGGGGGACAAAATGTGTTGAAAAATTATATAAAACGAATATTTATTCGATATAATATGTTATTTTTACAAGATGAGGGTAAAAGACGAAACAAAACAGCTGGCTATTGTGGAAAACACCTTGTGTGTTGTTTCTGAAAAGGGGTTTGCCGGTGTAAAAATGGCAGATTTGGCCAAACGCGTGGGGCTATCTGTATCAACACTTTATGTTTATTATAAGAATAAGGAAGATCTAATAATGTCTATAGCTGTAGACCTAATAGAAAGGGAGAGTCAGAGAAGTGAACAGGAGATAGTGGAAGCTTTGCCTTTTAAGCTAAAATTAAAAACAGTTTGGTTGTTTTGGGTCAATTTTAGTATAAATCATAGGAAGGAAATGAGTTTTCTGGAACAATTGAAAAAATCCCCATATTATGGGAAATTACCCAATTCGGTAAAGGAGAGAAAAAGTAAGCTATCTACTGCACTTATTGACCAAGGAAAGAAGGAGGGGCTACTTAAAAATGTTGATAACGATATCCTTATGGCAATATTGATTGCAGTTATGGGCGAAACGGTGAAGTTGATTATTCATGATAAAATGGAACTCAGCCAGAATAATATGGACCTTATGTTCTCCATGGTTTGGGACGCCATAAAAAGTTAATTTTTTTTGAATTATAATAGAATAAATATTCGATTAAATAAATGGATTTGCACTTAGAAGATGAAAATAATTAAAAAAATAGTAAGGAATATGGGTATAATAATTGGAGGCGGATTTCTTTTGATCATATTAATTGCGGTGATGTTCTTGTATTTAAGCCCCGAGTTTGGAGGGGTTCCCACAAAGGAGCAGAAAATGGCGTATGCAAAATCTCCTAATTATAGGGGTGGAAAGTTTATTAACAAAGAAGAGGTTAAACTTGACATGAGTATGCGGGATATGGGTAAAAGTTTGGCCGGATTTTTCGGTTCTCTACCTAATACAAAACCTCCTATGGATATTCCAGTTGATAAGCTGGATTCCTTGGAAATTGTTCAGAAAAAGGACAGTACACGTCTTGTCTGGTTTGGTCACTCTACTTTTTTATTGCAAATAAGCAGCAAAACCATTTTGATAGACCCGATGTTTGGAAAAGTACCTGCACCGCACCCCATGCTTGCCACCACTAGATTTAGCAAGGAGCTTCCTATTGATGTGGAAAAACTTCCCAATATAGATGTCGTACTCATTTCCCATGACCACTACGATCATTTGGACTATGGCTCCATTCAGAAACTAAAGGACAAGGTAAAAATGTTTTACGTCCCTTTGGGAGTTGGGGCACATTTACGGGAATGGGGTGTTGAAAGAGAGCGTATAATGGAGATGGATTGGTGGCAAGAAACCTCCCATGAGGATATAATAATACGATGCACCCCTGCCCAACACTTCTCAGGGAGAGGAATTACGGATAGAGCCAGAACTCTGTGGAGTTCTTGGGTGATACAATCAAACAACAATAAAATATTTTTTAGTGGCGATAGTGGTTATGGACCCCATTTTAAGGAAATAGGGGATAAATTTGGTCCGTTCGATATTGCGATGCTAGAATGTGGGCAGTATAATGAGATGTGGCCAGATATCCATATGTTCCCGGAACAAACTGCACAGGCAGGCTTAGATGTGCGTTCACGGCTGATTATGCCAATTCATTGGGGCGCCTTTAAACTGGCCATGCACCCTTGGACGGAGCCCGTAGAACGGGTTTCGGTTAAAGCTAAAGAATTAAACCTAGAGGTGCTGACTCCAAGAATAGGGGAGCCTATCAACATCAATAAAATAGAAGCGTCGACCTCCGAATGGTGGAAATAATTTGAGTTTTGTGCATAATTACAGTTTTTAAGGATTATAAGCTATTGCCTTGTATGTCTAAGTTGTGTTAAATTCCATCAGTAATTTTTGTTTGGAACTTTTGTTGCTTTTAGTTTATTTATTGCTTGGGAGTGGATTATAAATTATTCTCGGCCAATAGCTATGGAAGTATGGTGATGCAAGTTTTGAGGGTTTTTACGACTACTTAACTTTAAAAAGGACGGAGATAAACTGATATTCTGTTGCATGATAGCAGTATGTGTTCTTTTGGAGCCCTAAAATACAGAAATAGCCATAGTACTATGAAATTTATTGGAAATACACAGGAATACCTCTATTTAAAAACAATTGATAGTAGTAATTGCGATGTTTTAAAAGAGCATATAGAGGGTAGTCTCAGCATTCTGTGGTTTCAGGAAGAAAAAAATGTATTGGTAATAGATGGAAAAGAGGAGATCTTTTCCAAAGGCCATATTGTTTTTTTAACGGAATTTCACCGTATTGTACCCAAGAGGATAGGAAAAATTAGATTTTTAAGATTCAACAGGCCTTTCTATTGTATTTTGGATCACGATAGCGAGGTAGGCTGTAAAGGGGTATTGTTCTTTGGAGCTTCGCAACTCCCGGTGATAGGAATTTCGGAGGACGATTATATAAAATTTGAAACCCTGTGGGAAATGTTTGTTATGGAGATGCAATCCAATGATAATTTGCAGATAAGTATGCTGCAAATGATGTTAAAGCGTTATTTGATACTATGTGCCCGTCTCTATAAAAGTCAAGAAAACTATCCTCAGGAAAAGAGTGAGACGGATCTGATACGAGAATTTAATTTTTTGGTAGAGCAGTATTTTAGGACTAAGCACAAGGTTGTGGACTATGCCGAAATACTTCATAGGTCACCTAAGACCATTTCCAATATTTTTTCAAAAATGAATGCGAAGTCGCCCTTAAAATTCATCCATGAACGCATTATGTTGGAAGCTAGGCGGCAGCTGTACTATACTGATAGTCCTGTTAAGGAAATAGCCTATGAACTAGGTTTTGAGGACATACAATCCTTTAGTCGTTTTTTTAAGAAGCATGAGGGAATTTCCCCATCGGAATATAAAGGAAAAGGGAACATGGGAACAATTGCCAACTCTTAGGGAAGTACTACCTAACAGCTACCCTTGATTACTCCCCATCTTTGCATTGTTAAAAAAAAGTATAACAATTTAAATTTTAAGACAATGGAAAGATTTCAAGTCCCCACTAAAGAGGAAGTATCTGCCAACAATCAAGCAATTTTCAGTAATCTGGAAAAGGCGATAGGCTTTGTGCCTAATTTATACGCCTATTATGCCAAGAATGAAACGGCATTGGGCGATTATCTAACCCTGCAGAATCGTAAATCAACCTTAAAAGCAAAGGAGAAAGAGGTTATTAATTTAGTAGTAAGTCAGTTTAACGGTTGTAATTACTGTTTGTCCGCACATACCCAGATTGGTAAAATGAACGGTTTTACCGAGGATCAAATATTGGAAATCCGGAATGCTACGGCCAGTTTTGATGGTAAGCTAGATGCCTTGGCAAAATTTGTTCGGGCTACAGTTGAAAATAACGGTAGGGCTTCAGACACGGTTAAAGAACAGTTTTTTGCAGCAGGATATACCGAAGCCAATTTGATTGATGTAGTTATTGTTATTGGAGATAAGACCATAAGTAACCTAATTCACAATTTAGCCGATTTTGAAATCGACTTTCCTTTGGCCCAACCCTTACAGGCAACAAGCGTTTAAAGAAATTATAGTAAATGAATGCCCCTCTTATAAAAAAGTTGGAAGGGGCGGTAAAAAGCAAAACTATGAGCACAAAAATAAATATTAAGAATTTACCTATAGGCTATCAATCTGTAATCAGTAATGGAAAACATGCTATTCTGGGCGATGAACCCATACCGTCTAAGGGAACGGATTTAGGGTTTTCCCCGGTAGAGCTGTTATTGGCCGGTATCTCTATGTGTAAGGTAGCCACCATCAGAAATGTGGCTAGAAGAAAAGGCTGGGAGATAGGTGAAGTGGATGCCCAATTGGAGCAGTTGGCCCAAAGGCAGCAAGATGGCAATTTTAAGACAGTTGTAACCTCCCGTATCCATATTGAAGGGGATCTTACGGATGAGCAGCGTAATATATTGATTAAAGAGGCCGACAATTGTTATGTAACCAGATTGGTACGTGGCGATTGGGAATTCCGAGAATCCGAAGAACTGAGTGCTGTACTAGCCTAGTAGATGGTCATAGTGCCACTGATTTTTATCGCTATTGGCGTTTAGTAGGCCTATTTTAAATCTTAGGCGTTTAATTTGAACAAAAAAAGAGACCAATAAGGTCTCTTTTTTTGTTGGTATTTTTATAAAGAATGCGATCTAGATACCCAATTTTAGGAATCCAATCCAAAGGCATAATAATGCTTTCCGGGAAGTTCTTCGTAGATGCCCTCTATCATCACACCGCCTTTTTGATTGTTCAAGGATTCCATAACATCATTTATATCCTTTATTTTCCTACCATTGATGTGGGTAATGATAAACCCTTCCTGCATTTGTGTTTGTAGTCTAAGCTTGCCAGCATAAAGTTGGGTTACCTTAACGCCACCGTCAATATTTAATTTCTCGGCTAGTTCTTTATCAATATTTTCCAATTCGGCACCCAATTGGTTGAGTATTTTTTGATGTTCTTTTTTCTTCAATTTTGTGCTTCCTTGTCGGCTTTTTAGTACTACGTTAATTTCTTTCTCTTTTCCCTTACGGCTTATCTTTAACTTTACTTTGTCTCCGGGTCTTTTTTCGGCTATCATGCCTTGTAACATAGGGGAATTTAAAACCTTTTTGCCATCTACGCTTAAAATAATATCTCCTTCCTCTAGGTCTGCTTCATCGGCAGCACTATTTTGGGCAACCTTTTCCACGTATACTCCTTGCTGAAGGGCAATGTCTTTTTCTTTGGCCAAATGTCCATCCATTGTACGAATAGTTACCCCAAGCATACCCCTTTGTACGGCCCCGTACTTTAGTAGGTCTTCTACTACTTTACTGGCAATATTGCTGGGCACGGCAAAACCATATCCACTGTATGATCCCGTTCTACTGGCTATTGCGGTATTGATACCAATAAGATCACCGTTTAGGTTAACCAATGCCCCTCCACTGTTGCCCGGGTTAATGGCGGCATCGGTCTGTATAAAACTTTCAACGGCAAACTTATCCTTGTTTATGTTTATGTTTCTCGCTTTGGCACTCACAATACCTGCGGTTACAGTAGAATTAAGACTAAAAGGGTTGCCAACGGCCAATACCCATTCCCCTACTTTTACATCGTCTGAATTTACCATGGGCAAGGCAGTTAGATCATCTGCCTTAATTTGTAGAAGGGCCAAATCTGTTGAGGGGTCGGTTCCAACCACCGTAGCTTTATAGGTGCCATTGTTATGTAGTGTAACCTCTATTTCATCGGCATGGTCTATAACGTGATTGTTGGTAAGGATGTAACCTTTTTCATTAATTACTACTCCAGAGCCCGTGCCCATTACAGGTAAGCTTTTGGGTTTTATTTTTTGGGACTCCCCATCTTTCTTTTCGTTAGGTTGTCCATATTCGTATCTCTTGTTAAAGAAATTTCCGAACGGACTTTCCTTAAAAAAATCCTGAAAGGGATCTGGCAAGTTCCGGTATTGGTACATCTGACCAGTGTTATTGGGTATCTTTCGCTTAGAACTAATGTGTACCACGGCATTTAGGACCTTATCGGTGGTTTTGGTAAAATCCAAAGGGGCTATTTCCCCATCCGCATTGGCAGCATATAGTACCTTAGAAGTAGCAGTAGCTGGCACATGTTTAATTTCAACGGTGTTGTTGCCAAAATTTTGGTATCCCCAAACAACACCCAGACTAATTAATAGGGATAATATGGCTGAAATAAATACTGTCTTTTTCATCTTATCCAATTTTTATTGTTACAAATTATTTTGTCGCTGTTTCATTCTAACTTATCTGACTTAAAAGTAATTGCAAACACTGGAATGTTCCCATACAATATTGCCCCTGATTGCAGTTCTTGGGTCAATTATTAAGAAATGGGCTCTCTTAAAGTAGTACCAACCCAAATGGGTAGGTAGGGGGCCTATAGTGCCCCCTACCAATACCTAAAATTCTTGGGTTTAATTATGAAATTTTAATGGTTTTTGCAGGTTTGCGTTTGGCCTCCTCTTTTTTAGGCAAGTGAATGCTTAAGATTCCGTCGTTATAGCTGGCTTCTATCTGATCATCATTTACCGTCTCCGGTAGGCTAAACGTTCTCTTGAACGAGGAGTATCCAAACTCCCTGCGGGTATACTGCGCATCAGGGCTATCGTGTTCTTCCTGCAATTCGGCGGAAATAGATAAAAGCTGCTCTTCAAGGTCTATATGAAAATCGGTTTTTTTTAGACCAGGAACTGCCATTTGCACAGCGTAAGCGTCTGCTGTTTCCAAAATATTAACTTTAGGAAGTGTAATGCCCCGATTAAAATTTAAACTATTCAATAAAGGCAATTGGTCATTATTAAGGAAATTGTCTATCCAATTTGACCAATTAGGGAAGCTTGTTTGTGAATTAACGTTTGCTAAACTTCCATTTTTAGGAACATTAACTAAAGTGCTCATAATAATAAAAATTTTAAGTTAAACATTAAGTCAGTTGAAATACAAATTGATTTCACCCTATAAAATGCAAACAAAATGCCAAAGTGGTTTTAGTCTCGGACGTCTGGATATTGTTCTCCGTGCTTTAGTCGAAGCAATAAAAAACCGACATAATGTCGGTTATTAAGACAATGAGTAATGTCAATATGTCATACTTCCTAGGTGTTTACAGGCTTACTTTTTCACCTGTTTTAGCGGCTTTATATATGGCGTCGATAATTTTTAAATCCTTAACTCCTTCTTCCCCGTCTACAGGGACAATAGGCTGCACCTCTTCAAAAATAAGTTGGGCCATGCCGTCCATTTGTAGGGTTTGGTGGGTAATGTGTGGCTGTGTGAGTTCTCCTTTATGTGTTCTTCCTTTTATGGGGCCATATCCGGTAGAGGGACGCATTTCTACGAAACCTTTTTCGCCGTTAAGAAAAAAACGGTCCAGATGACTCATGGCATAAGTGGACAGGCAGGAGGCCACGGCGCCACTAGGGAATCCCATCTGAAACTGTATGGTTTCATCCACGCCTTCCTTAAATTTTATAGGATCTGTTTTGGTTTCTTGGGCCGTAACCCATATGGGTTCTTCCCCAAGCATATATCTGGCTCCATTAATGGAATATATACCAATGTCCATCATGGCTCCCCCGCCAGACAATTCTTTATTTAAGCGCCATTGGGTTGGGTCTCCGATGGTAAATCCGGAAAGGCCTTGAAAGAACTTGAGTTTTCCAAATTCGCCTGCCTTTCTCATTTTAATCACCTCTACCGTTTTGGGCTCATAGTGCATTCTATAGCCTACCAACAATTTTACATTGGCGGCCTTACAGGTATCTACCATTTCCTGGCCTTCTTTGGCGTTGATACCCATGGGCTTCTCACAGATAACATGTTTACCGGCTTTGGCAACCCTTATGGTCTGCTCCTTATGAAGGGCATTTGGGGTAATCACATAGACGGCATCTATATCCGGGTTGTCTTTAATGTTGTCAAAATTGTCGTAGTTGTAGCAATTCTTTTCTGGAATATCATATTTGGCACGCCATTTTACCACTTTGGAAGGAGTACCGCTAATGAGGCCCACCAGTTTGGCCCTTTTGCACGATTCCATTGCTTTGGCTACTCGTGTACCATAACTTCCCAGTCCCATAATGGCAACCCTTAAAATAGGCCCCTCATAAGGGGCTGTGGAGGCCGCAAACAGTTTTGTTGGACTGTATAATATTGGTATACTGATGGTTGAAATGGTCAATTTCTCCAAAAAATTTCTTCTAGAACCCATAATACTCGTATTTGTTTGTTCTAAAATAATAAAATGAAGTTATAATTGGGCAGTCGAGGTTTCTTTTGTTCTTAATATTTGGTGGACAGTTTGGAGCCGCAGTCTGTCACGCTTAATTAAGGAGTGTTTTGTATAACTAAAATGTATATCCTTTTAAAACAATTATCTTTGCGCATTTTATCACCAAGCATGCGAGATCTCACTAAAATATCATTGGTAAAACCTCAAAAATTTCCTTTTTTTTATGGCTATGTGGTACTTTTTATTGGCAGTATTGGTGTTTTGGCCAGTATCCCGGGACAAACTGTTGGTGTGTCTGTATTTACAGACCCTGTCAAGGATGCTTTAGGGCTAAGTAGAAATGAGTTCAGTAATGCCTATATGCTGGGCACTTTGATAAGTTCTGCCCTGGTAGCCCGCGCTGGCATTTGGTTTGATGCCTATGGGGCTAGAATTGTTGCATTTTTTGCCTCCTTGCTGTTAGGGGTGTCCCTATGGTTGTGCTCCGTATCGGTAGAAATAAGTGAGGGCTTAAAGGCTTTTTTTGGTTTTAAGTCCTGGTTGCTTCCCTTTCTATTGATGACCTTCCTGTTTTTTTTGATAAGATTCAGTGGTCAGGGAGTATTGACCATGGCTTCCAGGAATATGATCATGATGTGGTTCAAAAAAAATAGGGGGAAAATAAACTCTATTAGCAGTATTACCGTATCCTTGGGTTTTTCCAGTTCCCCTATATTGATCAACAGTCTAATAGATGATCATGGCTGGGAGGTTAGCTGGCAGATTATGGCAATCTGTCTTTTTATTTTTTGCTTCTGTATTTTACAATTGTATAGGAACAGGCCGGAAGATTTTAATCTGCTACCGGATGGATACGCAATGGATGAAGAGCAGCAAAAAAAGGAGGAAAATGAGGTTAACTTTACCCTAAAAAAGGCAAAAGAAACCCGTGCCTTTTGGATGTTTGGACTGGTTTTGGCTTTTAATAGTTTTTATGTTACCGGATTTACCTTTCATGTGGTGTCTATTTTTGGGAGCCAGGATTATTCCAAAGCAGAGGCTATTGCCATTTTCTTGCCTATGTCTGTCACGGCAATTTTTGTGTCTACCTTTTGTAATATACTCAGTGACTACATTCAGCATAAAATCTATTTGTTTGTAATGTTGGGCAGTGGGGTGTTGGCCTCATTGGGACTATTGTTGCTTTCATCTCCTATAGGGGTTTATTTGTTGGTGGGTGGATTGGGTACTATGGGTGGTTTGTTCGCGGTGATCAATGCGGTTACATGGCCCCGGTTTTACGGTAGAAAATATTTGGGCTCCATTACAGGGAAGGTAATGAGTTTTCTGGTCATTGCCAGTGCTGTTGCACCAAGTCTCTTCAGTTATTGCTATACCACCTTGGGATCTTACCGCTATATTGGTTATGTTGCTTTGGCGTTTTTGTTGTTTCTTGTTATTGGCTCTTTAAAGGTGAAAAACCCCCAGTAGACTTTAAGATTACCCTAAGGAAAGTATTGGCCAGAGCTATGTTTTCTGTCAAAATTTTATGAGCCGTGAAGTGTAACTTTGACTGTTTGTCATTATTTGTTTTGTGACTATGATGGAATTCATAATTTTTCTTTAAATTAATTTTGAAAACCCACTTTTTGTAAATTTTGGCATTTTTTTTGTCGGTTTGTATTTGGGTATTTTAATCCATAAATCTTTGTGATTACGGCCACCTTTATGCTTTAACTTTGTCAAATGTGTTTTATGGCACAAATTAATAAAGGGGCGTAATTCTCCAATTTGGGTTGGAGAACTTTATGATAGTAGCGGTACTACGCACTACGGTAGAAATTTACGGACCTTAAACGATGGGTCTATTTTGAAGTTTTTTTTGTGTACTAATTGTTTAACCTATAAAATTAATGCACTATGAAAATTTTTGGAAAAGCTTTGGATAAGACAATTAAAATTCCGCCATTCCTGGACAATTTTGTGGATAGGATATTGCCTAAACGGAAGAAAGAGAACGAGGAGTTGGTAACCATTCCCTCTACCAATATCAGCGATGGAGAAGTTGCTTTTGAACTTTCTGTGGCATTGCCTGGTTTGGAAAAAAAGGATGTGCAAATAGAAGTTGTAGATGATTACCTAACGATCAATGCTGTGGTGGAACAGTCCAACGAAGAAAGAAATAAGCAATGGCTGCGTCAGGAATTTGTGCATCATTCCTTTTATAGGGCCTTTGGTTTGCCACATAACGCTGATCCGGAAAAAGTTGAAGCGAGGATGAAGAATGGATTGTTGCATTTAAAAATTGGTAAGAAGAATATTGCTCCTAGCCAAAGGGTAATAAACATTAATTAAGATGATTTTGTAGTTGCCATCTACCAATTCTGTCAAAAAATGACTACCTACTAAATTGGTGCAGGGTATAAAATGAATGTATGCAGGGTTAAGTCTTTAGAATTAGTGAGCGGAAACAACTAGGGGAAAATGAAATTACAGGACCTACAGAAAAAAAATATTGGCTTGGTGTTATCAGGGGGTGGGGTAAAAGCCATGGCTCATATTGGTGCCATAAAGGCCTTGCACGAGTATGAGATCTATGCAGATGCGGTCTCTGGTGTGGGTACAGGCGCTGTCATAGGAGCGTTTTATGCAAAGGGGATGAGTTTTGCTCAAATGCTGGATTTTTTTAAGGAGACACCGCTATTTAGGTACAGTTTCTTTTCTACCAACAAGCCTGGACTGTTTGATACGGAGAAATACCTATATTTTATGTCCAATTATTTTGGGAAAGACACTTTTGAAGCAATGGAGAGGAGACTGTTTGTTACTGTTACCGATCTTCAAAAAGGAATTCCAAAAACTATTAATTCTGGTAAGCTGCTTTTGCCCTTATTGGCTTCCGCGGCATTACCGCCAGTGTTTAGTCCCGTGACAATAGATGGTATGCTTTACGCAGATGGAGGAATTATGAATAATTTCCCTATTGAGGTTTTGTCCGATGAATTGGACGTTGTAATAGGAAGTTACACCTCTGGAATGAAGGAAATTGGCAAGGGTAAATTAGATGATCCCATCAGCTTGGCCAAGCGTACCAAGCGATTAATGTTGCATGCCAATTGTAGGGAAAAACTCTGTGCTGTGGATATTTTGTTTAGGCCCAAAGATCTGGAATATATTAAGTTTTCGGATGATTTGGCTGTAGAAAAGGCTTTTATGATAGGGTATGAGCATGCTTCAAGGTATTTGAAGGAATACGTACGGGCTTAATCTTGCTCAAAGCTTGGTACCAGATAAATTTTACAGCATGGTAGAGAGCAAAAGAGTGGCTAGAATAAGGAGTGCAATAGATATAATTCCCCCCAAGATAAAAAAGTGTTTAAATTTATATAGACCCATACTATAGATGAGGGTATTGGTTTGATAGCCCAAGGGGGTGAAAAAACTAAAGTTGGCGGCGAACATAATAGCCAGGACAAAGGGTTTTACGGGAAGCTGCATGCCAGTTGCCAGTGAAATGGCAATTGGGGCCATAATGATGGCGGTGGCATTATTGGATACAACACTGCTGAGTAACATGGTCACCAAAAATAAAATGCCAACAGAAAACATGGGGTCTTTTCCTTGCATCAATAACAATAATTTCTGGGATATCCAGTCATCTGCCCCTGTATTGTGCATGGCAATCCCCAAGGGAATCATGCCAGCCAATAGGAATAGGATCTGCCAATTAATTTTTTTGTAGACCTTTTCCAAATCCACCCCGTTAAAAAGCAATAGGGCCATGCAACCTAGAAGGGTGGCCGATAGGATGTCTAAAGTACCGGTTGCGGCAAGTACAATTACGGCCAATAAGATAAAAAGAGTGAGGTTGCGCTTGGAAGATTTGGCGCTTTCAGGGGCCTCGTATTGTTGTAAAATGGCTACATTGTCAGACAGGTCAAAATCCTTGATCTTATCCCTTTCAATTTCCAAGAGTACCCGGTCACCCACCTTTAATCGTGTTAGATCCATATCATCGGTATACATTCTCTCTTTTAAATTTCGGAGGTTTTTTCTTTTTTTTATGGCCAAGGGAATGGCATCGTGCAAAAATGAATGTTTGAGCTCGCCTAGGGTCTTTCCTAGGAATCGGGCTCCTGGCATCATCATCATCTCCACTAAAATGGTCTGTATATTTTGTTTGTTATTGGCACGACGGTCAGTTGTTGCTTCTTCATCCTTGAATTCGAAATGGCTGTAAACGCCCGGTTCTTCCTCTTTGGGGGAAACGATCATTTCGGTATCTCTTTTTAATTGCATGAGATGCTCCAGGGTGCAAGATAGCATCAATCGGTCGCCGGCCTGAAGTATTGCCTTTTTTAAAGGGGCGGGGCTGTCCAATCCCGTTCGGAATAATTTTAATACGGAAATATCCTGTTTACCAAGAAAGGTGTCGGAGAGTTGTTGGCCAATAAGATCGGAATGTGGACTTATTTCCAAAGTGGTTATATACTTGTCCACATCATATTGTTCCCACAATTTTTCCTTTGGGTCCTTAGGTAGCAGGTGTGAAGAAAAGCTTATTACTAGTATAGCGACAATCAAGAATATGACCCCAAGCCAGGAAAATTCAAAAAAAGCCAAGCTATCACCGGTTCTATTGGTATATATGGAATTAACGATAAGGTTGGTAGAGGTGCCCATTAAGGTACAACTGCCCCCTAAAATGCTGGCATAGGATATAGGTAGGAGTAATTTGCTCTTGGAGACATTGTATTTATCAGATAATTCGGTTATGATTTTGATAAAAACAATTACTACCGCCGTAGAGCTGATAAACGCCGAAATGGATCCTGTAACAAACATAAAAAGGGGGATTATAAAAAAAACGGGCCAGGTTCGAAATTTCTTCAGTCCGTTCGCCATCCATGAAATTACGCCGTTTTGTTCAAGGGCAACGGCCAATATCATTAGACATAGTATGGTGATGACCGCCGAATTGGAAAAACCACTTATGGCTTCTTCGGGGCTTATGAGTCCAAACAACACTAAAACGCCCATAATACAAAAGGCGATTTTGTCCATAGGAAATATCTCAAAGGCAAACAGTATCACTATTATGCCAATGATCGCGAATATCAAGGCAATCTCAAAGCTCATATTCCATAGTTATGGGTCTTCCATAAATATAAGACAATCGAGGGGTTTGGGAAAACCCATTTGAGGAGGAAAGCGTTGGGAACCCATTATGGTTAAACAGTACAGGCACTACGCTTTAAAAGCATATATTCCCCCTTGTTCTTGAACTCACGGATGGTGGTGCCTACATACTTTTTAAATGTTTTGGACAAATGGCTAACATCGGTGAAGCCTAATTCATCAGCAATCTCGGTAAGGGTGTAGTTGGAGTTTAAAAGTCTTATTTCTACCAGTTTTAGCTTTGCTTTGATAATATATTCCCTTAAGGACATATTTACCTGCTTTTTAAAATATTCGCTTACGTAGGTAGTAGACATCATAAATACATCTGCCAAGTTTTCCACCTTCAAAAGCTCGGGCTTATTAATATTCTCGTTGATATAGACGAGCATTTTTGAAATTTTATCTTCGGTGTTCTTTTTGGCAAAATCAAAGTAATTGCTCTTTTTAATATTTCTGATCAGTATTTCTAAAATACTGGTCATTAAACTAGTGATAAGGTTAACGGATTCCTCTCCATAATTTCTGGATTCCTGTAGGATTATGGAAATTAAATTTCCCAAATGGCTCCTGTCCACGTCATTCTTAATAATATCTCCTGGTAATTGGTTGTAATTGGATAATATGTAGGCAGCTTCCTTAAACCATTCGTTCCTATCAATAGTGTTTCGTTTCGCATTTTTGAAAAAGGAATCGGTGAACTTTAAAAAAACAAATTGGGTTGGCTTTTCTATGGTAAAGGAGTGACACTTTAGAGGAGGCAACAAAAATATGCTGCCTTTGCTATAATTGTATTCGTTATAGTTGATACATTGGGTTCCTTCACCTTCCTTAATCAAAACCAGTTCAAAAAAATTGTTCTTTACGGGGCGCTGTTTCCATTCCGACAATTCAATTTCTTGTATTTCAAAAGGTTTATATGTCTCTAAAACCTGCATATTTCATTATTTTTTATTCAAAACTAACTAAAATAAACATTTTAGGTGGCATATATCCATTAATAACCTTTAAAAGTACATAAAAATCCAATTTTTGTACCAATAAAGACCAGTCTAAGGCAGGTATCTTTGTACCAGAAATTAAACTGAAAGCAAAAAAGATACAATATGAACGCACCAAACATTGCAAAAGAAGAAATTATTAATGCCTTTAAATTTAGACATGCTACCAAAGAATTTGATGCTTTAAAAAAAGTATCAGATACCGATATGGATTTCATTTTGGAAACGGCACATTTATCCCCAAGCTCCTTTGGTTTTGAGCCTTGGCACTTTATAGTGGTACAGGATAAGGAATTAAGGGAAGCCTTAAAACCTGTGGCTTGGGGAGCACCGGTAAAATTAGATACGGCCAGTCATTTTGTGTTGGGCTTGAGCATGAAGGCATCCATGACGAGATGGGATTCCGATTATATCATGTCCATGATGAAGGAAGTAAAGCAATTTCCGGCCAATGTTATAGAAACGTATTCCAAGTTTTATAGGGAATTTCAGGAGCGCGATTTCAATCTGGACAATGATAAGAAGTTGTTTGATTGGGCCTCAAAGCAAACCTATATTGCCCTGGGAAACATGATGACCGCAGCTGCATTGATAGGCATAGACAGTTGTCCAATAGAAGGGTTTCACCAGGAAAAAGCAGAATCCCTGCTGCAAGAAAAATTTGGTGTGGACACAAACAAATACGGCTTATCTTATATGGCTGCTTTTGGGTATAGGAAAAATGAACCAGAGTTTGCCAAAGTCAGAAGAAACAAGGAGGATATCGTTACTTGGATATAATAAAAAAATAAAAAAAATGAAAGCTATAGGATATAAGGAGAATTTACCAATTAACAATGTAAAATCTTTGCAGAACATAGAATTAGAAATGCCTAAAGCAACCGGAAGAGATATTTTAGTGGAAATAAAGGCCATTTCTGTTAATCCGGCCGATTATAAGGTGAGGGCAAATATGCCTGTTGAGGGCGATGGTTGGAAGGTAATAGGTTGGGATGCGACAGGAACTGTAAAAGAAGTTGGCGAAGATGTTACGCTGTTTACTGTTGGAGATGAAGTTTGGTATGCGGGCGATTTTACGCGTCAAGGTAGTTATGCCGAGTACCAAATTGTAGATGAACGCATTGTGGGCAAAAAACCGCAAAGCTTGTCTTGTGCCGAAGCGGCCGCTTTACCATTGACCACACTTACGGCATACGAAATGTTGTTTGATAGATTAGAGGTTTCAAAAGATGATGCCTCCAAATCCATATTGGTCATCGGTGCCGCCGGTGGGGTAGGTTCTGTTTTGGTTCAACTGGCCAAAAAGCTAACAAAGTTGAACGTTATTGCTACGGCGTCGCGTGAAGAAACAACGGCTTGGTTAAAAGAATTAGGTGCAGACACGGTTGTTAACCACAGAAATAAATTGAGTGAAGAGTTCGAGAAATACAATTTGCCAGCTCCAGAGTATGTCGTAAGCTTAAACGCTACGGAACAGCACGTAGATGAAATTGCCAAACTGATTAAACCACAAGGTAAATTCGGATTTATTGATGACCCAAAATCGCTAAACGTAATGCCCTTTAAAGGAAAAGCGGTTTCTACCCATATAGAATTAATGTTTACACGCTCTATGTTCCAGACAGAGGATATGATGGAGCAGCATAACATTCTTAGTAAGGTTTCCGAATTGATAGATAACGGAACCATCAGAACCACTTTAGGTGAGCACTTCGGAACCATAAATGCCGAGAACCTTAGAAAGGCCCACGCTTTTTTAGAAACAGGTAAAGCAAAAGGTAAAATTGTTTTAGAAGGGTTCTAAAACCAATAAAAACACTTTAATGACTCATAAAATATACATACCACTAATAATTTGTTTCATTGGATCAATGGGTTCGGCTCAAATTACGAATATTGATTCTGTAGCCACCTCAAAGGTGCAACATTTCAATTTTGACCAAATGAAATCTGATACCATAGGTGTCGGAATTACACGCAAATGGTTTCATGGTGAAAAAGGACAAATGACCATTTTCAATTTGGAAAAGGCAGCACATATTCCTTGGCACAAACACCCCAACGAACAGATAACATACATAATATCTGGGAAGGTGAAAATAAAGACCATTATGGATGGTAAAGAGGAATTTGTAATTGTTTCTGGTGGGGAAGTAATTGTTTTCCCAGAAAATGTGCCGCATGAATTTTGGGCAATGGAACCTACGGTGGATTTGGATGTACATGTACCTGTACGCCAAGATTGGTTATCCAACGATTTACCAGAGTATCTAAAGGACACAAACAAAAAACAGTAAGTATGAAAAAGTTAACATTAGGTGTTTTTGCATTAGCATTAACGATAACAGCTACCGCACAAACACCCACTACAGACAACGCAAAAAGTAAAAACGAGGTAGTAACCCAAGATCAGATAGATTGGGGTTGGTTAAATCCGCTTAGAGGAGATAAAAGTCCGGCTGCAGGTCAACTCTGGGGAGACCGTACCAAGAACGAACCATCTGGTTTTTTGGTAAAGTTTAATAAAGGCTTTTCCTCACCACCACATATCCACAACATTACGTACAGAGGTGTGGTAATTAAGGGTTTATTGCACAATGAGGATGAAAAAGCGGAGAAACAATGGTTGCCAGCCGGATCGTACTGGCAACAACCAGCGGGTGAAGCGCATATTACCGCAGCCGATGGCGAAGATAATTTAGCACTTTTGGATATTCAAGAAGGTCCGTATTTGGTAAAACCAATGTCTGAAGCTTTTGATAATGGTGAGCGTCCAATTAATATAGACGAATCTAACCTAGTATGGTTGCATGCCAAGGATATGGAGTGGGTTTCAGAAAAAAGCAAGGTAGAAACTGCTTTTTTATGGGGAAGCCATGAAACCAACCAGTTACGAGCAACACTTTTAAGACTACCTGCCGGATTTAAAGGAAGTATTAAAAATTTAAGTCCAAATTTTAGAGCAGTCGTTATATCTGGTAAAGTAACACATCAATTTTCTAAAAAAGATGATGAAAATGTGTTAGAACCAGGTTCTTATTTCAGTGCCGAAGAAAATGCTTCTCCCGTACTGAGTGCAGCTACCGAGGCTGTTATTTACATTCGGTCCAATGGCAACTTTAAAATTAAATAAATAACCGAAACTAATTTTAAAAAGTAGTATCTGCGTTTTTTTTTTTTTTTTTTTGATTGATTGCCAGTAGAATAGCCACCGCATTGAAAATTGTCCGTGTGGCTTTTTCATTTTTAAAATGTTAAATTAGTAGTTATGGCAAGAACTATTCTAGAAAACATCGTTATTCAACAATACAAAGACCAAACATTTTTTTCGTTTTGTGAGTATACCAATATTCGTTTTTTCGAGATTTTATATTTTGAAACCGGTAATGGTACTATTAAAATAAACGGAAAAACGGTTAATTATACGCCAAATAGTGTGTTTGTATTTGTTCCTGATGATATTTACATCGTTGAAGCCGAAACAGCCACAAGTACCATTGCCATTAAATTTTTAAAGAATTTTTTCAGAAATACCAGTTCACATAACCAAGAGTTACCAGTAAACAATTGGTTTCGTAAAATTGAAGAAATCTTAAATAGCGAAAGCCATCAACTACGCGAATTGCAGTTTGAAACAGCATCGGATAGGGCGCACTTGGTATCTTTGGTAAATATGGTAGCGACTGAATATCTAAATAAACAAACACACGATATTTTCATCATTCAGAATTCGTTATCTGTAATTCTACATTTAATTGCTCGTAATATTCAGTATGTAAATTCTTCTGAAGTAAAAGAGATAAAGTCCTCTAAAATTCAACAAATTATAAATTACATTCACGCCAATATTTATAGTTCTGAATTGTTAAGTACTAAAAGTTTGGCTAATGAATTCCACATGGCAGATAATTACATTAGTGAGTACTTTAAAAAACATACCGATCTTTCACTTAAAAAATACATCATCAATTACAAATTAAAACTGGTAGAAACCCGCTTAAAGTACACAGATGCCCAAGACTCAGAAATTGCCTTGGATCTTGGTTTTACAGACTCTAGTCATTTAAACAAGACGTTTAAAACCTATAAAGGTATTAGCTTAAGCGCTTTTAAGGCTAATTTGGCCTAGGTTATTATCATAAACCTTATTTTTTACCAATGCCACATTGTTTTATACCAAAACAAAGCTTTCTCTCTAAAATATCTTTGTAATGTAAATAATACATCACATTAAAATTTAAATAGATTATGAAAGCAATGTTATTAAACAATTACGGAGAAAATGCAACATTCACAACATCCGATATTGATAAACCAGCAGTTAAAGCAAATCACGTTTTAGTAAAAATAGCGGCATCCAGCGTTAACACTATAGACACCATGATTAAAAACATGGGAACCGACTTACCGATATCACCAGCAACTCCTGCCTTATTGGGAATGGACTTTTCAGGATCAGTAGAAGCTGTTGGAGAAGGTGTTGAAGGTTTTAAAGTAGGCGATGAAGTGTACGGTTGTGCAGGTGGTCTGGGCGATTTACCAGGTACATTAACGGAATATATTGTAGCGGACAGCAATTTGGTTGCCCACAAACCAAAACATTTGACAATGCGCGAAACTGCAGCCTTACCATTAGTGGCTATCACCGCTTATGAAGGTTTGACCAGGGCAGGAGTAAAAAAGGGTCAAAAAGTATTGATTCACGGTGGTTCTGGAGGTGTGGGCCATTTGGCAGTACAATTGGCAAAGTATTTTGGAGCGGAGGTTTATGCTACGGGAGCTGGAGAAAAACAGTTTGCAATTATTGAAAAGTTTGGAGCCACGCCAATAGATTATATGACAGAATCTGTGAGTGATTATACGGCAAAGTACACAAGCGGAGCCGGGTTTGATGTTATTTTTGATACGGTTGGAGGTCCAAACCTTAATAAATCCATTGAAGCGGTAGCGTTAAACGGACATATTGCCACTACAGTATCATTATGTGAGTTAGACCTAACACCACTGCATTTCAAGGGGGCATCCTTACACGTGGTTTTTATGTTGATACCCATGTTGCACAATTTTAAAAGAGACGTTCACGGTTCAATTTTAGAGCGTTTGGCAAAAATTTCTAACGAAGGGCACCTTGCCCCAATAGTAGATGACCACACATTTTCATTAGAACAAGTTGGTGATGCTTATGCACATTTACAAAGCGGAAAAGCTATAGGTAAAGTAGTGGTGGAAAACTAGTTATAATTTAGGATTGGCGCTGTTCCCTCAATAATTGTTCGGTCCTATTAAATGCTTCAAACCTTGTCTTTTACTAAAACAACCATTTTTACTACCAAAAGCAAAACGGTATTTGTGCCTTATTTTGCTTTAAATAACAAGAAAAAAGGCAAGTATAAATTTAAAAAAAAATAATCATGAAAACAATCATAAATATAAATGCACTTGAGCTAGCTCGTGCTCTGGAATTACCTTCAAGAGAAGCTTCCTTAAATCGTGAAGCCTCGGTTTCCGAATTTTGGAAAGATAACCGTAAATTACTAGAAGAGGCTTGGGCAGAATGGGAAGTGGAAAACAAAGACAATTTACTATTGCCAGATGAAAGTTTACTTGACCCTAAATTGAGAAAAGCCATTAACGATGCTTGGGAAAACCCAGAAAAAGAAAACGCCGTAGCCGATTTGTGGGAAGAAATTATTCCTGGTGTGTACGAGACTCAGTTTTTTGATTTAGAACGTTTAGCCGATTTCCGTAAGTATTTAGAAGACGTTGTTAATTCAGGAATTCCAAGACGTGCGCCCTATGGCATTCAATTAAATCGTTATGGAATAATGTTAGATCCACGCTCAGAAGGACATTTGGCAGCGCCAAGTTTTCAAGCTTTTTACAATGACATTATGGATCGTTTTATGCGTCCGATAGCTCGATTATTATTGGGTACGTATGGTTATGACAATCAAACTTTTGGATTTTCAATACAGTACAATCCCGATAAGGACAAGGATTTACACGCACATACCGATGCTTCATCAGCAACTTTAAATATCAATACCAACTTACCAGACGAAGCATTTACTGGTTCAATAGTTGATTTTTATGATAAAGATTCAGGTAAAACGGTGCAAACCACTTTTGAACCTGGAAAAGCCATTATTCACAGAGGTAATGTACCACACGCAACACACCCAATTACAAGCGGACAACGCAGTAATTTAGTAGTTTGGTTGTACGGTGACCGTATGCAAATTGCTAGAGGAAGCACAAGTAGTTACGGAAATATCAGTAGTAGCAATACTATCAAAGATGTTGCATTAGAAAATGTTACCGCTCGCCAACGTTGGAGCTTACCAGAAGGACCAAAAGATACTGTTGCACCGTTTTAAAAAGGGTAAAAGTTATTTATCATGGAGTTAACTTTGTAATTAGTTTACTATTAAAAACAAACATTAACATATAAAACTGGCAATACAAATGTTGCCAGTTTTCATCAACATAGAAAAATACAATGAAACATATATTAATCACAGGAAGTACGGACGGAATTGGCAAATTAACGGCCCTACAATTGGCCAAAGAAGGACACAATATCTATCTACATGGTAGAAGTCCGGAAAAATTGGCACATGTTGTTTCCGAAATTAAGGAGCTGTCAAAAAACGGGAATGTTAAGGGGTTTGTGGCTGATTTTTCTGATTTGGCAACGATTACCAATATGACGGAACAGATGAAAAATGAGGGTCCCAAATTGGATGTCCTTATTAACAATGCAGGTATTCTTAAAAGTAGGCAGAATGCTGCCCCAAATGGGATAGACATACGCTTAACTGTAAATTATTTGGCTCCCTATGTTTTAACAAACCAACTTTTGCCGCTACTTAAAAAGGCGGATGATGCGCGAATCATCAATTTGAGTTCTGCGGCCCAAGCCCCTGTTTCTATGACTGCCTTGAAAGGAAAAGTTACATTAGGCGTAAACGATGCCTATGCACAGAGCAAATTGGCATTGACCATGTGGAGCTTTGATCTAGCCGCCAAAGAACCGGACCTAACCGTGATTGCCGTGAACCCGGGTTCGTTGTTAAACACAAAAATGGCGAAAGAAGCCTATGGCCAGTATTGGGCCCCGGCTGATAAGGGTGCAAATTTATTGGTGAAACTGGCAATTGCCGACCACTATAAGAATGATTCTGGCAAATATTTTGACAACGACAGTGGTGTGTTTGCACCGGCACATTCGGAGGCTTATGATCAGGCAAAAATAGAGGCGCTAATTGTTAATACCAATAATGTCCTGGATAGTCTGCAAATTTCCTGATGTAGTCCATGATAGTAATAAAATTTAATGGGTAAGGTAAAAAATTAGCAAATATTTAGAACTGATTGGGACAATAATACCATTACTTTGTCTCTTTTTTAAATGACAATTTTATCCAAAATTGGTAGTATGACAAATAAAATGATAGGCATTGTTGGTGGGGTGGGCAGCTATGCAGGAATAGATTTAATTAAGAAGGTGTACGACCTTACGGAAGCAACATCGGACCAAGAACATTTGCCCGTATCCATGCTATCTGTACCGCATAAAATCATCGATAGGACCAAATACCTTATGGGGGAAACGGATATAAACCCCGGAATTGCCATCTCCGAAATTATAGCGTCCTTGATAGCCAGTGGTTCCAGTATTATTGGTATTCCGTGTAATACGGCACATGCCAGACCTATTTTAAGCTTAATAGAAAAGAGCATACCGGAATCTTGTGTCTTGGTAAACCTCATAGAGGAAGTAGGTATGCATATCTCAACAAAACATCCGGAAATTTCCCGGGTAGGGGTTTTGGGAACCACTGGGACCATTCTTGCAAAGGTATATCCCGAGGTTTTATCCAAGTACAATATAGAAGTTATACAGCCTTCGGAGGACATTCAGGATTTGTTTGTGCACCCTTCTATTTATGATACCAGTTATGGCATAAAGGCCTTTTCCAATCCAGTGAACGAAAAGGCAAAGGAAAACCTGGGAATGGCAGCAACCTATTTGTCCAGAAAAGGGGCACAGGCCGTTATTTTGGGGTGTACAGAGATTCCTTTGGCCATACAATATGAAAAAATTGAGGATAGTCTAATTATTGATGCAACTACAGTTTTGGCAAGTGCCTTGATCAGGGAGTCTAGAAAGATGGAGGAAGTTGGGCCTTAATAATAAGCAAGGTGTATTGAAAGGCCATTAAACTTTGTGAGAGCTTTTAAATTGAATTATTGCTGTGGAAAATTATCCATTTTGCGCTTTTACTGTTTTAAGAAAGAGCGTTAAGAATTGGTATAGATTCAATATTATTCTCATTAAATAGAATAACACCCTAGGCATTAAAGGAATGACACTCATCCTTTTTTAGTTATAATTTACCGTTCTGAGTCATCTTCAAATCTTAGTTGTAGTCAATATTCCTTCATTCGCTTAAAAGTATAGGCCATTCACAGATTCCATTAAATTCATGTTGTTGCAATCCACATCTTTGTAAGGTAATAACAACTAATAATGAATTTAATCATGAAAAAAGTTAGCATACTGATATTTTTGGCCGTGCAACTCTTGTTTGTTTTTTCTTGTTCGGAGGATGCTGTGGACAGCACTAACGAAGGGGAAGTGGCAATTGAAACCGGAACCTATGTTGAAACCTATTCCGATAACGATTTTGAAGCAACGGATTGGATCGATGATACCCATAGTAAATCGGCAGATCCCAACTTTGATGAGGTTTTTGAGGATGAAGCCGTAAAACGATTGGATATTGTGATTACAGAAGAACGGTGGCAGAGTATGTTGGATGATATGACCTCTCTTTACGGGGCATTTGGAGGGACTGTGGGAGCCGGAGGCGGACCAGGAGGAGGTGGTCCAGGTGGTGGCGGCCTCGGCGGAGGCGGATTGATTGAGACTGATGAGGATCCTATTTTTGTGCCAGGAGAGGTGATTTATAATAACAAGGAATGGTATAGGGTAGGGGTACGCTTTAAGGGTAACTCCAGTTTACAGTCTAGCTGGTCCAGCGGTATTTTAAAATTATCTTTTAAGCTCGATTTTGATGAGTTTGAGGATGAATACCCTCAAATTGATAATCAGCGATTCTATGGTTTCAAGAAATTGAGTTTAAAGAATAACTACAATGACAATTCCATGTTACGGGAAAAAGTGGCCACCGATGTTTTTAGGGATGCAGGTATAGCTAGTTCACATGCAGCATTTTATACTGTTTATGTAGATCACGGAGATGGCCCCGAGTATTTTGGGGTATATACCATGGTTGAAGAGGTGGACGATACGGTGATAGACACCCAATTTTCCAATAACGATGGCAATTTGTATAAACCGGATGGTACTGGCGCCAGTTTTGCCGAGGGTACCTTTACAGAAGATGTATTTGTTAAGAAAACCAATGAGGATGAGGTCGACTTTAGCGACATACAAAGTGTGTTTACTGCCTTACATGCCGATAACAGGCTAACGGATCCCGTAACATGGCGGACCAGTTTAGAGGCCGTCTTTGATACGGATACCTTTCTAAAATATTTGGCCGTAAATACGGTAATCCAAAATTGGGACACCTATGGAAGAATGACTCATAATTATTATCTGTATAACAATCCGGATACGGAAAAACTGTCCTGGATACCTTGGGATAACAACGAGGCTTTGCAGGAAGGGAATCAGCAAGGGGCATTAAACTTGGATTTCTCGGATTTAAATAGTGCATCATGGCCATTGATAGGTTATTTGTATCAGGATGACACCTATAGGGCACAGTACGATGCCTATGTGCAGGAAGTAGTGGACAACGCTTTTAACGTGAGTAGCATGCAGGCTAAATACTCTCTTTACAGTGCTTTGTTGGAACCCTATGCAACCACGGAGATAGATGGGTATACCTTTCTGAATTCCAGTTCGGATTTTCAGGCTGCCATAAGTCAGTTAAACAGTCATGTTAGTGCACGTGCCACTGCAGTAAGTAATTATCTAAATAATTAGATAATGTTGTTGATGAACCTTATAGGTTGATTAATTAAGTGTTCCCCCAATTTAAGAGAGGCTGCCATTAAGGCGGCCTCTTTTTGTTTTAGCAGCTGCGAATATCACCCATAAGGACCTAGGTAAATTAAGGGAAATATATGGAATTTATGAATCTGGAAAATATCTCAACAAGAATTAGCCCTTGCTTTTAAGGCTTACATCCAAAGCCCAGCTGTTGTGGTTTATAAAATTAAGGAGTACCGCAAAAAAGCCCAGATGTATGAGTTGTGATGGCAGGGCGTCCCAGTTCTCTATCAAAGTGGTTCCAAAAATTAATAGCAACATGATTAGGGCGCCCAATAAAAGGGCCTTTTTTGTAAAAAGGCCAATAATTAGTAGAAGGCCTACACAAAATTCGAGAATAGGGAGAGCATAGCTAAAAGGAATAACAAGGGCCTCAGGTAGTATGGAATTTTGAAAATTACCGACCATCCATTTGCTAAAGCCGGAAAGTTTCCCCAAACGTACCAATCCGTGCCCAAACATACTTAGGCCAATTCCTAGGCGTAGCATTAAAAAACTATATGTATTCATAAACTTTTTAGGGCAAATATATAAAAATAGGGGGCATGGAATTATTCAAATATCTACAGCCGATTTGGCTTCTTTATACAACGGCGGTAAAAGGTTGCTCTAAAATGGCATAGGGCTCAATGGTTACAAGAGTTTGGAGTATCTTGGGGAAATAGGGTGATTATAGAGTAGCTTAGAAAAATGGGTGATGGTCTTAAATCTTCTTTTATTCTCCTGGCTTAGGGTAAATGGGTCAATGATAATCCATATCCTATTAATTTCTTTTGGGTAATTAGGGGAACTTTGTAAAAAAATAACGATATGGAAAATATACTAGTTGTAGGTGCTACGGGCACCACGGGAAAAAAAGTGGTTAGTTTGTTAAAAGCATCACAGTATTTTGAGCCTGTTGCAATGGTGCGTAAAGAAAGTCAGGTTGACGAATTTTTGGTTCAGGATATTAAAACCGTTGTGGGGGATCTAACAGAAGATGTATCACATACTGTTTTGGATGTTGATAAGATTGTATTTGCGGCAGGGTCCGGGGGAGAAAATGTAGTTCAGGTAGACCAAGAGGGAGCCAAGAAAATAATTGATGCCGCCAAGGCCGGAGGCATTAGAAAATTTGTAATGCTCAGTTCTATGGGAGCAGACCAACCGGGAAAGGTGCCAGCGCTTAAGGAGTACCTTGTGGCCAAACAAAATGCGGATGAATATCTTCAGGCAAGTGCTGTTCCTTATGTGATAATTAGACCGGGCAGTTTAACCAATGAGAAAGGAACGGGAAGGATACAAATGGCCAATTCTTTGGATAACCAAGGTTCAATTAGCAGGGAGGATGTGGCCAAAGTGTTAACAAAGGCCTTGAACGATGACGGGCCCATCAACGAAGTTTTTGAAATAATAGCGGGCAATGATTTAATTAGTTGGGATTAAAACATCCTATAACTATTTGTGGCGATGTATGGTATTTCTCCTGGCTTTTTCAGAAAACCTCCCGCCTTAATTTTTAATAAAAATAAAAACAGTCTTAACCAATGGGGTATGCGTGAGGGATAGCAGCGGTACCCCACAGCATAGCGAGGAGTAGTAGCGGATAGCCCGGCCCGAAGGGACACGCCCAGAGGCTTTGAAATGGATTACAGTTTATAATGAGCCTCTTAAAAGGGAAAGGGTTTTATAATGAATCATAAAATTATTGTAACTTATTGGGAACCTTTTATTTATGATGCTATGAAATATTCCCGGATTGTTCTTTTGGCTTTATTCTGCACATTAGTGGCCTGTAATTTTGGTGCCAAGCAAAAAAAGGAGTCCGCTTTGACCGTCAAGAATGTTCCCAAGGTGGTTACGGCCGATATAGAGGCGGGTATTAAGGCCAATATAGCCGAAAAGGTGGAAGAAGGGGGCGGATATTTTAATATGACCACAGAAGAAGGTAAGGAATTGCGGCTACAACTGGTACGCGTACATACCGAATACCTCTCCAATCTGGGGCCTCAAAGGCATTTTGCCTGTGTTGATCTGGCCGATATTAGTGGCGATGTCTATGATGTGGATTTTTTCCTAGATGGTGATCCGGGGAGTATGAATGTTACCCAGACCAGCTTGCACAAGCTTAATGGCAAACCCTTTTATTCTTGGAAACAGCGCAAGGATAAGACCTGGTACAGGATGCCCATGGAAAATGCATCTTCAGATCTATTGGGAGTCAAAGAAGGGGAAGACAACTTTGAATTTCACTATATGGTGACCCTTCCGGAATTGAAGGAACAGGCCAGGATCTGGATCCCTGTACCCAAGACCGATCGTTTTCAATCCGTGGTATTAAGGGATATAAAGGTGCCAACGGAACATCAGCTACTTTATGAAACCTATTATGGCAATACTGTATTGTATATGGTACTTTTCCCTGAGCACAGTGGGGCGGAGGTAGAACTGGTTTATGATGTGGTAAGGCAGGAAAAAAAGCCCTATGAGGAGGAGGGCTCACCCAGCAGGTATCTGGATGCCAATTTACTGATGCCGGTAGGAGACCGGTTTCAGCTCCTTGCCGATTCAATTATTGGGGATAAGCATAAAGCGGGCACTATTATGAAGGCTAGGGCGCTATACGACTATGTGATAGATAATATGCGCTATATAAAGGCGGGTAAATACGGTACAGGTGATGCCACATATGCCTGTGACGCCCTAAGTGGCAATTGCACGGAGTTCCATTCCCTGTTCATTTCCCTGGCCAGGTCTGCAGATATACCGGCACGCTTTGCCGTAGGGGCTTCCATTCCCTCAGATCGTAATGAGGGGGGGATAGATGGATATCACTGTTGGGCCGAGTTTTATGCGGAAGAAAAGTGGTGGCCTGTAGATATTAGTGAAGCCAATAAATACACGGCACTGTCTACCTATTACTTTGGTCGGCACCCGGCCAATAGAATAGAATTTAGTAAGGGACGAGATCTGCAATTGGATCCAGGACCCCAAATAGGTTCCATAAACTTTTTGGCCTACCCTGTAATGGAAATAGGCGATGAACCGGCCTTTCCCAAAACTTTTTTTTCATTTTTCAGGAAAAACCAAGAATGAAGAGGCGTTAGAATATAGGTTTATTCTGAATCGTTATCGTTTGGATGTTCTTCACTTTTTGGATGTTCATCTTCTTCCTTTTTAGGATGTTCATTGGCATCCCCTTCATGATGCTCCTCATCAACTTCACTTTCCTTCATCATTTGTTCTTCTTGCTGTTCGGTCTTTTCTTCCTTTTTTGTTTCCCTACAAGAGCTCAAGGTAGCGGTTGCGACAAAACCAAAAAGGAGGATTACCAATGTAAGATATTTTAATTCTTTTAATCGGCTCATAATAGCTACTGTTTTTAAATTGAATAATTAGATAAAACGCATGCTAAATAATTGATAATATTAAAGATACAAATTTTTAGCCGTAAAGGACGGACATTGGTACATTTATAGTTATTGCAGTAGGGGGCGTACTAGACTATTACGGAGTGGTTAAAATGCCATTCAACAAAATAAAAGGTCCGTGGTAATTGCCATCTAAGAATTAGCGTAACAAAAAGTAAAAGCCGACTCCTGGGAGTTGGCCTGATTACAAATTATATATGGATGGGCTTAACCTACAAATATGCTTTTAAAATTTTGTTCCGTGATTTGTGCTGTAAAATCCTAATGGCTTTTTCCCTAATTTGTCTTACCCGTTCTCTGGTAATACCAAATAGTTCGCCTATTTCCCTTAAGCTCATGGGGGTGTCCTCTCCAATGCCGTAGTAAAGGCTAATTACATTGCGTTCCCTTTCGGGCAGTGTTTTTAAGACCTGTACAATGTCGGTTTTTAGGGAATCTTTCATTACTTGGGCATCTGGACTGTTGTTTTCTTTGGACTTTATTACATGGTATAAATTGGAAGTTTCTCCTTCTTTAAAAGGGGCGTCCATTGATAAGTGCTTTCCGGAGTTTTTGATGGCCAGTTTAACCT
Source organism: Arenibacter aquaticus (assembly GCF_003957295.1). Classification (GTDB taxonomy): domain Bacteria; phylum Bacteroidota; class Bacteroidia; order Flavobacteriales; family Flavobacteriaceae; genus Arenibacter; species Arenibacter aquaticus. The sequence continues at coordinate 398,692 of NZ_RQPJ01000021.1, forward strand.
GTGAAGGGCTCATATCCAATTCCCTAGCAATTTCAATGGCATTCGGAGGTCGTTGGTAAGTCTGTTCCAAATAGGAATATACCTTGTTTATTTTACTAATTTCCCCAATTTTGTTCAATGGGAGCCTAATCATACGCGACTGTTCGGACATGGCCTGTAAAATAGATTGGCGTACCCACCATACCGCATAGGATATAAATTTAAAACCCCGGGTCTCGTCAAAACGTTGGGCTGCCTTTACCAATCCTATATTGCCTTCGTTGATGAGATCGGAAAGCCGTAATCCGTTTCCCTGATATTGTTTAGCGGCCGACACCACAAAGCGTAGGTTGGCATTTACTAATTTATTTAGTGCAACCTGATCTCCCTTACGTATTCTTTTGGCCAGTTCCACCTCCTCATCTGCACTGATCATATCAATTTTTGATATTTCCTGAAAGTACTTTTCTAAGGATTTTGTGTCTCTGTTCGTAATTTGTTTAGTGATCTTAAGTTGCCTCATATGTTTATAAATTTATTAATGTGACTAAATAATATACATATATTTTACATAATTCCTAATGTATTTGTAATTATTTAATATTTTATTCAAAAAAATCAACTAAAACAAGGGTTTTTTTGAAGTGTTAGAGGTTGTTTTTGATAAATCAAGGAATAGCTCCATAAAACTCCTTTGGCCTTGATAAAAGAAGAAAAGAATATGGCTGCATTACGTATTTGAGCTTAAGTGAATAGCTGAGGTAGCGTGTTTTATACTTTTCTTACTTTATTGTATATCCCATTGTTAACTGATTTGGGTCATTGTGCGATTAGGTTTAGTTTATTAGTTTACCAAGTTACTTCCCCAATTAAATATTAATTTAAAACCATTAACTATGAAAACTATTAAACAAACTCTTCAGTTGTTGGCTGTTATGGCCATGTTGGTGTCCTGTAACCACTATGATGATTTTTTTGGACATCACGGTACTAAATTCGTAACAGTGCCATTCGAGGCCGAATTTATTGGTGATTATATCTATGTAGGACCTGATAATGTGGAATCTACAGGCTTAGAGCCTAAGTGTGAATTTACACGGGTTATTGTTGATTTTGAGGGCAGTGGGACCCCTGTAGGAAATTTTACGGGAAACTTTGATTTCTGTGTTGGGCCAGAAGGTGGTTATGGGCAAACCGAAGCATATATGGTAACAGAGAAGGGGGACTCTCTTTTTATATCAATCTCCGGAAAGGTGATAGAAGGTAGATTGGATGATATGCCTGAATATGTAACTTCATATTGGCAAGACCCCTTTGAAATTCTTGGTGGAACCGGTAGGTACGAAGGAGCTACAGGTAGTGGAATATCTGACGATTATAACAGTAGTCTAGATCCAAATTCACATCACAGCTGGAGTGGCACCATTATAATGAGGAAATAATGCGCTACATGTAAGTTGTTGACTCTTGCATTGTATTTCTTGCCCCCGTATATTTCACTGGGCTGGGATATCATTGTTGGCTAGGTCCTTGTATTTCATCTGTTGTTGTGAAAGTACTATTTCTTGGCTTGTATAACCGGATATGGCCAGGGTACAGAATTTGCATTCTAATCTGGAAGATTGTTTAAAAAGGCTTTCCGGCCTTTTTTTGTGATACAGATCTGGGAGCGTTTAGGGGTATGTACTATGTAAACAATAATTATTTTCAACTAGGTGCACCACCTCACATTGATTCTACATTATCAATTAAAATACATAGAATATTATCCCGTAATACAATAGGGCTTTTGCGCCCAAATCAATATGTTAGCTATTGAAATCCATTTTTTATAGAGGTTGAAAATTAGAATAACCATGCTTTATGAACTGTATGCGCCATTATTTGGATAAGGTGACTATGTGATCCTTTTTAAAAAAAGCCCAGGTACTGCCAAGACCCCATTACATCTTTTTAAATGCAAAAAACTGCATAGGTTAAAATTCCATAAGTATTCATCAAGAATAGTGATAAGAGTTATTCTATATACATCTAATTTTATCGCTTCTATAATTGCTACTTAAATATATCAGGGAGCATGTAGGAAAAGGGTTGTCCATATCTATAACGATATAAGTAACTGCCTCTAGTTGTGAAAGTATAGAAAGTTGTACGGAGCGTATCCGCAGGTTAATAGTTGAAAAAATAAATATTACTATATGAAAAAATTATTCTTGGGTTTTTGTTTACTAGTAGGATTCGCTACCAATGCACAAACGGTTGCCGATAAGCCCTTTCTTCAAGATAGTGCAGAGAAGTTCCCGTTAGGAGATGGAGTGGGGGATGTAGGTTTACTTCAAATTGGCAGTGACCGAAATAAGGTCATTAAAGTACTTTCCAGCCAAGGGTTATTGCATCCTTATGAAAAAAACCTTCGAAAGGACTTACAATACCGACCCCTATTGGATGTGGATATTGTAGCCCTGACCCGCTACCAAGATCAGTTTGTTTATTTAACCAAGGAGGCGGTTTTAAGTAATGCATGGGCAGGTAAGTTATACATTGACCATAAGATAAATTCTCCTAAGGCCATTGGTATGGGCCCCGATTTTTTAACTATGATAGCAGGAGATAACGATTTTGTTATTTTTAAGGACCAACAAGAGGTATGGCGCTCATCTATAGCCGGCCTAAATCCACTATCCGTACTATACGATCCCAATTCCGCTACCTTTATACTACTTTCTGCAACGGGACTGTACCAGGTTGATAGTAGTTTGAAAACCGCAAAAAAAGTATTTGAAGTGGACAATGCAACTGCATTCGACTTTTATGAGGATACCCTTGTTTTGGGGACTGGCAACGGAATACAGATTTTGGACCGCAAAACATTTGGGCTGAATAAGATAGACCAAAAACTACCTTGGACAGCCATTACTGCAGTAAAAAATATTAGTGGGAGCCTTTGGTTTGGATCTACCAAAGGAGCCTTTAAACAGCGTAAAGATGGGAAATACGATTATTACGCTTCCAAGCGATGGCTGGTAGACGATGAGGTGGTAGATTTGGCGGCAAGTCCGGACAGTAGTGTACTGATCTTGACCCAAAAGGGGATGAGCAAAATCAACTTTGTACCCATGACCTTGGCGGAAAAAGCCGACTATTTTCAAGAGATTCAAAGATTGCGACATATACGCTACGGTTTTACTTCTGATCTGGCCATGAAAACACCAGGAGACCTTTCTACAGGCTACTTTCATGATACCGATAATGATGGGCTATGGACATCCATGTATTTGGCAGGGGAGTTGTTCCGCTATGCCGTTACCAAGTCTGAAGACGCCAAGCAAAATGCCTACGAAGCCTTTGAAGCCATGGAGCGTTTAACGGCACTTCCAGATTTAAACGGGTTTCCGGCAAGGTCTTTTGAAAGGGACGGCTATGAAGTGGGACTACACGCTAACGGATTTTCTGAAGAGTGGAGGGAACAATATGTAAAGGAAAATGGAAGAATTTGGCGTTTGTCAGATGATGAAATTTGGCGATGGAAGTCAACCACAAGTAGTGATGAATCTTGTGGACATTTCTTTGTGTACGCCCTTTTTGCCGAATTGGCACCGGATAAGGCGTGGCGTGACCGGGCCATTCATCAAATAAAAATCCAGATGGACCATATTATGAATAACGATTGGTACCTGGTAGATTGGAACGGGGAGCCCACCGCCTGGGGAAGATGGAACCCTGATTACGTAAATAGTTTCCCTACCAATGTTGGGGATCGCAGGCTGAATTCCACCCTTATCCTGTCTTTTCTTCAAACCGCCTATCATTTTACCAAGGACAAAAAATATAAAAAGGCAGCGGAAAAGTTGATAAAAAAATATGGATATGATGAGAATGCCAACCGTCCGGCCACTGTTATTGGTTATGTGGAGGGAGAGGATTTAAGCGATAAATGGAACCATTCCGATGATGAGATGTATTTCTTGACCGTTCCCGCCTTTGTGAATTATTCCTTTTCAGAAGAACAGAAAAAAGCACATTTTAATGCGGTTAAAAGCCATTGGGAAGTGGAGCGCTCTGAAAAGAATCCCTTGTGGAATTATCTTTTTGCCCTGGCTGGAGGGGAAAACATAGATAGCGAGGAGTCCGCTTGGTGGTTGCGCGAGTTTCCTATGGACCTTATAGATTGGAAAATAGATAATGACCACCGTAAAGACCTGATCAAAATAGCGCCTAATTTTAGAAGTCAGACCTATACGGAGGTGTTGCCAGGTGACGAGCGCAGACTGCATTTGCACAATGGGGCTTACCGCAATAACGGTGGTAGCGATGGCAAACGTGAATATGCCCCCTATATTTATTTGTTGCCCTATTGGGCAGGGAGGTATGTGGAAGCCATAAGTGCGCCGCAGGCGAAGTAAATTAGTAATCAACAACCAATACTTAAAAAGGGGTTGGCCATAATCTAACCCACAGTCACTAAAAAAGGAAGAGTCTCATGGGCTTTTCCTTTTTTTAAATTCTTCATGATTGGTAGAAAAGTGGACAGGGATTAACAGGTTCAAGATAAATTGTGGTGTTTCTGTCACCCGTAGCCTTCCTGGCGTAAGCCCGTCGCAGTCTGCAGATTATTACAACTTTATATTGAGGTCTCGGCTCCGCTTGACCTGACATTCCTCGGCTCCGCTATTATTAAATTAGCTGCCTAAAAATTTGTTTTTTTTAGAATGCTCCTTTAGGGATCTTAGAAGGGCCATTACATTATATCAGAGAGTTCATCATCTGCCTTGGCGATACCGGGCAGCAATTCTATAAAGGGGTTGCCAACTGCTTTAATCTTTATTTTGTTAGGATAGAACAGCACTAAGTTATAACCAGAATAGGACTTGATGGAGTTGTACTTTATACCTTTATACCCCGCATTCTTGGCGCAATCCATTATATACCGGGTTAAGAGGTAGTCTGGTCGCCAAAACTCTGAATTGCCCTCGCTTTTAAAAATGGCCTCATTCACCTTTAAGGACACCAGTAGTGTGGAAGTTGATACCGATAAATTTGACCAATTAAAAGTAAGGTCCAATATATTATTTACTTCTGTTTTTATCGTAAATTTTTGACACCAAACAATTAGGGGGTCCTCTGTTGATACCACTTCCCTTAATGCAGTTTCTTTATCGTTAGCAAGATAAAGATGACTCTGTCCGGAATGATTAAACCTGCCCTCGGTTGGTCTGCCCCTAGGGGCGCTATACATTTTCTTGGAGGTAAGAACTTCGGCAGATTTAACAGTTCTGGCTCGGTAAAATACTCCCTTAATAGCTGTTTTAGGCAAAGATTCCTGCTGAATTTCCTTAAATAATTTACGACCGAATGGGTGTTGGTATCCAAGCATAGGCTTGTCTTCGAGATGCTTTTCAAATGCCTTTATTTGTTTCCCGTGTATTTTGTTGGCTTTTTCTACATGACCTTCTACCTCCTTATCAAAATTTGACTGAAGTCCAACCGCTTCGTCCAATTTAAAATTTGAATGTCCACAGCTGGGACATACAAGAAGGGAAACTATATGGTCCCAATATTTTGGGGGTATATTACAATTATTAAGCAATTCTTTGAGTGCTATTTTGTTGCCAAAAATCCATTCCACTTCTCCTTCGTCGTAGGTTTGGTCATAGGAACAATAATAAATTTTTTCCTGTACGGTATCCAAATATTTCCTTTCCGTAGGGTTTAATCCAGCTAAAATACTCTCCTTATCCATGACGATGAAAATTTATAATGCCTTATCATTCAATTTAATGGATAGTAGGTTAGTTTTTTTTAAAAGTTTGTTAAAAGTAATTTCAGTTAATTTAGTTAATTGTTCTTTAGTTGTGCTTGCCCTAGCTAGGGCTTAAAGATAGGAGGGAGAACCATATGGGGTCTATTATGTAAAGCAGCTCCAATTGCCATGTCAAAGCTTAAGCTTTAAAAGGCTTTGTTGAATAATACTTATCATACACTTAGTACCTACCACCTTTCACAGAAAGTAAAAAAGTGACGTACTGTTTATTGATAGGTTTGTACAAATGGTGAATAAAAAAACGACTTGAATAATGAGATGCCTTTTTAAGTATAGTAGACAGATAGCTGCTTTAGGCTGTCTTTTTGTAGTGATGGGCAGTTATGCTCAAGAACAAACAGAAAATATTGAGGACAATATTGAATATCATAGTTTTATGGATGCCGAAAACATTTATGTACAGCTTAGTACGGCAGACCACCCCACTATGCTTTCTATGTTGCGCCGTGGGTTCTTTGTTTATTTTGATGTTAAGGGGAAGAAAAAAAAGAAGGTTTCCGTTCAATATCCTTTGGAAACGGAAGCACCACAAAGAGGACAAGGTAGAAATAAATTAGAAGGAGCAAATATTGGTGAAGGGGAAGATAGGGATCGTAAAGAACTGTATATAACGATGATGTTGGGGGCTATGCCCAAAAAAGCCCAATATATTAACCTTGACTATGAAGAAGAATTTCATCTAGATCTTAATAAATTGGGTATCGTCATCAGTTACAACTACGATGAGGAAGCAAACCTATTGGCATATGAAATTAAGATGCCCAAACAAAACATTGCAGATGCTGGGATGGATTTCTCAAAATTAGCCATCGGTGTGGTTACCCCAAAAATGGAACAGGAATCGGGAGGTAAAAGCTCCAATATCAGTATTGGTGGCGGTGGCCGAAGCGGCGGAAGAGGTCAGGGTGGTAGATCCCGTGGCGGTCAAGGCGGACGGGGCGGTGGCTCGCGTGGTGGGGGTCAGGGAGGATCTGCACAACAGGATCAGCGCCCAGAAATAGTAACTATAGATTTTTGGTTTAAGGCGGAGGTAACGGACTAAATTAATTCTATTGTGAGGTAGTAGGAGGGTTTTGGAAATTGGCCCCCGTTGCCAAGTCGGTCAAACAGTTTAAAAAGGGAAAGGCCAGTAGGTTTTCCCTTTTTTTTGTGTCCCGAAGGCAATCAAGCGGTGCGTTGGCTTATTTATAAAATCTTAATTATTTTTTCTTTTAAAAATTTATATAAACATAGTAACCATTGGACAAAAATTAAACTAAGCTGTGGCTGATATTCAGAATTATAGTGCCCCTAAACCACTTTTTTCAAAATTCACGGGCTTTTCAATCTTACGATAGGTAATGTTCTTCCTATTTGTACGACCAAACGCAGGATGAACCGTTATAGCAAGAATGAATGCAGAAGAAAAATAATAAACTCCGTACATGTAAAAACCCAAATTTTCGTAACCATATTCACATCGCTTTGCTTCAATTTATAATTCCAGTATTCCTTTTCGTATATATCCCTGTAGAAGCACAGGCTAATGATAGGCCTTTACCCATCATAATTGATGCAGATACGGCAAATGAAGTAGATGATCTTTATGCCATTGTGCGAGCCATTGCAGATCCCAAATTCAATATTCTGGGTATAACTTCAGCGCAGTTTCATACCTCGCCATTGGCAACGGATAGTAGTGTTTATGAAAGCCAACGGATTAATGAAAGAATACTAAAATTAATGGGTCAGGATGCTATTCCGCTTCCTTTGGGGAGTAATGTTCCCATAAAGAATAGTGCAGAGCCTGCCAGTTCTCCCGCTTCCAATTTTATAGTTGATAGGGCGCATAAATTGCCTGCCGATCAAAAATTGAATGTAGTTGTTCTAGGTTCCTGTACCAATATTGTCAGTGCCATTTTGGAGGACCCATCCATTATATCAAAATTGAAAGTACACTATCTCGGTTTTTGGCATGACGTGGAAACCAATACCTATAACAAAAAGGAATTCAATTCCGGAAATGACCCAAAAGCGGTTGAAATTCTTTTAAACACTAAAGGTCTCGACCTTACTGTAATGACGGCAACTACCAGTCAGCACCTTGTGTTTACAAAAACAGAAGTAGATGCCAATTTAAAAAATAGGGGAGGTATCGCCGATTATCTGATAAACCGATGGGAAACCTATGAACGCTGGTGGACCAAAGAAGATCCGGAAAAGAGCAGTTGGATAATGTGGGATGTTGCTATCATAGAAGCACTGGCCCGTCCCGAATTTTCAAAAACCGAAACTTTTTTAACGCCTAAGGAAAATGCGCAACGCCTTATAAACATCCATACAAAAATAGATGTGGAAAATATGAAAACGGATTTCTGGCAAAGTTTAAATAAATTATAAAATACAGTATGTATCTAAATGCTACTACTTCAATATCAGATTTTGAGAACTGTTTAAGCAATATTGGATTTTTAGATCCAAAACAGGAACAAATCTGCTCTATAGAAAAGCCCGGTGAGGGAAACATGAACGTTGTCCTTAGAATCTGTACCAATAAGCGTTCTTTTATTGTAAAGCAATCCCGTCCCTTTGTTCAAAAGTACCCGCAGATTACTGCGCCCATTGAGCGTATTGATGTAGAGTACCAATTTTACAAAGCAGTTACCAATAAAGCTATTGAACCACATATACCTAAAATTCTAGCGTATAATGCAGACAGCCATTTATTAATCCTGGACGACTTAGGGGATTGTAAGGACATGTCCTACCTGTATGATAAAAGAAATATTGGCACCGCCCAATTGCAACAGCTTTTGGATATTGCTTCCCAGATCCATACATCCAAGCCCATAGAATATCCTGAAAATAGGGAATTGCAATTACTTAATCACCAACACATATTTGTGCTGCCTTTTTTAAAGGAAAGTGATTTCTCACTGAATGCCATTCAGGATGGACTAGAGGAACTGGCTCTCAGCTATAGAACTGATGAAACATTAAAAAAGGAGATTGCAAAGGTGGGGGAACAGTACCTGTCCCAGGGCAATGTTCTTTTGCATGGTGATTATTATCCCGGGAGTTGGATGACAAAAGAAGACCATATCTACGTCATTGATCCAGAATTCAGTTTTATGGGATTTGCTGAATTTGATATGGGGGTACTGGCGGCACATAGTATTATGATTACAATGAATATAGACTGTCTCCAATCAATAGAAAGCGGGTATGCAGGAACGCTGAACACACTATTGCTTGCTAAAGTAGCCGGAATAGAGGTGATGCGCAGGATAATAGGTTTGGCCCAACTGCCTTTGGAAAGATCCATTCCAGAAAAAAAGTTGCTTTTGGAGATGGCCCGTGCTTTGATTATGGATAAAAGATATTAAGAGTTTTTGTTAAGAAATAAATAGTTTGAGCTATTTATAGGACATCAACTGGGTTAGAATTCCAAGGATAAACGCCCTCTATAAGGTAATTGAACCGGGTTACGGGGTGCATGAATACCTATTTTTAGAATACCTAGCTTTGAATAATAGCCTGCTTGTGGGACAGGCAGGTGTGTTTAAGGGACTATGAACGCAATCAACTTATTTCTTAGCCTTGATATACTTCTGTATAACTTTTTCACTTGCTTTCAAGGCCATTATATTTAGCTTATCCGATATCAATTCTTTTCCATTGTCCTCCAATTCGGTTATGTGAAACTTCATTTCTTTATCTTCTAAACCACCGTACCCTACATTTGTTTTCCAAACTCTAGCCAGATCTTTCCTGCGTATTATTCTAACTTCCACGGCAAGATTTAGATTATAGGTTCTCCACTTGGTAGCGCCATAGGTAGCTCGCCAGCCCATTAATGGCACAATGACTTCCACAATATAATCGGCATCTATATCTGCATATTTTGAAAGGTCTTTAAGTTCGGACGGCATCATAAATTCAGATGCTTGCTCTTTAACTTCAATAGAGCTCACAATACTATTGGCCCGTAGTAGACTATCCAGATTGTTCTGCACCAACTTTGCCGGGTAAAACCGGTGCCTTTCCCTGTTATCGGCAATATCTGATTGCGTGAGATCTGCGATAAGTCCATTACCAACCGCATCTTTTGGCGTCATAAAACTTAAGGGTGGTGCCTCGTAGCGTACCAGTAAAACTTTGGTCTTTTTTATTTCTTCTTTTACTTCGGCTGTTAATTTCGGCTTACCCGCATCGTAGGAAGCAGGTATATTGACATTGGTTAATAAGAGTAAAAAAACAGGGAATAGGTATAGGATTTTCATAAGATGGGATTTGGTGTTAGGTTATTATCGTATTTAGGGTACAGGGCTAAGTTCATGTCATGAACGGAAGTGTTACCGAAAAATGCTTCATTGTCTATTAACCGATGCTTATATTCTTCGAGTACGGCTTTAGGTTGTCAGTAGTCCGAAATCAATCGTATTTAAGATTCCGAACAGTCTTTACCTAACGCCACCGAATGGGGTATTATTGTGGTTTTAAACAGATGTTGCTTTAAAAGCAATAACCTCTTAAGTATATAAGCAAACACTTAGTATAGGTGTGCGGATTGTATGCCATGGTTAGATACGAATTAAATAAAAGTAGTAGAAGCTTACTATAGACACGCAAGATTTAATAAAGAAAAGCGTTGTAAATATCAAATCACTTGTGAATTATGCTGCAATCTGATGATCAAATACCTGCAAGAGGAGGACTTTTAGGATTTCTAAAGGGTACACAACCCTTATCTACTGCCTTTTGGTTGATTGGCCTTGTGCCAGCCATTCTTATTTTTCTGATTATGGTATTTGTTTTACAAAGCCAGACGCTCAATTTTGAAACATTTCTTCTTTACTCTTTCCTTTTTGTTGGGGTCCATCGCCTTTTCGCTTGGACAAGTATAATACGCTGCCGAAAAAACAGTACAAGTTCACTATTTAGTACTTTGGCCATTATTGTGGTAATGATAGATATTTTGTACAAAGGGCTTTTTACAGGAATGTATGTAAACAGCTACTATGAAAAAGAAAAGGGCCAGCAAGAGCTGGTGGCGATTTTTGAAGAATGTAAACAAGAAGTAAGTAAACGGTACCATAAGCCCTTGGAGGAGTTGGAAACAAACTATAAAAAAAGCTACTCTGGTGGGGATATTTATTATGGTGTACAACATGGCACCGATTATTTTGAATGTTATGTACGGCTAGATTCCATTGAAATAAGGCATCGGAAAATTTCCCAGGGTCCTAGTAAGCCCCGCAATGACAATAAAGAAGAAGAAGGGAGACAAGAAATTCCTGGCCTTTAGTACGGAATATGGAAATTATTGACGGTAGTCAATTATAAATATCCGGTGAATATTTATAAGCGCTGGCGAGCTGGTGCTTTGGCAAAGTTGTTACTATAGTTTTTTGAAATAATTTTATCTCAAAAGTTACTTCTGTAATGGTAATGAAACCGAGGAACGCGGTTCATGAGTACCTTTAAAATCAAAAAACCGGCATGATTAAACAGGTGTTAGCTGACTGACAGCAGGAGGGTAGGTAATGTGTATGGAATGGAAATTTGTATAAAAACACAGAAAAACTAGACGAGTTGCAGTAATTTTGTGTTGAATATACTTTATATAATTTCAGAAACTTGTTAGAGAAGAGACAACAATTGCCCCAAGAACAATATTTAGATGCAGATTATTTCATCTATTGTTTAGAAGGGGTCCAAGAAATAGAAACGGACAAGCTTACCGAGGCACAAGAAAACTTGGAACAATTGGCCATGAAATATGGTATAGCCAGTATTTATAAAACCTGCGACACTATTGAAGGACTGGAGGCTAGCTTAAATGCACTGGTCTTGGATGATCATAATTTTAAGGACTATGAAATTATCTACCTGGTCATGACAGGTGAAGCAAATAGTATATGTTTAAACGACTACTACTACAGTTTACAGGAAATTGCAGAAATTTTTGAAGGAAGGTTAAAAGGAAAGATTCTACATTTTTCCAATGCAAAAATCCTCGATCTAGACGAAGAGGAAGCACAATATTTTTTGGATATCACCGGAGCAAAAGCTGTTTCTGGCTATGGCAATGCATTTAAGGGAATAAGTAGCGCAAATCTTGATAAGGCATTCTTCAACCTATTTAAGGAAGATGACAATATGTTTGATGTGGTAGAAGAGTTGCACCAAAGACATTACAATGTCTGCAAATTGCTCGATTTTAGATTGTATTATTAGTGAAACTCAATTTTGAGAAGTCAGTAAGACACACAAGCATTGAAAGTTGAACTAACACTGGCTAAACCAATAATACCAAATGTACTATAATGTTCCCCTCTAGCACCCGCCTGGCCTCCATGGCGGGGTAAATTGAGGAATGATGTCGTCTTCTAAAAATTTACTTTTCAAAAGGTATGGAATCGAAGTACGAGGTTTGTGAATACCTTTAAAACAATATAATCTAATGAGTAAACACTTTTTCGCTTCCCGAAGGGGTAGGGGAATAGGTGTGGAGTAGTTACATCAACTAGAAGCCAATTATTCCATATGGATATACCTTATTGCCAGTTGCACTATTTTGCTATCGCAAAACTTACAAATGAATCAACACATTATTTTTGTAGCTGACACAAATTTCCCTACCAATTGTACAAATTATCTTACATTTAATTGTTTTAAAAAGTATATTAAAAGTGATTTTAATAGGGGTAATTGAGATCAATTGCACCTCATCACATAATAAGCCCTTAGGCAGTTCCCTCCAAGTGAAGATTTCGTAAAATATACAAAAGTTAATCTACAACAACATGGAAAGAGTAAGTGCCAATGGTAAACTTGTCCCATTAGATGGCTCCGCCATCACCAATCAGTACACAGGCCACTTTTTAAAAGTGAGCTATACCCAACAGATTTCCGGTCATGCCATTTTCAGTAAAGATCGTGCAGATGTAGAACCCGATGGACGTTTCAGATTATTTGTGCCCAAGAAAGAATTGTTGGCAAACGATCTAGTAACCGTAGAGGTTTATGCCCCGGATGGGGAACTTTTAGGCAGGCAGGGCTATACCCATGGAGCCTTAAAAACTGCAGAAATACCTATTGGAGCAGATGATGATAGCCAAACCTTGGATATCAAGGTAAACCCAAAAGAAGTCACTTTTAATCAATCATCCCCTGCCGAACAAGCTTCTAAAAAATTGAGTGGTCGTGTCATTGATATTTCCGGTGATTCCAAAACTTCGGGCTTACAAATATTGGTTATGGTCAGTAATGAAGCTGCCGCAGTATTTGATGTGGCCAAGTTTGAAGCCATCTTTACTGCAACTACTGATGCCAGAGGCTATTTTTACGGACAAGTAATTAACAAAAGTGTTCAGCAGGCTTTTGGTGTAATCGCAGGTAATGAGGGCCAGCCTATTAGTATTCCTCTTGATAACAATAAGTTGCCCAAAAATATTATACTTGTTGCTGACCTTTCCAATTTATCAGATGAAGATGGCTGTGGTTGTGGAGAGGAAGTCCCGGTGCTTCCTGATGGAGATGATTTAGTAAACTCGAATGCGTTCTCACAGGATATTGGTGGCAAATGTGTAGATTTTACCATTCCCAATAGAACTCTTGAAGAATTCAGTTTCTTTCATACGGTACGTACCACCGAACCTGAAATTCGTGGGCTTACCATAAATTCAAAGCAATCGAGAAACATCAAAAATGAGTTGTTGGATATCTCTGATCAAGCCTTTAAGGTCATAGGCCGGCTTAACAATTCATTTACCTCACTTTCAATGGTGTCGTATACCATTGAAGAGGATACTGCGGAGGAAAAACGCGAGGAGTCCGATATTAGTTTTGCTGAGGGGAACAGCATGGAAAAAGTATCCGCATTTCCCAATTACATGCTAAAAATTGATACTGGGTTTAAATCAAAATTTGCAATAAAGACCAATGATCTTATTGCGGTTAATGACAAGCTAAGACCTTTTGATATTATCAAACTGGCTTCGGAACAGCTAAAGAAAAAGAAAAAATTACTTGCCCTGCATAAAAAATTGGCTGCGGCGTATTGTGGTAAAACAGGGGTGCAAGCAGCGAAGAGCTATTGTGAAGAATTGACTGCAAAAGGCAGTCTTGATAGGGAAGAACTTAGGGCGATATTAGGTCATGTTGAGGGAATAAAATCGCAAATGGAATTAGCGGCCAATCTAAAAAAGTTGTACAACACTGCCCTTCTTGAGCTCGACAAACTTGTTGAGAGTGATACTGTAAATAAAAAAATACTTTCAACAACCATGAAAAAAATCGAAACCCTTATTCAGGGTATCGATAGTGCTAATTTGACAGGGCGACTTAAGGAAAGTATGTTGGGTTATTTACGTCGAATAATCGTTGAACTTGCGAAGGCAGAAGAAGGATCAAATCTTAACTTTGAACCTTGTACGCCGGTGAACAAGCCAGATACAATGGGCATTTTATGTCTTATCCAAAAGTTCAACGAACTTAAGGAAACCTTAAAAAACAAGTCAATATTTACCTTGGCAGAGATCTTGGAAATACGTGCGTACTATACCATTTTTTTACACAGTATTTCTACCTTCCTTGATTTATTGGATGAGTTTTATACGTTTTACACCTCCCACCTAAGGTTTGCCACTGAACTTGACGACGACTATTTTTTTGAAAATTACGATGAAATAAAAAGCACCCTTACCACATTAAGAAGACAAATTTATAGTGCCATTAGAAGGGTTGAAGAGCTTGAGCGGGCCTATATACAGAATCATCCAGGTAGGGTAGATTTGACCGTTGAAAATAGTATAGATTGGGATGAGACACCAACCATTTATGAGAATACAACCATAGCCCATGGCCACATCCTACATCTTAAACAAAAATGGAAGGCTGCGGGTTACTCACTGGGAGATTTATTGTATAGCCTTCCTTTGGCTCCCTGTCAAGAAAAGCAGATAGCGATTGTTGATTGGGATAGGAAGGAAGTGGGATCAAGAACAGAGGAACAAATTGCCTCAGATGAGCTGCAGGCTCAAATATCAAGGGATAGGGATATTACCGAGATTATGAATTCATCTTTTGGTGAATCCATTACTGCCTCTTCAACAAATAAGACCAAATCCACAAGTGCGGGGATTGGTGGAGGGGTTGGAGGTTTTGTCAGTGGTGTGGTCTTTGGGGTCGCCGGTGGCATTTCACATTCAGGAGCCTCCTCCAAGTCGACCGCAAACCAAAATTCGTCACGCAACCTGTCGGCAAATACCCTGAACAGCCTTCAGGACAACACTTCGCAGTCGGCATCCAGTCTTAGAAGTCAGCGTAGCACCGTGATTCAGACTGTGGGGCAAAACGAATCCGTAAATGTTCAGACAGAGGTAATCAAGAACAACAATCACTGCCATGCCGTGACCGTTGAGTATTTTGAGGTTCTTAAGCACTATGCTATAGAGCAGGAATTGGTAGATGTTCAAGAATGTCTTTTTGTACCCATGCCATTAGGTCATTTTGATTTCAAAAAAGTTCTACGTTGGAAAAATACCCTTAGTAGAGCGGTGTATGGAAGAAAACTGCGACGAGGCTTTGATGCTATTGAACGTATAGAATCAAATTATGCCGACTCCGATTTGCCCATTGGCAGCTATGCGGATGAAATGATCCAAGAATTTACAGGACATTTTACCATCTCGTTTGAGTTGGAGCGACCTTTTATTAAAGAAATTGATGAGACCACCAAGACCGAGGAATACGATTTAAATATTCCATTCCCATGGTTTTTCGGAAAAATGAAATTTCATCTGGAGCGGGAAGTGCCTTTGACCGAGGCAGAAAAGGATGCTATTTTTGAAGAACAATATGCCCCTGATATCGTACGTGGCTTTATAGACACTTTGCTTTTTTACGCCATATCGGATAATGGAACGGAGGTAGCGCTGGATTTTGATGTTACCTTACTCACCAACTATAAAAAAGGGGTGCCTTTGCGCGTTAGTATTAATACGGGAAGTATGCCCAGCATCACCAGAAGGCAGATTAAATACTTGCGGTTCAGGGCAAATACTTTCGTCAAACCCACCTCTAAGATTATATTGCGTTCTGCCTATTTACATTATCGCACCAATCACTTGAGCGAGTACATTGTACAGAACAATCGGATACAAAACGACATCATTAACAAAAGGACCTTAAATTTGGGCGGACTTGGAGTGGTTACCGATGCGGCGCTAATGTTCACACCCATGAACAGCAGGGAAGAACGGAACCCAAGAAAGGAAGATAGGGACGCTGCCAGGGCCCTTGTGTCTTTCCTAAATGAGTATTTGGAAATGTCACATAAAATCATCTGGTCAAGTATCGATTCAAGTCGGCTTTTTGGCCTTCTTGATGGCTATATTGCACCGCACAGCGGAGGTAGGAGCGTTGCCAGTGTGGTAGAAAACAGGGTAATGGGCATAGTTGGTAATAATTTGGTGCTTAAGGTAATTCCCGGCGAGCGATTAGATCCAGTATTCAAAAACGTTGAGAATTTATTGGAATATTATCAGCCAACCACCAAACCGGACCCATACAGGATCAGTGTGCCCACCAAGGGCGTATATGCTGAATCGGTCATGGGGCAGTGCAACAGCTGTGAAGAGATTGACGAAACCAGGCACTGGCGTTTTTCCGATGAGCCTTGTGGTTCTTCGCCAACGGCTATTGAGCCAGTATCTACGGCAAGTAGACGTAGCGATCCGGGCGACTTGCAGGCCAAGGACTTTCCAAGCAGCATTATCAATATGCAAAATGCCCCCGCTGCACCAGATCCTACTGGTTTGGCTGCGGCTTATGGACTGCTGGGCAAAGGGGATGCCTTTAATGACTTTACCGGACTGGCAGGTACCCAAGCCAATGCTTTGGGCGCCCTGCAGACGACCTCTAAAAGTGTGACGGATTTGGCAAGTATTTCCAAGGACTTTGCAAGTTTGGCTGTAATGGCCAATCAAAAAGAAGATGGGGCCAAACAAATTGAGCAGATTAAAAAGTTGAATAAAGAAGGCTTTTTAAATGATACCGAGGCGAGCAATCAAATCAAGAAAGTATTGGATTCCTATACGGATGCTGCAGACAGTGTTGTGGGCAAAAAGGATTCGAGTAATTCACAGCCCCTGACCAGTTCGCCAGAAATCAAAAAAGCGATTACCGATGCTAGTCAATCAGAGAAAGGGAGGATTAACGTATCTCGTACCACCCCGTTGGGCAACGAGTCGGTGTCGGTTTCCAAAGGTGATAATGAAGCTACTCCACGAATTATTGAAAATCCGGATCTAAATGCAGCCTCAAGAAGTTTTAATCCGGCTACTGCAGCTGCACCAGGCTCGGGCAGTAAAACCGGGGAGACCAAATTCTCGGTTAGTGTGAGTAGTATGCCTGCCGGGGGGTTGGTGCGATGGAGTGTTCCGCCAAGCAATTCGGGTGACTTTACCATAAAAAATGGTCCGTCCGTTGTGATCGGAGAAAGTGTTACCGTCCAAGGCATAAAACCAGGATTGAGTAATATTGATGTGGAAGTAAGGGATGTAAACGATATAGTGGTACAAAGTATGAAACTACCATTGAGCATCCCTCAATTTGTGACCATCAAAGAAGACGCTGTTGCTTTTGATCAGGTCTTGGCCGATTTGTCGCTAGTAGCTTTAAAAAATGATCTTATTAGTAAAGCCAAAGAGGTTTGTGATGCTCTTTTGGTAGATGCAAACGTAAGAACCATATGGCAATTGGGAAGTTTTACTGAGGTAACGCCAGCACATATTCCGGCAAATATGATTACGGTAGCGACAATTAAAAATAGATTGGCCGCAGGTAAAAGAACTTTTGGACAGACCAATCCGGCACCAGGCGAAGTAGGGAATATAGTACCAAATAGAACGATTGATGTTTTTCCAGGTGCTTATGATGAACCAATGGGTGGTGGTGCATTAAGCGACACGGAACTTGATACAGAGACCCAGGCGCTTATGATACAGTTGAAATCACAAGGAGTGGGAGGGGATCCCGCACTTGAATCCTTTGCTGTAGAAGTCTATGGACGCCTGATAGGGGAGACTTTGGCCCATGAAATAGTTCATGCGTTATTATGGGATATTGTAGTTAAAGATGGACATAATGACCCTAAAATCAATAACGACATTATGAATAGTGGAAGCCAACGTACCTTTACCCAACGTACAGGGTTTGTTGACAATGCGCATCAAAGTCCGGTGGATCCAGTGAATTTCTCGGATAATGGCATAGGAGCCATTAACAGGTTACAAGCCTTAAATCTTACCAGGATGGATGCCAATTTCCCGGTACCGGGAACTCGGGTAAGCGCGTTTAAATAATTATATGCGGTGTGTAATTCAGGTAATTAAAAACTCTTGGGCTTTTGTCCAAATATTGAAACTATGGTCAGTATTCAATTACATGGATACCGTGGATAATTGTTTTTGCTGGCGAGATGGCTATATGACTTACTTACGACATCAATCCGCTTAAAATTCCAAAGAATCTAGATCTTCAGAATTTAAGCCGTATTTTACATAATGTTAGTGCTACCTAAAGTAAAGCTTCAATTACAGCATGCCGGTAGTGCTATGAAGTCGAGGCTCGTTAAGGATTATTCTGGAATGGACTGGAGACTAATTAAACTTAGCAGCGACTGATATAGCATATTTGTATTGCTGGAGAATCGGGTATTTAAAAATTCCTGGGCTTTGGTACGGGATATGGTAATTATAAGAATCAGTTGCACAACACTATTTTGTCTTATTTACATTAATTGAGTGTTAGGCCATGTGGTCCAAAATTCCCGTATTTGAAAATTCCTGGGCTTTAGTACGGAATATGGAAATTATAAGAATCAGTTGCACAACACTATTTTGTCTTATTTACATAAATTGTGTGTTAGGCCATGTGGTCCATAATTCGCATATTTAAAAATTCCTGGGCTTTGGTACGGAATATTAAAATTATGGAAGGCAATCAATTATATATGTCTAGGGAAAATTTATAATGGCTGGCGAGATGGTGCACCGGACGAATGCGATAAAAAGGAATTACTTAGTAAGGGATTACATTGCATGAGTTATAAGTTAGCTTATCCGTAAAAGGTCTTTTACCTAGATGTCAAAAGAAATTGTCCCGTCAGGGATTGCATGTTACATAATTGTACGTTATGGTACTAAAGCCCCATAACACAATTATATAAAATAGCGCAAAAATGCGCTATTCACCAAAACGTCATAGTTTGTTCTATAATTTACATTATGTAAAATAGACTTTCTGGAAGTGGCTCTTCTCCTAGTTTATCTTAGTGCTTTGTTTTCTTCAACAACCGTTGTTTATACCATATGTTTAACAGCAAGCCCCCTATGATCATGGCCATGCCCACAAAGCTCCATATAGAATAGGCCTCACCAAAAAATCCTACGCCTACCATTACCGCCATAAGTACCTCTACATATTTTAAGGGCGCTATAACGTTGGTTTCGCCCCATTGCAAGGCCTTGGTCATAAACAACTGCCCAAAATATCCAAATACGCCGAGACTTAACAACAATAGCCAGTCGGTTCCCACCGGGGTTTTCCAATTAAAAATAGACATGCTGCCCCCAAACATAAGCGCAATAATCATAAAATAGTTAACGATCACCACGGGGTGTTCCCGGCTGCCGATCTTGCGGATGGTAATATATACCAGACCACTGAATACGGCCGACATCAAGATTAGGGCCAGCCCTATGGTCGGGATGCTCCTATCTACGCCCTTTAGGACCACTACCCCCATAAAGGCAAGGATAAAAAAGAGCCACTGCACCCATTTTATCTTTTCTTTTAATATAAAAATGGCGAAGACTGCTGCCCATATTGGCGCTATATAACGCAGGGCCACTGCCGAGCCCAAGGGCATATAGTGCAATGCAGTAAAGTATAATAGCATGGAAATAGACCCCACTACCCCTCTTAAAACCAACAGCTTACGATGTGTTCCCAGCATAGGGATACCCTTGCTCCACAAAAAGCCAAACGTAAAAAAAAGTGAGCCAAGGGCCCTGAAGAATACCACTTGGTAGGAACTATATCCGCTTAGGTATTTCAAGAGGCCGTTCATGCCCGTAAAGGCACAGGCACTCAATAACATAAAAAATACAGCCCTCTTGGTATTCATTAACATTGGGTTGGCAGCACAAAGATAATGGAACCATTTCTAAGGGCAACACACCCTATCTACTTATTGTAAGTCCCTAACCGGGTTACTGGTAAATGTGTCAATCTTTTACGTTTTTCAATCAATCCTTCCAAAGCCATCCCCGTAATTTTGCATCATATTAAAACCCTAAATTATATAATATGAAGAAGATAATGTATTTATTCATGGCCGCATCAACGATTGTTGTCATGAGTTGTAGTGATGATGATAGCACGGATCAGCCACCAGGCGTTTTTGATGGGGAAAGCAAAACCTACCAATTGCAATCCCAATCGGATGCGGATGTTTCCGGAACGGCTACCGTTGTTGAAAACGAGGACGGAACTGCTACTGTTAACCTAAAATTATCGGGTACCGCTGCTGGAACTTTTCCAGCACATATACACGCCAATTCGGCGGCAGAAACTGGGGATATTTTAATTGATCTTAATGCAGTGGACGGGGCTACTGGTGAAAGTACCACAATCATCTCGGCCACCAATGAGGGTTCGGCCATAAATTATGAGCAACTATTGGAATTGGATGCCTATATCAATGTGCATCAATCTGCCAGCGACCTCGGCACCATTATCGCCCAAGGTGATATAGGAGTCAATGAACTTACAGCAGATTCTAGGGAATATGAGCTTAGCAGCGCTTCTGATGCCAG
The DNA here is from genome assembly GCF_003957295.1 of Arenibacter aquaticus. Taxonomy (GTDB): domain Bacteria; phylum Bacteroidota; class Bacteroidia; order Flavobacteriales; family Flavobacteriaceae; genus Arenibacter; species Arenibacter aquaticus. The sequence continues at coordinate 419,359 of NZ_RQPJ01000021.1, forward strand.
TATTAGCGGAACGGCCACTATATACAAACGTGTAAGTGGGGCTTCCCTCTTGGAGATAGAACTGGAAGGTACCCCCGATGATGGGGAACACCCTGCCCATATCCATCTAAATTCTGCTGCGGAAGGTGGTGATATCGCTATATCCTTGAATGCAGTTGCCGGTGCCAGTGGAAAAAGTTGGACGCATATTGAGGCAGATGATTCAGGTACTGACGTAACTTACGAGGATCTATTGGAAATGGACGGTTATATAAACGTACATCTATCTGCCAATCAGTTGGATGTTTTGGTAGCACAGGGCGATATAGGAATCAATGTACTTACAGGGGAATCCAAGGAATATGCACTACACAGTGTGCTGGTGCCAACCATAAGTGGTACGGCTACCATTCACCAACGTCTTAGTGGGGCTTCCCTTTTGGAACTAGAATTGGAAGGCACTCCATCAGACGGGGAACATCCTGCACATATTCATGCCAATACCGCAGCTGAAGGTGGTGATATTGCTATTTCCCTGAATGCAGTTGCCGGTGCCAGTGGCAAGAGCTGGACACATATTGAGGCAGATGATGCTGGTGCAGAGGTTAGTTATGAGCAGTTGTTGGAATTTGATGGCTATATAAACGTTCATAAATCCATATCCGAACTGGATGTTTTGGTTGCTCAAGGCGATATTGGCCAAAACGAACTAACTGGAAATGAGGTATCCTACGATTTGGCTGCCGTTAGCGATGCCACAATTTTTGGTACTGCTACCTTTTCCGAGCGCGTAAATAAGGAGACCCTTGTGACCTTGGAACTGGTGGGGACCACTGCCGGTGCAATTCACCCGGCACATATTCACAGTGGTGCCGTAGCCGATGCTCCCGGAGATATACTGGTTAGTTTATCCAATGTTATAGGAGATACAGGTGTTAGCGTTACCAATGTAACCCAATTGGATGCCGGTGGAACACTGGACTATGATGCCCTATTGGACATTGATGGATATATTAATGTTCACTTGAGCTCAGAAAACCTAGGTACCCTTGTGGCCCAAGGAAATGTAGGTGCCAATGTGGATTAAGGTATAATGAAGTGGATTTAAAAAGAAAACCCTGGATCTAAAAGGTTCAGGGTTTTCTTTTAAAGGAAATTGTAATCATTTATTGAAAGGCAATAGACAGTTAAAAATCTAAAAAAAAGCTCTGAATAAGAATATCCAGAGCTTTTCTTTCCTAATTTCCAATTACTTCTCAGTCCCTTCCTACTATGGTTTACATTGTTAATTGGAAACAATTTAGGAAATTCTTAATACCGCAACATACTACTGTACTCCTCTACCGATTTCTGAAGTTCCATGTACGAACGAATTTGGTCCATTGTCTTTTCAAATAGGTCTATTTTTAAATCTTTTTCCCGTTTTAGGGCCTTGATCAATTCCGCATTGGCATGTTTTAGGGATCGTAAAGTTTGTCGTAGGGATTCAGATTTTATAAACAGCGTGTAGGTGTTAGGTTCGCATACATAGGAGGTCATTTTTTTTTCCAAATAAGATAAATCATTATTGGTACGTTCCAACTTAAGGATACAGCCACTTTTGGAAGGCCTGTAAAGTAAGTTTTTACTCATTTTTGGGGTAGTTTCCATAGGACAAGCTTTTAAGGGGTTAATGATTTTATAGTTATGCTCTTATAGGGGGTACTTTTTTGTTCTGCATTTAAAAGGTACGACAAATTTCTAATAATTTGTAGGATAATCGCCTCGTTAACATTAGTTTAAACCAAAATTAACATGCAGCTATTATGGGGGAAGTATACTGTTATTTTACATATACGTTTAATATGGGTACTTAGGATCTTATGAAACAGATTTTTCTAACATAACAACTTGATTGCCTTGACCCTAGATAAAAACAGTAAACCACTTCCCTCCTATTGGTTTTGTATAAGGAAAAGGGAATAATATGTAAAATGGAGGGTATTAGAGCTAATTAAAGCTCATGTTATTTTCTCCTTCAGTCTGCCTCGTCGGAAGATAGGCCTGCCTCGCCGGTAGACAGGGCTTCCATTGCCCTTTGTGGAAACCACTTGATTTAGTTATGATTCCTAAAAACAAACTTGCAGCGCAAAAAAAATCCCCGATGAAATTTCACCGAGGATTTTTATTATAATATAAATTGCCTACCAGCTTATCTCTTCACTTTCTCCATTGGGATAGGTAACGGTGCCCTCTTGGTCACAGGTACCGGCGCCAAAGTCCAAGGATGCAGTTAATCCATTCATTTCCAATTCCAATTCACCACTGCTAATAAAAGGACATCCCAAATCACCACCAAGGGGTTTGGTTGTTGTAAAGGCATAGGTGGTAGCGTCAACGGTAATATCCCATGCACCGGTACAGGTAAAATCTGCTCCTTCTGCATTAATGTGGTCTATAAACCAGGTGATCTCCTTGCTACCCTTAAAGTCGACTACTTGTCCTGCTTCGTTTTCAAAACTTACATTGGTGCTCACCGTAAAAACGGGACTGTTGGCATCCGAAAAGTCGAAAGCAATGGTTTTGGTTCCGTTTATAAGGTGATCATTAAAGGTGAAATCGCTGAAACTTACCTCAAAACTGCCGTTGTCACCGTCGTTGTTTCCAGAAAATACCAAGGTACCATCAATGGTTTTTCCATGCACCAAACATTGGTTGTAAACAACCGTCATGCTTTCTTCCGCAAATTCGATGCTGGCACATTCAGCTTCTGTTTTATTACCAGTTCCTGATTTGTCTTCTAACAACAATTGTGAAAGCTGCTCGTCCAGTCCGTCCGAAATGCTGTTGATCTCCATTTGTGATTTTACCTGTTCTGAAGATAAACTTTCATTATTTAAATTGTTTAAAGCATCATTGCTACAGGAAACAAACAAAAACGTTCCTAAACTTAAAACTGAATAAGTTAATTTTCTCATTTATATGGGGTTTTATAATATTTGCAGGCGCTAAAATAGTCCCTTATACTAAAATTATGTTAAGTAAATGGTAAAAATCGACTATTCGCATGTATTAACCAGAAAATTCCTATAAAAATAACCGTTTTTTGTCTTTAAACCCCCTATTCCCTAGTGGTTTATCCATTTTCATGGCCTGAAAAATCAATCCAATTGTATTTCAAAGTTATTGTAGGCATCTTTTTGATTGGCCAGTTCCTGTGTACTGGGAGAGAGCGCAAAATAGGGAGAAAACGTTCTATGGATAACGGTTTTTCCATCCGGTAGGAATTCCATGATCCGTAACCAGCCGTCTCCCCCATTACCATGCCATCCTCCACCCATTGCCTGGGCATTAAATGTTATTTGGGTCACCTTTTTTCCTGCAGCATTCTTATCTACCTTAAAGGCCGTATGTGCCTTAAAATTGTTGGGAGCGCCTATATGACCAGAGAAAACCAACTGAATGTTCTTAGATGGGGCTACCAGCTTCTCCCAAATGGCCTTGCCGTAATTGCCGTCTACAATAGGATAGTTCTCTTTTTCTATATGCTTATTTTGGGCGTTTAAATAAGAATGGGTAAGCACCACCACCGTATGGTCCTCATACATTTCTTGGGAAGTCACCTCCTTGGCCCAATCCAAAATACTGTTCCTAGGGGCAAATTCAAGATTAAGAAATAAGAACTTTCTGTTTTGTGGAGAGATTAGTTCATAGGCGGCATTCTCCACTGAGGGCAATCCGTCCAAGTTCTTTCCGGCAGCCCGTAAGGCTTGGGCATTCAATAGATTTTTATGGACAGGGAAATAAGTATTGTAATTGGAATTCCTGTTTTCAACATTCTTATAACCAAAATCGTGGTTTCCTGCTGCCAAAATGTAGGGCACCTTACCATCTAAACGTTCAAAGGCATGCGACACGGCCAGCCATTGGTCCCTACTGGGCATATTACCATTGCTTTGGTCGGGTACCAGCAGTTCATTTTGCTCTACCAAGTCCCCGGTACAGAGGACCATCTTTATATTTAGGGCATCTATATTTTCACTGATCCAAGAAGTCATGGTTTCTAAAATGCCCTGGTTTCTTTCAAATTTTACATAAGTTTGGGTGTCGGGAACCAAAATAATGGACCAAGAGTCCGGATGTGTCAATTGTGGGGGTTCAAACGTTTCTTGTGCCTGGGAAACGGTACTTAGGAAAAGCAGTCCGTAAAAAAGAAAAAAAGTATTTTTTAAAAAGCTCATTTTTAATAAGGGTTTAATTTTTAAATGACTATAAGGACTAAATGTAACATTTTTCAGCCATAGTTTAGTCTGTCCACAACCACAATAACCGGAATGGGTTGTGTGGATATTTTCAGGAGGTGAAAGTTGTTATGGCACGTTAATAATCATTAATTTCGGCCTCGGAATACAATTCATGATAACATGCCCCAAACAGTTGACCAACTATATCCGTTTCTTAAAAAATACTTTGGTTTTGATAGCTTTAGACATCAACAAGAGGCTATTGTATTGGCGGTATTAAATAAGGAGGATTGTTTGGTGATTATGCCTACTGGAGGGGGGAAATCTATTTGTTTTCAATTACCGGCCCTGCTATTCAAAGGTACCACATTGGTAATTTCCCCTTTAATTGCTTTAATGAAGGACCAAGTAGACGGATTAAAGGCCAACGGTATATCGGCCGCTTTTTTTAATAGCAGTCAGTCTGCCGAAGAACAGCAGAAAATTCTGGACAATGTGGCAAAAGGGGAATTAAAGTTGTTATATGTTGCTCCTGAAAGTCTCCCGGGACTCTCACCTGTTTTAAAGGAGGAATATATAAGTTGTATGGCTGTGGATGAGGCCCATTGTATATCTTCATGGGGACATGATTTTAGGCCATCCTATCAGCAATTGGGATTTTTAAAGGCCAGTCTGCCCAATACTCCCGTCATAGCCCTTACGGCTACGGCGGACAAGGCTACTAGGCAAGATATTATGACTCAGTTGCGTATTCCGGCTGCAAAGCAGTTCCTAAGTTCTTTTGATAGAAAAAATATAGCCCTGGAAGTGAGGTCTGCCCATGACAGGGTTTCCCAAATATTGGATTTTATAGAGCGAAGGCCTAGGGAATCAGGGATTATCTATTGCCTGAGCAGGAAATCTACCGAAAGTCTGGTAGAAAAGTTCCAAGATAACGGTATTAAAGCAGCAGCCTATCATGCCGGACTCGATTTTGAGAGTCGTAATAAGGTGCAAGAAGATTTTATTTACGATAAAACCCAAATTGTCTGTGCTACCATTGCCTTTGGAATGGGTATAGACAAGTCCAATGTGCGATGGGTGATACATTATAATATGCCTAAAAATATTGAGGGCTATTATCAGGAGATAGGGAGGTCTGGAAGGGACGGATTGCCTGCCCATGCACTGTTGTTTCATAGTTATGGGGATGTAATACAACTGCAGCGGTTTGCATCAGGTGCCGCCAATGAGGAGGTACAGCTGGCCAAACTAGAGCGTATGAAGCAATTTTCCGAGGCATCAACCTGTAGGAGAAAAATATTGCTGAGTTATTTTGGGGAATTTTTACAGGAAGATTGTGGTAACTGCGATGTGTGTAAAAATCCGCCACAGTTTTTTGACGGGACCATTATCGCACAAAAAATATTGTCTACCATAGCCCGACTAAAAGAAGCGGAAGCCACCGGTACCGTGATCGATGTATTGCGCGGAGCCCACAATGCCCGTGTTCTGGAAAAGAATTATCAGCAAATAAAAACCTATGGCATCGGTAAGGATATTTCTTGGAACGATTGGCAACATTATGCCATTCAGTTGATCAATCAGGGATTTTGTGAAATAGCCTTTCATAAAAATAATGTGCTACAGCTCACCTCCTTTTCCAAAGAAGTGCTGTTTGGCAATACCAAGGTAATGCTGAGCAAACCATTGAAAAAAGAGGATAGAATAGCCTTGCAAAAAGAACAAAAAACCAAGAAGCCAAAGGTAAAAAACACCTTGTTTGAGCGTTTGCGAAGTCTGAGATTCCAAATTTCCTTGGATGAAAATATTCCTGCCTATCTGGTCTTTAACGATGCAACCCTTAAGGAAATGGAAGCTGAACGTCCTAGCAGTGAGGAAGAATTTATGCGCATAAATGGGGTAGGACAGCGAAAAATGGAAGTATATGGAGACCTTTTTATTCAAGAGATAAAGGCTTTTCAAGAAGAGAAGGCCAAGAAAATAAGGAAGTCGCACACCTATGAGGAGACCTATACCTTGTATAAGAGCGGGAAAAGTATTGAGGAAATTGCCCGTTCCAGAAAACTAAAATCCACGACCATCTATTCCCATTTGGCAAAACTGTATGCCGATGGCAAGGATGTGGACATATATAAGTTTGTGGATAAAGAAACCATTGACAAGGTAGCCAAGGCCAAGAAAGCCCTAGAGAACCCCGATGCCCTGAAGCCCTATTATGAGCATTTTGAGGAAAAATTGGAGTATTCTACAATTAGATTGGCGCTTAGTGTTATAGCAAAGGAGAAGATAGTTTAAAAGAGGCAATTGGCTACCTGTTTAATCTAATCGAATCCTTTTAACAGAAAAGCCCAACTAAATCAATTCTATAAACCACTCAATGGTTAAAAATAGTAATGCGCTTGTAGTCTATTAAGCATCTTGTAAAGAAAACTAGACCATATAAAAAATATTGCCAGGTCATAATATTAGTTATGACCTGGCAATAATAAAAAAAAGGCGCTACCCTCCCTACTTAGAAGCTAACGGACACTTTAGCTCTGGCGAAGAATGGTGTTCCCGGTGTAAAATGGATTTCCTCAACAGCTTCCGGTTCATCATATAATCTACTGTTCGTAGCAAATTGGGTCTCGTTCCATTCGGTATCAAAAAGGTTATCGATTATAAGCCCGAAGCTCCAATTTTTCAAGGTATAATTTAGATTGAAATCGGTCACAAAATAGCCCTCTGCCACAATGGAATTGTCTTCATTTGCGGGACGGTCTTTTATATAGCGATAATTGAGTCCGCCAGAAATATTTTTTAAGCCTTTAAAACTAATTCCTCCAGAGGAAGTAAGATCTGGGGCCAAGGGAATATAGTCTTGTCCATTGGGTTCCTCCGTACTTCTGGCATAGGTATAATTGATATCCCCATAGGCATACAGCCAATCGGTAATTTGGTAGCGCGCTCCAAAATCTATTCCATACCTACTACTTTTGCCACTGGGCTCTACTATGCCCGCATCCCCTACGTACACAAATTCTTGTTGTAGTTGAAGCTGCCAAAAGGCCATATTAAATACAAGCTGGTCCATAGGCCTGTAAAGGGTTCCTATATCGGTCCCAAAGGCTTTGGGCAATGTCTTTTCCCCGTTATTGGCCACCACTACCCTGGTATCATTGGAGTGGAAGCCCAATCCTGTTTTGGCAAACAACTGTACCTTCGGAGAGGCTTGATAAATGAGGTTTAGTTTGGGACTGGCGATAAGCTTATTTTTCCCCTGATTGTCATAAGTGTTGGTCAGCAAGTTTTCATAATCAAACTGAAAATAATCCAGGCGAACCCCTGGGTTAATATTCCATTTATCTACCTTATAATTCAGGTTCAGGAAGGTATAGACATTCATTTCGTCTATATTACCAAAGGCCAACCTATCCAAAGTGGTCTGTCTGTTCAGGGTATGCGATAATTCTACTTCGTTAATGTCATCATACCTAAACCCAATTCCGGTATGGTATTGGAATTGAGCGTTATGCCGATCCCAATGCAGGGTTTGCTCATAGCTGCTTTCCCCACCTATAATGGTTCTATCTTCCTTCTGCTTTATCTGATCCCCATTAACGGGATCCTCCAAGAAAAAAGTAAAATTGGAATAGAGCTCAAAATCGTACTGGGACACAAAAAGTTTCGACTTTAGTCGGCTGTGCGGGTCCAATTGTTTTTCGTGATCTATTAGAAAGTTAGACCTACTGGTATTACCACCTTCGGTATCATCTATAGCCCCAAACCTTCCAATACTGCCATTGTCTACGGCGCGTTGCGGTATCTGTCCCGAGGCATCCCATTTGCTTTGAAAATGCGAAGCACTTAGGTTAAGCTCGTTACCCTCATCATCCTTATGATTGTAACGGGCCATTAAATTTAATCTGTTAAACTGCTGTGGCGACTCAAAAACGCCGTCAGAAAGCATGTATTCGGAGGCAATATATGCATTGTTGGTATCGCCCTCCAACAATTTAAACATGCCCAAGCCCCTTAAAGTATTGTATTTCCCTACTTCCATGCTCATCAAATTTTTGTCCAAAATCTTTTTGGTAGTGAGTCCCACATATCCGGCCGTGTTAAAGTTACCTTCGTCTACGTAGTAGGGACCCTTACCAAAATCTATATGATCTATGGTTTCAGGAATTATAAAATGCATGTCGGCATACCCTTGCCCATGGGCATGGGAGACCATATTTACGGGCATTCCATCTACATTGATGGCCACATCCGTTCCATGGTCTACATCAAAGCCCCTTAAGAAAATCTGTTCTGCTTTTCCTCCTCCGGCATGCTGGCCTATCATAAGCCCAGGGACTTTTCTAAGGATTTCTTGGGCAGATTTAACAGGATTGGATTTAATGTCCACGTTTATAATGCTGCTCATAGCATTGATATGGGAAACTAGGACTACCTGATCCAAGGAGACCGCAGCTTCCTTTAAAACTATATGCAAGGGAGTGCTTAAGTGGTTGTTGTTCAGGGTAATCGTTTGGTTTTTATACCCAAGACTATAGAAATGTATTTGGTCATTTATACTTACGTTGGCCAGACGGAAAACCCCCGAATTGTTTGTATAGGTGTAATCACCAGATTGTTTATTGTAAACCCCTACTCCACCTAGCGGGGTTAGGTCTTCCCCTACTATTTTACCTGTGATGGTATGGGCCTGGAGGAAGCCGAAAAATAATAAGCTTATTATGTATATGGTATTTTTTATCATTCTTTAAAATTATATGTCAACGGCCTAGGCCATTATTTAATTACGACAAAGCAGTAGCCATCACTACTTAAACCAATGGTTTAGGTAGGAGAATTATGTAGCGGTATGGCGCTATAGTAATGTGCTAATGGCCTGCAATGTACCTTTAGGGGGTAATAAGATATGTTTAAGCCCCCTATAATCTATTGAAACTTCAACTTCTGTAGAAATGATCTGGCGGAGGGGTCAAAGGGGGAAAATCACTTTTAAAACTGTCCCTGTTCCTTGAAGGGAAATTGTTGTTTTTTATACAGTAGATTGGTGTGGGCAGGTCTCCAGGTTCTTCAGCCAGGTGTTTGTCTACATCCATTTCTACTGTTACTTTTTTGTAAGGTTCTTGTTCCGGGTCTGTATCTTGGAACATCTGATTAAGGAATGCTATTACCTTATGATCATGTTCCGGTTCCATATCTTGGCCGGGCCCGTTTTTATGGGGGTGCTGATGAGGCGCAACACTTAAATGAGGCCCATGGGAGCTTGCTTGATCTTCTGCATGCTGCCATAGTGCGCCATGGGATTTATTATTGTTATAATGGGAATGGCTGTGTTGAATCTGTTCCTGGTGTACCCAATGCGATAGCAAATGTATCAGATCTGTCAGTTCGTGTTTCATGGGACTCATTAGATAACAGACAGCAATGCAGCAGGTTATGCTTTTGAACAGGAATGGCTTAAAGCCTTTTTGGTTGGTTTGCAATACAAGGGCTGTTTGCCTAGGGAGTCTAGGTTTTATTAAGCTTGCAAAATAGAAATTCTAAGTGTTGGGATTTGTTAAAAAAATGTCAAGGTTTAGTAGGCTATCCTGATATTTAACCCATTTGGGCATTAAAAATTTAACATTTAAACAACAATTTTATGCATGTAACGTTTTAATTAAAAATGTAATTTTATTTCACAAAAAAAGATAGATATGTCATTTTTATCACCGCAAATTGAAGCCTTGGCCAAAAGAAAAAAAGAGCAATCTCTTATTAAAAAACCTAATTCTTGTGGTATTTTTCAAGAATACGGTCATTTGGAAAAGTTTCAAAAGCCTAAGAAGAGTAAATAGGCCAATGGCTACAATTGTGCTAATTTTTTGGGAAGAGGCTGCTGTCCAGTCCCGGAATAAGTTTTAAGGCATTCTTGTAGTATACTTTTTTAAGGACTTCATCCGGGAGGTCCAAGCCATACATGGCCCAAAAGGCGTGATATTTTTTGTGGTACGGAAAGTATTCGTCATCAGATTCCAACACCCTAAAATAAGTTGGGAATTCTTCAGGTTTCCAACTGTCTTTCCCAAATAGGATCCTATCCTGATACTGCACAAAAAATTTATGGGCATTTCTAGGTTGTCTGCCTAATTCGGCAATAATTGCCCCTATACCTACATACATATTGGGTATCTCGTCCAATAACTTGGCTAGGGTCCCCAAGTCATTGGCGTACCAGCCCATATGTGCATTGATAAATTTGGTATTGGGGTGTTTTTTAAACATTCGGTGCTGCTCTCCAATAATTTGTTCCCAGGATGCCGGGTCGGTTTCCGATCTTTTTCTACGAGGATGTGTCTTTAATTCCAGCCAGCGCTCATTATTGGCATTTACCTCGTCCCAAAAGGGTTTCGGATCGGCAGAGTGTATGAGTACGGGAACGCCCAATTCAGCACATTTTTCCCAAATAGCACTTAAACGCGGATCGTCTACCGCCAATCGCTTTCCGGATACATCGGTATTCCTAAGGCCCAAGCTCTTGAATACCTTTAGTCCTTTTGCCCCGTTTTTTATATCGGCTTCCAATTGTGCCACTGCTTTTTGAGTCCACCCCGGGGTACCTACGCCATCAAAATCTACATTGGCAAATACGGCAAATCTATTGGGGTAGTTTTTCTTGATATTGGCCAATGCTCCCGTGATACGTTCACCGGAACCCCCACTTAGGTTGACCATAATACCCATATTAAGTTTATCCATGTCGGCAATTAGAAGTGAAAGATCTTGGGTGGGCATTCGATATTGATGCCCATGAACATATATAAAAGGAAACTTAGCGCTCTTAACTTCCTTTCCGGGCACTTTAAGGGTAGATACCGGATTGTATTCCTCAAAACTCATGTTTTGGGAAAACGCTTCATGGGAAAAGCTAATAAATAAAAAACAGAGATAGGCTAAATTCTTTAAAGTCATTAGATCGTTATATTAAAATCTAAATTTATACTATATAGTGGACAAGCTAAAGCATGAAGTAAAAAAAATATGCAGGGCATTATTTTTTTGCTGTATTATGATGTTCTAATTCTCCTTTGGGCTCCCTGGGGAAGGATTGTTAGGAGGAAGGCTACCGCCGAGTAGGATCGCAATAACGTATCGGGGTATGGGTCATTGCGAGGAAGTCTACCGCTAGGTGGGCGTACCGTGGCAATCTGTTTGTTAATGGGGGTATTTTTGTCACTGTAGTCACTTTAAGAGTAAGATTGCTTCTTCACTTTTGCTCCCTATCTGTCGATAGGCAGTATCGCAATGACGTATTGGGGTATGGGTCATTGGGAGGAAGGCTACCGCTAGGTGGGCGTACCGTGGCAATCTTTTTGTTGATGGTGGGAGTTTCGTTATGCTGCTGTAGGCTCTTTAAGAGTGAGATTGCTTCTTTGCTTATGCTCCCTATCTGTCGATAGACAGGATCGCAACGACTTGTTGGCCAATTATTTACTGTTCACGTTTTTTTACCCGCTCGTACTCTTCTAGGGTGTCAATATCCAGTTCTTTGCCGTCTGCAGATATTTTCAAGACCTCGTTACCGTGTGCTTTTATGATTTCCTTGGCTCCAAAATCGGACCTCAGCTGTAGGAGGGCCTCAAAATGGGTGGCAGCAAAAATAGCCGGAACCCCCACTCTATTGCCATAATCTGTGGCCACAATACTATTGCGGGAATCCAGAAATTGGGTTATAAGGGAGTCCAAATAGTGGTAATCAATCAAGGGCTGATCGGCCAAAAGCACTAAAATCCCTTTATATTCTTTATCGCTATCCAGCAAATGACGGGTTCCACAGGCGATAGAATTTCCCAGGCCAGACTTCCAATTTGGGTTGTATACATAGTCTTGTTTACCCAGTGAAATAGAATCGAGTATTTCTTTTTTGTAGGCTCCCAATACCGTTAGCACCCTTTGGGCCTTGGAAGCAGTGGCATTTTTTAGGGCGTTTTCCAATAGGGTACTTTCTCCCCAGGGTAATAATTGTTTAATGCCCTTCATCCTGGAAGAAGTTCCCGCTGCCATGACAAGAATGGCGATGTTGTCTTTCTTCTTCATTAATCGTGTATACCGGTTTCCTTATCTTTTAAGGGAATAGGATCTCTTTTTCTTATAACGGATAATATCTCCGATACAATGGCAACTGCAATCTCCTGGGGTGTTTCCCCTCCAATATCCAGCCCTGCCGGGCCATGAATACTATCTAGAAAATCATAACTTACCTCTGGGTTTAATTCCATGAGTTCATTAAATAGTTTTTCTCGCCTAGTATTCGGTCCCAATAAACCTAAGTAGATGCTATTAGCACGACTTAATTGAAGTAAATATTTAAGATCTTTGGAGTAGCTGTGGTTCATCAATACAATGGCTGTATTCTCATCTATTTTGTCTGTCGGAAAATCTTCCGGCAATATGCCCAAGAATTCATGGGCCCCATTAAAATCCGAGATATTTTTTTCCTCGGTCGGGTCGGCAACAACGCTTACCTCCCAACCCAATCTCGCGGCAAAACCGCATAGTTGTACGGCATCGTGTTCGGCTCCAATGATAAATAGCTTAAAACAGGGTTGCATCTGTTGTTCAAAAACCAGATGCTCACCAGTGGCCGTATAGTCCGGGAAAAAAGGAAGTTCTTTGTTTTTCAGTGATATAACCGACCCATAAGTTGAATTGAGGCTTTCTTTTTTCTCAAAATAAGAACGCATTGTAAAGTGGTCCCGGTCCTTTAGTGCTAGTTCAAAAGCTTGTAAAAAAGTGCTATCTGGAAGAAATGGCTCCAGGAGAATATAGAGTACCCCTTCGCAGCCCAATCTGTACCTGCCGTCATAGGTCATGACCCTGGCCAGCTGGTCCGCAAATACGGATTGGGCCTGTCTTACCACCTCTTTTTCCACACACCCTCCACTTACGGCGCCTACCATATATCCGTCTTCCCTGATCAACATTCTAACCCCTGGCCTTCTGTAGGACGATCCGTCCAAGGCTACTACTGTGGCCAGTACCGTCTTGAGTCCCTTGCTTTTGGCCGATTGGTATTCCTCAATGATCTGTTTTAATTCATGTGTCATAATTACAGCAGTCTTCTAGTGGGGATAAACACTACATATTCCCCTATTTCATACACTTCTTTATTGGGTGCTACCACTATAAATCCGTCCGTAGGCACTAAACTGTTTAGGTCTCCTGAGCCGTTTTCCTTAACTAGGGAAGCTTGTAGTTTACCGTCCAAGAGGTGTAGTTTTGCCCTGAGCAGTAAGGTTAGTTCCCCTTTTATAACCACCTCTTCCTTAAGGGCTACTTTAATTTCAGATAGTGGGATGCCCAGTGACTGTTTTAACCAATCCTTAAAATAAGTAGTATAGTTGACAAAGGTGGAAACTGGGTTTCCAGGGAAGGAAAAAACTACTGTCCCTGTTTCCTTTTGCACCCCGAACCAAAATGGTTTGCCCGGTCTTTGCTTTACTCCGTGGAAGATTTTCTCTACTTGTAGTTCATTTAGTATCTCTGGAATAAAATCGTATTTGCCTTTGGATACTCCTCCACTAAGTAATATTACCTTATGTTCTTGCAAGGATTTCCGCAGTACCTTTCGGATGCTTTCCTTATCATCTGCTAAATGCAGAGGTGTAGGTTCTATACCTTCCTGCCCTAGGGCGGAAAATAGGGTATGTATGTTCGATTTACGTATCTGGTGTGGTAATGGGGTTTCCGATATGTCTACCAGCTCATTACCCGTAGAGACTATGGCAGTACTTGGAAGTGCTCTTACTTTTAGGGTAGCTTTGCCTACGGCTGCCAATACACCAATTTCTGCCGGGGTTATGGTACAGAATTTTCGCAAAACTACGTTCCCTTTTTTTTGATCGCTTCCCTGGGGGTGGATATCCTGTCCTTTGGAAGGGGGCTTGATTAGGGTAGCCCAGCCATTTTCTATAATCACATGCTCGTACATGATAACCGTATCGGCATTTTCAGGTAGCACGGCCCCGGTCATTATTTCCAAACAGTTGGCTGTATCGGACAGTGAGCAGGATGGCATTCCAGCAGCCACTACCCCTTCAATTTTAAAAGTGGTCTGACCCTTTTCAATAGCTTTATAGTTAATGGCTATGCCATCTTTGGTAGCCCTATTAAAGGGAGGAAAGTCTCTATCGGCTACTATGTCTTCGGCCAGTATTCTGCCTGTTGCCTGTGATAAGGGAATTTGTTCATCGCCATAGTCCTGACAATGATCTAAAACTTTTTGATACGCATCTTTAAAGGAAATCATGGAACACAAGTTACAATTTATAGGATAATGGTTAAAGGGAAGACAATTGAATTTCTCTCCAGCTTATGGGTTTTATATTTCTTTCCTTTAGCAATGTCGCCGTATTGGGGTCGGTAAAAAAATCAAAATCCATTTGTCGCCATTCGGCACCAAAATTGGGGTGGTCCAAACACACTTGTTTCATTTCCATATTGTTAAAAGCCGGATGGATTAGCAATATGTGTAGTCCAGGGACAAGATCTTGTATAATTTCCTTATATTTTGCGCTAAGACCTTCGTTTTTCATGGCATTGAAATTCCCTATATGCACCTGGTGTACCATTGTGCCCAATTGGGGTATTGGTGTAAAATTTCCAACGCTCTGCAACAATTCTTTGTTTAAAAAAATAGGTAGTTTGTATTCCTCGCCCAATTCCTTATACACCTTTAATAGCTCGTTGGTTAAACCTAGGGTATACATATGCGAATCCAAATGCGTGGGTTGTATTCCGGCCTTCAGAGCCAGTTCTATCTGTGCTTTTAGCTCTTTTTTTACCTCAGATGGATCGGCTAATTTCTTTATTGTTTCACGGCTGCCATGAAAATAACCATATTGGTCTACCAGACTGGGTACTTCCGAGGCAGGGAGAACAGGGCCAAATTTATAGGATTTCCATTCACAGCTCAGGGTAAGATGTATGCCGCAATCATATTGAGGGTGGTTTTTGGCAAAATTGGCCATGTCCCAAAACCAAGGGCAGGGTACCATGATGCTGTAAGAGTTTACGATTCCCATTTTCAGGGCTTCTATAGTAGCAGCATTTTGGGAGCAGGATAGTCCGGCATCATCTGCATGAATCATTAAAAGAATATCATCCTTGTGGTGCCCCAATTGTTCCAATTCGTAATATTTGGTCATATTATTTAGGTTTTATTAGGTTTAAAGGGAAACAATAACCTTTTATTGGGAAAGCGTAAGAAATCTATTAATACCCCCTTCAATATGGTATAGTGTTGGTCCCAGGTTTAGTTCCTCAAGTTGCTTTACTGCAACAGCACTCCTTTTTCCGGACTGACAAAGTATATAGATGGGGCTATTGAGGTCCAGTTCTTGGGTGCGTGCCAATAATTCATCAAGAGGTATGTTTTTAGATTTAATATGGGGCAAGCAATAGTTGGTATACTCCTCTTCCGTCCGAACATCTATGAGTTGAATGGTAGTTCCTTCTTTTGATAGTTTTTCAAGGTCTTCCAGCTTAAGGGTATTGTAAACATCGCATAGTTCCATACCGTAGGACTCCTGAAGAGAGGTTATTGCCATATTTTCTGGACAACGGCTGAAACTAATGGTTTGATAAGACTGTAATAATCCGTTGAACAGCAGTAGTTTGCCGGATAAAGCCTCACCTCTTCCGGTTATTACTTTTATCACCTCCAAGGCCTGAAGGTTGCCAATAATACCCGGGACTACGCCCAAAACTCCATTTTCATTGCAATTTGGAATTTCTGCTTGCCCAGGCATGTTGGGAAACAAACATCTGTAGGTTGGGCCATCTTGGAAATTAAATACACTTAGTTGACCTTCAAACCCCTGAATAGCACCAGAAACAAATGGTTTTTTAAGGATAACACAGCTATCGTTAATTAAATAGCGGGTAGGGAAATTATCGGTTCCATCTACCACCACATCAAATTCAGAAATAATGTCCAATGCATTTTGTCTGCTAAGAAAGGTGTCAAATACCTTGAACCGGGTATTGGAGTTTTGGGTTTGTAAACGCTTTAGAACAACATCCAATTTGGGTTTGCCCAAGTCATTTTCTGTGTACAGTACTTGACGCTGTAGATTGGTTATTTCTACTACATCCTGTTCTACAATACCCAAGGTGCCCACTCCCATGGCATTGAGATACTGCAAGACGGGAATCCCCAGTCCGCCTGCGCCTACCACGAGGACGCTTGCATCCTTTAGCATTTCCTGGGCTTCCGGTCCAAATTCCTTTAAAACGGTCTGTCTTTGGTATCTGTCCATTTTCGTTTGTACTTTCTAATCTTTGCTCTTCCCCTAATTTGGGGTTAGCTTATGCAACACCTTTTCATAATCTTCCTTGAAATTGGCGTTCAATAAGACGTCTTCATTTTTAGGAAACACCAATTTAACGTCCGCGTTAATCAAAAATTTACGGGGACAGCTACCCACTCCAGAATTCATATATGCCACAGACTGCTGTAGTCCCTCAGGCTCCCAAATGGCACAAAGGGGTTCTGGAAGTGCACTTTCTTTGGTAGCAAAGGCAGTGGCATATTTTTTCGGATCTCTGTTTAGGATCAGCTCTTCCAAGGCTTGGCGGTCCATTAACGGTAAATCACAGGCCAGAACCAACCAGGCCACATCAGGATTATAGGCATGTGCACTTAATAGTCCGTTATACGGCCCCTTGTATAGGTTTTGGTCCAAGACAAGGTTTTTATCGTCTGAAAATTCGGCCGCCTGCTCTGGACGTATACTCATATAGGATTGTTCGCAGACCTGCTGCAAAAGGGCATATAAGTATTCCCGTTGGGGAATGCCATGGTATGATATCAATCCTTTGTCGGTTCCCATCCTAGTGCTTTTTCCTCCACTGAGAACAAGACCGTATAGTTTACTGAAGCTCATTATGAATATTAAATGTTTTTCGTTTTTGTAAGTTGTTGTTAGCGTAGTCAACAGCAGGCAACAGGGTTAACCTCCTATGGAAGTCATGGAATTTTCAAATATTCCATCGTATTTTTCCTGTTCTTCAAAACCAGTTTTAGCCCTATTTCCTATGGCCTTCTGAATATGTTTTTTAATGTTCTCTTCTCTATTTTCGCCCCTCATCACATCCCTAAGGTTCATTCTGGGCTTGCCATAGAGACAGGTGATTACATCTCCGGTAGCCGATATTCTTAGACGATTGCAACTGCCGCAAAATGTTCTGGTAAAGGAAGGAATAAGTCCAAACGTACCTTGGTGCCCTTTTATCTTGTAATTAATAGAGGTAGAGGTTTTGGGAGATTCCAATTTAGTAACCTCTGGATATTGCTCAAGTATATGGCTCAATATTTTCTTATAGTCCCAGGTGATAGTATTAAAGGATTTACTACCTCCGTTAAATGGCATTTCTTCCAGAAAACGAACCGAAACGGGATAGTGTTTCATCACCTCCAAAATAGGTAGAATATCCTGTGTGTTTTGATTTTCCAAGGCGATGAAATTTATGCGAACATTGAAACCCTCCGTAACCAACTTAATTAAATTGCCGTATACGGTATCATACTGATTTCTCCTGGTAATACGTTCAAAGGTTTCCTTATCAATGGCGTCCAAGCTTACATTTATATTTTTTATGCCCAAGCTTTTTAATTCTTGTATATACGGACCAATGAGTGTGGCATTGGTTGTAATGGAGATATCTTTTAAACCATCTAATTGAGCAAGTTTACGCAGTAGAATCATTAAGTCCTTTCTTACAAAGGGCTCTCCTCCTGTAATGCGAATTTTGTCTATTCCCTGCTCCACCATTATTTCACTTAAGCTACAAAGTTCATCTATGGTAAACAGTTTGTCGTTTTTGGCAAAGTTTATACCTTCCGACGGCATACAATAGTTACAGCGCAGGTTGCAGCGATCGGTGACGGCCAAGCGTAAATAGTTTATTTTTCTATTATGATTATCTATCAACATTAATCCTCTTTTTCTATTATACCCTACTTTTATCCTCCACTTACTGGTGGAATTAGTGCAATTTCATCAAAATTATCGATAACGGTATCATCTTGGGCATAAGAATTATTTACCGCTACTGCCAAAGACGATAATTTCTTAAGTTCTGGGTACATTTTACCCAAGTATTCTTTAAGTTCTTTAACGGTCTTGGAACCTGTGGTCCCAAATTCGCTGGAACTGGGCATGGAAAGTGTATTACTTCCTACGATATCTTTTGTAATGCCAAAAAGCAATATGGTCATATTATCCTAAAATGGGTTTAGCCGGTACCTTCATAAGTTCCGGGAATTTTGTAAACGGTTGTTGTGTAAATCTATTTCCTGTGGCCGCTTTTAAGGCGTTTGCCACTGCTGCTCCCGCTGGGGGCAATGTAGGTTCTCCCAAGCCTGTTGGTGCCAGTTCATTTTGTATAAGATGGGTTTCTACCTTGGGCACTTCCCGCATGCGAATCAGTCGGTATGTATCGTAATTCTCGGACTGTGGCTTTCCTTCATTAAAGGTGAGTTCCCCGTACATGGCATGGCCCACACCATCTATTACTCCCCCTTCTATTTGGTTTATGGCCCCT
Source organism: Arenibacter aquaticus (assembly GCF_003957295.1). Lineage (GTDB taxonomy): Bacteria > Bacteroidota > Bacteroidia > Flavobacteriales > Flavobacteriaceae > Arenibacter > Arenibacter aquaticus. The sequence goes on from NZ_RQPJ01000021.1 coordinate 438,147, forward strand.
AATGGATTGACCACTATACCGCAGTCTACCACACAGGTTACTTTTTTAACCACAGGCAGGCCATTCTCCAATTCCACATTGGCAACCTCGGCCACGTGTGAATTATGGCAGTAATATGCTGCAAAGCCCTGATATGTCCCATCTGGCTGTTTCCCCCAACCGGACTTTTCCACTGCTGTTTTTATTACGTTCTCCATTCTTTCGGGAGAATATTCCATACGCTCATCAGTAGAGCCTTTGGCTTTTTGCAATAGATCCAATCGCAATTGAATGCGATCTACCCCCATTGTTTCTGCCAATTCATCAAAAAAGCTTTGTTCGGCAAAGGCCAGGAAATTGGTATAGGGTGCCCGCCATGCTCCGGTAGTAATATTACTCTTGTAATTGGCTACATCCACCTGATAATTTTCTATGCATCCTGCTGGGAAAAAATTGGGTATCAATCCGTACATATTGCCGTTTACCGCAGCTTCCTTTAATTGATAAGCAGTAACTTCCCCGTCTTTGACCGCCGCTTTTATTCTGTACTTTATGGCAGGCCTATAGGTTCCTGCATTCATGTCGTCTTCCCTTGAAAAGACCAGTTTTACTGGTTTTTTGATGGCATCGGCAATCTCGGCCACCTCGTATACAAAATCCCCATACAAGCGTCTTCCAAAGCCGCCTCCCATACGGGTCATTTCCAGATGTACTTGGTCCACATCCCTGCCCAGCATATCTGCAACGGCAGTAGCAGCAAATTCCGGAGTCTGTACAGGACCTACCAAATGTATTTTATCTGCAGTAATATTGGCGAAAAAATTCATGGGCTCCATACAATTATGGGGCAGAAATGGCGACTCATAGGTGCGTTCCAATATTTTATCGGCTTGGGCAAAGGCTTTTTTGATGTCCCCATCTTTTCTCATGGTCTTTAACTCCTTGCCATCTAACAAGTCCAATAATTTTTTGTCCTGCATTTGGGTACTTTCCAAGGGGGTTCCGTCTACCCATTTGGCCTTAATGGCCTCTTTTGCCTTAAGGGCTTCCCAAGTAGATTTTGCTATGACCACTACTTTGTCGCTTTGGCCCATATTTACTGTCCAGTTGCCTTTCCCCTCCTCGGTAAGCTTGTTTATCTTCTCCCCTATTTTGATTACATCCAGTACACCTGGCATGGCCTTGGCATCGGTATCATCATAGGATTCCAATATTTTGCCAAAAGCGGGTGGACGTAATACGCTGGCATATACCATACCTTCGGCCTTATAATCCAGACCATATAGGGGTTTGCCCGTAATAATCTTGTCTATATCCACATTTTTGGCATCCGTGCCTATAATCTTGAAGTCTTTTGGGGCTTTGAGGGTAACACCTTCCGGAACTTCCACGGTAGCAGCTTCTTTAACCACATCTCCATATCCCAAGGTCTCTCCTTTGGCATTGGTGATGACTCCTTCTGAGGTGCTGCATTCGGAGGGATCTACGCCCCATCTTGCTGCAGCGGCATTTACCAACATTTGGCGTGCCGTAGCCCCCGTTTGCCTAAGGGGTTCCCAGCCAAGACGTATAGACTGGCTGCCCCCTGCCAACTGTCGGGTATAATTTTCCGTGTCCAAGATACCCTGTTGTACATAAACATTGTTCCAAGCAACGTCCAATTCCTCGGCAATCAACATTGGCATGGCCGTTTTTACACCCTGTCCTATTTCTGGATTTGGCGAAAAAATGGTGACTGCACCATTATCTGCAATTTTTATAAATGCATTGAAATCATTAAAATTCAACTTGGAAATATCCACCGGTGGTTGCACCTTGGGCTTACAGGCCGTAAATAGGTTGAAACCAATGAGCAGGCCGCCACTGGCCAAGGACGAAGTTCTTATAAACGATCTTCTGCTAAATGTTATTGATGATGTTGACATAGTTGTTAGTTTTAGATCCTGTATAGTATAAGGATTAGTTTTGAAAGCGGTAAAGGAACATTGTGCATAGGGTTTAATGAAAAACTTCTACCCTAGTTTACTGGCTGCAACTTCCACGGCCTTGTGGATTCGTGTATAGGCTGCACATCGGCAAATGTTACCGTGCATGGCCGTTTTGATCTCGTCAGAACTGGGACTGGGGTTTTTGTCCAATAATGCCGATGCCGTCATGATCTGACCTGCTTGGCAATAGCCACATTGGGGTACATCTACCTCTTTCCAGGCCTGTTGTACAGGGTGACTGCCATCTTCGGACAGCCCTTCGATAGTGGTTATGGCCTTATCGCCAACCGATGCTATTGGAAGTGAACAGCTTCTTACTGCAGCGCCCCCTATATGTACCGTGCAGGCACCACACTGGGCAATGCCGCATCCATACTTTGTCCCTACCAAATCCAAATGATCGCGCAAGACCCACAATAAAGGGGTGTCTTCCGCCACATCCACACTTTTAGAAACTCCATTTACGTTGATGTTATATTTTGGCATAGCTAATAGTTTTAAAGTTGATTTTTTAAAATACCCTACAAGGTACCAAATTTAGGGAAAGAATGCATCAATTTAACAGTTTATTAATCTGCTATGGTCTTTAATGGTTTTGCTGTGGTTTTTGACTAACTGCCCGGTTTTGATCCCTTATCCACTTAAACTTTCCTTGAGTTATTTGGAGCTAAAAAATGTGGATAAAGTCTTTAACAAATATTAACACCGAATTTATTATTGAATATAATTTTAAATAATTTTGAGCGTTCTGCTAGTTGAACGTTAAATATTATGAAAATGAAATTGTATACCAAAATAGCGGCTATATGCTTTGGCATAGCCTTGTTTGTTTCTTGTGGAAATGCCGACGATGATGTTGAGTTCGGGGTGAATCCGGGAGGTGATTTGGGCCTAGGGAGTCCTGTGGATGATTGCTTGAATCTGGGAGAGGGCGAATTGGTTTTATCCATTCAAGACCAATACACTACCCTTCCTGGGAAAGTATCCATATTTTTCAAGGTTTCGGATACCGATGGTAATCCGGTTCCCGGCCTAACGGCAGATCAATTTACGATTTATGAGCAGGGAAGAAATGACGAGTGTTTCAATACCATCTCCACCTCTGAATCCTTTGCGCGAATTTCACCAAATTCACAAATTTTCAACAACAATACTATTTTGGTATTGGACCTTAGTAATAGTGTATTGCAAAGCAGTTTGGAGGAATTGAAGACGGCCTCTGTAAGTTTTGTGAACAATGTAATGCCTGCTTCGGACACAGAATCCTTTAAGATGGCCATCTATTGGTTTGATGGGGAAGATGAACTACATGCATTAAATGAGCTTACCCATGTAAAACAGGATTTAATAAATTCTATCCAGGGTATTGATGAAAATATCAGTAATGACCCATCAACCGATCTATATGGTGCCGTAATTAAGGCAACGGAAAAAGCGGAGAAGTTGTTGGCAGAAAGCACTACAAATGACAGAATTGGAGCAGCTTCAGTTGTAATCTTTACCGATGGTACGGACCAGGCTTCCCGTTATTCCCAAAGTACTGCCCTTAAAAAGGTAACGGATGCCAATAAGAATATTGCCTTCTTCAGTATTGGATTGGGAGCTGAAATTGATGCCGAAATTCTAGGGCAAATAGGGAAAACCTTTAGTGTTTTTGCTGGTAATAAAGAGGAGTTGGAAACTACCTTCAACGATATTTCCTTTAGGGTTTCCGAACAAGCCAATAGCTTTTATCTTTTTGAATATTGTAGTCCAAAACGTGATGGAAGTGGTGAAAGCAATTTGGCCATACAGGTAAAGGAAGGTAACAGACAGGGAGCAGTACAAACAAAATTCAGCGCAAAAGGCTTCACCGGTGGTTGTGAATAATTAAGGTATAAACTACTTAAGAAACAGTTGTTTAAGAGCATCAATTTATGTTGATGCTCTTTTTTTTAAGGTTTTATTTGTATTTCAACGTCTTTTTTTAGCATTTCAACGTATAACCTAACAGAAACTATTTGTAAATTTTTTAATCAAAAAGAAATGAAAAAAGTAACGTTAGTTGGTTTAATGGCAATGACCATATTGGGATCATGTGTATCCAAAAAGAAATATGTGGCTCTTGAAAGCGATTTGTCCAATACCAAAAGTAGGTTGACCAAAACGCAGGTAGAGAAAGAGGAATTGGAATCCAAAGTTGCCAAAATAGAAGCCAGGGTAACCGAATACAACCAAAAAATAAATTCCTTAAAAGATATAAACGATTCCCAATATGCTTCGGTTGGTGATGTTGCTGTAATGAGCAACAATACAAAGAAAAAGATGAGGGCTACTTTGGCAAAAATTGACCCTAGTGAATTGGCAAAAGCAGAAACCTTGGAAGATTCCATGAATCTTGCCGTATCCTACAACCTTAAGAAATCGATCTCTGATGAGGAGGATGATATTGTGGTTGATATTAACAAGACCGTTGTCATGATCAATATTTCTGATAAATTATTGTTCAATTCTGGTAGTTATAGGGTAAGCAATAAAGCCAATGCTATCTTGGAAAAATTAGCGGAGGTTATTAATTCCGAGCCTAGTATGGAAGTTATGGTAGAGGGACATACCGATTCTAGAACTATCAATACAGCAATGTTCCAGGATAATTGGGACCTTAGTGTTAAGAGGGCCACTTCCATTGTAAGGTTATTACAAAACAAGTACAATGTAAACCCTGCTAATTTGATTGCTGCCGGTAGAAGTAGTTACCTGCCATTGGTAGAGAACGACAGTAAGGAAAATATGGCCAAAAATAGACGTACCAAAATTGTAATTATTCCAAATTTGGATAAGTTTTTTGCCTTGTTGGACGCTGAAACTTTATAGTCAGCAGTAGAAATTAAAGGTTTAATAAAAAAGGTTGCCCTGCACATAGTGTTTGGCAACCTTTTTTTTGTATTATTTTACCCGCAACACTCTGAGTATCTTATGATATACTTCGTTGTTTTCATAAACTCCCTGGAATTCCTGTGATTGTGGACCATAAGCAAAAATGGGAACCATGGTACCAGTATGGTCCGAAGTTGTAAAGTCGCCCTCTATAGTTCCGGTTTTCATATTCCCTTGTGGAATGGTAAAGCCAGATGTTTCATGGTCTGCGGTTATTACTACCAGGGTATTACCAGTTTTATCGGCAAATTTTATAGCCTCCGCTATTGCCTCATCAAAATCCAGCCCCTCTGAAATTATGCCGGAAACTTCATTTTTATGGCCGTAGGAATCTATTTGTGCCGCTTCTACCATTAAAAAGAAAGGTTGCTTTTTAGCGTCCAAGTATTGTAATCCGTTTTTAGTCGCCTTCGCCAATACAGGGCCTCTTCCGTCCAAAATGCTGGGAACCTCATTTTCTGCAATAAACACCCCTATTTTATCTTTTTTGCTACTTCCTATTTTATCCAGATCTTCTAGCATAGTGAAGTGATGTTCTTCCAATTCCTGCTTATTGAAATTGGATGCACCCCCTCCAACAAACAAGGATAGCTTACTTTTCAACAAATCCCTTGTAATACCCGGAATGTCATCCCTGTCTTTTTGATGCGCATAGAAAGCACTGGGAGTGGCCCCTACTACCTTATCTGTAGTGATACAACCACTAACGTACTGATGTTGATGTAAAAGCTCGGTAATGTTTAGCAATGGCTGTTGGTTATTGTCCAAGCCTATAGATCGGTTATAGGTTTTTTCACCAGTGGCCAAGGCGGTACCCGCAGCGGCGGAATCCGTAGTAAAATCGTCCGAAGATTGTGTTTTTATGAACCCAATACTTTTAAGTTGTGTAAGGGTGGTGCTACCTCCATTGGCCAAAACAGAGGAAGATATTTGGGTAAGTCCGTTACCGTCCCCAATAAGTAAAATTACATTCTTGACCTTCTTTTTGGATTGGTCGTATTGATAACTGGGCGTGTATACCGCTGAATTGTTCGTATTGTAATAAACCCTACTGTTCAAGGTGTTTAAATAGGCCGAGGAAAGGTCTGGCACATCGGTATTTATATAATCCACCCCTAGGTCATGGAAGGCTTTCCAAGCCGTCTTGGAATCTGGAGTGGCCCAAAATCGAAACGGTTTATTGTAACTGTGGGCTTTCTCTATTACAGCTTTAACTTTTTGTAGATCACTTGCCGTAAGCCTACCTTTTCCGTTCCACTGGGAGAATTTGTGAAACGGTAAACTTATGAGGGCAACTTTGTCCCAGGCTTTTTGGTCAGAAATATTTTCCAAGCTCTGATAGTCGAATAAAATATGGTTAGGGTAGTTTTGGTATTGTTCAGGTTTTGGTCTGTTCCCTGATATTACGAATGAAAGATTGGGGTTCTTAATAATTTTGGGGTAGGATTCCAGTACCGAAACGATCTTGTCCAGGGTAGAATAGGTTTCAGATTTAATATCTACCAATAGTTGAACTTCCTGTTGTTTTCCCAGCCTAAGGTCCAATGCCCGTTGCAAAGGTTCCAAATACAGACTCTCTATGGTGTGATTACTGATGATATCCTCCTCTGCATGTGTAGCAAAGAGGGTGTCATTTTTAAGAAACACATCCACTTCAATAGAGTTGGCCCCATGGTCGTATGCCCCCCAAAATGGCGCATTTTGTAAGTAGTCGTTATGTGAGTGTATTTTAAATTCATTTGTTTGCTGTCCAATGCAAAAGGGAGTAGCAATAAGAAAGAGAAATGAAAAAATGAAGTTTGTTCTATTCATGGAAAGGTATAATTAATTCAATAGATAAATTATTGGTTTTTATGGTCAATTTAAGCTGTTGGCTTGGTAAAGAAATGGAATATCCCATTTTAAACCAAGCCAAATATATAGATTTCCAAATTGTTAATGGTTTAATAGGTTAAAGATAACTATGGCTTAAAATGAGGTTTTTGAGTCATATTCCATATACCAAGGTAGGGTTTATAGCTACTTGGTTGTTATATAGTTAACAGCCCTCAACAACATACCATCAATTGGCCAGCCTATAGTTTAAATTTTTGTAGAACTAAAAATACATATCATGGTTGTAATACACGACATTTTCCGTTACAGTGCCATTAACGGACTTTCCAATTGGTTAAAGGGTATAACCCTAACCATATTTACTCTTATCGTAGGTATATTATTGGTAATGCTATATGTGATACTCATACATGGGGATAAACTTAACCCCAGCTTTGGGTATTAGGGTTCCCTATTTAATTATCAAGGCATTTTTAATGTCCGCCTCATCGGTATTTAAATCGATTAAAAAACCGTTGATCACGGCATAGTGAAGTTTGCCTTGCTGTTCCAAAAAGAAGGTAGGATTGATGCCTACACGCATTTTTAATTCAGGTAATTTATAGTCTTTGACAATTACGTGCAGGGGATATTGAACAAAGGTTTGGTCCTTGGGAATATTGGCTACCCTTATATAGGCGTAGCCTTCTTTAAGAAGATCCATGGGCTTAAGTTGTCCTAGTTCTCCCAGGGATGATAAGGTTTTTGGATAAACCTTACCCTGTGTTACGCTATAACCTTTAGCATCTAAGGTTTTATAGCCGTAGTAGGTAGATAGGTCCCCCTGATCTACAATGCTACTTCTGTAATGGAAGTCGTTGTGCTGGGCATTGTCTATTTCAAAGTGCTGTATACCTACATCCAAGGTGTACTCCTTGCCCAATAAGAAGTAACTGAGGTTCTTTATCTTCAAATTGAACAATTTACGGTCGTTTTCTGGAATTTTTTCATATTCGGAAATAGGTATATCCTTGTAGCTTCCATTGGCTATACTGTATATGGCGGAAAGAATAGAGACATAATTCAACTTTCTGATCTCCTGTTTTTCTGGATCATCCTTAAAACCACCAGATTCTATGAGTATGGCGCTTGTCCCCCATTTTTGAATGTTATCGCCAAAAGCACGGGGCTCAAAATCGTCGTTGTACCTACCTACCTGTCCTGGGGCGTATTTTTGTATTATTTGGTTCATATAAACTATGACCTTCATGGCATTGGCCCGTACTTCATTAATGTCCTTGTCATAGTTAAAGGCAGGGGCCAAATAGGATATGGTAGCGGGCTTGTCCGTTCTTTCTGCATTGTAATAAGTGCTTTGGTCGTGAAGGTTAAATCCGAAGTCGGCCTCCAAACTGTCCCTTACCCTTTTCAAGGTTCTCCCCTCAGGTGATTGTAAGCTAAGGGCATCCCTATTGATATCTATCCCCAAAGTATTCCTTCTTTGGTATACCTCCGCACCGTCTGGGTTTAGCATGGGTAAAAAATGTAATCTAAGTTTTTTTAGGATGCTTTCTTTTTCTTCTTTAAAATCGTTACTTCCTAAAAAATTAAAAATGTCAAATATGGCCTGGGTTGCAGTGGGTTCGTCCCCATGCATTTGTGACCATAAAAAAACATTGATATCCCCTTTACCTACACTGATAAGGGATAGGTCCCTACCTTCAATGGATTGCCCTACAACTTTTACTTGGAACAAAGGATTAGTCGATATTTTATTTATCAAGGGCTGAATATCTCTATGTTTTATTCTTCTTTTTTCCAAGGAGGGCTCCCTGTATTTTTCATAAGAAGTATATAGGCTATTGGTAAAATCCTTGTCTTGCCCAAAGCAACTCAAGGTTAGGATCGCAAATAGGAATAGGACGGTCTTCTGTAGCATCATAATATTTTTTAGCCTTTTGGTGTAGGGGCAAAATTAAGTTTTTTGCTAGCTCTTTTGACCCTCTTAAGAAATTTTTCTCCAGGATCTGTTTTATGGGTTCTATAGCCTTCATCTTTTTCCAACCAAAGCGGATGGCCTTCAAAAAGGGTGTATTCATAGTGGCCTATTAGGTAGTCTATGTTGTATTTTTTCTTTAAATATTTTACCAACCATTTGTTGGCCCTTAATTGGGCACGGGTAAGTTTTGTATCCCCGGTTCCTCCTACATTTTCTATACCTATGGCACAGTGGTTAAGGCCTATTACATGCCTGGCCATATAATTTTCCGGCATTAATCGGTAAATTTTTCCATCTTGGTCTACCAAGAATTGGGAAGAGACATTTAAACCACTGGCTCCGCTTATTTCCGGTCTCCATTCTGGTAAGGTGGGACTGTAAAATGCTTCGAATGATTTTTCCAAAGTGGGGATCACTGTCCAGTGCAGGACCACCATCCTGGGCTCAATGGTAGGCTCACTCTGTTCTATTCCGTAATGGTCCGATAAATACTCTAGCGTAAGATTTGTTCGCTGTTGGTCAAAGATGATGGGCTTGTCTATGATTTCCCGTTGCACGGAACAGGACAAAACAAGTAAAAGCAAACATAAGAGAATGCGGTATTTCATTTTAAAAAGCATCTAAACTAACATACCAAAGATACAATTTCATTCTATTTTAGTGGAGTCTTTCCTGACCCTGAAATGGATGGTAATTTTTTTCCTCCCCCATTCCAAGGCCCTTTCCTTATCCTCGCCCATATAAATGTCTATTCTATTTGTCCATTTAGGATTCATCTTATCCTTAACTATATATGTAGTGGAGTCCCCTTGCAGTTTAACAGGGGTGTTGTGGTCTAGTCCCAAGGGAATTAAATCCCGGGATACTGCAATTACTTTCATGCCCGGTGCTAAGGAATCTCCCCAAGCCGTTATGTTTGGGTGAATTTTGGAGGTTTGGGCGGGAAGGGAATTATAGGCAGTAGCGGTTACCTCCATTGATTTCCAAATATAATGGTCATCAACTTTATTTTCCCGGCAACCAAAGTATAGCGTAAAACAGCTCCCTAGAATAATAAAACCTAGTGCTCTAAGCTTTTTTTTAGATGGGATCATGTGCATAGGATAACGGTCAACTTTATATCCTAATATAATAAAAGAAAGATTTTAGTAAAAAGGTTCCCGTAAGCTAACTTAAAATAATCTACAAATTAGCTCTTGATAGGATTCCGCAAATATCATAAAAAGTCATTTTCACCACAGATAATGTCTATTTCCCAACATTAATTTCTTTGAACCGTACAAGCACTATACTTTAGCAGTGTAATAAAAAAGAAAGTAATAAGTTTTTCATTTTCATATAGTGTTCTCGTAAAAGGGCTTTATCCACAAGATAGAGCTCTTTTTAGTTTAAGGGCATTTCATATAAAACAATACGCTACTTTTTTAGGGATAGTCTTGGATAAGGCGCAAAAGTTGTGTGTAGTAATAATTTGTCAGGTAAACACCAATACAATTTTCCACCTAATATCAGGCCATTCAATATTTTTCCATCAATGAAAGAAATATTAAAAAAAATCTAGGCTTATTTCTTCTTTCTTGAAATCTACGGGCTTTCCACATAATCTGGAGTAAACTAAAAATCAGAGCGTATATAAAGCAAAAGACCACCTTAAATAGGTGGTCTTGCTGTAATAATGGCCCTTAGGTTGTTTGCCAACCTAGTATGTAGCCTTATAGTATGTCTACCAATTCCAAGTCAAAAGTCAAGTCCTGTCCTGCTAGAACATGGTTGGCATCTATAATGATGCTATCTTCCTTAACATCGGTAATTCGTAATTGGTTTTCTGTTCCATCTGGATTTTTGGCAACCAATGTCATGCCAATTTCTGGCTTGATCTCGTTTGGTAGCTCTTCTTTCTTAATCTCGTGAAACAACTCTTCATTAATATCTCCGTAAGCTTCTTCTTTTGGTATGTTTATGGTCTTTTTCTCATTTATTTCCATATTCACCAATTCCTTCTCAAAACCTGGAATAAGCTGACCTTGTCCAAGAGTAACTTCTATAGGGGCTCTTTCCAATGAGCTATCGAAGACTTGTCCGTTTTTTAATTTTCCTGTGTAATGTACTTTTACAGTGTCGTTGACCTTTGCTCTACTCATAAAATCCTATTTCTCTAATCTTAATTAAAAATATAATGTGCAAACCTATGGGTTATAGATTTCTTAGAAGAATAGATCGTCATAAAACCGTTATAATTTGCAAAATCTTAACATTATTCACCTTAATTATTAGACTATTAACAACATTTTTATTCCATTATGGCCTGATATACCAAACTTCTCAATTTGGCATGGTCATCCAAGCCGTTGGTTGGTATAAGCTGTTTAAAGTATACCACCACTAATTCTTCTACCGGATCTGCCCAATAGGTTGAACCATAGGCTCCACCCCATTCAAAAGTGCCCACGGAACCAGCTTCTCCCCTTTCGCCTACGTTTTTGGTTATAGAAAAACCAAGACCAAAGCCAGAACCTTTCCTACTGCCATAGGGAATACCCCTTACGTCTACATGGTCTGCAACCATTAATTCCACCGTTTTTGGTGAGAGTATACGGTTTTCCGCAAGTTCCCCTCCATTTAACATCATTTGTAAGAATTTAGCATAGTCCATAGCAGTTGAAACCAGACCGGCCCCTCCGGAGAAACTTTTTCTAGGTCCTTCAACATAATGCCCCTGTCCTACTCCCAACCCCGGGTTCGGAGATCTTTCCAATGGCTTGCCTTTGTGCGCCATATAGGAAGTGGCCAATCTATTCGCTTTATTTTTAGGCAGATAAAAATAGGTGTCTACCATATTCAAGGGGTCTAAAATTCTTTCTTTGATAAAAACATCCAACGGCTTTCCAGATACTTTTTCTACAATAACTCCTAATATATCTGTGTTGTAACCATAGACAAATCTTTCTCCGGGCTGGGCATCCATGGGTAATTTAGCCATACGTGAAACGGTTGCAGCTATGGGCTCATCACGGTGGGCAAAATACCAATTTTGTATACTGGCCTTTTCCCATTCCTTTTTCGCCGGACCATGACCATAGCCAATACCTGCTGTATGTGTAAGTAGGTCCCTAATGGTAATGGCCCTCTTGGCTTTTACCACCTCATAGCCTCCATCCTCTGTAGTTTTGGCAACAGTTGTTTGCTTCCATTCGGGCAAATAATCCCCAATAGGGTCTTTGATTAAAAGTTTACCTTCTTCTTGTAATATCATTACGGCCACACTAACAATGGCCTTTGTTTGGGACGCTATTCTGAACATGGCGTCCGGGGTCATTTTTTTATCGGCTTCCATATCACTATCCCCAAAGGCTTCATGATATACTATTTTGCCCCTTCTGGCAATAAGGGCAACACTCCCGGCCATTTTTCCGTCTTGTACGTATTGTGATAAGGTAGTAGAAAGTCGGTTTAAGCGTTCAGAAGACACGCCTACTGCTTCGGGAGATGCTGTTGGCAAACTCTGTGCCTGTGTAAGGGAAATCCAAAAAATACAGGCAAGGAATACCCTGCCTCTTTTTAATAGTCTAATCATGGTACCAAAAAATTAAGTTGATAGTTGTTTATTTTGGTAAAAGATATAGTTTTTAAATAAAAAATGAAGAATATAATTCCTGATACAGAACAAACAGGATGTTTGGTTTAATGGCTACGCTAATTAACTCGTTGTAAAGTGCATTTATTGCAAACAGTAAAACCTATATGGGTTTGGTAGTTATATCTTATGTATAATAGCAAGATATACCAATTGTTGGCATGTTATATTAAAATAATCTTTGGCGTATCCTGTCTAGTTGGGAAATGCCAGCATAGGAATTACATATACTAAACCAATGGCCATACCCAAATAGAAGCATATGGTATTGTGCTTCAATAGTTATAAAGTAATAAGCTGGTTAAAGGAAGTTATATCTTTTTTACACGAACAGCATTCATTCCCTTCATCCCCTTTTCAAGTTCAAAGGAAACCTTGTCATTTTCAGCAATTTCGTCTATAAGTCCACTAACATGGGTAAAGTATTTTTCCTGATTTTCAGAATCGATAATAAATCCAAATCCTTTGGAAGAATCATAAAACGAAACCTTGCCGTTTCTAACTGGGTCAAATTCCTCAACCTCACTATCGTCCCTTTTAGGAATACCTATTTCTATTGTAGAGGCATCAATGTCCACTTTCTGTGTTGGATCTGGCGGCGTATCGGTTAAGTTTCCGTCGTGATCAACATAGGCAAATTGAATGCCCGTCCCTTTTTCCTTGGCCTCTAATTTACGAGCCTCTTTTTTCTTTTGTTTTTCCTCACGTTTTTTTAAGCGTTTCTTTTCCTTTTCGCTTTTACTATAGGTTTGTTGCGATTTTGCCATAGATTTTTATACAAATTTTTAATTAGAAAGTCCTACTTGAGTAGCGGTTGAATACTAAACGAGAGTGTGAAAAAGAAAAATGAATCCATTTTATCTACCCGGAGGCTTAGTAGCAGCAATGGTCATTGCAGGTCAAAGCGATACTCTATATACTTTAGCAAATATAGGGCTTGTATTTCAATTATTTTGATATTATCCGCCTAATTTTTACCTCAATTATTTACTAATGATTTCCAAAATGGCCGCTGCGGCATGTTAATGGTGGATAGTTTTTAATGGTCCTAGGGTTGATTAAATGTAGTTTATGAGCTAGTTTTTACAGTTATTTTAAAGCTGTTAAATTAATCGTGACTGGTATTGTAAATTTTTGTTTTTAAGGTAGTTATAATTAATTTTTACCCTCTTTTCTTACATCCAACAATAAAATTCCTTAATTTAATTGGATATAAACCTTAAAAAAACACATATATGAAAAAGTTTTACTTTATTACTGTGATTTTAATGTTTGGAGTGATTGGTTTTGCCAGCGCCCAGATTTCCGGTACCGTTATGGATGAAGATGGAGGAGCCTTACCCGGTGCATCTATTGTCATCAAGGGAAGTACTATGGGCACCACGACGGATTTTGATGGTAATTTTATCATTGAGGCTGCCATGGGGGATATTCTAGTGGTCTCCTATATTGGTTTTGAAACCTTAGAGGTTCCGGTGGATAGTACCCAAATGATAATTCGCTTAACCTCTGGGGTAGCATTGTCCGAGGTGATTATTGTAGGTTCCCGTAATCCCAATAGAACGGCTACGGAGAGTACGGTGCCTGTAGATGTCATAGATATGAAGGAGTTGAATAATGTGGCTCCCCAGGTAAATCTTAATCAGATTTTGAATTATGTAGCGCCATCTTTCACCTCCAATACCCAGACCATTTCCGATGGTACGGACCATATAGATCCTGCCTCATTAAGGGGGTTGGGTCCAGACCAGGTATTGGTTCTCATAAATGGAAAAAGAAGACATACCTCCTCCTTGATCAACGTTAACGGTACTTTTGGTAGGGGAAGTGTGGGCACCGATCTAAATGCCATTCCTGCCGCTGCCATACAGCGTATAGAGGTGTTGCGAGACGGTGCAGCCGCTCAATATGGATCGGATGCCATTGCAGGGGTAATCAATATTATTCTTAATAAAAGCGTAAACGAACTAACAACTACCGTGACAACGGGGGCCAACTTCACTAAGAATGCCAACGATCAAACAGGTGGTGTAGATGGGGAAACCACCAATGTATCGGCAAGTTACGGTATCCCCCTGGGTGATAATGGCGGATTCATTAACTTTTCGGGTGACTTTGATGTGCGTGAAGATTACGGACGGATGAAGGAATGGGAAGGTGAAGTATTCAACTTGTATAATACTGTTGAACGTGTAGCTAATTCAGATGGATATGACATCGCAAATTTATTGGATGATGATGTGGCCGATGTTATACAATACGCGGATCAAGCTGGGATAGATAGAAACGGAGCAACTACCAAGGAGGAATTGAGAACCGTTCTCAGTGCTGATGCAACGGAAGCGGAGCTTACAGCCAGGGGTCAACAAAGAAGTGATTATAATATGCGGGTAGGGCAATCGGCCTTACGGGGAGGTCGTTTATTTTTAAATTTCTCCCTGCCCTTGGATGAGGTAGGTACTACTTTGTATTCTTTTGGGGGCATTAGCTCTAGAACTGGAAATTCAGCCGGATTTTACAGGTTGCCAAACCAAAGTAGAACATATACCCCTGCTTATATAAATGGCTTTCTGCCGGAAATCAATTCCAACATTAAAGATCAGTCCATTTCCCTAGGTGTTAAGGGGATGATTGGGGATTGGAGCGTAGATTTTAGCAATACCTATGGTAAGAATTCATTTCTGTATACCATAGGAAACACTTTTAATGCCTCTATGCAAAATGCCTCCCCAACCTTTTTTGATGCTGGTGGATTTTCATTTCTTCAAAACACCACCAATTTGGACATTACCCAATTTTTTCCAGATACCATGTCGGGCTTAAACATTGCCTTTGGGGCGGAATATAGAGTGGAGAATTACGATATAGTTGCAGGTGAGGAAGCTTCTTATGCCCAATACACGGCAAATGGACAACGTATAACTTTGGCATCACAACAACCGTCCCAGGATTTCTTTGGCGCAGCTAGGCCAGGAGGTTCTCAGGTTTTTCCCGGATTTTCTCCCGCCAATGAATTGTCTAGAGGGCGCAGTAGTGTGGCCGGTTATTTTGATGTGGAGGCCGACTTCTCGGAAGCGTTTTTGGCCAGTTTTGCTACGCGATATGAGAATTATAGCGATTTTGGAGGAACCATCAATTTTAAATTGGCAGGGAGGTTAAAAGCATCCGATAACCTAAATATCCGGGCGGCTTTAAATACTGGATTTAGGGCACCTTCCCTGCACCAAATCAATTTTAATTCTACCTCTACTATTTTTGACAACCAGGGAAATCCACAAGAAGTAGGTACTTTTGCCAATGACAGCAGGGCGGCCAAATTATTGGGGATTCCACAGCTAAAGGAAGAAACTTCCAATAGTGTAAGTTTGGGGCTTACCGCTAAAATCCCGGATGCCAATATTACGGTGACCGTGGATGGTTATTTTGTAAAAATCAATGACAGGGTGGTTTATACAGGACAGTTCTCAGGTCCTGGAACAGGAACGGAATTGGATAACCTTTTACGACAGGCAAATGCCACAGCTGCCTCTTTCTTTGCCAATGCCATAGATACCGAGTCCAAGGGATTGGATATTGTTGTGACCCATAACACCAACCTTGGTGATAATTGGCGATTAAAATCGGATCTTGCAGGTACCTTGTCCAAAACAAAAAAAGTAGGGGATATTAATGCGTCCGATGTTTTGAGGAATGCCGGTTTAGTAGGCACCTATTTCCCTGAAGATAGCAGGGTTTACCTAGAAGAGGCCGTGCCGAGGACAAAAATAAATCTTTCCAATAGCCTTACCTCTGAAAAATTCATCATATTTCTGAGAAATGTATATTTTGGGGAAGTCACCGAGGCCACTACCATTGTGGCAAACCAACAAGTTTTTGGAACCAAATTGGTGACTGACCTCTCTGTAGGATATAAAGTAACAGATGAACTAACCATGACCTTGGGAGCAAATAATTTATTTGATATTTATCCAGATCGCGCCGAAGATGAATTCGGCAATAGAAGTTCCGGACGATTTGATTGGTCACGTAGGGCACAACAGTTTGGTATTGGAGGAAGATTTCTTTTTGCCAGGTTGAATTTTACCTTAAAATAAAACCCAAACCCTTTTCAATTGTAAAAAGCCACGTTTAAGTGGCTTTTTTTTGCTTAAGCTAATTGTTTTCGAAGATTAGGAAGGTCAATAGTCATTTCCTCTACGGGGCCTAAAATCATTTGGATGTTAAATTTTGTTTAAAATAGTACTATATTATACATAGTAGCGTAACATTCACTGCTGTTTTTCGTCTTCTAGTTATAATTGCAAGCAACAATATTAAATTAACAGGGATGAAAATATCAGATAAATACCATTTCATACAAATATTGATATTGTCAACAAATGGCATTTGGAAAAGCAATGGGCAAAAAATTTATAAACTGTCTAGGGGATTTAAATTAAATAACATCAATTAAAAAAATCAACATCATGGAAACTATTAACAAGCATCACGTAAAGCAGACGATTCAACATTCGAAAAGCAATATTTGGAATACTAAAAGGCGCTTCAGGTAAGGGCGAAAATGAATTTTAAAAAATAGACATCATGAAATCATTCATTCATAAATCAGAATCGGAAGTATCTAATTTTAAGTTAAGCGGGGAAAGTATCTTTTTCGCAAACTTCAGAAGTATCAAAAAAAATAGGTGGGCAGAACGTAGAATTTATTTAAACTAATGAGGCTTGTTTTAAGGCCCATTCTTCTTTTTAAATGCGGTGGATAAGAAGGTCTACCGCATTTTTTTAATTCTCCTAAAACCTACACTACCCTTCCCTTTGAGTTTTAAAGTTCATCTTTGGTACCGAACTTACCGGAAAACCTTGTAAACAAAACAATTTTTTTGCGGGTATTTATAAAATAGACCCCTGTTAGCAGTACTACTGCTGCTACGGCCGATTGGGTGGTAATTTCCTCTTCCAAAAAAAACCAACCCAACAACAAAGCTATAATTGGGTTCACATAGGTAGAGGTGGCCACCTTTTCTGGAGAAACCACTTTAAGTAAATAATTAAAGGCCGTAAAGGCCACAATACTTCCAAAAATAATCAATAATAACATAGAATAGAGAACAGGATTGCTCCAGTCTGTAGGTGACGTCCAGGGCTCTCCTATAAGTAGGCTGCCAATCATTAAAATGATACCTGCCGCGAACATTTGAAATCCAGTATTCACAAAATAGTTGCTGGGGAGGTCTGCTTTTCCCACAAATAAGCTGGCATAGGCCCAACTAATCATGCAAAAGAAAATCATGACCATTCCCAAAACTGAATTCTCCCTGTTTAACAGCTGTTGCTGACTAACCAATAAATAAATGCCCAATATACCTATGGCTACCCCAATCAAGGACAAGGGCTGTATCTTTTTTCCCTGAAGGATGCGCATCATTAATAAAATGACCAAGGGTTGGGCCGATATCTCCAGCGCGGCAAAACCGCTATCTACATATCGCAGTGCCCAGACTACAAATCCATTCCCAAAAGCTAGGAATAAGAATCCGGCAATGCTCGTGTTGATCAGTTGTTTTTTAGTAATTCCCAGGGGTATTCCCGTTAATTTACAAATCAAAAATATTAACAGGCCGGCAATAGTAAAACGAATGGATGCAAGCATAAAGGGAGGCAATTCCTGTACTGCTATTTTGTTTAGAAGATAGGTAGAACCCCAAATAACGTATATGGCAAAAAATGCAAGTACGATCAGAATGGTGTTTCGGGATTGGGCCATAGAAAAAATGCTTTAGCATTAGGTCACAAAAGTAGGTATAACTTTACAATCTGAGTTCATTTGTAACTCCGCAATCACTTACTTGTGTCAGAGGGCTGTGAAACCAGAATGAGGTATTAAAACTATGGGAGACGTGTTAAGGCATTGATGAAATTTCATGGACCCTACCAAGGCTGGGGATTTGGCTACAAGTTACCAGCTTCCTCCTCCTCCTCCTCCAAAGCCGCCCCCTGAGGACCCTCCTCCTGAGCTGCTACTGCTGGACGGGGAACTTACCATATTATTTTTTGTGCTGCTCATAGCACTGGAGAAAGATTTAGAAAATTGGCTCATGGATAAATGGCTTTGAGAACTAGAAGTATACCAGTCTGGGGGAGGGATATTTAAGTCTCTGAATTTTTTTGACCATTTATCAAACATCCCAAAGGCCAGGGCATAACCCAATGTATTTTCAAAATAATGGGGGTCGTCCTGTAGGAGCATTTTTAGTCTGTTTTGTTCGGCAACCTTTATGAACCTCTTGAATCCTTTTAATTCGGATAAGAGCTCATTGCCTTTGGCATTCTTTTTTACCATGTAGCTATTAACAAAAAGTAATAAAATACAGGAAATTACTATTGCTACGGCCGCCAAGGGTCCCCAAAAGAATAGTCCTGTCAAGGTTAGCCCAATGGCCAAAACTACCAATATAAAATACATTATACCCTGCATTTTTTTGGACTTCGCTTCGTAATAGAGTTGGGCTTCTTCTTTTAATTGGCTGCGGGCCTCTGCCATTTTTATGTAAAAGCTATTTTTAAGGCTGGAGACGAGGACTTCTGTACCGGCTATATTGCTGTTATCTCCAAAGAGGCCCTTGAATATTTCCATTTCATATGGTTGGGCATCAGGGCCCAAGGATTGTAAGCGAATAATTTTGGTGTCTTTGGATCCGAAAAGGCCCTTCTTGGGCATTTCCTGGATTCGGATAATCCCTTTGGCCCCCCAATAGGGCAATAAGGAAATTAAATCTGAATTGTCCTCCCTGTCATTGATCAGGAATCCTACCATGGCCGGATCTATATTGTCTGGAGGGAAATAGGTAGTGGTGGCAATTACCCTCTTGTCCTTGCCAAAATCCCACCAAACCTTAAAGAATGCAAAGAACTGTATTAGTATTAGTATTATCCAACCGAACTGGTCCCAAAAAGGCCAAAATGGTTTTTCTTCCTGTACAGTACCTGGGGGAAGGTTTATCAATACCGTTACACTTTGACCTGGATGGGATATAAACCCAGCCTTGCTTGTTCCGGAAAACTCATTGCCCGTATAGTATAATTGCATATCCCTGCTTAGGGTATTGGTTCCTCTATCCCCAGAGTATACAAAACTATTTTCTTGGTTAAGTGTTACATTGTCGGGGACGCGTACTTTAAAATTTACTTGGTGAAAATCGGCCTGCCAACCCTCAGGTTTTATATTCCAATAGAAACGGATTTGAGAATTCTCAAAAAGAAGGGCGTTGTGTACCCGATAACTTATTTCATAATGCTGGGGCCCTACTACGGTAATATCCTTATCCCCTATTTTAATATCCATTTTGTCTTGTAGTTTTTGCACAAAATCAAATGGGACGTCATATTTGTGATTTGGAACGTCAACTTTTTTTATAAGGATTTTTCTTGTGGAATGGCCCCCTGTAGAATCAACCAAGTCGTATTCTGTCTGAATGGTTCTATAAATGCCATGTTTGGGTATTTCAAAATTGATGTCGTATTTTTCAATCACATCAAAGTAGCCCTCTTGATGCAGCGTAATGTCCACAGTGTAATTTTTTACCGTAAAGTCCTGGGTTCTCCCCACAAAAGAGATTAAGAACGGCAGTAGGAAATAAAATATCTTTTTCATTAAGAGAAATCCACTTTTACATTGGCCCTGCTTGCCTCATCAGTTTCAAAATAATCGAATTTTCGATATTTGAACATACTGGCTACCAATACACCTGGGACACTTTCCCCATAGGTATTGTTCTCCCTAACAGAACCATTATAATAGCGCCTTGCTCGTTCAAGATTTTCTTCAATTTCATTTAATTTTTGCTGAAGATCTAAAAAACTGGCATTGGCCTTTAAGTCTGGATAGGCTTCACTTAGGGCAAATATGCTACGTAGACTTTGTTGTAATTGGTTTTCGGCCTTAATCTGTGCGTTGATATCCCCTGTAGGGACCGCCATGGCAGCGTTACGGGCATGGATGACCGAATCTAGGGTAGATTTTTCATGCTCTGCGTAGCCCTTGACCGTTTCTACTAGATTAGGTATAAGGTCATACCGTCTTCTCAGGGCCACATCAATATTACTCCAGGCATCCAATACGAAGTTCCTTAATTTGGCAAAGCGATTGTAAACATTTATTAGAAAGAGTACTAGTAAGGAAACAATACCCAAAAAAACAAACAAAGCGATCATGGTTTAGTGGTTTAGATGATATATTAGTTATGGTTAGGACTAAGTTACCTATTTTTTTGTTGGAATGGCATAGATGTAGGGGCTATTTATGGCCGTATTGATTTTTGTAGACAAGAAATATCTGAAAGGGTAATCCAATATTCTATATACTTCATACGGGAACCCAAATAAAAAAGGCACCATAGGTGCCTCATGTTCTGTGTTCTTAACTACTTATTTGCTGTCCAAAATTTTGGTGCTGACATATGCGATTGTTCTTATGACTTTTCCCTCATCGTTAAAATCATGGGTATACATGGCGGGTAATATAAACTTTTTGCCATCGGATTTTCTGGTAATCCTAAATTTCCACCAAGACTGCACCACCTTCGCGTCTTGCATATCGTATTCCAAATAATCTGGATAGCCCTGCTCATCAACACTATCAATATTGTAGGTTTCCAGTATTTGGTTATTTCTTTCTTTAGCCTGCTCCAGATCCATGGACTCCCCATCGGGCAGTTCAAGACTATAGAAAACTGCATTTTCATCAAAAAAACTATAATAGGTATCCAAATCATTAAATTCAAAGGCATGCATCATTACCCGTACGGTGTTAATATTATCATGATGGTTATAAATTATACCATTCTGCCGATCATTAAAACTTCTACGTACTTCCCAAATAACATTATTGTCATAGTAATTGATGAGGGTTTTTATTTTATTGTCCTCATTAAGTTTGTACAATGTATGGTAGGGCATATCAAGCTTTACCCCGGATTTGTTGTGCATGCCTTTTAAATGGTCCCATGTCTGTACCCATATTCCACTTTTCTTATATTCCAAGGCATCAGGATAAGCTCCTTTTGTGGGCTCTATTTGAAGGTAGGAGATATTGTCTTTCCAGAATTTAACGCTCTCCAGATACTGTTCTTTGTTTCTCCCTTTGTCGTCCTTGTCCGTGCTAAACCCATTGTAGGACATAAAATCATCTGCTAAATAGGTGCTTACTTTCTCTACATCCCCGGCCACAAATGCCGTCGTCATGGCATTGACGGTCTCAATTGCAGGATGTTCCAAATAAATAGTACCGTTCTTTTTCTTTTGTGAAAGACCTATTACTGTGCTGAGCATTAAGGTCAAAATAAGTGTTCTTTTCATATCAAATTATTCTTAGGTTATTGTTTATTGGAAAAAGGTCCGTTTCAATTGTAAGTAAGTTAGATTGTGTTAATTTTCTATATTCGTAAGGACGAAGTCATCTTTTTTTTGTCCGAAATAAGGGTATTTCTTATCCTACAGAATAATTCATTTCTATTTGTTCTTTATTATTGAATTTGGACCATTTGATTGTAGTGGAGGGAAATACCTTGTTTGGATGACTTATCATACATCAATGTCCAAGTTGGTAAAGAAGACTAATTTTGGAAAAACAAAAATCATGAAAACAATATTTCATAAATCGGAAACAAGAGGACATGCCGATCATGGTTGGCTTAGGTCATATCACAGTTTTAGTTTTGCAAATTACCACGACCCGAGTAGAATGAATTTTGGAATGTTAAGGGTGCTAAATGATGATGTGGTTGCAGGAGGACAGGGTTTTGGACAGCATCCCCATAAGAATATGGAAATTATTTCCATTCCCCTGAAAGGAGATTTGGAGCACAAGGACAGTATGGGAAATACTACTGTTATTAGGGAAGGCGACATTCAGGTGATGAGTGCCGGAACAGGTGTATTTCATAGCGAGTACAATAAGAACAAGGAAGAAGCGGTTATATTTCTACAGATTTGGGTTTTTCCAAATAAGCAAAATGTTACCCCAAGATATGATCAAATTGCTACGAGTGGTATAGCTACAAAAAACGCTCTTTACCAAGTCTTGTCCCCAAACAAAGACGGACAGGGAGTGTGGATACATCAGGATGCCTGGTTTTCATTAGGTGATTTTGATGCCGATCGCTCTGCTACCTATACTTTAAATAAAGCTGACAATGGGGTATATGTTTTTGTATTGGAAGGTAGTCTTAAAATAGGAGAGCAATCCTTGGATAGCCGTGACGGAATGGGGATTTGGGATACCAATGAAATATCCTTTGCCACTGGTACAGCCACCAAGGTTTTGATAATGGAAGTCCCTATGGCCCTATAAGACCCGGTAAAAATTTGATAGATTATAGTTATATTTAGGATACTATTTTAATACATAGCACCATGTCCAACCTTAACCTCGTGATTCCTGAAAGAGCAGCGAACATTGGTAATTTTATGGTAGGTAGATTACTGCCTTTTAGACAAAAAAGAATGGTTGGCCCCTTTGCTTTTATTGACCATATGGGGCCAGTTACCTTGGCCAAAGAGGAACAACTACAAGTGCCCCCACATCCCCATATTGGACTTTCTACCCTTACTTACCTTTTTGAAGGGGTTATTGTACATCGGGATAGTCTTGGCAACGAAGTGGAAATTACGCCAGGAGGTGTAAATTGGATGTCGGCCGGGAAAGGTGTTGTTCATTCAGAGCGCAGTCCAGAGCGCCTAAGGGGAGAGAGAAAGTCCCTTCATGGACTTCAGATCTGGGTTGCACTCCCCAAAGAGCTTGAAGATATGGAGCCTACCTTCACCCACGTAGGAAAGGAAAATATCCCCAAATGGGATTATATGGGTGTTTCTTATACGCTTATTGCCGGTGAGGCTATGGGGAAAGCATCAGAAGTACCGGTCCACAGTAAACTTTATTTGCTAGAGTTAAAAACGGAGGACGATCAATACGTATCAATAGGAAAACATTTATATGGGGAAAGTGGGTTGTATATTTTGGAAGGGAGTATTATTAGTGAAGGAAATACCTATGCTTCGCAGCAAATTTTGATAGCCAAGGAAAGCAGGTTATGCGAATTTCAACTAAAGGCAGGCTCAACCGTTTATATCTTTGGAGGAGAACCTTTTGCTGAGGAAAGACATATATTTTGGAATTTTGTCTCATCCGATAAGAAGCGTATAGAAAAGGCTAGCCAGGATTGGAAAGGTCAGAAATTCCCTAAAGTTCCCGGGGAAACCGATTTTGTCCCGCTTCCTAACCAGAATCTTAAATAAGAAGGCGGACCGGTAATCCATGGAGTATTCCCGCAGCATGACCGATGATAATACTCCCCTTATTACCATTCCCTGCCTTAATTGATAGTTTGTGTCAGTATTTATTCAGCTTTTTGCCGAGTTGCCAGGTGCTTTATCGAATAGGGAGAGGAAGGCACCTTATTTGTCGCGCATATTTATTAAATTAATAGTGAAGTATCGTAGATAAATGCCTTTTGTTTTGGAAAAAAATATTCTTCTTTATGTTCTTTTTCTCGTCCTTCTCTGTTCCTGTTCAAAGAACGATAGAGAGGATCTTGTGGACATTGTGGTGGATAAAGATCCGCCTGAGCAGTCTACAGAAGAACCAGAGGAAGAAGAACCCCTTATTCAAACTACTCCCTTGCCGAACAATCCCCAGAGATCTGGTGATGCGGCTATGGGGTATGAGTATCTCATTGCTGGTGAATATATGAGCTCGGGCATTCCTTATGATGCTTTTTTACTGGGAACAAATGAAAATCCGGACAACCGTCTAAATAGAAGTGGGGACAATGCCAATATTCCATATGATTACACGGCGGTAACTGCACCCAATGGTGTAAGGGTGGTTGCACCCAATTGTATGGCCTGTCATGCCAGTACTATTAACAATGAGTTTATAATTGGATTAGGAAGCCATGATGCCGACTTTACGGTAAATAGGGCTGCTAATTTATCTTTGATAAATTCAGGAATAAGAGCCATGTATGGAGGTGAGGGAAGTGCAGAATGGGAAGCTTATGATCAGTTTAGAAAAGGCCTGGAAGCTATCGGCCCTAAAACAATGACCCAAACCAGAGGTTCCAATCCAGCTGATAAAATTACCCAGGTTTTGTTGGCCCATAGGGACAAAAACAGTTTGGAGTGGCAAGACACCCCTTTGGTGACTGTACCTGATGAGGTGATACCAACCGATGTACCGGCTTGGTGGCTGTTAAAAAAGAAGAATGCCATGTTTTATCATGCTATTGGGAGATTGGATTTTTGTAAATTATTTATTGGTTCCAGTCTTTTAACCTTGGGAAATGCTTCAGTAGCAGCAGAAATAGATGCGAATATGGTAGATGTTTTGGCTTATATCAAAAGTTTGGAAGCGCCAGATTATCCATTTTCCATTGATAATGATTTGGCAGCGCAAGGAAAACGATTATTTGAGAATACCTGTGCAACCTGTCACGGTACCTATGGTGAAAATTCCACTTATCCCAATTTATTGGTAAGCTTGGAATCGGTTGGAACAGATCCCGAGCTTTCTAATCATTACACTACCTCGTCTGCTGTAAATGATTATTTTATGGATTGGTTCAATACAGGCTGGTTTGGCAGCAGTGAAAACAGCTTGTCCATAAAGGCGGAAGGAGGCTATGTAGCTCCTCCTTTGGACGGTATATGGGCTACAGCCCCTTATTTTCACAATGGATCCGTACCTACTATAGCCGATGTGCTAAATAGTAAGGGAAGGCCCCTTAGATGGAGCCGGAGCTTTGATAATACGGATTACGACCAATCTAAAGTAGGTTGGAACTACACTGCCCAAGAAACCAAGGTAGACAAGAACACCTACGATACTAACTTAATGGGGCATGGAAATTCCGGGCACACCTTTGGAGATGGGTTTACAGAGAATGAAAGAACGGCTGTTCTGGAATATCTAAAAACACTGTAAAAACAGCCTGTTTTATATTACAAGATGGGGTAGTTCTTTATTCAGAAGCCTCGTTCTAAACGGCATGGCCCCAGAAAGCCCGTATAATGTTTTAAACAATGTAATGGACTATTGTCATGTGACTTGTGTGTACTGAAAAAGAATATAAAACTGATATTATTCTTCCGGTGGTCTACCGTGAATATCCTCGTAAATGGTGTCAAAATTTTGACGTAAATGACTGCTCAATTTTTTCTTGTAGTCATCGGTCAACCACTTTAGGAAGTTAAAGGTGCTTTTACTAATGCATTTTGCATAGCGTTGTATACGGTCATCAATATCAGGCCCTAACATTTTGGAAAGCGCAAGGGCATCGTACACATCTTCGCTGTTTTCAACACAAATTCGAGCGTGCTGCGCAATGGATCTTTCCAAAACAACCTTAGACGATTCGCCATTCTTTACAGAATCTACATAAGTCTGTTTAATGTCGAAATACACTTCTTCCGATTGGGCAAATTCCGCTCTTAAATCTTCGGGCATTTCCCATTTGAAGTTACTTTCAAGTTCTTCATCAGTTAAGAGTCTGTCCGTATAGAAATTTGGGGATTTAAAAATAGTTTGCCAGTCCAGGTCCGCTCCCCACGGTCCAAACCTATGAAAATTGTTTCCTAAGTCTATTACCGAAAAAGTGGATTTGTTGTTCAAAATCCTTGAACCCCGTCCAATCATTTGGTAGTACAGGGTTAGGGATTTAGTTGCCCTATTTAGAATAATGGTGTCTATAGTGGGTTCATCAAATCCGGTGGTCAAGATACTTACAGAGGTCAAAATGGCGTTTGGCGTCATATTAAACCACTTTAGGATTGTTTTACGCTGTTTTTTAGTGGCGGTGTTGTCTAGATGTGCAATGGGGTACCCGGCAGCTCTAAAGGTTTCATATACGTGGAGGGAAGTGTTGATCCCGTTGTTGAAGATCAAGGTTTTCTTGCCCTTGGAATGTCTTTCATAGGCTTCCAAAAGCTTACTTAACATTTGACTGTTGTTGTATAGGTCTTCAGAAGATTTTACGGTATAATCACCATTGGATCCCACTTCCAGGGAGGTTAGTCCCATGTTGTAGGAATAAAATTCCGCTCTGGCCAAAAATTCATTTTCTATGAGCGACTCAATGGTCTCCCCAACAATTAATTCATCATAATTATCCTTCATGGGCAAATCCTTATTGGAACTCAATGGGGTTGCCGTAACTCCCAAAATAAAAGAGTTCTCAAAGAACTTGAACAGTTTGGTAAATGAATTATAATGGGCTTCATCTATAATGACCAGTCCTACATCGGAGATGTCCAATTTATCATCCTGTAGTCTGTTGTTCAGTGTTTCTACCATAGCCACAAAGCAGCTATATTGATCCTGATCATCCAAATTAGCCTTGCTGTCCACCACTTTATTGGTTACTCCAAAACTGGTCAACATGGATGAGGTTTGTCTGCATAGCTCAATACGGTGGGTCATGATCAATACCTTTTTGTTGTGGTTCTTCAGGTATTGCCGCACTATTTCTGAAAAAATTACCGTTTTCCCACCACCGGTAGGTAGTTGATATAATAGATGATAGTCGTCCGGAGCGGTTTCAAATTTTTCAAAAATCTGGTCAATAGCTCCCTTTTGATAGCTGTATAATTCCTTATCCGTTTTTCTTTCAACAATAGCATTTGCAATCAAAGTCTCCGACATATTCTCTATTTTTAAGATTGCAAAATTACATTCTTTGTGGGGTGTTTAACGAATAATTTTCAAAAATCTCTCGATTTTTTTTATTCGGCACCCTACCGCACAACTTAATTTAGTATCCCCCCTAAGTTGGTATTGTGAAATTTCTAGGAAATGAATTATGGCAACCACTTTTAATTAATCTGGTTCCTGGGCGATGGGAGATTGGGTAATAATAGGCCTTTTAATATAATATTGTTGCTGTTCCAAGTCCAGGATGCATGATGGCTGTTAGAAAAAAGATTTATTTTTTTCTTAAGGAGTTCACGTACAATTTTTCTACTTTCTCCCGGGCCCATGGCGTTCTCCTTAGAAACTTTAAACTGGATTTAATAGACGGGTCGTGGTTAAAACAACGTATGTTGATTCTGGAGCCCAATTCTTCCCAGCCGTATTTTTCAACCAAGGTATCCAGAATGGTGGCCAAGGTGATTCCGTGAAGCGGATTTTTGTTGTTGTTCATCTAAAGTATTACATTAAATAAATAACCCTAAAATGATATATTTTAGAAATATATTATTTTCTTTTCTTATTTTTTTTTGCAAATCTTTTATCCCCTCTGGTAATAGGCTTTTTGTATTTCTTGGCAATGGTTCTCTTGTACGATCCGCCCTGGTTAACCTTTTTGTTCTTTTCGGATTTTTCGTGAAAAGCAGGGCCACGCTCGTCCAATTCGGATGTTCCTATAGGATTGTTGGGCTCCGTTTTTTTAGGACGTTCCTCTGGAGCCAGTTCCTCGGATACCTGTACAGCATCCGGAAAGGGCTGTTGGGGGATTTTGTAATCCATTAGATTTTCAATGGCCTCTTTGTATTCCTCTTCCTTTTTGGTGTAAAATAATATGGCGTTACCTTTCTTTTCTGCTCTGCCTGTTCTTCCTATCCGGTGCATATAATTTTCAGGAAAGACCGGGGTATCAAAATTAACTACATGTGTAATTTCCTCTAAATCCAATCCCCTGGCCATAACGTCGGTAGAAATAAGTATTCTATTTTTTCCTTCATCGAATTGTTTAATGGAGCGTATTCTGTAATTCTGTGTTTTGTTGGAATGGATAACGGCAGTCTCAGCACCAAACTTCTCTCCCATAGCCTCAAACAACCTGTCGGCACTTCTTTTATTGGAAACAAACACCAAAACTTTACGGTAGATTGTTTTGTCTTTTAGCAGATAAGCCAAAAGATTTACTTTGGTATAGTAATTTTCAACGGCATACAGCTGTTGTTCTATATTTTCCAGTGGAGTTCCACTAACCGCAACGGATACTTTTTCCGGAGCAATAAAATAGTCGTCAATCAATCTGGAGACCTCTTCCGTCATTGTTGCAGAAAACATAATATTCTGCCTTCTTTTAGGTATCAGGTCAAATATATTGGTTATTTGAAATCGGAATCCCAGATCCAGCATTACATCAACTTCATCGATTACCAACTTCTTGATATCCTTTAATTTCACAGTTCTATCCAAGCTAAGGTCGTACAGTCTACCCGGAGTGGCAACCAAAATATCACAACCTTGTGCAACTGCCTGTCGTTGGGTATTGATGTTGGCTCCGCCGTATATACCACATACCCTAAGGCTTAAATATTTGGAATAAGCTTCAATATTGTCTACTAGTTGTAATACCAATTCCCTGGTTGGTACCATAACCAGGACTCTTGGGCTCAATTGTTTGGAGAATTTCAGTTGTTGTAATATAGGCAGCATATAGGCAAAGGTCTTTCCTGTACCTGTTTGTGCAATGCCTACCATGTCCTTTCCCGACATAATTACCGAAAAAGCATCTGCCTGAATGGGAGTTGGAGCCTTAAACCCCAAATCCTCAATGGCATAGTGTAATTGTTTTGATAGGTTGAAATCACTAAAGCTGCTCATTTTTAAATATTTTGAAGCAAAGGTAAAGTTTATAATCTTTATAACGGCCCTGCATCCAAATGTTGATGATCCGTGTAGGGGGTAAAAAGATCCCCAATGCCTATTAATTCCCAAGGATCTGATATTGTGTATTGTAAGAATTTACCATTAATTTCCCTTTGCTTTGTAAAAAATAAAGACTAACTTAATTTCCAGAATATAATCCTGATCCAACTGGGATCTGTTAACCTAAAAACCCTAAAGTATGAATATCAATTTTGTATATGATGATGTAAAAGCCAGTGCCAGACTGGAAGAATTAGCGGCAAAAAAATTGGATAAATTAGAGGACAAATATGATTTTATAGTACGAGCGGATGTATTCTTTAAAAAAGAAAACACCTCTTCCCCAGATACTGGGCTAATCTGCAATATTAGACTTAGTGCCCCTGGACCCCGATTGTTTGCGGAGTCCAATAACGGTAAATTTGAAATGTCCATTGCTGCATCGGTCCAAGATTTGGAACGTCAATTGGAAAAAAGAAAGAGTAAAATGAAAACCCATTAGCTACATTGTTAATCAATGGCGCCAAAAAATGCCCCGACAAGCCCTGAAGCTTGCCGGGGCATTTTTTTTAGCCTGAATTAAGTTACGTTATTGCACTCCATAAAACTACCTATCCTGAAATTCCACATCCGCAAGGGTTTTGGCCAGGCGTTCGGAAAACGGATTTCGGTAAAGGTCCTTTAGCAGTTTTTTCCTTTTCCTATCAGAAATATCCAAGCTATCCAAAATTCGTCTTTTTCTTTTGGTCTCCCGTATTCTTTCTTTTTTTAAACGGATCCTGTCCTTGGCAGAAACAATCATAGTGGGCTCATATTTTTCCAATACGGTGAATTCTTCAATATTAGGTTTCTTTCCAAGGGTATCCTTTACCTTAGTTTGGGCCATAGCCTGTGTAAGGTAAAAAAACATAAACAACAGCATTACAGTGCTGTATATTCCCTTTTTCATCTTTTATAAATAGTGTTCCCTCCAAGTTAAGATTTTTTTTAACCAATTAAAACCTATTTCGCTGGTTAAGAGTACCATTCAACGTGTTTTTTGAATCTTGCGTCTATTTTTTCCCTTTTCACCCGGGATTCACACCAATATGATGCAAAATGGATGGCCAAATTGGAAGGCTTGGAGAATGTCCTTTATTCCTTTAATTCCTATAAAATGATGCTTACATTTGTGGCTTCAAAATAATATCATATGCTGGTTTGGGGGTCTTTTATTTGTTTGATTTTTATATTTTTAGCCTTGGATCTTGGGGTTTTTCACAAAAATGAACATGTCATAAAATCCAAGGAAGCTGGTATATGGACCGCTATATGGGTAACTGTTGCCTTAAGTTTTAGTGCGGTTATTTATTGGCTGTTTGCCAGTGGTATCATAGACAATCCCACAGGACTTACTCCCAAGGGTGCTGTTCTTAAATATATTACCGGGTACCTTATAGAACTTTCCCTGAGCGTGGACAACGTATTTGTGATCGCCGTAATATTTTCGGCTTTCAAGATTCCTCCCATTTACCAACACAGGGTGTTATTTTGGGGGATTTTAGGAGCCATTGTATTTAGGGCCTTAATGATTGTGTTCGGTGTTGCCCTAATAACCAAATTTGAATGGATTATTTATGTTTTTGGAGTCTTCCTACTGTATACGGCCTTTAAAATGCTCAGGTCCGACGACGATACTTTTGACCCGAAAAAATCCATGGTTTTTCGGAATATAAAAAAATTATATCCCATTACCACAGCAATAAAAGGACACGATTTTTTTGTAAAACGTATGGGGGTTACCGCTGCTACTCCCCTTTTTGTTGCCTTGGTGGTTATAGAATTAACCGATATATTATTTGCCTTGGATAGTATTCCCGCTATTTTGGCCATTACCGCCGACCCATTTATTGTTTTTAGCTCTAATATTTTAGCTATTCTGGGGCTGCGTTCCATGTATTTCCTTATTTCAAGAATGCTGGAAAAATTTAGGTATATTAATTATAGTCTAGTAGTTATATTGGCCTTTGTAGGGTTAAAAATGTTGTTCTCTCATCATATTGAGATTCCTGAATGGGTTTCATTGTCAGTAATATCAATGTCTTTGGTAGCTGGTATTGTTTCCTCCCTTTTAATTCCACAATCCGAAGTTTCTGAGGGTGTCTAATTATTTTTGTTTACTACTTTTTGATTAATGATGTTCAAGGCATCCTCAATGGTATGTATTTGATCCATGTCACTGTTTTCTAGTCTAATTCCAAAGGCATCTTCCACATCCAGAACAATATCTACCATATTGGCGGAGTTTATGTTCAATTCATTGATTAGATTGCTTTCTTTGGAAATAGCCTCTTTTGGCACATCTTCCGGTAGGTATACAGTGACTATTTCCTTTACTTTTTTAAACTGCTCTTTTTTATCCATCATCCGTTTTTTTATATGATTTAAAGATAACACAGGCATTTACATCACCAAAGCCAAAACTTGCCTTTGCCGTGACATTTGGCTTATAGGCTATTGTTTTTAGGGGTATTCTGGAGGGGTGGCACAATTTTGTGATCTCTGGGTGTAGGGGATCACAGTTTATATTGCCAAAAACCACCTCTTGTTGGAACTGTAGTAGGGAGGCTACGCATTCTATACTACCCGAAGCCGCCAAACAGTGTCCGGTTATACCTTTTGTAGAGTTTATAAGCGGAAAATCTTTGCCATATCTGTCCAAGGTTTCGGCCCAATTCGCAATTTCTTCAACGTCTTTTGAGGTGGCGGTCAAATGTCCGTTAATAACATCCACTTCCTCTTTTTTTATCTTGGCGTCAAATAGGGCATCCAAGATGCAACGTTGAACGGCTTCGCGGTTGGGGGCTGTCATGCTGCCACTACCCCGTTGCCCTCCACTGTTGACCGCACCTCCCAAAACTTCTGCGTAAATGTAAGCGCCCCTTTCCAAAGCACTGGACAGGGATTCTAGGACCAAGGCCCCTGCCCCGCTTCCCGGAACAAATCCCGAGGCATTTTTGCTCATGGGCCTACTTCCCATATGAGGGCTATCATTATAGGAAGAAGGTAGTATGCGCATGGCATCAAAACCTCCCCAGATATAGGGGCCGCTATCATTACAACTTCCTACCAGCATTCTATAGGCCTTTCCACACCTAATACGTTCCATTCCCATAATTACCGCTTCTGTACCAGTGGCACATGCCGAGGAGTTGGAGGTCACCTGGTTACCACATCCTAAAATACCGGCTAAATAGGCACTTATGCCACTGGCCATGGTCTGCATAACACTATTGCTGCCCAATCGGCGGCAATTATGGTTGTCTATTAACTGAATAGCTTCCTTTAATTTATCTACTCCCAATAAACCTGTGCCAAATACAATGCCGCTATCCCAAGAGGGTTCTAATCTATCTGCCTTTTGTAAACCCGCATCCATCCAGGCATCGGTACCTGCCAAGACCCCGTAGACGATACCACTGGAGTTTAACCCTTTAAGTTGTAGCGGGGTGAAATAATTTTCCATTAAGGCTGTGGACACTGAAGGTTTTCCTGCTATCTGACAACCAAAGTCCAGATCGGCCAATTCTTGCTGAAAGCGTATTCCGCTATTGCCGTTGTACAAAGCATTATAAAAATTGGTTAAACCCACCCCATTTGGAGCACATACGCCAAGCCCGGTAACAACAACTCTATTATTCATTGTTTTTTTCTTTTAACATCCCGGACAATATGCCTGTACAGACCACTGCCCCTTTCTTATTATGCATCTTTACGGAACATTTTAATTTATTAAACCGGAAATAGATTTTAGAGGAGGTAACCGTAACAGTTTCCAAGGGATAAACCGGTAATAAAAATTGCATTTCCGAACTACTAAGGGCGATTTGCATTTCTTGAATATTTGTTCCCTCCTTCTGCAATAAATAAATTCCCAAGCATACTAAACCAATTTGTGCACAACACTCTGTTAGTATTGCCCCAGGTGTTACAGGATTATTTTTAAAATGGCCTGGGTAGAAAGACTCGTTTTTATTAAATGTATAGTTGCCTACGATTGAATTCTCGGTTACCGACTCAATGTTATCAACAAAGAGAAAAGGATCCGTGTATGGCAATTTTTTGATTATTCTATCTACCATCAGCCTATAATATAATTATTGTTTTAATTAATGCCACATCTTTAAACTGCAGCTTGAGAGGGATTTAAATCTATTATTACCACTCCAACAATATCCGTTGTGCCGAAAAACCAGGTCCAAAACTCAACATTAGGCCTTGGTCACTTTTCGGAATTGGTTTATCCAAAAATCGCTCCAGTACATACAGTACGGTTGCGCTGCTCATATTTCCGTAAAGGCACAATGTTTCGCGCGTATCATCTATATTTTTGCCCAACTCGCCAAACAGCCCTTCTATGGTCTCAACAATTTTCTTTCCCCCAGGATGAAAAATTAAATGATCAACCTCTTCAATGGAACTGTTGAAACGCTTTAAAAAGGGATGGATTATTTTGGGGAAATGTTCAGCGATAGTCTGTGGCACCATGGGATCCAAAATCATTTTTAGGCCAGAATTGGTCAAATCAAAACCCATCATATGGGTTGCATTGTAAAAATGGTACATCCCCTCCCCTACTATTTTAGGCCCTTTGGCCTCCTTTTCAGAAGACAGCAGAACACAAGAGGCGCCATCGCCAAATATCGCGGCACTTACCATATTGGCCATGGAAAAATCATTGAGTTGAAAGGTTGCGGTTGGACTCTCAACAGCAACGATTGCAGCTCTTTTTTCTGGGTTGGATCTTAAAAAGTTAGAGGCGTATATTAGGCCAGAAATACCTGCTGCACACCCCATTTCTGTGACGGGCAAACGTACAATGTCCTGTCTCAGGTTTAAATCGTTTATTAAATAGGCATCCAGTGAAGGGATCATGATGCCAGTACAGCTTACTGTAATGATATAGTCCAAACTTTCTGGTTGCCATTCGCTTTTTAAAAGGGCCTTTTCCATGGCTTTTTTGCCCAATTTTTTAATTTCACGGATGTAAACATTGTTTTTCTCCTCAAAGGAGGTAACGCCAAATACGGCCTCGGGGCTCATTATACTATAACGCTTATTTACAGCGGCACCCTCAAAAATTTTAAGGACCTTACGCTGAAACCTACTATCCTGGTCCTTTAGCCAATTCTGAACAAAGGGTAATATATCCTTGGTCTCCCTAGAGAAATTGGGCAATGCCTTGGCAGCGGTTACTATCCTGACGTTATTCATAAGTTACTTTATTCTGCTGTTTACGTATTATCCATAGGTATCTAAACGCCCATTTCCATTTTATTTCATGAATATGGCTGGGTACTGATTTTGAAAAAGCAACCAAATCCGTTTTGGTAAATGATCTTTTTATCGAAATTAATCCATCTTTTTTAGCAATATTCGTTTTTATAAAAATAAGGCTAAAGAGAATGAAAAGGTAGTAGGATGCCTTACTTCTTTGTAAATCATTGATAATTGTTGCCAATCTACTAAGTTTTGTAAATTGATCTATAAATATGGGTATTTCACTTGATTTAAAATGATGCAGGGTCAAGGTGCACAATAAAATATCACATTGTAGCCCCATTTCATCCACATCTAAAATATTGCACAATTTAAATTGTATGTTATGGTAATCCTTTGAAGCTTCCTTGGCCAATTCAATAGACTTGGAATTTATGTCGATACCCACTAGCTTTAAAACGACAGCCTTGTTTTTAAAGTGAAGAGCTATTTCCCGTAACATAGCCCCATCCCCACAACCCATGTCCAAAATGGTGTAGCTATTTCTGGGATATTTTTTCATTATTCTTTTAATAGCCTTGATGGTAATGGAAAAGCCGAGAAGTACCTTGTTTACCTTATTAATATCGGCATATATTTTTTTTAATAGCAATGGGTCCATTTTGGGACTATCCATAGCTTCGGGCTCGGTACTACGTTCTTTGAAATTCATTGGCTTGGATTATTGGACCATGGGTATTCTTTATCAATTTTTTTAATATATATGGGGAACGGGCCATGGCCCCCATGGCATAATTGGATAACTTTTCATGTGTTATAAGCTGTTGTAATTGCCTACCCACCCACAATCTTTGTCTAAACATAGCTTGCCAGCTGCTTTGGTACTCCCGTTCCAATTTGTGTCGATCAAAGGATGCAATTTTAAAGAAACTATGTGTTATTTCTGAGGCAATTTTAGCACTGTGTATGGCCATGGCCATGCCATTTCCACATAACGGATGAATAAGCCCGGCCGTATCACCACACATGAGTATGTGGTTTTCAACGGGCTTTTTTTTACAAAAGGAAATCTGCCCAATGGCCAGGGGTCTATCAAATAACATTTTGGCGCCCTGTAAAAAACTGTTCAAGAAAGGGTTTTTCCTAATTACATTATGTTCAAAACTTACCATATCACCTTCCTCTTTAAAACTGTTGTAATTGACCAAATAACAAAAATTAACGGATCCACTCTCTATTTTGGATAATCCGCCATAGCCTCCCTTAAAATTGTGGATAGCCACCAAATCATCCGGAAATGAATCCATTTTATAATGGGCCTTTACACCCAGCCAAGGCGACTTCTTGTAGATAAAGTCGCGCTTCAGCTGCTTGTCCAAACTTCCTCTTTTGCCGTAGGCGCCAATGACAATTTTACCTTTGAATATTTTTCCTGATTCTGTTGATACTTTAAATTCGTCTTTATCATAGGAGATATTGGTAACCTGTTCATGTAAAACAGTAGTATCCAAGGTAAGGGCCTTTTTATATAGCAAATGATCAAAGGTGTATCTACTAATACCAAGTCCACCTAGGGGTAATTTGGAACGCAAAGTTTTTCCTTTGGCAGTACTCACCAAAAGTTTATTTAACCCACAGGTTTTGGGCAAGGAAACCCCTAGGAACTCCAAATAGGGGACCACTTCATTGGAAATATATTCGCCACAGACCTTATGGTTAGGGTATTCTCGACTTTCAAAAAGAATCACATTGTAATTTTCCTTTCTCAGGTGCAAAGCGGCAGTTAAACCCGCTAGTCCGCCCCCAACAATTATGACATCAAATGATTCCATTACTAAAAGGTACAGAAAATAAACAAAAAACCCGACGGATTGCGTCGGGTTTTAAGAATCTTTACAATGTTGTTTTTATTGTTTCGCCTTTTGAATGGCCTCCTGCCGTAGTTCTTCATTGGCCACGATGGCCAGCTCTACTCTACGGTTTTTTGCCTTTCCTTCCGCGGTAGCATTATCAGCCTTGGGCTGGTTCTCGCCATACCATGCAGTTGTTAATCTGCTACCTGAAATACCATGTGTAATGAGGTAATTGGTGACAGACTGTGCACGTTGTTTGGAGAGGTTCATATTGTAATCTTCTGGTCCGGCGCTATCGGTATGGCCCTCCACCAAAATATTGGTGTCTGGATACTCCTTTAAGATCCCCACCAAGTTATCCAGTGTGGTCGCAGAGGTTCCCTTAACGTCAGATTTATTGGTGTCAAAATAAACACCGGCATCCTCGTTAAAGGTAACGTTGATTCCTTCACCAATCCTAGTGACCTCTGCCCCAGGGATTTCTTCCTCAATACGTTCTGCCTGGCGATCCATTCTGTCGCCAATATAACCCCCGGCAACTCCCCCTACCACGGCACCAATTATTGCGCCTAAAGCGGTATTATTGCCTTTTCCAACGTTGTTGCCTATGACTCCCCCAACAACAGCACCACCGGCAGCGCCCGTAGCAGCTCCCCTTTGTTTGTTGTTGGTGTTTTTAATTGCCTGACAACTACTAAAGGTGACCAAAACCATTAAAATTGATAAACTACTTACTATTATTTTTTTCATCTCTTTTATTATTTAATTAATGCAATTGTTATTTCATGTCCTCGCTAATACTGTTGGCAAACCCATATTTAGAAACTATATGTGGCCTCCCCCATCTAAAATGAAAATTTTGCCTTACTCTATTTTAGAAAATTCGTATACAACGGTCACCGGATCTCCCTCTACCTGTACTTTTGAAGTTAGTTTCATATATTGTTCGGTCAGAGCCTCTATATCCAATCTATAGCCCAAACCTCCGGAGATGTCCTTATATTTCTCGTTGATAAACTTAAATTGAAGTTGACTGGACATGCCTTCCCTGTCTACAACGGACCAGCGGATAAAGCGTTCATCGCCATTGCAATTGGTAGCATCGGTCAACATATAGCTACCTGTGCTATTGTTGTTTCTAAAAAACCAACTACTGCCTTCAAAACAACTGGCATCGGCATCATTGAAGAGAACAGAAGAAAACTTCCCCGAGCTTCCTTCGTAGGAAACATTGTTTAAGACCCAATTGCCATTAATAATACTCCGGTCCTGTCTGGCCGACTTGGAAACCGAACAGGATATTACCAATCCAGTGGTAATCAACACTAAGAACAAAAACTTTTTTAAATACATATTTTTCATATTTAATATTCCTTTTTATATACGTGCCATAGCTAAAAAAAGTATGAGCCGAAACCAAAATAATCTTAACCTATTTGCTAAGATGTTATGGCACAGAACTATGACATAATTGTTTATGGTCAAAATTACCTTATTGCTTGTGCGCCGTTTTGCTGCAATACAAATATTTTTAACCTAAGAGGTTATGTTGACATTCCAGGGTGGAGAATTTAAATGTGAAAAGGCTCAATGGGAAAAGCTATAAAGAAAACAAGGGAAAGCAGTGCTTTCCCTTGTGCATTAACAGTCAAAAAACTCTAATTTTAACCAACAAACAGACTGTTAAAAAACCAACTTTAAATCAACAATAATATCATATTATAGAGATCAATTTTTATTTTAGAAAATGTGTGCAAGATAGAGCGGTATTCGGCTCGATATTCCTCATGTTTGTTTACATAATATGTATCACATTCCATATCCTCGCACTCGTGAATGTTTACCATGGAATTTTTGTATCTGTAGAGAACTGCAAGTTGTAATTTGTTGTCCAGTGCCAATTCCTTTAAGCTAGTTACCATGTCTTGGGCCTCTGGTAGTTTCTTGGCTATGTTGACCAAAAGTTCCAGTTCTTCTCCGGTACTCACCAAATGTTGTATCCAATTATTGAGCTCCAGCGCATTTTTTCTGGCAATTAGCTTGTTGTCTGAATCATGTTCATAAAATACCTGCATAGCTTATAACAATATATCAGAGTTAATGGTGTTGTGCTGCTGTTCTACATTGGAAACCTGAAGGGTCTGTTCCCCATTTCTAAATTCCCAAATTATATCATCTCCTTTGGCATACCCCATTACGGCCGCACCCATGGGGGTTAAGATAGAAATCTTACTGTTTTTAAAATCGCCCAATGAAGGAATTACCAACTGAAATGTTTTGGACCAACCGTTGCCTGCCGAGATGGTCACCATGGAATTAAAGCGAATAACATCCTTTGGCATTTCTTCTTCACTGTAAACGATGGCCGACTTCAGTTCTTCGGTTAGTTTTTTGATTGAATTCTTATAGGTATTATCCGTATAAAACCCGGATACATTTACCAATTGCTTTAACAGTACAAATTCCTTTTTTTCCAGCACTAAATTTCCGTACTTCATAAATTTATTTTTTTCAATTATTTATGGGAAAATCCCTCGTTGCAAATAGGCTTTTTCAATCCGTTCTATTGCGATGATATAGGCGGCAGTTCTCATGTCCCCGTCCCTATTCTCAGCGGTTTCATAGACTTTTTCAAAGACCTCCTTCATTTTCTTTTCCAATTTGGCCAATACCTCGTCCATTTGCCATAGTTCCCCGTTTCTATTTTGGAGCCATTCAAAATAACTGCCGATAACTCCACCAGAATTGCATAGTATATCTGGTATAATCCCAACACCATTTGCCAGTAATATCTCCTCCCCTTCTACGTCCGTTGGCCCATTAGCTCCTTCTGCGATAAGAAAGGCTTTTATTTTGCCAGCGTTTCCAGCTGTGATTTGATTTCCCAAGGCGGCAGGTACACAGATATCACAGTCCAATTCAAAAAAACAATCGTTGCTTATGGCTTGTGATAGTGGATAGTCTACGATGCTTCCTTTGTTTTGTTGCATATAATGGAACAATTTGGACACTT
Source organism: Arenibacter aquaticus (assembly GCF_003957295.1). Taxonomy (GTDB): domain Bacteria; phylum Bacteroidota; class Bacteroidia; order Flavobacteriales; family Flavobacteriaceae; genus Arenibacter; species Arenibacter aquaticus. The sequence goes on from NZ_RQPJ01000021.1 coordinate 477,254, forward strand.
CTATACCCTGTTGGTTTGTTATACTGCCATTGGCATCCTGTACCCCAACCAATCTAGCTCCTTCCTTTTCTAGGAAATGTGCAGTCCAATATCCTACGTTACCAAATCCTTGAACTATAAACCGCTTATTCTTTAAGGCTATTTTTTTCTTTTGTGCCCACAGTTTGATGTTAAGAAAAACACCGTACCCAGTAGCTCTGTCCCTTCCTTCCGATCCACCAGAACCCAAAGGCTTTCCAGTTACCACATGTTGGTTTTTTGATCTTTCCGCCGGGGATTTTGTAGACATATAAGTATCTACGATCCACGCCATTGTTTGTGCATTGGTATTTACATCTGGAGCTGGAATATCATGCTCAGGGCCAATATTGTCACCCAGGGCATACGTAAAACGCCTAGTAATCCGCTCCAATTCTGCATTGGAATATTTTGAAGGGTCTATTTGAATTCCCCCTTTTGCTCCCCCATACGGTAACCCGGCCAAAGAGGTTTTCCAGGTCATCCACATAGCCAAGGCTTTTGCAGCATCTATATCTACCGTTGGATGATAACGCAGTCCGCCTTTATAAGGGCCTAATGCGTTGTTGTGTTGCACCCGGTATCCGGTAAAGACTTCAACATCACCATTGTCCATCTTTACTGGAAAATGGATGAGTAGTTCGTTATTGGTAATGCTCAGTATTTTTCTAATGTTGCTATTCAGTTCAATGATATCGGCCGCATGGTTAAATTGACGCATAACGTTCTCCAGCATGCCTTGTTTTAATGGCAATTTTGATTGTGTTAACATATAATTCAATTTAGATTAAGCTTGCTTCGGCTTTTATATTTAAATCATTTTTTTGGTGCATAGCACCAGAATCGGCCATATGAAATTCATTACAACTCCATATGCGATTTTTGTTTTTAGTAAGCACGCAAGACTTATAATACTTACAACTTGGGCATAGGCTAACATAATTTCTCATAGCGATATAATTAAGAAATATACCTATGGCAAGTAGGATGCCAAAAAACAAAAGAAAGTTTAGAATTATTTTTAACAATCTAACAATCAGATAATTAAAGGTAATTTTCTATACTGGAAGTTTATTGTTTAAATGGGAGGATTTCCCCAGCTGGGGCGTTATTCCCCAGCTAGGAAAATGAGGCGGAAATCATTTTATTTTTTGCCGTAGTGTTTTGCGGTCTATCTGTAATATTTCGGCCGCTTTGGTTTTATTGTGCCCGGTTGCCTCCAGTACTTTTAGGATATACCGTTTTTCCACTTCGTGTAAGGGCAGCATGGTGTCTTCCGGAAAATCTATTTTGTATTTTAGGTTGTTGGGTAATTGATCTATTTCAATTTTTTTGTCGCACATAATGACGGCTCTTTGAACAACATTTTCCAACTCCCTTATGTTTCCTGGCCAGTTATAGCGTTTCAATAATTCCATGGCGCTGGCAGAAATGGAAATAAGTTGGTCTTTGTACTCTACACCGTATTTTAATAGAAATTTGTCTACCAGTGCTGGAATATCTTCTTTCCGGTCCCTCAAGGGCGGTACTTCAATATCCACCACCGTTAAGCGGTAGTATAAATCCTCCCTAAATATTTTTTTCTTTACAAGGGACAATAGGTTATTGTTGGTTGCGGCAATGACTCGAATATCAATTTTCTCGACTTTTTGAGAGCCTACTTTTACCACTTCCTTTTCCTGAAGGGCCCTTAATAGCTTGGATTGTACAGCAGCGGAAGCGTTGCCTATTTCATCCAAAAAAAGCGTACCTTTATTGGCTGCCTGAAAAAAACCATTGCGGTTTTCGTTAGCGCCTGTGAAGGCTCCTTTGGTATAGCCAAATAATTCTGCTTCCAATAAATTTTCAGGTATGGCACCACAATTAACCGCAATGAACGGAGCCCTCGAATACTTTCCCATATAGTGTATGGCCCGGGCAACCAATTCTTTTCCGGTACCACTTTCCCCGTTTATCAAAACCGTGGCCTTATTGTCCCTAACCCGGTCTATTATTTCCGTAACCTTCTTAAGGGCTTGGGAGCTGCCTATTAATTCTCCATAGGCCTCTGGTTTATCCAATTTATTTTTTAAGGTCTTATTTGGGCTAATTTGGTGATGTATCCTACCCGAAAATGATTTTAGGACAGCATTCTTTAATTCCTCCTTGGTAAAAGGTTTTACCAGATAGTCAATGGCGCCAGATTTTATCACGCTAAGTGCATCGTCTACAGAGGGATAACCTGTAACCACTAATTTAGGCAACTGTGGATAATGCTCGGATACGTATTTAATTAATTGCAGTCCGTCTACATCGGGCATTTTTAAGTCTGTAATCAATAGATCTATCTTAGAATCTTTCAGTATAGCCAGAGCCTCTTTTACGGATACAGCCTTATAAGAATGGTAATTAAAGGATTGAAGGTGCCTATGGATAAGCTCCAAAATATTTATATCGTCATCTACAATCAATACATTCTCTTTATTTAATCCCATAGCCTTAAATTTTCGGAAAATCAATAGTAAATATAGTTCCTTTGGGGGTATTGGATCGGAACTTTATCATCCCTTTATGGCTTTTAATAATACCATGTACCACACTAAGTCCCAATCCAGAGCCCTCTCCTACAGGCTTGGTGCTAAAAAAAGGTTCAAAAATCCTGTCTTTTATTTTTGAAGAAACCCCGGGACCTTGATCTGTTATGCTGATACTTACCTGTTTCTTTTCTTCCTTAACGGAAATTGTTATTCTACCCTTTACGGGTGAAAAATAAATGGCATTGAGCACTAGGTTAAAGATTACCTGGGTAAGCTGTATGGTGTCTACCCTTAGAAAGACCTCTGGATTACTAAAATCCAGTTGGTGAATGATCTTCTTTTTCTTTAAACTGGGTTCCATGAGGTGCAAGGCGCTCGTAATTATAGGGTTAATATTTACCAGGGACATCTGTTGTGGCATTTCGCAGGCAAAAAACATAAGCTTTTTTACCACCTCTCTAGAGAATATGGCGCTATTTATAATCTTGTCAAGATCTTGAACGGCCTGTGTGTCTTCCATGATCCTACTTTTCAGTAATTCAGCAAACCCTAAAATATTGGCCAATGGTGTATTTAGCTCATGAGCTATTCCGGCAGTAATTTCTCCCAGTATCCCAAGTCGGTCTGCCCGTTCCATCTTTCGTTTGATAATTATTTCATTGTCTTTAATCTGTTTTCTTTCCAAAAGGTTCCCTATTTCCAAGCACACGTTCTGCAGCAATTTTTTTTCTTCCCTTAAAAAATCGGACGCGGAGTATTTGTCGTTGGGATATGCCACCTGTACTATTCCTGCTTTTTTGTTGAATACTTTTATGCCCGACTCCAGGCAAATGGGATTTTTTGGAAAATTGGAAGTTACTATGGTGTAGCCACTGGCATCTAACTTTACCTGTGCATCCTTATTATATCGCCAGGCTTTCTGTAGGCAGTGTAGAATGCCCTTAAGGGCGTCTTCTATTTGGTTGTAATCGCAATTTACAATTATGGAGGTTACCTCATATAAACAGGTGAGCTCCTTAATGCGTTCGTTTAACTTTTCTTCTGCTGAAATCATCTATCTATAATTTTTAATAGGATAACAACTTAATAAGTTCTTCCTCAAAACGGTTTTTGGGGAGGTAATGGTCTTCTAGGTTTTTGGCAAATGGTATAGGTGTTTCCAAACTTCCCACTCGCTTTACAGGAGCGTCCAAATATTGAAAACAGTTCTCCATTACCATGGCCGAAATATCGCTGGCAATACTACCAAATAGACTGTCTTCCTGTAGTATAATTAATTTTCCGGTCTTTTTCACGGAATCGTAAACAGCCTTTATATCCAAGGGTTGCAATGTTCTAAGATCCAAAAGGTCTGCTTTTATGTGGGGATTTTTCCCTAAGGTGTCCAGGGCCCAATGCACTCCCAGGCCGTAGGAGACAATGGTAACCTCTGTCCCATGGCGTAACAGGGCGGCTTTTCCAAAGGGTGTAGTGAAGTAATCTGTGGGGACGTCTTGGTATACACTTCTATAGAGACCTTTGTGTTCAAAAAATAGTACGGGATTTGGATCATTTATGGCAGTAGCCAATAGGCCCTTGGCGTCTATGGGAAAAGCAGGGTAAACCACTTTTAATCCCGGTGTTTTTGTAAACCAAGCCTCATTGGTCTGTGAATGAAATGGTCCTGCTCCCACCCCTGCTCCACAAGGCATTCTAATCACTACATCTGCATGTTCCCCCCAGCGATAGTGGATCTTGGCCAAATAATTTACAATTGGATTAAATCCGGTACTGGCGAAATCTGCAAATTGCATTTCCATAACCGACTTCATTCCGTTAATAGATAATCCCATGGCGGTGGAAACAACGGCCGATTCACATATTGGCGTGTTCCGTACCCTTTCTTTGCCAAAGCGGTCTACAAAACCATCTGTTATTTTGAATACTCCGCCATATTCGGCAATATCCTGACCCATAAGTACTAGATGCCCATGTTTTTCCATAGATTGTCTCAACCCTTGGGAAATGGCATCCACCATTCTTATGTTTTCTTTTTCCTCGCCAGCATGGTGATCTGTATAGTCGAACGCTTTGTAAACATCGTATAGTTCCCTCTTTTCATCAAAGACTATATCCTGTTCCTCAGAGGCTTTTTTTAGGTTGAAATCAATTTCAGAATATATTTCATTCCTAAAAGTTGTTATGAGATCGGGGGTAAGAATATTTTGGTCCACCAAAAATTTTTCGAAATTAACCAATGGATCTTTTTCAGACCAGGTATCCAGCAATTCCGTCGGCACATATTTGGTGCCACTGGCCTCCTCATGCCCCCGCACTCTAAAAGTTTTGAATTCGATTAGTACCGGTCTAGGGTTTTTGCGAATGCTTTTACATAGTTCATCTACTTTTGAAAACACTTCCAAAATATTGTTCCCGTCCACTATGTGCGACTCCATCCCATAACCAACCCCTTTCTGAGCCAAATCTGTACATTTATATTGCTCGGAGGTAGGAGTGGACAAGCCATAGCCGTTATTCTCTATACAGAACAATACCGGCAAATCCCATACAGCTGCAATATTCATGGCTTCATGAAAATCTCCTTCACTGGTACCGCCTTCACCCGTAAAAACAGCAGTTACCCTATTTCTGTTATTTAGGACATCTGCAAGAGCAATGCCATCTGCTACCCCCAATTGTGGTCCCAAATGGGAAATCATTCCAATTATCCTGTATTCCTGACTTCCGAAATGGAAACTTCTATCCCGACCTTTGGTGAAACCACTCCCCTTTCCCTGCCACTGGGCAAACAATCGGTGTAAGGGAATGTTCCTAGTGGTGAAAACTCCCAAATTACGGTGCATGGGCAAAACATACTCGTTTTTTCTCAAGGCACTGGTCACCCCTACGGATATGGCCTCCTGACCAATTCCGCTGAACCATTTGCTAATTTTTCCCTGGCGTAAGAGAATTAACATTTTCTCTTCTATTAAACGGGGTTTTAGCATACGCTGATAAAGCTGTAATTGCATAGCCTTATCTACACTATCTGCTCTGTATTGCATGTTATGTTTTTCTGCTTTTTCTATATAATATTGCATAAATGTAACAAAAGGCAAAAACAAAGTAGCATATAATGGCAATAAGATTGTCTTTATATTATTAACTTTGGTTTATCTAAAAATGTAAGACGATGAGTGCAATACCCAGTGTAAATCTAGAAGATTTTATATCCGGCGATCCAACAAGAAAGAAAAAATTTATAAAAGAAATTGGCAGTGCTTTTGAGAATATTGGTTTTGTGGCACTTAGCGGTCACTTTTTATCTGAAAAATTAGTTGGTGATCTGTATTCTGAAATCAAAAAATTCTTTGATCTACCCCAGGAGACCAAGGATAAATATGAAATTGAAGGTATTGGTGGGCAACGTGGGTACACCTCTTTTGGAAAGGAGCATGCCAAAGGCAGAAAAGAGGGCGATTTAAAAGAATTTTGGCACTTTGGACAGTATGTTGAAAATGATCCCGAATTGGAAAAGGCATACCCTTCAAATGTTCAGGTGGCGGAGTTGGACTATTTTAATGAAGTGGGTAAGGAGACCTATAAAATGCTGGAAAAGACAGCCCAATATGTATTAAGGGCCCTGGCCTTACATTTAGAATTGGAAGAAACCTATTTTGACGAGTATATTAAGAACGGAAATTCCATATTAAGACCTATTCACTATCCTCCAATTACCCATGAGCCCAAAAATGCCGTTAGAGCTGCGGCCCATGGGGATATTAATTTAATAACCTTGCTTATGGGAGCCCATGGAAAGGGACTACAGGTAAGAAACCATGAGGGAGAATGGGTAGATGCCATAGCCAAACCGGATCAACTTATGATCAATGTGGGCGATATGCTATCTCGCTTAACCAACAACAAACTAAAATCGACCATACATCAAGTGGTAAATCCACCAAAAGAATTGTGGGGAACCTCTAGATATTCCGTGCCGTTTTTCATGCACCCCATTAGTGAGATGCCACTAAATTGTTTGGACAATTGTGTGGATGAAGAACATCCAAAACAATTTGAGGACATCACTGCAGGGGAGTTTTTACACGAGCGGCTGATTGAGTTGGGACTCATTAAAAAATAGGCATAATCCAATTTTTTATAGAGTTCATGTGCCTTGGGACCTATGTGCCCAAATTAGTTAACATATAATACAGAACACTATGAAAAAAATTATGTTGCCCGCGGTGGTATTGGTAGTAATGGCATTTAGCCTGGTAGACACTACCCTGACCAATGCCGAAAGAAAGTTTGCTATTGACGAATTGAATAAAACACACGATCGTTTTACCAGTACGTTGGACGGATTAAGTAAGGAACAACTGAATTATAAGGTCGTGGCTGACTCCTGGTCTATTGCCGAATGTGCAGAGCACCTGGCTATTTCAGAGAACTCAATATTTGACATGTTGATGCAGTCATTAAATACAGAGGCCGATCCCTCTAGGAGGGATGAAGTTAAGTTGCCAGATGAACAGATTATTGCTATGATAGTAGATCGGAGTAATAAGGTGAAGACTAGCAAGGCTTTTGAGCCTTCCGGTAAATACGGGAGCTTTGAGGAAACAGTAGAAGAATTTAAATCCAAGAGGAAGGAACATATTGAGTATGTTAAGACAACCCAGGATGATTTAAGAAACCGTTATCAACAATTTCCGTTCGGGACAATTGATTCCTATCAAATGGTTCTATTTATGTCGGCTCATACGGAACGGCATATTCGGCAAATGGAAGAAATAAAGGAAGACCCTGGCTTTCCCAAGTCATAGTAATATAATAGCAACAATGATTAACCCATCAGTATAAATCCGTAAATGGATAGGATGGGTTTCTTTTTTTAATGTATGGAGCCTATATTAGCACAATAAAATAAGATTATAATGGACTTAAAAGATCAATTACAAAATCTATTTCCCGATCATCAGCCGTCTGAAGAAGAAAAAACTACAAAAAAGAGTGATATATGGCTGCAGGACGAGCCTATAATATGTAAGTACGAAAAAAGAAAAGGGAAACCTATCACCATCTTGGAAGGTTATAACGGAGCAGAAAAGGATTTTAAGAAATTGGCCAAGGAATTAAAGACCAAACTTAGTGTAGGTGGCACCTTTAAAAACGATTCCATTATTATCCAAGGGGATTATAGGGATAAAATCATGAAAATACTACAAGACAAAGGATTCAAGGTAAAACGGGTTGGAGGTTAGATTTTTGTTAATTATTTTTGGTTTTTAAGAGAAAACACTACATTTATTAGTCACAACCTAAACCACCAAAGACAATGAGTTCCCAATTACACATAACGAACGGTGATGTACTCACCGAAAAATTAAGGACCCTAAATTTACAGGGTGATATCATTACCTGGCGCGAAATGTTGTGCGAGGGTAAGACTGAAACCAACGTGGGGAGTGAATCTTTTTGGAAAACTAGATTCGAGTTTTTAAATAAAAACTATAAAATCTCCAAATCTTGGTTTATAGATAAAACCTTAAAAGAATACCGTACCCTTTGTAGTCACAAACAAGAGGACCACATAGTGTTGTGGTTTGAAAATGATCTTTTTGATCAAATAAATATGTTGGCGGTTATTAGTTGGTTAAAGAGCCATAGGCCCTATGCCCAAATTTCCTTGGTTAGCGGTGATGAGGAGGTTAAAACTGATAATTTATTGGGATTAGGCAGTTTAAATGACGATCAATTGCGAAAAGTATTCAATAATCGTACGCTTTTAACCCAAGATGATGTGGAATACGCGGATTATGTTTGGCAACTGTATTGTAGTGACAACCCTATTAGATTAGAAAATTTGAAAGACTTTGACAGTTTTCAATTTGCCCATCTTTCTGGGGCCATAGAAGCCCATTTATTGCGTTTTCCTACCATTAAAAACGGACTTAATGCGGTAGAAAATAATATTCTGAAGTTGGCCGTTGATACCAAGCCTAAAACAAAGTTGGCTTTAATGAACGCCGTATTGAACAATCAAGGAGTTTACGGCTTTGGAGATACACAGTATGAAAGGGTGATAACCAAATTAAAACCTCTTTTCTCCAATTTTAACCCCGTAAGGCTTTCTAAAAAAGGGAAGGAAATTTTAGAGGGGAAAACCAGCTACTATTCCTGTATACAAGAAAATGACGCTTATTTGGGAGGTGCCTTGAAATATAATTTCCTTTACAATTCCGAAACAAATCGCATCCTAAAATTATAGAATGAATTTTGGTTCATCCGAGCTTATCCTTAATGCTGATGGAAGCATTTACCACCTTAATTTATTACCTGAAGATATAGCAGATACCGTTATCACCGTTGGTGATCCAGACCGGGTTAAATTGGTGTCCCAACATTTTGACCATGTTGAGCTAAAAAAAGGCAAGCGCGAATTTATTACACATACTGGGCGTATAAATAACAAGCGCATAAGTGTGATATCCACAGGTATAGGTACAGACAATATTGATATTGTATTAAATGAGTTGGACGCCCTGGTCAATATAGATCTTAAAACAAGGTCTATTAGGGACAAGAAGACTAGCTTGGATATTGTACGTATTGGTACCTCTGGAGCAATTCAGCCCGATATCCCAGTGGATTCTTTTATATTGAGCGAATACGCCATGGGGCTGGATAGCCTGTTGCATTTTTATGACAGTCGGCACATTCAACATATGGAGATCCAAAAGGCATTTCTGGAGAATAGCAATTGGTTTGGTGGGCTATCAGATCCCTATGTGGTTCAATGTGATGCTTCCCTTGCAGGCCGCTTTAATTCCAGCACGATGCAATTGGGTTTTACCGCTACTAATGTAGGTTTTTACGGTCCGCAAGGAAGAAGCTTGCGACTTGGCTTAGGGGATGCCGAATTGAATGACAAATTAGCCAGATTTAGATATGGTGACCTAAGGATAACCAATCTGGAAATGGAAACCTCAGGGATATATGGACTGGCAAAATTATTAGGGCATAGAGCGGTAAGCCTTAATGCCATAGTAGCTAACAGGGCAACAACAGAGTTCTCCAATAATCCCAACAAGCATATAGACAAGTTAATTGCTTATACTCTGGAGAGGATAGTAAATGCCTAAGGGTATCAGTAAAATCAATTAATAGAAAAGTTTTGAAAAAAGTAAAAATAATAGGCGTTCCGGAACACTTTAATTTTCCATGGCATTTGGCCATTGAAGAAGGGGCTTTTGAAGCTCGAGGAATAGATTTGCAATGGGAGGATATTCCGGAAGGCACAGGTAAAATGGCCAGTCTATTGGAGGAAGGTAAAACAGATCTGGCCATCATTCTTACAGAGGGTTTAGTAAAGAGTATATCAGAAGGTAATCCTTCTAAAATTGTTCAGGAATACATAGCTACCCCTTTATTTTGGGGTATACATGTGGCTGCCAAAAGTAATTATACAGAACTAGGGGATCTGAAGAATAAGGTTGCTGCCATAAGCAGATTTGGAAGTGGCAGTCACCTTATGGCCTTTGTCAATGCCAAGAACAATGGTTGGGATACCCAAGACCTAAAATTTGAAGTAGTCAATAATTTAGAAGGCGCTATTTCTGCGTTGACGGATGGAAGAGCCGATTATTTTATGTGGGAGCGCTTTACCACCAAGCCGCTGGTTGATCAAGGCGTTTTTAGAAGAATAACAGATTGCCCTACTCCATGGCCGTGTTTTGTGGTTGCGGCAACAGATAGATTCATAGCCAAAAACCCAGGCACCCTATCCCATATCTTGGAAGTAATTAATATTTATACCTCCGATTTTAAATTAATACCCAGTATAGACAGGAGTTTGTCCATAAATTACAATCAGCAGCTACAAGATATACAACACTGGTTGAGCTTAACAGAATGGGGCCAGAGCAATATAAAAGCAAAAACTCTGGAACAGGTCCAAAACACCTTATTGGATCTAAATCTCCTAGAAAAGAAATTAGCGGTAGCCAATCTAGTATACTCTACAAGAGAATAAAGATATCCGTTAATAAGCGCGTCTTTGGGAAGAATTAGGATTCGTAGAAATAAGTTTGGATTATTTTCCTGAAATTTATATCGGATAAAGGTTTGTGCAAACATTCTTTAACCCTAGGGTTGGAAAGTGCTTTGTAGGTTACTTCTTCACAGGCATTGGCGGTTAGTACTGCAATGATGATCTTTTCTTTTTCCTCTTGTCTAAAAAGGATGTTAAAGGCTTCCAGGAACTGCCAACCGTTCATTATGGGCATCTCTATATCCAAGATTACCAAAAAACTACCTTTTTCTATATCGTCAATATTGGCTTCAATGAAGTCTAATGCCCTGTGCCCATCCATTACGGTATCTATTTCTAGATCGGGAATAAGTTTCTTTAAAAAAAGTCTATTTAACATATTGGTAGTGCCATCATCATCTACCAATAATACCCTTTCTAATTTTATAGAATTCATTAACCTTTTATTGTTTTAAACTAAAAGTAGTTTTTTTATTTGAAATATAAATTTTAACAAAAAATACAAATATAAATTTACTTGCTCGTTCATAGATGCTTTTAAGTAAAAATCTTGTGATTTTTAATGTGAATGAAATGTTAAAAAACAACTATTGACTTGTGTAATTTTAAAACTGGATAATACTTAGTCCTAAAATTAGGAATAAAATCTATTTACCATAGAATAGGGCTCTTGCCATTATCGGACAAAATTTTGTTGGTGCTGCTAAAATGCCTGTTACCAAACCAATACCCTCTATTGGCACTCAAAGGGGAAGGGTGACCAGAGCTTAAAATATGATGTTTATTGACATTGATCAACCTGGATTTCTTTTTTGCAAACCCTCCCCATAATAAGAAAATCAGATTTTGTTGTTCTTGGGAGAGCTTTTGGATAAGGGTATCGGTAAATGTCTCCCACCCTTGCTTCTGGTGGCTACCGGCTTGGTTGGCCCTAACGGTTAGGGTAGCGTTGAGCAAAAGCACCCCCTGCTCTGCCCATGGTTTTAAGTTACCACTGCTAGGGTATGCCTTTTTTATATCGCTTTCCAATTCCTTAAAAATATTGGTCAAGGAGGGTGGATGGGACACTCCTTCATTTACCGAAAAGCAAAGCCCATTGGCCTGTTTGGGACCGTGATATGGATCCTGACCTATAATAACCACCTTTGTTTCTTCTAAAGGACAATGTTGCAATGCAGCAAAGACGTCTGCCTTCTTTGGGTAACACTGGTGCTGGCTGTATTCCTGTGTTACATAAGATTGTAGGTTTTTAAAGTAGGGTTTGTCTAACTCCGGAAGTATAAGGGATTGCCAGCTCTTTGGTATGGTAAATATGGGGTCAGATCGCATAAATTTATATGGCTATAAGCTTGTATTAAGATTGTTTACCTTTAGATTGTTATAATTCCAAAAGTACTAAAAAACAGCTGTTTTAAACGGTTTAAAAGGATATCAAAATATAGAAATGACCTCCAAGCTTTAATTAGATTCTATATATTAGTTAATTCTAGATGGGGCAAAATAAACCTTTTGACTATTTTGTTGTCTTATAATGGAACTTAAGTTAACTATGTTGATTGAAGAAGAAACATTAGTATTACAATTAAAACAAAAAGACCAGCAGGCGAAAGCCTTTGAGGTGTTGATAAACACCTACAAGGAACGGTTGTATTGGCATATAAGACGTATTGTTTTAAATCATGATGATGCCGATGATGTTTTGCAGAATACCTTTATAAAAGTGTTCCGGAATATAGATGGTTTTAAAGGAGATAGTAAATTGTACTCGTGGATGTATCGTATAGCGACTAATGAAGCATTATCTTTCCTTAAATCCAAATCCCAGAAGTTAAAGGTAAGCAATGAGCACTTGGTGAACAAGGCAGTCGAGAATTTAAGGGCGGATGTTTATTTTGAAGGTGATGAAATACAGCATAAACTACAAAAGGCCATTGCTTCGCTTCCCGAAAAACAAAAGTTGGTTTTTAATATGAAGTACTTTCAAGAATTGAAATACGAAGAGATTTCCGAAATTTTGGAGACCTCCGTAGGTGGCCTAAAGGCGTCTTATCATTTGGCATCAAAAAAGATAGAAGCCTTTTTAAAGGATAATTAAACCTTTTGAATAGATCAACGTCAAAATATTGTAATGGAAAAAATTAACGAAAATAATAACTTTAAAGTTCCCGAGGGATATTTTGATTCCCTGACGGATCAAATTATGGACAAGGTTGCCATGGAGGCGCCTATTGAGTCTAAAAATGAAGGCTTTAAGGTGCCCGAAGGTTATTTTGACAGTCTGGAGGACAAAATATATAGAAAATTAAATGAGGGTGATACTCAGGTCATCGCTCTTAACCCATATAAAAAATATTACTATATAGCCGCTTCCGTAGCAGCTGTAATACTAGTATATTTAGGCGTTCAATGGAATGTAGACGGCACCCCCACTTATTCGGACCTGGCCAATACTGACATAGAAAACTATTTGGAATTTGATGATTTGGGCATAAGTTCCTATGAGTTGGCCGAAATGCTGCCAATAGAGGAAATGGATATGAACGATATGCTGAAATATAGAATAGAAGATGAAAATATTGTAGATTATATAAATTCCAATATTGATGATTTTGAAGAATTAAACTTACATGACAATGAATAGATATTTTAAAATATTAGTCCCCATATTTCTATTTACCTTTTGTACTGAACTCCAGGCACAGAAACGCCCTAATTGGGAAAAAATAAAAGCACTTAAAGTGGCTTTTATAACAGAGCGCTTGGAACTCAGCCCTAAAGAGGCTCAAGTATTTTGGCCGATTTATAATGATTACGAGAGTAAAAAAGAAGGCTATTACAAGACCGAACGCTTTGATATAGGTGAGGATATCAAAAAATTGGATGAGCTCACTGATGCTGAAGCTAATGATCTTTTAATGCGTATTAAAAAATTGGAACAGGAAAAACGGTTGGCTCAAAGAGACTTTATAGAAAAAGTGTCCAAAACAATTTCTGCGAAAAAAACTATTTTGCTGATGCGTTCAGAAGAAGACTTTAAGCGTCACTTGATAAAACAATACAGGCAAAGAAATAATTAGAGGATACTATTAGTTTGTCCTTCCATTAGTTAGTTCTGTAGAACATTGTTTTGTAACAGCGATGACAATTATCCTTCGCCCTAAAAAAAATATCACCTAACAAGGCGTGTTTCACCATTAATAAAACTTGAAGTAATGGATAATCCTAGCAATCTTAAATGGTGTACCCTTCTATTAGTAGGTTCTGTGCCTATTTAAACAGGAGTTTTGCTATTCGGTTTTTTCCGGCTGCATAGGCAATGCTATCATTCAGAAATCGCATTGTATAAAAAGATTCATTGGACAGTTGTTTCCAAGTGGCACCGGAGTCATGGGAGTAGGCAATTCCTTTGAAACCTAAAGCAACCAATTGTTCCCCGTTGGCACTGGGAACAAATTGTACACAACTTCTAAAGTTGGGTAGCGTTCCACTGGCTATCAGTTGCCAGGTTTTGCCCCCATCCGTTGTAATAGCCTTATTTGCGACATTAATGTGGGGTTGGGTATAATCACCACCAATGGCAAAACCTATATTTTCATTATAAAAATCAACGGAAAAAATTCCTTGGGTATCCAAGCCACTTTCAATGGGAGTTTTAATACTTTGCCAGCTAAAGCCTTTGTCCTCGGTATAATAAACATTTCCCTTGCTAGTTCCTATCCAGGCTTTATTGCCCAATACCTTAATATTGGTATTGCTGGCGGCAAAGGCTCCCTCGCCTTTTTCGGCTTTTGGCAAAGAAGAGCAGGGGATCTTATTCCAGCTATAACCTCCGTCCCTTGTAATTATAATAGACAGGCATCCATTCATACTATCCCCTACGGCTATGCCTTCTTGATTATTCCAAAAGGTCATGGCGTCATAGAATACATCTTCGTCTTCTTCTAGGTACACCAGTTGCATTTCTCCTTGATCCCCGGTTTTGTACAGTAAAGCCGGACTCCCAATGGAGAGCATAAAGAAGTCGGAAGAGTTATGGGAAGTTGCCCTAAATTCTGGCACTATACTATCATAAAGCTGAGTATTTACCTTAACCTGACCATTTTCGGGATTTAGTAGGCCAAATGCCCCTTTGTTGGCAGCAAAAGCCACATTATTAGCCCCCATGATTTCAATAGTCCTGATACTCAGGGAGTCGGTAAAAACAGTCTGGATTTCAACAGTATTGAACTTGCCTGTTTGCTTATTATCTACGCATGAAGCCAGAAACAATAGAATTACAATCACCAAATAATTGCGCATATGTATAATTTTCCCCAAAAATAAGAGGAATAGCGTCTAATACAATACCTTTGCAATCTTAATTTTTAAAAATGCGATTACATAGAAATCTAGTGTTTGCCGTTGTTGATGCCTTAGGCTACATATTTAACGAAGGTGAGTATGCCGACAAAGTAGTGGAAAAGGTGTTAAAGTATGATAAACGATGGGGAGCCCGTGATAGGGGGTTTATTGCGGAGACCACCTACGAAATGGTTAGGTGGAAACGGTTATATGCCGAGATAGCCGAAGTAAAGGCACCTTATAGCAGGCCTAATCTTTTTAGAATGTTTGCCGTTTGGGCAGTACTTAAAGGAATAAAGCTACCAGATTGGAAGCAAATTGAACCTACTCCGGAAAGAAGGATCAAAGGGAAATTTGATGAACTTTCAAAAATACGTAAATACAAGGAATCTGTTCCGGATTGGATGGATGATCTAGGAGTAGAGGCTTTGGGAGAAGCCCTTTGGACAAAGGAAATACATGCCTTAAATGAACAAGCCGAGGTAATCCTTAGGGTAAATACCCTAAAAACTACCAAAGAAAACCTTAAAAGGGCCCTTCAGGAGACTGGCATAGAGACCGAAGCCATAAAAGGATATCCAGATGCCCTGAGGTTAAAAGAGCGATCCAACGTATTTATAACAGAAGCGTTTAAAAACGGATGGTTTGAAGTGCAGGATGCCTCATCCCAATTGGTGGCTCGCTTTTTGGAGGTAAAACCGGGGCAGCGTGTAGTGGACACCTGTGCGGGTGCAGGAGGTAAAACTTTACACCTGGCGGCGCTTATGGAAAATAAGGGTCAATTAATTGCACTGGACATATACGGCAACAAGCTTAAGGAATTAAAGCGTAGGGCCAAAAGAAATGGTGCGCATAATGTGGAAACCAGAGCCATAGATTCTACCAAAGTTATTAAAAAGTTATATGGTTCAGCAGATAGGGTTCTTATAGATGCCCCTTGCACAGGATTAGGGGTGTTAAAAAGAAATCCGGATGCTAAATGGAAATTGCAGCCCGAATTCTTGGATAAGATTACCGTTACGCAACAACAAATCTTACAGGATTACAGTAGAATTGTAAAGCCTGGAGGCAAGTTGGTCTATGCCACATGTTCTATTTTACCTCAGGAAAATATACAGCAGGTAAAACAATTTTTAAAATCGGAAGCTGGAAAAGATTTTAGCTTGGTAAAGGATAATAATGTATTTTCCTGTAAGACCGGTTTCGATGGATTTTATATGGCCCTTTTGGAGAGAAAGTTGGCCTAAACCTTTGTGGAGGAAAATAAAAAAGAGGCTGTTCCAATTAGTGAACAGCCTCTTTGCTTTTGCTATATATTTACAGTCCAATTCGGACACTTGGAGCGCTTATCCCAATTCCGGTGCGCACCGTAGTACGATTGGGGTAACTCCTATAGCGGTAATGGTTGTGATTGTAGTAGTAAAAACTTGCATGGGCATGATAATGCGAGCTATGGTGACAATGATCATCACAATGATTCCTGTGTTCGGCATAGGCATCCCGCTTACCTTTCATATAAGCTTTATAGGCCTTTTTATCCCTTTTTTTAAGTTTGCGCTCATATTCCTTTTGCGATTCCCAGAATTCTTCCTCCTCTTCAGCGGCTAATTCTTGCGATTGCTCAAATTGTGCATCCTCCTTGGCTCTTTGTTCGTAATAAGAAAGTTTTTCATCCTCTGATGGTGCTACCTCCTGTGCTGATAATCCAGCAGACATAAAAAACATTGCGGCCAAACTAAAAAAATGTATTCTTTTCATAACTAAGTCGTTTTATTGTTTCAGTAATTATAAAGTCACTGTTTGTATATAAAACAACCTACTTGTATTTCACCCTACCTTAAGTGCAGAAAAAAAATGGAGTCTATTAGAATATGTTTCGCATATCACTGATTGTCAGTGTGTCATCATGCATTAAGGATTCTGCTAAACTAAGGGTCTTGGTTAACTCATATTTAAAATAGAATTTCATAGAGTGGATTTTACTCTCATAGAACTCCTTGCTATAGGTCTGATTTTTTTCCTCCAAACTCTGTTGTGCCCGTACGGCCATTTCTAACCATATCCATCCTATTGTTACATGGGCAAAAAATTCCATGAACAAATTGGCATCGGCCAGATAGCGTTCATAATTACCTTTTTTGGCGAAGGGGGTTAAAAACTCCAGTACTTTCCTGGTTAGTTTAATTTTATCCCCCAGAATTTTCGCTTGGGAATGCAAATCCTTAAATGTCATTGCCAGCGTTATGGTTCCCAATATTTCGGTTAATAATAGCTCTAGGGCTTTTCCGTTTTCAAGAGGTATTTTTCTTCCCAATAAATCTTGTGATTGTATGCCAGTGGTACCTTCGTAAATACTAAAGATCCTTATATCTCGGAAGTATTGCTGCAATATAAAATCGTTACAGTACCCATATCCCCCCAATACCTGCAGTCCGTTACTCACCGCAATTGCTCCCGCCTCTGTAGGATAGGCCTTTACTATAGGGATAATCATTTCCAATAACAGCCTATATTTTCCCTTATCGGCCTTGTCCGCGGTTGATTGTATGAGATCATAATATTTGGCAGCTTTCAATACCAGGCTCAGGGATCCTTCGGCAATGGCCTTTTGCAGCAACAACATTCGCCGCACATCGGGGTGTTCAATAATCAGGGAGGGTTTTTCATCCGGGTTCTTTTTGCCGTCGCTGGAGAGTTTTCGGCCCTGTGGTCGTTCCTTGGCGTATTGCAGGGATGCGTGGTAGGCTGCCATACTGATTGCTGCAGCTCCTCTTCCAACACTTATTCTAGCACTGTTCATCATTAGGAACATATATTTTAAGCCTTTATGGGGCTCCCCTACCAACCAGCCCCGACAGTCACCGCTATCACCAAAACCCAAATGGGTGGTAGTGTAGCCGCGTTGTCCCATTTTTTGAAAATCGGCTACTGTATGAACATCATTTTTGCTTAAGCTTCCATCCTTGTTTACCCTATTCTTAGGAACTACAAACAAGGAAATCCCTTTTGTTCCTGAAGGGGCCCCTTCAATACGGGCCAATAGCAAATGCACAATGTTTTCTGCATATTGATGATCGCCTCCGGAAATAAATATCTTTTGTCCCGCGATATTGTAATGTCCCTCTTGGGTAGGAATGGCTTTGGTAGTTATATCGGACAAGGAGCTACCGGCTTGGGGCTCTGTAAGGCACATGGTGCCTCCCCATTTGCCCGCCAACATGTTGGGAACATAGGTTTTGTTTAGGTAGTCATCACCAAAATGAACAATCAGTTCCGCGGCCCCCTGTGTTAGACCAGGGTACCCAGGTAAATGATTATTGGCTGCCTCCTGAATGTATGTAGAGGCTGTATGGATCATAAAGGGTATTTGTAAGCCCCCCACATCATAGTCCAAAGGTCCTGCGATTATTCCCATTTCCCCAGCCTTCTTCATTACTACATCAACCTGTTTATGGACCATTACCGTCCCGTTTTGGTATTGGGCCGGGTTTTGATCCATCTCCTTAAAATAAGGGTATAGCTCACGATCGGAAAACTCCTTGACCGAATCCAAAAATAAGTCCAGGGAAGCTAAGTCGTGATCTTTGTAGCGTTCTGTTTCAAGAAGCTTGTCCAGTCCATGAACCTGGTATAACAAATATTTTAATGTATATATGTCGACATATTCCTTGGCCATAGAGCGTTGTTTAGTTAGAAGAGAGTTAGGGTAACCACCTAGGTAAGGTACAAAAAACAGCCCTTAAATAAGCATAGCATAAATCAAATTTGCTCTTTTTCAGTGTATTTAGAACAATTTAATTTGAAAGCTATGTATCAATTAAAGTGTTATGGCCTTAGTACCTGACCGGTATTCTTGTGGGAGGGCTCTCCCTAAAGTGGATGCTATTTTGATTGGCCATTGTCATCTTATATAAAATTTTATTTTAATCGCTGTATACAGTATAGGCAGGCGCAAGAAGTTCGCATTTGTATTTTCACAGACAAGAAAACTTCTTTCAGGGCAGTTATATGATGGACTTTTTAGGGGCAATTACATACAAAGGCCGTTGTTTATGTGGTAAGATGATAATTGCTTAAGGGGCTTAAATATTTTCCTTTCAGGGAGATACACAATATTGGATGTGATTTGATCTTTTTGGAACCCATGTAATTATTGGATTTTTATGGGCCGAATGCACACAGGGGCTAGAAATTAACAATCAACAAACAAAACTGTTAACTATTCTACTGAAAAATTACACATTAAAACCGTAAATTTGCTGCTTTCTAAAACATACAATTACAAATTAGATGATTCATTTCTTCGGAGACCTTAGCTACAAGATTTTTGCGGTACAGACCAACAACGACCTTTCACAAGAAGATAGTGCAAAACTTATGTGGTTGTTTGGCAACCAACCTAAAATAAACGCGGCGTCATTAGACGCCTTTTTTGTTGGTCCCAGGGCTGCCATGATTACCCCATGGAGTACCAATGCAACCGAAATAACCCAAAACATGGGTATTACAGGTATTGTTAGAATAGAGGAATTTACGGCGGTGGGAAAAGACGATAAAGATTATGACCCTATGCTTTCCCAAAAATATACTGCGCTAACGCAAGACGTATTTTCGGTGAATGTAGAACCGGCCCCAATTCTGGAAATAGATGATATTGGACAATATAACGAACAGGAGGGATTGGCATTAAGCAGTGAAGAGGTTGATTATCTGGAGCAGATGTCAAAAAAAATAGGACGTAAACTTACAGATTCTGAGGTTTTCGGTTTTAGCCAGGTAAACTCCGAACACTGTAGGCACAAAATATTTAATGGTACGTTTGTAATAGACGGGGAAGAAAAAAACAGCTCCCTATTTAAGCTAATCAAAAAAACAGCGCAAGAAAATCCAGGGGACATTGTATCGGCTTACAAGGATAATGTAGCCTTTCTAAAAGGTCCCAAAGTGGTACAGTTTGCCCCCAAAAGTGCAGACAGACCGGATTTTTATGAAGAAAAAGATTTTGAATCCGTTATTTCTTTAAAGGCCGAGACACATAATTTCCCTACTACGGTTGAACCTTTCAATGGTGCTGCCACTGGTGCCGGTGGGGAGATCAGGGATCGTTTGGCGGGTGGTAAGGGGTCCTTACCATTGGCAGGAACGGCGGTTTATATGACGGCCTACTCTAGGTTGGAAGGAAACAGGCCATGGGAACAAGCCATGGAGGAAAGGGAATGGTTGTATCAAACCCCTATGGATATTTTGATAAAGGCATCCAATGGAGCCTCTGATTTTGGGAATAAATTTGGTCAGCCCTTGATTGCTGGTTCGGTACTTACTTTTGAACACGATGAGGCTGGCAATACTTCTGGGGCGGACCAAAATAGGAAATTGGGCTACGATAAGGTTATAATGCAAGCTGGGGGTATTGGATATGGTAAGGCTGAACAAGCCCTTAAGGATGTTCCCAAAACAGGTGATAAAATAGTTATACTTGGTGGAGACAACTACCGAATTGGTATGGGAGGGGCAGCAGTGTCCAGTGCCGATACGGGAGAATTTGGGGTCACCATAGAATTAAATGCCATTCAGCGTTCCAATCCAGAAATGCAGAAAAGGGCAGCCAATGCCATTCGTGGTATGGTAGAAAATGATCATAACCCTATTGTTTCCATTCATGATCATGGTGCAGGCGGACACTTAAACTGTCTTTCGGAATTGGTAGAAGAAACGGGAGGAAAAATAGATTTGGACAAATTGCCCATTGGTGACCCTACCCTATCCGCTAAAGAGACTATCGGTAATGAGTCCCAGGAACGTATGGGATTGGTAATAGGGAAAGAGGATGTTGAGCAATTGCACAGAATAGCCGATAGGGAGCGATCTCCTATGTACGAAGTAGGAGATGTAACGGGTGACCAGCGATTTACCTTTAAATCTGCCCAAACGGGCGAAAGTCCTATGGACCTAGAGCTGTCCGATATGTTTGGAAGCTCTCCAAAGACGATAATGAAAGACCAGTCTATTAATAGAACATACGCAGCTCCTTCCTATTCCTTGGAACATTTTCACGACTATTTGGACCAGGTGTTGCAATTGGAAGCTGTGGCAAGTAAGGATTGGTTGACAAATAAGGTGGATCGTTGTGTGGGCGGAAAAGTAGCAAAACAACAGTGCGCTGGCCCCTTGCAGTTACCTCTAAACAATTGTGGTGTAATGGCCTTGGATTATAAGGGTAAGGAAGGGATAGCTACCTCTATTGGGCATTCTCCAATTTCTGGTCTTATAGATCCCGCCGCGGGTAGTAAGAATAGTATAGCTGAAGCCTTGACCAATTTGGTCTGGGCCCCCTTAAAAGACGGATTGAGCGCTGTGTCACTCTCTGCCAACTGGATGTGGCCCTGTAAAAACCCTGGAGAAGATGCCAGGTTGTACGAGGCAGTAGAGGCTGTATCGGATTTTGCCATTGCCTTGGGAGTCAATGTTCCTACCGGAAAGGATTCACTATCCATGAAACAACGGTATAAGGATGCAGAAGTTATAGCCCCGGGAACGGTTATTATATCTGCTGCGGCCAATTGTATAGATATAAATAAGGTGGTAGAACCCGTATTGCAAAAAAATGCAGGGGACATTTACTACATTAACTTATCCCAAGATACTTTTAAATTGGGGGGATCTTCATTTGCCCAAGTTTTAAATACTATTGGGGATGAAGCACCTAGCATAATGGATGCTTTAAAATTTAAAGAGGTTTTCAATACCATACAAGGATTAATTCTTGAAGGAAAGATTGTTGCTGGTCATGATGTGGCTTCCGGGGGATTGATCACAACCCTTTTGGAACTATGCTTCGCCGATCTTAATTTAGGGGCCAATTTGGACCTGAGTGCAATAGGCGAGGCAGATAGTATAAAATTGTTGTTCTCGGAAAATGCGGGAATTGTTTTTCAAGCAAAAGATAGCACGGTAGAAAAGACACTGGTAGACAGTGGAATCGACTTTTATAAAATTGGATCGGTAAGTGAAAATGCTACCTTGACCATTAAGAACCAGGGCATGGAAATGGGATTGAACATAGAATCTCTGCGCGATACATGGTTTAAGACCTCTTACCTCTTGGATAAACAACAAACCGCCAACGACTTGGCCAAGGACAGGTACAGCAATTATAAGCAGCAACCATTGCGCTATATCTTTCCAAGAAGTTTTGAGGGTACGTTACCTAGTAAACCAGCAACTAGACCAAAAGCCGCAATCCTAAGGGAAAAAGGCAGTAATTCTGAACGTGAAATGGCCAATGCCATGTACCTTGCCGGTTTTGAGGTAAAGGATGTACACATGACCGATTTAATTTCAGGTAGGGAAACCTTGGAAGATATTCAGTTTATTGGTGCGGTAGGTGGTTTCTCCAATTCCGATGTTTTGGGGAGTGCCAAAGGATGGGCAGGAGCCTTTAAATACAACAAAAAGGCAAATTTGGCCCTAAAGAAGTTTTTTGCAAGACCCGATACGCTATCTATAGGTATTTGTAATGGTTGTCAATTATTTATGGAATTGGAATTGATTAATCCGGAGCATTCAGAACACGGGAAAATGACCTATAACGATTCCCATAAACACGAAAGTGGATTTACCTCAGTGGCTATACAGAAGAACAACTCCGTAATGCTTTCCACTTTGGAAGGAGCTACGCTGGGAGTCTGGATATCCCATGGGGAAGGTAAATTTAAACTGCCCTTATCACCTGATCAATATAATATTGTGGCCAATTATGGTTATGAAGGTTATCCTGCCAATCCAAATGGCAGCGATTTTAATACTGCCATGTTGTGTGATTCCTCCGGTAGGCATTTGGTGACCATGCCCCATATAGAACGTTCTATTTTTCAATGGAACTGGGCCCATTATCCTGCAGGAAGAAAGGATGCTGTTACACCGTGGTTGGAAGCTTTCGTCAATGCCCGTAAATGGCTTGAGGCAAAGCAGTAATGATATTTTATGGGATTGCGATGAATAATTTTGCTTTTTGTCAGGTTTTAAATTAATTCATCCTAATTAAAAAGAGATCTTTTTGCTTCTAATTGTGGAAGGTAAAAAAAGCCGTTGTTCCTTGGTAGGGGAACAACGGCTTTTTAGTTGTGATTTCTTCCCGGAGCCAAAATAATGGGGAAGGTTTCACTGTAGGAGTGTTTGTTACTTTTTGGAATAATCGGCATGGATAGCCTTGTCAAATGCTTCCCAATGTTCAGGTTTCATTCTTTCTGGGGTAAAGAGGCAAATACCTGCAGCACCATTTTCCATAGAAGCCCTAATAGCAGTCTCTATCTCTGAAGGTAAAAGACCGTGATTCTCGGGATCGTTCTCATTTGTTTTGTTTTCTGGATTAGGGCAAATAAAAAGTCCGCTATAAATAGGCTTTTCACCATTAACAGAGGTCACTTCTTCCTTGGTGATTTCGCCAACCCATTCCGGACCTTTTAAGTAAAAATCGTTGTAATTCATTGGGTAAAAGGCATCCAAATCCCATTTGTTCCATTCTTGACGTACCATTTTCATTGCGTTACTAGGTCCTGGAAATACAGCAGCGTTTATTTCTTTGCCTTTTTCATGAACTATTTTGGCCAAACCATTTACTACATTGGTAATTAGATCATATCTAAATTGTTTCCATTCTTGTATTTGTGAAGGGTCTTTCACCTCCTTGATGTCGATTCCCGATTTTTCCTTGAAATCGGAAACACATTTGTCACAGTAGCAATAATCGGCCACATCGTATTCCTCGTGCATGGTGAGTCCATATTTATCCCATAGGCCTTCTGCCAAGATCACATCCGGGAAACGGATATAATCCAAATGGATGCCGTCTACCTCTTCTACATCGGCAATGCCCCCGTACAATTCAGCCAAAAACTTGAAAGTTCCCTCCTTATTAGGGCAAAGAAAATTGTAATAGGAAACATATGCCGGCTTGTCCAAAGCAGACTCCCCCCTCCTATTCACTGCATAGAGATCTTTGCTTAGTTTTGGATTTTTACCTTGTACCATTGTTGGTACCCAGGTATGAAATTCCATCCCAGCATCCTTTGCTAATTTACCTACCCGCTTGTAGGTTTCCGGGTCATGCCCCCCATTGTACATAAGGCCATCAATTCCTTTTTCCTTGTAATCCATAAATTTCTCCAGGATTTCCTGATCACTGGCTTTGCCAGGACCACCTGTCCATGCGTAAACCGGAATTTTGGATTTTTCCGCGCATGAAATCATAGTAAGGACAGTTACTACAGTTGCCAGAATTTTTTTCATTCGTTTAGTTTGTTTGTGTTAATAATTGGATATAAACAGCATGTTCCCCAGCTATTTTACTACTAGGAGGTTCCATGCCATTATCTTAAAATTAGTTAAAACTTTGAACTTAATCATTTTGTACATTTTAATATATAAAACTTAGCTAAGTAACCCTAGAAATAATATAAACAACATGGAAATGGGGTTCTAAGTGCGTATTATGTTTTCTATGAATATATTTAAGGGGAAATCTAATTGTATTATATGGGTTGGTGCAGGGCGCATTAAAGGAATAGAAAAATAGGTCAATGTTCTAGCTGTGTATAGGTTAAATTAATGGGGGAGATTTAATTTTTACCTTTTTATTGAGCCAAAAAATATGGACCTCTCATTTTTTTTATATCATTTATACGAATGTGATTTTAAAATACCGTTCCCTTTTCTTAATTTGCGAAGACGAATAGTTAAGAACATATGCAAGAAATTACGCGGCTTTTTGATTTTCCTTATTATCAACTAGAGAAATTCAATTTAGAAAAATCCCTCGTCACCAAATATAACGGGGAGTGGGTTGCTACCTCTACACAAGAATTCATAGACAAGGCTAATGCCGTTAGTAGGGCGTTACTTCGCTTGGGTGTTAAGCCCAATGATAAAATAGCACTTATTTCCATGACCAATCGTACGGAATGGAATATTATGGACATAGGAATACTTCAGCTTGGAGCCCAGAATGTACCTATATATCCAACTATATCCGAAGAGGATTATGAATATGTGCTAAATCATTCAGAGGCTACCTTTTGTTTTGTTTCCTGTAAGGAGGTCTATGAAAAGGTGAATGCCGTAAAGGCCAATACACCGCATTTGAAGGATGTTTATTCCTTTGACGAATTGGATAATTGTAAAAATTGGAGCGAAATACTGGAACTTGGTAAGGATACTTCCAACCAACAAGAGGTAGAAGAATTAAAAGAGAGGGTTAAACCAGAGGATTTGGCTACCTTAATCTATACCTCTGGGACCACAGGTAGACCTAAAGGGGTGATGCTGAGCCACAATAATGTGGTAAGCAATGTTAAGGAAAGCGTAGAGCGTTTGCCAATTGAGCACGGTAATACTACATGTTTAAGTTTTTTGCCCGTATGTCATATTTATGAAAGAATGCTGGTATATCTATACCTCTATGCGGGGGTAAGTATTCACTTTGCCGAGTCTATGGACAAGATTAGTGAAAACATTAAGGAGTGCGCTCCCCATGTTATGACTGCAGTACCAAGGCTTTTGGAAAAGGTATATGATAAGATTATTGCCAAGGGAGCGGAATTGACGGGGATAAAAAAGAATTTATTTTTCTGGGCTGTTGAAGTGGGATTGAAATATGAACCATACGGGCAGTGTGGTTGGTGGTATGAGCAGAAATTGGCCCTTGCAAGGAAACTGATATTCAGTAAATGGAAAGAAGGTTTAGGAGGAAATTTATCACTTATCGCCTCAGGTAGTGCTGCCCTACAACCTAGGTTAGCCCGAATTTTCAATGCGGCCGAACTTGGTGTTATGGAGGGCTATGGTCTTACCGAAACTTCGCCTGTGGTCTCCGTTAATGATATGAGGAACGGCGGGTTCAGGATTGGTACAGTAGGTAAACTACTGAACAATACCGAGGTCAAAATTGCCGATGACGGGGAAATTTGTGTTAAAGGGCCCCAAGTAATGATGGGGTATTATAAGGATGAAGAAAAAACCAAGGAAGTTATAAAAGACGGCTACTTTCATACTGGGGATATTGGGGAAATAGATTCTGACGGATTCCTCAAGATTACCGATCGGAAGAAGGAGATGTTTAAAACCTCAGGAGGAAAGTACGTGGCCCCACAGTTATTGGAAAATAGGTTTAAACAATCTAGATTTATAGAACAAATAATGGTAGTAGGTGAAGGGGAGAAAATGCCAGCCGCCATTATACAACCCGATTTTGACTTTGTACGAAGCTGGGCCCAAAGACATAACATAAAGTTGGAAGACAATGAGAGCTTGGTGAAAAATGAAAAGGTATATGCAAGGATACAGGAAGAAGTAGACCAGGCCAATGATAGTTTTGCCAAATGGGAAAAAGTCAAACAATTTAGGCTAACCCCAGATGTATGGAGCATAGAAGAAGGGCACCTCACTCCTACCCTAAAACTAAAACGAAAAATAGTAAAGGGAAAATATATCGGGCTGTATAACGATATCTATGGTAGATAAGAAAATTTAGTCTTTTTGATAACAGCTTCTTTGATTAGGGGCTGTTTTTGTATTGTAACTTTTTTTGTTGTTTTATTATGCATGCATAGTAAATTTTGTTATCTTTGAGACAACCAACAACAAAACATGAAAGATATTACAATAGATTATGCGCTTAGGGCCACATGGCAGGCGGTGACCAAGATGTATAATGAAGAAGCTAGAAAATTTGGGAGTACCATGGCTGTAGGGTTTACATTGCTGAGTATAGATCCCAAAACCGGCACTCCTTCTACGGCATTGGGGCCTAAAATGGGCATGGAAGCTACCAGTTTGTCCAGGATCCTTAAGAGTATGGAAAAAAAAGGGCTTATAGAGCGTAAACCCAATCCAAATGATGGAAGAGGTGTATTGATTCATCTAACAGCATTTGGACTGGAAAAAAGAAACGACTCCAAGGCTACGGTTTTGCGATTTAATGAAGTGGTACGGGAACATGTGTCCGATGAGAAGTTGGATACTTTTTTTGAGGTAACCGATATTATCAATCATCTTATTGCAGAAAAGAAAATCTATTAAAAATTAAAAAACTAATTAATACGTTTTTATTGATGAACAAACACATTAAAAAAGTAGCAGTTATTGGTTCGGGGATTATGGGTAGTGGTATTGCTTGCCATTTTGCCAATATAGGAGTAGAAGTTTTGCTTTTGGATATTGTGCCAAGAGAACTCAACGATAAGGAAAAGGCCAAGGGGCTAACCTTAAAAGACAAGGTAGTTAGAAACCGCTTGGTAAACAATTCCCTAGTGACGGCCTTAAAGTCCAAACCCTCCCCTATTTACCATCAAAGTTTTGCCCAAAGAATTACCACTGGTAATCTGGAAGATGACATTGCCAAAGTAGGAGAGGTAGATTGGATTATTGAGGTGGTCGTAGAACGATTGGACATTAAGAGGTCCGTTTTTGAAAACTTGGAAAAATACAGGACACCGGGCACATTGATTACCTCTAACACCTCTGGTATTCCCATAAAATTTATGAGTGAAGGCCGAAGTGAGGATTTTCAAAAGCATTTCTGCGGAACCCATTTCTTTAATCCGGCCCGATATTTAAAACTTTTTGAAATTATTCCCGGTCCCAAGACCTCTCCAGATGTATTGGAGTTTTTAAATGGATACGGAGAACAATTTTTGGGAAAAACCGCTGTAGTAGCTAAGGATACTCCAGCTTTTATAGGCAATAGAATTGGTACTTTTGGGATAATGAGTTTGTTTCATGCGGTTCAAGAATTGGAGCTTACCGTTGAGGAAGTGGACAAGCTTTCCGGCCCAGTCATAGGTAGGCCTAAATCGGCCACTTTTAGGACGGTTGATGTGGTAGGACTTGATACATTGGTCCATGTTGCCAACGGTATTGCTGAAAATTGCAAAGACGATGAAAGTCGGGATGTATTTCAACTTCCGGATTTTATTGGTAAAATGATTGAAAATAAATGGTTCGGTAGTAAAACAGGACAAGGGTTTTATAAAAAAGAAGGACGTGAGATCTTGGCATTGGATTTAAAATCAATGGAATACCGACCTAGAAAAAAAGCCAGTTTTTCTACCCTTGAGCTTACAAAGACTATAGAAAATGTAGTTGATAGGTTCAAGGTTTTAGTGGGCGGGAAAGACAAAGCCGGTGATTTTTATAGAAAGACATTCTCCTCCCTATTTGCATATTCCTCTAATAGGATTCCGGAAATAACGGGGGAACTCTATAAAATAGATGATGCCATGAAGGCTGGTTTTGGATGGGGACACGGTCCGTTTCAAATTTGGGATGCTATAGG
The DNA here is from genome assembly GCF_003957295.1 of Arenibacter aquaticus. Lineage (GTDB taxonomy): Bacteria > Bacteroidota > Bacteroidia > Flavobacteriales > Flavobacteriaceae > Arenibacter > Arenibacter aquaticus. The sequence continues at coordinate 505,494 of NZ_RQPJ01000021.1, forward strand.
CGTTGAACAGGGAATAACAATGATGAAGGAAGAGGGTTTTCAACCTGCAGATTGGGTAACCCATATGCTGGCTTCGGGAAATAAAACCTTTTACTCCGTTAAGGATGGCGCTACCTATTTCTATGATATTCCCAAAAAGGAAATGACAAAAATTCCTGGTCAGGATTCCTTTATCATATTGGATAATATTAGAAAATCCAAAGAGGTATGGAAAAATTCGGGGGTAGTTATAGAAGATTTGGACGATGGTATTCTTAATGTGGAATTCCAGTCTAAAATGAACACCATAGGCGGGGATGTATTGGCCGGACTGAACAAAGCGATCGACTTGGCAGAAAAGGAATTCCAAGCTTTGGTGGTAGGAAATCAGGCTCCCAACTTTTCGGTTGGGGCCAACATTGGCATGATATTTATGATGGCTGTTGAACAGGAATATGACGAGTTGAATATGGCCATAAAAATGTTCCAGGATACAATGATGAGGATGCGCTATTCAGCAATCCCTACAATCTCAGCCCCGCACGGAATGACTCTTGGCGGTGGTTGTGAATTGTCCCTACACGCCGATAAGGTTGTAGCTGCGGCCGAAACCTATATTGGGTTGGTAGAATTTGGAGTTGGGGTAATCCCTGGAGGTGGTGGATCCAAGGAAATGACATTGAGAGCCTCGGACACTTTTAGGAAAAACGATGTGGAATTAAATGTACTTCAAGAATACTTCCTCACCATTGGGATGGCCAAGGTGTCTACATCTGCCTATGAGGCCTTTGATATGGGGGTGCTACAAAAAGGAAAGGACATTGTGGTGGTAAACAAAGACAGACAGATAGCCACCGCCAAGGCCTACGCCAAACTAATGGCAGAACAAGGATATACCCAGGCCCCAAGACGTAAAGATGTAAAGGTGTTGGGGAAACAGGCCTTGGGAATGTTCCTAGTAGGAACGGATGCTATGGAAGATAGTAACTACATAAGTGAGCATGATCATAAAATAGCCAATAAATTGGCCTATGTAATGGCAGGGGGCGACTTATCGGAGCCTACCTTGGTTAGCGAACAATATTTATTGGACCTGGAACGTGAAGCATTTTTGTCGCTCTGTACAGAAAGAAAAACTTTGGAGCGTATTCAACATATGCTGAAAACAGGAAAGCCATTACGGAATTAGGAGACCATGGGAATTGCACCTCTTGGGGCAACATTATTTTAAGTGATTGAAATTTTGCAAGTTAGGATGAAACTTGTGTGGAATAATAAAAAATCAATACAAAAAAAATGAAACAAGCATATATAGTAAAGGCATATAGGACCGCAGTTGGAAAGGCACCAAAAGGTGTGTTCAGGTTTAAGAGAACTGATGAACTGGCTGCTGAGACCATCCACTTTATGATGAAAGAATTGCCACAACTGGACAAGAAACGTATTGATGATGTGATTGTGGGCAATGCTATGCCAGAAGGATCACAAGGGCTTAATATGGCTCGTTTAATATCCCTGATGGGGCTGAATATAGTTGATGTGCCTGGAGTTACGGTAAACAGGTTTTGCTCTTCGGGAATAGAAACCATCGGTATTGCCACTGCCAAGATCCAAACAGGGATGGCAGATTGTATCATTGCTGGAGGGGCCGAAAGTATGAGTGCCGTACCTATGACGGGATACAAGACGGAACTTAATTACGATCTGGCCAAAGCAGGTCATGAGGATTATTATTGGGGAATGGGTAATACTGCCGAGGCAGTTGCCAAACAGTTTAAAGTCTCTAGAGAGGACCAAGATGAATTTGCTTATAACTCCCATATGAAAGCTTTGAAGGCCCAGGCCGAAGACAGGTTTCAAAGTCAGATCGTACCAATAGAAGTAGAACAGACCTATGTGGATGAAAACAACAAAAAAGCCACCAGAAAGTATACGGTGAACAAGGATGAAGGGCCTAGAAAAGGGACCAGCTTGGAAGCTTTGGCAGGCCTGCGTCCTGTTTTTGCCGCAGGAGGTAGTGTTACGGCAGGTAATTCTTCCCAAATGAGTGATGGAGCCGCCTTTGTTTTGGTGATGAGCGAGGAAATGGTCAAGGAACTAAACTTGGAACCCATTGCCCGTTTGGTAAATTATGCGGTAGCTGGCGTAGAACCGCGAATTATGGGAATTGGCCCGGTGAAAGCTATACCAAAAGCATTAAAGCAGGCCGGACTAAAACAGGACGAGGTGGAGCTGATTGAATTAAATGAAGCCTTTGCATCCCAGTCCTTGGCAGTAATTAGGGAGCTAGATTTAAATAATGATATAGTCAACGTCAATGGAGGTGCAATTGCCCTTGGGCATCCTCTTGGTTGTACCGGTGCTAAACTATCGGTCCAATTATTTGACGAGATGAGAAAGAGAAATATGAAAGGTAAATACGGCATGGTTACCATGTGTGTGGGGACAGGACAAGGCGCGGCCGGAATATTCGAATTTTTAAACTAGGGTTTACCTCATTGCAGGTGCACTGAAAGACGTCCTTAATGTGCCCACTATTGCTAACTTAATATCAAGAAGAATGAAAACAGAAACAACAAAAGATATATTACGGGGAGGACAATTCCTTGTTAAAGAGACCAATTGTGAAGATATCTTTACCCCAGAAGATTTTTCTGAGGAACAAATAATGATGCGCGATTCGGTAATCGAGTTTAACGATCGTGAAATTGTAGCCAACAGGGAACGTTTTGAAGCAAAGGATTATGCTCTGACCGAAGAGGTGATGACCAAGGCAGGGGAAATGGGCTTTTTGGGCGTAGCCGTGCCCGAAGCGTATGGCGGGTTGGAAATGGGCTTTGTTTCTACCATGATCGTTTGTGAATATATATCCAGTGGAAGTGGATCTTTTAGTACCGCCTTTGGGGCCCATACGGGTATTGGGACTATGCCTATCACTCTGTATGGTACAGAGGAGCAAAAACAGAAATACGTTCCCAAATTGGCCAGTGGTGAATGGTTTGGAGCCTATTGTTTGACCGAACCGGGTGCCGGTAGTGATGCTAACTCCGGTAAGACCACCGCTACCCTATCCGAAGATGGCAAGAGCTACAAGATCAACGGACAAAAAATGTGGATTTCCAACGCGGGTTTCTGCAAATTATTTATTGTATTTGCCCGTATAGAAAATGATAAGAATATTACTGGGTTTATTGTTGAAAACGATCCGGATAACGGGATAACCCTTGGGGAAGAGGAGCACAAATTGGGAATCCGTGCCTCCTCAACAAGACAGGTGTTTTTTAATGACACGGTGGTTCCTGTGGAGAATATGTTGTCTGAGCGGGGCAATGGTTTTAAGATTGCCATGAACGCCTTAAATATTGGTCGAATCAAATTGGCCGCGGCATGCTTGGATTCACAAAGGAGAATAACAACCAATTCGATCAACTATGCCAATGAACGCAAACAATTTAAAACTGCCATAGCCAATTTTGGGGCCATTAAGTGCAAATTGGCAGAAATGGCAAGTAGTCTGTATGCCGGAGAATCTGCCTCTTACCGGGCCGCAAAAAATATTGAGGATCGTATCGCTCTGCGGATGGCAGCCGGTAACAGCCATCAGGAAGCCGAATTAAAGGGAGTAGAGGAATATGCCATTGAGTGCTCTATTTTAAAAGTAGCGGTTTCAGAAGATGTACAGAACTGCTCCGATGAAGGAATACAAATTTTTGGAGGTATGGGATTCTCGGAAGAAACTCCCATGGAGGCCGCTTGGAGAGACGCCCGTATAGCCCGTATATATGAGGGGACCAATGAAATAAATAGAATGTTGTCTGTAGGAATGTTGGTTAAGAAGGCCATGAAGGGGCATGTAGACCTATTGGGGCCTGCCACGGCTGTCGCCGATGAACTTATGGGCATTCCCTCCTTTGAAACTCCGGATTATTCCCAGTTGTTCGCAGAGGAAAAAGAGATGATCACAAAACTGAAAAAGGTATTCCTAATGGTTGCAGGTGCCGCAGTTAAGAAATACGGACCGGAATTGGACAAACATCAAATGTTGCTTTTGGCCGCCTCCAATATTTTAATAGAAGTTTATTTGGCCGAATCGGCTCTACTTAGAACAGAGAAAAATGTGAAGCGTTTTGGGGAAGATTCACAGAAAGAACAGATAGCGATGTCCCAATTGTACCTGTATAATGCAGTGGATATAGTTATAAAAAACGGAAAGGAAGCCATAGTGTCCTTTGCTGAGGGCGATGAGCAGCGCATGATGCTAATGGGATTAAAACGATTTACCAAGTATGTTAATCAGCCCAATGTAGTAGGACTAAGGAATACAATTGCCGACAAACTTACCGCTGAAGGCAAATATTGCTTTTAGAAAAATAATACACTAACTCAATTGTAGGCCTTGTAATAGGGCCAATACAAAGAACCGCACCCTTTAAGAGTGCGGTTTTTTGTGTTTATAACAGCACAACAAGACTGATGGAAACGTAAACCCTTCCTTAATAAATTAGAAGTATATGGCAAACTCCGAAAAAAACAATTTATAGCGTTAAGGTTTCGCTAAATATATTTCAGCAAACCTTGTACAAGCCCTATTTTTGCATGGGAATATGCAAAATTTTGACTATGAATAAGAACTGGGGGAAATTAATACATAACTATCTTGTAGAAATAGGTGTAGACGACAATCTTGCCGCATATCTTAACTTATTTCTACTACTTGTGGCGGTTTTGATTTTGGTGGCGTTACTGGATTTTTTTATTTGGAAGATTTTAAGGGGGCTGTCCGTTAAAATAGCGAGAAAATCGAAGACCAATTTTGACAATTTTCTAGTGGCCCATAAGGTTCCCAGATATATGGCCCACATTATTCCCCTAGTTGTCTTTGTAGAATTTATTCCTGTAATTTTTGTAGATTTTCCCTATGCTCGGGAAATTGCAGTTAAATTAATGAAGATCAGTGGTATAATACTGGCTTTGATCATTGTAAAAAATATTTTTAAAAGTGTAAACCATTATCTTAAGACCATACCACGTTTTCAGGATAAGCCTATGGACAGTTACCTACAGGTATTCATGATAATAGCTTGGGCTGTAGGATTTTTAACGGTTTTTGCCGTGCTTACCAATACAACCGTATGGAATTTTTTAACAGCACTTGGGGCTGCTTCGGCAGTTATTTTACTGATTTTTAAAGATTCAATTTTAGGCCTGGTTGCCAGCATTCAGGTCAGTATCAATGACATGGTACGTATTGGGGATTGGGTAACCTTTGAAAAATTTGGAGCGGACGGTAATATTGAAGAAATAACACTCGCCACAGTTAAGGTTCAAAACTTTGACAAGACCATCACCACCATACCTACCTATGCCTTGATATCCGATTCGTTCAAGAACTGGAGGGGAATGGAAGCCTCTGGGGGGAGGCGCATTAAACGATCTATTATAATTACCCAGAAAAGTGTTCGCTTTTTAACGGATGAGGATATTGCTTTCTTAAAGAAAGTGCAGCTTATAGCGCCCTATTTGGAATCACAGGGGCAAAAGATAGATGCCTATAACCAACAAAATGAAATTGATAAGGAATTGCCCCTAAATGGTAGGAACCTCACAAATATTGGTGTCTTTCGGAAATATGCGGAGACCTATTTAAACAATCACTCGGCCATTAATAAAAAAATGACCTTGATGGTTAGGCAATTAAGTCCCACCCCTCAGGGAATTCCTTTAGAGATTTATGCTTTTAGTGCGGATAAGCGCTGGGAGAATTACGAGTATATCACGGCTGATATCTTTGATCACCTAATGGCCGCCATTGGTTATTTTGATTTGGAGATTTTTGAACTGCCAAACAACCTGACCGCTGTTTCTCAGTAATTAAGCCTCAATAAAGATTTGATTCTATTTAGAGGCTTTAATATAGTTATCATTCCTTGGTTATAACTATTTGTGGGCCACTTCGGTATTGTATTTCCATTTCAACATTTCACTGGCTTCTGGACCAAATTTTTGCCGTATTAATTTTTGTAGTTCCCCATCGGATAGGTTACCAATTTCTTCGGGCTTGGTTTCAATCAAAAAATCTCTAAAACTATCAATGAAATCATCACCAAAATTGGCATATAGAGCTTTGGCCTTTTCGTAAAACTGGGTTTGGTACCAACCGTAATTTCGACCTTGCTTCATTATATCAAAGTAATGTTCTTCAAATTCCATTAAAGTTGTATAGTTTATCTCTCCCCAGCGATCTGCCTTGATCAGGAACATTTGGTAGGCATCCATTTGATTAAAAACCTCTTGAGTAGGTAAGTTTTTAGAGGCTCCTATTTGGCACAGATTTCCAAAGAGTTCATTAAACCACCTTCTCTGGAAGTTTCTACCAGTTCTATAAAACTGGTATAAATGTGCCAACTCGTGAAGAGAAAGTGCATCCCTATAAAATAAGTCCAAATCTATATTATTTCCCAAATGGACCTTTAAGGCTTCTAAGTTATCTTTGGGCATCTCTTTTAATCCCTGTTCCGCCCTCATGGCAATAGCCGATTTGCCAAGACCTAAGACTATATTCCCCTCGTAATAAGCTTGAGGCATTCCAGGAGGAGGTGAAAAAGCATAGTCGTTCCAATTTTCATTGTCCACAAAAAGCACAGCAAAAGCAAGGTCCTCCGAAAAAACTTTATCGTAATAAAGCTTTGCTTGTTCCAAGTTTTCTACTGTCTTTTTAATATTTTTTGGTTCCTCTTGGGTTGCATAGGTTTCAAATAATTCTGAATATCCAATATTGTATAAGCCTTCATGTTTAGATCGATCGATCCAGTCCGAATTATTCTGCTTGCAGGAGCTCATAAGGAGTAGTAGGATTGCAGTTAGGGATAGCTTCATATCTTTTATTGTATGTAACGGTTAACCGCCTCCTAGGCAGTATAAATATTTTTTATTTTCTTAAATATATTTTTTCGTTCACTTTGGTAAAGCATATCACATTGGGAATATCTTGTTCAATGTTTGCAACTGTTTTGGACCAATTGGTAGGGTCTATGTGAGTTGCAATTATTTTTTTAGGGTTCAATTTCTTTATGGGATCAGCTAGGGAAGATGTTTCCAATAACATCCAATAGGGAAGAATTACTATATCCAAATCCCGGTTGAGCAGGTTAATTTTATGAAATAGGTTATTCAATGTTTCAATATCCGTATCCCCTAGATGAAGTACATTGTATTGGTCTATTGATATTATATGGGCTATATTTTCAATATTTTTGTGTCTAGCAGGATTGGTATGGTCACAGCGGAACGATTCCACCTCTATACCCTTATGGATTACCTGATTAATATTATAACTATAGGGTACTACCTCTACCCTATCTATTAATTTCTTTTCCTTTCCTTTTGAGACTTTTTCTATTTCTTCTTTTAACTGCGCGGAACCAACCAAAATTGCCTCTGAATTATACCTTAGAAAGTCATATGTGTACTTGGGACTAAAGTGATCTTTGTGCTTATGGGTAACAAGGATCAATTCAATTTCCGAAAAGCTGGGATATTCTCCTTTTATAAGTTGCTGAACGGTTTCATGGGTTGGGTGTTCATAGATAGGTTTGTAGTTCTGATGCAATCCGTCTACCAACACAGTGTGTTGGCCAGCCTCCAATAAAACTCCCATATTCCCTATGTATGAAATTTGTAGGACATTTTCCCTATCATTACTGTTTTCTGAAATGCCAGTATTTAACGGGCTTAACGCTGTAGTTTGTGAGATTAGTGGGCAGGGATTTATCCACAGCAATATTAAAATGATCTCAATTAAGAAGTGTTTGATCATAGTCCTGTAATTTGTGTTTCAACTTCCGGTTCTTGTCCAGGGTCCCCGAAATTTGTTTAACTGCCCTTCATATACATTTGTTAATCTAAGATAATAAATATCAATTACTTATAAATGTACAGTTCTTTCGTTAGGCAATCATTGCAGGAGAATTGCCTAATTAAGCCGTATTGGTTATGTTACCTCATTCTTTAATTCCAGACCCTTGTCAAATGCCTCAATATTATTTAGTGTAGTTGTTGTTATTTGCTCCATAGCCTCCTTGGTAAAATAGGCCTGATGGGAGGTAATCAATACATTAGGGAAGCTGTTTAATCGCAAAATTTGGTCGTCCTGGATAATGCTTTCCGATAAATCCTCAAAAAAAAGATTTTCCTCCTGTTCGTAAACGTCAATTCCCAGATATCCAATTTTTTTATCGGATAGTCCCTGGATAACATCAACGGTATTGATCAGGGCTCCCCTACTGGTATTAATAACCATTACCCCATCTTTCATCAAAGCTATGGATTCTTCGTTTACCAAGTGCTTGGTCTTGGGGTTCAAGGGACAATGCAAGGATAAAATATCCGAACGTTGCAGGACTTCGTTGAGGGGCAGGTATTGTACCCCCAGTTTTACCAATTCCTCTGACTTGGTAATATCAAAGGCTACAATGTTACATCCAAAACCTTTTATGATCCTGCAAAAGGCGATACCAATTTGTCCGGTACCAATGACGCCTACAGTTTTACCGGATAGATTAAAACCGATAAGATTTTTTAAGGAGAAATTGCCCTCCCTTACCCTATTGTAAGCCTTATGTGTTTTCCTGTTTAAGGTTAAAATCAGTGCTACCGTATGCTCTGCCACGGCCTCTGGTGAATACGCCGGTACCCTTACCACCTTTATATTGTGTTTTTTTGCCGATTTAAGATCTACATTGTTATAACCGGCACAACGAAGTGCTATTAGCTTAATTCCGTTTTTGGATAATTGTTCTATGGTGTCCTTGCCAACACTGTCGTTTACAAAAACACAGACTACATCAAATCCTACTGTAAGTCCGGCTGTATGGCTATTCAGGGCTGTTTCAAAATAGGTTACACTATAGTGATGGGTATTTTCATATTTTTCAAAGTACTCTCTATCGTATGGTTTGGTGCTAAATACTCCTATTTTCATAAAGTAAAACTTAAGTGGTTATTTTTATGGTTAGCGACTTTATTAGATCAATTGTAAATAGTATGCCTATTGTTTTTGGGATTCCAGGTAGTTTTTGAAGTTGTCCAAAATGGCTTGCCACCCAGCTCTTTGCTGTTCATCTGAATGGCTGCCTTCCGCTTCAAAAGTCTCGCGAACGGTGACTTGATCTCCATTTTTTAAAAAGTCGACTCTAACACCTCTACCATCCGACATGAGATAGGTTATGCATTGGTTTTTTATGATTTTCATGTAGGTTCCAGTAAAATCAAAACCCATACTGCCGTCCTTGGCTTCCATTCTCCATGAAAATTTTCCATTGGGAACAACGTCATTTTCAGCTTTGGGACAGCACCATTCCGGCGAAGCAAAATTCCAATGAATTATATGCTCCGTATTGGTCCAGCAATCCCAAACCTTATCAACAGCTGCCGCAACAGTTGTTTCAACCACAATCGTTGTTTTATTCCCCGATCCCATTTTCTTTGAGTTAAAGTTTGGCGATTACTTTAAATAAACCGTGTTTCCTGTATTTAGAGGATGGGCTAATACAATTAATTAAACATATTTCATGGTTTAACTAATATCTCAGGTGTTCTGATGGAATTTGTACCCATTTGTATTCCATCATTTGCCCATAATCTATTAAGAACAGAACCTATATGTTTTTATTACCCCAAGATAGCAAATCTTAGAATTCGTAAAAAGTTTTGTTCAGCAGTAGTATGCGTAAATGTATAGAACAAAAATGGGTTAGAAACAAAGCCAACGCAAGGACAGGCCCAATGGCCTTCCTAACCCCTCATAGAAATGATGTGAAGGGCGGTAGAATTACTAATTCAAGTTCTTACTTGGTCCCGGCTCTTATCGTCTTTTTGCTCCAGAAAATTCCATGGCCTCGCCCTTACCAAAGCCATAACTAAAACCAAATGCTACAAAACGGCCTCTTTGACGCCTATTATAAATGTAATAGTCGGTTTGTGCAATAGCACTCTCACTTACCCTGGAGGCAAAGGCATCCCTAACGCTAAGACTTAGTACCGCCTTGCCCTTTAGGAGTTTTTTGCGAACTCCAAGATCCATAAAAAGTTGATCCTCTACCTCACTTTGCACGGTCTCGTAGCTAGATTGGTAATTACCGGTGGCTTCCAGGTCTATATCGGCCGGTAATTTTAATTTGGCCATAAGCTTGGAGGAATACTGATCTCCACTAAAATCAAAATTGGTAGACTCAAAAATTCCCTCCCTTGCAAAGGTGCTATAATTAAAATCGGCATTAAGAACCAGCCAATTAATGGGACTGTATTTGGCGTTGAATTCAACTCCGGTTGCCCTATTGGTTCCAATGTTTTCTGGTCTTACCGTATTTACATTGTCTTCAAAAGTGGAGACACGCTCAATTACATCAGTGGTGTAACGGTGGTATATACCCATGTTTATAGATGTCCTACCTAAAATATAAATACTGGTCAGCTCATAGGAGTCCGTGAATTCTGGAAGTAATTCAGGGTTTCCCTGGCGTACGCTATAATTGTTACGAATGTTGAAAAACGGATTAAGATCCCATAGTCTTGGGCGGTATATACGTTTGGAATAACCGGCTTGTAACGATATCTTTTCGGTAATCTTATAGGAGGAATGGGCACTGGGGAACAGATTGGTGTATTTTTGGCTGTTTGCCTCATTGGTATTGGTAAGCAACGTATTTAAGTCTGTCTGCTCCAAACGAACCCCCATTTTAAGCCCCCATTTTGCACCCTCATAAGAACCGGTACCGTAAAGGCCCAATACTTTTTGGTCATATTCAAATACATTGGTAAGTCCTGGGTCGTTAACATAGCTACCGTTCACCAAATTGTTTACCTCATAATCATTACTAACATCGTTAAGGACATATTGCGCCCCGGTTTCCATGGTCCATTTGTCAGAAAATGGTTTGGTGTAGTCCAGTTTAAAGGTAAATACAGATTCCTTGAAATCGGTTCTTGTCTGTTGGTTAGCATCGTTGTCCTCTCCAGAAATGGTGCTGTTTTCAAATTTGGAAGACTGGTCTTTTCCAAAAAAATTACCTAGACCACTAAAGAGAAGGGTGTGGTCCTCATGGTCTTCAAAATCCTTTTTATACTGTAGCTCGTATTGGAATTTTGGGTTGGTAGCATCCGTAACTTCGGTACGTTCCCATTCCGAAACAATATCCTCATTGGCATCTAGGGAAGTAAAACTGGTATTGGAGGGCTGGTCCTCAATTTCTAGGGCAAAGTTACCGGAGAGCGTTAGTACATTGTTTTCATTGATATAATAATCCGTTCCAAGTATAAAGTTGTAGAAGGTCTCGTTTCTAAATTCCTCTCCATAACTCAATATGGCCGTATTGTTCATTAGGTCAACATTTCTATTTTCCAGGTCGTTGGGCAATTCTCTATATCCGGCGCCAAGCTGACTAAAAAGATTGAATTTTTCGGTTCTGCGGTTCAGGCTCACTCCAACACTGTGATTGTTGGGGGCCCCTGTATTTACAGAAACGGAGCCGTTTAAACCTTTCTTCTCCTCTTTTTTAATGACGATATTGATGATACCGGAAGTACCTTCGGCATCATATTTTGCCGAGGGGTTGGTAATCACCTCTACTTTTTCTATCATATCAGCGGTAATGGTGCCCAAAGTATTGCCTTGTTCGCTGGCAATGACAGAGGGCTTTCCGTTAATCAAAATCTGTACGCCCTGGCTCCCCCTTAGACTTATCTGCCCTTCTATATCAACATTTACCGAGGGTACATTGTTTAATACTTCCAAGGCACTGGCACCGGTGGTACTCAGGTCCTTGCCTACATTAAAGACTCTTTTGTCCAGTTTAAATTCCGTTCTGGAAACCTCCCCCTGTACTACTACCTCTTCCAGTTGCTGAGTGTCCTCGGACAAACGAACAGTTCCTAGATCTATGGTTTGGCCGCGAGTAACGGGCTGCCCAAAAGATTTACTCTTAAAACCAATAAAACTCACTTCAATATAAAAATTGCTGGCCTGGGTTTCCAAAACAAAGCTTCCGTCTTCCAAGGTAGTGGTTCCCTTTATGGGTTTTTTGGTTTCGTTATCGGCAATAAGCACGGTAGCAAATTCAATGGGTCTATCCCCTGATTCTTCATATACCTTTCCAATGATTTTTACCGTTTCGTTCTGGGCGATGAGCACATCGACCTTAAAAAACAATAATGCCATAAAAAGAAAAGAAAAAAGGTGTCGGGTCATAATGATTCAATTTAGTTTGTGTACTTCAAAATTTAGAATTTTTCACCACCCAAAGTTAGTATTTTCTGTCAACGACAGAGGTTGTCCTGTAAACGACAGCTATACCTAAAAAGACGTTCACCCTATCAATTTTGTCGATGACGGTTTTTCCTTAGCTCACTGGCCATAAAAGGTTAAATTTGGATTATGGGCAAGAAACATCGACTTTTTAATAGCAATGCTACCGAAGTTTTCTTTCAGGTTTTATTGCATATTGTTTTGTTTTTGTTCTTTTCCTTTGATCGATATAAGCCCCAAGTAGAGGCATTTAAGTTGGCCGCCTTTATTAACTATGCGTTTGGGGCCCTGATCATTAATTATCTGTTACTACCCAGATTTTTTTATAAAAAGAAGTATCTGCAATTTTTTATGTCCTTATTATTCATTGTGACATGTATTATTGCTATTGAAGAATTGGTGCTGGAGAAAATTTATTACCCTGATACCAGAGGAATGCATTTTCAGGGAGTTATATATGGATTGCTGGATGTTATGCCCGTAATTATTATTCTAGTAGGGTTTAAATTTGCTTGGGATGCTTCGGTAAAACAGCGGGAGGTGGACCAACTTAGAAATTCGGTAAAAGAAAGTGAGCTACAGTTTCTAAAATCACAGATCAACCCCCATTTCCTATTCAACAACTTAAATAATCTGTATTCCTATGCCATAGCGGAATCGCCCAAAACCCCAACAATAATTTTGGAGCTCTCCTCTGTATTACGGTATATGTTGTACGATTGTAAGGAGGATTTTGTAGCCTTGTCCAAGGAATTGGAACATTTAAAAAACTTTACACAACTTAATGAGTTGCAGATTGAGGAAAGGGGAAAGGTTAACTTTATTACTGGAAATATTCCATCTGGTTATAGGATTGCTCCTTTAATTTTGTCCGTTTTTATAGAGAACGCTTTTAAACACAGCACGGCCAGTCAGTCCAAGGATATTTTCATAGACATTAGAATCAAGGTATCCAGTAAGGGGCGTTTGGAATTTAAGTGCAAGAATTCGTTCCGTGCACTGGGGAATACAGAAAAGCTTACAAAGGGTCTAGGATTGCAGAACGTTAGGAAGCGTTTGCAGATTTTGTACCCCGATGCGCATGACCTGCAGATATCGGAAAGTAATGGTTTTTATGTTGTATTTTTAGTGTTACAATTAAATACAGAGCGGGAATGATACGCTGCATTATTATAGAGGACCAGCCCCCTGCACAGCGGGTGCTTAAAAAGTTTATTGCCGATCTGGGCAATATGGAACTGAAGGCAAGCTTTACAGATGCAATACAGGCAATGGACTATCTAAAAACCGAAACTATAGATTTGATTTTTTTGGACATTCATTTACCAAAGATTTCGGGCATTGATTTTTTAAAGGCCTTAACGCAAAAACCGAATGTTATTTTGACCACTGCTTTTTCTGAATATGCCCTGGAGAGTTATGAATACGATGTGGTGGACTATCTGTTGAAACCTTTTTCATTTGAACGTTTTGTACAGGCCGTGTCCAAGCTACCACAGGCTATACCCAACAATTCCACGTCTGATGGCAGTAATGGGAAATCTTATTTGCAAGAAGTCATTTTTGTTAAATCTGGTTATGAATTGATAAAAATAGATACTTCCGATATTTATTATATACAATCCGATTCTGATTATACGGAAATAGTTACTTCGGAAAAAAAATATTTATCCCAAGAACCCCTCCGTCATTGGGAAGACCATATGGAGCGGAATAAGTTTGTTAGAATACACAAGTCCTTCATTATCAATATTACCAAAATTGATAAAATTATAGGTAATCAAGTGTATTTGCATCAAAAAATTGCCCTGCCCGTGGGTCGCGCCTACAAGGAAAATTTTATGAAATTGTTATTAATATAAAATTGGGTTATTATGAAAAAACTAAAGAAAGAAGACGTTAAACAAGAGGTGTTCGACCTTTATGATGATTACGCACATAACAGGCTAAGTAGAAGGCTGTTTTTGGATAAGCTGTCTATTTACGCTGTGGGAGGTATAACTGTACCGGCTTTACTTGGGTTTATTTCCCCTGACTATGTAAAAAAAATACAGGTTAGCCCAGACGATCCAAAATTGAAATCTGAATATATTACCTATAATTCGCCAAAGGGCGGAGGTACAATAAAGGGTTTGCTATCCAGGCCTTCGGAGACCAAGGGGAAGCTTCCGGGTATATTGGTAGTACATGAGAACCGTGGCTTAAATCCACATATAGAGGATGTAGGGAGACGGGCAGCTTTGGCGGGATTTATTTCGCTGGCACCGGATGCTCTTACTCCTTTGGGGGGCTATCCAGGCAATGATGATGATGGAAGGGAATTACAGCGCAAGCGAGATCGTGATGCCATGCTGGAAGATTTTATGGCTGCCTTTAAATACCTTAAATCACATCCGGAGTGTAGTGGTAAGGTTGGGGTAGTTGGTTTTTGTTTTGGGGGTTGGATTTCCAATATGATGGCGGTTAAATTGCCCGATCTGGGTGCAGCCGTTCCATTTTATGGCGGTCAGCCTACTGAGGATATTGAAAAGATAAAGGCGCCCCTACTGCTCCATTTTGGGGAATTGGACAAGCGTGTTAACCAAGGTTGGCCCGCATATGAAACAGCTTTAAAAGAGCATAATAAGGAATATAAGGCCTACGTATATCCCAAGGCCAATCACGGGTTCCATAATGATACTACCCCTAGATATGATAGGGATGCCGCGGAACTTGCTTGGAAGAGGACCATAGAATTTTTACGGGAGCATTTGGGGTAAGGCTTATTATGGCAACAGTTAAAACTGCACATCGCGTTTTAAAGCTCTTTATGTCTGCTAGTAATTTGGTGTAGGACATGTCTTTAATTTGAAATTACCCATTTTAATTATTGGGGTAGTATGATGTTTTTAAAAAAGAAATTTTGGTCTTGCTCTTAGAATCGTATCTTTTCGCACAAACATTAGGTCATCACTGTGATGGGACCATTATTTAGTCCTTGGATTTTTTTAAATAGTATCATATATGGGGCTTCCAGAAAAATTTATTAGTTGTGATTGGGGCACATCCAATTTTAGGCTGCGCTTGGTGCAGACTGATTCTCTAGCGGTTTTATCCGAGCATACCACCAATATGGGTATTAAAAAGCGATATCTGGCATTCCAAGCTCAAGACAACAGTTCTCAGGAGCAATTTTTTACCGATTACCTAGTACAGCAGCTCGGCAATTTGGAATTAAAAGGAGAAAAGAATCTGGTTATTATAGCTTCGGGAATGTTGTCCTCTTCCATAGGAATGCGGGAATTGCCCTATAGTCCACTGCCCCTTGACTTTCAGGGCAATGATCTTATAAGTAAATATATTAATTTGGATAATAGTCTAGATGTTATATTGGTATCCGGCGCAAAAACGAATGCTGATGTGATGCGTGGAGAAGAAACACAGGCGATAGGTATGTCTGGTCATCTTCCGAGAAAGGGAAAAGGCCTGCTTATATTACCGGGAACCCATAGCAAGCATCTTTTTTTTGATGGTGGAAAGTTTAATAGTTTTATCACTTTTATGACAGGTGAACTTTTTGAGGTTATTGGTCAACATAGTGTGTTGGCAGCTTCCTTGGAAGCTGTTAAATGGGATGCGTGCTTTAAAAACGTATTTTTGGATGGCCTTCAGAAAGGAATTGATAATAAACAAATGGCATCATTTTTTTCCATTAGGGCCAATACGCTTCTCCAGAATACCCCAGCATCTGAAAATTATTATTTTTTATCCGGACTTTTAATAGGAGGTGAATTGGCATACCTCAAAGAAAGGGATGAAACAGTTTATTTGGGGGCCACAGGTATTACCAATAGTTTGTACCAAATGGCCTTGGAAGCTGTATTGCCAGCGGAGCGTATTAAGATTTTTAGTGCCAACGTATTGGAGAAGGCTTTGTTGTTGGGTCAAAGGAAGGTATTGGCGACTTACGCAATTTAGATTTTTATTATGTTTCTTTAATGAATATCCTTTTTGATCAACCCCTACTCGTTTACAACCCCTTTAAGAATTGAACTGTAAAGGTACATCTTGGGGTTAGCTTTCACAGATAACTTTTAGTTATTGTTTAGGTTAGGCTGATTGTGCAAAATATAAGGGGACCACTATTTTGGTCCCCTTAGGTGCTTTACTCATATCATTTTTGCAATAGACAATTGTGACAAGCTGCACTATTGGGTACAGGGATATTTAACCTATACCACTTATAGCTTATGATATCACATTTAGTTTTTTGCCTACTTTTATAAAAGCCTGAATGGCTTTTTCCAAATGTTCCCTTTCATGTGCAGCCGATAACTGAACCCTTATTCTAGCCTTTCCTTTCGGTACCACAGGGAAAAAGAATCCTATGACGTAAATACCCTCGTCCAATAATGCCTTGGCAAATTCTTGGGCAACTGTAGCATCATATAACATTATGGGAACTATGGGATGGGATCCGGAAACGATGTCGAATCCGGCTTCCGACATTTGGGCACGGAAATACTTGGTGTTCTCTTCCAGTTTATCTCGCAACTGGGTAGAACCCGAAAGTATATCCAAAACCTTTAAGGTAGCCCCAACAATTGCTGGTGCCAAGGTATTGGAAAACAGATATGGACGGGAATTTTGTCTTAATATATCCACAATTTCCTTTCTCGCTGCCGTAAAGCCTCCAGAGGCTCCGCCCAATGCTTTTCCGTAAGTACCGGTAATGATATCTACCCGGTCCATTACATTGTGATATTCATGGCATCCTCTACCAGTAGGTCCTATAAACCCGGTGGAATGACATTCGTCTATCATGACCAAAGCATTATATTTATCTGCCAGGTCACATATTTTGTCTAATTGGGCTATGGTACCATCCATAGAAAAAGAGCCGTCAGTAACAATCAATTTTCGCCTGCTGCCTTCGGCCGACTTTAATTGTTCTTCCAGGTCGGACATATTGTTGTGTTTATATCTAAATCTTTTGGCCTTGCAGAGTCTAATACCGTCTATTATGGATGCATGGTTAAGTTCATCGGAAATTACGGCATCTTCCGAAGTAAGAAGGGGTTCAAACAAACCTCCGTTGGCGTCGAATGCGGCAGCATACAAAATGCAGTCTTCCATTCCCAAAAATTGAGCGGTCTTTTTTTCCAATTCTTTGTGGATATCCTGGGTGCCACAAATAAATCTTACCGAAGAAAGACCAAAACCGTGTGTTTTAATAGCCTCAATTCCGGCTTCTATAACTGCAGGATCAGCGGACAGACCCAAATAATTGTTGGCACAAAAGTTTAGCACTTCATTTTGTACAGTGGTACTTATTGAAGCTCCTTGCTTGGTGGTAATTATACGTTCGTTTTTGTAAAGGCCATTAGCTTTTATGGCTTCCAATTCCTTTATTAAATCGTTTTTTAGAGTACCGTACATATTTTTTATAGGGTTATAGTGTTATCTGAATATTTAAGTTTTAAATTAGTAAGCATGCTTTGCGTTAATAATTCCAAATTGTATTGTGGCTGCCAATTCCAATCGCGTCGCGCCTCTGAATCATCAATGCTCATTGGCCACGAATTGGCAATGGATTGCCTAAAATCTGGTTTATAGGTTATCTTAAAATTGGGGTATGTTTTTTGGATTGCAGAAGCCAATTCTTCTGGACTAAAGCTTATGCCTGCTATGTTATAGGAGGTTCTAGTCTTAAGGTTTTCCTTTGGGGCCTGCATTAATGCTATGGTGGCCCTTATGGCATCGTCCATAAACATCATTGGCAATATGGTGTTAGGCTCCAAAAAACACTGGAACGTTTCTTGGTTGATGGCACTGTGAAATATATCCACTGCATAGTCCGTGGTACCACCTCCCCCCAAAGACTGGTATCCTACTATGCCCGGATAACGTAAGGAACGTACATCCAGGTTATATTTTTTAAAGTAATAGTTGGCCCACTGTTCACCAGCTGCTTTACTAATGCCATATACCGTTTCTGGCACTAAATAAGAGGATTGGGGAGTTTTTACCCTTTCAATATTATTTCCAAATACGGCTATGGAACTGGGGTAGAACACTTTGTCAACATTAAATAGACGGGCTACTTCCAGTACATTGAAAAAAGTTTTCATATTGATATCCCAAGTTGGCATGGGGGCCTGTTCACCTTTTGCAGATAAAATAGCTGCTAAATGATAAATTTGGGTAATATTGTATTCTTTAACCAGATCTTCTAAGGCCTTAAGGTCGGTAGCGTCCAATATCTCAAAAGTGCCATTAAAGTTGTCTTGGGGTCTAATATCTGTTGCCACTACATTGTCAATACCATATATTTGCTGTAGTTCTTTCGTTAAAACAGTACCCAATTGACCGCCAGCACCTGTTATTAAAACGACTTCTTGATTCATAACCGAATTATTTAATTTAAAGATTAAAATTATAAATTACAGCTCATTTTGACATAAAATATCTTTAAATAATAAAAAATAAAGTAAATTTGTTTTTATTAATTTGATAATAGAGAAATATTTACTTTATTGTATCGGAAATTGTACCGGAAAAAGAAATTTTATCTTCACATGGAAAAACTTGATGAAATAGACCTGAAAATTTTAAGGATTTTGCAACAAGATGCAAAAAAGACAACCAAGGAAGTAGCCGAAATGCTTAACCTGACAATCTCTCCGGTCTACGAGCGAATTAAGAGGTTGGAAAAGGGAGGGTATATTAGAAAGTACGTTGCTTTACTGGATAAAAAGCTGGTTAATATTCCTATAACGGCAATTTGTATGGTGTCCTTGCGCTATCACCATGAAGGTTTTATAGATAAGTTTGAAAAGCAGATAAAGGCTTTAAAAGAAGTACAGGAATGCTATCATATGGCCGGGAAAGTTGATTTTTTCTTGAAAATTAACCTTAGTAGTCTTGATGAATACCATGAATTGGTGCGCTTAAAATTATCCAAGATCGAGAATATAGGAGTTTTGGAAAGTTATTTTGTGCTAAAGGAAATAACCTCAAGCACCGAATATGTTATCTGATAGTTATTGTCCATTTAAAAACAAATTTCCTAGTTACCCCCCAATGTGGTAGTCGCAGGTTTTTGGGGTGGGTCATATGACCAATATCAGTTTGTAATCCTTTGTCCCTTAGTAAATTTGGTTATCACCCAATGTGATAGCCATGGAAAAAAAATTAAAGGACCATTATGTGCCTCTTACTACCACCTCTCCTATTTGGGACCATTTTTTTACGGTTGCCCCTTTAATCATAGTGGGGACTAAGGAAGGAGAGGGTTATGATTTGGCACCCAAACACATGGCTACACCCATAGGTCCCTCCAATTACTTTGGTTTTGTGTGTACCCCAAACCATTCTACTTATCATAATGTTAAGAAGAACAAAGAATTCTCCATAAGCTTCCCACTCCCGGATCAAGTGCTTTTGGCATCATTGGGGGCAAGTCCGAGAAACGCCGATTTGAGTAAATCGGACTATATATTATCTACCTTGCCAACGCTCAAGGCTACATTCATTGATGCGCTATTTATAGCCGATTCCTATTTGTTTCTGGAATGCGAGCTGTTTAAAATCATAGACGGATTTGATGCGCATAGTTTTATAACGGGCAAGGTAAAAACCGCCTTCGTTCACAAGGATTATCTTAGGGTTTCGGAACGTGATGAACAGGAACAGATCAATGAAAACCCATTATTGGCCTATTTGGCAGCTGGTAGGTTTGCTTCAATTTCCCAAACCTACAACTTTCCATTTCCCAAAGGTTTTAAAAAATGAAGGAACATAAAGAGGTAGCGGAGAATATTCAGGGATTTTTAGAGTCGCATCATGAACGTATAATCCATTTTCTAAAAGATCTGGTTTCTTTGGAGTCTCCTTCTCGTGAAATAGAAAGACAGCATAAGATACTTAATTTTTTAAAGTTTAAGTTTGAAGATATTGGCTACAGAGTGATTTTGGTACCTGGCAAACAAACTGGCGGCTATTTGTACGCCTGCCCCAAAGAAAGGGATAGGAGTTTGCCCTTGCAGCTGTTAATTGGTCATTGTGATACAGTTTGGCCTGCAGAAACTATAAAAATTATGCCAATTTCCTATAAAAAAGGGGTTATAAAGGGTCCTGGGGTCTATGACATGAAGGCAGGACTTACACAAATGTATTTTGCCTTACTGTGCATCAGGTCCATATCAGTACCGCTTCCAGTAACTCCGGTTATTCTGATAAATTCGGACGAGGAAATTGGAAGTCGGGAATCCACAAATTCGATCAAAAGACTGGCAAAAATTTCGAATAGGGCTTATGTGTTGGAACCACCTTTGGGGCTGGAGGGAAAACTAAAGACCGCTAGGAAAGGATTGGGACGTTTTACCCTAACTGTTACTGGAAAGGCCGCACATGCAGGATTAGATCCGGAAAAGGGGATCAATGCCATCGTAGAGTTATCCCAACAAGTACAAAAATTGTATGCTATGAACGATTTTGACAGGGGTATAACCGTTAACGTAGGTATGATTGAAGGGGGGATTTCCCCCAATGTTGTAGCCCCGAAAAGTAAAGCCGTAATAGATGTTAGGGTTTTAAACGAGGCCGACGGCATATTTATAACGAACAAAATAAAGGGATTAAAGCCATTTCTGCCCAATGTTACCCTTGCTATTGAAGGAAGTATAGGAAGACCACCCATGGAACGGACAAAGCGAAACCAAAAACTGTGGCAATTGGCGGAAGAACATGGTAGAAAATTAGGCTTAAGTTTGGAACAGGCAACCGCCGGTGGTGGCTCTGATGCCAATACGACCAGTATTTATACAGCTACATTGGATGGCTTGGGAACCCCTGGGGACGGGGCGCATGCCCCCCACGAGTACATTTTTGAGAATAAACTTATAGAGCGGACCACTCTGTTGACACTTCTGCTCTTGTCCGAACCCTTAAACAGTAAGTCATGAATAATAAATATATACTTACCTCCTTGACCCGTATTTCCGATTTGGACCAGAAGCACTTTACATTAAAGGAATTGCCCAAAACCCAATGGAATACAGGTGATTATGTGGTGTGTAAAATTTTGGATCCGGGAAGTAGCTCACTGCTTTTGGAATTGCCCAATGGACGGATGCGCGGTGTAATAGGTGGCGAGTTGATAATAGGGGCCTTGGGTGAACGCTTTGCTACCTTGGAGGCTACCGGTACCTGGCGCAAAGTTGGGGACGATTTAAGAATGAACGTACTTACGGGAGCCGGACTCTTTGGAAAACTCACTTCCAAATCTGCCTTTCTACCCAATATGATGGAATTGGGCTATAAAGGACATGTGCAACGAAATGGAATAAAATTAAACATGCAGGATTTTGTTACACCTGCCCTGCCCATTGCCTTTACTACTCCAGTTATTCTTTTTGCGGGAACCTCAATGTCTGCCGGAAAAACTACTTCAGCAAGAATTGTAGCCCACCTTTTTAAGCAGGCAGGCTATAAGGTGGTTGGAGCAAAATTAACGGGAGCTGGTAGGTATAAGGATATTTTGGCCATTAAGGATGTAGGAGCTGATGCTGTGTTCGACTTTGTGGATGTGGGGCTCCCCTCCTCCATTTATCCAAAGGAAGGTTTCCAAGAAAAATTGCAACAACTGCTGAGTAAAATTGAACATGAGCATGGGGATGTGGCCATCATAGAAATTGGTGCCTCACCCTTGGAGCCTTATAATGGAGATATAGCAATCCAGGCTATAAGAGAACAAATTAAATGCATTATTCTGGCCGCATCCGACCCTTACGCAGTTTATGGCCTTATGAAAGCATTTGAACGTGTTCCCAATGTGGTAACCGGTATAGCATCCAATACTTTGGCAGGTAAGGAAATGGTAGAGAAACTTTGCAATGTAAAAACCTTGAATCTTATAGATGCTAGCACTACAGGGGAATTAAAAGAGATACTACAAAAAACTTCTGGTTTTAAATTATGATGAAGACAGCGTTTTGTCAAGGTCTTATTTTACAATCTGGAAAACTTAACCATCTATAGGATCTTAAAGATAAATTCGGAATGGTATAATAGAGAATAATTAATAAATGACCATAACCTTAAAAAAATGACCCTGAAAAATTGTTCTTATTCAGGGTCATTTTAAGATGGGGATATTACTGTTTAAATTTAAGTGTTAAAAATTGGAATCAATTTATTTTTAAGCTCCAGAAAGTCGGACTCTAAGCGTAGTTTCACCTTCTTTTATAATGTATGCTGGAAGTCGTAATTCGATACGTTTAAGGTTTTTAATTTGTCGGTCCAATTCCATGGGTGCGGGATCCAAGGATATCACGGATACGGATATTTCGGGATGTGATAAATTTTCCAATTTTAGTTGTTGGCCGTCTTGGTACAAGACTGCCCCGCCTTTTACAATCTCCACATCGGCTACTGTAAGTAGCTGCCAAGTTACCACCTTTGTTGAATCGGAAGCCACTAACCTATCCTCTATGAGGAGGGATGTTGGACTGTCCTTAACAAATCTACGTTGGGCACTTTTTAATTGGCCTTCAAAGGCAGCACTAAGATCAATTGTGGCCTCAGGTACTTCTCCGTTTTGAAAGTTGGTAAAAAAGGCCATACCATCTACCTGATGATGTTGGTTGTTCACGGTTAGTGTGCTATGACCAAAGTTATTTTTGGTCAATAATGTCCATCGTTGGCAATCTTGGCACCTGTGCCATAGGTCGAAGCCTGTTTTTTCCAGCGTATGATATTTCTGATTACCGGCATCGATGGACCAGCGGACTCCGTTGAGTTCAAAAATAAAGGAGCCAGCATCCATATTCCCATGGTTTACGGTTCCCCTACCCCCTTTACCACCAAAATAGTACTGGTGTGGGTCATTATTGGAAGATCTAAAAATTACAATTGGGTTCTCGCCGTCTCCTTTCCAGTTCATTGGGGTCTTAACCTCATTCTTTTCTTTGTATTGGGAAACCCAAACCAATCCGGCACCGGCATTTCTTGCTAGTTTCCCCATATCCTCTGGGGGAGCTAAAAAACGATCTTTTTCAAAAAAGGCTTTATTTCCTGTTTTGGCAGCGAACCAAGCCAATGTAATATCCCCTTGCTCGCTACGTTTATCACCACAATCGGCAAAATTGTAATAACCACCTGAAGGGGTGTTGGAAAGCAATCTAAAATTAGCACTTTCCATAAATGCGGGAAATTGGGAAAGTCCAAAGTCGGTATTAAATGCACTTTCCAGCATAGCAACTGTCATTACCGTAAAAGAGGTGCCGTAGGACCAATAGGTAGAACCTTCGGGATATACCCCGTCAGGGCCATAGGAAACAAGGGCTTGTGGAATACTGTCCAATGCCCTGCCAATGGTTTTTGCCGCCAATTTCGGAGCCTTATCGGCTGTGACAATAGCGGCTGCCACCATACCTCCATGGCAAACTTGGTTCCAATTGTTATTGCCGCCCACCCAGCCGGTATTGCCTTTTTCGTTGTAGCTAGGTTTTATTCCTTTTTCTATTAGGGCCGTCTTGGCCATTTCAATGGTAGTAGCAGGTAGTGCGTCTCCGGCCCAATCAATCCCAATGGCAACTGCCATGGACATTTCTGCTACATCCAAATAATGCGAGGGGTTCCAATCTACAAAGTTACAAACGGCTATTATCTCTTCGTTAATTCTGGACAGTAGCACTGGGTCCTTTTCTATTCTATAAACCATCCCCAGCATATTCATACGGTACAACATTTCTCTTGATATGTGTAGTAATCGCCTCCCTTCCAATTCCCTGATCAGTAGGTTTTTATTTTGGATTTTAGCTGCATTGGCTTTGATGGCCTTGTACAGGTTCTGTACCACTGGGTCCGTTTTGAGTTTCTTTTTAAGATTTTTTTCAATTTTTGGATTGAGTACTAGCTTGGGCCCTGTTTTTTTTAATTTTTTTTGAAGGTACTGTACACTAATAGGATTCTGTAGTTTAGGAATAGTAGTGTTTATTTCTTCTTGCGGCCTTACAAACTGCGTAGATAATAGTAAGCAAAGTGATATGGTAAATAGCAGCTTATGTATTGTACTTATTGACATTTGGTATGGGTTTAATTAATGACTAAAGGTATTATAGTTCTTTAAACAACAAAGCCATCGTAAGAGGATGGCTTTGTTTATAAAATTATCAGGTCCTTACCAATTAGGGTTTTGGCCTAGGTCAGGATTTTGTGAAATTTCGGAAAGGGGAATAGGCCACAAATAGTGTTTGTCTTCATCAAATTGGGGATTTTCCCAATCTGAGCCCCCATAGGGATCAATATAGGTTTTCCCAGAATCTGGATCCACAGCTGTTTTAACCGTAGCACCTTCATATCGAGATTCGGCAGCGTCATCCCACAACAGCCCCAAATCTTTTTTCTGTAGTTTGGAACCTTGTTTCCAGCGTCGTAAATCGTCATATCTAAATCCTTCCATAAATAGTTCTACGCGGCGTTCCCTTCTAATCTCGGCTATCAGTGGCGAAATTCCGTCACCTGTATAGCGTGGATCAACCGGAACATTGTCAATGTCTAAATGTGGCATGGCCACTCTATCCCTTAGGGCATTGATGGTAATATCCAAATCGGTCTGGGTGATGGTTCCCAACTCGGCTACGGCTTCGGCGTAATTAAGCAAGGCTTCCCCTAACCGCAAGGTAATGGCCGGGGTCCATGAAGTATTATAGGAACGGTATGCAGCCTCTACATCATATACCTTTATAATGTGATAGCCGGTAGCGCTCTTTGCGCCCCCTACCATTCCGGTTACACGGGGATAAGTGAAATCGGCACTATTGCCAAAATTATAGAACTCCCTATCTTCAGGGTGTAATACAGTTTGTCTAAGACGGGGATCCCTGTTTACAAAAACGTCTTCAATCTGGGCATCACCTTGATACTCATTGGAAAGGGTAATGGGAAGGCCATCGGTGCAGAGGTAATCTTCTACCATACTTTTGGTAGCGCCACCGTTATAACCTCTCCAATAGGACATTACATGATTGGTATACTGTCCCGGATCATATTTTCTCCATAAAATAACCTCTGGGTTGCCATCCAAGTCCAATTGACGGTGATAGGCGTTGTAATCGTGTTCGGGGTCACCAGTGCTATATAGTGAATAAGGACCGTTCTCTATTAGCTCCTTGGCCGCATTGGCCGCTTCTGTAAGCCACATTTCACTATTGCTGCCGCCATGGTATTTTTGCCAGGTACCTTCAAAAAGACAAATCCTGGATTTTATAAGAAGAGCGGCCCAACGGTTTAATCGACCATGATTACCACCATCCCCCCATGCCTCAGGTAGGTTTTGGGTGGCAAAATTTATATCGGCCAAAACGTTTGCCATAACTTCACTTCTTGGGGTTCTAGCACTGAACAGTTCTTCGGAATCTGTAGAAAGTTCTTGATCTATCCAGGTTATGTCTCCAAATTTGGAAACCTTATCGGCATAGAACCAACCCCTAAATAGTCGTGCTTCTGCCCTGTACTTGTCCTTAATTTCTTCGGAAACATTTGCTAGGTCATAGTTTTTTAGCCCAATATTCAAGGAGCGTACAAAATTCCACCCCTTATAACCATACCATTGTGGTCCATCTGGGGTCACATGAATACCAGCACGTAATGATCTATACCTATTGTGCCTACTGTGTTGGGCAGTAATATTGTCTGAGGCCTCGTCCAAATACCAGATACCGAAACGGTGACTATTGAACCCGTCATAATGCCCCATCATAATAGGTACATTGTCATCATTTCTGGCAAGATTATAAAAGTTGTTGTTATACACCTCTAGGTCACTTTCGGTAGACCAAAAAGTTGCATCACTTACACTATCCAATGGTACCCTTTCTAAAAAGTCATCGTTGCAGCCGAACAATAGGAGAATTGCTGCAAACCACATTATATTGTTAATTCTATTTGTTTTCATAGTATATATTTTCTTTTGATTAAAAGGACACATTCACTCCAAATGTTAAGATTCGCTGCAGGTAGTATTCCTGGGTAACGGTAAATACCGATTCTGGGTCTAGAGGCTTGTGCATTTTAGTTGATTCCCAAAGATTTTGTCCCGCAAGGTATAACTGGCCCTTGGTCATGCCCAAGTTATCCAATAAGGTACTGGGCAAATTAAAACTAAGTGTCACATTCTTAAGACGGATATAAGAAGCATCCTGTACATAGCGTGATTGTGGAAGAATGTTACGTTTGTCGTTGGTACCCACCAAAGGGGCTGCAAAATAGGCATCCGGGTTCTCAGGGCTCCATGATTCGGTTATGTAGTACTTCTCAACAAGATTGGAATTACTGGGATAAAAGGCATTCCAGTTTCCGTTACTGGGTAGGTAATCCCTGAACAGTCCTTGAAAAAATAGATCTAGTGACCAATTTTTATATTTTATATCCGGGTTAATTCCGAAGGAATAACGCGCCGTGGTATTACCTATTATTTTGTAATCTCCTGGATCATCCAATGTCTGACTTCCACGGTCTATTTTACCATCACCGTTTAAATCGGCATACTGGATATCTCCTGCGGACCAGTTATTCCCAATGGGTGACTGATCAGGAGCGGCAGCTACCTCGGAATCAGTTTGAAAAATCCCAACTGTTTCGTATCCCCATATATCACCAATTTTTTGCCCAACGTAATATTCGGACAAAGAGCCCGATGGATTGTCATACTTGGTAATTTCAGTCTGATTATCGGATAGGGCGAGGTTCAAGCCCCAACGTCCGTGCTCACCAAAGGTATCCCGCCAGGTTACGGATAGCTCCCAGCCATTGGTACGTAAATCTGCGGCATTACTAGCTGGTGCGCCGGTACCCAAAAGACCGGGATAGTCAACAGACATTAACATGTCTTTGGTATCACGGGTATAATAGTCAGCAGTAACAGCCAACTTATTACTGAACAGGGCCAAATCCAAACCAATGTTCTTGGAGACCACGGTTTCCCATGTTAAACTAGGGCTCACCAAACCTCCTGGACTCACGTAAGGTGTTCTTCCAGATCCAAGTATAAAGGGCGAGGTATTGGATCCCAAACTGGTGATGTAAGGATAATTACCGTAATTACTTTCCACAGACTGGTTCCCCAAGGATCCCCAGGACCCCCTAATTTTAAATTGATCCAACCAGCCGGCTGCACTATTCATGAACGACTCTTCGGATACATTCCAACCTGCGGAAAAGGAAGGAAAGAAACCAAAACGATCATCAGTTGGAAAACGGGAAGTACCGTCATATCGGCCATTGGCCTCAAACAGATACCTGTCTTTGAAAATATAGTTCAGTCTATAAAAACCACCTCTTAAAGAGAAAGCTGTTTCATTGCCATTCGTGGTCTGTGCACCAGTGGTTGCACTAATATTATTGATCTGTGGAGTGATCAAGGTCTGTGCTCTAGCGGAAAAATAGCGTTTATGGCCCCATTCTTGGTTGAAGCCGATCATGGCTTTAAGAAAATGGTCTTTATTGGCCTTATCTGCATTAAACTCATATTCAGCAAAGGCGTTAAAAACATAGTATTCATTGCGATTGTTGGTCTCTTGGATATAATCGTTACCACTAAGGCCGTTAGTGATAATGGGGTCGGCATTTAGATCTGTACTAACAATTTCAATTTTGCTGGCAACATCCCTGTCATTTCTATTAAAGGAATTATAGGAGAAATCACTTCTAATTTTTAAGCCAGGAGCCGGATCCAAGGTTACTCCTTGGGTTAGCCAGATATCGCCTGCCACAAAGGTATCGCGTCCGCCGTCTTCCAAATAGGGCAAAAAAGTACCAAAATACATACCTATATATGGCTCGTAGGTTGCCCGGTCACCAGGAGTTTGGTAGTAGGGTAAGTCTGGGAATTTCAAGGGAGTAATAGAGGTTACCCTAGCCACTGTGTTAATGTTAACGTCCCAATTGTAAAAGTGGGGCTTGTCACTATTTTGGTTATTGTACACAATTTTAGAATCCAGGTTTAACCAATCGTTTACCTGATAGTCGGTTTTCATTAAAATGTTGTAGCGCTTAAACTTCTCGTTTTTATCGGCATTATTAATATATCCGTCCTTACTTAAATATCCAAATGAGACATAATAGGATGCCTTTTCCGTGGCTCCACTAATACTAAAGTCATAGGTCTTTTGAGGACTAAAATCTGCGATGGCTTTATCGTTATATTCGTTATTTCCGAAATACCGTAAGGTACCGTTTTTAACACCCCATTCGTTTTCGGGAATTGGATTTTCAGAATATCTTTTGGCTCCGGCAACATAATCGTCATCGTATGCCGGTTGTCCACTGGTACGAATGGTAGCCTTATTTATGTAGGTCACCAAGTCATAAGGATCTGTTACCGGATCTATATGAAAAATAGGTTTGGCATAGGATTGCTGTGTACTGAAATTGATACTGGTTTTACCAACCCTACCTTTTTTTGTCTCTACCAAGATTACACCAAAGGCACCTCTTGCTCCATAAACAGCTGCTGCGGATGCATCTTTTAGGACGGAAACACTTTTAATATCATTGGGATTAATACGTTCTAAGTCCATTGGAACCCCATCTACCAAAATAAGTGGACTACCACCATTAATAGATTCAAAGCCCCGAATGTTGAAATCCGCGCTCCCTGTTGGATCCCCGTTTCGGATGGATATGTTTAGGTTGGGAACAACACCCTGTAGCCCTTGTCCCGCAGAAGTAATAGGTCTGTTCTCCAGACGTTCGGCATCTGCAATACCCACAGAACCGGTTAGGTTTTTCTTTTTCTGGGTACCATACCCTACAACCACCACTTCTTCAAGTTGGCCTGCATCAATAGGCATACTGGCATTTACGGTAGATTTTCCATCAACTGGTACTTCAGTGGATTTATAACCTATATAGCTAAATACCAAAATGGCGTCAGAGGGAGCCTCCAGGCTATAGTTTCCGTCAAAATCTGTCACCGTACCGGTTGTTGTTCCCTTTATTATTACACTGGCACCGGGAAGGGGAATGCCATCTTCATCGGTTACCGTTCCTTGTACAATCGATTGTATTTTTTCCGATAAAATACTGTTGTCCTTTAGATTTGCATGGACAGCTGTGGTTGAAATGCCCATGGAAAAAAGCATGACGGGTAATAGGAATCCCGTTGCCTTAGGCATCAATTTGTCTAAGCGATTTTTCATCATAATAATTTAGTTGGTTTTAAAATAGTTGTTAATCCTGTTATTATTTGTCCCCTCGTAATTTAAAATTCAATTTAAAGCCAAATTCCATAAACCTAAATATTAACTTAAAAGTTTATGAGAATCTTAGTTGTGTTACAGATTTAGTGGGTAGTTGGCACAATTTTATGTCATAAATTACGTGTTAACAAATAATTAACTTTTCGAATATAAGAATAGATTTGGAATAAAAAAATATTTTTTCAACTCTATTAGTGAAGTGATTTAGTGGTGTTCCAATTAAAAAGAAGGGTGCATTGGTGATTATACAGGAGGTCTATGGGTGCTTCTTTTGAATTATATAAACTTAATAATTTGGATTGGAATTGGACTAAATGGCATATATAGCAGTTCTAGAGAATTCTCACTTTTCCTAATACCCAATACTTAAATTTAAAATTTCAGAGCATCTTATGCTGTTTTAGAACCCGCTTCTTTTGGGCCTTACTCAACCCCATATCCTAATAGAATTGAGGTAATTCATACATAGTAGTAACTATGATAAGCCATTATTATTCTGGCTTTTTTACATATTTCAAGGAAGATATGCGCTTACCAGTCTTGTAATCCAATCGCTTTCCGTAGTAGATATAATTATCAAAGACATCACCCTTACCCAATGTCCTGGGATCTCCCTGTGCTATAAGCTCCGCTTCCATTTGGGAACGTAGTTTGGCAATTTGGCCAGCGTATTCCGGAAGAATAGCGAGATTATTTATGCAATGGGGATCCTTTTGTATATTGTAGAGTTCGTGCTCTGGCCTTTTGTCAAAATTCATCTCAAAATAGAAATACTCTTCATCTTCCGGTACTAAATCTGTAAGATATTTTTTAGTGGGTGAACCATCACAATTCAAGAAACCGTATTCCGGGTTACCAACAGGCCATCTTTCCGGTTTTATATTGTGAACGTATAAGAGGGAATCGTTACGTATGGCACGCACTGGATATGCCAAATCTTTTCCGTCTTCATTGGAACGGCCCACATCATGACGTTCTTTGCCCAAAAGGACATGGTCTCTTAGAGGGTCTATTTGCCCCGACTTCTTGGATAGTAATTGTTTCATAAGGCTTGTACCGGTCATTTGTTGGTGTGGGGCCTTACCCACTACTTCCATGAAGGTGGGTGCCAAATCTGAAAAACTAACAAAATCGTTCACCCTGCGCCCTGGGATTATTCTACCCTTCCAATACGCTATCAATGGGATGTGAAAGCCTTCCTCATAGATTTGCCCTTTAACCCTAGGGAAAGGCATGCCGTGATCCGAGGTTATCACTATCAAGGTATTGTTCAACAGTCCCCTACCCTCTAGTATGTTAATTGCACGTCCTACCTGGGTGTCATACCATTCCACCTCATTGGCATAATCCAATAGATCTCCGCGGACTATTTCGTTGTCCGGATAAAAGGGAGGTACTGCTGCTTCCTTTAATTCCCGACCAGCTTTTTTCCACGAATCCAATTCATAGGACCGATGTGGTTCTTTGGCTCCCAGCCAAAAGCAGAACGGGGCAGTTTTTCCCTTTTTATTTAGAAACTCCTCAAAATTGGCAGCATAATCTATGTCGCTAATTCCTTTATAAGGGGGGGCTGTTCGTATGCGGTTATATTGGGGTCCTGCAGGATTGTCTTGTGTATCATAGACGCCAGGACCCCATCCTTTTCCAGTGAAACCTACCTTATACCCTTGTTTCTCCAATAATTGTGGATAGGTTTTAAACTCGGTAGGAAACCTACCATTGTGGTCAGCGGCTTCTTTGAGTTGCCAACTATACTTGCCTGTAAGGATACAAGCCCTTGCGGGGGAGCATTTGGGGTTACCATTATAGGCATTGTCAAAGACAACTCCTTCCTTGGCTATGCTGTCTATGGAAGGAGTCTTTACAAAGGTGTCGCCATAAGCCCCAAAACTCTTCATGGAAGCATCGTCTGCGATACAAAATAGAATATTTGGTCTTTTAATATTGGATTGACCATTGACTAATTGGCTTAGACAAACAGCCGCAAATATCAAGGTGACTATTTTTCTACTTCTCATATGATACTATTTACTTGGATTCCATGAATAAGGATTATTAAACTATATGGCTTCTATCCACAGTTTTTAAAATTTAAAACACAGTATTGCTATATCCGCAGATTAAAAGGAAAATGATCCAGGCACAATGTGGTTTTGGCCAATTTCTTGTGGGATTTATATCAGTTTATTTAAGTTCCAAAGCTTGCACATCCTTACCGGATTTACCCCTAATTTCTTGAAAATCAGCGATCAATTCCTGCAGTTTTTCCGGGTTGGAGGAAGCTAAATTCTCTCTTTGACTAGGATCTTTGGCCAGGTTATACAGTTGATATTCGTTTGAATTGCCCAGCTCAATATTTACCCATTTATTAATTGCAGCTCCTTTATACGGTGGAATCATTGCCCAATCACCTTTTCTAAAGGCTGTTCTGGATGTGGCCTCCAACACCAGTTGTTCCCTACCATTATTGGATTTACCTAAAAATACGTCCAAGAGGTTTTTACTGTCCTCTCCTGTTCTATCGCTTCCTACCAAGGCGGCCATTGAGGTTAGCAAGTCTACCTGGCATACCAAGGCGTCCGACTTTGCTGGAGTTATCTTGCCTTTCCAATAGGTGATGAATGGCACACGGGTGCCGGCGTCAAACAAACTGTATTTGCCACCTCTTAAATGACCGGATGGGGTATGGTCTCCCAATTTTTCCACGGCGTCGTCATAGTATCCATCATTTACGACTGGGCCATTGTCACTGGAGAATACGATTAAGGTATTTTCTAGTAGGCCCTCGTTTTCCAAGGTTTTCATAAATTCACCTATAACCCAATCGGCTTCCAAAATAACGTCACCTCTTGGTCCCATTCCGGATTTGCCGGCAAAGCGAGGGTGTGGTGTCCGTGGTACGTGGGGTTGCTGTAGGGCGTAGTACAGAAAGAAAGGCTTGTTCTTGTGTTCTTTCACATACTGTTGGGCCTTGGCCAAAAAGTGGTCGGCCATATCAACATCGCTCCATTTGGCGGCTTCCCCTCCTTTCATAAAGCCTATTCTGGGTATACCGTTAACAATACTGTTATTGTGTCCATGATGCCATTTCATGGTAGTGAGCTCCG
Source organism: Arenibacter aquaticus (assembly GCF_003957295.1). Lineage (GTDB taxonomy): Bacteria > Bacteroidota > Bacteroidia > Flavobacteriales > Flavobacteriaceae > Arenibacter > Arenibacter aquaticus. Next base: position 538,124 of record NZ_RQPJ01000021.1, read on the forward strand.
GATTGTCCAGACCTGTTGGCTCCCCTTCAAAATTTTTCTTGTAACTTACTTCTATTGGGTCATTGGGGTCTAGTCCGTCTACACGGCCATCTTTAATGTATACTGTAGGAACCCTATCCTGGGTAGCAGCCAAGATATAGGAATAATCAAACCCTACCTCATTGGGGCCCGGAGAAACCCTCTCGTTCCAGTCTACCATTCCACTGCCCAAACCTAAATGCCATTTGCCAACAATACCTGTGGAGTAGCCTTCTTCCTGTAACATTTTAGGGACGGTCATTTGTTTGGTATCAATTATCAAGGGAGCGGTACCCGGCAATATTTTGGCATCTTTATTGCGCCATGGATACCGTCCTGTTAATATGGCGTACCTACTGGGGGTACATGTTGCCGAGGTAGCATAGCCGTTGGTAAATTGCACACCTCCCTCTGCCAGTGCATCCATATTAGGGGTGCTGATTTCAGTAGCACCATAGGCGCTCATATCACCATATCCCAAGTCGTCCATATATATAAATACGATATTGGGTTTTTTTTCAGTCTCGGTAACAGTAGTTGTTTTCTCCTCCTTGGATTTACATGATACCAAAAGCAAGATGGCTATGGCGGCCTGGAAATAATTCCTTCTAATAATTTTCATTTCTCTGATTAGTTGATTTTAATAATATGGGCTTTATCAGCCAAAAATATACAATTTACTTATGTCTTTTAGCTTTTTTAAGCCATTTAATAAGGTGTTAAACTATTACGGTTTCTTTTGGGTCCGTACTTATTTGGACAGACTTAATTACTTTTTCATCTTCCCCCTCCCCTATTATCAAAGTGTACTTTCCCAAGGAGAATACGGCTGGGACATATTCCTTTCCTTTTATACGCATGGCCTTTACCGTTTCATTGTTTTCTTCATTTATTATCCTAATAAGCTGGTTGGCTTGCTTGCATTGTAATTTTGGCAAGTAGCCCAGGGGTCTTCTTCCATCGTTATCATTTTGATCTATGGTCAATGGCCAACCGGGATAGGTATTTTCCTTTGAATCGATATCCAAATTTGCCAAAAACCGAATGGCTTCCATAGTAATGGTCCTGGCCTTGGTATTAAAGGTGACAATACCAAAACCAGATGCCTTTTTCTGAGCTTTTAGATATCTATTTTTCTCTTCGTTAAAATCGTCTTCCGGATTCCCAACGGCGTAGATATAATTATAGTTACCAAAACCATCGCGATAACAGCCCGTATTGGGCAATGCGTGCTCCGGTCTGTCTGTAAAAGGAATATTGACCGAATCCGGTTGCCCCCATCTAGGGTACCCTGTTGAAATAGCCGGGGTACAAAATGTCCATCCCCCATCGCGTATCCCATCTACACTATATTGTACCATAAAGGGTAAATGTTGGTCCCCATTTATATGAAAGGCACTTGCCTTCCTAAGGGTTCTAATAACTTTATCGCGTTTGGATTTGGGCCATCCACCTGAATCCAAATCCCCAAACAAGAATTGCTTTCTAGGACCATGGTGGGTACCTACGTTAGAAAATAGGGTCTGACTCAATAATACCTTCATGTCTGTTCCTTCCCAATCTTCAATCCATTTATCTAGAAATTCCATTTGCCGGTTGCCAATAAAATCCAGGTTTTGGGCATCCAATTCCTCTGGTGTAGCAGGTGCAGTAAGATGATCAATCCGTCCTTTCCCCGGTCTAAGCATTTCCGGCCCCGATTTAAATAGCCTGTCACTTACAATGGCGAAACTCACCCTGCCGTATACCATTTGCGTATACCAATTATTTATTCCTGAAGGTAACGGCTTAGGGTCATAGGGATCGGGAAGGTGACCGCACTGTGTACGGTAAACTACGTTTACCATGTTAGGGGTTTGAACCAGTCCCCCATGGGCGTCCTGAACTTTTTTCCATTTTTCAAACGAAATTCCTTGTCCGCCTTCTCCCCACAAATTCCCTTGATATACATCATGGTCGTCCGGGGTACAAATGGTAGGCCTATCCCTCATAATATTGCCAAAGGCCCATCCAAACATATACCATTTGCCCAAATAATTCAAGATAGCACTGTCCTCTGGTTGTCTTTTAATAGGATATCCCCCATTCCCCTCATATAACTGGTCCCCGGAAAAAAAGAGCATATCGGGATCTGTTTTTTCAAGGTTTTCCACTAGAGGCCTATAAGGATATCCGGCCCATTCCTGGCAGGTCAACCCTCCAAATCGTAGTGGTTTTCCAATGGGTTCCTGCCTAATAGTGCCTTCATAAAATTGTTTTTTTCCATCTATCTTATATACCAAGCGGTAATTGGTGTTTTCGGTGGAGTTCCAATCTGTTATCTGAAATATGGCGGTATAGGATACAGTATCTATTTCTAAAGTTTTTTCTTTCACCCATCTATTATTTCTACGGAATTGTAGTTCTACTTTTTGGGAATCTTTTTCTCCTACCGGTGGGAATTGAGCCGTTAGTTTTAAGGTGTTTTTGGATAGGGTGTACATTGCCCATAGCACTGGCCCAAAACTGTTGGAAGGATTATATTCTACTTTATTGCCTTCAACACTCAAGTATTTGGACCAAAAGGTGCTGCCTCCCTTTTCGTTCATATTTTGCTCCAAAGCCACCAAACCGGCCAATTCACCAGAATGTTGGTAGGTTAATTGGGCTTTCTGATCCTTGAGATCTACCACGGACAACTGGCATTGATATCCATTATCATTAGGAGCTGTCTCTAACTGCAATTCAAATTCCGTATAGTCAAATCCTCTGGGTAAAGTAACTTCCTCTTTGCCTACAAACAACTTGCCCTCTAAGCTGACACCCATGGCTAGCCCTTGGCCAAAATAGCAAGCGGCCTTTATGCTGTTCCTGTCCGTACTGTCCTGTATACCCACAGTAAAGCCTACGCTGCCCTTGGTTTTGTCATTTCCCAACAGCCCCAACTTACTTTTTATCTTAAAATCTCCTTTATCCTTTTTAAGTAGGTAGGTCAATAGATTTAAACGCGTGTTCTTTTTGGTACTCTTACACTGTAGTCTATTGTTTGTTATTTCCCAATCCTCCATAGGAATACTCCAGAAATCCTTGCCTATCCATATTCTATCATTTAGGCGTTCAAAATTAAATTCGGCCGATATTGAAATTTCTCTTTTACTACTTTCTTCCAATAACTCATTTTGGCCGAGTATATTAGGGAAAGGGTGGGCCATTATAGGAATGGCCCATCCTGCTTTTTGAATAAATTTTCTTCTTTTTAAGCTCATGTGCTTTATAAATTTAATTTCCTAATTTAGGATTTACGTTTACCTCTGTTTCTGGTATTGGCCAAACGTCATCAACTCCTTCCCGGAAATTTTTAGTGGTGACATACCATCTGGACTGGGCGTCTATTTTCTTGGAGGTAGTTGGATACAAGGTTGAATTTGGGAAGGGAGCCCCCCAAAAATCACCTACCAATACTTCGTCACCAATTTCCCATCTAAATATATCCCATAATCGCTGACCTTCCAACGCTAATTCAATTCTTCTTTCATTTCGTAAGATTGGCCTTAAGAGATCAGCATCGGTTTCGGTTATAGGAGGCAATCCTACAGAGGCCCTTCCTCTCACAGCATTTATGGTAAGGTCCAATAATTCCTGGGTTATTGGGTTTCCAGCTTCTAGTTCCGCTTCCAAATAACTAAGCAATACTTCGGCATATCTAATAATTGGAATATTACCACCATAGTCGGACCTCAGATTGCCACTAAAAGATTCGTCAAAGAATTTTCTCAATCCATATCCCGTTCTAGTTGCCTGTTTGGAATAGGTCAATTGATCTACAGATCCGGTGGAATCTGGATGACAATCATAGGTCTTACCAGCAAAGGTTGACCCGTCCCATATAAAGTTATATCTAAATCTTGGATCCCTATTGGCTCCCATATCAGAATAGTCAAATCTGGGATCGTCATAGGACAATGGCGTTCCATCATCAAAACCATAGGCATCGGCCAAGCTTCCCAAGGGGTTTACTATATGCCAGCCCGAGGCAACTGCGGGGTAAGCATGCTGTGGCAGAGCATTGCCAGCCTGTCCTCCAAAATACTGGGAACTAAAAATATTCTCACTACTGGCCTCATTGGTCGGCGTAAACAACGATTGATAATCCGGGTCAATGATATTATCGCCCTCATCTATAATTTGTTTGTAGACCTGCGACGCCTCATTGAATTTCTTTTCACCTAGATAAAGTCTTCCCAAGAAAGCCCATGCGGCCTGTTTACTTGCCCTACCAGCTTCATCAGCTTTGAGTTCACCAAAAGAAGGTAAAACTGCAGCGGCAGCCTTAAGCTCGTTTTCCACAAAAGCAACCAATTCACTTTTGGAAGCCTTATCAACATTATTGGCTTCATCAGGAGTCAAGGTAGTGGTTACAAGGGGAGCACTGCCCCAAAATTGGGAAATATAAAAATACTGTGTGGCCCTTAAAAACTGAACTTCCGCGGACATTCTATCTATTTTGGCCTGTTCCATTGCTACCTCATCAATATTCTCCAGAAAATCGTTACAGATAGCTATCCGTTTATAGGACCCCTTCCAATATCCGTTTACTACATTGTTATTGGGTAAAAGGGTACCGTTTGTTAAGCGGTTCTGGGTAGAGTTGTCACCTCTACGGTCATATGCATTATCGGTTGCAAATTCCATAAATACTATACCACAATAGGTCCACCAATCTGACGGGACAACCTGTGTCCCATATTCTATGGCGCCCCTATATGCTCCGGTAAGGGCAATATTGGCATTGGACTCTGATGTCCAGAAATTATCCGCGGCAAAAGCGTTGCTAGGGAATTGCTCCAGCTCCTTATCGCATGAAACCATAGTTCCCAAACTAAGGCTCCCAATGATAAGGAATCTAAGGAAGTTGGATTTAGATGACTGTTTGTTATATATTTTGAACATGATCTTAAAATTTTAGGTTTATTCCAAAGGTGTAAGTGGTTAAAATGGGGTAATACGCGCCACCCCCGATTATTTCAGGATCCCATCCTTGTCTATAGGAATTAAAGGAATGCAGATTTTCTGCCCCTAAATAACATCTAAGGTTATCAATCCCCATGGAATTGGTAAGTGTATTTGGAAAATTATATCCGAGTTGTATGTTCTTTATACGAAGATAGCCGGAGTTGACAACCCAAAAATCTGAGGTAGCCGTATTGGCCGAGCCACTGTTGGTCAATACTTCCAGCCTTGGATATTCTGGGTAACGGACAGGATTTTCCGGATCAAACCTACCTTCCATTTGCCAACGTTGTATATTGCCTAGATTAAAAAATGCATAACCGGCATAACCGTCCAATTGTCCTTTAACCTCAGCTGTTCCTTGAAGCAGGACGGACAGGTCAAAATTCTTATAGTTAAACCCTAGATTGGCGCCAAAAGTATATTTTGGAATTCTACTGCCCAAATAAGTACGGTCATAAGTAGGATCTACCTTTCCATCCGGAACCCCGTCCGGGCCACTAATATCTTTGTACCTAATGTCTCCAGCCTGAGCTGTTGGGTTTACGGCGGTCATATCGGGCCAGTTGCCTACTTCACCGTCGTTTAAAAAAACACCATCGGTCTCATAACCATAGTACATATGCATGGGATAGCCTATAAATAGGTTGGATCCGTTCCCAACTAAACCGTTGGGTTGCTCTACATTACCCAACCCCAAGGTGATTACTTCATTATTGATAATAGAGAAATTTGCGTTTATTGAATATCCGAAATCCCCTTTGTTTCCACGATAGCCAAGATCAAACTCCCAACCGGTATTTTTTACTTCACCGGTATTGGTTTCACTAATGCCTACCCCTAAAACAGAAGAAATACTGGCAGAAGGCTTAAACAATACATCGGTAGTATTTCGGTTAAAATAGGTGGTGTTAAAACTTAGCCTGCCATCAAAGAAACCGGATTCTATCCCTATATCCGTGGTCTGGGTAGATTCCCATTTAATATTGGCATCCTTATAATTGGCATATGCCGCTCCTGTGGCTAGTCCACCTCCCAATGAGTAATCCCTGCCGGAGGCCAAAACAGTTTGGTATGGATAATTTCCTATATTCTGATTACCTAATATACCCCAAGATGCTTTAAGTTTTAAATTGGACATCCAAGATACTTGCTCCATAAATGGTTCTTGTGAAATACGCCAGCCCAGAGCAGCAGATGGGAAAAAGGCGTACTTATTATTTTCGGGAAAACGGGAAGACCCGTCATATCGCATGGTAGCTTCAAACAAATACTTCTCATTGATACTATACTTTAGACGTGAGAAAAATGATTGTAAGGCCCATTCTGCATCATAGCCCCCGGATTGCTGATTTTCTGCGCTCCCTAGATCCATTACGGTATAATCATTACTGGCAAAATCCTGACGGTAGCCGTTAAATAAGGATATTTCTTCATTTTCAAAAGAGTATCCTGCCAACAGACTAAAATCATGGGATCCAAATTCTTTGGTATACTCTCCTGTAAACTGCATGGTCTTAAAAATTGTCTTGTTGCTGTATTGATCAAGGTAGGATTGTCCCAAGAACACATCTTCATTTAGTCTTTGGGAGGCCAAATAGGAACGTTGCTCATCAAGGGTAAAGTTATACCCCCCTATAGCAGAAAAGATTAGATCATCAGTAGGTTTCCAATCCAATTTAAGGTTTACCCCTACTCTGGTGGTTGGATTGTTTAAATAGGATTGGGAGTCCAACCAAGCAACTGGTGTTCCTCCGCTTTCTGGTCCAATGCCATAATTACCTTGGGAATCCCGCCCTAAAAAAGTGGCAGGATAGCGCACGGCATTTTGAACCAATTGATCTAAAAATCCACCCCCTTTATTTGCCGTGGCCTGTGGTTCTTTACGTTCTTCCAAAGCACCAAAGAATCTAGTGTTCAATTCAAATTTTTCTCCCAATTTATTATTGAGGTTCATACGAAAGTTATAGCGGTTAAAGCTATTTTTAGGTACAATACCTTGTTGATCCATAAAACCTGCGGAAACATAATATTTATTTCTCTCATCACCTCCATTTACAGTAAGTGTATGGGAGGTTTGGATTCCGTTTTCTGAGAATAGGTCCTCCAGGAATCTGGTATTCGGATAATTGTCAGGATCATTTTGGGCCCTATATCGCTCAATGTCCTCCGCGCTAAAACTATTACTCCCCGAAGCAATGTTATACATTTCTGCATATTCCCAGGAGTTGACAAATTCTGGAAGTTCAGTGGCTTCATTGACACCTATATAACTGTTATAGCTAATAGAAAACTTCTTATTGTTACCGCTTTTGGTTGTTATCAATATTACTCCATTGGCCGATCTAGCACCGTAGATGGCTGCGGAGGAAGCGTCCTTTAAAACGGAAATTGATGCGATATCGTCCGGGTTAATATCGTTCAAGGTACCGGCAATACCGTCAATGAGCACCAGGGCATTTGGAGTGGCCCCAAAAGAACCTACACCCCTAACGCGAATATCCCCACCACTTTGTCCAGGTCTTCCTGTTCTTTGTATTACCGTTACTCCTGGCATTTGCCCTGTAATGGCTTGGGAAGCCTGTGTAACTGGCCTGTTTTCTATGTCTTTGGATGACACTTGAGAAATGGAACCAATTACATTGACCTTCTTTTGGGTGCCATAGCCCACCACCACAACTTCATCCAAGCCTGCGGCACTCTCCTCAAGAGTAATGCTAAGGGTTGTCTGCCCGGAAATTGGAATTTCCTTAGTGGAAAATCCGATGTAAGAAACAACCAGAACAGCTTCGGAACTGGTTAGTTCCAATGTGAAATTTCCGTCAAAATCGGTCTGAGTACCATTGGTAGTGCCTTTTTCAACTACACTGGCTCCAGGGAGCGACATACCCGCTTCATCCAATACTGTTCCCGATATGGTAGGTTGCTGGGTTTCATTCTTTTTCTTTAGACCACTGTCTTGGTCAGTTTTTTGAACTTTGCCATCTATTGGTTTCAAGGCTATTTGTTTATCCAATACCTTATAGCCAATATTGGTTCCGCTAAATACATGTTCCAATATTTTTTTTACTGTTACCCTTTTAACCTTTACGGTAACTTTACGTTCCAAGTCAACTTCTTTGGTGTCCACAAAGAATTTAAACGCTGTTTTCGACTCAATTTCATTGAGTACCTCATAAACACTTACATCCTCTAGATTCAGATTTATTTTTGTGTTTTGGGAATAGGTATTCCCCTTTACTTGAAAGAGTACTACTACAAATAATAGAGTGGTTAATTTCATTTTCAAATCGAATCGCCATGACCAACCACTACGATTCCGTGGTTTGTTAGTTTTTTTCATAATTTAGTAAAACAGTTTTGGTGGTTAATTTTCTTTAATCACTTTATCTACCAGAAAATGCTCGCAACATTTTCTGGTTTTTTTAAAAAGTGGAATTTGTAAGCTTATTAATTTTCAATTCATTTGGTTTGAGTTTGTTGATTAATTAATTATTATGTTGTTTTCATTAATAACATATTCTATAGCATAGATTTCTTGTAACGTTCGGAATACTTGCTCTATACTTTCTACATCAAAAACCGCATTATAGGTTTTTTCCTCTAAAATTTTATTTCGGTTTACGATAGATACATTATAGTGTCTCTCCAACTTTTTTCGCATTACCTTGAAAGGGGTATTTCTAAAAATAAGTCGTCCTTCCATCCAACTGGTATATAGATTCGTATCTACTTCTTCTATTTTGGTTTCTTTTGAATTTGGGTTCCAAACCCCTTTATTTCCAGGCTCCAGAAAAACTGCACCTTCTAGATTAAAGTCGCTCATATTTTGATGCAATGCAACCGACCCTTCAACCAAGACGGTGTTAACATCATCCTCTTCGGGATAGGAGGAAACGTTAAATTTTGTGCCAAGCACCCGCACATTTAAGTCGTTTACCCTTACTACAAAGGGATGGGAGGCATCTTTGGTAACCTCAAAAAATGCTTCCCCGCTAAGAAAAACCTGCCTTTTGGTACTATTGGTAAATTTTACCGGATATTTTATGGAACTCCCGGAATTTAGATGAATCCTTGTGCCATCGGAGAGTACTAGTTTAAACGACTTTCCATAGGGAACGGACAATTCGTTATAAATGGGTTTGGAATGAAAAGCCTTATCGGATTCACCCCTATAGTTTAAGACACTCCCTTGTTGCTTGCCAACGACCATTCCGTTTTGTTCAACTATGGTACGTTCGCCCAACTCTGTAATTGTTTCAATACTTCCATCACCCATTTTAAGGATAATGGCATTTTTATCAAATACCAGCACTTCTGAAGGTACATTAGGTTTTGTTAAGAGGTATCCAAGGGAGCCTATGAGAAGGAAGATTGCAGCATATCTTAGAAAGCCTGAAAAATAATTGGAGGGTTTGCCCTTGTCCAATTTTTCCTCTAGTAAAAGCCAAGCCTTTTCTAAATCTTCGTCGCTTTTAGCATCTAAGGCATAGGACTGTTTAAATTGAATAAATGCTCTTTTATTTTTAGGAGAACGATCTATCCATTGAAAGATCAATGCAATTTCTTCCTCTGAAGCCTTACCGGAAAAATATTTTGAAATTAAATCGTAATCCATTAATTGGAATTTAGTATTCCAATTAAGTACACCTAAAAAGTAATATACCCTATATTAATTTTTTACTTTTTTTACAGAAAACGTAAAATACAATAGATTAATATTAGGTAAACGTAATTTGATAGGCGTAATTTAAGGAATTTGGTAGCCCTGGTTATATTGGCTTCAACGGCTTTTATGGTGATTCCCAGCTCTTCAGCTATTTCCTTATTTTTTTTATTCTCCAATCGCTTTTTTACAAACACCTGCTTACACTTATTTGGTAATTCTTCGATCGACTTTTCAATGTGTTGCTCCAATTCCGAAAGGGTAACGGAATCGAACTCCATGGAGTTCAATATTTCAATGTGTAGGGAACACTCCCTATCGTGCAGGGTTTTGGATCTATATTTTTGAACCACTTTGTGATGTCTAAGAAGGTTTAAACAATCGGTCTTGGCAGACCTGTACAAAAAGGCTTTGATCCCATTTATTTTTTGTACTTTTTCCCGGTTCTCCCATAACTTTATAAAGGCATCTTGGGCTACACTACGGGCTTTATCCTCATCGCCTATAAACTGAATACCAAAACCAACCAAATTGTTAAAATGTTGCTTAAAGAAAAACTCAAATGCACGACGGTCACCTTCCTTGAATTGATGAAAGCGCAATGCAGCCAAACTTAAAAGCTTTTTATCCATATTGATTGGTAATTACACAATTTTATTTAAGTATAAATGTAATTATTGGATATAAATATACATTTTTTTATTAAATGTATAATGTACGTGTAAATAGTTGCTTTGGTTATGGCCTATTCTTATTATATAAAAAAATGATCTCTATAGGGAGGTGCTTCACTTGTGTTTGAGTTTCAGATATGTACCCTGCTACACTTTTGTATGAAGTAACTATAAGTGTAATAACCTTATAAGCTCAAAAGACAATTCAAGAATATAGTTATAGGTGGTAATAGCGAGGAATAGAAATAGCCCAGACTTAGTTTTATATAAAAAACATAGGCCTAGGCTCATCCATAAAGAGGTGTTATGCAGTTTTGCACCGATATCTGTTTAGATGGTATTATTCTAGTAAAAACGACTATAGTTAGATCTTCTTCTCTCCTTGAAACGGGAGATATCAAAAACCAGAAACAGCTCTAGGGAACTGGGTATAAATTGTTTTGCCTCGGCACCAAAGGGGAGTCTATAGTTGAGACCAAATTCAAAGGTCTCCAGGGTAAGACTTGTGGCGAAGCCAATTTCAGAAAAAGATGCATTTTCCATAAAATTAACATGTTCATTGACTCCTATGCTGAAGTTACCAAGAATAACGTCTTGATAAAAGTCTAGTCTGGTATTGGGACCTTGCACCGATACGGCATTGAATAAATACAAATAAGAGTACTCTGGCAACTTGGCCTGTCCGTATTTATTGATATCCAACTCATAACCAAACTGACCGGAGACCAACATATTCAAATTTACATTGTTTTCACTTTGTCTCGAGGATATTTTGGGCCTATTAAGATGCTTAAGAGATAGACCTAATAGCATATTGGTATCGTTATGAATCAATACGGAAGCTCCTAAATCCAAGTACCCAATATTTTCTGAAGCAGTAATGGGATCTATGGTATTGGCACTAATCTGCCCAGTAAATATATTTATTTGATCCTGAAAGGTAAGATTGTTGAAGTCATACCTATAGTTACTGTATCCACCCGTTATACCTGGATACAAGATCCAATCGTTGGGCAGTACCAATTTGTACATATAACTCAATGCCGCCGAGGTGTAATTATAGCCTGAATTGTTTAAATTGTTATTGAACAGGTCCAATCCCAATTGAAAGTTGTATTCCTCAAAAGCAGTGGAACCAAAGGCATATTTGTGCTGGGATTCCGTACCTTGACTTTGACTGGCGAATTCTGCCAATACCCCTATTCGGGTTTTGTCCTTAAAGGCATGAAAACTGGGATTTAAGGAAGCGGGAACCTTACTTAGATTATGTACAAATTTCTCTTGGGCAGAAGCTCCCAACGAAATAAGAATAAGTAAAAGGAATATTATATTTTGTTTTTTCATTACTATCTTAATATTGAGGCTTCGCCAGTTTTGGTAATTTGATTATTGTCTTTCGTGGTTCCTACAAACAAGTAGCGGAAGGATTTGTTTTTATACGGCTTTCCAGAACTGTAGGTCCCGTTCCATCCCCAGTTTACTGGCATATCATCGTAATCATAGGCAACACTATAGACCAAGCCTCCCCACATATCATAAATCTGGAAGGTAAAAGAGGCCATTCCCGTAAATTCACCTTGGAAATAATCGTTGATCCCATCTGCATTGGCAGAGAAAACGTTGGGGAACATTACATCATACCCATTGCCAATTTGTACACTTTCTTCATAGGTTTTGCTACAACCTTGTTCATTGTACAAGGTTAGGGCTACATCAAATGTTCCGGGGTAACTATATTTATGGGCTACTTGGATTCCGTCTGTTTCAGGATCTACATTGATTATCGGGCTGCCATCTCCAAAGTCCCACGAAGCAGATGTATATCCTTCTTCGGCCGCAATACTGAACCTTATGTCTTCTTTTGCCAATAATAGCCCTGTAATCTCATATTCTTCAGAACTATAGGTAAAAGTTGGATCGCTAACTCCTGAACTAATAGGCATAGTAAATCCACATCCCTGATCGTTTACTACATTAAGGGAAGCACTGTCTATAGGGTTGGCTATTTGAATGGAATAGGTGTCCGTTCCTGTTTTAACAGATGGCATAAGCGCATTATCATAGTAAAAACTCAAATCACCTCCCTGGCTGTTAAATAGAGTTACAGAAATACTTCCTGGATTCCCCAAGCATAGGGCTTCGTCCAAGTAGGGGCCATCAACCAGCTTTAGGGACTCCGTTTTATTCAGGGTAATGATCTCTTGATAGTAGTAGGAAGGATCTTCCTTTGTACATCCGTTAATATTGCTTGTAACCGTTAATCTATAACGTCCTTCTTCCAATCCACTTAATTGGGTTACATTTTGTCCCATGGATGTAAAAACAGGATCTGGATTATTGGCTGTTCCGGCTACTTCCTTTTCCCATAAGATGTTATATGGTCTTAGGCCTCCATTGATAGCTATTGAAATAGCACCATCTGCAGTGGCTCCACAGCTTACAAGCCCTATATCCTTGCTTACGGTAATAGGGTCATAGGTAGTGCCAAAAGTAAACTCTATAGCTTCGGAAAAGCAATTGTTACTATCACTTATAGTAAGCCAATAGGTACCGGGCACCGCATCAAAACTAGTGATATCCTGTGCAACGAAATTATTGGGGCCGCTCCAATCATATAAATAATAGGAGTCATTGTTTCCGTCTATGTACGGATTTCCTCCTGTAACCTGAGCGGTGTCCAATGTAAATGAGTAGCTAGTCTCACATGGGGCAATTGTAAAAGATTGTGTGCCCATATATCCAAGTGCTTCATAACGGTCCATGGTAAAGGTTTGAACAACACATTGATTGGCATCTGTAATATTAATTACATGACCATCATTTGAAAGTGATCCTATTGTGGTCTGTGTTTCACTAAAGAACACTGGAGTTCCGTTATCTACAGAATATTGGTAAGGGGCGGTACCGCCTTGGACACTAAAGGTAAATGACCGGCCATTGCTGGCATCAACACAGCTTGCGTTTCCGGTATCGACTTCTGTGGCGCTAAATACTTCTGGCGCTGTTATGTTAAAAGTCTGATTAACGGTACAGGGGCTATTGGGATCACTATTCGTATCTGTTACAATTACTTCGTAGCTTCCTCTACCTAAATTGGTAAGATTGGTACTATTGGTTGTAAAGCTGGTACCGTTCTTATACCAGTTTATTTGTATTTGGCTACTGGGGTCAGAACTTATCTGTATGCTTATTTCGGCATTGGTATCACCGGCACACTGTAACTGTTCGTTGGTTATTTGCACGCTACTAATTTCCAAGGCAGCCTTGGAGGCAACATTGGCGGTAAAGGTTGCAGAACAACCTATTTGATCTGTTACGTACAATTCATAAACGCCAGGTGCCAGGTTGGAAATATTCTCAGTTGAATAATTTACATTGTCCGGACCTGTCCAATTGAAGCTATAAGGTGGGTAACCACCGGTTACGGTCGTTGCCCCAATATTTAAACTAATGCTACCATTATTTTGACCAAAACAGCTTGCGTTGTCCACTACTACGGACGACTCGTTAAACTGAAGGCCCATGGGCAGGGTTACAGCTTCTGATACGGATTGCCCACAACTGGCATCTTTAATGCTTATGGTATAAGTGGCTCCTCCTGTTAAATTGGTATAGGTAATATTAGGGTTGTTGGATGTCTGTTCTAAAGTAGTCCCGTTTGGTCTGGTAAGGGTAAAGGTAAACGGGGCTATTCCCCCTGTACTGGATGCGGAAATCGCTGTATTACAGGTATCGCCAATATTCAATGTAAGTTCCTCTGGTTCTGTAACAATAAACGGAGAGGATGTTGTTCCACAGAATTCATTATAAACGGTTAGTTGGTATGCACCGGCACTTAGGTCACTGATACTAAGGCTAGAGGCAGAAAAACTGGTATCCCCAATTTTTGTCCATTCATAAGTATTGGCAACGGCATTGGGCTGGGTAACCACATTGGAGGCACTGGCATTGGGATCACTTCCCGTGCTTACATAAGCGGTAAACGCAATTCCTTCAATTTTTGCGGTCAATATTAGCTCATTAAAACTGGAGGTTGCTATTACCGGGCTAAGGTTAGCTCCTGTTGCCGAATTAATTTTCTGTGATAGAGCTGCAGCCACCTCGTTATTGTCCTGGGGTTGATTAAGACCGTTCAGGGTTACTTGATGCTCATATTCCTTACCGTCTATTAGTACTGTATAGGTATTGTCTAATTGGGGAGTTCCATAAAAGGAAATGGTATTAATCTGTTTTTGTGCCGAATTACCCCCAGTAATCCTTTCATTCGGAATTATAATGCTTCCATCAGTGCCACCAAAACAACTTACATTGGTAATGTCATTGGCAATAATGGCCTCGTTATCTATGATTGGGTAAGGAATTACAGTAACGAGTTTTGGGGATGTTTCGTCTGTACAGGCCACTCCGTTAATAGTACTGGTAACCACCCTTTTAAAGTAGGTGGACGTTGTAAGGTTACTGGGTGGGGTGTAATTTGGCTCCGTGGCACCTGCTACAGCCGAATAGGTCTGATTATCCGAAGATGACCACCATTGATAGCTGAGAACACCAGCTCCTGTGGCCGACTCCAGCTCTACTATGGCATCAGGCTGACTGCCCTCACATACCGATTGATTGTCTGTAATCTCACCGGCATTGACGGAATTAAGTGTAACTTTTATAGGATTGGTTTCCACTACACAGGTTTGATCTACCAGAGTAGTCCTCGTGATGGTTCTCTTGTAATATAGGGTCTCCGTAGGAATAGGTGGCGTATATGAAGCCGTATGTATTTCCAGGTCGGCCCAAATATTCCCATCAGTAGAGGAATACCAGTCGTATGTTTGATCGGAATACGTACTGCTACCACTTACGGTCAAAGCTGCAGGTACCGTTCCTTCGCAAATTGTTTGGTCATTGAGCAAGGTTCCCGGTAAAATTTGATCTGCCACCTCTACTACTATCGTATTACTGTCTTCGGAACACACCACATTATTCAATGTTGAAGATGTGGTTCTTTTAAAATACGTGGTAGGGAAGTCGCCCGCTTCCGGATCATAGGTGCTGTTCACCGCTCCATTGATAATACCCCAGTTACTATTGTCCACAGAGGAATACCATTGGTATTTTAGCACTCCATCGGCAGTACCGTCTAAAGTATTGCCCAATATTCCAGGGTCGTCCCCATAGCATATTTTTTGATCTCCAGAAATGGATCCCCCGTTTACATCATTTACATAGATTCCTAAAACATTGCTAAATTCTTCAGGGCCACATTGTGTTCCATCCACCGTAGCGATATAGCCCCTTTGATAATATCTGTCTGTCGTAAATGCCATACCTGGGTCATAGGTAGCATCCGTAGCCCCTGTTATGGGGGTAAAGGTTATTCCGTCAGTGGATTCATACCATTGAAAAGTTAAATAGGGAAGTCCTTCCACATCGGCTATATCACCTAATTCTGTTGTGGTTGTATTGTAACATAGGGTTCTACTATTTCCGATATAATCAGCATTTGGGACTAGGACCACAACAGGATTACTATCCACATTGCATTCAACCCCAGAGATGTCGGTATTGGTAGTGGTCCTAATATAGGTTGTGGTTTCCATAACGCCCGAGGGCGGGTCATAGCTGGTTCCGGTTGCTCCATTAATTTCAACACCATTGGCATACCATTGATAAGTTAAGGTATCATCTCCTGTAGAGGGGTCCAACTCTTCTATTAAACTTGGGTCGCCACCTTCACAAATAACTTCCTCGTTGGGACTACTAATTTCGCCATTGGGATGTGTGGTACCAATAGTACCTCCCGTGGCATTTCCGCCATTGATGATTTCCAGAACATTACTGGTTACACTACAGGACTGTCCGTTTAGGGTAGAAGTAGTAATTCTTCTATAGTAGTTATCCTGGGTTACCGCGGGTGGGTCATAATATATATCGGTGGCGCCGGGAATATCTGTAAAACTTGCCTCATCATTAATATCGGCTATTTGCCATTGATAGCTAAGATCACCTGATGCTATTAGGGTGAAATTGGAACTAAATGGCTGGGGATCGCCACCATTACATACTTCGGTACTTCCCCAATCTCCAGAGACGAAGGTTATTTTATGGTTAATTTCGTCATCAAATTTGTTTAGATATACGATTACCGCAGTTGTCACGGCCTCACAAGTAATGCTTTGTAAACTGGCTGTAGCCTTTCTTCTGTAATAGGTTTCAAGCTCGCCATTGTTGGCAGGGGTGTAGGTAGCCTGATTGGCACCAGCTATATCGGTCCAGGTATTTCCATCTGGTGAACTCTGCCATGTATAGTTTATAGAACCGTTGGAGCTGGCATCCGCCGTACTTGTTATAGGGGGAACGTTGTCCGTACCACAAACAGTTTGTGTCTGGGAAATGGTACCTTCAGAAAGCGAGATCAGGGTAACCAAGGTAGGTGTACTGGAAGCCTCACAGGTGTTCCCATTATTGGTCTGTGTAACGTTTCTTCTAAAATAGGTGGATGCCGAAAGACCTTCGGAAAAGCTAAGGGTTTCTCCCGTTTCCCCAGTTAATGGGGTATAATTTATATTATCCGTGGAGGCATACCATTGAAAGTTTACTCCCGGTCCGCTTGGGGTACCGTTAGCTACGCTGATAGTGCTTGGAGCTTCATCCTCACAAACCACCTGGTCCTCGGAACCGTCCCCTCCGGAAATTGTAGCTGCGACGGTAATAGTAACTTCATTGGTATATTCCATACATACCTTGCCGTTCAGGGTGCTGCTGTCCAATCTCCTATATTTTGTAGAGGTTGCCAGCACTCCGGGGGTATAGGTAGCTCCCGTAGCCGATGGAATTGTATTCCAGGTAGCACCGTTATCAGTGGAAGACTCCCAAGAATAGGATAGACTACCTGCGGCCAATGTATTGTTGATATTTATTATCGTGGCGGGGTTACTCCCGGCACAAACATCTTGGTTATTCCCAATGGTACCCAGATTAATGCTGTTGACAAAAACAGTGCTCGTAGTGGAGTTTTGGATACAGACCTTTGCATTATTGGTTATAATTGTCTGTCTTCTGTATTGTGTTGTAGTGGTTGGGGCATTGGCAAAACTTAAAATGTCACCGGTTTCCCCATTAATATTAGTAAATGTGCCCGTAGTTTTGGATTGCCATTGGTAGCTTATATTGGGGCCTATAGCAGTTCCATTGTCTACGGTTATGGAATTAGGAATTTCTCCTTCGCAAATTGTTTGATCCGGACTGGCGTTACCCCCGTATATTTCATCAAGAACGGTTATCTGGATTTCATTGGTATAATCAGAACAGCTAAATCCGTTTAAAAATATGTTGTCCTGTCTTCTAAAGCTGGTAGATTGCGTTAATGCCGCGGCTTGGTAGTCTGCATTATTGGCTCCTGATATGGCAACCCAATTGCTGCCATCAAATTGTTCCCATTGATAGGAAATTGTACCTGACCCGGAGGCATTGGTGCTGGAAGTAAAAATACTAGGTGCTTCGTTATAGCATACGGTTTGCTCGCCTGCAATACTCCCAACCATAAAATTGGTATAGGTTATGGTGGCCACAGAACTTACTCCTTGGCAGCTAGCTCCGGAAACGGTGGTAACCCTCCTAAATTCCTCTATGCCTGGATTTAGGTTTCCGCTTGCGTTGTAAGTGCCTTGAGTGGCTCCGGTGATATCATCCCAATTATCCCCGTTTCTTTTTTGCCATTGGTAGCTGCCGTTATTTTCACCGTTGTTTACTGTAAGTAACTGCAAATCATCCAATGAACATATGTTTTGGTCTGTAGCAGTACCTCCCACTACAGTGGCATTTACCAAGATGGTTACTGCAGCTGTTTCTTTAAAACAGCTAAAACCGTTCAGCACATTCGTAATTCTTCTTTTGAAAGAAGTAGTCACGGATAGCGCTGGGGGTTGATAAAAATTAGCTGTTGCACCGTCAATAGGTTCCCAAGGTCCGGAATCGTTTTTATACCACTGGTAAGTGTTTTCACCGGCAGGGGTTACGGCCACATCTCCAGATGTACTCAATTGCTGGGGAATTTGGGTGGCACAAACATTTTGGCCCGTACCTTCGGTAATACTTCCTGGGTATATTTCATTGACCGTAATGGTGGCTGTAGAACTTGTTTGGGTACATACCTCCCCGTTAATGGTAAAGGTAGTTAAACGACGGTATTTACTAATACCATTGGCAATACTAGGCTTGTCTATTACGAGAATTTCGGTATCGGAATTTGGAATGGCCGTCCAGCTTCCATTTTCTTCTTTTTCCCACTCAAATGTTCTGCTTTGGGTTATATTGGATCCTGTTACACTAATATTTTGTAAATCAGATTTTTCGCATACTTGCTGATTTACCCCAGTACCTCCATGTAACTGTTCAAAGGTAACCGTTGCTATATCTTGGTTATCCCCTACTCCATTAACTCCATTGGGATTGCCATCCAACACATATTTAAAAAGACCGTCCGTTGTATTGGCCCCTGACTGTAGTTGTATACTTATATTTTCTACGGTAAGCACATCTAAAGTAGCCTGTGAAGTGGTGGTAATAGAGATTTGCAACCTAGTGGGGTCGCTAGGATCCTGGGTTACACTTGCACTACTGATATCGGTTCCCGTTTCGGAGATGCTAGCCGCATTGATTTCAAAATTGGAAGGAGCCTGAATATAAAAGGTAAAACTTCCTGTAGTAAAATCTGTTGAAGCGGTTTCGGATAACAGCAGGTTTCCCAAACTTAATTGGGTCTGCGGTATATCTGAACCACAGGAATAAAAATTACTATTCTGTAAACTGGTTGAAACCTGAGCCGAACCTAACCAAATACTAAAACTAAACAACAAGGTGAATAGGACCAGCTTAGCGGTAAATTTTATCATGATATGCCCCTTTTAGGTAATAATTGGATTATAAAACAGTACTGTTTTTCCCCATTTTGTAGGAAAGACCCTATAACGGCTTAGACCCTTAAAATATTGTGGTCTTTTTCAACTAAATGAACGGGATGCCACAATTTTGTTGTGTAAGTGTATTTATCTGTGGTTTAGGAAAATTTATAAGAGTTTATTCTTCAGCTAATTTTGGATAGTTATAGCTTTTGGAAGCTATTTGTGAGGAGCTTAAATTTTTTATTGATGTATACAGATGGCATCTTCATGGACTAGTTAAATAATGGGCTATAAAGTATATTCTTAGGTGATAAATGCGATTATAAAATGAGTTGCCCTAGGGAGCTGGATTATTATTAAAACGAACGGTTATACCCTCTTTATCTTGAATATGGCAAGGCTGAAATGACATTAAATAAACCCTTGATTTCCTGTTGTATAAAGGGAAATGTTTGTATTTTTAATTACTAAATCGCAGTCATGTTATCTGGAATAACGAGCATTCGATACTATTTTTTATTCCTGGCGATAGCCCTATTTGTACTTCTTGTTAATTTGGGATCCTATGGCCTTGCGGAAACTAGTGAAGCACGTTATGCTGAGATTAGTAGGGAAATGTTACAATCTGGGGATTATATTAATCCGGAACTACTAGGGGTTTTTCACTATCACAAACCACCTTTAACCTATTATATAACAATTTTGGGTTATCGCATTTTTGGCATCAACGAATTTGGTGCTCGATTCTTTCTCCAAATAGCCCTTTTAGTAGAGTTATTGCTGGTGTATGGTATTGCCATGTTACTTTACAATAATAGCAAAATAGCCTTTACATCCGGTCTTATCTACTTTTCAATGCCCATTGTACTGATATCCAGTAGAAACTTAACCACAGATGCTTATTTAACCGCCTTTATTCTTGGTGCTGTTTATTGTTGGCAGTACTACACCTCCAAGTACCGTATCTGGAGCCTTTACCTCTTCTATTTGCTATCGGCTATGGCTTTTCTTACCAAGGGTCCAGTAGCATTATTATTTATCTTCACCTATATAATAGTTTACAAGGTAATTTACAATATGGGTTCCAAAATAAATATCCATCACCTTTTAGGAATTTGTCTTTTTCTTGTAATAGGCGGTAGTTGGTATTTTGTAGTGACCGTGAACACTCCGGGATTATGGGATTATTTTCTAGGGGAACAAATTGTGGAACGGATAACGTTAAATACGTTCAATAGAAGTAAGCCTTTTTGGTTTTACCTACCCTTGGTGATTGGCTTGTTAGTACCATGGTGGTTAATGTTTTACAAACGTAGTTTTAAGATTTCTGGGATTTGGGCTAAATTATCAAAACAGGACCGGGTTTTACTGGCCAGTACTCTATGTACCTTTTTATTCTTTTCCGTTTTTAAGTCTAAGCTTATACTGTATATTCTACCCATTTTTTGGATGTTGGCAGTTCTAATTGGGTCACAACTATTCAGGGCATCATATGTAACCTGTAAGTTATTGAGCTTGGCCTATTCCATACTAATGGGAGTATTGATAATTTCCATAGTTGGACTCTCTTTAATATACCCTTCACTTTTTCAGATTGGCCTAGGGACATGGTTGCTTAGTTTTAGTTGTTTTATAGTTTTTGGAACCTTATTCTTTCTTATTAAAAATAACAGTAGCTATAAGCCAGCGTTATTGGCTGGATGTTTTGGGGCCTCCCTCATCCTGATTGTAACATCTTTGATGTCGCATAACTCTGGGACTATAAATTCTACTAAGGACATCGTTACTTTTATTAACGGTACAGGCCCTATTAAGCACAAAACTATTTTGGTGTATGACTACCTCCTCTCTTCCATTCCTTTTTATTCCGATGCTGATCTTATTACCTTGAAATGTAACCACAATACAACATCCCGTGAAGTACAGTTCCAAAAAGACAAGGAGTGGGTAGAGGGACTTTGGGATGTGAATAATTCAGCGGTTTTGTATAGACTCGACTCTCTTAGCCATCATAAAAACACATTTTTACTCATTCGTAAAAAAAGGGACTTGGATGACAGTCTGAACTATCTTAGGAATAACTTTAATAGTTCCAAAGATTATCCTAAATGGCTGTTGTTATATAATAAGTAAGCTTTTAAGCTGTTCTCTTTAATGTTTTATAATGTATACTACTGTTTAGTAAACTACTCTTTTGTATATATATTTAAATTGTTAATAAAACCTTAAAACTGGAGGTATTTTCTTACATTTATATAATATTTTACCTAGTTTTAGGTTATAAACTAGGGCATTCCTAAATCTATTGATTTAATAAAATATCAATTGCTAAAAGATCCAAACTTATAAAAGTTCATTTTTCAGTATGATAATAAACATGATAGGAATTTCTAAGTGGATTTTTTAGTCACAATAAAGGAAATGAAACAACTTTAGTAATTATAAACATAAGTATTAGTCCCTAAAGTATTATACTTTAATCCCAAAGCATGAAAAATGACTTAACCTACGATTTGGTATTGCTAGTTGATGACGATAGTGTAATAAATCTTGTTCACCATCATATTATTAAGCGAACTGGTATTGCCAAAGAGATTAAAATATTCCTGAATCCATTGGAGGCCCTATTGGAGCTGCGTAGAAAATTGGTTGATAACGATATAAAAATTTTGATTTTATTGGATATCAACATGCCCGAAATGGACGGATTTGAATTCTTGGACAAGGCCAATACATTGGCCAAAGAGGGAAAAGTATTTGATTTGTTAATGATAACCTCCTCCATAGATTATGAGGATATGGCCAAGGGAAACTCCCATCCATTGATCAATCAATATATCACCAAGCCATTGAAATATAATGAGATAATAAATTTTGTTCATAGCAGTTCCCGTTTAACGCCTGCACCCTAATTGAAATTCTGGAGCAATGAACTTTTTGGACATTGTTCATAGCTATTGTTTTTTAGTAAGCTATCCATTCAAGGCAATACCCAAGGTATGGATATAAACGATATAAATGGAAATAAACCCCCTTAAGGAAAATGCTTCCTTCGGCAAAATAAGAAGGTCTATTATTAGCAGTTTTGCACTAACCTTCATTTTTGCAATATTGTTGGCAATTGGTATAAACCTAACTACCAATCTACGTGAATACGAGTCTAGTATTATCAACCTAGCTGGGAGACAGCGAATGCTAAGCCAGAAAATAGCAAAAAGTATTTACTACCTACAAACTAGTGAACAAAATCAAATTGAAATATCGGAAGATGTAGCATTGTGGAGTGCCGTTCATAGAGGGTTCCAAAATGGCCATGAAGCCCTTGATATTCCAAAAATAGAAAATAGAACCGTAGATAGTATTCTTAAAGCAATTTCGCCTTACCAGGAAAACATTGAATTAATTTCAAAGCAGTTAAACTTAGCAAATTTAAGTAAAGCCGAATTAAGGGAACTAAGTATTTGGGAACGAAAATATTTAGCCGGAATGGATCATATGGTTGAGGCCCTGCAACTGCATATTGATAATACAATAGGCAATCTTACCTATGTCTTAGGTATTTTAACCTTTTTGTTCTTAATCTTCATATGGCTGTTATATCATTTTTTTATCAAACGTATTATCGATTCCGTTGGAGTACTTTCAAAAAACATGGAAAGTCAATCCAGACATTTGGCATCTATACTGGAGAATACTTCGGACCGTATTTGGACCGTGGATAAAAACTATACGCTCATCGCCTATAATTCTGTATTCGCAAAAGGCAGGTTGGATGATGGAGGTATTGCCCCTATCAAGGGCGAGAATGTGTTGGAAGCGGGATATTTTTTGGAAAATAAATCTAAGACCAAAGACTATTACGATAGGGTTCTGTCTGGAACGAGCTTTTTAACTGAAGTTGAGATTGAAAAAGAGGGAAGGAAAATATTTTATGAGTTATCGTTTAACCCTATAATTGATGATCATGGGCTAATTATTGGGTGTAGTGTTTATCAACGTGATATCACTAAGCGAATTAGGGCCATGGAGGAATTAAAGGAAAGCGAAAGTTCGTTAAAGGAGGCACAGAGAATTGCCAATATAGGAAACTGGGAATGGGATATTAAAAACAATGAAATTAAGTGGTCCGATCAGTTATATAGTATTTTTGGAAAGGATCAAAAAACATTCACCCCTACCTATGAAGCCCTCTTGGAGCTAATTCATCCGGAGGACAGGGAAATTTTTGATAGCAATGTGCAGTATAGCCTAGAAAATAGGGAAGACCCTGACATTTCAAATAGAATTATTTTAGAAGATGGACATTTACGCCATGTTCATCAAAAGGGAAAAGTATTTTTTGATAAAAACAACACCGCTGTAAGAATGGCCGGTACCACCCAGGACATTACCGTAATGGAAAATGCCAGGGAACGTATTCTTCAACAATATAGGGAGCTTCAGAACTTTGTATATATTATTTCCCATAATATTAGAGGGCCCATTTCTACTCTTCTGAGCTTAATAGATTTGTTGGAGCACAATGATAACAGGGATCACAAGGATATAATATTGCTGATGGGTAATACGGTGCAAAAATTGGATGGTACCATTAAGGACCTTAACCATTCATTGACACTAAAAAATATTGCTACGATCGACTTTGAGCAGGTAGACCTCAAGGGGGTTATGGAAGATATTCTCATCCTAATTTCCGATGAAATTGAAAAGTATCACGCTACAATTGAATTTGATTTTGCCAAGGCCCCTACTGCCTTTGGAATGAAACGCTATTTTTCCAATATATTTTATCATCTAATTATGAATTCAATAAAGCATAGGTCCCCAGAGCGTGATCCACATGTCGTAATCTATTCCAATACAACCCCTATAGGTGGAATCCAGATTGTTTTATCGGACAATGGGAAGGGCATGGAACTGAATGAGGAAAGAAGAAAAAAAATATTTAATATGTACGGTAAGTTAAGTGGAAGCACCCACGGTAAGGGGATTGGTCTATATTTGGTTAAGACCCAAGTAGAGACCATGAACGGTTCTATTGAAGTAGAGAGCAAAAATGGAGAGGGCAGTATTTTCACTATCAATCTATTGCTAAACGCCATGGAAAAGAAGCTTTTGGCACATTGAACTTCTACAAATTTGCCCTATAATTAAATTATTTCCAGTTTTATTTTTGAAAACAGGGATTTTGGGGCAGCACAAACAGGGCAGGTATAGGCTTCTGAAACATCTTTGAAAGGTGTTCCACTGCGTATGTTCCACTTGGCATCCCCGTATTGCTCATCATATACTGTATAACACGAAGTACATTGGTACACTTCCCTTTCTAAATCAAGTTTATCCTGCTTTGCACTTTCCTTTTTCTTTATCCCAGCCTTCCCCAATTGGCTAAAGTATTTTCTACTCAGTTCCATTAACAGTCCAGGGAGCTCAATTTTATCCACATCTTGGGCATATATTTTATATTCTTGTGTATTGGGATCAAAATTCTTAAAATGTAAGACGTTGTATGTTGGCCTAACCTCAAAATTCTTTACTATGCTGGGTTGTGTATTTTTTTCTATGACTACCGATGAAAAATGGGTGCGTTTTCCCGTTTCATTGCTTATACCAAAAGTAAGGCCGTATGTACTGATATCATTCTGATCAAAGCTAAGTACCAAGAATTTTTTTAATTCCAAGGCTTCCAAATCATCTACTGGGAGATGCCAATTCATTTCCAATTGGGAATGCCTAATATTAATTCCTCTTTGTCCTAAAAAGCGCTCCAATTCTGGTCTACTGGAACTTTTAATACCTTTTATAATAAAAGATTTCCATGGTGTAATACATATTTTCCCAATGCTATTGTCCAAACAGAACCCGCATAGTTCCTTTAGAAAATCAAGATCGTACCTATTGTTGCGCCAATAGAGCCCAAGCCAATATTGGTCTATTCCCATTCTATTCATGCCTTCGTAATACGGAAATTTTATATAGGGTATCTCCAGTTCCCTCTCTATGGTTCGGTTATTGGTATCCAGTTTTTTTGTAAGGATATAAAACAACTCGTCTATGTCTTCCACATCCTGATAGATTTCTTCAATGGCTTTGGCAACCGTACAGATATCCCAACTATATATTAAAACTGGATAATAGACCGATTTTTTCCAATGCGGAAGTTTAACGTTCAAATACCAATAGTCTTCACTTTCTGAAGCAATAAAATTAAGATTACCGCTAAAAATAGGAACCAATCGCTGCTTTGGATCGGTGATATTGATCTTTAATTTAGGTTGGTAATCAAACCCTTCCAATATGTAGAGGTAGGTGGACCCCTTTAGCCAATGGGTCATGTCAAAAATATCGGCCGATATATAGGAGCAAACAATATTTTGATAACTTCTGTCCGCTACAATATCCGTATTAAACTTGGAGATCTCTTCCAGATTTTCCTCTTGGGCATGCTGTAAGGGAAACAATAAATCTTGTCTAGACCCAAAATAGACCTCTTTAAGTCCGCCAGCTTCCAGCATGGTTATGATGTCCTTTAATTCTCCAGGGGAGGTAACCCCACCTTTTATCAATATACGGTGTAAATCATCGTTCATAATATTTACAATTTAGGAGGTTACGGTTTGTAATTGTTTTTTTAGTATGTCCTGAATTTCTGGCTTGCAGCTTCCACAGCCCAAACCAGCCCCGGTTTCGGAACACAGTTTGGAAAAATCGTCACAGCCCCCAGAGATGGTTTCTAGAAGGTTGCCTTCCCCAACCTGACTACAGGAACAAACCAATTTTCCTTTTAGTGGCACAGAATTGGATTGCCCCCTTAGCAATTCATTTCGTTTCTCGGATAGTTCTATTTCCTCTTCTATAAGTCTTTTGAATTCTGCGAATTCATTTTTATCGCCCATCAGAATGGCCCCTTTTAGGGTATCGTCCTTAACAATACATTTTTTATAGTATTTCTTGCTAACGTCCATCAGTATAATTTCTTCATAACTACTGTCGCCAGCAGGAGCATTTACCATTCCCAAGCTGCATAGGTCAAGGTTTTCAAACTTAAGGATGTTCATGAGTATAGACCCATTATAGATACTGCTAAAATCGCCCAGGATAAATTTGGCAGCCGTGTCTGCCTGTTGTTCAGCAGCAGAGGTAATCCCGAAAAGGGCATTTTTAAACTCTGCTATTTCACCCAGGGCAAATATATGCTCATCACTGGACTGTAAGTATTCGTTCACTACCACCCCCCTTCCGGTTTTAAGATCGGATTGCTTGGCCAATTCTATATTGGGACGTGTTCCAATGGCATAGACAATGGCATTACATTTTATGGTTCGGCCCGTTTTTAGGGTGACCGACAAGGAATTTTTATAGTCTCTTTCCTCAAAGACAGTACTTACCTCGTTATCAAAATATACTTTTATACCTCTTTCACTAACATCTTCTGCCAATAGTCTACTGGCAATACTATCCAATTGACGCTCCATTAATCTTGGGGCACGCTGTATAATGCTGATATTTACATTCCGGTTCTTTAATGCTGCGGCAAGCTCCAGTCCCAAGAGTCCGCCCCCAACAATAACCACATGTTGTTCTGTTGTGGGAAGTCCGGTATCATCCAGATATTTGCGAAGTTTATCGGCATCTCCCCGTTCCCTCATGGTAAAGCGTCCTGGCATATTTATTTGTACCTCACTTGGAACAAAAGCTCTACTGCCCGTAGCCAAGACCAAAATATCATAGGCATGCTCAAAGCCATTGGCGTCCTGTACTGTTTTATTTACCCTATCTATATTGGTTATTCCCAATCCGGGATGTAGGGTAACATCCAATTTTTGAAGTTCTCCTTTTTTTAGTTTTTCCAGAGATTCCCATGAGAGCTCCTCACTAACATATTCTGGGAGCAATACCCTATTGTAGAAAGGATCCTTTTCCTTGGAGAACACATGTAGTGTGTCTATTTCGTTCTTTTCCCTATAGGTTTGTATAAAACGATAGGCCGCGGCACCGGCCCCTATTATCACAATCTTTTGCTTTGGCTTTTCGTATTTGGTCACTTCAACCGCACAATATTTAAAATCGGGTTCCTTGGAAACGGGATCAACCAAGTCGTTGGTCAGATTATTGGCCCTTCCAAAATCATTGTTCAGCACTTTTCCCCAATGCATGGGCAAAAACACTACCTTTTCGCGAATATCAAAATTCACCTTTACCTTTACGCGTACTGTTCCCCGCCTACTTTTAACTACTGCAATATCCCCATCCTTTAACTGTCTTAGGTAGGCATCTACCTTGTTCATTTCCAGATAGGGCTCGGGAATGTGGGTAAGCAACCGTTTTACCTTCCCTGTTTTAGTGCGTGTATGCCATTGATCCCTTACCCTGCCAGTGTTCAGTACCAACGGGTACTCCGGAGTTATTGTTTCAGAGCGGTTATACAATGACATTGGAGCGTTAAAATGCGACTTGCTATCATTGGTAAAGAACTGCTTGTCTACAAACAATCTTGGTGTTCCGGGATGTTTGTCATGGGGTACGGGCCATTGAAAACTGCCTTCAGTCTTTAAGCGTTCGTAAGACAAACCTGAAATGTCTATCTGAGTTCCCTTGGTTAAAAGGCAATGCTCATCATATACCTCAGAGGCACTGCCATAATTAAATCCGTTATAACCCATTTTTTGGGCGAACCTCCATAATATTTCTGCATCTGCCAACGCCTCACCCGGAGCATCAATAATCTTGGGAAGGTAACTTATCCTTCGCTCTGAATTGGTCATGGTGCCTTCTTTTTCCATCCATCCGGCAGCCGGCAAAAGAAGATCGGCAAACTTTGTGGTTTCGGCATTGTGCGAAATATCCTGAACTACTACAAAATTAGCATTCTTAAGTGCTTTTTCTACCTTGTGTACATTGGGCATACTAACTATAGGATTGGTACAGATAATCCAAACAGCCTTCATTTTACCACTTTCCAAAGCATTGAACATCTCCGTGGCGGTATAGCCCGGTTCCGATTTTATTTCCTTTCCTCCCCAAAAGTCAGCTACTTCCTTACGGTGTTTGGGATTACCCAACTCCCTGTGGGCGGCTAAAAGACTGGCCATTCCACCAACTTCCCTACCGCCCATAGCGTTGGGCTGTCCCGTTAAGGAAAAAGGACCTGCCCCAGGTTTTCCTATCTGTCCGGTGAGTAGGGATAAATTCATTAAGGCCACATTCTTGGATACCCCAATTACACTTTGATTAAGTCCCATTGTCCACATACTTATAAAGGCCTTGGCATTTCCAATATACTGCGCGGCCTTCTTTATATCGTCTACCGTAATACCGCAAAGTTCCGAAGCTTTCCGTAGGGAAAGCTCAAAGGCACTATTCTTAACGGCATCAAAATTTACCGTATGCTTTTTAATGAAGTCCTTGTCAATTTTTTTCTTTTCAATTAACCAACGTGCTATGGCATTGAAGAGAATTACATCTGTGCCGGGTAATATTTGTAAATGTAGATCAGCCCCCGCACAGGTTTGGGTTTTACGGGGATCTACCACAATAATCTTTACATTTGGATTTTTCTCTTTATGACTCTCTATTCTCCTAAAAAGAATTGGATGGCACCAAGCAGGATTTGCCCCAGCAATCAAAAAACAATCTGAAAGCTCTATATCCTCATAGGCTATGGGAACCGAATCCTCTCCAAGCATCTTTTTGTAGCCCACTACTGCAGAGCTCATACAGAGCCTGGAATTGGTGTCTATATTATTGGTGCCAATAAAACCCTTGGTTAGTTTGTTCACTAAATAGTACTCTTCGGTAAGGCATTGACCAGAAACGTAGAAACCAACACTATCCGGACCGTGTTTTTCAATAATGCTCTTGAACACGGCTGCAGCCCTATCCAAAGCGGTATCCCAAGATACTCTTTGTAGCGGATGGTTCCTACTCCATCTCATTTCAGGAAATAAAATTCTATCACTGGTATCTTGGGCTACATAGTTGAGGTTTTTCCCTTTGGAGCATAACATTCCTTTATTAACGGGATAATCAGGATCTCCTTTTACACTTATAGTACCTTTGGTGTCCTTTTCCACCACTATACCACATCCCACCCCACAATAGGAGCAAATGGTTTTATGTTCGTTTCTATTCTGCATAAAATCCTTTTAATAAAGATACCTATTAATTGAAAGTATAAAATTACCAAATTAAGTATAAATACGTAGTAATTTATTAATAATAGTTTATCCTATTATTGATGAAAAGGCAATAAATAGCAATAATAATTGGCTAAAACAGAAATAAGACCATCCTAACGGGCATTAATCAATATATAATAGGCCCAAACTCCTTAAAATAATAAACCTTAGACCAAATTGTACTCTTGAGCCTTTTTGGCTAGATCCATTAGGTTGTTCACGCCCAATTTGCGCATTAGGTTAAAACGGTGGGTCTCAATGGTACGCTTGCTTTTTTTTAGCTTTTCGGAGATTTGCTTGTTGGTGAGTCCTGATAGTACCAATTCTAGGATTTGTAACTCCTTGTTTGTAATTCCGAAGGAGTTATTGGCATTTTTGGAGGTGGGTTTGTTCTCCTTTTGTACCTGTGATTGCCCCAATAAATTATTGACCAAAACATTGGAGATGTCCCCACTAAAATATTTCCCACCTTGTTCAACAGTGGATATGGCCTTAAGAAATTCTGTTTTTCCGGTATCTTTCAGTAAATACCCACTTGCACCGGCACTGACTGATTTTAAGATATATTCTTCTGAGTCGTGCATGGAAAGTATAATGCATTTGGTAGTGGAATGGTGTTTTTTTAATTCCTCTACCGCCTCTATTCCATTCATTTCGGGCATACGTATATCTATAATCAAAAGATCCGGATGTTTCTTTAGCACCATTTCAACGGCTTCCTTCCCGTTGGATACTTCTCCTATAACTTCATAATTTTTATCCTCTTCCAATAGGGCACGGATTCCGTCCCTTACTAGGGAATGGTCATCTGCTAAAACGATACGTGTAGTCTTTTCCAAAATTTTATTTCTATTTGAACAAATATAGGATAAATTTAAAAACTAAGTATTCATACGGTGACAATTGCATATTGGTTTTGCTGTATTGTACCGCTGTTTCGTTTATTATGAAAGTCTTGGGGGGAGCTATTGATTATACTGCCCAATGAGTATTTCTATATTTTAAGGCCCCGCAACGGACGGGGCCTTAATAGGTTTTTATTTAGAAGTATTAAGGAATTTTGGTTTTATGACCAACATGGCCCAGGCCCAGTTCTGACTGGAAGCGGCAATATCCTGTGTAGTTCCTTTTAATTGGTACATACCGTCATTGGCAAATAGTTGGGAGTACCCTAACTTGAGTGCATATCCCTTAAAAGTCTGGGAATAGACCAGGTCCAATTCCGTGCCCAAGGATTTATTCCCGCTTCCAAGTTCCTGCTCTCCACTAAAGTTCAAGGCTTTTATTAACAGGCTAGACTTCTCTCCCAATTTTAAATTAGCACTTAGGTGTATATCAAACAATCCTATCGAGTTGGCATGGTTACCTACGTAGAAATAATCCATGAACCCGTTAAATTTATGATTGGTTCCATATAGGGGGAAGAAGGCCTCGGTCTTATTTGCGGTTTCCGCATCATTGCCGCTAATTATTTCTATTCCTGCCCCTAGCCCCACTTTGCTGCTGGCTTTGTAAGTGAGATCGAGCCCTAAAAGATAAGCCCCGGAAACTTTAGCAGAACCTTGACGTTCCCCTGTTTGTAAAAAGGCATTCATTGCTGCCCCAAAACTTCCCTTCGAATAATTCAAGTGGGTTCCAAAGGTCTGTAAATTACTTGTTCCATCTGCAGTGGTACCATCGGCTTCAAAATTTTGAAAGCCGTTGTTAAGCACCAATAGGCTAGCCGACATATTTGCCCATTTTTGTTTTAAGTAGAGGTACTGCATGGTCTTATAGCTAAAATATCCCGTGGTATTGTATGTGGTTCCTACAGATTGAAACCCCGTTGGATTGTCAAAATCCTGATTGAATGCCAACCCAAGGTCCAGTTGAAAGCTTTCCTTCCCATATTTTAAAATAGCCGCATCGTGATTTCTTCCTTGCTGTGCCCAGTCCAAACCGCCAAATATTCGTTGGTCGTCATAAATAATGGATTGTCGCCCCAATTTGGTTGAAAATCCCTCGCCTAGGTTAATGTCGGCCCAGGCTTCAAAAACTGCAAAGGAGTCGTTCTGGTCATCGGGTAAAATTTGTCGGTTCTCACCCCATACCATGACATCCTGTATACTTAGATAGAATTTATAAGCGTCCACGGCATATCCGGCATTTAGCCTGGCCCTAGTGCTTATAGCAAAAGCGGCATCGGCATCGTCGGCAATAAGATTGCCAAAGCCATGGCGATATTCGGTACGGGGTCTAAATTCTCCATCCAGGGTAAATTGTGCACTGATGAACTGTGCGGATAAACACAATAGTCCGATTAATAAGTGTCTTTTTTTCATAATCTATTTTTTAGGGGGTTGTTATTATTTTATTATTAATGTTCTAGAAAGTCGATCAAGTGTTTTCTGTATTGGTAGTAATCTGGATGTTCCAAAACATCCTTGCGGGTTCTTGGCCTTTCAAAATTGATATTGAGCACATCCCCTATTTTAGCTTTGGGGCCACTGGTCATCATTATCACCCGGTCTGCCAAAAAAATTGCTTCATCCACATCATGGGTGATCATGACCGCGGTTATTTTTTCTTTGTTCCAGATTTCAATTAGGATATCCTGTAATTCCCCCCTTGTTAGCGAATCTAACATACCAAAAGGTTCATCCAGTAAAAGTACCTTGGGCTTTATGGCAAATGCGCGGGCTATTCCAACGCGCTGCTGCATCCCTTGTGATAGTTCTATAGCCTTTTTGTGAAAGGCTCCTTCCAGACCAACCTTGTGCAAATAATATTTGGCAATGTCCCTACGTTGCACCTTGGTAGCGTGGGAAAATACTTGATCCACACCAAGCATCACGTTTTGCAGTGCGGTCATCCAAGGCATTAGGCTGGGCGATTGAAAAATAACACCCCGGTCTGGTCCAGGGCCCTTTACCGGATTTCCCAGTACAGAAATATTTCCACCAGAAATTGGGTTTAATCCCGCTATCATGGACAACATGGTTGTTTTGCCACAACCAGAATGCCCTATAATGGTCACAAATTCTTCCCTCATGATCTGAAGGTTTAAATCTTCAAGGACTACATACTCACCTTTAGGGGTAGGATATACTTTCTTAAGTTTGTTGAGATCCAGCATTACTTTGGAAGGATATATAATTCCATTTTCTGTATAGGTTGATTGTTCTTTTATAGTTGGTGTATTCATGTTGTTATTTCTTAATGTTAAAATTGCCCAACAAAGTTTTTAGGTGTTAGGTCCGGGAGCGTATAAATGGCATTAGATACCGATTTTCGCTTATTTCCAATATCCATCAAATAGGCTATTATAGCATTTCTCGTCTTCATAAAATTGGCATTGTCATTTAGTGCTGTCTTGTCCCTGGGACGTTCAATATCTATTTTAAACTCCGGTCCCAGGGTGGCACGAGGGCCTGGTTTTAAGGGGATAATCCTATCGGCCATATAAATTCCCTCATCCACATCGTTCGTAATCAAGAGTGCGGTGCGTTTGTCCTTACTCCAGATATTAAGAATTTCGTCCTGGAGATTCCCTCTGGTTAGGGCATCCAAGGCGCCCAGAGGTTCGTCCATGATGATCATTTCCGGTTTCATGGCTAGGGCTCTGGCCACTGATACACGTTGTCTCATGCCTCCTGATAGTTCCTTGGGCCGTTTATTTATTGCGGGGCCCAGCCCTACCATCTCTACATAATTGGACACTCTCTTGGAGCGTTCGGTCTTACTTTCTGTAGGAAAGGCTTCTTTTACGGCCATAGCTACATTTTGCCCAACGGTAAGCCAAGGAAGTAATGAATAGTTTTGAAAAATCACTCCCCTTTCATGGCTGGTATCCACAACAGGTTTTCCCTTGAACAATATTTCGCCACTAGTAGGTTTCAACAGTCCGTTGATTAAATTTACCAAGGTGGTCTTGCCACTACCCGTAAATCCAACAATGGCAACAAATTCACCTTCCTCAATTTTTAGGTTTATATCTGAAAGTACTTCGGTACTTGCGGTTCCTTGACCATAGGTCTTGCATACATTTTTAAGCTCTAAATACGCCATACATCTGTTTTAGGGGTTAAACGCCTTCATTTTTATTAAAGGAGACCATCTGCTGTATGGTCAACATTATTCTATCCAATAAAAAACCGATGATACCAATGACAAACATGGCGACTATAATTTTTGAGTTGGAGTCCATGGCACCATTCTGGAATTCCTCCCAAACAAATGACCCCAACCCTGGGCTCTGAGCCAAAAGTTCTATGGCTATCAGAACCATCCAAGCCACCGAAAGTGTTATCCTAAGTCCGGTAAAAATTAGCGGTAAGGAAGAAGGGAGGATTACCTTGAACACCTTTTGTACCGCCCCCAATTTTAATACTTTGGCCACATTAATATAATCCTTGTCCACGGAGGCAACGCCCATGGCGGTATTGACCAATGTTGGCCACATGGCACATAGTCCTACACTTATAAAAGAAATAATAAAGGCACTGTCCGACTCTGAATTTTTGGTCATTGTTTTTACGATCATAAAGACCAGCAATAGCCAAACAACTGGGGAAACGGGTTTTAAAATTTGGATCAACCAATTTACCGAGCTTCTAAGGGTATCGCTAAGACCTATTAGAATACCGATGGGCACCGCGATCAATAGGGCCAAGAGGAATCCTGCAAAAACTGTTTTTAGACTAGTCATTATTTGATCTACAAATGATGGACGACCCGTATAGGTTATGGCATCCTTACCTTCTGCAATTCGCTTGGCATTCATGGCAGCTGTTTTTTCCTTAAAGGCCAGTTTATCGGCTCTTATAGCATTATGATCTTTAAGTAAGGATTTATAGGAAGCCCAAACCTGTGCCGGGGAGGGCAAGGTGTTTGGTTGGCAGCCAGTTTCACCGGCTGCAATACAGGCCCTCATTTCATCTGCGGCCTTTTCTCCCTGATCATTGAGGGCCTTTTCAATTTTGAAATCGGCCTCCATATTGTACAGCGCCTTGGCACCGGAATGCCAAAGCCCTATAAATAACAATATCGAGGCCAATGGGGCAACTACCTTTTTCAGCATTAGCGTAACCCCGTCCTTTCCAATTTTTCCGGAAAAAAGATTGGATAGGCTTTTTAGGCTTCCTAGACCTATTAGCTGTGTAACCTTCTGCATTGTTAGACTCTGTTTCATCTTCTGTGGTTTTATTTGTTTAGTCCTTGTTTCCTATAGCAAAACTGTTAATGTATCCAATAGGGTCCTTTGCATCATAGGAATTCCCATCTATAAAGTCGGTCGTAACCGGTTTATAACCGTCGGTATTGGGGATATCCGAAGCAGGAATATGTCCTTCGGCAACCAATAGTTCAGCAGCTTTCTTCCATACATCGGGTCGATAGATTTCTGAAATCGTCTCTTTGTACCAGTTTGCCGGTTTGGCATCCGGGATTTGGCCCCATCGTCTCATTTGGGTCAAGAACCATATACCGTCTGAGTAGAAGGGATAGGTTGCGTTATATTTGTAGAAAACGTTAAAGTCGGGCATAGACCGCTTGTCGCCTTTTTCAAATTCAAAAGTTCCTGTCATGGAGTTAGCCAATACTACCTCGTCTGCTCCAACGTATTGTGGCATGGACAGAATCTTGACCGCTTCTGCTCTATTGTCTGGTTCATCCAACCACTTACCAGCACGTATTAGAGCTTTGGTAATGGCTATAGCCGTATTGGGGTTCTCTTCAACAAATTTCTTGGTCATCACAAAGACCTTTTCCGGATTGTTCTTCCAAATATCATAATTGGTAGTTACGGGTACGCCAATACCCTTAAAAACGGCCTGTTGGTTCCATGGTTCCCCCACGCAATACCCATATATAGTACCGGCTTCCAAGGTAGCTGGCATCTGTGGTGGAGGGGTAACGGACAATAGTACATCTGCTCCTATTTGACCCTGAACATTATCCTTGGTATACATCCCAGGATGAACACCAGCTGCCGCCAACCAATATCGGATCTCGTAATTATGGGTAGAAACAGGAAATACCATTCCCATTTTAAAGGGCTTACCACTGTTTTTATACTCCTTTATAACAGGCTTTAGGGCATCTGCCTTGATAGGGTGAATAGGCTTACCGCCCTCGTCCTTGGGGACATTTGGTTTCATTTTAGACCAAACATCATTGGATACGGTTATGCCATTTCCATTTAAATCCATGGAAAATGGGGTTACCAATTCAGCTTGTCTTCCAAAGCCAGCCCCAGCAGCAATTGGCTGACCTGCTAGCATATGTGACCCATCCAATTGTCCGTCTATAACTCTATCCAAAATATTTTTCCAATTGGATTGCGCCTCTACGGACACAAATAGCCCCTCCTCCTCAAAGAAGCCTTTTTCCTTGGCAATTGCCAATGGAGCCATATCGGTGAGTTTTATGAACCCAAAGGTTAACTGTGGTTTTTCAATTTCCAGGGATGTCTTTGATAATCCGGTAGTCGTCTCTGATGTTTTCTTAACCTTATCCCCGCAAGAGGTAAGGATCTGGAATAAGACAAGAATTAAAGTGGTTGTTTTAAGTAGTGGTTTCATATCTATCATTTTAAGTTATTCTACGTACTAATACTTATATTTTACAAATGTATACGTAATACAACTTAGGTGGTATGTTATAGCACATATAAAAACCACTTTTTTGACCATAGGCAAAACTGCGAAAACACAGGGAAATAGATTATCTACCTGTTATTCAATAAAATACCTGAACAACAAGTCTATGATAATCAGGTAATAGTACGTATAGTGATAGCTTTTTGCAGCGATTCTTTTAATGTTATTGGGATTACATTAATCATTTTTCCAAATAAAAATAGCTGCAACAAGCAGCTATTTTTTATATTCAGTGGGGTTAAAGAAATCTACCCATCAAGGAAAAAATTGTGATCGGATATTTCCTTTTTTAGCAGTTCAATATTAGGGCACCCTATTCTTTTTCCATTGGCTGTGATCAATTTTTCTTTTTTTAGAATTGAAAATATGCGGATTACCTGTTCCTCGGTTGTACCGGCATAATCGGCGTATTCCCTCCTACTCAATGCCAAATCTATATACCCGTTTACATTGCCAAATTTTCTATGTAGGTATAATAATGTATCAATGACCCTTTCCCTAACAGTCATTTGGGATATTGATTTTACCTTTGCTTCACTTTTGTTGAGTTCGTTGGCGTAGAATAGCATGAGGTCATAAGTGAAGGAAGGGTCACTTTTCAATACTTGCTGAAGCAGTTCTTTTGAAAAGTAGCAAAGGCTGGTGTTTTCCAAGGCAATAGCTCCAATGGAATAATATTCTTCTGTTCCAAAACCTCTATGGCCTATAATTTCTCCGGCTTTGGCAAAACGCACAATCTGTTCCCTGCCATTGATACCGGTTCTGTAGACTTTTACTTTGCCATGTAAGATAAAGAACAGCCCGTTTACAGGTGCGCCTTCAATAACAAATTGCTGTCCTTTTTTGCATTGGATTTCTGTTTTCTTATCTACAAAAATTCTTACTGCGGAAGAAGCCATGTTCTTATTAATGAGGCAGTTAATATTTTCGCAGCTATTACAATCCTTACCGGCTATGCTATACTTAGCGGTCTTTTTTATTGGTCTGTAAAGGGTCGTGTTTTCCAAAATAAATTTATTTTTCAACAGTTGACAGGGTCATTTGACCAATATCTCCCCGCTTCTCTTCGGAGGTCGCAAATTTTATGGTTAAGGATAATGCCGCCGCGGTGATTATGCATCCACCTATAATAAAATATCCGCTGGAAACGGCGGTTGCCGAAGCAGTGGTTTGTGCTGCTTTAATGGCCTGCTGGCCCAATTCACTATTGGCGGCTATAGCGGCACTTTCGGCTACGGCCGACTTGGACTTGAGAAGCATGGCGGCCAAAAACGCACCAACATTACCTCCTGCTCCAACAATACCCGAAATGGAGCCAATGGCTTTTTTATTAATGAAAGGAACAACCGAAAAAGTGGCCCCTTCTGCCATTTGCACTGTAAGACTAAAGGCTATTAAGAATATCATCCCGATAACCAAACTGCTGGTAAGGGAGAAAATAGAAAGCATGAGCCCTTCAATAGCCATAATGAGTGCGAGAAAAATAACCCTTCCCCGTAAACCCTTTAATTTTCCGAACAAGTCACCAAAAAAACCACCTAAGGTCCTGGCAAAAATATTCATTAATGCAAATGAAAGCACCAAATTCCCTGCAGTGGATCTGTTCAATCCAAATCTATTCTGCAAATAATCGTCCATAGTGCCGTATACGGTAAGTTCAATGCCAAAACATGCAGCGTATACCAAGAAAAGAATCCATACCCTATAGTCTTTTAAGGTATCCAAAAATGGTACTTCATCTTTTTTAAGATTTGGCATTTTACCTTCCTTTTTCAAATCCTTGTAATTTCCTTCCGGGGTATCCTGGGTAAAATAAAAATAAATGATTCCCATAGAAAAGCATATTACCCCAGCTATAACCATTGAGTATCGCCAAGCTATTTCTTCTAATATACCAAAACTTACCACGGCAGCGGCAATCAATGGCATGCCCAACCTATTGGCTCCCCCACCTAGATTACCCCAGCCTGCAGAGGTGGCATTGGCGGTACCTACAATATTTGGTGCAAACATAATAGAGGTATGGAATTGGGTGATTACAAAAGAAGCTCCAATAAAACCAATAAATAATCTACAAACCAAAAATTGAAGGGGAGTTTGCACAAAACCCAACAGTATGACCGGGATGGCACCCAATATTAATAAATAGGTATAACATAGTCTTGGTCCGTATTTATCACAAAGTTTCCCGATAAGTAAACGGGCAAATACAGTACCGGACACCGCCAAAATAATGGAGTTCCATTTTTGGGTGGGCGTTAATCCCAAATCTTTAACCACATCGGGCATAAAAGGAACAATGCCAAACCACGCAAAGAAGCAGGTGAAAAAGGCAATTGAGGTTATCCAAAAAGTTCGGGTTGGTAAACTTTTAAAGTTTAAAAGATCCAGTTTGGTTGCTTTTGTAGAGGTTAATTCCTTCATATCTGAATTGTTTTAAGAGTTCAAGTTACTTGGTACAATTCAAAATTAAGTATTTCTACGTAGTATTACGTAAATTTATTACGTAATTACCGGATTTGATTTAATTTTTGTCTAAATAGGAAAAAATGGGTGCCAATATTAGGGATTTATATAAATTAGTTGTCCTATACCTACATATATCTAAATAAAACTATCTCCCCTACCTGTGGGAAAACAAAGCTCTTTGTATTTCCTCTTCAAAAAAGGAAGGATGCTCAGCTACTACTTCCCCTATAACAATTATTCCGGGCTGTGATAAATCTATATTATTGACTATGGACTTGGTGTCTTTTAACAAGGTCGTAATGCAGGACTCCTTTTTCATGGTGCCATTCTGAATAATAGCCAAAGGAGTGTTGTCACTTCTATATTGACCAACTATGTTAGCAATATCAAGGAGTCTGCGAGTACCCATTAGAATTACCATTGTGGCAGAGGATTGTGCGGCTAAGCTAAGGTCTTCGGAAAATGTACCGTCTCGTTTAGTGGCTGTCATGACCCAAAAGCTACTGCTTAATCCTCTTCGGGTAACCGGTATTCCTTGGCTGGCCGGCACGGCAATGGAGCTGCTTAGCCCTGGAACAATATCAACGGGGATGCCAAAGGATTCCACATAGTCCATTTCCTCGCTTCCCCTTCCAAATACAAAAGGATCTCCCCCTTTTAGACGTACTACGTGACCGTATTGATAAGCGTTATCTACAATTAGCCTATTTATATCGTCCTGGGTAAAGGAATGTTCTCCACATCGCTTTCCTACGTATATATTAGGTATATGGTCAAATTCTTTTAGTAGTTCTGTACTTACCAGGGCGTCGTACAATATTATGTCTGCCTTTTGCAAGGTCTTGTAACCGCGAAGAGTAATAAGGTCGCTACTTCCCGGTCCTGCGCCTACTAAGCTTACTTTTGGTTCTTTAGATTTGCTCATGATTTCCGATATTTTAGTGATGTCATTAAGGATTTCGCAACAAAGCTACGTATTTATTTCCATAAAAACACTTAATAATTACGTAATAATACGTAATATTGCTCTGTAATCATAAATGTATACGTATGAAGACCATAATAGTAGTTGGGAACGGGATGGTTGGATACAAATTCTGTGAGAAATTTGTCGCCAAGGTAAACAAGGAATCTTTTAAACTAATTGTTTTTGGGGAAGAGCCAAGAGTAGCCTATGATAGGGTGCATTTAAGTGAATATTTTGAAAATGCAGATGCAGAGCGACTATCCATGGCTCCGAGGTCATGGTATGAGGAGAATAATATTGAGTTGTATACCCATGAACGGGTAACGGATATACATAGGGGTTCTAAAACCATAACTACCCTAAGTGAAAAAACCTTTAACTATGATTATTTGGTTTTGGCCACTGGGTCTACTCCTTTTGTTCCCCAAATTAATGGTGTTGATAAGGAGGGCGTTTTTGTATATAGAACTATAGAAGATCTGGAAGAGACCCTAGATTATGCCAAAAAAATAAAAGAAAAAGTGACCTTGCCCAAAGCTGCCATATTAGGTGGTGGGTTATTAGGCCTGGAGGCAGCTAAAGCCGTTATGGATATGGGGCTGGAACCCCACGTAGTGGAATTTGCCCCTAAGCTTATGCCAAGACAGTTGGATACAAGGAGTAGCAAGGTGTTGCAGGTAAAACTGGAATCAATGGGAATCAATGTTCACCTTAGTAAGGCCACCAATCAAATTTTAGGCAACGGTCATATTATAGGAATGGAATTTGGTGAGGATGATGTACTCAATGTGGATATGTTGATTATTTCTGCTGGAATACGGCCCCGGGATGAACTTGGGAAAAGCTGTGGTTTAAAAATGGGTACCAGAGGTGGTATTGTAGTGGATAATAAAATGAGAACCTCTGACCCTGACATATTTGCCATTGGGGAAATAGCTCTTTACAATCAAATGATATATGGTCTAGTGGCTCCTGGTTATGAGATGGCAGGGGTAGCCGTGGACCAAATTCTAGGTGAGCAAAGTACTACTATGGCCGAGGAGATAGATATGTCTACCAAATTAAAATTGATAGGTGTTGATGTAGCTAGTTTTGGTACTCCCTTTATGCCTGCCGAAAAAGGGCATTCTATCATTTTTGAGAATAAAACGGAAAGCCTGTACAAGCGAATCAACGTAAGTCATGATGGCAAGAAACTCTTGGGTGGTATTCTCGTAGGCGATGCCAACGATTATAATATGTTATTGCAGATGTACCTCAATGAAATGCCCTTGCCCAAAAACCCCGAAAATTTAATTTTAGGAAGCCGGGGCGGCGAAGATGTTTCTTTTGGAAGTGCCATGGATTTGCCAGATGCAGCGGTAGTTTGCTCCTGTGAGGCCGTGACCAAAGGCCAAATATGCTGTTCGGTAAAGGATGATGGCAATGAATCTGTTAAGGCAATAGCCAAAGCCACAAAGGCTACAACAGGTTGTGGTGGTTGTAAGCCAATGGTAAATGACTTGGTAAAGGAGAGTCTCAAATCGCTTGGTAAGGTTGTAAAGGAATCTATTTGTGAGCATTTTGAGTACTCCAGACAGGAATTATATGATATTGTAAAACTAAAAAAGGTATCGGACTATGATACCTTATTGGATGAAGTGGGCAAAGGGCACGGATGTGAAATTTGTAAGCCGGCAATTGCCTCCATATTTGCCAGTATTTATAATGAAACCGCCAATAGGCAGGAAACCATACAGGATACCAACGATAGGTTTTTGGCAAATATTCAAAGAAATGGAACTTATTCGGTAGTACCTAGGGTGGCAGCGGGAGAAATTACCCCAAAACAACTTTTGGCGATAGGCCGAATAGCACAAAAATATGACCTGTATACCAAGATAACCGGGGGGCAGCGTATTGATATGTTTGGTGCCCAATTGCACGAATTGCCACTTATTTGGGAAGAATTGATTGCTGAAGGTTTTGAAACTGGTCAGGCCTATGGAAAATCCCTCAGGACAGTGAAAAGTTGTGTGGGTTCAAC
The DNA here is from genome assembly GCF_003957295.1 of Arenibacter aquaticus. Taxonomy (GTDB): domain Bacteria; phylum Bacteroidota; class Bacteroidia; order Flavobacteriales; family Flavobacteriaceae; genus Arenibacter; species Arenibacter aquaticus. The sequence goes on from NZ_RQPJ01000021.1 coordinate 579,643, forward strand.
CTGGTGTCGTTATGGGATGGACGAGAGCGTCACCTTTGCCATAGACATAGAGAATCGGTATAAGGGTATCCGATCACCCCATAAAATTAAAGGAGGTGTATCTGGTTGTATACGTGAATGTGCCGAGGCCAGGAACAAGGATTTTGGGTTTATAGCTGTAGAAGGTGGCTGGAACGTTTATATATGTGGTAATGGCGGGGCCAACCCCAAACACGCCCAACTATTGGCCGAAAAAGTTGACAAAGCAACAGCAACCCAATATGTAGACCGATTCTTAATGTATTACATACAAACAGCACCTCCCCTAACCCGAACAGCAGCCTGGTTAGAAAAACTGGATGGAGGAATAGATTATGTGAAGGATGTGGTTATCAATGATTGTTTAGGAATTGCAGAGGAGTTGGATCAGGGTATGCAGAATTTGGTGGATACCTATAAATGCGAATGGAAAGAGGCCGTTGAGAACCCGGAAATAAGAGCTAGATATACCCATTTTGTAAATTCGGAAGAACAGGATGATACCATTGAGTTTGTTTCTTTAAGAGAACAAAAAATGCCCAAGGCCTGGGCCTGATGGTTACCCAAAACTTCTTACAATGAGCCTTTTCAAAATTAACAATATTGTCCAACCCCAGGACTCCTAATTTAGGATCCTATTAAAATAAAAAAGATGATACCTAACTTAAATATTTACCAAACTGTAGAGGCAGATCAGGTGAGCATCTGGTTCAAGGCTGCTCCAGTGACCAAATTTCCAGCTAATGGCGGGGCTTGTGTAAAATATAAGGATAAACAAATTGCCGTTTTCAACCATAGTAGGGAAGATGCTTGGTACGCTTGCCAAAATTTATGCCCCCATAAAATGGAGATGGTGCTTTCCCGTGGCTTAATTGGGGAAGAAGGCGGAGAGCCAAAAGTAGCCTGTCCGTTGCATAAAAATTCTTTTTCCTTAAAAACAGGGAAGCACTTAAATGGTGATCTAAGTCCCATAACCACTTATCCCATTAAAATAGAGGATGGCTTTGTTTATATTGGTTTTTCTGAATAGCTTTGGAGAAAAACCAACATAGTCATGGCTACAGACAAACTTAAAAATGCCTACCGTCTTTTTGATGCTGCAAATGAAGAGGATCCCAATGTTGAAGTTTGGGAGGGGAAAGAATACCCCAAGGAATTGTTGTACGCCATAAGAATGACCAAGAAATTAAACACCTTTGCCCCTGAGGCCTCTGAAGCATTGCAACTTACGGCAAGGTGCCAGCATATTAGGAGATGGGAAATTCCTAGGGAATCCTACGAGATGAACAGGGCAGGGTATCTCAAATGGAGACAGGATCTTAAAAAGTTTCATGCGAGAATTGCAGGTGATATTCTTAAGGAAGTGGGCTATAGTCAAGATATGATAGACCAAGTCGCGTTTTTGTTGGAAAAGAAGCAACTCAAAAAGAATTCGGAAACTCAGACTTTGGAAGATGTAATCTGTCTTGTTTTTTTGGAATTTTACTTTGAGCCCTTTTCCCATAAATATCCGGAAGAAAAATTATTGGATATTCTACAAAAAACTTGGCGAAAAATGTCGGAAAAAGGGCATAAGGCCGCTTTAGAACTTCCGCTCTCCAAGGATTCCCTTGAATTGATAGGGAAGGCTCTTAAAAATAGCTAGATCTATTTACCATGACAGGTTAGGGAAATGAACAACGATAATTTGATTTCACCATTGGATACCACCACCTTTTTAAGGGTTAGAAAATGGTATCTTGTGGCTTTGGCGACCATTGCCTTGACGATTATTATCGCCCAAATCCTGATTCAACATCATTTAAACTCCCAATTGGATGATTTCCGCGTTATTAATGTAGCAGGGCGACAAAGGGCATATAGTCAAAAATTGACCAAAGAGGTCCTTTTGCTAAAAGAAACCGATGGCATTGTACAGCGGAATTTGGTACTTACCCAACTAAGGGAAACACTGGCCACATGGAAAAAATCACATCAGGCACTCCAGTTTGGTGATCTTGATTATGGAATTCCCAAAGGAGATAACGATGATATAAAGGCACTATTTAAGAAATTAGACCCACATCACAACAATATGGTGGGAGCGGTAGAGCGAATTTTGGCGAATACAGATCAAAATGCCCTCCCGGACCAAACAGATGTTAATATTCTTCTGCAAAACGAAAGGGATTTTTTAAGTGTAATGGATACCATCGTTAATAAATACGATTCCCTTAGTAAAACCCAGTTGAAAAACTTAAAGTATAAAGAGTATTTTTTGTTGGGTATCTCTTTGCTGATTTTGTTATTGGAAATTCTTTTCATTTTTAAGCCGCTTTCCCTTCAAATTAGAAATACCATAAAGAATTTGATTATAGCACAGAGAACATCCGAAGATAATAATCAGGAAATAAAAAAACTGTACCGGGAAAAAGAAAAGTCCTTACAGGAATTGCAGGAGCTAAACTTTGTTATAGATAACGCTGCCCTGTTTGCAAGTACCAAACAGGATGGTAATGTAGTTTTTATCAGTAAAAAATTTAATGAGCTTTTAGGACGTGATAATGAACAGTATATCAATAAGCCATTATACGAAATACTTACGACGGATGAGGGACAGCAGCAATACCTCATGGAAATACTAAAGAGTAACAGGAAAAATATTAGATCGGAAGAAATAAGGATAAAAACCGCCAATGAAGAATCACTGTGGCTTGACATGTCCATTATTCCAATGCATCAAACCGGCGGGCAACAATCTATACTTATCCTTTGTTCGGATATTACCGAACGCAAGCACAACCAATTAAAAGTTGCGGAATTGACCAAGCAGAATTACGAGGAAACTATGAGGCAAAAACAACTGCAGGCCAGTCAAATCGTTGAGGGGCAGGAAGAGGAGCGCAAGCGTATTGCCAAAGATATTCACGATGGGATTGGTCAGATGCTAACGGCATTGAAGTTTAACATAGAGTCTATCAATTTAGAAAACAAGGAAAAAACGGCCGAGAAGATAGAATACATAAAAGGTTTGGCCAGCGACCTAATAAAGGGGGTGCGGACCGCAACCTTTAATCTTACTCCTCCAGAACTCAGTGATCACGGAATTTTTCCGGCCCTACAAAAAATGACTGCTGAACTTTCCAAGCTAACAGGTAAAAAGATATTATTTGAAAATAGAACCGAAGATAATATTAGATTTAATTCTTTGGCAGAAACTAATATCTATAGGGTGGTACAGGAGGCTGTGAACAATGCCATAAAATATGCTGAGGCCAATTATATTTTGGTAGCCTTGAACTATAATGACAATGTGTTAAGTGTAGTGGTAGATGATGACGGTAAGGGGTTTGATGATTCCATACTTAACAAGGTGCCAAAAAATAATAGTGAAGGGGGTATGGGGCTTTTTTTTATGAAGGAGCGAATAAATTACATCAATGGACGCTTGTTTATTAATTCTATTCCAGGAAAAGGTACTAGGGTTACTATTAACTATAAGACCAATATAGGAGAGCGAGGGCAAGCGTAGGGTTAATTATCCGGATACCATGTTGTACATTTTATAGCAACACAAATTAGTAGTGGTATAGGCTGCTTTGGATATAACATCAATAATTGTAAACATGAAAATAAGGATTAAAGGAAACTCTATACGCTACCGATTAACCAAAACGGAGGTAGAAACTTTTTGCAGGAAGGGTTACTATGAGGAGAAAACCGAGTTTAAGGATCAATGTTTTACATATAAATTAAGGTCTCGAAAGGATATTTTTAATATGAATGCCGACTTTAAAAGTGATACCATTACCATGTATCTCCCAGAAAATGATAAGGATAGATGGGCAACTAGCGATTTAGTGGGATTTAAGCATGTTCTTCCCCTAGGCAATGGTAAGGAGCTTCTTCTTGTACTGGAAAAAGATTTTGTCTGCCTTGATGAGACTATTGAAGACCAGTCTGATAATTACCCCAATCCCTTATTGGAGAAAAAGAAATAGATGTGTCTAAACAGGGCAAGCAGCAGCTTGATGCCTTTTATATTTGTTAATTTGAGGGTGTTTGTTGTATATGGCAGTCTTCAGATTTGTTAGATAAATACCGTGAAATAAAATGAGGGCTGCTGAACACGGTTACAGTCTAAGTCCCGTATATTGCATAGGTTTACTGAAGTAAAACCCATAATACCATCATTTTCTGTAGAAGGAAATTTGCCGTTTTTCTTGATTGTTATGCTCTATTTTTAAACTTGTAGCTCCTCCTCTATTTTAAGGGTTTTGTACACTTCATCAAGAATTTTCATTTTATCGGTGAGCACAATCAAAGTATCTTCGTCTTCTATTTTGGTAGAACCACTAGGCGTAATGTATTTATCCCCTCTTTTAATCATAGCGATAATAGCATTTTTAGGAAACCCCAACTCCACTATTTTTTTATTGGCGGCAAAACATTGGGAACCTACGGAAATTTCCCTCATAATGGTTTTGGGATTGTCGGATAATAAAAGATCGGTCGGTGTTAATTTTTTGGCTTGTTCCGGTATGGCCACGCCCAACCATTTGGCCACGACCGTTAGTGTGGTGCCTTGAATTAAAATAGAGGTAACCGAAATAAAGAAAACAATATTGAAAATAATGTCTGCCTTTTCAATACCCGCCAATAATGGATAGGTGGCAAACACAATAGGGACAGCTCCCCGTAAACCAACCCAAGAGATATAAAAACGCCTCCTCAGTCTCATCTTAAAAAACATAAGGCTAATAAACACCCCTACTGGTCTGGCTACAACAATCAAGAATAATGAAATTAGGAGGCCAATTCCCATATAAGGGATAATGTGGGTGGGGAAAACAAGTAGCCCCAAGGTAAGGAATAGTACTATTTGCATTAACCAGGCCAGACCATCGAACATTTTTAAGATGGTCTTTTTGTGTATTAAATCTTGGTTTCCCAAATACACGGCACAAATATATAAGGCCAAAAATCCATTGCCCCCTACAAAGTCTGTTGCGGAGAATGTTATAAACATAAGGGCAATGACCAAAACAGGATAAAGTCCTTCAAAGCCTAGGCTAATTCTGTTGATCACCAATTTACTTAATTTTCCAAAGGCAAAGCCGCCAGCTGCTCCTAATGCCATTTGTTGTATAAATAAAGGGATAATGGAATAAACACTTTTGTCCTGATGGATTACCAAGGTTAAAAATGCCAAGGTAAGTACATAGGCCATAGGATCATTGCTACCACTTTCCAATTCTAGGGTCGGTCTTAAATTGGTCCTGAGAGCCAAGCTCTTGGATCTGAGTATAGAGAAAACCGCAGCGGCATCAGTAGAGGATACAATAGACCCCAGCAGCATACTTTCGTAGATAGTGAAGTCGGTTACAAACCAAACGAATGTTCCAAGTGATAAGGCTGTTAGCAAGACCCCCAAGGTAGACAATAATAGTCCCTCCCTTAGGATGGGTTTAACCGTATCCCAATTGGTATCCAAGCCACCTGAAAATAGAATGAAATTTAAGGATACAATTCCTATGAATTGGGCTAGTTTTGGATCATCAAAACGTATTCCGCCAATACCATCGGACCCTGCCAGCATACCTATTGCTAGAAAGAGCAATAAGGTTGGTACCCCAAACTTATATGAAGTTTTACCAACTACTATGCTTATAAATAGCAAAATGGAGCCAACCAATAATATGTTTTCAATAGTTAAATTCATAGTAAAAGGGAAAATAGGTTATTGCAAAAATAATGGTTCTTATTATTGGTTTTACTTTAAAATTGATCTTGAGTTCCGGTATTTGGGGATTATTTCATTTGGCCTTACAAAGTAAGACACGAACTACATTATGGGAATTAAAAAAATCTCAATATTATTGATATACCTTAGTCGTTGATATTGCTCTAAAAAATGACAAACGTATTATTGTGGATCACGGGGCAGATAGGGGTGGTTATTGTAAGAAGGCTATTTTAAGTTGGTTTTCCGGTTTACAAAATCAACCAGAAGCGGAAAGGCTGGTTCCGTCATGCCATGGCCATAACCATCCATTTCGTATAGGGTTACATCTGGGTGTCCGTTAACCTTCATCATTCTATAGAAATAAGCGTTCTCTTCATATCTACCTAACAATTCTTTTTCACGGTCGCCTGTTATCAATAAAATGGGTGGTGCGTTATTCCTGACATGGTACAGGGGAGCCAAATTATCAATGAGGGGGCGTTCTCCAGGAATACCTTGCTCTTTCCTTATTGTAAAATGGGTAATTGTATGACCGCTAAAGGGTACTAGGCCAGCTACCCGGTCCGAATCCAAATCGTGTTTTTTGAGCCGACTTTTGTCCATAATTGACATTAAGGCTAGGTAGCCTCCCGCCGAATGTCCAGAGACAAAAATAGCATTGGGGTCGCCATTAAATCGTTCAATATTTTTAAATACCCATGCTATGGCAGCAGTAGCATCAGTAATACAAGTTTCTGCAGGTACATTGGGAGAAAGTCTATACCCCACTCCTACTACGCAAAACCCTTTATTTTTTAAGGCTAAGGGAATTTCCTTTTGCCCTGAGGTTAATCCACCCCCATGAAACCAAATAATCACTGGCACCCTGGTGTCAACTTCCGGATAGTAAACATCCAAAAGGTTTTTTTCTTTCATATAACTGGTCTGGTCAGAAGTTTTGGAATCGTAGTAAAATAGGTTTTCAGATGTGCTGTACCGTACAGTCTGAGCATGATTGCATAGCGGTAAAACCGTTAGGATAAGAAAAAGAGTAGCCCTTAGCATTGGTTTTCAGTATTTTGGTTAATGTAATATGCAGTACAAGATACAGGAATTATTGTTTTTTTTGGTAAAATGTCACAAGGCATTTACGGCAACAGAAAAAGTCAATCCCCAGTGGTTCTTTAAATTATTTTAAGGGACGGATCTACAGCCTTAAATGGGGGGTTAGTAAAGGATTTATGCAGATCACAGAGTCATGCAATTTATCTTTGTAATTAAGTTTGGCCTTCGCAATGGTTTTGACTCTAAGTGTTGGGCAAAGGTTGTATAAGGACAATAATTATTGGTATAGGTCTTGACGTTGTTTTTTACAGCTTAATGAAAATCTGCAGACGAGGAACCTTAAAAAAAACAGCTAAACCGCTAACATATGCTGTATTTCCGATAACATTTAGGGGGTGTATCAGCAACAACAAACCTTATATTTGTTTAAGACACCTTTTAGCTTTTGAAGTATTTGGCTTACTGTGGATTGAACGGTGTATAAATTCATGTGGAGAACCTTTATGAGGCAATAATAACAATCATTTGCCATGACATTGTGCTTGGTTAAAGTATAGGTTGATCATAGTTTTATTGTTGGGGGTTGTTTTAGTTATAAATGTAATTTAAATATAGAGAATATATAATTAAAAACCAGTTTATTAATGTGTATTACGTTAACTATTACTTTAATAATTTAGTTGTCATTTGAGTAAGGTTGTGGGGAGTAACATTCCTATGTTTAAGCTTTGGAAATTGAACTATGTTCTTATTTTTATGGCTTATAAATGCCAATTAAATGGCAAAAAATATTGCATATGAAAATAGTTATTCTTGATGGGTATACCTTAAATCCCGGAGATTTAAGTTGGGAAAATTTAAAAGAATTGGGATCGTTGACGGTCAATGATAGAACCCAATTCAACAACGAAGTTATCATTGAAGCCATTGGGGAGGCGGAAATAATATTTACCAACAAGACCCCTTTGCCCAAGGAGGTGCTTACGGAGGTTCCCAATGTGAAATATATAGGCGTATTGGCAACAGGTTTTAATGTGGTAGATATAGAAGCGGCAAAAGACCTAGGAATTACTGTCACCAATATTCCAAGTTACGGTACTACTGCCGTTGCCCAGATGACCATGGCTTTACTTTTGGAAATGTGCCATCATGTAGGGGAACATAATAGAGCGGTTCGTACAGGGGAATGGTCCAGGAGCAAGGATTTTTGTTTTTGGAACTACCCCCTTATCGAGTTGGAAGGGAAAACTATGGGTATCATAGGTTTTGGAAGAATAGGACAGGCAACGGCAAAATTAGCATTGGCCTTTGGTATGAAAGTAATAACTTCAGGGAGCAGTAGTAAACCTGAATCCCAGCTTGGTCCGGTTAAACAGGTTGATATGGATGAACTGTTGGCGACTTCCCATGTCATCAGCCTACACTGTCCGCTTACCCCAGAGACAGAAGGTATAATCAATGCTACCAATATTGCAAAAATGAAGGATGGTGCCATGCTAATAAATACCTCTAGGGGACTATTGATAGTAGAACAGGATTTAAAGGAGGCACTGGATAAGGGTAAAATTGCCTGGGCTGCCCTAGATGTGGTTTCCAAAGAACCTATAGACAGTAATAATGTACTGCTAGAGACGGATAATTGTATTATTACCCCACATATTGCCTGGGCGCCCAAAGAGTCTAGAGAGCGACTGTTGAATACGGCTATTGAAAATCTGGAATCCTACTTAAATGGAAATCCGATAAATGTTGTGAATAAATAATAATTGCTGATTGCACTACTTTATTATGCCTTGGGGCTATGAATATGATAGGGGCTTCTTAGGTGGGGATTCTGTAAGCAAAGAGTATCATTATCCAATGAATTATAATCATGGAAGAAAATAACGGTAATATTTCTGGCAGAAGAAAGTTTTTGATAAAATCGGGGTTGGCCGCCGTGGCTGTTCCATTCACACAGGTTTCCTGTCAACCATCAAAGGATAAGGTAGTAGAAGTAGAAAATGAAGACTCCTTCGAATTTGCATTTCTCACGGACATCCATATAAAACCCGAAATGAATGCACCAAAAGGATTTCAAATGGCCATAAACAAGGTCAATGCATTGAACCCTGATTTTGTAATTACAGGCGGGGATCTTGTCTATGATACCATGCGTGGTAATTACGAACAAAGCGAATCGCTATTCTCTTTGTACAAGGAAATGAGCAAGGGCTTTAACATGCCGGTATACAACTGTATAGGCAACCATGACCTATTTGCCATTTATGAAGAAAGTCCGGAATCTGAAGATCACCCAGATTACAAATACGGTATGTGGGAGCGGCATTTTGGCAAGACCTACTATTCCTTTGATCATAAGGGTTGGCATTTTATAACCCTAAATTCCTTGGAGGTTACGGATAATAAAAGATATAAGGGTTTTTACCACCAGGAACAATTGGAGTGGTTAAAGAAGGACATTGCCAAAGTGGATAAAGCTACCCCAATAGTTATTACCACTCATATTCCAATGATTTGTACCTATATCCAATTAAACGGGGGATCTGGTAGCAGGTCGGTTGCCAATGCTTCTGAGGTTTTTAAAATATTGGAAAACCACAATCTAAAATTGGTCTTACAAGGACATATTCATTGGAAAGAATACGGCTTTGTAAATGATAGGTTTCACTTTTTAACCGGAGGATCTATCGCTGGGAACGGATGGAAAGGACGAAGGCACAACACCAAGGAAGGATTTGTAAAAATTAAGGTAAAGGGAAATGACTTTTCTTGGGAGTACATTGATCATGGATGGGAGGCAGAAAGACTTAAAATGGCCAACAAAAGTGTTTAGTATTGCCAAGCATTGCCTGAACCATTTTTTGGTATAGATTTGTTAGTATGAAAATAATACAAAATGCCAATCTATCAGCTATTTTGATGCCCATTGATACTTGTGACCTATACATAACAAAGCTTGAAATGGAAAAGGAGGGCCAAACCTATGAAGCATGCTCGTATGAATTGGGCACATTGAAGGTACGGGCGAGGCGATCCAAAATTACACCCAAAAAATGTGGACAGTTCGTTACCGTCTGGAAAAGGGATGAAAATGGACAAACCACCCCTTTTAAAGATTCGGACAGTATAGACTTATTGGTAATAACCTCGTGCCAGGGTTCCCTTCTGGGTCAATTTATTTTTCCTAAAAGTATACTGGTTGAAAAGGGAATAATTGCATCTAGCAAAAACCGTGGGAAACGCGGTTTTCGTGTATATCCACCATGGAGCAAACCCATGAACAAGACAGCTCAAAGTACCCAGAGGTGGCAAAAGAATTATTTTATATACAGTGAGAAATAAATTGTAACAAAGGATAAAAGAGCAAAGGTGTTATTTGGACATATATAGGATTAGGTGTGTTAAAATTAATTCCTAGTTAATCAACCCATATTCCTGAAATTACCTGCTTTCCTTTCGCAATACTTCCAAAGGCGGACTTTTTATTACCCCTCTGCTATTTAGGAGTCCAATTAATAAAACAAGGAGTGTTATACTAGGGAACAGTACCAAAAAAGGAAAACCAGATGGGGTAAACGTAGTTTCAAATACGAACCAGGCAAGAAGTTGGCTGCTAACCAATGACAGTAATATGCCCGAAAGTCCACCCAATACCCCCAAATATAGATATTCCAAGGCTACTATTTTCAATATTTGTTTGGTCTTGGCCCCTATTGTCCTTAATAGTACACTTTCCTTTAATCGCTGATATTTACTGGTTCTTACCGCACCCAATAGCACAATAATTCCTGTAAGAATACTAAAAAATGCCATAAAATTAATGATCCAGGAAATTTTATTCAATAAGCCTTCAATTACCTGTAGTATCTGTCTTAAATCCAAGATGGAAACATTGGGAAAGGCTTTAACCAATTCGCGTTGTAAGGATGCAGAATCTTCCTCGTTGGCTACCTTAGTTGTAAGAACTCTAAATTGAGGAGCTTCCTCTAAAATGCCCAATGGAAAAACAATTGAAAAATTAGGTTGCATCCTTCCCCAATCCACCGCCCTAATGCTGCCTACAACTGTGTTCAGAATTAACCCCTGAACATTAAAGGTTAATTTGTCACCTACTTCTACCATTGCATCCCTGGCGAAATTATCACTGATAGAAATTGGAATATTCTGCTCCATATTGGCACTGGATACCCATTTGCCCGAATTCAGCTTTTCAGAGGAAATAAGGCTATCCCTATAGGTAACCCTGAATTCATGATTTAAAATCCAGTTACGGATATTGGTGGTAGAATCCTTGCGAATAGCATTTACTTCCATTCCATTTATACTATTGACCCGCATAGTAACTATGGGGATATCACTTAAAACGGGAATGCCTTTGTCCTTAATAGTAGCGGTTATGGCATCTTTCTGCCCTGTTTGGACATCCAGAAGGATCATATTAGGACTATTGTTTTGTTCTCCTAAAGAAGACTTCGCCAACAGAAAATCTTTGGTAAAATACAGGGTACTAATTAAAAATGTACCTATGCCTATGGCGAGAACCAAAGTCAAGGTCTGATTGTTGGGTCTAAAAAGGTTTAATAAACTATGTCTCGCCCCAAAACTCCAAGAGGTAGGGAAATACTTCTTAATTAACTTCATTATTCCGGATGCCACCCCTGTAAGAATAGAAAACGTAACAATTATTCCGGCCATAAAGGAAAGTGAATACTTCCAATTCTTTAGCAATAAAAAAGAGAATAGTAGTAAGAATATAAAAATTCCTCCCATCACCAACAAAGCCCATTTTTTAGATTTGGCCCTAGTCACTTCCTGTACCCTCAGGGCCTGTAATGGAGAGACATATAAGGTGCTTGTCAATGGGTATAGGGCAAACAAAACAGACATGAATAATCCCAGTAACAACCCCATAACAATAGCTTGCGGAGCCATATACAATTGCACATCTACAGGGAGCAGCCCTTTAAGCAGCAGGGGAAACAGCTGTTGTAACACTAGGCCAAAAACAGTACCAACAAAACCGCCCAACAAGCCAAGTGCTGCTATTTGCAGAAGAAAAATCAAAAATGTTTGTTTTTTGGTTGCCCCAAGGCATTTTAAAACGGCAACAGAACGCAATTTACCTTTAATGTAAATATTTATGGCACTGGCTATTCCTACGCACCCCAACAATAATGCTATAAAACCTACCAAGTTTAAGAATTTCCCAAAATTGTTGTACCTACGGCCCAGACTGGCACTGGTTGAAGTGTGGGTGTCCAAATCTGCACCCTCTGCATCCAATTGTGGGTCTAAAATCTTGTCCAATTGCTTAAGGTCCGTATCGGGCTTGGCTACAAAATAAAACTCATATTCCAGCCTACTTCCCTTTTGGATCAATCCTGTTTTTTCAACAAATTGGTAGGGTATCAATACAGGAGGTGCCACGGAACTAAAAATGCCCGAACTTCCTGGTATTGAATTCAATGTTCCCGCTATGGGAAAGGTAATGTCCCCTACTTTTATGCTATCCCCTACTTTTAGATCATATTGTACCATTACCGTGGCATCTACCAATGCGGCATCTTGCGCCTGAAAAGTAGAAGCAGCTGAAGTTGGGGTGGTTTCCAAGCTTCCATAGAACGGAAAGGGGCCATGCATTCCCCTGACCTGAACCAGTTTGGATTCGCCAGAAGAGGGAAATGCTGCCATAGAAGGAAATTTTATTTCCTTGGCATCAGCGCCTCCAAGTGAGTCCATGATTTCTTGTACCCTTGCATTAGGTGGATTTTTACTGTCCACAATAAAATCGGCACCCATTAGTGATTTGGACTGCGTATTTATATTTTTTTTCAGATTGTCACCAAATGACTGAATAGACACCACGGCCGCTATACCCATAGTTATGGAGGCCATAAAAAGCATTAATTTTCGGCTACTGGCCTTGCCGTCCCGCCAGGCCATTTTTAACAGCCATTGAAATCCTGTCTGGAAAGGGAGTTCTTTATTTATCACAGTACGGCCGTTTTTTGATTGGCAATAATCCTACCACCTTTTAAGCTTAAAATATGCTGGGTCATTTCTGCCAGCTCCAAGTCGTGGGTTACAATGATCAATGTTGTTCCGGCATCGGCATTTAACTGAAAAAGCAATTGAATTACTTTCTCTCCTGTTTCTGCGTCCAAATTACCGGTAGGCTCGTCGGCAAAAAGAACGGAAGGATTATTGCAAAAAGCCCTGGCCAATGCTACTCGTTGTTGTTCTCCCCCGGATAGTTGGGACGGGTAATGGTGTATGCGATCTCCCAACTCTACCTTGACCAAGAGTTCCATTGCTTTATTCATGGCGTTTTTATCGCCCTGTAATTCCAATGGAATGGCTACGTTTTCCAAAGCGGTAAGGGTAGGCAATAGCTGAAAGTCTTGAAATACAAAACCTATATTTTTATTTCTTAATACAGCCCTTTCATCTTCATTTAGACTACCAATCTCCGTACCACACAATGATACCGTTCCGGAATCTGGCTGATCCAAACCAGCACATAATCCCAATAAGGTGGTTTTTCCACTACCGGAAGGCCCAACAATGGAAAAAGTGGCCCCTTCTTCTACAGCAAAAGAAATATCTTCCAATACGGTGAGCTTTTTAGATCCATTGGTATAGACCTTCCCTAAATTATGAACGTTTAATATCTTTGCCATAAATTTATAAATTGAAACTTTTCACAAAAGATCAAAATAAGGAAATCATTTTGATTTTAAACCAATATCACATGCGAACCCTGTTAAACTTTTGCTATTTATTTTTGATCTTATGCGCATCCTGCGGCAATTTGTCCAATAAGAAGGTAGATGCGGATGAAAAGAAAGTTAATGGCAGTACAAAGAAAGAGCAACTAACCACCCCTAAAAAGGTAATCATGTTCTTTGGCAATAGCCTAACTGCGGGAATGGGGCTCGACCCCAATGAAGCCTTCCCAGCATTGATACAGCAAAAAATAGATTCTATGGGTTTGGCCTATGAAGTTGTAAATGCAGGCCTTAGTGGAGAGACTACTGCAAGTGGCAAGAATAGGGTTGATTGGGTGTTAAACGAAAATGTGGATCTCTTTGTTTTGGAATTGGGGGCCAATGATGGGTTACGGGGTATTCCTCTTGAGGAAACAAGAAGAAACTTACAGGATATAATAGATGTAGTTAAGCAAAAAAGGCCCAATGCAGCCATTGTTCTGGCTGGAATGCAGATTCCGCCCAATATGGGAAAAGAATACACAACAACATTTAGGGAGATATTTCCATCATTGGCCCAGAAGAATAAAATAGGTCTGATCCCCTTTTTACTTGAGGATGTTGCTGGAAATCCAGAATTAAACCAAGCAGACGGTATTCACCCTACTGCCGAAGGTCAGAAAATTATAGCCGATAATATCTGGCCGATTATCCTTAAGGCCATAAAATAGTCTTCTGGTAAAGGGCTTCTTTTTTACAATTACCCCTATAAGTTAATCCCCAAAAAAGCTATAACTTTACCTAACTAAACCATACCGTTAATGCCCTATTTTTATTGGGATGGAATTTTAGCGGGCATGTGTTGGTGGTTGGTATCAATACAGGTTTAGGTGTCTTGTTTGTCTTTGGTCTTTAGTTTGGAGTGCAAGTCCTGGAGAAATCAATTACATTTGGCAATCATTTAAGAAGCAGTAGCATTAATGTTCAGACATCAAGGAAAAAACAGAACAGCCAAACACAATCTTAGAATTGCTACCCTTTTGTCATTTGTTGCTGGTATGGTTAACGTTACAGGGTTCTTATCCCTACAAAAACTTACGACCAATGTGACAGGCCATTTTGCTTTTTTTATTGATGAAATATTTAAATGGGAACTTTGGGGTGGTAGTGTTTATTTGGTTTATATACTTTCCTTTCTTTTGGGGTCTTTTATTTCCAGTGTATTAATTGAACTGACCTATAGAGGCAAAAAGTTCAATATATATGTATTGCCTGCTACCTTGGAAATAGGAACACTTTTGCTCATTGCGGTATTGGCCGATATTATATGGTTGGCCTCCCCTAATTTAATCGCTTGTTTACTGTTGTTTGCAATGGGGGTACAAAACTCCTTTGTTACCAATATATCGAAGGCCGTTGTTCGGACCACACACTTAACCGGGCTTTTTACCGATTTGGGAATTGAATTGTCACAATTAATGTTTCCGAAAAAGTATTTGGATAGGAAGAATATAGTTTCCACCATAAAACTGCGGTTATATATTATTTGTTTTTTCTTTTTGGGCGGGATTTCTGGAGGATTTCTGTATTCCCAAATAAAATTCAGGGGCCTTATTGTAGCAGCATTACTTTTGGTTTTAGGGTTGGTTTATGATCATATAAAATTTAAGGTTCTTTTGGCCAGAAGAAAGTATGCCTATAAAAAGACATTTGGAAAACCATGAAGAGGTAATGGGAAATAAATAACAAGACTACCCTTATTTTTGGAGCTTAGGCAAAACGAGCTTATTTTCGCTAATTGCAGCCTATAACAAGGCTTTAGCACATTAATTAATATACATTTATGAAAAAGAACAACATTGCAATTTTAATTTTTTTATTTGGTTTCCTATCACTTGTAAGTGCTCAGAAAAAGGGAGCTGTATTGGAAGCAAAATCCGTTCCTATTTTTAAGGATGGTGAGGCCCAGGTGGTACCTGGGTTTAATGATGAAACCAAATGGATACGTCACGATCTTTGGGTTGAAACCGAATTTGACACCGACGGTGATGGGAAAAAGGACAGAATGCACGTGTCTGTTACTAGGCCGCAACAAACGGAAACAGAAGGTCTTAAATTACCTGTTATTTATATAAGTAGCCCCTATTTTGCGGGGGTTGCACCCAACTTGCAAGATATTTTTTGGGATGTGAGACATGAATTGGGAGCTACTCCCAAAAAGCGTCTGCACCCTGTTGTAACACGAATTGGAGAAAGACCTATTATCTCCAATTCACATATTCAAAAATGGGTTCCTAGAGGGTATATAGTGGTGCACTCCTCTTCCCCTGGGACGGGACTATCACAAGGGTCACCTACTGTGGGGGGAGACAATGAATCCTTGGCGCCAAAAGCGGTTATTGACTGGTTGTGCGGTCGTGGAAAGGGCTATACAGAGCCTTATGGTAACAAAAAGGTGAAGGCGTATTGGTCTACGGGTAAAGTTGGTATGACAGGAACCTCTTATAATGGGACCATTCCTTTGGCAGCAGCTACAACGGGAGTAAAAGGCTTGGAGGCCATTATCCCCATCGCTCCCAATACTTCCTACTATCACTACTACCGGTCCAATGGTCTGGTACGTTCACCAGGGGGGTACTTGGGAGAAGATATAGATGTATTGTACGACTTTATACATAGTGGGGATGAATCCAAACGAGCCTACAGTGATAAGGTGGTTAGGGATACCGAGATGAAAAACGGTATGGATAGGATAACCGGAGATTATAACGATTTTTGGAAGGGAAGGGATTATTTACATGATATGAAGCCTATGAAGGCTGCCTTATTGATGGCACACGGATTTAATGATTGGAATGTGATGCCAGAGCATAGTTATAGGATCTATAAAGCAGCCAAGGACAAAGGGCTGCCAACCCAGATTTACTACCATCAGAACGGGCATGGTGGAGAACCACCACTAAAGATGATGAACAGATGGTTTAGTAGGTATCTTCACGGTATCCAAAATGGTGTTGAAGAGGACCCGAAGTCGTGGATAGTGCGGGAAAATGACGATAAAAAAAATCCAACCCCCTATGAGGACTACCCAAACCCAGAAGCCTCAGCGGTTACTTTTTATCTACAACAAGGAGCTCCTGAAAAAGGTGCTATAAGTGTTGAAAAGAAAATAGGTCAAGGAGTTGAAACTCTAGTGGATAATTTTTCATTTTCCGGGGCAACCTTGGCAAAGGCCGAAAATACGAATCATCGCTTACTTTATGTTTCGCCTAAGCTTACAGAGGATATTCATCTCTCTGGGACTCCAAAAATAAGTATTTCATTATCTAGTAGTAAGGCTGCTGCCAATTTATCGGTATGGTTAGTTTCCCTGCCTTGGGATGACAGTAAAAATGCAAAGATTACCAACAATATTATTACAAGGGGCTGGGCCGATCCGCAGAACCATAGCTCAATTACCAAGGGAGAACCCTTGGTTCCTGGTAAATTCTATAAGGTATCATTTGATTTAATACCAGATGATCAAATCATACCTAAAGGGCAACAGATAGGTCTCATGATTTTTTCTACCGATAGGGAATTTACATTATGGCCAGAACCAGGGACTGAATTGACCGTGGACCTTGATGCCACTACCCTAACTTTACCTATAGTTGGTGGAGTGGAGGCTTTTAAAAAAGCTTCTGAATAGATATTGATAGAATGGCATTTTGGATAAACTGTTGGTCCAGTTAATTTGATAGAAAAATCCAAACCTTCATAAAAAGAAAACTCCTTTTTCCAGTTTAATTACCGGAAAAAGGAGTTTCTGTTATTAGGGGAAAAACCCCAAAAACCTTTGCAAATAAAGTGATCTACTTGCTCAAATACATTTTTCGTCTAGAATATAAGTTGTAAAACTCATCGTCTTTTAAGCTGTCCACAAACAAAATACTCTCACCTGTACTCTTCATTTCAGGTCCTAAATTCTTATTTACATTAGGGAATTTATTAAATGAGAATACCGGTTGTTTTATAGCGTACCCTTCCAGTTTAGGATTAAAATTAAAATCTTTAACCTTTTTAGCTCCCAGCATTACTTTGGTAGCATAATTTACATAAGGTTCTTTATAAGCCTTTGCTATAAAAGGTACTGTTCTGGAAGCTCTAGGGTTGGCTTCTATGATATAAACAATATCATCTTTTATTGCGAATTGAATGTTGATTAGCCCGACAGTGTTTAATGCCAAGGCAATTTTTTTGGTATGGTCCTTAATTTGTTGCATTACAAATTCACCAAGGTTAAATGGTGGCAAGGTTGCATTGGAGTCCCCTGAATGGATACCACAAGGTTCTATATGCTCCATTATACCTATAATATAAACATCCTCCCCATCGCAAATTGCATCCGCTTCCGCCTCTATGGCTCCGTCCAAATAGTGATCTAAAAGCAATTTGTTATTGGGTATCTTACGCAGTAGGTCTACTACATGCGATTCCAACTCTTCTTTGTTGATCACAATTTTCATTCCCTGTCCTCCCAAAACGTAGGATGGTCTTACCAATAAAGGGAAGTCCAGTTCATCTGCAAGTGAAAGGGCTTCATCTGCCGTTTCGGCAACACCAAATCTTGGGAATGGAATGTTGTTCTCTGCCAATAGATTGGAAAAGCTTCCACGGTCTTCGGCCAGATCCAGTGCACTAAAACTGGTCCCAAGAATCTTGATACCGTATTTTTCCAGTTTTTCTGCCAGCTTAAGAGCTGTTTGCCCTCCTAGCTGTACTATTACTCCTTCTGGTTTCTCATGTCTAATAATATCGTAGATATGCTCCCAGAATACTGGTTCAAAATAGAGTTTGTCCGAGATATCAAAATCGGTTGAAACTGTTTCCGGATTACAATTGATCATAATTGTCTCATAACCACATTCAGAAGCGGCCAATACACCGTGCACACAGCAATAATCAAATTCTATTCCCTGACCTATACGATTAGGTCCGGAGCCCAAGACTACAATTTTTTTCTTATCGGTAACAACACTATCGTTCTCAACAAATTTATTTCCATCCGGAGTTTCTATTTCTGCTTCAAAGGTAGAGTAATAATAAGGAGTCATGGCCTTAAATTCGGCCGCACAGGTATCAACCAATTTGTAGATCCTATTAATGTTCAGGGCTACACGTTTATTGTACACCTCGCTTTCATAACAATCTACCATGTGGGCAATTTGTCTATCGGCAAACCCCTTTTGCTTAGCCTCTAATAGTAAATCTTTGGTAAGCGATTCTATATTGTAGTTAGAAATTTCTTTTTCCAGTTGGTATAGTTCTTCATATTGCTTTAGGAACCACATGTCAATTTTTGTGATTTCATGGATCCTGCTGAGTGGAATACCCAATTGTATGGCGTCATAGATTACAAAAACCCTATCCCAACTAGGTATGGTAAGTTTGCTGATTATTTCATCATAATTGGTATACCCCTTGCCATCGGCACCTAGGCCATTCCTCTTTATTTCCAAGGATTGTGTGGCCTTGTGCAGTGCTTCCTGAAAAGATCTACCTATACCCATAACTTCCCCTACAGACTTCATTTGTAGTCCCAAGGTTCTGTCCGAGCCTTCAAATTTATCAAAATTCCAACGTGGTATCTTAACAATCACATAATCCAAGGTAGGCTCAAACAAGGCGGATGTAGATTTGGTAATTTGGTTGCCCAACTCATCCAAATTATATCCAATTGCCAACTTTGCAGCAATTTTGGCGATAGGGTATCCTGTTGCTTTGGATGCCAAAGCCGATGATCTAGAAACCCTAGGGTTAATTTCTATGGCAATTATATCTTCTTTTTCATCTGGACTAACCGCAAATTGAACGTTACAACCTCCCGCGAAATCACCAATGCTACGCATCATTTTAATGGCCATGTCCCGCATCTTCTGGAACGTTTTATCAGATAAGGTCATGGCGGGGGCTACGGTAATGGAGTCCCCGGTATGTATTCCCATGGGATCCATGTTTTCTATGGTACAAATAATGACCACATTGTCATTTTTGTCCCTAAGCAATTCCAATTCGTACTCTTTCCACCCCATTAAGGCCTTATCAATCATCACCTCATGAATTGGGGATATTTCCAAGCCGTGACTAAGGAGTTCGTCAAAATCCTCAGGTTTGTATACTATAGAGGCTCCTGCTCCACCAAGGGTATAGGAAGCTCTAATAACCAGTGGAAAACCAAATTCCTGGGCAATTTCCTTACCTTTTAAAAATGACGTTGCAGTAGCCTGTGGCGCCATACCAACACCTATTTTAAGCATTAGTTCACGGAATTTTTCCCGATCTTCGGTGATGTTGATAGCATCTATATCAACACCAATAATTTGTACGTTATAATCTTCCCAGATTCCCTTGGTGTCTGCTTCTATACACAAGTTTAGAGCTGTTTGGCCACCCATAGTTGGTAAAACCGCATCAATATTGGGATGAATTTCCAATATCTCTATCAGGGATTTTGTGGTCAAAGGTTTTAAATACACATGATCCGCCATAGTAGGGTCGGTCATGATGGTGGCAGGATTACTATTGATAAGAATTGTTTCTATACCATCTTCTCTCAATGACCGTAAGGCTTGTGTACCAGAATAATCGAACTCACAGGCCTGACCAATTACAATAGGACCAGAACCAATAATTAAAATAGAATTTAAATCTTTTCTTTTGGGCATGTTACTTAAAATTTACAATATAAAAAAAAGGGAATTGGGCAAAAAAAAGGTGCTACTCTGGAAAAAGTAACACCTTGTTATTTTAAAAAAACAATATAATCATTATTTTTTGTGCTTCAGTTCAGAAGATACAGTTAATTTCTTTCTTCCTTTAGCTCTTCTTCGAGCTAGAACCTTTCTTCCATTGACAGAAGCCATACGTTCTCTAAAACCATGTTTGTTTTTTCTCTTCCTTTTTGATGGTTGAAATGTTCTTTTGCTCATCGTAGCGTATTTTTATAGTCAGCTTATATTTCTTTTGTTACTTTTTTTGAATTTTGCTTTAATCCAGAGCAAAATCCGGGTGCAAATATACAAAGAGTTTTTGCATTGACAAGTCTAATTAAAAAAATATTTTTTTATGACTGCCAGCCTTTAGGCCAATAGGATTTTATTACTTTTGCATGGGCTTAATCAGAATGAATCTTGAACATGACTCGCTTTCTATTATTGTTGGTTTGCATCCTTTGCCAAACGGTTGTTTTTGGGCAGACCACATTACAATATCACTTAAAAAAAGGGGATGTCTTTAATATTAAACAGGATGCTGAACAAAAGATTGTACAGGATTTGGACGGTGCCACCCACGAGATCATTAACCATATTGATGGTATTCTGGAATTTAAAGTGCTTGAATTGAATGGCTCGGGCTATGATGTTGCCTTGACCTTTAAGGATCTAAACTTGAAAATGACCTCCAGTATTCAGGGAGAATTGATGAATGTAAAGGCTAAAGAGGTGAATTCTGAGGATATGCAATCCAAAATATTCAATACCATATTGGACAATCCTGTAAAAATTGTTTTAGCCAAGAACGGCAATATCCTTAAAGTGGTTGGTGGTGATAGTTTGGTAACCAAAATGGCGCGTGCTTCTGGTTTGGAGGACGAGTTCTCCATTAATATGATGAAAAAATCCCTGGAAAATGAGTTTGGATCAGAGGCCCTATCCAATAGCTATAAGCAAATGACCTTTATTTATCCTGATAAGAAAGTGGAAGTAAATGATCAGTGGGAGAATGCCTATGAGGGTAAATTAAAGACCGTCAATATTTGGACCTTGGAAGATCTAGAAGGCAATCAGGCAAGAATTAGTGGAAAGGCCACAGTATTGATGAATATAAATGACTCTAATACTAGTATGGAACTAAATGGATCACAGGCCACCAAGATCCTTGCCGATTTATCTACGGGTTTTATTATCAATATGACCGTAGAAGGGGAATCAACTGGAGTATCTTCAATGCCTCAAATGCCAGATCAGGAAATACCTACAACCATAAAATCTAAAGTAACTTACCAATTAATTAACAATTAAATATGTTCAACAAAAATTTAAAATTAGTTATCGCAGCTCTTATTATTGCGTATGCGGTCTATCAATTTATAGAAGGTAATATTGGAAACGGAATTTCCTTGATTCTACTGTCCTCCATATTTATTTTCCTTTATTTTAGGAATGAAATAATCCTTTTAGCCTTTTTAAAGATGCGAAAACAGGATTTGGAAGGAACAAAAAAATGGCTCGATAAAATAAAAAATCCTGATACGGCCCTTACCCAGAAACAGAATGGCTACTATAATTATCTAAACGGTATTATTTTTTCGCAGACCAACCTTACCCAGGCCGAAAAATATTTTAAAAAGGCTTTGAAGTTTGGTCTTAATATGGATTATGATGTAGCCATGGCCAAGCTGAGTTTAGCGGGTATAGCAATGCAAAAAAGGAGAAAGCGGGAAGCCACTACCCTTTTGAATGAAGCCAAAAAGTTGGACAAGCAAAATATGTTGTCCGAACAGATTAAAATGATGCAACAGCAATTAAAGAAAATTTAAGTTAAGACATCTTATAAGTACTAAAAAAGGACAACATAGGATTAATGTTGTCCTTTTTTTATGGTTGCATACCCCGCAATCGTTTGGAGTATAACCTGAAGTTGTTAAAGTAATGGGGCCCATAATCTGCTAAACGATTCCTGAAGTTTTCTTCTTATGCTTCTATTCTTCCATCGCTCCAATAGAACTTCATCACAATCATTAAGGTCTTCATTGAACTGTTCCCGCATCTTACGGTTAATTCCCTTGTTATAGATCAAGGCATTGATCTCAAAATTCATAGAAAAACTTCTATAATCCAAATTAGCGGTTCCAACACTGGAGAGTACGTCATCTATGACCAAGGTTTTGGCGTGCACAAAACCTTTGCGATATCTATATATTTTTATTCCGGAGTGTAGACACTCTTCTATATAGGAATCTGTTGCATATTGGGCAGCCCAAGAATCGGATTCATAGGGCAAAATCACCTTAATTTCCACACCGCTTCTAGCTGCTGTTGTCAGGGCCGTTAATATTTGGCTATTGGGTATAAAGTAAGGAGTAGTGATCAAAATGCTTTTATTGGCCGAATTTATGGCGCAGAAAATTGCCTCCATAATATTGGCCCAATCACTATCCGGTCCACTTGAAGCCATTTGCACAGCTATGGGGTCATGCGGATCAGGTTTGTGCTGAGGCAATAATTCCGTATCTATTTCCATGTTATCGGCAGCAGCAAAATTCCAACTTAAGATAAAGGAGGATTGCAAGGCTCCTACTGCCCCACCTTTTATTCGTAAATGGGTGTCTCTCCAATATCTTTTATTGTTAAAGCTATTGTCGTATTTCTGATCTATGTTAATTCCGCCTACGTAGCCTATAGAAGCATCTATGACCACTATTTTTCTATGGTCCCTATAATTTAATTTACTGGTAGAATTAGAAAATAAAACAGGCATAAAGGGATAATGCTTCACTCCGTTTTTGGACAGTTTTCTTTTGGAAGCAGCTGAAATATCGCTACCTACATCGTCGTAAATTAATCTTACGCTAACCCCTTCTTTGGCTTTTTTACATAAGATATCTATAATTTCACTGCCCAATCCCCTGTCAAACAAAACAAAATACTCTAGGTGAATATGTTTTTTGGCATTGGCCAGGTCTTTTCTTAAATATCTAAATTTTTCTTCTCCATTGATAAGGATGTCCACCTCATTGTCATAAGTTAGTACAGCCTTTTCATTGTTTCTCATTAATCGGTATATTTTGTATACACCTTCTCCAAAAACATCTTTAAGGTCCTGTCTTTCTTCTTTATCCAGACTAAATTTATTTCGCCACCTTTTTAGTTGCTCATTGTCTTCCACATACTTTTTTTCAAATATCTTATCCTTTCTGTAGTCCTGTCCAAAGAGATAATAGACCAATAGACCTACAAATGGCAGTGTTGCTAAAACAAAAAGATATGATAAGGTCTTGACCGGATTCTTATTTTTAAGAACGATCAAGACCGAAAAAACGATAACCAATATGTAATTAATTCCTAAAAGTAATGACCATAGGTTGTCATTTAGGAAGGTCAACATTATTTAGATACTTTGTAATACCCTTTAACGGGGACCTCAATGGTATATTTCTTTTTTGAGGCGTTGTTAAGGTGTGGCTCCCTTAGCCATGGGTTGTGTCGTTTTAAAATCTTATAATTTATATCGTATTCTTTGGCAAAATCGGCAAAATTGGCCACTGGCTCGTCCACCTCCACATTAAAAGTTGGTACTGCGGTATACATATCATCCTCTTCCAAATGGAATCCGTATTTCTCTGGATTCGAAAGAATTTCTTTAATGGCCAATATCCTAAAAACATATCTACCTGTTTCTTCTCCCAATAACAGATCGTAATACCCATCTACCTTTTGGATTCCCATATATTTTCTAATACCGCCTGCACCTGCATTATAGGCCGCTGCTGCTAAAGTCCAGCTTCCAAAACGTTCCTTGGATTTCTTTAAATACCTACAGGCCACCTCGGTAGATTTTTCTATGTGATATCTTTCATCTACGTTGGAATTCACTTCTAGGCCGTATTCCCTTCCTGTAGCCCTCATAATCTGCCAAAAACCGGTAGCCCCTGCTGGTGATACTACATTCTGGAGTCCACTTTCTGCCAATGCTAAATACTTAAAATCATCAGGTATGCCATTTTTCTTAAGTATTGGCTCTATAATGGGAAAGTATTTATTGGCCCTTTTCATAAGTAATAGGGCATTGGACTGCCAATAGGTGTTCACTAGAAACTCCCGGTCTACCCGTTCCAACACTTCTGGATCATCAAAGGGTACGGGCTCTCCCGCAAAATTTAAATCTTCTGGGATTTCAATGGCCGTTATGCGGTACCCCTCATTATTCCCAACCTTACTTTCGGGATCGGACTTTTTCAACACCATATCTGTTTCTTTATACTGATTCTGCACGGCAAATATCAAGGTGCTTCCCACGAAGAAAACCCCTAACAACATTAAAACATTTTTAATAATTTTCATTTGTACAATTATTAGAATTTAAATTAAACCACCATCTTCTTGCGCCCCAATAAATCCTTTAATGATAAAGTAATCTACATGGGTATACCCCAAAGATATTAAATACAACTGCCTTATTGCAAAATAATTGTGGGCAAGTGCTCATTAAACCATCTAAACCTGTGTATTATCATGGTATGCGTGCCATTCTTAACACTTATACAGTTTTTAATATGCCCAATTGGGAAAACTGGATCTTTTTCACCATGAATATGAATTGTATTTTTCATGGGCCTACTTTGCTTCCAATTAACAATGTTGTGAATAGACCAGTCCAAGTAATACTTATCCCTAATAGATAGGTATTGTTCATATAGCGCCAAACGCTTGGTTACCGTTTCGCCAAAGGCATATTTTGCCAAGAGTTCCACATTGTTTACCAAACCTGTTGGCAAGAGCTTGTGCATATTGGTGTACTTGGCAAATATCATTCTTTTGGGGAGTTCGGTATTGTCCTTAACACTGGAGATTATTATCACCTTCCTAACTTGAATATGTTTGGACATTTCCTGGACCAATATGCCACCAAAGGAAACCCCTACCAGAACGGCATTATTATGCTTTATATAGCTGCACATTTTTAAGGCATAGTCTTCCAAGCTAATTCCTTTGTCGGGTATAATCCAGTCCAAATAATGTATGACAAAAGTATCGTCCGGTAAACATATGTTTTCAAATATAGACGGATTTGCAGCCATACCTGGCATAAAGTAAACATGTAATTTTTGTTGATCTTTGATTGAATTTGACATGGTAGATAAAATAGGAAAATTACTTTTTTTTCACTAACTTCGTAGTCTTGGCTTATTTGTCCCTTCTTATGTGTTTACTTTAATTATTTAATTGTACTATATAACTAGATTATAACTGGAGAACATTGTGATCTAAAATTAATCATTATTTAAAATCAAACTATATGAACAGAGTAGAAATTAAGGACAATGGCTTCTTAAGGCAATTTGAAGCTAGGGTAGATGGGCACCTAGCTAAAATTGAGTATTCTTCCCAAGAGCGCAAAGTCTTTTTAACCAAGCTTGTTATTCCTGAAGAAATTACATTGGAAGGTTTTAAAGAAGGTTTCATTAAAAGTGTTTTGAACCACATTCAAGACCAAAATTTACGAGTTGTTCCTACCAGCCCACAAATAGCGGGTTTTTTACGTAAAAATAGGCAGTACAAAGAAATGCTACCTGTAGGGATAAGGATCTAAAAAGATTTTTTAAAAAAAACCTCTCCATTGCGAGAGGTTTTTTTATTTCTGTCCATATTCATTTACGGCATCTAAGGGCTTTAAGGGTTAAGCAGTTGTACTTATTTCTTGCATCGCTATACCTCTCACCATACCTTCCTCATCAATTTCATTGAGTTTCAACTGCTGTAAGGTGTTTACCAATTCTGGATTCCAAGGAGTTTTCACCTTTACGTAATTCTCCGTAAAGCCATGAATATACCCTTCTTTGTTCTCTGCCTCAAACAGCACGGTGCGTATGCTACCCAATTGACTTTCGTAAAATGCCCTGCGTTTTTTAACTGAAAGTCCACGTAGCATCTTGCTTCTTTTTTGCCTTACTTTTTTGGGTACTACGCCATCCATTTCCACGGCTTTGGTGTTGTCCCTTTCTGAAAAGGTGAAAACATGTAAGTATGAAATATCCAATTCATTTAAGAAATTATAGGTCTCAAGGAAACGTTCATCGGTTTCTCCTGGAAATCCAACAATAACATCTACGCCAATACAGGCATGGGGCATTACCTCCTTTATTCTTTTTACGCGGTCTACATACAGACTGCTCAAATAACGCCTGCTCATTAATTTTAAAATAGCATCACTCCCGCTCTGCAGTGGAATATGAAAATGCGGTACAAAAGAATTGCTTTGGGCCACAAAATCAATTGTTTCATTTCGGAGTAGGTTAGGTTCAATGGAAGATATCCGTAAACGATGAATGCCTTCAACCGTATCCAGTGCTTTCACTAGATCTAAAAAAGTATGCTCATGTTTTTTGTTACCAAATTCACCCTTGCCGTAATCTCCTATATTAACACCCGTAAGCACAATTTCCTTAATTCCCTTTGCTGATATTTCTGCTGCATTTTTAAGAACATTTTGCAGGGTATCGCTTCTTGATATTCCTCTGGCCAAGGGAATGGTGCAATAAGTGCATTTGTAATCACAGCCATCCTGAACCTTTAAGAATGCTCTGGTTCTATCTCCAATGGCATAACTTCCCACATAAAAATCTGCTTCTTGAATTTCGCAGGAATGTACCGTTCCAAAATCGTTCTTGGAAAGGTCGTTTACATAGTTGGCGATCTTAAATTTTTCAGTGGCTCCAAGAACCAGGTCTACCCCGTCTACCGCCGCCAGCTCTTTAGGTTTAAGTTGTGCATAGCACCCAATAGCAGCTACAAAGGCATTGGGATTTATTTTTTGAGCCTGTTTTACAATAGACTTAAAGCGTTTATCCGCATTATCCGTAACCGAACAAGTGTTGATAACATACATATCGGCTTTTTCGGAAAAATCCACACGCTCAAAGCCTTCGTCAACCAAATCCCTTGCAATGGTAGAGGTTTCCGAAAAATTGAGCTTACAGCCCAAAGTATAAAATGCGACCTTTCTTTTCATGCATTTATTTTTTTTCTATTATTGGGATTTTCCCAATTGTTCTTTAGGATACTAGGGTAAGTTTAGGTTTTCTAAGTGTTGACCTGGTAATTTGCCCCTTGAAAACATATAATTTAGGCCTAAGGGGTTTAAATTATTAAGCCTACGTCTGCTCTTTGCTCTTACATAATGCTGTGCCCTATTTCATAAAAACAATGCAAATATACCAATAATTAAAAACCTCTATACCTTATAAGCTATAGTTTGATTACTTGGCCCTTAGACGGTTATTCCTTGCGCCATTTCTTTGTTTCCTCAAAAACGTGATTGAGGATTTTGGCATCCATATCATTGAACTCCACTCCCCTTCTGGCCATCATGACCTTGGCTGCTTCGAAGGCTTTTTTGGGTTGGTAGGTAGTAAAACCGGAAGCCCCGCCCCAACTAAAACTGGGGACAAAGTTTCTTGGAAATCCAGGTACGTAGATATTACAATTTACCCCTATGACCGTCCCTGTATTGAACATGGTATTAATAGCCGTTTTGCTGTGGTCTCCCATCATAAGGCCACAAAATTGTAGTCCAGTCTGTTCAAATTTCTCGCTATCATAATTCCATAAACGCACTTTGGCGTAATTATTCTTTAAATTGGAATTATTGGAATCGGCCCCTATATTACACCATTCTCCAAGTACGGAATTGCCAAGGTAGCCTTCATGGCCCTTACTGGAATACCCTATTAGAACAGAATTTGAAATTTCGCCACACACCTTGCTATAGGGGCCTACTGTTGTGGGGCCGTAAATTTTAGCACCCATTTTAACCACCGCCTTTTCGCAAAGGGCGAAGCCTCCCCGGATGAGATTCCCCTCCCATACCTCAGAGTCCTTGCCTAGATAAATAGGTCCGTCGGAAGCGTTTAATATACTGTACTCCACGCTAGCCCCTTCTTCAAGAAATATATTTTCGGGGTTTATTAATCTATTGGTCTTGGAAATGGGTGCGCTTTTTCTGCCTTCGGTCAAAAGGTCAAAGTCCGCCTGCAGGGCTTCACCGTTTTTAGAGAAAATGTCCCAAGTGTTTTCTATTCTTAATACGTGACCTTTATATTCAATATGCTTATAGGTAGACAGATCAACATCATCCTGCGTCTCTTCAGCATAGAAGGCAATAACCTCCTCTTCGTAAAATACGGCTTCTTGAGGGTTTAGATTTACAACCAGGTTTACTAATTCAGCACTGGGCAGAAAGGAAGCATTGATCAGAACGTTTTCTTCCATTTCTACCATCGGAAATCTTTCAGAAAGATAATCCTCGGTTATCGTAGTAGTGGTATTGCCCAAATATTTTTCCCACTTTTCCCTAATGGTCAAAATGCCAATTCTAATATCTGCTACTGGCCTGGTAAAGGTAAATGGCAGTAGGGATCTTCTAACGGTACCATCAAAAAGAATATAGTTCATACTATAAATTTAAAACAAAAAAAGTCACGCAAGGGCGTGACTTAATAACTCTTTTGTAAAGAAATTATTATTTTTTGAATTTCTCGTATTTGCTTTTAAACTTATCAATACGACCTGCTGTATCCAAGAGTTTGGCTTTACCAGTATAGAATGGATGTGAAGTTCTGGATATCTCCAATTTAATCAATGGGTATTCAACTCCATCAACATCTAAAGTTTCTTTGGTATTAGCAGTAGACTTGGTAATAAAAACCTCCTCATTGGACATGTCCTTAAAAGCTACCAATCTATAATTCTCTGGATGTATATCTTTTTTCATTGTAAAAAACGTTTGTTCCTTCTTAATTTCTGGCTGCAAATTTAATTATTTTTCTGAAAAGAACAATTTTTAATCCTAAAAAAGAAAAATAAAAATATCTTAACTTTAGATGTAACAAATTTAACAACTTTGCCACTAACTATTTTAAACCAATAAATTGTACGCCTTATGGATGAAACAAAACCAAAAACAGGAAAATATGCTTTAACCTATGGGCTTATATTAGGAGCATTGAGTGTAGTATTTGCCTTAATGTTATATTCCTTGGATATGCACTATCAAGGGGGGATGCTGGTTCTGGGGGTTAGCCTTGTTATTACCGTTTCCTTGATTACCATTGGAATTATTCAGTTTAAAAAGGATAATAATGGTTTTGTTTCTTTTGGACAGGGATTAAAGATAGGTGTTGGTATAGGCTTGGTAGGGGGTATTATAGGTATTATTTTCAATCAGGTCATGGCAGGTCTTATAGACCCTGAAATGATGAATAAGGCCATGGAATACCAAAAAGGATTGCTGATGGAAACTACAAAAATGACTCCAGAGCAGATTGATGCACAAATGGAAATGGGAAAAAAGTTCACCACTCCCTCCATGCAAATCATGTTTGGTCTAATTTATAGTGTTGTGGCCAGCTTTTTATTATCGCTAATTCCAGCATTAATTTTAAAAAAGCAAGAAACTATTCAGTAATTTGTACTTTTGAAAAGATTTTCCATTAGTACCGAATGAATATATCCATAATAATTCCCTTACTCAACGAAGAAGAATCGTTAATAGAACTTCATGATTGGATTGTGCGTGTAATGCACACCAATCATTTTTTATATGAAATACTTTTCATTGATGATGGAAGTACCGATAGCTCATGGGAAATAATTGGCAAGTTGGCTGCCTCCAATCCCAATGTAAAGGGAATTCGCTTTTTAAAAAACTTTGGCAAATCGCAGGCATTACATGCAGGCTTTAAAGCGGCTGAAGGGGATGTAGTGATTACCATGGATGCAGATTTACAGGATAACCCAGAGGAAATCCCAGAAATGTATGAGCTAATCGCAAAAGAAGGTTATGAGCTTATTTCTGGCTGGAAGAAAAAGCGATATGATTCAATAATTTCCAAAAATTTGCCTTCCAAATTATTTAATTGGGCCGCTCGAAAAACATCGGGCGTCAGTTTACACGATTTTAATTGTGGATTAAAGGCCTATAAAAAGGAGGTTATTAAAACCATTGAGGTATCAGGGGAAATGCACCGCTATATCCCTGTGCTGGCCAAAAGTGCCGGTTTTTCCAGAATAGATGAGAAAGTGGTACAGCATCAGGCCAGAAAATACGGCAAGACCAAATTTGGTATGGACCGATTTATAAATGGATTTTTAGACCTTATTACTATCTGGTTTGTTTCTACATTTGGTAAAAGACCTATGCATCTATTTGGTGCCTTGGGTGTTTTAATGTTTACTATAGGGTTTGGATTTGCTCTTTATTTGGGGATTGACAAGGTTTTTATAAACCCTTTTGGCCGACTCATTACAGAGCGTCCACAGTTCTATATATCACTGGTAGCCATGGTAATAGGAACGCAACTTTTTCTCGCGGGTTTCTTAGGGGAAATTATGGTAAGGTCCAGAAAAAATGAAACACGCTACAATATCACGGAAGAAATAAATATCACTAAAAAATAATAGAATATATTCGTATTTTTAAGAATATCTAAGACCAAATAACTATGGAGACCGTACTAAAAAATGCCGAAAATTGGCTAACCGATTTTTTCGATGATAAGACAAAAAAAGAGATTCGTGGATTAATGGATTCCAATACTGAGGAGCTAAAAGATAGGTTTTATAAGAATCTAGAATTTGGTACCGGTGGTATGCGTGGAATAATGGGGGCCGGAACCAATAGAATTAATAAATACACCTTGGGAAAGAGTACCCAAGGGCTTAGCAACTATTTAAATCAAGTATACCAAGGGCAACAGATCAAGGTTGTTATTGCTTATGATTGCAGGCATAACAGCGATACCTTGGCGAGAACGGTAGCCCAGGTATTGGCAGCCAATGATATTAAGGTATACCTTTTTTCCGAATTAAGGACCACCCCCGAATTATCTTTCGCCGTAAAACATCTTAATTGCCATGCCGGTATTGTCCTAACAGCTTCGCATAACCCACCAGAATACAATGGATACAAGGTTTATTGGACCGATGGAGGGCAGATTGTACCGCCACAGGATGGTGAGATTATTAGCGAAATAAATAGCCTTTCTTTTGAAGACATAAAGTTTAATGCAGATGACAGCCTTATTGAATTAATAGACAAGGAGGTAGATGAAGCCTTTATAGAGGCTTCTGTTAAAAATGGAAATTTCAATGCCAAGGGCAAGGATGATTTTAAGATAGTATTTACTTCTTTACATGGTACTTCTATAACAGTAATACCAGAAGTGTTGAAACGTGCTGGGTACAAAAATGTTACTGTTATTGAGGAACAAGCCAAACCGGATGGAAATTTTCCAACCGTGGTGTCCCCCAATCCAGAAGAACCCGAAGCCTTATCCATGGCCATTAAAAAGGCCGAGGAAATTGGGGCGGATATGGTAATAGGTACCGATCCCGATAGTGACCGATTGGGGGTTGCAGTCCGTAATTTGGAAGGGGACATGGAAATCCTTAACGGGAATCAGACCATGATTATGATGACCAAATTTTTATTGGACCAAAGAAAGCAAGACGGCATTAGTGGAGAAGAATTTATTGCTTCTACCATTGTGTCTACCCCTATGATGGATTCTTTGGCCAAGGGCTATGGTATTGAGTGCAAGACGGCCCTTACCGGTTTTAAATGGATTGCCAAAATGATCAAGGATTTTCCAGACCAGCCATTTATTGGTGGTGGCGAAGAAAGTTTTGGTTTTATGGTGGGCGATTTTGTACGGGACAAAGATGCCGTGACCTCTACCCTATTGGCCTGTGAAATCGGAGCCAATGCAAAAGCCAACGGCAGTTCCTTTTACAAAGATCTAATAGATTGCTATGTGGCATATGGATTTTATAAGGAAAAATTAATTTCCCTGACCAAAAAAGGAATGTCCGGGGCTGAGGAAATTAAACAGATGATGATCGATTTTAAGGATAACCCGGTTGAATCCATTGATGGTTCCAAGGTGGTGACTGTTGAAGACTACAACACGGCAACATCCAAAAATGTATTAACAGGGGAAGTAACACCTATAGATATTCCTAAATCCAACGTACTGATCTATATTACCGAGGATGGTACCAAAATGGCGGCCAGGCCCAGTGGTACGGAGCCTAAAATTAAGTTCTATTTTAGTATTAATACAAAATTGAAAGATGCTGCAGATTACAAAAAAGTAGATGCCGAACTGGATGCTAAAATTGAAAGAATCCTCAAAGAACTTAAAATAGGTTAATGGAGTATTTTAAGAAAATTCTTCGCTTTGCGAAACCTTACCGTAAATACGGTTTTTTAAACATTTTTTTTAATATACTTTATGCTTTGTTCAGTGCGCTATCCTTTGCGGCATTGATTCCTATGTTGGATGTTCTTTTTAAGCCAGAAAAGAAGGTCTTGGAAGAGCCTACATACACGGGGATAGGGCAGTTAAAGGACTATTTACAGGACTATATCAATTTCAGGGTCAATGCCTATTCCGGAGACGACGAAATGAAAGGATTGGTGTTGGTAATAGGGCTGGTTTTAGTACTTTTTCTTTTAAAGAATTTCTTTAACTATCTGGCGATGTATTTTATTACCTTTTTAAGAAATGGGGTTTTAAAAGACATTAGGAATAAGATGTATGCCAAAATTGTGGACTTGCCCATATCCTACTTTTCCGAGAAAAGAAAAGGTGATGTAATAGCCCGGATTACCTCCGATGTACTGGAGATACAGCATTCTTTTTTATCTATATTGGAGCTTATAGTAAGGGAGCCGCTAACCATAGTATTTACTATCCTAATAATGTTTGGTATTAGTACCAAGCTTACCTTGTTTGTTTTTATCTTTATTCCAATTGCTGGGATGATTATCTCTAGGATTGGGAAAACCCTAAAAAAGAAATCGGACAGGGTGCAAAAGGAACAAGGGGAATTTTTGTCCATCGTAGAAGAGACCTTAGGTGGTTTACGGGTAATAAAAGCCTTTAATTCCGAGTCTAGATTTTACAAAACATTTTCCAATTCCACCAAAAGGTTTTTCAATTTCTCCAATACCTTGTTGAACAGACAAAATCTTGCCTCACCAACAGGGGAGTTTTTGGGAATTTTGGTCATAGGGGTACTCCTGTGGTTTGGGGGTAAAATGGTATTGATAGAGAAAACATTGGACGCCTCTTCGTTTATTGCTTATATGGGACTTGCTTATAATATTTTAACGCCCGCGAAGTCTATAAGCAAGGCTTCATTTGGAGTAAAAAAGGGAAATTCGGCTGCAGAGCGCGTGCTTCAAATATTGGAAACCGATAATCCTATTATAGAAGATAAAGATGCTATTGCCAAGACTACATTTGATGAGGGAATAGAAATTAATAACGTTTCCTTTAAGTATGAAGATGAATACGTCTTGAAAAAATTTAACCTACAGGTGCCAAAAGGACAGACCGTAGCCCTCGTTGGGCAATCAGGGAGTGGAAAAAGTACCATAGCTAATTTAGTGACCCGATTCTACGACGTTAATGAAGGGGAAATAAGGATAGACGGTGTTGATATCAGAAATCTAACCAAGAAGTCGCTTCGGAATCTAATGGGGTTGGTGACCCAAGATTCCATCTTGTTCAATGATACGGTTAAAAATAATATTGGACTAGGTAAAGAAGGTGCAACGGAGGAGGAAATTATTGAGGCCGCCAAAATTGCCAATGCACATAATTTTATTTCAGAGTTGCCACAGGGCTATAACACAAACATTGGGGATAGTGGCAATAAATTGAGTGGAGGGCAAAAACAACGTCTGTCCATAGCCAGGGCAGTCCTTAAGAACCCTCCCATAATGATCCTGGACGAGGCTACTTCTGCTTTGGATACGGAAAGTGAACGTTTGGTACAGGATGCCTTGGAAAAAATGATGCAGAATAGAACATCTATTGTAATTGCCCATAGGCTTTCCACCATTCAAAATGCCGATACAATTGTAGTTTTGCAAAAGGGTGAGATTGTGGAACAGGGATCCCATACACAACTTTTAGCCCAAGACGGAATGTATAAAAAGTTGGTAGGTATGCAATCTTTTTAGTTGTCTTGGTTTGTTTTTAAATAAGGCTATTAGCCAATTGTCTGTGTAGAAAAAGGAAGGTTCCCAAAGGATTACTTTGATAGTTGCTTTTCCAATATTTGGTTCTGGGAGGACCTGTATTTTAGTTTGTCCAAATACGCCAAAGCATTCTTGTTGTTATAATCTGAATGCGCTTTTGAAGCCCATTCCATTGCCTTATCCAAGTCTCCATTGATCTCGTATCTGACGGCCATATTATAACAGGCTCTACCCACAATATTAGGATTGGTATTTTCCAATTCCTTTTCCCATAATTGGAATGCCCCCTGCCAGTCCCCAGACTCCATAAATGTGTGAGCCATGTCTAAGTTTTGACTACCTCTTGCATAGTATTGTCGCTCAACGCTATCTTCGTAGGGTAATAAACGTTGACCGTAATTGCTGCCTGCCACCTTGCTCTGTTTCACCAGGGTGTCCCTTCTGCCTTCTATGGCCCTATAGGCTTCCCATGGGTTTTCTCCTTTTCCTGTGGATACGATTTGATTATTTAATACAAACTCATCAATTATTTTCTTGCCTTTAGGGTAATAAATTCTCCAACCATTTTCAATAAGGGTTTCCAGTGTAATCTCTTGGGCCTTTACTTTTACCTTTACCCGCATTAGATTGGGTTGCATCATGGAAGTTTTCTTCAGTGATACTTTGGTTTCCGTATCAAAAAACGACATAGAGAATACAGCGTCCACATCATAGGTATTACAAATATCATTGATCATTGCCCAGGAAATGGAATCATTTTCCATCTCAAAATTCATAAGCTCCTGGGGGATGGAATCCAGTATATTAACAGATTGAAAGCGACTATCTTTTAACAATTTTTGAAATAAGCCGGTCAAGGCTGCACTCCTACCCTTTTCTTCAAGCCATTGTTCCTCAATGGCAACCACACTGTTTATACTGGTGTCGTCCTTCAGCTGATCTGAGGGCTGACTTCTATTGATGATACCTATGCGTTTAATGTTTTTGGAAATATGTACCGGGGAAGGTTCCATTGTTTGAAGGACAATTGACTTGGTGGGACTACAGGCTACTATAAGAACCAAGTGGCCCAAAATAAGCAATCGCATACAAAACGTGCCAATGTTCTGTCCTGAAAGGTGTAAACAAAAAAGGTTTAGA
Source organism: Arenibacter aquaticus (assembly GCF_003957295.1). Taxonomy (GTDB): domain Bacteria; phylum Bacteroidota; class Bacteroidia; order Flavobacteriales; family Flavobacteriaceae; genus Arenibacter; species Arenibacter aquaticus. The sequence continues at coordinate 615,091 of NZ_RQPJ01000021.1, forward strand.
CGTAATATCATAACCCTCCTAAAACTCATTTATAGGTAAAAATATTGTCCAATCAATGAAAAATTAGGTGAATGGAGGGGTAAAGATTAAATCCCTAGGATTCTAAACCAATATTATCGGGATGCCTGCTGCTCCAGCTTTTCTAATTGAGAGGCCCTGTATTTTAAAATATTCAGATATCGCAGTGCTTCCTTATTATTATATTCTGCATAGGCTCTGGATGCCCAATCCATCGCCTCTGGTATGTTGCCGTTTATTTCGTTTATTATGGCCATGTTGTAACATGCCCTACCGGCTATTTTGGATTTGGAATTATCCAGCTCACGTTCCCAAAGTTGGGCTGCACCGTCCCAATCCCCTGTTTGTGCCCTTCTTTTGGCCACCACAAAATTATCAGTGCCCCGCACAAAGTAGTCCCTACTTATCCTGTGTTTGTAAGGAGACAATCTGGATCCGTATGCATAACCAATATTTTTACTTAACTCCTCAACAGCCTCGTTTCTGCGCGCCACGGCTTCGAGGGCCTTGATCGGATTAATACCCTTCCCTGAGGACACCAAGTAATCTGTGTATGTAAATTCATCAACAATTTGTTTGTTTAAAGGGGTATATATACGCCATCCATTGTTGATAACGGTATTCAGCTTTACTTCGTGGCCCGGAACCGGCACTTTAATACCTAGATTATTGGGTAATTGCATCATAGTTCCCTTATAGGATATCTTAGTGTCCGTGTCGTAAAATGCCAATGAGAAAATAGCATCCAGATCGTTGGCCTTACAAAGTTTTTCTATGGTTTCCCATGATAAGGAAGCCGGAAAAACATTAAGGCCTTTCCGAATTTCCATTATGCTGTCCAGAACCACTATTTCTTCATAATTCCCCGTCCTATATAATTCTTCGGACAAGGCTGATATGGCAGCTTTAGCGCCTTTTTCATCTAGATTAATGCCTTCTACGGAAAGAATTCGGTCTATTTTATCAATTTTCTGGTTAGGTTCAGAGGGTAAACTTCTATTGATGATACCTATGCGCTTTATACTTTTTGGAAGATGTACTATAGCCGGTTCGGTGGCGCCCATGGTTAAATTATTGGTTGCACTACAGGATAGTAGTAGCAACCCAATTCCTACATAGGCAATGATTGAACTTGGATTTTTCATAAGGCTATTTTTTAGGGGTGCTTGGTTAATGGTTATTGCACTGGTTTTATAGTATAACATATACTGTGCCATAATTATTGCTTGATAATTAGTTTACCATAAGCTAATTTGGGTTTAAAAGGAAAGATATTGACTATTGCCTAGCTTAAATACTTACTTGTAAAGTCCTTCAATATTGCCCCTATTCCGTACCTTTGAGGCGTTTTAGAATTAAGGTGCCACCCTTAGGGGAATTACACCTTCAAATAAAGTAAATATAACTCAAGGGACTGAAGGCATAAGCTTGTTGGTAGTTGCTGCCAAGCCGTTTAAAAAGGGCTTCGGACAAACTGGTACTATTTGATAAATATAGGTTTTAACGGGTAGTATAACCAGATAATAGGAAATTAAGGTAAATGAATAAAATAAGTTCAAAAACATTACAGGATCTAGAATTTAATACCGTTTTAATACAGCTAGGAGCCCGATGTACTACAGAATTGGGCAAGGAGCAGGTAGTTACTTTGGAACCGCTATCCTCCAAGTCGGATATATTAAATATCCTAGGGCAAACCTCGGAATATTTAGCCTCCTACTCCAATGACAATCGAATACCAAACCATAATTTTGATACCATAAACCCTGAGCTAAAACTATTAAAGATAGAGAATACCACTTTAGAAGTTGGAGGTTTTAAGAAAATTGGGGCGCTATGTAACACAGTTGCAACACATATAAAATTTTTCGTAAAATTTAAAGAATACTATCCGTTATTATTTAATGTATCGGATGCTATAATCCTAAATCCCGATATTCCAAGACATATTGATTCCGTTATCGATAAGTTTGGAGAAATAAAGGACAACGCCTCCAGTAATCTACAAAACATCCGTTCCCAGATGGTAGCCGTAAAAGGTAAAATAAACCAGAGCTTTGCATCTGCCCTAAATACATATCACGCCTCCGAACTATTGGATGAAATCCGGGAATCTGTTGTGGATAACAGGAGGGTACTCGCCGTAAAAAGCATGTATAGAAAAAAAGTCAAAGGAGCCGTAATGGGCACTTCCAAAACCGGAAGTATAGTTTATATAGAGCCAGAGGCCACTTTAAGGTACAGTAGGGAGCTTAGTAACTTGGAATTTGAGGAAAGGGAGGAAATTCAGAAAATACTTAACGACCTAACCAATCAAATTAGACCCTATGCCGAGGATTTGCACGCTTACCAGGATTTTTTGGTGCATATGGATATCACGGCCTCCAAAGCCAAATACGCATTGGAGATGGATGCCCTACTGCCGGAAATAAGCGAAAACAGGGAACTGTACCTCCGGGATGCCTATCATCCACTATTGTTTTTGAGCAATAAATACAAAAAGGAAAAAACCTATCCACAAACCATAACCTTACATCCAAAAAATAGGATCATTGTTATCTCCGGACCCAATGCGGGTGGTAAGAGTATTACTCTAAAAACAATTGGCCTATTACAGGTTATGTTGCAAAGTGGTTTGTTGATCCCGGTACACGAGCGATCAAAGGTATGTTTGTTTGATAACGTGCTGACCGATATTGGAGATAATCAATCCATAGAAAATCATCTTAGTACCTATAGCTACCGCCTAAAGAATATGAATTACTTTTTGCGCAAGTGTAACGACAAGACCCTTTTTCTTATTGATGAATTTGGTACCGGTAGTGATCCTGAATTGGGAGGTGCCTTGGCCGAAACCTTTTTGGAAGTTTTTTACGATCGTGGGGCCTATGGGGTTATTACTACCCATTATGCCAACCTAAAATTATTGGCCAATGAATTACCGCACGTTACCAATGCCAATATGCTTTTTGATGGCAAGTCGTTGGAGCCTACCTACCAATTGGTTGTAGGACAGGCCGGTAGTTCCTTTACTTTTGAGGTGGCCCAAAAGAACGGTATTCCCTACAGCCTTATTAATAAGGCCAAGAAAAAAATTGAACGTGGCAAGGTGCGTTTTGATGCTACTATTGCCAAATTGCAAAAGGAACGCAGTAGGATGGAAAAAACGGGATCCCGTCTTCAGGAAGAAGAAAGCAAGGCCCGAACGGAAGCCCAGAAATTGGAGGATCTTAATTTGAAAATTAAAACCAAATTGGAAAACTATCAGGAATTGTACGATCACAATCAACGAATGATCTATTTGGGGAATAAGGTAAACACAGTAGCACAAAAATATTTTCAAGACAAAAAGAAACGCCCCTTGGTTTCCGAATTGTTGCGTATTGTTGAAACTGAAAACAGTAAGCGTAAAAAGCAGTCGGCCAAGGAGGTAAAGGCACAAAAGGCAAAAAAGGCCAAGGTAGAGCAAGAGGTAATAAAAAAGGTAGAGGTAATCAGGGAAAAGAAAAAAGTAGAAAAGAAGAAAGCTGCTATAATTGAAAAAAATAAACCACGCCCTGTATTCAAAGTTGGCGATAGGGTAAGGCTTATGGATGGTAAAGCTATTGGCAGTATAGACAGCTTGGAAAAAAACAAGGCCATTGTTAACTACGGCATGTTTACCACTAACGTGGGAGTAGAGCAGCTGGAACTGGTAGAAAGAAAAAATCCAAAAAAATAGCAGGATCTAAATGGAATTGGCACCAAAAAATAAAATTATACTTTTTGATGGCGTTTGCAACCTCTGTAACAATGCCGTGCAATTTGTTATTGCCCACGATACCAAAGATGTTTTTAGGTTTGCATCACTGCAAAGTGAAGTAGGCAAAAAATTAACAGAAGAGCGGGGTATAGATATTTCCGTGACGGATTCCATAATCCTCATAGAACCGGGAGTGGCGTATTACACCAAATCTGCCGCAGCCTTAAAAATTGCCCAATCCTTTGGCGGCGCTTGGAAATTGATAGGGATATTACAGTGGATACCGGAAAAAATTGGCAATGTGGTTTATGATTATGTTGCCAAAAACCGATACACATGGTATGGCAAGAAAGATAACTGCATGATACCTTCTCCAGAATTACAAAATAAATTTTTGGATTAATAACTATTTAGTATCGTACAAAATTTCATATAGTGCATGAAGCTTCAACTCTTAATGGTCGCTGATCCTTGTTTGATACGGGGATAAAGAAAAGCTTTTTGGAAGCATCCGGTAACTTGACAAACTATGGCCTGATATTTTATTACTTAAGGGGATAAATGTAAATTTGTAACAATCAATAAACTCTAATTGTATTATGGAATACCGTATAGAAAAAGACACCATGGGCGAGGTTCAAGTACCGTCCGATAAATATTGGGGCGCACAAACAGAACGCTCCAGGAACAATTTTAAAATAGGTCCGGCAGCATCTATGCCGTTGGATGTTGTTTATGGTTTTGCATATTTAAAAAAAGCAGCAGCATATGCCAACCATGAATTAGGTGTACTTGCTGTAGAAAAAAGAGATCTTATAGCCCAAGTATGTGATGAAATATTGGCTGGCAAGCACGATGATCAATTTCCTTTGGTGATATGGCAAACCGGTTCTGGAACCCAAAGCAATATGAACGTTAATGAAGTCATAGCTAATAGGGCCCATGAGATTGCAGGTAAAAAAATTGGGGAAGGAGAGAAGACCATACAGCCCAATGATGACGTGAACAAGTCTCAATCATCTAATGATACCTTTCCTACTGGCATGCACATAGCTGCCTTTAAAAAGATTATTGAAGTTACTATTCCTGGCGTAACACAATTACGAAATACCTTGGCCAAAAAAGCAAAGGAATTTTCCAAAGTGGTTAAAATAGGTCGTACCCACTTAATGGATGCCACTCCCCTAACCTTGGGGCAAGAAATTTCCGGTTATGTATCCCAATTAGATCATGGTTTAAAGGCTTTGAACAATACGTTGCCCCATTTAAGTGAATTGGCGTTGGGTGGTACTGCCGTAGGTACGGGTTTAAATACTCCTGCCGGTTATGACGTACTTGTTTCCCAATATATAGCCCGTTTCACTTCCTTGCCTTTTAAAACGGCCGAAAATAAATTTGAGGCCCTAGCTGCACATGATGCCATTGTAGAAACACATGGTGCCCTAAAACAATTGGCGGTGTCCCTAAACAAGATTGCCAATGATATTAGAATGATGGCTTCCGGACCTAGATCTGGAATTGGAGAGATTATTATCCCTGCCAATGAGCCGGGAAGTTCCATTATGCCAGGAAAGGTTAATCCAACCCAATGCGAGGCACTTACCATGGTCTGTGCGCAGGTTATGGGCAATGATGTAGCCGTAAGTGTTGGAGGTACTCAGGGTCATTATGAATTAAATGTCTTTAAGCCCATGATGGCAGCCAATATACTGCAGTCAGCAGAATTAATTGGTCATGCCTGTGTAAGTTTTGAAGAGAATTGTGCCGTAGGGATCGAGCCGAATCACGATGTTATAAAACAGCTATTGAACAACTCCTTAATGTTGGTGACCGCCCTTAACACCAAAATTGGTTATTACAAAGCTGCAGAAATAGCGAATACGGCACATAAAAATGGTACTACCTTACGGGAGGAAGCCATTAACCTTGGCTATGTTACCGCAGAGCAATATGATGAATGGGTTAAACCAGAGGATATGGTTGGAACCCTTAATTCCTAACAATATTTTTATGCAATAAAAAAAGGCCAATCATTCGTGATTGGCCTTTCTGATTTAATGGGTAGTGTTATTTATTTTAATTGAAACTTGGAAGTTCCCAATAGTTTTAAACCATTGTCATATACATTTACCATATAATTTCCCTTTTGAAAATCTCCGGCAGGCTTGTCAATAAAATCACATACGTCCAAAGAACGGTTCTCGTAATAAAAATCGGTTCCTTTACTATAGGTTACGGAAGCTCCAGAATCGGTAGTCTTGGAAAAACTCTCACCCAAAACATTTCCTTGGGGATCCAAAACTTCAATGTAGAATTCCCTGTCACCGGCTTGTGCAATTACATTATCGGCCACCGTGAAACAAACCTTTAATTTATCTGTAGCCCTAGCTCTGGATGTAGACACCAATTTACCACTGGATCTTTCCTTTACGGCATCAACAGAAAACTTGGATAAATTTAGAGCTGATCCTTTCTCCAAAACATCTGCCAATTGGGTGTTCTGTACCACCAAAGAATCGTTAAATATGGTCTGCTTCTCCAACTCTACATAGGTACTGTCCCTTTGCATGGCCAAGAAGGTATTGGACCTGGTTAGGGAATCTACCTTTCTCAATAGTTGCTCGCGTTCCTTGGTCAGGATACCAACTTGCTTTCTGTAACGATATAAACTTGCTATATCGGCTTTCATAGTTTGAACAGAATCTATATACTTTGCAATATTATCCCTCGCAGATACCAATTCCTCATTGGTAGCATTGCTCTCTAAAATTGCCTTGTCATATTCCGACTTTAAACTGGTAAGGTCTTCTACTACCAATTCTTTCTCCTTGGTAAGTAAGGCAGTAGTCTTTTGTTTATCTTGGTATAAACTTACTGTGTAGATAATCACACCAAGCAAAATTACCCCTAATAAACCTGCAATAACCTTCAGTCCATTATTACTTTTTGTTTCAGTCATAATTCTAAATATTAATTATTTAATTTTCTTAAAGTCTAAAATAGTATTTGTTTGTATCATTTTATATACGATCCACGTTCAATTTTAGATTTTTTGGGTTAAAAAAAATAAATTACCTCTTAAAAATTCCAAAATGATTACCTTAACATAAGGAAATCACTGATCTTAACAAAATGTCCTTAAGAATAATCCCCTTTACATCCGAATACAGTGAGAGGTTCAAGGAGCTGAATGTTGAGTGGTTGGAAAAATATTTTTATGTTGAACCAAAGGACACCCAGCTTTTGGACAATAGCGAAGCTAATATTATAGACAAAGATGGTTTCATTTATTTTGCCCAGTACAATAATGAAATTGCAGGTTGCTTTGCATTGCTAAAATTGGGTAGTGGGGAATACGAATTGGGGAAAATGGCAGTAGAGGCAAAATTCCAAGGGTTAAAAATAGGCCAGGCCCTTTTAAGTTTTGCCATAGATCTTGCCAAAGGAAATAGTTGGAATAAATTAGTATTGTATTCCAACACTAAATTGGTGAACGCCATTTATATCTATAAAAAATTTGGGTTTAAGGAAGTCCCAATTGAGAAAAACCTACCCTACGCTAGGAGTGATATAAAAATGGAATTATTGCTTAACTAAATATTTTAAAATTATGCGCTATTCAAATTTTGTTATCTGTTTTATACTGCTCAACGCTCTTTGGAGCCTAAGTTGTAAGGAGAAGAATAAAACTACCGTTGACAAGGATCAGTCGGTACCCCTAATTGCTGAAAATAAAGCTACTAACCTTGATATTTCCCCAATAGAACATGCTACTGCTGTGTTGGACTGGGATGGAACAATTATTTATATCGATCCTGTGGGAGGTAAAGAAGCGTTTGATTCGTATAAGGAACCTGACTTAATATTGATTACAGATATACACGGGGATCATTTTAGTTTGGAAACTTTACAATCCCTAAATACCCAAAAAGCTAAAATAGTTGTACCACAGGCTGTTGCTGATAAGATACCGGCCGAGTTTACACCACAGTTGGATATATTGGATAATGGCAACTCTAAAGTGCGCTATGGGATAACCATTGAAGCTATACCCATGTATAACCTACGGGAGGAGGCCAAGAACTTTCATGTTAAAGGTAGGGGAAACGGATACGTTCTCAGTAAAAATGACCAACGCATATATTTTTCTGGGGACACGGAAGATATTCCGGAAATGCGGAGTTTACAAAATATAGACAAGGCATTTGTATGTATGAACCTGCCCTACACTATGACCGTTGACAGTGCCGCAGATGCCGTACTGGATTTTAAGCCCAAACAAGTATATCCCTATCACTATAGGGGAAAACCAGATGTTTCGGACGTTGACAAATTTAAATTGTTGGTGAATGATAAGAATGCCGATATAGAGGTGGTACAACTGGATTGGTACCCTAAGGAAGATTATTAGGTGGTGTTTAAATAGGATGTTACCCATGGATTGTATAAGATTATCCCCCTAGTTAGTACCACACAGTTGGTGCCTTGGCCAACTGAAGGGCCTTGGCGGCAGGTCTTAGATTTTGTGAACATTCTATAAATCCAAAAGCTGGCCAATAAATAAAACTATTAAACAAACACCACACTTGGTTATGCTCTATTAAAAAACGCTGTTTCCCCATAATCGTTTTGGAAGAAACAGCGTTTTTTTGCCAGGTTAAGTTAAACCAGGGTATTAACGTATTAACTTTTTATATTTTATTCGTTTGGGTATTAAGTCGCCACCCAGGCGTTTCTTTTTGTTTTCCTCATATTCTGAGAAGGAGCCTTCATAGAAGTAAACTTGAGAATCCCCTTCAAATGATAATATATGGGTACATATCCTATCCAAAAACCATCTGTCGTGGGAAATAACAACCGCACAACCTGCAAAATTCTCCAAACCTTCTTCCAAGGCCCTTAAGGTGTTAACGTCCAGATCATTGGTAGGCTCATCCAATAAGAGTACGTTACCTTCCTCTTTTAATGTCATTGCCAAATGCAAACGGTTACGTTCTCCTCCAGACAGCATACTTACTTTTTTATTTTGTTCTGAACCGGAGAAATTAAACCGACTTAAATAGGCTCTGGAATTTACCTGTCGCCCACCCATCATAATAAGTTCTTGTTCATCACTAAAATTCTGCCAAATAGTCTTACTAGGATCAATATTGGAATGACTCTGGTCTACATAGGCTATTTTAGCGGTATCCCCTACTACAAATTCGCCCTTGTCTGGCGTTTCCTCACCCATTATCATCCTGAATATGGTTGTTTTACCCGCCCCATTGGGACCAATTATCCCAACAATACCAGCCTGTGGCAACTTAAAATTCAAATCTTCATAGAGCAATTTATCACCATAGGCCTTGCTAACCCCATTGGCCTCTATAACATTGGTTCCCAATCTGGGGCCATTTGGAATATAAATTTCCAATTTTTCATCCAATTGTTTCTGATCTTGGCTCATTAGCTTGTCATAGTTCTGCAGACGCGCCTTTTGTTTAGTTTGTCTCCCCTTGGCTCCTTGCCTAACCCAATCAAGTTCACGTTCCAAGATTTTTTGACGCTTGGAAGCCGATTTGCTTTCCTGGGCCATACGCTTGGATTTCTGATCTAACCAGCTTGAATAATTTCCTTTCCAAGGAATACCTTCTCCCCTATCCAATTCCAATATCCATCCGGCCACATTATCAAGAAAATACCTATCGTGGGTAACGGCTATAACAGTTCCCTTGTATTCGGCCAAATGATGTTCCAACCAGTGTACGGATTCAGCATCCAAATGGTTCGTAGGCTCATCCAACAATAAAATTTCGGGTTCTTGCAATAATAATCGGCATAGGGCAACCCTTCTTCTTTCCCCCCCTGAAAGCACACCAATTTTTTTATCGGAGTCCGGTGTCCTCAAGGCATCCATAGCAATTTCTAACTTGGTATCCAATTCCCAAGCATTACTGGCATCTATCTTATCTTGTAGTTCGGCCTGTCTGTCCATGAGTTTTTGCATTTTATCTGCATCCTCATATACTTCGGGAAGCCCGAACATATCATTTATTTTATTGTATTCATCCAGAATGGCCACAGTATCGGCAACTCCCTCCTTTACTACTTCCAGGACTGTTTTGTTTTCATCCAATTGGGGCTCTTGCTCCAAGTATCCAACCTTATATCCAGGTGAAAAAACTACATCGCCTTGGAAGTTCTTGTCTTCTCCGGCTATTATCCTAAGTAGGGTAGATTTACCAGAACCATTAAGTCCCAAAATTCCAATTTTGGCTCCGTAGAAGAAGCTTAAATATATATTCTTTAATACCGGGGTATTCGCCGTTTTATAGGTTTTAGTAACCCCGGACATGGAGAAAATTACTTTCTTATCGTCCGACATATGCTTTTCTTATTATTTATCTTGATTAATCGTATCTGTAGCGGCAAATTCACTACCTATAGGCTCCTATTATCCATTATAGTGTTGTTAATTCAGTTTTGACCACCGAACAAAGACCAATAAGTGGAACCGTTGTTTAGACCCTTCCTTTTAAGGCGTTAAAAACCCAAGCAATTGCGAAGAATCCTATCCCCACGGAGGCAAAGCCCCATCCGGCAACATCATCATATCTAAAGGCACCTAAGGCAATTAGTGAAAGCCCTACAAAGATCATTATAAAGGTTGCCCATGCAAGTACCGTATTCTTATTCATTCCCATTTTTTAATTGGTTTGGTTTGTAGCGGTTCAAATATCGTAATTTTTATAAGAATTTAATAGGCTAAAAAAACTTTATTCTTCAAACGGGAATATTATTTGGTTTTGTTTTCTTACTGTATCCAATAATTCTATCAGGTCCAGGCTATTGCGGTGGCTCCAAAGGTCACTTTCCAATTTACCATTCGCGATACACTGGTGCACCTCGTTTATTTCATGGAAATAGCCCCTTCCTGTGGTGGGCAAACTAAATTCTTCTTGTTCGTTATTGCGTGCCATTGAGAACCCTTGTGCTTCATGCCATCTAGTGGGAATAAAAATACTTCCTTTTTCCCCTGAGATTTCGGCTTTCATTTCCGATTTGCTGGTAAATCCGGAGTATAAAATAGCCTGTGCCTTGGGATACTTAAAAATCATTGAGGTCTGCACTTCGGCTCCATTGCTATGAAAGTGTGATGTAGATAATATGGACTTCGGTTTTCCCAAGAGAAGGTAACTTAAGAAAATTGGATAGATACCTATATCCAAAAGAGACCCGCCGCCCAATTTAGGATTTAATACCCTGCCTTTTAAATCCCTGTCTAGCGCATAAAAGGCAAAATCGGCATGTATATAGGCCAATGGGCCAATTTCGCCTTGGTCAATCAAATCTTTTACTTTCACTATGGAGGGGTTAAACCTACTCCAAAGAGCTTCCATTAGGAATACCCCATTTTCCTGGGATGCGCTTATCATTTTTTTAACCTCTTCCGCATTTACTCCCATTGGTTTTTCACAGAGAACATGCTTCTTATGAGTCATTGCTAAAATAGCTAGTTCCGAATGGAAAGTATGGGGGGTAGCAATATATACCACATCTACCTCCTGGCTTTCCAGTAAGTCGTTATAGCTATCAAATGCAAAGTGAACATTGTATTCTTCCGCAAATGCCTTCGCCTTGTCCATGGATCTGGAGGCTACGGCACTAATACTGGCGTCCTTCACCAGAGCTAGGTCTTTAACAAAGTGATGGGCAATATTCCCCAAACCTATAATCCCCCATCTTAATTTTTGACTCATTTTGATTTTAATTTAGTTAAAGTTAATAAATATAACTCCTTATCTTTATTGCGCAAAAGAAAGCTAGCGCAACATGGATATTAACTTCAACAAGAACGAAGACCACAATAAATTACTACTATCAGAATTAAGGACAAAATTTGCCAAAGTAAAACTGGGCGGAGGAAAGAGCCGTATAGCAAAGCAACATGCACAAGGCAAATTAAGTGCCAGGGAGCGCATAGATTTTTTATTGGATGAGGAGCGGGATGCTATAGAGATAGGAGCCTTTGTAGGTGATGGTATGTACGAGGCCCATGGGGGGTGTCCTTCTGGTGGTGTTGTTGTTAAAGTAGGGTATATAAAGGGTAAACAGTGTATTGTAGTTGCCAATGATGCTACGGTAAAAGCTGGTGCCTGGTTTCCAATTACAGCTAAAAAGAACCTCAGGGCCCAGGAAATTGCAATTGAGAATAAGCTGCCCATTATTTATTTGGTAGACAGTGCAGGAGTTTACCTGCCCATGCAGGACGAAATTTTTCCGGACAAGGAACATTTTGGACGAATTTTTAGAAACAATGCGGTAATGAGTAGTATGGGTATTACCCAGATAGCTGCGGTTATGGGGAGTTGTGTTGCTGGTGGGGCCTATCTTCCTATTATGAGTGATGAAGCCTTGATAGTGGACAAAACAGCTAGTATTTTTTTAGCAGGCAGTTATTTGGTAAAGGCTGCCATAGGCGAACAAATAGACAATGAAACCTTGGGTGGTGCCACTACCCATTGTGAGATTAGTGGTGTAACAGATTACAAGGCGAAGAACGACAAGGACGCTCTAAATACCATTAAGAACATTATGGACAAAATAGGGGACTATGACAAGACCGGTTACAACCGAATCCCAGCTGTAAAACCTAAGGAAAAGGAAGAAGCTATTTATGGAATTCTTCCAAAATCCAGGGCAGAACAATACGATATGTTGGAGATTATAAATAGATTAGTGGATGATTCCGATTTTGAGCAATACAAGGAAGGGTACGGAAAAACAATTCTTACCGGATATGCCCGCATAGATGGTTGGGCGGTGGGTATAGTAGCCAACCAGCGTAAGGTAGTAAAGACCAAGAAGGGGGAAATGCAATTTGGTGGGGTCATTTATTCGGATTCTGCGGATAAGGCCACCCGCTTTATTGCCAATTGCAACCAAAAGAAAATACCCCTAGTTTTTTTGCAGGACGTAACCGGATTTATGGTGGGAAGTAAAAGTGAACATGGGGGCATCATTAAGGATGGGGCCAAAATGGTGAATGCCGTGAGCAACTCCGTGGTGCCAAAATTTACGATAATTATAGGAAATAGTTACGGCGCAGGTAATTATGCTATGTGTGGCAAGGCCTATGACCCTAGATTAATTGTAGCTTGGCCCAGTGCAGAGCTGGCGGTTATGAGCGGTAATTCGGCAGCCAAAGTATTATTACAGATAGAAACTGCCTCCTTAAAGAAAAAAGGTGAGAAGATTACCGAAGCTAAGGAGACCGAACTTTTTAACAACATTAAGAAGCGGTATGACCAGCAAATATCTCCTTATTATGCAGCCTCGCGTTTATGGACCGATGCGGTTATAGATCCGCTTGAGACACGTAAATGGATCTCGATGGGCATAGAAGCAGCGGATCATGCCCCGATAGAAAAGCCATTTAATATGGGGGTTGTACAGGTTTAGTTAATGTACCAATGTATTAATTAATGTGGCAATGTGTTAATGTGGTGATGCGGTGATTTGAAAATGAATGCATTTAATATCTCAAGGTTTTGCAATTCGTTATGGGTTAAAAAAACTATTTCTCAGCTTTCAAAATAGCTATTCCAATTTTAAGACCCTCATTGTTTCTTTTCTGTTGAGCTTCCCATTTTTGGTATATATGAACTGGGGCAATGAAAAAATATCTTTGGGCACTTCATATTTGCTAAGGTTAGGATTCGCTTTTATATCATGAAGTAATTTCTTGGTATCCACTTCTCCTTCAACCACTAGTATCAGTTTTTGACCCAGTTTAACATCAGTAATACCAGTCACAAAGAATTTACAATTGATAATCTTGGACAGCTTGGATTCTATTTGTTCCGGTATCAATTTTATCCCCGCAGAATTAATAACATTATCATATCTGCCCAACCATTGGAATTCTGTTGGTGATAAAAGCTCAACCAGATCATTGGTAACAATAATATGGTCCGAAATCTTGGGCGCTTCAATTACCAAGCAACTTCTATCATCCTTTGACAAGCTTATACCTGGCAAAACTTTAAAACTATTGCTGTGCAAATTATCACCTACTTCCTTTACGGCAATATGTGTAATGGTCTCTGTCATCCCGTAGGTTTCATATACCTTTGTGAAAACTCCCAACAGTTGTAGCTTTAGCCCCGATGAAATAGGGGCTCCACCAACAATCAAGGTTTTAATTTGATTTAATCGGGGTATAGATTCGGCTACCTGTAAGGGTACCATAGCTCCAAAATCATAGCCTACATTAGTTTTTTCCAATGGATTGGAGGTAGGTTCCAAAACATCAATTTCCCATCCCAAAACCATTGCCCGTACCAGCATCATTTTACCCGCTATATGCTGGGCAGACAGGCACAGAATGGCTTTTGTTCCAGCTCCCATTTTAAAGAACTTTCCTGTGGCCAATGCAGAATTAGCCATTTGTACCTTTTTTAAAGCAATTGCTTTAGGGGCTCCAGTAGATCCAGAGGTATGGACTTCAAGGATGGCTGTATCATCTAGCCAATCCATTAAAAATTTGCCAATAGTCAACTTGTACAACTCCTCTTCCTTTACAAGATCTAGAGCCAATTTCTTTAGGCCATCCACATCATAATGGACACCATTTAATTTAAAATTTGGATGTATTTGGTTGAAACTAGGCTCCACTTTCTTTGGTTAGTTCAGTGGTTTCTATTTGCCTTACATCCCCAGCAAGTCGGTCGCTCCAATTTGTCCAACCATATTTTTTTGAAAATACATATAACAAAATGGGATAGATTACCAACACAGGTAAGAATACATCCCAGCCCAATTCTGGGTTGGAGACATCCCTGTAAAGAGATTCGGTCTGAAAGGCGGTCCAATCTGCCGTGACCAACAGGGCTGTCAATAAATTATTTGCAGCGTGGAACCCAATGGCCAATTCCAAGCCCTCATCCATTAAAGTTAAAATTCCAAGAAAAAATCCGGTACCTATATAATAGACCATAATTCCATATCCTAATTCTTTTACTTCAGGGTTAAAGAGATGTAATAATCCAAATATCAAGGAAGTTATAACCAAAGGCACCCACCGTTTGGCTGCCATAAGCCCTATTCCCTGCATTAGATACCCCCGCATAAAATACTCCTCAAAACTAGTTTGTAAAGGTATTAACAGGATGGATATAAAGAACAGTATCAGGAAAGGCTGGAGTTTAAAATTAAACACATAGTCTTCAGGTGACAGATATATGTCCAATCCGGTGATCAATACAGTTATGCACCCCCAAAGTCCAAATGCAAAAAATATGCGTTTCCAATCAATTTTGTTCCTGCTGGTGGTAAGTGAAACTATGGTTTGCCCATGCAGGTACTTAGTGGTCACAAAAGTAGCCAACAAGCCAAATACAAAGGAAATAAGCATTAGAAATAAAAAGAGGTTGCTTCCTATCATTTTGGACATACCGGCCACGTCGGTTGGAAAGGTCTCACCTCCTAAGGATTTTACAATAACGATTGCCAACAACGGAATAGACCCTACTAATTGCCAGCCAATGAAAATAATTAAGACCCCTACTAAATACCGCCAGGATTCGTGTTTACCATTTAAACCTTGTTCTATATACATATACTATCTATTAGATTATTTTCCCAATTCGCATTCTTTACATAGGCAATGGTACCCTGTTCTACACGTAGGGGACTCTCAAAATTATTGGTATATAACCCACCGGTACCCAATCCTTGGGGCAATTTATTGCCTAAGGTATAGGTCCATTGGGCAATGGCATTAAGACCAATATTACTTTCCAGGGCACTGGTGATCCACCACCCTATATTATATTTATCTGCTAATCGTATCCATTCCATACTTCCTTTAAAACCACCTATAAGACTAGGCTTTAAAATAATATATTGGGGTTGAATCCTACGCAATAATTTTTCCTTCTCTATTTGGTTGACAACACCAATAAGTTCTTCGTCCAATGCAATGGGTATGGGTGATTTAGTGCATAATTCCCTCATTTCATCAAAATTTCCAGCCTGTATTGGCTGTTCTATGGAATGTATTTGGAATTTGGATAACCGTTCCAATTTATCTAAGGCCTCCATGGAGGAAAAGGCTCCATTAGCATCAACCCTTACTTCTATTTCCTGTGGTGTATATTTTTTTCTAATAGATTTTAGCAAGGCTAACTCCTTGTCAAAATCAATGGCGCCTATTTTTAATTTTATGCACTTAAATCCCTCCTCCAATTTTTGTTCTATCTGTTTGTGCATATACTGTTCACTGCCCATCCAAACAAGTCCATTTATAGGAATGGCCACATTATTGTCGGTAAATTTTGAAGGGAAAAGTACAAATGGGTTTTGCGACATTAAGGATAAGAATGCCTGTTCCACCCCAAACTGAATACTGGGGTAATCCTTGAGAGCATCCCAAAGAGCCTCTTTCCCCATGTCTATATTGTCACAGGCCCATGATAGTTTTTCCTCATAATCTGGCACATCGTCAATGCTGAGTCCCTTTAACAAACCACATTCACCAACTCCTTGTTTTTCATTGTCTTTCAAGACAATAAAATAGGTGTCCTTATGGGTCATTACTCCCCGTGATGTACCACTGGGTCTTTTAAATTCTAAAATGTATTTTCTATAGGTAGCTTGCATGTATGGGGTATCAACTGAGATTAAAGTATTTCATTTTATCTACTTTAAACGGTCAACGATTTCCCAATTTCCAATAAAATAAGTTCTTTGTTTGCTTCTTTGAATTTCTGTAAAGCCTCCTTATGGTCTATTTCAATGTACCCAAAAGTATCGTAGTGATATCCCAAAACTTTGGAGCAGTCAACAAAATCAGATGCCGTTATGGCATCGTCCACTCCCATGGTAAAATTATCACCTATGGGAAGTACTGCAAGATCTAAGCTAAAACCTAGTGGAATAAGCTTCATATCCATAGTGAGGGCAGTATCTCCAGCAATATAAACATGCTTTTCTTCTGAACTAAGTATAAATCCACCAGGCTGGCCTCCATAGGAACCATCTGGGAAAGAGGAGGTGTGTATAGCATTGACATATTTAAGGTGACCGAAATCAAACTTCCAATTGCCGCCGTGGTTCATTGGATGTACATTAATTCCTTTATTTTCATAGTAGGTAGCAATTTCATAATTACTTACCACTATAGCCTTCGACGATCTTGCAATCTCCTCCACATCCAGAATATGGTCTTGGTGTGCGTGGGTCACCAAAATATAGTCGGGTTTTAAATCCTTGATTTCTATAATTCCACTAGCTTTTTCATTGGCCGATATAAATGGGTCGACCAGCAACCTTTTTCCTCCCGTAGTTATGAGAAGTGAAGCATGGCCCAAAAATGTAATTTCCATGGTGATAATGTTTTGGTCAAATTTATTTAAAATTGAACCAAAAACGAACTCCTTCAGTAGTTTTATCTATATTTAATGAAGACTGCAACTGGTTTACAAGCCTATTCATAAGCCTTATACCCATTGAGGAATTGGCCCTATCATCTGTATCTTCTGGAAGGCCAACCCCATTATCGGAATACTCAAAATATCCCTGTTCCCCATTTTTTCTTAAATGGATATAAATTTTTCCATTCTCGTCATCTTCCGGGAAGGCATATTTAAAAGAATTGGAAACCAATTCGTTTAGAATAAGTCCAAAAGGAATGGCCCTATCTATATCCAATTCCACCCCCTCGGCATCTATAGCTATATTTATATTGTGTCCGCCTTTTTTGTATACTGATTGTACACTGTTGATAAGGCTTTCTATATATCCTTGCATTTCTATTACCGAAAGATCGTCGTTTTGATATAGTTTTTGGTGGATCAAGGCCATTGCTTTTACCCTACTCTTACCTTCCTCCAAGGCTTGAATGGCAGCTTTGCTTCTAGTATTTTTTGTTTGTAAACTAAGTAGGCTGGAAACCATCTGGAGGTTATTCTTTACCCTGTGATGGATTTCCTTTAGAAGGGAATCCTTTTCAACCAAGGAGGCTTCTATTATCCTCTTCTGTTCTGCGATCAATCGTTGGTTCTTGATACTTTTTAAATAGGCAAAAACCAAACCTGCAAACCCCAAGAGCGTAAAAATCAATGAGATAAATACAATATTGATGCGTTCTTCCTTTGCTTGGAGGTCGCTTCTAGATTGTTCCAAATCCCTTTTCTGCTGCTCCATCATTCTTTTAGAGTACTCTATCTCCTGGCCGGCAACGGCTGCCAACTGCTGTTTTTTCATAGAAGATTCGTTACGGTTTAATGAATCCCTTATCCGTACGTTCTTTTTTAAATATTCTGTGGAGTTCTTAAAATCACCAATACGATCATAATAGGCTGCCAATAATCTATTTCTCCTAAGGATGTTGGCTACCTTTAATGGTTTCAAATCGTTTAAAAGATACTCTTTGGCCTTGTCATATTCCTCTTTCTGAAGGTGGCAATCGGCCAATTCCAAACTATTCTCTACCATTTCCGAAGAAAACTTGCCCTTGTTGTATTCCTTGATGAGGCTAATGGAATTTTCCAAATAGGGTATGGCTATATCATACTCCTTTAGCAGTGCATGGCATTTACCAATATTACCTTCAATAATACCTTTAAGTAAATTTCCTTTTGCTATCTCTTCTTCCGTTTTTTCCCTACTAATATCATTTAAATAAACATCTATAAACCCCTTGGCCTTTTTATAGCAGGTTAAGGCAGTGGGGATAGACATGTCCAAGAGAAGATAGTTCCCTACCTTACTTTGGTATTGGGCCTGACCGTAGTAATCGTCCTCTTTTATTGTCTTTAGCTTATCTTTAATATAATCGTCCATGGCCTTTCTATGAAGCCCTAGATTGGAATAGATGTCATAAAAAATAACCTTATCGGAAAGTCCTAAATTCTTTTTTTCGTTTCTAATCTCAAACTGTCGGTCATACAGTCCCAATTTCGCATAATTATTGTCAATTAAATCCAATAAAATCCTTTTGGATGCTACATCCAAATTATCTATTTCCTTATGTAATTGGTTTGCTATGGCAACACTTTTGCTAAAATCGCCAATATCATAGAAGAGTTGGGCCTGCATTAGTTCATACTTCTTAACACTTGTAGTGTCATTGGATTTCTGGGCGGTGTTGTGATACACATTTACTGCAGCCTGCCAGTCATAGGCCGAATGTTCCGAATAGCGATTTGTGGTGTTAAAAAAATAGTTAAATCTTTCCTGGGCACCATTAATATTTTGAAACTCCTGAAAATGGTTTGGTGTCACTACCGAATCTTGGGCAGGCGCTTGCCACAAAGACAATGAACAGATAATAATTAATATAAATATTTTCCTATAGGACTTTGGCATTGTACAATTGTTCTCTAATTTCTTTATAGTTCTTGTTCTTTATCGGTAATACCGTATAGATTGGTTTCTGTAAGCATATGGTATAACTAACGTTAAAACGGCTTTTATGTTGTATTTTATATATACGCCACACAACTAGGATTGTCCATCTTATAGGTTCTTTTTACCTCCTTTTGACGTAATTTCATCAGTTTATCAAATATTAAGTTCCCATTTCTCCATTACTTTATTTTAAAATTAAAAAAAGGCAATACAATACAATTGCACAGCCTTTTTATATATCTAATGATAAGATTTGGGATTCTTTATCTCTCCCAAAAATATGTTATACCGATGGAAAATTCAGAATTTTGTTGTGTAATGTCTATAAAATGTTGTGAAATCATTACTACATCAAAAATAATATATTTTAACCTATATTTCATATACTTTTCCCTTAACTACTAAGTAAATAATGCCTTACAAACCATAGCTTATAAATCCTATCGCCTGTATTATAAATGCCATATTTTTGGCTTAAGGCCATAGCAAATAATTCACATTGCTATTAAGTATTTACTTTTTTTAATTGATTTTTTAATTCATCCATAGACTCTTGCAATTGTTTTAGCAGGCCCTTTTCAGAGGTGGCATCCACCCCAAAAGTAATTTTACTACTTACTTGCCACAGTTCCTGTAATTGCTCTGTTTTTACACTATAGGGAGGATAATTTTCATTAAGGGATATCAATGAAATAATGGAAGGGTCCGGTGATTTTTCAATTTTCTTTACCAAAACGGCATCCTCAAGTACCACAACATATATCTTGTTGGGGTTAATATCCTTTAGGCCTTCAACAGCTTTGGCCAAGACCCACTCCCCGGGTCTTAGATTGGGCAACATGCTATCACCTTCTATTTGGAAACCTCTATAGGTGGCATTTCTAAACTCCGGCAGCGGCATGTCAAAGGCCGGAAGTTGTCTATACCAACTGGTATCTTGAATATTTTGGGGATATCCGGCAGCTGCCTTGGCATTGACCATAACCATATTTTCGTTTTCAGAGGAATTTACAGTTACCACTTTGGGAATTACGCTTACATTGGTTGCCGAAAGATATTTTTGGGTACTTTCTCCAAATAACCAGAGTGGATTAATCTTAAATTGTTTAAGTAGTTCTGCTACTACCTTTCCGGATAATTTTGTACGCCCCCTTTCTATATCCGCCGTAGTGTTGGAAATACCCAGCAAACTTGCAAAATCCGATTGGGTATACCCCAATTCCCTGCGCAAATCCGTAAAGCGCTTCGTTACTACTTCCATGTCCTCGTTCATAATCTTTATAATTTAAGTTTTTCCCAGTATTGATATATCATTATCAAAATACCTTAATTGTTATATCCCCATTTCAAATATACGTATTTTGGATTATATCCAAAATTTTTAATGGAATATTTCCATATTTGGGAATATTTCCATATTTTTGGAATGATTACAAATACGCTATTATGACTATGGAGGATTTACATTTTAAATTAAACAGTTTGGCACTGTCTGGAATGGCGGACAGTTGTTTTATAGTGGTAGCAAAGAAGAGGGTAAAAAGTCCCCGCCATAGTCGTGGAACGCGCAAACGATCAAGGCATTTAATAAAAGACAAAAATGTACAATTAAGTTTATTTGACTGATATGGAAAATCCTAAAGTATTAATCTACGACGGCAGTTTCAGTGGCTTCCTAACCACCATTTACAAAATTTTTGAAGAAGGTTTGCATGTGGCCAATATTCAAAATAAAAGGGAAGTTCAAAAGGGGCTATTTTCAGAGACGGTTACGGTATTGACTCAAACCCACAAAGCGCGGCGTGTATGGGAAGGCATACAAAAAAAGAGTCATGCCGCTATGAAGGCCATATATTTTGCTTATTTAAGTGAAACCAAGGGAATAGAATTAATGTTATATCAATATATCCGTTCTATGTATGCCGGCTCCCAACAAGTATCAGAGGACGGTATAGAGGAGATTAACTTAAAAATACAACAATATTCTAGAATGGTAGCCAGGGAAAAGCATAGGATTGAAGCTGTGGCCAATTTCCAAATTTCCAAGGATCAGGTATATTTTTCCACTGTAGCCCCCTATTTCAATGTTCTGCCTTTAATTTCAAAATATTATAGATCAAAATATAAGGGGCAGGAATTCATCATCTATGATTCCAAAAGAAAATACGCCATCCACTATAATTTGACCACCGTTGAAATTATTTCCCTGGAGTTGTCATCCCAGGCTTTCGTCCAAGACGTATCCAACAACAATATAAAAGCGCTTATCTACAACAATAGTTATCCTCAGCTCACCAATGAGCCAAGAATACCTTATTGCAATGAACGAAGAGCGGTGTAATACTTTATATTTATAGACCGCTGAATTGTTTCCCAGTGGCTCTGTAAAATTCTGTTCTACCGAAAGAGTTTAACCCGTAGTTTATTTTCTCTGACACCTTGTGAGGCTTATTTACTTTTTTCACCTATAAAATTATCGCTCTGGTTCTTAAAAAGAACATTGAAGGTGGTTAGGCTACCATAAATACGGGTGATATATTGTTGTAAGTCTACTTTTTCCTGATCGTCCAATTTTTTGCTACTGTTTATTTTCTGCTCCATTACCCTGATACGGTCCCGGACCATTACAATTTTGTGAAAAAAGGTGTTCATTGGAATTTCCTTTTCAGATAAATTGGCATCCCCTGGCTTTAAGGTTAGGCTTCCACCCTTCCATTTATCCGCAATGGGCGTTATGGAGCTGGCATCGCTCCAACGCTTTAAGATAGATATCAACGATTGTTCTACCTCTGAAAAACTAATGGTATCCACTTCATCTTCCACAGCTTCCATAACCTCAAAATCTGAATCCAGATCTATAGTTTCCAGTCCATTTTCTATGAAAGTGACCCAATAATGTTTGGAAGTAACATTGGTGATTACCCCTTTGCCGTATTCTCCATGGTTAATTCGCGAACCAATTCCTAAAAGTTGCATTTAAAATTAATTTTAGATTAGGTCTGCTAATTTATAGCTAAGCGTTTAATCTACAAAAAACTAAATACCCGCAACTTCATTATTAGGTATCAAAATCGTAACTTCGCGCCATTGCTATAGAAAATGATTAATTACGAAGAGAATATAGAGGTTCAGGGCGCTCGTGTCCATAATCTTAAAAATATAGATGTTACCATTCCGAGAGAAAAACTGGTGGTTATAACTGGGTTATCTGGTAGTGGAAAATCCTCCTTGGCCTTTGATACTATTTATGCTGAAGGTCAGCGGCGGTATATAGAGACCTTCTCTGCCTATGCGCGTCAATTTTTGGGTGGATTGGAACGTCCGGATGTAGATAAGATTGATGGACTGTCCCCCGTAATTGCCATAGAGCAAAAAACCACCTCTAAATCCCCTAGGTCTACTGTTGGGACCATTACCGAAATATACGATTTCCTTAGATTGTTGTTTGCACGGGCCAGTGATGCCTATAGTTACAACACTGGTGAGAAGATGGTGAGCTATGATGATTCACAAATAAAGGACTTGATCATATCTGCCTATAAGGACAAAAAAATAAATATTTTGGCACCCGTTATTAAATCTAGAAAGGGTCACTATAGGGAACTTTTTGAACAGATTGCCAAGCAGGGTTTTGTTAAGGTTCGAATTGATGGAGAAATAAAGGATATCGTTAAGGGAATGAAGGTAGACCGCTATAAGACCCATGATATCGAAATTGTTATAGACCGACTCAAAATAGTGGATAGTTCCGAGTTGGATAAGCGTATTTCGGAAACTATAAATACCGCCATGTACAGCGGGGATAATGTGTTGATGATATTAGAGGAAGGCACAGATGAACCACGTTATTTTAGTCGGGATCTTATGTGTCCCTCTACCGGGATATCTTATCCTTCGCCTGAGCCCAACACCTTTTCCTTTAACTCGCCCAAAGGTATGTGTCCGGATTGCAACGGTTTGGGCCATGTTCACGAGGTAAATGAAAATAAGATATTCCCCAACAAGAAACTTACCATCAAGGGCGGAGGAATAGCTCCTTTAGGGGAGTACAAAAGTTCATGGGCCTTTAAACAGATAGAAACTATTGCCCAGCGCTATAATTTTGATCTCAATACCCCAATAGCCGATATACCAGATGAGGCTATCGCAATATTACTCTATGGAGGAAAGGAGAGTTTTGAGGTAGATTCTAAAACCTTAGGGGTAAAACGCCTTTACAAAATAGATTATGAGGGGATATCCAATTTTATAAAGGGACAGTTTAACGAGGCTAACTCCACCTCTATAAAACGTTGGGCAAAGGAGTATATGGACAAGATTAAGTGTCCCAAGTGCAAGGGGTCCCGACTAAAACAAGCTTCCTTAAATTTTAAGATCAGTGAGAAGAATATAGCCGATCTAGCACAATTGGACATCGCAGAACTGGCCGATTTCTTTAATGGATTGGACAAAAAATTGAAGGGTAACCAATTAAAGATAGCTGAAGAAATTATTAAGGAAATCAAGACTAGGGTTCAGTTTTTACTGGATGTTGGCTTGGATTACCTTTCTTTGGACCGCAGCAGTAAATCCCTTTCTGGTGGGGAAGCCCAGCGAATACGATTGGCCACTCAAATAGGTTCCCAATTGGTAGGGGTTCTCTATATTCTGGATGAGCCCAGTATTGGCCTGCACCAAAGGGACAATGAACGCCTCATCAAATCCTTGGAATCATTAAGGGATATTGGTAATTCGGTAATTGTAGTGGAACACGACCGCGATATGATAGAACGTGCAGACCACGTCATCGACATTGGTCCAAAAGCCGGAAAACACGGCGGGGAAATTATTTCGGAAGGGAAACCGGAAGCCCTTATGGACCAACATACCCTAACTGCCGATTATATTACGGGTAAATTAAAAATTGAAGTACCCAATAAACGTAGGAAAGGCAATGGCAAGTCCATAGAACTCAGTGGTTGTACGGGAAACAATCTGAAAAATATTTCGGTGAGCTTCCCTCTAGGAAAAATGATAGGAGTAACTGGAGTATCGGGAAGTGGAAAGTCTACCTTGATAAACGAAACCCTTTACCCCATTTTAAATGCCTATTATTTTAATGGTGTAAAAAAACCTATGCCCTACAAAAAAATAAGTGGGCTGGAGCACATAGACAAGGTTATAGACATTAACCAATCTCCCATAGGACGAACCCCACGATCCAATCCCGCTACCTATACCGGTGTTTTTAGTGAAATAAGATCTCTTTTTGCCAAGACCCAAGAGGCGGCAATTAGAGGTTATAAACCTGGGCGTTTTAGTTTTAACGTAAGCGGTGGGCGTTGTGAAACCTGTCAAGGGGGCGGTTTACGGATAATAGAAATGAATTTCCTTCCAGATGTATATGTAGATTGTGAAACCTGTAATGGGAAGCGTTTTAATAGGGAAACACTGGAGATTAGGTATAAGGGCAAATCTATTGCCGATGTATTGGAAATGACCATTAACGAATCTGTTGCCTTCTTTGAGAATATTCCAAAGATATACCGTAAATTAAAGACCATTCAGGACGTGGGGCTAGGGTATATCTCCCTTGGCCAACAATCTACCACCTTGTCCGGTGGCGAGGCACAGCGTATAAAATTGGCGACCGAACTGTCTAAAAGGGATACGGGAAATACCTTTTATATATTGGACGAGCCAACGACGGGTCTACACTTTGAGGATATCAGGGTTCTTATGCAAGTGCTTAATAAATTGGTGGACAAGGGCAATACGGTCCTAGTGATAGAGCACAACATGGATGTTATAAAAATGGTAGACCATATAATAGACATTGGTTATGAAGGCGGAAGAAACGGTGGCAAGGTTGTTGCCGTAGGTACTCCAGAGGAAGTGGCCGTGGACAAAAAAAGTTACACCTCCAAATTTCTAAGAAAAGAATTAGGTTTGTAAAAATTACTACTTGTTTGTAATACTATTTTATCTTAAATAGCATTATATAACTTAAGATAACGATTGGTTAAATTCAAATAAGAATAAGAGATCAAGATGAGAAAAGAACAACATCACAAAGGGTGGAACGAAATAAAAACGAACGATTCATGGGCCCTATTCAAGATTATGGGCGAATTTGTAAATGGTTTTGAAAAGATGAGTGCCATTGGACCCTGTGTTTCCATCTTTGGATCTGCAAGGACAAAACCTGGGGACAAATACTATGAATTGGCAATAAATGTAGCAAGAAGTATTTCTGAAGCAGGTTATGGAATTATTACAGGTGGTGGCCCCGGAATTATGGAAGCTGGTAATAGGGGTGCCCATCTGGCGGGAGGCACATCTGTTGGATTGAATATTGACCTTCCCTTTGAACAGCATGACAATCCCTATATTGATGGGGATAAAAGCTTGGATTTTGATTATTTCTTTGTTAGAAAAGTAATGTTCGTAAAATATTCCCAAGGCTTTGTAGTAATGCCGGGTGGATTTGGAACCTTGGATGAACTCTTTGAAGCCATTACCCTGATACAGACCAATAAGATTGAAAAGTTCCCTATTATTCTAGTAGGGTCCGAATTTTGGACAGGATTGTTGGACTGGATCAAAAGTACCATGCTCTCCGTGGGCAATATAAGTCCCAAGGATTTGGATTTGATTAAAATTGTAGATTCTGAAGAAGAGGTGGTGGATATTATAGACTCCTTTTATAAAGGAAACATACTTAGTCCTAATTTTTAATTTGCAAAAATACTTGAAGTTGGCATATATATTTAGATCGGTTATCCTGTTGGTAGTGCTGTTTATCACCTGTATATCTAGTGCTCAACACGACAACAAGCTTACTGCCACCTTAAACGCAAAGAGCAAGGAAATAGCTATAAAACAGGAGTTCCAGTACTGGAACTCCTCCAAGGACACGCTAAGAGCTATTTTCTTTAACGACTGGGCCAATGCTTACGCCGATAAAAATACGGCTTTGGCCAAACGCTTTGCCGAAGAATTTAAAAAAGGGTTGCATCTTGCCAAAGACCACGAACGCGGTTATACCAAAATGGTAAGTGTGGTTGATGATAATTATCAGGGTCTAACTTGGGAATACACTTCTGGAAGGGACATAGTAAAAATAGAGTTGAACCAACCCTTGGCTCCACAAACAACAGTAAAGATATTCCTTACCTATAAGGTTAAATTGCCGCCCAATAAATTCACTTCTTTTGGGTACGATAACTTTGACGGTTATTTCTTAAAGGATTGGTATCTTACACCGGCTGTATATGACGGGGATTGGTTGTTGTATTCGAACAAGAATCTGGAAGATCTTTATACAGATATCACCAATACCGATATAGATATTGTATTACCCAGGAACTTATATGTGGCTTCCAATTTCTATGAGTCCAATAGCTTTATATCCGATACTGTTCAGCACCTAACATTAAAAGGACGACAGCAAAAGAGTGGGGAATTGATTATTGGCCCCTCCAAAAGGTTTACCAAGCATATAACACCCCACCTTACCATCCTTAGTGACCTTGAATCGCCAAGATACGATGAAGTATCCACTGGGGTATCTATTATTAAAGTGGCCAATTTTATTTATGAAAATCTTGGAGATTTTCCGCACAAGCAATTATTTGTAAGTGAATTGGATTACAATAAAGACCCCTTGTACGGAATCAATCAATTACCAAGTTTTGTAAGGCCCTACGAGGAGCAGTTTCAGTTTGAAATGAAATTTTTAAAAACGGCCCTGAATAGTTTTCTTAAAGAAACCATGTTTCTTGATCCAAGAAATGAAAAATGGGTTACGGATGCTATTTTAAATTATCTCATGATTAAATTCGTAGAAGACTACTATCCCGATCAAAAATTATTGGGAAAGCTTTCAAATTTATGGGGAGTACGGAATTTTCATTTGGCAAAAATGGATTTCAATGAACAATATCCCCTACTCCATATGTTGTCGGCAAGAAGAAATGTTGATCAGTCTCTAACTACGCCCAATGATTCCCTAATAAAGTTTAACCAAAAAATAGCCAATCGTTACAAAGCAGGATTGGGTTTGGCCTATTTGGCCGATTATACTGGGAAAGCACAGGTAGATAAAAGTGTAAAGGACTACTATATTAACTACAGATTAAAACCGTCAACGGCGGCCGATTTTAAATTTATTGTTGTAGAAAACTCCGATAAGGACATCAATTGGTTCTTTGACGAATATGTTTCAACTACAAGAAAAATCGACTTCAAAATAAAAAAGGTCCAAAAAACGCCTGATTCCTTGAGGCTTACCTTAAAGAACAAACAAGGGACCAATGTGCCTATTTCCCTTTTTGGAATAAAAAACGACACCGTTGTTTCCGAGTATTGGTTTAATGATATAGTAGACCAAGAAGTCATCACTATTCCTAGAAATGATGAAGACCGATTGGTGTTAAACTATGACCAGACCATACCGGAGTTTAACCAACGTGACAATTGGAAATCCTTAAACGGTTTCTTTTCTAGTAATAAAAAGTTGAAGTTTCAATTTTTTAAGGATGCTGAAGACCCTTATTACAATCAGGTATTTTATGTTCCCGTGCTTGGATTTAATAAGTATGACGGACTTTCACCTGGTATGAGATTGCACAATAAAACTCTTTTGGAACGTCCTTTTGTTTTTGACTTGGCTCCTTCCTATGCCCCTAACGAAAAAACCTTTGTAGGTTATGGGAAATTTAATTTTAGAAAATATCACGGAAGAAGTGGGCACTATGTTACAAACTATTCACTTAGGGGATCTACCTCTCATTTTCAGAAAAATTCCCGCTACAGTACCATTAGTCCTTCTGTGGGCTTTGGTTGGAGGCCAAGCAACCTATTGCTAAATAAAAGAGAGGCCTTAATTCTGCGATCTGTCAATGTTTTTAGGGATGTAGACCCTACCCTAGTGACTGAAGGGTTGGAAACTGATCCCGATTACAATGTACTTAATGCCAAATACTATAATACTACCAACAATATCCTTAATTATCTTTCCTGGTCCATAGATGCACAGTATTCCAATAAGTTCACTAAGCTGGCCTATGAACTGGAGTATCGTAAACTGTTTGAGAGCAACAGGCAGTTTAATTTCAGATTTTTTGCAGGTAAGTTTATCCGTAATGAAACGGCAGGGGTAACGGACTTTTTTAGTTTTGCGTTGGACCGTCCTACGGATTATCTTTTTGATTATGATTATTTAGGTAGATCTGAAGGGTCAGGAATCTACAGTCAGCAGATTATTGTGGCAGAAGGGGGCTTTAAATCCAAATTGAAATATCCCTTTGCCAATGATTGGATGGCCACGGTTAATACCAGTGTCAATATATGGCGTTGGATAGAAATTTATGGAGATATTGGTTTTGTGAAAAATAAGGGAACCAAAGAGCGACTGGTTTATGATTCCGGAGTGCGCTTAAACCTTTTGACCGATTATTTTGAGCTCTATTTTCCTCTTTACTCCAATAATGGTTGGGAAATTGCCCAGCCCCAGTATGATGAAAGAATTAGATTTGTCATTACCTTCAGTCCCCGTACTCTTACTGGCCTGTTTACTAGAAAATGGTTCTAGAATATTGATAAATTCTTATAATTGTTACTTTATTTTACGAAATTCCCAATGATTATTTTATCTCCTCTACTTTCGTTAAAGATTTATTAATTATTATAAGGTGTCATAGGTTGCAAAAACCATATTGATTTGATATTTTTGCGAGAAACCATTAATTCCGTAATGAACATAGATTCCAAAGCTAGTAACGATATTTCATTTGATGATTTCCAGGAACAAATATTGAAGGATTACGAAATTGCAGTAATCAGTAGGGAATGTAGCCTTTTGGGAAGAAGGGAAGTTTTAACGGGCAAGGCGAAATTTGGAATTTTTGGAGATGGTAAGGAACTTCCACAGCTGGCAATGGCCAGATCTTTTAGGGACGGGGATTTTAGAAGCGGTTATTATAGGGATCAAACCTTTATGATGGCTTTGGGGCTACTTACCCCCAAACAGTTCTTTCACGGTCTTTACGCCACTACTGATATAACCAAAGACCCCATGAGTGCCGGTAGGCAGATGGGCGGACATTTTACTACATTTAGTATTAATGAAGACGGTAGTTGGCGCGATTTAACAAAACAAAAAAACAGTAGTGCGGATATTTCCTGTACCGCAGGACAAATGCCAAGGTTGCTCGGTTTGGCTCAAGCCTCCAAGGTATATAGAAACGTAAAAAATATTAAGAACCCTAAGTTTTCAGATAATGGGAATGAAGTGGCGTGGGGTACAATTGGTAACGCCAGTACCAGCGAAGGTGTTTTTTTTGAAACAATAAACGCCGCAGGAGTCTTGCAAGTTCCTATGGTTATAAGTGTGTGGGATGATGATTATGGTATTTCGGTACATGCCAAACATCAGACTACCAAAGAGGATATATCCAAAATCTTGGCCGGATTTCAGCGCGATGAAAATAATGCGGGGTATGAAATTTTAAAAGTAAAGGGCTGGGATTATACAGCCTTGATACACGCCTACGAAAACGCATCTGACATTGCCAGAGACGAGCACGTTCCCGTTATCATACATGTTACAGAACTCACACAGCCACAAGGGCATTCCACTTCTGGTTCCCATGAGCGGTATAAAAGTGAAGAACGCTTATTATGGGAGAAGGAAAATGATTGCAACAAACGCTATCGGGAATGGATACTTGAAAATAAAATTGCGTCTGAAGAGGAATTAAAAACCTTGGAGAAAACTATTAAAAGACAGGTAAGAAGTGCCCGTAAAGAAGCTTGGGAGGAAACTTTGAGGCCGCATAAGGAGCAAAAGAAAATTTTGGTTAGCCTGTTGGATCAAGCAGCACAATCCAGTCCAAACAAAAATTTCATTGCTAAATTAAAAAATGATTTAATAGCCATTGAGGAGCCAATAAAAAAGGACTTGGCTTCCAAGGCCAGAAAGGCATTACGTTATTTATTAGGTGAAAACAGTAAGGAAAAAGAGCTTTTGGCCCAATGGACCAATAACTTTTTAAAAGAATCTCAGGATAAGTTTAGTACACACTTATACAACGAACAAGATAATAGTGCCATCTATGTGCCCGAAGTAAAACCAACCTATTCTGATCAAGTTGAGGAAGTTGACGGTAGAATAATTTTAAGGGACAACTTCGATATACTTTTTAATAAATATGATGAAGTCTTGATCTTTGGGGAGGATACTGGCGCTATTGGCGACGTAAACCAGGGATTGGAAGGTCTGCAGAAAAAATATGGGGAGTTACGTGTGGCCGACTGTGGTATCAGGGAAGCTACTATTATTGGCCAAGGTATAGGGATGGCCATGAGAGGTTTGCGCCCTATCGCAGAAATTCAGTATTTGGATTATATATTCTATGCCCTGTTCACATTAACCGATGATTTGGCTACACTCCTATATAGGACTGTAGGTAAACAACGAGCTCCGTTGATCGTAAGAACGCGTGGTCATAGATTGGAAGGTATATGGCACTCCGGTTCACAAATGGGCGGACTGATACATTTATTGAGAGGAATGTACATCCTAGTGCCTAGAAATATGACCAAAGCAGCCGGGTTTTACAATACCTTATTAAAGGGTAATGAACCGGCATTGTTGATTGAAAGTTTAAATGGCTACCGACTTAAGGAACCCAAACCCAATAATCTGGGGGAATTATGTACTCCTATTGGAGTTGTGGAAGTAATACAACCAGGGCAAGATATTACCCTGCTTTCGTACGGATCTACCTTGCGAATAGTTATGCAGGCCGCTTTGGAGCTAAAGGAGGTTGGGATTGATGCAGAAGTGGTGGATGCTCAAAGTTTAATGCCTTTTGACCTTGGCCATGACGTACTAGAAAGCCTAAAAAAAACCAATAGACTATTGGTAATAGATGAAGATGTACCCGGTGGGTGTTCTGCTTATCTGGTCCATGAAATTGTGGAAAAACAAGGAGCCTACCAATATTTGGACAGTGCGCCACAAACCCTTACTGCCCAACCTCATAGGCCAGCCTATGCCACAGATGGGGACTATTTCTCCAAACCCAACGCAGAGGATATTTTTGAAAAGGTCTATGCTATAATGCATGAATCCAATCCTACGGCATTTCCCAAGTTAAGGTAAATTATGACACGTTTTATCTCCTCAAAACTAGGGTATAATTATTGTATTTTATAAAAATCTTAACAAACTATTGGTTACTTTTAACCTGTCAAAAGTTTAATCTAAAAATTAAAAGCACCCCCAATGAAAGATCTAGGCCTGCTTATTCTTCGTGTTTGTTCCTCAATTTTAATGCTTACACACGGACTCCCTAAATTCCTAAAATTAATAGCAGCCAATTTTGAATTTGGTGATCCTTTAGGTATTGGTGCTGCCCCTTCCCTATTCTTGGCGGTAATTGGTGAGTTTATTTGCCCCATATTTATAATTATAGGATTTAAGACACGGTGGGCTACTGTTCCCACTATCATTACCATGCTGGTAGCTGCATTTATAGTACATGCTTCCGATCCATATCAAGTAAAAGAAAAAGCCTTTTTGTTTCTTTTGACCTTTACCGTAATATTATTGGTTGGTCCAGGGAAATACAGCTTGGACAAACGCTAAGAAGCCTTGATTTCTGAACTTTGCTATGCTCTGTGCATATTAGGGCTTTAATAAGTTAGTTGTACAATTGCCTCGTTAAATATAGGGTCCCCTAATGAGCACAGTAGATCTTATTCCCTGGCATGGAACATAAAAAAAAGGATATGTAGTGTGGCAATTTTAGGGAATTAAAAAATCTTAATCAACAACTCTTTTAATAGATCCTCTTGGGAAATAGTAGATCCTACCCCTTTTCCCTTAACGTCCAATTGGCGTAAACTGGAGATAATCTCACTAACCCTTCTCATGGGATATTTTTTTGCAGCGGCCTGAATTTCCTTAACAAAGAACGGTCTTATGCCTAAGGCGGAAGAAATGCTTTTTGGGGAATGGTCCTTAAGCCCATGATATGCCAGCAGTTGATTAAAAAAGGAATACAATAAGGTAACCGTTAACACAAAAGGGTTGTCCTTTGGGTTTTGTGCAAAATAATTCACAATTCTGGTAGCCTTAACTATATCTCTTTCGCCAATTGCCTTTTTAAGTTCAAAATTATTGTAATCCTTGCTTATTCCAATATTTTCCTCAATGGCTTCTGGGGTAATCTCTACTCCTTTGGGTATTACCAAGCACAATTTTTCCAGTTCTTTGTTAATTTTACCCAAGTCGGTACCCAAAAACTCCACCAATAAATTGGCAGCCTTAAAGGTGATGCCATAGCCACGGGATTGTAAAACTTTTTTTATCCAATCGGCTACTTGAT
This sequence comes from Arenibacter aquaticus, assembly GCF_003957295.1. Taxonomy (GTDB): domain Bacteria; phylum Bacteroidota; class Bacteroidia; order Flavobacteriales; family Flavobacteriaceae; genus Arenibacter; species Arenibacter aquaticus. The sequence continues at coordinate 647,623 of NZ_RQPJ01000021.1, forward strand.
TTTCGTAAAGTTTCTTACCTTCAAAAACAACCCCTGTTTTTTTTATGGCCTTATAGAGTTTCTTTCTTTTATCAAGCTTGTTATACTTATAACACAGCACCAATACAGTTGAAGGCTGGGGTTGTTCGGCATAATTGACCAAATTTTCTATGGTACGGGACAAATGTTGGGCCTCCTTAACAATAACCACTTGGCGATCGGCCATCATAGGAAATCTTTTTGCATTCCCAACAATATCCTCTATGGTTACTTCCTTGCCATAAAGAATTACTTGGTTAAACCCACGTTCTTCTTCAGACAGGATATTTTTTTCAATATACTCCGCAATTTTATCAATGTAAAAAGGTTCCTCCCCTGTAAGAAAATATATTGGTGCTATATTTCCATTTTTTATACCGCTTACAATCTGTTTTACCTCGTCCATCTAAAAAAAATCATCAACTTTGTACTATGCAACCATTAAACTATCCTAGGTTTCCGTTCCGATTCAAAAATAGGGAAAATAAAGTCTATATTTTTGATGTGATACGCAAAAAATTTGTTGTACTGCAACCCGAAGAATGGGTAAGGCAACATGTGGTTCACCAATTAATATTCAATAAGGACTACCCTAAATCACATATTAATGTTGAGAAACAATTGGTTATAAACAATATGAAAAAAAGATATGATGTGGTAGTCTTTAATCCTTCAGGGTCTATAGAGATTCTGGTAGAATGTAAGGCTCCCGAAGTAAAAATTACCCAAGGGGTATTTGACCAGATTGCACGCTATAATCTTCAGTTAAAGGCAAATTATTTAATGGTAACCAATGGCCTGGATCATTTCTATTGTAAAATGGATTTAGAAAACGAATCGTATAGTTTCTTAAGGGATGTTCCACATTATAGTGCGGGGGCAATCCAATGACGTAATTATTATATGTTACCAATAGATAAACATGAATTGCTTCCTAGGTCAGGGCTGGTTCAATTTAAATTATTTCTTTACATTGCTGCCCGAATCCAATATAACCTATGTCTGTTCTAACAGACTCCTTATATGTTAAAAATTGCAGTAGTTATACTTAATTGGAACGGGGAAGCACTCTTGGAGAAGTTTCTCCCTTCTGTGGTGGCATATTCCAAAGAAGCCGATGTTTATGTTGCAGATAATGCATCTACAGACGGTTCCATATCTTTTCTGAGGCAGCACTATCCAGAAATAAGTATTATCCAAAATTCTGAAAATGGCGGGTATGCCAAAGGATATAATGATGCTCTGCCAAGAATAAAAGCAGATGTCTATTGTTTGTTGAACTCTGATGTGGAGGTTACCAAGGACTGGTTAAAACCAATAATTTTAGAATTCAATAGTAATCCTGGGGCTTCACTTATACAGCCTAAGATTTTGGATTATAAGAAAAAAAACCACTTTGAATATGCCGGTGCCGCTGGGGGATATATAGATAAATACGGATACCCCTTTTGCAGGGGAAGGATATTTCAGGAATTGGAAGAAGACCGTGGACAATACAATGATATCCAGGAAATATTCTGGGCTACGGGCGCCTGTTTGTTTATAAGAAGTGAGGTTTTTCATGGTTTGGGTGGATTTGATGAGGACTATTTTGCCCATCAAGAGGAAATAGACCTTTGTTGGAGGGCGAAGAACAACGGGTACAAGGCCTACTACGTGGGTACTTCAGAGGTGTATCATCTAGGAGGGTCTACCCTAAGCAACATGAACCCTAAAAAGACTTATCTAAATTTTAGGAATTCCCTCTTTTCCATCGTTAAAAATCTTCCTGCTAAAAAGGCTTTTGGAATAGTAATCATAAGATTACTTTTGGATGGTCTAGCAGGGATTAACTATTTATTCCAAGGTAGGCCTAAACACGCGTGGGCGATTATACAGGCCCATTTCAGTTTTTATAAACACTTGGGAAAGATGAACCGAAAGCGTGGAAATACGGGATTTTTTAAAAAATATTATCTTACAAAATCCATTGTGTGGTCTTATTACGTAAATCATGTAAAAGAATTTAACATTTTAATAAAAGATTAACTAATTAACATTAGCAAAATATTGCGTTTTGTATAGTTTTGCGAAAAGAAAAATCATTACATTTAAACTTTTAAATTATTAATTCTATTATCATAACTATGAGAAAAATCATTTTAGGCTGTTTGGGTATTGCTCTTTTATTGTCTTCATGTGTTTCGCAAAAGAAATATGCGGATATGGAGGCTAAAGCTAAAGAAGCACAAGATTTATTAAATTCAGCAACAGTAAAACTAAACAGTTGTTTAGAGGATAAGGCGGCGGCGACCTCGAAAATGAAAACTTTGGAAGACCAGAACGCCTTCCTTAAAGCGAATAACCAAGATTTAATAAACAACATGGGTAACCTTACTACACTTACCAGTAAAGGTGCCGATAATTTAGAAAAATCATTGGAGAGCCTAAAAGAAAAAGACTTAACTATTAGAAAATTGAACGATGCCATTACAAGAAGGGATTCTGTTAACTTGGCGTTAGTTCAGAGCTTGAAAGGAGTTTTAGGCAACTTGGATGACGAAGACATCGAGATCAGCGTAGAAAAAGGAGTTGTTTTCGTTTCTATTTCCGACAAACTCTTGTTTAGAAGCGGTAGCTTTAACGTAACTAAGAGAGCCAAAGAGATTTTGGGTAAAGTTGCTCAAGTAGTGAACAACAAACCAGATTTCGAATTTATGGTTGAAGGACATACCGATACCGATCCTTACAACAGCGGTGTATTGTATGACAACTGGGATTTGAGTGTTAAGCGTGCTACTTCAGTTGTACGTATCCTACAAAAAGATTACGGTGTAGATCCTAAGCGTATGACTGCTGCCGGTAGAGGAGAGTACATTCCTGTATCTGACACAGACAAAGCTAAGAACAGAAGAACCCGTATTGTTGTTCTTCCAAAAATCGATCAGTTCTATAGTATGATCGAAGAGGGAATGAAAGATCCTGAAATCAACTAATTCTTCTACTCAATAGAAAATTAAAAAGCGACCAATCTGGTCGCTTTTTTTTTGCCTTACATTTTGGTGATGATTCTATATAGGCATTTATCCCATAATTTAAAAAATATCCAGACTTCCTTTGCCTTCCCGTATAATAACAGGTTCATCTTCCGATAAATCCACTACTGTAGAGGCCATATTATCACCATATCCCCCATCAATAACGATGTCTACCAGATTTCGCCACTTCTCATAAATCAGCTCGGGATCGGTAGTATATTCCAGTAATTCATCTTCATCACGGATAGAGGTAGACACAATGGGGTTTCCCAGTGTCTCTACTAAGGTTCTGGCAATAGAATTGTCTGGAATACGTATTCCCACGGTTTTTTTCTTTTTAAACTCTTTGGGCAGATTATTGTTTCCTGGAAGAATAAAGGTATAAGGTCCTGGTAAGGCCCTTTTAAGAATTTTAAAAGTTGAAGTGTCTATTTGCCGCACATAATCTGAGAGATTACTCAGGTCCGCACATATAAAGGACCAATTGGCCTTAGCCAATTTTACACCCTTTATCCTAGCTATTTTTTCTAACGCCCTAGTGTTGGTAATGTCACATCCCAAACCATATACGGTATCGGTAGGATAAATAATCAATCCCCCCTTACGTAGAACATCCACCACCTTTTTTACTTCTTTTGGATTGGGATTTTCGGGATATATTTTTATGAATTCGGCCATAATAATGTACGCTAATTAAGGCTGTTAATTTACGTAATTATATTTTAATTGTAACCATAACTACTGTTGTGTCAAAGCTATGGTTGACCGGTAATTAATTTGTCTAGACACTGCATATACAAAGTCAATACTAATTATCAAGTACCTCTAACTTTGCAAAACGAAGTAAAAGCTTTTTTATATCTCCTTTGTCGAACTTTATTTCTGCCTTTTTATCATTCCCAACCCCTTCAATCTTTATTATCTGACCCCTACCGAAACGGGTGTGGTTTACGATGGCCCCTTCTATCAAATTAACATCTCCAGCACTTGAATTTCCAACGGGAGTACTGAGTTCGGGTTTTAGCTTGCGTAATTTGCGCAATTGATTTTCATTGGGCTTTATAGTTTTGGGAGGGGTTCCGGAAACGGGCTTATTCTGCCTAAGCCTACTCTTATCCACATCGCCAAAAATATCGACATCTATTAATGGAGTATATCTATAACTTTGTACAGGGGTTAAATTTTCAATATATTTTTCATCTATCTCCTCTATAAATCTACTCGGCTCGGCATCCACCAGTTTGCCCCATCGGTACCTATTCTGTGTATAGGTTAGATAGGCCTGTTTTTCAGCTCTGGTAAGGGCTACATAAAACAAACGTCGTTCTTCTTCCAGTTCACTTCTGGTATTCATACTCATAGCCGATGGAAATAGATCTTCCTCCATTCCAACAATGTAGACATACGGAAACTCCAAACCTTTGGCCAAATGAATGGTCATCAAGGCAACTCGGTCATCGTCTCCTGTATCCTTATCCAGGTCTGTTGCCAAGGCAACATCCTCCAGGAATTCTCCTATATCCCCTTTAGCATCTGCCAGTTCCTTTTGTCCCTCAACAAAATCCTTAATACCGTTCAGCAATTCCTCTATATTTTCCATTTTACCGATTCCCTCGGGCGTACCGTCCTTTTTAAATTCTAGCAGCACTCCAGATTTCTTGGCAACATGTTCTGCCAAAGTAAAGGCATCGGCCGATTCGTTCATCACTTGGAAACTTTTGATCATGGCCACAAAATCACCTAACTTTCTTTTGGTACCGGCATTAATTTTTAGATTGATGCGATCCAAATTTTCCATTACCTCAAAAATGGAGCGGTTGTAATGGTTTGCGGCTACCGTAAGTTTGTCCATGGTACTCTGCCCAATTCCCCTTGTAGGAAAATTAATGACACGTTTCAAGGCCTCTTCATCCTTAGGATTTATAACAAGTCGCAAATAGGAAAGGACATCCTTGATTTCTTTCCGCTGATAAAAAGACAGTCCGCCATAGATCCTATAGGGAATATCCCTTTTTCTAAGGGCGTCCTCAATGGCTCTTGATTGGGAGTTGGTACGGTACAATACCGCAAAATTACCGTTGGGCAATTGGTTCTGCATCCTAAGCTCAAAAATAGAACCGGCCACAAACCTACCTTCCTCTGCATCAGTTGGACTCCTGTGTACTTTAATCAGGCCACCGTCATCATTGGAGGTCCATACTACCTTTTCTAACTGGTTGGTGTTTTTGGCAATAATAGAGTTGGCCGCATTTACAATATTCCGGGTAGACCTATAGTTCTGTTCCAATCGGTACATCCCTACATTGTCATAATCCTTCTGAAAGTTAAGAATGTTACTAATATTGGCCCCCCTAAAAGAATATATACTTTGGGCATCGTCCCCTACCACACAAATGTTATGAAATCTGTCGGACAATGCTTTTACGATCAAATATTGGGAGTGATTGGTATCTTGGTACTCATCAACCAAAATATACCTAAACCTATCCTGATATTTGGCAAGTACTTCTGGAAAACGGGTAAGAAGTTCATTGGTCCTTAGCAATAGATCATCAAAATCCATGGCTCCCGCCTTAAAACACCTATCCACATAATTCTGGTAAATTTCGCCCATACGTGGACGTTTCGCCATGGCATCGGCCTCCATCAATTCAGAATTATTGTAATAAGCCTTTACTGTAATTAAACTGTTTTTATAGGAAGAAATCCTATTCTGAACCTGTTTATATTTATAAATATCCTTATCCAAGCCCATTTCCTTGATGATGGCAGAAATAAGCCGTTGAGAATCTTGAGTATCATAAATGGTAAAATTGGCAGGGTAGCCCAACTTATCCCCATCAAACCTAAGAAGTTTGGCAAAAACGGAGTGAAAAGTACCCATCATAAGGTTTTTTGCCTCTGCATTTCCCACAATATCTGCAATACGGGTCTTCATTTCCCTGGCTGCCTTATTGGTAAAGGTCAAAGCCAAAATATTAAAGGAATCCACTCCTTGGTTCATCAAATAGGCTATACGGTAGGTCAATACCCTAGTCTTCCCGGAACCGGCTCCTGCAATGACCATTAAGGGACCGTCCTTGTGAAGGACCGGAGCCTTTTGGGCCTCATTTAATTCATTAATATACTTCTCCAAAACGTGTGTTAAGATTAAGGTCTTTTCGAACGGTGAATTTAGCTATAAATAGCCTTATCAAAAAATCAACTCCAACATTTATGATTACCGGCCACATAAATACTTGAATTTTGAATATATTTATGGTTTAATACACTAAAATGAAAAGGATTTTTTTTCATGCTGCTTTTTAAAACATCTTCCCGCATCATCCGCACAAGCTGTACATCCTTTGGTCATTATAAAGTGGATTATATATTTATTTTTAACTGATTAGTAATTATATGAAATACCTAATTATTCTTTGCTTGCTGTTATGTTCCCTATACTCCACTGCACAGTCTTATAATTTTAAAAAAGACTACAAAAATATAGAACAAAAGGTAATAGATTGGAGGAGGGACATTCATCAATATCCAGAATTGTCCAACAGGGAATTCAAGACTGCCGAAAAAATTGCCGTACATTTAAAATCACTGGGTATAGAGGTACAAACTGGCGTTGCGAAAACGGGTGTTGTGGGCATATTAAAAGGTAACAAAAAGGGTAAGGTAGTGGCACTTAGAGCTGATATTGACGCCCTACCGGTAACCGAAAGAAACGATCTTGAATTTAAATCTTCGGAAACCGCTGAGTTTTTAGGACAGGAAGTTGGGGTAATGCATGCCTGCGGACACGATACGCACACCGCAATCTTGATGGGGGTGGCCGAAATACTTTCCAAAAACCGCGACAAAATTAAAGGAACCATAAAATTTATTTTTCAACCTGCGGAAGAGGGGCCTCCTCCAGGGGAAGAAGGAGGAGCTCTTTTAATGGTGAAAGAAGGGGTTCTTAAAAACCCCGATGTGGATGCCATTTTTGGGCTGCATATCAACTCTGCCACTCCTGTGGGTACTATACGCTATAAGCCTGGAGGTACTATGGCTGCTGTACAGCGTTTCGTAATAAAGGTTGAAGGAAAGCAGACCCATGGGTCCCAGCCTTGGAAGGGAATAGACCCCATACTTATTAGTGCTAAAATAATAGACGGGCTGCAAACCATTGTTAGCAGAGAGGTGGATTTAACCAATGAGGCTGCTGTAATCAGCGTAGGTAAAATTAGCAGCGGGGTGCGCTTTAACATTATTCCAGAAAGTGCAGAAATGATAGGGACCATTAGGACCTTGGACTATGATATGCAAAGGCAAATCACCCAAAGAATGCAAGAAATTGTACCGGCAATAGCCAAGGCCTATGGAGGTAATGCAAGTATTGAGATCAAGAGCAATACTGATATTACCTATAACGATCCGGATTTAGTTGCTAAAATGCTTCCTACCCTGAAAAATGTGGCAGGCAAAGAGCAAGTGCAATTGCAAAAGGCCGTTACCGGTGGAGAGGATTTTTCGTATTTTCAGAATGAAGTGCCCGGGTTTTTCTTTTTTCTTGGTGGTATGACCCCTGGCAATACGGCATCTTATCCACATCATACACCCGACTTTATTATAGATGAGTCCGGATTACTACTAGGTGTTAAGGCACTTACCGAAATGAGTTTGGATTTTTTAAATCAGTAGAATTCCAATCGCCGGTTGGAGTACATGGCCTTAGAAATAATTACTACGGCCAAACAATTCGCGGATCGTATTTCCAAACTGTATAACTTTAATCTTTATAAATATCAAGTAACATTATGGAATCTGTTTTCAACACCTTATCTAATTGGCCATGGTGGTCCTGGGTATTGCTTATTATTGTATTGGTTGCTATTAGGGACATTTTTGTCCAAAAACAACATACCATATCCCATAATTTCCCTATTGTGGGGCATTTAAGGTACTGGCTGGAGAGTATAGGACCTGAAATGAGACAATATTTTGTTGCCAATAATCGCGAAGAACTGCCTTTTAACCGAATAGAAAGAGGATGGATATATGCTTCTGCAAAGCGGGAAAACAATTACGAGGGCTTTGGCACAGATAGGGATATCTATGCCCATCAGCACATATTTGTCAAAAACCAAATGATGGCTTTAAAAAATCCTACAGGGCATCCCAATATCACTGACCCCTGTTTTTTGCCCTGTGCAAAAATTATTGGAGCCTTTAACAAGCGTAGAAAACCGTTCCGCCCAGCCTCTATTATCAATGTATCTGCCATGAGTTTCGGTTCCTTGTCCGCCGCTGCGGTAAATGCCATGAACATTGGAGTAAGAAAATCTGGAGCCTATCAGAATACAGGAGAAGGCGGACTATCGCCCTATCACAAACATGGGGGCGATGTTATTTTTCATTTTGGAACTGGTTATTTCGGAGTACGTGACAAGGAGGGCAATTTTTCTATGGAGAAAATAAAGCAGTTGGTTTCCAACAATACTAATATCAAAGCTATAGAAATTAAACTTTCGCAGGGGGCAAAACCAGGAAAGGGAGGGGTATTGCCAGCCGCTAAAATAACCCAGGAAATCTCCGAAATCCGTGGTGTCGAAATGGGCAAGGATGTATTGTCTCCGGCCACCCACAGTGCCTTTAACTCTATACCCGAACTGTTGCGATTAATAGAGGATATTGCCGAAGCAACAGGATTACCCGTTGGAATAAAAGGAGCCATTGGTAAACTGGACCAATGGGAAGAGTTGGCCCAACTAATGCTAAAAACAGGGAAAGGTCCTGATTTTATTACTGTAGACGGAGGGGAAGGCGGTACTGGTGCTGCTCCACCAAGTTTTGCAGATCATGTATCCCTACCATGGGTGTACGGATTTTCCAGTCTTTATAAACTTTTTAAGGAGTACGATTTAAGTCAAAGGATTGTATTTATTGGTAGTGGTAAATTGGGCTTTCCTGCCAAGGCAGCAATGGCCTTTGCCATGGGGGTTGATTGCATAAATGTTGCTAGGGAGGCCATGATGGGTATAGGCTGTATACAAGCCCAAGTATGCCATACCAATCGCTGCCCTACCGGAATTGCTACCCAGAGCAAATGGCTGCAAAGCGGTATCAATGTACCACTTAAGTCGGACCGACTCGCACAATATTTCAAGACCTTCAGAAAAGAGTTTTTAGAGATTACGCATGCTGCGGGTTACGAACACCCCTGTGAGTTTACAATGGACGATATTCAAGTAAATGTAGATGATAATGATTTAAACAGGACCCTTTCTGCTATTTATGGTTATAACAAAGTAAAGGTCCCCTTTGTTGGGGTTCAAGAATTATATGATTGCCCCTATTTGGGAGGAAATGAATATATGCAACAAATAAGGCAACAATCCAATAAAATTAAATGCTAAATTAGCGCCCAAAATCTTATTGTAAATCCAATATTCTATTACCAAATACAAACAAATGCCGAAACAAGCTAAAAAACAATCTACATCTATGAAAAAAAGTATTACTACAATTCTAGTTTTTATAATGACGTTGATAAGTGTGCAAGCACAGAGCAAAAAGGACCTTATCAGGGAATTGGACGAATTGAAGTTGAAACTAAGGACAACGGAAACGGCTCTTTCCGAATCCAGACAATTGGAAAGAACCGCTACGGCAAAAATGGGGTCCTATGAGACACAAGTAAGTGAATTAAGGGAAACCAATGCCACCCTCCTAAAAAACTTGAACAGTTTTACTGAAGCATCCAATAGAAGATCTGACCATATCAACAGTACATTGGAAAGCTTGCAAGAAAAAGAGGCCCAGCTAAGGGTCATTAATGATGCCCTGGCCCGTCATGATTCCATAGCCCTTTCCGTGTTTACCCAATTTAAGCAAACCTTGGGAGCTGATCCAAAAATAACGGTTAGCGAAGGTGCTGTAACCGTTGTTATGGACAATAATTATTTATTTGGCAACAACAGCAAAAATCTGAACGTACAGGATAAGGCCCAGGCTATTATTGCCAAAATAGGGGCTATTTTAAAGAATAATCCGGAATTGGAAATCGAAGTTGTCAGTAACAGTAATCTTGTAGCCAGTGAGGATGGTAAAGTAAACAATTGGCAAATTGGAACACAACAGGCCGCTACTATCGCCAATCTATTTGAAAACAATTATGAGATAGAACCGAAGCGAATAAGGGCTACCGGTAAATCGGAATTGGGGCTTTATAGCATTGAAACAGCAACAGAAATTAGGGTTCAGCCAAAATTCTATGACTTTTTTAAATTGGTAAAGGAGAACATGAAATAGGGGGTTGGAATGTTCGGGGATATTTCTTAAATACCCTTTTGAGTACAAGATAAAACAGTAAAAATAAAAAGCAACATACAAAAAGTTACGAAGCATCATAATTTTTATAGGAATAGGCCGTTTTACTTTGAACGAACCAAAAATACCATTTCAAAATGACTGGAGAGGAGATCTTTCAACTATTTGCCTATTTATTGCCTGCTGTAGTAACAGGAATTGTTGCTTTTTATTTTTTTAGGCTACACACCAAGAATGAAGAAGGTAGGAGACGCTATTTATTACATAAGGATAGTCAGAAGAATACCTTGCCCATACGTCTGCAGGCATATGAAAGAATGGCCCTATTCTTAGAGCGTATAGCGATTCCCAGTTTGGTGGTTAGGGTGGGACCAAAATCGACCAGTAAAAATGATTATGAGAACCTACTCATAAAAAGCATAGAAAATGAATTTGAACATAACCTGTCCCAGCAGATTTATATGACGGACGAATGTTGGAATGTGATCAAAGCCGCCAAAAGTGCTACCATCCAAATGATCCGAAAGGCGGGCATGAGCGAATCCGATTCTGCGGATAAACTAAGGGAAGATATCCTTAATGAGACCATGGAAAAGCAATCACCCTCGGCTACTGCCCTATCCTATGTGAAAAAGGAAGTTGGGGAACTCTGGTAAAGAACTAAGCTTATTAGCTACTGGAGAATTTCTCCTGGGCGTATTGGTACCCTTGTTGCCACCATTTGCTCATAAGTTTTTTATTGAATACCAAGGAATTTTCTGTTAATTTGGTGGGTGTATAGTATAGGTTTAATTGTACCCCATTATGCTTGGCGGCCAAGACGCCTTCAGAAATATCGTGATACTCAATTTGGTCTAGCACAAAGCCATAAATACTAAGCATAAGTGAAAAAGGATTTTTGCCTAAAACCTTATTGTGTTCCATATTTTCCGATTCCAAAATAATGGCATCAATTTCGGTAGCTCCCCTTCTAATGGCTTCCCTAATAGGCACAACACAGCCCAATCCACCGTCACCATATTCAAATCCATCCTTTTTTACCAGGGACATGAAGGGAATGTAATTACAGGAAATCCAAATCCAATCACAAAATTCTTCATAGGTAAAATCCTTAATGGATTTATATTCAATCCTATTTTTAGAAAGATTTGACACGGTTACCACCACATCTTTCTGTTGCCTTTTTATGGATTTGAATTCCTCCGCGGTAAAATTCTTTTTTATAGTACGCCTTAGTGCCCTGCTTTCCCCAAATGTTCTTTTCTTTTTTAAGAATTGTAGAATAGTGGTCAAAAAATTAATAGATACGTATTCCCTGCCTTCCTTTTTCCTTACTACAAATGGATTTAGACTAAAAATGGAACGTTGGTTAACGTTGGTGTAAATATGGTGTAATTTACTAATTTGATTTAATGCCAATTGGGGAATCATGAGGCTGCCCGTAGAGGTTCCTACCAGTATATCATATTCTCTTTTTTCAACATCCATTAGGTATTGGGCCACTCCCCCACCAAAGGCTCCCTTGCTTCCGCCTCCACTTATTACCAGTGCTTTCATATTATTCCAGTCTCTATTTGGTTGATCTCAGAGTTTTTAAATTTTGCAAAATTATATCCACTTTCCCACCAAAGGGCCATTTTTTCTTTTTCAAAAATAAGGGAGTTGGTAGTGAGAACTGTTGGTGTATAATAGAAATTTATAATAGCGTTGTTATGATTGGCCACAAACTTTCCTATCCTTATATTTTGGTGTTCTATTCTATCCAGCATAAAAGAAAACATGCTGGTGAGTAAGGAGAACACATTCTTGGACGGCATTCTATTTAGCTGGGTAACCTCTGTTTGTAATATTATGGCATCTACTACTTTGGCCCCTCTCTTTATGGCCTCTTCTATGGGTACCATACTTCCTAGGCCGCCATCGGCATATTCACAGCCATTTTTCTTTACCAAGGACATAAAAGGAGTGTAATTACAGGAGACCCATACCCATTCACAAAACTCCTCATAGCTACAATTGTTTATGGATTTATATTCTATTTGATTCAATGATAAATTGGAAACGGTTACCACAATATCCAAGGGTCCATTTTTTAAATGTTCAAACTCTTCAATAGAAATGGTCTTTTTAATCAACTTAAGTAGATTATGGCTTTCCCCGAAGGTCTTACTCCCCTTAAAGAAGTTTTTCATCACGTTTAAATGATGAATCCCTATGGTCTCTATACCGTACTTCTTTTTTATAACGAACGGACAGTTACTAAATATTTGACGTTGATTGACAGAGGTGTAAACCTGTCGGATTTTTTCTATTTTACGAAGTGCCAAATGTGATATTAAAAGACTCCCGGTAGAAGTTCCTAAAAACAATTCGTAATCATGCTTTAATTCTTGCATTAAAAATTGGGCAACACCACCGGCAAATGCTCCTTTACTGCCCCCTCCAGATATAACCAATGCTCTCATTCAATATTCAGTTTGTTGCTAATATAACGCAATTCGGGCTCATTTAATTTTACTTTAAGGCCTGCTATTCTGTCTTTGAACTCTTGCTTTAATAAAAGCTTTTCCAGCAAGGCACGTGAAAATTTTCTAAACTGCCATGAATGATGTTGGGTGGCATTTATTAAATCCAACAAATTGGTGTCCGAAAAACCTATAACTTCTTCCAAGAATTGAAATGTTGTTTGTCTTATCTCATAGGGGTACTTATGGGAAGTATATCCACTTAGTTCTTGATAGTAGCTGTTGGTATTTAAAGGTTCATAACCCTTTGTTAATAGAGATAGTGTTAACCACAATAACCGAATGTTTTTATCGGGAAAACCAACAATATTCTTGGTTGTATCCAAATATTGCTTTCTATGGGATGGATAATGTACCCATAACTTATACAGCATTTGTTCTATGGTAACATAGCTTTCATCGGTCAGTAGTGGTTCCAGTCTGGGCTTTAGCCCACTGGGCAATTGTTTTAAAGACACTGCAATTGCCTGTCTTACCATAACATTCCCATTTTTTAGCTCCTCTCCTAAAAACTTCTCCGATAATGATTTAGAGTAATTGGTGATAACCTGGACTTTAAATTGATCGGAAACATCTTTGTTCCAATAACGTTTTATAATGGTTTGGTTATCCTCGCTACTAGTGGTCAATTCTTTTTGCAGTCTAAAAAAAATATTTAAATCTTCACATGCACTGGCCAGACTTCTTTTAGCCTCAGCAAAAGGAAAATCGGAACTCTGCAACCATTGTATCTTAAAATCTGAAAGATCTAGCTGACTTACCCTTTCCATTACTAAAAGAAAATCATCAATACTGGCATTTTTATATTTATATTCATTAAGATATTCTTGGATCCCTTGCCTAAAATTGCGCTCTCCCAGTAATTCCCGTAGGCTATGTAATGCCCAAGCCCCTTTTTCATAAAAGGTAAGGCTGCTAGATTTTGGATTGGTGAGGGCCTCTCCCCTATTTTCACGGGATACCTTTTGGAGCTGCAAGGCCGTTTCATATAATCTCCAATAGTAATATGTTTTGCCAAAAACTTCTTTTTGTGCCAGTAGGGCATAATAGGTGGCAAACCCCTCATGCAACCAATGACTGGAGCCATCTACCTCTGTAACCAGGTTTCCAAACCATTGGTGGGCCATTTCATGAGCATTGACCATTACGTAGTTCCTGTCCTTAAAGGCTGTTGAATCTATAACATATCGGTCGGAGAAAATGGTGGTTCCCGTATTTTCCATCCCCGCATATAAAAAATCCCTAACCGGTATTTGATTGTATTGTTGCCAGGGATAGGGAACACCGATTTCTTGTTCCAAAAAATCGAAAATTTCTTTGGTATACCGGTAGGTGGGTTCTACAAGCATACTGTCGCCTGGGTAATAGTATAGACCAATAGGTATACCTTTGTCAGATTTTATCCGTTTTTCTTTGTATTTTCCAATGGCAAAGGCCAATAAATAGCTACTCATGGGCTTATCCATATCAAAGGACCATTTTTTTAACCCATTCATTTCCTTGATACCGGTGAGTTTACCATTGGCAATCACCTCATAGGCCTTATTGAAGGTGACATCCATATCAAACTCTACCTTTTCCCTCATATCGTCAAAACTAGGAAGCCAATGACTGGTGTATTTTCCCTGTCCTTGGGTCCATATCTGAGAGTTTACATTGGGATGCTCCTCTCCTATTGTTGTATGGTTTGGACCAACATAGGTCTCGCTGGAATCCCAACCTATAAAGTATACCGTTTGTTTGGGTGCAGCTTTGTATTTTATTTTAAGGATATACTTCTTATTTTTCCTAACCGATTTATGGATAATAATGTGTTTACCATCATTATGATAATTCACTTTTATATTATTCAGCAAAACCGCCTGGAATTCTAGGTTTTGGGCATCCAAAAAAAAGGTATCCACCTTTTGTAAAACTTCAAATTTGTAAGCAACGCTACCTTCTATTGTTTTTTTATGGGCATCTATGGCGATGTCTACCTTAGCATTAAGAAAATCCAACTTATCTTGATGTTGTGCATTTAGGAGTAAACAACAAGTCCATAATAAAAGGCTATATAAATATTTCATGCTTAAAATCTAGATACGTCTTTACCTATTGAAGTTTCCCGATTTAAAAAATTATTGGAATTGGTATTCATATGAATGTCAAATTTAAAATTTGTGAGCTAACTCTCTCACTACAATCAATCTTTTTCAAATTTAGCATTTTAGATTATTGCAGTTGTATCTAGGAAGCCCTATTTTAGTCAAATAATATTAAATATCATATAACCCATGGGTGTTGCCCAGGTCATAAAGGGGTAGGGATAATTTCAAAAAAAACAACATTTTAGAGTATACCCATGAATACCAATGTACTTCAAACGCCTATAGCCTATCTAAAAGGTGTTGGTCCAAATCGTGCAGAGACCTTACAGTCAGAACTTGGTATTTACACATATCAGGATTTAATAAATCTATTTCCCAATAGGTATATTGATAAAACCAAATACTACAAAATAAACCAACTGCAACGAACCAATTCAGAAGTTCAGGCTATTGGAAAAATAGTGAATATTAAAACGGTTGAACAAAAGAGGGGCAAGCGTTTGGTTGCTAAGTTTATTGATGATAGCGGTGAAATGGAATTGGTGTGGTTCCGCGGTCAAAAATGGATTCGTGAGAATCTGAAATTGAATGTTCCGTATGTTATATTTGGAAAGGTAAATTGGTTTAACGGTTCCTTTTCCATGCCGCACCCGGAAATGGAGTTGTTGAAGGATCATGAAAAAGGGATAAAGATTGGAATGCAACCCGTTTATCCCTCCACCGAAAAACTGAGCAATAAGGGTATTACCAATAGGGTTACCGGAAAATTGATACAACAGTTGTTTTTGGAGACCAGTGGAAGATTTAAAGAAACCCTATCTCCGGAATTGGTAAAAGAATTAAACCTTATCTCAAAGAGTGAGGCTATATTTAATATACACTTTCCTAAGAACCAGGAACTATTGGCCAAGGCTCAGTATCGACTCAAGTTTGAAGAACTGTTTTATATTCAGTTGCAACTAATTGCAAAAAACCTGCTGCATAAAAAAAAGATAAAAGGTTACAATTTTAATCATGTAGGTACGCTATTTAAAGAGTTTTATGACCATCATTTGCCGTTTGAACTTACTAATGCCCAAAAAAGGGTTGTAAAGGAAATTAGGGCCGATCTGGGCAGCAATGCCCAAATGAACAGATTGCTACAGGGAGATGTGGGCTCTGGGAAAACCATTGTGGCCCTGATGACGATGTTATTGGCCATAGATAATAACTACCAAGCATGTCTAATGGCCCCTACCGAAATTTTGGCCAATCAGCATTACAATGGTATACAGGAGCTGGTCAAGGACCTTGATATAAATATTTCCTTACTTACGGGGTCCACAAAAAAATCGCAGCGTAAAATAATCCATGAGGAACTGGAAAATGGGAAACTCAACATATTGATCGGTACCCACGCCCTATTGGAGGATAAGGTAAGCTATAAAAATTTGGGCTTGGCCATTGTAGATGAACAACATCGCTTTGGAGTGGCCCAGCGTGCCAAGTTGTGGCACAAAAACAACATACCTCCCCATATTTTGGTGATGACGGCCACCCCAATACCCAGGACCTTGGCCATGAGCCTTTACGGGGACCTGGATATTTCCACTATAGATGAGCTCCCTCCTGGGAGAAAACCCATTAAAACGGTACATAGGTATGATTCCAATAGGTTAAAGGTTTTTCAATTTATCAGGGATGAGATAAGGAAAGGCCGCCAGATTTATATAGTGTATCCATTAATCCAAGAATCTGAGGCTTTGGATTACAAGGATTTAATGGATGGCTATGAAAGTGTGGCCCGGGATTTTCCATTGCCCGATTATCAAATTTCCATTGTTCACGGAAAGATGAAACCTGCGGACAAAGATTATGAAATGGCCCGTTTTGCCAAAGGGAAAACACAGATAATGGTAGCTACAACGGTAATAGAGGTTGGGGTAAATGTACCCAATGCGTCGGTCATGATCATTGAGAGTGCGGAGCGATTTGGATTGTCACAATTGCATCAGCTACGTGGAAGGGTTGGGCGTGGCGCCGAGCAAAGTTTTTGCATATTAATGACCGGGCATAAACTTTCCAGCGATTCCAAAACAAGACTGGAAACCATGGTTAGCACCAACGATGGTTTTAAAATTGCCGAGGTAGATCTAAAACTAAGGGGGCCAGGTGATCTCATGGGGACCCAGCAA
Source organism: Arenibacter aquaticus (assembly GCF_003957295.1). Classification (GTDB taxonomy): domain Bacteria; phylum Bacteroidota; class Bacteroidia; order Flavobacteriales; family Flavobacteriaceae; genus Arenibacter; species Arenibacter aquaticus. The sequence goes on from NZ_RQPJ01000021.1 coordinate 664,749, forward strand.
AGTGGGGTATTAAATTTAAAGATTGCCGACATTATTAAAGATAACGATATTTTAAAAACCGCCAGATACCATGCCCAAAGGATATTAAAAGAAGATATTGGCCTACAAAAGCATCCAATTATTTTGCATGCCCTTACCCAACTGGTGAAGTATAAGAATATATGGAATTATATTAGTTGAGATAAGACATAAATGGGAAATAACTAATTGTTTTGTTTTTAGATTGTTGGTTAGCTTTTTTATCAAAGATCAAGTTTAACTTAGGTAGAAATTATCCTTTCATCTTACTCAAGTGGCCTCTACTTTTTTTATAAGTTTTCTTGAATCTTCGATTTCTTTGCTTGTCCGAAGAAACCGTCATAAACGGTTCATGAATACTTTATCTAAAATAGACAAGCAATAAATAATACGAAACTGCAGTTTCACGAATTCATAATATTTAAGAAAATAGCCAGCAATGAGCTAAATAAAAGAAAAGACCCTTCTCCGCTATATGGACCGATGCCACGGCCTAACTTATTTCCAAGGCTTTAATAATTCTTTACGGCCAAGTTATCTCCACTACGGAAGAAGTTAGACCAAAGGATAGACATTGAGTCACTGTTAATGGGTGTTGAATATTCTCGCCACTGTTAAATTGACGGAACAATGAAACGACCTATCTTTAATTATGTCCTAAATCAAGTGGTTTCCGCATTGGTCGGCAATTCTGTAAACAAGGTGTTCCTGGCTATGGCTGGCATCTCAAAATTAAGGTATATCGTTCCTTAGTTATCGGCCTAGGTTCGATTTTTATTCATGGGCTGACTTATTGACTTTTATAGGTATTCATGAAATCGAAGATTTGTTGCCAAATCGAGATTAGGCGCAGCCAATGTAGTGTATTGGGGCGCTGCAAAAATGAACAAAACATGAAAATTAGGGTAGTATATTCTATTTAGGTAATCTAAACACAACTTTTGGGATAAATCCCACTCCTATTTATTCTTTTCTAATTTTACAGCACAAAAAAACCCCATCATTTCTGACAGGGTATCATTTTTGGGTGGAAGACCGGGTTCGAACCGGCGACCTCTGGAACCACAATCCAGCGCTCTAACCAGCTGAGCTACAACCACCATTTGTAAGCGGTGGCAAAGATAATTTTTTTAGTTCTATCGCACAAAATAAATTTAAGCTTATTTTATTATTTTATAAATTCACTCAGATAATGAGCTGTTTACGATACTTTGACACTTATGAAACATCGACGAAAGACATGATTTGTAAGACCAAACACACAAAAAACGATACTTTCACAACAAAAATTAGCTATTTCCTCATTTGAAGAATATTTTTATCAACTATTAATTTTAGGATAAATGTTTTTCAAAAAACTGAAAATTACGATTGGGAGGACCTCAAACCAACTAGCTTGGTTCATAAGCTTTCTATTTTTTTGTGGTCTTAATTGGGCACAAGAGCCGTCGACGACCAAGCTGAGGAATAAAATAGAAGTTTTAAAAGGGCAAAAAAAGGATTTTCAAAAAGATACCACCTATATAGGCTTATTGAACGATCTAAGCATAAAACTCAGATTTACTAATCCCGATAGTCTTTTGTTCTTAGCTACCGAGGCACATAAATTAAGCAAGAACTTAGGTTTTATTAAAGGAGAAATGGAATCCCTAAAGAGCTTGGGGTGTTATTATTCGGACAAAGGACAGCACAAAACCGCAATTGAAAACTATGAAAATGCCTTAAACCTTCCCCATAAGGATAACTATCCAAATTTAGTATTGCGCATATCAAACGATTTATCTAACGAACATGTTTATAATGGGGATTATTCTAGAGCCCTAATGGGATATTTGGAAAATATAAAACTGGCACAAAAATTAAATAACAAAACCATGGAGTCTATTCTCTATGAGAATATTGCTTCTTTATATGCCACTCAAAAAGATTATGATCAGGCCCTTTATTTTTATAGCAAGGTTGAAAAATTAAATGCCAATATAGCAGATGATGTAAATTCTGCAGAAACAATGAGCAACGTGGCCAGTATTCATGCCGAAACTGGGGATTTTCAAAATGCCCTGTTCAAGTTAAACCGAAGTATAAAAATATTTGAACAAAACAAGATATTGGATTGGCTTGCCTTTGCATATGAAGTAAAAGGTAAAGTGTACCTTTTGCAAAAACAATACACCAGGGCATTGTATTGGTACAATAAGAGCAATGCTCTGCACGAGAACCTACAGGATGACCGCGGTATCATTGATTTGTACAATGGCATGGCAGAAGCCAATTTTGCCCTAAAAAAAGATAGTCTTGCCCATGATTTTGCTTTTATGGCTTTTGAGATATCAACCTCCATACAATCTATGGAAGGATTAAAAAAATGCTCAAACACCTTATATAAGATATATAAAAATGAAGAGAATTACACGGATGCCTTAAAATACCATGAGATTTATCAAAAGATTTCTGATACCTTGTCCAGGGATGGGAACAAGATGAGTTTAACCATGCTGAAAACAGAAATAAATCACAAAAATAGGCATGACGCTTTGGTATTAGAAAATGAAAAGGCCTTGGCGAAACAACGAAACTATATCTACATCGCCGTTTTTTCTTTATTTATTATGGCCGTCATTGCATACATTATCCACCAGGGTCAAAAAATTCAGAAAAAATTAAACAAGGAACTGCAAGAGCAAAAACAAGATCTGGAATTGAGGGAAATAGAATTACAAGAGTCCAACAACACCAAGAATAAATTATTTTCCATCATAGCACATGATCTACGAGGACCTATAGGGGCCTTGGAGGGCTTATTAAAACTATTGAACAGTGGTGATATCAAAAGTTCCGAGTTTAGGGAATTTATTCCTAAATTAAAGAATGATGTAAACAGTATATCCTTTACCTTAAATAATCTGCTAACTTGGGGACAGTCACAAATGGAGGAGGCTACTACCAACCCCTCTAACATTGATCTGAATCTACTGGTAGAAAGTAATATGAACCTGCTGAGTGAAATTGCCTGTTCCAAGTTAATCACTATAGATAATTTAATTGTTGATAAGGCTATAGTTTGGTCCGATGAAAACCAAATGGATATTGTGGTCCGCAATCTTCTTAGCAACGCCTTAAAATTTACTTACGGTACCAATAATGAAAAAGGTACGGGTCTAGGGCTTTCCCTATGTCAAGAGATGGTGACCAAAAATGGAGGCAGCTTATGGGTAGAGAGCGAAATGCACAAAGGTACCACCTTCTATTTCACTGTTCCCAAAGGAAAAAAACAATTACAAAAATCGGCCTAAATTAGACTATCCAAGTTTTTAACGGCTATAAATCTTTCGGTAGTAAAGCCTTCGCCATAGGCCACTCCTACCATTCTCCCCAAATCCCTTGCTCTGTAAATAACACTATCTGTAAAATTTTTACTACTGATAGGCGTTTCGGGCTCATCGCTGTTTGGGTCATAAAATTGTGAGGCGTATGCTTTTATGGCCTTATCCTTAATTTCTATATATTCTGAGACGTCTACAACAAAATCAGGTTCCAAATTTTTCCATTGTATATAATGGTGTACCAATTTTGGTCTCCATGCTTCCTGCCAAGCATCCTCACCAGAAAATTTGGTATCTATTTTAATAAGCCCACTTAAAAAACAAGCATCACTTACCAGTTTACTTCCTTTTGAATGATCTATATGTCTATCATCTATGGCATTGCACAGAACCGTATCGGGTCTGTATTTGCGGATCATCTTTATGACCTCTAATTGATGCTCCCTATCATTAGTAAAAAAGCCATCTGCAAATTCCAAATTCTCCCTTATGGCAACACCTAAAATCTCGGCTGCTTTAGCTGCTTCTTTATCCCTAATTTCCGCGGTTCCCCGGGTACCCAATTCTCCTCTCGTCAGATCTACAATACCTACCTTTTTACCATTGGCCACTTCTTTGGCTATGGTTGCGCCGGCCCCTAGCTCAGCATCGTCCGGATGTGCCCCGAACACTAAAATATCTAATTTCATTTATTGATTTTCTAGTCTATTACTGCCAACCCAATTGTAGTCAACAGGAAAATATCAAAATAAGGTTTTTCTTTTTTTATTCTGGAACAATTTACACAAAAACAAAGATTACCCACTTAGTAATGTTATAATTATACTGTTTGTTTCATTAGCAGTTTAACTTTTGCCAAGGCCTGCTCTATATCAAATATGAGATCTTCTACCTCTTCTATTCCTACTGAAAAGCGAATTAAACCATCTGAAATACCCTGTCTTGAGCGTTCTTCAGGTCCTAATAGTGCATGTGAGGTCAATGCTGGCGACAGCACTGTGCTTTCTACTCCAGCCAAACTCATGGCCGGTCTAATTAATTGTAAGGATTTCTGGAAGGTTGAAGCATCCAAATCCGAATTTAATTCAAAGGACAACATCCCTCCATAACCTTTCATTTGTCTCTTGGCAATTTCATGATCAGGGTGTGTGGGCAGTCCCGGATAATAGACGGCAGAAATATCCTCATGTTCGTATAAATACTCCGCCATTTGCTGTGCATTTTCATTTTGCGCCCTTACCCTAACGCCTAAGGTTTTTATACTCCTCTCCAGTAGCCAAACGGTATAATCACTTAAGCTGCCTCCAAGATTTTTGGCTAAATGAAAAATACGCTCTATGTTTTTCTCAGTAGTAGCAACTGCTCCAGCACAAATGTCAGAGTGTCCCCCTAAATATTTTGTGGCGCTATGGATAACCACATCTACACCATCATCAATGGGATTTTGATTTACTGGACTCGCAAAAGTATTATCTATCATGGAAATGATCCCATGCTTTTTTGCCACGGCTGCCACAGCCTGTATATCTGTAATGTTCAATAAGGGATTGGAAGGGGTCTCAATATATATGACCTTGGTATTTTCCTGGATCTTTTCTTCAAAATCCTTGGCTTGGAATCCATTGGTAAAAGAATAACTAATCCCATATTTTTCAAATTCTTCCACTACCAAATTATAGGTACCGCCATAAAGTATTTTCTGTAGAACAATATGGTCGCCCGCCTTTAGAAAAGCCAAAAGGGCCGTACTGATAGCGGCCATACCACTACCAAATATCAAACCTGCTTCGGCATGTTCCAAAGCGGCAATTTTTTTTGCCAAGCCTACCTGGTTGGGTGTATTAAAGTATCTGGGGTAGCGTTTTACGTCTATATCTTCAAAAGCATATGCCGTACCCATATATAATGGGGAAACTGCACCTTTAAATTCTTTATCCTCTAATTGCCCTGTATGTGTACAAGTGGTATTAAGGCCTTTCTTCTGCTGTTTCATCCTATGGTTTTATAGTGTCACTTAAAAATATCCATAAAGTTACAAAAATAGACTCTTTCCATATTTCTTTGGCCGTGCATTTTACCATGGTTTATATGGATAACTGACTCCCGGGCCAATGTAGGGCCTTATTTAATTGCAAACACCCTGTACAACAGCATTATAGTTTATTTTATGTAAAATTTCTTGTATCGCCAATAACTAACCACTCCCAGTACAAGTACGCCAAACACTGTATAATAAATAAAGGTAGGTGTAATAACCTGAGCCCCACTGGCATAACTATGTAGCCCCACCAGATAGAAGTTTACACCAAAGTAGGTCATCATAATACTGGCAAAAGCTATAATACTGGCAAAGTTAAATATCCACTTTCCGCGTAACCCAGGAATCAATCGCATATGCACAACAAAGGCGTAAACCATTATGGATACCAATGCCCAAGTCTCCTTAGGATCCCAGCCCCAATATCGTCCCCAGCTTTCATTTGCCCACTGACCTCCCAAGAAATTACCAATGGTGAGCATTACCAAACCTACAGTCAAGGACAGCTCATTAATAATAGTAAGTTCCTTAATATTGTGGTCCATTTTTTCCTTGTTCTTCCCATTGGTCAAAATAATCAACAGCAGGCTTACTACTCCTAGGATCATTCCTACTGTAAGAGGACCATAACTACCAACAATAACAGCGGTATGGATCATTAGCCAATAGCTGTCCAATACTGGTACCAAATTAGCAATAGAGGGGTCTACCCAATTTAAATGGGCTATGGTAAGTAGCATACAGGTAACAAAGGTTGCTGCCGCTACCGTTAAATTACTTCTTTTACTGAACAATAGTCCCATTCCCAAAGTGGCCCAACCCACGAACAAAATGCTCTCATAGGCGTCACTCCACGGGGCATGCCCGGAAATATACCATCTAAGGAGCAATCCGGCCGTATGCAATGCAAAAAAGATATAGACCAAGACCTTTAAGGCGCCTATAGTGATTCTTAATGCCTTTCTATCCTTTAAGATCTGGAAGACCAAGAGGACAAACATCAATAGGCCCACAACACCGTAGTATTTATAAAGTCGGTTAAAAATATCTGCTTTGTTGTAAAATATTTCTGCTTCTATTTTATTCTCAGAAGGCAGTACCTCACTTCCATGATTTTCTTGGTTCTTTTTAAAAGCTGCCAGTAATTTATCGGCCTCGGAATAGTCTCCACTTTTCACAGCTTTCTCTAAACTCATTAAGTAAAAGGGAACCGCATTTTTAACAAAGTTGGCATAAAGGGAATCGGAGATCTGATATTGTCCGCCCCTGTATTCTATGGCAGAGATCCATTTGTTGTTTTCGTCGTTCAACAGTGGGAATATCTTCACTATTTCACCACTCAGAGCCTTGTTTAGCAGCACCAACCTTAAATCTACCCCTTTAAAATCTTTTTGAAACTGATTGGGGGTACTGGCGGCATAAGCTTCTTTGAGATATGGAGTCAATTTGTATTGCCCTTTTTCATCGAAAAAGTCAGTTGCCTTTACATATTTTTTACCCTTTTCTATTCCTATGATCTTTCTAAGGCTATCGTTTTGGGAATTTTTTACTAAAGCAATAAACTCGGCATTGTACCATGCGGCAGGGTTTAACATCATGGACAGGAATACCTGGTCCGAATTGAAATCTGAAAATTTATCCTTAAGGCTTAATTTTCGTAATAATTCCGATGAAAAGGTATTAATAGGCTTCATCCTCCCCCCTTCATCCTGTATCACCAACTTGGCAAATTTGGCGGCATGTTCCTTGGATGGGGTAATAGCGTGCAACAAAGAATCTATCTGTTCTTGTGTAGGCATATTACTATGGGCATGGTCGTTATTTTCTGTATTTTCCTGTGCCATTAGGCTTAAACTGGAAACCAGCAAAAATAATACGGTCAATTTTTCCCTTTTCTTTTGCAATTTATCCAGGGCCGCGCCCAAGTCCCTAAAACGTGTCTTACCAAAAAACATAATTCCCATGAGTCCCGCATATAATAAGAAATACCCAATATAGGTAATCCATGTGCCCCAGAAATCGTGATTTACAGACAAAACGGTCCCTTTTTCATCTGGGTGAAAACTGGCCTGAAAAAAACGGTACCCCTTATGGTCCAGCACGTGATTCATGTATATATCGTAATCAAATGAACGGTCATCCTCTACCGTAACCTTACTCATAAAAGAAGCGTAGCTATTTTCGGTGCCAGGATATTTCTCTGCTATAAAATCGTTTAATTTAATACCAAAAGGCAAGGTGTAAACCTTTGAACCGTAACAAAGATTAAAATCCAATCCCCCAACCTGAAATTCACCAGAAAAGTTAGCTAACCCCTTTGCTCCCAACAACTTCTTTCTCACTGTTTCACCATTACTGCTAACATCTACGATAAGGGCATCCTGATCATTTTCTGTCTTCTCGTTTTCAGGAATGGCCACTACACCATACGACCCCTTAACAACCGGTTCCGGTATTACAAATTGCATACCTGCCATGGTGTATAACGATCTTAATTGTAATGGCTGAAGGCTATCTTTGACCAGTTCTCCCTGGAACTGATCGGCCATTCTCATAAATTGACCGTCGAAGGGCGATTTAATTTGATAGGTGCCATCTGATTCCACTATATTAATAGCGCCCTCAGTTATATTGTTTAGGGAGAACAGTACATTGTGTATACTGGTCACTTCCCCACTCTCCAAATAATGGTCATGACGTTGTCCGTCACCTGCCTCTACTATTTTTAAGTATGTTTTTCCGTTGGGATCTTCAATTAATCCCTCCTTGGCCCCCTCTATAAAGCCTACATAGGAGATGGTAAAGGGCTGTCCATTAAAATCCGAGTTCCATGGCAGATTGGATTTCATGGCCTCCGGTGTAACCAGAATATCATCCTCCAAAATTTTACGTTTGGGCTCATTGTTTATTTCACCATCCACATAAACCGTAAGGAATGTTTTGTCCGAATAAAAAATATTCTCTGTATTTCCTTCCCTTATGGGCATCATGCCTTCAAAACTGATGTATCTTGTAACAAATGCACCAACGATAATCAATACCCAGGACAGATGTAATAACAATACGGCCCATTTTTCCTTTCTCAAAAGTTTATACCTAGAAATATTCCCTATAAAATTGATCACAAAAAAGAGCATGATAGCTTCAAACCAAGTGGCATTATAAATCCAAATCCTTGCTGTTTCGGTACTGTACCAACTTTCAATAAAGGTTCCAAAAGCCATGGCAGTAGCAAAAACAACAAATAAAACAGCGGTTAGACGGGTAGAAAAGAAAATCTTTTTAAAGAGTTCAATCATTTTGGCAAGAAAGGTTTGTTTTAAGCAGGCAAAAATACATCTTTAAAAGTGTTTAAAGATTAAATCTTTTGTTAATTGAGAAGTTAAATCCATATTTTTTTTATCAATTAGTAATAAATTGTCCCCTAAATATTCAATACCCCATTTGGATGATCTTTTATGTACATTGGTTACATTTTTTTTTATAAGGAGAATATGTTTATGAAATAATTAGGTTTTAGAGTCTGTTATGAATTCTATTTGAAGATGAACTTAGTCTCGTGATAAAAGCTATAACATATCCTTTATTAAAAAACATCTGTACCATAGCCTTGAAAATTTTATTTAATATTTACATTTGAATATGATATCTATTGTAATTGTGGGTACGGGCAATGTAGCCAAACATTTGTTCCGTGCTTTTGTTGGAATTAAGGAAATAGAAGTGGTCCAAGTTATAGGGCGGACGGCAACGAAACTTTTACATTTTTCGGAAATAGTACCGGTTAGCGTTGATTTTACAAAAATTGTGGAAGCTGACCTATACCTTATGGCTGTAAGTGACAATGCCATCCCGGAAGTATCACACCTTTTAAAAAACAAAAAAGGTTTGGTAGTCCATACTTCGGGTGGTGTTTCCATAACGGCCATGGGCGATTTGGAAAGAAAGGGTGTATTTTATCCTTTGCAAAGCTTTAGCGCGGAGAAGGATATTGATTTTAAAACTGTGCCAATATGCATAGAGGCTCAAAACGATAAAGACCTGCTATTACTCAACCAATTGGGGAAATACCTATCTCAGGAAGTTCAGGTAATTTCATCGGAACAAAGGAAAACCATTCACTTGGCAGCTGTATATGTCAACAATTTCACCAATCATTTGTTTCAAATAGGCCATGAAATCTGTTCGGAAAACAATATTCCTTTTTCCATTTTAACTCCTCTAATTAAGGAAACTGTCAATAAGTTGGATTATTTATTGCCCTCTGAGGCACAGACCGGTCCGGCCAAAAGAAAAGATACCAAAACAATGGAAATACATTTAAAGCAATTAAAAGACAAAAATTATAAGGATATTTACAGCTTGTTAAGCAAATCGATCAGTGAAAAATATGGATAAAAGTTATAAAGAGCAGTTGCACAATATTTCTACCTTTGTTTTTGATGTGGATGGGGTTTTGACCGATGGCACTGTAGTGGTTACCACCGAAGGGGAAATGTTGAGGACCATGAATGTTAAGGACGGCTACGCCATTAAAGTGGCAATTAAACAAGGCTATAACGTTTGTATTATTTCTGGAGGCACCAATGAGGGGGTCCGACTTCGTTTACGGGGCTTGGGGGTGACCGATATACATATGGGCGCCCACCATAAAATTGACCCATTTGACGAGTATATGGATGTCTATAATATTGACCCTAAAAATGTACTGTACATGGGCGATGATATCCCTGACATTCCCCCTATGAAACTGGTGGGAATCCCTAGTTGTCCACAAAACGCTGTGCCAGAGGTGAAGAATGTGTGTAAATATATTTCCCATAAAAAGGGTGGAGACGGCTGTGTTAGGGATGTTATAGAACAAGTATTGAAAGTTAGGGGGCATTGGGCCGACAACTTTAGCGCCAAGAACGATTAGTGCCATGCTGTTACAGAAATTGAAGGAATATAAGATAATCCTAGCTTCGGCATCACCTAGAAGAAAACAGTTTTTCAAGGAAATGGGTATGGATTGTACCATACGTCCCATACAGCTTGATGAAGTGTATCCGGATACCCTACGGGCATCCCAAATATCGGACTACCTTGCCAAATTAAAAGCCGATGCCTATATGTATCCTTTAGAGAAAAAGGAGATTTTGGTCACTTCAGATACAGTAGTTTGGCATAACAATGAATCCCTGGCAAAACCAGCGGATGAAAATGAGGCCTTTAGCATGTTGCATACCCTTTCCAACGATGAGCATGAGGTGATTACCTCGGTTTGTTTTACGGCCTTGGGCAAACAAAAAATTGTACATCATAGTACAAAGGTTACCTATAAGGATCTTAGCGATGACGAAATATGGTATTATATTAAAAATTACAATCCATATGACAAGGCAGGTGGCTATGGTATTCAGGATTGGATAGGTTTAATTGGGATAACAGAAATACAAGGATCATACACTAATGTTGTGGGATTGCCCACCCAATTGGTATACAAAACGTTAATGGATATGGTTGATTAGCTTATTTTGAATAATTTTATCTAAAATCATTTCCCATGGGACAATTTAAATCATATAATGCCCTTTATCTTTTATTTTTTCTACTATTCATCGTTTCTTGTAGGCAGGGCAAGGAAAATACCGAGAACACATCTTTAGTGGCCAATGATATGGAGGTCTATCCCAATAAAACCTCCAATAAACCGTTATCGCCAGAGTTTAAGGAATACTGGTATGCCGGGAAGGCAGAGATCACCTCCTATACTTTAGAACAGGCCCGTTATGGGGAAATACGTGATGGACAAGCGGTATTGATTTATGTTACCGAACCCTTTTTGGCCAATAAGCAGGTAAAGGCAGATGAGTCGCACCCAAGCAATGTCTCCGTTCTAAAGCTGAATAGCACTAAAAAGTTCCTAACGGGAATATACCCATATGCTATAATGAACAGTAGTTTTTATCCGGTTTCGGACCAGCAACATGCTATTAAGCTGTCTACTTCCGTACAGGAATGGTGTGGCCAAGTATTCACCCAATTGAACAACAGGAAGCAGTTTGAAATAAATTCATTTTCCTACTTTGAAAGTGAAGGGGATAGATTTTTTAAACTGGATAAGGCGTATTTGGAAAATGAAATTTGGAACAAAATTAGAATTAACCCCAACAACCTACCTGTTGGAGCGATTTCAATGATACCTTCCTTGGAATATATACGGCTTTCCCACAAGGATTTAAAAGCGTATGCAGCGGAGGCCAAGTTGGACACTAAAGATAAACTTAGCACCTACTCCATAACATATCCCGAATTAAAAAGGACTTTATCTATTAATTTTAATAGTTCTTTTCCTTACGAAATTGATAACTGGACCGAAAGTTACCCCAGTGGATCGGGCGCCAATTCGCAAATGCTTACCACACGGGCAAATAAAATAAAGACATTAAAACGGGCCTATTGGAAGGAAAATAGTAACAGTGATGTGTTTTTGCGGGACAGTTTAGGATTATAGATATATGGATATATTTCTTTTGGAATTTAAGGAGGAGCTTTGGGGAACGGCAATTTGTTTGCTAGTATTTATGATTTTAAAATTCATAGGTACCAAAGCCATAAAGAAGGTAGGAAAAATAAGCGATATTAATGAGGTTCGTACCCGACTTATAATTAAGTACTCCGCTATAGGCCTTTTTGCCTTCGCAGTAGTAGCATTAATATTAATATGGGGGGTAGATATAAAGGATATTGGTCTGGTATTCTCCTCTATTTTTGCGGTTATTGGGGTTGCGCTGTTTGCCCAATGGTCCATTCTTAGTAATATAACCGCCGGAGTTATTTTATTTTTTTCCTTTCCATTTAAAATTGGTGATAAAATTAGAATTATGGACAAGGAGATGGAGTTGCCCAATGAAGTGTACCTTATAGAGGATATCAGGGCCTTTCATATCCACCTAAGAAGGAAGAACGGAGAACTTTTTACCTACCCCAATAATATGATGTTACAGAAGGCGGTTGCTTTGGCACAAACCTTTGAAAATCCACATGATAACTCCGATGCCCTTTAAGTTGTTAAAGTAGTTGTAAAAATTACTGTTCGGGTTGATATATTTTTATCTTTGAGAACCAACTAAAACAAAATTATATGCGCCTTCTTTGGGTATTCTTCACAGGAATACTGCTGTCCTGTAACCTTATTTTTTCCCAGGCACCCAAGAAAAACTCTTCTTCGGATATTTATCATTCCATTCAAAAACTAAATTTTTTGGGTACGGCCCTATATATAGCGGCACATCCCGATGATGAAAACACAAGGCTTATTTCTTATCTTTCCAATGAAGTGAAGGCCAAAACAGCCTATTTATCCTTAACCCGTGGCGATGGTGGCCAAAATTTAATTGGTCCGGAGTTAAGGGAGCTTTTGGGGGTGCTGCGAACTCAAGAACTGCTAGCTGCAAGGCGAATGGACGGTGGGGAACAATATTTCTCCAGGGCCAATGACTTTGGCTATTCCAAGCATCCTAATGAAACCCTTAAGATTTGGAACAAGGAGGAAGTGCTTAGTGATGTAATATGGATTATCCGCAATTTGAAGCCAGATATCATTATTAATAGGTTTGATCATAGAACCCCTGGTACTACCCATGGTCACCACACCTCTTCGGCAATGTTAAGTTACGAGGCCTTTGATTTGGCCAATAACCCCAAAATATATCCGGAGCAATTAAACAGTACGGAGGTTTGGCAACCAAAAAGATTGTTTTTTAATACCTCATGGTGGTTTTACGGCAGTGAGGAGAAATTCCTTAAAGCCGATAAGTCCAACTTAATGGGATTGGACGTTGGTGTATATTATCCCTTACGAGGTCTATCCAATAATGAAATAGCCTCAATGGCCAGTAGCCAACACCTTTGCCAAGGTTTTGGTAGGCTAACCACACGAGGAAGTGAGCAGGAGTACATAGAGCTTTTAAAAGGTGAAATGCCAGAGGACAAAACGAACGTTTTTGATGGTATAAATACCACCTGGTCCCGTATTGAAGGAGGTGAGAGCATTGGGGAAATATTGGTGGATATTGAAGATAATTTCAATTTTACTGACCCTTCCATGCACCTACCACAACTGTTGGAGGCCTACAAGGCCTTAATGAAGCTAAAGGACAGTCACTGGAAATCCATCAAATTAAAGGAATTAAAAGATATCATTCAGTCGGTCTGTGGTCTATATCTAGAGGCCACTGCTTCCGATTCCAACATGTATCCTGGTGGAACGGTAACAATAAATATAGAAGCTCTTAACAGAAGTTCTGCTATAATAGAGCTTAAAAATATCACAATTGCACAGGATGTAAAGGAAGGTCTGCCTATTGTTCTGGAAGAAAACAAAAAAGAACTCCTTAAGCTAAAGTTACCAATTCCTGTGAATACGGGCTATACCAGTCCTTATTGGCTAAATAAAAAAGGAAGTATAGGGATGTACCAGGTAGAGGACCAACAGTTGATTGGCAAACCAGAGACTCCCCATGCCTTTGAGGTTACTTTTCTCATGGAGTTTAATGGTATTCCCGTGAAAATTAAAAAACCCGTTGTATACCGCTATTCCAAACCTGATAAAGGGGAACGCTATCAACCTTTTGAAATTCTTCCAGAAGCAACTGCAAGTTTAAAGGATAAGGTGATAATATTTTCATCCCCAGAGCCTAAATTAATTCCGGTTACTGTTAAGGCATTAAAAGACAATGTAAAGGGCAGTCTGCAACTTGGATATGAAAATGGCTGGAAAGTAGATAAAGCTTCAAAACCTTTTGAAATTGAGAAAAAAGGCGATCAACAAATTATCTATTTTAAGCTAACCCCTCCCTCCCATGAAGATGAGAGTTATATTTCACCGATTATAAAAATAGGTGACAATGAAATTTCCAAGCAGTTGGTAGAGATAACTTATGACCACATACCAAAACAGTCTGTTCTACTGCCCTCGGAAGCAAAAGTGGTGAGGTTGAATATTGCCAAATCTGGAGAGAATATTGGGTACATAAATGGTGCTGGCGACAAAATCCCTGAAAGTTTAAATCAGATTGGATATACAGTCAGTACAATAGATCCCAACACCATACAGCAGGGCTCCTTAAGTAAATACGATGCCATAGTAGTAGGTATTAGGGCCTACAACGTAGTGGATGAATTAAAATTTAAACAACGTTATTTATTGGATTACGTTAAGAATGGTGGCAATTTAATTATCCAGTATAATACAGCAGGAAGAAGAGGCTTTCATATGGAAGATCTGGCCCCCTACCCTTTGACAGTTTCACGTGACAGAGTAACCGATGAGACCTCGAAGGTAAGCATCATAAACCCGTCGCACCCCTTGGTGAACTACCCCAATAAAATAACAGCAAAGGATTTTGAAGGCTGGGTACAGGAACGTGGACTGTACTTTCCTAATAAGTGGTCCAAAGATTTTACTCCAATACTATCTATGAACGATGAAGGTGAGCGGGCATTACATGGTAGCTTGTTGGTTGCCCCCTATGGCAAGGGAAATTATATATATACAGGCTTAAGTTTCTTTAGGGAATTACCTGCAGGGGTAACAGGTGCATATAGGCTATTCGCAAATATGCTTTCCATGAAACAGGAGAATCAGAAGTAAAAAAACATGATTATGTGCGAAAAATTTATTTGGAAAAAAGAATATACCTTGGTATTGCTCCTCAATGTAATCTATATTATTATTTTTTATTTCATAATGACAGCAAATAGTTAATATGGCAAGCATAGATTGGATCATACTAATAGGAACCCTTATATTTATAGTTAGCTACGGGGTTTGGAGGACCAGAGGGAGCAAAGACGTAAAAGATTATGTTCTTGGTGGCCATGATGCTAAGTGGTGGACCATTGGACTGTCGGTAATGGCAACCCAAGCAAGTGCCATTACTTTCCTGTCCACACCGGGACAGGCCTTCCATGATGGAATGGGATTTGTGCAATTCTATTTTGGACTTCCTCTAGCCATGATTTTCATCTGTATTGTGTTCATTCCTATTTACCATAAATTAAATGTATACACCGCTTATGAATTCTTGGAAAACCGCTTTGATTTAAAAACCAGAACCTTGGCGGCCTTACTTTTCTTAATTCAACGTGGTCTGGCCGCAGGTATAACCATTTTTGCACCATCAATAATACTATCTGCCGTTTTGGGATGGGATTTAAAGACCTTAAATATTTTAATAGGAATTCTGGTGATCATATATACAGTTTCTGGTGGTACAAAAGCAGTTAGTGTTACCCATAAACAGCAAATGTTTATTATTATGACCGGAATGTTTATTGCATTCTTCTTTATCCTGGGGTATTTACCAGAGGATATTACCTTTAGTAAAGCCTTAAAAATTGCCGGAGCTAGTGAAAAACTCAATATACTTGACTTTAGTTTCAATACTACCAGTAGGTATACTTTTTGGAGCGGGATTACAGGGGGACTCTTTCTTGCACTGGCCTATTTTGGCACTGACCAGAGTCAGGTTCAGCGGTATCTTTCGGGAAAAACGGTCCGTGAAAGTCAACTGGGATTAATATTCAACGGACTGCTAAAAATACCAATGCAATTTTTTATTTTGTTGGTAGGGGTAATGGTCTTCATTTTCTTTCAGTTCAATCACTCTCCCTTGAACTTTAATCCGTCTGCGACCAATGCTATTCTTGAATCTTCCTATGCCGAAGATTATAAAATATTGGAAGAGGAACAATTATTATTGGAGGCCGAGAAGCGAATGGCGCAAAATAAATTTTCCACTGCCTTGGACCTAAAGGAATACGGTGCTATTGAAGTAGCCAAGCAACAGATCATAAATATCAACGAAAAGGATAAAAACAATAGGCAAGCGGCACAGGCATTGATTTCCATGGCCGATGACAGCGTAGAAACCAATGATAAGGATTACGTTTTTATTCATTTTATACTGCATTTCTTACCCAAAGGTTTAATTGGTCTGTTGCTTGCGGTAATTTTGTCTGCGGCTATGTCCTCTACGGCCTCAGAATTAAATGCCTTGGGCACAGTTACCTCCTTGGATATCTATAAGCGTCATAAAAAGGGAGAATTTACCCAAGCCCATTATGTAAAGGTTTCCAAACTATTTACTTTGCTTTGGGGTGGTATTGCCATTCTTATTGCTTGTGTTGCGGACTTATTTGATAATTTAATACAATTGGTCAACATTATAGGCTCTATATTCTATGGCAACGTACTTGGTATTTTTTTAATAGCCTTCTTTTTAAAATATATAAAAGGTAATGCCGTATTTGTTGCTGCGCTAATAACCCAGTGTATTGTAATAATTGGATGGAGTTACGATTGGATGTCCTATCTATGGTTAAATGCTTTTGGGTGTACGCTTATTATACTATTGGCTACGATATTGGAAGGTTTTGACCGCCTACTTAACAATCCTCCTATAGAGCCTTAGAGCCTGTAGTAACTACAAACAGCATATGTTAAATAAGTTTTTAACCTAGTGAATCTTCAATGTTTCAGCGGTGTAATTTTCTGTTTGCAAATTTCCGGTATTTAGGTAAATCTATTCTTATTTGACAATCTGCTAATATTTAGGGGTTATTTATGGGATTATTTATATATTTAACATTATGTTGTGATCTAATTAGTATTTTACATTGTTAAATATTGCTGTTTTCTTAACCCAATAATCTATGACCACAAGAAAATATACAATCAAGGATATTGCTAATTTGGCGGGTGTATCCAAGGGCACGGTAGATAGGGTTTTGCATAAACGGGGTAAAGTATCCAGAAAGGCATTTGAACAGGTAGACAAGGTTCTAAAAGAAATAGATTACAAACCCAATCCCATAGCAAGGAACCTGAGAACCAACAAAATTTATAACATTCATGTTGTGCTGCCAGACCCTAGTATAGACCCTTATTGGCTTCCAACTGAAGAGGGAATCAATATGGCATTAAAAAGGTATAGTTCCTTTGGAATTGTTATCCATAAATATCTGTACAACCCCAATGACATATCTACCTTTCTTCTACAAACCGAAAAAGCTATACAGTCATCACCAGATGTATTGTTAATGGCCCCAATTTTTGAAAGTGAATCCCAAGAGGTATTTGAGAAGTGCTTTAATAACAATATAAAAGTTGTGGTTTTTAATAATCATATAAACACCACCCTTTCAGAACAAATATTTATTGGTCAAGACCTTAAGCAAAGTGGCCGGGTGGCAGCGAGTCTTATGGAAAAGATAAGCAAAAAGAACGATTCTGTTGCCATTGTCCACATTAACAAGGAACCTCATATGCAATTAAAGGAGGATGGGTTTGTAGAATATTTTAAGGAAAAAAAAGAAGGTCGGACTTGTGTTATTTCTAAAAATTTAAATTCTACGAAAAATGCTTGCTTTGTTGAGGAGGTCAGGATATTTTCAGAAATGAACCCCCAAATTAGCAATTGGTTTGTTACCAACTCCAAGGCCCATTTATTGGTTGAGGCGTTAGAAATAGTAAAGAAGAAGGATTATAATATAATTGGTTATGATCTATTGCCAAAAAATATTAGATGTTTAAAAGAAGGCAAAATAGCATTCCTAATTCACCAAAAGCCCAAAAGACAGGCTTTTTTAGGCATCAGCTATCTGGCCGAGCATTTTTTATTTGGTAAAAATATCCCCTCAAGAGAATTTCTTCCTATAGATGTAATCACCACTGAGAACCTTCATTATTACATTTAATTCTTATTTAAAATATTTCTAAATTTTTAACAAAAACCTTACTTATTCTAAGGTTTTAACACATGTGTTCGAACACATTATAGTGTAATTAGTTTGTATAATAGAAAATTTAGCTTAATTTCACAATTAACTAATTTTTAACAAACAACTAATTTATTAACTCTAACAATTTTATTATGGTTAAAAAACTGCTATTATTTTTTGTTCTGGTTCTTGGGGCGTATCCCTTGCTAGCGCAAAATAAGACTGTAACCGGAACGGTAACCGATGCTACAGACGGATCCCCCCTACCTGGTGTAAACGTACTGGTACAGGGAACCACTACGGGAACACAGACCGATTTTGACGGAAACTATTCCATTGAGGCATCTAGTGGAGATGTACTTGTCTTTTCTTTTATAGGTATGAAAACACGGTCTGTAACCGTTGGTGCATCCAATACCGTTAATGTATCCATGGAAGAGGATGCGGAACAACTTGGTGAAGTTGTTGTTACTGCCTTGGGTATTAAAAGGGAGGAAAAAACACTGACCTATGCACAGCAGACCGTTAAGGCAGATGAGTTGACAGCGACTAGGGATCCTAATTTCATGAACAGTATATCCGGTAAAGCTGCCGGTGTTGAAATTAAGAAAAGTAGTTCTGGTGCTGGTGGATCTACCAAGATCGTACTTAGGGGAAATAAATCCCTAAGTGGAGATAGCTCACCATTATTTGTGATTGATGGTATTCCAATGGCGAACAACAAAGGAAGTCAACCAGGAATGTGGGGAGGAGTTGATGCCGGTGACGGACTTTCAGCTATTAATCCAGATGATATTGAGAGTATCAGTATCCTTAAGGGTTCTAACGCTGCTGTACTATATGGTAGTCAAGGTGCTAACGGGGTGGTTGTGATAACCACTAAACAAGGTAAGTCGGGCAAAACTACCGTTAGCTTAAATTCGGGTTATACCTTTGAACACTATCTTGAGCTGCCAGATTTACAGTTTAAATACGGCGCTATTGGTAATGCCAAGGAAAGCTGGTCCACGACTCCCGGTGACTATCAAAGCAGTTATGTAGAAGAATTTTTCCAAACAGGACATAACTTCAATAATACCGTTACCATAAGTGGTGGTAATGATAAGACTACAGCTTATTTCTCTTACGGTAATATAACAGCTTCCGGTATAACCCCCGAAAATAAATACCAAAAGAATAACTTTACCTTCAAGCAATCTACCAAGATGTTCAATGATAAGGTAAAAGTTACATCCAGTGTTATTATGGCTTTAGAGGAAACAAAAAATAGATTGCCTGCTGGATACTACCTAAACCCATTAACAGGTTTATATATGTTTCCAAGACAGAGAAATTTTTATGATTACAAAAACAATTACGAAATTTTTGACAATGACAGAAACTTGTATGCACAGAACTGGTTTGTTGTAGATCACCATCAATCCAATCCTTATTGGATAATTAACAAAGAGCCTAAAACTGATGAGAATAAAAGGGTGATTGGAAGTTTGAGCCTTGAATATGATATAACTGAAAAACTTAAATTACAAGTTAGAGGTAACTATGATTATGCAGTAAAAACTTTTGAACAACAACATGCTGCCACATCAAACTCCACAAACGTGCATCCTAAAGGTGCTTGGGATTACAGAAAGTACGATGACCAATTGGCCTATACCGATGCTATTCTTAGCTACAATACCGATTTAAGTGAAAACTTTAGTTTAAACGGAGTATTGGGAGCAAGTTATCAGAAAACGGTTTACGGGGATGGTGTAAGCGTAAATACAGGTACCATAGGTTTACTTTATCCTAATGAGTTCAATTTTCAAAACTTACCAACCAATGTACAGGTAAGTTCAACCTATGACGGATCGGTTATTAAACAAGGTGCATTTGCCAACCTTCAATTAGGGTATAAGGAAATGTTGTTCTTAGATCTTTCGGGAAGAAATGACTGGGCATCAACCTTAGCGCTAACGGGAAATGACTCTTATTTTTATCCTTCTGTTGGTTTAACCGGTATTATTAGTGAAATGTTCACTATGCCAGAAGCTGTTAGTTTTGGTAAATTAAGGGCTTCTTATACCCAAGTAGGTAACGAAGTGCCTTTTAATAGGATCAATCCACAAAATACTATTGCTAATAATGGTGGTGTAAATAGGAATACAATAAAACCATTTTTGGATGCCAAACCCGAAATCATTACAAGTTTGGAATTTGGTGCTGATTGGAGATTTTTTCAAAACAGATTGGGGTTAGACATTACCTATTATAGTCTTACCAGTAAAGATCAATTTATTCAAATACCTTTGTTACAGTCCGAATCTGAGGGTGGCTATACCACTAAGTTCATCAACGCAGGGGAAATCACCAATAAAGGTTGGGAAATTACACTTAGCGCTACTCCTATACAAACAGAGGATTTTCAATGGGTTACTGCATTTAACTTTACCAATAATACCAATGAGATTGTTGATATAGGACCTGATGATGACAAAGTAATCAATCTTGGATCCTCGGAAGGTTATCAATCCAAACTGGTTGAAGGTGGAGCCTTCAATGACCTTTATGTACTTAAATTCCTAAGGAATGACCAAGGTCAAATCTTATTTGACGATGGAAAACCATTAAGAACAGCCACTACGGAGCTTGTAGGTAATTTGGATCCTGATTGGACACTAGGTTGGAACAACAATTTTAGTTATAAGAGATTTACGTTGGGTATGCAAATAAATGGTAAATTTGGAGGTAATGTATTTAGCCAAACAGAATCCATGTTGGACGGTGCCGGAGTTTCCCAAAGAACAGCTGATGCAAGGGATGCTGGAGGTGTTACTGTTAACGGTGTAGATCAGACCTCTGGAGCTGCTGTAACAACCGTGGATGCAGAAACTTGGTTTAGGGCCGTAGGTGATAGAAATGGTGTTGGAGAGGCCTATGTTTATGACCGTACCAATATTAGAGTTAACCAACTTTCTTTGGGTTACAATATTGATGTGTCAAAATTAGGATTACCAATATCTGCGGCATCTTTGTCATTCATTGGAAACAATTTGTTCTACCTCTACAAAGATGCTCCTTTTGATCCAGAATTGGCAATGAGTACCAATCAAAATGCTCAGGGATTGGATAACTTTAATCTTCCTTCAACAGGAACTTATGGATTTAATCTAAAAGTAACATTCTAATTTATAAAAGATGAAAAAGTTAATATATCTAATTACATTGGTCATTGCCTTTAGTGGGTGTACCAACGATTTTGAAGAAACAAATACCAATCCATATCAAATATCCGGTGAATCATTAAAGCAGGATTTTAATCATGTCGGGGCTTTTTATTCCTCTATGCTGAGCCAAATATTTGGTAACCAGGTAGATCATAACCTGACCAATGTTACATTTGCGCAGCATTTGGCCACTCCTACCCCATTTGTTGGCGGTGTAAACAACACTACCTACTATATCCGCTGGAACGGTTACTGGGCCAGGGAATATAACAACGTTATGGCTCCAGCCAAACAAGTGATAGATATTGCCGCAGCTGATGGATATGACGTATTCGTAGAGTGGGCCAATTTAATTAGAATTGTATCCATGTCTAGGGTTACAACCTATTATGGACCAATTCTATATACTAATTATGGTTCCACAGAAAGCGCACTTTATGATAGTGAAGAAACACTTTATAATGCATTTTTTAGTGATCTTGATAGAATCATTTCTGTTTTCAGTGCCAATACAGATTATGTAGGTCTTAATAATTTTGATGCGAGTTACGGTGGTGATGTTAGTAAATGGGCCAGATATGCTAATTCGTTGAGATTACAATTGGCTATGCGTATCTCTAAAGTAGCCCCTGAATTGGCTAAAGCGCAGGGTGAGAAAGCTATGGCAGATCCCGTAGGGCTTATAGAGACCAATGCTGACAATTTTAATATCTCTTTATACGGCCAAAAATTTCACCCAGCCCAAATATGCTTTGAGTGGGGAGATACTAGGATGAGTGCAACTATGGAATCTATTTTGATAGGTTACAAAGACAACCGTATAGCACCGTTCTTTGATCCTGTAGATGATTTGTCTTTAGTAGCGGATCACCCAGAATGGCCTTATAAAGGTATCCGAAACGGTGCCGAATTGGTTGCCAAAGATGACCGACTGAGCTTTTCTACTATCGACGAATCCTTTAATGATCCCTCAAAGGTTACTAAACGTAAGGTAATGAGTGCGGACGAAGTTTTCTTTATTAAAGCCGAAGCTGCTTTAAGGGGATGGACTGGGGCTGGAGATGCACAGGCAAATTATGAAGCAGGTGTTAGGGCTTCCTTTGAATTATGGGGAGCAGGTGGTGTAGATGCCTACTTGGCCGATAACACAAGTTTACCAATAGATTATAATGATCCGGTTGCAGAAGGAGCGGTTAACGATTTTACAAACCAGATAACCACTACTGTTGCATGGGATGAGGCTGCGAGCAATGAAGTTAAATTGGAGAAAATTATTACCCAAAAATGGATCGCTGCCTACACCAACGAAATGGAAGCTTGGGTAGACTACAGGAGAACAGGCTATCCTAAGCTACCTCCAGTTTATCAAAATAGTAGTAATTCAGATTGGGGGGTAATCCCAGATGGAGAAGCTATTAAAAGAATGCCGTTTGTAAATACAGAACGTGAAGGTAATGCCGCAGGTGTCGCGGATGCCACTGCCAAATTGGGAGGACCGGACGAAATTGGAACCAGACTTTGGTGGGATACCGGCGGACCAAACTTTTAATGTTTAAAATTTAATAATATTTAAGAGAAAACCTGTGACTTAAAAATCACAGGTTTTTTTAATTTGATTAAGCTATAAACAATTCTTATAAGTTAATTTAAATGTCTACCAATTCTTTTATATCCCATCAATTATTGTGGTGAATCCGTAGAATTAATTAACTTACCTTTTATAATTATGACCATTGTATCATAAGCTTTTGGTTTTAAAATATAATTTCTGAAATCGAGCCTGTGTTGATAAATTCTTTATTTATATGATTCAAAATATTACCAAAATATACCTTCTGGCCACAACACTATTTATTTTTTCTTGCCAGGATGTAGATCAAAGCAAGATGTTCTCCCTGATGCCTAGTAACCAAACAGGAATCACCTTTAAACCTATTTTACAAGAAACGGAAGAATTTAATATTTTAACTTATGGTTATATTTATAATGGTGGTGGAGTAAGCGCTGGAGATATTAACAATGATGGTCTTACAGACCTTTATTTTACCGCCAGCATGGTAGGAAGCAGGCTATATATCAATAAAGGGAATTTTAAATTTGAAGAGATAGCACAAAAGGCAGGCGTATTTGCCGAAGGTTTGTGGAATACAGGAACCACCATGGCCGATGTTAATGGAGATGGTTTTTTGGATATTTATGTCTGTAGATCGGCTGCCAAGGACGACTATAAAAGAAAGAACTTGTTATTCATTAATAACGGCGACTTAACCTTTACAGAAAAAGCGGCAGAATACGGCATTGATGACAGTGGCTATTCAACCCAAGGTGCTTTTTTTGATTATGACAAGGACGGAGATCTTGATTTATTTGTAGTGAATCATTCTTCACAGGAATATTCCAGTTTTAGACAAATTTCAAATAACCTTAAGCGCCAAAGGAATCCTGCCTATGAGGACCGACTTTATAGGAACGATAACGGAAAATTTGTGAATGTAAGTGATTCTGCCGGACTTGTTTCAAATGTCTTGGGTTTTGGACTGGGTATCGCCGTTTCGGATATGAATAATGATAATTGGCCAGATATTTATATTTCGAACGACTTTAAGGAACAGGACTACTTATACATCAATAACCAAGATGGTACGTTTACGGAAAGTCTAGAAGAATATATTGGACACACATCACATTTTTCCATGGGTTCGGATGTGGCGGATATTAATAATGACGGGTATCCGGAGATTATGACTTTGGATATGCTTCCGGAAAATAATTACCGTATAAAGATGGTTTCGGGTCCAGATAATTATGATAAAAATAGTTTCCTTGAAAAATCCGGATTCTATTATCAGTCCATGAGAAATATGATGCACTTGAACAACCAGGGGAAATCTTTTTCCGAAATTGGACAGTTTGCTGGTATTTCCAATACCGACTGGAGTTGGGCTTCACTTTTTACGGATTTGGATAATGATGGTTTTAAGGATTTATTTATTACCAATGGGGTAAAAAGAGACTATACAAACATGGATTTTATGAACTATGCCGTTCAGGAAAAAATCAATGAAAATAAAACCGGTGTAGAAATGGCCATTACCGATCTATTGGAGAATATGCCCGCTACTATAGAAGAAAATTATACCTATCACAATAACGGAGACCTTACTTTTACTAAAGTAAATGAAGACTGGGGGCTAAACCAAAAATCGCTTTCCAATGGGGCCTTATATGCCGATCTGGACAATGACGGAGATCTGGATCTTGTGGTCAATAATATAGATGAACACCCCTTTGTTTACAGAAACAATAGTGAACTACATACCAGCAACACGCACTTAAAGATCAATTTAAAGGGAGAAGGCCATAACACCTATGGTATAGGTGCTAAAGTAATTTTAACCATAGGAGATAAAATATTAATGCAGGAACTAATGCCTACAAGGGGCTTCCAATCTTCTGTAGATTTTAATTTAATTTTTGGTCTTGGGGATGCGGTGTCCGTAGATCAACTTAAAATTATTTGGCCTAATGGCAAAGTACAGGTTTTAAACGATGTAAAGGCCAATCAAACTATTACCCTAAATCAAAAGGAGGCCGTTTTATTGGAACACAGTTCCGATGTCATTGTCGGAAAAACCTTTTTTACGGACATATCAATAGATAGTCTTATCCCCTACCGTCATAATGAGAATACTTACAACGATTTTAAGCGGGAACAATTGCTCCCCCATAAATTATCTACCCAAGGCCCAACAATTACTAAAGCGGACATAAATAATGACGGACTTGAGGATATCTATATCGGTGGTGCCAAAGGAAGTGAGGGCCGAATGTTTAAGCAAACGTCTTCAGGCAGATTTGTGCCTATAAATGAAAAGTTATTTAATACTGACAAGGATTCAGAAGATATAGGATGCCTTTTCTTTGACGCGGACAACGATAATGATATGGATTTATACGTGGTAAGCGGAGGAAACGATTTTGAAGAAGATTCAAGTGAACTACAGGACAGGCTCTACATAAATGACGGAAGAGGCAATTATACCATTAATGCCAGTGCCCTACCAGAAATGTTAACTAGTGGTTCTTGTGTCAAGGCCGGTGATATAGATGGCGATGGGGATCTAGACCTTTTTGTTGGGGGCAGATTGGTGCCAGGAAAATATCCTACTTCCCCTAGAAGCTATATTTTGGAGAATAACGGAAAAGGTAAATTTAATGATATTACTGCTGGTATCAATCCGGAATTGGAATACCCCGGCATGGTAACCGATGCCATTTGGACCAACCTTAATGGTGATGAACATATTGATCTTATTCTTGTGGGAGAATGGACAAAAATCCGAACATTTATAAATGTAGACGGTAAATTAAAAGAACTAGACATCAATAATGGTCTAGAAAATTCCGAAGGATGGTGGAACAGCATTGAGCAGGGTGATTTTGACAAGGATGGGGACTTGGATTATATAATTGGAAATTTTGGTAGAAATTCCCAGTTAAAAACTTCCACATCAGAACCGGTAAGGTTGTATACCAAGGATTTTGATAATAATGGCTCCTTAGATCCCATAATGAGCTATTATAATATGGGAGAAGAATTTCCAGTACTGTCAAAGGATGATATGGTAGGACAATTAAGCGGGCTCAAAGGAAAATATATAAATTATTCCGACTACGCCTCAGCGAAAATTACGGATGTTTTTAGCGCTGAGGAATTAAATGGAGCCACGGTTTTAGAAGCCAAAAATTTTGATACCAGTTATATGGAAAACCTAGGTAATGGAAAATTTAAACTCGCTCCTTTGGCCGTGGTAACACAGTTTTCACCTATTTACGGAATCTGGTCCGAAGACATTAACGCTGATGGTCATGAAGACATCATTTTAGGGGGTAATTTCTTTGGGACCAGGGTTAAATTTGGAAGATATGACGCCAATAAAGGTTTGGTTTTATGGGGTGACGGAAAAGGAAATTTTAAACCTTCAACAGTAATGGAAAGTGGCTTAAATATAGACGGAGAAATAAGGGATATCACCAAAATTACCTTAGCCGATAAATCAGAAGTAATGTTGTTCGTAAGAAACAATGATAGCATTGCTATGTATAAAATAGAATAAACTAAACAATAGAAATGTGAAATTAAGGAGTATCAGCTTAGTAATGGCTCTGGGATTATATCTCGGAACTATGGCCCAAGTGCCATCTCTGACCATCAAAGAAGAAGTAATGTCGCTAAAGACTTATAACTTCAATAAACCCAACCCCGTCCCTATCCTTACCGACAATGCGAAAATTTTTCCGTATTTCAAATTTGAAGAATACGAACATGTGGCAAAGAAGAAAAATTGGAAGGTAGTTACCTTGGAAAATGACTATATAAAGGTATTTGTACTTCCGGAAATAGGTGGAAAAGTATGGGGGGCCATAGAAAAAAGTACAGGTGAAGAATTTCTCTATAAAAACGAGGTGGTCAAGTTTAGAAACATCGCTATGCGTGGTCCATGGACTTCTGGAGGGATAGAATTCAATTTTGGACTCATAGGCCATCACCCCTCTACTGCCACTCCTGTAGATTATAAGGTAATTTCCAATGCGGATGGCAGCGTTAGCTGTGTGGTGGGCAATATGGATCTGCCTTCCCGTACTGTATGGAGGGTAGAAATAAAATTGGAAGAAGATAAGGCCTATTTTGAGACCAACGCTTCATGGTACAATGCCTCTCCCCTAAACCAATCCTATTACAATTGGATGACCGCTGCTGCAGTAGTTTCGGATGACCTTGAGTTTATATATCCAGGAAATCAATTCTTGGAACATGGTGGGGACGCCAAACCTTGGCCCATAGATTCAGAAGGACGGGATTTATCCCTTTATAAGAACAATAATTTTGGAGGGGATGTCTCTGAACATGTGGTAGGCGATTTTAAAGATTTTTTTGGAGGCTATTACCACAACAAGGAGTTTGGTTTTGGACATTGGGCTCCCTATGATGAGATGCCGGGACAGAAACTGTGGCTATGGTCCCAGGCCAGATCTGGTGGAATATGGGAAGACCTGCTTACGGACCATGACGGACAGTATATGGAATTTCAAGCCGGTAGACTTTTTAATCAGTATTTCCCAGGTGATACCAATCCCATTTCACAAGCCAATTTTGAACCCTATGTCATGGATAGATGGCGGGAAATTTGGTTTCCTTTCAAAGAAATTGGCGGAATGGTTGATGCAAACGAAAATGGGGTTCTTAATGTAAAGGAATCAGATAATGGACTATACATAGGGATCAATGCTTTACAAAACCTTAAGGATACCTTACAAGTAGAGATCAATGGTAAAGAAATTTTTACAGAAGCCCTCGATTTAGCCCCCATGGAATTATTTTCCAAGCTACTCCCAAAACAGCCCAAGGGCGAAATTGTGGTAAAAGTAGGCAATAGCAAACTACATTATACCAACAATAATAAAGGGTCTCTCCTAAAAAGACCATTTAAGGACGACGAAAATATTGTTGTTTCGGAGAATGCAAAATTATATCATGAAGGTTGGGAGGCATTAAAATTCAGGGATTACGCACTGGCATCGGAGAAATTAAAACAACTCCTTGACCGGGAACCTGCCCATCAGGGCGCTTTACTGAAATTAGCTGAATTGGAGTACCGGTCAACCAATTACAGTACTGCATTAATATATGTCAACAAGGTTTTAAAACAGGATACCTATCTCCCTGAGGCCAATTATTTGGCGGGAATTATTTATAGGTCACAGAAAGACTATATCAATGCCTTGGAATCATTTGGTTGGGCGGCAAGAAGTATGCAATTTAGATCGGTCTCTTTTGCGCAAATGGCCGAAGTATATCTTTTGCAGAATAATTTTAAGAAGGCAGAACTATATACTCAAAAGGCATTGGACTATAACCTTTATAACATAAATGCCAAACAAATACAATTACTACTTGCCAGAAAGATGAGCGACAAATCTGAATTTGATAGGGCCTACAACGCTCTACTTACAGCGGATCCCCTTAATCATTTTGCCCTTATTGAGTCGCAATTAATTAATAATGATCTCCCTCTATCGGTTCCTAATACCATTAAAAATGAATTTCCTAACGAAACCATTTTGGAACTAGCGATATATTATCAAGGTCTTGGCCTTACCAAAGAGGCGTTGGAAGTACTGGAATTGGCAACAAATGATGTAAAAGCAGATTTATGGAAATCCTATTTGCTAAGAGAGTCCAATTCCACCCGAAGCCAGCAACTCCTAACACAAGTACTAAAATCCCCTATCGACTTTGTGTACCCCTATAGAGCAGAAACTACAGCTGTTTTGGAATGGGCGCATTCTAGGGATCAAGATTGGAAGCTTACATATTATTTGGCTCAAAACTATATTGCCATTGGACAATATGATAGTGGCTTACAGCTATTACAAGATTGTGGCATGGAACCCGATTCCCACATATTCTATAGGTTTAGGGCGAAGATGCTGAATGATAACAATTACCCCAAAAAAGAAAATGATTATTTAAAGGCGCTACAGTATAAGGCCGATGACTGGAAGATATGGGAAGAAACAATACAGTTTTATTTGGACCATGACCATACGGATAAGGCCTATAAAATGGCAGGAAAGGCATATAGGACCTTTTCCCCTAATGCCAATATTGGTTTAATTTATACTAAGGCAGCACTACTTGTAGACGAATATAAAAAGACCATAGAGGTTTTAAACAATATTCAAATCCTGCCTTTTGAGCATGCCTCAGAAAGCAAACATATCTTTACGCAGGCCCATATTCTATTGGCATTGAAAAATATAGAACACAAAAGATACGCCAAAGCCATAACCCTCTTGGAGACCTCCAAGCAATGGCCAGAAAACCTAGGAGTGGGCAAACCCCATACTGTAGATGAAAGAATGCAGGACTATCTGCTTGCCCATTGCTATGAACTACTTAATGATCCAGATAAAAAGAAAGAATTGTTAGGCAATATTATTTCAAGGCTCCAGAAAGGCAACACCTATGGTTCCAATGATCTTTATAGGCTGTTGTCCCTAAAAAAGATGGGGAGGGAAACAGATTTAGTTCAACTGCAGGAAAAATTGTCAACTGCTGCAGCAAAAGGAAACGAGGAAGCTGAATGGGTACTTTCGTTATTTAAAAAAGACTATAACATTCCTTTAAAAACCAAGTCGGGTTTAAAACGTAGCGTGTGGAAAATTTTACAGGCAAGCAGTAAGTTATAGTAATAATGTAGTGTATACTATGTTCTGCTCGTACTTAAAATTTGATTTAAAACAAAAAAAGCTCACTAAACAGTGAGCTTTTTTATTATTTAAAAAACGAAGTCTACATTGCCCCCCATTCTTTTAAGGAGTCTTTGTTCATCTTTATATAATCATCATTACCTGCAGCTTCTGCAGCAGCCAAAGACTTTTTGGCCGTAGCAATGGCTTGCTTTTTATCGCCTGCTTTGGCATAGATCAAAGATTGTTGTCTTAATTGCCAAAATGCTGGCTTATCGGTCATGCTCATAGCCTTGTCCATCCATTCCTTGGCTTTGTTAATATCCTTTCCGGAATTCATATAATAAACAGCTGCAGCGTAATAGTCGTTCGCCGTGGGACCGTTCATTATTCTTTCAATACCCGTCATGACGGTTTTATCTGTTGGCACGCTGAATTTCACGCCCACATAGGATTTTTCCCAAAGCATCCCCAAGGTTGCTGAATCGGCAGAGAGGTCATCGATAGTTATGGTAAAGGTTTCTACTGGCATATCCATGGAATACACCTGAGCAGTAGTCTTTGCGGCTACCTTAGTCTCATCCCAATCCGAAGGCGTTCCTCCTCCATTGGTATCGGTATAGAAAAATACCTCCCAAGAAGAGGTTCCCGGTTTTGTAAAAATAGCATAGGAACCAGCTTTAAGTTCCTGATCACCTATCATTACATCATCACTAAAGGTTATTTTTGTTCTGGCATTGGCCCCTGTACGCCATAATTTATCATAGGGAACCAAGTCCCCAAATATAGTTCTACCTCGCATAGATGGTCTTGAATATTCAACCGTTACATCGGTCAACCCTACCTTTTGTATCAAGGTAGATGCCGGACTCGGTGCCGGTGTTGAGATCTGGGACTGTACTCCAAAGGATACAGCGATCATAATTACAAATAGAGCTAATTTTTTCATGTTGATATGTGTTTTATTTATTTAAGCTAAATTACGGATTAATAGTGTAATTAGGAATACTAAAAAAGAGATTTCACCCCAATATATTAGGGTATTTCCTCCATGATTGCAGATTGGCTCTCTTTGGATTGTGGCTTATTTTATTACCTTTAGAAGTAGCAGAGCTATCCTATGGATGCCAAAACAATATGAGGCCAATTTTAAAGCTGTGGAATGGTATTGTAAAATGGACAATAATCCTGGATTCATAGAATATTTTGGAAATATTAAAAGAAATTGTATCGTCAATTAAATAAGCACGCTAACGCTATCCATGCAAAATTTTACAAAATACCTGAAAGCCAAGGCCAATATAGCTGAACCGGAATTCCAAACCTTAATAAAAAAAATTAAGGTGAAACATATACCCAAGGGTAATGTCATTTTGCGTCCTGGCGAAGTTTGTCAGCATTCCTTTTTTGTGGAGAGTGGTCTTTTACGTGCCTATACGGTAGATACCCTGGGAAAAGAGCATATTATTCAATTTGGATCCGAAAATTGGATAGTGGTAGATCGAAGCAGTACATTTTTTAATGAACCTTCAGATTTGTTCATAGATGCAATTGAAGATACCGATGTGGTCTTAATTGATCCTCAGTTTATTACCCAAGCCAGTGAAATAAGTGCTTCATTTAGAAAGTACAATGAAATAGCACTCCATAACCACATACGACATCAGCAAAAAAGGATAAACTTGCTTTTAAGTGCCAGTGCGGAAACCAGGTATATTAAATTTATAAAACTGTATCCGGACCTAACCCTAAGAGTACCACAGTGGATGATAGCTTCTTATTTGGGAATTACCCCTGAAAGTTTGAGTCGCGTTAGAAAGGAACTGGCAAAAAAGAACTTTAAGCAAAACTAGAGTTGTTCTTAACATACATCAATGCACATAAAAGTGCAAACCCCTAATATTGTATAACGTTAAAGAACAATAATCATGAAAACAAAAAATATAGAAGTAGTAGTAGCACCTAGGGAACCCCATTTTGTTGGCGACGGATTTAGGGTTCATAATTTTATACCTAGCGGGTATCATTTGGATATGCAGCGAATGGATCCTTTTATTCTTTTGGATTACAATTCTCCATATTATTTTCCGCCAACCGATACACCAAGGGGGGTAAGTGTTCATCCCCACAGGGGGTTTGAAACGGTCACTATTGCCTATCAGGGCAAGGTAGCACATCATGACAGTTCCGGGAACAGTGGAATTATTGGTGAGGGCGATGTACAGTGGATGACAGCTGCTTCTGGGATACTCCATAAGGAATATCATGAAGAAACATTTAGCAAGGAAGGTGGTTATTTTCAAATGGCTCAATTATGGGTGAACCTTCCTGCAAAATACAAGATGTCTTCCCCAAAGTACCAAGAAATCACAAAATCCCAGATTAACCGGTTCCAATTGCCAAACCACAAAGGAGAAATAGAGGTTATTGCCGGTAAATATAAAGATGTGAAAGGGGCAGCCAGTACTTTTTCCGATGTAAATATGTTCAATGCAAGATTGGAAGAAGGGGCCGAAGCAGATTTTAATTTCCCTACTACACATAATACCGCGCTATTAGTGATTAAAGGTAAGATTAAAGTAAATGGGGACAAAACCATTGGCACTGATCATTTTGTACTCTTTGAAAATGAAGGGGAACAATTTCACATACAGGCCAGTGATAAGTCCATAGTTCTGTTGTTGAGTGGAGCACCTTTAAACGAACCTATTGTGGCCCAGGGTCCCTTTGTTATGAACAGTCGTGAGGAAATAGCTCAGGCCATATCAGATTATAACCTAGGGAAATTTGGATACTTGGAAGACTAATGTTTATCTTAGAAGTAGTATAACGGTCTAATTAACTGGACCGTTATTCTTACTATTATCCAGCATTTTTTTAATAATAACTGTGAAGTATTAACAATACCGATATACGAAAAGGCATACGGAACAAATAGAGCTCTCGCTCAATGGTTCCATAATTCATCCGGTATACCATAACACCTAAATACTTGAGTCATGGAATATGAATTAATAGACAATACCCAAGCCAAACAATATGAATATCATATAGAAGGAGTTTTGGCCAAAATAGAATATATAAAGACCAAGGATAAAATATACCTCACCCATACCGAAGTTCCAAAACAATTGGAGGGCAAGGGGATTGCTTCATCTTTGGTGCATAGTGTATTGGAGGATATTGAGAAAAAAGACTTAACTTTAATCCCTATGTGCCCCTTTGTGGCGGCATATATAAAAAGACATCCAGATTGGAAAAAATTAGTTTTAAAAGGTATTAATATTTCTTGATTATGGAGGCTAAAGAAAATTTTAAGGAATATTCCAATGGTGATATAACCATCGTTTGGAAGCCTCATAAATGTATACATTCAGGCATTTGTGTGAAAACTTTGCCAAAAGTATACAACCCCAAGGCCAAACCCTGGATAACGCCAAATAATGCTGGCACGGACGAACTAAAATCGCAAATACTAAAATGCCCTTCAGCGGCATTATCATTTTACTCGAATGATAAAAAGTAAACAAGGACTAATGGGGAAAAAGAGTTGTTTGGTTTTACTAATATTATTAATGGGCCTTAGCTGTACCGAAGAAAAAAAAGTTAGTCACCTAGATCCCATAAATTGGAAAAAAAGATATGCCAAACTCCCTGCTAACGATACCTTACTAAAAGGTAGTTCTTACCTTTCTATATATTCGTCTATTTATGATGGAACGGAAAAAACACTGCATCATTTGACGGCCACGGCCAGTATGAGAAATGTAAGCGTAACAGACACTATATATATATTTAAGGCCGATTACTATAATACCCAGGGTGATCTTATTAGGACCTATTTTGATAACCCTATATATCTAAAACCATTGGAAACCATTGAGATTGTTATAGATCAAGATGACAAGTACGGCGGTACAGGTGCCAATTTTGTTTTTGATTGGGCTGTGACATCCAATGAACACGAACCTATTTTTGAGGCTGTAATGATCTCTACTACAGGACAACAGGGGATTTCTTTTACCACCCGGGGAATTAAATTATAGTCTGTTTTTTATTTAACAATCAATTTCCCCCAGCCTTAACAGGAAAATAAGTTATCTTTAATTGGATACTATAAATTTAGGTTAGATATGTATGGTTAAATTTTTATCAATATTTGTTATATTTTACCAACCCAGACCACTAAGAATTAAAGAACATGAACATAATTCATGATATTCCGGAACATATATTTGAAAGCGTAGGGATTGTGGCAGGGCTCAGTGCTTGTTTGGTCATCGCCATTCAGGTTATAAAGGAATTCCGATATAAACACCCCAGTAGTCTTTCCAACGGTTTTATTTTTGGCTGGGTATTTATTTATCTTTTTTGGTGTTTTTATGGATTGCGCTTTAATGCACTGGCTCTTTGGCTTACCAATGCCATTGCGGTCCTATTACAATCCATACTGTGTTTCATAGTGATAAGGAAAAGGAAGCGTTACCCTTCCAATACTCAATAAATCAACTTTATATTTTAATCGGGAACCAATAGCGTACTATGGGTTAGGCCACATGTGGTTTCCTTTTGAGAACCTCTATAAAGAAAACCATACAGAAAACAAGCCCGTAATACTTGTTCTCATACCAGTCCTTATGTGTAAGGATTAAATTGATTTAGAAGGTGTGGCCTTAGGAACATGGGGATACCCGGTAGTATTTGAAGGTTTACCGGGGGGCATCAAAAGATATTGCAGTAATACCCATTCCCCATTGTATTGCTAATAACTAATTTTGTTGCTCCTTAATTTTCAATAGCTAAAGCATTATCATTGTCATATGAATATTGAAATCAAACAAATTAAGGCAGAAGCAACATATTTATTAAGGCATACCGTAATGTGGCCAGATATGCCCAAAAACTATATTATACTTCCTAATGACGCCGAGGGTACTCATTTTGGTCTCTTTGTAAATAACGCCCTAACTTCTGTAGTATCTTTGTTCATTGATGATAAGGTCGCCCAGTTTCGGAAATTGGCCACAGCCACAGCTGAACAGGGCAAAGGATACGCCAGCATGTTGCTCACTCATGTTGTGGCATATGCCGAACGTAAAAAGGTGAACAGTATATGGTGTAATGCCAGAACGGACAAAAAAGAGTTTTACCTTAAATTTGGTTTACATAGTACCAAAACTACTTTTACAAAAGGCGAAATAGACTATGTAGTTATGGAAAAAATAATAATTTGCTAAAAATTTACCTAAAGTCATTCTACATTTATCAATTGGTTACTTTTTGATTACCTTTCTTGCCGTGTTGCCGTTTGCAGCTATGCAATTAAGTCCTAAAAAGTATAAACTATACATCATGCAAAAATTAATTTTCGCCATTCTGGTATTATTAAGTCTTCAGCTACATGCACAGACCTTTGATTTTAAGATAGACCATTCTTCCTTGATTGTCAACGATCTAGACGCTACTGCTAATTTTTATGCCAATATTCTGCAATTAAAGGAAATACCACATCCAGACAAGGCCCCGGGGTTTAGATGGTTTGCTGTACAGGGCAATTCGCAGCTTCATTTAATTTATAAGGATACCGTGGTTATGAAGAAGCATAAATCTATGCACCTATGCTTATCTACCCCGGATTTAAAGGCCTTTATAGACCATTTAGAGAGCAATAATGTTGAGTATGAAGATTGGCCTGGTAAAAAAGGGGCCGTTACCTTACGTTCTGACGGAGTGCGGCAAATTTATTTAAGGGATCCTGAAGGATATTGGATAGAAGTAAACAATGCTGCACATGATTAATTGTCCTGTACTATTTTTTGGTAGGATTTACTACATTTGGATAAGGAATATAAAAAACAGAAAAAGCATATGAACAATACCGATAAAGCTAGGAACACTATGGTAGACACCCTGTTAAATAAAAAGGAGGTTAATTGGCAGGAGGTACTTTCTACCGTTATTTCGGGATTTGACTGTAGCACTGGTACCATCCATTTTTTAGATAACAATACCGCTTTGTTAAAGGTGCAGGCCCATCAGGGTATACCAGCCTTTTTAATTCCCAAGCTTTCCGAGATCCCTATAGGAAAGGGAATGGCAGGTATAGCGGCAGAGCGTATGGAAGCCGTTGAAATGTGTAATCTCCAAACCGATGATTCTGGAGTGGCCAGGCCTGCCGCCAAGGAAACTAAGGTAGAGGGCTCTATTGCCGTGCCCATGATACTGGATGGAAAATTATATGGAACCCTGGGTATTGCCAAACCTGTACCATACGACTTTACCGAAGATGAGGTAAAGGACCTTATGAGCATTGGCGAGAAAATAAGCAAATATTTGCACGCCTAACATAATTGTGCCTTAGTCCACTATCTACCAAATAATGTAGTGATAAACCATATAACTTAGTTTAGGGATCATTCCCATAAGTTGTGTGTGAATTACAAATAGATATAATTTACTAACTCAAGTTTGTGTTCTGTTCATTTTTTGCATCGCCCAAAAACGACCAGGGCCGAATAACCAAGGTACGGTGTACCTTGATTAGGAGGAGCCAGCCGTAGACGAGGAAAGGCTTATTTTAAATTTCTGTAAATCCACGCACTTTCCACGGCCCCAGCGTCCAGGCCGCTTTCACTTGGGTGAAATGCTCTATGGACGCCTCCCTCCCTCCAATGTGGAAACCACTTGATTTATTGGAAATTGAAAAATAGGTCTTTACTCTGTTCCGTCAACATAGCAGTGTTGATAAATCATATTCCCTTTATTGAATACCCTTTATCTTCTTACTATAAGTAAATTATCAGGTGATCTTCTTCCCTAGCGCAGATGGTATAGCGGTTAAGTGTTATTGAAGCCGTGGAAATGATTTAGGCCATGGCATCGGTTTGATTGCACAAGAAAAGAAACCGAGAGTTCATGAATACCTTGAAATAACAAGCAGAAATCAATGAACTAAATGGAAGAATATTTTAATGATTGGTTTTTCTCGGTTACTCCTATTAATTGAAATTATTGAACAAAAAAACAAGACTGATCAAATTAATCCTGATTTTTGCGTAAACTCAGCAATTATACTTGATCCGAGTTTAGCTTAAAACACAAAACGTACTGTGGATAAAAGCTACGGGGTACCTAAGCAAAAAAAAGCAGGGAACTCATTAAGAATTACCTGCTTTTTTTATTTGGATAAAATCTTTATTTACACCCTGGTAATTTTGGCGCCAATGGCACGCAATCTTGTATCAATATTTTCATAACCCCTATCTATTTGTTCAATATTGTGAATGGTAGAGGTACCTTTGGCCGATAATGCAGCTATTAATAAGGATACGCCGGCCCTAATATCTGGAGATACCATGGTAGTGGCCTTTAAGCTCGACTTAAAGTTATGACCAATAACAGTGGCCCTATGAGGATCACAGAGAATAATCTTAGCGCCCATATCTATTAATTTATCCACGAAGAACAATCGGCTTTCAAACATCTTTTGATGTATCAAAACTTCTCCTTTTGCCTGTGTGGCCATCACAAGAATAATACTTAACAAATCTGGTGTAAGTCCGGGCCAAGGTGCATCTGCCACGGTTAGGATTGAGCCGTCTATATAGTTTTGGATCTCGTAACCATCCTTGTGCTCGGGTATGATAATATCATCGCCCTGACGTTCCAATTGTATGCCCAGTTTTCTGAAGACTGAGGGTATTTGCCCTAGATCGTCCCAACTAACATCTTTTATGGTAAGGTTACTTCTAGTCATAGCTGCCAGTCCTATCCAACTACCTATCTCGATCATATCTGGAAG
This sequence comes from Arenibacter aquaticus, assembly GCF_003957295.1. Classification (GTDB taxonomy): domain Bacteria; phylum Bacteroidota; class Bacteroidia; order Flavobacteriales; family Flavobacteriaceae; genus Arenibacter; species Arenibacter aquaticus. The sequence continues at coordinate 702,159 of NZ_RQPJ01000021.1, forward strand.
CATTCTATGTTCTGTACCTCCCAAGGTTTCCACCCCTTCTATTTCCAATAGGTTAGATCCAATTCCCGAAATTTTGGCCCCCATCCTGTTGAGCATCTTGCACAGCTGTTGTAGATATGGTTCACAGGCTGCATTGTAAATGGTAGTCTTGCCCTCTGCCAAGACTGCTGCCATTACTATATTGGCCGTTCCGGTAACCGAGGCTTCATCCAATAACATATAAGTCCCCTTCAACTTTTGGGCCTCAACGCCATAGAAGTGTTCCTCTTTATTATACCTGAACTTGGCCCCCAATTTTATAAAGCCTTCAAAATGAGTATCCAGTCGTCTACGCCCTATTTTATCACCTCCTGGCTTGGGAATATATCCTTTTCCGAAACGGGCCAGCAATGGACCGACCAGCATAATGGATCCCCTAAGCCCCCTACCGTCTTGTTTAAATTGGGCAGATTGCAAGTAATCCAAATTAATATCATCCGCAATAAAGGTATAGGACCCCTTGCCCTTTTTCTGGATCTTGACACCCAAATCCTCCAATAGGGAAATCAGTTTATTTACATCAACAATATCCGGGATATTGGTTATGGATACTTTTTCTGAAGTGAGTAGTACGGCGCAAAGTATCTGTAAAGCTTCGTTCTTTGCTCCTTGCGGTGTAATTTCACCATGTAATTGATGACCGCCTTCTATTTTAAATGTTCCCATTAAGGTTTGAGAATATTAATATCGCTTTTTACCGCGATTTTGATTTCTTTGTGTTTTCTTTCCTGAAGTGCTCCTTGGCGACTTAGCTACACGGTTTTTAAGGAATTGACCGCTTTCAGTAAGGTTTTCACCCTCTTTGGCAAGGTCTATTTCACCATTGCTAAGCTCATATAGGTGCTTAAAAATAACCTTGTCGTCTACCGTATCCTTATTCCAGTTTAGGTAACACTTTTTCATATGGTTGGCAATGGCATATTCCAATCCGTCTCTCATGTCCCCTTTTTCCCATTTTACGGCCACATCTATCATGCGTTTAATATTGTTCCCGTAAAATCTGTACTTAGGAAAGTTCTGCGGGTACTCTAAGGGTTCAGGACGTTTCTGTAAAGTTTCCTTGGAAGTGATAGGAAACGGGGATTCCACATTCAGTTTAAAATCGGACATAATAAACAATTGGTCCCATAGTTTGTGCTGAAAGTCCGGAACATCCCTTAGGTGTGGTTGAATATTGCCCATTACGCTAATAATGGCCTGTGCCACACGGTTACGTTCGGCATCGTCCTCTATAGATATAGCGTGATCCACCATTTTTTGGAAGTGACGCCCATATTCGGGTATAATGAGCTTTGGCCGCTCAGTATTGTATTCTAAGTTTTCTACTAAATTCAAATTGAAATATTTATTGCTTATGATTTATGATAAGGAAGTCTACTAAATAACGTCTGCAAAATAACAAAATTATGGCAGATATGCTATTTTATAGCGATATAACCCCTTTTACCTGCCCTACCTCCTTATATTTTGCTATAACTTCCTCCGGATTCTTCAAGCTTACCGTAATAGATAGGCTAGTATATTTGGCATTTTTGGATTTCTTGGATTCTATAACCGCACCTGTATTGTCAAAAATATCCTGGATCTGTTTAATCTTTTCAGGATCTGTTGGTACTATAAATTTGTAAAGGTATTTGGAAGGCCATTTTGTACTTTGTTCCAACTGCTCCCTTAATCTACTATAAAATTCGTCTGATTTTGCTTGATCCATGCCAATGTTTTTGCAAATATATAAAGTATCATTGGCAATTTTTTAATCTTATGGGTATTTCATTACTTTGCAAGATCATTTTATGTACGATAGGCATAACTCTAAATGACACCGTTTGAGTATCGAGAAAATTGTTATTACAGGTGGTCCCAGTACCGGAAAGACCTCTATTATAGAAAAAATAGAACAGAAAGGTTTTTATTGTTTCAATGAGATTTCTAGGCAGATTACCCTAGAAGCCAGAAAACAAGGAATTCCCCAATTGTTTGTGTCTGATCCCCTCCTCTTTAGCGAGCGAATTATAGAAGGAAGGATAAAACAGTTCAAGGCTGCCGAAAAGATAGATAAACCATTGGTGTTTTTTGACAGGGGCATACCTGATGTGGTGGCTTATATGGACTGTTTTGGCCAAACTTATGGCGAGCATTTTGTGGAGAGCTGTACTTTGCATAGGTATGACCATGTGTTCTTATTACCACCATGGCAGGAGATACACGTGTCCGACAATGAACGCTACGAAAATTTTGAACAGGCCTTACGTATACACAGTTATTTGGAACGGGTCTATAAGAAATATGGCTATAACATAATTGATGTTCCCAAGGAAACCGTGGAAGGACGGGTTACCTTTATACTTAATAAAATAAAGAATCTATAGTGCAGCAGCACCCTCAGGAGATATTACAACAATATTGGGGATTTCCCAATTTTAGAAACTCACAGCAAGCAATTATTGAGGCCGTACTTGCCAACCAGGATGTTATGGCCTTGTTGCCAACAGGCGGCGGAAAATCTATTTGCTACCAAGTCCCTGCCCTGGCCAAGGAAGGGATATGTATTGTTGTATCGCCTTTGATCGCCTTAATACAAAATCAGGTAGACACTTTAAAGAAGCTTGGGATAAAGGCCATTGCGCTCACTGGTGGTATTTCGTTTGGGGAGGTAAACGATTTACTGGACAACTGTTTATATGGCAATTACAAATTTCTATACCTTTCCCCGGAAAGATTGCAACAAGAACTGGTCAAGGAGCGCATAAAACAAATGAACGTTAACCTGATCGCCATAGATGAGGCACATTGTATTTCCCATTGGGGCAATGACTTTAGGCCGGCCTATTTGGAATGTGATATTCTTAGGGAATTGGCCCCTAATGCCCCTATGATAGCCCTTACCGCCACGGCTACGGAAACGGTGGTGAAGGATATTTGCCAAAACCTTCAATTGCAAGATCCACTAGTAATAAAGGACTCTTTTTCCAGAAACAATATTACCTATAGCCTGTGCTGGGAAGAGGATAAAAAATACCGACTGAAAGAACTGTGTGGCCAAGTCCGTAATAGCGCAATTGTATATGTGCGCAGTAGACGGATGACCACAGAACTAGCCTCCTACCTAACTGCACAGGGGCATTCGGCAACTTTTTTTCACGGTGGCCTATCCAAAAAGGACAAGGATAAGCGATTAATGCAATGGTTGCAGAACAAGGTAAAGGTGATGGTGGCCACCAATGCTTTTGGTATGGGGATAGACAAACCCGATGTGGGTCTAGTGGTCCATTACCAAATTCCGGACAGTGTGGAGAACTATTTCCAGGAAGCGGGAAGGGCCGGTAGGGATGGGAGTCCCGCTAATGCCATCTTAATTACCAATGAAACGGATAAGACCCAGGTACGCAAGCAATTTTTAAGTGTGCTGCCCGACGTGACTTTTATTAAATTGCTCTATAGGAAACTTAATAATTATTTTCAAATCCCTTTTGGGGAAGGCAGTGGCGAAACCTTTGCATTGCCCTTTTATTCTTTTTGCAGCATATATAAGCTAAATACGGCACTGGCCTATAATGGGTTGCGGCTATTGGACCAGAATTCCGTGCTATCCTTAACGGAAGCATTTTCACAGAGGACCAGTATTAGAGTGATTGCTGCCAAAAGGGAAATATTCAATTATTTGGAGAAAAACCAGAAATCGGCCCCCGTTGTCCAAGTAATACTGCGCACTTATGGAGGGGTGTTTGATTATGAAACAAAAATTAACCCCCATTTAATCTCTTCCAAGGTAAAATATTCCGAAAAAGAAGTGCTTGCCATACTGCAACAATTGGAAAAGGACGAGATAATAGAATACAAGGCACAAAGTAGCGACCTGGAAATAACGTTTTTGGTTCCCAGGGAAGATGAGCGTACCATAAACATCTTCGCCAATAAAATTAAACATATTCAGCAGGTAAGGACAGAGCATGTAAACGCAATGCTGGCCTATATAGATAATAATAAGCGTTGTAGGAGTCAACAGCTACTGGCCTATTTTGGAGAGTCTAGTAAGGAGAATTGTGGAAAATGCGATGTATGCCTTAGAAAATCCCCTGTAGATAGGGATATTATTTTTATCATTGAACAGGATATTCTTAAACTGTTAAGAATAAAAAATGAAAGTTCCAGAAGGTTGATACAATTATTGACCTATAAGGAAAGTTCTGTTATCTTGGCTATACAAAGATTATTGGAAGATGAAAAAATTAGAATAGACAGTATAAACCAGTATGAAATAATAGAACAATGAGCAAACCACGAATAGTATTTATGGGCACCCCGGATTTTGCGGTGGCCATTTTGGACAAACTGGTAAAAGGGAATTATTCGGTTGTTGGGGTTATAACGGCTCCGGACAAGCCAGCGGGACGGGGAAGAAAGATACATGAATCTGCCGTGAAGATATATGCCAAGGAAAATGGGCTAAAACTTTTGCAGCCAACTAATTTAAAAGACTCGGATTTTCTGGAAAATTTAAAATCTTTGGATGCCCAACTGCAAATTGTTGTTGCCTTCAGGATGTTGCCCAAAGCGGTGTGGGATATGCCAAGTATGGGTACTTTTAACCTTCATGCCTCCTTATTGCCCCAATACCGTGGTGCGGCACCCATTAACTGGGCCATTATGAACGGGGAACAGGAAACCGGTGTAACCACATTCTTTATTGATGATAAAATTGATACTGGAGAAATTCTATTACAACGCAAAACAGCCATTTCCGAAAATGACACGGCCGGTTCCCTGCATGACAAATTAATGCATTTGGGGGCAGATCTTGTATTGGAAACGGTAGATAAGATAGTCAATAAAGACATTGAACCGTACAAGCAACCGAAAGGCGAGCCTTTAAAAGAAGCTTTTAAACTGCACAAAGAGACCTGTGAAATAGATTGGACCCAAAGTCTAGATGCCTTACATAACCATATTAGAGGGCTAAGCCCCTACCCTACAGCCTGGACCACATTATATAACGGGGAGGACCAATTATTCCTAAAGATATATGCTGCAGAAAAAGAAAGGGAGGACCATGATCTAAAGTCCGGAGCATTATTGGCTACTAAAAAGGAATTAAAGGTGGCCGTAAAAGGAGGCTATATAAATCTATTGGAAATTCAATTGCCCGGGAAAAGGAAAATGTTCACCAAGGAGGTTATAAACGGATTAAAATTGGCAGAAAACGCCTATGTCCGCTAAACCCCTATGTACATTGACCGTACGGTGAAACGTAAAAATCCTCCTACTTTATCAACAAACGTTTCAAGTTATTAACAAAAATGCGGATTTCCCCCTATTTTACTTGCGTTACTGGCAAATCCGTATAAATTTGTTGAAGTATTAAAATTATAATTAATAACACTTAATTTATCGAAATTATGAACAAAACAGAATTAATCGATGCAATGGCAGCTGATGCTGGCATTACAAAAGCAGCAGCTAAAAAGGCATTGGAATCTTTCTTAGGAAACGTTGAAGGTTCTCTAAAAAAAGGTGATAGAGTATCTTTAGTAGGTTTCGGATCTTGGTCTGTATCTAAAAGAAATGCAAGGGAAGGTAGAAACCCATCTACAGGAAAAACTATCCAAATTGCAGCTAAAAATGTTGTGAAGTTTAAGGCAGGTGCAGATTTGAGCGGTGCAGTAAACTAGTCATAATTTTATTATACAATCAAAGCACTTCCCTCATAAGAAGTGCTTTTTTTGTACAAAAGACTTTTCAGATTAAGGTATTTGTTTTATTTTAGGGATATTAGAACAAATTATATGGTTGCTGAAAAGCCAAATAAGGGCAAACTTTTAATTGCGGAACCAACACTTTCTGGTGATGTTTCCTTCAACAGGTCTATAGTCCTGCTTGCGGAACATAACGAGGAGGGGTCTGTTGGTTTTATTCTAAACAAACCATTGGACTACCATATCAACGATCTGGTTACAGAAATCGATATTCCTTTTCAGGTATACAACGGGGGGCCGGTAGAACAGGACAACCTCTACTTTATACACAAGGTCCCCGAACTAATACATAACAGCATTGAAATCTCGGATGGTATATATTGGGGTGGCGATTTTGGATCTATTGTAGATCTGATCAACAATAAGATTATTTCAGAAAATGATATCCGATTCTTTTTGGGCTATTCCGGTTGGTCTTCCTTTCAATTGGACCAGGAATTACTTTCAAAATCCTGGGTGGTCGTAAAGAATATATATGAAAGTGATATCATTCAAAAAGCTGCCAGTGCTTTTTGGAAAGAAAAAATGATGGAATTGGGTGGCAATTACCTCATTTGGTCCAATGCCCCAGAAAATCCCAATCTCAACTAAAAATCTTAGTTTAATCTAGCAGCCGCATTTAGCTTACCCACTAAATCCGTAGCCACTGTACTCACATATTCCTTTTTTCTATATTTGCCAATAGGCTGTATTCCAACAATGGCATTGGTAATAAACAATTCATCTGCCTTTTGAAGCTCAAAAGGCGAAATATGCGACTCTTCAAAGTCATAGGTGTCCAGACTTTCCAAAATAGCAATAAGTTTTTTACGTACTATTCCATTTAAACAGCCATCTTTTAGGGGCGGGGTTTTAATAGAATTGCCCTTTACCAAGAAAATATTTCCATTAAGGGCCTCCACTACCTTTTTTTCATTATTCAGCATCAAACAATTCTGATAACCGTTTTCTGCTGCGTAGATACTCCCCACTACATTAATTATTTTATTGTTGGTCTTTAAACTGGACAACATATCAGGGTTCACATAAAAATCTTTGAACAGTTCCACTTCGTACTCCTTGTTCTCCAATACATAAAATGGCGATGCCATGGTATTGGCCTCCACTATGTAGGACACTTCGTTGGTTTGAGGCAAATACAAGCCGCCATTATTTCTAAAAACGGTAAGGCGTACCCGTGCAGCTTGGTCCATTAAGGAATTGGCCTCTACAGATGCCTTGATCTGCCCTTCTAAAAATTCCATGGTAAAATCCATAGGAATTTCCATTCTCAAAATCCGCATAGAAGCCATTAGGCGGAGGTAGTGGTCTTCCCAAAAGAAAATTTTGCCGTGTACCACTCGCATAGATTCAAAAAGAGCGTCTCCATAGCGTAGCCCTCTATTTTCCTGGTTTAGATAAAAACTGTCTTTAGAAACGAGGTTTCCGTTAAAATTAATCATAAAAAAAGCCTTGAAAAATCAAGGCCAAAGATACGTTATATTGGTATAATAAATTAAGCGGACCCCAAAACTTGTTTTAGACTGGATACTTGATTCTCCCACAACATTTTAGCTTCGTCCAATTCATCCTCTTCTGCAAAATCTGTTATAAAAAGAGATACGTCCTTGGTAATTTCATCTACAATAATGCGCATTTCAAAAAAACTGTCGTCCTCTTCCGCCAACCAGGTAAACTTCACAAATTCGTCACTTTTGCGTTTTAATAACTTAGCCTGCTCTTCGGAACCATCCCAAATAAAATTAAACATTTCCCCTCTAGAATTTACGTTGTCTGCGAACCATTCTGAGAGTCCTGAAGGTGTGGATATATAATTATATAATAGTTGTGGTGAGGATTGAATTACAAATTCAACTTCAAATTTAATTTTGTCGTCCATTCTGAATAGTGTTTAAGGTGGACAATATATATATTTATAAATGATAAAAAAATAATTAGGTAAGAATATTTTATGCAATCTAATTTGGAAAGACTGAAAATTTACCTTTATATTTGCACCCGTTAAAAATAACACGGCGAGGTAGCTCAGTTGGTTAGAGCGTCGGATTCATAACCCGGAGGTCACGAGTTCAACTCTCGTTCTCGCTACAAAACTTAAGTTTTTAAAAATCAACGGATTGGTTACTGCCAATCCGTTTTTTTATGCCTTTACCAAACCTATCTATTCTATTTGTGTGTAGTAGTGAACGCTAATTAACCCAAAATTTACAATTTACAGCGATTTTAGACTCTCTTAAATAGTAACACAATCTTATTAAAAAAGAAGGATGTTTTAAATAATTTGGGCGTTCCCTCCTTCGTCGGTCGGGCCCTTGGCTATATCCCTTGCCTTGCTTCGGGGATGCCGCCGCGGTCCCTAACGCGGGCGGGTCCAACGCATCCAAAAAGATATTTAAAAAAAACACTTAAAAAATTGGAACCTTGTAAGAGGAATTATAATAAAACAAAGGCATTTAATTTGGTTTGTGTTGGTTGTATTTTGCTATAATAATTTTTAAAAATCAATATCAATTTCTTTCCATATAGTCTTGCCATAGTACTAGAACATATTTCTCTTTACCCCTATCAACTTTCCTCAAAAATCCGTATTCATACACAAATAGATAAATATCGCCCTTTTTGTTTTTCCAATAATGGGTGAAAAATTTTGGATCGAAGCCCTCTTCTATAAGCACTGTTTTTCTAATAGTGGTATACCCTGACCTATTATATTTCTTTAGTAGTTTTCGGTTTATTTTTAGTTGCCTGTCTACCTTAAAATAAAAGGCCTCTGATTTTTGACGATTTTCATACTGGTTGATGGACCGGCATTTTGCCGAACAGAATTTCTTATCGGATCTACCTTTTATCGTAGCTCCGCAGACTGGACACATCCTGCTGCTTTCCATTTACCTAAATATTATACGTATAATATACTATTTATATTTCAGATCTTAGTTAAACTTGATACATGAATCCCATTAGGTCTATAACCCTATACCATCTAATGATCCAAGATCAGAAGATGATCGGTATAAAATTTATGCCGGACAAACTGGTACAGGCCCTTATAAAAAGTCTTCCAGACCCCAAATGGAGCCAACGTCACAATATGGCCTATATTCCCAACACCAAGGAAAACCTCGGCATAATATACAATACCTTTAGAGGTACGGTATGGATCAACTACAACCGGTTTTTTGCCAACAAGCCCCTAAATACCCATAACGAAGCCGTTGACGTTGATTGGTATAGAAAGAGAAAGCCTATACCTGATTACCGTTATTGTCCAGAAGAATATCTCATAAAGCTGGAATTAAAGAGATATGCCAACAGCACGGTACGCACCTATGTTTCTTTCTTTGAAATGTTCATTAATCATTACAAACACAAGGATCTCCACACTATTGATGAAAGCGATATCAGAGCTTTTCTGCAACAGTTAATTCAGCGCAAAGTATCCAACTCCTATTTAAACCAGGCCATAAACGCCATTAAATTCTACTATGAAGTGGTCATGGACATGCCCAACCGATTTTACGAGATAGAACGTCCTAGAAGGGAACATAAACTTCCCAAGGTGATATCCAAGGAGGAAGTTCTTTCCATTATTGAACACGCCAATAATTTAAAACATAAATGCATCATAAGCCTATTATACAGCTCGGGTTTGCGGCGTAGTGAACTATTGAATCTAAAACCCACTGACGTGGATAGCAAAAGGATGCTTATTCGTGTGAAGTCCGCCAAGGGTAATAAGGATAGGCATACTTTACTCTCATCAACTGCTCTGGAAGATCTTAGAAGGTATTATAAGGAATGGAAACCTCAAATATATTTGTTCGAAGGACGTAAGGCCAATAGATATAGTGCAGAAAGTGTGTTGAAAATAGTTAAGGTAGCAGCTATAAAGGCAGGAGTGGGACAAACTGTTACCCCACATGTACTTCGTCATAGCTTTGCTACCCACCTATTGGAATCAGGTGTGGACCTACGACAGATACAGGTACTATTAGGCCATGGTTCTAGCAAAACAACGGAAATATACACCCATGTAGCAACAAATACTTTTAATAATATTAAAAATCCCTTAGATTAGTGGGCCTATAATGGATATATAATGACTAGTTGTTATATCCGTACGTTGTAAGTAATGCGAAAATCGAGCTGAAATTCAACTTTTGAACTAAAAAAGCCAACCGCATAGTCAAGCACATTTCATTTTGCTCGTGCCTCACAAAATAAAAAAGAGCTTGCCTTTCCCCTACGCTCATTATTACTGAATGATAATTTTAATACTCATTTAGTGAGTATTTGAAAATTGTTAACTACATTAGTTGACTGAATTAAAAAAATTCAAAATGAACCGAATAAAAGAGGTTTTAGAACAGAAAGGAATAAAACAAATCTGGTTGGCTGAACAATTGGGAAAGAGTTACAATATGGTACATTCTTACGCCCAAAACAAAAGACAACCGAGTTTGGAAGACCTATACAAGATTGCGGAAATCTTGAATGTCGAAGTCAAAGAATTATTAATTGAAAGAACAGAACTAAATAAATGATTACAAAACAAGCATTAGGAAGCACACTTTTTGGAATGGCTGACATTCTACGTGACAAAGTAGAAGATTATAAAGCATACATACTTTCACTACTATTTTTCAAACGTCTTTCGGATAATTACGAATGGGAAACGGAAAACGAAATCAAGGAATTTGTAAAACGTGAAGGAAGACAACCAACAGAAGCGGAAAAAAGAATAATCGTAGGTAAAAAACACGATTTTAAAATTCCAGCAGGTTGCTTTTGGAAAGATGTGCGTGATGCTTCACCTGACAAGAAAAATGAAAAACTGAACAAAGCAGTAAACGAAATTGCAGATGCCAATATTGACCGACAAGGAAAAGCAGTTTTAAAAGGTGTAATCAACACAGTACGTTGGAACGAACCTGCACCTGATGGTTCTGGTAGTAAAAAGTTAAGTCCACAGGTTTTAACTTCTTTAGTTAGTTATTTAGATGCTGTAGATTTAAGTAACAAAAATGCTTCTGTTGATGTTTTGGGAGATGCTTATGAGTATCTTATCAAGCGTTTTGCAGACGAAAACAAAGGTGGAACAACCGCTGGCCAATTTTATACACCTCAAGAAGTTGTTGATGTCATTGTTCGCTATTTAAAACCACAGAAAAACACAACGGTTTACGACCCAACTTGTGGTTCTGGTGGATTCTTGATTAACGCAGCTAAATATTGCAAAACAAACTACAACAACTCAAAAGCTATTCGCTTATTTGGTCAAGAAGATGTTTGGAACACTTGGGCGATTGCCAATATCAATATGATTCTTCACGGATTGGATGCTCGAATAGAAAAAGGAGACACCATTCTCGACCCAAAATTTGTAGAAGAAGACAACGAGCTTGAAATCAAACAATTTGATTTAGCAATGGCAAATTTTCCATTTTCGCAGGAGAACTGGACAAAAACAGGCAAACCAAAAAAAGATAGCAAGGGAAAAACCAAGAATAAAAAAGATGGTTCACCTCAATTGGAATATCCTAAAGATGGTTTTACAGACCCTTATGGAAGATTAGTTTATGGACAACCACCTTATTCTAATGGAGATTTTGCTTTTTTACAACATATTGTGGCTTCAATATAAGATGATGGAAAAGCAGGAGTTGTTTGTCCGCAAGGTGTTTTGTTCAGAGGACAACCTGAAAAAACCGAAGAAGAAGACGGACAAAACCGAAAAGCAGATGATGAGTATTTAATTCGTAGAGGATTTTTACAAGGTAAAGTTGACCATAATGGCGAGTTTACAGAAGTGCACAATATTATTGATGCTATTGTAGTCTTACCTGGCAATTTGTTTTATGGCACGACCATTCCAGGTGCTATTTTGTTTATCAATAAAAACAAACCAGCAGAACGTAAAGACAAAGTACTAATGGTTTATGCTGCCAAAGAAGGATGGTATAAAGAGGAAGCCAATATGAATGTGCTTTTACCACACGATATTTTGCGTATTTCTACCATTTTAGAAAGTTGGGGAGATTTGGAAATTGCAAAGACTTGGATTGATTCTCAAAAGACAAGACTTAAAAACTTAATACAGGAAGACCTTGATTTTAAACTATTAGAAATTAAAGAGTATTACGCAGAAGACATAGAAATTAAAAAGGATAAACTGGCAAAAGCAAAAAAAGTAATTACAGACCGAGAAGCTGCCAACAAAAAACCAACAAAAGGACAAGAAAAAGCTGTTGTTACTGCTCAAACTGCTTTAGATAAACTCACCACAGAAAAAGAAAACAAAATAACAGCAGCACACGAACAAGCGGAAAAAGAACGTCAAGCTATTGATGATGTAGAACAAGAACTCATTGCAATGTTGCAAGACCCAGAACTTCGCAAACGATACTTTGCAATTGCAGATATGGAAGAATTGGATGAAAACGAGTTTAATCTAAACATACCACGTTACGTAGATACGTTTGAACCTGAAGAAGAAATTGATTTAAAAGAAGCTATTATTGAATTTAAAGACACCATTTATAAAGAAAATGACTTGGATAAGTCTATTAGTGAACTCTTAAAAGTATTGGCTTAATATGGAAAATATTGGTCAATACATAACAAAATATAGAAAGGGGAAAGTGCCAAAGCAACTTTTTGAAAATCAAGAAGAAGGTTTGCTACCCTACCTTTCGCCAGATTATTTAAGAAGAAAATCAAAACCTGAATTTTACGCTGAACCAACTGAAAAAGTTGTAGAAGTTGAAGATGGAGAAGTAATAGTTCTTTGGGATGGCAGTAATGCTGGAGAAATTTTCATTTCAAGAAAAGGAATTTTAGGTTCTACAATGGTCAAGTTAGAATTTAATGAAGATGAAATTTTCAAACCATATTTCTCTTTTTCATTCGAGTACTTGGAATATGTTTTAAAAGCAAAAACGGCTGGTTCTGGAATTCCTCACGCAGATAAAGGAGTAATTAAAAAACTTGACTTTTTTAAACCACCAAAACCAGAACAAACAGCGATTGCAATAATTCTTTCCAAAGTAAATGCAAACATAGAAGCTGTAAATAAAAGTGTTAAAGCAGCCGAAAAACTCAAAAAAGCTTTAATGCAAAACTTACTAACTGGCAAATTAAAACCAGATGGTACTTGGCGTAAAGAAGATGAATTCTATGAGGATGAGAAGTTTGGAAAAATACCTGTTGGTTGGCAAATTATAAAAGGAAATAAGATTACAGATAAAATTACCAAAGGTCAATCACCAAAATGGCAAGGATTCGAATATCAAGATAACGGAATTCTATTTGTAACAAGTGAAAATGTTAGAGATGGATATATTGAAGTTGATAGTCCAAAGTATTTACCGATTGAGTTTCACAATAAAATTAAAAACAGTCAACTTCAAAAAGAAGATATTCTAATAAATATCGTTGGTGCTTCAATTGGTAGATGTGCTGTATTCAATTTAGATGTAGAATATGCCAATACTAATCAAGCTGTTTGTGTTTTTAGACCAAATGATGAAAATGATAGTGATTTTTTAGCCTATTATTTACAAAACGGTTATACACAACAAAGGCTTTTAGGTACACAAGTTGAAACTGCAAGAGCAAATCTTTCATTGGGAGATTTTAGAAAGTTCAAATTTATTATACCTAAATCAAAAGACGAACAGGTATTAATTGCAGAGAAATTAAATGAAGTAGTTTCTACTATTCAATCTAAACAAGATAAAATTAAAAAACTTCAACGCTTAAAAAAATCATTGATGCAAAATTTACTAACTGGTAAAGTCCGTTTGCCAAAAGAATTTATTGCACAATTTGTAAATGAGCTCGAAGTAACCAACACAACTACAACAGCATAATTATATGGGACATTTAACAGAACTAAAAGGTGTAGAAAAACCAGTTACCGAATGGTTAAGTAAAATGGGCTGGTCATTCAAAAGTAATGATGATTTAAAAACCTACGAACGTCCTTTTTCAAAACCCATTATTGAACAAATATTGGTAGAAAAAACAGCTTTAATAAATAATATAAGCGAAGAAGTTGCACAACACGCAGTTGAAATGCTGATGCAAAATCTAAACAATCCAATTCCTATTCTTGGAAATGAGGCGTTTTTAGACAAATTGGTTTCAGGTGTTACGCTTTCGGTAAAAGACAAAGACATTGATGTGCTTTTTATCGACTTTGAAAACATTTGGGAAAATGATTTTATCGTAACCAACCAGTTTTGGGTACAAGGTTACAAAATGGTAAAAACTGATATTGTTTTGTTAGTTAATGGTGTTCCTTTAGTACCAATAGAAGCAAAACAAAGAGCCAGAAAAGGTACAAATTGGATGGAAGGTGTTCGTCAATTTTCAACTTATGACCAACGTGCAGATAAATTATATATGTGTCATTGTTTTGGTGTGGCTTGCAATGGTAGAATTACAAAATATGGTATTCCAGGAGCTTCTTCTTCCTATTTCAACGAATGGAAAAACACCTTATTAGATGTAAGTCAACCCAATCCAATTTTAGAACCAACTAATGACCTTTGTCCAACCTATCAAGATAAAAAAGACGGACTTTGGAATTTTGATGTTGACCGCTTACCAAATGGAGAAGTATTGGAGCGAATGAAACTTGGCATTATTGGCTTATTACAACCAGCAAGAGTGTTGGATATTTTAAAACACTTTTTAGTTTTTGAACGAGAAGAAGGAAAAATTGTAAAAAAAGTAGCTCGATATCAACAGTTAAGAGCAGCCAATAAAATTGCAGATAGAGTTATAAAAGGCGATTTAGACCAAGGTGTAATTTGGCATACACAAGGTTCTGGAAAGAGTTTAACAATGCTTTACACAGCATACAAACTTCGCCAAAGTAAAGAGCTAAAAGACCCAACTATTTACATTGTAGTTGACCGTAAAGATTTGCGAGAACAAATTGGAGGAACTTTTGACGATTGCGAATTTCCAAATGCAAGACCAGTAAATAATATTGGAGATTTAAAACATATTATTAAAACTTCACCTTCTGGCGTTTTTATCACGACCGTTCAAAAATTTGATGAATTAGGAGACCGACAAGATTTACGCGATAATGTAATTGTTTTAATTGACGAAGCACACAGAACGCAATACGGAAATTATCAAATGGAATTGCAAGCAGTTTTACCAAACGCCAAACGATTTGCATTTACAGGAACACCAATTCCAAAAACGCACCAAGAATTTGGAATAGTTGACCAAGACAAAGGAAAACACGAATATTATTTAGATAAATACAGTATTCAAGATGCGATTGATGATGGAGCAACAAAACCAATTCGCTACACTTTTGGACCAACAGAATGGTTTTTAGACAAGGAGAAATTAAAAGAAGGCTACGAAGAAATAACAGCAGAACTTACAGAAGATGAAAAGAAAGCAGTAGAAAGAAGAGTTTCAGCTTGGAAAGTCTTTTTAAAGCATCCAGATAGAGTTGAAACACTTGCTAAAGATATTGCAACCGATTTTAAAGAAATGCTCGAACCACAAGGTTATAAAGCTCAAATAGTGGCTTGTGATAAAGAAGCTTGTGTTTTGTACTATAATGAACTAATCAATTATTTCGACCGTTCAGAAGTCGCAATAATATTTTCAACTGGACATTACGAAGAAGGAGAAAAATACGAACTCTACAAAGACCATTACAAAGAAGACAAAGAGCGTAAAAAACTAATAAAGCAGTTCAAGAAAAGAATTACAGAGGAAGAACAAAAAATGGGTAACAATCTGAAAATCTTCATTGTCTGTAATATGCTTTTAACTGGTTTTGATGCACCAATTGAGCAAACAATGTATTTGGATAGTCCTTTGCGTGACCACAATCTTTTACAAGCTGTAGCAAGAACCAACAGACCTTATGACGATAAAGTAACCAAGCTATCGAAAGAATTTGGACGAATAGTTGATTATGTTGGAGTCTTCCAAAATTATAAAGAAGCATTGAATTACGACCCAGAAGATATTGGCGAGTTTGAAGATGTAGAAAGTTTAGTGAAAACATTCCCTAAAGTTTTAGATGAAGCGTTTAAGCCTTTTGAAAACATTAAACTGGAAGATAGTTATGAATGTACAATGGCAATCGTGAGAAAGCTATCGGAAATTGACCACGGAAAATTTGAAAATGATTTTAGAGAAGTTATTCAACTTTGGGAATCAATTTCGCCTCATCCAGCATTGCGTGAATCTAAAATAAAATACTTGTGGTTAAATGAGATTTATGAAATCTATTTAGAAGAATTTAAACGATTGGATTTTGATGCAGAAATTTATGCAGCGAAAACACGAAAGTTAATTCAAGAAACCTCAAAACTACTAAATTTTAAAGGTCATTTGCCTGAAATTTCAATTGATTCAGATTACTTAAATAAACTGAAAGAAATCAAGCTTGACCCTTCAGATAAAGCAGAAAAAATCATCAGAGATATTGAAACCGTAATTCGTAAGAATGAAGTAAATAGTGCTGTTTATGTTGAGTTTCAAAATCGATTAGATGATTTGATTAAACAAAAACAAGAAGAAAGTTTGGCGATTGAAGAAATCTTAAATCAATTAGGCGAACTTTATTCAGAATTAGATGAAATTGCTTCGCTTCCTGAAAGAATGGGCTTTCCAGACAAAGGAAGTTTTGAGTTTTTTACAATCATAAAGAATGTTTCAGGAGAAACTTTTAATGAAGAATTGGTTAGAGAGTTTTCATTTGAAGCAGCGGAAAAAATAAAAGCCAAAATTTACAATGGTTGGCAAGAAGTTCCGAGAGAATTCGACCGTTTGAAATATGAAATTTTACTCTTGTCTGTAAATCCAAAATTTGAGGAATTAAAGATTGATGGAAATGGAGAATTGATGGAGCAAATTATGAAGGCTGTTTTACAGAATTATAAATTGAGTTAATGGAGTTACCAGATAACTACATATTAATCCGAAAGGAAGTAAAACACGCTCGACTTCGAGTAAGTGAAGATGGAAAAGTACGCATAATTGCACCACCAGACTTTTCAGAGGACGATATCAATTCAATGTTGAAGAAAAAAAACAGATGGATTGATAAAAACCTAAAGTATTTTGATGGAAAGTCGTCCATTGAATTAAAGAGAAATCAATTATTACTTTTCGGAAATAGATACGCATATTTTTATGACACAACCTATTCGCAAAAGGTTACAGTTGACCACGAACACAAAACAATAAATTCGAAAAGAGATTTACTTGACCCAAAAGTTCAGGAAAAATGGTATCGAAAAGTTGCTAAAAAACATTTGACAATACGGACAAACCAACTTGCCGAAAACTTGAATTTTAAACACAATAAACTATTCATTCGAGAATCCAGAACGAAATGGGGAAACTGTTCGAGAGAAAAGAATATCTCATTGAACTGGAAATTGATAAAAGCACCTGAATATGTGATTGACTATATTATAATTCACGAATTGATGCATACTGTAGTAATGAATCACACACATAAATTCTGGACTTTAATGAAATCATATTATCCGAATTATAAAGAATCAATAAAATGGTTAGAAAAATATGGAAATAGTTTATGAAAAGCCAACGCTCAAAGCCATACACATTCGCAATTCGCTGCAGACAACGCAACGCCAAAAATTGCAAAAGAGTATGTCTTGCCAACGCTCACATTTGAACTAAATAACAAACATCGGAAAACAAAGTAGAACGTGAAAAGCACTACTTACAACAACGTGTATAAAACATAGCTATTATAGGCTTTCCGAGAGGTTTTTGTATATTTACAAAGTACGCCAAATTTTTTATTTGGTTATATTTATAAAAGAAAATTAAACATAAAAATAAAAAATTCGGCTTGTGCTAAATCCGAAAAGTAAGCGTTTATTTATACGCTACGTTTCATACACAAGACCGTTAACTACAAGTGCTCCAAAAAAAAATACTAATTGAAAAATATTATTCTTATTTCATTATTTCTTTTCTGCCTTCTGAATATTTACGGACAGGAAAACGGTCGGACTTATTTGCACCGAGGACACCAATATAATTACACATATTGTTATTCGGTACAAAAATTAACCATAAAAACTGACTCGACATATATTTGGGACAGCTATTGTTTAATTAGCAAAAAAGAGTGGAAATCATATAAGAATTTACGACCTGAGAAATCAGTTGGAAAAATCACTCGAAATGGAGAATATTATTTATTGACCGAATTTAGAAACGGGAATAAAACGGACTATACTTGGACTGTGAAAATAACTGACAAAAAAATTCTCTTCTATCTTGAAAATGCAAACGGAAAATTAAAAAAAGTGACGAAATATAGACGGATTTGAATTTTGAGAAAACCCAGTAAAGAATGTTGAATAGCCACAAATCGAATTTTTGAGCAACTTTACGCAGATGGACTTTACTCAGACGGAAAAAAACGAAAACGGAATCGAAATGTGCTCACTCGCACGTGTCGCACGAGTAGTTAACAATGGCTATAATTCAGCGTTGCCGAACCGCCAATAACAAAATTCATTACCTTTAACCGGCATGATCCCAGCTTGAAAAATCCCACCGGATTTTCTCGCCGAAATCATAGCCAAACCGTTGGCAAACATGCTAAAGATAACTATTCCCTATAAATGAAAATCAATTTTCAATGCATAGAACTGACAATACAGGATGAAGAGTTAGGGTGTACTATTACATTTTCAGATTCAAGGTCAACGGATGACCAGTTTAAAACCGAGGAAGAGATAATGAATAGCGTTAAGAAATATCTTTTGATTCAAAGAACTTACGCCGAAGATGAAGATGACGTAGAGCATTACTACATTGAATCTTCCGAATCCTATATGGATTTTAAACCTAACGAAAAAATGATTATGAGCATAAACCAGGACAGGCTTGAAACCAAATGTAATGGAGAACAAGTGATAATAGGCTTGAATCTAAAAAAACAAGAATTTGAAAATTTGTTACGGATTTTGGAAACTAAATTTAATGAACGGGTAACGATACGCAGACTATAAAAAAAGCACGATTTGCCAACAGTACCTATAAGCAATGCGGGCCTTGGTGTTCAAATCAAAGTTTTGTCTATATTTATGAGGAGCAAAACCTTTTTAGGTTTGCTTCAACAAATAAAAAATAACCAAACCCTCCAAGCTTTTGCTTGGGAGAGTCCGGAATGGTAAGTGAATACTTGTCACCGCACTGCCTATAGCTCGGGCGTTGCCCACAATTAATGCGAACCTCTAAAGCTCTTATTTTACTAATCTTTTTAATAAGCTTTGGCTCATGCGTTGAATCAAAGCATCAAGATCAGGTCAACCTGAAATTACAGGAGTTTAAGGATGCTATTTACTCCGGTCAGACCTATCTTTTTTATCATCAAAACGATTCAATTGGAGAATGGGGAGGAACTGAAATTCTTTTGAAGTTGAAAGGGGATCCGGAAAGTAAAAAGGTTTTGTTAGATATAAAAAAAGTCCTCGCATCCAAAGTTCCTCCTCCACCCCCTCACTCGGATTCTTTGAGGATCTATTATGACAAACTAACAATCATTGACACAAGTGATATCACCTTGGATGATGATCAGGTGTTGCTTGCAATAAAATCAATCTCAGAGCTATCTCAGCGAAAATTAATAAGCACACCAAATTCCGGGTACTATTGTTTCGATGGACATAAACATGAAATCATCAATGCAGATTCAACGCTTATTATTTCGGACTGCACTTCTTTACCTTGGGAGAGCTTCCTAGAACTAAATAGATCCTTAAAAAATAAATAACTGTGGGCAACAACGGGTCATGCCCAATAGCTAGCCCTCTCCCTCCTATCGAATTATTCCTCTATATTTAAAACCTTTACCGGGAATGCGCCAGGTATTATATCGCCGCTACTGGGCATACCCGAAAACGTTGTGGTGCATTAAAATCGATTATGCTTTTTAGATTATTCCAATTAATCTTGACAACGTTGATCATAGTTGGTTGTAAACACCACCAAGACAAGGACCCTGTTAACTTATCGCCTGATAATAAAGCTAGCACCCTAATACATGGCAGGAGGGATGGTAGAACCGTTACAAAGGAAGGAGAATTAAAACTGGATCAATTTACCGGTTTCAGATCACTTTTAAATAGAGCGGATGAAATAACATGCAGTGACAGTATTCCCTTCATACAAATTGAAAAAAATGAAAATAGGCATAAATTCTATATAGACTTGGATTGCTGGAGTGACGGAATTATATACGATTACAGCCAAAAGAATATCTTAATAATCCATAATGATAGTATAGAAAAGAGGTTAATAAATCCATGGGTTATCCGCAGATTTCATATCGACGAACTTGAAGCAGTACTAAAAAAGGATTTGACAAATAAAGGTAGTGATCCAAATTGGAGCGTTAACCCCTCAAAACTGATCTTAAATATTTCTGTTTCTGAAAATAGATTGGAACAATTACCTATTATATTCAATGAATTGGCCGAGGCGTCGGAACGTCACAAACTGAAGATGGATTTTAGAATATGGCTAGCAGATTATCTTCCTCATTTTATTCCTCCTGAACCTCCAATTCAAAATAAGAACTAACGCACCACAACAACGGGTATGTCCAATAGCTAGCCCTCACTCACTATCGAAATAATCCTCTATATTTAAAACCTGAACCGGGAAAGCACCAGGTACTAAAACGCCGCCACTGGGCATACCCGTAACCGTTGTGCTTAATATTGAAAAAACGAAATCATCGATGAAAAATCCATTGTTATTACTACTAATAGTATTTTTTATTGGACTAACTATGACTGCGCAAGAATTGACTTGTGCAGATTTTAAAAATGGAACTTTTATTGTTCCAAAAGCATCGGAAGATTCACCTGAATATAAATTAGTCCGAGATGGAAATTCTCAAATGGAAATTATCGAAATGAACGGACAAACCATCACACTTTACGGAATTTTGGAATGGATTGATGAATGTTCATACAAGTTGATTTATGACGAAACTAAGATGAATCTCCCTGAAGAAATTCAATTTGTTAATGATAATGGAGGAATTGTCTCGGAGATGTTAAAGATTGAAGATAATTGCTTTTTCTATAAATCCGTTCTCATTGTTGACGGAAAGGAAACTAAAAGGATTGATGGAAAATACTGTGCGCAATAAATACTAAGCACAACAAAACCTATAAACAATACGGGCTTGGCTGTTTAAAATATAAACCCGGAATATCAACAAACACCGCCAAATCTTTTGGATTTGGCATTAAATAAAAAAAGAAAAAGCAAAACAAAAAGGTTTGGCTACGGGCGTGACGGAATGTAAGTGCTAACTTGCCCCCGTACTGTTCATAGTGTGCCAAGAAGCAGCCACGGCAATAAAATGACTGCGTGCTGTAAATAAGATGATGGTAGGCCCATCAGAGTCGTTGTATAGGCGATGGCTCTAAACCACCCAAAGGTGCTGTTGTGAACAGCAATGGTGCTGAGCGTTTGGGAGAATCCGATCCATGAGGTCAGCAGGTGGGAATAAAGGAGTTGAACGAAAGTGAACCATTGAAGAGGTGTCGAGAAGTTGCGTACCTCCAGTCAAAAGCTACGAAGTATGATACGGAGTGAAAAGTGATGTTGCTCATAACATCAATTGCAGAGATTACCTATTTATTTTCTGTAGGGCTGGCGTCATTCAGATGGCAAGAACTTTATTCAGGCTTATTTACGGAACTTGGGAAACTGTATGCAAATGCCAAGGGAAATGCACAATAAGAACAACTTAGAGGCAAAATACCGATAGTGCATGCAGCGGCAGACCAAGCCGTAGTAGTGTTGAGATTTCTGTAATGGAAATGGAGCGAAGGACTTGGGTTGTACCGTTTTATTTTATTGACCAACTCATAAGAATGAGGATGAATTCATGGAATGAAACAAAATCAATACCGATAAGCCGCCAAATGGTTTGGGAGGCTTATCAAAAAGTGCGCTCCAACCAAGGGAGTGCGGGAGTAGATGCGGTAAGTATACAAGAATATGATACCAATCGCAGCAAACACTTGTACAAACTATGGAATCGAATGGCATCGGGGAGCTATTTTCCTCCGCCCGTCAAAGAGGTGGAAATACCCAAGAAGGATGGAAGCATCCGAAAACTGGGCGTGCCCACCATAAGCGACAGGGTTGGACAAATGGTAATCAAGATGTTCATAGAGCCAAGATTAGAGGCGGTATTCAGTCCAAATTCTTACGGTTATCGACCGAATAGAAATGCACATCAAGCGTTGCAAAAAGTTCGGGAAAACTGCTGGAAACAAGACTGGGTAATCGACCTTGACATCAAAGGATTCTTCGACAACATTGACCACCAGAAACTGATGCTAGCCGTAAAGAAGCACGTACCCGAAAATTGGGTCGTTCTTTACATCGGTCGATGGTTGGAAGCACCCGTTTTTACAACATCCGGACAACTCGTACAAAAAGAAGGGAAAGGAACACCGCAAGGAGGCGTAATAAGCCCACTCTTGGCGAACCTATTTCTTCATTACGCTTTTGACAAATGGTTGGAAAATGCGAATGCTGATGTACAGTTTGCACGTTATGCCGACGATGCGATCGTACATTGTAAAAGCAAAGCTCACGCAAAACAGATACTAAATGCGGTACATCTAAGGATGGAATCGGTAGGATTGGAACTACATGCACAAAAGACGAAAATCGTCTATTGCAGAGATTATCGACGTAAAGGAAAACACCCGATTGTCAAGTTTGATTTTCTGGGCTATTCCTTTCAGCCGAGAAGTGCATTTTCCAAGAAAACAAAGAAAATGTTCTTAGGTTATGATTGTGCAATCAGTATCAGTTCGAGAAAACGAATCGCCGACAAGTTAGGAGAACTCAACGTGAACAGGTTAAATTTTAGAAGCATCGTAGGAGTTGCCCAATACCTAAATCCAATGATCAGGGGATGGGTGCGTTACTACGGTAAATTTAAGATGTACGAACTCACAAAAGTCTTCCGACTGCTAAGCGCGCGATTGGTTTGGTGGGCAAGGAGAAAGTATAAGCGCTACAAAACCAGCATGGGAAAAGCCTATAAATGGTTGACAACAGTCAGGAAGCAATTTCCGACTTTGTTCTACCATTGGCGACTTTCTGAAATAAATGTAGTAGCTTAGATTTGTATAACAAGAGCCGTATGATGGGAGACTATCACGTACGGTTCTGTGAGAGGCTCGGGGTGAAATTCCCCTTGCCTACTCGATGCCTAAACGTTGTGCATAATGTAAAAAAACAACGAGAATGCATCAAAAGTGTCAAATGAAAAGCGGAAAACTTAACTCAAATATTACGGATTGAAACGGAAAGAAATTTTTTGGCTGATAGCTACATTTGGTATTTCAATAATTATTAGTCTGATTTTGCTTGGACTTAATTGCTTCAGCTCATCAACTACTGACATTAATATTCACGATACTTATTTCGTTGTGGAAAAAAATGAATTGTCCCTGCTAATTATCAAGGTTACTTTTTTCCTTGTATACCTAATCAGAATGCTAAAAAGAAAATTCAAAAATTTAGCGGCAAATCTGATTTTTATGATTGCCAATGTACTTATGAATTTTTCGGTTGTTGGATTATTTTCACTGATTAAATCTTTTGCTCGTTCGACAGGAGTGATTGAAAATAATATGACAAAAAATTCTATGTTAGATAGTGGTTCAACCGAATATATTATTTTGTGGTTGATATTTTTGATGTTTCAAATATTCTTGCTGATTTCGCTCGGATATACTGGGTTTAAAACCGGACTGAATTACAAAAATAATGGAGAAAACACTATGCACAACAATGTATCCTATGAAAAGCACTAGTCCAGTTCCTTAAAGTTAATATTTTCTCGTTTAACTATCTCATAATGTTTTTTTTTAAAACGTATTGAATTATAGATGAGGCTATGCATCATTTAAAATTCAATACCATATAACTTGCTCTGCATCCTATATGTGATCCACATCCTAGCAGGAGTGGTCACCAGCATCTGTATGATTATAAGTTATAATAAGCCTGGTCACTTGCTAACCGATGTGGTTCCCGCCAGCGGCGGGACCACCTACATTGTTTTGTGATCCAAGCAAATCTACTATTCTTTGTGAGCTTAGTTATTTTATTACTTTTCATTCTCAGTATTTTATTCCAATACCCCTATCACATAAGGGGTCTCCGTCTTTATTACCGCCAGTGTCCTGCTTAGCAGTTTCCTGGCCACCTTTACAATGATACTCTTTACATTTTTCCCATGGTGTTTGCGGTAAAAAGCCTGCATCACAGGATCCGTGCGAATAGCCTGCCAAGAAGCCTCAATGAAATAACTCCGTATTAAGCGGTGGGCACGCATGCTCACCCCCGTATGACGGACGGTATCACCACTTTGGTAAATGCCCGGTGCCAGACCTACATATCCGGCCAAATGTTTAATATTCTTAAAACGGCGCAGGTCTCCCAATTCACTCAAAATACCACTGGCAACTATTGGACCTATACTGGGAATACTTCGTAGAAGCATATAATCTTTCTTAAAATGGATTTTGGTATACCTCCGCAATAAGGTGGAAACATCACGAAACTCCTGATCAATAAACCGAAAGCTGCGCATCCGGCTGCGCAAAACTTCATTGCCCGTATCATACTAAAAGTCCAAATTATCAATCCAACCCCTAAATTTATGACTCCAATGGTCGTTATCTAGATCCTGTGGTATTCTGATCCCATAATACAACAATTGCATTTTGATATAGCTCTTGATTTGCCGCATATCCTTTACCAAATCGTTCCTACGGCGAAACAGACTACGTAGTTGCTCCCTACATTTATCCGCTACACAAATACTTTTCAGCTTATCATCTTTAAGTTCTCGCGCTATAAGTTGTGCGTCTATTCGGTCTCTTTTGGTGTGGCGCTCTTTGCCTTTTCTAAAAATATCGGCTGGATTGACCACCAATGACCGCCAGCCATAACTTACAAAGCAACGATGTGCGTGGTATCCGCAACAGCCCGCTTCATAGGCGGTAGACACTTCATAACCTGGATAATGTTTGGCTACATATTCGCAAAGTAATTCGGCATGCGGTTGCATACTAAAAGTCTTGCCAGATGACAGATCGGTGGCACAGTGTACTTTCCAACTGCGTTTGTGTATATCGATTCCAATGAATAACTTAGGTGTGGCAGTAATTTGAGTGTTCATATCTTTAATTTTTAGTTCATCTTAAAGATACTCGACTTACTGCTTTTACATAGATGCTAACCGCAATTACGGCGGATTCGACTACGTCCGAATCCACTCAGAATTGCTAAAGTCTGCGTATATTAACCCGTAACTGATGGTTATAGGAGACCGTTGTGTACAATGAGATCACCGTCCCATTAGTTAAACATTATTAAATGAAAACAATCTTTATTATTCTTTTTGCTACAAATATGAGTTTGTCATTTGGTCAAATTTCATATCAAAAATCTCAACCTGGTATTTTCAAAACTTATGTAAATTTTCTAATGAACGATATTACATTAGAAGACACTATAACGGTAAAAAAGAACTATAATCGCACAGATAATACATTTAGACTTTGGAATAGTCAAGGGAAAAGAATCAAAGAACCTTATGCAGTCTCTGATGGAAAACATATATATTTTAGAGCGAATTCAATAAAAAAATATTTTACCAATAAAGTAAATGAAAAATTAAGGGTAAGTAAAAATGGATATTTCAGAGCCATTTGTAGTAATGAAAAGTATATTTATATTGAAAGTTTTTTCCATAGTATGGGATTGACTGATTGGAGAGTTGGCACTAATTATCGGGCTGGTATTATATATAATATTTCAAAAGGGACATTTACTGTATTTTACACAATTGAAGATTTGAATTCATTTTTAAAACAAGCCATTGATGCAGAAATGAGTGATGAATATTTGGGTCAGAAATTAAGTATGAATACTGTTTGGTTCGCCATGAACAATCTATTTGATGATAAATTTTATCCATATAACCAATGATAGAACTTAAGTTGATTTTAGCTTTCTAACTTTTATTATAAACAAGATTAATTTATTAAAAAAATCACCCAAAGCACTGTACACAACAAAGTATCCTATGAAAAGTACTACTCCAGTTTATTGGGAACTAATTTGAATGTTCTAATCCATATTTATTTCATCTTAAAGATACTCCGATCCAGGGCCTGTTTTTCTTTAGTATGGGGAACACCACTTCTACAGCTACAGATTATTGATACAGGTGAAGGGGACCTTTTAGCGAGTATATTTTGATGAGAGCTCATTTTGAAACTATCTTTAATAAAATTTTTGACATTGATTAAAAATATCCTAACCATCATCTTTCTTTTCCTGTATGCATCGGTAGTTTGCCAGGATACCATTTATCCCTCAAAACAGGTGATAATTGGAAATAAAACTCACAGCAATAGAGATTTTTTAAATCATTCCCTGGTTGATAGAGAAGGGAATATAGTTCTGGTAGGAAGTACGGAGAATGATTTTTCTTTTAATGATGTAATGGTCATTAAACTTAATGAAAATCTGGACGAATTATGGAAAAAAGAAATTAGTTTTAATACTAGATATTCCTTTGATAGAGTCCACTGGTCCCACGTTGATGAGAATAACAATATCATTCTAGTTTGTAAAAGTCTTTTTGCTTCTGATTATGAGACCTTGTTCATTGTAGTGCTTGATGAAAATGGAAATCAAATTTGGCAACTACCTTTTTCGGAGCTTGAGAATATTGACTATGGAGTGCATCCAAAGAACATTCTTGCCAATGTAAACAGCTCTGGTAATTTGGAATTGGCCTACACTAATTTAGGCCTGGGAAAGGCTGAAAACTTATGGGTATATGAAATATCCAAGACAGGTGAAATCTTAGAAGAATATCAACATAATGATCTCTTTGGTTATGATTTACATTCAACAACAGGATTTGAATATGCAGATAGTCATTACTACAGTGTATTAAGAGAACGTATTGATCAAGCTTCTTTTTTACAAAATAATTTAATCACAGCGCATCAGAACGAACTTACCAAAATTCAACTTGATTATTTTTCAGAAGAAGAATTGAATTTGATTGGGCGATCTGAGAAACAAGAACTAATTCATGGCGGTGATGATACCCTAATTTGGTTTATAAATCATGATTTATATTATAATAATGAAATTCATCAAGGCTATTCAATTTATTATTTTACTGAAAAAGGTGATTTAATAAAATCTATCCCGATTGATGACACTAAAGAGAAATATGTAATTGGCCTATCAAAAGACGTTATGGAAATTTAATTGTAATAAGTAATGATAAAAACAAAGGAACAGAAGAAGAGTTAATTATTTCGATGCAAAAATACTCCTCTTCTGGAGATCTCATATATACCAAAACACATAATACCAATGTTTGGGGAAACACCAGTTTTTTTTCTGAAAATAAAATAAGTGTGTATAGTGGGCAGGATACTATGTTGGTATTTGATTATGACCTGAATTTACAAGAAGAAATATCTTTTAATACAGTGAATGGTCTTGGTTATAATCCAACCAATATGCATTTCATCAATGGGCATAGTTTTATGACTGGAACGGTAATCGCTTCTATGTATGAAGGTTCTGATTTTTATGGAGAATTAAACTTCAATGTTAAGAAGGTTTCCCAATCAACAGAAGTCAAAGATTATATTTTTTCTGGAGAAGGAACTTCAAAAACTTGGATAAACTGGGTAAAGAAAAATGAACATAATCAATATGTTGTGCATATCACTGATAAACTTGGCCCTGACAATCTTTTTATAGGTGGTTCTCGGAGCAGTGAATATAGTTCTAACTATTATTTTGATTCTGAATTGAACCAAACAGATGTAGTTGAAGACGTTACCAGAGTACAATGGGTCAATCCTTCCTCTGTCGAAACAGATCCTTTCGATTTAGATGGTTTTAATTATCACTATTTATTCGACTACGACAGTAAAACTTTTAGTCTTACAAAAAATGGTAATGTTGTTTGGAACAAAACTTGGGAGGACAATAAAACACATTTTTATGATTTTAATGTCAATTCGGAGGGAAATTTAGTGTTTAGAGGAAGCTTTAACTATGGCCACAGTCATTTTATTGGCACTATATCCTTAGAGGGCGCCATAACTACAATAAATTATGAAGGCACAATTCATTTCTTTAAAGTCCTGGAAAATGACTGGATTTTTACTCATACTGATCGATCAATTGTAGTATTCTCCCCAGAACTTGAAATCATAAGCAAAAAGTATAGTTATGAATTTGAGAGCTATATTAATCCCAACCTTTACCCCTCATTGCAAATCGGAAATAGGGTTTTGGTCTCAGCGCGTTTATATGAGAATTCTGAAAAGACCGCAACTAGAGTTTATGACCAGTACGGTAATTTGGAGAAAACTTTGTATATCGAAGGTAACCTACGACCGCGATATGCTTTTTTGGAAAATAATGACTTAATCATACTTACGGATGACGGAGCGCATGTTGAGCATGGGTTTTCATGGAGTGTTGCTGTCCTTAATAAGTTTGAAAACTTTGTTGGTGGAAACCTTCCAAATAATGATTTAGGAGATTTGGACGGAGATGGAGTAATCAATGTACGCGATAGGTGTGAAAATACGCCGTTAGGTAACCCTGTAAACGATAATGGATGTAACCTTTTCAACATTGGAGACCAAAATTTTACTATACAAACAGTTGGGGAGAGCTGTTTTGAAAAAGCAGACGGCAAAATAAATATTACCACGGATCAAAGCCTTAATTATAATGCCATTTTATATAAAGAGGGAGTTGAACTCGAGAATATAGAATTTACCGATCAAATTTCATTTCAAAAATTGGCGGGCGGGGACTATCAACTATGTCTTACCGTAACAGAGGTTTCTGAATTCGAAAAATGCTTTGAACTGAACGTGCAGGCTGTTGAACAACTTTTTGTAGAATCAAAAGTTTCTATGGATTCCAATTCACTAACTCTGGAGCTAAAAGGATCAAATAAGTATACTGTTCAAATCAATGATAAATTATACAATACCTCAAAAAGTAGTATAACCCTGCCATTGGAAGAACCTTTCAATTCCATTAAGGTATCTACCGAAAAAAATTGTCAAGGTTTATATGAAGAGCAGATTATTTCAAGTTTAAAAAGTAATGTCTATCCAAATCCTTCTCTTGGAATTTTCAACATTTACCTTGGTCTAAATATCACTCAGAAAATTCCGTATGAAATATTTACTTCAAATGGAGTACTAATAAAAAACGGTGAAATAATGCCCAGATATGGCAATTTGGTTGTTGATATTTCCGAATTGTCTCAGGGTCAATATTATTACATCATTGAAATTGAAAATAACAAAGTTCCATATACCTTAATAAAAAAATGATACGAATAAGAATTATTGTGCTGCTAGTTGTTGGGATGACTATTATAACCAGTTGCAGTAAAGGAGAGTCTGATCAAAATAGCGTTAAACAGGATGATGGTATAGAACAAAATGATGAAAATAATGATGAAATACCGGTAGTCCTAGACCCTGATTCTGTTACTTTAATTTTTCCCAAAAATAAAACTGAATGCAATGAAGGAGTATTTATAGATAATTCTTGGAGTATAGTAACCTTTCGTTGGAACCCTTCCAATAATACCGACTATTATGAATTATGGTATAAACATGAGGGTATCGGATCATGGACAAAAGAAACCACATCAGATACAGAAATTGATGTACAAATTCACAGAGGAAAACAGTACCAATGGAAAGTAATTTCAAAAAACAAACAATCCTCAAAAAATGCCACAAGTGAAAATTGGAATTTTTATAATGCTGGTTCCGGTGAAGAAAATTACGCCCCTTTTCCTGCAACTTTAATCAATCCCAAGGATGGCGACGTCATGAATTCTAAGAACAACTCGAATTATTATTTTCAGTGGGATGCTTCAGATCTAGATAACGATCCATTAACTTTTGATTTATATTTGGGAACACACCCTGACTCTCTTAACATTGTGAAAAATCTTCAAAAAACAAGTGAATTGATGGTATATCATATAAGCTTCGGTGTAAAGCATTATTGGAAAATTAAAACATCTGATTCTAAGGGAAATTCCTCATTATCAGAAACTTGGTCTTTTACTAGATATTGACATTTTGAGAATTCGTAGCGCAGACTAAATTAGCACATCCAAACACCCTATAAAAATGATAAAATTTAGATTGATCTATTTAGTATTAGCATTGACGTGCTTAATTCAATCTTGTAATGATTCTGACAATGATATCAATGAAGACATAACTATTTCAATATCTGACTTCACGATAAATATTGACGAAAATCCTAATGCCGGTCTATATTTAGGCATAGTTGAAGCTACAACAAGTCAAGGTAGTATTCACTTTTCAATTACTCAACAAACACCCAGTCAAGCAATCGAGATCAATCCTATCTCTGGCGAAATTAATGTCTTAACCGAAAGTTTGTTTGATTATGAAACCAACCCTACGATAACCGGAATCGTAAAGGCAAGTAATTCTGGAGTTTCAGAATCAGCAAATATAACAATCAACCTAAATGATATTAATGAGGTAGTAGATGATTACAACTTATTGGCAGCTTCTAACCTGGGAGAAGTATTTGAAATAGGAAATAATACTGGGATTATTGAGAAAATAGGACAGATTAAGAGAGAGAACGACAATTCTATCCTATCAACCAATAATTTAATATCCTCTGAAGATAAAATTTATTGTATCGAATATGTTTATAATCCCTCCCCTACGAATAATCTTCTAGTATTTGATAGACATAATGGTACTAGTCAAATAATACCTTTAACAATCCCTTCATCAATCAATGGAGATGAAAGAGGAATTATAGCTCTTACTTGGTACAACAATAATTTGATAGGTGTTTTAGCTGAGAATGTTTTGATAAGTAACTTGCCAAAACATCTCATACATATAGACCTTGATGATAATTCAATTACTGAATTGGGAATAACCTTCAAAGAAGACAAGATTACATCCATGATAAAAATTGACTCTAAATTATATATTTCTACATGGGGGGAAGGTTTCTTAGATATAGACTTAGCCAATAAATCAGTAAATAATGTGAGCTATATTAATGGTAGTAGACTAGCTAAGATAAATGATTCTGAATTGGGAATGATGGAAGCCATTTCTGGCTATATGAATGGAGCTAGACCGGCAATGATGAACCTACCAAATCTAACTGTTACCGATAATTCAAGCGAAGAAGTCTATGGACTTGTAACTGTTTTTGGAAATTCTATTTATGAAAACCAAATTTATCTAAATTTGGTAAGTAACAACGATTTATACTTAGGCATTATGAAAACTAACTTTGAAACTAATACAAGTTCTATTGTGGAAATTAACTCAACAAGCGTCGACAGAAATTTAATAATTTTAGATACCACAGATTAAAAATTGCGGTTTACATTACCCTCATGAATTTTCAGGGAAAGAAGGTTTGAATTTCTCTCTTATTTATTTAAAAAAATATAAATATGACTGTAAACAGATAGTCTTTGAAATGTAGTCTAAAATGGCTAAGGGCATTGCTGATATGGGTCTCAACAGTACGAATGGAAATGTCCATTTCTTTGGCAATTTCTTTATTGTTGTAACCTTGAACACGGCTCAAATAAAAAACTCTACGGCATCTATTGGGTAGTTTGCCCATGGTTTTTATAAAAAGACCTTGGGATTCTAAATAATCCATATGCTCGTTGACACCTTCTGTATGGGGCAGCGTTTTTAATGTGTCTTCGGCAGAAACTCTTCGTTGTTGTTTTTTGAGATAATTGATGGCTTGATATTTCACCCCTCTAAATAAATATGCTTCTATCTGATTTATTTGAGTCGATTCCGATTTTTCCCACAGACTTATAAAAATTTCTTGTACCAAATCCTGGGCAATCTGGTGATTATCCGTAAAACTAAGGGCATAGATGTAAAGACGTTTCCAATAGATGGTGAAAAGCTTTTCAAGTGCTTTTTCTTGACGGTTTTGTAGTGCCTTGGATATTAATTTTTGGTTTTCCATAATTTGGGGCGCCTTAAATTTGAGTGGTGCCAATATGTATAAATTTATTGGGCTAACGTCAATAAATTGCTTGGTGAATATTATGGTTTCGTTACTATAAAAAGCAAGCCCAGAAAGCATCATGTTTTCTGAACTTGCAATTATAATAAAGGACTACCAATTAGGGTTTTGCGTCAAATTTGTATTTAATTGTAATTCCTGTATTGGAATAGGTAGCAAATAATCCTTATTCTCATTAAAAGTCCTATTGTTAAATTCAGGAAGTGGATCTATTAAGTTTTCCGTAGTAAGGTGTACATCTGTCCCTAATTTAAAGTACTTAGCTCCTTCAATTTGGCCTACTGGAAGTTCACCTTCATACAAAACCGTATCAACCGCTCCATTGCCATCCAAGTCGTATTCCCCTGGACCGGGCAAATAAATACCTCTCAGTGGTAAAGTGAGGGATTGACCAGCTTTCCAACGTCTGATATCATTCCAACGATGTCCTTCCATATAAAGTTCCACTCTACGTTCTCTCCTAATTTCCAGAATAAGCCCCTTGTTGGCGCCAGTTACATTTGAGTAGAACCTCTCTTGATAGACATCTGGATTTGCATTGGCATCAGCAATAGAAAGACCTGGCATTCCAACCCTTGCGCGAAGCAATCCAATCGATTTTTCCATGTCTTCTTGGGTAGCTGTTCCCAGTTCGGCTTTGGCCTCGGCATAGTTCAACAATACCTCTGCGAATCTAAATACGGGTAAATCATTGGTATTTTGGTTAATCCCATCAGATCCTGGACCTGTTACATACTTTGTTATGAAATAACCAGTAATTGAGTAAGAGAGGTCTGGAGCCAACTCCGTACTTTGTCCAACTCTTGTGTAACCAGATGTACGAATGGTTTGTGACAATCTTGGATCACGATCAGTGGTTTCCTCTGCAAAAGAAATTGCGTTGTAATCCGATTGATCTGTAAAGCGACTTCCATCTGCATTTAAATACGAATTTGCAACTGTTTTTGGCATGCCAGGTGTTCCTTGGGACCCGGACAATGTATAATAATTTGCTCTGTGACCGTTTACTAACGGTGCTGTATATTCCCTGGCCAATATGACCTCTGTGAGTTCTGCAGATTCAGCCCTGAACAAATCAGCATAGTCAGTATCAGGATTACCGGTGGTGTACAATCCGTAAGGACTGTTCTCCATTAATTCCTGTGATGACTCTACAGCCGCTTGTAGGTATTTTTCGTAACCAGAAATACCGTGGTACTTTTCAAAAGTGCCCTCAAAAAGAGCTACTCGGGACTTAAGGGCCAAAGCAGAGTATTTGCTTACTTCATAAGGGTATTGTTGATCATCCATATTGCCGATGGCCCAATCCAAATCTTTCAAGATTCTGTCCACAACAAGTTGTCTGTCGTCACGAGCCTTGTACAGGTCTTCGTCATCGGCTTCCATGGTTTTATCATACCATGGTACGTCTCCAAAGTCCATTACCATATTAAAATAAAAATAGGCTCTAAAGAATCGGGCTACACCTCCATATCTGTTTTTTGCGGTTTCATCCTCGCACTTCTCGTAGTTTTCCAAGAAGTAGTTGATATCACGTAGGTTGTCCCAGCTCCACCCCCCACCAGTGGTAGGAACTAGTCGAGAGCTAGTCATTAGGTCGCTAAGTGTATTGTGGACAACATCACCACATTGGCTATCCGTGATAAAAATCTCATTTCTAACAGAACTGTTCGGCAATAAAAGATAGAACCCATTGGTGTACAGTTGCAAATCCGAAGAAGTTGTAAAAAAACTATCCTCACTAACGTCGGAAATGGGATTTTTATCCAAATAGTCATCACTACAGTTTACAAGAAGTAAGCTGCTCATAATAAACAATGCTATATATATATTTTTCATCATCATTAAAGGTTTAAAATTGAACTGAAATACCAATTGAATAGGTTTTGGACATTGGTGCTTCCTGTCCTCTTGAATCATAGGTATAAGATCCTGAAGGGGAGTTAAGGTTCACCTGATTACTGGCAATCTCAGGATCGATGTAATCCGTTAGCTTAGTGAAAGTAAAAATGTTTTCCCCGCTTAGGTACAATCTGATCTTATCAAATGGTGTTCTGTCCAAGACCGATTTTGGCAGGTTGTACCCCAACGTCAAGTTCTTTAGACGTAAATAAGAGATATCCTGTATGTATCGATCGTTCGTATTTCTTAAGGAGTTACGACCACTAAGGGCAATATACCCAAAGCCTCTTGGGTAGTAGGCATCCGTATTGTCCGGTGACCAAATATTGTTGGCCAGATCCTTACGCACAAAAGATGCATAGGGACGGCTATAAGGTCCCCAGAACAATTGGGAGTTGTATCCAGGATACCAATCTTGTTTACCTACACCTTGGAAAAAGGCAGATATGTCAAATCCCATCCAGCTTGCTGCAGCTCTAAAGTTGTACAAGTATTTTGGGGCTACATTGCCCACAATTTTTTGATCCCCTGGGTTATCTAATGTATTGGTACCTGCATTTACAACATCATCACCATTTATATCAACATATTTCACATCACCAGGCTGGAGACCTCCTCGTCCGGAGATTCTGGCAGTTACATAGGATTGATCCACATGGGCGGCTATTTCCTCCTGAGATTGGAATAGGCCCTCTATTTCATAGCCCCATAGGTCACCAATAACCATTCCCTCATAAAAGGAATTCAGTAAATTCTCTGGGTTGTCGAATCTAGTTACTACCGTTTCTGAATTGGAAAGACCCGCTCTCAAACTTAATTGCATAGGAGATCCACCAACGTTGAATCTATCACTGTATCCCATGGAAAGTTCAAAACCTTTGGTTTCCAAATCCGCTGCATTTTCTTGCGGAGCGGAAGCTCCCAAAGTTGACGGAAGTACTTGGCCAGCGGTAAGCATTCCCAAGGTTTCTCTCTTGAACCAATCAAAATTGGCAGTGAATTTATTTCTAAATAAGCCTATATCAACACCAAAATCAAGGGTGCGAACTTCTTCCCATGTAATTTCAACTGGATTTAGCGCAGGGGAAGATATGGATTCCAAAGGACTACCGTTCAACGAAAATTCATCGTTCACAAAGCGGGATAATACAGGTTGATAGGCATATGGGTCAACCTCTTGGTTACCCAGAGATCCATAGGATGCCCTAAGTTTAAACTGACTTAAAGTTGGGTGAAGATTTTCCATAAAAGCTTCGTTATGTATGGCCCACGCTGCTGATATTGAAGGGAAAAAGCCCCAACGGAAATCTGAAGGGAACCTAGAGGTTCCATCATACCTGCCGTTCATCTCCAGGAAATACTTGTTGTCATAATCGTAAGAGATTCTAGAGAATACACCTTGAAGGGCCCATTCATAGGCACTTCCATTGGCATTATCTGCTGTGGTTCCCAATCCTAATGAGTTTAGGTCAACCGAAATCAATCCTTGTGTACTTGCCTCAATGGTCTTGCTGTACATTGACTCTTGACCAAAACCAGCCATGACATCAATATGATGCTTACCAAAACGGTTGTTGTAGTCGGCATAAATATTAAATGCGTCATAGTCGGCAGAGGTGTTGTACTCTGTCAGTTCATCAACGCCCATGGTATCCGGTTCGCCAACATATATTGTCCATGGAATCAATGTTGATCTCTGAAGTATGTTCTGATTCATTTTCCTGTAAGCATAGCTCGCTTTTACCGTAAGTCCATCAACTGGGGTCAAAGTGGCCGTTACAATATTGGAAAATTCGGAGTCTTCCGTTTCTTGCTTGGATTTTCCATGTAACAATGAAGCATATAATCCATCTCCCGCAGCATAATTGTTCAGTTCACTACGATAGAAATAGGAGCCATCGGGGTTGGTGGGTGAATACCAAGGCATCGCATGGTTATATACCAAATAGTTCCAGTAGTTTCCGTGCCATCCGGTTCTAAATCCACCATATTGTAAGTCATCATATTTATTGAATTGCATATTGTCGGAAATCGTGATCCAATCGTTTAACTTGAACTCAACTTTAGCCCTGTAGTTTTCTTTTTTAAAGAGGTCTTCTTGAACTTTTAACAGACCAACTTCGCGATAATTACGGTATGAGAAATAACCTTTTAATTTATCCGTACCCCCACTTATGGACGCATTATAGATTTGAGATGGTCTGCTTTTACGGAAAAAGGTGTTCCACCAATCCGTTTTGGCATAGTGTACATATTGATCTCTTCCATTTCTGGTATCTGTAATGACACGTGCCAAGGATGGATTGGCCGATACTTCCTGTAAAGCGGCATAATCTGCTTCGCTATACTGTGAATAGGAAGCCCCACTACTGGCTTGGAAAAAGCTATCTGCAATCTGAATGGCTTCAAAGGGGTCTGTGATAAAATCCGTATTTGTGGTCACTTGGTTTATTGCTGTGGTGGTCTCAAAACTCACTTTAAGATCACCTTCCCTGGCTTGTTTGGTGGTTATCAAGACAACACCAAAGGAAGCACGGGCACCGTAAATAGCTGCCGCACCCGCGTCCTTTAAAACACTGATATTTTCTATGTCACTTGGATTTAGATCATTAATGTCCCCTTCTACTCCATCAATAATAATTAAAGGTTCGCCACCATTAATGGAGGTAAATCCCCTAATGTTAATGTTGGGGTTATCGGTAGGACGGCCATTAGATCTTGTGATGGTAAGTCCTGGTGTTAGTCCTTGTAGCGCCGAAGCTGCATTACTCACTGGACGTTCTGCCAAGGCGCTAACATCAACTTTACTTACTGCCGCACTTAACGATTCAATGGATTTTTCTCCATAACCAACCACTACTACTTCTTGCAGTTCTTCGCTGTTGGCATCAAGTTGTATATTTAACGAGTAAGTATCTGAGGCTACGGTTACCGTTTGTGGTTTCATTCCAATATAGGAAAACTCTAAAACCTCGCCAGTTTTAGCGATTATTTCAAAATCCCCGTCAAAATTCGTTACTACTCCTCGGCTTGATCCAACAACCATAACATTGGCTCCTATAAGAGGTTCTCCCATATCGTCCTTCACAGAACCTTGGATAGTTCGCTGTAGCAGCTTTATGGATTTTTGCTCTAAATAGACGGTAACATTTTTGTTTTGAATCTTATAGCCCAAATGGTAAACCTTGGCCAAATGATCCATTACAGTGGTAAGGGGTTTATTGGTATAGTTAACGCTTACCTTTCTTTTGATTTGTTTTAATTCACTACTATAAATAAAGCTTACAGCAGCTTGTTCCTCGATATTGTTGAATATTGTAACAAGGTCAACTTGGCTTTGGTGCAAGCTAATGGTTGGTGTTACACCTTCATTGGCTTGTGCCGGCAATGCTAAAAAATGCATTGTCCATAACATCATGATGGTTTTCATAACGTTCCTATTGAAAAAAAATAGTAATTTTGGTTTCATTATATCATACTATGTATTTGGTGAATATGTAGTTGTGCGGGCCTTTTCTGTTGTCGCAGAAGAGGCTTTTTTTTATTTAGATCGACATTTATTTCATAGATAGATTGGTTTTAGAGTTTCACATTTTTTTTATAAGATATTTTAGAACCGCATAACAGTTCCAAACTCTGTATGACTTCTTCTAGCGTGGGGTCGATGAATTTGCCTGAGATAGTTCGCTTTGCCGTGTTTTCATCTATTTCCTCTACATAAAGTTTTATATTGAACCATCGTTCCATAATTTTTAATGTCTCACTGAAAGAATGATCGTTAAGCTTTATAATATTGTAGAGCCAAAATGTATCGTTACTGGTACTATGTGTTTCAACCAAATAATTTTCTGAAGTTTTGTCAAAAATCATTTGTTGGTCTGGCTCTAGGGTTGCTAAAATTGTTTCGGAACGACTAATCTGAATTGAGCCGGTTGCCAAACTGATTTTAACCTCTGTATTGTCCTCGTATGCCTTGATGTTGAAAGATGTGCCCAGTACTCGGGTATTGAGCCCAGTTGTTGATACTATAAAAGGCTGCTCGGGATTATGGGTTACTTTAAAAAATGCTTCACCACTTAATTGAACATCTCGTGTATCCCCATTGAAGGTTTCAGGATAGGTAATTCTACTTCCTGCATTTAATGTGACCGATGAGCTGTCCGGAAGTGTAACTTGTGTTTTTTCACCCAGATTTGAAGCTACGGTTATAAATTTAACTTGTTTTATTGGCAACAATAGCACTGATGACATGCCAAGGACCAATAGAATTGATAAAGAAGCTGCCACACGCAGTAAAGTTCTTCTCTTATGTTTTTCATCCAAGCTGTACTTTGATTTTTTGGCATGAGCCATAATGCGCTGGGATATTTGCAATCTGATTTTACGCTGGTCTATTTCATCAAACAGTCGTTGCCCGTAAACATGGTAATACTTTTCCAATTCCGCCTCTTCGGCTTTGGAGCAGTTACGGTTTAGGTGTTTTTCAACTAGTTCCAGAAATCGTTTCCGGTCGATCATAGTTATCATTTTCGGTCCTTGTTATCAAGTCAATAAAAAAGGCCTTTCCACGTACTATGGAAGGCCAATTCTGTGTACTGTTAACGTTTTCTTGATAAAGCTTAAATTTGCTTAACCATTAGCTAACAATTGTAGGAGGCTGCTCTTCTGATCTTATTTGTTGGGAGAAACGGTTTCAACAAATGTATTGCCAAAACTATCGGTAACCTCTATAGTGATATTGCTAACATCACTTGGTTCAAAAAAGAACATATGGTCGGTGACGGCAGGTTCTGCCCAAGGTCTTCTTTCGGGCAACTTATTCCCCATATGTAGTTTTGTACTCAAAGGGTCGGTAGCGTTTACTCTTCTTACGTGGGATTTACGCTCACCATTTTCATACCAGCAGACACTCCATTTAGAGTCCCAGTTCCAGATGTTCAAGGAACACGAATTAGGGAATTCTGGATGTATTCCTCTTTCGTAGAATCTAAATTGATGTGATTTGTCTTTCCCTACGGATTTATAATACCACGAAAGGTCGCTGCCGTTAACTTGGTAGACCCCGTAACCATTTGGAGTGCCATCTACACAAATAGGACCGCTCCACCATGCCCCACAAACGGCACCAAGTACGTGTTCGTGACAATTTTCTTCAAAATAATGGTTTATCCTGTGAGTATGTCCAGAGAGAATATGAGTCTTGAATGGCGATAGTAATTCATATAAATGTGCTTTGTTTTTCACATGAAATATTGGAATATGGGCGCAAAGTATGACGGTTCGTCCAGCTTCTATATAACTTAAGTCTTCCTCGAGCCAAGCCAATTGATTCTCGGTGATATAACCGATGTATTCCCTTTTTACTCCAGTAAAGAAAACATCATCTAACACTATATAGTGGATCTCCCCACGGTTGAAGGAATAGTATGATGGTCCAAAATGGTTGTTAAAGGTTCTAGTGGATACCTGATCGGTACGTGAATCCAAATAATCCATGTCGTGGTTTCCAACGACCTGAAAGAAAGGAATGTTAGTGGCCTTAATGGATTGATTGTAGTCATCAAATAACTGCAGTTGATCATAAACCAAATCCCCACAACCAACACCAAAAGTGTTGGGGTCGTTCAATTCCTTAATGGTTTGGATAAAATCGGGGGTAGAGATGCTAAGTAATTGTTCGACTTCATATTCATTTTGAATTTGAGGGTCTGCCAATATTAAAAGGCTATGTTTGTCATCCCTTTGTTGAACAGGTTTGAGTTGGAATAAGATTTCGTTGCTTGGACTTTTCAAATCCAAAGGTTTAAAGAATGATGCCGACCCATTGGCAAGTTGATCAATTTGGTATCCTGCCGGTAGACTAACAAAAACAAAGGGTTGTTGGCTTGAACTCCAAAAATCAAAATTTCCATTTTTGTCAGTTAAAATAACTGTTTCTCCATCAGAGACTGCGACTTTGGGCAATCCCTTTTTATTACTTGCTACTTTTCCTTTGACCCTCGTGGGCTTACGCCATAATACTGGATTTTGCCATCCCAGAAGGCTGGTTGTCCCCAAAAGGGATAATGAGCCGGTAGCCCACCCCATTTTTTTTATAAATGCTCTTCGGTTTTCCATAATGTGTTTTTAAGTTTCTTTACTTTATAGTCAATGAAAAAGGGGGGTACACGTAATAAAATCTATATTAAATTAAGGTTAACCTTCAAATAAGAGTAGACCATATCTACTCCTTTGCAAAGTGAGGGTTTTGTTTAAGGAAGCTTTATTAAGAAGAGTATAGAATTTTAAATATTAGGAAGATTCAAGTAACTCCCCGACAAGCAGTTAATAAAAGTCACAGCGTAGTATTAAAAAAAGGAGCTATATAACTCCCTTCTAGCACAAACTCTAAAATTGCTTAGTGCAAAGTAATGGTTCTAAATCTATGGCTTGCCTCATTGCTTTTTCAGTCTCCCCTATTCTTAAAAACTTTAAAATAGAGCAACCAACTGATTACTGTGTTATTGAGCGTTTTTTATCATTTCACCTTTGGCGATTACACCAGGCCCCATAAAAATTATTCAAACCTGATCCGAGTTCTTGTACGCCGATCCATGACTTTTCAATCTATCCAAAAGAACCGACCCACGTCCTTGGTCTGTAGTAATGATAAATAAGGTGGTTTTCTTTTGGATAAAATGAACAGGAAAAAAAGTGTGCAATATGACACATTGGGAACTTTGGTTGATGCAAAAAAATGGAAGACTTGTTACGGATATGATTTTAAAAGCAATGGAGGTACTTAAAGTCTCAAATTGAATAAAAGTTGTCAAAATTGGGGATTCTGAAATTGATTTCGAGGAAGAAAAACTAGTAAATTGTGGCTACACCATAGCCGTTACCATTGGTGCCAAGAACAAATAACAATTTAACAGTCGATTTTACACATTGCCAAATGAATGCAGAAAATTGGAAAACAACAAAGTTAACGCTCTCCTCTTAAGTGGTTCTTTAGATGGACGAACCTATTTTAGAGATGTCCTAAAATAGGTAAGGTTACAGATGTGTTGATTGATAGCTTTTTGGTTGCCATAATTCTTACGGTTTCCTTTCTTAAACAAAACGGTTTAAAAGTGAGGGATTATAAATAATTGATTAAATTGCTACTCAAAATTATTATTAATTGTGATCACAAACTGAACACGTTTTTCGAACACATTTTCAAATAACAGTGTCTGGGAGGCCCTGTATTTAGGGGTTTTAAAATGTCTGTCTGGAATTCATTACCCGGAGGTCATAAGTTCAACTCTCGTCCTCGCTACAATACTTAAGTTTACCTAAATCAATTAATTGATAATAAATCATCCGTATTATTATTTTTAAAAAGGACTGTGGCTGTTTTGCCCAAAAACAAAAAGGGAACTGGATTTGAAACACAACGGGCTTTTTCCAATGCATTGTACAATCCAATTTTATATAGTCCTATTTTTAAAAAAGCTACTAAAATTGGAAGCCCACCATTTCATATTTAGCCCATTACCAAAATTTGGCTAACTTTAAACGCTCCCCTGCATAGAAACTCAGTTTCGACTGAATAATACAAAACTATACATATGGCTGTGTGCCATATTAAATACCGTTAACAATAATTATGCGTCCATTAGTAAAAGTCATATCTATCTTAGGGCTTACTGCAATAATTATTTTATTAATTCTTCAACTAATATTCAGTTGCTATTATTTATACAAACCAATTGCTATACTATTGGATAACAATAAACTTCACTGGGAGAAAAGTGTTGCGGAAATTAAGTCGGTAAAACTTTTGAGCCGTCCAAATCCCAATATGCCAAAAGAGGCATCAATGGTATTTCCAATTGAAGTATGTTATATTCAATACACCTTCTATTATGAGGGAAATTATTATACGAATTCCAATATTGGACTTAATGTGGAAAAAGAATATCAAAGTAAATTTCATAGAGCACTTTACATGAAACTAAAAGAAATGGATAAAGTGATTGTTTATATTAACCCCAAAAACCCAAAGCAGTCATCCATTATAAAATATGACATTAACTTAAAAGATATTGGAGCAGGTATTGCATTACTAATTTTTCCTTTATTGATTGTCTATTGGGTCTATATTGGTAGAAAACACCCCCCAAATTATATAACAGAAAAAATAAAAACCATATCATGATCCTTACTTTAATCATTGGGTTAGTTGTATTCTTTTCGGGAGTAACTATCTATATTTTTGATAAAAAATCCAAAAAATGGAGTCAGACTATAGGAACGATAACAAAGTCCGAGTTAAAGGAAAACATTTCTACTGATTCAGATGGGCGTGCGCAAATATATTATAAGGCACATTTAGAATATATATATCACTCAAATGGTCAAGAAACTGAAATTGTTGGCAAACAACTTTTTCCCTATGTAGATATGTTGTCTTCCTATAGAAAAGAGAAAGTAGCGATTATCAATAAAATAAAAAAAGGAGATAAAGTTAAGGTCTACTACAATCCTATTAACCCATCAAGATCATGTTTAATTACTGGGGCCAACTATTATGCCAAGTACATTATTTCAGCGGGCTTGGTATTTATGGCCCTCGCACTAGTGATCTGGATTTATGAACTGAGTCAGGACATGACTATCGTATTGGATCAAGTAATAGCAAAATGACTATTTTTTATGATCATTGTAAATGTTCATGTTGAAATCAATTCACCAATTTATTCTGCTGGGTACGGTACATCTGATAAATAGGTTCCGATTCTATTATCTGATTATCACAGCTTTAATTATTCACAGCTTTAATTCGAATTATTTGTTATAATTTTGGATCAAATAATTTACTCAAATAATAAAATTCACCCTGTGAGAATAGCGATAATAGGTTTTGGAAATATTGGTAGATACCTTGCGAAATGGGTTATTAACGACCCTAATTTCGAATTAGGATATGTGGTAGCTAGAAAAGAAATAGATAAGGATAAAGAGGATATTAATTTCAAAGATGAACCAGTAGAATTTAGAAAAGAAATTACTTCTGATCTTATTAATGATGTTGATATTATCATTGAATGTGCAAATAAGGAAGTTGTATCCCAGCTATTGAAATTTGATGAAATTGATCGTTCTGGGTTGAAATTAATTGTGATTAGTACAGGCGGTCTTTACCAAGATAAAGCGATTTTAAAAGAGTTGAAGAAATGTGAGATAATTTTACCAGTAGGTGCAATTGCGGGACTGGATGCGATAAAAGCTGTGAATGACGAAATTACTTCTATAAAACTAAAGACTACCAAGCACCCTAAAAGTTTAGAAGGTGCACCGTTTTTTGACAACGCAAAGATCGACCTATTGTCAATTGATACTACTCAGACTATTTGGGAAGGT
The DNA here is from genome assembly GCF_003957295.1 of Arenibacter aquaticus. Taxonomy (GTDB): domain Bacteria; phylum Bacteroidota; class Bacteroidia; order Flavobacteriales; family Flavobacteriaceae; genus Arenibacter; species Arenibacter aquaticus. The sequence continues at coordinate 745,475 of NZ_RQPJ01000021.1, forward strand.
GAAGTAAGTGAGGCCTTAAGCTTATTTCCAAAAAATATAAATGTTGCTGCAAGTATTTATTTTGCGTCTAAATGTGAAAGTTTAAATATTGAAATAGTTGCTGATCCCAACGCTACTAGCAATATGCATGAGATAACTTGTGAAGGTGATTTTGGAAAAATTTATACGCGTACCGAGAATAAACCAAGTCCAAGTAACCCTAAAACAAGTTTTTTAGCTGTTAAAAGTGTTGTAAGTATACTTAGAAATATGAATTCCACCGTTAAAATAAACTAATAATACAACTGCCTGCCAAAGATGTTCCTCCATGTTTACTTAACTCTGATTATTTAATACAGGACTCGTCATTCTTAAGTAATCACGAATACGGTATATGCTAAGAATTTTTAGACTTCCTAAATTGGAATGGAGCAATGAATTTGTTTTCTCATAGGAGAATTAAGTCTACTACTAAAAAAGAGCTACTGTTGTCTCTGTTACAATAAACCCGCCCGATGGTGCCGTTATGTAGGGATGGGCGGTTTTACTTGGTTATAGTAGTCCAATCACCAACACTTTGCCACACCCAAAAGAATGATACGACAGCTTTCTAGTAGCTAGCGGCTGGCAAGTTCGGTATTAATAGCCAATATTTCCATACCTCCGGTTACCTGCCCGTCTTTGTTATTCAGCCACGCGTTCGGGCGGGATTAGGTGTACACAACTTGAAGCTAACCAATTACTAACATTTTGTACTACCTTTAATTGAAAATAAAATGGGAATGGAATTGGTATATCTGAATAGCATTAAAAAACAGTTCGAATATTATAAATCCGTTGGCGAAAAAACTTTTGACCAACTTAATGAAGATGATTTTTTTTGGCAATATAACCAACAATCAAATTCAATTGCGGTAATCGTCAACCATTTATGTGGAAATATGAAATCGCGTTGGACCGACTTCCTTATCTCGGACGGAGAAAAGGAATGGCGGAATAGAGACTTGGAGTTTGAAGCGGTAATCCAAACAAAGGATGAACTTTTGACAAAATGGAATGATGGATGGAATTGTTTATTTGATGCGCTGAATTCTATAAAGGAAGAAAATTTTGATTCGGAAATTTACATTAGAAACCAATCCCATTCACTTGTTGAAGCCGTAAATAGACAATTTGCCCATTATTCGTATCACATAGGACAAATTGTTTACATTGGACGAATGATTAAAGGAAAGGATTGGAAAAGTTTGACTATTCCTAAGGGGAAATCATCGGACTTCAATAAGGCAAAATTTTTAAAAGGAATACACGGCGGGCATTTTTCAGATGACATAAATTAAAAGGAGAAATCGTTTACCAACTACTTGTTATATAGGTTATTATCACTTTTTTTCTGTACACAGAAAAAATGCTACAGATTTCTCTCAGCTTCGTTTTCTTTTGCCAACTGGGTTATTACGAAAACAACCAATCGTACCCAAGACTACTGGAGATTACAGAACTATGGACAGTTTGAGATTGCTCTCAAACCGTTTTTTGTAATATATCCCACAATTTTAAAAATGCCTGCTAATTTTATTAATAACCAATACTTCATATACCTGATAAAAAATCAATAATAGATCCAATCTGGATAATTATGATGATAATTTATATATAGAGCGGTCTAATTTTGTGCTTAAAATGTCACCCGATATTCAGTTCTGGGAAATGCCCATGAGTTTAAAAAGGAAACAGAATGCAAATATTTGAACACTTATAACTTAAGAAACTATGCTACAAACTACTAAACTCCTAATCGCAGTCTTTGCTACTTTTTGTTGTTTCAGTGAGGCCATTGCACAGAAACCGCTAAGAGTCTACATAATGGCCGGACAGTCCAACATGGTAGGTACCGGTGGAATTTCTACTTTTGACTATATTGGGGACGATCCAAAAACTGCACCCTTGCTCAAAAAGATGCTTGGTCCCGATGGCAATCCGAAAGTATGTGAAAGGGTTTGGATCTCTTCGCTAAATGGAAAGATGAACCAATACGGAGGCGAAGGTTTTGGGAAATTGACAGCCGGTTACGGGGTTCGCAGAACCGATCCCACGAAGCCCGACGATTTTATTGGACCGGAGTATATGTTCGGTATTACAATGGAGGAATCGTACGATGGGCCTATATTAATTATCAAGACCGCTTGGGGCGGTCAGAACCTTAGTGTGGACTACCGATCGCCGGGTTCCGGGCCATACGTAATGAACGACTATCAGAAGGAAGTATTTACTAAAAAGGGGAAACTAAAGCAGGTTCAGGCTCAGAAAAAAGAGGCAACAGGAAGGAATTATCGCTATATGATAGATCATGTTAAGAAAGTCTTGGGCGATATTAAGCGTGTCTACCCAGACTACGATGCTGATGCGGGGTACGAATTGATGGGCTTTGTTTGGTTTCAAGGATGGAACGACTTTAGTGATCTTACTACTTACCCATCAAGTTTTGGAGATAAGCAGTATGATCAATACAGTAAATTATTGGCACAATTCATACGAGATATCCGTAAGGATTTGGAGACACCCAAACTACCGTTCGTTATAGGAGTTATGGGGGTATACGGAAATTATACTCCAGGCACTTTCAGGATTGTAAACAATTCGGACCATCGTATGCAGCTTTTCCGTAAGGCCCAAGCTGCACCCACGGAATTGGAAGAGTTTCAAGGAACTGTAGTAGCTGTACAAACCGCATCCTTTAGAGAAGATGCCCTTGGATTCATCGATCAAAAACTAACAGAGGTGAAAATTATGGGTAGAAAATTGTCAAAGAAGCTCCCCGATGGCCCAAATGCAGATGGTTCCATGACACCGGAACAGCAAAAAGCCTATATTGAAACCTACAAAGCCAAAATAGTTACCCCTCAAGAAATGGCGCTTTGGAAACGTGCAGCATCTATTGGTGGCTTTATTCACTATTATGGCTCTGCTAAATTTCATGCTCAGGCTGGCAAGGCATTCGCAGAGGCATTATTGGAAATGTAGGAGTATAAATTCTATTTACTCAAAGCCCTTTTGGAAGATTCAAAATTGAAGCAAAAACTATCGATGAAGACTTTAACGTTTGCTTACAATTCTGATCAATTGTGTTTCCCAAATAGTCTACAATACAGTCTTGAGTAAGACTTGGAGTTAAACACCTTTTGTATAGGTAAAATACGTGACCCCAAGTAAATAATTACAGTATACTTTAAAATTTTATACTTATAACAACATATAGAACGAATGTATAAAAGGTTTATGTTTGTAACTTTGGGCTTGGATATTTACAATTAAATGAAAATAATGAAAACCTTAAAAGAACAAACCGATGCTAAAATTGAAGCTGGACGGAAAGCTAAACCCGACTTCATGAAAGGCGTTGACGCTATAATAAGTAAGGCAAAAGAATTTCAACAAGGTGCTCATGCCATTAAAATAGGGCAAAAAGCTCCTAGTTTTGAGCTTCCTAATCCAGAAGGGAAATCAATATCCCTAGACTCCTTACTTGACAAAGGCCCTCTTGTTGTCACATTTTATCGAGGCGACTGGTGTCCTTATTGCAACTTACAACTCAGGGCTTTGCAAGCCAAATTAGGTGAAATACATGCGCTAGGGGCCACATTAATAGCCATTAGCCCACAAGTACCTGATGGGTCACTGACAAAAAATGAAATTGCTGAAATGGAATTCACTGTTTTGTCGGACCAAGATGCCAAAGTTGCATTGCAATATGGGGTTGCTTGGGAAGTGCCGGAGTTTCTGTTGGAACATATGCGGGTAGATCGCGAACTGGACTTAGAAAAAATAAATAACGGTAATGCCAATATATTACCCATTCCTGCCACGTTTATTTTAGATAGTAACGGTATGGTCACATGGCGCTATGTGAATGTTGATTATAGAACACGTTCGGAGCCTGATGAGATTATCAAGGCCTTAAAAAATATGTCCTAAGGCCTTAATTTAAAATTTGTTCCCTATATAACCATTCCAATACAACATTATCGCAATGGTTTTCATTAGGGCCATAAACTACATTCAAAAGGGGACGCTTCGGTGAGCTGTCCCCTTTTTAATAAGGTTTTCATAATGTAATGGTATTGGCTGTTTCTAAATAATCCTTAGTGCTTCCCTATATCATTTTTGGATAAAGGCATAGACTCCTTTCTTATTGGAAGTCACTATATCTATCTTGCCGTCCCCATTAAGATCACCTGTGCTAATCTGTCTTCCTACACCAGAGTTATCGTCGATCTTATAGGGAACAAGTTCTGCCGACCCATCGGCATGCCTTTGTGTCCTGAACCAATAGAGTACCGCTGGCTCTTCCGCCCCAGGATCACGTCCATTGTGGGCATAATAGCATTTTCCGGTCACGATATCAGGAATACCGTCCTTATCTATATCGCCCATGGACAAGGCGTGAAGTTGGCTAAAAGAGACCCCATAAGGGTTATCCTCAGGACTGTTGGTCATAACGGTATGCTCCTTGAAGGTAATTTCATCGCCATCTTCAATTTGTTCAAACCAAGAAAGGCCATATCCATGTCCGTCCATAGCGGTAACAACATCGTTATCACCATCTCCATCAATATCATAGGCAAACATTTGGGCTCCGCCCTTACCGGAAGAAAAAGGATAGGGATGATAGGTCCATGCTGTGGCTCTATCCCAGTTTTTGGGCTGCTCCCACCATCCACTTCTTTCAATCACGTCGGTGAGTCCGTCCCCATTGATATCCCCTGCCCCTAAGCCATGGGAATATTGTATAAATTTCTTTTCGTCCTTTAAACTTATTGGGAGCATTGTCCAATCCCCTCCCTTTTTTGAGGGTGCCATTCCCAATACCAAATAGCCTTTACTAAAGGCAAGCAATTCTTCTTGTTCATCACCTATCACATCCACTAAATTTGGGGATTCATGGCAAACATTCTCTAGGCCGTTATGATATTTTGGTTCGGGTACCGTTTTGGTGAGTAAAACGGAATTCTTTCCCGGATCCTTGATCCATTTACTATCCACTCCAGGTAAGCCCACCTGAAGGATATCCATCCATCGGTTGCTATCAATATGGGAAGGAAAAGTAAAAAAGTTGGTGGAATAACCTTTTAGGCCCGGACCTGTAATGGGAAAATATTTCACAGGGCCATAGGCATATGCCACCTTAAAATCAGGCCCTTTCCACCATAAATTCCCGGCAACAATATCGTTATATCCGTCTTTATCAATATCCCCTATGGAGGCTCCCTCTGAAACGTATTTGTTCAACAACTCCAACTTATTAAAGGACACCGTTGTGGATGGAGCATTTTTTTGCTGGCCCCAGAACAAACTGCAAGGAAGTAACAGCAAACATGACAAAATATAGAGTCTATTCTTTAATAGTACCATTCAACTTTTAAGTTTAGTTTAATTTCTTAATATAAAATAAAAGATCCGAAACCTGTTCCCCAGAATAATTATCGATCAAGTCTTTGGGCATAAAAGATCTTCCTCTCATAAATCCTTGTGGAGCAATTTCCGAAGTCTGGATAAACTGGTTACTGCCTCCCATAAATCCAAGGGTGGTTCCACGATCATCTCTTTTTACCAAGTATCCCTCCATACTACTGCCATCTTTCTTGTTCACCCTAAACACTGCATACCTACTGTCCACAGCTGCATCCGGATTTAAAATTGCGGTTAAGAGGGCTTCATTTTCCTTAATGGCCGAAGCGTCCAGTGCCTGGATTTAAATCATAAAAATTTCCTGCCAATATACCATCTTTTTTTCCACCGATATCAATATCCAGAAAAGTATTGCTGATTAGACTGTAATAGGGAGTTTAAATTATTATAATAATAAATTGAGTAGCCTAATGAAATTTATGTTGAGGAATTTAAAGTCCCATGTATCATTTTGATTTACCTCAAATGGGTTTCCATAAACCAAGTTTTGGTATTATTTGCTCTAATTGGTAACATCCCCAAAAAAAGCAATGCCACATTATTATTTTTGTCAGAATAGTTCCTAATTATAGCTGATATAGCATTGGTTTTATTCCAGAAAAAGGGCTTATAGATTCAATCACTAGGCATACACCTTCAATCAATTAACTTATCTTTGCCCAGCTAAATAAAAAAATGGCTTCTACCCTACTTTCATCACCCTTACAAGGTTTTACCGATTTCAGATTTCGGAATGCCTTCAACCATTATTTTGGGGGTATAGATACTTTTTATTCGCCCTACATTAGACTGAATGGAAAGTTGAAAATTAAGCAATCCTATCAGGACGATTTATTACCGGAAAACAACACCACTTTAGAGGTGATTCCGCAAATAATCACCAATGACCCCGAGGAGTTTGTTTATGTTGCCAAATACGTGCAAAGTCTAGGCTATAAAGAATTGAATTGGAATTTAGGCTGCCCCTACCCTATGGTGACCAAATCAGGAATGGGCTCTGGTCTCATTTGCAATCCTGAAAGAATAAATGAAGTCTTGTACAGAGCACACAACGAAACGGATATTTTGGTGTCTATGAAGATGAGAATGGGATATGAAAACCCGGAGGAAATTCTAGCCGCCTTCCGTATTTTAGATCATTACCCGCTTAAAAACATTGCCATTCACGCCCGAATTGGAAAGCAGCTCTATAAAGGTCCTGTAGATCTAGAGGCATTTGAAAAATGCATTGGCAGTACCAAACACAAGTTGTATTATAACGGGGACATTACCAGCGTTAGCGCTTTTAAAGCCATAGAAAAAAGGTTTCCCAGTATTGATCATTTTATGATTGGGCGTGGCTTGATAGCCGACCCATTTTTACCCAGTATGATAAAAAATAACACTTTGGAATATCCACCCAACCGATGGTCCATTTTTTCAGAATTTCATGACACTATTTACCAGCAATATGACGAGTACCTGTCCGGACCAACCCCAATAAAAATGAAAATGCTAGGTTTTTGGGAATTCTTTTCCCAATCTACCTCCAACCCACGGAAAACATACAAAGCCATAAAAAAGGCTTCTAATCCTGTAAAGTACAGATTGGCCGTGGATCAAATCATAAATGCAGAAATGAAAGTTAAGAGCGCTTTTTAAAGGCTTTGCGTTTGGGGTTGGGCTTGATCGTGGAAGTGGTGTTTAACTTATTGACTTTTTTGAATATTGATCCTGGGTGTTAGGATATAAGTGTAGAAAACCGCATTAAATTTAAACTGAGGCGAAGAACCAAGCTATAGCAGTGGTTAATACTCAAAGGATTGCCATTAACTGAGGCTTAACACATTTGTTTGGGATACAGTTTTTTGAACAAGTTATGTAATAGAAAAAGCTGCCTCAGATTTTGAGACAGCTTCTAAGCAACTTAACTAATTAATAATAACTCAACAATTAAACTCTATTTTAATTCTAATGATCTTCTATTTTATTCTAGGATTACTATTCGCATTTTCAATTTAGTTTCCATTCGTCATATGGGTACAAAACTTTTAATGGATGATATGAGTATGGGCAAATCTCACCCTCATCAAATTTTGCTCCTTTTGGAATTTGGGTTCACAACTGCCCCACTTTGCTACTACCTATGCTATCCATGTAAAACCAAAACAAAGAGTGCTCCCGATGCCAAATAAAACGATATACATCTTTAATTGAACCTAATTAACTGTCTAGGCAAAATTATTTTCTATGAAGTCTTTAACCATACATGAGTCATGAATTATTCCACCCCGGATGCAAAAAATGTAAACTCATCAAAATTAGCGTTTAGCTCTCCATTAATGGATGAAATACCCACTATTCTAATATATCTATAATTCTCCGCATTTTCTAGAATTTCCACTTCAAAGGTCTCTTGTGTGTTTCCAGTGACATCTATTAATTTAACCCAGCCTTTGGCCGTTGCATCCGCTTCCCAATCTGACAATTCCCCTGCATCAATATCAGCAGTTTCTGCTCCTGTTAGGTCATTGGTTGCCCAGATTTGGTAGGCTCCAGGACTTCTGCCACCACAACATGCCGATCGTTTGTCTAATCTGAATCCACTTAGATTCGCGCTCACACCAATATCAAAACTCATCACGAAAGGGTATTGGTCTTCAGCCGAGTCGCAACTATGCCAATATTCTCCGGTTGCACCATCGGTTAACCTTTCATAGCTGGACACATAACAACCATCAGATGCATCAAAAGGCAATCTTAGAGCTGTGATGTTGGTATGGTTTAGTTGAAATTGTTCTGGAAACACTGTTTCTGATGACGCAGTAAAAACCTCAATTGCATTGGGGCTGGGAGCATAAATACTTTCCACAATAATCTGACCACCTAAGTTGTAACTGGTCAAAATTGTTTCATTAATATCATTGGGTATTTCAATGGTCTGCATAGCTCCATCAGCATCTTCATAACTTAGAGATGTTGAAATACTTCCATTTGGGACATCTCCCCATGATAATATCGCCTCGCTCTCAAATACCTTAATTGCGGAAATGCTTCTACTAAGAAGCGTATTTTGATATTTTGAGCCATAAACAACGGTGGTTACTTCTCGGGGAATAGATGTATTTCCTGAATCGTCCTTTAGATAGACATCAAAATTATATTCTCCTTCGTCTAAGTTGGCAATAAATAGTATTGTGTCTTGACCAATATTTTGGCGTTGCACATCAAATTCTTGAACAAATGATTTGTCTTTCGTTTGTAGGACACCGCTGCTTATTTTTGGGTCGGCATTGATTACTATTGAAAATTGGAGTTTTTCATAACCAGGAGCGACAATGACGGTATCAGGAGTACCTACATATATAATTTCCCCATCTTTGGTGAATTCGCTGTAGGTTTCGGTCGTTTCTTCACACGAGGCAACGGCAAAAAATATGCCTATAGCCAAGAGAGCGAAATATATAATTCTTGTTGACTTTTTCATTATTTTTTAGATATTAAAGATTAGCTATATCCAGACTGCTTTGGTTAAATTTTATTCATTTATTAAGCATCCAGTGTTACTTTTAGTCTGCTAACTGCCCCCAGAAATTAATTTCCATGATATGCATAAATTTACCTTCAGACCAGTTCTTGAGGTTTACAAAACGGATGTAGCGTACAGGCGGGGCATCAATTGGAAATTCAAATTCCTCTCCAGAGGCCGCCGAGGCGGCATCTTCTGCACTGTTCAGGCCAATAGCCCCACCTGATGGTTTTATCACTTCTCCATTTTGGATCAATCTGGTCCAACCGTCAAAAGAATCCCCATTATCGGCTGGTAATTCATCAATACCCCAAACTTCAAAATACCTTGGGTTTCCATGGGTGAAAATCCATGAGCCTTGTCTTTGCCAGAACTTAAACCTACTTAGTTTAGCCTTAACCCCTAGATCCATGGTAAACATATGATAGGGTTCGTCATATGGAGCAATGGTTACACCTGGTTCCGTTTGAGAGGTGTGAAACCCTCCGCCCTCTATACTTCCGTTCCACATATTGGTCATTATCCATCCAAATGCATCTTGTCGATCCCCATTAAGAAAAAGATTGTCAAAATTCTGGATATCAAGTTGTATTTCCTCCAGGGGCAAAACTTCTGACTGTTTTATATTCGTGATGTTGTTCCAACGGTCTATAGCTGCTACACCAAAATTTTGTAAGGTCGGCGAAAACGTTCTATAGGTAAAGTGCGACCGATTGTCGTTATCTATAAATGCAGATTGGTTATAACTAATGTTGCCATTTGGATCGGCTGCATATAATAATATTTCGGCCTTAATATTATCCTCATTGTTGTATTTCAATCGAACCCCACCAAAATCCGGAACCAGTTCAAAGGAAGAAAAGAGTTTGTCTATTGGCGCGGTTTGAGGATTAATTGTAACTCTAACAGGAGCGGACCTGTTGTTGCTTCTATCAACAACTACAAGGTCTACCTCCTGAGGAACAGTGTCTTTAAGTCCTTCAATACTAACGAAATTCTTAAAAACAGAAGATCTTGCTGAAATTAGCTCCCCATTTCGTAAATAACTGGCCTCCACAAGAAGCGCATCTTCATCCTGCGGCAACTTATATTGAATTAAGGCTCCACCTGGCAAATTCTCAACGGTTACGTCTGTTATCACATTCGGAGAATCTCCATCAATGACCAAAGGTCCACGCTCTTCCTCTTCACAAGAAATAATTACCAAACCTAGTGAGAGAAGCGTTAAACAAAACAATTTGAAATTTTTCATAATATAATTATATCTTTAAAACATACATATTACCAACCTGGGTTTTGTACTAAATTGCTATTAGTTATAATGTCGTTCTCGGCTATGGGCCAGAGATAATCCCTGTTCAAAAAGCGATAGCTACCTACTGTTATTACTTTGTAATAATCCTCTGTGTTCTCACCTTCTGCATTCCATCCACGTATATCACTATTTAAAAATTCTGCAGCTCTTTTCCATCTTCTTAAGTCCCAAAAGCGATGTCCCTCAAAGACTAATTCAATCATCCGTTCGTCGTGGATTATTTCTCTAAGACCATCTTTAGTTGATGGTTTGTCAGGGTTCATTGAGGCTGTAGCCCATGATTCCATTACACCGTCAAGTCCCGCACGCTCACGAACCAAATCGATCCAAGGATACGCTTCCGTAGTTTTTCCCGCTTCGTTCAATGCTTCGGCATACAATAAATATAGGTCTGCCAAACGAACAACCGGGAAAGGGTAAGCTCTATTACTGTACCCTGAGGAAGTACCTCTTTGTACATTTTCATAATACACTAATTTTTTTGGCCAATAGCCAGAAATCCCCCAACGGTTGGCATCGGTCTTACCTGTTCTTTGGCCTTTTTTCGCCTCTACGATAAGTTCGTTATCATCACTTTGTTGCCCATGTCCAAACCATGTACCTCCATCAAAGCCCAATGAAGCGTAAAATCGAGGTTCCCGATGCATATTGAGGTTTGCTGTTTCAAAGCCTGGCCTTACATAATGTTGATGAGCTTCATCTGCCGTAGATACTTCAAAGCGGTTACTATAATTATAGGAATTATCTTCATCAATAGGTACTCCATTTTCAGAATAAAACATTTCCGCAATTCTCATTGGGGTATTATAGTATGACTGAACACTTTCCCGAGTCTCTGCGGTAAGATCTAGGGCAATTTTAGCCTGTGACCAGTTTTGCAAGGTTGATACTGTACGACCTGAAGCTCCCCATACGATTTCTTCATTCCATCGTTCGGCAATACTACCTCTTATACTTAACTTTGTCACTGTAGTGTCCGACCAGTCTGCCGGGGCTCCAGTAAATTTGTATAAAGAGTGTCCAGCTTCATGAGCCACATCTATAGCCTCTTTACAAGCTATAGCTGCTAAGTTCCATTTTTCGACATCATAGGTAGTACTTATTAATTCATTTCCGTCTGCATCCGTAAATCCAGCGTAGTCTGCGTTTCCATTAAACAAAGGACTGGCAACTGTCATCAAGGTGCGAGCCTTGATGGCTGCCGCAATAGGGGTAGTGATTCTACCTAGTTCTGTTCCCTGATCTTCAACTACCTTTGGCAAATCATCCATGGCCTCATCCAACAATTCCACTATGTAATCTGCTACCTCGTCTACAGGATCCCGACTAACCCTTACTGCCTCCACCCCGGCACTAACTTCTATATTTTCTCTAATAATCGGGATAGGCCCGTACATTCGCATTAAATAAAAATGGTAATAAGCTTTTAAAACCTTGGCTTCCGCTATCCATTTTATTTTTTCATCTTCTCGTATATCAAAGGGTTTGTCTACATTTTCTAGAAAAATATTGCAATCCCTTAATGCAATAAATAAGTTGGTTACGCTGTTTGAACCCCAATACCCCAAATGTGGGTTTACTTTAGTTTGTCCACCGCGCCCGATGATTCTACCAGCCCAGTTACGCGACACATTATCGTTCACTGCTATTTCATCTCCAGCCACAAGTGCAGGGTTATTTATGCCGTTGAATGGAGGAAGATAACTATACAAGGTAGCAAGAAAGCGTTCGGCTGAATCACGTGTCTCAAATGCATCCTCAATCACAGCGATATTGTCTGGGACAACGTCTACATATTTGGAGCATGAAACTCCCGATATAATTAAAGTTATGATCAGAGATCTTATTATCAATTTTATATTCATCGTTTTTTCTTTATGATTATATAATATGGAAACTTAAAACCCAAGTTGAAAACCAACATTAATAGTTCTTTGAAGTGGATAATTTAAACCTGTTCCTTTAAGTTCAGGATCCCATAATTTAAATTTACTCCAAGTCATCAGGTTTGTACCGGTGACATACATTCTAAGCTTTTGGATATTTAATTTATCTTCCAAGCCTTTCCCTAGGTCAAATCCTATTTCAACCTGTTTCAGTCTCATAAAAGAACCATCCCGTAACCACCAAGTACTAGTTTGTAAATTATTTTGTATCGGGGTTGTAGAAAGCCTAGGCCATAAGGCGTATACATTCTTGTTGTCTTCTGACCAATGGTCGTCAGCATAGGCCTGTAGTAGGCCATTTTCAGAAAGAATGCCATTGCCAGGTTCTATTAATAAACCGGATTGGTTAGTCTGTGAACCAACTACACTATTAATAAATGGTCCTGTTCTATAAGGATCAATAAAAAAAGATGTTTCAGCAAGACCCTGGAAGAACATACTAATATCAAAGCGTTTGTACCCAGCGGAAAGTCCGAAACCATAGGTTATTTTAGGCACATCTGGCTTGCCTATAGCTGCTTGATCCAGAGAAGTGATTATATTATCCCCATTAAGATCTTTATACTTAATATCCCCACCACCATAGTCGATTCCTGGGGTGCCAAATTGGACCGGTGAATTTCTAGCTTCTTCATCATCTACAAATAAACGCTCGGCAATATAACCCTGTCTGGTGCTTACATTGTTGCCAATATTGGAACGCCAAGGAGCTCCAATTTCAGCATAGTTTGGTTCTTCAAAAACCGTGAACTCATTATCCGTATAAACAAAGGTAGCACGCCCCTGTAACCAAAAGTTTTCGTTAAAGGAATGATTTATGTCCAAGGAAGCATCTACCCCTTGCAACTTCACTTCTCCAACATTTGTCTGAATTACGGATTGTAAACCTAAAGTTGTAGGGATGTCCGATCTGGTCTGCAAGATATTTGATCTGTTGTCCTGAAATACATCTGCCCTGAACTGCACGGCATCATTGAACAGGTTTAGATCTACCCCTATGTTGAGTTTCCGTGCAGTTTCCCATGTAACCAAAGGATTTGCATACCTGCTAATGGAGACGCCGTTGATACCTTGGTTTAAATCGCGTCCGAAGGTATAACCACGACTGCTATTATTGATATCGACCTCAGAGAGATAGAAAAAGCGATCGTTCCGGGTATTTCCTATTTGATCATTACCTACCCAACCGTAGGAAGCTCTAAATTTAAGCCTGGAAATGGATTCGGATTTAAAGAATTTTTCATTGGACACTAGCCAGCCAACCCCGAAGGAAGGGAAAAAACCAAATCGATTCTCTTTCGCAAACCTTTCCGATCCATTATATCCAAAATTGGTCTCTATAAAGTATCGGTTATCATAATCATAATTAAACCTGCCCGCCAACGTAAGATTTCTACTCGGTAAGGAAAGTTGAACCGTATTGGCATTCCCATCCAAAAACTCTCGTGCGGTAAAAGCCAGAAGTCCTGAAACAGTATGTTTCTCAGCAAAGATTTTGTGATAATCTGCAGCGAGCTCCATATATAGCACTGAATTGTTAACGGCTTTGTGATCCGGATCCAATTCCAATGATTCATCGCCTTCCGAAGTTCTCGTTAAGGTGTATTCCTCTGTATTTGAATCAAAAGTTGAAACCCGATAAAAATAGGGTTTATAGGACCTTCTGTTCTCGAATGAAGAAGTGGTGTTGGCATTACCTAAAAACCGAGCAGAAAGTCCCTCCAATATAGAATTTAGGTCTTGTTTGAACTCCAATTGAACCAATGATAGTTGACGTCTATAATCGCGATATCCCCGTTGTAATTCGGCGTACGGATTATACCAAACGGCCCCGTTGTCACGGTTACTGCTTTGTCTTGGCCCCAAGTCGTTTCCGAATGTTATATGAGGAACTCCCTGTAATGCATCGTCAGGCTCTAGAACAGCAGGAAATCGAACAGGACTGGTCCGTACTGCAGCGTTGTAAATGGCATTTCCTCCTTGTAGAGGACCTCTATAATCATCAATTGTTGAATGAAGCCTGACAATCATTTCAGTGTTCTCGTGCAGGTCGATATTTATATTTGAACGTAGTACATATTGATTCAATTTGATATTATTGGTGAAGCTATTGGTGTCATCTACCTTAAGCAGTCCATCATCTGAATTCAGTGCCCCCGCAACATAATATCGTACCTTATCACCACCACCTCTTACATTGAGATTTATACGTCGTGAACCGGCCCAATCCTGAAATAATTTATCGAACCAGTCAACAGCGGGATAAATATTTGGATTGCCTCCTCTAGCGGTACCTGCAATTTTTTCCTCCGTAAAAGTTGGAAAAAGCCCTCTAGTCCTATCCGCTTCATTCTGCAATCTCATATGGGTAACAGGATCGGCAAGGTCTACTACCGAAACAGGTGAACTGTAGGCATTCTCATATCTTAGATTGACGGCTACTTTTCCTTTTACTCCCGTTTTTGTAGTGACCAAAATTATTCCATTGGCTCCACGAGCTCCATAAATCGCCGTAGTTGTAGGGTCCTTAAGTACGGAAAAACTTTGTATGTCATCTGGCTGTAACCTAGCTAGATCGTCTACAGTTAGTTCTACCCCATCTATTAAAATCAACGGGCCGTTCTGGCCATTAAAGGAAGCCACTCCCCGGACAAAAAACTGGGCATTGTCCGCGCCCGGTTCGCCACTGGTCTGATAAGAGACCATTCCCGAAATTCTTCCTGCAAGAGCGGTTGTTAAATTACTTGATGGAATCTTAAGTTCTGATGGCGTAATAGAAGTCATGGCCCCTACAACGGCTTCTTTCTTTTGGGTACCAAAACCCATAACTACCACTTCATCCAAGCCAGCCGCATTTTCTTCCAATACAATATTAATGGAACTTTGACCGTTAATAGGCACCTCCTTAGTGGCAAACCCTATATAAGTAATCACCAAAATAGCGTTTCCGTCCTCCACGTTTATGGAAAAATTCCCGTCAAAATCGGCCTGAGTACCATTGGTCGTCCCTTTTTCCAGTATGTTGGCACCAGCCAACGGCATTCCGTTCTCATCGGTGATGGTACCCGTAATGGTCTCCTGCAATTTTATAATTTCAAAATAACTTTGACCTGGACCTACAAAAATTGGTTTGTTGCGTTCAATCTCTACCTTTTTTAGTAAAATTTGCTTTTTATAAACTTCATAGGTAATGTTGGTTCCACTAAAAAGCTTATCGAGAATATCAAAAATCTTTTCCTTATTCGCCTTAATATTTACTTCTCTTTTTACATCTATTTTCTGGGTGTCCACAAAAAATTTAAACTCAGAGATAGTCTCGATTTTGTTAAGTACCTCACTTAACTGTACATCGTTCATATCAAGGGATATCCTAGTTTTTTGGGAATAAGTAGTGGCATTGATCTGCAGCATACAAACTAAGAGAAAAAAGGTGGTCAGTTTCATTTTAAGATCCCACTTTAGAGTGCATATAGGTACACTCCCGATATTAATCAGGTTTTTCATACTTTTGTTATGGTTATTAAATGGTTACTCTTTTTTTGACCAAACCTTTAAGTCGGGAAATGTTACGAGCATTTTCCGATTTTTTTATGGGTTGGCCTACTAAAACTTTTATGGTTTTTATGTCATAGGCAACGTTGGTTTATTTTATAATTATTTTATTATTTATTACGGTATATTCTATTCCGTAGGTTCTATCTAGGATTTCCAGTATCTCTTCTATACTTTCTTCCTCAAAATTGGCACTAAAGGTATTATTGTCTAAAACCGTATCCTTATTCACAATGGTCACATTGTAACGTCTTTCCAATTGCTTTCGGATTTGTTTAAATGGCATATCCCTAAAAATTAGTTTCCCTTCCACCCATGAAGTATAAATGGAGGTATCTACCATATCTGTTCTAAAACTCTGATGATCTTTTCTCCACGTCCCCCTTTCACCAGGTAAGAGCTGAACGTTTGATTTTTCCTTGTTTACAGACAAGGAATCGTATAATTGTACACTGCCCGAAACCAGTACCGTACTGGCTTCCAAATCCTCATCATAAGCGGAAACATTAAATTCCGTACCCAGCACCCGTACGTTAACAGATCCCGAGTTAACTATAAATGGATGTTCTTTATCCTCTGCCACCTTAAAAAAAGCCTCTCCCTTTAGGGATACCTGTCTATTGTCACTTGTAGCGAAACTGGTAGGGTATCTTAAAACCGATCCTGAATTAACATACACAATGGTACCATCAGCCAGTTCCAGTTGGAATTTCTTTCCATAGGGTACATTTAACTCATTAATTCGTATTGATTCAGGTTTAACGGTTGACTTATACTTAATCTTATCACCTGATTGCACCGCAATCACATTACCATCATTATCCATAATGTTGGCACTCCCTTTCTCCTTGATGACCTCCAACTTACCATTCCCTAAATGCAGATTTACTTCTTCATTGGCTATAATTATATTTTCCTGTCCGCTGTTGGACTTTGACAGGAAAGTAAGCGCCAATCCCAATCCGACCACACCAATAAAGATTGCAGCATATTTCCATAATGTTCGGATACCACCAATTTTAGGTTCATGGACATTAGCATTGTGTAATTTAATTTGCTCCAGAAAGTCCCTATAAGCAACTTCTTGTTCTACTTTTAAATATTTCTTGGATAATAGATAATCCATTTCCATGGCATCTGAAAAACATTGCTTCACCTCTTCTAGGGAATAAGCCTGAATATCATCATACATTTGTTCTTCCCCTATTTTTCCATCCAAGTAATCCTGAACAAGCCGTTTCAATGTACTCTTTTCCATATTTTCATTATCAATTACATAAGTAAGACCCCTATTTTTTAATAATCCCTACATAATTCTTAACTTTTTTTTATATTTCACTAAATAATTATCAACTTTACTTAGATTAACTACCAACTAACCCAATTCTAATTTTGCATAATAAAGACACTTTTTTTCTGGAAAGCCTGAAGGACGGAGACGACAAGGCCTATAAAAATCTGTATGATTTGTATTATTCAGGCCTGGTCCTGTATTGCTATAATTTAACAAAGAATCAGGATCGAGCAGAGGACATAGTACAACAGACCTTGGTAAAAATTTGGATTAAAAGGGATACCCTCAATATTAGAACTTCATTAAAGAGCTATCTATATAGATCAGTCTACAATACTTTTCTCAAAGAATACCGTAAAATAAAAAAGGAAGAGGTAGCATTGGCAGATTTAAAAAATAACACCATAATGGAATTTGAGGATATGGATGAAAGCCTTTTGGAAGAAAAAATGAAACTACTGGAATTGGCCATAGATCAACTTCCAAAGAAAAACAAAGAAGTCTTTTTACTCAGTAAAAAAGCTGGATATAAGCACAAGGAAATAGCAGCCCAATTAGAAATTTCGGAAAAAGCCGTGGAAAAGCATATTAGTCGCGCTACCCAAAGCATCAAAAAATGGCTCAAGGAGAAAAAAAATAGTTTGGTGCTGGCATTCTTAAACTTTAAAATTTAGGGCCTTATTTTTGGTAAAGCACAGTACAAGGATTTCTAAATTACTTTTTCATTACCCCCAATAAGGCTGTCGCATTAAAAATAAAGTATTTATCGGATCCTCCCCTTTTACCCCAAAAACAGCTTAGATTGTGTAAACAGTTGGTAGTTATAATATTGGCTCTTCAGATAGAGTTTATCAAGGGCGCCAAGCAACCACCATAGGTCTTTATACCTAGGTCCTGGCCTTTTAAAAAAGGTAAAAATCATTACTTTTATACCGTCTTAATTTTCCAACCTAAGTCCCAGCCTACATCTTATCATTAATTCAGAAATAAAATGAAACTGTATTATATTTTTCTAGTAATTTTCTCCCTCTATTCTTGTGCTGACAATCAATCATCCAAAAAAACTTCTAAATTAAAGACGAATCAGCTACTACATAAAAATAGTACATCCCTAATTGTGCTTGGAACCATACAAGACGCCGGAGCTCCCCATATAGGCTGTAAAAAAGAATGTTGTAGTGATTTATTTATCAATCCCGATAAGGATAAACAAGTTGTTTCATTGGGATTGGTAGATAATCACTACAGCAAAAAATATCTATTTGAAGCAACTCCCAATATATCACGACAAATGAAATCGCTGCAAATGGATAGTATTCAAAACAAAAACGAAATGGTCAATGGCATTTTCTTGACCCATGCGCACATTGGCCATTATGCTGGATTAATGTATCTAGGAAAAGAAGCAACAAATGCGAACAATGTGAAGGTTTTTGCTATGCCTAAAATGAAGACCTACCTAGAGACAAATGGTCCTTGGAGCCAACTGGTTTCAAATAATAATATTTCCCTAACGCAACTTAAAAACGAAGAATCAATTAATCTTACTAAAAATGCAATCGTTACACCTTTTTTAGTACCCCATAGGGATGAATACTCTGAAACGGTGGGATATAAAATTAAAGGACCCAATAAGTCCGCATTGTTTATACCGGACATTGACAAATGGAATAAGTGGGATAAAAACATTATTGAGGAAATTAAAAAAGTAGATTATGCCTTTTTAGATGCTACTTTTTATAGTGGGAAAGAAATTGATAATCGCGATATATCCCAAATTCCACATCCTTTTATTATTGAAAGCATGGAAATGTTTAAAACACTGGATTCCAATGAAAGAAAAAAAGTGATTTTTATCCATTTCAACCATACCAACCCTGTTATAAACCCAAATAGCGATGAATTTAAATATGTTTTAGATCAAGGGTTTAACATTGCAAGAATTAATGATGTGTTTGATTTATAAGCATAGGAGAAATTATTCACTCATTTCGAATTCTTCTTCAAAGTCACTTTCATTTACCCATCCAGCAGGGACTGATTCCCCTGACATATAACGATTGTAGAAATTTTGTACGGCTCCCGAATATTTATAATTATCAAAAACATCACCCTCCCCAACTATACGTGGGTCTTCTTGTTCTGTAAGCTTAAGTAACATTTCTGACCTTAGCGCTTCTTTTACACTTGTATACTCTTTATTATCAGCTAAATTATTAATACAATATGGGTCTAGATCAATATTATAGAGTTCCTCTGATTCCCGCTTACCGAAATTTAATTGCCAGTATTTCATTTCCCCTTTTTTACGGCGTGTATCCAAAATATAGGTTTTGGTAGGGCTTCCATCCGTATTTAGGTAACCGGTCTCCGGATTCCCTTTAGGCCAACACTCTTTTTTAAAGTTTTTCAAAAATAAGAACCCATTCTTAACAATTCCACGAATAGGGTAACCTTGGTCATTGGGTCTACCTACATCATGCCTTTCCTTTCCCACTAACTGATAATTCCTTTCAGGGTTGACCATTCCTTCCTTTTCAGAATAAAAAATATCTGTTAAACTTCTACCAATCATTTCTTGCATGCCTGCTTGTTCTACGGTAAGTCCGGCCAGTTCCAAATAAGTAGGGGCAAAATCGGAAAAATTAATAAAATCATCTATGACTCGCCCAGGATTCTTTATGCCTTTTGGCCACATAATGGCCAGAGGTAGGTGGTTGGAATATTCGTAGGAGTCACCTTTGATACGAGGGAATGCCATACCATTATCCGCGGTAACAATCACAATGGTATTTTCCAACTCTCCTGTTTCCTCCAACTTCTTCAACATCCTTTCCAAATGATTATCAAAATATTCCAATTCATAAGCATAATCCAACATATCGGTCCTTATAGAATCCACATCAGGCCAAAACGTTGGCACTTCGTTAATCTCATTTAATCTACCTCCTCCTTTATGTATACCTGATCCATATTCGAAACCACGATGGGGCTCCTGGCTACCATACCAAAAGCAAAAAGGGGTATTTTGCGGCTTTGATTCAAGGAATGCTTCAAAATTCTTTGAATAGTCATTGTTTGAAATACCGCTAGTAGGCGGAATAGTTAAAAACTCATCGAACTTAGGTCCCGTTAGCTCACGCTTTTTTCCATCAATTTCTCCCGGATCTCCGGGTGCCCAACCTTTAGCTACGCTCCCTACGTAATATCCATTTTCACCTAAGGCTTCGGCATAGGTCTTAAATTTCTTAGGGAATACTGGAGAGTGATTAGCCGCCTCTTCCAACTGCCAACTATTTCGACCTGTTAAAATGGAAGCTCTGGAAGGAGCACATTTAGCATTGGAGGTATAGGCATTATTAAAGAGTAATCCTTCTTTGGCTACACGGTCAAAGCCTGGAGTCTTTACCCAATTGCATCCGTAAGCACCAAGGTGTTTCCAAGATGCATCATCGGCTATGGCAAATAGAATATTAGGGCGGTCTGCTTCTTTATTTTCTTTTTTTGATTCGCAGGACAAAAAGATTCCGATAAGAAATAGTGATAGGAACTTCAAGTTATTCTTCATCTTATTAAAATTAATTTTTGGTCGTTATTTTGGTTAAAATAATAATACTATTCCTTAATCCCTATAAGCAGATTAAATTGTGAAATGCAATTTCAAACCTCATTTATTAAAGCCATACCCAATTCACAAAACCTTGTAAACTTCAATCTTGTTTCTTTCTCCCTCCACAAATTAAACCTTTTAAACAAAGAATTGTCCTAGTGTCAAAAAAATAAAGATTTAAAATGCAAAAACTCTGGGTTTTTTTAGTACTGTTTTTAGGAACGCAACTATTCGCTCAAGAAAACAATGATCATTTAACCGCTACTATAATTGGATCTGGCTCCCCAAAATTTAATACTCAACGTTCGGGTCCGTCTGTACTAATAGCTTATAAAAACACCCGCATTTTAGTAGATATGGGGAATGGCACCCAGGCCAATCTAAATAAAAACAACACAAGGATTAAAGACATAGATGGCTTCCTTTTTACTCACCATCATTTAGACCATAATGAGGAATTTGCCCCTATTTTTATTCAATCCCTTCTTGGAGGAAATAAAACCTTTTTTGCGGGGCCAAAACAGACCACTTCTATAATTGATAACATCCTTGACATGTATGAAGAAGACATTGCGTATAGACTATCAAAATCAGGAAGGAGTTTAAATGATGTTACCTCAAACTACACCGCAAAAAACTTAACAGGTAACACTGCATTCTATATAGGAGATATTAAAATCACTTATACAGCTGTTAATCATGCTATCGCTACCCTCGCTTATCGTTTTGATGTAGGTGATGAATCCATCGTAATTTCTGGCGATTTAACTTACTCTAAATCCTTACCTATTTTGGCCAATAATGCCGATTATTTAATAATGGATTCCGGTGGTGCCATTGAATTGGGCAAGAAAAGAAATGCCCTCAAAGGCAGGAACAACAGAAATAATAACAGCGGCCGTAATAGAAATGGGAAACAAACAAAACAAAAAGCACACGTTAATTTAGTCGAAAGCTCGCAAATGGCCAAAGAAGCTAATGCTAGAAATTTGGTCCTTACACATTTCAACTTCACCAATGTTGATGAAGAGGCTACAACTTCTGAAATACGTAAAAATTATATCGGCAACGTTTTATACGCCAAAGATTTGATGGTAGTACCTCTTGTGGACGAGGTTCATAGTCATGATGGTATAACCCACTCCCATAACAATGAACATCTACCAAAAATAAAAAATTTTGCCAAGGAAAAACTGCCCCTTCAAAATAAGGTTTCCATAACAGAAAATAAACAGCATGATGTTAGAATTATAAAATCCAACGCTATTCCCAACCATACGGTAGGTCAATTTCCTACGCGCGGAAATCCCAATAAAATAGCGGAACAGGACAAAGTATATACCGTTGATCTAACTCCGGAACTGGCAGGCAAGATTACCTATGTTTATGATTTGGGAATTGATAGCGGTAGGCCCAGCTATGTATTTGGAGTAGCCATTAATGGTGTAAAATTTGAACCTTCTGCGAACGAGTATTTTAGAAATACAGAAACCAATGAACCCAACTACGAATGGACTCTAGAACCTTTGAGTGAGGAAGTAAACTTAGGTGAAGACTACAACAATGCTCACGTTCAGCCCAATGGTGAGTACCATTACCACGGAACCCCAACAGGATTGGTTGCCAATTTTGATGAAAATAAAATGACTTTGGTAGGTTGGGCAGCAGATGGATTTCCCATGTATTACAAAATGGGATATAAAGACCCTATGGATGCCAATAGTGAGGTGGTTCAATTAAGGTCTAGTTACACCTTACGCGAAGGAGAAAGACCTGGAGACAGTATTTCCGCGCCAAACGGAACCTATTCCGGTAAATATGTACGTGACTACGAGTATAAAAATAATTTTGGGGATTTAGACGAGTGCAACGGAAGAACCGGAGTTACGCCAGAGTTTCCAAACGGAACCTATTACTATGTGGTTTCTGACGAATTCCCTTCAGCAAGTAGATGTTTTATGGGAACACCAAGTAATGATTTTAAAGTTGGCGGCAGGAGAATCCAAACACAGGAAGGGCAAAATAACCCCCAACGTAGACAACAAAAACCTATCGCAAATCAGACTCCAAATACACCTCCAAATTTTTTGAATATGCTAGAAAAAATGGACTCAAATGAGGATGGTAAAATTTCACAATCTGAAGCCAAAGGTAGATTAAAAGAAAACTTTTCGAATAGGGATAAGAACAATGATGGCTATATCACAGAGGATGAAATGACAAGAAGAGGCCGATAAAAATAGTTACCAGTTCAGCAGCCGCCCCCTACCCTAAATAGTATTGGAATGCCCCCCCTGTATGGACGGTAGAAAGGTTTAACCATATCCCAGCAACCAAATGGGAACAGGCATGGCATACAAATATCACTTGCCTAAATGGCTGCTGCATTATAGGCATCCATACTTAAACTTAAGGTTTGTAGTTTGGCTATAACCGATAGACACCTTCCATAAAACTATAGAGGAAATAAAATATAACGCGGCATAAACTATGGAGGGACAACTACTTACAAAACAGTTAGGATGCCTTTTCCAATTCAGCTTTGTCCTTATTGCTTTCAATCCCCATACGCCGTGCTTGGATTCCTATCAGAGGACCAGCGATTATGGAGGACAACAAGGCCGAAAACACAATGGCCACGAATATGGCTTGTCCTATGAGTTCCAGTTCTATAGCCAGTGTAGCCACTACAATCTCCATGGCCCCTCCTGGGATAAAGATCAATCCCATTAAAACAGATTCCTGTGGGGATTGTTTCCCCATTTTTGCTCCTAACCAAGCACCTCCAAATTTCCCCAGAATGGCGACCAAACAAAAAATTATCGTTGGCCATAGTTCCAAACCTAACAAAAAGTCGATTTTAATTCCCAGGGTAGCAAAAAACAAGGGAACAAAAATGGCGTGTAAGGTGTCCGAAACACTGTTACGCAGATCATCCGATACTCTTTTGGCACTCCCTGCCATAGTACCGGCAAGGAAAAAGCCCAGAATAGCATGAATGCCCATCCACTGTGTTATAGCTCCACAAAGCAATCCAACACTTACAATCAAGGTTTGTGCTGCTGCGGGCTGTGGCAATGAAGTAGCTTCAACACGCTTTATGGCGAAACTCAATACTTTGGAGCCTATGGCAATACTAATAATGATAAAGCTTATAACAAGCAAAGCCTTTCCACCAAGCTCTACAAATCCAAGGCTCTGGGCCGTTACCAACGACATGACCAAGGTAAACAACAGCCACCCAAAAATATCATTAATGGCGCAGGCCGAAAGGGCCAGGGAAGCCTGTGGCGTTTTGCTGATCCCCAGATCTCCCAAGGCACGTGCCACCACGGATATTGCCGTAATAGAGCATGCTACGGACAAGAACAGCGGGAATGAGAGGGCAGTGGCAGAAGCTCCCCAATATACAGGATCAAAAGCACTAAAAATGGGATAACCAATGGCTATGGGAAACAATACCCCAACAATACCTATGAGAATGGATGCCCGCCCACTTTTTAGGGCATGCCCCACATTTACATGAAAACCCGAAGCTAGTAAAAGGAAGAATACCCCCAACCAAGAAACAGTTTCCAACATAATGGATTGCGTTTCGTCATCAGGGAATAGCATATGTTGCAATTCTGGCGATATACGTCCAAACAATGTTGGCCCCAAAAGAACACCGGCCAGAATTTCACCCGCCAGGGCAGGAATCTTTACAGACTCACAAAGTACCCCAAGGGTTCGTGCTAATCCTAGAAGTACAAGAATCTGCAAAATAAAAAGTAGGATGTGGCTTTCGCTAAGGTAATGCATATTCGTTTTTTATTCTTTAGCACTGCAATTACAACATAAGACCTGCGTAGTTCCTTAAAAAGAACTGGCATTCAAAACAGCGGATTTTTAAACCATATTGCCAAGCAAATAGTTATGTTACTTGCCAACATATAAAATGGAACCCTCCTCTTGTGAATGCCTAGATTTGTACCCTACCCCCTATTCTCCTCTCCGTATATCCTTATTAGAGCAAAGACAGACTATTGTAATAATATCAATTGATAGCAAATCTGCTGGAGTCTTTTATAAATTATTGCTCTTTCTGGAAGGTAAATAAGGGTATTCTAGTTTGAAATGCTGTGTTTTGGGTAACACTCTGTTGAAATACCTTTTCTATAAAGTTTGTGTGGTGGGTAAACATAACCACCATATCCCCATCTACATCAGCCACAAACTTGTTGATCCCTTCTATAACCGAGTTACTTTTAAGTTCATTAAAGTTTATGTTTTGGTAAGAAAACTCTTTTCTCAAACTTGCTTCTTTGTCCTTTATGTCGCCTTCAAAACGCTCATTGTTCTTATCTATATGTAGAATATGAAGCTTGGAGTTCATTAATTTTGCAAAGGGAACAACCAGTTCCAACTCTTTGCCTAGATTGTACAGGTCACTGGAATACACCATATTACCTACTCCTTTATAACGTGCAAATTCGGGAATGGTAAGAACAGGGATACTACTGTTTTCAATGATTGCGGCAGCATTGCTCCCAAAGAGAATCTTTTTTAAGCCACTGGCTCCTTTGGTGCCAATACAAACAATATCTATATCATTTTTTAAGGCTACGCTCTCTACATATTTTCCAATGGAGGTGCCAGAAGTAATTTGGTAGCTAATATCAATATTGTGACTACTATCCTTTTTAATGGATCCTATGAGTTTTTTCATTTCCGACTCGGAACTGGATTTTATAGCCTCCTTTAGTTTATTGGAGCTCAGTCTCGCCTTTGCTGGGGCACTGGTATCTATTACGTGTAATAAAATAAGCTTTACTTCCACATCCTTACTGAAATCTACAGCATACCTGATTGCTACATTTGATAACTCAGAAAAATCCGTTGGTATTAAAATTCTCATCGAATATTGTTTTAAGATTGAACCTTAAAATTATCCTAGGGCAAGATTTTATCCTATGACATTGGTCATCCCTGGAAAAAAATTCGCACGGAATACCATTGAATAACCAATAGATATCAAGGAACTAAAGAGAAGATTCAAATAAACCGTAAAAAACAATAGAACACGCTAGAGTAAAATAAAAGAGGATTAAATTAGAATTGAGCACTTGGTTATAGTACTCACCTTCTTTACTCCCCTGCAGATTTTATAGGAATAATCAGATTTATAGTCCACTAAAAAGTAATTAGCTACCGTCTGCTGAGATGGTAGTTTTAAAATAGATATATTTAATACCTATAGCGAATTGTTGTAATCTATGTTTCTTAACGAACATAAAAAAATACCGATGAATAATTATGAATGATATATACGTAAGCATAGCAATGATTGTTATCCTAATTGGTCAATTAGCCACTATTGCCATCGGTTATAAAATGCAAAAAACAACCTTATTAATTTCCTACTTAAATGCGGTTATTGTGATAGGTTTCTTTATTTTTTGGGCTATCGATAGTCTGAATATAAAACAACTTAACTTAGAATTTAGAGAATTGGTTGTAATATGTTTGGAAGCTTGTATTTTAATATTCGCGCTGTACTCCATCATAGGTTTTCATAATAAAATCTATGTGAAAGTTATAAATTATATAGGCTTTGGAATTCATCTATTGTCTACTGTAGGAATGCTTTATTTTATATCGACCTTTAATTTTAATAGGCTCTTTTAACGGTTAATTACTCTTATATATAAGTAGCGAATGTGATTATAAACACTACCATACAACGCCCCTGATAATGAAAATTTTTGAAATTTATAAGCTACTAATTCTACTACTTGTCTTCATTCAAATCCCAGGATATGCTCAATCAGAAAAAAATATGATAGATAATTCCATTGTAATACCACTAAAAATTGGAAAAAATTCTAGTACCCAATTTGAGACATTGGTCTTAGAACCTGTTAATCTATTTATTCAATCAAAACCAGTAAATGAACATTCTCCCCATATTCAATTAGAGTTAAATATTGTTGATGACAATAGGAGATATTCTACTTTTCTCTGGTATTATGAAAGGTCTAGTAGTGATCAAAAAATAAACTACCCCAAGGCATATCAAAACTATTCCTTTAATTTAAAAATCAATAAAGAAGAGGTTGAGTTAGTTGTCAAAGAATTAGACTTTGGAAAAGCAATGTTTATCGATTTAGGGCAGACAGCGGTTATTGGAAACCTTACAATTCTGTTTGAAGATTATTTTGGTGAATCGTCTGTGGATATAAATGGAAATCAGACAGATGCCTTCAATACATACCATATTTCGTTATCAGAAAAAAATGAGCAGAAGACCGTGTCGTTTATGTCGCTAAATAAACAAGTTGGAAAGGAACCCTCGATAGAATGGAGGGATTATAAAATTTTAATTTTGGAAGATTCTGAAAAAGCATTAAAGCTAAAGGTGTTTAAAAACGGTTCCCCCAAAAAAAAACCGCACTAAAAAGCGTGGCAAGAAAAAACACAACACAACCTATAAACAATACTATTGTTACCAATAATTACTAAAAAGAAGATTGCAATGCATAGTAAGATTAAACCATTTATATCCAAATTGGTAGTACTTATAATTATTAGTATTACAGCATGTATGCCTACTACTGACGGTTCTAAAAAAAGACCCAATATTATCATTTTCTTTACCGATGATCAGGGATATGGGGATGTGGGAAGCTATGGTGCAGAAGGGTTTGAGACACCTCACCTAGACAGTTTAGCCTCAGACGGGATTCGTTTTACAAATTTTTATGTGCCGGCAACAGTTTGTACGCCTTCTAGGGCCGGTCTATTAACAGGTCGCTATCCAAAAAGATACAATCTGCACGAAGCGGTTCTTTTCCCCTTTTCGGAAGGTGGACTTTCCTTGAACGAATATACGATGGCAGAAATGCTAAGGAACAATGGGTATACCACTTCCATTATTGGGAAATGGCATTTGGGACATAAAGAGGAATATATGCCAAATAATCAGGGTTTTGATATGTTTTATGGTGTGCCCTATTCCAATGACATGGACAATTACTATTATAAGAATATAGATTTTCAATCCCCTCCTCTACCATTTTATAGAAACAAAACAGTGATAGAAAGCGGTCCTGACCAGGACTATCTAACCAAAAGATATACAGAAGAGGCCATAGATCAAATAAAAAATAGAGGCGGGAAACCATTTTTCATGTATGTTGCCCAAAATATGCCGCATACTCCCCTACACGCTTCGCCTGCTTTTAGAGGTAAGAGTGAAAAAGGATTATATGGCGATGTTATTATGGAATTGGATTGGAGTGTGGGACAGATTGTAAAAACACTGAAAGAACAGAAAATCTATGATAATACTATTTTTATTTTCACATCTGACAATGGACCTAGAATTGGTTCTGCAAGACCCCTAAGAGGCAAAAAAGCAGAAACATGGGACGGAGGTCAGCGGGTGCCTGGAATAGTAGCATGGCCGGGCAAAATTCCCAAAGGAGTAGTTAGTAGTGAATTTACTAGCACTTTGGATTTATTTCCAACACTGGCAAAAATATCCGGTTCCAAAATTCCAGCCGATTTAGAACTGGATGGCTTGGATATTAGCGATTATCTTTTAGATCCAAAAACCACCAAATTACCGGAACGTCCCTTTTATTTTTATGCCCGAAACGGGGAAATGGAAGCTGTTAGAATGGGGAAATGGAAACTTCATATTAAAAAATCTATAGGGTGGAATACGGATAAAGATGGTGTTTTCCCAGTATCGCTATATAATCTTGATGCGGACATAGGTGAAAAAAATAATGTGATAGATGTGTTTCCTGAGGTTGTTGAGGAATTAACCAACCTGATGAAAGAATTTGAAACTGAATTCCAATAAGACAGATAAACTATGTACCCCAAAAATTGGATTTTAGTTGGCGGTACCAACCCCAACCCTAGGCTCCCCTTGCTGGGGCGAGCATCTTGCTCGTGCCCCCTCTAGTGCGAGCCTACCTATCGGCAGGTAGGCAGGCCGCTTGGCTGACGGCGAGGCAGGCTCTTACTATCATCAGTGTGTTTACCTGTGTCTCCCTGCTTTTTGATGGTTAGGCCCACTGTGCAAAATCGTAGCTTTGTATAGTCTTCTGATTTAGGGATGCTCCTAGAATCAAGTACTAGTTTTAGTGCCAATTGCTTTCGCCCATTCTTTTGAAGTTGTCTGGAATACTAAAAAGGCACGAGCGCGACGCTCGCGCCAGCGTTGGGGAGGCTGCCATGGCACTATGGATTGTTATCCACCATTCTACAGATGTAGATAAAAGAAAAGGCTTTTTTTCGGTTCTATATCAAGCCTATAATAATGGCTTTATCAATACAGACCAGTTCGAATTATATTTGGGCAGGACATACAAATTGGAGTTCGGAACTTATCCTTATGGCGAGGGAGCTTATGATCCCAATGAAAAGATAAACAGACTGATTGAAGAGTTAAATCTGAAAAAATAAAATCGCAGAACATCAACGAAACCAATTAAAAGTACTGCCTCCCCTTGCTGGCGCGAGCATCTTGCTCGTGCCTCCTCTAGTGCTAGCCTACCTATCGGCAGGTAGGCAGGCCGCTTGGCTGACGACTAGGCAGGCTCCCGCCAGCGGTGGAATAATAGGATCATGTGCACATCAGCGCCTTTAAAAACCTTTCAAGCGATTATAAAATCGCTGAATCCAATTTTATATGTCAAAGCTATGGAATATAGCCTATGACTATTTTTTCTAAATTATTCGAGCGCTTTTATTACCCTATCCATATTCAAGTTTTATACATTGTTTGTCTTAAATCAAAAATAGTTCAAAAGTCTACCATAGACCAGCTTGGAAATAAATTGTCAATTCTAAAGTGTAAAATATTTTTTTGTTTTATCTTGAATTTTGTATTGAACATGTCCCATTTAAAGAAAAGTTTATTTTTAGGAAACCTGTCCCCATCTAATAGCCTTTAAGGTTATGGCAGGTATTATTTTTGAATAAACAAAGGAACCCAAAAACGATTATCAGACTTTATGAAACGTCGCTCATTTTTTAAAGGAACAACTACTGCCCTCGTGGGGCTTGGAATTACAACCAGTTCTTTTGCCAATACCTCGATTAAAAAGAAAAAGACTCCCCTCAAGGTATGTACTACAGTTGACCAGGAAAAAGTGTCTTTCTACGCCACTGTAATTAAAGAGTCTATTAAAGTAGTTCATATAGCGGATACGCATTTATTCAGAGATGACGAAAGAGGTGCCCCTTACCAGCAGTATAGTAATCGTATGGCAAAAGCGTACAACCAAACCGTACATTTCAAAACAGGAAAAAAAACGAATCCCGAGGAGGCCTTTGAGCAAACGCTTGCCTATGCAAAAGAAATAAATGCCGATTTAATCACCTTAATTGGCGATATATTTAGCTTTCCTTCCGAGGCGGCCATAGAATGGGTGTTATCAAAATTAAAAACTACCGGTATTCCTTTCATTTATACTGCCGGAAATCACGATTGGCACTATGAAGGAATGCCAGGCAGCCTAGTGTCGTTACGTGAAACATGGATAAACAAGCGCTTACTGCCATTGTATCAAGGAAAAGATCCCTTGATGGCAGCCTTCGATATCAAGGGGATCAGATTTGTGGCCATTGATAATTCAACTTATGAAGTCAACAAGGAGCAATTGGCCTTTTTTAAGGAACAAGTAGCTGATGGGTTACCTTTGGTTTTATTAGTACACATCCCAATGTACGCTCCAGGAAAGCAAATTTATTTTGGTTGCGGCAATCCCAATTGGGGAGCCGCTACGGATCGTAATTTTGAATTGGAGAGACGTCCCAAATGGCCAGAAAGCGGACATACCCAAACCACAATGGATTTTCATAAAGAGGTTTTTAATGCCCAAAATCTTTTAGGGATTTTTACGGGTCATGTTCATCGTTCCTCTATTGAAATGATCAAAGGTAAACCGCAAATTGTTGCTGATGACAATGCAAGTGGAGGTTATCTTGATATCAATTTCCTGCCCTTGGAAGAAAAGGATAAAAATTTAATACTATAATTGATGCTGGCTTTGGGAGCACCTTTTCCGGTCCCCTTGCTGACGCGAACATCTTGCTCGTACCAGCGGTGGGAATCCATTATTAAAAAAATATGAAGCCCCCCATGAAATCCTTTTTCTGGAATTCAGTTCCCAAGAGAACTTTGACAATTTTAAAAAAGATGAGGAGCAACAAAAGTTCCTGCATTTAAAAGAGAAGTCCATCAAATCTTCCTTTTTGATCCAGGGAACTAATTATAGTAGCTTCCTATTTTCCCAACCAAGTATCAAACCAATCAAATGCATCGGTCTGCATCTGTATATCAAACTTATGTCCGCCATCATAGAATTTACCGCTGTACCTTTCAGGATGTCCGGCTTTGGAATAGACCGTAGCGAGTATCTCATCGGCTTTTTTCATTTCGGGCAAGGTGTACAGTGAGTCATGGTTATTGCTCTGTACCATGGTGGGAAGGGGTACCCGCAGCCCCAAAATTTCTGGAAATTCCAGATAATTGGCTAGCCCTGGCGCATAGGTCATCCAGGTGTGGGTGTAGGCCTTGTTCAATAAGAAGTCTTTCCATGTGGTCATAAACCCTACGCATACGGCACATTTTATCCTAGCATCCATGCCCCCCAAATATACGGTACGCAGTCCCCCGCCCGAGAGTCCGCCGCAACCAATACGCTCCGCATCCACGTCCTTTCTGGCACTCAGAATATCCAAGGCAATACGATCTTCGGCCAACACCATACCCGTATAGGAGGTGCCAGCAGACAAAAGGGACTTGGCCATCAGGTGCTCATGCTGGGCGGCCCATTCGTTATAGGCTTCTATGTTCCTGACATCTTCAGCATTTTCATCGGTACGCCCCTCCGCTTTCAGCGGTCCCCATTCAATACCGGCCATATCTTCATAGAACACCCGCCGGCTACCAAAGGAAAAGGCATCATGTACCAAAACGGCATACCCCCTTTTGGCCATCTCATTGGCCCATGCCCTACCCCCATAATCGCTTTTTTGGTGGGCCTCCATCAGCAGGTGCTGAACATCGGAAGTCTTGGTGATCTTTCTTTTGCCAAAGTATTTTTTACCGGCATGGTCATGCAAGGCCAAAATAGCGGGCAGCTTCCCTGTACTGTTTTCGGGTTTTAAAAAAATAGCTTCTACAGGTCTTCCGTAGGGCAGTTGCCATGTAAGTTTCTCTATATGGAGTCCGTCGTAGCTATATTTCTTTTTAGTAGTAACGGCAATGGTATCTTTTATCAAAGGCTCTGCTATCTGCTCTTGGGCCTTGGCATGGGCGCTTGGTTTCCAATCTTCAATTTTGGACCAGATGTCGTTCCGAAACGACAATTTAGGCGGATCTGGCATTTGGGAAGCCAACCAAGGGCCGTATGGGCCTATAAGGCTTTTCTGGAGTACTGCATTCATAGGGATTGGTTTTGATGATGGTAGCATATTATCAAAAGCGGCGCTCATAGTGCCGGGCAAGAGTGGCAAGCCCACCGTTGCCATCGCGGTCTTGGATATAAAGGCCCTTCTGGAATCCTGGGATTCGGCATCCGTGTTTTTGGATTTTTTCATGTTCTAGAATAATTGGTGGGACATTTAAAGTTACCAATTATTTCCAACTATTGGCTACGAGTGGTTTAGGGGGATGAATGCTCAGCTGACTTTCATCACTTTTAAACATTAGATGGCTAAGACTGCTCCCTGTATTGGGTAAAACTCAAATACCAAATAAAAGGTACTAAACCTCAGGGCAAGCCCTGAACCCAATATTAGGAATCCACCCAAGGGTCGAGGTATTGAGCCTAGATCCCGCCGAAAAAGGCGGGATTAGTTCAATTTTCAGTGCGTCTTACTGACTTCTCAAAATTGAGTTTCACTAATAAACAATCAATTAAAGCTAATATTACTGTCTCATCGATTGGAGTCGAGAGGTATTGGACGTTTATAACACAAAAAGAAGCGCTCCACTGCGCCCGCCTGAATGGACAACGGTAGTCAGTTCAACGGAGTCCCTTTTCGGGACGACGAGAAGTCGCACATACTGCTCGGGAACAGCAAGCCAGGCATCACCTGCTTCTATAGTCGTGCAAGGCCAATACGGGTATATCGGCATAATAGCCTAGGTTCTTTACCATTGGACGGGATAACATCATGCTAAAAAAGCTGTGCTTTTTATTGATAAAAGCAACCATATCACTTCCCCTACTCCGTATAAACTCATTAATAGCTGTCTGCACCTCATTATTATAAAGGCTGTGAAAGGAATAGTCCAATCCTTCAAAATAATCTTTCAATAGGTTTTGATTATTTATTTGGTCCGAATCCAAGTCTTCTTCTTTCTTAAAAACCTTGACCACTTTTATTGATGCGTTTGATATTTTGGCTATGTCTACCAAATACTGGAACTCCCTCCTTTTGTAGATAGTTCTGTAGTTGGTTGGGAAAACAATTTCCCTTATTTCTTTATAGATGGTTTTTTCCGGAATGGCAAGTACAGGACAATTGCGAATCTCTTCCATGGCAAGTACGGTCTGACTGCCATAGGTTTTTTGTCCGGAATTGGTTGCCCCCTTGGTGCCCATTACCACCATATCTATATCCTTTTCATCAATTATGTTTCTCATGGTATCTATAAGATTCCCACACTCGGATACGGTACGGAATTTATGGTTTTTGGCATCATCCGGCAGTAATTCATAAGTAATTTTCAATCCGCCAACGGATTTTTTCCTTGAAGCCTCCAAATCCCCCGCGGAGGTAATTTCCATGGAGTAAGACGATACATCATAGGTGTTTAGAATATAAAACACACAGGCTTTGTCCCTAAGCAATGCCATCGCATAATTAATGGCATTCTGGGCATTTTTTGAAAAATCGGTAGGACAAAGTATTCGTTGTGTCATAATTGGAACGTATGTATCCAAATATATTTTTTAATTAAAAAAACAACTATGACAATTGTCAGTACAGCAGTTGCAAAACACTACAGTCCA
The DNA here is from genome assembly GCF_003957295.1 of Arenibacter aquaticus. Taxonomy (GTDB): domain Bacteria; phylum Bacteroidota; class Bacteroidia; order Flavobacteriales; family Flavobacteriaceae; genus Arenibacter; species Arenibacter aquaticus. The sequence goes on from NZ_RQPJ01000021.1 coordinate 779,170, forward strand.
TGCGCTGATAAATCAAAAAAAATGAGGTGGATCCTTTTATGAAAAAAGGCCTTAAAAGGCTCCTAATATAATTTATAAAGGGTAGTTTCTATAACCCCTTTCCCGTCCGTTGGAATGCTTCGCAATAATTGCTTTTTTTCTTGCACCTTAAAATTAAATGGTGGCGCCAATAGGTCCAGGCCACTTTGTTTTTTTAGTCTTATTCCCTGACCAGAAATAATATCCTTATTGGGAATAAAATGGCCTTTGGGCAGGTGCTCTGTTATAATGAGATATCTAAAATTGCTTAACTTTTTTAGTATTTGCTGCACTTCATTGTTGGATAAATGTTGAAGCACCTGTCTTACTATAGCACAATCTGCGGAAGGCAGCTCATCTACAGCCATATCCAAACACTGGAATGCCAAATTTTCCTGTTTAAACTTTTGTTTATTATAGGCTATAAGTTCCGATACAATATCTACCCCAATATATTTTTTGGTATGCCTCACCAATTCTTTTCCCACATTAAAATCCCCACAACCTAAATCGCATACCCTAAGCGGATTTTTAAACGATTTTAAGAATGATGTCACCACCGCTACATAAGGATCTACTATTTCTGGTATATGGGATCCTTCCCCTGAATAGAACGCAGCATTATCATCACCCCATAACCTCATTTCGTATACCTGCTCCATGGCAGCCTTGGTTGGCCATGGCTTCTTTATCTTCTGGGTTTTATTTTCTTTATGCTCCATAATCAGCTTATTGGATGGTACAAACAGCAATAGTTTAGTTATCTGTTTTATTATATAACACCATTACAAATACCAAAAGTACACCGCACGGCTACATGATAAAATTTAATGGCCAATAACAATATCGTATTTGGTATGTCCTTCCCATAAATTTAAGAGCTGCTAAGATAAATACATCAAAACAATTATGTAACTTCATAAGCATTATAAATGCTATGCGCTACACTCTTACTGTTGAAGCTAAGAAGCTATACCATACAGTAAGACAACTATGAGGAAAGAAATTCTGTTATATAATAATATGGAAGTAATGGACAATGATATAGGCGATCTTCTAGTGGTTACGATCGACAGGGAACTGGCAGGCGAAAATAAAATTTGGCACGGCCACCCAATTTGGTTTTTGGACGGCAATCCCATTGTAGGTTATTGTAAATTACTATGGGGCAAGCCTGTCTTCCTAAAAAGGCAGGCCCCTACAAACCGGATACGGGCGGGCATGCGCCGGAGCAATTAAATATCGATTATCGAGTAGGCAAAAGGATGGTATTGGGCTTATGTTTTGGAGCGGCATCCATTTTGAAGAAGAAAAGCTTATAAAGGACAGCGGCAAATTTAAAGATGCTTCCATTTTCTATACCATTACCAACCAAATTAACCAGACCGAACCAAAAAGATGGCTCCGAAAATAGGTAATAATACAAGGGGACTATAAAAACATAGTAAAGAAAAAAAGGAGAGTTATTAAGATTGAAATGATATGAAAACAACACCGGAACATAACGCCAGAGTGGCCAAACTAACCTTTGCATCAGTATACCCACATTATCTTAAAAAGGTTAAGGACAAAGGCCGAACGGAAGAAGAACTACATAAAGTAATACATTGGCTAACGGGCTATGATGAAAGTGATCTGCAAGAACAAATCAACAGCAAAGCCACTTTTGAAACATTTTTCAAAGGGGCCAAACTCAACCCAAATGCCAACCAAATCAAAGGGGTAATTTGTGGTTATCGAATAGAAGAAATAGAAAATCCACTCACCCAACAAGTACGGTATTTAGACAAATTGGTAGACGAATTGGCCAAAGGCAGGAAAATGGAGAAGATTCTAAGACAGGGGTAAAAACAAATTACCATATTATTCATACCAGTCTGTTACTCCTAGAGTAAAGCCATAGCGTATCATTGGATACTGCTAGTTGATAAATTAAAATTTATCGATTTACCTAAAAAACCAATAATATGCTTCATATTTAATAATTTTATTTGGAATTACTTAAATTCATGCCATAAAGCATGCATCTATGATAAAATATCTTTTTTCACTCATTGTCTGTCTGTCCTGTATATCATTTTCCCATGGTCAGAAAAATGGTCAATCTTCAACAATTGTAGTTACTTCCAAAAAGGATAAAACAAAGATATTTACCCATAAAAATGGGAAGCTATTGGTTAATGTCACCCCAAAGGATGTGGTTGACCATAAGAACAAGGGATTTGTTCGTTACAGTGAGTTTGGGGCCCTTGGTGACGGAGAAACCAATGATATGGATGCCATTGCTGCTACCCATGCCTTTGCCAACCTACATGGTCTTAAGGTAAAAGCCGATGAGGGGTACACCTACTATATAGGAGGCAACGAGCGTACGGCCATTGTTGAAACCGATACCGATTTTGGCACAGCCGCTTTTATTATAGACGATACGGAGGTACAAAATAGAACTGCTTCTATATTCCTGGTCAGTTCCAGTCAGCAACCCTTTAAACTTACAGGGATAGCTTCGCTCAAAAGAAATCAAGAAAAAATTGATATTTCCTTGCCCCAGCCCTGTCTGGTTACGGTGACCAATTCTAATGTAAAGCACTATATACGTTATGGACTTAATCAAAACAATGGATCTCCACAAACCGATATTTTTGTAGTGGATAAAAACGGCAATGTGGATATGGACGCCCCAATAATATGGGATTTTGATAAAATTACGGAGGCTATGGCATTGCCCTTGGACCAGACTACCCTAACTATTAGCGGTGGCCGTTTCACCACCATTGCCAATAAAGAGCAATCCAAATACAACTATTACAGTAGAAATATAGCTGTTAGGCGTTCCAATGTGGTGGTGGAAAATCTGGAACACCGGGTCATTGGCGAAGGAGATCAGGGCGCTCCCTATGGCGGTTTTATCAATATCCGCGACTGTGCCTATGTAACAGTAAAGAACACTCTCCTAACGGGACATAAGACCTATAAGACCATTGGATCTGCAGGGAAACCTGTGTCCATGGGTTCTTATGATGCCGTTGTTAACAGTGCCCTAAATGTCTCATTCGTAAACTGCAGTCAGACCAACGATATCAACGACAGGACCTATTGGGGCATCCTCAGCTCCAATTACTCCAAAAATCTTGTTTATGACAATTGTACTTTTTCGCGCTTTGATGCCCATAAAGGGGTTGCCAATGCCACTATTCGTAATTCCACGCTAGGGCATATGGGAATCAATGCCATAGGCAGTGGGGTCTTAACCATTGTAAATAGTACCATCCGTGGCAATAGCCTTGTAAACCTACGTCCCGATTACGGCAGTACCTGGCAAGGAGATATTATTATTCGTAACTGTGTTTTTGTTCCTTCGGACGGTAGATCTAGCAATCCCAGTCTTATAAGCGGCTCTTATTCCGGTAAGCATAATTTTGGTTACACCTGTTACATGCCTAAAAAGATTATCATAGAAGACCTACATATAGATGATTCCAATCATCCTGAAGACTACCAAGGTCCGGCAATCATTAAAGATTTTAATAAAGAATGGACCAATGATTCGTACCAAGAAACCTTTCCCTATGTCCGAAATACCAAGATTGTACTAAAGAATGTAAGTACTTCCAGTGGCAATGAACTAAGGCTTAGCAATAATCCCTTTATGTTCAAGGATGTAGAGGTGTATACCAAATAGCGTAGACCAAGCGGACATTCTTAGTTACTAGAATTGTTCTAAGTAACTAAATGTCCTCAGTTAGTTGGGGTTACAACTATAAACTATACATATACATTTCTATATTCCCGTGGTGTACACTTATTAATGCGCTTAAAGGCGGCATTGAAACTACTTATGGAGTTAAACCCACATTCATAGGAAATATCGGTAATACTCTTATCTGATGCTACCAACTTCCGCTGTGCTTGGGAAATTCTTTCTTGAATGATATATTCGTTAAGCGTGGACCCGAAGGCTTTTTTAAAGACCACGTTTGCGTAGTCCGGATGCAGTCCCACCTCCTCACCTATATCTGAGGCTTTTATAGGTCTACTATAATTTTTGGCAATATACATGGCTATCCGTTCTACATGGTTGCTGTTAGCGGAATGAATTTGCAAGCGTTGTCCCATATCACTTTGCTGCACCCGGTTCGCCAATCTTATAAATCGCGCCTGCATTTCCAACAGGGTAACTTCACTTCCATCATTCTTTGATAGATCGTCAATCCAGTTCATCAGCATAAAAGGATCATATAATGAATGTTCCCCGGAGCCCTCAATAATAACTTCACCTTTTAATATTCGATCCACAAGAAATGTGGGAAGGTTCCATTCCAGAAATTGGGCCAAGGGAATGGTACATACAAAATAGGGTACATATTCCTTATAATCAACAATCTGATGTGGAACCAAGCCCCAGAACAAGCCCATGCTTTTTGGGGGGATGGTTATTTTTGAACCGCGAAATAAATACGTTATACTTCCTTCTGCAAAGTAGTTGATCTCAATTTCATTATGTCGATCAGGTTTACGCATCACATGGGGTGTCCATAGTTCACAAGTGAGACCATAGGGCCTAAAGGCATCACGATGTTGATCAAAGCGGTGTAATTTCTCGGTATTCGATAAGTTTTTCTTCAAAAGTGATTATTTTATATACATAAACGAGGTTAAATTTACTTTTTTTACAAACACATATGATGAAGTTAAACAATTATCTAGCAATAGGTTTCATCCTAACAATAGTACTAAATGTATTTGGCCAGCCAAAAATCAACACCCAAACCAATTCTCACCCCCTAAAACCTAGAATTGTGGTACTTACCGATGTTTCAACCTGGGAAACGGATGATAGTGAATCCTTGGTAAGGCTACTTGTGTATGCCGACATGTTTGAGATAGAAGGTTTAATCTACACTACGGGCTACAGTCTTGATGAAACCCGTCCCAATTTCTTTCAGTTGATCTACAACGCCATTGATGCTTATGAAAAGGATTTACCAAATCTCAAAAAACGTTCGGGACAAATTGGTTTCAACAAAGACGAATCCAAACAGAAAATTGGGTATTGGCCCACTGCAACATACTTACGGGAACGCAGCGCTATTGGTAGTACCAAAAGAGGGATCAAGGAATTGGGGAAAAACAACATTTCTGATGGCAGTAATTTGATCATTGAATTGGCGAATGAAGATGATGAACGCCCCTTATGGGTACTACTATGGGGTGGTGGCAATACACTGGCCCAGGCAATATGGCAAGTGAAACAAGAACAGAGCGCAGAAGATCTAAAGGCTTTTTTACACAAAATACATACTTATGCCATTACAGACCAAGACAGGTCCTATAAAAAAAATACACCTTTTAACACTAGCTCCCAACAGTGGATGCGCAAGGAATTCCAAAATGATTTGATGTACCTCTGGGATGAATGCGCTTGGAAATTTCAAAACGGTACCGGAAAGGAAAATTGGGAAGAATATGCAGCACATATCCAAAGTCATGGAAACCTGGGTAAAGTGTATCCCAAATACAAATATGGGGTAGAAGGTGATACCCCTTCCTTTTTACATCTAATGCCCAATGGTCTTAATAATCCAACCATTCCCGGTGAAGCGGGTTGGGGCGGTTATTTTGAATGGGGCAAGGGACCGGACAAGGTTACTTCTGCCTATACCAATTACCAGGGAGCGGCCAATGGTATTTGTAAAACATACGCATCCTACCTCTATCCGCATATCTTTAGTGATTTTGTTGCTCGTATGGATTGGGCCCATACTGGAAAAGGGAATCGGAATCCCGTTGTTGTAATAAACGGTAAAAAGGGAATAGGCCCAATTCACATTAAGAAGAAAAAAGGCAAAAAGATTAAACTTAATGCCTCCGCATCATGGGATCCCGAAAACGATGCGTTACACTTTAAGTGGTGGATACAGGAAGAAGCAGGCACCTACAAAGGCCCCATTATTATTGCCGATGAAAATGCCAATAAAATTACCTTTGACATACCTCATGATTCCCAAGGCAAAAATTTTCATATCATATGTGAAGTAACAGATCAAGGAGAACCCAACCTAACCAGCTATAGGAGAATCATTGTTAATAGCCTAGAGTAAAGCAGTAATTAAAATCCTAGAACCAAAACACCACCAATAAGTTACACCTTGTTCCCCGTATGTGACATGCAAAAACAGTATCAATATGAAAAGAAAATTTTTTATGGTTTGGTTTTGCTTTACCGTCATCACATTCTGGGCTCAGAACCCTGAAGCCGATAAACCTAGAATCTTAATTAGTACAGACATAGGTGGTACAGATCCTGATGACAATCAATCCATGGCACACTTGCTTATGTACAGTGATTTGTTTAAGATTGAAGGTCTGGTCTCCTCCCCTTCCTATGGCAATGGGAGCAAGGAGGATATTTTAAAAATGATTAGTTTATACGAAAAAGATTTCCCTACATTCCAGCAGTACAAGAGTGATTTGGCCAAGCCGGATTATTTGCGTTCCATAACCAAACAAGGACAATGGGGAAATGCGCCCTATAAGGGCTATAACACAACAACCCAAGGTTCGGATTGGATTGTTACATGTGCCAAAAGAAAAACCTCACAACCTCTATGGGTTCTTGTATGGGGCGGCTTGGAAGACCTCGCGCAAGCCTTGCACGATGCACCCGAAATACATAGCAGGATAAAAGTGTATTGGATTGGAGGGCCAAACAAAAAGTGGAGCGCTAACAGCTATGCCTATATTGTGAAAAACTTCCCTGATCTTTGGTTTATAGAGGTTAATTCTAGTTACTATGGTTTCTTTTCAAATAACAGTGCCCTAGATACCATTAATAGTTCAAATTATTATGAACATCACATTGATGGGGCCGGACATTTAGGTAGGGATTTTAAAAATTACTACAATGGAGAAATAAAAATGGGGGACACTCCTTCCCTACTCTATTTAATGAAAGGGAATCCTGATGACCCAACCGGCGAAAGTTGGGGAGGTAGTTTTACTACATTGAAACGTAGTCCAAGAATAGTATACACTGGGACAACAACCATGAAAGATACGGTTGCATTTTGTTCTATCCTGGAATTTCATTTTAAAGGACCCAAATACAATATTCCGGTCGATTCTATTTGTTTTTGGATGGAAGTCCCGTATGGGAAATCTGCTCAAAAATGGCCCGGATACTATCTTGGCAATGGAAACTATGCCATACGCTATATACCTAAAAAAGCGGAAACCCTAAAGTATAATTTCTCATCGCAAATACCCGAGATTGATGGGCTACACGGAACTATTGTAGTGGACAATCTCTGGCCGGGAAAAAAACATAGTACGGATTATAAGTTAGGCAACAACTGGTTTACGGACCGATCAGAAAAAAACCTTTACGATGGAAGAATACAGGGTGGCAAAACAATTCTAAAATGGAGGGATGAGGTATTAACAGACTGGGCAAAACGTTGGGATTGGCTTAAGAAAAAAGAATAAACCACCACTATTCAGATCCGCGTAAATATAATTTTAACCAACAATACAACCCTACTCCACTTTACCCACAACTAAGCCTCTAAGGTAATATAGAACATCTTCCCATCAATTTATACAACAATAGGACCTCTACTGTTCAAAAGAATTTTATTTGTTCATTAAAAAGACACATCTTTGGAGCCACAAACATTTTTTTAGCGCTCCGATATAACAAATAACGATCGGGAAAAAATAAATTTCCTATTTGTAAAGATAGTAATGACAAAACATTTATTGTACCTATTCGTCCTTGTCCTGACTTGTATTTCCTGTTCCCAGGCCTCAAAAAAATCGACCACTCTCAACGATACTGGAGTTCCTTTAAAAATGGCAGAATACAGGAGCCAACAAATACAAGATGTTGTTTATCACTTATGGTTTAACATTCCCAAGGAAAAAGAACTGCCCATAACATCCAAACTAGTTTTAAAGGCCAACATAAATGATCTTTCCCATCCCCTATATCTGGATTTTAAAGAGGATTTGTCATCCATTCAAAAAATCATAGTGGACCAAAAAACAATCCCTATTACATTTGAAAAGGAACATATTATCATACCTAGTGCATCATTGGAACTGGGGACAAACACCATAGAAATTGAATTTATAGCTGGTGAACTATCTTTAAATAGAAACAGTGATTACCTCTACACCTTATTGGTTCCAGATAGGGCTAGGACCCTTTTCCCTTGTTTTGACCAGCCCAATATTAAAGCTAAATACAACCTAACCATAATAGCTCCCAAAAATTGGAAAGTACTAGCTGGGGCTTCAGTAGAAAAAGAAGAAACTAATGGCGAAACCACTACTTATCAATTTAGGGAAACCGATAAAATGAGCACTTATTTGTTCTCTTTTGTAGCAGGGGAGTTTAATGCCACCCTCTCTTCTTCCTCTAATAATTCTATGAATTTACTGTACAGGGAAAGCAATGAAGAAAAACTGAATGCCAGTACGGAAGCCATTTTTAAATTACATCAATCTTCTTCCAACTTTCTGGAAGCTTATACCCAATTCAACTTTCCTTTTCAAAAATTTGATTTTGTAACCATTCCAGGATTTCAATATGGTGGAATGGAACATATTGGAGCCATACAGTATAGGGAGTCCAGTTTATTTTTAGACAGCAGTGCTACCCGTTCCCAGGAACTGTCCAGGGCAAAACTTATTGCCCATGAAACGGCCCATATGTGGTTTGGAAACCTAGTTACCATGCAATGGTTCAATGATGTTTGGATGAAGGAAGTATTTGCCAACTTTATGGCCGATAAGATCGTGAATCCTGCTTTTACCGATATTAATCACGACCTGCAATTTTTAAGCTCTCACTACCCAAGGGCCTATAGCGTAGACCGAACAAGGGGAACCAATCCCATTCGTCAAAAATTGGAAAACCTTAATAATGCAGGATCCCTTTACGGAAGTATCATCTATGATAAAGCACCAATAGTCATGCGGCAATTGGAACTTACATTAGGGGAAACCAGCTTTAGAGAAGGTATAAGGGAATACATCGCAACTTTTGCCTATAAGAATGCGGATTGGAACGATTTGGTTGCCATTCTCGATAAAAAAATAGACTTGGATTTAAAACGTTGGAGCGAGGTATGGGTCAACTCTACAGGAAGGCCGGTGTTTTCTGAGGAAATTAAATACGATAATGCCCAGAGAATAAAAGAATTTACCCTAACACAAAAAGCAGAGGATGGATCAGCGAAGTTTTGGCCACAGTCTTTTGATATTCAACTCGTCTATCCCGATAGTATTACTAGCATTGCTGTATTATCCGATACCCCTAGTATTAAAATAAATGAAGTATTAGGTGCACCTAAACCCCTTTATGTTTTGTATAACACCAATGGGTACGGATATGGCCTCTTTCCAACAAATGAGATGGTTGCGACACATAGCGCCGCTATAGAAGAAGAAGTTTCCAGAGCACATTCCTACTTAAATATCTATGAGAATACCCTAAACGGAACAATTGCAATTACTTCTGCAATAGACAACATTAAAATGGGGGTTTCAACGGAGTCCAATGAACTAATATTAAGAATGCTTTCAGGACAAATGTCCAACCTTTTTTGGAATTACCTAACGGACAAACAAAGAACCCAATACCAAGAAGCTTTAGAGGAATTATTATATCACAGACTACGGCAACCCGAGAGCAAGAACATTAAAAAGACTCTTTATAAGATGTATAGATCCATTGCCTATTCGCAGTCCGGAATAGACCGTCTATATCGCATTTGGAACAAAGAAGAAACTATAGAAAATCTTGTTTTAAACAAGGACAATTATAGCAGTTTGGCACAACAATTAGCATTATTTGGGCATCCAAAAGCAAAAGATATTTTGGCAAAAGCAAAATCAGGGATTAGCAACCCTGACAAATTGGAACGCTTTAAGTTTTTGGAACCTACGCTGAATTCGGACCCAGCTGTGCGAACGGCTTTCTTTAAATCGTTTAAAGATCCCAAGAACAGGGAAAAAGAAAATTGGGTACAAACGGCATGCTCCTTTATACATCATCCTTTACATCAAAAAGAAGGAATCAAATCTGTAGGCATAAGTCTTGAACTTTTAGAAGAAATACAAAGAACAGGAGACATATTTTTCCCCTTGGGATGGTTAAGTAGCACCATAGGCAAGTATACCTCCAAGGAGGCCTATGATATGGTCCAAAACTATATAGCCTCCCATCCGGAGCTGGATGAAAATCTTATGAAAAAATTGTTGCAGGCTACGGACAATCTATATAGAAGGCAAAACAAGAATATTTAGAATTAAAAATTTCCTTACTTATTTTTAATAATAGTCACTAAAATATAAGCTGAACTGCCATAACCGAATAAATTTAACCAACGGTTCAGAATGCCATAAAAATGCCCTGCTTAGCTAAAAGATAGGCATGTATACCGCTCCAATACGTAGGTATTTGGTAAATTAGGGGCCTAAATAACAAAAACAATAATTATCCACTCTTTCACAAAATCAGCAACAATTATATAATTTAATATCTTTTGATGATCCAAAAAAGAATATTCTCTGCCCTGTTTATATTGGTGCTTGGCCAACAAATCTATTCCCAAGACTTCCTAATTAAATCCCCTGATGAGAACATAAAACTTCAGGTAAATATTGATGAAGGCATCGGCTGGTCTGCATTCCTTAATGAAGAAGTGGTACTAAACAATGTAGGTGTAGGAATGGATTTCTCTAACGGTCAGGATTTTGGAGACAACCCTAAGGTAAAAGCACATAGGATTAAAGATTATACGTCTACTATTTATCCTGCGGTTTCCCATAAAGATGCCGAGATCAAGGATGAATTTACCGAACTTTCCATAACATTCAAAGGAAACTATATACTTAATTTCAGAGCTTATAATGACGGAGTGGCCTACCAATTTATAGATATGGGCAGGGCGTCACGTAATGTAAAATCGGAACGGCTGTCCTTTACTTTTCCTGAGGGATCACGCAGTCTTTTCCCTGAAGAAAAAAGTATGTATTCCCATAATGAACGTAGTTATATTGACAAATTGCTTCCTGAAATTTCATCAGAGGAATTTTGCAGTCTCCCGGTATTATTTGTTACCGAAAATGCCAATGTATTGTTTACCGAAACAGCTCTTCATGATTACCCGGCTATGTTTGTGCGGGGTAATGGGAACACTACCATGGATGCTATATTTCCAAAACTTGTTCTGGAAGCAGTTGATAACGAAAAAAATTCCCCTGACCGCAATCAGACTATTACCAAGGAAGCCGATTATATAGCGGAAACAACAGGAAAAAGGTCCTATCCTTGGCGGGTCTTCATGATCAGTGATGACGATAGAACTTTTGTAGAGAGCAATTTAACCTATCAATTGGCAAAACCATCGGTTATTGAAAATACGGACTGGATAAAGCCTGGTAAGGTAGCCTGGGATTGGTATAATGCCAATAATATCTATGGGGTCGATTTTAAATCGGGACTAAACACCGCTACCTACAAATACTATATAGATTTTGCATCTTCCAACAACATAGAATATGTAATACTGGATGAAGGGTGGACCAAATCCACCACAGAAATCCTCGATTTCAATCCGGATATAGATGTACCGGAATTGATCAGGTATGGAAAAGAAAAAGGGGTGGATATTATTCTTTGGACCCTATGGAAACCCCTACAAGAAAACCTTGTTGAAATCCTTGAAACCTATAAAAGCTGGGGAGCAAAAGGAATTAAGATCGATTTTATACAGCGTAGCGACCAATATGTGGTGAACTCCTATGAGGAAATAGCAAAAGAATGCGCTAGGTTGGAATTGTTGGTAGATTTTCATGGTTCTTTTAAACCTTCTGGCTTAAGACGTATGTATCCCAATGTGATAAACTATGAAGGTGTAAAGGGTAGCGAAAACAATAAATGGAGCAAGGATATTACTCCAGAGCACAATGTGACCATTCCCTTTATCCGAATGGCCGCAGGTCCCATGGATTATACCCCAGGTGCCATGAGCAATAAACAAAGAGCAAATTTCGGCATTAGCGGCAAGCGACCTATGAGTATGGGCACCCGCGCACATCAGGTGGCCATGTACGTGGTGTACGAAGCCCCCTTACAAATGCTATGCGAATCGCCGTCAAGGTATTACCAGGAACAGGAGACCGTGGATTTCATTACACAAATTCCAACAATATGGGATGAAACCATTGTGCTACATGGGGCTGTAGGCGATTATATTGCGGTTGCCAGAAGAAAGGGAGATAGCTGGTATATTGGAGCCATGACCGATTGGACTAAAAGAAGTTTGGAACTGGACCTCTCCTTTTTGGCAGAGGGGGATTTTAAAATGAATGTTTTCAGGGATGGCATCAATGCAAACCGATATGCCGAGGATTATAAGGTAGAGAATTTGCAGGTTGACAAAAATTCGAAAATAACGGCACAGATGGCAGCTGGTGGAGGCTGGGTAGCAATTATTTCCAAATAAGAGCCAGATGAATAAAAACGATATGGCTTCCTCTAAAGATTCTTTGAATAATAAACCAAACAAACGGCATCTGATTTTGAAAGATTTATGTTTTTAATCCAATGGCGCAGTAAAGCAAAAACCTTTGGCCAAAAAAACACTATTTAATAAAACGTACACCTCAAATGAATAAAAGATATTCTACCTATTATCTTCTCTTTCTTGCTTTTATAAGCGTGGTTGCTTGTAAAAGTCCCAAGAAAGAAACAAAAAAACCAAATATACTTTTTGTATCCATAGATGACCTAAGGCCTACATTGGGAGCGTATGGTGATACCATAGCCATTACACCAAATATGGACCAGTTTGCGGCAGAAGGAATGACCTTTAGACAGACTTTTACCCAGGTAGCCGTATGTGCCCCTTCAAGGGCTAGTTTAATGACAGGATTAAGACCAGATTCAACCCGTGTTTGGCACCTTGGTGACAAGTTCCGCGACATACACCCCAATACGGTTACCATGCCGCAATATTTCTCCGAATTTGGTTATCATACCGTAAATCTCGGTAAAATCTTTCACAACTATATGCCAGACTCCATTTCGTGGGACGAACCAGATCTACGACCCGCCCAATATTTGCGTCCGGAATGGTTAAACAGGGATGGGGAAACTTTTTACATCAGTAAGGAAATAAATGAATCACAGGTTAAAAAAAGGGATTCCCTATTAAAATTAAGACCTGTACGCTACGCCGATGGCTGGAATACCGGACCCGCTTGGGAGGCTGCTGCCGTTCATGATACCATGTACTATGATGGGGCCCAAACCGAACTCGCAAAAAGAACCCTTAGCCGATTGGCCAAGATGGATGCTCCCTTCTACATGGGCCTCGGCTATTTTAGACCCCACCTTCCGTTTGCAGTACCCAAGAAGTACTGGGATTTATACGATGCAGAGAAAATACCTTTGGCGCCAAATCCAAACGTACCCAAAAATGCACCTGGCCATACCATGAATTCTATGTATGAACTTCGGCACTACGACGGCTTTAATAAAATTGGCCATCCTGAATCTGACTATAGAATGAGTGTTGATACCACCAGAATTTTAAAGCATGGTTATTATGCAAGTGTAAGCTATGTGGACGCCTTGCTGGGCGACCTCTTTTCCCATATGAAAAAGATTGGAATATATGAAAATACCATTATTATCCTGTGGGGAGATCATGGTTGGAAATTGGGCGACCATAATAGTTGGGGCAAAATGACCAACTACAATATTGATCTAAAGGTTCCAATGATCATTCGCTATCCAAACCAGGAAAATAGAGGGGCACAGACCTTTGAAATTACCGAACTGATAGATATGTTTCCTTCACTCTGCGAACTAGCTGGTATTGAAATTCCGGATTATATACAAGGAACCAGCTTTGTGCCATTGATTAAAGACCCCAAACGCCAATGGAAAAAAGCCGCCTTCAGTCAATTTCACCGTAGACCTAAAGTATCTGCCGATGGGAAGCGCTATATGGGGTATTCCATTAACACAAAAAAATACCACTATATAGAATGGTACACTTGGGATCCAAAAACAGGGACCAAAGGCGAATTAAAAAGTACTGAGTTGTATGACAGCGAGAATGACCCCCACGAAACCGTCAATATCGCTAACGAAAAAATACATGCAACTGTCGTAAAAGAATTGTCCCAACAACTTGCCGAAGGTTGGCAAAAAGCAAGACCCAATAACCCATAATAGAACCATTTTATTTCCTTTACACTGCAATCCATTATCCAATAAAAACAGGCTAAAAGCCACAATTGGCAATAAAAAATAGGGCCCCAAGCGGAATGCGGATTGGGAAATAACAAGAATGCAATCTTTTGTGGTAAACCTGTTATCCAAAGCGTAAAAAACCATTATAGATGTTGCAGATTACTAAAGAATAATACTCGCTAACAAGTGGTAACACTATAGTAGGGGCGTTTGGCTTGCTCCAATTTCTATCTATACATTTCCTCTTTATGTTTACTTGTACAACAATTTCAATTTGCCAGACCAAAATCAGAACGCTAATATTGTAGAACCGTAACATTGGCGTAATTTCAACAATTACTTCAACTAAATTGTAAAAATTTACTGGGATACAAATCCCAACACCCACTAAAAATATGGAAACGACCAAAGATTTTGAACAATTTGAAAACCTAGAGGAAGAACAACTACCTGTTGCCAAACACAAACTACATGATTGGACCCATTTTGCCGGATTGTATGCTGCAGAGCATGTTGCAGCCACCGAATTTGTTATTGGAGCAACATTTGTAGCCCTGGGCGCCAAAACACAGGACATACTATTGGGACTTTTAATTGGTAATATATTAGCTGTTCTAAGTTGGACATTTATTACCTCCCCAATTGCCGTGGATACGCGATTAAGTCTCTACACCTATTTAAATAAGATTGCCGGGGATTCCATGACCAAGTTATACAACTGGGCCAATGTGATTATTTTTTCGGTTATATCTGCTGCCATGGTTACCGTATCGGCAACCGCGGTTCGCTTTGCCTTTGATATACCGGCCCAACTCAATTGGTACCCTACCAATCTGTGGTTTGTTTTAATTGTCTTTGGGGTTGGTATTGTTGTGGTTTCCATAGCACTGTATGGATTTAATGCAGTTTCTGAATTTTCCGGGATTTGTGCTCCATGGTTATTTGTAATGTTCACTAGTGGGGCTATGATACTCATGCCGGCTTTGTCCCTGGATGTATTGGGTAAAACCTTACCATCTGGATTGACAGATTTTATGGCCATGGGCAACCAATCCATATGGACGGGAATTGATAGTAACGGGGAACCGGGTATTGGGTTGATAGAGGTAATAGGGTTTGCCTGGGCTGCCAATACCATCACCCACTTTGGGCTAATTGATATGGCCCTTTTACGTTTTGCCAAAAAGAAAGTATACGGACTGGCCACAAGTACGGGAATGATGTTCGGCCATTATGTTGCTTGGATTGCCGCTGGTATTATGGGAGCCGGAGCTGCTGTGATCCTAGGAAAGTCTATAGTAGAGCTCGACCCCGGGGATGTGGCCTACTACGCCTTGGGATGGTCCGGTTTTGTCATTGTTATTGTGGCCGGTTGGACCACTGCCATTACAAACCTGTATAGGGCCGGATTGGCAGCACAGGCCATTTTCTACAACCACTCCAGGAAAAAAACTACCATAGTGGTTGGCTTTATAACTATAGCCATCGCATGTTTCCCTTTTGTCTTTTCGCAGATACTGCCTCTATTAACCTATGCCGGTCTCTTAGTGGTACCCGTAGGGGCAATAGTATTCGCTGAACATCAAATTTTTCCAAGAATAGGCTTTACCCGTTATTGGTCTTCTTATCGAAATTTAACCTTTAGCACCCCGGCAGTTGCTTCATGGGCCTTGGGATTATTGTTCGGTTTTGGGCTAAACGCCCTAAACGTTATGTCTTTCTTTTACCTCTTTATTCCCACCTGGGCTTTTACCATTCTGGTGTATACTTTCCTAGCTGCCCGTTATGGCGCAAAGGACGCCTATCCACAGGAAGAGGAAGAAGAAAAAATACGCAACCAAAACATTGCCAAATACCAGGAACAAAAAGGAAAAATGGAAAAGAAGCATATAAAGGATACTTCCATTTTTTCGCGAATATTAAAATTGATTTCTGTTACTGCCCTTGTCATTACCTTGATATTGGGAGGTATTGTACTCTTTGATAGTGCTGACGAAAATATTTATATAGCCAATCGCGCACAATTTTATCAATACGCCTTCATTTGTACCATACTCTATTTTATTACTGCCTATTGGGCTTTTCAGCGTGCTAAACAAAAGCAAAAAATCTAATTGTAATGGATACGACAACAATTATACTTAATCAAGAAAATTTAGATCAAATAACAGGTGGAATTTCCACGGTAGGTTATGACCGAAAAAATATTAAATCGGGAATAGTCCATATTGGTGTAGGTGGTTTTCACCGTTCACATCAGGCTTTTTATACCCATCTACTCCAGGAAAAATACAATGCCCAAGAATGGGGTATCTGTGGTGTAGGATTGCGTGAGGGCGATAGAAAAATACACGATGTGCTTACAAAACAGGACGGCCTTTACACTTTAATAGTAAAACATCCAAATGGCAAGATAGAGCCCAGTATAATAGGCTCTATAGGCAATTTCATACTGGGAGTGGACAACCCATTGCTTGTTATTGATCGTATGGCAGATGCTGCTACTAAAATAGTTTCCCTTACCATTACCGAAGGCGGTTATAATTTTAACCCTGCAACAGGTGAATTTGATTTTGATAACCCAGCTATCCAACACGATCTAAAAAACCCTGATAGTCCAAAAACAGTATATGGCTATTTAACGGCTGCGCTTAAAAAGCGTCGTGATGCCAAACTTAAGGCCTTCAGTATAATGTCTTGTGATAATATTCTGCACAATGGGGATGTAGCCCGTAAAATGCTCTTATCATTCGCCAAAAAACAAGATGCGGCATTGGCCGTTTGGATAGAAAAAGAGGTGTGCTTTCCCAATAGCATGGTTGATCGTATTACCCCGGTAACTACCCAATCTGATATAGATTACCTAGAAAAAAACTACGGAATAAAGGATGAATGGCCAGTAACCTGTGAGCCATTTATACAATGGGTTGTAGAGGACAATTTTTCCAATGGCCGACCCGAATATGAAAAAGTTGGGGTTCAATTTGTTCCCGATGTGAAGCCTTATGAAAAAATGAAACTCCGTTTATTAAATGCAGGCCATTCCGTGCTTGGCTTACTGGGAGCAATCCACGGACATAACACCATTAATGCCTGCATGGAAGATAAGACCTTTGTTGATTATTTAAGGTCGTTTATGGACAAGGAAGCCACACCAATCTTGGATGAAGTAAAGGGGATAGATCTAGACCAATACAAAGACAGTTTGGAAGCACGCTTTGCCAACCCAAACATAAAAGACAGTGTAAGTCGAATTTGTTCGGAAAGTTCTGCCAAACTGCCTAAGTTTTTGATAGCCACTCTGGAAGAGAATTTAGCTGAGGGGAGAAGTATTGAATTCGCCACCTTGGTTATCGCAGCTTGGTGCTATTACAGCGATAAACAAGTTGATAAAAATGGACAGCCCATGGAAATTATTGATGCCATGGCCAAGGAGCTCCACACAGCAGCCGCAAAAACTGGAACAGACCCTTTAGCGTTTATTAAACAGGAATCGCTTTTTGGTGATCTTGCGAAGAATGAACGCTTTGCCGACTTATACTCGGTCATGGTTCAGAAAATATACAATGATCCCAATATCAAAAAGCACATGAAAGACATGCTCTAATTGATTAATCCAAGGGAAATTGTCAATTATTAAATACGCCTAAAATATGCTGGGTTTTAGTTTGAAATATTTACTACTACCTTGGCGACTGGCAGTTATACCTTAATTAATTATTATGCCAAAAACCAGTGGCTAAGACTACACAACAATTATAATCCGTATTTATTTGCGTTAACAAATTAATGCCGCATATAAAGGGGGCGTAATGGACTATCCATGACCGATTTCAATGGCAAATGGTTGTTTGAAAACACTAAGAAAATTGATTACCACACCTTTATTTATTTCAGATGTATGTGATGTGGAACCATGGTGTTTTATAAATATCGCAGTTTACTGCCTAGGGTTACCGTATTACTAAAGGAAGTGGTTTCTATCCCAATTTAAATTTTAGTATTTTTAATCGGCATTCTTTTGAGCAGGGGGAGTTACCCTCTGTATGAATTTAAAATAAAAAACCAACCTTTATACCTATACCATGAAACTACCACAGCGGATACTAATTACCCTAGGACTTGTTCTGGCCTTTTACTTATTATCGGGATCGGATTATCCCATCCCAAATGGGAAGACAACGGACAAAAGGCCCAATATACTATTCTGTATTGCTGATGATTGGGGTTGGCCGCATGCCGGTGTGTATGGTGATGCCGTGGTACAGACCCCAGTATTTGATAAACTGGCCAAGGAGGGGGTGCTTTTTAACCATGCCTATGTATCCAGTCCTTCCTGTACCCCTAGCAGAAGTGCAATTTTAACGGGCCAGTATCACTGGCAATTGGGAGAGAGTGCCAACCTTTGGTCCACAATGGATGTAGATATACCTGTTTACCCATTATTATTGGAAGAATCCGGTTATCATGTGGGGCATTGGCGCAAATGTTGGGGTCCCGGCAATTTGAAGGCCGGGGGTTATGTAGACAAACATCCAGGGGGGCAGAATTACCAAAAAGGTTTTGGGGAATTCCTAAAATCGAGACCAGAAGGGGAACCATTTTGTTTTTGGTTGGGTGCTTCGGATCCGCACAGGCCATACAAAAAAGGCGTTGGTAAGGAGTCGGGAATAGATATCGATAAAGTACAGCTTCCTGGTTTTTATCCTGATGTGGAAGAAATACGCTCCGATATAGCCGATTATTATTTTGAAGTACAGCGATTTGATAGGGATGTGGGCAATGCAATTAAAATGCTGGAAGAAATAGGGGAATTGGAAAATACGATTATTGTCATGACCGGCGACCATGGAATGCCGTTCCCAAGGTGTAAAAGCAATTTATATGATATGGGGGTCCGTGTGCCCTTGGCCATCCGTTGGGGCGAAAAAGTTAAGGGCAACAGGCAAATTGAAGATTTTGTTTCCCTGACCGATCTGGCCGTCACCTTTCTGGGAGCGGCAGGAGTAGATATTCCCGTTCAAATGTCGGGGAAATCACTGGAACCTATTCTTCTATCGGACAAGGAAGGTTGGGTAGAAGCTGTACGCGATCATGTGATTTTTGGAAAAGAACGCCACACCCCTGCCCAGCTAGCACCTTCCACAAAAGGGTATCCTTCACGTGGAATTAGAACCAAAAAATACATTTATATCCGAAATATTTATCCTGAATTGTGGCCGGCCGGGGTTCCAGAAGGTGCTACCCATCCTATGAACAGCTTTGCAGATTCTGATAATGGCCCTACCAAAACATTTCTTATAGAAAACGCCAATGAACCGAAATATAAGCGCTTCTACCAATGGAGTTTTGGCAAACGCCCAGCCGAAGAATTGTACGACATTACAACAGACCCCGATCAACTAAATAATCTGGCAGAGAGCCCAATCTATGCTACCGTCAAAAAAGATTTGTCCAACAAGCTTAATGGTCTTTTAAAAGCTACCAATGATCCTCGAATAATTGGTGGAGGGGAAAAATTTGACACCTACCCGTACAGGGCAGGATATAAGCTTAACACTGGCAAATAGGTATAAACAGGCAACAAACCATGCATCAAAGGCTTAAGAATATAAAATATGCCCTGGTAGATAAATAAAGCAACAACTTAATTAAATTAGCACTGGTATTAACTAATTTTTGTGGAATTGCACAAGTACTAAAATCTAAAAAATGTCCAAAAATAAAATTGCCCTCGTAACCGGAGGGAGTCGTGGTTTAGGTAGGGATATGGCCATAAACCTAGCTAAAAAAGGTATAAATGTAATCATCACCTACCACACCAATAAGTCGGCCGCAGATGAGGCAGTTGCCCAGATTTCCCAACTAGGGCCTTCTGCATATGCCTTACAATTGGATACCGTTAAAATTGCTTCCTTTGATCAGTTTTTTATGGATCTTTCCAATTATTTAAAATCGGAATTGGAAGAAGACAAATTTGATTTTTTAATTAATAATGCCGGTACCGGGATATATCAACCTTTTATTGAAACAACGGAGGAGCAATTTGATGAAATGGTGAATGTACATTTCAAAGGAGTCTATTTCCTTACCCAAAAAGCATTGCCCTTTTTAAACGATGGAAGCAGGATCATAAATATATCATCTGGGCTAACCAGGTTTACCTTTCCCAATTCATCCGCATATGCTCCAACTAAGGCTGCGGTAGAGGTCTTTACAAAATATTTGGCCAAGGAACTGGCACATCGTAAAATTAGGGCCAATGTTGTGGCCCCAGGTGCTGTTGCTACAGATTTTGGCGGGGGTGAAAACAAAACCAACGAGCAAAAAAGAAAAGCGGTCACCGCAGCTACAGCATTAGGTCGCGTTGGCAAGCCCGAAGATATAGGAGGTGTAGTGGCCTTTTTATGTACCGAAGATGCACAATGGATTAACGGGCAGCGTATAGAAGCCTCAGGAGGGATACTACTTTGAAAATGACTTAAAACCGGAAAAATTATACCTTTTATAATAATAGTTGGGACGCCAATCAAAAAGCCCGTTATGTATCCTTGGTAGATATTGATTGGGGAGGCGACTACCAGGTTGAAAATATCAGGAAAGTTTTTGGATGACCTATTTGAACGGTAATATTGCCGGTTAAGAATCTGGCACCTTAAAAGTTGGTTTGGCCAGCTCCCTACCCTAATAGGACCTACGAAATGGATCACTGATCACGGCCCTATAATATTTCCTGAAGATAATGAAACCCGATGCTTCAAAAACAAAATCATTTACAAAGGTCTGTTCTTTAGGGGGTGGTTCCCTAAAAGTGTTCAGATTTGCTATACTTGAGGCGTACCTACAGTCCATAGTGATCTTCTCATAAGTTTTGCTCCCTATGCTAGGATAATTGCCATTTTTTTTGTCCTAATTATTTAGGGTTCATAACTTTGCCGGCCGATATGAAAAAGCAATTAAAAAGGGGGTATAGAATTAGTAAATATGTGGTGTACAAGGAAACCCTTATTGATCCATCGGAATTATTTTGGTCCTTCCTAGGTTCATTTTGTGGTATAGCTACCATTGGGCTTATTCAAAGTTATTATCTGACCCCATCGGACAATATACTGCTAATAGGTTCCTTTGGTGCTACTAGTGTCCTTATCTACGGAGCTATACAGAGTCCGTTGGCCCAACCTCGGAACCTAATAGCTGGTCACCTCATAAGTGCTTTTATAGGAGTAAGTATCTTTCATATCCTTGGTGATATTCTTTGGTTGGCCGCCGCTTTGGCCGTGTCTCTATCCATTATCGCCATGCAAATTAGTAAAACCCTACACCCTCCGGGAGGGGCCACGGCCTTAATAGCCGTAATGGGCTCGGAAAAAATAACCGACCTAAGCTATGGATATATATTTTTTCCCGTATTAAGCGGTTTAACCATAATGTTATTGCTGGCCTTGGTTTTTAACAATATTACACCCAACAGAAAATATCCTACGGACGACAAATTCTCCAGAACCTTTAAATGGATGGTGACCCCTGCGAAATCTAAAATCCAAAAAATAAGAAATAAGTAAGAGGTGGCTAACATAACAGCTACACCATGGCTTATGCCCATACGTTTATAACTTTAACCTTATTTATAATCAATACGGCAATAAGGGTGCTCAAAAATTATTAAACACTAAAAAGTTAGCTATAATGTTATTATATCTGGTGTCTTTGGCGTAAATTTACAGGTATATCTACCTACAGTACTATGTCAGAATTCTCTACCAGGCGTATCAAACTGGTCTTTTCCCTGTCCTTATTAACAACCCTTATCTCTATAATTTGGTTTTTTATTGCAAGAGGCTTGGATATGTCCCTATTAAGCAATTACATAGGCGCCACTGTGCCTTTTTTTATATTATCGGCCTTTATTTCCAAAAAGGGAAACCTTACCCTGGCCCGTTTTATCTATATGATCGCTTTTAACCTGAGCGTAACCCTAACAGCATCCTTTATAGGAAAAGCAGGTAGTGTAGAATTTATTCTAATGTTTGCCTTGGCGCTGCCTTTTGTCATGTTTTCTTTTAGACGGGAAAAATCTTTAATTGTCTTTTTTTCCGCACTCTCCATGTTGTTATGGTTTCTATTGTATTTCACCAATTTCGACCTCTTTACATCTATCCATATGGATCAAGAAATGGCAAGTACCTACGTGTACCCCATCTCTGTAGTCACCACAATTGTGCTAGTTACCTATCAGCTTATATTTTTCTCCTATATAAATGCACAATACTATTCCAAAATCTATAATCAGCGCGAAGAAGCTATTGAAGCCTCTAATTCCAAGTCGCGTTTTTTAAGTATGATGAGTCATGAAATACGTACACCATTAAATGCCGTTATTGGCCTTTCCCACATTCTGGGAGATACCAATCCTAGAAAGGACCAGGAACAAAATATAGAAGCATTGAACTACTCTGGTAAAATACTGCTCAATCTTCTGAACAATGTATTGGATTTTAGCAAAATGGAATCAACAAAAATAGAGCTCGATCCTATTCCCACCAATATCATGGCTGCAGTGAAGCAAATTAAAAAAATACACGAGCCCAGTTGTATTAGAAAAGGAATTACGCTTAAACTGGCTATTGATGAAGAAATTCCACTGGTGTGGTTAGACGTAGTACGCTTTAATCAGGTAATTAATAATCTGGTCTCCAATGCCATAAAGTTTACAGATGAAGGAACTGTAACCCTAAAAATAGCAAAAAGGTCCTTGGCAGATGAAACAATAATATTAAGTACAGAAATAATAGATACAGGAATTGGTATTCCAAAAGATCAACAAGAAAAAATATGGCAGGCCTTTACCCAAGCTTCAAGTAGTACCAACAGGCTTTATGGGGGAACTGGACTAGGGCTACCCATAGTAAAAAGTATTGTTGAAGCTATGGGATCTAAAATGGAAATTGATAGTGAGAAAGGACTGGGCAGTCGTTTTTATTTTGATTTGAATCTAAAATTGGCCACTAATCAGGAGTTGGAACGAGCCTCATACAAAAAAGAGCACCAACTTAATGGTAAGCGTATTTTATTGGTAGAAGACAATCAAATAAACGTAATGGTGGGCAAGCAAATATTGGAAAAGGCTAAATTGGAAGTTGATGTGGCCTATGACGGACTTGAGGCTGTAGAAAAGGTCAGGGAGAAAGAATATGATGCTGTATTAATGGACATTCAAATGCCGCACATGGACGGTTATTCAGCCTCAAAGGAAATCAGAAAATTTAATACCACTATACCTATCTTGGCCCTATCTGCCTCCGTGTTTATGGAGGTGAAAAGCAAAATTCTTGAAAGTGGTATGAACGGATTTATTTTTAAACCCTTTGATCCAAATGGCCTACTGGATAAGATAGAAGAAGCCGTTAGCACTTAGTACTGGAATTAACATGTTAAATCCTTACGACATTGATTTATTATAAAAGCAACGGACCGTTTAATTAACGGCCCGTTGTATACATTAACTGTCTATATTTACTCCTAATAAAATAGAAGTATTATTCCATTTTAAGCACGGCAAACTTGCCTTTGTTCCAACCGTGCACCAATAAATATAATTGCTTTGTACCGTTCGCTTTTTCAACGAAATGGGGCCACACTTGATGAATATTCGTTAGAACAGGGATATCCAGATCTCCTGGAATTACTGTGGACACCAATTCCTCACCGCTGTGCACATAGACCGGGGCAGATTTTTGGTCCCCAATAGCACTTAGTGCATTCAGGAAAAAATGCTCTGTTTTATAGGATACATTACATACCAAACTACCCTCTGGAATATCCTTAAAGGTTTCTACAAACTTACCTTTTTTAGTGAATTTAACTACCTGCCCAGCTGCGCGGTTAGCTACCAAGATATGCTTATTGTGGGCATAGATACCATGAGCGGTCTGGAATTGTCCTGGTTTATCACCCTTTCCACCCCAAGCCAGCTTGCCCCACTGCCAATTACCGCCTTTTTCCTTTATGGTCATTACAAAATCTCCTTTGGAGTAACCATGCGCAACATACAAGGTTCCTTTTAAATAGGTAACATCGGTTACCCCAAAATTACTGTCTTCCCTAGAAAAGAAATCATTGGCCTCTTTAAAGTTGAATTCGGTTCCCACCGGTTTTAGAATTTCACTTACCACGGTCCCGTCCAGTGTCAATACCAAAACTCTTTTGCCTTCCTGTGCAAGGGCGAGGTATTTCTTGCCTTTATGAACAAAAAAGACTATTCCATGTATGTTATCCTTTAAGCGCTCATCTGTACCAATAACCGTCCACTTGCTAAGATCTGGGCTAATGGAACATAGTCCATATCCCGGTATACCCGTGTATACAATTCCCGTTTCCGGGTCTTCATTAAAGCCTCCGTGCATTCCTGGTTCAAATTCTTGGGCTTCCTTAGGAAATGCTGCTGTAAGTTCCTGGTCATAGGAAAAAACAAATGCCCCTTGCCCGGTTACCAACTGTGCCTTTTCGGGGTTGTGGTGATCTTGTAAATGGGTATGTTTATGATGGTGATCCAAAACCGCATAATCATGAGCGTGATGTGTGTGGTCATGTGGGTGATTGTGTTGGGGCTCTTGTGCCCTTACATTTTCTAAAAATCCTAAAAGCGATACCATTAGTACGCCTGCTACTGTTGTTCTTTTTACCATGGTTGGTCTGTGATTATTTTTTGTGAAAGTTAATTATTCCTGCTCTAACATTAAAGTCTAAAAGGCATTTTAATATCACTTCCAGAAAAAGCCTGTTGTACTACCCCAAGATTATCAATCCGCAATAAATTGGTTTATAAGGGTCATACCATCAAAATCTGGATCCCTATAATCCACAGAAAAGTTCTCTACTTTATCCATGGCTTTAAGGTTCTCCCTTACAAAATCCCAGGCTCTTAAGGATCTAGTAGCTACTGCCCCATCATCATTACCAAGGACAAGGATTATTTTTTTATCGGCCATGAGGGTTGCCAAATCCGGCAGGTCATAATGAGGCAAAGCCCCTGCAACGCTAAAAGGAATATGAGCCGGGTCATAGTCCTTGTTGGCTACAATAGACTCAAAGGACAGCAACGGATCTATACATAAGATACCAGTCACCTCCAATCCCAAAACTGAAGCATGCAATAAACTGGAGTTAAAACCGCCTTTACTAACCCCTATAATTTTTTTATCGCCCATATTCAGTTCTTCACTGCAGAGCTGAACAGCGGCTTGTATTGCTTTCGTATGTACCGCCACTGTACTCCTGCCGTTCAATATACCGGCAAACCACTGATTGTAGGAGGTATTGTTAAAATAGGCGTCCCCTTTTAGATAGCCCGGCCCCAATTCTCCATATCCCGGAAGATCGGGCACCAAAACAGTTAGTCCGTTTTGGGCCAATTTAATGGGCATGGCATACGCCTCATCCGATTTCTTATCCTCCATATTATCTAGGTAAAGTACCAACTTTCCCTTGGGTTGTTTGGGCAGGAAGATTACAAGTGGAATTATTTTATCCCCTTCTTGGGCTATGAGGTATTTATTAAGGAAATAGGTTTCAAATTCGGTCTGACCGGAAAAAATCAACTTTCCATTAATTTCATTTTCAGAATAGCCCGTGATTGTTGCCACCTTTTCCTTTAGACCCAACAGATGCTGTTCCAATTGTACTCGTTTTTCTTTTAAGATCTCTATATTTTTTTGGGTCAGTGAAGCGTTTAAATCATACAGAAATTTACTCCCTAGCGATGTTGAAAGCTGGCCTGTTTTGGTTACATACAATTCTTCTACGGGAAAAATAACTACTTCCTCATCCTGGGCGTTTCCGGGATTATCCAAATGCTTTTGAAAAAATGCATACATGGATTCCCTATTTTTCTGGGTAGACATATGCCCAGCATTGTCCTCTACCTTTTGTAAGTTCTCTTCCTTTCCAAATGCCCTATACGCCATTCTTGCTTCTTTATAGGTGTTCCTAGCCCCTTGTATGCTAAAAATATCCCTGGTAGTGGTGATCATCAAGGTCGGTTTTGGTGCCCTCACTTCCAAAAGATCTGCGTGATCCAGACCAAGTTGTATGCCATAGGGAAAATTCTGCTCGGCATCCTGTGGTCCACCTGATTTTAATTGATACTCCAAAGTAGTAAGATAACATTCCGGAGCAGCTGCCTTAATACGAGGGTCGAAGGCTGCAATATAGGCCGACTGTGTCCCCCCACCAGACCTACCCGTTATCCCGATGCGCTCCTTGTCTACCTCTTTCCTACTTAATAAATAATCTACTGCCCGTATACCATCCCAAATCATATATTTAGCTGCAGATTCCCCATTAATAAACAACTGTGCCCCTGGATAGGAGTGTTCCCTAGTAGGTCCAAATGGAGACTTTCCTGCCTTTGGGTCAAAATACTGGGCTCTTTCACCCTGTCCATAAGGATCAAAAGCCAAAACGGCAAAACCCTTTTTAACCAGGTTTAATATTACATGCTGATAGCCTTCACTCCTAAAGGCCAAATCACTGTGTCCGCTACAATAAATTATAGTGGGCAGTTTCTTTCTTTTGCTATTGGGGATAAAAAAAGCAGCCGTTACCTTTACCCCGGGAAGGGACTCAAAATATAGTTTCTCTACACTATACCCCTCTTTTTTTATCTTTTGGGTCACAACAGGG
Organism: Arenibacter aquaticus; assembly: GCF_003957295.1. Classification (GTDB taxonomy): domain Bacteria; phylum Bacteroidota; class Bacteroidia; order Flavobacteriales; family Flavobacteriaceae; genus Arenibacter; species Arenibacter aquaticus. Next base: position 806,141 of record NZ_RQPJ01000021.1, read on the forward strand.
TTTAAGGGAGTTTTATCTGGAAAATTTCCCAATGAAGTTAAGAACTTCTCTTTTACCAATTCCTGTCTTGCCATCCAATCTTGTTTCGTCTTTAGTTTACCAATAGATTCCTTTCTATTGGCCAGGCTGTGAAAAGATAGTTCGCTTTGTTGCTTATACAGTGTATTCTCGGCATCCGAATAATACTTCCAGAAATCGAGCACAGAATAATTTGTTTGGGAATAGATTACAATGGAATTAAAGAAGCAGACTAGAGATAATCCAAATAAAAGGAAGGGCAATTTAACCGTTTTGGGCATAGCATAGATATTGGTGAAAAACCTAAAAAATTAGCCTGAATATAATTATTTAATCGTTTAAACCATAAAATAGTGCTATTTACATTTGAAAATAGTAGTTTTAAGCATACGCATGGGAATCACATAAAACTTAATTCCTAACCGCCCATGCCTAAAAAAGTAGCACGTTATTCTCTATGGGACTAAAACAATCATGGCTCATTTTTTTTATAATGCTAAACCTTGGGCTATATCCCGTGGTGAGTGTTGGTCAGAGCGTAAGAAATATAATGACTGCTTTTGAGGGATTGAGTTCCAACCCTGAGCTTATCAGCATAAAAAATAAAATTGATATCCCTGCAGAAAACGGACATTTTCAAGGAGTACAGTTAATAGAGAGGGATGGGAAAGAAAAACTTATTGTATCTGGAAGTTCTAAAACGGAGGCCTATTTATTGCAAATAGACCTGACCAAAAAAAAAACAGATACCCTAATACGTTTAATGGGCGATCCCTACCGGCATGCTGGTGGGATACAAATAAGTGACCCCTATTTGATAGTGGGTATTGAGGATAATATATTAAAAACCACCTCCAAAGTCTGTTTATATCCTTACCGGGACAAAAGCTTCTACAAAGCCCATCCAAGCATCACGATTGAGCGTAAAGGGAAGCCCAAGCAAAAAACGGCCGGAGCCACTGGATTATTAAAAATGGACGACCACTATTTAGCTATAGTGGCAAATTGGGATTCACGGAATTGGGACTTTTACCAAATAGATCCTGAAAAAAGGACACAGCAGTTACTCACTAGTTTTGCCGTACCAGAAGATTGGGGCAGCTATCAATCCGTTAATCTCATAAAAGATAAAAATGCTATTTATGCTTTAGGTTTTTACTCCAAAAAAAAGTTGGGACATACAGATTTAATCCTGGTCCGAAACCTGTCTTCACAGGAACTTATAATGGAGAAAATGGGCACAAAAACCTTTAAATCCAAGAACAAAGTGGATTTTAATGCCGCTGTTGGCCTACATGTAAATCCTCAGGGGCGACTGTATATATGGGCCACCCAAACCAATCCAGGGAAAAAGATCCAGATCAATAAATACACCTCACACTAAAAACCGAAATAAACACCTAAAAACGACCATAGACCATATAAATTTTGTAATGCCATGTTAAAACTAACTTATACAAAAACACCAATTCTTTTTTCTAATCAGACTCAGCCTATCAAAATCTTTAAACTTCTGTGCCTAACAGCATTAATCTTTGTACTACCCCAATCTACAATTGCACAAAAAAAATGGAAGGAGATAATTACTGTTGAAGACCTTTATAACAGTTATCCACAGACCGTTATAGACATGTTAAGCCAATATAATTTGGATTATCCAGGTTTGGAAAAAGTAAAAATGGCACACGATAACGAGGATATGGTAAAGGCCAGTTACGAATTGTTGGCCTATTATAAAAATGAGGGCATGGCTGCCGATTTAAGAAAAGAACTACCAGATATTTCCCAACGCAGTCTTGCCACTACCGATACTATTTTAAACAACGTTTTTATAGTGCAGAATGTGAGGGGCAAAGTTCCTTTTGGGGCAGACGGGCATCGCAATTGGTATTACAAAGGCCCCAATAACGATAAGGAATGGGCTTGGTTATCCAATAGACATAGTCAGTTATACCAAGTTTTTAATAGCTATTTGGAAACTGGAAACCCCAAATATGCAAAATACGTTGATCAATTTCTACGCGATTTTATCATTAAGAGCATGCCTTATCCCAAGGTAAAAAGCAGTACCTCTGTATGGCGCGGCCTAGAGGTGTCGTTTAGGGCAAAGGTATGGCCCAAGATTTTTTACGGACTAATTGGAAGTGAATACCTCTCTCCTGCCACCCAACTGTTGATCTTGGCCAGTTTACCGGACCATGCCCACTACAATAGAAACTTTCACAGTGAAAATAACTGGCTTACCATGGAAATCTCTGCCTTGGCCACCGTAGCCGCCTATTTCCCGGAATACAAAGCTTCCTCAGAATGGATGGACTATGCCATAAAGACCATGATAAAAAGTATGAAGAAGCAGGTGTACCCAGATGGTGTACAAACAGAACTCAGCTCTCATTACCACAATGTAGCCCTGAGAAATTTTGAACTCTTCAAGGACATATGTGATAAGGCAAATCGCAAACTTCCTGATTTTTATAACCAAACCATAGAAGATATGTATCGTTATATTTCCCATATGGTCCGCCCCAGTGGACATCGGTTGCTTAACAATGATGGGGACCGGGGAAGTGATCGAAACTACATACTGGAGGGAGCCAAAAAATTTGATCATCCGGATTGGGAATATATAGCTACCAATGGACAATCTGGTCAGGAACCTACAGATGGTCCTTCATACTTTTATCCTTGGGCAGGACATTTTGTTTCCAGAAGTGGATTTGACGATAATGCACACTGGTCCTTTTTTGATATGGGACCATGGGGAAGTAGCCATCAAAATAACGATAAATTACACCTATCCGTTTCCGCTTTCGGAAAGGACTTTTTAGTGGATGCAGGCCGATTTGCCTATACTGGAGAAGTAGCAGAAAAATTTAGACCCTATGCCCAGTCGAGCGCCGGACATAATTTAATCTCAATCGATGGAAAAGGACAGGAAAAGGGACCAAAAATGGCAGAAAAACCTATTGAAGGCACCCAATATAAACTGGATAGGGATTTTGATTACGCCTCCAGTTCCTTTGATAAATTTATAGATATTGAAGGTACAGCTAATCACAATAGAACAGTATTTTATGTACGCAACAAGTTTTGGGTTATTGTGGATAGAATCACTACCGATAGACCCCGCAAAATTGATGCGCTTTGGCACTGGCACCCTGATAATATAGTAGAAAAAGATAAGAACATTGTTAAAACCAACAATAGTCAAGGGAATCTAGCACTCATACCTGTTGGCAAGCAAAAGTTTGATCTAAAATTCATAAAAGGCCAGGAATCCCCTAAAATACAAGGTTGGTACAGTCCGGAATACAATATATATGAACCCAATGTAACCAGTAAATACAGCTGCCGGATAACGGGAAATAGCACTTTTGTCTGGTTGCTTCTACCTTCAGATAAGGAAATGCCTAAAGTTAAGGCCAAAATTTTATCCGAAAATGATAAAGAAATTAAGCTGATGGTAAAATCAAAGGACAAAAAATGGCAATTGAACATTCCGTTCAATAACAGTACCGGGGCCAAATTAAAAAGCTATTGAACTTTGAATACATGAATAAATAGTCAGCTTACAACGGTAGATAACCGCTGTATTTTAAGATTATTATACAATCGCCAAGCACATCGTTTTTATAAATTTATTATTGGGAGCATTCTAAAATCCAGCTAGTTAGGCATATCAAATATTTATCATGTGCTCATAAACCCATAGGATTATGAGATAGGTAATATTGAGTATTCAAAATAAAATTCAATAAAGCCGTAGTTGCATATCAGTTAAGGTAATTGCCCAAATAAGGAACAGTAGTTTTGTTATGAGAACCATTGGTGCATGATTCAAGGTTTTAGAAATATTTTTAATTTTTAAACCTGAGGTATTTGCCAAAAGAGACATTTAGTAGCATCTTTGCCTGCTATGAAAAAATCGATTTCCATTATCTTAGCTTTATTCGGCATATTGGCAAACGGACAGGAGCTGGATTGCACAGCCTTTGCCAACGGAACCTTTTTGGTACATACCAAAGGCCCTTCTCCCGTGACCTGGCGATTGGTTAGGGAAGGAAATTCACAAACAGGGTATAAGGAAGAAATACCTGGGACGGAACAAGGATCCACAGCGCCTAAAATTGAATATTCAAAACTTGAATGGATAAACAACTGCACTTTTCGTATAACCTACGACGAATCAAAATCCGAGCTCACCCCTGTCCAAAAATTCATAAATGAGATAAATGGTATTCTCATTGAAGTGACAAAAATTGAGGGCAACTGCTTCTACTATAAGTCTCTAATGATAGTTAATGGAAGGGAAGTTATAGACAGCGGAAAAATGTACAAACAATAGTCCCCATAATAGTACCGGATATTTTGTACATTTAGTCGGAAAGGGCATCATCATGGCTATGATAAAGGCACACAGTCAACAATGCACTACATATAAAACCTATAACCAATTACAAATGACCAAAACTATGCGAATTTCCTCCCAAGAAATGCAAGACGTATTATACAAACTATTCTTAAAATATAAGTTTAGTGAAGAAAAGGCCAGACTACTGGCCACAACCTACACGGAGAGTACTCTTTCCGGGGTTAATTCCCATGGAATTAATCGGGTGCCCCTCTTCTTGGAATACATAGAAAATGGTTCTGTTAAAGTTGATTCCGAAGCACAAAAAGCAGAAACTTTTGGGAGTATAGAGCGCTGGGACGGCCATTTTGGACCTGGCATTATCAACGCCACCAAGTGTACCAATAGGGCCATTGAATTGGCAAAACAGCACGGTCTGGGACTGGTAGCGCTTCGCAACACCAACCATTGGATGCGGGGTGGTACCTATGGCCAAATGGCTGCCGATGCAGGCTGTATATCCATACTTTTTACCAATACCCAGCCCAATATGCCGCCATGGGGCGGAAAGGACAGCCGTATTGGAAATAACCCTTTTATTGTATCCATTCCAAGGGAAGAGGGCCATATAGTTTTGGATATGGCAATTTCACAATTTGCCTTTGGAAAAATCAATGATTATAAACTAAGGGGCAAAAAACTACCCTTCCCTGGGGGGTGGGATGCCGATGACGAACTTTCCAATGACCCTGAAAAAATAACCGTAAAAGAACGTGGACTCCCAATTGGCTACTGGAAAGGTTCTGCCCTGTCTATAGTTTTGGACATGCTGGCAACCTTATTGGCCGCTGGCGATTCTACTTACAAAATAGGTCTTAAGGACTATGAAACCGGGATTTCCCAGGTTTTTCTATGCATTGACCCGACTGTATTTGGGGATAAGGAATTACAGCATAGACTGATCAATGAAATTATTGCTTATACCCATGATGTGGAGCCAATGAAACCAGGCGATAAAATCTATTACCCCGGAGAAAGAAGTGCCCATACCAAGGAGGAAAATATGAAGCACGGAATGCCTGTTAGTGATAGTGTTTGGAAAAAAATACTGGCATTGTCATCTTAGTCTCTTGTATATTAAATTAGCCGTGACTACCTAAAAAGTTATATGATGCACGTAGGTGAAATATATCCTACAAGTTGGTTCTTAGTTGGAAAATAACTTAAATTCTAGACATGAAAAGAATACTTATTTTGTTCGCTCATCCAAAATTTGAGCAATCAAAGACTAATAAAGCCTTGGTGTGTAAGGTAATAAATAGGGAGGGCGTAACCTTTCATGATCTATATGAACATTATCCCGATTTTAACATAGATGTTCTCCGTGAGAAAAAACTGCTGCAGCAGCACGATATTGTTATATGGCACCATCCTTTTTATTGGTACAATTGCCCACCACTCATGAAACAGTGGATTGATGTGGTCTTGGAATTTGGTTGGGCATACGGCCCCGATGGAAATGCCCTGAAAAACAAAAAGTGTCTAAACGTCATTACTACAGGAGGGTCTAGGGAGCTATATTGTTCCGAGGGAAACAATCATTATTCTGTCAATGAATTCCTAAGGCCTTTTGAACAGACCGCTAGGCTTTGCGGAATGGAATACCTACCTCCCTTTGCCGTGATGGGCACCCATGGGATCAGTCAGCCCCAACTACAAAGACATGCGGAACAATACGACCTATTGATTTGGTCCTTAAAGACCGATGCGGGTTTTGGAGCCTTGTCGGACTGTAGTTTTCTAAACGATACCCCTCTGCTCAATAAAAAGAATAAATTATGAAAGGCAGTATTTTATTTGAAGCCATCGTCTTTCTCAGTGGCGCCGTAATTTGTGTCCCTTTGGCCAAAAGACTGGGACTTAGTTCTGTATTGGGTTATTTGTTGGCCGGAATACTCATAGGGCCCTATGTACTAGGTTTTGTTGGTGAGGAAGGTGAAGATATTCTACATTTTGCGGAGTTTGGAGTAGTAATGATGCTATTTTTAATAGGTCTTGAAATTGAGCCCAAGAATTTTTGGGGCATGAGAAAGACCATCTTGGGAATGGGCGGAACCCAGGTGATTGGGACCATGCTATTGTCCTATTTGGGCTTTTCTTTCTTTGGTTATGGATGGAAAGTTGCCTTGACCATTTCTATGGCCGTTGCCCTATCATCCACTGCCATTACCTTGCAGACCATAAAAGAAAAGAGGCTGTTGAACACTACCTATGGTGCATCCTCCTTTTCAATCCTTCTTTTTCAGGATATTATTGTTATACTCATGTTGGCGGTTATCCCATTATTGGCCACTAGTGACCCTACAGCTTCCGCTGCGGCCCATTCCAATGCGGACCACAGTGCGTTGATAGATAATTTACCGATAGGACTTCAAACACTGGCAGTTATACTTTCAGTGGTTACCGTAGTAGTGACAGGCCGTTATTTAATTGTGCCCTTGCTCAGGGTGGTGGCCATGGCCCGTGTCCGGGAATTGTTAACGGCCTCTGCCCTACTAATCGTATTGGGCATCACCTTCCTTATGCAATTGGTTGGCTTAAGTCCCGCATTAGGAGCATTTTTAGGAGGCGTCGTATTGGCTACCAGTGAATTTAAACACGAACTGGAAAGCACTCTAGAGCCTTTCAAGGGGCTGCTCCTAGGACTTTTCTTTATGGCCGTTGGTGCCTCTATCAACTTCATCGTAATTGGCGAATACCCCTTACTGATCAGTGGGTTGGTTATTGGAGTAATACTTATAAAGGGCATCGTTCTTTTCGCTGTTGGCAGCCTATTTAAAATGAAAATAGATCAAAAATTACTCCTAACCGTTGGTTTAGCCCAAATTGGGGAATTTGCCTTTGTTCTGCTTTCTTTTGCCTATCAATTGAATATCCTGGACACTGGGCAACTAGATATGATGTTGGTAGTTACAGCCTTGACCATGACCTTGGCCCCCATTCTTGGATTATTGAATGAGCGGTTTGTGCTAGCACGTATTGGGACCAAAAAAACCGAACACGGACCTATAGACCATATTGCAAAAAGCCACAAAGTTATTCTTGTAGGTTTTGGACATTTTGGAAGTACGGTCGGGAGGTTTTTACGGGCATCCGGAGTGGAGGCCACTATCTTGGACCAGGATTCCAACAGGGTTGAACTATTAAGGAAAATGGGGTTTGATGTGTACTATGGCGATGCAACAAGATTAGAGCTATTGGAGTCTGCTGGCATTTCCGATGCCCATATTTTGGTTTGTGCCATTGATGACCCTGATATTTCTATCCCCTTGGCGAAATCTCTAAAAGAGAAATTTCCTGATCTAAAACTGATGTTCCGTGCCAAGAATCGCTATGACGCTTATGAGTTATTACAATTGGGAATAGAAAATGTATACCGGGAGTCCTTGGAAACATCGGTAAAACTGGCCGCAGATGTGCTACACCATATGGGACACAGAAAATATACCGTTCATAGACAGTCCCAAAAGTTTATACAGTACGACGAGGAAAGTCTTAGACGCTTGTCCGATAGACCCAAGAGCCGTAAGGAGTACATTTTTAAGGTAAGGGAAGAAATTCAACAGCAAGAAAAACAATTGGAGGAAGATTTGAAACGCGGAATAATTAGTGACGACAGACAGTGGGATACCCATGAGATGCAAATGTCGGCCAGAAAGAAATCGCCACCCAATTAATCCATTAACCAATATGATTAAGCAAATAGATTATTTTCAAACTTACTTAGACCCATAAAAAATGGATTTGGAAACGAACAAAAAGAATGCCATAGCCTTCTATAGAACAGCTTATAATGGCAACCCCAAAAAGGCGATTGAAAAATATGTTGGTAAAGAATATATTCAACATAACCCGGCCGTAGCTGATGGCCTCAAGGGGTTTGTGGACTATTTTGAGCGAATGCAAGAAGAATACCCGGAAAAGTCCATTGAATTTGTACGTTGCATTGCAGAAGGGGATTTAGTAGCCTTGCATACCCATCAGATTTGGCCTGGAAATGACCAATATGTAACCATGGATTTCTTTCGGTTTGACGAGGACGGAAAGATATGCGAACATTGGGATGCTATACAGCAGATTCCCAAAGAGTCTGCCAATCCCAATACAATGTATTGAGGTTTTGATAATTTATGACCTTCTAGATTGCAAGGAGTAAAGCCGTAAAATATAAAGGCTAATGGCAACTATGGCTTAGTGTCGAAAACTTTTAAAATGGGAATAGGTCCAATTGTTTTACTAATCTTTAAACGCCACGGTCCCAAGAAATTTAAACATCTACCGTATAAAGGCCATTTAGTTGTATATTTAAGTAGGAAATACCAACTAGGATGAAACTGCCAAGGAAGTACCCATTATTTTCTATTTTATTTGTTATTGGTCTGGCCAATCTATCCCTTACCTCTTGTGAACGGAGTCCTGAAAAGGGCATTGAGATTAGGGGGATATATGGAGACCCTAAACCACTATGGGATAAAGGGTTTAAACTAAAGCAGCTTGGGGTGAATGCCATATTTGTCCACAGCGGGGCAATTAACAAAGACATGATTGTCCGGGCAAGGGCCGAAGGGGCTCAAGTATTTGCCGAATTCGCTACCTTAAATGGTAAAAATTATGTGGATACCCATCCGGAAGCTTGGGCCATAAATGAGCATGGAGAAAGAGTGGAGGCCGCAAGTTGGTTTATGGGCGTATGCCCTACAGAACCCGGTTTTAAAAAATATCGTACAGACCAACTTAGGAACCTACTTTTGGAATACGATATTGATGGCGTTTGGATGGATTATGTGCATTGGCATGCCCAGTTTGAAGACCCTGAGCCTATATTACCCGAAACCTGCTTCTGTGATCATTGTCTTGATGATTGCTCAAAATATTCCAATCTAGAAATCCCAAAGGGTATTACCGCCCAAAAGGCTGAGTGGATACTGAACAGCCAAAATACTGCTTGGCGTACATGGCGCTGTAAGGTGATTTACGATTGGACCTTGGATTTTAAGGGTATCATGACCCAAGTAAAGCCCAATGCCCTTCTTGGACTCTATCACTGTCCATGGGATGATCTTGAATTTAATGGGGCAAGGATACGAATTTTAGGATTGGATTACGAGCTGCTAAAGAAAACCATAGACGTATTTTCACCTATGGTATACCATCAAAGAATGGGAAGAGATCCCCTTTGGGTACAGGAAAACATAGAATGGTTCAGTGAAAAACTAAGTGAAGGAAGTAGCAATCCTCCTAAAATATGGCCTATTGTCCAGGCCCATAACGAGCCTGGTATTATTAGCGCCCAGGAATTTGAAACAGCCCTCAAGGGTGGTCTTTCAGGAAAGTCAACCGGAGTAATGATGTTCACCACCCGCTCCATAGCCGAGGATGTAGATAAAAGGGAGGTGATGATAAAGCTCTACAACCAGCTTAAGGAGCAATCAGGCCAGTAAATATTGGATAGAATGGAGTGTAGATAATTAGTAGAGTGAATAAGTATTACGCAAAAAAAGGCTTTATAGCCTTCAAAAAATTGGCTTAACAGCCTTATACCGATTTGCAAGTAGTAGGATTCTGGTAACTAGAATCAATGCGATGTTTTGTATTTTTAGAAGATAGACCTTATTATAAAAATATTACGGGAGCGAAACGTGAGTAAATGTTGAATTAATCCCTTACACTTCAATGTTTGTGGAATAAAGACATGAAACTAAATGAAATTCTTTAGACGGTTTGTGAAATTGGCTGTTATAATTGTGGGCATAGCCATGGTTGCCATCCTTGTAATTTTGGGTATAGATGTATTAAAGACCAACTACCTTAAAATTGGTCATAACCAGCTTGGTGCCAACGATTCATTCCTTATTAAGAATGTAAATATTGTCCCAATGTACCATGACACCGTTCTTTATAATAAAACAGTGTACATCAAAGAGGGTGTAATTAAAGATATAAACGATAAAATTGATATTGAGGGAATAGAAACCATTGATGCACAAAACAAGTTCATGACCCCAGGACTTATAGATATGCACGTGCATGTATGGGACAAGTATGAGCTTGGGCTCTATTTGTCGCACGGAGTTACCACCATTCGTAATGTTTGGGGCATGCCGATGCATCTTCGTTTAAAAAAAGAGATTAACAACGGGACCTTGCTGGCCCCAATATTCCTTACCACTGGTCCCAAGCTTACAGGACCCGAATTTATAGGGGACGACAATCTGCAACTAAAAAGTCCCGAAGAAGCCAGGAACAAGGTTATTTCCTATAAAAAAAGTGGATATGATTTTATTAAGACGTACTACGGTTTACCAGAAGATATATTTAATGCCATCATAGAGCAAGCCCGAATATCGGAAATGGATATAGTGGCCCATCCCTCCCAAAAGGTTCCGTATTCCTTTCATTATAATCCGCAGATCGTAACCATAGAACACGCAGAAGACATTGTGCAACAACCCTTACAATACAAATTGGATTCTGTTAAATTAAATCAAGTAATAGAGGAGTTTTCCACTTCACAACATACTTCCTTCTGCCCTACTCTAATTGTTTATTACAATATTTTTAATATGCTTCAAAATGATGACATTTTATCGAACAGCTTGGTTGATTATATAAATCCTGCTATTAAGATGTTAGATAGCAAATCCCAATTTGAGCGTTGGAATACCATCAAAAAAGAGGATGCATCAATAGTAGAACGTATTGGGGAGCAGCATGAATTTCATCTATACATAATCAAGAAAATGAACGATGCTGGAATAAACCTGGTTTGTGGCACAGATGCGGGAATAGGGATTACTGCTCCCGGGTTTTCGGTTTACCAAGAATTGGAATTGTATAAAAAAGCAGGACTGTCCAATTTTGAAATCCTCCAAACAGCTACTGTTAATGCTTCAAAAACCCATCAAATAATGAACAATTTGGGTACTATAGAAAATGGAAAGATGGCAAACCTCATTATATTGGAAAAAAACCCATTGAAGGATTTAAGTACAATGAAGGAGCCTGAAATGGTATTCATAAAAGGTAGGAGGTTAAATAAAACAACTTTGGAGGAGTTTAAAAACAAAGCTTATAATAGAAAGAATCTAATTCCAACCATTCTGCGCTATGTTGAGAATATGGTACGTGAGAAGTAAACTAACCATAGTACCTCTCTACAAAAAAGTAAAATACTACGATATTGGGGTAAAAAAGGAAGGCGATAAGCGGTGTAGAAAAATTACCATTGAATAAGTTCCAGATCAATTGGCTCATCAAAGCCTTTTAAGGTTTGTGGACCAAGGGACTTAAAAGAAATATCTTTACCTATACAGAGATCTTTTACAACCTTGGCCGTAACAATTTGCCCTGAATTCCCATAGCTACAGATACGCGCAACGAGATTAATTGTGGAGCCAAAAAGTGCATCACCGTCCTGCACCGGTTCTCCCGCACCGATACCTATTCTGGCCTGCAGCAAAATTCCGTCCTCACGGGATTCATTGTATAGTGCTAATTGCCGTTGTATTTCTACCGCACATAATGCAGCCATATAAGCGGATCGGAAACTAGTCAGGAATCCGTCTCCCGCCCTATCCACTTCCCGTCCACCATGATCTACGAGTGCCTTACGTACCACATCCCGATATCTGTGCACCAATACCAGTGCCTTGGAATCTCCCAAGGCCTTCGTAATATCTGTAGAACTAACCATATCAATAAACATAATCGCTCTAAAAGGATTATCGGTCATTGGTTTGCCATCCTCATTTTCCGGATCTATAACACGGTCAAGGAATTGGGCCACAGCCTGACCGTCTACTTCTATTATCTGGTTGGGAATAAGACCGTGCGCTTCTTTATGCATACAACGTACCGCAGAAGCAGAAGGAGCCTCTATAAGACAAAAAGCGACACCCTTAACTTCATCATGCCAATAAGTCAATGCCTTGCAATGATATTTGGACTGGATTTTCATATCCTCATGATGAGCCTTTGCCACCTCTTCCGAAGTGGCCCCCTTAATATAATGTCTATCCATGAAAAGTGGCATACTGTCTTTATTAAATGACGGGGGGTAATTGGAAATGCTGGCTATTGGCGCTTTAATACAACTCTTAATACAGGTCCTATAAACATGATTAACAGCCTACTAAATATACCATTTATTTTTCATTAAAACTGGAATAACCAATTAAACCTTGGACAAGGTATTAGGCAGCCGTTTCATTAATACCCTAAGGAAAGGAACCTCATCCTATGTCATTGGATGCTGCTATACCAAGCTAGCCTATTCTTGGTCTCATATCTACATATAAAACTAATTAGCTGATAAACACAACTTCATGGCAGACATTTCTTAGGCGGTTTTAAAAGTTCCTAGTATAGGACAGTATAACATATTTATGGGCTTTGGCCTTATCACTTTCTGCCGTATTATAACGCACTCCTACCCAATACTCATTTTGTTTATGGCGATGTTGAAAATCGCAACCTGCAAAAAGCACGGTTTTTTTGGGGGGCATCAAGAGAACGGAATCATCGCCCAATGCATTTCCTTGCAACAGTCCGTTATACCCCACCAAACGATATCCGGTTCGCAGGGCAAAGAAAATCTCCTCCTGTCTTGAACCTAATTGGTGGTGGGCTATACTAGAGGACAAAGGGCTACGACTGCCTAAGTACAGCACCATTTCGGGATGTATGTAAATATCCCTGGTACCAAAGGCTATTTGGGGCTTTAGCGCCATATAAATACTAAATGGGTTGGGTGCCAATTGCCATTCATATAGGTAATTGGCATACAGATTATAATGTACACTGTTCTCCATTTCCCCTACCCAAGTTGGGGACTGCGAAAACAGGACCGTATCATGGTACCATCTCTGAAAAGCACCCGCACCTGAAGCCTCTCCGGCAATGCCCAAAAGAAAATCTGTTTCCACTAAGCTATTGTCCCTAACGCGCGACCATCCCGCCTTTAGTGCCATAAATCCCACATAGGCCCTGTCCAATTGTTCAATGATATGGGTTTTAAGATACCTTGGGGTAATTATTTCCTGTCTGAGGGAAAAGGACAACTGTTCATTGTCCGAATTTAAAAAGCCATTTTGCAACCGATGTCTATAAGTTAAAAATAAACCAGAAGTATAATACCTATCCGTGAGCAGTATTAGGTCATTGTCGTGTCGCAAGCCAATTTGATGCCTAATGGGTTTTGTCGCTTTTTTATTGTCTCCTTGCTGTGCCTTGGTTTTTAGGTTCCCTCCAAGAAAAAGAAAACAGACAAGCAAAACTTGGGGTACCACCCCAATAGACAAGGGCAATAGTACAAAAGTTGGTTTACTAAATAACTTCAAATTGATTGTGGTTTGGTGGCTGACAAAGGGTATCATAAAAAAAGGGAACAAGCTATTTCACCCCTTCCCTTTCATTACAATAAATTTAACTATACTTTTTCTTATTTATGCTGGCATGTCGGGTAATTTCCATCCATCCCTATAGGTGTGTTTCACCAATTCTTCGGCAAACTCGGCAGCAGAATAGGGTTCTGTCCATTCCTTTTGAAATTTTGGACGGCCGTCTTTCATCACAAAATTATCCCGAATCACTGTTTTTATGGTTTCGTCCTGTCCTATATTGGTAAAGCGCATATTCTCTCCATCCCAATTCAGAATTTTATTAAGCCCTTGGAGTCTAACCGCCAATACTCCCATGACCACCATTTCGTTAAAGGGTCCCGCTTCGGCAAAATCGGACGTACATGGTTTGCGGCTTTCCGGGTTTTCCTTACAGGCCCTTACCCAGTCCATTTCATGGGCCCCTTTGCCCCAACTGAGTCCCATCTCCTTTTCTACACGGCGCTCGGTCTCTTTAACTTTGGGCATTTCCCTACCCAATATTTCCGGTTCCAGTCCGTAACACCCGGCATGTATAACACCTTTGGTACCGTAAAAGAAGGTACCACCGCCAGACTTATTGGGGTTTTTTCCGCTAGGCCAGTTGGCAGGTAGATCTGGTTTTATACCTCCGTCATACCAGTTCACCTCTACTTCCGGCAATTTAATCCTGCCCTTCCTGCCCCGTTCAGGGAAGGTCATTTGTACGGATTGTGCTGTTGGGGCACTATCCTTCAAGAGCAGTGAGGAACTTCCCTGAACCTTGGTAGGATAGCCTAATTTTAGGGCCTCAAAAACGGGATGTAGGATATGACAGGCCATATCCCCTAAAGCTCCGGTTCCGTAATTCCACCATCCCCGCCAGTTCCATGGGTGATATACTTGATTGTAAGGTATTAGTTTTGCTGGTCCGGTAAACAGATCCCAATCCAAGGTGTCGGGGACCCAATGCCCTTGTGTAGGAGGATTTACTCCCTGTGGCCAAATAGGCCTATCCGTAAAGGATTCAACCTTGGTTATATCTCCTATAGCCCCACTCCATATTAACTCACAGGTCTTGGCCACTCCCTCTCCGGAAGCCCCTTGGTTCCCCATCTGGGTGGCCACCTTATGTTTCTTGGCCAATTTAGTCAGTAATCTTGATTCATAAACAGAATGTGTAAGCGGTTTTTGTACGTAAACGTGTTTTCCGCGTACCATAGCGTCCGCAGCTACTATGGCATGGGTATGATCGGCAGTAGCCACCATAACAGCATCAAAATCGTCTCCCATCTCATCATACATTACCCTAAAATCCTTGTATTTTTTTGCCTTGGGAAAATGATCAAAACACTTCTTGGCGTATTTCCAATCTACATCACAGAGTCCAACAATATTTTCGCTCTGTAAGTTTTTTAGGTTGGCAAACCCCATACTCCCTACTCCTACTCCCACAATATTTAATTTATCGCTGGGTGCCTTATGTCCTAGACCTGCTATAACATTACTTGGAAGAATACTAATCCCGGCAGCTGCCACTCCTGTTTTACCAATAAAGGACCGTCGTGTAATGGCTTGGGGATGGTTTGGTTGTTTTTTCATTGTAAAAATTGATTTTTATAGTTTTTTCTAACTACGTCAGTTACTTTTTGTGTTCTCTAAATTCGGAAAAAAAATGGTTTTACAGGTTTAAAACGAATAATTTATTGTTAAAGTAATATGAATTTTGCTTAGTTTACAGCCCTTTATTCAGAATTACGATGCCTAAAGTCCTGTACCGAATATATGTGGTAGAATTATCCAAAAGGGTATTTACCGAAAATGCCAAATTTAGGGCTGCCAATCCCCAGTTTAATGGAGTTCTGCAATGCCTATATGTAGGTATGACCTCCAAGCCCCCCAAAGAACGTTTTGAACAGCACAAGACTGGTTATAGAAATAAGAAAGGCTATAAATTGTCGTCCAATATAGTTGAGAAATACGGACTCTACCTAAGGCCCAGCCTTTACGCCCATATTGATCCTGTATTGACAAGGGCCGAGGCCTTGGAAATAGAGGAAGGATTAGCCATGGAATTAAGACGGGAGGGCTATGCGGTTTGGTATAATTAAGCTTGAATAGTTCCGAACAAAATTTCCTAATTTTAACCAAGACATAATTATTTATGATTAAAATCCTCCTTACCATAATAGCCCTTAATCTTTATTTGCACGGGCATGCACAAATACTAAAGAAAAACATACCCGATAAGCTTATTGTACTTACTTTTGATGATGCTCCCGCCAGTCATTATTCCGTTGTGGCCCCATTGTTAAAGGAATTTGGTTTTGGCGCTACTTTTTTTGTCTGTGAATTTCCGCCCAACTATAAGGACAGTTCCCTATATATGAATTGGCGACAGATCAAAGCCCTGGATAGTATGGGTTTTGAAGTGGCCAATCATACCCGCACCCATGCCAATGTTAGCAAAATCTCCCAAACAGCATTTAATGCAGAATTGGAATATATAGAACATAAATGTGACTCCTTGGGAATAGCCAAGCCTATAAACTTTGCTTATCCCGGCTACGGGCTAAGTGCCAAAAGTCTGGAGTTTCTGCAGGACAAAGAATATGTTTTTGCGAGAGCTGGTGGTAGCCGGGCATATGACCCTTTGGTAGACCATCCCTACCTTATTCCCAGTTGGGCTACCCATGCCGATAATAAAAGTGAAATATTGGCTGCACTAAATCAAGCACAAGAAGGAAATATTGTGGTTCTAACCCTTCACGGTGTTCCTGATATTGAGCATCCATGGGTTACTACCCCTCCAGAGCTATTTAGGGAATATCTACAGTTCTTGTCCGACAACAAATTTAAAGTAGTTGCTCTTAAGGACTTACAAACCTTCATCAATGTAGACGAGGCCAAGAGAACTATTGGTGCAGACTTAAGTAAATCACTTAAGAATTAATGGAAAATCTTCGCATTATTTCCAATTGGTACCAATAAAAGAATTACTGTATTATAACAACTTCTACCCAGTAGCTCTTGTTTAGCCTTAAGCGCGTTAGTGACCGCGGCGGCATCCCCGCAGCAAGGACAGGGATATAGCCAAGGGCACGACCGACAGAGGAGGGAACGCCCACATAAGAGTTTAAAATCCTTTAAAAGGTGGTGTATTCCTAAAAGGGAACTTACAGATTTGGGGCGTTCATAAAACGTCTTTTGCCCATATGTAAATCCGGCTATGGAGAATAGCCAATTCCAATTTGATACTTGCCTATAAAGCAAAAAAGGTACCATGCGTATCTAGCTAAATCATTAGGTTTTAATCCCAGCCATTGTGGTTTGGCTGTACGTATACCCAAAGGATGTCTATTTTCACTTATAGACGGTGTAAAATTATATTAAATAGAAATGGTAAAAGGGATTTTATTATCTTCAATATGGCGTAGCACTATTACAACTGTAGGCCACCACCACTATAGGAAATTTATTTGGTGAGGTATTGGCAAGCACAAATAATTTAATATGGAGACATTGGGTAAAATATTGGACTTTAACCTTATTAGTATTGGGGACTATAATATAAAAGTGTATACCCTGGCGATAATTCTATTAATTTTCCTAGTCACAAGGATCATATTAAAACTAATAAAAACTGCCCTATATCGGCGTTATAAAGGGTTGCACCTGGACAAGGGAAGTACCTATGCCCTCTATCAAATCATTAAATACATAATCTGGATAATTGCCATTGCATTTATTTTGGAGACAATTGGTATTCAGGTTACCCTATTAATTGCTGGTTCTGCCGCACTACTGGTCGGGATTGGGTTGGGGTTACAGCAAACATTTAATGATATTATTTCGGGTATAATCCTTCTTTCTGAAAAGTCGATTAAAATAAACGACATCTTGGAAATAGACGGGGATATTGTGGAAATTCAGGAAATTGGTCTACGGACATCCAAGGGGCTTAATAGAAGTGATATTGCTATAATAATCCCCAATTCCTTGATTACTACCAACAAGGTAATTAATTGGAGCCATCAGAAGAAAAAGACCCGATTTAGAATTAATGTTGGGGTTGCCTATGGTAGTGATGTTGAATTGGTTATAAAAATACTGGAGGAAAGTGTTTTGGAACACCCAGATTTTGAGGATACCAAAATGATAGAGGGTCGTTTTGTAAACTTTGGCAATTCTTCGTTAGATTTTGAGGTGTTATTTTTTAGTGAAAATGTATTTAGGATAGAAAAAGTAAAAAGTGATATCAGAAAAATCATCAATCGCAAGTTCAGGGAAAATAAAATTGTAATACCCTTTCCACAGATGGACGTACATTTTAAATAGTGTTATGCCCGCCAATGTATACCCCTAATCTACCATACTGCCATAAAAGCAAGTATTTGTGCTAAAAAACAGTTGGTACATAAAGTCATTTTTATCATTATACCCCACCAATGTTACATATGTTGCACGTATGGTTACATATGGAGCATCAAAATTATTTACCCTTCTTTAATTTAGATAAGTCTAGAATAAAATCTGAAAACCAAAAATTGCTGTTCAGACTTTATGGATGCCCCCCTTACCCCCTAAAGAAAATAGTATAGGATGAAAACATGGCCGTAAGGAGCCAATGAATCCTAAAAAAAAATGCCCAATTGGCTATAACATCACTCCATTGATAAAACTTAAAGAAAATGAAATAAGAACAACTGGAATGGCTTTGCTGCTCTAAAAATATGATTTAAAGATATCTTCAATACGCCCTAAAGAAAGGGTAAAAGAATGGAGAAATTGATTCAATATGAACAACGGATTACTTTGAATATGAAACGATATAAGACAATTGATATGAAAATAATAACAACAGCAATTACTTCAATGCTCCTCCTGCTGACATGTTCCTTGGCCCAGGGCCAAGATGACGGTATTTTTGGGGCAATTATGGAAGCGGCCGCGGCACATGATAATGCTAGGCACCAGGCCCAATCGGAAGCTAATGACGAAGCCGAATCGGAGGCCGCCGCCGAATGGAAGGAAGCATGGGAGAAAGAAATGAATGAAAATGGAGAGGTTATGGATGCCTTGGACACCAAATACCTAAAATGTACAGCAATGATGGTTTTATATGTACATACCTACTTACAACTTGTAAATGAGCACCAGCTTGCTGATATTAGAATGTCCGCATGTGACGCGTACGGCATGCAAGCATTGGCCATGGCCAGCTCCACCACTATCATGTATTGTCCGGAAGAGATGGCACAACTTAGCGACGAGGAATTAAAATCAATCGGAGATGATTTTTGGGCTGCCCTCGACCAGTTTACCGTAGAACACGGTCCATGGCTTGATAACGAATACCATCCAATTATGACAAAGTTACAATACATTATAAATAATTTTTTTAATGGGGTTCAAGAACAAGATGCTGGAGACCTGTCCGTTTTTAGTGGCTCACCTGATACACCCGTGCATGTTATAAAATATATGATCGAGTTTTTTAGACCACGTTATATCATACCCCAAACCCTAAAAATTGCCGAGGAAATGGAAGCTCTTGGCTGTAGTGGCTAAGTTTTATTAATAGTACGGCTATGCAAATTCTTTATATATTGATTATAGCATTAATCGCGAATAATGCGATTTCACAGGACCTCAAAAAACATCAGTGGGAAAACCGTCTTGTACTTATACTGTCTCAACAAGAGGATTCCAAGGCATATCAACAACAAATTGCCCATCTTATTAGCCTTCCTAAGGAACTCAAGGAAAGAAAAATACTTATATATGAAATTTTGCCTGGGCGGTATAGAATATTTAATTACCTGAATAAAGATAAAAAGAGCAAGTGGATTTCTTCTTCCCTCCTTTATGATCAATATGGAAATAAGGAGGGCGGGTTCCAAGTAGTCTTAATTGGGTTGGATGGCGGTGTAAAGTTAAATACTTCCAATTTGCTTAGGGCATCCGAGTTGTTTGCAACCATAGATTCCATGCCAATGAGACGTGCGGAATTGGAAAATAAAAGAGATTAACCACTACACTTATACAATTACCCGCAAAAAAAGGGGAAATCAGGAAAAAAACTTCGAACTAGCTGATTAAAAGTGTTTTGAATAAAAAGTAGACCGTCATTGGTAACGAAAAATTTATTAAATTTATTGGTGAGCGAGGGAAAATAAAATTATCCCTTTGCAAGGAACCAACCTAACAACCTAAAAAAACAACCAATGATAAAATTCTTTCACAAGACCAAACCCCATTTACTTTAACATAATTACTCCCTGTTCTACTAAAAGAATAAGGCTGTAATTACTATTGCATAGGCTATGCCTATCATTTGTTTTAACCAATAAAGCGCCCCATATAATCCTACATTTTTGTTTAATTAAAAATAACCAAGATGAAAAGAGCATTAAAACTTATTGGCGTTGGAATAGGAGTTTTAGCACTTATAATTGCCATTGCTTTAATCTCTATTAGTGCCAGTGATATTCCTTCCTATGAGGTTACGAAAATTGATTTCAAGCTCAGCAGTAGCCCGGAGTCGGTTGCAAGGGGTGAGAAATTGGCCCTTATGTTGTGTGCCAATTGTCATATGAACCCTAAAACAAATAAGCTTAGCGGTAAAAGAATGATGGATGCCCCGCCTGAATTTGGAGAGATTTATTCCCAGAATATCACTCAGGACAAAACCTATGGTATTGGAAACTGGACCGATGGAGAATTGGTGTTTCTACTTAGAACGGGAATTAAAAGGGACGGACAATACAGTCCGCCTTATATGGCAAAAATGCCCAATTTAGCCGACAAAGACATCAATGCCATCATCTCCTTTTTAAGATCGGACAACCCTTTGGTGACTGCCGACCCCACACCAGATACGCCAACTAAGCCCTCATTGCTGACCAAATTACTTTGCAGGGTAGCTTTTAAGCCCTTTCCCATGCCCGCAGAGGAGATTCCCTTGCCAACTACGGACAATACACTTGAATTGGGGAAATACTTGGCACATAACCTGGATTGCTTTGCCTGTCATTCCGCCGATTTTAAGACCAATGACTACCTAAACCCTGAATTGAGCCCCGGATATTTTGGGGGCGGCAATAAGCCTTTGGATTTACAGGGAAGGGTAATGCTTACCTCTAACTTAACACCTGATAAGGAAACAGGAATAGGGAACTGGACCAAGGAAGAATTTATCAACGCAGTAAAGTATGGGCAGAAAAAGGGGGAAAAGGCCCTTACCTACCCTATGATGCCTTACCCGCAATTAACGGATTTGGAAGCTGGAGCCATATTTGAATACCTGCAAACCATTCCGCCAATAAAGAATAAAGTGGAGCGATCCGTTTATTAAAGTTCTATGTAAAACTGCGCTTACAACCAATGAACAAGTAGGCAACTAGGCGCAAAGTGGTACATGAGGTTCCCTACTAATTTAATAGAGCGTACATGGCCGTTGGTCATGAAGCTCTTATTGAGCTCATTTATTGTATCAGGTATTTACCAACAATAAAATAAGTAGATGCATGCCTATATAATGTATATTAAAACCGTGATCCTAGCGTCCTGCCGCTTTTCTTTGTCCATTCTAACTATAATAAGGTTTATATCATTCTAGGGAATAATGTTTTTCTACTTCTAAATAAACACATCCGTATGGAAACTGTATCCATATTGGTCCAAGTTGTTGTAACTTACACTAAAGTCATATCATGAAGTTCCTTTTTGGTACCATCATTTTTTTTATGCTCATAAACCCACTTACAATTTTCGATTTTAATAAAGAGTCCAACATCCGGGATTGGCAAATTGTAAATGATGGTGTCATGGGCGGCTTGTCGGTCGGAAACTTCAGCTTGAGTCCTGAAGGACATGGATTATTTACAGGAGAAATCTCCTTGGAAAACAATGGTGGTTTTTCTTCCGTACGGCACCGATTTGATAAGATCCGCGTAACCAAAGAAAGTTATATTATTATTCGTCTCAAGGGCGACGGCAAGAACTACCAATTTAGGGTAAAAGACAATTCCAGCAATTATTATTCCTATATCACTAACTTTAAAACTACTGGGGAATGGGAAGAAATAAAAATTTTACTCATGGATATGTATCCCTCTTTTCGCGGTAGGAAATTGGACCTACCCAATTTTTCAAGAGATTACATTGAGGAAATAGTATTTTTAATAGGGAATAAAAAAACTGAAAAGTTTAAATTAATTCTAGACAAAATTGTCCTGTACCAAAAATAGTCCATGGTTGCGAATAGGAAGTATCCTGAAATATGACCTAATGATTCCCACTTTGGCCCTACGCTTTTATTAGCACCAATAAGCTGTAATCAAACCATATTAATTTGCTATTTTTAACCGGAATACATATTCTTTAGGAAAATTTATGTGGATTTTTCAGCTAAAACTTTAAACCGAAACATATTAATCAATACCTATAATACACTTATGAAACCATTAAAAACCATTTTATTGGCCTTGCTCTTGTGCTCTGCAACGGTCACTTTTGCCCAATTACAATTACCCGCATTTTTTGGCGATCACATGGTATTACAACAGACTGACAATGTCTCTATCTGGGGAACCGATGACCCAAACAGTAAGATTACCATAAATGGTAGTTGGGGCGAGGAATCTACCACAGTTGCCGATAAGAATGGTCGTTGGAAATTAAAGATCAACACCCCCTCCTACGGTGGTCCCTATACCCTTAACATAAAGGGCAGCAATGAACTTACCTTCAAAAATGTAATGATTGGAGAAGTTTGGTTATGTTCCGGCCAATCCAACATGGAAATGCCGGTAAAAGGTTTTAAAAACCAGCCTATAAACAATAGCGGCAAAGCCATTTTACACTCAAAGAATAGCCAGATCCGATTATTTACCGTAAAAAGAGCGGCCAGCTTGGAACCAATGGAAAATGTAGAAGGGCAATGGGCAGAGGCCACACCTGCAACTGTTAGGGACTTTAGTGCCACTGCTTACTTTTTTGGAAAAAAATTACACACCCTTTTAAACATTCCAATTGGTTTGATCCACACCTCATGGGGAGGCTCCAGCGTGGAGGCTTGGATGGATAAGGAGACTCTTTCCGAATACAGAAGTATAGAGCTGCCCCAAAAGCTACCCAACGGAGCCCCACAGCGTACCCCTACCCTATTGTACAATGCCATGATAAATCCCTTGGTAGGTTATGGTATTAAAGGCGCTATTTGGTACCAGGGCGAATCTAACAGAAATAGGGCCAAGGAATACCGCCAATTGTTCCCCACCATGATCAATACCTGGCGAAAAAAATGGGAACAAGACGCATTTCCGTTTTACTTTGTACAAATTGCCCCTTATGGTTATAGCGATGGCAATGCCGGATTTGTCAGGGAGGCGCAGTTATATACCATGCAAACTGTGGAAAATACAGGAATGGCGGTTACCATGGACATCGGGGACTGCGATTTTATACACCCCAGGGAGAAGGAATTGGTGGGCGATAGATTGGCACTGTGGGCCCTATCCAAGGATTATGGCATAGAAGGAATTGCCTATAGCGGTCCGGTATACCAGAAAATTGAAGAAATAAAGGATGGGAAAGTAAAACTTTCTTTCAACTATACGGACAATGGGCTCTCTAGCTACGGTAAGCCATTGACAGGTTTTGAGGTAGCGGGAGCCGACAAAGTTTTTCATCCCGCCAAAGCTAAAATCAATGGTGACAAGAGCCTAAGCGTTTGGTCTAGCCAAGTGTCCCAACCCGTAGCGGTTAGATATGCATTTAAGAATTGTGAAGCAGGTAGTTTGTATAATACAGAAGGCCTACCTGCCTCATCCTTTAGAACGGATACTTGGGAAGAATAATTCCCAGAAGAAATATAATTAGGGTACCAAATAATTGAGTATTTGTACCCTAATTATCTATTTGTTCATTCCCTACCTAGTACCCTACCCCTTGGCCGTCCGGGCCAAACAACACTCTAAATGATGAAGCCAATAATGCATCATGTTCCAACGCCTTACCTTTTTAAACAACTATTCCCCTACCAATAGTATTTCTTAGGCTATATGCTTTAAGCCTATAAACATTCGGAAAAGAATTAGTTTTAAACAAACCTTAGAGGGTAGATGAAACATAAAGTGGGAATCAGCGTTTTTTATAAAACAAGTACATCCATATGGTCCTGGACAATCTAAAATTAAATGCACTACTAAGCAGGGCTATACTCACAACACTTAAAAATATATAAACAATCGGAATTTTAAGAATAGCCCAGGTAATCACAAAACAGGCTATCATTTGCGCACAGGCCAAAGCATAGCTAACAAACATAGCCCCGTAAAAAAATCCGGGTTCAACTTCAAATTTGTAATTACAATTTTTGCATATTTTTCGCATTTCGGGCATCCTAAAAAGGATAGAATTACCATTTGAACTGAAAATATTTCCCGTTTTGCAATTGGGACATTTACCCTTAAAAATATTAATAGCTGTCATTTTTTACTTTATTTCACAGCTCAAAATTAAGATCTTTATCTAGTAATCCTATTATTCAATTATCGCCATTTTTTGTACTTTTCGGACATTTATAGCCCTCAGCATGAAGAAAATCCCAACGCTAAGTATAACACAATTTGAAAAACAGGAGCAATTAGACGATTTTTATAGCAATAACCTGGAAACCCATTTAAATAAGAACAGGGAATACTTTCACAAACCCCACCGTCATAACTTTTTCCTTTGTGCATTGTTTACCAAGGGATCAGGTATACATGAGATAGATTTTGAAACCTATAATGTTAAGCCAGGGAGTATTTTCTTTCTTAGACCTGGGCAAACCCATTTTTGGAAATTTACCAGTGCTCCGGATGGCTATATCTTCTTTCACACCCAAGAATTTTTTGAGTTGCATTTTACACATGCTACACTAAATCAATTTCCTTTTTACTATTCCCTAAAAAACCCTCCAAGGGTACAAATAGCAATGGATAAGCTTAAGGAGATAGAATTAAAGTTTAGGGAAATAAACCAGGAATATTATGTTAGTCTCCCCTTTAAAAGGCAGAAAATCGCCAGTCTGCTAAATACTGTTTATATAGATTTATCCAGACCTTATATAGATATAGACCAGAAAAAAGAGGTGGTCTCCATAAGATATCTCGACACCATAAGGGCTTTGGAAAAATTAATAAGCCTCCATTATAAAACTCAAAAATCGGCAAAATTTTATGCGGATTCTCTACATATTAGCAGCAAACACTTAAACAGGATTGTAAGAACCACCTTAAATAAAACCACCACCCAATTAATCACCGAACATATAATCCTTGAAGCAAAAAGACTATTGGTCCATTCCAATAATACCCTATCCGAAATTGCCCGAATTATGGGATATGAGGATTACGCCCACTTTTCAAAAGTATTTAAAACAACGACACGTATCTCTCCCAAAGGGTTTAAAAAAAATTACACCTAAATGGACTAAGTGCAACCATTTCAATGATCCTTTATACCATCTTTTCAATATTCAAAATAAGACTTCATGGGATCAAAATAATGTACCTGCCATCCTTGAATATAGTGTTCCCCATCCTCCGGGACATTACTATGAATTAAAGTGAGTTCGGTAGTACCTTCTTTTTCCAATAAGGTAACTTCAATTTGTGAGTCTTCCTCATTTTCTTTAAAATTACTGCTTCTCCAAGACTGAACAATTCTATGGTATGGTTCTAAAATTAAATTCTCTCCCTTGATATAGCCGTCCCAAGCGCTAAAAGAGTCTCCCACCTTATCCGACACAAAAGCTTCTCCCCCGGTCATTTTAGTATGACCCTGGGTACTGAGCCAAGCCTTATATATTTGTTTTGCTGTGGTATTAAAAGTCGCTTTTAAAGTGAATTCCATAAGTTTGGTTTTTTTGGTGGAATAAAAATGGGTGCCTACTTCATAAATTTACTAATAATTATTCCTGATTTTCAATCTTTTAAAGCCTTTATTTTGTTTTATTGAAGTAGCAGTTGAAACAGTTCCAAATAATGTGTACTAGTTTAATTACTGGCATAGTAAATGTCCCACAGCCCTATATGCCGTAATAAAGCCCTTATTCTTAAAACTGCATTCATTAACTTTGTGTTATAATTTATAAGTCCGTGCACCCAAACAATCCCTTTGTAAAAGACTACGATTTTGATAGGCTAATAGACCATTACCCTGCTTTGAAAGAATACGTTTTTAAAAACGATTATGGCAATAAGACCATCAAATTTGGAGACCAGCAAGCGGTAAAAGCCTTGAATATAGCCTTGCTGAAGTTGCACTACGGACTTGATTACTGGGATATACCCCCAAACAACCTCTGTCCGCCAATCCCGGGACGGTTAGATTATTTGTTGCACATACAAGACCTCATTCCCAAAAAGAAATTAAGACTGCTGGATATTGGCACTGGTGCCAATCTTATCTATCCTATTTTGGCCACTTGTCATTTTGGTTGGCAATGTACGGGCAGTGAGGTGGCTTTGGACTCCCTTGACAACGCACAACAAATAATTGATAGAAACATTTTGTTGAAGTCAATTGAGCTTAGGCAACAACGCTTTAAGAACAGCATCTTGGAACATGTAGTTAGTCCCGAAGACCGATTTGATGTGGTAGTTTGTAATCCTCCATTTTTTAAAAATAGATCTGATGCCCAATTAAGGAACCAACGCAAGGTTCGCAACCTACAATTGAAGGAAGGTAGTGCGAATAATTTTGGCGGACTGTCCAATGAACTGTGGTACAAAGGAGGAGAAGAGGCATTTATAAAAAAAATGGTGTCCGAAAGTGTTCTTTTCAAAACGCAAGTACAATGGTTTACCTCCTTGGTATCCCAAAAAGAACACCTAAAGAATATAAAAAGGACCATTAACAAAACCGACCCCATAGAAGTTCAAGTTATTGATATGGAGCAGGGCAATAAAAAAAGTAGGTTTGTTGCCTGGACGTATCGCCAATAAAGCCCTACTACACAATAGTAGGAGTTTTGATAGGTCTCTATTTAGGGCATGGCTTGTGTACCATTATTTTTTTAGTCCCAGAAAGGACTGCTGGCCAGTCCGGCGAAAACCTCTGATAGACATATCAGCTTTGGGTAAGAGATGAGTATTAAGCTTAGATGTCTTTTAAGGGATGTTTACTAGACAAAACCCCTTCCAGCTAAACTCCATTTGCAATCTTAAGTAAATACGCACAACCATTTCAAGTCACACGCCTTAATGTCTAGCGGTTTTTGAAAAAACCCATTCCAAGGCTAAAATTGGAAATTATCTTCCAGGCAACTCAAAGTAGGCCAATTAACTGTGTCGCTTTTTTACAATTATACCTACGTTACAAGTTCTATCTTTGGGAGACCCCAGTATCATAGGAGAGCAGCATAAGTTTAATCGCCAAAATAAAAAGCCATGATCAATGTTTCAGAAATAGCACCGGACGTATACCGAATATCAATATTTGTAAAGGATTTTAATTTGCAATTCAACCATTTTTTAATCATAGATGATGAACCCATGCTATATCATGCGGGAATGAAAAATATGTTTCCTTTGTTAAAACTGGAAGTAAGCAAGATTATACCTCCTTCCCAGTTGAAGTGGATTGGCTTTAGTCATTTTGAGGTGGATGAGTGCGGGGCTCTTAACGAGTGGCTTCAGGTGGCGCCTAACGCCAAAGCTGTATGCAGTGAAGTAGGGGCAATCGTCAATATGGGCGACTATGCTATAAGACCTGTACATGCCATGGCTACAAACGAAACGCTAAAAACCGGTAAACACAACTATCGCTTTATAAGGACACCTCATTTGCCCCATGGTTGGGATGCTGGAGTACTGTACGAAGAAACCAACGGGACGCTATTGTGTTCCGACCTATTCCATCAAAATGGCAATGTAACCGCTTTAACGGACAAGGATATTTTGGGTTCCCATAAAAGCTCTATGCTGGAATATAATCAAGGACCCTTAATGGAGTATACTCCCTATACACAACAAACTTCCAAACTACTGTATTCCCTGGCCGATCTTAACCCTAAGACCTTGGCAACCATGCATGGTTCTTCCTTTTCAGGAGATTGTAGTAAAGCCCTAAGGGATCTAGATGTTGTAATGAACGATTTATGGAGTAATAAAATTAAAATGGTATAAACGGATGTGCCACCACTCAATTGTAAACCATACAATATCAACCTATTGACACATCCTTTATACCAACCAAATTTTCCTGATAATTATAAAAAACCTACCTTTAAGTCTAAGTCTCTTGTAATCTTCAAATGGGTATACAAATAAAAGAATATATGCCTCGCGAAAGTTTAAAACCCTTCGTAGAGCTATTTTGGGAAGGTAGTTTTAATATTAATGCTACCACTCCAATGTCCATGCAAATGATTCCCAACGGCTGCGTAGAATTGATTATTCATCTGAACGATTTACATTGCGATCTAGAAAACAGCAACAGTTGGTCACAAACTCCTGACTATATGATTATTGGTTTAATTACCCAACCTCGGGAAGTACGCTTCCAAAATTTCGTTAGGGTATTTGCTATCCGGTTTAAGCCCGAAGGTATCTACAACATATTTGGCATTCCTTCCGCCTTGCTTTTGGAGCACTACCATGACATGTCCATGGTACTGGGCAGTGGCTTCCAAGAATTCTGCCATAGGTTAAAGGAGCATATAAATGTTGTTTCAATGATCCAACAAACAGAAAATTATTTATTAAAAAATCTACAAGATCGAAAGATTGAATTGAATTATGTGAATCGTGCCGCCCAACTTATTCGCAACACCAAAGGGGTCAAGATAAAAGACCTTTCCAACAAATTACTTATCAGTCAGCGTAAATTACAAAGGGAATTTAAGGACATACTGGGGATTAGTCCAAAACATTATCTCCGTCTTGTCCGCATAAACGAAGTACTTCGTTTAATAAATGACAATCATTTTATAAACCTTACGCATATAGCCTATCATTGCGGATATTTTGATCAGGCACATTTTATTAAGGACTTTAAAAATATCACAGGCCAAAAGCCTTCAATTTTTATGAAAGATAGTGAGCATTTTATATCTAGGCCAGGACTTACACACTATGGGGATTGAAGAAACAAAAATTGAATATCGATAGAGGTATAGTTGCCCCGCCTTCCAATGGGCAATCCCAATAATTACCACAGATAAGCGAGGATGGAAAACTGAAAAGAATTCCCTTAAATCCCTGGACATAGATGATAATGGGCTATAAGTCTCCAATGCATCACAACAGGCTACACCTTCCAGCACCATTGTTCCCTATCTTGCCTCTACCAATTGAACAGAAATAGCCATCCCGTTGCCCAAATGCCTTAAAATGCCTCTACATTTTTCTTTTATCTTGCTTATCATATGTTTAACTTTAGTTTTCCTAAAACCTAAAAACCAACCTAATGGACTATAATAGACGCAAATTTATTAGTAGATCTTTTGCTTCGGCTGCTGGAATGGCCTCTGCTGCTATGATACCAACACAAGTATTTGGCAATAACCTACACAGCACTGCAAGGCCGGAAGAGATAATATTGAAGCCCAATGCACCTTCAGAGAATAAAGAAAGTATTAAGTTTTCTGTAATAGGACTTAATCATGGTCATATTTACGGAATGGTAAACTCCTTGATCAAAGGTGGAGGAAAAATGGTGGCAGTATATGCCGAAGAGCCAGAGTTATTACAGGAGTTCCTAAAACGTTATCCTAACACCACGGTTGCCAAAAATCAGAAAGAAATACTGGAAGACAATTCCATTCAGCTAGTGGCCAGTGCTTCCATCCCAATAGAAAGGGCACCGCTTGGAATTCGCGTAATGAAAACTGGTAAGGATTTTATGACAGACAAGCCAGGCATTCTTACCATGGATCAGTTTAAGGAAGTAAAAAGGGTACAGAAAGAAACCAAGCGCATTTATTCTATAGTCTATAGTGAGCGCCTGGGAAATCCGGCTTCTGTAAAGGCGGGTGAATTGGTAAGAGCTGGGGCAATAGGGAAAGTAGTACAAACTATTGGCCTAGGTCCACATAGAATGCGTCCGGAATCACGACCGGAATGGTTCTTTGACCCCAACAAGGCAGGAGGAATATTGTGTGACATAGGCTCCCATCAATGTGATCAATTTCTTTACTATACCAACTCCCAACAAGCGGAAGTTAATTACTCACAAATAGGGAATTTTAAAAATTCCCACAATCCAATATATCAAGATTTTGGAGACATGAGCCTGAGAAGTCAACACGCCACAGGTTACATTAGAGTTGACTGGTTTACTCCTGAAGGTTTAGGTACTTGGGGAGATGGCCGTACCTTTATTCTAGGAACGGAAGGCTATATAGAAATGCGCAAATATATTGATATTGCGGGTAGAGAGGGAGGCAACCATCTGTTTTTGGTAAACCAGAAAGAAACTAAATATTACGATTGCTCCCACATTAATATGCCCTATGGACAACAACTTGTTTACGATGTGGTGCACCGTACCCAAACCGCCATGTCTCAGGACCATTGCTTCTTGGCAACGAAATTGGCACTGATCGCTCAGGAAAGGGCCCATAAAATCAATGTATGATCCTCTTGTAACGATGACAGAGCTAAAACAGACTATATGAGTGGTGAAACCAATATATCCAAATTAATTAGAGGTATGTCTCCCAAACTTAACGAAGGAGAACACGTATTTTGTACTATTCAAGATATAGAAACAATAGATAGAAAGGACACCATTTGTGAGTTTAAGGAAAAGGAAGGGATAACCATTGTGATTAAAAAAGATATGGCTGATGAATTAGGATTGTCCTATGGGTATGTAGCCTCTTGGATTACCTTAATGGTACATTCCTCACTGGAAGCAGTAGGTCTTACTGCAATATTTTCGACTGAATTGACAAAAAACAAAATCAGTTGTAATGTGATAGCCGGTTACTATCACGACCATATTTTTGTAGATTCGAAAGATTCCGAAAAGGCTATGTTGGTTTTAAATGCACTAGCTAAAACTGAAAATTAACAGATCTGCCTTAGGCAGTAATTAGGGGATTTTTCTCATTCTTGTGCCCAATTATCGGATCCTAAATTGACCTTGTTAATACACATCCTATATTTTATTGCATTCTAAATATTAGCTCAATATTCATCAAATTAAAAAGAATTTAACCAAATATTTATTATTATTGTAATCGATTGAACAAATATTATAATTTTACAAAAAATGAGTACCAAAACCCGTAAATAAATCATTTACACCTTTGGACCATTATTTAAACACATTCATAATAACTATAAAATAATCAATCAATGAACAGATCAACTATTTTTAAAACGTTAACATGTTTTGCCTTCGCAGCCTTTTCCCAGGCCCAAGACATTGAACCAAAAGAAGTTCTAGAAGTTATGGAAGAAGTTGCCGATTGGCAAATAGAAAATTATGAAGGCCTATATAGCGGACATTCAAAACCCCACCATCCATTGGATTGGACCAATGGAGCCCTTTACGTAGGAATGGTAAAATGGGCCGCAATGGCAGAAGATGATAAATATTATGAATGGCTTAAGGGAATTGGAGAAAAACACGATTGGCAATTACATCGTAGAAAATACCATGCAGATGATCACACGGTGGGACAGTTATATGTAGAACTATATCGCAAGTATAATGACCCTGATATGATTGAACCTACCAAAGAGCAATTTAATTATATCATGTACCACCCTGCCCAAACCTCCCTACAATGGAAGACCCCCTATCACCAGAGCAGATGGAATTGGTGTGATGCCCTATTTATGTCACCTCCAGTTTGGGCAAAACTATACAACATTACAGGGGAAAAGAAATATCTGGACTTTATGATGGACGAATTTAAAGCAACCACCGATTTCTTGTTCGATAAAATGGAAAATCTCTATTATAGGGACGAAAGTTATATGGGTAAACTAGATAACGGAACAAAAATATTCTGGTCTCGGGGCAACGGATGGGTATTTGCCGGGCTGGTTAACGTAATGAACGAACTTGATCCCAATAGCAAAGAGTATAAATACTTCTTGAAAATATATAAAAAAATGGCAGCCAAACTTCTAAAGATCCAAACTCCCGCAGGACATTGGGCAATGAGTTTATTAGGTCAGGACTACTACCCTACTCCAGAGACCAGTGGTACCTCGTTTTATATTTATGGGTTGGCATGGGGAATAAACCAAGGAATATTGGACAAAGCCACCTATGCCCCTGCAGTAAAAAAGGGTTGGAACGCCTTGGTTGGACATGTAACCGATGACGGAATGTTGGGTTATGTACAACCCATTGGAGCGGCTCCAGGAAAAGCTTGGCCAAACAAGACGGAAGTTTATGGTACTGGGGCGTTTTTAAGTGCCGGTTCAGAAGTATACAAATTGTACGGAGGAAAATAAGAACTTACTTTTCTGACTACGATATACAGTTCTATTACACAGTAGCAATATTTCACCTTTAAAGAAATTAATTAAAATATATTGTAGATTTAAAAAAGTTCTAAATTTTTGTATCCTTTTAGGCATTATTCAGTCTCCTTATTGAATCTAAAATTTAATAGACATGAATAATTGTAAATGCACAAACTGTGAATGCACAAAATGCAATTGTGTTGACTGTTCAAAAAAGGACTGCTCTTGTACAAAATGTGAATGTACCAAGTGCGATTGTTGCTAAAAAGGTTGGTCTATAAGGACCAACCTTTTATATTAGTATACTATGAAAATGGAAACGGCGGACATTTGGAAACAATTTAATGGAGAGATATATTTTTTTATTCTTAAAAAAGTGAAGGATGCAGATGCTTCAATGGATATATTACAAAATTCCTTCCTAAAGATCCATCAAAATCTAAAAACCATAAAAGACCCAGGGAAGGTCAAAGCTTGGGTTTTTCAAATTGTAAGAAATGAAATTGCCAATTATTTTAATTCAAAGTCAAAAACCCCATACCCCAATGATAAGCTGCTCCCTGTGTCGCAAGAGAACTATGAGGATTTCTGTTGCTTTGATCAATTTATAGACAATTTGCCAGATACCTACCAAGAGGTAATTAAATTGGTCTATTTAAAAGGAAAAACACAAACTGAAGTTGCCGAAATAGCGGGTATAAGCTTGGCCAATGTAAAAGCCAGAATTAGAAGGGCCAAATTGATCCTGATACATAATTTTAATGATTGTTGTAGGTTTTCCATAAACAAGGAAGGTAAACTTGTAGGCGAATCCAATTGCCCTAAATGCCACTAAAGACCATACAGTACTATGCCAAGATAACCGTTAAGCATTCCTTTAACAACCAATATTTACTATCTTAGTGCTATTGGTTCTTAGGTATAACTCTACCTATTTCCAAATAGATCAGTATGCTATCATGATAATAAAGGAGTTAAAATTATTCTCTTCCCAAATTAAGGCCCAAACCGAATTTTATTCGGAAGTTTTGGGGCTGAAGAAGCTTTATGGGTCTATAAATAAGGTGTCCTTTCAAGTGGGGAATTCCATTTTACATTTGGAATACAAAGAGGACGCAACTCCTTACCATTTCGCTATTAATATCCCTGCCAACAAAGAACAAGAAGCATTTCACTGGTTAAAATCCAGACTGAGGATACTTAAGGACGGTCAAGATGAGATCATAGATTTCAAAGCTTGGAACGCCAAGGCCATATACTTCTATGATCACGACAAAAACATTGTGGAGCTCATTGCCCGTAAAAATCTTAAAAACCATTCGGAACTAGAATTTAGTGCTGACCAATTTTTGGAAATTTCTGAAATTGGTGTGCCAACGAACGATATTGAGAGAGAGTACGGAACGTTGAGAGATGTAATGGATATTGGGATTTACGATGGTGGATTGGGGAACTTTTGTGCCATTGGTGATGAAAATGGCTTGTTTATCTGCATCAACAAAAACAGGAAAAACTGGTACCCTACACAGGATAAGGCCTATTTTTCAGATTTTGAAGTCATAGTACTGCAGGAAGGAAAATCTTATTGTGCAAACTATAGGGACGGGGCAATAAAAGTGCAACACTTCCACCAAGGTATGGGAAGCAATTAGCTCCTCACAACTTCGTTTATAAATGGTATTCCTAGACGAAACACCCACTGTTTTTCCTTTTACATATCACTAAAAATGAGTATATTAGAGTACAACAACTTTTAAATACTCTATTATGGCCACAATAAAATCATTAAACAAATGGGCCAATGCCCATACTTATTATCCCTTGGACCTTTTAAGAGTTGCATTGGGAGTTTTTCTATTTATGAAGGGAGTGGACTTCATGTCCAACCATCAACAAATGGCAGAAATCATCAAACCTTTTCAAAATATGCCCGGAGGCATGTTGATCATTCATTACGTAGCACCGGCACATTTTGTAGGTGGATTTTTAATTGTAATAGGCTTGCTAACGCGATGGGCCGTGATAGCACAGTTACCTATTCTAATTGGTGCCGTATTGGTGAATTTCATTGGGGAAATGAATACCTCTAACTTAATATTGGCTTTTGCTACCCTATTAGTATGTATTTTCTTTATGTTTTATGGTTCTGGTAAGCACTCTGCTGATTACTATTTAAAAATGCAGAAATAGGACATTTGCCCATATTTAGTTTATATTTAAAACCATTATTATTAATGGTTTATCGTACTATGTCCAATTCCACTTGCACCTCCTCCCCTAGTATTTCCAAAACAATACATGTTTTTCTTATCTTAATTGTTTTCATTTTATACTCATGTGGTGATAACAAAAACTCCAGGCCAAAAGGCAAATCGGTACAAGAAATAACTCCTGTCTCATTTACTGCCATTGGTGACGTTCCTTATAATGAAGAACAGCGAGATAGTTTAATAAAAATGATTTCCAAACATAATGCCACCAAGGCGTCCCAATTTGTAGTTCATCTTGGCGATATTAAACCGGGAGCCGGCACTTGTGACGAAGCTGTTTACCAGGATGTTCATGGAATTTTAAGAGAATTTAATGTCCCCACTTTTATCGTATTGGGAGACAATGAATACAACGACTGTGAAGACCCGGAACAAGGTTTGGCGTATTGGAATGAATATTTTCTTCATTTTAATGAAAATTGGGCTTTTGAACCCGTTGTATCTTACCAAGCGGAACGTACAGAAAATTTTAGTTGGATAAAGAACAGAGTCTTGTTTATAGGCACCAACCTTGTAGGAAGCCAGGTTCATGACTCCATAGAATGGCAAAACAGGTTGACCCAAAATGGACAGTGGGTAAAAAAACTCTTGGAAGAACAAAAGAATAAGGTTAATGCCATGGTCCTTTTTGGCCATGCCAATATGGTTGAAGCCGGACCAGAGAAGTTTAAGCCCTTTACAGATTTATTTGTATCCGCTGCCCGTTCCTTTGGAAAACCCGTACTTATGGTCCAAGGCGATGGTCATTTTTGGATTAAGGATAAGCCATGGTCCGCACAAAATATTACCCGATTACAAATAGATGGGCGTGATACTGCCGTTAAAATTACGGTAGATACTAATCTTGAATATCCCTTCTTATTCGATAGGGAATTTTTAAATTGAAGTGTCTATAACAGAATCATCCCTAACCATGATGGTAAAGGTTAACTAGTACCTTATCTACCCATCAAAATTAGAGATGATTATATTTTTCATCCATGAACCTCTATTATACATAGTGCCCATGAAAGACCGTGATAAGTATGATTAAATTTCTTCGGCCAACCAAGCCTTCATCATCCAAACAGTTTTTTCCTGCTCGGTAATAAATTCGCTCATCATGGCATTTGTTCCTTCATCGGAAGCTTCATCGGATGCATCCAAAATAGCCCTTTCTATCACCAATAACTCCGTTAAGGAATCAACTATCAACCTAATTGCGTCTTCATCTTTGGTAATATTCTTACCTACCGGTACTTTGGCATTCTTACTATAGTCCTCAAAGGTATGTAAAGGTACTCCACCTAAAGTAAGAATACGTTCTGCTATTTCATCTACTTTTAAATTGGCATCCGTATATAACTCCTCAAATTTCACATGAAGATCAAAAAACCTTTTCCCTTTTATATTCCAATGAATCCCACGAAGATTTTGGTAATAGGTCTGGAAATTGGCCAACAATTTATTTAAATCATTGCTCAAGGATTTTGACTTGGCCACATCTAGGCCTATACTGTTAAGTTGCATAATTATATTCTTTTTAAATTATTTATTACCTCAAAAGTAATGCAATTGCCACATTTAATGAAGTCAGGGCTATTGATAGTATTTATAACCGAATAATATTATATAATTATGAAATGTTGGTAGTTTACAATTGGAACAATTCTTGATATGATATTTAAAGTTTTGAGAAAAAATACAAATAAGTGAACATTATTTTATGCTTATAACATAGTATTTCTTAAAAAATTATGAAAAGAATAACATATTTTCTTACAGATAATTATAGGACTAAACTAAATTTAACCTAATTCTAGACCATTAACTAAACCACCTATCATGAGTAAAAAGAAGCTATTGCTCTCTGGTATTCCTATTGTACTTATTCTTCTTGGATATACCTTGTTCGGAAACAATTCCGATGAAGATGTGGCCATTACCACTAAGGTAGTCAAAGGCCAATTTACCAGTGAGGTAATTATCTCTGGGGAGGCCCAATCCACAAGCTTAAAAAAAATAAACGGTCCCAATGACATTCGCAAGTTTAAGCTAAGGGACGTAAAGATCCAGGATTTAATACCAGAGGGATCGGTTGTAAAGAAAGGGGACTATGTAGGTAGATTGGACCCTTCAGAAGTAAATGAACAAATCATTGATGCCCAATTAAATTTGGAAACAGCACAATCCAAATACACCCAAGAACAACTGGATACCACCCTAACCTTGAAACAGGAGCGGACTGCTATTAAAGATTTGTTATTCGACATTGAGGAGAACAAATTGGAACTAAAACAATCTATTTATGAGCCACCGGCCACCATAAAGAAATTGGAAATAAATATTGAGCGTTTGGAGCGCGACTTAAAGGAGAAAAAGGAGGATTACAAGATAAAGGAACAGAAAGCCATGGCCAAAATGGTTGAGGTAGGCACGGAAGTCTCCAAAATAAAGAAAACACTTGAAGAACTTCAAAATCTACAGAAATCCTTCACTATTCATTCCGATGCCAATGGTATGGTAACCTACGCCAAAAACTGGGACGGTTCCAAAAGAAAAGTCGGTTCTTCAATAAGTATGTGGGATCCGGCCATTGCTACCCTACCCGATCTTAATAAAATGGAATCCAAGACCTATGCCAATGAAGTGGATATTAGAAAAATAAAAAAAGACCTTCCTGTAATTATTGGGTTTGATGCCTTTCCGGATATAACCCTAAAAGGTACGGTAACCAATGTGGCCAATGTAGGAGAAGTGAAACGAGGTTCGGATATTAAACTTTTTCAGGTACTGGTAAACATGGACGAAAACAATCCCAATGTTAGGCCCGGAATGACCACCTCTAATCGGATTATTATACACCAGGAAGAAAATGTCCTAATGGTTCCCCTAGAGGCTATTTTTTCACAAGATTCCATTAGCTATGTTTACGCAAAATCGGGACTTTCCATTTCCAAAAAAGAAGTGGAAATGGGCGATTCCAATGTAGACGTGGTTATCATTAAAAAGGGGGTAGATGAAAATGAAGTGGTGTATCTAAGCAAGCCAGAAGGGCTGGAGGAAAAAAGCATTCTTTCCTTAAACTAAGCCCATGATAGACAAAATACTATTAGAAAAGATCATATCCAATATCCAAGAGGCCATACGGGTAGTGATAATCAATAAGGTCAGGACCTTTTTAACGGCATTGGGAATAATATTTGGAGTAGCTGCTGTTATCACCATGCTATCTATTGGCAATGGTGCCGAGAAAGAGATTCTCTCCCAACTGGAATTGGTAGGGGTAAACAACATTGTGGTAACCCCCATACCGGATGAAGAGGATGAAAACGGTAGCGAGGAGGACGAAGGGGTCCAAGAGACCACAAGGTTTTCCAAAGGACTGGATCTATTGGATGTAAATAGCATAGCTCAAAACATTCCAACGGTAAGGGCTATTAGTCCAGAAATAATTTTGGAAACCTATGTCATAAAAAAAGGCAGGCAAAATTCGGTAAAACTTATTGGGGTCACCAATTCCTTTTTCAAGACCTCGAACATTCACATTGGCAAAGGCAATCTCTTTTCCAAAGAACACACAAAAAACGCTGCTGCAGTCTGTATTATTGGTGAAAAAGTAGAAAAGAAATTATTCCCTGGCGAGAGTGCCGTAGGGAAACAGATCAAGGTAAAGGATGTTTGGCTAAAAGTAATAGGTATAATAGAAGAAAAACTTATTTCTGATAAGGCCCAGGAAAATTTAGGTATTAGGGATTTAAATCAGGATATCTATATCCCGGTAAAAACCTTCCTGACACGATATAAGGATAGAAAAATTATTTCAGATGTGCCGATAGATTACAGTGGAGGCGGCGTAATCATCGTAAGTGGTGCCAACAACGGACCAAAAAAAAGAATTCCCAGGGGCAACTACCATCAATTGGACCGCTTAACCGTTCAGGTTAACAATTCCAATGAACTAAAGGCTACGGCAGAAGTACTGAGCAAACTTCTTAAACGAAAACACAATGACGTCTTGGATTTTGAAATTACCATACCCATTCATTTGTTGAAACAACAACAAAAGACCAAACAGATTTTTAATATAGTGCTTAGTGTCATAGCCGGGATATCACTTTTAATAGGAGGTATTGGTATTATGAACATAATGCTGGCATCGGTTTTGGAGCGTACCAAAGAGATAGGGATCATGAGGGCCATAGGAGCTACCAAACAAGATGTTATTCTTCAGTTTTTATCTGAGTCGGTCCTAATTAGTCTAGCAGGAGGAATAATTGGAATTATACTGGGAATCATAGCGTCCTATGCCCTGGAGTTCACCACAGGGATAGAGACTATCCTTTCCTTAAATTCAATTATACTGTCCTTTTTTGTGGCCACCCTAATAGGGCTACTATTTGGAGTACTGCCAGCTAAATCCGCTGCTAACAAAAACCCAATTGAGGCCATTAGACGCGAATAAAAAATAAATAAACAACGTATTTGTATTCCCCCACTATACCAATTAAAATAGTAGAGAATGAAAAAATGCATTTTGCTCATATTTCTTAGTGCCCCACTCCTTATTTTGGGTCAATCCAAAAAACTAAAACTTTCAGAAGCCATAAAAATGGCAAAAAAAAATTCTCCGGAATACAAAGCTGTACTTAACCTTTCGCAGGGAAGCTATTGGAGATACAGGACCTATATGGCCGAGTTTCTACCTCAGTTTAGGTTAACGGCCACCTTGCCCAATTATTCAAATTCCATCACGAGAATAACCAATGATGAAGGCCAGGACATTTTTGTAAACCAAAACCAATCCAGAATAGATGGCCAACTATCCGTTGACCAGCGAGTAGGTTTCACAGGGGGCATACTTTCCCTTAATTCGGAGATTCAAAGGATTGATCGTTACGGCAGTGTGGAAACCAGCAATTATTCCTTGACCCCACTATCCCTAAACTATTATCAAAACTCCTTGTTTTATAATCCTTATAAATGGGACAAAAAGATAGAGCCCTTAAAATACGAGGAGTCCAAGCGGGAATATATAGAAAGAATGGAAGAAATAGCTCTTAGTAGTTGCCGACTCTATTTTGGGCTTTTAACTGCACAAATGCGGTTGAAAAATGCGGTAAACAACCTATCTACCCAAGATACACTATTACAAATTGCAAAGGGAAGGTTTGAAATTGGAAAAATAGCGGAAAACGAGTTGCTACAGATGGAACTTGGACATTTAAATTCCCAAAACCAAGTAACTACCAATACAATCTTGCTTAAAAAAACTTCACAAGATCTAGCCCGTTATCTAGAATTGCCAACGGAAGATATTGAACTGGAAATTCCAGAAAAACTAGTGGAATTTGAAGTAAGCCTGGAAACGGCATTGGACGAGGCCGCCACCAATAGAAAATCTGTTATCGAATTCAGACGAAGGCGTCTGGAAGCAGAAAAGAATCTGGCACAGATAAAGGGTAGCAATAGACTGGAAATAAGCGTAAGTGCCAATTTTGGCCTAAACAAACGAGCAGAAGATTATGATTCCCTTTTTCAAGATTATGATAGACAGCAAAATGTTTCTGTGAGATTGGGCATTCCAATTTTTGACTGGGGGGTCTCCAAATCCAAAGTAAAAATGGGCGAGGCCGATCTAGGTCTGGTAGAAACCAATATAGAACAGGAACAACAGGCATTTGAACAGGAGATCTTCCTGCACATCCTTAATTGGTCCAGTAAGCGCGATTTCCTTGCAACTTCAGAAAAGGCAAAAGAGATAGCCGTAAAGCGATATGAGATTACCAAAGAACGTTATATTCTGGGCAAAATAACGATAACCGATTTAAATCTGGCCCAACAAGAAAAAGACAAGGCAGAAATTGAATATTTAAACAGCCTGGAAGATTTTTGGATAGATTATTATACGCTCCGAAAATTAACCCTATATGATTTTATAAATGACGAAAAAATTGAAGCCGAAAACCTTATATTTGATTAAGTTTCTATTAGCTAAGGTTTTCCATAAAACTTTATTTCCACGCTTATAAAATTTTGGACGGTTTTAATAAGTATGGCCAATAGAAAGCTATTTTTGTTCTTAGTTTTTATAATTTTATCGCCTTAAAGGATACCTCATGACCATTACACAATTGCAATATGTGCTTGCCGTAGCAGAATACCAAAATTTCACCTTGGCGGCCGAAAAAAGTTTTGTTACACAACCTACCTTAAGTATGCAGGTACAAAAATTGGAGGATGAATTGGACATATTGATCTTTGATAGAAGTAAAAAGCCCATTAGTATAACCGAAGTAGGTTCCAAGATAGTATCACAAGCCAAAAATATTGTAAATGAGGCCAACCGAATAAAAGATATTGTTGACCAGGAGAAGGGTTTTATAGGAGGGGAATATACCTTGGGCATTATACCCACTATAATGCCTACCCTATTACCTATGTTCCTAAGGACCTTTATAAAAAGATACCCAAAGGTAAATCTGATCATAAAGGAACAGAATACCGAAAGTCTTATCCGCAACCTGCAGGACGGCCATATAGACGCTGCAATTGCTGCTACCCCCTTAGAAATAGAATTTATAAAAGAACGTCCACTGTACTACGAACCCTTTGTTGGATATGTACCGCAGAACCACAGATTGGGGCAGTTATCAGAATTAACACCCGCAGATATGGACATCACAGATGTGTTACTTCTAAAGGACGGTCATTGTTTTAGGGAGGGGGTCATAAATTTATGCAACGCTTCAAAAGAGTATTCAGAAGAACATTTTCAATTGCAGAGTGGTAGTTTTGAAACGCTGATCAACCTATCCAATGAGGGCTTGGGCATGACCCTTCTTCCTTTCTTGAATACATTGGAATTGGATGAAAAGAAGAAACAAAACTTAAAGTTTTTTAAGAAACCGTCCCCCGCCAGAGAAGTAAGCCTTATACACCATAAGAGCGAGCTTAAAATCCAAATTACGGAAGCCCTTCACGATGTAATAGCAGGGGTAGTTAGAGGGGCTATAGCCTTTCAGGATGTAAAGATTATTAGTCCTCTAAATAAGTAAAGGTTATTCTAATTTTCGGTATCTATAGGAGCACTCTTCAATGCACCCTACATTGGCAAGGATGAGTCGGTCATCGGAAAAATTCATACGGAAATTGGCTTCCATAGAATTTCCGTTACAAACATACCTCAAAGATAGGATGCCTTCATCGGTACTGTATATACCATTAACACTGCCTCCGCATGCCTTCGCTGTATCCGAGTAAGATCCGTTGCTCCTAAATTCAATAATGGCACCATTGCTTACCAAGGTCCAGTCCTCAACAATACCACCTGGGCTAATCTTGGTTGCTTCCAACTGCCATTTTCCATGAAGGTTATTGTCAACAGCCGGTAAGGTTTCATCATCCTTTCCACAGCCAAAGAAGAAAAAGACAAACGCGTAGGTTAAATATTTCATTATTTGTAGTAATTATTATACCTCTATATACGATTCAAATTAGCAAAATGGTTGCTTTTTAAGTATAACAATTATCAAAAACATAGTTCCTACCCCAATAAAAAAAACATAAATATATAAAAAGCCACCTTTTAAAAGGCGGCTTATCTATAATTATGCTTTAAGGTAAAGTAAACTTTGTTTTAATTCTGGCTTGTCAAAAATAAACTGTTGTAACCAGAGTTTTAATTCTTCTATTTCGAATGGTAATAGTCTTGTTACTGCTTTTTCTAGTTCCTTGCAAAATAACTTTGTATCAAAACTAACCTTTTGCAGTACGGTTTTGGTGTACTCTAACATAGCTCTTGCCATATTTCAAAATATTTTTAGGTTGCTTGGACTAAGATAACCAATAAAAGGTATATATTATTGTCGATTATCCGTTAAATAATAGATAAAAGGAT
Source organism: Arenibacter aquaticus (assembly GCF_003957295.1). Lineage (GTDB taxonomy): Bacteria > Bacteroidota > Bacteroidia > Flavobacteriales > Flavobacteriaceae > Arenibacter > Arenibacter aquaticus. The sequence continues at coordinate 848,557 of NZ_RQPJ01000021.1, forward strand.
GTTAAAGTCGATGAACGCAGTCTTTCCTATAGTTTCCAGTACCCTTAAAACGCTAATACACAGTCTAATAATTCTTGGGATTATACTGAGTTTTATAAACTGTAGCAGCATAAAGAACAAACATTTACAAAAAACGTTACACAAACAGCTGCATTCCGGGACAACCAATGATTATTTTCAGGGTATTATGATATATGATCCACAAAACAAGGACACCGTTTACCATGTTAACTCCAATAAATATTTTACCCCTGCCAGTAATACCAAGATAATTACCTTATACTCATCCCTAAAAACCTTACCGAAAAATATCCCAGCCCTTAAATATCTCGTTAGAAATGACACTTTATTTATGGAAGGAACAGGGGATCCTAGCCTTTTACATCCCTATTTTAGGGATAGTACCGTTTTAAAATTTGCCAAAGATTACCCCAATATTTCCCTTCATTTGAACAATTTTAAGGAAAAAAGGTTTGGACCAGGTTGGGCTTGGGAAGATTACCACCTTTATTTTAGTCCGGAAAGAAGCGGTTTTCCCATTTATGGTAATGTAGTATCAATTTTTAAATCGGAAGAGCGGGAACAGCTCGTAATAAGTCCCCCATTATTTAAAGAAAAGGTGGTTCCCATACCCTATACTGTAAATAGGGAACAATACAACAACACCTTTTATTTTAATACAGAACGAAAAGACACCCTAGAGAGTCCGTTTATCCTGGATAGCACCCTTATCAGGAATCTTTTGGAAAAAGCATTGCAAAAAAAAGTGAGTCTTACCCAGCACATGCCGAAAATGGAAAAAAAATTATTGTACAGTGTACCATCTGATTCCCTATACAAAAGGATGATGTACGAAAGCGATAATTTTTTGGCAGAGCAATTATTGATATTGGCTTCTTCCACCCTCTCAGATACTTTAAATAGTGGCAGGGCCCGGGAATATATTTTGGAAAATTATTTATATGATTTAAAGCAACCACCACGTTGGGTAGATGGTTCCGGACTTTCACGCTATAATTTATTCACCCCGGAAACTTTTGTGTATGTACTAAATAGGATGTACGAAGAAGTACCTAGGGAAAGATTGTTTAATCTTTTCCCAATTGGTGGTCAAACGGGTACCCTAAAAAACGGATTTAAAGGAACCGAAAAACCTTATATCTATGCCAAAACGGGATCCTTGGGCAATAACTACTGCCTCAGCGGGTACCTGTTGACCAAGTCGGGCAAGACATTGATTTTTAGCTTTATGAACAATCATTTTAGAATAAGTAATGAGGAGGTAAAACAACATATGCAAACTTTTCTGGAAATGGTCAGGGATAATTATTAAACTAAAGCTTTTCCTTATCTACCAAAGCTTCAAATTTATGAACTAGCAACTGCAGCTTAGGTGATATATAAGCCTCACAAAAAGGCTTCTTGGGGTTGGAATAATAATAGTTCTGAAATTGTGCTTCCGAAGGTTTGAATGCAACAAACGGTAAGACTTGTGTTACCAATTTATTATTAAATTCTCCTTGGTAGTTTTCCAAGGCTTTTGTACTTATTTCTTTATCTCTCTGATTGTATACATATATGGCGGAACGGTATTTACGTCTCATTGAATGAGCCGAAGTAGCCCTATGGCTATGGAGGTGGATCAAAATCAAATCTTCCAGTGTTACCTTATGGTTCTGGTAATGCACAACAACCGCTTCGGAAAAGTAGGATGCCTTGTCTGTAGAAGCTACAAATCCCTGCTCCACCCTTACAACCCCTTTTATAGATTGGAATACCGCCTCGGTACACCAGTGGCATCCACCCCCGAAGGCTATTTTATTGGTTGATTCCATCATTTATTGGTTGTTTCACTACTTAGAAAACAAGGCATTTATTTTGGCATATTGCAGCAACATAATGGTTTTGGCATCCTTAATATCCCCTTTGGCTATCATATCCAAAGCTGTTTGAAAATTTAGCTCCAATACTTCAATATTTTCGGTCTCTTCATCGGCCCCTCCCCCTTCGCCCACCTTCATCCTTTCCTCGTAACACCCAATGAAAAAGTGAAGGATTTCGGTCACCGAACCGGGCGACATATAGGACTCAAATACCTTTTCTACCTTATCCAATTTATAGCCTGTTTCTTCTTCTGCCTCCTTTCTAATACAATCCTCCGGATGGTCTCCATCCAAAAGGCCGGCACATACTTCTATCATCATACCACTTGGGTTGCCGTTGATGTAAGTGGGCATTCTAAATTGTCTGGTTAGGATTACCGTTCCCTTCTTGGCATTGTACAATAATATAGCAGCACCATTACCCCTGTCATAGGCCTCGCGAGACTGCGATTCCCATTTACCATCCTCACGTTGATATTCAAAAGTAATCTTTTGAAGGGTATACCAATTATCCGACAGCAGTTCCTTTTTTATATTTCTTACTTGGCCGTTCTTCACGTATTTATAATTTAATAGTACAAATTTAAGGATTCTAGTTCCACTCTTTACTATAGCGGAACAAGGATAAAACAAACCCAAACTATTTTGCATAGGAGAAAATGGTTGTTGAATTATGTATCTCCCTCCCTTGGTGAAAAATAATTTTCAACCTTTTAATTTTAAGGAAACATAAACATCAGTTTTTAGACTGTAACTGCCCTATTCAGATATCTTCTAAAGGGTAACATTTCCTGATATACAGCTATTACATTATCCTTAAAATTATTCTGTAAAATATCCGCTTTAGCAAGAGGATGCATCACTGCAAAGGTTTTGTTCCGTAGCAGATCTAGATGGGGATGACCTTGCGAAAAACCTTTAGGGGCCCTTATTAGGGAATCATCAACCACCAAATTACCAAAAGTATCTTTGAACGATTTTTTGTTCAAAATTCTTTTAAGTTCCTCTCCGTCATAATCAATTGCCTCGCGAATACTGCGGAGGGTCTTGGAATCTGGCCTCCAAAATCCGCCTGCCAACATGGACTGCCCCAACCCAATTTCAATATAAAAATCCCCAGTATTGGGAGCTTTATCCAGGCCCGCACCAAAATGATCCTTATATACCGGTTTGTTTGGATGGAACATAAGATTATTATTTATACGGTTAATTCCCTTATTCCCGGGGGTACTATAATAGTTCTCGTCTACCTCTGCCAATGTCAGATCCAACTCATTTAACCAATCAATAAAGTCCAGCCGCAGCGTCTTGTACCATTTTCGGTTTTGATCCATCCATTCCTTGGAGTTATTCTGGTTGAGTTGGGTAAGAAAATCAAAAAGATCTTTAAAATTCATCCGCTAAGTAATATCTAAAAAAATTAAAAGGGAAAAACAAAGTATTATTAAAATCGGTTATCTCCGTCAAGAATATTTCCCAGACCACCTAAGAGACTACCTTCTCCCTTATCTTTTCCGCCCCGTGGAATGGATGCCAATACCCTACCCGCCAGTCTACTAAAGGGCAAAGATTGTATATAGACCGTTCCAGGTCCCCGTAAGGTGGCATAGAACAGGCCTTCTCCTCCAAAGATGGTATTTTTAATACCTCCTACAAATTCAATATCGTAATCAACATTCTGGGTAAAACCTATAATACAGCCAGTGTCTACCCTTAAGGTCTCCCCAGGGGCCAATACTTTCTTGGCTGTTGTGCCACCTGCATGAACAAAAGCCATACCGTCGCCTTCCAATTTTTGCATAATAAATCCCTCGCCACCAAATAATCCACGTCCCAATCTTTTGGAAAATTCAATTCCAACCGAAACCCCCTTGGCCGCACACAAAAAAGCATCTTTTTGGCAAATAAATTTTCCCTGAAATTCACTGAGATCAATGGGTATGATCTTTCCTGGGTAAGGTGATGCAAAACTAACCTGTTTTTTACCATGACCAATGTTTAGAAAAGCAGTCATAAAAAGACTTTCTCCCGTCAACAATCGTTTCCCCGCAGAAAATAACTTGCCCAATACCCCGGTATCCTGATTGGAACCATCACCAAAAATAGTATCCATTTTAATATCCGAATCCATCATCATAAAACTGCCAGCTTCCGCTACAACAGCCTCTTGTGGGTCCAGTTCTATTTCTACATATTGCATTTCCTCCCCAAAAATTTGATAGTCTATTTCTTGTGCGTTCATTGTAACTTTATTGTTTAAAAATTTATTAACGCCATATAGGTCGTTTAAAATACTTTTATGTTACACGGTACAAGGCAAAATTCTTAATGCAAATCCTGCCACGTATAGCATATTTTAACTAACTCCTTCTCCTAAAGAAGCATGCATTAATTTTCAATAGGGCAGAGCTTGTCAAGTCTCAAACTTATCTCATTGTACCACCAGCGCATGAAATCATGACTACAATAGAAAAGCGGCACATTGATACATGAATACAGTGCTACATTTGTACGTTGATACATTAATCCCGAAGTTTTAGGGTCCATTCAAAATTAAAGGTAGATACAACCACCCCTTCTTGGTTTACCCCTACCGATTTCATCCATAAGGTTTGCCCCTCCCCTGTTGCAATGGTATTGGTTATGGCTTCTTCTACAAGATGACCATCCAAACAACTAAAAGTGATTAAACCAGTGGCCTTTTTAGAAAAATTGGCATTATTGTTGGCCACCAACATAGAAATATTCTTACCACTTTCCTTAATTCCGTTCATGACCATGGCAGCGGTAGCGAGTTCTGCAGCCATTCCCTGAACCGCCCAGAAAAGGGATTTAAAGGGATTTTGATTTACCCATCTGTGCTTCACCGTAACTACTGCCTTACTTTCATCCATATATTGCACACGTACGCCTGTCCACCATGCAGCAGGAAGTTTAAAGAAGCAGAAAGTATTAATTTTTCTAGGGTTTAAGACCATAACGTTCTGGTTTATAATTCAAAAATATGCAAAATACACGAACAATCTGAATGTTAATATAATGTTAAATTATAGTACTATGTTTTGCATAGTACCATCTTTTAGATATATATTTGCATTGTAAGTTATTATGTATACCCTATTTAAAGTAAAAAGGAGGAGTCCCAATTGTACAAATGGACTATATAGTAATAATACAGAACCTAGTCCTAATGTTTTTAAGAACACCAGCGTAGCAAAAAGCACCTATTATCTATAGACTCATGACACCAGCACTTAGTAAACACGAAAGAAACCTATCGGCTCTAATCCATGCCTCCACCTTTTCAAAGTATTTCATACCCTTTGGGAATTTAATTCTGCCTTTAGTTTTTTGGACTGCTAACAAAAAAAATAACCCATTCGTAGATCTGAATGGTAAACGAGCCTTAAATTTTCAAATAAGTCTATTATTATACTCCCTTCTAATTGGTGTTTTTACATTGCCCTTTGTCCTGGGATTTATTCCGGAACTATTTTATCATAGTTCTATAAACCTATTAAATCTCAACGAATACAATGGCCTTAATTTAAATTTGGATTTTAAAAACATAGGGTTTGGAAGGGTAATATGGCCTTTGGGTATTGCTGCCCTAATACAGTCTGGGCTATTTATTGTAAACATAGTCTATACTATTTTGGCAACAATTAAGACTGGTGAAGGCCAAGAATTTAAATACCCTATAAGCATACCATTTATTAAGTAATTAAAATTAGTACTCATCACACTAATTACAGAGTTTATTCATCAAATCAATCAAAAAATCGAAATGCAACAAATGCAAACATCAAAAAAACGGACAGTCAAATTATTATAATCATGGAACTATGAATATTGAAAATACAAAAGCACAAATGCGCAAGGGTGTATTGGAATACTGCATTCTTTCTATTTTGGATGGGGAGGATAAGTATACCTCCGAAATACTGGACACCCTCAAGAACGCTAAAATGCTAGTGGTAGAGGGCACTATATACCCTTTATTAACACGACTTAAAAATGCAGGATTGCTCAACTACCGTTGGGAAGAATCCACTTCAGGTCCCCCAAGGAAATACTATAAATTAACCGAGACCGGTAAATTGTTCCTAAAGGAATTGGATACTACCTGGGATGAATTAAGAAACGCCACAAATCTGGTTACCAAAAATAAAAAAAGCTAAAAATGAATAAGACAATCAATATAAATCTTGCCAATCTATTTTTTCATATAGATGAAGTGGCCTACACCAAATTACAACGGTATTTGGAGGCTATTAAACGTTCGTTTGCCAATACCAGTGGCAGTGATGAGATTATAGCTGATATAGAGGCCAGGATAGCAGAATTGTTCCATGAAAAAATGGAAAATGAAAGACAGGTTATTACAGAAAAGGAAGTAGACCAGGTCATTGCCATAATGGGCCAACCCGAAGACTACATGGTAGACGAGGATATTTTTGAGGATGAACCCATTTCTACCCATAAAAGCAAAAGGGTTAGAAAACTATACAGGGATATTGAAAACAAATATATTGGTGGTGTCTCTGCCGGCTTGGGTCACTATTTTGGGATAGACGCCCTATGGATACGTTTATTGTGGGTACTGTTGACTATTTTTAGTTGGGGAGGTTTTGTATTCATTTACGGTCTATTATGGATTTTGATTCCCGAAGCGGTGACCACCGTCCAAAAATTGGATATGCGTGGGGAAGCCGTCAATATCAGTAATATTGAAAAAAAAGTTAAGGAAGGTTTTGATGATGTGGCCGAAAAGGTAAAAAGTGTAGACTATGAAAAAGTAGGCAATAAAGTTAAGGATGGTAGTAAAAGCTTTTTCAATGCCTTGGCAGACATCATTATGTTCTTCTTTAAAATAATTGGAAAATTTATTGGAATAATCCTTATCGTTATAGGTGCCACCGGAATTGTGGGCCTCTTCATTGGCCTTTTCACGGTTGGCATCCTGGATATTTTCCACATTCCCGGAATAGATTTCTATGATCTTATTAATAGTGCCAACACCCCGGTATGGTTGGTATCCTTATTGGTTTTTTTTGCAATGGGAATCCCGTTTTTCTTTCTAATGTACCTTGGTCTTAAAATACTGGTCAACAACTTAAAATCTATCGGGAACATTGCCAAGTTTACCCTATTGGGCCTGTGGTTGATATCCATAATTTTATTGGTGGTATTTGGTATACGACAAGCGGCAGAGCATGCCTATACTGGCAATGTCTCCACAGAGAAAGAGTTTGTCCTTATTCAGAATTCCCAGCCTGTAAGCATAAGTCTAAGCTCGTCCGATAAGGACAGCAATAGTAATAAGTTTGGCTTAAGCGGTATTGTACTGGATTATACTGAAAACGGTGAAGAGGTTTTAATATCCGAGGATGTACGTATTAACCTGCGGGTTTCAAGAGATTCAATTCCCCGTATAGAAATTCGTAAAAACGCGAATGGCAGCTCTTTTAAAAATGCAACTGAAACAGCCGCTAATATCAACTATGGCTACACCATTGAGGGTAATACCATAATATTGGACGATTATCTTACTACCCCAAAGGCCAATAAATATAGGGACCAAGAAGTAAGAGTATACCTTTACCTCCCAAAAGATACAAGGATTCTATTTGAAAAATCGATTGGGAACTGTTGGACATACAGGGCCAGCAACGATCAGAATATGGGCCCCTGTGCCATTAGGGATAAGACTTGGGTTATGGGTGAAGATGGAGAACTTAAATGTCTGGATTGTACAGAGGACAATAAGGAGAATACGACTCAGGAAGGTAAGGGAAAAATTATCATCAATGAAGACGGAGTGGATATCGACATTAAAGGAGACGGGGACAATTTTAAACTAAAGATCAATGAGCAGGGAGTTGAAATTAAGACCAATGAAGCTAATTCAACTCGAAGTGAAATAGATACAATACAACCATAATCATTTACAGTTCAGCAACATATCCTATTATCTACTCATCACATTTAATATTTTTGAACACATTAATCAATCGCACCCAAAGTACCTACCCCCCACTGGAAAACTATATGGGCAAAAACGAACAACTATCATGACAACACTAGCAAGAATTACCATTACACTTATCTTGGCAATTTTATTTTCTTCATGCGGATTCGATATCAATATTGGGAACGGAAAAAGGGGAAATGGAGTTGTTGAAGAAGAACATAGAAAAGTGACTTCCAACTTTACAAGCGTTAGTGCTTCAGAAGGCATTAGCGTGTATATCACCCAAGGAAGCGAATTGGAAATATTGGTGGAGGCCGATGAAAATGTTATTGACTTGATTGCTACCGATATTAAGAATAGCGTATTGCATATTCACTCTATTGAAAGTATTGGTCGGGCCAGCAAAAAGGTCTATGTAAGCTTACCTATTATTACAAGCCTGATAACAACCAGTGGTGCACATATGACGACCAATACCGATATAAAGACCGAGCGTTTGGATTTAAGTGCAACCAGTGGATCCAAGCTACAGATAAAGGAACTTTTGGTTGATCAGCTTAATATTGATACGAGCAGTGGGGCCAAAATTACTGTTGCTGGAGCCGCCCAAAACATGGTGAGCAGTGCAAGTAGTGGTTCTAACATAAAAGCAGAGGATTTAAGTGCTGTTGTTTGTCGCGCAAATGCCAGTAGTGGTGCAGATATAACCCTAAATGTATCCCAATCCCTTATTGCGGAAGCCAGTAGTGGAGGGGATATAAGATATAAGGGCGATGCTAAAGTAGAGCAAAAAAAATCCAGTTCAGGAAAAGTAAAGCAGCTTTAATTTACCTACTATATTTCTTTTTCCAAGAGATGTTAACCACTATCAAAATCCCATTGTTATTTCAATGGGGTTTTGATTTTTCATTCAACCTTCTTTCTTTATATTCGTTCCTTAATTTATATTTATGGAAATAACGATCAAAAAATATGTACTCCCTCTAAAACATACCTTTAGTATATCTAGGGAGTCCCACGATTTTCAGGACTCAATGATCGTAGCTCTGAAACACAATGGTAAAACAGGCTATGGAGAGGCCACCTCCAATCCTTACTATAAAATTACTTTCAGTACCATGCAGGCCGAAATTGAAAATGTTCGAGAGGAAATTGAGAACTATAATTTTAAAGAGCCAGAGGCCTTTCACGCCTTCCTAGTTTCCAAGAATCTTAGCAATTTTGCTATCTGTGCTTTGGATCTGGCCGCCAATGATCTGTATGGAAAGCTATTGGGAAAACCATTATACGAAATTTGGCAAACCGACAACAGTAGCTACCCAGTAACCAATTATACCATAGGTCTGGACACAGTTGATAAAATGGTGGCAAAAATGAAGGAAATGCCGTGGCCAATCTATAAGATAAAACTTGGGACCCAACAGGACGTGGAAATTGTCAGGGAATTGCGCAAACATACCGATGCCATATTTAGGGTAGATGCCAACTGTGCATGGACTGCGGAAGAAACCATCTTAAATGCTCCCTATTTAAAGGAATTGGGAGTAGAATTTATTGAGCAACCTTTAAAAGCAGATGACTGGAAGGGTATGGAAAAGGTAATACATAAAAGTGTACTGCCTATTGTTGCTGATGAGAGCTGTATTGTGGAGTCTGATGTTGAAAAATGTGGTCTTCATTTTACAGGGGTCAATATAAAACTAACCAAATGTGGCGGACTCACCCCTGCCCGACGTATGATTGCGAAAGCAAAGGAAATGGGGCTCAAAGTAATGGTTGGCTGTATGACCGAATCTACCGTTGGTATCTCTGCCATTGCCCAGTTAATTCCCCAATTGGACTACGTAGATATGGATGGCGCCATGTTACTTAAAGAAGACATTGCAGATGGAGTTATTATAAAAGATGACGGTAAAGTAATTTTTCCTTCTCAGGGAGGAAGTGGTGTAAGCTTACGATAATGACCTACCAAATAGACGGCTTTCCAGGGAGGGAAATAGAGATCAACCAAATAAAATACTTGTATTTCGGTGGTACCTCTTACCTAGGGTTACAGGAAGATCCGGCCTTTCAGGACATCTATATAGCCAACATAAGAAAATATGGTACCCATTACGGAGCTTCCAGAAAATCCAATATCCGTTTATCCATATATGAAGAAGTGGAGCAGCTCCTTTCCAATCTGGTAGGGAGCGAATCCTGTATCACCCTCTCTTCTGGTTATTTGGCAGCGCAGTTGGTTAGGCAATCATTGGGAACGGGTAACAATATCCCCTTCTATGCCCCCAATACCCACTCTGCCCTCTATACCCCAACGGAATCTGACACCCAAAATAAGCCCTATGCCTCCTTTTCCGCTTTAAACATTGCCCTTAGGGAACAGTTAAAAAAAGATAAAGAGACCACCGCAGTTGTGTTTATGGATGCCATTGATTTTTCCGGATCCAATTATCCCAATTTTGAGGGCTTAAAGATATTGCCCTTGCAAAAAATTGTTCTAGTGGTAGACGATTCCCATGGCATAGGTCTTGTGGGAGACCAAGGTGGAGGTGTTTTTAAAACGGTCCAGACATTAAACCCCAAAGAGCTCATTGTTTGTTGTTCGCTGGGAAAAGGTTTTGCGATTCAGGGCGGTGCTATTATGGGAACAAAAAAACGTGTGGAACAATTATCCAACACAGCTTTTTTTGGTGGGGCCAGTCCAGCAGCACCCGCAGCCATGGCCTGTATTACAGATGGCCTTAAACTGTTTGGCAAGAAAAGAAAAGTATTAAAAGAAAACATTGAATTTTTTAGAGCTTGCATAAAACCCATAGACAAGTTTATATCCCTTGCGGAACACCCAGCCTTTAGTTTTCAGGATGAAAGCCTAAGTCGTTACCTTGAACAACACAAGGTATTGGTGACCAATTTTAGATATCCAAGCGAAGAATCGCCGATCATGAGTAGAATTGTGCTCAGCGCCCATCATAGAAAAGAGGATATTTATTTATTGTGCAACCTTATCAGTAACTACTATAAAAAAAACGGCCACCTTTAAAGGATGGCCGTTTTTTCTATACTTGGATAATTGTTAGTTATCCCACCAAACTCCTGTTACTGGGGTTTGTTGATTTGCTACTACATTTGCCTCATTTCTATTTAATTCTGTTGAGGGGTAAATAGCCCTTCTAAACCATTGACCAAAGAATTCACTGTCATCACTTGCCTCTTCTAACCTTATTTGAAGCCCGGTGAATACTTCATCGGAAAAATCATATCTTCTGTAATCCACAAAAGTCTCTGGATTTAAAAAGTTATGAATGTATTTTTCCTTCATGATATGGTGTAACATCAATTGTCCTTCACCAACGGCAATGGCTCCATCGGCCAAGTAATCGGATCCATCCACATCATACATTTCCATACTGGCCTGGATACCTTCCAAATAAGCATTATATGCCTCTGTGCTAGAACCTGTACTGCTTGTGTTTCCGCCATTGGCCAAAAATGCAGCCTCAGCCTCAATAAATTTGGCCTCAGCATAGCTTATAAGCAATAAGGGGGAATCTATGCTGGTATAATATCCATCGGTTTTAAATCGCGTATTGGCATCACTGCCATCAGGAGCTATACCGGCCCCTCCACTTACAAATCCCTTCCATTCCGTATCGTCCCCAATTTCTGCGAACAAAGGTAATCTTGGATCTATAGTTAGGGCAGGACTTTCAAAAGGATAGTAATCCCCGTTCATGGAACTCACCAATTGACTGGCAATATCATTACTAAGGTTACCTGTAGACCTGGCCAATATTTCTGCTGAATACCATGGGTTTATGTTCTTCTCGTTATATGCCATTTCAAAATTATCATCATTGGAGGTAAACCCATTGGCTATGGAAGACAACACTTCGTTGGGCGCAACAACACCTTTGTTTACCAAGTGTAATTGATATCTTGCCTTAATAGTGTAGGCCGCCCTCAACCATTGCTCAGTATCCCCACCATAAATGAGGTCGGAACTCCCTAAACTAAAGCCAGAGTCATCTGGTCCTTCCAAGGCAGCAATAGCAGCATCCAACAAAGAAAATATTTCTGTATAAATTTGCTCTTGGGTATCAAAGGTCGGGAAATTGTTATCGGGACCGTCAGTAGCATCAGAATAAGGAATATTGTCCCAAGTATCAGTAGCAATCCCAAGATTTATAGCAATAAGAATATCCGATATAGCACCAATATGTGTGGCATTGGTTTCTATAGCCTTGGTTTTAATAGCCTTGATATTAGGCAATATATAAAGGTATACTTGACTCCACAATCCACTCGCAGAAGTCTGTCCTGCAGCACCTCCTCCGGTAGAAACGAAATTCTGCACATAGTTTCCAAAAGCCAATTCGGCAGAACGTTGCCCTTCCATTGTGCTATGAATAACCGGTGCCATTAAATCCTGCATCCTTAATTCCTCCAAGGTTGCTGTATTGGAAGGAGTATTTACATCAAAATAGTCATCACTGCAAGAAACCTGTGCAACCAATAGCAGTGATAGAATTCCAGTTTTTATAATATTGTTTATCATGTTTATCATTTTTAGAATGAAATATTTAGACCCAAAGAGTAGCTTTGGCTCAAAGGAACACTAAGTCCTGTGAAACCGTATACATTACTACCAGCACTATATTGGTTCCCTTCCGGATCAAATCCATCAAACGGAGTCCATAAAAGTATGTTTCCAGCACTTGCGGAAAAACTCACTTTCTCCATATGCAGGTCCTTAATAAATTGACTGCTCAAATCATAGGTTATACTAATGTTACGGAGTTTAACCCAAGAAGCATCCTGTACCAATATTTCGGATGCCCTGTTGTACACACTGGAATTTCTATAGTAATTCTGATCAATTAAAGCTGGGGTAGTATTAGCGGTATAGCCTCCGCTTCCATCATCCATAACACCGGACAATACTACCTCCTCATCCCTGACCAAAGTTGATAAGCGATTACCGTTACGAACAGCGTTTCTAAGTCCAGAATCGTAAAGATCACCACCTTCCTTATATTCCAGTAAGAAATTTAAACCTAATCCTTTCCATTTAAAATTACTGCCTAAGGAGGATATAAAATCGGGAAAGGCATTACCAACCTTTACCCTTTCATCTAATACAATTTCTGGATATCCCTCAGCATCCAAATAACGCTGACCATCTTCATAGCGCCACTTATAACCATAAAGTGTGCCCATTTTATCTCCGGCTCTAATTTCTGAAGTAATTCCTGCAAACCCAGAATCTGCAAAAATAATGGCTTCAATATCCTCCGGAATTTCAAGTACTTTCCCTTCACTGGTAGACCAGTTTAAAATTAATTCCCACCTAAAATCATTGCCTCTAATAATATCTGCACTTACCAAGAGCTCATGTCCAAAAACCTCATAATCCCCTGCATTCCTAGTTATTCCGGAAAGCCCAGAAGAATACGCCGTTCCTACTGTGAAAATTTGATCTTTCACTCGTGTCTTATAGTAGGCATAATCCAATCTTATCCTATCATTTATAAATCTAAGGTCGGCACCAAATTCAGTCGATTGGTTACGCTCTGGCACTATGTCCAAATCTCCCAATAAGGTACTTCTTCTATATCCTCCTGCTCCTCCAAATGGGAAATCGCCATCAACCACAAAATATTGTCCAACATCTCCAAATCCAGGACCTTTACCTACCTCTGCCCATGAAGCCCTAAGCTTTCCAAATGTGAACACATCATTGTCTCCAAACAAATCGGAAACATCATAAGCTAAACTTGCCGATGGGTAGAAGAAGGATCTATTTTCCTTTGGCAAGGTGGACAGCCAGTCGTTCCTACCGGTAACGGTTAAAAACAATTTGTCCTTATAGCCCAACTTCAATTCTCCAAAAGCCCCCACATTACGCAATTGCGTTACACTATTATCCAAAAAGTAATTAATCGTATTTCCAATTTCATTGATGCCTGGTACATTTAGCCCCTCTCCCCTTGCTTGGGCATAATCCCTTTTGGTATCGGAAATCTGATGTCCCAATGTAAGATCTGTTGTAAAATCATCGGTCCAATCTTTGGTAAAAGCCACTAAAAGATTGGATTCCAAACCTGTAAAATTGATATTTTGGTTTAACACAAAACCACCAACCTGGGAACCACCGTCCAAATCAGGACCAACATATCTATTTCTTTGATCTGAATAATTATCAATTTGAGCAGAATAGGTAAGATTCACCCATTCCTTGGGGTTCCAATTTATAGTGGCATTGGCAATCCATCTATTTACATCGTCTACCAAACTACTGGTCTCCATTAAATATCTTGGATTATCAATAATTCCAAAAGAGTAATCCCTTTCGGTACCATCGGCATTCATATAATCATTGATGGGAAAGGTACCCGAATAGTAGGACAAGGCACTCATTACCGATTTATCCCCACCGTTAGCTCTTCGTCCTCCAGAATTGGAATACGAAATAGATGTATTAAGGGTTAAATCATCAGAAATCTTATATCCCGCTTTTAACCTTAAATTATTTTTTGCATAATCTGTGTTTGGCAATACACCATTTTCGTTGTCCTTACCAAGGGAAAAGAAATAATCCAATTTATCACTAGCCCCACTTATGCTCAGATTCACCTGGGAATTAAAGCCGGTCCTAAATATATCATAGGGACTGTAAAATTGATCATTGGACAAGTCAACAACCGTACCATCAGTCAAGGTATAGGAATCTTCTGAATACTTAGGTCCCCAACTATAAAAGGAGGTTGCATTTTGAACCCTATTAAAACCTGTAGGGGAATCTGGATCGTAGAGTGTCCTGGGCGCTCCACTGAAACCTTCCCTATAGGTAGTTTGCAATGAAGGAGTTGTTCTTATTTCCCTAAAGGTGGTAGAAGCCGTTAAATTAATCTTGGCCTTTCCTTTTTTTCCTTTTTTAGTAGTAATGATAATAGCACCATTGGAAGCTCTCACCCCATACAGTGCTGTTGCGGCAGCTCCTTTCAACACATTAAAACTTTCAATATCTTCAGGATTTATGTCCCCTGCCCTATTGGAAAAGGCAAACTGCTCAGAACTATTTGGCGAATTGGACCCTGAACTAGGTCTTACCTCCCCAGCAAAAGTGTCGTTGTTCAAGGCAATCCCGTCCACAACAATCAAAGGCTGGTTGCTCCTACCTGGATTTACGGAAGTAATACCCCTAATTAAGATATCCACTCCACCACCGGAAGTCCCTGAAGTTCTATTTATTTGAACCCCGGCAACCCTACCCTGCAAACTCTCCATAGGATTGGACTGTCCTGCCAGGTCCAGATCGGCGGCATTTACCTGAGTTACAGAATAACCAAGGGATTTTTGCTTTTTTTCAACACCAAAAGCGGTAACCACCACTTCGTCCAAAGCACTGGCATCCTCAATTAGCACAACACTTAATTCGGTAGCTGATGTTACCGAAACATCTTGCGTTTTCATCCCTAAATAAGAAAATCGCAATACGTCACCTTGTTCGGCGGCAATAGTAAAATTACCATCAAAGTCCGTAGTAGTACCCGTATTGGTACCAACAATCAAAACCGTAACTCCCGGAAGTGGAGCCCCACTTTCATCTTTTACGTTACCAGTGACATTTTGGGCAAATCCATGCCAAGAAAGCATGAGAATACACAACAATAATAGTTTTTGTATCATATTAGTTTATTTAATTAGTCCCGGCTAAAGTCTTAAAAAAATCAAAAAAATCAAACAATCAACAGCATAAATGTGATTTAAGTAAAATAATAGCTTCTTTTTAGCATTCTTATCACAGAAACATTACACTATCCTAGATTTAAATAATTGTTGGCTACGAGCATCATAAAATTCCTGACAGAATTTTTTTTTAACATAAATTTTATTTTTTGTGTTAAATTTCTAAAAATATTGTAACTTATTAGTATCTAATATTTTAAATGAAACTACTATGAAAAAATTACTTGGTATAATCTTCCTGATGTTATTTTTAGTATCCGCAACACAATTAACATCCCCCGAAAAACAAGAGCCTAAGACTTTGGAAGGTACTTGGGAACTTGTAAGTTTTAATAATTATGATGGCAATGAGGTGGTACAAACCTTGCCAGCTACCGATGGTTACCGCCAAATTAAAATGTACTATGACGGTAAGGTTATGTGGACCAGGTATGTCCCCACAGACTCTGTAGAGTGGTTTGGGTATGGTTCTTACATCGCGACAGATAGTACCTTGACCGAAAAATTGGAATATATGTCTGCTTCTATGCGAAAAATAGCCAATGAAAACATGGAATGGCATATGGAACTACAACTTGAAGGCGATAAATACAGCCAAATATTTGTAGACGAGGAAGGTAACCGCATAAATTCTGAGAACTATAAGCGTCTCAATTAATAACCTAATATTCCTTTTAATTATGCTGCTATAAAAAACAATGCCCACTTGAGCAGAATTGCGCAGTGGGCATTTATAGTATTATAAGTGTCTAATAGATTAGGAAGAAACCTCTTCTGGTGACTCTATAGTAGCCAAATAGCGTTCAGCATCAAGGGCTGCCATACAACCCGTACCCGCTGCCGTTACGGCCTGCCTATATTCTTTATCCTGTACATCACCACTGGCAAACACCCCAGGCTTACTGGTCTTGGTAGATTTACCTTTTGTAATGATATATCCGGTATCATCCATTTCCAGTTGATCCTTAAATATTTCCGTATTAGGTTTGTGGCCAATGGCTATGAACAATCCCGTTATGGCTATGTCCTCTTTTTCTCCCGTAACATTGTTCACCATTCTAAGTCCCTCTACAACCTGATCACCCAATACCGTATCTACTTCGGTATTATAGCGAATTTCAATATTCTCCAAGCTGTTTACCCTATGCTGCATAGCTTTTGATGCACGCATATAATCCTTCCTTACCAACATGGTTACCTTTTTACAGATATTGGCCAAGTAAGAAGCCTCTTCCGCAGCGGTATCCCCAGCACCAACAATGGCCACATCCTGACCTTTATAAAAGAAACCGTCACAAACTGCACAGGCAGAAACTCCACCTCCCCTTAATTTTTGCTCGCTGGGCAAACCTAGATACTTGGCGGTTGCCCCAGTAGAAATAATTACTGTTTCTGCTTCAATAATCTTATTGTCATCTATGGTCAATTTATGGATACCACCCACTTCATCACTAAAATCTACCTTGGTAACCATGCCGATTCTTACCTCTGTACCAAACCTTTCGGCTTGTTTTTGTAATTGCACCATCATAGTAGGACCATCTACTCCTTCAGGGTAACCTGGAAAATTATCTACTTCGGTAGTTGTGGTCAACTGCCCTCCGGGCTCCATTCCTGTATATAAAACCGGTTTTAAATCGGCCCTAGCTGCATAGATAGCCGCAGTATATCCTGCCGGACCCGAACCAATGATCAACGTCTTTAAACGTTCTACTTTTTCTGCCATAATCAAAATCTTCATTTCTTGTTATAAAACAAAAGTAGGATTTTCACTAAAAACCTAACACCAAAAGTTATAAAAAGTTATTATAAAAGTAGTTGCTAAAACTATAGAAGTTATACTTTAAGAACGGTCTAGTCCGGTATACAGATAACATTTCTCCAGTAGAGACGGAAAACTGCTTGTTTTTATTTTCCGTTGGTATAGTACATAAGGTACTTGTATAGCCTATTATACCATCCCCTACCCTAACATTTTATATTGCATTGTTCTACATTATTGTATTCTATTATTCTTCCTTTCTGTTTTTAAGAATATTACCGGCATAGTTAAATACTTCAGATTTTAGAATCCTAAAAGTATGCATGCATTTTAGTACTGTTTCCCTAATGTTTTCATGTAATCTGTAGTATGAAAAATCGCAGGTCTCATCCCTGCATTCCAACATACCACCAAGAACTTTTTCATGCTTCGTAATCATGGCCCCAACCTCTTCCTTATGCTTTACACAAATTTCTGTCCTTTCCAAAAAGCTCTGTAGTCTTTCAAATAAATTGGGGGTATTGGGTACAAACACATAGGAGTTTAGAAGTTGTTGTATAAAATTTGCCTCTACCTCCAAAAAATTCAGGTCAGATTTCCATTTTTGCGTCTCTCTATAGAGCACGGCTACCTTCCTACTTTGATCTTCTTCATTAAATTTAGCTGCCATTGTAATAGATATTAATAACTACGTATATTTCTCTGATGGAATGGGACAGTTTCTCCCTGACCTATCCTAAACGCTATTCCAGTAAGTGGTAGGGCAAGACCAAAAACGGTATGGTGGTATGAAAACCTATTTGATTAATGACCGGCTTTAAAAATAAATTTTCCAAAAAACTGTGCTTATTCTTCACCATAGCCAACAAATTTGAATTTTGCTTTGGCCGAAAAGAATTGATTGCTTCTATTATACCCTGATCAGGTAGTTCATGAAAATGATGATCGGTACCCTGCAATAAGTCGTCCAATTTGCTTTTATTTTTTTTTCGTTCCTTATCCAATTCGTAATTGGAACGAACATGCATTATATCTATAGTGGATTTATGTATCTTGGCAATATATAGCAGCTCTTTTATTAGTAATGATTTATAGTCTATTTCATAATCCGTGGGAAATAATATTTTTCCTGGTTTTTCATATTCAAAATTAAACGGCACGGCCAAAACAGGGCACTTTGCTCTTTTAATGGTATGGACAGTACTACTACCCAAAAATATTTCTTTGGCACCGGTTGCACCTTGTGTGCCCATGACTATAAGATCTATTCCCTTGCTTTCAACTAGTTCATCAATGGCCTCCATAAGAATACTGAATGCACTATGTGTGACAAATTGATGATTGGGATTTTCATAATTTGTAATAAGCTTCTCTTTTAACTCATCCAACTTGGTTTCAGATTCCGTCCTATAGATATCCCCCAACCCCAACTGCCCTGGACTATGTAACAAATATTCGGATTGATAGATAGCCGGTGTATAGGTGTGCAATAAATGTATGGTACACGCTTCACCATTATAAAGATTAATAGCATAAACGATGGCCTTAAACGCATTATCGGAAAAATCGGTAGGTATCAATATATTCTTCATATATCCTTTTTTTTTATATTTATGTGTTAGTCAATAACAGTAGGTTGTACAACAATTTATTCTTAAACAGATTAATTGATATGATGTTCTTATTGGTCTATTAAAGGAGTTAAACTAAACTCCTAAATGCCTTACTGCTATGGTGTAGTATAAAGAAGGGAAACAAAGGGCCTACGCCATTAGGATACAGTTTCATACCCAATCAATGAATATTGCGTCCTGCATGTTACTCTTAAATACACTACTAAATTTAATTTAAAAATACGGTGCGATATATGATTTTAATCAGTTGGATGAAGGTTGGTTTTTAATAATTTTGATTTGCTCAGAATAACTATTAATAAGGGGTTGGAGTGGAATAAGATTTGGATCTACAGCTGTATACCTCTACTTATTAACTCCCAAATCATTTAAAATTAATACATCACAAGTGAAATTTATAGACTATTATAAAATATTGGGACTAAACAAGGATGCCAAGCCAAATGATATAAAAAAGGCCTATCGTAAATTGGCCCGTAAATACCATCCAGACGTTAACCCAAATGATAAGGAAGCCGAGAAAAGATTTCAGGAAATAAATGAAGCCAATGAGGTATTGAGCGATCCGGAAAAGCGCAAAAAATATGACAAATACGGTAAGGATTGGCAACATGCGGAAGAATTTGAAAAAGCCAGGTCCTCCCAACAGTCGGCATATGGCCAAAGCCGAAGGAAAGGTTATTCCCAAAATTATGGTGCCCATGATTTTTCAGATTTCTTTGAATCCATGTTTGGTGGGGCAACCGCCGATTTTTCCAGACAACGAACCACGCGCTTTAGAGGTCAGGACTTCAACGCTGAACTAAAACTACATCTTAGGGATGTCTATACCACGCATAAACAAACCCTGACAGTAAATGGAAAAAACATACGGATTACCGTCCCTGCAGGAATAGAAAATGGGCAAACCATAAAAATCAGTGGTCATGGAGGTCCCGGGCATCAGGGTGGTCCCAATGGTGACCTATATATTACATTTTCTATCATAAACGACACCCAGTTTAAACGGGATGGCAACAATCTTTATACTACTGTGAACCTAGAACTATATAAAGCCCTGTTAGGTGGGGAAATTACCGTAAACACCTTTGACGGCCAAGTAAAACTTAAGGTAAAGCCGGAGACCCAGAACGGAAGCCAAGTAAAATTGAAAGGCAAAGGCTTTCCCGTATATAAAAAAAACAATGCTTTTGGAGATCTATATATTACCTATAATATAGTTACGCCAAAAAACCTAACCGAAAAAGAAAAAACCCTTATCAAAGAATTGGCAGCTCTTAGAAAAAACAAATAATAGCTACCAATTAAAATTGAATGCAAATTTTGAAAAACGAAAGCACAAAACCCATCTCATGGAACAGGAATATGTATTGATAACCGACTTCTGTACGAGTCACGATATAGAGACCCATTTTATACTTCAACTATATGACAATGGGCTGGTAGATATTGTACTAAAGGAGAACTCATACTATCTCCCCCTTAAACAATTGCCCAAGGCGGAAAAAATAGTTCGACTTTATTCAGAATTGGACATCAACTTGGAGGGGATTGAAGTAATAACCCAACTCTTAAAAAGGATAGAGAAAATGCAGGCTGAAATTATTTATTTAAAAAACAAGCTCGACCTGTACGAGTAAGATATGGATCAACTAGGATTTTTAATTGGCCATAACTTCTACCTACAAGTATAGTCCACAAAATATCATCACGAAAATTAGGGGCATTTCCATTTTAAAACAACACGCTTTACAAATATTTGGTCTAAGTGGTTCATACATGGGACACCCTATACCCCTAATTCACTTTGTTTTTTCTTAAAATGGTTCCAAACTGATCTATATCATTTTACCTAGGAGCGTGGTTATATAATTTTACCATGTTTAACTAACTCCTAATTTCCATGATTACATCTTTTAAACTTAAGCAACTCAATACCGAAGAAGGCAAAAATATTATCACCAGAAATCTAAGTCGGATTTGTGATTTACGTATTTTGGATATTGATATTATAAACAAAACCATATCCCTGGACTACAATAATCCATTTACCCTAGATTGTGCAAAAAAGGAACTACGCCGAATTGGCTATTCGCTCACATCCCATAAAGATCGTCCAAAACACAGGTTTCACAAAGCCAATAATGGCATTACAAGTCTATTTCTTGATACTTCTCCGTATCAAAAAAGTGTATAATGTTTTTTAGGCAAAGCCTTTAGGGTCTCTGCAGCCTGTTCGGCTGTTATATCCCTTTGTGGGTTGGCAAACATTTCATACCCTACCATAAATTTCTTGACTGTTGCCGAACGCAGTAAGGGAGGATAAAACGACATATGAAAATGCCATTCCGGGTGTTCTTTACCATCTGTTGGCGCCTGATGAATTCCAGCTGAGTACGGAAACGAAGTTTTAAAAATATTATCGTATTTAATGGTCAAGTCTTTTAATATTTCTGCGTACGCTTTCTTTTCAGGTTCTGTAAGCAAACCAATGTGAGCAATTTTTCTTTTGGGCAAGATCATTGTCTCATATGGCCACACCGCCCAGTAAGGGACAAGGGCTACGAAATACTCATTTTCCAGAACAATCCGTTTATCCAACTCCAATTCTTGCCCCAAATAGTCTTGCAGTATACTTTTGTTGTGCTTGTCCCAATAGTTCTTTAGCTGTCTTATTTTTTTTTCAACTTCTAATGGAATTTTGTGTTGTGCCCATATCTGACCATGGGGATGCGGATTGCTACACCCCATTATGGCACCCTTATTTTCAAAAATTTGAACATGGTTGATACCTTCTTTACTTCCCAATTCTGCATATTCTTGCTGCCAAAGCGATATTACATCGGTAATGGCCTCTACAGTCATCAATGGTAGGGTCAGGGAGTGATCTGGGGAAAAACAAACAACCTTACAGATCCCAGATTCTGATTCAGCATATAGTAGGCCGTTCTCATAAGATTCGTTCCCTACATCCTGCAATAGTGCGGAAAAATCGTTAACAAAGGAAAATGGCTTTTTATACGCAGGATTAATGCCACCTCCCATTCTTTTATTGGTAGGGCAAAGGTAGCATGAAGGGTCATAACTAGGCAGATTGGTCTCTGCGCTTTTCTCTGTCTTTCCCTGCCACGGCCTCTTATTTCTATGTGGTGAAACTAAAATCCATTCACCGGTAAGAATATTTAACCTTCTATGGGGGTTGCTGTTGAAATTACTAGGTTCCATTTCTTTTAAGTTTTGGTATTTATTGGGATTGACCAAATAGACTTTTATAACAACTTATCAACTAAGGGAAAACTCCATTGTATTTCTGTCCAATAGCCTAATCCCCCTCATTAACGTATAGTTGTACCGGCACTGGGCTTTACCTCAAATGCCTCCAAATCTATATTAAAAGCCTCTTTATATGCTGCCGAAGCCTCCTTTATAAATTGGTCCGCTTGGTCCTTATGAACAATGTTGAGTGTACAGCCTCCAAAGCCACCGCCGGTTTGCCTTGCCCCCAATACCATCTCATATTTTTTGGTAAAGTCTACCAAGAAATCAGATTCGGGACAACTTACCTCATAATCTTTGCTAATGCCCTCATGAGCCTGGTATAACAATTCCCCGAAACGCTTCAGATCGTTTTCCTGTATGGCCTCCTTAGCTTCCAATACCCTTTGATTCTCTGTCACAATAAATGAACACCTACTGTATATGGTAGGATCCATATTCCCTTCATATTCTTGGATCATTGCAGTATCAACATCACGTAAAGAATTAACCTCTGGATAGCGTTCTTTAATTATTTGTACCCCTGCTTCACATTCTCTCTTCCTTGTATTGTATTCACTACTTGCCAAATTATGGGATACCTTAGTATTCAGCATTATCATCTTATAGGGAGCAATTTGTATAGGTATTTGTTGATGCTCCAATGATTGGCAATCTAACAATATAACGTGTCCTTGCCTACTCATAACGGATGCAAATTGATCCATGATCCCGCACTGAGTACCTACATACGTGTGCTCTGCCCTTTGGGATAGTTTAACAATATCCATATTGGACAGAGAAAGTCCAAAAAGGCGGTTGAGTCCAAAAGCCAGCCCACATTCCAAGGCAGCCGAAGAACTTAAACCAGAGCCCATAGGTAACTTACTCTCTATGGTACAATCAAAGCCCC
Source organism: Arenibacter aquaticus (assembly GCF_003957295.1). Lineage (GTDB taxonomy): Bacteria > Bacteroidota > Bacteroidia > Flavobacteriales > Flavobacteriaceae > Arenibacter > Arenibacter aquaticus. Next base: position 871,727 of record NZ_RQPJ01000021.1, read on the forward strand.
TTAATTTATCAGTCCTTTTTAAAATTTCGTTTAGAACCCCTAAAATATAATTCTCCCACTCTACTGCACTGGGAGCTATTTTATCCAACTGAACTGCAAACCCCTTATTAAAGCCTAAACTATAAAAGTTGCATTGTTTATTGGAGTTGTTCTTTTTAAATTTAAAGGTGATTTTCTTCTCTATGGCCGTTGGCAATACGTAGCCTAGGTTGTAATCGGTATGCTCCCCTATTAGATTAATTCTTCCTGGAGAATCTACAACCAAATCAGGGGTAAAGTTATCTGGAAAAGCCATTTATATTTGCTGTTTTTACACGACAAATATATAACATTAATTTATAAGCGTAAAATTTACGTTTATAAAACAAAAAAACACCTATCCCCAAATTGGAAATAGGTGTCATCAATATATTATACTTTTAATTGCCTTGCAGCATATCTACGGTAGCAACTGTTCTAAAACCTAGGTGTTCCAGAGCAGAATCCAAGCTACTGGCCATTCTTGAAGAAATCCTATAGCTAGCACAATAAGAAGCGTTACATAAAAACGAACCGCCCCTCATTACCTTTTCCTTGGCATAGGGCATATTGGGGTTATAAGGAGAGCTGGCACCGGGCGGATTGACCGCTACGCTATTTTGGGCGTCCAATTCCTTGTAGTAATTTATGTTGTACCAATCACTGGTCCATTCCCAAACATTTCCGGCCATATCATAAAGTCCAAAATCATTTGGAGGATATGATTTTACTTCGGCTCTAGATTCAAAACCATCGGCCTTGCTATTGATTACCGGAAATTCTCCTTCCCAGGTATTGCCCATTTGTGACAATACGGATTCATCATCTCCCCAGAAATAGATACTTTCGGCCTTATTTCCACGGGCCGCCCTTTCCCATTCCGCTTCAGTAGGCAATCTTCTTCCTGCCCATTCACAATACGCAAGGGCATCCTCATAAGCCACCTGTACCACGGGCTCGTTCTCCTTGCCCTCTATGGAACTATCAGGTCCGTTGGGATGTTTCCAATTGGCACCAATGGTCCAACTCCACCATTGTGAAAAATCGTAAAGGTTCGGCACGGTACTTTTTGCTTTCTTAAAAGTTAACGAGCCAGGTTGTAAAATAGAATCGTGAGGTTTTGGAGTACCTTCAGGCACTTGTGATTTCATTTCTTCCCAATCAATTGCGCGCTCGGCCACGGTAATGTAACCTGTTTCTTCCACAAACTTGGCAAATTCAGCATTGGTTACCTCTGTGGCATCCATAAAAAACCCGTCAATTTTCACCTTGTGGGCAGGCTTTTCATGGTCCATTGCCATTTTATCCTGGGGTACGGCTCCTTGGGTAAATTCACCTCCCGGAATCCAAACCATTCCATCCGGTGCTTCAATATTTTCAGGTTTTTCAACCAGAACCGCCACATCCTTATTTGGGGCTTTTCCAGCCTCCGATATAGGAGTACTGTCTTTACTATCACCAGTTGGTTTCTTCCCCTCCTTGCATTGGACCATAACTCCAATCATAAGAAAGACCCCTAAAATTTTAACGTATTGCATAGAATATAATTTATTTTAAAAAACAAAGTTACATTTAAAATTGAATAATGTCACCCCATCTTTAATCTTGGTAAATGAACTCCATAGGATATGGTGTTCCAGCCACTTTCATGATAGCATTAAAAATATAATTGCATACTTTCTTTTGCCCCTCAAAATTAATCAGTTCAACCGTATCCTCGGGGGTATGATACTGAGGATGTCCCCCTGTATGAATACCCATTACCGATATCTTCTTTTTATAAAAGGAAACATGATCGGATCCACCCACTGAACCGGCGTGTACCACGGGTGACAACCCCAATGGGGGGGCTAATTCCTTCATCAGTTCCACTCCTCCCGGAAAAGTTCCGGCCCCGCCCATATACACTTGGTTGGCCTGGTTTAACCTGCCCACCATATCCATATTGATCATCAATTTTATCTTGGAAAGGGGTACAACAGGATGTTCCGTAAAATACTTACTACCCAAAAGTCCTTGTTCCTCTGCTCCAAAAGCTACCAGCAAAACACTCCTTTTTAATTCTGATTTATGGGCCACCAGCTTCTCCCCTATTTCCAGCAATGCCGAAGTACCGCTAGCATTATCATCGGCCCCGTGGTGAATTTGGATTTTATCTGATTTTGATGAAGGTCCACCCCCCATACCCAAATGATCATAATGGGCCCCAAGTACCACAAATTCATCCTTTAACAGGGGATCACTTCCTTCAATTACGCCTATGACATTCCATGTTTTAACGGCTTTTTTGGGCTCGTCCCCTTTTTTTACCCTTAACTTTGCCTTGAAAGTCTGTTTATAGGATTTTGCATATGGAAGTATACCAGCATTTTTAAAATCCTTTCTAATATAGGACACTACTCTTTTATTTATTTTTCCACCTGGATACCTTCCTGAATTTTGATCCGAAGTAAGAAATGTAATATGATCTTTTAGTTCGGAAGTGGTGATTTCTTCTTGTGCAGTGGATACATTAATACAAATACTCGCTATTGCAATAGCCTTATAAATCCTCATACTCTCTTTCCCTTTTATTTTTCAGTAAAATTAATTTTTTCAAACTTCTCCGGCAATGTTATGCCCTGCTCATTCCAACGTTCTAAAAGGGGTTTTAAATTAGCTCTAAAAACCTTATAATCCTTACGTTCTTTATTTGTCCAGCCCACCTCTGCATAGGCTGCCAGTCTTGGAAACACCATTCTGTCCATATCATTGGGAGTTGGAATCCACTCACCCCACATTTGGCAACCACTACCCAAAACCTTCTGGTGATACTGTTCTTCCAAACCCTTGGGAATTGGATCAAAATCGTAGGCTTTTTCCAGCGCTATATAATCATAGGAATAGTCCAGATAGGTGTATTCATGATACGAATTTACAATATCATACCCTTCCTTGACCGCCTTGGATACCAATTCCAAATCCCCTTTCCAGAAATGGACCAATGAATTTTTGGCAAGGTCCTGTTTTACCTCCAAATCGCCGGCATCCTGCCATTCGTGTACGTTTTCACCCAGAATTTCATTCCACCCCATCATTCTGTGTCCGTTCTCGTTTAAATACTGTGCTATACTATTCGTGAAATAAACATGTAAATCTCCTGGTGATTCCAGATTCTTTTCCTTCATAAAATCCTGAATTTCATTGGAAGATTTCCAAGCATCAAATTTCACTTCATCACCACCAATATGAATAGTATTGGCCGGAAACAAATCCATAACCTCCAATAACACATTTTTAAGAAACACATGTACCTTCGGATCGGAGACATTAAAAGAGTCCGGTAACTTCCCAAAGACTGTTGGTACCTCTTTAAGGTCACCTACAGTACCCAACCATGGATAAGCAGCAATGGCAGCTGAGGCATGTCCGGGCATCTCTATTTCGGGGACTATGGTTATATGCCGCTCTGAGGCAAAGGCAATGATCTCCCGTATATCTTCTTGTGTATAATATCCGGAATGCGGGGCATTGGATCGTTCCGAGCTATCCCAACCACCAATTTGGGAATTGCTTCTCTTAGAACCAATTTGGGTGAGCCCTGGGTATTGTTTTATTTCCAATCGCCACCCTTGGTCATCGGTCAAATGCCAATGAAATACATTCATTTTTAAAAGGGCCATCTCATCCAACAGTTTTTTCACCTCTGACATACCTTTAAAATAACGGGCTTCATCCAACATAAAAGCCCGCCATCCAAAACGTGGTTTGTCTTCAATTTTCATGGCCTGCACCTTAATAGCTGACTTCCCTACTTCCCTTCCTGAAATAACTAGCTGTCGTAAAGATTGTATACCATAAAATACACCCGCCGAGGTAGCGGCCACAATATGTACACTTTTTTTATCCACCTCCATAGTATATCCCTCTTCCCCTAACGTCTTGGTCAATGTTGCGTCAAGTTCTAGAACGATTCCTTTTTTACCTTTATTTTTGATTTGCAATTCTTTCTGAAAGTCGACTTTCAACAATTCCTGAAGATAATTTGCATTTTCGGTGTTGGGGCCATCGGTAACAATAGATGTACCCTGGTTGATAATGAACTGCCCTTTTTTTAAATTAACTTTTGACGGTTGGGGAACAATCCCCACTTTCTGCCCTTCTGCACAAATGGCCCAAAGTAAAAAAACAGGCGTTAATATTCCTATACCTTTTATTTTTAATTGGTTTATTAGCATAAAACTATTCTTGTTATAAACATTTGGGGCAGAAAATATCCTGCCCCAAGTACCATGAATTTAGTGTATTATGTACTGCTTACAGTCCTTGGCTCAAGGCCGGAATCCTAAATTTTTCAATACTAGGTTCGGTGTGCTCCCTTTTCAGAATGCTGTTCGCCTTTTCTATAATCTCGGGATGTTCATCTGCGACATTATTTGTTTCGCGTTGGTCTGTCTTTAGATTATATAGCTCTAAGGTAGCCTCCTCTTTCTTATTTTTTAAATTTCTTTTAACCACTTTCCAATCACCCATACGTATGGCAAGCTGCCCTCCATATTCTGGAAATTCCCAGTACAGGAAATCGTGCTGTATTTGCTCTTCTTTGGATAAGAGGGTGGGCAAAAAGCTTATCCCATCTGTATAGCTGGGAGCCTTATAGCCCGCAACATCGGCCAGGGTGGCCATAACATCGTAATGTACTGAAATATGGTCTGTTTTAGTACCAGCGCTAATCTCTTTTGGCCAGCTAGCTATCATAGGCACCCTGATACCACCTTCATAAACATATCCCTTTCCATGTCCGTACTCGCTCTTAAAAGGTTTGGCACTATCAAACCAAGGGGAGTCCGTCCCTCCATTAAAAGTGGGACCATTGTCAGAGGTAAATATAATTAGGGTATTATCATAAAGTCCGTCCTCCTTCAACTTTCTTACCAATTTTCCAATATTCTCATCAAGATAGGAAACCATGGCAGCATAACCCGCTCTAGGGTTTTTGTGGGGAAAATAGCCTCTGTTTCCTAAATAAGGTTCTTCATCTCCAAACTTCTCTATATAATAATCTACCCATTTCTGTGGCGCTTGGATGGCTGCATGCGGAATTGGAGTAGCCCAATAAACAAAAAACGGATTCTCTTTATTTCTATCCACAAAGCCAGTTAATTCCTTGAACATTAGATCTGGAGCATAATCATTTAAAGTGAAGGGAGCATAACTTTCCGATTTATTAATATCTGCACCCTTTGCCAATTTAGTATTGGGGGCAATGGTATCATTATTCAAATGAACCCTTTTTTCATTTTTGTACAAATGTAGCGGATAATAGGTGTGGGCTTGGCGCTGGCAATTATATCCAAAAAAGAAATCAAATCCCATAGTTGTAGGTATAGAGTTGGTATGTGGGGCTCCCAATCCCCATTTCCCAAACATGGCCGTACGATAACCTACTTCTTTGAGTTTTTTGGCTATGGTAATGGTACTGTCCGGCATGGGGCGTTGTCCCTCCAATACAGAATCTTTGGCCATTGCCTTGTAATTCCAAACTTCTCCACGTTCTCCCCATTCCTCATTTCCTCTAATATGGGCATGTCCGGAATGCGTCCCGGTGAGCAACATATAACGTGCTGGTGCACAAACCGGGGCACTGGTGTAATGTTGGGTAAACAACATCCCTTCCTTTGCAAGGGCATCTATATTTGGGGTCTCTATTTTTTCCTGTCCATAGGCTCCCACTTCGGCATATCCAAGATCATCCGTTAAGATGTAGATGATATTGGGCTTTCGCGATTTTTCCAAAAGAGCCTCTTTCTTACTATCCTCTTTACAGGACAATAATACAAATGGCAATAAACTAAAAACTAATAATTTTTTCATTTCATTGATTGGTTTACTGATTACTGATCTCTATTTACTTTTAACATTGCTTTTAAGTCGTCCTGGGCAACCTATGACCAAGCTAGATTTATTTCTATTTTTTTGGTTTCTCCAACAGGCTAAAATCTATTTTTGGTGCCACTCCATTGGCTGTTCTTTCGTGATAGGTATCCATAGTGGTTTTTTCATTGAAAAAACCACAGTTTTTCATAAAAAATTTGTTTCCTATGGCACCGCCGGCATAATCTACCCTAGAGCCTTTTCTTGCCGTGGCATCTGCTGTAAATTTGGCATTGGTTAGTTCATGCCATTGTCCTTTTGTGTCCATTATCCATTGATTGGTATATTCCCCCATCCTCGAAATATGCCCCACTTCTGTTCTAAAATTCTCCAAAAAAGAATGTGGTCTGGTTAGATAGCTACTGGTATGAGGTCTTCTAAAACTGGCAATCAAATTCCATTTTCCCGTTTCAGGAGCATAGAAGTATGCCGTATAATCGGTGGAATTATTTACGGAAGGCTCCCCTTTTAAAAGAAATTTATAGGTATTGCCCGCTTTCCAGTTAAAGACTTTATAACTTTGTCCTCCTGAGCCTTCATTACCAAATTCACCGGTTGTAACCCCTTCTCCTTTGCCCAACATTATAATTCTAAATTCTTCCGGAATACTTTTGGGATCTTGGGTCTCAAACGGACTCCATACGGAAAAGAGTACCCTTCTTTCGGATTCCGAATTTACCTGCATACCAAAATAACCTTCGCCAAAACCATTCGCCATATAGTAAGACCCCACAACATCCTCATTTTCAGGTACCGTAATCTCATTATAAAACCACAATACATCCGTATCGGCAGGGGTGGAATAGGACAAATGAACAGAAGGCCCCCTTCTTCCCCAATAAAAATCCTCTTTCACAAAAGTAATGTCCCCATCTGTTGCTGTACCGCCCAAGAGTATTTCGTCTATCTCTGCAAAGCTCACCCCTGTTTTTTCCAACCCCTGTAGTGCTATATAATGATAGCCCGGTTGGGCTATCTCAAATGACCCCACTTCCACAGTTTGGTTTTCCGTATTGGACACCTTTATCACTTTGGACTTCCCATTTAGGGATACTTTAAGTTTAGAGCTGCCCTCCAATACCTTTAGGTTTAGAGCTACATGTATCTTACCACTGGTTGCTGTTTTAAAATAAGTTCTTATTACACTACTTCCGTTTTTCCAATTCCGAATTCCATCTTCAGAAATTACGCTGTGATTCTCTTCCATATCATTAACCACCCAACTATTCCCTCCAGGAGGTATAGATACTGTATACGATTCTGTTGTCTCGGGTTGGTCCTTAGCACTATCCTGTTTGGACAAAGTGTTGCAGGAGAAAACAAGAAGTAAGATTAAGGCAAATAAACTAGTGCTAAGTGGGATTCTATTTTTCTTTACTTTTTTCCATGTAAGGCCATGATCATTACCTAAGTTAGTGCGTTTCATTTCTTGTATGTAATATTGATTAATTTTTAATAATTGGCACGGTTGCCTCCTTTATATGATTACCTATCAGATATTATTAGTCTATCCGTTTTGTCTTTTAACTTTCTAGGGCTTTTCCCAAATTCTTTTTTGAAACATTTTGAAAAATATTTCGGATCATTAAACCCTACCATAAACGCGGCCTCGGATATGGAATAATTACAATCGGCAATCAAAATGGCCGCTTTTTTAAGTCGCATCGTTCTAACAAAGTCCACTATTTTCTTACCGGTCAAAGCGTGAAATTTTCTATAAATAGCAGAATAGCTCATATTCAATTCAAGTGAAAGATCTTCCAATTTAAAGTCGGAATCGGACATCCTATTTTCTATTAGCTCTACAAGGTTCTCCAAAAATATTTCATCCTGTGACCTATTTGGTCCCACCTTTGGCGTACTGATCAAATCGTTTTTATATTTCAAAATAACTCGATCACTTCTCGTAATAATATTATTCACCTTTAGGACCAGTTCGCTAATATTAAACGGCTTATTAATATACTCTACCGCTCCCGTGCGCAATCCCATTATCTTATCCTTGGATGTTTTCTTAGCCGTGAGCAGAATGATGGGGATATGGGTAGTGTGTTCATTTTTTTGAAGCATGGTGCTCATTTCAATGCCATCCAATTTGGGCATCATTATATCACTTATAACCAAATCTGGATTATGTTCCAGTGCCAGAGCGTATCCTTCTTCCCCATTTTCCGCCAGTAGCACATTGTAATAGTCCGAAAAAATATCCCGTAGTGAAATTTGCAATTCATAATTATCTTCCACCACCAAGATGGTCTTGCTTAGTTCCTGCTGCTCTGTCCTTTGAATAGCCTGAGATAACTCAGCATTATCCTCTTCAACATTCTCTATCTTAGGAACTTCGGAGGTTATACCGGGCTCTACCTCTTTAACCTTATTCACTTCCATGGGTAGGGTTACCGTAAAGCAACTACCCTTTGAGGGGTCGGATTTTACATCAATTTGCCCATTATGTAAATCAACAAGCTCCTTGGTGAGTGCCAAACCAATCCCTGTACCTTCTTTTTGCTTTCCGGAATCGGCCTGGTAAAACAGTTGAAAAATATTGTCCAACTCCTCATCGGGGATACCCAGGCCAGAATCTGTTACGGAAATTTTCACCTTATTGTCCCAGTCCTCTTTCACTACATCCAAACTAATTGAACCTCCCTTAGGGGTAAATTTGAAGGCATTGGACAAGAGGTTAAAAAAGATATGTTCCAACTTTTCCTTATCATACCACACTTTCAAGTCCTCAGTAGGATATGTACATCTAAAGTGAATTCCTTTAAAGGTAGCTTGCTCCTGAAACGAACTGGAGATTTCCCTTAAATCTTCAACGATATTATTTTCTGAGGGGTGCAATACCAGCCTTTCCAATTCCTTATCCCTTAGTGAAGTAAGTTCAAAAACAATTCGCGATAATCTCTCAGCATTGTTGGCGATCAATTTTAAACGTTGTTGTAGCAGTACATTTCCGCTTTTTAAAGCCCCTTGCAACATATTTTCCAAGGGAATCAAAATAAGTGTCAATGGGGTTTGGATCTCATGGGACATTTTGGCAAAGAAATCCATTTTAAGGGCATAAAGCTCCCTTTCATGGTCGCGCTGCAGTTCCTCTGCTATAATCCTATTCCTAAATCTAATCCAAACTACAGCTGCATATAATAAGCCAAAGAACAATAGTGCATATATAAATTTGGCCGTTGATGTTTGCCAAAAAGGTTGTAAAATTTGAATGTTCACGGATTTTTTATCAATATCCCATTCACCATTGCCAGATCCTGCTTTAACCTCAAAAACATAATTTCCTGGCGGTATGTTGGTATAGGTGGCAATACGTTCCTTTTCTGAAAAAATCCAATTATCATTAAAACCTTTAAGTCGGTATGCGTAGTGGTAATTGGAAAATAGTACATTGTCTATGGCCAAAAAACGAAAGGAAAATGAAGATTGATCCGGTTCGAGTTTTACGTGCTTTAACCTTTCCACCCCATTTTGAATTTGATGGGGAATGACCGCCATGGCGGGCTGGTTCAATATGGTAAGATCCTCAACCACCAAGCTTGCTTGCGAAACTTCTTTTTGTATTTGATTGGGCTTAAAATAATTCACCCCATTAAGCCCCCCAAAGTAATAATAACCATCCGCCCCCTTATGGGCACTACGTTGCATATAAAAATTGTCCTGGAGTCCGTCCCTGACCCTAAAAACCTTTACAATGGAATCTTTGAGGTTATAGTGCCAAATACCATGGGCCGAACCCAACCATAAATTGTCGCTATTTTCTGCTATAACCGACCTAAAGTTTGGCCTATCATAGGCGCCTTTGATTTCTATTTCCCTAAACTCTTGTTCCTTTAAATCAAATTTCACTAAGCTCCCGTTTACCAAGACCAACCATAAAGCCTTGGTACCGTCTGTAGCCATGGACCATATATTATAGTTTTCATTGGAAATGATATCCTCTTCAGCATGTGTAAACCTAGTGAAATCGGATCGCGAAATATCCTGAAGGTCCTCATTGAAACGAAATAACCCACCGCCATCATAGCTCACCCAAATATTGCCTGAAGCATCCTCTACGATACTCTGCGAAATACTTCCACGGAGTCCGGCAGTACCGTTATAAAATCTGGCCAACAAGGTATTCTTGTCGGCATAGATGTAAATACCAAAATCTGTTGCCAACCACAACCTATCCTGGGAATCCTTGAAAACAAAGCGCACGTCCATCACGCTATTGTTCTTGGAGTTTTTTATGGGTAACTTGGAAAACCTGTCCCTATCCCTATCGTATACCAACATGCCATTCCTATAGGTCCCTACCCATATATGGCCCTTATCATCTTCATTTATGGAATGTATATAATATCCTTTGTTTCCACCAGAACTTTTAAAATACTGCTTTTCATTACCTTCAGTTGTGACCTTTGTAATACCTTCCCCATCGGTCCCTATCCAAAGTGTTCCATCACTGGCCTTGAACGAGGACAACACTCGGGTAGGTTTGTCTTTGGTAGATCCCGAATGATAATAGATTTTATCATTACTATTTCTTAGGATATTAATATTCCCATAGTTTGTTAACACCCATAGGTTTTGTTTTAAATCTTCATTTATCCCTATCACCGTATTGCTGCTAAGGGAAAATTTATTTAGGTCGTTGTGCTTGTATATTTGTAACACTCCAGTATCCGCATCTATTTTATACAACCCATTGCCGTCCGTACCCAACCAAATAGCTCCATAGGCGTCACAGTACATTGATATGAACAACTCGTTAAGTTGTGACAATACCTCTTCTTCCAGAATATCGTTCTCAACAAAGGATTCCCTATTAAAGTCGTACACTTTAATACCGTGCCCCATATAAGTTGAACCAATCCAAAGCCTGTTTTTAATATCCAATAACAGTTGTGTATTGTCGGCCAGCGTATAGTCATAGGGCACATTGAGCTGCACCAATCGTTTATTATTTAAATAATAGCTATATACGGGCCCCTTGTAGGTACTTATTATGAGTTGCTCGGATTTTCTGATGACCATGGAGTTTACCAGTCCCTGCCCCGATCCGTTATCTGGAATACTGGTAATACTATCCAACCTTGAGCTTCCATGTTCATAGGAATAAATACTGCCTTTTTTGTTGACCCACCATAATTTATTACCCTCATGGATTACAATATCAACCTTTTGCCCTTTTTGAAAATCCTTTATTTTTTTATTTATGGATGAGAAATTGCCGTTTTTCCCTAAGTATGATAACTGTCCGTTTACCGATACCGTCCAAATCATCCCCCTACCATCCTTAAATACCTTTTTTACCCGGTCTGATGGATCTTCATTTTCAAAAATTTCTTCCTTGGGAATAAATGTAAAATCGTAACCATCATATTTGGATATCCCAGATCCATGAGACATCCAAACAAAGCCCATACTATCCTGTACCGCATGGGAAACCTTAATGTTCTGATTGTTTAATGCAAAAGGTAAATGAATAAAATTGGAGTGATGCTGTGCAGTTAAAAAGCAAGAATATACCAAGGCCATAAGCAACCCAAGCCTACAACTCAAAGTATTGTTTTTTTCTTTTAATAGGTTCATCTAACGAACTAGCAAAGCGTATTTATTCCTCTGCAACAAATGTACCCATAAATCACAGCATTGGAAAGGAGGAATAATCCTCAAAAAGGTGGAAAAATTCTACAAACAAGGCAAAATTCCTAAAATTTACCCCTACTAAGTCAAAAAAATACACTTTTAAATTTAACAATCATTTAATATTTGTAGCGCACTACTTATACATGTAAAACTTAGTCACATAAATATGAACGAAAGAAGAAATTTTATCAAAAAATCAGCGATAGGCGGAGCGGGACTAGCGCTACTTCCAAATCTTAGTTTTGGGAATATTGACAGCAAGAAATCACAAAAATTAAGAGTCGGGGTAATCGGTGTTGGACTTAGAGGTACCAACCATTTGGATAACCTACTAAAAAGGGACGATGTTGTTATAACTGCAATCTGTGATATAGATCCAAGAAGAATTAGCATTGCCCAGGAACATATAGAAAAAGCCGGGCAAAAGAAAGCTAAGGTATTTGGAAAAAACGAACTGGATTATAAAAACATGCTCGCTTTGAGCGATATAGATGCTGTGGTCATTGCTACCCCTTGGTTGTGGCACACCAAAATGGCTGTTGATTCCATGAAAGCAGGGAAGTATACAGGTCTGGAGGTATCGGCCGCCAATACTTTAGAAGAATGTTGGGATCTTGTAAATACCCATGAGGAGACCGGGAGCCACCTTATGTTACTGGAAAACGTTAACTACAGACGGGATGTGCTGGCCGTATTAAATATGGTAAAGCAAAATGTTTTTGGAGAACTGTTACATTTTAGATGTGGTTACCAGCATGACCTGAGGGGAGTAAAATTCAACGACGGAAAAACAGCCTATGGCAAAGGAGCCGAATTTGGTGAAAAAGGAATCTCAGAATCGGCCTGGAGAACACAACATTCCGTTTTAAGAAATGCCGATGTATATCCTACACATGGCTTGGGGCCTGTAGCCGTTATGGCCGATGTTAACCGTGGCAATAGATTTTTGTCCTTAACATCACATGCTACCAAAGGAGTAGGACTCCATAAGTATATTGTGGATACCGCCGGAGAGAACCACCCTAATGCCAAAATAAAATTCAAACAGGGAGATATTATTACCTCTACTATAGAGACCTCCAACGGGGAGACCATTATTATAACCCATAATGTAAACAACCCCCATCCCTATTCATTAGGATTTAAGGTTCAGGGTGCCCAAGGTCTTACCGACTTTGATTACCACACCCAACGCATACATATTGAGGGAACCACCAAAGGTCATGGATGGGAAGACATGGACGAATGGTTTAAAAAATACGATCATCCCTTATGGAAAAAATTCGGAGATGGCGCTACTGAAGCAGGTCATGGCGGTATAGATTTTTTTGTAATGAACGCCTTTGTAGAATCAGCCAAGGAAAATATTGCACCTCCTATGGATGCCTATGATGCCGCAGCCTGGAGTGCCGTTACACCACTTTCCGAACTATCCATTGAAAACAATGGGGAACCCCAGGATTTTCCGGATTTCACAAGAGGAAATTGGATTAAAAGAAAGCCCTATAACTGGATGAAGGATACCTATTAAGGTAAAGTATCATGCCAAAAAGATAAAATGAATTAGAGTTGTTTGAGTTTGTTGTTTTTTAAAAAACCCATTCCGTGAAAATGGAATGGGTTTAAACAATCCGATCAACCTATAACAATAGATCAAATTCTGTATAACCCCCCTAAAAATGAGAAATATGAATCAAAACTAAAAGTAGAAAAACAAATCAAACAAAATAGAAAAAAAATTAATGCAAATAAAATAGATGAAAAAACTAATTGCACAAGGATTATTCCTTCTCACCTTAATTCTCTCTCACACTGCAACAGCACAGGAAAGGAGTATTACAGGAACAGTGATAGACGCTGTGACTAATAGTCCCATACCTGGGGCAAGTATTGTTTTAAAGAGCACCTCCACTGGTACCGCAACGGATTTCGACGGCCTTTTTACAATTAAAGCCTCAACAAACGACATACTGGAAGTAAGCTATTTGGGATACAAAAACAAAGAAATCGTTGTTGGTGTCAAAAATAATTATACCGTCGCCTTAGAAGAGGATGCTGCCCAACTAGAGGAGGTAGTGGTCGTAGGTTATGGAAAACAAAAAAAGGTTAATTTAACGGGATCAATTGCCACTATTAAGTCTGACGATCTTGTTAAAAATAACACTTCAAATGTTAGTAGCGCTTTATCCGGAAGGTTGGCCGGGGTAGTTACTGTTCAATCATCCGGAGAACCGGGAGCAGATGTTGCCAGTATAAACATTAGAGGATTAAGCTCTTTGAACTCTAACTCACCCTTGGTTTTGGTAGACGGAATACCAAGAAGTATAAACTCCTTAAATCCAAATGACATAGCGACCATTAGTGTCCTTAAAGATGCTGCAGCTGCTGCCATCTATGGTATGCGTGCGGCCAACGGAGTTGTGTTGGTTACCACAAAAAGAGGAGGAACTTCCAAACCTCAATTGAGCATTAATTCATATACTGGAATCCAGGTACCCACAAGAATGCCCAATTTCTTGGGTTCATATGACTATGCTACTCTTTACAATGAAGCCAACATCAACGATGGAAAGCCAGCTGCTTATTCTGCCGAAGATCTACAGAAATATAAAGATGGCTCAAGTCCGGACACCCACCCTGACACGGATTGGATAGATGAAACCCTTGATTCTTTTTCAATGATGCAATCTCATGATATTAGTGTTATGGGAAGTTACGATAAGGCTAGGTACTACACCTCTTTAGGATACTTGCACCAAGATGGTCTATATGACAATAACAGCTACGACCGTTTTAACTTCAGGGCCAATATAGATGTAGACGTGACGGATCACGTAAATTTACAAGCCGATTTCAGCGGGAATTTAGAAGATAAAAATCGTCCCGGGATAGCTACTGGAACCTTATTTTCCAACATTATGCGAACACCACCTACCGAGGTGAACCAATACTCCAATGGAGGTTACAGCATTTTTAGCAATACCCCCAAAATCAAAAATGGGGGGTATAACGATTCTGAGGATTTTGCCTTTCAGTCTAAATTAGCTTTGAAAATAGACTTCCCCTTTGCAGAAGGATTAAGCCTACTTACCCAAGTTGCATATGACCGATCAGCTGGAGGAAATAACACAGATCGCAATAATTTCGTAGGAAGATCAAAATCTTTCAGTGTTCCTACTTCCTATACGTCCTATGACCCAACCACAGGTGAATTCTCTATAAGCACTCCAGCCGATAGAGGGGAAACCGCTAGTTTGTACGAGTCCCAAGCCCAAGGATACCAACTAACAACAGAAGCTATCTTAGACTACGCCAAAACTATCGGCAAGCACGATTTTGGCGGAAAATTGGTATACTCCAGGACCGCTTCCGAGTATAACATCTTAAGTGCGGGAAGAACCAATTTCTTGGGAACTTCCATTGATTATTTTGTGGCTGGAGATGAATCCACCAGAACGAACAGCAATGCTACCTATGAAACAGCTATTTTAGGATATGCAGGTAGGTTGACCTACAGCTTTGACAATAAGTACTTATTGGAATTTAACGGTAGATATGATGGTTCGTATAAATTTAGCAAGGAATCAAGATTTGGTTTTTTCCCTTCATTCTCTTCTGCTTGGAGAATTTCTGAAGAAAACTTCCTGAAAGATTCAAATGTAATAAACAACCTAAAATTAAGAGCCTCTTATGGGGAATTGGGGAGTGACAATATTGGAGCATTCCGGTATATCGAAGTATATTCATTTAACGAATCTTTTGTAGACAACGGCAATGTTGTAAAAACCCTATCAAGTAACGGTATCCCCGACCCCTCTACTACATGGGAAAAGGCGAAAACCTATAACCTCGGTATAGACCTAGGATTGTGGAACAACCTTTTCTCTATAGAGACAGATTTGTTTTACAAACGAACATCGGACATTTTAACTACCAGTGCCTTGGAAGTTCCTGATACTTTTGGCGGACAATTGCCATTACAAAACATAGGTATCGTAGATAACAGGGGTGTAGAAATAGTTATAAACCACAACAATAATATTAATGAGGTTCAATACTATGCCAACTTCAACTTTGGTTTGGCAAAAAACAAGGTTATTGATATTGCGGAGTCAGAATCTGTGAACGATTTAATTAAGCGTACTGGTAAACCTATCCAAGCTGGAACTAGAATTGGCTACATGGCAGATGGTTTATTCCTTACCCAGGCAGAAATAGATGCGGCAAATGAAAATGCCAAAACGCAAACAGGCGATACCAATGCCGTATACCAAACACAGAATCCTCAGCCAGGAGATATTAAATACAGAGATATCAATGGTGACGGTATTGTTAATAGTGATGATAGAACAGTTATCGGCAAAGGGAATATACCCGAAATAACATTCGGATTAAACCTAGGTTTTACGTATAGGAATTGGGATTTTTCAGCTCTTTTTCAAGGTGCAGGAAACTTTGATATGTACTTATCAAATGAAGCAGCTTTTGCTTTTTTCAATGGAGGAAAAGTCTTTGATGCCCATTTGGACAGAGCACAAATCGGGACAGACGGAAACGTTATTAATGCGGATGCTACCTACCCAAGGCTGTCCTTATCCAATAATGCTGTAAACGAAAGATTCTCTTCATATTGGCTAGAATCTGGAGATTATATCCGTTTTAAGAACATCGAAATAGGTTATAACTTCCCTGAATTGGTAACACAGAAATTAGGTCTGGATAAACTAAGAGTTTACCTTAATGGTAGAAACTTGGCTACCTGGTCCAAAATCAAACAATTAGATCCAGAAAATCCTCAACAAAGAGGATGGTTCTACCCACAGCAAAAAGTAGTTAACCTTGGATTTAATATTCAATTATAATTGTATCTGATCATGAAAAATATATATAAATTCCTAATCCTAATTTTATTGGTTACCGTACAATTTTCTTGTACCAACGACTCCATAGAATTAGATCCACAAACCGCTATATCTTCGGACGTAATCTTTACGGATCCTGCCTTTGCGGAAGTATTTCTAAATAAGGTTTATTCTGGCATACCCCATGGTTTTAATCGTGGATGGTACATGTTGGACGCCGCCACGGATGATGCAGAAAACTCATACCCATGGCCCTCTTCCAACACCATTTTTAATCCTTCCAACATCACCTCTGATAATTCACCATTCAATGGGTTATGGTCTAACGCATATGAACAAATACGAAGGTTAAACAATTTTATTCAAAACTATGACCAATTGGAAGGTTCAGAAGGATTAACAAATAGACTAAAGGCAGAAGCTCATTACCTAAGAGGATTCTATTATTCATATTTATTGCGGACCTATGGAGGCGTACCAATTGTTACTCAACCTCAATCATTGGAAGATGAAGATTTATTGCTATCTCGCAGCACTGAAGAAGAAACCTTAGATTTCATTGTTTCTGAATTGGACATGGCTGCGAGTATTTTCGAGAATAGCAATGCCGCATCTAGTACAAGAGGTAGCTGGGCTGCTGCCAACGCGTTGAAAGGGCGAATTCTTTTGTACCAAGGAAAATATGAGGAGTCTGCAGTGGCCTCAAAGGCCTTACTGGACACTGAGGCTTTTACATTGGACCCGGACTACCAAAATGTATTCTTGGATGACAATACTCCTGAGGTAATTTTTGACGTACAGTTTAAAGATCCAGACAAGGGTCACTACGCCAATCTATTTAATACCCCAAAGTCTACTGGTCCCATTAGTGGATGGGGAGGTACTGGACCTACTCAAAATTTGGTAGACCAATACGAGATGAAGGATACGGGATTAAAACCTGAAGAGCCGGGTTCGGGCTATGATATGAGCCAGCCCTATGATGGCAGGGATCCACGATTCTATGCTTCTATCTTATATGACGGCGCTCAATGGAAGGGAATTACCATTAACCATAGACCGGGCGGGGATGCAGGAATTGCAACAAGTGGTGATTTTACCAGGACAGGCTATTCCATGAAAAAATTCATTCAGGAAGACCGTAACCATAATCAAATAAGTACCCAACATTGGATATTTATCCGATTGGCAGAAGTCTATCTAAATTATGCAGAAGCATTGATAGAAGCTGGTCAGGATTTAGATTTGGCCACAGCCGCCATAAATAAAGTAAGAGAAAGAGCCGATATGCCTCTAATATCTCTTGGCTCACAAAGTGAACTTCGTGAAAAAGTAAGACATGAAAGAAGGATAGAGTTGGCTTTTGAAGAGCACCGATTTTGGGATATTCGAAGATGGCGAATTGCAGGTGATCCGGAAGTGTTGAATATTTATAAAATGGATATGGACAGCGACGGTAACTTAATTGGAACTGGCAAGACTATCTGGGAGACCAGAAACTGGAACGATAGGGATTATTTGATGCCAATTCCACAAAGTGAAATTGATATTAATACCAACCTGAATCAGAACCCAGGCTACGAATAAGTTAGGATTATTATAAGCTAAATTATTATCTCAAACCCATTTAAGTCTAGTTTAAATGGGTTTTTGTTGTATCTATAAATTGTATATTCACCCCATGAAAAAGACCTTATTAATTTTAAGTATTTTATTAGCTTCCTGTCAACACAAAAAATCTGAAGTAAAGGAGCTTCCTACACGAAATGAAGCACTGTATACTGTTTTAGAGTCAGAAACTACAGGTATCAACTTTTCAAATGAACTAAAGGAAAACACCTATATGAATGGGCTGTTTTACGAATACTATTACAATGGTGCAGGTGTAGCTGTAGCAGACTTTAACAATGACGATTTAGCCGATATATATTTCATTAGTAGTTTGTCTGAGAATCAATTATACCTCAATAAAGGCGACATGCAATTCCAAAATGTCTCCAAGGCTGCTAATGCCGGTGGTGGATATGGATTCGGAACAGGGGTAACTGTAGTGGATATCAATAATGACGGACTTATGGATATTTATTATTGTAAATCAGGCAAAATATCTGATCCTGACAAAAGAAGAAACGAACTACTGATAAACAAAGGGGTAAATGCCCAAGGTACACCAGTTTTTAAAAATGAGGCTCACAATTACGGACTGGACTTCCCTGATTTTACCACTCAGGCAACTTTTTTTGATTATGATAAGGATGGTGATCTGGATTTATTTGTAATCAATCATGGTATTGAATTGTACGATGAAAACGTGATGGAAGATTTAATACATCAGAAATCTGAATTTAGAGGGGAAAGATTATTTAGAAACGACAATGGAAAATATGTCAACGTATCCGATGAAGCTGGTATTATAAACAGTTTATTAGGATTTGGCTTGGGTATATCAGTAGGTGATCTTAATAACGACGGTTGGCCTGATGTCTATGTGGGCAACGATTTTTCGGAAAAAGACCACTTATATATAAATAATAAAAACGGCAGCTTTAGAGAAGTATCTTTAGATGCTTTTGGCCATGTATCCAACTTCTCGATGGGAAATGACATTGCTGACATTAACAACGACGGATTATTGGATATCATGACGGTAGATATGATGGCAGAAGACAATTATACCCAAAAAACCAGTATGAGTGGTATGAATCCGGCTAAATTTTATAAACATGTGAATTTAGGGTTGCACAACCAATATATGTATAATGCACTGCAGCTTAACAGTGGTATTAACAAGGAAAGTGGAAACCCACAATTCTCTGATATAGCTCCAATTGCGGGTGTAACTAGTACAGATTGGAGTTGGGCTCCCCTTTTCTTTGACATGGACAACGACGGAAAAAAGGACCTCTTCGTATCCAATGGTATTAAAAGGGACTTTAGAAACAACGATTTTGTGAATTATCGTAAGAAAAAGCAAGCCGAAGTTATCGCGAACAAGGAAATCCAAACCGAAAGTTATATTGCCGATCTCCTTAGCAAAATGCCAACACGAGAAAAGGAGAATTACTTTTTTCTTAACAATGGAGCGGACTTAAAATATATAAAACAGGATATATTTCAGCCCCTATCCAATTCCAATGGAGCTGCATATGCCGATTTTGACAATGATGGAGATCTAGATATTGTAGTGAATAATTCATCCAGCTCATCTTTTATTTACCGAAACAATAGCAGTAACAACAATTATGTAGGACTTAAACTACAGGGTACAGCCAACAATGTAGATGCACTTGGAGCCCGAGTTATCCTATGGTCCAAATCAGGTAATCAATATCTGGAACATTATTACACTAGAGGGTTCCAATCGGCCATGGCACATAATTTACATTTTGGAATTGGCCAAGACAAAAAAGTTGATAGTATAGTCGTTGTATGGCCAAACAGCACCTATGAAGTTTTTGTTGACGTACCCATCAACAAAACTGTAACATTGGCCTACAACAAAGAAAAAGTTGCCCCTTACAATTATTCTACTAGCAGTGAAGGAATATTCACAAATATAACTAAGGCTTCAAAAATCAACTTCAGCCATAAAGAGAACGATTTCAACGACTTCTCGGAAGAAACCCTACTACCGCACAGAATGTCACAACTTGGCCCTGCTTTGGCTGTGGCAGATGTTAATAATGATGGCTTGGACGATTTTTTTATTGGTGGTGCCAAGGATCAAGCTAGTCAATTATTTTTTCAGGATTCTGAAGGTAAATTTAGAGCTACTACACGTCCTTTTGCCAAAGATAGCAAGCATGAAGATGTAGGTGCAATATTCTTTGATGCCGATAATGATGGAGACTTAGACTTATACGTAATCAGTGGTGGCTCCGAAAAGACACCAAATGATCAATACTATCTGGATCGGTTATATGTTAATGATGGAGAGGGAAAGTTCTTAAAATCGGCTACTGCCCTACCAAATGTAGTAAATAGCGGGTTAAGGGCCGCTGTTGCCGATTATGACCAAGACGGTGACCTGGACCTTTTTGTTGGTGGACGCGTTTTGCCCGGCAGTTACGGTAGGTTAACAAAAAGCTATTTATTGGAAAACCAAAGTGCAAATGGGATTCTTAAATTTACAGATGTAACCAATTCCAGCATCCCAGAAATGATAGATCACACTATGGTGACTGCCGCTACTTGGCACGATTTCAATGGTGATAACTACCCAGACCTTTTGGTTGCCAATGAATGGGGGCCTATTGAACTCTTTGTAAATGAAGGAGGAATATTGCAAAATATGACAAAAGACTATGGGCTTGATAAAAATATTGGCTGGTGGAGTAGCTTAACCTTAGAAGATATAGACGACGATGGTGACATGGACATAATAGCAGGAAATTTAGGACTTAACTATAAGTACAAGGCTAGCTTTAAAGCTCCATTTTATATGTATATCAATGATTTTGATGACAACAAAAAAGAAGATATAGTCCTAGGTTACCAACAAGACAGTACGGTTTACCCTGTTCGTGGACGCCAATGTTCTTCTGAACAAATGCCATTTATAAAAGAAAAGTTTAAAACTTATAACGATTTTGGAAGTGCCACAATAAACGAAATATACGGGGACAAATTAAAGCAGGGCATATCCTATGAGGCTACTGATTTTTCAACATCCATATTATATAATCAAGGTGGTAACTTTTCTTTTTCTCCCCTACCCAACCGTGTACAACTGTCCTCTGTTAATAGCATATTAGTTGACGATTACAACAAAGACAAACAAAGGGATATTTTATTGCTGGGAAACTTATACGGTTCAGAAGTAGAAACACCCAGAAACGATGCCAGTTATGGTTTTCTGTTATTGGGAACAAATGGCAAAGAGTTTAATTACCTAGCAAATCAAAAAGCAAACCTATGGGCAAAAGGTGATATAAAAGACGCTGCTAATATTAATTTAGCCAGTGGCAAAGGTATCTTATTTGCAAGAAACAATGGAGAACTCAGCCTAATTAGAGTGAATTAATCACATTTAATTAATACTAAAATTGAGATAGTCTCTTTAATTGATATTAAATAATTCAACTATGGTTTGTTCAGTTCCACTTCGTGTCCTGTTCAAACCATTTTACTTTTTTTATATATTCCATTTCTCTCCAGTACAAAAAGGAGAAAATTTCTATAATTAATATTTAAATTTCTCTTCCTCCCCCCAAATTCTATGAATATTAAGACCATAGAAGGATAATTTATGAAAAATTACCCTTAAAAAGCAAAAAATATCCACCTTTTACACCGCTCCTATTTTCATATTTGTAAAATGTTGATTTAGGAAAAATACTGATGAACTAATAAAAATTTGGGTATTTTTTTAGCATTCTAAAAGTCTTTTTTCCAACACGCAACTAAAAATCAAATTTGTTTGAATTTTGAACACAGTTCAAGAGATTTTGATAAACGTCCAATTCCCCCATTGCGGCATTTATACAAGACATTGTAGTTTGGTGTATCAAACACCATACTTAAAGCTGCCTTGTGGAAACAAAGGGAAACCTCATAACTTCCCGGATTTTACCAAAGGCAATAAGGTGAATAGAAAACCATATAACTGGATGAAGAATATATCATAACACTTTTCAATTTTAATAACTAAATAACTTAAACCATTTTTTATGAAACAAAAATTTATTTTGTTTAAGGAAAAGCCTGTTTTGGGCTCTTCAAGAGAGAGGGGAAAACATAAATATGTGCTTTTCTCACTATTGTTTGCCCTGGCATTTAATTTTCATTTGGGATACTCCAATACTGTTTGGGCAAATGAAAAAATCATTTTCCCAGAGCAGATCAGAACCATTAAAGGAGTTGTAAAAGATGCCAGTGGAGTACCGGTAATGGGTGCCAACGTTGTAGTTCTGGGTACTGCAAGAGGTGTTCTTACTAATTTTGATGGTGAATATGAGATTAAAGCCAATACTGGTGACGTACTGGAGTTTTCATTTTTAGGTATGGCAACCAAAAGAGCTACTGTTGGGGATAGTGATACTATAGACATTACTATGGAAGAAAGTGCAGAAGCTTTGGAAGAAGTAGTTCTCGTAAGTTTCGGTAAACAAAAGAAAAAAAGTTTAATTTCTTCAATTTCAACCGTAAAACCAGCTGATTTAAAAATTCCGTCCAGTAACCTAACCACTGCTTTGGCAGGTAATGTAGCCGGTATAATTGCCTATCAGCGCACCGGGGAACCAGGTGCCGACGATGCCAATTTCTTTATTAGAGGAGTAACGTCCTTCGGATACGGTAATAGTCCCCTAATCCTTATTGATGGGGTTGAGCTTACCACTAGAGATTTAGCGCGACTTCAACCTGATGATATTGCTTCTTTCTCAATTATGAAGGATGCCACAGCTACCTCCCTTTACGGGGCCCGGGGAGCCAATGGTGTTATTTATGTTACCACCAAGGAAGGGGTTGAAGGACCTGCTAGAATTAGTGCTAGGATTGAAGCATCTATTTCTAGCGCTACCCAGAATGTGGATTTCGCAGACCCCATTACTTATATGCAACTACACAATGAAGCAGTGAGGACCAGAGACCCTTTAGGCATATTGCCTTATTCACAAAGGAAAGTAGATCAAACCATTGCTGGAAATGACCCAATTTTATACCCTACTACCAATTGGCAGGAAGAATTATTTAAGGACTATACCCTCAACAAGCGTTTTAACTTCAGTGTAAACGGAGGAGGTAAAGTAGCTAGATATTATGTATCGGTGGCAGCTAGCCAAGATAACGGGGTTCTAGATGTACCCTCCGTTAGCAATTACAATAGTAATATCAATTATCAGCAATTTCAGCTCAGGTCCAACACTAATATTAGTCTTACGGAAACCACAAAGTTAAAAATGAGCTTCATAGGAAATTATGATGATTACACAGGTCCACTTGATTCTGGTGAAGCCCTGTATAAAAAGGTCATGAGAAGTAATCCTGTATATTTTAGACCTTATTACGAGGCTGATGCCGCCAATGAATATACCAACCATATTTTATTCGGAAATTATGGAGATGGCAACTATCTAAACCCTTATGCCGATATGGTTAAAGGGTATAGGGAATCCGGGTCTTCCAAAATTATAACCCAAATAGAACTAGAGCAAGATTTGAAGTCCATAACTCAAGGTTTAATGGGTAAAGTGGTTATTAATGCAAATAGAGAGTCTGGCAATGCAGTTAACAGATCCTATAATCCATTCTACTATCAACCGCGAATTAGTACGTTGACCAATGAACTCATATTAAACCCTTTAAATGAGGAAACGGGCACGGAATATTTAGGGTACAATGAAGGTAATAAATTTGTTACATCTTCCACCTATTTTGAGTCTTCCCTTACCTACAACAAAAACATTAATGAGCTATATGATGTATCCGGTATGTTGGTGTTTACCATGAACAACCGGCGGGTATCCAATGCAGGAAATTTGCAGGAATCATTACCGTTTAGAAATATGGGGTTGGCAGGACGTTTTACCTTATCTAGTCGGGATAAATATTTTGGTGAATTTACCTTTGGCTACAACGGCTCTGAACGTTTTGACAAGAAAGAACGTTGGGGCTATTTCCCTTCCTTAGGGCTTGGGTGGATCATTTCTAACGAGGAGTTTTTTAAAGATTACAAGGACGTCGTTACCAACTTAAAGTTAAAAACTACCTATGGCTTGGTAGGAAATGACCAAATAGGTAGTGCCAGTGATAGATTTTTTTACCTTTCACAGGTTAATTTAAGTGACGATGGAAGAGGATATGTTACAGGTAGTGACTTTGATAATTACCTTCCCGGGGTTTCCATACAACGATATGCAAATGATCAAATTAGTTGGGAAACTGCGGAAAAATTTAATCTTGGTCTTGAATTAGGCTTATTTGACAAATGGAATTTAGAAGCAGACTTCTTCAAGGAATACAGGTCCAACATTCTTGCGAATCGTATTGTATTGGCCAGTATGGGCTTAGAAAGCGGCGTAAGGGCCAATATTGGGGAAGCCAAGAGCACGGGTATAGACGGAACCTTGGTGTACAACAATAGTTTTAATAAAGATTTCTGGGTTCAGGCCAGGGCCAATTTTACCTACGCTACCAGTAAAATCGTTAAAATTGAAGAACCTGATTACTCTGAAACCCCTTGGTTATCAAGAGTAGGACAACCTATAAACCAAGTATGGGGCTATGTAGCCGAAAGGTTGTTCGTAGACGAAAATGAAGTCAATAACTCTCCTGTCCAAACTTTTGGAGAGTATTCAGGAGGAGATATAAAGTATAAGGACATTAATGGGGATGGAAGAATATCAGGCTTGGACAGGGTTCCCATAGGTAATCCTACCAGTCCGGAAATTGTTTATGGTTTTGGTGTCTCCGCAGGATATAAAGGTTTTGATATTTCTTGTTTCTTTCAAGGTCTGGCCAATGAATCATTTTGGATAAACCCATATGAAACAGCTCCCTTTGTAGATATTCACTATGATGGTGAACCTAACTGGGATACCAATAATCAATTATTACAAGTATGGGCAGACAGCCATTGGTCTGAAAACAATAGGGATCTCTACGCCAAATGGCCCCGATTGTCACCAAATATTTCAGGTAACAATACCCAAACCAGTACTTGGTTTATGCAAGACGGTTCCTTTCTAAGATTAAAATCCTTGGAAGTGGGCTATAACCTTCCACAAAATGTATTGGATAAAATTAAAATGGACCGTATACGCTTCTATGTTACCGGAAACAATTTATTGGCGTTCAGCAATTTTAAACTATGGGATCCAGAAATGGCCGGAAACGGATTGAGTTATCCTACCCAAAGAGTTATCAACGCTGGTGTTCAACTATCATTATAAAAAATATAACATGAGATATAATAAGTATTTATTAGTTTTCTTTTTCATATCCATATTCACTTCATGTGAAAAAGAATTTTTGGACATTGTTCCAGACAATCTGGCAACAATAGACCTTGCCTTTACAAATCAGTATAATGCGGAAAAATACCTTTATACCTGTTATTCGTATTTACCTAGCCCAAGTGCCATTAATGAAAACCCAGCATTAAATGCCGGTGATGAAATTTGGTATCCTGAAACGGAGCGCAACAACAACGGTCCTACGGTAGCACAAGGCTTTCAAAATATCACCACCCCAAGATTTGACTTTTGGAGGGGAAATAATGGCGGTAAGGCCTTATACGTGGGAATCAGAAATTGCAATATATTTTTGGATAATGTTGATAATGTACCCGGACTGGATAAATTTATTAAAGAGAAATGGAAAGCCGAAGTCAACTTTCTAAAGGCTTATTATCATTTTTACCTTCTAAGAATGTATGGGCCTATTGTAATAAATGATGAGGCTTTATCTGTCTCTGCCTCTACAGATGAAGTCAAGGTAGATAAAAATACGGTAGAAGAAGCTTTTGAGTATGTAATCTCCCTTTTGGACAAAGCCATTAGTGGCTTACCCGAGACATTGCAATTTGAGGACGAAGAAATGGGGAGGGTTACAAAACCTATAGCTGCCGCAATAAAGGCGAGGGTTCTAATGACATATGCCAGTCCACTGTTTAATGGCAATACCGTATACAGCAGTATTAAAAATTCAGAAGGGAAGTCAATGTTTCCCAGCAGTTATGATGCCAGTAAATGGGAAAGAGCTGCAAAAGCCTGTAAGGAAGCCATAGATATGGCCGAAGGGGTTGGGGCCGCGCTTTATCAAAAAGCAGATTATGTAGATCCCTTTCCACAAAACGATACAACACTCTTAAAGGCTGCACTTAGAGGACGGGTAACCGAAAGATGGAACAAAGAAATACTTTGGGGACATACAGAAAATACCTCTGGAATTCAATATAATTCCATGCCAAGATTGTATGGGTATACTTCAAATCCGGTTGCTTCAAGACACAGTCCACCGCTGAGAATCGCAGAAATGTACTATTCGGAAAACGGTGTTCCAATTGACGAGGATGTTAATTTTGACTATAACAATAGATATAAAATTAAAGAAGCCTCCAGTGCAGATCGCTTTCATGTTGAGCAAGGACAAAAAACTGCCGTGTTGAACTTTGACCGGGAAACCAGATTTTATGCAGATCTATCTTTTGACAGAGGAGTTTGGTTTGGTAATGGTAGGGATTTGGACACGGACCCATGGTATATTCACTCCAGAAAGGGCGAATTCGCCTCTGTTTTCGAAATTTCCCAATATTCCGTTACCGGCTATTGGCCTAAGAAATTGATCAACATCAAAACAACAGTAAAAAATGGTACAAGTTTAAGTACCAATAGATATGCCTTTCCCATTATTCGTCTGGCAGATTTATACCTCTATTACTCCGAAGCTTTAAACGAGATGAAGAGTGCTCCTGATAATGAAGTATATCAATATATTGATCTTGTTCGTGAAAGAGCAGGTCTTGACGGAGTGGTGGAAAGTTGGTCTAACTATTCCAAAGACCCCAATAAGCCTACTACTAAAGAGGGTATGAGAGAAATCATTCAACAGGAAAGATTGATCGAAATGGCTTTTGAAGGTGGAAGGTTCTGGGATTTAAGAAGATGGAAGCTTTCTGAAATTTACATGAACAAACCAATCAAGGGATGGAGCGTATTGGA
Source organism: Arenibacter aquaticus (assembly GCF_003957295.1). Lineage (GTDB taxonomy): Bacteria > Bacteroidota > Bacteroidia > Flavobacteriales > Flavobacteriaceae > Arenibacter > Arenibacter aquaticus. Next base: position 898,824 of record NZ_RQPJ01000021.1, read on the forward strand.
ACAAGATGTGGAGGACTACTACAATGTTAGGGTTTTATACAATCCTTCTTTTTCTCAAAAAGATTACTTATGGCCTATTGCAGAAGGGGAATTGGTAAACAATCCCAATCTACAACAAAACCCAGGGTGGTAATTTTAATTTAAAAATATTAATTATGAAAAAATTATTTAGTCTATTAGCTATCAGCTTATTTGTACTAACTGGTTGTGAGGAAGATTATGAACACAGCCCTATAGCAGCAGATTCTAGTGCTCCTAAACCTATAGAAAACTTAAAATATGAGCCTATTCATGGGGGTTTTAATATTTCGTACGACATTCCTGATGACAAGGATATACTGTATGTAAAAGCATCCTATATTAACACCAAAGGTGAAGTATCAGAAGTAAGAGCATCCTCCTATAATAACAAAATACAAATATTGGGATTTGGTGACACCTCTGATAGAACAATTGATATCTATGTTGTGGACAGGTCAGAGAATATATCAGAAGCTATTTCCTTTACAGCAAAACCATTGGAGTCCCCAGTTAATGTTATAAAGGAAACCATGAGCATTACTGAAGATTTCGGAGGAGCTAAATTTCATTGGGTAAATGAAGAAAAAGTACCTATCATAATCGGCTTACTGGCACAGGAAGACGATGGTAGCCTGGTGGAAGTAGAAACTGTCTATACCTCTCAATCCGAAACCAGCAATTCACTAAGAGGATATGATGCGGTACCCCAAAAATTTGCCGCCGTGATCAGAGACCGGTACGACAATATATCGGATACTATTTATCCAGCAACTGAAGATAAAATGCTAGTCCCCTTATTTGAGGAACGATTGGATAAAACCAAATTTAAGAAACTCATTTTAAGTAATGATACCAATTGGGATGCGTGGGAAGGAGACTATACAAACTTCTACGACGATAATATGGAAACTATAGTCCATACTCAAGGGGATCATCCTATGCCCCAAATCTATTCCATAGACTTAGGAGTAGTCGTTAAATTAAGTAGGTTTACCCTACATCAGAGGTTATCGCACGGATCTGCGCATGCCTATACTCATGGCAACCCCAAGAAGTATACTGTTTATGGAGCCAAAGAACTGCCAGAAGACAACGGAACTATGGAAGGGTGGATAGAATTAAAAGATTGTGAGTCCATAAAACCTTCTGGATTGCCTATAGGACAAAATACTGATGAAGACATTGATCATCTATATGCTGGTGATGAGTATACCTTTGAGGAAGCTCCCGAAATTAGATATTTCCGAATCGCAGTAACTGAAACATGGGATGGAGCAGGATATATCAATGCCTCTCAAATAACCTTTTGGGGAAATATTACTAACTAATGGAAAATAATATTATGAAAACAAGATATAATTATATAAAATTGTTTCTCCTTGTCTTGGTATTGGGAATCATTTCATGTCAAGATATGGATGAAGTTCATGAACAATATGTGGCGGATGGTGAAATAATATACACAAACAAAGTAGATTCCCTAACTACATTTGCCGGTAAGAACAGGGTTAAAATATCCGGATATATTACAGGTGGGTTTAACGTGAATGAGGTAGTGGTAACTTGGAACAAAGGATTGAATCAGCAGGTTTTTCCTTATCAGAAATCCGATGAGGAAACTGACCCTATTGACTTAATCGTTACTAATTTAGACGAGGACAACTATGAATTTAATATTTATAGTAAGGATGAAGATGGCAACAAGTCCATCCCTGTTGTAGTATTTGGATCGGCTTATGGTGAAAAGTATCAATCCAATTTAGAACCAAGAGCTGTAAACAAGGTTTCTTTTGATGAGACCAACGCTGAATTAGTTCTAGCCTTGAGCAGTGAACTACAAAGGGATACCGAATTTAGATTCACCGATACTAATAATACTGAAAATATAATAACGGTTTCAGCGGAAGACAACCAAGTGATTTTGGAGAATATATCTTTAAACAATCCTATCGCCTACCGGACTTATTATGTACCCACGCAGGCGGTAGAAGGTGAGGAAACTTCAATAGACCAATTTGAATCCGATTGGTATACATATGAATTTCCAAGTGTGTTTTCGTCAATCTTTACAAGTATGACATTGGAGCCAATTTCAGGAGGTGTAATAGCAAATTGGGAAAATTCAGAAAATGACCTCATGACGTTTGATTTCAAAAATATGAACAAACAAGATCAAGAGGTCATAAATACTGTAACATCGTCAGAGTCTACGGGGACGTATACATTTGAGGGCATGAAAAGTGAAGAACAGGATGTTGAAATCACCATTTCAGACATCTATGGGAATTCACAATCAATGTCATACACTGTAACCCCTTTACCAGCAGCCGGCAAGGGCAACTGGACTATTGTTGATTTTTCAACTGAAGAAGCAGGCGGTGAAGGTCCAGTAAACGGATATGCAACAGCAGCAATTGATGGTGATCCAGCTACGTTTTGGCATTCAAACTGGTCTAGTACTGGTTCATCTTACCCACATCATTTAACTATTGACTTAGGAGAAGAAAAAAGTGTCGCTGGTTTTGAGATTTTTACAAGAAGTGGAGATAGTCGTGGTGCTACAGAACATGAGTTTTGGGTAAGTAATGACAATATAACCTTTACTAAAATAGCAACACTTAATGCTCCTATAGATGTTAATAATGGTACCCTGGTTGCTACTGATGCAGTTACAACAGCAAGATACGTAAAGTATATAGCTACGGCAGGCCCAGAAAATTTCACCTTTCTAGGAGAATTAAATGTTATTACGTCTTTGGATAATTCAGATTGGTCTATTGTTGATTTTTCAACAGAAGAAGCTGGAGGTGAAGGTCCTGTAAATGGATATGCTACTGCTGCAATTGATGGAGATACAGCAACATTTTGGCATTCGAATTGGTCTAGTACTGGTTCATCCTACCCACATCATTTAACTATCGATTTAGGACAAGAAAGAAGTGTCGCCGGTTTTGAGATTTTTACAAGAAGTGGTTTTAATGGCGGAGCCACTGTTCATGAATTTTGGGTAAGTAACGATAATGTAACCTTTACAAAAGTAGCCACGCTTGACTCCGGTTTGGATCCCAACAATGGTACTTTAGTTTATGCTGATGCCCTGACAACCGCAAAATATGTAAAGTATGTTGCGATTGAAGGGCCAAATACCTTTACCTATTTAGGTGAAATAAGAGTATTGGGAGCAATTGATTAGTTTTTTCCATAAATTTAAAAAAGAGGGTTGTATGCAACCCTCTTTTTTTTAGCCAAAAAACCCTATAAAACCTGCCGAAACAATGAAAATCATAGCAACCAAATTCAAGTTTATTTTAACTTCATTTGTACTTATTATATGTGGAGAGCAGCTACACGCTCAACTAAAAACAACACCCTATGATGAGTTGCCGGGAATTATCAATACCTATAAACCAAACTACCAATCCTCCTTCCCTGACTGGGCCAAACTATTATATGAATACCCCATTAACTACAATGAAATAGAAAAAGGATATTTGGCCTATAAGGCAAAAGATCCGGGTAAAACACCCATTGAAAGATATTACAAAATATGGAAGCGGGTTATCGCAGACTATGTTATTTCGGATGGAACCATAGTGTTACCAAAAGTAAACTCAACAAAACTAGGCAATACTAAAACAGGTTTAACAGCAAAAGGTTCCGATACTTCTAACGCAAATTGGTCCTTCTTGGGACCAAAAAATACCTATTGGCTAAACGAATCAAATTCTCCTGAAATTCCTAATATAGCACCTTGGCAAGTAAATGTTTATTCAATTGCCATTTCTAAATCCAATAATGATATCCTATACGCCGGTACGGAAACTGGCTATATAAACAAATCTACCGACAAAGGACTAACTTGGCGTTTAATGGCACAAGATTACCTTTTTCTATCTGGCATAACCAGTATTGTGGTACACCCTACCAATCCCAATATAGTATTTGCTGCATCTTCCAAACAAATTCATAAAACCTTGAACGGAGGGGAAACATGGTTTCCCTTACTTAACATGGACCTGGACGTTAATCATATTTTCATAGACGAAAACAATACAGACAAACTAATTATTTCTTCGGACAAGGGTATTTACCTGAGTACAGATGCAGGAAACAATTGGGTACAACGTACTACAAATATGGTTTATGATTTACAGGTATCACCAGCAAATCCCAATGAAGTTTATGCATTGGCAAAAAGCAATTCCAATAATTTTGAGATACTTTTTTCCACGGATGCCGGTAATACTTTTTCAAAACTAAATAGTTTTCCTTCCGATTTTAAAGATGTAGCAGGAGGATTGTTGGCCATGTCGGAAGCTAATTCCAACTTGCTTTATGTAACCATGTTAAGCGAAAACAATACTCCTTTACTGTATAAAGGAATACTTAATGAGGGAGCATGGACCTGGGGAAAAGTAATTGAATGTAATACCGACAGCTTTGGATACAATAACGGTCAAGGATATTATGATCTGGTACTTGAAGTTTCACCCACGGATGAGAATGTCTTTATGGTAGGTACCGTAACCTTGTTCAAAACCAATAATGGGGGGGCTACTTTTGATGCAATTGGCGGTTATGATGGCCGATTTTCTATTCATCCAGACATACAAGACCTCATTTGGCTTCCAAATGGATCCGTTTACGTAGCTACTGACGGAGGAATAAGTTTTTCCACAGATGGCTTTGAAACTGATTTTCAACCGTTGATAAATGGTCTGATAGGTTCTGATATGTGGGGCTTTGACCAAGGTTGGAACGAAGATATTGTTGTTGGTGGAAGATATCACAATGGGAATACTGCGATGGCCGATTTTTATGGAAATAAGGCTCTTAGAATGGGAGGAGCTGAATCTGCCACTGGCTGGGTTCTTCATGGCAAAAAAAGTCACGTAGCGTTTAATGATCTGGGTAATGGTTGGATATTACCAAAGACGGCGGAATCTGCTCCCCAGGGTAGATTTATTTTTTCCAAGTATCCTAATATGTTGGAATATGGAGGAAATAGGGGAAGCCTTATCCATCATCCCAATTACCACCATATAATTTTTCTTGGGGAAGGCAATACGTTATGGAAAAGTACGGATATGGGACAAACCTTTTCATCACTTCATCAATTTTCAGATTTGGTAATGGAAATAGAAGTCAGTGCGAACAATCCTAAGGTGATGTATTTAGACGTCAAGGGAAACGGCTTATATAAAAGTGAAGATGGCGGTAAAACCTGGGAACACAAACCATCTCTAAGCGATGCTTCAAACGCAGGAACCAATATTAATGGCCGAATTAATATGGTGCTGTCCCCTTACGATGAAAATACCCTATATGCCACCTATTCCAATGGTACTTGGACCTCCGAAAAAGGGAAGGTGTTTAAATCCTTGGACGGAGGGGACTCTTGGGAAGATATCACAGGAGGTTTGGATCTCAATACCAAATGTTTAGTGATTCAACCCACCTCTAACAATGAAGACCTTATTTACATATTTGGCAAAAGGGCAAAAAATGTTCCAGCCCAAGTTTATTATAAAACTACCTCCATGGCCAATTGGGAGTTATTTTCCAATAATTTCCCAGAAAACTTTGACATCAATACTGCCCTACCCTTTTACAGGGACGCCAAGATAAGGGTTGCTGGAGGTGCGGGCGTATGGGAAACTCCCATGCAGGATCAAAACTTTGAACCAGTATTGAATCCCTGGGTAGAAAATAATGTAAATAAATGTATGTTGGACACCCTAAACTTTGATGATCATTCCATGATTAATCACGAGGGTGCCACGTGGAATTGGCAAATAACACCTGAACCCGCTTATATCAGTGACCCTAACATAAGGAATCCAAAAGTAGTACTTGGAAATCCAGGTTCCTACAAGGTCATTATGACTGTTAACCAAAATGGAAAGGTATATACCAAAACTATAGAGAATATGGTGACCACAACTACTTGCCCTTCCATTAATGATTGTAGTAACCCTGGAATATTACCTAAGAATGAATGGACCTTATTATATGCAAATAGTGAGGAAGCCAATTACCCTGGTTTGGCCACAATGGCCTTTGATGATGACCCAAACACCATATGGCATACCAGATGGAGTTCAGGAACCGATCACCATCCCCATGAGATACAGATAGACCTTGGCAATTCATATAGCATTAGTGAATTTGAATATTTACCTAGATCCGACGGTCAAAACGGAAGAATCAATGAATATGCCATCTATTTTAACTATGACCAAAACAATTGGGGGCCAGCTACTGTAACTGGAACATTCGAAAACTCTTCCAGTCCACAGATAATTAAATTTCCCGAACCCATAAGAGGAAGATATATGAGAATAGTTGCACTTTCTGAGGTTAATGGAGGAGCATGGACGTCTATATCCGAAATAACATTAACAGGTTGTTTATCGGATAACTGCCCTAATATTGATAATCAAGATCAGGCAGATTTCGACCATGATGGTTTGGGAGATGCATGTGATGATGATGACGATAATGATGGGGTTCCAGACCTAGTAGATGATTGCCCCAAATCCGATTTAAACGCACAAGTAAATGTAAAGGGTTGTTCCATTTTTGTCTTGCCGGTAAATAATTTCTCACTGCAAGCGGTATCAGAAACCTGTAGGGAGAGTAACAATGGTAAAATAATTATTACTGCCTTGGAAGCCTTGGATTATAAGGTAAATATCTCTTATAACGGGCAGGATCTTTCATATAATTTTACTAAATCTATTGAAATAGACGATCTGGAATCAGGAGTGTATGGGCTATGCATTTATGTGGAAGGTGAAATTGGTTTTGAGCGTTGTTATGACCTTACGGTAAGTGAACCTAAGGATATAGCAGTATTATCTTATTATGACCCCGATACCCAAAAAATATCCTTAAAAATGTACAATGGCACAAGTTACAAGGTTTCCGTTAACGGAAATATCTGGAAAACAACAGAAAGTGAATTTTCCACCACCTTGGAAGAGGGATCCAATCATATTTTGGTCACAACGGAAAAAGACTGTCAAGGAATATTTGAAAAACAAATAACGCTCAACGAAAAAATATTGGTGTATCCCAATCCCGTCGAGAACAATCTCTACATAAATGTAGGTAGAAATAGTTCTGAGCCGACTCAAATTCAAATGTATGATATTGGTGGTAAGTTAATACTTTCTAGAACCCTTGGTGCTACCTACGGCCTGATATACCTGGATGTGGCTTTCGTTCCAAGCGGAATGTATACCATTCGTCTAACTGACAGGCAAGGAACACATAACTTTAAAATTATAAAAAAATGATTCGATCTATAATACTATTACTTCTAATTTTCCCAATTATATCTTGTAGTAAAGGTGGGGATACACCAAAGGAGGAAGAGTTAAGTTTACCGGCTGCAGCATCCCTAATTTTTCCTTCTAATAATTCGGAATGTATTGAAGGAGTGGTAAAAAATGATACCCAAAGTTCGGTTACCTTTCAATGGGAAGATGCCACCAACGCGGACAGTTATGAACTTAAATTAAAAAATCTATCAACTGGAGTTACAACAGGTTATAATGTCATCCAAAATGAAGTAACCATTGAATTGGATAGAGGCAGTGCCTATTCTTGGTATGTTATTTCTAAAAGTAAAAATTCCAAAGAAATTTCAGAGAGTGCTGTCTGGAGATTCTACAATGCCAATGCAACTATTTCTTCCTATGCCCCATTCCCAGCCCTTCTAGTTTCCCCGACAATAAACCAGGAGATAGTTTTTTCTTCCGAAGGAATAGTATTGGAATGGACAGGGAGCGATGTGGATAAGGATATAGTAGCCTATGATATCTATTTTGGATTTAGCAACCCACCTGAACTATATCAAGAAAACCTTAACACCCCTAAAGTAGAAAATGTTGTTGTGAAGCCAGCAACCAATTACTATTGGAAGATAATAACTAAGGACTCTAAAGGAAATATTTCCTATTCCAATCTTTTTCAATTTAAAGTAAAATAAGTACCAAAAAGGTAATTTGGAAAACTTTAAAGGATATAGGAAGTAGACAATACAAAAAATGGTTTGCTAGGGAACTGAAGTTCCTTAGCAAACCATTTTTTTATCTACTTTTAACTAAATTGTTATCGTAAAAATGCCATTAAAAATTACCTTATGACCATCCATTTGAATATCGAAAAATTCATCATATGCAATAATCTAAGTATTATATTGGCCAAATTTTAAATGAGGAATTATGGATACTGGGAAAACCAACTCTAGAGTTGGCCTCATAAAAATTAATTGATCGTTTACAGTTTAACAACAGATAATGGCTTCTCAAAATTGTTGGCAAATCAAAAATCAGTGAAGCACTTTAATATGAAAGTAAGCTTGAAAACAGTAATAGGAAATATTGCCAATAGAGTAAGCCTTTTTAATAATGCCATCCTTACAAGACAATCCTTAATTCCAATAAAATATTAACTCATACCGTCCAAACTTCAACCATGAAATTCACTTTCCATATTCTAATCTATCTAATCCCCTTAGTATTATTTTCCCAAAAAGACCTTGACGAAGTGCGTGAATCAAATGATAGGCCCAATTTTGTTTTTATTGTTGCCGATGACCTTGGCTATGGAGATTTGGGTTTTACAGGAAGTACACAAATAAAGACTCCTAATATTGATAAATTGGCCCAAACGGGGGTATTTTGTTCTGAAGGCTATGTTTCTTCTGCCGTTTGCAGTCCTTCAAGAGCTGGTTTTTTAACGGGCATCAATCAAGTAGAATTTGGTCATGACAACAATCTGGCCAACAACCAACCTGGTTTCGATCCCCAGTTTTTAGGATTGCCCATAACACAAAAGACCATAGCCGATCATCTAAAACCTTTGGGCTACACAAGTGGCATTATAGGGAAATGGCATTTAGGCCATGAGAACCAATTTCATCCCTTAAATAGAGGATTCGACGAATTTTGGGGCTATCTCGGAGGCGGACACGATTACTTCAATTCCAAGCCAAATGATAAGCGATACTTGGCTCCGATAGAATGCAATTATAAGACGGTACAACCAATTACTTATATCACGGACGATAAGGGGGACGAATGTGTTGATTTTATAAAACGACATAAAAACGAACCTTTCTTTCTTTTTGCCTCCTTCAATGCTCCCCATACCCCAATGCAGGCGACCAAGGCCGATTTGTCATTATACGGTCATATAAAGGATAAAAAAAGAAGGACATACGCGGCAATGGTACATAGGCTTGATGTTAATGTGGGCAAAATTATAGATGCTATAAATGAACATGGTTTGGACAAAAATACCCTTGTCGTTTTTATAAGTGACAATGGAGGTCCTATTCACAACGGTTCCATCAACTCCCCTTACAACGGGAAAAAAGGCAGCTTGTTGGAAGGTGGAATACATGTCCCTTTTATAATAAATTGGCCTAAAACCCTACCCTCAGGAAAAACCTACTCCCATATGGTTTCTTCACTGGACTTTGCCCCGACCTTTTTGGCCTTGGCAGGTGGAAGTATAAAAGAATACCCTTTTAGCGGTACCAATCTAATACCCCATCTAGTAGAAGATAACAGCCAAGCGCCCCATGCCAATCTTAAGTGGCGCTTTACCATTAGTGCGGCCATAAGGGAAGGGGACTATAAATTGATCAGGCTTCCAGATAGATTTCCCTTATTGTTTCATCTTCCTTCGGACATTGCTGAACAGCATAACATAGCTCTGGACAACTTGGATATCACCAAAGACCTACTGGAAAAATTAGGAAATTGGGATGTATCTCTCCCCCACCCGCTATTCTTGGAAGGTGCCCAATGGAAAAAACGACAGCTTTCCCAATACGACGATAGTTATCCATTAATACAACCATAACATAAATCACGCTAAATGAACAGAAGAAAATATATAAAAACCATTGCCCTAGGTTCCCTATTACCCACTTTTTCCTCCTACGCATTCCCTTTTGGAGTAAATAATGCTTCAAAACAACTGGAAAAAACCAATTTTAAAAGCAATTGGCACCATTGGCCCGATATGAAGTGGGTAGGTCCTGAATACTGGGGGAACCGACTCCAAGATTGGCAACTAAAAAACGGAATGGCCGTTTGTAAGGTAACAGCAAAAAATAGAACCTTACAATTATTGACGGTCCAAAAAACTGAACAACTCTCAGAATTAGAGGTTGGCGTGGAAATAGCCTTGCAAACCACAAGTATTAACCCCACCGATAAAGTGTGTCTAGGTATGCGATTGGGGTGTAAAGGCCCTTTTGACGACTATAGATCTGCAGCTGTTTTCGGCAAAGGATTGGATATAGGCCTTACCGCCAATGGCTCCCTTCAAATAGGAGAACGCATTTATGAAACGGCCCTAAAGGAAATTCCAGGTTCTTTTAAGCTAGTGGTCCATCTGCTGCCCAAAAACGATGCTTATGTTTTGAGTGTAACCATAAAAGATCCGGAAACACACCAAGTACTGCACCATCAAAAGGATATTGATACAAGCAACGCAACGGTAATGGGCAATTTTGCCCTTCTGGCAGATGCCACAATAGACAAATCCATGAGCAATCAATCTTTTGCTGCATTTTCAAATTGGGCTATTATATCTGAAAAACTTATACAGCACAAAGAACAACTCTTTGGCCCCATTTGTTTTGCCCAGTATACCTTGCATGACAAAAAGTTAAAACTAACCGCCCAACTAGCGCCTATTGAAGAAATTAGCGGCCATTCCGTGCATTTGCAATGTAAGGAGGAGGGCAGTTGGAAAACAAAAAGTACAACTGAGCTGAAACATATAGGAAGGGCGGTAAATTTTGAATTGGAAAATTGGAATGCCCAATCGGATGTTCCGTACCGTATCTTGGTTGAGATCCCCTTAAAAAACGAAACCCACCACTACACCTATGAGGGTACCATAGCCAAAGAACCTATGGACAAGGAAATGGTTTCCGCAGCCGTCTTCAGTTGCAATTTTCACTATGGTTTCCCCGATAATGATATCCATAGAAATGTAACCAAACTTAATCCGGACATTATGCTCTTTTTAGGAGATCAGTTCTATGAGGCTACGGGTGGATTTGGGGCAGCGCGAAACGCAAGCTTGGACGATCTATGTCTGGATTATTTGCGCAAGTGGATGATGTTCGGCTGGTCTTACCGCGAACTCTTTAGACATAAACCCTGCGCCATAATCCCGGATGACCATGATGTATATCACGGAAATGTTTGGGGCGAAAGTGGCAAAAAAGCCGATACCTCTACCGGTTATGGCATGCTGGCACAGGACTCCGGTGGTTATAAAATGCCCCCAGAATGGGTTAATATGGTGCAATTTACACAAACAAGTCACTTACCAGATCCCTATGACCCTACCCCTGTAAAACAAGATATAGGGGTGTACTACACCCATTGGAATTACGCCGGAATAAGCTTTGCCATATTGGAGGATAGGAAGTTTAAATCAGCTCCAAAACATGTTCTGCCGCCAGAAGCCCAAGTAAGGAATGGCTGGATACAGAACAAAGATTTTGATATAAAAAAACACAGGGACCATGATGCCGTACTTTTAGGAAAGAGACAGCACGATTTTATAGACGATTGGACCCAGGATTGGAACAATGGGGCCGCCCTAAAAGTAGTACTCTCACAGACCAATTTTGCCACCGTGGCTACCCTACCCAAAACAGCTATGAATGACGATGTGGTCCCCTCCCTACCAATTCCTAAAAAAGGGGAATATGTTGTGGGCGATGTGCCCACTGTGGACATGGACTCCAATGGCTGGCCTGCAAATGAACGGGATAGGGCCGTTAAGGCATTGCGAAAATGTTTTGCCTTTCATATAGCAGGTGATCAGCACTTGGGTAGTTTTATCCAATATGGTGTTGAGGAACACGGGGATAGTGGCTATGCCTTTGCAGGACCCGCATTGAACAATATATGGCCCAGAAGATTCTGGCCAGAAGTAGACGCTAGCCAACACACCTATGAAAACCCTGCATATGTAGGGGATCATGAAGACGGATTTGGAAATAAAATATCCGTGCATGCCGTAGGCAATCCTTTTGATACCGCACTGGAACCTGCCATAATACACAATAGGGCAACAGGATATGGTCTGGTAACTTTTAATAAAAGTGAAAGAACTATCACAACAGCTTGCTGGCCCCGCTATTCAGATCCAACAAAAGGTCTAAAGGAACAATTTCCAGGTTGGCCAATTACCGTTAAACAGATGGACAATTACGGACGTAAAGCGGTTGCTTGGCTACCTACCATAAAGGTTGAAAATGGATTAAAACCAGTTATTTCTGTTTTTGACAAACAACAACAGTTGGTTTATACTGTGCGCATGCCAACCGATACTTTTGCTCCCAAGGTGTTTAGCAAAGGGCAATATACCATTGTAATCCAGGATTTGGAAAACAACAGAAAGAAAACCATAAAGCATATTAAGGCTAAAACCAAGAACACAAAGGTCTTGGATGTAGATTTCGAATAAGATAGACCTTAAAATCAACCCTTATTTTTGAACAATAAAAAATCCCAAGCTTTCCTTTTCCGCGGAAAGTTTGGGATTCCTATTTATAAATAGAATCTCTATTTTAGATAACTACTGTTTTTCCAGGTGTTGGTATGTTATAGGTACCATCGGCATTTGGCTGCACCGGTGCTGGGGAATCCCAAGTTAAATCGTCAGGGGCTAGGTCTATATTAGACTTCATGGCCTCCTCCCATTTTATTACCTTTCCAGAATAAGTGGCCATTCTTCCTATAATGGCGGTCATAGTACTTTTTGCACCATTCTCTGCATCACTTATTACACCTTTATTCCTAATGGATTCAAACAGTTTAATGTGTTCTACCTGATAAGGGTTTGGATCATCTTTCCCACGATGGGTGAAAATTTCACTACCGTCCAAACCTTTAATAAAGGTATTGTCCCCATAGGTGTCAATAGATCCTTTTGTACCTTGGAAGGTCTCTGCCACCTTGTTCATGGTTTCTGGCATATGCCTACACTGACTGGCTATTACGGCACCGCTGGGATAGGTATATTCTACAAAGTGGTGGTCAAAGATCTCTCCGTGATCTTTTCCTGTCCTTACCAGTCTACCTCCCATACCTTGCGCTGAAATAGGGTACTCGCCTATAAACCAGTTGGCCACATCTATATTGTGGATATGCTGTTCTAGAATGTGATCACCGCATAACCAGTTAAAATAGTACCAATTTCTCATTTGGTATTCCAATTCGCTTTGGCCTGGTTGCCGCTCGCGCACCCATACCCCACCACTGTTCCAGTAGACCTGACCAGAAACAATTTTTCCAATCTTATTGTCTTTTATATGCTGAAGTCCAGCCAAATAATTATCCTGATAATGTCGTTGAAGTCCAACAACCACATTCAATTTTTTTTCTTTTGCAACCTTAGCTGCCGCCAGAACTTTTCGCACGCCTGGCACATCGGTTGCCACCGGCTTTTCCATAAAAACGTGCTTCCCTGCATTCACCGCGTACTCAAAATGCTGTGGTCTAAATCCAGGAGGTGTGGCCAAAATAACCACATCTGCCATATCTATTGCCTTTAAGGCTCCGTCAAAACCAACAAACTGATGTTTTTTGCGAACATTTATTTTTTTTGTGCCTTCAAATTTCTTCTGCAAGTTCATTAAACTACCCTGCAACCTATCTTCAAATGCATCAGCCATTGCCACCAATTCCACATTGGGATCGGCCTGCAAGGCCTGACTCGCCGCTCCGGTACCGCGGCCACCGCAACCGATCAACGATATTTTCAATTTCTTCTCATTGGCTACATTTACCATTGCGTTCATTTGCATGGTAGGTAAAATCATTGCTCCAGTTACCAAAGCACTGCTCTTGACAAAATCTCTTCTACTATTCTTGATGTTGGTCATTGTTATACTAATTATTTATGTTTCCTATTCAAAATTTACTCATCGGATAAGTACTAGCCCCTGTATTAGTTTTATGGCAGTTACAGGAGGTCAATATAGAGATTTATTTGGAAACGTACAATGTACATTTTTAGAGATTATCAGTTAATATGTTAAATAACCTATATTATCCCAAAAGTACAGCACAAAAAATCACCTAACCTTAAAAATAAAAATCCACAAAGAACTACCCCCACTAGTTTTTATAATTCCATTTTTGGATTTCTCCTGCCCGGTTTAAGTTTAAATGGAAGAATGCCGTTGCATCATCTTATTTTACAGTGAATCCACTGATTGAAACAATTGGTCATATCAGATTTTTTACTCGGTTCAACAAGGAATAAACAATTTGTATCAAAACAAGAATTAAGACGGTACCATAAAATATACCCCTCTTTCCCAAGATCGTTTGAGAAATCTACCATACTAATTGGGTTTATTTGTAAATTATCACCACAAAATTTAACCAGCAACCGTCAACCCAATAACCATGGACACGAAAACATTTAACATCAACAGAAGACATTTTATTAAGGGAGCCGCAGCTTCCCTAGCACTATCCTCATTTGGATCATATGGCATGGAACTCCTATATCGTACCAAGCCACTACGCGTTGGACTAATAGGTGCGGGTTGGTACGGGAAAAGCGACCTTTTTAGACTGATGCAGGTAACCCAAGTAAATGTAGTATCCATTTGTGACGTGGACAAACGTATGCTTGCCGAGGCAGCCAACCTAATACAACTTAGGCAAACTTCGGGAAAGGCACCTAGGACCTATACCGATTACCGAAAAATGCTTGCCGAGAAAGATTTGGATATTGTACTTATAGGCAGCCCGGATCATTGGCATGCCCTACAGGCCATAGAAGCCTTAAAGGCAGGTGCCCATGTTTATGTTCAGAAACCTATAAGTGTTGATGTTCTGGAGGGAGAGGCCATGGTAGCCGCTGCCAGAAAATATAATAAGGTAGTACAGGTAGGAACCCAACGAAAGAGTACTCCCCACCTTATTGATGCCAAAAAAAACATTGTGGATGCCGGACTATTAGGGAAAATATCCCATGTAGAAATGTGTTGTTACTACCATATGAGGGCCAACGGCAACCCTCCCATTACAGCTGTTCCAGAATTTTTGGATTATGAAATGTGGACCGGTCCCGCTCCACTTCGGCCATATGACGGCCTGCCACATAGAAGATGGTGGCGTGCCTTTATGGAGTACGGTAATGGTATAATGGGCGATATGTGCGTTCATATGCTGGATACGGTTAGATGGATGCTAGATCTGGATTGGCCCAAAAAAATTAGTTCTACAGGAGGAATATTTGTGCAAAAGGATAGTAAATCCAACATTGCCGACACCCAAACGGCAATCTTTGAATATGAGGAACTCAACTGCGTATGGCAACACAGAAGCTGGGGAACCCCTGTAGACCCAGATTACCCATGGTCCTTTAAACTTTACGGGGAAAAAGGTACCTTGTCCGGAAGCACTATGAGATACGACTTTGTTCCGCATGGGGGTGGGGAAAAGATCCATATGGACGTTATTTATGAAAAAGAAAAATATCCGGAGGACCTCACCGAAAAAGATATAGAATTAAATGCAGCCCCAGCTACCAGATTGCATATGTTGGATTTCCTTGCTGCTATTGACAAAGGCACTTTACCTATTGCCGATATACGTGAAGGCCATATTTCCACGGCAAGTTGCATTTTGGCCAATATGGCCATGGTCACCGGAAGGCCTCTAATCTATGACCCTAAAAAAATTGTGGTGGTAAATGATGCCGAGGCAACTGCACTTTTGAAACGGGATTATCGCGCTCCATGGAGGCATCCCCATCCAAATGACTTTAGATAAAAAACTATCTTCTTTTGAAGGAGCACTACAGTGGGGACCACTAACTACTATTGGGGATTATATCAGTTTAAAAGCGGTGTGCACCTATGCTACTGACCGTTGTCATATTTTAACATTTTAAAAGGCAATAGATTTGACCACAGAAAAAGAACCATAATTATTGGTGGTTCTAAACAACGGTATAGCAAATTTATTATCAATATTGAAATATGAACGATATTACGTCCAACGAAAGCATTGGCATTCTCCTAAGCAATTATACAGGCCATTTGGGCTATATATCACAACATAGTCCCTATGTAATACCTACTACCTATTTCTATGACAAAGAGGACCACAGTATCATTAGCTACTCTTCCAATGGCCATAAAATAGACGCTATGCGAAAAAACCCGGCTGTATCCTTATTGGTAGCGGAAATAAAATCTGCCAAAAATTGGCAATCTGTTTTGGTTCATGGCACCTATGAGGAACTAGAAGGTAGTGAGGCTAAACTTAAGTTACACAGGTTTACAGAAGGGGTCAAAAATATTATAAAAAGAAATGAGAATAGGGATACCGAATTTATAAGCGAATTTTCCAGTAAGCTATACTCCCGAGGTATACCCATTGTTTACCGAATAAAGATATTGGAGTTGTCCGGTAAAAGAAAAGAGACCTAAATTACAGCCCGGCAGAATAGTCTGTTTTTTAAAAATTAATAACAATAAATTAGCCTATAATACAGTCCTTTAAGTACTTAATATAAATTTCGCAGTGCTTTTGTACTGCTGCAAATTGGTAAAAGTCCACACTACTGTAAAAATTGGCCTCAAGGGTTAGATTGTAAGTAGTTTCCATATAAGTGTAATTAGAAAGTAACCACGACATGCACAAAAAAGTAGTTACCCTCACCGTAAACCCTGTACTGGACAAAAGTGTTACCGTTCCCGGTATTAGTCCTAATAAAAAACTTCGTTGCAGCGCTCCTATATACGATGCAGGTGGTGGCGGCATAAATGTTTCACGTGCCATTAAAAAATTGGGTGGTGAATCGCTTTGTATCTACCTTGGTGGCGGCCCTACAGGTGACCATTTGAAGCAGTTACTGGACAAAGCCGGTATTCAACAATTGTTGGTGCCTATTAAAGGCTGGACAAGGGACAATCTTTCGGTTACCGATACCATCACCAATCTCCAATACCGTTTTGGGGTACCAGGTCCAGAGGTAACAAAACAGGAATGGGAAACACTACTTGAACATCTGGAAAACAATCTTCATGAAGGGGATTATTTGGTTGCTAGTGGAAAATTGCCACCAGGAATGCCCATAGATTTTTATAACCAAGTGGCAACCATTGCCCAAAAGAAAAACGCACGCTTCATCTTAGATACCTCAGGAGAGGCATTGCTGCAGGCGAGTAAATCACCTATTTATCTAATGAAGCCCAATTTGGGAGAGCTAAGTACCCTATGTGGGGTAGAGTCAATTTCTGCCATGGCATTGGAATCTATTGCCAAAAAATTTCTAGAAGAGCACAATTGTGAAATTCTAGTAGTATCACTCGGCGCCAAGGGAGCCTTATTGGCCAAAAAAGATTATATGGAACATATTCCCGCTCCAACTGTACTTCAGAAAACCACTATTGGCGCAGGGGATAGTATGGTAGCAGGAATGGTGATAGGCCTACTTAAAGGCAAAACACCCAGTGAGATGGTCAAATATGGTGTGGCCTGCGGAACATCAGCAACCATGTATGAAGGAACGCAGTTGTGCAATAAAGACGATGCCGACAAATTGTACGAATGGATACGGACACAGAAAACTTCCCTTGGGTAGGAACTTTAGGACTTTATTAAACCCTCCTAAAACTATAATAGCCCCTACCCTTTGTATAAACGCACAAAAAGACTTGACGAATAATTGATAGAATCCTAATTTTAAGCTATATAAATAATAGCAAAGGAGTAAAACACTTCCTATAAAGCATAGCAGTATGGATTACATTGAACGTTTCTCATTACCAGATATCAATAACCCAAATATCCCTTTCGCTTTTTTAAAAAGGAATTCCTTTCCGGAAAACGGCACTATATTGGCTGCAGACGTGGGAGGTACAAAAACCAATATAGGGCTATTTACAATAACTGATAGTAACCTTCTGCTATTAAAAAAAGGATCATTCCCTACAAAAGAGTATAATTCATTCATGGAGATTTACCAACAATTCCATAATGCCTACCTCCCTAAAATTAATGCTGTTTGCTTAGGGGTGGCCGGTCCCGTGATAAATGGCACGGTTAGAGGCACTAATTTTTCATGGGAAATAGACAGTAAAAAATTAGAAAGTCAACTAAATATGGGGTCCGTTACCATCATAAATGATATGGAAGCCCATGCTTACGGACTTGCGGTACTCCCAAAAAACGCCTTTGAAAACCTACGTTCCGGAAAGGAAATATCCGGAAATGCAGCCCTAATTGCGCCTGGAACTGGCCTTGGAGAGGCAGGTATGTATTGGGACGGATTTAACTACCACCCCTTTCCTTCGGAAGGGGGACATTGTGATTTCTGTTCCCGTAACCAACTGGATTTCCAAATTTATAAATACCTAGGACGGAAATATGGACATGTAAGTTGGGAAAGGTTACTATCCGGTCCCGGCATACAGGATGTCTATACTTTTTTACGCGCCCAAAGTGGCAAAGAAGAACCTCAGTGGTTGAGCGTAAAAATGGCCCAAGGAAATCCCCCTTCTGTTATCAGTGATACAGCATTGGAAGGAAAAGACCCTATATGTATTAAAACATTGGAATTGTTTATTCGTTATTTGGCCATAGAATCGGCCCAACTTGCCCTTAAATTTAAAGCTACGGCGGGTATTTTTGTTGGCGGGGGTATACTGCCAAAAATTGTTAAGAGGATAGACAAGGATATTTTTAATTCCCATTTTCTGCAGTCCGGACGTATGAACGCCCTTTTGGAGAGGGTTCCGGTTAAAGTGATATTAAACGATAAGACCCCATTGTTAGGTGCTGCATTGTTCGGAGCAGCAACTGGGAAAAAGGATTAAAAATATAAGGTTTTTAAGTTATGTTCGTTAAAACTCATTAAAGTTACCTTTCCGTAGGATTCCATTTTTTTGACCAAATCCTTATGGAACCATTTTTTTATAAATCCTTTCTTTTCCCTTTCCAGCATAACAACAAGATCTGCATTGGTCACACCCAAGTAGACGCGCAGGGTTTCAAATATATCCTCGGAGAACAACAACTCAAATTCAATTTTGTCGTAATCTACTTTACTCTCCAACATTTCCTTAAACCAATCCATCAATAAATCCCCTGCGTATTCATGCTTAATGGAAATATGTACCACCTTGATCTGGGCCTCCAAAGTCCGTGCAATATCAGAAAGCTTCTGTATAGCGTGGATATCCTCTTCTTCAAAATCGGTTGCGTACACTATTGTTTTAAGTTCCGTATTATCCATATCGGCCGGTATGGCCAATACAGGGCATGGTGCCTTTTCAATAAGTCGCTTGGTAGTACTTCCCATAATAATTTCTCCAAGCCCGGTTTCACCTTTCATCCCTACAAGGATCATTTGTGCATGCCATTCTTCGGCCTTGGAAATAATCCCTTTTAAGACCGAACTATTTTCTGATGCCTCAAGTCTTAGGTTAGGAGTATCCCACTCATCATCCAGGTGTTCCCTACAGAGGTCTTCCAATTTAGTACGGTTGGTCTTAAAGGCAACTTCCTGTATATGCGGAAGAGGGTTGTCCAGTGCTTCGGCCCCTAAAATACTTGGAAATTCAAATATATGGGTAATCACTAAACGCATATCCAGTTTTTTGCTCAAAGCATAGGCGTATTGTAAAGCGGCAATGGAATTATCCGAATAATCGGTGGCATACAACAATGTTTTCATCTTTTTATAAATTATTTATTATTTGGTCTTATTTATTCATAGCAACCAATGTCTTGGGAAAATTTCCAGTGATTACTCGCCTTGTTTATTAAAACCAGAGATCATCAAGGCTACTTTTATATGCTAAAATTAAAGCCTTATAATGAACCAATAAATGACTTCTATCATATTACGGCTTCTTTCTTAGCTCGATCTTCGCATCGGGAAATTATTCCTTATTGATGTTTAATTGAAATAATTATTCTTTCAGATGAGTAAAGCAATTTATGTTGCTACTACCGAGCCCAATAGTGGGAAATCCATTATGTCTTTGGGGCTTATGCAGCTTTTATTGGGAAAAACCGCCAAGGTAGGCTATTTCAGGCCCATTATAGACGACTATGCCAAGGACAGCATAGACAATCATATTGATACGGTACTGACCTATTTTGAAGTAGACCAAAAATTTGAAGATGCCTTTGCCTATACAAGAAGTCAGGTAGTACAGCTTAAGAATATGGACAAGGACAATGAAATCTTGGGACATATTATAGATAAATACAAGGCCATTGAGGACAGGTTTGATTTTGTACTGGTAGAGGGTACGGATTTTTCGGGAGAAGGCGCCATTATAGAATGGGATATAAACGTGCTGATAGCAAAAAACTTAGGTATTCCTGCGGCAATAGTCGCCAATGGTGTTGCAAAGCCCCTACAGGAGCTGGTGGGCAATCTATATCTGGCCTATGATTCCTTTACCGAAAAAGGCGTAGAAGTACTGCTGGCCGTCGCCAACAAGGTACAGCCAGAAAACCTAAAGCAGGTGGTTACCGGACTAAAGAAGAAATTACCGGAAAAAGTCCTGGTAGGTGCCATTCCTCTAAACACAGTTTTGGGCAGTCCTACCATACAAGAAATATCGCAGCACCTTTCCGGAAAGGTCCTTTTTGGGTCCGATTACCTTAACAATCAGGTGGGTGGATTTAGTGTTGGTGCCATGCAGCTTCGTAATTACATTACCCATTTAAAAAAAGATAGTCTGGTTATAACCCCTGGGGATCGGGCAGATATTATATTGGGGGCCCTGCAAGCAAATATATCCAGTAACTACCCTAACCTTTCAGGTATAATCCTAACAGGCGGATTGTTGCCTGAAGAACCCATCATAAAACTGATAGAAGGACTATCGGATATTATTCCTATCATATCTGTTGCGGACGGTACTTTTTCGGTAACCAATCGCATAGGTACCATAAAGCCAAGGATCTATGCCGATAACAAGGAAAAGATAATTACATCTATCCAGGAATTTGAAAAGCATGTTCCCGTCAATGAATTGGCAGAAAGACTCATAACCTTCCAGGCCGAGGGAATTACCCCAAGAATGTTCCAGTACAATTTATTGAAAAGGGCAAAATCAATAAAAAAACATATAGTACTTCCAGAAGGAAGCGACCAACGTATCCTCATGGCTGCTAAGAAATTATTGGATCTCAATGCCGTACGTATTACCTTGCTTGGGGATCCAAAACTAATAGAGGCCAAAATTACTGAGCTGGACCTAAATTGGGATACGGCCAACCTCAATATTATAGACCCCAAGAGCTCCCCAAATTTTCTTGACTATGCCAACACCTTGTACAAGCTAAGAAAAGATAAGAATGTTAATCTTGCCATGGCCAAGGATCTCATGGAAGATGTTTCCTATTACGGGACCATGATGGTTTACAAAGGACATGCCGACGGTATGGTATCAGGGGCTGTACATACTACCCAGCATACCATAAGACCTGCACTACAATTTATTAAGACTAGGCCGGCGGTATCCATTGTTTCCTCGGTTTTCTTTATGTGCCTGCCCAATCGGGTCACTATTTTTGGTGATTGTGCCATAAACCCCAACCCAACTGCAGAGCAATTGGCTGAAATTGCTATTTCTTCGGCTGCAACCAGCATCGCTTTTGGCATAGAGCCAAAAATAGCCATGCTATCTTACTCATCTGGATCTTCTGGCGTAGGGGCCGATGTGGACAAGGTACGCACAGCCACGGAAATCATTAGAAGAAAACGACCAGACCTTAAGGTGGAAGGACCCATACAATATGATGCTGCTGTAGATATAAACGTGGGACGGAGCAAACTGCCCGATTCCCAAGTGGCCGGTCAAGCCAGTGTATTTATCTTTCCAGATCTGAACACGGGCAACAATACCTACAAGGCCGTACAACGGGAAACCGGCGCACTGGCGATAGGGCCAATGCTGCAAGGGTTAAATAGGCCGGTAAACGATTTAAGCCGAGGCTGTACGGTAGACGATATATTTAACACTGTAATAATAACCGCCATCCAGGCCCAAGACCTTTAATTCCCAAACCCTCAGCAATGAATATTCTTATAATAAATGCCGGTAGTTCTTCTATTAAGTTTAAGTTGATTTCAATGCCTGACGAGCAGCTGCGCTGCAATGGGCTAATAGAACGCATTGGCTCTGATGAGGCCGTAATTAAATATTCATCAAAAGAAATAGAGTTAGAGGAAGTACAGCCCATACCACTACACAAGGCTGGATTTCATAAAATGGCCCACTTGCTGTTGCACCCCAAACATGGGGTAATAAAAAATACGGATGATATAAAGGTTGTAGCCCATAGGGTGGTGCATGGTGGCAATTCCTTTTCAGATACCACCCTTATTGATAAGTCCGTAAAAGATAAAATAAAAGAGCTGTCCGTTTTGGCGCCTTTGCACAACCCCCATAATTTGGAAGGTATAGTTCTGGCAGAGCAGACCTTCCCAAAAGCCCAACAAATAAGTGTCTTTGATACGGCATTTCACCAAACCATGCCCATTAAGGCCAAGAAGTATGCCTTGCCCAATGAAATGTATCAACACGGTATACAAGCCTACGGATTTCATGGTACCAGCCATAAATATGTTTCGGAGAAGGCCATTGCCATTTTACAAAAGAAGCCTTCCAAAATAATTAGTGTGCACCTAGGCAATGGATGTAGCATAACCGCCATACAAAATGGAAAAAGTATTGATCACAGCATGGGATTTGCCCCTGCAAACGGCTTAATAATGGGGTCTAGATGTGGGGATATAGATCATTCCATCCTTTTTTATATGGTTAATGATCTTGGATATAGTATGGAAGAGGTAAATAAAATACTTACTAAAAAAAGTGGTATGCAGGGCCTAACCGGGCATAGTGACCTACGGGATATAGAAGCTAAGGCCATGGACGGTAATACGGACTGCATTATGGCCCTGGAAATGAACGCCTATCGTATAAAAAAATATATAGGAGCCTATACAGCCGCCATGAACGGCCTAGATGCCCTTATATTTACTGCCGGCATAGGTGAAAATTCCAGTAAGCTGAGAAAACTAGTGTGCACGGAAATGGAATATTTAGGGCTAGATCTAGACCATAGCAAGAATGAATTAAAATCCCAGGATATAAGGGAGGTACAGACAACCGATTCCAAGGTGAAAATTTTGGTGATTCCCACCAATGAGGAGTTGGAAATAGCCAAACAAACATTCGGATTGATTACAAAGCAATAGGTTTTCAAAGGGTACAATTAGGTAATACCTTCCTTGGGTCATACACGCCCAGTTAAAACCAATTTATATCCTATGGGGGTACCAAAGAAAAACCAAAGCCCTCCCCTAGTGCCCAACCAAATTATTCAACTTAGCTCTTGGCTACTGCTCCTTCATATTACATGTACGGATTCCGAAGGGTCTATAAAGGGGACAAAAACCCATTAGACTGGTCAGAAAAAAGACTACCGCCAAAACTACTAGTAGTATACCCCAGATACCAGAGATTGTTCCGGTGTAAAAGAGCCACACTAAAACGGCTGCGACCATAAAACGCAGTATGCGGTCCAAATTTCCCATATTTTTTTTCATATCATTAATTTAAGTTATACAATTTTTAGACTATTACATATTTCAATTTACTGGTACTAGACCTAGGGACCAATAACCATATATTTATTTTTATCATTCCTACAACAATCTTACATACCACAGCCATAGAATAATAATGCTTATAAAAGTATATGGATAAAACAAAGTAAACCTAAAAGGAAAGCAACTAAAATGACTTATATCATTTTAGGGGTTATCACATTTAAATAGTTTTGTGGTTAATTAATCTGCAATGGAAAAAGAAATAGTTTATATATCCAATCTACATTTTGAAGAAGAGGTCTGGAGACGTCAACTCTATTGTTGGCAGGACGAACTGATTTTCTTCTATAACAGACTCAGTGAAATGGCTACTAGATGGATTTCCAAAGAGGAGCTGGCCAAATTAGAATATTTTCAAAATAGATTTACCCGCCATGATGGGGCCATAGAAGACTTGCTGGAAGCCATACAAGTCCACGAAAAAAGAATAAGCCGCCAATATACAGAAGAAAGCACCAAGAGCGATAACTACCTAATATCAAAACATTTGGGTTTTAGAAGCAAAATGGAGTCCCAACAAAAAATTTATACCGATCTCAAAAAGGAATTCTTTCTTTATTTTACCCAGAATCAATAGATTTTATGTTCGGCATTAAACTTCCCAAGAAACAGGATCTTAAAAGGTACAGTACACTTTTGACCGTACTTACCAAATACGGATTTGAAGATGTTATGGCCAATAGCCCGGCTTCAAAGATTATTCCCAAAAGCTATCTCGCCAAACATCCTGAAACCGAAACATTGCTATCCCTTTCTACATTTGAGCGCATTAGAATGGCCCTAGAGGAATTAGGTCCGTCTTACATAAAACTGGGACAAATATTGAGTAACCGGGAAGATATGCTACCACCAGAGCTGACCAAAGAACTGGAAAAATTGCAGGACCATGTTCCCGCCCTAAAAAATTTTGAGGTAGAAAAAGTAATATCGGAATCCTTGGATATTATATGTGCAGACTACTTCCTTTCCATAGACCCAGACCCTATTGCTGCCGCCTCACTATCCCAGGTTCACAGGGCTCAATTGCTAAACGGAGACATGGTAGCACTAAAAATACAACGGCCAAATATACAGGAAATCATAGCCTCGGACATATCTATTATGAAAGACCTGGCAAATGCCCTGGAAAAATATAGCGATAAAATAGAGGCTTTTCAACCTCAAAAATTGGTGGATTCTTTTGAAAAAAGCATAAACGAAGAGCTGAGTTTTAAAAAGGAAATGGGACACATGGAACATTTTGCCAACAATTTTAAAAATAATGAGGCCATCCATGTTCCCATGATATACAGCGAGCTCAGCAATGATCAAATTATTTGCATGGAATTTGTAGACGGCATAAAAGTGTCTAACCTAGAGCTATTACAAGAGCACAATATTGATTCCAAGGCAGTGGCAAAAGTTGGAATAGATCTATATCTGGAACAGGTCTTGGAACACGGATTTTTCCATGCAGATCCACATCCAGGAAATATCTTTGTACTGCCAAAAACTCAAAAGGTCTGCTTTATAGATTTTGGAATGATGGGAACCATAATGCCCAAAGACATAGAGGCCTTGACCGAGCTTCTTATTTGCTTTTTAAAAAAGGACGTTCACAAAATAATCCCCATCCTAAAAGAAATAGCAATAAAAACAGAAATCACTGATGAAAAAAAATTGGAATATGATCTATATGAACTAATTGAAGGGGTAAGCAATACGGCTATCAAAAACATTAGCCTGGGTACTACAATGGAGCAATTTAAAACAGTACTCTACGAAAACAAAATTACTATTCCCCATTATCTATACATGCTAATCCGTGCGTTGGTTATAATTGAAGGGGTAGGCCTAAAACTTGATCCTGATTTTAATATTACCAACAACCTAAAGCCTTTTATGTCTAAAATTGGTCGTAAGAGATTTGGTCTAAAACGATTTCTATCAAAAAATTTGGACCGCTTTCAGGAATACAACCTACTGCTGGATAGTCTTCCCGGGGACATCAATGAGATAATGGATAAGGTTAAAAGTGGCCAGTTGGTAATGGTTCATGAACACAAAGGCCTTAATAAGTTCAGGGAGTCTATGAGAACAGCCATTAACCGCCTGGTCTATGCGGTTATTATAGCGGCACTCTCCATTGGTTCGGCACTTTTGGTAATGGCCGATATGCCACCGAAAGTTAATGGCATACCCCTTTTGGGTGCAATTGGTTTTATACTATCTGCCATCTTGGGAATATTCATAATGATTTCAATTTATAGGAATAAGGATTTATAAAAATACTAGTATCCAACAACTACACTTACTATATTTAATGTAAATTAAAGAGGTATCCTTCTAGCTATCAATACCCTTATTTTTCAGTGATGTGGGCGTTTACTCTTATGAACGGATTTTAAAAGTAGTTTTGGTTTTAAACCTAGTCTATTATTTTTTATACTTATCCATTTTATTATCTTTAATCTGGCTTTATTGATATTGACCAATCCTAATTAAGTTAAGAGTGATGAAATTAATTTCCTGGAATGTTAACGGCATTAGGGCTGCCGTTAAAAAAGATTTTTTTGAATCGGTAAACGCAATGGATCCAGATGTTCTGTGCTTACAAGAAACCAAGGCACAGGATGCCGAGGTTGCGGATACCTTGACTCCACTGGACCAGTACACCCTACATAGTAATTCAGCTGAAAAAAAAGGCTATTCCGGAACAGCTATGTTAAGTAAAATGGCCCCCAAGGCGGTTACCAATGATATGCAGGTTCCTGAACACGATTCGGAAGGACGAATTCTTTGTGCCGAATACGATAATTTCTATTTGGTAAATGTTTACGTCCCCAATTCGGGACAAAAATTGGACCGATTGGATTATCGCAAAAAATGGGATGCAGATTTTCTGGCGTATCTAAAAAAATTGGAAAAGACAAAGCCCGTTATTGTGTGTGGCGATTTTAATGTAGCTCATAGGCCCATAGATCTAAAGAACGATAAATCCAATTATAACAAGACTGCCGGATATACACAGATTGAAATTGACGGAATGGACAATTTCATAGAGTATGGTTTTATAGATACATACAGACATTTTAATCCCGATACGGTAGCCTATACTTACTGGAGCTATCGCTTTAAGTCGCGAGAACGAAATACAGGTTGGCGTATCGATTATTTTTTGGTGAGTCCCAAGCTAAAGGAAAAGATCAAATCGGTAAAAATTTATTCAGACATCATGGGCTCCGATCATTGCCCAATTGGCTTGGAAATTGATTTGTAGGTGATTACTGATTTTCCAAATACTGGCTTAGGACACTTACTTGAAAGTTGCCTACCACTGGTAGTTTAACATCGGCATTAATAAGAACCAGTCCATAGGCCAAATGGGACAGTTTACAGTCCTTCACAATATGTTTGCCCGCTCCTGTAAACACTGGCTTAAAATGCTTCTCTATCTTCATGCCTGATGACTTTCCCACATTCATGGCCTTGACAACAGCCTCTGTGATTTGCCTAGGGGTAAGCCCCTGATCAAGAAAATCACTGGCCAAATGTTTCATGTGTAAACTATAGTAAAATTCCGTGAAGCTGGCAATACTATCTGCCGGCTTATGTTCTTTAGTAAAAATAGCGATTTCCATAAAATTATATTTTTTATTTGGCCATTATAAAACTATATGATCTAACATTACAATTTCCTTGCATACCCAAAAACCATTTTTTTAAACTCCCTAAAATCGTTTGTAAACAGGTCCATTTGTTCCTTCAGGCTTTGGTGCTTCTCCCGGTAATCATCATCGGCCAATTTTTCTTCACCCTGCTCCATACGTGACAACAGCTTTTGATGTGCCACTATCGCTTCGGTTAAATAATCAAACAAGGCTACATGAATCTTATCCAAATAGTGTAGGACCTGTCCGTATTGGGACTCACTTATTTGCTTTCTATCCAATAGTTCGCCAAAGAAAAGCGCTTCATCTTTCCAAAAAGCAATGCGGTTCAACCATTCCCTACTCTCTTGGTGAAGTACATTGAGTGCAACACCCAATAGTTTTTCCTTGTTGGCCTTTGACGATTCTAAATCCATAGGATATTATTTTAATTCCGAGGGTATAAGCGTTTTCCTTTTTATACAAGAATACCTGTATATCAAAAATGCAAACTTCCTCCTTTATATGTTATGATATAGATCAGTATGCGATAGCTCCATCCCCCATAAAAATTAAAACAACACAAAAATTGCAGGAACTGATCTAGGTCATTTTACCTTACACCCCAATCCCTTAACTTTGCCCCACAATTAGCCTCAAAGTAGTTCTTTGAAGACCTAAAAATATGTTTACCGGCCATAATAATATGGCGGGTAATCAATTAGAAGGTGTTGGAGATGCCTTAGACCTTGTAATGAAGATTCACTGACAATAGTCAGAATAAGATTCATTACCGTAAGTGTAACAGGCAAACGCAATACCTTCTTTTTTATAAACGGGAACTTTAAGTAAGCCTCCCTGTTTAAGTATAAAGTACATGACACCAGTTCCCTTTACAGCGATGTTTGGGAACTATATAGACGGGAGCGATACCGGTTGTTCTAAAATCGACTTTTAAATCATGTTAGCAATAATATGGCTTAATGGCAAGAATGGCAGTACAAACGGAATTTAACCCCAATAGGGAAACAGTAGGGCTAGGTCTACTGTTTCTTTTTTTGTAGTAACACCTCTACAGTCTTTTTGAGGATTAATTGGTTTCTATACCGTAATTCTACCCCACAACAGTATACCTTAACCAGTTTTTGCCAACCTATTTTCAACTTCTTCCAACTCCTTATCCTTACCTCTGATCAGCAATAAGTAATGGCAATCTATTAGCTTCTTAAGGTAGTGAGTGACATCTTTTTCCGATATTCCCAGTCCTCTAAGGATACCATATGGGCCAGCTGTCATTTCTCCCAAGGCCTTACCATCCAAATCATGCAAAAAAAGTGGAACCAATGGACCACATACGAATACGGTCCCGACTTCTGGATTACTGAACAATCCAAAATCCGATTTCGTTCCCAGTAGCCCTTTCCAATTTTTCTTTATATCCTCTTTGGAACCATTTAATTGCTTCTCTGTTGCAAGATAGTCGTATTCCATTTTTCCCAAGACCGACAATTGTAATGTGTCCTTTGATTGTTTACGGATAATTTTGATGGATTTCTCCATTTTCCGCTTGTTGTGAAAGTCCTTAATTAAAAAGCGCCGTGACACCTGTTTATGAACCCTAGATTTCATATGTTCTAAGTTTATAATGTTGGGGGGGGTTGGTAATTTCGGCTCTGACAAATTAAGGACTATTTCCCAATAGTCATATGATTTAAATCATTTCAAATAGATAGTGATGGGTTTATTTTTGAGGTACGATAATTAGTTAATTAAAAAACCTTAAAATACAGGAATCATGACAAATAATAATGGAAATGTCCTTTTGGCATTGTTGACGGGTGCTGCTATTGGCGCAGGAATAGGAATCTTATATGCTCCGGACAAGGGGGTGGAGACCAGACATAAAATTAAACAAAAAGTTGGGGAAACCAGTCAAGACTTGGCAGAGCGGATTTCCCATGCCAAGGATGAACTCACCAAAACAGCAGAAGAGAAAAAAGATAAGTTTGATAGAAAATTGGATGAAGCCATATCTACAATGAGTTATAAGGCCGACGATATTATAGCTACACTGGAGCGTAAACTGGAAGACCTGAAAAAGAAGAATGCCCAATTACAAAAATAAGCGGAATGGCCTTGGACAATATTAAGCAAGACCTTATGGAGGCCGAGACCAATATAAGGTCTTATTTGGAAAACAGTGAGGAATATACCAAGCTTAAGATATTTAAGGTATTGATGAAGTTTGTAACCATTTTTGCACAAATATTCCTTATTGGTGCCCTGATTTTATTGGCCTTGGTTTTACTGTCTTGGGCAGTCTCCAACGCTTTGAACCAAACTTTGGACAGTCCCTATATGGGATTCTTTATAGTTGGTACGGGTTACCTATTAATTGCTATTGTTTGCTATCTTTTAAGGGACAGGATCAACAGGCCTATTTTGCGTAAATTTTCAAAACATTACTTTGATTGAACTATGGGAAAGCAATACAATTCCTTCGAAGAGATTGATGAACGTCTTAAAGTTTTAAGCTTGTTAAGGGACATTGAGGTGGAAAGCCTAAAACTAAGCCTCAACCGTACTAAATCTGCTATGCATCCTCTGAAATTGGCCGGAAATTTCAAAGGTTCTATTCAAAAATTACTCCTAGTCTTCGCCATTAAAAAATTAAAAATGTTTTTCGGTAAGAACAAAAAATAGCATTCTTCAAGCTAATGAATGACAGCCTACTTAAAGTCGGCCACATTTCTCAAACCTTTTTTATCCAAAATAACTATTCTACGACCGTGATCTGTAGTAATAAGACCTTCATCCTTAAAATCTGTTAAGGTACGTATGGCGGTTTCCGTTGCCGTGCCTATCATCCCGGCAAAATCTTCTCTGGGTATACCAATCCCACTTCTTGCATTGTCCTGTATAACACGTTTATCATAAAGTTCCAATAGTGCCTTTGCCGCCCTTTGTCTAACAGACGCATAGGCCATATCTACCAGTTGCTCCTGAAGATGCATTAGGTTATTGGAAATCATACTAATAAATTTCTGGGACACAATGGCGTTACCGTACAACAGTTTGGTAAAATCCTCCCTAGGAATGGAACATAGCTGTGCATCCTCCAAAACTGTTGCATTTTCCACATAAGTCCTATCAGTATTCAAGAGAGAAAGCTGTCCTATAAAATTGCCTGCACCATAGATACCGGTTACAAATTCCTTCCCAGATTCTGTACTCTTATACGTTTTTATACTTCCACTTTCAATAAAATACATGGCATGGGCATTATCCCCTTCCCAGAAAACAACCTCTTTTTTTTCATAGGTTTTAAGGGGGTAATCTTTGGAAAGACTCTCCATATCCATATAACTGGAGGCCTCGTCCAAAAAGGTACTGAGTCCTTCCCTGTTTTTTGCAATCTCTTTCCTTAGAAAGTCGTTTTTCTGTATACGGCTGGCAATGGCTTCCAATAATTCCTTATCCTCAAAGGGTTTGGTCAAATAATCATCTGCCCCCATATTCATTCCCAACCGCATATCTTCCCGTTCTGTTTTGGCAGTTAAAAAAATAAAAGGGGTACTGGCAGTAGAGGTATTTTTACTCAGCACCTCCAAAACACCATATCCATCCATCTCCGGCATCATAATATCGCAGACCACCACATCTGGTCTAAACTCTTTGGCCATTTCCACCCCTATTTTGCCATTCTCGGCAGTGGCCACTTGGTAATTGGCCAATTCCAAAATTTCGGCCGTGTTTTCCCTAACATCTTTGTTATCGTCAATTAACAGTATTCTTTTCATTTTCGTGAATATTTAAAGGGAGTTGTAGGGTAAATATGCTGCCTTGGCCCGGCTTACTCTTAAAATTGATACTACCTCCCATAAGCTCTGTATATTGCTTCACAATATGCAGCCCAAGGCCTGTTCCTTGTAGATTAGTGGCATTCTCCGCCCTAAAAAAGCGCTGGAAAAGCTTATCCTGGTCCTCCTCCGGTATTCCTATACCCATATCCTTAACATGTATTATTAAGCCTTTTGTGTTCCCTACAATATCTATATGAATAGTTTGGTTCTCATTGGAATACTTTATGGCATTTGATATTAAATTGAGTAATATGTGATTTAGTAACTTAGGGTCTAAATAAACCGACATCCAGGGCTTGGAGTAGTTTAATATTATCTTCTGTCCTTTTTTTTTGGTCAGTTCCAAATCTTCCAACAACCCTTTTATAAACTGGATTAGATCCAAGGGTTGTGGCTTTACACGTACCTTCCCTTCTTCCAATTTGCTTAAAGACAGAAAATCGTTAAGGATTACGACCAGGTCCTTCACATTATTCCTAATACGGGACACATGTTTTATTCGCCGTTCTTCCTTTCCAGGCTCATTTTGCTTTCCAATTAATATAGCCGATGAAAGTATAGCACTCAAGGGGGTACGAAACTCATGGGATGCCATGGAGATAAATCGGGATTTCAATTCATTGAGTTCCCGTTCGGCCTTAAGGGTTTTTTCAAGTTTGTGTTGTATCTGTTTCTGCTCGGTTACATTGTTGTAAACAAAAAGGGCCCATAATATTTTTTTGTGATCGGAATATAAGGGGGTGGAATTAACCGCGTAATTTTGATCTTCGAAATCAACTTCCAAGGAAATTTTATTGCCTTTTAATGTCTTTCTTATATCGTCTTTAATTTTAATGATCTGCTCCCTTGAGAAAAAAGAAATATCATCAATTTTCAGACCCTGCAACTCGGACTTATTAAAGTTCATCCGATCTAGCTCCTCCCCTTCCAGATATACCAGTTCGTAATTGGTGTTAAAGACCATAATTACCCCTTTGGGGAAATTATGGGCTATGGCGATAAACAAGGCCTGACTTAATTGAGCTTTTTTTTCTGCCATTTTGGTCTCCAGTACCTGATCCTCGAGATTTAAATTGGTAGACACCAATTTTTGAACGGTAGATTTAATTTCATGGGTTCGCTCCTCTACAATATCTTCTAGTTTGTTGGCGTATTCCTCCAACTTTTCCCTGTCTTGCTGAATTTGGGTAACATCGTTCTGAATACCTATAAAATGGGTTAATTTGTTGTTTTTGTCAAAGAGAGGGGTAACAGTTAAATCGTTCCAAAAAAGTGTGCCATCTTTGCGGTAATTTCTGAGGACTACTCTAGCAGACTCTCCTTTTTTTATTGCTTTGGACAAAGTTGCAATTTCGGGCTGCTCACAATCTCCATTTTGTAAAAACCTACAGTTTTTCCCCAACACCTCACTTTTGCTGTACCCTGTAATCTTAGAAAAGGCCTCATTAGCATATAATATTGGGAGTTTGGGCCGCTGTGCATCTACAATAATAATACCGTTTCCCGCAGCCTCCAACGCCCGGTTTCTAATATGAAGGGTATCCTCTATAGCCTTGGTTTCCGTAATATCCAAACCAGAACTTATGACCCCTATTATTTGATTCTCATTATTGCGCAACAATGCGTTGCGCCATTGAATAAGACGTTGTTCGCCATTGGCGGTCACAATAAAGTTTTCATAGCTATCCGGAGGCTCTATGATACCATCCATTATAGCGTTGAAAAGGGCGGTAAGTTCCTCTCTTTTGTTTGATGGGATAAATTCCTTGAACCAATTTTTGTGAAGCAGAGTATCTTGTTCATAGCCCAGTATTTCACATCCTTTTTTGTTGATCAATTCTATACAATGATCCTTATTTACAACAAGAAAGATAGAAGCCGACGAGTCCAAGTATTGATGGAGTCGCATTTTTTCTTTGGTCAGGGCCAGCCTACTTTGCATCTGCTCGGTAATATCCTGCATAAAACCTTCCAATCGTACAATATTTCCATTATTATCCTCTACACAAGAACCGCGTTCCAATATCCATTTTATTCTCTTGTTCGCCGTTAATATCCTATAGTAAAATTGATATCCTTTATTC
Organism: Arenibacter aquaticus; assembly: GCF_003957295.1. Lineage (GTDB taxonomy): Bacteria > Bacteroidota > Bacteroidia > Flavobacteriales > Flavobacteriaceae > Arenibacter > Arenibacter aquaticus. The sequence goes on from NZ_RQPJ01000021.1 coordinate 932,136, forward strand.
TTTAAAATAGCTTCTTCCAACTCCAGCCCTATTCTAACCCTATCCTCTTCAAAGATGAGGGTAGACCAGTTAAGCCCTTTCTCACCATAAAATTGTTGGGGCCTATATCCACTAATTTCATGACAAGCCTCACTTATAAATTCCATGGTCCGTGAACTATTGGGCTTACAACTGTATACTATCCCATCAACATTTGAAACCAATGTTCGAAGCCTTCTATCGCTTTCAAAGATTGAAGTTTCTGCTGGCTTACAGTAGACAACGTTAAGAAGTTGACCTTTCAATCTATTTTGTACTATTCTTATGTCCAAGGCAAAGGTTGTTCCCTTTTTTCGCATGCCAACAATTGGGATAGAGTCAGAAGTTGGATTTTTTAACCTTGACCCTAGGGCTTTCTGTTTGGATTTTGGAATTAACCTCATCATGTTCGTCCCCTTTAACTCTCCTTTATCGTAACCGAACATGCGTTCTCCTGTACCATTTACAGTGAGTATGTTCCCTAAGGCATCAAGCACAAAAAACCCGGCTATTGAAGATTCTACCACAGCCTCTAAAAGCTCGTTATCTGTAATTTTTTCACTCATTGCTTTGGTCGGGTTTACGTTTTACCCATACTTGAATTGTAGGTAAAAAAGACAAGGGGTTATTTACATGCCGTTGTCAATGGACTCTCGCCATTTTAGGTATCGGGCTATCTTCCCATTAAGTTCGGTAAATTTATCGACCTCTGCAACTGTAAGAAATGATATCCGTCATAAGTTGGGACCAAAAAACCTAAAGTATGATTTAGGTCATATTTGTACTGCCATCAAAAAAATAATTTTGAGGTCATAACTTAAATACAATTACTGAATGACAACAGGTTTGGTTTTATCTGGAGGCGGAGTACGGGGTATTGCCCATATAGGAGCCATAAAGGCATTGGAGGAACATGGTATTGTTCCTTCCCATATTGCCGGCACAAGCGCTGGCGCTATTGTAGGTGCACTATATGCTGGTGGTTGCACCTGGCAAGAAATATTGGATTTTTTTAAAAAGACAGAGCTCTTTAGTCTAAACAATTATGCCAAGGGTAAACCGGGTTTTTTGGATACGGAAAAATTCTATGACCATTCTAAGACGTATCTCCCCCACAATTCATTTGACTCCATAAAAATACCATTGTATATCACGGCGACCAACCTATTGGACGGAACACTACATACTTTTCACAATGGAGAACTTATAAAACCGATATTGGCATCTGCAGCCGTTCCGGGATTTTTTGCCCCAGTACAAATGGCCGATGGATATTTTGTTGATGGCGGTACTTTGAACAATTTTCCGGTAGATCTTATCAGAGCACAATGTGACCATATCGTAGGCGTATATGTGAATCCATTTGCAAAGGTGGATATTAAAGACCTTAACCATGTCACTAAAGTATTGGAACGGGCTTATCAAGTAATGGTAACCCATGAAACTTCCCGTAAATTTAAAGATTGTGATCTATTGATACGTCCTATGAATATGGATAAATATGGCATCTTTTCCTTTAGGGCTATAGACAAAATTTTTGATTTGGGATACCGTGCCACCCAAGAGGCTCTGAAAAATTCCTCCATATCAATGAACCTTATTTGAACCCCTGAATCTGAAATAGTAAATTCATAATCACCCAAATAGCTCCACCCATTTTTTTAGGAGCACTAATATGCCGAGCCTAAGAATTAGGTCGCATAATAAAAAAAAGACCGAGTAGGCCCAGTTACATGTATTGTAATATAGTGTGCCCTCCTGACCTACCTACTCACATGGACATATTTTGGGTATAGACAGGAGGGCGACGTAAAAAAATAAACAAAAAACCAATTAAGTTATTTGCACCTTTTTGGGTGGTGTTTTTTTAGCCTCTTCCTTTTTAGCAAGATTAAAGCTCAATATACCGTCTTTGTACCCAGCTTTAATTTCTTCGTGTTTTACCGATTCGGGAAGCTGTAAGGAACGCTCAAAAGAGTTATAGCTAAATTCCCGCCGGGTATATTCATCTACCTTATCTTCTTTGGAAGCAGATTTTTCCGCTGCTATATTGAGACAGCCATCATCTATGGTAACTTCAAAATCCTTTTTTTGAAAACCAGGAGCGGCCAGTTCAATTTCGAAATGATCATCTGTTTCCCTAATATTTAGGGCAGGTTCCATCCTTTTACCGTTCCAAAAACGATCTGGCAGCATATCCCGGACCCATCTACGGTTGTCGAAAAAGTCGTCCATATCAAAAAAATCTTGGGTCATTAAATTACCGAAGGGCCTTCTTTTAAATTTAACTAGTGACATAATATCTGTATTTATAGGGTTAAACATTTTATAGTACCAAAATACACCCCTAAACCTCTCTACAAAATGATGTAAGTCAGTACCTAATTTATTTAACATTCTTTAAGAGCCTCCCCTATGCGTATAAGGATATGCCCTAACATTAACTGGTATTGCAAAAGATAGAAGGCTCACTGCTAACCTTTTTAGCTTTTTTATGTTAAATTAGAGCATATGATCAACCCTGCCGATTTTGAAATTCAAGGTTTGTCAGACGAAGCCGTTGAGCAGTCTAGAAAAACCCATGGTGAAAACATCATGAGCTATAGAAAGAAAGATGGTTTTTGGGATGCCCTTAAAAGTATTGCCAAGGAGCCTATGGTAATCCTACTGATCGTGGCCTCTTCTATTTATTTTATTAGCGGTAATAGCGGTGACGGTATATTTCTTGCCTTGGCCATAGTCTTGGTGGCCTCTATTTCCTTCTATCAAGATTCCCGTAGTAGAATAGCCCTGGAAAAACTTAAAAACTTAACACAACCCAAGAGTAAGGTAATTCGCAATGGGGTTGTGCTAGAAATAAAGAGTGAGGAATTGGTGATTGGCGATAGCCTTATGATAGAGGAAGGTAATACCATACCGGCCGATGGCACTATAGTGCATTCCAATGATTTTTCGGTAAATGAATCCTTACTTACCGGAGAATCCCTTTCTGTTTTCAAAGATACCAGTAAAGAGGACAACCAGATTTTTGGGGGCACCACAGTAGCTAGTGGACTTGCTGTTGCCACCATAACAAAAATAGGCAACAACACCCGATTGGGCAAAATTGGGAAGAGTATGGAAAGTATTCAAGAGGAGAAAACGCCCTTGGAACAGCAGATTACCAGCTTTGTCAAAAACATGTCTATCTGGGGAGGGATAATTTTTTTATTGGTGTGGGCCATAAACTACTCTCAATCTGGAGCCGTATTGGACAGTTTGTTAAAGGCCCTAACACTGGCCATGAGTATACTTCCTGAGGAAATTCCGGTAGCCTTTACCACCTTTATGGCCTTGGGGGCATGGCGACTTATGAAAATGGGTATAGTGGTCAAACAAATGAAAACAGTGGAAACCTTGGGGAGTGCTACCGTTATCTGTGCGGATAAAACTGGGACTATTACACAGAATAAGATGCAACTTGCCAAACTCTTTACTTTGGAAACCGGAAGGGTTCTTCCCTATGACGGCTCTCTGTCCCCTGCCGAAGAAGAGCTTTTGACAACGGCCATGTGGGCCAGTGAACCCATTCCTTTTGATCCCATGGAAACTAGCTTACATGCTGCCTACAGCACCACAACCACCAAAGACCTACGCCCCCATTACAATATGGTACACGAATATCCATTGGGCGGTAAACCCCCAATGATGACCCATGTTTTCCAAAATAAGGAGGGCCACCGCATTATTGCAGCCAAAGGTGCTCCCGAAGCTCTTATTGCAACTTCCAAACTTAGTGCCATAGAAAAAAAACAACTATCAGAAATTATAGCACAATTAGGTAGGGATGGGTACCGGCTGTTGGGTGTTGGACAATCTTATTTCAGGGGCAATGACTACCCCCAAAACCAACAAGATCTATCTTTTGCCTTTAAGGGTATAGTAGCCTTTTACGACCCCCCAAAGGAAAATATACCTGAGGTACTGAAAGATTTTGGCAAAGCGGGTATCAAAGTAAAGTTGGTCACAGGGGACAATGCGGCAACAGCCATGGCGATTGCCAAACAAGTCCATTTCCCTGGTTATGATAAAAGCATGTCCGGGGAAGAGCTTATGAAATTAAGTGATAGCGAATTGGAACAAAAGGTGATGGACATACAAATTTTCACCCGTATGTTCCCAGAGGCAAAAGTACGAATTGTGAACGCCATAAAGGCCAATAAGGAAGTAGTTGCCATGACCGGTGACGGGGTAAATGATGGGCCGGCACTCAAAGCTTCGCACATTGGTATTGCCATGGGAAAGAAAGGTACAGAAATAGCGAAACAGGCCGCCTTATTAATTTTAGTGGACGACGATCTTTCCAAAATGGTAGATGCTATTGCTATGGGCCGTAAAATTTATGGAAATTTAAAAAAGGCCATACAGTATATCATTTCCATTCATATCCCTATTATATTAACGGTGTTCATCCCTTTGGCCTTGGGCTGGGCGTACCCCTCAATTTTTTCACCCTCCCATGTAATTTTGTTGGAACTCATTATGGGCCCCACCTGCTCTATTATTTATGAAAATGAACCCATGGAAAAAAATGCCATGGTTAAAAAACCCAGACCATTTACAACCACTTTTTTTAAGTTTAGGGAACTGGTAACAAGTATCATTCAAGGTTTGGTCATTACCCTTGGAGCCCTAATGGTCTATCAATACGCCATTTACCAGGGCTTTAACGAAGCCATTACCAGAACCATGGTGTTTATGGTATTGATAAGTGCCAATATTTTTCTTACCCTGGTCAACCGTTCTTTCTACTATTCTATGTGGACCACACTGAAATACAAAAATAATTTGGTACCCCTTATCATATCCATTACCCTTATTTTGTCAGGGCTCTTGCTTGTAGTCTCCCCGCTAACGGTTTTTTTTAAATTTGAGACCTTGACCCTAGAGCAGGTGTCCACCTCCTTTGTGGTTGGTATGTTATCTGTAATGTGGTACGAACTCGCAAAATGGATAAAGAGATCTAGAAATATATAAAAAGCTACAATTTTTCCCCATAGGCCAAATCACCTGCATCTCCTATACCCGGAATAATATAGCCCTTATTGTTAAGTTGGGCGTCAATGGCCGCAATCCAGAGCTGGGTGTTCTCTGGAAACACTTCCGTTATATGTTCTATGCCAAGCGAGGAACCAATCACGGAGATAATATGTATTTGACGGGGCGTACCGTGCTTTTTTAAAGCCTTGAGTACATTTTCCAAGGTTTTTCCTGTAGCCAACATGGGATCTGTTAAAACCAAGGTCTTATTTTCTAAGGAAGGTGCTGCAAAATAATTTACTATTACCTCAAAGGCATCCTCATCCCCTCTATGATGTCTGTAAGCGGAAATAAATGCGTTTTCTGCCGCATCAAAGTAGTTCAGAAGTCCTTGATGCAATGGAAGGCCTGCCCGTAATACAGAACACAATACAAGTTCATCGTTTGGCAAAGACATTTCCTTGGATCCCAAAGGCGTCTCAACCAATTTACTTTTATAGCTAAGGGCCTTGCTCAATTCATACCCCAAGATTTCCCCAATACGTTCAATATTCCGTCTAAAGCGCATACTATCCTTCTGTATGTTGACGTCCCTAATTTCGGCAACAAATTTATTCAATAGGGAGTTTTCTTCTCCTAGCCTATGGATAATCATAAATTGTGGTTTTGATTCCAAGATACGGATTTCAATAAAATAAACTCACTAATGTTCCCCATGTCAATGGCCCCGATCAACTTTTCATTTCGGGTTACAGGAAAAAACTTTTTCTTCTCCTTTCCTATTAAATCCAGTACTTTGGTTATTTCCAAGGCTTCATCTACCACTTTAAAATCCTGGTCCATAATCTCCTGTACCCTTAGGGAAGGGTTTTGGGCATGTTTTATAATATTTTTTTGGGTAACGATGCCCATAATCCTGTCATTATTGGCAACAACAAAATCCTTCTCATTACTAGCCAACAATACATCTATCACCTCTTGTACAGTCTGCTCCGGATGCAAGACTGTAATCTGCGTAAGGGTGGCTTCCTTAACAAGGTGCCCCTTTAACAACGAATTTCTTTTCACCATTTCATTTTCCCCATAAGCTCCAAAAAATATAAAGAAGGCAATCAATATTAAAAAAGGATTAACAAAGAAACCAAGGACAAAAAATAATATGGCCAAGGCCTGACCAATAGCAGCTGCTATACCAGTAGCTTGTACCCTTCCCAACCTGAACGACAATAAGGCTCTTAAAACCCTACCCCCATCCATCGGAAAGGCCGGAATCAAATTAAAGACCACCAACATTATATTGGCAACAAATAGGTAGAACAGAAAATTTTGGAATGAAGGCTCATAGAGCAATTCCTCCACCACTACATTGTCAAAATTAAAATAGCTCTGCATAGGAATCACCAAATACAACAAAAAGGCAATCACAACATTTACAGCGGGGCCAGCTAGTGCTACCAGCAGTTCCTGTCCGGGCTTCTCGGGCATTTTGTCCAAGGTAGCAACCCCTCCAATAGGAAGTAGAATTATTTTTCGTGTTTTTATCTTGAATTGTCTGGCAGTAAGGGCGTGACCCAGCTCATGCATGACCACACAGGCCATTAATACCATAATAAATCCTTGGTTGATGGCCACCCTTTCCCAATCACCACTATTTTGAAATTCAATAAATCCTGCCCAAATCAACAACAAAGCAAAAGTCCAATGTACCTCTAAATTGATACCTGCTACGCGTCCTAATTTCAAAAATCCTTTCATACATATAATTTTAATCCAAGTTATTTCCGAAGGGGGACTTGGACAATGACATTTGTCATATCGTAATTTGGGGCTTCGGACTATTTTTATTAGGTTAATAGACAACAGCTGCCTAGTGGACTCTTATTAATTAGGTCCATTTACTCGATAATCGAGATTTAAACCTGACTGCCGCAAGCAGGTGCTCCGAGGTAATTTACTACGCCATACATATTCATGCCCAACAAATGGGCTTTATTCTAAACTATAAAAACAATAAAAATGAACTATTACTTTTCTACCAAGATTAAGAACAAAGCCTTTGATGAGGTTGTACAAAAAACCATTGAAGCCCTAAAACAAGAAGGGTTTGGGGTCCTTACAGAAATAGATATGAAAGCTACTTTAAAGAAAAAACTGGATGAAGACTTTTACAACTACAAAATCCTTGGGGCTTGCAATCCTCCTTTGGCCTTTAAAGCCTTACAGGCAGAAAATAAGATTGGTACCATGCTACCCTGCAATGTTATTGTCCAGGAAAAAGAGGCTGGTTCGGTTGAAATCTCTGCTGTTGATCCTGCAGCCTCCATGCAGGCCGTAAAGAATGATGAACTAATCAATATAGCTGAAACGGTTAGGACAAAGCTACAAAGCGTTATTCAGAATTTGGAGAGGGAAAGTTGATAATGTAGCCTGCCGAAACCTTATCCCCAAGGAGTGCTATTTGGTACTTTCTTACCCATAATAAACTTGTATCATCTTTGAATCAGGACAAGGGTGTTCAATATCCCAATATATAAAAACTTTATATTTCCTTGAATTCCCAATCGCACAGCTTTTGGCAATAAATGGGTGAGTAGGAAAATATATTTTATGATCCCAGCATACCCCCATCAACTACGTGGGTGCAGCCCGTTATATACCTACTCTCCTCAGACGCCAAAAACAACGCCATATGGGCTATCTCATCAGATTCGGCATATCGTCCCAATGGGACCATTTGCTCACAGTCCTTCATGACATCCTCAGGTTTTTCTGGGGAGATATCTTTTTCAATACGCCGCATCATATCATTGTTTACCGGGCCTGGATGTATGGTATTGACGCGTATTCCTCTTTCTGCGTTTTCCAATGCAGCTACCCGCATTAGGCCAATCACCGCATGCTTGCTCGCCACATAGGCACCCAAACCTGCAAAGCCCTTTAATCCTGCAACGGAAGAGGTAATCATTACACTACCACCTTCCTTCATTTTAGGCAAAACGTGCTTGCACCCTAGCCATACCCCTTTGAGGTTTACAGCCAATACCCTATCAAAAATCTCTTCCGGATATTGGGAAATTGGTCTGGATGTACCCTCAATCCCGGCATTGGCAAAAAATATATCAATTTTCCCATAGCGTTCCAAGGCGGTATCCACATACTTTTTGGTGTCTTCACTTTTGGAAACGTCCGCTACGCAATACGAAAGGTTTTTTGCCCCCCTACCTTCACTTGCATTCTCCAGCAGCTCCTTGTCCAAATCTACTATCAATACCTTAGCGCCTTCCTTTAAGAACAGTTGGGCCGTGGCAAGCCCAATACCTCCGGCTCCACCGGTAATAATTGCCACTTTATTATTTAAACGCCCCATAGAATTAAAGATTTATAAGGTTAATTTCCTAATGGACCAGCCTTGATCATTGCTGTGGATGGCCACTAGACCATTGGCCAATCTTTTGGCCCCTATCATAGGTAGGCTATACCGCCTACTGGTCATTTGAATATTATACCTCCTTTGAAAGAATTCCTCTATTTCACCAGAAGTATCCATTAAAACGTCATGGAATTTAAACTCATAAATGTTCAATTTAAATTCATTTTGGCCTTTCAAAACCTTCTCAAAGACAACCCCTGTGGTATAACCGTCCTTAAAAGGGTACACATTTAAAAACTGAGGTTCTATTACAATGTCACCCTTGGTGTCAATAAATCCATAAACTGCTACATTATCCTCTACAATTTTCTTTATAATGCACCTACCTTCCTTGAACAGGGGGTATCGTATTCCAGAAATACCCTCATTGGAGGTATCTGCCTCCGGGTTCCAATAGATGTCATCCCGAAAATTGATAACGATTGTCCCTTCCTTGTCAATAAAGGCCCACTTATCATTTTTCCTAACGGCCGCCAAACCTTCACTAAAAGGAGCTATTTCATCAATATTATCAAGGGCTTGTGAATAAGTTGTTATTGGAAGCATTAGCAGTGCCAATGCGGTTATAAAAAAATTTTTCATGATTGTATTTTTTAGTTTTCACTAAGGTACTGTGGGGAATCCCTTCAACAAATGACAAAAATCAGTAACCACTTAAAAATCAACAAAGAAGATGATTGTGTCTATCTCTATATAACACTCCAGAGAAGGATGCAGACGGCATAGCCCTAATGCTACAAGAGGTATGTGATTCCCATAGGCAATCATGACTTTTGTCATTTTGAAACTTTAAAATCATCACTACTTTTATTGTAAGCCCCTATTAAAGTGGTATAACCAACCTCCTTACCCATAAGATAAAATTGAAAAGTATTGTACGATGAAACACATATTGGTCCCCACAGATTTTTCAAAACCATCGGCTTATGCCCTTCAGGTGGCTGCCATTATTGCTAAAGAGCAACAGGCCGAGATAACGGTACTTCACATGATGGGCATTTCGGAAGCATTGATTACAGAAGGGGAATTACAAGAATTTGAAGAAGCCAAGTATTTTATGGGGCTTGCAAAAAAGCGATTCAAGACTTTTTTGGATCAACCCTTTTTAAAGGGAATAAAAATCAATGAGGTGGTACAGAATTATAAAATATTTAGTGAAATCAACAACATTGCCAAGGAACAAAATATAGATCTTATTGTAATGGGGTCCCACGGGTCTACCGGATTCAATGAATTTTTTGTTGGCTCCAATACCGAAAAGGTGGTCCGTTCATCAGATGTGCCGGTATTGGTCATTAAACAGCCCCAACCCGATTTTAAGATTCGTAATATCTTATTTGGTTGCAGTTTTGGTGACAAGATGATACGGCCATTTAAAGCGGCCAAGGAATTTGCGCAAACCTTTAACGCGACCTTAAAATTACTTTATATCAATACTCCGTTTGAAGATTTTCTGAGTACATCCGAAACCAATGAACGTATTGCCAAATTTATGTCCAAGGCAGGGGAAAGTAGGGATCGCGTAGAGATATACAATGATTATAGTGTAGAACACGGATTACTAAATTACTGTAAAACGGGAAACATAGATGTACTGGCTTTGCCCACACACGGACGTAAAGGCCTGTCCCATTTTCTAATAGGCAGTATTGGTGAGGATGTTGCCAACCATGCCAATTTACCCGTGTTAACCATAAAAATAACATAAATACCTCTTGGGGCCAGCTAAGATGTCTATTCCTTGAGCAGTATTTGAAGTTTGCCCAACATAACCAATTCTGCTTTATTCTTTCCAGAAAAGCTATTTGCAATAGCATTGGCCGTGTCCAAAATTAAATCTTTTATAAAGGGATTGAACAATCGGGATTCTTCATTATAAAACTCCAAAAAATCCTCATAACAGCTCTCGCTATCTTTTTCATTCTCCAACAACCAATCAAATACAGATTCGATCTGAAAAGCCGCATCCGTACCATATTCATCCTCAACCTCATCTACATCCAACCAATACTTTCTTAGGAAGGATCTTAATTTGGATATTTCCTTCTTATGGATTCGATGATCCGCACTGGCAATGGCATAAAACAATTTACCTAGGTTTTGATAGAGTTCCAATCCCAATTTTTTAGTATTTTCCATAGTTGATTATCCCGAATGTGAAATTTAAAATTAGAAAAAGACAGCGTTAATTTCTATGACAATAATCAGTTTAAAAATTTTATCTTTGGTTCATGCAGTCATTCCAAGAAAACAGTGATATTTTCAATCTCCTTTCTGAAGGGGTTTCCGAAGGAATTATAGTGGTAGACACAAACCAAATTATTGTTGCAACCAATTCTTCTGCGGAACGTATGTTCGGCTATTCCAAAAACGAACTTCTTTCCAAGCCATTGGATACTTTAATACCACATAGATACCACAAAAACCATGACCACCACGTTGAACGATTTATTGAAAAGAGTGAAAGACGACAAATGGGCCACGGTAGGGATATACACGGTATTCGTAAAAATGGGGAAGAATTTCCGGTAGAAGCGGGCCTAAACCCTTTTGAACTATACGGCAGCACTTATGTAATGGCCCTGGTAATAGACATTACTGAGCGAAAAATAAAAGAAAAAGAACTTAGTCATTGGGCCAGGATCTTTAATGAATCCCTGAATGAAATTTATGTTTTCAATGCCCAAACGCTTCGCTTTGTAAATGTAAACCTAGAGGCTCAACGGAATATGGGGTATACCTTGGTAGAATTTAAAAGTATGACCCCATTGAATATTAAACCGCACTTGGACAAGCGCCAGTTCATGAGCCTTATAGATCCCTTGTTAAAGGGTAAACAGGAGAAGGTGAAGTTTGAAACCGAACACCAAAGAAAGGATAGGTCCATTTATCCTGTAGAAGTACACCTACAGCTTTCACTAGTAGGGGATGACCAAGTGTTCGTGGCCATGATATTGGATATAACCGAACGTAAAAATTACACGGAGAAACTAGAGAAAACCGTTCAAGAACGTACAAAACAGCTCACCGAGGCATTAGCAAAGGAAAAAGAACTGAATGAACTAAAAACTAGGTTCCTCTCTCTGGTATCCCATGAATTTAAGACCCCATTGAGCAGTATTCTAACCTCTATAACCCTATTGGCCAAATATACCGAAGGACACCAACAAGCAAAACGCGACAAGCATGTTGCTACCATAAAGAACAAGGTGCGCTATCTGGATACCATATTAACCGATTTTCTCTCGGTAGAACGTTTGGATTCGGGTAAGGTTAAATACAAGCTGGAACACTTTCCGTTGAGCAAAGTTGTAAACGAAGTGGTATACGGCGCCAACTTACTACTTAAATCTGGTCAACGCATTACCTACCCAGAAAATATTGACGATATCTATATCAACTTTGATGAAAAAACCTTGGAGCTGGCATTGTCCAACCTAATACACAATGCCATAAAATATTCTCCAGAAGACACCTCTATAGATTTGGTGGTCAAAAATGCAGAAAAAAGTATTTCCGTCCATGTCATAGACCATGGCATTGGGATCCCAGAGTCTGAACAAAAACATATTTTTAACCGCTATTTTCGAGCAGAGAATGCCCTGCTAACCCAAGGTACCGGCATTGGACTCAATATTGCCAAACAGCATTTGGAAAACTTGGGCGGGACCATTCATTTTTCCAGTGAAGAAAATAAAGGATCCACCTTTACCATTTATATTCCTCTTGAACAAAAAAATTATCAATCATGAAAACTATTCTATTAATTGAGGACGATAGAGCCTTGCGAGAAAATACCGAAGAACTCTTAGAACTCTCAGGATATTCTGTTATGACCGCTCCCAATGGTAAAATTGGAATACAAATGGCCAAGGAAAACAATCCCGATATTATTGTCTGTGATATTATGATGCCAGAGGTTGACGGTTATGGGGTATTGGAAAACCTTTCTTCTAACGAAAAAACCAATCAGATTCCCTTTATCTTTCTTTCTGCCAAAACCGAACACAAGGAAATACGGAAAGGTATGGATCTAGGTGCCGATGACTACCTTACAAAGCCTTTTGAAGAAGAGGACCTAATTAGTGCCATTGAAAGCCGTTTGGCAAAGGTTGCGCTCTTGGGACGTATGCAGCAGGAAAGTAAGAACACCCCTCTGAATTCTGAAGACCAGATACGTACCTTGAACGAATTAAAAAACTTTTTTGACGACAATGGAGAACCTATCAGTTTCCAGCAGGGCAGTACCATTTATAAAGAAGGCTCACATTCCCATAAAATTTATCTCATCTTAAAAGGAGTGGTAAAATGCCACACCATGGATGAAGACGGAAAAGAGCTAATTACATCCTTGTTTAGGGCAGACGACTTTTTAGGGTTTACCTCTTTTATCAACAATATCCCCTATCAGGAATCGGCAACCGCCATAGAAGATGTGGAACTAGCTGGTATCTCCAAAGAAAACTTAAAGGTAGTTCTGGAAAACAACAATACCATTTCCTTGGAATTAATGGAACTGCTTTCTGATAATATTTCCGAAATAAAACAGCAGCTACTTCAAATGGCCTATAGTTCGGTACGAAAGAAGACAGCACAAACCCTTTTACAGTTCGCAGAAATCATGAATAAAAAAACGGAAGATCCCATAAAAATTTCCCGTAACGATTTGGCCAGTGTAGCCGGAATTGCCACAGAGAGCCTAATACGCACCCTTTCAGGGTTTAAAAAGGAAGGGCTTATTGATATAGATGGAAGAAACATACGAATCAAGCAATTAAAAGCACTGCAATATATCAACTAATAGACCTAAAACTAAGCTACGAGAATTACGAAAAATGACCAATGTCATATTTAATGTATAATTACAGACCTAGTTTTGTGTCCCTGTAGCCATATATTAAATGAAGACCATACTGATCCCCACAGATTTTTCCAGCAATTCTTTGCATGCCATTGAATATGCTGTTACTTTATTCAAAGACACCCCCTGTAACTTCTATGTGCTTCATGTAGAACCATTAAGTGCCTCTGGCATTGTGGGCAATTCATTTGCCTTGCCCGCTATACGGCCAAATAATTCCAGTAAAGGAAATCTGTCGGACTATTTTAGTATCATAACAAAACTCAGCAACAGCACGGACCACCATTTTATAGCCCTTCATGAATACGGAAATTTCGTTGATATTATCCGACAAACCGTAGTGGAGAAAAAAATAGATTTGATCGTAATGGGGAACAAGGGGGCATCGGGTATCAAAAATGTTATTATTGGCAGTAACACCGGAGACGTAATTACCAAAGTTCACTGCAACCTATTGGTTGTTCCTGAAAATGCCAAAGCTGCTTCTCCTAAGGAAATTGCTTTTGCTACCGACTACAACAATTTCTTTTCCCATTCCATTTTAGAGGCTATCTCCAAAATTTTACGACTGTGTAAGGCCAACCTTAAGGTACTGGATGTTTCAAAAGACAAAGGTTCCTTAAACCTATCACAAAAGCATAACAAGAATTACTTGCAAGATTATTTGGAAGAGCTGTACCATAATTCACATAGCATACACAAGCTCAGAAATGAAAAAGTAAAAACCGGAATTGAAAAATTTGTGAGCGGTAATAATATTGATATGGTGATCATGGTAGCCAAAAACCTTAATTTTCTACAACAGCTTCTTTTTGACAGCACCATTAAAAAACTCAGTTTTCATACCAGGGTACCCTTATTGGTCCTGCACGAATAGCAAAATTACCCCAGCCAGCCAATAGAGGCTACTGACAAATATCATAGGTTTTATACCCCCCTACGGATAACTTTGGTTTACAGTTAAAAGATAAACCTATGAGAACCGTTTTAATCCCTACAGATTTTTCTGCAAGTGCCGTACACGCTATTGATTATGCCTTGGAACTCTATAAATGTGAGCGTACAAATTTTTATTTTCTACACGCCTATGCAGATGAGGTATATGGCCCTTTTAAGACTAACGGCGAAACTTCCCTAGAGGAGCAAAAGCAAAAGGTAAAAAAACACTCCGACCAATCCCTTTATGATCTTATTGCGAAACTTAAAAAAAGGGAGCACAACCCTAGACATAGCTTTGAAGCGCATTCTGCCTTTGATATTTTGGTGGATGCGGTCAACGATTTTGTAAACAAAATTAATATAGACCTAATAATCATGGGTACCAAAGGGGAAACGGAAGACAAAAAAATAACCTTTGGCAGCCATACTGTTCAAGTATTTAAATATGTTCAATGCCCAGTATTGGCCATTCCCAAGGCTTATAAGTATAGACAGCCAAAGAAAATATTATTCCCTTCAGACTATATGTTACCTTACAAACGCAGGGAGTTAAAACTGCTCAATACCTTGGCGGCAGAATTTAAATCTGAAGTATACAGTCTATACTTGTCCGATTTTGAGGAATTATCCCATAGACAAATAGATAATCAACGGTTTCTAAAGGAAGCTTTGACCAGTGCTTTCCTGTATTTTGAACGAAGTCCTACAAAAAATAAAGCCGAGGCCATTATGGATTATATTAAAAACAATAATATAGACATGCTTGTGATGGTCAATTCCCGTCATTCATTTTTGGAAGACATGCTGTACAGGTCCACTGTGGATGAAATAGGACTGCGTCTAAAAATTCCGTTTTTGGTCATGCAGAATCTACCGAGGTAAAAAGATTAGAAGATGAAAAGGATATTACTGCCCACAGATTTCTCCAATAATGCCTGGAATGCCATAGCGTATGCCATGGAATATTTTGCAAATGAAGAATGCCTTTTTTTTATCCTTCATACCTATACCCCTGCCCTATACCGTCCAGATTACATACTTGGTGGTCCTTCCTTTAGTGCCATCCCTGACAAAGGTGTGGAAATAGCCCAAGCAGGCCTTGAAAAAACAGTAACAGACCTAGAAAAAAAATACCCCAATAAAAGACATAGTTATAAAACTATTTCTGCCTTCAATGTTCTTACTGACGAGATACAGGAAGTTATACAAAGAGAGCAAATACACTTGATTATAATGGGAACCCAAGGAGCCACAGGAGCAAAGGAAGTGTTTATGGGAACCCACACCGTGCATGTTATCAGAAAAGCAAGAGTTCCCGTATTGGTAATCCCTAATGGATATAGCTATAAGGAGATTCATTCCATTGTTTTTCCAACAGATTTCACCACCCCGTATGAATTGGAATCACTACAATATTTGATTGATCTAACGAAGGTTAAAAAAGCAAAATTAATAGTGTTGCACGTAAAGGAGGAATATGAACTTAGTAAAGAACAAGAGGAAAATAAAAAGGCATTGACTAAATTCCTTAATTCCATTACGCACACCTTTGAGGAAGTCAAAGGCCAGTTAATGCCCAATGCCATTCACCTCTACGCAGAAAAAAATAATAGTGGGCTATTGGCCATGATGAACCGCAAACACACTTTTTTAGAACGTTTGGTGACCCAACCCAATGTGGACGCTATAGGTTATCATACCAAAATACCATTTTTGGTATTGCCCTTTTCTACAGCGTCACCGTTACAAAAGCCCGAGTTATGAAAAAGATTCTCCTACCCACCGATTTTTCCGATAATGCATGGAACGCCATCTTTACAGCGGTAAAGCTATATGCCGAAATTCCCTGCTACTTTTATGTATTGCACGCCTATGAGCCCAGTACATTAAATCTACTTGACGCCAAGAGCCAACAACGTTTAGGGGTAATTTATGACTCCCTAAAACAATACTCTGAACAACAACTAGCGAAGGTACTGGACTATATGAACGAAAATCATAAGAACTCAAATCACAGCTTTGAAACTATTTCCAAATCGGATACCCTTGTAGAAGCAATTAAGGAAGAAGTATCCAAAAAAGATATCGACTTGATCGTCATGGGGACGCAGGGAGCCACTTCTGCCAAAGAAATATTTATGGGTAGCCAAACGGTGAAAGTCCTTAAAAATTTAAAAAAATGTCCCATTTTGGCCATCCCTGCGGATTATAATTTTCAAGTCCTGAGGTCAATGGTCTTTCCTACCGATTTCACCAGAAAATATGAAAAATCCGAACTACTACCCTTAACCCATTTGGCCACCCAATGGAAGGCCGAAATAAAGGTGGTACATGTTGCGGTTGAATTTTTGCTAAACGACACCCAAAAGGCAAACATGAAAATATTGGAAGATCGACTTCGGGAATCCCATTTTTCCTATCATCAATTGCCCTTTGATACCAACATATCAAGTAGCATAGAGCACTACGTGATGGAAACAAGAGCAGAGCTTATATGCATGGTAAGGCATCACCACGGACTCTGGGAAAGATTTATTAAGGAAGCCGTTATAAAAAAAATGGCCTTCCATTCCAAAGTGCCGGTCTTATTTCTTTCGGAACACCCCTAAAGAAGACACCGATAAACAGTTAATACGATATTATAAAGATCATGAAAGTAAAACTTATACTACTACCTACCGATTTTTCTCCAAATGCCAACACCGCCATTAAATACGCTATGGATCTATTTGAGAAGGTAGAATGTGTGTTCTATATACTAAACGCCTTTGAGGTAGGGGGCTCCAATTTAAGTAGTACCATGGGAAAGGCCAAGGACACAAGACTATATAGGGCGGTAAAGGATGAATCTGAAAGAAATATAGAAACCGCAATAGAAGCACAAATCTCTGAAAACAAAAACCAATTACATTCCTTTGAAGGGCTAAGCATAGGAGATTCCCTAGTAAATGCCATTGGAAGAACCTCCATTGACAAGGATATAGATTATATTGTTATGGGCACCAAAGGATCCTCTGCCATTAAAGAGGTATTTATGGGAAGCAATACAGTAAACATTATTCAGAAAATAGATTTCTGTCCCATCATTGCCGTGCCAGGTGACTATAATTTTAGGCTTCCAAATGAAATAGCTTTTGCCACGAACTATGAACATATTTATTCCAAGGTAGAATTAATACCCCTGATAAAAATGGCCAAGTTGTGGGATGCTTCTATTCATATAGTACATATTGACACAGGAAAGGAAATGCTACCACATCAAAAAACAGCAAAAAACCTATTGGCAGAGAGGTTCTCAAAATTAGAACACCATTTTGAAGAAGTAGTAGGACAGTCTACCATATCTGGTGCTATTAACGCATATACCCAAGAACAAAATAACATTGGAATGCTTGCAATGATTAATTATTGGCATAGTTTCTTTGAAAAACTTATAAAAGAAAATGTCATCAAACGAGTTGCTTTTAGCACAGAAGTGCCCTTCTTGATATTACCACTTATAGAGTCCTGATTTAAAAATTAATTTTTCCAATCTATTTCATGGAAAATGATATTTGTCATTGGTGTGGATGCATAGCAAAGCTATTTTTAAAGCAAAGAAATAGTAACTATGAAAAAGATACTGATACCAACCGATTTCTCTGAAAATGCATGGAATGCCATTAAATATGGCATGGAATTATTTCATAAAACAAGTTGCACTTTTCATATTGTCCACATCAACCCCATTTCATATAACTCAGGTGGAGAGGAGGCCATGTACATATCTCCAGAAATCATGGAAGAAACCCTGTTAAAGGAAAGCAATGAAAAATTGGCAAAGGTAATCAAGCAGATAGAACGTTTGCCCTTGAACACCAAACATTCCTTCCACACAACCTCCCTGTACGGCTTTTTTTTAGACCATATAAAACAGGAAGTACAGGATAAGGACATTGATTTAATTATCATGGGGACCAAGGGGGCATCAGGGTTTAAGGCCGTATCCATGGGCAGTAATACGGGTAATGTACTAACCAAGGTCCGCTGTGCGGTCTTGGCAGTACCCGAAGATGCCCAATATAGTACCCCAAAGGAAATAGGTTTTCCCACAGATTTTCAAATTGGGTATGACCTTAAGGTAATGGACTATATCAAAGAGATGGTAGTTCTGCACAATTCATCATTACACTTTCTCTATGTTGCTCCAAAGACTGAAGACTTAAGTGAAGTTCAAGTTAAGAACAAAGCATTTCTAGAAAACTATTTTATAGATTCCCAATATTCCTTCCATACCCAGAACAATAGAAAATTGGATGAGGCTGTAGAAAAATTTGTAGCAGATAAAAATTTGGATATGTTGGTCATGGTTGCCAAAAATTTAAATTTTATAGAGCGTATCCTTTTTAAGCCTACGGTTGAAAAAATAAGCTACCATACCAAAGTACCATTCTTGGTGGTACATGAAGGTTAGTAGCCTTTGCGGAAACAAGTAACAGGGTCTACTAATAATCCTTGATTCTAAATGTGTTGTCGCACAATATTGACAATATCGTTTTTTTGTAACACTCCTGACTGTCGCCAAAGCTGTTTTCCCTTTTTAAACAGCATCATGGTAGGTACTCCCCTCACCTGATAGGTATTGGCCAAGGGTTGGTTTTTATCCACATCGATCTTAATTATTTTAAGGCTATCGCCCATTTCCTCCTTTACCTGCTTTAAAATGGGTGCCAACATTTTACAAGGACCGCACCAGTCCGCATGAAAATCGATTAGAACCAGTGTTTCCGAATCTATAATTTTATTAAAACTACTCTTCATTTTTTACTATTTTAAAGAATAAAATTACCAAAAATACTATAATTCACTACTGACCAATATCATGGTTTTTGACAATCTTCCCTTTTAGTTTTACAATGCTAATGTAAAGATTATAGTATGAAACGAATTTTACTTCCAACAGATTTTTCAGACAACTCCAAAGGGGCCATTTCTTATGCGTTACAATTATTTAAAGAGGAAGAATGTACTTTTTTCCTGTTGCATACCTATATGCCACCTGTTTACAATGCGGAATATTTGGTAGGGAGTCCGGGACTAATCGGATTGGGCGATGTGATGCAGGAAACCTCCTTGACACAACTGGAAAAATTAAAAAGTGAATTGGAACAAGAGTATGATAATTTAAAACATTCATTTGTAGTACATACAGCCTTCAATACCCTTTTGGGAGAGGTGGAGGAATGTATTGAAGCTGAAAATATAGATCTGGTAATCATGGGAACAAAAGGAGCCACGGGCGCCCAGGAAATTTTGTTTGGCACCAATACGGTGCATGTAATAAAAAGAGCCCAATGCCCGGTCATCGTGGTACCTCCAAAATTTGAATATGAGAACCCTTTAGAAATTTTATTCCCCACAGATTATGAAATTAACTACAAGGAAGATAAGCTGGCGCCACTGTTGCACATTGCAGAAAAACACGGTTCCCAAATTAATGTATTGCACGTATCTACAGGGTACGAATTAACTGCAGATCAAAAAAATAAAAAAGCAGGTCTTGAAAAAATCTTGGGCAATAAAGCCCTTTACCACGAGGTATCTAACGATGAAATTATTCACGCTATCAACAGCTTCCAAACCAAGGAAAAAATAAATATGTTGGTAATGATCCAAAACAAACACACCTTTCTAGAGCGACTTTTTATAGAGCCAGTTATAAAAAAAATAGGGTTCCATGTTACCGTCCCATTTTTGGTAATGCCGCAATTCTAAAACGATTAGCATGAAAAATATACTTGTAGCTACTGATTTTTCCGACAATGCCTATTGTGCGCTGTTCTATGCTACCAAGCTATTGGCTTCAAGGCCCTGTACCTTTTACATTCTTAACACCTATTCCGAACTTTCTATCCTACGAGGAAAAACCCTACCCCCTATAGGTGGCAAAAAATATTTACATCAGCTAGAAATAGATTCCAAAGAACAACTTACCCATATAAAACACAAGATTGTCTTGGACAATTCCAATCCCCAGCATCGTTTTGAAGTTATTTCCCAGAAAGGCGATTTAGCCAATATTATAACTGAAAAGATAGAAACACTACAAATAGACCTTGTTACCATGGGCAATAAGGGACTGACCGAGGCGGCCGATATTTTTTTTGGGAGCAATACCATAAAAGTGGCCAATACTATTAACCAATGTCCAGTATTGGCCATTCCGGGAGAATTGGATTTTAAACCCATAAAAGAAATTGCTTTTGTTACAGATTTTATAAAAGGTTGTAACAAAAACACCTTGGCCCCCCTCATGTACCTGGCCTCATTGTGCAGCGCAGCAATTAGGATAATGCATGTTGATGAAAAAGAAATATTAAATGAAACCCAAGAATTTAATAGAAAGGAAATAGAGGGTTTATTTCAAGTTATTGAACATTCATTTCATTGGACACGGAGCTTTGATGATAAAGCAAAAGTTATTGATATTTTCTTAAAAAAGTTTGAAGTAGATATGTATGCCATGGTAAACCAAAAACGGGGAATTATCGAAAAATTGACCAAGGAACATGTTATAAAGGATATAAGCATGTATTCCCATATTCCGTTTTTGATTCTTCCTACCCGGGACTGATAATTGTCATTGCAATTGGTATGTTCAGCCGCTATATTTATTGAACAATCTAAATAAAAAGGTGTTATGGACAAAAGAATTTTGATTCCTACCGATTTCTCTAAAAATGCGCTTAATGCCGCTCGTTATGCCATAGACCTTTATGCCAAGGTACATTGCGAATTTTACTTTCTAAATATTTTTCGTCTGGAGAATTATACCACCAACACCCTAATACTTCCAGAGCCGGGAAGTGCAGAATACGAAACTGCAAAAGTTGCTTCGGAAGAAGGCTTTGTAAAATTTTTGGACATATTAAAACTTCATCAGGACAATCCCCGTCACCGCTATCATACCATATCTACCGTTAATTTTTTATCGGAAGCTATGGAGCAAACTATAAACAACAAGGATATAGATTTGGTTGTTATGGGTACACAGGGGGCCACAGGGGCCAAAGGTGTCATTTTTGGAAGTAATACAGTAAACGCAATGGAAAAGATTAGGCAATGTCCAGTAATGGCCATTCCGGAAAAAGTACGGTTTATGGAGCCAAAAGAAATTGTGTTTCCAACTAACTTTTTGACGGGCTATAAGCGTAAATTATTGAATTATATGCTAGAGATAGCCAAGATGCATAGTAGCTCCATAAGGGTAGTATATGTTACAAAGTCCGAAACTATAAGTGATGAGCAAGAGCAGAATAAACAGCTGCTACAGGACATTCTGGAATATGTAGACCATAGCTTCCATATGTTAAGCGAAAAAAAAGTTGCGGAAGGACTCACCTCATTTGTTGAAAGTAGAGACAGTGACATGATAGCCTTCATCAATAAAAAACATTTTCTTTTCAATAGCATATTTTCCAAGCCATTGGTCAAAGAAATTGGTTATGACGCCAAGATTCCCATTTTGGCCCTGAACGCACCTTGACCTACCCTTATTCGGCCTCCAAAGGAAGTATGTAAACTTCAGCTCTAAAAGGAAGGCCGAAAATTGGTATATGATTAAATTAAATAATCCCAATGATGACGGGAGTAACATTTAAAAACACTAAAAAGTATTAAGATGAAAAATGTAGGCGTATGGATGGATAAGGAAAAAGCCCATATTGTTCGTTTGGACAACAACGAAGAACATTTGGAAACCCTTTTCTCCGAAGTAGAATTTTTTAATAGAAAAAGTACAGCAGCACCTAGAGTAAAAACGGGGGCAACCCAGGACGTTACTCATGAACGAACTTATCTGGAACGGGAAAAACAACAGCTTAAAACCTATTTCAAAAAACTGGCGAAAGCTATTGACGATGCCGATGCCCTTGCGCTTTTTGGTCCGGCAGATACCAATGAAAAGTTTAGAAAGGAACTGCTTGAAAACCACAAGGACCTAGCAGATAAGTTAAAAACGGTTACTAAGGTAGATAGTATGACCGAAAATCAAACCAAGGCTTTGGTACGAGACTTTTTTAAGGACACCAAATAACTAATTAGCCAAAAATAATTGGATCTAAATTATTGGAAGCAAGAATTGGTCCCTACCCAAACGTAAATGGACAACCTTTCTTATTTTTTAAACGACCCATTAATAGTGAAGCTGGCGAAACTTTTTATTTGGTTATTCGTCATAATTGTGCTCATTGGTTATTTACGCAAAGTTATTAAGAAAAGGATAGACAATACAGCAGTTCGCTACAAGGCACAAAAAGGTATAGAAATCATTGGTTATCTCCTAATTATTTTTTTGATATTGATAGCCATTACCGTTGAAAACATAAAGGACTACACTATAATTATAGGGTTTTTTACAGCGGGTATCACATTTACATTACAAGAACTTATCCTTAGCATAGCCGGATCCTTTTACATCTTTTTTGTCAGAGTTTATAAACCTGGTGACCGTATTGAAATAAATGGAATAAAAGGGGATGTTATAGACATAGATAGCATTTATACCACCTTGATGGAGATTGGGGAATGGGTAAGCAGTGATAATTATTCCGGGAGGATCATTAAGATAAGCAATGCATTTGTTTTCAAGGGACCCATTAAAAACTACTCCATGGATTTCCCCTTTGTATGGGATGAAATAGATATACTTGTTGCCTACGGATCGGATGTTGAGCTAGCTAAAGAACTGATCATGAAAGAGGCTCAAGATCGGCTCACCGATTATACCAAAAATTCCGTGGCCAAATGGAAAGAAATGGTTGAGCACTATTATATTGACAATGCCAAAATAGACCCCAACATTGCCATTACCCTAACCGATAATTGGATAGTCTTAAACTTACGGTATATAACAGATTACAGGTATAGAAGGAGTACTAAAAATGAATTGTTCCAGTCTATACAACAAGGAATTTTGGATACCCATGGAAAAGTAGTATTGGCTTCAAGCACCTTGCAACTGCTAAAAATACCAGAAGTGGAAGTTCGTTTAAAAACCTAAATATGGACCCAGATTTACATATAGAGATCATAAAATCTTCCGGAAAAAAAGCTAGGTTTTCCTTGGACAAACTCAGTAATTCCCTGAGGCGTAGTGGAGCAGACCATAAGTTGGTGGAACAGATCGTCAACCAGGTAAAGGATGAGTTATATGATGGTATTAGCACCAGGGAAATTTACAACAGGGCCTATGCCCTATTAAAAAAGAACAAATCCATATTTGCCTCAAAATACAAACTAAAAAAGGCGCTGTACGAACTTGGCCCCACCGGATTTCCCTTTGAGCGTTTTGTAGCGGCTCTTTTAGAATATTCGGGCTATAAAACGCAGGTAGATAAAATTATGAACGGGATATGTGTAACGCATGAAATAGATGTGATGGCAGAAAAAAATGACACTGCCATTATCATTGAATGTAAATTTCATTCTGAAGAGGGTCGCAATTGCAACGTTAAGATTCCCCTGTATATCCACTCCCGTTATAACGATGTAAAAGCCCATTGGGCAACCAAGAAAAAGGAAACCAGAAAATTGGATTACGGATGGGTGGTAACCAACACCCGTTTTACGGCTGATGCCATAGCCTATGGAAAATGCGTTGGCCTATACCTATTAAGCTGGGACCTACCATTGGATAATGGCCTTAAAGACAGAATAGATAGATTGGGACTGTATCCCATTACTGTTTCTACTTTATTGAGCAAAAGGGAAAAACAATTTTTGTTGAGTCGGGATATTGTTCTCTGCCGCCAACTCTTCAAAGACAAGTTTTACCTTGACCATTTGGGCATTTCCCAAAATAGAAAGGATAAAATATTAGAGGAGATAAACCAACTGTGCAATGACTAGTGCCAATACCGTTAAGGTGCATTTTCTGGGAGCTTCGGGAACGGTTACAGGTTCTAAATTTTATCTGGAAACTCCAGAAATAAATGTAATGGTAGACTGTGGTATGTTCCAAGGCCTAAAAGAACTCAGGCTACATAATTGGACCCCTTTGCCCATAGATGCCTCTAAAATAGATGTGGTTTTATTGACACATGGGCATTTGGACCATACGGGCTACCTACCTCGTCTGTTAAAAGAGGGGTTTAAGGGAGTCATTATAGGTACGCCCCCAACCCTGGCCATAACGTGTATTATTCTGTTGGACAGCGCAAAGATTCATGAGGAAGAGGCCAACCAAGCCAATAAAGACGGCTACAGCGAACATACGCCTGCATTACCATTCTACACCATTAAGGAAGCCGAGAAGACCATAGCTCTACTTAAACCACAAGAAATAGACCAGTGGACCAACTTATCCAAACATGTTCGGTTCCAGTTTAAATACAACGGCCATATTTTAGGGGCTTCCTATATTGATTTGGAAATATATGGTAAACGCTTTGTCTTCTCGGGCGATATAGGGCGGGAAAAGGATGAACTTCTTGCCCGGCCAGAAAGACCCCAATGGGCCGATTATCTTTTTGTGGAAAGTACCTACGGCAATAAACTACATCCAGAGGAAGAGGTACAGGAGATAATGAGCAGCCTTATAAAAAAAACCATTCATGAACATGGTAATCTAATTATACCTTCTTTTGCTGTGGAGCGATTACAATCCTTAATGTATATGCTATGGAAATTGTACAAAAAGAACAAAATTCCCAATATACCCATATTCATAGATAGCCCAATGGGCAATAATGTCCTGTCTGTATTTGAACAATTCCCTAAATGGCATAAACTGCCCATGGACGAATTCCGTGCCATGTGCAACCATTTCAACATCATTTCTTCCTATGCCGATACTTGGAAGACCATAGACGACCCCAGGTCTAAAATTGTGATTGCCGGAAGTGGTATGGTATCAGGTGGGAGGGTACTTACTTATTTAAAGCAGTTAATAGATGAACCATCTACTTCTGTTTTACTGGTTGGCTTCCTAGCTGAGGGAACTAGGGGGAGGCAGCTATTGGAAGGTGCCCATGAAATAAGACTTTTTGGAAAATACTATCCCGTAAAGGCAAGTATTTATCATTTGGAAAGCCTTTCTGCCCATGCGGATCAAAGAGAATTACTTGAGTGGATGGGTGCTATAAAAAACATTCCAGAAAAGGTATTTCTTATACATGGAGAACCCACTGCCCTGGATGCATTTAGGGTAAAAATAATGGATGTACACGGCTGGAAGGCAGAAATACCAAAACTGAACGATGAATATGTAATTAGTATACATACCTAGATGACAAATGTCATTGCAAAATTTTTATGCTCACCCTAATTTTGCTATATATAACATGAATTATGGTGATTAAAAATATAAGTTTGTCCAAGGTAAAAAAAGTTGGGGATCTACATTGGGAAGTGCAACAATGGAAATCGCTTCTTCAGTTTATGGATGATGAATATATTTTCATTGAAAGGTTATTAAGCTCATCCGTTTTTAAGGACAACACCCCTAATCTCTTTGAACGCCTACACGATTTTAATACGAGACTACAGAAGGCCAATAACAACAACCATGATCTAAAAGTTCAGATTGCCCGCCATGAAAATAATCTGGGCAATTTATCAGAGATTGACGAGATAGCAACCAACTCCGAATACTTTAAGAAAAACAGTCAAATACAGAAGGAAGTAGAGGAGTGTCTAAATAATTTTAAAAACCTTAAAGCCGAGGTTTTTAACTATGTAGGAGGCTTATTAAAAAAACGCCCCCCTCAATAGAATAAAATACTTACTGACCAACGTCATATTAATTCTCTGTAACTTCTACTACTTTAGTCCCAAGGTATTCCCGTTGGGACCTTTCTAAATTTTAACTGTAACGCACTTTTAGAACGGCCCCAATGCCAATTTTGAACCCAAGGCTTATAAAAAAGAATAAAACCTAGATATCAATACTCATAAAAAACATGAATAAATCACTGTCAATTACAACAAAAAATGGCATCATAAAAAAAGTACTTGTTATTCTGGCTTTACTACAAATGGCATGTACTTCCACAAGTTTGGTTGAAAACTGGAAAAATCCGGAATATGTATTGTTTCATGCCAATAAGGTCTTAATTGTTGGAATGACCCCAAATGAAGAAGCCCGGCAAAATTTTGAATCCAAATTGCAAAAAGAATTTAGTAAGAGGAATGTTGAATCTATGCGTAGTATTGACGTTTTTGATATTTCTTTCACCAATACAAAAAAAACAGAAAAGGAATTGGATGATGTAGAGCAAAGTCTTTTAGACAAAGATTTTGACGCAATATTATTTACAAAGATAATAGGCTCCGAGGATAGGGAGAGTTTTATAAAATCGATCTCCAAATGGAATAATTATCAGGGAAGATTCAATGATGATTATTTAGACCACCAGGATATCTACTATGACGAGGACTACTATGACAAATTTACGGTCTACCATGCAGAGACTACCTTGTATTGTATTTGTGAAGGCAAGGAACGGTCCCTGGTCTGGAGAGGAAGTATTGATATAGAAGACCCCAAGAATATTGAAAAGACCATAAAAGACTATGTAAAACTCGTAGTTCTGGCCATGGAGGAGCAAGATTTAATATTTTATAAAGATCTGAACAATGAAGTTACTGGTCTATAGTGCTAAGGACTTTGAAATACCTTTTTTAGAAAAGGCCAACCAAGGGCAGCACAAGGTTTTTTATACCAAGACTTCTCTGAACTCCGAAACAGCCCTCCGTGCGGTAGGCCATAATGCCATATCTATTTTTTCAGGTGACGATGCCTCATCTATCGTTCTAGAAAAATTATGGGACTTGGGAGTACGCTACATTGCCCTTCGCTCAGCTGGGCATAACAATGTAAACCTAAAAATGGCCCGTAGATTTGGCTTTAAGGTAGCAAACGCCCCCGACTATTCCCCGCATGCCATTGCGGAACATGCCACTGCCCTACTCTTGGCCCTTAATAGAAAAATTATTATTGCAAACAGACAGGTTACCGCTTATAATTTTCTGCAAAACGGTCTAACTGGATTTAATTTAAACGGCAAAACGGTAGGTCTTATAGGAACAGGAAAAATTGGTAGGGTAATGGCCAAAATAATGCATGGTTTTGGGTGTAAGATATTGGCGTATGATATTAAACCAAATATTGATCTTATTGGGCAATACGGTGTCACCTATACCTCATTGAACAATTTGTGCAAAAAATCACATTTTATAAGCCTTCATCTACCGTTGACCCAAGACAGCCACCACATGATCAATAAAGAAATACTTGATCTAATGAACAAAGATGCAATTCTTATTAATACTTCCAGGGGGGGACTGGTACAGACCAATGAATTGATTAAAGCCTTGGAAAGTAAAATAATAGCCGGCTACTGTACCGATGTTTACGAAAAAGAAAGAGGGGTGTTTTTTAAGAACCATTCCAAAACAGGAATACCGGATGAGCAATTAAAGAAGTTATTGTCCTTACCCAACGTACTCCTTACTCCCCATCAAGGTTTTATAACCAAAGAGGCCCTAACCAATATAGCTGATACTACCTTTGAAAATTTGAACTGTTGGGAAGAAGGTAGGATTTGTAAAAATGAACTGGGACAGCAAACCATCAATTCATAATAATGGGCTAAATATCTTACCTAAGCCCTCTTTTAATTTTTCGGTCAAAGAACGATCTAGATACTCTTCATAAGTAATCAATTTACTTTCCTTAGCATCTTTTAGAAAGTCTTTTCTAAGCAATTTGGCAAAAAGTGAATCGTACACAATGGCATTTACCTCGTAATTCTGTTCAAAGCTACGATCGTCCAAATTGGCCGTTCCTATTGTTGCTATGGCATCATCACTCACTATAATCTTACTATGTAAAAAACCATCAGGAAATAAGTATATTTTAATACCGGCCTTAAGCATAGATTCAAAATAGGAGCGTACACTCCAATTCACTATTTTGTTATCAGTATTACCAGAGACCATTATCCGTACATCTACCCCGCCGATTGCCGCAGTTTCAAGAGCTTGCAAAATAGCTCGTCCGGGAATAACATATGGATTGGTGATATAAATATAGCTATTGGCCTTGTTGATAATCGTAAAATAAGCTTGTTCCAAAGAAGGAAAGTCATCATCCGGCCCACCCGAGACAATCTGTACAAGTTTGTCATTATTAAGATTCTCACTAGCTTTTTTTAATCCAACCCCTAGGGGCTTTACTGTTCTCTTGCAAACCAAATACCAATCCATGGCAAAAACGTAATCCAAATGCCCCGCGGCAACCCCATCCAATCTAAGGTGCATATCATGCCAAATGCCCAATTCAAGGTCCCCTTTCAGGTACTTATCAGAAATATTAATGCCTCCGGTAAAGGCAACAACACCGTCTACCACAATAATTTTTCTGTGATTTCTATAATTAAGGGACGAAAGGAACCTACCAAACTTAAAAGGTAAAAAGGGGTACACCTCTACCCCAATGTCCCGTAGCTTGTTTAAATACGATTTGCTAAGGGAAAAACTACCTATTCCGTCATATATCATTCGGACTTGAACCCCTTCATTTATCTTCCGTTCAAATAACAATAGTAGTTTATTGGCCAATTCTCCTTCTTCAAAAATATAGTAAAGAAGATGAATGCGGTGGTTTGCATTTTCCAAAGCCTCAAAAATAGACTTGAAGGTAGTTTTTCCATCCTTCAACAAAGTTAGTTTATTGTTTTCCACTGGTGGAAAATGGGAATTATGATATACCAAATTCATCAGCTTTTGGTATTGTCCATCAAAAGTTGCTTTTTGAGGAAATGTAGGCTGAGGTAAATTGAACAACGCCCGTTCTTTTAATTTCAGCAACTTATTTTTCCTTCTATTTCTCCCCAATAATAAATACAGTAGCATTCCCCCAACTGGGATAGTAAATATGGCCAATAGCCAAGCAAGGCTTTTTGAAGGTCTGGCTCCATTCATTAGGATACTTATAATAATGGAAAAAGCTACTAAAATGTATATTGAGAGAAAAAATGCAAGCCACATGCTCAGTGTATACTTAAGGGGTTGGCATACCGGAAACAACTAGTAGCTATGACCCTGTTTTTTTATTTCTACGGGGCAGGGTTTAGGAACGTGCTTTGGAGGAAACTCTAAAACAAGACAAAGGTTTACACTATTCCAAACTTCTACTATTTTTCTTAAGATGCGTATCATAATGGTGTATTTACGGCTCCTAAATTAAAAGAAGTTCTGGCACCGAAATATGACATTGGTCAGGGATAAGGTAAAAAAGTTGTTTGTAGATTGCAGACTTTCCTGCATGACCGTCGTTGAAGTTATAAAAGCAGACGTGTCAAGGAAAAGTAATTAACTAGGGATAAACTATTGATGGCTGTTATTATTAAAGAAAGATCTAAGCTGTCCTAGGATTAAATATAAATTGAAAGATGGTGCGGTCTGCCCAAAGTCGCCAACTGGTTCAATCATAACATGCCATTTCTAAAATACGATAAACCTAACTCCATGTTGGGCGCTTACCAAGGAGACAATTTACAAAAACCTTAATTATTGACTAAGGCTATTGGCCAACCTTCCCGTGAAAATGCTGCTTACCTTAAAAAGTTCCTTGATTTTGCTAAAAAACCTAGAAGATTCAAAAGGGGCAAAATCAAACCTCAGGATAGCCTCTGCGGACTCGTCACTTGTTATGTTTAATTTATTCACAATTTCAAAATCCAAGTATCTAATTCCGTCCGCAGGTTCTTTCATACGGTCACTATAAACAATACTGTTCCCTGAATGCCCCAAGTAAAACCGGAAGGTATCATAGACACCCGTTTTCAACGAAAGAACACCTTTGGATTTAAGAAAAAGACCGGTATGTGTTCCTTTAATAGGAATGGAAGCCTGGCCAGGAAAATCATTTATAAAATGTTCTATGCCTCTATCATCAAAAACGGAAATTTTTACAATGTTTAAATTCATTTCCGATACGTTCATATCTAGGGCAAAAGAATTCCTTAAGACCAAATCCTTGATGGATTTACTTTCGGTATCCAGTTGATAATCTTCAAGTGCAAATGCTATTGTTTGCCATACTGCCGGATAAAACTTCATGCTTTTCATAACTACATGTTTTTTAGAATACCTCGACAAAGTTATTGCGATAGCCAAACCCATAATACAGCAAGATTTTCCATTTTATATGCTATTTTAACCACCTATGTCCACCAATTGGACTTTACAGTTAATATTTAACATTTAATGGGCTATTGCCCCGGTTTTAAGGGAAAAGAAACAATTGGTAACCTACGGCTAGACCCTAGCAAGCTGGTTTATAAAACATTAGAAGTAAATACTGGGGAAATCAACTTGGATTACAGAATTACAGTGACAGTACATACTCAATTTCACAACGATTGTAAATGGTCAAATGGACGGCACGTTTAAAAAAAAATAAGGTCGTCTGTTATTTCCTTGTAAAAATATGATGTTGGGTTGCGGTGAAATAATCACAGAAAATTTGGTTTATTTGCTCATCATTTCTGCTAGCCTTAACCCCTAAATAGGGAAATATAGCAACAATACTACTTGTAATGCATTTAACCGAATTGGAAGCCTCATTATGAATTTCCTGTACGTAGCTTGCTTTAAAGTTCATGTTGTTTCCTATCCCCTCCTCTATGTTTTGTGAAAAATGGTCAATCTTTTGATTGGAAAAGGCAATTGTATTTTCCAATTCCTCAAAATTCCTTTCAGGTATAAGGCTTTTAGCTTCTTCCAAAAGGTGTTCTGCCATACCAATATAATTTACCCAAAGTGTTAAATCGGCAAATACCGAAAATGGAATTTTAAATACGGGATGGGACAGATGATACTTATTATATTGGAAGCTGCAATTTTCATGTATAAGCTGATCTTTTACTTCAAAAGAATGTGTAGCCGTAGCCCTAAGCCCCATAGTATTCCAGTCCTCTATTATACGTACTATATTTTTAGGTATTACGAACGATTTTATTGTTGGTGATCCATCCTTATTTAATAGTTTTTTTCCATCTTCAATAATTTCGGCATTCAAGGTAAAATGCGAAAGGTATGGTGCTCCTGTGGCATAGTGCCATTTACCGGATATTTTATAATGGTCATTAATTTTTTCAGCTGTGCCATAAACCCCTCCACTACCTCCTAGACAAGGGGCGGATTCTGAATCCAAAAAAATTTCTTGGGACTTGCACTGTTGTAAGTTCCCAATAAAATAATTGGCGCCACTACAAAGTGTAATGGTCCAGCCCAGACTTCCGTCGATCCTTGCCAACTCTTTTAACTT
This sequence comes from Arenibacter aquaticus, assembly GCF_003957295.1. Lineage (GTDB taxonomy): Bacteria > Bacteroidota > Bacteroidia > Flavobacteriales > Flavobacteriaceae > Arenibacter > Arenibacter aquaticus. The sequence continues at coordinate 963,717 of NZ_RQPJ01000021.1, forward strand.
GTCCAGCCCTTGGCTTAGGGACAGCTCAAGTCCGCCATAGGCTTTGGGAACCCAAATATTCCAAAGATTTTCGTCTATAATCCACTCTTGTACAACAGGAGAAAATACCTCCGCTCCAAAACAGTGTTCCCTAAGCTTCAGCTGTTCGTCTACTTGTATCATGTATAACAATTTTTCTCCATTTAAAATAGCCTGAGGTGCCCACCAAAAACAAAAATATGGTTAAGCCGGCATAAATGTACAGTTCCTTATAAAATAATAATGGGATAGAAATTATGTTGCTAATATTTAGGTATATCCAATTTTCCATCTTCCTCTTGGCCATAAGCCACATGCCCGCCCAGGCGAAGGCACTTACTGCGGCATCCCAAATTGGAACATCGGAATTGGTGTAATACATAAGCCAGTATACCATTAAGACAAAACATAACAGCACTATACCCATTGCCTTGATTTGCTCTTGTCCACTCGCATAAGAAATAGGCGTTTCTTCTTTTTGCTTGCCAAATTTCCAGTAAATCCATCCATATACGCTCATAACCAAATAATACATATTCAGTAATATATCGGCATAAAGCTTTGATTGGTAAAGTACCCATATACCGATCAGAATGGAAGTTATCCCAAATAAATAATTATGAATATTGTTATTCCTAGCAAGCAATACTTGACAAACCCCAAATGTGGTCCCTATAGCTTGTAACCATGTAAGATGTGTGAAAAAATTCTCCATCAAATTCCTATTTTTTATTAGTGAAATGGAATGATGAAGTAAATATCCAAGGCAGAAAAGCCATTTGGTATCAAAATCCCTACGCCGGCATTATCCGGATCAGGTATAGAGTAAAAACTCTTGGGTATCATCTCAGCCTACTCTAAAAGCAAGCACCCCATTTCAGATGCAAAGCTATGACTATTTTATGATTTGTTATTTGTTTTGTACCGGAAAATTAAGAAATGGGTTCATTTCATGGGGTACCCACTATCAACCAAAAATAGACTTAGCAGAAAAACGGATAGATGTCCAATATATATCAACCCCAAACATCTAACCCAAGGGTATCCTATTTCACCATATTCCAACAATATTCCATAGAGATATGGGTTATGGGATAGAACGATATCAATCAGTTATTTTCGTTTTTTTGGAGGTTTACATTCCTTGCAAAAATCTGAAAGTTCCGTCAGTTCTTTTTTAACGTCTTGGTGTTCTTTTTCCAAAAGTGCCGTTTTATTTCCAAAATCGGTTTCTGTATATACCCTGGAGCTAACCTTATTGCGTTCAGCTATCATTTTATCAAAATAAGGCTGAAAAAAAGATGCATCGGAAAACGTTTTTTTGTTCTCAAAAAGTTCTTTTCTAATCTTTCTTGCGTAAAGCTCAGAGAGGTCAAAATCATAGGAAACAAGAGCTATCAACCTCTTTGCCCTTAAACTGTCCGGTGCCATGATCACCGCAGCATCCCTGTTAAAGGTACAGCCCACTTTATCATTAAAATTTTTAGTGAACATTAATTCGATATTCGACATTTCAAATGCAAAATCAAGGGTAACCCCTGATTGTACAAAAACGTTGTCTATATCTTCATTGACAGCGGTTTTAGGACCTTGAAAGTCTTGTATACTTAAAGAGTGATAGGGTTCCCACTCAAGTCTGTTTTCCTGTGAAATTAGGCCATTGGACAGTATAACAAATAGCAGTAATAATCTATATAGCATATAATTAATTTCATTTATTATAGACATTCATATATAATGAATGACTACGTATTCTTTTCGGGAGTAAATATAATAAATCCTAGTTGTTTATATCACAGGTTAGTACCAGAGCATATTCTATTCATGCCAAGTTCTTAAACCGGCCAACACAGACAGGGAAAAGGTTTTAAAAAACGCAGAAACACCCTATTTTATCAGGGAAACTTTCCGTTAGTTACTATTGCTAGGATAATTGTTTTGAACATTAGCAGACACGGTTAAAAAAAGTATATATGGAAACTAGTTATAGTGCTCTCCAAAATAAGAAAACTATTAAAGTAATAATAAATCGTTATTTAAATAGAAATTAAGCTAGTATGAGTCTTTCCTAAACAACCAATAACTTATCACAAACCACTTTACTAAAAACTTCAGATGGTCTGTCACCATAGGTTACTGTCATGGTTCCATCAAATGGTTCTACGGAAAGAATCTCTATTTGGGTTTCCAAGGACAGCCCTTTAGTGTTCAGAAATTTTAAAAAATTCTCAGAGGAGTTTGCAACGGCCATAAATTTAACCCTTTCACCCTTTTTACATTCACTAAACTTCCGATACTGTTCCCCATGAATGTTTCCATTTATATCAGGAATGGGAGAACCATGTGGATCAAAAGAAGGATGTCCTAGAATCTCATCCATTTTGTTAAAAAACACCGGGGATTTCACATGCTCTATCTGCTCGGCAATATCGTGGACCTCCTCCCAACCAAAACCCATCACTTCAACTAAAAACATTTCGGTAAGGCGATGTTTGCGGATTATATGGGTTGCTGCTTTTTTCCCCATTTCGCTAAGGCGGACGGGTCTATATTTTTCATAATGCACCAGTTCCTTTTCGGCAAGCTTCTTCATCATACTGGTAACAGTTGGCATTTTTATCTCCAAACGCTTTGAAAGATCATTGACATTTACCTCTCCATGCTCATTGGACAAGGAAAACAGTGCTTTTAAATAATTTTCTTCAACTAACGAATTCATGCAACAAATATAACAATTGCAAAGTCACATTACTTTCTAAAATTTCTAAAATTATTTCTCTAAATAATTTGTTAGACTTATCTAACTTATTATTTTTGCCATACAAAATTAAATATTATACAATGTTAATGAAACACCATTCCAACAAACCCATGCTAATCGGATTAGCATTGCTTATTAGCTCTTGTTTGTTTTCCCAGAATGCCACCATATCTGGAAAAGTAACCTCAAACAATGAGTCCTTAGAGTTTGTAAACATCATGCTTCAAGGAACCGAAATGGGCGCCATAACCGATTTATCGGGGGCATACCGAATAACGAATATTAAACCGGGAACCTATAAGTTAATTGCTTCCTCTATTGGATATAAAAAGGAATATCAATCTATTGCCCTAAAAAGCGGGGATGCCTTAACCGTGAACTTTGAGTTAACGGAAGAAAATTCAGAATTGAACGAAGTGGTCATTACCGGTACAATGAAAGAGGTTTCCAAATTGGAGAGCCCCGTACCTGTTGAGGTTTATGCGGCTAAATTTTTTAAGAGTAACCCTGTACCTGCCATTTTTGATGCATTACAAAACGTAAATGGTGTTAGGCCACAATTAAATTGCAATGTTTGCAACACTGGGGATATTCATATTAACGGACTGGAAGGACCCTATACCATGGTATTGATAGACGGCATGCCTATTGTTAGTGGACTTTCTTCAGTATATGGGCTGAGCGGGATTCCCCAATCTCTGGTAGAAAGGGTAGAAATAGTAAAGGGTCCTGCTTCCACACTTTACGGTAGTGAAGCTGTTGGTGGACTTATAAATATAATTACAAAACAACCCATTAACGCCCCTTTATTATCTGTAGATGTATTTGGTACTACTTGGGGAGAGGTAAATACTGATATTGCCGCAAAATTCAATATTACCAAAAAGGCCCAATCCTTATTAGGAGTAAACTATTATAATTACCAGAATCCAATTGACAATAATAATGATAATTTCACCGATGTTACCCTACAGAATCGAATTTCAATTTTTAATAAATGGAATTTTTCGAGAAAGGACAACCGATTATTTTCGGTAGTAGGACGCTATGTTTATGAGGACCGATGGGGTGGTGAGATGAACTGGACTTCACAATATAGGGGTGGTAATGAAATATATGGCGAAAGTATTTATACCAGTAGATGGGAGCTTTTTGGTAACTATGAATTGCCTCTTAAGGACAGAGTAATGCTTCAGTTTAGTTTTAATGGCCATGATCAAAACAGTGTTTACGGGGATATGCCATATGTAGCCGATCAAAAAATAGCTTTTGGACAACTAACTTGGAACAAGGAGCTGGGAAAACATGATCTATTAACCGGCTTAACTTACCGTTATACATATTACGATGACGACACTCCTGCAACGGCTAATTTTAACAATCCCAATGTGAACCAAGCTTCCCATACCAATTTACCCGGACTGTTTGTTCAGGACGAGATATGGCTAAATGAAAACAACAAGCTATTACTTGGAATGCGTTATGACTATAATTCAATACATGGAAGTATCTTAACACCCCGAATTAACTACAAATGGAATTCCAAGGACAAAAATAATGTCCTCCGGTTTAGCCTAGGAAATGGTTACCGTGTTGCCAACGTATTTACGGAGGACCATGCTGCACTGACCGGGGCAAGGGAGGTGGAATTTCTGAGCGACCTGAAACCCGAGAAATCATGGAATGGTAACATCAACTTTGTCAAGAAGATATATACTGCCAATGGTACCTTTATTGGGCTTGATGCTACCGCATTTTATACCCATTTCAACAATAAAATTATTGCCGATTACGATACTGACCCCAATAAAATTATATATGACAACCTAGATGGACATGCCATATCGCAAGGGATTTCATTTAATATGGATATGGCGCTTGCCAACGGGTTAAAAATACTATTAGGCGCTACTGCAATGGATGTGTACAGCAAGGAAAATGGGGAGCGTATCCAACAATTGTTCACGGAGAAAATTACTGGAGTGTGGAACCTAGGATACACCTTTGAAAAAGCAGGATTGAATATTGATTATACGGGCAACTTATATGGTCCAATGCGACTGCCATTGTTGAGCGATACGGACCCAAGACAGGAATATTCGCCTTATTGGAGTATTCAAAACATACAGCTCACCAAAACCTTCAACAATGGGCTGGAACTATACGGTGGCGTTAAGAATTTACTGGATTGGACACCCAACAAAGGAAACCCTTTTATTATAGCCCGTGCAGATGATCCCTTTGATAAAAACGTTCAATTTGACGCTGACGGACAAGCGATGGTAACGCCAGACAACCCTTATGGACTAACATTTGATCCTTCCTATGTATATGGCCCTAATCAAGGAATTAGAGGGTTTTTAGGATTAAGATGGAGTATAAACTAAGGATCATGAAGATAAATATCGTTACAATAATTATTTTGATTACAGGGCTTCTCCCACTGGCCTCCCATTCCCAGGCAAAAAGCTACACATTTGAGCAGCTTGATAGTCTACAAACAATTGAAAGAAGAAAGGTAATCGTATTTATCCATACAGATTGGTGCCGATACTGCCAGGCAATGAAGAAAACAACCTTTAAAGCTAAAGAGGTGGTAAAAATGCTAGATGAGCATTATTGGTTCATTCAACTGAACGCCGAAGAAAAAAGAACCATTCAATTTAATGGGCAAGTATATAATTTTAAACCCACAGGTAATAATATTGGAATTCATGGGCTTGCCGAACAATTGGGATCCAAAGATGGTAAGGTTTCCTTTCCAACAGTGTGTATTATAAGTCCAGACTACAATGTCCTGATAAGGTACGATCAATTTATCTCTGCCCCCAATTTTCTCAAATTGATCAAAGATATTAATGAGTTTAGCAGATAAACTGGGATCAAGTTACTACAGTTCCCCTGAATGGCTGTACACCGATTTGTACACCTAATTAGGTGTGCACAATTGATATCAAATACAATGTCCAAAAACAAAAAAAACACTGAAAATCAATTGATTAACAGTGTTTTTATTACTACCCATTTCTAGGTTCGTCGGGGTGGCAGGATTCGAACCTGCGACCTCCGCGTCCCAAACGCGGCGCGATAACCGGGCTACGCTACACCCCGAAATGGTCATCTATAAAACGTTTTGCTCCTCTTTTCTTTATTCGCCGCTCCAAAATTACAGCTTCTGAACGAGATAATACTTCCAGTTGCAAAACTAATTTCCAAGGGGTCCCACTCTTGGTAGAAGGAACAATCCCTAGGTTATGTCTTTTCAATCTTTTTATGATATCCGTAGTCTGACCTA
>NZ_RQPJ01000006.1 GCF_003957295.1 Arenibacter aquaticus
AAAAAGTACCCCGATCGATACCCCGCAACAGTGCTCGGGAAAACCTTGGAAGAGAACTTCCTTGCGGTAGGTGAAATTACCTACAACGTACGGATATAGTAACTTGTTATTATATATCTATTTTGGAAACAACTAATATAAGACTTATTTCATCAAAATATCCAATGAGCGGAACAGTAGCCTTACAATTCATCAATGTTCAATCTTGGGATTAAATATGCAGCCTCCTTCATCTTCTTATCGATTATCTTGGCATAGATTTCAGTAGTCCGTATTTCGCGATGACCAAGGCGTTTGGAAACGGTATAGATATCCGCTCCATTTTCCAAAAGTAAAACGGCATTGGTGTGCCGTGCCGAGTGGAAGGTGATATGTTTGTTGATACCGGCAAACATGCACCAACGGAGTAATTGCATGTTCATATGGGCGCTATACCGTAGGCCCTTGAAAACCCGGTCCTTTGGTTCCTTTCGTTCACCAAGGAGCTCCCTGGCCTGTTGGGATATATATAGATATTCCACTCCGTCTGTTTTCTTTTGCTGAAATACAATTCGGTAGATAGGTACTCCAGTATTGTCAATGCCTTCATCACGAACCTCGGACCATATTAATTTATTGACGTCTGACCATCGAATGCCAGTTAGTGCCGAGAAGAGAAAAGCGCGTTTTAAGATTGGGAGTTTGCATGGGGTATCTGCCAATTTTTGGAGCTCTTCCGATGTGAGGTATTCCCTGGTAGATTCTCCCATGGCAAAGCCTTTCACCTTTTTCATGTAGTTTTCCTTTAGGTAGCCTTCTTCGAAAGCCGCATTAAGGCAGGCCTTGAATTTATTAAAACAGGTGTGCTTGGTATTTTGGGAAAGATTCTTATTGCTTTTTGTGACGGCTACGGTATCCAGGTATTTTTTAAACCCTTTGATGAAATCCACATCCACATCGTTTAAAGTGATATGGCTGGGGCAGTAGGCCTCAATGTGTTTTTGTGCGGCATCCCAGTTGTCGTAGTTGCCTTTGGTTTGGTAGCGTTCCTCTTTCTTCTGAACATAAAAGTCTAATAAACCAACTTTACCTTTGGTGTCGTTTTTAAGGTTATACTTCCCTTGATAGAGGTCAGCCTTTCTTATGGTCAGGATTTTTTCTGCAAGTTCTAAGGTTTCCTTGTTTTTCTTTATCTCTGCATCAGTCTTGGGATCTGTTGTGAGATAGAGCTCCAAATATTCAAAATCCCTTAGATGTTTAGTTTTCCCTTCCGAAGTTAATCTATGTCCTTTATAGTACTCAATATATAGGCTAGACATTCCGCTCTTTAGCTTTTTTTTTCTGAGATGGACTTTCATACGAGATACATTTTTTACACCTCAGGTGTAAAAATCAATTGCGAGGTGTAAATGAGATGTAAAAAAGTACAAAAAATAAACAGCTAAAAGAAAATAAAATCCTGAAAGTTTTTAACAAAATGCTATAAATCAGCTATTTGTAGTTAAATAATATTAAATGATATCAAATAAAATGAATGTCTATTTGCCGATACAGAAGTTAGAAAAGATGTTACCCAACAACTCGTCATTGGTTACTTGCCCGGTAATTTCACCTAAATGGTAAAGGGCTTCCCGGACATCTATTGCTAAAAGATCGCTGGGGGTTTCCTCATCCATTCCCAATTGCACTTTCTCTATCTCTTCCAATGCTTTTATTAATGAATTATAGTGACGGGTATTGGTTACAATGGCATTACTGTTGCGCAAAGCTCCGGTATTTACAAATTCCAATAAGCGCGATTTTAATGATTCAACCCCTTGGCCCGTTTTGGCCGATAGCAGGTGAAGATCCTTAATCTGTGATTGCAGTGTTGCTATCTGATCCTGATCCAACCTATCTATTTTGTTGGCGATGACCACCAAGGGTTTTTGGGGGTATTTGCTTTTTATTTTTTCCAGTTCCTTGATGCTCGACTCTAATTTTGTGGTATTCATGGCCATTTGCCAGCCATCTATCAACAATACCACTACCTGGGCCTGTTCTATTTTTTCAAAAGTCTTTTTAATGCCTATGCTTTCCACAACATCTTGGGTATCCCTGATGCCCGCAGTATCTATAAACCGGAAACCTATGCCATCTATTACAATTTCGTCCTCTATGGAATCCCTAGTAGTTCCCGCAATATCACTTACTATGGCCCGCTCTTCATTTAACAAAGCATTGAGTAAGGTAGATTTCCCAACATTGGGCTCTCCAACAATCGCAATGGGAATTCCATTTTTAATGACATTGCCCACGGCAAAGGAATCTATCAGTCGTTTTAAGATCCGTTGTATTTTGGTCAAAAGTTTTTTAAACTGCGTTCTGTCGGCAAATTCTACATCCTCTTCTGCGAAGTCGAGCTCCAATTCCATCAAGGAGGCGAAGTTTAGCAGTTGGTCCCGCAATTTTTTTATCTCATTGCTAAAGCCACCACGCATCTGCTGCATGGCTATTTGATGACTAGCCTCGTTATCGGAGGCAATAAGGTCTGCAACGGCTTCGGCCTGACTAAGGTCCATTTTGCCATTCAAAAAAGCACGTAGCGTAAATTCTCCCGCCTTGGCCATACGGCATCCATTACGTAAGAACAACTGTATAATCTGCTGTTGGATATAGGGCGAGCCGTGACAGGATATTTCCACAACATCCTCACCAGTATAGGAATGGGGGCCTTTAAATATAGATACCAATACCTCATCCAACACCTTGTCATTTTCTACAATATGGCCCAAATGAATGGTATGGCTCTTTTGTTTTTTTAAATCCTTACCTCGAATCGATCTGAAAAAAGGACCGGCCAAGGCAATGGCATCCTTCCCCGAAATACGGATTATGGCTATAGCTCCGGCCCCTGATGCTGTGGCTAGGGCAATGATGTTGTCGTTGGTAATCATAATATTTTAATTGACCGTAAAAATACAATTTATAATTTTCAAAGCCTTTCGGGCCAATAATAGAAAATACATATGCTGTATTCCTAAAAATGGGCTAAATCCTAAGGTGATCATATTTCCAATGAGCAACACTAGTACAAAATCACTTTTTAGGCTAAAGGAAATAGAGAACGATGATTTTAATCATTATTATGTTCACACAAAATACATAATTTTAAATACCAACCCCCAAATAGACTGGAGTATAATTCACTATAAATGGCTTTAGGCCTGGGAAGTATAATTTAAAATTGTGATATGAAATTGATTAAAATAATCACTTTATTGGCCTTTGGTTTTTACTGCCAAGGATATTCTGCACAGGATACAAAAAAATCCAGTATGCCAGCGGAAAACACAGAACAACTGGAACAGATTAAAATTGTAAGTGATTCTCAGGAAGCCAAGGAAATCCATAAAAGGATACAAAAGGCGAAAAGGGAAGCCAAGAAACTGGAAAGAGCGCAAAAGAAAGCCGAAAAAAGTCAGAAAAAGGCTGAAAATGAATTGAAAAAAATGGAAAAGCTTGCTTCAGAAATAGAGTCCATAAGGAGGTCTATTGCCAGAGACGAGAAAAAAATTGACAGGATACTGAAAAAAATGAAGAAGGATGAGAAAAAGGGGAAATTGTCACCTATGGATATGGAGAAGTTAGACCATAAAATAGATAAACTTCAAGAGAGGATAGTTAGGGATAAGCAAAAACTGGAAGAATTGGAAATCAATCAATAGAAGTTTTTACGGAGAGCAATTTAGTATAAGAGTAACTATGTAACAAATGATTGTTTTTTTCGTCTATTGAATAGAGCCGAGTAAATTTTATTCATAGGCTAACCCTTCAAATACTAGTCAACAAAAAAACATTTCATGAAAGCAGAAAATAAACAACTATTGGTATTTACCCACTTAAGTCAGTTATTGGACCTTATAACGGGTTGCGGAGGATTTATAGTGCCTTTGATCCTATGGCTTACACAAAAGGATACTATTATGAACATGGATGAAAATGGCAAGTCTATCGTCAATTTTCAATTAAGCATGTTTTTGTATGCCCTACTATGTATTCCGCTAATGTTGGTTTTTGGTCTAGGGATATTGGGAATTATTGCGGTGGGCATATTTTGCCTTGTGTTTCCCATTGTCAATGCCATTAGGGTATCCAATGGAGAAAAACCTCATTATCCGCTGAGTATAAGGTTTGTGTCTTAAAACAATATTTTTCATTAGGATGAATCAAAAAAGCCATATTTCAGGTGAAATATGGCTTTTTTATAGTAAATGTGTGGGGTGTATTTTAGATTCAACTTTGGGCCGAATCTGTGTATCTAGCTGTTCAACATAACGGGCATTACCAACATGGTAACATTTTCACCCTCGTCCAAACCATCAATAGGAGTAAGGATACCTGCCCTATTGGGAAGGCTCATTTCCAACTGTACGTCATCAGAGGTAAGGTTGTTCAACATTTCTACCAAGAACCTGGAGTTGAACCCTATTTGCATATCATCACCTTGATACGAACAGGTCAATCTTTCCTCAGCTTTGTTACTGTAATCTACATCTTCAGCAGAAATATTCAATTCCGCACCAGCAATCTTTAGACGTATTTGGTGGGTAGTCTTGTTGGAGAATATGGAAACCCTCCTTACAGAACTTAAGAACTGCCCTCTGGTAATGGAAAGTTTATTTGGGTTCTCTTTAGGGATTACCGCTTCATAGTTCGGATATTTACCATCGATCAGCCTACATATTAGAACGGTGTTGTCAAACGTAAATTTGGCATTGCTTTCATTGTACTCTATAAGTACTTCTGTTTCGCTACCTCCCAATATTCCTTTTAATAGGTTTAAAGGTTTTTTGGGCATGATGAACTCGGCCACTTTGGAAGCGGTTACGTCTGTACGTTGATATTTTACCAATTTATGGGCATCTGTGGCCACGAATGTTAAACTCTCTGGGGAAAACTGGAAAAAGACACCGCTCATTACAGGTCTTAAATCGTCATTACCGGCTGCAAAGATAGTCTTGTTGATAGCAGTGGCCAATATATCGCCCAGTACCGTGGTAGATGAAGGGTTGGAAAGGTCTACGGATTTAGGGAATTCAGCCCCATCTGCATAGGCCAAGGCATATTTACCGTGGTTAGAGCTGATCTCTACTGTATTGTTGTCTTCCACAACAAAGGTTAGAGGCTGCTCAGGAAAGGTTTTTAAAATATCCAACAATAGTTTTGCAGGAACCGCAATGGTGCCCTCATTGTCAGAATCTACTTCCAAAACAGAACTCATTGTCGTTTCCAGATCGGAAGCTGAAACGGTAAGTTCTTTCTGTTTTAGATCGAATAGAAAATTGTCTAGAATAGGTAGGGTATTGCTATTGTTGATAACCCCACCCAATACCTGGAGTTGTTTTAGTAAATAAGTGCTAGATACTATAAATTTCATTAGTTTAATTTTATTAAGGAACCTTTATTGTTGAACAACCTAAAAAAGCCTTTTATCTGCTGTTTGAATCCGCAATATTCCTTGTATCACAGTCAAAACAAAGATATTTTAAATGTCCTTTTTAAGGAAACAAACTTATTAACACTTATGCCCCATATTTTTTCTTCCTAATAGTGCTAATTACGAATCCAAAAATAAAGGTCAAAACAAGGGGAAGCCCAATATTAATAAGCTGCCATTTGGTTTTTTGTTCGCTAATTTTCTCTTCGTCCAAAAATGGGATGGCAACTTTCTTGTTCCGAATGTTTATAAGTCCGGTATCGTCCAAGAGGTAATTAAGGCAATTTATTAGGAATTCCTTGTTCCCAAAGTAGTTATTTGTCCATTTGTCATAACCAAGTTCCAAAGGCCTTCCGTTTCTGATCTGATTTTTTATAAGATCACCGTCCGAAATAACTATCATCTTGTTTTCGGGTCCTTGGTCTTGAATATTCTTCAGGGGTAGAGGCTTGACCCTGTTGGTAAAAGTGGATTTAAATGCACCTTGGATCAGAACCCCCAAAATATTATTGCCATCCTTATAAAGTTCCTTGTCCGGAGGGGTGTTGATGATATCCAGGCTTATTTGTCTTGGCACCCCTTCGGTCTTGGAAAGAGGAGAGCTTGTTAATAGCACCTGTTTCTTATAAGCATTGGCCAAGGTATCCATACTGCCGGCAAATTGGAATCTAAGTGCCTCTATATTGTTATTAATTGGATGGTTGTTCTTGGAGAATACCATGGGGTTATAAAACCAAGGTACAGGATTGTATTGTGAACTATTGCCTTCACCGCTGGCCAAAACTATTTGGGTAAAGTATAGGTCGTTCACCAAATTTGGATTAAAACGTACGCCAAACCTAAAGAAAAAGTCCTGTAGATTAAGGTCTTTGGACACTGCCATGGCGGTGCCTTTTTCATTAAAAAGACTGTCCAATTCCATGCTGACCTTATCTATGAGCCATAAGGATTTCCCTCCGCTAACGACATATTGGTCTAAAATAAATTTTTCTTCATCCGTAAACCTTTCCGTTGGCTTGGCAATTAGGGCCAGATCAAAACCTTTTAATTGTTCCAACACCTTTTCAGGATTTTGGGAAACCGAATCCAGGGTAATGGCCCCTATATTGTAGTAGTCTTTTATAGTGGTAAGGAAATCGGCCATAAAGATATCTTCCAGCTCTCCGTTTCCTTTTATAATGGCTATCTTCTTTTTTTCTTTAATATTCAATTTGCTGAAGGCATCCGCAAAAGCATATTCCAAATGCTGTACGGAATTGTTTACCCGTTCTTCCGTGGTTGCCCCAAGTTTGTTTTTTAGTAGCGGAACCTTTACCGTATTGTTGTTGTAATTGACCATGGCCCAAGGAAAAATAATTTCTTGGGATACCTTGCCGTTTTGTTCTACCGTTACATTGGTTGGGGTAAGGCCCAATCCCTGTAAATCTGTAATTACGGCATCAATTTGTGAACTGCCCTCCAAAGGGTTCACAAAATTGAATTTTATATTGTTATTCTCAGAAGCAAATTCTTCCAGCAATTGTCGGGTCTCCTGCTTTAGTTTTACAAATTCAGGAGGCAGATTGTCATCCAATAAAATATCAATTATAACCGGGGCACTAAACTCCTGAACAGAATGTAAGGATGCCTGTGACAAGGTATAACGGCTGTCTTCCGTTAGATCTATCCTCGCATAGAAATAATCCGCGATACCATTTAGAATCACCAATAGAGCTACAGCCTTTATGATAGATAACCAACTTTTCTTCATTATCTACGTTGGTATTTAAGTTGGGTAAGGGTCAAAAAAAGAAAGAATAGGGTAAGGCTCATAAAGTAAACTATGTCCCGTGTATCCAGAACTCCTCTGGCTATACTTTCAAAATGAGCTTTCATGCCAAGTTCTTTTACAAAGATCATAGTGTTACCCGAGGGCATTGTGGTGGCCAAGCTCTCAAAACCGTACAACATAACAAAACAGAGGACCATGGCCGTAATAAAGGCTACGATTTGGTTTTCGGATAAGGTAGAGGCAAATAAGCCCATGGCGGTATAACTGGCCATTAAAAATAACAGGCCAAAATATGAGCCCACAACCATTCCCATATCCAAATTACCCGGGGTAACCCCCAATTGGGAAATAGTGTATACATAAAGTAAAGTGGGTATAACAGCTATAAAAGTAAGGCTAAAAGAGCCCAAGAATTTACCCAGTACGGTTTGCCATAAGGAAATGGGCTTTATAAAAAGTAACTCTAAAGTGCCCAATTTTTTCTCTTCCGAAAAACTTCTCATCGTTATGGCCGGTACCAAAAAGAGGAACACCCATGGGGCTAAAAGGAAAAAATTGCCCAGATCGGCAAAGCCGTAGTCAAAAATATTGAACGGTCCTTTAAATACCCATAGAAACAAACCGTTGAGTACCAAAAACAACCCAATGACCATGTAGCCAATAGGCGAGGTAAAGAATGATTGTATCTCTCTTTTAAAAATGGCGATCATATGGGTTATTTCATTGTTTCTTTTTTAATTAGGCTCCAAGCTTCCGGTTTATCATCAAATAGGTTCTTGGTTTCTTTCCATAGATTTTTGAAAAAATCTGAACTTCTGTACCTTTCCAAGTCGGCCTTACTATTCCAATAACTATAGGTGAAAAAGATGTTTTTATCCTCCTGATGCTGCAATAATTCTAAAAAGCAGCATCCTTCAGCCTGCCTAATTTTATTTTTATTCTTTTCAAAGATGGTCTCAAAACTAGCAATATTTTCCTTTTTAAAGGTCAGTTTTACAATTCTTACCAACATTTTTCATTTGTTTTTAGGAAAAATTTATCATCACTGTATCCCTATAGTCCAATCCCAATAGGGTAGAGGCACCACCTACGGTATTAAGGTCACTTTTATAAATGGCTATTTCCAAATAACCCGAAGAGTTGAAAAGTGCCAGTAACTCACCTGGGGCTTTGCGCTGACTTTTATCGAGTTGATAATTTATTATATCTCCATATTTTCTATGGATCTGCGTTATTTTTTTATTTCTGGCCAATAGCTCAAAAGGCCTTCCCTTGCCAAATGACTTGAATTTGTTTCTATGTATGTTGGTCACCACATTCCCATAGTTATCTATATAGATCACACTACCAGAAATAGTTCTACCGTCATCGGAAAACCTTGGATTAAATTCCCGTAATATCTTAAGGTCTTTAAATGCCCTGCCTATTACTTCCAATTTTCCTCCTCTTGCAATATGGCTGGCAACTTTTACAAAGACGTCCATTTCGGGAAAGGAGCTGTCTATGGGGTTGGGAAGTTGGATCTCTACAACTTTTTCTGGGACAATTTCAGAAATTATCAGTCCAATCACTCCGTTATTGGCCAAAATAAAATAGTGATTATCCACCAAAACTGCGATGTGTTGGTTTTCTGGAGACAGTTCAGAATCTACCCCTACTATATGGATGCTGCCGTCAGGGAAATTTTTATAAGAATTTTTTAGGATATAGGCGCATTCCTGAATGTTGAACGGGGCTATGGAATGTGAAATATCAACAATCCTGGCATCGGCCAATTCCTTGTATATTGTCCCTTTTATGGCCCCTGCAAAATGGTCTTTATGTCCAAAATCAGTAGTTAATGTAATTATCGCCATAGAGGACTGTTGATATGTTTTTGGTTCGGTGAGTTGTTTTTTACTTAATTTTGTTAAACAAAATTACACAAAAAATCAGCGAACCAAAATATATATTGTATATCTAAACTTAATAATACTTCTATTCTTTGAACGAACTTATCATAGAACTTACGGACATTAGCCCAAGGGAATTTTTTGGGCAGAATAATGAGAATATAGATTTATTAAAAAAACACTTTCCCAAGCTTAAAATAGTTGCGCGAGGTAATAAAATTAAGGTTTATGGAGATGAGGACCTATTGGATGAATTTGACAAAAGGTTTGATCTGCTCACTGCCCATTATGCCAAGTACAACAAATTGGACGAAAATAGTATAGAAAGGTTACTTGCCAGTAATGGAACGGAAGCATTCGAGTCGTCCGAAGCCAGTGGCGAAGTATTGGTGCATGGTGTTAGTGGAAGGCTTATAAGGGCCCAAACCGCCAATCAAAGGCGATTGGTAGATGCTGCCAAGGATAATGACATGGTTTTTGCCGTGGGACCAGCTGGAACGGGAAAAACATATACAGGGGTGGCTTTGGCCGTAAAGGCCCTAAAGGAAAAGCAAGTAAAACGTATCATCCTTACCAGGCCGGCGGTGGAAGCTGGGGAGAATTTGGGATTTTTACCCGGTGATCTCAGGGAAAAATTGGATCCCTATATGCAGCCTCTATATGACGCATTAAGGGATATGATTGCACCAGAGAAATTGGCGCACTATTTGGAAAATGGAACCATACAGATTGCACCAATGGCTTTTATGAGGGGGAGGACTTTGGACAATGCCTTTGTGATTTTGGATGAAGCCCAGAATACCACACATGCCCAAATGAAAATGTTCCTTACCAGAATGGGTAAAAATGCCAAGTTTTTGGTCAACGGGGATCCAGGGCAGATAGATTTACCTAGGAGAACTATTTCTGGTCTTAAGGAGGCCTTACTGGTATTACAGAAAATTGAGGGGATAAAGATCATTTATTTGGACGATAAGGATGTAATTAGGCATAAATTGGTAAAAAAGGTGATAGAAGCCTATAAAGGAATTGAGCATAACAATTAATAGAAGTAATGAGCAACACAATAATTGATACAAATTTTAATTTCCCAGGGCAAAAAAATGTTTATAAAGGAAAGGTAAGGGAGGTATATCATTTGGAAAATGATATTTTGGTAATGATAGCCACCGATAGGCTTTCTGCTTTTGATGTAGTGATGCCCAAAGGAATTCCTTATAAAGGCCAAATTCTGAACCAGATTGCCACCAAGATGATGGCGGACACTTCTGATATTGTTCCCAATTGGCTTATGGCTACACCAGATCCCAATGTGGCCGTTGGACACGCCTGTGAGCCTTTTAAGGTTGAAATGGTGATTAGGGGCTATTTATCCGGTCATGCAGCCAGGGAATACAAGCTGGGGAAAAGAGAGTTGTGTGGGGTGGCCATGCCCGAAGGGATGAAGGAAAATGACAAGTTTCCGGAGCCAATCATCACTCCGGCAACAAAGGCCGAAATGGGTGATCACGATGAAGATATTTCCCGTGAAGATATTCTAAAAAAAGGGATCGTCAGTGAAGCCGATTACCTAGTTTTGGAGCAATATACCAAGGCATTATTCCAAAGGGGCACGGAGATTGCCGCTAAAAGAGGGTTGATCTTGGTTGATACCAAATATGAATTTGGAAAGACCAATGAGGGTAAGATCGTATTGATAGATGAAATCCACACGCCGGATTCCTCACGTTTCTTTTATACTGAAGGCTATGCGGAACGTCAGGAAAAGGGGGAGGCCCAAAAACAGTTGTCGAAGGAATTTGTAAGACAATGGCTGATTAGCAATGACTTCCAAGGTTTACCGGGACAGACAGTACCGGAAATGAGTGATGATTATATTACAACTGTATCGGACCGTTATATAGAACTATATGAGAATATAACAGGAGAGACCTTTGTTAAGGGTGATATTTCAGCTATTCAGGACAGAATTGAGAATAATGTATTGGAATACCTAAATTCATTGGAAAAGTAGGCTAACCCATTTTTAAAAGGTCTTTTAATTTTAAATGCCCTTTACCTTTTAGTCTGCCTTTTATTTTAAGGAAGGCAATGGCAGTGATATACGCATCACCAATAGCGGTATGCCTATCTTTTTTTGAGATATCATATTTCTCCGCCAATTCGTCCAAGGAATAATGTTCCTTTTTTTTAAAGACATTGGAGTTTAAAAGTGTTTTCTTATATAGGTTGGAAGTGTCCAGATACTTGTTCTTAAGTTTTGGGAGCCCGTGCCTTTGCAAGGCCTTGTTTATCATATTAATATCAAAAATTGCATGGTGGGCTACTATAACCGCATTTTTCAGGTATCCTAAAAATAGTTTCAAAGCCTCTTCCTCACTTATGTAAGAGGCACCCCCATTTTTCAGGATACCGTGGATTTCTGCGGTCTCGGCATTATAATGTTCTTGTTTAATATACAGTTCCAAACTTTGGTTTATTGCAATGTTTTTATTGCATAAACTCAGTGCCCCAATACACAGTATTCTGTCGTTTAGATAATCAAATCCAGTGGTTTCGGTATCCAAGACCACAAACCTAACCTGATCGAGATCTTCTTTGGGTTTTTCTTCAAAACTTCTCTCATACTCCTGCCAAAATTCGGGGTAATTAGGTACTTTTTTCTTAAAAAAGTGTATCATCTCAATAAGTTTGTTACCTTAAATCTTATACTTACCAATTCTTGGATTTCTTTAATGGTCTTAAAAGTTCTTTTTAATTTGATCCGTTCCTCTTTGGTTAATTTATCAATGGCGATATATCTTCCAGAATCATTGTGTAGCAGTCCTTGTTTGGTCCTAAATTTTAGCAATGCCCTTGTGGCGTAGGAACAAGCCATAAAAATCTCTTCATTATTGGGTTCCAACTCTGCCAATTTTTCAAATCGTTCTGCTGTACTGTTTATAGATTTTACCGAATGTGATAAAATTAGGACCCGGGCAGCATCGGTCAAGGGCATTAAAGCTCTTCTTTTTAAATCGAACGTATCCTTGTGTTCTCCGTCCTGTTCTACCAACAATTGTCTGAAAAAACCTGTGGGAGAAGGGTTTTGTAAGGCTCCACTTGCGAGGTGCAAGTAGAAAATTGGATATTTTTTTGTGGTTTCAAATATGTGTTCAGATAGTTGGTTAACCAAACTGGCATCCCCATAGGTAATATTGTAATCAAAAAAGATGGATGAAAGCAATACCTCATCTGTACCAGGATTTATAATCCATTGTGCGATGGTTTTTTTCCATTCTTCCAAACTTAAGCACCAACTAGGGTTAGAGGCCATCATTTCTGCAGGACAATAGTCATAACCAATATCGAACAAGCCCTTGTTTACAATTTTGGCCAGTTTTAGGAAATAGTCGGTCGTTTCCATAAGTTTTTCCTCTGGTACATTGTCAAATACCAGAGCATTGTCCTGATCGGTTTGAAGAAGCTGCTCACTTCGTCCTTGTGATCCCAAGGCCAACCAAGCAAAGTTGACAGGTGGTTTATCTGGCATTTCCGCCAAGGACAGTTTTATAATTTGTTTTACACAGGCATCGTTAAGCTCGGATATTATTTTGGTGGTCAGTGTTAAAGGGATGTTTTGGTCCAAGTAGTCCTGTAACAAATGGGTTACGCTTTTTCTAATACGTTTTATTGACTTGATCTTTTTGGATCTTTTTATAGCCTTTATCAATACGGCCGGGTTGTTGCCAAGGGCGACCATAACATCGTGTTTGGAAAGTATACCTATTGCCTTTGAATTGGGGGTTCCGTCCTTGGTGATACATAGGTGACTGATATTGCTTTTCATCATGGCCATTTGGGCCTGGGTAATGGTGAGGTTTTTGTCATATGTTATGACCGGGGATATCATAATTTCCGAGGCTTTGGTGGTTATGGGATATTTTCCGCTTACAATATTGTTGCGAAGGTCCTTATCCGTAATGATCCCTATGGGCATTTTGTCCTTTACCACCAACATGGCCCCAACATTTTTCTCCGTCATTTTTTTTGCGATGGATTTTACGGAAGTGCCAGGGGAACAGCTTACCAGTTTCTTGGAATACTGTACCCGCTGTAAATCCAAAACTTGGGTATTGGGCACTATAGGGAGAGGATCCGGGGCTTCATCATATAGTTTTCCACGGTGACTTTTGGAATACGGGTTTCTAGTGTTGGAAGCAAAACTTTCCAAAAGAAAATTGCCTACTTCAATATTCTTCCTTGCATAGGGTTTAAAGATGTCTATAGGTATGGCATATAAAATACTTTCCTCATGGGCTCTGGCACTCATTTTATAGTTTTCCAAGGCCATAAGTGGTCGTAGCCCAAAAATATCCCCTTCGTCACACATATCCATTATTCTTTTGTCTGCCCCTTTTTTAAGGGCAACTGCTCCTTTGTGAACAACGTAGAAGTGTGAATGTGGTTCGTCAGTTTCAGAAAAAACAATACTATCTTTTTCTTTGTAGATAATCGTTACTTGTTCCGATAGGGTTTCAATATCCTTTTGACCCATGACATTAAATGGAGGGAAATTCTTAAGAAAATCTGCGACTCTATGGGAAATAGTATTTTTCATATTAGGTATTTAATGTAAAATTAGGGCATACAATCCTTAGTTCATTAATTTTTATTGCAATATGATAAAATTGTCTTTTACTTGAGCTCTAAGACCGAAAATCTTAGG
This sequence comes from Arenibacter aquaticus, assembly GCF_003957295.1. Taxonomy (GTDB): domain Bacteria; phylum Bacteroidota; class Bacteroidia; order Flavobacteriales; family Flavobacteriaceae; genus Arenibacter; species Arenibacter aquaticus. The sequence goes on from NZ_RQPJ01000006.1 coordinate 13,830, forward strand.
GAGAACTGTCAAACAATAAAATACAATGGTATCTTAGCAATTAAGCTTATTGGTTTAATAATGAAAGAATCCTTCCACATTAATTGGGTTGCTAAACCCATTCTACTATTGTTCATCTGTGCAGGGCAATTGGCTTCCTGTACGGGAAAAAAAAGAGGGAATCAGGATATGGAACTTCAGGAAATCCCGGCCACTGGTCTGGCTGGAGACCAATTGGCCCAGATCCATTGTGCCAGCTGCCATCTCTATGTAGAACCTGCCCTATTGCCAAAATCTAGTTGGGCAAATGATGTGCTACCTGCAATGGGACATCGTTTAGGGATACATAGGGATAAAATGCAGTACGATAGTCTCTTTGATTCAAGAGGGGGAGAGCTGGTAAAGAAGGCCAATGTTTTTCCGGAAAATCCACTTTTAGCCCAAGAAGATTGGGAGAAAATTATAGATTATTACTTGGGCAACGCACCGGATACCCTGTTGCCCACTAAACGGCAGGCAAAACCAAAAATGGGACTAAAGCATTTTACCTATAAGGAGCCTACTTTTTCGCAAACCCCGGCACTTACCACAATGGTTAAATTACTTCCTCAAAATAATGGGGTAGTATTTGCCGATGGAAAGCGGAATATAAACTCTTTATCCTTTTTAACATCCAATTTGGACCGCGACCACGTAATGGGGGTGAAGTTGTCTCCGGTTAATTACCGTGAAAAAGGGGATACCCTGTATTTGACAACCGTTGGTAAGAGTATTTTTCCGCACGATTCCCCTGAAGGAATGCTGCAGAAAATATATAAGACCGGTGGCAGTAAGATATACAACGCTTCAAAAACTATCCTTGACAGCCTTACCCGACCGGTGCATGTGGCCTATGGAAATCTAAATAACAATGGATTGGAAGATATTGTAGTCTGTGAATATGGTAATGAGACCGGGGAGTTGGTCTGGTTTCTCAATAAAGGAGGAGACCAGTATGAAAGGCAAGTTCTAAACAATAGACCAGGTGCCATAACTGCTATCATAAAAGATATGAACGGGGATGGACTACAGGATGTGATGGCCTTGATAGCGCAGGGAGACGAAGGTGTCTTTTATTACGAAAATCAGGGCAATGGTTCCTTTGAGGAAAATAGGTTGCTTTCTTTTCTTCCCCTTAATGGCTCCCAGTACATGGAGTTGGCAGATTTTAATGATGATGGCTTGGATGACATACTCTATGTTTGTGGGGATAATGCCGATAAAACCCCCATATTAAAACCATATCACGGGGTTTATATTTTTCTGAACCAAGGTGGTCTTGATTTTCATCAGTCATTTTTTTATCCCTTGAATGGAGCCTATAAAGCAATACCCAGGGATTATGATTTGGATGGCGACCTAGATATAGCTGCTATTTCCTTTTTTCCTGATTATTACAGAAGTCCGGAGGAGAGCTTTATTTATTTGGAAAACACAGGGGGTATGGAATTTGAGGATTTTTCCTTTCCTCAGGCAACCAATGGCAGGTGGATTGTTATGGATGCTGAGGATATGGATGCCGATGGGGATATAGACCTTGCATTAGGCTCTTTTGTTTATTTTACCGCTATGGGAGATACCACCGGTTTAGGAAAAAAATGGCTGACCAAAGGACCATCTGTGGTGGTATTGGAAAACACTGTACGGTGATGCAGTTCAAGCTTTGTAACAACCTTTCATTTATTGTAACTTTTAGGCTCTACGTCCGCTAACTCTTGTTCCTAAACCTGTCATGTAGTCCTTTGCCCTTAAGAATTAATGGGATGCACTTGTCCAGTCTGGTTCGTTTGGTCTTTTCTTGTTTGGCACCTCCAATGTATTCATGGTATTCTCTTTGTTTATAAGGGGGAAGTTGGTTATAGTTGTGTTTCAGTTCCGCATTCTTCTCCATTGCATCATTTAGAAGCGGAGGAAGGGTGGTAATCTTTTCCTTTTTGGGCAAATACACTTTGCCCTTTTTCTGATTGGAAATGGCTTCTTGAAAGTAGTTTAGGACGGTTTCCTCATCAATTTCATTTATTGAGTTAAACTTCCAATGCCGCATTGCCTTGGTCTTCCCTTCCTGTGCGTTTACCAATACCTTTATGGGGTCCGATAAAAATACACCCTGAAAAAACCATATAGAGAAATGGTTCTTAAAGGCTAAAATGCCAAGCACATTCTTATTGTCAATGGTGTAAACCGGACTTCCCCATTTAAAGGTTTCTGTCAGTGGGGTTTTAAGGGCCAATTTTCGAAGTATTCCTATCCCTTCCTTAAAAGGTTGCTCCTTGGCATAGTAGGCATCAATTTTCTCTTTGTTTTTCATACTGGGCCAGGTTTAATTTTTAGGGAAGGGAAGTATTATTTGCCTTCCCTATTGGCAGTAAGTTCGCAAATTTTCACGATAACTTCAACAGCTTTCTGCATACTTTCTACGGGGACGTATTCGTATTTTCCGTGAAAATTGTGGCCGCCAGCAAAAATATTGGGACAGGGGAGGCCCATATAACTCAACTGGGAACCATCGGTACCTCCACGTATGGGCTTAATTATAGGGCTGATGTCCAAGGATTCCATGGCTTCCTTTGCAATATCGACAATATGCATAACCGGTTCAATTTTTTCACGCATATTAAAATATTGGTCCTTGATATCCACCACAATATATTCCCCGTACTTATCATTTAATTTTGCAGCAATATCCTTCAGCAATTGCTTGCGTTGTTCAAATTTGTTTAAATCGTGGTCCCTAATTATGAATTCCAATTCCGCCAACTCTATCTCCCCACTTAGATGGTGTAGATGGAAGAATCCTTGTCGGCCTGTCGTTTTTTGAGGGATCTCCTCGCTTGGTAGATGGGATATAAAATCGTTTGCTATGATCAGGGCATTGACCATCTTATCTTTGGCGTAACCTGGATGTACGCTTTTACCTGTTATGGTTATTTTGGCTCCCGCGGCGTTGAAATTTTCATATTCCAGTTCTCCTATTTGGCTTCCGTCCATGGTATATGCCCATTCTGCACCAAAAGCCGCAACGTCAAAATGATGGGCACCACGGCCAATTTCTTCATCCGGGGTAAAGCCTACCCTGATATCCCCGTGCTTAATTTCCGGGTGATTAATTAAATATTCCATGGCCGTTACTATTTCGGTTATACCGGCTTTATCATCTGCCCCTAATAAGGTGTTTCCATCAGTAGTAATAAGGGTATTGCCCTTATATTGTAGTAGATCATCAAAGTAGCTGGGAGAGAGCACTATGTTTTTTTCTTTATTCAAAATAATGTCACCTCCATCGTAATTTTCAATTATTTGAGGATTAACGTTGGTAGCCGTAAAATCCGGGGAGGTGTCAAAATGGGATATGAACCCAATGGTGGGAACCTCTTTATCTATATTACTGGGCAGGGTGGCCATTATGTAGGCCTTGTCATCAATTACCACATCCTGCATACCTATCTCTTTCAGTTCCGCAACCAACTTATGGGCTAGTGTCCATTGTTTTTCGGTGCTTGGGGTAGAAGAAGAGTTTGGGTCGCTCTGGGTATCTACGGAAATATATCTTATAAAACGATCTATAATATGTTGCATAGGAATAAATTTTGGCTAAAAGTACAGCATATTTTTGTTTTTTTGACTTTGGGATAAGGGCAATTGGAACTATTAATACAAGAGGGAGGTCTTAGTTTTTGTACCTTTCTGAGATAGCGGTTTTAGTGACTTCGCTTTTTTATTGTGGCCCGTTGTACTAGTATTATTAGCTTATATTTGTTATCTAATTAGATTTAAAGTCAATGTCGTCCAAAGTATTTGTTTTCTTTTTATTGGTCCTGGGAATATGGTTTACTTTGCCTGCACAGGAAGATTGTAGTCTTGCTATAGGGGTAACGGACACCGATACCATAATTCAGATTTTTCAGTTAAAGGAGGAACAGATAACAAAGTTGGAGGAGTTTAAGGCGGCCTTGGAACTGGAAATTAAATTTTTGGACGAGGAGCGTCAAAATCTTTTTGAAAACCACCCTCAAAGTACCCCAGAAGAATTAACGGCTCTGGGAGAAAAGCATAGGGTGCTGGAGGATAAGATTAAGCAGGTTTTTTTGAAGTATGATCTGCAGCTTTTGGCATTGTTCAATGAAAAACAATATGACCGCTATGCGGCGCTTTGCCAGGAGGTGTCCAGAATACCATTGGTCATTCGGCCAGAATAACTTCTGTTCCAATGTTAATAAAAAGCGATTTTATAGGATTGTATACTTCCGTTAGTTTGTATTTTTGCCGAAAATAATTTTCATGTATAAGTTTGTTCTTCGACCTTTACTTTTTGCGCTAGACCCGGAAAAGGTACACCACCTAATATTTAATTCTGTTCGTTTTCTTAACCGCATAGGGTTTTCTAAAATTTTCCGTGCTATTTATGTGGTAAAAGATCCACGTTTGGAAAGGGAATTGTTTGGATTAAAATTTCCAAATCCGGTAGGGCTGGCCGCTGGATTCGACAAGGATGCAAAACTTTACAATGAATTATCCGATTTTGGTTTTGGTTTTATCGAAATTGGAACTTTGACACCCAAGCCTCAGGAGGGAAATCCTAAGAAACGCTTGTTTCGCTTAAAAGATGATCAGGCCATAATCAATAGAATGGGCTTTAATAATATGGGGGTGCTTGAGGCGGTAAAAAACCTTAAAAAAAATCATAGGGTACTCATTGGCGGAAATATTGGGAAGAATAAAGTTACTCCAAACGATACGGCCGCAAACGATTACCTTATTTGCTTTGATGCCCTTTTTGATCATGTAGATTATTTTGTAGTAAATGTAAGTTCGCCCAATACGCCTGGTTTAAGGGAACTTCAGGATAGGGAGCCGCTAACCTTACTGTTAAAAGAACTTAAAAAGGAAAACTCCAAATTGGCAAGGACCAAGAAAGTAGGTGAAAAGCCGATCCTATTAAAAATTGCGCCCGACTTAACGGATGAGCAGTTGATGGATATTATTGGTATCGTAGAGGATACTACAATAGATGGGGTAATTGCCACCAATACCACCATTGCCAGAAAAGACTTAAGTTCCAGTGCCAGTTTGCAGCAGGAAACAGGAGGATTAAGTGGTAGGCCATTGAAAGAACGCAGTACAGAAGTAATCCGTTTTTTATCGGAAAAGAGCCAAAAGGCTTTTCCTATTATTGGAGTTGGAGGAATTCATTCCGCTGACGATGCCTTGGAAAAACTAGCCGCTGGTGCCGACCTTGTGCAATTGTGGACCGGATTTATTTACGAGGGGCCCGCACTTATCAAGAGTATAAACAAAGCCATTATAAAAAACTCTAAAGACTAAGTAATAAAGGTCCAGTCCTGTGCCCAACTAGGTGGAGGCATTAAAAAAAAAACAGGACTATCCAACTAGTGGATAGTCCTGTTTTTTTAGAACTAAGTACAATGTCCTTAATAGTATAAGCTAATTGTTATTTGGTCCAATAATCCACAACAGTAACATCTTCCAAATGTGGTGTTAGGATAGCTCCAAATGCCTTGTGATCAGGATGGGGAAGGTAAATGGCCCGGTCTTCCTCACTGTTGAACGTTAGGAAAAAACAATGGGTCAATCCTTTGTTTAACCCTTCAGGGCTATTGTTAATTCCCCATTCGTAACCTACAATTTGAGGTATCTTGGAAGGCAGGGCAGCAAAGGCTTCCTCTACCTTGGCAATATCCTCTTTGGATGTGTTTTCCTTAAATTTGAACAGTACTACATGGCGCAATACACTATCTTGTGCCTTGGGTGTCTCATCGCGTAAATCCTGACTCACGTTAAAATTGTTTGTGGTGTTAAAACTCATTAATAAAATGGCGGCCAATAGGCCAATGGAATAAAAAACTGGTTTCATATTTAATGATATATTTTTGATGAAGATATAAAAAAGTTGGATTATTGCAGGATATAGTCCGGATAATATTCCATCTTTTGGAGGCTGAGGATAGCCGTGGCCGTATTTGTAATGTTTATGAAAATTTCAGTGCTTTGAACTACGAAATATTACTGACCTTTATTTTTGCTACTGCAGCCCTGGCCATATCTCCTGGACCGGATAATATATTTGTATTGATACAGAGTATTACCAACGGTAAAAAGTACGGAATAGCCACAGTAGCTGGATTGATGACGGGATGCTTGGTACATACCAGTTTATTGGCATTTGGGGTTTCTGCCGTTCTAAAACAATACCCACAATTATTTTTCACCATTAAATTATTTGGTGCCTTATACTTATTTTATTTGGCATTTGGGGTGTACAAAAGTGGGGGTAACTTGGAAATTGGGAATGGAAATGGTGGCAAGCAATCACTGCTAGTACTTTATAAGCGAGGCTTTGTTATGAACGTGCTAAATCCTAAGGTAACTATCTTTTTTTTGGCTTTCTTTCCTGGTTTTTTATTTAGTGACCATTTAAGTGTTGTCATACAGTTTTATGTATTGGGAGGTTTATTTATTATAACTTCATTCCTTATTTTTAGTAGTATTGCAGTTCTTTCCGCTGTTATTTCCAAATACATTCGGGAAAATGAACAATTGGGGAGTTATCTTAAGTGGCTTCAGATTTTTGTTTTTGTGGGCATAGCTTTTTATTTATTACTATCTGATTAAATAATATTAATTTTGAAAAAGCTATAATTTGGGAATGTCCAACACCATAAAAATAATAGAATGTCCAAGGGATGCCATGCAAGGCATCAAGACATTTATTCCAACAGAAAATAAGGTCAGGTACATTCAGTCCTTACTGAATTGTGGTTTTGATACTATTGATTTTGGAAGTTTTGTTTCACCTAGGGCCATTCCCCAAATGGTAGATACGGCCCAGGTGCTAGAACAATTGGACCTATCCAAGACCAGTAGCAAATTATTGGCCATTGTAGCCAATGTTAGAGGGGCCCAGGATGCTTCGAAATACGGTTCCATTGATTATTTGGGGTACCCGTTTTCCATTTCCGAGAATTTTCAAATGAGGAATACCCACAAAACCATTGCCCAGTCTGTTGAAACTTTAAAAGAAATATTGGCCATTGCCGACGGCACAGGCAAAGAAGTTGTCACTTATATTTCAATGGGTTTTGGCAATCCATACGGGGATCCATGGAGTGTGGAGGTCGTAGCCGAATGGACAGAGAAATTGGCCGGAATGGGGGTAAAGATATTATCGCTCTCGGATACCGTAGGATCCTCTACCCCTGAAGTAATAGATTATTTGTTCTCCAATCTAATCCCTAAATTTCCCGAAATAGAATTTGGGGCGCATTTGCATACCACCCCTTCCAAATGGCATGAAAAAGTGGATGCGGCATATAAGGCTGGCTGTCAGAGGTTTGATGGGGCAGTACAGGGTTTTGGAGGATGTCCTATGGCCAAGGATGAACTTACGGGCAATATGCCGACAGAAAAAATGCTTTCCTACTTCACCAGTGCCAAGGTGGATACCAACGTAAACTGGATGGCCTTCGAGGCAGCATTTAATAAGGCCAGCGATTTATTCTCTTCATACCATTAACAAACTGGCACTACTTGTCTAAAAGATGTTAAATTTTAACTTTTATTTAGATTAATTTTAAATAAAATTTGGCAATAAACTTTGGGCTATTATATTTGCACTCGTTTTTTAATTATTTACAATCAGTCTAAATAAAAATACCAAAGGATGAGAAATTTTGTTTATCTATTTACCCTCTTTTTGTCTAGTTGTATGCTGGCGCAAACGGCAACCGACTCCATCATGCTTAACCCTCAAAAACAGTTAAACGCGGCCCAGCGGTTACTGTCGGGGAATTACGGTTCTGCTGTAACAATTGGAGCCTATGGGGAAATGTTGTATAACCAACCAGAGGGGGACAACGGGGAGTTGGATGTACAGCGCCTTGTGTTATTATTGGGGTATCGGTTTAACGATAAAACTCAGTTTATTACGGAATTGGAAGTAGAGCATGTTGAGGAAATATATGTAGAGCAGGCTTTTGTTAACTATAATGTTGCCAATAATGTAAACCTAAGAGGTGGTTTGATGTTGGTTCCTATGGGAATTATAAATGAATTTCATGAGCCTACTACCTTTAACGGTACCGAAAGACCGGCCTTGGACAATGTGATTGTTCCTACCACTTGGAGGGAATTGGGTATTGGTGTCAGTGGAAGATTCAACAACCTTTCTTTGGGATATCAGGCATATATTTTTAATGGCTTTAAATCTACAGAAGCTGATGGCGAAGGTGGGATTTCTGGTTTCTTAAAGGGGTCTAATGGTCTTCGAGGAGGTAGACAAAAAGGAATTCAGTCTACTGTAGATAGCCCTAATCTGGCTACTAAACTGGATTATTATGGAATTCCTGGTCTTCGATTGGGCTTTTCAACTTACTTTGGTAAAACCCAAGCTGCTGACGATGTAGAAAATTTGGACGGTGCCAATATTGGTATTTCCATGCTCGGATTTGATGCCCGTTATGCCTATGAGCGCTTTACAGCGAGAGGTCAGTTTATCTATGCCTCTCTTTCAGATACCGAGGCTTATAATACCTTGGCCAATAAAGACCTGGGAAGTGCGCTTCAAGGATATTATGTAGAAGGAGCTTACAATTTATTGCCAAGTGGCAATGAGCAGAAATTGTTTGCCTTTGCCCGATATGAGAATTATAATACCCACGCCGATACTGCAGGTAGCCTTTCTCAAAATGAGGCTTATGACAGAACGGATATAACTACCGGATTAAGCTATCATATTGCCCCAGGAGTAGTTTTAAAAGGAGATTATCAATTTAGGGACAATGCCCTTTCTGGAGATGGGGTAAAGGATAGATTGAATTTTGGAATTGGCGTTTGGTTCTAAAAGGGATGTCAAATGAATAAATAGAACCCAATTAGATCTATAATTTATTAAATCAACTCCGATAAATATTCCTCTAAGGGTATTTTTCGGAGTTATTTTTTTAGGGCCTTGTCTCACTACATTCTAGTTCCAAAGTAAAGAGTTGAAAAAAATATCCCCAAACGTTTCAATATATTATTAAAAATGATTCTAAATTAGTACTTTTGTCGCATGAAAAACGGAAATAAAGTTACTGGTTTTATACTGGTTTTGGCTTTAATATTGTTTGGTTTTGGTCTCCCTCAGAAATTAAAGAAAAAGGTAGACAAGGAAGTCGAGAAAGTTTTTGGTACCAATGATCTATCCATGACTTCCATTGAAGTACCCAATTCCATAAATGCTCAATTGCCTGCAAAAATTACCTCCGATAACTTTTTTAAATTATTGGAGGGCGATCGTATTGTTGGGTATATCTTCGTGGACAATGCTCCCAGTAAGACTGCAACTTTTGACTATCTAGTAGTGTTCAATGATCAATTGAGCGTTGTTCATTCCAAAATTCTTGTCTATCGTGAGGAATATGGAGGGGAAATCGGTAGTAAAAGATGGTTGCAACAATTTATGGGAAAAACGGGTCGGGATAGGGTCGACTACGAGACCAATATAGATGGTATATCCGGAGCTACCATATCAGTTCGTTCCATGACCAACTCAATGGACAATTTACTGCAGACCGTTGGGATACTTCAAGAAAAAAATATTCTTTAATGAACTATAATGGGCTATTAACTGTATTGCCAAAGGGAATAAAATGGTTTGTGGCCACTTTTGTTCTAGTGTTAAGTATAGGCTTTTATACCGGGCTCTTGTTTGTTTCCCAAACCAGTACCTCCTCACCAGATGGTATTGTAGAGAATTATTTGGGAAATGAAGATGATGAGGAGGCCGAGGTGATGAAATTTAAGAAAGGGGATAGGGAAATGCTCACTATAATCCATACCCACATTTTATCCATGTCATTAATATTTTTTCTATTGGGGGGGCTGGTTTGGCTTAGCAAGCTTCCGCAAAAACTCAAAATGTTTCTAACTGTTGAGCCCCTTTTGTCGGTTATATTAACTTTTGGAGGTATTTATTTAATGTGGTCCGGCCTGTTGTGGATGAAATATGTGGTTATTTTTTCGGGTTTTCTTATGACGCTTACCTATACAATTTCGGCTCTTTTGGTACTTTATCAACTGTGTCAAAAAAACGTTGTGGCCAATTAATTTTATAAGTGTTCCTAAGTTCCTTTAAATGTAGTATATTTGCACGCAATTAATCTTTAATTGCTATGCAAGCTCACCTAAATAAAATTGTCGGAGAAGGTCTTACGTATGACGACGTATTATTAGTTCCGGCTTTTTCGGAAGTACTTCCCAGAGAAGTCAATATTCAATCAAAATTTACAAGAAATATTACCATCAACGTTCCTATCGTTTCGGCGGCTATGGACACGGTTACAGAATCACGCATGGCTATAGCCATTGCGCAAGAAGGTGGCATTGGTGTGTTGCACAAGAACATGACCATTGAACAGCAGGCCTTAAAGGTTCGTAAGGTTAAGAGGGCAGAAAGCGGTATGATCATAGACCCTGTTACCCTTCCCATTAATTCCTTGGTACGGGATGCCAAGGCCAATATGAAGGAATTTAGTATTGGAGGGATTCCTATTGTGGATGACAATGGTAAACTTATAGGCATTGTTACCAATAGGGACCTGCGTTTTGAAAAAAATAACGACCGTCCCATATCGGAGGTAATGACCACTCACAACCTTGTTACCGTAAGTGAGGGAACATCCTTGGAGCAGGCTGAAGACATTTTACAGGAGAATAAAATAGAAAAGTTACCAGTTGTTGATAAGGATTATAAACTTGTTGGTTTAATTACTTTTAGGGATATTACCAAGCTTACCCAGAAGCCAATTGCTAACAAGGATCAATACGGAAGACTTCGTGTAGCGGCCGCTTTGGGAGTTACCGGGGATGCTGTTGACAGGGCAGAGGCCTTGGTCAATGCAGGAGTGGATGCTGTGGTTATAGATACGGCTCACGGACATACTAAAGGTGTGGTTTCGGTATTAAAAGCTGTGAAAAGTAAATTCCCTGATTTGGAGGTGATTGTAGGTAATATAGCTACTGGCGAAGCTGCCAAATATTTGGTAGAAGCCGGTGCCGATGCTGTCAAAGTAGGAATAGGTCCAGGCTCTATATGTACTACCAGAGTAGTGGCAGGGGTTGGATTCCCCCAATTTTCGGCTGTTTTGGAAGTCTCAGCAGCTATTAAGGGCAGTGGGGTTCCCGTTATTGCCGATGGAGGAATTAGGTATACTGGTGATATCCCCAAGGCAATTGCAGCGGGAGCGGACACCGTTATGTTGGGTTCTCTGTTGGCAGGTACCAAAGAGTCACCGGGAGAGACTATTATATACGAAGGCCGTAAGTTTAAATCCTATAGGGGAATGGGGTCTGTAGAAGCTATGAAACAAGGTAGTAAGGACCGATATTTCCAAGATGTGGAAGATGATATAAAGAAATTGGTGCCGGAAGGTATCGTAGGACGTGTTCCCTATAAAGGTGATTTGTACGAAAGTATCCATCAGTTTATAGGAGGACTACGTGCCGGAATGGGATATTGCGGAGCTAAGGATATTGAGAGCCTAAAGGAAAATGGTAAATTTGTTAAGATTACTGCTAGTGGTATCAATGAGAGTCACCCTCATGATGTTACCATTACCAAGGAATCCCCTAATTATAGCAGGTAATAATTAGTCCTTTGACTATTATTCCAAATTAGATATAAAAAAGACGGTTGATCCACATCAACCGTCTTTTTTTTATTTTGTTATGTGTAGTGAAGCACTTAACCCTTTAGATTATATTATTTGCTTTCGCTGTCGTAGGTGTTCCAATCCTTCTCCTTGTGAATGTCTTCCCCAAAATATTTGGCAATTTTAAGGAAGGGCCCTGGCTTTTGGTATCCTGGTACTGGAGAAAGCATATTCATTTGCTCATCCAAGAAAATTGTGGTTGGGTAACTCATTTTTCCCTGCATAAGGGCAGCGGCAAATTCGTGATATCCATTTCTTCCGGAAGGTACAAACTTAAAGGTCTTCCCTCTAAATTCAATAGGTTCCTTTCCTTCACCGTCCAGTTTCACCATATAATAGTTCTTGGACATATACTCGGCCACTTCTGGATTTTGAAAGGTATCCTTATCCATTTTTTTACACCATCCACACCAATCCGTGTACACATCGATAAAAATTTTCTTCGGATTCTTATCTGTTTCCGCCAATTTTGCTGCTTCATCCCAACTCAGCCAGTTTACTTCTTGGGCATTCATGCCGCTTGGCAAAATGGCCAACCCTGCTAAAATAGCAATTTTAAAAAATGACTTTGCAATTAATTTCATGCTTTTGGTTTTTAGGGTTAGTCAGGTTATCCCTTCAAAACTAACGAAAAAACGGAAATTTTATTTCGCTATTGCATTTTCTTTAACAGGAGTAAAGAGATCTTTGGCGTCAATTTGATTTCTTGTAAGGTCGTCAAAAGTTTCCCTTTCCCTGATCAATATGGCCTTTCCATTATGCCATAGTACTTCCGGTGGCCTAAACCTTGAATTGTAATTACTGGCCATGGTAAAGCAATAGGCACCTGCATTTTTAAAGCAGAGGATATCCCCCTCCGATATTTCACTGATACGCTTGTTACTTGCAAAAGTATCGGTCTCGCAAATATAACCTACTATGGAATAGTAACGCTCGCGTCCGTCCGGATTGGAAATATTGTCTATGCTGTGGGTGGCACCATAGAACATAGGTCTTATCAAATGGTTAAATCCAGAATCTATGCTGGCAAATACTGTAGAGGTGGTCTGCTTTACAACATTGACTTTGGCCAAGAAAAAACCGGCCTCGCTCACCAAAAACTTGCCCGGCTCAAAGGCCAAGGTAAGCTCCCTACCGTACTCCTTGCAAAAAGCATTGAAGCGGTTTCCTAGTTTTTTCCCCAACTCCTCTATATTGGTTTCAATATCCCCCTTTTTGTATGGTACTTTAAACCCACTTCCAAAATCAATGAATTCAAGTTCAGGAAAGTTTTTGGCAGTTTCAAAAAGAATCTCTGAAGCGTAAAGGAAAACATCAATATCCAAGATATCACTTCCGGTATGCATATGTATACCATTTATTTTCATATTCGTAAGGTCTACAATACGCAATAAATGAGGTATTTGATGGATACTGATACCAAACTTGGAGTCTATATGTCCTACGGAAATTTTAGAGTTTCCACCGGCCATTACATGTGGATTAATTCTTATACAAACAGGTATGTCCGGATGCTTGCTGCCAAATTGTTCCAATATGGATAGATTGTCAATATTTATTCGAACCCCTAATTTAGCGGCTTCTTCTATTTCTTCCAAGGAAACTCCATTAGGGGTGAATATAATGGAACTTGGCTCAAAACCAGCCTTGAGTCCCAATTGTACCTCTTGAATGGAAACCGTGTCCAAGCCGCTTCCCAAGCTGTTCATTAACCTTAAAATAGTAATATTGGAGAGTGCCTTAGCGGCGTAATTTAGTTTTAATTTCTTTACATCTTTAAATGCATTGGTCAATCGCTGAAACTGAGAAATAATTTTTTCAGAATCATATACATAGACCGGATCACCATAAGTTTTTGCTATCTTTAATAAATCAGTGTTTCGCATTTTTCAAAATTTTATGCAAATCTAGACTACTTATTGTAGTTGAGCAAAAATATATAGCAATTTTTGAAATATGTAACACTATGTTATATTTGTAACAAGTAATGATGGCTAGGTGTTTCCAAGTTCTAGCTGTTTTGAATTAAATAGAATACCATGTTGATACCACTATTTCCTTTGCCATCCGTTTTTTTTCCTGGAGAACAGGTGGCTCTGCATATTTTCGAGGAACGGTACAAGCAATTGATTTTGGATATAAAGGAAACTACCGGAACTTTTGGGGTACCTGTGTACATAGAGGGTAGCATTGTGTATGGTACGGAGCTAAGATTGGATAAGATTATAAAAACATATGATACCGGTGAGATGGATATTATATGTATTGCTGTGCGGTCCTTTAAGATTATTAGTTTTTACAAAACCATGGGGAATAAGTTATATGCTGGAGGAGAGGTTTACTTTTTAAATTATATGGACGACAGCGTGGCTTCACTAAGGGAAAATGTGTTGAGGCTTATTTTGGAACTGTATAAATTAATGGGGGTTTCAATTGTTAATTTAACGAAGGATAATTTTGACATATATCTTTTGATACATAAAATAGGGTTGTCCCTGGCCCAAGAATATAAATTGTTGCAAATGACCTATGAAAGTGAGCGATTATTGTTTATAAAGGAGCATTTGATAAATACTATCCAAGTCTTGGAGCAAGTTAACCAATCCAAAGAGATGATAGGTATGAACGGCCATTTCAAAAATTTTGACCCTATAGACTTTAAGGATTTCAAGTTATAACTTATTGTTATCATTTGGCAACCATAGGACCAAATGTAAATGCCAGTGTTCGTAGCTGGAAGAAAACTCTCTTGTCTAGGTAATCAAAAAGGGGAGGGGTGTTGGTAAATGTCTTGATTGATCCAGATTGTTGCCCCTGTATATACTTTGGCGAGGCCCGGTTGTTTTATTTGTTTTACGTGGTATTTTTTCTGTTTTATTTAATTAGGGTAAATCGACTGTGTTTCCTATTTTTGCAACTGAACAAATACAACCTTCAATTTATGAACCTTCACGAATATCAAGGAAAAGAGATTTTAGCGAGCTTTGGAGTACGCATACAACGCGGTTTAGTAGCATATAATGCCAAGGAAGCGGTAGACGCTGCAAAACAATTGACACAGGAAACGGGTACTGGTTGGCATGTTATTAAGGCCCAGGTACATGCAGGTGGCCGTGGAAAGGGTGGCGGAGTTAAGCTGGCCAAGAACTTGCGTGAAGTGGAAGATATAGCAGGTTCTATTATTGGTATGAATTTAGTTACGCCCCAGACTTCAGCAGAAGGAAAAAAGGTGCACAAGGTATTAATAGCAGAGGATGTTTATTATCCAGGGGATAGTGAGACCAGTGAGTTTTACATGTCCGTTTTATTAAATAGGGCCAATGGTAGAAATATGATCATGTATTCTACCGAAGGTGGAATGGATATTGAGGAAGTGGCCGAGAAAACCCCACACTTAATATTTACGGAAGAGATTGACCCTTCAACGGGTCTATTGCCTTTCCAGGCTAGGAAAATAGCTTTTAATTTAGGTCTTTCCGGTACGGCTTTTAAAGAAATGACCAAATTTGTCAGCAGTTTGTATACAGCGTACACTGAAAGTGATGCCAGTTTGTTCGAGATCAATCCAGTGCTTAAAACGTCGGATGATAAGATTATGGCGGTAGATGCCAAGGTTTCAATAGACGACAATGCTTTGTACAGAAGAAAGCAATATGCAGAGATGCGCGATTTGCTAGAGGAAAATCCAATTGAAGTAGAAGCAAGGGCAGTTGGTCTTAACTATGTTGATTTGGATGGTAATGTTGGATGTATGGTAAATGGAGCTGGACTGGCCATGGCAACGATGGATTTGATTAAAATGGCCGGTGGGGAACCTGCCAATTTCTTGGATGTAGGTGGTACAGCGGATGCTAAAAGAGTTGAGGAAGCATTTAGGATTATCTTAAAAGATCCAGCGGTTAAGTGTATTCTAATAAATATCTTTGGTGGAATTGTACGATGTGACCGTGTAGCCCAAGGAGTTGTTGATGCTTATAAAAATATGGGAGATGCTATAAAAGTTCCTATAATAGTTAGGCTTCAAGGAACCAATGCCGAATTGGCCAAGGAAATTATAGATAACTCAGGATTGGCCGTTCACTCTGCAGTTCAGTTCCAGGAAGCTGCGGACAAGGTTGAAGAGGTGTTGGCTTAATAAACACTTTATAACATAATCAAGAAAGGCAGTATTTTTAAATACTGCCTTTTTTTATGTCCTAAGTGTCCGATTGTCAGGATTTTTTCTTGTTCTTGTACTTTACGGAAGTAATATCGTGATCTATTTTTCTTTTTTGTTGCTCTTTAAACCTGGGTTTCTGGGATGGCTTGGTAGCGGCAGATTTCTTAGGCCTGGGCAAGGTTGTATTGGTGTCTTTTGGGTTATCCCTGGTCCCTCTGTAATATATTACCAATCCATTTAAAAAATTACGCAATATTTGGTCGCCACATTCCATATAATTGGGGTGATCTTCCTTTCTAAAAAAAGCTCCAAGTTCACTTTTGGAGACTTTAAAATCGACTAGTTTTAAAATTTCTACAATATCATCATCACGTAGTTTAAGGGCAACCCTTAACTTTTTTAAAACATCATTATTGGTCATATAATTAATTTTTTCACAAGATATTACAAAAAATAGGATGTGTGGCTAGTTTTGCAAAACTTTCCGCTAAAGGTTGGCTAGGAAACAAGCTCAAATAATGTAACTTAGTGATAAACTGTTAACTATGAATACGTATTTGGAGAAATTGGGCATTCTTTCCCAAATGATTTCCTTTGCAAGGATAGACAAAAAAATCTTGGATTCGGAGTATGATTTTTTATGGGGTGTGGCACAACAATTGGGAATAGGTAAAGAAGATTTTAATTCTTTATTTCACAAGGAGCCTAAAAAGGTGGTGTTAAAATCGGAGGCCGAACGTATTCTTCAATTTCACAGATTGGTATTGCTTATGAATATTGATCAGGAACAGAAATTGGTGGAAATAGAGGAACTGCACAACGTAGGTCTAGGTTTTGGGCTGCCGCAGGCAGCCATAGAACAGGTATTGATAGCCATGCACAGGTATCCAGATAAGGTGGTCCCACCAGAGGTTTTAATGGAAATCTTTAAAGTATATAAGAATTAAGTGACAATGTGTCGGTGTTTTCTTGTTCAAAAATGACATAGTGGCATTAAAAATGCTCTGGTATAGGATTTGACATTTATACTGTGAAAAGTATAAGTATAACGTAAAATATAAATATCATGAGTATAGTAAAAAGAAATAATGTTCTGTTTCCTTCCTTAATGAACGAATTTTTTAAACCAGACTGGTTTGGGGGTATGGATAATGTAAATTACAATGTTCCAGCTGCCAATGTTAAGGAGACCGAGAGCGAGTATCTATTGGAACTTGCCGTACCCGGTAGGAAAAAGGAAGATTTTAATGTTGAGATCGACAACGATGTGCTAACTATTTCTTCCGAGGTGAAGAATGAAGATAGTGAGGTTGATGAGGGGTATACCAGAAAGGAATTTACATTTTCCTCTTTTAAAAGGGTATTCAGCCTGCCAGAAACGGTGGCGGCCGACAAGATAAATGCGTCTTATGAAGATGGCGTACTTAAATTTGTTCTGCCCAAAAAAGAAGAGGCATTACCCAAGCCCAAGAGATTGATAGAGATAGCTTAAGAGTTAAGCTAGTCATATATCCACTAGGATATGTAGTAGTTTATTTGGTTGGTTGGTTAAGGAAAGCGCTTTGAGATATCAAGGCGCTTTTTTTTATGCTGTGAACTGCTATTTTTTTGGTAGATATGTTTAAATGCGAGTGCTATTCCTGTTCCTGTAAGGATTTAATCTCGTCCCTCAATTTCGCAGCTTGTAGGAAATCAAGATCCTTGGCCGCTTTTTCCATAGCCTTCCTTTTGTCACGGATCATTTTTTCTTTTTGCTCACTAGTAAGATACATCATGTCTGGTTCTGCAGCCTTCATTTCTTCTTTTTCAAAATGGTAGGTGGAAACCGAATTTTTTGCCAGTATGCTATCAAGGCTTTTGTTAAGAGCGGTGGGGGTTATCTTGTGCTCAAGGTTATAGGCCATTTGTTTTTCCCTGCGGTAGTTGGTCTCATCTATTGTCTTTTGCATGCTATTTGTAATTTTATCGGCATACATGATGGCTTTACCGTTTAGGTTTCTTGCTGCACGACCTACGGTCTGTGTTAGGGATCTGGCGCTTCTTAGAAATCCTTCCTTATCCGCATCCAAAATTGCAACTAGGGAAACCTCTGGAAGGTCCAACCCCTCCCGTAATAAATTGACCCCGATCAAGACGTCGAAGACCCCTTTGCGCAAGTCTTGCATAATTTCCACACGCTCCAAGGTGTCCACATCACTGTGTATGTACCTACAGCGAACGTTGATTCTAGTCAGGTATTTTGCCAGTTCCTCGGCCATCCTTTTGGTGAGCGTGGTAACCAAGGTCCTTTCATCCTTTTCAACCCTTAGCTGTATTTCCTCTATTAGGTCGTCTATTTGGTTTAGGCTTGGGCGTATCTCTATAATTGGGTCCAAAAGTCCGGTTGGTCTAATTACCTGTTCCACATAGACCCCTTGGCTCAATTCCAATTCGTAATCAGCAGGGGTCGCACTTACGTAAATTACCTGGTTTTGAAGAGCTTCAAATTCCTCAAACTTCAAGGGTCGGTTGTCCATAGCAGCAGGGAGTCTAAAGCCGTAATCCACTAGGTTTTCCTTTCTGGATCTATCACCACCGTACATGGCATGTACCTGCGGAATGGTAACGTGACTCTCGTCTACCACCATTAAATAATCGTTGGGAAAATAATCCAACAAACAAAATGGACGTGTGCCCGGTTCACGACCATCCAGATAGCGGGAATAATTCTCTATCCCGGAGCAATAGCCCAATTCCCGGATCATCTCTAAGTCAAAATTTGTCCGTTCTTCCAGCCGCTTTGCTTCTAAATGTTTGCCAATTTCCTTGAAATAGGCAACTTGTTTCACCATATCATCCTGTATGTGGTGAATGGCATTTTGCAATACGTCCGGTGAGGTAACAAACATATTGGCGGGATATATATTCAGCTGTTGGTATTTTTCCAGTACCTTATTTTTATAGGGGTCAAAGGCTTCAATTTCCTCGATTTCGTCCCCAAAGAAATGTATCCTAAAGGCATGGTCGGCGTAACTGGGAAACACGTCCACTACATCCCCCTTTACCCTAAAATTTCCATTCCTGAAATCCGCAGTGGTTCTGGAGTAAAGGCTTTGAACCAATTGATGTAGAAACTTGGTTCTTGAAATAACCTGATCCTTTTCTATGCTAATCACATTTTTTTGAAACTCAACCGGGTTTCCAATTCCGTATAGACAGGATACCGAGGCCACTACCAAAATATCCCTTCTTCCCGATAATAGGGAGGAGGTGGCACTCAGACGTAGCTTTTCAATATCCTCGTTTATGGATAGATCCTTTTCAATATAGGTTCCGCTCGATGGGATATAGGCTTCGGGCTGGTAGTAGTCGTAGTACGATACAAAATACTCCACCGCGTTCTCGGGGAAAAACTGTTTAAATTCCGAATACAACTGGGCAGCCAGTGTTTTGTTATGTGCCAATACCAAGGTAGGCCGTTGTACCCGTTCTATAACATTGGCCACGGTAAAGGTTTTTCCAGAACCGGTTACCCCTAAAAGAGTTTGATAGCGTTCATTGGTCTCTATACCCTCCTGGAGTTGTTTTATGGCCATCGGTTGATCGCCGGTAGGTTTAAACTCGGAAACAACTTTGAATTTCATTTAGTTAAAATTTCTAGTGAATAATGCTGACACAACATTTGCCCAGCATTGGTAACTGTACCTAAAATGGCAATGGGAAATCTTTTTATTCCGGATTTTAGATCAAAAGAGCATCCATATGATATCATGACATAAAATTAATAAAACAAGGGCAATACTAGGGTAGATTAAGAACTATTTAAGTCCATTTTAGCGATGGCTAGTAAATTTGAAATGTTGGTGATTATAAATCCCGTATTTTGAGCAATACATAGGATAGATATACAAAAATTCCTGTCCAACAGCCTACCACTAATAGCTCATAAAAGTGCACGGCGTAATCTTTGGTGAATTCTTCCCCTACCTGTTGGGCCATACTTTGTACCGCTTTAAACCTGGTGACAGGTTCTTTGATCAGGTTGCTCATAGATTCCAGAGGTAAAAATTTCATTACACTTACGGAAGCTTCCTTCCCGGCCAACCACCATACCAAGAATCGGATTCCTAGGTTTTCCATGGCGAACCATAAAATCAGAAAACCAAGAGCGAAAGCAGATCGTTTTACCAAAATCCCTAGGAAAAGACAGAAAGAAAAGAATCCTATCAATTTTACCAAATACGCTAAAAGGTACTCTAAGTCCGAAAGAACAATGGATATTTCCGTGTAATCCGAATAAAGGAGTCCTAAAACTAGCGAAACCACAAAAACAAAAATGGTCGAAAAAACGGAGAAGACCAGCACTGTGAGAAATTTGGAGGCAATAAATTCTTTTTTGCTCAAGCCATCAATTAAATTTTGCTTCAAGGTTTTGTTGCTGTATTCATTGGCCATCATGGATACTATTATTATGGCCAAGAAAAGTTTTAGCCCGCCAGCGATCCAAGTGTTAAGATGCCATATATAAGGAAAATTAAATATTCCTTGCTCTGCAACATGGAATTGTATGGGGCCTATATCAAATTTAATGGCAGCGATTAGGGCCATACATAGGATGAGGGCAAAATAGGCTAGTATTAAAACCTTACTGGCGTTATTGTTCCACAGTTTTATAAATTCTATTTGTAGTAATCGTAGCATATCGTAATGGGAGCTCTAGGCTTTTATATTAGTGGTTAGTGTGGTTGGTCAGGCTAAGGAACTGTTCTTCCAGGCTCTCTTTCCGTTTTACCAAGTGCGAGAGTATTATACCATTGTTAAATAGATCCTGATTCAATGTGGGGGCCTCCAATTCTTCTTTTAGGAAAGCGGTCACAAGGCCGTTTTCCTGTTTAATGCTACCAAAACTGGCATGTTGGCCAAGGTAGGAGACCAGGTTTTTATTGTCCGCACTCTTCAACTCAAAGAAGCCATGGCTCCTTAGCATACCATCCACGGGTCCGGAGTAAAGTTTTTCCCCTTGACGCAGTATTATTACATGGCTGCATACTTTTTCTACCTCGTCCAGTAAGTGGGAAGCTAGGAGAATAGTAGTGCCCTGGCCTGCTATTTTTTTAATGATTTCCCGGATTTGGTGTATACCTTGGGGATCCAATCCATTGGTGGGTTCGTCCAAGATCAATATAGACGGATCGTTTAGGAGTGCAGAGGCAATGGCCAATCGCTGTTTCATTCCCAATGAAAAAGTGCGGAACTTACTGTTTTTACGATCCAAAAGTCCAACTAGTTCCAATTTTTCCTCAATTTTATCTTCACTGACCTCTTTTATCTTGCACACCAATTTAAGGTTCTCTATGGCGGTCAAATAAGGGTAGAAATTGGGGCGTTCTATAATGGCACCTACTTTTTTTAAGGCCTTATGTGTAGATAGGGTTCCCCCAAACCATGAAAATTCGCCCCCACTGCTGTTTACCACATTGAGCACTATTCCCAAGGTGGTGGACTTACCACTGCCATTTGGTCCCAAAATACCATAAACATTGCCTTTTTCTATATTAAAGGATAGGTCTTTTACGGCAGTCAGGTAGCCAAATTTTTTGGTCAGTTTATTAACGGATAGTATAGTTTCCAAAATGGAGTAGTTTTTTTAGTTGTTTGTACCTAATTGACGAAGAAATCGTTATTTTGTTACAAATAAATGTTAGCTAGATGTCAGAGGAACGCTTAATGTCCAAGAAAAAACCTGCTTTTCCAGTATGTAAGGAATTGGACGCCTATTTGAAACACTATAGTAGAAAAATTGAAATACCAATTTTCTATGATGACCTATTGCGGTTTTCCGGTTCTGTAGTGGTGTATGATTCCAATGAAGAGGACACCCTATGGGTGCGGGTATATTATAGTGAATTTGATCGCACTGAAATTGATATTAGTCTTAAAAAGGTATACTCTATTCTTCATTCCGATGGTAGCGACAGCATTTTCCCATTTTTAAATGTGGATGCTGTGGACTTCTGTACATTTGGGAATTCCAAACCGTTCCGGATCAAGGTCCGAAATATACTTAATGATAATTATACTTATTTCTATGTAAAAAGGACCGATGCTTCCCGAATATATGGGTTGGAATTGGAGCATATGCTTTCACCTTACAATCTTAACTTTTTGGTGTACAAGGATACCTTAATTGAGGAGCACATTGCCGGTATACCCGGTGATGTCTTTATTAAGGAATTTTTACCTACCTGCTCCGAGTCCGAAAAATCGCAATTGGCAAAAGAATTTGTAAAATTCAATGAGCGGTGCATGATTCGATTATTGGGCGATATGCGTTCCTATAATTACGTAATTGTGCCCACCCATGATTTTGACCATGTAGTGTATAAAATTAGGGCAATAGATTTTGACCAACAGTGTTATGAAGGTAAACTAAAGGTTTATAGGCCCCAATTTTTCAAGGAGAATTTTAAAATGGTAATGTTGGTCAAGGATAAGCTACAACGCAATTCAGTGGATCAGTATAAAATAGAGGAACGGTCCATTGTAGCGAAGCGGATATTAAGTTCCGGTAATCGTATCAAACGCTTGATAGCTATAGCTAAGACCGATCATATTTCCAATGATGAAAACATAGCTTCCCTCGCCATGCATATTCATGAACTCACGGGGGATATAGATTTTAAAACCTGCAAGACCATGGGGGAGGTATTGGCCCTAGCGTTGGATTTTGTAAAAAGAAATTACCAAGATGTAAGTATGAAACAGATTATAGAGAACAAGATTAAGATGTAATGGTCAAAGATGTAGGTCCCTGTGCCTTTATGGCCAAGGAAAAAGGTCGAAGTTTTTTTAAAAAAACTTCGACCTTTTATAATTATATCAACACCCTCTAATTAAAGATCGTGGATACTAGGTTTTTTGCTCTTTATTAAAGTACACTAGGTAGTAGTACATTTGGCGTTCCTCATCCCATCCTTTTTCAACAAATTTTTCAGCTGATTCAGGATTGATAAAATCCATTTTAATCTGGATATTGGTGTCTAGATTAATGACGTTTTTAATTTTCTTTCTGGCATCTGATACGGCTTTATTGGCAATATCAAAGGTAGAAACATCCGCTATGCTGAATTTGGGCCCTTTTTCTGTCTTATAGTGTTTAAACTCAGGAATCAGTTCAGGGTTCTCCATCACTTCGTTCAAGAAATTGGATTCCTCAAAAGCGTCATTTTTCGCAAAATGGTTCACAGCCCTGTTCATGAACAATACTTCTTGTTGCTTGTCCTCTGCAGGTAATACCACATCCTTGGCAAAATTCTGACAGAATTTTAAATAGTTCTTGGTTTTAAAGTTGTCATCCGACAGCGCTTCTACACCTAAGAAATTTTCCAACCAATATTTGGTGTCGTATTTATTACTGTCTACGGATAGGACCTTGTATCCTTCTTCCTTATCGGTATTGAAGATTAGGCAACCCTTGTCCAGTTTGTTAATGTTGATCCCTTGCTGCACCAAGATGTCCAAGTTATTGCCATTTTCCTCGAACTGAAGAAAGTCGTGTTTAAGCTCGCTCTTGAAAACCCCAACGGCATTAACTTTTACATTGTCCAACAACAGATCGGTGAGATAGGCCACATAGACCTCTCCACTTTTTATATGCGGGTGATTGGATTGGTCAAATAAATGGGTGGCAATTTTTTTTGAATTTTCATGAAGGCTGTTAGGGTCGTTAAAAATATCGGTGACAACCTTGTGCATTTCATTAAATTCCAGATCCACTTCGTTGGCAAAATGATAATAGTTTTCCTCTTTCTCCCTAAAGGGCTTAAAGAAATATTCCTTTAAAAGACCTGTTGTTTCATCATTAAGGGAAAATGGCTCTTCTGAAAGGAAAGCACCTTCACTCTTATTTTTATTTCCCACACGATGTATGGAAATGGTTTCAATCTGGGTAGTGTATAAGTTGATCATAGATCTAGTGCAAAATTATGGTTAAACAGTACTTGGCCCTCTATACTGGGTTAAGCGGTAATTTATTGGAAATAATAGGATAGCCATGAAGTTCGTTATAAAAAACGAAATCCTAATTTTATTGCTCTAAATATTAGTTCCAATTTTCATCAAAATCCAAATCCTCGTAATTGTCCAAGGTATTGTCAAAATCGTATTCGCTTTTCTCGGCCTGAAATTCTTTTTCGGGAGGGGAGTCCGGTATTTCTCCAAAGCTGAAAAGCGTATTGGGATAGGTGCGACCGTCTTCTTTCTCAACTATATCCGCCAATTCCACAAAGAATGTCCACATACTTAGAAAGTCGTAAACATAAATAAGTTTGGGGGAATGTTCCGTAAGGATGTCCTTAAGTAGAATTTCATTCATTAATCGAACATCAGATCCGGATTCGCTCATGTCGAAAAGGGCAATTTCCTCGTCTTGTTTCCAATCATCATCACAGGTATAAAAAGATGCCATTTCATTTCCTAGAAAACCAAAAGCCTGGGTTATGGCGTTGTGAAAGTCTTCCATGGAATCGTGTTCCTCAATTTCAATATCCCTAAAAATATCATCCTCAGCATCTAATATTATCCTTATTTTATATATCATTGGGTACTTTTTTTTGTGCTGGCAAAGTTACAAAGTTTTAGTTGTTTTAGAAGCATATATGGCTTCCAAAACCAAATAGAACTGAAAACCGAATAATACCGAGGCAATTACCAAATGCAAGGGCTGACTGCTAAAGGGAAAATCCATGTAATACATGGCCATGCCGGTTATTACTTCAAGAAATAATAGTGCCAGTACCCAATTTATTTTAGTGTAACCAAGTTTCTTTTTAAAGATTCTAGTAGCTAAAAATACATTTAGTAAAATGACGAAAATTGAGAAAGAGCGGTGTAGGTAAAAAGCTATAGAGGGAGTGTCCAGCCAAAGTTGTGGAGCATTTTCACCCATAATTTTTGATTGTTCGTCTACAAATTGTCTTACCTGTGTTCCCAGTACTACTTGTATCAAGCTTGTAATAAGTGCAATCCACAATAGGTTTCGGGTGGTTTTATCCGGTAGTGAAGGACTTTGGGGATTTCTTGAGGCATGTATTATGTAAAGAATCATGGCAACAATAAAGAGTGCCATTACCATATGTACCGTTATTTTTGCGGGGGCCAAAACCGAATATACAACAGTGGCTCCCAGCCATGCCTGGAATCCCATGGCAAATACTACCAACCAGGAAAGAATAGTTATTTTAGGTTTCTTTTTCCAAAAGCTAAACGATACTATTGCCATTACCAAGGTACCAATTCCCGCAAGGGCTCCAAAAAGTCTGTTTATGAATTCTGTCCAAGTATGAAAGGGGTTAAAAATGGCATAGTCGTGTTTGGTATAAGGCTCCCAATTATTGGTGTTGTAGGAAGTGGAGGTAATAAAATTTGATTTAGCTACCCATAGGGAGTCATCTACAATTATAACCTGTCCTTTTTTGAAATCCCTATTGGCTGTCCACTGTAATTCACTTATATCGGTTGGGGGAATATAATAACCAAAACATTTGGGCCAGTCAGGGCATCCCATACCACTGCCCGTCATCCTTACCACAGCACCCGCTACTATAACGAGATAAACCAAAACTAAAGCGATTTTGGCAATTTTTGTAAAATATTTTTGCATTTGGACATTTGAAAGCGTAGGGCAAAATTAATACTCTTTGATTAGAATTAGGCCTGCGCAAGGTTCATTTTCTTGACAAAAAATTATCCGAATATCTCCATTTGGATTTATTCGTGATTTATTGGGATACCAGTCCCATTTCTTTACCTTTTTTCAGCATTAGGGCATAGGCGGCTTCGTACTCATTTGGAATTTCACCTTCCAAAATAGCCTCTTTAATAGCCTCTTTTATGATTCCTATTTCCTTGGATGGCTTTAGGTCAAAGGTTTTCATAATTTCCTCACCGCTAACAGGGGGTTGAAAATTTCTAACATGGTCTCTTTCCTCTACTTCTTCAATTTTCTGGCGTACAATTTTAAAATTATTTTTATAACGCTTTTGTTTTTTTGGATTTTTTGTGGTGATGTCCGCCTCGCATAAGGTCATTAGATCTTCCACATGGTCACCCGCATCAAAAATTAGCCTTCTCACTGCAGAATCGGTTACAAAGTCTTCGGACAACACTATAGGTCTAGAGCTCATAAGCACCATTTTTTGCACAAATTTCATTTTGTCGTTTAATGGTAATCTAAGACGTTTAAATAGTTTATATACCATCTTGGCTCCAATGAATTCGTGGGCATGAAAGGTCCATCCAATTTTTTTATCAAATTTTTTGGTCGGGGCCTTACCTATATCGTGCAATAAGGCAGCCCATCTTAACCATACGTTCTCCGTATTTTCGGCAATATTGTCTACTACTTCAAGAGTATGCCAAAAGTTGTCCTTATGCCGTTGTCCCTCAATTTCCTCTATACCTTCCAAAGCCACTAATTCTGGCATAATAAAGGAAAGAAGTCCTGTTTGATGTAGCAGGGAGAAGCCTAGTGATGGCTTTTTGCTGGCCAAGATCTTGTGTAATTCGTCTACGATGCGTTCATTGGAGATAATCTTTATCCTTTCCTTATTGTCGCTAATTGCCTGTAGGGACTCTGGGTGTATTATAAAGTTGAGTTGTGTGGCAAAGCGAATGGCGCGCATCATGCGCAGTGGATCGTCCGAATAGGTTAAATCTGGGTCCAATGGTGTTTTTATCAATTGCCTTTTTAGATCCCCAATTCCGTCGAAGGGATCCAATAGTTGTCCGTAATCCCTGCTGTTAAGTGAAATGGCCAGGGCATTGATAGTGAAGTCCCGCCGCTTTTGGTCATCTTCCAGACTACCATCTTCAACTACTGGCTTTCTACTGTCCCTGTGGTAGCTTTCCTTTCTCGCACCAACGAATTCAATTTCTATCTCCTTGAATTTGATCATGGCAGTACCAAAATTCTTAAAGACACTAACTTCTGAGCTTCCAGGTAATTTCTTAGCTACCAATTTGGCCAGTTCTATACCGCTGCCTATGGCAACGATATCTATGTCCTTGGGTATGCCTCTTTTTAAAAGATAATCCCTTACAAAACCTCCAATAACGTAGGAATCTACCGAGAGTTCCTTGGCCGCATCTGAAATAGTTGAAAATATAGGGTCTTTTAAAGCTTCTTCGTGGTTTGTTGCTATCATTTTTTATTCTCGGATCACTTTTACGGTACCATCATTACCGAGCATAATAATGGATGAGGGGGTACTTTTAATTTTATCGCGGTCCAAATTTACTATATAGTCCACACCTTTTAAAATCTCATCCGGTATTTCTTTGTAAGCCATGGGGGTTGGTTGCCCTGCCAAATTAGCGGATGTGGACACAATAGGCTTTTTAAACTTTTTTATTAGGTACTTACAAAATTTATCCGAAGCTACCCTAATGGCAAGGGTATTGTCGGCCGCTATCAGGTTTTCGGCAATCCCTTTTGGGGATTCGTACACAATGGTAGTGGGTTTGGTGGCCAGGTCCATGATGTCGTATGCAAGTTCTGGTACCTTTTCCACATGCTGTTCCAACATAAAATCATTGGCCACCAAGCAGATCATCGTTTTTGTATTGGATCTTTTTTTGAGAGTGTATATTTTATTTACTGCCTTGGCATTGGTAGCGTCGCAACCTATACCCCATACAGTATCCGTTGGATACAAAATAAGGCCTCCTTGAGAGAGAATTTCACAACATTGGTCTACCTCTGTAAGAATATCATCCATACTAGCATTTATTTTAAACTTCTTAATCGCTTTAGTTCCTTGTATCTGGAATATACTCCCAGCGCATTCAGATAACAAATGATCATTCCTTTTTTTCCGTCAAGAAATCCCAAACGAATAAAATAGTGATTGAAAAATTTATAGAACGGCCTAAATATGAAGTGGTACATATTGGGGGAATAATCTTTTTTTAATTCCTCCACCGCCTTCATTTGCCCATATTTGATCATTTTCGACTTATAATCTTCATAATTCTTATAGGAGTAGTGAATCATTTTGTTTTTGAGAACATCAGATTTGCCTTCCACAATCAAGGTTTCGTGAACTATCCTATCTTGGGTAAAATGTACTTTACTCTTTCTAAATAACCTGTAGTTTTTATCACTTTGCCATCCGCTAAAGCGCAGCACCTCTTTTTTAAACATAAAGGTCCTATAAAAATAGTAGGCGTCGGCAGTGGGCTCTTTAGCGTTTACGGTTTGGAGTATTTCGTTTCTTAAGGCATCCGGGACCCGCTCATCGGCATCTAAAAATAGGATCCACTCATTACTGGCCTGTTCCAATGCAAAGGACTTTTGATCGGTATAGTTAACAAAGGGTCTTTGTATCAATTTAACATTGGGGTGGGCCTTTATTTTATCTACCGTACCATCAGAGCTAAAGCTGTCCACCACTATAATTTCATCAACAAACTTTATATTCTCCAACACCGCATTGATATGTATGTCCTCGTTATACGTGATCAATATTCCTGTAATCTTATTGGTCTTGGGACCTACAAACGGATTTTTTACGGGCTTCCCGAACATAGAGTTTATTTTCAGTCTTCTGCTAAGCGAAAGCCTTCTTCTCTCCGGTACACCATGCAATTCAATATATTTTTTTACTGTATCTACCATTCTCCAGGCCGATCTCCCGTCCTGATAGGGGTGAAATTGCATGTTTATAAAGGTTCTTTCGGGCGCATATTGGTCCAACTCAAAGTTGTCCAATACCTTTTGGGTGAGTTGGTTATACGAATTTGAATTGTCCCATAGGACCTTGTCCGATATATTTTTGTAGGATATTACGGGCTTGTCCAAGAGTATAAACTCATATATTACAGAAGAGGTGTCGCTGATTAGGATGTCTGCCTGCAATAGCGATTTTATAATGTTCTTGTCTTCTTTGAATACTATATTGGGCGTGTCTTGGGCCAGTTCCCGGTACGCTTTTATCCACTTCGGATCCATTAGATCATG
Source organism: Arenibacter aquaticus (assembly GCF_003957295.1). Lineage (GTDB taxonomy): Bacteria > Bacteroidota > Bacteroidia > Flavobacteriales > Flavobacteriaceae > Arenibacter > Arenibacter aquaticus. The sequence continues at coordinate 42,712 of NZ_RQPJ01000006.1, forward strand.
AAGTTTTATAAAAACTAAATACCCAGTGTTTTCTGCTAGTTTTTTTATTTCCTTTATCAGAAATGGCGCGGAGGTTAGGCTAGGGGAGAAGGTAGGGGCGTACAGTACAATTTTATCCGTATTAAATAACTCCAGCAAGGCTTTCTTTTCAAACTCGTATTTGTTTTTTTCAGTGCTGTAAACATCCAATTTAGGCCATCCGGTTTCAATTACCTCAAAATTCCTATGTACTTTTTTTAGAGTATTGAATTTATTGGTAAAATATGGACCTTGGGTAAGATATAGGTCAAAGTAATGGCGGATACGGAAGTGACCTTTTTTTTCACCCGCCAAACCATGGAATACCTGCACTTTTAACCCCCGTAAATAGTGGGGGACCTCATTGCCAGGGACAAATATAGCATCGCTTTTAAACAATTGTAGATCCAATATACTTAGGGTATACGGCTCATTTTTGAAGGGGAAATTGTCCAAAAGTTTTTCTGATATATACCAGAGAAAGTCGTGCTCCTGTTCATGGAGTATGTCCCTGATAGGGCCTAGTATTCCAAAAGCATAGGCATTTTGACAGAACAGTATTACTTTCATTTTTGGAACAGGTTATTGGCATTTTCCAAATCTTCCTTGAAGTCGACTTCCATGCAGTCGTACTCGGAAATGTCCACTGCACTGATTTTTAATCCATCTTTTTTTATGGCCAATTCCAAGCCTTTTTCAAAATAGTCATTGTCATCACATTCTTCCAACCTATGAATAAAACTCTTTATGTCCTTGGAGGATATAAAATTAATGCCCACGGCCTCACCCAAGCCATTTTTTACAGTTTTGGACAATTGATCTATAAAACCGCCTTGAAGGGTGTATTTTACTTCTTCCTCGGCCACCTTGCTTGTGTTTACCGCTACAAAGGATTCCTTCTTGTCTATAAAGGGTTTTAATACGGATAAAAGCCCGGCATCAAATACCACGTCCCCATTTAACCAAAGTACGGATTTGTCCCTATTTTTTCTCAACGCCTTTAAAAGACTTTTGGATGTATTGGTCTGGTCAAAGAACGGATTGTATATATAGGTCAGCTCTGGGAAGCGTTCCATTATTAAGTTCTTTTTAAAACCTACCACTACATTAATATCGTCAATGTTAAACGTTTCATCTAGGTTGTCGACCTGCATTTCCATGATACATTTACCATTCTTTAGGGGGGTTAGGGGTTTGGGGAATGGATTTCCAAGTCTAGATCCAATGCCTGCTGCTAAAATGACGATTTTCATAGTTTTTTAATTTTAAAAGCCAGTCTATACTAAACTGGTTATGTATTTTTCTCCTTTTGGAATTTTGGGTAGTACAAAGTAATCACCAATTATTTTGTTGTACTTCTCGGGTAAAAACCGGTTTCGTGCATCCGAGGGGTAAAAGGTCATTTCCCCAAAAAGGGTTTTTCCCTGTATAGAATATAGGTCTACCCTGGTAAAGGGAAGTTGGTCCGCCAAACGAAAGGCTACACTTTTCATCTCCTCAAAATTTTCCGGTCTTTGAACTTCCCCCTCATAGAAAGGTATTTTCTCTGTGTAAAGATCCAATTTGTTCCAGTCCATATCATAATAGCACCTATAATCCTTTGTCCCTCTTTCCATATCAATTTGGACAAATTTTGGGGTTCCGTTAAAACAAAAGAACTTATAGTCGTTCAGGGTAGTCTTACCCATTTCTTCCAAATAAGTCTCGGCCATAAGAAGGGGCTTTACATCCTTGTAGGCCCATTCCATACCCCCTCTGTAATATTGATTTTTGTTCATCCACTTCTTAAGTAGAAATCTGGATTTAAGTCTGTTGAGTTTGGCTTTGTCCTTTACAATTAAGTTGAAATGATAACCGTGTACCCCTTTTATTACAAACTGATCCGGAAGCTTGTCAAAATCTACTTCGGAACCTTTATTGTACAGCCCAAGTGTTTCGTTTAAATACTGTGCTCCAACCTTTTTTGTAACATAGGTTTTAACGGCGTGCTTGTCTACCAACTGGTTTAATATTTTAGGCCTAAAAAAAACTTTGTACCAAGAAATTTTTTCATAAAATTCTACAGGGTTCTGCAAATTCAATTTTCTTCCGGAATAATATTCATAATATATCTTGACGAAAGTCTCCTGGGGCAGGAATTTCATTTTTTTTAGGAGTCCAAATAATATTTTTTTTACCATAACCTAATATAAAGATAAAGGTGGTGGCAAAGATATATAATTAAAGGTATATATTTTTGTGGGGCGATGACTAGCGTACCCACCATATCTGTAATTATTAGCACCTACAATTCTGAAGAATGGCTACGGAAAGTGTTGTACGGATTTAATCAACAAACCTTTAGGGGTTTTGAGGTGGTCATTGCGGATGACGGATCTGGCCCAAAAACAAAAGAGTTAATACAGCAAATGGGCTCTGAAGTTTTTTTTAGGATGGTACATATATGGCAAGAGGATGATGGTTTTCAAAAATCCCGTATATTGAACAAAGCGGTCCGAGCTTGTAAGGCAGACTATATTATCATGACCGATGGGGATTGTATTCCCAGACAAGATTTTGTAGCGGTACACTACCTCAACAGTGCTCCAGGATATTTTATATCTGGCGGGTATTATATGTTGCCCATGCACATATCCAAGTTGATTGGCAAGGAGGATATAGAAAAGCAAAATTGTTTCAATATCCATTGGTTGAAATCACACGGCATCCCTAAGAAATTTAAGAATAGTAAGTTAACGGTAAAGGGACGGGTTTCCAAAATCTTTAATTCCCTCACGCCTACCAATGCGAGTTGGAACGGGCATAACTCCTCTGGTTGGAAGAGTGATATTCTAAAGGTCAATGGTTTTGATGAACGGATGCAATATGGGGGACAGGATAGGGAATTGGGAGAAAGATTGTTGAACAGTGGCATTAGGGCCAAACAGCTTAGGTACAGTGCAGTTTGTGTTCACCTAGATCATAAAAGAGGATATAAAACAATGCATTCCATTGCTAAAAATAAGGCTATCCGAAAAGTGGTTCGGACATCAAGATGTACTTGGACGCCCTATGGCATTGCCAAATAGTGGGCAAGCTCGTTTTTCTTCCAAAGGCGCTTTAGTTCCCTGTATCTTTCAAAATCTCCAAGGGCGTTTAAATAACATATGGTTATACCCTTTTTTCCATCTAGAAAACCAAGCCTCAGAAAGAAATTGTGAAAAAAATTCCAGCTGGGTTTATAGATCAGGGGGAGGTAATAGAATTTCTTCTCCTTGTAAAAGGCCTCTTTGGCTTTTAAACGTCCATATTTTAGCATTTTTAATTTATAGTCGGTGTAGTTCTTATAACAAAAATGCACCAATTTTTCCCGTAGTATTCCTGAGGTCCCATTAACTACAAGTGTTTCGTGAACAATTTTTTTGTCACAAAATCGGGCCTTACTTTTTCTAAAAAGTCGATAATTTTTATCTGTTTGCCAGCCGCTAAACCTTAAACGTTGATTTTGGAACATAAATGTTCTATAAAACCAATATGCACTGTGCTCGGAATTGGATACAGCCTTCGTTTTAATTTCTTCCTGCAGTGTTTCCGACACTACTTCATCGGCATCCAAAAAAAGTATCCAATCATTGGTGGCTTGCTGAAGGGCAAAAGATTTTTGTGCCGTATAGTTCACAAACGGATTTTGAATCACCTTTACTTTAGGGTGATTCAGTAAATATTGATAAGTGCCATCCGTACTGTAGGAATCAACAACTATTATTTCATCAGCAAAGGAAACGGATTCAATACATTTTTCAATGTAGCCCATTTCGTTGTAGGTGATGATCAAAGCTGTAATTTTTTCTGTTGTACTAGGCATATAATTAATGTTTTTCTATGGATTAGATAGCTTTTAAACAAAAAGTTGCGTCATCGTTGTAAGAATTTATCCACCTTCATCCATGGTATAACAAAAAATATGGCGTAAAAGTATATCGGTATGGGAAAGATTTTTAATTCTTTAAGCTTTAGCGTAATCTTTTATAAATGAAAGGCTAGGGATTCCAATTTTTATACTAGAAATTTTGTCATTTTCTGAGCTATTTCATGTGATATTTCTCAATATGGATATTTGTTTATAATAAATTTTTACTTCTAGGCGTTTTAGTATCTTTGCTGACTTTGTACTAATCTATTGGTTTATAATACTATGACAGAGGCTTATTTTCAAATATTATCTTCAAAGTATCCTAATTGGAATTTTAATACTGACCCCAATCACAAGGTGAAGTTGTTGGTTAGTTGTAAATTTAAATTTGAAGGCGCCCTGTTGGAGTTGCTGGAAATCCTCAAGAATATTAGCGTCTTTTATGATAACGAGGATTATGTTATAAAACTCAAAAAGGGAAATACCCTTGGGATCAAAGTCAAGTATAAAAAAGAAAACAAGAAGTATCATAAGATATATACTTCGGGCTGCTTTGATATTTTTCATTATGGTCATCTGAACATTTTGAAAAAGTCTAAGGAAATGTGCGATTACCTCATAGTAGGGGTGTCTACGGACGAGCTCATAGAAAAGGAAAAGGGTAGACCACCGGTTATTCCGTTCGAAGAAAGGATAAAATTGGTCAAGGCTATAAGTTTTGTCGACGAGGTTATTCCCCAATTGGATAAGAACAAACAGCGAATAGTGGATGAATATAATATTGATGCCATTTCGGTAGGGGATGATTGGAAGGGTAGGTTTCCAAAAACTTCATGTCCGGTTGAATATGTACCCTATACCGCTAATGTAAGTAGTACCATTCTAAAAAGTACTTTGCGCTTGGAGACAGTGAATTCCTAAGCTATAGCGTTATCGTCTTTAGAAGTGTCCCAGTTTTTTACTGCTTTTTGCCAATCTCCGTATCTATAGGTTAGATACTCATCTGTTAGGGCGGGAATCTTGTATTGGTAGCCCTTAAATTCCACCTCCTTAAAGGAACTGTAGAACTTACTGGGGACAAATTTGGTTTTACCATCAATCTCCCAGTAGCTGTTATTGTTGTGTTGGTATTTTATAAAAACATCCAAGCATACGGGGCCCTTTATAAGACCGAAAAATTTTTTTTCCCGAATCTTGATCATTCGAATCCCTCCCTCACTAAAATACTCGTTGGTATACGGGAAGTGCCTTGTTCGTATACGATAACCAGCATTTCTTAATTTGGAATAAAAATTCTCCAATTTGCCCAACTGATCTTCATTAATGGACAGGTCTATGTCATTGTCCCATGGGAGTAGTCTGTTCTCCCTTCTAATACCTAAAAGGGTGCCCCCTTCCAACCAATAGTCAATAGTGCACTCTTCCAAAATGCCGGCTACACGCTTTAGCATTCTTTCGGCAATAACTTTGTTTTTTCCTTCTAAGGTAATGTTATAGGCCATGTGGGGGTTATGTGATATTGTTTTTTAGAAAGGCATCCAATCCCCTTAAATCGTTCTTTGTGTAGTGAAATGTTTTAATGCCAACGGATTGGGCAGCGGTAACGGCCTCTAGGTTATGTTCAAAATACAGGACGTTTTGGGGCTTTAAATCAAAGTGCTGGAGCATTTTAAGGTAATATGCCTTATCGGTCTTGTTGGGGCGGTGCTCCAAGCTAAAAACCTCATAAGGCATATTAATTATTCCATATTCCGTACATTCTTGTTGGTTGGCATTGGTCAAGATTATTTTGGTATGGTCATAGGCATCCAATAATTTTTGCATTTCGGTGTCTATTCCATCTTGGGTAACCAAAGTATTCCAAGCGTCTACAAGAATGGTCTTCATAGGCAAGTATTAAACGGCTACGTCATATTCCCTTAAAGCATCATTCAGGGAAGTTTTTTTATTGGTGCTCTCTTTTCGGGTTCCAATGATCAAGGCACAGGGTACTTGATAGTCACCGGCAGGGAAGCTTTTGGTATAACTTCCTGGGATAACTACAGATCTTGAAGGAACCAAACCTTTTCTTTCTACAGGTTTGTCTCCTGTCACATCTATAATTTTGGTCGATGCCGTAAGTACTACATTGGCACCTAGAACGGCTTCTTTTTCTACGCGCACACCTTCAACCACAATACATCTGGAACCTACAAATACATTGTCCTCAATAATTACGGGAGCAGCTTGTAGGGGTTCCAATACGCCACCTATACCAACACCACCACTTAAATGTACATTTTTGCCTATCTGTGCGCAGCTACCAACAGTTGCCCACGTATCTACCATAGTGCCTTCATCTACATAGGCTCCAATATTTACATAACTGGGCATTAAAATGGCACCGGCCGAGATATATGACCCATGTCTTGCTACTGCGTTGGGGACCACTCGGATTCCTTTTTCGGCATATCCTCTTTTTAGGGGCATTTTGTCGTGGTATTCAAAGATACCAGCCTCCAAGGTTTCCATTTTTTGTATCGGAAAGTAAAGAACTACCGCTTTTTTAACCCATTCGTTGATCTGCCATCCTTCAGTAGTAGGTTCTGCACAGCGCAGTTTCCCATTGTCCAAAAGATCAATGACTTCACGTATGGCATTTTGGGTTGGAGTTTCTTTAAGTAGTTCTCTATTGTCCCAAGCGGTTTCTATTGTTTTTCTCAGTTCTTTCATTTTTAAAAATTCAAATTTCAGCAAATATAAGGGCTATGGGGTAATTAACCTTTAGTTTTTGCACATATAACAATTTATCGTTTATTTTTGCAAAAAATTAGCGTGGGAAGGATTGTAGCATTGGATTATGGAAAGGTACGGACAGGTATTGCTGTAACGGATGAGTTGCAAATAATAGCATCTGGCCTCACCACAGTTGATACCAAAGACCTCCTAAATTTTTTGAGGAACTATGTAAAGGAAGAAAAGGTGGAGCGATTTGTGGTAGGGGAGCCTAAGCAAATGAACAATCTACCATCTGAATCCGAAGAATTGATAAAACCATTTCTTAGAACCTTGGAAGGTGTTTTTCCAAAGATACCAGTAGAGCGGCAGGATGAACGTTTTACTTCTAAAATGGCCTTCCAAACCATGATAGATAGTGGACTTAAAAAACAACAAAGGAAAAATAAGGCTTTGGTAGATGAAATTAGTGCCACTATAATTCTTCAGGCTTATTTAAACAGAAAACAATAGTATGATATTACCCATAGTAGCTTACGGAGATCCCGTGCTTAGAAAAGTAGCGGAAGATATTGAGAGTGATTACCCAAAACTGGAGGAGCTGATCTCCAATATGTGGGATACCATGTACAATGCCAGTGGTGTTGGTTTGGCGGCGCCCCAGATAGGACTGCCCATTAGATTGTTTTTGGTGGATACCACTCCTTTTTCTGATGATGAAGACCTTACCAAGGAAGAGCAAAACGCACTAAAAGGGTTTAAAAAAGTATTTATCAACGCTCAAATAGAAGATGAAACAGGTGAGGAATGGGCGTTTAACGAGGGCTGTCTAAGTATTCCCGATATCCGTGAGGATGTGTCCCGTAAAGATACCCTTACCATATCCTATATGGATGAAAATTTTAAGGCCCATAAAGAAACCTATGACGGACTTTTGGCAAGAGTGATCCAACACGAATATGATCATATAGAAGGAATACTATTTACCGATAAACTCTCCAGCCTAAAGAAACGCCTCCTAAAAGGTAGGTTGACCAATATTTCCAAAGGAAAGATTAGGGTGGATTATAGAATGCGTTTTCCCAATCTTAAAAAAGCACGTTAAAACAATTTCTTATATAAACAAAAAGTAGCATATTTGCCGCTTAAATTTTAGATAGCAGATGAGTTTAAATAAAATATTATCCATATCAGGCAAACCAGGTCTTTTTAAATTGCTAACCCAAACACGATCCGGTTTTGTGGCCGAATCCCTTTTGGATGGCAAAAAGATTACCGTTAGTTTTAAGAACAATGTAAGTGTCCTGTCCGAGATTGCAATCTATACCCTTGAGGAAGAGGTTCCTTTAAGAAAGGTATTTGAAAAGATCAAGGAGAAGGAAGATGGTGGTAAGACCTCTGTGGGCCACAAAGAGAATAAGATTAAACTGGAGGAATATATGTTCGACCTGCTTCCTAACTACGATGAGGAGAGGGTTTATGCCAGTGATATAAAAAAGATCATTCAATGGTATAACTTATTGCTAGAACATGGTATTACCGACTTTTCCGAAGAGGAAGAAGAGGTTGGTGCCAGCGAAAAGAAATAAACCTATTGATAATACTAGACTATAAAACCTCCAAATTAGGAGGTTTTTTTATGTCGATATTTTTATATTTTCCCAGGAATAATTTTGTGAATATCCCCCCCTTAGGGCCTTGCTCCCTTTCCTTTAGCTTTTCTTAGTTGTTGTTGGTCTAAATAGTTATGCTTTGGATAAGGTATTGTGGAAATTAAATCACTAAATTCTTAATCAATATTTTTTATGGTTACATTACACAAGAAATTTACCCTTGTTTTATGGGTGCTTTTTAGTCTTCCTTTTATCCTATCGGGCCAACAACGAACAGGAAATATCGTGGAATATTTTGGCAAGGAAAAAGTGGAGGAAATTCATGAGGGAAAAGTAATGCATGTTTTTAACAAGGGATTGTTGCTAACGCTCCCAAGCTTAGGTTTTGAATCCTCATCATTTCCTTTAGATCCCGTATTTAACGCTTTTCTATTGGATCCGTCAATGGAGGTGACTAAAGATGATGTTTTTGATATAGATTTTACGGGAAAGGAATTAAAATGGAAAGGAATAGAAGTAGATAGTACCAATACTTTTTCGGGTAGGGAATTAAGATCTGGTTATGTGTATCTCAGTTATCGATCGGGAAGTGAAAAAACAGTATTATTTGAAGCTTCCGGTCATTCACTAGCTTCAATAAACGGATTGCCTTATGAGGGAGATCATTATGACTTTGGATATAACCTTATTCCCTTAAAATTGAAAAAAGGGAAGAATGTCTTTGTTCTTAAGGTGGGGCGTTTTCCCAGGGTAAGGGCAAGGTTGTTGGAGCCTAAGACATTGGTACAGTTTACCACCCGAGATGTTACAGCTCCCGATCTATTGGTAGAGGAGGAAGGGGAGTACCAGGCTGCCATACGGGTAATCAATGCCTCTGAAAAATGGGTGAAGGGTTCCCGTATTGAAGCTTCATTAAACAAGAAGGTACATAGTACTATCATTCAAGATATACCCCCAATGAGCGTTTATAAGGTTCCTTTTGTTATTTCGGCATCGGGATTGGATCCCCAAGAGGAGAAAGCAGTGGTTGCATTGACATTAAAATCGGCCAAGGGACAATTGGAGTCTTCAGAAGTATTGACATTAAATGTGAAGTCGAAATTTAGGCATCACAAGAGAACCTTTATAAGTGGTATTGATGGAAGCGTACAGTATTTTAGCGTGGCGCCGCAGAAGAATGGTATTACGGAAGGAGCTGCCTTGTTTCTTTCTGTTCACGGTGCTTCTGTAGAGGCTGTAAATCAGGCCAATGCCTATAAACAAAAGGACTGGGGTAATTTAGTGGCTCCTACCAATAGAAGACCTTTTGGGTTTGCATGGGAAGACTGGGGCAGGCTGGATGCTTTGGAGGTTTTGTCCGAAGGTAAAAGGATTTATAAGCCCAACGATAAGAAGATCTATTTAACCGGACATTCTATGGGTGGGCACGGCACTTGGTATTTGGGGGCTACCTACCCCGATCAATTTGCGGCCATTGCTCCCTGCGCGGGATATCCGGATCTGTTGTTGTACCGAGGAGGCAGAACAAAGAGAATTGCAGGACTCTCAGCTGAACAAAGGGAACAATATGGCATTACGCCTAAAATGTTTGAGAGAATTACAATGGACTATGTACCTACTCCGGTCGAAAACATGGTCAAGAGGGCGGGAACTCCAAGTAGAACCCTAAAGTTGATCCGAAATTATTTGCACCATGGGGTCTATGTACTGCACGGCGAAATAGACAATGTAGTACCTACCTATATTGCCCGGGATATGAGAGAGCGACTAGGGAAGTTCCATACAGATTTTACCTATTATGAATATCCAGGGGGTACACATTGGTACGGGGATCACAGCGTAGATTGGAAGCCTATATTCGACTTTTTTGAACAGAGGACCATTCCGGAAGCAAAGGACGTAAAAAAACTAGAGTTTAGTACGGGCTCGCCAGGCGTATCCGCTACATCACATTTTGTAACGATCCACCAACAAGAAAAGCCTTTTGAGGTAAGCTCCTTTAATTTAAAGAGGGAAAACAATTTTATTTTGGATACCGAAAATGTTTCCTTGTTGGAGGTCGATTTCACCCAAATACCTGAGTCCATTGATCAGATTGTATTGAATGGAAAGGAATTGGTTCTTCCGTTAAAGGAACGCTTATTTTTTGGAAAAAGGAATGGGGTTTGGCAAATTGTGACCAATCCATCCTTAAAAGAAAAAGGCCCACATAGAAATGGCGGTTTTAAGGACGCTTTTAGAAATGATGTGGTGTTTGTCTATGCCACTAAAGGGACTGCCATGGAAAATGAATGGTACTACAACAAGGCGAGGTTTGATGCCGATACGTTTTGGTATAAGGCCAATGGTAATATTGAATTGGTAGCGGACACCGATTTTGCTCCAAAGGACTATCCGGATCGTAATGTAGTGGTCTATGGTAATAGGTCCAATAATGCGGCTTGGAACAAGCTGCTAAAAGATAGCCCCTTGCAAGTATATAATGATAAATTGGAATTTGGGAATAAAAGTCTAGAGGGTGCCAATTGGGGCATGTATTTTATAGTCCCTAGGTCTGATAGCGATATGGCAAGCGTGGGAGTGATAACGGCCACTGGAGCTACAGGAATGAAGGCAGCCTATGCCAATCACTATTTGGTAAACGGTACTACTTTTCCTGATGTATTGCTATTTAATGATAGCGTACTCACCCAAGGGATGTCGGCTGTAAAATGTGCTGGATTTTTTGGTAATGATTGGGCGCTTGAAAGCGGGGATTTTGAGTGGAAATAAGAGAACACCGTCCCAATAATAAACCAGTGTTGGTTTGGTGTTGGGACGGGTTCTATGTTTATTTTATTGCAGACAATATAAATTGGGACACATCCTTTTTAAATTTCTCCATAGAGGGTTTATGGGTATACATCATGTGACCGGCCTCATAGTATTCCATTTTTATGTTGTCTTTTATTTCTTTGGTAAGCCCCATGTGGTTTATACTGTGTTCTACACCGTAAAAGACCGTAGCAATATCGTAAATACCGTTCAGGATCAAAACCTTCATATTAGGGTCGCGTGACAATGCCCTGGCCATGTCCATACCAGTATTGATTGCGGCAGTAGCCCCCCATCTCATATTGCCTTTGTGTTTCCAGTCCCATTTAAAACCATTTCTTCTGGCTGCGGAAATAGTGTATAATAGGTTTTTGTTCACCTTAAGATCGCCATAAAAATAATCCAAAAACCCACTGATAAAGGCAGGGGATATTGCAGAACTTTGAGGGTCGTGACTACCCTCCTGTGATAAAAGGTCTTCGTTGATCCCAGTAAATCTAGAGTCTAATCGGCCTACAATCTCACCCTGGTCCCTAAGAAATTCGGCGAAGAATTCACTGGCTTTCACCCTTAGTCCTGCTTTTAGCCAATAATCCGGTTCCGTTCCTGTATAGGTAGCTAGTTTAAGGGCTATATCGCTCTTTTCATTTTCGGTTAAACGGTCTCCTTTAAATAGGGCAGGGGCATATTCATTTTCGGTAAAGTATCTTACATCATCCAAAAATTCATAGACATCTTCGGGTTTATCCACTATTTTGTCATGGTACCAAGCTGTTGCCGCATAGGTGGGAAAGTGTACAATATAGGGTAGGTCGTCATTGGGAGGGAACAATAGCGTACGAAAATCAAATACGGCTGATACCATTACAACGCCATTCATAGCTATTCCTTGGTTTAAAAGATTGTTCATTAATCCGGCATTCCTAAAGGTACCGTAACTCTCTCCCAATAGAAATTTGGGGCTGTTCATTCTGTCGTTGTGTATCAGGAATTGGGTTATAAAGAGGGAAAGGCTTCTAATGTCCTGATCTACTCCCCAAAAGTCCTTAAACTTGGCCTTACCTATTGGTACACTTAGGCCTGTACCTACTGGGTCTATCATTACCAAATCGGCAATATCCAATAGGGAGTAATTGTTGTTTACAATCTTATAAGGGGCGGCAGGGGTAGATTTTGGATCATTTACCACTATTCTTTTTGGACCTAGAATCCCCATATGCAGCCAAAAGGAGGAAGATCCCGGTCCGCCATTAAATGCAAATACAATGGGACGCCTTTGGGTGGCCAATCCTCTTTTGGAGTCTCTGGTATAGTAGGTGAATCCCATTAGGGCTATGGGCCGTTTAGATTCGTCCTTTACCTGAAATGTACCCGCTTTTGCCGTTAAATAAATTGTTTTGCCATTTATGGTAACACTTTGCATGGTAGTGGCAACTTCCGCTTTGGGCAGGCTGTCATTTGTCATTTGGGCATGACATAATAACCCCAATAACATGGTGATAATGAGAGTAATCGCTTTCATGAGTTTAGTATTTAAATTAGTTTAAATAGCTAAACAGGTATATGCAATGATAGTTAGGGGTTTACAATATGCAAAAATTTGACCTTTAAAAAAAGGACTGGGTGCAAATGTATATCAATCCTTATCTATGGTTTTATAGGTATACTTACTTTTTTTCCACTCTATTAAAGGAGAAGGATAATACTTTACGTCCATTTTGTCCAAATAGGGAGCCTGATTCCCTAATCGTATCTTATAGTTCTCCCAATCCCGGTTTTCTTCCTTACTCCAGCTTAATTCGGAGTAACCTATCATTCTTGGAAATGCCAAATATTCCAATTCATCTATATTGCTGATGGTCTCTGACCATAGTGGGGCCTCAACACCTAATATATGTTCTTTGTTTATTCCTTGAACATAGCGTTCCGGTGTCCAAATGTATCCGGTATCCACAGGAATTAATCCTGCCCAATCCAATCCGTGCTTGGAGAGGGTGTCATATTTCATATCCAAATAAGCTTTTTTTCCAGGAGATAGGATTACCTTAAGGCCTTTTTCTACTGCTAGTTTGGCATTTTTTTCATTGGCCCAGAATTGTGCTATTGCGGTGGTATCTATATCGGCATGTACAATTTCGTCCCATCCGATCATTCTTTTACCGTGCTTTTTTACAATTTTATCAATTTTTGAAACAAAATAGATAAAGTCTTTTTTCTTGGTCACATGGCTTTCATCCCCACCAGCGTGAAAGTACGGACCAGGGGTTATGGCCGAAATTTCACGAACCACATCGTCTATAAAGGCATAAACGGTATCCTTGCGGGTGTCAAAAGTACTAAAACCAACTTGGGTACCTGTATAGATTTTTGGTGTTTTGCCATTTCCGTTGAGGAAGGGATAGGCTACGGACGCAGCATTGGTATGTCCGGGCATATCTACTTCTGGAACTATGGTGATATAATGTTTTGCAGCATAGGCCACAATCTCTTTGTAATCTTCCTGAGTGTAAAACCCTCCTTCTCCTCCGCCTACTTCGGAGCGGCCACCAACCTCGGTCAGCTTTGGCCATGATTTAATTTCTATTCTCCAACCCTGGTCATCGGTAAGGTGTAGGTGTAAGGTGTTAATTTTGTAATAAGCCAAAATGTCAATGTATTTTTTAACGTCCTCTACACTAAAAAAATGTCGGGCCACATCCAGCATGGACCCACGGTATTCAAAGTTGGGACTATCGGTAATTTTACCTGTTGGGATCAACCACATCTTATTTTCGGCCAAGGTGTCATTGGATATTTCGGGTATAATTTGTCGTATGGTCTGTACTCCCCTAAAAGCCCCCTCGGCAGTCTTGGCATTCAGGATTACGGAGTCTTGGGTAATATATAGATCATAGCCTTCCTTGGATGATATCTCTGTGCTGTCTGACTGATTAATGAAAATGATACGTTCCAATGTTGGGGATTCGGTGGTGTTTACCGGGATATCGAGATTGGTCTGCCATTTTATTTTTTCTGCCAAAAATTGGCCCACTTCTGGAAATCCAGAGGCATTCTCAGAGGTATGGATGGAAGTGTTTTTATCCAATCCAAAAGCACTGTTGGTAGGTGTTATTTTAAGCGGTTTGGGAATTAAATTCTCGGCAGATAAATCCGTTGTTGGGAAGTTTATTACTTTCTTTTTTTGTTGTTCACAAGCTACCAGTACAGTAAATAAACAAAATACGAACAGTGATTTTAGTAAGATTGATTGTTTCATTGAAAAAGGTTGAATTAGTGTTTTATTTTCTATTTAAAATATATTAGTCCATATGGGGTTTAATAACGGAATACCACAGATCATAACCCTCCTTGTTCATATGGAGTCCGTCTTCTATAAATATATCTTGCCTTACTTTTCTGCCGTCTAACATAGCGTCCCAGACATTGGCGTATTCCAAATTGTTTTCTTTTTTACATAACCTTTTAAACCGTCGGTTTAATTTTTTATACTTTCTCTTCAAATTCCAACGGGCAATACTGGGTTTGGCAGCTATGATGACAATCTTGGCCTCCTTGTTCTGCTCTTTGACCTTATCAATAATCTTCTGGGTATACCCTATAATATCCCTGATCTTTTTTTTAGCAGCAATATCATTGTCCCCTTCATAGATAAAAACTTTTTTCGGGGAATATCTTAATATAAGTTCGTCGTAAAAATGATATAGATCGGAGGATTGGGAGCCTCCAAATCCTGAATTGACAATTTGATGTTCGGGAAACATAGATTCCAGACTTTTCCACATGCGTATTGTAGAACTTCCCGCAAATACTGTTGTTTCTTTTGAGGAGTCCCAGAGCGTGTCATACTTTTTTTGTAAGGCCATTACCTGATTCTCGTATTTGTTGACATTCTGTCCAAAGGCAAATACAGATAATAATAGAAATAAATAGGTCGGTGTTTTCAAGTTTATTGGTATTAAGTGTTAAATTATAAATTGTTTTAGGTCTGGTACTATAATTTTCGACCAAGGACATTGCAAGCGCCCCGTTGGTTTAAAACTAATATTAATTTGGCGGAACTACAATTTTTTTGACTAGAGGGGATTAATGGAACCGGGTAAAGCTGTCATCGGTAGGTGAAGGCCGTATTTTATCTTAAACCCCTCATAATATGGGGAGTATAAGTAAGACAGGTGGTAGTTGGTATTCCTTAATAACAAAAATTAAGGATACCAGTGTTTACCGAATACCCCGTACCTTCATGTCAAGGGTATAGAGGGAATTCATGGCCGTAATAAATAAGGTCTTCTGTTTTTCTCCCCCAAAGGTGACGTTGGCCGTCCATTTTTGATCTATGGGTATATGCTGAATCTGAATTCCTTTATTGTTGAAAACGGTTACCCCATTCCCGGTCAGATATACATTGCCTAGATGGTCCATGGTCATTCCGTCCGAGCCCATATTGGTAAATAGGGTCTTGTTGCTTAAGCTGGCATCTGGATTTACAGTATAAGAATAGGTTTTTTTATCACCTATGTCGGCTATGTACAACATGCTTCCGTCTTGATTTCCAATTATGCCATTGGGACGGACAAAGCCATCTGCAATTACCCGAACATCCTTTTTATCCGGGGAAAGGTAGTAGACTCGTTGTTCTTTCAATTCTTGTTCGGTCCTGGTCCAATAGGATCGCTTGTAAAATGGATCGGTAAAATAAATGCCTCCCATGGGGTCAACCCATAGGTCATTGGGACCATTTAATTTTTTGCCCTCAAAGTCGTCTATCAATACAGTGACATTTTTTTGGGAGTCTATTCGCCATAGTTGGTTTTTGTTATCGGCGCAAGCCAACAGGTTGCCTTCATGGTCAAAATACAGACCATTGGCCCTGCCAGACGGCTGCATATAGGTTGAAACACTACCATCTTTAGCTGACCATTTGATAATTCGGTCATTGGGTTGATCTGTAAAAAATACATCCCCATTTGGGGCCACTGCCGGACCCTCGGTAAAAGTATAGTCTTTTGCTACCAAAGTGACTTTCGCTCCCTTGGCGATAAGGCCGGTTTTTTGAGCCTTACAGGAAATAGTGACTATTATTAAGGTTATTGCCAAAATGTGAAGGAATGATCTGTATATGTTTTTCATGGTGTTCTCTTAATGGTTGATGGTGTTTATATTCACTATATATTTCCAATATTCTAAGGGTTGATGTCCGAATAAAATTTGGGTTAAATTAAGTTTTTTTAAGAATGTATGCCAGTGTTGGTCCATATGATACGTCCTTTGATAGTTTTCCTTGGGCTGGTACTATAAATTATTAAGCACCTTAATTGAAAATTTTAATTATACCTAGTGCGCCCACTCCAATTATACTGCATATACTTAGCCATAGAATTAAATCATAGGCAATGCTTGGGATAAAAGAAGGGTGTAATCGGCGGTATCTAAAGTTAATAACGGCAAAGACTACGAGGAACAACAATAAAGATCCTACAATGCCACCTGTTATAACCATGAGCACTGGCAATTTTATAAAAATAAAGGTAAGGGCCCAAAGTAATGGGATTACCCAAGCGGAGATGGCTACAGTCTTCTTTCTTAAATTGAGGTCGCTAAAGTTAATCCATCCTAACTGTCCAAATATATCGGACAACTGTCTTGTCCAGGCGGCTAGGGCAGCAAATAAAGTAGAGAAAAGAGTGATGAACGATCCTACCAAAAAAGCTATTTTTGCATAGGGTCCCAAAGACTCCGTATACATGGCAGAAAGAGTTTCTATCATGGCAAATCCTTCGGGAACCTTGCCCTGGGCATGTAGAACGGCCGCACCCAATAGGTAAAAGGCTGCTGTTACGGAGGTGTAAACCAACATGGCTATGATGGCGTCCAATTTCATTACCCGTATCCATCCGCTGGCCCTATTCTTCCAAGCCTCAGAATCATCTTTCTTACCGGTATAAGAGGCATAGCCTTTTTCCAGGCACCAATAATTATAGTGTATTATTTCATCACCTCCAACACCTGTTATACCAAAAGCCCCTAGGGCAACAGCTACCGCAGTTTTGGGAAGATCCAATTGTAGTCCACTCCAGATACTTTCCCAGGAAATTTGAAAAGGCGTGTAATTAAGGAAGTATAGCGCAGCAAAGGTAAATAGGGTAAAGAAACTGATCATTATTAGTGAAAACTTCTCAATAAAATTGTAATACCCACGGTATACCATAAGTGCTACAACAATGGCTATGAGTATACAAAATAGAGACACACTAGCCTGGGGAACGGCAATGTTAAGGATTATGGCCACCCCACCTACAATACCGCCTACCTGTAGTAATTTGACCAGCATAACACCTAGCACTGCCCAAACGCTCCATTTGGCTTTGCCAAATCGCGGGCCGGGCAAATTATTAAAAGCTTGCATGGCAGTTTCACCAGTGAGAATTGTATGTTTCCCAAATTCCAATTGAACGGCGACCTTTACGAGACAGCTCACAATAATAACCCAAAAGGTTATAAACCCGGCCTTGGCACCTAAGGTAGTTGTGGCAATCAATTCGCCCGATCCAACAATGGAGGCCGACAAAATAAAACTGGGACCAAGAAATTTTAATCGCTCCCTAAAGGTTGTAGGAGGGTTTTTAATTTTGTCCTTCGTGAGCACATAGGGGTCGTTTAACTGGGACATATTGGTTTATAGGTTGGTTTATTGGAATAGCAATGCCAAGCAAGCATAAAAGTAAATGCTGATTAATGTTGATGGTCTTTTTCGTAATGTCTCTTTAAAACATCCTCCCCGTAATCATTGGTGAGATCCCGGACCACTGTATGAACATGATTGGCGTTGTTTTGGGTATTGTCATATTCTATAAGAAGGGTAGGGCCATGAATTCGAAAATAGTGACCTTTTCCCGGAGTTAGACTTCCAGCCCAGGCAAAGGATAAATTATCAATACCCGACTTTTTTATTTTCTCCCTAAAACCTTGGGCAAAGTTCTCTTCATAATTACTCAAGTACAACTCCAATAGCTCCATAAAAGTGGCCTTTTGGCTTTCAGATAGTTTTGAAAAGGGAATGCCTACTTTCTCCAGTTCCCCAACCTTTCTTTTGGTCAATGTAATGATATCATTGGGTGCGACATTGGAAAACAACACGGTTTTCATTTGCTCTTTGCTCATGGAATTTACCAGTGCAAATCCTAGAGTTGCTTCTTTCTTCAAGACTTCCTTTCCTTTGTACTTGGTACTGCGTACAATACCGGGATTGGTGCCAAAGAATGTAGGAGTAGCGGAGCTCAGTATGCCTTCAGTGGAGGTGAAATTTAGGGAAAGGTGGTGCCCTTCAAATCGCCATCCCCAAGGTTCGTTGGCCGAAGGTTGTCCAAAGATGCAAAAATGATAATTCAATGGATCGCGTCTTGGTCTTCCGTCCGGCATAGTTCTGTCGTTATTTTCTATGATACGCAATACTTTTTCAAGTTCCATTATTTCTTTGGATTTCCGATATCCTTCCTCGCCCAAGGAGGCCCTAAGCAATTTTAGCGCGGCAGTTTTTTGAACCTCGTTAAAATCATGAAAAGTAACTCCCTGTCTTGTAATGGGAACATAATTCATATTAAACCTTTCGGAATCCTCTAGGGCAAACATTGTTTTGTCCCTGAGCTCCTTGGACAAACTACCTAAAAAAGTATTTGCTATAGTGGGTAGGTCTTGGGCTGATAACCCTGAACAGATAAATAGAAGTAATAATGCAGCCTTTATTTTGGTTTTATTGAATTTACGCATCATGGTTTGATTTTAATTTAACAGGTTTGGTCTTTTTAGGTTAATCGATTACTTAAAAGTTATAATAGTTGAGTGATTGGCAAGGAGGGGGTATACTTAATGGCTGCTATGTACATCTCCATCTGCCAGCTTATACATGGCTCTTTTACAAGTGGGGACTGGACCCAATTTGGCAGTTGGGAATATTTTGTTTTTCATGGTCATTAAACGTTGGTTGGTATAGAAGGAACTAAAGTTAATTAAAAAACTCGGAACTTACGATAGTTGAAACCATGCGGTCTTTGTATTTTTGCTTAAAAGTCAAATTTATGAACTCTCGAGAATCCCAATTAAAAGCCTTCGATCGTTTACTTACCATAATGGATGAATTGCGGAGCCAATGTCCATGGGACAAGAAACAGACCATGCAGAGCCTGCGACATCTGACTATTGAGGAAACCTATGAACTGGGCGATGCTATTCTGGACAATGATTTGGAGGAAATTAAAAAGGAATTGGGCGATGTTTTGCTCCATATCGTATTTTACGCTAAAATTGGGAGCGAGACCCAACATTTTGATATTGCCGATGTGGCCAATGATATTTGCGAAAAGCTTATCAACAGACATCCACATATTTATGGGGATACCGTAGTGGCCAACGAGGAGGAGGTAAAGCAAAATTGGGAGAAAATTAAGCTTAAGGAGGGTAAAACCAGTGTCTTGCAAGGGGTTCCCAACGGACTCCCCGCTTTGGTAAAGGCCAATCGGATCCAGGACAAGGTAGCCGGGGTTGGATTTGATTGGGAGAAGCCAGAGCAAGTTTGGGAAAAAGTAAAGGAGGAGCTTGGGGAGTTTCAGGAAGAAGTGAAGCAAGGAAATGCGGATGCTATGGAAGCCGAATTTGGAGATGTTCTTTTTTCGATGGTAAATTATGCCCGATTTTTAAATATCAACCCAGAGAATGCCCTTGAACGGACCAATAAGAAATTCATAAAAAGATTTAAATATTTGGAAGAAAAGGCCAAGGAACAAGGTAAAGCCTTAAAGGATATGACCTTGGGAGAAATGGATGTATTCTGGGAAGAGGCCAAGACGGTATAATTTTAAAAGGTTTCAGAGAAAATCACAATTCTTATTTGAGGTTGCCCCAATTTTTTGGAGCAGTCTTTTTTCTTTTTTATTTAATAAATAACCAAGGAAAAATAAGAGGATAATATATATTTACTCCTTCAATATAAAACACTGTGTTTAAAAACTACACAAAAGAGTTTCGTTACAATTTAATCCTATCCTTTCCGGTTATTTTGGGAATGTTGGGGCATTCTTTTGTGCAGTTTGCAGATAACATCATGGTGGGACAATTGGGGACAGCAGAGCTAGCTGCAGTTTCTTTGGGGAACAGTTTTGTGTTTATAGCCATGTCTTTGGGTATTGGTTTCTCTACCGCCATTACACCTTTGGTAGCAGAGGCCGATGGGGCTGGGAATATGGCAGCTGGCAAGAGTGCCTTAAAACACGGCCTTGTTTTATGTACCCTCTTGGGATTTTCCCTTTTTGGACTCATTGTTTTGGCAAAGCCCCTCATGCATTCAATGAAACAGCCGCCAGAGGTAGTAGAACTGGCAATGCCTTATTTGGACCTAGTGGCATTTTCATTGGTGCCGCTAATTATTTTTCAGGCCTTTAAGCAGTTTTCCGAAGGGTTGTCACAGACAAAATACCCCATGTATGCCACGGTCTTGGCCAACTTGGTGAACATCATCCTTAATTACCTGCTAATTTTTGGAACCTTTGGTTTCCCCAAAATGGGGATAGTAGGTGCGGCATTGGGGACACTGATTTCCCGGATTATAATGGTAGGCTTTCTATGGTGGTTACTAAGGAGCAAAAAGAAATTTCAAAATTTTGTTACCGGGTTTAATTTCAGGAAAATTGAAAAGAAGGTAATGAAGAAAATTATCGACCTTGGTTTTCCATCCGCTTTACAAATGTTTTTTGAGGTGGCTATTTTTACCGCAGCTGTGTGGTTAAGTGGAGTTTTGGGAAAAAATTCCCAAGCGGCCAATCAAATAGCCTTAAACCTTAGTAGTATGACCTTTATGGTAGGTATGGGGCTTGGCGTGGCTGCCATGATCCGGGTAGGGAATCAAAAAGGATTGAAAGATTTCAAGGAATTACGGCGAATTTCCCAATCTATTTTTTTACTTACCCTACTCTTGGAAATTATTTTTGCCATATTCTTTGTGGTTTTAAACGATTTCCTACCCACCATTTATTTGGATCTTGGGGATGCGACCAATTTGGCAGATAATACCGAGGTGATCTTAATTGCTGCCCAATTGATTTTGGTGGCAGCCGTATTTCAGATTTCTGATGGATTGCAGGTGGTGGTCCTTGGAGCTCTAAGGGGGCTCCAGGATGTAAGGATACCCACGGTAATTACTTTTATTGCGTATTGGATGATAGGCTTTCCTATCAGTTTTTACTTAGGGTTATATACCTCCTTGGAGAGTACGGGTATATGGATTGGCTTACTGTCCGGACTTACGGCATCGGCTATATTGTTGTATATTCGATTTAATTATTTGAGCAAAAAACTAATTGCACAGGGAGTGTTGCAAGAGATTGATTAATAAATACATGATTTATTCCTCGACCAATTTAAACTGGTATAGGGATATAAATTTTAAGGTAAATGATTGTTTATGGAATTTCCAAAATTTTTATTGGGGGATAATACAGATTACCCTACTGCTATATTTGTGGTACATACAGAATATCCGCGATTTATCATTAATTTGGAGAATGATGAAGTGGAATGGTTGGAGGACTTTACACGGGAGGATGAAAAGGAGCTGGAAGACGAGGCCGAAAATTTAATAGAGCAGGCCACGGCATTTTACGACCGGGAAATTTCCCGATACGAAGAATAATGTATGCTGGAAGAATTAGTAAGATTAGACAAAGAATTATTTCTTTTCCTTAATAATTTAGGAACCGCTCAATGGGATGGATTTTGGCTTTTTATGACCAATAAATGGTCTTCCATTCCCCTCTATCTGGTACTGGCTTTCATGACCTACCGCGCATATGGATTAAAACGCCTACTGATGGCCTTGGCGGCCATTGCTCTAGTAGTCTTGGTTACAGATCAGACAGCCAATTTTTTTAAATATGGGGTTCAGCGTCTTAGGCCTTGTCACGATTTGGAGATTAGTGGTTTAATGCGTTTGGTAAAAAGCTCTTGTGGGGGGAAGTTTGGCTATTTTTCCGCACATGCCGCCAATTCATTTGCTGTGGCCCTTTTTTTTAGTGTACAATTGCGCCAAAAGTATAGGTATATTGGATGGATGCTGGCGGTCTGGGCGCTTTTGGTGGCGTATAGCAGAATATATATTGGAGTTCACTTTCCATTGGATGTACTTACCGGGATGCTCGTAGGCCTGTTTTATGGCGGACTTTTTGCCAAACTGTTTTCCAAGGTGGTGGCGAAATACGATCCTATCTAGGATTTTTAGCAGGCCTTAATGCTTTTGTACTTCGGTTTTTTATTTTTCTTAGTCTGACTTTGTAGTACTAAAGATTTCCTTGTTCAACGGACTTAAAAAAATAAGAAAGAAGGTAAGGCCAAAGGCAAATTCGTATACTTCCCATTTTCTATCAGAAGGATTTAAGGCAACAAAGACGGTAGCAACCAAAAAGGCAATGGTGTGATGCCATTTTACGATAGGCACTGCAAAACTATTGGCCAAGGATTTAAACCACTTGTATTTGCGATACAAAATTGGGCATACAATGAGGTATAGGAACATTACCAGAAACAATAATTGGCTGAAGACAATTTTGTTTATTTTTTTTTCGCCTACCACCAAATTATGTAAATTGGTTTCTCCCTGGGCGTTATTTTCTATAAAGAATTCTCCAGATTCCACTCCAAAAATACGTTGCCCCCATGATATTTCCTCACCCGCGGCAAAAAAGAACAGCACTACAAAGATGAAGGTGCCTATTTTCCAAAGGTTTTGTTTATTGCTCCATGAGGTTATGAGTCGGTATAAGGAGAGGATAAAAATACTGAAAAGCATTATGGTAGTGCCCCATTCCACTGGGCCATCTTCCCTAGAAAAATTAGTGTCAAAATAGGGTTCATTGGTCAGTCCCAGATACAGTCCCAATAGGACAATTACTGCCAAAATTCCATATCCAATTTTTTCGAACTTTGTTAAGAGATTCATCATCGTTTTTGAACTATATATAAATTGCTTGTCAACCGGTTTTTATGTCCTTTGGTTCCAGGTTTTGCATGGTGGTTAAGGTCGTACACCGTCTTTAGATTATAGGTGTATTTAGGCTCAAATATACGCTTAAATTCATTTTCCTCCACGGGAAATACAAGAACGTAAAACATTTTTTCTTCAGGTATATTAATGTCTTCCTTATTCTTGAGTGTGGGTATATAGCTGCCGTAATCCCAAATTAACTCGGGGGCTATTTCACCAAAGGAATAGACTTCCAATCCTTTTTTGGCCACAGAACTTTTTAGGTTCGATATACTTTTAAATTCACTATTCTTTTCTACGGCTCCAAGCAAGGGCAAAGCAAGAATTTTTATTGCGGCTATCATCGCAATAGATAGTAGGAAGCATCCAAATATTTGTTGTTTTTTAAGTTTCAAAAACAAAAGTGTTCCTATTATTGTAAGCCCCAATGAGGAAGCAATGTAATAGCCCCAAAATGGTCCTATACCATCTTTCAGGATAAAATAGGCCACTAACGGGAAGCTGATTCCAACGAGGCCCAATAGCCCAAAATGAAAATAAACAGGTATTTTTTCTTTTAGATTCATGGAGCTTTTAAACTCCCTTATAACATATTCCAAATAAAACCCGGTGTTGATCGCCAAGGGGATCAGTACCGGAACAAGGTAACGCGATTTTTTTTCGGGAATAATAGACAGTAGAATGACCGAAAATATTGTCCATAAGAATGAAAATAGGTATTCTTTGTTATGGCTCACCTTGTTTTTTAGGTATGGATATAGTAGGCTTAAGAGTGCAGGGACCGTCCAAATACCGCTTTGTACAAAAAAGCTCGAATAGTAATAAAAGGGGCGTACGTTGTAGCTGGACCAATTGGCAGTTTCTTTTTCAGTGATAGCTAAAAAAGCATCGGGGTCGGCTAGGCGGACATATACAAACCACCACAAACCTATGGCCGTGGCCAAGAGAATGAGTGCAACCAAGGGCAGCTGTTTTCTGTGTTGGCCAAACCCTTTGTATTTAAATACAAACCCATATGCCAATAAAAATGGCAGCAAAAGGGCATAAAGGGAAACAGGGCCCTTGCTCATAAAGGATAGCCCAATAAAGAGTCCAGCAAGGAGACTGTTTTTCCATTTATGGTCATTGGATCTAAAAAATCCGTACAAAAAATATATGCCACATAACATAAACCCATGGGCGTATATATCCCATGGAGCCTCATTCGTTATGGCGATGATATAAAAGGAACTTAATAAAATTAGGGCATTGATAAGGGAATGTACTTTATCATATACCAGTTTAAAAGATAGGCGGTATCCCATATAAGCCAGAAGTATGGCCATTAGCATAGCGGGCAATCTAAGTCCTATCACATTATCTATACCAAATAGTAACCCGAAGATAGCGGTGATCCAGCTTGGTAATGGTGGCTTTTGATAGCGTGGAAGGTCGTTCATGGTGGTCAGCAACCAATGGCCCTCCGTAATCATTTCACGAGCAGTAATAAAATTTCTGGCCTCCATTATGGAAACAGGTATTATATGTAGGTGGAATAGAAAGATGGATATTCCAGCTAGACCGATAACCGTTACGGGGTTATTTTTTAACCAGCTCATGAAGTTTCATTTTTTAGGATGAATAAATTTCTAAGATAAACTATCAAGCCCAGGGAGTGTCCGGCAAATAAAACGGGGTCTTTTCTAAAAATGGCGTAGGCTAGGATGAGTGAGGCCCCAATAACACTGAGAAGCCAGAAACCAAAAGGTAGACTGGATGTTTTCTTTTTTTCGGAATATACCCATTGATAGATAAATCTAAATGTAAAGATTATCTGGGCAATACTGCCTAAAAGCAGTAACCACAAAGGGATGTTTTCGTTAAAGAAAAAATCGTTGAGGTCGTAGGCATTGTTGTTATATCCATAGGTGATGACCATTAATGGAAAAAGCCACAGAAAAATACGAAAAGCTTTGGGTAATTTCTGCCATTCACCCTGTAGTTGAATGTTCCTGATATAGATAAAATAGGTTATTGCCTGTCCAAGCATAATGGCAAAATCATCTCTAAGCCATCCGTATACGAACAAGAGAAAGGAGGCCAATAAGCTGAGCTGCCAAAATAGACGGGGTGTAAGTACTTTTTTATTTTTTTCTGAGATGATCCATTGAACGATCATTCTACTTGAAAATAGGATCTGGGCCAAAAAGCCTATGCTATAAACCAACCAATTTGCCATTTAGCCTATTTTCTCCACCTGATAGTTAATATACTTTTTTTTCATCCATAGGTAAGCAAAACAATCCATAAGAGGGCCCAATAGCCTATTCCATAAACCAAATTTTGCCGTTCCTGCCAAGCGTGGGAAATGGCGAATGGGAATTTGAATAATCGATCCGTTTTGCAAAAGGATCATGGCTGGTAAAAATCTGTGCAATCCTTTGAACATGGGGATTCTTTTTGCAAAATCAGTTTTTATGACCTTAAGTGGGCATCCGGTATCATCCATCCCGTCATGTGTAAATGTACGACGGATACCGTTGGCAATAAGGGAGGAGGCATTCTTTACAAAGGAATCCTTTCTATTGGATCTTACGCCAGTAACCAGGTCATATTGCCCAATGTGTTCCAATAGTAGGTTAAAATCCTCAGGAGAGGTTTGCAAATCTGAGTCTATGTATCCCAATAAAGGGGTGTCCGTATGATCAAAACCGGCTTTAATAGCTGCACTGAGTCCTTTGTTTTCTACAAATTTTATAAAGGTAAAGGCCTCGTTCCTTTTACAAATATCTTCAATAAGTTGCTGACTTCCATCCTTTGAGCCATCATTTACAAAAAGTATCTTCGCCTTTTTGGAACAAATGGCCAAGTATTCCTTCAGCTCCTTTTCAACTCGTTCCAAATTGTCTTCTTCATTGTAAACAGGAATAATTATAGTGAATTCGTAATTCATTCTTTAAAAGGATAAGTGCTTTCGGGTCTTATTTTAAAAGTCCAAAGATAATGAACTTTGTTTACCTATGGGGTATTGGTTTAAACCTCTTGCTTTTCGCATTTGTAATGTGGAAGCGGACCATATTCTTACCCTATTTACCTCGTGAAATAAAGGAATAGGAGAGACATGTTAGAGGTAGATAGAGTTTTGTTAATGAGAAATAGAAAAGAACCAGGTTTCATTAAGACTTTATATTTGGTTTTTGGGATAGTTTTATCAATTCTTCTGCAGCAGCAAAGGGAGAGATTTTACCGGAAACCACTTGTTTTGTCAATTTTTCTAATTGAGGTTTAATTTGGTCATTATTGTAAAATTGTTGTTTAAGAAGATCATCTATGGTCTGCAGCAGCCAATATTTGTTTTGCTGTCTTCTTTTTTCTAATAGGTGGTCGCCCATTTTTTTGGGTTCTGTATAGGTCTGTATTACCTTCCAAATATCTGTAATACCTGTTCCTTCAAGAGCCGAACAACTGAGCACCTTGGTGGTCCATCCATTCTCCTTGGGAGGATAAAGGTGTACTGCCCTGGTAAATTCTGCTTTCGCCAATTGGGCCTCATCATAGTTATGGCCATCTGCTTTATTGATTACGATGGCATCTGCCATTTCAATTATTCCTCTTTTCATTCCCTGAAGCTCATCACCAGCACCTGCCAACTGGAGTAATAGAAAGAAGTCTACCATGCCATGAACGGCTGTTTCACTTTGGCCAACGCCAACTGTTTCAACTAAAATGGTATCAAAACCTGCGGCTTCACAGAGAATAATGGTTTCTCGGGTTTTTCGGGCTACCCCGCCCAAGGAGAGTCCGGTAGGGGAGGGACGGATATAAGCATTGGTGTTCTTGACCAATTCCTGCATTCTGGTCTTATCGCCCATAATACTTCCTTTACTAATAGAACTGCTAGGGTCTACGGCCAATACGGCTACCTTTTTTCCGTTTTCAATAAGGAGGGAACCGAAGCTTTCTATAAAAGTACTTTTTCCCACCCCTGGCACGCCGGTTATCCCTATACGTAAACTATTGCCACTGTGGGGCAAACAATTGTTGATAAGGGTATTGGATTTTTGAAAATGCTCAATGCTGGTACTTTCCACAAGGGTGATGGCCCTTGCCAAAGCCGTAATATCACCTTCTAATATACCCTTATATAGTTCGGCAACCGGTGGGTCAAATTTTCTAAGGGATTTTATCTTGGAGATATTGTCCTTATTTGTGTTTTTTTTAGAGGCCAATTTCAGTTATTAATGGGAACGCTAACTTTAGTGCTGTCCCAAGCCAGGCTTAGGTATAGTTGTTCTTTTTCTTCAAAATTTATGGTAAAGCTTTCAATGGGGGTTGGTATTTCCTGAACAGGGACAGTGACTTCCAGGACATCGGTATCGGGGTTTCTAGTGGTTTCTTTTCCACCACTTAGAATGGTTACCCCCCAATCCGGAATTTCACTATTGAGAATAATATTCCAATTTTGCTTACCGGGAATGGTCCAGACGGAATACCGTCCTGCGGCTAGACTTTTGCCCCCGAGATGAATCTTGGTATCCGTACTAAAGGTGGTAGGCTCATTGGCACCGGTTCTCCACACGGTATTATAGGGAACCAATTCCCCAAAAATCACCCGGTCTTTTTTAAAGGGACTACTATATTGAACGTTAAGATTCATTCCGTTTTTGGAATAGGTTGCGCTTTTTTCTGGGCTATTCTTTTTGGTCTGTTCCCTTAAAAATGATTTTCCTCCCAAAAAAAAGGCCAATACCAACACGCTTAAAACGATTAAAAGCCATTTTATAAATTTCATATCAATAGATTGATGCTTAGTAGCTTTTCTAATTTACAAAACCAAATTCAAATTCCGACTCGTTATGGTAGGTTTCCCCGGGAGATAAGATACTATTGGGAAAGTTTTCATTGTTTGGGGCATCGGGAAAATTCTGGGTTTCAAAACAAATTGCAGCAAATTGTACAGGGGTATAGACTACTATTCCGGGTTGATTGGTGCGAACCTTCATGCTTATACCCGATTTTTCGGATTCCAATTGGGCACTTATTTCCGAGTTGGTGTCCACCACAAAAGGAGTGTCTAGTCTTACCTCACCAATTTTTTTCTTCTCTAAAAAATCGTATTTGGAATTTTTTACGGAAACTATATTTCCTGTTGGGATGAGCTTTTCATCGGTTTCCAGAAATTCTGGGCAGGACAATTTTAAAGAATTGTGGTCCATTTTGTCCTCGCCATCCAAATTAAAATAGGAATGGTTGGTTAAGTTTACCGGACTTGCCTTGTCCGTTGTTGCATTATGAACAATGAATAGCGAAGAATCCACTAATTTATAGGTTACGGTACAATGCAGGTTTCCGGGATAACCCTCTTCCATATCCTTGCTGAGATAGGATAGTTTTACAAAAGGGTTTTGCCCGTCATGAACTTGTTCTATGGTCCAGTATTTTTTACCAAATCCTTGCTTGCCCCCATGTAGGTGTACCCCGTTTACCGAGTATATGGGATAGGTTGTGTTATTCACCTTAAAACTGCTCTTGGAAATTCTGCCGGCGTACCTTCCTATACAGGCTCCAAGTGATTTTCTGTCGTCCAAGTATTTTGTGGGCTCCTCCAGGCCTATTACAACATTAGTGTCTTTTCCTACTTTATCCTTAACGATGAGCTTTTGGATAATAGCCCCATAATCCAATACGGTCAGGGTTATAAAATTGTTTTTTATCGTAACTTGATTCAAGGTATGGTTTTTTAAAATTAAGATAAAAATAAACTTTTTTGCAACATGGGAATCATTCTATCGTCTTTAAGGTAGCTAGAATCACTTTTTGATTTTTAAGCAAATATAGAATGTAACCAAACACACTAACCAAAACGGAACTGGGGCAATGTTTCAGATTGATATTATAGAACAATGCAAGAATAACGATCGCCGGGCGCAGATGGCACTCTATAAGCAGTATTGTCAGGCTATGTTTTACGTAGCCATGAGGTATTTAAAAAATGAGGACGACGCAGAGGATGTTTTGCAGGAATCCTTTATAAAGGCCTTTCAGAAGATACATCAATTTAAGGGAGAGGTAAGCTTTGGAGCATGGTTGAAGAAAATAGTAATTCATAAGAGTATAGATTTTATAAAGGCCAAACAGCTAAAAACGGTAGAATTACAAGAGTCCTATATGCAGGTGGTGGAAGATGGGGATTGGAGTGTGGAGGATGGGGTGAGGGTAAAGCAGGTTTTGCAGGCTATATCCGATTTACCGGTTAAATACAGGTTTGTTGTGCAATTGTTTTTGGTAGAAGGTTATGACCATGGGGAAATATCCAACATATTAAAGATTACACCAACCGCCTGTAGAACTAGATTATTAAGGGGAAAAGGACAATTAAAGGAGTTATTAAAAAAGAAGAAGTATGTCACAGGATCTTAGAAAAATGTTCGAAAATATAGATTTGGAAGTGGGGCACTCCATGAAAAAGGACCATGAAGAGCGTTTTCTTAAAAGGCTAAACAAAGAACTTCCCAAGACAGGGAGGAGGTCCTATAAATGGTATATGGCGGCTGCATTAATTGTAGCTCTAATTGGACTGGGAATTATGATCGTTATAAAAACAAACACGCCCAAAGCTGTAGAGTCAGTAGTTGTGGATAAGGGGAGGAGTGAACCGGAAAAGATTGGAATTTCCTTAGGAGACCTTTCTCCCAATTTAAAAAAGGTTGAAGATTACTATATAGCAAATATTAACCTGGAATTGTCCCAATTGCAGATCTCGGATAGCAATAAGGCTCTTATTGATAGCTTTTTGGAGCAGTTGGAAGCGTTGAATTTGGAGTATAAAAAGTTGAACAGGGAATTGAATGATATTGGTCCCAATGATCAGACCATATCCGCACTTATTAAGAATTTGCAGTTGCGCTTAGAGTTATTGCACAAGCTCAGGAATAGGTTAAAGGAGCTGCAAAATACAAATAGTGCAATAGATGGCAGCAAGCAGATTACGAGTATCTGATAACCGAAAAGCTAAAGCACAATAACGAAAAAGAAATATAGATGAAAACTAAATTTAAGAATATAGGACTTGTAGGAATGCTAATTTTGTTTGGGTGTAGCACAACATGCTGGGCTCAGAAAAAAAGCAAGACCGTCCATGAGAATTTTAAGGTATCCAATGACGTCGTAATAGAGGTAAATACCAGCTATGCCGATATTGAATTTGACACTTGGAACAGGAACCAAGTGGATATAGAAGCCGTGTTAGAAATTGAAGGGGCCACCGAAGAGGAGCTAAACGATTATTTAAAAAACAACCCCATTAAAATTATCGGAAATAGCCGGAAGATTGAAATTAGTACCCATATGGAACATCACCCTGCCTTCGCCTTTAATATAGAGGAAGAAAGGGATGTGCACTTTGATTTTGAACATGGATTAAATGATAGTGTAGCTATGGAGATTATAACTCCTATGATAGATTTTCCTGAAATGGTAGAAGTGCCCCCTTTGCCTCCCATGCCCCCATTGCCCGTTAAACCATTTGATTATGAAGCTTATAAAAAAGACGGAGAGGCGTATATGAATAAATGGAAGTCCGAGTTTGAAGCGGGATTTGATAAGGAGTATCAGAAAAAAATGGAGGAATGGGGAAAACGTATGGAACTAAAGCAGAAGGAATTTGAGAAAAAGAGAATGGAGATGGAAGTTAAAAGGGAAGCTGTTCATCAGCAGCGATTGGAGCATATAATAGAGCAACAGGAGCAAGCTAAGGAACTAAGGCAGCAGGCTGGTAACATACAAAAAGGGAATAGGGTTATAAGAATTGAGATCGATACTATAGGTGGTGTAAATGATGTAAATAAGGAGTTTATTTTTTACGAAAAAAATCAGACTGCTGAACCTAATGTTTTTTACTCTCTCAAAAGGGGCGTTGATAAAAAAATTAAGGTTAAGAGTACCATTAAGATAAAATTGCCGAAATCGACCCAAATAAAGATGAACGTAAGGCATGGAGCTGTTAAATTAGCCGGTAACACCAATAATTTAAAGGCTACCTTGGCTTATACAACCTTAATGGCCGCAACTATAGATGGGGATAAGACAGAGATTGAAGCATCTTATTCCCCCGTTAGTGTTCAAAATTGGAAGATTGGTGAGCTAAAAACAGACTATTCGGATAAGGTTAACATTAAAGAGGCAGAAACCCTTACCCTGAACGCTAACTTCTCTGATGTTATTATTGAAAACCTAATGAACAAGGCTTTTATTAAGAACTCTTTTGGTCCTTT
The DNA here is from genome assembly GCF_003957295.1 of Arenibacter aquaticus. Classification (GTDB taxonomy): domain Bacteria; phylum Bacteroidota; class Bacteroidia; order Flavobacteriales; family Flavobacteriaceae; genus Arenibacter; species Arenibacter aquaticus. The sequence continues at coordinate 74,041 of NZ_RQPJ01000006.1, forward strand.
GACCATTAAGAATATCACCAACAATTTTACCGATCTGGATATATTGCTCCAGAATGCAGAGTTGAGCTGTACCTTGCCAAGTACTGCTTATACTATTTCCGTAAATGGGCTGTATTCGGATTTAAGAACTAAGGAGGGCCTAAGGTTAGAAAAGATTAAAAATGGAAATCAGACCTTACACAAAGGTTATTATCTACACAATAAAAGTGGTAAGTCTATTAATATTGATGCCAAGTATACCGATGTGGTTTTGCGTTAGTATGGATTAAATTTATTGTTGTGATGGGTATTGTTAAGGAAAAAGGGGCCCCGATGGGGGCCCCTTTTTTGGAATAGTATAGTCTTAGATTTATAAAGTGGGTTCCCAGCCATTCTGGTATTCCCTTTTCCAATAGGACATGGCCTCATCATCATCTTTGACCTTACCGGTGGTAGGATTAATATGAATGGTTCTTCCTACATCCTGGGCTATATTTCCTAAATGACATAACATAGTGGAAATACTGGCATCATTGATATCAGAATTTAGAGAGGTGTCCTGACGAATGGCACTGAAGAAATTGTGGATATGGTTCACATCCAGTCCGCCCATGCCTACTGTATTGGTAGTGGCACTTTTTACGCCTTCGTCCACTTTTTTAATCAAACTACCATCAAGGTTAAATAGTTGGTAATTGTTTCTGCTTAGGGTAATAATACCTTTGCTTCCGTAAATGGTGGCGCCTCTACCAGGCTGCTCTGGTTTTATAACCCCCCTACTGTGACCGGTCCAGGTAATAAATTTATCATCCCCATATTTATAAGTTACCTGTTGGTTGTCCACAAACTCCCAGTCATCCTTGTAGGCATATTTTCCTCCAAAGGAAGTTACGCTATCGGGAAGATCTACTCCTAGGGCCCATCGGCAAATATCTATTTCATGGGTACCGTTGTTGTGTATTTCCCCTGTTCCCCAGGTTCTGAACCAGTGCCAGTTATAGGGGTGTATGTTATCCCTATAAGATTCCCTTGGGGCTGGTCCCTGCCATAAATCCCAATCCAAGGTATTTGGTACGTCTATGTTTTTTCCTGTTCCTATAGAAGAACGGTTATTGGAATAATAGGCCTCGCCTTTATATACCTCACCTATGATGCCTTCCCTAATTTCCTTAACGGCCAAAGCGGAACTGTGGGCGGAACGCTGTTGATTCCCCATTTGCACTTTTTTACCGTATTTTTTCTGGGCCGCAACCAATAACTCGTTTTCATGTGGATTATGGCTACATGGTTTTTCTACATAAACATGTTTTCCAGCCTGTAGAGCCATTATAGCCATGGGCGCATGCCAGTGCTCTGGTGTAGCTATAAAAACCGCATCTACCTTTTTGTCTTCCAATACTTTTCTGAAGTCCTTTTCAACCTTTGGTATATAACCGATGTTCTTTTTACACCATACATTGTGTTCTTCCAAGATTTTGTCATCTACATCACAACTGTAAAGTATTTTGGCATTTGGGTCTTGGTTGATGGCTACAAAATGGGCCTTGGCCCTGCTTCGTACCCCTATTACCGCAACGTTTATTTTGTCATTGGCCCCTAGAATGTTGCTATATCCCATACTTGGCATAACCAATCCGCCCAAGGTTAGGGCAGCACTACCGGTGGCTGTTTTTTTAATAAACTCTCTTCTTGATTTCATTTAGTTGTTGGTATTTATACTTTTAATTTTAATGTTCTTGAATGATACCCTGTCGCCATGGTCTTGTAATAGGATAAGACCTTTATCGCTTTCCCCAAAATTGGGCCATTTTACGTATTTGCTTTCGGAAACCAATTTTCTGTAGTCGTCGCTTTTTCTTTCATATTCCAAAACTTTTGTACCATTAAGCCAGTGTTCTACGTGGTTGTTGATAGATTTGATATGGGCTGTATTCCATTCTCCAATTGGATTTATAGGTTTGTTAGGGTCGGCCTGTATAAGGTCATATAGGGAAGCTACTGTTCTACTGCCTTCGTGATTTCCTTTTTTTGCATCGGGGTGGCGGGCGTCGTCCAAAATCTGATATTCCAGCCCAATTGAGGAGCCAGGTCCTTTGTTAAGATCGGTATTTACGTAATATTTAATACCACTGTTAGCGCCTTCTGTGAGTTTGAAATCTACTTTTAGTTCAAAATCCCCATAGGCTTCGGTGGTTACGATATCGCCACCAGCAGCAGACTCTTCCCCGCCTGAGGACAAGACTGTAAGTATGCCGTCCTTAATTTCCCAACCTTTTTCAGGAAATTCGTCCAAACGGGCTCCACGCCATCCATCTGTAGTTTCACCGTCCCAAAGAAGTTTCCAGTTGTCCTTTTCTTCACTTACCGTAAGCCTGTTTTTGGTAATAATAGGGGTTATGGGCGACTCTTTGGAATAGGTTGCTAGGTCTTCTGTCAATATTTTAATGTTTCTCCAAACTATTTCTGTTCCTTCCTCTTTGTTCTTTCCAATGCTGTGTACCTGAAGGGCTATGAATCCGCTATCGGTCTTATCATCGATCAAGTGGGCCGCTGGCACCCCGTTAACCCAAGTTTTAATGGTGTCGCCAATGGCTTCTATACGGTAATGGTTCCAATCATTTTGCTTAAAGGCTTTCTGGGCTTGTGGATTATCTCCAAGGGGGTTCAACCATCCGCGTCTAGCTTCATCAAAGATACCGCCGCTCCATGCCCTTTCGGAAGGGTCTATTTCAACCTGATACCCATGTACCCTACCATTTCTATAAGAGGGTAGGCTGTTACTCCTAATTTGTATCCCTGAATTCATGGATGGATCTACCTTATATTCCAATTCCAGGATAAAATCACCATACATTTTATCGGTAGTCATAAAGGAGTTAGGGGTATTGTGAACAGTGGTTCCTACAATGGTTCCGTCCACTACCTCATATTTGGCATTGCCTCCTTTTTGGTTCCAACCGTTCAGGGTTTTTCCGTCAAATAAATTTACCCAGGGGGTACTGTCTTTTTCTGCATCACCACAGCTTAGCAAGATCGATGTCAAGAATAGACAAACGATAAAAGAATTGAGGAATCTTAGTCTTAATTTCATTTTTAATGTATTATTATTTATATCCGAGCTGGAAAGGTATAAAAAAGTGATTAAAAATGGACTCTATCCTTAATAAATGAAACGGTAAATGGGTGTATTATTGGAATGTTCCTCCCTGGCCGTGGCAGATTTTGGAATAGGGGCGCGGCAAATTACTTCAATCCTCCTGAGTGTTAGATTCTGGTAAATGGGGAGTGAATTGTACGGAAATTGAATAAGGTAAACTTTACTATTTAATGGGCAGAATCTTTAAGTAATTCGGGGAATTTCTGCTGAAACCTTTTTAATCGGGGTACGGAAACATTTCTGATATAGGAATTATTGGGGTGTTTTTTTTCGTAATCTTGATGATAGTCCTCGGCCTTATAAAAAATGGTAAAGGGCTTCACTTGGGTAACAATAGGGGAGGTATATACCTTGTTCTTTTGTAAGTTGTCTATATAGTCCTCAATAATCTTCATTTCCGAATCGTTTTTGTAAAATGCAATGGAACGGTATTGAGCACCTTTGTCCGGTCCTTGTCTATTTAAGGTAGTGGGATCATGGGAACCAAAAAATACTTTTACCAATGTTTTAAAGGAAACAACTTTTGGGTCGTAGTATACCTCAACTGCTTCGGCATGTGTTGTTCTACCATAACCAACATCCTCATAGGTGGGATTTTTTTCCTTTCCACCGGAATAGCCGGAAACAACTTCTTTTACCCCTTTTACACTTTCAAAAACCGCTTCCACACACCAAAAGCAGCCACTGGCAAAATAGGCGGTCTCATACTGTTGAAGTTGGGAGGAGCTCAGTTCTACCAAGTTTTGGTTTTTGGCCTGGGAGCTTGTTTTGGATTGGCAACTTATGGTGACAAGTCCTAAAATGCCAAGTAGGGAGGTTTGTAAGACATTCATGGTTTTATTGTATTAAGGTTAATAGTATCTATTGTAAACAGGAAATAAACACTTTTATCTCCCTGTTAGCCTACTTCAATTATTGTGCCTTTATCATTGTTATTCGTGTTCCATCGATAAAAGTAAGGAAGGCCTGCTCTTTTAGTGCATGAAAGTTATAAATACTTACTTGAAATCCAGTAAAAAGATTTTAACGACTTTAAACCATTGCTATAATTTGGGGAAGAGGCGATGCTTGGATTGATTAAACAACTGCTAATAATTAATAGGTTTTTTACTACAAATACAGGGTGATTATATAAAAATGGTATTCCAATGCTGTAAGAATTACCGATTAACTACCAATAACATCGATAAGGGTTTGAGTACCCCGATTTCGTTCACCGAGCATTTTCTACACTTTATCGGGATATTTGTCAGATACCGAAAAATAAGGGGTTTTGAACGATTTGCAA
>NZ_RQPJ01000022.1 GCF_003957295.1 Arenibacter aquaticus
TAGCAAGCTAGAACCTTCAAATCTTTTTTCGCCAGACCCTATGTGAAATCTAAACATCAAATACTTGTATCGAGAAGCGAAAGGGGTTACCTCGGGTGACAAGCAGTCAATTAACAATTAGTAATTTTCCAAATTGCTTCATAAACCCATTGCTACATTTTCACATTGGTACATTTTCACATTAACCAATTTCCACATTGACAATCCCTTAACCGTATAACCATATAACTACATAACCATATAAGTGAGACCTCTCGTCGACCTGAAAAAGGTCTCTGTCCAGGTGACTTGGAAAAATGAAGTGTAGATAGTTATTAACCATTAGCTAAAAGAGCTAAGAAAAAAGAGAAGAGAGAAAAGACAGTTGATTGGTGGAAAAAGCCCACCCTTTAGGGTCGGGGGAAGGCTTTTTCAATGAACAATAACCAATTCCCAATCTCCACATAAACCCATTGTTACATTCCCACATTGTGACATTTCCACATTAACCCATTGTTACATTCCCACATTGCTACATTTTCACATTAACCAATTTCCACATTGACAATCCCTTAACCGTATAACCATATAACTACATAACCATATAAGTGAGACCTCTCGTCGACCTGAAAAAGGTCTCTGTCCAGGTGACTTGGAAAAATGAAGTGTAGATAGTTATTAACCATTAGCTAAAAGAGCTAAGAAAAAAGAGAAGAGAGAAAAGACAGTTGATTGGTGGAAAAAGCCCACCCTTTAGGGTCGGGGGAAGGCTTTTTCAATAAACAATTAGCAATTAGCAATAAACAATAAGGAGTGAACAGACTTTAGAAATCAGTAATCAGTGGGCAGTAATGAGTAAACAGTGAGCAATGTCCGGTCGAGCTTGCCTACCGCAGGCAGGCCTGCCCGGCCGTCAGGCGGGTGATTTTATGGAGCATAGCGGAATAAAATTGTATTGAGAAGCGAGAAGCAGACGGGGAAACACCAAACCAGTTCTCGATACAACATACCTAACGGCTACGTCACTTCGAGTGTTTTTATGCAGCACAGCGAAATAAAATTGTATCGAGAAGCATTCGAACTGACGACTTTCCTTAACCATATAACATCCAACAAAATAAGTGAGACCTCTCGTCTACCTGAAAAAGGTCTCTGTCCAGGTGACATGGAAAAATGAAGTGTAGATAGTTACTAACCATTAGCTAAAAGAGCTAAGAAAAAAGAGAAGAGAGAAAAGACAGTTGATTGGTGGAAAAAGCCCACCCTTTAGGGTCGGGGTAAGGCTTTTTCAATGAACAATAATCAATTCCCAATCTCCACATAAACCCATTGCTACATTTTCACATTAACCCAGTAACCCATTAGTACATTTTCACATTAACCCATTAAACCATTGCTACATTACTCCCCCTTTTTCCATTTTTCTTATTTCTTATACCTTTTCCCCTCCTCTAATCCCAAATAAATGCATAAATTGTGCCCTTCGTAACCGGAACACCATATAGACGGAAATTACATTTCAATGATTAAAAAATTAGGCGTACTCCTTACTTTTACAATCCTCCCCCTACTAGTAAAATCCCAAGACCACTTTATAACCGACCTAGGACTACGGGCCCTGATCCATGGCGAAGAAAATTCCTTTTGGTCCCATAGCAATACCAACGGATTGGTGGACAAAAGCACCTGGCTATTGGGCACGGTGAACACCGAATACTCTACCTACCTCAGCGAACATAGCCGACTGGCCTTTGGTGGCGGTATATATTATGCCCTTAACCAGGAACAGGAAGATGGGGCAGCAATAAACCAATACTATGGGGTGTACGAACTCTATAATTTTGGCCTTACCTTAGGGGCCAAACAACGGCCACTAAAACGTATGGGGCTCTCCAGCGTGGGCGGTGACATCCTATGGAGCAACAATGCCCGACCCCTGCCAGGGGTTGAAGTGGCCACCATCATCCCACTCAGAATCTCCAATGTAATAAGCCTGGATGGCGCCTTTGGGCACTACCTCCTTAATGATGACAGGGTGGTAGACAAGGCTAGGATACACCATAAAGAACTAACCTTTAACTTTAACACTTCCAGGAACTCTGTCTTATCTCTTGGTCTCCACCACTACGTCCAATGGGGAGGCGTAAGTGAGACCCAAGGTCCCCAGCCCGATGGCATTAGGGACTACCTACGGATTGTCTTTGGTCTCTCCGGTACCACCTACTCCTCTATGGGCGATCAAATAAACGCCCTGGGCAACCATATAGGTTCCTATCACCTGGATTATAAATACAACTTTAGGAACAGTCAGCAGCTGCACCTTTACTACCAGACCATTTTTGAGGATACCTCTGGGCGCGAATGGCAAAATTTCCCCGATGGAGTCTGGGGTGCCTTCTGGTCCTCCCCCAGAAATAATTATGTAAAAGGATTGCTGTATGAATACCAGCATAGCCTTTCCCATAGTGGCTATGCCCCTAATCGTGGGTCCGACAACTACTTTAGCAATGGTATTTACCGTTCTGGCTGGACCTATTTTGGCAACGTTATAGGCACCCCTTTTATCACTCCCAATGAGGAAGTAACAGCCATAATCAACAATACCTACGCGGCCCATCATATTGGGATTACAGGGCAACTGTCCAAAATAGGCTATATGGTCAAGGGCAGTTATGTGGAAAATATGGGACGTCATCGAAGCCGGTGGGATCCCACCCATAAAAACATATACACCTACCTATCCCTTCACTACCAACCCTCCAAAAGGGAATACTACGGCATTAGCCTGGGCACGGATTTCAATGACCCCAATGACAACCAATTTACCCTGGGACTGGAATACCGCTATCGCTTTGGCCGCCTAGACCGCAGTATGGAAGAATGCAATTGCCGAAGAAACCTGTAGGACTTTGGACAATTAACAGTTAGCAATTAGCAATAAACAATAGGGAGTGAACAGTCTTCTGTGAACAGTTTTCAGTAAACAGTGGTCAGTAAACAGTATTCATTACGTCATTGCGAGTGAGTCTGCCGTCAGGCCGGCGTAGCGCGGCAATCTGCTTATTTATGGTAAGATTGCTTCGTCGCAAAAGCTTCTCGCAATGACGCCCATTCAAATCTACATGCCAAACACCGTCACTTCGAGTTTACCTACCGATATGTAGACCTGCCTACCGCAGGCAGGCGTGCCCGGCCGTCAAAAGGGTTTAGCTCCTTAAAGGTGGGCCTCTGTGCCGTCACTTCGAGCAAGCCTACCGCTAGATAGGCGTAGCGCGGCAATCTGATTATTTATGGTAAGATTGCTTCGTCGCAAAAGCTTCTCGCAATGACGCCCATTCAAATCTACATGCCAAACACCGTCACTTCGAGCAAGCCTTTCGTCACTTCGAGTGATTTTATGAAGCGTAGCGGAAAAAAATTGTATCGAGAAGAAGAAAGGGTTACCTCGGGTGACAAGAAGTCAATTGACAATTAGCAATAATCAATTAACAATAAACAATGTGGAGTGAACAGTCATCAATAATTAGTAAACAGTTGTCAGTGAGCATTGAGCAGTCATTAGTCAATAGGCAAAAGCCAAAAGTGCAATGAGCTAAGAAAAAAGAGAAGAGAGATAAGAAGCTGGAGTGAACAGTAATCAGTTGTCAGTTGCTTTAACCTTATTAACTGAATTAACAGACGTCATTGCGAGTGAGTCTGCCGTCAGGCCGACGTAGCGTGGCAATCTGCTTATTTATGGTAAGATTGCTTCTTCGCAAAAGCTCCCTGCCCCAAATCAGGCGGGATCGCAATGACGAATTCCCATAACCCCATAACCCCACCAACAAAAAACCCCCATCAATTGCTTGACGGGGGTTTTATTATGTAAAAAGAAAAATCCTTATTTCACTTCTTCAAAATCTACATCCTCAACGTTATCGGCAGATTCACTGGCCTCTCCGTTAGCAGATGCTGCATCTCCACCACCGGCTGGGGCACCTTGCTGTGCTTCCGCCTGGGCTTTGTACATTTCTTCCGATGCCACTTTCCAAGCCTCGTTGATATTATCCAAAGCAGGGGTAATAACCGCAAGATCTTTAGACTCATAGGCCTTTTTAAGCTCTTCCAAAGCCTCTTCTATTGGCTTCTTCTTGTCATCGGACAACTTATCGCCAAATTCGGATAATTGCTTCTCGGTCTGGAAGATCATTCCGTCTGCCTCATTCAATTTATCGGCAGTTTCCTTGGCTGTTTTATCGGCCTCTGCATTGGCTTCCGCCTCTGCCTTCATTTTCTTGATCTCCTCCTCTGTTAATCCGGAAGAAGCCTCAATTCTAATATCCTGACTCTTATTGGTAGCCTTATCGGTAGCCGATACTTTTATAATACCATTGGCATCTATATCAAAGGTTACCTCAATCTGTGGCACTCCCCTTTGTGCAGGTGGAATTCCGTCCAAATGGAAACGTCCAATGGTCTTGTTATCCTTGGCCATAGGGCGCTCTCCCTGCAACACGTGGATCTCAACAGATGGCTGATTGTCCGCCGCAGTAGAGAATACCTGCGATTTCTTGGTAGGAATCGTAGTATTGGCCTCTATCAACTTGGTCATTACACTTCCCATAGTTTCAATACCTAGGGACAATGGGGTAACATCCAATAAAAGAACGTCTTTTACATCCCCTGTCAATACCCCACCTTGGATGGCAGCACCTACGGCAACCACCTCATCCGGGTTAACCCCTTTGGAAGGTTTTTTGCCAAAGAACTTCTCTACGGCATCCTGTACGGCAGGGATCCTGGTAGATCCACCCACCAAAATAATCTCGTCTATATCGCTCTTGCTCAATCCGGCCGACTTCAAAGCGGCAGAACAAGGCTCAATGGTACGTTTTACCAAATCGTCAATCAATTGCTCAAACTTGGCCTTGGACAAGGTCCTTACCAAGTGCTTGGGTCCAGATGCGGTAGCCGTTACATACGGAAGGTTTATCTCGGTCTGTGCAGAAGAGGACAATTCAATTTTTGCCTTCTCGGCAGCCTCCCTTAAACGTTGCAAAGCCATAGGATCCTTACGCAGGTCTATATTCTCTTCCTTGTTAAACTCATCGGCCAACCAATCAATAATCTTTTGGTCCACGTCATCACCACCCAAATGGGTATCCCCATCCGTTGCCAATACTTCAAAGACACCGTCGCCCAATTCCAGGATAGATACATCATGCGTACCACCACCAAAATCAAAGACCACAATTTTTTGGTCCGTATCCTTCTTGTCCATACCGTAGGCCAAAGAAGCCGCGGTAGGCTCGTTTATAATTCTTTCTACTGTAAGTCCGGCAATCTCACCGGCCTCCTTGGTAGCCTGTCGCTGTGCATCGTTAAAGTAGGCAGGAACGGTAATCACCGCTCTACTCACATCCTGTCCTAAATAATCCTCGGCAGTCTTCTTCATTTTCTGAAGTATCATCGCCGACAATTCCTGTGGGGAATACAAACGCCCATCAATATCTACCCTTGGGGTATCGTTATCTCCCTTCACTACTTTATAAGGAACCCTGTCCGCCTCCTTGCTGGATTCGGAAAACTTATTTCCCATAAATCGTTTTATGGAATAAATAGTTTTATTTGGATTCGTAACTGCCTGTCTCTTGGCAGGATCTCCAACCTTGATCTCGCCACCCTCTACAAAAGCAATGACAGATGGAGTAGTTCTCTTACCTTCTGCATTTGGGATAACAACAGCTTCGTTACCTTCCATTACGGAAACACAAGAGTTTGTTGTTCCTAAATCTATTCCAATAATTTTACTCATGTTTATATATTTACTGTTTTGAAAATTCTTTTTAGTACTCGGCTCTAATAGGTCAATGATTGTGCCATGACAAAAAATATGACAAGCTGTCAGAATCACCTCCCCACACCCCCACATATTTTCAGGTTTTATTGTTTTTGGGCATTCCCCCTTGGCCTTAAATATGCCAAGCGGTCGTGCTTTCCATTGCTAGTCCCAAAAGTGTCCTATGCCAAGTCCCCCTTTTGGGAGCTATCCATTGCAATCACTAATGCGACTTTTTCAATGAACAATGAACAATTAGTAATGAGCAATAAACAATGTGGAGTGAACAGATGGCAGTAATCAGTGGTCAGTAATCAGTGGTCAGTAAACAGTAATGAGTAAACAGTGGTCAGTCATTAGGCAAAAGCCAAAAGCTCAATGAGCTAAGAAAAAAGAGAAGAGAGATAAGAAGCTGGAGTGAAGAGTAATCAGTAAACAGTTGTAAGTGAACAGTAATCAGTTGCTCAAACCTTAATAAATGCCGTCATTGCGAGCAAGCCTACCGCTAGGTAGGCGCAGCGTGGCAATCTGCTTATTTATGGTAAGATTGCTTCGTCGCAAAAGCTTCTCGCAATGACGTAGCCCCTTAAATAAATATCAATTAGCAATAAACAATGTAAAGTGAGCAGTGGTCAGTCATTAGTCAATAGGCAAAAGCAAAAAGCCTCTTAGAAAGCCTAACGGCCTATTTTTATATGCGTAGTAAATCAAGGGATTTTTACAGCAGGAAAAGGGAGGCGCAGCTAAAACTCCTTAACCGCAGAGGACCGAGAGGTAAATG
>NZ_RQPJ01000023.1 GCF_003957295.1 Arenibacter aquaticus
AGGACGAGACCACGGACGGTACGGATCCCCAGGATCCCTGCGACTATAATCCAGATAGTATAACCTTGCCTCAGAGCGGTGATTACTTGACGGCAGATTGTGATGGCGACGGAGTGACCAATGAAGATGAGACCACTGATGGTACGGATCCTTTGGATGGTTGTGATTATGTGGCCGAACACCAAACCCAGCCTACTTCCACAGATTGGAATGCCGTGGACTGTGACGGCGATGGGGTTACCAATGAGGACGAGACCACGGACGGTACGGATCCCCAGGATCCCTGCGACTATAATCCAGATAGTATAACCTTGCCTCAGAGCGGTGATTACTTAACGGCAGATTGCGATGGCGACGGAGTGACCAATGAAGATGAGACCACTGATGGTACGGATCCTTTGGATGGCTGTGATTATGTGGCGGAACACCAAACCCAGCCCACTTCCACAGATTGGAATGCCGAGGACTGTGACGGCGATGGGGTTACCAATGAGGACGAGACCACGGACGGTACGGATCCCCAGGATCCCTGCGACTATAATCCAGATAGTATAACCTTGCCTCAGAGCGGTGATTACTTAACGGCAGATTGCGATGGCGACGGAGTGACCAATGAAGATGAGACCACTGATGGTACGGATCCTTTGGATGGCTGTGATTATGTGGCCGAACACCAAACCCAGCCTACTTCCACAGATTGGAATGCCGTGGACTGTGACGGCGATGGGGTTACCAATGAGGACGAGACCACGGACGGTACGGATCCCCAGGATCCTTGCGACTATAATCCAGATAGTATTACTTTGACCCCTTCTGCAGATTGGGAAAGTTTGGACTGTGATAATGATGGAAATCCTAACGGAACTGACCCCAATCCTTTGGTTGCTACGGCAACGGACGATTCCGGATCTACCCAAGCCTTAACGGAAGTAGTTATCAACATTCTAGAAAACGATGACTATCTTTCCAATAGTGATCCCAATAATTTAGGAACTACCAGTCTAACAAGGATTGGTGGTGATGCTTCAGGAACACTATCTATGGATGCAGAGACGGGATTATTGACCTATACACCATTGGAATCGGAATCAAACTCTTCTATTACTATTATTTATCAGGTTTGTAATGTAGATCCAGATCCCAATGTTTGTGCCTCTGCCACTGTTACCATAACAGTTGGTTCCAACACAATTGATGCAGTGGAAGATGACTATAGCGCAACACCCATAGCCGGTGATGTTGGCGGAACAATTCCAGATAGCAATGTACTATTGAACGATACCTTGAATGGGGAAACAGTATCGGCAACGGATGTGATCTTGACTTCCACCCCTACAGATGTGTTGACCATTAATGAGGATGGCAGTGTAACGGTGACTCCCGGTAGCGAGGAGGGCACTTATACTGTAAGTTATACCATTTGTGAGGTTGCCAATCCGGACAACTGTGATACGGCGACGGTAACCGTAGTGGTAGGTCCAGGCATGGAGAATATCATAGATGCCGTGGAAGACGATTATAGTGGAACACCCATAGCCGGTGATGTTGGCGGAACAATTCCAGATAGCAATGTACTATTGAACGATACCTTAAATGGGGAAACAGTATCGGCAACGGATGTGATATTGACTTCCACCCCTACAGATGTGTTGACCATTAATGGGGATGGCAGTGTTACGGTGACTCCCGGTAGCGAGGAGGGCACTTATACTGTAAGTTATACCATTTGTGAAGCTGCCAATACGGACAATTGTGATACGGCAACGGTAACTGTAGTGGTAGGTCCAGGCATGGAGAATATCATAGATGCGGTGGAAGACGATTATAGTGGAACACCTATTGACGGTGATTTTGGAGGAATCATTCCTGATAGCAATGTATTGTTGAATGATACACTAAATGGGGAAACAGTATCGGCAACGGATGTGATATTGACCTCCACCCCTACAGATGTGTTGACCATTAATGAGGATGGCAGTGTTACGGTGACTCCCGGTAGCGAGGAGGGCACTTATACTGTAAGTTATACCATTTGTGAAGCTGCCAATACGGATAACTGTGATACGGCAACGGTAACTGTAGTGGTAGGTCCAGGCATGGAGAATATCATAGATGCGGTGGAAGACGATTATAGTGGAACACCTATTGATGGTGATTTTGGAGGAATCATTCCTGATAGCAATGTATTGTTGAATGATACACTAAATGGGGAAATTGTATCGGCAACGGATGTGATTTTGACTTCCACACCTACAGATGTGTTGACCATTAATGATGATGGTAGTGTAAGTGTGGCCCCCAATACCGAGGAGGGCAGCTATACCATTAGTTATACCATTTGTGAAGCTGCTAATACGGACAATTGTGATACGGCAACGGTAACAGTTTCGGTAGAAGAGACAGATGAGGATGAAAAAATAGAGGTAAATCAATTGGTAACACCAAACGGTGATGGGAAAAATGATTTCCTTTTTATTAGAGGGGTTAGAAATGCCAATAATAATAGCATAAAAATTTATAATCGATGGGGAGTTTCCGTATACGAAGGTAATGGATACAACAATCAGAATAACGTATTTGATGGTAGGTCTAAGGCAAGGTCAACTATAACAGGAAGTGACTATTTACCTGCAGGAGTCTATTATTATATATTCCAATATGAAAATAATCAGCAGAATATTACAGATAGTGGTTATATTTATATCAGTAAATAAAATTTGTTTTAGTAGATGATATATAAAAAGAGTCTCCTCGTTACCGTTTTAATAGTGTTATCCGTCTGTACTGAAGTATATGCGCAACAAGATGCACAGTATACCCAGTATATGTACAATACTATGAGTGTCAACCCTGCATATGCAGGTTCAAGGGGGCAGCTGAGTATTGCAGGCCTTTATAGGTCGCAGTGGGTAGGTCTGGAAGGAGCACCTAAAACCCAGACCTTAAACCTGCATTCACCAATAAGGAATAGCAGATTGGGATATGGCATTTCTATTATTAATGACAATATAGGTGATGGAGTGGTGCAGGAAACCCAATTGGATGCGGTACTGTCCTATACCGTGGATGTTTCCTTGGAAGGAAAACTATCGTTCGGATTAAAATTGGGCGGCAATATGTTAAGCCTGGATTTTAATGGATTAAATAACTTTGATTCCGAGAATATTCAGGGAGAGAATATAGACAATAAGTTTTCACCCAATTTTGGAGTGGGCGTGTACTATCATACAAATAAGTTTTATGCAGGTCTGTCTGCCCCTAATATGGTGGAAACCGAATATTTTGATAATTCCCAGCGCGATTCAAATTCTGTACAGTTCCTTTCTAAGGAGCGAATGAATTTTTATCTGATCACGGGATACGTGTTCGATCTAAACAACAATTTTAAGTTTAAACCCGCGGTCTTGACCAAAGTAGTGGGTGGTGCTCCATTGCAGATTGATCTATCTGCTAGTTTCCTATTTAATGATATGTTTAGTTTTGGAGCAGCCTATAGGTGGGATGCAGCATTAAGTGGTATGCTTGGTTTTCAAATTAGCGATCAGTTGATGATTGGACTGGCCTATGACCGGGAAACAACAGAATTGGGAGGAACACAGTTTAATGACGGGTCTTTTGAAGTGTTTTTGCGATTTGAACTAGTGAGAGCTTTCCAAAGGATGGTATCGCCCCGTTTCTTTTAAATAATATAAAATGATAAGAAAATTATTTTTGCTGACGGTGTTATTATCTGTCTCCGGCAATTTACTTTTTGCTCAGGATAGATTGATAAATAAAGCGGACGAAAAATATAGGGACTATTCATTTAGTCCGGCCATAGACATTTATAAACGAGTCTTGGACAAGGGGTATACCTCTGCAGATTTATTAATGAAATTGGGAAACTCATATTATTTTAATGCCGATTATAAGGAAGCTTCCAAGATCTATAAAAGACTCTTGGATGAATATGATGAAGGAATAGGGCCGGAGTACTATTTTAGATACGCTCAGACCTTGAGGTCTTTAGGCCAATATGATTTGTCTAAAGAGGCTATGACACAATTTTCCCAAATGACATCTGCTGATGTTAGGGCCAACCTTTATGCCATGGAAAGAGACTATTTGGCAGAAATAGCAAACAATTCCGGTAGATACAAAGTAGGCACTTTTGAATACAATTCCAGGTATTCCGATTTTGCTCCAACTTTCTATAAACAAGGGTTGATATTTTCCTCGGATAGGGATACCGGTAATTTGGCAAGGTATAGGCATACTTGGAATTCCAAGGACTTTTTAGACCTCTATAAGGTTAATGTAGACAGTAGTTCCCTAAACAAAGTGGTTAAATTTGGAGGGGATATCAATACACGTCTACACGAATCCACTACAGTATTTACCAAAGATGGTAATACCGTATATTTTACTAGGAACAATTTATTTGACGGTAAAACGGTAAAGGATAAAAAAGGAGTGGTCCGCCTAAAAATATTTAAAGCGGTCAAAGAAAATGGGGTATGGAGCCAAATAGAAGAACTGCCATTTAATAGCGAATCATATTCCATAGCGCATCCTGCATTGAGTCCGGATGAAAAATTGCTATATTTTGCATCGGATATGCCAGGATCCTTAGGGCAATCGGATATATTTAAGGTGGCCATCAATAGTGACGGTACCTATGGTACTCCTGTAAATTTGGGAAATAATATAAATACCGAAGCGCGGGAAACCTTTCCTTTTGTAAGCAGTGAAAACATATTATATTTTTCCTCTGATGGTCATCCTGGCTTGGGCGGATTGGATGTTTTTGCCACTAAAATTTCTCAGAACCAATACATAGGGTCCGTACTAAACGTAGGGGAGCCTGTAAATAGTAATTTGGACGATTTTACCTTTATCATTAACGAAGAAACACGAAATGGTTATTTTGCATCCAACAGAAATGACGGATTAGGAGATGATGATATATACAGTTTTGTGGAGACCAAAAAACTAGAGTTCGATTGTATTAAGCCTATTACGGGAACAGTAAGGGACAAGATTTCCAATGAGGTCTTGGTTGGGGCAACGGTAAAGGTTATTGATGAGAAAAACGAGGAATTGGTGTCTGCTATATCTAACTCCAACGGTCAGTACAGTATTGAGATCGACTGTAATCAGGGGAATTTTGTGAGAGCTTCCATGCAGGGCTACGTGCCATCCGAGGAATACTTGAGTATATCCGATAGTAAACCCCGCATAATTGATTTTTATCTGGAGAGGGATATGGTGACGGCTGGATACGGGGATGATTTGGCCAAACTATTACAATTGAGTACAATTTATTTCGATTTTGATAAGTACAATGTACGGCCCGATGCGGAAATAGAAATTCAAAAGGTAATTGCCGCTATGGAAAAATATCCTAGTCTAAAGTTAAAGGTTACTTCCCATACCGATAGTCAAGGAAATGACGCCTATAATCTATGGTTGTCCCAAAAAAGAGCTGAATCTACCGTATCTTATATGATTTCCAAAGGAATTGCAAAGGAACGATTACAGGGAGAAGGATTTGGTGAAACCCGTTTGGTTAACAATTGTGTTAACGGTGTTAAGTGTACAAAGGCCCAACACCAACTAAACCGAAGGTCAGAATTCTTGATTTTGGAATAAAAACTCCTGTTTAAAAAATATTAAAAATGCAGCCATGACCATGGCTGCATTTTATTTTTATACTATACTTGTTGCCAATTTGTTTTGGCTGTATAAGGTTATTCTCTCTAAAAATAGGACTTTGTTATAAGCCCTGTTCCCATACTTAATGCCTTACATGTCTGCCTATACCACAGTATGGCCGTAGTTCACAACATATTATTTGGAGAGCCGAACCTATTTGATATTTTCACCAATTGGCGGAAGAAACTTACTTTTCCAAGTGAAGAGGGAAGAACCTGGCCCTTTGCTCTTATGTGGTTTAAATGGCCTTAGGCACTAAAAATATATGTCAATTGTATCCTTGTGTATGAATTGGAAATTGAAGGGTTTTATACTTACCATATTATTTGTGGTTCTTAGCCTTCCGGTATTTTCCCAGGTTACGGGAGATTATAGGTCTAAGTCAACCGGCAATTGGAATAGCGCCAGTGCATGGCAAATATACAATGGTGTATTATGGGTCAACGCTTCTTCCTACCCGGGACAAAACAGTAATGTTGGTACGGTAACAATTGGTAGTGGCAATACGGTAACCCTTAATGTGGACATAACTTCCTATACCATAGATAAACTTATCATAGGGGATGAATCTGGCGGTACAGATACTCTTTCTTTACCTAATAATGGGGATTTTATCGTTAATATAATGCTCGTGGCCGTTCAAAGTGACGGAGTTCTTACCTGGGTCCAAAATGCGGATCTGCATTTACCTGAAGATGCTATTATTTATAATAATGGTGGGGTAATTGATACGGATAAGAATTGTAATAATTCCCAAAGAATTTATTTAGGAACAAGGGAGTTCTCTTCATGTAAGGGTAATGGTAATTATGAATATTCTTTTGATGAAATAGAAGGTGCCTTGCCGCCTCCAACCAGTGATGGGGACATAACCGAATGTGCCGAAAGCCCTATTCAGACCTTAACAGCATCGGCAACTCCTCCTTCTGGGGCGCACGTAGAATGGTATACTGCCAGCAGTGGAGGGTCTTCGGTATCCCCAACCCTTAATGCCGTAGGAACAGTTACCTATTATGCGGAAAGTGTTGATGATTCCGACTCTAGTAGAAGAAGTTTATTCAGAACGGCTGTTCAGCTTACCTTGATGCCACGTCCTACTATCACGGTAAGTAGTTCTCCAAGATGTGTTTTTAGGCTTTTTTCTCCAACAACATACGAATTGGAAGTAACGGTTAGTTCAGGCTCGGTAACAAGTACAGACGGTACGGTGACCAATACTTCTGGAAATGTGTGGGAAGTGACCGAGGTACCCTCTGGAACGGATATAGTAGTTACGGTAATCGGCGCCAATGGTTGTAGCGAAGACCTTCCGGTTACAGCTCCTAACTGTAGTTGTCCGGTAGTGAGCGCACCTAGTAGTGGAGGGAATGAATCTTATTGTACTGGAGACAGTGTTCCAAATATATCTGCAACCGTGGGATTCGGGGAGACGGTAGACTGGTACGATGCGCCCAGTGGGGGAACCTTATTATTGTTGGGCAATACAACTTATACGCCCAGTGGACCAGGTACTTATTATGCCGAAGCACGAAATACCACAACAAATTGTCTTAGTGGGGCAAGGACCGCTATATCGGTTACGGAAGACACCCCTTCTACAGCTACCATAGGACCTGACCAGTCCATTTTTACAGGGGGGAATGCCATTTTCACTGTTACTACCACCAATGCCGATACCTACCAATGGCAGTTAAGTACGGATGGGGGCACGGTCTTTAACAATATTTCTGACGGTGTAGAGTATGCAGGTACACAGTCCACCGCCTTAACGGTATTGTCGGCGGGTGCTGATAAAAACGGCTACAGATTTCGGGTTTTAGCCTCAAAGTCGGGATCTAGTTGCCCATCAACAACTTCTTCTTCTGCATTATTAACGGTTAAGGTAGGAACTGTTATTACAAACAAAAGAATAACCTATAGGGTTGACATGTAAGCTGACTTCATGTGATAAATTATGATTTTCAAAAATCACCTGCATATGGAGCAAATTAGATTAGAACTCTATAAAATTCTGGCCTGTTGGTATGTTGTTTACTTGAATTCTATTGGGGCTTATAAGCCACTTATCAAATGTATTCGGTTATTTTATCCTGATACCTTTTACTCAAACAACAGCTTGTTAGGTGTAAACCATTATTTTAAGCTCCTTCACAACATATATTGGTATAGGGCGGCAGGGTGTTTTAATTTAGGAGAAATTTTTATCGATTTGGTCATTATTAAATAAGAATAGCTTCCAAATCCAATAATATTCAACCATAATTCCATGAGGGGATTGCAGAAAGCTTCTAAAAATATAACTAATATAAAGGCTTCCTTTTCGGGCATATGCTTTATAGTAGTATTTTTTTCTATGTCTGTCCTAATGGGACAGGATACCTATCGTGATGAATTTAATAATAATAAATCATATTCCGAAAATGATGGGAATTCCAATTTTTCTACTAATTGGATAGAATCCAATGATGATAATAAACCTAATAAAGGACGAATTAGGATAACCGGAGGTAGACTTCGGTTCAACAAAATCGATAGCAATGACGAAAGAATTAAGAGGTCGGCAAATATTAATGGCGCAGGTTCGGCAACTCTGACATTTGATTGGTGGACATCGGGTCTGGAAAATCGGTGGTGGAGCTATGAGGGGCTAGATATACAAGTATCTTCTGATGGCGTTAATTATACCACAGTAGGTACATTAACAGGAAGTTTGTCGGGATCTTTTAGCCTGGATATTACATCTTACGCTTCGGCAAATACAACCGTAAGGTTTATTGGTTCAAGTGGTTGGGGAAGTAATGATTGGGAGGGGGATTCTTATGTTTATATTGACAATTTTCAAATTTCTGCAACGGTAACTCCTGTAATGGTAATAAATGATGTTACGGTAAATGAAGATAATGGTACTGCTGTTTTTACGGTTACCCACACAGGAGCTAATGCTGTTGGACCGTTTACAATAAATTATGAAACCATTGATGATACAGCCCTAACAGGCAGTGATTATACTGCACAATCCGGAGTTCTAGTCTTTAACGGTACAGCCGGTGATACGGAAACCATTTCTGTGCCAATTTTGGACGATACTGTTTTTGAGAATCCAGAAGATTTTAGAGTTCAATTTACTACTGTTTCAGATGCTACTGTTGATATCTCAGATACCGCTAATGGAACTATAATTGATGACGATGCCATCATTATGACAGATGGGGTTACGGAAACCACATGTAGCAACACTTTTTTGGATCCGGGAGGGATAGGAAATTATAGTAGTAATGAAGATGTGGTATATACCATTTGTCCAGATACCTCCAATAATTACATCAGTCTTGATTTTATTGGGTTTGATGTGCCAAGTGGGGATCTTCTTAGGGTTTACGATGGCACAACAACTGGAGGCACATTAATAGGACAATACGATAACAATAATATTCCGGATATAATTGAATCTTCACACAGCTCGGGCTGTTTAACATTTCGGTTCACATCCAATGGTTCCAACAATGGAGAAGGTTGGCAAGCATCAGTAAGTTGTTACCCTGAGGGTCCGAAAATTATAATAGATGATATCTCTTTTGATGAAGATGTGGGGAATGCGGTTTTTACGGTAAGGCAGACCAGAGCAAATCACGGGTACAATTTTTTATTTAGTTATGTTCATGTTCCTTTTACCGTAGATTTTGAAACCGTGGATGGGACAGCATTGGCCGGTAGCGACTATACTGCAACCTCCGGAGCTTTGACTTTTACAGGGGAATTGGGCAATATACAGACTATATCCGTGCCTATTGCCAATGATGGGGTGCCGGAGAATGCCGAAGAATTTACAATCAGATTTACTGGGGCTACCGCTTCATACGGGACTATTAATTATTCGGATACCGGGACGGGAACCATAAATACACAAATTTTGGCCAACGATCCCCTTACACTTTTTCAAGAATTTGATGGATACTATGATTATTCTACCACCGGTGGATCCCTAAGAACCCAAAGTAATAGCGGAAATGCATGCGCCATTACAAATTCATCTTCAAATACCTTGATCTCAACAATCCCGGCAACGGCCACTATAGAGAGGGCTTATTTGTATTGGGCGCATTCCAATACGGTACGGGACCAAGATGTAACATTTGAAGGCCAAAACGTTTCGGCCAATTATCTATATCAGACAAGTCTTTCCAGTAATAGAAACTTTTATGGATATGTGAGTGACGTTACCGATATTATTCGGGGCATTCCAAACCCATCTACCAATACATATGACTTTAGTGATTTGGATATAGATAATACGGGGAATTATTGTTCCACTGCTACGGTACTCGGAGGATGGACTTTAATTGTTTTTTATGAGGATACTTCGTTACCGGCGGTAAATATTAATTTATATCAAGGTTTTGATGGTCTTAGTAATGCCGGAACCTCCTTTACCTTAGATTCTTTTTATGCTATTGCTGGTTCTGGGGCCAAGGCTACTTTTATGTCATGGGAAGGAGATCCCAACTTGGATGGTTCAAGTTCTGGTTCTAGTAATCCAGAAGAACTTTCTATAACCAACCAGGCAGGCAATACCTATGTGCTTTCGCAAGATGGGGGGCAACCAGGGAACAATGCCTACAATTCCAGTATGTATGATAATACGGTAGTCCCAATTTATAACACCACGACTACTTATGGTGTGGATTTGGATACCTACGATATTGCAAGTTATATTTCGCCTGCTGATACCCAAGTAACGGCCAATGTAGATGTAGGTCAAGATTTCGTTATTTCAGCGGCCGTGGTACTTAAGGTTCCTAGTAACCTAATAGCGGGAACTGTATTTGAAGATGTAAATTATCCCGGAGGATACGGAAGAAATAAGGACGTTTCAGGCGCCCAAGGTATTTCTGGAGCCATAGTTGAATTGTTTGACACCTCTGGCAATTTTATGCAAAGAAAAACTACGGACATTAATGGTTATTATTCCTTTGGGGGGATGGCAGATGGAGATTATTTGGTAAAAGCAGTAAGTTCAACGGTACGCTCCAATAGGGGGGGGCTCAATTGCTCTGTTTGCTATCCTATTCAAACGTTTAGAAAATATGGGGGCGCATTGTCATTGGTAGAGGTGACAGATGAAATTGGAGGAGCCGATCCGGCTGCAAAACAGGATGTATCCCTAGGGGTAATAAATAATGCACAGAGTGTATCTACAGTGTCCGTGGCAAGTGACGGGGTTGTAGGGATAGATTTTGGTTTTAATTTTAATACTGTAGTAAACACCAATGAGTATGGACAGGGTTCACTAGAACAGTTTATTGTCAACTCCAATAATCTAAATGAAACAGGATTGGATATTGAGGCCAATTCCATTTTTGATCCAGCTGCAGGGGAGGATACGTCCATTTTTATGATACCTCCTACGTCCGATGTATTAGGGAGAACCGCTGATGCTAATTTTGCAGGGGGATATTTTGACATTAATATTACGGATGCATACCAATTATCAACAATAACAGGGACTAACACTATAATTGATGGTAGGACCCAAACAGCGTATTCAGGGGATACCAATTCTGGAACCATAGGAGATGGGGGGACCAATGTGGGGGTTTCGGCAACGCCTCTCCCAACATATGAACTGCCTGAAATCCAAGTACGTGGAGATTCCAAGGAACTGTTTAGATTGGAAGGAAATAGTGCTACCCTTCGCAACTTGGCAATATATACGGATGATAAGTCGACCGTTCAAGTGAATTCGGGTACGGCATTTCTATATGAAAATCTCTTGGGCGTAAATGTTTTAGGCGCAAAAGCAGGGGATTTGGAATACGCGGTCGAAATAAAAGACGGTGAGGCAACTATAGCGCGTAACTATCTGAGTGGCGCCGAAGAAGCAGCAATTCTTATTGACGGAGGCACATCCACAACAATAACCAACAATCATTTTACGAACAATGGAAGCGATGAATGCAAACCTTCCATAGAGCTTAAGGATGGGGTGGGTATAGTAATTGAGACTAACCTCATTGATAATTCAGGAGGGTTTGGGATTGATGCGGAAAATATATCCTCGCCAATAACTATAGATCAGAATACTATAACTACTTCTGGTTTTATGGGAGGCGACTGTCTTGCAGGAATTATTTTGGGTAATGATGATGCTTCAATCACAGGAAATATAATTCATGGCAATGCAGGTTCGGGACTTGAAATTGTAAACAATAGTTCTGGAAATTTAATCTCTCAAAATTCCTTTTATGCGAATGGTACTGCTGGTCCTGCGCTTGGAATCGACTTGGGACAAGATGGAGTGACCCTGAACGATTCGGGAGATGGCGATAATGGCCCTAATGGATTGTTGAATTTTCCAATTATAGAGGCAGCTTTTGCAGCAGGAACCAACCTAGTGGTAGAAGGATGGTCCAGACCTGGGGCAATAATAGAGTTATTTTTAACAGACGTAAATGAGGGAAGTGCCACAGCCGGGGATAATCAGTTTGGATTTAGTGCCGATTATGGAGAAGGCCAGACCTATTTGGGAACGGTAGTAGAAGGTAGTGGATCCGACATTGCAAGCGGAACATCAAACTATACGGACCTTGATGGTAACACGGATAATACCAATAGGTTCAAATTTAGCATACCCCTTCCAGCAGGTGTTAAAATAGGGGACTTTCTCACTTCAACCGCTACTATATCGAATTCCACATCAGAGTTTTCCCCGCAAAGCATAATAAAAGGTTATACTGTAATTACCAATAGAAGAATTACGTATAGGGTAAAGAAAAATTGATTGAAATAGCTCCTTTTTATTTTGCAATCTTATACTAACAGTATGATTATTTGTTTTAGTTGAATGAATAGAACCAGTAAACTTCATATTTTATAGGCTATACAGTGTTATTACAGCCCTATACAACAATTATTTTCCTCATTCCCATAGTCTTATAGCTTTGTAGTCTGGTAGCTGCCTTCCTGTATTTTCTTATGCAACTATCTTAAACTAATTGTATAAAAAAATAGAATGCAGTTTGCTGCCTTAAATAAAATTCTCTTTGGTTTGTTGGTGTTCCTTGTTGGAATGGCCTCGGCCCAGACTACCATTACCTCACAAGTGTCTCAAGGGAACGATGACGCAGAAGAACAGCTTTCAAATGGAAGTATGGATCTGGGTAGTTCTGATTTGGAATTGACCATGGACGGGGGTACCAATCAGTTGGTGGGGATACGTTTTCAAAATATAAACATACCCCAAGGAACCACTATTCTAAGTGCCAGTATTCAATTTACTACCGATGAGACCAATAGTGGCAGTACTTCGGTTACTATTAGAGGTGAGGATTCGGATAATGCCAATATTTTTGCCAGTTCCAATTATAATATTTCAGCCAGGACATTAACAACAGCGTCTGTGACCTGGAGTAATATTCCTACGTGGAATTCCGTTGGACAGGCCGGCGCTAATCAACAAACACCTGATATAACATCTATTGTCCAAGAAATTGTAAATAGAGGAGGGTGGAGTAGTGGTAGTGCCATGGCTTTTATAATCAATGGCTCGGGGGAGCGTACGGCAGAGGCTTATAACGGTGATTCGTCTAGATCACCGGTTTTGACCATTGTGGCCGACTTTACACCACCTCCACTAACGCCCTTGCCCACAGTAGTACCCAACCCAAATAGGGGACTTCCCTTTATTTACTATATGGCGGATAATAGGTCGGAGTTGTATTCCGTAGCGCCAGATCCGACAGCTACACCCTTGCCTTCTCCAAATGTAATCAATATAACCTACGGAGGATCCCCTATAACTTTTTCAGGGGAAGGTGGTGGCTATAGGTCATCCAACGAACAAGTATATGTATTTGAAGGAGGCGAACCCACCTCAAGTTCGCATATGTACTCCATTGATCCATTAACAGGAATTGCAACCTTGGTAAAAGCAGATATTGTACCCGGACATGTGGAAGGTGCAGAATTTTGGATCAATAACAGCACTGGAGAAGAAGTACTTGTAATTGTTTATAACAATGGAACCAGTGGTGGTGCCGATCGTATAATGGCGATCAATCCAAATGCCAGTGGATCACTACCGGCTTGGTCACCCTACGCCGGTTACCCAGTAATACTATCTGGCGATAGGACTTCTGCAGATGGTATTTCGTGGAATCCCGATACAGCAGAATTTTATATTCAGAACGATGGTAATGTAGATTATTATACAGTAGATATAACCACTGGGGTTACCACATATGCCTTTTCTACCTCCTTGGGTATAGACGGTGAGGGAATTACCTATGCAAGTGACGGAACAAACTATATTGAAGATGAGGACGATGTGGGACTGGGAAGGACCATTTTTATAGTAAATACAGATACTGGAGCCTTAACACCTGCAGCTCAATTGGGAAGTACCGGTGATGTGGAATCCATTATGGGGAACCTTGGGGTTAGGGATGATAGTGGAGATGCACCTTCCTCATACGGGTATGCATCTCACCGACTGCCAGTATTGGTAGGCACAGGGGTTTCACTTTATTTAGGTGCTATTCCCCCAGATAGTGAAGATCCATTTGTCAATTTTAGTACAGGAACCAGTGATGATGATAATGGGGATGACGAAGATGGTGTAACGAGTGGATCCCAAGATTTTAGCGGCCAGTTATTAAGTCTTGGGCAGGTGAAGACAATAGATATAGCTACGAATGGTTCAGGAGTGCTCAACGCTTGGATCGATTTTAATAGAGATGGGGATTTTGAGGACTCCGGTGAGCAGATTGCTACAGATTTAATGCCTTCGGGAGGGGCCATTACTTTGAATGTTTCCATTCCGGTTACCGCTAGCCCAGGGGTTTCTTATGCTCGATTTCGATACTCATCAGATACCGGCCTAGCTTCTGGAAACTCAACTGCCAGTGATGGGGAAATAGAAGATTATCAAGTTATTATTCAAGATGCTATCAGCTGTCCAGCAGGCGAGACCAATGAAGAATATACTACCTATGGCCCCGTTTACGCTAACGCAGTAATTGTAGACAATAGTGTGGGCAACCAGAACAATGCATTGGGAAACAACAACTCCACTACAGCCCAATTCAACAGCAACGGTGATGAACTGGTACTGGAAATGGGGGAAAACATAAATAGTGGGGATAGTGTTACGGTATACGGTGAAGATGGTGATGATTTGGATATCTGGGTGTCTTCAAGTGCTACCGGTCCATGGGTTTCCGTAGGGAACAATGCACAACTTGATTATACTTTTATTTCACCAATCAATTGGCTTTACATTCGTTTAAAAAGAGGTGATGGTAGTGGTACTGAAAATGTTAGTTTTATAGAGGCTACAAAATCGTACTCCAATTATAGATGTGCACCGGATAACGATGGGGACGCCATCCCTGATCAGTCCGATTTGGATGATGATAATGATGGTATTCCGGATACGGAAGAATGTGAAGTGGTCGACAGTGGTCATGATGGGTCATATTCCACCACTGATTTTTCCCTGAATATTTCTAGTGCCGATCCCAACAACATTACCGGAAGCCATATTTTGGAGGAGATTACCCTTAAAGGCAGGACGTTTGGGGATTTAATAGCACCGGATGCCTATAGTGCAAGTTATAACAATATCAATGCCAATGGGCGGGTGTATCTATCGGATCATACCGTAAAGTCCTTTGACTACTATAATAATCCTAATTTTTCCGATCAGATAATACCTAGTTTCCAAAGTAGGGATTTAAATTATTATCATGCAATGGACAATTCTGATTATACGGCAGATCACTATACTTTATCTTATAATTCTCCCATTATTTCTACAGGAGATGTTACCTTGATTATCACCGAAAGAAACGGAAATAACCCTTATTACGTTGAGGCTCTAGATGCAGAAGGGGCTATTTTGGGTAACATTTCAGTAAACCTTTCTGATTATGTGGATACAGGTCACAAGGTAAATAACTATCAGTCCGGAGGAATGTTCGTTGCTTTGTTTCCAATTGATGACATTGCCCCTTTGGGCAGCAAGGTAAGTGCGTTAAGAATGACTTTTCCAGGAGCCAGCTCCGATGGTCCGGATGGAAAGGTGTTTTTCTTTGGCGATTTTTCCGCAGCAAGTTGTGATTCAGATTCCGATGGCATTGCCAATCACCTAGATCTGGACTCCGATAATGATGGTATCTATGACGCTGTTGAAGCCGGTCATGGCCTAAGCCATACCAATGGGGTGCTTTCCGGACCTTATGGTTTAAATGGATTGTCCAATGCGGTTGAAACATCCTCTGAAAGTGGGGTAATTAATTATACCATTATAAATACAGACAGTGCAGACTTGGTAGATTATTTGGACGAAGATAGTGACAATGATGGTTGTAATGATGCTAACGAAGCCTATGCCAATGCAACCGCTGACGCAGATGCCAATGGGCATTACGGAACTGGAAGCCCCCCAGCAGTAGCTAACAACGGTGTTGTTACCGCAGCAACTTATACAAGTCCGGCAGATGGTGACACAAATGGGACTCCGGACTATAGGGAGGCAGAGGTAGCCCCCACAATTAATACACAACCCACAGATGAAAGTATTTGCGAGGACAGTGATACCTCTTTTACGATAGTGGCATCCAACGTAGATACTTATCAATGGCAATTATATAATGGGTCAATATGGGAAAATCTCTCAGATTCAGGAATCCACAATGGTTCTAACACGGATCAATTGAGTATATCTAATGCCCAAAACTCAGATAACGGCAATCAATACCGGGTAATTGTCTCCAATTCAGGCTATATATGTTCACAAGAGACCTCAGACGTGGTTACTCTTACCGTAAATCCCAAGCCAAACATCACTGTTACAGCATCCCCAACTTGTAATTTGTTTTTAACTGCATATTCCCTACAAGTGGAAGTAAGTATGGGGACGGTTACCAGTACAGCGGGTACAGTAACCAACACCTCCGGTAACAATTGGAGTATTGCCAATGTTCCTTCAGGAACTGATATAACCCTTACAGTGACTGACATTAATGGATGTGAAGAAACTCTACCGGTAACAGCACCAGATTGTTCTTGTCCTACAGTAAACGCACCTAACAGTGGTGGAAATAAGGCCTATTGTTCTGGAAATCCAGTTGCTGAAATTAATGCCACCGTAGGAGCGGCACAAACCGTAGACTGGTATGACGCCGCATCTGGTGGCAGTTTGTTATTGGCAGGGAGCCTAACCTATACACCTAGTGGCCCAGGAACCTACTTTGCTGAAGCAAGAAATACGATTACAGCCTGCCTAAGCGCAACTAGAACCCCTATCACTGTTACAGAAGATATTCCTTCCAACGCAACAATAGGTCCAGACAACACTGTTTTTGTAGGGGATAATGCTACATTCACTGCCTCAGTTGCCAATGCTGATACCTACCAATGGCAGCTTAGTACAGATGGTGGTGTTGTTTATAATAGCATTGCCAACGGGGTTGATTACGCGGGTGCACAGACAACCACCCTTACAGTGAATTCTGTGGAGGTGGATATGCAGGGGTATCGGTACCGTCTGCTTGCTTCAAAATCTGGGTCAAGTTGTACTTATACGGCCTCATCTTCAGCATTGCTAAGGGTGAAGGTGAAAACAGTTCTTACCAACAGAAGAATTACGTATAGGGTAAAGAAAAATTAGAAATTTTTCATCCTAGATAATTCAAAATCAAACATTTGTTTTTAGATCATTTTGTTCGATAGCTGTTACTGTTATTGGGATGATCGATGAGTGAAATAGTAATAAATCACTGTTTTTTTTTAATCATAACCTCAACTATCGGTGTATAGACAGTACAAATATAGGGTTACACAACATTTATTTCCCGCAGCCAGTCATACTGCTAATTTTGTAGGGTGTTATAAATCGGTTTTGCTAAATGACAACGGTTTTATCTAATTACTGGCAAATTACCAACCCAACGAAGACCAACTTAAGTAAAGTATTTATCATGAAGAAGGCAATTTTATTAATCATGTTTCTAATTTCCGGATTTGCCATGGCGCAGACCACGGTAAATTTAGAAGACCAATGTAATTGCGAGGTGCTAAGTGGCACACTTGTTACTGCGCCCGGAGCAACTACGCCCACTGGGGCCGATGTTGGAGACGTATATGTAAATACAGATACAGGTACTATCTATTTCTGGGATGGCGATTCTTGGGAGCTGACATCAACAGACAGTCAGCAACTTCAGGTCTTTAGCTTTAATCCGGTTAATAATGAATTGACACTTACCCTAGAGAATGGGGGAAGCTTTAATGCCGACTTAAGTAGTCTTGCCGGTGATGGAAATATTACTTCTACTACAATAGATGTTGGTGGCGACATAAACGCCTTGTTGGGGGATGTTACTTTGGAAATTGCGGATAATGCAGTTACTAATGCAAAATTGGCCGACGATGCGGTTCAGACAGAAAATATACTAAGTGGAGGTAACGACAAGGTATTGGTTACGGATGCAGTGGGTA
>NZ_RQPJ01000007.1 GCF_003957295.1 Arenibacter aquaticus
AATTGTCTTTCTCCACTAAATTGAACAAGGCCAAATTGGCTTAATATTTTTAGCGAAACGGTCTATACAGGATTTGGCAAACAAGGCTACAAAGAATAATGTTCCCCCATCCCCCCAATTTTTTAGTTTAGTTGGTAATGCCGGTGCTATAGAATGGAACCATACCACAAAGTCATAGATCTTTAATATGACTGGCCGTGGAAATACTGAATAAACAAATGGAAAGAAATAATGACTAAGCTTTGGTTTGGTATTGGCTATAAGCCTGCCCATTCCGATTTTTGGAGGGAGTACCAATTATGTAGTTCACCATCAAACATAAAAGTTTCGGTTAATTTTAATCCAATTTTACTGAGTATTTTATTGGACGCATGGTGGTCTATGTGGGCCGCTGCGCAAATTTGTTTTATACCTAACCGACTGAATCCGTAAATAAGGCACTCATTTGCTGTTTCTGTGGCTATACCTTTTCCCCAATATTTTCTTCTCAATCGGTATCCTAGGTCACAATAATTAAAACCTTTCCTTAATTGTTGTTCGTATTTTAGGCCTGTCCAGCCCACGAAATCATTTGTTGATTTGTGGATTATAGCCCATCTGCCTATACCGTTATCACGATATTGTTTTCTAATTAGGGCAATAGTTTGTTCCGCTTCGGCAATTGTTTTAATAGGCCTATTTCCCAAAAACTTATGGACTTGTGGATCCGAATCCAAGTCGTACATTCCAGGGGCATCAAACTCTTCCAAATCCCTAATTAAATATTGGTCTGTTTCTATATGGATTGTCATGGCAATAGTTTTTGTCCATAATTTATGAAAGGGAGGATTTAAAACCGAAGTTAACACTATTGTGTTACATATCAAATAAGTACATATTGTGGGAAAAGAATTTTAGGAATAGGTTTTTTAGGGGTATTATAGGAATGGCCCAAGGGATTCAAGGAAGCGAATAGGAGGTAGGTTTAGGGAAAAGGCCTTTTGTGCAGGAGTTATATTTAAACTTGGACTAATACAAAGCAATTTTAGGGCATAACGCTGGCATATTATAGATTTTATATTTTTTGTAATCAGGGAAGGGCCAGGGTTGTTAGCTGTATCGGTTTTTTTTGGTTCTGCATTAGTGATAGAAGCGGCATCCTTTTTTATGTAATTGGGGCTGAGTAAATGGGGTATAGGTAGTTGCACATAAAAAAGATATAGCGGAAAGCACGGCCACTTTATGTTATCCATAAAGTGGCAATGCCCATCCAAATAGTTAGAGGACGTTATCTTTGATATCCTCTACTACTTCGGGATTTAAAAGTGTACTGGTGTCGCCCAGGTTGTTCATGTCCCTACTAGCTATTTTGCGCAGTATGCGTCTCATGATCTTGCCGGAACGTGTCTTTGGTAGGCCAGAAGTAAACTGTATTTTGTCTAGTTTGGCTATGGGGCCAATATGTTCTGTAATGATCTGGTTGATTTCTTTCCGTAAATTATCGTGTTTACGTGATTCCCCAGTTTCCTTTAAGATGACGTAACCGTACAGAGCATTTCCTTTAATGTCATGCGGGAAGCCCACGATGGCCGATTCTGCCACGGCTGGGTGCTCGTTTATGGCATCTTCTATAGGTGCGGTACCTAAGTTGTGTCCAGAAACAATGATCACATCGTCTACACGCCCTGTAATTCTGTAGTATCCCACCTCGTCCCTGAGAGCTCCGTCTCCAGAGAAATATTTATTGGGGTAGGCAGAGAAATAGGTGTCCTTGTATCTATCATGGTTGCCCCATATGGTCCTTGCCATACCCGGCCATGGGAATTTGATGCAGAGACGTCCTTCTACCTGATTGCCCTTAAGCTCCTTGCCCTGATCGTCCATAAGAGCGGGTTGTATGCCAATAAAAGGTAAAGTGGCATAGGTAGGTTTCGTAGGCGTTACAAAGGGGATGGGGGTAATCATGATTCCTCCCGTTTCCGTTTGCCACCACGTATCCACAATGGGACTGTTCTTTTTTCCAATGATGTCATTGTACCAGTGCCAAGCTTCCTCATTTATGGGTTCGCCCACAGATCCCAAGACCTTAAGGGAGGAGAGGTCATGCTCTTCGGCAAAGGATATATTTTGTTTTGCCAATGCTCTTATTGCAGTAGGTGCGGTGTAGAATTGGTTTACTTTGTGTTTTTCTACAATTTCCCAGAAGCGGCCAAAATCGGGGTAACTGGGCACGCCCTCAAACATAAGGGTAGTGGCACCATTGGCCAAAGGACCATAAACAATATAGCTATGCCCGGTAATCCATCCTATATCGGCGGTGCACCAATAGACATCATTTTCGGTGTATTGAAATACATTTTTAAAGGTATAGGCAGTATAGACCAAATAACCAGCGGTGGTGTGAACCATTCCTTTGGGCTTACCGGTAGATCCTGAAGTATATAGAATAAATAGAGGGTCTTCCGCATTCATTATTTCGGGAACACAATCTAAATAGGCTTTGTCCAACAAGGGCTGTAGCCATTGATCCCTTCCTTCTTTCATATTGATCTCGGCCTGGGTACGTTTTACCACCAAAACATTCTTGACACCGGGACAGTCAACCAGTCCCTCATCTACTATTCCTTTTAGGTCTATAGTTTTGGAGCCACGATAAGAACCATCGGCGGTAATGACAATTTTACAATCGCTATCATTGATCCGGGTGGCCAAGGCAGTAGAAGAAAAGCCAGCAAAGACAACGGAATGGATGGCCCCAATACGGGCACAGGCCAAAAGTGCTATGGATAATTCAGGGATCATAGGTAGGTAAATACATACCCTATCCCCTTTTTTTACACCTTGGTCTTTTAAGACATTGGCCATTTGACAAACCCTCTGGTGCAATTGATTATAGGTAATGTGTTCGGTTTCTTCCTCAGGGTTGTTCGGCTCAAAAATGATGGCCGTTTTTTCTCCCCTTGTCAAAAGATGCCTATCGATACAATTTTCCGTAATGTTGAGCTGGGCACCCTCAAACCATTTCACTTCGGGTTTTTTAAAATCCCAGCTAAGGACGTTGTCCCATTTTTTTCTCCATAAAAAGTGTTCTTCGGCCACTTCTCCCCAAAAGTTTTCAGGTTCTCTGACCGATTTTCTGTACACCTGGTAGTACTCTTCTAAATGCTTAATGTGATAATTGCTCATCGTATTTTAAAATTTGTATAAATTTATATAAATCGGGCAAATTTGAAAGGTATCTTCAATTGAATTTATCAATTAAAGTGTATTTTTTTTATGAATATGCAAAAACCGCTAAATTCAGTATTGTCCCATAATTAGCGCAATACCAAACCAGCGGTTTTTAGCTGCTTATCATTCAAGATTTTATAAAAAGACCTAATGAAGGTTAGGTTGTGTTTTTAGTGTTCTACCGCCTTTCCCTCACCACTTGGAATTCTTATATTCTCCACAATCTCCTGAACCTGGCTAGGAGGGGCTGGGGTAAATTTATTTATGGTCAGGGCAACAATAAAGTTTACGATCATGGCTACAGTACCGAAGCCTTCCGGTGAAATACCAAACCACCATTCAGATTTATCGGGTATTTCCCCTAGCCAGCCCAATTTAAATTTGGCCATATAAAACAGCATTAGGCAAATCCCCACGATCATTCCGCCTATGGCGCCTTCCTTGTTCATTTTTTTGTAGAAGATGCCCAAGACAATGGCAGGGAAAAAGGAAGCTGCAGCCAATCCAAATGCCAATGCCACAACGGCAGCAACAAAACCTGGCGGGTTAATTCCAAAATATCCTGCAATAACCACTGCAACGGTGGCGGCTCCCCTTGCTGCCCATAGTTCGCCTTTTTCCGAGATATTGGGCTTAAAAACTTTTTTGATCAGGTCATGGGAGACCGATGCAGAAATTACCAATAACAATCCGGCCGCTGTACTCAGTGCTGCTGCAAGTCCACCTGCCGCTACCAGGGCAATTACCCAAGCCGGCAGGTTGGCTATTTCCGGATTGGCCAGCACCATAATATCATTGTCAACGATCAACTCGTTCCTGTCCTCATCTGCTACATATTGAATAACACCGTCCTTATTTTTATCGTTGAAGGTTAGCAGTCCGGTTTCTTCCCAGTTTTTGAACCAAACGGGCATCTGACTGTACTGTTCGTTACTTACGGTATCGATCAGATTCATTTTGGCAAATACCGAAACAGCCGGGGCTGTGGTGTATAGGATGGCAATTAGTAGCAGTGCGAGCCCGGCAGATTTACGGGCGTCCTTAACTCTTTTTACCGTGAAAAAACGTACAATTACATGAGGTAATCCGGCCGTACCTACCATTAAAGCAAGGGTAATGGCAAACACATCCATTACAGATTTGCTGCCATCAGTGTATTCTTCAAATCCCAGTTCGGTTGAGAGTCCGTTTAAACGATCCATGAGGTAGGTCCCAGAACCATCATTTAAGGTTGATCCCATTCCTAATTGGGGAACTGGATTACCTGTCATTTGAAAGGATATAAAAATGGCAGGAACCATAAAGGCAAAAATAAGTACACAATACTGCGCAACCTGGGTATAGGTGATACCTTTCATACCTCCTAAAACGGCATAAAAAAGTACAATGATCATTCCAATGACCACCCCTGTATTGATATCTACCTGCAAAAACCTGGAGAAAACCACTCCAACGCCGCGCATTTGGCCTGCCACATAGGTAAAGGACACGATCAAGGCACAGAAAACGGCCACCAAACGTGCCGTATTGGAATAATACCTGTCCCCAATAAAATCGGGAACCGTAAATTTCCCAAACTTTCTTAGGTATGGGGCCAGCAATAGAGCCAAGAGTACATAACCCCCTGTCCAACCCATTAGGTATACCGAGCCGTCATAACCGGCAAAGGCGATAATACCGGCCATAGAAATAAAGGAGGCCGCAGACATCCAATCGGCTGCGGTGGCCATACCATTTGCCAAAGGCGAAACCCCGCCACCAGCAACATAAAAGTCTTTTGTTGATCCTGCCCTGGACCAAATAGCGATTCCTATGTATAATGTAAAGGTAATTCCGACGAGAAGATAGGTCCAGACTTGAACACTCATAATTTAAGGTTTATTTGGTTATTTAATTGGATGGTTTTGGTATGTAAACAGGCGTTGGCCTTGAAAACAGCTTCTAAGCAAATGGTGTAATATAGATAGGGAAGACTATACGTTGTAACCGTATTTCTTATCCAACTTGTTCATAAGTCGGACATACACAAAAATAAGGACTACAAAAACATAGATGGATCCTTGTTGGGCAAACCAAAATCCCAATTCAAAGCCACCGATCTTAATGGTATTCAGGGCATTTTTAAAGAGGATACCAGCACCAAAGGACACAGAGAACCATATTGATAAAAGAATAAATAAATAACGGACATTTTCTTTCCAATAGGCAGTGGCCTTTTTTTGTTTTTCACTCATCTTGATCCTTTTTTTTTATGTTGCTGTATAGTTTAGGTAACCAAGATAAGTAATTGAATTAATATACCAAACGATATTTTTTAGCAGGGCAAATAAATGACCCCGCCATAGGAATCTCTTTTTGCGCCGGTTACCGAACTTAGGCAGTTGGGTTTTTTTTCTTCGCGCAACACTCCCATAAGGGCAAAAACTAAGGCTTCCTTAAACGCTATAAGGGTAGGTGAGGGTGCTATTACCTTTATTTTGGGGCCTAATTTTTCCTGCAGGCATTCCATTAGGAAGCTGTTTAAGGCTCCTCCACCGGTTACCAATAGGCTAGTATTGGATTTATTGTTCTGAGCTTTTATTTGCAGGGCAATTTGGTCGCAAACGTGATGTACGCAGGTGTGCAATAGATTTTCAATGCTGTCTTGGGTAGCGTCAACAAGGGGAACCACTTTTTCTACAAACCACTCGAACCCTATAGATTTGGGAAAAGGCAGTTTGTAGAATTCAAGGTTGTTAAGTTGGACCAATAACTCTTCGTTTATCTTTCCGCTACGGGCCATAGCACCACCTTCATCGTATTCCAAGTTTATTTTTTTGGTAATGTGGTTCAAAACCATATTGGCCAGACCAATATCATATGCCAGTCGCTTTCCGTCCTTTTCAAAGGAAATATTGCTAATACCCCCTAGGTTCAGGCAAAAATCATATTTTCCAAAAAACAGCCGATCGCCAATAGGTACCAATGGTGCCCCCTGTCCACCTAGGGCTACATCGTTGGTTCTAAAATCGCAAATTACCTTTATGCCACTAGTGTTGGCGAGATGCTGCCCTGAGCCTATCTGGAAGGTGAGTCCGTTTTGAGGTTGGTGGTGGGTAGTATGCCCGTGACTGGCAATAAAATCGACCTCTAGTAGATTTAAATTGATAAATTCTTTGGTTTGTTCTCCCAACCAAGCGCCATAAGTGTTGTGGAATTGTAGCAGTTGGTCTGCCGGCAGGAAAATGGAGTTTTTTAATTTATCCTGCATTTCTGCGGAGTATGATATACTATGGGTCTCATGGATTTTAAACTCCCAACCTTCCTTGGTTTCCCAAATGTGGCAATATGCTAAATCGAGTCCGTCCAAGGAGGTGCCGGACATTAACCCAATAACTTTATAAATTTTCATTGCTGTATTTTTTAGTGTTACCCAGTTCGCTAGTCCAAGTTATTCCGAAAGTATAAAAATTACCGAAATTGGTTTTTTCTCATTATTGGTCACCTCTTGAAAATGGCGAAGTAGGAGCCCTGATTTTTTAAAGATGGTTATCCAGGATTCAAAGGTACGCGCATACCACGAATGGCCATCCGTAAAATTTCCAGGGAGACCTTTCCATGAATCCTTCACCCATTGGCTTTTGTATTCCATGTTATTTTGTAATAAGAAAAAAGGATGTAGCGTTTGAATGGCGATATATCCATTTTCGGTCAAGGCCTGTCTTATTTGTTTTAGGAGTTGGGGCAGTCCTTCTTCTTGGTATAGGCTAAAATTAAAAATAGCAGCATCAAATGGCGCCTCTGGAATGGCTTTGCCACTGGTAATTTCTTCATATGACAATTGGTAAAAGGTGCCAGGGCCTTTTGTTCTGGCATTTTCCAGCAATTGGGGAATTGTGTCTAGTCCTACCACTGACTTGCCTATGTCACTAAGACTTCTGCAAAGCCAGCCTTCGCCGCAACCTACATCCAAAATTCTGGAGGCGGGAGAATTACCTATAACTTGTACAATGGCCTTGTTGGTGTGCAATCTGGATTTAATTTCCCCCTTGTCCAATACCTTGATCCATTCGCTGGCATTTTTGTTCCAGGATGCAATAATATCATTATTCATAGTTTTGGTCTTTATTAGGACCTAAGGAAACTGGTAATTTGCCTTTGGCTTCCAACTGGCCCATGAAATGTTTTATGGCAACTTCTTGAAATGCTTTAAAATTTTGGTATCCCAAAACTAGGCACTGTGCCAAATGATATGGTAGATGATGTAAAACATAGGGATTCCCAAAAACATAGAGTATCACATTCTTGGTCCTTAACAAGCTGTCTAAATCATTTAGTTCCTCCTCTTTTATTTCAAAGTTTCTTTGTGGCTTCACCTTGGGAGGATAAAGAGTAATTAATATGTTATCCTTATTTTTTTTGCCCTTATTGGCTATTAGGGATAGTTGTTCTGCAAATGAGCAATCGGGTGAAGTTCCAAATACAACTGAGGTAAAGCCTTGGTTTCTAAAGTTATCCAAAATAGGCCTGCTGCCGTGTACAAGGGTAAGACTTTCAACAGCCAATTTTTGGTTTAGTTTGTCTGTTGCCTCAATGGGACCAGGTTTATAAGTGCTATTAAAGGCTCTTTCCTTAAGTTTCCAAACCCGCTTAAAGCGTTCCTCAATTTCTTGCGGGTCTGCTTTGTCCAAGATAGATTCTATGCCTTCGGGGGTATGTTCCGCAAAACACAGAACATCATTGCCGGCGTCAAAAGCACGCCATTCCAACTCACCCTTTATAGGGAACATTTTGCTAACGCTGTGCATGTTTAAGGCATCGGAAATAACCACGCCATTAAAATTCAGCTCTTTTCGCAGGAGTCCTTTAATAATAGGTTTGGAAATGGTGGCCGGAGTACCTTTTCCGTTATCCAGGGAGGGAATGGATAAATGTCCTACCATAACACTGTCTACTCCAGATTTTATAATCTCCCTGAACGGATAGAGTTCGTTTTCCAAAAGTATCTCTTTGGATTTCCCTATTAATGGTAAGCCAAGATGGGAATCGGTAGCAGTATCCCCATGCCCGGGAAAGTGTTTGATACAACTAAAAACCCCTTCGCTTTCCGTGCCCCTAATAAACGCCATTGATTTTTTGGTGATATTAACCTTATCTTCCCCGAAAGAGCGATAGCCAATAACCGGATTGTTGGGGTTATTGTTAATGTCTACCACCGGTGCCAAGTTCCAGTGTATACCGGCTTCCCTGCAGTCATGTGCTATTTGCTGTCCTACCTTAAAGATCAACTCGTCCTGATTAGCAATGGCCCCTAGGGTTATGGCATATGGGTATTGGGGGGTGTTTTCAATGCGCATCGCCAATCCCCATTCCGCATCAATACTAATTAGCAATGGATATTTTGCCGCTTTTTGATAGCGTTGGATGAGGTCTTTTAAGGTTTTAAGGCTTTGTTTATTGTATTTTATTTTCTTTTTACCTTCAAAATTAGTGGCTGCACTGGCCCTACTGTGAAAAAAACAAAGACCGCCCACATGCTGCTCTTTTATTAGGTTTTCCAGTTCCAGAATTTCTTCTTCGGTATCATTGATGAAGGCAGCGGGCATAAATAATTGTCCCACCTTTTCCCTTATGGATAGGGTTTTTGTTGCTGTATTGTATGGGTTGGGATTAATTGACATCTTCATTGGTTTTTTTCCCGTAATCAGCGGGATAGGTTATGTATTTTAATAGAAAAAGGGCTGGTAGTGCGGCAATGACGACCCAAACAAAAAAGCCTCCGTAACCAAGCCATTCCTGTAGGTAGCCACTGATCATCCCCGGGAGCATCATACCTAGGGCCATGAAGCCGGTAGCAATGGCGTAGTGGGATGTTTTTGATATTCCTTCTGCAATATAGATGAGGTAGATCAGGAAGGCCGCAAACCCAAATCCGTAGCCAAACTGCTCTAATACCACTGTGGCTACTACGGCGACCATACTTGTGGTGTTGGTGAGGGCTAAAATGGCATACATTGCATTGGGAATGTTTAAGGCCAGGACCATGGGCAACATCCATCTTTTTAGTCCGTCCTTGGAAATTAGTACACCTCCAAGAATACCCCCCAAAGATAGCATCACTACACCAACGGTTCCATAAATGGTGCCAACGGCTTCCGTAGAATACCCCAATCCACCAGCTTGGGTACTATCCAGTAAAAAGGGTGCGGCCATTTTTACCAATTGCGATTCTCCAAGACGGTAACATAAAATAAAAGTCAGGGCCAAACCTATATTCGGTTTCTTAAAGAAGGAAATGAAGACCTCTAAAAAACCTTCGGGTTTTTGCTGAACAACGGCATTGGACGACTCATATTTTGGGGTAACAAAAAAGTTGGCCACGGTAAGGGATAGCATCAAAAGGGCAGAAGCGATCATGGTAACGGACCAGGCTTTGGTATTGTCTCCATAATAGTTTTCCAAGAATCCGGCAAGGATAACAATGAGTCCCTGGCCGGTTATCATAGCCAAGCGATAGAACGTACTTCTCATACCAACAAAGAAGGCCTGTTTTTTCTCGGTAAGCCCCAGCATATAATATCCGTCTGAGGCAATATCGTTGGTTGCCGAAGCAAAAGCGGCCATCCAAAAACAAGCCAGAGTGGTTGTAAAAAATATATTGGTAGGAATGGTTAGGCCTACTCCCAAGATGGCTAGGGAAATTATTAACTGCATGGCCAAGAACCATTTTCTTTTAGTGCCATTTAGATCAACAAATGGACTCCACAGAGGCTTTAAGACCCATGGAAGGTACAACCAGCTCGTGTACAAACCGATATCTGAATTACTGATACCCAGTTTTTTATACATTATTACCGAAACTGTTACTACAAGCACATATGGGATGCCCTGTGTAAAGTATAAAACAGGTACCCATGCCCACGCTCCTTTGTCTTTTTGAATCATTTTATTCAATTTTGCTGTTCAAATTGTGCTTTTTATTTTTATTGAGATGACGAAAAATGGCTCTTTTTTCTACGTGTCAATTTTGATAATTTTAGGTTTACTTTCCTGTCCAAACCTGTTTATAAAAGTTAGCGCCATATATTTTTTCCCTTTTAACAACGAGCTGTTGACATTAAAATTTCCTGAGTTCGGAATAGGTATTTTAGCTAGGAGTTGAAGGGGGGTATCCAAGTTTAATTTGGACTCCTTTTTGGAAGCATAGATAAGTGCATATCTTAGCTCATTTATGTTATCGGCAGTAATGCTAAATTGTAGGGCCCCATTATTTTTTTCGAATTTGGATGGGATAGTGTTATTCCCAAAAGTGTTTTGCTGCAACGGGGACCTTGGTGGAAGGGCAATGTTCTGGTAATATTTTTTTTTCAATATTCTTAGCACGTCCTCTTTGTTTGTCATTAGGGATTTGGCGCTAAAAAATACATTTCCCAGAACATTTTTATAGTTACGAGCTAGTTTTAATTGATTGGGAAGTTCTCTTTTTTTGTTCCAAGCCTTGTCGCTGTTGTTTCTTATCTTATAGGGTCCGTTTCCGATGTACAGGTTGGTGTTTTTACTATTCTTGGACCACCAGTCTACGATCTTGCTATGGGAGGCTACGGGTAGGTCCATGCTCCAATAGACCTGTGGTACTAGATAATCTATCCATCCTTTTTCCATCCATAATAAGGGATCGGCATAAAGGTCCTCATAGGTGGTCTGTCCAGCCTTGGTGTCGGACCCTTTGGGGTCCGTGCTTTTATTTTTCCAGACGCCAAACGGGCTAATACCGAATTGCACCCAGGGTTTTTCTTTTTTTATGGCATGGTGAACATTTTTCACCAAGCTGTCAATATTGCTTCTTCGCCAATCGTCCAAGGTCTGCTCTGGGAGGCCGTATTTAGAATAGGTATCGGCGTCATCAAAGACCTCCTTGTTAATTTTATAGGGGTAAAAGTAATCATCGAAATGCACGGCATCCAAGTCATAATTGCTAACTACTTCTTCCATTATATTGGTCAAGTGTTGTTGTACTTCTGGTAGTCCGGGGTTGTAATAGTATTTTTTTCCGTATTTCAACATCCATTCGGGATGTTGGTGAAAATCATGGTCTTTACTTAGAACCTCGATTTTACTGTCAAAGGTTGCTCGGTAGGGGTTAAGCCAGGCATGGAATTCCATCCCTCTGCTATGTGCCTCATCTATCATCCACTTTAGAGGATCAAAATAGGGGTTGGGGGCTACTCCTTCATGTCCGGTAAGGAATCTGGACCATGGAGCGTATTGGGAGGGATAAAAGGCATCACCAGCTGCCCGTATCTGGACGATGACGGCGTTAAAATTTAAATCCTTGTAAAAATCCAAGATATTGAGATAGTCCTTTTTTTGTTTTTCAATACTGTCCAAGCTGTGCTTTGGCCAGTCAATGTTGGCCACTGTGGCGATCCAGACTCCCCTGAATTCGTGTTTGGGTGTTGGAATGGAGGGTTTGAATATAGAGCATGAGGAAAGCGTTAAGACGATTAAAAGGGCTAGTTTTTTAAGCATATAAATTAACAATTTAAACAAATGGCCTAGCATTTAAGTATAAATGTAGGCCATTTGTAAACTAAAACAATATTTCTTTTAAATTGATGGATCGGCCGGGGTGTTGCTATTGTTATCCCTTTCTGTGTTGGGGTAGGGGTAAAAGTTTCTGTTCCTTTCGTCGGTGAAAACTTTTGCATTAGGACTAGGTTCTGGGCGACCAAATCTTCTGCTGTCCTCAAGACTGGTTCCTGTTAGGAAAAGCTCCAATCTTCTATTAAGGTAAACCTCATCCAATAAAGTATCTGCGGACATATCACCGCTATATTCCTCTAGATTGGCATTTACTCCAAATGCATCGTCGTTATCTGTTCTAACATCATTAATTGCTTCAATCGCAGCTGGGATATCTGCAGAAGCCTTTCTCAGATTTGCTTCTGCTATTATTAAGCTCATCTCATCGGTCAGATATACGGGAATAGATTCTGTTCCACTTTCCTCATCAAAAAATCCTGCCAAATCTTCAATTGGCAATTGATTGATGTTCAATTCATCCAAGGGTGATAAATAGAAGGCGATACGGCCATCACTAGGGTCTACGGAAAAAGAATCAGGTAGTCCGAAATTGTCTCTTGGCTTAAAATTGGAAACCCCATTTTGAAATACCCTACTCCATACAGGATTTAGATTTTGTGAGTCATAGGTAAAAACAGAGGTAGACGATTGATCTACGGCGTTGGCTGCTGAGATGGCAGCGTCATAATTCCCAGCAAACAAATTGTATCTGGCGGACATAGCCAAAAGGGTGTTTTCCAGGTCGATGTTACCTCTTAGAATCTCTGAGCTAAATTCGTCAGAAACAGGAGTTGCA
This sequence comes from Arenibacter aquaticus, assembly GCF_003957295.1. Classification (GTDB taxonomy): domain Bacteria; phylum Bacteroidota; class Bacteroidia; order Flavobacteriales; family Flavobacteriaceae; genus Arenibacter; species Arenibacter aquaticus. The sequence goes on from NZ_RQPJ01000007.1 coordinate 12,569, forward strand.
GAAATTAAATTCCGGGCTTCATTTAAAAGGGTTACAGCGGTATTGAACGCCTCTGTTCTTGTAACAAAAGGAGCATCCCCCTCATTACTGATGGCTACTATTACCTGTTCGTAATTTTGGGCCATACTGCCTATGGCCATGGCTTTAAACAAATTGGCATAAGCAACAAGCCCACTTTTGGTTCCATCGTTAATATTTAAGTTCGGAGCATTAGCTGCGATATCCTCGGAGATCGACATCACCCGTAACATGGTGGACCATAGTCCAACAATATTAGAAGTAGAATTGGGTATGTCCCCACCATCCTCTAGATCTATCATATTTTGAAAGGTAGTGGTGATACCTACTTCCCTAGTTGTAACTGCTGGTGTTTCCACAATCCACCTTAAACCTGTGGTGGAGTATAATTGTTGCATGCCGATGGCCGCGGCCAAGATACCTTCTCTTGATGAAAAAACTTGCGCATCCGTAGCAGCATTGGGGTTCTCAAAATCGGTTTCGCATGATGATAACACTAGTATGGTCATCAATAATGCAATAGCCTTTACATTAAATTTTATATAATTTCTCATTGTTGTTTTTTTTAAGATTAGAAACTAACGTTTACTCCAAATTGATACGTCCTTGGGATTGGCACGGTAGCGAAATCAAATCCTCTAACTCCATTGCTCTGTCCGGCAGCACTAACCTCTGGGTCCCAACCGGAGTAATCGTCCCAAGAAAAGAGGTTTCTACCTACTAAACTTAGTTCTACATTGTCTATAAATCCTGATTTTGGAATAAAGTTATAACTTAGGCTTATTTCCCTTAGTTTAACAAAAGAGCCATCTTCAACAAATTCTTCAAATATATTGGCTTGAGCCCCCCCATATCCTTTAGGTAGGTTGCCTAGCAATTCCTGCCCAACATTGTATCCTCCTCCAAAAAGTACATTGTCCAATAATCTTCGGTTCCAGTTGAAAACCTCGTAGCCTTGAACAGCATCGAACTGCACTCTTAGTGAAAAATCCTTATAGTTTACTTCATTGATCAATGATCCAAACCAATCTGGATTGGGATCGCCAAGTACTTTGGAAGATTCACCATCTTCAGTGGTACCTCTATAGGGATACCCATCGGCATCCAAGGCTATACTACCGTCTTCGTTCCTAGCATAGAATTGTCTGTAGAATACTCCTATAGGTTCTCCTTCAATCACATAATTAGTAGAGAAACTTCCGTCCAAGGTAAGTCTACCTCCCCCAGCGACATTGGTAACTTCGTTGTTGTTCTTGGAGAAAGAAGCGATAATGTCCCATGTAAGATTTTCATTTTTTACAGGTGCGGCTCTAAGAAGCAATTCTACACCCTTGTTCTCAAGATTACCTACATTTTCAAACCTGGAACTAAACCCAGTTGAAGGAGCAAGTACCCTTGGCAGTAATAGGTCTGTTACTTTTTGGTGATAATAGGAGAATTCCAACCCTAATCTGTTGTTAATAAAACCAGCATCGAAACCTATTTCAAGTTCATCCTGCCTTTCTGGTTTTAGGTTTTCATTTCCTTGTGCCGTTGAAGGAATAAGGCTTACTGCTCCATCAATAGAAGAAGGGGAGTAAACAGAAAACCTGTCAAAAGCGCCCAAAGCAGTTAGGTTACCTGCTTGTCCCCAAGAAGTTCTTAACTTAAAGGAATTAAAAGAATCAGAAAAAGTGGTTTTCCAGAATTCTTCATCGGATAGGATATAGGAGGCACTCGCTTTAAAATATAACTGGTTGCGTTCGTCTTCTCCAAAAGTGGAGGCGCCATCCATCCTTACTGCTCCATTTATGTACAACTTGTTCAAATAGGAAAATGATTGCTGTAGAAAGGCACCCCAATACGATATTTGTGATCTTGATTCGCCCTGTTCCAATAAACTCCCTCCGGTAGCGGTTTGTACCACGGGAGGTAGGCCCGTAGCGCTAATTCCTACTCGGTCCCTTTCCTCGTACTGCCATGAGCCACCGGCAGTGGTGATTGAATTGATGCTCTCTGAAAGATCTCGTCTATAGGTTAAGTTTAAATCACTATTGTATTGAAAACTATTTAAATCCGATCTTCTGGAAAATCCATCTGGTACGGTTGAGGTGTTGTTGATAGGTATGAAGGCAAAGGCAGATTGGTTGTAGTAGTCCATTCCCAAAGTATATTTTGCCGACAAATGCTCATTAAACCTACCGTCCAAAGCAATACTGGTGATTATACGATTTGTTTTCTGATTAAAATCGAATCTGTCTACTGCCTCCATAGGGTTGGTACGTGCCACTAAAGGAGAAGTAACAGGATATACGCCAGATTCATCCGGGGTAGGATCAATTGAATTATCACTGAACAAGAATCCGGTGATTGCCCCGTAAGCTGAATTGATACCACCATTTGGAACATCGTTACTTATACTTCTTACGTAGTTAAAACCTCCTGTAATATCTAACCAATCAAATGCTTTCTGGGTTAAATTGGCTTTAAAACCATAGCGCTTAAAGTCGGTGTTCTGAACTATTCCTTCGTTATCCAAATGGGAGGCTGAAAGGAAATAGGAAGTCTTGTCATTACCTCCGTTTACGGAAAAGTAATTTTCCAATCCATAGCCAGTGTCAAAAATGGCGTCTTGAAGGTCATACCTTTCTACAGCTACAGTGGTAAGATTATTTCTGTCCGTAGCAACTTCCCATGCTAGGGGGACTGTATTGTAGTCTATTTTTTTTCTTAGTTCATTTAGCCTTACATTGGTCATAAAGGTAAATTTAGGTTCACCAGATTTACCTTTTTTGGTGAAAATCTGTACCACTCCATTACTCGCCCTTGAACCGTAAATTGCTGCGGCTGCTGCTCCCTTGATAATTTCTATTTTATCAATGTCATTTGGGTTTAGGTCTGCCAGTCTATTTTGGGAATTCCCTCCCAGATCAATCAGTTCGTTACTGGAGTTGCTAATGATTATACCATCTACTATATAGAGTGGATCTGAACTTCCGGAAATTGTGCTGGCACCTCTTAATCTAATACTGATACCCCCAGCTGGATCACCTGAATTTTGTTGTACCAAGGCCCCGGAAACCTTTCCTGCTATGGCCTGGTCTACCTGTGTAGCTCCATTATTGGTCAAATCTTTCGATTTAACAGAAGCCACAGCATTTCCTAATGATCGTCTATTGGCCCCGGTACCGGTACCGGTAACAACTACTTCATCTAGACTTAAAAGGTCTTCCGCCAATACAATATCCTTCACTAGATCATCCCCGGTAATGTTGATGGTGATTCTCTGGGTAGTAAAACCTAGATAGCTGGCGATAAGTGTATAGTCCTTATTTTCCAATTGGGCATTTAGACTATAGTTCCCATCAAAATCTGAAACTGCACCAAAGGAAGTGTTTTCAATAAATACCGAAGCACCTGCTACTGGAATACCAGAACCGCTTTCGGTGATAGTTCCGCTAATTGTAATGGGAGACTGTTGCCCAAATACCGTTGTACTCATTGCGAGCAATACCCAAAATAGTATATGACCCGACAATTTTCCCCTCACTGTTTGAAATGTTTTCATAGACTTTTGGAGTTAATTTGAAATAATTTAAGTTGTTATTAGACTTCATGTTGCATCCAAATGTATGCAAAAAACTGCAATAATTGCAATTTCTTGCAGTTTCTTCTAAAAAAATTTACTTTTGCAAAGAATTAGTGGGTTGTTTGCAATATTTTGCGCATATTGAAGCTGTATTATAAATTTGTGATAATATTATGTTGAAAGCCGAGAGAAAGCAGGTTATTTTAAATGAGGTTAGGATTCATAACAGGATATTGTTTTCCGATATGGCTGAACTATTGAATGTTTCCGTAGATACCATTCGTAGGGATATAACAGAGCTCAGTGCTGCCAAAAAATTAAAGAAAGTACATGGTGGGGCCATATCTTTGGGTTTTAACAACTATCATGTAGAAAACCGTGAGATTTATTCCTTGGAAAATAAATCCCGCATTGCGAAAAAGGCCATTAATTTATTAAAGAACGGGCAGGTAATATTAATTAGTGGGGGTACTACCAATATGGAAATTGCTAGGATGTTTCCGCCTAATATAAACATCACATGTTTTACCCCTAGTTTGCCCGTGGCAGTACAATTACTTTCCAAATCCAATGTGGAGGTTATTCTAATAGGTGGAAAGTTGTCCAAGGACTCTCAAATTGCAGTAGGGGGGAGTGCAATTAATATGTTACACGATATAAAAGTTGATTTGTGTTTCTTGGGAACAAATTCCATTGATGCCAATAATGGGATAACCGAGTTTGACTGGGATATAGTACAAATGAAAAAGGCAATGATACGGGCTTCAAAAAGAATAGTGTCCCCTGCTATTTCTGAGAAATTTAGTTCTACACAGCGCTATAAAATATGTAACTTGGAAGAGATAGATGTTTTAATTACCGAGTTGGAACCTACGGATGGACAGCTGGAAGTATTTAAGAAAGCTAATGTACAAATACTTTAATTTGATTCTAGCAACTACAGTGTACATGTATTGGAACTGGATCGATAATTAAAATTTCATATGTTTGTTGTTCTGGGCCAATGCCATTAATTAGATTCAAATTGATAATAGCCTTATTGCGCGAAGTACCAAATACAAACCGTATAAAGGTTTGTTGATGAATAGTCAAGTCAGGGATATAATGATGTAAGACCAAAGCTTAAAAAACCATTTTAAAAATAAACAATACCAACATTGAAGTATGCAAGAATATAAAAAGATTACCGAATCGCCATCCAATTATTCGGATTTGGAGTTAATGGATACCGCTTCTATCCTTGAAAATATGAACAAGGAAGATAAACTAGTGGCAGATGCTGTAGAATTGGTTATACCCCAAATCACCAAATTGGTAGATGCCTTAAAGGAAAGATTTGATAAAGGGGGGAGGTTGTTTTATATAGGAGCGGGCACCAGTGGGCGTTTAGGTATTTTGGATGCCTCTGAAATTCCTCCTACTTTCGGTTTATCCCATGATTATGTTATCGGATTGATCGCAGGCGGTGATACTGCCATTAGAAAAGCTGTTGAGAATGCAGAGGACGATGCCAGCCAGGCTTGGGAAGATTTAAAAGCATACGACATTACAAAACACGATACAGTAGTGGGAATTGCGGCTTCGGGTACTACCCCTTATGTAATAGGCGGCGTAAAGGAAGCTTCTGCCAATGGATTATTGACCGCTTGTATAACCAATAACCCAGGATCTCCATTGACCAAAGCTGTAGAGATTCCTATTGCCGTTAATGTGGGGCCTGAATTTGTTACGGGCAGTACCAGAATGAAAAGTGGGACTTCGCAGAAGTTGGTCCTGAACATGATTTCTACCGCCTTGATGATCAGGATAGGTAGGGTGAAGGGCAATAAAATGGTGAACATGCAACTTACCAACGAAAAGTTGGTAGACCGTGGTACCCGTTACTTGGTAGAAGAACTGAAAATTGAGTATCCCCAAGCAGAGGAATTATTAAAAAAATACGGCTCGGTAAAAAAGGCCATTGACGCCTATAAGAATTAGGACTATTCCATAATGTTCATAGTAACCTCCTCGGGGGTTACTATGGAATCACTTTTATTGCCCCATGAATTAAGGATGTAATTCATTGCATCCGCAATTTCCTCATCCTCCAATCCCATAGGGGGCATAATGTTGTCATACGCTTTCCCATTTACCAATATATATCCTTGCTGACCGTATTTGATACCACGAATACTTTCTTCTCTTTTCTGGAGTAAAAAATCGGAATTTGCCAACGGGGGGAATGTTCCTGATACTCCTTCTCCATTGCTCATATGGCAATTAACACAAAAGTCGTTATAAATATCCTTGCCCCGTTCCATACTGGCCTTCAATGCCGTGTCCTGGTCTTGAAAGAGGGTAAAGGATAACAAGGTGATGGTGGTAAAATAGAGTAAAATAAGTAGTTTCATATTTTATTTTCTGCAAAGATTATGTGGTGGAAAATTATTTATTTGGAACTAATTTATAGATACCCTTACCTTCAACAGCTACATAGATATAACCGTCCGGGGCCTGTTTTACATCGCGGACCCGTCCCAGATCTGGCATCAACTTTTCTCTGTATACAACCTTATTTCCTTTTAGTTCTAGCCGCTCCAGATATTGAAATTTTAAAGAGCCTATCAATAGGTTGCCTTTCCATTCGGGATATTTATCCGAGGTAACAAAAGTCATACCACTTGGAGCAATGGAAGGGACCCAATAATGTAGGGGCTGCTCCATGCCTTCCATTTCCGTCTTGTCCGTAATAGGTGTCCCGCTGTAGTTAATACCATAGGTTATCACCGGCCAACCGTAATTTTTACCCTTTTCAATTATATTTATCTCATCACCACCCTGTGGGCCATGTTCATTGTCCCATATCTCTCCTGTCATCGGATTTTTTACCAGGCCTTGTGGATTTCTATGGCCGTAGCTAAAAATAGCTTCCTTGGCCCCAGCGGTACCTACAAAGGGGTTGTCTGCCGGAATACTGCCATCTGCGTTGAGTCGGTATATTTTGCCTCCATCCCTAGTAAGGTCCTGTGGGTTAACATCGCGAGCTCCTCGTTCCCCGATGGAAAAGTAAAGATAGCCCTTATCATCAAAGGCGAATCTGGAACCAAAATGCTGTCCTTTGGTGGTATTTGGCGTTGCCTTGTAGAGCAATTCGTTGTTAGTAAGATTATTACCGTCAAATTTAGCCCTCATGATAGCGGTATTGCCTCCTTTGTCCTCTCCTTCCTCTGAAGCATAGGAGATATATATCCATCCATTATTTTTATAGTCGGGATGCAGGGCAATGTCCAATAATCCACCTTGTCCTCTAAGATATATCTTGGGAGAATTGCCTACAACTTTTTTATTACCATCTTTAAAATGAATTAATTCACCAGATTTTTCGGTGATAAGCATACTCCCATCGGGAAGAAAGGCCATTCCCCACGGAATCTGCATTTCATCGATTATCAGTTCCGCCTCAAACAGGCTTGTTTTTGGGGTATTTACTTCATTTTCACCTTGTTGTGCGCAGGAAAAATTCAATGATATTAGCGCAATAAATATTTTTAAGATACTATTTTTCATAATCAATCGTTAAATAATTATTAATGTAGCTTAGTATGCTAAAGATAACCATAAAATATAAGTTTAAACTATTACGCTAGAAATATACTTTGACTCCCCAAGTCTGAGTGTGTTTTGTAAAACCTACTTAATCTATGCTACCACAAAAAACACGGCATCTAGTGTATGCCTTGCTTTTGATGGCCCTGATCGTTACGTTCAGTGTATCAAAGGCCAATTCAGTAGTTTTCGAGTTTGTAGCTGACGTATCTTCCGCCGTTAATAATATCAACGCTACGGAGAATGTGACGGTCAGTAAAGCGGAAAATGTGCTGTCTATAAATAAGTCAGTTGATCTTTCGGAAGTGTCTACGAATAGGGTCGTGGCAAGTTCCATGATGTTCAGCACCATTATCAATGGGGCCAACGAAGAGGTAAATTGTACTAATGACGGTAGTACCTTGGCCAAATTCTTTCTCTGCGGAACCGGAGATGATAGAACCATTTCGGTATCAGGGAGTGGTACGGTAACCTGGCAAAAACAATCGTCCAGTTGCCCCCTGGTGGGTACAGATACCTGTCCGGTGAAGGACAATAGTTGTTATGGGCCAGAGGTAACTGGCTCAACTTATTTTCTAGATGCCAGTGACCCGGACGTTGCCGGTGAATACCGCGTAAGGGTTGGATCTGGAGCCTTTTATTATTTTAGGGTTTCATCAAATCCATTAAATCCACAACTCAGCACCCAGGATATAGTTTGTGGCAATCCCGGAAGGGTTGAGGTCACCAATGTTCCTGCAGGATATGAGTACAGTCTAAATTCGGATACCGGTCCTTATCAAGATGACCCGTTTTTTGATATTTCTACCCCCGGCAATTATCAGGTCTTTACCCGATTAAAAAATGCCTCTCCCAGTGCCTGCGTTTTTCCATCCCAAACCGTGACCATCAGTGAAGTGGACATGACGGTAGATGTCTCTATGGTAGATATCACTTGTAGTGGGGACAAGGGGAGCATAAGTATAACGATTTCCGGGGTGCCGGGATTTTATAGTTATAGGTTAATAAGAAATGGTGTAACAATGAACACCTTTGGTCCTAATGGATCCAATACCCACACTTTTAACAATTTGGGAACAGGTACCTATTCGGTTTCTGTCCAGGCCGGCAGTAGCTGTACCCAAACCATTAGTACTATAGATGGCAATCCAATTACTATTGGTGCCGGTTTGGTGCCTGTAGACGCAACGGCCTTTGCTACAGATAGTTTTGGTTGTGGGGCCACAGCTGTAGATATCACAATTGATGCAAGTGGTGGTACCGGCCCTTATGAGTACAGTGTTAATGGAGGCGCCTTTACAGGTAGTTTTGGTAGTTCCACGGTACATACGGTAAGCAGTCCTGGGACCTACGATATTGTGGTTAGGGATACCAACGGTTGTACCAAAAATGCTGCTGTGGATGTGGAAAACATTCCACCGCCGGTATATAGCGTATCATCTGAGGATGCCAATTGTGGCGGGTCCAATAATGGAAGTATCACAGTGGATGTAAGCAATAGCAATGGCTATAATTTAGAATATAGTATTGATAATGGAGGTTCTTTTCAAAATAGTAATGTTTTTTCAAATTTAGCCCCAGGCAATTATAATGTAGTGATCAGGTATCAGCAAGACACTTTCTCCTGTACTACTATTGCCGTTAGCGAATCTATTGGAACCCCCTCTACCATTTTGGGGAATGCAAATGCTACTCAAACACCAAGTTGTTTGGATGAAAATGGTGGTGAGATTACCTTTTCTGGTGTCAGCGGAGGTGTAGGTCCTTATGAATATAGTATTGGATCTGGATTTATCTTGAACAATACCGTATTTACCGGATTGTCTGCAGGAACCTATTCCCCCCAAATACGGGATGCCAATGGTTGTGTAGAGACTTTGCCTGCTATTGAATTTAATCCGTTGAATAAGCCTACCGATATCGACTTTACGGTATCCAGCATAGATTGTGCCACGGGTACGGCTTCGGTTACCCTAGCTGTCACAGGAGGGAATACCATTAATAGTTATGAAATAATAGCCCCTAGCACGGTGAGCAATGGGGCGGTGGATACATTTACTGGACTTGGTTTGGGTAGCTACACTTTTAGGGTTACAGATAACTCCGGTTGTAGTTATACCGAGAGTTTTGCTATTACTGATATCAGTTCTATAGGGGTTGCCAGCCAATTGATTACCAATGTAAGCTGTGTTGGGGACAATAACGGTCAAGGCAGGTTTATCGTAGATGGATTTAACGGCACTTATAGCTATCAAATAGATTCCGATCCAGTTGTAACCGGGCAAAGTTCCAGTATTGTATCATTAAGTGGACTAACGGCTGGGACCTATACTATAACAGTCACGGATGAGGATACCAATTGTGTTGATACTGCAACCTTGACCATAGCAGAACCTTCAACACCCTTGGTTCTAGGGCCAATCTGGACCGATATGAGTTGTCAGAACAACAACCGGGGGGCAGTTAACGGTAATGCCAGCGGTGGATGGGGCGGTTATAGATATACCCTTACCAGACCCAATGGAAGTACTGTGGGACCTAGGAGCAATCCTAACTTCACGGGCTTAACCGATGATTCGGGGCCTTATACGATTACGGTGGTAGACGGAGGTGGTTGTACCACTTCCGCCAGCTATACCTTCACGGCTCTAACGGCACCTTCTTTGGTCTTGGATACTGCAGCTTCCGATTTTTGTTTTGATAGTGCGGATGCTACTACCATGGTGGTCGATGCCAGTGGTGGAGATGGAAGTTATGAATATCGAATAGATAACGGCCCTTGGGTAGCAGGTGGATCCAGTGCTAGTTTTGGCGGACTAAGTCCTGGAAACCACACGGTAACAGTTAGGGATGGTAATAATTGTACCGACTCAGTAGTTAGGAATATAAAGGCACAGACCACGACCACGGTAAGTATACAAAAGGAACTTACCTGTAGCTTGGTAGCAGGTGCGGGCGACGCCGATATTCGGGTGAATATAGGCAACGGCAACCCTCCTTATGGCTCTTATGAAGTAGATTACAACGGTGGCGGCTATGGTGTTTCCACGCCCATAACAGGTAGTAGTTTTGTTTATACTACCCCATCACCCGGTACCTATCAATTCCGGATAACCGACGGAGAAGGCTGTGTAGTAGAAACCAATGTGGTGACTATTGATCCCACCGAGGTTATTGCAGCAACAGCAAATGTAACAGATCCGCGGTGTGACGACCCCAATACGGGGGTAGTGGAGTTGGTACCCGATACTTCGGTAGGAGTACCCCCATATCAGTATAGTGTTGACGGATCTGCAGGTTCTTACACTGATTTAGGTGTATTCGGTAACCTTTCCCCAGGAAATTATACTTATTGGGTAAGGGATAGTAGGGGGTGTTCCATAGACGTATCCTTTACAGTAGGAGTACCTACTCCGGGAGTAGACGCCACGGTGGTGCCCAATGATGCCGCTTGTGCAGCAGGTGTTGTAAGAGGGAGCATTGATGTTAGCGGTAATACCAACGGTGTTGCTCCGTATACCTATACCTTAATGGATGTTAGCGGAAACGTGGTAGGTTCAGTTGTAAATACAGCCAGCACTACCCATAGTTTTACCAATTTACCAGAAGGGGAATACACGGTAATTACAACTGATGCATCCGGTTGTGAAGATAGGGATGCGGTTACTTTGGGCCATACAGGTGTAAATATTACACCGGTGCCGCCCGCATTACCAGCAAGCTGCGACCCTGCTACAGATGGGTTTACCTATACGGTTAATGTTGCAGGTGGTTCCGGATCATATGAAATTAGATTAGTAGGTGAAGCCAGCTTTTATGCATTGGTACCAGGGCCAAATTCCCATACCTTTAGTTATGCCGCAAACGGCATAATTTACGGAGTGGCCTATACAGTTGAGGTATTAGATACGGTAACGGGGTGTATTTATGAACAGGAAATACCGCCTGTAAGTGGTCCGACCCCTTCTTTTATGGCAACCGCATCGGGGACTTCAGCTTCCTGTGATGTTGCTGGAAACGGAATATTCAATTATGAAGTTCAGGATTATTCTGGTACCGAATTGGAAATTTCGGTAATTAATGTAACCACCGGAGCGGTTATTTCCGCTGCTACAACTATTACAGTTCCACCTTATGTTCCAGGAACTCCTTATACAGGACAGATTACCAACTTGCCTCCCGGTAACTACCGCGTGTTGGTAGAAGATGTAGCTAACGGTTGTACTACCAGTGCCGAGGCCATTATTGTGCAAGATATCCCAAGTGTAAGTATAGATAGCAACACCAACGCCAATTGTATAGATCCAAACGGACATTTAATTGTACGGGGTGTTGGAGGAACAGGACCTTATCAATTCTCCGTGGTACCTACCGCAGCACCAGAAGGAGCTTATTCGGCAACTACTGACTATGATCTAGCTCCAGGGGATTACGATGTTTATGTACAGGATGCTAGTGGTTGTAGTTCTTCCACTACTGTGACCATTTTAGAGGACCCAGGAGTAGCGGTGCCTACAATTAATGTTACCAATCAATGTTTTATGGTAACTTCTTATAATGTAGAGGTTACCTCCCCACTTAACAGCGGGCCATCACCGGAGACTACTTTTCAATATGACATGGGAAGTGGATTTCAGGATAGCCCCTTGTTCACAGTTCCCAATCCAGGTACTTATACCATGACGGTAAGGGATGGGAATGGCTGTACGGCTACCAATACCTTTGAGGTATTCGATTTCTTTTCAATTACCGCTAGCGCAACGGTAGAGCCTTCCTGTAACAATGCCGATGGCACCATAACGGTAGTGACTTCAGGGGGTAGCGGTGATTTTGATTATGTGTTGGATGATGGTGCTGGATTTGTAGTGAGTCAAACGGATGATCCAGTGTTTACAACCTTGCCCCCTGGCAATTATACCATAACCGTTACGGATAGAAGCTCCAATACAACACCCTTATGTCAGGACACGGCAGTAGTTGAGATTATTAGTGTAGATCAGCCGGTTATTGACACTATAACAGAAGAAAATATTTCCTGTTTTGGAAGTGCTGATGGTAGCATTTCGGTGGATTTGGTAGCGGCTACTGCCACGGACGGACCTTTTGTTTATAATTTATACGATAGTTCCAATACCTTGGTGGTGAGTCAGGCCGATGCTATTTTTGATGATTTGGTAGCGGATGCCTATGAAGTTGAGGTAGTAAGTAGTAGAGGATGTACATCAGCTCGAGTACCAGCAAGTATTCTGGAACCTTCAGCGCTAGTGGGAGCAGCAACAGCAGCTCCTTTTAGTTGTAACCCTTCAAGCAATACTTTTAATAGTACTACTATAACGGCATATGCTGATACCAATGGCGATGGTACCGGCACCTTAACGGGTACAGGACCATATACATATAGTATTAATGATGGTACGCCTATTTTTGATGGCACCAATTTTCAAAGCAGCAATACCTTTGAGATAATAGATAACGGTAGTCCACAGACTATCATAGTAACTATTAGGGATAATAATGGTTGCGAAATTACGGACACGGTCAATTTGTCCCCTCCGTCCGGTCTTACCTTTAATTTCAATGAACTGAGCCCAATTACCTGTGATGCCTCCGGGTCTGGTGTAATGGCCAGTACTGTTGAGGTAATTATAGACCAAGGCCCAGGAAACTATGGAGTGGAAATATTGCCATTGGGTTCCCAGCCAGAACGCCTAACCGCTGGTTCGGATAGGGTCGTTTGGGATCTGGATACCCCTGGGGATTATATATTTGCGGTAAGGGATATTGACAACGGAGGTTGTTTGTATGTAACCCCGACCTATAACGTACCCGATTATAATTTGATTGAAGCTGTTATCAATGAGGTGAAACCTGTGACCTGTTTTAATGGGTCTGATGGAGAGATAAGTATAGCTGTCAACAATTATATAGGGATTTATAATTATGAGGTTTTCTCGCGTGATGCGGCGGGTGTGGAAACAAGCACAGGAGTTAGCGGAAGTTTTGATACCAGTAACCCCATAGCTACACCGGAAATTATTACAGGGGTGCCGGCCGGTAACCTGATAGTGCATATAGAAGCGGTAGACAGTCCGTTTTGTGATACTGTTAGTAATACCACAACTGTACATGGACCGGACAGACCTTTGGACCCTACACCGGCACAAACTGCCGATGTAACCTGTTTTGTTCCAGGTAGGGGAGAGATTACGGTTTCCGGTGATGGAGGCTGGGGAGGCTATGAATATCAGTTGGAAATGGAGACCGCCCCTGGACTGTTTATTACAACAGCAGCCTATTCTACGAACAATGTGTTTAGTGATTTGTTAAGTGGTACGTATAGGGTAGGTATCAGGGACTCAGGAGGATGCGAAGTGCTGGAAGATTTTACAATTAGTCCGCCAGTTCCCATTGCTGCCGATATTAGAATTGTACAGCCATTGCTTTGCCCTGGATCCAATGACGGTATTATTGAAGCTTATAACGTAACGGGAGGACAGGATATAGACGGAGATGGAGAGGAATATCTGTTCCAATTGAACAGATTGGATACCTCAGGTAATATTCTGAATACTAGTGGTCTTCAGGAATCGCCTGTATTCCCAAATCTACCAACAGGAAGCTATACCATAGTAGTTTATGATGGATGGGGATGTAGTTTTACCACCCTGCCTATTTTTATTCAGGACCCGTTACCTGTAGATGCAGATTTATTGGAAACCCTTGCCCCTGGTTGTGGAGATGAAGGCCGTATGGAACTTACTATCATCAATCCCATTGCGGGAATGGAATATTTTTATAGAAGAACAGGAACTTCAGATCCATTTGTCTCTTTTGGTGGGGTAGGAATTGTTACAGTAGAAATTATTATACCAGATGTAAATTTGAACCCTGGACCCTATCAGTTTGATGTACAAAACGGGAATGGATGTCCTTCCCAAAAATCGAATGAGATAAATTTGGATCCTGCATTGCCCTTGGCCATAGCTTTGGATTTAGTGGATGCCAATATTAAATGTGCAGGCCAGCCAACAGGAATTGTCAGGTCCGAAGCATTTGGGGGTGTAGGGAATTATATCTATACCTTGGTAAACAATGTATTGGACAGTGGTGTGCCCGGTGTGCCAAGAGTTCCCTTAGCGGCAGATATAGTAAGGGGACCACAAAATTCGGGTATTTTTAGGGATTTGCCACCGGGATCATATTATGTCTATGCTACAAGTCAGGGTTGTGTGGCCATTTCGGAAGAAATACTGATTACCCCAAAGGATCCACTTGTATTGGATAGGATAGAAGCTATACCAGTAAGTTGTAACGGAGATGTGGATGGTCAAGTAATAATAGAAGCCAGCGGAGGTACCGGGAAGATCCGTTTTTCCATATCCGATACCTTAAGCGAATTCTTTGAAGGTGAAGATCCGTTAAATCCAAATTCTTTTACCTTCACCGATTTGCCTCCAGGAACCTATGAGATTATTGTGCAGGACGAATTAGGCTGTAATATTTTACAGGAAGTCACCATTAGGGAGCCTGAAGAATTGGTAGTGTCCAATATTGTTGGTAGTCCAGAAACCTGTATCAATGCCAGCGATGGGTCTGCTCAAATTACCATGATGGGCGGCACCCCTTTTGTTGACGTCTTAAGTGGGGTTGAATATTACGAAACCAAGCTCATTGGACCTGATTCGGTAGGGGATGAGGTTTATGTTAGGAATGACTCATTATTTTTTGATAACCTATTGGGAGGTGAAACCTATGTAGTATTTATACGCGATTCCATGGGCTGTGAAACCTATGAGATGCTCCCAATCATGATGGGAGTCGACCTAAGTGCAGAAGCCCTTGTTGAATACGGTTGTGAGGGAATCTTTCCCAATAGTACAGTAAGTGTTCAAATGCAGGATTCCAGTGTATTGCCTAGGTTGTTGTTTTCTTTGGATGTTGATGATATTAGCCTGGCCAATACGCAGACCGTTTATGGGGATTTGAGTGCCGGCGATCATACTATCTATATTTATCATGAGAATGGTTGTGCCACCTTTGTAGAGTTCACACTGGAAGCTTACGAGCCCTTGACCCTATCGGCAGTAAAAACTGGGCCAAATCAAATTACCGCTACAGCCACTGGAGGTTTTGGAGGATATGAATATTTCTTTCAAGGAGATTCCTATGGTAGTGATAATATTTATATATCCAATCAGGATGCCAATGTTTCCATTAGGGTGGTAGATCGTAATGGTTGTGTTGCAACCATGGCAATACCTTTCGAATTTACAGGTATGTTGGATGTTCCCAACTTTTTCACCCCCAATGGGGATAATATGAATGATGAATGGTATCCTGGGAACAGGGACTATTTTCCTAATTTAGAAGTAAAGATATATGATCGTTATGGTAGGGTAGTGGCTATTTTGGATCAGGTTTCCGGTTGGGATGGTACTTATGAGGGCAAGGCAGTGCCTTCAGGGGATTACTGGTATGAAGTAAATGCCAATGACGAGGATAAACAACAATTTATGGGGCATTTTACCCTTTATAGATAGTAAAGCAGTCAATTGCATTTTTCCATGAAAAGGACACTTCTACAATAAGTGTCCTTTTTTATGGATTATATCTTTTTATTTTGAAGGTTTATTCTATATTTGCAGTCCCAAAAAATAATTTTCGTGTTGAAAAACTATTTTTTGGATTGACATATTGAGACGTGAAATTGTTATCTCGTTCAGAAGCTGTAATTTTGGAGCGACGAATAAAGAATAGAGGAGCAAAACGTTTTATAGATGACCACTTCGGGGTGCACC
>NZ_RQPJ01000008.1 GCF_003957295.1 Arenibacter aquaticus
AAGTGGGAGAGTAGGCCGCCGCCTTTTTTTTGAAGTCCCCTCATCATCAGATGAGGGGACTTTTTTTTTATACCATATCCAAAATAGGGCACGCCGCTGGCGTGATCAATTCCCGTATCCCTTCGCGCAGCACTTTGTTGGCGCTCAGGGACGGTCATTGATAGGCCGCCGCCTTTTTTTTGAAGTCCCTTCATCATCAGATGAGGGGACTTTTTTTTTATACCATATCCAAAATAGGCACGCCGCTGGCGTGATGGAATGTCCAAAGTCAAACTCCAAAGTCTGGATACTTTGTACAACGTGGGCATTTTCAAATTAACAAATCGCTAGTTTTATTCTTTAGCTAAACGTCATTTAAGGCAGATTTATCTACTGACACCTTACTTTTGTAAATGGCTTCAAAAAGTTACGAAAACCTTTTCGTAATCCATAGCCCTTGAGTTTAGGGGATTTGTTGAATTTTATTTAAGGGTATCACTGATGGATATTATAATGTTTTGGCATATAGTTATATATTTAAAACATGGAACTGCTGTTTCAAGTAACTAAAGCTTTAATTTTATGAAAACTCCATTACTTTTAGGTGGGTTGTTGCTACTTTTTCTTTCATGTGGCGATCGTCCATCCAAAGATATTGCGATAACCTCAGAAGAATCTCCAAAATTAAAGGACTATTTGCCCCTAACGGAGCTGAAATTGGATGATTTGTCCATGTTCAAGGTAGAGACTGGCAATTGGAAGATTGTTGGGGATGTGTATGTAGATAGATCAAAGGATAAAGTTTTAAAATCTTCCCCAGGAAAGGGAATTTTGGCCAATATTCCAGATGGAGAGGAAAATGCTGGACATATTTTTACAGATTTTGAGCATGGGGATATTGAAATTGAACTAGAGGTAATGATGCCCCGAAACTCAAATTCCGGTATTTATTTTCAAGGTAGATATGAAGTGCAATTATTTGATAGTTGGGGGGTAAAAGAGGCAACTTATTCGGACATGGGAGGTATCTATCAAAAATCAGATAGTGATACGGACGAAGGTTTTAAGGGTAGCTCTCCAAGTACCAATGCTTCAAAATCTCCCGGACTTTGGCAACATTTTAAAATTATCTTCCACGCCCCTAGATTTAATGATACTGGTGATAAGATCAAAAATGCTAATTTTCAAGAAGTCTGGTTAAACGGGGTTTTGGTTCAAGAAAATGTAGAGGTTACCGAGCCAACAAGAGCTTCAGCTTTTGAGGATGAAAAAGCAAGAGGTCCATTGATGATTCAAGGAGATCACGGTCCCGTTGCCATAAGAAATGTTAAATATAAAACCTATGAAGCTAGAAAACTAGCTTTAAATGATATGTACATGACAGAATACGAAAGTAATTCTGATATAATTGGAAGTTTGGATACGCTGACGCTAGTAGGTGAGGGAAAGGTAGATAGTATATCTGCCAATATGGTTACTGGAAATAGGGTAACAAGAATACTTAGTTATAAAGGGGAAATGGATGTCCCCAATACAGGGACCTATCTTTTTAATGTTGGATTAAATCATGGTGGTGCCTTGTTGATAATAGGTAAAGACACGGTTGTTGATCTAGATGGCAAGTTTACTTTGGATACGCCTGGCATAGGTAAAATTGAGCTTGAAAAAGGGAAAATACCGTTTTCCTTTATTTACAATAAAAATTATCCATGGTATAGTGGTTTTGGCATAATGGTGGAAGGGCCAGAAATGCAAAATATGCCTCTACACGCAAAGAACTCTTTAAGTTCATCCAGGAGAGGTTCCAAAAGCAATATTTTGATTGAGGTGGGAGAGGAACCCCTGACCCAGCGTGGATATATGATGCATAAGGGAGAAAAAAGAACTCATTGTATTGCCGTAGGAGATTCTGGTCATATAAATTATTCATATGATTTAAGTAGAGGGGCCATATTGCAAGTGTGGGAAGGAGATTTTCTGGATGTTACCCAAATGTGGCATCTTAGGGGGACTAATCAGTTGGCGGAACCAAAAGGATTTTCGGTTTCCTTTCATGGTGACCCAGATTTTATGGTTTTGGAGAATAAAGAAACGGTTTGGCCAGATAGCATTCCGTCCAACATTAAGTTTAGGCCATTGGGCTATGAAATGGGAGACAATGATTTGCCGGCTTTTTTACACCAGGAAGAAGGAGTGTCCATAAGAAATTCATTTGTTTCTTCTAAAGATGGTAGAGGACTTGTGCGTACCATCAGTATTGATGGGAATAAGGACATTTGGCATAAAATTGCCGAGGGTGAAACCATTAAAAAGCTCGAGGACGGTACATTCATCGTAAACGATGAGAGTTATTTTATTGATTTTTCTGGAAATGGCGATTTAAAACCTATCATACGACAATCCAACGGAAAGGACGAATTACTTCTAAAAATACCCGCAGGAAGTGGGAACATTACATACAATATTATTTGGTAACCCAAAACAACCAATTATGCAGATTTTAAGACAGGCAGTTTTCTTTGTATTCCTATTGGGAACAGTGCAAGCTACATTTGGACAGAAAAGCTCGGAAATGGCCAAAAAGGAAGCGGAATATTATAAAATAGTGGATGTACCAATTCCACAGGATATTGTGTTGGAAGTAGGAGGTTTGGCATTTACGGATGACGATAAATTGGGGGTGTCTACCAGAAGAGGAGAGGTATGGTTAATAGATAACCCGTATAGTCTAAATCCGGTTTTTAAGAGATATGCGCATGGGATGCATGAGACCTTGGGATTGGCCTATAAGGATAATGGTTTTTTTCTTTCCCAAAGAGGGGAACTTACTAGACTGGATGACAGGAACGGAGACGGAAAAGCAGATAGCTATAAAACCATATATTCATGGCCTTTGTCCGGGAATTACCATGATTACTCCTACGGGCCGTTAATTTTACCCAATGGGGACATGTTGGTCACCTTGAACTTATCTTGGATTGGCCACGGCGCCAGTTTGGTAAAATGGAGGGGATGGATGTTGAAAATTACACCTGAAGGGGAAATGACCCCTATTGCAACTGGTTTAAGGTCACCGGCAGGTTTCAATGTGAATGCAGAAGGCGATTACTTTTATACCGAAAATCAAGGCGATTGGGTAGGCTCTGGTAGAATGACCCATTTGGAAGTAGGTGATTTCGCCGGAAACCCCGGTGGTTTACGATGGACAGATGACCCTAAATCCCCATTAGACTTAAAGCCAGAGGATATTGAACCACAGTCGGGCTTGAGTCTTTATGAATACGCCAAAAAGGAACCGGCACTTAAGGCACCTGCTATCTGGTTTCCGCACACTATCCAAGGGATTTCCACTTCGGATATTCTATATGATACTACCAATGGAAAATTTGGCCCCTTTGAAGGTCAGATGTTTATTGGTGATCAAGGCCACAGTAAGATCATGCGTGTATTTATGGAAAAGGTGAATGGGGTGTACCAAGGGGCTTCCTTTTTGTTTCGCGAGGGGTTTTCCTCAGGTATATTGCGCATGATATGGGGTAGTGATTCCAGCATGTTTGTAGGTATGACCAGTAGGGGATGGGCCTCCACAGGAAAAGCTCCTTATGGCCTGCAACGGTTAGAGTGGACAGGGAAAGTGCCTTTTGAAATTAAAACCATGAAGGCATTGGACGATGGTTTTGAATTGGAATTCACGGAACCTGTAAATAAAAAGCTGGCCAGTGATGTTGCTAGCTATCAAATGAAAAGCTTTACCTATAAGTATCATAATGACTATGGTAGCCCTATAACGGAAGAACAACCAGTAATGGTTCACAAAGCCGAGGTTTCTGAAGATGGATTATCGGTAAGATTAACATTACACGGTATGCGACTGGGCTTCATCCATGAAATAAAGGCACCAAATCTGAGCTCAAATACTGGCAGGAAATTGCTGCATAATACTGGTTACTATACGTTAAATGAAGTTCCTGGTGGTGTTTTGAAGTCGCCTCAAATGACAGGGGTGGTCAAGTCGGGTAAAACTATTGTACAACCAAAAAGAGTGACAAAAATGCCCGCCGATTGGAATAATAAATCCGATCAAAAATTGATGATAGGAACCAAGCCGGGATTAAAATTTGATGTAGAGGAAGTACAGGTTAAAAGAGGTGTCAAAGTGGAACTTACTTTTAATAACAACGATGATATGATGCACAATCTGGTTATTACCCAAAAAGGCAAGGAGTCTGTTGATAAGGTAGGACAAATGGCCTTGATGCTAGGATTGGACGGACCGGACTATAATTATGTGCCCGATACAGATTTAGTTCTTTATCACACCGCAATTATGCAACCGGAAACTGCCGAAAAAATCTATGTTAAAATGCCGGAAGAACCTGGAGAATATTGGATAGTATGTACTTTCCCAGGTCACTCCTCTGTAATGCGTGCCAAGTTGATCGTAAAGTAAAATACTATTTGTTACGGGGGGCTATTCTACTTGAAAGTAGGAACAACTATTTTTACATGCCAATTGGAGACATTTCATTAATTTTAAGGGATGTTATCTAATGACGAAAGACTAAATTCACGGTCTCATGCCCTGGGAGTATTCCTAGGACTTATTGGCTTTGTGGTATTGTTCCTAAGCATTGACACCCAGGTGAAGTATAGCGCATTTTCTGTAGTTGTGTATAGTATCACTGTCTTACTTTTATTTACAGCTTCCACTATCTACCACGGCACAAGGGATGGAGACTTAAAAAGGAAGCTGCGCATTCTGGACCATATTAGTATATATTATTTAATTGCCGGGACCTATACCCCAGTAACGTTAATAATGTTGGAGAATTCCAACGGTTGGCCAATATTTTATACCGTATGGGGCATTGCAGCACTAGGTACCTTATTAAAGTTGTTTTTTACTGGAAGATTCGAGATGCTTTCTACCCTCTTATATTTGTTGATGGGCTGGCTAATTGTATTTGATATGGACAACCTAGTGGCCAGTTCAACTGCTATAGGTATTAACGCTCTGTTTTTGGGCGGCGCCTTTTATACCATAGGGATCGTTTTTTATGCCGTAAAACAAATTCCTTATAATCACCTTATATGGCATTTATTTGTTTTGGCCGGGGCTTGTTGTCACTGGTTTTTTATTTATTACGATGTGGTCTAAGGTCTAATGATATCCTCGTATTCCTTATAAAAGCTTTCCAATTGTTCCATGTTATTCCTTAGAAATACCATGGTTTCTTGCCAAGTATTCTTGTTATGGATGGATACATTTTCTTTGCTTACGGATATCCTTGATATTTCCTTTCCGTTGTCTAGGTATACCGTGTCTTCAAAAACCGCGCTAGGCAAATAATCTTCCTGTAATAATGATTTAAGCGAAAGCAATTTTTCCCATAATTCCATCCTTTTTTCTAAATCTTGATTTTCTATATCGATGGATACCATTGCCCTTTTTTTATCAAAATGAAACTTAAAGGCAAAATCCTTTATCTGGGTGTTGTACAGTATCCATTTTCTTGGAAAGGATTTTCCAAAAGAAACCCAGAAATCCTGGCGTAATCTTTTCGCTTCTTCTTTGCTGAACATTAATTGGTGTTAAAGTAAAATATATAAAATGTAGACTTAAACTATTGTTCACAAAAATAGTACAATAGCATTAATTGATAGGTTTTAATATAGTTTTGCTGTTTACATTTCCTATCAATACCCTATAACAAATAGGCTATGCCAATTCCCAGCATGATAACTACCAATTTGCGCAGGTTAAATTTATGTGCCTCGGAACTTTCAAAGAGGATAACCGTGGAAATATGCAGAAATACTCCTATTACCAGGGCATTCAAGAAAACCGAGTATTTACGGAAAATTTCAAAATTAGCAGCAAAATAGGTGCCTAGTGGCGTCATAAGTGCAAAGAGGACTATAAAAAAGAGTGCACTTTGGAGCTTTATCTTTGAGCCAATTAAAAAGATACTTAGAATAATGGCTATGGGCACCTTATGGATTAAAATTCCGTATAGAATGGTTCCATGGTCTTCTATGGGTAGTCCTTCTAAAAGGGAATGTAGGCATAGGCTAATGAACAGCATCCATGGGAAGCTAGATTTTTCGGCATCTATATGTACATGTCCATGTTCTGCTCCCTTCGAGAAAAATTCGAGAAAAATCTGTAGTAGGATCCCCAGCATAATAAAAACCCCTACCGTTTTGGGAGCTGCATGGCCATATACCTCAGGAAATAATTCAAAGACGGTAAGAGCCAAAAGAAAGGCTCCGCTAAAAGCCAATAGAAGTTTAAATACTTCTTTGTTTTTTGGTTTTGTGAAGTACACAAATACAAAGCTTATCAAAACCGCAAGAACTGGAAATAAATATTTCATTAGGGATTCATTATGGTATTGTACAAAATCACCATATTATTTAATTGGGGCCAAAATTAACGTATTTTTGCCGTAATCTTAAAGTTGGACATGAACAATAATTTTAAAATGGTAGCCAAGACCATGTTTGGATTCGAAGAAATCTTGGCGAAGGAATTGCGCAACCTTGGTGCTGGCAATGTTAAAGAGGGGGTGAGGAGCGTTTTTTTTGAAGGAGATACCGGATTTATGTACAAGGCAAACCTTTGTTTGAGAACCGCCATTAAAATTGTAAAGCCCATCCATTCGTTTCGGGTTAGAAATGAAGACGATCTTTATAGGAAAATATATTCCATGGATTGGTTTAACTACCTTTCTATTGATACCACTTTTGCAATTGACGCCACTGTTAATTCCGATAACTTTACCCATTCCCTATATGTTTCCCAAAAGACTAAGGACGCTATTGTGGATAAATTTAGGGATACGGATGGCAGTAGACCCGATGTGGATATAAAATTTCCGGATGTTAGAATCAACATCCATATACAAAACGATCAATGTAATGTGGCTCTGGACTCCTCTGGAAGGTCTTTGCATCAAAGAGGGTATAGAACTGCTACCAATATAGCTCCCATTAACGAGGTGTTGGCTGCAGGTCTTTTGCTATTGAGTGGATGGGACGGTCAATCCGATTTTCTGGATCCCATGTGTGGTAGTGGCACATTATTGACGGAGGCAGCCATGATTGCATGTAATATTCCGGCCAATATTAATAGAAAGGAATTTGCCTTTGAGAAATGGCACGATTTTGACGCCGATCTTTTTGATAAGATAATAGATAGTAGTTTAAACAAAACACGGGAATTCCATCATAAAATAGTTGGATATGACAAGGCACCTTCTGCAGTTAGAAAGGCCCAAGAAAATGTGGTTAATGCCAACTTGTCCGACTATATTACTATTGAAAGAAAGAATTTTTTCGACACTGAAAAGTTTACGGAAAATCATCTGCATATGGTGTTCAATCCACCCTATGGGGAACGTCTGGATATTGAAATGGAAGACTTTTATACCGATATAGGAAATACCCTGAAAAGAAATTACCCAGGTACGGATGCCTGGTTTATAACCTCAAACTTGCAAGCCTTAAAATATGTGGGTTTAAGACCATCAAGAAAAATAAAACTTTACAATAGTCATTTGGAGTCCAGATTGGTCAAATATGTCATGTACGAGGGGAGTAAAAAGGCCAAATTTAATAAGAGAGAAGAATAAAAGTCGTACAGATAATATATAAATAGCTATGGGATAGGCCTGTGTAGCAAATATTAAATAATACTAATGAAACCAAAATATAAGGCGCTGTTATTAAATTTTGTGGGTTTTGCCATTTTATTTATTGCCATTAGACTTTTAATAGGGTTCTTTTTTTCCTTACATCACCTTGTTTTGGCTGTTGTTGCAGCTCTTGGAGCCAGTATATTGGCACCAAAATTTGCTGTAGTTAAATCATCAGGAAAGGAGAAGCTAATGATGAAATGGGTTTTTATAAGGGGTTTTCGAGAAATTTAGATTATTCAGCACCTAGTTCCTCTTCTTTCTTTTCCTCTTTTTTATCTTCAAGCTTTTTTGCTTTTTTGTACAGAGGTAAAAAATAGGTGATAGAATAATTGTAGCCAACCCCGAAATTACTTCCATCCGTCACCTTATTGAATCCGGGAATCCAGAGATTTGGAAAGTCATCCGACTCTTTATTGCTGACCAAGAAACCAATCCGCACACTGGCTCCAAGATATATATTGGCAAAGAGCTCTGCCTTTACCCCAACCACAGCTTCCAACCAGCTTGCGGACAGACCGCTAAACTCTTGGGCTATATCGGACCCGGAAGCAAAGCCATTAACGGCATTGGCGTCAGGGTTAATTTGGTAATCCGGATCGGTCCAATACCTATTGGTGTCATAGATCTGATAGTTGTTCATGGTTTGGCTAAAACTACTATAGGCATATCTTCCCCCTACATGTATGGAGTTGTTCATGCCATACCAATTGCCATAGGTGTTATAGTCTACCCCTAGTTTTAAATAACTTCCTGAAGTTGTAAAATTGTACAGGTCCTCTTGCTTGGTATTCTTTTCGTTGCCTAGTTCTGCTGCTATATAAAGCCTGTTCGTTAGCCGGTAGTCCCCTACCAATTCCAGACCTGTATAGTCGTCGTTTATAAAGGAAAGCAAGGGTTTGCTTAGGTCTATTCCAAACCGAATTCCGTAGGGATCGGTGTGGGCAACGGTATCTTTTGGTTGCAAGTCTATGGGCTTGGTCTGTGATAAACCTAGCAAGAACCCAAAGCACATAAAACTACTAATGAAATATTTTAACATGGGCTTCTGTTGAATTTTCTACCAATGGGCTGATGATTTCAATGTCCTTGATCCAATTTTCTGCTTCCGCTTCCAAGTCGCTCTCCAGGTTTTCAAAATTGGCAATATACCCACATGCCCTGGAAATAAACTTGTCTTTTCTAGTGTAATTAAAATATAAGGTGTCCACATCCCCACCTTCCAAGGTAACTGTGTTTCCTTCCGAATCCTCTTCTTCAACGTCCGAAGAATTTTTAATGAAATAGAATCCGGTAGTATCTTCAGAAACTTTTAAAGGTATGGAAATAGAATCCAAAGTGCTTCTGTCCGTTATAGTGGTCACAGTGGTGTTCTGTCCTACTCCTATTATTCTCAATGAGGGGACAGTTTTTAATTCGGTGGGATTATCGATATCATAAAATCGTATCACTAAAAGGGGGGTATCCCCGTCTATACAAATATCGTCTTTTTCGCAAGCCCAGAAACCACTTATTAGGGCCAGAACAAATACGCTTAGGATTTTGACTTTTTTCATTGGCGATAGCACTAGCTGATCCTTTTTTTCAAAAGTACAACATTTTCAACATGATGGGTTTGTGGAAACATGTCTACCGGCTGCACCTTTGTTATTTCGTAATCTTCTTTCATAAGTTCCAGATCCCTGGCCTGGGTAGCACTATTACAACTAACGTAGACCACTTTGTCTGGAGCTATATTTAATATTTGTTGCACTACAGCGGCATGCATACCGTCTCTTGGGGGATCTGTAATGATAAGATCGGGTTTGCCGTTTTCTGCAATAAAATCGGGGTTGAATACATTTTTCATATCTCCCACATAGAAGTCCACATTATCAATCTTATTTCTAGTGGCATTGGCTTTGGCATCAGCAATGGCTTCGGGAACGGCTTCTATTCCAACCACTTTCTTGGCCTTTTTGGCCACAAATTGTGCTATGGTTCCCGTGCCCGTATATAGATCGTAAACCAGTTCTTCTCCCGTTAGTTCGGCAAAATCACGGGTTATCTTGTAAAGCTCATAGGCCTGATCGGAGTTGGTTTGATAAAATGATTTGGCATTAATTTTAAATTGAAGCCCTTCCATTTCCTCAAAAATATGATCGCGACCAGAAAAACATATTATTTCCTGATCATAAATGGTGTCGTTTTGTTTTTGATTGATAACATACAACAAGGAAGTTATTTCTGGGAAGGTATTGGCCAGGTGGTTCATAAGAAGTTCCCTTTTTTCCAAATGATCCTCATAGAACTGTACCATGACCATAATTTCACCTGTTGAAGAGGTACGGATCATCACTGTGCGCAGCATGCCCCACTGATTACGGGGATTAAAAAATGTGATTTTATTTTTAATGGCAAAGTCCCTTATCTCCAACCTAATAGCATTGGAAGGGTCTTGTTGTAAATGGCATTTTTTGATGTCCAATATTTTGTCCCACATACCCGGAATATGGAAGCCTAAGGCATTTTTGTCTTCTATTTCCTCCCCCGAATTGATTTCCTCCAAGCTCAGCCATCGACTATCAGAAAAGGAGAATTCCATCTTGTTCCTATAGAAGTATTGTTTCTCAGAGCCTAAAATAGGTGTAGTTTCCGGTAACTCAAGATGACCAATTCTGCGGAGGTTATTCTCCACTTCCTTTTGCTTATAGAACAACTGGTGCTCATATCCCATGTCCTGCCATTTACAGCCACCACAAACCCCGAAATGTTCACAAACAGGGGTGGTTCTTTTGTCGGAATAGGTATGGAAATTAGTGGCTACGCCTTCAAAATATGCTTTCCGTTTTTTGGTGGTCTGTACGTCCACGACATCTCCAGGAACGGTATTGGTCAAAAATATTACCCGACCATCCGGGGCCTTGCCAATGGTCTTTCCTTTGGCTCCGGCATCTACTACTTCAACGTTTTCAAAAACCTGTCTTTTTTTCTTTCTGCGCATGGGGCAAAAATAGGAGATTTTTTCAGGAATGCCACTGCATTTTAACATAGTCTTGCTGCAAACTTTATTATTCTCGTTTTTTGGCGTTTTATAGGACAATCAAAATTTAAAATAGCACATGGAAAGCTATAGCACGGTTTTTAGATCTACTAATCTAATCATGGAGTTTCTTATATATAATGGGCTTTTATTAGAAGTATGGGCATAGTTGAAGTATGTAGCCTACAGCATTTACAAGCAGTATGTTTAAAATTTATGTTTTGATAATTTAAAAACTAGTATTACTATTACTATCAAATTAAGCCTAGCTCTGATGATATTCTACCCAAGCAATAAGTTGGGTATTAAAAGAGCGTATCAATTATATATAAATGAAAAAAATTATCTTCTGTTTAATGTGCTTCTGTTTTGTTTATGGAAAGGCACAACGCAAAAAAAGCTTAAAAAAACCCAATGTTCTGTTTATTATAGCCGATGATCTAACCGCAACGGCCGTGTCATCCTATGAAAATGTAGCAGCAAACACCCCTCATATAGACCGCTTGGCGTCTGAAGGCACCAAGTATACCAGAGCCTATACACAGTATCCCGTATGTGGACCTTCGCGGGCCTCCTTGCTTTTTGGATATTACCCCAATGCTACTGGCACCTATGGATATGTAAGTGGCAGGGATAATGTGGGAGCATCCAGAAAGTCACTGCCAGAATTGTTTAAGGACAATGGTTATTATACGGCAAGGGTAAGTAAGATTTATCATATGGGGGTACCAATAGACATTGAGACGGGCTCCAATGGAAAGGATGATGAGGCCTCTTGGACAGAGCGGTTTAACAGTCAAGGTCCGGAATGGACTGCAGAAGGAGAAGCAGAATTGGTACAAAACAACCCTTACGGACTAAAGCCTCGGAAAGGGGGCAACGTAATGACCATTGTAAAGGCCGATGGGGGCGATTTGGTACACTCAGATGGCAAAACAGCGGAGAAGGCCATGGAGCTGCTTAAGCAGAATAAGAAAAAGCCTTTCTTTCTGGCGGTAGGATTGGTAAGGCCGCATGTGCCATTTGTGGCACCCAAGGAATATTTTGAGCCTTATCCCCATCAACAAGTTGTATTGCCCCCTAAGGTAGAGAATGACTGGGATGATATTCCGGCCAGAGGAATAAACTACGTTACCAGTGTAAACGGGAAAATGTCCGAAGAACAGGAGAAAAAAGCGGTAGCAGCTTACTATGCTTCCGTATCCTATATGGATGCCCAGGTAGGAAAAATTCTAAGGACGCTAAAGGAAGAGGGATTGGAGGATAATACCATTGTTGTTTTTACTTCGGATCATGGATTTCATTTGGGAGAGCACCGATTTTGGATGAAGGTAAGCCTTCATGAAGAATCGGTTAGGGTCCCTATGATCATTAAAGTCCCAGGTAAGACTCCAGCGGTTTGTAATTCCTTTGCCGAACTGTTGGACCTATACCCAACATTAGCCGAATTGGCGGGACTTAAGGCTTCAGATGCACTACAGGGTAAAAGTTTGGTAAACACCATGGACAATCCAACAACTAAAGTAAGGGAGTATGCATTTTCGGTAACTCAAGGAGGGAAATCATTTTTAATTCGTAACCAGAAATGGGCGTATATCCAATATGATGAGGATGCCGGGGCCGGAATGGAACTTTTTGATATGGAACACGATGCTAAGCAGTACAATAATTTGGCATATAATCCACATTATGCCAAAGTTGTGGAAACCATGAAAAGGACGTTGCAGGAAAAATTAAAGGAGGTAAGAACCAATGATTTAGATATTCAATATTAATAGGATTAGTGTAAATATTATATCAAACAGAATGTGTAATAAGACCTATCTCCTTAGATTCATCTTTTAATGGTTAGAGTAGCGTGTATTAGTTGTACTCTTTGCAAACTGTCTATCCTGGTCTTGACCATGACAGTTACTTTTTTATGTAACGCCCAACATATAAGGGTGGTCCCTAATAAAATAAATGCCAAAATGGTGGATGTCTTGGAGTGTCCCAATAAAATAATGGGCGCGTCCATATTGCAAATTCCTGGTTATTTTGTTTGGGGTGGCAGTGTGGTAAAGGGTGATGACGGTAAGTATCATATGGTTTTTTCTATTTGGGAAAGTGGAACGGAAGGAGGTAGTTTTGTCAAGGATTGGGTGCTGCAGTCCAAAATTGGTTATGCCGTTTCGGATTATCCGGACAGGGATTTTAAGTTTCAAAAAATAGTGTTGAAAGGTACGCGTTACCAAGGGGATCCTTCAGCCTGGGATGCCCAAATGGTACATAATCCCCACCTTAAAAAGTTTGATGGAAAGTATTATCTGTATTATATAGGAGGCAAAGACCCTGGCGAACAGCCCAAGGGGTCCAAAGCGGAAAATTTAGACCAACGATCAAGGGTGCAACAATCCCTTTGTATAGGGGTCTTGGAATTTGATAGTTTTAAAAATTTGCTTGCAGGCAATTTTGATCGCCCTAAACAGCCACTTTTAAGTCCACGTACAAGGGTTAAACCAAATAATATCCTAAATGTTTCGCCAATAGGTACGGTGGCAAAACCAGATAATATTATAGTAGTAAACCCCTCTGTGGTCTATAACCCAATTACCCAAAAGTACATGCTGTATTTTAAGGGCAATGTCTATGAGCCTCACTGGAAGGGCGTTCATGGGGTGGCTATTGGCGATACACCGCAGGGTCCTTTTAAACCTTTGGATTTATTTGTTTTTGATGTTAGAATGCCCGATGGTACTTTGGCAAGTACCGAAGACCCATATGTCTGGTACTCCAAGAAACTTCATCAATTTATGGCGATAGTAAAGGATTTTTCAGGAAGACTAACTGGGTATAAAAAGACATTGGCTCTTTTGTCATCCAATGACGGAATAGGTTGGAATTTGACAAGAAATCCACTTTTTATGAAAAGGGAGTTACGTTTGTTGGATGGATCGGTCACCAAGGTGGATAGATTGGAACGCCCTCAATTGTTGTTGAACAACGATGGCATTCCCCAATATTTGTACGCTGCATCCGCTTTGGAAAATGTAAATGCTAAAAATGATGGCAGTTCTTTTAATGTACAAATTCCATTGGAAGTTGTTATCGAATAATATTGAAGTTAATCATTAAATCAGACATCAAAGCCATATCAGCCGCGAATTATCGATAACCTAAAAGTAAATTGAACAATACAAATGAAATACATTGTAAAATTGTTTGCTATATACATACTCTTGGTCATTGATACTGGGTATGCTCAAGACAAACCTGTTCGGATGCCCCTATCTTTTATTGCCCAAAATTTGGAATACAAGGGGGTTGCAGTTAAAGATGATAATTATACCTTTTGGGGTTGCGCCCCTGTAATGGATGAGGCAGGAAAAACGCATTTATTCGTCGCGCGTTGGCCAGAAAAAAATGTTAATCCCGCATGGAGAAAATCTTCCGAAATTGCACATTATGTTGCCGATTCACCTGAAGGTCCTTTTATATTTTCAGATGTGGCCATAAAAGGCACTGGAACAGATACCTGGGATAAATATGCACCACACAATCCAGAAATCAAAAAGCTGGGTAAAAACTATGTATTACTGTATATTGCGAATACTGATTATCACCAACCACCACATCCAGGTAATCAACGTATTGGAATGGCTATTGCAAAATCTCCTTATGGTCCGTGGAAAATAGTAGGCAAGGACGGGATGGTCCTAAATGCCGAAAATCCTCAGAACTGGAATTATAAATCCAATATGGGAGTGGCTAACCCCACCTTTTTGGAAGTAAATGGAAAATATTATTTGTATTTTAAAACCAAAACCACGGAAGGGGTGCTAAAGTATGGCTTGGCTATTGCCAATAAATTAAAGGGCCCTTATGTTATTCAAGATAAACCGGTTACCTCCAATAAGGGTACCTTGGAAGACGGAACCGTTTTTGCTTATCAGGATTTTATTTATTTGTTGACTACGGATAATCATGGTCAAAATACGGGTATAGCTGGTGGT
The DNA here is from genome assembly GCF_003957295.1 of Arenibacter aquaticus. Lineage (GTDB taxonomy): Bacteria > Bacteroidota > Bacteroidia > Flavobacteriales > Flavobacteriaceae > Arenibacter > Arenibacter aquaticus. The sequence continues at coordinate 14,691 of NZ_RQPJ01000008.1, forward strand.
GGTACGCTCTGGAAGTCCAGGGACGGCATTGGTTTTAATTTGGAGGACGCCACGGTTGGTTATGATCTATTGCCAACCTATTATAAGGACTATGATCCTAAAAAGGCAATGAAGATATATGGTATTGCTCCCAAGCTGGAGCGCCCCAAAATTTTAATGATAAATAATATCCCGGCCTATTTGTACGGCCCATCCGGGTGGAATATTTTTGGCGGAGATAGAACTGTAGGCCATGTTTTTAAAATAAATATAAACGAATGAATATGCGCAATATTTTTTGGGTTCTTGTAATGCTCCCGTTAATTTCAACGTCCCAAGACAATAAAAACGATTTTAAAATTATCACTTACAACATATGGAACGGTTATGACTGGGGGAAGGATAATGAAAGAAGGGTAAAAGTACAAAATTGGCTAGAAGGTCAAGCTCCAGATGTTGTGGCCCTGCAAGAGCTATGTGCCTATACCCCCGAAAAGCTTCGCGAAGATGCCCAAGCATGGGGCCATGATTATTCTATCTTGTTAAAGACCAGCGGATACTCTGTGGGGCTAACCTCCAAATATCCCATAGAGGTAAAAGAAAAGATAATGGAAGGCATGCACCATGGGGCATTGCACTGTACTACTAATGGAATAGACGTTCTTGTAGTACACTTGCATCCTGGAAGTATTGCCAGAAGAAGGGAGGAGGCCGAAATTATTAGTAAAAAACTCAATGCTATAGCTGCAACCACCTCAAAGTATGTGGTGTTGGGGGATTTTAATGCCCATTCACCTTTAGATGCCCATTTGTACGATGAGGATGGGAATTTATTGAACAGATTGCGTAAATCCAACGAGGGTAAAGGAATAGAAGGTAATCTTGTGAACGGCGATTTGGACTATGCCGTAATGTCCAGATTTCTTTCCCTGCCCTTATACGATCCAGTAGAGAAACATACTGCAGGATTGATGGAAAGAGGAAGTTTTCCGGGAAGGGTATTAGGTGAGGTAAATCAAGAAACTACTAAACAACTTCTTTCACGTATGGAAAGGATAGATTTTATGCTGGTTTCACCGGAATTGTCTGCTAGTTGTCTCAAGGCTAAGGTCCACAATGGGGCAAGTACTTGGTTTTTGTCCGATCATTATCCTGTTAGTGCCACTTTTAATCTAAAAGATTGATTGGCAGGTTTTTCCTAACAAAAATCAATGCCAAAAATTTTAGGATGCAAGTAACAATTCGTAATTTGCAATCTCTACATTAGATGGATGATTTCTCTCCCCAAGAAGGAATTGCTAAAGTTTTATTTAAAAGTTATTTAATCATGTCGGTTTTAGAAAAATTATCGTCTAAAGATGCCATTGCATTGGAAGAAGAATTTGGAGCACACAACTATCATCCGTTACCTGTTGTTCTAAATAGGGGAGAAGGAGTATTTGTTTGGGATGTTGAAGGAAAAAAGTATTATGATTTTTTATCAGCTTATTCAGCGGTAAATCAAGGACATTGCCATCCCAAAATTGTCAATGCCATGGTACAACAGGCACAGACCTTAACATTGACCTCTAGGGCTTTTTATAACGATATGCTAGGGAGGTTTGAGAAGTATGCTTCCGAGACTTTTGGCTTCGATAAGTTCCTGCCTATGAATACTGGGGCAGAGGCCGTGGAAACTGCTATTAAAATCTGTAGAAAATGGGCCTACGAGAAAAAAGGGGTTCCTGAAAACAAGGCAGAAATAGTGGTTTGTGAAAATAATTTTCATGGTAGAACCACAACAATTATCTCATTTTCGAATGATCCGGTGGCCAGGAAAAATTTTGGACCCTACCCCGAAGGTTTTATAAAAATTGAATATGACAATTTATCAGCCTTGGAACAGGCCTTGAAAACTAATAAAAACGTTGCAGGGTTCTTGGTAGAGCCCATTCAGGGCGAGGCAGGAGTATTTGTTCCATCGGAAGGATATCTTTTAAAGGCAAAGGAACTGTGTAAGAAGTACAACGTACTTTTTATTGCCGATGAGGTGCAAACAGGAATAGCCCGTACAGGAAAATTACTGGCTACATGTGGTAATTGCAGCTGTCCGGATAGGCATTGTAGTGGGACGCCGGAGGTGAAACCCGATATATTAATTTTGGGAAAGGCACTTTCAGGAGGGGCTTATCCCATTTCCGGGGTTTTGGCCAATGACGTAATCATGGAGGTGATAAGACCCGGAAGCCATGGTAGCACCTTTGGGGGCAACCCAGTGGCGGCGGCAGTTGGTATAGCTGCTCTTGAGGTAGTAAAAGAAGAAGGGCTTGCCGAAAATGCTCATCAGTTGGGCGAGTTGTTTAGGGAAGAACTCAATAAGTTTATACCCACTTGTAGTATTGTAAAATCCGTTAGGGGAAAAGGCTTATTAAATGCCATTCTGATAAACGATACCGAAGAAAGCTCCACTGCTTGGGATATTTGTCTGGCCTTAAGGGATAATGGTCTTCTGGCAAAGCCAACGCACGGCAATATAATACGATTTGCACCTCCCTTGGTAATGAATCGGCAACAACTCTTGGACTGTGTGGATATAATCACCAAAACGCTTGAAGAATTTGATAAATAATTATCCCGTAGACTTAAATGCTGAGCCCGTTGTACTTGTTATAACGGGCTTTTTTATTGCCCTGGAGCCAATAGGGTAAAAGGATATACGGCTACATTTCTTAAAATAGTGAATAAGGTAATGATAACGAAGAGCAGTATTGGTGTTTTGGGATGGTAAAGCAGGTCTGGCATTACTGCTTTTATTTTGTGCGGGGCGTAATATCTAGCCCAGTGATAGCCAAGCAATAGAATTGCAGGGATAAAAAGAAGATTGTGCTGGGCAACACCAAGAAAATTAAAGTGCAACAAGTGATGTAATGCCCTTTGGCTTCCGCAACCCGTGCAATAGAACCCTGTAGCCATTAAAAATGGACATTTGGGAAAATAATGGGAGTTAATGGGGTTGATAAAAAAATAGAGGAGCAATATCCCTAAGGATACTACTCCTAAAATAATAACTTTAGATATGTGCTTCTTGTTAGAAATCACCAGTACTCATTAGCCCACCAATAATTGCAAATCCAAAAATGGCAATGTATAGAATCCAAAAGAAACCAGCAATCGCCATTCCTACAATGGCCCATGTTTTGGCATTTTTGGAAGCCTTCTCGGCCTGTTCGTAGTTTCCAAGGGCATACGCCTCATTTACTTTTGCCGCATTTACAATACTCACAATACCAGGTATTAAACAGCAAAAAACGGTACTGATAATGGCCAGGACCAAATAGTTGTTCGGTTTGGGCCTACTTTCAAAGTTCTCCATGAAATTTTGGAATATAATTAATAATAATTTCGCTCAATTATTGGACGTTTTGGAAATAATCTTCCATTCTTTCCCTCATAAGTTCTTCGTCCTGTAGGGCATCCCAACCAATGATAGAAATGATCCAAATGAAAAATATTATGACGAGTATGTTTAGGACAATGCCAATAATGGATAAGGTTTTTCCTAGCTTAACATTGTTGTATCCCTCATAATTACTGGGGTTCACGGCATATAGATTAGTGGCTTTATTGGCTAAAATAAGGCCTACAATTCCAAAAATAAGTCCAATTATCCCATAGCAGCAACAGGTGACAATAGAAATAATTCCGAAAACTAAAATAAGGGTTGCATTGGGTAGTTTTTGTTGTTCCATATCAGTATTTTAATGAATTAGATGAATCATTTTATATATATAGCTCACAATGATGATTCCTACGTTGAGGTAGAGAAGATAAAGTTTGATCTTAAAGGCATTTTTTATATTGAAAAAAAATGATGTTCCAACAAAACCAACTAATAAAAGTAAGGTGTATATGGCAGGATATATTTTTAGGGCATCATAGAAATTTCCGTCCAAAAGATAGGATACGGAACGTTGTATGCCACACCCTGGGCACTCTATGCCAAAAATCCGCTTGTTCATACAAGGGAGCATATAGTTTTCCAGTTCCAAAAGAAGTGCCATCGGGATTAATTAAAGTGCTAATATAATTCTTTACCGAAAAATACTATTATTTTTGGGCAATGAAAACAAAACGAACCTTTTATTTGGTGCTCATAGTAGTGGGAGTGGTCATTGCTAGCTTGGGGGAGAAATATATGCAGGAAGAGTATGCACTGAGTATAGGTTTTGCCCTGATGATGTTGGGATTGTATAAAACTACCCAATTGTGGAGTAATGATAAATTGGAGGATAAGGAAAAAGAGGATAACTAATGAGCTTTAAGGTTGGGGATCAAGTTGAAGTCTTGGATGATACTACCCAAGGTGTTGTGGTAAAAGTTGACGGTAAGAAAATTACCGTTGAAACTACCGAAGGTTTTCTGTTACATTTTGTGGCTTCTGAATTATTAAAAATTGGCGGGTCTAGCCATATAAAAGTTTCCAATTATGAAGTAGCCCAAATAAAGGCCGAAAAGGAAATCCCAAAAAATAGACATAGCAAAAAATTACGGCCCAAAGAGCGCAATGCCCCAAAGATGGAAGTGGATCTGCACATCAATAAACTAACACCGTCCACCAAGGGCATGAGTAATTATGAAATGCTAAATATACAATTGGATACAGCCAAAAGGCAATTGGATTTTGCAATTCGCAAAAAGATACAAAAGGTAGTATTTATTCACGGAGTGGGGGAAGGGATACTAAAGGAGGAATTGCAATACCTATTTAAACGATATGATAATATTAGGTATTATGACGCAGATTATCAGAAATACGGTATGGGCGCCACAGAGGTATACTTTTTTCAGAAAACCCTGTAATTATTGAGTTGTGACCGTTCCAAAGTCGTTAATGCTTAAGTCCGTGATCCGCTGATCATTGGAGTTGTTGATCAAGGTAATCTCGCTTAGTCGTATGCTGTGTTCATAGGAGGTAACATCATCTTCCACTTTTTGGACCGTGGTAATAAGCACATACCCGCTAGTAGCCTCAATCTCTTCTATTACCGTTGGGTCTGTTACCGGAATTGTGTCGCAAAAATAGTTCTCACTAACATCATCGGAAAAGATACGATAGGTAATTTTGGTATTACTGGATAAGGCATATGATACCTCACCATCGGAAGCCTCATTTTTTAGCGCACCACTTTCAAGGGTAAGTATTAATGCCTCACTGCCTACGAGCTTAAAAAATAAGGTTGTGCCAGTGGTAACGCTACTGCCACAATATTGAATATCGCTATCGTCAAAATTGATTGTTTCAATTTGCAAGTCACCATCATCGCAGGAAAAGAGCGCTAGGGATAAAAGGAAAATCAATGCATTTTTCATGCTTCAAATTTAATTGAAATATAGTTTATAAACCTAGAGGTTTGCTCTCAATTTGCTTGAAATTAACTTTATTTCAAGTATTTTTGCACAACCTTAAGGTAAGGTAAATGATTCTTAATCTATTTAAATTGCAATGGAAAAGGTTTATTTGGATAGTGCTGCCACCACACAGCTCAGACCAGAGGTAATATCTAGAATGCAGGAGGCGCTGACCCAATGTTATGGGAACCCTTCCTCTACGCATAGTTTCGGGAGGTCGGCCAAAACGGCCATAGAGAAGACCCGGAAAACCATTGCAAAATATCTAAATGCCCACCCTTCAGAGATTATTTTTACCTCCGGAGGTACCGAGGCTGATAATATGATCCTTAGGTGCGCTGTTAGGGACTTGGAAGTTACCACCTTAATAACTTCCAAAATAGAACATCATGCCGTATTGCATACAGCGGAGGCTTTGGAGAAGGAATATGGAGTAAACTTGCTCTATGTGGATTTGGATGAATTTGGGAACCCGGATCTAGGACATTTAAAGTCACTACTGCAAAGGGATAATACCAAGAAATTGGTGAGTTTGATGCACGTGAACAATGAAATTGGCAATATTGTCAATATAAATGCCATTGGTGATCTCTGCGAGGAACACCGTGCGTTGTTCCACTCTGATAGCGTGCAGTCTATTGGGCATTTTGCTTGGGACGTACAGAAAACGAAAGTCCATTTTCTTACGGCTGCCGCCCATAAATTTCACGGTCCCAAGGGTATTGGGTTTGCTTTTATTAAAAGAAATGTAGGTCTAAGACCACTTTTGGTAGGCGGTGCCCAAGAACGGGGCTTTAGGGCTGGTACGGAACCTTTTCATAATATCGTAGGGTTAGAGACCGCCTTTGTGTTGGCCTATGATAAGTTGGAAGAGGAGATGGCATATGTTACCGAGTTAAAGCGATATTTTATAGAAAAAATCAGCAAGGAAATTCCCGGGGTAGCCTTTAATGGCCTTTCTGGAGAAATGGTGAAAGGTACATATACCTTGGTAAATGTTCGCTTACCCTTTGATGCAGAAAAGGCCATGATGTTATTGTTTCATTTAGACCTAAAAGGCATTGCATGTTCCAAAGGAAGTGCTTGCCAGTCCGGTAGTGATATTGGGTCCCATGTGCTCAGTCAAATTCTTTCTGAAGAGGAAATGGAGAAACCCTCATTGCGGTTCTCATTTTCCAAGTTTAACACCAAAGAAGAATTGGATTATGTTATTGGGGTTTTAAAAGATTTTGGAAGCCATTAGCTTTTTTTGCGGTCGCGTGGTCGTTCCCGGTCATACGGGAATTTTCTAGAAGCCAGTTTCATCATTAGTTCAATGAGGTCGTTTGTGTTTTTACCGGATTTTTTGTTAATACGTTTTTCGTATTTCCATAAAAGTTTTCCAGTGGCCCCATCACTAATCTTTACACCTATACGCCCGTAATTGGCATCCCCGTTAATATAATCCAACAAGCTGAATTCTGTTGGAACCCCTTTGGACAAAAGGACGTTTAAATCGAGCGTGCCACTGATAAGGCCATCTACCCCCAAAATATTGCACAGCTCCTTAACACTGTGGACGTCAATATTTTCATAGGTAATATTGTTCTTTTGTAGAATAGCGTTGGTGTTTTTGATATTCTGAAATTCAACTGAAAACTTCTTTTTCTTCTTCCTTTTGGAAAAATAGGTTTCCAATGCATCTTGTACGGCATAACCTTCTTTTTTTTCCAATCCCCTTAATTCCATATCGGGGATATTATCCTTTAATTCCAAATTTGTCAAAAACGGGATAATCGCTAAGTTCTGGTGTTCACGGCTCAATTCATCAAATTTATCGCTCTCATAAATGTTTTTTTGAGCCGATGCGGCAACAGATAGAAAGGTAAAAATGATTATAACTATATTCTTCATTAATTGTTGTTTATTTTTTTTGGTGTCCAATTTATTCAAAATCCCATTGATATCTTCATCATATAAGGTTGGCCAAATATTAATAGTTGTTTGTCTTGTCCTTAAAACCGCATTTCTATTTTAACATTTAAAATTCTACCGGTCATGAAATTGGGCACGGCAAACTGTTGATTGTTTACCAGGTCCCTGACCCATGTATTGGTAATGGAATTCTGATTGTTGAACAAATTATAAATCTCAAACCCCCCGTTTAATTCTTTAAAAAGACGTAAAAACGAGTTGTTGTCATATTGTTTGTTTGCTCCGACAAAAATATATGAAATTCCTAAATCTGCACGTTTATAATCCCTTAATCTGTTCTGATATTCATAGGGACTGGCATAACTGGGGGATCCTCCGGGCAAACCGGTATTATATGTTAGGTTGAGGTACATTTTAACATCAGGTACTTCTGGCATATAATCCTGGAATAGGATCCCCATCTTTAAACGTTGGTCTGTAGGCCTGGAAATATAGCCTCGGTTGTCTATGTTTTCCTCTGTTTTTAGGTATCCTAAACTAAACCAGGATTCCGTGCCGGGAACAAAAGCACCGTTTAATCTAAGTTCAGCGCCATATACGTAAGCACTGGCATTGTTCTGGGCTGCATACCGTATACGCACATCTTCCAAGGTGTAGGGGTTTACGTTTTGGAGGTTTTTATAATAGGTTTCGCCCAGAAGGGTGAAGGGCCTTTGCCATAATTTAAAACCATATTGGGTGCCCATTACAATTTGAAGAGACTTTTGGGCCTCCACTTCAGGATGGACCACACCATCACTATCCCTTAGTTCCCTATAGAAGGGAGGTTGCTGGTATACCCCTCCAGAAATACGGAACAATATGTCCTTTTCCCAATTGGGTTTCATTGAAAATTGTCCTCTTGGGCTAATTATAGTATGGGATATACGTTCTATATCTATTCCATCTACCACCCAATGGCTAACTCTAGAACCTAAATTGAAATAGAGGCTATGCCCCAACCATTGGCCACGTCTACTATATTGCACAAAGCTGGATAATTTATTGGTCTGTACGTTATTTTGGGCCGTAATACCTTCTATAGGTAAAACAGGGGCTTCATAAGCCGTTGCCGGTTCATTGCGGTCGTATCCAGAACCTGGAGGGCGCAGCGTAAAGCCTAAGGAGTCTATAAACTCGGATTCCCTAATATGGTCACGTATATCGGTATGTTCATATTTTAATCCCCAATCCAATGCATTGTCATTTTTGGAATACCGTCCTTTGTGTTCAATATTAAAAATTTTGGCATCCAAAATATTTCTTGCCCTATTGAATTGAGTGGCCAAGCCATTGATGGTAGTGGGAGTAAGAGGATTGTCACTATCAGTTTCTGGATTTAGATCCTCCAGTTTGTATTGTGCAATTATGTCGGAATACTCTTGTTCCTTATTGTAATATAAGCTCGAAATGAGCTTTAGATTGGTATGCTCGTTAATTTGATAATCAGCTTTGAGGGAGTTAAGGGCAGTGGTGTAGCGGTCTTTTTCCTGTCCGGCGTAATAAACGGTTAGAGTTTTAATATCTGTCAGTGTCCCAAATTTGGTTTGTCTGGAAAAAGGCTCGTTTCTGTAATTGTTTACAGACAGGTTGCCTAGATAGCTTACCTTCAATTTTGGGGAAAGTACCAAGGTGCTAAATTGTTGGATGTCAAAAAACAACGGATTGTAGTTGCCCTTGGTGTTTTGGCTGTTTACCAAGGCGCTGTTGTCCCTGGATCTTATACTGGTTATGGAGGCTAATTTTTTGTTTTTGGACACCCCTTCCAGTGTAAAGGCTGTTCCTAATAAGGAAGCCTTTACTTTTATCCCGAAAGATACGGGGGTCTTATATGTAATATCCAAAACCGAGGAAAGTTTGTCTCCATATTTGGCTTGGAAGCCCCCTGCAGAAAACTTTAGGTTTTCTACCATATCACTGTTTATGAAACTAAGACCCTCTTGTTGACCGGATCGAATAAGGAAGGGGCGGTAAATCTCAATACCGTTGGCATAAACCAAATTTTCATCAAAATTACCACCACGGACCATATACTGGGTACTTAATTCATTGTTGGAGGTAACACCTGGTAATAGCTTAAGGATATTCTCGATTCCTGCATTGGCACCAGGGATGTTCCGCACTGTTTTTGGTGATATGGTGGTAATTCCCTCTGCCCTTCTATTTCCCGAAGGGGTTACTACCACTTCGGCAATGGTAAATACCTTTGTTTTTAAAACCGGATTAAATTCGTAATGCTCATTTGTATTGAGGATGAGGTTTTCCAAAATCAACTTTTGGTTACCTAAATGGGAGAAGGTGATGTTGGTTTCCTTGTCTGCCGTTATTTCCAATAAGTAAAAGCCCTGTTCATTAGAGAATGTCCCCGTGCTTCCACTGCTAATGTTCACTTGGGGGATGGGAATTTGGTTTTCATCAAAAATAACCCCGGTTATCGTCGCCGTTTGCCCTTGAAGCACGGATGAAGACCAGGAAATAACGACAAGAAATAATAGTTCAAAGGTTTTCAAAGTTTTATTTTCTGTAAAACATACTCGTAAAAGTACTACTGTTACCTACATTGTCTGTAACAACAACCTTAAGTTCACATTGTTTTTTATCCAATATAAGATCGTCAAAATTATAGGTAATGGTATTGGTTTTTGGTTCGTACTCTAGAAGAATCCATTCTCCATTGAGCGTGGCATTGTAGGTGTTTATGCCGCTAAGGTCGTCACTGATCCTAAGGCTTAAATAGCTATAGTTGGTAAGCCATTGTTTATTTTTAAAATTTTTGGGACTTATCTTTGGGGCAATGGTATCCTTGGCCAAGGTATAGGTTCCCAGGTTCCTGGTTCTGGTAGAGAAGGTAGATCCCCTTTTATAGGTAGAGCTATAGCTTGGCGTCATATCTTGGTTTAATCGGCCAATAAAAAGTTGTTTCTTTTCTTTTTCACTGTATTTGGACACATCAAAAGTAATGGTGAAATTTCTATGGGCAGGAACGGTATTGTTGTGTATGGTTATGGTATCAGACCCATTTTTTAGATCCATATAGAAATTCTCGTAGAATGTATTGGCCGGAAAATACACTTTAGCGGCACCTAGGTCAAAATTATTTGGTTTTTTGGCAATGATATAGTTGTCGGTCTTCTCCTCAGATTTTGAAATTTTCACTTCCTGTCGCTTGCCTTCAACCGGGATGACCAGTTTGGTAAGGTTTCCCGCCAAATCGGTGATATGTATTTCTACCTTATAGGAGAGTCCTTCTGCTACTTCGATTTTTCCTTCATTGTAAATACTGCGGTATATACTTAATAGGTTGCTCGGATCCTTAAAACATTTTTGGATTCTTTCCCTCTGCGTACTATAATGGGGGTAGTCTATCAAGGTATTTATATATCGACTTTCGGAAAAAGAAAAGGTTTCAAAATCATAATCGGTGTATGTTTTTCCATTTACTATTTGTTTTACCGAATATACGCCATTCTTGTTTGCGGCCAGATCCTGACGGTCAAAAGTGTTGATGCCGAAGCCTATAGTACCTGCGGCCAAAACCTTATCGGCTAAAAAAGTACCATCACTTTGTCTGTGGTATCTGAGTTTTATTTTTTTTTCGCTCTGATTAACTTGGGCATCTTCAGATAAGGGGTAGGCATAGACATTGAGAAGGGTGGGGTCTGTAGCATCCCGGACTTCTATGCCGTGCAATAGGGGATTGGTAGGCATTTCTGAGGCACTATTTCTAATTTCGAAATGAAGATGCGGCCCGGCAGATCCGCCAGTATTTCCGGTATAGGCAATGAGATCCCCTTTTTGTACCTTAATTTCAGAGTAATCCAGGAACATTTCAACCTCGTAGGATTGCTTTTGATATTGTACTTTTTTTACATACTCCTCAATTTTGGGAGAAAATTTTTGAAGATGCCCATATACAGAGCTAAAGCCGTTGGGGTGGGCTATGTACACAACTTTTCCGTAGCCCCATTCGGATACCTTTATCCGGGTGATGGTACCATCGGCTATGGCATAGACAGGTAATCCCTGCCGCTGTTGGGTTTTGATATCTATACCGGCATGAAAATGATTGGAACGCAATTCACCAAATGTACCCGATAGAATTATAGGGATATCTAAAGGGGGACGAAAAAAATCCTTGGGATACGGACCTTGCCCAAATAAGAGTGACGTAAATAAAAAAAGACCAGCTAGAATACCTTTCATAAAAAAAAATAATTGGTACGAATGTAATTAATACCGCTCTAATTGAAAAAAAAGAGGGTGTTATAAAAAATATAAAAGGATACAAAATGTATTCCCAAATATAGGTCTGTAATATTACTTCAAGAATAATTGAAAAAAGAATTGCTAAGTATAGTGAGGTATGTTAACTTTGTGTAAAATGCATTGATATTTGCAAATGAGTGAATTGGTAGATATTGTTGATTCTTTAGAAAATAAAATAAGTAAATTGTTGCATAAGTTAGAGCTTCTGCACAGTGCGAACATTAAATTGGAAGAGGAATTGGTTTCTGTAAGAAATGATCATGAAGCTACCAAAGCTTCTGTTAGTGAATGGCAGGAGAAATATAATTCATTGAAATTGGCAAATTCTATGCTGGGCAGTGAAACAAATAAGACCGAAGCTAAGCTTAAGATAAACACATTAATAAGGGAGTTGGACCATTGTATAGCCCAACTATCGGAATAATGTAAAGTAGAAATATGGCAGACAAGCTCAAGATAAAACTTTCTATAGCAGATAGGGTTTACCCGCTAACCATAGATCCCGCTCAGGAGGAAGGCTTAAGAAAGGCAGCTAAGAACATTGAGCAGCTGGCAAAGAAATTTGAGCAGAATTATGCCGTTAGGGACAAACAGGATGTGCTGGCTATGTGTGCACTTCAGTTTGCCTCAAAAATAGAGCAAAAAGGAATAGACCAATCTGAAGGTGTGAAGGAAGCTGCAGAGCGACTCAAAGCGCTGAATATTTTGGTGAGTTCCAAGTTAGGTATTAAATAACGTTCTTTAAAATAAATATAGTTACTGCCCACATTGGTAATTAATTTTTGACAAACTCAACACTAATTTGTTTAAAAAGGGTGAGTTTAGATTGTAAAAGCAAGCCTTACTTGTATAAGGATCCTTGAGCAGTCTGGTAGCCCTAAACCTGTTTATCGGGGTTTGTACAAAACTTCCATCAATGTGGGCTTTTTTTTTAATAATTTTCAAATTAAATATGGAAAGTACAGCAATTATAATAGGTTTGATTGGATTGGCAATTGGTTTTGCCATTGCTAAGTTTATGGAAAAAGGCAAGGCTTCAAAGACCATTTCCAGTGCCAAGAAAGAAGCCGCCACCATCCTAAAGGAGGCTAAGATAGAAGGGGAGAATATTAAAAAGGATAAAATTTTTCAGGCAAAGGAGAAATTTTTGGAACTCAAGGCAGAGCATGAGAAAGTCATTATAAACAAGGATAAGAAAATATCCGAAGCAGAGAAACGTACCCGGGATAAGGAATCACAGGTGAGTAGTGAGTTGGCCAAAGGCAAAAAGCTGGGAGAGCAATTGGAATCTAAAATAAAGGAGGTCAATTATAAGAGCGAGTTTTTGGATAAGAAGCAATCCGAGTTGGAAAAACTGCATAAAAGTCAAGTACAACAATTAGAGGTGATATCAGGTCTTTCTGCCGATGAGGCCAAATCACAGCTGTTGGAATCACTTAAGGATACTGCTAAATCTGATGCCATGGCCTATATTCAGTCTACCGTAGAGGAGGCAAAATTAACGGCTCAACAAGAAGCTAAGAAAATCATTATCAATACCATACAGCGCATAGGCACGGAGGAAGCTGTTGAAAACTGCGTATCGGTTTTTAATCTGGAGTCCGATGACGTTAAAGGGCGTATTATTGGTAGGGAAGGTAGAAACATAAGGGCGCTGGAAGCGGCAACTGGAGTAGAGATAATAGTTGATGATACACCAGAAGCAATTATTCTTTCTTGCTTTGATTCGGTTCGAAGGGAAGTGGCCCGTTTATCATTGCACAAGTTGGTAACAGATGGAAGAATACATCCTGCAAGAATAGAGGAAATAGTTAAAAAGACCGAAAAACAGATAGAGGAAGAAATTGTAGAAATAGGTAAGCGAACCGTTATAGATTTGGGGATACATGGTCTGCATCCAGAATTGATCAAGGCGGTAGGTAGGATGAAATACCGTTCCTCATACGGTCAGAACCTATTACAGCATTCCAGGGAAGTTGCCAAACTATGTGGGGTAATGGCGGCCGAATTGGGAATAAACCCAAAACTGGCAAAACGAGCAGGATTGTTGCATGATATAGGGAAGGTTCCCAATACAGAGGCCGAAGTAGAAACACCCCATGCTATCCTAGGGATGCAATGGGCAGAGAAGTTTGGAGAAAAGCCAGACGTCTGCAACGCCATTGGGGCCCACCACGATGAGATAGAAATGAAAACGCTAATTTCTCCTATTGTACAGGTTTGTGATGCTATTAGTGGTGCCAGACCAGGTGCAAGGCGACAAGTACTGGATTCTTATATTCAACGATTAAAGGATTTGGAAGAAATTGCATTTGGATTTGGAGGAGTGCAAAAAGCTTATGCTATCCAAGCGGGTAGGGAATTAAGGGTTATAGTAGAGAGTGAGAAAGTTAATGACGATAAAGCGGCAGAGCTGTCCTTTAATATTTCACAGAAAATACAAACCGATATGACTTATCCTGGTCAGGTTAAGGTTACCGTTATCCGGGAGACCAGAGCTGTTAATGTGGCTAAATAGGTTTTTTTAAATTTATATGCCAAGGTCCCAGAGTCACCTTTTATAGGGTGATTCTGGGACCTTTTCTTTGTTAAAGTGTTAATTTGGGCATAGAGCCCCGTAGCTTGCCTGAGAGGTTCTGTCTTGTCTCTTATGTCATTGACTATTTGTAGGGTTTGTTGAGTTTTTTGGTTTTATACGGCGCCAATTTTTTTAAGGCGGTTGCGGTCCATTCATTCCAAAAGGACTGTTTTGACAAATCCTTGTAAACAGCAGCATCGTACTCCTGTTGTTTGGATTGAAGTTCCTTGTTTACCTCATCCCCTATACGTTCTGCATTTTTTACCAAATCCTGAAAGTTCACAATTTCATTATGTAGCCGTTTTACAAATTTTCTGGCATACAGTTCAGTAATGTCAAAATGAAGTTGTTCGTGATCCAATACCATGGCCTGGTTTTGGTTTTTTTTAAAATACGAGGATTCACAATCAAAATAGGTGTCCACTTCTACCACTACCATGTTCTCTTTAGATTGAATGCTCGTGGTATAGCCAAAATAACTATTGGTGGCGGCTATGAATTCCTTTTCCTTGGTTGAAGCTTTGAAGTCGCCTATTTCTAATTTTCGTTTGGAACTCCAAAGAATTTCCTTTTCATAGATTTCGGGTTTGGATACCCAATATATGTTTCCTTTTAACCTGTGACATGGATTTAGAAGGGTGTTGGGGAGTTTATGTTCTGTAATCACCAAAAGGTTGCCGCCTATTTTCATGGCTTCGCTTTTGGCGGCATGTTTTACTTGGCGAAAATTGCAATCCCCGGTATTGTGTTTGGTTTTAATGGTGCCCAACATAAGGGAATCACGAATATTTGGGTCATCTGTGGTAATGACAAATGTTGGGTTAGGTGCAGTCTTGTTGGAAAGGGGAGACTCTTTAAACTCTTTTACGATGATTGTAGATGTACTGCAGGCCGTTAGGATAACGGCTAGGACAAGCCCCGTTGTACAACAGGACACTGTCTTTGCTATTGGCCGATATTTTAATAAGTCTTGTTTTGTGATTTATTCCTCCTCGGTTGAAGAATCCTCCGCATTTTCGGCTTCTTCCGCCTCTTTGATTAAATTGTTTTCCAGAATGTTGAGCTTTTTAAGTTTGGCTTTCCACGTGGCCAGTGACTCCTTATGGTTGTTTATGTTTTTGATGACTTCCTTAACCAAGGGGTTGTCCTCCGATGCATTGGAGAAGAACTGTAAATTGTTTTCCAATTGCCTGATTTCGCTCTTGCTTTCGTCTATTTTCCTTCTAATGAAAGTGCGTTCGTTAGAGATTGCATAATCATTATCATTATTGGCCAATTGTTGTATTTTGTTACCATACTTGAGCAGTTCGGCCTCCTGTCTATTAATGTTTAATTTTTTGAATAGCGCATCAAGAATCTTGTTGAATTTGGCATTGATGCTCTTTTTGTTAAAAGGCACTCGTCCAGCAGATTTCCATTCAGATATAAATTCTTTAATGGTAGCTAGGTCTTTATCCTTATCGCCACTAAGTTCAAATACCTTTAATTTATCAAGGCACTTACTTTTCTTTTCAAAATTTTCAACTTCTTCCTTATGGGCTTCGTTTTTTAGGGCATGTAGCCGGTCAAAATAGTGGTTGCAGGCGTTTTTAAACTCCTTCCAGATCTTGTCAGAGTATTTTCTGGGGACATGGCCTATCTTTTTCCAGTCATTTTGTATCCTCTTCATTTCTGGTGTGGTGCTGTCCCAATCTTCACTGTCTTTTAAGGATACTGCCAGTTCTAGTAATGCTCTTTTTTTGTCAAGGTTTATTTGTTGTTCTTTCTTGAGGTTTTTGTAATAGCTATTCTTGTTTCTATTAAACTCCCTTACGGCCTCTTTAAAACTGGCCCAAGTGTCCTCATTTACCTTTTGGGGTACTTTTCCTGCTTGGAAAAAAGATTCTCGTAATTGCTCTATTTCTTTTATCTGCTTTTGAATCTCCCTGTGGTTGGAGGCAACATTGCTGGCAATGGCTTTTATAGACTGGATTATTTCGTTTTTCTTGACCAGGTTTTGTTCATATACCTTTTCCTGTTCCTTATAATATTCCTGTCGCCTTTGATGTAGTGCTTTGGTGGCACTGCTAAACCTATCCCAAATTTCTTCACGGTGCTCTTTTCCTACGGGACCAATATCTTCCTTCCAAATTTTGTGAAGGGTCTGTAACTCTTGGAAGGCCTTGTTTAGATCTTCAACCTTTGCCAATGCTTCCGCTCTTTCTACAATTTTAAGTTTTTCCTCATAATTGTGTTTAAAGTCCAAATCCCTTAATTCCCTGTTTAAATGAAGAAAGTCGTAGAATATTTCAATATGATGATGATAGGTTCGCCATACATCGTTATAATTGGTTCGGGGAATAGGTCCGGCATTTTTCCAACGCTCCTGAAGATCCTTGAAGTTTTTATAGGTTGTATTGATATCTTCTTCTACATTGACCAGGGCTTTAAGTTCGTTTATTATTTCTAACCTTTTGGTTAGATTGGTCTTTAATCCCTGTTCAAGATTTTTGTAATAAAGATTCCTTTTTTCCCGATAATCGGAATAAACTTCATTAAACTGTCGTTTAGTAACGGAATTGTATCTAAAGTCTATTTCATTACCTCCATTATTGATAAAATCTTCTTTCTTTTCATCAATAAACTCCTGAAATTTTAGGTCAAATTCGTATTTAATTCCGTCTACGTGCTTCTTAATGGCCTGTACCTTTTCATTCCTGACCAGTCGCTGTAGTTCACCAACCAAATTCTCCATGGACATGGCGTGGTAGTCGGGCATAGGGATATGATGCCGTTGTTGGTTGTCAGAATCTTCTGCATCCTCGGCATTGGATTCGTCTATTTCATCAAGAACGTCTTCTTTCTTTTCTGTATCGGTGTTGTTGGTGGCTTGAGGGGTAGCCTTGTTTTCTTCTACCTGCTCTTCAACTGATTTTGAAGGGGCTTCGGTCTCTTGGGATACCGTCTTGATCTCCTCAGAGGCTTCGGGCTCCTTTGAACCGCTTATAGCTTGTTGGTTATCTGCGGTGCTTGTTTCAGAACCGGATTCCTCTTCGCTGGAGTCAGAATTAGACGGTGTATCAACCTGATTTTTGGCATCATTTGTTCCTTCAGTCTTCTCTGAGGATTCTTCTGTGCCTACAGATTGCTGTAATTTATCTTCTTTATCTTCTAACATTTTATGAATGTTTATAGCTTTCTAGATGTAATGTACGGAAATATAATTACATCTGTTTTAATAACAAAGGTAATGAAACTTCTTTTTAAGTTTTCTTTTTCAGGGAAGTACCTATATTAAAGTAAAATGGCCCTGTTCTGGGCTTTTCCTTAGGAATTCCAAATTTCCCAGGATTTTTCAGCCTGTAGTTCCAGCATATCGGAACCGTTGCTTATTTTACCGCCCATTTCTTCTCCCGCTAATAAAAAGGCTGTTTTTTCCGGGTTGTAGATAAGGTCGTAAAGAAGGTGTTTAGGAGTGATGAAATTATAGGGTATAGCTGGTTTATCGTTAATATTGGGAAAGGTTCCCAAGGGAGTGCAGTTTATGATTACCGTATATAAGGATAAGATGTCTTTATTAAGGTCTGTATAGTTAAGTTGATCTTGCGATGGATTTCGGGAAACAAATTTATACTGGATCCCCAATTTTTTTAGAACAAAGGCCACGGCTTTAGAAGCGCCTCCCGTACCAAGGATAAGAGCTTTGTTATGATGTTTCTCCAAATGGGGCTCCAGGGATTTTTGAAAACCATAGACATCGGTATTAAACCCAATGGTTTTACCATTTACTATTTTTATGGTGTTTACAGCACCAATTTGCTGTGCTTCAGGGTCTATTTCATTTAAAAAAGACATTATTTGTTCCTTGTAAGGAATGGTTACATTAAAGCCTTTTATGTTGGTGTTATGGGTCATAACATCTTTAAATTGATCTATTTTGGACAGATCAAAATTTTCATACGAGTGTGAGTTTAAGCCTAGTTTGGAGAATTTTTTGGAAAAATAACCCCTTGAAAAGGAATAGGAGATATCTTTTCCAATAAGTCCAAATCTTACCATTTTATTTTCTATTTTTTCCATACCAGTCTAAACTTAATAAAATTAAAATTCCAAAAATCACAAAGAATATAGCCCACCAAGATTCGGCTTTGGCCATATCGGGAAGGTACCTTTCGTAGTTAGTTATAATGGGGTTGTTATTGGTGTCCAAAAGCAGATTACCGTCTGCATCACTTTTGAATAGGGTACGTTTCCAGGGCCAGACCACTCCCAATGAACCTGTGATGAATCCTATTATAACTGCTGTGGTCAAATTTTTGTAATGTTTTAGGACGTAACTCAATAAATGGGAAAGTGTTACCAGTCCGGCGGCAGATCCAAAAGTAAAGACTCCAAGTATTCTTAAGGTGTTCAATCGTTTTGTATTGTGTATAAAACTAAAGTCCCATTTTAGTATATCAGCAAAAGTGTCATAAAGAGCATTAACAGAATCTACCAAAAGAAGTACGTAATTCCCTAAAAGAATAAGTATAAAAGATCCGGATAAGCCAGGGAGCGTCATGCCCGATACGCTAATTATGCCACAAAAAAATATAAATATCAGATTGTCGTTTTCCTTGGCTGGATTAAGAAAACTTATGGATATGCCCACTATGAGTCCCAAAATACCAGCGGGGATGGTCTTTTTGCCCCAGTGGCCATAGTCTTTTGCTATATAATAGATAGAACCCAATATCATACCAAAAAAAGCGGCCCAAACATAAAGTTCTTTTCGTTCCAAAAAATAATCCAGAATTTTGGAAACACTAAAATAACTTACCAGCATCCCAAAAATGAGCAAGGACAGAAACTGTCCGTTGGTATAGCGATAGAAACTTTTAAACCTACCACTTATTAGTAGCTTAAAGGCTTTGGCATTGACCTTTTGTAGTGAATAAATAAATTCTTCATAAAACCCACCCACAAAGGCTACTATTCCGCCAGACACACCGGGTACTTTGTTGGCAGCACCCATAAACAAGCCTTTAATGACAAGGAAGAATTTATCCTGTAATGTTCTTGGGTCTTTCATTCTGGGGCCGGGCGTTTACTTTTTAGTGGCTAATTTTTCCAGTATAAAAATAAGGGAAAAACCAAGGATTGCCAGTATAACGGCAGATATTAATTGTGGTTCCCCATCAAAGTAAAATGGGGAAATATTCTCTTCTTTAATGGCGATTATTTTTTCTCCGAATTGCTTGGTTTCCAATACCTCTTTCCAGGGCCATATTTTATTTAGGGACCCCAGGATAAATCCGGTCAAAAGTGCCAGCGTAATATTCTTATAATGGGTAAACATCCATTTTAGAAGCTTGGCAAAGCTTAACAGACCAAAGATGGCACCAATACCTACTGTAATGATAATTTTTATATCGCGTTCATGAACGGCATCCAATACTGTCTTGTATGAGCCCAAGAGTACTAGGATAAAGGCTCCGGATATACCAGGTAGAATCATAGCGCAAATGGCCAGAGCACCTGACAGGAACAAATAAGGAAGTGAGGCTGAGTTCTCCGAAGGGGGCAAGGTGGTTACATAGTAGGCTATTGCAGCACCAAAGATCAACATTAATACCGCGGCCATATTCCATTTTTTAATCTCTTTACCTACGAAGATAATACTCGCCAAGACCAGGCCAAAGAAAAAGGACCATAGGGGAATGGGTTTGTTCTCCATGAGCCAGCTAATAAGTTTAGCAAGGGAAAGCACACTGATAGCGATACCTATTAGAAGGGCCAATAGAAAATTTCCATTGAGCTTGTTCCAGAAGGCTGCGAAACCATCTTTTCTCAGAGTTTTTATTAGCGATAGGTTAACGTTGTTTATGCTGCTAATCAGTTCTTCGTAAATACCGGAGATAAAGGCAATGGTGCCACCCGATACCCCTGGTACAACATCGGCAGCGCCCATGGCCATACCCTTTAATGAAATAAAAATGTAACTTAAAAAATTGCGGTTTTCCATATATGATAAAAAAACAAAAATAGCTTTTTTATCTGGAAGCTTTTTTCACATCTTCAATTAAGTTTTGGGCCCAATCGGTATTGTAGAATTGTGGGAATTCATCCTTGAACAAATGCAGCTGCCCAAAATCAATTTTAAGGGCATTCAATAGTCGGTATTGGGCTCTGGGGAAATCACTGATCAAAAGATAGAATCCGGCCATTTTATATTGCATTTCACATCGCTGCGGGTAAAATTCATGTCCCTGCAGCAAGATTTCGATAGCCGAGTGTACATCCAGATTCTGAATGGCCGTGTCTGCCCAATGGAACCATGTGTCAAATTCGTAATTCCCTAAATCTACTGCCTGTTGATAGGCATAATAGGCCTCATCGTTGTTGTTTAGGGTAGCATGGATCTTACCGCACTTTTTCCAATATTTGGAATTCTCCCCATCAATATTGATTGCTTTATTGATGTAATGAAGGGCTTTTTTGTAATCCTCCTGTCTAATGTAGTAATCCGTAATGGCCAACCATCCCTTATCTAATAAAGGGTCTTCATGGACCGTTCTGTAATAATAGGTCTTGGCCATGTCAAAATTTCCCAGCTTTTCATGGCATCTGCCAATCCTTAAGTAGGCATGGGAAGTAGGGTCCTCAATAGAAATTGTGGTTTCGTAATTTTCAATGGCCTCGTTGTATCGGCCCATTTTTTCCAAAACTTTACCTTTCTCAAAATAGGCTCCTATAAAAGTATCGTCCGATATTATGGCAAAATCAAAGGCTGTTAAGGCTTCTTGGAACATATCTTTGGAGAAATACATCTTCCCTAATTGATGCCAGGCTACCTCGCTATATGGGTTGCGTTCCAAATAATCGTTAAGGTACGCAATAGCCCCGTCATAGTCTTCTAGAAACTCAAAGCAATAGATTACGTTGTAAAGGGAGGAGTAGTCTTCCTCGTCAAATGACACGCACATCATGAAGTTTTGTTTGGCATCTTCAAAATTGTCCATGAACAAATACTCCATTCCAAGAAGGGAATGGATGTCAAAACTATCATCAGTAAGATTCAATGCCTGATTTAATAAGGTAACGGCTGCCTCGTGATTATCCTTTTTAGAATATATATTGGCTCTTTGAATGTAAATTTCTTCGTTGCTACTGTCTATTAACTGTAGCTCATCCAACATTTTTTCTGCCAACTCCAGGTTATTCTCAAAAACCAGCACCTCTATAGACAATAACTTAAGTTCTATACTGCCCGGATGTTGCTCCAAACTAATCTTAATGGCTTTTTTTGCCAATGAAATTTTTCCGCTGTTGAGATAATGGTGAATAATATCCTGAAAATCTTCCGCATCAAAGAAGTAGACATCATCCGTCTTAAGCATGGATTCAAACTTAGCAATTGGTTGCCCCGGTCTTTCGTTTGGTTCTAACGCCATAGGAACTTCTTAGTTATTCATAGAACTAAAATACTCTTTTGAGGCCTTTAATTCCGACCGTTTTGGTCTATATTATTAACAAATTAGTTAACAAATTATTGTTCAAGGGAGTTCAATACCTTTAAAATAAGCTCGCAACCAATGGTGATTTCTTCTTTTGTAATGGTTAGTGGCGGGGAAATTCGGACAGCATTTGGTTCAAAAAGCAACCAGAATAAAATTAGCCCCATCTTGGAAGATCTTAGGACCAACTCATTGGCTATCTCAGGTTTTTCCATTATTAGGGCCAACATTAGCCCCTTGCCTCTAACTTCTTTTATTAAATGGTGTTGTAAAAGTTTCCTAAAGAGCAATTCCTTATCCAAGCTGTCTGCAATAAGGGTGCTTTCGGTAATTTCCTGTAGGGTGGCCAAGCAGGCTGCCGCAATTACCGGGTTACCGCCGAAGGTGGTAATGTGTCCCAATTTTGGACTTTCCTGAAGACTTTGCATCATGCTGTGTGAAGCTACAAATGCACCTACTGGCATACCGCTTGCCATTCCTTTGCCTATTACCAGAATGTCTGGTGTACAATTATAATGTTCAAAAGCGAATAATTTTCCAGTACGCCCAAAACCGGGCTGTATTTCATCTAGAATTAACAACGCCCCAACTTCCTTGCAACGATCCTTTACATTTTTTAGGTACCCCTTAAGGGGTAGAATAAATCCTGCTCCGCCTTGGATGGTCTCTAGAACAACTGCAGCTGTTTTATGGGTTATTTTTTTTAGGTCTTCCTCTTCATTGAAATTTATAAATCCAATATCGGGGATAAGGGGTCTAAACGCACTTTTTCGTTCTTCGTAGCCCATTAAACTGAGGCTGCCCATCGTATTGCCATGGTAGGCCTTGTTGGCGGCCAAAATTTGACTTCTGCCAGTATACCGCCTTGCCAATTTTAAGGCTCCCTCCATAGCTTCCGTTCCGGAATTCACCAAATAGGTGGTCTCCAAAGGGGAGGGGAGATGTTTGGCAAGTAGTTTGGCGTAGGCTACGGCCGGCTCCTGTATATATTCCCCATATACCATTACGTGCATGTATTTTTGTGCCTGGTCCTGAACGGCCTTTACCACCCTAGGGTGACAGTGTCCTAAACTACA
This sequence comes from Arenibacter aquaticus, assembly GCF_003957295.1. Taxonomy (GTDB): domain Bacteria; phylum Bacteroidota; class Bacteroidia; order Flavobacteriales; family Flavobacteriaceae; genus Arenibacter; species Arenibacter aquaticus. Next base: position 37,406 of record NZ_RQPJ01000008.1, read on the forward strand.
GGCCGATACCCCGGCAACAAAATCGAGATGGGCCTTCCCGTCAACATCATAAATATAGCTTCCACTGGCATGGGAAATTTCCATGGCCAAAGGGTGTGGCGATGTCTGCGCCTGGTATTTAAAGTAATCCTCTTTCATTACCACAACTAATTGTCTACCATTCTGAAAATCCAAGTTTCCTCGGTATATTCCCCATTGTAATTGTTCTCCATGGCATACAATGCTTCATCCCAAGTGCTGTAGTACCCCAGATATACGTAATGAAAATCGTTGAATTTCCGATGGAAATATTTGGGTTCAAAGCCTTTTTTAGAAAGCTTTTGCTTAAACTTTTTAGCGTTTTTCTTGATCTGAAAAACATTGGCTATTAGATAATAGCCAGAAGGAAGCCCGTCTTCTTGGTCTCCTTCCTCATATCTTTTTTTGGTATCCTGCTTCTGTGCAATAGGTTTTGGGTCAATGGATTTCTTGACCGGTTTAATGGAATCCAATTTTTTCTCAATGGGACTGGCCTTTGGTAATTTTGAAACATTTATAGAATCGCGTCTCCTTTGGTCTTCTTCTGCTTCGGCTGGGTCCGCGTCCAAATCTATTGGGTGGTCTACCCCCTGAATGGTAACCAGTTTAATGTTATTGTCGTCTTCATCAAATATGTCGTCCTTGGTAAGTATGCGTTCATCGCCACGCCAGATAAATCCTTTTAGCTTTCTACTGTTGTCAGGGAGGTCCTTTTCCGGGAATATATCACCGTCCGGATTGGTGATAAAGGTAATATCCTCTATTTCATTGTTGGCCATGGTTATTCTAATAGCACTACAAATAGTTTTGTCTATACCTATAAGTTCTTGATCGTCATTATACATATAATAAATAACCTCAGTGTTTTTAACAAGATCGATCAAATTGAGTTTGTTGTCTTCAAATTTTCCAAATAGATCTTTACCCTTGGCCTGGTTGTAGCCTACCTTGCCCACGGTGTCCATGGCAATGATAAAAGCGTTGTTGATCACTTTTAAGGAGTCCAGTTTTTCGGTCTCCAGATTTGATAGCAAATGGATACTGTCTCCAGTCATTTGGTTTTCGCCGTTCCATATTATTGGCTTGCTAATCAATTGGGTTATGCCGGTCTTTTGATTAAAGTGTATGGAGTCGCACTTACCGCTCAGATCGGTTTTGTAAAATTTAGCATTTTTAAAGGCCCTTAGTACACGTTGTTCTGGCTTACCTGTAACCATTAGCGTATCACCGTGCATATATAGGGAGTCTTGTTCAACCAAATTAATGGCAACTGCTCTTTTGGTGGCAAATACCGAATCCTTGGCCTTATAGACCTCCGCATAATGGGCCTTGATCAAACCATTGTTAATAGTGTCCCTTATAGTGATATTGTTGGTAGCCGAAGCAAATTCGGATTTTTTGTCAAAATATAGACTATCACCCTTTATGATCCGGTTATTATAGTCGATTCGGGTATTTTTAATACCATACCCATTTTCTATTTTGGTATCGTAAAACCCACGTTCGCAATACATTTTGTAGGTTTCCCCAGTGATGGTAGACGGGCCATACAGATAGGCATTTTTTGAAGCGGTATAGTAATCAAGTTGTTTTGAAACCAGATCAAATTCCGGGTTAACAAGATTTACGCTATCTATAAATTGGGATTTTTTAAGTTGTGTAAAGTAGCGTCCAATTTTGCTGGTCAGGGTATTGCTAGAGTCTACTACAGTGCCAAAGTCCTTGTAATAGGCCTCCTGTGTTTCCCTGTTAAAACGCAGGGTATCTGTGGTAAGGGTCATGCTGCTGTGGTTGAGTACAACATTTTCCCAGGCCTTGGCAAGATTGGCATTGCCGTCATAATCTATTTTTCCACTGGTCAATTGTACGGAATCTCCCTGTTGGAGCCTTATATTGCCTATGGCTTTTAGCTTATTCTCTTTTTGGTAGTAAATGGCTATATCGCACCAAAGGTCGGCTCCCTCATGTTCAAACTGAACTTGTCGCTCATCTTTACTAAAAATGGCTGCTCCGGGATATTGCTTTTCGTCCTTGGTGAAGTTGGCCCCATAAACAATGTTTATTTGTTTGGTTTCCGTTTCCTGTTCTTGAGCGGAACCCTTACAGATTACCGTTAATGCAAGCAATAAGAATACTAACTTATACAATGTTTAAAATTTTGACCAAAAATAGTATATTTTGAGGGAGGATAATACAGTTTGGGATAGTTTTAGTAAATCCTGGTATAACAAAAAAGCCACCTTTTAAGATGGCTTTTTTTATTATCGGTATATGGTCTGGGTCCTATCGGGACCTACAGAGACTATTTTAATGGGCACTTCCAATTCCTTTTCCAAAAACTTAATATAATCTATTAAGGTATCCGGAAGTTCCTCGGATTTGCTCAGGGTAGTCAGGTCTTTTGCCCATCCTTTCATTTCTGTATAGACCGGGGTAACGTATTCCGGTTCTATGCTATAGGGCAAGTGCTTTATTTGCTTTCCTTTGTAATTGTAGGCCGTACAAACTTTTAGGGTTTCAAATCCACTAAGAACATCGGCTTTCATCATCATTAGTTCGGTAACACCATTGATTTCCACAGCATATTTAAGCGCTATCAGGTCTAACCATCCACAACGCCTTGGTCTACCGGTAGTGGCTCCAAATTCATTACCTACCTTGGCCATGGTTTCGCCATCGGCATCAAATAGTTCTGTTGGGAAGGGGCCACTACCTACACGGGTGGTATAGGCCTTGAATATTCCCAAAACACCACCAATTTTATTGGGGGCAACCCCTAAGCCTGTACATGCCCCAGCTGCAGTAGTGTTGGATGAAGTTACAAATGGATAGGTTCCAAAATCAATATCCAACAAGGAACCTTGGGCACCTTCGGCCAATATTTTTTTACCCTCTCGTTGAGCGTTAAAAATATATTCTTCACTATCTATGAAGGTAAGTTTTTTTAATTCTTCTACGGCCTTAAAAAAATCAGCTTCCAATTCCTTAAGGTCATATTGGATCTCAACATTGTAGAAACTGATCATAGCTTCGTGTTTGTTGGCCAATGCCCTGTATTTCTCTTTCCAATCCGAGAATTCCAAATCACCGACCCTCATTCCGTTCCTTCCTGTCTTATCCATATAAGTGGGGCCAATTCCCTTAAGGGTAGATCCTATTTTGGCTTTTCCTTTGGAAGTTTCGGAAGCGGCATCAAGAAGTCTATGAGTAGGTAATATTAGGTGGGCCTTTCTAGAAATAAATAATTTGGATTTAATATCTAGATTAAACTTTTTGAGATTGTCCAGCTCCTTCTTAAAAATAACGGGGTCAATAACCACTCCGTTACCTACAATATTCACCGCGGTTTCGTGAAAAATTCCCGATGGAATGGTATGTAAAACATGTTTAATACCATCAAATTCTAGTGTGTGCCCTGCATTGGGTCCGCCTTGGAAACGAGCAATAATGTCGTAGTTTTTGGTTAAAACATCAACTATTTTTCCTTTTCCTTCATCTCCCCATTGTAGTCCTAGTAGTAAATCTACTGCCATTCTTTATGTAATTGGATTAATTATTCGTGTTTTCTTCTTGGTTACGAGTGCCGTAAAAATAGAGGGAATGCGTATTGATCTTTATATTGAAAACCTCCTCTATGGTTTTTTTGATACTTTGTATCCTAGGGTCGCAAAATTCCATGACTTCACCGGTATCGGTAAGGATAACATGATCATGCTGCCTGTCAAAATACGATTTCTCATATTGGGCCTGATTTTTTCCGAACTGGTGTTTTCTAACCAATTTGCATTCCAATAAAAGCTCAATGGTATTGTACAGCGTAGCCCTGCTTACCCGGTAATTTTTGTTCTTCATGGTGATATAAAGGGACTCTATATCAAAATGTTCGTCACTATCGTAAATTTCCTGCAGAATTGCGTAGCGTTCCGGTGTTTTTCTATGTCCGTTTTCCTCTAGAAAAGCGGTGAACACATTTTTAACTATTTCCTGATTCTTATTTTCGCCCATAGCATTTACCCAGCGTTAGGGTACAAATGTACAGTTAAAATTTAAATTCTTGCTACTTTATCGATACCGTTGATACGCTTTAGATTATCTATAACTTTTTTTAGTATAGCATTGTTTTTTACAACAAGGGTAATTCTTCCGGTAAAGGTGCCTCCATCGGTACTGAAATTTAGGTTTCTCATATTTACGTGTAGGTTGCCAGAGATAACCTCAGTGATCTCGCTGATCAAACCTAAATTGTCTATTCCTGTTAACACAATTTCTGCGGTAAATTCTTCCTGGGACGAATCTATCCATTTGGCCGAAATGATACGGTAGGCGTAGTTGGATTGTAAAGAAATGGCATTTGGACAATTTTTTTTGTGCACTTTTATGCCATCGTTAACACTAATAAACCCAAATACTTCATCACCCGGAATAGGATTACAGCACTGTGACAGCTTGTATTCCAATTTGTCCTCTTCCTTGCCAAAAACAAGGGTGTCAAATTTAGAGGTTATTTCCTCCTTGTGTATGTCTTCTGGGACAGGGGGCTTCCTAATTTTATTTTTAAAGAAGCTAATAAAGGCATTGTTGTAAGAGGCAGCAAACTCCTTTAACATTTGATTGTCAATAGCCCCTATTGCTACCCTGTAAAACAGATCCAAACTGGTCTTAAGCTTAAAGTAGACCACTAATTTATTGATGGTATCCTCATTCAGGCTAATTTTCTGTGACTTCAGTTTACGCCTAAGAATCTCCTTGCCCTCCATGGCCGTGGATTTCTTTTCTTCCCGCAATGAGGATTTAATTTTAGATCTGGCCCTGGCCGTTGTGGCGTAATCTAGCCAGCTTTGACTTGGCTTGGCAGAATCGGAAGTAAGGATATCTACCTGATCTCCACTATTTAAAGTTGTATTCAGGGGTACCAGCTTACCGTTTACTTTGGCCCCTCTGGTGTGCATGCCTACTTCGGTATGGATATTAAAGGCAAAATCCAGGGGTGTGGCCCCTTTGGGAAGCGATTTTAATTCACCTTTAGGGGTGAAAACAAATATTTCCTTTGAATATAGGTTAAGTTTAAATTCCTCTACAAAATCTACAGCATTGGTATTGGAATTCTCCAAGGCTTCCTGAAGTTTGTTTAACCATTCCTCAATTCCTTGTTCCTTTTGATCCCCGTGTTTGTATTTAAAATGCGCTGCATATCCTTTTTCTGCAATTTCGTGCATTCTTTCACTCCGTATCTGAACTTCCACCCACTTCCCTTTGGGGCCCATTACAGTGATGTGAAGGGCCTCATATCCCGTAGATTTAGGAGATGAGATCCAGTCCCGTAGCCTAACGGGATTGGGAGTAAAGTGATCTGTAACGATAGAATAGATTTTCCAGGCCAAAAACTTTTCGTTTTGCCGGTCCGATCTGTAGATGATCCTGATGGCAAACTTGTCATAGATTTCATCGAAGGCAACATTTTGTGCCTTCATTTTTCGGCGGATGGAGAAAATAGATTTCATCCGGCCCTTTATAACATAATTTAGCTTTTCTTGATCCAAGGAATTGCTGATAACGCCCGAAAAGGCATCTATATAAGCCTGTTGCTCCTCCTTGGATTCTTCTATCTTTCCCAGAATATCTTCGTAAACATCCGGCTCTGTGTATTTTAGGCTTAGGTCTTCTAGCTCCGTTTTAATGTTGTAAAGCCCTATTCTATGTGCCAGTGGGGCATATATGTATAAGGTTTCCGAGGCTATTTTTACTTGTTTGTGCTCTGGCATGGAATCCATGGTGAGCATATTATGGTACCTGTCCGCAATTTTTATAATGATAACGCGTACGTCATCATTAAGGGTAAGCAACATTTTTCTAAAATTCTCGGCCTGTTGGGATATGTTCATATCCTTTTTCAGGTGTGCAATTTTGGTGAGTCCGTCTACAATACGGGCAACTGTCTCACCAAACATACGCTCTATATCGGCCAAAGTATATTCTGTATCCTCTACCACATCGTGAAGTAGGGCTGAGGCAATGGATACGGCGTCCAATCCTATTTCGGTAGCAACTATTTTTGCAACCGCTATAGGGTGGAATACATAGGCTTCCCCAGATTTTCTTCTTTGATTTTTATGGGCGTCAACGGCCACGTCAAAGGCAGCGCGTATCAACTTTTTATCCTCCTCTGAAAGACTTTGATAACTTTTGCGCAGCAATTCCTTATATTGCTTTGCTATCTCCTTATTTTCCTTTTCTATGGCTGCTTCTGTCATCATAATTTAAAAATAGCACAAACTACCAACCTAAACAACAAAAATCATGCCTTTAAGTTCTTAATTCGGGACATTAGGGTTGGATGGGAATAATGCATAAAAACATAAGCGGGGTGAGGGGTGAGGTTGCTTAGGCTGTTCTTGGATAATTTTTTCAACGATGAAATCAAGGGTTTGGGGGCAAAGGTGTTTTTTGCAAAATCGTCTGCCTGATACTCAAACTTTCGGGACATATAGTTCATGATCAATCCCGTAATTTCGGAAATGGGACTGTAGAGGATGCCGAAACCTATTAGGGCGGCGTGAAAACTGGGCTGTGAAACCCCAATGGCCAATGAAATTTCGGGATTATTTATAAATAATGATAGAATGAAGAGGGTCAGCCCAGTGAGCAAAATGGAGGCCGATAGATTAAATATTATATGCTTTTTTTTATAGTGTCCCACTTCATGGGCCAGGACGGCTACAATTTCATCTTCTTCCAGATCATTGATCAATGTGTCGTATAGTGTTATTCGCTTTTCCTTTCCAAATCCGGAAAAATAGGCATTGGCCTTGGTAGATCTTTTGGAGCCATCTATGACAAATACGTTCTTAAGTTCAAAGCCCACTTGTTTGGCATAGGCTTCAATCTTGCTTTTTAAGCTCCCTTCCTCCAAGGGGGTTTGTTTATTGAACAGGGGAACAATTAATTTACTATAGAACAGGTTCATGAAAAGGGAGAAAACGGCCATCAGTGCCCAGGCATAGATCCAGAAATTGGTCCCTGCCCATTGAAAGAACCAAATGACCAGTGCCAATAAACTGCCTCCTATTATCATCATCATTAGCCATCCTTTTAGCTTGTCAATCCAAAATAACTTTTTGGTACTTTTATTAAAACCAAACCTTTCCTCAATTACAAAGGTTCGGTAGTACGAAAACGGTGTGGTTATTATATCGTTTCCAATCATGATAATCCCAAAAAATAGCAATGCATTTAGTATAGGGGAATCACTTATATTTCTAGCAATACGGTCTACCCATTCAAATCCTCCAAAAATTAAGAACGACAGCGTCAATGCCAACGAAAAAACAGAAGTGACCAGTCCAAAACGATAATTGGTTTTTTTGTATTGCTGTGCTTTTCGATATTCTTCCCGGTCAAATACATCACTTAATTCATTGGGTACCGCATCTGAATAGCGCTTTGCATTAAGGTACTCCAAAAAAGTTTCAATTGTAAATTGAATCAATAGGATGGTAATTAGAATATAAAATAAGAAGCTACTGTTCATTTATAAGGTAATTGGTTGTTTGGATAATCATTTAAAGTAAAGGCAACTCCGTTTAAGGAATTATTTTAAAATCCTCTTTGTCTTCTTGCTTCAAAGATAAGTATTGCAGCGGATACGGAAACATTCATGGAGTCTATTTGGCCATGCATGGGAATAATGATATTCTGGGTGGCGTTTTGCAGCCATTCATTGGAAAGTCCCGTTGCTTCTGTGCCCACTACTATGGCTGTAGGTTGGGTAAGATCTACTTTTGTGTAAGATTTGGAGGCACTTAAAGCAGCACAATTGATTGCTATTTGATGTTGTTTTAAATAGTCAAGAACTTCGGTTGTGGTACCAAGTGCTGTTTTGGTGGTGAACAGGCAACCAACGCTACTGCGAATGATGTTTGGATTATAGAGGTCTCCCCTTGCATTGGCAATTATGACACCATCTAGGTCGGCGGCATCGGCGGTACGCAACAAGGCGCCAATATTCCCCGGTTTTTCGGGGGCTTCCGCTACTAAAATAAGTGGATTGTCATTCTCAAATTGCAGGGTGTCCAAACTGTGTTCTTTGGTTTTTCCTAATGCCACAATGCCTTCCGTGGTATCGCGATAGGCTATTTTCTGATAAATTTCTTTAGAAATACTGATAATTTCCGGGGCAGGGACAGTATTCTGAATAATATCTTGAATTTCATCCAAAGAAATTAATTCTGGGCAGAAAAGGACGGTCACCAATTGATACTCCCCTTTTAGAGCCAACTGTAGTTCTTTTTTTCCCTCTAGAACAAAAAGTCCCTTTTTTCTTCGCTCCCTTGATTTTTCCTTTAGGGAAAGGATATTCTTCACCGTGGGATTTTGAGGGCTGGTAATTGCTTTGAGATAGCTCATTGGTGCAAAAATAAAATATTATCGTAAAGTTACCCGAAGTTGTTCGACAAATGGGGAAACTAAATAAAGATATGATGAAATATATTGCTATGGTTCTGGTGTTCGCCAGTGTGTTGTCCTGTAAATCGGACACCAAAAAAATAGAGTCGGTCAAAGAAGGGCATGGCGCCAAAAAGGAGGTAAATGTAAGTATACCGGGTTACCCAGAGGCGCTAATGAAAATTTTTGAAAACCATGGCGGTATTAAAAATTGGAAGAATAAAAAGACCTTGGTCTTCCAAATAGGTGAAGAGCAACATACTATAGACCTTCAATCCAGAATGGATAGGATAGATGGTCCGGGGTATTCCCTGGGATTTGATGGGGAGAAGGTTTGGCTTCAGGACGTGGACAAAGCGTATAAGGGAGACCCTGTATTTTATCATAACCTGAGATTTTATTTTTTTGCCATGCCCTTTATATTGGGGGATAAGGGTATTATTTATGGCGAAACAGAAGATTTGGAATACGAGGGGGTACGTTACCCGGGAATAGCCATTAGCTTTAAATCCGGAACTGGTGTATCTTATAAAGATGAATATTTTTTGCATTACGATCCAAAAACATATGAAATGGCATGGTTGGGCTATACGGTGAGTTACAGGAGCGGAGAACGATCCAATAAGGTGAATTGGATAAGATATGATGATTGGAAGGAGACAAACGGACTAAAGCTGCCTGTAGCATTAACATGGTACAGTTCAGAAGGGCGTGCCATTAAAGCTCCAAGGAAGCCTGTTGTATATGAAAAAGTAGAGATTAGTGAACAGGCGTCATCTCCAAGTTTGTTTAAAAAGCCCCAAAATGCCGTTTATGTAGAAGGTAAGGTACAAGAGTAATTATTTACAAAAGAAAAGGAGGGGGGGTAACCAGTTAGTTACTCCCCCTTTTTCATTTTTTATTAGAGTAAGGATATTGGGTTATTTACCATTGTATTTTCCCATATATCTTTTCCATAATTCAGTTTGGTGCGTCTCCAAGGAAATATCCCTACCATCAATAAAGGCATTGGACAATTGGTTGGTACGCATGTCCAATGCATCTCCTTCAGAAATAAATAAAGTGGCACTCTTGCCAACTTCCAGGGTTCCGTAGTTCTTATCTATACCGAGGATTTTTGCAGGATTTTCTGTAATCAGTTGCAGTGCTTTTTCTTTGGAAAGTCCTTGTTGAACAAGTTGTCCGGCATAAAAAGGTAAGTTTCTGTTTTGAAAATTTTTCGCATCAATGTTCTGTATGGCTACCAATAGACCGGCTTCTGCAAGTAATTTGGGAAGCCTGAAAGGGAGGTCGTAATCGTCATCTTCAGAGACGGGCAAGTTGTGTGGGGCCCTGACCAGAACAGGTATTTGATGCTGCTTTAAGAAATCCGTCAATTTATAGGCGTGGTATCCCCCAACAAGAACAACTTTTTTAATTCCCAAGTTCTTGGTATGGGTAATGGCATCCACAATTTCCTTTTCACTATCTGCATACACATATAGTTTTTGGGTTCCTTGGAAGAGTCCCTGTGAAGCTTCAAATGCCGGATTAACACTGGGGGCGGCACCGTTTCCATAGGCAGTGGCATTGTTAAAGAAATGGACAATTTCCACAATTTTATTTTGGTAATCTTTATTGGGTACATGCCTTCTATCACGCCGTGCCGAGGAGTACTCTCTTCTAAAACTCTTCGGCCAATTTAGGTGTATGCCGTCATCAGTCTTTACCACGGCATCTTCCCAATTCCAAGCATCGAACTGCACAATAGAGGAGGTTCCGGAGATAGTTCCGCCCTTTGGCGATATTTGTCCCAGAAGTACCCCGTTTGGACGCATACTTTCTACTACCTTGGATTCCGCGTTGTAGGCTATTAAACTTCTAACATGCGGAATTATATTCCCAATTTCATCTTTGTCATTGGAGGCCCTTACCGCATCTACCTCTATCAGCCCTAAAGAGGCACAAGTTGTGATAAAACCAGGGTACAGATGTTTCCCTTTGGCATCTATACGCCTGCCTTTCCTCGCGATTCTGGTTTTAGCATCCCCTACGAATGTGATTTTTCCACCCTCGAACATTACAAGGGAGTTCTCTATGACCTCTCCATTTCCTAAATGGGCCACTGCCCCTTCAATAGTAATGGCTTCTTTTTGTGCTGCAGCCGGTGTTTGCTGTGCTATACCCTTTAACGAGATGGTTAAAAGGGCAACTGTTATGGTATATAGTATATTTTTCATCTTTTCTTATTTTTAAAGACTATCGCAATGAAGTTGTTCTTGGTCTTTTTTCTTGGGTTCCTGTGTAGGGCTACCTTTGTCTTTCTCTTGCAACATAAGGTTTATCAAAAGGGCCTTTTCTTTTTTTATGGCCTCCCTTTGTTGTTTGTCCTTTTCAAGATCAAAATAAACCGCTCCATCAATAAAGGTTTTTTCCGCTTTGGCATAGACTGATAGGGGGTTGGCGCTCCATAAAACAAGGTCGGCATCCTTTCCTTCCCTTATGCTGCCCACCCTGTCATCTATATGCAAGAGTTTAGCGGGGTTTATGGTAACCATCTTCCAGGCCTCCAACTCTGTCATACCACCATACTTGACCGTCTTGGCGGCTTCTTGGTTTAACCTTCTGGACATCTCCGCATCATCACTGTTAATGGCAACGGTAATGCCTTGGCTCTGCATAATGGCGGCATTATAGGGAATGGCGTCATTTACTTCATATTTATAGGCCCACCAATCGCTAAAGGTGGATGCGCCCGCCCCATGGGCAGCCATTTTGTCGGCCACCTTGTAGCCCTCCAAAATATGGGTGAAGGTGTTGATCTTGAAATCAAATTTTTCGGCCACTTTCATCAGCATATTAATTTCGCTCTGCACATAGGAATGGCAGCTGATAAAGCGCTCTCCATTAATAATTTCTGCTAGGGTCTCCAGTTCTTCATCATGTCTATATTCTTCTCCACTTTTTTTCTTTAGGTCATATTCTTTCGCACGTTGGAAATAGTTTATAAAGGTCTGTTCCACTCCCATCCTCGTCTGGGGGAACCTACTATAACTGTTCCAATTGGATTGTTTTACATTCTCCCCTAGGGCAAATTTTATAAATTTTGGGGAGTTCTTGTAGATCAGTTCATCTGCATTGGCGCCCCATTTAAGTTTAAGGATTGCTGATTGCCCACCAATAGGATTGGCAGAACCGTGTAATAGTTGGGCAGAAGTTACGCCACCGGCCAGATTGCGATAAATTCCAATGTGTTCTGGGTCTACTACGTCCTCCATCTGTACCTCGGCCGAAGAATTCTGACCGGATTCATTGATTGACAAAGCTGCTATGTGGGTGTGTTCGTCTATTATTCCAGCTGTAAGGTGTTTGCCAGTGGCATTGACGATAGTGGCTCCAGCAGCCCTAAGGTCCTTCCCAATTTTGGCAATTTTACCATTTTTAACTAGTACATCGGTATGCTCTAAAATGCCCTCTTCCTCACTGGTCCATACCGTGGCATCTTTGAATAATGTGGTTTCTTGTTTCGGTTCTTGGCTGTAGCCATAACCAATATTGGGATAGGTTACGGGGACTACAACCGGTTTTTTATCTGTTTCATTTTTTTCCTTTTTGGAGAAAGCCTGGGCTTTTACGGCGCTAAAGGTAGTTTCTGTACCATTGGGAAGAATGAGTTTCCCTTTAATTTGGTCTGGGCTAGGAGGAACTAAGGCTGTTAATCGGAACACTTTGTCACCTTCTTTATTGTTAAATGAAAGGTTCATCCAATTGTGCTCATATTTTATTTTGGAACTCAATTTGTCCTCACCTTCTTTGACCGCTGCTTTGGGCTTGTGAAGCTCCCCTTTTATGGATAGCTGATAGGTTTTTCCTCCAGCCGTTAAATTATAATCTCCACGGATGTCGGTTAGGGCTTTGTCCTTTACAAGGTGTTGTTTTCCCTGTACCCAATTTTCATAAAGCACAGTCTTGTTGTCGAAAATATCGCCAGATGTAATAAGGAAATTGGCCTGACTACCACTTTTTAGTGATCCAATTAAATTGGATTTGCCCAAGATTTGGGCGGGAACCGTGGTAAGGGCTTCCAAAGCTTTTGTTTTGGACAAGCCATATTGTATAGCCTTGGACAAGTTTTTCTTAAAAGAGGAAGCGGTTTTTAGTCCGTGTAGGGTTAGGCCAAAAGTAATGTTATTCTCTTCCAGAACTTTTGGGTTCAAAGGAGCTTGGTTCCAAGACCGCATATCTTCCAAACTAATATGCTCTGCCAAATAGGGGGCGGAAACATCATAAGGATCTGGAAAATTAATGGGAACAACCAAAGTAGCATTGGTGGCTTTGATATCGGCCACATTTTCATATTCATTGCCACCTGCCAGTATGGTGTAGTCAATATTAAACTTATCACCAATCTTATCAGCTCTCAAAACATTGTCTTTATCACTGGCCTCAAATATTTGGACGAGGTTTTTGTTGGCATTCAATGCTTCCAAAGAACGGTCTTTGGTGTCCACCTTGCCTTTGGCATACCAGTCCGAATCATAGTACATTTGCCGTAATAGGGCCAATGCTCCCATTAGGGATGTAGGGTAGGCCTGTCTTTTCGCTACACTTTTGGTCAATGAAAAGTACTGTGCCGATTTATCGGCCAAAACCCTATCGGCATCCAAGCCCTTATCGTTCAAAGCAATTAATGCTCCGGTGCCCCTGGCTATTCCGTCTTGTATATGGGTGTTGATGACTCCAAATCCTAGATCCCGTAATTCCTTTGCTTTTTTACTATCGTATTTAAACTTGGAAATGGCATTGTTTTCGGGCATAATATGGTCGTTCCAATAAAAGCCTTCCCTAGAGGGGCCGTATTGGGCAGAACGTCCGGAAGAGGATGTTCTCTTGGGCTTTTCCACCCCAAAATCGGAATATATGTCGATGAAGGAAGGGTATATGGTTTTTCCGGTAAGATCAACAACAACTGTGTTTTCTGGGAGTGATAAGGATTTGCCTGTCTTTACCACTTTGCCATTTTGAATGAGTAAGGTTCCCCCATCCAATATTTCCGTTGGTGTTACGTAGATCTTCGCATTTATTAACGCGGTAAAATTGTTGTTTTCTGCTTTTACTCCATCGTTTTTTGGGAAGTATTCCTGTGCACTTAAGGATATACAGCACAGAAAAGTGAGGAGTAGTAAAAATGGTATTCTCATAGATTTTAATAATGTTCGTTCTTAATAGGGGCTAAAAATAGTATTTCCAAAAATTAATACCCACCAAGCACAGTTTTTTTTGAGCCTGTATGGGTATTAATGCAATGCGAATAATTGTACTGCCGCTATATTTGGGATAATTTATTTATGCTTGTTAATTTTGAGGGATCCTTATTTAGAGTGGGTTTTTTTGGTAGTAGTTTATCAATAACGATACCACGGCATTGTAGCTTTTTATTCCTTCTTTTTGGTTATTGGCCTTTAAGAAGGAATTGAATATAGCTTTAAAAACGGGTTCCATGGGGTTTGCGTGTGCCTCCCAGAAATTGGCCACTTCCTTATAATTTTTTTGTACCCCAGGATTAAGTTTGTTGTATTCTTCCCTAAAAACGGTCTTATCCCGTCTTGCCAGCTCATTAAGGCAGTAGCTAAGGGCGTAGGCATAGGCAGAGTATTTGAAATAAATATCCTCATTGTTTACGGTAACCAAATATCCTATGAAGTTGGTTTCATTTTCGGCAGAAAACCCTAATTGATGCCCTATTTCATGCCCGCATATAACCGGGAACCTAAACTTTGGCAGACGGCTATTGGCTTGGGCCTCATTGGTAAATGGGTTTAAATATCCGCCATACCCCATATAGGTCAGTGCTGTGCTAAAAAGGGATTTCTTTAGGCTTGGCCGTTTATAACTGAACAATGGAAACTGTTTTTCAAGGGACGCATAACCATCAATAGTACGGTCCAAAATTTCTTTTTTGCTATAAGGGACTTGAACTAATTGGCTACTGTCACGGGTGATTTCAAATTGGGTTTCGTTGGTTTTTTGGACTAGTTGGCCTACTAGTTTAACTAAGTCTTGCTCATTTTGCGATCCTTTTATTTCCAAGGTTTTGGCCAAGGGCTCACGGTAGTAGTTTAGTCCCCACATTAGATTAAACGTAAAATAGGCTACAGATAATATCATTATAACATCCCTTAGAAAACCTAGGGGTTTTTGTTTAATGTCTTTTCTGTACACTACCAAATACCTTATTCCTAAAATTATCAGCAGGCCGTAGATGATATCGCCTACAGAGAATGGCACCCATCCCAAAGCGGAACGCCAGATACCGGAAATAAAGGGATAGATCCCCTTGCTGTAATAGGCTTCTATTAATTCTGGATAACTCCCCAGCCACTTCACCAAAATTACCTGTGGAAGTAGTGAAAGGGCAATGGCATTTTTTATTTTGTTGTTCATCGGGCCAAAAATAATCAATAATCTAGCAAGGTTATTTTTCTATCTGTATTTTTGAACCTTAAAGTAAATATATGAATGAGGAAATAAGGGATTTAGAGCCCAAGGAAATTTGGAACAAATTTGCAGATTTAAACGCAGTGCCAAGGCCATCAAAGCATGAGGAAAAGGTTATACAATTTATGTTAGACTTTGGAAGGGGCTTAGGCTTGGAGGTCTCCAAGGATTTGGTTGGTAATGTAATTATTAAAAAACCGGCAAGTAGGGGAATGGAGAGTAGAAAGACTGTTATTCTACAGTCCCATTTGGATATGGTACATCAAAAAAATGCGGATACCGTTTTTGATTTTAGCACCCAGGGCATAGAAATGTTTGTTGATGGGGATTGGGTACGGGCAAAGGGAACCACATTGGGAGCCGACAATGGCCTAGGTGTGGCAACGATTATGGCACTTTTGGAGAGCAAGGAGATACCGCACCCTCCATTGGAGGCATTGTTTACCATAGATGAAGAAACAGGCATGACAGGTGCCAAAGGACTCCAGGGGGGGGTATTGCAAGGTGAAATTCTATTGAATTTGGATACTGAGGAAGATGACGAAATTGATATAGGTTGCGCAGGGGGTATAGATATAACGGCCAGGGGTACTTACAATCAGGTTGCCCATGATACAGGATATACTACCTACCAAATTGCTGTTAAGGGATTGTCTGGAGGACATAGCGGAATGGATATTCACAAGGGTCTTGGTAATGCCAATAAGATTATGAACAATTTGTTGCTGTTAGGGCAGGAGCGGGTTAATCTTGGGGTCATAGAAATTGATGGAGGCGGATTAAGAAATGCCATCCCACGGGAAAGTGTTGCCTTGGTGGCGCTAAAGAGTGCGGAGTCTGATAAATTTATGGAACTGTTCCAGGCTTGGTCAAAGAATTTAAAGGCAGATTTTAGTGCTGTGGAACCTAAGCTAAGTATAGAGGCCACACCTTTGTCCGTTCCGGTGTCACTCATGCAGACCGAAGCCCAGAATGCTTTGTTGTTGGCCATTAAAAATGCTCACAACGGAGTGTATGCCATGAGCAAGGCCATGGAGGACTTGGTAGAGACCTCTAACAATATTGCTAGGGTAGAAGTGAAAAATGGAACTATTAAAATAGCCTGTCTCACGAGGTCTTCGGTAGAAGCGGGAAAAAATGAACTGGCCAATAAGCTCAAGGAAAATTTTGAGGAGGCCGGTTATGAGGTTTCATTAAGTGGGGACTACCCTGGGTGGCAGCCAAATCCAGATTCCGAGGTGCTCAAGGTTTTGCAAGCCAAGTACGTTGAACTGTTTAAGGAACAGCCCAATGTAGTGGCCTGTCATGCCGGTTTGGAATGTGGTATACTTGGACAGAATTACCCAGAGGTAGACATGATAAGTTTTGGTCCCACTATAAAGGGAGCCCATTCCCCAGATGAGCGTGCCAGCATATCATCATTGCAAAAATTTTGGAAATTCATTTTAAAGGTATTGGAAGAAACACCGGTAAAGGGCTAAGCTGCCTGTTATGTGTTGACTATTGCCCAAGTATGCATTTTTCTTGGTGAATATAGTGCTTTTGTACAATGTTTTATGGTCTTTGGGACCTCCCGTTTTTTTTTGGGAATAGCGCTAAATTTTCTTATATTTAAAGAAGGGATAAAATTAATGTGCTATGGGGATCAAAAGTTTTCGGGGACCAAGGGTAAAACAATCCAACGAAGAGCCGCCTCTAAGGGTTAAGGATTATATGACCAAAAAACTAATTACTTTTAAACCGGAACAATCTGTTGAAGAGGTTATCGTAGCCTTGTTAAAATACAAGATTTCTGGTGGTCCTGTTGTGAACAATAACAATGAGCTGGTTGGGATTATCTCGGAGGGCGATTGTATAAAGCATATAAGTGAAAATAGGTATCACAACCTACCGAGTTCCAATTTGACCGTAGAGGGGCATATGATAAAGAATGTAGAGACCATAGATGGCAATATGAATATCTTTGATGCTGCCAATAAGTTTTTGAACGAAAAAAGAAGACGTTTCCCTATAGTGGAAAATGGTAAGCTGGTAGGTCAAATTTCCCAGAAAGATATTCTTAAGGCCACCTTACAGCTTAAATCGCAGAACTGGTAAAATGCTTACTTGTACCTGCTCTAGGGTTGGACTTCCGGTTACTCCAAAATGTTAGTTTGTATTCTTGCCAATGGGCATTGAATTATATAAACAACGGATAAGCTATCTAAAACATACAAAAAAAACCGTCCCCAAAAGGCTCTGTTTATCAGAGAACTTTTTGGGGACGGTTGCTTTTTATGTCTATTGGGCAATAGGCCAGACTACTGGGCTATACCGGTAATTTCCAAATCGAAGACTAGTTTTGAGTTGGGAGGAATTGGACCATATCCGGATTCTCCATAACCCAAATGAGACGGAATAAACAATCGTACCTTGTCGCCAACCTTCATCTCCATAAGGCCTTCTTTAAAGCCAGGGATAATTCTTGCCTCTGGACTATAATCCATGGGGACTGCTTCGTAGCCGCGCCCTTGTTTTCTGGCTTCGTTGTATGCTCCGTATTTCTTGGCAATATCTTCATAATTGCTATCAAAAAGAGATCCATCCGATAAATATCCGGCGTAAAGCACGTTTACTTTTTGGCCAATCTTGGGTTGTTCTCCTTCACCTTCTTTTAGGCGAAGGATTTTTAAGCCTGAAGGAAGTTCTGTGGCCTCGTCTTCCTGAGCGGAAATTTCCGAAACAAAATCCGTTTTCATTTTTTCCATAGCCTTGGTGCGTTCTTCTTCCTCTGCAAAATAATCGCTCATTATCTGAACCGCATCAAATTTCCTGGCCTCTTTACCATTTCTTATGATGTCTACCTTGTTCATTACCACGTCCTCAACAGGTCTATCGCCCTCTGCAGTTTCAACATTGGCTATGCTGTCCACCACGTCCATTCCTTGAACAACCTCTCCAAAAACAGTGTGTCTTCCGTTTAGGAAAGGGGTTTCCTTGTGGGTGATAAAAAATTGACTTCCATTGGTGGTAGGTCCGGCATTGGCCATAGATAAAATACCAGCTTTATGGTGGGTAAGGGAGTCGTGGAATTCATCCTTGAATTTGTATCCAGGATTACCACTTCCTGTACCTGTGGGGTCTCCTCCTTGAATCATAAAATCCTTAATGACCCTATGGAAGATTATGCCATCATAATATTTTTTTCCTTTTAGGCTGTCGGTTACAAAAGGGTTTTCACCTTCCGCAAGGGAGACAAAATTGGCCACGGTCAAAGGTGTTTTTTTGTACTCCAATTTTAGAACGATATCACCTTTGGTGGTATTGATATCTGCGAAAAGGCCATCGCCCAAATCGGCATGTTTGCCAGACTTGCAGCTGGTAAAAGCTATTGATATGACGGCGAATAATACATAAATTCTCTTCATTGTACTTAAGTTTAATTTGGATTGTTTTCTTATTGTTTATCTATCTTTATTACGGTAATAGTAGATTTAATAGGCACATTGATCCCTATTTTATTATCGTCTCCATGATAGCCGAATGCTAAGGATGAAGGAAATAAAAAGGTGGCGGTTTCATTCTCTTTTAAAAGTTTTACACTGTTGCGCAAACCGGGAAAAAGACTTTGTTTGTCCACCTTGTAAGTAATAATACCAATATCTTCCTTAGAATAAATAGTGTCGTTGTTGAAGGTCATTATATTGTACTGCAGGGTTACCAAGTCGTCTGTCTGTGGATAATAATCGGCTTCCTCGTTCCGTTTTATATAATGGTACCATGAGCCACCGCCACTGTGGAAATACTCGTTCAGGGAGTCGTTTGATATAATGTTCAACATCAGCTGTTCTTCTTGGGCCAAGAGCTCTTTGTTGCGTTCTACGGATTTCTTTAGAACACTTCCCGTTTTCACCTCTACTGGTCTTCTTGCTTGTGGTTCCTGACAGCCTATTAGAACAACGCTTAGGATAAAGAATAAAAGTTGTTTCATGCTTTTAGGTGGTCTTTATAATTTGCTAGCAGTGATTTGAACAATGCTACCGTTTCTGCCATGGGGAGTTCACTTCTACCTCCTGCGGCATTGGTATGTCCGCCTCCATTAAAATGGGCACGGGCAAATTCATTGACAGAAAAATCCCCCTCCGATCTAAAGGAAATTTTAATTATGCCTTCTTCCTTGTTTTCTATAAAAATGACGGCAAAAACAATTCCGTCCAGGGTGAGGCCGTAATTAACAAATCCTTCCGTATCCCCCTTTTTGTATTGGTAGGTATCCAGCTCCTCTTGTGATAAGGTGATATAGGCTGTAGCAAAATCTTCCATGATTACCATGTTCTTTAAAGCACAGCCCAATAGATGTAGTCTGCTAGGGGTGTTGGTGTCGTAGACCTTATTATGGGCCTTTGTGTTTTTTGCTCCTTTTTCAATTAATTGTGCTACAACCTTATGGGTGCGGCTAGTGGTAGAGGCATACTTAAAAGATCCGGTATCGGTCATTATTCCGGTGTAAAGGGAAATGGCAAGGTCTGGTGTAATATGATCCGTACCTTCTAGGCCCTCTATAACATTGTATACCATTTCACAAGTAGAACTCATGCTTACGTCAGAGTAAGTGATTTCTGCATAATCGGCAGGCGCCTGATGATGGTCTATCATTACAAATTTAGCCTGGGCCTCTTCCAATAGTGGTTGTAGTTGTCCGATGCGTCCCAAATGATTAAAATCTAATGTAAAGATTACAGTAGCTTGCTTTATAAGGGCCTTTGCCTTAGTTGTATCCCATTCAAAATTAATGATCTGATCACTGGATGGCATCCATTTTAGAAATTTGGGAAAATCGTTGGGAACAATAATTTGGGCTTCCTGGCCAATACCCCTTAAATAGTGCCACAATCCCAATGTGGAGCCTATGGCATCCCCATCTGGATTTTTGTGCGGTATGATTACTATTTTTTGTGGTTCGCTCAATAACGCCTTAAGTGCCTTGGTGATTTCTAAATTCATGCGCCCAAAGATACAATTTAATAATATATACCATTAGGGCAGGACTCTATTTTTACAGGAGCTATTAAGCTTGGTTTTACGGGAGGTTTGGAAAGGGATTTCCTACTTGTAATAGTTTTTGTGGCGCTAAAGTTTGATTTTGAGCTCTTATGATATTTTGCGCTAATCATATTCTTTTATACGAGAGCGTTGGATTGCAGGGGCGTATTTAAGTTATAGATTTTTGCAGTTGGGAATAAGGGTGAAAAAAGTCCTATTCTTGGTTATATTTGTCGGAAAACAAATTGATGTTGGATATACTTTTTATTGTACTTGGACTTGTTTTATTGATTGTAGGGGGTAATTGGCTTTTAAAGGCAGCTGTTGCCTTGTCGATGAAGCTGAGCATTCCCAAAATTGTTATAGGGATGACGGTAGTATCCTTTGCTACGTCGGCTCCGGAGTTGATTGTGAGTGTTAACGCGGCCTTGGAGGGTTTTCCTGATTTGGCACTTGGCAATGTAGTTGGGTCCAACATAGCCAACTTGGGGCTGGTGTTGGCCATTACCATTATTTTAGGCAGTATAAATGTTAGGTCCGGGTTTTATACAACGGACTGGCCAGTTATGATGTTGGCTTCCCTGTTGTTTTTTGGATTTATTTATTTTGATGGGGAAATTCAGCGATATGAAGGATTTATTATGGTCCTGGTGCTATTCTTTTTCTTGGTATATCTCTTGCGCTTTCAAAAATCTGCCGTGGTTGATGAAATGCCCGAAGACGATGTGCCCCTGCCATTGTACAAAACTGTTCTTTATCTGGGAATAGGGGGATTGTCCTTGTGGGGCGGTTCGGAATTATTGATAAAAGGAGCGGTAGGATTGGCGACTTTCTATGGTGTGAGCGATAGGGTAATTGCCGTTACCGTAGTGTCTATTGGGACCAGTATACCAGAATTGGCAGCTTCCATTATTGCTGTTCTAAAAAAAGAGAAAGCTATATCCCTTGGGAACCTAATTGGCTCCAATATCTTTAACCTCTTGGCTGTTTTGGGTATTACCGCTATGGTGACCCCTATAAAAGTATTGGATCAAGGTCTATTGACAAATGATATTTTTTGGATGCTGGGCGTATCTTTTTTGATTTTGCCATTGGTGTTTTTGCCCAAGGGACTTCGTCTTGGTTGGAGGGACGGGGTCGTTCTCTTAGGGATCTATGTTTCCTTTGTGTATTTAACGATCACTTAGTGTCTAAAGAATTTAGATAAGCCAAATCTTAGTGGTAAAGGGAATGATAGAGATAATAGGTGTTTTCTGGTAGATTTTATGTTGGAACCGACTGTATATTGAGATAAATGCAATTACGGACTGGAAAGGTGTCTTCCTGAATTGGGTAATAAAAAAGGGATCAAACCCAAAAGTTGAGTGCGATTTGGATAAAAAATAGGCCGTTTCTTTGTTGCGTCAACCTACATAGTTCCGATAATGGGTCTCCTGCTTATTTTGGAGGGGGCTTAAGCTGTCCACCATTATATCCGTAGGTAAATTGGGTATCTAAATTAGACATTTGTGAATTCTAAATTAATACCCATCTTATAAAACCTATTACAATCATAAATAGGTGGCGCCTAAAAAAAAACCGCCCCTTTTAATTAAAAAAGGAACGGTCAGTAAAAATAATCAACAATTATTTTTATCTACTTTTTATACTTCTACCGATTTAACGGTTTTAACAATTCTTCCTGCAATTTTGTACGGGTCACCGTTAGAAGCTGGTCTTCTGTCTTCCAACCAACCTTTCCAGCCTTTTTGAACTGTAATGATCGGAATTCTAATAGAGGCACCCCTGTCGGAAATACCATAACTAAAGTCGTCTATAGAAGCTGTTTCATGGTTACCGGTTAAACGTTGGTCGTTAAACTCTCCGTAAACGGCAATATGTTCTTTAACTACAGGGCGGAAAGCCTCACATATTTTTTCGTAAACTTCTCTAGACCCACAAGTTCTTAATGTAGTGTTGGAGAAGTTAGCGTGCATACCAGAACCATTCCAATCAGTATCACCTAATGGTTTTGGGTGGTATTCTATGTAATAACCGTGTTTTTCGGTCAATCTGTCCAATAAATATCTAGCTACCCAAATCTCATCACCAGCTTTTTTGGCTCCCTTGGCGAACAATTGGAATTCCCACTGTCCACATGCTACTTCCTGGTTAATACCTTCAAAGTTAAGTCCGGCAGCGATACAAGCATCAGCGTGCTCCTCTACCAAGTCACGTCCGTGGGTGTTAAGACCTCCAACAGAGCAATAGTACATTCCCTGCGGCTTAGGGTAACCACCTCTTGGGAAGCCCAAAGGTAATCCCGTTCTAGTGTCCATAATGAAATATTCTTGTTCAAATCCAAACCAGAAATCATTATCCTCATCTTCAATTGTGGCCCTTGCGTTGGATACGTGTGGAGTACCATCGGCATTCATAACCTCGGTCATTACCAAATAACCATTTACACGGTGTGGATCTGGATATATGGCTACAGGTTTTAGGACACAATCAGAGTCTCCACCTTCAGCTTGACGAGTTGAACTTCCATCAAAAGACCAAATTGGACAATCTTCCAGTTTACCACTGAAATCTTCCTCGACCTTTGTTTTACTTCTCATGTTCTGTGTGGGCTCATACCCATCTAGCCAAATGTATTCTAATTTAGACTTGCTCATAATATGTATTGTTGATTTTATTATTAACGAGGACAAAAATAATAATTTTCCGCACATAGTCTATTTTTTGACGGGTAAATCGCTTAAAATGACATTATTTTTTTTGACCCCCCTGTTTTTTTTGGGGTTCTTTATTAAAAAGTTATTTTATGCTGATTATTTTGACGAATTGTTATTTTTGTGAAAAAAAACTAGAGTTTATGTCTAATCAAAGATTTAAGGCCATAGAAAACAGCCATATAAGAAGTAGTGTTGAGGTTGAGGAAGCAGGAAGGCGTTCCGAATATTTTGGAGTGAACGTTTTTAATGAAGAGCGTATGCTGCAATATCTAACTAAGGAGGCTTATGATCGGGTAAAGGCCGCTGTGGTCTCAGGGGCTAAAATAGATAGGAAAGTGGCAGACCAGGTAGCGGAGGGGATGAAGACTTGGGCCATTTCTATGGGGGCTACCCACTATACACATTGGTTTCAGCCACTTACGGGATCTACCGCGGAAAAACACGATGCGTTCTTTGATTTTTCTCCTGAAGGACGCCTAATGGAGAAATTTGGAGGTGGACAGTTGGTACAACAGGAGTCAGATGCTTCCAGTTTTCCCAATGGGGGTATCAGGAATACCTTTGAGGCTAGAGGTTATACGGCCTGGGATCCAACATCGCCCGCTTTTTTATACGGCACCACGCTGTGTATCCCAACAGTATTTGTGGCTTATACGGGTGAGGCATTGGATAATAAGGCTCCTTTGTTGAGAGCATTGGGTGCGGTAGACGATGCGGCCACCGCTGTGGCAAAATACTTTGATAAAAACGTATCCAAGGTCTACGCCACTTTGGGGTGGGAGCAGGAGTACTTTTTAATAGATAAATCCCTGGCTTTATCGAGGCCCGACATAAGTTTGACCGGCAGGACATTGATAGGTCACTCTGCAGCAAAGGGTCAACAATTGGATGATCATTACTTTGGAGTGATACCGGGGCGGGTACTGAATTTTATGAAGGATTTGGAAAATGAATGTACCAAACTGGGTATACCGGTGAAAACAAGACATAATGAAGTGGCTCCAAATCAGTTTGAACTGGCCCCTATATTTGAAGAGACCAACTTGGCGGTAGATCACAATCTATTGCTTATGGATGTTATGGAGAAGATAGCGGACAAACACCATTTTAAGGTGTTGTTTCATGAAAAACCCTTTGCCGGAATCAACGGTTCCGGGAAACATAATAACTGGTCGCTGTCCACTGATACCGGGGTAAATCTTTTAAGTCCCGGTTCTACCCCTATGAAGAACTTGCAGTTTTTAACCTTTTTTGTAAACACCATCAAGGCAGTGGATAATTATGAGGAGTTGTTGCGCTCCTCTATAGCCTCGGCCAGCAATGACCATAGGTTGGGGGCCAATGAGGCTCCACCTGCCATTCTATCAATTTTTATTGGAGAGCAACTGAACGAGGTGCTTAACGAACTGGAGGGGGTGTCCAAAGGTAAATTATCTCCTGAGGAAAAAACAGAATTAAAGTTGAATGTGGTAGGTAAGATCCCGGAAATTTTATTGGACAATACCGATCGTAATCGTACCTCCCCCTTTGCGTTTACCGGCAATAAGTTTGAAATGAGGGGAGTGGGATCCAAGGCCAATTGTGCCAAGCCCATGACTGTTCTAAATACCATAATGGCCAAACAATTGTTGTCTTTTAAGAAAGAGGTAGATCAGTTGGTAGATAAAAAGGGGCTGAAAAAGGATGAGGCTATTTTTAATGTCCTTAGAGAGTATATTAAGACCTGTAAGAGAATAAGGTTTGAGGGAGATGGGTATAGTGAGGCATGGGAGAACGAAGCAAAGTCCAGAGGGCTGAGCAATAATAAAAATACCCCACAGGCATTGAGAGTACTTACATCCAAGGAGAGTCTGGCACTTTTTAAATCCATGAACGTGATGAGCGAGATTGAGGTAAGGGTGCGTCAGGAGGTAGAATTGGAAGAATATGTTTCCCATATTCAAATAGAAGGCAGGGTCTTTACCGAGCTCGCCTATGGATATGTTATTCCTGCGGCAGTGGCCTATCAGAATAAATTGATAAAAAATGTTATGGGCTTAAAGGAGGTATATGGTGCAGCCCATAAAAAAATGTCCGAAAGTCAATTGGATATAGTAGAGCGTATCTCCGAGCACATTCGCGATATAAAGATAAAGACCGATGCCATGGTGGAAGAAAGAAAGAAGGCGAACAATATGGTAGACATCAACAAAAAGGCACTGGCCTATTGTGATCATGTGCGGCCATATTTTGATCAGATCCGTTACCATTGCGATAAATTGGAGCAATTAATAGGGAATGAGTATTGGCCATTGTCAAAATACAGGGAATTATTGTTCATTAAATAAATGTACGCTCATAAATTCTTAATTAAAAGCCCATAAAATGTGGGCTTTTTTTTGTGGATTCTTCTATTTTTGTCCCAAATTTATAATCATGAGCTCATCCAATAGTAAAAGATACGACCAAAGAGGGGTTTCCGCGTCCAAGGAAGACGTACACAATGCCATTAAAAATATTGATAAGGGCTTGTTTCCAAAGGCATTTTGCAAAATAGTGCCCGATTATTTGACCAATGACGAGAAGTACTGTTTAGTGATGCACGCGGATGGGGCCGGGACAAAATCCTCATTGGCCTATATGTATTGGAAGGAGACCGGGGATGTTTCGGTTTGGAAGGGGATTGCACAGGATGCCTTAATCATGAACGTGGACGATTTGATATGTGTTGGTGCCACCAATAATATTATGCTGTCCTCTACTATTGGTAGGAATAAAAATTTAATACCCGGGGAGGTGATTTCAGCCATAATAAATGGCACAGAGGAATTAATTTCCGATTTGGAAAAACACGGGATTACCATTAGGTCCACTGGAGGGGAAACGGCAGATGTGGGGGATTTGGTACGTACTATTATTGTAGATTCCACGGTAACAGCAAGGCTAAAGAGAAGTGATGTTATAGACAATGCGAATATAGAGGCCGGTGATGTCATTGTAGGCCTGGCTTCCTCTGGGCAGGCAAGTTATGAGAAGGAATACAACGGTGGCATGGGCAGTAACGGACTCACCTCTGCCCGGCACGATGTGTTCTCCAAATATTTGGCAGGAAAATACCCGGAAAGTTATGATGCCGCCGTTCCTGAAGATCTTGTATATTCCGGCAATGTTAAGTTGACCGATGAGGTGCCCAATGCACCCTTGGATGCCGGTAAATTGGTATTGTCGCCCACAAGGACCTATGCACCTATCGTAAAGAAAATATTGAGTAAGTACAATAGTAAGGACATTCATGGAATGGTCCACTGTAGCGGGGGTGCCCAAACCAAAATACTTCACTTTATAGATAATCTCCATGTGGTTAAGGATAAACTATTCCCTGTTCCGCCATTGTTTAAGTTAATTCAGGAGCAATCTGGGACCGATTGGAAAGAAATGTACCAAGTGTTCAACTGTGGACATAGACTGGAGCTCTACGTAAAGCCATCAATTGCCAAGGATCTCATTGCTATTTCCGAAAGTTTTGGCGTGCCTGCCCAAATTGTTGGTAGAGTAGAGGAGAGCGATGTTAAAAAACTCACAATTGATAGTGAGTTCGGGACCTTTGTATATTAAGGTATACGAATACTCTTATTTCTGCGTTGTTCTATTAAAAGTCTTCGTAATGGAAAGAAAGCAGTTTTTAAGAACACTAGGAAGCGGAGCGGCATTTGCGTTGGTGTTTCCCTGTGTAGGTGGTTGTTCAAAAGATAAAGCGGATGGAGATATTAAAGAGGAGCCATCGGGAGTGGACTTTACCATTGATCTGGATTCGGAAGAAGGGGCCAAGCTAAAGAACAACGGGGATTTTATCTTAAAAAACGACGTGGTGGTGGTCAAAAACCTCGAAGGTAATTTTGTAGCGGCGAGCCAGATTTGTAGTCATGAGGGCTATGATCAAGTTCGGTTTCAGCAAGAAGATGGGGGTATATTTGAATGTTCTGTGCATAATTCACGCTTCGCCCAAGATGGTACTCCGTTAAATCAGGTGGGCAGTACTCCTGCCAAACCCTTAAAAATATTTAAAACGGAGTTGAACGGACAGATTCTTCGAGTATTTGAATAATCCTATCTATTAAAGTTGTTGCGTAAAATGAATTATCCTCCAATTCCTTTATCCATTATGATCTTCGCTGTCTTATTGTGTATGTTCTGTTCAATGGTAGGCTACAGCTTTGGTTTGTTGTTTTGGTTGTCATTGGTTTTGTCTTACAGCGTTGCCATGATGTGCAATGCGTTTTGCGAAGAAAAATTAAGGTCTTCCAAAGTGACTGTTTCTAATAAAAGTACTACTAAATTAATATTTAAATCGGTAATAAGTTGAGGCTGTTAGTGATACTATTGTGGTTTTTTACAGCTCTTGTTGGGTCTGCCCAAGAAAAGAAGTTTGTTACCGTTCAGCGTACCGTACATTTAATGGGCGACAGTTTTGATATTAGCGTAGTAGCTGACAATGAAGAAATTGGTTATATAAATATTGAGGAGGCAGTTTCTGAAATAAAAAGAATTGAAAAGATAATATCTTCATGGGATGAAGAGTCAGAAGTTTCCCAGGTAAACAAGTATGCAGGGATTAAACCCGTAAAAGTAAGTGTGGAGCTTTTTAAACTTATAGATCGAGCCAATCAGATATCAGAGATAACCAGTGGGGCCTTTGATATTACCTTTGCTGGGATGGACAATATTTGGAAATTTGACGGGAGTATGAAATACCGGCCCACCCAAGAGCAGTTGATAAAATCCGTAGCCAAGGTGGGTTATAGGAAGATTGTTCTCAATGAGGAACAGCACACCGTATTCTTGAAGCTCAAAGGAATGAAGATTGGTTTGGGTGCAATTGGTAAAGGATATGCGGCCGACAAGGCAAAAGCCCTAATGGTAGAAAAGCAGGTGCGAGGTGGGGTAATCAATGCAGGGGGAGATCTAACCACTTGGGGGACCAAGGCTACAGGAGAGAAATGGTTGATAGGTATAGCCAACCCCCATGGCAAGGATAAGATATTTTCGTGGCTGCCGGTTTTGGAATCCTCCGTGGCTACTTCTGATAGTTACGATAAATATATCTCCTTTGAGGGAAAAAAATATTCCCATATACTAGATCCCCGTACCGGAAACCCTACCGCGGGGATAAATAGTGTATCTGTTTTTTCTAAAACGGCCGAATTGTCGGATGCCTTGGCTACTGCCATTTTTGTGCTCGGCGTAGATTCTGGTATGGCGCTCATTAATCAATTACAGGGAACTGAGGCCATCATTGTTGATAGCAGCAATACAATGCACAAAAGCAGTGGTATATTATTCAATTAGGCAACAGGTGTTGGCGTTCTTTTTTAAAACTGCATTGCAGTTACTTCTTCCAGGGATTCTGCTAAAAAACCTGATTAAATACTCGAAAATACCCTATAGGACCCTTTTTTAATTTGCTTTGAGCGGAAAACTGCCTGTTTTATAAGTTGTAATTATGCAAAACATTCACTAATTGTTTTCATCTAAACATCAATGCTGCAAACGAAAAGTACAGCTCTGGGTGGGCAAGAGTTTAGCTAGAAGGTAAATCGCTTTTTTACCTGGAAATGAGAGATGGTTATTGTTATAAGCAATGGAATTAGGGGTTAAGAACCCTGGTTTATGTCATGTTTGTTATTGATTGAACCTTCTTTTAAAAGAGAAGGGTAATGGTAAAAAAGTAAGGTTGTTGATATATAGTCCTAGGCAAAGAGTGTGTTCAATTGATAGGTTATAAAATAGAAAATTGAATTCATCTATTGAAAAGGATATGCTTAAATGTACAAATTTATCGTAAATTCGCAGTCCAAGTGTAGATTGTATATGATAGATAAATTAAATATAGTTAAGCAGCGTTTTGATGAGGTTTCCGATCTTATTATCCAACCAGGTATAATTGCCGATCAGAAGAGGTATGTGGCCTTAAATAAGGAATACAAGGATTTGAAGCAGCTTGTGGATAAAAGGGCGCTTTATTTGGAGTTGACCAATAATATTGCCGAGGCAGAGGAGATATTGGCAGATGGAAGTGATGCCGAAATGGTAGAAATGGCCAAGATGCAGCTGGAAGAGGCCAAGGAAAAACTTCCAAAATTGGAGGAAGAGATCAAATTTATGTTGATTCCCAAGGATCCTGAGGATGCAAAAAACGTGGTGGTTGAGGTTCGGGCCGGTACCGGTGGTGACGAGGCCAGTATTTTTGCAGGAGACCTGTTTAGGATGTATACCAAGTATTGTGAATCCAAAGGGTGGAAAACCAATGTGATAGATCTAAGCGAAGGAACAAGTGGCGGATATAAGGAAATCCAGTTTGAGGTTACCGGAGAAGATGTTTACGGGACGCTAAAGTTTGAGGCAGGAGTGCACAGGGTACAGCGTGTACCACAGACCGAAACCCAGGGTAGGGTGCATACCAGTGCTGCTACTGTAATGGTACTTCCCGAAGCCGAGGATTTTGATGTGCAGATAGATCCAAAGGATGTTCGTATCGATTTTTTCTGTTCTTCAGGACCAGGAGGGCAATCTGTGAATACAACCTACTCTGCCGTGCGTTTAACGCATGTGCCAACGGGATTGGTGGCCCAGTGTCAAGATCAGAAATCACAGCACAAAAACAAGGAAAAAGCCTTTAGGGTGTTACGTTCCCGTCTGTATGATTTGGAACTGGCAAAAAAACAGGAAGAAGATGCGGCCAAGCGAAATTCGCAGGTGAGCAGTGGAGACCGTTCTGCCAAAATTAGGACTTATAATTACCCGCAAGGTAGGGTAACGGACCATAGGATTGGATTGACCCTCTATGATCTTCAAAATATTATTAATGGAGATATTCAACGTATTATAGACGAACTTAGTCTGGTGGAGAATACGGAGAAATTAAAAGAAGCCTCTGAGACATTTTAAGACCTATGACCAGCCGTTTTTTAGTAGAACAGATTCGTAAAAAGGAATCTTTTTTGTGTATTGGATTGGATACCGATTTGGAAAAGATTCCAAAGCATTTATTAAAAGAAGAAGATCCTATTTTTGCCTTCAATAAGGCTATTATAGACGCTACACAGCATTTATGTGTTGCCTATAAGCCCAATACCGCCTTTTATGAGGCCTATGGTATAAAAGGTTGGCAGGCTTTGGAAAAAACCATTAACTATATCAATGCGAATTACCCAGAGATATTTACCATTGCCGATGCCAAACGCGGAGACATAGGAAATACCTCTACCCGGTATGCTAAGGCATTTTTTGAGGAAATGGGCTTCGATTCTGTTACTATAGCACCATATATGGGTAGGGATTCTGTAGAACCTTTTTTGGAGTTTAAGGACAAGCACACCATATTATTGGCCCTGACCTCCAATAAGGGGGCCTTTGACTATCAAACAAAAAAGGTAGAAGGGAAAGAACTTTACAAACAGGTATTGGAGACTTCTAAATCTTATAGGAATGCGGAAAATTTAATGTATGTCGTAGGGGCCACCAAGGCATCCTTCCTGGCTGAGATTCGCAATATTGTTCCAAATAGTTTTTTATTGGTGCCGGGAGTAGGGGCACAGGGAGGTAACTTAAAGGAAGTATGTGAATACGGAATGAATAAGGATGTAGGGTTATTGGTAAACTCCTCCAGGGGGATTATTTATGCATCGAACGATAGGCATTTTGCAGAGGCTGCCGCAGAAAAAGCAAAAGAACTGCAAGAGGAAATGAGTTTGGAGCTTAGAAGAAGTTAGACCTTTTACTGCATTTTGCCTTTTAGAATTTTATCAATTTTCATAGCCTTCAGTTCAAAAAACTCCGCTAGTCTAGTATCTGAACACCTGAAATTGGAAGCCTTGTCCATGAAATTTTGATATTGACGTTTTAATAGGCCCAGTTCATTGGTGTCTATGGTCATAGTTGTTACAGTACCCACTTTGCAATATTGATTTTTCATACTTTTTTTTGATAACAAATATAGCGATAAAGATGGGTCAGGGAGTGTTTTGGGTAGTCTATTGGTCTAATAATCAGGTAATTTGTCTATTTTTTAACCTTGAGTTAAAGCTGGGGACATGTTTTGGGATTTAGGGAGAAACAATGGATAAAATAAATAATGCTACTTTTATAAAAAATGCATATTGATAAGCTATAATACACATCGTCATCGGTCATCGGATAAATGGGTGACTTTTGTGCATGGGGCAGGAGGTAGTTCTACCATATGGTACAAGCAATTAAGGGAGTTTAAAAAACATTTTAACGTACTGCTTTTGGACCTTAGGGGACATGGCAATTCCAAGCCTCTTCTCACTGATGCCTTTAAGGAAAGATATACTTTTGATAGAATTACCGATGATATTCTTGAAGTGATCAATTATGAGAAAATTGATAAATCACATTTTGTGGGAATATCCCTTGGGACCATTTTAATACGTAACCTGGCCGAGAAGCACTCCCATAGAGTGGAAAGTATGATAATGGGAGGGGCCATAATGAAACTAAATCTTAGGTCTCAGCTATTGATAAAGCTTGGGGTTGCTCTAAAGTCGGTAGTCCCCTATTTGTGGTTGTACAAATTTTTCGCCTTTGTTATCATGCCCAACAAAAACCATAAGGAGTCTCGACTGCTCTTCGTTCGTGAGGCCAAGAAACTCTACCAAAAAGAGTTTATCCGATGGTTTAGGCTAACCTCCGAAATTAATCCCTTGCTCCGTTTTTTTAGAGCAGTAGATGTGGCTATTCCCACCTTGTACGTAATGGGAGAGGAAGATTATCTGTTTTTACCTACGGTGCAAAAATTAGTAAAGGATCATAAAAGCTCCCGTTTGGTAGTGGTAGAAAATTGCGGACATGTGGTAAATGTAGAGCGGCCTCATTTTTTTAATGATACCGTAATTAGCTATCTCTTGGCAAAATAGCCTTTGTGAAGAGGTATCCCTTTCTAAAAGGGTATTAAAGCAACAATAAAAATTTAATGGTATGACATTAAAAAACCGGTGCTCCCACCGGTTTTTATAATCTAACTAACTCAAAAAATACTAACTCTAATTCTATTATCTTGTTTTTTTTAAAGAAATAGGTCAATAGTTGTATGACCTCTGTATAAAGCTAACGAATTTGTTTAGGATTTATTGTGAAAATTAGGTGTGATATATAGATTCTTAATCCTGTAGCGCAAAAACTTTTCTTAAGATGTCCGAAGTTCGAGATGATACCTGGGTTCTAATTTCTTTTTCCTCTATCGCTATCATGGTATAAACACCCTTTAGGGCCTCTTGGGTAACATAGTCTGTTAGGTCTGGGTTTACCTTCTTGGTTAGAGGAAGGTTATTGTATTTGGTGATGAGGTTGCTCCAGATCTGATCTGCACCTACTTTATCAAAAGAATTTTTGATTACAGGGTTAAATTTTTGATAGAGTTCCTCTTCTGTGGCCTGGGTAAGGTATTGGGTTGCAGCATTGTCTGCTCCCAAAAGAATATTTTTGGCATCTTCAAATGTAATTCCTTTTACGGCATTAACAAAAATAGGTGTTGCTTCGCCCACGGCGTCTTCGGCTGCCCTGTTCAATATTTTTAAGCCTTCGTCGGCTAAGCTGGATAACCCAATATCCCTTAGGGTTTTGTCTACCTTCTGCAGTTCTTCGGGCAGGGTGATCTTTACCAGTTCGTTCTTTAAATAACCGTCCGGCTCTGTAAGTTTGCTGACCTGTTTTTGGATTCCCATTTCCAATGCTTCCCGCAATCCTTGCGCAATTTCGGTATTGCTAATTGCTCCCCCCTGAGGTAACTGGTTTACAACCTGCTGTAATTGGGTACATCCAGCAAATTGAAATAGAATTAGGCCTAATAAAATTTTTTTCATCGCTTTGTTTTAAGTAGTTATAACGGCTTTTTAGGCCTTGTTTATGAGAAAATTACGGTCTTGTTGTTGTAAACCATGGTTTTTCTTCTGATATGAAGTTTTACTGCTCTCGAGAGTACTATTTTCTCCAAATCCCGTCCCTTGGTTATAAAATCCTTGATGCTGTGGGCGTGGGTAACGGTGGTTACATCCTGTTCAATAATAGGCCCTGCATCGAGTTCTTCGGTTACATAGTGGCTTGTGGCACCAATAATCTTTACCCCTCTTTCAAATGCTGCGTGGTAAGGCTTGGCGCCGGCAAAAGCAGGTAGAAAGGAATGGTGTATATTAATGATTTTGTTGGGGAAATGGTCAATGATCTTTTTGGTAATAATCTGCATGTATCGTGCCAAAACTATAAAATCTATGTTGTATTCTTTAAGCAGGGCCAGTTGGCGGTTTTCGGCTTCAACCTTGGTGTCTTTGGTTACCGGTATATGGTAATAGGGAATATCAAACTGTTTGGCAACATATTCCAAGTCGCTATGGTTGCTTAGGATAAAGGGAATGTCTACTTCCAGCTCACCAGAGTTGAATCTGCTCAATAAGTCGTATAGGCAATGATTATATTTGGAGACGAACAGTGCCATTTTAGGCTTGGTAGAACCCAGATGTAAGCTCCATTTCATTTGGTAGGATTGAGCCAATTCTTCCTGGAATTGCTGTTTTAAATTCTGGACTGCAGGTATATTCTTTTCAAAATCGCTTTCCAATCTCATAAAGAAGACCCCGGCTTCCTTATCTACATGCTGGTCTATATAAATAATATTTCCGCCCTTGCGGTGGATAAAACCAGTTACGGAGCTTATTATCCCTGATTGGTCTGGACAATTGATTAATATGGTTGTTTTCAAAGTGCAGTTATTTTTTACTGTAAAATTAGGATTTTAGGAATGAAGCACCTTGTATGTATCATATTTTTATAAAATTCTTATTTAGCACCTGTTATTTTTACGATTTTGTTAAATTGCATTCATATAATCGCCCTTTTTTTGTCTATACATTTAAGGGTAGGCATTCATTGAGTCTTCTTACATGATACTGGCGGAGGAGAAATGTTGGCAATTGATGCAGCTCATAGGCACTATCGGGTTAAAATAAGTAAGTATGAAACCAAAATCACCTTATATCCCCAACAATAAGGTCCGTATAGTTACGGCGGCCGCACTTTTTGATGGGCATGATGTGGCTATTAATATGATGCGACGTATTATTCAGTCTACCGGAGTAGAGGTCATTCATTTGGGACATGATAGGAGTGTTTTGGAGGTGGTGGATTGTGCTATTCAGGAAGATGTCAATGCTATTGCCATTACTTCTTATCAGGGAGGGCATATGGAATATTTTAAATATATGCACGATCTGTTGCTGGAACGTGGAGCTGGACATGTCAAAATCTTTGGTGGTGGTGGAGGGGTTATCCTTCCCCATGAGATACAGGAATTGATGGATTATGGTATAACTAGAATATATTCTCCTGATGATGGTAGGACATTGGGATTGCAGGGTATGGTAAATGATTTGGTGCGCCAAAGTGATTTTTCTGTTTTGGGGTACAATGACCAGAGCCACAAGGAGCTTATGCAGTCTTTAAGAATGAAGGAAGTAGGAGGTATTGCAAGGTTGATTACCATGGCGGAGAATAGTGAAGAGGAATTTGCTGCAGTTCTTTCCAAAGTAAACTGGAATGAAAACTTAGTGCCAGTACTTGGGGTAACCGGTACTGGGGGGGCGGGAAAATCTAGTTTGGTAGATGAATTGGTGAGAAGGTTTTTGGTAGATTTTCCCGATAAAACATTAGGGATTGTATCGGTAGATCCGTCCAAAAGAAAGACTGGGGGAGCCCTGCTTGGCGATCGTATTCGTATGAACGCCATTAATGATGCCAGGGTTTATATGAGGTCATTGGCAACACGACAATCCAATTTGTCATTGTCTAAATACGTTGATGAAGCTATAAAGGTATTGAAGGTAGCGGGGTACGATTTAATCATTTTGGAAACATCTGGAATTGGGCAGGCCGATACCGAGATAATAGAGCATAGCGATCTATCACTGTACGTAATGACACCTGAATTTGGAGCCGCCTCCCAATTGGAAAAAATTGATATGCTGGATTTTGCGGATGTAGTGGCCCTTAATAAGTTTGATAAAAGGGGAGCGTTAGATGCTTTAAGGGATGTAAAAAAACAATTCGTTAGAAATAATGGGCTTTGGGAGGTAGATCAGGACGATTTACCGGTAATAGGAACCATTGCTTCCCAATTTAACGACCCGGGCATGAATTGTTTGTATGGATTGCTAATCCAGGAATTGGTGAACAAAACGGGAGCAGCTTTAGAGAGGCCTTCTAAGAAAAGGTTTAACGAAACGGCTAAAGTGCATATTATTCCTCCTGCACGTATACGTTATTTATCAGAGATAGCCGAGAATAATCGGGCTTATGATAAGGAGGTTGTGGAACAGGCCGAAGTAGCACAGCGGTTATATGGTCTGTTTAAAACTATCCAAAGCGTTGCCGGCCTGGATCAAACCACTGATTTTAGTCGCTACTTTTCGCGAGATGGATTGGAGGAAAGCACTTTGTTGGAGTCAACGAAACGAGAGGAGAAGAAGGAATTACTGTCTTTGTTAATCAAGGAGTTTGCAGCCCAGAAAAAGGGATTGACTCCACATAATTGGGAAATAATTCTGGATTGGGAAGATAAGATTGCGCGGTATAGGGAGCCAATGTATGACTTTAAGGTACGAGGGAAGCAGATTGAAATGGCTACACATTTTAAGTCCTTGTCCCAGTTGAATATTCCTAAAATAACACTGCCACGATACAAGGCTTGGGGAGATATCTTAAGGTGGGTTGGGCAGGAGAATGTTCCTGGGGAGTTTCCTTTTACGGCCGGACTCTATCCTTTTAAGCGAACAGAGGAAGATCCTACCAGGATGTTTGCCGGTGAAGGTGGTCCAGAGCGTACAAATAGGCGTTTTCATTATGTTAGTATCGGAACAGCTGCCAAGCGGTTGTCCACTGCTTTTGATTCGGTAACCCTTTATGGCCATGATCCCGGTCATAGGCCGGATATCTTTGGTAAAATTGGAAATGCCGGGGTGTCTATTTGCTGTTTGGACGATTTAAAGAAATTGTATTCCGGATTTGATTTGTCAAGTCCATCTACATCGGTAAGTATGACCATAAACGGTCCAGCTCCCATGTTATTGGGTTATTTTATGAATGCGGCAATTGATCAAAATTGTGAAAAATACATCGTAGAGAATGGCTTGGAAGAAGAGGTAGAACAAAAAATTGCCCATCTTTATAAGGAATTGGGGATTCCAAGGCCTGAATATAATGGGGAGTTGCCCAAAGGCAACAACGGACTCGGCCTAATGCTACTGGGTGTTAGCGGGGATGAGGTTTTGAGCCGAGCAGAATATGAAGCAATTAGGAAAAAGACCCTAAATATGGTTAGGGGAACAGTACAGGCAGATATCCTTAAGGAAGATCAAGCCCAGAACACCTGTATATTTTCTACGGAATTTGCACTGCGTTTAATGGGGGATGTACAGGAGTATTTTATTCGTAATAATGTCCGTAATTTTTATTCGGTATCTATTTCGGGTTATCATATAGCCGAAGCAGGGGCCAATCCCATTACACAATTGGCTTTTACTTTGGCCAATGGCTTTACTTATGTGGAGTACTATTTAAGTAGGGGGATGGACATCAATGAATTTGGTCCGAATCTTTCTTTTTTCTTCTCTAATGGTATTGATGCAGAATATGCCGTTATAGGAAGGGTGGCGCGAAGAGTTTGGGCCAAGGCCTTGAAGGGGAGATATGGAGCAGATACCAGGGCACAATTATTAAAATACCATATCCAGACCTCTGGCCGGAGTTTACATGCCCAAGAAATAGATTTTAATGATATTAGAACCACCTTACAGGCGCTGTATGCCGTATATGACAATTGTAATTCCCTTCATACCAATGCCTATGACGAAGCAATAACAACCCCAACAGAGGAATCTGTGCGTAGAGCAATGGCAATACAGCTGATTATTAACAAGGAATTGGGGCTAACAAAAAATGAAAATCCCATACAAGGATCTTTTATTATTGAAGAATTAACAGATTTGGTAGAAGAGGCCGTATTGCTGGAGTTTGATCGTATTACAGAAAGGGGTGGAGTGTTGGGAGCAATGGAAACGATGTATCAACGGTCCAAGATACAGGAGGAAAGTCTGCATTATGAAACCCTTAAGCACAATGGGGCAATTCCAATCATTGGGGTGAATACATTTCTTAGTTCCAAGGGGTCACCCAGTATAATGCCTACTGAAGTTATACGGGCTACCGATGCGGAAAAGCAACAACAAATACAAAGCCTGGAAAACTTACACGCCATGAGACAGGATATCTCAAAAAAGTTATTGGCAGATTTGCAGGAAGCGGCCATTGATAACCGTAATATTTTTGAAACCTTAATGGAGGTTACCAAATACTGCACCTTGGGGCAAATTACCCAAGCCTTGTTTGAGGTTGGCGGGCAGTACAGAAGAAATATGTAATACTTATGTATAGGTTATTCGGTGCAAAACCGTTTGTTGCTTGGTTTTACTAATCAAAAATAGAAGAAGTTTTTAAGTATGATCGGGCTATATGGTTAGCTGCGCATGGACCGCCTCCATACCTTATACATC
The DNA here is from genome assembly GCF_003957295.1 of Arenibacter aquaticus. GTDB lineage: Bacteria > Bacteroidota > Bacteroidia > Flavobacteriales > Flavobacteriaceae > Arenibacter > Arenibacter aquaticus. The sequence continues at coordinate 74,679 of NZ_RQPJ01000008.1, forward strand.
CTTCTAAAAGTTTTAACTTCACTCTTTAGAAGGTTTAAGTATTCTTTTTCCTTTACCCCGTCTTTTTCCAAACCAATACAATAGGAATTAATGTTCCTGATGATGACATTTATAAAGGTAGCGCTTCTCATTCTTACTGCATGGGATTCGGAGCGCTCCGCCTCGGCTATTTGTTGTGAAATTAGAATGGAGTCGGTTAACAGTGAATTAACCATGATATCCCGTAGACTGTTGGATTGATATAGTTTTAATAGATCCTTGTTGTAGGATAGGTAGGACGCAATTTCCCTGCTAATCATTAGTAGGTCCAATGATTTGCGATAAATAGGAATCTTACTTAGATTTTTGTAGGGCATTTTCAATTCAACTTAGGTTTTATAAAATTACGTCGATTTTGTTGATTTTAGATTTATATAAAAAAGTAAAAATGTAAATTAGCTAAGTATAATTAAATTTTTAATCTCATTTAGTTTTGAATGCAAAGATAGATATCCTTAATTGGAAGATTTTAAAATTACTTCAGGAAAATGCCCGGGAATCTTTTGCCAATATTGGAAGAAAAGTGGGCCTTACGCCCCCTGCTGTGGCCGAAAGGGTAAAAAAGATGGAAGATACCGGTGTTATCAACGGCTATAAGGCTGTGGTTTCCCATTCCCATGCTGGTTATCAATTAAAAGCCATTATTACCCTTAGAGCATTTATGGGCAAATTAAAGCCATTTTTGGAAGTCGTAAATACTTATGATGAGGTGGTGAATTGTTATAGGATTACCGGGAATGAGAATATTATTATGCAGGTAGTGTTAAAAGATCAATTCCATTTGGAAAAATTTATTGATAAATTGATTCAGTATGGAGAAACTAGGACTCATATAATACTATCTGATGTAGTGTCTAATGCACCTATTAAAAAAAGGGATGTCTAATAGAAGTACAATTGATTTGTGTTTTTTGTTTAATGCAATGAACTGCTCTTGGAGTTAAAACATTTATTAATTAATTTAAGGTATTGCTAAGTCTATTTTTTAGTTTCTGTCCTTAATTGTCAAGGTTTTTTATTTGTGAGCAGGCTTACCGAAGAGGAAAGGATAGTTAATTATTTGTAATTTGGCTAGGTATTTGATGACAATTTGTCTATGAAAAAATATATTTTATTACTGTTTTTTGGAGCGGTCTTTTGGGGTAGTGCCCAGCAATTAACCTTGAAAAAGGGTGTGGTGATCGACTCTATAAGGGTTAAGGACGCTGTTTCCGAAAGTTTCTCATTATTTCTTCCCAGTACATTTGAAATGGATAAAAATTGGCCTATCCTTTTTGTGTTCGACTTAGAAGGTAGAGGGAAAAGGGCCATTAGAATGTATACGGAGGCTGCTGAAAATCAAGGCTATGTGCTGGCTTCTTCCAATAATGTGAGCGATACCTTGTCTACCTCTCAGAACATCCTTATTACCGGGAGAATGTTCAATGAAATTATTGCTTTATTGCCTATTCAAAAAAATAGAACCTATTCTTCAGGATTTGGTAATGGGGCAAGATTTGCCAGTATTCTGCCTATTTTTGTGAAGGGGGTTAGTGGAGTATTGTCTTGCGCTATGGCCTATCCCAACATGGAGCTTTTGGGTACAAAAAGTGAATTTCAATATGTAGGTATCGTGGGTAAGGAGGATTATGCTTATCCAGAAATGAGGGCTACCAAACCTTTGCTTGATAGACTAAAATTGCCCAATTATCTTTTGGTTTTTAATGGTGGGCGCCAATGGCCAAATACATCATACCTGGAGAAGGCCATGGAAATATTTACCCTATCTGCAATGGCCAAAGGCAATATAGAGAGAAATGAAGAATATATTCGGGAAACTTATGCTGGTAATTTAAGGGATTTGCGTAGTGCTATGGGGGGTGTTAGGCTTCTGCAGGCCAACAATACCTTGGATAGGCTAATGTTGGTCTATAGACCTTTTATGGATGTGGATTCCCTAAAGAAGGAGAAAAGGGAATTAAAAAAGAACAAGTTGTTCAAAGCTATGACACGTGCTGAAAATAATGCACTGTTGAAGGAAGCTTTTATTAAGGAAGATTTTGTGTATTATTTGGAAGAGGACATTGCTACCTATAACTATAATAATATAGGGTGGTGGGTTTACCAGATGGAAGAGTTAAAGAAGTATGATACCAGTAAAATTGTAGCCGAAAGGGAGATGGGCAAGCGATTACTGGGATATATAAATGCGCTTATAGAGGATAACTTGGATATGCTGAAGGCGGCTCCCCGCTTGGATCAGGAAGCCTTAAGTCTGTTATGGATGCTGAAGACGGTAACTGATCCCAAAGAGTATAGATATTATTTAAAAATAATTTCACATAGTGCCAGTACGGGGGATTATGGAACTGCTTTGTTCTATTTGGAGGAGTTGTTAAAAAATGGCTATACGGACAAAACGGAATTGTATAGTTTGGAAAATACTGCTTTATTGCGGATAACGCCCGAGTTTAATGAAATTGTCGCCAAATATCTACAGGAGGCACGTTATGATATTATGGAGGAATAGACACTTCCAATTGTAATTTATGTATAATATGAAAGCAATCTTCTTTTGCTGCTTAACGGTATGACCTTGATAAATACTTCTCTGTTTTTAGGGTGCTTTATGAGTTGATCTAAATTTATTTTTAATTTATTATAAGAAAAGGGATGTTGTATTTTTACGCAAAAAGTGGAAATATGAAATATTGGTTTTTGATTGTTATGGTAATGTCATTGGGGTGCAAGGAAAAACGGTATCACGACGAGCTGGACCAAAACCAGCTGCAGGCAAGCACTGAAGCCTTGGAGGATATAATAAAATTTCAACAAAAGATGAATGGAGAGTTTAAAGATCCTGAAACCTCACCATTGCCAGATAGGTACAGAAAGGATTTTAATGGGTTGGATTTTTTTGGACCGGATACAACATACCGGGTAATGGCAAAATTTACAAGGACCCCGGAAGCCTTACCGTTCTTAATGCCTACAACAACCGGGAGGCAAAGTGAAGAGGTGGTATATGGGGTGTTGCAGTTTAGGCTTAATGGGCGCTCCCATAAGTTGGAGGTATACCAGAATCAGGAATTAAAACAGCAAGATCAATATAGGGATTATTTATTTTTGCCTTTCGCAGATCTCACCAATGGGGAGGAAACCTATGGTGGTGGGCGGTATTTGGATTTGAGTATACCAGAAGGAGATTCTCTATTAATAGATTTTAATAAGGCGTACAATCCTTATTGTGCCTACAATCCTAAATATTCCTGTCCTTTGGTGCCCAAACAGAACAGATTGGATATAGCTATTAAAGCAGGGGTAAAGACATTTAAAAAGTAAAAAAATAGCCCAGCAAATGAATGCTGGGCTTGTATAAATAATAAGGTTCAATTTTTTCTTAGAACGAGTATACCGCTGCAAGAACAAATGAGGACAAACTTTTTTGTGGAGCTAGGTCACTGTCAAGAAAGTTAAAGGAATCGTCTGACGCGCTATCCAAACGCAATTCCGGTTTTATAATTAGGTCTCCAATTGTGGCGCTTCCTGTAAGGGTTACGGCAAAAACACTGGAGTCTTCAACTCCTGTTCCAATTGCACCAAAATCTCCAGTTTCGGTGAAATACTCACCCCTTAATCCCAAAGTGAAATTTTCAGAGGTAGCGTATTGTGGATAAAGGGCAACTCCGGCAAAACCTAAATCATCGTTATCATATATCGCGGCATTGATACCTAAAAAGAATTCATCGGAAAGATCAAATCCTCCTGTAAAATCAACTTCAAAGGCTCCGTCATCAGTGAGGAAGTTTAAGTACTGTCCGCTATAGCCCAATTGTGCTCCGAAGGCGTATTTTCCAGTTGGGTTCAATTCGGTTAGGTCCGTTGGGTTCATAGCGGCCAACATAAGACTGAAATCATCGGATAGTGCAAAGTCTACCTTTATTCCAGTATGTGAAAAAGGACCATAGGAAAATAGGTATGATGTACTATAGTTGAAATTGGCTACCGGCGAAATTACCTCGTACCCTAAAAAGGTATTAAAGTTACCAAAGGTGAATTTCACAGATTCGCTTACATTCCAGTATACGTATAATTGATTAACAATGTTTCCAGTAGCGGAATATAAAGGAGAGGCAAAGATGGCATCTGTCCCCCTAGGTCCAAAAACCAAATCGGCAACAAAACCTACATCTTCTCCTTCATAACCGGCAATAACATTGGCCATACCTAGAGCGAAACCGGGTAAATTGGCAAAAGAAGAACCTGGCGCGGCATTGGGCATACCTGAGGTGGTATCAAAATCGTTGTTGCCATTGAGGTTTGTTCTGTAGTAGGCGTCAACACTTCCACTAATTGTGAATTTTTTGTCTTCCTCTTCCTGGGCATAAGTCATGGTTGAAGCTAGTGCCACAGCTAGGAAAAATAAATTTTTTACGTATTTTGTAGAAATAATCGATTTCATAATTCAATGATTTTTATCCTATTTATTTAGGATGTTAAAAATTAGACTGAGTTGGTAATTTGAAAAGGTTATTAACGGAGCGTTATGCACAACGCTCCGTTTCCTTTTTTTTGAGTATGTTTAATGTTGGTTCATTCGGAAGTCGGCGTAAGCGTCCATTCCATGCTCATGGAGATCAAGACCTTCCAGTTCTTCCTCTTTGGATACTCTAATTCCTGATACCTTTTTGATGGCGAATAGGATGATAAAGGCAGTTAGGCAGCAGAATACTCCAGTAGCGGCAACACCTGACAACTGGTATAAGAACTGTGACATACCGGCCTTAACTCCAAATATTCCAACGGCCAGTGTTCCCCATATACCGCAGATCAAATGCACGGCAACGGCACCTACAGGATCATCCAATTTAAGTCTGTCTATCAAGGCTACACCAAATACAATAATAGCTCCGGCTATAAGTCCAATAACAATGGATTCAAATGGGGACATTAGATCGGCACCTGCTGTAATCCCTACTAGGCCACCAAGTACTCCGTTAAGCATCATGGTCAGGTCATAGTTTTTGTAAAGTATGGTGGAGACAACAAAAGCGCCAATTCCACCAGCAGCTGCAGCAAGACAGGTTGTAACCAAAACGATAGAGGTTCCTGCTGGATCTGCAGATAATACAGATCCACCGTTAAATCCGAACCAGCCTAACCAAAGGATAAGTACTCCGGCAGCAGCCAACGGGATGTTGTGACCAGGGATCGCATTAGGGGTTCCGTCTTCACTAAATTTACCAATTCGTGGGCCTAAGATGTATATGGCTATCAATGCAGCCCATCCACCTACTGAGTGTACCAAAGTAGAACCTGCAAAATCGTGGAAACCGGCATCATCACCACCTAGGGTAGATAGGAAACCACCTCCCCATTGCCATGATCCTACAATAGGATATACCAATCCTACATAGATAAGGGTGAAGATCATAAATCCTCCAAGTTTAATACGTTCTGCTACAGCTCCAGATACAATGGTAGCTGCCGTTGCAGCGAACATCCCTTGGAAAAGGAAGTCGGTCCAATAGGTGTAGCCTTCACTATAGCTAAGGTCTAGGCTTCCGTCGGGAAGTATGGGGGCTTCCAAGCCAAAACCTGCGAATCCTATATAACCGTTGAAATCGCCAGGATACATTAGGTTAAACCCGCCAATGTAATAAATGAGCAACCCTACGCAAATGATAAATACATTTTTAAAGAGAATATTAATTGTGTTTTTTTGTCTGGTTAGTCCGATTTCCAAAAGTGAAAATCCTAAATGCATGAAGAATACGAGTGCCGTACATATCATCATCCATACATTATTTGCTGTAAATAATCCTACGTCCATATTTTAAATTGTTTGTTGATTTTTAATTTTTTTAGTTGATCCCTGCTTTTCCGCTCTCTTTTGTTCGGATCCGGTATGCTTCCGTAATCTCGGAAACGAAGATTTTACCATCACCTACATTGCCAGTGTATGCGGTCTCTAAAAGAGTTTGTATGGTTTTGTCCAAAAACTCATCCGATATAACAATGGAAAGATACCTCCTCTGTATGTCGGAGGTACTATAGGAAATGCCTCTATAAACATGACCCTCTTTTTCATTGCCTACTCCAGTTACATCCCAGTAACTAAAAAAGTTAACTTCAATTTGATGTAACGCTTTTTTGACGTCATCAAACTTTGACTTTCTAATAATTGCCTCGATTTTTTTCATAATTGATTTATTATTGATGTGAACAAAAATAAAGATTAAATACATACCCCCCTATTTTTTAGGGGTATTAGATGTAAGAATTACATTTTAGGTAAAAAAGACCCTATTATTTTAGGGGTATCTGTTTTTTAATATGAATATTAAATTTATATGTTAAAATTTTTAACACCAATAAATGCTTAAAACAGCAGTAATGTTGTCTTTTTCAACATTTTATTCAGGAATATGCCTAAAAATCGGAGGATATGTCAGTTTGTGTAGAAGAGGTGGTAATTAATTCCTTGGTAGTTTTCTTTCTAAGGATTGGGGTGAACATAGAGAAGAGTGCTATAAGGACGTGGTAATCTATACCTAATATATGTAAAAGTAGACTTGGATAATTGGAAATGGGATATCTTGTTATAAGGAAATAGGTATGGGGAAAAAAAGGGGGTTATAATTTGGAGAACCAGAAGCCCACTGCTACAGTGCCTATTCCTAAAATAAGGCTGGTTAGGGTGTAATTAGTGAAATTTAAAAGGTCGCCTGGCTTTAAAAGAGAGTGTTGCTCTAGGGCGAATGTGGAAAAAGTAGTGAAGCCACTACATATATGTATAAGTAGACTTGGATAATTGGAAATGGGCTATCTTGCTATAAGGATATAGGTCTGGGAGAAAAAAAGGGGGTTATAATTTGGAGAACCAGAAGCCCACTGCTACAGCACCTATTCCTATAATAAGACTGGTTAGGGTGTAAATAGTGAAATTTAAAAGGTCGCCTGTCCTTAAAAGAGAGTGTTGCTCTAGGGTGAATGTGGAAAAAGTAGTGAAGCCACCACAGAATCCAGTTATTAGTAATAAGGAGTGGTTTGTGGTAATAAGGTTGTTTTTTACGGAAAGCCCCACAATAATACCTATTAGTAAACAACCAATAATGTTCGCTAAAAAAGTACCAAGAAAAAAATTCTGAAAAGTGTTGTTTAGCGTTTTGCTGATCAAGAAACGCAGGGCACTACCGGCACCGCCTCCTAAGAAGACCAATAGAAGCTGTTTCATAGGTCCTGGATTTCTGTTCCTTGATCAGGGTAAAAAAAAATTACCATCATTATGGGTGTCTTAAAATTATGCATAGATTGTGCCCTACACTATACAATGCGTAGTAGTAATGCAAATATGCACATATTTCCAATTAGACCAGAATTAAACTGCCTTTTTATATTTCGAGTTAATTAAATCTAGGGGGAAGATTACTGTTGTAGATTCTGAAATATTTTTGACGGACTTTTCCTTCTTTATGGAATTACTGCTAAAACTTACTATAAATAATAGGGCGTTTATAACAATAAGGACAAATAAAATACTGAAAAAAGTTACCATACAACTAAGTGATTTAGTTTCTTAACGCAAAATTAAGACTTTTCGTATATCAAACGCTCATAAAGTTTGGAATGTTGTGTGTTGAGGCTCTTTTTATGATGTTGTAATTTAATCTGTTAATTTTTAAGAAAGTATTTAATAATAAATAGGATTAACAAGAATAAAGAGAAGAAAATTCCTACCCACTTTGCGCCTTTATAGTTTTTAGCGTGAAGTTTTTTGTCTTTTTTATAGGAAATGATGGTTATTCCTACGAAAAATGCGAAAAAAAGACCGGCAAAAATTAATTGTCCCGTGCTGAACATATTTCTATTTTTACACAAAGCTAATGTAAATAATTACAAGAATGAAAAATAAACTAAGTGCTGTAGAATTGTTCCATAAATCTTTTGGGTTGGGTGTATCTAAAGAACTTAAGGCAGATTTGGGCGAGGCCAAAAATTTACTGCGTTTCAATTTAATGGATGAGGAGAATAGGGAATACTTGGAAGCTGCCAATAATAACGATTTGGTAGAAGTGGCTGATGCCTTGGGTGATATGCTGTATATACTTTGCGGTACCATATTGGAGCATGGAATGCAATATAAGATAGAGGAAGTTTTTGATGAGATTCAGCGAAGCAATATGAGTAAATTGGGAAAAGATGGAAAGCCAATTTATAGGGAAGATGGGAAGGTACTAAAGGGGCCAAACTATTTTAAACCCAATATTGTGGAAATCTTGGACAAAAAGTAGTAGTTCTTTTTGCTGTTCCAAGCGGCTTATATAAAATAAAAGCCCCTAGTAAATATAGACTAGGGGCTTTTTAAGTATATAAGCTAAAATCTGATTGTGAATTGGTTAAACTAGATGCTTCTGTCTCCTGAAATAGACGGGTCTGTACAAACCTAATCAATTCATTTATATTATTTTAATTAACATCTACTGCATATCTCCATCCAAATTTATCTTCTGCCCTGTTGTACTGAATGTCGGTAATTCGTTTTTTAAGACGTGATGCGTAGCTGTTGTCCAACTCGGGAAGATCGTAATCTTTGTTCTGGTACCCAAATGTGGCAATTGGAGAAACCACCGCAGCTGTACCGGCTCCGAACATCTCTTTTAAGCTACCGTTATTGGAAGCTTCTACAACCTCTTTAACGGTTATTTTTCTAACTTCAATATCTATATTCTCGTCTTTTGCAATATCCAAGATACTTTTTCGGGTTATCCCGTCCAATATTCGGTCGCTAGTAGGACTCGTAATCAAGGTGTCGTTTATTCTCACAAAAATGTTCATGGCTCCGGCCTCTTCTATATATTCGTGATGGTGATCGTCTGTCCAAATCACCTGGTTATAACCTTTTTCCACGGCTAATTGAGTGGGGTAAAATTGTCCGGCATAGTTCCCGCCAGCTTTGGCAAAACCTACACCGCCATCGGCCGATCGGGAATATTTTTCCTCTATCAATACTCTTACCTTACCAGCAAAATAGGAATCGGACGGAGAGCAAGCTATGATAAACTTATACTCGTCCGAAGGGGAGGCGTGGAAGCCGTTTCCGGAAGCAAAGACAAATGGCCTTATATAAAGTGAGCTGCCTTCAGATTCTGGTATCCATTTGTGATCCAACTTTAAAAGCGCCTTTAATCCGTCCATAAAATAATGTTCCGGTAATTCCGGCATGGCAAGTCGCTTTGATGAAATATTAATGCGCTTCTGATTTTCCAATGGGCGGAAAAGCCATACGTTTTTATCGGCATCTTTATAGGCTTTCATACCTTCAAACACCGATTGGCCATAATGAAAAATTTTGGCCGATGGGTCAAGGGTTATTGGTTGATAAGGAACTATTTTAGGGATTTCCCAGGCTCCGTTCTTATAATCACAGACCATCATATGATCTGTAAAATACTTTCCAAAAGATAAGTTTTTAAAATCTACTTTGTCAATTTTAGAGGTTTTTACTTTCTCAACTATAATCGAATTTGAAACAGTTTGCATAGCAATTAAATTTAAAGCAATAAAATTAAGCAAATATCGTCACTACTACTTCTTTTTTCGTTGAAAAAAGCCCAGTTTTGTAAAGTGATAAAAAATCTATCAAAAATGAGGGTATTTAACATTTTGATTGTGTTTTTTGTGCTGTTTTCGGCCAATGCGCAACAGAAAATGGCCCCAAAAGGGCAGCAGGAGGACCATGTTATAAACGAATACGATAATTATGGTCTTAAAATTGATGATTCAGAGGCTTTAAAGAGTGGGTCTGTGCTGTCGCAGTATGAAAATATGTCTAAAAATGATACCCTTGCCGTTAAATTCTCTGCCAAGGTTTCCGATGTATGTAAGGTAAAAGGCTGTTGGATGAAACTAGAGTTGGATGCCACAAGGGAGACAATGGTGAAATTTAAGGATTATGGTTTTTTTGTTCCTAAGGAAGCTATTGGGAAGAGTGTTATTGTGAATGGTAAGGCCTATGTAGAGGAGATGAGTGTAGAAGATCAAAGACATTTTGCAAAGGATGCCGGGAAGTCGGCAAGTGAAATAGCACAGATAAAAGAGGTAAAGAGAGTCTTTGCTTTTGAAGCAGATGGGGTACTTATAAAAAAATAGTTTGAAGAGAAAAATAATAACAACGGCCGATGGTTCCAAGACCATTCAGATAGAAGATTGGAACGAGCAGTATCATTCTGTACATGGTGCCGTCCAAGAAGCCTATCATGTCTTTATTAAGAACGGACTTTCTTTGTTCCAGGATAGGCAGTTGTCTATACTCGAGATTGGTTTTGGAACGGGTTTAAATGCCTTTATAACCCTTATGGAAGCGAAAAAGAAGGGGCTTACTGTGGCTTACAAGGGGGTGGAGGCGTATCCGGTACTTCCAAAGGAGTTAAGGGAACTAGATTATTCCACTGCGCTTGGCCAGCCTGAAAATGAGGAGTATTTTCTTAAAATGCATCAAACCTCCTGGGGGCAATCGCATGACATAACCCAAAATTTCATTTTGGAGAAGCAGCAAACCGACTTTAGGGAGATAAGCGATACCAATGTTTTTGATCTTGTATATTTTGATGCCTTTGGAGCCAGAGTACAACCAGAGCTTTGGACAGCGGAGATTTTTGAAATTATGTTCAAGGCAATGAAGAAAGGAGGGGTTTTAGTAACCTATTCGGCCAAAGGAAGTGTAAGAAGGGCTATGCAGCAAGTGGGGTTTATTGTGGAGCGATTACCTGGCCCTCCGGGGAAAAGAGAAATGTTGCGGGCCTTAAAGCAGTCCTGATTGTAAGGGTGTTTTTTGGTGTTCCTTAACATACTTGGGTTGGGATTGTTAAACCTAATCTAAATTCAACCGGATTGACATGGAAAACCCATATATTTATATATAAGTGTAGATTGAAAGGGTATGAAGGTTTTAATAACAGGAGCGACGGGTTTGGTGGGAAGTGAAATTGTTAATTTATGTAAGCAGAACAATATTACAGTCCATTATTTAACTACCAGAAAGGGTAAAATACAATCCCAGGAAGGATACAGGGGTTTTTATTGGAATCCTGATCACAATGAAATAGATATGGCTTGCTTTCACGGGGTTACCACCGTAGTCAATCTTGCAGGTGCAAGTATTTCAAAAAGATGGACGAGGAGCAATAAAAAGAAGATAGTAGATAGTAGGGTGAAATCCTTGAAGACGCTACGCTTGGGTATCTCAAAACTCAAAAATCATAATATAAACACTATTGTATCAGCATCCGCAATTGGTGTTTATCCCAATTCATTATCCAATTACTACAGAGAGGCAGAAACAGGTGTTGATGACAGTTTTTTGGGTAAGGTGGTGTCTATTTGGGAGCAGGAAGTAGATAAGTTTAGGGAAATAAATATGCAGGTTGCCAAAATAAGGATAGGACTGGTTATGTCCGATAAGGGCGGTGCTCTCCCTCAAATGGCGAAGCCTGTAAAGTATTATGTTGGGGCTTCACTTGGAGCAGGTAACCAATGGCAATCCTGGATACATATCCAAGATCTTGCTAGGATATTTTTGCATGTTGCCACAAAGGAACTTCACGGTGTATATAATGCAGTGGCACCAAATCCGGTAACCAATGAAAAACTGACCAAGGAAATTGCAAAAGTTTTAGGCCGACCTTTATTGCTGCCAAATGTGCCTAGAGCAATACTGCAAATGGTATTGGGTGATATGTCATATATCTTATTTGCAAGTCAGAGAGTAAGTAGTAAAAAAATTGTGGAGACAGGATTTGATTTTATGTATCCCAACATCTGTCGTGCCTTGGAAAATATTTTTCGGGACAAGGAAAATTATAACCCTTCTGATACCCTTTATCATAAAGAATACTGCTCTTAAGGAGTAGGAAAATTACTTTTAAAAGTAGTAACATTCGCCTTTGGCGGATGTTTTTTTTATAAAGTTTTATGACATTATGACATTTTTAAAGAATTGGCAGTACTTTTGCCGTCTCAAATCGGAAGTATATAAATGTATTTTAAATGAGCAACGAAAATAAAACAGACGAGATGGAAGATGATGTTCTGAACAATATTGAAGAGCAGGCCACAGAACAGGACAATTCATCATCTGCTGAAGACAATGCGAATATGGAGGAAGAAATTAGTTTGGAGGAGCAATTGCAAGCAGATTTAGATAAGGAAAAAGATAAGTTTTTACGACTTTTTGCCGAATTCGAAAACTATAAAAGAAGAACCTCCAAAGAGAGAATGGACTTGTTTAAAACGGCAGGGCAGGAAGTTATTGTGTCATTATTGCCGGTAATGGACGATTTTGACCGTGCCCTAAAGGAGCTTTCAAAATCTGAAGATCAGGAAATGTTCAAAGGGGTAGAGCTAATTAATAATAAATTTAAGGAAACCCTTAAAAACAAAGGGCTTCAGGAGGTTGAGGTAAAACAAGGCGATAGTTTTGATGCTGAAATCCATGATGCCATTACCCAAATCCCTGCTCCGGAAAAGAAACTAAAGGGCAAGATTATTGACGTAGTGGAAAAGGGATTTAAATTAGGAGACAAAATTATACGCCACCCTAAAGTAGTAGTAGGAAACTAAAATTAGTATATGAAGGAGGATTATTATGATATTTTGGGCATTGGAAAAAATGCTTCCACAGCCGAAATAAAGAAAGCATATCGGAAAAAGGCCATTGAGTATCATCCGGACAAGAACCCGGGAGATGCCAAGGCAGAAGAGATGTTTAAAAAAGCAGCAGAAGCCTATGAGGTTTTGAGCGATCCCAATAAGAAGGCCCGATATGACCAATATGGGCATGCGGCCTTTGAAGGCGGCGGTGGATTTGGCGGCGGAGGTATGAATATGGATGATATCTTCAGTCAGTTCGGTGATATTTTTGGTGGTGCTTTCGGTGGAGGAGGTTTTAGTGGTTTTTCTGGATTTGGCGGTGGCGGTCAACGCCGTGTCAAAGGTAGTAACCTGAGAATTAGGGTGAAATTGACACTAGAGGAAATTGCCAACGGTGTTGAAAAGAAAATTAAGGTAAAACGAAAAATCCAGGCAGAGGGTGTAACATATCAAACCTGTGGCACATGTGGTGGTAGAGGTCAGGTATCTAAAATAACCAATACCATTCTAGGTAGAATGCAGACTGCTGCTACATGTAGTTCCTGTGGAGGAAGTGGTCAGGTTATAGATAAGAAGCCAAGTGATGCAGATGCTCAAGGACTTAAAGTTTCGGAGGAAACCGTAAGTATAAATATTCCGGCAGGTGTAGAGGATGGTATGCAGTTGAAGGTGCCAAACAAAGGGAACGATGCTCCGGGCAATGGAGTGCCGGGCGATTTGTTGGTGGCTATAGAGACCGAAGAACATGATACCTTAAAACGAGAAGGGGATAACCTTCATTTTGATTTATATATTAGTTTTTCCGAAGCGGTATTAGGTACCTCCAAAGAAATTGATGCCGTTGGCGGAAAGGTTAGGATTAAACTGGAGCCAGGAATACAGTCTGGTAAGATCCTTAGGTTAAGAGGCAAGGGAATAAGTAGTCTTAATGGGTATGGCAGTGGCGATTTGTTGGTGCATGTGAATGTTTGGACCCCTAAGGAGTTGAACAAGGAGCAAAAGGACTTTTTTGAACGTATGCAGAACAATGATAATTTTGCTCCCAGACCAGAGAAATCGGACAAGTCCTTTTTTGAAAAAGTAAAGGATATGTTCTCCTAATTAGGTGGATTTGAGTGTGAAATAAAAAACGTATATTTGAGATAATATTGGGAAACCAGTATTATTTTCTTTTTCATAGCAATTTTTTTCCCATCCTTGATTCGTTAAGGGTGGGTTTTGTTTTTTAGTGAAACCCCGTTTTTATGAACCCCGAAGGTGTACAAAAACACGGTCGGTTGAACTAATCCCGCCCTTTGGCGGGATCTTCACGTAATACGGGTGTATTTTTTTAGTGAAACCCCGTTTTTATGAACCCCGAAGGTGTGCAATAAACAGGGTCGGTTGAACTAATCCCGCCCCTTGGCGGGATCTTCACGTAATACGGGTGTATTTTTTTAGTGAAACCCCGTTTTTATAAGCACCGAAGGTGAGCAATGAACAGGGTCGGTTGAACTAATCCCGCCCTTTGGTGGGATCTTCGCGTAATACGGGTGTATTTTGTTATTGAAACCCCGTTTTTATAAGCACCGAAGGTGTGCAATGAACAGGGTCGGTTGAACTAATCCCGCCCCTTGGCGGGATCTTTACATTTTGATGAGTGTATTTTGTTATTGAAACCATATTTTGCCAAAATTTTTTATTTATAGTATTGGGTGTTCCGCTGTTTCTTATTTTCAGAATTTTACACGGTCCGCGGTTCCTAATATTCTCCTAGTTAAATAATGTGAAAAAGTATAATTTATAATAATCCTGTCTGTCACTTCAACAGCAATTCTATATCTTTGGAGAAATTGCTTACATGAACAATATATTGGTCGCTGACAAGGTTTCCAAGCAGTTTGGGAGCCATATCGCTCTTAACCAAGTTTCACTGGAAATTCCTAAAAACAGTATATATGGTTTGCTTGGTCCAAATGGAGCTGGAAAAACTACTTTGATCAGGATAATAAATCAAATTACCTATCCTGATAAAGGGATGATTTTTTTTGAAGGGAAGCCGTTGGAAGCAAAGCACATTGCAATGATAGGCTATTTGCCGGAGGAACGTGGGCTCTATAAAAGTATGAAAGTGGGGGAGCAGGCATTATATCTTGCCCAGTTGAAGGGCTTGTCCAAGGCAGATGCCAAAATGAGATTAAAGTATTGGTTTGAACGTTTGGATATTGGGGATTGGTGGAATAAAAAGATACAGGAACTATCCAAAGGGATGGCCCAAAAAATTCAGTTTATCGTTACGGTGCTACACGAGCCAAAACTATTGATCTTTGATGAACCCTTTAGTGGCTTTGACCCCATAAATGCCAATATTATCAAGGACGAAATACTTCAATTAAGGGAAAAAGGGACTTCTATAATTTTTTCTACCCATAGAATGGAATCGGTTGAGGAACTTTGTGAGTATATAGCCTTGATTCACAAATCGGAAAAATTGTTGGATGGTAAGCTAAGTGAAATAAAAAGGGCATATAAGAACAATATATACAAGGTAGGATTGGGGGTTCAAGGCGCCAATGGCTTATTGGAAGACCTAAAGGAAAAATTTAAGATTTTGTCCTCGGAATATGTTGATCATGGATTGCAATTAAATTTCACCGTTCAATTGCCATCGGCCGATACAGGTGCATTTCTGTCCCATCTGTCTGGCAAGGCAAATGTTAATAATTTCACGGAGACCATACCATCGGCAAACGATATATTTATTAGAACTGTTCAAACCAATAGCATTTATGAATAAGTTATCTCTCATCATTAAACGTGAGTATTTAGCAAAAGTTCGAAATAAATCCTTTGTTGTAATGACCTTTTTGAGCCCTATCTTAATGGTAGGTATGGTTGTTCTAATAGTTTATTTGACCAAGATAAATGATAATCAATCAAAGGTTATAGGTGTATTAAATGATAGCGATTATTTTTCCACGGATTTTCAGTCCACAGAAAGTACTTCTTTTTTGAAATTTAAGGATATTGATGTAGAGGCAGCCAAGGATTCTATTATGGGAATGGGATATTATGGATTGCTTTATATACCGGAAGGGGACAATTTGGAAATAGTGGCCAACAAGGCTGTATTTTATTCCAAAGACGCCCCAGGTTCCACACTGCTTGACAATTTGGAAAATGTTTTTGAAGATCGTCTGCGACTACAGCGTTTACAGGATTTAGGGGTTTCGGTATCCGATTTTGAAAGGATAGACCACCACTTTGAAATGACTACGTCTACTTTTAGCGGAGAGCGCAACCTAAAGGGGATAAATGAAATAAAGGCCTTTATAGGCGGGGCATTCGGATACCTTATTATGATGTTTATTATTATATATGGGGGATTTGTTATGCGGAGTGTCATAGAGGAAAAAACCAGTAGAATAATAGAGGTCATTATCTCTTCCGTAAAGCCATTTCAGCTTATGCTAGGCAAAATTATTGGAACCTCCTTGGCCGGTGTTACCCAATTTGTAATTTGGATTGTTTCTGGCGTACTGCTATTTGGACTGGTTATCATGATTTTTGATATTGACCCGTCTGCATTTAATGCCGGAACTGAAAATACCCCTGGTCTTGTTGGTGGCGCAGCATATATGGCGGCTTCGGATTCTGCCATACAGTTGTATGCCAACGAACTGTTTAAGATTCCTTGGATTATGCTCATCTGCTTTTTTATGGTCTATTTTGTATTGGGGTACCTAATTTATAGTTCAATATATGCGGCCATAGGTGCAGCGGTAGATAATGAAACGGATACCCAGCAGTTTATATTTCCAATTATATTACCATTAATGCTGGCTATATACGTAGGGTTCTTTTCTGTTTTTAATAACCCTCATGGTCCAATTGCTGTTGGGTTTTCATTATTTCCCCTTACCTCCCCCATTGTAATGTTAATGCGTTTGCCTGGAGGTATAGGCGAGGGAGGAGTCCCTTATTGGGAGCTAACGGTGTCTATACTTCTGTTGATCATTACTTTTATGGGTATTGTATGGCTAGCAGCTAAAATATATAGAGTAGGAATTTTGATGTACGGAAAAAAGCCATCCTATAGGGATTTAATTAAATGGCTAAAATATTAGAATGGAGCCAGCAAAAGGAGCAGTAAAGGTGATCAGGAGTATTTTGGGACTCAGAATCTGGAAGAGGGAAACGGTTAGATTTGGGAAATTTGGTATTAGTATTCCATATCCGCTAAGAGAGGTATATGTTTTTTGGTTCCCACTATTTAAAAATATTCAGGTCTTATAAGATGAAAGTACAAAAGCGAATTCATTTAAGGGGAATAGGGGTCTTATTGGGATTTTGTTTGTTGGTAAATAATAGTTATTCCCAAACCCCTGATGTATTTAGGTTTGAGTATATGTTGATGCCGAGAAATTCGGATGAGGCAAAGCTATCCCGAATTAAATTGGTGGCCAATGTGCCCATTAAGATTGGGAAAAACGATAATATTATATTTGGAGGGGAGTACAATAGAATGGCGTTTGACCTTAGGCGTAACGAGCCGTACAATGACGTTGTTACAAGAACCTTCCATGTGGCAGATTTGAATATGGCCTATATATTGCAGTATAATCAGGATTGGCGCTTTGTAGGGGTGCTTACTCCTAGATTATCCTCTACTTTGACCAATGATATTGGTGAGGGCGATGTATCTCTCAATGCAACTGTAGGGGCCATAAGGGACATGCCAGACCTGGAAAAGCCAACACGCTTGGTTTTGGGCTTGGCATATAATTCAACCGTTGCGGTACGGGTTCCCTTGCCCGTTGTTTATTTTGAAAAACGATTTCATCCTAATTGGGCTTATGTGGTAGGGGCCCCAAAAAGCGGAATGAAATATTTTATTAATGATAGGCATATGCTTCAAACGGAGTTTATTTTGGATGGATACTACGTAAATCTTCAGAACGCCGTAATTAGTTCGGATTCTGGAGTGGCATCCTCCATTTCTACCTCTGTGGCACTTTTTACCTTTGGTTATCAATATGCAGTTGCAAATAATATTTTCTTTTATGGTTATGCCGGGCACACCCTGTTTCAGGCCGGAGTGCTACGCGACGATGACAGAAATAACATTTTTACATTGAACGATGAACCCAGTTTTTATTTCAGGGCTGGTTTTCGAATAGGAATTTAAAATTATATTACTATGTCAAAAATACTGGTTATAGAAGACGAATCGGCCATTAGAAGGGTCTTGGTTAAAATTTTGGCTGAAGAAAATGATAGCTATACGGTGGTGGAGGCCGAAGATGGTTTATTGGGATTGGAGGCAATAAAAAAGGACGATTTTGACCTTGTATTATGCGATATTAAGATGCCTAAAATGGATGGGGTAGAAGTATTGGAATCTGTAATGAAGATAAAACCGGAAATTCCTTTTATAATGATTTCGGGACATGGGGATTTGGATACAGCTGTCAATACCATGCGCCTGGGTGCCTTTGATTATATCTCTAAGCCACCAGATTTAAACCGCTTGCTTACCACGGTACGAAATGCCTTGGACAGAAAGGAGTTGGTAGTAGAGAACAAAAAATTAAAGAAAAAGGTCAGTAAGAATTATGAAATGGTCGGGGAGAGTAAAGAAATCTCCGTAATTAAGGAAATGATAGAAAAGGTGGCCCCTACAGATGCCCGTGTTCTTATTACAGGATCCAATGGAACCGGTAAAGAACTAGTGGCACATTGGATCCATGAAAAAAGCGAACGCAGTAGCTTTCCTTTTATAGAAGTAAATTGTGCGGCCATACCTTCCGAATTAATAGAGAGCGAGTTGTTTGGACATGTAAAAGGAGCGTTTACCTCTGCAGTGAAAGACCGTGCAGGCAAATTTGAAGCTGCTAATAAAGGCACTATATTCCTGGATGAAATAGGGGATATGAGCCTATCTGCCCAAGCCAAGGTATTACGGGCCCTTCAGGAGAACAAGGTATCCAGGGTAGGATCGGATAAAGATATTAAAGTGAACGTTAGGGTGGTGGCAGCTACCAACAAAAATCTAAAAAAGGAAATAGAGGAAGGAAGATTTAGGGAAGATCTATATCATAGGTTGGCCGTAATTCTTATAAAAGTACCATCCTTAAACGATAGAAGGGATGATATACCATTGCTTATTCAGCATTTTGCCAATAAAATAGCTTCCGAACAGGGTAGCGCCCCAAAAAAATTCTCTGAAAAAGCCATAGGGCTTCTTAAGGGCTTTGATTGGACAGGAAATATAAGGGAACTGCGCAATGTTGTGGAGCGACTAATAATACTAGGAGGTAAAGAGGTGACCGAAGAGGATGTAAAACTATTTGCCAGCAAATAGAGAGCTGTTTACTTCATCTAAGTAGCCTATAGATAATACCTAACTGGTCCCTAAGGACATAGGGTTGGTTAATAGCTCTTGGTAGTAACCAATAGTTACCTATACTTTATAGTTATTTTTGACAATCCTGTAAACGCTCCAGTGCTTTGGCGGCAATTTCTTTTGTCTTTAGATTGTAATATTTTTTACCCTCGCTAAGGTTAGGTTTTAACAATTGCTGTTCGCTAATATTGTAAATGTTTTGGGTAAATGCCAAAGCTTCCTTACATTCTACGGACGAAACCACCTTATCCAGGGATTCCTTGAACCTGGCCAAGGAAACGTCAATTTTGTTTTCCAGGGTTTTGTTATCCATTATTTTGTAAGAATTCTTTTGGGCTATGGACGACTTTGTATTCATCGCCAGAATATCGTTCCCATATCTGCTGTTGTGAGAGTCGTGTTGCTCCAAAGCTTCCAAGCTTCCCAATGCATTGTCCAAAGCTCTTTTTAGTAGTATCCTGGCACTTTGTACAGTCGAGGCCTTGGTTGCATTTTTTAAGTTTTGGGAGCTGTCCAGAATAAGATCGGTAGCATGCTCACAACCACAGTCCTCTAATTGGGACTTTGATTTAACAATGGCGTTCAAGGCTTTGTAAGCAAAATATTTGGACATATTTATGTCTTCTGTAGCTATAGCCTTTTCGGTCTGAGTTTGAATATAGCCAATATTGGACCCGGCATATTCACAGGCTTTACTGTTTTTAAATGAAGGGAAAATAACGGTCGCCAAAGCGCATGCAGTGATTACGGATAGTTTCATAAAGTAGGTTTTAGTATTGGGTTATACTGGGAAATATAACGCAGTAAAGATAAGGTTATCACTCGTTTTTGTAGGATTTTTTCGATAAAGTACGCTGATTTTCAGTTTTTTGGGGCAAGAAGGGTGTTTTAACTGGTCGTAGGAAAATATTTGCCAATGTGTTAAAAAGGTTAAGGCTGTATCATGGGTGGTGCAATGAGGCACTTTGATCCTTATTTGATAATAGTAGGAATCTTAGCTCAGTACTATTACTTAGGTAGAACCCCTCTGCAATGTCGCAATTACCTCCCAAGCTTAATTTATAGTTTAAGTGTTAGGTATATTCAATTAATTCATATATTTTTTAGTTTTAAAATGCTGCAATTTGCAGCACTAAGCACATTCCATGAAGAATATAGAAGCATCTACTTATAAGGCGACGAGTAAAACCAGATTGGCCGATTTGGATACAAGGGAAGATTTTGAATCTTCGGATAAAAGGTTAAGAAAAGCCTTGGAAAATATAAGGGTAGAATTGGGAGAGTTTCAGGACACCTTATATGCCCATTCAAAATACAGTGTTCTTATTTGTATACAGGGAATGGACACCGCTGGAAAAGATAGCTTAATTAGGGAGGTTTTCAAGGATTTTAATGCTAGGGGAGTGGTGGTACACAGTTTTAAGGTCCCAACGGAGTTGGAACTGAAGCATGATTATTTGTGGAGGCATTATATAGCCCTACCTGAAAAAGGAAAGTTTGGGGTTTTTAATCGCACCCATTATGAAAACGTATTGGTGACCCGGGTACATCCAGAATATATTATGGGAGAAAATATCCCGGGAATAAAAAGTGTATCAGATATAGATCAAGGTTTTTGGGATAAACGTTTTGAGCAGATAAATAACTTTGAACGTCATATTGCCGAGAATGGCACTGTAATTTTTAAATTTTTTCTGCATTTGTCAAAAGAGGAACAGCGACAGCGATTACTGAGAAGGTTGGCCTTAAAAAAGAAAAATTGGAAGTTTTCACCAGGAGATTTAAAAGAAAGACTTCTCTGGAATGAGTACCAAAAATGTTATGAAGAGGCGATAAACAAAACCTCCAAGTCCCATGCTCCGTGGTATGTAATTCCATCGGACAATAAAAAAGCAGCCAGGGTAATAGTGGCGTCTGTGTTGTTGGAAGAGTTAAAAAAATACAAAGATATTAAGGAGCCGGAGTTAGATGATAAAATAAAGGCTAATTTAGAGGAATATAAAAAACAATTAGAAGAAGAATGAGGTATTTATTGCTAGTATTACTACTCTTGGCAACACAGCTTAAAGCACAACAAAGTGATGAGACCCAAATAAAAAATATTTATAATGAAGCCCTTGTCAATGGCAAGGGGTACGGGTGGTTAAATTACCTTTCCAATCAAATAGGAGGTAGACTCTCCGGTTCCGTGCAAGCACAACAAGCCGTAGAGTATACCAAGGAGGTTATGGACTCTCTGGGATTGGACCGGGTGTGGTTACAACCGGTTAAAGTACCAAAATGGGTAAGGGGCACCCCAGAATTTGCTTATCTGGAAAGTAACCCCGGTATTACCAATAATGTGCCAATATGTGCTTTGGGAGGGTCGGTAGCAACTCCTTTTGGAGGGTTAAAGGCCAAAGTGGTCGAGGTAAACGGCATAGAGGGGCTTGAAGCCTTGGGCCGGGAAAAAATTGAAGGTAAGATCGTATTTTTCAACAAGCCAATGGACCCAACCAACATTAATACATTTCAATCTTATAAAGGCTGTGCAGATCAGCGCTATTCCGGTGCGGCGGAAGCGGCCAAATATGGTGCCGTAGGCGTTATTGTGAGGTCCTTGAACCTAAGGTTGGACGATTATCCACATACTGGAGCCATGAGTTATGGTGATACCCCTGTGGAAGAAAGAATCCCTGCGGCGGCCATAAGTACCAATGGTGCCGAACTACTTAGCACCACCTTAAAACTAAACCCCAATATTAATTTTTTCTTTAGGCAAAATTGTAAAGTACTACCAGATGCCGATTCATTTAATGTTATAGGGGAAATAAAAGGAAGTACCTACCCCAACGAGATTATGGTGGTTGGGGGGCATTTGGATTCTTGGGACCTGGGAGATGGTTCCCATGACGATGGTGCAGGTTGCGTGCAAAGTATGGAAGTGTTGAGGTTGTTAAAGGCAACGGGCTATAAGCCTAAACGAACTATTAGAGTGGTGCTTTTTATGAATGAGGAAAACGGACTTAGAGGTGGGGTTACCTATGCGGAACAGGCAGCCAAGAAAGGGGAAAGGCATATCTTTGCCCTTGAAAGTGATGCCGGAGGTTTTACTCCGCGAGGTTTTTCCTTTGACTGTGACCAGGCAAATTTTAATCAGGTGCTGGGCTGGAAGAGTTTGTTTGAGCCTTATCTGATTCACTTGTTCAATAAAGGCGGCAGTGGAGCGGACATAGGCCCTCTTAAGAACGATAATATTGTTTTGGCAGGATTGCGACCGGATTCGCAACGTTATTTTGATCATCACCATGCTGCAAACGATACCTTTGAACATGTAAATAAACGTGAATTGGAACTGGGAGCGGCCACAATGACCAGTCTAATCTATTTATTTGACACCTATGGCGTTGTTCCGTCGAGCAACTAATACCATAATAAAGCCATCACTTCCAAAAATGGAAAAGTAAAAGAGCTGCTGAAAGGTTCAGGGGGCAATCCAATACATAAGCGTATATTCTTTGGTTCTTGGTTTTTTAAAAAAAACAAAGGGCTGCTAGGTGAGGTAGTGGACTTATTATCTATAGTACCTAATAGAAGCAGAAAGAATCTCCGCCTAAGTCATATATGCTTATTTAGTGTCTTTGAATGCAGCTAGCTATAATACAAGGAGTAACAGTTTTAAAACCAAAAACAAAATGTTACCTTTGCAGCTTATAAAAATTAGCGATATGCAAGACGGAATTTATGCAAAATTCAATACTTCGAAAGGAGATATAGTAGTAAAACTCACACATGATAAAACCCCTGGAACAGTGGGTAATTTTGTGGCTTTGGCAGAAGGAAATTTGGAAAATAGTGTTAGACCACAGGGGAAACCGTATTATGACGGTTTGAAATTCCATAGGGTTATTCCAGATTTTATGATCCAAGGTGGTTGTCCACTTGGTACAGGTACTGGAGATGGAGGATATAAATTTGACGATGAGTTTCATCCAGAATTGACCCATGACGGTCCTGGAGTACTATCAATGGCCAATGCGGGGCCAGGAACCAATGGTACCCAATTTTTTATTACCCACGTGGCTACACCATGGTTGGATAATAAGCACTCTGTTTTTGGACATGTTGTAGAAGGGCAGGAGGTAGTTGATGCTATTAAACAAGGTGATAAAATAGAGCAATTAACCATAGAGAGAATTGGAGACGAGGCCCAAAAATGGAACGCCATTGAGGCTTTCAGAACTTTTGAAGGGTCTAGGGAAAAAAGATTGGCGGAAGAAAAGGCAAGAATGGCCGCCGAACTGGATAAGGTAGCAGCTGGCTTTAATGAAACAGAAAGCGGGCTTAGATATAAGATTGTTCAAGAGGGAACCGGACCTAAATCTGAAAGTGGAAAGAACGTATCCGTACACTATGAAGGGGCTTTATTAGATGGTCAGGTATTTGATTCTTCTTACAAAAGAAAGGAACCTATAAGTTTTCAGTTAGGGGTAGGACAGGTAATCCCAGGATGGGATGAAGGTATAGGACTGCTTAAAGTTGGGGACAAGGCCAGGTTTGTTATTCCATCACACCTTGGCTATGGAAGCGCAGGTGCGGGAGGAGTTATTCCTCCTAATGCTACCCTAATATTTGATGTAGAATTAATGGGGGTGGGTTAATTCCTCCTACTCTCCACAATTATAGTGAAAGGTTCTAAGAAATTAGAGCCTTTTTTTTGTGCTGTCGCAGGCCGGTAAATTTTGTATCAGGTGTGCCAACAATTGAGTAGGCGCAATGCTCCGTTAAAGATGGCAATTCCCTTAATTGCTTGTTTATCGCTTGGTTCTGTTTAAACTAAGAACAAAAAGTGCAATGTTAATTACCAATAAAGATAAGAGTATGGTGAAAAAGGTGGTCATGATACAGCTATTTAATGGTTTATATTCAGTGTTTGTAAGCTAGATGGGAAAAGAATGGAATGGTTGCGTAGAAAATATAAATATTACAAGAATATTAAATTGACATTGTATTGGATATTCCTAAGATAGAATGGGGCAAATAAAAAACCCATCCTATTGGATGGGCTCTATTTTCTAAAAAAAATTGTTTCGTAATTATATTAAATCACTTTTACGTTTACCGCGTTCAATCCTTTTTTACCTTGTTGTAGTTCAAATTCTACAACATCACCTTCGCGAATTTCGTCGATTAAACCAGAAATGTGTACAAAGTGATCTTCGCTTGAGCCTTCCTCAGTGATAAATCCAAAACCTTTAGAATCATTGAAGAATTTTACTGTTCCTTTATTCATTATAAAAAATTAAAAAAATTATATTAGGTGCGAATATAGGGTATAATTATTTAACTATATGATTTTTCGACAGTTATATTTTTGTTCTCCTAGTATGTGGCTTCCCTTTTTTTGCTATTTTGTGGAGCTAAACCATTGTCTGCTAATGTCCTTGCTGCATTATTTTTTCGCGATGAAAGACAGTTTTTTCTTATTTCCGCTGGTATTGGGATTATAGTTTGCACTTTTGGCATGGATGACTGGACCCCTGTTCTTGAACAACGAATTTGGAATATAGTATAATTGGAAGGCTATAGGAATAAATAGATTTTTATGCAGGAAGTATAGCAGAAAAGTTTATGAAAATTTTAGGGTGAAAGAAAAAGGTCTTCCCCAATTTGGAGAAGACCTTTATTACATCTCGTAATGTTGTATACTTATTTATACTAAATATTGGGCTGTGGTGTCATCCTTAAATATGGCTTTATTTCCTCCACTCCTTTTGTAAATATCTTTTTGGCATCCTCGGTGTTGATGGCCGGACTTACCACTACTTTTTCTCCATGTTCCCAGTTCGCCGGTGTAGCAACTTGATGGTAGGCAGTTAATTGTAGGGAGTCAATAACCCTCAGCAATTCATGAAAATTACGGCCCGTAGAAGCAGGATAAGTGATTATTAGCTTAACGGTTTTGTCTGGGGCTATAATATACACAGATCGTACCGTTAAGTTATTATCCGCATTTGGGTGGATCATATCGTAAAGAGTAGATACCTTTTTGTCTTCATCCGCAATAATCGGAAAATTTACCGTGGTTTCTTGTGTTTCATTAATGTCCTTGATCCATTCGTTATGGGAGGCCGTACCGTCTACACTCAAGGCCATCATTTTTACGTTTCTCTTATCAAATTCATCCTTAAACTTCGCAGCAGTCCCCAATTCTGTAGTACAAACAGGGGTGAAATCTGCTGGGTGGGAGAATAGTATTCCCCATCCGTCACCTAAATAATCATAAAAGTTGATCATGCCCATAGAGCTATCAGCTGTGAAATCAGGAGCGATGTCGCCCAATCGTATTATTGCCATTTCTTATAGTTTTGATTAAAATTATACTCTATAAAATTAGTAGATTATTATGGAACCGACTTTTTTTAAAGGTTAAAAATCTATTAAAATTTAACAAAAATTGTATAACCCTATGTTTATGCGGTATAAGAAAACTTGCTTAAATTTAAGCTATGAAAGACAGTACATTAGAACAGTTAAGGTATCCTATCGGACATTTTGTTTTTAGTCCGGAAGTCAGTGATATGGTTTTATCAGATTGGATCTCCCAATTGGAGGCACTCCCTGCCCGTTTGGAAAGTTTAGTGACCCCGCTAAACGAGCAGCAACTAAATACTCCGTATAGACCTGGAGGTTGGACCGTAAGGCAGTTAGTGCACCATATTGCCGATAGCCACCATCACAGTTACATCAGGTTTAAATGGGCCTTAACAGAAGAAAGGCCTGTTATAAAAGCCTATTATGAGAAAGAGTGGAGTAAATTGTTTGATGCCAATAATGCGCCTATTTCGCTTTCATTGGATTACTTAAAGGCACTGCATGCAAAACTGGTATATCTTTTAAAAAACTTGACCCGGGAACAATTGGACAGGGTTTATATTCATCCGGAAAGCGAGGCAGAGGTAAGCATTTTGGAAAATATTGGAAAATACGCGTGGCATGGCAATCACCATTTGGCCCATATTGAGCAATTGGTTAAGCGTGAGGGCTGGAAGCAAGTAATTTAATGGAACAAATATTAATTAGTGCGTACTGTAAAAGCCTAGCCCTAAATTAAGGGTTAGGTCCCTGAGTAGATAGCAGGGAATTACCCGTTACTAATAATAGAAATCACGTTTTTTTCCATTTTATATTACAGCCAATACTGGGTTTTTGGTTCTTGTCAATTTCGTTGCCAGTGAGTAGGGCATTCATAGCCTCTTTTAAGTCCTCTCCCGTCACATCTATTCCATTACCAGGACGGGAACTGTCAAATTGACCTCGATAAACCAATTTTAAAGAATCATCAAATAAATAGAAATCTGGAGTGCAGGCTGCATCATAAGCCTTGGCAACCTCCTGTGTTTCATCGTATAGATAAGGGAAGGAATACTTCTCTTCCTCACTTACCAATTTCATTAAGTGGGGGGCATCTTGGGGGTAATTTTCTACATCATTGCTAGAAATGGCAATAAAGGAAATCCCCTTGGGTTGGTAGTCCATGGCAGTTTGGACAATAGCGGCATTAAGGTGCTTCACAAAAGGGCAATGGTTACATATGAACATTATTACCGTGCCCTTGGCACCCTTTAGCTCTTCTAGATTTTTAAGATTTTCAGTTGTAGTGTCAATTAAGGAAAAATTGGGAGCTACTGTGCCCAAAGGCAACATATTACTGGGTGTGTTGGCCATGACTTTAATAGTTTTAAACAGGTATATATACAAAGTTATAAGAAATCTAAATTAGTTGTATGCCAATAAAACATTACTTTAATTCCGTCCTATTAAATTGATGGATTATGAGAAATATTGGCTAGTTTAGTTTGTTGCTGTAATTGGTAAACGAAATGGTTGATGCTTGGTGATAATGGGAGAAAAAATTTAACGTTTATAGGTTGTACTGGGATTCATTGTAATAAAAAAAAGTATAGATTTGAACTGTTAATATTCCAATGGATATAATTAATAAACCGTATCTAGATAAATGAGCGAACAAATAACTTGGCCCGATTTTTCCAAAGTGGATATGAGGGTAGGTACTATTATAGAAGTACAGAGTTTTCCTGAAGCTAGGAATCCCTCTTACAAATTGATTATCGATTTCGGTGATGGAGTAGGGGTAAGGAAATCATCGGCACAAATAACCCGTAGGTACACCAAAGAGGATCTTTTGGGGAAGCAAATAATTGCGGTAATAAATTTTCCAAAAAAGCAAATTGCCAATTTTATGAGTGAATGTCTTATCCTTGGTGCCGTAGACGGTTCGGACGTCATATTGTTGCAACCAGAGGCTAAAGTGCACAACGGCCTAAAAGTATCTTAGGCATGGTCAATAATGTTTTAATAGGAAAATAGGAAAGTAAAAGGTGTTAGCTTAATGCTTCGCTTGTTTTACCTAAGGTAGAAACTGCTAATAAGGGACTAAATTTGTATAAAATAAATCTTATAGTTCCCAATTAAGAAAACCATAATTAAATAGACTTAAAAATAATACGGCCCTTAAAATTAAGGACCGTATTATTCATTTTGCAGTAAGCGGGTAGGCTTAAATATCATCAAAGCTTACATCGGTGAAGCTATCTGTAGCACTGCTAGATCCATTTTGGCTTACGTCTTCCTTTTTAAAATCTTTTTGGTGACGTTCAGAAATTACCTCTGTACCTTTTTCGTCGATAATATAATTCATCATCTCATCCAAATTATCCCTAAAAGCGGCAAAGTCTTCTTTATATAGATATATCTTGTGTTTTTTATAATGAAAAGAACCATCATCATGGGTGAATTTCTTGCTTTCGGTGACCGTTAAATAGTAATCTCCAGCTTTAGTACTTCTTACATCGAAAAAATAAGTTCTTCTACCTGCTCGTAAAACTTTTGAATAAATTTCTTCTTGGTCCATTAAATCTTTATCGCTCATTTCGTTTAGTGTATAGTTAATTTACATAGGTATTTATCTGTCAAAAGTGGAAAAAAAAACCTAATATAACAACATTTTTCTATTTTTCTTTCTCAGAAAGTTGGTGCATATACAGCTCCTTATAATATCCGTCTACGGAATTTAATTCTTCATGTGTTCCTTCCTGAATCAATTCCCCGTCTTCCAAAACCAATATTTTATCTGCGTTCTTAGCCGATGAAACCCTGTGGCTAACGATTAGGGTGGTTTTGTTTTCGGATTCCTTTTTAAGCTGATTTAGGATTTCCTCCTCAGTTTCAGTGTCTACGGCAGATAGGCAATCGTCAAAAAGATAGATTTTAGGGTCTTTTAGTAGGGCCCGTGCAATGGACACCCTTTGTTTTTGTCCCCCGCTCAAGGTGATGCCCCTTTCACCTAAAACTGTCTCGTATTGTTTACTAAAGCCTATGATATTTTCATGTACAACTGCCTTTTTGGCTACGGCAATAATTTCCTCATCGGTAGAATTTTCTTTTCCAAATTTAATATTGTTTTTGATGGAGTCCGAGAATAGAAATGCGTCCTGAGGTACCGCTCCAATGGATTGACGCAGGCAATTGAGGTTTAACTGTTCTATGGGGGTATTGTCTATTAGGATTTCGCCAGAATCAATATCGTATAATCGGGCAATTAAATCCAATATAGTCGATTTTCCGGACCCCGTTTTCCCTAGTATGGCTACAGTTTTTCCCTCCTCAATAGTAAAGGATATATTCTTTAAAGCCGTGATATTGGTATCCTCATAGGTAAAGGTGACGTCTTTAAACTCTATTTTTCCACTTATTGGGGTTTCTTTGTCCACGGTGTTGGTTATGCTGGGCTTTTCCTGTAGAAATTGATTAATTCTTTTTTGAGAGGCCTCCGCCCTTTGGACGATAGAGGTAACCCATCCTACCACGGCAACCGGCCAAGTAAGCATGTTTACGTACAAAATAAATTCGGCAATAATCCCAATTGAAGCTATTTCCCCATCTATATATTGTTTTCCACCAATATAAATGACAAAAATATTACTGATACCTATTAATAGGATCATTAGTGGGAAGAACCAGGCGTTAACCTTGGCCAGGTCCATACTTTTGTCCTTGCCTTCCAGTGCCAAGGACTTTAATTCTGTATTCACCTTAGGTTCCAAGGCATAGGCTTTTATAACCGAAATGCCAGAGAATGATTCTTGGGTAAAAGTAGAGAGGGTAGATAGAAACTCCTGCACTATTGTACTTCGTCTATGGATTATCTTACTAATCTGGTATATCAATACAGATAATATAGGAAGGGGTAACAGGGCATATAGGGCGAGTACCGGTGCCTTAATGAACATAAGCGGAACAAGGCAAACAAAAAGCGTTAAGGTTTGTATACCGTACATAATGGCCGGTCCGCCATACAATCTCACCTGATTTATATCTTCACTAATTCTGTTCATTAGATCGCCTGTCCTATTCTTTTTGTAAAAGTTGAGACTTAATAACTGATAGTGATCAAAAACTTCATTTTTTAGATCGTATTCTATATATCTGGATACATTGATAATGGTCTGCCTCATCAAAAATGTAAAGAAACCAGAAAGTAGGGCCGCTCCAACTATAATCAAGATATATTCCAAAAGCATTTCCTTGGCCTCTGCCTTAATGATATTATTGCCCACAAAACCTTCCACGACCTCTATGGATTTTTTTACATAAGAAGGCATTACTAATTGAAAAACCCTTGCAATTATGGTTATGACAATGCCAACGAGGAGTTTTAGTCGGTATTTTTTAAAATATTTATTTAGATGTTTTAGTTCTTTCATCCGATTGGAAACAGGAATTGCAAGTTTATAATTACAATGTGGCAAATATAGTTCATCAGATCTAAACGAAATGTTATAAAACACATAAGATAATACCTGAAAACGTAGTAGGGATTAAAAAATATAATCCTACTTTTGTACCCGAAAGATTTATATTTATTACTAAAGTTCTTTAAAAAATGCTTACAAGAAGGCACATTAGGGTTAAAGTTATGCAATGTATTTACGCATTGACACAATCAAAGGATGATTCCCTTGCAAAACAGGAGAAATTTTTAAAAGTAAGCATGGAAAACATGTATTCCTTATACCTCTTAATGCTGAGTCTTTTTATAGAGTTGCACGAGAGGGCAGAGGAACAGCTAAACTTATCCTCCAAAAAATATTTAAAGAATACCTCTGACAATTATCCGGACAAGGAAAAATTCTTGAAAAACAAATTACTTATTCAAATTTCGGGCAATAAATCCTTAAAAGAGGAACTGGCCAATAGAAAATTAAACAATTGGTATCTTAATGAGGAGTATGTTCGGATTATCTACCAAGAGGTAATGGAAAGTGATATTTATGCCACTTATATGTCCAGTACCCAGAATAGTTATGAAGAGGACAAAAAGCTTATCATAGATTTATTTCGGGAAATCATTGCACCCAATGAAAAGATTTACGACTATTTTGAGGATGATAAATTAACATGGGTAGATGATATACCTATTGTAAATACGTATTTGTTAAAGCATTTCAAGAAAGTTAAGGAAAGCAGTCTGCCTTCTTATTTCTTGCCAGAACTTTACAAGGACGAGGAAGACTTGGTATATGCCAAAAGGCTTTTGACAAAAACGCTTTTGAACAATGCCAAGTTGGAGCAGGAAATTGAAGGGAAAACCCCCAATTGGGATAAAGATAGGATAGCCGATATTGATGCCATACTCTTAAAGATGGCCATTTGCGAACTTTTAAACTTCCCCTCCATTCCGGAAAGGGTGACCATAAATGAGTTTTTGGAGATAGCTAAAGAGTATTCAACTCCCAAAAGCAGTATTTTTATCAATGGAATTTTAGATAAGTTGGTAAAGGAGTACAAACAGGATGGAAAGCTAAAAAAAGTAGGTAGGGGTTTGATGTAAGCAAATAATCGTTAATTTTGCCCAAATAAAAAAAATAAACAGATGAAAAGAATATTCTTAAGCCTAAGTGTTATTTCTGTATTGGCACTTTTTTCCTGTAAGGAGAACGCTTCCAGTAAAATCAATGCTTCCAATGTAGAAGTTGCAGCAGAAAGGGATGAAGCCGCCAAAAGTCTTCCTGTAATGGAATTTGATAAAGTAGAGCATGATTTTGGGACTATAGAGCAGAACGCAGCCCAAGAGACGGTTTTTACCTTTACCAACACAGGTGAAGCCCCTTTGATTATTACAGACGCCAAAAGTAGCTGTGGCTGTACTATTCCCGAATATCCAAAGAATACTCCTATAGCTCCTGGTGAGAAAGGAGAAATGGTGGTTAAGTTTAATGGTTCTGGGCAAAACCAGGTAACCAAAACTATAACTGTTACCGCCAATACGAGCAAAGGAACCGAAACCCTTAGAATAAAAGCATTTGTAACTCCTAAAGGAGCAGGTCCGGTTGGTCCTGTTAAATAAGTAAAATAAATTATGTTAGAACAATATCCATATCTTCCGCTTATTTTAATGTTTGTGGTGGTGTATTTCTTTATGATCGCACCCCAGAGAAAACGTCAAAAACAGGAGAAGAAATTTGCAGAAGAATTAAAAAGGGGAGATAAAGTAGTTACCAAAAGTGGTATGCACGGAAAAATTGCCGACTTAAACGACAAGGATTTTTCATGTGTGATAGAGACCATGGCCGGTAAGATAAAATTTGATCGTTCTGCCATTTCAATGGAAATGAGCAAAAAGCTGAGCGAGCCGGAAAAAAAGTAATTTTTTTTCTACCACATTATTAAAAGCACCAACCGAAAGTTGGTGCTTTTTTCGTTGGAATAAATTGTATATTCATGCAATTAAAATTAAAACGTCATGATCAATAATCGAAGAAAATTTCTAAAAAAGAGTTCCCTTTTGGCCATGGGTACCGGGGCATCCCTATTGTTTCCTATGGACCTATTGGCTTCTATTAGGAAGCATATTAGTCCGAATGATAGAATTGGTGTGGGGTTAATAGGGTGTAAGGGGATGGGATTTAATGATTTAACGTCTATGTTAAAAATAAGTGAGATGGAGGTTGTGGCCCTTTGCGATGTGGATGATAGGGTCTTAAATGATAGAACTGCCGACTTGCAAAAAGCAGGGATAAAAAAGCCTAGATGGTACAAGGACTATAGAAAATTATTGGACGATAAGGATATAGACGTCGTAATAATAGGGACTCCGGATCATTGGCACTGTTTACAGCTTGCCCATGCGGTGCAAGCTGGAAAGGATGTGTATTGCGAAAAACCATTGGCCAATTCCATAGAGGAATGTAATCTTATGTTTAGTTTGGTTCAGAACAGTGATCGGATGGTTCAAATTGGGCAATGGCAAAGGAGTCAACCCCATTTTGTAGACGCCATCAATTTTGTACATTCTGGAAAATTGGGAGAAATACGGTTGGCGAAAGCATGGGCCTATCAAGGCTGGATGGGTTCTATCCCTGTTTTACCAGATACGGCTGCTCCTGCTGGTGTGGATTATGATATGTGGTTGGGGCCTGCACCCAAAAGACCATTTAACGCCAATAGGTTTCATTTTAATTTTAGATGGTATTGGGATTATGCTGGTGGACTAATGACAGATTGGGGGGTACATCTAATGGATTATGCCCTGTTTGGGATGAAGGCGAACACCCCAAAATCGGTTATGGCCCTAGGAGGAAAGTTTGCGTATCCCGATGATGCTTCAGAGACACCGGATACCTTGCAGACCGTTTATGAGTATGATGGTTTTTCAATTTTGTGGGAACACGCTACAGGTATAGATAATGGTAATTACGGACGTAATCATGGTATAGCCTTTATAGGTAACAACGGAACACTTGTTTTGGATAGGAAGGGTTGGGAGGTAATCGCCGAAAAAAATAAAATGCAAGGAATGCCTTTACAAAAAAACCAAGGTAGCGGACTTGATAAACACACGGCGAATTTTATTGAAGCTGTGAAATCCAGGGATGCCTCTAGATTAAAAGCGCCATTGAAGGTAGGGTATGATGCTGCCATGGTTTGCCATATGGGGAATATAGCCTTTAAAACGGGCAATAGGATAAACTGGGATAATTATTCAGGACAATTTTCGGATGAGGCCTCTAACGCTTTGATAAATGCCCACTACCACAACGGATGGGAATTACCAAAAATATAATTCTTGTCCCTGTGCTTTGTGGAAGTTAATGGTCGAATATGGACATGGTGATTTATGATTGGAGCACATTGAAGTATGTTATGCCGCCTAGTGGTACACGTGCTTTCCATTCCTTTTATAGAAGACTAATTGGATTCGAGAAAGTCAAGGAAATCAGAATCGGGTTTAAAATAATAAGGCCTGCATAGAGATTGTTTAAATCGCGATTTTTTATTTTTCTTGTTCTGATTGTCTATATAATGGAAAAATTTTGCTTTTAGTAAATAGAGGGGCCACATTAATTGTGGTTGCTCCATATAAAATCGTATAGTTTGAGAGAGGATAACGGACAATCAGAGGGAAATGTAAAATTAACGAATAGGGAAAAGGAGCATTTAAAATCCAGGCTCCTGGGTTCCGTCCGTTCCTTGAAGGCAAGAAGACGGAGGACGAAATATTCCATAGGTATTTCCATGGCTGCGTCAATAGCCCTTATCGTGGGGTTGTGGCTATTTTTTGAGGGAAATGCTACCCAATCTATTTCTGATTTTGCTAAGAGCTCCACACATAGTAATAAGATGGAAGCAGATGAGGTGGTGTTGGTTCTTGAAGAAGGGGAGAATGTGGCCCCATTAAATCGGTAGATGTGGGTCCCGGCGAGTCCAATCATATTATGTTTACAGATAATGAAATAGGGGAATGGGTACGCGTTAAGCCCAATAGGGCAACAAAAACAACGGTACATTTTTTTTACGGGGATACTGAAATTAGAAACAATGCGCCCAGTTCCATATTTAAAGGTATAGCTAATATTTCGGAAAATGGGAGTAATGGGGGCTTGTTATGGGCTCTTGGGGATAATAGACGTACCCTAGGGGTGTTGGCCGGTAATATTTCGGGAACTAAATTTAATGAGACAGGGTACTATGAGCTGGACTCCTTATTGAACCTCGTTAAAAAAGAGGATGAAAAAACTATAAGTTTTATGAGGGATAAGGTGTCTATACCTAAAAATGTGGTGACGGTAGATGCGGCCTCAGTGCTGGTTGTAGATGATAAAGGCAGGCGCTGGAGACTGCCCATGGGTGTTGAAGATTTCAGGGAAAAAACAGAAAATAGCGCCATGCGCATTTGTCGTGAGGTAGCCACAGAACGTGATCTATTCAATTGCTCAGGAACATTTTATGAATTGCCAGCAGAGAATGCCGATGGCTTTGCCAAAATTAGACCGGTATCCTCCCATAATATGCAAATTCATGACTACGCTTCCTATAGAGGACTGTTTGTACTAACAGGGATACAATCTGATTACTCTGGGGATTCAGAGCACATTATTCAATCTACTGATGGAAAAGCCAAGCTTTGGGCCGGAACAATAGATGACCTATGGAAGTTGGGCAAACCAGTAGGTGTAGGGGGTCCTTGGAAAAATACCCAAGTAAAGGCTAATCAACCTTCAGACCCTTATTTAATAGGATTTTATGATGAAAAGAGTATCAAAATTTCCAATCATTCAAAAGAAACGGTTACCTATAAAATAGAAGTAGAGCCTATTGGTCATGGTCCTTGGATGACCTATAAGGAATTTGAAATAAAAGGAGGAGAGGATTTGATATATAATTTCCCCCATAATTTTCAGTCGAGATGGATTCGGTTGGTGGCCAATAAAAACACTAAAGCCACGGCCTGGTTGGAGTATAAATAAGATAAGGGTTAGTAAATAGTAATTAAAATAGTGTTTAATTTAATGAAGGTTCCAATGGAATTTTAAAAATAATTAATATGAAATTAATAGTATTGACATTTAGTTTGCTTTGTATCAATTTAGCGGTATCCCAAGACATGTTGATTGAAGCGGAAGGTTTTGAGGATAAAGGAGGTTGGGTAGTAGACCCTCAATTTGTTGAGCAAATGGGATCTCCCTATTTGTTGGCCCATGGAATGGGAGTTCCTGTAGAAAACGCAAAAACCCGGGTCATTTTTAACAAAGATGGAGAATATAAGGTTTGGGTGCGTACCAAAAATTGGGTGCCCGGAAATTGGGAGCCACCTGGGAAATTTCAATTAAAAATAAATAATAAGGTATTGCAGAGTATCCTTGGTCAGCGCTCTGGATGGGGATGGGAATTGGCAGGAACGGTTTCAATCAGAAAGAAAAAAAATAGCGTAGAACTAGTGGATCTAACAGGTTTTAACGGGCGGATAGATGCAATTTATTTTACTACCTCAGATGCAGAGCCGCCTTCATCCATGAAAAAGTTGGCTACTTGGAGGAAAACAGTTACCCAAGAGCCTTTGGCTCCTAATATTACCAAGAAATTTGATCTAGTAGTAGTTGGAGGTGGTATAGCCGGATGTGCAGCATCCATTGCCGCGGCCGAACAAGGTCTCAATGTAGCCCTGATACACGATCGCCCCGTTTTGGGAGGTAATGCCAGTAGTGAAATTAGGGTGCATACCTTGGGAATATATGGCCATTTTGAAAGGATTCTAAAGAAACTGGACACGGAACATTACCCTAATGGATCGCCTGAGGCATATAAGGATCAAGAGAAAAGGGATAATAATGTGAAAAGTTATAAAAATATTTCGCTTTTTCTTAATTGGAGGGCGTATGATGCAAAAGCCATAGAGAATAGAATAAATTATGTAGATGCGCGCCAAACTGCAAGTGGGGAAAGAATACGCTTTGAAGCCCCCTTGTTTATCGATTCAACGGGAGATGGATGGATAGGATATTGGGCAGGTGCCGAATTTACCTATGGGAGGGAAAGTGTGGACAAATACGGAGAGCATTGGGAGGAACACGGGGAGTTATGGAGCCCTAAACAACCAGATAATGCCGTAATGGGATCATCGGTACTTTGGCGGTCCTACGAGGCAGAAGGAAACGAAAACTTTCCAGAAGTACCATGGGCCATGCCAGTGGCAAGGGATTATGCAAAGGTCAAAGGGGAATGGCAATGGGAATTTAGTAGAAATGACCTAAATCAAATAGATGATGCAGAGGAAATTCGCGATCATATGCTCCGGGCCATTTATGGCTCTTTTGCGAATGCCAAAAAACAAGCTGAAAACGCCAATCGAAAATTAGAGTGGGTATCTTATTTGGTAGGTAAACGCGAATCCCGCAGATTGGTAGGGGACTACATTTTTACCTTGAACGATGCCAAATCCGGAGAGAAATTTCACGATGCCGTTGTGATGGAAACCAGAGAAGTAGATGTTCATTACCAAACAGTTTTAGAGGATGAGAAAAATCCTGATTTTATTTCCGAAGCCCTTTTTTATAAGACACCTAAATACTACATTCCTTACAGGAGCCTATACTCTAAAAATATTAGTAATTTGTTTATGGCCGGTAGAAATTTTAGCACCTCCCATGTAGGTCTAGGAGGGCCTAGGGTAATGCGAACCACTGGACAAATGGGTGCGGCAGTAGGTTTTGCAGCCTCGCTATGTAAGAAGTACGAGGTAGATCCTAGGGATATCTACACCGGGTATTTGGACGAGTATTTGACACTTATTGAAAATCAAAAGTATACCCCTATCCCTGATTCCAAACAATAATAAGCTATACCCAACATCTATTTTATGGCCCAATTATTCAAATTTAGAGCTGAAGCATGATAAAAATGAAAATTGTCATAATGCTATTTGTTGGATTGGGCCTTTGGTGGTCAGAAATTGGGATCTTGCCAAGGGTAGTAAATTCCCAGGACGAAACCTTGGATAAAAGGCCTGATTATTTTGCGATGGAATGGGAAGAGGGAACACTATTGACCAAAAAGCAAACGCCTTTCTTTATTGAAGTGGAGACCATGGGAAATCAAAGCATAAGCCTGCTTACGGATGAAAATAATAGGCCAAGGCTTTATACCGCTGATATAGTTACACCGGTCTGTGCGGATGGCGAATGTAGATTAATGTACCTAACCCTATATTGGAATTTGTTAGGGGGCTATGTAGGATTTGACAAGGTAGAGGGACAAGAGCTTACAAAGCATGATCACGAGGAATTTACTGATCCGGATTACGAAAAATTGCACCAATTGTTGTTGGACGACAACTCTATCTTAAAACGAAAAAAAATTGATGAGCTAGTAGAAAGACCAGCAACTTCGGAAGCGGATGGTGTGGATGCCACATCTGGAGCTACCATTGCAGAGGTTAAGGAGTCCGTAGTAGATGGGGCTCTTTATTCCTGCTTTGTGGCTTGGAATATTGCACATGGTGAAGTTAAGCGAGAACTGTTGGATAATACCGCCGGATTGTTCAACTTGGAGATGAAGCATTATATGCTAAACAGTAATGATGTGGATTATCAAATGTATGCCTTGAAGTCTTTTGAGGAAGGCGATTTTATAGCCTTTAAAGAGCGGATTGTAGAAATGTTCAGGGAAAGTATCCCCTTAATACGGACGTATATAGTACAAAACCTGCCAGAACTATTTTGGCGTTCCGACAGCCTACAAATTCCATTTTGGGAAAGTTTTGATGCTATAGACATCAATAATCGAAGTTTGTTACTAAATCACCTTGAAACCGCTCCCAAGGAAGTATTGTTGTCATTGAGTGCCAATATGGGGCTAATGACCAAGAATCAATTAAAAACCTATCTCATGGGGGTCGAGGATTTGGTTAAAGAAAATTCCTTGCTCGCTAAGGAACTAGATAGCTTTGCCCATTCAAAGAGCAATACATACGCTTATATCGTAGAGGAATTTTTAGAAGATTTGGAATAAGTGGTTGCACTTTATACACTATTAAACTGATAATATTAAATTTAAATGAATTAAATGATTTCCTTCTTGTTATCTATAGCAGCATTGGTATTGGGTAAATCTATTTCGAGCAATTTTTATTACTATTGTAGGCAGTGCTTATATGCTTTTCTCCCTGGACGTCTTTAACTTGCCGCAAGGGATCTCTTATCCGGAGTGTGCACAAATTATTTTAGGGGCCACCATAATGTTTTGGATCTATACAACCCAAAAGAAAAAAGTAATTGTTGAGGTTTGAGGAGAAAATAGATCTTTGATTAATATAAAATAGTGGATACATTATTATTATAAATAACTCAACCACCATTTATCTTTATTATTAAGCTTGTAGATCATATACTTCCTGCACAAAGGGTATAGCGCAGCTACTATCCCTATCCAAACCATATAGGTGATCCAAAGGGGATATCCATAAGTGGCCAATTTTTCGTTCATAAATACATCGGCGGTCAATATCATATCTTTCCAGTTCCCCCCAAAAATTAGGATTCCAATAATTGCAGCTATATGGATTACCAATACGTGGAGGAAATAATAGAAAAAGGGAACTCTGCCAAAAATCAAAAAGAAATCGGTAATCCCATTTTTTATATTTTCAATGGTATAAAGGAAAAGTAGGGCCGGCCCAATAGTAATAAGAACAAAAGCCAAGGAAGGAGGGTACTTGGTAACGTTAAAGAAGGAAATAATTGTTTTGGTATTGGTTTGCTGAACAGCCCAGGGCACCAAATCCCCATAGACATTTAACCCCCTGACTACCAAGAATAGCACCAAGGCTCCCAATCCCATACGCAACAACCATGTTCTTCTTAATTTTGCGTCAATGTCTTTTACATATAGCTGCCCCAAACAATAACCCAAGGCCATTAGTCCTATCCAAGGGATAACAGGATAGTGGAACAATATCATTTTATTGGGACCCAGAACCACGACTTGATTCTGATGTAATAGGTACCAGACAATGGCTTCAGGACTATTTCCTTGCATTACCGTTCCGTCCAGAAGGTTGTGCCCGGCAATTATAATAAAGCCCAAGGCTAGAATCAATTTATCGGGCAGATAGATTAGAAACGACAAACAAATCATACTAAATCCTATGGCCCAGATAACTTGGAGTATTGGAAAACTATAGTTTAGGTCAAAGGTCCATATTAGGTTGTTGACCACAACTTCCATAAAAATCAACCAAATACCTCTTGTAAGCAAAAACTTGGAGAGTTGTGATTTTGATTTTTTCCTTCCGTAAAGGAAGGCAGAAGTACCAGCAAGAAAAACAAATACAGGGGCACAATAGTGAGTAATAAAGCGTGTAAAAAACAATATGGGCGTTGTGGTCGCCACATCGGTTGGGTCAATAAAAAAGGAGCCATAGTTAAAGTAATCCCTAACATGGTCCAGGGCCATGATGACCATGACCAGGCCCCTTAAAATGTCAATGGATTCTATTCGGTTGGTTTTAGGTTGCATAGATTTATATTTATGTAAGTTTTTGAAAGATAGTTATAATGGGGTGTCTTTCGCAAAACATTACCAATGTTCCGATATATTATTTAAAGGCAATTGCTGCACTGGTATAGCCTTTTAAAGGGATCAAGGATGTTGATTTAAATCCGATTTCCTTCACCATATTATCAAAATCCAAAAAAGAGAAATCATACCCCTCGGTGGTTTCAATGAGCATATTCAAGGACATCAGAAGCCCAAATGCATTCTTGCGTCGATCGTTGTCAATAATATTTTCGATGACGACCAAAGCACCTCCTGTAGGCAGGGAATTATAGGCTTTTTTGATAAGTAATTTTTTATCCTTGGCTCCCCAATCATGTAAAATGTTGCCCATGGTGATTACATCCGATTTTGGGAAATCATCGGTAAAAAAATCTCCGGATTTAATGTCCACTTTGTTCCCTAGTCCCATATTACGGATGTTTTCTTTGGCAATGGGTTCTACCTCTGGTAAATCCAATGAGGTACAATGCATATTTACATTGTTTAAGGCTACCTGGGCGGCCAAAAATCCGCCCGCTCCACCAATGTCACATAAGGTTGTATAACTGGAAAAATCGAACTCTTTTGCAAAGGCAATGAAATTGCCCATTTGTATCCCGGCCATGGCGCCTACAAATTCCCTAAGTTTATTTGGATCTGCATAAACGGCCTCAAAAATTGGCTTCCCACCATTTTTTGTTTCGTTTTGCGGCAATCCCGTCTTCAGGGCAACCTCCAAATTATTCCAAAATGGGTATAATCGGTTGTTGCACATTTCCAACATACCGCCCATATAACTAGGTTTGTTCTTATCCAGGAAGAAATCGGTATCCTCAGAATTGCTATATATGGCCTTTTCCTTAATTCCCTTTCGTTTTAAAAAACCCATGGCTACCAATGCGTCCAAAAAATCGTACAGACTTCGGGTGTGCAAGCCTAACCTAGACTGGATTTCCTTTCCAGATAATTGCCTTTTGGCCAAAATGGTGAAAAGTTCCATATTGGTGGCTGTGAGCAAGGTTTTTGTGGCAAAAAATCCCGTGCCAACCTCCATGATCTTTGAAGGGTCTACTGTTGTCTGTGTTGCCGTTTTCATTGTTGATAGCTTTTTAGTTTATTGAATCCTTGTTCCTCTTAAAAGATCATAATCGCTATTAAATAGATCATGTATCTCTTTAGGTACTTTCATTTCTACTATGTTGACCCCACAGTTCTTGAGTATCGTTTTTAAATCCTGGGCCTTTTTATTCTTCCAAAAAGCAGCTTTGGTATAGCCAATAGCACAGACTTCATTATGCTGTTCAAAAACCTGACTGTGGTATACCCATTTGTTGTCCCAACCTTCCATAACAAGGGTGATTTTGAAGGTAGTCCACATTTTTATTGGCCTTTTGTAGATTATTTTTTGGGAACCTAAAACGGGATATATTCCTTTTTTAACCGTATTGGCAAATAGTTTTGAACGGAACATTTTTTCAAATCGAATAAAGTCCATATAATATGCATATTTTGCATTGGACATATACCTGAAAGTATCACAATCCAATAAGCTAACCCTTCGATTTCTACTTTGGTCCGATATCAGATCTACATCCTTCCACAATAATTTTGAGCAAACAAAAATGTAGAGCAAGTGCAACCAGTAGTAAACCATAAATAATATTTCTGTTATTTCTAATAATTTTAATACTTACATTTTAAGTATTATATATGCTAATACCTGAAATGTCAATTGAATGGAATTTAATATTTGACATTTTTCAACCTTGGAAATTCCGGCAATATCATTCTTTTAAAGGGATACTTCCAGGGATATTGTTATTGGTTCCAAAACGGTATGGCGCTCTTTAATTTCTTTGTTCTTGGGGTCGTTGATAATGGCTCCTAACTTATCCAGATCGGCATCTTTAAAAACCAATACCACTGAATTGGGGTCATTGGTGTCCTGGAAGGTCTTAAAACTGGATACTACAGGGGAAAACAATTTAACACGGTCCTGATGTCCTTTTAACCAAGTGTCAATATTTCCTACTTTGTGACGGGTAACAATGGATTGTTTC
This sequence comes from Arenibacter aquaticus, assembly GCF_003957295.1. Lineage (GTDB taxonomy): Bacteria > Bacteroidota > Bacteroidia > Flavobacteriales > Flavobacteriaceae > Arenibacter > Arenibacter aquaticus. The sequence goes on from NZ_RQPJ01000008.1 coordinate 116,169, forward strand.
ATTTTAATTATTATTTAAGATTATTCTTGACAGATTTTGTTCTCCATACTTTTAAGGAGAACTTTTTAATTCTTGGAATACTAAATAATTCAAACTAAATAATATTCAATCTCGCCTACCTTTATTGTTACACCGCCTTTGGCAAATATTAGTTAGGTAGGCTGCAGTGGCTTGTCCTTCCAATGACGTCATTGTAGCTTTTATCCTTTTTGAATTTGAAAACCTAAATTCAGCCAAACGGCAATAGGCAGTCTTCCCATTTTTGGGAGCATTTTTAAATTAGCCCAATTGAGCAATTCCCTTCATATAGGAAGACTTGCGTAAATGGGGCGACTCTTTTTCCTTCAAAGGTCGTTAACTGTGTTCCGTGACCTAATTACATGATTAATTTGATCATCAATGTATCTTTGTATTATTCCACTTTATGTACTTCCAATTCTATTTCGATCATAAATTCAGGAAGAGCTAATTCTTTGACGCCTAGCCATGATCCTGTTGGGAACTGATTTTTATAGATCTCATTTCTGTAGGCCGCAACTTCCAAAAACCCGGACATATTGGTAGTGAACACATTTTCTACTACCACATCATTAAAGGTGCATCCATAATGTTGTAAAACTTTTTCTAGATCAGAATAGCAATTTTTCATTTGCTGTTCCATGTCGTCTATGGCCGTGGGATTCCCTTCGTCATCCATACTTACAGCCCCAGAAACCCTAATAATATTACCAATCCTAACGGCATGTGAATAGCCATAGGCTTTTTCAACCTCCGGACGTAGTAGAAAATATTCAGGAGCTTCCTTTTCAATGGCAATTTCTGATTGCTCTGTATCTTCATTGATTGTTTTCTCTTTACAACCTAGGCTTATTGCAAGAATAAGTATCAAGATTCCCATTGTTAATTTGCTTTTTATCTTCATGTTGGTATTAAGGTTTTGGTTATAATTAATTAGGGGCAGGCATGGAATATCCCAGTTGGGTAAAGACTGCCATATTATCATAAAAGGCATCTTCTTTAGCCCCTTTTCCTTCCTTATTAAAGGTCCAAACACTAAAACCGTGTGTCTCAATTTTTTTATTGGTGGGCGCATTACCCATGAAATCTTTGGTGTTGGTGCCGGTACATGACCAATTCATGTAAGCCTTATTGCCCTTAATGACGGTCTTGTCCAAGTTCACCTTAAAATCAGGAAAGGCGCCATGGTAGATGTCTATAAAATCACCATAGTCCGATGGCTTATTTGCCATGATGGTCCCATTATCCGTCCTAACAATATTGTTCGCCAAATTGGCATACATTAAGTCTTTGTCATTGGTATTCCAAGCTTTTATGATATTGTCAATTGTTGCTTGAATTTGTTTTTCATCGGCAGACATACTGTTTTTCATCTCCATCTCCTGAAGCGCCAAAACAACTTCAGTTGGGTCCCACATCCCAACCTCCCTGACAATCTTTCCATCAATAAATTGGTAGGTGAGGTGTATGGGAATGTCTATCACTTGATCATTGGCAGACAGTGTACCCCTCCAATCTAGCCAACAATTTACCCAAGTCTCCCCTTTATCTGTAACTACCATTTCATATTCTTGGTCTTGGTCTAGAAAACCTCTTTCAGAATAATTTTTATCCATTTCCTTGTGATAGGCAATGGTTTCTTCGGGAGATAATGGGTTGTCCTTGGTATTGTAATATGTTTTAGAGGTATCTGTATAGAAACTGGTGTCGTAGGTTTGGTTGTTGTAGTTTCCTATAAGTTGTTTCACGGTAGTAATTTGTGGAGACTGTTGGCTGTACCGTTGCGGTGTTTTTTCCTGGCAACCCGTTATTAAGGCTATTGTAAGTCCAATAAAAATCAATTTTTTCATGATATTTTAGGATTTTAGGGCCAGACGGGCCGTATTGAGCCGATCTGGTCTGGATTTGATTTATTTTTTGGTCAATTCTGGGTTTTCTTGATATATTTCATCAGAATGGGTAACCACATATTTGTTCCAAGACTGAAAAAAGGCCTTGCGCTCCTCTTCATCTGGCCATGCAGTTTTCATCAGTTCATTTTGCATGTTTGCAGCTGCGTCAATATCATTCCAAGAGGCATGCTCACTAATAACAACTAAATCCCGTAAATCTGATCCAGATATATGATGTAGTACCCTTTCACTAATAATCTTATCGTTCTTAAATGTGATTTTTTCAGAGAATTCCTTTAAAAGGTCATTCAGTTCAGCTCTTGTTCCATTTTCGGGAATATTAAGTTTCCAAGTGGTAACTGTAAAATAATTGCCTTCTTGTGCATAACCTGCTAGCGGAATAAACAGGGCCATGACTAATAGTGACCCGATGATTGATTTCATTGTTTTCATAATGTTTGATTTAAGTGTTGCTACTTTCTTTTATAATATTTAAAAAAACAGGCAGGGGTGAAAACAGTTATGGTTTGGTCTATTTCCCAAATAGGGTTGCTAATTCAAATAGAAAATTTTAAAACTGGATTCACTTTTTTAAGATTTCTGAAACCTAGCCTACCTGTTAATAAATTTAATTTGATGGGCTATAGGCTAGGTCCGGATGCATGCTTCCAGAAGCAGTTTCGTATTTTAGCACATAACTAAAGATCTCTCCAAATAATTTTTCCCCTGCTTCGCCCAATAAGATTTCATTTTCTTTGGACTTTTTGGCATAGTCTTCGGCATCAACGGCTGAAACTACGGCCAAATAATAATCTCCCATGGAGCCAAATCCGTTATGATATATTCGGTAATATTCCTTGGATCCCTTTTCGGCATACATGGCCTTAAGTTCTTTGAGCTTCCCTTTAAGATTTTGGATATTGTTTGGCGTAACATGTAAAAAATGCCATTTCCTATAATTCTGACCTTCGGTGGTTGTACTTATTCCTTCGGGCATATAAGTAAGTTCCTTATTTAAATAAATGATATAGTCTCCATGTTTATCATAACAGTCGTTATATCGTTTAAACAAATCCCTAAAAGCTTCCTCTCCCATTTTTTCTGCCAAAGGAGCCATGACATTCTTATCCAGTTCAGCCATATTTTCTATGGGTGAAATGTTAAAATAACGTCCGGTGTTCGTTGAGGCTACCTGCCAGCTGACCCCCTCTAGGTTATGTTCTTTGCAAGCATTGGTAAAATCTTTGGCAACCTCTTCGTATGCTTGTACCATAGAAGGCTTTACTTGATCTTCATGCACGTAAAAGGCTTGATTTTTTTCACTTTGGGCAACAGAAATGCTCAAGCCCAATATGGAAGTTAATGTTATCAACAGGTGTTTTCGCAGAGTTCTCATAGTCTTTATTATTTATTGGTTTAAATTATTCTTGTTTTTTAAGTTAGCTTTAATGAGTTGTCATTTAAGATTGGGGGTTGTTAGGGAGTACCCCAATTGCTGTAAAAATTCCAGTTCATTATAAAAAATATCCTCCTGGTAGAGTTGGCCTTGTTTATTAAAATATAGATGGGAAAATCCATTGATTTTAATTTTTTTGCCAGTGGCCGCAACATCCCCGAACAGCCCTGTATGGGTGCCGCTAAAAACCCAGTTTATATAACCTTGGCTATCACAAATAATACTATGGCTTACGGCTATATGATAATCGGGAAATCCTGTAAAATATAGATTTAACCTAGCTTTTAGTTCGGATTTATTGGTGACCACTGGGATTCCGTTCATATTTCTCACATAATTATCGGTAACAAGCATATTTAGTGTGTCAGGATTTTTGATACTTAAATAGGCATCAATAGAAGCCTTTAAATTGGGGTTCCCATTGATCATAGCGGGAGTTTTATTTTTTGGCGAGGAGGAATTACCTATAGATCTTGGATTGTTGTTGCATGAAACCCAGCATAGCACTATAAGCAATAAAGGTATATGAGGCATTTTCATAACTTTCAATTGTTCCATAATATCAAGGCTTTACTAAGTAATTGGTTTTGAAAGGAATATTCAATTAACAGTGGATGAGTTATACTATTTATTGTCCCAGTATGCAGTTTTATTTAGCCAGCGGTAAATGGAAATAATATTTGTATCTTTAAAGGCCCCCAGTTTTTTAAGTATACCAAGACAAAAAATGGGTAAACCGGTCAACATAGTATTTTTTATCACTTTCTTTTATGGTGCGTACTTATATGGTCAGTTGATAGATTACAATTCAGATACACCTTACTTAAAAGTTTTTGTGGATACGGATAATTTTGGGAGCTCTTATTTGGATACTCTAGAGGAGGCCTATAACAGTGCCCCTAATGATACCCTTCAGTTTTCTTTATTAAATGATCTTGCTTATTATTGGCATACGCGTAATTTGACCAAGGCATTGAATTTTACATTGGAGGGTTTGGAACGTTGTACAAAAAAAGACAACCAACTTTGGCATGGCCGATTCCAGATTACCCAAGGAGCCATTTTATTGAGAATGGAAAAGTTGGATTGGGCGGAAGCAGTACTACAAGAAGCCAAAAGTAAGGTTCTCCCTAGCGACCTAGCGTTTTTGAACACCCAATTGGGGTACGTATATGAACGTAGGGGAGAATTGGACAAGGCGGCCGATTATGCCTTGGAATCACTAAAATTGGGACAGGAACTAAACGATAAAAAGGCTATAGGCTTGGCGTATAGTGACCTAAGTAATATTTTTTGGAAGCAGGCCAAGTATAACAAAGGGCTCGAATACGGAATCAAATCTCTTGTTGAATTTGAAAAACGCGGAATAACTGATCTGGATTATGATTTTACCTTGTACGTAGTGGGCAACAACTACTTACAATTGAAACGGTTTGATGAGGCCCTTAAATATTATGAACATGCTTTAGCTATAGGGGAACGCTATGGCTTTTATAATAACTTAAGTGATATTTATATTTCCTTGGCTGACCTTTACGCATATTTAAATAGGTACGAAGAAGCTGAAAATGCGAGTTTGAATGCCATAAAATATGCTGAATTGTTGGATAACAGCTTTATGTTGATGCGTTCATGGTTATCCATGGGAAAGCTTCAGCATTTGCAGGGAAAATATAAGATGGCCATAACAAGCCTTCAAAAATCAATAGCCATAGCAACCGATGATTTTGGAGATGAGTATTATTTAAGTGAGGCATACGAAACCTTGGGCAAAGCATTTGCAGGTAATCATAACTATATGGAGGCCTACAAGGCTTTTTCTGAATATGACGGATTAAAAAAAGAGATTTTTACCGCCGAATCGGATCGGAGAATAGCCTTGTTGCAGACAGAATTTGACCTTGCACAGAAAGAAGATACTATTCTTTTTCAAAAAGGAAAGATAAAAAAACAACAGAGCAACCAGATACTTACCTCAATTATTGCTGGTTTGCTGTTGTTTTTACTGCTAATGGGCATTGTGGCCATTAAAAATAATAAAAGAAAAAATGTTCAATTGCAACATCAAAATGAAGAAAAAGAGTTCCTAATTAAAGAGATACACCATAGGGTAAAGAATAATTTGGAGGTGGTTTCCAGTTTACTTTCCCTACAGGCAACACACATAGAAGATGATAAAATAAAGGACAATATGCTCCAAATCCAAAACAGGATTCAGAGTATGAGTATGATTCATCAGAACTTATACCACGGGAGTAATTTGGCCACTATAGAAATGCTGGGCTACTTTAAAAACTTGATGAATTATGTGCTTCATTCCTATGGTGCTGAACAGCGAATAGATGTGGTATATGATATGAATGAGATTCAGCTTAATGTGGATATAGCAACACCTATTGGGTTGATTGTTAATGAGTTGATAACCAATTCTTTAAAATATGCCTTTCCCAACAATACTGCAGGCGTCATCACTATAGGGTTAACTAGGAACACTTCCCATTTAGAACTAAAGGTGACCGATAATGGAATAGGTATCCAAAATGGGAAAAAATCCCATGGTTCTGGATTCGGAAGTCAGTTGGTACAACTGTTGACCAAGCAACTTGATGGTAAAATGATTTTAAACCAGAATAAAGGAACAGCAGTATCTTTTGAATTCCAACTTAATAAAGCCGCTTAGTTATGAAAAACCAAACCCGTATCCTAATTGTAGAAGATGATATGATCATAGCCGCCAACATTTCTTTGCAACTTGCCAACTTGGGTTATGAGGTAATTGGGATAGTAACTAGGGGAGAAGAAGCCATATTACACGCTACCACCAATATGCCCGATATACTTATATTGGACGTGAACCTAAAAGGAACCATAAGTGGTATTGAAGCTGCTACTGAAATACGGAAAACCCATAACATTCCTATTATCTATCTTACCGCCAATAGTGACGAAAGCACCTTTGCCAAAGCTAAGGCCACCCATCCCCATGCCTTTATTTCCAAACCCTTTAACAAGCTGGATTTGCAGCGTACCGTTGCCCTAGTGGCCGAACAACTAAAGGAAGGTCCAACGGAGAGCACTGGTAATTCAGAGAGCTTTGAGGTATTGGAAGATCGAATATTTGTTAGGCACAATGGAAAAATGGTAAAGTTGATGCTGGAAGAGATTCTGTATATAGAGGCGGATAGAAATTATAGCAATATCATAACGCCCAACGCCAATTATTTAATTAGTACTACCCTAAAACATGTGGAAACAGAACTTACAAATCCTAAATTTATTAGGGTTCACCGCTCTTATATGGTAAATATTTCAAAATTGGATGTGGTAGCCGATAGTCATCTGGAAATCAACAGAAAAGTCATCCCCATGAGTAAAACCTTTAAAGAGTACGTTTTGAAACACTTACACACTATTTAATAGGTTTACTTTTTTCTTTGGTAACTTTTTAACGTCTTACGGACATCCAACACTTTCATTCGTCCTTTCTCCTTTTTTTTAATAGTACTTATTGTTTAAAATGCCAGTGGATAAAGCTGTGTATTGTTTCGGATATATTCATCTTTTAGGAGCTACATCGCAATTCCTTTACATAGCTATTAATTTAATAAAGACATCATGAAAAAATGTATAATTTTTGTCCTACTTGTAATGATGGGCAATGTGGTGCTGGCGCAGGATAAATTGTATCTCATATTCGAATTCATGCAAGTAGACAATGAACAGGAAGCGGCCTATGCCGAAACAGAGGAGTTTTGGGAAAAAATTCAACAACAACGAATCAATAGTGGGGACATTATAGGCTGGGATCTATGGGCGCTTAGTCCAGGGGGAGAGCAGCAAGGATTTCAATTCCTGACCGTTACCTTATATAATGATCCGGTAAAGATGATGGATGGAAGTAGTTGGGCACAGTTAATGGATAGGGCCAAATCGGCATACCCCAATATGTCTGAGGCAGATCTCAATAAAAAATTAAACCACTCTTCGGTGACAAGGGATTTGGCGGTAAGGATATACGCAGAAGAAATAGCTGCGACCAAAGGGGACTTTGGTATGCCTTTGGGTACCGTTGCACAGATAGATATGATGAAGGCCGACCTATTGAACTATGAATCCTATGAAAAAGCGGAGATGGAAATATTTCAACCAATCCACCAGAAGGCAGTAGACTCAGGGAACAAAGCTAATTGGGGGTTAATACGGTTCATTTGTCCAATAGGTAGTGACACCTATGCTTCACATATGACTGTAAGTATGTTCAAGGATTATAAACAAGCCCTTAGCCAAAACATTAATTGGACGGAGGGGGCAACTCCCGAAACATCAATGGCTATGCAAGAAGGTTTAAAAATGAGGGACATGAAATATGTCTATACGGCCAATTTGATTCGCAAGGCCCGCTAAATACACGGACAGTGGCAATGGTCCAAGCTCCGGTTTCCGATACATTTTAATGTTAGATTATTGGCAATTCTTTAATTATCTACTTAGGGTTACAGTCTTGTCTCCCTTACCTACAATAATCTTATGGGCCATATCCAAAAAGAGTCCGGTTTCTACAATGCCTGGGATTTGTTTTAATTCACCCTCCAAAACCGAGAGATTGGAAACATTTAGAATATTGAGGTCTAGAATGTAGTTGCCCTCATCGGTGATGTAGTTTTTTCCATCTTTTAGTCTTACTATAGGGTGCAGGTTCATTTTATTTAGCAATCGCCCTATGTTTGCAGTGGCAAAAGGAATGGTTTCAATGGGAAGTTTAAATTCTCCCAGACGTCTTACTTCTTTTGTTGAGTCGGCAATGATGATAACCAAATTGGAATTATGGGCCAATACTTTTTCCCTTAATAAGGCTCCACCACCACCTTTAATAAGTTGCATATAGGGGTCAAATTCGTCAGTACCGTCAATATAGATATCCATACGATCTATCTTATCCAGCGTAGTTAGAGGAATTCCCATTTCGATAGCCAGTTTTTTTGTATTTTCGGAGGAGGGTACTCCAATGATCTCAAGGCCGTTTAGTACAAGTTGCTCCAATTCTTTAAGCATATAATATGCTGTGGATCCCGTTCCCAATCCAATAGTCATACCATTTTTAACGTATTTTATAGCCTCCTTGGCAGCTAATTGTTTTTCTAATTTTTGGCTCATTGGGTCTTTTTATTTATAGGATAATGATCTTGATGAACTTATTTTTTTAAGTGCTTCATGCAATGGGCAACATCTTTGGAACCATGGTTGTTGGTTTTTTCCAATTGATCTATAATTTGGGAGTGGTCTTCAGGTCTGGTTTGTGAAAGCTTATAGGTAGCCTGTATTTCAGTTATATCTATTTGAAAGCCTACAACACCAACTATTTGTTTCATAGTAGCTTCGGATAGCTTTTCTATGGACACGGGCTGTTCGGAAGATTTTTCATATTTATCCACCAATTTGCGAAGCGACTCCATGACAGCAGCCTTATCCAATATTTTTATTTTCCCATAGACATGAACGGCAATATAGTTCCAAGTAGGTACCTCCTCATCCTTGTACCAAGAGGATGATATATAGCTATGGGGGCCGTTAAATATAGCCAGGACTTCTTCATCCTCCTTAAAGTATTGCCACTGTGGATTGGCTTTTGCGATATGGCCAACCAAAATGTCCTTGCCTTGGGGGTCTACATCCAGTTCCAAAGGGATATGCGTAGCCCATGGCCTGCCATTGGTTTGGTTCACCAATATACCGAAGGCATTTTTAGCGATAAATTTCTTTACTTCCTCAAGGTTCTCATTTTTGTAATGGTCCGGGGTGTACATAGAATTAAATTAATAAGAAATGGTCATCAGCACTGGTAAGTGATCAGAAATATGTTTATTGTTCGGCATTCTATCATCAACATGGCTGTAGGACAAGACCTCAATATCTTTTACAAAGAAGTAGTCTATTCTATTTTTCATTATTCGTTCCTGATTAAATCCATTGAAGGTACCAACAGGGCCATAAAACGGTTTTATGGTTATTTCCTTGGCATCCGTTAAATTCTTTTTTAGATATTGAATAGGTGCGGTTTCCGGAGCTAAGTTTAAATCGCCCATCAATATTACCGGTAAATTGGAGGTGTTTATTTCACGGATCCTTTTATATATGAGTTGTGCAGAATTGACTCTCGCCTGCTTTCCCTTATGGTCAAAATGGGTGTTAAAGACCCAAATTTTCTTTTTGGACGCTCTATTTTCAAAAAGGGCATAGGTACAGATCCGTTCCAAGGAGGCATCCCAACCTACCGATACTTTTTCCGGTGTTTCAGATAACCAAAAGGTATTGGTTTTTAGTACCTTAAATTTTTTGGTATTGTAGAAAATTGCCGAATACTCTCCTTTTTCCTTGCCATCGTCCCGGCCAACTCCCACATAAGCATGGTCTGTAAGGGCTTTGTTTAAATAGTCTACCTGACGGTGCAAACCTTCTTGGATACCAACAATGTCCGAATCATAATGCTGGATTAATTTGGCTACATGGGGTTTACGGTCGTTCCAATTATTAATGGTATCAGCAGTATTGTCATATTTTATGTTAAAACTAACAACATTGGCTGTTTGGGACCAGCTGGTTTCCGTTGTGGCAAGAAGGCCTAATCCTATTAGAATGGCGGTGTAAAAACTTTTCATTGGATGGTTATTCATTATTAAAGAATAAATATCCTGATTTTTTTTAGAACCTATACATTTTTGGCAGATAATATCATTATCAGACCTTTGTAAAGCGGGAAAATATCCTGCTATTCTTTTTGCGATCTATTATTCCTGCTCCTATTCCTGTTTCGGTAGCTGTTTCTGCCTCCCCTATATTTAGATTGTCCTGTTCTTTGTTTCTGCCTGTTCTGCGGTTGTCTCTTTTCTTCCAATGGCACGGCTTCCGATGCATCATCTTCAAAAGGGTGGTCCTTAATAACTGGGACCTGTTGGTTTATCAGTTTTTGAATATCTTTTAAATAGGGCCTTTCTTCCACATCGCAAAAGGATAGGGCAACACCACTGGCACTGGCCCTACCTGTTCTACCTATACGGTGTACATAGGTTTCTGGTACATTGGGAAGGTCATAATTTATCACCAATGAAAGTTCTTCAACATCTATGCCCCTAGCGGCGATATCAGTAGCAATAAGCACTTTTAAGTCACCATCCTTAAACTCTCCCAAGGCTTTTTGTCTGGCATTTTGGGATTTGTTTCCGTGAATGGCATCGGCCTTGATATCGGCCTTGGCCAATTGCTTCACAATTTTATTGGCCCCGTGCTTGGTTCGGGAAAAAACAAGGACGGAATCGGTTGGATCTTTTTCCAGTAAGTGGATCAGTAATTGGGACTTGTTTTTTTTGCTAACAAAATAAATGCCCTGTTCTACCTTTTCTGCAGTAGCTTGTTGGGGCTTAATGGTAACCCGCTCAAAATCGCCCAGGATTTTTTTGGAGAGTTCCGCAATGGCAGGAGGCATGGTAGCCGAAAAAAATAGGGATTGCCTGTTACTAGGCAATTTGGCAATTATTTTCTTGATATCATGAATAAAGCCCATGTCCAACATCTGGTCGGCCTCATCCAATACGGCATATTTAACATCATTAAGAGAGATAAACCCTTGGTTCATGAGGTCTAATAAACGACCTGGGGTGGCAATAAGCACATCGACCCCTTTTTTAAGGGCGTCGGTTTGTCTTCCTTGTTTAATGCCTCCAAAAATAACGGTGTTTTTAATTCCTGTGAATCGGGAATAGGAGGTGAAATTTTCTCCTATCTGTATAGCCAACTCCCTCGTAGGCGTAACTACCAAAGTTCTAATTTTTCGTTGTCCCTTATCAGCTTCCCGGTCCAATACCAATTGCTGGATGATGGGGATGGAAAAAGCTGCAGTTTTACCGGTTCCGGTTTGGGCACAGCCCAATAAGTCCGTTCCGCGAAGCAAAATGGGAATGGATTGTTCTTGAATTGGTGTTGGATTTGTATAGCCTTCTGCCTTTAGGGCTTTTAGGATAGGTTCTATAATACCTAAGTCTTTGAATGTCATGTATTGTATAAAATAAGGCACAAAGGTAGGGCATTAGTTTGGATAAACGCTATAAATCCAAGAATACCCCCTATAATCCTGAGGTCGCGGCCTCTGCACAGCGCTCCCCGTCCATGGCGGCCGATATAATACCACCGGCATAGCCTCCTCCCTCCCCGCAGGGGAAAAGACCTTGAATTTCAGGATGTTCCAAGTTTTTATTTCTAGGGATGTTCACTGGCGCCGAGGTTCGTGATTCTACCCCTACCACATTGGCCTCGGAGGTATAGTATCCTCTCATCTTTTCACCGAAAGCAGTAAAGCCAGAACGCAGCCTACTCCCTATCAGCTTGGGCAATAGTGAATGCAAAGGAGCCGACTTAAGTCCCGGTTGATAAGAGCTGGGGTTAAGGTCATTGGAGAGTTTGCCTTCTACAAAATCTGTAAGGCGCTGTGCAGGAGCTACCTGAGAGCGGCCACCTGAGGTAAAAGCCAATCGCTCCAAGTCCTTTTGATATTCCAATCCCCTAAGTGGGCCAAAATGCTCATACTTTTTTATGTCCACATCCACAATTATCTCTACCACGATGCCCGAATTGGCAAATTGATTATTTCGCTTGGAAGGCGACATGCCATTGACAACCACCTCTCCAGGAGATGTGGCAGCAGGGACTATGAAGCCGCCTGGGCACATGCAAAATGAGTATACCCCACGGTTCTTCACCTGCTCTACCAGACTATAGGAGGCCGCAGGGAGAAGAGGGTTGCGTTCATTACGGCAATGGTATTGAATGTTATCAATAATATGTTGCGGATGTTCTACCCGTACCCCCATGGCAAATGACTTGGCTTTAAGACCAATTTTCTTTTTGTTTAGCAAGTAATAAATGTCCCTTGCAGAATGTCCAGTGGCCAGAATAACCCTGTTAACGGGCATCTCCATACCATTTTGCAGCACAATGGCCCTTAGGGTGTTCTTGGTAATCAAAAAATTGGTTACCCTGGATTTAAAATGAATCTCCCCTCCATATTTTAAAATAGTTTCCCTAATATTTTGGACCAATTTGGGCAATTTATTGGTGCCAATATGTGGGTGGGCATCTATAAGAATTTGTTCGGTAGCCCCGTGATAGACCAAATTTTCAAATATTCTTCTTACATCCCCGCGTTTTAGACTTCTGGTGTACAATTTACCGTCTGAGTAAGTGCCTGCCCCTCCTTCTCCAAAACAGTAATTGGAATCTTCGTCAACTATATGGTCCCTGTTAATAGCCTTTAAATCGCGCCTGCGTTCCTGTACATTTTTCCCCCTTTCCAAAACAATGGGCTTATACCCTAATTCAATACATCGAAGGGCAGCATACATGCCTGCAGGACCAAAACCTATTATGTGTATCTCTTGGGCATTGGATACGTCTTTATATCCAAAGTCATAGGCATTGTTCTTTGGCGGCGCTTCCTTGATATAGACAGAAACTTTATAATTAAAATATATGGTAGATTTTCTGGCGTCGATAGATTTTCGAAGTATCAAGACCTCCGTAACATCCTCAATGGGGATGCCTAAATATTTGGCCGCTTTCTTATGGAGGATATTATCTACGGACTCCTCCAATAAAGTAGTCCTGAGCTGAATGTTTCTTACCATGGGGCAAAATTACGCTAATAAATGTAAATGGCCCTCCCTAGAAATAATCCTGTTATCTATGACGGGAAAGTGGTTATATACCATACTTTTTTTTATAGGACATAGGGGTCCTTTTGGTAATAGTCTTGAATTGCTTGTTAAAATTGGAAAGGGTTTGAAAACCACTGGCATAACAAGCCTGACCTATATTCATTTTTTCTTCAATAAGTAGTTTGCAGGCATACCCGATCCTGATCTCAGTTAAAAACTCCGAAAAAGTTTTGTTGGCGTGCATTTTAAAATAACGACTAAAGGAGGTTGGGGTCATATTGGCCAAAGAGGCTACTGTTGATAGCTGTATTTTTTCCTTGAAATTCTTCATAACATAGGCATGTACATCGTTCATTCTCTCGGTGTCCCCTTGTTTCAAGGAGTTGGTGTATCCCGGACTGGCCAACAATTCGGATTCGGAAGTGTTTGCCAAGCAGTTGAGTATGTTGAATAGCTCCACAACACTGTCCATTCCTTCAAGATATAAGAGCTTTTTCATCATATTGCCCACCTTATTGGCTGTGTCCCCCAGCACATCAATTCCTCTCAAACTTCTCTGGAACAGCTGTCGCAATTTGATCATTTCAGTCTTGTGCAGTAAACCCTGGCCAATAAAATCTTCATGGAAGTATACCACAATCCCCTCGGACCATGAGTTATCTTCTACGTCCAACCCCTCATTGTCACTACGCCACATATGCGGTAAATTAGGCCCGGTAAAGGTAATATTCCCCTCCTTAAAATGTTTAACATGGTCTCCTATAAATCGGGTGCCGCTCCCCTTTAAAACCATAAACAACTGGAATTCCGGATGAAAATGCCAACTGGGATCAAAATTGGGTTGTCTGAGCAATTTGGCTACAAAGGCCTGCGACTTAGGGATAGGTGATTTTTGTAATGCCGATTTCACGTCAAAAAGGATCTGGAATTAATGATAAATAATGGACAAATAAGAGAGAGTTAAAGCTGTTATTTGTAGTAAAATGTCTTTAAATATAGTAAAAATACGAATTGAATGATATAAAACAGTCAAAAGTGGACAACAAAGAGTTCGCTTTGTGCTTTTATATTCAATAACATTGTTCAACCAAAAACTTCAGTCGGTTATGAAAACTACAAATGCTCTCTTTTTTTGTCTCTTTATCCTTATGGTAACGCTATTGGGTTGTAAGTTATCCGAGTCGAAAAAAAAAGACAATCAACCTAGAAGAATTGAGATGTTATTTCTTGGTCATGCCAATGAACACCATAATTCTAGGGCCTATATGCCTATTCTAGCTTCATCACTAACCAAAAGTGGCATAAATATCACGTATACAGAGGAGGTAGAAGATCTTAATAAAGAGACTTTAGAGAGCTATGATGGGGTTATTTTATATGCAAATTATGAAAATAGATTTCCAGAGCAGGAAAAAGCGCTAATGGAATTTGTTGCGGAGGGTCATGCGTTTATCCCTATACATTGTGCCAGTTTTTGTTTCAATGAGTCAGAAGAGTATGTAGATATGGTTGGGGGGCAGTTTATGGCCCATGGTACGGATACCTTCACGGCAGAAATAATGAACAACACCCATCCCATTATGAAAAAGGTGAAGGAGTTCACCACTTGGGACGAGACGTATGTACATGATAAAATGGCCGATGATATTACCGTTCTAATGGAAAGGGTGGTAGACGATCATCGGGAACCATGGACATGGGTTAAAAAATATGGTAAGGGCAAGGTGTTTTACACTGCCTACGGACATGATGAAAGGACCTGGAGCAAACCTGGATTTCAAAATCTTATTAAAGAGGGGATCCTTTGGGCAATAGACGAGCAGACAAAGAGGAACTGGGAAGAATTTATTAAAGATATACCAACGTTAAAATATAAGGAAATGTCCAATATCCCTAATTATGAGAAAAGGGATCCGGCACCAAAATATCAACTTCCCTTGTCACCGGAAGAATCGGAAAAATTGATCCAAGTCCCAGCGGGATTTAAGTTGGAGCTTTTTGCTTCTGAACCGGATATTATTAACCCAATAGCCATGAATTGGGATGAGAAGGGCAGGCTATGGGTTATAGAGACTGTAGATTACCCCAATACAGTAAGGGATGACAAAGGCATGGGTGATGATCGCATAAAAATTTGCGAGGACACTGATGGGGATGGTAAGGCGGATAAGTTTACCATTTTTGCGGATAAATTAAATATACCTACAAGCTTTGCCTTTGTCAATGGGGGGATCTTAGTCTCTCAGGCTCCTTATTTTTTGTTCCTAAAGGATACCAATGGGGATGATAAAGCAGATGTTAAGGAAATCGCCATGGAAGGTTGGGGTGTTTTTGATACCCATGCGGGACCTTCCAACCTTCAAATAGGAATTGACAATAATATTTATGGTGTTGTGGGCTATTCTGGTTTTGAAGGAAACATCGCTGGAGAAGATTTAAAATTTGGTCAAGGTATATATCGCTTTAACAAGAAAATGGAGCAATTTGAATTTTTGACCAATACGAGCAACAATACCTGGGGCTTGGGCATTACCGAGGATAATGCTGTTTTTGCTTCCACGGCCAATAATACCCATAGCGTATTTATGGGGATTCCCAATAGGAACTTAGCTGAGGTGGCTGGGATATCCTTTAAGGGAAGTGAAAAAATAGACGGACATTATGGTATGTTGCCCATAACCCAAAATGTAAGGCAGGTAGATGTTTTTGGAGGATTTACCGCTGCTGCAGGACACCATTTTTATACAGCCAGAACCTTTCCCAAGGAGTACTGGAATAAATATGCCTTTGTGTGCGAGCCTACCGGAGGAGTAGTACATATTGCCAATATAGAAAAGAACGGAGCTGGTTATTTGGAAAAGGATGGGGGCAATTTAATGGCCAGCTCTGATGAGTGGTTTTCCCCAGTTGAGGCTAAGGTAGGACCGGATGGCGCTGTGTGGGTACTGGATTGGTACAATTTTATTATACAACACAATCCAACCCCAAATGTGGACAGAGGGGGCTACGATGCTGTTAACGGACCTGGTAATGCCTACAAAAATCCGCTGCGAGATAGGTCTCACGGTCGGATATGGCGAATATCGCCCAAATATAGGGAGGAGGCTAAATTAATTAGTTTGGACCGGAACAAACCCCAAGAGCTGTTAGAGGCTTTAACCCACAATAATATGTTCTGGAGAATGACAGCGCAACGCTTATTGGTTGAAAATGGTAGCCAAGAGGTTGTTCCCCAACTTATTGAATTGATTGAAAATAGGAAGGTAGATGAGTTGGGACTTAATCCCGGAGCATTGCACGGGCTGTGGACCTTGGAAGGGCTTGGGGCAATTTCTTCCGACACCCAGGTCATGGAGATTGTAAAATCGGCATTGAGCCATCCCTCGGCAGCTGTACGGAAGGCAGCGATAGGGGTATTGCCAAAAAATAATACCATTGATTCCTTATTGCTCAAAACCGATATATTGGAGGATGAGGCAGCAGAGGTGCAATTGGCGGCCTTACTGTATTTTGCGGAAAGGGAACCCAGTATGGAAATAGGGAAGCGGTTATATGAGCTGAGCAATAAGAAACAATTGCTTGCAGACGAATGGTTGGCAAAGGCCCTATACGCTGCAGGAAGCAAACATCATAAAGGATTTGTAGCTGCCTACTTGGCATCCAATCCCAATTTTGGAAAAGGATCGGTTAAAGATAGCCCCAGACAGGCAATGGATTTTGATGATACCCAATGGCAGACCATGTTGCTTCCGCAGTTGATAGAAGATGCAGGTTTGCAGATGGATGGCATTATTTGGTTCCGAAAAGAGCTAACTATTCCTGCCAATCGAGTAGGAAGAAAGGGCACCCTTTCCTTGGGTCCCATAGATGATTCGGATAAGGTCTATTTAAACGGCAGGTTAATAGGGGAAACAGAGAATGATTATAAGGCCAATAGGGTGTACAGCATCCCTGCGGGAATTCTAAAGGCCGGTAAAAATTCTATTGCAGTACGGGTAGAAGATACCGGAGGCGGAGGCGGAATCTGGGGTAAAGAAGAGCAAATGGTCTTCAATTCAGGTCAGTTTAACACAACGCTGGCAGGAGAATGGAAATATGATGTGGAGCTGGACTTTTCCAGGGAGGCTAAAGATCTCTTTGCTCATAAACCATTAGGGGAGATACTGGTTGAAACCTATATCAATGAGGTGAAAGCAGGGAAAAATAATGAAGAGGATAACAACTCAGGGGCTGTGGTCGTCAACATTAAAACCATTAAAAACGAAATGAAGTTTGATTTGACCGAATTTGTTGTAGAAGCCGGACAGGCGGTTGAGCTGGTTTTTGAAAATACAGATTTTATGCAGCACAATCTGGTAGTCACTAAATTGGGCGCAAAGGAGAAAGTAGGTTTGGCTGCCGATAAATTGGCGATGGATCCCAATGGTGCAGAAAAAAACTATGTTCCGGAAATGCCCGAAGTTTTATTTGCAACGGCTATAATAAACCCTGAAGAAAAAGTTGTTCTAAAATTTAAGGCCCCAACTAAACCAGGTGATTATCCTTTTATATGTACGTTTCCTGGGCACTGGCGAATTATGCAGGGCGTAATGAAGGTAGTTAAGGTAAAATAAATAGAAGACACAGTTTAGTAATGTATACACTATAAAGACCGGCAAAAAATGAAAAACAACATACTATTCGGGGTAAGTACTTGGCTCTGGGAATCACCCTTTAATACAAAATCCTACCACTTGCTCCCCAAAATAAAACAAATGGGTTTTGATGTAGTTGAAATTCCTGTGGAGGACCCGGACCTAATTAATAGTGACCAGGTAAAAAAAGCTTTGGAAGATAATGAATTGCAGGCCGTGGTATGTGGGGCCTTTGGACCATCAAAAGACCTAACGCACCAAGATATTTCCGTACACCAAGACTGCTTTGACTACATAAAAAAATGTTTTGATTTGTGTAATAAGTGGGGGTGCACGTTTTTGGCAGGTCCCATGTATTCGGCTGTCGGCAAAGCACGAATGTTGTCTGTTGATCAGCGACAAAGAGAATGGGACCTGGCAGTAGCCAATATACACCAGGTATGTGTCATGGCTCAAGAGCATGGACTGTCCATCGCACTAGAGCCCCTAAACCGATTTGAGTCCGATATGATCAACACCGCAGAGGACGTTATGCGCTTTATAGAAGATGTAAATCATAGTAGGGCGAAGGTGCTGTTGGATGGGTTTCACATGGCCATTGAGGAAAAGAACATTAGGGAGGCCATACAAAGGGTAGGCGATAAATTAATTCATGTACAGGTCTCGGAAAACCATCGGGGAATTCCTGGAACCGGACTAACACCTTGGAACCAATTTGTAGAGGGGTTAAATGATATTGAATATCAGGGTTCCATAGTGATAGAGAGTTTTACACCAGAAATCAAGGAATTGGCGGGAGCCGTTTGTATATGGAAAAATTTTGCAGAGAGTCAGGATGAATTTGCTTCCAAGGGAATCCATTTTTTAAAGGAAACATTTAATTAAATTCAAGATAAAATGAGTGGAATGAAAGTAAATATTGCCATTGTAGGATTGGGGTTTGGTGCAGAGTTTATACCTATTTACCAAAAGCATCCCCATGCCAACTTAGTGGCTATCTCACAACGGAACAAACAGAAGCTGAATGAGCTGGCAGACACCTTTAATATTGATAAGAGGTACACCTCTTATGATGAATTGCTGGAGGATCCAGAAATTGATGCTGTACATATTAATACCCCCATACCCGATCATGGAATACAGTCTATTAAAGCCTTAAAAGCGGGAAAGCACGTGGCCTGTACCGTACCCATGGCCACCACTGTGGAGGAATGCGAAGAAATAGTACGTCTAACCCAAGAAACAGGACTAACCTATATGATGATGGAAACCGTGGTATATGCCAGGGAATTCCTGTATATGAAAGAATTGTATGAAAATGGGGAACTGGGCAAGGTACAGTTTTTAAAAGCCAGCCACCAGCAGGATATGGACGGTTGGCCAAATTATTGGCCGGGTCTACCTCCCATGCATTACGCTACCCATTGTGTGGGGCCAGTGTTGGCCCTTACGCGGGGGGAGGCCGAATATGTTTCCTGTTTTGGGTCGGGAACCATTAGGGAGGAGCTTATATCTCATTACAACTCCCCATTTGCCGTGGAAACCACCCATATAAAATTCCGTAATTCAGATTTAAGTGCACAAGTTTATCGTTCCCTTTTTGATGTGGCCAGACAGTATAGGGAAAGCTTTGAGGTCTATGGCTCAAAGAAATCGGTAGAATGGCCGCTAATAGAAGGTAAGCCGTTGGTAGTACACACGGCCAAAAAACCGGAGCCGGAAATTCCGGAAGAAATAGAAAGTCCGGATTTTGCCAAGTTATTGCCAAAGGAAATACAGGATTTTACCACCAAGGGGGTGTATGATGCCGAAGGTCACCAACACCTTTCCTTTACACAAGGAGCGGGCCATGGCGGATCGCACCCACATCTTGTACACGAATTTGTAAATGCATTGGTGAACCATAAATCGCCTTACCCAAATGCCAAACAATCGGCCAATATTACCTGTGTAGGAATTCTTGCACATGAATCGGCCATAAAAGGAGGAGAAATAATTAGGCTTCCAGAATTTACGTTTGAAGATAAGTAGTTGAAAATTAATTGTATATACTCAAAGGTAGCCATGATTTTAAGAAGGATTTACCGTAAGAGTTAATATTTTTTACAAAAAAGCATACAACTTATCGATAATTATGTTAATTTTATAATTCATAAGTAAGACTTGAAAAATAAGTTTTTAACGCATAGACTTATTTTTTAACTTTTTAAAAGAGGACGTAGGGGTGCGGCCTCTTTTTTTATGCCCTAAAGTTTGCTACAATAGTCACTGTACCTAAACAATATTTTTATCACTGTCATTATTTATTGCGATACAGCACATAAACACAATATTTAAAATTGATATTTACCACTCATAAGTAAGACAAGAAGATATATTTCAATTTGAAATCTGTTCTTAACTTTTAAAAGAGGTCGTAGGGGTGCGGCCTCTTTTTTATTTCCATATTCCCATCGCTTTATGTTCTAACCCTTTTGTGGTGTTTTTGAACTATGCCAAAAGGAACGATTAAACAGTTTAATGATCATTTTATACATTACAATTCAAGCCCTAGTTTCTACAATTGGGATTTTCTTTTTTTGAAAGTAGTTGTCCTTACTACAATTTTGTTATAACAATACCAAAAACTAACATCGCTATGCAGAAAATTGTATTGATCATTATTGCTATGGTTGTAAATGAGGTAACTGCCAATCATGACCATGTAGTAAACCAGAAAGCAGAACAGGTAAATGAAACTGTTGCTTTAATGTCATCTTCCTGTCATGATCCATTTGGGAAGTGGTCAGAAGACCGTAGGCAAGCTCCAGCCCTAAGCTATTGCTTGCCTATAGGGCCTAGATGGCCGGTGGATCTTTTTATTAACTTTAGGGCAAATTAAGGTGAGTATTGTGGGTAAATGGATTTGAATGACACGTTTTTTTAAACATCTAGGGAAGGCCCTGATTATAGGGGGCATGATTTATTTTGTGTTTATGGCGATTTTCTTTTTTATGGGAAAATTTGACCAGGGATTTAGCTATGCACGGGCATGGGAAGAGTTTTATGTAAATATGATCTTCACTGTAATACTGTATATGGTGAATGCATATTGGATAGAATTCCTATTGGTGAAATACAAGCACCAATTTTATCAAATAAAACGATTGCTATTGGGGATAATAGGGAATATTGTTTTATCTGTAGCAGGCATATTCGTCTCCCGATCTATTGTAAGCGTTGGGATTAAAGAAATATCCATTTCCGAGTTTTTGCTTGGGGAAAGATTGGAATATTATAAGGTTTCCTTGTTGTTGGCTATTTTTATTTCGCTTATTTTTTATGTGGCTTGGTATTTTAAATTCCGTCAAGAGAGCAAGGTAAAGGAGCAGAAGATCATTGCGGGAACCGCCTCCGCTAAATTTGATGCCTTAAAAAATCAGTTGGATCCACACTTTTTGTTCAACAGTTTAAACGTGCTAACCAGTTTAATAGAAGAAGCTCCAGAGAAAGCACAAAAATTTACTACCTCCCTTTCCAAAGTCTACCGTTATGTACTGGAACAAAAAAACAAGGACTTGGTGTCTGTAGATGAAGAATTGGCATTCGCCAAGACTTATGTAAGATTGCTTATTATGCGATTTGAGGGTAGTATTGTTTTTGATATTCCAGAAAAAACTGGCAACCCAGAGGCCAGGATTATTCCATTGTCCTTGCAACTCCTTTTGGAAAATGCAGTAAAGCACAATATAGTAACCCAGAACAGGCCATTGAAAATTAGGGTTTACGAAGAAAATGGGATGCTATGCGTAACAAATAACCTACAGGAAAAACAAGTCGTAAGAAAAAGTAGTGGGGTAGGGCTTAGGAACATACAACAACGCTACTCTATTCTTTCAACAAGGGAGGTGCAGATAGAGAAATCTTCTTCCCAGTTTACGGTCAGGCTCCCTGTACTAACCCAAAAGCAGCATGGCATAGAAACCCATGAATCATTTATGCAGGATAAAAGATACCGGAAAGCGAAAGAAAAGGTAGAGGCTATTAAGGGTTTTTATGGAAACCTGCTGGCCTATTGTTTGGTAATCCCGGTTTTGGGATGGTTAAATTACAGCACTTCAAATTTTCCTTGGGCGATTTTTCCGGCCGTAGGCTGGGGATTTGGTGTTGCAGTCCATGGAATGGAGGTTTTTGGCTATAATCCTATACTGGGAAGAAGCTGGGAGGAAAGAAAAATCCAAGAATATATGGACGATGAAAATTTTTAGAGATACGGTCCATCCCTTAAATTCAACAATTCATATTAATCTTTTTGAAGAGGAATGGAGATCTATCGAAATTTGAAATAAAAAGTAGAATTATGGAAAATTTAGACAAGGAAAATAAGTATTACAGGGCCAAGGCGAGGGTGGAGGCTATTAAAAAATTCTATTTGAGCCTGGCATCCTATGTTGTTTTTATAGGTTTTCTGGCAGCCCTTAATTATTGGGTGAACCAATGGCAATATGCATGGTTTCTTTGGGCGGCATTTGGTTGGGGAATAGGTTTGGTCTTTCATGCTGTAAAGGTCTTTGGGGTAAATGCTTTCTTTGGCAGGAACTGGGAAGAGAGAAAGATAAAGGAGTTTATGCAGGATGATGAAATACACAACAAATGGAGCTAGAACCAAATAAACGGGACGAAAAATTGAAGCAGGCAAAAAAGAGGGTGCAGGAATTAAAAGGGTTCTATGTGCATCTGAGCATTTATATAGCCGTGAATACTTTGATAACCCTATTAAAAATTGTAAGAAATACCAATAATGGTGAAAGTCTAGGTGAGGCCATATGGGATTTCGGCACTTTTGCAGTTTGGATTTTTTGGGGAATCGGAGTGGTATTTCACGCATTAAAGGTGTTTTCTATAAATCCAATATTTAACAAGGATTGGGAGCAAAGGCAAATTAGAAAATATATGGAAAGTGAAAAGAAGGAAATTGAAAAATACAAATAATGGATACCGAGCCAAAGGATTATGAGAATTATGTCCGCGCCAAAAAGCGTGTAGACAACATTAAGAATTTTTATGCCCATCTTGTAATATATTTATTGATGAATATTTTACTTTTTGCTTTTAAGGGTGCTATCTTGAATTTTTTAAAATCAAAGGGAGTGGTAGATCAGGGCTTTTTAAATTGGGTGGAATGGAACCTGATATTTATTCCTATCCTTTGGGGAATAGTATTGGCAGTTACGGGCCTATACTTCCTGAAATTGAAACCGAGGTTCTTTAGGGAATGGGAAGAAAGGCAAATTAAAAAATACATGAAAGAATAATAGACAACCTACAAATTAATTAACCGATAATTGGGATTTAATAGCAGTATACATGAATGCAATTATAATTGAAGATGAAAAACCGGCCGCAAGAAGATTGGGGCGTTTATTGGCTCAGTTGGAAGTTGAGGTGTCCACTATGCTATACTCTGTAGAGGAGTCTATTGAATGGTTTTGCAATAACCCGCATCCCGATTTAATATTTTTGGATATACAGCTTTCGGACGGACTCTCTTTTGAAATTTTTGAGTCGGTAGATATTCAAAGTTCCATAATTTTTACAACGGCCTATGATGAATATGCATTGCAGGCATTTAAACTGAATAGTATTGATTATTTGCTGAAGCCTATCGATGATGAGGAGTTGGAAATAGCCGTGAACAAATACCATTCTTTTCGTCCTAAAAAACAAAAAATAGCACTCGATTTTGAAGATATAAAAAGACTGCTTGTAAATCCGTTGGAAAGGGAATATAAAAGTAGGTTTACAGTTAGAGTAGGGCAGCATCTAAAAATTATAAACGCAGATGAAATAGAGTGTTTTTATAGTGAGAACAAGGGGACCTATGCAGCCACGGTTGATGGTAGAAATTACTTGATGGATCAGACCTTGGAGAATTTGGAATCAGAATTGCATCCCAAATCTTTTTTCCGCGTTAGCAGAAAGTTTTACATAAACATAAACCACATAAAGGATATTGTTTCCTACACCAATTCCCGATTAAAAATTAAGCTGAGTAAATTTAATGGGCAAGAAGTTATAGTAAGTAGGGAAAGAGTGAAAGACTTCAAGTTATGGTTGGAGTAGTTATACTTAAAAGTCTGATTTAGTTATATTTATGTTTAAAAAATATCTATTATAGGTTTTTCTTATAGTAGTGGTTTTGCCTAGGTTTTGGCTATTTGTCCACTCTGTTGTCATCAAATGATGAAGGTAGTAACTTTGGAATTAATTTAATGAAAATCGGGAGTAAAATGGCTCCTCCAGGAAGAATAAATATAGCCAGGGAAGGGATGCTTTTAAATATATCCAGTAGGTGATTTTGAACTTTTTTCTTCTCTTCTTGGCTTAAATCCTTAACGGTGGATTTAGATAATAAACTAACCAATTCCTTACTTTCGGATAGTTCTTTTTGTAATCGTTTACTGTTACGTAGAATTAATTTATTCACTATTTTAGACATGCTGTCGTAGAACTGCAATGCCATGTTTTGGTCCTTAAGATGAGGTATTTTTTCTGCGTTTTGTGCAAAAAAATCCGTTACCTGTTGAAGGGATTTGGTTATGGTGCCAGGTTTAAATCCTAGGTCCTTTCCAATGCCAAAAATAAACTCGGATTCGGTGTAATCCAAAGATTGGTCTTCCCAGACCGTAAGACATGCCACATCTAAAAAATACTTATTTTCATAGACTGTGTACCGATCTAATAATTCGTTTCTATAGGAGCCATCAAAGTTTTGGATCCCACTTTCAATATAGGTGAGTGATGAGGCAAAAAGTTGAGCGAGTTTTTCGTCCTTCTTGTTCTTCTCTTTTGAATTGAGGGTGTGGTAGGTGATGTTAATGGTAATGCGCTCTAAGTTTTCTGCCTTCTCTTTAATAGCCGGTTCCCCTTCAAGATAGGCCTTAAAACTAAGAACATCTACGAACAATAGGGAATTGGTAATAATGCTATTAAAGGTCTTGCTTATAACATTGTCCTCTAGGTAGATCCGGGAGTCTAAAAGACTTTCAAGTTTGGATGAGGTCTTTTTACTACTTAGGAATTTATCGAAAAAAGAAATTTTATTGAGACCTAGATCTTCATAAAAGGAAAGGATAAGATCTAGAAACTCCTCAAAACTGGATTCGCTGTGCTTTAGTTTATACGTGAAATACAAGGCAGTTATTAAGTTGATCTTTGCCTTTTCGTCCTCGGACAAAGGAACATCCTTAATAATGAACGGAGGTATTTTTAAGTTTATTCCATATACAAATCCCGTACCTTTCAACAGGGTGTACAGTTGGTCAAAGGATTCAAAAATGTTATTGTTGTCCTTTACCAGATGCCCAAACTTATCTATCCAGCCAGAGGCAGAAGGATTCATAGGTCTCCATTTTACGGGATAAATTTAAAGTAAAAAATGGATTATATATTTATCCGGATTGTTTTTTAGGTAAAATGCCCTTTTGGGGTTATAATACTTATGCCTAGGGCTTAAAAAGAAATAAGCCGGTTATGAGCAACACCAATACAATGGCAATGAAATATATTGTATTTCTATTTTTATCTTTTAGGGCCTTTAATCTAATCTTCCTATTAATCTTGTTGAGCTCAATTTCAGATACTTTTTTAAAGCTGAGTTTTGTGGTAGGGGCCTGGGTGTCTGTATAAATGTTCTGGCGAAGATGATCCTTAAATCGGCTGCGATTGGAAGGTTGTAAGGAGCGATTTTGATTCACTCTATTGTTCATATCCTGAATAGATCCGCTCATCTTAAACTATTTGGGCTATTTTTAGGTTTCCCTAAATATAGCCCAAATAAGCTGATTTAAAAAATTATTGATCTGGAAACTACTCCCATTCCGTATGGAATATACCTTCCATATCGGTCCTTTCATAGGTGTGCGACCCAAAATGGTCCCGTTGGGCTTGGATTAGGTTCAAAGGTAGTCTACCTGAGGTATAAGCATCAAAATAGGTCAGTGAATTGGAAAGCCCTGGTAGGGGAATGCCATTCTTGGCACTATATGAGACCAAGCTTCTTGCCGCCCCTACAGTGGCTTGTACTTTTGGTACAAATTCAGCAGACAATAGGAGGTTGGGAAGGTTCTTATCGTTGCTAAAAGCTTTAGAGATATCCTCCAATAAACCTGCACGGATTATACATCCAGCCCTCCAAATTTTTGCAATTACGGACAGATCCAATTCGTAGCCGTATTCTTTGGAGGCGTCTGCCAATTGAGCCAATCCTTGTGCGTAGGTGGCAATAAAGGAAAAATATAGTGCCTCCTCGGCCCATTTTGCCAATTCCTCTTTCTCTATATGAGCTGGTTCAGGACGATTGTATAGTTTGTCGGCCTTAACACGTTCTTCCTTTAATGCTGAAATTTCCCTCATGCTAACCGCAATATCGATACTTGGAATAGGAATGCCAAGATCCATAGCATTTTGAGAGGTCCATTTTCCCGTACCCTTCTGTTTGGCCTTGTCCAAAATTTTGTCTACCAATCTACCATCGCCCTTATCATCATCCTGCTTAAAAATCTCAGCCGATATCTCTACAAGAAAGGATTGAAGTCGGCCTTTGTTCCAACTGTCAAATATGGCGTGTAATTCGTCATTGCTGTATTTTCCTGCCTTTTTGAGTAGGTCATATATTTCAGATGTAAGTTGCATAAGACCGTACTCAATGCCGTTATGGACCATTTTTACGTAGTTTCCTGCAGACTTAGGTCCCAAGTAGGCTACGCATGGCTCTCCCTTGAATTTAGCCGAAACGGCTTCAAATATGGGCTGTACTTCCTTGTATGCGTCCTTGTTTCCTCCTGGCATGATGCTTGGGCCACGTCTTGCTCCCTTTGCGCCACCGGAAACACCAGATCCAAAAAAGTGTATTCCTTTTTCCTGTAGATAGGCTTCCCTGCGGTCCGTATCGGTAAAGAACGAATTACCGCCGTCTATAATAAGATCATTTTTGTCCAAATGGGGCAATAGACTTTCTATTACCGAATCCACGATTTTTCCAGCAGGAACCAAAAGCATGATTTTTCTAGGCTGTGATAAGGAATTTACAAATTGTTGGATATCGGAGGTGGCATTTACTCTTTTTGTATCCTTGCCTTCTTCTATCAGGGCGTTCACTTTTTCTTGGTCCAAATCGTACCCCATGGCCGAAAAATTGTTGTCGGCCACGTTTAAAATAAAATTACGTCCCATTACACCTAGGCCGATCAATCCAAAATCGTATGTGTTTTCCATGTTTTTGCTTTAAATTCCTAACAAAAGCAATAAGCTTTTGTTAAGTGTCTGAGTTTATAAATGAATAAGGTAAATTAGTTTTATCTTCGCACGGGAAAATAAAAAACCAAAAATAATCAATTTAAGGGTTTTTGAAGCTATTGTTTTAAAATCCCAACAAATTGAACAAAACTTCCAATAAATTTAATATGAACAAAACAGCAAATCAAATGCTTGTTATTTTCGGGGCCTCAGGAGATTTAACTGCGAGGAAATTGGTCCCGGCCCTATATAATTTGTACAAAGCAAATCAATTACCTGACAATTTTGTGGTTTTGGGGGTTAGTAGAAGTAACTTGACCGATGGTGAATTTAGAAGAAAAGTAGTTTTGGAAAGTTCCTACCTGGCCAATAAGGTTAAGGATGAGTCGGCTTCGTTTATAGAAGCCTTTTCTGATAAGTTTTTTTATGAAGACCTGGGCGAGGACTACACCTTGGAATACAGTAAGTTGGCCACTAGAATATCCGATTTAAACACTAAGTACCGAATAGGAGAGAACTATATTTTCTATCTCTCCACTCCACCTAGTCTATATGAGGTAATTGCCAAGAACTTATCGGAACAGGGACTTAACAATGAGTCCGAAGGCTGGAAAAGGATAATTGTAGAGAAGCCTTTTGGGTATAGCTTGGAAACGGCCAAAGAACTAAATATTGGTCTTCAGAAGCATTTCAAGGAATCACAGATATATAGAATTGACCATTATTTGGGCAAGGAGACGGTTCAGAATTTATTGGTGACCCGTTTTTCCAACAGTATTTTTGAGCCTCTTTGGAATAGAAACTATATCCACCATATAGAAATCACCAATGCCGAAACGGTTGGGGTGGAAAAAAGAGGTGGATATTACGATAAATCCGGTGCCTTGCGTGATATGTTCCAAAACCATTTGTTACAAATAGTGTCACTAATTGTAATGGAACCACCCATAGATGCCAGTGCCTTGGAAATTAGAAATGAAAAAGTGAAAGCTTTAAAGTCGCTCCGAATTATGCGCGATGAGGAGACTTTGTACAAGAATACCGTTAGGGGACAGTATTTGTCTGCAGAGATCGATGGTAAAAAAGTGAAGGGGTATAGGGAAGAAGAAGGTGTAAACCCTAATTCTAAAACAGAAACCTATGCGGCCATTAAATTTTTTGTGGATAACTGGAGATGGAAAGATGTACCCTTCTATGTGCGTACCGCCAAAAGGATGCCTACTAAGGTAACCGAGGTTGTTATTCACTTTAAATCCCCACACCACCAGGTGTTTAAAAATGCCGATATGGGCAACAAGGATAACCAGTTGATTATCCGTATACAGCCAGATGAAGGGATTCTTATTAAATTTGGGGTAAAGGTGCCTGGCCAAGGATTCAAAGTGGAACGTACAAATTTGGACTTTTACTATTCCAATTTGGCAGATAATAATGTTATGGATGCCTATGAGCGATTGCTATTGGATGCCATGCAAGGCGATCCAACCCTTTATGCCCGAGCCGATGAAGTGGAGGCAGCATGGGAATTTGTAGACCCTATTTTGGACTATTGGGAGAATGGAACAGATGTGAATATTTATGGTTATTCCTCAGGTGTGTGGGGCCCAACCAATTCTGATAACCTGCTGGAAGGGGACCTAACATGGAGGAATCCAGGTGAGAACCTAGCTGATGACCCAGGATTCTGTGTTATTTCCTAAGCCTTAGTGACCTTAAGGAGCTGTTCTTAGGCCTTATAAGCTATAGTGTTATTAATACTAACCCAATCTATTTTTACAATTGAGGGGGTGTCATGTAGATTTGGAGTATAAAGGCTAAAAAGGGATAATATTTAAGTAGCATATTTGATATAAACAAAACGTATAATAAATGGAATTGCAAAAATTTTCGACCAAAACAGAAGTGGCCCATGGCTTTTCGGCTTATTTGGAGGAATTGATCACAAAGAATAAAACAACCCATATTGCCTTGTCCGGTGGAAGTACGCCCAAGGTGGTTTTTGACTATATGGCGGTTCATTGTAAAGACTTGGATTGGTCTACCGTTCATTTGTATTGGGGCGATGAACGTTGTGTACCTCCTTCAGATGCAGAAAGCAATTATAAAATGACCTTGGAGCATTTGTTGTCAAAAATTGATATTCCAAAGGATAATATCCATAGGGTGTTAGGAGAGGACATACCAGAATTGGAGGCAGAACGCTACGGCAAAGTATTGGAGCAGGAACTTCCCATAGTTGAAGGTTTACCACAATTTGATTTGGTGATATTGGGCATGGGTGATGACGGGCATACGGCCTCTATTTTTCCACATGAAATAAACCTATGGCATTCCGAGAACAACTGTGAAGTGGCCATTCACCCCGATTCCGGGCAACGTAGAATTACGATTACCGGAAAGGTGATAAACCATGCGAAAACGGTAGCTTTCTTGGTAACAGGAGCCGCCAAATCAGAAAAAGTAAGGCTAATACTTAACAAGGAAGAGGGATATGAAAAATACCCAGCCTCTTTGGTAGCGCCAACATCCAATGATCTAATCTGGTTCATGGATGAGGAAGCAGCATCCGAGCTTAGCCAATAGACCCTATATTCACTTTAACATTTTCCTTATTCAGTTCCTGTAAGTGGTCCTTCATTTGAAACTGGGACGATTCAAATCTAGAGGTTCTGGATAAGGCTTGTTTTTTTCTTTGTATACTTCTGGCAAACCTGCGTACACCCTGTTCGTCTTCAATAATAAGTCCAGGAACCGGGGTACTGCGTCCGTCAGCATCCTTGGCCACCATGGTGAAGTAAGAGGAGTTACAATGTTTCTTTTTTCCGGTGGTAACGTTTTCAGATTCTACCCGTACCCCAATGACCATTGAGGTACGCCCAGTGTAATTTACCGATGCCTTTAAGGTGATGAGTTCACCCACTTCTATGGGGTTCAAGAAATCCACTTTGTTAACAGAAGCCGTAACACAATAGCTTCTGGAGTGTTTGGAGGCACAGGCAAACGCTATTTGGTCCATTAAATTTAATATATGGCCACCATGTACCTTGCCCCCAAAATTGGAATGGGATGGTAACATTAATTCGGTGATGGATATTTTAGATTGATTGGCTGATTTAAATTTTTCCATGGTTTGATTGTTAGTTTAGGTGTGGGGAAGATTCTTTTTCTACCCCAGTGATGAAATACTTGGTGTCCCCTAACCAAAAGAAGGTGCGGTAGCGTTCTATATAGGTTACTTTTACATATGCCCCTTGGTATTCTTTTAATTTGGCAATTACATCGTCTTTAAGTACCGAAAAAGAGAATATTTGTGCCCCTGATATACCTTGGCTTATTTCTCCCTCCCATGTTTTAATAAGCATTCCTTTACGGCTTATCTTAATAAGTTCTCCAGAGCGGATGCCTTCACTATAGGGTACGTAATATACAAAGGCAAAATAGGCAGCCAAGAAGATAGTGAGTCCCAATAGGGTATAACTAAGAATTTTTTTCATGATTGGATAATAAAGTATTAGTTTATGGATACGGGTTCCCCATAGTTGTCTTCGTCATTGTCCTGTCCTCTTTTTAATAGGGGCTCAGGAATGGATTTTTTGGCTTTTGCGCCCATTTTTTTCAATTTTTCTATTGAGACAATAATATTACCTCTGCCAGTTACCAATTTGTTCATGGCTCCTTTGTATTCGGTTTGTGCCTCGTTCATTTTTTTGCCAACCCTGGTCAAATCCGTAACAAGACCTTCAAATTTATCATATAGAGCGCCAGCCTGTCTTGCTATTTCAATGGCATTTCGCTGTTGCTTTTCATTGTTCCAC
This sequence comes from Arenibacter aquaticus, assembly GCF_003957295.1. Lineage (GTDB taxonomy): Bacteria > Bacteroidota > Bacteroidia > Flavobacteriales > Flavobacteriaceae > Arenibacter > Arenibacter aquaticus. The sequence continues at coordinate 146,964 of NZ_RQPJ01000008.1, forward strand.
ATAGTGTCTATGGTACGTAAGGTAGCTAAAAGGGTAGAAGGGGTAACTATGATTATGTTTTGATCAAAAGCTTTGTTGTATAGGGAATTGTCGCTGTTGATGGCAATGGCAAATGCTGGTTCAATTGGGACAAACATTAGAACAAAATCCGGACTCTCCATTTCGTAAAGATCCTCGTATTTCTTAGAAGAGAGTTGGTCTACATGTCGTTTTAATGAGTTTAAATGGTCTTTTAAAAACGTATCTTTATATTCCTCTTCGGCATTTACATAACGCTCATAACTTGTTAGGGAAACCTTAGAATCTACGATCATTTTTTTACCATCGGGCAAATGTATAATAACATCTGGAAGCACACGACTACCGTCTTCACGGGTAAAGCTTTGTTGTACGGTATATTCCCGGTCCTTTTCCAAACCGGACTTCTCTAAAACGCGTTCCAATACCAATTCGCCCCAGTTTCCTTGCATTTTGCTATCTCCTTTGAGTGCTTTGGTTAGATTTTCGGCCTCTTGTGTTATTTTAAGATTCTGGGTCTGAAGATGGGCCAATTGTTCTTTTAATGCCGAATGCATGCCCACACTTTCTTTCTGACTGTCTTCCACCTTTTTTTCAAAAAGTAGAATTTTTTCCTGTAATGGGGTTAAGATATTTTTTATATTTTCCTTGTTTTGTTCTGTGAATTTACTGCTCTTTTCTTCCAATATTTTATTGGCCAGATTTTCAAATTCCTTGGAGAATTTTTCTTGGAGTTTTTCTACTTCATTTTTCTGTTCTTGATTCTTTAGCTGCAAATTCTCCAGTTGGGCCTGGTAGCGAACAATTTTATAGCCCAGCTGTTCCTTGTCAGATTGCAATTGGGTACAATGCTCTTCAGAATCATGGAGTTTTAATTTCAAGGAATCCATGTTCGTTTTTAATTGTTGCTCCCGCTCCAATAGAGCGCCCTGAGAAGATGTAGTTTGTAGGTTTTGGATATACTTTCCCAAAAAATAACCAATTGCCAAGCCAATTAATGAAAGGGTTACATGTATAAGCAATTCATTCATCTAATATAGGTTCTTTAGGGTAAAGATAATGGATTGTGTTAAAAGAATCTGTTGTGGCTTTTTTATTTCTTATTAACCCTGAAGGTAGCTGTCTGGGAATCAAAAGTTATGGTGTCTGCTGGAAAAAGATTTTCAAAACTTTTCTTTTGGATCAGTTCATGCGGAGACCCAAAGGTATTCTGGTTTTTTTCCAGTAACAATATTTTGTCGCACAGCTGTATTGCAATTTCTATTTCATGGGTGGTAAACAATATAGTCTTGTTGGTCTGTTGGGTAATGGTTTTTAATAATTTTAATATCTGTACCTTATGGTATAGGTCTAGATGGGAGGTAGGCTCGTCCAACATAATAAGTTGGGTATCCTGTGCCAAGGCTCTGGCAATCATAACGCGTTGTAGTTGACCGTCACTAAGTTCGTAGCACTTTTTGTAGGTAAGGTTGGTTATCTGGACCATATCTATGGCGTCTTTAATTTTCTCCTTGTCCTTCTGGGTAAGTGTTCCAATCCAATTGGTATAGGGCTGTCTGCCGAGTCCTATCAATTCCCATACCGTCAGGTTTTTGGAGGCGATGGGTTCGGTAAGAACCACACTAATTTCGGAGGCCAACTCCATAATAGAATGCTGTTCCAGTGCTCTGTTATGTAGCTGTATTGTACCGGATAGGCCGGGCTGTATATTGCCCAAAGTTCTCAATAAGGTAGACTTTCCAATGCCGTTTACCCCAACAATGGAAGCCAGTTCCCCTTTAAAAAGGGTGAAATTAATATCCTTGGCAATACAGTTTTGTTGCTTCTTAACGGTATACCCTACACAGAGGTTTTTCGTATCCAGGGCGATATGTGACTGGGTGTTCTTTATTTTATTTCGTTTTAATAGTTGCTAAGGTATTGGTTTTTGTTTGCTTTTACTGGGTGCTCATAGTATAAAGGTCAAATCCAGCATTATCAGGGGTATGACCAAAATAAAGGAATAGCTTAAAAGATCATCTTTCTTTTTCTTATCAGTAGCCATATAACTACAGGGGCTCCAATAATGGAGGTGATGGCATTGATGGGAAGAACATTGGCCGAATGTGGCATTTGGGCTATGGTATCGCATACCAACATTAATATTGCTCCGTAGATCAATACCGCCGGAACCAATATTCTGTGGTCTGTAGTATTAAAAATTTGTCTCGTCAAATGGGGCACGGCCAAACCAATAAAGGCGATAGGACCTGCAAAAGCGGTAATACCACCGGCCAATATTCCCGTAGCTAGAATAATAAAAAACCTGGAACGACTTATGTTTACTCCAAGGCTTTTTGCATAGTTTTCGCCCAATAGCAATGCATTAAGCGACTTAATGGAGAAGATGCAGATCAAGGTTCCTAGGGTTACAATGCTAAACAGTAATAAAAGCTGTAGCCAGGACAGGTTTCCTATGCTGCCAAATGACCAATAAATATACTGCTGTAATTTTTCGGCCGGGGAAAAATAGGAAAGCACACTTACCAAAGCGGTGGTTATGCTACCAAACATGAGGCCTATTATCAGCAGTGCCATGGTATCCTTCACCCTTGCTGCTACCAACATAACTGCAAGGAGTACCAAAAAGCTTCCTGTACTGGATGCCACGGCCAAAGAAAAGTCATTTACCATGGCGAAGGCAAAAATACCGGAAAGTAGGGAGGAACCCAATATCAATACGGCCGCTCCTAAACTGGCTCCGGCACTAATGCCCAATACGAATGGTCCTGCCAAGGGGTTTCTGAACAAGGTCTGCATGAGCAAACCGCTCAAAGCCAATCCACTGCCCACCAAAATGGCGGTACAGGCTTTGGGTATCCGATAGTTCCAAATAATATAGGCCCAAGTTTCTATTTCGGTCGACTTGCCAAGGATAGCATTCATGGTCCCTTTTAGTGGTATGGCAACCGAACCTAGGCTAATATTTACCATAAAGAAGGCTACCAATACAAAAAGTAGGAGCAAAAAATATACGCTATATGTATTGGAACTTCGCACTTAGTTTAAGGGTTTAAAAAAGGTGGGACTATGGTTGGGTAGTAGTTCTGGATGAAAAATGTGGATAAGGTCTTTAAGAACCAAATCGGGCCTGCTGGGGGCTAGTTCAAAATATAGGAGTCCGCCTGTTGGCCCTTTACTATTGGCATAGGTATAGATATTTTTGTTTTTAAATGGTGCAAATTGGGCATAATGTCTATTGGCTTCTTTTAGCTCGCTATAACTGCCATATTGGGAAGGGGAAACCCAGAAGTCGGCGTTATAGCCTTTTTCCAGTACGCTCTCCAAGCTTAATGAAAGACTGCCGCTGGCCGTGGAATCTTTCCACAAATAATCAGCGTTGGCATCCGTTATAAATTGGGCAGCCCAACTTTTTCCACCGGGAAGGTACCAGATATCCTTATACAGGGCACCACTTATAACGCTAGGTGTTTTTTGAGCTTTTGCAGCCAGAGCCTTGGCGTCTTGATAGTTGTTGGCAATAGAGCGAAAAATACTATCGGCTTTTGCTTCTTTTTTAAAGAAAGGTGCAAAAAACTTAATCCATTCCGCCTTACCTAATGGGGTCTCTTCTGTCCAATCCCCGTTATAGGCTACTGGGATGTTGGATCGCTGAATGGTTTCGTAGGTTTTATTTTCATTATTTATGCTAAAACCAATGACAACTTCAGGATTTATAGCGATTACCATTTCTGAATTGAGAGACTCATTTTTTCCAAGGTCACTAATTAGACCTGCATCGATCCGTTTTCTGGTTGCTGGGGAAGATACGTATTGTGTATCAGGAAACCCCACTAACTTTTCGGTTACGCCCAAGGCTTCCAATGCGGGTATATGGGTGGTAGAGGTAACTACCATTCTATCCACGGGTACCCCTATAATGGCATCGTATTCATCTTTATTTAAGGAAATAGTTGCCAAATTTTCCTTGGGCACCAGTGCATAGGTGAAATTGGTTTCAGAATTTGGCCAAGGAGAACTTATCTCCATAACAGTGAAATGGGAGAACTGTTTAATATGGAAACCACTGGCATGGTCAAGTTTTACGGTTTGGGGTTCAGAAACACTGCCAACCCCTTCCTTTTTAGGTTGTTTACAGGACCAAACGGATATCAATAATAGAAAGACAACTGCTTTGTTCAAGAGATCTAGGTATTGTTTTGTATAGCCAAAAGTAGTATTAATTTATGGAATCAAAATTTTTGTAAATATAACAAGGGTCCCATTTTTTTAGTCCAACATTATCAATTTTTGATTAGATTATAAGGTATGCCAAACAAAGCTAACCCCTAGTTAATATGGTTGTAACTCTCCAGGTCTTAGATGTCTTGGTGGGTTTTATATGATTGATGTTAAAGTCAAACAAAAAAAGGGAAGCTGATACTTCCAAAAAAAAGTAGTAGTTTCGCTGCGAATTTTGGTTGCTATTCTCCAAAAGTGGGGGGATAGGATTAAAAGGGAATTCGGTGAAAATCCGAAACTGTTCCCGCAACTGTAAACTTGGTCCATTTTTTAATGGATGGTTGCCATTTCTTCAAAAACCACTGCCCTTTTAGATTGGGTGGGAAGGTAAATGGTAATACGTAAGTCAGGAGACCTGCCAAATTCATCACTAAATAGTACAGACTTTCGGGCAAAGGGTCTTCTGGAATATGGAAAAAAAAGAGATCATTTTACTTTTATTGACGCTTTGTGGCATGATGACAGTCTATGCCCAAAAGGATAGTGTTATTGTCCTGGATGAGGTTGTGTTAAGCGACACAAAATTTCTACATTTTTCTAAAGGGGTAAAAGTGAGGGTCATCAGTGATTCCGTCCAACAGAAAACAGTCAGTTCCCTTACCGATTTATTGCGGGCCAACTCCACTATCTATTTTAAGGAAAACGGATATGGTATGGTGTCCTCGGCCTCTTTTAGGGGAACCAATGCACAGCAGACCGCCGTGGTTTGGAACGGCATTACTATAAATTCACAACTTACCGGTCAGACCGATTTTAATACCATCATACCCGAAAATTATGACAATGTAGTGGTTAGAAGTGGAGGAGGAAGTGTACAATATGGTAGTGGTGCAGTAGGGGGCAGCATTTTGTTGAATGATAGTTTTGGGTTTAATGAGGATTGGAAGAATAAGTTCTCCGTGGGTTATGGAAGTTTTAATTCTAGCCAACTTACCTATAATACCACTTATGGCAGTGATAAATTATCTTTCAATTTTGGGGTTAATCGTAGAGCGTCCGATAACGATTATAAATATTTGGGTACGGATAAGAGGAATGAAAATGGAGCATATGAGGTGATAAACATAAATGGCAATGCGGGTTATTTTATCAACCGGAATAAGATGCTGAAAATATTCCATAACACCTTTATTGGCGACAGGGATTTCTCGGGTACCTTGACCGCTCCTGCCGATGAGAATTATAAGGATGTAAATAGTAGATCGCTATTGGAACTCAGCAGCTTTAATGAGCAAAAAGTGGTTAGGATAAAGGCTGGCCATTTATATGAACGTTACCGTTATTTTCCCAATAAGGAAAGAAATGAATTTAGCTTTGGGGAGGCCAATACTTTTTTGGCCAAGTACGATTACAAATATCAATTAAACAAACTTAGCCTTAATGGCATTGTTGATGTGGCTTCAATAAGGGCCAAGGGGTCTTCAATAGAAAAGGCCAGTAGGAACAGTGTTTCGGGTACTATTTTAATTTCACATGATCTAACGGAAACATTAAGCTATGGTGTAAATCTAAGACAGGAGGTGGTGAGCGATTTTAAGAGCCCCTTTCTTGTGGCATTAAATAGTAATTATAAGTTGAATAGTAACTATACCTTGCAATTGAACGCTTCCAAAAACCATAGGGTCCCAACCTTTAACGACCTCTATTGGATAGGGGCGGGGGCAAGCGGAAATTTGGAGGTGTTGCCAGAAACCTCATGGCAAGTAGAACTAGGGCAGACCTATGAAGGGGAAAATTATTCTTTTTCTGCAAATATGTATGCTATAAAATCTAATAATTCCATTCAATGGCGACCCAATGACCAAGGTATTTGGATGGCTATGAATGTACAGGAGGTATCCCAGTATGGCTTGGAGTTAGGGTTGGATTATAGTACCAATTGGGACCAGCATAAGTTACTATGGGAAAATGAGTACGCCTTTACCAAGTCCTTGGATAATGCTACCAACAATCAATTGTTATACGTACCACTACATAAATTTAGATCCAATATAGCCTACCAGTACAGGAGAATAGCATTTTTTGGCCAAATTCTGTATAATGGATTGGTGTATACCACCACGGATGAGAGCGAAGATTTACCTGGATATCTGGTGTCGCATATAGGGCTAGACTACCATTGGCCCAGTACCTCCAAACTTAAAGTTACTACAGGGCTAAAGGTCAATAATATATTTAATAAAAACTATCAAAATGTGGCATATAGGCCCATGCCCAATAGAAATTTTCAACTACATATAATAACTAAATTTTAAAATCGATTAACAAATGAAAATTAAAAATGCATTTTTATCCTTGATGATTCTTGGTCTTTCCCTGTCCTGTACCAATGATGATGATGGTGGAGAGGCCCCTTTGGGTGCCTACGAAAATGGAATATTGGTATCCAATGAAGGTCCTTTTAGCAACGGATCGGGAACGGTTACCTTTATATCTGCTGATTTGTCTGTGGTAGACCCTGCCATATATAAAAATACAAATGGGGAGGATTTAGGAAATGTTGTGCAATCTATCGGATTTGCGGAAGATGAGGCTTTTGTCATTGCCAATGTCTCCAATAAGATAAATGTGGTAAACAGATATACATTTGAAAAAATTGCCAGTATAGAAGAAGGGTTGAACAATCCTAGGTATTTTGTTGCAGTAAACGGTAAGGGATATGTTACCAATTGGGGTGATACGGCAGATGAAACCGATGATTTTGTTGCTATTATCAATTTACAAAATTATACGGTTGAAGGTTCTATTTCAGTTGCTTTGGGTCCTGAGGCTATTCTGGCCCATAACAATACCGTATATGTTGCACATCAGGGAGCTTGGGGACAAAATAACAAGGTTTCCGTCATCAATACCGATTCTAATGAAGTAGTCAAATCTATTACGGTAGGGGATGTGCCCAATTCCATGCAGTTGGATGCTTCTGGAAACTTGTGGGTTTTGGCTTCCGGTAAACCGTCCTATACCAATGACGAGACAGCAGGAGTCCTTTCTAAAATAAACACCACAACAAACGAGGTGGACAGTAATTATGAGTTTAATACCACAGAGCATCCAGGGCTGTTACAAATGGAGGGTAGTACTCTGTATTACTATATGGGAGGTTCTGTTTATCATCAAAATGTATCTGCCACTTCCCTAAGTAAAGAGGTAGTATTAAGTGAGGTTGGCTTTTATACCATGGCGGTAAGTGAAGGACGTTTATATGGTACTGATGCGGGCGACTATGCAAGTAATGGGACCCTTACGGTCTATGATTTAAGCACAAAACTGGCCGTTGAGACCTTGGATGTTGGAATTATTCCAGGAGGTGTCTATTTTAATTAATAGAAAAACAGTAAGCTTATAAGGGCTAAATATTGGCCTGAGACCAATATAATGAAGAGTCCCCATTCTCCTTTTAGAACAGGAGAATGGGGACTTAATATTTTTAAGCTTAACTACATTACAAAAGTAAAGCCTTATTGAAAAGAAATACTAAGGGGTTTGTCCAAATACATATTATCTTTTATTACTGTGAACATTTTGGAGTTGGACACTTCCTGTACGGGCGCTTTTACGCTAAAATCCCTTTTAGCACTTTCCCCGGTTATCTCTTGGATTGCCCTGGCTAACAAGGGTTCGTTAGGATCTCCCAAGGAGCCTAGGTTGGAGACATCTTCTTGTAGGGTTATATCCGGGTCTAGGCCAGATGTGTAATCAGAAAACCCTGCCGAATTTTCATTTCTACCCATTAGGGGTTGCATGGCCCAAGAATTATTGGGGTCTATTTTGTTTTCTCTATCCGATCTGTAAATATAGTCGTTATCAATATCATCTACCATGGTGACCGAAAATTCATTTTTGCCCCTTGTGGTTTCACCAATGTGAATAACATCTATATAGGGCGCCAATCCGTTCATCACCAATTCACTTGCCGAAGCAGAATTAGCTGTTGCCAAAACATAAACCTTGCTGAGGTTTAAACTGTTGATACTGCTGCCTTGATCGGTCTTATCTCCAAAATAGTCTTCCAGTTGGTCTTTCTTTAGCAGTGATTGTATTTTATCATTCCATCTTTGTCTTATAAATAGTTCATCGGTATTAGTGCCATATACCATGCTGGCCAATAACCTGGAACTGTTCACGGAGCCTCCGGGATTATAGCGTAGGTCTAGTACTAATTCTGTTACCCCGGCAGATTTAAATTGACCAAAAACATCGTTCAGTTGTTCGTTGTAGCCACTGGTAAAACCATTATACATGAGGTAGCCAATTTTTATTCCACTCCTTTCTATGGTCTTGGCCACAAGAATAGGGTTTTCCTGTAAACCCTCTTCCTTGGTCAAGGTTACCTCCTTGTCATTGTCTGTTACAACGGTTCCCGATATATCGGCCATACCCAAGGTGTAGGTGTCAGAATCGGCCCCAAATAATAGGTTTACATAGGTATCGTTCGTAAGTTTTATTCCGTTGACTCTAGTAAATATATCACCTCTGGCAATATCCTTGGTGGCGGCATTGGAATTAGGGATAATATATCTGACATATCCAAATATGTCAGAACTTCCCTCAAAACGTACTAACCCAAATTCCATTCCATTACTTTTGGAGACCCCTTCCAGGGCGTTGACCAAGGTTTTGTAATCCTCTTCAACAAAGCTAAACCTATCTACGGCGCTGCCAGACCCAACTATATTGCTATGATTGTAACAGGTTTGGTAAAAGAATTCCTCAGGATCAGGATATGTTTCCAAATATTCCACATACTCATCATTGGTTGTAAATCTATCATCGCCCAGATTGGGAGCGTCTGCCTGCCAAAAGTACCATTGGTTTAGACCCTGCCACATAAAATTCTGAACCGTGGTCTCTTTTGGGTAGAGAAAAGCATTATCGTCCTTATCCGAACAGGAGAGTATTAGAGTGCATAAAAGAATACCAAAAATTTTTTTCATCTATTTTTTATTCAATGGTTATTATGGTAGTACCGCCATACAAAGTGAATGGCAATTTAAATTTCAATAGTTAAAGCATGCAACCCTTATTAGTAGTCTTAGCTACGCTAAGAAATTAAGGCCCTTTTAGGGTTGCAGCACAGTTTTTGTCTTTATGGGCAATGGATTTTTGATATCCATAAACATATTGTCCTTGGTTTTGGTAAACATTTTAGAGCTACTTATTAATTTTACAGGTAGGTCTACATTAAAATCCATTTTCGCTGTTGTCCCAGTTATTTCTGCAATGGCCTTGGCCAATAGGGGTTCGTTGCTATTTCCCAAAACTCCTAAATTGGATAAATCCTCTTCCAAAAAGATATCCGGTACCAATCCGGAAGTGTAGTCTGAAAATCCATTGGCATTTTCATTTCTCCCAATTAAAGGCTGTATGGCCCATTGGTTATCTGGATTAATTTTATCCTCTCTATTGGGGCTATATACGTTACCGTTATCAAAATCGTCTACGAAGGTAACGGAAAATTCGTTTTTACCGGTTGTAGTTTCTCCTATATGAACCACATCCAAATAGGGGTCAAGACCATTTATGACCAATTCACTTGCCGAGGCACTACTTGAAGTGGCAAGTATATAGACTTTATTAAGGCCTAAAGTATTCAATGGAGTATTATTGTCCGTTTTATCGGCAAAATAGCTAATAAGTTCCGCATCGTTAAATTCTGACTGCAATTTCTCATTGTAACGGGCTTTGAGGAATACCTGATCCGTGTGGGTCCCATAAATCATACTGGATAGTAAAAGGGCCGAATTTACGGAGCCACCAGGGTTATAACGTAGGTCCAACACCAAATCTGTAACTCCGGCCGACTTGAATTCGCCAAAGGCCTCATTGAGTTCCTCGTCAAATTCGTTGGTAAAGCCATTGTACATTATGTAGCCAATTTTTTTACCACTAACTTCCAATACTGTGGTTAGATGTATCGGATTTTCAATTAGATTGGCCTCTTTGGTCAATGTTACCTCCCTATCAGTATCACTAACAGTATTATTGGCAATTTCGGCCATGTTTAAGGTATAGGTGTCGCTGTCGCCAAATAATAGGTCTATATAATTATCAATGTTGAGGGTAGTGCCATTGACACCGGTAAATATGTCGCCTCTCTTAATATCTTTTGTAGAAGCGTCGGAATTGGGAACAATATAGCGCACATAACCATAAACATCATTGCTGCCTGAAAACAACCCCAATCCAAATTCAACTCCATTGCTTTTGGATATGCCAGCAAAACTTTGGGTAAGTTCTTTATAGTCTTCTGAATAAAAACTGAAACGATCCTCTGAAAAAAGCAATTTTTCATCAAAGAACTTGCTTGGGTCTTCTTCAGATTCCAAAAAGGTCCTGTATTCTGTTTCTGTACTGAAACGTGAATCCAGTAAGTCAGGAACATCACTTTGCCAAAAATAATAGGTGTTCATGGTCTGCCACATAAAATTTTGGACTGTAACATCTATTTCTGGCTCGGGGGAGCCAACTACTTCTTCAATTTCTTGGGTGGCAAGACTATCATCGGTCTTGCTACAACTAATAAAAAATAAACTTAATCCCAGTAAACTTAGCAAATACTTCTTCATTGTTTTTTTATAACGCATTTTATCACCAAATGTGATACACAAATATCATTCCACTAAAAAAATGAATAGTATTAGGAACAATTTTACTTATATACGGAATTAGTTTAGATTTGGTTTCCGCAGTACTAAATTACTTACATTGTAAAGAAATTAAAACATATTGTAACAATTTTCGATGTATATCGTCTTCCCATTGTAAGCCTTTCAACGAGGGTTGCAAAACAACTAGACCAAAATGCAACAAACAGAGTTTTTAAATGTGGTTTTGCCATTTAAGGATAAACTTTTTAGGATGGCCATGCGTCTATTGGTTTCTAGGGAAGAGGCGGAGGATGCCACCCAGGAAATTATTTTGAAGTTGTGGGAAAAGAAGAAGGCGATGGTTGGCTATAACAATGTTGAGGCTTATGCCATGATGATGACGAAGAATTTTTGCTTGGACCGACTAAAGTCCAAACAGGCGGGAAATCTAAAATTGGTGCATAGCAATTACAGTGATGACAGTGTTTCCTTGCAGCGGCAAGTAGAAGTTAGGGATAGTTTAGGATGGATAGAAAAGATTATGCAAGAGTTGCCGGAACAACAAAAAATAATTTTGCAATTGCGGGATGTGGAGCAATATGAATATGACGAAATATCCAAATTGTTGGAAATGAGTCCAACTGCGGTGAGGGTGGCCTTATCCAGGGCAAGAAAAACAGTTAGGGAAAAATTAATGGAAAAGGAGAATTATGGAATTGGATAGGATAGAAAAATTACTGGAAAAGTATTTTGATGCAAGCGCAACGGTGGCAGAGGAGAAAATTATAAGGGATTATTTTTTAAATGAGGATATCCCTGCGCATCTGCAGCGGTACGCTCCTATGTTTAAATACTTTTCCAATGCCAAAGAGGAACGTTTTACCAAGCGTCTTCCACTAAGGCCTGGAAACAGAAGTTATTGGAAGGGGATTTCTGTTGCAGCGGTGGTGGTCTTGGTATTTGGCATATATTTTGGAAGAAGCTACCAAGAACGTAAGAAAGCGGAATATGCCTATCAGGAAACCAAAAAAGCGTTGAGTCTCTTGGCATTAAACCTTGAACGCGGAACAGAGAAGGTGGCTTATTTAAGGGAGTTTGAAGAAACAAAACAAAAAATTTACAACAACAATTAAATTTAAAATGATGAAGAAAGGAATTATCATAGTATTAGTGTCCATTTTGCCCTTAGCCGGGTTTTCCCAATCCATGTTTGATAAATATGAGGATTTGGACAATGTAAGTGCCGTAGTGGTGAACGAAAGTATGTTTAAACTATTGAGCAAGATAAATGTAGAGGTAGATGACAAGGAGGCACAGGACTTCATGGATATAGCCCAAAATCTAAAAAATCTAAAGGTTTTTATTACAGAAGATAAAGCGGTTTCAGCCGATATGATGAAGACAATGGAGAAGTATCTAAAATCATCTTCCCTGGAGGAGTTAATGCGTGTAAAGGACAAGGATGCCAATGTGAAATTTTACGTCAAGAGCGGAAAGGATGAGGACCATGTAAGCGAACTGCTAATGTTTGTTACGGGTATTAAGAATGCCGATGTGTCCATTAATGACAGAAAGATAGAAACGGTCCTATTATCATTGACCGGGGATATAGATTTAAATAAGATTGGGTCCCTTACCCAAAAGATGAACTTGCCTCAAGAGCTAAATAAAGCGGGCAAAAACCAAAAATAAGACCATTTATGATAATGGGGTTATTTAATGCTCCATTGCCAATGTACGCTAACAACATTAAAACTTGGGAAATGAAAATAAAAGTCCATAAATCAATATATCTTATACTGGCCTTGGCCGTTTTGGGCTGTAATAATAAACCAAGCCTACAACAGTATTACGTGGATAATGCCGAGAATCCAAATTTTTTGTCTGTAGACCTTCCTGTGAGTCTGTTGAATATGGACAAGGTGGAGTTGAGCAGCGACCAACGGGAAGCTCTCAAATCACTTAGGAAACTCAATATATTGGCCTTTAGGATTACTGGCAATAATAAGGTCGACTTTCAAAAAGAGAAATCAACCGTAAGGGAAATATTGAAGCATAGTGGACTTACCGAACTAATGAAAATGAGGACCAGCTATGGTAATGCTACGGTAAACTATATGGGAGAAGATGATGCCATTGATGAGGTTGTTATTTATGGGGACAGTGATGATAAAGGTTTTATGCTGGTTCGGGTGCTGGGGAAAGATATGAATCCCGCCAAGTTGGTCCAATTTATACAGGCCCTTCAAAAATCGGATTATCAGGGGGAAGGACTGGGGCAAATTCAGGAATTTATAAAAGGGTAGCGCCCAGATTTAGAAGCATTAAAGACCTGTGTAAAATACTTTTACACAGGTCTTTTTTTAAAGAGTCCTTTCCAATACATCCACAAAACACGGGATTTTAGCCTTTATCCGAATTATTGTTTACCACAACCTCCAGATTATTTTTATTAAAATCCAAGGTGCGGATTGGGAATGGAATATTGATATTCTGATTGTCGAAGTTTTCTTTAATAATTTTTACGGCTTTATGTGTTGCGGTCAATTTATGTTTGTTGCTGGCCATTTCTATCCAGAACCGCACAATAAAATTAATGGAACTGTCACCAAATTCAGTGAAAAAGAACTCAACCCCTTCACCTTCCTGCTGCGGGAAATTCTCGGAGATCAGCTTAACAACAAGATCTTCCACCTCTTGTAGGTTACTTTCATACCCTACACCACAGGAAACTGCTATTCTACTTCTTTCGGAAATGGAATAATTGGTGAATGAGCCATCTATGAAATTGGAATTGGGTATAATAACGTAATTATTATCGGGCTGACGTAGTACGATGTTCCTGAGATTGATTTCGGATACAAAACCGGTATAACCATCTGATTCTATAAAATCATCGATTCTTAATTTGGGCATAAAGGAAAGGATGAGACCGCCAAAGGTATTGTTCAATGTACCTTGAAGGGCAAGTCCAATGGCCAAACCTAAAACACCCGCACCGGCAAGAATACTAGTGAGCACTTTGTTAAGTTCCAATACTCCTAGAGCCACAAAAAAACCTAGAAGCATTATAATTACAAATGCCATCTTACTTATAATCTCCTGTACTGATTTTTGATTGATGCTTTTGGCCAGTAGATTCTTTAATACTTTTCTAATTATCCTAGCTAGGATATAGAACAATATCATTACAATCACGGCCATAATAAAGTTAGGGAGTTTTAGAATGATGGCATCCAGCCATCCATCTAGTTTGTTCCAAAGTTTGCCAATTGCGTCTTCTATTGAGAATTCATTTTCCATTATATACTTATTTAGGTTATTCTGTTATTATTCCAGTCAATCTGTCCTATCCCAAAAAATCAGATTGCATTTAAGACAAAGGCCGTCTATTGATGAGCGCAGTGCGAAAATCAATGGTTTACTTATATCTTCCTTGACGGAATATAAGGGATTGGACAAGGTTGTAAGATTGTGGTCAAAATATATAAAAAAGGGTGGTCAGAGGTGTTTTCTATTAAGAGAATTTTTAACCCAAAAAATCTTGTTGTACGACTTGGATTGTTGAGTGTTGGTTTATTAACGATGATGGGCGTTGGGATGTGTCAATAATATTTTGATTTGTAGTAAGCTTGCCAAATGGATTGGCAGATATTAGTAGGGTAATGTCCATCATTTTGTATATTATGGGGAAGCCCCTAAACATGATTGGACAATTGTAACTTAACACAAAAGTAAATACCAGTATTATGGCAATCCTCGGAAATATAATCAAAGGAGCTATTCACCTAAAAGAAACCTTCGCTACAGAAAGGGATCATTGGCAGGAACAACAGGATGTACTTGTACATCTTTTGGAGACTGCCAAGGACACCAAATTTGGTGAATATTATGAATTGGAATCTATTTTGAATTCTAAGGATATACCTAAGACCTTTTCCCAAAGCATCCCATATTTTGATTATGATAAAATGCATAGTGATTGGTGGCGAAAATTGCATGAAGGCCAAGACAATGTTACCTGGCCGGGACATCCTAGCTATTTTGCTCTTAGTTCTGGTACCACAGGTAAAAGTAGTAAACGTATCCCCGTTACAGATGACATGTTAGAGGCAATCAGGGCAGCTGGGATCAAACAAGTTTTTGCATTGCACAATTTTGATCTGCCACCAGAGTTTTTTGAAAAAGAAATTATGATGTTGGGGAGCTCAACCAATTTGGAGGAGCGCAATGAGCATTTGGAAGGAGAAATAAGCGGTATAAGTGCGGGTAATATTCCCATTTGGTTTAGAAGTTACTACAAGCCAGGGGAGGAGATTTCCAAAATTGAGGACTGGGACAAAAGGGTTGCCCGTATAGCGGAACGAGCGGCAGATTGGGATATTGGAGCCTTGAGCGGCATCCCTTCTTGGATAGAACTAATGCTTCAAAAAGTTATAGATCACCATCAGTTGAACCATATTCATGAAATTTGGCCCAATTTAAGAGTATATACCTCCGGAGGGGTGGCTTTTGGACCTTATGAAAAAAGTTTTAATTCCTTAATGGGACATCCTATCACAGTGATAGATACATACCTGGCTTCAGAAGGGTTTATTGCCTGCCAGACAAGGCCGGAAACCAAGGCTATGCAATTGATAACGGATAATGGGATTTACTTTGAGTTTGTACCCTTTAATCCGGAATACATACAGCAAGATGGTTCATTGGTTCCAAATGCCCCATCCATTCCTTTGAAGGATGTGGAATTGGATACCGATTATGTACTTATTATTAGTACGGTAAGCGGAGCTTGGCGCTATTTAATTGGTGATACTATTAAGTTTACCAATTTAGAGAAAGCCGAAATACAGATTACGGGCCGTACAAAATTTTTCTTAAATACGGTGGGCTCCCAACTCTCTGTAAACAAAATGGATGACGCCATGAGGTACCTGGAAGATGCTTATGCTACAAAAATTCCCGAATATACCATTTGTGCCAAACGGTGTGAAGATGGCGAATTTTATCATTGCTGGTATCTTGGTTCGGATTTAAAAAACTCCAATCATGAACAACTGTCAAAGGACTTGGATAATTTTTTGATGGAGGCCAATAAAAACTATAAGGTAGCAAGGAGTAAATCCTTAAAGGGAGTAAAGGTAAAGGTGGTTCCTACAGACTCCTTTTACGATTGGAACGCAAAGAACAAAAAGAAAGGTGGGCAAGTAAAAATGGAAAGGGTTATGAACGAGGAGAAATTTGCCGAATGGGAAAGTTTTGTGGCATCAAAAGTCACCTCTTCCCATTAGCGATCACGTTCTTCAACCATTACCATAATTTCTTCGGGGGAGAGATAGTATTTTTTAATTCTGTCTTTATATGAAACGGCAATGTCTGCATGGTTCAATATAAACTCTTTGGTAGCAAGAATATATTTTTCCATTCCATGGGCAACAGCATAAGTGTCTGCAGCACGTTCCGCTTCCACAATGAAACGCTCGGATATAAGGTATTTTAATCCAAACCAAATTAAATTGGTTTTACTCCTATTCTGGTAGTCCATAACATGGCCCAACTCATGACCAATCCACCCTATCAATATATTGGATGGAATATCCTTAGTAGTAAATTCTTTATCTGAAATTTTAAAAGTCTCACTTATCAATATTACATAACTTCTATTGCGCCTATTTTTAAAGAAACTACCAAAAGAAGGGCGCGCTTGCATGGTAGATTTCTTAATGTTTTTCTTAAACCTAAATTCTATTTGACTTTCAGATAGTTCCGGATAAAAAGAAAGGGCTTTTTGTGCTTCGTAGCTTATGGTTTTGGGTATGTTTTGTTGTGCGTTCATAAATAATGCTGTAGCAAAAGCTAAGGTGTAAATTAGGGTTTTAGTGTTAAAGTAGTTCATGTCTAATAGTAAAAATAAAAAGCAACAATCCGTAGTTCATTTAAAAAAATAATGCGCTTTAATGATATGATTCTCAGTGATAATAGGTAATTGATTATCGAGTCCTAAAAAGTTCTTTTAACCTGCCAAATAGAGAATGGTTCCATTGTGGCAGATAGCAATATGGTTAATAAGAGGGTTAATTGGGACATGAAATTTATTGTAAAACAAATCTTATATTAGCTGTACTAAACACCAACTATATAACATTATGGAAAAAGCAGAAGAATGGTTTAAATACGGTATTGAAATTGCTAAGGAATTTGGTCCCAAAGTATTGGCGGCCTTAGTTATTTTTATTTTCGGTTCTTGGGTAATTAGGCGTATAATAGGTGGAGCCGGTAAAGTGATGGCAAGCAGTAAATATGACGCTTCGCTACAACGGTTTTTACTAAGTCTGGTATCTTGGGTATTAAAAATATTCCTAATATTGGTAGTTATAGATCAATTAGGGATAGATGTCACCACCTTTGCCGCCGTGATTGCGGCCGCTGGTTTGGCTGTTGGTTTGGCTCTTCAGGGTTCCTTGTCAAATTTTGCTGGTGGGGTCTTGATCATGATTTTTAAACCGTATAGAATTGGCGATTTAATAGAGGCACAAGGCGTTCTGGGAGCGGTGAAGGAAATAGAAATTTTTACCACAAAATTGATTACGCCACAAAACAAACTGGCTATTGTACCAAATGGGGCTATGGCCAATGGAAATATAATTAATTATACCACAGAAGGCAAAATGAGGGTTGATGTAACAGTAGGAATAGGGTATAATGAAGACATAAAAAAGGCAAAAGAAGTTCTTTTGGGGGTTTTAACATCTAATCCCAAAGTTCTAAGTGAGCCTACGCCATCCGTCAATGTATCTGAATTGGCCGATAGTTCGGTAAATTTTGCGGTACGCCCCTACTGTTTGCCGGAAGATTATTGGTCCGTGTATTTTGGTACTTTGGAGGGTTGTAAATTGGCACTTGATAAGGCGGGCATCGAAATTCCATATCCGCATCAAGTAGAAATACACAAAGAAGGATAGTAGGACTTACTATAGGGAAAGATCCTTGTATAAAAAAAGCAATCTAGCGTATGTTTTTACATTCTAGATTGCTTTTTTATGTATAAAGGGGTAAAACTCTACCTCACCAACAAATTGTGGTGGTTCTGTTCTTTTAGATCCCTGTGTAATTACTTGGTGTAATGTGTTTTAATTCTGCTTTAATGGCATCGCTGGTCTCCAAGGTATCAATAAAATTGGCAATAGATTGTTGAGTGATTTTTTCATTGGTACGGGTCAGCCCTTTTAAAGCTTCATAAGGATTGGGATAAGCTTCACGCCTTAAAATGGTCTGAATGGCTTCGGCTACTACTGCCCAGTTATTATCCAAATCCTGATCAAATTTCTCTTTGTTCAGCAGTAATTTGTTCAATCCTTTTAAGGTAGATTGAAAAGCAATGAGAGTATGGCCAAATGGAACGCCTATGTTTCGCAGTACGGTACTGTCCGTTAAATCGCGTTGTAGTCTAGAAACTGGGAGTTTGGCAGATAAATGTTCAAATATGGCATTGGCAATTCCCAAGTTGCCCTCAGAGTTTTCAAAATCGATAGGGTTTACTTTGTGCGGCATAGCGGACGATCCTACTTCCCCTGCCTTTATTTTTTGTTTAAAATAGTCCATGGAAACATAGGTCCAGAAATCGCGATCCAAATCAATTATGATGGTGTTGATACGTTTCAGGCAATCAAATAATGCGGCCATATGGTCATAGTGCTCAATTTGCGTAGTGGGAAAAGAATGGTGAAGTCCCAATTTTCCCTGAACAAATTTATTACCAAAAGACTTCCAATCTATATTGGGGTATGCCACCTTGTGTGCATTGTAATTACCTGTAGCTCCACCAAATTTGGCTGCACTTGGTATATCGTTCAGGAGATTAAACTGCTCTTCCAAACGAACGGTAAATACCTCTACTTCCTTACCCAATCGGGTAGGGGAGGCCGGTTGTCCATGGGTTCTGGCCAACATAGGTACTGCTTCCCACTCTTTTACCAAAGCATTGAGTTTGTTTATAACCTCTAAATACAGAGGTACATAAACCTCGTTCATGGCTTCTTTGATAGATAACGGGATAGCGGTATTGTTGATATCTTGGGAAGTTAGACCAAAATGGATAAATTCTTTATAGGCTTCCAGGCCTAATTTATCAAAGGCTTTTTTTATAAAATACTCAACAGCCTTTACATCGTGGTTGGTCACCTTTTCTATATCCTTAATGGCCAGAGCATCCTCCTCATTAAAATCGGTGTAGATTTTTCTTAGGTCACCGAATTTTGAAGTGTCAAAACCCGACAGCTGAGGTAAGGGGATTTCGCAAAGAGCTATGAAATATTCAACTTCTACCCGTACCCTATATTTTATTAGTGCCTCCTCAGAAAAATATGGCGCCAAGGAATCAACTTTATTGCGGTATCTACCATCTATGGGGGAGATGGCGTTTAAGGTGTTTAATGACATTTTATAAAATTTGATTGATTTTGGAAAAGGGCAAAGATAGCTATAAGTTCATGAGTTTAAAAGCTAACTGAAAGATTGTTGATTTAAATATGCAGCGGTGATACTTAGCCCTTTAATTTGGCCAAGGTCATCCTTGCCCTAGCCTTATAGGCAGCACTGCCATGTTGGTATCCCTGTTCTAGAACCAAACGTAATTCCGGGTGTATCCATTCAAATTTTCTTCCCAAGAGTAATAGGCTGGTCATAGAGTACGCTTTGGCCGCTACCTTATGCTCGCCTATGAGCCAATCAAAGCAAGAGGTTGCAATGCGTTCCAAATGGTTATCATTCAACGCTTCGCAGGTTTCACTATCATGGGAGGAGAAATAGGATTTTATCAAATACTCACATATTTTGGCAATAGGCCTTACGGCTGGATCCAAGCGTACCAAACCAATATGTTCTGTAAAGGTATCCATGTGTGGAAATAGAATGTATAGGCGTTCTTTGGCCGTGAACTCCATAATCCAACAGGCCTTGCAGGAAATAGGATCGTCTACCAGAAATGCGATTTGCATTAGGGAGCCCATATATTGAGGGTTGTTCATTACCAAGGAGGACATTTGCTTTCTCTTTAACCTGGAATGATCAACGTAATTCAGGGATTTGTAAAGTTCTTTTGTTGTCACGGGATACCAAGATTAATTATGGGACGGAAGACCTACCAATCTAAATTTTCGACTTTTAAGTCATTATTGATAATGATATAAAAGTATTAAAAATAAGCAAGTCCCCTATGCCGTTGGGACTTAATATAAGTTTAATTTTGGCCTAGGCCAAAGTAAGATTAGGTCTCACTTTTAATAAGCTGGGTTACCAAGTCTGGGACGCCTTTAGCTGCACTGGTTTCCATAATTGTGAGCCTGTCAAGAGCATTGGGATTTATGTTGGGTTTGGGGTCCACAAAATAAATGGGTGTGTTCTGTGATACATAATGTATTAAACTAGCGGCGGGATATACCTGCATGGAGGTGCCTATAATGATTAAAATATTGGCTGCTTGGGTTATGGTTGCCGCTTTTTCCAATAAGGGCACTTCCTCGCCAAACCAAACTATATGGGGGCGTAGTTGATGACCTTCCCTGTCCGTGTCACCTATCCGCAAATCGGTTTTCCAATCCAATACGGAATGTGGGTCTTTTATGCTTCTGGCCTTTAAAAGCTCACCGTGTAAATGGATAACGTTGGAACTTCCTGCGCGTTCGTGCAGGTCATCTACATTTTGGGTTATGATGCTTACGTCAAAATAATCTTCCAGTCCAACCAGGGCTTTGTGGGCCTCATTGGGGGAAACGGACTGCAGTTGCCTTCTCCGCTCATTGTAGAAGTTGAGTACCAACTCTGGATTTTTGGCAAATCCCTCCGGTGTGGCCACTTCCAATACATCATGACCTTCCCACAGCCCATCGGCATCCCTAAAGGTCTTAATCCCACTTTCGGCACTTACTCCAGCGCCGGTCAAAACCACAATTTTTTTCATTTTGTGCGAATATGGTAATCTTTGTAAAAATATAATTTTTCTTTTTTACTATCTTGGAACTATGATCGATTATGAATTGCTGGAATACTTGGAAGGTTTTATCACCCCTCAAAGAAAGGCACGCTTTCTTAAAATTTTGGAGGATAGAACAAATTATATTACCGTAGCCATAGAGGACGTTTACCAAATGCACAACACCAGTGCCGTTATTAGGAGTTGTGATGTTTTTGGTATTCAGCAGGCTCATTTAATTGAAGGTAAGTTTGGAAAGCGATTGGATAAACACATAGCTATGGGGGCACAGCAATGGGTGGACCTTAATAGGTATAATAGTACAACAGACTGTATTGAAACATTAAGGAATAAGGGGTATAATATAGTGGCCACAACCCCACATGGAGAAAATGCCTCTCTTTCCAATTTTAAATTTGAAGGCAAGACCGCCCTGTTTTTCGGCACGGAAAAAGAAGGTTTGAGCAAAGAGGTGTTGGACCAGGCAGATGCACTTTTAAAAATACCTATGGTGGGTTTTACTGAGAGTTTGAACATATCCGTATCTGCAGCCATTATCTTGCATACGCTTAGTGGTCAAATGAGAAAAGAGAATGTGGATTGGAAGCTCTCTGAAAAAGAAAAATTGGAAATAAGGATGGATTGGACCAAGAAATCGGTCCGGAGTCTGGAGGACGTTTTGGGCAGATACTATGGAACAAAATGATTTTTTTAGTATATTGTAGGTAAACCAACAAACAAACCAATCATGACAATATTACTTTATATAATTCTGGGATTAATTGTTTTAATTGCAATTCTGGCCCTTGTAGCTCCTAAAGATTATAATGTTTCCCGATCCATTGAGATCGCAAGACCCAAAGCGGAGGTTTTTGAGCACTTAAAATACTTAAAGAAGCAACAAGAATGGTCCCCTTGGGCCAAGAGGGATCCAGATATGATTAGCAAGTTCACAGGTGTCGACGGCGAGGTAGGCGCCATAAATTATTGGAAAGGCAATAAAGAGGTAGGAGAAGGGGAGCAGGAGATTACCCAAATAATAGAAGGAAAAAGAATAGAAGGGGAATTACGCTTTTTAAAACCCTTTAAGTCAACTTCCGATTCTTATTTGGAGGTTTATGAAGCAGGCCCAAACAAGACCAAGGTAATTTGGGGATTTAAAGGCAAGAATAAATTCCCTATGTCTATTATGATGCTTTTTATGAATATGGACAAGGCTGTTGGAAAGGATTTTGAAGAGGGCTTACAAAGTTTAAAGACCATAATGGAAAATTAGTCAAGAATGGATAGGCAGAGCAATATGGTTGGTTGGTTCGAGATTCCCGTGAACGATATGGATAGGGCAAAAACGTTCTATGAGTCTGTATTTGAGATCAAGATTTCCATTAATGATTTGGACGGTCTCCTCATGGGGTGGTTTCCCAGTGCACCTGGTAAGTCGGGCGCCATGGGCTCTTTGGTGAAACACCCAACGTATATTCCAAGTGATACCAAAGGGGCTGTATTATATTTTTCCTGTAAAGATCTTAGCGATGAATTATCTAGGGTAGAGGAAGCGGGAGGAGCTATTCTACAGCCTAAAAAGGAAATTGGCGGGGGACATGGTTTTATGGCCTTATTAAAAGATACAGAAGGCAATAGGATAGCCCTACATTCCCAAAATTAGAACTTAAATATAAAAAATACTGGCCTCTGCCCTGGCGCCAAAGCGTATTGGAAAAACAGTGGTCCCTACTCCTTTGGATACATACATATTAGAGGTCTTGTTTCTATACCATCCTTTTACATAATTTCCACTGCCAAATGGCGTAAAAAAAGGCTTTCCAAAAAAAGTAATTTGTCCGCCATGGGTATGTCCGGATAAAATTAAGTAGGGTCTTAAATTTAGGGGTTGGCTCAAACGGTCTATTTCTTCTCTGTAGGCTGGACAATGATTAAGGATAACAGTGGCCAAAGAGGGGTCTAAGTTGTTGGCAGCTTTTTTAAAATCAGGGTAACCACAAACATAATCATCAATTCCCAGAATATTGATTTTTCTATTCTTTGATTCAAAAATATGCGATTCGTTTACCAGTAGAGTGCCATTGTAACTTTTATAAACGTCCTTTAGACGATCCTTATCTATACGCCCAGAATATTCCTTATTCCCCAGAATAGCTATTTTGGGTAGTTTATGATCAATTAGATTTAAGAAATCTTGTAGTATCGGAAAGTATTTGTTTCGTTCCAATGAATCCCCGGTAAAAAAAATAACATCCGGACGTTCCTTATTAATCCGATCTGCAATGGATTTATGGACAGATTTTATACTTCGTAAATGAAGATCTGTTAAGTGAATCGCCTTTATTTTGTTTGATGGCGAATCCGAAATATCATGCTCTGTCCATTCTACAAAATAGGTTTCCAACCAGAAGGCATCAAGAACTAGAAAACTAATGGAGCCTAAAAATAGTTTTAGGATAAATTGTCTTCTTTTCAATTTCATATAATGTCTATTGCTATAGTTATTTAGCGCTTAAGCGGAAGGGTACGAAATTAGGGAACATTTTTAAAATCTATACAAGTAAAAAGTTAAATAGATGAAAAGGAAGGCTAAATACGTTTCTGTTAGCCTGTTAATCCATTATTTTTTGGCCAATTCCAGCAGTGCTATAGGGTTATCGTTTTCTAGGACTATGCTGCCGTTTTCTACGGTAGTATAGGTTTCGGAAAAGGTGTCATAAAGTTGTGTGCCGTCTCCAAAGAACCCTTTTACAGAAAGAATTTTTTTGCCTTCGGGAAGATCAAGGCCTACCACTACTTTGTCCTTATACGCCCCATTTTTATAGTTTCGGCCAAAAACATAAGGGTTCTGGGACAGTTTATGGTGTTTCCCCGCCCCTATGGCCGGATGGGTGTTCCTAAATCTTCCAAGTTTTTGCCAGTAGGCCAATACGGTTTTAATTTGTGCAATGCTATCTTGTTCTTTCCAGTTCATAAAAGAGCGTAGCTTGGCATCCCCTATGGCCTCATTAATATTTAAACCTCTATTGCTCTCGTCCCCATAATAAATTTGGGATATTCCCGGGCTTAGCAGAAGTACGTTTGCTCTGCGATACGGCTGCTTCCTGTCTTGGTCATAAGGGTTGCTATCGTCATGTGAACTAAGGTAGTTTACTACACTTTTACCGGCTAAAGAGGTGTGCAGTATGTTGCTGTATTTACTAAAGATAGAGTCATAATTTCGCTTGGCATCATTCTTTAACTCAAAATTGATAAGACTTTGGAAGCCATAATTAAAATAATCCACTTTTTTGTCGCCAAAATCATATGTTCTTCCGCCCGATATCCCATAGCCGTAAACTTCGCCGAACATAAAAAAGGAAGTGCTGTCCAGGACCTTCTTGGGGTGCTTTTTTTTCCAGGTATTAAAGGCAATGGAAGCTTGTTCTTGTAGTGCGGACCATACCTGTTCATCTACGTGTTTAGCGGTATCCACCCTAAACCCGTCTATTCCAAAATCGTTTACATAATCGGTCAGCCATTTAATGATATAAGACTGTGGTGTCCTGGGGTATTTAGTACGATCAAAAAATAGCTGTAACTCGTCCAGTTCATTGCTGAGTCGGTTTTCAGACTTCCATTTGGCCAATAGGGCATCGGGGAGTTCTACTGGGACCTCGGTTCTAGTAAGGATATCGGGCAAGTTTTCTACTAAGGTACAGGCCGTTGTGGTTTCATAATTGGTGTATTTGCAAACTGGCCCTGTCCGCACCCAATCCCTTGGCCATACCGGGTCTAAATTTGTGACTGGACCTGTATGGTTGAGCACTACGTCCATTATTATTCTAATACCTCTGTCATGAGCTGTATCCACTAAAACCTCCAAATCCTTGTTAGAGCCAAAATTGGGGTCTAGATTGGTCCAATCCTTGGTCCAATACCCGTGATAGCCATAGGTACTTCCTGTTCCTTCATCTACATTCCCGTGTATCTGCTCCACAACAGGGGTTAACCAAATAGCATTTACCCCCAAATCCGTAAAATAGCCTTCTTCTATTTTTTTGGTGATTCCCTTAAGGTCTCCTCCCATAAACCCCCTTAGAGGTGCAGTTTTATTATTTCGGTTTAGCGTATTGTCGTTTAGGGTATCCCCATTGTAAAAACGATCGGTAAGTAGGAAATAAATATTGGCGGCATCCCAGACAAAGGGAGGGGATTCCTTGGGATGTGTAGTAACTATAGGCAAGTTGGTCACTTCTTTTACAGTTTCTTTATTCCTTTTGCAGGACAAAAAGAATATAATGAATACCATTATAGGAAGGTACCTTGACATTTTAAGCTGTTTTTCTTAAAGCTATTAAATGCAAAGGGAAATTGAAAATTTATTTCAATTAATTGGTAAAAGTTTTAAAACTACATTGGACAAGCAGTCTAAAATGTCAATGATATTATGGAAGGCCAGGGCTTGCCCTATTTTTTTCGGTTCAAAACTTTAAATTCTTCATAGCAGCTGCTGATGGCATCCAGAATTTGAAGGTCGTTGGCAGTGGTAATAAAGGATTTTGAGTAATTGCAATTATTTAGGATGTCCTCTATATCTACCTTTTCCATTTGCAGGAGTTCTGTAAGGGTTTCCCTGTCAAATTTAGAGGCTAACAGGTCTCTAATTTGATCATCTTCTTTCATTTGTCTGAGTTTGCGCATTTGGTTTGGTTTTTTTCCAAATAAATTACGCAATAAATCAGCAGGATTAAGGATTGCTCCCAGGACCTTGGTAACGGCACTGGGGTTTTTGCTACCAGCCTCGTAACCAACCGATAGGCCAGAGATGCTATACTGAAAGGCGTTGTTTAGGGGTAGGTTTTTAACATCTATCTCTAAATATCCGGTAAGAGCATAAGGTCTTACTATGACCTCTTCCAACGCATATGCCAATTCGGTTAGGGAGATTTTTGTATCCTTAAATTTAAACATATCATTGGTGACCCTCACTTTTTGTGATTTAAATCCTAAAAAGGAAAAGAAAAGGGTGTCGTTTACCTTGGCAGAAATTTGAAACTCACCTTGTTCATTGGTAATGGTTCCTACAACTTGATTCAGGTTTACCACATGAACGCTTTCCAATGGTTGGTCGGTTTGTGCATTGGCGACCACGGCTTTTAGCTGTTGTAATCCCGTTTCATTTTTTTCATTTTGGGAATATCCCAAGGAAATAAATAATATGAATAAGGGCAATAAATAGTTTTTCATTAAATTAATTCCAGTATTATTTTGGTAAACTAACTAAAAAAATACGCCGAAGCGTATTTTTTTAATATACAATTAACTAAAAGGAATCACTTTTTCTTTTAGATCTTCTTTTTCCAGAGTAACTGGAGGAGCCTCCTTTGGAAGCGCTTCTTTCTCTTCTTTTGCCACGGCCTCTATCTCTGTCCCTATCTCTACCGCCTCCACTTCTGCTTCTGTCGCGTCTACCTCTACCGCCTCCGCCACCGGGGTTTTTAGAGACTTCAACGTTAACAAATCTTCCGTCTACTTTAAACTCGGTAAAGGTGCTTAAGATGGCTTCTGTAGCCGATGCATCGGTGTTAAAGAACGAGAAGCTATCTTTTACATCTACTTTAAAGATATCATCTTTTCCTAAATTAACGGTATCCCTAAGGAAATCCTTCAAAGACATCCAGTCGTATCCGTCTTTTTCGCCAACATTGATGAAATATCTAACGTTACCATCATTACCAAAGCTTCCATTGCCATCACCGCGTTTACCCCTATCGGAAGAATCCACGGTATTTAAGTCTTTGGTTTTGTTGTAGTAATTATAGAAACGGGTAAATTCTACCGAGACTATTTTTTTTATCAACTCGTCCCTATCAATACCTTGTAGTACGTCGTTTATGGCGGGGAGATAATTGTCTACCTCCTTGTTTATTTCTGTATTTTTAATCTTATTGGCCAAATGGTAAAGCTGTATTTCACAGATTTCCATTCCGGTAGGGATTTTTTTGGAAATAAAATCTTGTTGGATCTTATTTTCTATGGCTTTAATTTTCCGAAGTTCACTTCTGGTAACAATGACCATTGAGATTCCAGATTTTCCTGCCCTTCCCGTACGTCCACTTCGGTGGGTATAGGTCTCTATTTCATCGGGCAGCTGATAGTTGATAACATGGGTAATATCGTCAACATCAATGCCCCTTGCGGCCACGTCTGTGGCGACCAACATCTGTATTTGTTTTTTACGGAAGGAATTCATGACCAAATCTCTCTGGTTTTGGCTTAAATCCCCATGTAATGCACCAGCATTGTACCCATCCTCAATCAATTTTTCGGCTACTTTTTGCGTGTCCCTTTTGGTTCTACAGAAAATAACGGAAAAGATGTCCGGGTTGGTATCGGCTAGTCTTTTCAAGGCAGGATAGCGGTCCCTGCCACCCACAACGTAATACTCATGTTGTACGG
Organism: Arenibacter aquaticus; assembly: GCF_003957295.1. Taxonomy (GTDB): domain Bacteria; phylum Bacteroidota; class Bacteroidia; order Flavobacteriales; family Flavobacteriaceae; genus Arenibacter; species Arenibacter aquaticus. The sequence continues at coordinate 174,264 of NZ_RQPJ01000008.1, forward strand.
TACTTGCACCGGAGTTCTTGGAGCCTACGGTTATTTCCTGAGGGCTGTGCATGAATTTTTTAGCGATGACCGATACCTCTCGGGGCATGGTGGCCGAAAAAAGCCATGTAGATTTGTCTTGAGGAGTATTGGAAAGGATGTCTTTTATGTCTTCAAAAAAGCCCATGTTCAACATCTCATCCGCTTCATCCAACACACAGTAGTCAATTTTGGAAATATCTACTAGGCCCCTGCCAATCATATCTTTCATTCTTCCAGGAGTGGCTACTACTATTTGAGCGCCCCTTTTTACCTGTCTAGCTTGGTCTGTGATACTAGCTCCACCGTATATGGCTACCACGTTTACCCCTTTGTCATATTTGGAGTAAAGATTAAGCTCATTGGTAATCTGTAAGCATAGTTCCCGAGTAGGGGAAAGGATCAATCCTTGTGTTGTTCTACTGTTTCCATCAATTTTTTGAATAAGGGGAAAGCCAAATGCGGCAGTCTTACCTGTTCCGGTCTGTGCCAAGGCAACTAGATCCGTTTCACTTTCCAATAAGATAGGGATGGCTTTTTCTTGCACTTCTGAAGGGGATTCAAATCCCAAATCAGAAATAGCATTTAATAGGGACTGTTTTAGCCCTAATGCTTCAAATTTCGTCATAATATGTTTTAAATAATCGCAAATATGTATGTTGCATAGAGCGATTATTCCTATAACCTATTTAGACTCAGCGCAACACATGCTATACCAGCGGCGTTAATTGAAGCTGCAAAGGTACTGTTAATTTTTTAATTAAAATAGTTTATTTCCAAGTGATTTACGGAGCAATGGTAAAGCCATATGCGGATATCAGGATACCAATGGCGCCAAATATCAGCACTAAAGAGATAAAGTTCTTCTGTAATTTTTTGTTCTCATGTATAACAATACATACCGCTCCCAAAACTATACAGATTTGAAATAGTAATTTTCCCAAGTCAAATTTTTGGGTAGCAGAATCGTAGTCTTGGGTAAGCTGTTGCCATTCATTGATTCCTATTATTTTGCCCATTTCCCCGTCCAGGTCCTGTGTCCAGTGTTCACGAGGTAGATTGGCCGAGCCTACTAGAATTTCAGTTTTTTCGGCTTCGTATTTGAGAACTAAAGATTTGGTCTCCGCAAGTTTTGTCCTAAAGTTGCTCAGTTTGTCATTGGGGATAATTCCGGTTTCGGTCAGAGCGCTTAGGTAGTGCATTTCACTTTCTTTAAGCCCTTGTTTAATGCTCTTGGACTGATACCAATTGTAGTAGTTTACCAATTTGTTGTGTGAAATCATCATTTCCTCTTCCAAATTGTTGTTTATCAGTTCCGCAATGGCCATAAGTGCCGCAAACACGGCAATTAGTATAGCTCCAATGGCTTCTGTGCGGTCTAGTAATTTATATTTTTTTTTAGGAGTCTCTTTGGAATTATCGTTCTGCATTGGATAGATTTTTGAAAAAGGCAAGCAATTGTTTGATGGCAAGGCCACGGTGGCTTATTTCATTTTTAACGGACAAGGGTAGCTCAGCAAAAGTTTTATCGTAGCCCAGTGGTGAAAATATGGGGTCATAGCCAAAACCTTTTTCGCCTTTTTTTTCTGTGGTTATTTCTCCTTCTACAACTCCCTTAAAAAAATATTGCTGGTTGTTGATATTTAATGCGATGACTGTTTTAAAATGGGCAGATCGGTCAGTATGATGCTGTAAATGGTCCAGCAATTTGTTCATATTGTCTTCGGAACTTTTTTGTTTACCGGCATATCTGGCGGAATATACACCAGGCGCTCCGTTTAATGCGTCTACCAGAAGTCCGGTGTCATCCGCAAAACACGCGTAGCCATATTTTTCTGTAACATAGTTTGCCTTTTGTGCCGCATTCCCCTCCAGATCCGGCGACGTTTCTGGAATATCCTCCGTGCAGCCTATGTCTTCCAAAGACAAAAGCTCTATGTCATTGGGCAATAATATTTGTACTTCCCTTATTTTGTTGGGATTATGGGTGGCAAAAACCAATTGCATTACATTTGTTTTAAGGGTTTTATATGCGCTGGGATTAATTATCTTCTGGGACATATTATTTTTAAAAGTCTAAAAGTAGTAATTTTATTTTCTCATCAATGTATCTCATATGAAGTTAAAATTACCCCCTCTGCTTGTTTTCTTATTATTTGGATTGTTCATGTACCTGTTGAAGACCTATTTGCCTGTAGGATATTTTGATTTTTTTGGAAGGGACTATTTACTTTATGCTATCTGCTTACTTGCATTTCTTATTGGAGCTATTTCTTTGTTGCAGTTTTTTAGGGCAAAAACATCCCTTGACCCTTTGCATCCGTCCAAGACCAGGGTTTTGGTTACCGGTGGAATTTATAAGTACACGAGAAATCCTATGTATTTATGCTTGTTGCTGCTTTTGTTGGCTTTGGGTCTGTATTTGGGCAATGCTTTTAATACGCTTCTCGCAGCCGGGTTTGTATATTATATGAATACTTTTCAAATAATACCGGAGGAGGAAGTGTTGGTAAAGAAGTATGGGAAGGCATATCAGAAGTATTGTGTGATGGTAAGACGGTGGTTTTAATGAAATTAATATTAACAATATAGCTTATAATTAAAAATATTAGTATATTAGCTTATAATTAAGAATATTAGCATTTTAACTTATATATGGTTGCTGTCATAACAGGAGATATTATTAATTCCGATCGCGATAAGACTTCGGACTGGATCCATGTTTTAAAGGATTATTTAGGTCAACATGGGGAAACTCCTGTAGATTGGGAAATTTATAGGGGCGATGAGTTTCAGGTGAAAACTACGCCAGAAAAGGCCTTGCGTATGGCTATCCATATAAAGGCCACTATTAAATCTGTACAGCAATTGGATGTGCGCATGGGGATAGGAATTGGGTCCGAAACCTATTTGGGGAGTAGTGTAAGTGAATCCAACGGCACGGCCTATCAGCGATCTGGACGTATTTTTGAAACCTTAAAGGAGCAAAAGCTCAATATGGCCATTATAAGCGGGGACAAATATTGGGACCGCACCTTAAACCTGATGTTAAAGCTAGCTTTAAATTTTATGGACCACTGGTCACAGGTTTCAGCAGAAATGGTGGGGCTAACATTAGAAAGGCCCAATGAGCCTCAACAAGGGATAGCAGAACAACTAAGTATAAAACAATCGGCTGTGAGTCAACGCTTAAAACGCGCAAGAATGGATTTGGTATTGGAGGTGTTGGATTATTATAGCGAAAAAATAAAACAGCTAGTAGAATGATACTGTTTACCAAACTTTTTTTGGCCCATCTAATTGGGGATTTTCTCTTACAACCCAATAAGTGGGTGGTCCACAAGGAGGCCAATAAGATAAGATCCCGGTATTTGTACTTACATGTCCTTGTTCATTTTATAGTTGCCATGTTGCTGCTCTGGGATTTGGATATGTGGAAGTGGGTGCTGATCATTACCGTGTTCCATTATATTATAGATGCATTAAAGTTATATGCCAATCCCTATTTTAAGAATAAGGCTATTCCTTTTTTTGTAGATCAGGTCCTACATATGATAGTCCTTTATTGTTGCGCATTCCATACCAACCTGTTGGAGCAGACCCAAATGCTGATAAAGCAAATAGATTGGTCTTTAATTACTGCCATTGTGTTTGTAGGGTATCCAGCTTCTATTATAATGGCCAAATTATTGGAAGGAATGTCCCAACAGATAGCGCTGGATCATAAATCACTTCCCAATGCGGGAAAGTATATTGGGATCATTGAACGATTGTTTGTTTTGGTCTTTATCATTCTTGGCAGGTGGGAGGCAATTGGCCTATTGATAACCGCAAAATCGGTTTTTAGGTTCAATGACCTTAAAGAAAGCAATTCCCGTAAACTAACCGAATATATCCTTATAGGGACTTTACTGAGTTTTGGCTTGGCTATGATAACGGGTATAATTTATATGTGGGGCCAATAAAGAATGGCAATAGAGGGATAGGATAGGGCCATTAGTCCCTGTTTTACTAATTTCCAAATACATATTCATGTCGTTAAATAGGCTAAAATAGATTAATGAATCTTGCTCAGAGAAGAATAATTGTTGCCTACAGTAAACGAAAAAAATGAGAATTTGTTAATTATAAGGCCTATAATAAAGAATTTGTTAATTTAAAAGGGAATAATCTATAACCAGTTACTTTTATTGACAATATTAAAGGGGCGGATTAAATTAATTCATACTTTTGCTCCTTAAATTTCAGATTCAATGGTTGCGGAAGGCAGAAAGTATGTGTTTGATTTTGATAGTACCCTTACTAGGGTAGAGGCGTTGGACGTTTTAGCGGAAATAACGCTGGACGGAAGAGCGGATAAGGATGATATTATTCGCGAAATCCAAAAAATTACCAACTTGGGAATAGACGGGGATATTTCCTTTACCGAGTCCCTGGAAAAACGGATTAAATTGTTGGACGCCCATAAAGATGACTTGGAGGAATTGGTCCAACTTCTACGCCAGAAAATTTCAAAGTCTATAGAGTCCAATAAGGAGTTTTTTCATAATTATTCAGATGATATTTATGTGATTTCCTGTGGGTTCAAAGAGTTTATAGATCCAATAGTGGCTGAATATGACATTCCGGCCGATAGAGTATATGCCAACACCTTCAGGTTTGACGATGATGGTAAGATTATTGGGTTTGACGAGGAAAATGATTTGGCCTCCCATAACGGAAAGATAGCCTGTTTAAAAAACTTGGATTTACCAGGTGAGGTGCAGGTCATAGGAGATGGTTATAGTGATTATGTAATGCGCGAAGCAGGTATAGCAGATAAGTTCTTTGCTTATACGGAGAATGTGCATAGAGAAAAGGCTGCGAAAAACGCAGACTATATTACACCTAATTTAGATGAATTTTTATTTGTGAACAAGTTGCCGAGAAAAATATCCTACCCGAAGAATAGAATTAAGATTTTACTTTTGGAAAATGTGCATCAAAATGCATTTGATACGCTTACGGAAGAAGGATTCTCCGTAGAGCTTTTGAAGCACAGTTTAACCGAAGAGGAGCTCATTGAGAAGATTAAAGGAGTTCACGTTTTGGGAATACGTTCCAAGACCCAGGTGACAAAAAATGTTTTGGCCGCTGCAGATAAACTTATGGTCGTAGGGGCCTTTTGTATAGGAACTACCCAAATAGACCTAGGGGCCTGCAAGGAAAAAGGAGTGGTTGTGTTCAATGCTCCCTACAGCAATACCAGATCTGTGGTAGAACTTGCCATTGGGGAGATAATTATGTTGATGAGGAGTATATTTCCACGTAGTACCGAAATCCACAATGGACAATGGAACAAAACCGCTGCCAACTCAAAAGAGGTGAGAGGTAAGAACTTGGGCATAGTTGGTTATGGTAATATAGGTAAACAATTATCCGTATTGGCCGAAGCCTTGGGGATGCGTGTTTACTATTATGATGTTGGGGATCAATTGGCCCTGGGTAATGCCACAAAATGCAGTACCTTGGAGGAATTGTTGAATGTTGCGGATGTAGTAACCCTACACATAGATGATAATAAGGCCAATAAAAATTTTATCGGGGAAAGGGAAATTAACCAAATGAGGGATGGAGCATTATTTGTAAATCTGTCACGAGGTTTTGTTGTAGATATTGAGGCTTTGGCAAATGCCCTTAAAAACGGTAAGATTGCAGGTGCTGCAATAGATGTTTATCCAGAGGAACCTAGGAGTAATGGTGAATTCTTTACCGAGCTCAAAGGATTGGAAAATGTTATCCTAACTCCTCATATTGGAGGTAGTACAGAGGAGGCACAAAAGGATATAGCCGAATTTGTGCCCAATAAAATAATGGATTATATAAATTCAGGTAATACAGTTGATGCGGTGAACTTTCCAAATATAAGGTTACCAAAGCAAAACAATGCCCATCGTTTTTTGCATATTCATAAAAATGTTCCTGGGATCATGGCTAAAATCAACGAAGTTTTGGCTAGATACGATATGAATATTTCTGGTCAATATCTTTCAACCGATAATGAAGTGGGATATGTAATATCTGATTTGGACAAGGAATACAATAAGGATGTTATTAAAGCACTGAAGAAGATAGATAATACCATTAAATTTAGGGTGTTGTATTAGTATACAGCTTTGATGCCAAGCTATAAAAACTGCCTAAACAACACGTTTAGGCAGTTTTTTTTTTTGCCCTTGTTCAAAGCACTGGGTTTATGGAGTTTGCCATAGCTTAAATGGTTTCCTGGAATCATGATTAATTGATGTGTATTTGGAATGTTGGTTTTATTTTTTGAAAAAAAACGAGTTTGACTTATGTAGAAATTATCCTTTCAATTTACTCAGGTGGTGTTTATTGTTTTTCTTTGATTCGTAATGAAACTGACCAAGGAGGTTCATCAATACCTTTTTCTTTCATTTTCTTTGCCTGTCCAAAGAAACCGTCACGGACGGTTCATGAATACCTTATTTTAAAATAGACAGGCAATGAATAAAACGAAACAAAAGAAAAGACCCTTCTTCACTATGTGTTCCATAAAATATTAGGATTTTATGGATCGATACCATGGCCTAAATTATTTCCAAGGCTTCAATAATTCTTAACGGCCATATCATCTCCACCACGGAAGAAGATAGACCATTCAACAGACTTTAAAGCATTCATATATGGTATTTAATAACGGACAATGATTTATTGGCACTTTTAGTTTGACGGAACAAAAAAACGGCCAATTTTCAATTTCGTCCTAAATCAAGTGGTTTACACGTTTGGCTGTGGAAAATCCTTAGGTTTAAAAAAATTAAAATCAGCCTAGCCTTGGCTACAGCTGGCTCCTCCTAATCAGTGTACACCGTAGCTTGGTTATTCGGCCCTGGTTGTTTTTTTGGGTGATGCAAAAAATAAACAGAACATGAAAACGGGGATATTTTATTCTATTTATGCAACCTACACACAACTTTTGAGATTGATCCGTTTCCTATCTAAAAATAATTAGTGGGTTAAATTCTTTTTTTTAATTGTCAATGAGTGGTTTAGAGTTAGTTAATACGTTTTAAGCTTACTTTGAGTAGTTAGGTGTCAAGGCCACTTTATACCATAGTGAATAAGGCCTTTTTGCTTTGTTAGCATTTGGAGTTAGCTTGTAAACTATGGTATTACTGAAACATAGAAGGATTTGTAATAATAATTGGCGCCTAGATAAATACTGTATAATAATTAATTATAAGCGTATATTAGTCAATGCAAATCAACACAATGGGATTAAAGCTTAAAACAAATTCTCGACCTGAATAATATTCCCAACATATCATTTAAAAGTGAAAAAAACGAAAAGGAATTTGAGTTCTTAAATCTATCCAAACTATTTGCTAAAATAAGATCAGGATTGGATCACGATCCCAATAAACCCCATAGGCTTGGCTTTTTTGCCTTGTTAATTGTAACAAAGGGCTCCGGAAGCCATAGTGTTGATTTAAAAGAATATCCATTAACGGAAGGTTCGGTATTAAAAATAGCAAAAGGACAGGTACATGCTTTTGAGAGAAATCCAAGTTATGATGGTTTCCTCATTGTGTTTACGGAAGAATTTGTACTCCATTATTTTTCTAAATCATCGATCGAGTTTATATCCCACCTTTATAATTATCATATTTCCAAAACTGTCGTTGATGGCAGCAGTTATAATGAATCGCTTATTGGGCAATTAAGAGATGAACTTGGCAATGAAAATGCCTATGCACAAAAAAATATTGTGGCTACAATCCTCCAATTGTATCTACTTAAGTTGGAACGTCTTGCTCAGACCCATGATTCGCCAAAACAATATCAAAAGCATTATCCGTTATTTCTTGAGTTTAAAAATTTAGTGGAAGAAAAATTTACAGCCACCCGAAATGTGAAGGACTATGCGGACATGCTCTCAGTTTCCACAAAGCATTTGAATGATATAGTTAAAGAATTCACCCTAAATACTGCCAAACATTTTATAGATAATTTTGTGATTCTTGAAATAAAAAGAGCTATTGCTAGTTCCAATTATAGCTTAAAGGAAATAGCATATGCGGTGGGTTTTGGGGAGGTGACAAATTTTACGAAATTCTTCAAAAAGCATACTGGCTCTACGCCAAAACAGTTCAAAACCGACTTATAGGGGTTTTGTTTCCATATTTACCATTCTTTTTCAAAGATTAACCTACTGCATTATTCAGTTTAGTATCAATTTTGTGCCAAACTTTAAAATCAGGGAATATGAAAACAAAATTGGTTACATTCATATGTCTTGCACTATTCAGTGTTGGACTTGGCAATGCTCAAAACAAAACAAACGAAGAAAATAAGTTTCAGTTTGGACAGCCCGAACATTTTTTGGATGGTTACTCATTAAATTTCCAATATCAGGATGGTACGGCCATACATATGGAGTTTTACAATGGCAAAGCTAAATATGAATGGGTGGCCGGACGGGCAACAGGAAATGGAAATAAGGATATTGTTTATCATTCGCGTAAGATTGGCAGTAATCTATATTTAATCAACTGGCACGAAACAGATAAAAAGGATTATCTAACCCTTGTTTTTGATTTTGAAAAAATGCTTGTGCATGGTTCTATTATAGTCGGATACGAAAACAAGCCAGAAAGAACCTTGAAAACTGTGTTTAAAAGTGGGATTATCGACCATCTGAAAATGGTTGAATAATTGGTATATTAAATTTACCATTTCGCTCTTTACAGTTAAGCATAAAAAGGGATATTATGACTTGTTGAATGCAATAATAGTAGGTTTGGGACAAATTATTGGAATACCTTTTATCAAACAAAAATTGATAACATTTAAGGCAAACATAAGAACTAGTATGGCTTAGTAATAAGGTTCATTAAATTAAAATAATATGAAAATTGCGGTAACATCGGCAAGTGGACAATTAGGGACAGCAATTGTAAAACAGCTAAAAAAGGAAATCGGGAAAGAGAATGTAATAGGTATAGCACGTACACCTCAAAAGGCAAAACATCTAGATGTTGAAATTAGAAAGGGGGACTACAATAATCGGCAGGATTTTGATAAAGCTTTGCAAGGTGTTGATGCTGTTCTTCTGGTTTCCGGTATGGACCATCCCCAAAAAAGAATACAGCAACATAGAAATGTCATTGGAGCGGCAAAACAGAATGGAGTACAAAAAATTGTCTACACTAGTATTGTAGGTGACGAAAACAAAACCGCATTCAGCCCCGTGGTACAAAGTAATCGAGCGACCGAAAAAGATGTCCGGGCCTCTGGGTTGGAATGGGTGATCGGTAGAAATGGAATATATATAGAGCCAGACCTTGAGTATATTAACAACTATGTAAAAGAAGGCGAGATTAGAAATTGTGCTGCAGATGGGAGATGTGCCTATACCAGTAGGGAAGAATTGGGTTGCGCCTATGCGCAAATGCTTCTCAATACAAAGCATAATGGCCAAGTTTATAACCTTGTGGGCGAGGCCATTACCCAGGCCGAATTAGCGGAAATTATTAATCAGGTATATCATACAAATCTGACCTATAATCCTATTTCTGTGGAGGCTTATGAGAATGAAAGAAAAGAAGCCTTAGGCGATTTTATCGGAACTATAATAGCCGGTATTTACGAAGGGATAAAAATTGGCCTTAATGATGTAAGTTCCGATTTTGAAAAAGCAACAGGAAGACAGCATAAAACAGCCTTTGAAATGATCAAAGCAATAAAAAATTTATAGAAAATAAAACTAGAAAAGAATCAAGCAATAGTGGCCCCATCTATTGTAGTTCGCAAATTTGTGATATTCAGCCTGCTCATTTTGGGAATTATATGTTTACAGTCTTGTCAAAATTCAACAGAACAAAACACATTTCAAGAGCAAGATCTTGGATAAGGAACAGAACACCCTAACATCATCAAATTAAAAGGTCAAAATGCCGAATTTACACCGGAGATTATCAAATTGGAAAAAAAGGTGTATATAGCCGTGTGTTATGATGGTTCCAATGCCTCAATGGCGCAAGGTGAGCAGGGAGTGGTGATCATTGATGCTCTTCGCTCTTTAAGAGCTGCGGAAAAGGTTGTCGAATAGTTCCGTAAAGTAAGCAATAAACCTGTAGCGGCCTATTTTTACCCACACGTCCACTTTCCGGAAAATTAGTTGTTAATCAAAATTTAAAAAATTCTGCGTCTGCCATTCTAAGTGTTTACTCCCAAACAATAAACGCCATGAACAAGGGGTATACTTTACAACAAACAGTAGACAGTGTTAAACTATCAGAGTCATTGGCCAATCAACCAAATTTACAGGAGTTTTATGGCTCAGTACCTTGGGGAGTCCGTTCTATATATTTGTATTATGTAGGTTGGTATGATGATAATCCAACAAATCTTTACCCGTTAACGTCCTCACAAGAAGCAAAAAACATTATAACATTGGCAGGGGTAAAAATAAGGTTTTTGAAGAGCTGAATAAAGCCTATGAGGAGCGTAATGATCACTGAGAATTACAGTTGGCCGATTATTTGCTGCAGACCGATTATGAAAGGGCAAAAGGCATTGGTGCCAAGGTATGGTTGTTACGAGCTTTGGCGTCGCAACAATTAAATGCTCCCGTAAGAGACTACTATCTTATGACCATGAATTAGAGAAGAAGAGAATTTAATTTATTTAATAATAGACAGAACTTTCCAAACACATAAGCAGAGCTATTGGTTTTTAGCATATTATTGTTAGAATATATTAGTTTACATACAGTAGCAGTGTGATTGTTGATAATTCGTTTCTTATAGTCTACTGGTACGATGTCAGAATCGGTACAAAAACTAAACTGAAGTGTTGTTATAGATCTCGGTCTTTGGTGAGGCTAAATCATCTTCACCGAAAAGGTTAATAGGACTACCGATGGTGATAGGGTTCATTCCTTAAAATGGTAAAGGCCCGGTACAATTGCTCTACCATGAAGAGTCGCACCATTTGATGGGAAAAGGTCATTTTGGACAGGCTGATCTTACCGATACTTTTTTGGTATACGGCATCACTAAAACCGTAAGGCCCACCAATGGCAAAAACCAATTGTTTGATGCCAGAATTCATATGTTTTTGAAGGTATTCGGAGAATTCTACAGAGGTTTTTTGTTTTCCCTTTTCGTCCAATAGAACTAAAATGTCGGTATTGTTGAGTTTGCTTAAGATGGCCTCGCCTTCCTTATCCTTTTGTTGTTTTTCAGAAAGGTTTTTGGTGTTTTTTATATCCGGGATTATTTCCAGCTCAAATTTAATGTAGTGCCTAAGTCTATTCTGATATTCATTGATCAATTGGATCAATTGGGCACTATCGGTCTTTCCCAATACTAACAGTTTTATAGTCATGGGGCAAATGTAATGCGCAAATCCTAAATTCCAAAAGGCGATTACTGCTGCTGTGGGTGATATGAGGGAGTAAAGGAGGTCATTACCAGGTGCTAGAGCATCTAATTTTGCCACAGTCCTAAGCAAAGCCACACTGTTGGAGGAATTAGGGAAACATTTTACTAAATTAGCAGGGAAAAAATATTGCATGATCTCAGAAGAACAATTTAAAGCAGAACTGGATTTAATTATTAAGAATGCTATACGCGAAGATGTAGGTGATGGTGATCACAGTTCACTGGCCTGTATACCGGATACAGCTGTGGGTAGGGCCAAACTTTTGGTAAAGGACAAGGGTATCATTGCGGGGATAGGTTTTGCCAAGAAGGTTTTTGAGTATGTGGACGGTGAATTGGAAATAGAAACTTTTATAAAGGACGGGGAACCCGTGGAATTTGGTGATGTGGCCTTTCATGTTAGCGGAAGTTCGCAAAGTATTTTAAAGGCAGAGAGATTGGTATTGAACGGAATGCAAAGAATGAGCGCCATTGCTACCAAGACCAACTATTTTGTAAAACTTTTGGAAGGCACACAAACAAAAATACTGGATACCCGAAAGACTACACCGGGAATACGTGCTTTGGAGAAATGGGCCGTTAAAATAGGAGGGGGAGAAAACCATAGGTTTGCCTTGTATGACATGGTTATGCTAAAAGATAACCATATAGATTTTGCCGGGGGTATTACCAAAGCTATTGAAAAAACCCAAAATTACCTTGAAGAAAATAGTCTGGATTTAAAGATAATTGTTGAGGCCAGAAATCTAGAGGAGGTAAAGACTATTTTAAAGTCGGATGGTATTTATAGAATTCTATTGGACAACTTTAGTTTTGAGGATACCCGTAAAGCGGTTAAATTAATTGGGGATAGATGTTTAACCGAATCCTCTGGTGGAATTAATGAAGAAACCATTAGAAAGTATGCGGAATGTGGGGTCAATTTTATTTCTTCCGGGGCTTTGACCCATTCCATTTATAATATGGATCTTAGTCTAAAAGCGGTTTAGATGTCTCGTGAAATAGAAGAGAAACTAAATAAGGTTCCCATTCTTAATTGGATAGTAGGTCTGTTGAAAAGGATTAAGCTGCCCGCTTTTGAAGGGCTATCTTTCTATGACCTTGTAGAGATGTACGTAATGGGAATTGTGAAAGGCGCACTTTCTACAAGGGCTAGTGCCATATCCTTTAGTTTGTTTTTGGCCCTTTTTCCCCTGCTTATTTTTTTAGTGACCTTAATTCCCTTTATTATTCCATATGTTTCTGTGGGGAACTCTAATTTTGATGCCGATTTTTTAAACTTTTTGGAGGCCTTTTTGCCTAGGGCCACCGGCGAATATTTTGGTGAGATTTATCTGCAGATCAGTGAACAGGAAAGGGGAGATGTGTTATCTTCGGCGATAGCCTTTATAACCTCCATTTTTTTAATGGCCAATGGGGTAAACGCTATTTTTGGAGGGTTCGAAAATTCATATCACGTGAGCCTAAACCGAAGCATTGTTAGACAATATCTTTACGCTTTGGTTGTTGGGTTGATGCTATCTATTTTACTTCTATTGGGGGCGGTGGTATTTGTCTATTTTGAAGCATATGTACTTATGGGACTACATGAAATTACCCATAGGGGAAGAGAAATTCAGGTAGATGAAAGCGATTATATTCTGGTACAGTGGGGCAAATTTATGTTCTTGGGGATGTTGGCTTACTTCATTACGGCAATTTTATATTATTTTGGGACCAAAGAGGGGAAGCAGGCCAAGTTTTTTTCTGCAGGAGCCTTAATGACCACCTTACTTTTTATTCTTACGTCCTATTTATTTGGGGTGTATGTTGAAAAATTTGCCCGATATAACGAATTATATGGGGCTTTGGGTGGATTGTTGATTTTATTGGTCTTTATTTGGTTAAATTCCAATATATTGCTGTTGGGGTTTGAACTGAATGCCTCATTAAATTCATTGAGAAAAAAATATAAAAAACATGATGAAAGTGAATAAGTTGGTAGTATACGTAGTTTTTATGCTTTTTTCTATGTCCTTCCATGGGCAAAGCGTATTTGGGAAATGGAAAACAATAGACGATAGGACAGGGAACCCCAAGGCTATAATAAAAATTTACGAAGAAGATGGGTTAATGTATGGTCATGTAGTGGAGATTTTGGAGGAAGGCCGGGAAGACGCCGTATGTGCCAAGTGTAATGGGGAGCGAAAGAATAAGCCCATAGTAGGAATGAAAATAATAGAAGAGGTAAAGCCCGTAGGTAATGGCGAATGGAAAGGGAAGACACTTTTTGATCCGGAACAGGCTATGACATTTAGGTGTAAAATATGGCTAAATCCCGAAAATCCGGACGAGCTAAAGGTAAGGGGGTATTTGGCATTTATATACCGTACCCAAACCTGGCTCAGGGTTGAAGGATAGGAGTTAAGGAAATATGCAGTACTTTATCAATGTTATTTTACCAATTCCTATAGAAAAATTATTTACGTATAGGATAAATGAGGCCGCGGTAAACATTATTAGGCCCGGGATGCGGGTGGCAGTTCCTTTTGGGAAATCAAAAATATACACGGCCCTCGTTCATGATATACACACTACCGATCCTAGCGTATACGAGGCTAAGGATATTGATCAGATTTTGGATGACCATCCCTTGGTAACCCGTGTACAATTGAAGTTTTGGGAATGGTTGTCACAATATTATATGTGTTCTATAGGGGAAGTATTTCGCTCTGCAGTACCCAGTGCACTATTGTTGGAAAGTGAAACATTGATCGTTAGGAACGAAAAGGCCATTGTAGAAGAAAATGATCTTTTGGATGACGAGTTTATGGTGTTTGAAGCTTTACAGCATCAATCAATTTTACGGGTTCAGGAAATAAGTGAGATCCTTGATAAAAAAAATATCATTCCGGTGTTGAACCGACTTATTCAAAAAAACATTGTTTTTTTAAAAGAAGAAGTCTTTGAGCAATACAAACCCAAATTGATACGGTACGTTCAATTGGGAAAAGACTATAGGACAGAAGAAAGCTTGGAGGCTCTATTAAATTCCCTGACGAGGGCTCCCAAACAGAGTCAGGTTGTACTTTCCCTGTTCCAGTTGCAGGCACAGACAAAGAAGCCTGTAAAAGTAAAGGAATTGGAGAAGGTCAGCAATAGTTCGTCTGCCGTGGTAAAGGCTTTATTGGACAAGGGAATATTGGAAGAACATTTTATCCGTACCGATAGGGTGGTCTACGAGGGGGCTCAGGAAAATGAACAATTAAAATCTCTCAATGAATACCAACAGGACGCTCTTACACGCATAAAAGCATCTTTTCAGGAGGATAAGGTTACGTTGTTGCACGGGGTAACCTCTTCAGGCAAGACCGAGGTGTATGTTAAGTTGATTGAGGAATATATTAATAAAGGTCAACAAGCCTTGTATTTATTGCCGGAAATAGCCCTTACCACCCAATTGATTGCTAGGCTACAGGCTTATTTTGGAGAGAAAGTGGCCGTATATCATTCCAAATACAATGTACAGGAAAGGGTAGAGGTGTGGAACAATGTATTACAGGATAAGGCAAAGGCACAGATTGTAATTGGGGCCCGTTCGGCCCTATTTCTTCCTTTTAAAGATTTGGGATTGGTAATTGTAGATGAAGAGCACGAAAGCTCATTTAAGCAATATGATCCTGCTCCACGATATCATGCCAGGGATGCGGCCATTGTTTTGGGAAACCTGCATGGGAGTAACATTTTGTTGGGATCTGCCACCCCAAGTATAGAAAGCCTGTACAATGTGAAGATAGGCAAATATGGGTATGCCAAAATAGAACGGCGATATGGAAATGTGCTTATGCCGGATATGGAGCTGGTGGATATTAAGGAGCAATCCAGAAAAAAAAGGATGAAGGGGCATTTCTCGGAAAGGCTAATGGAGGAAATTGCCGAGACCTTGGACAATGGTGAACAGGTTATTCTTTTTCAAAATCGCAGGGGCTTTGCTCCCATATTGGAATGTACTACTTGTGGGCACGCCCCTCAATGTCCCAATTGTGATGTGAGTTTAACCTATCATAGGCATAGAAAACAATTGCGATGTCATTACTGTAGTTACCACATTGCACTACAGACCAGTTGTCAGGCTTGTGGAAGTACCACCCTTGATACCAAAGGGTTTGGTACAGAACAGGTGGAACAGGAATTGCAAACCCTTTTTCCCAAAGCCAATGTGGGTAGAATGGATCTTGATACCACTAGGGGCAAACACGGGTACGAAAAAATTATATCGGCCTTTGAACAGCAGGAATTTGATATTTTGGTGGGAACACAGATGTTGACCAAAGGTTTGGATTTTAGAAATGTCAACCTGGTTGGGATCATGAATGCGGATTCCTTGTTAAATTTCCCCGACTATAGGGCTCACGAGAGAAGCTTTCAGTTGCTTACCCAAGTGGCGGGTAGGGCGGGGAGAACCAAAAAAAGGGGAAAGGTTATTATACAAAGCTATAACCCCAACCACAGGATATTGCAACAGGTGACTACCAATGAGTATGTGGAAATGTTCAAGGAACAGCTATATGAAAGGGAACAGTTTAACTATCCACCTGCAAACCGGATCATTAAAATTACCTTCAAGCACAAAGACTATAACAAATTGAACGAGGCCGCGGAATGGTTTGCCAAATCCTTGAAAAATGTTTTTGATAAGAATGTCTTAGGGCCAGAGTATCCTCCGGTAGCCAGAATCAGAAATCAATATATAAAGAATATTATCCTGAAGATAGGGGACAATCGTTCTTTGGTTAAAACAAAAAATAGCATTAAAAGAATTGAAAAATCCTTTAATGCTATTTCGTATTACAGAGGCGTTAGGGTAATCTACAATGTAGATCACATATAATTAAAAATTATTTAAAGCCTCAGCTAATTCGGTTTTCTTGTTTCTACTTAGAGGTATTTGTCTTCCGCTAACTTCTACATTTTTACTGTTAAACTTCTCTACCTTTTCTAAATTCACAATATATGATTTGTGAATCCTTAAAAACTTATCTTCCGGCAACTGCTTTTCGAAAGATTTCATTGTTGATAAAATTACGATATTGGCTTCATCGGTAACTAATTTTATATAGTCGCCCAAAGCTTCTATCCATTTGATTTCGTTTAGAATAACCTTTCTTTTCTTTAAATTACTCTTAACAAATATGTGTTCTTCATCTTCCGTTACCTTGTTTAATTGCTCGTATTTTGCAACGGCTCTTTTTACAGAAGCGTCAAAACGGGACAAGGTTATAGGTTTGTGTAGGTAATCCGTCACATCGTAGTCAAAAGCTTTCAATGCATAATCGGGTTTACCAGTGATCAAAATCACCTGAGGGCTGTTATCTAGGGACTCCAAGAGGTCGAACCCAGTGATAATTGGCATCTCAACATCTAGGAAAATTAAATCGATTTCATTGTTTTTAATGCCGTTCTTAGCTTCTATGGCATTGCTGTACTCAGCTACCAAAGCCAAATTCGGATGGTTATTCACCAGTTTGGCAACCGCCATCCGCTGCATGGACGAGTCGTCCACGATAATGCTTCTTAATTTCATAAATGGTTGATTTGTGGGGTTAAATCATTGACAAAGTACTTAAAAACCACCCTGATTTACAATAAAAGTTGTAAACACTGCAGTAATTGTTGTGTAAATGGCAATGAGCATAGGTTTAATTGTTTTTGGTTAAGTTCTGTTTATGTTTGTTT
The DNA here is from genome assembly GCF_003957295.1 of Arenibacter aquaticus. Lineage (GTDB taxonomy): Bacteria > Bacteroidota > Bacteroidia > Flavobacteriales > Flavobacteriaceae > Arenibacter > Arenibacter aquaticus. The sequence continues at coordinate 191,447 of NZ_RQPJ01000008.1, forward strand.
AAGATATAACGAAGATTTTTTCATTTTCTTGTGAGTGGAATAAAAAATAATTACTTTTGCGGACTTAAAAAATTTAAATATATGAGCAATTACGAAACTGTTTTCATTTTAAATCCCGTTCTATCTGACACCCAGATAGAGGAAACAGTTAAGAAATTTGAGGATTTCTTAATTAACAAAGGTGCCAAAATGGTAGCCAAAGAAAACTGGGGGCTTAAGAAATTGGCCTATCCTATCCAACACAAGAAGAGTGGTTTTTACCATTTGTTCGAGTTTACAGCTGAGGGCGACGTTGTGGCCCCTTATGAATTGGAATTCAGAAGGGACGAACGAGTTATGCGTTTTCTAACTGTAAAATTAGACAAGCACGCCGTTTCATGGGCAGAAAGAAGAAGAACAAAGTTAAAAGCTAAAGCGTAAGGATTATGGCATCAATAGAACAACAAGCTAAAGGTAAAAAAGATGGGGAAATTAGATATCTAACCCCACTTAACATTGAGACCAATACTCAAAAGAAATATTGTCGTTTCAAAAAATCAGGTATTAAATATGTAGATTATAAAGATCCTGATTTTTTAATGAAATTGGTAAATGAGCAAGGTAAATTGCTTCCAAGAAGACTTACAGGTACTTCCTTGAAATATCAGCGAAAAGTGGCTGTAGCCGTAAAAAGAGCACGTCATATAGCTTTAATGCCCTATGTTGGCGATTTATTAAAATAAAAAGAAACGGACGATGGAACTTATATTAAAGGAAGACGTACAGAACTTAGGTTTTAAAGATGATTTGGTGAATGTAAAGAACGGCTTTGGTAGAAATTACCTGATCCCTCGTGGATTGGCCACTTTGGCAACACCTTCAGCCAAAAAAGTCTTGGCAGAAAACCTAAAGCAAAGAGCTCATAAAGAGAAGAAAATTGTTGATGCGGCTAGTAAAACAGCTGAGGCCATTAAACAATTGGAAATCAAGATAGCAGCAAAAGCTGGGGCTGGTGACAAATTATTTGGATCAATTACCAATATAGATTTGGCCGATGCTTTGGAAAAAGCCGGACAATCCGTGGATAAAAAATATATCTCTATTCAGGGTGGTGCTGTAAAAAGAACAGGCCCTTATAATGCGCAAATTAGATTGCACAGAGATGTAGTTTTTGATTTCCCATTTGAGGTAGTTGCAGAAGCTAAAGGTTAATAGCTATTACATATTTATTTTAAAGGCCACAGAAATGTGGCCTTTTTTTGTGCTATTTTTATAGGGCTAACTACTTTATTAACTTAAAAATTAAAGGTCTTATGAAAAAGCTACTTCTAATCCTATTGTTATTTTGCTCTGGGCATGCCCTTTTTGGTCAAGTAACCACTTCCAATATCAGGGGAATGGTATTGGATGATTTGGATGTTCCCTTATTGGGGGCCAATGTGGTTGCCGTTCATACCCCTACCGGAACCAAATATGGAGCTATCACCAATGAAGATGGTAGGTTTAACCTGTTGAACCTTAGAGTAGGTGGTCCTTATGAGTTAATCATATCCTATATTGGCTTTAAAAGTTGGACTGATAGCAATGTTTTTTTAACCCTGGGCAAAACGCAGAATATTGACGTGAAATTAGTCCCCGATAACCAGGCGCTGGATGAGGTGGTTGTGGTGTCCGAACGTGGCGGTGGTACTTTTGGCAGTGATAGGACGGGTGCAGAGACCAGTGTTGGGAGCAGGGAGTTGACCCGCCTTCCTACAATTTCTAGATCGGCATCGGATTTTACCCGGTTGGAACCTACTGCCAGTGGCAATTCTTTTGGCGGACGTAATGATCAATACAATAACTTTTCCCTGGATGGGGCTATTTTTAACAATCCCTTTGGCTTGGATGCCCCAACACCTGGCGGACAGACCGATGCACAGCCTATTTCCTTGGATGCCATAGATCAGATACAGGTATCTACGGCCCCCTATGATGTAACGCAATCTGGTTTTACCGGGGCTTCTGTAAATGCCGTGACCAAAAGTGGAACCAACGAGTTTCACGGTACCGTCTACGGTTTTTTTAGAAATCAGGACCTGACCGGAGGCAAAGTAAAGGGGGAAGATGTTGTGAAACCCGATTTAAAACAAAATCAGTACGGTTTTAGTATTGGTGGGCCTATTATAAAGAACAAGCTATTCTTTTTTGCCAATTTTGAAAAGGATGAAAGGGATGACTTGGGAACCAATGGTTGGATTCCCAATACCAATTCGGGAGCCATTAATGAATCTCGGGTATTGGAAAGTGACCTCATTGCCGTACAATCTGCCTTGGCTACATTGGGATATGACACAGGTAGCTACGAGGGATTTACTTTTGGGGCCAAATCTACCAAAGGAATTTTTAAATTGGATTGGAACATGAATGATAGCAATAGATTGGCCTTAATATATAATTTCTTGGATGCTTCTAAGGAAAAACCGGCACATCCTACTGCTATTGCCGCTAGAGGCCCTAATTTCTCGACCTTGCAATTTCAAAATTCGGGCTATGAGATAAATAATCGCTTGCAATCCTTTCAGCTGGAGTTGAATTCGAATCTGTCCGACGAGGCTACCAATAAGTTACAGTTGGGCTATTCCTATTTTGACGACTTTAGAAACCCTTTTTCCTCACCCGCTCCTATTATCGCAATACAGGATGGCAATGGGTCTAATTATATCATAGCAGGGCACGAGCCTTTTTCTATAAATAACAGCTTAGACCAAAAGGTGATACAGTTGACCAACAATCTTAATTTTTTTAAAGGTAACCATACCTATACAGTAGGGTTTTCCTTTGAAAAATTTATGTTCAAAAATTCCTTCAACCTTACTAATTACGAATCCTTCAACTTTGGGATATTCCCCTATTACGGATTGTTTAGTCCGTATCCAAGTGTTCAGGAGTTTTTGGACAATGCAGAGCCGGGAGGAGTGGTGGATCAATACCTAGCAGCTACCCAAAATGAATTTAATTCCAGAAATGCTGCCGGAACCGGAAATGATGGTGGTTGGAAGCTTTCGGAACTTAATGTAGGTCAGTTGGCATTTTATGTACAAGATGAATGGAATGCCTTAGAAAATTTTAAACTTACCTACGGCATACGCTTCGATAAGCCATTGTACTTTAATACCGGGGATCTTATACAGAAATTCATAGATACCGATAACGGTGCTACAAGGGATAACACCATCTCCTATTTTAACCCCAATAGTAATGAGGAGGTGTTTTTAAATTCTACCAAAATGCCCACCAATGATTGGTTAATTTCACCAAGGCTGGGATTTAATTGGGAGGTAAGCGGAGAAACGGCTACCCAGCTTAGGGGAGGTACGGGAGTGTTTACAGGCAGATTGCCTTTTGTTTGGATTGGAAATCAGGTCAGCGGTGCCGATGACGGATTTTTTCAAATTGTGGATCCTGATTTTAAGTTCCCTCAGGTATGGAGGACCAATTTAGGGCTGGACAAGCGGTTTGAAAACGGAATTGTAGGAACCCTTGATGTGTCGTATACTAAAGATATAAATGCGGCCCATGTGCAGAACTGGGGAATGAGAAATCCTTCGGGAACCCTAAATGCCCCTGGAGACAATAGACCTATATACCTTGATGGGGATAGGGGTAACAATGCCTATGTGTTTACCAATTCGGACAAAGGTAGGGTTTGGAATGTCTCGCTTAAAGGTCAAAAAACCTTTTCCAATGGATTATACACCAGCTTGGCCTATAGTTATCTCAATGCAAAGGATGTAAATTCTATAGAGGCGGAGATCACTGGAGATGCCTTCGATTTTAATCCTAATTTAGGAAATGCCAATAAGGATGTACTGGCCTATTCCAAATACGGGGATACCCATCGTTTTATAGGAGTGGCCTCCAAACAGTTCCGTTATGGCGGTGATACTTGGGCTACAACGGTCTCTACCTTTTTTGAATATGCCCAGGGCGGGAGGTATAACTATACCTATGCAGGGAATATTAATGGAGATAGCTCTGCTCAGAACAATGATTTGTTGTATATCCCTACCAGTGCTGAAGTGGAACAGATGCAGTTTTCGGGAGCTGGTCAGGCACAGGCTTTTGAAGCTTACATAAGACAGGATGATTATTTAAGTGATCACAGGGGGGAATATATGGAGCGTTACGGTGCTATAGCTCCATGGAGGGGCCGTTGGGATTTAAAACTCTTGCAGGATTATAATTTTAAGGTAGCCGGTAACAAGACCAATACCATACAATTTAGTGTGGATGTGTTGAATATTGGAAACATGATCAATTCAGAATGGGGAGTTATCCAACAACCCAATAATATTAGCCCTATTGGGGTAAGTGTGGATGCCGATACCAGTATCCCTACCTATACTTTTGATCCAGGCCTTAGTAAAACCTATGGTTATGATGCCAGTTTGTTGTCTAGGTGGCAAGCACAACTAGGCTTGCGCTATATATTTTAAATAAATTGTAATTAAAGTTTTAAAAGGCTGTGCAAATCGCGTAGCCTTTTTATTTTTGCAGTTCGTTCCAAGTTTTGGGTTACGGTATTGTTATTTAAGATAAATGTACTTGGCAACACAATAAGCATAGAAATGAAATACACAAGACTAACTAGGCAACAACTAGAAGAATTACATCAGGAGTTTATTAATTTTTTGGCCACACAATCCATTACGGCCGAAGAATGGGAACAACTAAAAAAAGAAAAGCCAGAGGTGGCCGAGGAGGAGCTCGACATTTTTAGTGATCTAATTTGGGAAGGGGTATTGACCAAGGTGGAGTTCTTGGAAAATGTATCGGCCCAGCACATGCATTTATTTCATTTACAGGAAAAGGAAATGAAGCTCATTTCGGTAAAAGTGATGAATCCGGACATAGACCTCAGAACCAAGGAAGGTTTTGCCTGGTTCAAGAAAAATTACCAATCCGATTTTGTGGAGTATCTTACTGCTTCAAAAGCGTATTCCGACAACAAGAACATGGATAAGTTCAATTTAATAAAGCAAGGTGCGGTTATAACCAAAGGCAACCTTTACAAATGGTTCGAAGAACTAATAGGTTAATTTAGCAATGCCCTGTACAGGGCAGCCCGTAGTCTATAATAAATTATAACAGAATAAAAAAATGGCACAAAAACCATCCATACCAAAAGGCACCAGGGATTTTTCCCCATCAGAGGTAAACAAGAGAAACTATATTTTTGATGTGGTTAAAAAGCATTTTCAAACCTATGGCTTTCAACCTATAGAAACCCCTTCTTTTGAAAACTCTGAAACCCTTATGGGAAAGTATGGGGATGAAGGAGACCGACTGATTTTTAAGATTTTGAATAGCGGTGACTATTTAAGGAAAGTAGATATGGAATTGTATGCCAGTAAGAATTCTACTGCCATGACTCCAAAGATTTCGGAGAAGGCTCTTCGTTATGACCTAACGGTGCCCTTTGCGCGGTATGTGGTGATGCACCAAAATGACATCCAATTTCCTTTTAAACGATATCAAATACAACCGGTGTGGCGGGCAGATAGGCCGCAAAAAGGTCGTTTTCGGGAATTTTTCCAGTGCGATGCAGATGTTGTGGGCTCCAATTCCCTGTTACAAGAGGTAGAATTGGTGCAGTTGTATGATGCTGTTTTTACAGATCTAAAGTTGGACGGAGTAAGTATAAAGCTGAACAATAGAAAAATATTGGCAGGGATTGCAGAGGTAATTGGCGAAAGGGATAAGCTGATTGACTTTACTGTTGCTTTGGATAAACTGGATAAAATTGGGATAGAAGGGGTTTCCAAGGAAATGAGGGCCAAAGGCATTTCTGATGCCGCCATAGAAAAAGCAGCGCCATTGTTTGCCCTTAGTGGAAGTAATTTGGATCAGCTTTCTGTTTTGGAAAAGTTGCTGCAATCTTCCTCTGATGGTAAAAAAGGGGTAGAGGAATTAAGGTTTATTGTTGAGACCCTTGAGGAAATGGGATTGCAATCTGCCGCCTTAAAGATAGATGTGACCCTGGCCAGGGGATTAAACTATTATACTGGGGCTATATTTGAAGTAGCTGCGCCAGATGGGGTAAGCATGGGATCTATTGGTGGCGGAGGCCGTTATGATGATCTAACCGGTATCTTTGGTCTTAAGGATGTGAGTGGAGTGGGGATTTCTTTTGGTCTGGACCGGATCTATCTGGTTTTGGAGGAATTAAATCTATTTCCCGAAGCTATTGATAGATCACTGCAAGTACTTTGTGTGAATTTTGGGGAGAAAGAGGCCTTGTCGTCTCTGAAATTGGTGTCCAAGATGAGAAGTGCAGGGATAAAATGTGATGTATATCCAAGCAGTGCCAAGATGCAAAAGCAAATGAAATATGCCAATAATCGTAATGTTCCTTATGTAATATTGATTGGGGAACAGGAATTGGCCAATAATTCCTTTGTGGTGAAAGACATGCTTAAAGGGGGGCAGGAAACTTATAGTCTTGAAAAGCCAGAGGAGTTTTATAAAAGCCTATAGTTGTTTCTCTATTGCTTGTAATACGGTGTTGTAATATTCCGGGTCGTAGGGTACGTATTTTTTGGTTTGGGCATTGTTTTTTAGTTCATCCTTAAAAGTAGCTATTGATATTAATGCCAGATCGTCCACTTCCACTTCCTGCATGACCAGTTCGGAGACAGCTACATTTAGTTGGCTTAAAAAGGTGTGGTGGAATTCCCGGTCCAACAACTCCTCATTATGTTGGTAAGAGTACTCAAACACTCCTATTTTGTGTAAGTCCTGGGGAAGCACGGTGAGTCCAATTTCTTCTTCTACCTCCCTAATGGCAGAGGAGGTTATATCTTCACCGGCACCGATATGTCCGGCCACCGAAACATCCCACAAACCCGGATGGGTGTCCTTGCCTTTGGCGCGCTGTTGTATAAGGATCTCCCCATTATTAGTGTAGAGCCATACATGTATACTGGGGTGGTAGATTCCTTTCCTGTGGGCTTCGGACTTCATGATGGATTCTCCGGTGTAGTTACCTTGAGCATCCAAAACGTCTATTAATTCATCCATATAGCTTTTTTTTAAGTAGTTGCTGTAATTAAAAAATCCTCCCCTAAGGGAGGATTTGATAGTGTATTATTCAAAATAACTAAAGGTTTCCCCTTCTTTGATTGTCAGCAAGGTTTCGTAGATTAGTCTAATTACATTCTCCACGTCGTCACTATGTACCGTTTCTACGGTAGTGTGCATATATCTAAGAGGTAGTGATATCAAAGCCGAAGCTACTCCGCCATTGCTATAGGCAAAAGCATCGGTATCCGTACCGGTGAATCTGGAGGCGGCCATGCGCTGAAATGGTATTTCTTTGGCTTCGGCAGTTTCTATAATGCGTTCCCTTAGTTTGTTTTGTACTGCCGGAGCATAGGAGATTACCGGACCTGCACCAATTTCCGTGTGCCCCTCTTTCTTTTTTTCAATCATGGGCGTTGTGGTGTCATGACAAACATCAGTGATAATGGCGATATTTGGCTTAATGCGTTCGGTGATCATTTCGGCACCCTTTAATCCAATTTCTTCTTGTACGGAATTGGTGATATAAAGCCCAAAAGGAAGGGATTTTTTATTTTCCTTGAGTAGTTTGGCAACTTCTGCAATCATAAAACCGCCAACCCTATTGTCTATGGCACGACAAACAAATTTGTCCTTGTTCAAAATCTGAAAGGTATCGGGATAGGTGATGACACAGCCTACGTGTACCCCCATTTTTTCCACTTCTGCCTTGTCCTTGGCACCAACGTCTATAAAAATATTGTCCAGCTTGGGCGATTCCTCTTTGGATTTGTCCCTTGTGTGTATGGCCGGCCATCCAAATACACCCTTTACAATGCCGTTTTTAGTGTGGATGTCTACCCATTTGGAAGGGGCTATTTGATGATCACTACCCCCGTTGCGGATTACATAGATTAAACCGTTGTCGGTAATATAGTTTACATACCAAGATATTTCGTCGGAATGCCCTTCTATGACCACCTTATATTTAGCGTCTGGATTTATGACCCCTACAGCGGTACCATAGGTATCTGTAATAAAAGTATCTACATAAGGCTTTAAATACTCCATCCATAATTTTTGCCCTTCCCATTCGTAGCCAGTGGGGGAGGGATTGTTTAAATATTTCTCTAAAAAATCGATAGATTTTTTGTTAAGGATCTTCTTTGTGCTCATTTACATATATTTTGAATACAAACTTAACAATATTCACTTTTAATTAATAATAACATTCTTTCTTTATCCTTAATTTTGGCCTGGCTTTTGTATTTTATGCTTCCATGAAAAAGAGACTGTTAACAATACTTTGTGCAATAATGGGATTTTGGGGATGGACTCAGGTTCCGGAGGAGACTTTGGACTCACTTACAAAGCAGTATGTGAGAATGGAGGGCGATTCCATTCTTCAAAGCTCTATAGCTTTAAATGAGGTGTATGTATTTGGAAGGCTCAAGTTCTCGTCCTATAACGATAAGTTGAGATATTATATTTTACGAAGGAAGACCAGGAAGGTGTATCCTTATGCCAAACTGGCAGCAGAGCGTTTGGTGGAGCTCAACGATAGTCTAGAGCATATTAAGAAAAAATCACATAAAAGAAGGTTTACTAGAAAGGTGCAGCGGTTTATTGAAGATGAATTTTCGGAGGAACTAAAAAAATTAACCCGTACCGAAGGTCAAATTTTGGTAAAGTTGATCTATAGGCAGACCGGTATAACGGCCTTTGACCTGGTAAAGGAACTGCGAAGTGGCTGGCGCGCATTTTGGTATAATACTACAGCTAAAATGTTCAACATTAGTATTAAGGAGGAGTTTCATCCAGATTTGGTACATGAGGACTACCTTATAGAGGATATATTGCAAAGGGCATTCGCCGATTTTAGTTTGGAGAGACAACCTTCTGTGTTGGATTACGACTATGCTACACTAACCAATATATGGAAAGACCCCAATAAGTCCAAGGAATAGGGCAAGGTAAAGGGGCGATAACATATATAGGAATCATTTTGTTTTTGGGTTTTATAAGGTATATAAAGGTATGTAGCGTTTGTTCTTGGGGCGGTTCGGGGTGGTGTGGC